>NZ_JBBOTC010000001.1:0-4800000 GCF_038050215.1 Paenibacillus sp. FSL H8-0104 | reverse complement strand
ATTGGGGTTTGACTCGGGAAGCATTCCGTCAGTTCGGACTGCAAATGCCCATTTTGTTGCCGCGGTTGTCTTTCACCATTATGGAAGATATTCATCACAAACATATGAAACAATATGGACTTTCTTTTCAGGATGTTCAATATCATATGGAAGAAAAGAAAGAGCAGTGGCTCGCACAGCAGGAGACGTTCCAGGTAGATGAACAGTTTGACAAGGTTCAGGAAGCGTTTCTTGATCTGTATGGACCGTTGCTTGATGAGATCGCGGAGATTCATCCGGGGCTGGAACGAATTGGCGATACCAATTTGAGTAAAATCAACGAGCAAATGCAGTATCTGAAACAGCAGACTCACAAAGCTATCGAAGATAAACATAACGTGAGTCTAAGGCACTGGCACGGCATTCAGAACTCCTTATTCCCAACGGGCAAACCACAGGAACGAGTACATAATGCACTCTTTTACCTGAATCGTTATGGCACCGAGTGGATCGATGAACTGATTAAGGCCTCAAGCGAATTCCTTGGAGAGCACAAGGTCATTGCACTGTAGAGCCCTTTATAATAGAAGAAACACATAAACGAGGAGGATATGAAATGACTACACCTGCATTGCAAAACAGTATTGTTAAAGATATGGGACTCGCTTCAGAGGGTCACCTGAAAATTGATTGGGTAGAAGCGCATATGCCGGTACTAAACCGCATTCGTCGCCAGTTCGAACAGGATCTGCCCTTCAAAGGTTTGAAGGTTGCCATCTGTCTTCATCTGGAAGCGAAAACAGCTTACTTGGCAAAAGTGATCCAAGCGGGTGGTGCAGAAGTAACAATTACGCATAGCAATCCATTGTCTACACAAGATGATGTTTGCGCAGCATTGGTGGAAGACGGGGTTACGGTGTATGCGAAGTACAATCCGGAGCCTGCGGAATTCAAATCACTGCAACTGCGTGCGCTTGAGGTGAAGCCTGATCTCATTATTGATGATGGTGGAGACTTTGCAACCATTATTGCATCCGAGCGCCCTGACCTCGCAGCAACAATTCGCGGAGGAGCAGAAGAAACGACAACGGGTATTATCCGTTTGAAAGCATTGGCGAAAGAAGGCCAATTGAAGTTTCCGATGGTTGCGGTTAATGACGCATACTGCAAGTATCTGTTTGACAATCGCTACGGTACTGGACAATCTGCATTCGACGGGATTATTCGTACAACTAACTTGGTTATCGCTGGTAAAAACGTAGTGGTAGCAGGTTATGGCTGGTGTGGTAAAGGTGTAGCGATGCGCGCCAAAGGTCTTGGTGCAAATGTGATCGTAACCGAGATCGATCCAATCAAAGCGGTAGAAGCACACATGGACGGGTTCCGGGTCATGACGATGGTGGAAGCCGCCAAATTGGGCGATTTCTTTATCGCAGTTACAGGCAATAAGGATGTTATCACAGGTGAGCATTACGATGTGATGAAGGACGGAGCGATCCTGAGTAATGCAGGTCACTTTGATGTTGAAGTGAATAAACCTGAACTGGCTAAACGTTCGGAATCGATTCGCACAGTTCGTCGCAACATTGAGGAATATCGTTTCAAAGACGGTCGTAAAATGTATCTTCTTGCAGAAGGTCGTCTTGTGAACCTGGGTGCAGCAGATGGTCACCCTGCCGAAATCATGGATACGACGTTTGCTCTGCAGGCGCTTGGTCTGCGTTATGTAAGTGAGAATTATGAAAACTTGGGTAAAAACGTTGTTAATGTACCTTATGATATTGACCAGCAAGTTGCCAGCTATAAACTTGAAAGCCTGAATATTGGCATCGACTCCTTGTCAGCTGAGCAAGTGAAATACCTGGATAGCTGGAAATTTTAAGCACTATCCAATAATTACAAGCTGATGAAATGATTCAATAGGTATAGAATGGTTTATTGATGATATGGCTCATGTGCGGGTAGACATACGATTGCCCGTTTAAGGGAAGCGTCTTTGATCCTGAGTGACAGGATCAAGGACGTTTTTTTATGCTGAAAAATTAAAAAATCAAGTCATGCAAGAAGGGTTTTGATTTTTTTGTGCGAATCTATTATGCTTAGGTGGTGGAAAGTGGGGCAAAGTGGGAGAAACGGGTGAGGAGTGAGTGGGCCAATGTTTATGGGGGAGTTCCAACATAGCATTGATGATAAGGGTCGGGTTATCATTCCGGCTAAATTCCGCGAATCTCTGGGACCGTCTTTCGTTGTCACACGGGGTTTGGACCAGTGTCTTTTCGTGTACCCCATGGAGGAGTGGGGGGTCATGGAACAGAAGCTCAAAGCACTGCCATTGATGAAATCTGATGCACGTGCGTTTACCCGGTTTTTTTTCTCGGGTGCAACCGAATGTGAACTGGACAAACAGGGCAGGGTAAATCTGCCGGGCAATTTAAGAGAGTATGCCAAGCTGGACAAGGATTGTGTTGTTCTTGGCGTGTCGAACCGGGTGGAGATTTGGAGCAAAGGCATATGGGAGAGTTATTTCAATCAATCCGAAGAAGCATTCAACGACATTGCCGAAAAGCTGGTCGATTTTAATTTTGATTTATAAAGTCAGGAGGGGTGCAGGTTGTTTCACCACATAACCGTACTCAAAGAAGAGGCAACAGAGGGATTAAACATCAAGCAGGACGGTATATACGTGGACTGCACTTTAGGCGGTGGCGGACATAGCTCCGTGATTGCTTCCAAGCTCGGTCCAGGGGGACGTCTGATCGCACTTGATCAGGATGATTGGGCTTTGGATAATGCTCGCGAGAAGCTCGCAGCTTATGGAGAACGTGTAACATTGGTGAAAACCAATTTTCGAGATCTGGAACAGGTACTCAAGGAACTGGATGTACCAATGAAGGATGGTGCACCACAGGTCGACGGTATTTTGTACGACTTGGGTGTGTCATCCCCGCAATTTGATGAAGGAGAACGTGGATTCAGTTACAATCACGATGCTCCGCTCGATATGCGAATGGACCAGGATGCAATGCTGACGGCCAAAGAGATTGTGAATGAGTGGCCAGAAGAAGAGATTGCTCGAATTTTGTATCGCTATGGTGAAGAGAAGTTTTCGAGAAGAATTGCCCGTGTTATCGTCGGAAAACGAGCGCAGTCTACCATTGAGACGACAGGTGAACTCGTGGAACTGATCAAGGAAGGCATCCCGGCGGCAGCTCGCCGTACAGGTGGACATCCTGCCAAACGCAGCTTCCAGGCATTACGCATTGCCGTCAACGATGAGTTGGGTGCGTTTGAAGAAGGCTTACATCAGGCTGTTCGTTGTCTGGCACCAGGAGGACGTGTATCTGTTATTACCTTCCACTCCCTTGAGGATCGGATATGTAAACAGATTTTCAGCAGTTATCTGGAAAAATGTACATGTCCACCCGATTTTCCGTTGTGTGTATGCGGCGGCAAGGGGAGCCTGCGTTTAGTTAACAGAAAACCGTTGATTCCAACGGAAACGGAATTGACCGAAAATTCACGTGCTCGTTCAGCCAAACTGCGCGTAGCCGAGAAATTGTAGATCAAGAGTGGAGGAGAGAATCGGAGTATGGCATATACACGTGGTAATCTCGCTGTAAAAGAAAAAGCGTCCCAGGAACGTGTGACCCAGCAACGATACAAAGAAACCACCAAAGTGGTGACCCGTCGTACGGGTCTTCCGGCACGCGAGAAAATTTTGTATCTGATTACCCTGGTTGCAGTTATCCTTGTTGGAGGAGCCTTGATGTCTCGTTATGCTCATATCTATGATTTGAACAAGCAGGCGCAGTCCACTATTTCGGATATTAAGGGGTATGAAAAGACGATTGCAGACCTGCAGGTGGAAAAAGAAACATTGAACAACCAGGTCATCGAAAATGCAAAACAACTTGGTTACGTTGAAGCTTCCGGTAAGGATGTCATTTATGTACCTCGCTCAACAAGTACGAAATCAACTGGTACTGAGTCGTCCTCGAATACAGGAAGCAGTAAGTAAAGAGGTGTTCCGATGATAAAAAGAATAAAGATGCGCACGTTGCTTATAGGGGGATGTATTACCCTCTTTTTTCTTGTACTCGTAACCCGAATCTTTTTCATTCAAGTTGTGAATGGCGGTGTATGGCAGGAACGGGCAGCCGGTTTGGTAGAGCGGGAACAGACGATTAAGGCTGCACGTGGAACGATTACGGATCGAAATGGTAATATTTTGGCTACCGATGCCCCTGCGTATACGGTTTCCGTTAATCCCCTCTTGATCGATGAACTCGGCATACAGGATGTTGTTACGGAGAAGCTCTCTGCCCTTCTAGGGAAAAATGAGAGTGAGATGCGTACTCTAGTTACAGCGAAGAATAAAGATGGTGATTTTTTTCAACAACGTGAAGTACGCAGTGAAGGATATAAGATAAGTCCAGAGCTTGCGGAAAAAGTCAACGAACTGCGTGAGGAATTACAAGAAGAGTACAAGGCTCGTAATGCAATTGTGATGGCTCAGGAGTCGAAGCGTTTTTACCCTGAAGAAACACTTGCTTCTCACCTCTTGGGGTATATGAGCCGTGATGGGAAAGCTGTCAATGGACTTGAAGTCTCATATGATGAAGCACTGACAGGCACAGATGGATATCTGAATTATCAGAAGGATGCCAAAGGCATTAAACTTCCGGATTCACAGGATAACTATCTGCCACCTCAGAACGGTAAGAACCTTACGCTGACCATCGATGATACGATCCAGTTCTACATTGAGGATGCAATGAAAGAAGCCGTTGCCAAGTATAATCCACTGAGCATGACGGTCATTGCTGCGGACCCAAACACGATGGAGATTCTAGGGATGGCGAACTGGCCAACCTTTAACCCGAATACGTATGGGAGTACACCTGATCAAAAGAATTTTATCAACCATGCTACCCAATCCATCTATGAGCCAGGTAGTACATTCAAAATAGTTACTCTAGCAGGGGCTGTTGAAGAAAAACTCTTCGATCCCAATGCAAGTTTTGAATCCAAACGCATGTATATCGGTGGTTTCCCGATTAGTGATAATGGTCATTCCTATGGTTGGATCTCGTATCTCGAAGGTGTCAAACGGTCAAGTAACATTGCTTTTGTTAACTTGGGTTACAACATGCTTGGCGGTGAACGTCTGCGTCATTACATAGACGAATTCGGTTTCGGCAAAAAGACGGGTATTGATCTGCCAAATGAGGCAGCGTCCCCGATCAAGCCACTGGTTTACAAATCCGAGATTGCTACGGCAGCCTATGGGCATGGTCTTGTACAGGTAACACCAATTCAACAGGTCGCAGCCATCTCTGCGATTGCCAACGGCGGCAAATTGTTGGAGCCACATCTGGTGAAGGAGATCAAGAACCCGAATGATGGAACAACGGAAGTCATCAAACCTAAAGTTGTCCGTCAGGTGATTTCCAAGGAATCTTCCAAACTGGTGAGCGGTTATCTGGAACAAGTGGTTGCAGATCAGACGATTGGTACCGGTCGTAACGCCTATATTGAAGGTTACCGTGTAGCTGGTAAGACAGGTACAGCAAGAAAGGTTGTTAACGGAGCATACAGCAAGTCAAAAGACGTTGTATCGTTTATTGGATTCGCGCCCGTGAATAATCCGAAGATTGCTATACTTGTTGTCATTGACCAACCGGATGGAACCAACATTGGGGGAGGAACCGCAGCTGCGCCGGTGTTCAAAAAGATTGTCAGCCAGACTCTTCAATACATGGGAATACCCAAAGATACAGCCAAAACTCCTGACAAAAAGTCAAAAGAAGTCTCTGTCGTGCAAGCCAAGGCGCCTGACTTGAGTGGCAAGACAGCCAAACAGGCCAGAAGCCAGCTTCTAAGCGCAGGTATTGCTTATGTGACTCTTGGTCAAGGTGATAATGTAATTCGGCAGTATCCGGTTGCTGGCGCCTCTATGAATCCAGGCCAACGAATCTATCTGCTAACGGAAGAAAGCAGCAAGATGAAGATTCCCGATCTAACAGGTGAATCTCTCCGGGATGCCCTTGAAGTACTTTCTCTCATGAAAGTGGGGGTTACGGTCAAGGGCGAGGGTTATGTCATGAAGCAAACCGAGCAGGTTGCAGGTGAACAGAGAACTGTACAGCTGAACTTGCAAACTGCCAAAGCTGCAGTGACAGGTATAGCCGATGAAGCTCCAATCTCTTCTGATCCGTCATCAGAAGCTGAAGTGAAGGAACAAGAGGCTTCGGGCGGAGAAGCTAAAACCGACGAAACAGACGAAACAGATAACAACAAGGCTCCTACCAATGAATCCGAATCCTCTGACGATCCAGCAACAAACGGAGCTACACTTCCTTAGGGAGCTCTGACAGCTTGTTCTAACCCCCGGTTGTCCTGAATATTCATGAATGGAACGAATGTCATGATTTTGGGACGAGTGGGGGGATCTTTTAGTGAAGGGATCAAGCGTAAATCTGCGACGCAGGTTGCTATGGAGTTTAATGATTTTAGTTTTGTTATTTTCGGCCCTGATGATCAGGCTTGCTTATGTACAGCTCGGGGAAGGCCCTGAATTGTCAGCAAAAGCAGAAGAATCCTGGCGGCGTAATATTCCTTACTCAGCCAAGCGAGGGGAGATCCTGGATCGAAATGGAACCTCTCTGGCCTATAATGTGACAACACCAACCATTATGGCCATTCCGGCTCAGGTTAAAGAAGCTGAAACGACGGCTAAAGCGCTGGCCCCATTGCTTGGGATGACGGAAGAAAAAGTGCTCGCAACCATCAAGAAACGAGAACTCATTGTACGACTACAACCCGGCGGCCGCAAAATTACGATGGAGAAAGCTCAGCGCATCCGTGATTTGAAGCTTCCGGGTATCGTTGTTGCTGAAGACAATAAACGTTTTTATCCTTATGATGATTTGGCTGCCCATATTCTTGGTTTTACGGGCATTGATAATCAGGGCTTAACGGGTGTCGAGAAGAAATATGATGATAAGCTGAATGGTTTGAATGGCAGTGTGTCCTACTTGTCCGATGCGGCCGGAAGGCTAATGCCGGGCTCATCCGAGAAGTATGTGGAACCGAAGGACGGCCTTAACCTCAAGCTGACCATTGATAAATCCATTCAGTCCATCATGGAGAGAGAACTGGATCAGGCCATGGTGAAGTTCCAGGCGAACTCAGCATTGGCCATAGCGATGAATCCGAAAACGGGTGAAATTTTGGGGATGTCCAGCAGACCGGGATACGAACCTGCCGATTATCAGCAATATCCCGCGGAGATATACAATCGCAATTTACCGATCTGGATGACGTACGAACCGGGTTCTACGTTCAAGATTATTACCTTGGCAGCAGCGCTTGAAGAGAAAAAGGTCAATCTGCAACAGGATCAATTTTTTGATCCCGGATATGTTGAGGTGGGTGGAGCTCGTCTGCGTTGCTGGAAAAAGGGCGGCCACGGAAGTCAGACCTTTTTGCAAGTGGTGGAGAACTCATGCAACCCGGGATTTGTAGCTCTGGGGCAGAGGCTGGGCAAAGAATCGCTCTTCTCCTATATTAAAGACTTTGGCTTCGGTACCAAAACGGGAATTGACCTCAGTGGAGAAGCCAGTGGAATTCTATTCAAACTGTCGAGAGTAGGACCTGTCGAACTTGCAACAACTGCTTTTGGTCAAGGTGTATCGGTTACGCCTATTCAGCAAGTAGCAGCTGTGTCAGCGGCCATCAATGGGGGTAAACTTTACAAGCCATATGTTACGAAAGCGTGGGTCCATCCGGTAACGGGAGAAGTCATGGAAGAGGCCAAGCCGGAACTGGTTCGTCAGGTGATCTCGGAGAATACATCCAAACAAGTACGTGAAGCACTCGAGAGTGTTGTCGCAAAAGGTACCGGGCGTCCGGCATTCATTGATGGATACCGGGTCGGTGGCAAAACAGGTACAGCCCAGAAGGTTATCAACGGACGTTATTCCTCGACTGAGCATATCGTATCCTTTATCGGATTTGCACCGGCAGATGATCCACAGATTGTGGTCTATACCGCAGTTGATAATCCCAAAGGAATTCAGTTCGGAGGTGTGGTTGCCGCCCCGATTGTGCAGAACATCCTTGAAGATGCTTTGCATTATATGAATGTACCTGTTCGGAAGGATCAGGTCGCCAAAGAATACAAGTATGGTGAAACCAAAATCGTGACAGTCCCAGACCTGACAGGAGCTACAGTTGAAGATCTGTACGAAGACCTGAACATGAATTTTATGCTGGCGAAGTCTGGCAGTGGTAAATACGTGATTAATCAGGCACCCAAACCTGGGGCGAGGGTAGATCAGGGATCAACCATCCGCATTTATATGGGGAACGTACTGAACGATGCACATGATCACACAAAGGATGAATAACAGGACTTAGGGGTAGTTTGAGGCTTCTAGCGCAACAAAATTCATCCAAGTGCGTTTCATTATTGGGTTGTATTGACGATATTAATAAATACAGACATATGTTAAAACAGAAGTATAATTGGAAAAGTGAGGTTATTCATGTGCTTTTAAAACAATTTGCATCGATGCTGACCACCGCCCGCCTCGTGGGCGAATCAAATACAGAATGCCAAAACCTTCAGACAGATTCCCGGCAGGTAAAACCGGGTGATCTGTTTATCTGTCTTCCGGGACATACGGTAGATGGTCATGATTATGCAGAAAAAGCTGTAAATGCCGGTGCAGTTGCATTGGTGGTTGAACGGCAGCTGGATCTGCCTGTACCACAATTGCTGGTGAAGGACAGCCGATTTGCGATGGCTGTGCTGGCAGATTTCTTTTTTGACTCTCCAAGCCAGAAGATGAATATGATTGGTGTAACGGGAACGAACGGAAAAACAACGACCACCTATTTGATTGAAAAAATCATGAGTGATTACGGGCGCAAGACGGGATTGATCGGTACTATTCAAATGCGGTATGACGGTCGCACCTACCCGATGTCAGGAACAACACCAGAGGCGCTTGATCTGCAGCGTAGTCTGCATGATATGGTTCAGAAGGGTACGGACTGCTGTGTTATGGAAGTTTCTTCTCACGCATTGGAACAAGGGCGAGTAAAGGGAACAAATTTCCGTACTGCGGTATTTACTAACCTGACGCAGGATCATTTGGACTACCACCATTCCATGGAGGAATATCGCGGGGCCAAAGGATTATTCTTTGCACGTCTGGGTAACGGTTATACGGAAGATGTCTCACAGCGTAAATTCGCTGTTATCAATGCAGATGACCCGGCAGCGGATTATTTCATCTCTGTGACTGCGGCTGAAGTGATTACATATGGCATGGGTGAAAAGGCGGATGTACGCGCATCCCAAATCTCAATCACGTCTCAGGGAACTTCTTTCCACGTGGATACATTTGCAGGCAGCACAGATATTCGCTTGCGCATGGTAGGCAAATTCAATGTATACAATGCAATGGCAGCAATCTCTGCAGCGCTGGTTGAAGGAATTCCGCTGGAAGAGATCAAGCGCAGTCTGGAGACGGTTCCGGGCGTGGATGGACGTGTTGAAGGAGTGGACGAAGGACAGCCATTTGCTGTTATTGTCGATTATGCCCATACACCGGATGGACTTGAGAATGTGTTGCGTACGGTGAAGGAATTTGCCGAAGGACGTGTGATCTGCGTGTTTGGCTGTGGTGGTGACAGGGACCGTACCAAACGCCCTCTCATGGGGAAAATTGCTGCGAATTATAGTGATTTTGTACTGGTTACTTCCGATAATCCACGGACAGAAGATCCGGATCTGATTCTTAAAGACATTGAACAGGGCCTGATTGAAGAATCCGTTCCTGCTGAACGTTATACGATGATTGTGGATCGACGCCAGGCGATTCATGAAGCTATTGAAATGGCAAGCCCAGCCGATGTAGTATTGATTGCGGGCAAGGGTCACGAGACCTATCAGATTATCGGCACAACCAAAACCGATTTTGATGACCGAATCATAGCTAAAGAAGCGATAAGGGGCAAATCCAATTGATAAAAAGAACATTGGCACAATTGGCCGAGATGTGTGGAGGGACATTAAGTGACGTTGCTGCTCATGGCAATGTAATGGTCGAAGGGGTGTTTACCGATTCGCGTAAACCTCTGGAAGGCAGTTTATTTATCCCGCTAGTGGGTGAAAGGTTTGACGGACACGAATTTGTGCAAGTCTGTCTAGAGAAGGGGGCTGCAGGCGCGATCTGGCAAAAGGATCATGGTATTCCGCCACAAGGAGCTGTCATTGTTGTTGACGACACACTTGTCGCGCTGCAAGCACTCGCATCTGCTTATCTAACGGAGAATAAAGCGGCTGTAGTCGGCATTACAGGCAGCAACGGCAAGACAACAACAAAGGACATCGTAGATACCATTCTCTCGACGACGTTCAAAGTGCATAAGACGCAAGGCAACTTCAATAATCACATTGGTTTACCACTGACTGTACTAAGCATGGACCCGGATACCGAGATTATCATTTTGGAGATGGGTATGAGTGGTCGCGGGGAAATTAACGATCTGTCGGTTATTGCGCAGCCTGATGTAGCGGTCATTACCAATATTGGTGAATCACATCTGCTTCAGCTGGGGTCCAGACTGGAGATTGCCAGAGCCAAAGCCGAGATTGCCGCGGGATTGAAGCCTGGCGGGTTACTGATCTACAACGGAGACGAGCCTTTAATTGCACAAGTCCTTGAAGAACCCGCAACGAAACAACCCGATGGATTGCAGCGGTTTACATTTGGTCTGCAAACCGATAATGATGACTATCCTACCGGACTTATGAATGCGCAGAACGGGGTAGTTTTCACCACCAAACAGTCTGGAGAACATGCATTTACGCTACCTCTGCTAGGAACGCATAATGTCGTTAACTGTCTGGCTGCTTTGGCAATAGCCCGTCATTTCAAAGTGACGACGGAGCAGATTGCCGCGGGATTGTCTCGCTTGAAACTGACAGGCATGCGTATTGAGGTTACGCAAGGCGTTAGTGGTCTAACCCTGCTGAATGATGCATACAATGCAAGTCCAACCTCCATGAAGGCCGCAATCGATGTACTAGAAGGTCTGAAAGGATACCGCATGAAAGTGGCTGTGCTTGGTGATATGCTTGAACTCGGTCCCCAAGAGCAGGATCTGCATTACGGAATCGGAGAGTATATCACATCGGCCAAAATGGACATGGTGCTGGTATATGGTCCGCTATCAGCTAAGATTGCTGAAGGAGCAAGCAAGCATATGCCTACAGAGGCTGTGCATGCTTTTATAGATAAAGAAGAAATGACCCGTTATCTACTGGATAAACTACATCCCAGAGACGTTGTTTTGTTCAAAGCTTCAAGAGGCATGAAGCTGGAGGACGTGGTCGAAGCACTACAAATAGCACCATTACAGAATCGAGTAGACTAGAGGGGTGAACCCATGGATTTTCAGGTATTACTGTTAACAATCGGCGTTTCATTTATTCTGGCGGTGATTGCCGCACCGCTCCTGATTCCGCTGTTACGTCGAATGAAATTCGGACAGCAAGTTAGGGAAGATGGGCCTCAGAGCCATTTGAAAAAAAGCGGAACACCTACAATGGGTGGAGTCGTCATTTTAGTTGCGTTCACATTGGCCTTTTTGAAATTTTCAGCAGTCAAGAATACAGACTTTTATGTCTTGCTCGTGGCTACGCTGGGATTCGGGCTGATTGGCTTCCTGGATGATTACATCAAAATTGTGTTCAAACGTTCGCTGGGACTGACAGCCAGACAAAAAATGCTGGGTCAATTGTTCTTCAGTGCAGTGATGTGTTTCTTGCTGATCCAGAATGGACACAGCACAGCCATCTCTATTCCGGGAACGTCATTCTCGTTTGACTGGACCGGATGGTTCTATTATCCTTTTGTCGTATTCATGATGCTTGCCATTACCAATGCGGTTAACTTTACCGACGGTCTGGATGGTTTGCTGTCAGGGGTAAGTGCAATTGCCTTTGGCGCGTTTGCCATTGTGGCGATGCAAGCCACGTCGATGCCGGCAGCAGTGTGTGCAGCAGCGATGATCGGAGCCGTACTTGGTTTTCTGGTATACAATGCACATCCGGCCAAAGTGTTTATGGGAGACACCGGTTCTCTGGGGATTGGCGGTGCGATTGGTGCGGTAGCGATTGTAACCAAGACAGAGCTTCTATTTGTCATCATTGGCGGTATTTTTGTTATCGAGATCCTGTCTGTCATTATTCAAGTGGTATCATTCAAGACTCGTGGCAAGCGTGTATTCAAAATGAGCCCCATTCACCATCACTTTGAATTAAGTGGTTGGTCAGAATGGCGGGTTGTTATTACCTTTTGGGCGGTAGGCGCAATTTTGGCCGCTCTTGGACTTTATCTCAACAAGGGGTTGTAGATCATGAACCATCCTGAATCATATCGCGGACAACAAGTAGTCGTGCTCGGATTGGCCAAAAGCGGCGTACAGGTCGCCAAGGTGCTGGATCGCGCCGGAGCGAAGGTTACAGTAAATGATAAAAAAGAGAGAGATCAATGTCCCGAAGCTTCCGAATTGGAGGCTTTGGGAATTTCTGTTGTATGCGGAGGGCATCCGGATGATCTGATTCACAGTGGTGTGAAGCTGGTTGTCAAAAACCCCGGTATCCCATACCATGCAGCTCCTGTGCAGCAAGCTTTGGCATTGGGCATTGAAGTGGTGACCGAAGTAGAGGTTGCTTATCATCTATGTGCTGCACCCATGATCGGGATTACGGGATCCAACGGCAAAACAACAACCACCACTTGGGTGGGTAAAATGTTGGAGCATGCTGGCCTCAAGCCGATCGTTGCCGGTAATATCGGAACACCTCTCTGTGAAGCGGCAGAGCAAGCTTCTCCAGATAACTGGATGGTTGTTGAGCTTAGTAGTTTCCAGCTCAAAGGAACGGTTGATTTCCGACCCCGGATTGCCAGCTTACTTAACGTTGCTGAGACACATCTGGATTATCACGGGAACATGGATGATTATGTGGCTTCCAAAGCCAAACTATTCGCCAATCAGCAGCCTGACGACGTAGCCATCCTGAATTGGGATGATGCGGTATGTCGTGGTCTGGTTCCTTACATCAAAGGCAGATTGATCCCCTTCTCCGTGACAGAGAAATTGGATACAGGTGTGTATGCAGATCCTCCTTATGTGGATGGAGAAGCGGATGATGTGAAGCGTCAGGTAATCTACGCGGATGAAAACGGAGATCACCACATCATTATCGACGTTGAGGACATTGGCCTTCCTGGGCGATTTAATGTGGAAAATGCACTGGCTGCTGTGGCTATCGCCGTAGCGGCAGGAGCTGATCCTGCGGTGCTGGCTGCTCCGCTTGCAGACTTCAAGGGAGTTGAACACCGACTTGAATATGTCCTGGAGCATAACGGCTCTGCATACTACAACAACTCCAAAGCGACCAATTCGAAAGCTACGGTTATGGCTCTGAATTCGTTCAAGGAACCGGTTGTATTAATTGCTGGAGGGTTGGATCGCGGGTCAGACATGATGGAGTTGTTACCCTTGTTCCAGGAACGGGTAAAAGCTGTCGTTGCAATTGGAGAAACACGGACAAAAATTGCCAAGGTCGCGGAACTTGCCGGATTAAAGCAAATTAAGGTCGTCGATAATGAGGAGGACGCTGCCCGGACGTTAACCGTTGCTGTGCAGGAAGCATCGAAGCTTGCCAGTGCCGGTGATGTCGTTTTGTTATCCCCGGCATGTGCAAGTTGGGACATGTTTGCTTCCTATGAAGAGCGGGGACGCATTTTTAAAGAGGCGGCGCATAACTTGTAAGTAGGGGGGTGGAAAAGCCCCTACTTCCATGCAAGGGGTGGCCTCCTGATGAAACAGACGCGACCGGCACCAGATATTTGGTTGCTGATTTGTATTTTGGCATTGCTTGCCATCGGCATTATTATGGTATATAGTGCGGGCTCGGTGCTTGCCTTTCATGACTATGGCGATTCATTTTATTTTGTAAAAAGACAGGCCCTGTTTGCGGTGCTTGGGCTTGTGGCCATGTTCGTAACTGCTAATGTAGACTACCGGGTGTGGAGGAAATATGCCAAGCCTATATTGATTGCCTGTTTTATTATGCTCATTGGGGTGCTCATTCCTGGAATTGGTGTAGTTCGCGGTGGTGCACGAAGTTGGCTGGGCATTGGTTCGTTCGGTATTCAGCCCTCAGAATTCATGAAGTTGGGCATGATTCTGTTTCTCGCTCACTGGCTGAGCAAGGAACCGGGCAAAATCAAAACCTTCACAACGGGGCTTCTGCCACCGCTGGGATTGATTGGTTTGGCTTTTGGGATTATTATGCTGCAACCTGATTTGGGGACTGGCACCGTGATGATGGGTGCATCGATGCTTATTATTTTCACAGCCGGAGCGCGAATGAAACATCTGAGCTTGCTTGCTCTTGGCGGCGTAGCAGGGTTTGCAACTTTGATTGCAGCAGCACCCTATCGGCTGCAGCGTATCACAGCGTTTTTGGACCCGTGGTCCGATCCGCTGGGTGCCGGATATCAGATCATTCAATCTTTATACGCGATTGGTCCTGGAGGACTGGCGGGATTGGGACTGGGTATGAGCCGGCAGAAGTACAGTTATGTACCTGAACCGCAAACGGACTTTATTTTTAGTATTTTGGCCGAAGAACTCGGCTTTATAGGTGGAATGATTGTATTATTGTTGTTTTTGGTGCTGGTGTGGAGAGGGATGCGTGTAGCCATGACCGTTCCGGATGCCTTCGGCAGTCTGCTTGGTGTTGGTATCGTAGGTATGGTCGCCGTACAGGTCATTATTAACATTGGTGTTGTCATTGGCATGATGCCTGTTACGGGCATTACATTGCCTCTGATCAGTTACGGCGGATCATCATTGACCCTCATGCTCACAGCACTGGGTATTTTAGTGAATTTATCCCGTTATGCGAGGTGACTATGCGATGCGAGTCGTTCTAAGCGGTGGCGGTACGGGTGGACATATCTATCCGGCCGTTGCCATAGCAAGACAATGCGAGGCGGAGAATCCGGACTCGACATTTCTATACATCGGAGGAACCAGAGGTCTGGAAAGTAAACTGGTTCCCCAAGAAAATATTCCTTTTAAATCCATTGATATTACGGGCTTTCGGCGGAAATTGTCCATCGACAACCTAAAAACGGTCATGCGTTTCATTCAAGGTGTACGCAAGTCCAAAAAAATGCTGAAGGAATTCAAACCGGATGTTGTGATTGGTACAGGTGGATATGTGTGTGGACCTGTGGTATATGCAGCAACAAAACTGGGAATTCCGAGTATAATTCATGAACAGAACGCCATCCCTGGTCTGACGAACAAATTTTTGATGCGTTATGTGGACACGGTTGCCGTTAGCTTTGAAGGTTCTGAAAAATCATTTTCCGGCGCAAAAAGGGTGATTTACACCGGTAATCCGCGAGCGACTACGGTAGCCCAGGCTAGCCGTGATCGTGGTTTTGCAACGTTAGGTGTACCGATGAACAGCCGTGTTGTTCTTGTGGTTGGTGGCAGTCGCGGGGCAAAAGCAATCAATCAGGCCATGGTGGACATGGCTCCAATGCTGGAACAACTGGACGATGTACATGTCGTTTACGTGACAGGCGATACCTATTTTGATGAAACGCGTGAAGCCATTCGCAGCTCATTGGGTACGATGCCAAACCACCTGCATGTCCTGCCTTACGTGCATAATATGCCTGAGGTGCTTGCCTGCACATCCTTGATTGTAAACCGCGCAGGTGCATCATTCCTTGCGGAGATTACATCACTGGGTATTCCTTCGATCCTGATTCCGTCACCTAACGTGACTAATAATCATCAGGAAGCCAATGCACGCACGCTTGAAGGTGGAGGCGCATCACTCACGATGCTGGAGAAGGATCTTACAGGCAAAGTCTTGTATCAAGCCATCGCCAAGATTATGAATGATGAATCGGGACGCAAACGAATGGCTGAAGCCTCCCGGAAACTGGGGAAACCCGATGCAGCTGAAGTGCTTGTTCATGAAATTCAGCGTCTTGCTGCACACCGATAAAGTGTGATTGTGGGCGATTGTCACACACAAGACGGGGCTGACATAAGATACCGTATAAATCGTGACCATCGTTCCATGGCGCCAGAACACGGTCTGTAATAACAGAACATACCGTGCTCATCGGTTTTGAAGCAAAGGAGGAAGCAAACATGCATCAGTGGATATCGTTACTATCCCAGAATAATGTTGGCAGAGTTCTTGAAAACGAATCGCTAGCCAAATACACCACATGGAAGATCGGCGGTCCTGCGGATGCACTGGTCATTCCCGAGAATAAAGAGCAGATGATGAATCTCGTTCAATTGCTTCACACGTATCAGATTCCGTGGATGCAACTAGGACGGGGCTCAAACATGCTGGTGTCAGACAAAGGAATACGTGGTGTTGTGGTGAAACCAGGCGAGGGCTTTGATTATGCCGAATTTCACGAAGGCGGTGTAACCGCCGGAGCGGCGCATTCTTTTGTTAAACTCAGTGTGGTTGCTGCCAAAAAGGAATGGACCGGTCTGGAATTCGGCAGCGGTATCCCCGGCACTGTCGGTGGAGCCGTATACATGAATGCAGGCGCGCATGGATCGGATGTGTCACGGATATTCAAATTCGCTGAGATTGTACTGGAGACAGGGGAATTGGTACGTTACAGCAAGGAGGACATGGATTTTGCCTATCGCCACTCTGTTCTGCATGATCGGAGAGGCATCGTGCTGGAAGCTACGTTTGAACTCCAGCATGGAGAGCGCAACGTCATTTCGGAAACGATGGCGGCTTACAAAGACCGCCGGCGCCGCACACAGCCACTGCAGATGGCATGTGCAGGTAGTGTATTCCGAAATCCACCGGGTGATCATGCAGCCCGCCTGATTGAAGCAGCAGGGCTGAAAGGAATGACCCAGGGAGGCGCACAGGTATCCACCATGCATGCCAATTTCATTGTTAATACAGGCCAAGCAACAGCAGAGGACGTTATCACCCTAATGCAGCAGATACAGAGCACTATATCATCTCAAAACGGTATTAACCTGGTACCGGAAGTCTTCGTAGTGGGTGAGCGGTAAACCCCGGAGGTGATACATTGGACAAATTGGTGATTGAAGGCGGGAAACCCCTCTCAGGATCCATACGCATCCATGGAGCAAAAAATGCCGCTTTACCGATTATGGCCGCAAGTTTGTTGGCAGATGGAGAAGTTACACTGCATAACGTTCCACACTTGCTGGACATTGAAGTGATGCTGTATATCCTGGAACGGCTTGGATGCACGTGTCGGCATGAACAGGGAACAGTGACGATTAATACCTCGTCTATCAGGTCATATGATGTGCCAGAAGATCTAATGAAGCAGATGCGCTCTTCCATTTTTTTGATGGGACCATTGCTGGCTAAGTTTGGGCAAGTGTCAGTGTATCAGCCAGGAGGCTGTGCCATTGGAGAACGCAAAATTGATCTTCACCTCCGGGGCCTGGAAGCGCTCGGAGCTTTGATTGAAGAGCAGGACCAACAGATTATCTGTCATGGGCACAATCTGGTGGGTACAGATATTCATTTGGATTTCCCAAGTGTGGGAGCGACCGAGAATATCATGATGGCAGCCGTTATGGCTAAAGGGACGACAACCATCTGCAACGCCGCAAGAGAACCTGAAATCCAGGACCTGCAACACTTTTTGAATGCTATGGGTGCAAGCATTATTGGTGCAGGAACGGACACAATCACGATCAATGGCGTTGAGAAACTGAAACCTTGTTCCTATGAGATTATACCGGATCGAATCGTTGCCGGAACCGTGATGATTGCAGCAGCAGCAACACGAGGCAATGTTACGCTTACACACTGCAATCCTGCTCATCTTACTTCACTTATACATGTATTGAAGCGCACTGGTGTTCAAATCACAGTCTGCAATGATATAATGACGGTGAGCTGTATGAGCCGTCCCAAATCAGTAGACCGTATTGTGACTTCTCCGTATCCTTCGTTTCCGACAGATTTGCAATCGCAAATCATGGTGCTGCTCAGTCTGGCAGACGGATTCAGTGTGATGAAGGAAACGGTATTCGAGGGCCGGTTCAAACATGTGGATGAACTGAATGTGATGGGGGCTGATATTTCAGTCGATCTGAACGCAGCATTTATCCGTGGTGTTCCCCGTCTGTACGGGGCTACAGTAGAAGCAACCGATCTTCGTGCAGGTGCAGCTCTGGTCATTGCTGGTCTGGCTGCTCAAGGCAAAACGGTTGTGGAGCAAGTGCATCATATTGACCGGGGCTACGATCAGATCGAGAAGTTATTCCAAAGTCTTGGAGCATCGGTTGAGCGACAGTCACCCGTTTCGAAACAGTTGGATTTTGCCAATTAACGTCCTTGGCGTCCCCTTCTTGAAGGGAGGGGACCTGAGGCTTTGTGGAGCGCTACTTATGCCTAAAAGTCAAATTCCGGTTCTGAAGAAGAATCGGCCAAAAGGAAACACAAGCCGCAAAATTGTAATTATTCTCTTATTATTATTTATTGTATTGCTGGCTGTATTATTCTTTCGTTCTTCCATGAGTCGGATTTCGGCAATTGAAATTACGGGTAATGTATATACAGCAACTTCAGAACTGCTGGAGAAAAGCGGACTGAAAGAAGGCGAACAATTTTTTGGGACAAGTACTGCCGAGGTTATTGAGCGTCTCAAGACCATCAAGGCGATTTCCACCGTTACCGTGGACAAAAAGTTTCCGGGGATTATCCATATCAAGGTTCAGGAATATGCCACGGTTGCTTATGAGCTTGGTTCTGACGGTACGCTAAAAGCGATATTAGCCAGTGGGACAAGCTTGACGGTTCCGGCAACAATTGGTGTTGCTGTGGAGAAGCCCATATTGACCCAATGGAAGGCTGATGATCCACTTAAAGCCAAGCTGAGCCAGACACTGGCTAAAATTCCGAATGAATTAACGACGGATATTTCGGAAATTATTCCGAATCCAACGCCTTCATTTCCGGATCAGATTCGGATGTATACCAAATCGCAGTTTGAAGTGATTACAACCGTCTCTCTTTTATCGGATAAAGTGGAGTATCTGAATCAGGTGATTGAGACCGAGCGGCCTGGGAAAATCACCATGCTTGAGGCAGATACCTATGTCCCTTTCATCCCGGATGACCCGGAAGATGATGCTGAACCAGGAGCAAGCCCCTGATCTTTGCCATCATGAGGCTGGACTGAATATGAAAGCCTAGGCAGGTCGGGGTTTGACCCCGTCAGAGCAATGAAACTTGTTCTTTCTGAGATGAAGAAAAAATGATACACTTGAACTTATGGCACATGAGTTGCCTCCTTCTTTTTTCTTCAATGTTTTATGTCTGGCAACCAGATTTTGACACCCAAAAACATTGTAGAAAAAAGAGGGAAAGCCTGAAGTGTGTTGAATATGTTTTAAGAGTGTTTAAATTCGAACGTAATTTACTATTGGAGTCAGGAGGTGCCACAGACTTGAGCAACAATGACATCATTGTTAGTTTGGACATCGGTACATCCAAAATTCGCGCTATTATTGGGGAAATGAATAATGGAACCTTTAATATTATAGGAGTTGGATCTGCCGACTCGGAGGGAATTCGCAAAGGTGTAATCGTAGATATCGATCAGACGGTGCAGTCGATTCGCAACGCAGTGGATCATGCAGAACGTATGGTAGGTATTCAAATATCCGAAGTGTATGTTGGAATCTCGGGAAATCATATCGGACTGATGAGCAGTCACGGCGTCGTGGCTGTGTCTAACGAGGATCGTGAAATCGGAGAAGAAGACATGGAACGGGTGTTGAAAGCAGCCGAAGTCATTGCAGTTCCGCCGGAACGGGAAATTATTGATGTTGTCGCCAAGCAATATGTTGTGGATGGCTTGGAGGGCATACAGGACCCCCGTGGTATGATTGGTGTTCGTCTGGAAGTTGAAGCAACGATCATAACGGGTGCAAAAACCGCGATACATAATCTTTTGCGCTGCGTGGAAAAAGCGGGTCTGAAAGTAAGCGATCTGGTTCTCATGTCGCTTGGAGCGGGTCAACTGGCTTTGTCCAAAGATGAAAAAACGATGGGTTCAGTGCTTGTTGATATTGGAGCAGGTGCAACAACCATCGCCATTTTTGAAGAAGACAGTCTTGTTGCAACATCAACGTTGCCTATAGGTGGGGAATTCGTAACAAATGATATCGCCTATGGCTTACGCACGTTAACGGATCAGGCAGAGAAAGTGAAACTGAAATATGGCTGCGCCTGGTTGGATGATGCTGCTGCGGATGTGATGTTCAAAGTCACCCGAATTGGCAGTAATGTAGACAAGGAGTTTTCACAGGAGGATCTGGCAGCAATTATTGAACCTAGGGTTCAAGAAATATTCCAGATGATATCCCAAGAAGTGAAACGTCTTGGTTACAACGAGCTTCCTGGAGGTTATATACTAACGGGAGGTACGGTCTCTATGCCGGGGGTTCTGCAGGTCGCTCAGCATGAGCTTGCTGCTTCGGTACGAGTTGCAGTTCCGGATTATATTGGTGTGCGTGACCCCGGGTTTACAAGCGGAGTCGGCATATTGCACAGTGTAATTCGCAGTTTGCGCATTCGTCCCTCGATCAATAACGGCGGTGGAAATAACAACAATAATAACAACAAGAAACCGACCAACCGTCCGAAGCCAAATGCGGCACAGGAATCGGAGCAAAAACCCGGTCTGTTCGAGCGGCTGAAGAATATGTTCAGCGAATTTATATAACAGGTTGGATCCATTTCATACATTCTTGAAGCCGTCTGAATGCGCCGGTACTAAAATAAACGCTTTCGTTCGTCGATATATGAAATTGATTCGGTTCAAATCAAAAATTGGACGGGCCATCCATGCACATTGAGGGGGAGATGGAATAATATGTTGGAATTTGATTTCGAGATGGAGAGCTTGGCTCAAATTAAAGTCATCGGTGTAGGCGGCGGCGGAAGCAATGCAGTCAACCGTATGATTGAAAATGGTGTACAAGGTGTTGAATTTATTACGGTGAATACGGATGCTCAGGCGTTACACCTGGCAAAATCCGAGCATAAATTGCAAATCGGTGATAAATTGACTCGTGGTCTTGGTGCTGGCGCCAACCCGGATGTAGGTAAAAAAGCAGCGGAAGAGTCCCGCGATCTGATCATGAACACGTTGAAAGGTGCAGACATGGTATTTGTTACAGCTGGTATGGGCGGTGGTACAGGTACAGGTGCGGCTCCGGTTATTGCCGAAATCGCTAAAGAGTGTGGTGCACTTACCGTTGGTGTCGTAACTCGTCCATTTACATTTGAAGGACGCAAGCGTTCCAGCCATGCAGAGCAAGGTATTGAAGCTCTCAAGGAAAAAGTCGACACACTGATCGTGATTCCTAATGATCGTTTGCTCGAAATCGTAGACAAAAAGACTCCTATGCTTGAAGCATTCCGTCAAGCGGATAACGTACTTCGTCAAGCGGTACAAGGTATCTCTGATTTGATCGCTGTACCTGGTCTGATCAACCTTGACTTTGCTGACGTCAAAACGATTATGCACGAACGTGGTTCAGCCCTTATGGGGATTGGTGAATCAACTGGTGAGAATCGTGCCGCAGAAGCAGCACGGAAAGCCATTATGAGTCCTTTGCTTGAAACTTCTATTGAAGGTGCTCGCGGCGTAATCATGAATATTACGGGTGGCGTTAATCTGTCCCTGTATGAAGTGAATGAAGCGGCAGAGATCGTAACGTCTGCTTCCGACCCGGAAGTGAATATGATCTTTGGTGCCATCATTGACGAAGACCTGAAAGAGGAGATTAAGGTTACGGTTATTGCAACCGGTTTTGAAGATAAACCTGCTCCACCACCACCAGGACGTAAGCCAGCTCCAGCAACAGCGGAGACGACGGATACGCGTTCGCCGAACCTGCGTCCTTTCGGAAATCAGCCGAGCAATGATCAGCTGGACATTCCGACATTTTTACGCAATCGTTCACGCAATAATAACAACGATTAATACGCAAATCAATTTATTGGAAACCCGGTACTCCTTATGGAGCGACCGGGTTTTTTCTGTTTATTTAGATATCATAGCATACAGTAATGAACAAATTCTGAACAAAGGGCCTGAGCAATTCCGACAAAAAAAGTTGGAACCACACCCCCATGATTAGACAGACTTTGAACAGGGGGCTCCGTATACTTGTGAATATGCTCATGAATATCAGGATATCGGGTACCGGTATTTCGATATGTTGCGCGCAGGCAGGTGAAGACTTTGGTTGTTTATGTGGATCTGATTTTTTTGACAAACCTGTGTATTGACGGTGCACTCATCGGAATGACCGCCTGGATGCGCAAGACAAAGCTGGTTTGGTGGCGATGGTTGCTGTCAGCCATTGTGGGTGCATTATACGTGGTCATGATGTTTGTACCGGAGTTTGATTTTATGTTCACCTTTCTGATCAAGTTCGGGTTCTCGCTGGTCATGCTTACGATTGCTTTTGGTTTTAAAGGTCTGCAGGCTTTTGCGAGGACGCTCGGTACCTTCTATGTGATTAATTTTGTCGCTGCCGGAGGTATTATGGGTGTGCATTACATGCTTCAGAGCTCCGGTGAGTTGTTTAACGGCATTTGGTTCACGGCTTCTGGCGGTATGTCATTTGATCTGAAAATTGCTTTCTGGTTCACGTTTATCGTATTTTTTGCTGTCCTGTTTTTATTCAAAGCTGTGCAGAGCTCAAAACGGAAAACGGATCGCATGACGACCTATTTGGGTAAAGTTGAGGTCTGCATCGATGAGGTAGTCATTTCTTGTACAGGCCTTCTGGATACGGGCAATCAACTCACAGATCCCTTATCGCGCATGCCGGTCATGGTAATGGAGGTTTCGTTATGGCAAGACATGTTACCCGCTTCATGGAAGGGTAGACTCAAGGACGAGGCGCCGGACAACCTTATTCTGGAGCTTGATCAGGAAAGTTTTCAGTGGCAGGATCGACTGCGGCTGGTGCCTTATCGGGGCATTAACAAAGGGACTGCGTTTATGCTGGCAATGAAGCCGGACCGGGTGAAGGTGACGATGGAGGAAACATGTTATGAGACGACAAGGGTACTTATTGGGCTGGATGGAGGTGTTTTGTCGTCGGATGGGAAATACCAGGCCGTGATTCATCCTGAACTTGTGCAAGACGCTGCTTCTGCGCAGTCTACGGCTCTCTCTGCGGGAGCAACAGAAAAGCCGCTGAATGTGGTATAGGAGGAACGTACATGCTTGTGAAATGGAAACTGGTGGCGCAGCTGCAATATTACCGTCTGTTATTTTTGTTGGGACTCAAAAGTGAAGAGATCTATTATATTGGGGGGAGTGAGGCACTTCCGCCGCCTTTGACAAGGGAAGAGGAAGAATTTTTGCTGCAAAAATTATCCTCGGGAGACTCGGCCATTCGCGCGATGCTTATTGAGCGCAACCTGCGTCTGGTGGTGTACATTGCACGAAAATTTGAAAACACAGGAATCAATATTGAGGATTTGGTCTCCATTGGAGCGATCGGATTGATCAAGGCAGTTAATACATTTGACCCGGAAAAGAAAATCAAACTGGCAACCTATGCTTCACGTTGTATCGAAAATGAAATTTTAATGTACCTGAGACGTAATAGTAAGATCCGAACTGAAGTTTCTTTTGATGAACCGCTCAACATTGATTGGGATGGAAATGAACTATTATTATCCGATGTATTGGGTACAGAAAACGATACAATCTATCGGAATATTGAAGAGCAGGTAGACCGGAAACTTTTGCACAAGGCACTGGAAAAATTAACGGAGCGCGAGCGAATGATTATGGAGCTTCGTTTTGGCCTGACGGATGGGGAAGAAAAGACACAAAAAGATGTAGCCGATCTTCTCGGAATCTCCCAATCCTACATCTCTCGACTCGAAAAAAGAATCATTAAAAGACTCCGCAAGGAGTTTAATAAAATGGTCTGAAATACATCATTGGTCAGAATGGGTATTACTGGCAAGGGTGCCAAGTACGAATAAAAAAGCCTGCCCCGGAGATAATGTACATTAATGTTTCTCCTTGGGAGGTAAATCACGATGACCCGAAACAAAGTCGAGATTTGTGGCGTGGACACCGCAAAATTGCCTGTCCTCACCAACACTGAAATGCGGGAATTGTTTCATTCCCTTCAGCAACACCATGATCGCTCAGCAAGAGAGAAATTAGTGAATGGCAACCTGCGTCTGGTACTCAGTGTCATTCAGCGTTTTAACAATCGGGGGGAGTTTGTCGATGATCTATTCCAGGTTGGTTGCATCGGCCTGATGAAAGCCATTGATAATTTTGATTTATCCCAGAATGTCAAATTTTCAACCTACGCGGTGCCGATGATTATCGGTGAAATCCGTCGATACCTGCGTGATAATAACCCAATTCGGGTATCTCGCTCCTTGAGGGACATTGCTTACAAAGCACTTCAGGTCCGTGACAGCCTGACGAATAAAAATTCCCGGGAACCGACGATATTCGAAATTGCGGAAGTACTGAATGTGCCGAAGGAAGATGTTGTTTTTGCATTGGACGCCATTCAGGACCCGGTCTCGCTCTTCGAACCGATTTATCATGATGGTGGAGATCCGATCTATGTTATGGATCAGATCAGCGATGACAGAAACAAAGATGTGTCATGGATCGAGGAAATTGCACTTCGTGAAGCGATGCATCGTCTTGGTCAGCGGGAAAAAATGATTCTGTCAATGCGGTTTTTCGAAGGGAAAACCCAGATGGAAGTGGCTGATGAAATTGGCATTTCCCAGGCTCAGGTATCACGTCTGGAGAAATCAGCGATACAGCAGATGCAAAAACATGTAAAGTCATAACACGATGCAAAGGCAGAAGGACGATCAATCGGGGCAGTGTATACCGTTGGTCGTCTTTTTGTTTTGGACCGTTTCCACATTTGATGAAAAACAGGACATTTTTCGCCCCCGAAACATATATTGTATAGAAGCGTGAAGAACGGGCAGAAGAGGAATAACAGGGGGCGGAAATGAATGAAAGTAAATACGAGCGAAGTAGCGGCACGAGGCATGAAAATCTCGGACTTTCAGACAAAGGATGTCATTAACATTACGGATGGTAAACGCCTCGGTCAGATCAGTGATTTGGAGCTGGATCTGAAGCAGGGACGAATTGAAGCGATTGTTGTGCCAGGGTACAGCCGTTTTATGGGTCTTTTTGGCGGGGGAACGGACCTGGTGATTCCCTGGAGAAACATTGTGAAGATTGGTTCAGATGTGATACTGGTGAAGATGGATGAGGTGAAGGAAAATACGTATGACGAGCGTGATCGCGAAGCGCGCCTGTATGATGAACAGCAGCATAACCGCACAGAGCGAGTGGAACGCATTGAACGGTCAGAACGTAATCAGCGTCGAACGATATAAATGAGACAGAATGTGGCTCATTTGGTACACTGGAAGTGGTGAGGTGAGATAATGGAACCCTTTGTATTGGATAAAGAATTACTTGAACGGACCAAGAACCCAAATTCAGATTTCGGTCCTGATCCGTTATTATTATATGTTGAGCCCTGGACACAGCAATTTGAACAGCTGTCAGTCGGGTTTACGACGAGGCATGGTGGAGTTGGAAAAGTTCCGTATGCTACGCTCAATTGTGCTTATCATGTGGGGGATGACCCTGAAGTTGTACTTAACAACCGTAGGCTTGTAACCGAGAAGCTTGGTTTTGCAGCAGAAGCATGGACCTGTGGAGAGCAGGTGCATGGCAAACATGTAGCTGTAATTACCGCTGAAGATCGGAGCAGAGGATTACTTGATCGTCAATCTGCGTTGCAGGATACGGATGGATTGGTCACGAATGTGCCTGGTGTGCTGCTGACTTCTTTCTACGCAGACTGTGTTCCGCTTTATTTCTATGACCCTGTGCAGCAGGCGGTAGGTCTTGCTCATGCCGGCTGGAAAGGTACAGTCGCGGGTATCGCTGTATCCATGGTGGAGACGATGGAACGGGAGTATGGCAGCCGTAGGCAGGACATTCGAGCTGCAATCGGTCCGTCGATTGGGGATTGCTGTTATGAAGTGGATGAGGCGGTCATGCAGCATGTACGGGTTTGGTTTGATGATTCCCCGGTTAATGATAAATACAAGGATTCTGCTTCTAAACAAGCATATCGAGCCGTGAATAACGGTAAAACGATGTTAAACTTGAAAGAATGTAATCGACACATTATGATGAAAGCAGGAATAATGCCGGATCATATCGAATGTACAACATGGTGTACAAGTTGTCATCCCGAACTATTTTTCTCCTATCGGAAGGAAAATGGTGTTACGGGGCGGATGGCGAGCTGGATTGGGCTGGAAGAGAGGTGACCCTCTGTGTCATTGGAGGAGCGTATTCAACAGGTAAATCAGAAGATCGAGGACGCATGTCGGCGCAGTAACCGTCATCGTGATGATGTGAATGTGATTGCGGTCACGAAATATGTCTCACTTGAAACAACGGGATCGGTGCTGGATCATGGTCTTGAGCATATCGGAGAAAACCGGTGGCAGGATGCACAGGCCAAATGGGAAGCTTTTGGTCAGCAGGGTACCTGGCACTTTATCGGTCATTTGCAGACAAACAAGGTGAAAGACGTGATTGGCAAGTTTCGTTACATCCATTCACTGGATCGTTTGTCATTGGCGAAGGAGTTGGATAAAAAAGCAGCTTCACTTGGCATCCAAGTGGAAACGTTTTTGCAGGTGAATATTTCGGGTGAAGA
The DNA here is from genome assembly GCF_038050215.1 of Paenibacillus sp. FSL H8-0104. Taxonomy (NCBI): domain Bacteria; kingdom Bacillati; phylum Bacillota; class Bacilli; order Caryophanales; family Paenibacillaceae; genus Paenibacillus; species Paenibacillus sp. FSL H8-0104. Next base: position 4,773,096 of record NZ_JBBOTC010000001.1, on the reverse strand, counting down.
GAGCAAGTATGGCTTACAGCCTGAACAGGCAAGTTCTTTTTTGCGTGATATTCGTTCGTTCAACAATCTCAAGGTCGTTGGCCTGATGACCATGGCACCTCATGAGGAAGATCCGGAGCTGACGCGTCCCATATTTCGTGGATTGCGTGAGCTGAGAGATCAATTGAATGGACAAGCCCTTACAGCAGAGCCATTGACTGAGCTGTCGATGGGGATGTCCAATGATTTTGAAGTGGCCATTGAAGAAGGTGCAACCTGGGTACGGCTAGGATCGATTCTCGTAGGAAAAGAGGAGGGTTCACGATGGGCGTAATGAATAAATTTATGAATTTCCTCGGACTTCAGGAAGAGGAAGAGATTGTGGAACGTGAACGAATGGCTGCGCAGGAGGAAAATGAATCTGAACATCAGGAAGCTGAAACCTCCAGTCTCGATAAACGTAGAAACCAAAGGGGGAATAATGTGGTGAGCATTCATTCCCAGAAAAATGTTAAAGTTGTCCTGTATGAACCGCGTTCTTATGACGAGGCTCAGGAAATTGCCGACCATCTGCGTTCGCATCGTACCGTTGTGGTGAATCTGCAACGAATTCGCCAGGACCAAGCGCTGCGCGTTATTGATTTTTTGAGTGGCACGGTATATGCATTGGGTGGCGGTATTTCCAAAATCGGCGGAAACATTTTTCTCTGTACGCCAGATACGGTTGAAATTCAGGGATCAATTACGGAAATACTGGCTGACAGCGAGCAAGATTATAACAGAATGAGGTGAGCCACTTTTGTATCAGATTGAAAGCGTGTTGTACACGTTATACCAGATTTACTTTTACATGGTCATTGTCTACATATTGATGTCTTGGCTTCCCAATGCGCGGGAAAGCTTCATCGGTGAATGGCTGGGCAAATTAGTGGAACCATATTTAAGACCGTTTCGCCGATTTATACCGCCTTTGTTCGGTGTGCTGGATATTTCCCCGATTGTGGCGCTGATCGTTCTGCAACTTGCGCTTAATGGGCTAATCTCCATACTCCGGTATTTTGCATATTAGGGTAGGGTGACATAGATGAGCGGTGAAATTTACGAACATTTTAGCCATGATGAGCGGGATTTTGTAGATAAGGCTTCGGATTGGGTTGAGCAGGCGGGTAAGTATCATGACATGAAGCTAACTGACTTTCTTGATCCAAGACAGGTTTTTATATTACAGACTCTTGCCAATCGCCGTAACGACGTTCAGATTCGTCTGGATGGTGGTTACGAGGCTGCTGAACGCAAGCGTGCGCTGGTTGCACCTGATTATATGTATCTGGATGATGAGGATATGGGTATGCAGGTGCTCAGTATTACGTCTGATGATCAGAAAATCTCGGAGCTGGAGCATGGGGACTATATGGGTTCCCTGCTCGGGCTTGGGATGAAACGTGGAAAGATCGGGGATATCCAAGTGCTGGAGGACGGTTGCCATACAGTGGTGGCGGCGGAAACCGGCGCTTTTTTATCGCTTCAACTGAATCAGGTGCATCGGTTACATGTGTTCACAGAGTTACTTCCTTTGGATCAGATGCGATGGTCAGAGAGTAAACTGGAGACGATGGACATTACGGTCGCTTCGCTTCGTTTGGATGGAATCTGCGCAGATGTGTATCGGCTTAGTCGCAGTAAAGTGCTGGCTCCGATCAAAGCTGGTCGCTGCCGTGTGAACTGGAAAGTTGAGGAAGATCCCTCCAAATCGCTAAAAGCGGGTGATGTCGTATCCATTCAGGGATTTGGCCGCTTCAAGGTTATGGAACAGGATGGGATGACCAAAAAAGGGCGTTGCCGAGTGAAAATCGGCAAATTTGCCTGAGTCTGTTGCAGGAAAATCCGCTTTCTTGTCGAAATGTTTATCATAAAGGTGTAGAAAATACGCGGTGTATCCGATAAACATTAAGTCAAAGCTTTACATGAACGTTGGAGGATGCAATTCTGATCCTGCATTCCGTATACGTTGTCAAGGTTAGGCAACAACGATACGGCCCCTTGGGTGGTACCCATATGCTGCAAACCTTCTCTGGACGGGAAGGAACTTTAACAGGAGGTGGACAGCATGCCATTAACGCCGCTGGACATACACAACAAGGAATTTTCCCGACGTTTGCGCGGGTATGACGAGGATGAAGTCAATGAATTCCTGGATCAAGTCATCAAAGATTACGAAGGCGTCATTCGCGAGAACAAAGAGCTGAGCAATCAGTTGCTGTCCGTTCAGGAGAAACTGGATCATTTTTCTACAATTGAAGAGACGCTTAGCAAAACGATCATCATTGCGCAGGAAGCTGCTGATGATGTGAAGGGTAATGCGAAGAAAGAAGCGCAGTTGATCGTGAAGGAAGCAGAGAAAAATGCAGACCGGATCGTGAACGAATCGTTGGGCAAATCTCGCAAAATTGCTTTGGAAGTGGAAGAACTGAAAAAGCAGGCCTCGATTTATCGTGCCCGTTTCCGCACGCTTGTTGAAGCGCAGCTTGAACTGTTGACTCAGGATGGTTGGGAAGTGCTGGAGAGCCGGGAGCAGGAAGTGCGTGACCGTGAGCGGGAGATGAAAGAAATTTATTAGTCTGTCGCCTGGTTGACTTTTGTCTGCAAAGAGGCTATAACTATATTCATAATGAATAGTGATTCCATGACGGGTTCAGTACGTTATGATCTCATCCCTCAGAGAGTTGGTGGTTGGTGCAAACCAATGGATGAGTTATAGCCGAATATCTCCCCGGAGAAGTGACGCTGAAGCGGTGATTATGATTGCCGTGTGTAAGCCGAACCGTAAGCCGTACGTTATAACGGCACCCTGCGGTAGTATAGCGGGGCATAAGCGCTGTTGATGACAGAGCATACCCAGGCTTGCCTGGATGTGGTTTGTGATGAACAGAATTAGGGTGGTAACGCGAGTATAGCCTCGTCCCTTTCCAGGGACGGGGCTTTTTTGTGTCCAAAAAAGGCGAACGCCCATGAGGCCCGCAGGGACCTCAGGGAGAGAGCCCACCCGCCGGGAAAGCGAAGCACCCGGCACACGGGTTCGCTAAGGCGAGCGTTCATGAGGCCCGCAGGGTCCTCAAGGAGTGAGCCGCCTGCCCGGGAAAGCGAAGCACCCGGCAACACCCGCCTCGCGGTAAGGCCATGCGGCGTTCGCGCAGGGAACAGCCGCAAAATGGCCGCCACTACGCACATCCACCCCTCGCCCATAAGCGCCACCGTTCCCCCAACGACAACCCATCCCGGGTGTCCAGAGGGCGGAGCGCCTATGGGGTCCCCCTTGGCAAGGGGGATTTAGGGGGATTGAAACGCTTTTTGTGGACGGTCCACAATCCAACCAAAGAAAGGGAAGATAATCATCATGCAACGAGTTGACGTCAAAGAGAAGGCACGTGCCAGAGAATTACGCGTGTTAGATAAATGGAAAACGGAGAATACATTCAAAAGATCCATCGAAAACCGGGAGGGCAAGCCAAACTTCGTATTTTATGAAGGGCCGCCTACAGCAAACGGTAAACCGCATATCGGTCACGTACTGGGACGGGTAATCAAGGATTTTGTTGGACGGTATAACACGATGAAAGGTTACCGTGTCGTTCGTAAAGCGGGTTGGGATACACATGGTCTGCCTGTAGAACTGGGTGTACAGAAAAAGCTTGGTATCTCCCACAAGTGGGAAATCGAAGATTACGGCGTGGAGAAATTCATTAACGAATGTAAAGCGAGCGTATTTGAATACGAGCAACAATGGCGTGATCTGACAGAAGGTATCGGATATTGGACGGATATGAATAGCCCGTATATCACCCTTGATAACAACTACATCGAGAGTGTATGGAACATCCTGGCGACAATCCATGAGAAAGGCCTGTTGTATCGTGGTCACCGTGTGAGCCCGTATTGTCCTTCTTGTCAGACAACACTGAGTTCCCATGAAGTTGCACAAGGGTACAAAGACGTCAAAGATCTGAGTGCTACAGCGAAATTCAAACTGAATGACAGCGGAGAATTTGTACTGGCTTGGACGACAACACCTTGGACGCTGCCTTCACACGTTGCACTTGCCGTGAATCCGGATATGGACTACTCCCGTGTTCGTCAAGGTGATGAAGTGTACATCATGGCAACCAATCTAGTTGAAAAAGTGATGAAAGATACCAAAGGTGAGTATGAGATCATCGGTGCACTGAAAGGTGCCGATCTGGTTGGCAAAACGTATGATCCTCCGTTCAACTACGTACAGGCTGAGAAAGCCAACATTATTCTGGGTGCAGGCTTTGTAACGGATGCAAGTGGTACGGGTATCGTACACATGGCTCCTGCCCATGGTGAAGATGACTATCGTGTATGCCGTGAGAATGGGATCAGCTTTGTGAACATGGTGGACTTGGAAGGCAAATTTGTCGCTGAGGTTACTAACTTTGCGGGACGTTTTGTGAAGGATTGTGATATTGATATCGTGCGATATCTGTCTGAGCATGGACGGTTGTTCAGCAAAGAAAAATATGAGCACAGCTATCCATTCTGCTGGCGTTGTGATACACCGCTTCTGTACTATGCAATGGACAGTTGGTTTATCCAAACAACAGCCATCAAGGACCAATTGATTGCCAACAACAGTGAAGTGGATTGGTACCCCGGTCACGTTCGTGAAGGTCGCTTCGGGAAATTCCTTGAGGATCTGGTGGATTGGAATATCAGCCGTGATCGTTATTGGGGAACTCCGCTGAACATCTGGGTGTGTGAGGAGACTGGCGAACAATTTGCACCACACAGCATTGCAGAATTGCGTGCTCGTGCGGTAGGTGATGTGCCAGAGAATCTTGAATTGCATAAACCATATGTGGATGACGTTAAAGTCATGAGCTCTTGTGGCAAATATGAGATGAAACGTACACCGGAAGTGATCGATGTCTGGTTCGACAGCGGCTCCATGCCGTTTGCCCAGCAGCACTATCCATTTGAAAATAAAGAAGTATTCGAACAGCAGTACCCTGCGGATATGATCTGTGAAGGGATTGACCAGACACGTGGCTGGTTCTACAGCTTGCTGGCGGTTTCCACCCTTTTGACAGGCAAAGCGCCTTACAAAGCGGTTATGGCTACAGGACACGTTCTTGACGAGAACGGACAGAAGATGTCCAAATCCAAAGGTAACGTTATCGATCCTTGGGAAGTAATTGAAGAATACGGTACAGATGCATTCCGCTGGGCTTTGTTGTCTGACAGTGCACCGTGGAACAGCAAACGTTTCTCCAAAGGTATCGTAGGGGAAGCCAAATCCAAAATGGTGGATACGCTGGTTAACACCCATGCATTTCTGACGCTTTATGCTACCATTGATGGATTTGATCCACAGGAGCACCCGTTCCAACTGTCCGCACACAAGCTGGATCGCTGGATTCTGTCGAGACTGAACAGCCTGATCCTGGTTGTAGAAAAAGCGCTGCTGGTTAACGACTATCTGAACTCTTCCAAAGCGATTGAAGCATTTGTTGATGAGTTGAGTAACTGGTACATCCGTCGTTCCCGCGACCGTTTCTGGGGAAGTGGCCTGACAGACGATAAATTGGACGCTTACCGCACATTGACTGAGGTACTGGTGACTACTGCGAAGTTGGTTGCTCCGTTCACACCGATGCTGGCAGAAGACATCTATCTGAACCTTGCAACAGGTGAGAGTGTGCACATGGAAGACTATCCGGTAGCTAATGAAGCGCTGATTGATGCAGGACTGGAACAGGATATGGAGACGGCTCGCCGCGTGGTTGAACTTGCCCGTAACGTTCGTAACGAAACAGGCATTAAGACACGTCAGCCACTGTCCGAATTGATCGTTTCCCTGGATAAAGGCTTTGACCTGACAAGTTATGAAGAGATCATCAAAGAAGAGATCAATGTAAAAGGAATCCGTACGGAGCATAATGATGCGGAATTCGTTGACTTTACATTGAAGCTGAACCTGAAGGTCGCAGGTAAGAAATACGGTAAAAACGTAGGGTTCCTGCAAAACTTCTTCAAAGGAATGTCGGCTGATGAGACGCGTAAAGTGGTTTCGGAGGGTGTGCTGAACATCGTTTCTCCAGAAGGCGAAGAGCTGCAAGTGACGAGCGAAGAATTATTGGTTGATAAACAGGCCAAATCTGGCTTTGCTTCAGCATCAGGTTACGGTCTGACGGTTGCACTCAATACCGAAATCACGCCAGCCTTGGAACAGGAAGGTTGGGTCCGTGAAGTGGTTCGTGCTGTGCAGGATACCCGGAAACGTCTGGATCTGCCGATTGAGAAAAGAGTACGTTTGACACTGGATGTGGATGCATCCCTTCAGGAAGCTATTCAGGCGTTTGATGATGTGTTGCGTGAAAATGTTCTCGTAACCGAAGTTACATTTGGCTCGAATGAGTCCATGGAACGCGTTGAAGCCGGAGGCAAATCGATCGGTATTTACATCGAAGCGTAATTCGGAGCATGTCCCATTCAATTAGGACAGAATATAGAGTATAAACAAACGAGCCGCAGAGGCAGGGACATATTCCCTGTATCTGGGCTCGTTTGTTTTTTAGGCAATAAGGCAATGATTCTATAGTGCAGTCAATCTATATTGATCAAAGGAACTGACCAAAACATGAGCGAACATGACAAGCAAACCGCAGCCACTTCACAACAACCAACATCAGATAATCTGAATTCGCATGACAAAATTGAAGAGTTACATACCCTGACGAATCGTCTGGCGAATGAACTGGAACGTTCACGAATTGCGCAATACACAGAATTGCTGAACAGGCCATGGAAATTGATTGGACTTAACCTGTTGTCAGGAGCCGCACGAGGTGTGGGGATTGCGATTGGGTTTACCTTTTTCGCAGCAACGATCATTTACGTTTTGCAGCTACTTGGGGCGCTCAATCTTCCCATTGTTGGAGATTACATCGCTGATATTGTGCGCATTGTCCAGCGTCAGCTTGATATGAACACTTACTAAGCGATTAGTAATTAAAGGTGAAAGATATCAAAGTACATTTAGTAAATGTCATCCGTCTCCATATCCGGTTCTAACAGACCCTCGCCCTCACGGTTCTCCAGGTACTGACGATATTGCCTATTACGCACGATGGAGACGTCATGACCATAGATGTCCGTGGCAACAAAACTTTCGTACGCTTCAACGCAGCCTTCCACTTCATCGGTAGCTTCAATCGCCATAACATCATAGCTGTCGATATCGCGTCCTTCAGCCATGGCTGGTGAATTCGATGTGCCCCAACTTTCAACAATCTGCCAAGTGTCTTCACCATCGAAGCCATTTTGATCCTCACGCTCGTCCAGACTGGTTCGACCAAATGCCGGGGCAAGGAATTCTTCCTCTACAGGGCGGTTCTCAGAGACAACGGTTTCTGGTTGATGTTTTTTGCAGTATTTGGTGTAGGGCACAGCTTCCATGCGTTCATAAGGGATGGGTTGCTGACAGACCGCACATGTACCGTAATGTCCTTCTTCGATGGAGTGCAGTGCAGAATCGATTCGTTCCAATTGGAATTCATCATGTTCCAGCAGGGAAATATCTTTCTCGCGTTCATACACCTCCGTAGCTATGTCGCCAGGATGGTTATCAATTGGTGATAATTCACCTGTCTGTAGTTTAAGGGAGTCTCCAAGTCCATAATGCTCGTTTTCCGACAGTCTATGTTCAATATCGCGCTTATCGGACATCAGTTGGGAACGTAGAAATTGTAGTTGTTTGTTAGTAAAATGTGACATGATTTTCCCCTTTCTGCTTTCATGCTGGAATCCGGATTTTGACTCTATTGTAGGATGTGCCATTGAGGGCAAGATTACAGAAGGGAAATGTTATCGTTTTTGCCATAAGCATTGCGATGTAGCGCGTCGTGGACGATTTCCAAACAGCTGTGCTACAATAAACAAGTCTGGCGTAAGCCTGGTATCGTTTGGAAAAGACAAGAACGGAGTGACAAACAAACGTGGTGTATTATATCCTTGCTTTTATCGTATTTTTATTGGATCAGGGAACCAAGTATCTGATTGCAACCCGGATGGAACTCAGAGAAGAAATTCCGGTCATTGGCAATTTCTTTGTCATCACATCACATCGTAACTCAGGAGCAGCATTTGGCATTCTGCAAGACCAGCGTTGGTTCTTTATCGTGGTTACGTTGATTGTGGTCGTTGCCTTGATTTGGTATTTGCAAAAGGTAAAAGATACCCCGCACAAATTGCTGCCTGTGGCGCTTAGTTTGGTGCTTGGTGGAGCAATTGGCAACTTCCTTGACCGGGCATTGACTGGAGAAGTTGTAGATTTTGTACAACTTAATTTTGGAAGTTATACGTTTCCCATTTTTAACATCGCCGATTCGGCAATCTGCATCGGTGTAGGGTTGATCATAGTGGAGACATTGCTTGAAGGACGGCGCGAAAAAGCAGCCGCGAAGATTGAAGGGAATGAACATCATGAGTAATCCGAATAAGGAACAGATTAACGACGAAGAACTAATGAATGGCAATGAACGTATGGAATGGACCGTTGCCGCTGAACATAAAAAAGAACGAATTGACAAATATATTACGGAAGCCGTGGATAACGTATCTCGCTCCCAAGTTCAATTGTGGATCAGAGACGGGATGGTTACAGTAAATGGTGCTGTAGTCAAAGCCAATGCCAAGTTATCCGAAGGTGATCTGATTGAACTACAGATTCCTGAACCGGCTGCCGTTGAGATCATTGCCGAAGATATTCCGCTGGAAGTGGTATATGAAGACAGCGACCTGATCGTGATTAACAAACAGCGTGGTCTTGTGGTGCATCCAGCACCAGGACATACGTCGGGTACCCTCGTTAATGCACTTATGCATCACTGCAAAGACCTCTCGGGTATTAATGGGGAGTTGCGTCCTGGTATTGTGCATCGTATCGATAAGGATACATCCGGCCTGATCATGGCTGCCAAGAACGATCGTGCTCATGCATCACTGGCTGCTCAGTTGAAGGAACATACGGTGAATAGACGGTATATTGCGCTTGTTCATGGTCATCTTAATCATGATCAAGGTACCATTGATGCACCGATTGGACGGGATACCAATGACCGCAAAATGTATACGGTCACAGAACGTAACAGTAAACATGCCGTTACGCATTTTACCGTTACAGAGCGGATTAATGATTACACCTTGCTGGAATTGAAACTGGAGACAGGACGTACTCACCAGATTCGGGTTCACATGAAATTTATTGGTCACCCGCTTGTAGGAGATCCAACTTATGGACGGAATAAAGGCATCAAAATGCAAGGACAGGCTCTTCATGCGGCCATTCTTGGATTTGTGCATCCAACAACGGGAGAATACCTTGAATTTTCAGCTCCGATTCCGCAAGATATGGAAGACGTGCTCGCCTCGCTACGCAGTCGTTAACAGCTCCAAGAAAGTACAAATGTTCGGATACTTTGTCCATGGCTTTGATCACGCAAATGCTTCATATTAAAGTGTAGAAATTTGCGTCAAATGAGGAGATGAACAACGTTATGAGTATCGATAAATACCAAGAAACTTACATTCAGACTAATTTTGCCGACCGTATCGGTGGCTCCAACTATGGTAAAGACACGAACATTTATAAATTCGAGAAAATCAAACGTGCCAAAGCTTCGGCCAAAAAAGATTTTCCCGATGTGGAACTGATTGACCTTGGTGTAGGTGAACCGGACGAAATGGCTGATGCAGGCATTGTAGCTGCACTTGCAGAAGAAGCTTCCAGACCTGAGAACCGTGGTTATGCCGACAATGGTATTCCTGAATTCAAAGCTGCTGCTGCTTCCTACCTGAAAAACGTATTCAACGTAGAAGGTATCGATGCAGATACTGAGATCGTACACTCCATTGGTTCAAAACCGGCTTTGGCGATGATGCCTTCATGCTTCATCAATCCGGGTGATGTGACGATCATGACCGTTCCAGGTTACCCGGTTATGGGTACACATACGAAGTATCTGGGTGGAGAAGTGTTCAACATCCAGTTGACGAAAGAGAACAACTTCTTGCCTGATCTGACGGCTATCCCGGAAGACATCGCAAAACGTGCGAAGTTGCTCTACCTGAACTATCCGAACAACCCAACAGGCGCAAGCGCGACGGTGGAGTTCTTCACTGAAGTCGTTGAATGGGCTAAGAAATATAATGTTGTGGTTGTACATGATGCTCCATATGCAGCATTGACGTATGATGGCAAAAAACCGTTCAGCTTCCTCTCGGTACCTGGTGCGAAGGATGTCGGCGTAGAGCTGCACTCTCTGTCCAAGTCCTACAACATGACAGGTTGGAGAATCGGATTTGTAGCGGGTAACCCGCTTGTAGTCAAAGCATTCAGTGATGTGAAGGACAACAATGACTCCGGTCAGTTTATCGCGATTCAAAAGGCTGCTGCTTATGGATTGAATCACCCTGAGATCACGGAAAAAATTGCAGAGAAATATTCCCGTCGTCACGACATGCTCGTTGCCGCATTGAACGAACTGGGCTTCCAGGCTGAAAAACCTAAAGGTTCATTCTTCCTGTATGTAGAAGCACCAAAAGGTGTGGTTGACGGACGTCGCTTTGAATCCGGCGAAGATTTCTCCCAATTCCTGATCCGTGAGAAACTGATCTCATCCGTACCTTGGGATGATGCCGGTAACTTTGTTCGTTTCTCCGTAACCTTTGAAGCGAAGGGTGAAGAGGAAGAGAAACGTGTTATTGCTGAGATCAAACGTCGTCTGAGCGACGTACAATTTGAATTTTAATCGTAGTACCCAATAGTTAAATCATGTACTAAAGAAGAGACCGGAAACGGTCTCTTTTTTTATGCCCATATTAGAATTTTTTCATTTACTCCCTTTACAAAATTATACAAGCAACATATGATTAGATCTTTACGTTATTTCTTATATACAGAAGTTGTTGTTGAAGGGAGTTATTACAATTGTTATCATCACGAACAAGTACTGTGTCCTCACGGGCTACAGGAACAGGCAGTACAGTGTCAGGATTAATCAGATTGTTAAGACCCAAACAGTGGACTAAAAATCTGCTGTTATTTGCTGCGTTACTATTTTCTTTTGAGGAGATTCGGACTGAAACCATTCTTGCGACGTTGCTTGGTTTTATTCTATTTAGCCTTGTTGCAGGCTGTGTGTATATTTTAAATGACTTTGTAGACCGGGACAGGGATCGACAGCATCCTGTGAAAAGGTATCGTCCTATGGCTTCTGGGCAGGTGAATCCGAGTCATGCTTTGTTGTTTGGCATTATTCTATTAATCCTTTCCGTAGGAACGGCCTTCATGATGAACCCTCTATTCGGGGTGTTATGTATCGTCTATTTCCTGTTGAATGTATCGTATTCATTTGTGCTGAAACATCTCGTTATCCTGGATATGATGACCATTGCAGCCGGCTTTGTACTTCGTGCCATTGCAGGTGGTGTGCTGATCCATGTGCCATTCACGCCGTGGTTTTTGATCTGTACCATGCTGTTGTCGTTGTTTTTGGCCATTGGAAAACGCAGAAATGAACTCACGTTGCTTGAGGGAAATACGGGATCACATCGTAAGGTTTTGGATAACTACTCCATTACATTACTGGATCAATTCAATACAATTGTGACGACAGCTACGATTATCAGTTATTCCCTGTTCACATTCACTTCAGATCGAACCATTCATCTCATGTGGACGATTCCATTGGTCATTTACGGCATGTTCCGTTACCTGTATCTGATCCACATGAAGAACCAGGGAGGTTCGCCCGATCGTGTGCTGTTTGAGGACAAGCCTATATTAATTACGGTTATGTTGTATGTGATAAGTGTTGTTACAATCTTTGCAATCTTTGAATAAAGGCTGAGGGGGATCAGGGTGAAAAGCACGAAAGTCGCAATTTTTGATATTGATAAAACGATCATACGCAGTGATTCCATGTTTCAATTTGTGCATTACGGTGTTCGCCGTTACCCGTGGCAGGTATGGAGATTACCTGTCATTGCATTACATACCGTGTTATTCAAGGCAGGCTTCATGACGGTTGAACAAGTCAAACGATCCTACTTTCAAGAAATTGAGCGTATGTCTGAAAAAGATCTCGAACATTTCTTTGATACTCGCTTGCGTACGTCCATTTTTGCCGAGGCCAGTGTAGAGATGCAACATCGCAAAGAAGCAGGGTATCATGTCTTGCTGGTAACTGCATCTCCGCATGCCTATATGAAATACTTTAATAATTTTCCCTGGGTGGATCATGTAATTGGAACTGAACTTGTCCGTCATGAGAATGGTTACACATGCAGAGTTGATGGCAGCAATTGCAAAGGGGAAGAGAAGGTACGCCGAATTCAGGCTTATCTGAGTGAAAAGAATATGGTCATTGATTACGACCAGTCATGTTCCTACTCGGACTCCTTATCCGACCTTCCAGTCATGCAACTTGTAAGTCAACGATACTTTATTAACAAGCGTGTTCCGGACATGGAGGCATTAACGTGGGGGAAATAAAATCGCGTCATACTGGTAAATGGTTGATGCTCGTTTCCGCTTTTCTGACAGCAACGGGTCAATTGTTTTGGAAATGGGGACTAACCGAGTGGATTTACCTGGGTATTGGTTTTCTGTGTTATGGACTTGGAGCGATTTTGATGATTAAAGCTTTTGCTCTGGAAAAACTCTCTGTTGCTTATCCTCTGATGTGTGCCAGCTACGTATTTGCCTTAATCTATGGGTATTTTTTGCTTGGGGAAGAAATTACGGTGCAAAAGCTGGCAGCAGTTGTGTTGCTTGGAATCGGGGTGACATTAACCAGTGTTGATTGATAGCTGGATGGTTGCCGTATTAATTGTCATGACGTTGTGTGGTGCACTGGGCGGGGCCGGACTGAAAGCTTATGCTTCCAGTCGCAATCGTCTGCATGTACTCATGGGACTTGGATTCTACGGAACGGGTGCGTTGCTGAATATTGTATTGCTGAAGTTTCTTCCATTAACCGTAGTGTTGCCTGCGAACGCATTAACATATGTGTGGACTCTTATCATAGCTCGGCTGATATTTAAAGAGACCGTGGGCCCTTTACGCTGGATAGGCGTGGCATGTATTATGGGTGGCCTATGTTTATTGGTATTTTAGAACTTAATTAATCAGGATGTGAAATGAAAGCATGAACTTTTTAGATTACTTCTTTTATAATCGCAGAGCCAACTGGACAGCCTTTTACCTGTTTGCGGGATTTGCTCTGTTTTATGGTTTAATGAACGGCTCGTATGTTCTGTACATTGAAAATAATGCAGAGATGCTTGGGGCGTATAGCCCTTTTAATACGACGTTGTTTCCAATCAATTTATTCAACTTTGATCCTTCAATGTATTATGGGGACAACAGTTCTTCCGTGATCCATCCGCTGATTTCCTTTCTCGCTGTCACCCTTGCGGCTGTAGCGAAACTGCTGGGAGGCAACTGGTTCTTTCTAATCCTGCAATCGCTGGTAAATGCGGGTTCGGTGGTGCTGGCGTATCTGTTCCTGAGTCAAAAAGAAGATAAACCGACCATCGTACCGCTACTGTTTGCCTTATTGTTTGGTTTCAGTTCCTACTTAATGTTTACTGCATTGATCCCGGATTCGTATCCTTATGTACAGTTCGTTATTCTGTTGTCGGTGGTTTACATGCAGTATACTCGTGAGCGTCAGAACGTACGTTATGTACCCAATGCATTGCTTACATCGATTAACTTTGGACTAACCTCGACCAATATCGTACCATTTGCTGCTGCCACATTCTTCAATATGCATGCATGGCGCAATAAGGCGAATTTGAAAAAATACATCGGTATCATGGCATTAGCGGTTCTGATCATCGTCGTATTAACTGGCGTCCAGTACGTTGCCTTTGGAGGTCGCAGCTGGGTTAGTAACTGGCTGTTGGGCATTCAAAATGGTGGAACCAGCTATGCAACGCCATTCCAGTTCGCTGTTCACTGGAAAGCATTGAACATGTTAACGATTAATCCGATGCTGACACCGAAAATGCATTTACTGGACCCGGGCATGGCGGCCTTTGTTACGGATCTATCCCGTTCCAATCCAATCCATGTGCAGATGACAGGTATCTTTATTTTACTACTGGCATTCATGGGCTTCATTAAAGGCATTCGTGAACGAGAAGTGTGGACCCTTGTGCCATATATTTTGTTTGCCTTTTTGCTTCACGTAGTCGTGGGCTTTGGTCTAGCTGTGTTTCAATACGATATGTACCTGTATGCGGGACATTATCTGTTTGCGTTTTTCCTGTTGGGTGGAAGTTTCGTCATCAGCCTTCGTCCGGGATTGGGGAAAAAAGTGGTTATAGGCTTGATCATGTTATGTGTTATCGTTACGGCAAGTAACAACATCTATCGCCATGTAGAAACATTAACAACAATCAAACAATCCTATAATCAGTTGGAACAGGAACGCTCAGTGAAATAGTCAAATAGTAAATGTATCCATTCATATAATGAAACGAGAAAAGGCCATTGGATGGAAAGTCCAATGGCCTTTTCTTATTTAGCGTTGAGCAAATGAGTTAAGCAATAATTTTGGTCTTCTTGGCATTCTCGGCTGAACGTTTGGTGAGACTGCTGAGTGGACGTTTCAAAGCGAGAGCAACAATGAGACTCAGCGCGATGAACATACACAACCACAGAATATCCTTGATGGCAGTAGACCACAATATGCCGCCGACCGACTCACGCAGCAGACTGATCGCATACGTGAAGGGCATGAACGGATTCAATGCTTGGAAAAAGGGTGATGTCATGCTGATTGGGAACGTACCGCCGGAGCTGGAGAACTGGAACACCATGAAGATAATGGCGATCCCTTTTCCGATATTTCCAAATACGGACAGCAGGGTGTACGTTATGGTGACAAATACGGCACTCACCAGCATGGCAAACAGGACAAACCACAGTTTATCTGCAACATAGGTACCCAGGATTAAGATATCTCCCAGGGTGACACATATCGCCTGAAGTAACCCAATGGTCAGAAAAGTAGCGAGACGTCCAAGATATAACTCATATCCCCGGAACTTGCCCCCTGGATTTTCAGCTTCGGCACGAAGCAGAGAAATCAACAGTGTTGAGCCAACCCACAGAGACAGCACGCCATAAAATGGTGACATGGCCGATCCATAATTCGGAATTGGGTAAAGCTGTTTTTCCTTAATTTGCACCGGACTTGCAAGGAAAGCACTCTCTTCTTCAATATCGCCGCGCAAAAGTTTGGCGAGCTCCGCAAACTGGTTATTACCTTCGACCTCCCGAAGTTTGTCAGCAGCCTTGCTGATGGCACTTTCCAATGCTGGCAGATCATCACGTACAAGCGCGGCAACACGGTGAACTCCTTTTTCGACCTCCGGCAGCTGATTCTGTACAAAATCGGATGCCTTGCCTATCTGTTTCTCGGCAGTAGGCAGATCATTACGAACAAAATCAGCTGCTTCGTTCAGTTTGTTTCCCAGCTTGGGCAGATCGTTTCGAATTAATGAAGACACTGTGTTCAGAGCTTGGATAAAACCTTCACTTTTGTTCGCGAGTGTTTCTGATATCTCATGGATCTTAGATTGTATTTGAGGCAGTTCGCTCTGGATTTTTGTCAACTCGGCCTGCCCAAACGTAATTCCTTCTTTGGCTGATGCAAGAATGTCCGCAATATCCGGAATACGATCTTTTGCTCCTTGCAGAGTTTCTGCTGAAGTGGAGAGGGTAGACCTGAGCTTATCCGCACCAGCTGCAAGTGCAGGCGATATTTCACTTTCATAGGTGTTTAAGATATTGCCTATCCCGCTGCTGATGTCCTTCGAGAGAGTATTTAACTGAGCGATGACCTCTGTTGGTGGAGTTGTATTACGACGCATGGCATCACTGATGATGCCAGCCAAGCGGATCTGCAACTGAAGTTTATCTGAAATGGAGTTCAGTTGTGTGATTTTATCGGCAAGTGGTTGGCTTGGAAGCAAGTTATTGATGTTGCCCAGTAGTTCTGCCATACTGTCCACGAGTTTTACCGCAACCCCTAAACGTGAAGCAATCCGGTCGAGATCTTCTACTGTAGGAAGGTTATTAAGATCCGAATTTTGCAATTGTGCAAATACGTCTCCTGCAGCGTTAGTAATCTGCTGCACCAGCAGCAGATTTTGGCGGATCGTCGGGCCAATTGTCTGAAACGCTTCTTCACTGGAATCCACGAACTGATTTAATCCCTCTGCAAGCTCAATCCCGTTGCCAGCGATTTGTGATACTTTGTCCAAATCTTGTTCTGCGGCCGTTACGATAGACAGAGCTTTGTTCGTTTTATCCAGCGCCGTTTGGATAACATCTGATACCTGTCCAAAGTTTTCATCCACTTCTCGAATGCGATCTACCGCTTTTTGTATATCCGGTATTCGCCCTTGAATAGCCAGCACTTCGGAAGCCGCCTCATTAATTTGTGGCCAATACTCCTGCACCTTGAGCACATACTGTGCTGCTTCATTGATTTCAGGCAGTTTTTTCTCGATTTCAACGATCTTTTGAGCATCTTTTACAATCTCGGGCATGGCTTTTTCTACTTCCAGAACCTTTTGACCTGCGGCTTGAATAACCGGAAGATTTTTCTCCAGTGTAAAAATGCCTTTCTCCATTTTGCGTAATGTTGGAAGCTGGGAATTAATCTCAACCCCGGCTTCATTCAGCTTGGTTAGAACGGCCTCACTGACGGCTTCAGTGAAATTTTCATTGATTTGCGTTGTTATGGCAGATACACCAGAGCCTGTGATTTTAGGAGCAATGGCATTCACCTTCTCATTGACGGTATAGATTACTTCCGGTCGCTCCAGCTTCCCATCAACGATGCCTGTAATTTTGGATGAAAAGTCCCCCGGAATGAGCAGGCTTGCATAATACTCTCCAGTTTGCACACCCCGATTAGCCTCAGCCTGGTCCACAAAAGTCCAGCCCAGCTTTTCGTTGTGTTTAAGGCTGGATACCAGTTCGTCTCCGATATTAACATGGGTTCCTTCAACAGTCGCACCCTTGTCCTCAGTTGTCACCGCAATTTTGATCCCCTGGGTATTACTGTATGGGTCCCAGACGGACTTCACGTTGACCCAGTCATACACCCCGGGCAGTAGAATAATAGCCACAATTAGAAATATACCTGTGGGAACCTTCAGAATATGCAACCAGTCTGTTTTGTAAACGTGCCAAATGTGACGCATGACTTCCTCCTAAATGTACATAAATGTAGGGCGTAACTTATTTCTATGTCGTAAATTTGTGAATCTTATGTATATCGGCATTATTGCAGTATCTAATAATGGGTTCATGTTTATAAACTGTACCCATTTCACTTGGTACTAATTCAGAGCCTTCATATATTGCGTAAAATGAAACTCACCGTTTGTTCTAAAAAGAAGTGTTTTGTCTCTACTTGAGTACAGTAAGAGGTTTATTTTGGTTATATCAAATTTCTCATTTGCCTATGGATAAATATGCAGAAATGTTGTATAATTATGAATAACCAATGAGATGTATTGTGCATGGATGTTTTTCAGCCTAACTGCTGATTCTAAGAAGAACGTAGCAGAGGGTTTTCACCTGCGATGGTGAGGTGTTGACAGGGGGTTGTCTTTCTGTCATAATTCATGAAGACAAACGGACATATTGATTACAGAACCCTGTGAGGTTCTGCAATATGAACGACATGAATAGCACCTTTAAATCAGTCCCGTGAGACTGGCAAGGTAACGTGAACGATACATCGTTTTTTTGCTGCGGCAAATGAAGCGATGCATCCCCGAGAGTAAACTTTCTTCAGAGCGGTCTGAAGTTCGGAGACTCCTTGCCAATAAACACGGCAAGGAGTCTTTTTTTTTCTCCTCGTCACGGGGCCATGATGCTGAAGGGAAATCCTGAGGAGGCTGAACGCATGAGCACAGAGACACATGTCATTATGGATGAGACGGCGATCCGCCGCGCATTAACACGGATTGCCCATGAGATATTGGAGAAAAACAAAGGAATCGACGATTGTGTGTTGGTTGGTATCCGTACACGCGGGGTTTACCTGGCAGAACGGATTGCCGCCAAGATTGAAGAAATCGAAGGCGCCAAAGTCCCCTGGGGAGAACTGGATGTGACTCCTTACCGCGATGACCGCTTGGACGAAAATAAAGCGAATCGCAAGGAAATGTTGATTATGACACCTGAATCACTTTCGATCCATAACAAAAAAGTGATTTTGTTCGATGATGTGCTCTATACCGGACGGACGATTCGCGCAGCGATGGATGCCCTGATGGACTGTGGAAGACCGCAGAACATTCAGCTGGCTGTACTCGCAGACCGCGGACACCGGGAACTTCCGATTCGACCTGATTTTATCGGCAAGAATGTGCCGACTTCCAAATCAGAGGAGATTGAAGTTGCACTCATGGAAACGGACGGACAGGACGAAGTCAAAATCACTCAGAACCGGGGGGAGCAAGCATAATGATTACACAGACAGCATTGAGAGACCGAAGCTTGCTTGGACTGAAGGAACTTAGTCGAGGAGAAATCGAGTCCATTCTGAACAGAGCGGCTCACTGGGAAGCGCAGAAAGAGAAACTGGCTCCTGTACTGGAATCACGCTTTGTTGCGAACATGTTCTTCGAGAACAGCACACGTACCCGCTTCTCCTTCGAAATGGCAGAGAAACGCCTGGGCGCACAAGTGTTGAACTTTACGGCAGCCGCATCCAGTGTGGAAAAAGGAGAGTCCATCTACGATACGGTACGAACACTTGAGTCGATGGGCATTGATGCAGGCGTGATCCGGTTGAAACCGGCAGGCGTTCTGCAACAACTGGCTCAGAAAGTGAATGTACCACTCGTGAACGCCGGAGACGGCAACAATGAGCATCCCACACAGGCGTTGCTGGATCTATACACGATGAGGAAAGCATTTGGCGAACTGAAAGGCTTGCGTGTCTCCATCATTGGTGACATCCTGCATAGCCGTGTAGCTCGTTCCAACCTGTGGGCACTGCAAAAGTTTGGTGCAGATGTACGCTTCTGTGCACCACAAACGATGCAGGCACCGGAACTCGCAGAGCATGCTCCTTATGTCGGTCTTGAAGAAGCGCTGGATGCAGATGTAGTCATGATGCTTCGTGTTCAACTGGAACGTCATCAACATGGCTTAATTACTTCAGCTGAGGATTATCGCGAACACTACGGATTGACGGAAGAACGGGCATCACGCCTAAAACCAAGCACCATTATCATGCACCCTGCTCCTGTGAATCGCAATGTCGAGGTAGATGACGCGGTTGTGGAAAGTGAAGCATCGCGGATCTTCCCGCAGATGGCAAACGGCGTTCCAATCCGCATGGCGGTTATGGAACGTGCGATGAAACTGTAACAGGGTCTGGCTGTAGGTCATAGGCTGACGGTACGGTAGTTCTTATAGAGCAATAAGAGAGTACACGATAAAGAAAATCAACCGGCTTGCCTGGTAAGCCGGACAGAACCGAAGCGGAGGGCAATTATGCTACAGATTATAAAAAACGCGAACGTCTTGAACCAACAAGGGGAACTTGAACGGAAAACCATCATTATAGATGAAGGTAAAATTAAAAAGATCGCTGGTCTGGAAGACCAAGCCGTTCTGGATGCCGAAAAGTCAGCGCAAAGTGTGACAGACGCATCAGGCAAACTGGTCATTCCGGGATTGATCGATATGCACGTGCATCTGCGTGAACCTGGATTCGAACACAAAGAGACGATCGAGACAGGTGCCCGTTCAGCAGCACAAGGTGGTTTTACAACAATCGCTTGCATGCCGAACACGAGACCAGTTACAGATACAGCGGAAGTTGTGAAGCTGGTACTGGATAAGGCCAAAGAAGCTGATCTGGTTAAAGTGTTGCCTTATGCAGCCATTACAAAAAACGAACTGGGTCGTGAACTTACCGATTTTGCCGCATTAAAAGAAGCAGGCGCTATTGGATTCACAGATGACGGTGTAGGCGTACAAAACGCTCAAATGATGAAAGATGCCATGAGCCTCGCAGCAAGCATGGATATGCCAGTGATCGCTCACTGTGAAGATGACTCACTGGTTGTTGGTGGATATGTGACGGAAGGTGAGTTTTCGAAGCGCCACGGCATCAAAGGCATTCCAAATGAATCCGAAGCCATTCACGTTGGCCGTGATATCCTACTGGCAGAAGCAACGGGAGTCCATTATCACGTTTGCCACGTAAGTACAGAGCAATCGGTTCGCTTGATTCGTCTAGCGAAGTCCATCGGCATTAAAGTAACTGCTGAGGTATGTCCACACCACCTGGTGTTGTCGGATGAAGATATCCCGGGCATGGACGCCAACTGGAAAATGAACCCGCCGCTGCGCTCACCACGTGATGTGCAGGCTTGTATCGAAGGTTTGCTGGACGGAACGCTGGACATGATCGTAACTGATCACGCGCCACACAGTGAAGAAGAGAAAGCCAAAGGCATGGAGCTGGCACCTTTCGGAATCGTAGGATTCGAAACAGCCTTCCCGCTGCTGTACACCAAGTTTGTGGAAACAGGATTGTGGAGCTTGGAATTCCTGGTGAAACGCATGACAGCTGATCCGGCACGTGTATTCCGACTGGATACAGGCAAACTGGAAGAGGGAGCACCAGCCGATATCACGATGATTGACCTGAACGAGGAAAAAGCAGTTGATCCTGCAACGTTTGCAACCAAAGGAAGAAACACACCATTCACAGGCTGGAAGCTGAAAGGCTGGGCCACACAAACATGGGTGGATGGCAAAAGCGTGTGGAGCAACACGGTACAACAGTAAAACGGTAATTTAGTAAATTAATAAAACAGTAACTCTATATCTTCAACTCTTTAAAACAGTAACAGTAATTCTTAACTCTTTAATCAACAAGTCATTATAACTCTAAACTTACAACTTCTACACAGTAACATCTTTACAACTAACTCGAGGCAAATCATGCCGAGAGTCTAACATACGAAACAAGCAAAGTTGAATGTCATGATTTTGAACTTGGACACCAACGTAACTGCGGAGCGGACAGAAAAGACCCGAAGAAGCAAAGCGTTCGCCTTTATCACCGGATTACATCATTTGAAAAATGATAAAAAGTAATCCGGGGATAACAGCGATCAAAGGGTTTTCTGTACGCGGAGCCGCACGAAGTTTCCAGAAAGTTCAACTCAAAGTATTCAACGTTGATAAACACAGAGGAGTGAAATGGGATGCAGGCACAGGCAAGATTATTGTTGGAAGACGGCACACTGTTCACCGGGAAAGCATTTGGTGCTGAAGGTGAAACTACAGGTGAGGTCGTTTTTAATACGGGAATTACAGGCTATCAAGAGGTGCTTTCGGATCCTTCCTATTGCGGTCAAATCGTAACCATGACGTATCCGCTGATCGGAAACTACGGCATTACGCGTGATGACTTTGAGTCGATTCGTCCATACGTGCACGGTTTTGTTGTGCGTCGTCATGAGCCAACGCCAAGCAACTGGCGTGCGGAATATAGCGTAGACAATCTGCTCAAAGAATACGGCATCGTAGGAATCAGCGAAATTGATACACGCATGTTGACTCGCCGGATTCGTCACCACGGCACAATGAAGGGAATTCTCACAACAGGATCGAAGCCTGTGGAAGAACTGCTGGAGATGATGGGAGACACCACCATTGCTGAGCTGCGTAACCAGGTGCCAATGACTTCTACAGAGCATGTCTACAACAGCCCGGGAACGGCTGAGCGTATTGTGCTCGTGGATTACGGTGCAAAAACAGGGATTTTGCGCGAACTCAGCAAACGTGACTGTGACGTAGTTGTTGTTCCACACGATGTAACAGCAGACGAGATTCGTCGCCTGAACCCGGACGGAATTCAACTGTCCAACGGCCCTGGGGACCCGAAAGACGTACCTCACGCGGTTAACATGATCAGTGAACTGCTTGGCGAATACCCGATCTTCGGCATCTGCTTGGGTCACCAGTTGTTCGCACTTGCAGCAGGAGCAGACACCGAAAAGCTCAAGTTTGGACATCGCGGAGGAAACCACCCGGTGAAAGAACTGGAGAGCGGACGTTGCTTCATCACATCCCAGAACCACGGATTTACCGTAAACGAAGAGTCTGTGAAGAGTACAGACCTGGAAGTTACACATATCAACAATAACGATAAGACCATTGAAGGTCTGAAACATAAATCATTCCCGGCATTCTCGGTTCAATATCACCCTGAAGCAGCCCCGGGTCCGTACGACAACAGCTATCTGTTCGACCGCTTCATCGAGATGATTCGCGAGCACAAGATCACTAACCCGCAAAAGCCGCGTCAAGCCGTATTGGCAGCCGCAGTGAAAGGAGCACAATAACATGCCGATTAACAAAGATCTCAAAAAAATCCTGGTGATTGGTTCCGGTCCAATCGTCATCGGTCAAGCGGCCGAGTTCGACTATGCCGGTACACAAGCTTGCCAGGCTCTGAAAGAAGAAGGCGTGGAAGTTGTACTTATCAACAGCAACCCGGCGACCATTATGACGGATACAAACATGGCTGACAAAGTCTACATTGAGCCAATTACACTGGATTTTGTAACCCAAATCATTCGTCAAGAGCGTCCAGATGGATTGTTGCCAACACTGGGTGGTCAAACAGGTCTGAACATGGCTGTAGAGCTGGCTCGTGCTGGCGTGCTGGAACGTGAAAATGTGAAATTGCTCGGAACACAGCTGACATCCATCGAGAAAGCGGAAGATCGTGATCTGTTCCGTGACCTGATGCGTGAATTGGAACAACCTGTACCAGAGAGTGTCATCGTAACGACACTTGAAGAATCACTTGAATTTGCGAATGAGATTGGTTATCCAATCATCGTGCGTCCAGCCTATACACTGGGCGGAACAGGCGGCGGAATCTGTGCGAACGAAGAAGAGCTGCGCGAGACGGTGGCAGCGGGAATTCGTTACAGCCCGATTGGGCAATGTCTGGTCGAGAAGAGCATTGCAGGCATGAAAGAAGTCGAGTATGAGGTTATGCGAGACAAAAACGATAACTGTATCGTTGTCTGCAACATGGAAAACTTTGATCCGGTAGGTATTCATACAGGTGACAGTATCGTCGTAGCACCAAGCCAAACATTGTCGGACCGTGAATATCAAATGCTGCGTTCAGCTTCCTTGAAAATCATTCGTGCCCTGAATATCGAGGGTGGATGTAACGTACAGTTTGCACTGGACCCACACAGCTTCCAATACTATGTTATCGAAGTAAATCCACGGGTAAGCCGTTCATCGGCTCTGGCTTCCAAAGCAACGGGTTATCCGATTGCAAAAATGGCTGCCAAAATTGCCATGGGTTACACGTTGGATGAAATCGTGAACCCGGTAACAGGCCAAACGTATGCTTGCTTTGAGCCTACACTGGATTACATCGTGAGCAAAATCCCACGCTGGCCGTTCGACAAGTTCATCTCGGCGAACCGTAAACTGGGAACTCAGATGAAAGCAACAGGCGAAGTAATGGCTATTGGCCGGACATTCGAAGAGTCGATTCACAAAGCAGTTCGTTCCCTGGAAATTGGCGTACATCGCCTCTACCTGAAGGATGCCGAAACGCTGGACGAAGCGACCTTGAACGAACGTCTGATCAAAGCAGATGATGAGCGTATCTTCCTGATTGCCGAAGCATTCCGCAGAGGTTATACGTTGCAACAGCTGCAGGATCTGACCAAGATTGACTGGTGGTTCCTGGACAAAATCGAAGGTTTGATTGCATTCGAAGATCGCATTCGCGAAGAATCCGAATTGTCTTCCGACATTCTGTATCAAGCGAAACGCCTTGGATTCACAGACCGTGCCATTGCTGAACTGCGTGCGCAAGGTCAACCAGGAGGCACATTAACAACTGAAGCGGAAGTTAGAACTCGTCGGGAAGCAGAGAACCTGCGCCCAGTGTACAAAATGGTAGATACATGTGCGGCTGAGTTTGAAGCAACAACGCCATATTACTACTCAACTTACGAGACAGAGAATGAAGTTATCCCTTCAGACAAGAAAAAAGTTGTGGTGCTGGGTTCAGGACCAATCCGGATCGGTCAAGGGATCGAGTTCGACTACTCAACTGTACACGCAGTATGGGCATTGCAAAAAGCAGGCTATGAAGCAGTCATTATCAACAATAACCCGGAGACGGTGTCTACGGACTTTAATACATCGGATCGCCTGTACTTTGAACCGCTCTTCTTCGAAGATGTCATGAACGTGATTGAACAGGAGAAACCAGTAGGGGTTATCGTACAGTTCGGCGGTCAAACGGCCATCAACCTGGCAGCACCACTGCGTAATGCAGGTGTAACGATTCTCGGAACGGATCTGGAAAGCATCGATGAGGCGGAGGACCGTAAGAAGTTCGAACGTCTGCTCTCCCGTCTGGAGATTGCACAGCCAAAAGGTAAAACAGTCATTTCCGTTGATGATGCGGTAGAAACAGCTCAAAGTCTGGGCTACCCTGTCTTGGTTCGTCCTTCTTATGTACTCGGCGGTCGTGCGATGGAGATTGTATACTCCGATGCTGAATTGCTAACATACATGGAACAGGCGGTTAAAATCAATCCAGAGCATCCGGTCCTGATCGACCGTTACATGATGGGTAAAGAAGTTGAGGTTGACGCCATCTGTGATGGTGAAACGGTATTGATTCCGGGAATCATGGAACATATCGAGCGTGCAGGGGTTCACTCTGGTGACTCCATCGCGGTATATCCTCCTCAACATCTGTCCCAGGATTTGAAAGAGAAAATTGTAGAGATTACAATCAAAATTGCGAAAGAACTGAAAACGGTAGGTTTGGTCAACATCCAGTTTGTTATCCATGATGGCCAAGTGTACATTATCGAGGTGAACCCGCGTTCATCCCGTACCGTACCATTCCTGAGTAAAGTAACCAACATTCCGATGGCGAACTTGGCAACACAAGCCATTCTGGGTGTGAAACTAAAAGATCTTGGTTATGTTGACGGGCTGTGGCCTGAATCGGATCATGTATCGGTTAAAGTTCCGGTCTTCTCCTTCGCGAAGCTGCGTCGTGTAGAACCAACCCTCGGACCTGAGATGAAGTCTACAGGTGAGGTTATGGGCCGTGACCCGAATTACGCTAAAGCGTTGTTCAAAGGTCTCATCGGCGCAGGAATGAAAATTCCGGCAACAGGAGCGATCGTAGTAACTGTAGCAGACAAAGACAAAGACGAAGCGGTTCCTTTGCTCGAAGGTTTCTACAGACTGGGTTACAAAATCATGGCTACCGGCGGAACAGCAGCTGCGCTTGAAGCAGCGAACATTCCGGTAACGACTGTGAACAAATTAAGTGAAGGTTCGCCGAACATTCTGGATATGATCCGTAGCGGCGAAGCAAACTTTGTCTTCAACACACTCACCAAAGGCAAAACACCGCAGCGTGATGGATTCCGTATCCGTCGTGAAGCGGTAGAAAACGGCATTGTATGTATGACTTCATTGGATACGATTCGTGCGCTGCTGATCATGCTGCAAACGATCAACTTCTCTTCGGAAGCAATGCCTGTCTTTGTAAAATAAATAACTCTCTGATGAAGGACATCAGTCAGCCTGCGGGCTGGCGGGATGTCCTTTATATCGGGCAAAAACGGAAAAAATGAGCAAGTGGAGGGGAGCGCTGGTGATGAATCAAGCGAGTTTCAATGAAATGGCTGGCCGTCTGATGGTGGCACTGGATTATCCTGGAGCGGAAGAAGCTCAAGAATTGGTACAAGCTCTTGAGGGCATTCCCTGTTATCTCAAGGTGGGTATGCAGCTGTTCTACGCAGCAGGACCTGACTTTATTCGGGAGCTGAAATCCAAAGGGTACTCCGTTTTTCTGGATGTGAAAATGCATGACATTCCCAACACCGTTCGTGGCGGAGCTGAGAGTATCACACGTCTTGGCGTAGACATGTTCAATGTACATGCAGCGGGTGGAGCCCTTATGATGCGTGCTGCACGTGAAGGTGCTGAGGCAGCAATCGCTGCCGATCCTTCCCTTAGCAAGCCCGAGATCATTGCAGTCACCCAACTCACCAGTACAAGTCTGGAAACGATGAATAACGAGATTGGCATCCCGGGAAGTGTGGAAGCTGCTGTGGTCCGTTATGCAGGACTAGCCCAAGAGGCCGGACTGGATGGAGTTGTTGCTTCTCCACTGGAAGTGCCCGCAATTCGGGCAACGTGTGGCAGTGCTTTTCACACCGTTACTCCAGGAATTCGTCCAGCGGGTAGTGGTCTGGGAGATCAGACACGCGTCTTGACCCCAGGTGAAGCCATCGCCAGAGGCAGTCATTACATTGTTGTAGGCAGACCCATTACAGGCGCTCCCAATCCGCGAGAAGCGGTAGAAACCATTTTGAAGGAGATGTTGAACGCATGATCGAACTGAATGAGATTCCGAATCATATTGCTTCCCAACTTTTGAAAATTAAAGCCGTGGCGTTACGTCCGCAGCAGCCATTTACATGGACATCCGGCATCAAATCACCAATATACTGTGATAACCGCTTAACGATGTCCTATCCGGAGATTCGCAACGATATCGCTGAAGCATTTGCAACAATCATTCGGAACCAGTACCCGGATGCAGAAGTCATCGCAGGTACAGCAACCGCAGGTATTCCGCATGCTGCCTGGGTGGCTCAGAAGCTGGATCTGCCGATGGCCTACATTCGTGATAAAGCGAAAGGACACGGCAAGGAGAACCTGATCGAAGGTCTGATTACCGAAGGACAGAAAGTGGTTGTCATCGAAGATCTGATCTCTACAGGTGGAAGCTCGATCAAAGCAGCCGAAGCCGTACGTGTAGCAGGCGCAACACCTCTCGCCGTACTTGCCATTTTCAGCTACCAGCTGGATAAAGGTGTTAAAGCATTTGAAGATGCTGGAATTCCACTTCAGACGTTGTCCAATTACACGGCGCTGATGGATGTGGCTTTGGCTCAGGGAACGATTCAGGAGAGTGACTTTGAGTTGCTTAAATCCTGGCGTGAAGATCCTTCTTCATTTGGTAAATAATATCATTGATACCTCAAAAAAATGTTCAGGAATGAACGGTATCAAAATTGTAATGATTGCCGTCATAGCGGCAAAACGATCGAATATGCAAGAGGCATCCCGCACTTTGGGGTGCTTTTTTTGTTTGTTCATCAAAATATTAACTTTTTCTCTCTACCGTTGTAAAAAGCTTGTAACTTTTAGTTGTGATCGGTCGTTTATAATTCAGTGTAGGATGGAACAGATTTCTAATTTTAGGTTTTTTGAAGAAATGAACGGGATTTCAAGAAAGGATGAGCGTGATTGCTGGCATGAAGAATTTATTTCTCAGAAAAAGACCTGCCAAGAGCCAGTCAGGCGATGAACATCAACAGGGGGAAACACCGTTGGAGGCATCGACGGAGTCGGGGGAAAATACATACAACAATGAACACGATTACCCGACGAGTAAACCTCCGTTACCTGAAAGTGAAATCGCTTCAGATGAAGTGGCTGCAGCTGCTGTCATCACTGTTGATGAACCCCAGAAGAAGATCAAACCAAAGAAGGATATGCTGCCTCCATATGATGGACCTGTACTGGAGGTGCGTAACGTGCATCGCAGTTTCCAGACAGGCAGTCGCATTATCCATGTGCTCAAAGGCATTGATATGGAAGTGAATCCGCAACAACTGGTCATGCTGAAGGGGCGATCGGGCTCAGGCAAAACAACACTACTGAATATGCTCGGTGGACTGGATCAGCCTTCAAGTGGAGACATTCTGTTCTCTGGTCAGCCTCTTCAGGATTGGGGAGACCGGCGGCGGACCGCTTTGCGGCGCAAAGAGATCGGTTTTATTTTCCAGGCATATGCACTCATGCCCTTATTATCTGCTTGGGAAAATGTAGAACTGTCGCTGCGCATGGCGGACGTTCCGCGAGCGGAGTGGAAGGACAGGGTTGGTCACTGTCTGGATCTGGTTGGACTATCCAAACGGGTGAAGCACCGACCTTTCGAGATGTCCGGGGGAGAGCAGCAGCGGGTGGCTATAGCCAAGGCGATTGCCCATAGACCCAGATTGTTGCTTGCGGATGAACCTACAGCTGAACTGGATTCCAAGATGGGCGCTCAGGTCATGGCCGTATTCCGCAATATTATTGAAGTAGAACAAGTAACAATATGTATGACTACACACGATCCTACAATTTTGGAGGTTGCGGACCATGTTTATGAAATGGCGGACGGCAGATTTATCAAGTAAAGGGGCCGCTCCGAAGAGGGGGAAACGCGCAGCGATTATTGTACTCGGTGCGATAATGGTTGCAACGATGTCCGGCTGCTCATTGCTGCCGTCAGAAACAGAGGAAGAAGTGCTTCCGCCTATTACACCACCAACGATCTCCAAGAAACCGGAATATGAAGTCCGGACGGAAACGTTGGAGAAAAAAGTAAGTGGCAGCGGCAAGATGATGAGTCAGCGGGAAGAGAAGGTGTACTTCACGCTTGATGGCATGCATGTCAAAGAGTTAAATGTTAAACCAGGGGATAAAGTGAAAAAGGGTCAACTTCTTGCTGTCCTCGATGTGGAGAGTGTAGAAAAGGAGATCCGTGGCAAGAAACTGGCTATTCGCAAATCCGAAGTTCAAATGAAGGAAACACTCCGCAAGAAGGATGAGATGGACCCGGTAGAGTTCGAAGAATCAACGATTGCGTTTGAAGAACTACGCCAGGAACTCGCTGATCTGGAGGAACAACTGGGCAAAGCCACGTTGACCGCTCCGTTTGGCGGCACCGTTATTGCAGTGCAGGTAGAGAAGGGTGCAACCGTGAAAGCGTATGATCCGATTGCTACGATTGCGGATACATCGAATCTGGTTGTGGCAGCTACCTTTGCCAAGGAAGATCTGGAGAAGTTCTCGGCCGGTATGAAGGCAGAAGTAGATATTAATGGAGCTGGTAAAGTCGCTGGCAAAATTAAAGTTATGCCTATCGCGGAAGCATCGGGAAGCGGCAGTGGCGAAGGGACGGGTGAAGGCGGTACGCCTCCAACCAAGGAAACGCTGGATAAGTATGTCATCGTTACACTTGCAAAAATGCCAAAAGGCGTCGAACGTGGCACACCACTATCGGTCTCGATTGTAACGCAGCGTACCGAGAACGCAATTGTGATTCCTGTATCCGCTTTACGCTCCATCGGTTCAAGAACGTATGTACAAGTGGTGGAGAGTGATGGCAGCAAGCGTGAAGTGGACGTTGAAGTTGGACAGCAGACATCGACAGATGTCGAGATTCTGAAAGGTCTGACCGTAGGTCAGAAAGTAGTGGGACGCTAATGGGGCTGCCATTGCTTCGGCTGCTGTTCCGCAAAATGTGGAACACGCGCTGGATGACCTTCAGCACACTGATCGGATTGATTGTGGCGGTAGCGTTCACCGTCAGTATTCCAATGTATGCCGATGGTGCGTTGAAACGGGTCGTCGCGCAAACGCTGCAGGATAACAGTGAAGGGTTGCCAGCCGGTTCGTTGCTTATGAGTTATCAGGCACCCGGTGGCGTGAAGACAGACACACGGGGTCTGGATGAAGTAGATCGTTATATTCGTGAGGATGTTCCTCGCGACATCGGGTTTCCTTTTCATACGTATGTGAATTCGAGATCCATTCGCAGCACAGAGGTGAGCCCGGAAGATCCAACCAAAGTGGATGCCAGCAGGGCGCGCAGTATGAGTCTGGGTACGATGAGTGGGCTGGATGCACAGGTGAATTACTCTGCCGGGGTGAAACCTGGAAACCAGGTCAAAGATGACACGATCGAGGCAGTCATGTTGGAAGAGGGTATGTACCGTAACGACCTGCATATCGGCGATATTCTGAAATATCCGGTGTATAGCGGTCTTGATATCACGTTACGTGTGAAGATCACCGGGTCCTTCAAGGCAGATGATCCAAACAGCCCTTACTGGGTACAAGGATTTGACGGCATGATGAATGGACTATATGTGGATGAATCGGTTTTTAATGATGTTTTACTGAAGGAAAAAGGGATTCCACTTCAAAATTCACGTTGGTATTATGCCTTTGATCTGAAAGAAATTCAAACCAGCCAGTTATCAGGTCTGACTTCCATGCTGGAAAGGCTGGATATCGATCTGTACCAGCGGCTGAAAGATACAAAAGTGGACATCACCTTTGGTGATCTGCTCAAGCAGTTCCGCAGTCAGAGTCTGCAACTGCAGACCATGTTGTTTACCTTGGCAGCACCGATGATTGCGATGGTCTTTTATTTTATTGCGA
Source organism: Paenibacillus sp. FSL H8-0104 (assembly GCF_038050215.1). Taxonomy (NCBI): domain Bacteria; kingdom Bacillati; phylum Bacillota; class Bacilli; order Caryophanales; family Paenibacillaceae; genus Paenibacillus; species Paenibacillus sp. FSL H8-0104. Next base: position 4,742,675 of record NZ_JBBOTC010000001.1, on the reverse strand, counting down.
TGAACGCCAGACAGTCATTACAGAAGCAAGAGAGTGATATTGCGGTATTGCGCAGTCGTGGAGCTTCAGCTCGGCAGATCTTCTCTCTCTACTTGCTTGAAGGCATATTTCTGGGCGCTATTGCGCTGGTTATTGGGCCGTTGCTTGGTTGGTTTATGGCCAAGAGTATTGGTTCAGCAAGTGGCTTTCTCTCGTTCGTAGATCGGAAGTCTATTCCGATCGGTGTATCAAAAGAAGCTATTCTCCTGGGAGTAGCAGCGGTCCTTGTAGCGATCATCGCATCACTTATCCCTGCGATAACCTATGCACGGGCAACCATTGTATCTGCCAAACGGCGGCAAGCACGAACAGACCGTGCTCCAGTATGGCAGCGCTGGTTCCTGGACGTTGTGTTGCTGGGTCTGGCTGGATATGGATACTACCTGTTCTATGAACGTCAGATGTTGACCTTCCAGACCGGAATGACAACCGATCAGTTGCAGGTACAACCGTTTCTATTCTTTGTACCCGCACTCGCGATCTTTGCGCTTGGACTATTCTTCTTGCGCTTGTTCCCGTGGATATTAAAGCTTATTCAGTTGATCGGTCGCAAGTTTCTCCCGGTCCCGTTGTATCTGACATTAACGCAGTTATCGCGTTCATCTTCTTCCTATTACCCGCTGATGATCCTCCTTGTACTGACACTGGGACTTGGGGTGTACAACTCGGCTGCAGCTCGGACGATTGATCTGAATTCCACTGAGCGTACCTTGTACCGTTATGGTTCTGATGTGATTATGCAGACTGTGTGGGAAGGGACACCTGAGGTTAAACCTGGTGGTTCCGGACAGAATGGCGGTACGGGTGGAGGTCAACAAGGTGGTGGCAATGGAGGAGGAGGTTCTGCTGGTGGTGGTTCCGGCGGAGGCAACGGCGGTGGAGGTGCTCCAGGTGGTGGCGGTTCTTCGCAGCCATCCAAAGTCATCTACTCCGAACCTCCATTCGAGGTGTTCCGCAGATTAGACGGGGTTGAACATGCAGCACGTGTGCTGCAGACCAAAGGCAATATTATCGTCTCTGGTAAATCGGGTGGACAGGGGATGCTGGTCGGAATTGATAATGTGGACTTTGCTCAAGTGGCGTGGTTCCGCAATGATCTGTTCCCGGCACATCCCTACAAGTACCTTGACTTGCTTGGTAAATATGAAGGGGCTGTATTGATCTCTTCCAAATTTGCTGACAAGTTCAAACTCAAAACTGGAGACCTCGTCTCCATGGGTGTACAGGGACAGGCGATTGAATTCGTAGTCTTCGGAATTATTCCTTACTGGCCAGCCCAGTATCCGGATCAGATGCCATTTTTCGTGGCGAATCTGGATTATATCTATGATCAGGTACCTTTGATTCCTTATGAGGTGTGGCTGAAAATGGAACCGGATGCCAAAGTGGCTCCACTAATGGAGAAACTTGCAGCAGAAGGCATTGAGTTATCGTCTGTACGTGACGTACGTACCGAATTGGTATCTCAGGCTAAACATCCGTCAAGAGGTGGCGTATTCGGGATACTGAGCCTTGGATTCCTGGTATCGGTTATTATCTCGTTGATCGGATACGTGCTGTACTGGTTCTTCAACCTGTCCGGACGTGTTGTGCAGTTTGGTGTATTACGGGCCATGGGGTTATCCCGGGCACAACTAAGCGGCATGTTGCTGCTGGAGCAGGTGTTCACAGCAGGTCTATCGATCCTGCTAGGTATTGGGATTGGTCAGGTATCCAGTCGTTTATTCCTGCCATTCCTGCAAACGACGGATAATGTATCTGCCCAGGTACCTCCGTTCCGGATTGTGTTTGAACAGCAAGATATGTTGCAACTGTATGGGGTCACCGTAGTGATGCTGGTCATTGGTGCAACGATGTTGCTCTGGCAGATTCGCAGATTGCGAGTTCACCAGGCAGTCAAAATGGGAGAGGAGAGGTAAACGTGATCCAATGCGAAGGACTTGTCAAAATTTTTAAATCCAGCGATGTGGAAGTCGTTGCCCTTCAGGGTCTCAACCTGACTGTCAATCAAGGTGAAATGATGGCCATCATCGGGAACAGCGGTAGCGGTAAATCCACGCTGCTGAATATTCTGGGCGGACTTGATCGTCCTACAGCTGGTACGGCTGTTGTGGGAGACTGGGATTTGCTGAAAATGACAGATGCCCAATTGGTCGAATACAAACGTCATACGGTAGGTTTTATTTGGCAAAATAACGGTCGTAACTTGCTGCCTTATCTCACTGCACTGGAAAATGTGGAGACTCCCATGATTCTGGGAGGCAAGCGTGATCGTGCTTACGCGAAACAGTTGCTCGAATGGGTAGGCCTTAAGGATCGGATGCATAACAAATTGCATCAATTGTCAGGAGGAGAGCAACAACGGGTAGCGATTGCGATCTCATTATCCAATCGTCCCAAAATTCTGCTTGCAGATGAACCTACCGGTTCGGTCGATTCCGAGACATGTGATACAATCATGGGCATTTTTCGAAGAATGAACAAGGAACTTGGCGTTACGATTGTCATCGTTACCCATGACTTGACGCTTGCTGGCAAGGTGGACCGGATCGTTGCGATTCGGGACGGCTTGACCAGTACCGAGTTTGTGAAGCGCAACCCGAATCTGGATGATGAGCATAACTTGTCCGAGGCGGGTATGCCAGACATCCATGAAGCATTTGTCATTATAGACCGTGCAGGACGACTTCAGGTGCCAAAAGAGTATCTGGAGGCCTTATCCATTGATAACCGGGCGACATTGGAATTTGACGGTGAACGTATTGTCATTACACCGCCAAGATAATTAAGAGGGGGAACTGGGAAATGAAGAATAGTATGTGGGGAAAACGTGTGCTGGCTGTCATCGCTACTGCGACGCTAGCACTGCCGCTGATTGCCGGTTGTACGGCAAGTGAGGCCAAGGATACGGAGCAGCGTGTATTACGTGTGGCTACGTTGTGGGGAGGACAGGATGACAGTTACTTCCGTCAGCAATTTACCGATGCTTTTGAATTGACACATCCCAATGTAACCATCGAAATTGTAGCTGCTGTTGATCAGAGCAGTATGTATGGGTATGGCAACACGGAAGAACAGCCAGAAGTTCCAGATACAATGGAAAGTCTGAAGAAGATTATGACTGGGGATAACCCGGTTGACGTTATCGTGGCCGATACCGCCACAGTGAAATCATTAATTCAGGAGAATCTGGTGAAACAGCTGGACCCACTGATGCAGGAAGATAAGTTTGATACCAGTGATATCGTGCCTAGTGTACTGGAGGGAATTAAGGACCTTGGGGATCAGAGCATTTATGCATTGACACCAACGTTCTCCTCCTCGGCTTTGTTCTATAACAAGGGTATGTTTGAAAAAGCAGGCGTGGAACCGCCAACGGACAACATGACATGGGACGATATTTTCAATCTGGGTACCCGTCTAACGAAAGGTGAAGGTAAAGATCATGTATTTGGTTTCTCCTTCACGACATATCAGGGAGGTTCGCCGTACTACTCCATGCAACAGTACTACAGCTCGTTGCAGCTGAAGACGTTTGATGACAAAGCAGAGAAGATGACCGTAGATTCTCCTCAATGGGAGAAAGTGTGGAGCACCATCAGCAAACTTGCAATTGACAAAGTTATTCCTAAAGGCGACGAACCGCAGGATCAGAATCCGAATGGACGTTATGATCCAGTACAGGGTGACCTATTCCTGAGTGGCAAGTCAGCCATGGTTATTGGTGATTACAGCTATATTAATCAATTAATTGATGCTAATAAAAATGCGGATAAAATGAAAGACTTTACGAAAGTGGATTGGGATGTGGTAACACCTCCAGTTCACCCGGAAGCTCCTGAAATTGGAGGTAGCATCTACCTGAGCAACCTCATGGCGATTAATAGTGCGGCTCAGAACCCGGATGATGCGTGGGAACTGATCAAGTACATGAACAGTGAGGACTGGGCTAAGATCAAAGCACGTAGCAGCTATGAGATGGTATCACGTAAGAGCTTCATTAAGCCCAAAGATGGCCTGGATTATAACATTCAAGCATTCTATGCGCTGAAGCCAATTCCGCCAACCAATACCAATCTGGATAAAATGTATCAAAAATCCCCAGGCTTATGGCAAGTGAATGAAAAAGGTATGGAATATTTCAACCAAGTACTAGAGAACAAAAAGACACCAAAAGAAGCGCTTGGTGAGTGGGCAGCTAAAGGAAACGAGATGCTGGAGAAATTGAAAAAGGATCCTAAAGCTACGTTTCAATGAGATTTGATGAAGTAGTCATATCATAAGTTTAGGATAGCCGCTGAAGATTTTAATCTTTGGCGGCTATTTTTATGAAAATGGGGTATTCTACAAAAAGCAGGAATAAATGACGACTCCGGAAAGGACGAGCGGTATGCACTGGGTATATTTCAGCAAGTTGTATGCAACCAAATTTCAGGCAGGATGTCTGGCCAAACGTATGGAGCAGGATGGGTGGATTTACGGTCATAATGAACCAGCGGAAGTGGAAGTTTATCGATCACGTAAAGGACGTTACGGTGTACGTTTTATTCCCTGACATTACCCCTTGACTTATTGGGATAGAATGGTGTATATTAATTAAGTCGCTGTTTTAATATTTATTACTGACGCGGGGTGGAGCAGCCCGGTAGCTCGTCGGGCTCATAACCCGAAGGCCGCAGGTTCAAATCCTGCCCCCGCAATTTAGTTTCACTTGGATGATTCACAGCCATCATCTGCACGTTATACATTATGTCTAGGGCCCTTAGCTCAGTTGGTTAGAGCGGTCGGCTCATAACCGATTGGTCACAGGTTCGAGTCCTGTAGGGCCCATACTCTTAAAACCCTTGCCTAGCAAGGGTTTTTTTCTGTCTGCATGTAAGCTCTGAAGTAAAAGGTATCTTGTAATGGTGTCTTTCTAGTATGCCCTTTTTTTCGAATCACGATGTATGTCCATGCCATATCTCAAATCTCGCATATACTACCTTATCCCAACCCATAGGAGGTAGATTTCATGAGTCAATTTCTTGATGCAAGAACATCTCAGAATGCGAGTTTGGCTAACTCTATTGCAATACCAATCCTGGTTATTAATACACCACAATTATTCGGTCAGATTGGTCTGCAAACAGCAGGAGCAGGGGCAAACCCGCGGGTACAATTCAAAGGAACGGTGTCTGTGCAACTTCCTTTGGCACTCGTTGGTGTAACTATTACAATTGTTAGGGGGACTTTGGCTACGGACCCTGTGATCTATTCCGCAACGTCTACGTTTAGCTTGAGTGTCCTTGCACCTCAGATTATTACGTTCTCTGCAGATGACTTCAACCCGCCTATCACACCTCAATTGACGTACACTGCATTTATCAGTTCCAACTTGCTCGGTACGATCCGTGTAGGCCCTGAGAACTTTGATGGAGCTGTATATTCCGACTAATGTTGAGCGTCCTTGCCTAAGTAAACTAGATCAGTAGTCTTCTTAATTGAAAGGCCTCAAGGACCTGCCCTCAAAAGCAGGTTTTTTCCTGTTGAAGGGGAAAACTGAACTTCATCGAGTAGGTAGGGTTCTATGATATAATGTATTACAGAGATTGAATGGTATTGGACATAAAATAATACGTGAACATCTGAGAAACGTATGAAATTAGTGATAGAAAGCAGGTTTCCGTTTAATGACGTTAAATGAAAGTCAACGTTTTCGTTACAGTGAAGCTCCGGTATGGGATTGGCAAAGAGCTTATTATGAACAGAAGGGGCTACAAGCTTGGACAGAGAACCAAGTCCCTCAATATATTACGAGTAATCCGATGATTGCCACGGCGTATGCAGAGATGATCTTTGGCTTTCTTCAGGACCTCTCGAACAAAGGAAAGATCAGCGAGACCGTAACCATTCTTGAACTTGGAGCGGGTGTAGGGCGTTTGGCACACCAAGTTCTCCTGAAACTGATTGAGTTAAAAGAATTTGCTGGAATACAGTTACCGCCTTTCAGATATGTGATGACGGATCTGGTTGCAGAGAATGTGCTGGGATGGAAAGAGCATCCATCCATGCAATCCTTTATTGAACAAGGTATAGTGGATTTTGCACGTTTTGATGCTGTAGCGGATACGGAATTGAATCTGGCCGTTGCAGGCACGGTTATTCGGCCCGGTGATCTGAAACAACCGTTGTTGTTGATTGCTAATTACTTTTTTGACAGCATTCCACAGGAATTAATCTACATTGGGGATGGCGAGATCTATGAGTGTGATCTGCTTGTACAGTCTCCGGATCGTCGTCTTGATCTTGAGCCCGCTGAGATGCTGAAGAACATGACGCTGAGTTATGAGTATCGCCGAGCGCCCGAATACAGTGCGGATAACTATCCGTATCAGGAGCTTATCACATTGTACAAAGAGGAACTGGAGGATTCGCACATTCTGTTCCCTGCAATCGGGTTGTCCTGTCTCGAACGGTTGAACAAGCTGTCACAGTCGGGTTATGTGTTAATTACCGCTGATAAAGGGGATCATCGCCTGGATAACTGGAAGTTCGCAGAGCCACCTGAATTTGTTCTGCACGGGAGTTTTTCCCTAACGGCTAACTACCATGCGATTCAATATGTTCTTGAACAACAGGGCGCTCATACTCGATTCACAACACATCATTATAAAGATCTGAATGTTGGGTGCATGTTGATGGTTGAAGAACCCATTAGTTATGTGAACACACGTCTGGCTTACCATCGATTTGTTGAACGTTTTGGACCGGATGACTTTTTCAGCATGAAACAATGGGTAGACTCTCGAATAGAGAGTATGGAGTTAAAGCATATTTTGCCGTTTTGGCGTCTGGGTGGATATGATGCGGAGTTCTTGATTCACAGTGCTACTCACATTTCCAGTCTTCTTCCTGATGCAAGTGATGAGGAAATGCTTGATATTCAGTCTGGTATTCATACGATGTGGTCGTCCTACTACGTGATGGAGCAGCAAGGAGGTCTCGCATTTCTGGCAGGGCAGCTGTTATATGAGATGTATATGTATGAGGATGCAAAACGGTTTCTGGAGATATCATTGGTTGCCGATCCGAGTAACCATAATCCAGCCGTCTTATACGATTTGGCTGTGTGCTGTTATGAACTTGAACTGGAAGAAGAAACCCTGTCATATACGCATAAAGTATTGGCTCTGGAACCTGATCATGAAGAGGCAGCAGCGTTGCTCCAGAGTTTTGAATTGATCTGAACGGAACAATTTTAGTTTGTCTCCTGTATGTCTAGAAATAGTGATGGTTGTATATAAAATTGAAACCTAATTGGGTTGTAATCGTATTAATGGGATATTCAACCAATCGTCTGTTTAAGCAGAAAAGGAGACAAAGATATGAAAAAAGTTTTATCCGTTGCATTATATCCATTGATGTGGGTTGTGGGTGCAGTTAGCTTTCTGTCTGTAAATGCAAATAGTGCAGCAGGTAGCGCCCTCTTTGTGAAAGATATCGCTACAGATCGAAGCTATGATGGGCAGGCTATATATGATAGTATTGAACGTAGAAATGCCTAACTACATATCATTCAACTGTAAAGGTAATTGTTTCACCAAGCAATAACATGAGAACCAATTACTCTTGAAGCGAAGTACGGTTAGCAGGAGTTCTGTCCGTACAACCTTTAAGCCGGTTTCGTACCTTATTCGGGTATGAACCGGCTTTTATTATCGAATGGGGGATGCCAGTTGAAAATTATCATTGGACAACCAAGGCTGGAACAGGATTTGCTGCAGCTTGAAACCGAACTCAAGCAACACCCTGATGCAGATGTAGTATTCTTTCCTGAAGGTTATCTGAACCAGAATGTCGAAGACGCTTGCCGCCTGGCGGCTGAAAATGGAACCATGATTGTATCAGGTCATCGCAGGTTGGACGAACGTCCAAAGGACCGATCGATTATCATCAGTAAGGCTGGAGAGATTGTATTGGAAAAAGCTAAATATACACCTGCTGAGAGGGTTGAGGAACAGGGTTGGGTAATAAGCACTTTGTTGTGTGATGAGCTGGTCCTGCAAGGATTTTGCAATGAGAATATAGGAAATGTGGACATTGTGATGCATTCCATTGGTGTGGGCATGTTCAGTGAAGAGCAGTACAGTGAGTGGGTCAAAGAGGCTCGGCAGATCGCCTTGAAGCATCAATGTATTGTCATGGGGACTAGCCATGCGGATGGTTCGTACCGTGATAGCGAGATATCCATTCCAATCGCGTATTGCATAACACCTGATGGAGAGGTTGTTCTGGCATCCCGAAGTGATACACGTACTCGTACAATCCTTCTGGACAGAGGAAATACAGACCCTTTACCTCAGGAGTCACAAGAAAAACAACTGAAAATTTCCATAGCCCCATCCGGTTAAATCAACGGGTATGAATCCCGGATGAATGGGCTGTTGAACTTGCCGATTCGCCCGGTCACTTGCACGGAATACGCATATGTTATGGCATACCTTGAAATTCAAAGGAGGCCAATCAAATGAGTCAAGTTGGATACGGTTGTTGTAATGCTGGTGGCGGATGGACTTCTACAAGTGCAATTCTTGTGCTTTTTATCCTGCTCGTGATCATCACAAAATCTTTCTGGCTGTAAGTCACGTATAGAAACGTGCAAACAGTGGGCTCCGCTGAGACTTCAGCGGGGCTTTTCCTGTTTATAAGAAGCAACATATGCCATCCATGACATTTGACAACTGAAAACAATGTGCTTAAAATCACATAAGAGACTATTAACAGAGATTGAAGGGATAGCAATGCCGTTTATTCGCTTTAAAGGATTCACAGGTCCTCAGCTAGAGGAAGTTGTACCCCAAATTACAGAGCAGATGGCCCTAATTACTCATATTCCAAGGGAGAGAATGAAGGCAGAGCGTCATGATGTACAAGCGCTAACACCTTCTCCGGCTTCTATAGAGATTCTGATGTTTCAACGTGACCAGGAGATTCATAATCGGATTGCATCGTCGGTGCAAGCTATTTTGGAAGAAGCATATATGCCGGATGTGCACATTTTCTTCAATATATTGTCACCTACTTTGTATTATAAAAAAGGCAAGCCGCTTACAGATTATCGATTGGATTGAGATTGTGAGGGACGAGCAGAATGTTGCTCGTCTCTTTTGATTTACATATTTTTCGTATGTTTAGCAATGGGATGGTTTCTGTGAATTCTGCTCAACGATAATGAGCATATCGCAGATACAATAAACAAGGCTCCACCGATAAGGTATACCCACCGAACGCCCAGTTGATCGGCGACTAGACCAAAGATAACTATGGATACACTCATAACCGTGGATATCAGGACGCCATGGGTGGCGTATACCTTGGTTAGGGATTCGACAGGTACACTGTTCTGAAGCGCTGTCTGCTGAGCCACATCACGAATCTGATGAACTGGACCCATCAGTATGCATAACACCAGAGCGAGCCATGGCAGGTTGTTTAGACCATAAACGACGGTCAGCAGGCTGAAGAGAAGAGAACCCATGGTCATACTAGCGATTAGATGCTTCTGAATACGTTTGGCTAGTGCAAGAGCCAGAATACCTCCAAGCATGGTTCCAGCAGCGTAACTCGAGTTCATGAGTCCCCACCAACCTTCTCCTCGTCCCAGAGCTTCTTTTGCAAAGGCCAGCGTAACAGCTCCGATCCAGATGGAACCCGCAAGTGCTTGGGCAATGCCCATAAGCGTAATCAGCCGTAATGATGGATTCTTCCAAAGTATACTCCAACCTTCCCTCAATACATTCCGCGATACAGCAGATTTCTGAGGTTGTTCTACATTCCGTGTGAGCGAGCCCATGGCAATCATGAAGATCAGAACGGCCCAGGACAGGCTTGTAGCTGCCCAGAAGGTCTGTGACGCCCCCCAGTTCATCACGGCGAATCCCGTCATGGCGTAACCGACAATGGTTACAGTCTGATTGGAGAAAGATAGTAGGCTATTTGCTTTTATAAGGTCTTCACCTTGAACCAATCGTGGCGTTAAAGTCTTCAGTAACGGAGTTTCCCATCCGTCCAAGAAGGATAATGCAATCACTCCGAGCAATATAAGCGGCAGTTGTGAAATCAAGTGATTCAACGAAATGGCTATACAGGTCATGATTAATGTTTTGGCTATGGAAATGCTGATCAATAGTCTGGAGAATGGGAAACGGTTCACAAGTAATGGCAAAGTGAGACCGGCTATTATGCGTGCAATGATCTGAATAAGTGGAAACATTGCAGCAGAGAGTACCGATCCAGTGAGACCGTATATGAATGTAGTAATGACCATGATATATATGACATTAATAAGCGAGAGCAGCGTCTTGGCGGCCCAGTACGGATAAAATGCGATGTTCATGCCAATGATGTCCTTTCCGAAACGATATATCTATATTACGGGCATTGTCATCATTGCACCACAAACAAAGTTATCATTTTCCCGTCATTTCATCACAAAAAAACTGCCCAACAGGGCAGTCATCTTCTAATGCCTATAGTTCATGCCATAGCAAGTGTGAAGGCGATAAGCAACATCAGCAGGCTGGTCGTTCTGACCATAGTCATATAAGGCCTGCTGGGTTCGGCTTCGCCCCGGGAAATCCAGCCATAGCGCAGATACCAGCCGAATTTTGGGAAACAGAGATTGATGATACAGAGTACCATGAATATAAAAAAGAGGGTTCTCATACCCATCTTCCTTTCTCACTTACATAACGGATCTTATTTTAACGTTTGCGTCTGGTAAAAAAGACTACAATCAAAATAATAATGATGATAATTAACAGAAATTTCATGTATGTTCCTCCTGGTGAGTAGTTAGGTTATTGTGGAATGTTAGTTATCAACTATTACCCATAAACCACATGACTTGAATAACTATGTTACAATTAAAATATATTGATTTAATATCAACACATTCCGACTGGTTAGTTTTCTCTCCTTATAATGTACGATTGCAGAATATATAAACATTAATGTGTGTGAGATGAAGGAGGAAGGCATGAGCCAACATAATCAACTCTCATTACAATGGGAATTTATCATCTCGAAAGTGAAATCCTCCGTGACGGTGGTCGATGCTACCTTGCCTGAGCTTCCGCTCATGTATGTAAACGAACACTTTACCCAACTGACAGGATATACGTATGAAGAGTCTGTCGGACACAATTGCCGATTTTTGCAAGGGCAGGATACAGACCCGGAAACGATAATGCAGATTCGTGATGCAATAAAGAAACAACAATCCATTAAGATTGATATTTTAAATTATACAAAAAGTGGTCAGAAGTTCTGGAACGAATTGAATATCGATCCGATCTTTAATGAATCCGGAGAGTGTTTATATTTTGTAGGCATTCAATACGATATTTCAGAACGGAAGTATGCCGAACAGCAGTTGAAGTTTGCAACTTCCATGGCTGAGATGAACAGCAGAGGGCAATTGGAATTCATCGGCAAGCTGAATCACGAGCTTCGTACCCCGCTTAACGGCATTATGGGCATGATCGAACTTGCCAGTATGGGTGAAACTACGGATGAGCAGACAGAATATCTGGAGCTTGCACGTCAATCAGGTGAGGCGCTGCTGAACATCATTAACAATAGCCTGGATATGGCGAAACTGGGCAGAGGCAAAATGGATGTTGAAAACATTGAGTTTCAGCCGTTGAAGCTGATCCAACAGATTGTGAAGACACATGAACCTGCGGCACGGAATAAACAAATTCGTTTGCTCTGTCATGCTGATCTGAATGTTCCTGATGTGCTTATCGGTGATCCGCTAAGACTTCGGCAGGTACTGGATAATTTGCTGAGTAATGCAATTAAGTTCACGGAACAAGGTGAAGTGCAGTTACAGGTGGATGTGAGACAACAACTGATGGATACCGTTGTATTGGTATTTTCTGTGCGTGATACGGGAATTGGCATTCCTCAGCATCAGATCGAACCATTGTTTGATGCATTTACCCAGACCGACATCTCCCATGCGCGCCGATTTGGCGGAAGCGGTCTTGGTCTGACCATCTGCAAAGAACTGCTGGAACTGATGAATGGTCAGATTTCGGTGGAGAGTACAGAGGGGAAAGGTACACAGTTTGAGGTGACACTGCCCTTGCTGCGCCAACAGGCCATTCCCAATGTAGGATAATCAATCAAGCAGGACAGCCGGGCGGTCTCGGCTGTTTTTTTATTATATTGGATTGTTTTGCGAACGGGCGTTCTGTTATAATGCAAGTGTTGAATGGGGGAGACACAGCATGAGTAAGAGACGCACAAGAAGAAAGCGTAAAGGTAAACAAGGTTTCAAAAAGCAGGTTCTGACGCTGGTAGCGATGCTGCTGGTAGCCCTCTACGCCTGGGCTGGGGGAGAATGGCCCGAGGAGATACCTAATCCATTCGGTGGGACTAATAAGAGTGTAGACCATACCATTACGTTCCCTTCAGAGCGTTACCCCGAAACAGCCAACCATATTAAAGCTGCTATCAAGGCAGGGCATTCGGATGTATGCACCATTAATCGTAATGGAGCGGAAGGCAATCGGGATCTATCACTTAAGGGTGTTCCGGTCAAAAAAGGTAAGGATCGTGACGAGTGGCCCATGGCGATGTGTGCTGAGGGAGGAACAGGTGCAGATATCCAGTACATTACCCCGAAGGATAATCGTGGTGCAGGTTCATGGGTAGGGAATCAGTTAAGTACATATCCGGATGGAACACGAGTGAAGTTTGTAGTGAAGTAACAACAGGATATGGTTGGGCAGAAATAAGGATTGTAAGGCCTTTGTTGTGAGGTCAGTGGCAGCGTGGTACAGGATAAGTAGAAGAGAAAAACCAGACGTGCATGCGTCTGGTTTTTTGGTGTAAAGTGCTGGCATAAATAGATCTAGTTAACGTATCTATACGGGAACTGGAGTTTCTAGGATTACAGAGCCGACTAAACGAGTTGCATTCCGCTTAAATGATGAGACCGGATGCTTAACAGACGCGTAACATGTTCCACCTCATCAAACGGTATCCACAGACTGCCGTGGACCGTACGTAAGGAAAGAATGGATGTATCAGCGGTACGCTCGGGAAATCCGGTTACCGTCTGACCGCTTGTATTACGAACCATGATCTGTTGCTTGCGCCGGATGGCAATTTCTACCTCTTTTTTCATAAGTCATTGCTCCTGATTATGAGATGTTAAATCCATATGTCAATGTTTTCAATGGTTAATTTGTCTTCTTTATCTAGTCTATCAGAACTAGGTATAGATTTCCAGAAGAGAAATCAACATTCTTCTAGGTGATTTGTCTTAGCTGTGGACGAACCGTTTTTGAATGGGGATTAAGGGGTTATATTAGGGTAAAAGGAGGGGAACGGAATGACACAATTGATTATTGGGCTGGCCCGTACCGAGAACGAGGCTATAATTATGCTGAATAAGGTGAAAGAGGAAGGCGTCAAGGAGAAAAATTTAGGAGCGGTGGCCAAGGAGCAGCTTAATCTGGAGCTGGTGAGCGAAAAGACGGGGCTACCCAAACCTTTGAAGGGTGCCGGAACAGATGGTGCCTTTGGCGCTCTGAAAGGCATATTGGCTGGTCTGGGGAAGCGAATGGATCAGACGATGTCGATCGGAAATGCAGTGCGTAGACTCGCTGGTAATGAGATTGGAAGTGAGACCGATGATTTGGTGCTTACACTGACTGAAGCGGGAATCTCGGAGGAGGATGCGCGGTATTACGAAGATTGGCTGTTAAAGGACCATATCTTGGTTATCGTGGAGTGCAGTGAGGAAGAAGCGGCTCGTGTTCGACCTATTTTACTTTTTAGTTTAATTTAAGGCTGATTTTAGGTTTCTTTAATGTTGGGGAGGTATTCTTATCTCACACCTCCCTTAATATAGATTGGTTTACCGGAAGTCCGGGACCGCAACTCGGACTTCCTAGGCACTGTGAGCTGACGCTTGCAGTGCCTGTTTCATTTTTTTAAGTTGAACTAAAGATTATTTACACTGACACTCCGATGACAGAATAACCTTCTAATCGCTGTTATCCCCAGATTTTTTCGATTCCCTCTTCTCAAGGGGAAATCCGGTGATAAAGGCGAACGCTTCGCTTTTTCAGTTTTTTCTGTCCTCTCCGTTATCGTGTAAATCATTAGTTAAACTTATATAGTTAGATTATTTTATAAAAAAGTGTTGCAAAGTTAATTAGTTCATGGTAAGATATTTCTTGTCGCCAAGAAATACATAATCCTGCCGGGGTGGCGGAATTGGCAGACGCACAGGACTTAAAATCCTGCGGTAGGTGACTACCGTACCGGTTCGATCCCGGTCCTCGGCATCTTAAAAAGAAGATCGTATGACGCTTGTTAACCAAGCTGCATGCGATCTTTTTTTGTGTTCTTTAATATGATCGTCACTTCATTGCAGACCACATCACCATGCAGCTCATAAACATAAACCCTGCATAATACATATCAGAAGGGACATTTACCTGACTTTTATGAAGAGAGAGAACAATGGTGTATACTATCCGTAGGCATATATTACCTTTACCTTGCTGAACGATATAGGTTCAACTACACATGTACACGATAACGGAGAGGACAGATGTTGTTCTGTCATCGGAGTGCCCGTGTAAATAAACATATTTGAACTTATGTAGAGTCACAAAACCAATAAAACAATCTTATGGACGGAGGACTCAAGTTTATGTTGAAACAGCTTAAGCCATACAAGGTGTTACAGGAGCGCAGAATCGAAGAACTGAAATCGGATGCGTATCTATTGGAACATCAGAAATCCGGAGCCAAAATTGTACTTTTGTCCAATCAGGACGACAACAAAGTATTCAGTATCGGTTTCCGTACACCTCCGGAAGATGATACAGGGGTAGCCCATATCCTAGAACACTCCGTGCTCTGTGGGTCCAAGAAATTTCCGGCCAAGGATTCTTTTGTTGAGTTGCTGAAAGGTTCATTAAATACATTCCTTAACGCCATGACGTATCCCGATAAGACGATCTACCCGATCGCGAGTCGTAATGATCATGACTTCCATAACCTGATGGATATTTACCTAGATGCGGTATTGAATACAAATATTTATGAGAATGAAAAGATATTTTTGCAGGAAGGTTGGAACTACAACCTGGCCTCTGCAGATGATGAGTTAACCTACAACGGAGTTGTATATAACGAGATGAAGGGGGCCTTTTCTTCACCGGAACGAATGGTGCGCAGAGAAGTGCTGAACTCCCTTTTCCCGGATACCACATACTCCTCCGAGTCTGGCGGATTCCCGGAAGCTATTCTGGATTTAACGTATCAGGGGCTGCTGGATTTCCACACGAGATACTATCATCCTTCCAACAGTTACATCTATCTCTACGGGGATATGGATATGGAAGAGAAGCTGCAATGGCTGGATGAGAACTACCTGAGTGCATATGATCGAATCGAGATTGATTCGGTCATTCAACTTCAACCTGCCTTTGCAGAACGGGTAGACACAGTTAAGACTTACTCTGCGGGAAGTACGGAATCGGAAGTGGATAACAGCTTCTTGACCTATAACGCGGTGATCGGCACAAGTCTAGACAAGGAACTGAACATTTCGTTTCAAATTTTGTTATACGCCCTGCTGAACGCTCCGGGAGCGGTACTGAAGCAGGCGTTGCTGGATAAAGGAATCGCGAAGGACGTCTACGGTTCCTATGATGACAGTCTGTATCAGCCTGTGTTCACTGTGGGACTGAAGAAGAGCAATCTGGCGAGCAAAGAGGATTTCCTGGGAACGGTCAAAGAAGTGCTTGAGCGTGTGGTAAAAGAAGGTTTTGATCCAAAAGCGCTGCTTGCTGGAATTAACTCGTATGAGTTCAATCACAGGGAAGCGGACTATGGCAGAATGCCGAAGGGCTTGATCTACGGATTCTCCTCTCTGCAAAGCTGGTTGTACGATGAAGAAGCGCCTTTCACTCATTTAGAAGCCAATGACGTATTTGCTGAACTGCGGACAAAAATGAACGAAGGTTACTTCGAGCAACTGATTGAGAAATATATTTTGCAGAACACACATACTTCTTTTGTGGCGCTTACCCCGGATAAGGGGCTGAACTCACGCAAGGAGGAAGCGTTGAAAGAACGTCTGAAAACTATTCAGGCCGGTCTTAGTGAGGAAGAAGTTCAGACGTTGATTCAGAAAACAGAAGCGCTCGCCGAGTATCAGAATACACCTTCAACCAAAGAGCAGCAGCAGGTCATTCCGACGTTATCGATTGAAGATATTGAACCGAAGGCCTCTACGTTGCATCAAACGGTGAGCCAGGTCGATGGCACAACCATTCTCCATCATAACCTCTACACCAACGGAATTGGTTATCTGAGACTGTTGTTTGATATCAAAGAAGTGCCACGTCATCTCCTGCCGTATGCAGGGTTGCTGAAAAATGTACTGGGTTACGTGGATACTCAAAACTACTCGTTCAATGAACTGTCCAATGAAATCCATATCCATTCGGGTGGTATTCATAGCGGGATAGGATCTTATGCTAACGCGCATAAGCACAATGAATTCAAGGCTACCTATGAGTTCAACGCAAAAGTGTTGTATGACAAGCTTGGATTTGCCTTTGATATGATCAAAGAAATCGTGTTCACGTCCCAATTTGATAATTCGAAGCGGTTATATGAGATCATCTCTCAGATGAAAGGTAACCTGCAACGTAATCTGATCAATAGTGGACATTCAGCAGGAATTGGCCGGTCTTCGTCCAAACATTCAGCGGTTGCGGATTTCAGAGAAGCTGTGAGTGGTATCGCGTTTTACCAGTGGCTTGAGGATCTTCAGGAGAACTTTGAGGCGAGAAAAGAAGAGTTATCTTCCAGTCTGCAAGAGTTGACGGGGTATATTTTCAGACCGGAGAACTTGCTTGTTAGTTATACTGCCGATGAGCAGGGATATGAAGGACTGGAGCAACAGGTATCCGATCTGAAAGCGAAGCTGTTCACACATGAGGTTGCCAAGGAAGAATTTACATTCACACCGGCTACTCATAAGGAAGGATTCCGTTCTCCTTCAGAGGTGCAGTACGTGGTGCAAACGGGCAATTATATCGACAAAGGATATCAATACACCGGCTCACTACGGGTCTTGCAGGGAATCCTGTCTCTGGATTACTTGTGGACGAATATCCGGGCCAAAGGCGGAGCTTATGGCTGCATGTCAGGCTTCAGACGGAACGGAGACAGCTACGTTGCATCGTATCGTGATCCGAACCTGGATAAAACGTACAAAGTATATGAAGAAATACCGCAGTATTTGAACGAGTTCCGGGCAGACGAGCGGGAGATGACGCGTTATATCATTGGTGCGATTCAGGATCTCGATACGCCGAGAACACCTTATGGCGAAGGAGCATTCTCGCTGGAGTGTTATCTGTCGAATGTGACTGAAGCGGATCTGCAACAGGAACGTGACGAAGTGTTAAGCACGAAGGAAAGCGACATTATCGGTTTTGCTGAGCTTTTATCGGCCATACTTGAACAGCAACAGCGCTGCGTGATCGGTAATGAGAACAAGATTGAGGAACAGAAACAAATGTTTGACGAAACGCTGGATTTAATTAAAAACTAAGCGTTAGTCTCGTTTATTCCACGATCCAATAAGCGTCAAAGCGAAAGGCACTTTTATGAGCTGGTTTCAACAGCTTATAGAAGTGCCTTTTCTAATGGGGAGGGACTGTCTCCATCCCATATGAGAATGTGTGACACACTGCGTTGTTCAGGTGACAGCGAGCATGTTGTATATTTTCAGGGTCCGCAGATCTTCCTTTGAGATTTTTAATTCATTATATAACTCCTGATTCTCGGGCAGCGGGGTTCTGGAGAATAACATTTTGAGCGCGATAGGCATGAAAGGTCTGAAGGAGACACCAGCCATCAGTCCCCACTTTTTCTCCGATTCCTGAAAAGACGCCAGAATATTAATGTATAGATTCTCCAGCGGCGTGGCCTGATTTTTCAAAATCAGCGTGGTGAGTGTATCATAATGCTCGGTGTGGCCCCAATACATATTCTCGCACTCCTGGTAGTTCTCAAAATCCTTCACATTCATATACATCACGGTGCGATAACGGTTGGCATCCGATTGAGCCATCATGTCAATGACACAACGAATGAGACTGTTGTTACGCCCGTCATAGAAGTAAGAATAGAAACGTGTGGAGTTCTTGAAAAAGCTGGACGGGACCGCATTCATCAGGGGAGATGCATGCCTTGGTTCTTGGTACAAGAGTTGCTCCACCTGAATGTTGAGCGCGTTCGCAATATGATGTAACGTGACCAGATCAAGTGTAATATCTCCGCTCTCATATTTGGACAGAGTCCCCTTGCTCTTGAAGATCTGATCCGCAAGCTGTTGAATGGTCAGTCCCCGCCACTTCCGAAAGTTTCGTATTTTCTTGCCAACTTCCTGATTGATATTGTTCATAACCGGTTCTCCTTATGCCAATGTTTCTTGAGAGTACGTGAAAATGATGAAAGTCATTCATAAAAATGATGGTATATGAGAAATATATCACTTTTTCACGGAAATACCTATTCTGGAGAAACAATTAACTTCATTTGTTTCGTCAGGATAGATTGTATTACATTTGATGCAATTCCTGCGTCATGAAATAATAGGTGTAATACGACATGAAACGACAATGAAAAAGTAAAGCAGATAGAGGAGCAGAAGCTATGAAATATAACTTTGATGAGATTATCGACCGCACAGGAACAAATGCGATGAATACGGATGGTTTCCGTCAATATATTTTTAACGCCACAGAGGACATGACTTTTCCATTCAAAGATGAAGAATTCATTCGCATGTGGATTGCAGATATGGAATTTGCCACACCTCCCGAGATTCTGGATGCAGTTAAGGAACGTCTGGACCGTAGAATCATGGGTTACTCTCAGGTATTTGATCCGGCATACTATGAAGCTGTCTCGAACTGGATGAAAAGATACTATGACTGGTCCTTCCCGAAGGAGCATTTGGAGACCTCAAACGGGATCATTCCCGCTTTGTATGAACTGGTGGAATATATCTGTCAGTCGGATGAGAAAGTACTGATCGTGACCCCATCCTATGGTTTCTTCAAGTCAGCTGCGGAGCATAATGATCTTGAACTGGTGTGTTCGGATATGCTCAATGAGCAGGGACGTTACTCGATTGATTATGAGGATTTTGAAGCTAAGGCCAAGGATGAGAAGGTAAGGGTATGTATTTTCTGCAACCCGCATAATCCGTCTGGACGTGTCTGGACAACGGAAGAGTTACAACGTGTGGGTGAGATCTGCCTGCGGAACAACGTATGGGTCATTTCGGATGAGATTCACTGTGATCTGCTGCGGACGGGTAAGAGACATACGCCACTTGCAAAGCTGTTCCCGGATATGGATCGAATCATTACATGTATGTCCCCGAGCAAAACATTCAACATGGCTGGTCTGATGTTCTCTAATGTCATCATTCCGAATAAGGCACTTCGAGACATCTGGCAGGCACGCCATTATGGTTTCAAAAACCCACTAAGCATTGCTGCCACTCAAGCGGCTTACGAAATGGGTGATGAATGGCTGAAACAATTAAAAGGGTATCTAGACGCCAATTTCGCCTGCGTAGAACAGTATGTGAAGCAGCATCTGCCACGGGCTGTTTTTCACATCCCGGAAGCCACGTATCTGGCCTGGATCGATATTTCGGCATATGCTCCCCAAAATGTAAGTTTACCTTTATTCTTCGCTGAGCAAGCGGGTGTATTGCTCGAAGATGGTCATATGTTTGTAGCCAATGGTGAGGGTTGCATTCGGTTGAATCTGGCTTGTCCCCGTTCTGTCCTTCAGGAAGGGTTACGAAGAATCAGTAGTGTGCTTGTGAAAGAAGTCGAAGAGGTGCCCGTTCAAGTATAAAGTCATCAAGTCATCACGCAATAGCGAGATGACTTTTTTGTATGAGGCGTGCCCAGAAAAGCACGCATCTTCTAGCCGGTGAAAGTCCGGTCGCAGGAGGGGCCAAGCCCCTGCGTAGCTAGGATACTTGCGTATGGCGAAATCTGTGCGTAAAAGCGTATCGACAAAAGTACCTGTCAGAGACAGGGCGAGCGACACGCCAGGCCGTAACATCAAGTGAATTCTGCCGCGTCGTCAAAAAGGCCTCGCAAGAGGGACAAGAGGAAGCCGAGTCGCGCTCATATCGACGAAGGCCAAGGAAGCTGTTTGGAACTTGGAGCGACAGCGAAGAATCCTCCGGCGTAAAGGGAACGGCATGGTCTGAAAGAGGATGCAGTGAACTGGGGAGACCCTCCCCCACACGGGATTTTTTTTTTTTTTTTTTTAACCCCGTAAAGAGACGCTCTATAAATCCAGAAGATGAAATGAACCGTTTGTGGGAAGGGAGTCCGAGGGGCTCATAGTACCGAAGAACCTGAGGACAACATAACCTTGGGGAGGAAAGGAGCCCTGCTTTGTTTATGCTTTTGAAGGAGGTACGAGTGAGTGAATGCCAACCGGCTAACAACACCAAAGGAAAAAGTTCAAGAACTCCAAGAAAAGCTAGGTCATGCGGCCAAGGAGAACAAGAAGCGTAAATTTCATGCTTTGTACGACAAAGTCTATCGCAGGGATGTGCTGTGTGAAGCCTGGAAACGGGTGAAAGCGAACAAGGGAGCTGCGGGAGTAGATGAGGTGACGTTCGCACATATTGAGGAACAAGGAGAGACACGCTTCCTTGCGGAATGTGAGCGAGAACTGAAAGAAGGCAAATATCATCCGCAGGCTGTAAGGCGGCACTATATCCCGAAGAAAGATGGGAAGCAAAGGCCGTTAGGCATCCCCACCGTGCGCGACCGAGTCATACAAATGGCAACCAAACTCGTGATTGAACCGATCTTTGAAGCAGATTTCGAGGAAGTATCCTTCGGATTTCGTCCGAAACGAAGTGCGAAAGGAGCGCTAGAGCGAATTCGGAAAGCCTGCAACCGCAAAGGAAATTGGGTAGTCGACGTCGATATCCAAGGCTACTTCGACAATATAAATCAAGAGAAGCTCATGAAACTGGTAGAAATGCGTATCAATGACAGGCGAATCTTGAAATTAATACGGAAGTGGCTTCAGGCGGGAGTGATGGAAGAAGGAAAGGTGAGGCGATCCGATTTAGGAACACCGCAAGGTGGCGTGATTTCACCGCTTCTAGCGAATATCTATCTGAACTACTTTGACCGGCTATGGGAGAAACACGGAAGTGGGTTGGGAGACCTGACAAGGTATGCAGACGACTTTGTCGTGGTCTGTAAAACCAAAAAGGATGCGGAACATGCATTTGAACTTATACGCAGAATCATGGAACGTCTGGAGCTCATGTTACACCCGACCAAAACCCGGATTGTCGGTCTATGGACAGGAGCCGAAGGATTCGACTTTCTAGGAATGCACCACCGCAAAACGAAAGCAGAAACGTCGCAAGGGAAGGTATATTACACCACGCAGCAATGGCTAACCAAAAAGGCGGAAGAACGTATTCGTGGAGTCATTAAAGAGCGATTATCCCCACCGAGTATGCGATCCAGATCATTTGAGGAACAGGTGAAATGGCTCAATCCGAAGATTCAAGGGTGGAGAAATTATTACTACACGAGCTACAGCCAAAAGAGATTAGCGAAGCTGGACTGGTATATGTTGCAACGGTTAACCCGGTGGTACGCGAAGAAAAGACAACGCAGAAAATGGATCGGTTCAATAGCCGAGGTGAAGTACATCGCCAGTCAATATGAATTAAAAACGCTATTGTAATCTGCACGCCCATGAATGACAAACATCGGAAAGCCGTATGAGGGAAAACCTCACGTACGGTTTGATGAGGAGAGGCTGGGTTTTGCCAGCCTTTTACTCTAGTATACTGATTGTAGCAAGAATACGATTTATTTCGAGGCGAACGTACACCTTGATGTGCAATTCTGGTCTGCTGTCCCCGGTTATGTTAAAATGGTGGATAGTCTATGAGTTGCATGACATGCGGCTCTCAGAAGGAAGAGCTCAGTAGTTGGGCTGAACGAAACTGCACTCATCAGGGGAAAGGAGCCTATACATATGTTTGGAAACGATTGGGACAAGGTGCTTCAGGAAGAGACGGAAGCCGACTATTTTAACAAGATTCGTTACACTCTCGCCGCCGAGTACAAAACGCAGACGGTCTTTCCGCCCAAAGAAGACCTGTTCTCCGCACTGAAGCTGACGCCATATCATCAGGTTAAGGCCGTTATTATTGGTCAGGATCCTTATCACGGAGCGGGACAGGCTCATGGATTAAGTTTTTCGGTTAGACCGGGGGTACGTGTACCGCCTTCTCTGAAAAATATATATAAGGAACTTCATGCCGATCTGGACCTACCAATTCCGAATCATGGATCTCTCGTTCATTGGGCACAGCAGGGAGTCCTGCTATTAAATGCTGTTCTGACGGTTCGTGAAGGTCAGCCGAACTCCCATCAGGCACTAGGGTGGCAGACATTTACGGATGCTGTCATTCGTGCGTTGAATGAACGTTCAGAGCCGATGGTATATATGCTGTGGGGGAGCCATGCCCAGAAGAAAGGTACATTTATTAACAGGGACAAGCACCTGGTACTGGAGTCTACACATCCCAGTCCGCTGGCTGCGCATCGTGGATTCCTCGGCAGTCGTCCCTTTTCCAAAGCCAATGACTTCTTGACCTCCAAAGGTATTGAACCGATCGATTGGAAGATACCTGAAAACTAGACAGATGGAGGTGAGAACATTGCGACATTGGATAGGACGAAAAGTAGCGGTATATCGTGCAACAGGCATACGGGAGCCATTGAAGGGAACGCTGGTTGAGTGGGATGAAGAAGCGGAATGTGTGCGGATCGGACCGAAACGGATTAAGGTATCGTTTGACAATATCGCAATGATCAGACCTCTTCCCGAAGAGAGTCTTCCCTTAAAGAAAGCACGTTCTGAAGTGCACAAGGTTGGATATGTGATGAAAAAGGCGATTCAGTTCGAAAATGCGATCTATTTCAAGTCGCAGGTGATGATCTGGCGCCGGGCCAAAATTGTAGCGTTATCCACGACGATTCTGCGTCATGACGAGGATCAGGTTGAACTTGCAGATGGTCGGGTTCTTCGTAAAGACAAGCATATGTTTGTCGTACGTTCACGCCGTGGGATACGTTAGTTATACGAAGATTTAATATTCATTTCATGCAAAGATCATATGGATTTAATGTTCGGTCTGTATATTAGGTAATAACAACCCCTTCTAAATTGATGTGTATTGATATGGGAGCCCGACCGGCTGCAAACGGTCGGGTATTTTTTTGCCCATTGGTTCTGTTAACCTGTTGTACATACCCATAACATTCATGTTGTATACTATTAAAATAGAAAATTGAACTAAACATTTACACGAGAACGTAGAGGGCAGAAATAACCTGAAGAAGCGAAGCGTTCGCCTAAAAGCTTTCTGAAAGAAAGCTACATCGGAAGCATACGCTATCCCAAGATTTTCACCTTTGTAAAATTGAATCAAAAAATCTGGGGATAACAGCGATCGGAAGGTTGTTCTGTCATCGAAGTGGCACGTGTAAATATTCTTTAGTTCAATCTAAAAAGATCATGAGAAGGAGTGAAACCCAATGAAACGTATAGCTGTTTTTGCAGGCTCCAATCCGGGAAATCACCCCGATTATACAGAGAAGGCTATTCAACTGGGCAAACAGATTGCTGATAGTGGTTATGCACTGGTCTATGGTGGTTCTTGCATGGGCTTGATGGGTGCAGTAGCCGATGCTGCTCTTGAGCAAGGGGGAGAGGTAATCGGGGTTATGCCTACTGGATTGTTCCGGGGCGAGGTTGTTCATGGAGGGCTCACACAACTGATTGAAGTGGGAACCATGCATGAACGGAAGGCTACGATGGCTGAATTATCCGATGGATTCATTGCACTTCCCGGAGGTATGGGTACATTTGAAGAACTATTCGAGGTGCTGTGCTGGGCACAGATCGGTATTCATCGTAAGCCTGTCGGTTTATTGAATGTCAACGGGTATTATGGACCGCTGATGAAGATGGTAGAACACAGCGTACAGGAAGGGTTTTCCAATACTTCCCATCTCAGTCTATGGAGTCTGGAAGCTGATCCGGCTGAACTGATCAAACAAATGTCATCCTATATTCCTGCAGAGCTGACTCAGAAGTGGTCACAACTCAACGGGAAATGAGTGCATAAGAAGACGGGCCTGAACCTACTCGTTCCTCGGGAGAATTTTCGATCTGCCCAAGCAAGTTGCGCTATCGGACATAGTCTATAGTGTACTTCGATGAAGAGGGGAGTGTCACTGATGAGCGAACTCAAAGGTACAGGTTACGGATATTGCGGAGGCTTCGGTGGTGGAGCATGGACATCAACAGGTGCAATTCTGGTATTGTTCATTCTGTTAGTTATTATCTCTCGCACATTCATTCTGTAATTCGGTCAAATCCCGGGACGGGGATCATGCTGCAGAGGCAGCGCCCGAATAAAAAATGACCTTTCCAAAGAGACGCCGGTATATCCCGGCGTTTCAGGGGAACGGTTTTTTGACGTTTCCAGCATACGTTAAGTAATTGAAAAAGCAAAAACCTGCCCCTGAATAAGGTCAGAAGCAGGAGAGAGCCTCCTGAGCCATTAGCTGCACAACAAGCAGCTTACACCACAACAGCAGTTTGATCCGGATTACTTAACGATTTCCAGGCGATATATAGCCCGATGGCGGCTGCAATTAAGGAGAGTATTGCTGCAACAATAGCCAGCTGATCCAGTGTGTTGGGTGAACTGGAGTTAAGAGAACGCTGATTAGCCGTCTTACCGGATTTGTTTTTGATATGGACAGATGTTCTGGAAAGCCTGGAAGCCGACTGTAACTGGGATGTGTGAGGACGCGTAGGTATCGATTTTTTCTTTGAGGGATTCAATAGTCAACCTCCTTATAACGGAGTTCAGTGCTTCCATCGTTCATACTATGTTATGTCGATTTTCAGATTGAGTTCGCAAAAATGAGTGAATCCCCAGCCCGTTAGATGTTGAACCCGTTCGCTAGTATCAGCGAAGCAGGTAACCCATTATACGCTCTGTTAATACAGGTCTAACAAACGGTGTTTATAGTAAGGATCATAGAGTGAAGCTTGAACACAGGAGGCGCTGGAATGAGGAACATGGAGATTATTGCCCATCGCGGTGCATCTGCCGTATGCCCGGAGAATACGATGAGCGCTTTTGAACGGAGTCTGGAGCTTGGAGCAACAGGCATTGAAACCGATGTGCAGATGACGAGTGATGGCAGACTGGTACTGATTCATGATGAGACGTTAAGCCGAACTGGCGGCGCAGAAGGCTGGGTTAAGGATACGACTTACGATCAATTGCGCACACGGGATGCGGGGTCCTGGTTCCATGCTGATTTTACCGGGGAACGTATTCCTTCTCTGGAGGAATTATTCAAGCTGGTACAGGGGAAAGGAACACTGCTTAATCTGGAATTGAAAAATGGTATTGTGAGTTATAAAGGGATGGAAGAGAAGGTCATACAGGCGATCCGGGATTGGAATCTGGAGCAACAGGTTGTGCTGTCGAGCTTCAATCATGCTTCGCTCGTGAGATGTAAACGTCTTGCCCCGGAGATTCGTACAGCACTTCTATATATGGAAAAGTTATATCGTCCCTATGATTATGCCGCCAAACTCGAAGCTACCGGCCTTCATCCCTACAAGCTGGCAGTCACACAAGAAGATGTTGCTGCTGCACTGGCACATGGCGTTGTTACCTATCCATTTACGGTGAATGATCCTGCCGAGATGCAGGCCATGATTGATATGGGTGTGCAAGGGATAATTACCGATGTTCCGGATGTCCTGGCATCCTTACTTACGGTACATGCCCGTTAAACGAGTCTGTATTTTACATGTTCTACATATGCAATGATAAGGCTGTGTTCGAGCTTTTTGGCTCTTGCGCAGCCTTTTTGCGTGTGAAATTGTGTGCAAATATTCATATATGCAATAAACATGTCCTATTTGTCCATTGCCAGAGCCGGTGGATTCACTTACAATGGTCTATGGGAATGAGAATCAATATCATTAAAGTTTGGTATTTATAGAGAGGTGATTGTTATGTACATAGGTTTGAGCAGCTCCACTCATAACGAGGGTGGGCGCGTATGAGTTCACAAGCTTCACCAGAAAAACATAATCCGGATTCACCCACAGCGAAGATACACACTCGTCCGTGGGCGGCCACACTTATTCTTACAGGGGGAGTTTTGCTACTCGCTCTGGGTATGGCGTTGTCCATTTCTTTTGGCGCTGCTGATATTAAGCTTAGTGTAGTCTGGAAGGCTATCTTTGATTTCAATCCTGAGTTGACTCCACATCAGATCATATGGGAGATTCGATTACCACGTATCCTTGGAGGAGCAATGGTAGGTGCATGTTTCGCTGTAGCTGGTGCGATCATGCAGGGCATGACTCGTAACCCGCTGGCCGATTCAGGTCTGCTTGGGTTAAATGCAGGAGCTGGATTTGCACTTGCAGTTTGTTTTGCCTTCTTCCCTGGCTTGCCATTTATGTATATCATCATGTATTCCTTCCTTGGAGCAGGGCTTGGTGTCCTGTTGGTGTATGGTTTTGGTGCAGCTTCCAAATCGGGTCTTACACCACTACGCCTTGTGCTTGCAGGTGCGGCTGTATCAGCGATGTTGTCGGCACTCAGTGAAGGGATTGCATTATATTTCAGGATTGGACAAGATCTGGCTTTCTGGACAGCGGGTGGTGTAGCCGGAACGAAGTGGTCTCAACTTGAGGTCATGTTCCCATGGGTACTCGCGGCACTGATCGCAGGTCTTCTCATCTCCCGTTCCATTACTCTGCTTAGTCTCGGAGAAGATATTGCGGTGGGCTTGGGGCAACGTACTGGGCTGATCAAGCTCATAGGCCTGATTGTTGTACTGATTCTCGCG
Organism: Paenibacillus sp. FSL H8-0104; assembly: GCF_038050215.1. NCBI lineage: Bacteria > Bacillati > Bacillota > Bacilli > Caryophanales > Paenibacillaceae > Paenibacillus > Paenibacillus sp. FSL H8-0104. The sequence goes on along the minus strand of NZ_JBBOTC010000001.1, from coordinate 4,715,571 downwards.
GGTACGGCTGTATCCGTGGTGGGTGCGGTCGGTTTTGTTGGACTCATTATTCCCCATCTCACGCGGAAGCTGGTTGGGGTCGATTATCGCTGGATTATTCCATGTTCCGCTGTGATGGGCAGTTTGCTGCTTGTATTTGCGGATCTGGCTGCACGTATGATTAACCCGCCGTACGAGACGCCAATTGGCGCATTGGTTGCCCTCATCGGGGTACCATTCTTCCTGTATCTGGCGCGTAAAGAAAGGAGGACTCTGTAACGATGGAATCCTCAACAATAGTTGGAGCAGAGCGCAAGAAGAGAACCAAGAGTACGATTGTCCTCATTGTGCTTGCCCTATTAATTATTACGGCTTTTGTGGTGAGCATGAACACAGGTTTTACCAAGCTTTCGCCGCTTGAGGTGTTGCGAACCCTGTTTGGTGGAGGCACGGCGAAACAGGAATTGATCCTGTTTGAATTCCGTCTGCCACGTATTGTGATTTCGGTGCTGGTCGGGGCCGGACTTGCGTTATCTGGTTGTATTTTGCAGGGAGTATCTCGGAATGCGTTGGCAGATCCGGGGATCCTCGGGATTAATGCAGGTGCTGGTCTGGTCGTCATGTTATTTGTTTCCTTTTTCCCGACAACGACAGCAGCGCCGGTATTTCTTTTGCCAATTCTGGCCCTGATCGGTTCCGGTTTTGCTGCATTTCTGATCTACATTCTCTCTTACAAAAAAGGAGAGGGCATTATGCCTACTCGTATGTTGCTTACAGGGATCGGGGTAGCAGCGGGAATCAGTTCTGCCATGATCGTGCTTACGTTAAGGCTTAGTCCGGAAAAGTATCAATTTGTAGCTACCTGGATGGCAGGCAGCATCTGGGGTTCGAACTGGAAATTTGTAACGGCATTACTGCCGTTTCTGATCATTCTTGTCCCGCTTGTCCTGTATAAGGCACGTGTATTGAACGTACTGAATCTGGGGGACCAGACTGCGAGTGGACTCGGGACTCCGGTTGAGCGTGAGCGACTGATTTTGCTTGCGGCTGCTGTAGGACTTGCCGGCTCATGTGTATCTGTGAGTGGGGGGATCGGTTTTGTAGGTCTGATCGGACCGCATTTGGCACGTCGTCTGGTGGGTCCAAAACATCAATTCCTGTTACCCGCATCTGCACTGATCGGTTCATTGCTTGTACTGGTTGCAGATACGCTGGGTCGTGTCATCCTGCAGCCTTCGGAGATTCCTGCGGGGATCCTAGTTGCCATTATTGGTGCACCATACTTCCTGTACCTCTTAAGCAAGACGAAATAAAACGTAATCATCATTGTGTGATTGCATAAGGAGGACTTCAGTCCATGCTTCGCCGTTTCTTTGCCTATTATAGGCCTTACAAAAAGCTCTTTATTCTTGACTTCAGTTGTGCGATTTTAGTCGCCCTGCTGGAGCTGGCATTTCCACTGGCAGTCAACCGGGTAGTCGACGATCTGCTGCCAGGCGGCCGCTGGGACTGGATTCTATGGGCGTGTCTGGCATTGCTGGGCATCTACTTATTGAATTCATTTTTGAACTTCGTGGTCACCTATTGGGGACACAAGCTAGGTATTAACATCGAGACGGATATGCGTAAAAGTCTGTTTAATCATGTGCAGAAGTTATCGTTCCGTTTCTTCGATAATACAAAAACAGGACACCTCGTGTCCCGTATGACTAACGATCTGATGGATATCGGTGAGATTGCCCATCATGGTCCGGAGGATGTATTTATCGCGGTCATGACGCTAATTGGTGCATTCAGCATCATGATGAGCATTAACGGGAATCTGGCAGTTTTAACCTTTATCATCGTTCCACTGATTATTTATCTGTCGCTCTACTTTGGTAGCAAAATGTCCAAGGCATTCAGCCGAATGTTTGGAGATATCGCGGACTTCAACGCTCGTGTAGAGAACAATATCACAGGTATCCGTGTTGTTCAGGCTTTTGCTAATGAAGAGCATGAAAAAGCACAATTCGCTGTGAACAACGGTCGTTTCCGTCAGACCAAACTAATCGCATACAAAATCATGGCCTGGAACTCCTCTGTCAGTTATATGCTGATGAAGCTGGTATCCCTCTTTGTCCTGGTATGCGGAACGTGGTTTGTCATTCAAGGCAGTATGACCTACGGTCAGTTCATTGCATTTATTATGTTGTCCAATGTGTTCCTGACACCGATCCAGAAGATCAACTCGGTTATTGAGACGTATCCAAAAGGGATTGCAGGCTTTAAACGTTATACGGAGCTGCTTGATATGGAACCGGATGTGGAAGATCGTCCAGGAGCCGTTACGGTATCCCATTTGCGTGGAGATATTCGTTATGAGCAAGTCACCTTTGGTTATTCAGATCAGGAGCCTGTGCTCAAAGGTATTGATCTAAACGTACGTGCAGGTGAAACCGTAGCGCTTGTCGGTCCATCGGGTGCAGGAAAAACAACGTTGTGCAGTCTGCTGCCACGATTCTATGATGTGCTGGAAGGTCGCATCACGATCGATGGGCAGGAGATACAGGATATGACACTGGACTCCTTGCGTAGTCATATCGGAATTGTACAACAGGACGTGTTCCTCTTCGATGGAAGCATTCGGGAGAACATTGCCTACGGCAAGCTGGATGCATCTGAAGAAGAAATTTGGATGGCTGCCAGACGTGCACAGATGGAACCTTTGATTCAATCGATGCCGGAAGGATTGGATACGTTAATTGGTGAACGCGGCGTGAAGCTGTCCGGTGGACAGAAACAGCGCTTATCGATTGCCCGTATGTTCCTGAAAAACCCGCCAATTCTGATCCTGGACGAAGCAACATCTGCTCTGGATACAGAAACGGAAGCGGCGATTCAGCAATCCCTTGCTGAGCTGTCCGAGGGCCGGACCACACTGGTTATTGCTCACCGATTGGCTACGATCAAAAATGCAGACCGCATTATTGTCGTTGCTGAACAAGGCATTACGGAGCAGGGACGCCATGAAGAATTACTCGCAGCAGGTGGGGTGTACAGCCGCCTTCACTATGCGCAGTTTGGCGCGTAACCTATTCGATGTGGATGTAACAATGTAAATACGAGAAGTAACGCCATCGTTCTTGACTTGGAAGGAGTCAGGACGTTGGCGTTTTTTTCTTTTTCATAATCAATTGTGGGTCAGGGGTACTGTGCTCATATCTGCCTGTGATCATGGATGTGGAAACGGGTAATATAGTAAAGAGAACACTTAACGTGTAAGATATGTTCATCATCTTGCAAGATATAGGAGGTACACGATATGCAGTTGAACGATATGCTGAAAATTCTTATAACCTGTCTATTATTTATTCTGATTTGGTGGCTACTGACTCAAGGGATTCGCAAACTTTCCAGTACTCGTGCGGGGTCCGGTTTACAACGCTGGGGTGGATGGTCCATTGGACTTTTTGTTGTTGGCGCCGTGCCACTCGGTTTTTCGCTATACACAGAGATCTTTGATAAGAGCCTGGATGCCAACATCGGGTTGGGGCTTGCCATGTTTTTTGTATGGGCTTATTGTGTGATCTTGTTGTGTGCGGCGTTGGTGGTATGGGGAAGGTACGTGTACAAAAGGGATATAAAGAAGTGAATATTTGGGTTGATCGTGTTGAGCCCGTCAGGAAGTTAAGGGTGAGCTGACAGCTGTATTTGTAACAATAAACTGATATGGAACGTTAAATTTAGAAAGAGGTGTTATTAAGGGGGATTTAGATATGTCCAATCTTCGTCGAGTCCTCATATTGCTCTCAATCCTAATCGTATGCCTTACGGGATGTTCAGGACATATCGAGTGCAACTCTGTGCAGACTCAAGCGAATGCACCAAGTGAAGATGGTTTCACTGGTTATGTGGTTGAACGCAAAGACAATTCCATTCTTGTGGTTGATCCTGCATATGAAGATTTCAGTGCGAACGGAGGAGGAAATCGGTATTATCCGGCAAAATGGTTCTCCAATGCGCCTGATCCGCAGATCGGCTCCTATGTTGAAGTCTGGACGGATGGAGGCCCGGAAAATCAACCCTATTCTGGGGAGGCCAGAGCAGAAACGATAGCGGTATCTTGTCCAAATACTCCAGATGGTGCTCATCTAAGTGAGGAGGACGCAATTCGGGGTGGGCTATACTCACCAGATGGAGAAAAATTACGTGTTCCTGTGATTGAAGATGTACACTTTTATCAGGATGCAGGAATGTGGACGATTCGCATGAGAGATGCGATGTCAACGACGAAGAATCAAGATGAGATTGAGATCAGAGTAGAGGATGTAGAGCCAGTAGAATAACAGAGGGAGTATATGATTTTGCACATAGAGATGAGGAAGTCTAAATGGATATTAGGGCGTGTCTTCCCCGCGACAAACATGACTTTGAAGCGGTTAACAAGTTAAATGAATTTAGAAATGAAGAGTTGAAAGTTATCATCCCAGAGCTGATGGAGTGGTTACAAGACGGGAATTGGCCTATCTCTAAACCGATAGAGGATCTACTATTGAGACTGGGGGAGGACTTAGTTCCTCATATTAAGGATGTATTACAAACCCAAGATCCACAGTGGGAATATTTCATTTTGGTAGGATTGATCGATTGTCTGTATTTCATCTAAGTATGTTACGGTCGGATTTGGTAAGAATACTGGAGTCTCCTACACATGATGAGATACTAGAGGGGTTGGATGAGGTTATAATGGAACTTTTGGAAAAGATGAAGGATACCAACGAGAGGTAAGAGGAAATGGGAGTTTGGATACATAGAAACTGCTGCTTGATTTGATGAGAAAGAGCTGAGGATGGTAGACATGTAGATCTATAATTTGATAAAAAAGCAAGGGGGATAGATTGTTATTGAATAATATATAATACCATAAAATAGGCTTATATAGTAAAGGTTGTAGTTCTATGTTTTTTTACTAGTATACTCCTGTATAAGGAATCTTTTTCTCTTAATCTACTAATTACTATAAATAATTGATAAATGTTAAATGACTTGTATGGGTGTTTTTTTCTTGTTTCTACAATCGCTGTATCTAAGTGAATTATTTTTTGTTCTTTTAGTAATATGTGCTTATACAATAAACTCTCAGTTGACTAGAAGATTATACATATTAAAACTTTTATATAATATATCAGGTTTTTATTCGACAAAATAGGACACAATATTACAAAATAAACCTATTTCCTTAAAGTGTTGAATAGATGATAATAATAAAGCTATTCAGTAGATGTCATAGGGGTGGAGTGAAGCTTATTATATGTAGAGTGTATGTTCTTGAAACTTAGAATGAATAAAAATACAATTTAAGGATGGATTATTCGAGAAATGAAAAGTAAAAAACTATTAACCTTATTAATTACTTTAAGTTTTATTCTAGGAATATGTTTTTCTGAAAGAGTAGAAGCAAATGAAAAAAAAGAAGTTACAAATCAAATTAATCAAATTTATATCGGGTTCCAGAGTTATCATGTTTTAGGAAGGGACGGCTCGGTATGGGCGGCAGGCTTTAATCCATATGGAGGACTTGGATGGAGTGGAAGTGGGAATAAGGGGGAACTAAGGGTCATACCTTCTGCTAAAAATATAGTTAGTATTTCAGCAAATTTACACAGCTATGGAGTTACGCAAGAAGGAGCTATATTTCGTTGGAACGGTTATTTTCCAACAGTAATCTTCGATTCTGTTAAGAAGGTTAAAACTCTTGCGACAGGAATAAATTATTGTGTAGTTCTAACTGAAGAAGGAAGAGTTTGGACATGGGGAGGAAATTATGTTGGACAGTTAGGAATAGGCGATAGCAATGATCGTTCTGAACCAACGTTAATTCCAAACTTGGAAGAAGTTATAGAAATCGCAAGCAGCCCCACATCCGGCACAGTATATGCACTTAAAAGGGATGGTTCAGTATGGGGATGGGGGAGTAATGGTAATTATCAACTTGGTACAAACGGGGATAAGTCTTTGGTTCCTACACGAATCAATATACCTGTAAAGATAAAACACATATATCAAAGTAAGGGTAATACATTTGTTTACGGTGCGGCTATTGATGAAAATAACTCTGTTTGGTGGTGGGGAAAAGATTATCCTTCTAAAGTAAAATCATCAGTTTATGGTGAACCAGTATTAGACCAAGGTATCAAATCAGTCAAACAGCTTGCATTAGGGAAAGATCATGCACTTGCTTTGAAAGATGATGGTACAGTGCTCGCATGGGGGAAAAATTCGGGTGGACAACTTGGAGATGGTACGAACGTTGAACGCACATCTCCTGAACCAGTGCCTGGGTTAACGGATATATACAGCATTGATGCTGGAGACAGAATGAGTGGTGCTGTGAGTGATTCCTCTGACGTGTACATTTGGGGAAGTTTTCACATGCTTGGCTCAATAACCAGTCCCAAACGTATATCTATTGATGATCAGCCGAGTGAAGTTTTGCCAATCGAAAAGCCTACAGATCTAAAACTTAAAGTTACAAGTGTCAATTCTGTTCAATTGTCTTGGGATCAGACTAAAGAACGTAGTAATGATTGGAATAAATATAATATTTATCTGAATAATCAGATTATTGAAACTACCAAAGATAAAATCATCACTATTAATAATATCGATCCTACTAAAGAATATAATCTCTTTGTCACTACAAAAGGCATATTAGGAAATGAATCCGAAGCAAGCAATAGTGTAAAGAAGAGAGGAATTGAAAAGTATTCTTACAGTTATAATTCTGCAGGACAACTTACTGGCATCCTTTTCGGATCTGGCAAGAAGATTAGTTATGAATACGATAAAAATGGGAATTTGAAAAAAACGACTGTAGTAAATCCGTAGTCTCATTAGCTAATTAGTTGTAGCTTATTTACATTTGAATGGAGAGAAACATAGTTGAAACATTCTAAAATGAAGAAATTTATTTCTATTATCCTTATATTTTCAGTATTATCAGGACTTTTCGCAAACTGGATTCCGGCGACTACATATGCGGAGGAAGAACAGGGCAATTCCAATGAATTGATTCAGATTCTGATTGACGAATTTGGTACGACGGAAGGCTTTATTCAGGGCTATCTGGATCAAGGATACAATCTGAATCAGATCCTGTCAGCCTTCTTTAAAATGAGAGAGAGTCAGATTGGGTTTGACGAAGCACTAAGTGTACTTTATCCAAATGAAATCAATGAATCTCAAAGCGTTACAAGTGACGTATATTCAGAATATTCTCTTAACAACGATATATCGATTGTCAGTGTTGGTGCGGATCAGTCCAGCATCATGCAACGATATGACACGTTTGCCGTGACTGCGGAGGTCTATGGGGAGTCTGATCTCGGCGAGTCAAAGAATGAAGAAGAGGAAGAAGAAAATTCTGAAGAAATCGAACAGCCTGTAACAGATCCTGAGAGTGGGACAACTGAGACAGAGCAGCCCGCTGTCGAGGAGCCAGCTCAGGATAATAACGAGCAAACGGGATCGACGAACATCCCAGAATCTGAAACCACAGATCAAGGTCAAAGTGATGTACCGGATGATGAAAAGCAAGATAGCACAGATACTGCTGACGTCATCCAACCCTTAGCAGCGTCAACCAGCGTGCCCGATCCTGGGAAGCATATTACCGAGAAAGCACCGGTGTTTAACAAAAATTCGTTTAATGAAGCACCCTATACGGTGGGAGAAAACGGTGAAGCCATTTCTAACATGAGTGGTGGGTTGATGCTGGAGCATGTGGATGCTACGCTTCCGGGCCGCAATGGCATGGGGTTTTCCTTGGAAAGACAGTATAACTCGGCATCCGCACAGTTTTACGATATGGATGTGGGCTATAACACATATGATTATCCAATTTACAAATATTTTGTCACGTATAGTGCGGTTAGAAAAAAGAAAATTCCTAAATACCACGTAAAGTATCGTGAAAGCATGTGGTACCAGTTAGACAATAACGGGGATGGTACAGTAGATACTGAAACCTCGATTCAGGAAACCAAAATCATGCCGAAGGGCACGTATACGACAGAAGCAGAGGCCAAGCAAGTCGCAAGTCAGCGTATAGTTTACTACACAGCTCCTGAATCACGCACAGAGCAAACCATAAAGTATGCTGCGAGCACGAGTAACCTTCCGTCAAGTGTGGATTACAACAGTGGAGGTTTCAGTGGTACATTGAACAAGCAGGGCGGACCAACGGTAGTTTCCGGTGAATATAAACCAGCCCGTACCATTACAGCGCCTACTCAGTCCTGTGTGAATTCCATTCCTGGTAAATACGATGCCAAGGGGGTTTGGGTACAAACGGGATCTGAGAGCCCTTGCCCGCAAACTAAAACGGCTACAGTACAGGGTCAGACCATTACATTGACTCGTTCGTCTGTAACGAATACGAAGGCTTGTCCATCACCGAATAAATCGGTGGCAAACTACGTGTGTACCAAGACATGGGAAGCCAAATATGATGGTTCTGTAACCATTCCGGCATCGGATACACGTAGTTATTCACAGACCTATGCCGGCACCGTCACCAAGCCAGGCGCTTACTCGTCCAGACGATATGATAACTGGGTGTCTCTTGGAGGCGGAGGCAAGCAACGTAAAGCATATAACGTGAATGAGCTCCCGTGGGTAGAAACTGAGATTACCGAGGGAGCGGCAGAATCGACCACTCAGGCGACGGATGGCACAGACTATTGGTCCGAAGCGAGCGATCTCAAAAACGAAATTAATAACTATCCCAATGCCGCGTTCCAAAACGGAGTCGATGATGGCTATAACTACTACATGGCTTCCAAGCCTAATGCAGAAATTCGTGCTTATCAGGTAGGCAATGGCACGGATGTGACCTATTATAATAAAACCGTTCCAAATCCTCTGGATAAAACCTATCCACTCGGTAAAGGATGGTCTTGGAAACTGCCATCCATCGAGACGAAGAACAATAAGAAAGAAGTAGTATTTGCTGATGGTGGGCGATACGAGATCGTCGGCAATACACTAAAGGGATACGACTGGGAAGGTATTACGGTGAATCCGGATACGTCTGCTGCTGTAAATGGCGAAACTTCTGCACTGGTCATGATATCTGCAGATGGATTAACAAAGCAATATTTCTCTACGGATGGACGTCTGCTTCAGATTTCAGATGGACAGAAAAATGATGTTCAATTCTATTATGAGAACAACACAATATATAACAGCAAGTTGTTGACTCAAGTAAAGGATGCTATAGGCAATACGATTCGCATCAGTTATACGGCCTCAGCCGTAACAATTGTTCAGGGGAACCGCACGGTTACCTACAACAAACAAACGAAAAACGGCATGGAGCTGCTCGATTCCGTCATCGACCCATTGGGTAGAAAAACCACTTACTCATACAAGCTGGCCGATGCTAAGTTTAACTTACTTGGGTTTAGCCCGGAACGTGCGGTATTGAATCCATATGCGTTGCTCACATCCGTGCAGCATAATACAGGTGCCAAAACGTTCTACGAGTATGAAAATAGCCCTGTTAAACGATATATTGGTGAGGATTCTTTTAACGAAGCGTATCGTGTATTGTCTCGTAGAGACCAGTTAACCTATGAAAATGGCTCGACAGAGGATTTTAACCGTCAGACATTGAGTTACACTTCAGATCTGGGGGAGACTTATGGACAGGATGTAACATTTACAACAGCGATTAATAACGGATTAACCAATACGCAATACAACTATCGCAAAGATTACATCAATGTCGATACTCCAACACAGTTTTATCTGGATCGAGCAATCGTTAGTGCGGAAGGAAAAACACAAACGATATCGTACACCTATGGAAAAACGGTCAAGGGACGTGGTTACGCTGCACCTACGCCTACCATCACCTCTGAAACCGATAATCAGGCCAAGGATGTATTAACTACAACGGTTCAACTGGATGATTACGGAAATATTACATCGATGACAGATGAAACAGGACGTACCGTTACAAGCACATACGATGACACAAGACATTGGTTGACTAGTATGATAGACATGGTAGATTCAACAAACAAGAAGTACACACTCATCAAGCGAAATAATGAAGGCAATATTACGCAAATCATTAATCGAAAAGATAGTACAAGTGGTGAATTGCTTCAACAAGCAGACTATACGTATGATGCATACGGAAATTTACTGACCCAGCGTATTTCGGATGGCTCTCAGGAAAGGTCCGCTACGTTGGAATATGATAGTCGTTATCAGAATGCTTTCCCAACCAAGCAAAGTATGGTTGTGAGTGATGTTGACGGCAAACAAACGATAGTCAGTACTTTCGTAGAGTATGATCCGGTCACTGGTGATATGCTATCCTCTACCGATGGAGAAAATCATACAACGAAATACCAACTGGATGCATTAGGTCGTACGGTTAAAGTGGTACAACCAGATGGTAAGGTTCTAAATGCCAGTTATGATGACATGACAAATACGATCACGGTTACGGATGAGAGCGGTCAACAACAGGTGACAAAGTGGAACTCGTTGGGGCAGGAAATCGAGAAAGGATATTTCTCAAACGGTACTTATCTTGTATCCAAACGAACGGGATATGATCCATATGGTCGAGCTTTTTGGTCAGAAGATGCATTAGGTAATCGTACTAGTAACTTCTATGACAACTGGAGCCGGGTCATTTCGGCCACAGGTCCGGACGGTTCCTCCACTACGATGAAGTATAATGATGTGGCTCGAACGGCGACAAGTACAGATGCTGAAGGGTACATGCAGATTGAAACCTACGATAAGTGGGGGAAAGTGCTGAAAACGGAAGAGAAGACACAGCAGGATACGGGATTACGAACGCTGGAGAAAAATAAATACGATACCATCAGTGGCAATACAATGGAACAAATCGATGGTAATGGTAATGTTACTTCATTTACGTATGATGTGATGGGACAACTTCGTATGGTTATCAATGCTAATGGTGAACAGACCAAATATGTGTATGATATGATGGGAAATCTGACCAAAACTATTGATGCTAATGGAAATATCAAAGAAAATCGTTATGATCAGATGGGACGCAGAATCCAGACATTGGACAAGTCGGGAAATGTGACCAGAAGCTATTACAGTCCTAATGGTAACCTGACGAAACACGTCGATCGCAATGGCAATGCATTGACGTATGATTATGATGTGCGTGGTATCTTGATTCGTAAAACAAGTCCAGATGAGACGATCAACTTTACGGTGGATGCTCTGGGTAAACGAACCAGCATGACGGATCGTACGGGGACTACCACGTATCAATATGATCCATCGACGGAACAGTTAGCACGGATGACCTATCCGGATGGTCTTTCTACAGAATTCAGTTATGATTTGAATGGTAACCGTACTGAAATGAAAGGTCCTTTTGGTAACACAGTGTATTTTGCATATGATTCCATGCAACGTATGTTATCGGTGGGAACAACCAAAGATACTCCCGATGCACAGTATAGTTACTACTTGAATGGACTCTTTAAAGAATCTCAATCTCAAAATGGTGTGAACGATCGGAAAACCTACAATGGTTTGGATCTAGTCTATATGGATCAGATCCGAGATCAATCTGCACTGAGTACCTACAATTATAGTTATGACAACAATAAAAATATGATTAATCGTGTTCAGGAAGGTTCTCAGGATACATTTACGTATGACAAGCTGGATCGCATTCTGTCTTCCAGTCCGAATAATGAGCAATACACTTATGATAAACAAGGAAATCGACTGACAATGCAGTCTGACAAAGACCTTAATGTCAGTGAAAGCGAGTATCAATATGATACCCGCAACCGTCTAACTCAGGTCACCAAAGACGCGAAGAAGGTAGGTTATCAGTATAATGGTGATAACTTACTTGTAGAACGAACGGAAAATGGTGCAGTTACACGCTATTACTATGATGATGACGCGCAGATTATAGCGGAAGCTGAAGTCCGGAACGGGACGCCTGAACTGAAGGCAAACTATATCCGGGGAACCAAGCTGGAAGCCATCGCGTATCCTGATGGCAGCAAAGCTTATGTACAAACGAATGGCCATGGGGATATTACAGAATTAAGAAATGCAAATGGTGAGTTGTTGAACAAGTATCAGTATGATCTCTGGGGGAATATTGTTTCCAAAGAAGAGAAAGTACACAACCCATTCCGTTATTCGGGCGAGCTGTGGGATGATACAACGGAATTGCAATATTTGCGAGCGAGATGGTATGATCCTTCGTTAGGAAGGTTTATTACGGAAGATACCTTTGAAGGTGATCTCCAGAATCCTATGACCCAAAATGGATATGTCTATGCGGGTAATAATGCGCTCATCTATGTAGATCCAAGTGGTAATGTTTGGAAATGGGTAGGTGACAGTTGGAAAGTTGTTAAGAAAGCTGGCGTTGCTACGGCCAACTTCCTTATTTTAGATGACCTTAAGACGTTTATAGATCCGAAGTCGTCTTTATTTGATCGAGGCATGGCTGTCGCAGGATTCCTGCCCGTAGGAAAAGTCTTTAAAGGCGGAAAGCTTATTGTTAAATGGGCAAATAAAGAAGGTAAAGTCATCAATAAAGCTACTACAACAACAACTAAAGTAGTTAAAGCCTGTAATTGTTTCACCGCTGGAACTAAGGTACAAATAGACGGTGGAGAGAAAAATATTGAAGACATTGAAGTCGGAGATAAGGTTCTTTCCAAAGATGAAGAGACTGGAGAACAGGCTTATAAGGAAGTTACTGCTCTTCATCGAAATGAGAAAGATACGACATATAAATTGACAGTGGGTAACCAAATTATTGAAACTACCGATAATCATCCATTCTGGGTTGAAAGTAAAGGATGGGTACTTGCTGTTGATCTCAAGGTAAACGATAAACTAGTACAAAGTAACCGGAATCATCTGAAAATTGACAATATCGAAATTGTACAGCACGATAAAAAAGTAAAGGTTTATAACTTTACTGTGGCAGAGTTCCACACATACTTTGTAAGTAGTTTAGGAATTTGGGTGCATAACATTGGTGGTTGCTTAGATTGGAGCAAGGCAGTAGCCCATGTTAAAAAACATGAAATTAACGACTTAACAAAACCATCGCATGGAGTTTTTTCTGGTGATGCTGTAAAGATTGTTGAAGGCGCTTGGGAAAAAATAAAAGATAAAAAAATTCGAGCTAAATATGACTCTAATCAGAAGAATTGGTATTATGAAGTTATTTATAATAATGCAGGAATTTCAGGTGGGAAATATGGCGATGGAAGTAGTTTAAACAAAGTCAGAATTATTGTAAATAATGCTTCTGATAATCGAATAATTACTGCGTTCCCCAAATGAAATAACTTTACACTTAATTATTTTAGGGAGTTGTATGTTATCTAGTGGAAAAAAATAAACATAAGGTTGATTGGTGCGATGCATGTAATCAAGGATGGATTGAGGTTAAAAGAAACAGTCTTAGCCATAATATTCATTTTAGATGTTCGGAGTGCCTTAATGAGTACAAAAATTATGAGGATATTAATACCAAAAAAGTTTTAAAAATCGAAGTGGATTGGCATGCGATAGATTTGTCTGTAGAGGAAATTCTTCAAAATAATCTTTGGAGGTATATTATTAAAGAATGGGAGAATGGTCAATTAGTAAGGAATGATGGGGTTATAATTAAAGTTTGGTCTAAAGAAAAAAGGAAATTCATCAAAACTTAGTAATTTTGGCCTTGAGGGCACCAATACTCAAGGTCATTCATTTACCTATCCATTGCCGAACGAATCGTGTGCGACATCTAAAAACTTAATTCTTATCGTATTGGATCTTGGAGGAATAGACTGAAAATATTAAATATGGAGTGAAAAAATGCTGTAACACCAAATTCTTTTTCCTACTTGTTTGAATACGGAAATTTACTATTTGGACATCGTACAACAATTAATTAACTTATTCGATATTTCAGAGAAAGAAACATTTCTCAGAATCAATTCTTTTTGGTAGGGCAATGAATTATACATCAGAATACGATATGATTTTCCATGAGTCTCCTGATTTTTTGGGCAAAAATAATATATTATTAGCAATCAAATTGGTGGGATCTAAGACAGGGTGAACTGACCCCTAGAAAAAATGGATTGAGATAGGATGTATTCAGAAAAAGAGTTGGTACAACAATATAATTGTACTCTAACAACCTTGGAGGGCTTCATACCTTTCAAGGTTGTTTTTTTGTCAACAGACTGATTAAATTCAGAGGTATGAATTTAGTCAAGCCTACAAATGATGATATAACTCTGTCTAAAAGTCTGCAATCCATAAGAAAAGAAAGCATGTTTTACAATTACATTGACTTTTTGTCCTGACAATAATATATTGTTGTCAGGACAAAAAAAGAGGTGAAGCAATGTCCGCCAAAAAGATGGGGCGGCCTAAATCTGACAAACCCAAAAGCAGAACGATTGATATACGTGTCGACGAGGAAATTATGAACAAGCTCGATATTTCGGCTGAGAAGCTGAATACGAATCGATCAGACATCGTTCGCAAAGGGATTGAGAAGATTTACGACGAGCTCCAAAAATAAAAAAGGAAGCAGCTTGAGTCCCACGAAGAACACGCTGCTTCCTATCCCGCAATCACTTAAATGAGCGACTGCATAAATATCCTACCATGTGCAGAACGTTCATTCAAGTGAGGTGCGAATTGATATACAGGAGGATGCACATGAATTCGATATTAGAAGCATTATATAATGGACGACTTCGACCGGCTGAGATGATGATGCCGACACATCCTGAATACCAAGCGTTAGGACGGCAGATTGCAGCTCTGACAGAGCAGTGGAAGAATCGATTGAGCGAGGAAGAATTCCGTGAGCTTGAACAGTTATTTGACTTGTGTGGCAGATGTGAGGGCATGCATACGGAAGCAGCGTTTGCACAAGGTTTTCGTCTGGGTGCCAACATGCTAATTGAAGTCATGAGTCAGCGGGAGGAATCGGTGTTGGAGTTTAACTAAGTTTAACGATGTGAGCAGAGATCCGGTTTACTTTTACAGCTAAATTCTCAGAAAATGACGGCATACAAAATACTTATTTTGCATCATAAAATGGTATCAAAAATTGATTGTAACAAAGCCCTCAAATCCTCTCTGCATTCAGCAGCAGTGTTCGAGGGCTTCACATAAACATAGAGTTAACAATATATAGGGAAAGAAATTGTTAAACAAATTGTTCCTTAATCCGCAATATTCCCTGCCATTTTCAGACGACGTGCAATTTCCTTAAAGTCTTCTTGTGAGATGCCCGGTGCAAATTCTTCCTCGACCGCAGGAGCTTCTGGAATCGGGAATCCTTCAGGTATCCCTTGGATGACTTCAAGAGGTTGTCCATCTTCGGGGTGGGTTCCTTTCCAGATCTGGCCGATCGTGTTGAAATCTTTATCACTATAGGTGTACAGTTTGGTGTGTACCCCTTTTTCTTCATATTTGCGAGCCTCGTTGAAGGCTTTGTTGTTCAGTGAAGGGATAGGAACCAGCTTGGTCACATTTACGCCAGTTGCAATCTCAAGTGCTTTTGCATATGCGACAACATGCACACCGCCACGTACCAGCAGGAAACCAACCACTTCCCGGGCTGCCGGGTGATCCGTCATCTCATATACTTTCATTTTATGGGTACGAGCGCCACATTCAAGGAAGAAGTTATGCAGCAGATCCTCGACCAGGTTACCACTGTTGAAGACGTTTGCTCCCGTCCAGGGATTACCCATAGAGTCAAAAGGCATTGCGCCTTGTGCACCTGCCAGGTAGTGATACGACAGACGAGCATCTTTCACGGAACCTAGCGGTGTATCGTCGGGTTCTTTGTACTCGGTTGAACCTCGGAGGCATTTGTTAATGCCATGAGACACGAGTTCAACATGACCCAATTCTTCGGCCGTAATGCTCATGACGAGGTCATAGAAGGGCTTCAGCTTTTCTTTGGATCGAAAATTAAATGATTGATAGAGGTAGTTGTTCAACGTTGACATTTCTCCGAATTTGCCGCCGAGTAATTCTTGTATAGCTGCCGCAGCATTCGGATCTGGCTTCTCGACATTGGGAATCTCAATCAGGATTTCATCCAAGCGTTTGAACATTCGGGTGTAACCTCCTCAAATTAGTATTGCAGATCGTGTAGGGTTTCAGATCGTGGAGTCACTCTGTCATGGCCTATTACACGTCTATTGGGTTTTTTAAACAAAAAATCAACCAAATGGGACTTAAGCATCGCATAACGCATGCCCCAACTCTTCTCCCATTTGTTATTTCCAATACGGTCAAATTTATGTATAATCAAACATTCAAACGAGTCTTCACGTACAAGAGAAGAGAGTCATGAATCCATAAAGGAGTAAGAGATGAACAAGCGTTGGATACAAATAGTTGGGATTGTGATGTTTCTAATGATTCAGATGTACATAAGCAGCGAGCCTGCCACAGCATATGTCGTTACGAATGAGGTTCAGGTGGATGAAGAAACACGGCAGTTACTTGAAAAGAAATACGGGTTGGATCGTCCTGAGGAGCCGAAGACACAACAACACTTTTTCTCGGGTGACTGGGGAATGAGTTTCCGGACGGAGCCTCCTGATTCGTTTGACCGACTTGTTCATGTGGTTCCTTTTTCCCTACGGCCACTGGCCTGGATCTTTCGTTTATTCGTGTAAAATGAAACCCGGACGGGCAATATAACAGAAACATATTGTCCCAAGGAGTGAGTGAAATGAGAATGCTCATCGTTACCGTCATGTCGGTAGTTCTGAGTTTAGCCGGAATTACATCAGGCACAGGCGCCGCCATCCCTGATTATGCGAAGTGGGGAATTATTGCGGTCAAAGAAACACAGACCAAGTATAATGTGGATATTTTGGACTATAAGCATATCGGTCGCACCTCTCTAACAGCAGATCAATCACGGGAACAGTTCAAGCTATGGGTTCGTGCGAAAGACGGCAAACAATTCGCAGTCTATGTGAATGTTGATTTTAATCCGTTTACACAGCAATTAAAGAAAGTACAATTTTCCGAATCGGATCGGCACTGATCCGTTATGAACCAGACTGCCTTAATCATTAAGGTGAAAGTCTGGTTTTTTTTATTTTACAAAATCCTTTTTTTACTATTGAATAAAGAACTTATGTTCGCATATAATATGAAATACAAACAAACGTTCTTATCGGAGGGATGATTATGCTAGGGAAATATATTGGCCAGATGGTGGAGCTTGTCTACATGGATCGTGCAGGGCAGATTACGCAGCGACAGATTCGAATTAACAGTGTACGTGGCGGGATGATTAGAGCATCAGCGGGAAAAGAAGGCTCACCCCGAACATTTCTGGAGCAAGGTATTCTGGCATGGCGTCCTGTTACCGATCTGAATGGGGAGGTAAAGTATGCTGAACGACTTTGAACGCAAGATTTTGCGTATTATGGTGAACTATGCAGGACAACGGCGCAGGCTGCCGCGTATGGATGAACTGGAGAACAAGACGGGACGAAGCAGAGCTTACATTCATGAGTCTTTGCTGGAGCTTGAACGCACCGGGCACATCGCCTGGGAGAACCGGTCTAATCTCGAGGGGATACAGATTTTACAGGCATGGGAACAGGTACAACAGCCGATTCGCAAAAGCCAACCTTCCGGTGATTCCGTAAAATATTTTACGGACTACTAATCATAATAAGAAAACGCCAACCCGGATAACCGGATCGGCGCTTACTGTGTCACACATGTACGACATGTGCATCTATTTTAGAAATGGGGAAGTTGGTCCAGGTTGTTGGTTGGGTCACCGTCAGCATCTCCGCGAATGTACATTTCGCCATCCTTGCCTTTAAATACATTCACACCGGCAATAGCGCCAGCTTTTACTTCTGCAAGTGCCTGCTGATAATCCAGTACACGTCCTGCTGAAGTTTGAAAAGCTGTCAGGTCACCGTCACCATTTTTCTGTACGGCTGTGAAACTCTCGCGTGTCGTTTGATCCATGATGTCACACTCTCCTTATATGACGAGATAGGAATCTGTCTACCTGATTAGCCTATCCGATTTCCTCGGAAGTATGCATCATATGCTGATAAGAGCTGCCAACGTCGAGGTTTTACAAGCTCTTTCTCATATGAACATGCAGAATATCTGCATCATAAAAAGGTTCTTCTGAAATCACTTCATAACCCAGTTTTTCATAGAATTTCTGTGCCTGACACTGTGCATCCAGTACAGAATAGGATAAGCCGAGTTCACGTGCCAGCTCCTCCATCGCGAGCAGAAGCACACGTCCATAACCAAATGAACGATGAGATTCAAGCACTGCGATCCGCTGCATTTTGGCCGTATCCTTGCTGTAATAGATCAGACGTCCTGTGGCTACAGCTTGGCCATCCGTACTTAACAATACATGATGCACATCCGGGCTGATGACATCATATTGATCAATCTCAATCTCGGCAGGCACCTGTTGCTCGATCACAAAAACGTGATGGCGAATTCCCAGGGCTTGCTCCAGTTGTTCTTCTGTCGATACATAACTAATCTCAGCTGCCAATTCCATTCCTTCTTTCTGCTCTTGCGCGACATATCAGACTGAATTATACAAAAAAATGTTTTTCCTGTATAGTGAAGTCTGGAACATATTGGGAGAGGAGGGGGTAGTGATGGGCATGACAGGCATCATGGTAATTACATTGTTAATGTCGGCGGGAATGATTACTCTGTTGTATTACGTTACGAAGAAAGCATACTCACGCAAGTGGGATGAAGATGAGTAATTCACCTGTTAACCTTCACGGCAAGACTTCACTGCTTCCTCGCGGAGAATACACATCTTGAATTACAGATTTGGAGTATACGTCCAGCCAGACGGGCAGAGACTCACTATTTTCATTGGGCTGTTGTAATTGTTGGAATTGTACCGTATGTTCATCCTTCTCCAAGCCGCAACCCGTAACGGTAGTAATGAGAATCATAAGCCCAGCAAAGAGAAAGAAGCATTTGGTAAATGTATATTTATTGGATTTTGACCGTTTTGTTATGTTTCTGATAGGGAATTCACCTCGTTGTAGAAATGGTAATCTTTCCTTTATTGTGCACCATTTCGGGTGAATTATAACCAAATAAATCATTGACAATGAACACGGTTACTTGATATGATACTGTTACTTGATTGGGAAACAATTATATATCATGATCTGTTAGCTCAGCTGGGAGAGCACTATCTTGACAGGGTAGGGGTCAGTGGTTCGAGCCCACTACAGATCATACATAAGAAGCCTTACATTGTAAGGCTTCTTTTCTTTTTTTTTACATACAAACATGAATGCGATTTGCGATAGTTTCAGTTTCTCTTCCTCTTTTTAAACAAAACTTAAATAAAACATAAATTCAGCGTAAGGTTCGTCTTCTATACTTGGTTCTGAGGTCAACATAGAACAGAAGAAGGAGAGAACTTATGAACTATTCAAGTCCATTTACATCAAAGTTAGCCAGAGTAGGGATCGCGGGTACACTGGCTTTAATTCTGGCAGCAAGCCCACTTGCCAACATGGGGGTTGTTGCAGCGGAAGCAGGCCCAGCACCTGTATCTACGAAGATATATAACACACCTAAAGACTCTTTAGAGCAGACGCCGATTCAATACCAGATTCAGGCTCGATTAAATGAGAAGGACATGACGATCCAGGGGAGCGAGAAGGTAACGTATCGCAACACAAGCAAGGATGCACTCCAGCAGCTGGTCCTTCATACATATGCTGACGCAAACCTCTCCAAGTCTACACAGGCGAGCATGTACCAACAGCATAATGAGAAGATTAGTGAAGATCACCCGGAGAAGACAGCGGAGGACTTTCTGGGTGGCATCGATATTCAGGCTGTAACCGCAGATAGGCAATCGCTGGATTTCCATAAGGAAAACCAAGCGTTGACCGTGCAGTTGAAAAAGCCCGTACAACCAGGCGAATCAGTATCATTCCAACTGGAGTTTCAGTTGAATATACCCTATGGCTCACAGCGAGTTTCCTACTACAAGGACATGATCAATGGTGCACACTGGTTCCCGGTGATGTCTGTATATGACGAGGTTAAGCATCAATGGAACAAGGCGCCGTATAGTCGAACATTTGAGAGCGATTATTACACCTCATCGGACTTTGAAGTTCAATTCAATGTTCCTGATGAGTATCAGGTAGCTATGCCGGGTACGATCACTACTCAAAACAGTACAGAACATGGTCGTAAGATTGTGTCTGCTGTGGCCGAGAATACAAGGGAGTTTGTATTCTTTGCTAGTCCAAACCTTCAATTGGAGAGTGTTACCCGTAACGGTCTGACGGTGGAATACTACTATTATAACGATGATCCATCCAAGAAAAAGATAGTTGACCGGTACATTAATCAGGCATTCAAGGTCATCGATTTTTATAGTGAGAAATATGGCAAGTATCCCTATCCAGAGTTCCGAATTGTCGAGACGTATGTACAAGGCGTTGCCGTGGAGTACGCGAGGCTCATCCAGATGGGACAGATTCAAAATGGTGCTATTCCAGAAGAAGACACAACATTTATTCATGAAATAGCACATCAGTGGTTCCATGCATTGATCGGTAATAACTCGGAGACAGAATCCTTCCTGGATGAAGGCTTTGCCGATTTCTCCATGGTGTATTTTGCCGAGAAACAGGGAGACAAGCTAAATGGGTTCAGATCCATACAGTTTGATACTGCGCCCGTAGATATGGCGATTGCGTCAACAAACGATGAAGCTGGGGATTTGGCCGGTTTGGTGTATTATCAGAAGGGAAGACAAGCGATCTATCAGCTTTACCGTTCCGTCGGTGAAGAGAAATTTGACGAGTTGATGAGGACATATTTCAAACGCTACGTGTACCAAAATGCAACGGTAGAGGGGCTGCTTCAAACCATTGAAGATGTGCTTGGTAAAGAAGTACGTTCAGAAATGCAGATGGCCCTATATCAGCCTGATTTTGTCTTAAAGCCGGAATACCAATTATCACAGGAAGAGACCGCCGCCTATGTGCATGATGTCTTACAAGTGCAATATCAGGCTGTCATGGGTATGGTTCCTAATCTGCCTTATGAAGTGATGAATCGATTGATGTACAAAGCCCTTCAAGGCGAGGAATTAACCATTGTGCTCAGCGATCAGGTGAGTAAGCTTGCAACTAAACAGCAGGAAGATATGGTTAATCAGTTGACCAGATTCCTTGATATGACTGGTATGAGATACGACATTATAAGGGATCGCAAGGAACTGAAGCAAAAGATGAAAAAAGAGATCGGCAACAGCAACCTTATTGTCATTGGCAATGCCAAGTCAAACGGATTGGTGCAGGCTTTAAAATTCAACATTATTGATCGAACGAAACAGACGGGTTTTCCTTGGAAAAATACCATGAATCAACCTCTCGCCGCGGGTGCATATGTTATCAAACATCCCTATAACCAGAATCGATTGATGCTTCATTATTTCTGGAATGAGGATCATCTGAGTGATGTGGCATTTGAAGCTTTTAAGCTGAAAATACAGGAGTCTACCGGATTCACTAACGACTTTTATCAGTACTATGTATTGGATAACCAAGGCAAGGAGCAATCCAATAAAAAAGTTACGAATCCCATATCTTCACTTTTTGCAGAGTAATAAGTAATTGGTTTTGCAGTTTCTTCGTTCAAACAGGTTAGCCAATTTGTATTGGTTAGCCTGTTTATGTTTTATATGAAAACCAGTCTTAGAATAATAGGCTGCAAGATGGGCATAATGCTTTAACACAAAGGCAACTTCATGAATATACTTATCGGGAGAAAACAATAGGAGGGATTAATATGAAGGATCAACATTATCCGAGCGTACCAATGAAAGGGACAGTTGCTGATTACAACTGTAAAGGAAATAAAGGAATGAACAAAATGAAAGCGTATTCATATAATGCTAGAATTTGTCCTATCATTTGTATTACTCGGGAGCCGACTGCGAATGAGGGTAATGTTGTTGATTATTCAATCCTATTAAAGGACACTTCGGATGTTTTATATTCGCGACCGGTAAATGGTAATACCCTGCTCACGAAGGAGTTGAGTTCTCATGTCTATGACTGAAAATATTGCTCAGACAGCACTCGACGCAGCGATGAAGGCAAACAGGGCCGTTGCGCCTTATGATTATTGTGATGCAGAAACCAGACGGATGTACACGCCTCAATTTGATAAAAAAATGGACAATCCTATGTATACCGCTGCAATGGCGGGTCTTCAATCGATCTATTGGTTTCGGGCGATCAAGGTGAAGGGGCTTATCCCTGATGCAAAAGCAGATTATTATGCTACGTATTCTACCAACCATAATCACATCGGAGGAATTGGACTAGCCTACTCGAACAGCCCGACAGGACCATGGACCAAACACGGACAGGTGTATCTCGATACTGTGGTTGGGAATTCGACGGAAACTCCATTTGTGATCTGGAACGATGAAGAACAATTGTTCTTTATGTATTATCAACAAAACGGACTGGGGATCAATCAATCGACGGCACTTGCGTCCTCTGTAGACATGATCAACTGGACAAGAGTGGGTTTGATTTTGGACAAACCTCCCGGGTTCCCAGGTGATGGTCATACCGGTTACTTCTCGTGTTTCAGAAATGGCGGCAAATGGATCGGTTTCTCGGTGATGGGCGGTGGTGACTTTGGCCGTAAATGTATCTGGCATTCACATGACGGACGTAGCTGGTTAGCTGATCCAAGACCATTAATGGGTGGGAATGATGCCACTTTAAGTGCAGGAGAAAACATTTCGAGACCCAATGCTGGTGTATTTATGTACAAAGGGAGCATGTGGTGGCTGGGTATGTTATCAGCTTATGCTTCCGGTGGGGTTACGACGGTAGCTCGGCCTGCCATTGCCAAGATCAGTGCAGACTTTCGTCAACTGCTGGACAAACCTACAGATATATATTTTCCGGCATTGGATTGGGAAACGACCAACATGCAGTCCTTGATGGTGTCCGTTATGGACGGTGTAGTGTACGTGTATTACAATACCGATCATAATATCGGTGTAGCCTATTCGGTGGGGGTGTAGAGATGGTTATACGTGATGCAGCGGGTCAGATTGTGCCCTTTGGAAAGGTTCACAAACAGCTTGTGGCCGATTTTCTTTACGGAACGTTACCGGATTGGGTGGAGGTGGTGGGCACCCCTACGTTTGAGCCTTTGCCCGACAGAGGGACCATTACCGTTACAACTCCGACAACGGCAGGAGCCACGGCAGAGTTAAAAATGAAACATCTGATTGACAGCTCGAAAGTAACAGCAATTGCAATCACTTTGGAAGCGCTACAATTAAACGGGAACATTGGAATCTCAGTTCAGGTTGGCATTAAATCGAAGGATAGCAAGGCCGGAATCACTTTTTTTCAAAACGTAAATCAGAAATATGGTATGGTCCGTGCCTATAAAGCAGATGGAACGTACACGGATTTTAATCAAAACATGGTGTTCTTCACCACACATGGCGTAGCAGGAGATGAAGCACAGAACCGTAAGAATCTCACTGTGTTGCTCTGTACCGGATTACAGTTCTCAGCTGGGTTCGAGAGACCGTCGGTATGGCTTGGTGCGGATGATCAATATGGCGGTGTTGCTGCTGACCTTAGCGGTGGGTTGTTCCAACATGGAGAACTGCAATGTCTTTTGAAGCTGACTACAAGTAAGGCCGAGGCCAAGTATTTCAAATGTGCACAGATGAAAGTGGATATCTGGAGTAATTAATCAAACTGGGAAGACATCTGAAGATGAACAAGGTGCATGATTTGAATTGGAATGACTATGAGAATAAATAGATTATCTGTATGGATCGGTAAAAAGATATACGTGCAGTAATTTGGTACCTAAACACGGACGCTTTGAAAATGAAGTGCAGTGTTTGGGTACCATTTTTATTTAGAGAATGAAGTCAGGCCAAGTTTGGTGGATACAGCGAACAACTCAGAAAGTGCACTGACTTTAGGCTTGGGCTTGTCCGGGGTTAGAAAAGAATTATTCTCCAAACGTGTTTTAAACTATATTATTTTTTATATTAACTATTTAAATACACAATTTAATTGTGTACAATGTAATTGTTGGTGATACAAATGAGATCAAATTTTAGTCAAAATAAATCTAATTAACTAAAGGAGTTTTCACAAATGAAAACATTATATGAAACTACAGTAATCAATACAGGTGGACGTCAAGGCATCGTACAATCCCCAGATAACGTGTTTATGTTGGATGTTGCTGCACCGCCTGAACTCGGAGGACAAGTGACGACAGCTACCAATCCGGAGCAGTTGTTTGCAGCAGGATATAGTGCTTGTTTTAACTCCGCACTGGAGTTTCAATTGAAGAAACACAAAGTTGAGATTGAAAGAAGTACGGTAGCTGCAACCGTAATGTTGGTGACGGACTCTGAGGATAACGGCGTGAAGCTTCAAGTCGATTTGGAAGTTAAAATCCTTGGTCTAGATGAAGAAACAGCACAGAAGTTTGTGAAACTTGCCCATGACTACTGCCCATATTCCAAAGGAATCAAAGGGAACGTGAATGTTAACGTGGAACTCGCGTAATCACTGATACTATTTGTTGATAAGAAGCCTCCGAGAAATCGGAGGTTTTTTGGTTTTTTATGCATAAAAATCAATTTCGCACTCAATTGTGGGTTATAATGGTAGTAAGTTTACACAAAACTGCTGAAAGGGGAATGTACTTATGATGGATTTTAGCAAACCACCCCATGGCTCTGAGACCGATACCCACCGTCAGCGTCATCAGGAGAATGAACAGAAATACCTGTCCGGAGGCAAGGGTATTTGGTATGAAATCAGCAACTGGCTCATTCTCGGAGGTATCCTCCTTGTCATATTTTTATTATTTAAATACGTTTTCTAAATAGACACACAACCGGGCGAATCCCCATATGATGCATTACATCAGTAAGCACTTGGGGAAATGGGGAATCCGGGATGGCAAAGGCAAAAGGTAAGAAAGCTCCCGCATTAAAGAGTGATAAAATACGTGTATCCATGAAGTTGGTCACATCGGATGTATGCGAGAGATGTAAGACACCATGTACACGAGGTATGGATTACGCTGCACGTATGAGAATTGAAGGGGCTTTAGGCAAGGGCGTTCCCTGTATATTGACCCGCCATACTTCTTCATAAACTCTTCGTATAATCCCGTATATATAACAATTATAGATCAGGGGCATCCTTTAATGAGGATCGCCTCTTTTTGTGCATTCCAAGGGGTGGAAAAAATTCTGGATAAAAAATGAAAAATGATGAAAAACAGCGCAACTTTGTGGATGAATCTGCAGTATAAATGTACAACAGCTAGCAGCAGGGGAGGGAATATTGACGGGATGAAATGGAAACGAATATTGCTTTGTGTCACGGTATTCTCCTTGCTCGGCGGGTCTTTATTGTTTGCAGATTCGGTGAACGAGAAGATTCGTGTTCTCATTAACGGCAAGGAAGCAGCTGATGGAGGTTATCTCATTGATGGAACGACCTATGTACCTGTCAGGGAAGCCGGAGGCGTCGTCAAATGGGACAGCAGTAACAAGAGAGTAACGGTGATCAAACCGAATGTACATATTTTTCTCTTCAAGGGAGACACTGTATTTGGCAACGTTAACGTAGGTAAGCTGAAATTCAATGTATTTTCACAAGTGGACAGTCTGACAGCAGATGTAGCTGCGGTGAAAGTAACGATTACCAATCCAAGCGGTCAGGTGAAGGATATCCAGTCACAGGAGCTTACAACCCAGAAGGATAACTTCTGGTTCCGCACATATGATTTTACGTATGATTTCAGTCGTGCCGGCAAATATCAGGTCGGCTTTCATATTAAAGAAAATGCAAACAGCAGCTACGTCCTGGTAGCGGAGAAAATCATTACAGCGCTGAACGATTGAAGCGAAAATAACCCTGTGAGTTAAATTGACCTGTGTCATTGAACATGTTACGATATGCAGGGTTACACAATTTCTATTTATAAAGCGAGGTATTTCAATGAGCGATCACACACATGAACACGGCGATGGCTGCGGATGCGGGCAAGACCACGACCACGACCACGAGCATGAAGAAGTCCTTCTCACATTAACAGACGAGAACGGCCAAGACGTGGAGATGGTTTTGGTGGAGACGTTTGACGTGGAGAAGCATGTTTATGCGCTCCTGCTGGAACGTAACAATCCTGAAGCTGACGGCATCATCCTGCGTATGGAAGAAGAAGACGAGGAAATGGTGCTCTACAATATTGAAGACGAAGAAGAGTGGAACCGCGTTGAAGCGGCTTACAACGAACTCGTTGCATCACAAGAATAGTCATTCTTTTGGAACATAACATGAAGGCTCCTTGATCTCAGGGGGCCTTTTGTTTGTTTTTCAAGAGGTATACGAGCATTTACACCACCGGTTTGAACGACGAAATAGACGGGAAAATGCAAACTCGCTTGTCCCATAAAATAAAAACGGACCAAGCTAGGGCTTGGTCCTTTAAGTTTATCCCCTGCACAGCGCAAGGAGGTTGTTCTAGAAAATGGCATCGGCTTCCACGATCACTTTAACGTTGGTTACGCTGCGATCTTCGGGTCCTTTGACGGGTAATCCAACTTCGACATGATCGATGATGTAGTCGATGTTTTCCTGGGTGATAACCTCACCCGGTAACAGGATCGGAATTCCTGGCGGATAGACATAGATGAATTCCGAGATAATACGTCCTGCGGATTCCTTAA
Source organism: Paenibacillus sp. FSL H8-0104 (assembly GCF_038050215.1). NCBI lineage: Bacteria > Bacillati > Bacillota > Bacilli > Caryophanales > Paenibacillaceae > Paenibacillus > Paenibacillus sp. FSL H8-0104. The sequence continues at coordinate 4,688,717 of NZ_JBBOTC010000001.1, read as the reverse complement.
ACGGAATCACTTCGGTATCACCGTAGAATGCATCACGTGGAGTCAGCATCAACTGTGGAATATCCGGAACTTTTACGACCAGTTCATGGGCCGGGTTCACTTGATAATAGGTACGGGAGAGATCCTGCAAAGCGTTCAGCAAGATATCCACACTATTATCCGTATCTCCTGGCGTAATGAGACACAGAATATTGTACATATCACTAAGTTCGACCTCAATGTTGTAATGTTCACGCAGCCAGTTCTCTGTCTCATACCCTGTAATACCCAGATGGCGAACATGGATCGTTACCTTGGTTGGATCATAGTTGAAGGTCGCTTCTGTACCCAGCAGCTCTCTACCGAAGCAATACAGGCCATCCATATCGTTAATCGAACGTCTGGCAAACTCGGCTAGTTCAATCGCCTTCTGTGCAATCTCACGACCGTGGAGTGCCAGGTTACGTCTTGATGTATCGAGTGAAGCAAGCAAAATGTATGAAGTTGATGTTGAGGTGAGCAGACTCAGGATCGTCTGTACACGCTGTGGATTTACGAACCCATTCTTGGTATTCAGGTTGAGTACGGAACTCTGTGTCATGGAGCCACCAAGCTTGTGAACACTGGTTGCAGCCATATCGGCACCTGCTGCCATCGCAGACAGTGGCAGATCCTCATGGAAATGAATGAGTACGCCATGGGCTTCATCAACAAGCACAGGGACTTGATAACTGTGTGCCAGCTCAACAATCTCTTTCAGATCAGTAACCACGCCGTAATAAGTCGGGTTAATTACAAGCAATGCCTTGGCATCCGGATGACGCTCCAGTGCGCGACGGATAGACTGTGTGGTCACTCCGTGGTCAATGCCCAGATTGGGATCTTGTGAAGGAGAAACAAATACGGGTTTGGCGCCTGAGAAAATAATCGCGGACAGAACCGATTTATGCACATTACGGGGCACAATAATTTTGTCACCCGGTGAGCATACAGACAGAATCATGGTCATAATGGCACTGCTTGTGCCTTGTACACTAAAATAGGTATAATCGGCTCCGAAGGCATCTGCTGCCAAAATCTGTGCTTCCTGAATGACACCGGTTGGCTGATGCAGGTCATCCAACGGTGCGATGTTAATCAAATCTATGGAGAAGGCATTATCGCCAATAAATTCACGGAATTCGGTATCCGCTCCCAATCCTTTTTTATGGCCCGGAATATGAAACTGTACCGGATTGAGTGCCGCATGATTTTTTAAAGCGGTAAACAGCGGCGTACGGTGGTGATTCATCAGTGCTGTCACAACCCTTCCTAATAAAATTGGTAAACAAAGATGAGTATAGCAAATTAAGAACCGAATGCAACAGTATAAATCGACAATTTTTTAAATTGCCGAGATTTGCGCACATTCCCCACGGTTACACTAAGGATAGGGAATAGGCAAATGAACACCGAAAGGGGAAAAAGAATGCAAACCGACACAAAACCAGCCAAAATTTTGCGATCACCATTTTTTATCGCGATGTGGCTGACACTTTTTCTAGTTGAAATTATCAAAGGGGCCCTGTTGGTAGCTGTTCTGCCCGTGTATATGGACAATATACTGGGTCTGTCTGCAGGCGTCATTGGTGTGGCATTTGCTCTTCAATATTTGGGAGATAATCTGTTCCGGGCGCCTTCCGGCTGGGCAGCAGAACGGATCGGGTTCCGCGCAACGATGGTTACAGCATTAATCTGTACCTTAATCGCTGTTATTATGATCCTTTTTCTCAAAAGTGCCGTTGGACTGGCCATGGCCTGTCTGATTCTTGGCATTGGTACATCACCGCTCTGGCCTTGCGCCATGACAGGGGTAACGGCGATGTCAGGCCCACAGAACAAGAATGGTACAGCAATGGGGGCGCTGGAGGTGGCTGCTCTCGGCGGAACGGGGCTTGGACCTATAGGTATGAACTGGCTGCTGGAGCGCACGCATCATGATTATCAAACTATATTCCTCGTGCTGATGGGTTGTGCCATTCTCGTTATTCTGGTGGCCATGATTCTTCCTGGACGTGTCATTGTTGAAGGAGAGCATGCCGAGCAAGCAGCGAAGAATAGTGATGTGAAATATCCAGCCAAACCGAATCTGCTCACGCCGTTCATCCGGCTGCAAAAGAGTGTGAAGGACACACTGCAACGGGTACGCAGCACACTTAATGTTAATCCACTGGTGTATCCTGCCCTGTTTATGCAGTCGTTTGTCATCGGGCTGCTCAGTCCAGTCATCACGCTATATACACGCACAGACCTGCACATCTCACCGAATCTATACAGTTTGTTGCTGATTGCAGGTGGTGGAATAACCGTTATTGCCTTGCTGCCTGTTGGTAAAATGGTAGACAGGTTTGGGACGAAACCGTTCCTGAATGTTGGTTTTTTGATGGCGGCGGCAAGTCTGTTTGCATTCTCCTCCATAACATCCATTCCGGTGGTGTTTGGTGTTGTCATGCTGGTGGGCATCAGTTATGCCATGATTTTGCCCGCCTGGAATGCTTTTGTAGCCACGCTGATTCCCAAAGGGGAGCGGGGTGCGATCTGGGGATTCTTCCTTACATTGCAGGGATCAGGCATGGTTGTAGGCCCCATTGTTTCCGGACTGCTGTGGGACCACGTGAGCCATCCGGCTCCATTCATCGGCAGTGCCATCGTCATGGCAGGACTTGCCGTTGTGCACTTTGTGTTATCCCGCAATCCGTTTCGCACCGCTCCGGCCAAATAAGCAAAAGAAAAGGGAGTTCCACCAACCGTATTGGTTGTGGAGCTCCCTTTTTAGCGTCCAATATATCACGATAATCGGGGGCTTGCCCCTGTGCGTCTGCGGAAAGCTGCAATCCGGCGGTCCTTTCGGTGAAAAATAGTCAAATAACCAAGTACCCTTACATAAAATGAAGTATAAAATAGGGTAAGCCGATTGAGTAGAAGCGATTGAAGACGAGGGCCGGAGTTGATCCGGTACAGATGGAGGGAGTGCCGTGAATAAGAGTTATGAAGTTGAATATTGCAATCTGGAGCTGCGGTTCAACCGTCGGCATATCCAAAATTTGATCAGAGACCTTATTCGTGAGGGATATTCACTATATTGGAGCGAGGACGAATCCTTTTTTATCCTGTCAGTCCGGACCGGCCGCAAGCTGGTAAAGCTCCGCTTTCAACAGACACGCACGGGGAACTACAAGATGACTGGGGATTATATCATTAAGGATGCAAAACTTGCAGAGTGGCTGGAGAAGCTGATTGGAGATACACGCGGGCATGCAGTTGTGAAGCGTTTCAAGGATCAGCAGATGACTGTGGAGAACATTTTATTCGGTGAAGTCATTCGGCTCGTGGAAGTGTCTGGGTTCAAACAGCGTGTCATTTTTCAAAAGGAACCTGCGCCGACGGCGGAAGAGATGGAAGAAATGTTCCTCTCGCGTGAAGGCGAGGAAAGGCTCATGTTGTTGCGCATGGAAGTAGACGATGAACTGGAGCGCCTCTACACGGCCATGCAGATGGATAATATCGAAAAAGCAAATGCTTGCCGTCAAGTCTTAAAACAGTTGTCTGGACATCTGTTAATGTTGGAAGGATGACAAGATACGGCCGTATTTATGAAAATACGATGAACACCTCAGCAGATTGGGGTGTTTTCTCGTTGCGTAGCTGTGCCACGGGGTTCACTTCTATACATAAAACCGTTAAAATGGGAGTATTGTTGAGAATTTATTTCAATAAAATTAATTGGAGCAAAGGATGGAGGACCAGATGACAAAACAACAAATTGGCGTAATTGGCCTGGCTGTCATGGGCAAAAATTTGGCCCTTAACATTGAAAGCAAAGGTTTCTCAGTATCGGTATTTAACCGTTCCCCGGAGAAAACCAATGATCTTCTGAAAGAAGCTGAAGGTAAAAACCTGACAGGCTCATTCTCCATTGAAGAGTTCGTAGCATCCCTGGAATCCCCGCGCAAAATTTTGATCATGGTACAAGCCGGCAAAGCGACCGACGCTACCATTGAACAACTGCTTCCTCATCTGGATGAGGGCGATATCATCATTGACGGAGGGAACGCATACTTCCCTGACACGCAACGTCGCAGCAAAGAGTTGGAAGACAAAGGCATTCGCTTCATCGGTACAGGTGTATCCGGTGGTGAAGAAGGCGCACTGAAAGGCCCTTCCATCATGCCAGGTGGACAGGAAAGTGCTTATAAACTGGTTGAACCGATCCTGACGGCGATCTCGGCCAAAGTCGGTGACGATCCATGTTGTACATATATTGGACCTGATGGTGCCGGACACTATGTGAAAATGGTTCATAACGGTATCGAGTACGGAGATATGCAGTTGATTGGTGAAGCATACCACTTGCTCAAATCCGTATTGAACGTTTCCGTTGAAGAGCTGCATACGATCTTTACGGAATGGAATCAAGGAGAGCTGGATAGCTACCTGATTGAAATCACAGCAGATATCTTCTCCAAATACGATCCAGAAACCGGCAAACCAATGGTTGACGTCATTCTGGATGCTGCTGGACAAAAAGGAACAGGTAAATGGACAAGCCAAAGTGCGCTGGATCTCGGCGTTCCATTGTCCATGATTACAGAATCCGTATTCTCCCGTTTCCTGTCTGCCATGAAGGACGAGCGTGTAGCAGCTAGCAAAATCCTGAATGGACCAGCAACTGAAGAGTTCTCCGGTGACAAAAAAGCGTTCATCGAGAGCGTGCGTAAAGCCCTCTTCGCAAGTAAAATCGTATCCTACGCACAAGGATTTGCACAAATGCGTGCAGCTTCCGATGAGTATGGCTGGGATCTGAAATACGGCAACATTGCCATGATCTTCCGTGGTGGCTGCATCATCCGTTCGCAGTTCCTGCAAAACATCAAAGAAGCTTATGATAAAGACGCAGCGCTGAAAAACTTGCTCTTGGATCCTTACTTCCAAAACATCGTTGAGTCTTATCAAGGCGCATGGCGTGAAGTTGTAGCGGCTGCTGTAAAACAAGGTGTTCCAGTACCTGGATTCTCCAGCGCTCTTTCTTACTACGACAGCTACCGTACAGAGCGCTTGCCAGCAAACTTGCTGCAAGCCCAACGTGACTACTTCGGTGCTCACACGTTCAAACGTGTGGACAAAGAAGGTAGCTTCCACCACAACTGGATGGAGTAGTACCACATATACAAGTCTATTATGATTTGGCTAGTGCCACTTTAAGTGGCAGGTTTGGCCTGCTAAGGGGCTCAAAAGAGGTTTGGCGTTCCGGTGATTGCCGGTTAACGCTAGGCCTCTTTTTTTACTGTGTTATACAGTAATAGTGTTGATGGAGAAGATATGTAGCTGGTTCTAGACCTAATGAACAGGAGACACTCTATTTTGGCAAAATGAGCCGGTTCTATTTTTTAACGAACTCAGATGGCTCTATTTCAATAATTCGCAGCGAGATGTCGAGGTTTTGACGGTGATTTTTTGAAATAAGTTTACTGAGATTTGTTAGAAGTTTAACTGCTCCTATTTTAGGTAAATAAGCTCATTGGAGTTCGTTAGGTTGTTGGATGATTACTGATTGAGATGTTTGGAGGCTCAAAACTGCTTGAGGGTGATCTGACGTAGGCTTAGTGCCGGGAGTTACTTAATCTGTCTTGGAAGTACTTGCGGATGGTCGAAAGGAAGTCAGTGAGGAGATGGTCTTTCCCAGTCCGCAGGGCTGTGTTATGATAGGACAAAAGTGCTCACGAATTGCTTGAATTAAAGGAGTGTACACCTTGAGCAAGTCTAACAATATTATTCTCATTGGTATGATGGGAACCGGCAAATCAACCGTCGCTGACATGCTTGCACGCGAGCTTGGTTATCGATTGATTGATGTAGACGCCGCGGTGGAAAAAGAGGAAGGCTGTACGATTCCGGAATTGTTCACTGGCAAGGGAGAGACGTATTTCCGTGATGCCGAGAGCCGCATGTTATGCTCGGTGCTGGAGAAGAAGTCACAGGTCATAGCGACCGGAGGTGGCGTGGTGCTGCGTTCGGATAATTGTGACGTGATGTTGAAGAATGGTTGGGTTGTTGCCTTGACTGCTGATCCGGCAGTGATTGTAGAGCGTGTTAGTGGCTGTGACAATCGCCCACTCCTCGCAGGCAATGCAGAGGAACGCATTCAGGCAATTATGGAAGAACGGAAAGACGCATATCGGTTCGCACATTATACGGTGGATACAACCGAGTTATCCGCTGCTGAAGTGACTCGTTTAATTTTAGCGCATTACCGCGTCTAAGCTTGTTATCATCGAAGTTTGATGGTTGATAGGTGGTGGCAGATATAACAAAACGGGCCGTATAGGCCCGTTTCTGGGAGTGGAGCAGAGCTGAGGTCACAAGGTTACAAATGACTTGGCTTCTCTCCGGGCTTCTCTAGTCTTCCTGTTGCCACTGGAGCATACCGCCGACCATGTTTGTACAGCCTTCATATCCCAGTTGCTGCAGATATTCACATGCACGCTCACTGCGGTAACCACTACGGCAGATGATCACGATCTCGCCTGACTTCTCAATCTCAGACAGTCGGTCCGGAATCTGTCCAAGCGGAATATGCTTGGCTCCTTCGATCATGCCTTGCGCGACTTCATCGTCCTCGCGGACGTCTATCATCTGCAGCTTCTCTCCCGCCTGTAAACGGCGGCGCAGCTCAGACGTTTCAATTTCAGCTATTTGTGTCATATTCAGGTCCTCTTTTCTGTATGGACTTAACGCTTATAATGATACCCAAGCGATGCACGGAATGTCAATTTGGCCACAATATAATCAATGAAGGAGAATTTCATCCATGGACGTTATTGTTAAACCAACCCCCACTCTGAACGGGGAAATCGGGGCTCTGTCCTCTAAAAACTACACGACTCGCTATTTGCTGGCTGCTGCGCTGGCGGAAGGCACAAGTACCATTCATTTCCCGGCACACAGTGAAGACAGTGACGCCATGCGCAGATGTATTCGTGATCTGGGGGCAGTACTTGAAGAAGACGACAGCAAGATTGTGATCCAGGGTTTTGGCAGTCATCCCCGTGATGTGCGTGAATTGAATGTTGGGAATGCGGGTGCTGTACTTCGTTTCCTGATGGGCGTTACAGCGCTCTGCCCTGAAGTTACTTTTGTGAATACGTACCCGGATTCGCTGGGCAAACGTCCACATGATGACCTGATCGATGCGCTTGGTCAATTGGGTGTAGATGTACAGCATGAACAAGGACGCCTGCCTATTACAATCAAGGGTGGCAATGCCAAGGGTGGACTCATTCGTGTATCCGGCTCCGTCAGCTCCCAATATCTGAGTGCGTTGTTGTTTGTAACTCCGTTGCTTGCAGAAGACAGCACCATTGAAGTACTGAATGACCTGAAGTCCAAGGTCGTTATCGGACAGACGCTGGAAGTGCTGGAGCAGGCAGGTATCGTTATCCATGCAAGTGATGATTATATGTCCTTCCGTGTACCAGGTGGACAGGCTTACCAACCAACGACCTACACAGTTCAAGGGGATTATCCCGGCTCAGCAGCGGTTCTTGCCGCAGCAGCGGTTACACAGTCCGATGTGAAAATTCTGCGCCTGATGGAGCAGAGCAAACAGGGTGAACGTGCCATCGTTGACGTGCTGCGCATGATGGAAGTGCCATTGACACATGAGAACGATGTTGTACATGTTCAAGGTAATGGCAGACTGAAAGCGATCGAATTCGACGGGGATGCCGCGACGGACGCCGTTTTGGCTATGGTAGCCGCAGCTGTGTTTGCGGAAGGCACGTCACGGTTCTATAATGTAGAGAACCTGCGTTACAAGGAATGTGACCGAATCACCGATTATTTGAACGAACTGCGGAAGGCAGGAGCGAACGTTGAAGAGCGTCAAGCTGAGATTATCGTACATGGACGTCCAGAAGGCGTTGAAGGCGGCGTTGAGATTAACGCTCATTACGATCATCGCGTAATTATGGCGCTCACTGTTGTTGGTCTGCGTTCCAAGGAGCCGCTTCGTATTCGGGATGCACACCATGTAGCCAAGTCTTATCCGCAATATTTCGATCATTTGCAGGCGCTTGGCGCCTCGGTTCAATGGGTAAAAGAGTAAATAACTGAAAACCTGTTTTTTGAACACGCACTTTAATCAGAAAAGGATGGTGCTTGAACATGGAATTTAACAACCCTACTCGTGAAGAAATTGGACAACTTTTGCGCAAGGCAGGCAACATCGCAGTCGTCGGCTTATCAGACAAATCAGATCGCACTTCCTATATGGTGGCAGAAGCCATGCAGAGCAGAGGTTATCGCATCATCCCGGTTAATCCACAGGTGCAAGGTGAAATCCTTGGCGAGACGGTATATGCCACACTCGCGGATATTCCAGAGCCGGTAGACATTGTCAATGTGTTTCGTCGCGAAGAGTTTTGCGCGGATGTCGCTCGTGACGCCGTTGCCATCAAAGCAAATGTGCTGTGGCTGCAGCTTGGCATCCATAGTGATGAAGCGGTCCAGATTGCTGCAGAGAACGGCATGACAGCGGTAACGAATCGTTGTATCAAGGTAGAGGATTCCATCGTTCTGCGCGGCGCTGGACGCGGCTGAGAGGCTCGTTCACCTGTGATCGGATGATCTCCTGATCTTTCCCAATTGAATGAACATAGGATGAATCCCGTTAACTTGAAGCTGACGGGATTTTTTCTGTTCTATTTTTGCCGTATTAATTACCAATTGGTTACTGTTTTGCTTTGACAAAACGTTGCGTAAAGCTTACCATCTAGGATAGAAAGGAGAGGTCGCCATGAATTGGCTCGGATCCTTGCAGCAGCTCGGACGAGCGGTAATGCTGCCTACAATGGTCCTGCCCGCCGCCGCAATTTTGCTCAGTGTTGGCAGTCTGCCTTGGGACGCCTGGGGATTGGATATTGTCGGTGAAGTGTCTACCGTGGCCGGACACGGTATTTTTTATTTCTTACCGTATCTGTTCGCTGTCGGTGTAGCACTGGGACTCTCCAACCAGGCCGGACAAGCGGGACTTGCTGCTCTGGCTGGTATCGTGATATATGATCAGGTGACTCGGAACTTCGGGGATGGCACCGTTCAGCCCGCTTCCTTAATCGGAATCATACTCGGCGCGCTTGCCGGTGGGATGCATAATCGGTTTAAAAGCATTAAACTGCCTGAAATTTTACAATTTTTTGGAGGTTCAAGGTTTGTTTTGCTCATTGTCGGACTCTGTTCGGCATTGTTCTCCTGTTTTATGTTATGGCTCGCTCCGATCCTACAGCATGGATTGAACGGCATTGCTACCTGGGAATATAGTCTCGGGGGTTTTGGACTGTTCATCTACGGAGTGTTATACAGGGTGCTGGTTGCTTTTGGGCTTCATCACCTGCTTAACAATGTGTTTTGGTTCCAGCTAGGGACGTTTGAAACGCCTGATGGTAACATTGTGCAAGGGGATTTGCCCCGATTTTTTGCAGGTGATCCAACAGCAGGATTCTTTATGGCGGGTTTGTTTCCCATCATGATGTTTGCTATTCCGGCAATAGCCTTTGCTATTATTCAGGAAGCCAGGGAAGATCTGAAACCAAAAATCAAGAAAACTTTTCTGACATCGGCACTCGTTTGTTTTCTAACCGGGGTATCGGAACAGATTGAGTTTGCTTTTTTGTTCGCAGCACCTTATCTGTTCATCGTGCATGCAGTGATGTCCGGCGTTGCCATGTGGATTAGTTACTGGCTTGATATCCGGCATGGATTTTCTTACTCCGCAGGTATTATTGATTACATACTCAATTTCCATCTATCGGAGAATGCTTGGAAGCTCATTCCGATTGGCATACTATATGGGCTGGTTTACTACTTCCTGTTCCGATGGGCGATTCGTACGTTCAAGATTCCAACACCAGGACGTGAAGAGGGCTCCATGCTGGAAGATTGGGTAGGTAACATTCCTTATCAGGCACCTTTAATCCTCGAAGCATTGGGTGGGAAGAGTAACATTGTACAGGTTGAAGCATGTATTACACGCCTTCGCCTGACTGTGCATGATGACCGCCTGATCGACACGGGTGCCATGAAGAGTATGGGGTCCGCTGGACTGATCAAGCTGGGTGGCGGTAACGTACAGGTGGTATTCGGGACCTACTCGGAATTGATTCGGGAAGAAATCGCGAAGCTGCTGGAAAGAGATCTGCAACAGGTTCTGTTCTGTGCCCCCGTTCAGGGCAAAATGCTCCCGATTGAAGAGGTGCCGGATCAGATCTTTGCAGCCAAGCTTGTCGGTGATGGTGTAGCCTTTGTCCCGGAAAAGGGAGAGCTGGTCTCACCCGTGTACGGAACGATTATGCACTTGTACCCGACCATGCATGCCTTGGGTATATCTACCCGTGAGGGGCTTGAAGTGTTACTGCATATCGGCATCGATACCTCTCAGTTGAAAGGCCATTTTGAAGCTTTTGTTCAGGAGGGCGATACGGTGGAGCCAGGGCAGTTGTTGATCAAGTTTGATCTGGCAGTACTCCGCGAGCAAGCGGCGTCACTAACAACACCAATGGTAATTACGAATCCAGATCGTGTAAAATCATGGAGTTTTGCTCCATTTAAGCAAGTTAAGAAAGGTCAGGCATCCGTTATGTCCGTGGTGCTCTATGACAGGAACGTTGGAGGGGTAGAATGAAGATACAAGGCATCAACGGAGCTGCAGGCATAGCCATCGGCAAAGCATTTGTCCTGCCCAGTTGGGAATGGGATCTGCCGGATCAGAAGATGGATTCGGTGGATCTCGCCCAAGAGTTCGAACGGCTGTATGAGGGCATACGGACATCTAAGGATGAGATTGAATATATCAAAAATGAGTTCAAGGAAGTTGTTGGTCCAGAGGAGTCCAGTATCTTTGATGCACATCTGGCAATCCTGGAAGATCCGGTATTCATGAACGAAATTCGCGGTATTATTGAGCGTCAATATAAGGCAGCAGAAGTGGCGGTCAAAGAAGCCATAGACCATTTTGTCACGATGTTTGACTTGCTGGAAGACGAGTATATGAAGGAGCGGGCCATTGACATCAAGGATGTGGGTAACCGTCTGCTCAAGCATTTGCTCGGTGCACCGGAGATTACACTTCCTTCGGATACCCAGCCGTATGTACTCGTTGCCAAAGAACTGTCGCCATCTCAACTGGCGCATCTGAATCCCACCCATGTACTAGGCATTGTGACCTTGATTGGCGGGAAAACATCACATTCTGCGATTATGGCTCGTGCCCTTGGCATTCCTCTCGTTTCCGGTCTGGAAGCGAGTCTTGGCATGCCGGTAGAGACAGGGGATATGCTTGTGGTGGATGGTGACAATGGCTTGGTATTTACGGACCCGGATCGCAAGACAATTGAACGGTATACCATGCTTCGCAGCAAACAACTGAAGAAAAAGGAACAACTTCAAGTCCTTGCTACCGTGGATGCCGTAACCAAAGATGGGGCCGTTTTGCACTTGGCTTCCAATATCAGTTCGGTGAAGGAATTGGACCTTGCTTTGAAACAAGGAGCCAAAGGTGTGGGCTTGTTCCGAACAGAGTTTTTGTATATGGACCGTGCTACTTTCCCTGGTGAGCAAGAACAGTATGAGGTGTACCGTCTTGTGGCAGAGAAAACAGCAGGACAATCGGTTGTTATTCGTACACTGGATATCGGTGGTGACAAGCAACTCGATTACTTTGAATTGCCGGAGGAAGACAATCCGTTTCTGGGTTACCGTGCAATTCGGATTAGTCTCGACCGCAAGGATCTGTTCAAAACACAGCTTACAGCCATTCTGCGTGCCAGCGCGGCCGGAAATGTCAAAATCATGTACCCTATGATCTCTTCGGTGGAAGAACTTCAGCAGGCCAATGAGATTCTTCGTGAGGCGATGTCCGATCTGGACGAGCGGGGATTATCATACGACCCTCACATTCAGGTGGGAATTATGATTGAAGTTCCTGCAGCGGTGATGATTGCTGATCTGCTCGCAGAGGAAGCTGATTTCTTCAGTATTGGTACGAACGATCTGGTTCAATATGTACTTGCAGTAGATCGAATGAATGAGCAGATCGCTCATATGTATCACCCCTATCATCCGGCTGTTCTGAGGATGCTTCGTGCGACAGCAGATGCGGCTCATACGGCTGGAATTGATGTCAGTGTGTGCGGAGAGATGGCAGGGGACGAACGTGCCATTCCGCTTTGGTTGGAGCTTGGCATTCGCCACTTGAGTATGTCTCCACAATCCTTGTTACGTGTGAAGCACAGAGTGCTGAACACAACAGCATCGGCCGCCAAAGAAGAAGCGCGAAAGTGCTTCGCCTTACGGACCAGCGGAGATATTGAGGAGCGACTGCAAGTCTTTAATGACTCCACGGGAAGTCCGGATGAACAAAGTGGTTCGAACGCATCGTAATTAGGGAAACTGGATATAAATACCTTCAAGTTAATATATTTACATTTGTGATAATTATTTGTTGGAAACCTTGTTATATAAAATAACCCCACTGTGCATGAGAGCACAATGGGGTTATTTTTACTTGTCAGCGAGTGCATCACAGAATGCCTTGCCATAAGGGGGAAGGTCAGGCGGACGACGTGCTGAGATGATATGTCCATCAACAACAACGGCTTCATCTTTCCAGATGGCACCTGCATTTTCCATGTCATCCCGAATGCCTGGTGTAGAGGTTACTATAACTCCGTCCAGAATTTTGGCAGAGATCAGCACCCAGCCGGCATGACAGATCTGTCCAATCGGTTTCCGGTCAGCATTCATTTCCTTCACAAGCTCCAGTACTTTGGGATAACGACGCAGCTTGTCTGGCGCCCAACCGCCTGGCACCAGAATGCCATCGTAATCTGAACTGTCGAGTTCATCGAAACTGTATTCGGCTTCAGCAGGCACACCATATTTGCCAATATAGGTTTTTCCTTTTTTCTCTCCTGCAAGATGCACTTCTGCACCTTCTTCACGAACCCGATGTACAGGGTACCACAATTCCAAATCCTCGAATTCTTCATCGACCAGAGCGATGACTTTTTTACCAGTTAATCTCATGTCCATCTCTCCTTTTTGCGGTGATTAGGTCTGTTGCGTCTTTAATTGTAACAGATTCTCCAAGGGACTTCATGGAAGTGCATATTCAGTTTGGAGGAAGCGATTACAAGTCAGTAACTGCCTGCATTCGACAACCTTCATCTGGAGGGAGTGGTAATTTGTGCAACCTTTCGTTTATAGCAGGATTTGAGCCGAAATAGGTCGAATGGTACTTATATAGAGTATAGAACGAATGAGGTGATGGTGGTGCGCAAGTCGTGCAGATGTGGACATGTAATGGAGTTGGAATTAAGAACAGTGGTATACGCCAAAAAAGTGGAGATTCGAAACGTACCCGTATTTGCGTGTACAGACTGTGTATCATATGAAGTGCTTCCGCCGGTCAAGCCGGACTTAACAGAATGCATTAACACATTGGGTGAACAGCCCGTGAAGCAAGACGTATCTTTTGGTGAACGTAATGAACTGGCAGACCTGTTTCATGAGCTACTGCTGGCCTGGCCGGATGCGACTGATCGGGAGATGGAATATCGAATGCAGCAAGCAGTGGAGGAGCGTATCAATCTGCTGCTGGACATTATGGGTTACGCAACGAAGTCTGGTGATGCAGCGTGGATGGAGACCACGGAGCGCAGATTAAGTCAATTATCCGGATTTGTGTGGCAGGAGTACTTCTCAAATGCTGTCTAATTTTGACGTGTAAAATGCTTGTTTTCATGAAAATTGGCTTTTTCGCGCACTTTTTGTTAAGATATCGAAGAGTGAAAACGCTCAACATAGCGGTATTCCTGGTAAAGGGGGATGTATATCTAATGGCTGACATGACTAAAATGACAAGTATTGAACAGCTAAACTCCGCAGTGGAGGCTACCAAGGATCAACCCTTGCTTCTGTTTAAGCATAGCACGCGCTGTCCGATCAGCTCGAACGCTTATCAGGAGATGAACGATTATTTGCTTAACAATGCCAATGAACAAGTGAAATATGGCATCATCTATGTTGTGGAAGATCGCGCGGTATCCAATGAAGCAGCAGACAAGCTGGGTGTTAAGCATGAATCTCCACAGGCGATCCTGATTAAAAAGGGAATTCCTGTATGGCATACTTCCCATTCAGATATTACTAGAACCACACTTACGAATGTTTTGAGTGAGTCCTAAAGCCTATTTTAATTGATTAATGCAAAAATTTGTCGTAATATAAATCTTAATGAAAATGGTATGAAAATTTACTGGTAATGGAGAGAAGTACTGTGACGGTAACCATTTATGATGTGGCACGTGAAGCTGGAGTGTCTATGGCAACGGTATCACGGGTAGTTAATAATAACCCTAATGTCAAACCGCAAACGCGGAAAAAAGTATATGAAGCCATCGAGCGGTTGGGATATCGTCCGAATGCGGTAGCCAGAGGTCTGGCAAGCAAGAAGACAACCACGGTCGGGGTCGTTATTCCAGATATTTCGAACTCAACCTTCGCGGAGATTGCCCGCGGAATTGAAGATATTGCGAATATGTATCACTACAATATTATTTTGTGTAATGCAGATAAGAAGAAAGAAAAAGAAATTCGTGTTATCAACACGTTGCTCGAAAAACAAGTAGACGGACTGCTCTTCATGGGCGGAACAGTAACGGACGAACACATTCAGGCGTTCCAGTCTGCGGCTGTGCCGATTGTACTTTGTGCAACGAGTGATGAGAAGGGCACATTCCCTTCGGTGGATATTGACCATGAGGCGGCTGCGTTTGACGCGGTCAACACCCTGATTCGTCATGGACACAAGGAAATTGCGATGATCAGTGGTACACTGCAAGATCCGGCGAATGGATATGCCCGTTTCCAAGGATACAAAAAAGCACTGGAAGCAGCGGGGATTGAATACCAGGAGGATCTTGTTCGAATCGGTAACTATCGATATGAATCCGGTGTGGAAGCAATGAAATATTTCCTTGGACTCAAGAAAAAACCATCAGCTATCTTTGCTGCTACAGATGAAATGGCCATTGGTGCCATTCACAGCATTCAGGATGACGGTCTGAAAGTACCGGATGACTTCTCCATTATTAGTGTGGATAACATCCGTATGGCTTCCATGGTGCGTCCTCAGTTGACAACAGTGGCTCAGCCAATGTACGACCTTGGCGCAGTAGCGATGCGTTTGCTGACCAAGTTGATGAAGAAAGAAAATGTGGAGAACCCACGGGTTATTTTGCCGCATGAAACGATTCTTCGTCTGTCTGTAAGTCACGCAGATGTAGTTTAATCGGGATTATATACAGTAAGGGAGAAGTCATTCTCTCTACATAGTGGATATGCGAAAGCTCCGGAGACGGAGCTTTTGTGCTGAATTAGTTTAAAAATGAAAACAGGGGGTATCAGAAGATGCGTGAAACGATTGGTATTATCGGAGCGATGGATGAGGAAGTCGAGCTTTTGCTGGCAGGTATGAAGCAGCTTGAGACGGTCAAACAAACCGGCATTACATACGTTGCGGGCGAGTGGCTGGGCAAGCAAATTGTCGTGTGCAAATCCGGCGTAGGCAAAGTAAATGCAGCGGTTACAACGCAGATCTTGATTGATCGTTTTCAGGTTAATCGGATTATCTTCACAGGTGTTGCGGGTGCAGTTAACCCGGAGCTGAACATTGGAGATATGGTTATATCGTCTGTATGTGTTCAGCACGACATGGATGTAACGCCACTGGGGTTCGCACGCGGGGTTATTCCTTACCAGGAGACATCTGCATTCCCTGCCGAGGCTTCGCTTATTACACTGGCTGAAGAAGCGTGTAAAGCACAGGGAGCCAATTACCTGATCGGTAAAGTGTTATCTGGAGACCAATTTATTGCAAATAAAGATACGGTTAACATGTTATATACCGAAATGGACGGTGCATGTGCCGAGATGGAAGGGGCAGCAGTCGCTCAGGTCTGTTACATGAATCGTGTACCATTTGTTGTCCTGCGTGGGATGTCTGATAAAGCGGATGGTTCGGCGCATGTGAACTTTGCTGAATTTACGGTTGAATCTTCGCAGCGTTCACATCGTATTGTGGAGCATATGTTAGAAAATATGTAATGGTAGTAACTTAAAAAACCGCCTTTCGATTAGCTGTTCCATGAAGTATGGAGCAACGCTGCGAGAGGCGGTTTTTGTTATGTATATCGTTTGGAACAGATCATTGCATTAGTACATAAACCGGTGGCGGAAACGCACACGATCAAACTGTTCTTCCGATGTTATTGGTACATGACTTCCGATTCGTACCATCAAACAGTTCGCAGGATGTGAACAGATTTCGGGGTCGTCTGTTGCATACCAGGTCATGTCGATCGTTTCCATCAGCCTCTCCATCATTTTGCGATAATCCCATACGTTTAGTCCGCTGCCCTTCAGATCCCAATGCCAATAATATTCTGTGGTGAAAATAATGTAGTTCTCCATGTATTTATCTTCCAGAGCGGTAAGTAACATCTCACGTCCAATGCCAAGCGAGCGATAGTCGTCCGCAACCTCGATTGCCCCAAGCTCTATCAGATCAGTCATATTGCCCTCGGACCAGCGTTCACAATCATCCGCATAGTGAAAGGTTACATAGCCAATAATGGTTTCATTTTCGTGTGCAATGATAATTCGCCCTTCAGGCAATGCTGCGATCTCGGCCAGAGCTTCTTGCTGCTCCGTTGGGCGCCGAAAGGCATCCAGATCCGGATGGAAGGCAAGACGGGTTATCTCCTCGGCCTGCACGGGGCCTTCAACAGTAATTCGGTGGCCGGACTTGAAGATGGAACGCATATGATGTTCTTTGATATGTTCCATGGTTCATGCTCCTCTCTCTCCTGCTTATAGAGGTTGTTCTTCAAAAAGAACGCTATAGCAAAAATCCAAAAAATTGAAAAGCCATAGACGACAATTGAAAAGATTTGCTATAATTGCGTAGACAAAAAATGTTCACAATTCAATACAGTATGGATAACATCTGTTTGGCCGAGCAAGTACATGATGAGAAGTTCTCTCTACTAATGTAAGCGCTAACTGGAAGTTCAGTCAACACAAAGGCAATGGGAAGTGACCCCTAACGGGAATCGAAATGTCGAGTTGAAGGAGGCTGGCAAGCATGAGTCAAGCACATGGTGAGATGCTGCAAACGGTTGTGTCTGAATCTAATCTGGGCGATTACACGGAGGCGAGAAGCCGGTTCGATTGGGAATCGGTGGAAAGGCACTTTACGTGGCACGCCAGCGGAAAAGTAAACATGGCGCATGAAGCGATTGATCGTCATGTACTGGAAGGAAGGGGCGGAAAAACCGCTTTATTGTATAGCGATGCTTCACGTGAAGAGTCCTATACTTTTGCTGATCTGAGTGAACAGTCGAGTCGGTTCGGGAACGTTCTCCGCAAATATGGCATAGCCAAAGGGGAACGAGTGTTTATTTTTATGCCTCGAAGTCCTGAGCTGTATTTTAGTCTCCTGGGTATATTGAAAGCTGGAGCCATCGCGGGCCCGTTGTTCGAAGCTTTTATGGAAACGGCTGTGAAGGATCGGCTGGAGGATAGCGGAGCAGTAGCGCTCGTCACCACTCCGGAATTGCTAAAACGCATCAAACGTTCCGAATTGCCCGAGCTCAAACATATATTTATTGTGGGTGGGGGCGCGCAGACTGAGGAAGGACTCATCGATTTTGATGCAGAGATGTCTGCAGCTTCGGATGAGATGGAAGTAGAGTGGCTGAATCGTGAGGATGGTTTGCTTATTCACTATACCTCAGGCTCTACGGGTAAACCCAAAGGGGTGTACCATGTTCAAAATGCCATGATTCAGCACTATTATACAGGTAAGGTTGTCTTGGATTTACGCGAGGATGATGTATACTGGTGCACTGCTGACCCTGGTTGGGTGACAGGCACCTCTTACGGTATCTTTGCTCCATGGCTCAACGGAGTGACCAATGTGATACGGGGTGGTCGTTTCAGTCCTCAAGATTGGTACAGCACCATCCAGAAGAACAAAGTCACGATCTGGTACAGTGCACCAACGGCCTTTCGTATGCTGATGGGAGCGGGAGAAGAGACCATTGCCCAGCATGATCTGAGCAGTCTGCGTCATGTCATGTCTGTTGGTGAACCGCTCAATCCGGAGGTTGTTCGTTGGGGATGGAAAGCCTATGGTCAACGAATTCATGATACATGGTGGATGACGGAAACAGGCGCTCAGCTGATCTGTAACTATCCCGGAATGCCGATCAAGCCTGGCTCCATGGGACGTCCGTTGCCTGGAATCGAAGCAGCGATTATTGATGATCGCGGGCAGGAATTGCCGCCGTACAGTATGGGTAATCTGGCCATACGGACACCTTGGCCATCCATGATGGCGAAGATCTGGAATAACCCTGTGAAATACGAGGAGTATTTCAGGCTTACGGGCTGGTATGTATCCGGTGACTCCGCTTATATGGATGAAGAAGGATATTTCTGGTTCCAGGGACGTATTGATGATGTGATTAATTCGTCAGGCGAGCGTATCGGCCCCTTTGAGGTGGAGAGCAAGCTTGTGGAGCATCCTGCGGTAGCAGAGGCGGGTGTAATCGGTAAGCCGGATGTAACACGTGGAGAGATCATCAAAGCCTTTGTGGCGCTTCGTGAAGGATATGAGGCGACACCGGAGCTGAAAGAAGAGATCTATCGTTTTGTCAAAGAGGGCCTGTCTGCCCATGCTGCTCCGCGTGAGATTGAGTTTAAGGATAAACTGCCCAAGACACGTTCCGGCAAGATCATGCGCCGTGTCCTGAAAGCCTGGGAGCTTGATCTGCCAACAGGAGATCTATCCACCATTGAAGACTAACGCGACAATGCAAGGATCATCAATGTGTTGGTATCGATGGTGATACATTGAGTAGTGGGGAAGAAGTTACTCTTCTGTGGTTCCGAATACAGTGACTCTACCCATTAAAATCGGTTGTAAAAGCCTGCTTTATGCCAATGGCATGAAGCAGGCTTTTTTAGCTGCTGCCTGCTGCACATGCAAATAAAAAGCCACACTCTCAGATATGGTCTGAGAATGCGGCTTGTTTTGGATCGCTATGCCTGAATCAGGGTTGAAAATGTAGGGCTGCAGAAGGCTCGGATTCACCCGCACTGTTGCTGGCAGATACCTTGAACCATCCACTGGTCGATGCGGGTACTCCATAATCCATGGTATTTCCCGCTGTTGTTCCAATTTTGGTGTAAGGAGCTGAGCCTGTTTCACTGTAATATACAGTATAACTATCTGCGTTTGGACTGGCCGCCCATTGAATACGCAGTCCTTGAGTGAGGGCAGATACGCTGACTTGACCAGGTGTGCCTGGGGCTGTCGTTGTTGTATTATCGGTCTGCGTTTCTCCCGGCGTAACGACTGTACCAGGAACTTCAATCGGTTGATCAATCTCTTCTTCCACAGGGGGAGCTACACCAGCACTATTTACTGTAGCGCTAGGAGCAGATTCTCTGCCGGCAACATCCACTGCCGTTACATAGAAGGCGAAGTTACCGCCTTGCGCTGCATATGCAGAAAATGATCTGGATTCACCGGCCAAGACAACCTGGCCCTGGTTCTGGAATCCTCCACCGTTTACAGAACGGTACAGACGATAACCCACGACATCATTTTCAGGTGTGGCATTAAATGTAATGACTGCTCTGTCACCCGAGGTTGAGATGCGTACGTTGCCTGGTGCATCAGGAGCTTTGCCGTTATCTGTCCTTGGATCAATCTGTGTTGGCATGTCTGCACCAGCATCTTCAGGAAGATAATAAGCAAGTGACTCATGTCGACTCATACGTGAAAATGCATTTTGCAATTCTTTGATGAGATCCGAGATTGGTTTTTTACGCTTGATTACTGTTTTTTCCTTCAACATGTCCGAAGGTGTTCCGTCACGCGGAATATAGTTTACACCATTGTAAGTAATGTACTTGGCTTTGGCTACACCATCATCGCTATCCTTCGGAACAAACTTGCTGTTGAAAATATCCGTAACAAATTTGTCAGTCATGGATGTTGGCAACTTGCCACTGTATGCAGACACCGTGCGCGTTTCGATGCCAGATGGTTTTTTGAACGAATCCGTAACGAACAGATCTTTTTGCGTATCGATCACTTCGTTCAGGATTTTCGACCACAGTTGCTGCGCACGTTTTCTCTGTGATTTACTTTCCAGCGTATTCACGGGCTGTTTGTATCCAACCCACACGCCAAGTGTGACATCTGGTGTATAACCTTCAAACCAGACATCTGCGTAGTTTTGAGTGGAACCCGTTTTACCTACGATTGGCACACTCTTGGAATATTTGTAATTTTCACGTACTTTATCTGCCGTTCCTTCTGTAATAACGGTCCGCAGCATATCGGTCATCAGGTATGCTGTCTGTTCCGAGAAAGCTTGGACAGGTTCAGTATCGTGTTTATAAACGATGTTTCCTTTGGAATCTACAATTTTGCTAATCATGTAAGAATCGTTATATACACCCTTATTGGCGATAGCACCATAGGCACTGGTTAATTCTTCAACGGTTACACCGTATTGGAGACCTCCGAGAACACCAGTCTGAGCCTGATAGTCTTCCTTCTGAATGGTGGTAATCCCCAGTTTCTTGGCGAAGGTCCAAGCCTTCTCGATCCCTACTTCTTCATTAAACAACTTCAGAGCCGGTATATTGAGAGAATAATTCAGTGCTCTGCGGGCAGTGACGAGTCCCTGATACCGGTTGTTGGCATTCTTGGCAATGTGGTATCCGCTCGGACCATTTTTGAGAATGATCGGTGAGTCATCAATAATTGAAGCTGGCTGAACAAGACCTTCATCTAGCGCAGGAAGATAAGCGGCTATAGGTTTCATCGTTGAACCTGGCTGGCGTATCATCTGCGTTGCGTAGTTCATCTGTTCATCCTGGAAATCCCGACCCTCAATCATCCCCAGAATTGCACCGGTTTTGTGATTAATCAGCATAGCAGCAGTTTGTTCTTTTCCTTTGACAGGATCATCTGCTGAGAAATTGCTGTCATCTTCCGCAATGGTACGCATCGTTTTGTAGATGCTTTTGTTGATGGTCGTGTATATACGATATCCACCTGTCCGCAGTTGCGTCTGAGCTTCCTCTAATAATGCACTGCTTTCCTTCTGAGGTGTGGCTGCATCCGTAGCTTTGTCTGTAGATTCAGCTGTGTCGGAATTCAACTGTTTCATCAAAATCTGTGCAGCTTGTCGTTCTGTTTCCATCATAAGATATGGATAAGTGTTGTAAGCCTTGATGGTCTTCGGAGCGAGAGAGCTTTTGATATCAAAAGCAAGAGCTTTGTCATACTCGGACTGATTGATTTTGCCCAGTTCAAGCATACGGCGTAGTACCAGATGCTGCCGGTTGATTGCGCGGTCAAAATTCTCCTCTACAAAATCACCTTTACCGTTAAAAGCGGAGTAAGAGGAGGGGAGTTGTGGCAATCCAGCAAGATAAGCAGCTTGAGCGATGTTGATTTTTTCCAGATCGTTAATATTGAACAATCCTTTGGCTGCCGCTTTGATTCCGTAAACGTTGTATCCGCTGGAACCATTACCAAAAGGAACTTTGTTCAGATAGGCTGTCATGATCTCGTCTTTGGTCAGGAAACGTTCGAGTCGGAGTGAGAGCAAAATTTCTTTCACTTTCCGATCTTCCGTGCGATCCAGATTCAAAAACACACGACGCGCCAATTGTTGAGTCAGTGTACTACCGCCGGTTTGTACTGATTCTTTCAGCACTTTCTGTTTCACGGCACGCAGTGTTCCGCTCATGTCTACACCTTTATGTTCGTAAAAATGATTGTCTTCAATCGAAATGACAGCATCAATAACCTTCTGTGGGATCTGGTCCGTAGTGACCGGACGCCTGTCTTCTTCCGTACGTAATTGACCGATCGGACTGCCGTCGGCAAAGTAAGCAAAGCCTGTGATGGAGTTTTCGCTGACTTTTTGTTCAATCAGGGCCCTTGAACGGACAGGCTCGTCTTTCACAATGGAACTGACGTATCCCATCAAAGCACCGCCTACAAATAGTGCCCCCATAAATCCAAGGACAACCATCCATTTGACGAAACTTCCCAGTCTGCGGGCAAAGCTGCGTTTGCGTACAGGCTGTTCATCGGGCTTTTTCTTATTAACATCAACCATTCAGTGTCTTCCTCCTTTTAACAGCACTTATTATAGCATAAAAAGGCGGGTTTGCATGCCTGAGAAATACAAGTAATGGTCGAAATTTGCCATTCTGCCATGCATTATGCTATATATCATGCGATATTGAAGCACATTTCATGAGTTGTAAGCCATAATAAGCAGGCCACCCTATGCACCTCCATGCTGAGGTGCATAGGGTGGCCTGAATGATGTGTCGTAATGGAGGTCTTCTACATTAGGTTTTGAATCGTTGAATCAGCTCTAATAGTTCCTGGGTAAGATTAGCCAGTGAGGCAGATGCCGCCGTAATCTCTTCCATGGATGCGAGTTGTTCTTCAGAGGCAGAGGCGACACGAGTTGCGTGATCTGCTGTCTCATGACCAATGGTTTTGAGTTGCACTAACGTGGCATCAACCTGTTGTGATCCAGCTGACATCTGCTGCGCAATGGCTGAGACATGCTCAATCTGCTCATTAACATCTGTAATCTGTGATGAAATCGAGAGGAATAGTTCACCACTCTCATTAATCACTTCCGCTATATGGCTCACCTCGGCATTTCCATGTTCCATATTTTCAACGAGAGAAAGGACCTCTTGCTGAACGCTATGAATTAACGCTGCAATCTGCGCTGCTGATACTCTGGATTGTTCAGCCAGATTACGAATCTCGGAAGCAACAACACCGAACCCGCGCCCGTGTTCACCTGCTCGCGATGCTTCAATGGAAGCATTAAGTGCAAGTAGGTTGGTTTGACGGCTAACTTCCGTGATCATGCTTGTAATATGGCCAATCTCTTCCGAACGTTGGCGGAAATTCTCCAGTGCGGTCATCGACGTCTGCACAGAAGAAGTGGCACTATCGACCATACGCATAGCGGACTGAATCTTATCAGTTCCGATGGTTGTTCGTTCGGCCACAGTTCGCGATGAATCGGATACATCGGAGGCGGCCTTTGCAATTCTTCCGATCCCTGCAGATATTTCATTCATGGAACGGGAGGACTCTTGCAGCTCCTGCACCTGTTTACCTGCTTTATCTGCAAGTTCGACTCCTGTTAATGCAATCAGTTCGGCTGCTTTACCTGTTTCTTCGGCACCTGCGGTCAACTGTTGAGAGGTGGAGCCGACAGATAAAGCATGTTCGGATATAACCGATATGGTATGACGCAGGGTATCCATCATCTGATTCATATGACCCGCCATGATGCCAAATTCATCTTTGGATCGTACAGGTAACTTTTGTGTCAAATCCCCGCCAGCCAGCTGTCCAGCGACGATATTAACTTGATTCAACTGTCTAACAATGGAGACGATGGTGTAGGTAACCACACCTGCAAGCAGAAGTACTGCCAGTACGGCAATCAGTACGGACCAGTTCAAGCTGTCATAAAAGGGTTGAAGGATATGGCTCTTTGGCAGCGCCGATACAAGGTACCAGTTCGAATCTGTTCCTTGTAACCTGGCAGGCTCGGCAATAAATAGTTCTTCACCTACTTCAGGGTCTGTAGCGTAAAACTGAGATTCGCCAGACTGTATACGCTGAATGACTGTCTTCATTTCAGATGGAATTACGGCTCCTTCATGAGCCAGCTCCGGTTTGGAGCCGTGTGCAGCAATCTGCCCTTCGCTAGTAATAAGCATGGCATAACCCTGATCCGGATTAAGTGATGCTATATTTTGCTGAAAACGATCAATGGTAAAGTCGGCCCCAACAATGCCCAGAAAATTTTTGTTTTCATCTAATAGAGGGAGGACAATCGAAACGAGCAGTGTTTCTTTTCCACCAACCGTGTAGGTAACAGGCTCGGACCAATAGATGGATTTGGTTTTCTTTGGCTGCTGATAGTAAGTACTAGTTTCACCGCTTCCCTCATAAGTAGGCATAGGTTCAAAATGCAGGGAGTTGCCATCACGTATAACGTATGGAACGAATCGACCCGTAGCATCATCATATTCTTTTTTGTTGATGTGCTCCGCATCGTTTCCATCAAAGGCATTTGGTTCCCAGCCCGTATAAAAGCCAAAAACTTTCTCGTCCTTCTTCAGATATTGTTCAAGGAGTCTGACGACTTCTTCACGGTTGAGTGATCCGTTCTGAGCGGCATCCAATAACGTGGTACTCATGGTGTCCAACGTGTTTTTCACCTGATTAATGTCAGTCATAAACTCATTCGTAGCCCGGTTTGCTGCCTGTCCAGCAACGGTTTCGCCGTACTGGAGGCTTTTGTCGTAAATGGATTTGGTATTAAATGCAATCAGGGCTCCAATACAACAGAGTAATACGATCCCGAGTAAAAGTCCAAGCTTAACAGCGAGCTTGCGATTGCGAAAAAAATGCATGTTTTAATCCCCCTCGATGTCATTCTTGTGATGTATATATGGATGTGTGCTTCTCCTGAAGGGAGTCTATATTTTATATCGTTATTTACGTTCCTATAATGAAGATAATTAAAAAAAAGCATAGAAAAACAGCTGTCGAGAAAATCTCGACAGCTGTTTGGGTTGAAACTTTAATGTGATTGCAACGATTAACGGTTGTAGAACTCGACGATTTGTTTTTCATCGATGTCTTGGGACAATTCAGCACGCTCAGGCAAGCGGATGAATTTACCTTCTACAGCTGCTTCGTTGTATTCAACGTATGCTGGAAGATGCGAACGGCCTTCCAAAGCTTCTTTAATGGAAGAAAGAGCGCGGCTCTTCTCACGCAAGCCGATTACATCGCCAGTGCTTACTTGGTAAGAAGCGATATCGACTTTTTTGCCGTTTACAGTTACGTGACCGTGTGCTACCAACTGACGCGCTCCAGCGCGGGAGTTAGCAAACCCAAGGCGGTAAACGAGGTTGTCAAGGCGGCACTCAAGCAAGAACATGAAGTTCTCACCGGCAATACCTTGCATTTTTTGAGCTTTAGAGAACAGTGTGCGGAATTGCTTCTCGCCCAAACCGTACATGTGGCGCAATTTTTGTTTTTCTTGCAATTGCATACCGTAGTTGCTGATTTTTCTGCGTTGGTTAGCTCCGTGCTGACCTGGAGGGAAAGGACGTTTCAATTCTTTGCCTGTTCCGCTAAGGGAAATGCCGAGGCGACGGCTCAATTTAAATTTAGGACCAGTGTAACGTGCCATGTTTAAAGTAGCTCCTTTTTAGTTAAAGTTCATATTAGGGCTCTGTTTGCGCTCCAATTTGTTGATGCGGGCTTGGCCACGCATAGAACGATCAGGAAAGTTCAGCCGCTGTCCTGAAAGCAACAAAAAGAATGAGGGTGACACAACCGGTAATGCCCAAATTTAAAGACCCATTAGTAGTCTTCATCAACAATTTATATTACAGTTTAAGAGAAACAAAGTCAAGCGCAGAATAAAAGCAAAAAAACGTCTAAATTTGTCGATAGGTCATTGGGCCTAAAATAATGGGACATTTTTCTGAAATATGGATGCAAAAATGGTTTAAACAGAGTAAAATAGATTGTATCTTAACTTTAAATCATCTTTATGTAACAAGGTTATCGCAACGAATTTGCAGGTTTGCGATAACGTCTGCAGATTAATGCATCCTGGTGGATGCAAAAACGGTGCAAAGGAGCGCCTGACATGTTAGAACATCTAAGAAGTTTACCTGCCAGCTTGAATTCACGAAGTTCGGGCGATTCCGCATCTTTTGCCGCTCCTCGTTCTCATGAAGAGCATGTGTTGTGGATGCAAAAAATGGATATCACACCTTTTGATTTTTCATATTTGGGCAGCTTGCTAGAGCAGGCATACAGTGACTGGAACTCCAGAGTGGGTTCAAGGCTGGCCAGACCATCAACCTTTTACAGTGTGTGGAACACGGAAGGTGATTGCATAGGATACGATAGCGATCATGAAGCTGATCCGGGCGTAAATGCACGCAGGCTGGTATTGGAATGTTTGGATAAGAGACAGGCCCTGTCCCTTAAAGGGACAAGCGAACACGGAGAATATCTTATAATAACACATCCCTTATTCTCCAGAACTAACAAGGATATGTTTGCCGTATTCACTGCTGTGATCTATGAATCCAATGGATATGAAACGTCTGAAGCTGTGGTTCAATCTGAGGCATTGCATTATCACACCTGCTTTTACCGAAGATTCGAATACATATTTATGACGGACCTGTTACATGCTCATGAACAAACAGCCCGTGAGGAACACCGGAGGTCCATCCTCTTTCAGATTGTTCAGCGAATGCATGACAAAATGGATGTCGAGGCCATATTGGATGAGGTATTTGACAGTATGGATTACTTGTACCCGGCTACTTATATCAAATTGTATATGTCTCAGGATCAGAGCAACTCTGATCCACGGATTAAACCGTTGCTTGTCCACGAGCGAGGAGAAGATATTTGTGTGCGTTCATTTATGGAAGGTAAGCTGATCGTTGCTCGCTCACATGATGCAGAGAACCGCATTGTAGATGTAGGGATTCCGCTGAAAGGCAAACAAGGCATATACGGTGTGTTCCATATCGAAATGAATGAAGAGATTATGGAAGAATCGGACTTGCAATTGATTACGATGATGGTAGACACTGCAGGAACGGCCTTTGAGAACGCCAAGTTGCATGAACAATCCAATATGTTAATTCAGGAACTTCGTTTAATTAATGATCTTACACAGCGGTTGAACAAGAGTCTGCATCTTTCGGAGATTTATCAACTATCCGAACAAGAGTTAAAGGAAATATTCCAGGCTGAAACGTGTTGCATTCTTCAACTCAATGACAGTACAAATGACTTCGAAGTCATGTCATCTAACGTGAAAGATGTTTTTCACCAATCCTTTTCTGTAGACTACGGTATCGCAGGTTTGGTCTATCGAACAGAGGAACCGCTTATTATAGCCAATTATGCGCAATTTGATAAAGTGTCCTCCTTTTTCATGGAAGATACTGGATCCATGTCACTGATTGCATCACCGATCCGAGTCAATGGTGAAGTGAAGGGTGCCATTTTGCTGGGACACAGTAGAGAGCACTACTTTTCATATGATAACTATAGGCTCTTGCAGATGTTATCTATTCATATTGGGCTTGCCCTGTCAAATGCCACGTTACATGCCGAGGTTCGGCGCTTGGCTAATCTGGATATGTTGACAGGCCTGTACGTGAGGCATTATCTGGACAGTGTGATTCACGAGCGACAGGCTCATGAATTCTGTGGCTCCCTCATTGTGGTGGATATTGATCAGTTCAAACAGGTGAATGACACATTCGGACACCAGACGGGGGATCAAGTATTGAAGCAAGTGAGTGAGATCGTCACCAGCTCTGTTCGCTCGGAGGATGTCTGCGCCAGATGGGGTGGAGAAGAACTGGCGATCTATATGCCACAGGTGAGTGTAAGGCAGGCGTTAGATTATGCGGAAGTGATTCGAAAGAGAGTCGCAGAAGAGACCAGACCGCCCGTTACGGTATCCAGTGGCATCGCAGAGTGGAGTTGGATGGATGAAAAGGTCAGTGTAGAGTCCTTGTTTTATCGGGCTGATATGGCTTTGTATAGCGCCAAGAATGGTGGTCGGAACAGAATCGTTGTAGAGGAACAGGATGTAACACGTTAAGAGAGAACAATTCCAATTGCGGAGTCGTTCTCTTTTTTTTGTGCATGGGAGAATCAAGATGTGTATAGAAGGAAGTATAAGCGTATACGGGCGGGGCAATCTATGGAGAAAGTTCATGGAAGGGTGAAGATAGACATGTTTAACCGCCATTCGGTACGTACATTATGGTTATTTGTGAGCATCGTGATTATTGGTGTTCCGGGTTGTGGATTAATCCAGCGAGATCAAACGCCTGAAGAGGTCTTTTCCTTGGCTTTATCGGGGATAGCGGGAAAAGAAACGTTGAGTTTTGAAGGAGAGGCAGGACTTCGACGGGAGAACAGTGGGCTGTTTGAGAATCAGTTCAAATTTGAAGGCAAGCTGGAGAATCATGATCGTCTGACCCTTCAGACCCGATTACCTGGAGAAGTAACTGCTGTGGGGACAGGCATTCAAACAACTGCCGTAAAAAATAATGGACAGCCCAGTGGGTTTAGCGCCTCTTTTGAGCGGAAACAAGGGCAATGGATGGCATTGTCAGCGCAGCATGAGCCGCTGCGTGGGTCTCTTTCTCGATTTAACCCAATCGCCCAATTGGAGAAGATTGATGGGATGCACAAAACGATTCAATCCGAGTATGGGGCCGGTCGTCGAACCAGAACATTACGGATTGAACTTGCACCGGAAGACGCCAAATCATGGGCTGTAACCCAGCTAAACGACGAGATGAACGCCATTCGGGCAGAATATATGCATAAGGCAGCTACGGTGAAAGGGGCGCGTAAGGAGAAGCTTGAGAAGGATCTGGAGAAAGTTTGGAAACAGGGCGAAACAACGATGCAACAGATGATGAAACAAGCGAGCGTGCAGACGGTATATCATCTCACGGTAGATCGGAAGAGCAGTCTGCCTCTTCGCTTATCCTCTGAAAGTCAGATGAGTTACACGGACAACAACCGTAAAAGTAACAAAGAAGCCCTTGTCACCGATGTGAACTTCAAGTCATATCAATAAACGAAGTGAGGGACTGCCTACTGACGGGATGACTGTTCGCGTGCTACAATAGTATCGTAATTTACCGTTGTTCAATTCAAGTATGGCAGATGACAGGAGGATTTTACCAAGATGAAAGACCCAAGAATTCAAAAGCTTGCAGCAAACCTGGTGGGCTATTCAGTAGATGTACAGCCTGGTGAAAATGTATTGGTTGAGATGATTGGATCGGAACGTGATCTGATTAACGCCATTATTGAAGAGGTAGGAAAAAAAGGTGGTAACGTCTTTGTACAGTTGACCGATAAAACCGTACAGCGTGCGATGCTGAAAAATGCCACAGAAGAAATGATGAAAACATGGGCAGAGATTGATCTGAACCGTATGAAACAGATGGATTGTTATATCGGTATTCGTGCGGGAGAAAATGTGAATGATCTGTCCGATGTGCCGGAAGAAAAAATGAAAATGTACAATGCATTGTACTCCCACCCGGTACATAGTGAACAACGTGTCAAACATACGAAATGGGTTGTACTGCGTTACCCTAACGCAAGTATGGCGCAACTCGCCAATACAAGTACAGAAGCGTTCGAAGATTTCTACTTCGACGTATGTAACCTGGATTACGCCAAAATGGACAAAGCGCAGGACTCGCTTGCTAACCTGATGAAGCGGACGGATAAAGTTCGTATCACCGGACCAGGAACAGAGCTGAGCTTCTCCATTAAAGATATCGGTGCAGAGAAATGTTCTGGCCAAAAAAATATCCCGGATGGCGAAGTGTACAGTGCCCCTGTGCGCAATTCCGTGAACGGAACGATTAGTTATAACTCGCCAACCCTGTACAATGGAGTGACTTTTGAAAATATCAAGTTCACGTTCAAGGATGGCAAAATTGTTGAAGCGACAAGTAACGATACAGAGCGTTTGAATGAAATCTTGAATTCGGATGAGGGTGCTCGTCATATCGGTGAATTCGCGATTGGATTTAACCCGCATATTCTTCATCCGATGAAAGATATCCTGTTTGATGAAAAAATCGCAGGCAGCTTACACTTTACGCCAGGTCAGGCGTATGAAGAAACCGACAATGGCAACCGCTCGTCCATCCACTGGGATCTCGTATTGATCCAGCGTCCGGATTATGGCGGCGGGGAGATTTATTTTGACGATGTGCTGATTCGTAAAGACGGTATCTTTGTCATTCCTGAGCTGGAATGCTTGAATCCGGACCGTTTGAAGTAGGAACAGGATTTTGCTGTTGCTAGGAAAGCGGATTCACGGTATCATGTAGTGGTAATTAATAGATGATACCAATAGTAAAAAGACGGAGGGATTCCTATGTCGAGTAATAACGCGGCTGTAGTAGAAATTGCTCAAACAGCAGGCAAGTTTACTTCTTCAATCGTGCTTCATTCGGAGAACAAGTATATCGATGTAAAAAGTATTCTCGGATTGTTTACAACGCTGATCAGCACGCACAGCTATGAACTGCATGTTCATGGTCCAGATGCAGTTGAAGCGAAAGCAGCCATGTCAGAAGTATTTGCCAAGCATGGACTGAATGTAAGCATCGCATCTGAGTAATAGCTCTCAAGAAGCACCTTTGCCTTTTTTGGCAGGGGTGTTTTTTGGCATGGAATGATCTGAATACTCGTCTGGACGTGACTGGAACAGGTGGATTAAGCTTCAACAAAAGGCTTAACTTTGCGGGCTTATTTTGGTCAGGTTCTTGTATTAGCTCTTCATTTCGTCTAATATTAGAGGTAGAACGTCTTTACGCGATTTTTGGGACATAGGGGGGAAAAATGCATGACTTCATCTGATCTGCAGGACCAGCTGAGTTTGAAAGCGATCAGTCTTCTTCAAGAAGATGCAGATAAAATACAGAAGCTTATTGAAGTACAGATGGAGAATCTGGCTACCCGCTACTGCCCTCTCTATGAGGAAGTATTGGATACACAGATGTATGGGTTCTCCAAAGAAGTTGATTTTGCTGTTCGTGCAGGGCTCCTTCCAGAAGGTGCAGGTAAGCAGCTGGTTAGCGCGCTTGAGCGGAATTTGGCAATTTTATATGAAGCCTTGAACAAGAAGAATGAGCAATAGCCTGCAAATGCGCGGGTCAGAATAGAAGGCATGCAGGCGTTTATGCATGCTTTTTTTGTGCGTCTGAACGGGGTGGGGATGCAAGCCAGCCGGAGGGCGTATACAAACAAAGAGACAGCACCAGATGTAAATTCGGGCTGCCTCTTGTGGCTTGTATATTTTAGTGTTATATAAATTAAACTAAACATTTACACAAAACGGAGAGGACAGAAATAACCTGAAGAAGCGGAGCGTTCGCCTTTATCCCCGGATTTACCCCTTTATAAAAGGAATCAAAAAAATCAGGGGATAACAGCGATCGGAAGGTTGTTCTGTCATCGTAGTGGCCAGTGTAAATATTCTTTAGTTCAACTTATATCGCTACGTGAGGGCCTGGTTACACCAGGAAGAAGGATACACCGAGTATGATATATACGACGAGCAGGAGTAAACCTTCGTACCAATTCGTTGAACCATCTTGGGTAATGGACTTCGCAATAAATACGGATACGCCGATGGCGACCAGTTCAATCGTTGTGAATACGATATCCATGGTTCTGCCTGTGAAGTAGCTGACAAAAATCAGTACAGGAGCAACGAAGAGTGCGATCTGCAAGCTGCTGCCAACCGCAATTTCCACGGCGGCTCCAATTTTATTTTTCATGGCAAGCATGATGGCTGCACTGTGTTCGGCGGCATTACCAATGATGGCCACAAGGAATGCACCGACAAACAGTTCGCTAAGTCCAAATTCCGAAGTGAAGACTTCAAGCGTGCCCACCAGCCATTCACTGACGAAGGCAACCATGACTGTTGCGAGCACCAGATAGAGGATTGATTTTTTCTTGGACCATGCCGGAGCATGCTCATGAGGTAGCTCTTCATCGCGATCCTCAGTGACGTCTGCGAGGTAGTTCTTATGCGTCACCATGGAGAATAGCAACCACGCAATATACGCGAGGATGAGCAATCCGGCCACGATGAGACTAAGTGTATTGGTGTCTTTCTGTGTAATGGAATGTGTATTGAGAAAGACTGCCGGAATAAACAGGGCAATGATGGCAACAATCATCAGGGAACCATTCAGACCTGCGAGTGAAACATTATAATTCTGAATTTTGAACTTGAGTCCTCCGGCAAAAATACTTAACCCGAGCACTAACAGCAGATTTCCAATGATGGAACCTGTCAGACTAGCTTTGACCATGTCGAAGAGTCCCTCTTTGACGAGGAAAATGGCGATGATCAATTCGGCAGCATTGCCGAAGGTGGCATTCAAGAATCCACCTAGCCGCTGTCCGGCGTAGTGGGCTACATTTTCGGTGGCTTTGCCTAAAAAACCGGCCACAAAAATAACCGAAATGGCTGATATCACGAACTGTAGAATCGAATCCCATTTCAAGTAGTGGGCGATGGCACTGAGTGCAAAGAACGCAATCAGCAAAATGGATGAAATCCGGTTTCTCACAACAAACACCTCGGTTATAAATTATTTTGTTTTTGAATTACACTGTAAATCGCTTATGAGATTATTTTCATATTTCAATATAACCAAATGGTGGTAGGTTGTAAACGCATCTTTTTGAGTTTAATTTGCTTTTTGGGGTGGAAAGGATTTAAAATACGAGTAACGAAGTGAAGGAGGATGTGGCATGGCAGAACAACTTCAACTGGAGAGCGGAAACATCCGGATTGCCGATGACGTGGTTGCAAAAATTGCCGGAATGGCTGCAATGGAAACACCCGGAATTGCCGCAATGTCTGGAGGATTGTCAGAGGGCTGGGCGAAGCGACTCAGCGGTAAAAACGTACAGAAAGGCGTGAGCGTTGAGGTCGGCCAGCTGGAAGCAGCCATTGACCTGCGCATCATCGTCCTGTACGAAACCCCGATTCATGAAGTTTCCCGTATGCTTCAGCAGAATGTAAGAGAAGCGGTAGAGACCATGACCGGATTACGCGTGGTTGAAGTCAATGTAAAGGTAGAAGGCGTATCTTTCAAAGGCGACGATCTGTAGAAATCGCACTCCGCAATGGAGGACAGAACGATATTGACCTGTTCTTCATCTTGATAGACACAATTGTACCGAGTACACAGAAAAAGGCTGCGCATCCATTAGGTGCACAGCCTTTTTTGTGTTGTTTTTTATCGAATCCGACGGATGGACTCCCGTGAACGAAGAGCAGGAGAGGTACGAGTCTGTGTCTGTACAGTTACGGACTTCGTTTTCTCTTCCTTGATCACGTCCAGATTGTTAGTACGTGAGATACTGAGCAGAATGCCCATGGCAACCATCATTACAAAGAGTGAGGTACCCCCATAACTGATAAACGGAAGCGTAACTCCCGTCACCGGAATGGTTTGAGTTACACCACCGATGTTGATAAATGCCTGAATCGCGATTAGTCCCATGATACCTATGCCGACCAATGTTCCGAATGGATCGGGACAGCGGAGAGAGACAATAATTCCGCGCCAGATGAAGTACAGGTAAACAAGCAGGAATAAGGCACTTCCGATGAATCCGAGTTCTTCCCCGATTACGGAGAAAATAAAGTCATTATACGCGTTTGGCAAATAGTGCAGCTTCATCGTACCTTGTCCAATCCCTGAACCTGTCATGCCGCCATCACCAATGGCAACAAGAGAACGGTAGAGGTTAAGACTTCCGCCATTAATATCGGACATTGGATCAAGGAAAGCCTGAATACGTCCGATCTTGTAGTTCTGCTCCGCAGTGACTGCTGTTGTAGCAGTCGTTGTGTCGGAAGGAGACATGGAAGAAAACAGGGAATTCGCTCCGAACGCCAGTGCCCCACCGAGTACAACCAGGAGAATCGAACCCAGGATATGTTTCATACTGGCTCCACCGGCATAGATCAAGAGACCACAGGTGGACACCAGAATGAAGGTGGTACCGAAGTCTGGTTGCAGCATAATCAGTCCTGCGATGAATCCAACGATAAACAGGACGGGAACGTACCCTGTCTTGAAAACCCTGAATTTCTCACCTTTTTTGGTAATAAGAGCAGAGAGATAGAGAATGATAGCAATTTTCGCGAACTCTGCAGGCTGAAGACTGAAACCAAAAATGTGAATCCAGCTTCGTGCACCGTTCAATACTGCACCTGAGATCAAAACAATCACCAGCATGACCGTAGTGAGCAGGAAAAAGGGTGCATAGAGCTTTTTGTACTTGTTGAAGCGGATATTCATGGCAAAAAACATGCCAAATAGACCGATAATCGCCCACATAAGTTGTTTTTTCGTGAAGTAAAGGGCATCATTGTTAAATTTATCGCTTGCGATTGCAATGCTGGAACTGGAGCTGAATACCATCACCAGTCCAAAGCCCACCAACAATAAAGTGAGGATTAGCAGTTGAAAATCCGGCGTGCCTCTCTTCGTTTTCGTTTGGGCCGTTTGTTGTTTCATCGTTTGGCCCAGCCTATGCTTCCAGCAGTTCTTTAAGCTGCTGTAATTTTTCGGCTGCCAGCTTCACGACTGGTTGCGGAACGGAAGAGTCATAATCCAGGCCGTGAGGGAAAGTGGCTTTGCCGAGGTATACTGCTTCCACAGCAAGAACGGTATCCGGTTTTTCCAATTTGCCTTCCACAGCGCGGGTATTAATGCGTACAAAGTATTCTGAGTTGGTTTGTTCATCTTCAATTTTGTAGTCATATGTAGCACGGTAATATTCCCATTGCCACCGGACAAATCCGACTTTCTCGGCGCTCTCATCCAGGTATGCCAAGTCGCTCTTCAAGCCATCCAAGCCTGTATTCTCAAAAATCATAAGCGTTTGATCCTCCTCATAAGCTTCCGAGTATAATTTCTCGAGTATTTCTCTAGTTCATGATAGTATGTTTCCCCTTCCCGTGCAAGCTTTCCGAAGGCGTTTCGTATCGGTTTTCTTCCAATTCTGCTACAATATACAGCAATAGGTTTGAAGAGGAAGGTTCGGGCTTGATCCAAGTCCCGTTCAAGATTGAAAGGGTGGAGAGACATGACTAATAATATATGGTGGGAAGATCTGCAGATCCACATGGTGGAATGGCGGCGTCATCTTCATCGCAATCCCGAGGTTTCCTTTCATGAGGAGAAGACATCCTCTTTTGTAGCGGATATGTTGGAGAGCTTTGGCGTTGAAGTGAGGCGTCATGTTGGTGGTCACGGGGTCATCGGTACCATTCGTGGGGACAAGCCGGGTCCTGTCGTCATGCTGCGAGCTGATATGGACGCACTTCCAATTCAGGATGAAAAGAATATCGAGTATGCATCACAACAAGCAGGAGCGATGCATGCATGCGGCCACGATGGTCATATCTCCATCTTGCTCGGTACGGCATTGTATTTCAGTCGTCACAAGCAGGAGATCCAAGGAGAGATTCGCTTTTTGTTCCAGCCAGCAGAAGAACTGCTTCCGGGTGGTGCAGTCCAGGTCATTGCGGATGGTGCGCTTGAAGGCGTGGATGTCATATATGGCATTCATCTGTGGACCCCGCTGCCTGTAGGTGTTGTTGCCAGTAAGGCAGGACCGATGATGGCGGCGGCGGACGATTTTTACATTGAGATCAAAGGCAAAGGTGGACATGGCGGGATGCCACAATCCACGATAGATAGTCTTATAGCGGGTTCTGCGCTTGTGATGCAGCTTCAGACCGTTGTCAGTCGTTCGGTTGATCCATTGCAACCCGCGGTGCTGACCATTGGTACAATGCAGGCGGGCTCGGCTCAGAATGTAATTGCAGAGCAATGCAAAATGAGCGGTACGGTAAGAACATTTGATGAAGAGACCCGAAACGGGATGAAAGAGCGTGTGCTTACCATGGTAGCCCAGACAGGGGCAGCTTACGGAGCAGAGACGCAAGTGAAATATATTATGGGATATCCGCCTGTGGTGAATGATGAACAAGAGACAGCACGTTTCTTCAGAGAGGCTACAGAATTATTTGGGGCAGAACGAGTGCAAGCATCCCCGATGCTGATGCCAGCGGAAGATTTTGCGTATTATCTGCAAAAGGTTCCAGGGTGCTTTATGTTTGTTGGAGCAGGCAACCCAGATAAAAATGCGATCTATCCGCATCATCATCCGATGTTTGATTTTGATGAAGACGCGATGCAGACGGCCGTGAAATTATTTATCGCCATGGCCAAAGGTTACACAGCAGAATGACTTTAGATGCAGTTGGGCATCCTGTTCATACCAAGGTATGGGCAGGATGTTTTTTTTGTGGATTTTATTAGAGGTTGTTCCAAAAGTCCACTTTTCGGTACTGAAAATCAGACTTTTTGAACTCGAAATTGTAGCGGTTCATTTTCGGAAGCTGCCGGAACTGGACTTTTTTGTGATAGGAGGAAGGCTCCAAATGGAAGGAACAGAACATATGGTAAGCACAGATGCTTGTATCGTTCAGCGAGATTTTACAGTTTTGCTGGAAGTTGGCCACCCCGGATTCGAAAGAGCAAGAGAGCAGCTTGGGATGTATTCAGAACTGGTTAAGACACCAGCAGCGTTTCATACCTACCGAATCACTCCGTTATCGCTCTGGAATGCGGCTGCGCTGGGATGGAATGCAGATCAGGTCATCGCAAGTTTGGAGCTGGTATCCCGCTGGAACGTGCCTGCTGCACTGATACAGGATGTTCGGAGAATCATGGATCAGTATGGCAAATTAAAGCTGCATTCCGAAGCAGATCACACTAGAATGCGTCTTTACAGTGAGGATGAGCGGTTGCTGGATGAATTAAGTGGATTGAAAACAATAGCTGCCTTTCGCATGGAACGTAAGGACGCTCATGAACTTCTGCTCCCAGGAGAACAGCGAGGGTTATTAAAAAGGGAATTAACACGATTGGGTTACCCCGTACTTGATTACGTAGGATATCGGGAGGGAACCAAGCTTTCATTTGATTGGCGGTCTAATGATCCGGGGGACCACTCTGAGCGGTTTGCGTTGCGTTCTTACCAGAGAGAGGCTGTGGATGCATTTGAAGGCAGTGAGGGCATGGGAGGAAGCGGTTTACTCGTACTTCCTTGCGGGGCAGGAAAAACGGTCATTGGGATGGCCGTGCTGGAGCGGCTTCAATGTGAATGCCTTATTTTGACGTCCAATACAACGTCTGTGCGACAGTGGATTCAGGAAATTCAAGACAAAACCACGATTACCAGCGAACAGATCGGTGAGTATTCCGGTCAGAAAAAACAGGTGAAACCTGTGACTGTAGCTACATATCAGATTCTTACACACCGGAAATCAAAGGATGCTGATTTTACCCACATCAAACTGCTCAGTGAGCGGCAATGGGGGCTGATCATATATGATGAAGTACATTTGCTGCCAGCACCAGTGTTTCGTGCAACTGCGGATATTCAAGCTACGCGAAGGCTGGGATTGACGGCCACCTTGGTTCGAGAGGATGGCTGTGAACAGGATGTGTTTTCGTTGATTGGTCCAAAGCTCTATGATATGCCGTGGAAACAACTGGAGCAGCAAGGGTGGATTGCTGATGTACAATGTCAAGAGATACGTATTCCGTTTTCCCCGGAACTAAGATCAAATTATCTGCAAGCCGAGGTTAAACATCAATTTCGATTGGCTGCCGAGAATCCGGCGAAGGTACATGTAGTTAAGCGTTTGCTGGAACGTCATCGGGATATGCCTGCGCTAGTGATTGGACAATATCTGGATCAACTTGAGTTGATTGCCCGGGAAATTGAAGCACCTTTGATCTCGGGTAACATGTCACAGCAAGAGCGAATCAAGTGGTTTGCCGCTTTTCGACGTGGAGAGATTAAAACAATTGTGGTATCCAAGGTTGCCAATTTTGCTGTGGATTTGCCTGATGCTGCTGTTGCGCTTGAGATATCCGGAAGTTTCGGGTCAAGGCAGGAAGAGGCACAGCGTTTGGGAAGAATTCTGAGACCAAAAGCTGGAGAAAACAAAGCATATTTCTATGCGTTGGTATCAGAGGATAGTAAGGAACAGGAGTTTGCATTAAACCGTCAGATGTTCTTGGTGGAGCAGGGATATGAATATGCCATTGTGCACGAGAACGAATAGTCCATTTATACTCGCGAAAAGAGGAGGGATTGGGATATGTCTTCATTTGAACCAATAGATGAGCCGTTGGTACTGAACCTTGATTCATGGTCAAAGCTTGCTTTGGTGGAACAAAAAGTGCTTGGTGCAATTTTTCACAAACATGCCGGTCAGCCTTTTTCCTCCCTCCTGCCACGAGAACAGTGGGCCATCGAAGGACTCAGTGTCGCAGAAGCCAATTCTTCATTCGCCAGCCTTAGGCAGCAAAGATGGATTGAATCTGTATATAAGAGTTGGGGAGAGCGATTATTCTATATTCCTGCTTCGCTGATGGAGACATTGACGATTGCTTACGCACAAAGAGTGGGTATAACCGTTAAACAGATGGCACGGCATGCTCATGTATTACAGGAAGGAAAGCCGGATACTGCTGCGGAACTTCTTCATCTGATCGCGTGGATTGAAAGAGAAGGACTTCCTTTGACAGGGAAGGGCACTATACATAAGAAAAGTGTTCAAAAATTAAGTGTGATCACGGTGTTATCTTCGACAGACTTTGAAGGTCTGGGCATCCGATATGATCATTCGGATTTGTATCCGACCCACGTAGCTATCCTTCTCGATCTACTGCTCAGTCTGAATCTCGTTCAGAAGTCAGGTGGCCAAATTCAGATTGTAGATCATCGATTACAAAAATGGTTGCAGCTCTCGTGGAGACAGATGCATCGGGAAATATATCAAGCGTGTATGGAAAGATACGGAGAAGCTGAACCCGCGTTGCAGCATTTCCGTTATCAATTGGCAGTGTTGGCTCCAGAAAAAAACATATGGTGCCATATAGAGAATTTGGAATTGAAACCACGGATCAGGGGCTGGCTATACGCACTGGCTGGCTGGGGTTATGGTGAAGTAGGAGAAGATCAGTCGGGAGCGCTGGCATTCCGTTGGCTGATCGAACCGCATAGCCTGTTATATCGAGAACAAGAGATGGTAAGTGAGGCGGAGCCGTGTGGATTTTACATGCAGCCTGATTTCGAAATGTTGGTGCCGCCCGAAGCAGGGCCTGATGTGATCTGGATGCTGGAGCAATGCGCAGAACGGGTGACGCGTGATCGAATGTCCATCTACCGTATGACAAGAGAGCGATTCATTTCGGCCTTAGCCAGAGGGTATGAATTACATGAAGTGATAGAGTGTCTGGATCAATATGCGCTGACAGGCATACCAGAGAATGTACGTATTGCGTTAGCAGATTGGGGCAAGGAGACGGATGCTGCACCGTTGACTGTAAATCGGAGTATGAAGGTAATGGAGGCAAGTACAGGCTCTGCATATGATCCGAAGTTATTAGAAAAGGATATGTTGAGCGGTGTATATTCTTCTTTCTACACTCCCGATAGTCTAGGTCTGGTTGATGTCCCTGCTTCTCTGCATGGGTTGGAGCGTGATCAATCTGTCATTGAGAAGAAGTTCTCTCTGTTGGGATTTGAGGAGATACCGGAGACCTGGTACAGGGAGTGGCGTCGATATCATAGTTCAACCGCCCGACAGATTGCTGCCAAAGCCATTGAGTGGCAGACCAAGCTGGGGATACAACAGGAAAATCGTACGCAATACCTCATTCCACATCAGGTAGAGGGTCATGAACAATGGACTTTAAGCGGTTGGTGCATGTTGGATTCAAGTGAAAATACACCAGAGACGGAATGGCGTACATTCTCCCCGTCAGAGTGGGATACAATGCGTCTTATCCTGCCAGATGATGTCATAACCTGACTATTTCACGTGAATATCAGGTTGAAAGGCGAATTTTCGAGTTCCCCCTATTTCTAATTGCAGGAAAAACTCTTCTTAACTATTCATGGATATGCTATGATGAGGTAGTCTACGTTAAGTAGAACTTTATATATAGATAGGATGAATATTTCATGAGCGTAGCGGAAATGAACACGGTCGATATGGCCCAAGTGTTAACGGGCGCATATGAACTGGGCGACATGATTAACCAATCTGCCGAAGTATCGGATTATTTATATTGGAAGCAGCAAGTCGAGACTACTCCTGAGATTCAGATGGGGATTCGGAAGCTGAATGCCAAGAAGGAATTGTTTGAAGAAACACAGCGTTTCGGTCATTTTCACCCGGATTATCATGCAGCAAAAGACCAGGTGAAGGCTCTGGAACAGGAGTTGGAAAATTTCGAGGCGGTAATCCGCTTCAAACAGGCAGAGAAGTCCCTGGATGATATGTTATTCCAGATGTCAGAGACCATTGCATTTGCAGTGTCAACGACCATTAAGGTACCGAGCAATGACCCGAATCCGAAGGGCGGCTGCGGTAGTGGCGGCAAGTGTGGTTGCAGTTAAGTAATCATTATAGAAGGGCGGGGAACGATGATGTTTGCGGAAAGGACAGGATATATTATTTGGGTCAGTGATTTGAAGGCTGCCCGTAATCTCGAAAAATATGGCACCGTGCATTATATCTCCCGCCGTATGCATTATGTAGTCATGTATGTTAATGCAGAACGGGCAGATGATACGATGAAAAATGTGAAGCGACTTTCCTATGTGCGCAAGATCGAACGCTCGTATCGTAATGAGATCAAAACCGAGTATGCCAGCAAAACGATGGACAAAACGAGCTTTTACGGAATATAGAAGAGAAACTGGAGGGACCCTTTGGGGTCGCTCTTTTCTTGAATTATACACAAATTGGCTATTGTGAAAAAAAGTTAAACTTACGCCTTGAGGTTGCGGGACTAATGTTGTAATATATTTGGTAATAAATAGATAGAAAGTCCTATCTGGTGGAGAGTGATTCCCATGCGTGATAAGGTGATGCAACGTTGGAGCACCTACGAGCCGTTTTTCGTGGCTCTTGGAGACAAGAAAGTGGCCGACATCGTCATTACCCATCATGCCAAGATGCGGTATGCAGACCGTATTGAGCCTGCACGTAGTGATGATGACCATATTGCGGCGTGGTTATGGGAGTGTCTGAAGCAGGACCGTATAACACCATACTACCGTAATGAACAGGACGTCTACCTGATTGATGAGGATCTGGTGGTGGTCGCCGAATTTTCCGAACTTGAAGGAGAATATGATATTGCGGGCAATCCGCTGCACAAAATGATTGTAGTTACGTTTCTGGGACGTATGTCGGAGACCATTGAATTAAGGGACCTGAAGTCATATTATTCATGGTTAAGACATTCAAGAAGAATGACGTTGGTCAAAAATAGCCGTAAGCATAAGTAAGCCTGAGTAGATTCAATATGTTGAAATCATAGATTCAAGGATTATCGCATGCAGACAAGCTGCATGCTTTTTTTGTTGCCAAGCGAGAAATCGGCTACAATGTAGAGAGTGTAATCGAAGAGGGGCGAAGATATGAATTTTCACCAATTGCATATTTTTTATACGGTAGCAGAGAAGGGGAGTTTCTCGGCGGCTGCACAAGCATTACATATGACTCAACCGGCAGTAACGATGCAGATTCAATCATTGGAGGACTATTTTGGCACCAAGTTACTGCATCGTTCCACCAAAAAAATAGAATTATCCGAGGCTGGCCGGACTTTATTACCTCATGCGAAACGGAGTGTAGAGCTGGTCAGACAGACGGACGAAGCGATGTCGGCGTTTACCCAGATGTTACAGGGCCGACTCCAGCTGGGAGCCAGCTTAACGATCGGGGAATATGTGCTTCCACGCATGCTCGGACCATTTGCACTTCAGTATCCCGATATTTCAATTGTCATGAAAGTGATGAATACAACGCAAATTATGGATGATATATTGAAGCACCAGCTTAATTTTGGTCTGATTGAAGCGCCAGTGCACCACCCGGACATGATTGTGGAGCCTGTCATGCAGGACGAGCTGAAACTGATTGTACCTGCCGGACATGATTTGGCTAAGCGTAGCAAAGTGAATATTGAGGATGTAATGAATTATCCTTTTGTGCTGCGTGAGAAGGGCTCGGGTACTCGTCAGGTGATGGAAGACCAATTGCAAAAGAAAAAGATTGATCCACAGGATATGAATGTGGTGATGGAACTTGGCAGTACAGGAGCGGTAAAATCGGCCGTGGAGGCAGGGGTAGGTATTACGATGTTATCTCCTTCTTCGGTGCAGCATGAACTGGCTCTGGGACTTGTTCATATTGTGGATATCCGCGGACTCGAATTCAAAAGGCAGTTCTATGCCATCCATCTAAAATCGTCCTTGTTGCCCCTGTCAGCAGTCGCTTTCCTGAATTATCTGCGTCAGCAGGAGCAGCCTAAGTCGGTACATAAGACGGGGAAGGCATAATAGTTGGCAACATCAATGGTAGATAAGATTGAATCATAATCAATTTTAAACAAAGGAGCTGTTGATCATGGATCAGTGCCAAGGACGCTGTGATCTTCATACGCATAGTCAGGCTTCCGATGGAATGCAGCCACCTGCTGATAATGTGAAGCTTGCCAAACAAAAAGGGCTATCTGCGGTTGCCCTAACGGACCATGATACAGTAGCTGGTGTAGCGGAAGCACAGCAAGCGGGAAAAGAGTACGATATTGATGTTGTTGCCGGAGTGGAGATCAGCACTCGGGCTGGTGGGAAAGATATTCATGTGCTGGGCTATTACGTTAATACGGAGGATGAGATATTCCTGCAACGGTTGGCCGGATTACGAGAAGCGCGAGATGAGCGGAATCATCTGATTATCGCCAAGCTGCAGGAACTCGGGCTTGATATAAGCTGGCAGGAGGTACTGGATGAGCTGGGACGCCCGTTAGAGCCGGATGAGAGTATTGGCAGACCTCATATGGCCGATGTGCTGGTGAAGAAGAGATATGCTGTCGACATGCGGGATGCATTCGATCGATATCTTGCTGAAGGCAAGCCTGGCTTCGTGTCTGTACCCCGAGTTGCACCAGAGGATGCGTGTGAGTGGATTAGAGCCGCAGGTGGAGCCGCTGTGATTGCCCATCCGGGTCTCTAT
This sequence comes from Paenibacillus sp. FSL H8-0104, assembly GCF_038050215.1. Taxonomy (NCBI): domain Bacteria; kingdom Bacillati; phylum Bacillota; class Bacilli; order Caryophanales; family Paenibacillaceae; genus Paenibacillus; species Paenibacillus sp. FSL H8-0104. The sequence continues at coordinate 4,645,749 of NZ_JBBOTC010000001.1, read as the reverse complement.
AATGATGATGAATTGGTACGTCGCATCATTGAAGACGCCCTTCCGGATGGCATTGAGGTGTTTCATTCGGACCATGGCCCAGAAGAGGAACGCAGGTATGGTAAGCTGGCCAAGGAATACGACCTCATTGAAACAGGTGGATCTGATTATCATGGTAAACGGCAAGGTGTTGTTTTCCACGGGGATCTTGGTAGCAAGACCGTAACGGTTGATGTGTTGGAAAGGCTGAAGGCAGCTGCTTCACAGCAAAGGGGAGAGTAAGCGAGACGTTGCAACGCTCTATCTGACTATAATAAATACTGTGTTACTGGATACATTTTAAGATCGAAGGAGTAAGAGACATGCAAGCATGATAAGGCTGAACCTTCATGTTTGCATGTCCCTTTTTTTGTTCTGAAAATAGTCTATGTAATGGAATAGTTTACCCAAGCGCCACGTGTAGCCCCAAGACGTTCGAATAATTGCTGTGCCCGCTCATTGGTCACTGCTGTGATCCAAGACATATATGCACATCCATGGTCCCGCGTATATTGCTGACAGTGTGCAAATAATTTAGCTTCTGCTTCGCCCTCTCTAAATGTTTCCGTAACAAATAGGTCGTTCATAATGGCGACACGCTCTGCTTTCATCGTGCTGTATGTAAAGAACAGGGTAGAAAATCCGATAAGCTTCCCGTCCTCTACTGCCACAAATTGAGCACCGATCTTCTGATTAAGCAGGTTGTTGATCAAAAGCTGGATGGATTGATCACCAGGCCAGGGGTTGTTGTAGAATCCCACCACATAGTCATGCATTAATGCCATCAAGGGTTTCAGATCATCAGGTTGAGTTTCTCTGATATGTATGGTCATGGTACACTTCCTTAACAGTAATTTATATTTCTTAGAATTGAATTATTATACATATAAATGAATTAATATTCAATAAAATGATAAATAGGTTGGCTTCAACCAGCATTCAAACAACTAATGCAATAACAAAAATCCCCTGAACCGTTAATGGTCAGGGGATTTTTCTATTGTTACTGTTACATCTATATAAGTTGAACTAATCATTTATACGATAACGGAGAGGACAGAAAAAACCTGAAAAAGCGGAGCTAAAAGCTTTCTGCAAGAAAGCTACTTCGGAAGCATAAGCTTCGCCTTTATCCCCGGATTTACCCTTGAAAAAGGGGATCAGAAAAATCTGGGGATAACAGCAATTGGAAGGTTGTTCTGTCATCGTAGTGTCAGTGTAAATAATCTTTAGTTCAACTTACTATCCATTTTTAATGGTGGATGGCAGACTCTTGATCAATTCATCATTTGGCGTGACAAACAAGGTCTTCTGATGATCATAGATCACAAAACCAGGCTTCGCACCACTTGGTTTGCGCACATGACGGATAAACGTGTAATCCACAGGCACACTGCTGGACTCCTTGGCCTGGCTGAAATAGGCAGCAAGCTGTGCTGCTTCTTCCAATGTAGCTTCACCAAAGTCCGTACTGCGAATAACGACATGTGAACCTGGAATGTCTTTGGTATGCAACCAGGTGTCGTTGGAAGAAGCGAGACGGTTGGTCACGTACTCATTCTGCAGGTTGTTTTTGCCCACAAGAATATCAATTCCCTCCGAGGAGGTGAACTGGTGTACGGTTGGACGGTCACTTTTCTTCTTCTTTTTACCCTTTTTATTACGGTCACGAAGGTATCCTTGCTGTACAAGCTCGTCCCGTATTTCCTCAATATCGTTCATCGATGCAATGGAGAGCTGCTGTAACAGGTTATCGAGGTAGTCAATCTCGTCTTTGGTTTTGCCAAGCTGCTCATGAATGACAGCCAGACTGTTCTTGTATTTGTTATACCGCTTGAAATAACGTTGTGCGTTGTCAGATGGTGTAAGCAGTGGATCAAGCTGAATGGTAATGTTGGCTTGGTCTTCATCGTAGAAGTTCACAAGCTCCACGCTCTTGTCCCCTTTGTGAACCAGATGCAGGGAGGCAAACAGCAACTCACCCCATAGTCTGAACTTGTCCGCATCATCCGCTTCCAGTAGATCCTTGTTCAGGTTGTCCAGCTTTTTGATGTTTTTGCTTCGCTCATTCTGCAGAAAACGGAGCAGATCACTTACTCTCTGTTTAACCGTGTCTCGTTCAGCCTTATCTCCGTAATAATCTTCCATGCACTTGCTCATCGTGTCATAGGTTTTCTCCAAATCCTGAATGCTCTGAAGATGAACGGCTGAGAAAATCATTTTGCCTTTGGCGTTCATTCCGGTTACAGGTGTGTAGATATGATCTCTGACAGGTCCCATCACGGCTTCAAAAGCGTTCCAGAGTGCACCAGCCTCAACTCGGCTCTCACCCTCCACCACAGTCTGAGTGCTCACGGTGCCTTCAGCAGCAATCCCACGGGTAGCAATCTCTCCCGCAATTAACGGGCTAAGACCGCTAAAGGAGTTCACAAGCCAGCGTGATGCCTCTTCTTCAGCGGCATGATAGCTGTCCTCGAATGCTGTACGACTCACTTCGAGCGGATTACTTTTATGTTGCTCGGGTGGGGCAGTATACGCGAATCCAGGCATGATTACCCGGTAGCTACTGATGGACGGAGTCACATGATGAATGCCATCCAGAATCGTTCCTGTAACGGGATCAAGCAAAATAATATTACTGTGACGCCCCATCAATTCAATGATGATCCGTTTAACCGAAACATCCCCCAGTTCGTCGCGCTGGCGCACATTGATGTGGATAATACGCTCCATGCCAATCTGACGGATCTCCTCAATGATTGCACCTTCACAGTGCTTGCGGAGCAACATGCAGAACATGGGTGCTTCCGTAGGGTTAAGGAATGTCTTTTCCGTATAATGCACACGGGGATAGGTTGGGCTTGCCGAAACAAGCAATTTACTATTTCCGCGCTGAGCACGCAGGGTGAGAACTACGTCATGGCCATTCGGCTGATGGATTTTGCTGATACGTCCACCAATGCAGCCTTGCAGTTCATGAACAATGGCCCGTGTCACAATGCCGTCCAATGCCATTTTTTCCACTTCCTCTCTCTATCGAGCATCTGCATTTATCATGCCAAATGCTTCATCTATATAACTGAAACGTGCAACCAGGTATGTAAAAAAACAAGGACTGGCTACAGATTCTTCGTTGCTTGCCTGTTGAACAATGGAATTGGTACTGCGCAGAACATCGCAGACTTTTATTTTAGCCTATTCTGTCCATCAGGGAAAGGATTCACCTTCCGGGTGCTAATCACAGACCTGTCCGAATACATATAGAGCAGGTAGTTTGTCCGGCATAGTGTACAGCCTGTCGACCAGCGCGCCGGTGAGTCATGTGAGCTTATTTTGCAGATGAAATACAGACTGGGAGGGAAACTTGAAGCATGGAACATACCAAGTGGCATCAACTTAGTGATGAAGAGCTTCGTAACACTCTTGGCGTCAGCCCGCAGGAAGGATTGACGGATGAAGCTGTAGCAGAGAAGAGGAAAGTGGTCGGTTCGAATGAGCTGAGCGAGGGGAAACGCATTTCTCCAATTACATTGCTCTTGAATCAGTTCAAGGATTTTATGGTGCTGGTGTTGATGGGAGCAACGTTGGTATCCGGATTACTGGGTGAGTATCTGGATGCGGTAACGATTGTGGCTATTATCGTACTGAATGCGATTCTGGGGTTTGTACAGGAATTCCGGGCTGAACGATCTCTTCGTGCATTGAAACAGTTGTCTGCACCTCTTGCCAAAGTGCTTCGTTCAGGCCAGGAAGTACACCTTGCCGCCAAACAACTTGTCCCCGGGGATATTATCATGGTGGAGAGTGGGGACCGCATACCCGCTGATGTGCGCTGGCTGCAAACGAACAGTCTGGATGTCGAGGAATCGGCACTTACCGGGGAATCGGTTCCTGTAAGCAAACATTGCCTTCCGATTGCGGACGAGGACGTTCCGCTGGGTGATCAGAAGAATATTGGTTTTATGGGTACCATGGTCACTCGTGGCACAGCTAAAGGTGTAGTCATTCGTACTGGGATGGAGACGGAGATGGGCAAAATCGCCGATCTGATCCAAAATACGGAGGAGCAAGAAACACCGTTACAGCACAGGCTGGAGCAATTGGGCAAAATTCTGATTTTTGTCGCATTGGGATTAACCATTATGGTTGTCGTCGCAGGTATATTGCACGGACAACCAGCCGTTGGCATGTTTCTGGCAGGGGTCAGCCTCGCGGTGGCTGCCATACCGGAGGGCCTGCCGGCCATTGTAACCATTGCACTCGCACTAGGCGTGCAGCGTATGATCAAACGTAAAGCCATTGTACGCAAACTGCCTTCTGTCGAAACTCTGGGCTGTGCATCCGTAATCTGTTCGGATAAGACTGGCACGCTCACCCAGAACAAGATGACGGTAACGGATGTGTGGTTGGAGGGACGTAACATCAAGGTTACCGGGGATGGTTATGCACCTGAAGGGCAGATGCTGGAGAACGGTCGTACGGTGGAACTGAAGAGCGACCAGTCCCTGCGCAGAATGCTTCAGATCAGCGCGCTTTGCAACAATGCGAGTATTGTGGAAAGTGCTGCAAGCGAGGTGGGGAGCAAGAAAAAGGGCAAGGATACCAAAAAGGAAAGCAAGAAAAACACGAAAAAAGGTGACCTCCAAGAAGAAACCGTTCAACGAGATAATGTATTCTGGGAGCTGAAAGGCGATCCGACGGAAGGGGCACTCGTCACACTGGCCTCCAAAATGGGGCTTACTCCTGCCGGACTCAAAGAGTTGTATGCCCGCCAGCAGGAATTCCCGTTTGATTCGGAGCGAAAACGCATGTCGGTCCTGGTTCATCATCAGGGGGGCCGAATGATCTATACCAAAGGTGCACCGGATGTGTTGATCGGACACTGCAGTTATATTTTGTGGGAAGGCAAGGTCGTGCCTTTCACTGGGACACTGCGCCAGAAAGTGATGGCAGCAAATGAGAGCATGGCCGGAGCAGCACTACGTGTCCTCGGAATGGCCTACCGTGAAGTGCGGCCGGAAGAAAAAGTGGCTGACGAACACGCCGCCGAAAGTCAGCTAGTTTTCGTAGGACTTGCAGGTATGATTGATCCGCCGCGTCGTGAAGTGCGAGATGCGATTGCCACATGCCGCAAGGCGGGGATACGAACTGTCATGATCACAGGTGATCATGGAACAACGGCAGAAGCCATTGCTCATCAACTCGGGATTCTTCCTCGTGGAGGTGCCTCCTTAAGTGGTCAGCAGCTGGCAGGCATGACAGACGATCAACTGGATAAACAGGTAGAGGGCATATATGTTTTCTCAAGGGTAAGTCCTGAACACAAGCTTCGGATCGTAAAATCGTTACAGCGCAAAGGGCATGTCGTCGCCATGACGGGTGATGGAGTCAATGATGCTCCAGCTATTAAAGCGGCAGACATCGGGATCGCGATGGGCATTACGGGTACAGATGTCACGAAGGAAGCTTCGGCGCTGATTCTGAGTGATGATAACTTCTCAACCATTGTGGCTGCCATTGAAGAAGGCCGTAATATTTATGAGAACATTCGCAAGTTTATCCGTTATTTGCTGGCATCAAACGTGGGCGAAATATTGACAATGTTCTTTGCAATGATGATGGGCCTGCCGCTGCCACTCGTGCCTATTCAGATTCTGTGGGTTAACCTCGTTACGGATGGTTTGCCTGCAATGGCACTGGGGGTAGATCAGCCTGAGAAAGATCTGATGGAACACAAACCCCGTGGCGCCAAGGAAAACATTTTTGCCCGCAGACTGGGTTGGAAAATCGTCAGTCGTGGTGTGTTGATTGGATTATGCACACTCGGAGCGTTCTGGCTTACCCTTCAGGCTGCGCCGGATAATCCGGGTCAACTGATCAAGGCACAGTCTGTGGCTTTTGCTACACTCGTTTTGGCGCAACTCATTCATGTCTTTGATTGCCGTAGTTCGCGGTCCATCTTCCACCGGAATCCTTTACAGAACAAATATCTGGTTCTTGCGGTGATTTCATCGGTTGTACTGATGCTGGTTGTCATGTACGTTGAACCATTGCAGCCGATCTTCAAAACCGTACCTCTGGGATTGCGTGAATGGGCGCTCTGTATCGTTGCTGCAGGCATTCCAACGTTCCTTATGGGCGCAGGCAGCGTCTGGGGTGGTCGTCGTAACCGCCGCCGTATGGGTGGTACTGGCCGCTTCGTACCGAAAAGTACAAAGTTTTCGGCATAAAATCAATACCTTTTCCTTACCTATTTCGGTATGCTATCCTCAAAATGATTCAAAGCGGAAGCTTTGGCATTTTGCAGGATAGCTTTTTTGTGTAAATGCTGAATATGAATTTCTATGGTAATCCTGTAGAAGAGCAAGAATATAGCTTTGGCAGTAGACTGCCAAAAGGAGTGGGCAAGATTATGGAATTTACGAAAATGCATGGACTTGGTAACGATTTTATCGTTGTATTTGGTGAAAAGGAGCTTCCGGCAGATGCGGCAGAGTTGGCTGTGAAATGGTGCAACCGTTTCTTTGGCATCGGTGCGGACGGCCTGGTTTATATACTGCCTTCGGAGAAGGCGGACTTTCAGATGCGTATCATGAATTCGGACGGTTCGGAAGCAGAACAGTGCGGTAATGCCATTCGCTGTGTATCCAAATACGTATACGATCATGGTCACGTGAGCCAGGAGCAGATCACCATTGAAACGATTGGTGCAGGGGTACAACCTGTGAGTCTCAACATTCGTGATGGTAAAGTGGAAACTGTTCGTGTCGATATGGGCGAGCCGATCCTGAACGGTCTTCAAGTGCCTACAACGGTGGATGCCAACCCAGTGGTTGATCACTACATTGAAGCGAATGGACATGCGTTCAAATTCACCGCCGTATCCATGGGTAACCCGCATGCGGTTATCTATGTAGATGACGCTGTGAATTTTGACCTCACGACTTGGGGACCACTTCTTGAAGTGCATCCGATGTTTCCAAAAAAAATCAATGTGGAATTCGCCACAGTTCGTGACCGTGGATATGTGGACATGCGTGTATGGGAACGCGGAGCGGGTCCAACACTAGCTTGTGGAACCGGAGCTTGTGCGACACTGGTATCCTCTGTCCTGAATGGACATACAGATCGTACAGCAGTCATCAGCCTCAAAGGTGGGGATCTCCACATTGAGTGGAATGAAGCTGACAATCATGTGTACATGACTGGACCTGCTGAAGTTGTTTTTAAAGGAATCACTTCATAAAAAGTGAAAGGTTTAACCAAAGGGGCCTGCGGGCCTCTTTTTTTGTCAAAAAGGATAGGTCGTGTCTCCTGTACAGAGACATATTGGGGGCTGTATGGCAAGAAAGTCCATATGAGCTGGATACTCATTAAAAACCTGTGTTTTTCTTCGTTTTTTAGCGTTTTTTGTGTTACATTAGTATGTAAATGATCACAGCTAGGCGGGGGGAAATGGGATGAAGGCGGATTTGCGCAAAGTTATGCAGGAACGGGTTCTCGTTGGAGATGGGGCCATGGGAACATTTCTGTACCAAATGGGGTTCCCGGTGGGGATTTCATATGAAGAATTGAACTTGATTTCACCTGAAGTAGTGGCGGATGTACATCGCCGTTATCGGGATGCAGGTACAGAAATATTTGAAACAAATACGTATTCTGCCAATTACGACAAGTTGTCCAAGTTCGGTCTGGAGTCCAAGGTGGAGGACGTGAACCGTGCCGGCGTACGCATCGCCAAAGAGGTAGCTGGAGATACCGGTTATGTGCTTGGTGCAGTTGGTTCCATTCGAGGTGGCAAGCGGACAAACGTGTCAACGAGTGAACTGAAACGCTTTTATCAACAACAGATCTCTGCACTGCTAGATGAAGGCGTGGATGGCATTTTGCTTGAGACCTTCTATGATATCGAGGAAATGGATATTGCCCTTTTGCAAGCGCGCAAGCTAAGTGATCTGCCCGTAATTGGACAGTTCGCGGTAGAGGATGTAGGACACACACTGGACGGATATACAATGCCTGAAGCCTTCCGGATTATGCGGGAGCAGGGCGCGGATGTCATTGGTTTTAACTGTCGCTCAGGTCCAAACGGGATTATGCGTGCCATGGAAACCGTCTCGGGACGAATTGGTATTCCAATGTCCGTCTACCCGAATGCGGGTGCAGCAGATTATGTAGATGGTGAGTTCCGTTATGGTGCGACTCCGGAGTACTTTGGTCAGACGGCAGTGCAATTTGCTGAACTGGGCGCTCGTATTATCGGTGGTTGCTGTGGTACGACACCTGATCATATCACCGCTATGAAAGAGGCGCTTGCTGACTATGTGCCTTCGCTTATTCTGGAGCCTGATCCGTCAGAATCCAAACCGCGTATTGTGTTGCATGAAAAAGTGGATGAGCGTTCCGGACGTGGCGGACAGCCTACGATCGTTGATCTGGTCAAGCATCGTCACACCGTTATCGTTGAACTTGACCCGCCACGTGACTTGGACATTGCCAAGTTCATGAAAGGTGCCGAGACATTAAAAGCAGCCGGAGCCGATGCCCTGACACTGGCCGATAATTCACTCGCGGTTACACGCATGAGCAACATGGCGCTGGGTCACCTCGTTCAGGATCGCACGGGCCTTCGTCCACTGGTGCATATTGCCTGCCGTGACCGGAATCTGATTGGAACGCAGTCCCACATGATGGGGTTTGATGCTTTGAGTATTAATCATGTACTGGCTGTAACAGGAGATCCTGCAAGATTTGGCGATCTGCCTGGTTCGAGCTCGGTATACGATCTGACTTCTTTTGAAATCATACGCATGATCAAACAGTTGAACGATGGAGTAGCTTTCTCAGGTAAACCACTGAAGCAAAAAGCTGGTTTTGTAATCGGAGCAGCATTTAATCCCAATGTGAAATATTTGGAGAAAGCTGTACAACGTCTGGAGAAGAAAATTGCCTCTGGCGCTGATTACATCATGACACAACCGATCTATGATCCTGAGTTGATTGTAGCAATGCACGAAGCGACCAAACATCTGGATGTGCCCATTTTTGTAGGTGTAATGCCGCTAGCGAGTGGACGGAATGCAGAGTATCTGCACAACGAGGTTCCCGGAATCCAGCTTTCGGATGAAGTGCGTTCCCGTATGGCAGGTCTGGAAGGCGAAGAAGGCCGTGCGATGGGAGTAAAAATTGCCAAAGAACTGCTGGACGTAGCAACAGCGCATTTCAAAGGCATCTATCTCATGACACCGTTTATGTTCTACGGCATGACGGCCGAACTGACTCAATACGTATGGGAGAAGTCGGAGCATCAATGTCCTACTTGTTTCAACCCTAATAATCAATTACAATAGTAAAACGGATGTGATGCCGATGTCATTCAGTATGACCGGATACGGTCAATCCGCCTTTCATTTTGGCGGCTATAAAGTACAATTAGAGATCAAATCTGTTAATCATCGTTATTGCGAAGTGATGATGCGTCTGCCAAGAGAGTGGACGTATTATGAAGACGGTTTGAGGAGGATCGTACAGAGTCGTTTGAAACGTGGGCGGATTGATGTTTATGTAATGAAAGAAAAAGAGGAAGACCAGGCTCTTCCCGCTGTTCTGAATGAACAGACTGTCAGGGCCTATCTGCAGGCTGCAGAGCAACTGGAGACCCAATATGGATTGCAGGGCAAACCAAGTATTGTGGATATGCTTGGGCTGCCGGACGTCATGGTTCATTCGGATGGGACAAGTTCCATTCCCGAAGAGCAGAAGGACGAATGGGAGCGAGTTCTGCAGGAAGGATTGAAAGAGGCTCTGTCCAGCCTTGAACAGATGCGCGCTCGCGAGGGTCTTCATCTGGCCAATGATCTGGAACGGCGGATTACCCGTCTGGAGTCACTGCATACCGAAATGCTTGATCTTGCACCGACTGTGGTAAGTGATTATCGCAACAAGCTAAGACAAAGGCTTACGGAAATGCAGGAAGAAGGCTCTTTCCCTTTTGATGAGCATAAATTGGGTATGGAAATTGCAATGTTTGCCGATCGTTCTAACATAGAAGAGGAGCTTACGCGTCTACAGAGTCACTTTGGACAGAGCAGGGAACTGCTGAAGAGTGATGAGCCCGTAGGTCGTAAGTTGGACTTTCTAATTCAAGAGATGAATCGGGAAGTCAATACGATTGGATCAAAAGCCAACCATTTGGCTCTGGTGAATCGTGTTGTCGAGATGAAGGCGGAGCTGGAGAAGATTCGTGAGCAAGCTGCGAATATCGAATGAACGGCCACATTTCGGCAAAAGAGTCGCATGTATAGGGGGAAGAACCTGATTATGGCAATCAAACTCATTAACATTGGATTCGGTAACATCGTATCGGCGAACCGGATTATATCCATCGTGAGTCCGGAATCGGCGCCGATCAAGAGAATTATACAAGAGGCAAGAGATCGTCACATGCTGATTGATGCAACGTACGGAAGACGTACTCGTGCCGTAATTATTACGGATAGCGATCATGTCATTTTGTCTGCAGTTCAGCCTGAGACGGTCGCCCATCGTCTTTCTTCGAAAGATGATGATAACGACGAATAAAATGGAGTGTAATATGTCTAAGGGATTACTGGTAGTGTTGTCCGGCCCATCTGGGGTCGGGAAGGGTACTGTATGCAGCGCTTTGCGCAAACGGGTGCCGGAATTGATCTATTCCGTATCGGCAACAACCCGTCAGCCTCGTCTTGGTGAAGAACATGGTGTGAACTATTTCTTCAGAAGTCATGAAGAGTTCCAGAACATGATTGCTGAAGATCAATTGTTGGAACATGCGGAGTATGTTGGTAATTATTACGGAACACCGCGTGATTTTGTAGAGAAAACGATTAACGAAGGCCGCGACATCATTCTGGAGATTGAGGTTCAAGGCGCGTTAAAAGTGAAAGAGAAATTCCCGGAAGGGATCTTTGTTTTCCTGCTTCCTCCTTCATTGGACGAGCTGAAAGATCGCATTCAGGGCCGTGGTACCGAAAGCCAAGCGACCATTGATCACCGGATGTCCGTGGCGGTTGATGAGATCAGTCTGCTGGAGCAGTATGATTACGCTGTTGTTAATGATGAAATTGATTTGGCGTGCAAGAGAATAGAAAGCATCATAATCGCCGAACATTGTAAGATCAATAAATAATCCCTTTTGCCGCTGCAGAATGCGATATAAGTGGGGCAGTTGTCATATCATATACTGAAGCACTCCTTCTCGGAATGCCCGGGTGTGAAGACATGCCACATCAGTTCTGTCAGGCGGCAACTTGTGATTATACTAATGCGAAGAGGTGTTTGTTAATATGCTGTATCCTTCTATTGATGAAATGATGAACAAAGTCGACAGCAAGTATTCCCTTGTTGTTGCTGCTTCCCGCCGGGCTAGACAGCTACGTGAAGGTGAAAAAACGGATTTAAGAGGTGCAAGATCCCATAAACAAGTTGGCGTTGCACTGGAAGAAATCTATGGAGACCTGCTCGTTGTCATCAAAGGACAGGACGAAGAAGAAGAGTAAGCCGCCTGCGGCTGCTCTTCAACTGCATACGGCGCAAGCCGGATTAATTGACAACCGCGAGGTTGTTATTTTTTTACGAATAATCATATTTTAACGGAATCTTACTTAGGACGTGTCTCAAAACTCGCTGAAGTGCATCTTTTACCGCCTTTTCGCCCCCTGCTGCGTCACTTTCCCTTGACGTGCCCCGGCACGCCTGCGGAAAACTTCCTTGCTTGGAACGAAAATTCGGGAAAATCTGCTTCCTTCGGAGTTTTCAGACGCGCCCTAGACGTCGTATAAATATCGGGGGAAATAAACATGTTGAACGGTAAAAAAATCGTGCTTGGTGTGACTGGCGGCATAGCCGCTTACAAAGCGGCAACATTATGCAGCAGACTGGTGCAAAAGGGAGCGGATGTTCATGTGATCATGACAGCTTCCGCTACACAGTTTATTACCGAATTGACGCTGCAAACGTTGACCCGAAACACCGTATATACGGATACATTTGATGAGCGTGAACCGGCAGTCGTATCTCATATTCATCTGGCCGATCTGGCTGATCTTGTTCTGGTTGCTCCGGCAACAGCCAATGTGATTGCCAAGATGGCGCATGGCATGGCAGATGATATGCTCTCAACAACTCTTCTTGCGACGACAGCCCCTGTCATGATTGCTCCAGCGATGAATGTACATATGTATGATCATCCAGCTGTAAAGCATAATATGAACCTGCTTGTTGAACGGGGCGCCATGATGATCGAACCGGGTGAAGGTCTGCTTGCGTGTGGATATGTGGGCAAGGGACGTCTGGAAGAACCGGAGAGCATTGTGGATGTGGTAGAACGTTTCTTTGAACAGAAAGAATCTGCAGACATTAGTCGGCAGGGACAAGCTTCATTGTTACAAGGCAAGAAGGTTGTCGTTACGGCTGGAGGTACGATTGAGCGCATTGATCCAGTACGATACATTACGAACGATTCATCTGGCAAAATGGGATTTGCCATAGCCGCAGCTGCGCGTGATCTGGGGGCAGATGTGAGATTGGTTATGGGCAGTACCCAAGCCAAGCCACCGGAGAACGTTGAGTTGATCCCTGTACAGTCTGCACAGGATATGTATGAAGCGGTAACACGCGAGTGGGACGATGCTGATATCGTGGTTAAGGCGGCGGCAGTTGCCGATTATCGTCCAAAGGAAGTTTATACCGAGAAGATCAAGAAGAAAGGCGACACGCTGTCGCTCGAACTTATTAAAAATATAGATATTCTTGAAACACTGGGCAAACAGAAAACCCATCAATTTTTGATTGGTTTTGCTGCGGAGACTCAGTCAGTTGAGATGTATGCACGTGAGAAATTGGAACGGAAAAACTGTGATCTGATCGTAGCCAATGATGTAACCCGCACGGGTGCAGGATTTGGAACAGACACCAACGCGGTACATATCTATGACCGGGAAGGTTTGGTGGAGGAGCTTCCAGTGATGGCCAAGGACGATGTGGCTCATCGGTTGCTCCAGATTGCGGCGGAGCGCATTGCCGGGAGGAATTAGGATATGGAGATTGCCAAGGTCATAGTCGATGTTCCCGTTAAGGAAACAGATCGGCCGTTTGATTACCTGGTACCTGAATCGATGAGAGAATGGATCGAGATTGGCAGCCGGGTGGGTGTGCCTTTTGGTCATCGGACGGTGCAGGGATTCGTGATTGATCTTGTGCCGCGTACCGGAGAGGAAACATTCAAGCTTAAGCAGATTCAGGAGTTACTGGACATTGTTCCCCCGTTGTCAAAGGATTTGGTTGAGTTGGCCGAATGGATGAGTGGACGTTATGCCAGTAACCGGATTTTGTCATTGCAGGTCATGGTGCCGACGGCATTGAAAGGGAAAGCAGAGCGATACATCTCGCTGGGAGATGCACTTGATGGACAGATGGCGGGTGCACAACCGGATGATGAGGTGTTATTTGTTTGGGGAGAAGAGTCTACGACTGAGAAAGTACAGCAGGATATCATCCATTTTGTCAAAAGTCGGGGTCAGGTACCGCTGCAACAACTGAGTCGAAAATATCCCAATCATGCTGCACTAATTAAGAAATTATTGCTTGGTGGTGTACTGCTGGAAAGTCAGGCCATCAAGGACAAGTTAAATAAAAAAACGATGAAGTCCGTTGATCTGGCTGTAGATATTGCTGCTGCTCAGGAAGCACTTGCTTCATTCCCGGCGAAAGCACAGCGGCAGAAGGAGATTCTGGCTTTTTTGCTGGAAATGAAAGAACTGCTGCCCATGCCGATGAAAGAAGTGTTATCTACACTACAGGTATCGGCCGCGACGATTAAAGGGCTTGAGGAAAAGGGACTAATCGTCACCGAGGACGTTGAGGTCTTCCGTGACCCGTATCAGGGCAGGACGTTCAAAGCGACTGAACCGCTGGTTCTGACCGATGAGCAAAAACTTGTCTACGACAATATCAATGGCCGATTGCAGGAACAACGCCATGGGGTGTTTTTGTTACATGGTGTTACGGGAAGTGGCAAGACGGAAGTCTATCTTCAAACCATTCAACAATGCATCGAACAGGATCGGCAGGCTATCGTACTGGTGCCCGAGATTGCGCTCACACCACAGATGGTAGAACGTTTTAAAGGGCGATTTGGGGACCAAGTTGCTGTTATGCACAGTCGTCTGTCTGGCGGTGAACGTTATGATGAATGGCGCAAGATTCGTGAGGGTCAGGTAAAGGTTGCAATTGGGGCACGTTCAGCTGTATTTGCTCCATTCAGTCGGCTTGGGTTGATCATTATGGATGAAGAACACGAGACTTCCTACAAACAGGAGGAAACTCCGAAATATCATGCCCGTGATGTGGCGGTAAAAAGAGCACAGCAGCATCAGGCGGTGGTTGTTCTGGGTTCAGCGACACCTTCGCTGGAAAGTTATTATGCAGCACGCTCGCAGAGTAATGATGATTTTGCACCACTCTTGCTGGAGATGCCAACGCGGGCACTGGGTAACAAGCTGCCTGAAGTGCGGATCGTTGATATGCGTGAAGAGTTGAAGGATGGCAACCGCTCCATGTTCAGCAGGGCTTTGCACAAAGGGCTGGAGGAACGCTTGGAACGTGGTGAACAGACGGTGCTTCTGCTGAATCGCCGTGGGTATTCGACCTTTGTTATGTGCCGAAGTTGTGGATATGTGGCAGGTTGTCCTGAATGTGATATTTCATTGACGTATCATCAGCGCTCGAATAATCTCCGTTGTCATTACTGCGGGTATGCGGAAGCGGCTCCGGAAGTGTGTCCGGACTGTGGAAGTGAGCATATTCGATACTTTGGTACAGGTACACAGCGAGTCGAGGAAGAGCTTGCCAAGCTCTTCCCGGGTATTCGGGTCATTCGGATGGATGTGGATACAACAACGGAAAAAGGGGCTCACGAGAAGCTACTGAAACAGTTTCGTGAGAAAAAGGCGGATGTATTGCTGGGCACCCAGATGGTTGCGAAGGGTCTTGATTTCCCGGATGTAACCCTGGTTGGCGTGATAACAGCGGACTCAGCGTTGAATTTACCTGATTTCCGTGCTGCGGAAAAAACGTTTCAGTTGCTAACACAGGTAGCTGGCCGAGCGGGTCGGCACCAATTGCCTGGTGAGGTGTTTGTTCAGTCCTATACGCCGGAACACTACTCCATTGGCCATGCGAGTCAGCATGACTATGTGTCGTTTGTACGTGAGGAATTGCTGCACCGTCGCAATTTGCAATATCCGCCATACTGTCGCCTGATTCTGGTGACCTTTTCGCATGAGCAACTTCCGGTATTGATTCGTCTTGCCGAGAACTATACGCGAATACTGAAAGAGAAGGCTAATGCGGCTGGATGGCTCGGCAGTCTGGATCGATTCAGCAATGATGCCTTTGATGTACTGGGGCCGGTAGCGTCTCCGATTCCTCGGATCAAGAATAGATACAGATTCCAATGTATGATAAAATGGCGGGGGGATGTAGACGCCATAGGACTCGCTCTGGCTACGGCCCGGCGCATGGACGATGATGTTCAGGCGCAAAAATTGCTTATTAGTCTGGATGTAGACCCGCAAATGTTAATGTAAGCATTTTGCAGCAATGCGGATGTAAACAAGCGGTATAAACATAGATTAAAATGAATACCCCAAAAATACAGATATCGTCCTGAAATTATGATGAGGATTAGGAAGGTGCTTACAACATGTCGATTCGCATTATCGTGCAAGAACCAGATGAGGTGCTCCACAAGAGAGCCAAAGAAGTAACCAAAATTACACCAAATGTACAAAAATTGCTGGATGATATGGCTGATACCATGTACGATGCGGAAGGTGTGGGTCTTGCTGCGCCACAGGTCGGTATTTTGAAACGTCTGATTGTTATCGACGCAGGTGATGAGCAAGGGCTGATCAAGATGATTAACCCGGAGATCATTGCAAGTGAGGGAGAACAATTTGGACCTGAAGGTTGTCTGAGTATCCCTGGAATTAATGGTGATGTTCGCCGTTTCGAGACCGTTACAGTTAAAGGTCTGGATCGTGAAGGTAAAGAGCTGATTATTACGGGTAGTGGCTTGCTGTCCCGTGCATTCCAGCATGAGATTGATCATCTGGATGGCGTACTCTTTACGGATGTCGCCGAGAAAGTGTACGAAATTGCAGCCGATCAAACGGGACCGCGTCGTAATTAAGGAGTGATCGATTTGAATATTGTTTTTATGGGAACACCTGAATTTGCAGTTCCTTCTCTCGATATGCTGATGGCAGAGGGATACAATGTGGTGGGTGTGGTGACTCAGCCTGATAAACCACAGGGACGCAAAAAAGTACTTACGCCAACACCGGTTAAGGCCGCGGCAGAACGCCACGGTCTGCCGGTGTTTCAACCTGTTAAATTGCGTGATCCGGAAGCGGTAGCCCGCTTGGCTGAATGGAAGCCGGATCTGATCGTAACCGCGGCCTTTGGACAGATTCTGCCCAAAGCCGTGCTGGATATGCCTGTTCGCGGTTGTGTGAACGTGCATGGATCTCTTTTGCCAAAATATCGGGGAGGAGCCCCGATCCAACGTTCCATTATTAACGGGGAATCCGTGACAGGAGTCACATTGATGTATATGGCTGAAGGCTTGGACACCGGAGATATGATCTCGCGTGTGGAACTGCCAATTACGGATGAAGATACATCAGGATCGATGTTTGATAAATTAAGTGAGGCTGGTTCCAAACTGCTTCAGGCAGAAATGCCACGATTGATTGCAGGCGAGACAACAGCGGTCCCTCAGGATGATGCCGAGGCTTCATATGCTCGCAATCTGACTCGGGATGACGAGAAAATGGACTGGAGTCGTACTTCACGTGAACTGTTCAATCAGATTCGTGGTCTTGTGCCGTTCTCCGGTGCATTTACGATGTGGGATGATCAGGTCTTCAAAGTCTGGGCTGCGGCTAATCCCGATCAGGTGGACCTGGCAACTTCTTCGGATGCTGGACAAGCAGAGCCTGGAACGGTGCTGCAATTGAACAAGGCAGGGATTGAAGTCCGCACAGGCAATGGGTCTCTGTGGTTGACTGAAGTGCAGCCAGCAGGTAAAAAGGTGATGCAGGCCGCTGACTTTGCTCGCGGTGGTACACTGAAACCTGGAACGGTGCTGCGATGAGCGATAACATACCAGGTCGTTCGTCAGGAAAAGGCCAGAAAGCTAATGGAAATTCATCCGGACGTGAAGGAAACCGGCGTTCGAATTCGGGTAAATCGGGTGGTGCATCGCGCTCCCAGCAACCCAAAACATCTGCTCGTACATTGGCAGTCAAGGTTCTGAGTGCTGTTGAGCAAGATGGAGCATACAGTAATCTGGAGTTGAACCGCCGTCTGAAAGAGGCGGATTTAAGCCCCGCAGATGCTGGACTAGCTACCGAATTGGTGTATGGAACAATCGCCAGATTGAATACACTTGATTATTTTCTGGAACGTTACGTCGCCAAAGGAGTATCCAAACTGCAACCATGGGTTCGTAGCCTGCTGCGAATCAGCGTCTATCAGATGATATACCTGGATCGTATTCCGGAGCATGCCGTGGTGAGCGAAGCGGTTAATCTGGCGAAGAAACTGGGCCATCAGGGAATCTCGGGTATGGTGAATGGAGTGCTCCGCAATATGATCCGCAATCGGGATGAACTTCGTATTCCAGAACATCTGTCCGCTGCAGAACGTATTTCACTGGAGCATTCCCACCCGTTATGGATGGTTGAACGCTGGATTGCCCAGTACGGCGAAGAGACAGCGGAAGCGATCTGTCGTGCGAATAATGAGCCGCCAGCGGTGAGTGTCCGGGTCAACACAACAATGACCACACGGGAGAAACTGATGCATGAGATGACCAGTACAGGTGCAGTCGTTGAAGCTTCTCAGCTGAGTTCCGATGGAATTCTTGTACGTAGTGGCGGAAACATGGCTCTAACGTCCTGGTATCGGGACGGGTTGTTCTCTGTACAGGACGAAAGTTCCATGCTTGTCGCTGAAGCAGTTGCGCCAGAAGTAGACCAACTTGTATTGGATTGCTGCGCAGCTCCAGGTGGTAAAACAGCTCATATGGCTGAGAAAATGCAGGATCGCGGTCGTATTGTCGCGAATGATGTACATGCTCACAAGCGCCAGCTGATCCTGGATCAGGCGGAGCGTCTCGGTCTGACTTGTATCGATGCTGTAACTGGAGATGCACTAGACCTGAATGAACGGTACCCGGAAGCGTCGTTTGACCGCATTTTGCTGGATGCACCATGTTCAGGTCTGGGTGTTATTCGCCGCAAGCCTGATGTGAAATGGACCAAAACCGTAAAAGATATCGAAGATATCGCAGGCTTGCAACGTGAATTGCTTGATCAGGTTGCGCCGTTGTTAAAACCAGGTGGTATTCTGGTGTATAGCACGTGTACGATTGAGCCTGCTGAGAATGAGGATATGGTTGCAGACTTCTTGAATCGACATCCGGAATACAGCCCAGCAGAAGCATCCGTCTGGTCTGAATCGGAGACAGCGAACTTGAAGGTTGTGAACGGTGGTATTCAGATTTTGCCACAATACGCTCACAGTGACGGATTTTTCATCGCACGGTTGACAAAAACAGTGGAATAACAGTTTAATAGAGCACGGAAGTATGACCGCCGAGGGGAACTTCGGCGGATTTCTTTGTGATGGGACTTCGATATAATTGTCAGAGAATGTGGTGACAGGGTGCGATGGCGGCATTGAGATGTTATAATGCATGAAGTACAGATATCAAGGGTATACATGGATGTAACGTGGTCTTTGTGATAGAATAGGACGAATGGAACGAAAAGAAGGAAGCCAACGAAAAGAAAAGAAGGAATAGGTGTTGACAACAAAATGAAACCTTTTATATATGATTATTCTCTGGAACAACTGCAGCAATGGGCTGTGGAGAATGGGGAGCCGGCGTTTCGCGGTGGCCAAATCTTTGACTGGATTTATGTAAAACGCGTGAATGATTTCAGTGAAATGACCAATCTGTCCAAGCCATTGCGTGAAAAACTGACAGAGCAATTTGAATTTGTAACGCTTAAGGAAATTACCAAGTTTGAATCCAAGGATGGAACGGTTAAATTCCTCTTTGGTCTTCATGATGATCATGCCATTGAGACAGTAATCATGAAGCATAACTACGGGAACAGCATCTGTGTAACCACACAGGTTGGTTGTCGTATTGGTTGTACGTTCTGTGCATCCACATTGGGTGGTCTCAAGCGTAACCTTACGGCTGGGGAGATTGTTGCACAGGTTGTGCAGGCTCAGAAAATTCTGGATGAACGGGGCGAGCGTGTCAGCAGCATCGTGATCATGGGTTCGGGTGAACCTTTTGAAAACTATGAAGCTACGATGACTTTCCTGCGCATTATGATTCATGAAAAAGGGCTGAACATCGGTCAGCGTCACATCACGGTATCCACGAGCGGAATCGTTCCGAACATCTACAAGTTTGCAGATGAAGATACACAGATTAACCTCGCCATTTCGATCCATGCACCAAATGATGCACTGCGTTCGAAATTGATGCCGGTTAACCGTCGTTTTCCTTTTGAAGACGTGATGGAGTCCCTTCGTTATTATCTGGCCAAAACAGGTCGGAGAATTACGTTCGAGTATGCACTTATTGGTGGGGTAAACGATCAGCCAGAGCATGCAGCAGAACTGGCAAGTGTGCTTAAGAACATGTTGTGCCACGTGAATCTGATTCCGGTTAACCATGTACCTGAACGCAAATATGTAAGAACATCGAGAAGCGACATTTTCAATTTTCAGAAGATTCTCTCGGAACAGGGTGTTAATGTAACCATTCGTCGTGAACAGGGACATGATATTGCTGCCGCTTGCGGTCAGCTTCGTGCAAAGCATATGGAGTTGAGGTGAGAACGTTTTGATCAAAACAGTTCATGTGAGCCATATCGGACGAGTGCGTTCGGTGAATGAAGATTCAGCCTGGATTCGTAATCTCGATACAGGATATATTCTGGGTATTGTTGCCGATGGCATGGGTGGACATCTTGCAGGGGATACGGCAAGCCGCTTGGCAGTAGAGACGTTGGTGAAAGATCTGGGAACACTGGAACCAGGTCTGTCACATGCGTCTCTGTCTGCGGCTCTCAGCGATGCTATTTTGCATGCCAACGAAGTTATCTTCCGCACGGCATCAACAGATGACAAGTATCACAACATGGGAACAACGGTAGTTGCGGCTTTATTGAACGATACGGAAGGTGTTATTGGACACATCGGTGATAGCAGAGCCTACAAAATTGCGAACAAAGCTGTGATCCAGCTAACCGAGGACCATACACTGGTGAATGAATTGTTCAAAAATGGTCAGATTAGCAAAGAGGATGTGTCCCATCATCCACGTCGCAACGTACTAACTCGTGCGCTTGGAACAGATGCCGAGGTGAAGGTAGATCTGGATACCGTCAAGCTGGAGGAAGGCGAAGTTCTTCTCCTGTGCAGTGATGGTCTCAGTAACCTGGTCAGCAATGAGCAGATTATTCAGGTTGCCGGCAATCTGGAACTGGCATTGGAAGATCGTGCAGACCGACTGCTTCAGTTGGCTTTACTTGCTGGGGGAGACGACAACATCACGGTTGCTTTGTTCGAGTTGCAGAGGGAAGGTTCCGTGGATACGGAAACGGGGTGTGAGTCATGATTGGGCACCAGCTAGGCGGACGCTATGAAGTGATTGAGCGTGTCGGTGGTGGCGGCATGGCTCTTGTGTACAAAGCCCAGGATCTTCTGTTGAACCGGAATGTAGCGATCAAAGTTCTTAGACAACAGTTTGTGCATGACGAAGAGTTTATTCGCCGTTTCCGCAGGGAAGCACAGTCGGCAGCATCGCTGTCTCATCCGAATGTAGTCAGCATTTATGACGTGGGGCAGGAAGATGACGTTCATTATATTGTCATGGAGTATGTGGAAGGCAAAAACCTGAATGAAATTATCAAAGAACGTGCCCCTCTGCAGGTGGACGAATCGGTGCGAATCGCTTCCCAGATTGCAGATGCTCTTGATCATGCACATCATAATCAAATCATTCATCGGGATATCAAACCCCACAATATATTAATTGGCCGGAATGGCCGTGTGAAAGTAACGGATTTCGGGATTGCCCGTGCGGTTACATCTACAACGATTACGCAGACCGGTTCCGTAGTTGGTTCTGTACATTACTTCTCACCAGAGCATGCCAAAGGCATCGTTACTGGTGAAAAATCGGACTTATATTCTCTTGGGATCGTACTTTACCAAATGCTTACCGGGCAACTTCCGTTTCTGGGTGAAAGTCCAATCAGTGTGGCATTGAAGCATTTGCAGGAAGAGTTCGATGAACCACGCAAATTCAATCCATTGATTCCGCAAAGTGTGGAAAATGTCATCTTAAAATCCATGCGTAAAAATCCGCAGGAACGTTATCAGTCGGCCAAAGAAATGCAGACCGATCTGGAAACTTGCCTGATGCCGGAGAGACGAAATGAAACGAAGATTGATTTTCCGGATGAGGATGATATAGACCAGACTCGCGTAATGCCAGCGATCAAGCCTGAACCGCGTGGAGTTACATCGACGGGTGCGGTGCCTGTGATGGAGTCTGACGAAGAAACTGGCAAGGGTAAAGCGAAATCGAAGAGCTGGAAGAAGCCAGCTCTACTCATTTCATTAACCGTTCTTATTCTAATCGCCATGGTGGGTGTTGTATGGTATGTCAAGGGTATGTTGGTTGTACCTGAAGTTACCGTACCTAACGTGATCACCCAGACTGAAGAAAAGGCTCGGGAAATGCTTGAGGAGAAAGGACTCGTCGTCAGTGATGAGGTCATCCGTCTGTACCAGGAAGGTGTCGAACCCGGTATTGTGTTTGACCAGAGCAGAAAAGAAGGCGATGTTGTCAAAGAAGGCTCCGAAGTCCAGATCAGTGTTGGTGCAGAAAAAGAACTGGTGAAGATGATTGATGTCAAACAAGAAACTTATGATGAGGCTGTCAAGAAGTTGACTGCGCTTGGCATTAAGGAAGATCAGATTCAGCGGAAAGATGACTTCTCCAATGATGTGGCTTCAGGTTCTGTTATTTCCCAGACACCGGGTGTCAATGAGGAATTTGATCCAGAGACAGTTCAGATTGAGTTAACCGTAAGTAAAGGCACTGAAACGGTCAAAATGCCTGATCTGAAAAATCTTACCCGCAGTGAAGCCGAAGAAAAACTTAAATCTGCTGGACTTGAGCTTGCTCAGGTACAGGAAGAACAAAGTTATACGGTAGAAAAGGGCAAAGTGACGCAGCAATGGCCTGTGGAAGCGGGCGCAGATGTGAGTCCTGGCGATAAGATTACGATCTTTATCAGCACAGGGTATCCACCTGAAGCGCTGCAATATCCTTTTGATATCAATGTATCACCCAAAGAAGAGGGCAAAAACAGTAAAATCCGTATCACATATGAAGATGCACGTGGCAAGAATCAGGAATGGGGAACTCGCACCGTGAACTCAACCCAGATCTTGACCATTCCACTTGTACTCGCTCCAAATGAAAATGGGGCTGTGTCCGTCTATCGTGATGGACAGTTCCTGGATACGTATCTTGTCTCCTACAGTGAAGCCAAAAACGGAACAGTAAACGTACCTTCCATTGACCCGGAACAAAGCACTGAGACGCCGCCAGAAAATGAGCCTGATCCAGGTGAAGGTAGCGTGGATGAGGGAAGTGTTGATTCCAATCAGGAAGGTGAACCTGAGTCCACACCGGCAGACGGTGAGGGTGAGAGCGTAGATGAGGACACTTCTGCCATGAATAATGGTAAGGGGCACGGCAAGGAAAAAGAGAAGAAAAAGGAAGTCATTAACGCATCAAGCCGTCCATAAGGGCGGCTTATGCTGGCGTCTGGAGTAAATGTACCACCATCTAAAGGAGGGCGTCGGAGCTATGCCAGAAGGTATCATCGTTAAAGCGCTAAGCGGTTACTATTATGTCATGCCAGTGGAAGACAACGGGGTTCCTTCGGTTGAAGGTTCCGCCGTTCAATGTCGAGCCAGAGGTATCTTCAGAAAGCGGGGAACATCACCGCTTGTAGGTGATCGCGTCAGCTACATGTTGACTGAGAATGGAGAAGGAACGGTTGATGAAATTCGGAAGCGTGAGACGGAACTTATCCGTCCTCCTGTAGCCAATGTAAGTTTGGCTGTTCTTGTGTTCTCTGTGAAGGAACCGGATATGAACCTGAACCTGTTGGACAAGTTCCTTGTTCACATCGAACAGGCGGGGCTGGATGCACTCATTGTGTTGACCAAACTGGATTTGGCTGATCCATCCAAAGACACTGTTGCTGAAGTGAAAGCATTGTATGAACAGGTTGGTTATGAGGTGATCTCCACAAGTTCACGTACCGGTGAAGGCAGTGAATTGCTCAGAGACCGTCTGGCTGGTAAGATCAGCGTATTCTCCGGACAATCCGGTGTAGGCAAGTCTTCGATGTTAAATGCATTGATGCCGGGCCTGACGCTGGAGACAAATGCGATCAGCATGCGTCTAGGACGAGGGAAACACACCACCAGGCACGTGGAGCTTATTCCGTTGGATAATGGTGGATTTGTTGCGGATACGCCAGGATTCAGCCAACTGGACTTTCTGGAGATCGGTGTGGAGGAACTCTCCACTTGTTTCCGGGAATTCGCCCAGTATGCAGATCAGTGCAAATTCCGAGGTTGTACCCATACACATGAACCAGGCTGTCGTGTGCTTGCGGCCAAGGAGGAAGGTCTGATCTCCGAAAGCCGATATCAGCACTATGTGCTGTTCCTGAACGAAATGAAAGATAAGAAGCGGAGGTATTAACATGATTAAAATTGCCCCATCGATATTATCAGCTGATTTTGCCCGCCTTGGTGCGGAAGTTGCAGAAGCCCAAGCTGCAGGAGGAGACTGGATTCATGTTGACGTTATGGACGGCCATTTCGTCCCTAATATTACGCTTGGACCTGCGATTGTGAAGGCAATCGCTCCACATACAAGCTTGCCGCTCGATGTGCATTTGATGATTGAGAATCCGGAGCGTTATGTTGAGGAATTTGCCAAAGCGGGTGCAGCGGTAATTACCGTTCATGCTGAGGCTTGTGTGCATTTGCACCGCGTTATTCATTTAATTAAGGAGCAAGGAGTGAAAGCAGGAGTTGCCCTTAATCCAGGAACGCCAGCGTCTGCCATTCTCGAAGTTCTGGATGATGTGGATATGGTTCTTGTCATGACGGTCAATCCTGGCTTTGGCGGACAGGCATTTATCTCGGGTACGATGAACAAAATCAAGCAGATTCGTACCTGGTTGAACGAAAAGGGACGCCATGATGTACATATCGAAGTAGATGGCGGAATTGCTGCCGATACAGCCCCGCTTGTGGTGGAAGCTGGAGCAGATGTGCTCGTTGCTGGGAGTGCCGTATTTGGCCGTGAGGATCGCGCTGCCGCGATTACTGAAATTCGCCGTAGCTACGGAGGCTGATCTATGACCCTCAAGGAGACACTGTGGACGATGGCTGCGAGTCTCGTGACGGGACTTGTGCTTGCTTTGTTTGCGGTTATTCAATCCCCGTTTAATGCTATTACGTCATTAATCGGGGTAGGCGTTGTTATTATGTATTTCCGCAAATTTGATCGTACGGGACATCGGGTTACTTTTGTCATTTTCGGCATACTGTATTATTTACTGAGTGTTTTCATGATCGCTGCCTATCAATATATTCCTGCCCAAACGTAAATGACCTGATCTTCGGGCTTGTCATTGTGGAATAGGGATCGAAGGTTCCGCATAAATATGGTTACATGAGCAGGTTTCTCATGTAGCCTTTTTTGTCGTGTTTGAGGTAAAGAAGGCCTGAAGCATAGGATACGGCGGACGCATGAGCATGATGGGGAGGGTGAATTATGAAATTTTACACATTCAAACTGCCGAAGTTTTTGGGAGGGTTTGTAAAGGCGATTCTTAATACGTTTCAAAAGAACTGATCCGATTGATAAGGTAACAGGGATACCGCCGCTTTGGCTCAGGCTTATCTGGAATTCGTACCTGCGAAGCGCCATGCGGCGGCCATTCACATGTTAATGAGCGTATTCAAGAATCCCTTTTTTGAATACCAAAAAAGCACCTGCAAGGAACAAGGTGCTTTTTGCTTACCCGATTTATAGTAGCTTTGCGTGATTATACGCGAGTCACTTTACCGGCTTTCAGTGCACGGGTGCTTACGTATACACGTTTTGGTTTGCCGTCAACGAGAATGCGGACCTTCTGAACGTTTACGCCCCAAGTACGACGGTTACGGTTGTTAGCGTGGGATACGTGGTTACCGGTGCCCGGTTTCTTACCTGTCACATAACATTTGCGAGACATAGATTACACCTCCTATCCTAAAATAACCAGTTGCCTTCAGAAACGAAAAGTCATTCCATAAGGACTAAATTGTTCTTCCTGATCATAAAGATCAGGTTTCAGTAGCTAATGGCGTTGTTTAAGCCGGCATGAACCGGATCATTTCCATTACTTAACCTGCATAAAACAATACTTGAATATAATATCATAATTAAAAAAGCTTCGTCAACTGATCCAAAAACTTTATTTATTTCTCCTGTCTAATATAGTACAATGTTGAGTAGTCCATAATACAGTGGTGAACAGGCTGTTGCCGCGAGGAAGTCGGAGAATAAACCGTACTTAGAGGTCGGTGGTCTGCTTTTTGGCAACGCTGTGAGCTGCGGCATTCCATCATTGGCACCAGTCTCCATGCGGCATTCATGCCGGCTCTTGATACCGGTGCATATCCGTATGCCCCGAAGTTAGGGGTGCAGAGAGTGCAGGATATTGGTAGCCCGGCCGCCCAGACCGTTAATCCGGCTGACATGTTGTATTGTATGCCTGTGCCGGACAAGGTATGGACGAAGAATAACGCAGTCCGCGTTAGCGCATGAACAGACCAGACACATCTTGGTGCAAGGTGTTCGTGTATCAAGCTAGGAAGGGGAATTCTCACTTGAGTATACGTTCTTTAAATGGAACAGATTTCACCGCAATGGTACTTGCCGGAGCGGAACAACTTGGACAGCATGCAGAGCACGTCAATTCCCTGAATGTTTTCCCTGTGCCGGATGGTGACACGGGAACGAACATGAATTTGACAATGAGTGCAGGAGTCGCAGAGATTAAAAGAAAAAGTTCTGCCTCCATCGGCGAAGCTGCCGGTATTCTATCGAAAGGCCTGCTTATGGGCGCACGGGGGAATTCAGGAGTTATTCTGTCGCAATTGTTCCGTGGTTTTAGTCGTTCAGCTGCTCCCTATGAGGAACTGAATACGCTCCAATTTGCAGCAGCCCTGCAGAACGGCGTTGACGCAGCTTACAAAGCAGTCGTAAAGCCCGTTGAAGGGACCATTCTTACCGTAGCCAAGGAAGCGGCGAAACATGCCAACTACTACGCAAGACGGACGAATGATATTACTGAATTAATGAATGAAGTTTTGTTAAAAGCAAAAGAAGCACTGGCAATGACTCCGGAATTACTGCCTGTACTGAAACAGGTTGGTGTTGTGGATTCAGGTGGTCAGGGGCTTGTATATATCTACGAGGGCTTTATGGAAGTATTGCTGCAAAGTGACGGAGGGAGTCGGACTTCACTGAACAAAGAAGTAACCCCATCCGTGGCAGCAACTGCTTTGAAACCGGCTGCACCGACAGAAGTGGATATCAAGAAGCCTGCACAGCAGCAGGTGATTGCACCGGAGATGCCATTGTCTGCTCAGGCGAGACTGGAAACGGAAGATATTGAATTCCTGTATGATATGGAATTCTTCATTAATCGTGAGCTTGGAGAGAACGCAGGAGTAGCATTTGATGACGAAGCATTCCGGAAAGCGTTGTCAGTTAATGGGGATTCGATCATCATCATTGCCGACGATGAAGTCATCAAAGTTCATGTCCATTCCAAGACACCAGGCGATGTATTAAACCTGGCGCTGCATTATGGTGAGATTACACAGATTCATATTCTCAATATGCGTGAACAGCATCGGGATCTCCTGACAGCAGGCATGGATATTGCTCCATCACCTGAATTGTTTGCAGAGATTCCACCTGAGGCAGCGCGCAGTATGGAAGAGGCTGTGCTTCCTGCAGATGAGATGGCACCGTATGGTTTTATTGCGGTATCCTCCGGTGACGGTATTGCAGAGATCTTCCAAAGTCTTGGCGTTGATGTTGTTCTGTCCGGAGGACAGACGATGAATCCGAGTACTGAGGATTTTGTAAAAGCCGTTCGTTCCATTGCTGCGGAGCAGGTATTTATACTCCCGAATAACTCGAATATTGTACTGGCTGCCGAGCAGGCTCGTGAATTGCTTGAAGATGAGCGCCGGATTACGGTTATTCCAAGCAAGACCATTCCACAGGGAATGGCTGCTGCTTTTGCTTTCCAAGAAGATGAGTCTGCGGAAACAAACCGTGACCAAATGTTGGAGGCCATTAGCCGGGTGCAGTCGGGTCAAGTGACTCATGCAGTTCGTGATACGCAATATGATGAACTGGATATCAAGGCGGGGCACTATATCGGTATTCATAACTCCAAAATTGTAGCGACGGATGAAACCATGCTTCAAGCATGTGAAGGTCTGCTCAAACAGATGATGGAGAGTGGAGATGAAGTGGTGACGATCCTTGAAGGGGACGAAGCTGACCCTGAGGTTACTGCTGCCCTCGCTGCATGGCTTGAAGAACAGTATCCTGATGCTGAGGTAGAGGTACATCTTGGAGGACAGCCGGTGTATTATTATCTGTTCTCCGTAGAGTCCTAATAGCACTCTAGCGAAGAGGAGGAGAGTCATGAGCCACAAGGTTACGATAGTAACAGACAGTACGGCAGATATTCCCGAAGAACTCATTCGCAAATACGGGATTCATATTGTTCCGCTACGTGTTCTATTCGGTGAAGAGACCTATGCAGATGGCGTTGATCTGACTTCGGAACAGTTCTACGAAAAGTTGAAGAAGGTATCTGTGTTGCCTACAACTTCACAGCCATCTCCAACCGATTTCATGAATGTGTACCAATCACTTCTTGATGAGAACCCGGAACGTCCGATTGTATCGATCCACCTGTCATCCGGCATGAGTGGTACCTACCAATCGGCCATGCTTGGCAAGTCTTTGCTGGAGCGTGAGGGTGACATCACCGTGCTGGATTCGAAGTCAGCATCGTATGGATACGGTCTAATGGTGGTACAGGCTGCTGAACTTGCCGAACAGGGCAAGTCAGCAGTCGAAATCGCTGCGGCTATTGAAGGGATGCAACAATCGCGTAAATTGTTCTTTCTCGTGGATACTTTGGAGTATCTGCAAAAGGGCGGTCGGATTGGCAAAGCTTCAGCCATTTTGGGAACGTTGCTTAACATTAAGCCGATCCTGTCTATTGATGAAGAAGGCGTTATCTACGCAGTTGAGAAAGTCAGAGGTCATAAAAAAGCAATGGCACGCATTATTGAGCTGTTCCAGAAGGATCTTGCAGGCAAACGGGTGAACCTGGCGGTAGGTCATACCGCTGACCCGGGATCAGCGATCGCTTGTGCAGAGCAGCTGCGGGGTCATTTTACACTGAATGAAGTGATCTATACCAATATTGGAGCCGTAATAGGCAGTCATGTTGGACCTGGTGTCATTGCGATCTTTATGTGGCCTGTTCCGGAATGAGGGATTAGACATGAAATTGGAAGAAATATCAGTTAAGCAAATTAACGGCGTGAGTGCTCTCAAAGAGGGAGAGCTTCACGCCTTTGGCATCTCTACTGTTAAAGACCTGCTTGAATATTATCCGTTCCGTTACGAGGATTATCGTCTGCGTTCACTTAGTGAAGTGAAGGATGGGGACAAGATTACGGTCCAGGGACAGGTGATGGGTATTCCTGTATTACAACGATACGGTAAAAAGTCCCGTCTTACCTGTAAGATCATGACGGAAGAGTGGATGATTACAGCCACCTGGTTCAATCGCCATTTCCTCAAAGAACAACTAACCCCCAATCGGGAGATTGTGATTACGGGAAAATGGGAACAAAAACGCATGCAGATGACAGTTACTGACTCGGAGTTCCCTGATAAAGGCGATGGGCGTTCAGGTACATTGCAACCTGTATATTCGGTAACCGGCAAACTGACGCAACAATGGATGCGAAAAACGATCAATCAAGGGTTAATTCAATTCGGAGATATGATTCCTGAGATTCTGCCTCAGTCCTTGATGAAGAAATACAGCTTGATGCCTCGTAAACAAGCGATTGCGGGAATTCATCGTCCACAGGACAACCGGGAAGGTCAACAGGCCAGACAGCGGATGGTATATGAAGAGCTGTTTCTGTTCCAGTTGAAAATGCAGGCGTATCGTGCGCTCAACCGGAATCGCATGGATGGTGTGGTACATACCACGGACAATACGACGATTCGTGAGTTTGTACGCAGTTTACCTTTTGAACTGACAGATGCTCAGAAAAAGGTGGAGCTTGAAATTCTGCATGATATGCGTTCGCCCTATGCAATGAATCGGTTATTGCAGGGTGATGTCGGATCAGGTAAAACGGTTATTGCGGCAATTGCGCTATACACAACTGTTCGATCTGGGTTCCAAGGGGCTCTGATGGTGCCTACGGAGATTCTGGCGGAACAGCATATGCGCTCACTGCAAAAACTGTTTGAACCGTTTGGGGTAACCGTAGGGCTGTTAACGGGCAGTGTAAATGGACGCAAACGTAAAGATCTGATCGCCTCGTTGCAAATGGGCATGATTGATATCGTGGTGGGTACACACGCCCTGATTCAGGAAGATGTTTTCTTCCGTGATCTGGGTCTTGTGGTGACGGACGAGCAGCATCGCTTCGGGGTGAATCAGCGAAGCGTTTTACGACGCAAAGGATATAATCCGGATGTGTTAACGATGACGGCTACGCCAATTCCACGGACACTTGCGATTACGGCTTTTGGGGATATTGAAGTATCGACGATCTCGGAACGTCCGAAGGGACGGATTCCCATCTCCACGTATTGGGTCAAACACGATATGATGGAGCGGGTGCTCGGGTTTATCTCCAGAGAAGTGGATCAGGGCCGTCAGGCCTATCTGATCTGTCCGCTCATTGAAGAGTCGGAGAAGCTGGATGTGCAGAATGCTATTGATCTGCATGTGCAGATGCAACAGAACTTTCCAAAATATCGTGTAGGTCTGTTGCATGGCCGGATGACGGCTGCGGAGAAAGAAGAGATGATGCGGGACTTTTATAGCAATGATATTCAGTTGCTTGTCTCCACCACCGTTGTCGAGGTTGGGGTCGATGTGCCAAATGCCACGTTGATGGTCATTATGGACGCGGACCGCTTCGGTCTCTCCCAGCTGCATCAGCTTCGTGGTCGGGTCGGTCGTGGTGCGCATGCTTCCTATTGTGTACTCATTGCTGATCCCAAGACGGAGGTTGGACAGGAACGCATGAAGGTCATGACGGAAACGGAGGATGGATTCGAGGTATCCCGGCGTGACCTCGATCTCCGGGGTCCGGGTGATTTCTTTGGTACCAAACAGAGCGGACTACCCGAGTTCCGTCTTGCCGATATGGTTGCCGATTTTGCTGTGCTGGAACAGGCCAGAGATGACGTGACCCACTTAATTGAGGATGCGACTTTCTGGACCTCCATGGACTATGCACCTCTGCGTGATTTCCTACAGCAACAGCAAGTATTCAAGGGTGATCTGATTGACTAAAGCTTGCCTTGATAGCTGTTTTTTCGTATTACCTTTGTAAAAAAAGACAAGTGTACAAGCCCTCCCGACATATGAATAAGAAGTGAGTTCATTCTTTGGGAGGTGCTATACGTTTTGGGTTATCAACAATATGGAATTAGTCCGCAGCTGGTGGAGCGGATTAAATTAAAGATGAAAAATCCCGCTGTCAAAGAGCGTATCAAAAAGTTGATTGATGGCGTGACCAAGTCTGATCTGCAAGATAAGGCCAAGGTCAGAAGGTTGGTCAAGTCTTCGGCAGTTATTATGAATGAGAATTTCTCTCCGGCGCAGGAGGAGCAGTTTGTTGCTTTTGTGCTCGCGCAGAAGATTGATCCGAACAATACGTTTCATTTGATTAAGCTGTGGGGGATGTTTAGGTAGGGATTCGATGTAATGTGGGTGGAAAAAAACATTCGTTTACACGAGGGCACTACGATGACAGAATAACCTTCCGAGCGCTGTTATCCCCGGATTTTCTGATTGACCCTTTCCAAGGGTAAAATCCGGTGATAAAGGCGCACGCTTCGCTTCTTTAGGTTATTTCTGTCCTCTCCGTTGTTGTGTAAATTGATATATTTTACAAAACCCAAATTACATTCAAGTTGTGTGGTAATTTAGGAAGGGGTGTTTCATTAGTCATGCAGATGACGTAATGGAACACCCCTTTTTGAACGGTATGGTGCCAGGGAGAAGACTGTCAGCTAAGAACCACAACAACGAAAACAAGGAACTGGGCCATCATGCATGGCCTGGTTCCTTGTTTTTTGCGGTGAAGGATTTGTGTTGCTTTCGGTATTCCTCTGGAGTCCAACCGGTCAATTTTTTAAACACCCGAAAAAAATATTTTGGATTGTCGTAACCTAGCTGTTTGGCAACACGGTAGATTTTATCGTCTGTGCTCGTTAAGAGCTGCTTGGCTTGCCTGATCCGTAGTCTGTTTATGTAATCAGTGAAGTTCTCGGATGTCTTTTCTTTAAATAAATGACTGAGGTAACTCGGGTTCAGGTAGAACAGGGACGATACCCATTCCAGCGTTAAATCCTTGGTATAGTGATTATCAATATATGTCCTGACGTTGTCGATCACTTGATCTGATGCGTAGGGGTTGTCTTCCTTAAGCAGAAGAGCTGTTCCCGTCAGCACCTTTACCATGTAATGCCTAATGCACTCCATATCGAACGAGACGTTCAGGACGGCCTCCAAGCTGGAAGAGGCGCTACTGTTACCTCCGTTCTGGATATAGTTACTCAGCAGCCGTTTGGTTTCCGTGATAATGTCTCTGCACTGCTCTTTCAGGTGGGCAAGCAAAGCGTCAGGCTGGCGTATGTAGAAAGCAAAGAAATCGGTGATGAGCTCTTCCACCTTCGGCACATTCCCGCTCTCTATAAAAAATAACAGTTCATATGTTCGAGCCCACTTCAGTTGATGTAAAGGAATTTGCTCCCGTGAAAATACGTAACATTTGCCAAAATCGGTAATGGCTCGTTCGTCCAACGCAAGGATCGTTTGATGATGAGCTTCTCGGACCCCACCAATGCCTGTATGAGGCAAGCTGATCCCCACACAACAATCCGTAGTTTCAGATTTGGTCAAAATGATACTCGCAGTTTGTTCCGCCATTTTCTGCAAATCAAGCTGGCCTGAGTAATCCAGATCATGCATCAGGAAAAACAGTACCTGATCCGTTTGTGGATGAGGAATGTACAGGCCATTCGAAAAGGTAGGTAGTTGCTGTGCTGTAAGCGGTTGAGGACCATAAATCGTCAATAAAATGAACTGGTCAGATGCCATGATGGCGGCAAATTCCGCAGAGCGGAACACAGGTGTTTTGATGGATGAATGGGGAGCCAGCACGTAATTCAGGAAGGCTTGCATGTCTGCATCCCTTTTCATCTGCTCCGTTTCTTCTTCTCTTAGAACGACTTCCCGCTGAAGAGAGCGCTCCTGTTCGATGGCTTGGATGGCTTGGTGAAGCGTACCGTGGATCTCGTCCCGGCTAAAAGGCTTCAGCAGGTAATTTACAACTTTCGCAGAGATTGCCTCCTGCATATAATCAAAATCGGTATGTCCGCTAATGACAATTAACTTAATGCGCGGATATTGCTGGCATACTGTCCTGATCAACAGCTTGCCGTCGACCTCAGGCATGCGCATGTCCGTAAAGATAATGTCCGGCTTGAACGATTCAATCAAAGCCAAGGCGTCTGCGCCGTTATCTGCTTCGCCTAAGAGTTCAAGCGAGTGCTCAAAATTCCCGATTTTTTTTAACAAACCTTTGCGGATCAAGGGTTCATCGTCCACAACGATATACGTGTACATCTCTTGGTCACCTCTTTTCCCAATTGGCCGGAATTTCGAGTGTAATTCGAGTTCCTGTATTCAAATCGGTATGAAACGAAAGGCCGTAACCCTCTCCGTAATACAAAGCAATTCGTGAATGCACGTTTTTGATGCCGATGCTTTGTTTATGCCTTTGACCAACGGCGATGAATTCAGGTGGCTGCTGGAGCAATTGTCGAAGTTCCTCCGCTTGTGTTGAGGACATGCCCACGCCGTCATCCCAGATCTCGAACACGATGCTGTCCCCCTGAAACAACCCGGTAATGGTAACGGTACCCTTCCCACGTTTGTTCTCCAACCCGTGATAGATGGCATTTTCCACGAGTGGTTGCAACAGAAGTTTCAGCATGCGACGACTCCGAATTTCCGGGTCCACATTCAGGTTGAACGCGAACTTGTCACCATACCGAATCTGCTGGATGGCCATGTAGTTTTCTACATGCTGAAGTTCTTCGCTGACCACGACCAGCTCGCTGTCCGTTTTGATGCTGTAGCGGAACATGTCCCCGAGTGACTTGGTCATCACCACAATACTCTCAACTTCTTCGATCTCGGCAATGCTATTAATCGACTCCAGCGTATTGTAGAGGAAATGGGAGTTGATCTGTGCTTCCAATGCCTTCATCTGGGAGTCCAGCATGAGGATTTTATTCTGGTAACTTTCTCGGATATGCGTATCGATGTCTTTCATCATTTTGTTGAACTCATGGTAAAGGATTCCAATCTCGTCGACTTGCCTTGTTACTTGAGGCTTGATGGTCACAAAACGATGAGATTTGGTTTTGCGCATCAGTTTGGTCAATTCGATGATGGGTTTGGTGATCAGGTTGGACAAGAAAAAGGAAAGTAGAAGGAAAATGACGGCACAGCTTACGGCCACGTATAACAGCAACTTTTGTGAGATGTTGTACTCCTCATACAGCCGATCCATAGAGATGTTGGCAATCACGTTCCAATTGCGGCCGGGAACTTTCTGGATTACCGTCATCATGTTATCTTGGATTGATTTGTACTGTGAACTGTTGCCGACTTGATGCGTTGCCGCAGCCAGAGTATCGGAGAGAGGAGTGCCAACTCTACTTCCGTCGCTGGAGTACAGGATCTCGCCAGCGTCGTTCGCCAGATATAGATTGGACAAGCTTGGTGCCGGATTACGTTTTAGACCGTCAAAAATGTTCATACTGCAATCCAGCATAAACACGCCTAGGAACTCGTTGTTGTTGGGATCGTAGAGGGCTCTGGAGAAGCCAATGGATTCCTTGGCGTTAATGATGTAAGGTTTGACGCCAACTTCACCAATATACAAATCGCCTTTGCGCTGGATCGTATCCAGATACCACTCATCGCGAAGTGCGACATAATCGAGGCGTAGGTCTGTGCCGCTACTGCCATAGCTTATCCATTTGCCATCAGGTGTGAAAAGGTACAAACCATTGATGTAATTGTAACCAAGCAGAATGTTTTCAAAGATCAATTTCAATTTGCTGCGAATCATGAAGATTTCATATTGATCGTTGGTACCGTTCAACTTGATTAATTCATCACTCACAGTGCTGTAAGCGGTTGCATTGGAAGACTGCTGAAGGAGTGTGACAGAGATCCGGTCAATGTTCTGCAAAATTTCCTCCATGCTCTTGACCGAATTGCCTATAGTTGTCGACGTCACGAGAGAGGTCTGCTCATTCACCAGCTTCGTGTAACTGCGATAGGAACTGACAGAAACAACGATAATTGGCACGATTGATACGAGGACGAGGACCAGAAAAAGTTTAGTTTTGATGTTGAACAGAATCATACGTGCTCCTCCCGCCATTTGTCAATTCTAAAAATAGTGCACCATACGAGCCAAAGCAAATGCACTTTTGCCCACCGTATGATGAGAATGTGCACAAAGCAAGAATAAACATGAATTGGGGGAATGACAAGATGAAAAAAAGAAAACGACTGTGGTCCCTAACTTTGGTACTGCTCATGATGTTTCTGAGCGCATGTAGCTCCAGTAGCCAGGAGGGGAGCGGTACGGATACCAATAACGGGAGTTCAGATGAGTCAGGAAAGCCAATTACGTTGACGATGATGCTTTCGGGAAACAAGGCATCCGAGGGAGAGGATTTCGAGCTGGAGACCTTGCCGCGTCTAGTCAAAGAGAAGTTCCCGAACATTAACTTGGAAGTACAAAAGTTGCCTGATGATCAATACAATACATCTGTTCGAACCAAGCTTGCGGCTGGACAGGGACCGGACATTTTCTGGATTTTCCCGAAGAATGCGGCTGGCGGTGTCATTGATTTTGCAAAGGCTGGTTTCGCTGCAGATCTGTCAGATCTGAAGTTCTGGGACAACATCAGCCAAGGAGCGAAGGAAGATATGTCCTATGAGGGTAAACCTTACGGGGTGGCCGAAGGGTTGGACTTCTTGGGCGTTTACTACAATAAGGAGTTGTTACAACAAGCGGGATATTCCGAGTTTCCGAAGGATTGGCCTTCGTTTCTGGACTTATGCCAAAAGTTGCAGGCAGCGGGCGTAACACCAATTGCGATGGGTGACAAGGACCCTTGGATGATCCAATTCGGTATGTATCCGATTGCGGCCAATGTCGTGTATCCGAATGAGCTGGATTTTGATGTCAAACTGCAGAACGGCGAAAAATCGCTGACTGATCCAAAGTGGGTTCAAACGATATCGAAATACAAAGAGCTCTATGATAACAACTACGTTGTCAAAAACTCGCTTGGTATTGGCAGTGCCCAATCTGCACAGTTGTTTATCGACGGGAAAGCAGCCATGACCTTTACGGGAACATGGGATTATGCCTCCATGACGTCCAAAGGCGCTACCGATTTTACTCGCGGATTCGCTTCATTGCCAGGTAACGAGCCGGAACAGCCGGTGTTTGTATCTGCTGCAACATCTGCCGGATACGCTTTGAACGCCAAATCGGCAAACCTGGATGCAGCCAAGGAAGTACTGAACTACCTGTTTGATGGTGAATCCGATCTGTTCAAAGCATTTGTGGAAGCCAACAGTTCCATCAGCGTCTATAAGGACGTAGAACTTGAAAATGAATTGTTCAAGGAAGTGAATGACAATTATCAACAAACTGGAAATTCCATCTACTTCAGCAACCAGATGTGGCCAGCAGGAGTATCGGACGTCATGCAAGCAAAGTTTGCCGAGATTATTGCTGGACAGAAAACAACACCAGAAGATGTGGCAAACGCCATGGAAACCAAGTTTAGAGAGCTGTGGAAAAACTAGAACAAAACGATGCTGTCTGCTGTAAAGGGGAGAATGATTGTCCTTCTCCCTTGCCGCAGGCCCTCTTGGAAAGGATGGAGCAGGATGAGCTCTACTGTAATGAAAAAGTCCATGTACTGGTTTGCTTTGCCGGCATTGATCTTCTACCTGACCTTCTGGATCTTCCCGATCCTGCGGTTGTTCCAGTACAGTATAACGGATTACAACGGGTACGCCCAAGCCTATAACTATATCGGTTTCGACAACTATAAGGAATTGTTTCGGAGCGACATCCTAGGCATTTCTTTAAAAAATACACTGATCTATACGTTTGTCACCGTCATAGCTGGCAATATCATCGGTTTGGCAATGGCATTGCTGTTAAACATGAAAATAAGAGGAACCGGGATTTACCGTTCCCTGGCGTATATTCCCACATTGTTCAGTGCGATCGTCGTCGGATTTTTGTGGAGTTACGTCTATATGCCGGATTACGGGCTGATTTCTTCCTTTCTCGATAAACTAGGTATCGCAAATGAACTGAATTTCCTGGGTGATTACTCGACCGCACTGTATTCTATTATCTTCGTGGAAATCTGGAAGACGATCGGAACGACAATGATTATCTTCCTTGCAGGACTACAGACTGTTCCTAGTGACCTTTTGGAAGCCGGACGGATTGATGGTTGCGGCTCCTGGAGATTGCTGCGACATGTGAAGATTCCATTACTGGCAACAGCGATTACAATCAACGTGACGTTAAGTTTGATCAATGGACTCAAAGCGTTCGACTTCCCGTTTATCATGACGAATGGCGGTCCCGGCACGGCTACCAACACGCTGATTTATACCATCTACAAGATGGCATTTACCGAACAACTCTTTGGTAAAGCTTCGGCTCTTGGTGTCATTTCCTTTGCCGTGATTATCGTCATTACCGCTGTTTTTGTCCTGAAAATGAACAAACGGGAGGTGTCGGCATGATGCTTCGTAAAGTTTTGGGGAAAGGGTCCGTTCAGGTCGTTGTGTTGTTGGTGATGGCGTTAAACCTGATTCCGTTAATTATTGCCTTTTCGACATCACTCCGAGATCCAAGCAACAACACCAATCCGCTGATCCTGTTCCAGGAGATGTCCTTTGCAAGTTACAAGGCTGCCTTCGACCGCATGCACTTTCCGGAAGCGCTATGGAACAGCGTGGTGTTAACCGGCGTATCGGTCGTGTTTGTTGTCCTGTTTGCTGCGATGGCGTCCTACCCGATGGCCCGTTTGAAGACAAAGCTAAGTAAGTTCATGTATTTGTTTTTTTTGTCAGGACTCGTGGTACCTGCGCAAATGGTATTGATACCGATCGTGCAAATGATCAATGCGCTGCATATCCCAACGAATCAATATACGCCTATTTTCATGTTCATTACGTGCAGTCTGCCATTTTCAACTTTCCTGTACACGGGTTTCATTAGAAGCGGTGTGCCTGAGGAGGTAGAAGAAGCGGCGCACATCGACGGGGCGGGATTATTCCAACGGTTCTGGACCGTCGTGTTCCCCTTACTCATTCCGGTAACGGTTTCGGTCATTATTACACAAGGTGTCTGGATCTGGAACGATTATTTCTTCAATATGATCTTTATTTCCAGCGCAGGAGATTCACCGTTACCACTGGCCATGCTCGGATTTTTGGGCGATCAGCAAAATCCCACGCAGTGGAATGTCCTGTTTGCAGCGTGCTTTCTGTGCGCACTACCGTTGCTGCTGGCGTTCTTGTTCCTGCAAAAATATTTTATCGGTGGTATGACCGTTGGGGCGGTCAAAGGTTAAGGAGGACACTGCAATGAATGAAAAAGTGATAAACACAGCCTGGCTGGAAAAAGCGCAGGGTCTGATGCCGGAGCTTAGCCAGCAAAAGGTCTATCCGGAACATATCGTGAGCGCAGTTCCGGATGCGTCAGCTTTTCAGGGATGGCGTATCGAACCACTCGGCTTAGTAGAACACTTATCGGATCAAGTGCTGTGCAAGGGAGACAGTGTTACGCTGGATTTCGGGGAGCATCTCGTCGGTTATCTGACCTTGTCGCTTCTTAACGAGCGCAGTAATGCAGATGCACCTCTCAGGTTGAAGCTCACATTTGGAGAAATGCCCTGTGAGGTCGGTGAGGATTTTGCAGAATATTCGGGTTGGCTTAGCCGTTCATGGCTTCAAGATGAGATCGTGAATGTGGACGTGTTACCTGGCACGCTAACACTGGACCGTCGGTATGCCTTTCGGTATCTGAAAATCGAGGTGGTAGAAACGTCGATCCGTTACGATATTCGAATTAACGATATATATTGCTTGACGGTGACTTCAGCAGACACAGGGGCAGTACCTCAATTGCCTGAAGGTATCGACACGGAGCTGCTGGAAATAGATCGCGTGTCCGTGAAGACACTCCGGGATTGCATGCAGACGGTATTCGAAGATGGACCGAAGCGCGATCGACGTTTATGGATCGGAGATCTTCGCCTTCAGGCCCTCGTCAATTATGAAACATTCGGCTGTAATGATCTCGTCAAGCGCTGTTTGTATCTCTTTGCCGGAACGAGACTGGAAGGCGGCCAGGTAGGAGCCTGTTTGTACGAACAACCAGAACCGTACGTGGACGACATTTACCTATATGACTATGCGTTGTTCTTTATTGCGACATTATGGGACTATTTTGAAGCTACGAAGGACAGGGAAACGTTGGAAGAACTTTGGCCGGTGGCTCGAGAACAGATTGAGATTGGGCTTAAACGACTTGATGAGCGGGGCATCGTAAGGGATGACGATACATGGTATTGTTTTCTGGACTGGCATGAAGAATTAAATAAACAGGCGGGTGCTCAGGCAGTGCTCATCTATAGTATGAAAAGGGGCAGATCGATTGCCAAAGAAATAGGGCTGCCGGAGTATGAGGAATGGATTAACGCACACATCAAAGACGCTGAGCAAGCAGCCCTCACATATCTGTGGGATGGTGAGCAGAGCTTTTTCGTCAGTGGTGAAAAAAGACAGGTATCCTGGGCATCGCAAGTATGGATGGTACTGGCTGAGATCATGGATGCTCCAGCGGCCCGGCAATTACTTGATCGGTTAACGAGTAACGGAGAAGCCATTGGCATGACCACGCCGTACATGGTTCATCATTATGTTGATGCATTGCTTATGTGCGGGGAAGAGGAGAAGGCACTGGAGCAGATCCGAAGGTATTGGGGCGGCATGCTAAAAGATGGGGCGGACACCTTCTGGGAGCTCTACGACCCGGACGACAAAACGTATTCTCCTTATGGTAGCAATTTGGTCAACAGTTATTGCCATGCTTGGAGCTGCACACCAAGTTATTTTATCAGGCGAAATTTTTCATGAATTTTGGACTTGAGGTCAACCAGGTACGTCTGGTTGGCCTTTTTGGATTAGTTCCAGATCGTATAAAGCCTGCCATGGCCTATTGTTTTTATTTTTATCTGTTTTTGTTCGTACCGATAAAAGAACGAGTGGCTATTAATGAAGCGATAAATACGAATATTAAAATAAAGTTATATGGGTTTCCTTTAAGGTTGTAGACTTGAACGATGAGTGTCAGAGTTGAGATGCTTAAGATTATTCGCAGGACAATCGCCGATGAGCGATCGGGATGTTGGCTTCTTTTGGAGATAAAGTATAGGGTGTACCATAAAAAACTAAAGAGCAGAAGTGAACCCAGGAGTAGAATGGCAAGCATGAATGAACACCTTTCTGTATTAATTTCATTGAATAATTGGAATAACATGACAACTAATTATAACATAGGTTTTTTTGGAGTCGGACATTTTCATAGAAGTTAAGGGACGAACTATGGTGTGCTTGGTGCAATATAGTTGATGTATTTTCACAGGATGGACTTTGCTTTCCTCCGGGGAGAGCGGTAAACTGTTGCATACGAGCGTACTAGCCTTATGGATTAATGTCCTGGATTTTACGTCAAAAAAGGCGTGGCTGTGCTGATATGCATTTTATTTTTCAAACAGATGTGGAGGAAGTACGATTGGAAATGTTTACGATGCTGCTGGGTTTATTTGAACGGGCGGCGCTGTTGATTATATTTTTATTCTTTCTGTCGAGGGTGCCAAGGTTTAGGCAGATTCTGCAAAAGGGGAAATTAAGGTGGCAGGAGTCTATTGCGGTTACCTTGTTATTCTGTGCTTTTGCCATTTTCGGGACATATACGGGCATTAATGTTGAAGGTTCACTGGTGAATGTACGGATCATCGCCGTGTTATCGGGTGGTATTTTGTTCGGAGCGCCTGTGGGTATTATTACGGGGATTGTCTCCGGGGTACATCGGTATTTGATTGATATGGATGGAGTCACAGCTATACCGTGTCTGATCACAAGTATCCTGGCGGGTCTGGTCTCCGGATATATACATAAGTACACGCCCAAGCCCAAGCGGTGGATCATCGGTATTGGTGCTGGAATGATCTGTGAAGCGCTCACGATGTTATTAATCCTGCTATTTTCCTATCCCGATCCACTGGGTGCCGATATTGTCTCGCAGATTGCGCTGCCTATGATTCTGGGTGAAGTCAACATTGGGCTGATTGTGCTCTTGGTACAGAGTGTCGAAGGGGAAAAAGAGATGATTGCAGCTCGTCAGGCGAAGCTGGCACTGGAGATTGCAAACAAAACCTTGCCTTATTTCCGTTCGATTGATGAGGATTCTCTGCGCAAAATTTGCCGGATTATTCAGGAGGATATTCAGGCCGATGCGGTTGCAATTACGGATACCCGGAATGTACTGGCGTATGTAGGATTTGGTGAAGAACGATATCATATCGGTAATGAAATTATAAGTGAGATGACCAAGAAGACAATATCCAGCGGGGAGATTACGATCAGTAATGATGTGATTGATGAAAAAACACCCGATATCCACTCGCTGTTAATCATTCCGCTCAAAGAACGAGGAGACATTACAGGTGCGCTCAAAATCTATTATCGCAAAGCGTACAAAATTACGTATCCATTACAAACGATGGCTGTAGGTCTGTCACAGATCATTTCGACCCAGATGGAGGTATCGCGGGTAGAGGAGATCAAGGCTGCTGCCAACAAAGCAGAGCTACGTGCGTTACAGACAACCATTCATCCTCATTTTCTGTTTAATGCATTAAATGCGATTGCATCGTCCATCCGAACCAAACCGGATCGAGCGCGCGAGCTG
Source organism: Paenibacillus sp. FSL H8-0104 (assembly GCF_038050215.1). Classification (NCBI taxonomy): domain Bacteria; kingdom Bacillati; phylum Bacillota; class Bacilli; order Caryophanales; family Paenibacillaceae; genus Paenibacillus; species Paenibacillus sp. FSL H8-0104. The sequence continues at coordinate 4,604,043 of NZ_JBBOTC010000001.1, read as the reverse complement.
ATTGTGAACCTATCCGGGTACATGCGCTACAATCTGGAGCTGTCGGATGAGTTAATTGATATTCATAAGGAACTGGAGCAGGTCCGTAATTATGTAGAGATTGAGAAAGCTCGCTTTGGTAGCCGACTTAACGTGATCTATGACATTGATGAGGTCGCGGTGCATATTCCGAGTCTCGTTATCCAGCCGCTCGTCGAAAATGCAATTATTCATGGCATTCTCAAGGTCAAAGGACCCGGGACTGTTCGAATTCGGGTACAAGATTATCCGGAGTTTGTGCGAATTAGTGTCAGTGATACAGGTGCAGGCATCAGTGCAGATATTATTGAACGTGTCTACCACGACCGTATGCCTGGTAACCAGATCGGGCTATACAATGTGCATCGACGGGTCAAGCTTATCTACGGACAAGGTGTAACCATTACGCGGCTGGAACAAGGAACCAATATTTTATTTGATGTGCCCAAAGGAGATGTCGTAACAAGGTGATGATGGATCAATGAGAGCTCTTATTGTGGAAGATGAGATTCTGGCAAGTGAAGAATTGAATTATTTAATCCAGGAACATAGTCAGATTGAAGTGGTGGATCGCCTTGAAGATGGGCTAGATGTACTGAAGTTTTTGCAAGAACAAGAAGTTGATGTTATTTTTCTCGATATCAATATTCCCTCGCTGGACGGTATGATGCTGGCCCATCATATTGGAAAGTTTGCAACGAAACCCTACATTGTATTTACTACGGCATATAAGGAACATGCAGCGGAAGCCTTTGAGTTGGAGGCGTTTGATTATATTCTGAAGCCGTATGACGAGAAACGAATTGCTGCAATGCTCCATAAGCTGGAACTTGCATTCAAACGTGATCATGCGCCGGTGGAGCAACATGTTGAGGATGGACCAGCCCCTACGGCGGACGGATCTGCTGCGCATGGTGAACTGGTACGAGAACGAGATACGAATTCCCATACAGACAGAAGAATTAATTTGCTGCGGAATGACAATATTATTGTTACGGATACGGCAGATATCTACTATGCGGAAGCACAAGAGAAAGTGACGAAGGTATATACCAAAAATGGGGAGTTCACCATGCCAGTGAGCATATCGGATTTTCACAGCCGTCTGCCACAGGATACGTTCTTTCGCTGCCACCGTTCGTACGTCGTAAATCTGTCGCAAATCCGTGAAATTGTACCTTGGTTCAACAATACGTATCTGCTCCGCCTGCGCGATTTGGAAGCTGAAGTGCCCGTGAGTCGTGGGAAGGTCAAAGAATTCAGGCAACTCATGCGCATCTAGAAGCATTTCATTCCGCATCTGATGCAACTCATGCTCAAAACGGTGTGATGAATCCCCTTTCATGTATGATTAGCTTGTGAACGCATTCATGTATATGACATCGGCAAAGGGGAGATCACGATGAAAGCAACAATTTCATCCGTTTCATCAACACCTGAATCAACTTCTGCACCTACAAAAATGAACCGCTGGCTTATTGTATTGGGGACCATCATTGTACAAATGGGTCTTGGAACCATCTATACTTGGAGTTTATTTAATCAACCGTTGTCTGATCGTTTCGGATGGGACGTCAGCTCGGTCGCGATAACTTTTTCAATTACCAGTTTTGCTTTGGCTTTTGCCACATTGTTTGCAGGACGATTGCAGGAACGTTGGGGTCTTCAGCGTCTGATCCGTGTAGCTGGGGTTGTGCTCGGGTTGGGTCTTATTCTGAGTTCCCAAGTCACTTCGTTAACACTGCTGTACATTTTGGCTGGATTTGTCGTTGGTTTTGCAGATGGTACGGCGTACATTACGTCGCTGTCTAATCTGATCAAATGGTTCCCGGAGCGTAAAGGTCTGATCTCGGGGATCTCGGTCGGCGCCTTTGGTACCGGTAGTTTATTGTTCAAATATGTGAACACGGCATTGATTGGTGCCGTTGGTCCTGCTCAGGCATTTATGTATTGGGGCATTATTGTTCTTGTTCTGGTCGTTGCGGGATCATTCCTGATCCGCGAAGCGGTTGTTCGTGAACAGGCTCCGGCAAGCAAGGAAGGATCCAAACAAGTCGTAGCACGTCATGATTACACGGTGAAAGAGATGCTGCGTACAAAAGAAGCGTACATGCTGTTTGTTATTTTCTTCACGGCGTGTATGAGCGGTTTGTATCTGATCGGTATTGTCAAAGATATCGGTGTACAGCTTGCAGGTCTTGATGTAGCTACCGCTGCAAACGCAGTGGCCATGGTTGCAATCTTTAACACGGCAGGACGTATTATTCTCGGTGCGTTGTCGGATAAAGTAGGACGAATGAAAGTCATCGCTGGTGCGCTGCTGGTTACAGCCGTAGCTGTCATGACACTTAGTCTGGTTCCACTGACCTTCGGGATCTTCTTCGCCTGTGTGGCGGCCGTTGCATTCTGCTTCGGCGGTAACATTACGGTATTCCCGGCGATTGTGGCCGATTACTTCGGATTGAAAAATCAAAGCAAAAACTATGGCGTCATCTATCAGGGATTTGGATTTGGTGCTTTGGCTGGATCATTCATCAGCGCCCTGCTGGGCGGATTCCATCTGACCTTCATTGTGATTGCTGTACTCTGCGCTGTCTCGCTGTTGCTCGCACTGATCATCACCCCTCCAGGTGAAGGTCGTCGTGCACGTCAACGTGAAAAACAGATGAACCTTAACCCTTCATCACGGGCAAGCTAACAACATGCACTGGAAGTACGGAACAGAGAATATTTCTTCATCTTAAAAAGCAAATTAAAAAACAAAGTAAACAAAGCGGTGTCCAGATGAGGCCGCTTTTTGGTATCTACAGTTGTCAGATTGCCGGACTGTTGGCCTATCGGACCATCTGGCTGCCTGCAAGCGTGGTGCCTTGTGTGCATTCCATCATTCGCATCTGTTATACTCTAGGTGAATTCAACAAGACCAAGATAAGTTATGTACCCCAGAGGAGGCACAACATGAAGTTCATTAAATACACACAACCTGATTTTGATGATTATTATGCACTGGTTTCCAATATGGAAGTAATGAAACAGATTACAGAACGTGCAATACCTGAGCAAGAGGCGAGAACGCAATTTGAGTCCATGCTGGATTTTAATGAGCGTTCCACTTGCGGACATTACCGGGTATTTAGTGAAGATGGTGCCGGTGTGGCGTATGCCAAATTGATTCCGGATCAGGAGGACCCGACCAAGGCTGAGATAGGTTACATGATCCTACCTGAACATTGGGGCAAAGGTCAAGGCACATCCATAGCGTCACGGTTGATTATTCAGGCACAAGCCGCAGGGATTGGATCACTCTATGCAGTTATCGATCCGGGTAACGCTGCTTCCCGCCGGATCTTGACCAGGCAGAACTTTGTATCCACCTGGACAGGTGATTACGATGGTCTTCCTGGTGAGATTTTGGAGTTGAATCTTCAAATGAAGCGGTAAAGGAACTGTTCTGAGGATAATCAGATAACATAGGGCATCTTGCATGAGAGGGCTAGAACTCATTATCATCATGTACATGGGTTCACCATGCACATTTCATGCAAGATGCTTTCTTATATAGAGATGTGGAGGAGATGACATATGAGCAATTCAACCATGGAACGTCTGAATGCATTGCTGCCGGAGTGGCTGGAGACCAGTCGTCTGCACACCGGGCAGGGTAAGGTGGCTTCTTATATCCCGGAGCTTGTCAAAGCCTCTCAGGATGAGCTTGGTATACATATCATGGACGCCGATGGGAACTATGTGTCGGCAGGGGATTGCGGTGTCCCATTTACGATGCAAAGTATCTCTAAAGTATTTACCCTTATTCTGGCCTTAATGGACCATGGTGAAGAAGCAGTCTTCTTTAATGTAGGAAAAGAACCCACAGGCGACGATTACGATTCGATGATCAAGCTTGAACTAGTCGAACCCGGTATTCCGTTTAATCCATTAATCAATGCGGGTGCGATTACGGTGTCCTCGCTTGTTGGAGGAGACTGTAAGGAAGAGAAATCACGCCGCATTCTGGAGTTTTTCCGCAAACTGGCGAATAATGATCAGCTGGGCTATAACGAAGAGGTGTTTCAGTCCGAATCGGAGAGCGGTCATATGAATCGTTCACTTGGCTACTTTTTGAAGCACAACGGGGTCATTAAGGATGATGTTGAAGACGTGCTTGCCGTGTATTTCCGTCATTGCTCCATTGAAGTGACGTGTGCAGATCTGTCTCGAATGTCACTCGTTCTGGCCTATAATGGAACAGATCCAATTACGGGAGAAGAACTCATCCCTCGTCGCTATGTTCAGATTGCCAAAACCTTCATGACCACCTGTGGTATGTATAATGCATCAGGCGAATTTGCCATCGAGGTCGGCTTGCCCGCCAAAAGTGGAGTATCCGGAGGGATATTGACCCTTGTACCGGGACAATTCGGCATAGGTCTTGTTGGCCCGGCTCTGAATCGCAAAGGCAACAGTATTGCCGGTGTGCATCTGCTGGAGCGTCTGTCAAAGGAATTTGACTGGAGCTTTTTCTAAGAAGTTTTTCAGAAAAAAGAAGCATTACCCTTATATGTAGCCGATGAATCACATATCTGATATTTTGCTTCTTTAGAACGAAGTGAATGGTCTGGGTATGTCTCGTCGGCTGCTTTTGGTATTCACCTGGAAGTGTAGGAAGACAGTCCTGCATGGCAACGGCTATGTTGCATCTATCATGGAATATCCACAACATCGGGGTGGGTATATCTCCCTTCAGTCATCGGCTAGGGCCACATCTGTAATGAGGTTCATCTGAATATCCCGGGCCCCATCTTCCATCAGCAGTCTGAGGGTACGAGCCGGACGGTCCAGTCGAAGCACTTGCCCCGTGTAACGAATATCATCATGTTCGTGAAACAACGTAATAGTGACCCTATCTCCAAGCATCATCGAGTTGCTGAGCAAACGGGACATTTCTTCCGCGGCCTGGGCATCCAGAGATGGGCGGGTACGAGGAGCAAGTTGTTCCTGATGAAGAATGTAGGCTTCCCGGTGTTCGGGGAGCATCATGCGTGAGGACTCGAAGATACCGTTTTGCTGCAATTTTTTACTCATTTATAATGACCTCCAATTTTATGAGAACGTTCATGGGCTTGCGCGGACGAGCAGAGGGAGGAAGCCCGCATAATGGCGGTTTCTCCGTACCTGCGCTTGATATCATCTGTGGCACGTTCCAGTTCTCTTTTGCGTTCGCGGTCATCAAACCAGGACAGCTGCACTTCGGAATCGGGTACAAGTCCGGTCAATGACACGCTGATGCGGCGGATGGGTAATCCGTCCCAATGGCGCAGGAACAGAGCTGCTGCCGCATCGTATACTTCATCCGTAATGTTGGTGGGTTCATTCACCTTCATCTGGCGGGAGAAACCGGTTGGTCGATCATAATCCTGTCCGCGACATCCAACCGAGACCACATGGCCCATGAGTGATTTGTCCCGGGAACGTCGACTGACGAGTTCCGCCAGTTCAAGCAGTACCACTTTGATATCTTCCCAGGAGTCATAGTCCCGGGGTAGCGTCATCTGATGTCCGATCCCCTGCTGCTGATGAGCATAGGTCCCGGGTTTGACCGGGGAATCGTCAATACCGCGAGCGATACGCCACAGTACCTCGCCATTCACCCCCCAACGTTCTCTTAGTCGGGACAGTGGGGTCTGGGCCAGATCACCAATGGTATGAATGCCCATCTTGTAGAGATGCTGCGCCATGCGGGAACCAACCATGAACATGTCTCGTACAGGCTTCTGCCAGATGGTGGACGGCAGATCTTTGCGAGGCAACGTGCAGATTCCGCCAGGGACTTTTTTGGCATATAGATCACAGGCCATCTTACTAACGACCTTGGTATCACTGATACCGATTCGAATGTACACACCCGTCTCATCCATCACCCTCGATTGAATGCTGCGCGCAATCGTCTCGGGGCTGCCGAACAGATCCAGGCTTCCGGTGACATCGAGGAACTGTTCGTCAATACTATAGGGTTCCACCAGATCGGTGTAAGACTGAAGGATACGCGTAATATGAAGGGACACCCGAATGTACTCGGCCATCCGGGGGCGAACAACAACAACATCCGGACATTTGGCGAGCGCTTCGCCCAGTCGTTCTGCTGTCGTAATTCCATAGGACTTGGCGAGTGGACAGGCCGCAAGAATAATACCCGAACGGCGCGCCGGATCTCCCGCGACTACGAGGGGGCGGTCCTTGTATTCGGGATGTGCAGACTTCTCCACACTGGCATAGAATGACTGGCAGTCTGCCAGCATGATGACACGTCTGTCTTGGCGGGGCATAAGACTTCTCTCCTTATTCGTGATGCTAAGCTCTTATGTTAAGAAGCAATTATTTTCATTTGAACATCGATAATTAACAGTTTATTCACAGTATGGAACAAGTGTTCTTGTTTTATAAGCATATCTGACAATTCGAAATGCGGCAACCGGAATTATTTTGCAAATTGGACACAATTATGGGTTAGCCATATTAGAGGCAGAAATTAGGAAATAAGATGTGCTTTTTTACATTTAATGTGAGAGATCTGTGACCTCTGGGTGATGACCGGGCGTTCATTTAGGTTTTTGTAAAAGGTTTATAAATGGGTACAGTCCTATAGAGGGGGACTGACGTCCTTTTTTGGTTTTCTGCATTTTTCAGAAAACCTTGATGTGACGCGGAATATCGCTGATGCGTTATCGGACTATAGTATCAATTTTGTAATCTTTATGGTTAATACTGTAAAAAGGTCCGCAACTTTAACATATGACTCGCGTTTAATGGGGTATGTGTTCAAACGGCAAACGTTGCCTGTACCCGCGTTGCACATAACAATAAAGGTTCCAGAAGTGCAAGATCAGCAGGCCATTTAATCCATGCGATCCCAGCAAATATTAGCGTTTGGGAATCAGTCGTATCCTGGAGGCTTTCGGGTGCTAGTTGATGGCGCTTTTTACGAATTATGGGCAGAATGTTCCATTTCATGTTTGCTTCCATCAGCCTAGTTACAAATGCAGAGTCTTAGCGCTATAGTGAGAACTACACCGCTGACATCTCTACCAAGCGGACATCCGAAGCGGAAAGATTCGTAAACTTCATGTTGGACCATTCGATGTTGAAGCAGGATGCATATTAGAGAGGTGAGCAATCTAAAGACATGAGCAGACAAAGACGAAGACGCTGGTTATTAACGGTGTTGACAGGAGCAGTGGTGGTGACCGGTGGAATATTTGCCGGATGGCACTATATGCAACCCAAGCTCGTTACGTACACAGCGGAGAACGGCACGGAGATGAAATTCAAGACCGATGGAGACCGGTTCATGGAATACGGGCCAGATGGAACGTGGAGGGAGATGTTCGTCAAAGGTGTCAACCTGGGCGCAACTTCACCGGGGCATTACCCGGGAGAATTCCCGCTGACCAAAGAGGATTACTTGCGGTGGTTCCAGCAGATCGAGGATCTGGGAGCCAATGTAATCCGGGTATACACGGTTCACGAACCGATTTTCTACTCCGCATTAGTCGAATATAACCGCGGCCGGGAGCAACCGTTATATTTTATACAGGGCATATGGTCACCTGAAGAAGAGTTAATTGAGAAGCAGGATGCCTATGCGGCGCATATTGAGCAGACGTTCAAGCAGGAGATTGAAAAGGCCGTATCTGCTGTCTATGGCGATGCGGACATTCCTGCCAAGCAGGGAGAGTCCAGCGGCAAATATAAAACAAATGCAGGAAAATACCTGATGGCCTGGCATGTGGGGACGGAATGGGACCCGGCGATGGTAGACAACACAAACGCAAAACATGCAGACGTGCCGCAGTACAAGGGAGTTCATTTCTCGGCGAGTCCAGAAGCGTCACCGTTTGAGAACTGGCTGGCAGAGTTGCTGGATCATACGGCGGTCCTGGAGAAGAAGTATGGGTGGGAGCATCCGATGACCTTCACCAACTGGGTAACCACCGATGTGCTGGATCATCCCGGCGAGCCGCTGTATGAAGAGGATCTCGTCAGTGTGGATGCCCGTCATATTCAGCCGGAGGCGTGGCAGGGTGGATATTTTGCAGCCTACCATGTGTACCCGTATTACCCGGATCTGTTCCATATCGATAAAACACTCCAAACCATCAAGGATGAGAACGGTGAGTACAACACGTACAAAAGTTATCTGCGCAAACTAAAAGCCGAGTTTTCCGATATGCCTGTAATGATTACAGAGTATGGCGTACCCTCTTCTCTTGGTATTTCCCATCTGGGTATGGGTGGACGGAATCAGGGTGGACATAACGAAGTAGAGCAGGGAGATATTGACGCGTCACTGACGCAGGATATCTATGATGAGGGGTATTCGGGAGCCATTGTGTTCATGTGGCAGGATGAATGGTTCAAAAAAACATGGAACACGATGCCACTGGAAATCCCGGCTGATCGCCGTGCATATTGGCTGAACGTGCTGACAAACGAGAAGATGTTTGGTCTGCTTGCCATGGACCCCGGTAAACAGGAACAGTTGACCATCGACGGATCACTGGATGACTGGGATGATCTGAAGGATGAAGAGGTCACGACCTGGCAGGGCCAAGTGGACGGCATTCAAGAAATGAAGATGACCCATGATGAAGCCTATCTGTATATTGGGCTGACCTTGGATCAACCTTTTGACCCGGAGAAGACAGTGCTGCGAATTGGCACAGATACACTTGCTGGAGGCAGTCAGACTGATAAGTTACTCCCGGGCCGGACACTCAGTGATGGTCTTGAGACAGTGATTACACTGGGGCAGGATGAAGAATCACAGGTGGAGATTGCCAAGGATTATGACTTTAATCAGCGTCTGTACGGCAAAGAAGGATACGACATGCTGCCAGATCAGCAGTCAGATTCCGCAGATCCGTTCCACCCATGGAATCTGGCAGTCAGCCTAAGGATGACACCGCCGGATACCCGATCTGCTCAACCGTTCATGAATGAAAAGGTCGGAACATTGAAGCGGGGAACGACGGCTCCCGGCCAACCTGATACGGATTCATTAACGGCATGGCAGTATAATGGCAATCAAGTGGAGATGCGAATTCCCTGGATGCTGCTTGGGTTCGGTGATCCGAGTTCGCTGCAAGCGATCGACTATGGACCGCTCAAGAATGGACGTGAGTTCTCCACAGTTGCTGTGGAAGGCGTTACCCTCATTCCGTGGTTAACGGAACGCGCCACGAAGAACGTATCTTGGCCTGGGGGTGAACAGACGACCCTGGACCTGAAGACTTTGCCGGTATATAGCTGGCAGCCTTGGGAGCAGGTGCAGTATAGTGAACGCCTGAAGCTAAGCTACGAAAAAATGAAGAAGAGTTACGAAAAAATTCCTAGTTTTCAGATCGAATAAAAGAGTATAAAGGAGGACCTTTTCACATGTTTCCAAGTTTGGCTTTGGCCTATCTGTTTTTGTACATCTGTATCGCACTTGTTGTTGTAGGCGTCATCGTATTGTTTGCCATGAAAATGTCCCACAATGGCAAACGACGTAAGACGGCATTTTATGAATTGAAGCAGCGTGACTATTTCACCTATCTGCAAACAGCCTTGACCGAGAATAGTCCACTCAGATTGCCACCAGGCAAACTGGCTCCGCTGGAACGCAGAGTCATTCAGGACAGACTGATTGAATGGATCGACCAGTTCAAGGGTGAGTATCGCGACAAATTAATCGCACTGTGCCGTGAAGCAGGATTCGTAGAGCATGATCTGAAGGAACTGGGCCGTCTGCGTTATGGTCGCCAGATTGATGCAGCTTATCGCTTGGGTGGCATGCGTTGTCCCGAAGCCGTTCCGGGTTTGATGGAATTACTGAAGGATGAGAAACCGGGCCCGATGGCCATTATGATTGGTCGATCCATCTCCAGATGTACGACTCGGCAAGGTGAACTGAAAGACATGCTCGCTTTGCTGTTAACCAAAGGTAAGTCCATTCACCATCTGGCAGCAGATATTCTGCTCGAAACGAGTCTGGATACGAGCAGAATTCTAATTGATTTGCTGGAAGACCGGAATCCTGATTTTGTCAAAGTCGGACTGGTTGCCATGTGGGGACAGGCTGTACCTGAAGTGATGCCTGCACTCGACAGACTGGTAGGCGCAGAACATCAGGATGTACGTGCCGAGGCGGTGAAGCTGTATCTTAGCGCAAGTCCGGCACTCCGGGATGAGACAATCCTGAAGCTGATCCAGGACCCCGATCCGGAAGTTCGCGCCGAAGTGGTACAAGCGCTTGGTTACAAGCATGCATCTGGCAGCATTCCATTGCTGCGCAAAGCGCTTCGGGATGAAGACTGGAGAGTTCGATATAACAGTGCGGAGAGTCTGAGCAAGCTCGGTGAACCGGGATTCGAAGCGCTGTGTCAGGCTGCGGTGCAAGGTACAGTTGCTGAGCGCGAGATTGCGATGCAGCAGATTGAGAGTACCATGCAGCATACGAGAACCGATGACAGAGCTGTAGAGCAGATGATTGCACATAACAAAAAAAGACTGCTGTACGATCGCTATTTTGGCCCTGTACGAGAGAACAGAACCAGCAAGAAACGTACAGGTGTCGCTACGGTAGGAGGGGATTACACTGCTTAGGGATCTACTATTAATCTACGGCATGGTCGCAATCTACTATGTTGTTTTTGTAAATACGCTCTATTTTTCCATTCTGGCCTTATCGTTCCGTAACATCTGGACGATCTTCCGGCGGTCGCATTATTCCAAATACAATACATTGTCAGGCTCGGAACTGGTTCCTTCCGTTTCTCTGCTGGTACCGGCATACAACGAGGAACTGACGATTATTGAAAATGTGAACTGCCTGATGACGCTGAATTATCCAACGTATGAAGTCATTGTTGTGAATGATGGCTCCAGTGATGCCACGCTAAATATCCTGTTGGAGGAATATCGTCTGAAGCCAGTACCCAATACGAAGATTCGGGGCAAGATCGCCTGTCAGAAAATTCGTGGAATCTATCATAACCCGGAGTTTCCGGATCTGTATGTCATTGACAAGGAAAACGGCGGTAAGGCCGATTCCCTCAATGCCGGGATCAACCTGTCCCATTATCCGTTGATCTCTTCCATCGATGCCGATTCTTTGCTGGAGAAGGATGCCCTGATCCGCATGGCACGCATGTATATGGAGAATCCGGAAGAGACGGTAGCCATCGGTGGAGATGTAAGGATCGCTAATGGCTGCAAAATTGAAAACGGGGCAGTACAAGATGTATCGCTGCCACGCAAAATCTGGCCCATGTTCCAGTCGATTGAATATCTCAAAGCCTTCCTGGGCGGACGGATTGGCTGGAGTCACATGAACGGTCTGATCATTGTCTCCGGTGCCTTCGGTATGTTCCGTAAGGACGCTGTTATCGCCGTAGGTGGATACCGGGATGGTTATCCTGGGGAAGACATGAACATCATCATCAAACTTCACCGTTACATGCTGGAAAACAAATTGAAGTACCGCATTGCCTTCTGTCCTGAGGCCGTATGTTGGACGCAGGCACCGGATTCCTACCGGATCTTGTCCAGTCAGCGTAAGCGCTGGGGCCGCGGGAATCTGAAGAACATGATCGAGAATCGTGGCATGTTGTTCAATCCGAAGTATAAGGTTATGGGTATGGTGACCATGCCATATAACGTCCTTTTTGAAGCGCTCAACCCGTATTTCCGGATTACCGGACTTCTGGCTCTCGCTGGATATGTTCTTCTGGATATGACGCAATGGCCGATTCTGGTTCTGTTCGGACTGCTGAACTTTGTGAGTGGTTATCTGCTGAGTGTAGGCGCACTTGTCCTGGAGGAGATTGCTTTCAAACGTTACAACAAACTCTCCGATCTGGTCAAAATGCTCGTCTACTCCGCGCTGAAATTCGTGGGTTACCACCAGCTCGGCGTACTGTGGAGATTGCAGGGACATGTGCAGTTCATGCAAAACAACAACTCATGGGGTACTATGACACGTCAAAGCTGGTCCGAGGATGAGAAGAAAACAAGCGAAGCCGCTTAAGTAAAGAATAATCAAAGCAATTATATGTCCAACTAGACATTTACACGATAACGGAGAGGGCAGAAAAAGCCTGAAGAAGCGAAGCGTGCACCTAAAAGCTTTCTGAAAGAAAGCTGCATCGAAAGCATACGCTTATCCCCGGATTTCCCCTTGTATAAAGGAATCAAAAAATCTGGGGATAACAGTGATCGAAAGGCTGTTCTGTCATCGGAGTGTCAGTGTAAATAATATTTTTTGGACTTATATAGATAATCGAGGAGAAGGGTGGAAAAGAACATGCCAAATACGGCGACATTGCAGCGTGAGGCTGCCGTTAATGTGTACCGAAGTGTAGAACAGGGATTGAAGGAAACGGGTGCCGAAACATGCGGCTTAATGTTCATCCATTGTGCAGGAAACTCTCAACCTGAGCAGCAGGTCAGGACACATCTGGAGCAAACGAGTGAGTCTGCCTTCCAGGTATGGAAGGATGGGGCTACCCAAACGATTGCCGTCCTGCTGCCAGGTTTGTCACTGGATGAAGTTCATTATGAAGGACTTCGGATCAAACATGAGTTGCAAGAGACTGTACCCGGTGCCGATCCACAGATTACACTGGCCAGTTTCCCGGAAGGGGAGCGCCCTTCGAAGGCAACTATTCAGCATATGGCTGAGTCCTCGAAGCTCGTAGATTCGTCGGAAATTCATATCTACACGCTGGACAATACGGCGGACGAGCCGGAACGAATTTTGATTGTGGACAACGATCCGACGGTACGCGAATTCCTGCAATTGCGGTTGAAGATGCAGGGATACGAAACCTATGAAGCCGTTGATGGACTGGCTGCACTGGAGTTGATCGAGAAAGTCACACCAGATCTGGTGCTCACCGAACTGAATTTGTATGGCATCGATGGTCTGCCGTTCATCCATCATATTCAGAATCTGGAGATGGAGCAGCCACCCAAAATTGTCGTGTTGACCGAACAGCGTGTCGAGCAGACGATTAGTCAATGTTTCCGCAGCGGAGTCGATGATTACATGACTAAACCGTTCTCGCCTGTAGAGCTGGATGCCCGAATCAGACGCTGCCTGCATTAGAAGACGGCTTGAATAAGCTGATTGTGTGAAGTGCAAAGTAAGAGCTTTTTTTACACTATGAATCAGATAGATTAGAGCAACATTTAGAGCACAGACACTCATCTATTTATATGGATTTTAAGCACCACCAAATACACTGCCCGGAGGGAATATCATGGAGAATCAACAATTCCACACATTACTGAATGCGATTGAAAATAAAGAAGCTGTACTCGGCGTCGTCGGGCTCGGTTACGTAGGACTTCCACTTGCCGTGGAAATGGTCAATCAAGGTTTCACGGTAATCGGAATTGATCTGGATGCGTCCAAAGTAGAAAGTATCTATCAAGGAGATTCCTATATTCACGATATTTCGTCTGATGAGTTGAAAAAAGTAATGCAAAGCGGTCGTTTCCAGCCAACGACAGATTACAGCATGCTGCGTGTGATCGACGCCCTCAGTATCTGCGTACCGACACCTCTTAGTGAGAATCAGGACCCGGATACGTCTTACATCGAGACTGTTGTGGATCAGATCAAACTGCACATGAAACCAGGCATGCTGATTACGCTGGAGAGCACCACTTATCCAGGTACAACCGAAGAACTGATCCAGCAGCAGCTGGACAAGATCGGACAAGAAGCAGGTAAAGACTATTTCCTCTGCTTCTCGCCTGAGCGTGTGGACCCGTCGAACGGACGTTTCACAACATTTAATACGCCGAAAGTAATCGGGGGCACAACTGAAGCTTGCTTGAAGCTCGGAACAGCGCTATATGGAAAATATGTAGAAACCGTAGTACCGGTATCCTCACCAAAAGTGGCTGAGATGTCCAAACTGCTGGAAAACACATTCCGCAGTGTGAACATTGCCTTTGTAAATGAAATGGCGATGATGTGTGACCGCATGGGCATCGATATCTGGGAAGTTATTGACGCGGCGGCGACGAAACCATTTGGTTTCATGCCATTCTATCCAGGCCCAGGCATCGGTGGACACTGCATTCCACTTGATCCGATGTACCTGTCATGGAAGGCCAAGGGCTTCCGTTTCTATAGCAAATTCATTGAGCTGGCGCAATCCACCAATGACAACATGCCATATTATGTGCTAAACAAAACGTCAACGATTCTGAACGAATACGCTAAATCCGTACGTAAATCCAATATTCTGCTCCTCGGTATGTCGTATAAACCAAATATTGCCGACCTGCGTGAATCACCAGGACTGGAAGTGTATGAACTGTTCAAGGAAAGTGGAGCTAACGTTAGCTACTACGATCCACATGCGGATTCCTTCCAGGACAAACATGGCGAGACCGTACACAGCGAAGCGTTCAATCTGGAACAGTTCAAGAAGTACGATTGCATCGTGCTGATCACCAACCACAGCGATTTGCCTTACTTTGATATTGCCGAGATGGGTGTACCGATTCTGGATACACGTAATGCGTTCCGTTCATACACACATCCGCATATCTACAAGATTGGTCACTCGGTACAGCATCCTGTGCTTGAACCAAGTGAAGCGTTGCTCGTCTGAGGAAATATATGAGGCAACGGGGCAAACTGGTGGGTATGGCGAAATGGGCCATTCTGGCTGTGGTGTTGTGCCTGCTGCTTCTGTCCTGGATGTTCAAATGGTTCTCGGCAGAGGAACACAAAGCGACCTGGCTGTGGGACGCGTCCATTATTGCAGAGCAGACACCTGAGATTATTGCTTTTTCCAAAGAACAGGGCGTGGATACCATCTTCCTGCAAATCCAGGATGAGGTTCCTGACGCAACATACCGCAAATTCATTGCGGCTGCCCGACAGGCTGAGATTGAAGTGCATGGACTTAACGGTCATGCAGACTGGGCCTATGAGGAGAAGCGGGATGAAGGGCTTGCTTTTATTGAGCGAGTAAGAGCATACAATGCAGCTTCGGCCAAGAATGAACGCTTCGAAGGCATTCAACTGGATGTGGAGCCGTATCAGTTGAAGCGCTGGGAGAACGAGGAGAGCAGCGTCATTGCAGAGTGGCAGAACAACATGAAGGCCTGGACAAAAGCCGGCGAGGATGCCGGACTGTACATGAGCGCTGCCATTCCGTTCTGGCTTGATGCCCGTCAGTCGGCTGAAGGAGGTACATTCAGTCGCTGGGTGATCTCCCACTTTGATGCGGTGGCTATTATGGCTTACCGGGATAGTGGGCAGCAGATGTATGATCTGTCCAAGGAAGAACTGGACGAAGCGGATGATCTCGGCAAGAAAGTCTGGATCGGAGCGGAACTCGCGGATACACACGAGGGGGATCACCTGACCTTTTTCCGTAAACCGGTTAGCAATATGAATGAAGAGATGGCAAAGGTGTTTGATCTGGGTACCTCTCATTCTTCATTTGCAGGTGTGGCTGTGCATCATTATGAAGCATGGTATGCCAAGGAGAACGGTATTCCGCTTGCGCGCAAGAATGAGGAGAAGGAATAGTTTTAGGTCAGCGTTAACAGGTTAGTCTGAAGTGGGTAAAGAGCCTTCATCAGACTAACCTGTTTTTTTTGTTTTTCGACGGCGTAATCTGACAGTAAACGACATGATAGTAGTATTATACTAATAAAAGTAATCCTAAAGAATCAGTACTAATGAATTATAAAAAGAAGGAGGAGGATTGAATACACCCTTATAATTTATAGAGCTATTATCTAATTAAAAGATCGGAGTAAATTATTTTGATTATACAAAATAGAAATACCTATTTAAAAGCAAAAGTTGATTCTTTAGTCCATTTACGTCGGCAAGCAATCGACTATATTGAGCCATTAATTAAAGAAATCACAAACGATCAATTCCCACCAGAGTCAGTTATGAGGGATGCGATTGAAGTATTATCAGTTTTATCTGTTGAGCAGAAAGAACTACTAGAGTATCTATCAATGAACCATGAACAACAATTTGTTAATGTTAATGATGTTAGAGTGTTAATAGAAGAAATTGAACAAAATGAAAGAATCAAAGGAGCAATTGAACAAATTAAAATTAGCATCCTTCAATTCATTAAGTTAGAGTGTATAGACCAAGATATTATTGAAGAAATTAAACAACAACAAGCTGCAGCGAAAGAGCTACTCGATAACTATTCTTCAAGTGAAAAATTAACTGAATTGGGTGAAAAGTATGATTTAGCAATGAAGATAGCTCTTCGTACAATTACCCCCGAAGCTAATGATTATAGTCGTATAACCAAAGAAATAGGATTCGCTACAAGTTATGCTCTAAAAAAGGGTTTATTTAAGATTTACGATATTGAAACAATGGAAATGCAGACTATAAATCCTTCTATGACTGAATTTTCTGAACTAATTCCACAAAAAAATGATATAACATCGGATCAGCTTGTAAATCCTAAGATTAGTTACAAAGTTGGAGGAAAGAAACTACAGAAATTCTCAGTAAGTAAATTTGAACAAGATCTGAAAAGAATTTCTTCAAGTCGTGGGCCGACGGAGCTAATGTTAACTTACATCTATAATCACGGTATACTCAGCGAAAATGAATTATTCTTATTTAACTCGGATACTTCGGGTTCAGATAATGATAACAAATTAGATTACTATCGTAGAGCACTAAGTGGTTTATGTCAGAAAGGATATCTTACATCGTGGGAGATTAGTAATGATGAACAAGTTACTGTTTTCTACACCCTGAGTTCTGTCGGAGCAGAAGCTTTTCAAAAGGAGACTAGTCGTAAGCAATTATTACAAAATTCCAAACTTAAACCTTCTTATAGAAATCCAGGAGATGACTACTTAGATTTGGAACAGTATGAAGAAATTTATATGGTGGCTTGTCAGTTGAGTTTGATTAATCGAGCACAATTTTTACTAGAGAAATCATTAAAGTCGAGATTTATTTTAGAAAATTGGAAGACTCTTGTTCCATTACCTCATAGAGATCTTGAATACCGTAAATTAGGGATTCGTTTGGTTATAATAGCTCCAATTATGAAAGATGATACTTATGATCTGAAATTAATTAAGCAGATTATAGAGATGAAGAAAGATTGTGTTCCAATTATTTGGACAACATCAACACATGAAGGCCTTTACCTTAGCGAAGAATTGTCAGTAGACGATCACATTGTTTATTTCTTGACTGATGAAAATGACAAAATATTATTAGGTGATTACAAAGGTGACGACAAATTCCATGTGGTCTTTGAGCAAGATAAGAACTTGGTTGAGGATGGAAAGCTTAATGAAGAAACTAACTCACATAATTTAGAAGTAGTTAATGTTCCCAAATTTAGTCCTACCGAACATGATGATTTATCTATGTCCTACGAAAAGTTACAAGAAAAGACAATTGAAGTAGTGCAACATATGTCAGGAGAAGAAAGTAGTCTCGGAACTGAAGGTTATGTTCAACGTGAAGGCGAAGATTCATTACCTGAGTTTACTCCATATGTTGAAAAAGATGATCTGTATTCAGTTGTTGAAAAATCATTAATGATGCTTTCAGACAATAAGTTGGCTGAAGCTATGATATTGCTTCATTCTATTGCTGAATTTTCAGTTGAAGACAAAGTATTAAGAGACAAGCTTTCATTTGTTTTAGAGGACCCTATATGTAAGTATGATGACTTGTTTGCACTAGTAGATACACCACTTAATCTGTCCGTTAAGAAGAACCAAGAGGTCCTAAATGACTATTTAAATGTTGCGATGTGGTTGCGTATTTTCTTTAATCCTGAAAATCCCAATGATCATCGTTTAAAATCACGTTGGGGTCAAATTAACAGTGACAACTCTAGCCTAGTCTTACAGAACTGTCCTTCTCTAAAAAAACTAATTAGTCACTTCTGGTTATTCCTTGAACGTCACAACGTAGGGTTTATATTTTGTACATCTGGTACTGTACGTGATCAGATGAACATAACTAAAACACTTGAACAAATTAACATTCAGCTTACAGAAGCAATCAATGTATTTAACACGAGAAATATTAAAGCTAAAATAGGGCATAAAAAAGCACATCAGATGGTATTGGAGTTATATGGAAATAATGGTGTTTTAACCAATGTAGTAAGAACAGCTTATACAATTAATATGAATGAATTAAAAGAATTTTGTGAACAGTTCATATCGGCAGATATGCTTTCCGTTAATCACCATACAAGTGGTTTTACGCCGGAAGACAAAAAGCTAGAAGTTTTCATTGATAACTATTGGAATGGTATGAACTTTAAAGCTAATTTCGATAAAAATGTTAGTCTGCTTGGAAGAGAACGAGAGCATCAGCGTAGTTGGCTAAGAGACGCGGTAACACCAGTACTGAAGTGTTATATCTACCGACTTGAAGCAGAGAAAAGAAGTAACATGGATGTAGTTAGTCCAGAAGCTCTTAATAAATATCGTAAAAGAGCAAATGAGATTATGATGGATATTCTAAATGAACTTTCACAAAATATTATTGATACTCAGGAAAAACCAGGACACACTTGTTTGACAACGGTAATTAAACAAATTCATAAAGAATTAAACGAAGATACTCCAGAAGAAAATTACTTTTATGAAAATTTACTTCTGACTGGTGAAATTGAACTTGATGACCAGTATATTCCTGTATTGGATAATTGGATGCACGAATTGCCTAATGTGAAAGAATTCCGTTTATGGGAGAGGGCCATTAAACATTGTGAATATCAAGAGCGAAATTGGCAAAAGGCTGCTATGGAGGCTCTTTTTGATTATGATTTAGGAAGATATGGTTTGATTTTTAATAGATTCCATAAAGAAATATCAATAGATGAGTTAGTAATTGTAGATATTAGAAAAAAATTCTCAACTCAAATTACACGTTATAAAGAAGAGTTTATGACTAGCGTTGAAATAGCACAAAATTATGGACAAATTTCAAGTAAGGGAATTATGGATAACTATTTTAGGCTTGCTGTTGTTGCTGAACAACATGCAATAAAGTTGAATAATTCTGGTTTTTACAACAGATTACTTGAAGCGTGTAGAAAGCAAATACTTCAAGATTCCAAAGAACGTTTAGAAGCAACGCAGGTTAGATTAAAAGAACTTAAAAACAATATTCTTAATGTAGCGCTAAGAGAACAAGATGAGGATTTAGATAATGAAAAGGTGCTTGAACAGTGGCCTATTTTAGAAAAAATAGATCTTATGTTAGAAAAACGTAACATGACTGTGGCAGAGGATTATATTCAACTAGCCAACAATGGAAATGGACAACAAGATATTCCTTCTATTCAACAAAATGATTTTGATCCTTTCGGATTGTTCTTTCAGCGTTACCAAGCATTATTTACTGCGTGTAATTCTAATAAGAGCAGTGATTTAAATCGAATTTACGAGAGAGAAGTAAAATCCAGTATTTTCGCGAACCAGCGTAATCGTAATACAACCAATGCGGATGAGTTTATTCGACTTTGGTCTAAAATTGCTAGTGCTGGAAGTTTAGAATCTATTATGAAGCATCTCTCATTCCATGAGATAGATAAATTGGAAAATGGTAAAGAAAATGAATTTTTCATCTATCCTAAAACTATTGATGGAACATTGGGTCAATATAGTCACCCCTTTACTGCTTTTGGAACCCAAACGTCTCAGAAAGGTATTCGTGTTATTCATATGGCAGGTACAAGATCTGCTGATAATATACTAGATGAGTTGATTCAATATGGTGCAAGCGGTGCAGCTTCAACAATAGTTTTCTTAGACTATGCTTTGCCTTTAGTGGAGAGACGAGTTCTTGCCAAATCAGTAAAACTTAGAGGGATTCCTGAAATTATTATTGTTATAGATCGTGTTATGGCGCTCTTTCTTGCTGGATATAACCAAGTGGAGCGAGGAAATGTTATGTTGCAGGTCTCACTTCCTTTTAGTAACATACAACCATACATTCCAAATGGAATAATTCCACCAGAAATGTTTATTGGAAGAACAGATGAGCTCAATAGGATAAGGAATTTAAATGGACCTGTGCTTGTGTATGGGGGGAGACAACTTGGAAAAACGGCTTTACTTCGTCAAGCTAAGAATCTAGACCACCACCCAGAAAAAGGAAGTTATGCTGTTTTTATAGACTTGAAGCAAGATAATTGTCATACTGCCCCTAAAAAGATAAGTGAAGAACTTGTCTATGCTCGAGTTTTAGATCGTGAGTGTTCTACTTGGGGAGAATTGAAAGTAGCACTGAAGAAAAGATTGAATAATAAAGAAAGGCCTGTCAATAAATTGTTGTTGCTTTTAGATGAAGCAGATCGTTTTCTTTCGAGCTGTGAGCAAGATGAAAATCGGCCTCTTGAAATACTTAAGGAAATTAAAGATTCTTTTAACGACCAATTCAAATTTATTTTAGCTGGTCTAAGAGATGTTGTTCGATTTAACAAACGGCGATTGAGTGGAAATAGTGTATTGGCTCATATGGGACATATTACAATCCGTCCTTTAGCTTATGCTGATGCTTGTGATCTTTTACAAAAACCACTACATTATTTAGGTTTTCGTATAGATGAACGAGATGATCACATGTTAAGTTTGATTCTGGCCAAGACTAACTATTACCCAGGCCTTATTCATTTCTATTGTCAAAAGCTTATTGAGGCGACTATAGATAGTTATAAAAATGGAAGCTACTCAATAAATAGTTCTCCTCCATATTTGTTGGATGAGAAGCATTTAAGAACTCTTTTATCACAATCTGAATTTCTAGAAATGATTGAAGATAGATTCCGAATTACTTTACAGTTAGATAAAGATGATCTCTATGACATATTGGCTAATGCAATGGCCTATCATTATTATTCAAGGGGTGTGAACAAGGGAGCAACAGTAAAAGAAATAATGGAAATATGTAAATATTTCGAAATAAAGAAGATTTGCAAAATGTCTGAGGATAATTTGAAGGCTCTTTTGGAAGAAATGGATGAGCTGAATATTCTTAGACAAGAACAAGGTTTACATGGGAAATATATTTTTAATAGGTATAGCTTCTTCCAAATGCTAGGTAGTTCAGAAAATGTATTTGACCAATTACTGAAATATAGTGAGCAAGGAGCATAGTTATGTTAAGTAGTGAAATGCTCTGGTGGAATCAAGTTTCTGGGCCATCTCGTTATCTTCACGATACAATTGAAGCTGTTTCAGATGGTGGAGTTACAATCTTAAAAGAGACAGCTTATATGGAGCAGTTTTTTATTCAATTGAAAGACAAGCTACTGCACAAGAATAGTAGTTTACAAATAGATATTTATGATGCGGTAGATTACAAAATGTCTGAAAATCTCGAGGATACTTTAATAGAGAAATACGCAGCAGATTATGATCATCATCCAATGTATGGTTCTTTAACAAAAGCCATGGCTAGTAAAAACTTGTTGAATGAGAAAATTATAATTATAAGGAATATTGAAGAAGACCAGCGATGGATTGAAATTGGGACAGAATTTGCTAAATATTGCTCTTTTAATAGTGGAGCTATTCTGCTGACTTATGGTGACAAAAAGAGCTTAATGAAAAGTAATAAACAAATCTCTGTATTTGATTTTAAGGATTATATTACCATTTACGATATGCAACTATTTGCTTCTTACTGTCTAGCTGAACAAACAGATTTGTCTGTTATGATGAAGAATTACATTACGCAGATTGTATCACGCTTATCTGTGGATAACCCTATAATATGTAAAAAATTAGCTGTAGGACAGATTGGAGAAGATGCCATAGGATTATTAAATAATATTGCGAAATATGATCCTGAGATTAGAACAATGTTAAATAGCATAAAGAATGTTGAATATATCCTATGGGAAGCTCAGATTCAGACTGTATTTCCTATAATTGAGCAGGAAAGGCGAAGAATAATAGAATTTTATTATAATGAATTAGTTACAATACTACCTGTTACAGATGAATTTGGGAAAAAAATTAAGCGTCCTGAGGATATGGAATTAAGACATATTCGTTTTTATTATTTAAAAACTAAAGAAGGACTAAGTAAAAAGGATAGTGATATTTTTCAGTTAATATATGCTTCAAGAAATGATCTTGCTCATCTTAAAATACTAGATGGCCAAGAACTACAGATAATTTTTAGCTTAAAAAGCTATACTATAATGCAATAACGTTGTGCTCAAAACTAATGAAATTGCACCTGTAGAATTCATAAATAAACTTCAAGTTTATTTATGAATTCTAGGGTGTATTTTTTATTTAATCTTATTTGAGTCATTTTCCGCTGTCCGATAGCGATTGGGCGGCAGACCGACTTGCTTTTTGAACGCTTTAGAGAAGGAGAACAAGTCCGGGTAACCTACGGAATGAGCCACTTCAGTTAAGCTTAGCGGCGTCTGCACGAGTAGACGTTTGGCTTGGGTCATTTTCAATTGCTGGATATATTGCACAGGGGACAGACCATAGGCTTTGCGGAACTGTTTGGCAAAATGGGTTCGATCCACACCCGCATGAGCGGACACACCTTCCACGGAGATGCCGCCTGCAAAATGAATGTCCATGTATTCCTTGCCTTTCTGGAGCCAAGGCGTGGCTGAATCCGGTTGCAATCCTTTGGTTGCGGGTGACCGGGCAATTCGGTCGAAGAGGTTTAGAAATCGGGTGAGTCGTCCCAGATCACTCGCTCCGTCCTGCGGTTTACGAACATCCTCCATGAACGAGCGCATGGCACTTGCAGTCTCCGGGGTCAGTACACCTGAACGGTACGGTGAGTCGGGTGTAAGTCCAATTCGAGACAGTAGCTCGGCTGCATGTGCACCGTCAAATGCAATAAATATTTTCTGCAACGTGTCTTCCGGGTCCGTCCAGTACTCATGGGTAACATGTGGAAATAGACAGAACGCATCCCTGGCACGAAGGGCATGACGCTGTCCGTTCTGTATGAATGTACCTTCCCCCTCCAGTACAAACAGCAAATAATAATAAGGCGTAGTGCGCGGGCCAATATGATAGTTGGTTTTGGCTATATTTCGTCCGATGCGAATCGGCCAGGCGCCACCAGCTTTCTCGAATTCAGATGGAGTGAAGAAAATAATATCCAAAAACTCATGGTGGTCCTCCTTCATGCTCTCGGTCATCAGGAACACCTCTTTATTGTATAAGTATCGTTTGTACATTCTAAAAGTTTCGCTTACAGATGTAGTTCAAAAAGTCCACTTTTGATTACGAATCATGCCTAGTGGCATCATCAACATCGAAGCTGAAATTCAGCCGAAATAAGCGGGAGGCTTACGAAGTATGTTTCCTTTGGAAACATTGTGGTTGCTCACGTAGTTTTCCTACGCTCCGCTACTCCATTTCTATCTTCATTCCATCTTCTCGGTACTGAAAATCAGACTTTTTGAACATGCATTTAAACCTATTATACAGGTGGGTTTTATATATATTCAAGATCAGGAAGACCTAAATCTGAGAAAAGACCACAAAATGACAAAATAAAATTGCCGCGAAATGACATTGCTCACAGACAAATCAATTGTTATGATGTCCATACCTATTAAACCAAGTTAATTAATCGGCATTTGAGATTGGATATGCCTAATAAATCAATTTAAAGAATGACACGACAACGGAGGGGACAGAAAGGACCTGAAGAAGCGAAGCGTGCGCCTTTGTCACCAGATTTCCCCATGAAAGGGGAATGAGAAGAAATCTGGGGACAAGAGTGCTCGGAAGGTTTTCTGTAACCGAAGTGCTTGAGTGAAACATTTTTAGAGCAATTTATCATAGAAGGGATTGACTTTTGTGAGCGAACAGGAAGAAATGAAGTTTGGATGGTTTTTGCCTACAGCAGGGGATGGTAAGTATGTAGGGGTTGCCCCGGAGCGGGAGCCAAGTTTGGATTATCTGATCGATGTGGCACAGACGGCGGAGAAGGCAGGATTCGAATTTGTATTGATTCCGACAGGGGGAGCCTGTCTGGACGCATGGGTGGTCGGCTCAGCTGTGATGAGTCACACGAAGACATTGCGTCCCCTTGTCGCCATTCGCCCGGGATTAGTTACCCCCGTGCTCGCTGCACGAATGGGAGCGGCACTGGATCAGCTATCGGGTGGTCGAGCCATGATCAATGTGGTGACAGGCAGTTCTGTTCGAGATCTGGAGGAACTTGGCGATCCACTGGCACATGCGCATGATGAGCGGTATGTGCGGGCGAGCGAGTATATGGAAGTCATGAAGCGTTCATGGACCCAATCGACGGGACTGAATCTGACGGAGTTTGCCGGAAATGGTTCAAAATCTGGTGCAGATGCATCCAGTGATCCCAATCCTGAATTCAACGGCCAGTATTACAACTTCAAAGGACCGGTAGGCATGCCGGAGACGGTGCAAAATCCGCATCCACCATTCTATCTGGGAGGAAGTTCTCCGATTGCGAAAAAGGTCGCTGTTGAACATGCGGATACGTTCCTCATGTGGGGCGAGCCTCATGACTGGATTCAGGAGCAGATCGAAGAGATTGAGGTCATTCGTCAGCAGGTGAAAGAGGAAACGGGACAAGATCGTCAGCTCCGTTACGGCATGCGTGCTCAGGTACTCATTCGGGATACCGAAGAAGAAGCATGGGCAGCAGCTTGGGAGATTATTAGCAAAGTACCACCAGAAGCGATTGAGAAAGCCAAAGCCGCTTTTGCCGAGACGGATGCAACCAACCAACGCAGACAGAACGAGCTACGGGAACTGTCCGAGAAGCAGCAGTTTGTCGTAGGTCCCAACCTGTGGACAGGCTTGTCCGTTGTGCGTTCCGGCGGTGCGATCCTCATTGTGGGTACAGCCGAACAAGTCGCAGAACGTTTGATGGAATATGGAGATCTTGGCGTGACAACCTTCATTCTGTCCGGTTACCCGCATCTGGAAGAGGCCGAAATCTTCGGACG
Source organism: Paenibacillus sp. FSL H8-0104 (assembly GCF_038050215.1). Lineage (NCBI taxonomy): Bacteria > Bacillati > Bacillota > Bacilli > Caryophanales > Paenibacillaceae > Paenibacillus > Paenibacillus sp. FSL H8-0104. The sequence goes on along the minus strand of NZ_JBBOTC010000001.1, from coordinate 4,579,006 downwards.
GACCGTGATGCCGATCATTCGCGAGAAATGGAAAACAAGACAGAAGCAGCATCAAGTTACTACTAACTAAAGTAAGAGCCCCTTTTTTTACACTTTAACGGAGAGGGCAGAACCGATCTGAAGAAGCGAAGCTAAAAGCTTTCTGAAAGAAAGCTACTTCGTAAGCATCATCTCGCCTTTATCCCCGGATTTTAACCATTGAGAAAAATGATTCAAAAAATCCGGGGATAACAGCGATCGGAAGGTTATTCTGTCATCGGAGTGGTCAGTATAAACATTCTTTAGTTAAAATATCAAGCATCCTCAGGAGGTCGTCTTTCATGAAAAAAAATAAAAAATTAATCCTGCCGCTTGTCAGTATGCTGGTGATGTCCATCCTGCTGTCAGCTTGCGGCGGTGGGGATAACACGTCATCTGGAGAGAACGGCTCCTCGGGTTCAGGTAAAGTTACAATCAGCTTCATGCACTGGCGTGGAGAAGATGTGGAAGCACTGAACAAAACCATTGACGCTTTTGAGACAGCAAATCCGAACATTAAAGTGGAGATGCAGACGCTGCCTTCCGATCAATATCAGTCCACCGTACAATCCAAAATCAGTGACGGTTCGGTAGGAGATGTATTTGCCTCCTTCCCGGGTGCACAGTTCGAAGCTTTCACCAAAGCCGGCTTGTTCACGGACCTGACCGGATCATCGTTTCTGTCGGCCTACAATTCCAAGCTGATTGAATCAGGACAGCACGATGGCAAGCAATATGCGATCCCGTATCAACTCGTATATAACGATCCAATTTATAATGTAAAGCTGTTTGAACAATACGGCTTGACGCCGCCGACCGATTGGGAAGGCTTCCTGGCACTTTGCCAGAAGCTGAAAGACAATGGCATCATTCCGATTGCCTTTGCCGGAGCGGACATTGGCCCAGGACAATTCATGAATACGATGGTGATGAACAATGCACCGAGTGACGACATTTTTACCAAAGTAGAAGCGGGCGAAGCCAAACTGACGGATGAGTTCTGGGTGAAAACGTTGACTCAAATCAAGGAACTGAACGATAAAGGTTACTTCCAACAGGATGCACTGGGTACGAAAGACCCTGCGGCGGGCGCACTGTTTATCCAAGAGAAAGCAGCGATGCTGGCAAGTGGATCGTATCAATTGGCTCAGAACAAGCAGCAGAATCCTAATCTGGAGCAAAAACTGCTTGCACCGATTACAGTAAGTGCAGATCAAGCGAAGTATGAAGGAGTGCATACTACTACGTTCATGCTCGCGGTGAACAGCAAGTCAAAACATCCGGAAGAAGCGAAGAAGTTCCTCGAATTCCTTAGCAATCCCGATGTAGCGAGTGACTATGCCAACCAAACGGGACAAAATGTAACGGTGAATGGTGTGAAGTACGATACGCCTGAGCTTCAGGTAGCCGGAGAATGGGCAACCAAAAAGACCGTGTTCCAGCCACGGTTCACCATCCTGAACGGAGATAATCAAAAAGCAGTAACCAACTCCATTCAGGCTGTACTGAGCGGCACTTCTCCGGAAGAAGCAGCACAGCAGGCACAAGCGATCATTGATCAGCATATCGGGAAATAAACGATGAAAAACCGTCTTCAGCTATCCCTGTTTCTGATCCCCGGGTTGCTGCTGTACGTTGGATTGTTCGTATTTCCTACATTGACGGGGCTGTTCTATTCCTTTACGGACTGGGATGGGGTATCCCCGTCGTATGCATTTGTAGGGCTGGATAATTACAAGGACAGTCTCAGCAGCATCGTATTCCGCAAAGCCTTTGGCAACAACGTGGAGTTCATGTTAACGGTTGTTATTGCACAAACCTTTATTTCACTTGTCCTGGCCCTGCTCTTGGTACGTAATACCAAGACACGCATTGTGCTTCGGGCATTGTATTTCCTGCCTGCGATTCTGTCCTCCGTATCGGTTGGACTGATCTGGGCATTTATGTATGATCCATCTATCGGACTAATCAACTATGGACTGAATGAAGCGGGCATGAGCAGCATCGCTCGTAACTGGATTGGTGATCCCAAGATCGCCATCTATTCCATCGCTGCGGTACAAGTCTGGGCCCATGCCGGACAGATGATGATTGTATTCATCGCAGGTCTGCAAGGCATCCCGGCAGAACTGTATGAAGCGGCTCGCATGGATGGCGGCAGCAAATGGCAGGTATTTCGTACCGTGACCTGGCCACTGCTGGCACCTTCGGCAACGATTGTTGTGGCCTATACGACCATTCAGTCGTTCAAGGCATTTGACCTCATTTTTACCATGACGGACGGAGGCCCGAACTACGCAACTGAAATTTTGACAACATATATCTATCATACCGCCTTTGGCAGCTATTCATTTGGTCTGGCTTCTGCCGGTTCCATGATCTTCCTGGTGTTGCTCGCGCTCTTGACGCTGTTGCAGTTCAAGGCACTGCGTGCCGACCGGGTAAGTTATTGAGGTTGATGTTGGAGCATTCATCCTGCAATCGAGGCAGAAGGGAGTTCACATGTTTTTAAAATGGTTCAATCGCCTGATCTTATTGGTGTACGCGCTGCTGATTCTGGTGCCGCTGTACTTTGTATTTGTATCCTCGTTCAAAACAAGCAGCAACTTCTTCACCAGTCCGTTCAGCTGGCCGGACCCGTTTACGTGGGATAACATCACTGGCATGTTCCGCAATCAGCCGATGTGGCAATATTTCGGAAACAGTCTGGTCGTGACGCTTGGTACGGTTGCCATTGAGTTATTGCTGAGTAGCATGATTGCTTACGCCATTGTCCGCTGGGGCGGCAGTGTAGGAAAAATCGTGTTTGCTCTGTACGTAGCAGGGTTGATCGTTCCATCCCAAGTGAGTATGCTGCCAATCTATTCCCTCACGCGTACACTCGGGTGGTCGGACAGTCTCACGGGATTGATTGTCGTATCCGCGGCTATGCTGATGCCTGTCTCAGTATTTATGCTGACAGGTTTCATGCGCATGCTCAATTCGGAGATTCTGGAAGCGGGCAGTATGGATGGAGCAAGCGAGTGGAGACTCTATACGCGGATTGCACTGCCACTGGCTGCACCTTCGCTGGCTGCAACGGCTACGTTCCTGCTCGTCATGGTCTGGAATGACTTGCTTATTCCGATGCTGATGCTCAGCAGTAAGTCCAAGCTCACTTTACCGCTCGCACTTATGCAGTTCCGCGGGGAATACGTGACGAACTATCCGATGATGCTTACGGGTGTGCTGGTAACGGCCATTCCGATGATTGCGTTGTTCCTTCTACTCCAGCGTTACTTTGTAGCAGGTCTGACAGCGGGTTCACTCAAGGGGTGAGGTATCGCAGAAATCGGAAGGAAAAGCTTATTTTGCATTGATTTCTGGAGCATTCTGCATAATAATGATTTAGTGTCAGAATGACTACATAGAGATCAAGGGAGCTATAAGTGATGAGCAAACTGGAAGTATTGCGGAATCCCAAGCAGCGCAAGCTGCTGTTCAGTGCCGGCATGAGCTGGCTGTTTGATGCGATGGAAGTTGGTATGATCTCCTTTATCGTGGCTGCACTCGCCAAGGAATGGAGTCTCAGTCCCGGACAAGTCGGCGTGCTTACGAGTATTAACTCGATCGGTATGGCGCTCGGTGCTTTGCTTGCAGGTGCACTTGCGGACCGTTTTGGACGGAAGGCCATACTGATGTGGACCTTGTTAATCTTTACGATTGCAAGCGGTCTGTCTGCATTGGCGACTGGATTCGCCGTATTGTGTGCACTGCGTCTGGTTGCGGGTATTGGACTTGGCGGAGAGCTGCCCGTGGCATCCACACTGGTATCGGAGTCGATGCCTACAGCGGAACGGGGACGTGCCGTTGTATTATTGGAAAGTTTCTGGGCAGGGGGCTGGATTGTATCCGCGCTCATTGCCAACTTTGTCATCCCGGAGTACGGATGGAGAATTGCTTTTGCCATTGGTGCGCTTCCGGCGTTCTATGCACTGTATCTGCGTCGTGCCATTCAGGACCCGCCGCGGTACAAGAATCATACCAAGCTTCATAAAATCACGTTCCGCGAAAAAGTGGCTACCGTCTGGTCAGCACCACATCGCCGTACAACGTTGATGCTCTGGATTTTGTGGTTTACCGTCATTTTCTCTTATTATGGAATGTTCCTGTGGCTACCTTCGGTTGTTATGGCAAAAGGATTCACGTTGGTTAAAAGCTTCCAATACGTGCTGATCATGACGATTGCACAGTTGCCAGGTTACTTCACCGCAGCGTACTTCATTGAACGTTACGGGCGCAAGTTCGTACTGGTTGTGTACCTTACCTTGACTGCATTCAGTGCGATTGCGTTTGGATTGGCTACAACGGAAGCCACGATCCTGACCGCAGGAATCTGTCTTTCCTTCTTCAATCTGGGAGCCTGGGGTGGTCTGTACGCCTACAGCCCGGAATTGTATCCGACTTCCGTTCGTTCGACAGGTGTTGGCCTTGCCACATCGGTTGGCCGAATCGGTGGCGTACTGGCTCCATTAATGGTCGGTATGCTGGTTCAACGCGAAGTGGCAATCAGCCTGATTTTCACGATTTTCTTCGTGACAATCCTCATTGGCGCAGCGGCTGTACTGTTCTGGGGCCGGGAAACGAAGGGTCAGGAACTTGCTGAGTAATTGTCAATAAATACAACGCAACTTTTGTACAGGTCTGCCTGCCTACGGAAAAACGGGTTAGACAAGCGGTATATGGTTGATACAAGAAGGGGCATGACCATGGTGTGACCATGGGCTCATGCCTCTTTTTGTTATGTTCAGCTTCGTTTTTTCACTGCGTCATCGGTCCGATAGACTTCGTTTTTTCTATATCCTATAATGACACTCGGGATGTCCAACTGTGAGGATTCAGGGGAAAGAAGTGGGATCTGGATTCAGAAAAGTGGAGGGTAACGAAAAGATGAAGATCAAGCGTGAAATGGATCAAATGCGTGAATTCAATGAAAACAATACGATGGGTGAAGCGACTCGAGCGAATAGCATAAATGGAAGCCACAACAACGTGATTGACATGGTGCGAGTACATGGGAATAACAACATACATGTAATGTACAGCGATAATAACATTAATGGACGTAGTGAGATAAACGGAATGTATGATGTGTATGTTGTGGATGAAAGTAAACCTACGAAAGAGATGGAGGTCACCAATATTATGAATAACATGACGATTACGAAAAATATGGAGTACACGGGCAGTGAGGATGTACGGATTAGAGTCGGTAGCACAAATGAGGGGTCTGATATGCAGTTGGGTGCTGACTTCATAGAGCCTATCACCGTTAGTCGAAAAGTAACCCATCGGAGAGGGAGAAAGGCAGGCAAAAGAGCAGGACGAGTGGGTATGCTTCTCGGTACTTGTGCGATGGCTGTCGGGTTGACCGTAGCAGCACCTTCTGCGGGGGCACAGAAGCTGGAACAAGGCGTTCGCAGTGAACATGTGCTGCAATTGCAGGAGCAATTAAGTGACCTGGGGTATTTTGATGCGGGAATGACCGGTTATTACGGTTCGATTACCAAAAGCGCTGTCCGCAAGTTCCAGCAGGCGCAGGGACTGAGTGCAGACGGCGTTGCAGGTCCAGCAACACTGAACAGACTGAACAAAAAGGCCAAAGCCGAAGGCGAGACGTTACGCCAGTTGGCGAAGCTGATCCACGGTGAAGCGCGCGGAGAATCTTTTGAAGGGCAAGTCGCTGTAGGAGCGGTTGTGTTGAATCGGGTACATTCGAGTGAATTCCCGTCATCGATCTCGAAGGTCATTTTCCAGAAAGGTCAGTTCACGGCGGTGGACGATGGCCAGTTTAATACCAAGCCGACGGCGACCTCTTATAAGGCAGCACGCAAAGCATTAAATGGTGTTGATCCGACGAATGGAGCGCTGTATTATTACAATCCGAAGATTGCGACTTCGGTATGGAGTAAGAGCAGGCCAACGTTGCTGACGATTGGTCAGCATGATTTTACGAGATGAGATAGTTTGAGATATTAAATAAATCAAAGGCATCCTTTTAAAACAACAAGTGACCCCGGCTGTATGCTGCTCATCTGCAGGTACGTGACCGGGGTTTAATATTACTTCTGGAACGTGAAAGGAATATTTAACGAAGTAGGCTCTACAATGGTTTCTCCAGTGTCGTAGTCATAGATTCTATTGAAAACCAATTCAATGGATTCCAGCTTGTCGGGGTCATCTGTATAGACTAAACCATAGCCCATGTTATCCATGACTACACCGTCATATTGATGATAAACATAGGGTTTCCTCATGAAATTACGGTCTGCTGAAATTGGTTTACCGGTGTTCGGATGAATGGAATTCAAACCGTAAAATCCGATATTTTGATCCGTTGTATTTTCTACACTGTAGATGATTTTGATATACGTCATATCAGGACCAATATCTTCTTGGTTCAGAATAGAAATGTTTTTACTAGTATCATTTGGTATATCACTAGCTTCTAATAATTGTACATCCATCATGTGAATAGTTAATGGGCCGAATTCAATACTTTGCTTCAGAGGGACAGTTTTTAACAATTTTAAATGTCCTCCATAATCAAATGTACCTGTATCTCCGGATTTGGATAGAAGTGGTGGTAGTGCGCTTTCAAGAAGCTTGTCTTGTAGAATTTTAGCAGCCTGCTCAAATTGATTATAGTCTGGATCATATCCTTTGTATGTTCGTTCAGAACGGAAAGGCTTTAAACCGGATTCCAAGACTAGTTCAGAATAAGCAGGATGAGGTTGTAACGGATTGACTTGAAGTTGTGTAGATGTGGCATCATTGGAGCTGTCTGAACCGCCCAACAGTGCGAGAGCGAGCAATAGATGAACAATAAACATAAGAAGCGGCACCCTTTCTCATAGACCCTACTAATTTAAATACGTTTTATTTATAATCATAACAAACCAGATCATAGTCACCCATGAGAATTTCGACCCAACTTCAGGTAATAGCATATTGACAAGTTTTGATCTGATCTAGTAGCAAGGGCCTATTCTAGATAAGGTGGTTCAATCAGATTGGAGAAATTCGGATTATTAGTATATAAATTAAAGTCAGGGTGAGTAAAAATGAAGTTGCTAAAGACCTCATTAGTTATAGTTCCACTAGTGGTCATCGCTTCTTTTACATGGTATGGCTCTTATAAGAGTGATATGAAGCAGCTGGAGGATGACTTGAGAACATATTTAACCGCCGAAAAAGGAATAGATGGAAATAAGATTATAAGCATCACTGCTCGTCGAAGCAAAATGCCGATGTATCCTGTTGTCGTCAAATTCAAGGACAATCCGCAGGAATATATCTACTATAGAGCAGATGAATGGATTCAGCTGACGCCTGATCCGCATGAATAATTCAATCATACGTACTAAGATAATAGAGGATAATATGCAACACCATTGGATTTACCCATCCAATCCTGTACAATGAATAACGACAAAAACAAAGGTAGATTAAGGATGGATTAGCACGATGAGAATTATAATATCACCAGCTAAAAAGATGAAGATCGACACCGATTTGATGGCTATCGCGCAGATGCCGCAATTTATACATGAGTCAGAACAGCTATTGAGTCTGCTTCAAAAGTTATCCTATGACGAACTGAAAGTGATGTGGAAGTGTAACGATGCAATCGCTGAACAGAACGTGGAGCGGATTCGGAATATGAATATAAGAGCAAATCTTACGCCAGCCATTTATGCCTACGAGGGCATTCAGTATCAATATATGGCACCGGGCGTTTTTCAAAATGAGGAACTGGCGTATCTTCAGCAGCATTTACGCATATTATCCGGTTTTTATGGCATTTTACGGCCCTTGGATGGCGTTACGCCGTATCGGTTGGAGATGCAGGGTAAGCTGCAAGGTCCAGGTTTCAAATCGCTCTATCAATTCTGGGGCAGCAAATTGGCGGATCAACTTCAATCTGAAAGCAATTGTATTCTAAATTTGGCTTCCAAAGAGTATAGCAAGAACATCACGCCTTTCCTGAAGGAGGAAACCCGGTTGATCACTTGTGTATTCGGACAAATGGTCGATGGGAAACTTGTTGAAAAGGCAACCCGGGCCAAGATGGCTAGAGGTGAGATGGTACGATATATGGCTGAGCGGAAGATTACAGATGTGGAGGATATAAGAGACTTTGATCGGTTAGGTTTTGTTTTTTCAGAAGAGAAGTCGGATGAGTGTACTTATGTATTTATATATTCAGAGGGACAGTAGCCTGTTGCACAATGGTTTATAAATTTTGGTTTGTATAGGTTACGCATTCGTAAAATGCCATCAAATAATTTGATGGCTTTTTTTTTGTAAGACTAAGGCAGTCTTGTTCGGAATATGTTTGTATCTACAGAGGTCTACAGGAAGTGACGCCGAATATCCTTGAAACCTAATATGAATTTACAAAGTATATATAAAGAAGGATATAATTAGTTGTTATTTATAAATTTGTACTCGGTTACATCCAAAGAGGGGAGGACGAATATGCCATTTATTGGGGGAATCATTTTAATCTTGATCCTAGCATTTATTCTATGGGCATTAATGATCCCGCTATTCAATAAAATAGGTAGTAGAATTCTGAAGAAATACAATAAATTCAAACAAGAGGAGAATGGTGATGAAAAATTCAAAGACGTTTAGAGTAGGGGCAATTACAGTTGCATTCGTTATTATTGTAGGAGTATTACTGGTGACCTTCTTTTTAACACGAATTCCTAATGGATATGTTGGGGTCGTTTATTCACCCAATGGAGGCGTAAAAGATAGCACACTGAGTCAAGGGTGGAAACTCGTTGGAGCGTTTGATAAAGTGACGAAATATCCGATCCGAATTCAAACGGTGGAATACAGAGATATTCAGATTGCTACTTCTGACGGGAAAAACATCACAATCGATTTTGCTTACAACTACCAAGTAGAACCAAGTAAAGTATCTTCTATCTTTAATACATTTGGGCCAATTAGCATTCAAGAAATTGAGGATACATATCTCAAAACACGTTTCCGTGACGCAGCTCGTAAAGGTATCTCCAAGTTTACAGTCATTGATGTGTATGGTGAAAAGTCATCCGAAGCAGGAGTAGACGTGCAACAACGTTTTTCTGATGACGTTAAAGATTTAGGCTTTATTGTATCAAACGTTACTGTAGGTGTTCCTCAACCTGACGCTAAGACTCAGGAAGCAATCGATAAGCGTGTTGAAGCTTCTCAAGAACTGGAACGTAAAACGACTGAACTTGAGATCGCCAAAAAAGAAGCAGATCGTAAGCGCGTGGAAGCGCAAGGTAATGCAGACAAACTATTGATCGAAGCAGAAGGTCAAGCTAAAGCAAATAAAGAGCTTCAACAATCATTATCGAGTCAACTCGTTGAATATGAAACCATCAAGAAATGGGATGGAGCCCTTCCATATGTAAGTGGGTCAAACACGCCAATGATTCAATTACCGGGTACTAAAGTAGAGCAAAATAGTGGCGCGGGAAGCGTATCTCCCTAATTAGTGGTTTGAAGTGCACGTCTTACTTTCTTAACAAATTAATGTGTTGAATTCTAATGAACAAGCCGGTCCAATCCTGTACAATGGATAACGACAAAAACAACGGTAGATTAAGGATGGATCAGCACGATGAGAATTATTATATCACCAGCTAAAAAGATGAAGATCGATACCGATCTTATGGCTATCGCGCAGATGACGCATTTTATAAACGAGTCAGAACAGCTATTGAGTCTGCTTCAAGAGTTATCCTATGATGAACTCAAAACGTTGTGGAAGTGTAACGATGCAATTGCCGAACAGAATGTGGAGCGGATTCGGAATATGAATATAAAAGCAAATTGGCCAAACACAGAAAAACGTAAGACACGTTTGGTTTCGCAATAGTTACTTTCCGTTGGCTTGCAACCTTCGCATTACTTTAACCGTCTAATAAGTACTTTTGGAAAGGAGAGGAAGACATTGAAATCTATATTGTCTGTTTTCATTTTGATTCTTATGGTTACAGGTTGTAGCGGTAAAGGTGACCATTCTAACAATTCAACAGAACAGCAAGACGCTCTAAAGACGTCTGAGGCTATTGTCCTTGCAAAGCAGGAGTCAAAGGGACAGAAGAAAATTCTGCTTGCATTAGACACAAAAAATCCCGAGTTACAGTCAAACCTAAAAGAAATTACGGGTCAAACCGTTCAGGAGATTTTAAAAAAAAATAAATATAACTTAGAATGGCTAGACCTAAAAGACATCTCACTAGAAAAAAAAGATTTTAATGCTCTGGAGATTGGGGTGAAAATCAATTATGTTGCTGAAAAAGAACATCTTGATACTGTTCCTCCAACATCTATTGCCAAAGAAATAAATATAGCAGAATAAAATTGAAAAAAAGCGATCTAGCTAGATCGCTTTTTTGAATTAGTTCTTACAATTATTTAGCTGTATCTGATGTATATGGAGTCCAATCCCCACCATAGGCTTTTGCATTAGAAATATGCGAGAATCTTGCAAACGAAGCGCCGTCACCAGATCTGTGTATGCCAATCAAAACTCCGTTATACCACCAAGTTCCTCCGCTATCGCCTCCAAGAGAAACAACATCAGCCTCCATATACCCACTGTTTCCTATTGAGGTGATGTTTTTTGCTGTAACTGATCCGCAGCTAAAACCGCTAGTTGCCCCAGATAAACAAACATTGTCACCTACATTGAGGGAATTTGTACTTGTTTGATAAGAAGTGATTTTGCTATCCGTCCAAGAATATTTATAGACGTAGTTAGAAATTTTTTTAGTAGACGGTACTTTGATAACACCTACGTCGGCATAGTTTCCGTTATAAGAAAAATGCTCTGTTCCAACTAATGAACCGCCTTGGTATGCATTATTGGTATTCCATGATTCGAGACAATGTGCAGCTGTGATAATAAAGCGATCACTACTCTTTGTGGCCAAGGTTCCTATTGTACAATAGTTTATAGAATTTGTAGAGTTTGTTGCAGTATCAGCGATAAGTAATCCACCAACCATAGTGTCAAGCTTAGTGTTTCTTGCATCCAGTTTTTCATTCGACTTGCCAGTCACTATTTTATAAATATTATCATTTTCTACAGTTAGCGCCTTAATTGGGCTAGATGCCATTAACTTCGTTGCATTCGTACTGTCGGCAAGTTGAATCTCAACCACATTTTCTTTTACTCTTACAGCAACAGTTTCGAAAGGAATCCCAAGCTGCTTACTTTCATTTATCACAGATTCATAGGCGCTTACAAGTTCGGCCTCTGAGAAATTTACTTTCTTGATTTCTAAATATTCTGCTGGGACAAGCGCTTCAATTGCTTTTTTAATTTCTTTGACTTCTTCATTTTCTACCGAGAAACCAATAACAAATTTTAATCCGTTTTCTTTTTCCTGATGAAATGTTCCAATATCACTATATTTTTCTATTATGTCATTATTTGGACCTTTTGCAGATACTACACCATTTTTAGTGAGTAAGTTTGATATTTGGGGTCCATACTTATTCATAAGCTCATCTCTTTCTTGAATGTATCTTTCCTCTTCTTCAGTGAGCGCTATACTATATTTTGGAATAGTATCTCTTGCATTAGAAGAATTTAATGCGTTCATGATAGCCTGATTGGAATAATCGAGGTTATTTGACTTTCGGTATCGCTGATGTTTTTGAACTATTTCCTCATTAAATTCAAGTTCGCGAGCCATCTCATCTTCTGGAAATGTAACAATTGGAGATATATCCTTTATATCGCTAACTATAGACTCCGAAAGGGGGGACTGTTTTGTGTCATCTGCACCATAAACTTCTGAGGAAGTGCTGCCTGCAAAGAGGGAAAGTAAAAGACCAAAACTAAGAAGCATAGATCGTTTCTTCAATTTTATATAACCTCCTTATATTAATTTAGATCTATTATGGATTTTTTTGTTTATATTTTGAATAGGAAGAAATACCTGATTAAGTGACAAAATACTACATTATATAACATTTAACAAAGGTGGAAATATGATACTTAATACAGGTCAGAGTCGAATATCTTTGAGCGTACACGCTAAATTTATTGTAGCGAGTCGATAGACGGCGGTTTTTTGACTATATTAAAGAAGCATTCTATTAAATGACGTTATTGTATGGGTTTTATAAGAATGATATGACAAAACTTGGAGATGATTTTTGATGTGGTCAACTGTTGAAAGGGGTATGGATAAACATGGTATTATTAGTATTACTGCTCGTCGCAGTAAAACGACACAGTATCCTGTAGTCGTCAAAATGAAGGATAACCCCCTTCACTTATAGAGGAGAGCAATGAGTACAACTTATGCCTAATCCATATTCAAAAACCAATTGAACTTTTCGAGTTGTAATGAACGCGCTAGACATTGGATTCGCCTGCCCAATCCTGTACAATGGATAACGACAAAAACAACGGTAGATTAAGGATGGATTAGCACGATGAGAATTATCATATCACCAGCTAAAAAGATGAAGATTGATACCGATCTTATGGCTATCGCGCAGATGCCGCAGTTTATAAACGAGTCAGAACAGCTAATGAGTCTGCTTCAAGAGTTATCCTATGACGAACTCAAAGCGATGTGGAAGTGTAACGATGCAATCGCCGAACAGAACGTGGAACGGATTCAGAATATGAATATAAAGGAAAATCTTACATAGCCATCTATGCCTATGAGGGCATTCAGTATCAATATATGGCTCCGGGTGTTTTTCAAAATGAGGAATTAGAGTATCTTCAGCAGCATTTACGTATTTTATCCGGTTTTTATGGCATGTTGCGGCCTTTGGATGGGGTTACCCCTTATCGGTTGGAGATGCAGGGCAAGTTACAAGGTCCGGGCTTCAAATCGCTCTATCAATTCTGGGGCAGCAAGTTGGCAGATCAACTTCAAGCGGACAGCAACTGTATTCTTAATTTGGCTTCCAAAGAGTATAGCAAAAATATTTTACCTTTTCTGAGTGAGGAAACCCGGTTCATTACTTGTGTATTCGGACAAATGGTCAATGGGAAGCTTGTTGAAAAGGCAACCTGGGCCAAGATGGCCAGAGGTGAAATGGTACGTTATATGGCAGAGCATAAGATTACAGATGTGAGGGATGTAAGAAACTTTGATCGGTTGAATTTCGCTTTTTCAGAAGAACGATCCGACGAGAGTACGTTTGTTTTTATACAAGCAGAGGTACAGTAGCTGCTGTGCGCTGATCATGTACCAGAATGATAACTATTTGATTCAATTAAAAGTCGCCAACTGGCGGCTTTTTTATTTTTCAGATATTAAATCTAAGTCCTAATCAAAATAGGAATATATTTTGTATCAGGATAATGACAGGTTATATTTTAAATTGTTATCTGAGATATAAAAGGAAAAAAGTCCCTGAATTTAGGGACTAATTTACTATGTCCTAAAATAAGGAAAATGACGATAATGATTTATTAGGCTCCATTTATACATCTGTTGAGGGAGTAAATGGATAAAAAACATAAAGGAGGAATATGAATTCCATGAGTTTAAGAAAAGGTTTTATTGTTTTTCTGATGGCTTTGTTGTTGATTGGAACCATGTATCCGACTAGCGGTTATGCGCTTTCGGACCAATCGGATGCCATAATAACAAGTGAAAGTAGCGCGGAGAATGTTGATGTTTCTATGGAGGAATCAGCTTTAACAGACGGCGAGAATCTAGATGTTATTGATCCGGATGTCTACGAAGAACCAGAAGGTGTAGATGAAGTTATCGAAGAAGCAGAAGATGAAGCGACGGTAACTGATGATACATATGGGGAAAACTCTTTCTCTCCTCAAGCTATGGCCATGGCAGATGGAACTTTGACCATGAGTCCCGGAGATTCCTATACGTTCACGAATAACGGAAGTGCCGCAAGATCGTTAAGTACCAATGCCGCGACTTCAAGAAGCAGTGCATACGATTACGTTATTTATAGACCAGATGGCAGCATCATGAGCGAAAACATGAACTCTATTAGCAGTTTATCAGTAGGCTCAGGCTATACAGCTGTAATCACCTCTACGGGTCAGAATCCGTTTACAGTGACAATCCGTTCAGAATTTTCTTACAGTGTATCAGCTAACCCAGCCATGCTTAGGGTTACGTTATCCAAAGGAGAGAGCTATCGATACTTTAATGAAGGGACACAGTCAAGAGTTCTAAGTGCCGATACTTCCACAGCTCAGGACAGGAAGATAGATTACGCTTCATACAAAGAAGATGGTAGTCTTGTAGCTTCCAATTTCGAAACGACTGGGAAACCTTCACTTGCGGGAGGGAACGAAATCATTATTACTGGAGCGGGCTCACAGCCTGTTAGTGTTGGTTTTCCCTATGAAGTCTATACCGGTGAATGGAGCGATGAGCCAGCCTATACGCGTACAACGCTATATCAGGGAGATAGCTACCAGTTCACTAATATCAGTTCCAAATCCGATGCACTCCAAACGGATGGAACGACCAAAGATAAGCATGATTACGTTGTTTATCTTCCGGATGGAACGGAAAGTTCTACAGGGACGAATACGACCACTAAACCTACTGTAGCAGCAGGAAGAACCGCCGTTGTAACTTTGGTTACAGCAACGCCTGTAACATATGGTGTGCCCTATCGGACATTTGATGTCCAAAAAGCCGGTGGCGATGCAATTACTCGAATCACTGTATATCCTGGAGAATCTATGATTTTCAGTAATAATGGTTCGTTGGCCAATCCGATAAAAAACAATGCCAGCAGTTCCAATGGAGCCCTTTTTGACTATGTTCTTTATACAGCAGAAAACGTCGTTCATTCGGATGGATTCAACAAAAATACAAATCCGATCATTCGTTCACAAGGTTACGCAGTCGTGACTGTAGTTGGGCAAGTCCCAATTGAGTTTAGTTATACGGATGATTTCTCGGTTGAAGAAAGCATGGAACCTGCGTACCATCGCGTAACACTCAAACAGGGAGAAAGCGTGACATTTTGGAATAACACTACTGATCGGGAATATCTCGACAGTGATGCGTCCACCACCCAAGGGCGGATATTTGATTACGTCACCTATTATCCAGATGGTACAGAACGGAGTACAAGAAAAGCAACAACGGTTGAACCAGTTGTTTACTATGGAAATAAAGCAGTAATTACAGGTGTATCTGCTCAACCTGTAACCATAGGGGCGATTTACACCATTTTTGATGTAGAGGATCGACCAAATGAAGCACTAACTAAGATTACTGTATCACCGGGTCAATCGGTCAAATTCCATAATGGAGGCTCACTCAGCAACCCAATACGGAGTAACGCCAAAAAATTAGGTGCACTGTTTGATATTGTGGTGTATAAGGCAGACGGTAGAGCACATAGTGACAAATTCAATAGCAATGTAAGTCTCGCTACCATTCCTTCTGGTGGTGAAGCCGTCATTACCGTAGGGGGAAGTACACCTGTAATATTTGAATACACGGATGATTTCTCTGTAGTGGACAGCCAGGAACCAGCTTATCTGCGCGTAACGTTGAACAAAGGCGAGAGCTATGCCTTCACCAACATAAGCTCAGATCCAAAAAGGCTTCGAAATGATGCTTCCAGCAGCGCGGGACGGGTGTATGATTACACGATTTACAACGTAGATGGAACAGTGTCAAGCAGTAGAACAGCAACAGCGATCGAGGCGTATGTCTTGGGTGGTAAAAAAGTTGTTGTTACCAACATCTCGGATCAACCCATAACGTATGGTGGGATTTACCGCGTTTTCCGTGGACAAGATGATCAAGTCCCTTCACCAGAATCGGAAATCACTGTTAACCAAGGGCAGAGCGCAGTATTTACGAATCCGGATTCAAAACCTGCTCAAATTGAACGAATCGCAGGAGTAGCATCCGTTGTGGATTATACAGTCTACGATAAATCTAATAAAGCATTGTATTTCGTGGAAGGTATGAGTCATGCAACATGGGATATTCCAGCAGGTGCAACGCTTGTTGTTACCGTAGTATCTACGGAACCTGTAACGATTAAATATCATTCTCCTGTGACAGCCAGCTCAAGTCAGGAGCCTGCACTTATCAAGCGGAATTTGACGCCAAATAACACGCTCTTGTTCTCGAACACCTCACCTTATGAGGCTATACTCGTTGGTTCTCCTTCTGAAGGAGGAACCTATGATTACGTTATTCGGAATCAGAATCAAGTGGTTATTAAGGAAGGAAAGAACGCTACAGGAGGACAATTTGTACCTGGAAAGTCTGACATTCAGGTGCATAACGTGTCAGCTCAAACGCTGAAATTTGTAGGTGCTTATCGGCACTTTACGGTCAAGGAAGTGGAAGTGGAGTTTCTGACTTTGTATGAAAACACAGAGACGGTGCTTCCGACAGTTCAGCAAGGGAATGTATACTACCGTTTTAGTCCGTATAGCTCTGACAAGTATCGGATTGCCATAAAGGAATCAGGTGATTTTTCCATTGAACCTCGGATCGAATTGTATTCAGATAAGGAATTGAGCATTCCGGTAGCTGCTTCAATAGAGCAAGAACAGGTATATGGTGAGCAATATACCGTTCTTGAATGGGAGCTTGAAGGTGGACAGAATTATTATCTCAAGCTAAGTGAAAAAGAAGGAAAACCGATTCAGGGAGCCATAAAAGCAGCATGGATGAACATTCGTAATGACAATAGCTATGAGTACGGCTATGGCAATCAATTGCTTAAAGTCGTTCTATTTACAGGAGATCAAATTGTGTTTGAGTATGATCGCAACGGTAATTTAACGAAACGAACGAAAAAGATTTTCCCATTTAATTAATGATTGTCTAAATCTAGGTTGAGGTGATGGAGTGTTTAAGAAAATAACGATTATTTGGTTATGCGTCATATTGGTTCTTAGTGGGTTCGGTTCTTTTGGATATGGAGGACAAGCAGCAGCGGCGGCTGAGGGTAGGGATTCCCTCCCTTCCGCTACCTACATTACAATCCATAGTTTAAAAGAGCAATTTGGTATTAAAGAAGATTGGATTGAGAAAAAACTAGATCAAGGTTACTCGCTGTACCAGTTGTATAAAGCTTTACAGACAGATCGCACAGGCGGCGAGGCTGCTGAGAAATGGCTAGAAGCACAAGAAATAAGTGAACCGATCCAAATGGAGGGGCTACGCCCTTCCGGATCATCACAGCAAAATAACTTCTCGATTAATGCTCTTAATGAGGATGCGCCAGGTACAGGAACAACCGTGGACGAAACTGGACTTAACCATGTAGATATCCGAGATGATGCATCGCTTTATATGACGTCATATGGAGCAGAATCCATCTCAACTGCTACAGGGGAAATGATGATTCAGAGTACTGACCTTTCTCTACCTGGTCTCATTTCGTTCGATCTGACACGCGTCTATGACAGCGCTAGAGCGAGTGGACAGCTGGGCGTTGAATATGACGAAACCACACAGACGTATTCCAATATGGTTACGCCACGCAAGGAAGAACTCTCTGCTGGATTGGGGCAAGGCTGGCGTTGGGACATTCCTTTCATGGAAAAGCGTGGCGATCATCAGTATATTCTTATTCCAGGCGTGGGCTACTACCGCTTAAATGCTAATCTGGAACTGGAAGGTTACGTATGGAATGATTTAACCGTTAAGCGAGATGCGACCATGACTGTTAATGGCGTATCTAGCAGTTATCGTCTATCCATCCGAAACGGCTACGATTATCTATTTAATGAAGCCGGAGAGCTGTTGCAAATTACAGATGGCTACCGCAATACCGTGAATTTTGACTATACGACATTGAACGGAAACCAAGCTATTGCACGAATTGAAAACAGCGAAGGTCAGGCGCTGACATTTGCTTATGACAACCTGAAGGTTACTGTACAGCTTGCCGGAACAGATCGGAAAGCAACGTACACGCAACGCGAGGACGAAGGCATTCGCATTTTGCTAGAATACACAGATGCTCTTGATCGGACAACGACGTATACGTACTATTATCCGGAATCCAAATTCAATTTCCTGCCTGACTTGCAAAGTAACCAAAATGCTCAAGGTGTGATGCATACAGCGTTGCTATCGCGCATTACAAGCCCCTCATCAGCTATAACGGATTATGCATATATTCCGGCGCTGAAGCAGATTGGCGAAGCTTCCTCTCATTTCGTATTCCAAGTAAGAGAGCGCAAGAGCCAGTTTAGTACAACGGATGGCGAAGGCGTTCTGGACAAGGTTAACTTTGAGTACTCTGGAGAAGATCTGGACTCTTACGGTCAATCCGCATTATGGACAACGAAAGTGAAAGCAGAGAACACCGCAGATACTTGGACGTTTTCCAAAACGTTTAGCGCTGCAGCTCATCCAGATTTGGTTCGCGCAGATAAGCACACGTTAACTGGAGATGACGTGACTTATTCAACGGAGTTGCAGTACGATAACCAGACGAAGCGAAACCTTCCGACTCAAATGACGGAGTGGGTTAGTGAGGGTGGACGTGCAGGCGAGAAGCTAACCACGACCATGACCTATGATATCAATGGAATGGTGACTTCAGAAAAGCGCAGTACCGGACAAGAATCCACTTATGCGTATGAAACGAGTAAGGCTCCATATCACTGGATCAAACCTATTCGTTCGACCAGCAAGATTAATAGTACCTTGGAGAGATACACCGAAACAACCTATAACAGCCAAGGTTCCGTTCTGCGGAGCACAACTAAAAATGGATACGGCGGGCAGTTGCTCACTGAATCGGAAGTGAAGCTGGATGATAAAGGAAGAGTCACCAGCACCACGGATAAAGGCGGCTATTTAGCTAAAGACAGCGTAGCGATGTTGAGTTATCAGGCTGATGCATGGCATTTGGTGAAATCCAAGTCCATAACCGTGAATGATGCTGCTGGTAAAGCAGAAGCCCTCGTGGAATCGTATCAATATACGAATGCTGGTGAACTGGAAAAGACAACCGATGCATCCGGGGAACAGGAATCCTATCAGTATGATAAGAGAGGGCGACTTCTACAAATCGTACATGCTGATGGTACGAAATCAACTACGGCGTATGATGATGTTAAGAACATCATTACAAATACATCGCCAGATGGCATTGTCACGACCGAGCGGTATAATCCGTTAGGTCTTTTGGTAGAAGAGCAGACGGCTCAGGCTACGTACAAATACGCCTATGACCGCGAAGGTAATGTTACGGCTGTTGAGGATGCTGAAGGCAATGTTACGAGAGCTGTAGTCGACGCGTTTGGACAAGCGATAGAGACAAAGTATCCAGACGGGACCATCGAAACAACCAACATTGATGCTGTGGCCCAAACGGTGACCTATAAGGACGCCGCTGACAATCAAACACGGGAGAAGAAGGATTTACTTGGTCGAGTGACGGCGGTGGAAGAATATCGGAATGGTGCATATGTTCCGTTACAACAAACCGAGTATGATATCGATGGTAACGTAATTGCATCTATCGATGGTAACGGTCAACGAACGACCTATACGTATGATGCGCTTGGACAGATCACAACAGTGACAACACCGAAGCAAGAGACAAGCCGCTACTTCTATAGCTATCAGGGCCAAGTGACACAGATCGTATCACCGAATACGCAAACAGTCACAAAACAGTATGATGAATTGGGAAGACTCATTAAACAGACGCATCCGAGTCCAGCCGGGTATGCGACAACGTTATATTACGATAAGAAAAGTAATCTGATTAAAAAACAGGATCGACTTGGGAAAGTAACAGAGTATACGTATAACAGTGACAACATGCTCACAGGTATGAAAGCACCGGATACGAATGTATCCTATACGTACGACGAGATTGGCCGTAGAACATCGATGACCGATGATCATGGAAAGACCACGTACAGTTATAGAGTGGCAGATGGGATGTTGAACGGACTGACGTTCCCGGATGGGACACGACTTGATTACGAAAACAATACCCAGCAACGTCTAGGGTATACCTTAACGGATGCCAAAGGACAATCCTTGCGCATTCACGGCGAAGTAGATGCCATGAATCGGGTAACCTCCATGGATATTACCACGGGTTCAGGAGGGGCCTCTGCACTCGCAGCATCGGGAACGACGCCTGTGGATCGTATGACATTCAGTTATGCGTCCAATAGCTTGCTGGAGAAATTGTCGTTTGGCAAGGGCCTGAGCACAAGCTACCAGTTCAGCGGCTATGACCTGTCGGGAATCACGATCTCTCAAGGGACATCTGCGGTGCAACAGTTCGCCTATGAATATGATGGTAATAAAAACATCACGTCCCGTACACAGAATGGGGAAACTGATCAATACACATACGATGAATTGAGCCGGATTCAGACCGAAACGGGTACGCAAAAAGAAACGTATACTTATGACCCGAATGGTAACCGGTACAGTACCGGAAGTGGTAAGGTATACGGTCTAAAGGATGCACAGTATACGTATGACAGCCAGAATCGTCTGATTAAAGCAACGGGTGAAGGCAAAACGGTAACCTACAGCTATAATGGAGATGGATTGTTGTATGAACGTACGGAAGGCGACCAAACGATTCGTTATTATTACGATGAAGAAGCCAAACTCATGGCTGAGGCCACTGTGACGTCTGGAAAAGCAGAGCTGACATATGCCTATATCTATGATCTGT
The DNA here is from genome assembly GCF_038050215.1 of Paenibacillus sp. FSL H8-0104. Lineage (NCBI taxonomy): Bacteria > Bacillati > Bacillota > Bacilli > Caryophanales > Paenibacillaceae > Paenibacillus > Paenibacillus sp. FSL H8-0104. The sequence goes on along the minus strand of NZ_JBBOTC010000001.1, from coordinate 4,558,279 downwards.
ATGGGCAATTATGGGCTCGCCAGGACAAGCAAACAGGTAAACTGGAATACTACCAGTTGAATGGTCATGGCGATGTCGTTGGCCTTGTAGACGATGCAGGAAAAGTGTTGAACAGCTATACCTATGATATCTGGGGCGGACCGTTAACAACAGAGGAAACCGTACCGAATATGCTTCGCTATGCCGGAGAATATTGGGATGATACGGTAGGGCTGCAATATCTGCGAGCGCGCTGGTATGATCCAGGCATGGCACGTTTCATCGGTGAGGACACGTATGAGGGAGAATTGAATGATCCATTAAGTTTGAATTTATACTCTTATGTAAGTAATAATCCTCTAAAATATGTAGATCCGAGTGGCCATGTGGCCGTAGATGTAGATGTTTTTAACATTAACTGGAAATTAAATTCCTTAAAAGCAGATTGGGTTTACTGGGATGGGGTTTTTAAAGGATCCAAAGACAATTCATCAATGTGGGTTCACGCACACAAAAAAAGAAACCAAGCTGCAAATCAAGCAAAAGCGATAAGAAACAGCAATAAAGGAATGCAAGGACTTTTAAAGCAAAGTGATCCCGTCTTTAATGCATTTGTTTTACAAAATGATACTTCAAGAAATATGAAAGTAATGGTAGATCCTAAAAGTAATATAGTTTATTATGCGGACGCGTCAAAATATAATTGCACTGGTTGCATTTACGATGAGACAACTTACACGAAGGGAAAAGCAGATGCAATTATGGGGGATGTTTCCTCACGACTTACAAGTCTAGTTACCAGTGAAAAATTCGGGAATGTAAACTATTTAGTAGCATCAGTTTTTGGCAATGTTGAAGTAACTAAAAAGGGTACGGTAACTACTATGATTTATGTGGCCAACCCCAAAGGGTATACTATGCAAACTGTAATTGTTACTAGTGATGGTAAACCTACTGGATGGACTGGTTGGAATCCATACTATTAAGTATTTTGTAGGGAAGAGGTGTTATTTTGAGAAAGGTATTAATAATAGGTGTTTTATTAATGATTACCATATTCATTTTTTTTATTTTCATTAAAGATTCAACTCCAGTACAAACTAGCAGGCATATAATATCAGTCGACCTTAAAGGTAATTCATGCAAGGTAACTGTTAATGATCCACCAAAGCCTATAAACAGGAGTACTCAAACAGAACGATTTGAAAGTCCATCATGTAACAAATTAAAAGAAGGTGATTCAATAACCTATCGGTATCTGAATGAAGGGAAGTATCTATACATCGTTTCAATTAATAAAGAACCAACGAAAGATCCTTTGTCAGGAGTGGTAACTAAAAAGTTAGAAAATGAAGGAGCCTTCTATATTAAAGTTAAATCAAACAGTTTTGGAGATGAAACATTTCCTATAGACAAGAAAGTTTGGAACAAAGTAAATATTAAATCCAATGTTATTTTTTATCTTGATAATTGGGACACCCCTATTAACATAACAAAAATACAGTAAAAGATTGTTTGAAAAATGAGAGAAATGAGTTCATTCTTATATTGCATTTTAATATGGATAATAAAAATTGCCGTATCGTTCTTAAAGAAGATGACCTCGTTATACATCGGGGCATCTTCTCTAATATTAATGAGAGTATGAGTTGCAACCATCGGCATATCCGTTGTATTAAGGAGATTGGAGATACTAACATGATTGAATATAGGTATACAATTGAATCTAAATAACTCAACGCTGAATTTTGGGCTAAGGGTGCGACAGGGGTCACAACTAAGATTCTATTGGGGACTGACAAATTGAGAAAAATGATTAAAAGCTCAGAAGAGTTTGAGAAAGCATCACGTTTGGTTTCAAAAGTAATTTGTGTTGAAATCATGGATACTTTTGGTGACTACTCTGTAATTATGGCTGTTTTAGATCCAGACCCTGTAAATTATTACTACAGTGAGTTTTCCCAATATAACTGGTGCGTTTTACAAAAGGGTACCACCGCTGATGAGTATTGGAATATCCTTAATCAGGGACCAGAAGAAAGCCCTGCTGATGCTATTCTATCTAACTCTGAAATAGTTATATGGTTATCGCCGTCGCTGAATTGGGCAATATGGGGAGAAAGAAGTTACGGCATTTGTATTTTAGGTTTTAACGATGAAATGAGCAAGTACAGTAGTGACTCATGTTTTTCAATAGACAGGGCTATTACTGATTTGGTGGCCTTAAACTTTACCAAAGGTATACCCGAAGATGTGACTAATAAGTTAATGAAACATTATAGTATTAAGAACTAGGAACTGATAAGACCTTGAGGACTCTAATCCTCAAGGTCTTTATTTAATATCCCCTCCTTCGTATGCCTCATATAAAAAGGATATGAAGGATCTTGAAGATGGTTTAAGAACGTATTGAACCGTTAAAAAGGGATAGAAAAAAATAATATTGTTAGCATTAAAGCTCGTCGTAGTAAATTCCTCAGTGTCCTATTGTGGTTAAATTTAAGGACAACTCACAAGAATATGTGTACAACTACAGAGAAGAGCAATGGGTGCAACTAACGCTTGATATTATTCCAAAATCAATTGAATGATATGAATTGTAATGTGACATTGAATTCACGTAGCCAATCCTGAAAGTCGGATTAAACGTATTGAGACCATACGTTTAATAAGAGCATATTAAAACAAGTGGAACTGGAAGGTTTGACCCTATTGAACTAGACACTCGTCAATTTCCTTGAAAAGTGGCTCTGCTACTGCTCTTAGGGTAATGTCACAACAAAAAAAGACGCAGGGGATGTATATCCCTGCGCCTGATCAAGAAATCAAATCGGTGTCCATCAATCCATATAGGGTAGAAAGGACTCTAATAAATGCTTTTCTAACTCAAGCTGGGCAGAGCCTTTAGTGCTTGCTAACGGATGATTAGCTCGTTCCAAAGCCGCACGGATAAGAGCCTTTGCGGAATCTTTGTCTACAAACACATTGTCCATGCGTACACGGGCTTCCTTATTACCATAACGAAGCATCAAGTTGTATTCCATCTCCATATGTCGCGCCATCAAGGAGGAACCTGTAAGTTTACCATCAGCATCGGTTAAGGGATTGAAGCTACTTTTTTTTCATCTGCTTTGTTCCACGCATCCTGGACCTTCTTGAGATGCATTCTTCAAGGCCGCCTGAGAAAATATACTAATATAATTGTTAGCAGAAGAGTGGGCTGTCATAGCCAATTCCTCCAATATTCATATTACATCCTTCCGGTTAACGAACATTAATCCAAGCGGTCCACTGTGTTGGAATATTAATGGAATAGACCGTACCTACAAATTGTCCACCTGTACTAGGCGCTTCATAAACCCAAGAATGGGCAAAAGCATCAACGACACGATCACCGTCCAGATCAATAGCTTCAGACCAGTTGTTAGTCATTGTATTGCCGGCGAGTGTGCCGTAGTGACTGCTGTCATAACCGATCTGGAAAGTAATACACTGAATCCAAGCCCCGCCATGATCATTGGTCGTGGAGAGCGGGTTGTTGTTGAAGCCGTAAATTTCTTGACCACCATTAGGAGATACGACACCATATACATTAATGTGAGATACTTTCGGAGCAGGCGCAAACAGAACTGGACCACCCGCATTATCAGCCTTCTGCGATTCGAATTCAGCCTTAGCCGCTTTCACAGCTTCACGGAATTCTTTGGAATTAATAATTTCTTCCTTTGTCATAGGTTTGGCTTGAGTCACGTCACCATCTGCATAGGCAGCTACATTAAATGAAAGCACTAGAACAAGAATAAGAGCTAAACTAAACAATTTTCTCATAGCAATAAATTCCACCTTTCTTGTTATGGGTATTCTTTTACAAAAACATGTGGTTACGACAAATAGACCTGCTTGCAGATTAAAGCCTCTTGCCCTCCTCTCTTTTAAAGATGGTTCTTCCCCTTTTTTCTTTACTGAAAAAGAATTTAAGGAGGTAGAACTCTACAGGCTAGAAAACTCTATGAAGTAGGAATGTATATGTAAAATGAATGCCTGCCAATGATTATGTGTTGCAGACAAAATGTAAAACTCATTTATACGCATTGATATCTTAGCTATGATAGGCTCTGATACCCATCTTGATAATATAAGATTCCAAAATAAATATTTAAATTGTAATATATTCCATTTATACAAACATATAGTACACCTAATCATCCGCACGAGTCAAGTTTCTTCATTAATACTATGATTTGTTAAAGTTTTCGGCTTGTTCTAGTAAAATGCCACAGTATCCTGTAGTCGTAAAAGGAAAACCCTCTGGAACATGTATACACCTACATAGAGATCGTATGGGCTGAGGGACGGATATAAATCATTCTGAGCGTGGATTCATGCAGTGAAATCAGGAGATTAGCCGGATGTAATTGCCATTAAACTTCTGCTAACATAGTTTTATCATATCTTAGATGAGCGGTGAAAATGGATGAATACCATTAAAGTTACCCCTGAACAGTTACATCACGTATCGAATCAAGTGGATCAGGCGAGACAACAATTGGAGCATATACGGGAGGATATCACAAGACAGATCATGTTCCTTCAGCAGATGTGGCTAGGTGTGACGCAGGAGCGTTTTTATGATGAGTTTGCGCGGTCACGTCCTGTATTGCAGAAGGCGCTGGAAAGTATGGTGAACACCTCTAAGGAATTGAAGGATATTGCCACGCGATTTGAGAATGTTGATGCTGAAAAGGTGAGTCTTGGTAGTACTGTTGGCGCTGTAGGTGCGGGAGCAATGATGAAGACCTCAAGATATTATGCTGGTTCGGATGATAAGGGCTACCGGATGGCACAAGTCAATATGTTTGGGAAGCTGATGTGGATGCCTGTGAATGAGAATGGTGTTACGGATCAGGCAGCCCTGCAGGCATATAAGAAGGATCAGGGGCATTTAGATTTTAATCGGATGCAAGCTACGGATGCTGAAGCGCCAGGGGAAGATATTTATGCGATGCAGATCAAAGCTTTTGAAAATGGAATTCATCCCTTCACAGGCGAGCCTGTATCCGATAAGTATGCTCAGATGATGTTGACTTCTCTGAAGTTCAGCCAGCTATTTATGGCATTTCAGATGGTTCGTGGGAGTATGCCGGGTGGCAAAGGTCCGTTTCGCTTATCTTCTTCTCATCCAGTTGCGGCGAAGATTAAAAAGAATATGGAAGCGGCTGAAGCAAGGAAAGCGAATGCGTACCAGAGTAGTTGGAAAATCAATGAATTAAAGAATACTGAGGTTTTTAAAAAAGGAACTACAAGTAATGCATTGAATCATATCTTCGAGGGTGAAATAATAAAGGGACAAGCGGTTGGATTTCATTATGAAGGTATGCCAAATACCAAAGGGAAAGTTGTTGGAAATATTGATCCTCCTAATGAGTATGGTGTGTATAGAGCCAATGTAGAGGTAGATGGAATACTAAAAAAAGCGAAGACCACGTTTTTTTCGAAAGATTGGACACCACAACAAGTAATTGATGAGATAAATATAGCTTTCGATAACAAAGTTCTTTTCAAAAATAATAGATATAGAGGGACTTCCAGTACAGGAGTGACTATTGAATTTGTTATAAAAAATGAGAAAATCACATCGGCTTATCCGTTGTATTAAGAAGATTGGAGATACGAACATGATTAAATACAGGTATACAATCGAATATAAAGAAGATTTCAACGAAGTTATCGTGGACTTAGGCATCGATTCATCATTAAAGAATGGTTATTTGATTAGTAATTCTTTGGGATCGGATATATTTGGAGACTTTGCCACGATCCAGGAAGAGATCGGAAACTTAATCGAATTACTGAAAGGGAAAATAACGTTATACGAAGGTGGAGGGAATGTAAACTTAATAAAATCTGATAAGTCTTTCACAACTTTTGAAGATATCTTTGCAGAAGAAGATGAAGAGGACAGTACATGTGAAATTGAAACATTAGAATATGTAAAGATACTATTGTTGTGGGCAAAAGAGAACTTTCAGTATAAAAGCCGACGAGGCGTTATCTTGAAAGAAGAAGCGGAATTAGCATTAGATTGGATAAACAAAAAATATATTGAAATCTGTGAGATTGAGAGTCAATAATCGCAAAAGATCGTTGACCATGCCGATCGTTTATTAGAAAAGATTAATGTTGAGTTTCAAGATTCTTTCTGTCTTGTTGTTTTCAAAATTCCAGAAAAGTAGTAAAACGTCAGGGTGACTAAATGTGATGCAGCAATGAAAACAACTAACCAACAAGAACTCATAGAGCAATTAAATTCACATCGAGTGTGGATTGAAACCATTGGAGAAAAGGGTGAAAAATTAGGTGTAGATGAAATAGACTTTCGTCATGTCGATTTATCGGGATATCCTTTGGATCAAGCTTTTTTGACCGAATGTACATTTGATGGCATGAATTTGGAACATATGGACATGTCATCATCGTTGTTATGTTCATCCAGCTTTACTAACACCAACGTAGTAAATGCTGATTTCTATAAGGCAGATTTGTCTTATGCCGATTTTACAGATGCAGATGCCCAAGGTGCAAGGTTTGCCAAAGCGGATCTTTCTGAGTCCATTTTTACAAATGCGAATTTGTCAAATGCAAAGCTAATTTCCAGCTCCCTGTACCTTACAGATTTTCGAGATGCTAATATGAATCAGGTAGATGTCAGTTCAGCATCGTTTAAAGGAACTTTGTTGCACGGTGCTAACTTAACAGGGCTTAGGGGAATAGAAGAAGCCTTTATAAAAAGCATCAATATCGGAACGCCAGAAGAACCAAATATTCTGGTGGGTGAGGAAGCTATAAAGTGGTTGCAGGACAAAAGTTTGAGTAAGGAATAGATTTTATGCTCGAACTTGCCTGTAATGTGGGCTCACCAGATAAACTGCACTTCGTAATAGGGGAGAAAGCTAAATAAGATGGGGACTTCAGCTGTTATTTTAACAAAAAAAGACAAATATTCACCAGAGCAGTTTCTAGCTGATACGATTGTTGCAGCTTTTCATTCGGACGTAGCTCTCTATTTCTATAATAATAAGACGTATACAAATGAAGGAGAGTTCCTGTATACAACGCTGAATATTAATCATAAGTCATTCACAGGGGACAAGGAATCCTCATTGATTTTCCATATTCACAGCATTAGTAGCCCAAGCACAGAATTTTATTATCACGAAGATTTGGGTTTAGATCCTAATGTATCACTATCCCAAGTCGGGCACATGGATGATATTTATGGTAATCAAGAGTTGATACTTCATTTTATTTATGAATATCTCAAGCTGAATCCTGATGATTATTTCTGGATTGCAGACAATGATTGGGTATACAGGTTGGAGGACATGCAAAATCTAAAATCTTTACCGTATGACCCAGATTGGTGTTATCAGAATCCTAGAGACTAACTTCTAAATGATGACGTATAATTATGAGACATATCTTTTGCTCCGCTAAGTAGAATAGTTGGCGTCACTTATATTTTACACAGCGAGTCAAGAATGTCTCTTTTTACGTTCATGGATCAACTCTAGTTATTAAGCGGTTTTTATAATGATGTAAAATAATGGAGGTTTCAAGTGTGCCGTATGAATTAGGAGGAAGATCAGATAAAAGTGGAAATAAATTTGAAATTCGATGGACAGTAAATCAGATTCTTGAAGTATTAGATGAAAGACTAGATTATATTACATTAGAACCTCTCGGAGATGACGAGCAAGGAGTTGATATCTGGGTCGGACTAAAGAATGGCACTAGAGAAGCACAGCAATGTAAAGGACGAAATGCAAGTAAAGAATATTGGGATTATGGCACAGCTAATGCAAAAGGAATCTTCACAAATTGGAAGTTCCAATTAGAAAGAAATGAGTCTAACACAGTTTCATTAGTATCTCCGTTAGCATTTACCCTATTAGAAGACCTAATTAATAGAGCAAATAATACAAGCACGTCCCCTCAGGATTTTTATCAATTTCAAATACTTACTGCCAGTAAAGAACTGAGAAGCTTCTTTGAGAATTTTTGCAAATCAATGGAATTGATCCCTCAAGTGGATCATGATTTAATAAAGTGCATTTCACTTCTGAAGAGAATATCGTATCGTCAGACTTCAGATAGTGATTTAAAAAGAACGATATTATCCAGAATTAATTACCTTTTTCTGGGTGACGAAAATGAGATATATGAAACGTTGGCTACTTGGGTTATAGACGGAGATATCTTAGGGAAACCAATTACTCCATCCGTCATTTATCAGTTAATTAATGGAAGAACAATGATTTTAAAAAATCTTGCATTAGACAAACGAATTATCCCACGATTTGAAGAGCTAAATCGTGAATATACCTCTTTATTTCTTCCATTAAATAATAAACTTATAGAAAGAAAGGAGTTTTATGAGAGCAGAAAAGCAATAAGTTCAGGCGAATCATTAATAATACATGGAAAAGCTGGGAGAGGAAAAAGCGGTTGTACAGAAGACATTATTAACTATTGTCAAGAAAATGCTATAACGTTTATAGCTTTAAAATTAGATAAGCGTACTCCAAGTGTAAGTGCTCAGAAATGGGGTGAAGATTTAGGGTTGCCCTCTTCTATAGTTCATTGTATCCATAGTGTTTCCAAGACTGAGAGTGCTGTGATTATTTTAGATCAGTTAGATGCACTACGTTGGACTCAAGCACACTCAAGGGATGCTCTATTGGTGTGTACTCAAATTATAGATCAAGTTGAAAGAGTAAATTTAGAAAGAGAAAATAAGATTTCAGTAGTTTTTGTATGTAGAACATATGACTTGGAAAATGATAATAATATTAAATCTCTTTTCAAAACCGATAATAACAAAAAAACAGCTTTGCATTGGAATAAGATTCAAATCAATGAATTTCCCGATGATTCGGTCAAAGTTATTGTCGGTAATCGTTATGAGAACTTGACAAAAAAATTGAAAGAAGTATTACGAGTTCCAAGTAATCTATATATCTGGAAACACTTAGATAATGCTAGTGAATATAATGAATGTTCAACGGCAAATCATCTGGTCTTAGAATGGTGGAGACAATTAGAAAAAAGATGTTTTGAATTTGGACTTAATGAGGGATCTCTTAATGAAACTAAGGAGCAACTTATTAAGCAGTTTGATAAATTAGGTAGAATATCTATTCCTATAAATTTATTAAGTGTCAACAGGTCAAGTTTGGAGTTTTTATCTTCAAACGGTTTCCTGATGTTACAAGGAAATAAAATTTCTTTTGCTCATCAATCAATATTAGATTGCTTTTTAGCTGAGATGATGCTGAAACAATATTATGAGAACGAAAACATATTAAATGTTATTGGCGACAAGGAGAAGCAAACACCTGGAAGAAGATATCAAGTTCAGATGATGTTACAAAATTTAGTGGAGTTTGACAGTGCAGATTTTCTTGTTGCTGGACAAAAGATTCTTGCGTCTGAGAATATCCGATACAGTGTCAAGTTTGTTTTTTTTGAAATATTAAATCAATTGGAACATTTAGATCGTAATGTACAAAATTATATTATTGATAACTGTGAAAATGAGATGTTTGCTTCTCATATAATTAATAATGTAGTAAATTTCAAACCTCAATATATTAATTTACTTAGAAACAAAGGTATTCTTGATCGATGGTTTGAAGATACAGAGAAGAAACAGACGGTAATTAATCTTATTATTAGTAAATCACCTGAATATGAAGTAGAAGATGCACTATTTATAGAGAAACATGCATTTCAATCACAAGAAGATGATACTAATTTCATGCGATGTTTCTTACATGATATTAATATGGATATTGACGAGATGTTCGAATTGAGAATGAAATTTTATCGTCGATATCCGAACATGGCAGAAAACTATCTTGACTTTAAGGCAATGCTAAGAAAATGCGAGATGAGAACAATACGGGTGTTTGCATTTCTTTTAGAAAATAAACTGAAGCGTCATGCTCAAACTTTGTATAGATACGAAGAAGAATTTCTACTGGAAGATTCGGAATTTCTAATTCAGGAAGGTAGCGAAGTTATTAATTTACTACTACCTTTTGTTCCAACTATAGAGAACGAAATTTCATCTTTTAATGATTGGTCTGCAAGGTATTCACACATAAATGGTCTTGAGCGAGCTTGTATTCAGATCATAAAAAAAGCAAATACGGTAATAATTTTATCAAATCCAAAAACATTTTGGGAACGTTATAAAGGATATATGGGTAAAGGAAACGACGTATACAACGAAATTATTTTAGATGCAATGATCAAATTACCGTATTCCTATAGCGATGCTATTGTTGAGTACTTATGTAGTGATTTTGAAAATAATATTTTTGATAAAACAAGTGGTAACGGTGATCAATTATTACTAGCAAAACAAGTTATGGCAAGACATTCGGAACACTGTAGTTTACCTATTTTTGAGTTACTAGAAAAGACGGTTATCAGTTATGTATCCCCGTTAGCTAGAAGACTATATCAACGTAGAATTGAATATAACCGAGAGAATAATGGATCGATAGTTTACTGGAGTTTTTGGGGGGACTTACAAAAAGAAATCCTTGAAGCATTGCCATTGAATCAGCTTAGCAAAAAAGCCAGAGATTTGATTCATGTGTTACGGCGAAGATATAAAAATGAAACTACTTTATATATGTATTCTAACGGACACAGTGGCTCTGTAAGTTCGCCTATTGCTGGGAAGAAGCTTAGTGATAAAAGATGGATTGCTATATTGACTAATCAAAAACTAAGAACAAAAGGTGGTTCGCGCTGGAATGAGGTTCCAGGAGGTTTTGTTGAAAGTTCAATTCAATCCTTTTCAAGCACTTTTAGCACTGCCGTTTCAGAAGAACCAGAAAGAATGATAAAGTTGTTGCTCTCATGTAACGATACAATATCTGAAATTTACATTGATACTTTATTTAATGGAGTAGCCCACAGTAAAACGTTTAAGAATATCCCATTAGAATTACTAGAATCGATGATTTTTAAATTTTCATTTAATTTCACTTCATATAGAGCAAATTCTATATGTACAATGATTGAGAAAAGTGATGATGTTGGATGGTCACAGGAGATGTTAGATTCACTTAAGGATATTGCAATTAAACACAAAAATCCGGAAATTGGAAAGCCAAATGTAACTAATAATGAAGATAAAGAAATGCGTAGCTTTGAGATGTTACAAAGTAATGCAATAAATTGTGTGAGAGGTGAAGCAGCTCAAGCCATAGCTAACTTACTATGGAAAAAAAGTGATCTTTTCAGTGAGTTTAAAGATACCATTGAAAAGTTAGTATTTGATGAAAACCCAGCAGTAAGGTATGCAAGCCTATTCGCACTATGGCCCTCCTACAACATTGATAGGGATTGGGCGTCTGAAAAAATCCTTTATCTTTATGAACAAGATTATCGATTAGCTGGATTCCATGATACAAGAAATATGTTTTTTTGGTTATATCCCCGATATCGTCAAAGAATAATCAATATTATCAAGCAGTGTTACGATTCTGAAGATGATCAACTAATTAGATCAGGGGCGCATTGTTTGTCTGAAATGTTTATCATAAAAAATGATTTTGTTGATGAAATGGCTAACGTAGATAATATGAGTAAATTACAAGCTGAGGAAATTATTTATATGGTTATGTTGTATTTCGATAAAGAAGAGTACAATTCATTAGCTAAAAATATTATTCTTAAATTTAAAACAAGCACCTTAGATTTAGAAATGCCGATCTCAAGATTATTTTATGATAATTTAATCGATTTGGAGAGAGATAAGGATTTTCTAATTGAACTAATGAGTTCAGATTTGAGTCGTAGAACATTGCATGCATTTGTAAATTATCTCGAAGAAGAGGCAAAATCGGTAGTTGAATTCAAAGATATAATATTATCAATGAGTCGTCATTTAATTCAGAATGATACTAGAGGATATGAAGGTCTATGGGGTATCCATGATGATATCTCTAAATTAGTTATTGGCCTATATGATGAAACTACTGAAGATACGAGGCCAGAGATAAGATGTATAGCACAAGAATGTCTAGATATTTGGGATTTAATGTTTGAAAAGCAGATTGGACCTGTGAGAAGACTAAGCCATGAAATGATGCAAAGATAACAAGAGAGTCTAGGTTATAAGTGAAATAAAAAGTGACTGAACTGGTCCCTGTGAACGACCAGTTCAGTCACTTCTTTTGCTTAGCAAACGTCTTGATGAGCGTGGAATACGAGTTCATTGTCATTGTGTTCGCAAGGGTAGGACTTTTTAGTTTAAGGGATAAGGTTTTCTTATATCCGTCCGATTCAAGAGATAATCTGTACTGGTCTGATGATAATCAGCCAATTTTATCAATATAGCTGTTGGAATATCCAACTCGCCTCGTTCATAGTTGCTATAAACACGTTGACTACAGCCGAGATAGGCGGCCATTTGTGTTTGGGATAAGTCTTTGTCTTCACGCAAATTGCGTATACGAGCGTACATTATCATCACCTCATCAACATCATACTTTAGCGTGTTATCCGCTATTGATTTTTAGCGGAAAATCCGCTAAAGTATAGTGAGAATAGTTGGTAAAAACACTAGGTGGGGATAACATGTCAAACCTGATCGAGGATTTGTTTCATGGAAACCTGCGGTTGGACGAGTCGATTCATCCTGAGCAGGCCGAGTATCAAGAGATCAATCGTCAAATATCGGACCTGATGCAGGACTACAAAATACAGCTTACCGAGAACGAATACGATGCTTTGGAGCAACTGATCGACTTGATCGGACAATCCACGTCCATGTATGTGGAAGCGGCATTCGAGCAAGGTTTTCGCACAGGCGGCAGACTGATGATTGAGGTTTTAGCTAAACCGTGAGTATTTACCTACTTCATAAGCCAGCGGCAGACAATGCACAGCAATTCAAAAATCCCCTCCTCCATTACCACCGCTTAGGCGGAATGGGGAAGGGGACTTGCTTTTAAATCATTCTTTTATCATATTACCTACCGCTTACCGCGCACCAATATTCTTACCCGCTGGCGTACCCGAGCCGATCAGATCACTGCCACCCGCAAGCTTGAGGAAATTGCCCAGGACAGGCGTTCCGTCCGCGCTACGTGTTACTGAAGGGACGAGGGAGACAAAGTCGGCTGCGCTGGCGAGCAGGCCTTTGGCGTTCTCGCTTTTTTTGTTTTTCCACCAGACGTTGGTGCTGCTGACGTCGGTTCCGCTTGTTTTGTCGCTGGCGCCGCCTTGGAAGGACAGGTTGTTGGTGAAGATGTGGGTGCCTACATCAAAGGCAAAGTTGCTTTGCCCATTGTTCCAGGAGGTGTTATTTTTCATCTGGATCGAACCGGGATTGCTGTTGTAGGTGAAGCCGTGCTTTTTATTATTAAACGCAATGCTGTTCTCTACGATATGATTCACTGCAATCTTCTCGCCGCCGAGCTTGAACCCGTTGCCATCGCTGTTGGAGGTGGAGGTGCCGTCTGATGTTGCACCGTTAGCATAGGCGATGCTGTTGCGGATCGTAACCGCGCCGATGGCGCCTGTGTCCGTTTTGCTATACAGATCCCAGCCATCGTCCACGTTATAGGCCGCAATACAACCGTCGAAGACGTTGCCCGGGCCTACGGTCAGTTTGGCCGCAAAACCGTCTGCATCCTCGCCGTCATCCGGGTCATAGTTATTGTGGGAGTAGGAACGAATCACTTCATTATATGCAGGCCATTCACTCTTGGCGGCTGTGGAAGCATAACGTCCCATTTGAATACCCGTATCCCGGTTGTGATGAGCTTCGATCTGCTCCAGACGGTTGTAACTGCCTCCGATGAAGATGCCGTTGTCGCCCGCACCCTTCACCTCAAGCCCTTTGACGAACCAGTAGTCTCCGAACATTTGCAGTCCACGATTGGTGGAAGCGAAGGCCTGGGCTGAGAAATCAAAGACCGGTTTTTCCGATCCATACGCCACCAGGTTTTTACGTTGGCTCGATGTGCCGCTGTTGCCACGTTCAATGGTAATAGTCTGAGAAAAGCTGTAGTTGCCGCCGCGCAGATAGATCGTTTTGCCTGGTGCGATCTGGGTCAATGCGTTAGCCAGTGACGTTGGACTGTTCAGTGTTCCCGGATTGCTGGCTGAGCCGCCAGGAGACACATACAGATCACCCGCAGCAAGTGTCACACTTGAGGTAGCGGCTGCTTCTGATGGGTTATTTTGCAAGCTGCTCTCGATCAGTTCCTCAGCACCGGCCGATCCACCACCAATTAATAATAGAGGGAACGCGGCACTCAGACAGATCTGGGCCATTTTGGATTTGAGGGAGCGTTCCTTCAGAGAACGTGCAGATACATGAGTGGATGTGGATGGGAATAATTTCATTACGTAAGCCTCCTTGGTTAATTGGGAATAGAATGAAGAGCATGTGGTATCCGTGTACCAGACCGTTACCTATGAGATAGGTCATGCCGGCTGGTTAGATGTAATCTCAGGACACAACTTTATGGTAAATGTTGTAAGCGTTATCATCAATAATCATCTGATCAGATGGAGGTACATGCAGGCAGGTCAGGCCTGCAAGCTTCCAATGCCTGTAATATCACGTGAATTATGTAATCTTTCCATTGGGTGATAGCTCTCATTTAACGAAGAATCATCTGAAATGAACGTAGAGAAGTACGCTTTTCCATCCCACGAGCACAAGTCTTACCTTCGATCCACTCATATGAACTTCTTTTAATTTAAAATACATAGCTGCATGCATCCTGAAGTGGAGATTACACTCAAGCTAGTCATGAAAAAGCCCTGATGGCAGTTGCAACCGGCAACTTGACGATCAGGGCTATGCTTAATCCAGAACGTAATCTGCTTACTCAAAATATCCAAATGTACTAACAGTGTCAGACTCAGCTATCCAAACGCTGTCCATCCACCTTAATATCCGTCCGTCTCACGACTCTGTTTCTTCGCTTGCTCCACGCTTGGTTCATGTTTCGGTTGGACCGTCGCACTATCATCGGTTGGCACAGAGGCCAGCCCTTCAGCTACACGACGACCGTAATCGGCATCGGCTTGGGTGAAGTAAGAAATCATACGCTCCCGGATATCCGGTTTGCATTGCGCCAAAGCCCCGACCATGTTGCTGATCAACTCATCTCGCTCCCAATCCTCGAATGCCCGGTACGTATCACCGGCTTGACCAAAATCATTCGTACGTTCGATCTTCTCACGCACTAGCCTGCCCTCCACCAATGGTTCATGCTCCTTACCACGTGGCGCCGCTTCCTTTAGTCCACCGAGCGAGGAAGGTTCATAGTTCACATGTGGATTCTGACCCGGTGCCCGATCGACCTGATACTGCATCTGCCCGCCGCTTTGATTCGTGGCTACCCGATTTTTCGGTGCATTCACAGGCAATTGCAGGTAGTTTGCACCCACCCGGTGACGCTGGGTATCCGAATAGGAGAAGGTCCGTCCTTGCAGCAGTTTGTCATCTGAGAAATCCAGCCCGTCTACCAATACACCTGTGCCAAACGCTGCTTGCTCCACTTCATTGAAATAATCCTCGGGATTACGATTCAGTGTCATTTTGCCCACAGGTAGAAAAGGAAACTGCTCCTGCGGCCACAACTTGGTCGGGTCCAGCGGGTCGAAATCCAACTCCGGATGCTCGCCGTCTTCCATCACTTGAACGCACAGCTCCCATTCGGGATATTCCCCTTTTTCGATGGCGTGATACAGATCCAATGTCGCATGATTGAAATTCTGTCCCTGAATCTCGCTCGCGTCTTTTTGCAGCAGGTTGCGTATCCCTTGATTGAGCGGTTCCCAGTGGTATTTGATGAGTACGCCCGTGCCTTCCTGATTGACCCATTTGTATGTATTAACACCCGACCCTTGCATCTGCCGATAATTCGCTGGAATGCCCCATGGAGAGAAGAGGAATGTCACCATATGGGTAGCTTCAGGACTTAGCGATACAAAATCGAAAAACCGCTCCATATCCTGTGCATTGGTCAACGGGTCTGGCTTGAAGGCGTGTACCATATCCGGGAATTTAAGCGGGTCACGAATGAAAAAAATTTTCAGATTGTTACCCACCAGATCCCAGTTGCCATCTTCGGTATAGAATTTTACAGCAAATCCGCGCGGGTCCCGCAGTGTCTCCGGTGAATGTCCGCCATGTATAACGGTAGAGAAGCGAACGAAAACGGGCGTTTGTTTGCCTCTTTCCTGAAATAGACGTGCACGTGTGTACTTCGATACTGGTTCACTCCCGGCTGATCCATACGCTTCAAATATGCCATGAGCGCCAGCGCCGCGGGCATGGACCACACGTTCCGGAATACGTTCGCGGTCGAAGTGAGTAATTTTTTCGAGAAAATGATAGTTCTCCAGCGTAGTCGGTCCCCGGCTACCAACGGTTCGTACATTCTGATTGTCCGTAATGGGATGCCCTTGTCGATCCGTTAATGTCTCAGCTGATTTGTCTGAGGAATGCTCTGGTTGTGAAGACTGATGATTCATGGAGTGGAGCACCGCCTTTCCTTAAAGTGGATTCCTGTATATATTTTCCCTGAAAATTGGTTCTATACATTAAACCTCGCAAATAATCTCGTAAAAAAAGCTTGTCACCCGCTTCATCGCGTGAGATAATTAACTTTTGCCCTGCGGCCTTTTTTGAACGGAAAAATGAAAGAGGACCGCGTCTAAGAATGGAGGCTGACCTAGGATTGTCTACACAACGTTATCCTTTTGCATATGATCCGGCTGAACCTTTTGTATCCCGTCTCGGGGAATGGGTTGCCGATGTTTTTTACGATATTTTGCCAGAGTTCGGCTTCGAGGTACGGGATGAACAGATTTTTATGGCGTACCAACTCGAACGGGCCTATGGAGATAAAAAGACCATTATGGCGGAGGCCGGTGTCGGAACAGGCAAGACGTTAGTCTATCTGCTCTACGCGGTCTGTTATGCACGTTATACGGGCAAACCGGCAGTGATCGCCTGTGCCGATGAGTCCTTGATTGAACAGCTTGTGAAGCCCGGTGGAGATATTGCGAAGCTGGCTGCACATCTGGACTTGGAAGTGGACGCACGTCTGGGCAAGTCACCGGATCAATACGTCTGTCTGAACAAACTAAGTGCGATGCGATTTGCGGATGAAGATGCGCCTGTTATTGAAGAAGTGCATGAGAGTCTGCCGGATTTTGTGAACACGCCGGGTACACTTCAGGCCTTCCATCCGTATGGTGACCGCAAACAGTATCCACATCTGAATGATCGTCAGTGGAACAAAATCAACTGGGACCCGTTCCAGGATTGTTTTGTTTGTCCTAAAAGACAACGCTGCGGCCTGACGCTGTCGCGTGACCATTACCGACGTTCCAAAGACATCATCATCTGTTCCCATGATTATTACATGGAGCATGTGTGGACCTATGATGCGCGCAAACGCGAGGGACAATTGCCCTTGCTGCCTGACCACAGCTCAGTTGTATTTGATGAAGGACATTTGCTGGAAGAAGCAGCCCTGAACGCACTGAGCTACAAGCTGAAACACCGCATCTTTGAGGAACTCGTCACTCGCCTGTTAGAAGGAGAGATTCGTGAATCCCTCGCGGAGTGTGTAGATGAAGCGATTGAGAGCAGTGAGCGACTGTTTGCATTGCTGGATACGTATACGGTGGCGATCCCTGGTTCGGAACGGAAAGAAGTTCGGGTAGAAGCACCGCTTCTGCGTGAGATTGAACGTCTGACGAGTGTGCTGGATGCGATCGGTGAGGAATTGGTATTTGAGAGCGGATTGTTCTCGCTGGATGGTTACCAGATGCGTGTTGTGGAAGAACATCTCGATATGATTCAGTCTGCGCTTGCCTTGTTCCGCAAGGAAGATGGTTACATCTGTTGGGCGGAAGAGAGCGAGGATGAGACGACCTTATCGATCATGCCGCGCACCGTGAAGGAAATGCTGAACGAGCGTGTGTTCAACACAGGTATTCCAATCGTGTTCTCCTCCGCCACGTTATCTGTGGACAGTTCATTCCGTTATGTGGCGGACAGCCTGGGCATTGATGATTTTGTATCATTCTCGGTGGCTTCTCCGTATGATTATGCGGACAAAATGAAGATGAAAATTACCGATGAAGCTATACCGGGTCACCCGGAGAATGAAAATCGCATGCGTGATGCGGTGTCGTTACTTCAGGAGAGTGGAGGACGTGCGCTGGTTCTGTTCCGTACGATGGAAGAGCTACGTGCGTTCAAGCAGGACATCGTTCATGTACCTGAAGCAGAAGGTTTGCGCTTTATGTATGAGGGCGACCGGGAGATCAGTGATCTGATTGCGGCGTTCCAGCAGGATGAGGAGAGTGTGCTATGCTCCGTTAATCTGTGGGAAGGACTGGACGTTCCAGGTCCGTCATTATCCAATGTCATGATCTGGTCGCTTCCGTATCCACCACAGGACCCTGTCTTCAATGCAAAACGCAGTGCGTCGGCAGCACCATACGAAGAGATCGATCTTCCGTATATGCTCCTGCGTGTGAAGCAAGGTCTTGGACGTCTGATTCGGACAAGCACCGATTCCGGTTCTGCGGTCATTCTCGATGAATCGCTGTATACCAAAAAGGAAGCCAAAGACCGCATTGCGGCCCTGCTTCCCGAAGGTGTGGAATGGACAACCCTGACACACTAACTAGCTTACGTTAAATGTTCTTGCTTTATTTTCGATGATAAAGTTTCTTGCCAAAATAAGTTCTTGTTCTCTGCGGATTCACCATCCGTAAGTGAGCAAGGGCTTTTTTTGTTTTGATGGTTCCTTCAATGTACTTCTCTTCCCTTTTTTCGAGGGATTTTCCCTCGCTCCTCGCTACCAATCGCTCCAACATTCTAACGAACCTACCGCACCTTATTAGGGTGATAATGAAGAGATGTAAATTCTAACGAATCTCAGTAACGTTATCCCGCCGAAAATAGCTCTTAAGCCTGTAAATCGACCGATTTGGAGAAATAACGTCGCTGTGATTCGTTACACGTCAGACCTGCGCAAATAGGAGCGAATAGCGTGTGTCAGGTTCATTAGAACCAATGACCAATGAGCGCTAATAAGGGAGGGCCTCTGTCATGCTCATGACTTATGGGAGATGGAAGCCCCTTTTTGATGTGTACAGATTTATGCTGTGTTAAAAAATACCCATGCTCAGATACCGTTCCCCGGTATCCGGCGCAATGCAGAGCACCCGGTGACCCGCCCCCAGTTCCTTCGCGATGCGAAGGGAGGCCCACACCGATGCCCCAGAGGAAGGGCCGAGCAACAGCCCTTCCCGGGCAGCAAGCTGCCGCATCGTATCCAGTGCGTCCTCATCGGACACCTGGATGATGGCATCCCACACGTCGGTATTCAGGATGTCCGGAATGAACCCCGGACTTGTACCGACGAGCTTGTGTGGTCCGGGCTCGCCACCGGACAACACCGGAGAACCTTTGGGCTCCACCGCATAGATGCGAATACCGGGTAACTGCTTGCGCAGTTCTTCCCCGGTTCCCGTAATCGTTCCGCCAGTGCCCGCCGTAGCGATGAAGGCGTCCAGCCTGCCATCCATCTGCTGCATAATCTCGGGAGCCGTCGTGATCCGGTGAATGTCCGGGTTCGCCTGATTCTCGAACTGCTGCGGAATGAAACTTCCCGGAATGTCTGCTTGAAGTTCTTTCGCTTTGCGAATCGCACCAGGCATCCGCTCTGCAGCAGGGGTGAGCACCACATCTGCGCCGTAGGCTTTCAGAATGTTGATGCGTTCCTTGGACATATTGTCCGGCATGATCAGAATGGCTTTATATCCTTTGGCGGCGGCATTCATCGCAAGACCAATCCCGGTATTGCCGCTCGTTGGTTCGATAATGGTAGCACCAGGGAGCAAGTGTCCCGCAAGTTCAGCCTGAATGATCAGGTTATAGGCGGCACGGTCTTTGACGCTGCCACTCGGGTTAAAGTATTCCAGTTTCACGTATACGTCAGCGGAGTCGCTGCCTGTGAGTCGGTTCAGTTTAACGGCAGGTGTCTGGCCGATCAGTTCTGTCACATCTGCGGCAATGCCTGTATGTGCGGGTGTTTGTTTAATCGAATGTGTATTCAAATCCATGAAGTACAACTCCTTGATTGATAAGACGTTGAGCGTATATCCGGTTGAAATCAATTCATGCCTTATTGGAATGGTTGGATATCTCTTCTCCATCTTAATGAACACAGCTAGCGATGGTCAACTTGTTTTGCTGGGGAATGGGTTCTATATTGTCAGAGTTGTATCAAGTCTGCGCCAAGTCCATCTGCAGATGCCGACTGAGTTCTTTTTTGACTTCATTACGTGCGAATGTCCACAGCATATAGAACCGTTGCCAATACCCTCTGCACATATACAGAGTTTCGATACCCTCGGCTTCCCGTTTCTCTTCCAGTACTTTGACACCGCGGGTTCTCATCTGTTTACGAAGGGCCAACATCTCCTTGAGCACATTGTTTTGAATGCGGGTCAGCGACAGAATGTAGACTTCGGGCATCTTCAGCAGCAACGTATCCAGTGTGTGAATATCTCGTTCAAGTACATCCAGTAATAGCGTGCGCACAACCAGACCTTTGATCAGACGATGGTCTTCATCCGCAGGGGATGGGGCGGAAGTTGAGGATGTCATATGTTCACTTCCTTAACCTTTAATTGGAATTTTATATTTACAGAACATGTGTTCCTATATTATAATCAATATATGTAATGGAGATACACAATACAACCGAGAAATATTGGAAGCACACATTACCGCATTTTCCTAAAGGTACAGATAATGAATGAAGCTAGGGATTTAGGGACAAGCCTGCTCCAAAATAAGGTATAATTTATGGGTTTTGCAGGAAACCTAAGGCCATAAACCAAATAAGCCTTATGCAATGCAGTCTGCTACAGAAGTAATTACAAGCAATGAATTACTGCAATGAATTGCTATTACGATTATGATCATGATTTAAGGATGTCTTGCCTTAACACAATGGCACCAGGTCAACGAGTAGAAGTAGCTTTATTTTAGCGAAAATGAGCAACAAAAAAGCCCCTGCCTTGGGCGGCGGGGCCTATGGAATACTGCCGATTCAGCGGCAGGTCTGATGATGTGTTCAGAAATTAAGCAAGATATTGAGGCTTTTCGTAGAACGCCTCTTTTTCAAGAATGACCTTATAAGGTCTTTCCTTGCCCTTCAGGGAGGGCCCAATGGTAGTTAGCGGTACGGCCGGCTTGTGGAAACGATCTTCTTCCTTGGGTTCCGGAACCGGTCGTGATGATTCGGGCGCAGAACTGAGGCGTACCTTTTTTTCGCTGCCCCAGCGCTTGCTTATTTTTTTCGTTTCCGGTTTCATTCCGGTTCGCCTCCTAACAAATCGTTGATGGCGTTGAACAGTTGACGATTCTGTAGGTCAATCTGCTGAAATACCGCCTCATCCGCTTCAATATGTCCAATAATGTGAACGGTGATAACATACCTCTTGGCTACAGGATAGCATAGCAGATACTCTTTCTCAAGGTAATCATCATACAGGTTAATCTTGATTTTATTCTCCCGGTAAGAATCAATCACCAGAATGCGCTTGGGATCATCCGGTTGTTTGTCGTCGTTAGCGGACAAGTCATACTTTCTCCCCGGTTCTCCAACATTACCACATAATTGCTCAATGTAACCACTGTCATCTGTACGGTATATGGCTGTGCCACGTACAGCGAATGGAGGATGAGAGACAAAGGCAGTACGTAAGGCATCGCTCATTCGCTCCAGCATCTTGGCATCTGCTTTGCGGGTACGCAGCAATTCCCTAAAGAACCGCAGCAACTTAAGCAGTTGTAACCTTGCTTCTCCCTCAGTGCGTTTATGCTTCTCAATGATGTTCTCCAATTCTGGATCACTCCAGCGTCCTTGTTCCTCAATACTGTCTGCGATTTTGGAACATGCCACGGACACGGCTGGTGCCCACTTTCCGTCAGAACGGATTTCATATACGAGTGGATTTAACCCCAGCAGATCTGTGGGCATACGCAATCCTTCAACCTTGGTTGTGTCCTTGATGTCTGTAATATCCTCAGGAAGAATGAAAAAAATACGTTTTCGTCCCAGACGACCCATAAACAGACCCATTTCCAGCATTGTATTATCCCGGACTGACGCGTAGTACTTCCCGCGAATTTTGGATATATCATCCGGATGAAAAATAAAAATGGCAAAGTCAGTCGTACGGACCTCTACTTCCAGATCGTCCATGGTATAGCTACTTGGATTAAAAACCCCGGAATACCAAGGGGTAACTTCGGCTGAAAAACGTAAGTTTTCGTGTACTGCGGCTGCAATCGGCTTCGCTTCCAGCGAGCAGCCAATAAAGACTCTTGGCTTTAACGTTTTCATCAATCCGCCTCGCTTAAACGGTAGTGGGATTCAATTGTTATATTATACCATAAACAGCAGAGTAAGTCTGGAAACGTCTGAACTGGACAAAGAATAAGCCGATTACGTTTGCTATAGTGTATGTGTGAAAGGAAAATGATTCCTTTAAAAAGCGCAAGAAAATAAAAAAAGGCCCCAATTTGTCACAGTTGGGTGACTGACAGTTATTTTTGGAAGCTTTGGTCATAGAATAAAGGAGCAGGTTGCACCATTAGCAAGCATTGCTTATCCTGGTGTTGCCGTATGACTGCTGGAGCAGTCCAAAGGCTACTTTATGCCTGTTTTTGAGGGGTCTACTGTTTAGACCCGGTCACGTTGGTGTTATATAATAGAAGAACAAGCAAGTTAGCTTTGGTGTTTAAACTGAATGAACTTGCAACTGCTGTAAGTTGGATTTACAATTTACACAGGAACGAAGAGTGCAGAACCCATCTGTAGAAGCGAAGTGTTCGCCTTAAAGCTTTTTGAATGAAAGCAGCTTCGGAAGCATAAGCGATCACCGGATTTTCCCCAGAGGGAAAATGGAATTCCAAAAATCCGGGGATAACCGCGATCAAAAGAGGGTACTGTAATCCAAGTGTAAGTGTACAATTAAATGTTCAAGCTTATGCATTGTAGTTATTTTTCAGTTTAACTGAGCACAGCTAACCACAACAGAACAGAAAGGATCAGGATACCATGAGTTCCCGAAGGACAATCTCCCCAAGGACGATCTGGAAACGTTACGATCTCTCATACACATAGCGCCCCTTGTAGAGTACACCAACCGGTTCAAAAAAACGGCTGACTCTGCGAAAGAGGGGATTGGAATGAATATTCGAAGGACGTACACGATGATTTCTTCCAGGCTTACCTTTTGCAGGGTACGGTCGGTCTAAAAAACCAACCTACAAACTGCGAGGGAACCTGAATGAAGAGAACATCGTTAACCTTACAACACGTTAAAACAGAGGCGATCAAATTCGCCATTATGCTACTCGGTACATTTATTTTAGCTTTTGCTTATTATCACATTAACTTTCAGAATCATTTATCGGAGGGCGGATTTGTTGGTCTGGCCCTGCTCGGAAAATACGCAACAGGCTTATCACCTGCTATCGGTATGTTGTTACTGGACATTCCGGTCATGATCCTGGCTTGGTTCCTTAAAGGCTGGAAATTCATGATTCAGGCATTGCTTGGCGTCGGTGCATTTTCCCTATTCTATGACGGCTTTGAACGATACTCCACACTGGTATTGTCGTTTAACGGAAATCTGTGGATTCCGGCAGTTCTATCCGGTATTTTGACAGGGGTAGGCGCTGGGATCGTGCTTCGATTCGGTGGAGCGACAGGTGGAGACGATATTCTCGCCGTGCTGGTTAGCCGCTGGAAGGGATGGAAGCTGGGAACAGTTTTCTTTGTCAGCGATGCTTTTGTATTGGGATTGTCGCTTTTCTTTCTTCCGGTAAAAGAAACTTTATATACGATTCTGGCCGTATGGATTGCCAGCAAAGTCATCACGTACGTCGTTAGTGTTCCGGCTCGCGGAACCGTGGTTACAACTTCGGCTGTGAAATTGCCGATACCATCGGCTGCAGCCAAGGCAGTTAACGCTGCTGCTATTTCACAACGGACTACGGTGGCTAGAGGGGTATCCAATTAACCATACGTTTCAGAACAACCATAACCTGTATGCATCATATTCAGGTCTTGATAGTTAAAGTTCATACAAAATCCCTTTTGACTGCTCTTCAGCAGCAAAAGGGATTTTGTTGTTTTCCGATTCATTCAGGACTTGATCGAAGAAGCAATCTGACCATCCTGATTATGGATAATCGCTCGAATATTTTGTTTGCTACTCAGTTCTTTGGCCTTATTTACAGCTTCTGCCTTAGTATCAAATGTGGACAGATAGGTAGACTTTCCTTCTTCTTTGATCGCCCAGCCGGAGTCAGTAGGCACGACATGGATGTTGTCATGACTTTTGGACGAAGAGACGGGCTCGGAATGACGACGATCCGTGGAAGACGACTTTTTAGGGTTGGAATTATCGGAAGAAGATGTGAAGTCCGATTTCGAACTTTCCGGTGCGGGATGATTTTCATCCCATTCTTCCGCCTTAGCTGTCGCTATGGCAATCGAGCGTCCTTCCTCATACCCGTCATCGAGCAGAGCATTGGCAATCTCAATTGCTTTATGTCTGACACGTGGTTCCAGGTTCTTCATGGATACCGGATAATCATGTTTGTTCCAAGGCATATAAACCCCTCCTGTACAATAATGGATTAGTTGTATATTACCCTCTGAGGTGAGGGATAAACGATGAACAGCCGAGGTCGTAAGTGCATTTACCGATGATCTATATAAATTGAAATAAACATTTACACGAAACGGAGAGGACAGAAAAAAACTGAAGAAACGAAGTGTTCGCCTTTATCCCCGGATTTACCCCTTTATAAAAGGAATCAAAAAAATCTGGGGATAACAGCGATCGGAAGGTTGTTCTGTCATCGGAGTGTCCAGTGTAAACATTCTTTAGTTCAACTTATATAAAGGGATCTCGTTCCTATACTTTTGCAAGTCAGAGGAGTATAATGCTGTCCATGAAAGAAATAAGTTCAATAACAGGAATATAAAGGAGTACGTACATATGTTTAGTCTTAGTCTGGCAATCCCTATGCTGTTCACCATGCTGATTCATGCCGCAGACAGCTTGTCATACGCGCTCCGCCTCGGTGGATTACGCACCCGCAGAATCGCGTTGGCCATTTCATTGGCAGGTATCTTGTTGTTGGTTTCTCGAACCTCGAATATGGCCCAGGGTCCGATGGTAGGTAATCTAGTGGATACTGCAACACGTGGAACCAATCCACACTTTGCGGCGCAGCTGCACTGGTTAATGGGTGCGGCAACAATTGGAACGGCATTAGCCATATTGTGTTTTCCAACCATGGTGAAGCTCTCATCAAGAATGGTTGTACATTTTGAAGCAGCCGGTTCCATCCCTGCGATGGTTCGCGGTATGCTGAAGCGAAGCAAGATTAGAAATGCAACGTATTACATCACCCCGCCATCCTGGAAGATGGCCAAACGATTAGTACAACATGGGATGCCAAGACGGTTAATGCTGCTTAATGTAGCGGTAACCGCAATCTATACCACAGGTGTCCTGTCCAGCTTATACGCAGCGTACCTTTACCCAGGGCAGGCTGTAGCTGCATCCCAATCAACCGGGTTAATTAACGGAATAGCGACTATTTTGTTAACCATCCTGATTGATCCGCGGATTTCCCTGCTCAGTGACAAATCATTACGTGGCGAGATCCGTTTGGATCGCATGAATCAGATCTATGGATGCATGCTCGTATCCCGTTTATTCGGTACTCTGTTGGCACAGTTGTTATTAATTCCATTTGCGTATTGGATCGGTTGGATCGTAAGTATGATGTGACGACTTCTTTCCTGAATTGTAGCCAGGCACTCTCT
Organism: Paenibacillus sp. FSL H8-0104; assembly: GCF_038050215.1. NCBI lineage: Bacteria > Bacillati > Bacillota > Bacilli > Caryophanales > Paenibacillaceae > Paenibacillus > Paenibacillus sp. FSL H8-0104. The sequence goes on along the minus strand of NZ_JBBOTC010000001.1, from coordinate 4,532,306 downwards.
TGTACATCCTTTTGAAACAGCAAATGAGAGGGTGCCTGAGCAAATTGAATTGACGGGGTATTTGTGCTGTGATACTATTAGACCGAATAGTCGGTTTAATTTATGGAGGTTTTTCCAATCGAAGTTAAACGAAGAAAAGATGTTACCCAGATAAAGAAAGACATTGCACGTAATACCAAGGAACTGTTTGCCCAAAAGGGATATAGTGCAACTTCCATGGAAGACATATGTACGATTAACAATCGGAGTAAAGGCAGCATCTATTATCATTTCAAAAGCAAAGAAGAGTTATTCATGTATCTAATCAAGCTTAACAATGAAGATTGGATGGATGCTTGGCTGGACAAAGAAACCGGGTATAAGACTGCCATAGACAAATTGTACGGACTTGCTGATCATTACGTGGATGATTTGGCTAACCCGCTGAATCACGCCATTAACGAGTTTGTCTCGGGTCAGGTCGTCAGTCAGGAGATGCTTGATGAGATGCTTTCCCTGATCCGAATTCCGTATGCGACATACGAGTCCATTATTACTAAAGGGATGGAAGATGGAGAGTTAAAACCGGATGACCCACAGGATGTAATGCACATCATCTACGGTCTGTTTAGCGGATTGACTACACTCTATTATGAGAAGGACCTGACGGATATTCGTCGTATTTACCACAAAGGCATGGCCAGTCTGCTGGCAGGTATTCAACAACATTAATTATGAAAAGCTGATGTAACTGTCAGTTTTTCTTTTTAAATATTAATAAACCGGACAGTCGGTTTAAAAGAGGAGATGGAGAATGAACACATTGTTCAGAAACAAAGCTTTTTTAATCGTGACAGGGTCTGATCTGCTACAAAATCTGGCGATATGGATCCGGAATATGGCAATCCTCTATTATGTAATGGATCGAACTCAAGGAAGTCCAATAGCTGTCTCGCTGATTACCGTACTTGAATATGCCCCGATTTTTGTTTTCTCCATCATAGGCGGTGCACTTGCTGATCGCTGGAATCCCAAACGTACGATGATACTGGGGGATATTCTGAGTGCGTTGTCTATTGTCATGATAATTGGCGTTTTATCTTCCGGGTATTGGCAGATTCTATACGTAGCCACATTTGTATCCTCTATCGTTAGCCAGTTTTCTCAACCATCCTCTCTAAAGATTGTGAGGCGAAATGTAAAAGGAGAACATTTGCAGTCTGCAATTGCTATTACCCAGAGTGGTCAATCGTTGTTTTTAATTCTCGGACCAATCGTCGGAACGTTTATATACACTGCAATGGGAATTCAGGCATCCATGTACGCATTACTCATTCTATTCCTGATCTCTGCGCTTCTACTCACATTTCTGCCTAAAGACGCCACTCAGCGGGTAACAAGTACCTCATTATTAGCGGATATCAGAGAGGGCTGGCAATATGTTGCTCGATCTCGCTCGTTAAAAATGCTTAGTCTGGTATTCATCTGTATAGGGCTTTCTGCAGGTCTCATCAGTCCACTTGGAATATTTCTGATCACTGAACGTCTGGGACTTGAAGCAACGTCGTTACAGTTTTTATCTGGTGCGTCTGGAATAGGTTTATTGATTGGAGGAGGTATTGCGGCTGCTGTAAGTGCTAAGCTGAACCAGACCTTAATTCTGCTTGTAGGTGTGCTGTGTCTGGCTGTAGCCACGATGGGGGAAGTGTTATCCAGTTGGTTCTGGCTGACCCTTTTGATCAGCTTCTTAAGCTCAATCAGTATGGCATTCATCAACGTCATCATCTCCACGTACTTGGTCACTCGGATAGATGAGCATTTGATCGGGAGAGTGAATGGCACCATCACCCCTTTATTCATAGGAAGTATGCTTCTTGGATCTTCCATGGCAGGTGTACTGATGAACAGCACATCCATTTTTATCGTCTACGCAATTTCGGTTACCGTGATGATCATGGGTATTGTTCCAGCGATGCGAATTCAATTTCGTAATGATCAGACGGCTTCTGCCAGCCAATTAAATTCGGAAATCTCTTCGAGCCAAACCTAATCAATGCATTCTCATGCAACAATAGTTCGTCTATGAAAAAAAGAATGTACAACAAAAAAGCAGCGGGATCATCCCACTGCTCTTTTTGTATTTGCATTATAACTTATTGGAAAAGGACGGCGTACTCACCGTATCCTTCTTTTTGCAAGTCTTCTTTGGGTACAAAACGAAGTGCCGCAGAGTTGATGCAATAACGCATTCCACCTGCTTCGGCAGGACCATCGTTGAACAGGTGACCCAGATGGGAATCGCCCTCACGACTTCTCACTTCGGTACGAATCATGAAGTGGCTGAGATCGGTTTTTTCCTTCACGTTGTGGTCACGCAATGGACGTGTGAAGCTCGGCCAGCCGCAGCCGGAGTCGTATTTGTCGGTAGAACTGAACAATGGCTCGCCAGATACGATGTCCACATAGATACCATCACCGTGGTGATCCCAGAATTCGTTATGGAATGCAGGCTCGGTCGCGCTGTTCTGCGTAACTTCATATTGAATCGGCGTCAAACGCTCTTTCAGCCCGTCTTTATCCACGTTACCGGTCCAGTTGCGTTCGATGAAATCTACACGTCCAGAACCTTTGCTGTAGCGTTTGTAATGGGCAGGGTTCTTCCGGTGATAATTTTGGTGATGTTCTTCCGCTTCATAGAACGGTTTGGCTGGCAAAATCGGAGTGAAGATTGGTTTATCAAAACGTCCGCTTTGTCCCAGCTCCGCTTTGGAAGCTTCCGCAATCTGGCGCTGTTCTTCGCTGTGATAGAAGATGGCCGTCTGATAGGAAGATCCACGGTCATGGAATTGCCCGCCTGTATCCGTAGGATCAATCTGCTGCCAGAACAGTTCAACCAGTTTCTTATAAGGGAAGATGGCAGGGTCAAACGTAATTTGCACAGCCTCTACATGTCCTGTTGTCTCCGAGCAGACCTCTTCATATGTTGGATTCTCGGTATCTCCTCCTGTATAACCCGATACGATCTTATGAATACCGGGCAGTTCTTCAAAGGGGGATACCATACACCAGAAGCATCCGCCTGCAAAAGTTGCTAACTCACTTGAATGTTGTTCCATGCTATAGTCACTCCATTTCTGATGAAGATTTAGCGCTCGTGTTCGAGCTCCAGCAATCTACTGTTTTATTGAAACTTGTTACACAAGCATTAGGCTTGCTCTTCTATTATATCCTGAATTGGCAAGCCAACCAAGCCGGAATGAAAACAAGCTGAATCTGAACGGTTTGCTAATTCTGAATTCAGGCTTTGTTGCGTGACCGGAAGCGAAATAAGAGTAATACAATGGCCATGAACACCAGATATCCGGCAAGGATGGCCAGGCTCAGCCAGATTGAGGTTTCAGCCTGTGCACCTGCATAGGCAAATACAAAAATCGCTGGCATTTTCCCAATGGCCGTGGCAAGCATGAAGACCCAGAATGGCGTGTACGTTATACCTGCGTAGATATTAACGGCCATCTGGGGCACGATCGGCAACAGTCGCATCGACATGACACCCATGAACGGATGTGCTTCCATCCATGTGGTAAAACGGTTCAGACCCCGAATACGTTCGAGGTACGATCTCGCCTGATGTCTGAAGATGGTTCTTGCTCCGCCATAAACGAGCATGGCAGCAAGTGTGGTGCCAAGCCAGCATATCCAGGCTGCTGTGGTGGTACCGTAACTGTAACCAAAGGCGATAATAACAAACTTATAAGGAATTACAGGCACAAGAGCGAACAATGTTGCCATGGCGAGTAACAGCGGAATGGACTGATGGAGATCGGTCCAGGCCAGCAGTTCATATCTGTAAATAAACGTGACTCCTGCAAGTAAAACATATAACAGAAGCCATAACCATTTTCGCAAAATCCCAAACGCTCCTTTCAGATCAGGCAGGTCTGGTCGTGTCCCGATCTGTACTGCTGTTCCTCCTAAGTTTACCACGTTCGCCCATTGTCTGAACAATTCGTACGAAGTGTGCTGCAATCATTGGCAAGTTGCTGTCCGAAGGGTTACACTATAGGACGTGGAAATATAGAACCGAACTGAAGGTGGAATGATCATCATGGAAACAACCCAACGTAAACGAGTTGCAATTATCGGCCTCGGCGATATTGCACGTAAAGTATATTTGCCGCTGTTAACAGCTCATCCGAACGTGGAGATTGTAGGCATTATGAACCGATCTCCGGAGCCGGTCAAAGCCGTTCAGGAGGCGTATCGATTAGAACGGGGAACAACGGATCTGAAAGAACTGTTGTCCTGGGACTTGGATGCGGTGTTTGTACATACAGCAACGGAAGCGCACTTTGACATTGTCATGCAATGTCTGGAACAGGGATTAGCCGTGTACGTAGACAAGCCGTTGTCCTATACGATTCGGGAGTCGGAAGAGATGACTGCTTTTGCCGAGGCACAAGGGCTGTTACTGGCAGTGGGCTTCAACCGCAGATTCGCACCGATGTACCAAAAAGCGAAAGAATGGATGCAGGGTGGAAAAGGTTTTGAATCCTTGACAGTGACCAAACATCGTACAGGCATTCAGGATCGTCCTGCGGCAGAAACCATCTATGATGATCTCATCCATATGCTGGATCTGATGTTGTGGTACTCGGATCATAATGTGGAGTTGCTTCATCAATGGATTCGGAAGAATGATCTGGACAGACTGCTGCACGCAACCGGAACGGCCAAGCTGGGCAGAACAGCCTACGGTCGATTCGATATGTTGTGTGAAGCTGGGGCAGATCTGGAGAAGATCGAATTGCATGGTGGTGGACGATCTGTTGAAGTGGTGAACATGGACACGATCAGCTGCATGGAACAGGGGAGTCTGGAAACCAAAGAAACGTTCGGGAGCTGGGAAACCGTGTTAACACGCAGAGGTTTTAGCGGAGCAGTTGATAATTTCCTGGCTTGTCTGGACTCACCTGATGATTGCCTGATCAGTGCAAGTCACGTCATGGACAGTCATGAACTGGCGGAACAATTGATTCGCAAATAATTGCAGAATACACATACGGAGGAATACAAGTCATGGATGAATATGAAAAGGAACGTAATAAACAGATCGAGGAAGCTGTTGTAGAAACCTATAAACAGGAAGAAGAGATGATGATCCTCGTATTTGCCCAGTGGTGTGTCAATAATGGTTTGGACCCGGAAGAGATGTACCGGCAAGCCTACCCGGATCAGCAGAGCAACGAGCGTTTGCAGCAGGTGCAGAAGCTGATTGTATCCAAGGAGGAAGCCGGTGAGATCCCGGATGATACGGTACTTGGCGTGTTGTCCATGTTTGGCAATGAAGATCTGGCGATGGTTGTATCCGAGGCCATAGCCGCGCGCAAATAAGTTCAACTTACGTATACTGGTATGATTACATCTGTTCCCGGTGAATGACGCGGAATTCCTTCGGGGACATGCCGAACCGGGAACGGAATACCCGATGAAAATAGGTATAGTTGTTAAAGCCGGAAGACTCAGACACTTGCTCCAGGGTCATTGGACTGAAAATAATTCGTTCCCTGGCCATATTCAGCCGTACGTCAAGCGTGTATTGCATGATGCTTTTGCCAAACGCTTCTTTGAAGAGATGAACGCCCCGTGAAACACTGATGCCAATATGTGTTGCCACATCATCGAGCTTGAATAAAGAGGAAGCGTTTTCTTCAATGTAGTTTTTGATCTCATAAGCCACATAATTGGTGTTGGTTATCGTTGGATGCTCCGCGAGCAGACGATCCACTTCGAGACATAAAATTCGCATATAATAACTTGAAATTTCCGGATAAGGATTGGAGATGCGGCGCTGCTCCAGTACGAGCTGTCGAAACAGGACCAAGAGACTTTCCGTCAGTTCGACTTTGATTCGGGTCGGCCGTTTGTGACGTTTCCACCACTCATCCACCCAGGAACCATTAAAGAAGATGTGATAGTCACCACTCTCCACTAGTCGTTCTCCCATCGGATTGGTTTCATTGTCTATTCTCAGCTCATAGGGTTCGTCAGGATCAAAAAGAAGCAGATCGCCCGCATCCACCAGGGACATGTCCCCGTCTATGCGTGCACGGCAACGTCCGTCTGTTTGCAGTCTTAACAGGTAGTTCTTCACCCCTTCAGGCTGCACCATAGCGTAGGGTTTACGATGAAATGAAAAGCCTGCTGTAAGAACTTGGCAGGTTTGATCTGTCGGCATGGGCATACTCCTTGCAATTTGAAAATTATGACCAGATAGTTCATGTTTCAATCATATTATTCATTTTAATTGAAGCTGAAACGGAATACCATAGTATTAGATTTAAGGAACAGGAAACATCCAACAAAACATATGTATCTCAACCATTCAAACGCAGATTTTCACCATGCGTAAGGAGATGAACGTCACAGTGGAGAAAATGAAAGCAGGCATCATCGGGTGTGGTAACATCAGCGCCATCTACTTGGAAAATCTCAAAAACAACCCGGTCATTGAAGTCGTGGCTGTTGCGGATTTGATTCGTGAACGCGCTCAGGAACGGGCAGATGAATTTAATATCGCAAACGTTTACAATGTAGATGAGTTGCTGCAAAATAACGAAATTGAACTTGTGTTGAACCTTACGGTTCCTGGCAGTCACGCCATGACCGATCTGGCTGCACTCGAAGCAGGCAAACATGTGTATGCCGAGAAGCCGCTGGCAATTTCTCTTGAGGATGGTCGCAAGGTTGTTGAGTTGGCTGAGGAAAAGGGATTGTATGTTGGTTCTGCACCGGATACCTTCCTTGGTTCAGGCATACAGACAGCTCGTAAAGCCATTGAGGATGGGCTGATTGGTAAGCCGGTTGCAGCGACTTCATTCTTCATGGGTGGAGGACCAGAGGCTTGGCATCCTAATCCGGAGTTCTTTTATGTCGCAGGTGGCGGACCGATGTTTGATATGGGACCTTACTACCTGACCGCTCTGATTACGCTGCTTGGACCGATACGCAGAATCAGCGCCTCGGCAGGCATACAGATTGCAGATCGCAAGATTGGCTCTGGGCCAAAGGAAGGTACAGCGCTTCAAGTAGAGACGCCTACTCACTTGGCAGGAACCATTGATTTTGCAGAAGGTGCCATTGCAACCCTGATCACCAGTTTTGATATTCGCGGAGCTTCGGATCTGCCACGTATTGAAATCTATGGTACAGAAGGTACGCTTAGTGTACCGGACCCCAATTATTTTAACGGGGAAGTGAAGGTTCGCAGATACGGTCAAGACACTTGGGAGACGGTCAAACCAGTCTTCGAAAGTGGACAAAACGAAAGAGGCATCGGCGTAACCGAAATGGTTGAATCCATTCGTGCCGGACGGGAACACAAAGCCAGTAGCAAGCTAGCTTATCACGTTCTGGAAGCCATGCATTCATTCCAGCGTTCTTCACTTGAAGGCAAGCACATACATCTGGAGAGCAGCTATGATTCTTTTGCAGTAACTCGCACAGTTCAAACTGAGATTGAAACCGTGGAATCCCACTAGTCTGAGTAATAAGTGTTCGAAGCTTGATGCTCTTACGAGTGAAGCAGAATAACCAGTATTCTTACGTTCAATTTCAGGATAGAAACACTCTCGATTTTCCACACTAATCAAACAGGCATGTGATCTGAACGGTAATTGTATACAGTTCAATATTCATGAATTCAGCAATCATACGATATCTAATCCAGGGAGGAATCGCACTTGAAACTCGGCGTATTTTTGGTACTATTCGGAGGACGTAAATTGGAGGATGCTCTTGATTATGTAGCATCCAAGGGATTAAAAGCAGTAGAGATCGGAACAGGCGGACATCCAGGCAATGCACATTGTAAGCCAGATGAGTTGTTAAGCAATCCTACAGCATTGAAAAACTTCAAAAATGCAGTGGAATCACGTGGTTTGACGATCAGTGCACTCAGCTGTCACGGTAACCCGCTACATCCGCAAAAGGATATTGCCAAAGGATTTCACGATGATTTTGTTAAAACGGTAGAACTGGCTGAGAAGCTGGAAGTACCTGTAGTGAATACATTCTCCGGTTGTCCGGGAGACCATGAGGATGCCAAATATCCGAACTGGCCTGTTGCACCATGGCCAAATGACTTCCAGGAGATCCTGAAGTGGCAATGGGAGAACAAAGTGATCCCTTACTGGACAGAGTGGGGTAAATTTGCAGCAGATCGTAACGTAAAAGTTGGATTGGAGCTGCACGGTGGATTCTCCGTTCATACACCAGCAACCTTGCTGAGACTGCGTGAAGCAGCAGGTGAAGTGATCGGAGCCAATCTGGACCCAAGTCACATGTGGTGGCAAGGTATTGATCCGGTTCAGGCAATTCACATCTTGGGACGTGAAGGAGCTATCCATCACTTCCATGCAAAAGATACAACAATTGATCCGGTAAACGTGAACAAACACGGTGTAACGGATATGCAGGACTATACCAATATGCTGGATCGGGCTTGGCAGTTCCGCTCGGTCGGTTATGGACATGATAACAAGACTTGGGCAGATATTATGAGTGCCTTGCGTCTGGTCGGATATGATTATGTAGTAAGTATTGAGCACGAAGACGGTCTGATGTCGGTTGAAGAAGGATTCTCTAAAGCCGTGCAAAATCTCCAGCAAGTATTGATCGAAGAACCGCTGGGCGACATGTGGTGGGTTTAGAGCTACACTAGGGGGAAATTGAATATGATCAACGTCACCATTTGGAATGAATTTGTCCATGAGAAAATTCACGATGAAGTAAGGGAAGTCTACCCGGATGGTCTGCATCGAGCACTGGCTGACGGACTTGGCGGCGAAGGCTTTGCTATTCGTACAGCTACACTGGATCAGCCTGAACACGGATTAAGTGATGAAGTGCTGAATTCCACAGATGTGCTCATATGGTGGGGACATATGGCACATGATCGCGTAAGCGATGAGATCTCACAGAAGGTTGCGCAGCGAGTGCTGAACGGCATGGGGATGATTGTGCTCCATTCAGGTCATTTCTCCAAACCATTCAAAGCGCTGATGGGAACAAGCTGCGATCTGAAGTGGCGTGTAGCTGACGAGCAGGAAATTGTATGGTGTGTTAACCCATCTCATCCGATTGCGGATGGCATCGAAGGCAAGATTGTATTGGAAAAAGAAGAGATGTACGGTGAATTCTTCGATATTCCAGTACCGGATGAACTGGTGTTTGTGAGCAACTTCCAGGGTGGGGAAGTATTCCGGAGCGGATGTACGTTCCGGCGTGGTGAAGGTAAAATCTTTTATTTCCGACCAGGTCATGAGACGTATCCGACCTATTACAAACCGGAAATATTAAGAGTGATCAGCAACGCTGTGAAATGGGCATATCCTGCCCGCAGCTTTAAGCCGGAATTTGGCAAGAGCGAACCTGTAAGACCATTTGGTGGCGTGCTGGTCTAATTCACTAACTCAATCGTGTAATGGAAATTATAAGTTTTATTCAAAAAGAACCCTTCTCCGAGTCATTGATGACTGTGGCAGTTGGGTTCTTTTTGGGTAAGATAGTACTATGGGGAAGTTATACGATATTTCCCATGGTGACGACGTAGCGTGTAATGTATACTGGGATGTATGATCCATTTTGGATGATATGCTTCTAAAATTTAAACTTTTTAGTTGCAGGCGTTTTCTTTGAAGCTTAAATATGTTATTATGAAATATACTAACAAAATGTAAGTTGATTTGAGTGATCTCTAAAGAGGTGATTAATGTGGAAGGTCAAGACTTGCGGATGTGTCCGCGTTTTGAGACGGCGTTTTCTTTTTTGGGCAAGCGCTGGAATGGTTTAATTATTCAAACGTTGATGAGTGGTTCGAAGCGATTCAAGGATATTTCCAATCTGATTCCATCCATGAGTGATAAGATGTTATCCGAACGGATGAAAGATCTGGAGAGTGAAGGTATTCTGGTTCGTCACGTCTATCCCGAGACGCCAGTTCGTATTGAATATGAACTGACGGATAAAGGTAGAGCGCTCCAGCCTGTCATGAATCAAATTCAAGACTGGGCTGAGCAGTGGGTTGAGTAACGTATAAGCATCACCCACTTTCGTTACATGAGTGACATAGACTCCTGATTTCCGTGGAAATCAGGGGTTTTTGTCTTCATTATTAGGTGGATCGGCGTTTTTCTCTTAGGCTATGCACATGTTGTCATGAGTTGTAGTATAATCTATAGAAAATGGCCACAGACGGCCGGAGCGAAGGAGGCCCACTTGTCATGAGAGAAGAAAGCTTATCCCGTGAAGTACGCTACGGCAAAAAAGATATTGCGGAACTTGAGAGCGCATCCATTCAGGTACATCTAATCTACAAAAAAGCTGCGGAGTTGTTTAAGCGCACAGCATATTCGCGTTCGGTTAAAGATGATTTTGCCGAAGTGAATACGCATTCTGTGAACAGCGATGGTCCGAAATTAGCTCCGGCGGTGCTGCAAAAATGGATTCAAACGTCCAGGGGCTGGAAGTGTATCGGATGTGAGCTGGGACAACCTGATTCAACGATGTCTCAGATGGAAGAAACAATCCATGGAAAGCAATTGGTTCTGGATGTGGGAGAAGGTCGATTGGTTCAGGCAGAAATGCTGATTCAGGCGGTTGTCTGGTCTCAATATGAGAAGATTCGAATGTTTGCACCATGGCTTGGTGATGAACCCTTTTATAGCGTGCAGGAACTGGATGTCATTGCCCGTTATATTGTGCCTACCTATTTCTCGGAACGGCCTTTGCATGAGCAAGGCAAGGTATTCAAGGTACATCAACAATATGGGCAGATTCCGTTGTATCAGGAGTATGTAGATGCACCTACATTTTGCGTACAGGTGGATGGTGGATTGCTTGAAGGGCGATTGCTGACAGGTGTATATGTATCTGAGGAGCAGTTCTTCGGGCTTAATCCATATCTGAAAGATGGCGATGGAGGACGGACATACATGCAGGCTAGTGTCCAATGATAACGTAACCAATGAGAACATAAAAATGATATAGATTGGAGAGCCTGTGTGCAGGCTCTCTTTCTTGTACAAGCCTTATTTGGAGGCGGTACCCTATAAAAGTAACGGCTTTGACACTTTTTTTTGCCGAAAGTTGTGCCATAATAGAGGTTATGGACAACAGGGTGAATGATTTTACGCAGGGTGGTGTTACCTACATGATGAAGAAAATCCCCGGTTACATAGGTGTATGTTTGCTCCTACTGGCGATCTTGGCTGGTTGTAGTGAGACACAGCCTTCTGAGCAGCCAATTGTCAAGGAGACAGAAACAGCGAATACAATCACAGTGGCTGTAGATGGCAGTACGTTTTTGCCTGATGCAACAAAGTCCATTAAGCGAGATTTTAGTGAGGGTTTGACACTCAAAAAAGCATTACTCAATAGCGGACTGGTTGATTTTACGGCAGATGGCAAGCGGATTCAATCCGTCGGTGAAGTTTCTCTGGATTCTTCGCTTAGCTGGGCTGTCAAATTGAATGGCAAGGATATTGAACAGGAAGATTGGGACATGGAACTTCATGCCAAAGATGAAGTGATCATTTACGTGAAAGCCGCTGACAGTGGGGGGGATGGCGTTGCATATCAGACAACGTTACTCAAGGTTAGCGGTGGAAACATTATGCCAACCCTTAATCGTCAATATGCCGGCGTCTACGTTCAGGAGTGCACAGTTCGTGATGTGTTGAAGTCGAGCGGCATTGTAAGAATGTCGGAGAATAACAAATTTGTCGTTTCGGTCGAGAATGTCACGCCTCGTATGAATGAGCGGTGGGTCATTATGGTGAATGACAAAGAATTAATGGAAAATGGTCTGGACATGAAATTGAATCCACGTGATGCGGTAAAGCTTGAATTGACCAATGCATCCTAAGTATACCAAGAAGCCCAATCTCTTTTTAGAGAACTGGGCTTTTTTTCATTAAATATATATAAGCAATATCCGATTATCATAGTCAAATGTTAAATACGACAGATCTCGTTCGGGCAAAGCTCACAGTGACAGATTCCTTGCAGCATCTTCAGATCTTTGATGACAATCATGCCATTGTCATATTCAATCCCATCTTTCTTACGCAGATCGCTTAACATGCGGTTTACACTTTCACGAGTGGCTCCAATCATATTGGACAGGTCCGTATGGGTAATTTTTTTGTGAATAATGACATGCTCTCCATGAGGCTCACCATACGAATTCGACAACCGAATGAGGGTGGAGCAAAGTGCACCCGGTTTGCCATATAACATGAGATCCCGGAATTTGGTCTGTGTCAACCGGTGGTGGATGCCCATCCATTTCATAAAATCGATCGCGAAGTCACAATGCTGGCAGATTAACATTTCCAGGTCTTTATGTTCCAGTACACCGATCTCACTGTCCTCCAATACTTCCGCTGAGAAGCTGTGTTTAGAGCCAAAGAAGGGATCAGCCTGCCCAATCATATCACCGGATTGATACATGTACATGATCAGTTCCTTGCCTTCATCCGTGGATTTGGTGATCTGGGCACGGCCCCGTTTCATATAATAAAGTTTGTCAGAGATGTCGCCTTCCCAGTACAGATGTGTACCTTCCGGATAGGTTCTATCTTTCATGGTAACCAGCAGATGGTTGAAATTTGCTTCCGAGAAACAGTTAGTATTACCGCGCTTTTCCAGTACAGTTGTTAGTTCTCTCATAAGTCTATCTCCCCTTTATGTCCATCGGACGACCTTCTGTAGTAAGCAGTAGCCTCCGAGGTTCGCCGCAAACCGTTGCCGTCCTGATCAGGGTCATCTCGGCCGGGAGGAAGGACGGTACAAATTGCGGTGGTTCAATTTTTAAGTTCAGTATATACCTAATCTTACCGTTTGAGGGGGAAGGAAAGGGGGCAAAAATGACGAAATTTCAAACATTGTGATAAAATTCACTTTTAATGGAGAGGATGAATTTTACAGCTCTATATTTTAAATAGGAAGTGAAAATGGTCGTATGAAGGACACTACAAAACTTAAATTAAATTTGTTATACTTTGTGAAAAAAATCACATAATTAAGTTTATTGTCATGTTACGATGTGAATGTAAACGAGAGAGACAAACTAATACGAACCTTTAGGAGGATGAGGGAGATGGCTGTAAAGAACGAAGTCGCCCCAGCAAAAGAACCGACAGCAGGTCAGTATATTCAAACGTTAATCGACAAAGCGAATAAAGCACACGCCGCATTCATGAAGATGGACCAGAAGCAGATTGACCGGATTGTGCAAGCAATGGCGCTTGCGGGTCTGGATAAACACATGATGCTCGCCAAGATGGCCGTAGAAGAAACAGGCCGCGGAGTATATGAGGATAAAATCACCAAAAATATATTTGCAACAGAATATGTGTACCACAGTATCAAGTACGATAAAACCGTAGGTGTGATTGAAGATAACGAGTATGAAAGCTTCCAAAAAATTGCGGAGCCGGTCGGCATCATCATGGGTATTACACCAGTTACCAACCCAACATCAACGACGATGTTTAAAGCATTGATTTCCATCAAGACGCGTAACCCGATCATCTTTGGTTTTCACCCATCTGCACAGAATTGTAGCCGGGAAGCTGCCAAAATCCTGCTGGAAGCGGCTGTGAAACATGGTGCACCAGCAGATTGCATTCAGTGGATTGATGATCCTTCCATGGATCGTACAAACGAACTGATGAATCACAATGATGTGGCTCTCATTCTGGCAACAGGCGGATCAGGCATGGTACGTGCAGCGTACAGCTGTGGTAAACCTGCACTGGGCGTAGGACCGGGTAACGTACCTTGCTTTATCGAGAAAAGCGCGGATATCAATCAGGCAGTAACGGATTTGATCCTGTCCAAGTCTTTCGATAACGGCATGATCTGTGCTTCCGAGCAAGCGGTCATCATTGAAGAACCGATCTTTGATCAAGTGAAGAAAAAAATGATTGCAAATGGCTGTTACTTTGTTAACAAAGATGAAGCAGCAAAATTGACAGCAGGTGCGATTAATACCGAGAAATGTGCGGTGAACCCGGCGATTGTTGGTCAATCTGCGGTAAGCATTGCGAAGTTGTGCGGTATTGAAGTTCCAGCAGGCACCAAAATTCTCGTGGCCGAGATTGAAGGGGTAGGTACCAAATTCCCATTGTCGGCTGAGAAATTAAGCCCGGTACTGGCTTGTTACAAAGTTAAAACGGCAGCAGAGGGCATTGAACGTGCAGCAGAAGTGGTTGCTTTTGGCGGCATGGGTCACTCCTCGGTTATCCACTCCACAAATGAAGAAGTGATCGGCAAATTCGCAGATCGTCTGCAAACTGGACGGATTATTGTGAACTCACCATCCACACATGGTGCCATCGGGGATATCTACAACACAAACATGCCGTCATTGACACTGGGATGCGGATCATACGGACGTAACTCGACTTCTTCCAACGTAACCGCTGTGAACTTAATCAATGTGAAAAGGGTGGCTCGCCGTACCGTGAATATGCAATGGTTCAAAGTGCCGAACAAAGTCTACTTCGAAAAAGGGGCAACGCAGTATCTTGCCAAAATGCCTGACATCACACGTGTGGCGATTATTACGGATGCCATGATGGTGAAGCTTGGATATGTTGAAAAGGTAGAACACTATCTGCGTCAACGCCAAATGCCAGTAGCGATCGAAGTGTTCTCCGATGTTGAGCCAGATCCATCCACAACAACGGTAGATCGTGGAACCGAAATGATGCGCCGCTTCCAACCAGACTGCATTATCGCACTCGGCGGTGGATCACCGATGGATGCTGCCAAAGCCATGTGGTTGTTCTATGAATATCCGGACACGGACTTCAACGATCTGAAACAAAAATTCATGGATATCCGCAAACGGATCTACAAATATCCACGTCTCGGCGTAAAAGCGAAATTTGTAGCGATCCCAACAACATCCGGTACAGGTTCTGAAGTGACATCGTTCGCGGTTATCACAGATAAAAATCAAGGTAACACCAAATATCCATTGGCCGACTATGAGCTGACACCAGACGTAGCGATTGTCGATCCGGAGTTCGTATACTCCCTGCCGAGAACAGCCGTTGCAGATACAGGCATGGACGTACTGACGCATGCGATTGAAGCTTATGTATCTGTTATGGCAAATGATTACACGGATGGACTTGCGATCAAAGCAATCCAACTGGTATTCCAATACCTGGAGCAATCGGCACTGCAAGGAGATAAACTGGCACGTGAGAAAATGCATAATGCTTCCACGATTGCAGGTATGGCGTTTGCCAACGCATTCCTGGGCATCAACCACAGCTTGGCGCACAAATGGGGCGGTCAGTATCACACCGCACACGGACGCACAAATGCAATCCTGATGCCACACGTCATTCGTTACAACGCGAAAAAACCGACCAAATTTGCATCGTTCCCGAAATATTCACACTTTGTAGCAGATGAGCGGTATGCCGAAATCGCCCGCATCTTGGGATTGCCTGCTCGCACGACAGAAGAAGGTGTTACCAGTCTCATCAATGCCATCCGTAACCTGAACAAAATCTTGGGCATTGAAGAATCGTTCCAGGAAATCGGATTTGATGCCAAAGACTTCGAAGCACATGTAGATTATCTGGCAGACCGTGCCTTCGAAGACCAATGTACAACCGCTAATCCGAAGTTACCGCTGGTAACTGAACTGGCTGATGTATACCGCAACGCTTTCTACGGAAAGTTTGAATAAAGAATCTAGAACGAAGCGTGCCTTACGGCAAGAAGATCAGGGTTCCCCGAGAGGGGAGCCCCGATTGCCGTCTTTCACACAATAACGAGAGGGCAGAAAAACAAAAGAGCGAAGCGTCTGTTTTTCAGGGTATATTCTAAGATTTGATTTGCTCCGAGCATAGAGGAGCAAAAGCGTTCTAGAGAGGTTACACGGAATCCGTGACATGACTGTTTGAGCCAGATGTTCACACAATAACGAAGAGGGCAGAAAAACAGAAGAGCGAGCATCTGTTTTTCAGGGTTTATTTCTAAGATTTGGTTTGCTCCGAACCTAGAGGAGCAAAAGGGTTCTAAAGAGGTAGTATGGAATTCGTGATGTGGCTGTTTGAGCCAGATGTTCACACAATAACGGAGAGGGCAGAAAAAACTGAAGAAGCGGAGCGTTCGCCTTTATCCCCGGATTTTCCCCTTTGAAATATAAAATTGAAAAAATCCGGGGATAACAGCGATCGGAAGTTGTTCTGCCCGCGCAGTGGCTAAGTGTGAATTTACAGGGGTCAATGCGACACAGCGCAGGTGGAGTGAGTTAGTTCACTGGCTTTGTGACAAAAATCACAGATGATGAAAGCCCCAAGTCGTATACTGAAAATGTAAGAAAAACATTCATCCCGCGGTTCCGGTTCCCAAGTAGAGAGAACATGTTCCGGTTTATGTGAAACAATTCACATTAATCGCGGCTCTGGGCACACAATGCTACGAATGAAGCAAGATGTTATGTGTCCAGAAATCCAAATTAGTGGAGGGATTACGATGTCGGTGATTGAAAAAGATGTCAAACAACAAACAGGCTGGAGAAACTTTACCAAAGGAACATGGACCAAATCCGTAGATGTGAATGATTTTCTGGCACACAACTTGTCTCCGTATTACGGTGACGAAGCATTTCTCGCAGGTGCAACCCAGAATACCAAAGAATTGTGGGAGATCGTATCTGATCTGACCAAAAAAGAACGGGATAACGGCGGTGTCCTTGACGTTGACGTGAACACACCAGGTACTATTATTTCTCACCAACCCGGTTATCTGGATCAATCCAAAGAGCAGATTGTCGGCGTTCAGACCGATGCTCCGTTCAAACGTTCCATTCAACCAACAGGCGGAATTCGCATGATGATTGACGCATGTGAGGCATATGGCTTTGAAATGCCACAGGGCGTCATTGATATATTTACAAACATTCGCAAAACACACAACCAGGGTGTATTCGATGCTTATACTTCCGACATGCGTGCAGCGCGTAAAGCAGGAATTATTACAGGTCTGCCAGATGCTTACGGCCGTGGCCGGATCATCGGTGACTATCGTCGTGTAGCTTTGTACGGGGTAGACTTCCTGATTCGTAACAAAAAAGGCGAACTGAATGCACTCGAAGTTGATGTTATTGATGAAGATGTCATTCGTCTGCGGGAAGAATTGTCTGAACAGATTCGTGCATTGCAAGAATTGAAACAATTGGGCGATATGCACGGGTTCGATATTTCCTTGCCAGCGACAACAGCAAAAGAAGCGTTCCAATGGTTGTACTTCGGTTATCTCGCTGCGATCAAAGAACAGAACGGTGCTGCGATGTCACTGGGACGTGTATCTTCTTTCCTGGATATCTACATTGAACGTGACCTGCAAGAAGGTATTTTGTCCGAAGAACAGGCTCAGGAATTGGTTGACCATTTTGTAATGAAACTGCGAATTGTCAAATTCCTGCGTACACCGGATTACAACGAACTGTTCAGTGGAGATCCAACATGGGTGACTGAGTCCATCGGTGGTATGTCCGTGAATGGCGAAACACGTGTAACCAAAAACAGTTTCCGTTTCCTGCATACACTGCACAACTTGGGTCCTGCACCAGAACCAAACTTGACTGTTCTCTGGTCAACGAAACTTCCAGAAGCTTTCAAAGATTATTGCAGCAAAGTATCCATCGAAACCAGCTCAATCCAGTATGAAAATGATGATCTGATGCGTCCGATCTACGGTGACGATTACGGTATTGCTTGCTGTGTGTCGGCGATGAAGATCGGGAAACAAATGCAATTCTTCGGCGCTCGTGCCAACCTGGCAAAAGCTCTCCTGTATGCGATCAACGGTGGTCGTGACGAGAAATCCGGAGCCCAAGTTGGACCTGAGTATCCTGCCATTACTAGCGAAGTGCTGGATTACAATGAGGTTATGAAACGCTTCAAACCAATGATGGAGTGGCTCGCGAAGCTGTATATGAACACCCTTAACGTCATTCACTACATGCACGATAAATACAGCTATGAGCGTATCGAAATGGCATTACATGACCGTGATATTGTACGCACGATGGCTTGTGGTATCGCTGGTCTGTCGGTTACAGCAGATTCACTGAGTGCAATTAAATATGCCAAAGTAAAACCAATTCGTAACGAACAAGGCATCGCTGTTGATTTCGAAATCGAAGGAGACTTCCCTTGTTACGGTAACAATGAAGACAGCGTAGACAGCATTGCTGTTGAACTGGTTGAGAACTTCATGGGCATGATTCGCAAGCACAAAGCTTACCGTAATGCAGTGCCAACGCAATCCGTTCTGACGATCACTTCCAACGTGGTATATGGTAAGAAAACAGGGACTACACCGGATGGTCGTAAAGCAGGTGAACCGTTTGCTCCAGGTGCAAACCCAATGCATGGTCGTGATAAAAAAGGTGCACTGGCATCCCTTGGCTCTGTAGCCAAATTGCCTTATGAACACAGTCTTGACGGGATTTCCAATACCTTCTCTATCGTGCCAAAAGCATTGGGTAAAGAGGAGACTACACGTAAATCCAACCTGACTGCGATGATGGATGGTTACTTCGGTCAAAACGCTCATCACCTGAACGTCAACGTATTTGATCGTCAACAATTGATTGATGCGATGGATCACCCGGAAAACTATCCGCAACTGACTGTACGGGTATCTGGATATGCGGTTAACTTCATTAAACTGACTCGTGAACAACAGTTGGATGTCATCAACCGTACGTTCCATGGCTCGATGTAAGTAATTTGCAAGTAGAAGACCGCTAGAGCAAGGCATTCCAAATCATATAAAACGCACAGCGGATGCGGATACAGAAAGGAAGAGGCAGCATGGTTAACGGACATATTCATTCACTCGAAACTTTCGGGACGGTTGACGGCCCAGGCATCCGCTTTGTGCTTTTTATGCAAGGATGTCTACTGAAGTGTCAGTATTGCCATAACCCCGATACATGGGCGCTGGATGGTGGAAAAGAAATGACGCTTGAGGAGGTACTGGCTGAAATTGAGCCGTATCTATCCTATTACCGCAGCTCTGGAGGCGGACTCACGATATCTGGCGGTGAACCAACGTTACAGGCTCACTTTGTAGCCGAAATCTTCAAGGAAGTGAAGCGCCGCTGGGGATTGCATACGACACTGGATAGCAACGGGTTTAACGAACCGGATCGGATTCACGATCTGTTGGATCACACAGACCTGGTTCTGTTGGACCTCAAACATATTGATGACGAGAAACATATCAAGCTGACAGGCAAATCCAACGAGAGAACGTTGAAAACGGCCAAGTGGTTATCGGAGCAAGGTCGGAAAATGTGGATACGCCACGTGTATGTGCCTGGTATTCATAACGAGGAAGAGGATCTGCTTAACCTCGGACGGTTTATAGGCACACTAAATGGCGTCGAGAAGTTCGAAATTCTTCCATACCATCAGATGGGGATCTACAAATGGGAAGCGCTCGGTAAAGTATATCCACTGGATGGTGTTCCTTCACCAAGTGAAGAAGAAGTGGAGCGGGCGTATCGTCTGATCGAACAAGGTCGCCAGGAAACGGCTGGCGTGGCCTGTTCCGGTAATTAACTACCTTTATATGCAGGATGTATATAATTTGAACTAACTATTTACACGAGAACGAAGAGGACAGAAATAAGCTGAAGAAGCGGAGCGTTCGCCTTTATCCCCAGATTTTCACCTTTGTAAAAGTGGATTAAAAAAATCGGGGGATAACAGCGATCAGAAGGTTGTTCTGTCATCGGAGTAGCAAGTGTAAATATTCTTGAGTTCAACGTATATACCAACCAAGCAGTCTTTGCGAACATGTTTCGCAGGGGCTGTTTTTTTTGCTGTTATCCATTGTAAATGCAAGATTATGGGTCCAGTGAAGGATTTTATCCCTCCATTGATGAATTGTCATCCTTACGATGTAAGCTCCGGCTTTTTATAATCAGAGTGTAAAGCCAAATGCTCAATATCTTGAGGAGGGTCAACCAGATGAAAAAAGGAATGACATTACTGCTTTCATTATTGCTTATCACTTCATGGACTTTGGCGGGATGTGCAAGCTCAAGTAACGAGCCACAGCAAGGCGCAGGTAATACACCTGTGGAGGAAACAAGTAAGGAACCGGTTGAGATGCTTCTCCGCCACACGCAGGTGGGAGCTGACAAACAGAAAAGACTGGCCATTCTGCAGGATGTTGTGGACAAAGTGGAGGGTGAGATACCCAATCTGACCTTTACGCTGGATGGCGTCGAATCTGATGTGAATCGTAAGGAAAAGCTTCGCGGAGAGATGGCGGCAGGCAACCCGCCGGATATATTTGAACTGTTCGGTAGCCCGGATTCCAAAGTTTATGCCAAGGAAGGTATGTTGCTTGATCTGACTCCGATCTTGCAAGAGCTGGGCATTCAAGACCAGTTTACATCGCTTGAACCGTTTACGTATGAAGGCAAAGTATATGGACTGCCGATTGGCGGTTCGGGCGAAGGTTTTTTCTATAATAAAGAGTACTTTGAACAAAAAGGATGGAAAGCTCCAACCACCATGGCTGAACTGGACAATATACTGGCCGAGATCAAGGCCGATGGCAAAGTGCCGCTGGCTTCTGCATCCAAGGCGGGCTGGGTGCCGCTTATGTTAACCAACCATCTGTGGTCCCGATATGCCGGGCCGGAGATTACCGCAAAGTTTGCAACAGGTGAAGCGAAGTGGACCGACCCGGGTGTGGTCCAAGGATTTGCCAAACATAAGGAATGGGTGGATAAAGGTTATTTCAAAAAAGGTGAACTGGGCTTTGAGTATGCCGAATATACCACCCAATTTACAAGCGGCGAAGCGGTGTTGATGTATGACGGAACATGGAAATCATCTGTATTCAAGGAAGGTCAGAGCGGTGAATCGCTCATTGGCAAGGTTGGATTCTTCAATATGCCTCCGGTAGAGAACGGAGCAGGGGATCAGACGTCTTTGATGCGGGATGTGAACAATGGATACGGATTCTCGGCAGCAGTGGCGGATGACCCGCAGAAGCTGGAAGCAGTGAAAGCTTTTATCAAAAATTTCTACAATGAAGATATGCAGGTCCGTGGCCTTGTGGAAGATGGTGTGTTGCCTGCCATGAAGCTGGATGAGAAAGTGCTGACCGACAGTATTACCGATGATCTGATGAAAGAAATTGTGGCCGTGCTTAATGCGTCCAAGACGTCGTTCCCGGCATTTGATGCACTCGTTCAGGCCGATGTGACGACTGAGATCGGCAATCTGCAGATTCAGAAGTTGATTGGTGGGCAGACCACGCCAGAGAAAATGGCAGAAGAGTTGCAAAAGGTGCAGGAGGAAGCAAACGCTTCCGTGGAATAAATCAATCCAAGTTGAAACTGCGTTCGTTGAAGTGACTGAAGGAGGCTGACCATGAATACTTCACTCCGCAGCCCGTTAATCTATACGTTATTTGTAATGCCAGCCCTAATTCTGTTTGTGATGTTCTTCTTATATCCTATTGGCAGCTCCCTGTATTACAGTCTGACGAGTTGGAATGGGGTATCGGCTGAGCCACGTTTTGTGGGTTTATCCAACTATGTGAAGGCACTGACCGATGAACGCTTTTGGATTTCCACACGGAATAACGGCTTTTTCATCGGATTCTCGGTACTGATTCAGGTACCCCTGATCGTCCTGTTTTCACTTCTTATTGCCAATGTGAAAAGGCTGAAGGGTCTGTATAAAACAGCTGTTTTTTTACCATCCATCATGTCGACAGCCGTTATCGGTATTTTATGGGGATTCATCTATGAACCGAATATCGGGCTATTAAACAAAATGCTTCATGTGCTGGGCATCGATCCCATCTACTGGTTATCCGATAACCGATTTGCCATGTTGTCCATCTTGGTGACCAATGCCTGGCAGTGGACGGGATTTTACATTGTCATGGTGTTGGCGGCCATACTGGCGATTCCTCGTGATCTGGATGAAGCAGCTGCAATTGATGGGGCAACAGCAGTACAACGTGCAATGCGAATTACGTTGCCGCTGATCCGGCCGATCATTTCAGTAGTGATCATGTTGTCCATCGCAGGTGCCATGAAAGCAGCCGACATCGTGATTGTCATGACCAAAGGTGGGCCCGCCGGGTCCACCGAGGTTCTGGCCACATACATGATCAAATACGCGATTACCAACTTCAAATATGGCTATGGCAATACCATTGCAGTGCTGATCTTTGCTCTGACGCTTGTGCTCACTGCGGTGTATCAACTGCTGGTGGCGAGGCGGAGCGAGAAGGTGGAATATTGATGGCAAAAAGCTTAAAAAGCAGTATACCTCATGTGTTGTTAATGTTGTACTTGATCGCGATTTTGTTTCCCTTTTTATTTGTAATTTTTTCTTCATTTAAGCAGGATAACAATGAAATCGCCCTGAATCCATTCGGTCTGCCTACAACATGGGAGTTTAACAATTACGTGGAGGCTTGGGTGAATGCCAAGATTGGCACGTATTTCTGGAACAGCCTGTACATTTCGGTTTTATCATCGGCGTGTACGATTGTGCTCGGTGCCATGTTTGCTTTTGCCGTAACCCGGATGAGACACCGGAGATGGAGCCTGTTTCTGTACAGCCTGATTCTGGCCGGTATGCTTATTCCCAACAATGCACTTATGCTGCCGATTTATCTGCTTGTACGCAAAATGGGCATATTGGATACCCATCTGGCATTGATCGTGCCCTATGTGGCCAATGCAATCCCTTTTACCATTATTATCCTGGCGGCTTTTATGCGTTCTCTGCCTGGAGAAATTGAGGAAGCGGCGGTCATGGACGGCTTGAGGGCCCCGGGTATCTTTGCTAAAATAGTGATACCTCTTACGGTTCCGGCTATTGTTACCGTTTTTATCGTTAATTTCCTCGGCAACTGGAACGAATTTTTACTCGCTAACTATTTCTTATCCACCGATAAATTGCGTACGCTGCCTGTGGGCATGGTCCAGTTTCGGGATCAATATCAGATGAACTATGCCCAGATGTCAGCAGGTATTGTATACAGCGTTGTACCTGTACTTGTGATCTACGCTATACTCCAGGAGAAAATTATAGAAGGAGTAACTGCAGGTGGTGTCAAAGGTTAATACCATGAACCAGTTGATAGGGAGAACGGGATATGAACTTGCGAATGAAGCTGGCCTTGGCATTTTTGCTGCTGATTATTGTACCGATGTGTGCGCTAGGCATTGGCATGTTTCTGGTCACATCACATACGATTGAGAAAAAATACAATCAACAGGCCGAATATGCACTTCAGGCCATTAGTTACAATATCGAGAATGTATTTCAGCAGATTAATAGTGTTACCGACAACGGGATAGCCACATCGGTTTTCCAAATGGCATTGAACGCCAAAGATCCGACCAAGCAGGATCTGGGAACCGGTAATCAGTTATCCCTGAATGCCAGCCAGCGCAATTTCCGTTCCCTTCTATATAACTATCCATTCATCAGTTATGCCTTTTTATATGATTTGCGTTCGTCCGAGAACAACCAGATTGTCTCCATTTTCACCAAAGAAAATTTTCAAGCCCTTCCTTTTCAGCAATTCAAAGTGCATCCCTTATTTAACGAAATTCAGCAACTCAATGGCGTGCCCAAATGGCTAGCACCTCTGGAATATCCCGAATTAACCGGGGTAGAGCCTGTCTTCACCCAGATCAGACTGGTCAAAGAACTCAGTTATTTTCAAAATATTGGCGTGCTTGTTGTGCAGATCAAAAAAGGAGAGATCGACCGGATCTTCCGTCACCTGCAAATCAGCGATTCGGCACAGGATACATCATTCCTGTTAATTAATGAAGAAGGGCTGATCGTCTATGATCCTGCAGGTATATATAACGGTGAGAACATGCAAAACCTTGGTGCTGAATCCGGCAGGTACGGTCCCGGTTTTAGCAGTGTCAGAACGGTCTTTGACGGTAAAGAGAGCATCATTTCGCAATATCATCTGAAGAACTATAACTGGAGTCTCGTCAGTGTGACTTCATGGGAAGCCTTATCTGCGGAAACCAATGCCTTTGCAGGTTGGTCTGTCATCATTATTCTGTCATGCCTGCTCGCAGCGATGATCTTTAATCTTTTTTTCATGAATCGCATTACGGGTAACATTGCTGTACTTGTCAGGTTTATGCGTCGTGTGGATGATGGTGATTTTAATGCGAGGGTGGAAGGAAAAGGATTCGATGAGATGCAGCTGCTTGCGCAAGGATTCAATGAACTATTGGATCGGATCGGGGGATTATTCCGTCGTGTTCGGGCAGAGCAAGAGCAGAAGGCCCAAGCGGAACTGCGTGTACTACAGGCCCAGATCAAACCTCATTTCCTGTTTAACACATTGGAATCCATTAATGGATTAGCGCTGCGAGGGGAGGGCCGCAAAGTAAGCGAGATGGTGACCCGACTTGGCAATATGCTTCGTATCAGCATTCAGGATCAGGAGGAGATTCCGCTGGGTGAGGAAATCAGGCATTTGCAGAGTTATCTGGAGATTCAACAGTACAGGTTCAGTGATTTGTTCACCTATGAGATTGACATTCCACCCCATTTATACAGCTCAATTCTGCTTAAGCTTACCCTCCAGCCTCTGGTGGAAAATAGTATTCAACATGGGTTTGAGGGGATCACCTATGCAGGTGTACTGCGGATAAGCGCATATACAGAACGGGATCATCTGGTGTTATATGTTGAGGATAATGGGATCGGTATTCCCCAGGAAATGCTCGCACGATTTGAGTATATGGCAGAAGATCCGCCGGAAGATATGCTCGCGGAAGGGGCGGAATCATTATCGTCCATAACGGAACGCAGGGGATTGGGATTACGAAGTGTAGCAGATCGAATTCGTATTCAATACGGGGCCGGGTATGGCATATTTATATGTTCAGCACCGGGGTATGGCACAGTTATTCGATGCATCATTCCATTATATGAGCAGGAGGAAGCCGGATGAATCTGACTGCAATGCTGGTTGACGATGAGCTGCCGATTCTGGAGAATCTGAACTTCATTTTACCCTGGGAAGAGATGGGGATTGAAATCACAGGTACAGCGAGAAGTGGTTTAGAAGCGCTGGGGAAAGTAACAGAAAGTCATCCAGACATTCTCTTGTGTGATATTCGGATGCCGTCTATGGATGGATTGGAACTTATTCGTTTGCTGCGAGAGCAGGGTGAAACGTGTGAGATTATTTTACTGACCGGCTATCAGCAGTTTGAATATGCTCGAACCGCTATCAAGTATAACGTACATGAATACATATGTAAGCCAATTGATTATTCGAATCTTGAACATAAACTGCGTGAACTTGCCGGGCAGATCCAGAAGAAACGTCTGGCAAACGAATCGGAACGTTATCGCAGCCAAGAGATGGAAAGCTGGATCAGACATAAACAGTTGATTGACCTGTTGCGAGGAGAAGCACCTTTGAAGATTGCCTATCCTGCCTCTGTTCCTGAATTCATAACAACTACTGCACCTTATACGTTGCTGCTGGTGGATGCAGTCGGTTATTTTCGCCATTCTATCGGCTGGTCCGAGCTTCAGCATCAACGATGGCATGAGATCGTAAGTTCCAGACTTAGGGAAGTGGCAGAGAGAATTATAGATGACTGTCAGATTCTTTCGACCCGCAAAGGTGAGTGGTGCATCCTGCTGGAGGCATCGGGGGAGTGGAAACGTCGCTCAGAGGAACTGGCCCATCAACTGTGTCTCGAATTAAATGGGATATTGTCCTTGGATTCAAGTGTGAAGGTTAGGGTTGTTCAGGATGCTGTGCCCGTGAACCTGGAAAGTCAAATTCTGGAGCGATACCGGCATTGTCAAAAAATACTGATGTCCCATTCGGAGAGTGAAGACAAGGTGCTGAAGGCGAGTTGTCCCAAAACCACCTTATCGTATGATCATACGGCTTCCAAAGGGGCTAACTCATGGATTACAAGAGAAGATCTGGAGCTTGTTACTCGGTGGATTCGTCAAGGGAACAAGCAGGGGTTACGTGATGTATTGGACCGGCTTAAACAGCAAATGGGGAATTCAGGACAATCCTTCAGCAAGATAGATGAAACCAATCTTCGGTTTATGCTTGTGCACATGCTTCGTGAACTGCGGGAAGTGCAGGCCCTCGCTGAAGAGCACGAAGTGAATTTTTGGAATGCACTGCAAGGGGCCGTATCCATGAGGGAACTCCTTGAACTTGCAGAGGTTGTTACCCATGCCTATCAGGGCAAACAAACGCAGCCACGTCCTTCTGTATCGGAACTGATCTTGTCTGCATGTGAGTATATGGATGCACGGCTGCAACAGGACTTGGGAATAGATGAAGTCTCCGATTGGCTTGGAATCAGCCCGGGATACTTCTGCCAGCTATTTAAAACCCAAATGGGTGTTACTTTTGTGGAATATATGACGCAGAAACGGATGGAAAGTGCCGCTTTATTGTTGAGTACAACCGAATGGAGCATTACAGCGATTGGGGAAGCGACAGGGTTCAAGGAGCGCCGTTACTTCTCCAAGGTGTTTCATAAACACTTCCATATGAAACCCTCGGAGTACAGGCAGAGCAAACGATTGGGTTCGTAGTGGCAAGGGGAACGGGAGGAGAGGTCAAATGAAACTCTTAAATGATCTGACATTGGAGCAAAAGGTAGGCCAATTGTTGATGTGTGGATTTCACGGTCAGCAAGCAGATGAACAGATTACTCGCTTAATCCGTGAATATCACGTCGGGGGTGTCATTTATTTCCGGCGCAATGTCGAAAGTGTAGATCAATTGACACGGCTGTCCGCCGAACTGCAAGATATGGCTGCTGAAGCGGGGGCCCTACCACTCATGATTTCGGTAGACCAGGAAGGTGGCATGGTTGCACGGATTGACAAAGAGGGAATGACCCAAGTGCCGGGTAATATGGCACTTGGTGCGACAGGCAATCCGGAATATACCCTGGAGTGTGCCCAAATTCTGGGTCGTGAGTTAAAAAGCATCGGTATTGATATGAACCTTGCGCCAGTGGTCGACGTGAATAACAACCCGCTTAACCCGGTTATCGGTGTGCGTTCGTATGGTGAACATGCTGAAAGTGTGGCCACTCATGGCGTAGCAGCCATCACCGGATATCAATCACAGGGCATAGCTGCTACTGCCAAACATTTTCCTGGACACGGAGATACCGCCGTAGATTCTCATCTTGGTATGGTTACAGTACCTCATGATCGAAACAGGCTGGAACAGATGGAGTTGTTACCGTTCCGTAAGGCGATTGAGGCCGGAGTTGATGCTATTATGACAGCTCATGTGATGTTCCCTTCGATTGAGCCCGAGCCCATTCCGGCAACGTTGTCACATAAGGTGTTAACGGGTCTGCTACGTGAGGAAATGGGTTTTGAAGGCATTATTATTACAGACTGTCTTGAAATGCATGCAATATCCAAGCCATATGGGGTAGCTGAAGCTGCCGTTCGTGCTGTGGAGGCAGGAGCAGATCTGATTCTGGTGAGTCATACCTTGCAAGATCAGGTTGCTGCGCTGGAAGCCATTGTGAAAGCAGTTCGAACGGGGCGCATTTCGGAAGAGGTTATTCATCAGGCGGTGGAACGCATTATGACATGGAAAAAAAAGCGCTGCGGCCAGCAGAATGATCATCTTGTTTCGCCGAAAGCGAGTGAAACGTTCGAAGGAGCAGATGTTGAACCTGTTAAAAACAATGAATCCATTGAATCCACTGAACCCAGTGATCCCAGTGAATTAAACGAATCGACATTGTTCAAGATTGCATCAAGCAGTATTACCATCGTTCATAATGATGGGCTGCTGCCGTTGGACCCAGAGAAGGACGTGTATGTCATCTGGCCTGAGGTTGTGCAGCGGACAGAAGTGGATGAACCATGGTCCCATACAGAATCGTTGGGTATGGCGTTATCGCAGCTGCGAGGCACAGTTCGTGAGCACAAAATTACTACTCAGCCCACTTATGATGAAGCAGATCGGATATTGGCTGATGTGTCGGAGAGTGAACAAGTTATCGTATGTACGTACACATCGGCAGGTCATCTTCCGAAAGGGCAACAGTATTTGGTTGAAAAGCTTAGTAAGAATCATTCGCTGATTGTAATTGCTCTGCGCAATCCATATGATCTGCTGGAGATTTCGAGGCCGGGAAGTTATGTGTGTACGTATGAGAATACACCTGCAGTTGTTCGGGTACTGTCCCATGTGTTAACCGGTGGACTGCAGCCAACAGGAAGTCTGCCTGTCCGTTTGCGCTAGGCCTATTCAATCCTTACATCTCTCTGCGATATGGTGCTGATTGACCATCTCCTGGAGAGATTTTTTTGTTGGAATTTTCTATTGGTTAATTTTGGGATATGAATGCTAAAAAGATAATTGATAGATAACTATTTTCATAGTATTTTCCTTCTATTAAAAGTTTACAATTCTCCTCTTAACTTTTTAGCAACTTTTCCCGGTTCCAAGCGTCTAATAATATGACTTTTTGAGGGGGATATTTATAAAATGGGAGCAGAAGGAGCCAAAGACAAAGAATGAATTTGAAGAAGAAATTGTCCATACTTACCGCTTTTGCTGTGTTTCAGGCGTTTGCAGTGATTCCTGCCAATGCACAATCAGCAGATCAGAGCGATACTACATCAGTGAATACAGCCAAAGTTAAATCCGTGGAGGTTGTGAAGAAAGAACAAACCATCGCGGAATCCGAAGTGAAATCCGGAACAAACACTCCAACATCAAATAATGAAACAACTGAAGAAGTGAACCCTGAGACAGATGTTCCTACAGGAACAGACGCGACTCCTGTTGAGCCGGTAATTGAACCTACAGACGAAGAAGGTACAGCTGAGGAAACACCAGCACCTGCACCAGTAGAAGTGGAGCAACCATCTACAGGCAGTTCATCTGTTGCTGGAGGCGGGGGTGGAGACCTCACTCTTTATATGAACAGTAATAAAATGATGCAAGATGGCAAAACGTATCTTGCTGGACAGCCGATGGCTGTTAAAAATGGAGTATCCTATGTAGCGATCCGTGCTCTCGTTGATCGGGTTGGCTATGATGTCAAATATGATAACACAACCAAAGAAACGATCATTATTAGTGGCGAAGATGAGTTGCGTTTCAAAACAAACAGCAAGATCTATACCGTTAATGGTGTGTCCAGAACGATGAAGGGCGCGGCTTATCAACAAAAAAATACGTTCATGGTGCCGTTGACTTCAATTACACAGGCTCTGGACATTACGTATAAAGTAAATCAATCTGCCAAAACGGTTGTATTGAATCTGAGTACCAAACCGGTGGCAAGCTTCACGGTACAAAAAGAGGTTTTTGCCGGAGACCAGGTAACCTACACAACCAGATCCAGCTCTCCCAAGGGACTCAGCATTGTAGATGAGCGTTGGACAGGCCGTCAGGATTCATTCGACCAACCAGGTGTATACACAGTAACCTATGCGGTCCAGGATTCAAGTGGCCAATGGAGTGATCCGTATTCGGTTACGATTAAGGTTGAAAGGCCAAACCTGCCTCCTGTTGCGATGTTTACGACAGATAAAGAAGAATACAAAATGGGTGAGAAAATCACTTATATTGATCAAAGTACAGATGATGAGAACGCAATTGTAAAAACAGAATGGGATAACAATGCACTTGCATTCTTTGTTCCAGGACCGAAGACCGTAACGATTACAGTTACCGATAAACATGGTGCTAACAATAGCTATACCAAGATGATCAATATTACGGGAGAAACACTTTATAGTGTGACTGACTTCAATCAATTGTTCACACCAGTCGGTGAGAAGTTCACTTTTGACGGTGGTGGAGTACCGGCATTGGAGAAAGTACCTTTCACTTATTATGATGAACCAAGTCTGCTGATCCGCAGTAACAGCCCGGAAACCGTGAATACGGAAGGTATTGTGTACAAGGAATCTTCCTTCGGACAGACACGCTTCATGATTCACCATGTGAACAACACGGGCAAAAACGTGAAAATGTATGTTGTAGCGACAAACAACAATGCATACACGGCGTCCATTGACCAACAAAACATGGGTTTTGCAGGACCGTCTCCTTTTGCAACGGTAGCTGGAAAGCTGTCGATTGACCGTTGGTTCCAGTCGATGCAGAATGGTACCGGACAAAAGAAAGTGTACATCCAGCCAGGAGAAAGCAAGCTGATTCTTAATGATCTGAGCGTTCTTCCGATGAAACAGGGACAAGTCATTTCCTTGTATTCGGATGTATTCAGTGACTATGAACTGGACTACAACATTATCATGATTGAAGAAAACAAGGACCCGATGGAAGTGTTATCGAGCCTGCCGGTTCTGGATCGTGATGGAGTTCACAACCGTGGTACCTATCCCAATGCAACACGGATCATTACGTATGATCAAGAAGTAGGGTCGAAACCTGCACGTCTTCCACTTGGAGACAATGCAAGTGATCCAAACCTTGTGGGAACGGACCCTATGGCTTACACGGAAGCGTCCAACGCAGGTAACTTCGGTGTATTGTACAAAATTACATTGAATAATGTTGCTCCGCGCACGTTGATTTCATTCAACCCTCGTGGTGGCAGATACTCAGGTGTGGCACTTGTGAATGGACAGGTCGTTCAGATTTCCACAGGTAAATCTGTCACTGCACCTAATGAGCAAAGTGTTATGTATCGCACAGGTTCGTACGGCGAGAGTGTAACCATTCTCTTCTCGGCGGCACCAGGAAGTAACTTGCCTGTTAACCTGCTGTTCACGCCGCTTCCGGCTGAAAAGTAATAACTTGAACGTGCACGGACGGTTTGGAGTGAAAGCTTATATCATATATACCCGTTCACCCCAAAAGTCGCCCGAACGATTGATCATCTGAACCGTCAGGAAGGGACTCCATCAAAATGTAATGTCATTAGCTCAAGCTAGACTAATGGCAATGCATGTGCATGGAGTCCTTTTTTATATGATGTTGGAATGACCTAACCCGGTGTCTTCGTTGACTCTAATCGTAATATGATGCATTATTAGAGGTATACAAGAAAGCAAAAGTTTTCGCTTTTGCCGAATAAACTGTCGCTCTATGAATGATGCAAAATGCTCGTATGACAGGAGGTGCTTTAGATCATGCTGTCGACAGAACAGATTATTTCGACCATGTCCTCACAGGGGCTTCGCATTACCGATCAGCGGAAAACACTGGCCCGGTTATTTGCCGAGTCTCCGGGGTATCTTACACCCAAGGACGTCTATGAATATATGGGTAAGACTTACAGCGGACTGAGTTTTGACACAGTATATCGTAATTTGCGGGTGATGCAGGAACTGGGTGTACTGGAACAGGTCATCTTCGAAGATGGCGTTAAATTCAAAGCGCACTGTAGTGAAGATCATCATCACCATCATATGATCTGTCTGAAGTGTCAGAAGACATATCCTATTATTTTTTGCCCGATGCAGCTTGCGGATGCGCCTGAGCAATTTCAGGTTGTAGACCACAAGTTCGAGGTATTTGGATATTGTAAGGACTGTGCTGAGCATGCTCCGGCCAAAGCGGCATCGGGACATCAACACGCTCATGGGAAGCACTGACCATGAAGTTATCGCGCAGAATTGCTCAGGCACCCATTCGGGTGTACCGCAACTATATCTCTCCATTAACACCGCCAACATGTCGGTTCTATCCGAGCTGTTCGGCTTATGCCATGGAGGCGATTGAAGTGCACGGTGCGCTCAAAGGTTCGTTGTTATCAGCGAAACGTATTGCCAAATGTCACCCGTTTCATCCAGGCGGTGTAGATCTGGTGCCACCAAAGGTGGAGAAATCCATGATGGTATCAGAGTAACGATGTAACTTGAAGTATTCGGGTGGCCTGGAAGCAGGCCAGGATTGAACTTGAGTATGCTGTCCACTTGACAAAGGGGTCCGCATTTCAGTATATTTTTCCTATATATGCGAGTTCAAAAAGTCTAGTTTTAACTTTTTGAACAACTTCTATATGATTTCCAGTGAAGGGATAAGTACAGACACACCCCCAGTGCAGAGAGCCGGATGAGCTGAGAACCGGTCTGGGAGGAGGATGGAACATGGTCCCGGAGGAACCTCTTTCGAGCGTGCAGACAGTGATTTCAGAGCTGCTGTCGTAAGGCTGAGGCGTGATCCAGCGTTAATGGGCGGTCGAAGGACCGACAGAGCCTGTGTTTTGCGAAAAACATGGGGAATTTGGGTGGTAACACGTGAGAGCAACTCTCGTCCCATAGGGGCGGGAGTTTTTTTTGTTCTTTTTTAGTTGTTTTGGACGAAGGGATCACATGAAGCAGGAACATTTGAAGGAGGAGAAGTCATTCATGGCTGACCAAAAAACATTTTATCTGACAACCCCGATTTATTATCCGAGTGACAAATTGCATATTGGGCATGCGTATACAACTGTGGCGGGAGATGCGATGGTTCGTTACAAGCGTCTACGCGGTTATGATGCTCATTATCTGACAGGAACCGACGAACATGGCCAGAAGATTGAGCGCAAGGCACAAGAGAAAGGACAGACACCGCAAGCTTTTATCGACGATATCGTTGTGGGGATCAAGGAACTGTGGAACAAGTTGGACATTTCCAATGACGACTTTATCCGTACAACCGAAGAACGTCACAAAACCATTGTTCAGGATATCTTTGACCGTTTGCTGAAACAGGGAGATATCTACAAAGGTGAGTACGAAGGCTGGTACAGCATTCCGGATGAGACGTATTACACGGAGACTCAACTGGTGGATGTAGAGAAGAATGAGAAGGGTGAGATTATCTCGGCCAAGAGCCCGGATAGCGGACACCCGGTTGAATTGGTCAAAGAAGAATCTTACTTCTTCCGTATGAGCAAATATGCAGATCGTTTGTTGAAATATTATGAAGAGAACCCGGGCTTTATTCAGCCGGAATCCCGTAAGAACGAGATGATCAACAACTTCATCAAGCCAGGTCTTGAAGATTTGGCCGTATCGCGGACTACATTTGAATGGGGCGTCAAAGTTAAAGGCGATCCAAAACACGTGGTTTACGTGTGGATTGATGCGTTGTCCAACTATATTACAGCACTGGGCTACGGTTCATCCGATGCATCCCTGTATAACAAGTTCTGGCCTGCGGATGTACATTTGGTAGGTAAAGAAATTGTTCGTTTCCATACGATCTACTGGCCAATTATGTTGATGGCGCTGGACTTGCCTTTGCCGAAGAAAGTGTTTGCACATGGCTGGTTGTTGATGAAAGATGGCAAGATGTCCAAATCAAAAGGTAATGTCGTTGATCCGGTTACCCTGATTGACCGTTACGGTCTCGATGCACTGCGTTATTACCTGCTGCGCGAAGTACCGTTTGGTTCCGATGGTACATTTACACCAGAGAGCTTCGTAGAGCGTGTCAACTCCGACCTCGCGAACGATCTGGGTAACCTGTTGAACCGTACCGTTGCCATGGTAGACAAATATTTTGAAGGCAAAGCCCCTGCGTTTGCTTCAAATGTAACGGAATTTGATGCTTCGCTGGAAGAAGCAGGCCATGCTACAGTGGAAAAAGTGGAACAGGCGATGGAAAACCTGCAGTTTTCCGTAGCACTGACAGCGATCAGCCAGTTTGTCAGCCGCACCAACAAATATATTGATGAGACGCAGCCATGGGCGCTGGCTCGTGATGAAGCAAAACGCGATGAATTGGCATCCGTTATGGCTCACCTGATCGAAAGCTTGCGAATTTCTTCGATTCTGTTGCAACCGTTCCTGACACGTGCTCCTCATAAAATCTGGGCACAGCTCGGCATTCAGGAGGGTGAACTTACGGCTTGGGATACAGCCAAGCAATGGGGTCTGGTTCCAACTGGAAACGCATTGCAAAAAGGTGATCCAATCTTCCCGCGTTTGGATTCCGAACAGGAAATTGCTTATATCTCCGAAGCAATGACTGGTGGCCAAAAAGCAGCACAACCTGAAACAAGTCAAGCAGATGCTGGAGCTTCAGCATCTGTTGAACCGGTAACAGCCCCAGAAGGTACCGAAGAGATCGGGATTGACGATTTTGCCAAAGTTGAACTGCGTGTCGCGCAAGTCATTGCCTGCGAACCGGTCAAAAAAGCGGATAAGTTGCTGAAATTGCAGCTCGATCTGGGTTATGAGCAGCGTCAGGTCGTATCGGGAATCGCGAAGTTCTATTCGCCAGAAGAGATGGTTGGACGCAAAGTCATCTGTGTGACCAACCTCAAACCGGTGAAACTTCGTGGTGAACTGTCTCAGGGTATGATCCTTGCAGCATCGCATGGCGACCAGCTTACACTGGCTACAGTACCAGACAACATGCCTAATGGTGCACAAGTAAAATAAGAATTAAGTTATGAAATTGCTTCAAATACTGTCGTAACTATGACTCAAGGTGGCCCGATGTAATTCGGGTCCCTTTTTTTGTTGATATAATTCGTATCTGACGGGAAGAGAACAAGCATATACTGTTATGAACTCCGTACTTCAGGAAAGAATGAATAGGACGGGATAGCTTGACAAGTAGGTTCAGGTTACCTATAATTCTTTCAGTAATGTTTACGATTAAGAGATGCGGAGTGAATCATAATGACATTTTATAAAGTGCAACATCAAGTTCAGGATAACCGGACAGGGAAGACGAGCAAAAGAGGCAACATGAAGTTACTGTGGACGGGTTTGCTTATTCTCACTTTGCTGGTATTGTCAGCGTGTGGGCAGGATAGTTCCAATAGTGCGAAGATTGTGGAAGGCAAGGTAAACGTTGTGACCACATTTTATCCTGTATATGCTTTTACAACTGCAATCGGTGGTGAGGATGCCAATGTCATTAACCTGCTGCCAACGGGAGTAGAGCCACATGACTGGACTCCGAAGAGTCAGGATATCGTTAATACGTCCAAGGCACAGCTGTTTCTCTATAATGGAGCTGGACTGGAAGGATGGGTGCCGAATTTCCTGAAGTCGCTGAATAGCGATACACAGGTGAAGTCTGTTGCCGTTAGTGAAGGTGTTAAGCTGTTAACAGCTGAGGGTGATGATGGGCACGGTCACGGCGAAGAGCACGAAGACGAGCATGCAGATGAACATACAGATGAGGCTACCAGTGAAGAGGTCGCTGATCATCATATTGATCCACATACGTGGGTTAGTCCGAAATCAGCCATGATCATGGCTGAAAACATCAAAAATAGTCTGGTCGAGGCAGATCCTGATCACAAAGCAGGTTACGAACAACGTTATGAAGAGCTTCGTACCAAGCTTGAGACGCTGGATCAGCGTTTTACAGATGAATTGGCTAATGTACCAAACAACGAGATTGTTGTCTCGCACCAAGCGTTTGGCTACCTTGCACGTGATTATGGATTAACCCAGCATGCCATTATGGGACTTTCCCCGGATGCTGAACCGACAGGACAGGATATTGTGAAGCTTGCGAAACTGGTTAAAGATGAAGGCATTAAATACATTTTCTTCGAAGAGCTGGTATCTGACAAATTGGCGAAAACACTGGCAAGTGAAGCAGGAGTGGAGACCATGGTCCTTAATCCGGTTGAGGGATTGACCAAGGAGCAGGCAACAAACGGGGATGATTATTTCACCCTCATGGAGAAAAATTTGCAAAATCTGCTGATCGCATTAAAATAAGATATAATGAAGAATTTAGATCGAAGAGTCTTTACCGTTCACGGTGAAGGCTCTTAGGACGCTATGGGATTCTTATATATAATGAAGGGCGGCTTTGCCATGCAGCAAATCATGCCACTATGTCATGATCCAATTATAGAGATCGAGAAACTATCATTTTCCTACGGGGACCAGCGAGTGATTGAGAATCTCGATTTTATGGCCCAGGAGCGGGACTTTGTCGGGATTATCGGTTCCAATGGGGCGGGTAAAACGACATTGCTGCGCATGCTGGTAGGACTTCTTCCTCCTGCGCAGGGAGATATCAAACTATTCGGACAGTCGATCCGCAGGTTCAAGGACTGGGACCGAATCGGGTATGTGCCGCAAAAGAATGCATTTAACCCGTTGTTCCCTGCGACCGTTCGTGAAGTGGTCATGTCAGGCTTGTATAATAACAAAAACATGTTCCGTCGTATGTCTCGCAAATGTCAGCAACAGTGCACGGATGCTCTGCAAGTCATGCGGATCGAGGATCTGGCGAACAAACGTATTGGTCAATTGTCCGGCGGACAGCAGCAGCGTGTATTTTTGGCACGAGCGCTTATCAATCACCCGGATCTGTTGATTCTGGATGAACCTACTGTAGGTATTGATGCTGAATCACAGGCCAGTTTCTTTGAACTGATTACCCATATGCATGAACATCATCGAATGACTTTTCTAATGGTGTCTCATGATATGGATCGGATGGAGAGTTATCTGGGTTCTGAAGCTGTGGTAACGAATGGTAAAATTAATTTTCATGTCCGTCATTCGCATGAGGTACAAGATTGTGCTGAGACCAATCTGCAACATACCACTGCACAGGTACGCTAGCCGTATTTGTGGCCCATTAGATTAGAGTAAGGCCGAAGGAGTCGTGTTTGTTTTGGAAATATTAATGAGTGATTTTTTTCAGCGTGCCCTGGCGGGTGGGTTGTTAATTGGCATTACCGCTCCGTTAATCGGACTGTTCCTGGTCTTGCGGCGGTTATCCATGATCGGAGACACCTTGTCTCATGTGACCATTGCCGGTGTTGCACTTGGATTCCTGATTGAAGTGTATCCCATTGCAGTGGGCTTGATATTTGCCGTGCTTGCTTCATTTGCGATAGAGAAATTGCGCAAAGCGTACAAGAGTTACGCCGAATTATCGATTGCCATTATCATGTCCGGAGGCGTGGCTCTTGCTTCCTTGTTCTTTACGCTGGGCAAGGGATATAATGCAGATGTCATGAGTTATTTGTTCGGCAGTATATATACATTAGACGCTACGGATCTGAAGCTGGTAGGTGTGGTTACGCTGATCGTGGTGATTGTAGTGGCATTGTTACATAAGGAATTTTTCCTGCTCAGCTTTGAGGAAGATGCGGCAGCGGTTACAGGGTTGCCTGTGAGAATTCTGAACATGTTAATCACTGTGATGACAGCACTTGTCATTAGCACGGCGATCAAGATTGTTGGTGCGCTTCTGGTGTCAGCACTATTGACCATTCCGGTAGCGGTCAGCCTGTTGATGGCCCGAAGTTTCAAATCCGCCATTATTTTGTCCGTGGTGATTGGCGAAATTGCCGTAGTCCTTGGACTGGTCGTAGCAGGTATCTGGAACCTCGCACCTGGAGCAACGATTGTATTATTACTGATCATGATGCTGATTCTGACGATGATTGGAAAAAAAGGGTTCCGAGCCTGACGACTGAACGAGCAAGCACGTGAGCCCGGGGAAGGGAGACATCCGCTTCATGCCTGATGTTAATGTATGGATGGCTTTTGTAGCAGGTTTGGTCTCATTTATATCACCATGTTGTCTTCCGCTGTATCCATCATACCTCTCTTATATTACAGGTATGACGGTGCAACAATTGAAGGATGATCGTAATCAGCGCGAAGTCCGCTTTAAGACCATGACGCATACGCTGGCGTTTATTTTAGGCTTCTCGGCTGTATTTTATTCGCTTGGCCTTGGTGCTGGACTGTTTGGCCAATTTTTCAATGATAACCGGGAACTGATTCGGCAATTGTCTGCGATTTTGATTATGCTTATGGGGTTGTTTTTGCTTGGTGTGTTCAAGCCACAGTTTCTGATGAAGGAACGCAAGATGGATATGAAATGGAAACCTGCAGGCTATCTGGGCTCTTTTATATTTGGCATCGGTTTCTCAGCAGGGTGGTCGCCTTGTATTGGTCCCATTCTAACAGCGATCATTGCGATGGCTGCAAGTGAGCCCACAACCTGGTTGGCGTTAATTACAGGGTATACGGCAGGGTTTGCAATCCCGTTCTTCATTTTGGCGTTTTTCATCGGTTCGACACGCTGGATCTTACGCTATTCCAATGTCATGATGAAAGTCGGGGGAGCATTAATGTTGTTCCTTGGGGTATTGCTTTTTACAGATCAGATGACGAAGATTACGATCTGGTTGCAGCAGATTACACCAGACTGGATGATTATTTAAACGGATGAACTGAATTTGAATTAAAAAATGCATGACAAAGCAGGCTACATGTTACCAGAGACATTCTGGGTCATGTAACCTGCTTTTTAATCGTTTGTTAGGAATGCCTATACGAGCATATCATTACGGGCAGTCGCGTTTTTCGTTTAGGTGAAGTAATCAATATTGGCTAGTGGAAAATGTTCAAAGATCCGTTCCGTAATGAATTCGCGCAGCGCATCTTGCTGGTCATCCTTATACACATACTTGTACTGACCCCAGCGGCCCCATTTCATCTTGCGTTTCTCGATATCCATCTCCAGCTTGGTTTTTGGATAACGTTTCTCAATGGTTGCTTTGGCCGTTTTGGTAAAACGGTGCTGGATCATCTCAAAGGTAAGATCCTTGGTTGCTTCCTCTGGAAGTGTGTCTGCGAGCTTCTGCAACAGCTCCGAGTATCCTTCTTCCCAGCCTTCATACCACATGATCGGAGCGATAATGAATCCCAAGGGATAACCGGCGTGTGCAATTTTGCCAGCAGCTTCAATACGTTCCTCAAATCTAGAGGTAGCTGGTTCAAAGTTTTTGATGACATAATCCGAATTGACACTAAACCGGATACGGGTGTGGCCGTTATGTTTAAGGTTCAGCAACGGATCAACGTGATGATATTTGGTTACAAATCGCAAGCGTCCATATTCTTCTTCCGCCATAAAACGAATCAGGTCACTTAAATTCTCCGTGATATGCTCGAGTCCTACGGGATCTGACGTACAGGCGGCTTCAAATCGCGTGATTTCAGGTGCGCGTTCTTCGATGTATCCTTTGGCTGCCTGAATGATCTCCTCGGTATTAACATAGACACGGACATAAGGTTTGGCACCAAGGGTAGTTTGAAGATAACAATAATGGCAGTGCCCCATACAGCCTGTAGAGATGGGAATGGCATATTCCGCTGAAGGTTTCGACTGGTCAAATTTGAGTGTTTTGCGCACACCAACGACCAGAGTACGCTTTGCCATCCGATATTTTTCTTGTTCGGTTTCACCCGGCAAGTTTGTGATTCGGTTATGGGATGTGGTCATCTGATAAGGTATGTTTTTGGATGTCACCCATTCCATAATCCGTTTGCCTTTGTCATATTCCAACGCACCGGGTTCAAAATACACCAAATCGGGAATAAAGGGTTTAGTACCTTTTGCTTTACGAACTGGCGGTGAGGCTACACTTGTACTCACGAAATCACTCCTTTCGATGCGGAACTTTGCTTAGTTTGCCTCGTTTGGGGAGAAGTCACGCCTGCCAATTACTTGTGTAACAACGCGCTCCGAACTGTGCAGGACTTGCCAATGCGTATTGATAACATGTATCATTATAAGATAGGGACCAGGCACGAATAGGGGCCGGTCAGAGAGAAAAGAGGGAAGCAGATGCCAACGCCCAGTATGGAAGATTATTTGGAGCGTATATACAAATTAATTGATGAAAAGGGCTATGCTCGTGTGTCTGATATAGCTGAAGGACTGGAAGTACATCCTTCATCGGTGACGAAGATGATCCAAAAGCTGGACAAAGACGAGTACCTGATCTATGAAAAGTACCGCGGACTGGTGCTTACGCCAAAAGGCAAAAAGATGGGCAAACGTTTGATGGAGCGCCATCATCTGCTTGAACAATTTTTGACAACGATTGGTGTTCAGGAACAAAATATCTACAATGATGTTGAAGGCATTGAACATCATCTGAGCTGGGACTCCATTACATGCATCGAGTCCTTGGTTGAATACTTCCGTCAGGATGAGAGCCGGTTGCGTGACCTCAAAAACCTTCAGGACGTCATGAGTAATACGGAGTCTTAAGTTTCAGCAGTGGAATACACATGGTGATATACAATGAATTGTATCCCGTGATCAAAGGATGCTTTTTGCCGTTTCAATGGCAGGAAGCATTTTTTTGTGTGCAATCACACCATAATTTGGTGATTTTCGCAACTAAACGAACGGTAGGAGCGTCTATTAAACTAGTAGAATTTACCGCAAATTTATAATGATTTTGGAGGACTGCACTAATGAACGTTCGTAAAGGATTGATGCTGCTGCTCATTTTTGTACTTGGATTACAGACAGCAGGCATGACGGCACAAGCAGCCGGGCAGAAGGAAATCGCTATTTTTCTAGACGGCAACCGTTTGGAATCGGATGTATCACCCTACATCTTGCCCAAAGTAAATGTAACGATGGTACCTCTGCGTGTTATTAGCGAAGGATTGGGTGCGTCTGTTCTATGGTCTCAAGCTACTCGTACCGTGACCATTCAGAAATCCGATTCGGTCATCTCTATGACAAGCGGACGCCAGCAGGCAACTGTGGATAACGCTGTAGTTGGTCTGGATGCATCAGTCGAATTGAAACAAGGTCGGGTCATGGTACCCATTCGTTTCGTCAGTGAGAACCTGGGCATTCGAGTGAACTGGAATCAGTCAGCCCAGACCATTGATCTGTACACAGGAGACGAATCAGTCCCAACTCCTGAACCAACCCCGGCAACCCCAGCGGAGCCTGGAGGCACGGGCACTGTACCAGCTTCTGAAGAGATGCGGGGAGCCTGGATTTCCACTGTGAATGGAGACTGGCCTACATCCGGTGCCAAGGGAAATGTAGAGAAGCAAAAACAGGAGTATACGAAACAACTAGATACGTTGCAAGGTATGGGCATTAATGCCGTATTTGTCCAAGTGAGAGCCAATGGGGATGCCATCTATCCTTCAGGTCTGGTACCTTGGAACAGCGTATTGACAGGAACACAAGGTAAAGATCCAGGTTATGATCCCCTCGCGTTTATGGTCGAGGAAGCACACAAACGGGGTCTGGAGTTCCACGCCTGGTTTAATCCGTTTAGAGCAACGAACTCAGCAAGTACATCAAACTTGGCTGCAAACCACATCTCCAAGCTTCATCCCGACTGGATTGTGAATGCATCCGGCAAAATGTACATTAACCCGGGTATCCCGGAAGCCAGACAGCATATTATCGATACGATCATGGAAGTGGTCAATCAGTATGATATTGATGGTGTACATCTGGATGATTATTTCTATCCATCCAATGTGACTTTTAATGATGATGCAGCTTTCAAAACTTATAACACATTGAATACCAAAGACCGTGCTGAATGGCGTCGGGACAATATCAATCAGTTCGTTAAGCAGCTCGGGCAGAGCATTCACAGCGCGAAAGCTAACGTTGAATATGGAATTAGTCCATTTGGTGTGTGGCGTAACAAATCCGTTGATCTGACAGGTTCTGATACCAAAGCAGGAGTAACCGCATATGACAGCATGAATGCAGATGTGCGGACATGGATTAACCAGGAGTGGATCGACTATGTCGCTCCGCAGGTGTATTGGAGTATGACATTAAGTGTAGCCAGATACGACAAAGTCGTGGACTGGTGGGCGAATGAAGTGGCTAACACAAATGTAAAATTGTATATCGGTCACTCTCCTTATAAGTTAGGTACGCCGGAAATTGGCTGGCAGACTTCACAGGAGATCATCGATCAGCTGAACTACAACAAGAAGTATGGTTCGGTCAAAGGGGATATTTTCTTTAGTTCACAGTACTTGACGAAGAACCCTCTCGGCTTAATTTCCAAATTAAAAGCCTACTATGGTCTATAAAACATTTTAACAATACAGTGATAAGACAAACCTTTGTTCTCATAGAGTGGCAGTAGAAACGTGGCTGCCTGGAGAACGGGGGTTTTTTGTTATGTTAATTAACGCGGTGTTTGAAGGTGGAGGCGTCAAAGGGATCTCGCTTGCAGGTGCTGTGCAGGGTGCTCAAGACTGCGGCATTCAGTTTAATCGAGTGGCAGGCACATCATCCGGTTCCATTGTAGCTGCTCTGTTAGCGGCTGGTTACCGGGCTGAAGAGATGAAAGTCATTATTGAGAATACCCCCTTTGTTTCATTGCTGCGTCGTTCCCCCATATTTAATACCCGATGGATCGGACCCGCGGCAAGGCTGTTCTTGAAGAAAGGACTGTATTCGGGAGAAGCGTTGGAATCATGGATTCGCAAGATGCTGGAGCAGAAAGGGATTCGCACCTTCGCTGACTTGCCACAAGGCAAGTTGCTTATTACCGCATCCGATATATCCAATGGGACCATTCTGGTGCTGCCGGACGATATTCGGCGGTTTGGCATTGACCCTGCGAAGCTGGATGTTGCAAAGGCGGTACGTATGAGTTGCAGTATCCCGTATTTTTTCGATCCGGTAGTCATACGCAAATCACCAGTATTCTCCAAAGGGCTTCCTTTTCAAGATCAGTTTGTGTATGTCGTGGATGGTGGATTGCTTAGCAATTTTCCGTTGTGGCTCTTCGATGGTGATCGCTCGGAACGAGGAGGAGACGTTATTCCGGTTGTCGGATTCAAAATGGTGGGGAAGACGGAAGTGGAACCTGCCCGGATTAAAGGACCGCTAAGCATGCTTCAGGCCCTTGTAGAGACGATGCTAACAGCACATGATGAACGCTATATCGAACAGATTAACCGGTTTCGTACAGTGAAGATACCAACGCTTGGGATTAAACCAACGCAATTTCATTTATCGTTACAGGACAGCACAGCCTTATATCGATCAGGCGCTACCGCAGGAAACGAATTTTTCAATGGATGGAATACGAAAATATATGGTGAACAGCTGGACAAACAAAGAAAAGAATTGCGTAAGAAACAAGCAGAAGCTCCCCCTCTGATTCCTGTATAAACGTGAAAAAAGCAATTCTCCGCATGTTGGGAGAACTGCTTTTTTGTATGTTCAGTACCTTTTAGTGAAATTTCGGTATATCTTCATCGCTTTTCCCTTTTTGTCCCTGAATCACTTGGAAAGGATAATCCTTGCGTTTCTTTGAAGAGCCGCTGCTCTTTCTGGCACTGGACTGTGCATTGACTTTCGCCATGGTTCGTGCAGATGGCTTAATCTTTGGTGATTTGGCTTTTTGTGCCCAGCGACGAGGCGGATATTTGTACAGCAGGAGTACGGCTCCGAACACGACCAGAGGAATAATGATCCTGGATGGACTAGCGTTCCCCAGCCAAGTCAAGACTCCAACAGCAGCTAGTGCGATGAACGTCCAAAATAAGATTGCCTGCTTGTTCATATCATTCACCCTTTCACAGGATCGAGTGTTGCAACAGGTACTTCTGACGTAGCAGAGACATTGGCAAGCTTGGCATCCAACTCACGCATACGGTTAAACGAAGCAATGGATACTTCTACCTGCTCGTTGGTCGGTTCTTTTGTTGTCAGCAATTGCAGCCACAATCCCGGGTATCCGAGATAACGCAGTACAGGAATATCACGTACTGAATTCGTGAGCTTTAACAGTTCAAAAGAAATGCCTAGCACAACTGGCAATAACAACAGACGCTGACCCATCCGTTCCCAGAGGTTATCGTACGTGAAGAGGGAGTATAGAAACACTCCAATAATGACAGTCAACATAATGAAACTGCTTCCGCAGCGGTAGTGCAGTCGGCTGTACTTTTGCACGTTCTCCGGTGTCAGTTCTTCACCAGCTTCATGTGCGCTGATTACTTTGTGTTCCGCTCCATGATACTGGAAGAGACGTTTAATCATCGGCGTCTGTGAGATTAACCACAGATAAGCGAGTAACAGGATCAGCTTAATGCCGCCTTCCAGTAAATTATGCAAAAACTGATTGTCGAATGCATTTTTGAATAGAAAATTCTCGATAACAACAGGAAGCAATGTGAGCACAACTTTACCAAAAAGGAATGAAAGGATGGCGACGGCGGTCACACCAATGATCATGCTTAGGCTCCAGCCCGAACCTTCTTTCTCTTTTTGCTTGGCTTTCTCTTCAGGTTCCAGTTCATCATCAGCATAGGCGTCAGCAGAATAATTGAGATGTCTGCTACCTTTGACACTTGAATCTATAATGCTGACAATTCCGCGTAATAAAGGAATCCGCCGCAATTTCGTGACCCAGGACTTGTCTTGCTTGGGAACTTCCAGATACGTAATTTCGCCGTCTTTTCTACGAACAGCTGTAACGTTGACATGTTTCCCACCGAACATTACGCCTTCAATGACAGCTTGCCCCCCATAGCTGACAGGCTTGGATTGTTGAGGCAAATTATTCACCTTCCTATTCTGTTCTAGGCCTTCGCAATCAAAGGCAGTTTAATAACCCTATTGTATCGAATTTTAAGACCAATTTCTAGTTTGTGAGTCAAACCTTAAAGGATGTTGTTAAGATTGTCCTGTTTTGAACATACTACCTCGTAGAATCGGAGCGGAAATTAGAGGCATAATGCGGGATTATCAACTGAATGAAGGAGAATATCGATGACAGAACGTAAGCATGAAGATACATCACAAGATGAAGGTCAACGTCCCAATGAGCGGCAGCAAAAAGACAAGGGCAGGCGCCCGACCCAGAGGCAAGGCCAAGCACACTACTACACCAAGCCATTTTCCTTTGCGTTAGAGCTTGGCTTTTTTGCCGGTTTTATCTGGGGTGGACTGCATTGGCTATTCTATCTGTTGCATTTTACGATTGTACCTGTCGGATTTCTGGCCGAGCCTTTTTTCAAACATGAATATATATATACCGCAGCAGGACATTTGACAGGTTGGCTGTTTTTTATCGTCTTTT
This sequence comes from Paenibacillus sp. FSL H8-0104, assembly GCF_038050215.1. Taxonomy (NCBI): domain Bacteria; kingdom Bacillati; phylum Bacillota; class Bacilli; order Caryophanales; family Paenibacillaceae; genus Paenibacillus; species Paenibacillus sp. FSL H8-0104. The sequence goes on along the minus strand of NZ_JBBOTC010000001.1, from coordinate 4,487,377 downwards.
CCATCTTGGCATCCTTACTCTACACGTTCACGATTAGAAGACTGAAAGGGCCGTTACCCGGCATGGTGTATGGAATCGTCTGGTGGCTGATTCTCTTTATACTGGTCGGACCAAAACTGGGGATGATGAAACCTCTGAACGGTTTAACGTGGGATTCAATCATCACGGAACTCTGTTTCTTTTTGCTATGGGGGCTGTTCATTGGTTACACGGTAGCCATGGAGTACACGGACGAACGCAAACGCGAGCCGGAGCAAGCGGGGGCATAGCGCAAAAAAGCTTCTCAATCCGGCAATGGCTGTGTTAAAATAGCAGATGGTTATTTGCAGAGAGGGTGGAGCAGCGATGAAACGAATTATTGTGATCAATGGTCCGAACCTGAACATGCTTGGTGTACGCGAACCGGGCATCTATGGAACGCTTAGTCTGAAGGATATTGAGGACAAAATTCGCAGACAGGCTGATGAAATTGGCGTCTCCATCGCTTTTTATCAATCGAACCATGAAGGGGACATCATTGACCGCATTCATGCAGCGATGGGTGAGGCAGACGGAATAATACTGAATGCCGGAGCATTTACCCATTATAGCTATGCTATACGTGATGCAATCAATGCTGTAAAAGTCCCTACGGTTGAAGTACATCTATCCAACATTCATGCACGCGAAGCGTTCAGACATCATTCAGTGATTGCAGCGGAAACAATCGGGCAGATTGCCGGATTTGGCGAAGTAAGCTATGAACTGGGATTGCTGGCTCTTGTGCGTCATCTGGACAAACAAACCTGAGCCGGGAACCCGGGAATGTGAGAGAAAGAAGGGTTACCGATGGAAAACAAACGAGTAAATAAGTTGCGTGAAGCCATGCGTGAGCATGAACTCACTGCAATGCTGATTACAAACCCGATTAACCGTCGTTATATGACGGGTTTTACAGGCTCGGCGGGATATGTGCTGATTACGGAACAGGATGCATATCTGCTGACTGATTTCCGTTACATGTCACAAGCGCCTCAGCAAGCCAAAGGATTTACCGTTGTGGAGCATGGAGCCAAGCCGATGGATACAGTGCGTGAACTACTGGCATCCGCGAATATCAAAGCAGTGGGCTTCGAGCAGGATAGTGTCACATTTGGCACGCATTCCGCTTATGCTGAAGCACTGCAATCTATTGAACTGAAAGCTGTATCCGGGATCGTGGAACAACTTCGTATGTTCAAGGATGAAGATGAGATCGCGGTCATGCAGAGAGCAGCAGATCTGGCGGATGCCACGTTCAGCCACGTTTTGCAGTTTGCAAAACCAGGTATGACGGAGCGTGAAGTGGATCTGGAGATGGAGTTTTTCATGCGCAAACATGGAGCAACGTCCTCTTCGTTTGACACCATTGTAGCTTCGGGTGAACGTTCTGCTATGCCTCACGGTGTAGCGAGCAGCAAGGTCATTGGTCAAAATGAGTTAATTACATTTGACTTTGGTGCACTTTTGGACGGATACTGTTCAGATCTGACACGTACCATTGCAACGGGTACACCTGTACCTGAACTGCGCAAAATTTATGACATTGTACTGGAAGCTCAGTTACATACGCTGGAGAACCTGAAACCGGGCATGACCGGACGGGAAGCAGATGCATTGGCTCGTGATATCATTGCAGGTCACGGATATGGAGATCAATTCGGACACAGCACAGGCCACGGTCTGGGTATGGAAGTTCACGAAGCTCCTCGCTTGTCCAAGCTTAGCGACGATGTATTGAAACCGGGTATGGTCGTTACCGTTGAACCGGGTATATATATTGACGGGCTTGGCGGCGTGCGTATCGAGGATGACGTAGTGATTACCGAGACGGGTATTCATATTCTCACGAAGTCGGACAAGAAGTTCACCGTAATCGGCTAAATTACAGCCACAGGGATATAAGACGATTTTTAATGTGTTATTTAAATTGAAAATAAGAAATTTCACCATAACAGAGAGTGCAGAACCAATCTGAAGAAGCGAAGCGTTCGCCTTTATCACCGGATTTTCCCATTGATAATGGGATCAAAAAAATCTGGGGATAACAGCGATCAGAGGATGGTACTGCAATCGAAGTGAACGAGGTGGCCATTCTTGGGCTCATTTTACATATAACATTAACCCATCGTCTTATATCACCTACTTTTTAACCATATCAGGAGGGATTTTTTGTGATTTCAGTAAACGATTTTAAAACAGGCTTGACCGTGCAAGTAGATAACGATATCTATACCGTACTTGATTTCCAACACGTTAAACCAGGTAAAGGCGCTGCCTTTGTACGTTCCAAATTGAAAAACCTGCGTAACGGTAACACTGTTGAAAAAACATTCCGTGCAGGCGAAACGATTGGTCGTGCCATTATTGAAAACCGTGGCGTATCCTACCTGTATGCAAGCGGTACAGAGCACACGTTCATGGATAACGAAACATATGATCAGTTCACATTGACTAGTGAACAACTGGAATGGGAATTGAACTTCCTGAAAGAAAACATGGTCGTTAAGATTGTTAGCTACCAAGGTGAAATTCTCGGAATTGACTTGCCAACAAGCGTTGAGTTGAAAGTCATCGAGACTGAGCCAAGTGTTAAAGGTAACACTGCACAAGGCGCTACCAAAAATGCAAAAGTGGAAACAGGCTTGAACGTACAGGTTCCTTTGTTCATTAACGAAGGTGACGTTCTCCTGATTGACACACGTGAAGGTAAATACTCTTCCCGTGCGTAACTTTCACAGCTTGTAAGCTAAAAAAGGTTATTAACAACCCTTTGCCATTCCTTTGGCAGAGGGTTTTTTCGAAAAAAGATTAGCCTATCAGGCGCTTTCGTAATATACTGGGTTAAAGTCATTTCTCGTAGAGAATAATGACGATGGACATTAATTATGCATACTGCACAAGGTAGGGAGTGGATTTGCGTTGTCATTGTACGTCATGAAATTTGGGGGTAGCTCGGTCGGAGATACAGAACGCATGAAGCGTGTGGCCGGACGTGTTGTAGAAAAAGCTGATGAAGGACATCGGTGTGTAGTTGTGGTTTCGGCCATGGGGGATACAACAGATGATTTGATTGATCAGGCAAAACAACTGAATAGTGAACTGCCTGCTCGTGAGATGGATATGCTCTTAACGACAGGAGAACAGATTTCGATCTCTTTGTTATCGATGGCTATTCAAGCGCTTGGACGTAAGGCAGTATCGTTTACGGGCTGGCAAGCGGGATTCCGCACAGAGCCGGTTCACGGAAAAGCACGTATTCATGATATTCAACCTGACCGTGTGAATGCAGCACTTGCCGAGGGCAACATTGTTATTGTTGCAGGCTTCCAGGGCATGACGGAAGACGGCGAGATCACAACGCTCGGTCGTGGTGGTTCGGATACAACAGCTGTAGCGCTGGCGGCAGCGATTAAGGCTGATGCGTGTGAGATCTATACGGATGTAGACGGAATCTATTCTACGGACCCGCGGATCGTTAAGGTTGCGCGCAAGCTGAAGGAAATATCGTATGACGAAATGCTAGAACTTGCTAATTTGGGAGCAGCGGTGTTGCATCCGCGTGCAGTAGAGTACGCGAAGCATTCCGGTGTACCTTTAATCGTAAGATCCAGCTTTAACCATAATGAAGGAACGGTTGTGAAGGAGGAAGCAGCAATGGAACAAGGCGTAGTGGTTAGTGGTATTGCCTATGACAAAAACGTGGCTCGCATCAGTATTCTGGGTGTGCCGGATGTACCAGGAGTTCTGGCCGAAGTATTTGGTGCGCTTGCATCCAATCAGCTGGATGTGGACATTATCGTTCAGAGCGGAGTGATGGATGGCAAAGCGGACTTCTCGTTCTCTGTGGCGCTGTCTGATCGTGAGAACGCATTACGTGTCATTGAAGGCCTTCACAGCCGCTTGCCTTACCGTGAAGTTACATCTGAGGAGAACCTCGTTAAAATCTCCATTGTTGGCGCAGGCATGGTCAGTCATCCTGGTGTAGCTGCGAAGATGTTCAAAGTCATTTCGGCTGAAGGCGTGAGTATCAAGATGGTGAGCACTTCCGAGATCAAAGTATCTTGTGTTATTGACGGAGATAAGCTGCATGACGTCATTAAGGCATTGCATACAGCATATGATCTCGACACTGCCGAGCAAGCCGTTATCGGTGGACCTCAAGATCGCAGATAAGTATCTTCAATATATGTAAATTAGCAAAGGTGTACTGTTGCCAACGGGCAGCAGTACACCTTATTTGTTTTTCTCATGGCAATTCTCACATCAACTTGAACATCTTTCCCCCGCGTATGCCTCTATAAGGCTGCATGCGGTTCCCCTCCCCCATCTCGGGAACACAATCCAGCAGGTTTAATTGAGAACAATACGAAATATCATGAACTCTGCCTAACTTTTCAAGCCTCCGCCCGCTAACAGACCCCTGGACCAACTCCGGGATGCTCTCACTACGTTGGGATACCGCCTGATGAAGCACTATGCCGAGATCGTTAAGTTGGAGGGGAGAACAGGATTGACGGTGCAGTTCATCGATGATACATCCAGCACACAAGCCGTCCTCCAGAGCAAATTCATCCTGGTTCCCCGCACATAACAGCAATACATCTCGTTGAAGTTCACATAGAGCTGCTGCAACAGCCTGCACATTGAGAAATGAACCAGCGAATACATGTTTCCCCTTGGAAGCCTTGATCAAAGCTCGTGTTCCATCGGTTGTGGTTAGAATGATTGTTTTATCTGCAATGCCTGCAGTCATATATTCATAGGGGGAATTCCCCACTTCGAATCCGGTGATTTTTTTGTCAAAACGCTCCCCGCCTCGAATGCAATCTTTCACTTCCATTTGTTTGGCTTGTGGAACGGTCTCTACGGCAATCACAGCCGAAGCGTCATACGCCAGAGCCGTAACAATCGTACTGGTCGTACACAATACATCAATGACAACTGCACTTCGCCCTGCAATATCAATGGTACGTACTTCATTCACATTGCCAACGACATCAACTCGCACTCCCCACAACTCCTTTCTGGTATCTGGGGATCGGTAGTTCTGTTTTGAACCGGAATGGAACTTACCTATCTGCAATTACTATATGCATGCACATCTAGACGGGTGCCTAGAACAGAAGGTGCATCTATGGTTTCAACTCTCAACCGCATTCTGAAGAATTGATAGATTTCAGCGTCATAAATTAAATGTACAGGCATAAACTTGAGATATGAACAAGCGCCAGAAGTGTGAACCAAATGATCTCAAGGTTGGAGGAGCCTACTCATGAAGGTGAACTGGAGGGAACTTTTTCCGGAACCGATCCGAACCATTCTTGGAAGAATGCCACCCGCTCTATTGGAACAAGTGGAGGAAGTACGTATTCGTGAAGGCAGACCCCTGGAGATTAATGCAGGCAACACATACCACTTCCTGACACCTCAAGGTTGTCCGACCGGGAATCCTGAAGAAGCGTATGTTCCTCAGAAAGAAGTGACGCACAGGTTGCTGGACCTGATCAGTAACCATTCACTTTATACATTGGAAGAGGAACTGCGCAAAGGGTTCATCACCATACCTGGGGGACATCGAATCGGGCTTGCTGGACGAACGGTACTAAGCGGTGGGCGTGTCGAATACTTGCGTGACATCAACGGGTTTAACGTTCGCGTAGCCCGTGAGGTACATGGAGTGGCTGATCGTATCCTTCCTTATCTTCTCGATATGAAGAGCGGACAGGTCCTGCACACGTTGATCCTATCACCACCACAACAAGGGAAAACGACGTTGCTGCGAGATCTGGCGAGACAAATTAGTAGTGGTACAAAGCTTACAGGGGGAACTGAACTGGTTCAGGGAATACGTCCACGTCTGAAAGTGGGCATTGTGGATGAAAGGTCCGAAATCGCTGGTAGCTACAAAGGAGTACCTGGCTTCGACGTAGGTCCCCGAACAGATGTGATGGACGGTTGTCCGAAGGCTGAGGGCATGATGATGATGCTTCGCTCCATGTCGCCCGATGTCCTGATTGTGGACGAGATCGGTCGTCCGGAGGATGCCGAGGCTGTGATGGAAGCCCTGCATGCAGGAGTCTCAGTGATTGCGACTGCGCATGGCCGTGACCTATCGGAGCTGTCGGCCAGACCCGCCCTCAGAACCTTAATTACGGAGCAGATGTTTCAACGTTATGTCCAGCTGCAACGGACGAGCCGGGGCATGACCTTTCGGCTGGCTGATGGCAAAATGCGTGGGTTGCAGCTGACCGGGGCAGGAGGTGAAGCCTTTGGTTAACATGTTTGGTGCGGTAATTATTCTGTTAGCCAGCACCCTCGCCGGATTTTACAAGGCCAGACAGTATGCATTAAGACCGAGACAGTTGCGAGAACTCATTGCAGCCCTCCAGCGACTAATGACGGAGATTAACTATGGGCTCACTCCACTTCCCGATGCCATGGGGAAGATGGGAGCACAGACCAAAGAACCTGTAAAGACGTTGTTTCTTCATGCAGCTACACAGATGGAACCTCCTCATGGACTCACTGCCCGGGAAAGTCTGCAGTCAGGCGTGGATCTGGCGTGGGGAAGATCGGCCATGAAGGCTGACGAGAAGGAAGTGATGCTGCAATTAAGCTTCAGCCTTGGCACAAGTGACCGTCAGGATCAGACCAAACATATATCGTTAGCCATTCAACAACTAATGCATGAGGAATCCCGCGCCCAGGCCGATCAAATGAAATATGAACGAATGAGCCGAAGCCTCGGGATGCTTGTCGGAGCGTTAATCGTCATTCTGATCTTCTGAAATAGCCGGGATAGTGAGGTGCCAAGGTCATGAATCTAGAAGTGAACGCAATCTTTCAAATTGCGGGTATCGGAATCATCATCGCCATGATTCACACGGTACTGAAACAAATGGGAAAGGAAGATATGGCTCACTGGGTGACCGTAATCGGATTTGTCGTTGTATTGTTCATGGTGGTCCGTATGCTGGACAGCCTGCTACAAGAGATCAAATCGATATTTCTTTTTCAATGAAAAACGGTCATGAAGCCGGATGGTGGTGACCTGTGGAAATTATCCAAGTTGTAGGTTTGGCGCTCATCGCAACAGTGCTCATTCTGGTCATTAAGGAACAGAAACCGATGTTTGCCTTTCTGATTGCTGCCGCGACCGGCATTGTCATCTTCATGTTGTTGATTGGCAAAATCGGAGCAGTCATCGAAGTGTTGAAGCGGCTTGCCGAGAATTCAGGCATGGAAAGTATTTATCTGAAAACGGTGCTGAAAATTATTGGCATAGCGTACATCGCTGAATTTGGCGCACAGATTGTCAGGGATGCAGGTCAAGAAAGCATTGCGTCCAAGATCGAATTGGCTGGTAAGGTACTGATCCTTGTACTTGCTATACCGATCATCAGCATTATTATCGAAACCGTCATGAAGCTGATGCCGGTGTAGAAAGGGCGTGCGGACTTCATATGAAATCAATGCATCTTAAGCCGCAGTGGCGCCTTACGGTTGTGCTGATGCTCTGTTTTCTGTTTGGTATCCTGGGACAGGTTACTGCAACCTCGCCTTCCGGTGAGTGGATGGAGCAGCAGGCCGATCACCTTCCCAAGGATCAGGTGGAGAAATACTGGGATCAACTGATGCAACAATACGGTGGTTTCTTCCCGGATGGGAAGACCCCTTCCTTCATGGATATGTTAATCCCCGGCAATGAAGGGTTCAGCCTGAAATCGGTGTTTGTAGCGATAGGAACCTTCATGCTGCATGAAATTTTATATAATGGCAAACTTCTGGTCACGATTGTGATGTTAAGTGTACTCAGCATGATTCTGGAGACACTTCAGACCGCATTTGAGAAAAATAATATTAGCAAAATCGCCTATTCCATCTGTTATATGGTCATCATCATTATTGCGATTAACAGCTTCAGTGTGGCGATTGGATACGCCAAGGATGCCATAACCGGCATGATCAACTTCATGATGGCCATGGTTCCCTTGTTATTCACACTGCTTGCGTCCATGGGTAATGTCATCACCGTCTCGGTGACACATCCACTCATCATTTTCATGATTCATCTGGTGAGTACGTTGATTCACTTGCTGGTATTCCCGTTACTCTTCTTCTCAGCTGTTCTGCATCTCGTCAGTTCATTGTCTGACAAGTACAAGCTGACACAGCTGGCAGACCTCCTGCGCAATATTAGTGTGGCACTGCTGGGTATCCTGCTGACGATGTTTTTGGGTGTAATCTCGGTTCAGGGAGCATCGGGCTCCGTAGCGGATGGAGTTAGCCTGAAGGCCGCCAAATACATCGCAGGCAACTTTGTCCCTGTCGTGGGCAGAACATTTGCGGATGCGACGGATACGGTAATTACAGCTTCTTTACTTGTCAAAAATGCAATTGGACTCACCGGAGTGATCATCATTTTGTTTCTATGTGCCTTTCCGGCACTCAAGATTCTGGCTCTTGCCTTGATATACAACGTAACTGGTGCCATTATGCAACCGCTAGGAGACACCCCGATTGTAGGATGCCTCCAGGCCATCGGCAAGAGCATGATCTACGTATTTGCGGCGCTGGCAGCCGTCGGGCTGATGTTTTTCCTGGCCATTACCATCTTGCTGACCGCGGGCAATCTGACTGTCATGATGCGCTGAATGTATGTTGGCAAGAAAGGGGGTGGAAAGGATGGGGTGGCTGAGCAACTGGCTCCAGGATTTGATTATGATCGTTCTGCTGGCGACTTTTGTGGATATGTTGTTGCCCAATCGATCCATGGAACGTTATGTCAAGCTTGTGCTGAGCCTTCTCATCCTGCTGACCCTTTTATCACCCATAACCAAGCTGCTCAAAAGTGATCCGGTTGGCGAACTGAAACGGGCAATGTCTGCAATGGATGCTCCATCGAATGGGAATGCGACACTCGAACAGATATTAGCTCAGGGCAAACGGCTACAATCCAATGAACAGGAACAATCCTTACAATGGACAGCCAAAGAACTGGCTAATGTCATGAAAGGTCAGATTGAAGAAACAACAGGAGCCAAGGTGCGGTCCGTAGAGGTACAGCTGACCATGAGTAAATTTGAAACGGAGATGGAAGCTGCCTCATCAGTCGAACTGCCTGTGATCCAGCGTGTGTTGGTCGAGATGGCCGGAGAGGGTGTAGAAGGAGAAGTGAAGGCAGGGCAGCAAGAAGTCGCTGCTAACACACAACCCATATTTGGAACAGACACAGAAGTCGAGAAGGATAAATCACATCAAATACAGCAGCCCATCCAGATCGGTCAGATTGAAGTGCCTGATGTTCAGATTGATGTGAGTAGAGGGCAACGTGATGGAAATGAAGCGTCTTCGGAGCCTGTTATACGTGATCAAGCAGATGAGACGAAGCAGCAAGGTGAGACATCCACAAGGTCCGAATATGCGGTGCAGATTATTACATTGTTGACTGAAAAGTGGGATGTTGATGCAAACAACGTTCAAGTGACAGAACCAAAAAGTGCTGAAGTGCTCTGAGAAGGAGGGTGTCCGATGAAACAATGGTTCAAAAAGATGGAAACCTGGATGGGTGGCGGAGAGGGTGGGGCAAGGCGAAGTCAAACCTTCCGCTGGCTGATTATCCTGGGTTTGATCGGGGTGGGAATCATGCTGTTCAATTCCTTCGTCAATGTCAAAAAAATTGATTCCGAAAATATCGGTCGGGAACCACCGGACCCGGCAACATCCATGGCATCCATACAGAGTGATCCGTCGGAACAGAATCCTTTTCAGGCGATCGAAATTGCATTTGAAGACAAAATCAAAGGTGTGCTGGAAAACATTGTTGGTGTGGGAACGGTTGATGTGATGGTTACCGTGGATTCCACAGAAGAATTGGTCGTTCAGCGGAACGTGAAGGATTCTCAGCAACTTACCGAAGAAACCGATGCTAGCGGGGGCAAACGGCATATGACGCAATATACCCGTGATGGCGAGATTATTACTTACGAAATAGCAGGGGATCAGACACCTATAGTGACCAAAAAGCTCAAACCGCAGATCCGTGGGGTGCTTGTGGTTGCGAGGGGTGCAGAGAACAAGGTTGTGAAGGACCTGATAACCGATGCTGTGGAAAAAGGACTGAATGTGGCAGCCTACCGGATTTCGGTTGTACCGCGCAAACAAGACTAATCTGATGTGTTGAATCACAAGATTCAATTCTCATAAGATTGAAGCCAATTTGAGGAGGAAGTTCTAATGAATAACAAACGTCAAACGGTATGGCTCGTTTCCATGCTGAGTCTGATGGTCATTTTGTCCGCGTATTATCTGTTCACTGAGGATTCCGGTCCAGTCAACGCGCCGGTGGCTGACAGTCAGCAAGTGGATGGAATCAAGCAGGGGGAAGCAAAGGAGACGGCAGGCATTCTTGATCCTACAGAAGGTTTGGTTGTAAATGAAGTGGTGAATAGCGGCGAAGTTGAAAGTGATCCAAGTGCGGTTGGCGCTGTGGAGGAACCATCGGCTACGGAAGGTAAAGAAGCTGGAAATACAGAGAAAACACCTGCTGTCGAACCAGGCGAAAATAAGGGTGAGACAGGTAAAGAAACCAACAAAGAGACCGACAAAGGCGCAACAACTACACCGGAGACAGACGGTCAGGCAGGCGGCACTGCAACCAAGACAGATGAGGAAGTCCTCAAGGAAATGGAAGAGCAGAATACGACAGCATCTGCGAGCAGCCAGTTCCAGAACTACCAGTGGCAACGTGAGGAAAGCAACAATCGTAAGTATGAGGAACTGATGACCGTGGCAGGTGATCTGAGCAAAACGCCAGAGGAGAATGCCAAAGCAACCGAGCAACTCCGTACACTGGAAGAAAAAGAAGCTAAAATCACTGGCATTGAGGAGACGCTCTCTCAACAGTACGCTAATGCGATCGTTCAAGAAGATTCCGACAAGTATAAGGTTGTGGTCCTCAGTGACAAACTGGATGTAAAACAGGCGGTATCCATTGTGGATCTGGTCATGAAAGAATTGGCGGTTTCACAGAACAAAATCAGCGTGCAATACGTCACAGAACAGTAATCCAAATCATGGAAATGCAGTCCCGGGAGCTGGTTGCACTCTCGGGCTCTTTCCATTTTTAATGATTATGATATAATACATAAAGCCATATGACCGTCCTAGTGAGACTGGCATGATGCCGAAGGAGTGAATAATGGAAATGTTTAAATTGAGTGAAATCAAAGAACTGATTAAACTGGTAGATGAAAGTTCCGTTCAAGAGTTGGAAATTGAAAATGAAGGATCACGGTTATCAATCCGCAAACCGGGCAAAACGGAGTATGTTCAAGCAACTGCTGTGCAACCGCAAATGATTGCTGCTCCGCAAGTACAGCCGGCAGCAGTGGTAAGTGAAGCTGCACCGCAGGTCGATACTACAAGTCATTTACATAAAATTGTATCTCCGATGGTAGGTACTTTTTACAGAGCTTCCTCGCCGGAAGCGGGTCCTTTTGTGAGCGCTGGTGATAAAGTTGTTGAGAAAACAACGGTATGTATCATCGAAGCTATGAAGCTGATGAACGAGCTTGATGCGGACATCAAGGGAGAAATCGTTGAAGTGCTGGTTGAGAACGGACAGCTGGTCGAGTATGGGCAGCCCCTTTTCCTGGTGAAACCGGAATAACCGTTATAGCTGGTTAACAGCTAACCGCATGAGCTTCGAAGGAGGACAAAACGAAATGAAATTTCAAAAAATACTGATTGCGAACCGTGGAGAGATTGCGGTACGTATTATTCGTGCCTGCCGTGAAATCGGTATCTCAACGGTAGCCGTCTACTCGGAAGCGGACAAGGATTCTCTGCATGTTCGTCTTGCAGATGAGGCTTATTGTATCGGACCGACACTGTCTAAGGACAGTTACCTCAACTTCACAAACCTGATGAGTGTAGCTACGCTGACGGAATGTGATGCAATCCACCCTGGATACGGTTTTTTGGCGGAGAATGCTGATTTTGCGGAAATTTGTGAGTCTTGCAATATTACATTCATCGGGCCTTCACCCGAAGCCATTACCAAAATGGGAGACAAGGCTGTTGCCAAACAGACGATGAAAGATGCAGGAGTACCTGTTATTCCTGGATCAGACGGCCTTGTTGAAAATATGGATGAAGCCATCATGATTGCTAGAGATATCGGATATCCTATTATTATCAAAGCTACTGCTGGTGGCGGAGGTAAGGGAATTCGTATTGCCGAAGATGAAGAAACGCTGATTAAGCAGATTACCGCTGCTCAGCAGGAAGCACAAAAGGCATTTGGCAATGCAGGTGTATATCTGGAGAAATTCCTGACAGGTATGAAACACGTGGAAATTCAGATCATTGCTGATAAACACGGAAATGCAGCACATTTGGGAGAGCGTGATTGTTCGGTTCAGCGTCGTCGCCAGAAATTGGTAGAAGAAGCTCCGTGTCCGATTCTCTCCGAAGATGTGCGCACACTGATGGGTGAAGCTGCGGTACGGGCTGCCCTTGCTGTGGATTACTCGGGAGCGGGTACATTGGAGTTCCTGCTCAGCCCGAATGGCGAGTTCTATTTCATGGAGATGAATACGCGTATTCAGGTAGAGCACCCGGTAACTGAGATGGTTACTGGCGTGGATCTGATCCGTGAGATGATCTCGGTAGCTGAAGGCAACCCACTCTCATTCCGTCAGGAAGACGTGGTTATCAATGGCTGGTCCATTGAATGTCGTATCAATGCAGAAGATCCGGACCGTAACTTTATGCCCTCACCAGGCAAAATCGGATTCTACCTTGCACCGGGAGGACCTGGCGTTCGTGTAGATAGTGCTGCTTATCCGGGTTATACCATTTCACCTTTCTATGACTCCATGATCGCAAAATTGATCGTGTGGGGAGCGAATCGTGAAGAGGCGATTGCCAAGATGAAACGTGCGCTTGGGGAATTTGCGATTGAAGGCATATCTACAACTATTCCTTTCCATCAGAAATTGCTGGAGCACCCAACGTTCATTCGTGGTGACTTTGATATCAAATTTCTTGAGGAAAACGAGATTTAAAAGGTATATTGGGCTTGTTTGTCATAATGTAGCCCAAATGATATAGTATGAATAATAAGAGCGCATGTCTCCTGCAAAGGATAAGCCCGCACCTCGCGGATGTTTGCAGGAGTTCCGGTAAAGCCGGACCGGAAGGGTTCTGAAGGTTGATTAACCTGAGTCCAGCGCCCTGACGGATGGCCGCAAACTTATCTCGCGAAAGGTGTGTTGAACAGTTATGAGTACACTACCGACTGAATTTGAACGAACGGATATCGGTGAAATCCAGATCGCACCTGAAGTTATTGAAGTGATTGCTGGATTGGCGACCCTTGAAGTGAAAGGTGTTGCAGGCATGAGTGGCGGATTCGCTGGCGGATTTGCTGAATTGCTTGGTCGCAAAAACCTTTCCAAGGGCGTTAAAGTTGAAGTGGGCCAACGTGAAGCTGCAGTTGATGTTTCCGTAATTATCGAGTACGGATACCGTCTGCCACAAGTAGCTACGGAGATTCAACAGAACGTGAAACGTTCCATCGAGAACATGACAGGATTGAATGTGAATGAAGTGAATGTGCACATTCATGACGTTCAGTTCAAGAGCACCGAGAAAGTGGAAGAGATCGACCTGAACAGTCAGCGCGTAAAATAAAAGAAGACAGATTCCCCCGGCATCATCTGCCGGGGGTTATCCCGTCTTGGACAGGTCTTCATTATAGCGAAAGCTAGATGAGGATCTGATTTTTTGCTAGTGAACAGGTTAAGTCATGTTAGTGAGCAAGGGAGGCTGTGCAGTTCGTGGCTAAAATACTGGATCGGCTTCTGTTGTTTATATACAGCATAAGCGTTGGAGCAATATCGGCAGCCGTCATTCTTCTGATTAGCGGTGTGCTGCCTTACGAATTGAATTACCAGCAGGAACAGAACGTTATTGTTGCGTCGGTTATTGCAGCAGCGATTTTGTTTATCCTGAGTTTGCGATTTTTCTACATCTCGGTTCGGCGTGAGCGTGCATCGTTGCCGTCTGTAGATCAACGTACTGAGTTTGGTGATGTACAGATTTCGATGGAGACGATTGAGAATCTCTGTTTGAAGGCAACTTCCCGTTTCCGGGGAGTACGTGATGTCAAGGCACGCATACGTGTGGTTGAGTCAGGACTGGAGATTATGATCCGTGCAGTAGTGGATGGTGAGACACCTATTCCTGCGCTGACTTCTGATCTGCAAAAGGCGATACATGATCATGTGCAAGAGATTACGGGCATCCCGGTTTCTTTTGTCACGGTGTATATCGCTAATGTAACCCAGTCGCCTAACTACAAGAGTCGAGTGGAATGAGGTGAGTTTCACTGATGCTGTGGAAAGAGATTTGGGATAGTCACAGAGGCCGAATTACCGGAATTATCGGCGGCATCTTTTTTGGATTTCTTTATGTATGGATCGGTTTTTGGGATATGTTGTTCTTTGCACTCTTGGTGTTCATCGGTTATACGTTAGGCAGACGAAGCGATTCGAAGCTGGGTTCGTCCATTCCCTGGAGGGAGTGGGGGCAATGGCTGGGCGATCGCTGGCGTCCGTTTAAGTGACCTACCTGAACCCTGCAATATGTTTCTTCCGAAAATAGAGCTGTAGTTTAGGTTGCCCGTTTTTTGGAGGATACGTATTGCAGGTTTTTTTGTGAAAAGGGATAACAATAACAATACCGTGGAAGTCATCGATCAATCCAATACAGGATTTGATGAGATGGTTGCATGGATTATAAAATAAGCATGATGACGCTCCAGACGGAGCGCTGCAGGAGGCAGGACATGAAAAGACGTTTGGCAAGGGAAATTGCAGTACAAAGTCTGTATCAGATGGAAATGAATGAGGTAGGTGCAGCAGAAGCTGTGAACATGTTGATCAATGAAGCTGCTGAAGATAATGAAACCGAAGTGGTTATCCGTGATGCAGATGTAATGCGTACTTATGTTACTGAGATCGTACAAGGAGCTTGGAACAATAAGGAAGCCATTGACGGGCTGCTTGTGGATTATTTGAAAGGTTGGCAGATCAGCCGTCTATCACGTGTAGATCGCCAGATTCTACGACTGTCAACGTATGAAATGGTGTTTCGTGATGACATTCCGGCAAAGGTATCGGTCAATGAAGCGATTGAACTGTCCAAATATTTTGGTACAGAAGAATCTGGCAAGTTCGTCAATGGTGTACTTGGACGCATGATTCAGGAAGTTGACGCGATTAAAGCAAAATTATCTTAAGTTATGATTAATTATAGTGTGTGTTCAAAAAGACCGGTTTTCAGTATCCTTCGTAATCAAAAGCGGGCTTTTTGAACAACCTCTAAATTTATATTCACATAAGGGAGAGAGAGTACAATGACAGCATCTATTATTAACGGTAAAGAAGTATCCCAAGAGATCCGCGCAAGCATGACAACAGAAGTAAAACAGCTTAGCGAACAGGGGGTAGTACCTGGTCTGGCTGTTGTGCTCGTCGGGGAAGATCCGGCATCCCAAGTATATGTGCGTAATAAAGAAAAAGCATGTCACGACCTCGGTTTCTACTCCGAAGTGCATCGCTTGGATGCAGATACGTCCCAAGAAGATCTGCTTGCGCTGGTGGACAAGCTGAACAATCAACAATCCATTAACGGAATTTTGGTTCAACTTCCACTACCTAAACACATCGAAGAGAAAGCGGTTATTGATGCGATTGCCGTGGATAAAGACGTAGACGGATTCCATCCAGTCAATGTTGGTAATCTCGTAATTGGAGACGATAGTCTGCTTCCATGTACCCCAGCGGGTGTAATTGAACTGATCAAACGTACTGGACTGGAAATGTCCGGTAAACATGCAGTGGTTATCGGAAGAAGCAACATCGTTGGCAAACCGGTATCGCTGTTGCTCCAACGTGAGAATGCGACGGTAACCATGTGTCATTCCCGTACAGCCAACATGAAAGAAATTACACGTCAGGCGGACATTTTAGTTGTAGCCATCGGCCTTGCTAATTTTGTGGATGCTGATTTTGTGAAACCAGGTGCTGTTGTTATCGATGTCGGCATGAACCGTTTGGATAATGGCAAACTGGCAGGAGACGTTGATTTCGAGAGTGTGAAAGAAGTTTCTGGTCCAATTACACCCGTTCCTGGCGGTGTTGGTCCGATGACAATCACAATGCTGATGCAAAATACATTGATCGCTGCCAAGCGCGCTCACGGATTGGCCTAGGGTTTTGTCTGTGGCAGATCAAAAGATCTACTCCATCAAAGACCTGAACCGATACATCCGGATGAAACTGGAATCGGATCAGGTCCTGTCGGACGTCTGGCTGCGCGGGGAGATTTCGAATTTCACACATCACTCCAGCGGCCATATGTATTTTACATTGAAGGACAAGGACAGCCGGATCAAGTCAATTATGTTTGCGTCCCATAACCAGCGATTACCCTTTGTACCGAAGGAGGGTGCAAGGGTTATTGCCCGTGGTAATGTCTCGGTGTATGAACGGGATGGGCAGTATCAATTCTATGCTACCCATATGCAGCCGGACGGAATTGGAAGTCTGTATCTGGCTTACGAACAGCTGAAGAAAAAGCTTGAGGATGAAGGGTTATTTTCACCTTCTCGAAAAAGACAGATCCCTCGTTATCCACAGACCATCGGGGTTGTAACTTCACCGACGGGAGCGGCGGTGCGAGACATCATGATCACACTCCAGCGCAGGTACCCTTCTGCCAAAGTTGTTTTATATCCTGTTCTGGTTCAAGGCAAGGGTGCAGCACCTTCCATTGTCAAAGCGATTGGCAACCTGAACCGGATGGGAGAAGCCGATGTACTTATCGTTGGACGTGGAGGCGGTTCACTGGAGGAGTTGTGGGCCTTTAATGAGGAGATTGTGGCAAGAGCAATAGTTGCTTCGGATATTCCTGTCATTTCTGCGGTTGGGCACGAAACGGACTTCACTATTGCTGATTTTGCAGCCGATTTGCGTGCGGCTACACCTACAGCAGCTGCTGAATTAGCTGTACCTAATCGAGCTGAGTTGCTTGATCAGATTGGACAACGTCAGCGTCAATTACAGCATAGCTTGCGTCAGCGTGCTGTACATAATCGTGAACGGCTCGCAAGATTACAGCGTTCGCCAGTGCTGGTGCATCCAAGACGTACCTTGATGCAGCACACCGAACGACTTGATATGATGCATCAACGGCTTTTGAGAACAGTGGATACACGTATGAAATGGACAGGAGAGAAGCAGGAGCGTCTGCGGGCAGCACTGCAACGATTCAATCCTCGTGAGCAGGTCAATGCAGCACGCCGTGAGAATGCGGCAGCACGCAGACAACTGGAACTTGCGATCAGGTCTATAGCCAGATCGAAGCAGCAACAGTGGAAATCATCTGTGCGGCATCTGGATGCGCTTAGCCCGCTCAAAGTCATGTCACGGGGATACAGTCTTGTCTATGACGAGCAGGAACAGCGATTGATCAAGTCAACGAAAGATGTACAGCCTGGAGATTCAATTAAGATTAAATTAACAGACGGACAGCTGGACTGTCAGGTTTGGGGAATGAAGGAGGACGACAATACCCATGGCGAATGAACCGGAATTGAATTTTGAAGAGGCAATGGCGGCATTGGAAGACATCGTAGGTCAGCTGGAACATGGTGATGTTCCGTTGGAACAGGCCATCGATCTGTTTCAACGCGGGATGAAACTTTCGCAACTGTGCGGTCTTAAGCTGGAACAAGTGGAACGCAAGATCGAGATGATCGTAGAAGAAGATGGAGAGCTTCGCAAGAAGCCTTTCGGAACTGCTGACGATGAGAGCGGTGAAGTCCATGAGTAATCGTCCTTCGTTTCAAGTGTACCTCGAAGAGGTCACAGCTGCGGTGACAGAAGCGTTGAAACACACGCTTCCCGATCACTGGGATGTACCCCAATCGTTGACGGATGCGATGCAGTACTCACTCATGGCCGGAGGCAAACGCCTTCGTCCTCTTCTGGTCGTTGCTGCGGCGGAAGCCTTCGGTGCACAGCGTACAGCTGCAATGCCGGTAGCCTGCGCCGTGGAGATGGTTCATACGTATTCACTGATCCACGACGACCTGCCTGCTATGGATAATGATGATTACCGCAGGGGAAAATTAACGAATCATAAGGTATATGGTGAGGCAACAGCCATATTGGCAGGCGATGCGCTGTTAACCCATGCTTTTTATAGCATTGTTCAAGCTGGACGCCGTAGCGGTGTAGCGGCAGATGCGTTGCTGTCCATCGTAGAGGACATGTCCGAACTTGCTGGAGCAAGAGGTATGGTCGGCGGCCAAGTTGCGGATATGGAAGGCGAGCAAGGCATGACCGATCTTTCACAGCTCCAATATATCCATTTGCACAAAACAGGTGACCTAATTGTTTTCTCACTCATTGCTGGAGCACGAATTGGTGGAGCAACGGAAGGACAATTGGAAGCCTTACGTGTGTTTGGACGTGATCTGGGGCTGGCGTTCCAGATTCAGGATGATATTCTCGACCTGACGGGTGACGAGCAGAAGATGGGCAAGAAAACACAGAGCGATGTGAATCAGCAGAAGGTAACATATCCTTATTTTATTGGCATGGAGGCTTCTGTAGATGAAGTGAAATCCCTTACCCAATCTGCAAAAGACGCACTTGAAAGAGCCGAGTTACCTGATGCATCCAGATTGTTGGAAATTGCAGATTATCTGATGAGTCGAGACCATTAGATTCTGACGGAGCGGTCTGTTTCAAAACCTGTATAACCGTGTAATGAATGTAATGTCCTTTTTCCGAGTGGATGGAAAAAGTCTGTCCCGAGTGGATGCGCGAATACATATGGAGAAGAATTTTAAATAACTTGCTGGCGAGAATGCTCGTTATCGGGAGTATAGTGCAGTAAATTATGATTCTTGTTCTTTTATGTTATAATGATTTAATGTCATTTGATTCATAATGTATATATCGATTTACAACAATAACTAAACAATCTAGGAAAGCGGGGAGATTCTCGTGCTGCTTCCACAAATTAAACAACCCAGTGATCTAAAGTCGATGTCTCAGGATGATCTTGCCCTTTTGTCGGCAGAGATCCGGCAGTTTCTGATTGAGAAACTGTCTGTTACAGGTGGGCATCTCGCACCCAACTTAGGCGTGGTTGAGCTCACGGTAGCCCTGCATTACTGCTACAACAGTCCAGCAGACAAAATGATTTTTGATGTAGGGCATCAGGCTTATGTGCATAAAGTCCTGACAGGGCGTATGGATCGCTTTGATACATTGCGTCAACATAACGGTCTGTGCGGGTTTGTCAAACGCAACGAAAGTGAACATGACGTATGGGAAGCTGGACACAGCAGTACTTCATTGTCTGCTGCGATGGGGATGGCCCTTGCACGTGATCTGAAGGGTGAAGACAACCAAGTTATCGCGATGATTGGTGATGGAGCGCTTACAGGTGGTATGGCTTTTGAAGCCCTCAATCATATCGGTCATGAGCAGAGAAAACTGATGGTTATTCTGAATGATAATGAAATGTCCATTGCTCCAAACGTTGGGGCCATGCATAAATATTTGAGCAAGATTCGTTCGGATCGTCATTATCTGAAAGCAAAAGATGATGTCGAGGGCATGCTTAAAAAAATTCCTGCTATTGGGGACCGTTTGGCCAAATCGGCAAGCTGGATCAAAGATAGTGTCAAATATATGATGGTACCAGGTGTTCTTTTCGAAGAACTGGGCTTCACGTATTTGGGACCGATTGATGGGCATGATATTCCCAAATTGATCGAAACCTTCAAACAGGCAGATAACGTTGATGGCCCTGTGCTCGTTCACGTGCTCACGACCAAAGGCAAAGGTTATCAGCCAGCAGAAGCCGATTCGCACAAGTGGCACGGGATTTCTCCGTACAAAATTGAATCTGGGCAAGTGCTGAAGGCAGTCGGAAAACCGATGTACACGGAAGTGTTTGGTCAAACGTTAATTGATCTTGCGAAGCAGGATAAGCGGGTCGTAGCTGTAACGCCAGCAATGCCTACAGGATCAGGTCTTATTCCGTTCAGTAAGGAATTTCCCGATCGCATGATTGACGTAGGTATTGCAGAACAGCACGCGGCGACCATGTGTGCTGCACTGGCTATGGAAGGTTTGAAGCCGGTCTTTGCCGTGTATTCTACGTTTATGCAACGTGCTTATGATCAGATTGTACATGATATTTGCCGTCATAACGCCAACGTGATGTTTGCCATTGACCGTGCCGGGTTTGTTGGTCCGGATGGGGAAACACATCAAGGGGTATACGATGTGGCATTTATGCGCCATATTCCAAATATCGTTCTGATGATGCCAAAAGACGAAAATGAATTGCGTCATATGATGAAAACGGCGCTTGATTATAATGAAGGTCCAATTGCTTACCGTTATCCACGAAACAATGTGGTCGGTGTACCTTTGGATGATGTACTTGTTCCGATTCCAATCGGATCATGGGAGCAACTGCGTCCATCCGAGGGATATGCTGTCATCGCTTCAGGTTCGATGGTGCAGCTTGCAGAAGAAGCAGCAGAGATGGTGAAGCGGGAAGGGATCACAGCAGGCGTAATCAACGCTCGCTTCCTGAAACCTCTTGACGAGCAAATGTTGCGTGATTTAGCTGTTCGAGGCACCAAATTGATTGTACTTGAAGAAACATCCCAGGCAGGCAGCATGGGTAGTGCAGTTCTGGAGTTTTATGCAGAACAGGGACTACATGATGTTCATGTACAATTGATGGGGATTCCGGATCGCTTCATCGAGCATGGCAGTATTAAGGAACAACGTGAGGAAGTGGGTCTTACCGTTGAAAATGTATGTGCTGAACTGCGCAAGATGGCTGTTCAATCATCTTACGGCATACCCAAAACACGTTTTCCTTCGTAAATTTACATGATAGGAGACAGACATGTCACTCCCGAAAGAACGAATTGATGTTCTGCTGGTTGAGCAGGGCTATTATGAAAGTCGTGAGAAGGCAAAAGCTGCAATCATGGCTGGACTGGTATATGCCAATAATGAGCCGATCGAAAAGGCGGGCATGAAAATTCCAAGGGAAGCCGAGCTGAAAGTTAAAGGCTCGGTACATCCCTATGTCGGTAGAGGCGGATTGAAGCTCGAAAAAGCGATCCGTCATTTCGGCCTTGATATGAACGGACTTGTCATGCTCGACATTGGTTCATCCACCGGCGGATTTACGGACTGTGCACTTCAGCATGGCGCATCTCACGTCTACGCTATTGATGTGGGTTATAATCAGCTCGACTGGTCTTTGCGTAATGATGAGCGGGTTACCGTTATGGAACGAACTAATTTCCGCTATGTGACTCCTGAAGATCTGACGGGACCCGTGCCGAACTTTGCGAGCATTGATGTGTCGTTCATTTCACTGCGAATCATATTGCCGCCACTTCTGGCTCTTTTGAAACAACCTGCAGATATCGTTGCATTGATTAAACCTCAATTTGAGGCAGGGCGTGAAAAAGTAGGCAAGTCCGGTGTAGTACGTGATACGAAGGTACACAAGGATGTATTGCAGACAATGCTTCATTTTTCCAGTCAACTTGGTTTACATCTGCAGAGTTTAACTTTTTCACCGATAACGGGTGGAGAAGGTAATATAGAATTTCTCGCACATTGGCGTCTGGAAGCACCAGAGGCAACACAACCAGAGATCGATCCAGCTTCACTTGACGCACTTGCGGAGCAAGTTGCAAAGGAAGCAGCTCATACATTTACGGGAAACTCATCATAAGATGGGTTTCTTTTCGCTGGAAAGGTGATTGACGTAAAGGGAAATCATTACTGAACCTCGAATATGTCTTCGAGGTGAGCGATAATGGATGGTCAATATGACACAATCTTTATAGGTGTACTTGCTGTCTGTTTGATCTTGTGGCTGTTCTTTGGCTTGCGTAATTGGGTGAACCGACCGACGCCGGTAAGCTTGTCTGGAATGCAACTGAACGTGAAGATTCAAGATTCCCCGGCCTTGGATTTGCTTGAAGCACAGGGCTACGAAGTTATCGGTGGCAAAATGAAAGTCCCTCTGGCTTTTGAGGCCAATGAATCCGTTTATTACAGCAGATTATTCATTGATTATGTTGCAGAACGTGAGGATCTCAGATACCTCGTGAAAACGTCTCGTCGCAGACAGCCAATCGATATGACCGGCCCTGCGCTAAGGGATCGCTTCCTCAATTATTTGTTGTTATATCCTGGCTGTGAAGGATTGCTGTATGTTGACGTGGAGGATTCCGATATTAAGTTAATCAGGCTCATGGACTATCAGGAAGATGTGTATGATGGAGATGATCTGGACTAATATAAAAGAATGAACATTGCAGGGCAAAGTCTGCGGCGAATTACAAATGCTGCTTTATTGCAATACATCTAACTGGAGGCATATATGAAAGGACAAAGGCACATCAAGATTCGTGAAATCATTAGTCAAAATGAAATTGAGACCCAGGATGATCTGGTTGAAGCACTGCGCAAATCAGGTTTTCAGGTGACTCAAGCGACTGTATCCCGGGATATCAAAGAACTTCTGTTAATCAAGATTCCGATGGATGACGGAAGATACAAGTACTCTTTACCAACAGATCAACGATATAATCCGATTCAAAAGTTGAAGCGTGCACTTGTTGACAACTTCTTGCACATTGATCACGCAAACAATCTGGTTGTGATGAAATGTTTGCCCGGAACAGCCAACTCCATTGCAGCTTTGCTTGATAATATTGAGTGGAATGAAGTCATGGGCACGATCTGTGGAGATGACACCATTCTGATTATCTGCCGGACTGAAGGTAACAGTGTGACCGTTATTGAGCGGATCATGGGTTACATTGCTTAAAGTGCGTGTTCAAAAAGATCGGTTTTCAGTACCGAGAAGATGGGATGAAGCTAGAAATGGAGTAGCGGAGCGTAGGGAAAACTACGTGAGCAACTGCAATGTTTCCGAAGGAAACATACTTCGTAAGCATCCCACTTATATTTCGGCTGAATTCCATATTCGATGCTGATGATGCCACCAGGCATCCTTCGTAATCAAAAGCGGACTTTTTGAACAACCTCTTGAATCAATGGTTCAAAAACATAATATCTGAGTTAGTCATCCGGAGGTGTTTTTGCAGATGTTAGTTACGTTATCGATTCGTAATCTGGCTGTGGTGGAAGAAGTGGATGTTGTATTCCACCCGGGATTCCATGTACTTTCAGGGGAAACGGGTGCAGGTAAGTCGATTATTATAGATGCACTTGGCTTAATTGCCGGTGGACGAAGTTCAGCTGATTTGATCCGGTACGGTTGTGATAAGGCAGAGATGGAAGCCTTGTTCGAGATGGAGCAGAGTCATCCGGTATGGCAGACATTAGAGAAGCTGGGTATCCATTGTGAGCCTGAAGAGCATCTGGTTATTCGACGTGAACTGAACACGCAGGGGAAAAGTACGTCCCGCATTAATGGGCAATTGGTCAATCTGACCATGCTACGGGAAGTAGGCGAGAAGCTGATCAATATTCATGGACAACATGAACATCAGAGTTTGCTACGCGCTGAGAGCCATCTGGGGCTTCTCGATACTTATGGCTCGGAAGTCATCGGACCGATCAAAGCGAAGTACCAGGAGCGCTACAGCAAGTTTATCACGGCGGAAAAAGAACTGCGTGCCCTTCAGGAGTCCAGTCAGCGGGCATATCAACTCTTGGACATGTATCGCTTTCAGCTTGAGGAGATCGCAGCAGCAAGCCTTACACAAGGCGAGGATGAATTACTCGGGGAAGAACGGGTCAAACTATCCCATAGTGAGAAAATGATGGACAGTGTTGCTGGTGCATATGATCTGCTCAGCGGTCAACGCGGACTTGAAGCTGTGAGCATTGCTCTTTCAAGAATTGAAGACATTTCTGGATATGATAGCAAAGGACTGCAACCAATCGTAGAACAGCTACAATCTGCATTTTATCAATTGGAAGATGCGACATTTCAGTTAAGGGATTACCGGGAGAAGATTGAATTTAATCCGGCAAGGCTGGAAGAAGTGGAGCAAAGGCTGAATCTGATTTCTGGCCTCAGACGGAAATACGGGGACAGTGTTGAACTTATTCTGAGTTATTATGATCAGATTAGCCATGAAACCGACCAACTGGAGAACAAGGACGAACGGCTGGAGAAATTGCGAGCTGAACGTGACAAAATGCTTAACCTTGTGATGGAGTCTGCTGAAGAGCTCAGCAAGGTTCGCAAACAATGCGCCGAGGAACTTGCTGCACAGGTGGAAAGCGAACTCAAGGATCTGCAAATGGAGCGGACTACACTGCGTGTTCAAATTACTCCTTTCGAAGATCCAAAGGGGATTGAATGGAATGGACGTCGTATTCGTCTGAATCGTCATGGTGCGGACAATGCGGAATTCCTAATCTCACCAAACCCGGGCGAGCCATTACGACCACTTGGCAAAATTGCTTCAGGTGGTGAGTTGTCGAGAATGATGCTGGCGATGAAGAGTATCTTTGCGCGACATGACCTGATACCTGTGTTGATTTTTGATGAAGTTGATACCGGAGTTAGCGGTAGAGCAGCTCAATCCATTGCGGAAAAATTGTTCCGTTTGTCTTCGACTTGTCAGGTTTTCTCAATAACTCACTTACCACAAGTGGCTTGTATGGCAGATCATCAGTATCTCATTGAGAAACATGTCTACGATGGACGGACAATGACGCAGGTGGAATCGCTGTCAGACGAAGGCAGAGTGAAGGAATTGGCACGTATGCTGGGCGGCGTGGAAATTACAGAAAAAACACTGCATCACGCACAGGAAATGCTGAATTTGGCGGAAGCCAAAAAAGGGTGAAACGGACGGCTGGCGTAATGATTGACAGTAATAAAAGCCTGGGGGCGAGGTTATCTTAAAGGTACGCAATTGGCGACCACCTTTCGTCAAGCGAAAGAAGCAAAGGGAGTGTGACAGCCATTGAATTCCCCCCTCAGGAAGAAATTGCTAGGTCTTTTATTTGCCTTCTTTCTTTGTGTGATTAGCCAGGCCATTCAGCCTGTGCAAAGTTATGCTTCACTGCCGGATGAATTGCAGGTGTTTGCTGGCAGGCAAGCGGATGTCCGGCTCGCTGTACCTGCTGTTTCAAGTGCCGTTGTAGATCGTCCTGATATCGTTGGTTTGGATGATCAGGTAGCGATGCATGTTACCAGGCAACAACCTTTGCATCTTCACCCTCAACAGACGGGACATGCCAAATTAACGTTGAAGTTGTGGGGTAAAATTCCGGTCAAAACAGTCCATGTGAATGTGATACCGGATTTGCGTGTTGTACCCGGGGGTCAAACGATTGGCGTCAAAGTTAAATCGGCAGGCATTCTGGTGGTTGGACATCATTTGGTCCGTTCCGGTCAGGATGAGCGTGTATCGCCCGGAGAAACAGCGGGCATTAAGCTCGGAGATCTGATTACGCATATGGATGGTAAACGTCTGGATGGCGTAGCAGGTGTCTCTGAAGCCGTTGAACTTGCAGGGAAAAGTAAAAAAGGTATTGATGTTGTGTTAAAACGTGGTAAGGAAACGGTGAAGACACGATTAACTCCGGCGTATGACTCCGAGGATCAAGCGTGGAGGCTTGGATTGTACATTCGTGATTCTGCAGCCGGTGTTGGCACACTTACCTTCTATGCTCCCGATCAGGGCGTATATGGCGCACTGGGCCATGTCATTACAGATATGAACACACAAACATCTATTGTTGTGGGTAGTGGTCAGATCGTTCAATCCAATGTGACGTCCATTTCTAAAAGTGAGACCGGTGATCCGGGTGAAAAACGTGCTCATTTCCTCAAGGAAAGCAAAATTTTGGGCAATATTGAACGTAATACGGCTTTTGGTATCTTTGGTAAAATGTCCGGAAATCCTGAGCACAGTCTGTATTCGAAAGGTATTCCCGTCGCTTTTTCTCATGAAGTAAAGGAAGGACCGGCCGAAATACTTACCGTGGTTGACGGTCAACAAGTTGAACGCTTCTCCATTGACATTGTTCATGTGGCAGATCAAACTGAACCAGCAACAAAAGGTCTGGTACTTCGAATTACGGACCCGAAACTGCTGGATAAGACCGGAGGTATCGTTCAAGGGATGAGTGGCAGCCCCATTGTACAAAATGGTAAATTGATCGGTGCAGTTACTCATGTATTCGTGAATGATCCAAAATCGGGTTACGGTTGCTTCATTGAATGGATGTTACAAGATGCTGGCGTTATGATGAAAAAGGAAGACGATAATAACCTCAAGGCTGGCTAAACAGCCCTGAGGTTCTTTTTTGTCGAAAGCAAACATAATATATCGGATAATGAAATAAATTATTTATTATATAGGATCAAGAAAAAAAAATAAAGAAAAATAATTTTCGACAGGAGGAATTTAACTGGCTGTGTCGAAAATTAAACGTGTAAGGAAATGTACGAAACGATGTTTAATTTAAAGGAGGATACCGTTTTGCAAAAAATTGAGGTATTGCTGGCCGATGATAATCGTGAATTTACGAATTTGCTTGCCGAATATATATCTGAGCAGGAAGATATGGAAGTAACCGGTATTGCATACAATGGAGAAGAAGTACTGCAATTGCTGGAGCAAACTCGGGATGTGCCGGATGTATTGATTCTGGATATTATCATGCCTCACCTGGACGGACTGGGTGTGCTTGAGCGCTTGCGCGACCTGAACCTGTCTCCACAGCCTAAAGTCATTATGCTTACGGCATTCGGACAAGAGAATATCACACAGCGTGCCGTGCAACTCGGAGCTTCTTATTATATTCTTAAGCCGTTTGACATGGAAGTGCTTGCGAATCGTGTGCGTCAACTGGTGGGAACACAGACGGCGATGTCCACAAGCAGCGGATCATCCATGTTCATGAAATCATCCAATGTTGTGCCAATGGGCAAACACAAAAATCTGGATGCAAATATTACGTCCATCATACATGAAATCGGCGTTCCTGCGCATATTAAAGGATATCAGTATTTGCGCGAAGCGATTACGATGGTGTATAACAATATCGAAATTTTGGGAGCGATCACCAAAACACTGTATCCGGCGATTGCCGAAAAATTCAAAACAACGCCGTCCCGCGTCGAACGTGCGATCCGTCATGCCATTGAAGTGGCATGGACTCGTGGTAACATCGACAGTATCAGCCACTTGTTTGGTTATACAATCAACATCAGCAAGTCGAAACCAACAAATAGCGAGTTCATCGCGATGGTTGCTGACAAGCTGAGAATTGAGCATAAGGTAAGCTGAAAGGGTCAGGAGTAGTGAGCTGGCAAGTATAGTTTGGATTCAAATTTGATTCTAGCCAAATGGTTTTTGGCGGCCTATATCTGAATTCGTTCATTTCATGCCGATAAACTTCTGTAATATATGCCAACGAATACCGTCATTTATTGGATTAAAGATATCCAGTAAAGGACGGTATTTTTGCATAACGAAATAACACAGAACATGATGATGATTTAGTGTTGCATGATTGCTTCTGAATTTTGAGATCAAGCATTAAAGTAAGCTCCCTATAGCAAAATTCAGAAAAGGAAATATTTCATAAACTTTTACCTTCAGTTAACGCTTTTTCAAGTAGAAAGTGGTACGATGTGACCATTGACAAAGACCTACATATATATTTGAAAAGTTCGGATAAGATGCTACGAACAGAGGAGTAGAATAGTATGTTTACGCAAATAGGCGAGATTGCTGAACCAATTCCTGTAGTACAATCTGATACAAAATGTGATATCGTCTATCATCTTTTCAAGTCCAATCCTAGTCTGGAAGGTATAGCTGTTATGGGGGAGAAGGGTGTGTCATTAATGATGCGGCCCCGATTCTTTCAGCAGATTGGCACCCAGTATGGCTATAATCTGTATATGGGACGTCCTGTAGAACTGGTGATGAACACACAGGCACTGGTCGTGGATTATTCGGAACATTACAGATGTCAGTGTTCTAGCCATGGACCGAGATGAAGGGGAAATATATGATCTTGTGTTGGTCACGTCAGGGGAAAGTTTCTTTGGAGCTGTGAGTATTCGGCGTTTGCTACTCGCTGTTGCTGATGTACGGGCTGAAATGGCGATTTTTATGAACCCGCTGACTGGTCTTCCAGGTAATCATATTATAGATGAAAGGCTGTCTCAGGCTCTTCAGATGGACCAATTTAGCGTACTGTACGTTGATCTCGATCAATTCAAATCCTACAATGATAGCTACGGCTTCAAAATGGGGGATCAGCTTATACAGGCGACAGCTAACTTGCTTCGCAAGCTATTTGTTCCCCCTGATGCTTTTCTTGGACATATCGGTGGTGATGATTTTATTACGATCCTAAATCACCATGATTATAAATATATTAGTGAGGAAGTCATCTCAAGTTTTGAGGAAATGAAAAAGACATTTTATAACGAACATGATTGGCATCATCAATATGTTCTGGGGGAAGGACGCTCCGGGCTGAAACGGCCCATTCCTCTGGTGTCGGTATCCATCGCCGTTGTAACCAATAGCAAGCGAAAATATGAAAACATAGATCAGATTATTGATGAGGCCACACGCATCAAAAAAGGTTGTAAAGCGATTGCTGGAAGTATCATCTGTGCAAATGATACCGCCGGTACTCCGTGCTAGAAATAAAATTACGAGAACGTAGAGGACAGAGAGAACCTGAAGACGTGGACTAAAAGCTTTCTGTAAGAAAGCTTCTTCGGAAGCTGAGGCTTCGCCTCTATACCCATAACGTTAAAATACAGAAAAACCGCTATTTATCAGGAGTTAGTCACCTGTAATAGCGGTTCTATCATTGGATGCGAGTTAAAGGTTGTGTAGCAAACGAGCCACTTTAATCTTTAAGCTCATTATGTATACATATAAGTATGTTTGATCAATGCGTATTCAGACTCGAATATCGACGGATGGATATGAAGCAGCATGAGATGTAGAAGCCGTAGTTTGCGGACCATTTCCTGATTCCTGATCTGTGGTTCCGCCATCTGATGGGTGCTCCTTACTTCCCGTTTTCTTTCCTTCATTTACTTCCTGCTCTTCTTCTCCAGATGTTGCAGAGATAGGTGGTTGTACCCCTTTTTTAGGTGCCGGCTGATGAATCTCTTCCACCAGTTCCCCAATCTTCTGATTAACCTTGTTTAACTGGGAGTTGATGTCCTGGACGGTCTCTCGCTTTGCCTGAAAGACGGTGCGTTCTGAATTTTCCAACATCATTGATTTGCCTAGATCGAGATCATTTGCGGGAGGATTGATCTCGAGAACAAGTCGGTCAAAGCGGGTTTCTCCTTCGGTGGTCTGAATGGAGCCCTGCATGCGATCACGCAAACCGACCAGCTTACCCAATTGATCATAAGTCTGACTATGCTTGATCAGATGATCGAGTGAAGGGGCTTGTGCCTCGTCGGTTGGTTTGGGTTGTTGCTGTTGAGCCTTTTCTGGCTGTCTTAATTTGTTCTTTTCTTGCAATTCTTCAGCTTTAATTTGGGCAATCTGGCTGTCGATCTGGGAAATGGAGCTTGTTAAGGATTTAATTCGCTGAGCTTTGGTTTTGGTATCCAACTCGTCATTGGTTTTTACACCTTGCATTTCTTCATTGAGCCGGATCTTCTGCTGCATGAGTCCCTGAATTTCTTTATCCCGATTGGAGACTTGATTCCCGGGAGTGAAACTGCTTTTGGTTGCAGATGAGATTGAATTCATATCCTCTGTTCTCCTTCTCCACTTTATCATGGTTCTATTTACATATATCGGATTTTAAGAGAAATATTTGAATATCTCTTGTTTCCTCGCAATGGATTCATTTTGCGTCGGTTGTATTGCGTACTTCATCATAATAATTGATAATGTTTATCAATAAGTGAGTAGAGTACAGACACAATTTATGTAGACGGAGATGGGTTAGCAAAATGTGGAATGATTATTATATCCTCTGGAACTATGCTGCGGTGAGCATAACAGATATCCGTTACATTGAATTAGAGGCATATGAAGAGATGAAATACAAATTTCCGACAAGTACCTTTGTACTCACCATTCAGGGTGATGCTGGAGTGACGATTGACAATCAAACATATGAAGTGAGCCGCTTTTATATTTTCCATGGGGGAAAAGGGAGTAAGTTGGTGATTCAAGCAGGCGAATCCGGATTGCGCCTATATTACTTGATGTACAAAGCAAACCTGCCTAGTGGAGGGAGAAACGATCTGGGAAGGTTAATGGAGCGTATCAATCCGTTCCAAATGAACTATGGCTTTACCCCCGATATGCCAATCATTCTATATGAGCAATGGAAAAAGATGCACTTTTTGTGGGATCAAAAGAACCCTATTCAGCACTTTCAGGCCAAGAGTTTGTTCTATGCATTTGTGGAGCAGATCTCATCACAGATTCCTCGTATATCCAATCGTTATCCAAGTATGTTGGATCAGGTTAGCAAAGTCATTGAAATTGTAGAGTCTTCCTACACCCAGCCACTTACACTTCATGTTTTAGCAGAAATGATTGGCAGCAGCCCAAGAAGTTTGTCACGCAAGTTCAAGCAGTCGACGGGATATAGTCCCATTGATTATCTGATTCAGTTTCGTTTGTTCAAAGCCAAGGAGATGTTGCTGCAAACGGACGCCACGTTGGATGAGATCGCTGTAGGAATCGGTTATCCGGATGGATATTATTTGGGACGTATGTTCAAGAAACATACAGGTCTTTCTCCTTTGCAATTTAAAGAAAAGACCTCAGCACCCCTATATTGGCCTGATCTGACATCAGGTGTGGCGCGAAATGACATTTTCAGAGGTGGAAGTGGAAGGTATGTTTATACTGATGGTGATAATCATTATCAATATAAGCATGGAGGGTCAATAAATATGAACAGACAGACAAGAACGGGAATGCTGCTTAGTATTCTATTAAGTCTTACATTACTGCTGAGTGCCTGCTCTACAGGTGTTGCCAGTAATTCGAGCGGGGATGCATCCGGAAGCAATAGTACGTCAAGTTCCACGAAGACAGTAACAGCGGAGAATCAAAGCAAATCATCGGAACCCCGCATAGTCTCAACGGTTAAGGGAGACATTACAATTCCGGCTGAACCTAAACGGATTGTGGTTGACTTGTATCTGGGAAGTCTGATTGCCTTGGGGATCAAGCCTGTGGGTACACCCGAGATGAACCTGAAGAATCCTTATTTTATCAAATCACTTGAGGGTGTGCAGAATATTGGTGAATATGAAACCATCTCTCTAGAAAAGGTGTTGGAACTTGAACCGGATCTCATTGTGACAGGTAATCCTGATTTATTTGATTCCTTTAGCAAAATTGCACCTACCTTGGTTGTACCTTATGGTGAATTGAAAAATACCCACGAAGAAATTACCTATTTCGGTGAAGTGTTAAATAAAGAAAAAGAATCTGAGGCATGGTTAACCGATTATGACGCAAGAATTGCAGATGCCAAGAAACGTGTTGGTGAGGCGATTGATCCGCAGGCCGAAGTGTCGGTCATGCAGTTCTATGATAAAGCACCGTTGGCCTTTGGTGATAATTTTGGTCGGGGAGGTCAGGCAGTCTATAGCGCGCTTGGTTTGAATCCTCCTGCAGATAAAAAAGAGATCTTAATGAAGGATCAACTGGTTGAAGTTTCATCGGAAGCGATTCCTGAATTTGCCGGAGACTATATCATTCTAACAGCAGATAATCTGACCCTGGAAGAGTTGAAATCGAAACCGGTCTGGAGTTCACTCGATGCGGTTAAAAATGATCGTGTGTTTATCTGGAGCCCGGATCGTTCATGGTACTTTGACCCGATTGCAACATTGGATCAAACAGAGGAATTGGCCGCGTGGTTTACGAAGATCTCTGAACCAAATTAAGTCTAACAAGTGATTGATGAGGTGAAATCCAATTCCACTCTAAATTTCAGTTGATAATGAAAATTATTATCATCTATAATAAAGGTACATTAGTGAACCTTTGCTACGCATATGTTATCGGATGTGTGGCAGAATGATGACCTTGTAAGGCCTTTGTTCCGGGTGAGGTTGGGATTGGAGAGTATTCGATGCAATTAGACGAACAGATGAAATGCTGGAATCATGCCGCTGTTAAGGTTCTGGATATACGCCGAATCGTTATGGAGGCAGGGGCACAACTGAGTTCCTACACACTTCCGGCAAATGGTTTTATATATACGATTCGAGGATCGGCTGTGCTTCAATTGGATGGACAAACATACAAGGCAGAGCGGTTCTACATGCTTCATGGGGCCAAAGGATCTTCACTGGATATCCAAACCAACGAAGATTTCGAATATATGCTGCTCTATTACAGAGCATTCCTTGCCTTTCCTAGTTATCGTAAAAAGTGGTTATTGGCACAGCCGGAAGTTGCATCGTTCTCTTTGCAATATGGATTTGCACCGAGTAGTCCGCTGGGGTTATTACGTTACCTTGATGAGCTTGAGGGTGCATGGATTCAATCTGGGAGTCTGGATCTGCTTCACACAAAAAGTTTATTTTACCAATTCATTCATGAAATGATGGTTCAATTGGCAGAGCAGGAGATCAAAACAGAGCTTGCTGACCCGGTGAAACAAACACTTCGTTATATACAGAATCATTATAGGGAACAGGTCACGCTTGATTTCCTGGCTGAACAGTTTAACTACAGCTCCCGACATTTATCCATGCAATTCAAACGACAGACGGGTTACAGTCCCATTGATTATTTAATTCAGACTCGAATCGCCAAGGCTCGGAATCTGCTTGTACGATCTGATGCAACGCTGAGTGAAATTGCAGCAGACGTGGGTTATTCCGATGTGTATTATTTTAGTCGTATCTTCAAAAAACATGTGGGGATCTCTCCGATTCAGTATCAACGAAAGATAAGAGAAGAAGCGAGAGCAGAGGATCGTCCATTGGTAATCTCTGAATCGTCCATTGGCCGAAGATGGAAGTCGGGATATATTGATTATGAGAATCATTATCAATATATAGACGGAGGGTCTACACCAATGAAAAGAAGAAAAACAAGTTCCAGTATGATTATGGTTGCATTATTGAGCATAACGATGCTCCTAGCTGCCTGCTCTTCAGGTACAGCAACAACACCAGCAGCTGGCGAAGGAACGGGTGCCAGTTCCAATAACAGTAGTACGGCAGTATCATCAGACACAGGAAGCCAGACGAACAAAGACAATGAAACACGCACGGTCTCAACGGTTAAGGGTGACGTAGTTGTTCCAGCGAATCCAAAACGGGTTGTTGTATTGTATCTCCAGGGGGATGTCGTTGCACTTGGAGTTAAGCCAATCGCTACCTCAGATGTATATGACGGGGCTGCATACAAGAGTGAGCTAGAGGGTGTAAACGCATTGGGTACCTGGTTTGAACCGAATCCTGAAGCTGTCATTGATCTTGATCCAGATCTGATCATTGTTCCTTCAGAAGAGACGTATACGTTATTAAAAGATATTGCACCTACGGTATATATTCCGTATGAGAAATTGACTACAGAAGAGAGACTTCATGATATAGCAAGTATCTTTGGCAAAGAGCAGGAAGCCGAGACGTTAATCACCAATCTCAACAACAAAGTCGAAGAGAGTAAAAAAACTCTTGCAGATGCAGGCATACTGGACAAAACAATCTCCATTGTGGAGGGCGGTTTGAAAGGGATGGTTATTGTAGAGAGCAAACAATTTGGCCGTGGATCTCAGGCGGTATACGAGTACTTGGGAATGAAAGCACCTGAAGTTGTACAGAAAAAAATAGACGTGGTTTCGGACGCGGCAGGCTCCACAATCTCCATGGAAGTCCTTCCTGAATATATCGGAGACTATGTGTTTCGCTCTGTGTATGAAGGGGCAGATAACTTGACGGATAATCCAATATGGAGCAGTATCCCAGCGATCAAAGAAGGTCGTCTAATTGAGATTGATTTCGATTTCTTCTATTATTCGGATATCTATTCAATTAATAAACAACTTGATTTTGTCGTTGAAAAGCTGTTGGCGGCTCCAAGAGCGCAATAGTAAAGAGAAGATGTGTTCGTAGAATTTTTGTACAAGAAATGTTTGTTTTTTAGCCATTGTATTTTGATAAGATTACCATTACACTAGGATTTAAGTGATAATGAGAATCGATATCAAATACTCGATGTTCTGGATCGAATTAACGGAGGTATTTTTAATATGAATCAGCAGTTGGAACTTTATGATGTAACCATTATCGGCGGTGGCCCTGCGGGCATGTACTCTGCCTTTTATAGCGGCATGCGAGATATGAAGACCAAGTTGATTGAGGCACGTGACAGATTGGGAGGTCGCATGCTCTTTTATCCGGAGAAAATGATCTGGGATGTCGGGGGTGTTACGCCAATTCTGTGTGAAGATCTGATCAAACAATTGGAAGAACAGGCACGAACTTTTGAGCCAACCCTCGTATTTGAACAACAGATCGAAGGATTCGAGCGTCAACCTGATGGCACGATTCTGTTAACTTCTGCAACAGGTGAGCAACACTGGACACGTACCGTCATTATGGCAATCGGATATGGTATATATAAAATGGCCAAGCTGGAGCTTGAAGGTGCAGACCGTTACGAGGTTAGCAATCTGCACTATACCGTGCAAGAACTGGAGCCATTCCGCGGTAAACGTGTGCTAATCTCGGGTGGAGGCGACTCTGCTGTGGACTGGGCGAATGAACTGGAAGCACTGGCAGAGCAAGTTACGGTTGTGCATCGTCGTGACCGCTTTGGCGGGTTGGAGCGTAATGTACTGCGTATGAGAGAATCCTCTGTAGATGTCCGTACACCTTACGCGGTAGAGACCTTGCATAGTATGAGTGGTGATGTGATTGAACAGGTGACCATCTCACACGTGGACACAGGTGAAACTGAACTGCTTGAAGTCGATGCTGTCATTGTAAACCACGGCATGAAGAGTGACTTTGGTCCAATACGGGATTGGGGACTTGATCTTGGTGAATGGCATGTCACTACAACAGAGAGATTGCAAACCAATATTCCCGGCGTGTTTGGCGCAGGCGATTTTGTAGATTATGGTAGCAAACTGTACCTGATTGCGGGTACTTTCACAGATGCAGCCCTAGCGGTAAACAGTGCGAAGCTTTACATGGACCCTGAAGCGGAGAAAGTGGCTTATGTTTCTTCCCATAACAGTCGCTTTAAGGAGAAAAATAAAGCCCTTGGTGTTGTAGAAGAATAAAGGTCTTCGATCGGTTATATTAAGATGACTTCGGGTTCATTCCGAAGTCATCTTTTTTGCATAAAATGGGTAATAAGAAGGCATAATGGCACAAGATAGAACACGCTTAGAATTGAACATGAACCACCAAATGTCTATAATAAGCCTGAGAAACTGTAGAATAACAACTATATAAATTGAAATAATAATTTACACGATAACGGAGAGGACAGAAAAAATCTGAAAAAGCGAAGCGGTCGCCTTTATCACCGGATTTTCCCTTAAGAAAAAGGGAATCGAAAAAATCTGGGGATAACAGCGATTGGAAGATTGTTCTGTCATCGTAGTATCAGTGTAAATAAACTTTATTTCAACTTATATAGATACAATAACTAGATTAGAGTGGAGTGCAGCGTATGAAAAAGGGATCACAGCCACAACGAGGTTTCACCTTCATCCAGCGGTGGTTCAAACGATCTGATAAAAAAAAGATCAAATGGTCTGAAATGTATCTCGCACTGGCTGGCGCGCTTCATCGCTTGTTGGTTGAAGGGCGGCGTGAACGTTCTGCAGCCAAACGGCTGCATCAGGACTTGCCAATTAACGTGTTGGGCGAGATGAAGCTAGAGCCAGGGGATATTGTGTACACGCCAAGCTCGGAATCGACGTATTACGCCGGGCATATGGGCATTATCGGTCTCGACGGCAAGGTGTATCATGTGCACCCTTATGGGCCTGTATTTGCTGATTCATTAGAGTGGTATCTGACGCGATTTTATGAAGGAGATCGTTTTATTGTATTCCGTTCCAGATTGAATGAGGCAGGAATGAAAGCAGCCGGGTGGGTACACGACCATTACAAGCAGGTAAAATTCTACCGTTTGCAGACCAATCTGCGCAGTATTGAGCGCAATTACTGCTCCAAGTTTATATATCAGGCTTATCAGTTCACATCGGGACTGGATCTGTGGAGCCGCAAATTTACCCGAATGAATCAGGGTTATATCTATCCATTTCGAATTGAGCGCTCATCAGAGCTGGACGTTCTGGGAACTTTTTATAAATAAGGATGGAACCGACTAAAATACTGTTCTTCGTAAAATAAGGAGAGCAGGTTCTGTCGGTTTTTTTTATATGTGTAGAGATTAAAAACAGGAAAAACGCTCAAAACGTCGAATAGATTATGAGATAGGCACGCACAACTTGGAATCGTATACATAAAAAAAGACGAGATGATTTTTAGCCCAGAGTAAAAAAATGACTACGAAGTAGACGAACAAGAAAGAGTGAAGCGAGATGAAATGGCCGGGTTTCTTACAACGATTCCGACCGAACAAAAACGTGGTTAAGCTATCGGATTATATCCCAAAAAAGGAAAGGAGGCACTACTGTTCCATATGCAAGAAAAACGTTAAATCGGTCGTGCATTATGCCGCGCCACAGGGAAATGTTTCAGGTGTATGCAGTTCTTGTAAGTCTTTGGCGGATGAACGTGGAATGTTTCCCATTTAATAAGAAGAGATGCGCTCAGGAAATAAGATTTTTTTGATTTATGCGCGTTTTTGTAGTACATTAGCAAATGTATTCGAAGGAGGATTCTAATGTACTCAGGTAGACAAGACGATACTTTATACATCATGACCTACACCTTAAACAGCGGTATCAAGGGTACGGTTCCACTGTCTAATAAGCAGATTATTGAGTGGCTGGATTGCTACAGAAATGAGAAGCGCTTCGTGACCGAAATCGGCAAGGAGTTTTTTGGATTGAATGCAGGATTGGTAGCAGACTTCAAGGTTCAGAATCATTTATCGGATTATCAGCAGACCATTATGCCTACACAGCAGCAGGATAACCTGGAACGCTTGTCCAGTGCTTATAAATCAACCGAGTTATTAATGAAGATTGATTGTAAATGTGGCACGGCTTATGTGACGGAATCCCCATACAAGCGCACAAAATGGTACTGTACAAAGTGTAAAGAGATTGTATTTTTGGATGCCAAAAAAGGAATGGTGGAAACGTCGCGTGGTGACGCTTACTACATGACCAACAAATATTTTGTTTCCCGTGACTAGCGGGAAGTGACTCTGGAAGCATCGCTGCGAAGCGGTGCTTTTTTGTGCGAATGTTTGCTCTATAACAAAAAAAGCCCCAAGGGGCCTTTTTGGAAAATATCTAAGATCGATCTTTTAGGAATTATGATGAGCATTCAACTTTGTGAGGAGGAATGAAGCAGCAACGACAGCGTGGCTCGTAAGCTTCTGAATCGCCAATCATGACAACCGGACCCAAGGTAACAGGCTCCCCATTGACGATACGTTGCGTAAAGGCTGCATCTGGGCTGCCACATACCGCACAGAAAGCCGAGAGTTTCTCAATGTCATCTGCCATGGCAAGCAAACCACCGACATATCCGAATTCCTTACCACGGTAATCCATATTAAGTCCGTCCACAATGACATGTTTGCCACAATACGCTAACTCCGAGACAAGTTCCATAATGGCACTGCTGAAAAATTGTACTTCATCAAATGCAACAACATCAGCATCTATGGTTTGGTTCAAGATCATTTCTACGGATTCCGGGGTTAATTGCCGGGGAATGGAATGGGCAGGGAGTCGATAACCAATTCGGCTTACGATCTCGTCCTGGGCAAATCGATTATCCTCGGCTGGTTTGTAGGCCACAACCTTTTTACGGCCAAATTGTATTAATTTCTGACAACGGCGAATGAGTTCACCGGATTTTTCACTGAACATGGGTCCAGTAATTACGGTAATACGTCCTGTTTGCACGGTGCTGCTACTCCTCTCACATACGGGATTCAACAAAAAAAGCGACCTTTACAGAGTACCACAAAATCTTTGGAAAGAGCCAGAACTAATCTGCGCAGCTTTGTGTTACTATATGGAATGTTAAGGTATTGGTTACGGCAGCTAGTTAACAGGAGTTGTGAAAAGAGGTGTTTTAGTATGAGTGAAGCATTATCATCACTTCAAGAGCGATATGAAAGCCTGAAAGAACAGGGATCTCTAGATGAAGCGGCGCAGGTGTTATTTGCAGAACTGTTCGCAGAAGCGGAGAGACTGCAGGCAAGTAACCTTACCTTGCGTAGAACGATCTTGAAGTCTTCTTCCAAAGAATCACGTATGTCTACCAAACTGCGGGATGCCTTATACGAATGACCCGGAGATTACTCCGGGTCCTCTTCTGTCTTTAATTTGCGAGGGAACAGAATACCTGCTGTAATTCTGGCAATCATGGCAAAGGTGAGACCAATGCCTGCAAACATGTAGATTACGGTAAAGGCTTTGCTGAATCCGGTGGTTGGCACAAAGTCAGGATGTCCCACCGTAGTCAAGGTAACCGCACAGAAGTATAACGCATCGATCCAGTGCAGACCTTCAACACGAGTGTAAAATAAAGTGCCTGATAGCAACGTTGCTGCCGTTAACGCGAACAGAGCCAGAAACTTAGGGTCTTTGAACGCATGGAAAATGCCTTTGAGCAATCGTTGTAACGTGATTAGAAATGATACCATGATGATCCATCCTGTCTATGTAAAGTAGGCGGTGTGTTGTATAAACACACAAAAAGCCCGGACTCATGGAGTCCTTCCGGGCGTCTCTGCTTTTTCGGGTACACTTTTGGACCGGAAACGGGGACCTACATAATTACGCTTGCGGTCACGGAACAAGATCCAGCCTCCCAGAAAACTCATACCTGCGGCAAAAAGGACAAGTCCACCGCCAAAGGAAAGCCACTGGAATCCTGGTGAAATCAGTTCGTTCCCGTGCTCGGCATAATATAGGAACAGGGCATCTTTCATCATCAGAAAACCCTTCATTGCCATTAACCCGGGGATGACCAGAACAACAATTGCCAAAAATCGCGCAAAGACCAATCTTGTATTCATGAGCATTATACCCTTTCTGCCAAAGTCGACATTAAATAAAGGTTACGCTTACAGATCATACCTGATTCCATCATAGCTTGGAATGCATAGGCTGTCCATGTGTGATTGGTTCAAACTTTGAGTTGACCGCTCAAGGAGAGTACAATGGCATATAGAGGGTATAAGCCAAACCATGATTTAAGCCATCATAAATTATATTGAAATTTGATTCATAGAGGAGAGCATGAGAGATGCCAATTACATGTGATGTTGCAATTCTTGGAGGAGGAACCGGTGGATATGTAGCCGCGATCCGGGCTGCACAGCTGGGAAAACAGGTTGTTATCATTGAGAAGGACAAGCTTGGCGGTACCTGTCTGCATCGTGGCTGTATTCCGAGTAAGGCTTTGCTGAAAAGTGCGGAAGTATACGCCGAAATCCAGGAGAGCGAGACGTATGGTATCGAGACAGCTGGAGCTACACTTGTATTTCCCAAAGTACAGGCGCGCAAGGATGCAATTGTCGAACAGCTCCATCAGGGCGTTCAATATTTGATGAAAAAAAATAAAATCCAGGTTGTACACGCGAAAGGTCGCGTCATCGGACCATCCATCTTCTCACCGCAGAGCGGAGCAGTCGCTGTGGAGTTTGAAGATGGCGAGATGGATACGGTAGTTCCAACCAATCTCATCATTGCCACTGGTTCGCGTCCACGTGTGTTGCCGGACCTGGAACCGGACGGCAAATTCATAATGAGCAGCGACGAAGCACTGCGTATGGATGAACTTCCTGCATCACTCATCATTGTTGGTGGGGGTGTGATTGGATTGGAGTGGGCATCCATGCTGAATGACTTTGGCGTAGACATCACAGTAGTAGAAGCAGCTGCTCACGTGTTGCCTGCCGAGGATGAGGATGTTGCCAGAGAAATGCAGCGATTGCTTGGCAAACGAGGTGTCCGTTTCCTGACAGGTGCCACCGTTCTAACCGAAACATATAACACGGATCAAGAGGGCATTGAGATTGATGTGCAGCTTGGTGAAGATAAGCAGGAAACGCTAAGAGCGGAGAAAATGCTCGTGTCGGTTGGACGTCAGGCTAATGTCGAAAATATCGGACTCGAAAATACAGATATCAAACTGGAGCGTGGGTTCATCGCTGTGAACAAACAGTTACAGACCGGTGAAGGTCACATCTACGCCATTGGTGACTGCATCGGCGGTTTGCAGCTTGCACATGCCGCAAGTCATGAAGGCATTCTCGCTGTCGATCATCTGGCGGGCAAAACGGTACATGCCGTAGAATCCCACCGTATCCCGCGCTGTGTGTACACACGTCCGGAAGCAGCAAGCATCGGATTCACCGAGCGTGAAGCCAAAGAACGTGGCTATGACATTAAAACAGGCAAGTTCCCGTTTTCGGCCATTGGCAAATCGCTTATTCACGGAAGTCGGGATGGATTCGTGAAGGTGATCGCAGATGCCAAGACGAATGATATATTGGGGGTACATATGATTGGCACCCATGTGACGGAATTAATCGCTGAGGCTTCTCTGGCTCAGATGCTGGATGCCACACCTTGGGAAGTCGGACAAACCATTCATCCGCACCCTTCTCTGTCGGAAATTATGGGTGAAGCCATGTTGGCGGTCGATGGAAAGGCCATTGGAATGTAAGCCAAACAAGCTTATGAGAAAGGTCCTTTCCTTTTTTGGGTAAAAGGGATTATAATAAGGTTAAGCCAAGTCTTAGTACCAGGTTATAAGATCGGGTAGTAAGAGTGGCACAGGCTCTGATTAAAAGGAGGTACCTCATATGAGTTCACAAGGTACTGCAGACGCGGTCCACCGGCATCAACAGCTGGGACTTAGCGATGGTGAAGTATTGGATATGTACAAATACATGCTGCTCGCGCGCAAGTTTGACGAGCGTTGCTTGCTCTTGCAACGGGCTGGCAAAATTAACTTTCACGTATCCGGTGTAGGACAGGAAGCTGCGCAAGTAGGTGCTGCTTTTGGTCTGGATCGGGATCACGATTATTATTTACCTTATTACCGCGATTACGGTTTTGTACTGGCGGTAGGCATGACTCCGCGTGAGTTGATGTTGTCTGCTTTTGCGAAGGCAGAAGATCCGAATAGTGGCGGTCGGCAAATGCCCGGTCACTTCGGTCACAAAAAGCTGCGGATTGTGACGGGTTCCAGCCCGGTTACAACACAGGTTCCGCACGCTGTTGGATTTGCACTGGCTGCCAAAATGAAGAAGCAAGAATTTGTTTCTTTTGTTACGTTTGGCGAAGGATCAAGCAATCAGGGTGACTTCCATGAGGGAGCCAACTTTGCAGGTGTGCATAAATTGCCTGTCATTATTATGTGTGAGAACAATCAATATGCAATTTCGGTACCGATTCACAAACAGTTGAGCGGCAAAATATCCGATCGAGCACAAGGATACGGGTTCCCCGGACTTCGTGTAGATGGTAACGATGCATTAGAAGTATATGCTGCAGTGAAGGAAGCGCGTCGCCGTGCCATAGCCGGAGAAGGCCCGACACTGATTGAAGCGATGATGTATCGGTTGTCACCTCACTCCACCTCCGATAATGATCTGGCTTACCGGACCAAAGAGGAAGTTGAGGAGAACTGGAAGAAAGATGGCGTTCCTCGTATGAAGAACTACTTGATCGATTGCGGCATCTGGGACGAAGCCCGGGATGCGGATCTGGCTTCCCAGCTTGCGCTGGAAATGAAAGAAGCAACTGAATATGCAGACAACGCGCCATATCCTAAACCTGAGGACACTCTGACGCACGTTTATGCGGACAGCGAAGAAGGGGGACGGTAAGTATGGCAGTGATGGAATATATTGATGCAATCCGTCTCGCGATGAAAGAAGAGATGGAACGGGATGAAAATGTGTTTATCCTTGGTGAAGACGTAGGTCTCAAAGGTGGTGTGTTTACCACAACTAAAGGGCTGCAAGATCAGTTTGGCGAAATGCGAGTGATGGACACACCATTGTCTGAATCTGCTATTGCAGGTGTTGCGATTGGTGCAGCGATGTATGGCATGAAGCCGATTGCCGAGATGCAATATTCGGACTTCATGTTGCCGGCAACCAACCAGATCATTAGTGAAGCGGCGAAGATTCGCTATCGTTCCAACAATGACTGGAGCTGTCCGATTGTTATCCGTGCGCCGATTGGTGGCGGGATCTTCGGTGGGTTGTATCACTCCCAATGTCCGGAATCGATTTTCTTTGGTACACCTGGTCTGAAAATTATAGCTCCCTACTCGGCATACGATGCTAAGGGACTGCTCAAGGCCGCTATTCGCGACCCGGACCCGGTACTCTTTTTTGAAAATAAAAAATGCTACAAACTTATCAAGGAAGATGTGCCTGAAGATGATTACATCGTTCCGATTGGTA
The DNA here is from genome assembly GCF_038050215.1 of Paenibacillus sp. FSL H8-0104. Taxonomy (NCBI): domain Bacteria; kingdom Bacillati; phylum Bacillota; class Bacilli; order Caryophanales; family Paenibacillaceae; genus Paenibacillus; species Paenibacillus sp. FSL H8-0104. The sequence continues at coordinate 4,444,650 of NZ_JBBOTC010000001.1, read as the reverse complement.
AGGCCAATGTACTTCGTGAGGGTGCGGATATTACGGTGATCGGTTACAGCCAGCCGCTGCATTTTGTTATGCAGGCTGCTGAGGAGCTGGAGCGTGAAGAAGGCATTACAGCACACGTTCTGGATCTGCGCACATTGCAACCGTTGGATCGTGAAGCGATTATTGCTTCCGCTCGTCTGACAGGCAAAGTGCTGATCGTACACGAAGATAACAAAACGGGTGGTGTAGGTGCCGAAGTTGCCGCGATTATTAGTGAGGAATGTCTATTTGAACTGGATGCACCGATTCAGCGTCTCTGCGGACCTGATGTGCCGGCCATGCCAATTAGCCCAACATTGGAGAAATTCTACATGCTGAGCAAGGACAAAGCCAAAGCAGCAATGCGTACACTTGCCGAGTTTTAATTTCGTTTTTTGGATCGTTTAAAAGTAAAGTTTGGAGTGATAATCAAATGGCTGAACGTATGAAATGGATCGAGGTCATTATGCCGCAATTGGCGGAATCGCTGGTCTCGGCTACCATAGGCAAATGGTTGAAAAAACCGGGCGACCGTGTGGAACAGTACGAGCCGATCTGTGAAGTAATCACTGATAAAGTTAATGCCGAGATTCCATCCACTGTGGATGGAATTATGGGTGACCTTTTGGTGGAAGAGGGCACAACGATTGCTGTTGGTGAAGCAATCTGCCGCATGCAGGTCGCAGCTTCTGACGAAGAAGCGGCTGAGCAAGTAACACAAGTATCGCAGCAACAGGAGCAAGTGCAGCAACATGCGAGCCCCACTCCTCTTGCCGCGTCAAATACAGCAGGACATGATCCGAACCAGCCGATGCGTAATCGGTATTCCCCGGCAGTGCAATCCTTGGCAGCAGAGCATGGCTTGAACTTGCAAAGTATCCAAGGCACAGGTGCCGGTGGTCGTATTACCCGCAAAGATGTGCTGACATTTGTTGCACAAGGAGGTAACGCGGCTGGATCGTCTGCACAAGCATCATCTCTTGCAGCACAGCATGCGCCTTCTGGTGTGCCGTCTGCTTCTCCATTCAGCGGAGTGAATCGTGGAAATGGAGAAATGGGTTTAACCGCTGGAGAAGCGATCTCAGCGTCTGATGCAGGTGTTCCTGTGAGACATTCAGGCATTCATCTAACCGAAAGTCCGAAAATTCCACAGATCGAAGTGGAAGGTGGCGGCCAGGGAAGATCGGAGTATTTCATCGATGTTACCCCTGTGCGTAATGCCATTGCCCGGAATATGCGTCAAAGCGTATCGGAAATCCCGCATGCATGGACGATGATCGAAGTGGATGTAACCAATCTTGTGATGCTGCGCAATAAACTCAAGGATGAGTTCAAGCGTAAGGAGGGCATCAATCTGACATATCTGTCCTTCATGATGAAGGGAGTCGTTAACGCGATTAAAGACTACCCAATCATGAACTCGGTATGGGCAGTGGACAAAATTATCGTCAAACGGGACATTAACCTGTCCATGGCGGTAGGAACCGAAGATTCTGTACTTACACCCGTAATCAAACATGCCGATCAGCGAAATATTGCAGGTCTGGCCCGTGAAGTCGATGAGCTAGCTCGTAAAACACGTGAAGGTACGTTGAAGCTGGACCATATGCAAGGTGGTACGTTCACGGTGAACAACACCGGTTCATTTGGTTCGATCCTGTCCCAGCCAATCATTAACTACCCGCAGGCAGCCATTCTTACATTCGAGTCGATTGTCAAGAAACCAGTGGTTATTAATGATATGATCGCTGTTCGCTCGATGGCTAACCTGTGTCTGTCGCTGGATCACCGAATCCTGGATGGGGTAATCAGCGGACGTTTCTTGCAACGTGTCAAAGAAAACCTTGAAGGATATACCATGGAGACCAAGGTGTATTAAGTAAATAGTTGTCGGGAAAGTGTATGTGCCGGAGGCCGTGCACTTTTCCTGCTGTCTACGGACAGGGGCTCAATTGTACACTGAACCTGAAGCAGAAGGGTGTGGGGAATCATGAGCAAGCTGCTGGATGTTGCATACATACCAATGCTTGATTATGAAGAGGCTTGGAACCGCCAGAAAGCGATTGTGCAGCGATTGGACGAGGGCGAGGGAGCGGAGCAGATGTTACTTTTACAGCACCCGCCAACGTATACGATCGGCTCACAAAATCATCCGGAGCATCTGCTTCTCAGTCCGGAAGAGTTGCGTGAGCAAGGGATTTCTTTGTTTCAAATTGACCGTGGCGGTGATATTACTTATCATGGCCCGGGCCAGTTGGTAGGTTACCCGTTATTGATTCTTGGTCGGGATGAAGACCTGGATCTGCACGGCTATCTACGGAAACTTGAGCAGGTGCTTATGGATTATCTCGCAGACCAGGGCATTGAAGCTGGACGCAAAGAGGGTTACACGGGTGTGTGGATTGGTGATATGAAGATTGCTGCAATCGGCATCAAGTTTAATCGTTGCAAACACCGCCGCGGTTTTGTGACCAGTCACGGGTTTGCTTTTAACATCAGCTCAGGCATTCAACATGCAGGTTTTCAGGGGATTGTTCCTTGTGGGATTGAACAGTATGGCGTTACCTCACTGGAGGATATAACGGGCAAGTCCTATGCGGTGGAGCAAGTAGCGCAGGAGATTGTTCCGTACTTTAATCGTATTTTTCAATATCAAATTAATTGGGTCACGGAAAAAGAAGCCCTTCAACGTCTGTAAACAGGTCGTCGAAAGGCTTTAGGTTGCTATCCAAACAGCAACGGTTCGAGAGCTATGAAAAGGGTGGACCCGATCATGGCGATCAGCATGAGATAGATGATGATTTTGAACCATTTCTTTTTTTGCATGATGAGAGAACTCCTTTCAACATAAAGTGTATGTTCAAAAAGACTGGTTTTCAGTACCAAGAAGATGGGATGAAGCTAGAAATGGAGTAGCGGAGCGTAGGGAAAACTATGTGAGCAACCACAATGTTTCCAAAGGAAACATACTTCGTAAGCCTCCCGCTTATTTCGGCTGAATTCCATATTCGATGCTGATGATGCCGCCAGGCATCCTTCGTAATCAAAAGCAGACTTTTTGAACAACCTCATAAAATAAACAAGCCATAGTAATTGTATTGTACCGTATCTACGAGAGGGAGGAAAGTCCTATGATTAAACAACAACGTGTTATCGATCAGTTCATGGAACTGGTGCAGATTGATAGTGAAACGAAAAATGAACAGAACATCTCGAAGGTGTTAAAAGAACAGTTTGCAGAGCTTGGTCTTCATGTCTATGAGGATGATACCATGGAGCAAACCGGACATGGCGCCGGAAACCTCGTCATTACCTGGGAAGCCGAAGGAACTGAAGGGGTTGCACCGATCTTTTTCACATGTCATATGGACACCGTGACGCCGGGACAGGGAATCAAGCCTGAACTGGGTGAAGATGGCTGGATCCGCAGTGATGGAACAACGATCCTGGGAGCAGATGACAAAGCAGGGATTGCGGCATTGTTTGAAGCGATTCGTGTGATCCAGGAAAACAAGATTCCACATGGTAAAATTCAATTTGTCATTACGGTCGGCGAAGAGTCTGGACTGGTGGGTGCACGTGCCATGAATCCGAAGGATATCGATGCCGAGTTCGGTTATGCGCTGGATTCTAATGGAGCTGTAGGCACGATCTGTGTTGCTGCTCCAGCGAGAGCTGAAATTCAAATGAGCATCTATGGTAAGTCTGCCCATGCTGGCGTGAATCCGGAAGACGGGATCAGCGCCATTCAGGTTGCCGCAAAAGCAATTGCAGCGATGACACTGGGCAGAATTGATGACGAGACAACAGCAAACATTGGAAAATTCCAGGGTGGGTCAGCACTCAATGTGGTATGTGACTTTGTACAGCTTGAAGCGGAAGCTCGCAGTATTGTGCAGGAGAAAGTTGAATTGCAGGTTGCACAGATGCGTGACGCGTTGGAAACGACTTGTCGCAAATACGGTGCAACAGCTGAATTCAGAAGTGAGATCCTTTACCCTGCATTTGGCTTCCATGATGAACACGAAGTTGTACAACTTGCACAGCGTGCCATCCGCAGTATTGGGCTGGAGACAAGTACGTTTGCTTCCGGTGGTGGCAGTGATGCCAATATCTTTAACGGATTCGACCTTCCAACAGTGAACTTGGCGGTAGGGTATGAGGATATTCATACAACCAAAGAACGTATTCGTGCCGAAGACATTGTGAAGTTATCCCAGGTAGTCGTAGCTATTATTCAGGAAACGGCAGCTGACAAGAAATAATATAGAGCACATGTTACCTCACATGTTGTTAGACAAAAGTCCGAACCCGGTCTATCTGTATCGGATTCGGACTTTTTGTGAATTCATGTTATATTTCAAGTGAGAAGACTCGTTAATTTAGGATCAAATTGAAACAATGGATCGATTACCCATTCATTTGCGTCCAGCGAGGAGATCGATTAACTTGGCATCCGGGCCCCACTCGCGTAACCATTGTTTGAGTATGAGCTGTACTTGCCGTGCTTGTCCTACCACGTGTAAGGATTGAGGCGTCATATAACTATTCATTGAAAGTCCCCCTGATTCGTTTATATTTGCTGTGAGAGTTCTATACGCTCACCATATGCCCAAAATAAGAGATATATACATTAACCGAATATATAATCCTACGATATGGAGTTGAAGAACCAATGAAACCAAATCAATCTGCCCAATCCATCCACGCGGCGCAACCTGCCAATCCAAAACTAGATGAAGTGACCGTATCCACTAAGCCAATCTTCGAGGGCAAAGTGATTTCACTTCAAGTCGATACCGTTAAACTACCGAATGGCCAGACGGCTACACGTGAGATAATCCGGCACCCTGGAGCGGTAGCTGTACTCGCTCTGAATGGGGATCGCATGCTTGTTGTGGATCAGTATCGTCAGGCAATGGGACGCACCGAAGTGGAGATTCCTGCGGGAAAACTGGACCCGGGAGAAGAGCCGGAAGTTGCCGCAGCACGTGAATTGCGAGAAGAGACGGGATATGTAGCCAAGTCGCTGCGTCATTTGCGTTCGTTTTACACGTCACCGGGGTTCGCAGATGAGATCATTCATCTTTACATCGCTGAAGAGTTGGAAGCAGGGGACATGGCGCTGGACGAAGATGAATTCCTTGAAGTTGCCGAAATAACTCTGGAGGAAGCTTATGCGCTTATGGACGAGAACCGGATTAGCGATGCCAAAACGATGATGGCCGTGTACGCGTGGGACCTTTACAGAACGACAGGACGGTTCTAAGGATGCAAGATCAACTGGAAACGTCCACGATGTGGGAGCCCTGTTATACAGACCTGCATATCCACATCGGACGAACCTCACGTGGGGAGGCCGTGAAAATCAGCGGCAGTCGTGATCTGACATTTGAGAATATTGCCCGGGAAGCATCGGATCGCAAAGGAATTCATTTACTTGGTGTTATTGATTGTCATTCTCCGGTTGTACAGACGGATATTGAGCAATTGCTGGAGAGTGGCACCATGTCCGAGATTGAGGGCGGCGGTATTGCCTACCAGGACACGACCATTCTGCTGGGTACAGAGATTGAGTTGCGCGAGCCTGGAATGCGTGAGTTCCATATGCTGGCGTACTTCCGTGATTTGAAAACGATGAAGTCCTTCACGGACTGGATGAAACGTTATATGAAAAATGTGAATCTCAGTTCTCAGCGGGTCTACGTGCCCGCTCTTGAGATGCAGACGGAGATTAAGGCCCGTGGTGGACTTATTGTTCCTGCACATGTATTTACACCGCATAAAGGCATCTATGGCAGTACGGCGTCCCGTATGGGCGATGTACTGGATACCCGTCTCGTGGATGCGGTAGAGCTGGGGTTAAGCTCGGACTCATCCATGGCCAGTTATATTCGGGAGTTGGATCATGTACCGTTTCTGACCAATTCGGATGCTCATTCGCTCGGTAAGATTGGACGGGAGTATAACGAGCTGCAAGTTGCTGCCCCTTCTTTTGATGAATTCCGTATGGCACTTCAAGGAGAAGCCGGCAGGAAAATTGCGGCCAATTATGGACTGAATCCAAGGCTGGGCAAATATCATCGTACCTACTGTGCAGCATGTGGCAGCATTATGGATGAGCAAGCGATGTCAGCAGAGCGCTGTCCGCACTGTGGCAGTCTGAAGCTGGTGCAGGGGGTGCTGGATCGCATCCTGGCGATCTCTGATCGAGAGAATCCTCATGTTCCTGCAAACAGACCAGCCTATCATTATCAGGTGCCACTGGAGTTCATCCCGGGACTTGGCAAAGCCAAACTGCGCCAGCTACTGGACCATTTTGGTACAGAAATGAACGTACTTCATCGCACGCGTGAGGAAGAGCTTGCTGCGGTTGTTGGACCTGTGCTGGCAGGCTTGATTGTGGCTGCACGGAACGGACAACTGGAGCTGTCCTCCGGAGGTGGCGGTACGTACGGAAAGGTTGCTGTTCAGGAAAAAGCCTCGGAGTGACCGGTGTAAATAATCTTTAGTTCAACTCATATAGCTTTCGCTATACAGAGGTCCAATCTGGACAAGAAGTCATACAGGTGCATTCCGGTTCATAAGAATGACTATGAGGATGTAAATGAAAATCCTTGCAGCATGATACCGGAAAGGGGACTCGTACCTGTATGCGCTCTTCCTACTTTACATTTAAAGGTCAGACTTCGTTATATGTATTCGTGGCCGTCTTGTTTCTGGTCGGCGTCATTTTTGGCGCGCTCATGGTGAACGCATTGTCTCTCGAGCAACGTCAGGATCTGGAGGGTTATCTCGGTAATTTCTTCATGACCGTGCAGCACAGTGCACAAGTGACTGAGACCGGGGCATATTGGGACATTGCCATGCTCCATCTGAAATGGGTGGGTCTGATCTTTATTCTGGGTTTATCCGTCGTTGGACTACCCGGTATACTGGTTCTGGATTTTTTGAAAGGTGTGCTCATTGGATTCACAGTGGGGTACCTTGTTGGACAGTATTCCTGGAAAGGGCTACTGTTTGCACTGGTGTCCGTGGCACCGCATAATCTATTTGTCATTCCGATCCTCCTGATCTGCAGTGTAGCGGCGATGACGTTCTCGTTATACATCATTCGTAATCGTGTTTTGATGCAGCGAACACCTGGTCGACAAAGGCCTTTTGCTTCATATATAGTGTTAACTTTGGTTATGGCTGCATTGCTGCTCGGCGTGGCGTCTTTTGAAACATGGGTTACACCTGCAATGATGCGTTGGGTCACGCCAATGTTACTACCGGCCTAACGTGCACCGTATAGTGTAAAATGTTGACTTTAATTACGCACTCCCCCTATAATGAAAAGAGTGGGTTAAGTTGCAGTGTGCAGTGATTTCCTAGGGGGAGGGAGAAAATGGAAGCACGGATTGATAAAATTAAGCAGCAACTACAGTCCCAAGGATATAAATTAACGCCCCAGCGGGAAGCCACCTTAAGAGTACTTCTTGAGAATGAAGAAGATCATCTGAGCGCAGAAGATGTATTCATGCTCGTTAAAGAAAAGGCTCCCGAAATCGGTCTGGCAACCGTGTACCGTACCCTCGAACTGCTGAGTGAGCTGCATGTTGTAGAGAAAATCAACTTCGGCGACGGTGTAGCGCGTTATGATCTGCGCGGAGATACATCCAAGCATCACCATCATCACTTAATCTGTGTTCAATGCGGAAGTATGGATGAAATACGTGAAGACTGGCTTGGACCGCTTGAAGAGCGTTTGGAGCGGGAATTCAACTTTTCGGTAGTAGATCACCGACTGGACTTTCATGGAATTTGTTATCGTTGCAAAGCTAAAAATGAACAGAAACCCAAAGATGAAGAATAACATAGCATATCTTCAAGCTCTCACCGGCGGTTTTGACGGGAGAGCTTTTTTGGCACCGGACATGATCTGGAGTTTCCCCCGAATGGCATAAACCTGTGTTTATGGACATACCCTGATTCAAGGACAATACCGGATTCGAATCAGGAGGGGACGCGCCCATGATTATATCAGTGCGGAGAGGGCTCCGTTTTATTCGATTTATTATATTTTTTGCTGCATTAGTTTATCTGTTCTATCATGTTCTGGATCTGTTTAATGGCTGGATCTCACCTGTGGATCAGTATCAGATGCCGACTGGCAATGCAATCAAAGTATTTCAGGAAACGGATTGGCCGGGTAATGGAGAAGGACGTCCTACGATGGCAGAGCGTCTCCGTTTGTTCTATTGGTACGGGGAGTAGCTTCAAACAGCCAGGGATGCAAATACGGGAGCAGTCTGCCAGAGCGGCAGATCTGTCAGTTGAGGAGCGTTGTACATGAAACAGACGATACACGCCTACGCCTTATACTTGGAAGATGATAAAGGGATGTCGAGCAGCACGCTTGAATCGTATCTCCGAGACGTGGACAAGTTCATTGAATTTGCAGATAAGGAATATGGCATACGCGAAGCCGACCAGGTCAGACGTACACATGTCGTCCTGTTTGCAGGTCAGCTCAAACAGGCAGGACGTGCCAATGCAACCATTGCCCGCAGCATCGTATCTCTGCGCTCCTACTTTCATTTTTTGATGCGACGGGGTGATATTATACAGGACCCTACGTTTGATGTGGAAGCTCCCAAGGCGGACAAGACGCCACCACAGGTGTTAAGTATCCAAGAGATCGAACAACTGCTGACAGCGCCTGATACTCGTTCACCGCAGGGTGTGAGAGATCGAGCGATGCTTGAACTGTTATATGCTACAGGCATTAGGGTCTCGGAACTGATTGCCCTTGACATTCGGGATGTACAGCCAGGGATGCGCTTTATACGATGCGGTGGGGCGGGCAAGGAACGTATCCTTCCCATCGGTGCACCAGCTGCACATTGGGCAAGTGTATATGTGGAGGAATTCCGCAACAAGTTGCTCAAAACCGATTCGGCCGAGCAGGCACTATTCGTGAATGTATCTGGCAGACGTTTAACCCGGCAGGGCTTCTGGAAGCTGCTCAAAAAAGCGGCGGTGGATGCGGGAATCTCGGAAGAAATTACGCCGCATACCCTTCGTCATTCGTTTGCAGCACACCTGATTGCCAATGGGGCGGATACACGTGCGGTTCAAGACATGCTGGGTCACGTGGAGCAGCCTGGACAACAATATGGCAATCATGGTCGCAAAACCATGAAAGAAATCTATGAAACCCATCATCCGAGGGCAAGATAGATTTTGACGCATGGCATTCACAAATAAATGCGGAACATTGGGCCGATTTAGGATAAAATAAATTGAATACATCCAAACGCCGTTATACATAAGACGGATCGTTTCAACTCAAGGAGGAACATACATCGCATGACAGCATTAAACCAACAAATGATTTCGGAAGCAGCATCTTATATTCAAAGCAAAAGCTCCATCAAGCCGGAAGTAGGTTTGATTTTGGGTTCAGGTCTTGGCGTACTGGCAGAACTGATTGAAGATGGCGTAAGTATTGCTTATCAGGATGTTCCGCATTTTCCAGTGTCCACAGTAGAAGGACATGAAGGTGAACTATTGGTCGGAACCATTAAAGGTCGTCCAGTCGTGATGATGAAAGGCCGTTTCCATATGTACGAAGGATATGGTCCGGAATTGACAGCTTTCCCGGTACGGGTTATGAAAGAACTGGGTGTAAGCAGCCTGCTTGTAACCAATGCTGCAGGCGGCGTGAATACGTCGTATGAAGCTGGAGACTTGATGCTGATCTCGGATCACTTGAATCTCACAGGCAAAAATCCACTGATCGGACCAAATGACGCTGCACTGGGCGTGCGTTTCCCGGATCTGTCCGAAGCATATAGCCGCCGTTTGCGTGCGCTGGCGAAGGATACGGCTGCATCACAAGGTTTTAACGTACGTGAAGGGGTATACGCAGGTATGCTCGGTCCGAACTATGAGACACCTGCAGAGATCAGAATGCTGCGTACACTGGGCGCAGACGCAGTGGGCATGTCCACTGTATCTGAAGTGATTGTGGCACGCCACGCGGGCCTGGAAGTACTCGGTATTTCCTGTATCAGCAACATGGCTGCCGGAATTCTGGACCAGCCACTGTCACATGATGAGGTTATGGAGACGACGGAACGTGTGCGTGAGTCGTTCCTGGCGCTGGTAGTGGCAGTTATTCCACAAATGTAAGCAAGATTTGAGTAGATAAGGTTACCTCTTTGGATGAGAAATCATAGGGGGGTAACCTTTTTTTGTTGTGTTGAACGTACGGTTACTCATTCCTTGAGTGCAGTGCGTTTTTTTTGGCTATGACCACATTTTCAATAAAAGTTCGGGAAATCATGCTTTACATGGAATAATTTACTGGAAACGGGCCGACAATGATTAGCAGTACATGCATGGAACATGCAGTAAGCAAGTCATTTGAGGAGGTAACCTTGTGAAGAAAAGAATAATGGCATCGTTCATGACCCTTTGTATCCTGCTGTCCCTTATGGCATCAACAGCATTGGCTGAAGAAACACCGAAGGCAGCGGGAGGAACTGATCTGGCCCCGTCGGCGCGCTCTGCGATCTTAATGGATGCAGACACGGGAACGGTCATTTATGAGAAAAACAGTCATGATCAGCTGCCTCCAGCGAGCATTACAAAGATTATGACCATGCTGCTTACAATCGAAGCGATCGACTCGGGTAAGCTGAAGCTGACCGACAAAGTAAGAACAAGCGAGTATGCAGCTTCCATGGGCGGTTCGCAGATCTTCCTGGAGCCTGGGGAAGAAATGACGGTAGATGATATGTTAAAAGGGATCGCGATGGCTTCGGGCAATGATGCCTCGGTAGCGATGGCTGAGAAGATCGCTGGCTCGGAAGAAGCCTTTGTACAGCTGATGAATGAGCGTGCGAAGGAGCTTGGCATGAAGGATACTCATTTTGCCAACTGTAACGGCCTGCCGGTCGATAATCATTATTCTTCCGCCCATGACATTGCCGTCATGAGCCGTGAACTGTTGAAGCATTCCGGGATTACGAAGTACACCGGTGCATATCAGGATTACCTTCGCAAAGATACGGAAAAGCCATTCTGGCTGGTGAATACAAACAAGCTGGTTCGTTTTTATGAAGGGGCAGATGGTTTGAAAACAGGTTACACATCCGAAGCGAAATTCTGCTTGTCCGCAACAGCGTCCAAAGATGGACTGCGTGTCGTTTCCGTGGTACTCGGTGAACCAAATACCAAAACACGGAACAGTGAAGTGTCTTCGATGTTTGACTATGCGTTTAGTCAATATACGATGAAGGCGCTCTACAAGGCAGGGGATCTGCTGGGTAGTCTGAAGATCGAAAAAGGTGAAGTTGCCGAATTGCCTCTGAATGCCACGCAAAATTATAGTGTGCTGATGCGCAAAGGAGCCAAATCCAACGACATCCGGCATGAATTGCTGGTTGCCAAAGAATTGAAAGCTCCGATCAAAGCCGGGCAAAGTATAGGTAAACTGGTGGTTTACCAGGGCAACGACGTCATTAAGGAGTTCGAAATTCAGGCTCCGCAGGATGTGAATAAGGCTGGCTGGTGGAAGCTGTTCAAGCGGACAACGTCCAACCTGTTTGACTAAACGGCGATTTCTGCGAGTTGCACGTATCCTTCGAACATATTTTGTAGTTAAATAGGGGTTTTCTTCTAGTTTTGTCGGGGGGCAGGAAAAGCCTTCGGAAGCGTAGAAATCCTTGTTCTAAGACAGGGAGGAGAGTGAGCAAACGTGAACTTGCATGTGGAAATGGAACACCATCGCGGGATTCTGATTGTACGATTATCCGGGGAGCTGGATCACCATACAGCTGACATGGTACGGATGCAAATGGATGAAGCCATCCAGCGGAGACAAAGCGAGCATCTCGTACTCAGCCTGAAAGATCTGCAATTTATGGACAGTTCAGGTCTGGGTGTCATTTTGGGAAGATACAAGCTCATTAAGAATAAAGGTGGCAAGATGGTGGTCTGTGACGTCAATTCGCCAGTGTACCGTTTGCTGGAAATGTCGGGTCTGTTCAAGATTATGCCGATATACGAAAATGAGGGAACTGCTCTCTCAGGTCTGGAGGTCGTCTCATGAATGAAGGAACAGGGACAAATTTCATGAATCTGCAATTCGCGGCCAAGTCAGAGAATGAGTCGTTTGCACGGGTAACCGTTGCTGCGTTTATCTCCCAGCTTGATCCAACGATGGACGAGCTCAGTGACCTGAAGACGGTCATTTCGGAAGCCGTGACCAACAGCATCATCCACGGATACAACAACAACTCCGAAGGTGTTGTGTCTATCCAGGCCGAGATTCGGGAAGACATGATTACAATCATCGTGGAAGACCGCGGTGAAGGAATCGAAGATCTTGAACTCGCCAAGCAGCCGCTATATACGTCCAAACCCGAACTTGAGCGGTCGGGCATGGGCTTCACCATTATGGAAAACTTTATGGATGAATTCGAAGTCAGCAGTGAGCCCGGCAGAGGCACCTCCATCAAGATGAAAAAAAGGATTGAATCCAAGAAAGCATTGTATAATTAGGGGTTGGTGTTCTTATGGATGCTGAAGTGAAACCATCTTCACAGACCTATTTGGACGATGCCGAGGTCAAACGGCTGATTGCGCTCAGTCAGTCGGGTGACCATGTCTCACGGGATACGCTGGTGAACTGCAACATCAGACTCGTCTGGTCCGTCGTACAGCGTTTTATGAACAGGGGATATGATCCGGAAGATCTGTTCCAGATTGGTTGTATCGGTCTGCTCAAGTCAGTGGACAAATTCGATCTCAGTTATGACGTGAAGTTCTCAACCTACGCGGTACCGATGATCATCGGAGAAATCCAGCGATTCCTGCGGGATGACGGTACCCTGAAGGTCAGTCGTTCACTGAAAGAGATGGCGAATAAAGTCCGCAAAAAAAGGGACGAACTGTCCAAACATCTGGATCGTTTACCAACGATTAAGGAAGTTGCCGCAGAGCTGGGGGTAACTCCGGAGGAAGTTGTATTTGCCCAGGAAGCGAACAAACCACCGACCTCCATCCATGAGACCGTATTTGAGAATGACGGTGATCCCATCACGTTAATGGATCAGATTGCCGACGAGTCTCAGGAACGTTGGTTTGACAAGCTGGCTCTGAACGAAGCCATCGGTGGTCTCAGCGAGCGGGAGCGATTAATCGTTTATCTTCGGTATTACCGAGATCAGACCCAGTCCGAGGTTGCCAGCAGGCTGGGAATATCTCAGGTGCAGGTATCACGTCTGGAGAAAAAAATACTGCAATCCATCCGCGACCAGATCGCGCAGTGATTTCATGGGTTGCACCAACAGTATTGGCGTTTATACACCAATATACAACAACTAACAACCTTCTATCGCGCATTATGGCGAGGGAGGTTATTTGTTGTTAATACGGGGAGATCCCGAACGATTGGACTGCATGACCAGCATCATGCCAAGAATACATGCCATACCAATCCATTGATAGAAGCCAAAAGGTTCATGGAGCCATATGACGGTTGTTCCAACAGCAGCAAGCGGCTCTGCGCTCCCAAGCAAGCTAGTTTCCTTGGGTGTAAGACTTTTGAGACTCGCAATATAAAACCAAAAAGCAATCATGGTTCCAAAAAGGATCGTAAATATCAAATAACCGTAGGTTTCGAGCGTGATGCTAGCAAAATTCATTTTCCAAGGCGGGTGAATAAAACTCATTCCCAAACCAGCGATGATCATAGCCCAGCCAACCACAACAAGTGAATCGAATTTTTTAATTAGTTGCACGGCATACAGCGTATAAAATGCAGCTGAAACCCCGGATAATATGCCCCACATCACTGCGAGCCAGGAGACAGATAACTGCGTGAGTGAGCCGTTCGTCAGTAGGAGAAAACACCCACCGAGAGCCAGAACGGCGCATGCAAGGTCATTGCGTGTAAGGACAGACTGCTTACGGAGTGCGATGTAAATCATGATCATGACAGGGGACAGGTACTGTAGGAGTGTAGCCACCGCTGAATTGCCGTGTTTAATGGATGCCATGTACGTATACTGAACGGCAAGCATGCCCACCAATCCAAAAATGATCAACTGCCCAGCGGTTTTTTTATTTCTCCATACATCAAAAATCTGAAATCTTCCATTTGTAAACGATTGAATAACCAGTAATAGTAACCCAGCAATCAACAATCGTACAGTGACATACCAATTGACCTCAATTCCATCCAGCTGAAACAATTTTTGAGATACCGTCCCCCCAATGCCCCAGCAGATGGCTCCCGTCAGAACGAGCACGATGCCTGAAATTTTGGATTTTGCAGAAGTTGTCATTCTTGTTCGCCTCACCTTAAATATAAGAATAGTGTTATATTAAAGAGAAATACGATACATTTATATCAATATTACACTTAAAAATATAACTATATTGAGATGAGGGCCATGCAGAAGATCGAATTTATCATTGATCAACATTTGAAAGAAATGACGCAACACCGTACCGATACATTATCTATAGCCTGTTATGAGACAACCATTGTTAAAAATGTTCACGGACATATTCCTCTCCACTGGCATGATGAATTGCAGTTTGTTGCCGTTCTTCAGGGTAAGGCGTTGTTCCATATCAACGATCAAAAGATGATTTTGTCCAAAGGTGACGGGGTTTTTATCAACAGTGGAATAATGCATATGGCCGAAGATCACGGGGTGAGCGAGAACTGCATTTATTTATGTCTGAATTTGTCCCCACATGTTATCATGCCTTCGGATTTGTATATAAAGTACGTACATCCATATGTAACAGCAACTAATTTGCCTTTTCTGTATATCGAAAGAGCTAACGCTTGGGGAGAACAGATCCTGGATGTTATTTCACGGATTAGAAAAGAGTTAGTGCACCAAGTTCCTTTTTACGAAGTGAATGTTGCTTCTGCGGTGCTTAATATGTGGAAACTGCTGATTATGAACGGATATTCTCTTGAACATGATCCATCAGAGATGAGCAGAAACAACCGAATGAAAGACATGTTGCAATGGATTAATCTCAATTATGCCGATCCAATTAAGCTTGAAGATATTGCAAAGGCCGGACAGTTAAGTCGATCGGAGACTTGCCGTTATTTCAAGCAAATCCTGAAAACCACACCCATGCAATATGTGATCGAGTACCGCATCCAAAGAAGCATTGAACTATTGCAATCCTCCAAGCGTAGCATCACCGAAATTGCCTATGAGGTCGGTTTTAACAGCACGAGTTATTACATTAACCAATTCCGCAAAACAATGAATTCAACCCCTTTACGATTTAGAAGGGAATTGAACAAAAGAGAAAAAGAACATAATTCTTGAGTTATTGTATATGATCCGTGACCTATCTACCAATACCGAAGAGTCGCCCATACGGCGACTTTTTTTGATATGTAACAAAATGCTCCGCACTCGGTTGCGCCTCAAGTCGGTCAAAAGGAGCGAAACGTGCATCATTGTCTCCAATTTTCTACACAGTTGTATTCTAAGACGCATGCAGAAGACAAACTCCAACGTCATAGAATTTTGAGCCAAATAACCCCCAAAAGCTCTTCTTTTAATTCCCTTCTGCCACCTCCCCAGCATATTTATTTCAAACGTTTGGAAACGGGAGGACGATGGGCAGCGGAGGGATGGAATCGGTCAAAAGGAGCGAAGCGTGAGGGCTCACCTAAGGATACATAAGCAACGCAGGCGGCAGATTAGACCTGAAGAAGCGAAGCGTTCGCCTTTGTCTCCAAATTTCTAACACTTAGAAATCAATAAAAAGAATTTGGAGACAACAGCGATCAGAAGGTTGGTCTGCCGTCGTAGTGTCTGCGTGTATCCTCCCCCCGAGCAACAGTGACCAATGACCGATCCATCCCGCAGCGCCAACTCAGCCTTCCACCTTTTTTCCAACCCGTTTGTAATAAATTTGCACATTCTTCAAATACTAACCTAAATTACGCAGTAAAGGAGTGCTATGGATGTCCCAGACACCCACTCCAATGGTCTATATTCGTCTGCGCAGCCGTATTCGCATCCAGAGGGGCAGAGCAGTCAAGCTTGGAGACATTGCACATGTACTGACCTCTTCAGAAGACCAAGAGGGCAGGCTATTGGAGCTTGAACTGCTAAGCCCTGGACCAGAGGATGGCA
The DNA here is from genome assembly GCF_038050215.1 of Paenibacillus sp. FSL H8-0104. NCBI lineage: Bacteria > Bacillati > Bacillota > Bacilli > Caryophanales > Paenibacillaceae > Paenibacillus > Paenibacillus sp. FSL H8-0104. The sequence continues at coordinate 4,428,454 of NZ_JBBOTC010000001.1, read as the reverse complement.
ATCTGATCCTCATTGATATATTGCAGATTATTCCCCAAATTCGGCACATCTTGCCGGAGGTAAGTGTGGAACTGATAGGATCAGGCCATACGTTGGTTGAAGTCATTGCGGGAAATGGTCAACCTTCCAAGTCTCTGTTCATATTGGTTTGGCTGCTGCTGTTCTTCGGATCGGCCTTAACCATTATGAATTTTCATGCCGATGTGAACATGCAGGAAGTACAGATTCGAATTGTGGAGATGCTCACTGGGCATCGGGACGAACATCCCTATCTGTTCCAAGTGGCGTATTCTATTGGTATTGGATTCGGAATGGCAGTATTTTTTAATCATTTGTTTAAGAAAAAATGGAATGAGGAACCTACCCCGCTGGAAGTAGAGATGTTCCTATACCAGCAAAATGTAGATAAATATGTGGTGATTGAAGAAAGTGAACGGATGCACGAGCAGGAACGCAGGGAGATGAATGCGGATGAGCGTTCTTAATGGAGCAATCAGCATTGTATTGGGTATTGCAGGGGGGATTGCCGTAGGGAGCGGCGTAATTGCGCTCATTCTGGTGCTCGATATGATTCCCAGGTTGGCTCAACTTACGCAATCGTATGACAAAACTCACTGGTACGAAGGGGCGCTAATTGGTGGTTCACTGCTCGGGACGGTGGCGGACTTCTGGCATTGGAAAATGCATGGGGTGCTGCTGCTCAGCCCGATCGTTGGTTTGTTCTGTGGCGTGTTCATCGGTCTGCTCGCCGCAGCGCTCACTGAGGTACTCAATGTACTGCCCGTGCTAGCCAAACGATTGGGCATGAAACCTTATTTATTTGGATTACTGCTCGCCATGATTTTGGGCAAAATGACAGGTTCCCTGTTTGATTTTTTCATATATCAGCGGTAACTCGTGGCCATAGGAGGATGGAAGATGGATGAACGAACGGAGCACACAGGCCAGGAAAATAGTGAAGGTATAACGGAAGAGATGTTACACAAGTCTGCTTATGAGATTCAGAAGGAAGAAGAGGAGAAAGCGTACAATAAGAAAAAACAAAATGAGATGTCCGACAGCATTGAGGAATCCGTACAATATTGGCAGGAAAACGATGATATCTCCCCACGCATGAGTGAGAACAGATATACACTGCAACAGGTGCTGGGGCTTGGAGAATCGTTCGACGTGAATATGAGGGAAATGGTCCTAGGTGGTAAGCACGTTGGATTGCTGATGATCACCGGCTTCGCCAAGGATGAGATTTTGCTTGAAGTCTTGAAAAGATTAACCTATCTCACGCCGGATGACGTCTCAGGACATGCACTCAAATCCTATTTTGAATGTTACATTCCCCACATTCAGGTGGAAAAAGTCGAGAAGATGAGTGCTGTCATCAACAAGGTCCTTACCGGTATGAGCGCAATGTTCGTTGAAGGAGATCGCTCGGTCTTAATTATGGATACACGGAGTTACCCGGTTCGTTCACCAGAAGAACCTTCATTGGAAAGGGTGGTCCGCGGTTCCAGAGACGGCTTTACAGAAACGCTCCTGACCAACGTGACCTTAGTGCGTCGCAGAATACGCGACCCTGGACTGAAGTTTGAGATCATGCAGGTGGGTCGGAGAACACAAACGGATGTCTGCGTGGTGTACATTGACGATATTGTGGATAAAGTGCAGGTGGATTCAGTCCGGGAAAAAATTCAGCGAGTGGATATCGATGGTATTCCGGCCGCCGACAAGCAGCTGGAGGAAGCGATTATCAACAAGGGCTGGAATCCGTTCCCACTCGTTCGATATTCGGAACGACCGGATGTTACAGCCTCCCATTTGCTGGAAGGGCGAGTCGTCATTTTCGTAGACACTTCCCCGAGTGTGATGATTCTGCCTACGACCTTTTTCGACCTATGTGAGCATGCGGAGGAGAACAGACAGACGGCCTTAATGGGAACGTATTTACGATGGGTCCGTTTTGCAGGGATTCTCATCTCGTTGTTTTTGCTACCACTATGGCTTCTGATGGTTATTGACCCTTCGATTAAACCGATGGGACTCGACTTCATTGGTCCGCAGGAAAATGTAAAGTTACCACTGATTCTACAGTTTCTACTGATCGAACTAGGCGTCGATTTATTACGGATGGCAGCGGTCCATACGCCTACACCTCTGGCATCGGCTATGGGCTTAATCGCGGCCATTCTAGTCGGGGATATCGCGGTGAAAACAGGATACTTTGTCAATGAGGTTGTGCTCTATATGGCCATAGCAGCCATCGGTATGTTTGCCACGCCGAGTTACGAGTTGGGTCTCGCCAATAGGCTGGTCAGGCTGGTTCTGCTAGTCGCTGTTGCGATATTCAAGGTTCCGGGGTTGGTCGTGGGCTGTACATTACTCATATTGGCGCTCACCGTTCACCGGTCGTACAATTCTTCGTATCTCTGGCCTTTTATACCGTTTAATGCAAAGGCCTTGGGCAACTTTTTATTCCGGCTTCCGCTGCTGGAAAATAAAAAACGTCCATCATTCAATAAAACCCGTGACAACACCAAAATGTCCGATGATCCGGACGGGGAACTGCAAAAAAGTAAAAAACACAAATGATCTTCCGAAAAATCCATTCATCTCGCTGCCTAATTTGATATACTGGTGTAAAATCATTGGAATATCAATTGTTCCAGTATATAAAAAGTGAGGAATGCAGATTATGTATTTACATGGTACAAGTAAAATAAATGCGCAAGGGCATCTAGAGATTGGCGGAGTTGATGCAACAGATCTGAAAGAACAATTTGGAACTCCCCTGTACGTTGTGGACGAGCAATTGGTTCGTGAGCGTTGCAGAGAGTACATGGAAGCATTCCGTGCTTCCGGACTTGGCTTCCAGGTTGCTTACGCAAGTAAAGCATTCTGTGTAATGGCGATGTGTGCCCTTGCAGCTGAAGAAGGACTTTCCTTGGATGTCGTATCTGACGGTGAACTGTTTACTGCACTGCAAGCAGGATTCCCGGCTGAGCGCATTCACTTCCACGGTAACAACAAAACGCTGGAAGAGATCGAAATGGCTCTTGATGCAGAGATTGGATGCTTTGTTGTTGATAACTTCAATGAATTGCATCTGTTGCAGGCTGTAGCAGCGGACAAAAATCGTAAAGTAAACATTTTGCTTCGTGTGACGCCTGGTGTTGAGGCACATACGCATGAATATATTTCCACAGGTCAGACGGATTCGAAATTTGGATTCGATATCGGTAATGGTACGGCATTTGAAGCGATTGACTTGGCTTCCAAGCAGTCTAATCTGGTATTGCTCGGTGTGCATTCCCACATCGGTTCCCAGATCTTCGAAGTTGAAGGCTTCCAGATGGCGGTTCAACGTGTTGCTGAATTTGCAGCAAGTGTATATGAGCGTCTTAATGTTGCTTTCAAAGTGGTTAACCTTGGTGGTGGATTCGGAATCCGTTATATCGATGGAGATACGCCACTTGAAGTTGCACAATACGTGAAGGCTATTACAGATGCCGTTAAAAATCATTTTGCTCAAATCGGCTATGCCGTACCTGAGATCTGGGTTGAGCCAGGCCGCAGCATCGTGGGTGAAGCGGGAACAACGCTGTATACCGTTGGAACAAGCAAAGACATTCCAGGCGTGCGTAAATACGTTGCCGTTGATGGTGGTATGACCGATAACCCACGTCCTGCTTTGTATGAATCCAAGTATGAAGCTGTGCTTGCCAACCGTGCGAATGAGGCTGCTCAGGAAACAGTATCTGTTGCGGGTAAATGTTGCGAGAGTGGCGATATGTTGATCTGGGATCTGGACCTGCCAAAAGTGGAAAGCGGCGATCTGCTCGCTGTAGCTTGCACAGGTGCGTATAACTACTCCATGGCGAGCAACTACAACCGGATTCGTCGTCCAGCTGTTGTCTTTGTCAAAGACGGTCAAGGGGATGTCGTGGTACGCCGTGAGACGTATCAAGATATCATCCAGAATGACCTGGTACCAGCGCGCATTGGAAAACAGCCAGTAACTCGCTAATTCGTCAAAAGATAATGCGATTCTGCATTATTCAAGATATAGGGATTTTGCAGTTGAAGCAGATGAAAAGGGAACTTCCTTTTTTGTCTGCTTTTTGCGTATTTGAGCTAAATCATGAAAAAAAGTTGCCGTTTTTTTTGCGATCCAGACATTTTCGGTGTACACTAAGAAAAGTGCTGTAATGCTTGGCCCAGGGTCATGCGTTCTGGCACCATTAACGATGGTCAATACGAAAGGAGTCATTTACATATGGCGAAACAAGCGAAAATTAAATTGGCAAACGGCGGAGAAGTTCTGATCGATCTGTTCGATCAAGAAGCTCCAAACACAGTAGCAAACTTTGAGAAACTGGCTAACTCCGGTTTCTACAATGGTCTTACTTTCCACCGCGTTATCCCGGGCTTTGTAGCTCAAGGCGGATGCCCTAACGGTTCCGGTGCAGGTGGCCCAGGTTACACAATCAACTGTGAAATTAACCCGAACAAACATGAGCGCGGAACACTTGCTATGGCACATGCTGGCCGTAACACAGGTGGAAGCCAGTTCTACATCTGCTACCAACCGCAACCACATTTGGATGGACAACATACTGTATTTGGTAAAGTAACTAAAGGTATGGAGTTCGTGGACGCTTTAGAAGGTAAAGACAAAATGGAAACTGTTGAAGTTGTAGAAGCTTAATACCTTCACCTTAACTGGATCCAAACATGAAGTGCTTCTTTTAATAGAAGCACTTTTTTTATTTTTTACATACTTCAAATCGATAATTAGAAAGGATGAATATAACCTTGGATATGGTTACTCAGCTAAGCTTGTTAAAACAAATTTATAGTGAGCGCACGTTGTGGGATGAAGAATTGCAGGCATCGCGCCATGTCGTTCCGGATAGTCTATCCGTAAAGGATCGAGAAGCGCTTGAGGCAGCCGGGCATGAACCGAATCGCTTTGTACGTCCGCAACATGATGAAACGATTACTGAGCTGAAAAAAGTTGCGAACCAATGGACGATCAATGATGCAGCGCAGGCCTTTGTATCCTCTTTGTGGTCAGCACCCATGATCTGGCGTTCGTTGCTTACAGGCAAGCTTATTGCGAGCAGTATGCCAAGTCATGAACATACGCCATATCCATCTTCGAACACTTGTAAGATCTGCGGATTAAGTGTGGATCAAGCAACTGACACAACGCTGCAATGGTATTGGCGGATGACCAATGGAACCCCGTTGGACGGTGATCCTTTTGGATGCGTGTTGGCACTTCGAGAGCTGGCTACCGCGCAGGAGCTTCCAATACCCAATGAGTACGACCGCTGGACATTCCGTGCGGTGTTAACGGTGCTGCGCGAATTACCTCCCAAAACACGTTACAGCAAGGCAGCAGTAGCGCTCAAGAAGGAACGTCTTTTGCCTACACAGAAGGAATATGCCTACCGTGATTTACTTGAGACGTTAGCTCTGATTGGCATATTGGATACGCAGGAACATCCTGGAATGATCACGGAATTCACCTCATACATGCAGCGTGACGCACGCCCCAATGTGCGGGTTGAAGTGCAGGCCCCTCTGGCGTGGTGGGATTCATCTGTCGGAATTAATGAGAACAACCTGAACAAGATATTTCATGATTTTGATCTGAATAATATATCACTTGCGGATAAGCCTGGTGAGAGTCCAGCTGTAAAGGACACGATCTTAGGGGCATTGGAGAAGAAGAGAAGTGTTCGCGGAAAAGTACCAAAGGCATCACCTGATGCAGGTACCGGGGAGGTACAGTCTGGAGATGTGTATGCTGTTCGGGTCCGGGAAGGTGTATGGGTGACTGTATATTGTCATGAAGTCAGAGACAAGCGCGTCATCGTTGAATATCTGGATGGAGTCTTCCCAGAGATGCCGGGAAAAGCAGATTTGCATGGGACGTTTCGACCGAGAGCGAATGGACGCTGGAAATGCTCGGCTATTGCGATCGATTCCACAAGTTGGGTCAGAAGGGTGGCAAGAGAGTTCCCGCTTCCGACTTCGCCCCTGCAAGAACCTGATCGCACTCCATTCCATAATGCCAAAGAATTAAAGCATATGGCGAGCTGGTGTTTTCCTGATATGTAGAATGATGCGATGGATGTGAAATAGGCCTCCAAGCCAAAACCGTGCCTCTTTGAGAGGAAGCGGTTTTTTGTTGTTTCTTAGCTTATTAAAAGTTAGTATGTGACAAAAAGGAACAAAAAACAATTGATTTTTTGGCATTAAAGTGCTAACATCCAAGTAATAACGAAAGCAATCCTTCAGGGCAGGGTGTAATTCCCTACCGGCGGTGATGCAGGAAGTGTAAGGACCTATGGTGTCCAGCACTTGATGCAAAGTCCGTGACCTGTCTGCCATTGGCAGATGGCTGATCTGGTGTAATTCCAGAACCGACAGTATAGTCTGGATGGGAGAAGGAGAGGTGCAGACCTAACAGGTTTGCATTCAGCAGGAGTATTGCTGCACAGTCACAATTTGTATTGTCTTGCACTGTGCAGGGAAGATCCGGTTACGTCGGACAGTTCCATACATATGCCGCACTATAAAAGCTCTTTACCTGTAATTGATGTTCATTAAGGTATGTGTCTATTTTCACTTGCCCGAAATGAAGTTTTGGGCAAAGTGTTGGCGTGCTGTATCCATTTCACTCCTGCTGGTGACATTTGTCTCTCATCATCCCCATCGAACTGATTGTTCGACGGGGATTTTTTAATAAACAAGACTTTAAACCGCGGGGTGAACGGATTTGGAAATGATCAATGATGAATTTTATATGGCACTGGCATTGGATATGGCGGAACGAGCACAGGGACAGACGGGGATTAATCCGGTTGTTGGATGTGTAGTTGTGAAAGAAGGCCGTATTGTAGGCCTGGGGAGCCATCTGAAACGTGGAACCGGTCATGCAGAGGTGCATGCACTTAACATGGCAGGCAGTGATGCAGAGGGAAGTACGGTATACGTTACACTTGAGCCTTGTAGTCATTATGGCAAGACGCCACCTTGTAGTGAACGCCTGATTCATGAAAAGGTGAAACGTGTTGTGGTGTGTTGTGAAGATCCAAATCCGCAAGTATCCGGCAGGGGTATAAGCATGCTTCGTCAACAAGGCATTGAAGTTGAAGTTGGCGTACTGCGTGAGCGTGGAAGACGCATGAATGAAAAGTTCATTAAATTTATCACAACGGGTCTACCTTTTGTGACACTGAAGACGGCTACTACTCTGGATGGCAAAATTGCTACTCGCAGCGGAGACAGCAAGTGGATCTCTAACGAGCCCGCTCGTGAGATTGTGCATGCCCTTCGTCATCGTCACCAGGGAATCATGGTTGGCGTCGACACGGTAATCGCCGATAATCCGGAACTAACAACCCGTTTGCAAGTCGAAGGCATTAGTCCAGTGCGCATTGTAGTGGATTCCAAGTTACGTCTTCCCGTAGGTGCCAAAATGGTTAAGGATGGTCTTGCTCCAACATGGGTGCTGACAACAGACGAAGCCAGTCCTGAAGCTGCTGAACGTTTGGAAGCCTACGGCGTCGAAATTATACGCTGTGGTCCTGGACCACGTGTGGATCTGTTAAACGGACTTAGCAAGTTGGGTGAGCGTGACATTGGTTCAATTTTGCTTGAAGGTGGAGGCACCTTGAATGGAGCCATGCTGGAGGCAAGGTTGGTCGATCGACTGCTCATGTTTATCGCTCCGAAGATTGTAGGCGGTTATGATACACCTGGAAGCTTCCGCTTCGAGGGTGTGGAACGTATGAATCAGGCGATTCAATTGAATCAGTTGGAGATTGAACAAGTTGGAGATAATATCAGCATTGGCGGTATTCCGGTGTGGCCTGAATAAATAAATGGATTTGAAAGTAGAAAGTTAGGTTCTTTATACTTGAAAAAGGGAGGCGGCAGCATGTTTACCGGTTTGGTGGAAGAAGTCGGTCAGATCCGGCGTATTGGTCGGAAAGGCGAAGCGATGGTCCTGAATATCGGAGCTTCCGCCATCATGGACGATCTGAAGATTGGTGATAGTGTAGCAGTGAACGGTGTGTGCTTAACTGCGACAACGCTCGAAGGTGGAGGTTTTACCGCCGATGTAATGCCTGAAACCTATCGCCATACCAATCTCAGTCAGCTGCAATCTGGCAGTAAAGTTAATCTGGAGCGGGCCATGCAATCAGGCGGTCGTTTTGGCGGACATATCGTTCAGGGTCATGTCGATGGTACTGGAGTGATTGGCAGTATAACACGTGATCAGAATGCAATTGTGTTTGAGATCAAGCCTGATGATCACCAGTTGTTCAAATATCTGATCCCCAAAGGATCGGTTACACTGGATGGCATTAGTTTAACCGTTGTCCATACATCGGATACCGCATTCACGGTTTCCATTATCCCGCATACCATTGGTGAAACTGTACTAAATGTGAAAAAGACAGGGGATACCATTAATATCGAATGCGATATTTTGGGCAAATATGTGGATCATCTGCTCCAGTATGGGAGAGGACATCGGGAGACGGGTGCTGGCAAGCCGCGCAGTATCAGTGAAGATTTTCTCTCCAATCACGGATTTGCATAAATAGAGAACAGAAATTAACTGGAGGTGGACCAATGTCAGAACAATCCATTCTGGACACAATAGAAGAAGCCATATATGATCTCATGCGTGGTAAACCCGTCATTGTTGTGGATGATGAAGATCGGGAGAATGAAGGCGATTTTATCGCTTTGGCCGAAAAGGCGACACCTGAAGTCATTAATTTCATGATTACTGAAGGTAGAGGTCTGGTCTGTGTTCCGATTACACAACAACGTGCGGACGAACTTAACCTGAAACCGATGGTTCAACAAAATACGGATTTCCATGGAACAGCCTTCACCGTTTCTGTGGACCACAAAGATACGACAACAGGTATTTCGGCACATGAACGCTCTATTACCGTGAAAGGTCTAATTGATCCTGAGGCGAAAGCCGGGGACTTCCGTAAGCCTGGTCACATGTTCCCGTTGATTGCAAAAGACGGCGGAGTACTTCGTCGTGCCGGGCACACAGAAGCGGCGGTAGATTTGGCCATTATGTGTGGTTCCTACCCTGCTGGCGTTATTTGTGAAGTGATTAAGGAAGATGGCACGATGGCCAGACTTCCGGATCTGCAGGAGATTGCCCGGAAGCATGATCTGAAGCTGATCAGTATTCAGGACATGATTCGTTACCGTAACGAAAAAGAGCAGCTGGTTCAACGTGAAGTGGCTGTGCGTATGCCAACGGACTTTGGTGAGTTTCAAGCGGTGGCTTATACAAACGCTGTGGACAATAAGGAACATGTGGCTTTGGTCAAAGGAGAAATTGATGGTTCGAAACCCGTACTTGTACGTGTGCACTCTGAATGTTTGACAGGTGATGTATTCCATTCGCATCGTTGTGACTGTGGTCCGCAGTTTGATGCGGCACTCAAACAGATCCACGAGGAAGGCAATGGTGTACTGCTTTATATGAGACAGGAAGGTCGGGGTATTGGCCTGATCAACAAACTCAAAGCCTATAAGTTGCAAGAGGAAGGTATGGATACTGTTGATGCAAACCTGAGTTTGGGTTTTGCTGCTGACTTGCGTGATTACGGAATTGGTGCCCAAATTCTGAAAGACCTTGGGATTCGTCAGATCAGGCTGTTAACTAACAACCCTCGTAAAATTAAAGGTCTTGAAGGATATGGACTTGAAGTCGTAGAGCGTGTCGCGATCCAGATGGAGGAGAACGAGGACAATACGGTTTATCTTCATACCAAGCAAGCCAAGCTGGGGCATATGCTCAAGTTTGATGATATCGAGCAAAACGAACAGTAAATATATTTTAGATGAACAATGTTCACCATGTAATTTATGGAAGAGATTAATTAGGAATTTCCGTTACTTACATTACATTATACCGTTAGGGAGATGACTTGAATGCCACAATTTTTTGAAGGACATTTAGTTTCAGAAGGATCACGATATGGAGTTGTCGTTGGACGTTTCAACGAATTCATTACCAGTAAATTGCTTAGCGCAGCGCTCGATGCATTCAAACGTCACGGCGTTCAGGATGATGAAGTGGATGTAGCCTGGGTTCCAGGTGCGTTCGAAATCCCTTTGATTGCGCAGAAAATGGCAGAGAGCGGCAAGTATGATGCGGTGATTACCTTGGGAACTGTCATTCGTGGATCCACTACGCATTACGATTATGTGTGCAACGAGATGGCTAAAGGGGTAGCAGCAATTAATCTGAAAACTGGCGTGCCTACGATCTTTGGACTGGTTACAACAGAAAATATTGAACAAGCGATTGAACGTGCTGGAACCAAAGCGGGTAACAAAGGTTGGGATGCAGCTACGGCGGCAATTGAGATGGCAAACTTGACGAAACAGCTAAAATAGTGCTTATTTAATAGTAGTGCCCTGCTTTGCGCAGACGAACACGGGAAACCGATTCGGACGGCTTAGCAGGGTTTTGTATTTTTCTGGCGGGAGGATTCGTCTAGTGACGGTAGTTACATACAAACTGGAGACTTTTGAAGGGCCTTTGGATCTGCTGCTTCATCTGATTGATAAGGCTGAAATTCATATCCAGGATATTCCCATCAGCGATATTACCGATCAATACATGGCGTATCTGCATTCGATGCAGGAACTGGAACTGGATATTACGAGTGAATTTCTGGTCATGGCAGCAACATTGCTGTCGATCAAGAGCAAACTTTTATTGCCCAAACCACCGGTCATTGAGGACTTCGAGGATTATGATTATATGGAAGAAGAAGATTATGATCCACGTGCAGAGCTGATTGCGCGTCTGATAGAATATCGCAAGTACAAGGGAATTGCGCGTCATCTTCATGAACGGGAGTGGGAACGCAGTCTTATATTTTCCAAAGAGCCCGAGGATCTGCGCCCCTATATGCCCGTAGAAGCCCAATCGAACCCGGTTGAGGGTTTACACACCTCTGACCTGATTGCAGCATTTCAGAAGGCGCTACGCAAGGCTGAGAAGCGTACAACCGTAACCCGGATCAAACGGGATGAGATTTCGGTTAAGGATCGGATACGGGATGTCATCGGCGCTTTGGAAAGTATGGGGCCGGGTGGCAGACTGTTATTCTCCAAGTTGATGGATGAACATATCTATCGCCATGAGATTGTTGTCACTTTTCTGGCGGTGCTGGAACTGATGAAGATGAAGCAGATTGTCTGTTATCAGGAACGGATGTTTGAGGATATCGTTATGGAGTGGAGAGGGGAAACAAAGAATCATGGATTTTCCGAAATTGAAATCGATTATTGAAGGCCTGCTGTTTTTGTCCGGAGAAGAAGGTCTGAGTATCAAACAAATCGCCGAGATCGTTGACCAGCGAGTGGAGCTTGTAACGGACGCGATTGAGGAGATGATTCATGAATTTTCACAGCAGGGACGAGGTGTACAGATTCTCAAGATCGCTGGTGTAGTTCAGTTGGGCACCTTGCCTGACCACGCTGTATATTTCGAGAAACTGGCATACTCTCCCGCGCGTACGTCCTTATCCCAAGCGGCTCTGGAGACGCTGGCTATTGTAGCGTACCGGCAGCCCATTACACGGGTAGAGATTGAGGAAATCCGCGGTGTAAAATCGGAGCGGGCCATCCATACGCTTGTGAATAAGGATCTGATTATTGAAGTGGGACGAGCCGAGGCGATCGGACGACCAATTCTGTACGGAACAACCAAGTCATTCCTGGATTATTTCGGACTGGCTTCAATTAAAGACCTTCCGGAACCGGGCTTGTTCGAAGATTCCGAAAACCTGGAGGAAGAGACACAACTATTATTCAACAAACTGGATTTGCAACAACTGGAACCGGAAAGTGCTGATCCGGTGGATGATCTAAGTCAATTTGACAACGAAGACGATAATACGGACTCTTCACTCTAATTTGCAAGCTCATACTAACCGACACCCATCAGTGGAGTCGGTTTTTTTGCGCATTGTTTTTAGATAAATGGTGAATAAAACAGTTTCCAAACAAATATCAAATGGGATTTTTAGGTCAGACGTGAATTTTTTCCTATTCAGAGTGCCATACTAGACGAGAAAAGAATTGAGGGCTTGGAGGTAAGGCCTGTGTGGATTTGGCTTGGAGGAATCGGTTTGTTGTTCGCATTGCTGATTGCCGCAGTCCTCATCTCAAATGTTCATGTACATTTTACATTCAGTAAACATAAAAGTGATGATTACGCCAATATTAATGTTCGTCTTCTCTATGGAATTGTGCGGATTAACTATGAGATCCCGAGTATTGTTTTTCGCAATATGAAGGAAGGTTTTCTGGTCAAGACCGAACAATCCATGAATCATTCGAGAGGCGAGGCCCAAGGAAGCGAGCGGGTCAACAAACGCAAAGTCAAGAAGTGGGCTAAAGATGTGAAAATTATGCTTAGGGCAACGGACGCGCTCAAGCTGTGGCTGAAGCAAACACTTACACGCGTACATATGACCCAACTGTCCTGGGCTACCCACATCGGCGTTGGTGATGCAGCATATACAGCGGTGCTGACGGGCTGGGTGTGGAGTATCAAGTCCATTATTATTGGTTTTCTCACCTATCAGATCCGCTTTGATGAAACACCTGTGCTTCAGGTTATGCCGGTATGGTCCGATGAAATGGAATTTAGAACGGAACTTGATTTCAGAGTGAAAATTCGGATTACAGCCGTTCTGATCGCTGGAGTTACACTACTCACCCGTGTGTTTCAAGTCGAAGGCGGATGGCGGATGTGGTTCAAGCTTCTTCAGGAACAGCGCCGCAGGCATAAGGAGAAGCAAAAGAAGAAACTTAGTGGGACAACAGTATAAAAACCCATCATAGTCGGTCTGTTTTTGAGAATGTAAGGTTGGGATTTGGTGAGTGTATTTAAAATGCTTATTACATAAGTCCCTTCAAGTTTGGGGATGATATGGTTAGATCAAACCTAGCTTACATTGAAACTGGAGGGAATTTAAATGTCAGATCATCCAATTCAAGGCTTAATGGAAACCGCAATGGAAAATATCAAGGCCATGGTGGATGTCAATACAATTGTTGGCGATGCAGTCGAAACACCAGATGGTACCGTGATTCTGCCAATCAGTAAGGTGGGATTCGGATTTGCTGCCGGTGGTAGTGATTTTCACGTTAATGGAGAAAGTAGTGGCAAAAGTGGTGCTACGGGTACCTCTGCTGAACATGCGAGTTCAGCTAAAGTAGCTTCTCCATTTGGTGGCGGTAGTGGCGGCGGTGTATCCATACGTCCTATTGCGTTCCTGGTGGTAGGTAAACAGGGGGTACACATTGTACCACTCGATAACTCCACACATCTGTTTGAGAAACTCATTGACTCCACCCCTTATGTTTTGGACCGAATTCAAGGCATGTTCCAACGGAATACAACACCAACGAATACAACAGGTGTACCAGTTACACCAGATCCATCAACCTATAGCTGAATCATTTCGTCATGATCCCTCCCGCATCCAAGCGTGAGGGATTTTTGCTGTTTGTATAGCAGATGGTGAGTGTTTTTTCGGAGGTTTCCGTATTGCATGAGACTTATGTCTATGATCCGCCTAACCTAGACATGAAATAGGTTATTAAAGGGGGAACGTTAATGCACAGAGATACCGTGTTTATGGTTTTGTTTGGCTGGCTGCTATCGGCAGTCGTGTATTTGGTAGGAGGAATTGATCACCTGTTTATTGCCGTGACCATCTTTGTGGGGCTGGATTACATCACAGGGGTGCTGTCTGCATGGTATAGGAAGGAGTTATCCAGCAGGGTTGGATGGTGGGGGCTTGCTCGTAAGTCATTGACATTTGTTTTTGTCATTATTGCACATCAACTGGATATGGTTGCAGGCAATTCCAATGATTTTATGCGAGATGCAATGTTAATGTTCATCATTGGTACCGAAGGAATCAGTATATTGGAGAACATGGGAAAACTGGGCCTGCCTGTACCGAAGTTTATCACTTCAGCACTCTTTAAGCTTCGAGGGAATGAAGATCAAGTTGAAGATAAGGAGAAGATGTCATGATACAGATCACCAAGGATTACATACCTGTGAATAAATACAGTCGGGCCGGACTTAAATTAAAAGCGAAATGTGGAATTGTAATGCATTATACGGCTTCTCCCGGAGCGCCCGCGAAGAACATTAGCAAATACTTTGCAAGTCTGGCACAGCAGGATTCCAATAAAGCAGTGAAAGGTCGTTATGCAAGCGCACACTTCTCGGTAGATCGCACTTCGATATATAACAGTCTCCCGGATGATGAACTAGCCTATCACTGTGGGAGTGCAACATACACGAAGGAAGCGCTAGCCAAACTTGGGACATATCCGAACAATAGTACAGTGGGCATTGAGATGTGCATTGAAAAGGATGGCAGTATCCATGAAGATACATTTAACAACGTTGTAGACCTCGCGGTATACCTAATCAGGGAACGGGGCTTTCCACCCGTCTTCTTCACACATAAAGAAGTGGTTGGATGGAAGGAATGCCCGCTGCCATGGATTAAACAACCAGGTGAATATGAAAGATTTAAGCAAGCAGTACATATAAAATTAAACCCACTGCAAGAAATAGCAGTCACGGAGGATGATGATATGAATACAGTTCTGGATTATGCACAATGGGCCTGGAATGAACTTGATCAGTATATTGGAGATGCCTACAACGACAAGGTGATTGAAGATTGGGCATGGGTAGAGAAGGTACGCAAGAAGAAGTTAACCTATGGAGAGTTGCTGTTACTGAAGGTTTTAATTGATGAGCGCAGACGTAAAAAGTCCTGACCCAAAGTACATCTCAGATAGAGGTTATGCCTGTCTGCTGGTTAACCAAGAGTTAAAGTGTGCTGGATCTTTCAAAAAATAAAAATGTTGTATAATCACGATATGGTCAGGATACTCAAGTTCATATTGGGTCTGAATCGAGAATTCATCGACGACTCCAATAACAGCGAGTTGATTTGTTTCGATCACATGTGTTGGTGTGGGTGAGCTCATACAACCGTCCTTTCGTTAATTAAGTCAGAGTCAACAGGGGCGATGGAGATGTCCATAGTCCCTAGATGACCTATACGAGGCAGGATGGGGAAGGTTAAGATGATCCGGTTCAAAACGGGTTCAAATTCAAAAAAAACCAGAACCCCACGTCGAATGTGATGTGGGGTTCTGGTTATGTAACTACTCTTTTGAGAACGTGTCCAGGGCCTCATCTGTAAGATGGAGTTCTGCGAAAGCCCTGCATATCTTTTGGAAAGATCTAATGGTATTTGTCTCGTACAACATCTCAATGGGATCAAAACCTAACATGACAAGCGAATCCACAAGTTCTGTCTGATCTACTTCTGTATGGTGGAGCGCTTCAAGCATGGTTTCAATAACTGCTAAAAATAAAATGGCTTTATTCACTGTCTCGATTGGTGTCCCCTCCTTCGTAATACTACTAGAATAAGCGGAGGAGGACAGAAAATAACGAGAAATTCCAATTTCTCAGTGATGAATCTATTCAATCTAAAAGTGTGGAGAGAATAACTGGTTGTTGTAAATTAAAATCTGATGATAAGCTCTCCCTTTGTATGTAAGATTAAGCTTTTTCGTTTACTTCGTGGAGAATGGAATCAATTAATTCATCATCAATCAGGGTGCTAGCTTTTTCGAGTGCCAACAGAATACCTTGCGGTTGTTCAAAAAAGACTGTAGAGAGAATAGGGGCAACCTCATCTAAATTAATCTTCTCAGCTTTGACCATACTGATCAAGGCAACAACGATCTCATGTCCCTCCACGTTACCTTCCATAAATCTTGTTCGTAAATGAGTCGCTACTATTTCGGTCTTTGACTGCGAGTACGCCATTACATTTCCCTCCAACGGTTTGAATATCTTAGCAGAGCTCCTCTTCATGCAAGTTTAAACCAGGTTAGATTAGGAGTTATCTTAACAATAATAAGGCAGATAGTTTAAATTATCAACAGCTACTAAGTCAATAAAATCGGATTTGGAATCACAGTTTTATCCAGCAAAAAGACCCGGAGAGGGTCATTTTTTGGGTCTGCCTTCCCAATAATCAGGAAATCCGTTGTAATCCCATGCGTTCAGATTTTCGCTGTCGGCTTGAATGGCAACATCTGCTCCGGAACCAAAGTCAACACCTACGGTGTGCAGTTCTTTCGCTTTAATAACCAGTACCTTGCCGGGTGCACCTGCACACACCAGAGCAAGCTTCCACGGTGTCTGTTGGTAGATATGTTCCATTTGTTTGGATGCTGTGCTCACATGAGACCACGAGGGGCAGTCCACCGTTCCCACGATGCTTGTCCACCCGTATCTCCGCTCCAGAACTTCTCGATATTGCTCGGCCTTGGCTCCGCAGAGCAGAATAGGCATGGTCTTGAATGTTTCATAGAATAACCTGAATCTGGCGATGTAATTATTCTCAAAAGCATAGAAGGTCTCTTTGGGTTCCACCTTGTAATAGGCAAGGCACATATCAAATAACGGCTTGAAATACCAGTGATCTGTCTGGATCAGATGTCCGACGTAATCCGCTTTTCGCAGGCAGTGTACAATAATTTCTCTCGCACTCGCGTTGGGTAAGGTTATCCCGCAATAGGTAGGATCGTTCAACCAGCCGTAATGAGACTTAATGAAATCCATAGTCAGAACGGTATCGTGGGCCAGAATGGTGTTGGAAGCATCCCCAAATCGAACAGAAGCATGGGCTTCTCCATCAGAGGCCATTTGGAACCAGTTGTGGATTAATTCTACACTCCCCAGCATGCAGGTCACCTTCTTTCCATGTGTGAATAATGGTTTCTTTGGTATACATATTCATCAACTCCTTCTGTACTAGAATAGGAAAAACGCTTCGTTCTCTCTCTTCTTTTGAGGAATCACTCTTTTTTTGTTCAATGTGCGAAGGTTATTGAGCAACAGTCTAGACTATGTAAAAAGGGAGAGGGGATGGACTGTGAAAAACGTATTTATAGGTAGTCCTGTACGAAACCGGGCTTGGATTATGGAACGGCACTTGCAATCACTTGAGCAACAAGCAGTGCAGAAGCATTATATGTACATCCTGAATGATAGTGAAGATCAGACGGAGCATATCCTTGATTGTCATCAGATTCCTTATCTGACTCATCATCTGGGGAGAACATATGGTCATATACGTGGACAATATTCCTATCACAACCTGGCGTTGTTGAGGAATATGCTTCTGGATGAGTTTCTGGAATCGGACTGTGATTATCTGTTCTCAATTGATACGGATATCATCATTCCTGAGGGTAGCCTACGGCAGTTAATGGATAATGACAAAGATATATGCGCAATGCTTATACGGAATCACCCAAAATTGAAGGCTCATAATGCCATGAGCGGCGGAAAACATATACCTGAATTCAAAGCGGGTTTGTTCCCAGTAGAACTGACAGGTGCCGTATATTTGATTAAGCGTGAAGTGATCGAAGCAGGGGTTCGATATGGTTCCCATCCAACAGGTGAAGATGCACCATTCTGTGAGCAAGCTAGAAGATTGGGGTTTGAACTGTTTGTAGATACTCGGTTGCGTCCCGTTCATGCCTATGCGGAAGGGGTGGAGTTGATTGCTCAATTGGCTGCTTCGTAGAAAACAACGAGAAAATCCGGTTTTTGAAAGTATAGAAATGACCATTGTCTACCCGCCCGCACTTGACTGGAACCTCTTGTTCCAACGTCCTCAGCAATTGATGACCGCCTTCTCTAATATTCCAGGTATAAGGGCTATCTTTATCAATGAAGAAACGTACAGAAAGCAGACCCGCCCGATTGAAAAGTTAAATGAGGATCTGTTCCTTGTGCAAAAAGGTGTGAACTACGATCACCTGGTGAAAGGAAAGAAGGTACTCTGGTTCTCGAATCCAGGTCAGTACAATTATTCGGATGGACGGAAGTTTGATTTTACCGTATTTGATTACCTTGATAATTCGGCTGATGAGTTTGCTGTGTGGAAATCCTACATCCCGAAATGTTTCGACCGTGCAGATCTTATTGCCACGACTGCCAAGGTGATGTACGAGGCACATAAACATGACGGCAAACCAATCTTTATGTGCCCTAACGGGGCAGATTACCAACATTTTGAGAAAGCGCGGGCAATTCTGCCCAAACCGGCGGACTTCCCCGATGTTCATGATGGGCAAAAGATTGTGGGTTTCCACGGTGCAATGGCATCGTGGGTGGATTATTCGCTGATTACCGCTATTGCAGATAAAGGTTATCGTGTTGTTTTGATTGGAAACAATGCCCTCTATCAAAAAAATATTGTGCATCCCAGTGTGACTTGTCTTCCGCACAAAGATTATAAAGTGCTTCCCGCCTACATTGCTCAATTCGATGTCTGTATCGTGCCATTCAAGCTGACAGAGATGATCCGGGGCTGCGATCCGATCAAGTATTATGAATATTTGTCTGCGGGCAAACCTGTGTTGACGACGCGTATGGAGGAAATTGTTCATAAGTACAGCGATGTAACTTACTTTATGAATCAGCATAATTGCGGGGTGATGTTGGAGAAAGCGATTCGTGAGAATAGTGCTTCCAAAATTGCGGCAAGAGTAAGGGTGGCTAAGTCTAATAGTTGGGATGGCAGGGCAATGGATGCCGTGAAGATGATTAATCAGGTCATAGGAGGTATGAGAAATGAAAAAGATATTTAAACGAATGTTTGGTAGCCAATCGACTTCACCACCGACAATTGAGCTTGAAGAAATAGAGATTGACGCGACGGAGTTCAATGTTACGACATACACTCCAAACATGGATACAACGATTGTATATCTGCCTGCGATCGATTTCCATAGTGAACGATTCGGGCGTCGACCACAACGGCTGTTAAAAGCACTCGCGGAAGTAGGCTACAATGTAATATATATCAACTCCAGTGATGAGTTCTATCAGGTAGATGCCTTGGAGTATCCCCATCCGGAGCTTCCAAACTTTGTCGTAGCCCGTGTGGGCCATAATGTCCGTACGCTGTTTCAAGGTGATCGCGTAATCTATTGGGTGAACGATAGCCGGCTGGCAAGTTCTGTCGAGACAGCCTATCCTGATCTGGTCGTATTTGATTCGTTGACCGATCCGGATCAGTACGAGAAGCACAAACACAAGATGGAAGCTGTTGCTGACGTTGTCTTCATTACACCCGAGAGAATCTATGAGCATGGCAAATACTGCTCACATGTTCATCTGGTTACTGCCGATGAATTTGAGATCAAAGAACGTGCAGAACAGGTAGCGCAAATTATAGATGCTTTGCCAAACAGAATGACCCCTCTAATGTAGGGGTCTTTTCTTTGACCTTTATTGGACTATTCCTTTTGCAAAGATGACGGTTGCTAATCGTGCTTCAATATATTTCGTTTACATTATCGTTAGGGATTGAAGATAGCGTTCTACACTATAAAAAGCAGAGACGGTGAATAGCCAGACGGATTAAAGAAGGATCTCCCGATCATCAAGTCCTTTAACCTGATCCCGGCTTAAGCAAGTCTCCGTAGCTAAAAATACATACTATCCTAAGGAGTGGACTGTTCAATGGCTAAAAAAATGATTATCAAAGGTGTAGGTACGTTTATGGCTAAACGCCTTCCAAAAGATCCGATGGGCGAAATTGAGGTAGTTACCCTGGGCACCCTGCAAGATCTGAAAATTGACCTTAACGTGGAGCTTGAGGACATCTTTGGTGGTGACGGTCTGTTCGCCATTGATGTACTGGTGAAGTCGAAATCGATCGAAGTATCGGCAACAGATGCTAAATTCGATCTGGATGCGATCCAGCTGATGATGGGTTCAACGGTACAAGAGCAAGTGAAGTCTTATGTATGGGTGCTGAATGAGCAGTCTACAGTGGCTGCAGGCGTTTCCAATTCTGGATTTGCGGAAGCCAAACCGAAGCATGTAAGTGATATCTATGGAAGTAACGGTGACATTACGGTTCGTCTCAAAGATTCCAACACGTTGCTGAAACAACTCACTACTAAAGGAACAGCCGTGGAACCCAATGCGTTCTTCTACGACGAAGCGAACGGTGTAGTCATCCTGAATGCGTTCCATATCGGTAAAGAGATTGTGTTGAACTACAAGCGAGATCAAATTGTAGACATGGTTGATCTGTTGGTTGACGAAGTACCATTCCCAATCTCTGTCGTTCATCACGGGACGTTCCAGCAAAAAGATGGTTCGTATGCAGGTGTTGAAACCGAGCTGTACATGTGCCGTGCAAAAGGTACATTCAGCATCAATGCCCAGCGCGCTGCCGCTTCTGCATCTGCAATCTCTTTGCAGATTCTTGACCCTGAACGTGCTGATGGAAAAATCGGCAGTATCAAACGCTTCAGCGCACCAAGCAAGATCTAATATCTAAATAAAGTTGATTGCTCCTGGCAAGGTATCAAACGGCATCTGTGTCCTCCCCTTCACAGAGCCTTGCCTTGCCAGGTTTTTTATTATATGGGGGAGAATGTCCTGGGGAGGTCTTTAAATTCATGGAAACAGAACAAGAAAAAGCCGAGCGTGAGCTTGCGGAAAAGCTGAATGAGGAAGCGGCGAAACGAATCAAAGATGATCCGGAAAACAAACGGGTGACTCCGGAGGAAGTGGAAGCTGCTGAGCGTGCATTCTTTGAAGATGATGAGATTATTACGCTGAGGGATCGACGGAAATATCGTATTCCGCCATGTAACCTGAAGGATGCCCGCCGTCTGATGAAGTTGCTAAAAACGGTGAATATCGATGCCATTATTCTTAACTTCATTCCGACTGAGAATGATGAACTGGATGAAAAGCGGCAGCAGGATTTATTTGATGTATTGGCAATGGCATTCAAAAACTATCCACATATCGTGACCAAAGATGAGCATGGTGAGTATACCATCAATCGAGAGTATCTGGATGAGTACCTTGATCTGAACACAGCTCGCAAAGTCATTGATATGCTCATTGGACTCAATGGTTTAAAAAAGTAGAACGCACCGAGGGGGAGTCTTTGGAGGGAACCGAAATCCGTGATACGGAAACACAGGAACCTGTTCACTGGGGAGAAATCTTCTTCACCCTCCATAAACACTGTGGGCTGAACAAGTGGGAGATTTGGGAGTACACACTCCCTCAGGTTGCGGAGCTGTGCAAGTCAGCCGAGAAATATATTCAATTTGAGGTTGAGCTTATGACAGCACCTCTTCGCATGTTCGGTGGCGGTGGGGGCGAGGAAGTCGAAGAAGATGGGACCGTCAGACGTAAAAGAACCTTCAATGACGAGGATTACGCAGAGATATCAGAAGATGATATCGGTATGCTTGCACAAGCGCTCGGAGGATAAGAGAGAGATATCCCGTTTTGCCTAAATGAAGGTAGAACGGGATTTATGCATAAAGGCGGTGATTCTTTTGACTGAAACAGAAGGACAAGGAGATAAACATTCCTTAACACAAGAAATATTAACGGATAAGGATCAATTAACTGGACAAAACGCAGTACTGAAAGAGAGTTCCCCTTCAGGCGTTAGCACACTGATTAGACGAGTGGAGACAATCAGAAGTGATATGCAGTCGCAAATGATTGAAACATTGACTACCGATTTGGAGCACTTTTATCGTGGAGCGTTCAGTGAAATGAAGGATGTATCTGCAGCTGGCTCACAGGGGTTGATAGACTCCGTGATGAATACGATGAAATATATTTCAGCAGGTGAAACCAAGGGGTATTCAACAACATTACTTAAGAAATCCCTTGACTCGTCGCAGCAGATGGATCAACAGATAAGCCGGGCCGACCAAAATTTGGAGCTTAGATCGTCTGGGACTACAAATGGCAGTGGGCAATTCACACAAACCGGAACGGTCAAAAATCTGCAACGAATTGCACTGAAACATGGTATGGATCAGGAAGATGTAGGTCTTGCCTATCGTATTGGTTCTCGTAATTATGATCATTCATCTGAAGCTGTCGCGTTTGCTGAAGAAGTAGCCAAGCTGCATTCAGTGGGCAATATGGATGTAGAACAGACGGCAACAGGTCTGGAAGCTGTTACTCCGGCATGGGGAAGCAGTAGCTTTGATCTGTCCCAAGTCACAGACATGATGATCAGAGCTTCAACGATGTTGGATGTTGGCATTCAGGACTTGATGGATATGATGCGTCAGACCCTTCCAATGGCTGGTAACCCTGATGGAACGCTTGCACAAGAGGATGCATTAGCCAACTGGATTAGCAAGGCTGGATTGTTGGTTCAGTCAAAAGGAGATCATCCTCAGCAGGGCTTTGCATCGAATCGAGTTAGATTCGATCTTCTTGCTGAACAATTGAAGGCTTCGGATGCAAACGCGTCGGTCCATCAGCGCACTGGAAGCAGAGACAACCTTCAATTCCGACAACGACAGATCGAAATCGCATTTCAGATTGCAACACATGAGGCGATGCAAGGGTTGAAAGAGGAATTTGCCGAGCTGGGCGATTATCTTATCGCAGTCATGCGGTTAATTGGAGATCGTACGGGTGGCATTGTTGATCATATGGAAGTGCTTAACCGAATTATGGATGAAGTCGGAGTTCAGGTTGCGTGGGATAAGTTCGGTGAAGTGATGAATGAAGGCGATCAGAAGCGATACGGTGCTACAAATACGGATCCAGGGGAAGTCGAAAATACGGGGAGCAACGTTCCCGAGCCACTTCGAGTCACGGATGTGCAACGTGCTGGTGTAGCGCAAGAAATGGGCAGACAGCAGAGTCGTCTACAGACTCTGGATCATCGCAGAACAGAAATTCAAAGTAGGGCCGCAGCCAAGCAAGGTGAGGTACTTCAGGCTCGGACTAACCGAGATCATCAACATAAAATGTACAATCAGGCTATACAAGATGGGGATACAGCGGCTTCTTCCATTCATGCAGAAGAACGTGACGAAGCTGAGAAGCGAGTCAAAACGTATAGTCGAGAACTTCTTCTGTTGCGAGAAGAAATGCATTCACTCGATATTCAGATTGCAAAGACGAAGCGAAGCCTTGAGTTTCTAGGGCGAGAGTTGGATGACACGAGTAGAGCAATGATGCAACTTGAACACCAAGCTAGAGTTTTGATGATGGCGATGGATGACATGGACCTCGATGCGGTTGAACTACGAAATAAGTTGTATTTCCTTAATGCTGAGTTTACATACGGTTCAACCGATGTTCAACGGTACGAATCCGAGATCCAGAAGCTGCGTAAACAGTCAACTCTATTGAATGATGTTCTCTCCACATTGAGAACCGAAGTCAATGAGTTAAATGCTTCTTTTAGACAAGGCATGATCGATGCTACAGCATACATATCCAAACTGAAGGAACTTGAACAGGTTCAGCTCGCGAGTATGATGAGTGGTCCAGGAGGATTGTTAGTTACTCAAGGTGCAGGAAGCGTTGGATCCCCTGGATCCCCTGTTAAGGATGACAAGGAAGAACCCAAGAACAAAACCTTTGTAGCTCGTCATGAAGACCTGATCAAAGATGTCATGAAAGACGCGATAATGGATGAATTCAATCCGGGGGGCGACTCGAAAAAAGGGAATAAAAACACACCCAAAAGAGGTCTTCTTTCCAGATTTAAGGATATGAAAGATACAGGCAATCGCAAAGCATTTTTTGATAGCAATGCCCCGATCCGTAATAAAGATGGAAATATTCTTCGAGATAGACAAGGCAACTCGATTACTCAGCGTGACATCAATGCGGAGCAAGCTGCCCGTGGGATTAAAACACCCGGAAAATTTTCGAAATTAGTCAAATCCGGCGGGAGATTATTGAGGCCTTTAAAAGCTGTACCAGCACTTGGGTTAGCGATGACCGCTATGGATGTCGTCTCTGGTCTTGTCGATCCATTAAACAACATGGGGAAGTCAGAAGCGGAGAAGCAGAGTATTCGCGCAACCAATAAAGAAGAGTTGGCCAAAGATTTCAAGGATATGGAGCAGTCATCTTTTGTAGGGAAAGTGTGGAAAGGGTTAAACCTGGGGATGGATGCTGCTGTGTCTGGCACAATGAGTTCAATATTCGGAAAAAGTGCTACCAATAACAAGTTCGGGGATTACTGGAAGGGATTTAAGGCGGTATGGAGCGAAGACGGCGGAGATGCAGTTGAGAAGAAACTGGGCAAGGAATACAACTATAAGCAGGAGAAAAAAGAAGCCCAGATTCAAATGGATAAAGAGTCTGGAAAACCGCCTGGGGACAACAAACAACAACCACCGCAGATACAATATATTCAACCTCAAATGCAGTATATTCCTGCTGCGGGTGGAATAGGAACTATTGCTAACGGTTATAGGCCACAGCCGCAAAGCAATGGTATTGATGAAATGATCGCCAAGATTAATCGGCAGCTTAACAAATCGACAAGTGATAACGAAACCAATTACCAAGTCACTCGATCCCGCCTGTTGATTAGTGGTGTTCGCGAAGATTCTGGTCAGATGCGCGCGCTAATGGAGAAATATTTGCAAGAGAATATCAAGTTCTTCGATAAGGCCATTGCAAGTTTACAGAAGACGTACGACAAGATGGCTGAAGGTAAGGATAAAGATGAACTGGGCCTGGAGATCAATGAGAAGAAACAGCAGAAGGCACAATCAGAGCTTGAACTGAATGGTGTTAAAAACAGCCAGATTGATGAGCTTAGACGCAAGATGAATGATCAGTTTGAGTTGACACAGTTGGATTATGATAAACGAATGTATGATCTTCTTGCGGCTAATGGGGGTAAGGAAGATGCACCAGAATTAATTGCATTGAACAAATCCCGTGCATCTGAAATGAATTCACAAATAAGTTCGATCAAGCAAGATTGGAAGAATCTGCTGAATAGTGGTGTGTTTAAACCAGGGTCAAATGAATATATGGAGATTTTTAAACAAATCCAAGCATTGGGTGTAGAACAGTCCAAAAATTTGTATGAAATTAGCAAAAAAATGGATAAACCGATATCTTCATTCAACATTCCATCAGGTCTTAAGGTCATGGATTACTTTGACTACATGACGACGAACAATACACATAAAAGTGTGATGGTTGGCTCAGGTGATGTCACGGTTCATGTGAACATCGATAATATGACAGGCAGTACAAAAGATGTGGAGAGACTGACATCTACGTTGGACAAGACACTGCGGCAGAACAGTCCTGGTATTGCAAACCGAATGGCCAGCAATGTTGGTGCGGGAATGGGAAGGAATTACCCCAGATAAAATAGGTTAGGAGGGCATCTGATATGACTCAGCAAGATCCGTTTGGCTTAGTTAATGACCGGTATAAAAGAAAGCTGTATGTAGATACAGGCATGAAGTTCGAGCTAGTGAACGGAAGAATTATTGATCCGTACTCTTCACCTTCGCCCAATCCGCAAGTGAGGGAAATTAAAATGATTAATGCACCCTCACATTTTCATCAAATGGGAGTGTCTTCATACAAGGCAATTATTAATTTTCTATTTAAAGACAAGCAGGCCTATCACAACTACGTCATGTACGTAGGCTGGACGCACAAATTTTATGATGAGAAGGGTAATATCTATGTTGGTGTTGTAGAGTCCATCAAAGTTGACCCTATTTTCTACCATCAGGATACGATGGATAAAGATCAGAAGGGGTACAAGGTCGAATTGACCATGACCCTGATCAAAAAAGATGGATATGACCGTAAGAGTGCAATACAGTTTCAGGATTTACAGACAACAGAAGGGAAGGACCACTGGGCAAGAGATTCCATTGAACGCTTGGCTGATTTGGGACTGACGGTTATAACACAATTGGATGGCAAACCCATTCTATATTTCAGACCGGAAAACTTCATAACCAGAGCAGAGTTTGTTACTTTCCTGATGCGTACTAAACGTTTGCTGGAACGAACAATTCGAGAGTAGGGTGACCTACTCTCTTTTCTGTCTATTCTAAAGATAGGAGGTGTTTATCATACGAAAATGGGTTGATGTAAACGAAGGGGACTGGTTCTATAACGATGTTATGGAAGCCACGAATATGGTTTTGGAAGATGGTGAAGTCTTTGTGGCCGGAATCAACTATAACAAGTTTGAGGAAGGCAAGCCTTTTGTATATGAAGAAATCAAAGGGAAAGCGGGGCAAACCTCATTTAGTCTGCCTGTGCTGATTAAACCAACAGATGACAATCCACTGTATGTGTTTATTGACGGTGTTCAAACGATCTACCAAACGGCTGAAACCAATAGTAAGGGATTAACTGATGTGGAGTTGTATACGGGCGTAAAAGCAGGACAGGTGGTGTCCTTCTGTAGTTATGGTGAACCGTTGCTGGACAGTGCTTGGAAAAGGCCGCCCGTCTCCTGGACTGGAGATCTGCCCAGAGCTGAACTTAGTGCAGCGACGACCTATTTCTACGATCCATTCAGTCGTAATCATCAGGAATATTTGTATGCAGCAGGCCAACCGCTTCGCAGACTCAGTATTCCTTCCGAGGTATGGGGTGATACCAAGGGGGATGCCGCGGCGGTAACCAAAATTGCAACAAAGGCTATTGGTTACCGAACGGATGTATATTGTGTCAGCCCGGGGGGATCGGTGTTTCTTCCTTTTAATCTGAACGGTGTCACTTGCAAGTTCAATTATTGGACGAAGAATAACAAATTCAAGAGTGAAGATATCAAAGCGACAACACTCAAACCAGCATACAACAATTGTTTTTTTCCTAATGCCATTATACAGCGGGGAGAAGCATTTCATCTGATTAACAAGTTGCGCAAAGTGTTCTATGCCAGATTTACGGACATGGAAGCACCAACGACGGAGATTAATCAGCCTATTACGGCATTTCAGGGTCAACGGGTGTTTAGACTTAATGGCAATTATCCGGCAGGTAAAAAGAAACTTAAAATTACAGTGAAATTTAAAGACGAAAAAAAAGATAACGTCCCAGAAACACCGGCTTATTCGGAAATTGACAACCACACGGTTGTATTTAATCAACCTTTTTCAGAAGGCGACGAAGTGACATTCTATTATCTCAAAGATGTGAGCGAGAGGTTCGCAGATGTCGGCAAAGCTTCAGCCATTTATTATCAAACCAAAGGTGAGCGGGTAGAACAGTCCAAGGATGCTTTCTGGAAAATAGCCGTCTCGGAAATGGAAGACGAAACATTTGCGAACAATGATCCACTAATTAATGGAATTCCTATCAATAACAAGCTGGATGGTGCAGCGATAGTAACAGATATGGGGAGACCTACAAATGGCACAGAGCAGGCAGAGCTATGGTTCCTTGGAAATTCCGCTATGACCCGGGCTGAAGCCGTAGCTTTCCTGGACCGATTCATGAAATGGACCATCGAGCGATTCAAGTAAGGGGGAGATTACAAAATGATTCCAATTTCGGATGAGGTTATGAATGTGCTGTCCCAACGTCTGAAGCTGGGGGAAGGAGCACTTCCCAATATCCGTGTCGAAGTAGATCGGCTGGCCTTTATCCCGGGACGGACAGAAGAGTTCAGGCATATCGTAACCGAGCAAGTACCCATCATCAGTACAGAATCCGTTTGGGTAGATGAGTCGAGTAATGGTATATATAACGGTTCTACTCAAGCGAATGCTCAGGAGATTTGTTTTCCGATCAAGGGTAAAACGCTGATTACCACTCCTGTTACAGATGAATTTGGTGCTCCTCGTAATAGCGCGTCAAAAATTCACCGAGGCATCGATTTGTCGGAGAAGATCGGAACGCCAATTTTGGCTGCATGGGCCGGAAAAGTAGTCCGAACATCCTTGAATAAAACAGAAGGTGCCGGTAATGCCGTAAATATAAGACATGATAATGGTGTTATCACCAAATATTTTCATCTGAAAGAAATTCTCTGTTCGGTGGATGATGAAGTAGCTCAAGGGGCTGTCATTGGAACGCTGGGCAATACAGGTGGCGTGTATACCGGTGGTCATAAGGTGTCTGCGGCAGAACGTGCGGCGGGCAAGGGAAAACATCTGCATTTTGAAATTTGGGAAGGAGTCAATCCAACAACGAGAACCGGAGAGGGCGGCAAGCCAGTTGATCCTAGATTATATCTGAGCGGACAGCGCAAACTGCATGGAAATGCGAAAACAACATTTACTGATGTAAAGCCGGTTCAAGTCGAGGGATATCCCGGAGAGATTAAACTGAATGAGAAGTTCGACAAGCGAAACTGGCATGAGAAAGACGTTTATACAACCGGATTGAAATTTTCGGATTATGCCAAGATTGAATCGGGCTGGACTATGTTTGATTCAGGAGGCAAGTTACTGTATACGTTTGAAGGCAAAGCCGCCGTAGCTGAATTTGAGATTAACGTGACAAAACTGAGTATGCCCACGCAAGGGCTGCTTAGTATTGGAATGGGGACTAATTTTAGTGAAGCAGAAGGGGATTCTTTCGCGGTGGTGATTGATGGTAAAACGTATGCCTATGTGAATAAGTTTAACGGGGCATATGATCTGACCAAACTGACGGAATTGAATAATATTGTGATCCCTGCAAAAGCCAAGAGTATCAAGATTAAGGTGACCTATGGGGGCAAACAAAACTCCACTGTCCCAACCGGGTCTGTTCCTGCTTCGAGTAAGAAGTATAAAAAATTCGCCATTGATTATATTCGCATACAAGAGTTGTTGCCTGCTCCGTTGAAGAATCAAAAGAGTGAAGAAGGGCTAGATCCGTCCAAAGGATATTATCAAACGAACAGCTACGGAGATTTTATCAATAATAGAAGGACAGAGACGGATGTTATTCAGGTCGGGTCTTTTGTCTATATGGACACGCAGGTTCTTCCCAATATCATTAGTGCCGAAATTGATGATCAGTTTGATTCTGAAGCCAGGGAAGCACGACTGACGATCTCCAATCCGAGAGGATTCTTCTCTCCGGATTATAATCCTGCTCATTTTCCCGAGCTTGGTGGTGTACCGTCTCCATGGTCTTATTTTGCAAACGGATTCCATATCGGGGTTCTGAGTGAAAATACACCGATACGCATATATATGGGATATGGTCAGCACATGATGCGGGTATTTACGGGACTGATTGACAAGGTGGACATCAATGGCGAAGGCTCCACGCTGGAGATTACGGCCCGAGATATGTACAAGCGCATTATCGAGAAAGTCATTTCCGAGAAAAAAGCCTATCCAGAGGTAGAAGAGATTGATAATGTGCCAGATCCGGTGCCGCCTGCAGCAGCTGGCACGGACCGGACATCATCCATAATTCAGGCTGCACAGGCCCAAGCTGCAGTGTATGGTGTGCCTGATCATAAGTTTTTGCTTGCGATATGCAGGCACGAGACCGTTCTCGGAACACAGGGGAAGGGTAAAGATGAGAACGGAAGCTTTATTCTTGGATATGGCTGTCCTAGTGAGGGACCGTGTACTGATAAATACGCAGGTATTCAGGAGCAAATGAAGCGCGGAGCAGAACGGATGTCCAAAGCACTAGCTTCCAGAGGTAAAAAAGTGACTTCAAAAGCCGATGTACTTTATTTCCACAATGGTGGAGACATTGCTCCCATGACCTGGAGTCAAGATCGGGAGAATTGGGTGGACAAGGTATGGACCTATTATCAGGAGATGCTCGCAGATCCGGCAAGCTGGACCATTACAGCAACCTCCACCCCGGCAGTTACACCAACACCAGCTCAGCCTGTAGAATTTGAAAAGCCTGCTTGGGTCAAATCAACGGTTGTACTAGATCTGGTTAAACATGCGGGTATGGTGGGTTGGCGGGCAACCAGTAAGGATCGCTCTTATCCTGACTACGTGATTGACGAGACCTATCTGATTGAAGTGAATCAAAAGACGGGCAGGGTCATTGTCCCCGTACCGGGTCAGGAAGGTGAGTTTGAAGTTAAGGACGCAAGCACGGTGCTGACACCGAACGGATGGCTTAATCCATTTATTGAGGAGTATGGCAAGACGTTTGAGCAATGGTCTGCCAAAGTTACGGAAGCTGTTCAGGAGGTGATCTCGGAGATTCCGTATCGAAGCTACTGTGACCGTTATGGTACGTACCGACTGGAGCGCTTAAATTATGACAAACCGGTCGTGACAGAGTTTTCTGAGAATGACAATCTGATCTCCATTACCAAATCCACGGATTGGTCCAGAGGAAGAAGCCACATTGTTGTTATTGACTCGAATGATATTCAGAGCAGTTTCGTAGACAAGGAGATTTTGCTCGAACTCAAAGGAGAAATCCGAACCATGGTGCTGGCCGTTCCTTGGGCGAAGACGGTTGAAGCCAAAAGACAGGTGGCAGAACGAGCTTTTTTTGATATGAAACGTATGTGCCGTACGTTACAGGTATCCATTCCTGCGAATCCTGCGCTTGATCTGCTCGACAACGTCATTGTGACGGATAAAACGACCACCACACGGGCTGTATATACGATTAAAAGTATTAAAACCAGTTATTCGGTCGACCGTGGCATGTTACAGGTCATTGATATGATGTGGGCAAGAAAGGGAGTGATGGTGTAATGGCCGGCATTGTGAATGAAAATATTGTATTTCCCGTGCTGGATCTAATCCACCGGGAGCTTCGCAAATATAGCAGTATCTCCAATTCAAATGTTTCTCCTCTTGAAGGTGAACCTTCCGTTACATTATATCGGGAGCATATGCAGGACCCGGACAGAGTGACAGGGGCAGACCTCTTGTATGAATCAGCATGGAAGGTCTCGATCTGGATGAAGTTTGGCTCAGAGGAGGAGGAAGACTTTCCTTCAGGGGTGGGCTATTCCCACCCGGATTATGATTATTACAAGTATTACAGGCTAACGCAGGTGACGGCCCGTACATATGATCCAGCTGGAGAGTCCATGTTCACTTACAATATTGGTCTAAATTATGATGACGAAGGACGCTTAACTGGAACGAGCGTAAGTCGTATATAACATGTAGGAGGTGGTTCCATGGCATTTAATGTATCTTACATCGCGGGTGGCGTCATCGACAAAGTGCGCGAGCTGCCGTACCCA
This sequence comes from Paenibacillus sp. FSL H8-0104, assembly GCF_038050215.1. Classification (NCBI taxonomy): domain Bacteria; kingdom Bacillati; phylum Bacillota; class Bacilli; order Caryophanales; family Paenibacillaceae; genus Paenibacillus; species Paenibacillus sp. FSL H8-0104. Next base: position 4,397,324 of record NZ_JBBOTC010000001.1, on the reverse strand, counting down.
CACTTCAGTAAAAAGACGATCCCGTTCATTCGGGGACAGATGTTGGACATTCCGGCGGCGAAGACCACCAAGTCTGATACGTTCACCTTGGCGTATGACACAGAGTTCCTGAGCATTGCGTTTGCTGCGAGCCACTACTGTGTCGGCGATTACTGGGAGCTGATGATCGGGACGGAGAAGGTATGTCGTACCATCTATACGAAGGAACTTCCCGAGTCGGTTTCCATGGGTAACAGTTTCGGAATTGTCTACCCGATTCCGGCGGGAACGACCATCACGTTTGACTTTTTTAACGCGGTGGCTGAAGCCAAGTCGGTCTGGTACAACATCAAATTTTTGAGATAAGGAGGGTGACGATGGCACTGCAAAAACCGCAGACGAACTTTGCCGCTTATATTGACGGAGAGTCGGAAGCACAAAAACTAATTAACACGCTGGCCGATGAAATCGTAGGTGCTGATATTCCCAAAGTAGAGGGCGGGATTGACGCCAATCGCTGGGAGAAAGTCTACGAATCTAGCGGAGCTGAGTGGGTGACCTACAGTAAAAGTTATCACAAAGGAATTGTTGGCATGTACACCCATTCGGATGGAAATCAGTATGAAGTATACAAAATTCCGGATTGGACGGAAGCCAAAAGTTACACAGGAGACTCTGCTCTAGATGCGGATGGATGTTTATGGGAAGTAAGGCAAACCTATTTTGACGAAGCAGTGGAAGGCATGACTCAACCAGGCACAGCAAACATCGGAAAAACTTACGGCAATTATAAGACAGGACGTAAAATTCAGGTTTTACAATTTAATTACCAAGACACTCAGACAAATGAAACAAAATATGTTGATGTTCCTGGCTGCTTGGTAACCGTTGTTTTAGATAATTCAGTTCCAGACGGGTACAGAGCGTATCTGGTGCGTCAGGTAATTGGAAAACTCGATGGAACAACAAAGCCATCAAAAGAGTGGAACCAGTTTGAGATTGTTACAGAAATGCCAACTGATTGGGCGTACGCAATCAAGCTTGCACCGAAAGGAAAGTTTCAATACAACTTTTCAAGACCAGATAATTATTATGACAGGAGTCCGTATTGGGCGTGGGGAGCAATTGTTGATAGTTTTTATGAACCTGTAAAGCAACTTTACAAGTTCGATGAACTGTTCTATACAGCTGATGTATTGAACAATGTAACTGCTCAGACCGTAGTGAAAGCAACTCCTACAGTTCCCACAGGGATTCAGGTTCGAGATTATTATGTCATGTTTGAGCAGCCACCCAATGACTGGAATTACATTAACATCTACTATGGAGAAGGTTTCGAGGGGAAAGTTGCTCAAGGAAGCCAGAGCGAAACGTATGATGGGATCTGTGATCCTGCAACCATAACGATTGGGAAAGCACCTACAGTCATTGACCAATTGAAGGCACATTATATGTATTTAACATGGAATGATTCATCAGCCATTAAACCTTTCATCCCACCATCCACGAAGTGGAAGCTGGATTATGACGGCAAGACAGAGATCGTAAGCCCGGCAGCTCGATTTTTCCACGGACGACATTCTACCACGTCATGGTTGCCTAACAAAAAACGCAGACCGGATTACCTGGTAGCTTACACTTTATCGGTAAACAATGATCGAGTAGTTCTTGTTCTGGAAGGTGATCCTTCTCCGAATATTCATAGCTATTACCGCAGTTTTGGATACATAGGCAAGATCGTTCCGTTCAATGATTACGACCATGGAGGAAACTTTGGTGTCACCGTTGGCATGGGTGATCTGCGAACAGATATGACAGGTTATACGAAAAATGATATTCTCACGGATCTTAATCCGGATATCTATGCCAAATACGGTGAGTACACTTCAAATGGTATGGACTCCATGTCCATGTTGAAGACACGCAGTAATGTCTTGTTCCAGCGGTATTACCCGGCATTTATTTCGCATCTTCCGAACTATCCTTCTGTGGGTAAACTTCCCCCGGGCCTCTCGAAATTGATTGTAGATACGGATGGGTTCCAGAAATCTCTCTGGACAGGAAAGTATCACGCAAGCCCAATCTACCTTGTGCATCAGGCAGAAGGATATCGGGGTTATATGGACGGTGTAGTTGCGATATACGACCATAATTTGGTCAATCGCGATGAATTAATCGTAGATACAGAAATTCTGAAAGATCCTTCCAAACCTGCGTTGGGTACGTGGACAGAGGTTTACAAGTTTTTCAGTATCAAGAGTCCGTTGAATCTATTCAAGCATTCCCCATCACCAGATGTAATTACGATTGCATTTTTGAAAGAGATAAAATAAGGAGGATTACATAATGGCAAATTTTAAATATGTAGAAACAATCACTACTTCACAGGACGTGTTGACAAAACTGAAAGAGGAAGTTACAGGGTTTAAGAGTTTCCCATTTGAATCCACTGCAGGCGAGTCTCAGGAACAAAATCTGTGGGAAGTATTTTACGAAGAAAAGGACAGTAGTGACCGTATTCAGGAACTTATTCTTCGCGGGATCATGACCATTGGAACACAAGCAACACCGATTACTAAACATTTCTATGTTAGTTTCATTAATCATGCTCTGGTACCACGCGTCGTTGCACCAGTTCCAGCCTATGAGGAGCATAGTACGTTGACTGTTCAGCTGCTTGAAGGATTGGAAGGCAGCGAACCAACTACACTACCAGTTACCACTCGCCCTACATTCAAGCTAACAGGACATCCGGTACTCTACCAATGGGCACTGGAAAACTATACACCAACGGATCGGAATAAAGAAAAACCTGTATACATGTATGTAAATGTCATGAACAATCGTTTGGCGATGGTTCTCGTTGCGGACCCAGCAGTAAACTTCCTTGATTACAAAAAATCCTTCCTGTATGCAGGTGCATTGAAACCGTTCAAATACAACCTGAATGACGTAGACGGAAATGTAATGCTGACAGCTGGAGCAGTAATCGAAGAACCAGATATCTCTCAGATTGCAACAACAGGAACGTATTACTACGGTCAATATACTTCTGCAGGTAACAACACACTTCAGATGTTGAAAACCAAATCAGGTATTGAATTCCAGCAGCACTATCCTTCCTTTATTACTCAAGCTCCACCGAAGGGGAAAGCTTATCAAGATCCGGAATTGGGGGATACGGGGTTGGAACTGGAGCCTCAAGGCTTCCAGGCGTCCAAATGGACATCCAAATATCACTTGTCTCCGATCTACGTGGTTCACCCTTACGAGGGCTACCGCGGTCAATTCGACAACTGCATCGCGGTTACGAAGCATAATATCCTTCACCTGGATGAGTTAATTATTGATGTGGAAGGCAAGTCTTGGGACCAAGAAGTGTATCGTTACTTCGATACCGATACAGCGCAGAATTTCATGAATCTGTCTGCCAACCAACGTATGGGTGTGGCTATTCTGAAGGAAGTCCGTTATACGGCGTAAGTTAAACTGAATCAAAACTGAGTCGTATAGATTCAGTGAGAGGGAACTTTCTGAGACTCCACTCAGGGGTTCCCTTTTTTTTAGTTGGAAGGGGGCAGTAACGTGAGTCAAGTAGTCAATAAGTTTGATTTCACCGTTATAGATTACACGACAACTCAGTACGGTTACCTGTTTACAGTCGGAACTACAGGAAGCAGGCCTGAGGATTATCGATTTATATACATGCCTTACAGCCGGTATCCAAGTGTCCTGATGCTTGATTTTTACATGGCAAGATCGATCTCACATGGATTTAATCATCAACTTGTGGAAGCGATTCGCAAGGATCTGGAAGGAGAAGAACGATTTATTGTCCTAAGTGAAGCTAAACAGGATAAAGAAGGACTTCTGCACAGTTCCATGGAAGGATCGAGCTCAGGTACCAAGCAAGGCGATGTCATGGAATTTTCGTTTGAAATGCAGCGGTCTGCGTTAATTGAAGCTTTGGAGATGGATCATCAAGATGAGGGCCACAGACCCGGAGGTTTAAAGGACTCATTCATTCCTGAAGATATGTCAGAGGGCTGGCGCGTAGATAACGATAAAGAGCTGAAGATTGTCCGTAATTTGGGTTTAACTCGTAACTTTGTTAAGAATCTGGATAAGCTGGAGCCTGGAAAAATCAGTTTCAGGGTTAGTGAATTTGGGATGATTGCGGACTATGCAGATAGTGCAGAGCAAGATAACAGCTCTGAACTGGTGATTAAACAATTGATACACTCTGTTCGAAACGATAAACCGGATATGGATGTGGCAGAGGTTTTCGAGAAAGTGGAGAAGATCATTGGACGCCGGGCACAAAATGACTTTTTGTTAGAAGCCATTCAAGACCACTTCAGAAGTACAGAACTGGAGAGAAGCCTTCAATCCCGGAAGGTAAGCAAACAAGACGTGGAAATTCTATATCAGGATCTGCTAGGTTTACGTGATGTTCATAAAGAAACATTTGCTGAACAAGCTACCATGATTGGGAAAAGGGTAGATGATCATCAGCAATTATCCATTCTCTCTGATATGTCGACTGCTTATATTCGTAGATTTCAGGAAATAAAGTATATGCACCTTGATCGGACGTTGCCGTTAGCCCAAAGAGTGGATAACATTTCACAATTGACACTCATGCAGACACTGGGAACAGCTGTGCGAGCAACAACGTTTGGTGGAACGACTACAGGCAAAATTGTTCAAGCAATGAGAGACAACGAAGAGAATATGTTTCTTTCACAACTGAATCATGCTACGAGGGTTATTAAGAATGAAATGACAACTCACGAGAATGTACTTGCCAAACTGAAGGATCGTCAGTACCCGACTGTTCTACATACCGAAATGAGAAGTACGCGAGAAGTCAACAAGCAACTTTACTTTCATGATGATCTCAGTCAAAGCAGCCGTGACCAACATCGAAATGCGTTAGTCTTTCGTCCGAGTGATACCCTTTGGCATCCGCTCCAAGCTCACAGAATTATAGACAAACATCCGGCAACTACAGCATCCGGTATCATTTTGGCATCCAGAGATATAGGGACTATTACGGATGTGGAAAGGCAATTTCCTTGGGCTGTTCGAGATCAAGCGGAAGATATGAACGTCATGGGTGATCTGACTACGGGGCAAAGAGTTTATTTGGAGAAAATGTATATTGAGCACGAGCATCCTAAGGCACGACGAATTTATGTGGTTCATAGTGAGGTGGACCGTCATGCAGAACAGGCTTATCGTGAAAGTAAGGAGCACGGTTTTGTTTTCAGAGATTTGCAGGAGAGCAGAAGGATCAGTAAGGTTCCTGGGTATGTAGAGAGGGAGAGTAGGTTAGGCAAACGAGTGACTGCAGAGGCTCTTGAAATACTCAACAAGCAATCACTTGGTGAAAGGGAAAGCAAGTTCGATAGCTATATTGAGGACAAGTTCCATACTGCAAAAACAGAAAAAAGGAATTTGTTCATCCCGAATAGCGAAGAAGGTGCAGAAAGAAAAGCATCCTTTGAAAGTTATACGGCTGGTTCAACAACGGCAGAAAGAGCGTTGGCTCATGATTTGTGGTTACCTGAGTCTGAGGACCATTTGGCTGACAAAGAATTATTACGTTCTACCATGCTCGAAAAGCTAAATTCGTATGGAAAGAACGACGAACAGAAGCATGTACATCTGACAGAGAAACCACTTGTATCACATAGAGATCGTAAAAAGCTACATCTGGAAACGACCCTGCAATCCATCCGAGATAATAGTCGACCAACCATGATTCGGGATGAGCTTTTGGACAATTTGGTTGGTGGAGGATGGTTGGGGAATAAAGCATACCCTGGATATCTGGACGAGGAATTTATCGTAGGGGAGATCTTGGAGAACAGTCCGGCAGTCATCCTGGAAATGATGATGGAAGCTGTGAATAATGCAGACGCTTCGGTTTATTTTGATGAACCGTTTTTGGCTGGGGTTAGAGAGCGGGTAGATGCGTTAATCGATTGTGGGATCTTAACAGCTGATAAAGAAGGAAGCAGATCAGGCATCATTTCCTTTAATTTCGAAGGTGCGAAGGAATCTCAGCTTGGTGATATAGGGACGGAACTCTCAGAAGCATCCAAAGATTTGAGCATAACAGTACTTGAGGATGAATCTCGATCGGCTGAACTGAACAGACGTAATTCTACTCTAGAGACAGACGTTTTCGAGGGAGTGAAAGTAAAGGAAGATCAGCATGGCGAAATTACGGAAGTCATTTACGGCGCAGATTTTAATGCAAGACCGGCTATTATTGAGTTTGAAGATTCATTAGGTTACCTGAATCCTGGAGGGGGATTATTCCCGGATGACCCAGCGTATGAAGGAAGTCAAGTTGAACGCAGAGGACAAACCTTTGATGAGTACGGGATAGGCGCAAAATATAAACGGGACGGAATGGCTCTCGACCATCATATCGTGAGTTCCAACATGAACCGTGAGAGTGTGATTCATACCGAATTTAATATGGGCGGGGTTTCCCGGTATCGATATGGAATAATTGATGATGAATATACCATGGGTGGCACGAACTTACGCCAGATGCTTTTGAACAGCGAATATGCTATTGGAACGTCAAAGACTCGTGATGGATACTCGTATGATCAACAACTTATGGCTACTAATCCAATAAGAGAAGGTTTAATCAGTGGTGAGTACTCCATAGGCACAGCCAAGATCAGACAGTTGTATTTGAATGAGAGCTATTCTATTGGCATGATTGAACCACGTCAGGCAGCTATTGATATAGATTACTCACTGGCGACTTTGAAATGGAGATCTGCGCTGCTCAGCGAGGATTATTCCATAAGCAGCTCGAAATATCGAGATGGAGTAGCTGAGATTGGATATACGCTTGGTTCATCGTGGGCAAGAGAAGGTGCGATGGATATTGAGTTTAACGAAGGTATGCGGCAAGCTTGGGAATCCACGTTGGTAAATATTACTCCTGAAGCGATTAGGGTAGATCAATATGGATCGGTGCAAGATGAGATATCTCTAGCCACTACTGTAATGAAATCTGCGAATCTTGACGATATGCTGACGGCTCATTCAATCATGCGCAAAGGACAATTGAACGTTGAAATCATTTCGGATAACATGAACAGATTATCCCTCATGCTTGAAGATAACCATTTTACAAGAATCGTGAAAGAGGCATCAGTTCATGAAATTGAGAGTGAAGTTGTCAAGTTACGCTTGAGTGAATTGCATGGTGAGGGTTGGTACGGTGGTAAAGGTATCAGAGATACTGACTTGGTCGAACTGATCTATGATTCGATAAAGAGTAAAAAGGATTCAGCACTGGATCATGATGTGATTCTTGCATACAAGCATACTCATGACGCTTACCTTCATGAGACAACTGATAGCACGATTGAAAAGATTGCTAATCTTGAAGAACAACTTATAGCGGATAAACCGCAAAATGGTTACCTTGACCTCACGTTACCACTAGGCGGTACAAATCTGAAATATGCAGATGTTCCAGTGGAATCTGTGGGTGGGACGGGGCTCACTTATGGAGATATACCTGTAGAGATTGTTGGCGGAACAAATCTGAAGTACGGTGATGTTCCGGTTGAGATTGTTGGTGGAACAAACTTGAAGTATGGAACAACAGAGATTGTACTCTCAGCGGACAAACCCCAGTACGGCAATATGGAAGAGAATCTGCTCGCCGACAAACCGCAATATGGATATTTGGAAGAGAACATGTACGGTCTGAAAAATGCCAAAGAATCCACTATTGATGAGCAAATTCATGCGTTTAAAAACGGTAATGAAGCTGATTTGATCCAAACGCTTGAGTTAAATAAAGAGGATAGGTCAGCATTCCTTCATGACAACCTTTTGGGGGTAAAAGCTGAAAGATGGGCGCATACCCATGAGACGATCAATGATGTAGTGAAACTGCGAAATGGATCGTTGGATCAGGACATGTTCTACGGAAACAAGGAATTTAATGAATCCATTTTGGACATGGAACTGGTTGGCTTCCAATATAAACAGCTAGACCTGATCCGAAGCGAATATGCTTACCTTAAAACGAGAGACGTTCATATTGAAGATAATTCGTTCATGAGCTCCAGAAGTTCTTATGACGCGTATAACCATCAATTGGATTCTGGAATGAACTTGTTAAGAAGCACGACTCTGGATTGGGAGCAGTTCGCAGCGGAGAAAATAGATCGATATGGTCATTCACATGAAATGGAAAGTGGCGTTGGGGGTGAGCGAGCTGGTGAGCATTTCGATGGGATATACGGGACCACGCTTCAGAGGTTTGCATTCTCAGGAGACGAGTTAAGTTACGGAAATAGTCTGCCATACACAAGTTACGTTGTTAATGACGGCCAGAGCTTTGGCAGTAAGTTAATAGACCCGGGTTATCTTAGTGAAGATGTTTTTAAAGGGATAACTGAGGAACGTGAATCTAGCATTGCAAGAGAGTTGCCGACTGGAACAGCAAACGCCAGATTGTCTGAAATTGAAGATCCTGATTCTCTCATGGCTTCATTTGAAGAACGCTGTTCTCAAGTCATCACAGGTTTTATTTTCGCTGAAAGACCTGAGAAACGAGCAGAGTATCTGGAACAGTTGCACGCTTTTCTTCCCGAGAGAACAGCTCATCTTATGGAAATGTATCACGAAGCCAAGATGGAACCACGTGAGAGCTTCACACTGAATGATCATCCGGTGGCTGAACGGGAATCCGCTGATGCTTACATTCCGATGATGGACACCATGGCACAGGGTCTCATATTCGATTACTCGGAAGATCTGCTCGATCGAGGGATGGATCCTGAAGATTGGGAAGGTGGTTTGGGTGTGCCGGAGGACTATGATCCGAATGATCCATTTAATGTGTACTATCCGTATTCCAAGGATATGGATGCGCTGGAATTATCCCAGTCTGACGATTGGACTAAATTCGGTCAAGGCGATTGGGATCGGGATCAATTGCTTGGAAAGTTTTATTCTAAGGCAGATACGAAGGACATCAGTGGATGGTACCGCAATAATTTCCTGGCTGAGACGTATAAGTTCTCCATTGATTTCAAGGTGGATGCAAGTACGGATGGGAATGGCGCAGGAATTATTTTCAAATACTTCGATGAAAATAATTATTGGATGTTTATGGTTCACGGAGGAGATAGCGATAACAGTCTGGATATGAGAACGCCGATGCAGCTATATAAAATCGTTGCTGGCAATCCAACTGCAGTGGGTTCTCCGATGCAACCCTTTAAGTGGGAGAAGGAAAAATGGTATACATTGTCCGTGTCGGTCATGAAAAATAAACTCCAGATCTACACAGATTCGAAATTGCAATATGATCTGACGGGCACCGATTAACTCGGTGCTCTTTTTGTCGTATAGAGAGATTGGGAGGTGATTGGTATGGGTCATACATTTGGTTTGTTCTCCAAGTCACAGAAAGGTGTATTGTTCGCCAATATGAGAGCGAAGATTGCGGACGAAAGTTACGGCAACCCCAATAACCCTGCGTATTTACCGCAGAGTCCCAATGCACCGAGGAGTGAAACGGACCGGCATGGTGAAGAAAATAATCCTATTCTGGGTGATCCAGGTTACGGTCAGATAGGACGATGGCAGACGGTTCAATTGGATGCACTGGAAAATAGTATTGATCAAATCATTGAGCAATATCTGAAAGATAAGTCGTGGTATGCGAGTGTACGATGCCGTGAAGCACTGTGGAATATGTATCGCAGGATTGAATGGTGGGTAGAACAGCAGCAGCCTCCAGATAAAACACAATATCAGCGAGTACTGCAGATGATTAAAGATTGTATTCACAAGATTCTTGAAAATGCTCAGAAGCCTGGCGGTAGTCATCATGGTGTATCATTGCCCGTCTGTCCGGCACCCTACTACCATCATTTTAGTGGGAATTACTTTAATCATTTTGATGCAACCGTATATGAGATTCCACTCTTTTCAATGAAAAAGGACGTCCCGTTCTCGAATAAATTCCCTGATTTCTTCAGATATGTATCATCGACGGAGGATCAGGAATGGGTAGCTGTCCACTCCGTAGGCCGAAATGAACAATCTGGATCAGAGATGATCTTAAAACTGGATTTAGGGCTTCTGGAGATTGGCAACTCATCCAAAATCACATTTAACTGGCGTGTGAAGCGTTATGGACAGATCAGGTTCAAGTACCTGGCTAGTGCCAAGCGCGGTAATGGCATGCTGTTCTATATTAATGGGCAGCAAGTCGGAGGTGAATGGAGCGAGAATAGCGGATGGCAGGAAGCGGCTTTTACGTTGCAGCCAGGACAGATGTACAAGTTCGACTGGTTAATTCGCAAAATGAGACCTGAAGTATGGCAGAACAATGGCATCTATATTAAGGATGTTGAAGTCGTTGAGATTGTGGATACACGTAAGCCGCCTGCACCTCTGGATATTGATCTGGATGGGGAACAAAGTGATAGTGATTGGTATGTAAAGTCATCACAAAGCATTGCACAAGCCCACTTTCAAGCTCAGTTCATTACAGATGAAGAGCGAAGTAAGACGATGAAAATGAATTTGGATAATGAATGTGATGGTACAGTTTCTTTTGCTTACTACATGGGAGTAGACAAAGAATCTTATCCAGCTAAAGATTATGAATTGTTTTTTGATGACACTTTTGAATCCAGAACTCAGCATGGAGAAAGCAGTCATGGCAGTCATGCTCAATCTTTACACGGTGTAGAGTGGAATCTCAATGAGGAATATTCCGAAACAACAGCTAATCAAGCCAAAATTGAATACGAAATTATAACAGGCCCTGAGGCGACTGTAGATTTAAAAAGTGTAGTTGAAGTCATATGTCCAACGTATGAGATTGATCATTGGGAAGCGTCGCTTTATGGTCAAGGGATTGGGAATTATCAGTGGCAGATGTCGGGCAGCCCGCCATGGGTAAGATCAGGGAATGTATTAAGACTGGATGAACCTATAGAAGGGGATATGATTGCTCAAACCCAAGTGAACTTGCAAGATGAGGGTTGGTTTTTGTTTAGTTATTCTCATCAATTACGAGCTACGGAATCGTTCGAGGTGACTGTAAATGGCATGCTTGAATACTATTCAACGATGCATAGCCAGGGGGAGCAGATACGAATTCCGCTAGAGGAAGGTTTAAACATTATCCAATTCTATATTCGAGATTATTACACTGAGCAGCCTTTCATCGATAACATAGAAAAATTATTCACGTACGGGAACAATACTGGCAATACATATCGAACAGTAACGGATTTAGGTTCGTACGTTGATGTGACACGTGGTTGGGATGTAACAGATGCAGGTGCTAGAACTGAAAAAAATGGTGATACCATTAGATATAATGCAGAGTTAAATCCTGGAGCTAAGTTTAGCATTCAAGAGCATATGCGTATCTATCCAGCGATGGACTCTTCATACGATCCAGACAAGGGGGTAACAAGAGATTTTAACGTTTTCGAAGAATTGTTTAATGAGGAAGGCAAGTATCATGAATCGTTGAGATTCTCTGGAAATTGGGTGTGGAAAAAAATTGTTAACGGCGATGGGGTCATGTGGGCACAGGGCCATGATCAGGATTTTATATGTGATTTTGAAGCGCATTTAGACAATTCGGGTTACATCTGTTGGCAATATGGAGGGCAATTTGATCCAGGAGAAAAATTGGAATTACAAATTGATGGTATCTCTGTATGGACAGGAAGTCAGTCGAATGACAGAGAAGGGACCAATTGTATGTATCCTCTACCTTCGGGGAATCATCAATTCCGATGGAGATACCGGGACGGTAAGAAATATACGCCAGGTAACGGAGATGGGGGTTCGGAAAATTCCGCTGGAACAGGTACGGGAACTGATCAGCAAGGCAGTGCAAAGAAAGATCCATATGGAGTGAAGTGTTATACAGGAGATTCAAAAACGGATAACATCCAATACGCGCAAAAATCATATGGAGGGCATTCGCCACGTGCTGCTAAGTTTGATGCAATCAATAGAGGTGAAGTTTACTCATCCTCTGGTCAAGCGTACGCTTTGGGTGTTACTAAGCAAAAATCGACAATCGTTCGTACGTTTACTGCCCCTAAGATTGGAAATTTTAATTATTCTGAATTGTTGACAGTCTATCCGGTTACCAAGAGAAGAGTCTTTGTAAAGAGAGCACTAAATAATAAGAGTGCTAAATATGATCGTGCTGAGACTATCAACAAATCAAATGGTACAGTGGACTATTACTCATTGGATGTTTCTGGTGACAACCCTCAAAGTCCTGAATATAGTTTATTTGGTCCAGATACCAAGAAAATAACTTTTGAATTCTATTGTGTTGAATCATTTGATATTAAATTCAAATATTTATGTTACCTGTTTCAAGATTCAATTCAAGCAGGGCGACTTAGGGTTGCTTATTATCCTAAAGACAAAGCAAGTCAAGAGGTAACAATTCTTGATTGTAACGATAATTATGGAGATAAAAAAGGATATAATAGCAAAAGCATTGATGAAACAAAATGGAAAAAAGCGGAAAAGTTTTCTATTCCAATTACAGTTGAGAAACCTGGGAAATATACATTAATTATAGGTCTTACTGATACTTATAATGGGCGTGAAAGAGGAAGAGAAGGTAATTACTATTACGCAGCCATCAAAGACCTTGTGGTTCGCACTGATGATCCCGATGGTGTGAATCAAAATAAACTGCTAAATCCAGTCTTAGTGGATCGAACAACTTATGTGAATGTGCAGTGGTTTGATTTAACAGACGAAAAAAACAAATTTAATCCGATTAAAATATCCGTTGAAAATGGTCAAAAAGTTAGCGATCACATTAACAGCCCATACTCATTAATACCCGGACACAAATATAAAGTGGTTTACACACTTATTAAAGATAAAACCTCAACCAACGCGACAGGTCTTGATGCAGGTGGATTTACATTAAGTGAAGGTAGTTTTTCCGAGAGATGGCCTAATTACTGTATTGATGCAAGTGGAAACATGTTCCTTGAGGGCAATTCTCCTCACCCAGGCCAAGAGCCATCGAATCCACCAGATACCACAACACCAGATGGTGGGAGTCATGCTTGGCTAGATGTTATTCGTCTATACAAGAATAACCACAGAGCGTGTTCTGGCACAAAGATTGTCATTGAAACTTTTGAGAACGGCCAATTACTACTTCCAATAAAAGAAGTAACAACTGAAGAGGACCAGATCATCTCTATTGAAGTGGAAAATACCTCAAATCAGAAAAAAAATTACGAGGTTCGTGTTCGATTCGAGCGAGGATGCCCGGGAGATGGCGCAATGATCTGGGGAGGGAAACTGAATATTGATGATATTATCAAAGTTGATCCATCCTGGGCTGAGGTGACTCACTTTGAAGTTTGGAATAATAAACCGATCTGGATGGGTGGCTGCGATAACAGTAATATGCGCGTGAAAATTACCCGCGAGGATGGAAAAGTGTTATGGGATGAAAAGTATTACGGGGATGGGTATCGTGGCTTCGAACTGAATGATCTGGCTCCCAAGCCTTATAGCAAGTATAAGGTGGAGATTACAACAGATCAGAAGGGGCAAATCAGCGATTGGACAGGAAAACGATATCTGACCACCTTCCGGGTGCATGACTTCAAAGCCTACGAAAGATGGGTGTGGGTGCCTGAGCCGTTTGATTGTCAACTGGATTTCTTCATTGACGATGAGCTTATCAAAACATTCACTCAAGAGGGTGGATACTATACATTTTCACATCCAGTGCCTAAAGGCAAACATGAGTTCAAATGGGTGTTCACCTCACTTCAGGAAGTGGGTACGCGTAGTTACGAATACGCTAATCTGGATTGGATGGAACTGACCAACTGGATCTGTGATGACGTCTATGTCATTCCTTACTGCGAAGGTGGTGGGGGAGACAAGTGTGTTGAAGCGCTTATTAAATGTTTGCTGGAAGTTTGGAAAGCAAGGCCCAAGATGTGTGTGATCGGTAAACGCATCTGGTTATTCACGTAAAGAAAGGAGGTTCTGTATGGGTGTTGCGAGATTGAAAGAGTCAGGCAGGATTTATGAGGATGCGTTCGTAAGCTCCAACCTGGATTCCAAATGGGAAGTACTCCCTAACGATGCTACTCGCTATGAAGCGGGTAGTGGCAGCCTGGTGCTCAAACATGGTCAAGATCCGCTGTATATGTTCTATAAACCTCTGACAGATATGAAGCAATTCGTCATGGATGTGAAGAACAGTTACAATCCCGATACAGAGGGATGTTACGGTGGAGTTATCGTGTTTGTAGATGAACATAACTACATGGAGATTGAAGAGTTTTTGGATATGTCCTTGCCAAAGCCTTTGCTGAAGACTTACCCGTGGATACGTTTGATTCGAGACTATAACTATTATACGGCGTATTGGTCGGATGATGGCATGATTTGGAACATCATTGGTTCTGTAGAACTGGTGGGAGCCCCTAAAATTGGTCTGTATCTGAAGGGTGAAGGGGATCACCCCATGCATATTCAGTATATTCGAATCAACAAAGGAACATCTATTACCGTAGACAATCTAACCAAAGGAACTGTGGTTGATCTAATCGATCAGAATGGTGTTGTGCTTGAGTCCAGGGTATGCCGATCTGAAGAAACGGTTGTACATTTTAACATGGATCCATATTCATATCCGTTTGAGGGCAATTTTGGGATTAGGCTTCCGGATGGAAATCGGTTTCAGGCCATGGATTCTATAAAGTTATACAGGGGAGACCTAATGTATTTTGAGGTTACACCAGATTTATATTACAAAGAATCAAATCCTGAAACAGGAGAAGATTTCGATGTGCTTCTCTATCCCAACACGGATAGGTTTCTAGGCTATTTAACGGCAGGTGGTTCTGCTACACAAGAAGTTCGAATGTTTGCCAAGAACCCCATGATATCAGGAGACTTTAAAAATGTAACCTTTGCGCTCACAAGCGGGACGGATAAAGTGCAGATTGCGCCTGATGTTGAAGGCATTCCGGGGTCTTTCAGCTACTCGATCACCGCGTTTACCATTCTACCAGGAGCGTCCTATCCATTCTGGCTGCGAATGGAAAGGGAAGAATCTCAAGACAGGTATGCTTCCCAGGTCAAATTTTCGCTACAGATGTATTCGACATACATATGACTTATTAGTATTGGAGTAATTACGTATAGATCATGTAAGGCATGAATGGAGGTGGTCAAATGTCAGTAAGAATTAACCAGTCTCATCGATCATCCGCCAAGAGTCATAAGGAATTAAGTGATATTGGGGTCCGTACGCATGATGAGATTGATTCCTATCTTGCAGAGTTGGATGAAGCCAGAGGGAATGCGCTTAGTCTAGGTGATCGAATCACACTCGTAGAAGAATCTGCACACGATAGCCGAGACGCAGTAAAAAATCATGAGCAGAGATTAGGCGATGTCGAGACTAAGGTTATTTCAAACAGCTCACGATTGGATGATGTTCAGCAGGATATTGTGACGGCAAGAGCAGATGTCAATACTATTTCCAAGAGTCAGGATGACCATGAAAAGAGATTGAGTCTTGCGGAGACGGAGATAAAAGAAGCACGTGGAGCAGAGGCATCCATAGATCATCGATTTGACACGTTGGAGAAAGCGATTGAAGTTGTAGTGAAGCAACCCATTCAGGATCTCAGTGTTACCAACCCCACGTACCTAGATGCAAATAACAGTGTCCAAGTTACGATTAATGCAGGACGAGCCAGTATCAACAAGGTTATTGTGGATCAGTTTTCTCAGACATTCAGCATTTCAGACATTGAAGCCAATACGACATATTATATTTTTCTTCATGAAAATGGGGAGTACACTTATAGCTCAGATCAAAAAGAGCCCAAGGATGCCATGATCATAGGTGGACTCGATGTTGGAGTTTCTCCAACAACTTCACTCACGGCTTTGGATTTCAGGTATTTCTTAACAAAGGGTTCTGTTGAAAATGACATGTCTGCATTGGGAATTCGTGTAGATGATCTGGAAAAAAACGTTGGTGAGCAAACCACAACAATTGCTACACATCATACGGCGATCAAAGCGATGGAAGTCCAATTAGAAGCAACTGCTAAAGAAGTTGTGGCTTCAAAAAAAGATAAAAATGGAGTAGTCTATGATGCTCTCAAGGACAGACTCGACAACATGCAGAGTCGTCTTGAACTCGCTGAGAGTCAAGGCACTATGGAGCATCAATCCGTATTCCATTTTACTTCTGCTCCTAACAGCAGGTTGTCGATGTCTAGAGATTTTCAAGTGCCCAGATATGTGATTGGTTCAAATTCTGCAGAGGTATTTCTGGATGGAATACGCATGGATGCAGGAGACGATTACATTGAATATAATGATACGCTTATACGGTTTACTTTTGATGTGCCCAAGGAAGCCCGAGTAACTGTCATTGGTCGTGGGTCAATTATTAACACCACTTCGGTAACCGAATATACCTATTATCCAGATGGAAAAGTGCATACGGAGAAGATTGATGGAGGGATCAACCGGACCATTGAGCACTTCTATAGCCCGGATGGAAATCTGGAACGACAGGAGGTTACTGAGAGTAACGGACAGATCAAGTCCATTGAGTATCAGCGTGACATTACGGGTAGAGTACTGCGCGAAATCAACAATGGTGCAGAGTATTATGTGCTTCAAGGAGGTGCTACCTTCGATGACACGGACATCCGGAGGAGACTTGTCTTTCTTGAAGGAAGTACACTTGAGCTGGATGTCATATATAACTACTTCTCTAATGGTGACATTGAGTCAGAAGAAGTGTTCTCATTAGATTTGACTCCACAGCTATTGAAGAAAACATCGTTTACTTACAATGCAGATGGTACCGTTAAGACTGAGACCTTGATCTATGACGGCCAAGGAGTTCAGAAGGGATTTGAATATGATGCTAGCGGTAACATCAAACAAGTAAAAATTAGAAAGGTTGTGATTTGACGTGACGAGGACCGTGCAGGATGTGAAGTTTGCACTACATACCATCATGGATAAATTAGTGGGCAATCACTTAGAGCCATTCAGTACAGAGGAAATTGAAATTCTAATCTTTGCTTTTGAAAGCAATATTCTGTTTGATAATGTGGCTCATAAGTTTCTGCCTTCACTTAAAGGGCTACCTGAAATTCATGAGGCTGCTAGTGGTGTGGAGACAGAGGATGGAGCTGGGGACAAAGAGCAGTCTTATCAAGAGAATTTCATAACAGAGAGAAGTGACATGGTGAAAACAGTCTTGTTAACCGTACTTAAAGAGAACATCTTTCACGAAATGAAAATCCGATTTGGTGCTTAAGGAGGTGGGATAGTTGGCTGAAAATATTTTGTTAGGTGCCCTGCGTCGCTATGAGTTTTATTCTTATTCTTCTAATTTGATTGCAGAGCTTTACAAAACAGTTAGTCAAGATTTATATGGGGATATACATTGGAACTGGACTTATGAACCATCTAATGAATATTCAATTCCAAGGAGTTGGACTCATCCTAGTAGGAGTGATGCAAATCTGGGCACTCTTACGGCTCAAAATATAAAAGATCCAAGTATGTTCTTCACAATTAGTATGAATGTTTCTAGGTTCTATACACCCAATTACAGCAGAGATTGCACTAGGAGTTATATGCTTAGAACAGGTTTGAGAAATAATGGTTCGATTGTGAAACCTGATCTTTATACCAATGTAGGAGCTGTAACCGAAATTCCTCTGAATACTTGTATTAACGAAGCGTATTCAAATTTATCTAATGCTCCTAATGTTTACTGGAAGTGGACTCTATTCACTAATTTTAATTACATCTATTTATTTGGTGAGGCACAAAATTACATTGGCGATGCAGCCTATCCTGTTAGATTATATCTTGGCAGAATGAAGCCTTTTGAGGAAGAAGATCCACTTGTGGCAAATGACTTTGTGGGAATTTTTGGTCATTATCCAGTTGGGATGAATATTGCTGGTGTTGAATTGAAGCATAATACAGGCAGAGGCTACGTGAGGACATCAAGAAATGGTACAAGTAATGCGTTATATCATTTCTCAACGAGTTCTCAAGTTCCTTCTCCGGGTTTAGGTGGAAGGTACTTTATCTCTCCTTTTTATGTCTGGCATGGAACGGAAGGAGTAAGGGGAGAGTTCTTCGGTATACGTACTGCCGTACTAAGAAATTCGAGTATGTACCCGGATGGTTCAATTCTTGACCTGGGGGATGAGCGCTATTATGTATTCCATGTGAATGTTCAGCAGCATCCGGCAACTCATCAGGGATTTTTTGCAACTAATGGAGCTTACTACAATGGTCAACCCTACTTCTTCGATTCAGCGTTACTTCTCGGTGGCGGACAACGGGTGCTGCTATTCGAGATCGAGAAGGAGGTGTAGTGCATGACCATGATTCGCAGACACGAGTTTACCAGTACGCTAAGCTTATTTACTTCAACGCTTGTTAACACATTGAAAGATGCACTCGATCCTTACTGGGATACCATACATACGGCCGAAACGACTTATGCCAACTGGGGCAATGCGCTGCTTACCAATAAAAAAAATACATCCATGCGTTTTACCATGTGTGTATGGGCGCACGCCAGAGGAGTCAACATTCGCTGGGGACTGAAGAACCTGGGAAGCAATGTGGCATCACCAGATCTATTCGTAAATTCGCCAGTGGACACAGATAAATTCATGACGGAAACGCCATTTTTGTGTCATAACGTACAGTATAATGTGAACTATAAGTGGTCTGTAATTACGAATGAGGATATCCTGTTTATCCATGGAGAGAGTCTGAACTATCCGGAAAGAGCTTACCCGGTACGAATATTCCTAGGTAAATGCCAGCCATTAGAGCAAGAGGACCCGGCGATTGCCAATAAATTTTATGGCGTTTTTCCACATATGCCTTTATCCGCTTCGGATAACAACATATCAGATCAATATGATACACCGAGAGGTGTCGTGATGACTTCACGGAATGGAACGGAGTACGCACTGTACAATTTTGGGACAGAGTCCATCCCTTCTCCAGGTGTAGGTTCAAGATACTATGTTACACCTTTTATGGTCTATCATCCATCTGAAGGAGCTAGGGGTGAATTCAAGGGTATGCGTTCCATTGTATTTAAAAACAGTGCGCAGCACCCGGACGGATCGATCCTCGATCTTGGCAATGATGGCAAGTATTACGTGTTTCATGTCGTAGATCAGGATTATCCGAATACAGACTATGGACGTTATTACTACAATTCGAACCTAGCTCCTGTGTATTCAAGGCCGAAGTTCTTCCATGGTGCCAGACTGCTTGGTGGTGGACAAAGAGCGTTACTTTTCCAAATATAGGAGGTGTTTATGAGGAATGGTTAATTTCACAGGCAAAGTTAAGATGAATGAATTATTCGCGAATATTGTTCAAGGTTTTAAAACGATTGCGGGATCTCCCTGGTCCGTATTTTACGAGACAGCGAGTGTGATCGTGCTCAAATCAGTGGGAACAACAGGTTCAGATAAACTGTTCTTCAGACTTGAGGTTGGAAACACGAAGGGAACTACGGGAAACAAATTGACCGTGAGTGTGGCTGAAGATGTGATGGCAACAGATGGTAGTATTCCTTTGGGCAGAGCCGAAGTGAATAAGGACTTCCTATGTCATACAAGTGCCGTTGATACGAATCTATTAATCGATTACCAAGTTTCAGTACAACCAAACCGGATTATTATTTATTTGCAGGGGGATGTGAACTCGGTTACCGGTATATCCAATCTGGGTTACTTCGGAATTCTGAACAGGTATGCCACAGAGACAGATTCCTCGAGTTTGAGTGTTGGCCTCAGCTACAACGGGGATAATGGTATTCGGACGTTGCGTGATAAAGATAAACAGATGGTGAATAACATTTATGATGCTTACTCTGCCATGCTTCCTGTTAATCCAGGGTGGGGGTCTCTTTATCATCTTGCTCCAGTTATTATGTGTAATGGTGTGGAAGGCCCTAGAGGCGAACTTATTGATATCTATGCGGTACCTTCTGCTGGGGTTTCCCATGGAGATGAGATCAAAGTGGGCACTAAAACATATAAGGTATACTCGCTGTCGATTGGTGGACAGAGCTTTTTATCAGGCGCTACGGTTGCTGTCCTGATGAATTAAGGTGGTGATGGACATGGCTATACATCAAGGGAAAGTTGTAGGGACCGCCGAGAGCGGTTCTCTCTATACCCAGAGTAAGGCGGCAGTTCTCCATGGCATTGGATACGATCTTGATGCTGTTCCGGTCACCATTGAAGGTAAGGAAATAGTCTATTCATTAGGAACGTTATCCACTACGGCTGAATTAATTGACATCTACCGTTGGGGTACATGGAGGATGCTGGACAACCATAATGATCAATTGATTGGATACGTTACGGATAAGTATATTTATGGGCCACGAACCAGAGTGGGAGTTCCTAATGAAAAAAATATGATACTCAAGCATAAATTTTTGACCCAGTCCAGTGGAGTAGGTTTAATTCGTGATACCATAAGAGGCCTCAAAGTGAAACAAAATTATGCGGGGCTCGATTGGTGTATTAAGGTCAAGATTCCTGTCCAGCAGGCTGGGTTAGTGGGGAAAACGTGGGGGGATTGGTCCTACAGCGGAAGTGGAAACACATCTGATAGTCATCTTCGTCCACGACGGTATCCGGATACACATATTCCTAGAAGGAGGGAAGGCTCTTGAACAGGACATGGAAACTGATGGAGGAGATGAGAAAAGTGCTATTGCCGGTATCGTTTGCCCAAAGAGTAGAGTATGTTGGCGGTGGGGCGAAGGCAATGATTGATATTCCCATGGAACATCCTCGATTCATGATCAAAACGATTAGGGTCATTCCGTCCAGAGAGACGAATGTGGAAGTTCATGTTTTGAACAGTGCGGGTCCACATCCAGAGGTTCTCTATTTCAACAATGCCCAATACTCGACGGGAAATTTTATGGAAGGGATTTACGATATGATTGATTTGCCATATGAGGACGTAGATGGGACTTCAACACTTCACTTGTCGTTAAAAAATCTGGGTACAGATGTTGCCAACTTCGATATTGAGGTCGTTGGTTTGACTACAAGGTGAGAGGAGGACCACCACATGGATATTGTTTCATACAGCAAAGCTGCCAAAGTAGAACGTGAAGTTAAACAAGCCAGGGATTCTTATGCCTCACTTGATGGCAGACTGGACGCAGTGTCAGTAGGAAACGTGGTCTCGGTCAGACTGAAAACAGAACTTCCAACCGTAGGTGAAGCAGGAAGATTATATCTGGTACGCCAAGACTCAAGCAATCAAAATGAATCAACGACCTATACATACAGCGGTGGGAAATATGTAAAGGTGGGTGGTGATCGAGTTTCGAACCATCCTGAGAATGGAACGATTAATCTTAATGGTACCAAAACGGTGATCTATAGCCATCCGGATACACACAGTGCTGATATGTTAACAGATGGAAGTCATAACGTTATCATGACTCTGAACGAACGTGAAAAGTTGTCCAACATCGAGCTTGAGGCCAATTATTACACACATCCTGACACACATAGTGCCGATATGATCAGCGATGGAGAAACACATGTGAGCATGACTTGGGGTGAACGAAAACGCCTGAATGTCATTGATCCGTGGGAATCGATCAGCGATTTGGTAGATTATACAGATGTAGTTACATATTTTGCTTTTGACATGCAGGGAAGAGTTATTCGACAAGTCGTTACAGACAACTACACCGAGCAGCTTGTTAGAGAACCTGTACTTACCATGCCGGCTTCTCCAGAAGGTTATGCACAGGATGATTCCTTCTTGGTCATTTCGATTGGTGAGATATATCGATATGATGGTCTAGACTTCGTGCAGCTTCCTACTTTGGTTGATGTCATCTATCAGTATGATGATGAGGGAAGATTGGTGGCCAAGTCCATCATCAGGTTGGGAACAACACCTGTTCAAACTAACTTCCAATATATATATGACTCATACGGCAATCGTATAGCGGTTAAGAAATACTAATACGGAAGGATAGCATATGCTGTCCTTTTTTCCTTTTAACAACGAAATAATTTATGAAATCCACATCTACATTGAAGATTAGCATTAACAATTACCTGATCAAGACGTATAGAGAAAGTAGTATGAGAACGTAATTATTCCGGGAGGTAGTGTACGATGAATATTGAACTTACTGCTCATTTCTATTTCAAGGGAAGTGGGAAGAAAAAAACGGTGAACTGGATGGAAGATAATCCTAGATTACAACAGAAAGAGAAAGATTCGGATAAGGTCGTACGCGAAATCCCGTTAACTTCGGATGAGGTTAAGCAAGAATATCGCCGACTTTTCACCAAACACAAGAACGAGGGGAAATCGATTACGTTGGAAGATACAGACGATGTGGTTCATATCATTGATCTTACTGATGTGCGAAATATTGAATTGACCTCTAAGGAGGGGAATACAGATGCTGTACAGGCTGACCTTTGCACTGAATGATGAGGAAATTGTCACTACGGAGATGACCTCGGATAAGGAGGATCTGGTTGGAGCAACGGAAGAAGCGTTCGATTTGATCGAAAGAGACTACGGTGCCAATGTCGTTTTAAACCTGGTTGCGTTTAGCCTGCTCAAAATAGAGCTCACCAATGAAATGATAAATTAAGCGTATAAGCTAACTAATGTTAGCTTTTCAGCACCAAGTGCTAGTTTATTTGAATAATTATAAAATATAGTTAATAAAGTGATATACCCCAAGCCTAGTTCTGGGGTCTATTCCTTTTTCATGAAAAGTTGAGAGTGACATGATTTAATGCATCCATTGAAACTTGTCTTGTACAAGCAGTTTTGATTAAACTAGGTTGAATTCATATGTTCAGGGGCAGTAGAAGGGGTCAGGATGATTGGCAAGGAGGGATGGGACATTGAGATAAAAGACTTGGAAAGAGAGCTCGCAAAGTTGGCATCCAGAATAAGAAAAGATTTTACTGAGCGCGGGCCGGTAGATACCAGAGTCTCTATCATGAATCATTTTATCATCTTAAAGTTTACAGCAAAATTTACCAAGCCTGAAGCATTCATGCTGGAACATATGCAATCACACTCAAGTCAAATTTTCGCCGAATACAAGATGAAGCTAGCACATATGATGAGAGAAGATTTCAACCCCGTTTTCTCCTATATCAACATGGGTCTGAAGATCGAAGACATCGAAACAACATTTTTTGGTCATGATTTTGCAGAGCAGATTACAGTCTTCAAGATGAACAAGGATGTTGAAGTGCTGCTGAAAAATGATGAGATTAACATGCCTTAAGACCTATTAACTAACGTTTGAATACTGGACAGGTTCTTAGGAACTAATTTTGTTGTTGACAATATCCTACATATTTCCTTATACTACCCTTATGGCGATCGAATAGATTAATAATCTTGACGAAGCCTATAACCTTGTTAAAGAACTTGAAGGCCATATCTTCGGTAATTGGGACGAAATAGATGTCAGACCAAGACCGACACATTCCACCATTTTGGTATTTTCCAGTGGTGCGCTCTGTGTTGGTCTTTTTGTTTGTAAAAAATGCTGCTTTACCTTTCACTGTATACTTCGTATATAGTCAGTAAAAGGCATATAAGCGAACGAAATAAATAAATGTTGCGAACATTAGTTCGCATTTGTTATTCTGAATGTAATAGGATGGGAATGGGGAGGCGGATCAAAGGGAGATTTCTTGATTGTTTGTGTGTAATTAGGCTCATTAGCTTCAATTGTGTGTAACAAGACTACATATGGTATATGAGATTTCGGGAGCAAAAGCGGGAAGGTAGAGTAAGATCATGCTGGATAGCGACTAGATTGTGAAGAAAGAATACGATTACTGATAATTAAATAGTTAATGGGGGAAATGAATAATGTCTGCTACAACTGCTATGGGTTTTGATGATTTATTTGAGATTGGGGATATAGACATGTTCCTGAACAAAGCTCAGGAGAAGTGTCGTCACAAGCTTAGAGGTAAAACGTTTGCCGGGATGGAGAAAGAAGATGTGACCCAGGAGATTATGATCAAATTAGTTAATTCCCTGGACAAGTATGATGCAGAAAAGGCCAAAATGTCGACGTTTGTTGATCATCTTATCGAAAATAAAATTAAGGACATGTACCGCAAGTGCATGTCTGAGAAAAATCTGAGTGTGGTTAACGCTGTACAGATCATGTGCACGGATCAGGGTGGTGGCGATGAATCGGAAAGCTCAGACATCGCATTAGCGCTTGGTCATGCTGGGTTTGCTTATGAGAATTTTGAGTTTGTAACAGATATTATGGAAAATATGAGGCTGAACGAACGAGAGAAACAAATCTTTAAGCTTCGGACTTCGGGGTATGAATTTGTAGAGATTGCAGGAATGCTAGGTGTATCCAAGGCACGTATATCCCAGTTATGGAAAGCGATTCGTGAGAAATACGAAGCATTGTAGTCATAAGTGGCAATTAATAGCCTAAGTTTGATGAAGATAGATTCAGTAACCTACATAGAACAGAGAGAGCACCCTTAACTGGGTGCTTTTTTATGTCGTATAGAGAGATTAGTACAGAAAGAAAGGCGGAACAAGGATGCTTAGTGTGGTGGTTTTAGGATTTTCTGTGGAACGTCTAGAGGGGTATTCGGATATCGCTTGGGCAAGTCATGATTCTTCGACAGCTTCTGATTTAAGCAACAGGGAGTATGCCTTGATCATTGAGAAAGTAGTGTTACAGGCTGATGCTGTCTTGGTTAATCTGGATATGGATCATTTGACCTCTACTGATATTGTGATCATGCATCATGCGTATATACATAAAAAACCGATCTTGAGTGTAGGTTTCAGGCCATTGGAGCCTGTCATCGAAGATTTTGTCTCCAAACGAGTGGCTGATCTGGACGTGGCTGTACACCATATGCGGACGAACTATATGGTCCTAAGCAGCGGAACCAATACTTCATCTGCGGCTCCAATTTAACTGCCGCTCCGATAACACGTATAGAGAATGTAAGGGCAAGCATATTCGCGAGACTTTAACTAATGGAGGAATAATTCAATGACACATATGATCAAAGCAAAAGATGATAAATTAACGGAAGAAATCGTATCCAGTATGATTGGAAAGTATATCCACGCGCCGACCAATATGCATGAAATCCAGACGCCAACTGGCGCAACAACAAAAGCGAACGTATGGTTTGCTGGTCGTGTAGCTGGTTACGAAAAAGCCATTATTGGATTCAACTACGAAGAGGGTACCTTCCATGAAGAACTACAAACATTTTATAACGTTCATTTAACGGATGGTATGGGGTACATTCTGACAAGTGCTTACGAATTGGAGATTCATGAACTGACCGAAGAGGAGTTTAATCAACTCATTGAAGAGAAAAAGGAAGAGGAACAAGACTCATCTGGTGAAGAGCAATGAAGGTGTTAAACTACGCCTCGGATTTAGCTGTAAAAACGTTTGTGTCCGCTAGCGCTGCAGGTGTGGAAGAATTAATCAACGCATGGATGTTATCCAAGCCGCACACGTTCGTCACCGGACTGGAGTTTACCTCCACCGTTGAACCAACCAGTAAGACGTTGGAATTTGCCGCAATCATTGTATATCAGCCAAGTGAACAAGACCAATCCTAACTTAGGTATGAGATTATTCCTTCTATAATATAGAGGCTTTCAGTAAGGAGGTGGGCGAATCTGTTGCTCACTTTAGAAAGAGTAATAGGTATTGTTGTTGCGGTGGTGGTATTAGCTTCACAATACCAAGCAACGGAAGCAGAGCAGGTAAAGCCAATAAAACTAATGAAGCAAGAAAAACAACAAAAACAAGTTAAATCGGTTGCTCCTGCGCACATACAAATGACGGATATGCTTGAACAGTATATAGAACTCCACCATGAGAAAACAGTGAGCCGGGCAAAGCTGCTGAAGTATGTGAGGTGGGTAGTTCAATATTCGAAGGATACGGATATCGATTCCGTCTGGATTCTGGCTATGATGTGGCAAGAGAGCAGGATGTTAGAGGAAAGTGTATCATCCCATGGAGCGATTGGTTTACTTCAGATTCTTCCGAGCACAGCGAAATCGTATGGAGTGAGTAAACAGGAGCTACATCAGCCTGAAACGAATATCAGGACAAGCATTATATACTTTGAATATCTTATGCATAAGTACGACGGAAATCTTCGTACAGCAACCATTGCGTACAATCAGGGAGAGGGCAATGTAGATAAGGGAAAGGCTCGCCCCTGGTACTACAATCAAGTGAAGGAACATCATAACAAGATGCTTGGAATAATCAAAAAAGGTCAATAGACATCAGTTAACAATAGAGTTTGAATACTATAATATCGGTTATCAATTTTACATAGGGAGATCCAAATGGGAAAATTTCCAGAACATATTAGCACGAATTTGCAGGTAGATAAGAAGCACTACACAATGGATGACGTAGAAAATATTGAACGTTGTAAGCTCGATGAGCATTTCCTCGGGGATTGTATTTTGGTCAATGAGAACTTGATTTGGCATTCTGTTCATAAGTATATTGGAAAGCCCGAAATGATTATTAAGAATCATTGTGTGGAGAAGGATGATATTCTTCAACTGGGCCGTCTGGGATTCATCAAAGCGGTTAAAGCATTTGATACGGGGCGTGGCGTAAAATTCAGTTCGTTTAGTGTTACTGCGATTGTCAGAGAAATCAGATGTTTTCTGAGAGATAGTGCAAGCATTATTCGTCCAACTCGCACAGCTACGGAATTAATTAACCGAATCAATCGACTTGAGCACGATATGGGCTACCTCCCACCAGCACATGAAATCGCATTGTTGCTTGATGAGGAAGAAGAGAAGATCAATAAAGCACTTCAAGTGGGTAAAGGTGTGAAATACCTGGATGAGCCTGTAGGTGCTGATGATCAACAAACTCAATCCGTGACGTTGATGGATACCATCTATAGCGGGGAGAATATTGAAGAAGATATTTTGGACAAGTTATACGTTGATGCGGTTATTGATTCGGTCAAGCGCAAGCTTAGTGAGAAAGAAGTGACTGTACTGAAGCATCGTGTTGAAGGGTTTAATCAAACCCAGACCGCAGATATGGAAGACATTAGCCAGATGAGAGTCTCTAGAATTATGCGAAAAGTAGCTAAAATGCTGGATAAAAAGGATCAGGCTTGATTGTCGTCTAAGCTAAGCACTTCATATCTTATATAATGTCTCATACATAACGTCCCTCCCGCATCCAAGCGTGAGGGATTTTTGCTGTTTTTGCCCTATGGGACATACTCCAAGTTGTCCGGACATAAGATAGTACAAGATTCCAAGTGACCCGGAGGAATGAATTGATGCGAAAAATAACGAAAGTCATTGCATGCATGCTTATCCCTGTCTTCTTGCTGTCTTCATTAGGGGCAACTCAAGCCCAGGCAACGATTCAAGGTCCGTCTACACATGCGCAAAGCGCTGCTCTCATTGATGTCACATCAGGCAGGATCTTATACAGCAAGGATGGGGATAAAGAACTGCGAATTGCCAGCTTGACCAAAATCATGACAGCGATCGTAGCGATCGAACACAGCAAGCTGGATGATAAAGTGAAAGTGTCTCCCACGGCTTTTGCCAAAGAAGGATCTTCTCTCTATCTCAAGTTAGGTGAAGAGATGACGCTTGAAAACATGTTGTACGGGCTAATGCTTCGTTCAGGCAATGATGCGGCCTCTGCGATCGCAGAACATGTCGGTGGATCGGAAGAAGGCTTTGTCCTGTTAATGAACAAAAAGGCGGAGCAAATCGGTCTGACGCATTCTCATTTTATGAACCCTCATGGACTGGATGCAGAAGGTCACTATTCTACAGCCAATGACTTGGCCCGATTAACGGCATATGCATTGCACAATCCGGTGTTCAAACGAATCGTAGCCACGGAGGACAAATCCGCACCGAACCCCAATGAAAGCTGGGAATACTCTTGGCACAATAAAAATAAAATGCTGCGGATGTATGAAGGTGCGGATGGAGTGAAAACCGGCTACACAAAAAAAGCTTTCAGATGTTTGGTCAGTTCCGCTACACGTAATGGACAGCAGCTCGCCGCGGTAACGCTGAACGACGGAAACGATTGGAACGATCATGCTCGGATGCTTGATTTTGGGTTTGAATACTTCCCGTTGGTAGAGGTCGCGAAGCAAGAACAGCCTGTGCAAAATACAGATGTCGTTACGGGTCGGGGATTCTGGTACCCACTGGCTAAAAGTGAACAAGGCTCATTGACTAAGAAATTGATCCTACACGAAAATCGAGGACAGTCGGAAACGGAAGGCAAGGAACAATCGACAGATCCTTCGTTCGGATTGGCAGGTCGCATTGATATGCAGCTTGACGGCAAACTTGTGGGCTCAATTCCCGTGTATCGCAAAGGCAGTTATATTCCTCCTGAACCGAAGACAGAAGATGCAACGCTGGGTGGAATCGGTGATGTCTCTTCCTGGGCAGCTGCATGGCGCGCCGTGTTAAGCCATCTGTTGTCTCCTTAGCTAAATCGCCATTGAAGGGAGGATATAATCCATGATTAATCTAATTTGGCTGCTCATGATTTTAATCGGATTTGTTTTTGCAGCCGTCAACGGCAATATCGAAGTGGTCACGCAAGCCGCTTTTGATGGGGCGGCAACGGGAGTCACGGTCTGTTTTGGACTGATTAGTGTGCTTGTGTTCTGGATGGGCATGATGAAAATGGCTGAAGATGCGGGTCTCCTGGCTCGGATTGCCAAGCTGCTCGGTCCGGTTGTGGGCTTCCTGTTCCCGGATGTGCCCAAAAATCATCCGGCGATGGGTTATATTCTCTCCAATATGAGTGCCAATTTGCTGGGACTAGGAAATGCGGCTACACCGATGGGAATCAAAGCCATGCAACAGCTGCAGGAGCTTAATCCGGACAAACAAACCGCTTCTCCTGCGATGTGCACCTTACTGGCTCTGAATACGGCTAGCATTACCATTATTCCGACAACGCTGATCGCCATCCGCTTAAACTATCATTCCGCCAATGCAACAGAGATTGTGGGAACAACATTGATGGCTACCATTATCGCTACACTTGCTGCTATAATCGCCGATCGCTGGTATCGAAACAGGGCTTTACACAAACCGCCGCGCATACAGAAAAGTGGCAATCCCGGCATGAAAGGATGAGCACCTTTGTTAACCTTCATCAACTGGATTTCCGTCTGGGCCATCCCGGTTATTATCGCGTTTGTTCCATTATATGCGTTTACCAAAAAGGTCCCGGTTTACGAATCCTTTGTTGATGGGGCCAAGGATGGTTTCTCCACTGCAATCAGTATTATTCCGCATCTCGTGGGCATGATGGTCGCAATCAGCGTATTTCGTGCCTCGGGTGCACTGGATTTTGTGATTAGTCTGTTTGCTCCGCTGGTGTCCTGGATGGGTGTTCCAGGCGAAGTGTTGCCACTCGGAATACTGCGTCCTTTAACGGGGACTGGCTCTCTGGCGTTTACAACCGATCTGATCAAAACCCATGGCCCTGACTCCATGATTGGACGTATGGCATCTACGATTCAGGGGAGTACAGACACCACGTTATATGTGCTGACTGTTTATTTTGGGGCTGTAGGCATACGGAACGGTCGATATGCACTCAAAGTAGGGTTGTTTTCCGATGTCGTTGGTTTTATTGCTGCGCTCGCCATTTGTTTGCTCGTTTTTGGTTAAAAGATATCTCCTTTCCTTCCGATATATTAGATATGCTAGAATAATAGCGGAGGAGAGTGAGACATGCAGAAGAGTTGGAAACGAATGCTCCGTGTCGGAATGTCAGGCGTGCTTGCTATTGCAATGCTCGCAGGGTCAACGGGGCTGGCGGCAGCTCAAGCCGTTCAGACGATACATTTTACAGGTTACTTCGATAAACAGCTGCGTGCACAAATGGCAGTCACAGCGGATTCTTTTCCAGTCGTGAATGTACGTTTGGTTAAGCAGGATGAACCCGATATGGTATATTATGATGTTGGTACCTCAATATTGATCTCAAAGGATGAAGTACTCACGAATTATCATGTCGTTCAGAGTTTTGCTGAACTGTCTGATGGTGATGAAGGTACACTGACTGTTGCGAGTCCGGGTTCCTTGGGTAAGCCTGTAAAGGCAAAAATTATTAAGACAGACCCGGTGACAGATATGGCACTGCTGAAGCTGGACAAGGAAATAGATGCCCAACCGGTCACATTTACAAACGCAAGGGATAACCAGGTCGTCTATACGATTGGATTCCCCAAAAATCCTGCTGGTGATCTTGTCATCCTGGATGAAGATTTTCCTTCTACCTTCAATACGATAGCCAAAAGCAGAGTGTTTAGTTCCCAAGCTTTGGACGTTCCAGGTAAAAAGGGAATTGGCAGTATTGTGAAATCCATGGCCCAAGGTAATTCAGGTGGCCCTGTTCTGGATCAGAACAACCGGGTCATTGGTATGATGACATTTGTGTACGGTGGACGTACCTATTATATTACTTCCAAGACATTGCAGACTTTCATTAAAGAGAGTACCACACCTGCCAAAAAACAGGTTGCAGTTGCCGGCAAAGTTTCCAATTAAATGATTTGAGGAAAAGGCTTATCTTTACGCCATCTGTGTTCAACAGGTCGTGTAAAGGTAGGCTTTTTTTTGCGGCAATCTGGGGGAGGAAGGTAGCCAGAAATGGATATTCGTGTCTCCAGTTTACAAAATCCATGGATTATCCTTGTGATTTCCTTGCGTGATGGGTATCATTAGTGTGAGGTGACATGACAAACATGGAAAGATTACAAAAAATTATCGCACAGGCAGGCATTGCATCCCGCCGCAAGAGCGAGGAACTAATCCTGTCCGGCAAAGTAGAAGTTAACGGGGAGGTCGTAACCGAACTGGGTACAAAAGCGAACCCCGAAGAGGATATGATTACGGTTAATGGAAAACCGATCCGTAGTGAGAAAAAAGTGTACTTGATGTTAAACAAGCCAAAAGGCGTAATCACAAGTGCATCTGACCCGGAAGGTCGGAAAATTGTATCCGACTACCTGAAAGGTGTCAAGGAACGCGTATATCCTGTAGGTCGTCTGGATTATGACACAGAGGGCTTATTGATCCTTACCAATGATGGTGAGTTTGCACATTTGCTGACGCATCCTAAGCATCACGTACCCAAAACGTATCATGCAACGGTTAAAGGTGTGCCACATGGTACAGCTTTGGAGAAATTAAAGACAGGCATTATGCTGGATGACGGCATGACTGCTCCTGCAGAGGTAGAGTACAAAGATGTGGATACAGCGGCTAATGAGTCGGTCATTTCCATTACGATCTATGAAGGACGTAACCGTCAGGTTAGACGTATGTTCGAGGCAATCAACCATCCGGTAACCCGCCTGAAACGGATTTCGTTTGGTGGTATTTTGCTACAAAACCTGAAACGTGGTCTGACACGTCATCTGACCAAAGAGGAAGTCAACAACCTGATTACCCTCGCACAATCAGAGCCAGCCAAAAAAATGAAAAAAAGGTAATGTGAGGACACATAATTTTCATAAAACCGCCGCAGTTTTGTGACGAAATTCGCTATAATTGTTCATAGGATGTTCACAGTTGTCTTATACCAATAAGATGCGAATGCTACAGTCACTTAAAAGGGGAGCAGCACATGGGGAAATCAAGAAGAACGGTGCAAATCGTCATTTTGTTATTGATCCTGGTGTTGGGCGGATATGCGATTACCACATCGGTATCCGGCTCGAATGGCAAGCCAAAGGAAGGGGACAAATCTCCTTCTTTTGAACTGCTGGGCCTGGATGGTCAAGTTCATACGTCTGATGAGTACAAAGGAAAAGCGATGGTGATCAATTTCTGGGGCACATGGTGTGAACCTTGTGTTAAAGAAATGCCTGCACTTCAGGCGCAAGCTGACAAATGGAAGGACCAGGGAGTACAATTTGTCGGGATTAATGTTGGAGAAGACCAGATGACCGTGGATAATTTTGTACGGCAGGTTGGCGTTACGTTTCCAATCATGCTTGACCGGGACAAAAACTCGGTTCGTGATTTTGGGATCTCTCCCATGCCAACGACATTTTTTGTATCCGACACGGGCAAAATCTCTACCATTCATATCGGGCAACTTGATTTGGACACACTTGACGCTCAAATTTCGCAACTGGCGAAGCAGCCCTGACAGGAGGTCTATTCGTGTTCCAAAATACCAAATGTGAGTGCGGACACCAGAATCCGGTAGGCACTGTACTATGTGAAGCATGTGGGAAACCGCTGCTGGAGTCTGAAGCTAAATCGGATGAAGTGTTGGAAATGCGTTATGATGGCATGGCGCGCCGTTCACAGCGTAGTAATCCTAATATCATTGACCGCATATGGAACTTTTTTTCTTCCGTTAAAATTGCCGTCTATATGATTGTTTTTACGCTTGTAGGTTCTATGCTTGGCACGATCTATCCGCAAGAAAGTACATTTCTGAATATCGATCCCTCCGTGTACTACAAAGAAACATACGGTCAGTTGGGTCATATCTATTATCTGTTGGGTTTATCCCATACATATGAATCCTGGTGGTTTATTCTACTGCTGGTGCTGATTGGGGCATCATTGGTGATATGCAGTCTGGATCGCGTCCTACCGCTCTACAAAGCACTGAATAAACAGAGAATACGTAAGCATACGCAATTTTTGACAAGACAGCGTCTCGTGTACCAAGGTACCATCGAAGAGGCACCAGAAGACTGGATTAAGAAAGCGGTTACGCCGTTGAAAAAGAAAGGATACCGCGTGCACACCCAGGGGGATGCATTACTCGCCGAGAAACAGCGATTCAGTCGATGGGGCCCATATGTCATCCATATTGGACTCATTATATTTTTGCTGGCGGTGCTCGCACGAGGTCTTCCAGGTCTGAATTTGGACGAGCACGTCGCTTTTCCTGAAGGTGAGATCAAAAAGATCCCGAATACATCGATGTATCTGCAAAATGAACAGTTTAATGTTGAATTCTACAGTGAGGACGAAGTACCCGAGCAATTCCGTAACCTGAACAAGACCGTTCCAAAACTGTTCGAAACAAAAGTTGTTTTGTATGAATGTACAGCAGATTGTTCGGATCTCTCGAAGAAACCTCAGTTAGCTGAGGTAGCCAGACATGATGTACGCGTGAATCATCCATTGAATTATAACGGTCTGAAAGCATATCAGTTTGATTATGATCTAACACCCACCATTCGGTCCGTAACGCCTGATCTGGTCAATACAAAGACGGGTGAAGTATATGGGCCAATTAAGATCGATATGGTAGATACCCAAAGAACATTTGAAGCTGGTCCTTATAAGCTCACGGTAAAAGAAAAGTTTATGGACTTTGGATTGGATGAGAATGGTCAGCCCAAATCAAAATCGCCTTCACCTAATGCACCTGCTTTTCTCTTTCTCATCAAGGGACCGGATCTGCCCGAAGAGGGGATACAATATCTGTACTTTGCGAAGCAGATTGATAAACAACGGTTTCAACAGGATGCAATTAACCAACAGCTGATTGGAGCTGAGATTCCTTTACAGCTGGAAGTAGACAGCATGGACAAGGTCGATATTATTCAGTCCGTAAGTTATCTCAATATAAGAGTGGATAAGGCAATGCCTTTTGTGTGGGTAGGAGCCGGTATTGTTATGTTGGGTCTGGTCATGGGTTTTTATTGGCATCATCGCCGCATCTGGATTCGTTTTGATGATAAACAGCTCACCTTGGGTGGACATACCAACAAAAACTGGTTTGGCTTCAGGCGTGAAGTTGCGGCCGTCTTGAAACAGATGAATTTGGAAGTGGAAGAGAAGTCGTTGGATAACGGGGGGAATCAGGCATGAGATTATTGGATTTCAGCAGCGACGCATTTATCGTATCTTTCTTTCTCTATTGTGCTGCATTCTTGTTATATGCTGTCGCGGTCATGGGCAAAAAATGGAGTAATCGTGATCCTCTGGACCATATGAATCGCTGGGGTAAAAGAGCTTTTATCGCTTCGACTGTCGCCTTGGCGGCGCATTTCGTATTTTTTGTAACCCGATGGGCTGGGGCAGGACATATCCCGGTTAGTAACATGTATGAGTTCATGTCTTTTCTGTCCATGATGATTATGGTTGCATTTATTGTTGTATATGCCATATACCGCAAGTCATTACTGGGTTTGTTTGCGTTACCACTTACCATTATTATTATGGCGTATGCCGCTGTATTTCCTCAGGAGGTACAGCCATTAATCCCGGCGCTTCAGTCCATCTGGCTGAAAATTCACGTGACGTTGGCCGCGCTTGGTGAAGCATTCTTCGCCGTGGGTTTTGCCGCAGGGTTCATGTATTTGCTCCGTACTGTTGATTTCAGTGGTAAAGACAAGTCTTCAAGACGTCAACGAGGATGGGTTGAATTCACCCTAGTTACGATCGTTGTAGTCATCGGATTCATAGGAACGGTATTTGCCTTTCGTACAGCTGGTTACGAGGCGGTTTTTGTACAGAAAACGGTCAGCATTGACACAGAGGTACAGGAAAATAGTACAATAGAGAAAGTGATTTATCGCATGCCTCCGATTTTTGCACCATATAATAGCGAAGTGGAGAGCATGACACCGTTTCTTGGCATGAAAAAACCTTTACTTGAGACGCCTTCCTGGATGAACGGGGTAAATGCCGGGCGCAAGCTGAATACGGTGGTTTGGTCACTTATTGTAGGTCTGATCCTGTATGGAATTGTACGACTTCTTGTGCGCAGACCACTTGGACAAGCGTTACAGCCAATGATGGATGGAATCGATGCTGATGATCTGGATGAGATAAGTTATCGCGCGATTGCCATTGGTTTTCCGATATTTACGCTGGGAGCATTAATTTTTGCCATGATCTGGGCTCAGATTGCCTGGAGTCGCTTTTGGGGTTGGGACCCCAAAGAGGTGTGGGCATTGATTACATGGCTATATTATAGTGTGTATCTGCATTTGCGTTTATCCAGAGGTTGGCAAGGTCAGAAGTCTGCATGGCTTGCAGTTCTTGGCTTCCTGGTGGTTATGTTTACGCTGGTTGGAGTGAATCTGATCATTGCCGGATTACATTCTTATGCTGGAGCTGACTAGGACAGACTCGTATTGCAAAGGTTGAGTTTAGAAGCGGGAAACACAAATGTACCTTTTTATTGAAGGGTATTCAAATATTGTTCGCCAGATCGAACATAATAGAAGTGATGAGGAGTTATTGCAAAGGGGCTGGAGAGGCATGGCTGAACATGAGAATCGAATATTGGTCGTGGATGACGAAGAGAGAATCCGCAGGCTTTTGAAAATGTATCTTGAAAAAGAAGGTTATGAAATCGATGAAGCTGAGGATGGGGAAACTGCGCTGCGTAAAGCAACAGCAGGGGACTACGGTCTGATTTTGCTTGATGTGATGTTGCCGGGTATGGATGGAGTTGAAGTGTGTACCCGTCTTCGTCAGGTGAAATCAACGCCGGTTTTGATGCTCACTGCAAAAGGTGAAGAGATTAACCGGGTTCAAGGCTTCGAAGTTGGCGCTGATGATTATGTTGTAAAACCATTCAGCCCGCGTGAAGTGATTTATCGTGTCAAAGCGATTTTGCGTCGAGCTTCCGCGACAGCTTATCTCTCCAAGGAGAGCAATTCGAGTAACAACATCGTGTTCCCGCATCTGGTTATTGAGCATGATGCCCACCGGGTAACCGCTGGTGGCGAAGAGATTAGTCTTACACCAAAAGAATATGAATTGCTGCACTACCTGGCAACATCTCCCGACAAAGTTTTCTCCAGAGAAGAATTGCTCAAAGATGTATGGAATTACGAATTCTTTGGCGATCTTCGTACCGTGGATACGCACGTGAAGCGTCTTCGCGAGAAACTTAACAAGGTATCGCCTGAATCGGCGGCCATGATTACGACGGTGTGGGGTGTGGGTTATAAACTGGAAGTACCGAAGTAGTTTTAGTTTCTGGAGATCACTGGTCGGGAAGTTATGGATCACTATTATCTGCCTTGTGGGTTGTGTACTTATAGCGCTGGGTCTCTTTTTGCTGCCCTACATTGATACGAACTTTGCAGAATCCGAATCCAGAGATATTAAGCGGTTGTTCACCTATATCTGTATTATCGGATTCAGTTTAACCACGTTTTTTGCATTGTTTCTATTCACCAAAATAACGCAGCCTATGCAGCAATTGATTCAGGCAGCCAATGCGATTCGCAAAGGGAACTACGGAACACGTCTCTCCCTGGTAACGAGTGATGAGATTGGTGAACTTGCCAACACATTTAATCATATGGCTGCCCAACTGGAAGATAATATTCGAAACCTTAACCATGAGAAGGAACATTTGGCGAGTGTGCTTCGCAGCATGACTGATGCTGTTGTTACATTCGATGGTGAAGGCAAAGTTATTCTGACGAATCCGCCTGGAGAGAAGATCATGCAGGCATGGTATGATCTCGATTGGGCGAAAATGGACGAAGGACAAGAATCCGAGCAGTCTGACAAGACTTCGCGGGATGTACCTGAGCCCCTTCTTCCTTTGTTCAGAATGGTGATGGAGCAAGGCGGGGACCAGAACTCCAATGTTCACGTACAGCAAGGTGTCTGGTCTGTTCAGATGGCACCGTTGTACGCTGACAGTGTTGTCAGAGGGGCTGTGGCTGTTTTAAGAGATGTAACAGAAGAAGTGCGTCTGGAGAAAATGCGGCGTGATTTCGTGGCTAACGTATCTCATGAGATACGAACTCCGCTATCCATGATGCAAGGCTACAGTGAAGCCCTTTTGGACGGTATGGCAACCTCACCGGAAGAGAGCGAAGAACTGATCCAAGTCATTCATGATGAGTCTCTACGGATGGGCAGACTGGTTAAAGACTTGCTTGATCTTGCGCGGATGGAAGCTGGACACACGGACATGGTGATGAAGGAAGTTGACCTCGGAGAACTACTCGAACGTGTATATCGGAAGTTCTCGGTGCGTTCAAAAGAACAGGGAATTCAACTGCACTTTGAGTTCGAACAGCCAACAATTGAACTTCAACAGGCAGATGAGGATCGACTTGAGCAAGTATTTACGAATTTGCTGGATAATGCGTTCAGACATACACCTACTGGCAAAAATGTAATGATCTCAGCAGAGCGGGTCACTTATCTTCGTGCTCCATTTGTCAGAGTTTCTGTGAAGGATCAGGGTGTAGGTATCCCTTCATCTGACTTGCCATTTATTTTCGAACGATTCTACAAAGCTGACAAGGCTCGTGTTCGGGGAGAAAGTGCAGGTACGGGGCTTGGTTTAGCGATTGTGAAAAATATTGTTGATGCGCATCAAGGCATGATTACCGTCAATAGTGTGCTTGGCGAAGGAACAGAGTTTATTTTGCAATTTCCTTTGGATTCATCGAAATAGCCTGAATTTCATACAAAAAGTGCGGAAACACCCTCTTATGGAGGGTGTTTTTTTGTTGAAGACTACCGTTTAATCTTGTTCAACGTGGAACAAGAATGGTCTTTTTTTGACTAAAAAGAGTGTCCAAGATAATTTTCCTTCCTATGTAACATAAGCTTGAAAAGCAAGCAAGATAGAGGAGGATTGAGTTAAGCATGTCCGATGATCGAAAAAGGGTCAATATTAAAGCTTTCTTGGAAGGCAGATCTTTTAGAGCAGGCTCTCCGTTTATTCCAATAACCACAAGCGAACTGGAGCAGTTTGAATCCATACTGCGTTCTTTGGCTGTGGCTATTCCTGCTGCAATCAGTCAGCCGACTTCAGCCAATATACTGTCATTACAGAATGGATTACGCCAGTTACTTACTTTTGTAAATCAATCCGGATTTCGTGCCGGAGTAAAGGCAGAATTACAAGCCGTATTGGAATTAACGATTGCAGGTTCAGAGGTTGTTCCTGTTCCTCTTATTAATCTCGCAGGTAACTTGCAAAACTTACTGGATGACTTGTTAAGTGTGACGCTGCTTCTTGAAGTACCACCTGCAGAAAAAGATAAACTTGTGGGATTAATTCGATCGATCTCCATATCGTTAAGCCGGGCGACGACAACTCTTGGAACTGGAGGAATTACCGGACCAGCCGGGCCACAGGGAGTGCCAGGAGTCCCGGGGGTACCTGGTGTCCCAGGAGTCCCTGGAGTGAAAGGGGCTACTGGCACACCAGGAGGAATTGGACCAGTAGGACCGGTTGGCCCAGTTGGTCCACAGGGAGCACAGGGTCCGGCAGGAGCACCTGGTGTGGGTTTGAACAATATTACTGCATTTGATCCTGCACTGGGACCAACTTATGCTCAAGGTCAAGTAGTAAGCTACGAGGGTAGTCTTTATGTTGCTAATGTAAATGGCCCCTTGGGTACACCCGGAAGTTCTCCAGACTACACTCTTTTGCTGTCGGGTGGGACGACTGGAGCAACGGGAGCAACCGGAGCTGGTTTGACAGGAGCCGTGGCATTTAATCCAGCGCTCGCCCCGGGTTATCCAGCAGGTCAAGTAATTACGTATAACGGTAGTACTTACATTACGAGTGTAGCTGGTCCTCTAGGAACACCAGGATCTTCATCGGATTACACATTAATCGCTGCTGCGGGGGCGACTGGTGCAACTGGAGCCACAGGTGCAGGATTAAGTGGCATCGTGCCATTCGATCCCGCATTAGCACCAACATATCCAGCTGGACAGATCGTCACGTTTGGTGGCAGTACTTATATTACAAATGTCACTTCGCCAACGGGTACGCCAGGAAGTTCTCCAGACTATACGCTGTTAGCAGGATCAGGAGTTACAGGTGTGACCGGAGCTACGGGCATCGGTCTCAATGGTGCGGTTCCGTTTGACCCTGCAGTAGCTCCAACATACCCAGCCGGCCAGGTCGTTACCTTTAATGGCAGCACGTATATAACGACTGTGGCTTCTCCTACGGGTACGCCAGGTACTTCGCCAGACTATACATTGCTTGCAGGTGCAGGACCTACAGGAGTCACAGGAGCATCAGGGGTAACGGGAGCATCAGGGGTAACGGGAGCAACAGGGGTAGGTTTAAGTGGTATCGTGCCATTCGATCCAGCCGTAGCCCCAACGTATCCAGTGGGTCAGGTTGTAACGTTCAACGGCAATACGTATATAACTAATGTCGTGTCACCAACCGGAACGCCGGGGACTTCACCGGATTACACGTTGCTTGCGGGCGCGGGAGCGACAGGTGTGACCGGAGCAACCGGTGTTGGAGTAACAGGAAGTACCGGAGTCACAGGGGCATCAGGAGTAACGGGAGCGACAGGCGTAGGTTTAAGTGGTATCGTGCCATTCGATCCAGCCGTAGCCCCAACGTATCCAGTGGGTCAGGTTGTAACGTTCAACGGCAATACGTATATAACTAATGTCGTGTCACCAACCGGAACGCCGGGGACTTCACCGGATTACACATTGCTTGCGGGCGCAGGAGCAACGGGAGTTACAGGAGCAACCGGCATTGGTGGAACGGGAAGTACCGGAGCTACAGGAGCATCGGGCGTAACAGGAGCGACTGGTATGACCGGTGCAACTGGAGTTGGAGTAACAGGAAGTACCGGAGTGACAGGAGCATCGGGCGTAACAGGAGCGACAGGTGTAGGTTTAAGTGGTATCGTGCCATTCGATCCAGCTGTAGCCCCGACATATCCAGCGGGTCAGGTTGTAACGTTCAATGGCAGTACGTATATTGCAAATGTAGCATCACCAACGGGAACGCCGGGGACTTCACCAGATTACACGTTGATCGCTGGAGCAGGAGCGACAGGTGTGACGGGTGCAACTGGAGTTGGAGTAACGGGAAGTACTGGTGAAACAGGAGCGACTGGTGTTACAGGGTTAACCGGGACGACTGGAATTACAGGAGCCACGGGACTAAGCGTAACGGGATCAACAGGAGGAACTGGAGGAACTGGGGCAACTGGTGAAACAGGAGCGACAGGCGTAGGTTTGAGTGGCATTGTACCATTTGATCCAGCCGTATCCCCAACGTATCCAGCGGGTCAGGTTGTAACGTTCAACAGTAGTACGTATATTGCGAATGTGGCCTCACCAACGGGAACGCCGGGCACATCGCCGGATTACACATTGCTTGCGGGCGCAGGAGCGACAGGTGTGACCGGTGTGACCGGTGCAACTGGTGTTGGAGTAACAGGAAGCACCGGAGCATCCGGCGTAACAGGAGCGACAGGCGTAGGTTTAAGTGGTATCGTACCATTCGATCCAGTTGTAGCCCCGACATATCCAGCGGGTCAGGTTGTAACGTTCAACGGCAGTACGTATATTGCAAATGTGGGATCGCCAACCGGAACGCCGGGGACTTCACCGGATTACACATTGCTTGCGGGCGCAGGAGCAACGGGTGCAACTGGTGTTGGAGTAACAGGAAGTACCGGAGCATCCGGCGAAACAGGAGCGACAGGTGTAGGTTTAAGTGGTATTGTACCATTCGATCCAGCTGTAGCCCCGACATATCCAGCGGGTCAGGTTGTAACGTTCAATGGCAGTACGTATATTGCAAATGTAGCATCACCAACGGGAACGCCGGGGACTTCACCAGATTACACGTTGATCGCTGGAGCAGGAGCGACAGGTGTGACGGGTGCAACTGGAGTTGGAGTAACGGGAAGTACTGGTGAAACAGGAGCGACTGGTCTTACAGGGTTGACCGGGGCGACGGGAATTACAGGAGCCACGGGACTAAGCGTAACAGGATCAACAGGAGTAACTGGAGGAACCGGGGCAACTGGTGAAACAGGAGCGACTGGTGTTGCAGGGTTGACTGGGGCGACGGGGATCACAGGAGCCACAGGAGTAAGTGTAACAGGTAGTACTGGTGCTACAGGGGAAACAGGATCAACAGGCGTAACGGGATTGACTGGCGCAACGGGAGTAAGCGTAACAGGTGTGACAGGAGCAACGGGAGTCGGCATAACCGGAAGTACCGGAGCAACTGGTGTCACGGGGGAGACCGGAGTCACAGGTATAACCGGTGCAACGGGAGTGGGCGTAACGGGAAGTACCGGAGCAACTGGTGTCACGGGTGGAACAGGAGTCACAGGTATAACAGGAGCCACAGGAGTCGGCGTAACAGGAAGTACCGGAGTTTCTGGTGTCACTGGTGAAACCGGAGCAACAGGTATAACGGGCGCCACGGGAGTAGGCGTAACGGGAAGTACCGGAGCAACTGGTGTCACGGGTGGAACAGGAGCCACAGGTATAACCGGAGCCACGGGAGTCGGCATAACGGGAAGCACTGGGTTTACTGGTGTCACTGGTGAAACCGGAGCGACAGGTATAACCGGGGCAACAGGAGTCGGCATAACGGGAAGTACTGGAGTTACTGGTGCGACTGGTGAAACCGGAGCGACAGGTGTAACGGGAGTGGGCATAACAGGAAGTACTGGAGCAACTGGTGCGACTGGGGGAACAGGAGCGACAGGTGTAACTGGAGCCACGGGAGTGGGCATAACAGGAAGTACTGGAGTAACTGGTGTCACTGGTGAAACCGGAGCCACAGGTATAACGGGAGCCACAGGAGTTGGCATAACGGGAAGTACTGGAGTAACTGGTGCGACTGGAGGAACAGGAGCCACAGGTATAACAGGAGTTGGCGTAACGGGAAGTACTGGAGTAACTGGTGTCACTGGTGAAACCGGAGCCACAGGTATAACGGGAGCCACAGGAGTTGGCATAACGGGAAGTACCGGAGTAACAGGCGCGACTGGTGGAACAGGAGCCACAGGTATAACGGGAGCAACGGGAGTCGGTGTAACCGGAAGTACCGGAAGTACAGGAGTTACTGGAGCAACCGGTGCAACCGGTGCAACCGGAACATCTGTAACATCTAATTCGGCTTTTGCTGAGAACACTAATGGTACAATTGTTGTAATATTGGGTGGTACACTTGTTCCATTACCGAATAACCAAAATATTGGCACAGGTATAACCGTCAATGGGGCTAATGACACCTTCACACTGACCAATGCAGGTCGTTACTATATCTCATACAAAATAAATCTGACAGCTGCACTTGCTATCCAATCTCGGGTTTTACTTAACGGTGCAGCAATTCCAGCGAGTGTAGTATCTCCAGTACTTTCTCTCAGTCAGCTGCAGTCTGACTTTATGGTTACCGTTACCGCTGGTTCTACAATACAGTTACAATTATTCGGGCTTGTTGGCGCAGCCGTTCTGTCTCCTCCGGGGTCTACACTAAACATTATTCAGTTAAGTTAATAGTTCGATTACGTATTAAGACTATTTCCATTGGCCAAAAGAAGCGGAGTTCATATGGGGGTGATGGGCACCCCTTTTCCAATTCCACAAATATTTTGTTTGCAAACTTCTTCACCGATATTTCAGCGGGTACACGAAAAAAAGACGGGAACCACTAGGGTCCCGTCTTTCCTTATACATTTAAAAATATATTTGATTATTCCAGAACAATTTCAACAGCAGTATTGATTTCAGGCAGCGCAGCAAGCTGCACAAGCACATCTTTTGGAACAGCTTTATCTACGGTCAGAATCATGATCGCTGCACCACCAATAATTTTACGTCCAACCTGCATGGATGCGATGTTGACATCGTTTTGTCCAAGCAGGGTTCCTACACGTCCGATAATACCTGGTTTATCGTTGTGGGAGATCAAAATTTGATGACTTTCCGGTGCGATATCTACCGGGAATTTGTCCAGACGAACAATACGTTCTCCATAACCTGCAAGCAATGTACCTGCTACACGACGTTCCTCAGCATCCTGAGTTGTAACCAATGTTACGGTAATCAGGTTAGTAAATCCTTTAGTTGTTGAGGTTTGGCTTACAACCACATTCAGATCACGGATTTTGGCCAGATGCATGGAGTTGACGATGTTGGCTTCCCCACCCAAATGTCTGGCGAGAATCCCTTTCACAATGTAACGTGTGAGAGGAGAAGTATCTACTTC
This sequence comes from Paenibacillus sp. FSL H8-0104, assembly GCF_038050215.1. Lineage (NCBI taxonomy): Bacteria > Bacillati > Bacillota > Bacilli > Caryophanales > Paenibacillaceae > Paenibacillus > Paenibacillus sp. FSL H8-0104. Next base: position 4,354,162 of record NZ_JBBOTC010000001.1, on the reverse strand, counting down.
AGAAAGTTCACCAGCATAGTCGATCCGAATCTCCTGCACTGCATTTTGTGTAATCTGTGCTGCAAAACTACCCAACGTTTCACCCAGTTTGAAATACGGTTGCAATTTGTTCATCACGGTTGGTGCAACAGCCGGCATGTTAACTGCGTTTTTAAACGGTTCGTTACGCAAAATGTGAAGCACCTGTTCCGACACATCGATAGCCACGTTCTCTTGTGCTTCTACTGTGGACGCACCAAGGTGAGGCGTAACGATAATGCTTGGGTGATTCAGGAACGGGTGATCAGCGGCTGGCGGCTCGCTTTCGAATACGTCAAATGCTGCACCAGCAACAATACCTTGATCAATGGCTTCGACAAGTGCCATCTCATCTACAACTCCACCACGAGCACAGTTGATGATACGCATGCCTTTTTTCATCACTTCGAATTGTGGACGTGAAATCATGTGCCGTGTTTCCGGTGTTAATGGCGTGTGAACGGTCATGAAGTCCGCATTGCGAATGATATCATCTACACTAGCCAGCTTCACTTGCAGCTTCTCGGCACGCTCCTCCGTGAGGAACGGGTCGTAAGCAAGAATGTCCATTCCGAATGCTTTGGCGCGCTTGGCAACTTCACTACCGATCCGTCCCATACCCAGTACACCGAGCGTTTTATTTCTTAATTCCACACCCAGGAAGGTTTTACGATCCCACGTACCCTGAATTGTCTTAGCGTATGCCTGAGGAATGTGTCGTGCCAATGCCATCATCATGGCAAACGTGTGCTCACAGGTTGTGATGGTATTGCCATCAGGTGCATTAATAACGATGATACCGCGCTGTGTAGCAGCTTCCAGATCAATGTTATCTACACCAACACCTGCACGTCCGATCACCTTAAGGTTGGTACCAGCCGTCATAATACGATCTGTAACACGAGTCTGGCTGCGAACCAAGAGGGCATCATAATCACCAATAATGGCAACAAGTTCATCTTCACTAAGACCGGTTTTCTTCTCAACAACAACATCATTTGCATCCACCAGTTGCTGGATCCCCAGATCACTGATTGGGTCCGACACTAACACTTTGTACATGGTTTCTTCCTCCTTAGGTATGTGTATCTATATCGTCAAGGTCTGACCTCAGCGAAGAGGTATTCCTTAAAACCAGGTTGATTCTTCCGCCCAACAACGCGGTGTCGCAACAGAGGGGGAAGGTGAAGCAAATAGAGTGATCCCACAGATATCCTTTAAAATAAATCAAAAAACTCTCAATCCACATACTGCTTGCGCAATAAGGGACGAGAGTTGTCGTGGTACCACCCTAATTCACCGCCGTTTCGCAACGACAGTCTTAGCGGTCAATGAAGACCGAAGAGGATAACGGGTCTAAACCGATTGCACCTACTCCAATTTCAATGCAATAACTCAGGAGCGCTCAAGACCATTTGCCTGCCACCGATTCACACCTACCACCGGCTCTCTGTAAGACGAAGCAACATCTTTTTTCCATCATCGTGTTTAACGTGACTAATTTTTTCATAATGTATCATGGCTGACATGAGCATGTCAATAGGCTTAAATGTTTTAAAATGTTTTGCAGATGTCTTTAGATTCACACATAAACAGAGTCACCATAAGTAATACAATAGTTAATATACCTACCACAAGAAGATGGAAAGTAAGCTGTTTGGTGAACTGAATTTTACTGCTTTAATGAAGTAATGGCACGGACATCTAACCAGGACTTGGGGCAGGCCTTGAACCTAATTGGTTTTTTGGCTATCATTTAGTATACTATCCGATTGGACAACGTAATTGTTATCCATCAAATTTAACTCAAGAGGACAGACGCATCCGATGAAAAAATTCAAGTTTCCCAAGTTCAAGATTCAGAAGGCTGAGCCACAGCAGCTTACCGAGCGTTTGCTTTTAATCAATCTATACTTTACACAAGGTCTGACACTGATTATCGGAGTTGTGTGGATCTTATTGCAGAAACGAAACTTGTTAGATGTACTCGCATGGCCTGACAATTACCAATTTATATGGTGGGGTCTGGGTCTTGCAGGAATAATGCTTGTTATGGACTTGGTACTGTCGTATGTTATACCTCAGGAAAGCATGGATGACGGTGGAATTAACGAGATGTTGTTCCGTGGGCGTCCGATCTGGCACATTGTATGTATAGCAGCCATTGTTGCTGTGTGTGAGGAATTATTATTCCGTGGAGCCATCCAACATGCCATCGGTCCTTACTGGACAAGTATTTTATTTGCAGTTATCCATATTCGTTATTTGCGCCACTGGATTCCAACAGGCTGGGTGTTTGTCTCAAGTTATGGATTGGGTTGGATTTACTTGCAGTCCGGCACATTATGGGCACCTATATTATGTCACTTTATTATTGATTTGGTGTCCGGATTAGCGATACGTTTTCGGAGGGGATCATGAATCAGCCATTAAGTAGAATGAAGACATATGGCAGTCAGCGCCATCGTCAATCGGATAAAAAAGAGAAATCCGAGCGTCAGGTGGCTTCTCAAGTAAGCATCGTTGCTGAAACGGCAGCAGCTGCTGAGGTTGGCGGAATCACACCAATTACTTCCGTTTCTTTACCTAGATCACAGCGCAAGCCTTATACAGAAAAACTGGAAAGTCCAGTACTTCCTCAAAGGGCACCATCACGCTCCAAAAAAACGCCAAATTCAACGGAAGAATCGATCCCCGAAGCGGGTTCGCTTCCTACACGGACAGAATTACATCCTTCACGTCGGTTAAAATTGAGCAAGAGGTTTGTGAATTCACTCATTTTTATTTTTGTCATGTTAACGATTAGTCTGGTTTGGTGGGGGGTTGAAGGGGCACCCGCTCTGAATACGTTCCTTCCCTTGCCGTGGTAATGCTTTTACTCGCAGGTTTAATCATTTTGATGGGAGTTTTACTACTTTTTCATATGTGGCGTGAAGCCCATATTCATCAAATGATTGAAGAAGAGGTTGAAGTGCCTAATCTGCCAACATCCTTTGACGGGGCCATGATTTTGTATGTATCCGACACGCACAAGCGCAAGCTGAAGCAGAAGGATCTGGCAAACGTTAAAAACAAGGTGGACTGGGTTCTCATCGGTGGGGATGTTGCGGAAAAAGGAATCTCATGGTCTTTAGTTAGACATAACATGAAAATTTTATCGAACATTGCTCCTTCATTTACGGTGTATGGCAACCATGACAAGAGGGCTGGTACCGCTCAACTTGCGCGAATCCTTCGGGAATCGGACGTTAGGCTCCTGCAGGATAATGTAGAATATCTGCAAAGGGGCAACGACAGATTGAGCCTGATCGGCATAGACTATCGTTCCAAACAGGGCGATGTATTACTACAGCAGATCGGTAACCGTTTTTGCAAAATTGCTATCGTCCATGATCCTTTGCAGGCCCTTCGCTTGGAAGAAAATGCAGATCTTATATTAAGTGGTCATACACATGGCGGACAATTGGTTTTGCCATTTTTCGGACCTGTGTTCCTGAGCAAAGCGTATCGTCCGGTATCGAACGGGTGGTACTCCCTGAAGCGAAGTCCGGAGGACATTCACCAAGAAGGCAAAATGCTTGTTAGCAGAGGATACGGTACAAATCATCTTCCTCTCCGACTAAGTTGTCCTGCGGAGATGCATATCATCACGTTAAGAGTGCCCGCGGAAAAAGCACTCACAGAGAAACAGCCTTGATCCATTGGATCAAGGCTGTTTTATTTTAATGCGCAAAATTACAATTTAACGAGCTTCCAATTCAATTGCACGCGGATCAACAAAGGAATAACCTTTCTTTTCGAGCTTGGTCAGCAACTCATCCAATGCTTCAACCGTCCATGGCAACTCGTGCATCAAAATATTGCTTCCGGGATTTAACTGATCGAGTACATTTTGGATGACTTTTTCCGGGTTGTCTTTGGTGCTTTTATCCCAATCGAGAGAACCATTAGACCAAGTCATGTATAACATGCCATTTTTCTTCACAGCAGCCTTCAGTGCATCATTTCCCGAACCAAAAGGTGGACGGAAGAATTGCGGTTCCTCACCAATGGTATCCTTCACTATTTTTTGGACATCTGTAACCTGTTTTGCCGCCTCAGCGTTGGACATTTTTTTGAGATCCTCATGATCCCAGGCATGATTGCCTACAATCTGACCCCGATCATGTATGAGTTTGAGTAATTCCGGATGGCTTTTCACCCGATATCCATTGACGAAAAATATCGCTTTAGCGTTATGTTTATCTAAAGTGTCGATCAGTGAAGTAATCATTTTTTCTTCTTTGGGTCCATCATCAAAAGTTAACAAGACCACTTTGCTTGGGCTCGCTTCATCGTTTGGTTTAATATAATAATTTTCATTCATATGATACGTCTTTTCCACTTTCTCTTCTGTAGAAACCTTCTCCGAAGATTCAGGTTCTTCTTCTGTCGCAGTTGAATCTTCCGTTGAAGACTCGGGCACACCAGTTCCGGGTTCTCCTGTTTCAGTTGGGTTAGAGTTACCTTGCTCTTCTTGAACCGTGGTAGTTGATTCGCCCGCTGGTGTGGAATTATCAGATGTTTTTTCTTCCGCTGTCCCACAAGCTGACAACAGCAAACTTGCAGCAATGATCAATGCGGCGGTATGTCTAAACATGATTTCAACTCGCTTTCCTGTAATTATACGGAATGAGATCGCTCACTACCGCAAACACTAAATATGATTTTAACACTTGAAGGAGGTTGGTGTAATGAAGGCTTCATCCTTTTTTTGGGGCATTGTCATTGGTGTTGCAGCCAGTTCATGGCTGTCCAAAGGCAAATTGCCCATGATGTCATCGGGTTCATCAAGAAATATGATGGATCAGGCAAAACATAAGATGATGGAAATGACTTTCCCGGGTATGGACGGGTTCACAAGCAAGCAAAATCAACATGGTGAATCCCACAAAAATCCGGCAGCAAAGACCGCAAGAGCAATCACACCGCAGGAAAAAGAAGCGAATATGAGCATGCTCAAAGATTTTATTCGCACCAATCCCGATGTGAAGCATGAAGTTGAGCAAATTTTAAGCCAAACAAACACAACAGTACCGGGTTTATAAACCAAAACCTCCAATTAGAATCATCCACAGTCTTGATTTGCTGTGGAATGATTCTTTTTTTGTCGATTTTACTTCGTGCATTTAGAGGTATAAAATGATAACATAACTACATAGATTTATTTTCAGCACATATTGTTTTGTGCTTCATAATCTGTTATAAGACTTGCTTATAAAGGGGAGATCCTGTATGAAAATAGAACGACTAAGTCACGATAAGATACGGATTTTCCTGACCTTTGACGATCTGAGCGAGCGCGGAATACAAAAAGAAGATATGTGGCAGGAAATACCTAAGGTTCATGAACTGTTCACTGAAATGATGGATCAGGCCTATTCCGAACTTGGATTTGATGCCACAGGTCCACTCGCTGTCGAAGTATTCGCACTTCCCGCTCAAGGGATGGTTGTCATTGTCACACGTGGAAAATATGATCCGCAACAATATGGTTTAGGTCATGAAGATGATCTTCCTGAAGAAGTATATGAAATGGAAGTTACACTCGAGCAAAGCGATTCCATTGTTTATGCATTCAAGGACTTTGAAGTGCTCATTGAAGCTGCACATATGTTGCGTCAGCATGTTACGGATGCTGGGAGACTTTATTCCTATAAAGACAAGTGGTTCTTGCATTTGGAGCCAGATGAGGTAGATTCCACCAAACATGCGGCATTGATTGCCTTGCTTGCTGAATTTGGCGAAGGCTCCTCAGTTACTCCAGCAGTCATGGAAGAGTATGGTAAGGTTGTTATTCCTGCACAAGCGATTGATGTTATCTGCACCCACTTCAAACGCCAGGATTAATCTCTAGTTGTAATCGCGTCTTTAGTCAGAGGAGGGAATTTCGGTGCTTTTGTTTTCGGTCTTAGCGGCAGCAGTTGCTCCGGGTCTCGCCTTGTTAACATACTTTTACCTGAAAGACCGTTATGATTATGAGCCACTTCATATGGTACTGCGGGTTTTCCTCATGGGTATTCTGATGGTACTGCCTGTGATGATTATTCAGCGTGGCATGATGATGTGGCTCGGGGATAATCCTTATCTTGAGGCCATTATGATCTCAGGTGGTGTGGAGGAATTCGTTAAATGGTTCGTACTTTATCATATCATCTATAATCACACCGAATTTGATGAGCCGTATGACGGGATCTTATATGCAGTCGCTGTTTCACTTGGATTTGCCACTGTTGAGAATGTGTTGTATGCCTTTGCGGGGAATGCATCCGTCTCAGCCATGTTCCTTCGGGCACTGCTCCCTGTTTCAGGGCACGCTATGTTTGCGGTAATCATGGGTTATTATATGGGTAAAGCCAAGTTTATCGGTGGTAAGAAAAAGCGGTGGTATCTGTTTCTTTCTCTGGTGTTACCTTTTTTCTGGCATGCATTGTACGATGTCATCATGAACACCATGGTGAATCATTGGTTGTGGTTTATAGCGCCGCTAATGGCGGGCCTGTGGTATGGGGCAATGGGTAAAATCACACGAGCTAATAACCGTTCTCCTTTTCGTTTTGTGAAGCGGGAGGAAGAGGTTAAATTATAAAAATACGGACACACTGGTGGACATAAAGCGCATATTGCGCCTATGACTCCGGTGTGTTTTTATTTTTACAGATAAACTCCCGGGGAATGACCGACAGAAACGGAGATCGTTGTGATGAGAATTAAAATTAAAATCAGATGCAAACAATGCGGTGAACGATTTACATTACGAGGCAAGAAAGATCGGGGCCGGATTGAGACGGGATTCAAGCAGTGCCTATGTGATAACAGAGACCAGTTCGAAATTGAAGAAGAGGGCATGGCAACTGGGGTCCAGCTGAATTAAAAGGAGGACCCAGACAGTACTTTAGCAGCCTGCTTGTGTAAGGACTGGAAATCGCATGCATAAGAGATCTTTCTTCGATCCACAATAGAGGTAGTGGTTTAGAAGAAAGGAGACTCTACCGATGTATAAACGATTAAGTTCAGTTATGTTTCCGATATTTGCGGTTCTACTGGTCGGTGCGCTCGTGTGGGGCTATCAGGAGAATCAGGAGAAGAATGCAATTCTGATCAAGGCAGAGAATCAATATCAGCGTGCCTTTCACGATTTATCTTTTCATATGGACAAATTGCATTCGGAGATTGGTAACACCTTGGCAGTTCACTCTACATCACAGGGGATGCATCGCAAAGGTCTGATGAATGTATGGCGACTCACCAGTGAAGCGCAGAATGAGATCAACCAACTGCCACTCACCATGCTACCATTTAACGAGACAGAGGAGTTTCTCTCGCGTATTTCCAACTTTGCCTATCGGGCGTCGATGCGTGACTTGACGAACGAACCGCTAAGTGAGAAGGAAATGGGCAACCTGAAAAAGCTGTATCAGAATTCATCCGAGATTACCAAGAATCTGCAGGATGTGCAGCAGAAAGTCCTGACGGACCGATTGCGCTGGATGGATGCAGAGACTGCCATGGCAACACAAGAGCAAACCATGGACAACACGATCGTTGATGGTTTTCGTACTGTAAACAAAAAGGTACAGGAATACCCGGAGCTTGATTGGGGTCCTTCCGTATCCAACATCTATGCAAAACGATCAGTCAAGAAACTGGACGGCTTGCCGGTGACCAAAGAACAGATTCAGAGCAAGGCTGCAAAATTCTCTGATGCGGATCGTAACAAAATTCAAGTGCAGGAGAACGGCAAAGGAACAGACTGGGAGTCCTACACTGCCACGATTGATCATGCCAACAATGGCAAACTGATGATGGATTTCACCCGTAATGGCGGAATGCTGATCTCTTACAGTGATACGCGTCCAATCGGAACCAAAAAAGTGTCTCGTCAGAATGCCATGGCTAAAGCAGATCAATTTCTAATGAACAAAGGCTATAAGGATATGAAGGCTGTAAACTACGATGAATATGGTAATCTGGGTAACCTTACTTATGTGCGTAAGCAAGGGGACACCTTGATTTATCCCGAGAAAATGTCAGTTCGTGTAGGTTTGGATACAGGCGAAGTAACCGGCTTCCAGGCGAGTGACTTTGTTTACGAACATAATGACATGCGCAAAATTCCGAAAGCAACTCTTACGGAGCAACAGGCGCGGAAAAAGCTTAATTCGGAGTTCGAAGAAAATTATGTTCGCAAATCCCTGATTGAGAATGATTACAGCAAAGAAGTATTGTGTTATGAATTCGGAGGGAAAATTAACGGTTCTCGTTACCGGATATACATTAATGCGAATACAGGAATAGAAGAAGCGGTTGAAGAGATCAAACCGGTCAATGCAACCTCATAAAAAGATGGATAATTTGAATTTGAAGTTGAGCGAATAACTGCGGCAGACCACGATGTGGTCTGTTTTTTTCTTGTTCAATGTGAGAAAGGTCATGGTATAATAGTCCTTGTACATACGAAGATAAATACATAAAGTGGCGGTGAACAGCTTGTTTCCGAAAATAAATGAAATTTTATACATCCAGATTGCTTCTGCAGATGAAAAAGAGGAACACAAAGAGTACAAATCACGCATTGCAGATATGGATGACAGCAGTTTTCTGATTGAGGTCCCAATGCAACAAGGAAGCAGCCGTCTGAAAAGGCTCTTTTTCGGAGATGAATTGTCCATTTCATATATTACGGAGGATGGGGTCCGGCATTATTTTAATACCTATATCACGGGATTTGAGGAAGATGTGGTCCGTCTTGTCCGTATCCGCAAACCGCTTCCGAGCGATATATCCAAAATACAACGGCGTAGCTTTCTTCGTGTTCATGCAAACCTCGAATTGGCCATCCAGAGTGAAGATCTGACCCGTGCTGTCGGATTGACTGAAGATATTGGCGGTGGTGGATTGTCCATCTACGGCGAAACAGGTTTCTCAATAGCTGAAGGTCAAAAATTGAAATGCTGGTTGCTGGTTCCCTACCGGAATTCAACCATTGAACATGTGAATTTTGAAGCTGAAGTTGTGCGGATCAAAACCCTGGAAACCGGCAGACAGCTATGCATGCTCAAATTTATGCAGATTTCAGATTCGGAGCGCCAGAAAATTATCAAGTTTTGTTTTGAGCGGCAACTTGACTATCGCACGAAATAGGAATGTTGTGGCATAAAGAGAGGGAACTGCGGGTACCGTAATGAAAAAACGGAGGTATTGCCTTGAATCGTCGTCATGCAACTCGCAGATATGAACGACTTTATTATGTTTTCTCCAGGCGAATGGAACGAAAGGTTACGATTCTGATTGCAGCCCTTCTAATCCTGCTTGTGGTATATCAATTGCTGCTGTTGGTACCAGGCTTCAAAAAGAATTTGACCACCATTGACCGCCTGGAAGGAACGCCAATTGAAGTGCAAACGATGAATGATTACAACCGTCGTTGATTTGTCTGTTTTTGCATCCATGTGTAGAGTGTGGTATAATTTTCACGATGCAGGCAATGCCTGTTTTTTTATTGAGGTTTATCGTTTGAGGAGGAATGCCCCGTTGGCAAGCCAGAACACATCAGAGAACGGGAAAATGAACGTTGCAATTGACGGACCTGCCGGTGCCGGGAAAAGCACGGTGGCCCGATTGGTTGCAGAGGCGCTCGCGTATGTATACGTCGACACAGGCGCAATGTACCGTGCGGTAACCTTGCATATGCTTCGGAAAGGTATTACACCGGAAGATGTGACACAGGTACTTCAGGAAGCCCAAAAGCTGGTCATTGATTTACAACCGGATCCCGACGGACAGAAAGTGTTCTGTAATGGGGAAGAAGTAACCTCGGAAATCCGCTCCCGTGAAGTGACGGGAATCGTGTCCCGATATGCGCAAATCGAGGGGCTGCGTACGCAATTAGTGGATACTCAGCGGCAAATGGCTTTGCGCAAGGGCGTCGTCATGGATGGACGCGATATCGGAACGACAGTATTGCCCGATGCGGAAGTGAAAATCTTCATGACTGCCAGTGTGGAAGAGCGTGCGCTTCGCCGCTTCAAAGAACTGGACCCCTCTGAAGGACTGACGTTGCAACAGCTGGAGCGAGACATTGCCACCCGTGACAGATTGGATGAGAATCGGGAAATTTCCCCATTGCGTTGTGCTGAGGATGCTATTGTCCTTGATACAACGGAGATGAACATTCATGAAGTGGTTGACAAAATCGTATCTTATTGCACAATGGTCAGAGGAGAGATCGGTCTATGATTTACACATTTTGCAGCACATTACTGCGGATCATTTATACCATTCTTTTCCGCTTGGAGGCCGTTGGACGGGAGAATATTCCGAAAGAAGGCGGCGTACTTTTATGTTCCAATCATATTAGTAACTTCGATCCTCCAACCGTTGGTATCAAACTTCGCCGTCAGGTGCGTTTCATGGCCAAAAGCGAATTGTTTGAAATTCCGGTACTCGGCCGAATTATTAAAGCCGTGGGCGCTTTCCCTGTTAAACGTGGAGGTGTCAGCAAGGAATCCATCAAAACCTCACTCAATATTTTGCGTGATGGTCAAGTGCTTGGAATCTTCCCCTCGGGAAGCCGTCACAATGATGGAGGTATCGGCAAAAAAGGGGCAGCGAGTTTTGCTCTCCGCAGTGGCGCTACAGTTATTCCTACTGCTATTATCGGTAACTACAAAGTTTTTCGTAAGATGAAAGTTGTATATGGAGCACCAGTAAGTTTGGACGAGTTCAAGGAAGACCCATCTGGAGAAGCTCTGGAGAAGGCGACTGAAAAGATTATGTCCAAGATTAACGAGATGGTGCAAACGGGCGTGCCAAGCAAGTAATGGCTTCGTCGGTAGCTGAGTGCATGTTTCCATATTTTTGAGGGAGACTAAAGTTTGAGCACTCAGTGATGAAAGTGTTTTGAACTCTGCTACAGGCAGGTTTGAATATAATGGGGTTTTTGAATTGAGGAGGGTATTTGACATGTCGGAAGAAATGAAAAATCAAGAAGCAACCCAAGATGAGTTGGATCAATTCGTTTCCTTGAAAAAAGGAGATACCGTAAAAGGAACCATCGTCAAATTGGAAGATAACCAAGCCTATGTGAGCATTGGATATAAATATGACGGTGTCATTCCAATTCGTGAACTGTCTTCATTACATGTTGACAGCGCGTCTGACGCAGTAGAAGTTGGACAAGAAGTTGAAGCTAAAGTTCTTAGCATCGACGACGAGAAAGAAAAACTCGTTCTGTCCAAACGTGCAATCGACAGCGAAAACGCATGGGATCAATTGCAAAAGCATTTTGAAGACCAAGACGTATTCGAAGTTGTTGTAGGTGATGTTGTTAAAGGCGGTCTGGTAGCAGACGTGGGCGTACGTGGATTTATCCCGGCTTCCATGGTTGAACGCCATTTCGTTGAAGACTTCAGCGACTACAAAGGACGCACACTGCGTGTTAAAGTGAAAGAGATCGACCGTGAGAACAACAAAGTGATCCTTTCCCAAAAAGACGTACTGGAGCAAGAATTCGAAGCAAACAAAGCTACAGTAATGGCTGGTTTGCAAGAAGGTCAAGTGATCGAAGGTACAGTACAACGTTTGACTCAATTCGGTGCATTTGTTGATGTGGGCGGAGTTGACGGTTTGGTTCACGTATCCGAGCTGGCTTGGACACACGTTGAAAAACCATCCGACGTACTGTCTGAAGGTGATAAAGTTAGTGTGAAAGTGCTGAAAGTTGACCCTGAAAAAGGCAAAATCAGCCTGAGCATGAAAGCTGTTCAACCAGGTCCTTGGGAAACAGCAAGCGAAAAATTCAATTCCAGCGATATCGTAACAGGTGTTGTAAAACGTCTGGTAGACTTCGGTGCATTTGTTGAAATCGCTCCTGGTGTTGAGGGACTTGTGCATATCTCGCAAATCTCCCACAAGCACATCGGCACTCCTCATGAAGTGCTGAAAGAAGGACAAGAAGTTCAAGTTAAAATCTTGGACATGAACCCTTCTGAGCAACGTGTAAGCTTGAGCATCAAAGAAACAGAAGAAGCTCCAGCTCAACCACAAAAATCAGAAAGACCTTCAAGAAACAACGCTCCGCGTGAAGAAATCAACAATCCAAACGTTTCCTTGAACAATCAAGGTATGAGCACTACGCTTGGCGAACTGTTTGGAGACAAACTCAGCAAATTCAAATAAGTTAACAATGCATGGTTCTAAGTTATATACTGCATATTTTGCTGAATAACAAAAGCAAGATCGGCGAGCCCAAGGCGGGTTCGCCGATTGTTTTTATTGCGAGTAATTTGGCATGAAACGTTAGCCAAGATATATCTTTTTTGCTATGATGAGTATCGTAAGTATGGACAGGAGGAGTGGAATGTATGGCAAGACCCGTTGTGGCAATTGTCGGACGACCGAACGTGGGTAAATCCACCATTTTCAATCGGATCATCGGCGACAGACTGGCCATTGTGGAAGACAAGCCGGGCATTACCCGTGACCGTATATATGGAATCGGTGAATGGAACGGTAAACCATTTAGTATCATTGATACAGGTGGTATCGAAATTGATGGTGAAGATGTAATCTTAAAATCGATTCGGATGCAAGCAGAGCTCGCTATTGAAGAAGCGGATGTTATTGTATTCATGTGTGATGCAAAAGCAGGTATTACGCAATCGGATGAAGAGGTAGCAGAGATGCTCTACCGCTCAGGCAAGCCTATTGTTGTAGCCGTTAACAAAGTGGATAATATCGGACGAAGTGAGCTCATTTATGAGTTTTATGGATTTGGTTTCGGTGATCCCATCGGCGTATCCGGAAGTCACGGTACAGGTGTAGGTGACTTGCTTGATGCAATTGTGGAGAAGTTGCCAGAACTTGAGGAAGAGACTTACGATGAAGATGTCATTCGTGTAGCTCTGATCGGACGTCCGAATGTGGGTAAATCTTCACTGGTGAACGCTATTCTGGGTGAAGAACGTGTCATTGTAAGTGACGTGGCTGGAACGACCCGGGATGCAATTGATACACCTTTTGAAAAAGACGGCCAACGTTACGTGCTGATTGATACAGCAGGTATGCGTAAGCGTGGTAAAGTATATGAAACAACTGAGAAATACAGTGTAATGCGTGCGATGCGTGCGATTGAGCGTGCAGATGTTGTTCTGATTGTCATTAATGGTGAAGAAGGCATTATTGAACAGGACAAGCATATTGCAGGATATGCATTCGAAGCTGGTAAAGCGTCATTGTTTGTTGTGAACAAATGGGACGTGGTAGAGAAGCATGACAAAACGATGAAAGAGTTTGAGAGAAAAATTCGGGATCACTTCCTGTTTATGACTTATGCTCCAGTCGTATTCTTGTCAGCCCTCACAAAACAACGCTTACAAAAATTGTTGCCGGTTGTGAAAAGGGTAGCAGATCAACACTCGTTACGTGTACAAACACATCTACTTAACGATGTGGTGTCTGATGCGGTTGCAATTAACCCTCCGCCAACGGATAAAGGACGGAGAATGAGAATTAACTATGTGACTCAGGTTGCCGTTAAGCCACCGACCATGGTTGTTTTTGTGAACGATCCGGAATTGATGCACTTCTCATATGAGCGCTACCTGGAGAATAAAATCCGTGCAGCGTTTGACTTCGAAGGAACACCAATTCGCATATTTACTCGGAAGAAGTCCGACGAAAGTTAGGGGAGAAGTGTGTGATTTTACAAATCGCAGCGATTGTACTGAGTTATCTGCTCGGTTCGATCAGCTTTAGTGTCCTCCTTGCCAAAGCGATACGGGGGATCGATATTCGTCAGCACGGAAGCGGAAACGCGGGAGCTACCAATACATTGCGTATTTTGGGTAAAGGACCAGCAATTGCTGTTCTGTTACTTGATGTACTTAAGGGTGTTGCAGCTGTATGGATTGGAATCTGGCTGAGTAACGGTTCTGCCTGGATTCCTGCACTCAGTGGTATAGCAGCCATTGCAGGACATAACTGGCCGCTTTACTTCCATTTTCGTGGAGGAAAAGGCGTTGCCACAGCCATTGGTGTTCTGGTAAGTCTTGCTTTCCTGCCTGCGTTATGTGCTGGGGTGATCGCCATTCTGTCTATTGTATTGACACGCTATGTTTCATTGGGCTCTCTGATTTTTGTAGCATTTACACCCATCTTTATCATGGTATTACCCGGATATTCAATGAATATCTTCTGGGGGAGTCTGATTATTTGTCTGTTTGCGTTCTGGAGACATCGTACCAATATTGCGAAGCTCGCCAAAGGACAGGAAAATAAATTGGGATCGAAAAACCCTGGAGGGGGTAAACGAGTTGTCTAAAAAAGTTGCTGTTCTAGTCGCTGGGAGCTGGGGAACAGCTCTCGCCAGTGTACTCGCCGCCAATCAGTTGGATGTGATGATGTGGACACGTGGTGAAGACCAGGCTAACGAAATCAATAACAAGCACACTAATACTCGCTATCTTCCGGATGCGGAGCTTTCACCACGGATTCAAGCAACAACTGATATGGAAGCTGCGGTGGAAGGCGCTATAGCTGTGTTAATTGTTGCGCCTTCATCAGCCATGCGTGCAGTTACGAACCAGCTTAAGGCTTATTACAAGCCTGAGATGTTAGTCATTCATGCAACCAAAGGTTTTGAGACAGAAAGCCTCAAACGGATGTCCACAGTCATTTCAGAAGAGCTTGAATGTGAAGAAGGACGTGTGGTTGTTCTTTCTGGCCCAAGCCATGCGGAAGAAGTGGTGAAGCGTTGTCCAACGACAGTGGTTGTAGCTTCACTGGATAAGGCATCTGCCGAATCTGCCCAAGCTTTGTTTATGAATGCTTATTTCCGGGTTTACACGAATCGGGATATGATCGGTGTTGAGCTGGCTGGTGCATTCAAAAATATCATTGCTCTTGGTGCAGGTATGTCCGATGGTCTTCAATTTGGTGATAATGCCAAAGCCGCTTTGCTAACACGCGGTTTGGCAGAGATCACACGTATTGGTGTTGAGATGGGAGCAAATCCGCTAACGTTTTCGGGACTTGCTGGAATCGGGGATCTGGTTGTAACGGCTACAAGTCAGCACAGTCGGAACTGGAGAGCAGGTTCCATGTTAGGCCAGGGACAGAAGCTGGATGATGTTCTGAAGTCCATGGGCATGGTGGTAGAAGGCATTCGAACTACGCAAGCTGCCTATTTCATCTCACAAAAATACGGTGTACAAATGCCAATTGCGGATCAGTTATATCACGTTTTATTCCAGGAGAGACAGCCGCGTGATGCGGTTGAAGCCTTGATGGGACGTGACCCGAAGACTGAAATGGAAGTCATGAAGCTTGAAACCTGGGAGCAGTGGCATTCCTGATTGTAATCAGCCTAAACGTACCTTGTGAAATAAGAAGCTTATTCACCTTTTCTGTAGCAGACTCATACTATACACATGAGTATTGCCGGAGGAGGGGAGACGAATGGGTAACAACATTTCCAAAGATGCACTGAATGCAATCAACAAGAAAACGGGTAAAACGATAACGGAAGGTGCCGTTAAGAAATTGGCAAGCACGGTGAAACCAACGACGATTCAGAATGAAGCTCAGTTGCGCCAATTGATCAAACAAGTATCCGCCATGGCGAAAGTTCCGGTATCTGAGGATACGGTTAAGGATATTGTGAGTGCGGTCAAGAAAAGCGGATTGAATCCGAGCAGTATGGAATCGTTAATGAAAATGATGATGAAAAAATAATAGATCACACCTGCATGTGCAGGTGATCCAGTAAGACAAAAAGACGAGTCGGCTTCTGCCGGCTTGCTTTTTTGTCTTTTTTTTGGAAAGTTGAGCTGAATTTCGTGTTATAATGGTTGCAATTGTCACAGTGTCAGTGATGAATATCGGACTGAAGGGGAGACTGCTGGATTATGAGCGCAATGGACAAGATGTGGCTGTCATTGGTGGCCATCCTCATTATGGGACTATCTGTATTCCTGATTACGTTTGCTCGTGCCAAAACAAAAGGTATTGTACGGGGGATTCTTTCTCTGATTGCATTTTTGATTATGCTGATTGGCTTGTTCGGTGGAATCGCTTCTCTGACCTGATTTCCCATGCCTGAAGGATAACATCCGCATAAGCACATCATAAGAACTGACACAATGAACACGGATGAGGGGAGTGTGAGCCTATGGGGCCGCATGATACGGAGGGTCGGACAGAGCGTTATCCGGAATTACACGCGGCTTTGCTGGAAACGGCCAAAGCCTGGAACACACAGCCACAGACATGGTTACTTGGAGGAAGTTGTGGGTTGCTGCTTCAAGGAGTGGAGTTGCAACAGGCTCCGAGAGATATTGATATCTATGCGGATGTTGCTGCTGCTAAAGAACTTCACCGTAGCGCTCCGGGGGGAATGCTTGACGAGCCTACAGTGGATAAGACAGGACCGTATGCTTCTCTGCTGAGCCACTATCAGGTGGGTGAATGTGCGCTGGAACTGGTTGGTGGTTTCGAAATATGGGCTCGCAAAAGTTGGTACCGTATTGAGATTGAACATGTACTTGCTCCGCATGCACCAGTAGCACAAGTGGGTTCATATAGCCTGCGACTGATGCCGCTTGCGCATGAGCTTTTGTTTAATCTGCTACGAGGTCGTGAAGATCGTTATGTCCCCATTGCGAAACAGATGCGCGAGCAGCCAGATGCACATCAACCTATAATGATGCTGTTAAGTCAACAGAATGTCTGGACAAGCCGCTTCAGAGCCGAAGTGGAAGAGCTTGTTGGCTTTACATGGCCCCAGTAGGTTGAGGGAGGAAAATGATGGACTATAAAGTTACTTTTTTACCTATGAACAAATCGATAGTGCTCAAACCAGGGGCAACACTTCTGCATGCAGCACGACGTGCTGGAGTCAAGATTACGACCCGATGTGATGGCAAAGCGGCTTGCCTGATGTGCAAAGTGAACGTGGATGAAGAACATCGGACGGAACTGTATCCACCAACAGATGCAGAAAAGCGCAAGCTAGGTTCACTGTTGGAAGCAGGTACACGACTGTCCTGTCAGGCCAAGGTGTGTGGATCTCTATCGGTTCATGTTCCAGAGGACCCGCTGAAGGCAGCCATTCGGAAACAACTGGAACGTCAACAACAGGAAGACGACTGGTTCTGAGCGTTATGACATTGATTCTCTAATGAGTTATTCAAGGAGGACACGAATGATTAGAAACAAGCCAAAATGTGTGGAAGGAAGCAGACGGCAGCGTCTGAAACATCAGACGGGCGGTCTGCTGTTATTCCTGTTGTTTGCTTTTACAGCAAGTGGTTGTATGTATCCATCCCAGAGCAATTCAGACCCTAAGATAGCCTATCGGGAAAGCGTGAGCCGCATCCAGAGTGCGGTCGAGGCATTTCAGCAAGATGAGGGGATTTTGCCAATCATCAATGCAGATATGGAAACGCCAAAATATGAGAAGTTCAGAGTGGACCTGCCCAAGTTGAAACAACTGGGGTATCTGGATGAAATACCGGGGACTGCTTTTGAAAGTGGTGGGAGCGCTTACTTCCTTATTCAGGACGAAGAAGTGAATCCGACCATTAAAGTGATGGATCTTCTGACCGTACAGAAAGTAAACGATGTGCAACGATTGGTTAATCAATATAAGTCCGTACATAACAATAAGCTGCCAAGCGGGGAAGAACTGTATCCGGGGTTATATGCTGTGAATATGGAGCAGGCTGCTCAGGCAGGTACTCCATCCATTACGCTGAATAGTGTATATTCAGGTCAGGCGTTACCGTTTATGATGGATGACGAAGGCAAGGTCTATGTAGATTATGCTTTTGATATTATGCAGGCAGTGGAAAAGTCTGACGTGTCTCCAGCAGAGACTGAAGATGTTCGGGATTTGCTGGTGGAACACTCCTACTTCGTACCTGTAAAATCGGTTTTCTACGCTTGGAAAAATAATGCGCCGGTTGCCCAGCCCATAAAATAAGCATGGTTGCAATTCAAATGATTTAGCTGTATGACCACCATGGCTCTAATGGTTCAAAAAGAGATATTCCAAATAAGGGATATCTCTTTTTTCTTTTGTCAGTATGAGCAATAACCGTCATAAAAGCTTCGCGGATCACATAAAGTAGATTGAAATAAAGACGCGCAGTCCGAGATCGGGGGATTCTCCTAATGTCATCACCTTAAGATAAAAAAACAAAAATACGCGTCATATTGCCGCATACGGATACATAAGATGATACTAGTCCAATTGCATGTACGAGTTAACGCCGCTCTCGCCGGTTTCATCAGAATGCAACGTTCGGCGGCGGACGACTTCCGGGCACTCACAAAGGCGGCTCTACCGTTGCAGGGATTTCAGTCTTCTGATTGAAAAAACGAAGCGGATGCTCTTTAGCATTTTTCCTTCGGAGTAATTTAGGGAGGGGATTTCATTGGAGAAAGTGGACATTTTTAAGGACATAGCTGAGCGGACCGGAGGGGATATTTATCTCGGGGTTGTCGGCGCAGTCCGGACGGGAAAATCAACATTTATTAAACGATTCATGGAAACCATTGTGTTGCCAAACATCACTAACGAGGCTGACCGTGGTCGAGCGGTGGATGAACTTCCACAGAGTGCAGCAGGTAAAACAATCATGACTACCGAACCAAAATTCGTACCAAATAACGCAGTCCAGATTAAGGTGGCAGAAGGACTCGATGTCAATGTGCGCCTTGTGGATTGTGTAGGTTACGCGGTGGAAGGAGCCAAGGGATACGAGGATGAGAATGGTCCACGCATGATCTCCACGCCTTGGTTCGAGGAACCAATTCCGTTCCAGGAAGCCGCCGAGATTGGTACTCGCAAAGTCATTCAGGAGCATTCCACACTGGGTGTTGTGGTAACAACAGACGGCACAATCGCCGAAATTGCCCGCAGTTCCTATGTGGAATCCGAAGAACGGGTCATTGCGGAATTAAAAGAAGTGGGTAAACCGTTTGTACTGGTCATCAACTCTACTCGTCCTCGCAGTGAAGAAGCCCTGCAATTGCGCAGTGAGCTTGCTGCCAAATACGATATTCCGGTGATGACACTCAGTGCAGCGACCATGACGGAAGATGATGTGACGGGTGTACTTCGTGAAGTGCTCTATGAGTTCCCTGTGCATGAAGTGAATGTAAACTTGCCGAGCTGGGTTATGGTACTCAATGAGACTCACTGGCTGCGTAGCAACTACGAAAATTCCGTACGGGATACCGTTAAGGACATTCGCAGACTTCGTGACGTGGATCGGGTTGTCGCACAGTTCATGGAATATGAATTCATTGATCGCGCAGGCCTGAGTGGCATGAATATGGGGCAAGGTGTAGCCGAAATTGACCTGTACGCGCCGGATGAACTGTATGATCAGATTCTCGTGGAAGTGGTTGGCATCGAGATTCGCGGTAAGGATCATCTGCTGCAATTGATGCAGGAATTCTCGCATGCGAAGAGAGAATACGACCGCTTCGCAGAAGCGCTGGAGATGGTCAAAACGACCGGATATGGCATTGCTGCTCCATCTCTCGCCGAGATGGCTCTGGATGAACCTGAGCTCATTCGTCAGGGCACCAAATTTGGCGTACGTCTGAAAGCAACGGCACCGTCCATTCACATGATCCGGGTTGATGTAGAATCTGAATTCGCACCAATTATCGGTACGGAGAAACAAAGTGAGGAACTGGTGAGATACCTGATGCAGGACTTCGAGAACGATCCGATCAAGGTATGGGATTCAGACATGTTTGGTCGTTCACTGCACTCCATCGTGCGAGAAGGTATCCAGGGCAAGATTGCCATGATGCCGGATAATGCAAGATACAAATTGCAAGAGACGCTGGGAAGAATCATTAACGAAGGTTCGGGCGGCTTGATCGCTATCATTCTGTAAAACATCAAAAGACCGTAAGGGGGCATCCCCTCGCGGTCTTTTTTATATGATTTCTTTATTTTGGATGAAATGGATAGGAAGAATAGTTCTTTCGAAAAAACTTAGCGAGTTTTAGCTTTAAATTGCTAAAACCCATTTACATACTAGGGATTAGCCGTTATATTAATATTCAACTATTGTGATCGAGATCACAGAGAGTGGACAGGGGGATACAGAGATGAAAAGAAAAGAGACTAAATGGGTATGGTTGAGTGTGTTATTAGTATTTACATTGGCGCTGTCCGCTTGCGGAATCAAAAAAGAACCGGCAGCCACTCCGGCTTCGGGCGCATCAGATGATACACCAAAAACGGAAGCAGTTACAGGCCCTCTAAGCGGCAAACGGATCGCACTTATTATGGAGTTTAATACAGGTACTTTCTCGCAGCAATATGTACAGGGTGTAAAAGAAGAAATCGAAAAATTCGGTGGAGAACTGACAACGTTTGTTGCCGATAATGACAAAGCAAAAATGGTATCCTTGCTTGATAGCGCTATTAACCAGAAATTTGATGCCATTCTCACGGATCATGGGGATTCCCTATTAGAGCCAGGCGTGAAGAAGGCAGTAGAACAGAATATTCCAGTGGTCGTGTTTGACGCAGCTATCAGTGTTCCAGGAGCCACAGTCCTGTCGCAGGATGACCAGAAGATGGCTGAACTGACGCTGGAGCAAATGAAAAAAGATATCAATGGACAAGGTAATATTGTCAAAGTATGGGTAGCTGGTTTCGCACCGATGGAACGCCGTCAGATTGCATACGGTGAATTCATGAAAGCAAATCCGGACATCAAGGAAATAGCTACATTTGGTTCTGCACAGAATCCGGCGCTGGATACACAAGCCAAAATGGAAGCTATTCTCAAGCAATATCCTAAAGGTGAGATTACAGCTGTATGGACTGCATGGGATGAGTTCGCCAAAGGTGCAGCACGTGCGATTCAACAAGCTGGACGTGATGAGATCAAAGTGTATGGTATCGATATGAGTGACGAGGATCTGCAAATGATTCAGGACCCGAAAAATCCTTGGGTTGCTTCTGCGGCTGTGGATCCAACAGATATTGGTCGCGTCCAGGTACGTTATGCTTATCAGAAATTGAACGGGGACGAGACGGAAGATGCAGTTGTTCTTAACCCGGTCTATGTTCAACGCGAAGCTCTGCCGGATAAACAAATCTCCACTTCGGAGCTGTCTGAGTTCGTTGAAGGTTGGGGTGGCAGCACACAAGGAATCAAGGACTGGATGAGTGAATACGGAATTACTGCTAAATAAGCAGCGTAAGGGAAGCGCGCCGCAAGGCGCGCTTTTTCCACCATAATGAAGATGATGTGCAAGTCTGGATGAGAAATGGGATACTCCCGTATGGGAACGATTGGAGGTTAACATCATGAGCACTGCACCGATTCTGCTTCAAATGGAACATATCCACAAGCAGTTTTCAGGTATTCCTGCACTGAAGGATGTGGATTTCTCTGTAAAAGGTGGGGAGATTCATGCGCTGCTGGGTGCCAATGGTGCCGGTAAAAGCACGTTAATGAAAATTTTGTCCGGTGCCTATCCATTGGATCAGGGAACGATTCAGTTAAGTGGACAAGCGCTTCATTTGAGTTCTCCGGGAGACGCGAAGGCAAGTGGGATTCACTGTGTCTATCAGGAAGTGGATGCGGCACTGGTGCCACAGCTGACGGCTGCGGAGAACATTATGTTGGATCAGTTGGCTTCATCTGCTGGAGGTTGGTGGAAAAGTCCACGGAAGCTGCAACAGCGCGCGGTTGAGGCATTGAAGCAATTAGGGGCGGACATATCCGTTCACCAAAAAGTGGCCGATCTGACACTTGCAGAAAAACAGATGATTTTGCTGGCACGGATTTTGATTCAGGATGCCAAGGTCATCATTTTTGACGAGCCTACTGCACCGCTGAGTCAGGAAGAAACGGATGCATTTTTCCGTATTGTACATCTGCTGAAGGAGCGGGGCGTAGCCTGCATTTTCATTACCCATCGTCTTGCGGAAGTGACGGGTCACTGTGATCGCGTTACGGTTATGAGAGATGGACAACATGTATTTACTGGTGAAGCAAAGGGACTGACGATCAATGATTTGGTTACTCAGATGTTAGGCAAACCATTTGAAGAAGAATTTCCAAAGACGGAAGCGCCCGTGGGGGAACTGCTTTTGGAGGCGCGTGGGCTTCGTCGTGGAGTGAAGGTTAAAGGTGTTAACCTCTCTGTAAGCCGAGGTGAAGTCCTCGCTGTGGTGGGTCTGGTAGGCGCGGGTAAAACGGAAAGCTCTCGTTTGCTGATTGGTGCAGATCGGCTGGAGGGAGGCGAGATCCGGCTTAACAACCGTAATCTCCGCCTATCTCAGCCTGCGGATGCGGCGGCTCTGGGGATTGTTTCTGTACCGGAGGAGCGGCGTAAACAAGGAATCCTGATTCAGGAGAACGTGGAACGAAATTTAAGTCTACCTTTGCTAAGTCGTCTTAGTACATTAGGTTTCGTAAGCCGTAAGAGGGAACGTCTAAACGCAGAGTCATTGGTGAAACAGCTTGGAATTAAAACATCGTCCGTGAAACAGGAAGTGAAATATCTAAGCGGTGGTAACCAACAAAAGGTAGCCATTGGTAAATGGCTTAATGCGGATGCGGATGTATTTATATTTGATGAGCCAACCAAAGGCGTAGATATTGGGGCAAAAAGTGACATTTTCCGCATCATTAATGAACTGGCTTTGGCGGGCAAGGGTGTAATCTATTTCACCTGTGAACTGGATGAAGGCATGGGAATTGGTGACCGAATCGCTGTCATGTGCGAAGGTGTTATCGTAAAAGAGTTCAAACGAGGCGAGACTAACCAAGAACAGCTGCTATACTATGCAAGCGGTGGACAAGAGGTGCAATCATGAAGGATAAATCACTGGATTTTGCGTTCCGTTACGGGGCGATTATAGTCATAATAGGTGTTATCGCATTTTTCGGCATTAAATTGCCTTATTTCTTTACGTACAGTAACTTGACCGATATTTTGGGCTCGATCTCTATCGTTACTTTTGTAGCGATCGGTGTTACGTTATCTCTCATTGTTGATGGATTCGATCTCTCGGTTGGGGCGACTGTCTCATTAACTACCGTTGTTACTGCTTCGTTAATGATTTGGTATCAACAACCACTGGCAATTGTAATTATTGTGCCACTAATCATTGGCGCTGTTATTGGTTTACTTAACGCTTTGCTCATTGTAAAATTGCGTATTCCGGATTTGCTCGCCACCCTTGCCACGATGTACATTATCGGAGGTATTCACAAAACGTATGCACAGGGATATACCATTTACAATCACATGCAGTTCCCTGATGGGAGCAAAGCTGCGGGAGAGATGGACCCGACATTCCTGCTAATAGGGCAGGGTAAATGGCTTGGTATGCCGATATCGGTTATCATGCTACTTATTGCGGTAATAGGTGTGCATATCTTTTTGACGTATACGAAATATGGGCGCCAGATGTACATTACAGGTGGTAATGAGGAAGCTGCACGGTTGTCTGGAATCAAGGTGAAAAAGGTGCGTACACTCGCCTATGTAGCCGCTGGAGTGTTTGCAGCAATCGGGGGTATCATCTATGCCTCCAAAGTAGGATCTGGGCAAATTGATGCGGGATCACCGTTGTTAATGGAATCCGTAGCTGCAGTATTTGTCGGTTTCTCTGTGTTTGGTGCGGGTAAACCAAATGTCATCGGAACCTTCATTGGTTCGGTTCTGATTGGTGTACTTGTGAACGGTTTAACAATGATGAACGTACAGTATTTCACACATGATATTGTAAAAGGTGGGGTTCTCGTGCTTGCCCTGGCGGTTACATTTTACGTCTTAAACCGCAACCGGACTTGAAATTGTGGGCTGTCTGTATTAGTATGAAATTTGTTCGGCGTCTGAAATGCCCGTGGTTTCAGACGACATTCTGCCGAAAATGACTGTTGACCGCAGGCGGAGATTTGTGTTCAGCGCTCAAGATGTACGTAGATTTTTTGCGTATGAACGTATATTTCGCTATAAAACGGAAACACAGTATAACATTCAGGACATTGATACAGGAGGTGAAAAACAAATGAACAAATCAGACTTGATTACACACGTATCTGAAGCGACTGAATTGTCCAAGAAAGATGTAACGAAAGCGGTTGATGCCGTATTCGAAGCAATCTCTGAGGCTCTTCAAAGCGGAGATAAAGTACAATTGGTTGGTTTTGGGAACTTCGAAGTTCGCGAGCGCTCTGCACGTAAAGGACGCAACCCGCAAACAGGTGAAGAAATCGAAATTCCTGCGAGCAAAATTCCTGCATTCAAACCAGGTAAAGCGCTCAAAGACGGAATTAAATAAGATTTCTACATATTCCATATGTCGACAAAAAGACCGTGACTTGTTCACGGCCTTTTCTTTTGCCCTTTAACGATGATTCTTGCGGTTCATTCGTATAAGGCGCAGGTTGACAAATGAAACAATCTTAATCATCATTAACGCTATCGAACTAAAGAAGGGGACATGCGTGATGGATCATCCAACCGGCAATGATTATATTGTAATTAAGGCAGAGGAAAATGGTGTCCAGGTGATCGGATTAACCCGAGGTCAGGATACACGTTTTCACCACACCGAGAAATTGGACAAGGGTGAAGTGATGTTTGCCCAATTTACCACCCATACTTCAGCTATTAAAATCCGGGGCAAAGCCACGCTGATTACCAAGCATGGACAGATTGAATCGGAGTAATGGACAGATTGAATACATTCAAATGAAGATTGCAGGCATAGCCTGCTTTTTTTCATTGTACAATGAGGTATGAGCCTTTACCGGACAGACTACACTAACAGGTAAAGGCAGGGAGGCGTATATGAAACCGCGGATGATTGTTACTGCTTCAATGCTGGCAACGGTTGCGGCGGTCTTTCTGCTTGTTGCGATACAAACCTTACATATGCGTACATGGGGCGGGGACAACGTACAGCCTGCCTCTGCATCACATCATCCAGTTCAGCTAACGAATGACAATCTGGTTGATGTGCTAAGCTCCATGCAACTATCAACGCCCATTGCAAGAGTGGAATGGAAACAGTCCATTTTGACACTGGACCTCAAAGTTAAAGGCACGGGTACAAGTTACACTGAAATCTATGAGAACATGGCAGCTGTGGCGGATCTTGGCTTTCGGAGTCTGGATAACGTGGATCAGGTGCTGCTGCGTGTGATGGCAGAAGATGAATGGATGCATAAACGACATCTGTTACTTGCTGCTGATATTCGGCGTGGAGAGTGGCCTCTGTATGCGATTGAAACATTACGGAACTGGAAAAGTGCGGCCTTTTCAGATGAATTGAAGGACTGGTTTCATTTGATGGAGACCGAACTGTGGAAGAAGCAATTCGAAATGACAAGTCAGGGGTAATAGAATAGCAGGATTCAGTGCGTGCCCGTTCAACATATGCTATAATATATAAGATTGTAGTGCAGAAAAGGTTTAACAATGTTAAGGCTCGGAGGCTGAGAATGAATTCATATCGCGTACCCCAACTAGCAAAGAAATATACAGATTACGACATGATTCGACAACATACGGAAATCCCATCATTTCCGGATAGCCGAGCACGTCTGTTGCAGGTATTTGTGGGCCGCACAGACGAAAAGGTGCATCAAGAGTTATATGCTCTTGCAACTTCGCTCGTTCAGTTGGCCATGGATACGCATGATCGAATCGATACCATTTCCGGTGAGCGGAAAGAGCAGGAGATGCGTTCACGTCAGTTGAATGTACTCGCCGGGGATTATTTAAGTAGCCGTTTTTATCAATTGCTTGCCCAAGCGGGCAGAATTGAAATGATTGGCAAACTCAGTGGTGCTGTATCCGGAGTGAACGCACGCAAGATGACGCTGTATGAACGGATGAAGAAGCTTCTCGTTTCGGCTGACGAATACTTGCGTGAAACGGTACAGCTGAGAATGCAGCTGTTTCTTTCATTTACAGGCATGATTCAACATAAGGAAGAGTCATTATGGAACAGCCTGTTGACCGAATTCAGCTCCTGCGAAACGATCGTGGAAGAACTGAAGCGGATGAATGACCAACAACAATATCTTCACAGCTATGCATACTGGCACATATACGAGCATGGTAATGACGATGAGCGCAATGTGTTGCGTCAATCTGAATTGGATGCACGTGCATGGAACGCTATGGTGCTGAAGCATAGGGTTGGCGAGGTTTTGCTGGACAAGCTTCGCGAGTGTACACACCGCATTCAACTGTTGTTGCAAGATGAGGAAGGGCGGATGGGCTTGCATGAGATACATGCAATTCTAGAGCCTTACTTGGCATATTTGCAGCCTTCACATGCGGCAGTAAGGGAAGATTGAGGGGGAGACAGACGAATGGGGAGCGGAGAGACCAAACCGAAAGAAGAATATGTCCATTCGGTTTTTCAGAGTATAGCCGGAAAATATGATGTCATGAATGATATTTTAAGTTTCCGCAGGCATAAGGCTTGGCGTAAATTCACCATGAAAAAGATGAATATGTCCAAAGGCGATACCGGTCTTGATTTGTGCTGCGGCACATGTGACTGGACGCTTGCTATGGCAGAGGCAAGTGAAACGGGGCACATGCACGGACTTGATTTCAGTAGCAACATGCTGGAGGTCGGCCAGACAAAGATCAATGCGGTGCAACGTCAAAAACAGATTACCCTGACACAGGGAAATGCCATGTCACTTCCTTTTGAAGACAATTCGTTTGATTATGTGACGATCGGGTTTGGGTTGCGTAATGTACCTGATCTCAGACAAGTGTTGTCTGAAATGAAACGTGTGGTCAAACCGGGTGGTATGGTTGTGTGCCTGGAATTGTCCAAGCCAACATGGCAGCCGTTCAAAGGCATTTATTATTTTTATTTTGAGAAGGTTTTACCGAATCTTGCCAAAGTGTTTGCTAAAAGTTTTGAGCAGTACAAATGGCTGCCGGACTCACTGGCCATTTTCCCGGGAAGGCAGGAACTGGCAGACATTTTTGCAGAAACTGGATTACAACAAGTGCAGGCCTACCCTCTGACCGGAGGTATCGCGGCACTGCATATTGGAACCAAGGAGAATCAGCATGTTTAGGAAAATTCGCATCTTTTTAGAAATGATCAAGATTGAACACACGCTTTTTGCTTTACCTTTTGCATTTATGGGGGCGATCCTCGGCTCCATGGTAGTGAATGATACCTTCCCAAGCTGGATGCAGATCATGTGGGTATTGCTTGCGATGATCGGTGCACGTAGTGCGGCTTTTGGTTTGAACCGAATTATTGACCAAGCGATTGATGGCAAAAACCCGCGTACCGCGATGAGAGCCATCCCGGCAGGACTGTTGAAAAATGGGGAAGTTGTTATATTTGTCATTATCTCATTTATATTGTTATTCTGGGCCTCATCCAATCTTAATGTATTATCGATGCAGCTGTTGCCTATAGCTGTGTTTATGTTGGTACTGTATTCGTACACCAAACGATTCACATGGTTATGCCACATTGTTCTCGGAATGACGATTGGTTTGGCACCACTTGGTGGCTGGGTAGCAGTAACAGGAACGATGGATTGGACAGCGATTGTGCTGTACGTTACGATTGTGTTCTGGACAGCGGGCTTTGATATTATCTATGCATGTCAGGATCTGGAATTTGATCAGGGAGAGGGTCTTCACTCCATACCTTCCCGTTTTGGCCTGGTTAAATCCTTGCAGATCGCTAAGTTCTTCCATGTGATTACTGCAATTGGTTTTCTTGCGTTATTGTTGATGACAGATCTGAGCTGGTGGTATGGCGCAGGCATGTTGGTGACGTATGGAATTCTGTTCTATCAACACTATATTGTATCGCCTAATGATATGAGCCGTGTTCAAACGGCATTTTTTACCATGAACAGTTTGCTTAGTTTAATTGTGTTTACGTTCACTCTGATTGATCTGGCGGTGAAATAAATGGTGCAGCAGCCGGACAATAAACGACTGGTTGTCGGAATTACCGGAGCGAGTGGCAGCATATATGGCATTCGATTAATTGAAACGCTGCTTGATTTGGAATATAACGTTCATCTGGTCATATCCAATGCAGGGTGGCGTGTACTGAAAGAAGAATTGGACTGGGATGTGACGAATCGGGACGCGGTGCTGGAAGAAAAATTCGGCAACCGTGCCGGTTCTCTGATCTATCATCCTGTGAGTGATATAGGGGCCTCCATTGCAAGTGGTTCTTATCTGGCCGACGGCATGATTATCATGCCATGTTCGATGGGAACTCTTTCGTCCATCGCGCAGGGATCGTCGGATAATCTGATGTCTCGCGCAGCGGATGTTATGATGAAAGAGGGAAGAACATTGATTCTCGTACCACGTGAGACGCCTCTTCATGCAATCCATCTGGAGAACATGCTGAAGCTTTCTCGTCTTGGTGTACGAATGATACCGGCTATGCCTGCTTTTTATTACAAACCTCAGACTATGGATGAGTTGATTCTGTTTTTAGTGGGTAAAGTGCTGGATAGCTTGCGCATCCCACATCAACTGTTTACAAGATGGGGAGAACCGGATGAACGGGGATAACGACTGAGTTCGATACAAGGCTGTTTTTTGCCAAAGTGTTGCTCGGTTTATTTGTCCCCCGAATCCCGGGGTATTGGTGAGCACTGATGGTGAGTCTTCATGAACCACAGTCTTGACCCATGCTCCGGCAACTTCTGTATTTTGTTTCAGAACAAGTCGCAGAGTTTAATTTTCGGGTGTTGGCTATGACATTCGGAGAAGAAAAACACGTTAGATTACCTTATAGAACAACACAAGCAAGAACGGTAAGCCGGGTTTCTCGTAATGCCTGCAGGCCCGACTTGCTGGAGGGGAAGGTAAGCATGAATTTATGGACTGACAATACGCTGATACGGGTGAACGAATGAAACTATTGGATATTTTCGGGTTGTTAAAAAAGGACATGGATTACATTGAGAAAGAGTTGTATCGCAGTGTTCGAGGAGAACAGAAGCTGCTGAGTGAAACGTCACTTCATTTGCTCAAAGCAGGAGGAAAACGGTTGCGGCCCGTTTTTGTGTTACTTGGTGGGAAATTTGGTACATACGACATTGAACGTCTGAAGCTGGTTGCGGTTCCGCTGGAACTCATCCATTCGGCATCCCTCGTTCATGATGATGTCATTGATAATGCGGAGACACGCCGAGGCAAACCCACGGTGAAGTCAAAATGGGATAACCGGATTGCCATGTACACTGGAGACTATATCTACGGTAAGGCACTTGAAATGACTGCCGGATTATCCGATCCAGCGATTCATCGTATTCTTGCCAAAGCTATGGTACAAATGTCCATTGGTGAGATGGAGCAAATTCGCGACTTTTTCAATACGGGACAAAGTGTTCGTAACTATCTGCTGCGGATTCGCCGCAAAACAGCACTTCTGATTGCAGTTAGCTGTCAGTTAGGGGCATTGGCTACACGTGCGCCTGAGCATGTATCTTCCCTGCTGTATACGTACGGATACAATGTGGGGATGGCCTTCCAGATTCAAGATGATGTACTTGATCTGGTAGGTACCGAGAAACAACTTGGGAAGCCACCTGGCAGTGACATGAAGCAAGGAAATATTACTCTTCCTGTACTTTATGCCCTGGAAGAATCCGATCTGCGGGAACCTTTGCTTAAGGAGATTTCCCGTGTCCAGCATGAAGAAGGACGGGCAAGTGCATCGGATGCAATTGGAATGATTCGACAAAGTCAAGGAATTGCTAAAGCAGAAGCCCTTGCTGACCGATATATGAAGAAAGCGCTCGATGCTCTCGATCAGCTACCTAACATCAAGACGACCAAAAACCTGCGTGATATCGCTCATTTTGTGGTTAAACGTACGCATTAAACAATGTATGACCTTCGACTCTCAGATTACTCATACCCAAAGTTGAACAGAACTGTGAGATTCCTCATTGGGAGGATTTGGACATGTATGTTACAATCAGAGGGATTGCGTTTACATAGTGATTAACTTTGAACCGTGAGTGAGGAGTGAGCTGATGGATCGTACATTTTTGATGGTGAAGCCGGATGGTGTGCAGCGTGGATTGATCGGTCGAATTATTAGCCGTCTGGAAGACAAAGGATTTAAGTTGGTGGCAGGCAAATTGGTGCAGATGTCTGAGGATCAGGCAAAACGCCATTATGCTGAACATGAGGGTAAACCATTTTTCGATGATCTGGTTCGTTTTATCACATCTGGGCCTGTATTTGCCATGGTGTGGGAAGGCGACGATATTGTGGCGCTTGCGCGCATCGTCATCGGAAAAACCAATGTGAAGGAAGCAGCTCCGGGTACCATTCGCGGAGACTTCGCCAGCCACACACCACATAATCTGATTCATGGGGCAGATTCACCGGAAAGTGCTTCCCGTGAAGCAGCAAATTTCTTTGCTTCAGATGAACTGGTGGTATACGACAAGAGCATCGCAGCCTGGTTGTAATTATTAGCCAAAAGGGTGATACACGATGCTGGAGCAAGAACAACTACTAGACCCGGATTACACCGGATTCATTCGTAAAATCAAAGAGAGCACAGGCATTGATCTTGCTCAATACAAGGAAGGCCAGATGAAAAGAAGGCTGACCACACTTCGCAACAAAAACGGGTTTCATACATTTTCTAACTTTTTTGAAGCTATGCAGAAAGATAAATCATTGTTTTACGAATTCCTTGATCGTATGACGATTAACGTGTCGGAATTCTGGCGTAATCCCAATCGTTGGGAAGTGCTGCGGGACGAGATCCTGCCTGAGCTGCTGGGGTCCAAGCGTCGTGCTAAAGTTTGGAGTGCGGCCTGTTCAACAGGTGAAGAACCTTATACACTTGCCATGATTTTGGACACGATGGGCATTTTGAAGGACAGCTCCATTACGGCAAGTGATCTGGATGAAGGTGCATTGGCCAAAGCCAAGGAAGGGCGTTATATGGAACGCTCGCTTAAGGATGTGCCAAAGGAAACGGCGAACCGTTACTTCAAGCAGGATGGCTTGGTATACCGTATTGATGAGCAACTCAAAAATTCGATCAAGTTCATGAAACAAAATTTGCTGGTGGACCGTTTTGACGATGGGTACGATCTGATTGTGTGCCGAAATGTCATGATCTATTTTACCGAGGAAGCCAAAAACCTGTTGTATCACAAATTTGCAGCAAGTTTGCGTCCAGGCGGTATTTTGTTTGTGGGCAGTACGGAGCAGATCTTCTCCCCGGGACAATATGGTCTGGAGACAGCAGAGACATTCTTCTATCGGAAAAAATAATGATAATGGTTGTTCAGCCGTCTGAAGCACATGTACATGTGTTCAGGCGGTTATTTGTATACCAAGTACAAGAAAGAGCCGACTTTCTTGTCAAAGCCGGTCAGCTATACTATAATAAGCAAAGAAATTATGGGATTTTAGCAATGTGAAGTTTAACAGTTTAAAGGGGGAACGTATTATGAGTTTACGCTATTTAACCGCAGGGGAGACGCACGGACCCCAATTGACCGCTATTATTGAAGGATTGCCAAGTAATTTGACGATTGATTTTGAAGAACTGAATTTCCAGCTTCACCGCCGCCAAAAGGGATATGGCCGTGGACGCCGGATGCAGATTGAGAAGGATCAGGCGAATTTCGTTGGTGGTATCCGTCACGGATATACAACAGGTGCTCCGGTAGCGCTGGTTGTTCAAAATAACGACTGGAAACATTGGCAGAATATTATGAATATTGAGCCGATTGAAGGCAGTGACGAAGAGAAACGTCGCGTTCATCGTCCACGTCCCGGACACGCTGATCTGAACGGTGGACTCAAGTATAATCTTAAAGACTTGCGTAACGTACTGGAGCGCTCCAGTGCACGTGAGACAACGGTACGTGTGGCATGTGGTGCCATTGCTCGTCAATTCCTGGCTGAATTCGGAATCAAGGTAGCTGGACGTGTACTTCGCATTGGAGAGATCGAAGCTCCATATCAGGACCTTCCGATTGATGAACTGATCGCAGTGACAGAAGCTTCCTCTGTACGTGTTACGGATGCTGAGACAGAGAAGAAGATGGAAGCCTACATCGACCAGATTAAACAAGAAGGCGATTCCATCGGAGGAATAGTGGAATGTATCGTTGAAGGTGTACCTATTGGTCTGGGTAGTTATGTTCAATACGATCGCAAACTGGATGCACGAATCGCTCAAGGCGTAATGTCCATTAATGCATTCAAAGGTGTAGAGATTGGTATCGGATTCGAAGCCGGAGTCATTCGAGGATCACAGGTGCATGATGAAATCATGCATACGGATGAGCGCGGCTACCACCGGGCAACCAACCGTCTGGGTGGATTCGAAGGTGGTATGACAAACGGTATGCCAGTCGTTGTACGTGGTGTGATGAAGCCGATCCCAACGTTGTATAAGCCACTGCAAAGTGTCGATATTGATACAAAAGAAGCATTTACGGCTCAGGTTGAGCGCTCGGACGCTTGTGCTGTACCAGCAGCGAGTGTGGTTATGGAGCATGTTGTAGCGTGGGAAATTGCCAAAGCATTCCTGGAGAAATTCGGCGGGGATTCCATGGAAGAGATCCGTGCTAATGTTGCTAGTTATAATGCTCAACTGGAGAATTACTAATATGCGTCAGCTGACGGTACAGTTGGAGGAACGCTCATATCCGATTCTGATTGGCAGCGGTCTATTGGCACAAGCCCCTCAATATTTTGAGCAATATGGGTTGACCAAAAAAAGTCCGTTGCTCATCATTACAGATGAAAATGTGGCTCCCAAATACTTGTCAGGTTTGGAGCAAACGCTGCGTACGGCTGGTTATACAGTCGTATCGGCGGTTGTACCCTCTGGTGAAACGTCGAAATCCCTTTCGGTGTACCAGGATATGATGACCGTTGCGATCGAAGGCAAACTGGATCGGAGTTCTGCGATTCTGGCCTTAGGTGGTGGTGTCGTAGGTGATCTGGCTGGTTTTGTTGCCGCTACATATATGCGTGGAATCAAGTTTGTTCAAGTACCTACAACGATTTTGGCGCATGACAGCAGTGTAGGCGGCAAGGTGGCTGTCAATCATCCGCTGGCCAAAAATATGATTGGTGCATTCCACCAGCCCGAGCTAGTGCTCTATGATGTGGACACACTTCAATCCTTGCCGCCACGAGATGTATCGGCAGGGTTGTCAGAGATGCTGAAGCACGGGCTGATCCGTGATGAGGCTTTTGCACATTGGTGTGAGGAACATGCGGAAGAACTGCTTGCGCTTAATCCGGAAGCACTTGGATACGGCTTGGAACGTGGATGTGGCATTAAGGCAGAGATTGTATCCAGAGACGAACGTGAAAATGGAGAACGTGCGTTGTTGAACCTGGGACATACGATTGGTCATGCCATTGAAGCGATTGCCGGTTATGGAGAATTCCTGCACGGAGAAGCGATCTCGATCGGTATGGCTGGATCAGCATTGCTTGGTGAGAAGCTTGGTGCGCCAGCAGGGCTCTATGAAGATACGGTCCGCATGTTGCGTTCACTTCGCCTTCCAACAACGATGCCTGCGCATCTCGACACGGATGCATTAATGGAAGCGATGATGCATGACAAAAAGTTCCGTGAAGGTCATATGGTGTTTATCATTCCTGATCGGATTGGAGCTGCAAGAATTGTGAAGGACGTACCTGTGTCGGAAGTTCGGGACGTCATTGAAATGCTCAGGAAGGGAGAATAACAGCAATGGTCACACGGGGAATTCGCGGGGCTACAACAGTCACGCAGAACAACGAAGAACAGATTTTGAAGGAAACGGCTGTATTGTTGCAGGAGATCGTGGATCGCAATGAGATCCAACCGGAAGATATCTGCAGTGTGTGGATTACGTTAACTGGGGATCTGGATGCTGCTTTCCCGGCAAAAGCTATTCGTCAACTGGATGGTTGGGAACTCGTACCACTAATGTGTGCACTGGAGGTTCCTGTTAAAGGTGCCTTGGCGCAGTGCATTCGTTTCATGGTGCATGTGAATACAAACAAAGCTCAGAATGAAATCAACCATGTGTATCTGAACGGTGCACAGGCATTACGTCCCGATTTGGCAGCACCTTCCGGCTCTTAAGTAGTGGGTTGTCAAACCGATCATAATGATGTATAGTGAGAACCAGTTGAGTAGAGTTGAGATTGAGCTGAGAGCAGCTGAGCTAGTGGAGTATATAGCAGAGTCCAGTGGGTGGTAACCGGGGCAACAGAAACCGGTCAACTGATTCACGGTACGTCGTGCTACGGAATAGGTAACAGGAATAGGGAAAACAAACGTGTCATAGGACATCTTTTGTTTTGATATATTTTGGTACAAACACAATCAATGCACTCTCCTATATTTTACGTAATATTGGAATGAGTAGTTGAAGTGTTATAACTAATTTATTTTCCCGATTTGGATGATGTGAGATGCATCAATTCAGCGACCTGTGAATAATCCGACAGCGAAGTATAGGGACTTGTTATTTATGAAGCATCACCCTGTTAAATACAGCTTATAACCAAACCTCTACCTGATGGTAGAGGTTTTTTTGTACATATAACCTTTTCTTCTACCTAAATCTGAAAGGACGTGATCTGATGATAACGCCAAACGTTAATCAAGTACTGAAAATGTCGAATGAGTATAATCTGATTCCGGTAGTCAAACGGATTCTGGCAGATATGGAGACTCCGATTCGAATATTCCGCCGTTATGCTGACAACGACCGGGCATTCCTGTTGGAAAGTGTAGAGGGCGGTATCCAATGGGCGAGATACTCGTTCATCGGTACAGATCCGTTCCTGATGATTTCGGCCAAGAAAGGCCGGATTGTTGTAGAAGAAGCAGGGAAAACCCGTGAATTGCCAGGCAAACCGATCGAAGAACTGAAAGCACTGCTGCGTAAGTACCGCAGTCCAAAAGATGATGAACTGCCACCATTCACAGGTGGGGCAATTGGTTTCTTCGGATATGACCTGCTGTCCTATTATGAGAAGCTTCCAGCCCACGCGCTGGATGACCTGAATATGGATGACATTCGCTTTATGTTCTGTGACCAGATTATCGTCTTTGACCATGTGAAGCAGCAGATGTTGCTCGTTGGTAATGTACACGTCAAGGACGGTGCAACGGATGATGAGATACGCCAAGCGTATGCAGTGACTTCGGAGAAGCTGGAGCAGGCGGCAGAACGTTTGCAGCAGCAAGGACCAGGAGAGAACCTGAATCCGCGTTCCATTCCGGGAGACGTGGAACTGGGGGATATTCGCTCCAACCTCACGAAAGAGCAGTTTATCGGTAATGTGGAGCAAGCCAAAGATTACATTCGCGCAGGTGATATTTTTCAAGTGGTATTATCCCAGCGTTTCCACATTGATACGGAAGTTTCTCCGCTTCACGTGTATCGTGTGCTTCGGACCCTGAATCCATCACCTTATATGTACTACCTCAAAATGGATGATGAGATTATCGTGGGTACTTCGCCAGAAGCGCTGGTCAAGGTGGACGGGAATCGTGTGGAGACACGACCGATTGCAGGTACACGTCCAAGAGGGGCAACAGAAGCGGAAGATCGTGCACTCGCTGCTGATCTGCTCCAGGATGAGAAGGAACGCGCGGAGCATCTGATGCTGGTTGATCTGGGGCGTAACGATCTGGGCCGGGTATCCAGTTTCGGCAGTGTGAAGTGTGACATGTTCATGGAGATTGAACGGTATTCTCACGTTATGCACATGGTATCCAACGTTACGGGCGAGCTTAGAGAAGATAAGGATTTCTTCGATGCATTCCTCTCTTGCTTGCCAGCGGGTACTGTATCCGGAGCACCGAAACTGCGTGCAATGGAGATTATCGCGGAACTGGAGAAAGAGGCACGTGGAGCTTATGCAGGAGCAATCGGATACCTTGGTTTCTCGGGTAACATGGACTCCTGTATTACGATTCGTACGATTATTTTTAAAAAAGGAAAAGCGTATGTACAGGCCGGAGCGGGAATCGTATGGGATTCTGTGCCTGAGAATGAATATGAGGAAACGGTTAACAAAGCTAAAGCATTGCTCAAGGCGATTCGAACAGCAGAAGCAATGTTTCCTGCCAAAGAAAAGGACAGCACGTTGAGACTGGCGAATGCAGACTACTTTGTCACACCAGCGGCCGCTAAGAACTGAGAGAGGAGAGACCGGAGATGAACATAAACCCAATAATGAATGAGAACCCTGTAACCCCTATTGCTGAGATTACTCGTGAGGAAGGCATGAAAAATGGCCTGGCGAAGATTCTAGAGGGCAGCCATCTGGAGCAAGCCGAAGCAAGAGATTTGATGTACTCGATCATGAGAGGTGAGGCAACGCCGGCTCAAATCGGAGGTTTGCTGATGGCGCTACGGATGAAGGGTGAAACGGTAGATGAGATCACCGGTTTTGCTGAAGCCATGCGTGGTCAGGGCGGACGAATTCTAACGGATGGCAGCGGCTTGCTGGACACTTGTGGAACAGGTGGATCGGGTATTCACAAATTCAACATTTCCACAGCATCCGCCATCATTGCTTCGGCCGTCTCGGTTCGGGTCGCCAAACATGGCAACCGTTCAGCTTCAGGCAAAGCGGGTAGTGCAGATGTATTAGAGGCACTGGGTGTAAATATCCATCTGAACGGTGAGCAGGCCAGACAATGTCTGGATGATATCGGAATCTGCTTCTGTTTTGCCCAAGTATATCACCCTTCCATGCGACATGCGGCAGGACCAAGAAAAGAGCTGGGGGTTCGTACCATTTTCAATATGCTCGGACCGTTAACGAATCCTGCGGGAGCAGATCGCCAATTGCTTGGCCTGTATGATCGTTCCCGGACGCCGATGATTGCTGAAGTACTGAATCGTCTTGGTCTCAAAAGAGCGTTGGTTGTGGCCAGCCATGATGGTCTGGATGAAATCAGTATCTCGGCACCAACTCAGGTGTCTGAACTTCGCAATGGTGAAGTGCACACCTATGATATTGATCCACGTGATATGGGTTTGTCTCTGCACCCGCTTGAAGCGGTACTTGGAGGAGATGCGGCACAGAATGCCGAAATTATTAAGAGGATCTTCCAGGGTGAGCAGAGTGCCTACCGCGATGTCGTTCTGTTGAACGCCGGAGCGTGCATCTATGTATCCGGTCTTGCAGATAGCATTGCTGAAGGGGTGACACTTGCCGCAGAAGCGGTAGATTCGGGCAAAGCTGCCGGGAAGCTTGAACAGTTAATTCATACAACGGAGGCGTATAGTCATGTATCTTGATCGAATCGTTGCAACCAAACATAAAGAAGTTGAAGTTCTTGCACAGACATTTCGCATGGATGAAGCTATCCAAAAAATCGAACAACTACCCGCAACTCGGGGGTTTGAACAAGCACTATCGAGCGGACGCAATCGCAAACTCGGCCTTATTGCTGAAGTGAAGAAGGCTTCGCCATCCAAAGGGTTAATTCGTCCGGATTTTCATCCGGTAGAGATTGCTGCTGCTTATGAGCGAGCGGGTGCAGACTGCATCTCCGTATTAACAGATGTGTCGTATTTTCAAGGCAGCAACGAGTACTTGCAGGCTATCCATCAAGCAGTGAACATTCCGCTATTACGCAAGGATTTTATTATAGATGAACGACAGATTGCCGAGGCAAGATTACTGGGTGCGGATGCGATACTGTTGATTGCCAGCATTCTGACACCTGAACAGATTCGTCAATATCTGGAATTTGCCAAAAGTTTGGGGCTGGATGCCTTGATTGAAGTCCATGATCGAACAGAACTGGAGCAGGTATTGGAGATTCCGCAGGCAACACTAGTGGGCATCAACAATCGTAATTTGAAAACATTCGAAACCAGTCTGAACACGACACTGGATTTGATGGAATTGATTCCAAGCGGCGTTACCTTGATTAGCGAAAGTGGTATTGACGGACCAGAATCAACAGTCCCTCTGATTCAGGCAGGTGTTCATGGTATTCTCGTAGGTGAGCATCTCATGCGCAAGGATGATGTCGAGGCGGCTGTATATGATCTGATGGGACCAAAATGATGAATACTTCCATACACGATGGCACAGGCGACAGTATGTCAGAACTGAGAAACCCGCTGCCAGCGTCCGTAAAAATATGTGGACTTCAGGACGTTGAAGTGCTAAAATCGATGATAAACTTGCCTGTGGATTACATTGGTGTTGTTTTTGCCAAATCACGCCGCCGAATCGAACCCGAGCAGGCTGCTGCATTAAGAACGGTGTTGTTCGAATGGTCTACCTATGATCGGCCGAAGCTTGCGGGTGTATTTGTGAATCCTACGCTCGAAGAACTGGAACACATTATGGACATTGCTCAGCTGGATGTTATTCAACTGCATGGACAGGAGACTGCGGAATTTTGCCAGCAGGTGAAGCAGCGGTGGAATGTCGCAGTGTTCAAAGTTTTTTCTTTTCCCAAAGATGAAACGGGACCGGAAGCTGATGATGCAGCCATAAGGGCTCTTGATACTTATGATAAATTCGTGGATGCGATATTGCTCGATACCCATGATCCTCTATATGGAGGGGGCTCCGGGAAAACGTTTGCCTGGGAGCGAATCCCTGCCTATGCTGAATGGGCGAAAAGTCGCGAAATTGCTCTGTTCGTTGCAGGAGGTTTGCAGCCGGACAATGTACAACAACTAATACAGACATATGCACCTTTCGGCGTCGATGTATCCAGCGGCGTGGAGACTGAAGGTGTGAAGGATATTGCCAAAATTACAGCATTCGTAGAAAGGGTGAAGCAGGCATGACACATCAATTGCCGGATCAACACGGGCGTTTCGGTCACTTCGGAGGCCGCTTTGTACCTGAGACACTAATGAACGCACTTATTGAGTTGGAGGAGGCATACAGCCACTTCTCTGAAGATGAGGAATTTAACAAGGAACTGAACTATCTGCTAAGCGAGTATTCTGGACGTGAAACGCCATTGTATCATGCAGAGCAATTGTCACGCCGATTGGGCGGACCGAAAATTTATCTAAAACGTGAAGATCTCAATCATACAGGCGCGCACAAAATTAATAACGCCATTGGACAAGGTTTGCTTGCCAAACGGATGGGCAAAAAGAAAGTTATTGCCGAGACGGGTGCAGGTCAACATGGCGTTGCGACCGCAACCGTAGCCGCATTGCTTGGACTGGAATGCAAAGTATTTATGGGCGAAGAAGATACAGAGCGTCAGCAGTTAAACGTATTTCGGATGAAGCTGCTCGGAGCAGAAGTGATTCCGGTGACGTCTGGAACACGGACACTGAAGGATGCTGGTAATGAAGCACTTCGCTACTGGGTCAGCAATGTGGAGGATACATTCTATGTGCTCGGATCAGTCGTTGGTCCTCATCCATATCCGATGATGGTGCGGAATTTCCAACGTGTGATTGGTGATGAGACCCGTCGTCAGATTCAGGAGATCGAAGGGCGTTTGCCGGATGTAATTGTAGCCGCTGTTGGTGGAGGAAGTAATGCGATCGGTATGTTCTATCCATTTATCGGTGATCAGGATGTGAAACTTGTTGGTGTTGAAGCCGCAGGCAAAGGGGTCGAAACCGAGTATCACGCTGCAACGATGACCAAAGGCACGCATGGTGTATTCCAGGGATCTATGAGTTACCTGTTGCAGGATGAGTATGGACAGGTTCAGCCAGCGCATTCCATCTCGGCCGGACTTGATTATCCGGGTGTTGGTCCAGAGCATTCCTATCTCAAGGATATTGAACGGGCAAAATATGTACCGATCACGGATCAGGAAGCACTGGATGCCCTGCAACTCCTATGTCGGACGGAGGGAATCATTCCTGCTCTGGAGTCTGCACATGCGGTTGCCCAAGTTGTCAAACTGGCGCCTGAACTTACAGCAAATGATATTGTAGTCATTTGTCTGTCGGGACGTGGAGACAAGGATGTTGAATCCATCATGAAATACACGGGAGGTGACTTGGGATGAATCTGATGGACCAGACCTTCCAGCAATTGAAGGAACAGAATCGTACGGCACTTATTCCATTCTTAACCGTGGGAGACCCGGATGTGGACACAACGATTGATATCATCAAGGAGCTTGAACAGGCTGGAGCGGATATTTTGGAACTGGGTGTTCCCTATTCCGATCCGCTTGCAGATGGCCCAGTCATTCAGCGCGCTTCCGAACGTGCGCTGAAAAGCCAGATTACCATTCGTACTGTTATGGAAACCGCTGCAAAAGCTCGTAAGGCAGGTGTGAAACTGCCGTTTGTACTGTTCACCTATTATAATCCGGTATTGCAGACAGGCCTGGATGTATTCTTTGATGAATTGGTCAAACACGATATTAGTGGCATGATCATTCCGGACCTGCCGATTGAGGAAGCGGAAGAGATGCGAGAACGCGCAAATCGTGCTGGTGTGCATCTGGTGCCGCTTGTTGCACCTACATCTAATGCCCGGATTGAGCGGATTGTAACGGGCGCGAGGGGCTTTATCTATTGTGTATCATCCCTTGGGGTAACCGGAGAGAGAGCTTCTTTCTTTGATGGCGTAGAGAGCTTTATTGAGACGGTGAAAAGTCTGACAGACCTCCCTGTTGCGGTGGGTTTTGGTATCTCTAGTCATGAGCAGGTAGCACATTTCTCCCGCATCTGCGATGGCGTTGTTGTAGGTAGTGCCATTG
Source organism: Paenibacillus sp. FSL H8-0104 (assembly GCF_038050215.1). Taxonomy (NCBI): domain Bacteria; kingdom Bacillati; phylum Bacillota; class Bacilli; order Caryophanales; family Paenibacillaceae; genus Paenibacillus; species Paenibacillus sp. FSL H8-0104. Next base: position 4,313,358 of record NZ_JBBOTC010000001.1, on the reverse strand, counting down.
TTCGTCAGGTGGAAGATGCGATTCCTCTGCTTGAAAATCCGGATACGCGTGTAGCGGGACTGTTGCAAATTCGCAACTTTGTGGCACAATTAAAGGGATAGAGATGTCCTGAAAGGACATCTTTTGGACACGTAAGGTGCACGCTGATTCGTGTCTAACATTATTTCAATAACAGGAGGCGGTCGGGTTGAAACCGAAATCCCAGATTGTCAATCTGCCTGTGTACCAGCCGGGCAAACCGATTGAAGAAGTGAAACGTGAACTGGGGCTTGAACAAGTCATCAAGCTGGCCTCCAACGAAAACCCGTACGGCAGTTCTCCTGCCGCCCTGGAAGCCATTACGAGAGAAATGACTAATATAAGCATATACCCAGACGGTAGCTCGGTTGAGCTGACGGGAGTTCTTGCCAAGCATCTTGGCGTTGAACGGAACAACTTAATATTTGGTTGTGGTTCCGATGAGATTATTGCTTTGATCACGAGAGCTTTCTTCTTGCCGGGTGACGAGACCATCATGGCAGATCAGACATTTTCTGTATATAAAAGCAATGCAGATATTGAGGGTGCCGTGTCCATCGAAGTGCCTCTGAAAGATGGCACGCATGATCTGAGCGCGATGCTCGCGCAAATTAACGACAAAACCAAAGCAGTATGGGTGTGTAATCCAAATAATCCGACAGGTACGATTATCTCCGAGCAGGAACTTACAGCCTTTATGGACCGTGTGCCTGCTCATGTGATGGTCATACTGGACGAAGCTTATTATGAATTCGTAACCGATGAAGCATACCCGCAAAGTATACCATTGATCGAACGGTATCCGAACTTGGTCATCCTGCGGACATTCTCCAAAATTTACGGTTTGGCTTCGCTCCGGATCGGATATGGTATTGCACGTCCCGAAATTATTGATTTGATTAACCGTGTACGTGAACCGTTTAACACCTCCCGTTTTGGACAGGTTGCGGCAAAAGCTGCACTACTGGATCAGGATTTTGTTCAAGAGTGCTCGAAGCGGAATGCAACGGATCGGGATTACCTGCAAAATGAATTTGCACGTCTCGGATTGTCGTATTTCCCTTCACAGGGTAATTTCATTATGGTTGACCTGAATATGCCTTCGGCAAATGCGTTCCAATCCTTGCTCAAACAAGGCATTATCGTTCGCTCAGGATTCCACGTATACCCAACTTACATTCGTGTGTCCGTCGGAACATCAGAACAGAACCGTGCATTTGTCACGGCACTGGAGAACACGCTGGCTGAGAAGGCGGTAGCACGCCCTTAATACTGGCGATGAAAGAGTGAGGACCCATGAAACTAAAAATTGCAATGATTGGTGTAGGACTCATCGGCGGTTCACTGTCGCTCTGCTTCAAAGGCAAGCCAGGTGTAACCGTGATGGGCTACGCCCACTTGGATGAACTGAAGGACAAGTACATAGCGAGCGGTGTAGTGGATGATGCTACGCTCTCTCTGGAAGAAGCGGTAGAGGATGCCGACTTTATTTTTTTGTGCGTTCCCGTAGGTTTGCTAGAATCCTATTTCGAAAAGCTCTCCAAGCTGCCATTGAAAAAAGGATGTATCATCACGGACGTAGGAAGCACTAAAGCTTCCATTGCCGCTTGTGCCGAGCATGTGCGGTTGACTGACGCTTATTTCATTGGTGGTCACCCTATGGCGGGGTCGGAGCGTGCAGGCGTAGATGCGGCCTCAGCCGTGTTATTTGAGAATGCATACTATGTCTTAACCCCTTCAGAACATGTACCTGAGGAAGCCTACAGCAGGTTGTCTGAGCTGCTTGCGTATACGCGGGCACAGATCGTGCGTGTGGAGCCTCTGCTGCACGATGACATCGTGGGGGCGATTAGTCATCTGCCACATGTTATTGCTGTTGCGCTGGTGAATCAGGTACGTGAATATAATGAGTCGAATCCACTGTATAAAATGCTGGCTGCAGGCGGTTTTCGGGATATTACCCGGATTGCGTCCAGTGATGCGATTGTGTGGAGAGATATCTTGCTTAGCAACCGTGATGTACTGCTGGGCTTGCTTAAGGACTGGAATAGCCAGATGACGGCCTTTACGGATATGCTGGAACATAAGAACGGTGAAGGTATAGAGGAGGCATTCCGTCAGGCCCGCGAGTTCCGCAGTATATTACCAGAACGACGCAAAGGCATGATTTCGCCGTTATTTGATCTATATACTGATGTTCAGGATGCACCGGGTATGATCGGTAAGATTGCAACTGAGCTTGGGGCGAATGATATCAACTTGAGCAACTTGGAGATTATCGAAAACCGGGTGGATGTGCCGGGCATTATGCGTCTGTCTTTCCGTCAGGAAGAAGATATGGAACGAGCCAAGACGTTATTGGATTCCTTAGGCTATCAAGTGTGGATATAAGACGAGAAAGAGGGCGAAAGCCCTCTTTTTTGTGAGGTTATATTGGAGTTGTTATTTGATTTTCAGTCACACAAAAAAAGGATGTATTATCCTGATTTACCGAAAGATATAATTAATTCAAACAATTTTACTGAAAGTGTTGACAAAATGAAAACGTATACATATAATAAGGGTACAGTATGGTTTCTCTCCACTCCTATCCAATAACTGTATTGCTCCACGTGAGCAATGGCCGCTTATGTAAGCGGTCTTTTTTTTGTCTTAAAAAGTTATGGGAAAGGCATTGATATGTTAATAGTTACATTTGAACTTACATCCTCTATTTACATCTCCCTCCTTAATCTGTTAGGATACCTTAGATCCAATAAATATCACATTTTTGTAACCTTTTCGGTATGTCGTCCGTCTATATAAGCAAGAGTTACCAAAAAGGCTCAAAATGAAGTCATGAACGTGAAAATGACTGCATATGAATGACAGGTCGGGTTCTGTGGATACCAATGGATTTGCCAGGATGATGCAGACCGTTGTACAATAAATACTGTTAATGTAGAAACGTTGGGGAAATTGCCATTACATAGGGGAATTTGGCGGGAAGGCCAGTTATGGCGCTGAACGCTTTTTATATGCGGTGAGAACCGCAACTTTTTTGTGCCTGTTCGGTAATACATGGATAGAGTCGAACGGGGAGAAGCACATGGATGGGCGAGGAGGGGTCGCACTCAAATGACGGATTCCCAGTTGATTCGAGAGATCAAGGAAGGTAACCTGGAGTTATATTCCGAGCTGATGAGTCGTTATCAGCGTAAAATACTGGCTTTCGTATATCATATGTTGAAAAGTTCCAATATGGAGCTGCTTGCGGAAGATCTCTGTTCTGAGACTTTCTATAAGGCGTTCCGCAGTCTGCACTCTTTCCGTGAGGTGGATGCCTCATTCTCAACATGGTTATATACCATTGCGAGAAATACGGTACTGAGTGAGCTTCGCAAACAGCGTAGCGGAAATGTCCCACTTGAAGAGAGCGGGATTGTTCCCGTTGCTCCTTCGGAGAATACACCGGAGTATGCTGTACTTCGCAGCGAGCGGGTGATGCTGGTTAGGGATGCGATTAACAATTTGCCGGAGAAGCAGCGTTCTGCGATTATACTCCGTGAGTATGATCAACTAGACTACCAAGAGATTGCGAATATTCTTGGGCAGAGCGTCAGTTCTGTGAAATCGCTATTATTCAGAGCAAGATCAAGCGTAAAAACTCAATTGGAACCTTATTTCTTCGAACCGGTGTACGAGCCATATGAAGGGATGAAGAACCGATGAATTGCAATGAAGCCCAGGAACTGTTTGCACTGGTCTGGGACTTGCCGGAAACTCATCCTCAGCGGATTGCATTTCATGCTCATCTCGCTGGTTGTGAAGAGTGCTCCGAGCAGTTTGAGGTCTGGGAAGAAGCTCAGATCTTGCTGCACAGCATTCCGGTTCCAGTGACAGAACAACAAGCAGAGAGAGTGAACCGTAACGTTATGGACCGGATCTACGCGGAGTCTCCATGGTTACTGCCGGAAGAGGTAAAGGTTAATCGTTTCTCTGCTGTGATCCGCAAGCATATGTCTTTGTGGATTGCCGCGTTCCTGGCTATTTTTTTATGCAGCTTTCTGTATATGGCAATGTTTAAGCCAGACGTATCAGAAGCTGAGCAAACCAAAGTTGTTACTACGGGTATCCTGGAGACAGGGGTTGCCGGAAGCGGACCATCGTCCTCTGGCATGTATCAGTACAACATGACTGGAGCGGACAGAGGAAGTATCATAGAACCTTTTGTTGTGAGCATGGGACCTGCTTATCCGCAGTATTGGATGGCCCTCTCTTTACTTGCAATAGGAATGGCGTTATTTTCTCTTGGACGTATGCATCGAACAACGAATAAACGCAAACAAGGTGCGAGTGCATAGGTAATAACCTTTCGTTCGCCGTGTGGAGAAATGAGGGATGTAAGTGCGAATCGGACTTATTCGTCACGGTCTTACAGACTGGAATGCGGCGGGCCGTATACAGGGTCAGACGGATATTCCTCTGAATGGAGAAGGTCGTGAACAGGCAGAGCGCCTGGGAAGACGTCTGCTGACGGAAGAATACCAATGGGACTATATCATCACAAGTGGATTATCGCGGGCACAGGAAACAGGGGAGATTATCTCCAAGCTGTTGAATGTACCTTTGCTTGAGCCGGACGCACGGTTGAAAGAAAGGGCTTTTGGTCAGATTGAAGGTCTGACTTCAGAAGAACGGGTTGCCCGTTGGGGCCAAGCCTGGGAGACATTGGACTTGGGACAGGAGCAGATAGCGGATATCCAGATTCGTGCACTGGCGTTTCTGGAAGATCTATGGTCTGCCTATTCGGACCAAAACGTACTCATTGTCACTCACGGAGCTTTCTTAGCCAACCTGTTAACAGCTTTGTTTAAAGATCGGTATACAGAACGCATTGGAAACCTGTCACTGACGATCCTGGAAAAGGAACGTGATGACTGGAGTCCGCTGTTGTATAATTGCACACGACATCTGTCTTTGGACACAGCGAAACAACCTGAGTAATCCAACTTGGGTTGTTTTTTTTGCGTTTTATGGGGAAATAAAGACTGTATATGATTTCAAACCTCTCATTTTTCTTCTGATTGACCAACTCGGGGCATAGTATGGTTTAAAACATAAAAGATTTCCAAAAAGAGGTTTAGATTATGGGAATTCCGTCAACGATGTTTACAAAACCAAACTATTTCAGGCTCTGAATCAGTAGTCGAAGTAGTTAACGGGCGAGGCGATGGACCCATGAATCTAGCGGATATGCTTACTTTTGCCGATATTGGCCAGCTTAATCGAATAGCAGACTATTACCAATGTGAATGCAAGCCCAATTCCAAACATGAACTCATCCAGAGTATTCTCACTACATTGGGCAGCAGACCCTTTTTTGAGCAGCAGGTACGTCAACTGAATCAAGCAGATCAGCGCTTTTTGAACAACTTGTTGTTTGATCCTCGCCAGTATTATGGTATGGAAGAACTCATTGCCATAGCCCGTCAATCGATGGACAAAAAGGAGAGTGAGGCTGGCGCGAGTCCACGTGATCTCATCGTTCGCTTCAATAAGAGTGGATGGTTGTTCAATGGGACAACGCAGCAGACCAGGTATTTGTATCAGGTACCCCAGGATCTGAAATTAAGATTCAGGGATGTGTTATCCACACATCTGCGAGCAGGGATTACCAAAACAACGGAACCACCCATGTATCGGGATGAGTATCATCTCTTAGCGGATGATCTCAAGTTGTTCCTGCAGTTTGTCCAGCAGCACGAAATTGCCCTTAACGCTGAAGGCATGATGTACCGTCGCTCTCAACAGCAGATTATGGAGCATCTGCACATTAGTGAGGAATTGGTGGGCAAAGGTGGATGGAGATTCGGATATGGCCGTTCCTTCAAGGATTACCCGGATCGTTTCGCACTTCTCTACGACTATGCATTTCACCATCGGCTGGTTCGTGAGGAGCAAGGCACGCTGAAGTTATCACCAGCTGGAGAAGACAAGCTGGGAGCTGAGAAAACAGCCGAAATGATACAGCTATTTAGGTTTTGGTTAAGATTGTATAAAGGTGCTATTCCCAATCTGTCCTCTATTGTGTATTGGACAGGCGAATGTGCCCAAGAATGGTCAACCGCCGAGTCGCTGTTTCGTCAGATCGGTCCGTTCATTCAGCCGTTTTACTATGATACGGCCGAGGCCATTTATGATAACAGAATTGTTAAAATGATGTTGCATCTTGGCATGGTCCGTATTGGGGAACATGAGGAAGGCAGGACTATTCAAATGACAGCCTGGGGCACACGTCTTGCTGCATCCTGTCGCTCCATCTCAGGAGACATTACGCCTATTATGTTTGACAAGTGAAGGACAAGTTGCTAAAATCACTCCCAAATTAAGGAGTGATAATAATGATAATTCCATACAAAGGTCTACAACCTCAGTTACACCCTTCGGTATATATGGCTGAAGGTGCAAAACTGATCGGTGATTTGAGAATGGGAGAAGAGTCTTCCGTCTGGTTCAATGCAGTCCTTCGGGCTGATTTGGCTCCTATTATCATTGGAAAGCGCTGTAATATTCAAGATAACGTTGTCGGGCATGTCAATACTGATCAACCTTTGATCGTGGGAGATGATGTCTCAGTAGGACATACAGCGATCATTCATGGTTGTTGTATTGGAACAGGATCATTAATCGGCATGGGAGCCATTCTGCTGAATGGAGCCGATATTGGCGAATATACGCTGATTGGAGCCGGTTCTGTTGTTACTGAGAATAGTAAAATTCCGCCCTATACTCTTGCTTTGGGGACACCTGCCAAAGTGATACGTGAGCTGACTGATGCCGATCTGGAGCGGATGTCCAGAACTTCACTGGGTTATGTTACCAAAGGAAAAGAATATAGGAGCTCTTAAATCCGTTTTGGAGGTGCATCCTATTGGATAAAATGAAAGTTACGTATGAAGTCATGTTGGGGCTGGCAGCTGAGATGGTTTGGGACGAAGCGCTTCGCAAACAGCGCAGCGAGAAGCTCTATTTGGAAATCGATAAAGCGTTAGCTACCGGAGACGAAGTAGCTTTCCGGAGTCTGACGGATGAACTGAGGACCATAAACTGATTAGCAAAATAGTTCCTTTCTGAGATAAAAGGGAATGCGCAGATGCGTGTTTCCTTTTTTTAATATGTTTAATTCCGAAATGAATGTCTGGATTTATAAGATATAGTCATATATAATATGGGAATAAAATGGATAGAGAGGGGATATAGGGAATTGAAATTCAGTGAGATGACTCAAGACAGCTGGGCTGAACTGCAACTCTATCTGGATACATGCCTTATTCCATACACAGCTCTTAGCGGTGAGCAGTCGCCAGTTGAAGCTACCGAGGCGTTGGAGCGGCTGAGAGATTTTCTGGATCTGGTCGAAATTCCTTTCAAAGGGAGAATCATGACTTATCCAGCCTTTCATTATTCTAATTCGGAATTGTCAATGACATTAAATTCCTTGTCCGCACAGCTTAAATCTTCAGGATTCAAATATGTGGTTATTATGTCATCAGATGGTCATTTGCATGGCGTGGAAATTCCAGCTGCTGACCTGGTTTTGAGTCGGTCCGTCTTAACTCATGAGGTTGGAGAAGAAGGGATTGCGAGATTTGTAGGGGAAAAGATACGAGAGTTGTGGAAAAAATAGTTTTTAGCGACAAATGTGACAATTTTACAACAATTTTTTAATAACGCTTACAATTGAACCTTAAAAATGTGTGACAAATTCTTGACGGTGTTCTAGGGCTACTATATGATTATGTATGTTCTAGTAAGTCGTGGAATTTATGAAAATGAAAACGTTTGAGAGAGTTGGCTGAAAAAGGGGGTTGGAGACAGTATGAGCAGTGAGCATGACCACCACGAAGCTTCATTGAAATTGCCAAGCCGCATGGAGATGTCACGCAGGCAGTTTTTGACGTACACGCTTGGTGGAGCTACAGCCTACATGGCCGCCGGTGCAATCCTTCCTATGGTCCGTTTTGCGGTGGACCCGATTTTGCAACATAAGGGAGAAGGCACCTCTGTCAAAGTAGCTGAAATCAGCAAAATTACGAATGAGCCTCAAGAATTCACCTTTGAACTTAAACAACAGGATGGTTGGTATCTGAGTAATGCATCGTTAGTGGCGTGGATTCGCAAAGACGAGCAGGGTAAAATTTATGCACTCTCACCTATCTGTAAACATCTGGGATGTACAGTAGGCTGGAATAGTGACAAGCAGTACCCTGACGAGTATCATTGCCCCTGCCATGGCGCGCACTATGACAAGGAAGGGAAGAATCTTGCCGTAGCCCCCAAACCGCTGGATGAGTACGTAGTCAAGGAAGAGCAGGGTTGGGTATATCTGGGCGACATTGTTCCGAACACCCGAGTGAATTAGGAGGCGTGAACGCAGATGTTTAAAAATGTCTATGACTGGATTGACGAGCGTCTTGACATCACGCCAATCTGGCGGGACGTTGCGGATCATGAAGTTCCAGAGCATGTAAATCCGGCTCATCACTTTTCCGCATTCGTGTACTGCTTTGGTGGATTGACGTTCTTTATTACTGTTATTCAGATTCTGTCAGGCATGTTCCTGACCATGTATTATGTACCTGATATTATCAATGCCTACGCAAGTGTGGAGTACCTGCAGACCAAAGTAGCCTTCGGCCAAATTGTTCGCGGCATGCACCACTGGGGAGCCAGTCTGGTTATCGTAATGATGTTCTTACATACGATGCGTGTGTTCTTTACAGGCTCTTACAAGGCACCGCGTGAAATGAACTGGGTTGTCGGCATGCTGATCTTTTTCGTCATGTTGGGCCTGGGGCTGACAGGGTACTTGTTGCCATGGGATAACAAAGCCTATTTTGCAACAAAAGTAACACTGGAGATTGCCAATACGGTTCCTTGGCTGGGACCGATTATTAAAGAATTCCTGCAAGGCGGTACGATTGTTGGTGCACAGACACTAACCCGATTCTTTGCCCTGCACGTATTCTTCCTCCCCGCTGTGCTTCTGGTGCTTCTGGTCGGACACTTTATCATGATCCGCAGACAGGGCATTTCGGGACCACTATAAACTGAGAAGGGAGGAATCGCAATGGCTCACGGACATAAGAAGGATGATGAGGAAAAGGTTATCTTTGTCGGTGATTCACGGGTCCGTAAAGGGGCGGGTTTCATTACCCCTCCTGATTACACGGCGTATCCCGGCAAATCAGAAGCCTTTATCCCCAACTTCCTGCTGAAAGAATGGATGGTTGGTGTCGTTGTATTGGTGGGGATTCTGGTTCTCACGATCTCAGAACCTGCACCTTTAGGCTATCCGGCCAATCCGAGCGCATCCGTAATTCCTATGCCGGACTGGTACTTCCTTTTTCTGTATCAGTACTTAAAGTATCCATACGCATCGGGCGATTACGTTCTGCTCGGGGTACTGGGGGTCAGCGGAGTCGCTTTTGGAGCTTTGCTGCTGGCACCATTCCTGGACACAGGCAAGGAGCGGCGTTTCTACAAACGCCCAATTGCTTCATCACTGATGATTTTGTCGGTCATTTCTGTATTCTACCTGACAAATGTAGCGTGGACGCACTACGAGCATGAGTTGGAAGCAAGTGGACAGAAACCTGAACACATTCAACGTGAAGAAGAAGCGCTGGAGAGGCGTGAACAGGGACTCCCACCCGTTTCCAATGCACCTGGACAGCAAGAAGAAGTTGCGATCGTGGAACAGGATGATCCTGCAATGGAAACGTACAAGAAGGCCGGTTGTATTGGCTGCCATGCGGCTGATATGAAGGGCGCAAGTGGACCTTCACTTCGGGGTGTGGGTGACAAGCACAGCCAGGAAGAGATTCTGACCATCATTAAAGATGGTTATAACCAGATGCCTCCTCAGTACAATAACGCCCTCGCTCAAGGTGTCACGGATGAAGAGATCACTCATCTGACCGAATGGCTTGCGAAACAGAAAGCAGAACAGTAAAATCGAAATAACCAATGAAACCTGATCGTTTATGCGGTCAGGTTTTTTTGAAGTGTTTTTTTTTGGACAGCACTGTATCGTGCACAATATTGATGAAGGAAGGGGCAGGGAATGTGGCTTTATCGTATTTCTGGAGTAGGGAATTTCTAACCAATCGTTATTTCCTGTGGCTATTATTTTGGTGTAATGCGGTAGGAACGGTATACGGATACATCTGGTACGGAGAGCAAATGAAATTGACGCTGGCTGAGCAGCCGGTTTGGCAGATCGTATTTGTGCCGGATAGTCCAACAGCGAGTTTGTTTTTTACTTTAGCGTTGTTATGGGTGTTGTACCCACCGCGGTCCATCATTATCAAACGGATCGGACATGTGATTCAGGCGCTTGCCGTGGTTACATCTGTGAAATATGGCGTGTGGGCCGTATCCATTATTTTCGCTGGCTGGATGCAAGGTGGTACACAGCACTGGCAAGACTGGATGTTGATTGCTTCGCATAGTGCGATGGCCATAGAAGCTCTAATTTTTGTACGCTTTTTCGGCTTCCGCTGGACTTCCCTTGTCGTTGCAGGTCTCTGGACGCTGTTGAACGATACGATGGATTATACATATGATATTTACCCTTGGTTACCCGCATCACTCTATGATCATGTAGATGGTGTGCGTAATTTCACATTCGGACTGACACTGGTAAGCATTCTGTGCGCGTGGCTGGCCTTAAGACAGGCGAAACGAACCTGATATCCGATCTTGAGCTTGTTCTAATGAACTGTCCCCCGCCATACATTGGTGGTGGGAGGGATGTCCATGAAGAGAACGTTTGGGATCAAAACTGGCTTACTGGTGGTATCGTTCATGGCTCTAATGCTGTGGACGAACTTAGCATATCGTGTATCCGCGCAAAGTGAAGCATTGAATTCGAATTCAAATCAGCAAGTGTCCACAAGCAGTTCAATTGCACAACTGAATGAGGAAGCAGCCATATTGTATCGTCAGGCGCTCGAGAATAATATTGAAGAAGTGCGCGGAAGCATTCTGCGTATCAGTAAAAGTCTGGAGCATATCTCCTTTGAGGGACAAACAACAGTCGAGGGCATTCACGCCTTGTCCGAAACCATAGTTGAAGTGAAACAAGCCGTTGTGAAGGTGAAAAATGACGATGCTTCTCTTCAGCAGTCCTCAGCCAAGCTCAGACTTGCAGCAGATAGTCTCGCGAATCCAACCAAGCCTTTATGGCTTCAATATTATAAAATCGTGAAAAACGATCTGGACGCTTTATCCGCTGCTACAAATCAAGGGCAAACTGCGGCCGTACTGGCAAACCGCTACACCGTTCTGGAGGAGCATTATGAGACGATTCGTCCTGCCGCACTGATTCGCCGTGAACCGTATGAAATTGCTCAGATAGACGCCTGGTTATCTCATACCAAAGGGCTTACCGCTGCCAAGCAACCTGATCTGGCTCAATTAAAGAGCATGGTTGGCCATGGGGAGGAACTGGTGAACAAGTTGTTTGGTCGCGAGAAGGACGAGAGTGCCTTTGTACCGTTTGTACAGGGTCCCGATCGCAGGGCAGCCGGGCTGCTCATTAGTTCAGTCATTGTGGCGACGTTAAGTTACGCCGGATATCGTAAATATCGTGCGCAGCAGCAGGGGATTTTTCCTTTTCGGCGCTAATCGGATATGAACTTGATCCTGATCTATAAGTGGTATATAAAAAAAAGACCTCTTTCCGCATGAATAGCCACGCTAACGGCTCTTCATGTAAAAGAGGTTTTCTTGTAGTTTCTGTGTTATATCAGCTTTCTTTGAAACCTTCGCCATGTACATCGTGAACATCGCTGATGATGACAAAAGCTCTCGGGTCAATGGAACGTACAATGGTCTGCAATCGCCTGAACTCTTGCCTGGAGATCACGCAGTAGGCCATGTGTTTGGCCTGTTTAGAGTACGCGCCAATGGCTGGAATGAGAGTAACGCCACGATCCATATCCCGTGTGATCTGATCCGCAATCTCGGGTGCATGGTCACTAATGATCATAAATGCCCGGGCAGAATATGCACCTTCCTGAATAAAGTCGATGACTTTGGAGGCGATGAATACAGCTACAAGCGTATACAGAATTTTTTCTTTGGGGATGTAGATGAGAGAGAGCCCGATAATGACAAAGTCGATGCCCAGTAATACTCGGCCCATGCTCCATCCATACTTGCGGTTGAGAATACGGGCAATGATGTCTGAACCGCCCGTCGTTCCGCCCCAACGGAATACAATGCCAAGGCCGGCTCCAAGGGTGACACCTGCATATAGGGCTGCGAGCAGGAGGTCATTCTCGGTATGTAATGGTTCAATCCAGCCCAGGTGAATCAACTTCTCAAACAACCATAGAAAAACGGTCAGTGCCCCGATTCCGATACCCGTATAGATCATCTGTCTACCGCCCAAAATTTTGAGCCCGATCAGAAAGAGGGGAACATTCAGAATCAAGGTTGTAAGTGAAGGTGAGATGCCAAAAGCGTAATTGATCAGCACCGTAACCCCAGTGAGGCCACCTTCCATAAGCTGGTTGGGGATAATGAAATAGAGGAGCCCAAAGGCATATAAGGCTGTACCCAGCACGATGGGAAGAACCAGTTTAACTTGTATCCAGGCTTTGGCAGTGCTCATAAGATCCCTCGCTGTAGATAAATTAGAATGAAGAAGCAATCATTCCCATCTAGTATACCTGTTTATTGATTCTTTAAAAATGATTTGTCGCTGATGATGGTGGAAGTGAATCTAAATAACTGATATTATTAGGAACAAATACGACATCATTTCAAAGGAGAATCCGTTCTCATGGAGAAAAGCATCGCAGAAATGCAACGTGAGGTTGATCAGTATATCTCCCAGTTCAAGGAGGGGTATTTCAGTCCTCTGGCCATGTTGGCCCGGATGTCTGAAGAGGTTGGGGAGCTCGCCAGGGAAGTGAATCATGAATTCGGCGAGAAGCCGAAGAAATCTTCCGAAGCAGCCAATTCCATTGCACTTGAGCTTGGAGATATTTTATTTATCACGATTTGTTTTGCGAACTCACTGGGAATTGATCTGGCTGAGGCGCACGACAAAGTCATGCATAAATTTAACACCCGCGATGCCAATCGGTGGACTCCCAAAAACACCGATTAGGCGTAGATTACATATGCTGTACCATCACCCGATCGGGGAGGGTCAGCTTAATGATGAAACCGGAAGAATATATGCAGCAGGCTTACCGCTGTATATTGCAAAATGATTTTGAGCAGGCGATTCGTTGGTTCGAGTCAGCCATTCATGCTCATCCAAAACATGCGGAGTTATATTATCGCTGTTCCATTACACACGCCCGCAGCAAACATCTGGTTCCAGCGCTTGAATATGCGCGCAAGTCGGTTGAATTGTCGCCAGGAACCGAAGAGTATATTTTACATCTGCAGACGTTGGAAGCAAAACAATTGACCTCCAGAGCGAAGTTGCTGTTGGAGCAGGCGGGTATTGCAACACAGGAGCGCTATGTGGAAGCGTCTACGCTTCTGCAAGAAGCAGTCAAACTTGATCCGCTCTCAGTGGAAGCTCATGTTATGCTTGCGCTGGCTTATAGTGATTTAAATGAATTTGACTATGCAATTCAGGCGCTGCGTGAGGCAATTTTGCTGGACCCGCAGAATGGGCAACTGCATCAGATGTTACAGGAAATCAAGCAACGTATGAAATCCATTCAATAAGAATTCATTTTGCAAAGATTTCTTTTGAGTAGAAATGGATTCAACGATATGATCCAACATAGCGAGGAGATGCAGTCAATATGAGTGAAGTAATCAGAGTTGCCGTGATCGGAGCGGCTGGCCGTATGGGCCGTGAAGTTGTGAAATTGGTACTTCAGGACCCGGAATTGGAGCTTGCAGCGGCTGTCAACCGCTCCGGAGCAGGCACGGATGCAGGAACCCTTGTTGGTTTGCCAGAGTGTGGGGTGCTGGTGACTGATGATATCGAAATGGCTTTTGCCGAAACAAAACCTCAGGTTATGGTTGATTTTACAGTACCACAATTTGCGTTTGCACATACTGAGATCGCGATCCGTCATGGAGTCAGACCTGTCATGGGTGTTACTGGCTTCACGCCGGAGCAGATCGAACAGTTGGACAAGCAGTGCCAGGACAAAGGAATTGGAGGGCTTATTGCCCCTAACTTCTCGATTGGTGCCATTTTGATGATGCGATTCGCAGCACAGGCTGCCAAACATATGCCAAATGTGGAGATCATCGAATATCACGGAGATCAGAAGCTGGATGCTCCTTCAGGAACTGCGATCAAAACAGCGGAACTGATTGCTGCCAATCGGGAAGAACTTCGTCAAGGTAATCCGAATGAGGAAGAAACGATTGAAGGATCACGCGGCGGGTATTACAATGGCTTCCGAATTCACAGTGTACGATTGCCTGGTGTATTCGCGCAGCAGGAAGTTGTTTTCGGAGACTATGGACAGTCACTCAAAATTCGGCATGACTCCTACGAGCGCGCAGGTTATATGCCTGGTGTTAAGATTGGTGTGCAAAAGGTTATGGAGTATACAGGAATGATCTACGGATTTGACCACTTTATCGACTAAAGGAGATTGTCATGTTGAAAATAGCATTTATCGCCCATGATCGTAAAAAAGAAGAGATGGTTAACTTCGTGACGGCATATGAGCCTGTTTTTACGGACCATCAATTATATTCTACAGGAACAACAGGCCTTCGTATTATGGAAGGAACGTCTCTGAAGATTCATCGATTCGAATCAGGCCCATTGGGCGGAGATCAACAGATTGGAGCTTTGGTTGCGCAAAATGAGATGGATCTGATTATTTTCTTGCGCGATCCATTGATGGCACAACCTCACGAGCCGGATATTAATGCGTTGCTACGTCTTTGTGATGTGCAGGGAATTCCACTTGCCACCAATATCGCAACCGCTGAGATTCTGGTTAAGGCTCTGGATCGTGGCGATTTTGCCTGGAGAGAGCTGGTACATAAGTACAAGCCGGAGGCTGGATTGAATTCAGGTGATTCCGAATGAGTCTGGATATTCTCATCTTTGGAGCACATGCAGACGACGCGGAGATTGGTATGGGTGGAACGATTGCCAAACATACCGCTGCCGGCTTGAAAGTAGGCGTGTGTGATCTGACTCGTGCTGAGATGTCTTCCAACGGAACAGTAGAGCGCAGAACCGAGGAAGCGGAGCAAGCCTCCCGCGTCCTCGGTCTTTCGTGTCGAACGAATCTGGGGCTTCCTGATCGTGGCTTATATCTTACGCCTGAACATGTACAGGAGGTGACGGCTGAGATACGGCGTCATGCCCCTCGGATGGTGTTTGCTCCGTATTGGGAAGATCGTCAT
Source organism: Paenibacillus sp. FSL H8-0104 (assembly GCF_038050215.1). Lineage (NCBI taxonomy): Bacteria > Bacillati > Bacillota > Bacilli > Caryophanales > Paenibacillaceae > Paenibacillus > Paenibacillus sp. FSL H8-0104. Next base: position 4,297,941 of record NZ_JBBOTC010000001.1, on the reverse strand, counting down.
CCGGATCATGTCAATTGCAGTAAGCTTGTACAGGAGGCTGTATTTAACGCCAAGCTTCGCAACTACATGCCGGACATGCCTGCCGTGCAGGTGAAGGAACTTTATTTTTACTTTATTAATGACATCGGGCCTACGGATTTGATTGTTGATATTACGGAACACTATGAGCAAAAAGAAACATCATTGCTCTCTTATCGTTCCCAATTCGAACTGGGAGACGGAGCGGTCTCGACGCCATTGAATCAAGGGTATATTGAACGTGTAAGAGCCCGTGATTCCTTGCTCGGACAACGCAGTCTCATCCCGTTTGCAGAAGGTTTTGCTACAATTACACCTTACGTGGTTCATCAATTTGGCCCGGGTGCCCAATAAACGATTTCACATTTTACGTTTAATGAAACGAAGGGTTTCATTATTCCATTGCATTATATCAACCTGCATGAAGCGGGAGATCAAAGGAGCGTCCACAGGATGGATAAAAAGCTAAAAATCGGCATCACCTGTTATCCGTCCCTCGGCGGGTCTGGCGTTGTCGCAACGGAGCTGGGCAAATTACTTGCCGAACAGGGGCATCAGGTTCATTTTATTGCCAACAGTATCCCGTTCAGACTGGGTACGTTCCAGAAAAATATTTTTTATCATGAAGTTGAAGTAAATGATTATTATGTTTTCCGTTACCCTCCGTATGACCTGTCACTGGCAACAAAGATGGCTCAGGTGGCTAAGTCACAGCAGCTGGATCTGCTGCATGTTCATTATGCCGTGCCCCACGCAGTATGTGCCTTTCTTGCGAAACAAATGGTAGGGGACGGCCTTAAAGTGGTTACCACGTTACACGGAACGGATATTACGGTTCTGGCTCAGGATGAATCTCTGAAGGATCTGATCCGTCTAGCCATTAATGAAAGTGACGCGGTTACTGCCGTATCACAAGATTTGATTCGAGAAACGGTCGAATTGCTGGATATTCAGCGTCCAATCGATCTAACCTATAATTTTATTGACAAACGAATATATTATCCGCGGGATGCTGCCAGTCTGCGAAGAGACTTTGCTACGCCTGACGAAAAAATATTAATGCACATCTCCAATTTCCGACCGGTGAAAAGAACTCAGGATGTGGTAGAGGTCTTCCGTCAGGTACAGGAGCAGGTTCCTGCCAAACTGTTATTTGTTGGTGAAGGACCTGATTTGCCGAAGATGCAATGGAAGATTAATGATCTCGGCTTGAATGATAAAGTTCATTTCCTTGGCAAACAGGATGACATTGCTCAGGTCATTTCCATGGCAGACGTGTTGATGCTTCCATCGGAGAAGGAAAGTTTCGGACTTGTGGCGCTCGAAGCAATGGCTTGTGGCGTACCCACAATCGGTTCACAGGCCGGAGGAATTCCGGAACTGGTCTTACATGGTAAGACGGGGTATTTATCCGCGATTGGGGATACACAATCCATGGCCGAGAACACCATCCGTTTATTGACGGACGATCGTTTGGCTGCTGAGTTCAGGGAAGCATGTCTTCAGCGCGCGCATCACGACTTTTGCAATGATGCTATTCGGCATGAATATGAACAGATATATTACCGGGTGTTGGGAAGGGAAGTTCCGAATCTGAAGCCGGTTTGCGGTTAATCATTTCTTTGACGAAATCATACTGTGCATACCACAACAGGCAAGAGAAGAGGTGATATGTGGTGGTTCAATGGACACAGGTAGATCGTGAAATGGCAATGCAGAGTGAGAATGTACTCACAACATTAAACAAACATGGCTACAAGGCATATTGGGTAGGTGGTTGCGTTCGTGACGAATTGCTGGAACGTGTTGTGGACGATATGGATATCACGACATCTGCTTCTCCTGAGCAAGTCATGGAACTGTTTGACGATTGTATTCCTACAGGTTTACAACACGGTACGGTTACCGTTCGTTCAGGCGGTTATTACTTTGAAGTGACCACATTTCGAACAGAATCCGAATATCAGGATAATCGCAGACCTGCTGCGGTTCAATTTGTTCAGGATATCAAGGAAGACTTACAGCGGCGCGACTTCACGATGAACGCTCTGGCTATGGACGTCACTGGGACAATCGTTGATCCGTTCGGTGGACAGGCAGATATCAAGGAAGAGCGAGTCAGATGTGTGGGTTCTGCGATGGAACGATTTGGTGAAGATGCACTGCGGATGCTCCGCTGTGTCCGGTTTGCTTCCGTATTTGATTTCAAAATTGCCCATAACACGTGGAAGGGTCTTGTAAGGCAGAAAGACCTGCTTCAACATATAGCAATGGAACGGGTACGTACCGAGATGGTAAAAATGATGTCTGGACCGCATCCTTTAAGAGGGTTGGAGCTGTTATACAGAAGTGATTCCCTTGCGCATATCAAAGCGCCGGTAAGCTCGACCCGATTTAACAAGATGTTGTTATCCAATTTGGAACAATTGTCAGGTCAGCATGTGTTGCTTCGTTGGTCACTCATCCTGATTGCTGGCGGTTATAGCAAGGATGAAGCAGATGTATTATTACGTCAGTGGACATTCTCCAATGAACATCGTTCTCGTATAACAGGGGTCCTTCAGGTGGAACAGTTGATTCATACTTCCGTTCAGGAGCCGAAGGATACGGTCAGTCTCCGTTCCGATTGGATCGTTACTGTTCTGGCTTGTGGCGTTCAGGCGGCGGATGATTGGCTTCGAATACAGTCTGCACTGCCAGCAGAATGGCGGAATCAGTCCGAACCGGCAGAAATGCAGGTTGTATTAGTACAAGAGCTTGCAGCCGAATGGAGTCAATCGATCCCTGTGCATGACTTGAAAGAGTTGGATATTACAGGGGAACAAGTGTTACAAATGGTGCAGCGCAAAGGCGGGCCTTGGCTGGGGCAACTAATGAAACATTTGTTACGAGAAACGGCGATTGGAACGATAGCGAATCAGCATGAAGCACTAAGTGCAGAAGTGAAGCGGGTGGTTCAAGATGACCAAACATGAAGATCTGTTACATATGTTATTAAATGCAGAAGGACGATTCGTATCGGGTGAAGAGATCAGCCGTAATCTGTCCATCAGTCGGACCGCTGTGTGGAAACATGTGAACAAGTTGCGAGACATGGGTTATGAGTTTGAAGCGGTATCCCGCAAAGGATACCGTCTGTTAACGAAGCCGGATAGCATTGACGCTACTGGCCTCCAATTGGCCCTGGATACAACCGTATTTGGCCGTAAGGCTGTTTTGTTGGCTTCGACCCTGTCTACGCAAGGGGATGTTCTCAAGCTAGCTGAGCAAGGGCAGGCAGAAGGCGCTGTGGTCATTGCGGAAGAACAAACAGGAGGAAGAGGACGTTTCGGTCGACAGTGGTTCTCTCCTCCGGGTAAAGGAATCTGGATGAGTGTCCTGTTACGCCCTGATCTACCACTTCAGCATACGCCGCAGCTAACTTTATTAACAGGAGTGGCTGTATGTCGTGCCGTTCGAGCTTGTTCAGGAGCTGATGCGGGCATCAAATGGCCAAATGATGTGTTGATTGACGGACGCAAGGTATGTGGCATATTGCTTGAATCTACGGTAGAAGATCATGAAGTCAGATACTGTATCGCAGGTATAGGCGTTGACGTGAACTTTGATCCCGAGGATTATCCGGAAGATCTGACCACAATCGCTACTTCGCTCAAGATGGAGACGGGTCAATCCGTTGATCGCACCAAACTAACGGCTGCCATTTTGACGGAGCTTGAACAGTTGTATTTTTTGTATCAAAAAGAAGGATTTGGCGTAATCTCAGCTCTATGGGAGGCCCTGTCCGTATCGATGAATCGAGAGATTACAGTGACGAATCCTCATGGTGTCATTGAAGGGAAGGCAATTGGTCTTGACCCTTCTGGTGCACTTATCGTGGAGAAGCACGATGGAGAACATACACTAATCATCTCTGGTGAGATTTCCTGGAAATCATAAACAATTTGTCGAATTTCCACTGGTAAAATGAACATAAGACGTGAAGTTTGAGCAGAACTTTGGTATACTGTGTTCGTGAGGCGATATCGGCAAATGCAGACCGAATTGCACTCCCGTAACAGTAACCTTTGTTCTGCTTTGATGTGTTTTATACAAGCAGACCGCAGTGCAAGAATGAAATACGTTTAAGTGAGTTGTTGGATTCTGCTCTGAGCCGAAGAGGACCGAGACAGAAGGGACGATCGCAAGTGACTCTTTTTTGACTTTTCGGGACTTTTTAGTGGAAAACTAAAAGGTTTTTTTTGTTGCGTTTATTTGAAAAGAAGAAAGGAGCCATGAAAAAAATGGCGAACAAACAAGCGTTGAATATTGTGAAAATGAAAAAATATAAGCAGGATGGCGTGCCGCTTACCATGATCACGGCTTACGATTATCCAACAGCGCTCCTCGCAGAGGAAGCAGGTATCGATCTAATCCTGGTTGGTGATTCACTCGGCAATGTAGTACTGGGTTATAATTCGACGCTTCCGGTGACCATCGACGACATGGTATACCACACACGTTCCGTAGTGCGCGGTGCTGAGAAGACGTTTATTGTGGCTGATATGCCTTTTATGACGTATCATGGCAGCGTGGATGAGACGCTTAAGGGTGTCCGTCGACTGATGCAAGAGGGGCATGCCCATGCGGTTAAAATGGAAGGCGGAGTTGAGATAGCGGACACCGTCAGAGCAGTTGTGCAAGCAGGCGTGCCTGTTCTTGGACATATCGGACTGACACCTCAATCGGTTAATCAGATTGGTGGTTACCGCATTCAGGGCAAGGATGCAGCGGATGCGAAACGTCTGATGGACGAAGCCAAAGCCTTGGAAGCTGCAGGTGCGTTTGGCATTGTGCTTGAACTGGTTACGGAAGAAGTTGCACGGGCGATCTCGGAGGAACTGTCCATCCCTACCATCGGAATTGGAGCAGGACGAGGCTGTGATGGTCAGGTACTGGTATTCCACGATGTGGTTCAATACGCCTCTCCGTATACGCCCAAACGATTTGTCAAAACCTATGGAGATGTGGGTACATTAATCAGAACCAGCATCGAAGCTTACGTGAAAGAAGTGAAAGATCGTTCGTTCCCGGCCGAAGAGCATGTATTCAATGCGGCGGATGGTGTTCTGGATCAACTGTACGGCGGACAACGCAAGGAAAAGGTGGCGAGTAACTCATGAAAGTATTACGGACAATCGCAGAGTTAAGACAGGAACTAAGTTTGAAGCGTCAAGCGATTCGGTCCAGTGCGTCTGTTGTAGGTCTTGTACCAACAATGGGTTATCTTCATCAAGGTCATGCAAGCTTGATGCAGGCAGCCAGACAACAGAGCGATATCGTGGTATTAAGCATATTTGTTAATCCAATTCAATTTGGCCCTAATGAAGATTTTGACAGCTATCCGCGGGATGAAGCCAGAGATGTGGAAACAGCACGCTCACAAGGAGTGGATATCGTATTTATTCCCTCTGTTGAAGAGATGTATCCACAGGCAACGCAAACGACCGTATCTGTCTCAAAACTGACGGAGCGCTTATGTGGCGCTTCACGTCCAGGACATTTTGACGGGGTAACAACTGTAGTCTCCAAGCTCTTCAACATCGTACAGCCACAGCGTGCATTTTTTGGAATGAAAGACGCTCAGCAGGTTGCGGTCATTCAACAGATGGTGAATGATTTGAATATGCCTGTAGAAATTGTACCCTGTCCGATTGTTCGCGAAGAGGATGGCCTTGCCCTCAGTTCACGTAACGTCTACCTTAACCCAGAACAGCGCACACAGGCCTTGGTTCTATCGAAGGCACTACGTGCAGCTCAGGAAGCCGCAGATACAGGTGTAGCTACTACAGCCGCAGATATCCGTCGTATTCTGCGCGAGCACATTGCAACCTCACCGCTTGCCGTTATCGACTACGCCGAGATTCAGGCTTTTCCAAGTCTGGAGCCGCTCACAGATCAGGAAGAAGTTCAAGGCCGTGACGATCTGCTCATTGCACTTGCGGTGAAATTCGGAAAAACAAGATTGATTGACAATATAAGGTTGCAAAAATCGGAGGTACTGTCCCATGTTTAGAACACTGATGAAATCCAAAATTCACCGGGCTACGGTAACGGAAGCCAACTTGAACTATGTGGGTAGTATTACCATAGATGAAGACTTGATGGAAACATCCGACTTGATGGAAAACGAGAAAGTGCAAATTGTGAACAACAACAATGGTGCACGTCTGGAAACATATGTGATTCCAGGACCACGCGGAAGCGGGGTCATATGTCTTAACGGCGCAGCTGCACGTCTGGTACAGCCTGGAGATAACGTCATTATCATTTCTTACGCCATGATGTCGCAAGAAGAGGCAAATACTCACAAACCAACCGTTGTATTTGTAGATGGACAGAATAAACCTGTACAAACGATGAAACAGGAAGTCCACGCAACAATTATGTAATCGACTGGTAAGGAGAATGAAATCGGCCCTTGAAGCAAAAAATGAGTACAGGTCACTGCACTAATCCATTTTTTCAAGGGTGGGGATGCATCGATGTTCCAGCATGTTTTCGCAGAAATGAACGACATGTTAGATGAAATTATCAAGAGCTATCCTTCCGCTGAAGGCCTGAACAAACAAGAATTGTTGCAAAAGTGGAACTTGCTTAAGCGGATGAGTGACGGAATGCTGGATGAATGGCTGATGTTTGAAGAAAAGATGAGCCAGGTGAGGGAGCGAGAGATGGATAAGCCTGCTTCCCTTGAACCGGAACAGGAAGCTGTTACCGCTCTGCCTGAACTCCATCTGGAATGTTTCAGTCGAGGTCAGGGTTATTTCAAATTACAGATGTATCCGCAGGCGATCATGCAATTCTCCCGGGTTGTGACCGACCATCCGGAGAGTGCATTAACTCGTTTTTACCTGGCGCTGGCGTATCTGAATCTGGAACAAATGGCGGAAGCCGGAACACATTTACAGCAGATCATGTACCTTAAAGGTTCACCTCGCTTGAAAGGGCTTGTGTGTAACGCCCTGGGCTGTATTCAAGTCAAGCTTGCGAATCCCGAAGCTGCATGTTCACTCTTTGCACAGGCCCTTCAGTATGACCCGACATTGACCGAACCACTGTACAACATGGAAGCTTGCAGGTTGAACAGGGGAAAATTGCAATATGCTAATCAGCTGACGACCCTTCATTAAGCGGGAATTCGGCGACAAAAAAACGGTGTTCCCTCCTTTGGCATAGCGGCGGGGACACCGCTTTTTTGTTAGTTAATTTTCAAATCCCCTTTTTTTTGCTATGCTGTAACATAGACTGGAATGGAAGGGACCGTACATTGCAATGAAATTTGCCGTATTGGATTTCGAAACAACCGGCACGCAGTCCGACGGTGAGATTATACAGGCCGGACTTGCCATCATAGATCATGACTACAGCATAACTCAAATATATAGTTCTTATGTGAACCCTGGTGTACCGATTCCCCCGTTTATTTCGGGGTTGACGGGTATTACCGATGCAGATGTGGCGGACGCTCCTTCACTCGAAGAGATGATGATGGAGATGGTTCCGCTGCTTAATGATGTGGTGCTTGTTGGACACAACGTCGCTTTTGATTTTCACTTTTTGCAGAATGCTCTTGACCGTTGCGGTTATTTGCCGTTCACTGGCCGCATTCTGGACACGATTGATTTTCTGAAGATCACATTCCCATCACTGGGTTCTTATCAACTCGGTTATGTGTCTTCCGAATTTGGATTTCAACATGATCGCCCTCACCAGGCAGACAGTGATGCACTGGCGACAGCCTATGTGCTACTCAAGTGTCTGGATGAGTTAAAGGAATTACCGCTCATAACGATTCAGCGCCTCAGTGACCTGTTTGCACCAGAAGACAGTGACTTGGGTTGGTTCTTGGACGGGATGCGCAGTGAGAAGGAAGCAGAGCCGATTCAGGATCTGGACGGACATACCTATTATCGTCAGCTTGCTCTTAATGTAAGTGATTGGACCGATATTGGTGCACCACGCGATGAGCGGGAGGCTAACCCCCTCGATGGTGTAAGCTTCGAACAGTTTATGGACCAGGTTCGGGAGAACCTGAAGGATACGCTGGATCATTACGAAGAGCGTGAAGCGCAGACTCAGATGTTCAGCAGTGTAAGGCAAGCCCTGGATGAAGAGAAACATCTCTTGATCGAAGCTGGAACGGGTACCGGTAAATCTCTAGGGTATCTGTTGCCTGCTATTTACGAAAGTGTGAAGCAAGAACAGAAAGTTATGGTTAGCACGCATACGATCAATCTGCAGGAGCAATTGAGAGAGCGGGACATTCCGATGCTGACTCAAGTGGTTCCGTTCCCGTTTAAGGCTGCTGTATTCAAAGGACGTGGACATTACCTGTGCCTGCGCAAATTTGAACACAAAATCAATAAACGTGAATTCGCCACACCGAAAGAGGATTATTTCACAGCTGCTCAGATGATCGTCTGGCTTACGCAGACCGAAACCGGAGATGATGAGGAACTTAACCTTAGCGGACGCGGAGGGGACTTCTGGGAGACCGTACAGAGTGAATCCGAATCATGTCTGGGAAGATCCTGTCCATGGTTCCGTAAATGCTTCTACCATCGTGCCAAACATGAAGCAGGGTTGTCTGATATCGTAATCACCAATCACTCCAAATTATTTACGGATGTGAAAGCCGCGCATCAGCTGCTGCCAGCCTATGAGAGTCTTGTGATCGATGAGGCACATCATCTGGAGGATGTCGCTGGTAAACATCTTGGAATGCATATGAAATATTTCACCTTGGTTCATACACTGACCCGCCTATTTAAAGACAGTCGTAATGGTCAGCTACCTATGCTTCGTTCGCAGTTTTCCGGGCATGAAAATTCGGTGCAATGGGGCTCCATGGTGGATCAGATGTTCCCGCTTGCTCTTGAAGTTAAGGAGCTGTGGGATCGTATGAGCGATGCCTTGTTTGGTCTCTTGCCTGAACGAAGTGATGCTTCACCGGGAGAGACGGGGCAATTTTCACTGCGTCTGAAAGCATCTCAGAAACCTGCAAAATGGCAGGAGTTGCAGGATCTGGAGAACCAGATTTATGTGACTCTGGGCGATTTGGTTCGCAAAGGGGACAAATTGCTGCTTGAAGTGAAAGAGGATCAGGATGATTATCAATCGGATAGTCTGATCACGGACATTACAGGATTGCTGAAAGATCTGACCACATTGAAGGAGAATCTACGTTTCTTCATGCGTATGGATGACGCCAAAACGGTGTACTGGATGGAAGCCAGCGGTCAGTTCCGCAGTAAATCTCTTCAGCTGTATGCCGTACCTGTAGATGTCAGTGCCCAACTTAAGGATTTATTTTTTGACAAAAAGAAAAGTGTTGTGCTTACATCGGCTACGCTCTCGGTAGATAAGTCATTCCAGTTCATGATTGAGCAGCTTGGCTTACAGGAAGCCTCTGAGAATAATCGGCTGTTAACGTCGATGCTGCCATCACCTTTCAACTATCGCGATCAGGCACTTCTGGTGATTCCGCGTGATTTCCCGAGTGTGAAGGGAAGTGTGGGTGATGCGCACTTTGTTAATATGCTGGTGCAATCACTTGCAGAGACGGCAATTGCTACGCGTGGACGCATGATGGTTCTGTTTACTTCATACAAGATGTTGCGACAGGTCTATGATCCGCTGAAGGAGGCACTGTCTGGCAACGACATCTCGTTGCTTGGGCAAGGCGTTGACAGTGGAAGTCGTTCCAAATTGACTCGCAGGTTCCAAGATGCCAAAGCAACGGTACTTCTGGGCACAAGCAGCTTCTGGGAGGGTGTAGATATCCCGGGAGAGGCGTTAACTTGTCTCGCTATTGTGCGACTGCCGTTCCAGCCACCGAATCATCCGTTGGTGGAAGCCAAGAGTGAGTTGCTTCAGGAGCAGAAGAAAAATCCGTTCATGAAACTGTCCGTGCCACAAGCGGTCATTCGTTTCAAACAGGGATTTGGCCGATTGGTACGTACAGCAAAGGACAGAGGAATTGTCATTGTTTATGATACACGGGTGATTGAAGCGTATTATGGTAAATTCTTTTTATATTCATTACCTGGACCCAAAATGGAGCATATGCTCACGGAGCAGATGGTTCCACGAATTACCGAGTGGTTGGAAAAACCTGCTAATGAACAAAAATAATGGTTGTTTTGTTCGTTATATCATTGCATGACACTATCGTTTGGCGTTAAACTTTATTAGATATTTCCGTATCCGATTAAAGTAGTTGCACGTAAGAACTTATAACCTAAATTACAAGGAGCATTCTGTATAAAATGTCACGTTTATCTTTGAGTTTTATACAGAATGCTCATCTTTTCATCTATTATTTTATCGTGGCCTTGGTAAGGGGGAGCAAGAATGAAATCGGATAAAATTTCGGAAGCGGTGGTACGACGTCTGCCTGTTTACTTGCGTTATTTGAACGAGTTGCATCAGCGTGAGGTGGCTACTGTTTCTTCTCAAGAGCTTGGACAGAGGCTGGATCTGAATCCGGCCCAAATTCGTAAAGACCTGGCTTACTTCGGTGATTTTGGTCGTAAAGGGATCGGGTATGATGTATCCTATTTGATCGAGAAAATTCGTCACATTCTCAAAATCGATCAGCAAATTAATGTAGCTCTGGTAGGAGCGGGTAACCTCGGTCAAGCCTTGTCCAACTACAACGCATATCTGAAAGACAACATGAAGATTGTTGCTGTATTTGATGCATATGGACCGAAGATAGGTAGTCAAATCAACAGTTTGACGGTAAAACCAATGGATGAATTGACGGAAGCGGTTAAAATGGAAAACATTCGCATCGGAATTATCACGGTTCCGGATACGGAAGCCCAAAATGTAGCCGATCAGCTTATTGAATCAGGAATTGAAGCGATCCTTAATTTTGCACCAACCATTCTAAAAACACCGCCGCATATCCGCATTCACCATGCTGACTTTACAACAGATCTGCTTAGTTTGGCCTATTACTTGGATACTGGAAAGGACGACGAGGAAGATGACAACAAATAGATGGGTAATTCACAATGGCAAATTTGCTGTTAATGAAGGCGGCACAACATGGAACGTGGTCCAAGGATACATGGTTGTTGAGAATGACAAGATTGTGCATATTGGTGAGACATTGCCGGATGAAGACAAAAATTGTACCAAAGTGGATGGAAAAGGACTGTTCTTCCTGCCGGGTCTGATCAATACGCATGGTCATGCAGCGATGTCGTTGCTCAGAGGGCACGGAGACGATCTTGCATTGCAAGTATGGTTGCAGGAAAAAATGTGGCCGATGGAAGCGAAAATGACTTCAGAAGATGTATATTGGGGAACTTCGCTATCAGTGCTTGAAATGTTGAAAGGCGGAACTACAGCTTTCCTGGACATGTACGATCACATGGATCAAGTTGCCAAAGTTGTGGAGCAATCCGGCGTTAGAGCGGCACTGGCACGTGGTGTAATCGGGCTGTGCTCGGAAGAAGAACAATTGCGGAAGCTGGAGGAGTCGGCAGCGTTTGCACGTGAGTGGAATGGACAGGCAGATGGTCGCATTACAACCGTAATCTCGCCACACGCCCCATATACATGCCCTCCTGACTACATAGAGAAGCTTGTGCAGGTCGCGAACGACCTAAACCTTCCCCTTCATACACATATGTCGGAAACGCTTCGTGAAGTCGAGCAGAACGTGGCTGATTATGGACTGCGTCCTGTGGCACATCTGGAGAAACTGGGCTTTTTCTCTCGTCCATCCCTGGTTGCACATGCGGTGCATCTGAATGACGAAGAGATTGAGATTCTGGCCCGCCATGATGTGGCTGTATCCCATAACCCGGGAAGTAATCTGAAACTCGCTTCCGGTGTTGCGCGGGTACCTGCGTTGCTGAAAGCAGGAGTTACCGTGTCACTCGGAACAGACGGTCCAGCAAGTAACAACAACCTGGATATGTTCGAGGAAATGAGACTGGCTGCATTGATTCACAAAGGTGTATCTGGTGACCCGACGGCAGTGCCAGCAGGCGAAGCGTTATTACTCGGAACGTCATACGGTGCCAAATCCATCTTCTTGAATAATACCGGAGCACTTCAGGTTGGCATGAAGGCTGATTTTATCGCCCTTAACATTGAACAGGCACATTTCTATCCACATACAGACCTGATCTCACATACGATTTACTCGGCTTCTGCCAAAGATGTTGAACACGTATGGGTGGATGGAAAACAAGTAGTGAAACATGGCGAATGTCTGACGCTGGATGAAGAACGCATTTTGCGTGAGTCTCAATTGGCATTTGATGGTCTGCTTGCTCGTTAATTGCAGGACAGCATCATAGGGAAAGGAAGTTCGGCTTTTGAAGAAAAAAAAGAAGTGGATATGGATTTCGCTGCTTGCACTGGTTCTGATTCTGTTTGGACTTCAGCGTTATTACGTTCATGTCACGCAGGACCAACGCAAGGAAGAAGCGCTCGCCATACAAGCAGCACAGGAGCAACTGGGCATTACATCCTATGATGAATTGCGTAAGTACATCTGGGGAGACAAAGAAGGCTCTGACAACATCTACTGGACCCTGATCGGCAAAAACAAGGATAACCAGGATGTTATGGTCTGGGTTAAGTTCGACGCAAACAATCAACCGGTTAAGGGTGCAAACGCTGTACACAGTGAGCTGCTGCAGAATGGCATGTCCGAAGCGCAGATACGCAATCGCTTCAGTTCTGAAGTTCCTGCCGGTGAGATTAAACGAATCATGCCCGGAGTTGTGAATGGAATATATGTGTGGCAAGTGTATTATAAAGACGGTACGCATAACCACTATCGCTTTTATCGTTTTAGCAACGGAGAACAGGTGGACCTGGTCTACACACTCCCGAACAGCTAGAACAAATAGAGTGACATAACTAGAGAATGTAAAGAAATGAAAGAACCGGCAGACGGATATCCGACTGAACCGGTTCTTTGTGTTGCCTGTAAATATATTTGATTTAAATAGTTAAAATTAATAATTTATTCATATTTTCGCCTTCGAAATTGTATATACGATGTGATATACTCAGATATGTACTCAAAGTTACATTCAAAAACAAATAATCCTGTCGAAATTCTCGCAGGAGTCAATGTGCACATATTCGTATATACCAATAAGCCAGTAGGTTGGGCCAAATTCTGGGAGGGGTAATTCACTTGAAGCTAAAAGTATTGCCTATTGCTTTAACTGCCGTCATTTCAGCCGTTGTGTTGTTTGGAGGTTGGTTTGTATATCGTCAGGTGGCTGTGCAGAATCCGATTGAAAAAATGGTAACCCAGTACGATGGAGTCAACGACGTTCAATTAACTATTAACCGCAATGACGTACAATTGAAACTGGATCTGCAACCTGATGTTGATTTGGGCAGACTGGTACAATATATTCACAAAGAAGGACAGACCCTGATTGGAACACGCTCACTAAAGTTGGATGTTGTGGATCATTCCAGTGAAGCACTGGAAAGTTGGTGGGGGGATGCGATGTTCACCGTAGCTCAGGCGATGGAGAACAAGCAATACACCGAGATTACACCAACGTTGTCCAAGATGGCGACGAATGGAATTAAGGTAAATACAGCGATGGATGACAACAATGTATATGTCAGTCTCAGAGACGGAGATGCCAGCAAGTTTATTATTCTGCCGCGTGTGCCCGGTCAGATAGGAGTGTGGCCTAATGCCTAAGTGGACAAAAGAAGTTGCCATCGGATTTTTTCCCGTATTGATTATTTTCCTTGCTTTTACTGGTGTTAATATTGTTCCGATCCTGATTGCAGCAGTGCTTGTCGGAGCTTTGCTGTTCATGATGCAAATGCGTGGCGGGATTACAGTAGGCGCTGCACAGGAACGTAAACGGAAGAAAAAAGGACCTTCCAAGCTTACTTTTGAAGAAATTGGCGGACAGGACAGTGCCAAGCAGGAATTGCGTGAAGCGCTTGACTTTCTGATCAAACATGAAGAAATCCGGAAGTTCGGGATTCGCCCGTTAAAAGGGATCTTGCTGACGGGCCCTCCAGGGACAGGGAAAACGTTGATGGCCAAGGCTGCTGCCCATTACACCGATTCTATTTTTGTAGCAGCATCGGGTAGTGAGTTCGTGGAAATGTATGTTGGTGTGGGTGCCAGCAGAATTCGGGATTTGTTCAAGGACGCGAGAACCCGTGCCACCAAGGAAAATAAGGAAAACGCTATTATCTTTATCGATGAAATCGATGTCATCGGGGGGAAACGTGAGGGTGGTCAACAGCGTGAATATGATCAGACCCTCAATCAGCTCCTGACGGAAATGGATGGAATCTATTCTTCCGATACGCCAAGAATTCTGGTTATCGCTGCAACGAACCGTAAAGAGATGCTGGATAGTGCCCTGACGCGACCGGGACGTTTTGACCGCCACATTCAAGTGGACTTGCCTGACAAAAAGGGCAGAAAGCATATTCTGGAACTGCATGCGGTGAACAAACCTCTGTTGAAGGAAGTTAATCTGGAGAAAACAGCGGAAGAATCATATGGTTTCTCCGGTGCACAGCTCGAAAGTGTGATGAACGAAGCAGCAATATACGCCATGAGAGACGGGCTGTTAAACATTGAACAGCGGCATTTGTCCCTGGCTATTGATAAAGTCATGATGGGTGAGAAGACAGACCGTGAGTCCAGCGTGGAAGAGAAGAAAAGGGTCGCCATTCATGAGTTGGGACATGCCATTATGGCTGAACTCGTTCGTCCAGGCAGTGTTAGTCAGGTGGCACTTAGTCCGCGTGGTCAGGCGCTGGGATATGTACGTCATAACCCGCAACAGGAACAGTTCCTCTATACGAAGCGCTTTCTGGAAGAGCAGATCATGATTGCACTCGGAGGAGCAGCTGCGGAGGAAATGTACTACGGTGGTCGTTCCACGGGTTCACGCAATGACTTTGATCAGGCAACCAATGTTGTACAGACGATGATGGCTTCGGGGTTGACTTCACTTGGGATTGTGAACATGGATATGGTCACAACCGAGGAACTGATGCGAGAGAATAAATTAATTCTGCAAGAACTGATGGAGCAGACAAAGCGGTTACTTGAAGAACAACGGACAATTTTCGACAATTCACTCGACATTTTGATTCGTGAGGAAGTTTTGTCTGGCGAACAATTTCGTTGTCAATTTCGTGACAGTGCCCTTCTACCAGCATAATTTATTTATGCTGGTTATTTTTTTTTACATTTCACTCGTGCTAAGATATTATTATATGTTGGGTCGAAATTTGTAATTTTCGGCGAACAGGGTACAATAGAGAAATAGAGAACCGAAAGGATGGAGCAGAACCATGTTTTTCAAAAAAATAGGAGTTGTCGGCGGCGGTACGATGGGGCAAGGTATTTCCCAGATGCTCGCAGCCAAAGGACTTGATGTGCTTCTCGTGGAGCATACAACACAAAAGCTGGATCATGCATATGACATGATCGAAACCAATCTGGATAAACAACTGGAGAAATGGGCGATTACAAAAGCGGAGAAGAAATTAATTCTTTCCCGTATTACCAAGGTAGCTCATTTAGCTGAACTTGGAACTTGCGACATGGTCATTGAGACAATTTCAGAGGATCTGGATGCGAAAAAAGCAGTATTCAGCCAACTGGACCAAGTTTGTCCAAGCAATGTCATTCTGGCAAGTAATACATCCACGCTGAGTTTGACCGAGCTTGCAAGCTCGACCAAATACCCAGAGCGTGTTATTGGTATGCACTTTATTCACCCGGTATCCCGGGTTGATCTTGTAGAGATTATTCGTGGACTGAAAACTTCGGATACAACATTCGAAGAGACCAGACGTTTTGTTGAAGAAGTAGCGGACAAAAAAGGAGTCATGATTTATGAATCCCCTGGATTCGTAACTTCCCGTCTGATCTGCCTGCTGATTAACGAAGCGTTGCATGTATTGCAAGAAGGTGTTGCATCTGCTGAAGATATTGATGATGCAATGCGTATCGGATACAACTTCCAACATGGACCACTCGAAATGGCTGACCGTTTCGGATTGGATTCTGTTGAAGCTGCACTCGAAAGAATGTTCCGTGAATTCGGAGAATTGAAATATCGTCCTTCTACAGTCCTGAAGAAAATGGTGCGTGCAGGACACCTGGGTGCCAAAACAGGCGAAGGATTCTTCAAGTACGACAAGGATGGTGACCGACTGTGAAAGTACTCGTAATTAATGCGGGGAGTTCCTCGCTCAAATATCAACTGTATAATATGACTGACGAATCTGTACTGGCTAAAGGTTTGGTAGAACGGATCGGAATGGATTCCTCCATCCTGACACACAAACCGACAGGCCGTGAGGATGTTACAGAAGTTAGTGAGATTCTGGAGCATACAACAGCGATCCGTAAAGTCATTGATATTTTGACTCACAAAGAAAATGGTGTACTGGATTCTGTAAGTGAAATTCAAGCTGTTGGACACCGTGTTGTTCACGGTGGTGAAGCATTTAAAGAATCTGCATTGGTAGATGATGCTGCCAAAGCTGAAATTCGTCGTTTGTTCGACTTGGCTCCACTTCATAACCCTGCAGCAATGATGGGTATTCGTGCGGCTGAATTAAATATGCCTGGTGTGCCACAGGTAATGGTCTTCGATACGGCGTTCCATCAAACGATGCCGGAAAAAGCATATCTGTATGCTATTCCGCGTGTACTTTACAAAAAATATAAAGTACGTCGCTACGGCGCACATGGTACTTCCCATGATTTCGTAAGCAAGGCAGCTGCTGAATATCTGGATCGTCCAGTGGAAGATCTGAAAATTATCACTTGTCACGTCGGTAACGGCGGTAGTGTAACAGCAGTTAAAGGTGGCGTATCCGTGGATACTTCGATGGGTATGACTCCGCTTGAAGGACTGATGATGGGAACGCGTTCTGGTGACCTTGACCCAGCCATCGTACCTTATGTAATGAACAAGGAAGAACTGAGCGTAAGCGAAGTGAACTCCATGTTGAACAAACACAGTGGATTGCTTGCGATCTCCGGAATCAGCAGTGACATGCGTGAGATTACGGAAGGTATGGAGAATGGCGATGCCAACTCCACGCTTGCTTTTGAAATGTACGAGTACCGTCTGCGTAAATACATCGGCTCATATGCAGCTGCAATGAACGGTGTAGACGTGATCGTCTTTACGGCTGGTGTAGGTGAGAACTCCGTTGTACTTCGCCAAAAAGTATGTGAGCAGCTCACTTATCTGGGTGTTGAACTGGATGAAGCGCTGAATGCCATTCGTTCCGGCGAACCACGTCGGATCACAACAGCGAATTCCAAAGTGGAAGTTCTCGTTGTGCCAACTAACGAAGAATTGGTAATTGCACGCGATACACACCGAATCGTATTGAATTCTCAGTAATCTAACTGTAAAGTAAATATAGAATGACA
The DNA here is from genome assembly GCF_038050215.1 of Paenibacillus sp. FSL H8-0104. Classification (NCBI taxonomy): domain Bacteria; kingdom Bacillati; phylum Bacillota; class Bacilli; order Caryophanales; family Paenibacillaceae; genus Paenibacillus; species Paenibacillus sp. FSL H8-0104. The sequence goes on along the minus strand of NZ_JBBOTC010000001.1, from coordinate 4,280,450 downwards.
AGGAAGTGCAGAGGACAGGCATAAGCCTGCCCGCTGCATTTTCAAATTCAGGAACCAAGGGGAGATATGGGCATGAATACGAATTGTGTAATTCGTAATGTGAACGAGCATGTGGGCGAAACCGTAACAATCGGTGCCTGGATTAACAACAAACGTTCCAGCGGTAAAATTCAGTTTTTGCAGCTGCGTGATGGAACCGGATATATCCAAGGGGTTGTTGTGAAAAGTGAAGTTAGTGAAGAGATCTGGAACAATGCCAAGAGCTTGACACAAGAAAGCTCTTTGTATGTTACAGGTATTATTCGTGAAGAACCTCGCAGTGCGTCCGGTTACGAGATGACTGTTACAGGGGTTGAAATCATTCACCTGACTGAAAACTATCCAATCACGCCTAAAGAGCATGGTGTTGATTTCTTGATGGACCATCGTCATCTGTGGCTTCGTTCTACGAAGCAACGTGCTGTTATGGTGATTCGTGCAGAGATTATTCGCGCTGTTCAGCAGTTCTTTGATGGTAACGGATTCACACAAGTTGATCCTCCGATTTTGACACCATCGTCTGCGGAAGGAACAACGAACCTGTTCCACATCAAATACTTTGATGAAGATGCTTATCTGACACAAAGTGGTCAATTGTATATGGAAGCCGCAGCCATGGCGCTGGGTAAGGTATATTCATTTGGTCCAACATTCCGCGCAGAGAAGTCCAAAACACGTCGTCACTTGATTGAGTTCTGGATGATTGAGCCGGAAATGGCATTTGTAGATCACGAGGAAAGTTTGCGCGTACAAGAGAAATTTATCGCTCATGTCGTTCAATCCGTGGTTAAAAACTGCCGTGCAGAACTGGAATCTATCGGTCGTGACGTATCCAAACTCGAAGGCATCGTAGCTCCATTCCCGCGTATTACGTACGATGAAGCAATTGAATTCCTGCATGGACAAGGCTTTGATATTCCTTGGGGAGAAGACTTCGGTGCACCACACGAAACAGCAATTGCTGAGAAGTACAATACACCCGTCTTTATTACGCATTACCCTGCTGGAATCAAGGCTTTCTATATGAAACCAGATCCAAATCGTCCTGAAGTTGTTCTCTGTGCTGATATGATTGCACCAGAAGGCTACGGAGAGATTATTGGCGGTTCGCAGCGTATCGATGATCCGGAATTGATGCAACAACGTTTTGAGGAGCACAATCTCTCGGATGAAGCTTACCAATGGTATCTGGATTTGCGTAAATACGGATCGGTTCCTCACTCCGGTTTCGGTCTGGGATTGGAGCGGACGGTAGCATGGATCTGTGGATTGGATCATGTACGTGAAACAATCGCATTCCCACGTATGCTCTATCGTCTGTACCCTTAATGTTTAACCGAGGAGCGTCTATGGAAGACACCACATCCAAAGCTTGGTTGGATGGAGCAGCTTATGGCATGACTTCGGGTACAGCCCATCTGCCGTATGCCTTGTTACGTTTTTATCACCAGCTTGGTCTATCAGATGCAGAAGTGCTTCTTCTGATTCAACTGCTAGGGTTCCGTCAGGCAGAGTTCAATGAGTTTCCCACGCTTGAAGAGCTTGCGGCGCGCATGGGACTTGCACCTGAAGGCATTGCCAGAATGTTGCAACGTCTGATGAGGGATGGGTATATTGCTATTGACGAGCACCGTGACGAAGAACGGGACATCCAGTACGAGCGATATGATTTACATGGATTATATGCCAAGCTTGCAAAGTGCACTGCTGAAGAAGTAGCCGCATTCCGTGCGGAGCAGCAGAGTAACAATACAGCACGTCAAGATTCGAACAGTGTTCAAAAAGAAGAGGAAGAACGGAACATGTTCTCCATCTTTGAAAAAGAATTTGGACGTCCGCTCTCTCCAATGGAGTGCGAGACGATATCCGGCTGGTTGGATCAGGACCGTTATCAAGAGGAATTGATTCTAATGGCTCTGAAGGAAGCGGTTTTTGCAGGCAAAGTACATTTCCGGTATATCGATCGAATCCTGCTTGAGTGGAGTCGCAATCGTGTCAAGACCGTTCAAGACGCGAAGGCGTACACACAGCGGTTTCGTAATGGTGGACGTTAATTCCAGCGTAGGCAGGGACAAGAAACAGGCCAGAAGTCATTCTGTGCCTGTTTTTTTTGGATTAAAGATTGGATGAGTGATCAGCAACATCAACCTTTCAGGCAATGATTTCATTTTGTTTTACAAAAATTTGATAGATCACGCAGGGGTTAACGCACAAGCTGTCGTCTATTGTATTGGAGAGGAGGGGAGAGTTATTGATGAAGCGCGCGTAATCGAACAAATCCGTCAAGGAGATACATCCCAGATGCGTACTCTGATTGATAAATATAGCCAGCATGTATACCATGTGGCCTATTCCGTACTCAGGAACGATCAGGAAGCACAGGATGCAGCTCAGGAGGCGTTCATACAGATGTATAAGTCTCTCCCCGACTACCGTTCTGAAGGTTTCAAAACGTGGTTAACCCGAATTGCCTTTCACAAAGCGATTGATGCCAAACGCAAGCTGGGCAGACGAACTGCTGAGGATCTGGGTGGAGAAGAAAAAATAATCAATATGCCCGGACGGGATGAAGACGTTCTTACCCGTCTCGTTCGTGAAGAACGTCAGGATAAACTTCGCGAACGAATTAATCAGTTGCCTGCTCAGCATCGTGACATTATCACTGCGTATTATCTAAGCGAAAAAAATTATGAGCAGATTGCCAGTGATGCACAGGTGGCTGTGAAGACTGTGGAATCCCGCTTGTATCGTGCCCGGCAGTGGATTCGAAAAAATTGGAAGGAGGATGAATGGTATGAGTAAACAGGAGAAGTATACCGCTGCACAATGGACCGATTATATTGAAGGCCATATGAGTGAAACTCAAGCGAACCAAATGGAACAGCTTCTGATGGAAGATCCGGATGCGATGGACATCTATCTGGAAGCGCTTGGTATCCATGGAGAACTGCCTCCGCTACATGACCCAACAGGGTTTGCGGATTCAGTCATGCATCGGATTGAGGGCATTCAATCACCCAAGGTACAACGCAAATCCCGTGCTGGGCGAAACCGGCGCTGGCTTGATCATAAAGTGTTCCATTACGCGGTAGCAGCCTGTTTGACATTGATCTTCCTCTCGTCTGGACTTTTTGACAAGGTAGCACCATATCACAAGTTCCAGGATGGCGACCACAGAGGGTCATTTACCGAGAAATGGACGGAGGCAGCCACTTCATGGCTGGATAACCTCAAGCCTAAACCATAAATGGTTTCGCATTGCCTGAAAAGAAAGGATGACGACTGTGCACTCAGATCGTAACAAATTACTCGCATTTCTATTAAACCTGATACCCGGTCTTGGTTTTATGTATTGGGGTCGAGCCGCAAGAGCCGTAATCTATCCATTGCTTTTCTTTGGAACAGCTGTTGGCTCGTTCATGCTGGCCATGTTGGTGAGTGAGAGGGAATTGATGATTTTCGGGGCTTTGGGGGCCATATTCTTCTGGTGTGTCAGCATGCTGGATATGATTATCGTTCTGCTCCGTGCCCCTTCACTGCATGATGCTCATTACCAAGGTTATGGGGCACATTACGGTGGTCTCCATCAAGGCCCCGCTTACAAGGAAGCATACGCTGGTCAGGAAGGGCATCTCGGACAGATGGAGCAGGAGGAGCCACATCAGGATCATGGTGGAGTGTATGGTATGCCCGAGGGGCCCTATGGTCAACCCATGTACCGAAAAGGCAGTGAGGGTGAACGGTTCTTCACCATTTTGCTCTCATTTGTTCCGGGATTGGGACATCTTCATCTGGGATTGTTACATCGCGGATTGTCGTTTCTGATGGCGTTCTTTGGTTCATTTGCCATGATGGTTTTCGTGGCTTCGATCACCAATGAATCGGTATTTTTGATGTTTCTACTCATACTGCCTGTAATATGGGTATACTGCATGTTTGATGCGGTGCAGCATGTCCATCGTAAGCAGGCTGGTGAGGTGTTGCAGGATCGGACATTGTTCGAAGAATTGGAGATGGGCAGAGTAGCCGGACGACGTAGCAAAGTGCTTGCAACGCTGCTATCCGCTTTTCCAGGTGCAGGTCATCTATATCTGGGATTGCAAAAAAGAGGCATGCAATTGATGTTCCTGTTCCTGGGCAGCATCTATGTTCTCGACCTGCTTCACTTATCGGTGTTTCTGTTCATGATTCCACTGATCTGGTTTTACAGCTTCTTTGACGGGCTCCAGTGCTCCAGTCGCTATGGACGCGAGCCTTTGGTTGATCAACCGATCTTCAAGGACTGGGCCCGCCATCAGCGTCTGATTGGATTCGGGATTGCCGCGCTGGGTCTATATTATCTGACGATCCGGCTTGTCATTCCACAGCTAAATGAGCTGTTCCCTAATGCATTTATGACATACGAGATCCGTTCCTATTTGAACACTGTCATTGTATCCTTGCTGCTCATTTTTGGCGGCTTGAAACTGCTGTTTGGCAAGCAACGGGGGACGGGTATCCAAAGTGCTGCTCATCGAAATGATGAGGGAGCAGACAGTCTCTTTTTATTCAAGGATCGGGATGATCGACTGTAATTTACGATCCAAGTTGAATTAAAGATTAGTTACACTGACACTACGATGACAGAGCAACCTTTCAATCGCTGTTATCCCATAACAGAAAAACACGCCAAGGGCTATGTATATCAGCCTCTGGCGTGTTTTTGGTTGTACAGCTTTGATTTCGAATAAATGAATGCTATTTCGTAGCGCCCTTCAGCAGAAGTTGACGGTACATCACTTCGAACAGGAACTCGAACGCTTCCAGATGACGTTTCGCTTCAAAAGCATCCTTGCCCCACGCATATATGCCGTGGTTACGCAGCAAAATTCCTGGTACGTTGGCATCAAGTACACCTGGCACCAATTCAGCGATAGATGGAATATCTGCAAAGTTAGGCAGGACGGGTACACGAATCTCCGCATTTTCTTCCCAAATGTTGAAAGCCTTGATCAATTCGATTCCTTGAATCGGTACGTGTCCATCTGCTCCAAAGAATTCACTGATCAGGTTGTTAAACACAGTATGCACGTGGAATACAGCACCACAACCCGTCAAACGATAGATTTCGCAGTGAATCAATGTTTCGGCACTTGGTTTCAACGTTGTTGTCTCAATCGCTTTGCCGTGTTTGTCCACAAAAAGAAAGTCTTCCGGTGTGCGAAGAGATTTGTCTTTGCCTGAGGCGGTAACCGCAAAATAAAATTGCTCCGTGTCAAACTCTCCTACACGCATCGACAGATTGCCACTTGTTCCGGGGAACCAGTTACGACTGGCGAACAACGCTTTAATATCAGCCAGTTCTTCAAGGACCTGACGTTTGTGTTCCAATGTAATCTTTTCAAAGCCCATCGTTTACAGCACTCCTTGTGTTTGCTTCTGTTTCATATCTTCGATGATATCGTAAAAGGTAGCGAATGGCACATGGTCCACACCAAGTTCAATACATTTGTCCGTCAAAATGGAGCGAGAGTAGACAAGATCGGCAATCTTTGCACCCTCAAAGTCTGTCAGACTGTCTCCAATGAGGATTCGATTGTATTGTTCTTCCGGGAAGGTACGAATCACGGTTGTTTTGCACATGCCGCAGCCATTCTCACAAGGAGGCTGACAGGGATTCGGCCATTCAATCTTAATGGTTTCACCCGAGAAGTCAGCTCCATTGCAATAGACATGATCCTTAGGGATATCGAATGGCGCGAGTAAGGGTTCGATAAAGAAGTCCATACCACCGCTGGTTACATTGAATTCAATCCCTTCGCTGCGAACGTAGTCAAGAAACTCGCTGAATCCTTCACGGATCCCCGCTTGTCCAAGCACAAATTCCACAATTTCATCTTTTTGCGATGCAGGCAACAGAGCAAACATGGCTCCAACACCTTCACGCAGCGAGATGTTCTGCTCAATCGTATCTTTCATAATCGCTTCAATGCCCTCAGGTTTGAAATGTTTCATGATCGCTACAATATTGTCCGAGAGGGTAATCGTACCGTCAAAATCACAGAAAATGACTGTTTTTTTATCACTTCTCATCGTTCGCCACCCCACAGATCCAGTGCGCTTTTCAGTTCCGGATGATCTGTTGCATACTGAGCAAGTGGAATGGAACGCTGAGCTGCCTCAATGGCTTGCAGGAATGCACGTCCGCCTGCTTCAGTTCCCATAGGATGCCCATGAATACCGCCACCAGCATTAACGATGACATCCGTGCCAAAGTCGCGCAAAATAAGCGGTACAAGGCCTGGATGGATACCGGCTGAGGGTACTGGCATGCTGGTTCTTACAGGAAAATCAGCTGTCAGTAATTGCTCTGTGATTGCCATATTTTCTTCCTTCGGCATCGTTACTGAACCATAAGGAGAAGGGAAGAGCACCAAATCGGCACCCGCAAGACGCATCAACTGGCCAAGTACAACCGAAGCTGAGATGCCGTAATGTGGTGAAGGATACAGTGCACCTGCAAGTGCAGGGTGCGCCATAATTGGCACACTGATATCTGGATCACTGCTGAGTTCATGCAGGACATCATATCCGTAGGACAATACGTTGAACAATAAGGCATTGGCTCCTGCGCCGATGGCACGTTCAGCTTGCTCTTTCAGACGAGATGTAGGCCCTGTGAGGTTGGTTGCATACAGAAGTTTCTTGCCAGTCTCCTGGCGTGCCTGTTCGGCAGCTTTCATGCAGACCTCGACTCTTTTTTCGATGGGAGTCAATTTATTCTCGAACAGAATTTCATCATCCTTGATCAGATCAACGCCTCCAAGGGCCTGACGAATAAATTGTTCACGCAGTTCATCTGCATTTAGCCCAATAACTGACTTGAAGATACTCATTAACAGTGGACGGTCGTGTACCCCAAGCAGATCACGAACACCAGTCAGTCCAAACTTGGGTCCAGGGAATGCACGGAGGAAACCATCCGAGAAACCAAGCTTTGTCAATTTGATCCGGCCATCCATTGAGATTTTGCCAAAGACCGTCACGAGCAGGGCAGGGATGTCACGACTGAAGTTAACATCAGGATATCCGATAGTAATATCGGCGTAACGCTCACCCGCAGCCATTCCATCAGCTTCATGTACTTCAACGCTTATTACTTCACCCAGATGTTTCTGCATCGCTTCACGCTGGGCTTGCGGCAACTCAGTCCAACTGCCCACGGTCATGCCAATCGCGATGGATTGAGCCTTCTTGCGAAAGTCTGCATGATCATCATGCAGACGATATGTGGCTGTGCACATGTTATTCATTTTAAATCCCCTTCCAAAGCAGCTCCCATCTCCCGTGAGCGCTCTGCACAGCGGTTGACGGCTGCGATTACATTTTCAAAGAAATCTCCTTCGTCCAGCGTTTTCAGTGCTGCTTGGGTCGCCCCTCCCGGGGATGTCACATCACTACGAAGCTTCATCGGTTCCAAACCGGTTTGTTGTACCATTCGTGATGCGCCAAGCACCGTCTGAACAGTGAGATCACGAGATTGCTGGCTGGATAAACCACCACGAATACCTGCGGCAATCATGGCCTCCATTAAATAGTATACATAAGCAGGGCCGCTTCCGGAAATCCCTGTGAGCACTTCAAGTTTATCTTCAGGCACGATGGTCACGATACCAACCGCTTCAAACATAGTCATCACCGTACTGCGCTGCTCATCCGTAATCTCCGCAGAAAAGGCAAGACCCGTTGCACCGAGTCCAATGGTACTGGATGTGTTCGGCATGGTTCTCGCGATCGGTTGTTTACGACCAAGCAAGGACTGCATCGTGCGGATCGATAATCCGGCAATGACAGATACGATCAGTTGATCAGGTGATAACAGCGGACCAAGCTCGCGCAGCGCTGCGGCAGCATCTTTGGGTTTCATACAGAGTACAATGACCGGAGTGGAGGCAAGGTGATCCAAGGATTGCGAGGCAGTTCCGGTATGTACAGCATAACGGGTGCTGAGCTCCTCCTGACGTTTCTGGTTGCTGCGGTTCAGCATCGTAATATCCTGAGGACGAACGACTAGGCGGGAGATCAGTCCGCGCACGATGGCTTCAGCCATCGCGCCTGCTCCGTGGAAAGTAATCTTCTGTTGTAGTAACGTCTGTTGCTCTTGACTCATATTTATCGTTCCTCCTATATAACTGTTGCTGGGATATTATTGACGGATCTGTCCATTGCCTGTAATACGATATTTGGTTGACGTCAGTGCTGGCAGTCCCATCGGTCCACGTGCATGCAGTTTCTGGGTACTGATTCCGATTTCGGCTCCATAGCCAAATTCAAATCCGTCAGTGAAACGCGTGGACGCATTGTGATAGACGGCTGCTGCATCCACATCATGCATAAAGCGCTCTGCATGGGCTGTATCCCGGGTTACGATACACTCGGAATGTTTGGTTCCGTAATGTGCGATGTGCTGCATCGCTTCGTCCAGGTTCTCGACCACCCGGATATTTAAAATATAGTCGTTGTACTCGGTCGCATAGTCTTCCTCGGTTGCCTCAAGGGCAGAAGGAACAAGACGGCGCACCGTGTCGCAACCTTTCAAGACCACATTGGCCTCACGGAATTGCTCGGCAAGAGCAGGCAGATGCTCTTCCGCGTATGCGGCATGCAGCAGCAACGTTTCCATGGAGTTACATACGGATGGACGTTGTGCCTTGGCATTGATGGCAATTTCGGCTGCCATAACTGGATCGGCTGATTCATCTACATAGGTATGACAGATGCCTGCCCCGGTTTCAATAACAGGTACTGTTGCATTGGCAACCACATTACGAATGAGAGAAGCCCCGCCGCGTGGAATGATGACGTCCAGCAGTCCGTTCAACTTGAGCATTTCATCCACGGAAGCACGATCCGCATCCTCAACCAGTTGCAAAGCATCAGCAGGCATGTCTGTCGTTGTGAGTGCCTGATGCAGCACCTCCACAATTTTACGATTGGAGGACAGGGCAGAGGAACCGCCGCGCAGAAGCACTGCATTACCTGTTTTAAGACATAATCCGGCTGCGTCTACAGTTACATTAGGACGAGCTTCGTAGATGATGCCAATCAGGCCAATCGGCACTCTTAATTTTTCAACATGTAATCCGTTTGGACGGGTAAATGTCTCTAACACTTCGCCGACTGGATCAGGCAGATCTGCAATCTGACGTAACCCTTCAGCAATGCCTGCGATCCGCTCTGGATTAAGTGCGAGACGATCCAGCATGGATTCCGGCGTGCCTTGTTCTCTGCCGCGTGCCAGATCTTCGGCGTTTGCCGTAATGATGGAATCCGTCTCCTTAATCAAAGCATCTGCCATGACACGCAGGGCCGTATTTTTCTGTTCTGTATTCAATCGGTTCAGCTGTGGAACCGCTGCTTGGGCTTTGCTGGCTTTTTCTCTGACTTCACTCATCGTAATTCCTCCTCATATATATAAAGTTGAGTATTCCAACCACTATATAGCTTCATGTTTATTTTAACGTAATCCATTCGTCTCTATGAATAACTTCAAGTCTGTGGATGCTAGCGAGTTGTTTCATCACTTCGCCACTGGGAAGTCCGGCAATGAGTCGAAGCTGGTCATCATCATAATTGACAATACCGCGACCGAGCAAGGTTTCATCCATTCCGATGACCTCTACGACGTCTCCGGCGTGGAACGTTCCCAGTACCCGCTTGACCCCTACAGGTAGAAGACTGTGCCCCCCATGGACAAGTGCTTCTTCAGCACCATCATCTACAACGACGGTTCCCAGCGGAGTAGACATGAAGCCAAGCCACTGCTTTTTACGGGATAACGAAGCGAGTCGTGTCTCAAAGTAAGTTCCTTTGCCCGTGCCATCAACCGCCTTCTGCATATCTCCGGGTTCTTTCACACTTCCCACAAATACAGGTACGCCTCCACGTGTAGCTACCTTAGCTGCATCTACTTTGGATCGCATTCCACCTGTACCAACCGATGATCCTGAACCACCGGCAAAAGCATAGATCTCAGCCGTGATTTCGGGGATACGGTCGTAACGCACGGCAGAAGGATCTTTACGCGGATCTGCGGTGTACAGGCCGTTGGTATCGGTAAGAATGATCAGATGCTGAGCCTTCACCAGATTTGCAACCAATGCGGACAACAGATCGTTATCACCAAACTTCAATTCGTCCACCGATACCGTATCATTCTCATTAAAAATCGGAATCACTCGCTGTTTGAGCAGCTCTTCTACGGTCATGCCTGCATTACCCATGCGTTTACGACTGTGAAAGTCTGTACGAGTTAACAGAATTTGCGCCGTAGTAACGCGGTGCGCTGCAAAAGCCTGTTGATATGCCTGCATCAGTAATGCCTGCCCAACGGCCGCTGCGGCTTGTTTCTCATGTAGCAGTTTGGGGCGCTGAGGGTAACCGATCTCCCGGAATCCGGCCGCTACCGCTCCTGAGGTGACCAGAAGTACTTCATGGCCCTGATCAGCCAATGCTGCAATTTCTCCGGCAAAAAAAGTGATCGAACTGCGATCCAGACCGCCTTCTTCCGTTGTAAGCGAGCTGCTTCCAATTTTAACTACAATACGTGAAGTCATGGTTTCACTTCCTTAAACATGATTAATAAGTGCTTCTGGAGCAGGCTTTAGCGGGTACAAAAAAAACTTCCGCCCTTTAGTTAAAAAGGACGAAAGTTCGTTACTTCCGCGGTACCACCTTTATTGATGATTAGATCATCCGGCTTCATGCCCTGTAACAGAAGGCACTGTCCTGCACGTAACAGGCCGCTCAGGGGTAGGTTTCAGAGAAGAGCCGCGGTAAATTCTTTCAGCAGGGTGGAATTTACTCTCTGGGCGCGACTGATATTCTCTTACTGGTCCCGTCATCACGTTTCGTTCAATATTTCTTATAACATACCATGGAAACTTGGCATATGCAAAGGGGTTATCGTCCTGTAAATTACTTGAATAAATTCAGCTTGCCAATCCGCTGGGCAGCTTCGCGTAATCGGTTTTCATCACTTAACAGCCCCGCGCGCACATAGCCTTCGCCATGCGAACCAAAACCAATACCTGGGGCTACGGCTACCTTGGCTTCTCGCAGTAACAAGTCTGCAAATGAAGCGGAGGTATAACCTGGAGGTACAGGTAACCAGCTGAAGAATGAACCTGCGGGTTTCGAAGCTTGCCAGCCAATCGAGGAAAGAGCGTCATAAAATGCATTGCGACGGGATTCGTAACGTGAAACGAGCGAAGTAACACATTCCTGAGAGCCAGTAAGTGCTTCCGTTGCCGCAGCCTGAATTCCACCGAAGAGACTGACATAGATATGATCTTGAAGCAGATTGATTTTAGAAACAATCTCCGCATTGCCAAGCGCGAATCCAACACGCCATCCAGCCATATTGTACGTTTTGGATAACGTATAGAATTCAATGCCCACTTCTTTGGCACCAGGGGCTTGCAGGAAACTTACGGGACGATGTCCGTCAAATCCAATTGCACCGTAAGCAAAGTCGCTGGCAATGACGATTTGATTTTGAATGGCAAATTCAACCGTATCTTCGTAGAACGAAAGGGGTGCCGTTGCTGACGTTGGATTGTTGGGATAGTTCAGGAACATCAGCTTGGCTTTCTCCCGATCTTCGGCTGTAACAGTTTCATAATCCGGCAGGAATGCATTGGACTCCAGCAAAGGCATAAATGACATGTTTGCTTTGGCGAGTGCAACACCAGACCAGTAATCCGGGTAGCCGGGATCTGGAACGAGAACGGTGTCCCCGGGGTTAAGCAGGACCTGAGGTAACTGAACCAATCCGGTTTTTCCTCCGAACAGAATGGCGACTTCAGTCTCGGGGTTCAGATCAACGTTGTAATCTTCCTTATAACGTTTGGCGACGGCTTCCTTCAGGAAAGAGTACCCTCTAAAAGGGGAGTATTTGTGGTAGAGGGGATTCTCAGCCGACTCTTGCAGTGTTTTCACAATATGAGGTGGTGTAGGTGTATCCGGGTTCCCCTGACCCAGATTGATCACGTCATGTCCACTTGCGATTTCACGATTTACATTTTGAACAAGGGTAGCAAAAAATTGCGTTGGCAGCTGTGTCATCACATCAGAAGTCGGTATCTTAAAAGCTGAACGAGCAGTTATATGGTCTGATTGGGTCATTATATTCATCACTCCGGTTTATTAAAAATGGCAAATAGTTCTCATTAATTTATCACGCCAATCCCGAGCTGTATAGAGGGAAATGCACTTGAATATACAGTACATAGGGGCAAAGAGCGGAGTATTGTACAAAACTGAAAGTGCTCATTTAGTTTTGTCCATTGAGCTGAGAGAAGCCATGTTTTATGATAATATCCGATAATGATAATCAATATCATTAATTTCTAGCACAACGCACATGATATAGGGGGAGAAATAGAAATGAAAAAGGGCATACGAAATACGGGAGTATTATTAACGATCACATGGTTATCCATCCTGCTACTGGCTTGTGGAAATCAGGCTGCAACACCTGCTGCTGGCGCAGATGATTCCAAAGTAGCCACAGAAACCACAGAGACCCAAACTGCAACGAAAGAGACGAACGAGGGCGAGACCCGGATATTCAAAGACTGGACTGGCCATGAAGTTGAGATTCCTGTAAATCCGAAGCGAGTTATCTATCATGGAGAAGTTACAGGGGATCTGCTCGCGCTTGGTGTAGTTCCTGTCGGCATACTTCGTCAAGAGGGAACCGTATTTGATGATCAGGTTGCTCAGTCAGAAGATGTAGGATTTCCGATCAGTGTGGAAAAGGCGTTAGACCTGAATCCCGATCTGATTATTTTCTCCAACAGTGACGAGGCTCAATATGATCAGATCGCAAAGGTTGCACCCACGGTTACATTTGATTCGTTTGGTTTAATAGAAGATCGCATGCGTATCCTTGGCGATTTGTTGAATAAGAAGCAAGAAGCGGAGGAATGGGTTACGGCTCATCAAAAAGCGACGGAAGAGATGTGGACGCAACTTCATGAGAACGGATTAAAAGAAGGGGAGACTGCTTCGGTATTCACCATGTATCCCGGGAATCGTCTGTTTGTCATGGCGGGTGCAGGATTGCCACAGTTGTTATACGGAAAAGACGGGCTGAAGCCAACCGCGGAAATCCAGAAAGTATTGGATGAAGACATGGGATTTGTAGAGATTTCGACTGAAAAATTATCTGAATTTGCCGGTGATCGGATATTTATTCTGGATCCTGTGACCGACGATGCGAAGCAATCCACCAAGGAATTGCTGGATAGTACAATCTGGAAGAACCTGCCTGCGGTGAAAGAAGGAAAAGTATATCGTTTTAATATCGTAAAAGCTTCTAGTGATGCCCTTTCCAGGGAGTGGCTGTTACAAGAGCTGCCAAAACAGATGGTTCAATAATGGTGACGAGCTAGTGAGGCAGCAGTAACACCTTTGAGTAATGCAGTTATAAAAAAAGTGAAAGGGGCCTTCAACATTTCGTTGAACGCTCTTTTTTGCTGAATAAACTCATATCTGGATTATTAACAATCTCTAGCTTATAATCAGACCATACAGAATGATTGATAATCATTCTCATTTTAGAAAAAACGAGGTGAACCGACATGCAGGCTTTGGATGCCGATGGGGGAGCGTTGTTCTTTTCAGCATTCATGTTTCGGCTGGATCATCTGGTACGTCGAATTGAACCACCTGAACAGGTGATGCTGGAAGTTGCTTGCGAGAAACATGCGTTCCTGATCTGTGAAGAAGGGGATGGGCGTTTATATATAGGGCATGAACAGTTTCCGTTTACTACGGGATGTGTTTATCCACTTTCTCCGGGAGAGGGGTACCAGATTGAACATCGTAATAACTCGGAATTGAAATATATCATAATGGCTTTTGATGTTATTCATGTGTTGACGGGTGATCCCGAACTCTTTACCCGCGCTCTATTTGAGCACAGAAACCAATTGAATGGTTATCCCTATGCTCCGTTAAGTGGGTTGCTGGAGCAGATGTATGTCATTCGGAATTATAAAACAGATGCTGAATACAGCCATCTGAATGCACAGTTCCAAAAATGGATGGAGATGATCATTACCCGGTACACTTCTCCAAAGACGGAACAGAGTATGGAGACAAGACTACACAGCACGATTCAGTATGTGGACGACCATTATGCTGAAGAAATCACTGTACAGAAACTGGCACGACTTGCGGAGATCAGACCTGTACAATATACGACCCTTTTCAGACAACTCACGGGTCACAAGCCGCTCGATTATGTGAATCATGTTCGCATCAAACATGCCAAGGACTGGCTTCGCAAATCAGATGAACCACTTCGGGATATAGCGAGCCGCGTGGGGTTTAAGGATGAGTATTATTTCAGCAGGCGTTTTCGCCAAATGACCGGATTATCTCCTCGTCAATATGACAGATCGATTCAGCAGCAGACATTAGTACATGATTGGTTGGGTCATGATGTGAATATTCCAGTAAATCCGGAGCGAATTATGTATTACGGAGATTGCGCTGGGGATATGCTGATGCTGGGCATTCAGTTGCTGGAAGAACGGACATATGACGCGGTCGCTCCGGTTAATGTGGAAGCCGCTGTTATCATGAAGCCGGACTTGATTATTTTTGATAGCAGCAATGAACAGCAGTATGAACAACTTTACCGGATTGCACCGACGCTTGCTTACAATTCACATGCCACTTTGGAAGAACGAATGCGCAGATTGGGCAGCTGGTTTGGCAGACAACCGCAGGTTGAACAATGGCTAACCTCCTATGCGGAGCGTACCGAGCAGATGTGGGCGAAGATCCATACTGTGATTGAAGAGGGGGAAACGGCATCCGTATTTACATACCATCGGGGTGCACGATTATTTGTTATGGGCAATATCGGTCTGGCGCCTATGTTATATCATCCAATGGGATTCAGGCCAGTGACCAAAGTGAAGGAAGCACTTGTGGCAGGCAGAGCCTATAAGGAAATCTCGGCTGAAGCGGTACGTCAGTACGCGGGAGATCATGTGTTTGTTATGCTGCCTGAGGAAGTTGTGGCAAGACAGGCTACAGAGATGCTGATGAAAAGTCCCAGTTGGCAGGCCCTTCCGGCTGTGCAGAATGGACGGGTATATCCTGTGGAGGAGTCAACATGGAATGTGGGTGATGCGCTCACGAGTGATCGATTGTTGACCCTGCTCCCTGAGTTGTTGTGTGCAAGTTCATAATAAAAACAGGCTTGCAGTCCTCAAGAGGATCAAGCTATGATAGCAGGTATTACGGTTCAGAGGAGTGCTTGTCATGACAGAAAAACAACAGGGAGAAATGCGTGTAGCCCTGATTCAGGGCGATATTCAACTCGGAGACCCTGAGGCTAATCATAAACATATGCAGACGTTGCTTGAGCGTGCGGTAGAACAATATCCGGATCTGGGGCTGGCTGTGTTACCTGAGATGTGGAATACCGGATACGCTTTGACTCAAATTCATGAACTCGCTGACCCGGAAGGCCAGAAATCTCGGGAATGGCTGTCTGCTTTTGCTCAAAAACATCAAATATCCATCGTTGGCGGTTCAATTGCTGAGAAACGGGATGGTCAAATATACAATACAATGTACGCTTATGATCGTGAAGGAAAACAGGTAACACGATACGATAAATTACATTTGTTCCGTCTGATGGACGAAGAGAAATATTTACAGCCAGGTGCGGAACCTGAAATTTTTGAATTGCAGAACGGTCTTACAGCGGGTGCTTCGATCTGTTATGACATCCGGTTTCCGGAACTTGCCCGCACCCTTGCTTTGAATGGTGCCAAGGCATTGATTGTACCCGCCGAATGGCCGAAACCTCGTCTGCACCACTGGCGTACGTTGCTTACCGCACGAGCGATTGAGAATCAGATGTATGTGATCGCATGTAACCGTGTAGGTAAAGGGGGAGAGACCGAATTTTTCGGACATTCCCTCATCATTGATCCTTGGGGTGAGATTGTGGCTGAAGGTGGCGAAGGGGAAGAGATCGTGACCGGAATTATTCGTCCATCTCTGGTAGATGAGGTTCGCGGACGGATTCCCGTATTTGAAGACCGTCGACCTGGCGTTTATTTTGGCGGAAAATAAAAACTGAAATGAAATTCTTCAGAAAAAGTGTTTATTCTTCCAGGACGCGGGTAATGATAACTATCCCGTCACCAAGGAGGATGATCAATCAATGGACAACCATGTGAAAGATACGCTCAGGAGACTGGAACAGGATAACACAAGGGAAGATCACTTAAGGGCATTCTTAGAGAATGGAGCAGGAGGGCTATCACCCCCTGATTCAACTGTTCAGGACGAAGGCCGTGTAATGAATCAGCAAAACAGGCTGACAAGCGATCGTAATTTGCGTAAATAAACCGCCAGACATGAAGTTTTCTTATGTACGTTTCTACGTTAACATTATAAATTAGCATTGAGCTAAACAACTTAACAAGCAACATTGTACTGTAACCAGTTACTGTGATTGCAATGTAAGAACTCTATCCTGCGGATGCGGGAAACGAGTATATGACAAAGGCTTGGCCCATAAGGGTCAAGCCTTTGTTTTGTTTCAGTATGAAATGTACCCATACCCATAGGAGAAATTTTTTAGTCTCCCTTTGACAGTTCGGCCACGGTTTGTTGAAACGTATGGATGAATGCTTCGGCTGCCTTCGACAGCACTCTTCCTTGACGATAAGCCACAACAAGTGTTCTGCTAGGAGTAGGCTCAGCAAGTGGCACATACACAGGCACGAACTCACTGCGCGGCGCACGGGCGATAAAGCGTGGAACCAGTGTAATGCCCATACCAGTGGCGACCAGCGACTGAACGGTTTCAATATTTGTGCTCTCAAACACAACTTGGGGATCAAAACCAGCCTGCTCACAGAGATCAAATGTAAGTTTGCGGAAGCCCTGCCCTTTTTTCAACACAACAAACGGTTCATCCCGAAGCTCTTCAATTCGCACAGGAAGCGGATGTTCCGGATCTGCCCTGCGTGCCAAAGGGTGATTCGGGGGAACTGCCAGATCAATCTTTTCCTCTCCAATGGCAACATAGGCGAGACTTGGCTCTTGTAAAGGAAGAGATAACAGACTGAGATCTGCTTTGCCACTTGCTGTCAATTTCTCAAGCGTAAGCCCGGAGTCTTCCAATAAGGTAACCTCAATCTCGGGATAAGCTTGTTGGAACGCAGGAAGCACGTGTGGGAGCAGGTGTGATCCCGTGATCGGCATGCTGCCTACAACGACTTTACCTTTGCGAAGCTGGGAGATATCGGACATTTCCTGACGCAATAGCTCCACAGCATCTACGATCTTCTGGGCTTGCTCGACAAACGTAACACCCGCATGGGTTAACTCCACGGTACTTGTATTACGCTGAAACAGTAGCACACCCAATTCTTTTTCCAATTTGGATAATTGCTGGCTTAATGAAGGCTGGGCAATATGTAGCTTCTCTGCTGCCCGGGAGAAATTGCGTTCGGCCGCAATTTGCAGCGTATATTGAAGTTGTCTGAATTCCATCGTCATCGGTCATTCCTTTCGTTATGCCACCATTATATCATTACAGATGAAGAAATCATTAATTTCGCTTAACCGCTTGCACTCCATCAGAAGAGTTGTTATACTGATTTTGAAAACGCTTAATAAGAACTGCTTACCCGGGTAAAACAAAATCAACGTTTTCATGTGTGCCAGTTTCAAGTGTTAGCACAGAACCATTTCAAATGTTCATATTCTTTTTCGTTCATATAATTGAATAACATTCATCCAACGATGGCGTGTTACTGTTCGGCAGGCAAGACCTAGATTGGGTGGGAAGAGTTTCTCTTTTCCTACCCTTTTTAGGTCTTTTTTTGTTCCCATCAAGAAACGGAGGTGCACCATGAATCACAAACAATTAGCCCAATCGATTATGGAGCTGGTCGGTGGCAATGATAATATCAACACGTTAATTCATTGCTCTACCAGGCTCAGACTTACCCTGAAGAATCCGGATATGGCGAAGACCCAAGAAATTAAGAGCCTTGATGGTGTTATTGGCGCAGTGAATAGCGGCGGACAATATCAGGTTATTATCGGTAATGACGTCGCGTACGTCTACAATGAACTTGCCAAGATGATGGATACTCGGCAATCAAACGAAATTCAGGAGAAACAAAAAGCGGATTATAGCCCCAAAGGACTGTTTAATACTTTTGCCAGTGTCATTGCAGGCATTTTCCAACCTATTATCCCAGCCATTGCTGCCTCGGGCATGCTTAAGGCACTTTTGCTACTGGCGACCGTGACCGGCCTGATGTCTAAAGAGAGCCAGACATATACCGTTTTGAGTGTCATGTCTGATGCTGCCTTTTACTTTCTTCCGATTCTACTGGCCTATTCCAGCGCAAATAGATTTAAAACGAACCCCTTTGTTGCCGTTCTGTTTGGTGGAATCATGTTACACCCGAATATGATTGGTCTGCTTGGCGGTGAAGATCCGGTGTCCTTTATTGGCATACCTGTTGCATCCGTTCAATATGCGACATCCGTGGTACCGATTATTTTAACGGTCTGGTTCATGTCTTACATTGAAAAGTTCGCGGACAAGATCTCACCAGGACCGGTCAAAATTTTCCTTAAACCTTTGATTGTTATTCTCATTGTTGCTCCAGTTGCCCTGATTGTACTTGGACCTCTGGGGATGTATCTCGGAACGGGAATGTCCAACCTGATCTATTGGATTCAGGATAAGATTGGATGGTTGACCGTTGTCATTATGGCTATACTGATGCCTCTGATTGTCATGTTCGGTATGCATAAAGTATTTTATCCCATTATTTTCGCAGCCTTGGCTTCACCTGGATATGAAACACTGGTGCTGGTCGCGATGCTGGCATCCAATATGGCGCAGGGAGCAGGCGCACTGGCGGTGTCATTCAAAACCAAAGACATCAAGCTTAAACAAGTCGCTTTGTCTGCAGGAATTTCAGGTGTATTCGGTATCACGGAACCTGCTCTGTACGGTGTACATCTAAGGCTCAAGAAAACGCTGTTTGCCTGCATGATCGGCGCCGGAGTCGCTGGGTTGTTCGCAGGTATTGTGAATCTCAAGGCATATGCTGCCGTGGGTCCGGGGATTGCATCTATGCCTATGTTTATCAGTGAAGATCATATGAATATTATCTATGCGATCATTACCATGCTGATCTCTGCCATTGTCGCGTTTGTCGCTGTATATGTCATTGGATTTCAGGATGTTGTTCCAACAGCAGTGTCGATAGCAGGCAGTCCTACAACCAAAGCGAGAGGCGAATCTGAAATCCAGCCATCCAAAGGGATCAAATCGAAAAAGATCGTTTTTGCTCCATTGGAAGGTAAAGTTCTGCCATTAAGAGAGGTGAAGGACGAGGCCTTCTCGCAAGAAGCTATGGGACAAGGTATGGCCATTCAGCCAAGTGTTGGCAAGGTGTTTGCCCCGTTTGATGGTACCGTTGAGACGGTGTTCCGCACTAAACATTCCATCGGTCTGAGATCGGTAGAGGGGGTAGAAATTCTGATTCATGTCGGATTGGATACGGTGAAACTGAAAGGCCAGCATTTTGATGTAAAAGTGAATGAAGGAGAACAGATCTCTCATGGTCAACTCCTGATTGAATTTGATCTTGAAGCTATACAAGCGGCAGGTTATGACACGACGACCCCTGTAATTGTGACCAATTCATCAGATTATCTGGAGATACTGGGCAATGAAACTGCGGCGACAACAGGACCGGGGAAACCATTAATTACGGTGTTATAACTCGCTGAAATATGAATGAAAGGCAGGCAGCCTGATATGGAAGTCATAAAAATACTGAATTCGAGCATTGTTCTTGCCAGACGTGTTGAGGATGACAAGGAAATTATTGTGATGGGAAAGGGCATCGGCTACAGGAGCAAACCGGGAGATGTCGTGGGCGAGGATGAGATCGAGAAGATCTATGTCCTTGAAAATGAAACGATCTCTTCGGATCTCACCGCCCTGATGAAGGAAACGCCAAAAGAATATCTGATTCTGGCTGACGAAATCATCTCCCATGCCAAACATACATTGTCCCGCCATCTGAGTGATCATCTCTATGTCGCATTAACGGATCATCTGTATATGGCCATGAAGCGATTCAAGGACAATATGACGATCCAGAACCGAATGTTGTGGGAAGTGAAAAAGTTCTATCCGCAGGAGTTCAGCATCGGGTTGCATGGTCTGTCTCTCATTCAAAAACAGCTTGGACTCTCCCTGCCTGAAGAGGAAGCGGCGAATATTGCCTTTCATCTCGTTAATGCGCAGCAGAATGATGACAATATGAATCAGGTCATGATGATGACCAATACCGTCAAGGATGTACTCAATATTATCAAAATTCACTATCACGTGGAGCTGGATACACACAGCATCAACTATTCACGCTTTTTGACCCATTTGCAGTTTTTCATTCAACGGCTTTTTGAGCATAAAACATTAAACACACAGGATCATGAGCTCTTTGAGCAGATCGCGAATAAATATCCCCAGGAAGAAGCCTGCGTACTGCTAATCAAGGATTATATTGAAGCTCGGTTTGAACATACGATCTCCAATGAAGAGATGATGTATTTGATTATTCATATCAATCGGGTCATGAGTCGCAATTGAGCAAGAATGAAAGAATTACAGAGATAATCCAAGGAGGAATACACAATGACCAATACGACAAGAACGTTTCCAGAAGATTTTCTATGGGGAGGAGCGATTGCTGCCAATCAGGCAGAAGGAGCGTGGAATGTGGATGGCAAAGGTCTGTCTACAGCCGACATTGCTATCTATCGAAAAGGTGTAGCCAAGAGTGAGTATAAAAAGCATAATGCGATCAATGAAGAACAGATCAAAACCGCGATGGAGTCTAGCTCGGACAGAGAATATCCGAAACGCAGAGGCATTGATTTTTACCACCGCTATGAGGAGGATCTGGCCCTGTTTGGGGAGATGGGTCTCAAAACGTTGCGCTTATCTATTGCTTGGACCCGAATTTTCCCGAATGGCAACGAAACAGAGCCGAATGAAGCCGGTTTGCAGTTCTATGACCGCGTTATTGATGGCATGCTGAAACAAGGGATTGAACCATTAATTACGTTGTCGCATTATGAGATGCCGATGTATCTGGTGAATCACCATGGTGGATGGACGGATCGGAAAGTCGTCGAGTATTTTGTTCACTTTTGCAAAACGGTGTTCACCCGTTATAAGGACAAAGTGAAGTATTGGATTACATTTAATGAAATTGACAGCATTGTTCGTCATCCGTTTACGAGTGGTGGTATTGTTCCGGAGCGTTTCGAAAATGTGGAGCAGGCTGTATATCAGGGGTTACACCATCAATTTGTAGCGAGTGCACTCGCAGTGAAATACTGTCATGAGATCATTCCCGGTTCCCAGATCGGATGTATGCTGACCAAACTGACAACGTACGCTCATACATGTAATCCCGAAGACGTACTTGTTGCTTCCCGGGATAATCAATTCAATCTTATGTTTACGGACGTACAGGTGCGTGGAGCGTATCCGTACTTTACGAAGAGATTTTTTGCCGAAAAAGGGATTAACCTGGATATGCTTGAGGGGGATGAAGAGATTCTTAAAGTACACACTGTGGACTTTATCTCATTCAGTTATTATATGTCCCTGGTATCAAGTGTGGATGGCGACCGATTGGAGCAGGTGAGTGGCAATACAACTGGAGGGGTGAAGAACCCGTATCTGCAAACGAATGATTGGGGCTGGCAGATTGACCCGGTAGGTCTGCGCATCTCACTGAATGAACTGTATAGTCGTTACGAGGTGCCTTTGTTTATCGTTGAAAATGGAATTGGGGCGGTAGACACGATTGAAGCGGATGGTAGCATTCAGGATGATTATCGTATTGATTATTTTCGCTCTCACATTGAACAGATGTATGAGGCGATTCTGGACGGTGTTGAACTGCTCGGCTATACCAGTTGGGGAGTAATTGATCTGATTAGTTATTCTTCTTCAGAGATGGAGAAACGATATGGCTTTATTTATGTAGATCAGGATAATGACGGCAATGGAACACTGGAGAGAAAACGAAAGAAGAGTTTCTATTGGTACAAAGATGTGATTGCAAAAAACGGTTTGTAATACAGTAGTCGGACAAGCACTCTCTATAAGAAGGTGTTGATATGATAATGTTCATTTCATAACAGAAACTAGCAAAGCAGCTCTGGATTCAGGGCTGTTTTTTTATGTTCTAGATAAAAAGCATTGACAGCGAAGCAACGGAAACGTAGTATAAGACTTATCTGATAATGATAATTGTTATCAATTGAAACCTCTGCGACGAGCAGTGGTTTATTTGTCTTTCTCTCATTATAGGTTAAACCTATTACATCTATAGATATTATATCTTGGAACAATGAAGGACAGGGTGATATATTTATGTCATTCAAGAGCTTCACTTTTTAAAGAAAACAGAGGCTCTTCCAAGGACCGAACTTATAATGAGGTGAAAATGATGAGTAAAAAAACGATGTTTGAGAAAATTTGGGAAAATCACGTAATTCATCAAGAAGAAGGCAAACCAAGCATTCTGTATATCGATCTGCATCTGGTGCACGAAGTAACTTCTCCACAGGCATTTGAAGGTCTTCGTCTCAGCGGACGTAAAGTTCGTCGCCCTGAACTGACATTTGCAACAATGGACCACAACGTTCCAACGAAAGACCGTTTCAACATTACAGATCCTATCTCCAAACAACAAATTGATACACTTTCGCAAAACTGCCGTGACTTCGGCGTGAAATTGTATGATCTGGACACGATTGATCAAGGCGTTGTACACGTTATGGGACCTGAACTGGGTCTGACTCACCCGGGCAAAACGATTGTATGTGGTGACAGTCATACGTCCACACACGGTGCGTTTGGCGCACTGGCATTCGGAATCGGAACAAGTGAAGTTGAGCATGTTATGGCAACTCAATGTTTGCAACAAGCAAAAGCCAAAACGATGGAAGTTCGTTTTGTCGGCAAACGTAACCCGGGTGTAACCGCGAAAGATATGATCCTCGCAGTCATCGCCAAATACGGTACAGACTTTGCAACAGGTTATGTTATTGAGTACACAGGCGAATCCATCCGTGAGTTGAGCATGGAAGAGCGTATGACGGTCTGCAACATGTCCATCGAAGGTGGAGCAAGAGCAGGATTGATCGCTCCGGATGAAACAACATTTGAATATCTGCGTGGACGTGAATACGTACCAGCGGGTGCGAAGTTTGATGAAGCTGTAGAGGGTTGGAAACAACTTGTAACAGATGAAGGTGCCGAGTTCGACCATGTGGTTGAAATCGATGTGGAGACATTGATTCCGCAAGTAACTTGGGGAACAAGCCCAGGTATGGGAACCGACATTTCTTCGAAAGTTCCTGTTCCGGCTGAATTGCCTACAGAAAACGAACGCAAAGCGGCTGAAAAAGCGCTTGAATATATGGGACTTGAACCGGGAACACCAATCGCCGAGATTCCAATTGATTATGTATTTATCGGTTCTTGCACCAACGGACGGATCGAAGATCTGCGTGCAGCAGCACAAGTGGCTAAAGGTCACACGGTATCCAGTCAGGTTACAGCAATTGTTGTACCAGGCTCAGGACGTGTTAAAATTCAGGCTGAACAAGAAGGTTTGGATAAAATCTTTACGGAAGCTGGATTTGAATGGCGTGATGCGGGATGCAGTATGTGTCTGGCGATGAACCCGGATGTATTGAAGCCAGGTCAACGTTGTGCTTCGACGTCCAACCGTAACTTTGAAGGACGCCAAGGACGCGGAGGACGTACGCACCTGGTATCTCCGGCAATGGCAGCAGCAGCAGCAGTTAAGGGTCACTTTGTGGACGTACGGGACTGGAATTTCAAAACAGAAGCAGCGATCTAATCTATAACAGACAGAAGGGAGAACGTTTAATATGGAAGAATTCAAAACATTACAAGGCATTGTTGCACCGGTAGACCGGGTCAATGTAGATACAGACGCAATCATTCCAAAACAGTTCCTGAAACGGATTGAACGTACCGGATTTGGACAATTTTTGTTCTATGAATGGCGTTTTGATGAAGAGGGCAACAATAATGCTTCCTTCGAAATGAACAAACCTCGTTATGAAGGGGCATCCATCCTGATCTCACGTGCCAACTTTGGCTGTGGATCATCCCGTGAGCATGCGCCATGGGCGATTTTGGACTATGGATTCCGTTGTGTCATCGCTCCATCTTATGCAGACATCTTCTATAATAACTGCTTTAAGAACGGAATCTTGCCAATCAAGTTGTCAGAAGAGCAAGTTGAAGACTTGTTCCAACGTACAGCGACACATGAAGGCTATGAGATGAATGTAAATCTGGAAAACAAAACGATTACTGATGCATACGGACTGCATATCGATTTTGATCTGGATGAGCACCGTCGTCAATTCCTGTTGCAAGGATTGGATGATATCGGTCTGACTCTTCAACATGATGATGAAATCGCTGCTTACGAACAACGCCACGCGGCAAAACTGTTCGGTTAATCGTTAAAGTATTGCATAACAGAAAGCTTCTGCCTCGCCAAAGGGACCTTGTTCCCATCGGTGAGACAGAAGCTTTTTGTAATATCAGAAGCTAAATTAGCTTAATAAGTCAGCTATACATAGAACTCCTGATTTTTCTTGACCGAATACTTCAACAGATACTATAACAGCCGACTAAATAGAGGAACCTAAAAATCGATTACTGAGGTAGCTCCAATGGGGCGTTTTTTGTATTCTGAAAATAGACGTAGATATAACAAGCCAAATGCACGAAATTCACAAGTGACCATACCATAAGCCATATGATTGGAGTTGATAGGGTAGTCCAGATGCCAAACCAAGGTAGCACACGTCCTCCGCCGATAAACGTAACCAAGGGGGACAGAGATAAGAGAATTAGAACCGGGATCAGTCTACCAACCGTGATCATAATCAATTTGCTGATCGTTAGGCGGTTGTTTTTCCGAAGTATGCGAAAATAGACGTAGATGCCCCATGCAAGCGTAGCGATGATCAGTGCAATCATAATCATTTCCATATTCCGACCGTTTACAAAAGAGGTTTGGGGTTCCTGCCCCCTCATAATGTCCGCTATTCCATCAATAAATGAAGAGTAATTCACATAAGCGTTTATACCAGAATTAAACATTACGGCAATGCCCATTTGCTCGTTCAA
This sequence comes from Paenibacillus sp. FSL H8-0104, assembly GCF_038050215.1. Taxonomy (NCBI): domain Bacteria; kingdom Bacillati; phylum Bacillota; class Bacilli; order Caryophanales; family Paenibacillaceae; genus Paenibacillus; species Paenibacillus sp. FSL H8-0104. The sequence continues at coordinate 4,255,093 of NZ_JBBOTC010000001.1, read as the reverse complement.
ATAAACCTGTTCTTCGGACTTGTAGGTCCAGAAAATGCCGCTGTGGGAGATCGTTTGGCCGTTAGACGCATCTTGGTTTGCAAGCCAGCCCATGCCGTACGGACCGATCGCTCCTGAGGCATGATATTGTTTCATCAGCACAGGGGAAACGAGGCGGCCATTATATTGGGAAAGCATCCATAGGGACATGTCCTCTGCGGTTGAAACGATGCCGGCGGGACCCTCAATGAACCAAAGCGGTTCGGATTGACTTATAGCGCGTCCCAAGCTCAGGTAATGTCCTAGCGGGATAGTATTATTCTCATAGAATTGCTGCGTTGTATTGACACTGAAGGTATGATTCATTCCTAACGGTTCAAAAATATGTTTTTTCAGATAATCCGAAAACCGCTCTCCGCTAACACTGTCCACGAGGTTCGCCAGAAGCACGTAATTGGGATTATGATAGCTGTAGGCTGTTCCGGGGAAATGGGCAAGTTGAACCGTGTTTAATAATTGGTTCGCTTCAGCCAGTGATTGGAATTGCGGAGTCTTTGTCATATCGGGATTAATCTTGTCATTGAGACCACTTGTCTGATTCAGTAAATGACGGACCGTGATATCAAGAACGTGGGGGTCCTGTGGAGAAAGCTCTGGAAAATAGGAAGCGTAAGTCGCATCCAAGTCGATCTGACCCTTGTCCACCAGCTGCAGAACGGCTAATGCAGTAAAGGACTTGCTTAGTGAAGCAATGGGAAAAGGGGTGTTGCCCGTAACCTTCTGGCCGTCCGCCAATGTCCCGTAGCCTTTTGCGTAAAAGACCTCATCGTTATTGGCAATCGCCAGTGAAGCAGCCTTAATGTAATTGGCCTTCATGCTCCGATTCATATATTCGTCGATCTCCTGCAGCACTTCTGTCCTGTCTCTGGCTTCATTGGCGGATAAGGGGGACGCCCACCCGGTACATAACAACAAACAGCTAATTGTGATATACATTCTTTTTTTTAGTTTTAGCATGATAACACTCCTTGAATTCAAGATAAGGAGATGTTATCAGATCATTTTCAACTATTTATCAACTTGGGTCCCAATACTTGCCGTGACGCTTCCACCTCCGTTAGGACCGTTTGCAATCTGAAGACTACCTTCATGTTTTTCGCAAAACACCTTGCAAACGTAAAGGCCCAGCCCGCGATGTTCGCTCGCATCCCATACTTCGCCTCGGTAAAAAGGGAGTATAGCCTTACTCAGGGCTTCGTCAGAGAAACCAGTACCGTCCTCTGAGACGGTAATCTTCATAATGCCTCCCTGAACGTCATAATGGACGTTCACTTGACTGGTTGCGTATCTCGCCCCATTAGCCACTATATTCTCGAAAATCTGCATGACGAGATAGGGATCTACATGTACTGAGGCATTATCATATTCCACGGATGAGACGAAACGTATACCGAACTGTTTCGCGATTTGTTCAGCGCTGCCATCCAGCAAAGCCGTCAATGAAATCGTATCCATCGATTGGATGTTCAACGGCACATCCTCCAGCCTCTGAATGGAGTTCATGGCCTCTGCATAACTCTCCAGACGCAAGATGTGAAGGTTCATAGTATGGATCAAGTCCAGCACCTTTTCTTCCGACAACTTCTTCTCAGGAAGATAGGTGGAGAGAAGCTCGGCGTTTCCTTTTAACACGGACAGGGGTGTTCTCAGATCATGGGCAAAAATAGCATTGATCTGCTTGCGCTCTTCAACCGAACGCCAAAGTGTCTTAAGGTTTTTTTCCAATTGTGAGCGCATGTTTTCAAATAGCGCGATCAGCTCGCCCATCTCATCCTGGCTGTCATAGGAAATGCGGAAGTCTAGATCGTTGGCCGAAATGTTCTTGGATGCTCGTTTTAATAGCTCCAGCGGACGTTTTAGCTTCCATCTGTAAAATAGAACGGCCATGGTGACAATACCAGTCGCTACGGTGAGCAGAACCGCCGTGACGAGGGAGGGCATCACCCAATCCGTTTCTCCGAAACGCAGCCGCAGGTTCTCCGCCCAAGCAAACTCTATAGTTATAACGGCAAGCACGGCAATGAGTGTGACCACACACAACAGCATAAAAGATTGTAGCAAGGACAATCGCTTTAAAAACAGGAGTCTAGTCATGAACTTGGCCATTTGTACCCTACTCCCCAAACGGTCTCGATTTGATTATCACAGCCGTATTCCTTTAATTTGTAGCGAATCCGCCGTATATGCTCTGCGATGACATTACTGTCACCTTGCTCGTCCATGCCCCAAATCTTTTCGTATATGCGTTCCTTTCCAAACACCATATCAGGATGCGTGGACAGCAATTCGACAATATCAAACTCTTTTTTGGGCAGTGAAATTCGCTTATCCAGGTAGTAGAGCTCCCTGGCCGTATAATCAATGACCAATTCATTGTTAAACCTTACCGAAGATTTAGTTTGGATTCGTTGTTCCCTGCGTATATGTGCTTCGACCCTGGCGCCCAACTCGCGAATGCTGAAAGGTTTCAGGATATAGTCATCGCCTCCGGCACGAAATCCCGCTATTTTATCAGCATCTTCGATTCGAGCCGTTAAGAATAAGATAGGGCAAGAGACAAAGTCGCGAATTTTTTCACATAATTGAAGGCCGTTCTGTTCAGGCATGTTGATATCTAACAAAACGAGATCGGGTTGTTTTTCCACTTTCCGCAGCGCTTCCCTGCTGTCCTTGGCCGTCATCACGGAATATCCGTTAATTTCAAAATAATCAGTCAGTAGCTTTCGAAGATCTGCTTCATCGTCCACGATCAGTATTTTAGGCATCAAGTCTCAATCTCCTGTATTCAAGTATTTGAACTCAGCATAGCAAAAATGGATGAGGAATGTAATTTCCATATGATTTCGGGTACTGGACGAATGGAGAAAGTAACCTTTTTGCCACTCAGTTTCCGACTAAATATGACAACGTTGTAACCGGATGATCAGACAATATCTGATAAACTGATTAGTAGATTATGGAAGGTTACATATTGTCATTGATGTTACGCTGCAGAGAATCAGGTCGGATGTTCAAAAGACAAAAAGAATGGTGGATGAGTTATGAAAAAATGGTCGGCAGCAGTCGTTTTTCTTCTGTTCCTATGTTTATTCCCAGTCATGGCCCATGCAGACACCACTCCCTCGATTGTACTCGACGGTGTAACCATTAACCAGCAGACGGGTGCACCTGCAGAGAATATTGGGAAAACGGTCATGGTTCCAATTCGAATTGTATCCGAGAACCTGGGTTATAAGGTGAAGTGGGAGAAGGAAACTCAGTCAGTCCAGGTTCAAAAAGGAAACAGCATGATTCAAATGACGGCTGGCAAAGATGCAGCTACAGTGAATGGAAACGTGGTGAACTTGGATTCGCCCCCACTGATCAAACAGGGAACTACGCTTGTTCCGTTACGCTTTGTTGGGGAAGGCATGGGTCTGCGTGTTGGCTGGGACAATGGAACCAAGACAGTAAGCCTATTTAGTATTCCTCCCGTAGTTGAAACGGAAGGTGACAGTGACCCCGTCGAGGCACCTGTCCCGGATGGTTTGACAGAGCTTCAAGGCATCAGCTTCAGCGGAGATCGCTTGATTGTAGCAACAAACGGTAATATTAGCCCCAAAGTATCCAGTATTGGTGGGCCAGACCGAATTATTGTTGATCTGCCTTCAGCGACATTTTCTGAGGAATTCATTCAGGGACAAGCCTCTAACCCGGATGGGAGTGGACAGATTCTCGTTACGGATTCATCCATAGTTTCCAAAGTTCGGTATGCCATGTTCAGTAAATCGCCTTCTACCGTGCGTGTCGTTCTGGATCTGAATCAGACGGCTACAGCCAAATGGTCTGTTGGAGATAACAATGTCTTGCTCGTTGACCTGACAGCCACGAGTGGAGAACCGACAAGCCAACCGGCAGTACCTACCAATGATGGCAAAACGATTGTGGTCATTGATCCGGGACATGGTGGTCGTCAATCGGGTGCAGTGAGTTTGTCAGGAGCTTATGAGAAGGATTTCAATCTGGCTGTAGGACTGAAGGTACAGGCAACCCTTCAAAAATACCCAAATATTCAAACGGTCATTACACGCCAGGATGATACAGAACTTTCGCTCAAACAGCGTGTGGATATTGCTGAATTGAATCAGGCAGATGTTTTTGTATCCATTCATGGAAACAAATTCACTACACCGGTACCAAACGGCATTGAAACGCTCTACAGTCGTAAAGAAAGCAAAACTTTGGCTGACACTCTTCACAAATATGTGTTACCGGTAACAGGACTCAAGGATCGTGGGGTTAAAACGGCTAGTCTGCATGTGACGCGTGAAACAACCATGCCTGCTGTGTTACTTGAACTTGGTTTTTTAAGTAACCCTACAGATGAAGCAGTCATGCTCACGGAAGAATACCAGGACAAATGTGCACAGGCGATTGTGGACGGAATTGTTGAATTTTTGGGACTATAAATTGAATTGTGCGCAAATATGAAGGTTAGGGTATTACGTTGTTTAGAGATGTATATTTGATAAATAAGGAAAAAACAAGACATTAAAATGTAAAAAAAGCTTGATCTGACAACGTTTTTTTTCTGTTATGTTGGAATATATTCGCAACTTTTGAGAGCGAGGGGCGTCTAATAGGTGTCTGGTAATGCCCAAGCGGTCAGTCGGAGTTGGAAAATGACAACATGCGGCAAAAAAATATGAGAATGGTAGGGGTGAAGGATGAAGAAGTTCGGTTTTTTGGTACTGTTATTTGTCTTTGGGCTCGTATTCCCGGGCTATAGTCACGCAGCAACAGACACGAAAATTATCCTAGACGGAAAAGAAATCGTACAGCCATCGGATACAAAAGCGGAAATTATCAACAGCAAGGTGATGGTTCCGATCCGGGTTGTGTCCGAAAATCTTGGATATAGCGTGGAGTGGAAGCAGCAAACGCAAACAGTGACTATTAGCAAAGACAACACTGCCATGCAGATGATTGTTGGACAGAAGACGGCAACGGTGAACGGCAGTAACGTAAACTTGGATGCCCCGCCACTCGTGAAAAATGGTACTACGCTCGTACCTCTCCGATTTATTGGTGAGGAAATGGGTCTTAAGGTGGGTTGGAACAATACCACGAAGACGGTAACATTAGTTACCCAGAATTCAGGTTCCGGAAACGGGACAACCACACCTCCGAACTCTGGCAATGAAGGCGGAGGATCGGATCAAGAAGGTCTTGTACTGGTGAACGGCATCAGCTTCAGCGACAACCGCTTCATGATTGCAACAAGCGGAAGTACGAAGCCGAACGTCTTCACGATGACAGGACCAGATCGAATCGTTATAGACTTGCCGAATACCGCATTTGCTGGTTCATTCAGTGAAGGACAGGCTCTAGACAGCAACCAGAATGGACAACTCGTCGTTAGCGGCTATCCGGATGTGTCGAAGATTCGTTACTCGTTATACAGCAACAGTCCATCTACAATTCGTTTTGTAATCGATCTGTCCAGTTCAAAAGGGTACAGTGTGCAAAATGATTCCGGACTGGTTATGATTAACCTCGACAATCAAAGTGGTACACCTGCCCCTCCAGTTGGTAATAATGGCAAAAAAGTTGTCGTTATCGATGCAGGTCACGGAGATCAGGATCCTGGCGCAATCGGTGTAACTGGTAAACGTGAAAAAGACTTCAATCTGGCAATGGCTCTGAAAGTGGAAGCCTTGTTGAAAAAAGAATCCAAAATTGACGTTGTGTTAACGCGCAGCGATGATACATTTTTGGCATTGAAAGAACGTGTGAAGATTGCACAAGACATAAAAGCGGATATTTTCATCTCCATTCATGCTAACAGTGGCCCTACTGCTGCGAACGGTGTAGAGACATTCTATACACGCTCCAACAGCAAAGCACTTGCTACAGTGATGCACAAGTATCTTTTACAGTCTTCCGGACTGAAAGATCGTGGAGTGAAAACGGCAAGTCTCCATGTGACCCGTGAAACGACAATGCCAGCAGTTCTGCTGGAAGGTGGATTCCTTAGCAATAAGAGCGACGAAGCAGCCCTGTTCACTGAGAGTTTCCAGAACAGTGTTGCCAAAGGGATTGTTGCAGGAATCAAGGAGTATCTGGGAATTAAATAAGGGACAAGCCCTTATGTTGAGGAGGCGGAGTTAGAATGAACAAGAAAATATGGATTGCAGCCTTGCTGGTAACGGTTATGGCAGTTGCTGCTGGATGTGGAAGCAAGCCAACAGCTGCTCCGAATCAGACGCAAGGCGCAGGAACTGAAAACAATGTAACCGAGGTTGAAGGCGAAACAATTACTGAACCGGTAACTGCTGAGCCTGAAGAGAATACAACGCCTACAGAATCGACGGAAGGCAGTTCGGAGGAAGAGACTACAACTACTCCGCCAAGCGAAACGTCTACGGAGAAGCCGGCAACTTCCGAAAGTAATGAAAAGAAAACGATCACTGTATTCTATACGGATGAAGAAGAACTGGAGTTGCACAAAGCTTCGGCAGAGATTTCATACGCATCGGATGATGCCAAATATAAAGCTGCCTTTGAATCACTGCAACAGAGCAAAGACGCTAAACTGGTTCCGCTGTGGTCTAAAGAAATTGAATTGAAGTCTGTTCAGTTCAAGGATGGAGCTCTTACGCTGGATATTCATATGCCAGATACGGCACGTCTTGGAGCAGGTGGAGAGTCTTATGCACTGGATGCTCTAAAACAAACGTTCTTCCAGTTTGATGAAGTAAAATCACTTGATTTACTGGTGGATGGTCAGCAGACAGAGAGTCTGATGGGCCATGTGGATCTTGAACATCCAATGACAAGATCCGAATAGGCTGTACAGCATACTGTTGTACCGTGAATCCACGGAATATGGGTCGTTTTACATGAGAGAGGGGAATCATAGGTGACTTTTAAATATAACCATACATCACACTCTAAAAAAGTAGTATCAGCCGTGCTTGCAGGCATGATGGCCCTTAGCGCCGGCGGAGCTGCCATGGCAGCAGAATCAACAGAAACGGGGCAGGGTCAGACTGCTGCAATAACAAATACGGCTGCACCAACTGGTTTGTTCAGTGACATCAAGGTCGGATACTGGGCTGAGAAACATGTGTACAAACTGGCATATCAAGGTATTCTTCTCGGTAACAACGGCCTGTTCCGTCCAGGAGACGCGGTAACACAGCAAGAAGCTGTAACGATGGCAATTCGTTTTATGAATCAAGAGGGCCAGTTGAATACCGACACGGCTGCGGCATTACCGACAAACATGGAAGTGGGAAATTATTTCAAGCCATATGTCGCGCTGGCACTTCAACTGGGACTGATTGACAAAACGGAAGAATCAACGGTGGATGTATCCAAGACCTCCTGGGGTCAAAAACCAGCTTCACGGGAATGGATTACCAAATTGTTAATCCGTTCATTGGACAAGGATGCTGAAGCAAAGGCACAAAACAATCAATCTACCGGATTTGCTGATAATGCAAGTATTTCCGAAAGTGGTAAAGGTTATGTCAATCTGGCTGTTAGCCTGGATCTGGCCAAAGGTGTGGAAGGCAACAAATTCAATCCAAGTGGTTCCGTAACCCGTGCTCAACTGGCTACCTTCTTCAGTCGTGGTGAATCGTTAACGGATACAACGTACCCGAACACATCCACGGGTTATGTGACAGGATTGAAAGATGGGCAGATCACGCTGGTTGTGGACGGCAAAGCCGTTAACTTCGCAGTGAACAGCAGTACGCCTTACTTTACGAAAGACAGTGAAACTCGTGCTTCCGCGACAGATGTGAAGCTGTATACAAAAGTTATGGTTGTAGGTTCTGCAGGTGGGGCTTCCTATGTAGAAGTTGTTGATGCTACACCGCAGGTGGAAAGTGTTGAAGGTACATTTGCACGTTCATTGTCTGGTAATAAAATTGGTATCTTTGTGGGCGAGAATTACGAAACGTACAGTTATGATGAGGCAACTGCATTCATCGATCAGAATGGTAATGCAATCAAACTGTCCGATATTACGGCAGATAGCATCATCGAAGTACAGCGTGAGACGTTCTCGACTGACAAAAAAACAGTTGCTATTCGTGTGAAATCCGGCATTGTTAACAAGAGTGACAATGGCGTAATTGCTGAAGTATCCACTTCTGGCAAAACGATCAAACTTGTCAATGCAGCGGGTGCTACAGAACAGTTTGCATACAATGACAATCTGCTTATCACATATCAAAACCGTATCATGTCAGTGGCTGATCTCAAAGCCGGCAGTGCCGTGAAATACACCGTAAAGGACAGCGTTTTGCAAACTATTACATTGTCTCAAGGTGTGGAGCAATCTGTGCGCGGAACATTGGTTGAGATCGGTGGTAACCAGTCCACGTTAACGTTCAAACGTGAAGGGGGTTCCCTTGAGGCGAAACTGCTGACTGAAAAGCCGGAAGTTATTATCAATGGCATTCAGGATGCAACGCTGAATGATCTCATCACGGATGCAACGAACGGGGATCAGGTGGAGTTGACATTGAACTCTGACGACCAGGTAACGCGTATTCAGGTGATTGGACGTCAAATGGAACCTATGAACGGAGTAACGGTTGTATCTTACAACAGCAAAACAAAGGTACTTACCGTGTTGGACAACAACAAAAAACCGTTTGTATTTACATTGGATGAGAAAACCAAACTGGATTACAATACGACCAAACCTACACTCGCTGGTCTGGAGTCGATTTTAAATGATGGTCGCAAATTGGATCTGACCTATGTGGGAACACGTGCGTTGTCCGTTAAAGTGATTTACAAGTATGAAGGTACGATCAGCAACATTGACACAACGGGCAGAAAAATCAGTGTGTTGTCTGGTAATCAGACGATTACAGTGCCTTATACTACAGCACCTACGGTTGAGATCTATAACAAATCGGGCGCAAGTCTGGGAGATTTGAAGATTGGTGACAAAGTGACCGTAACGCTTGGAGCAAATCAGGATGTAGTGCAGAAGGTTGCACTGAACACTGTGGCTCAATTCGAAGTGGTTGCCTTGGAAGCAAATAGTCGTATTCGAGTAAAATCCGATCTGTTGACAAGTCAGTTCTACGTGGATCAAGCGGTACTGACAGGAGAGAGTGGTCAGACGATCACGCCTTCACAACTGACAGCAGGCAACCTGATCAATGTAACGTTTGAAGGAGCTACGCCAAAAGCGGTTCAAGTCGTGAAGCGTACGCTGGCTGAAGTTACAGCGGTGGATGCTTCATCTGTAACGCTCAAACAGTTTAACGGCCAGACTGAAACCGTGCCTGTTAGCGGTTCTGTTAAAGTCGTAAAATCTGGCTCCACATTAACTTCATTGACTAGTCTTACGGTCGGAGATCGTGTGGAAATGACAAAAGATACGGATAATTCCACACGCTTCAGAGTACTAACTGTTATGAGCAAACAATTCTGGTCTTATGATGGCGTGGGTAACCAGATTTTGGTTAAACGGGAAACGACAGCAGATACAAACTATCGTTTTGCACTCGGATCAAGTGTATTTGTTCACCAGGGTGACAATACTTTAAGCGTGCAATCTCTCAGAGATAATGATAATATTGTATTGTATCTCCTGAACAATGTTATTCTGGAGATTCAAAAACAGTAATCGTTTCTTTTCGAGGATCAAAAGAATGACCGTCTTGATACGGGATCTTTCCCGCATCAAGACGTTTTTTTTGCAAGCTTTTTGAGGTCCCCGCAAAGTACTCGGATGAAGCTTCGAAGTAAGGCTCCGCAGAGTGGAGTCATTTTGTGGGAGGTAGCTCTTCATGAATGCAGCGACGGTTAGACATATACTCGAAACTATGGAAGCAATGTTTCCTGATGCACATTGCGAATTAAATCACAGCAATGCATTTGAATTGACGGTAGCTGTCCTTTTGTCTGCCCAGTGCACCGATGAAACGGTGAACAAGGTAACTGCAGATTTGTTCCAAAAGTACAGAAGCCCAGCAGATTATCTGGCAGTTCCTCTCGAAGAGTTGGAACAGGATATTCGGCGAATCGGTTTGTACCGGAACAAGGCCAAGCATATTCAGAACATGTGCCGAATTTTAATAGAGCAGTATGGCGGTGATGTACCGCAGGAACATGATCAGCTTGTGACGCTACCAGGTGTCGGGCGGAAAACCGCGAATGTAGTTGTTTCCAATGCGTTTGGAGTACCGGCAATTGCGGTAGATACTCATGTTGAACGTGTATCCAAGCGGCTGGCGCTTGCAGGTTGGGATGACTCCGTACTTGAAGTCGAAAAGAAACTAATGAAGCGCGTACCCCGGGACGAGTGGACTTTAACTCACCACCGGTTTATATTTTTTGGACGCTACCATTGCAAGGCACAGAACCCTGCGTGTCATATCTGTCCATTGCTGGACATATGCAGGGAAGGGAAAAAACGTATGAAAACGTCCCAAATCAGGAAAGATAAGGAACGTGTCACCACCCGAAAACGAAAAATAAATTAATGAGCAGAAAAGGATGAATAATCATGAAATGCATTTCCGTGTACACTGACAATTTTGAGGCCTTCTCCGATATCTTTGAACAAATCGTTGAACAGGAAATGGCTGAAAATGAAGAAAAAGAAGTAGAAGGCATCACAGTAAGCCACTCTGGCGACGTACCTGAACATTATCTGGAGCGTATGTCCGTTAAACCAGAAGTTGTTGTTATGAGAGACAAAGGCAGAGACATTACAATTCTGCAACATGGACAAGTATTTGAAATCTTGCTGCCTTCCATGGAGAACGCAGTTTCATAAGAAGTGATTACACTATTGGTTCTGTTGTATTAATGTCATGATGATCGTTGTGGTTAAGATGATCGCATCGCATTCATGCAACAGACACTTGGCGTAAGCATTTGCTAAATACCGAGTATAAAACGTATTACAGATAAAACCGACTTGTTCGGTTTTATTTTTTTTAGATTATAGGACTTATACGTTCATTTATGTATATTTAATTCCAATCGTTCAAATTCAAACTTGATAATGTTAAAATAAATGTTGTAAAAGAGATAGACGTCGAAACGGATGTCAAATTAGAGGAGCCAGGGGGAAGGCCAGTCATGTCCAGAACAGATTACCCAAAAGAAATGGCCAAACCTCTGCTTCCGCTGCGTGAAGCGATGGAGCAGACAGGGGACCATACGGCTGTACAGGCTATAACGGATTTAATCAGCAAGGCGGAAATGAAACATCTGACGATTGCGTTCTGTGGTCATTTCTCTGCAGGCAAATCGAGTCTCATCAACAGTTTATGCGGTAAGCGGGTGCTGCCTTCAAGTCCCGTGCCAACAAGTGCGAATGTGGTATCCATACGTAATGGTAAGCCAAGAGCGCTTATTTATACTACTCCAAACGTAAGCGCTGACAATGGAGCAGGGACACTTGAAGTTTCTCCAGAGGAATTGGAGGCGTATTGCAAAAATGGTGGAGCTTACAGCTCGATTGAGGTATGGGATGATATTCCTCTGCTGAAAGATGATGCTGTCCTGCTGGATACACCAGGTGTGGATTCAACAGATCGCGGACATAGTCTCGCAACCCACTCAGCGCTTCATCTGGCCGATGTGGTCTTCTATGTCATGGATTATAATCATGTCCAGTCCGAGACAAACCTTTCATTTGCCAAGAGTCTGTCGGATTGGGGCAAACCGCTGTTTTTGATCGTGAACCAGATCGACAAGCATCGGGAGCGTGAGCTCTCTTTTGACCAATATACCGAAGGTGTCGAAGCTATATTTGCGGCCTGGGAAGTCAGATATGACGGACTGTTGTTTACTTCCCTCCGCGACAAGCAGCATCGCTACAACCAGTGGGATGTGCTTCCGGAACTCATTGGACACATGATGCAAGAGAAGGAAGCGTTAATTACGCACAGTTTGGCAAGTTCGGCCAGTCATGTAACGGAGCAACATCTGACGAGAGAAGCGGAGAAACGTGAAGACGAAGAGAATTCCCTGCTGGATGAGATTGGTGGCAAGGAAGGAATTGAACGTTTGGAACGAGAGTTGGAGCTTCTTGATCAACAAGCAGCAGACATTCGTACCGGGCCTTCGCGAGTGCGCGAGAAATTCCGGGCAGAGCTGGAACCTCTTCTGGCAAATGCAAATCTTACACCTGCGGATATTCGTGCGTCGGCTGCCGCCTATTTGGAGAGCTGCAAACCAGGTTTCAGGGTAGGCTTATTGTTCTCTGGTGGCAAAACCGAGCAGGAGAAACAACGCCGTGCTTCTGAGCTGGTCAGACTGTTACAGGATCAGGCTTCCGGACAAGTTGAGGTACATATTCGTACGATGCTTAGACAGCTCGGTGAATCCCATCAGCTATGGGGAGCGGAGTGGGAGCAGGCGCTTAATACGGAGCTGCCTGCTGTAGATGAAGCACTATTGGAGATGAAACGCAGTGCCAGTGCAGAGGTATCTCCAGAGTATGTGATTCAGTTCAGTAAAGATGTGCGGGGCGAGATTGAGGCCCGCTATCGCAGGTCGGCCATGATGCTGGCCGACCGCATGCTGGAAGCGCTGGCAGCGCGAGGCGAAGCCGCGCTTCAGGCGTTGGACGCCAGCCGCGCAGCGCTGCTGGCGCAATCCGCGGCGGCGGCGCGCTACACGGCGCTCCAGCGCAGCGCCGCCGCAGAGGCAGCAGGGCTGCGCAGCCTGCTGCCCCATGCGGGCCCCCTCCCCTCCGGGCTATTGCCGGAGGTGAAGGGCCCGCACGTGCCCGCGGTGCCAGAACCGGGCGAAGCTCCCGGTTCGCATGCGGGCACGTCAACGTCTGTGGCTGCGCAGCCACAGACGCAAGAGGCACCGCCAGCGCAGCGCGCAGTCGCGGCGGCGGTGCCTGGGCCATCGTCGGCGGCTGGCGCTGAACGCCGCCGACGCCTGGACGCAGCAGCGGCACGGCTTGAAGCCGCTGCTGCGCTGGTGGAGCCGTACCCCGCCATGGGGTCGGCGGTACGGTATCTGCGTGCACGCGCGGCTTCGCTTGCGGGCGGCACGTTCACTTTGGCGCTGTTCGGAGCATTCAGCGCCGGCAAATCCTCCTTCGCCAACGCGTTGCTGGGCGAAGCTGTACTACCCGTCTCGCCGCATCCAACAACAGCGGCGATTAACCGAATCATGGCTCCTGCCGGGGGCGCGGAGCATGGAACAGCCCGGGTCCGCATGAAGACCCGTGACGCCTTCCAGGAAGATCTCGGCTATTCCTTCCGATTGCTCGGACTGGGTGAGCCTGGAGCGGAGTGGCAGAAGCGAGTACGCTCCCTCTCACCACAGGATGTGCATCCGGCGGGGCGCCCGCATTACAGCTTTTTGCAGGCAGCGGCAGCCGGCTGGGAAGAAACAGCGGACCAGTTAGGTCAGGATGTGCTGGTGGATCTGGACGGTTATCGTAACTTTGTCGCAAACGAGAAGAAGTCCTGTTTTGTAGACAGTATCGATCTCTATTACAGTTGCGATGTGACTGAACAAGGCATTGTACTGGTAGACACACCAGGAGCGGACTCCGTGAATGCTCGTCATACGGGTGTAACCTTCAATTATATGAAGAATGCGGATGCACTCATTTTTGTAACGTATTACAACCATGCTTTCTCACAAGGAGATCGACAGTTCCTGAATCAGTTGGGACGTGTTAAAGATAGTTCTGCCATGGATCAGATGTTCTTTGTTGTGAATGCCAGTGACTTGTCTTCCTCTGAGGAAGAACTGGAGCAGGTTCTCGATCATGTGAGTACCCAACTGCGCAGTAATGGAATTCGGGCACCACGACTCTTCCCGGTATCCAGCATACTGGCGATGGAAGGCAAGATGGCAGGTGATTCGAAGCTGCTTGAGCAATCTGGTTTTATTCGTTTTGAGGAAGAGTTCAATCAATTTGCAGGGAAAGAATTAGCCGATCTTGCCGTAGGTGGAGCTTCCGAAGAGATGGCACGTGTCATTCAGCGGCTGAAGAAACGTGCGGAAGATGCGGCTCAGGGTGAGGAAGTATTGCAGCAGCGGCGGGATGAACTGGAGACGATCCAGGGACAGTCACGCCAGCGAATACAGCAACTTGCAGCAAGATCCATGAAGGAAGAATTGTCACAGGAAACAGCAGAATTGCTCTTCCATGTGCGGCAGCGACTTGCCTATCGTCTTGGTCTATTCATGGCAGAAGCATTCCATCCATCCGTACTTCGGGAGGATCGAGGCAATCTGAAGATGGCTTTTGCAGCCTGTGGACGTGAACTGTTGCGCATGATTGCGATTGAACTGGAGCAGGAACTGCTTGCTACCACCCTCAGACTTGAACAGGCGGGTCAGACCTGGCTGATGAAGCAAGTTACGGATTGTATAGACGAGGTGAGACAGTTATCTGGAGGCGTGGATGTGTCACTGCCACTGAACGAACGCTGGAGTACACCTGTGCTTGAAGAAGTTCGTCTGGAAGAACCGTCTGGATGGAAAAGCTATTTGAATTATTTCCGCAATCCGAAACAGTTCTTCGAAGGAGATGGACGTCAGCGATTACAGGAGGCACTTGATCCTGTCCTCAAACAGATGATCATTGAAGTTCTTCCTGCTGCGCAAGACAAACTGATTCAGTTTTATGACAACCAGATTTGTCAATCCTTGCAACACCAATCCCGTCAGTTGGAAGAACGTCTGGACGAGGCGGTAAGTGGAATTCAAGATACACTGGAGAGCGGAATTCCGGCGGAGCAATGGACCAGCTTGTCTAACCAACTGGAACAGATTGAACGCAGTTAAAATCACGGCATAACGCGTATTCTCTGGAAGTCTTTGTAAAACAAAATGAATGATACAGCAACACATTGAAAATGTTGCGAAAATCCAACCCAAAAGGGCCCCTGCCGAAAAGGCATATAGGGAGCCTTTTTTTGGTACGAACAACCTGAAATAAAGAGAATATTCAAACATTTGATTGAAAGGTGGGTATTTACCTTCGTTAATGCGTCAATAAGCTGAAAGCAGGCAGAATATGGTCTGTTATTCGCTTTGCCGCGAATGGGGTACGGTGATAAACTTCATAAATGTTCATAGTATTTTTGAACGACATAAGAGGAGGAGAAACATGGATGTTCTTAGGCAACTGCAAACCTTTTTTTGGGAAAAGCGAACGTATTTATTTGTATCAATCTTGTTCCTCGCCTTAGCGACCGCACTTGGGTTGGTGTATCCGTACATGCTGAGGATACTGATTGATGACATCATTGTTCCGCGAACTTTTGAAGACGTTCCCATAATTGCCTTGACTGTGTTAGGTGTAGTTATTTTGAAAGCGGGAATGCAGTTTTTACATGGCTTTTTTGGAGGACGCTTGGGTAACTTCCTGGCGTACAGACTTCGTAATGCATGTTACGAAAAGCTTCAATTTTTATCCTTCCGTTATTATGATACGGCCAAGACAGGTGATCTGATGTCCCGCCTCACGGGAGATTTGGAAGCCATCCGTAACTTTATCGGATTTGGTTTCGCCCAGATTCTTAACATGGTTTTCATGGTCGTATTTGGCGCAATCATGATGATGACCATGAGTTGGCAGCTTACGCTGTTCACGCTCATATGCATCCCATTACTTGCCTTCGTTGCGCTGAGATTCGAATCCAAAATTCACCCTGCGTTTCAGGAGATGCGGCTGGCGCTCAGTTCACTGACAACAGCGGTACAGGAGAATATTACTGGCGTACGTACGGTAAAATCCTTTGCACGTGAGCCTTATGAAGTGGAGAAATTCTCCATACGTAATGAGCGTTACAAAACAAATCAGATTCATGCCGCAACATTGTGGAGTCGCTATTTTCCGATCATGGAGATTCTTGCTTCGGTGAGTATCGTGCTGTTGCTGGTGATCGGTGGAAGAATGGTTATACAGAAGACGCTGACACTCGGTGAACTCGTTGCCTTTTTCAGTTTGATCTGGTACATAATCGGTCCAATGTGGAACCTTGGGTTCCATATCAACAACTATACGCAATCCAAAGCTTCAGGTGAACGGGTGCTCGAGCTGCTGAATACGCCAGTGGATGTGGAAGAAACGCAAGATCCAGTCATTGTTGAGGCAGACCAGGTGAACGGCCATGTGACATTTGAATCCGTTACCTTTGCCTACGGCAACAAAATGCCAGCAGTAACCGATATTAATTTTGACGCTGCACCCGGTTCTGTAATCGGTTTCCTCGGGGGAACAGGGTCAGGTAAATCGACCATCATTCAGCTTCTGATGCGTGCCTATAACGTGAACTCAGGAACGATCAAGCTGGATGGCAAAAACATTAAAGACATAGGCATCCGCAGTTTGCGGAGTCAGATCGCTTCTGTTTTCCAGGAAACATTCCTTTTCTCATCCAGCATTCGTAATAATATTTCCTACGGGCTTAAGAACGTCACCATGGATGAGATCATCCGTGCAGCCAAGCTGGCCAAGGCTCATGACTTCATTATGGAGTTCCCGGACGGATATGACACGGTGGTTGGTGAGCGCGGTATGGGTTTATCGGGTGGACAGAAACAGCGGATTGCGATTGCAAGGGCTTTGCTGAAAAATCCAAAAATTCTGGTACTTGATGATGCAACCAGCGCCGTGGACATGGAGACAGAACACGAGATTCAGTCCGGTTTCCAGGAAGTTATGCGCGGCAGAACGACATTTATTATTGCACACCGGATATCTTCACTACGACATGCAGATGAGATTCTGGTGCTCGATGAAGGTCGCGTGGTACAACGTGGTAAACATACCGAACTCATTGAAGTGCCTGGACCATATCAGGATGTTTATAAAATTCAATATGCAGATTATATTGCCCGCGGTAAGCGGGAGGCTGGGGAGCAGGTGAATTCATGAGTGCCGAAACGATAGCAGACAGGCGCGAGGCAAAAGTGGCCTCTGAGAAGAAACTGAATGAACGATTTGTGTATCAGGATGATGAAATTATTGAAAAACCGTTTAACTGGAAAGAATTTGGACGTTTATTTGCATACATGAAACCTTATGCGAAACAACTGTTACCACTCGTTATTCTAATGATGATCTTGGGTACCATTACAAAATTGTCCGTACCTTTTCTGATCAGTCTGGCGATTGACCGTGCCATCGCACCGGCAACGGGGTTGCCAAGCATGACTATGCTTTATCTTATTGCAGGCTCCATATTTGTGTTGTATCTCATCCAGTGGGCTGCCAATACGTACCGGATCAAATTGACAAACATTATCGGACAGCGTGTTATTTATGACCTTCGCTCGGATCTGTTCAAGCATATCCAGAAGCTGTCCTTTAACTTCTTTGACAAAAGACCGGCAGGTTCCGTACTGGTACGTGTTACGAATGATATTAACTCCCTTCAGGATCTATTCACTAACGGTGCAGTTAACGTCATGATCGACTGCGTACAGTTGCTCGGGATCATTGTGATCTTGCTGTTGATTAACTGGAAACTGGGTCTTGCCGTGATCATTACGGTGCCAATCATGTTTATCATCTCGACCAAACTGCGGGTGCTGATCCGTCGGGCTTGGCAGGATGTGCGCATGAAGAACTCTCGGATAAACTCCCACTTGAATGAATCCATTCAGGGGATTCGAGTGACTCAGGCTTACACACAGGAAAAAGAGAACATGAAATATTTTGACAACATGAACCTGTCCAGCAAAAAGTCATGGGATAGAGCATCAGCGATGAACCAGGGCTTTGGACCGCTGATTGAGATTACCGGCGGATTCGGTACGTTAATCCTTTTCTGGTTTGGTGCTTACCTGATTCAGGAAGGTCAGTTGACCGTGGGATTACTTGTCGCTTTTGCCAACTATGTCGGCAACTTCTGGGACCCAATCAACCGTCTGGGACAGATGTACAATCAGTTGCTGGTTGCAATGGCATCATCGGAGCGTATCTTCGAATTCATGGATGAAAAACCAAGTATTGCGGATAAACCAGGTGCCAAGCCACTTCCTTCTATTAAAGGAGATATCGCATTCGAAAATGTGGTGTTCGAATACGAGAAGGGCAGACAGGCGCTGAAAGGGATCAGCTTCTCAGCGGCTGCGGGACAATCGATTGCACTTGTTGGTCATACGGGCTCAGGTAAAAGTACGATCATCAATCTGATCAGTCGTTTCTATGATATATCCGGCGGACGTCTCACCATTGACGGACAGGATGTGCGGGATGTAACGGTAGAGAGTTTACGCAGCCAGATCAGCATTGTATTACAGGATACCTTCATCTTCTCGGGTACGATTCGTGACAATATTCGATTTGGACGACTGGACGCAACGAATGAAGAGGTGGAGGATGCAGCCAAAGCAGTCAATGCACATGAGTTCATCATGAAGCTGCCTGGCGGATACGATACCGAAGTAGAGGAACGCGGGAACGTATTATCCATGGGACAGCGACAACTGTTATCCTTTGCCCGTGCGTTGCTTGCTGATCCACGCATACTGATTCTGGATGAAGCTACAGCCAGTATTGATACGGAGACAGAGCTTAAAATCCAGGAAGCGTTGAAGGTGCTGTTGCAGGGAAGAACGTCCTTTATGGTCGCTCACCGTCTCTCAACCATACGGAATGCAGATAACATTATCGTCCTGGATCATGGTGAAATTAAAGAAGAGGGTAACCATGAGCAGCTTATCCAAAAACAAGGCGTCTACAATGGATTAATAGAAGCTCAATACAGATTTTTGTGATGAAACCTTCGGACGCCTGTGAAGCGTCTGAACACATATGAACTTATAACACTCTGGTGTTTTTTAGCTTGATCCTTCAATAATAAGTGCATCTTATTCATTGAAGACAGGTTAGAGGATAGCCGGAGTGTTTTTTTTATTCGTTAGTGTGGTATGTTATATTTTTGAAGAATGAAATCAATACAATCGTTCATGGCTGGAGGGAGATCAATGCAGATGGACAACAACGAAATAAATGCAAAGCATTTGGATCACCTGGATCATATGAATTTTAGGCTCCTTCACGTGAATTATACAAGTGATCCTGCGACGGAGTGGCTTCTGAGGAAACACTTCATTGAAACATACATGTTATTATTTGTAGCCAGTGGGCAAGGGTGGTTAAAGATAGATGGCAGTTTCATTGAATTAAAGGCGGGCGGACTGTACGTAGGCTTCCCGGGGCAACTGGTTGAGGCAAATGTGCATTCGTTGGATGAACGAGGCGTGTATCACATGAGTTTTGATGTCATGTACGCACTGGAGCAGGAGGGTGCAACAGCCCTTGAAATGATGAAGCAACTTTTACGTAATGAAGTGAATGGCGAGGTCAGCTCATCTTCACCCGTTGCTGTTGGCGTGATATGTCAGATGATTTACCACCACACATTGAAGAAGGATGGTTTGCAAAGGTACTATGGTCAGATTCGTTTTCAGGAACTATTGTACACCATGTTTTACGACGTGGCCTTTACCGAAAAGACGGACCTGGCTTCACCAATTCAACATGTCAAAGGTTACATGGAGCAGAATTATTCGAAGAGATTAACCATTGAGGAATTAGCAAATGTGGCACGAATGAGCCCTCGACATTTCATGCGTTTATTCAAGAAAAGGTATGGTTACAGTCCTGTTGACTATTTAACGCTATATCGAATTAAACAAGCCCAGATCTTAATGAGAAATGATCACAGTTATCGACTCAAGGATGTGGCATCGTACGTGGGTTATCAGGATGAGACGTATTTCCGGCGTAAATTCAAGCAAATCTCTGGCATTCCACCAGCAGCGTTTATACGTAATAGCAAACAAAAAATTGCTTCAATTCATTCTGTGAGCATTGGTATACTGCTCGCATTGCAGATCATTCCCTGTGCCGCGCCGGCAAGTCATCCGTGGACATACTATTACCGACGTAAATATGAAACGGACAAAGTTATGCCACTCGCAGAGAGTGAGACCACCTGGCTGGAACAGCTCCGATTAGTTAAACCTGATTATATTATTACGATTGGGACGGAGTCTGCGGATTTGCAAAGACAGCTTCATTCCATTGCTCCTGTGTGTGACCTCCCGTGGAGAAAAGGCGATTGGAGAGAACATTTGAGATATGTTGCAAGCTTTTTGGACAGGTCGGATATTGCAGAGGTGTGGCTTCAAAGATATGAAGAGAAAGCAAAGATCATTAAGAATCAGCTTACAGATTTCATACGAAAAGACAGATTAGTTGTACTCAAAGTTTATGGTGAAGCGTTGCAGATGTTAGGCCCAAGGAGCATTGCTTCCGTTTTTTACGTTGATATGCAAATGGAGGGTCCCGAAGGAGCTGAGACTTATTGGGAACGGGGCACAGTGACCATTAAGGAGTTATCTGTTCTCAACATCGAAAGAATATTACTGATTGTGGGTGATGATGAGACATCCAGGCAGACATGGTCTGCTGTGCGTAAGTCTGAAGAATGGCTTGCGTTGTTAGCGGTACAGAAAGGCAGAATGGATATGCTTTTGTCGAGCGTCCTGCTGGACTACACTGCGTTTACTCATGAGCTTATGTTGGATGAAATATTAAAGTTATGGCAAGATCGTCCATAGCAAAAAGTCTGAATAGTCAATATCATACCTGAACATATTTTAATATACTTACTCCTATATCAAATGATAATGATAATTATTATTAATTAGACGTTGTCATAACTAAATGCCATATAGGGGGTACATAAAGAATGAGATTCAGATGGTTAACGGTACTATGCACCATGATGTTGGTGCTCATTATTTCGGCTTGCGGTGCAGCAGGCAACGAAGCATCCTCGAGCGAGGGACAAGAAGCGGGTACCGCCAATTCTTCAACAACAGAAACAAGTCAGGTAAAAAAAGTGACTACGGAAATGGGAGAAGTTGAAATTCCGGTGAACCCACAAAAAATAGTTGGTTTGTCCGTTGTATATCCAGAATTTTTATATTCACTTGGCATCGTACCCATTGCTGTACAGAACTACCATGAGGATTTTCCTTCTTACTTGCAAGAGCCATTTGCAAACACGATGAAAATGGGAATAGGAAGAACGCCTAACTTTGAAGCCCTGATGGAGGCAGCTCCGGATTTGATTATCGCCCCTGACTGGTGGTCCAAAAAGGACTATGATCAGCTTACTCTGATTGCACCTACCGTACTTTTGCCACAGCGTGATGATTGGCGCGATGAACTGCGGGATATGGCCAAAATTCTGGACAAAGAAGAACAGGCAGAAAAGGTGATTCAGGATTTGGTGGATAAGGAGAAGGTAGCTGCTGCCAAATTGGATAAGCTGATTGGTGAGGAGACTGTTCTCTACATTAGAGTGATGGAAAAAGAAATCGTACTTCATGGGGAGAACCTTGACCGAGGAAACTTTGTCCATAAACGATTGGGAATGAATCCACTTCCTAATTTCCCGAAAGATCAAACTGCCATGTCCGTATCCTTGGAAGTACTGCCTGAATACGACGCAGATCATCTGATCGTTCAGCTGGATGATGAGACTAATCCGGAAATTAAAAAGAAATTTGAAGATATGTTATCTTCATCGTTATGGAAAAATCTGAAAGCAGTTAAGCAGGACCACGTCTATATGGTGGGTGGCAAGGAATGGTTCAATCTGGGAATGTCTCCACTTGCCGATGAATATGTCATTGATGATATTGTTGCTGCTTTTGAAGCAAAAAACAAATAAAGCAAACGGGTAAAGTTACATGTATCTCGAATTCATAACTAAATTAACAAGGTGTGTTTAAAATGAATGAAGAAGATATCTATGATGTAACCATCGTCGGAGGCGGACCGGCGGGATTATATGCGGCCTTTTATGCCGGGATGCGTGATATGAGAGTTAAGATCATTGACGGCAAAGACCAACTTGGTGGTTTTCTGCATACCTATTCTGAAAAAACTATTTGGGATGTGGGTGGCCTGCCACCAATGAAGTGTTCAAAGTTGATTGAGTATCTGGTTCAGCAGGCGAATACCTTTAATCCAACGGTTGAATTGAATTGCAAAGTAGATCGGTTCGCTCGACTGGACAACGAGATTTTGGCTCTGTATACTGCTGAAGGCGACATACACTATACGCGTACAATTATTGTCGCAGTAGGCCGCGGTATCGCAGAAATTCAGAAATTGGAGCTTCAGGAGCCGATTCAATGTGAGTATGAAAATCTTCATTACACCGTGCAAAATCCAGAACATTTTTCCGGGAAGCGTGTGCTCATTTCAGGAGGAGGCAACAGTGCAGTAGATTGGGCAATTGAACTTGCTCAACTTGCACGGAGCGTAGTGGTCGTCCACCGAAAAAATGAGTTTCGTGCAATGGAACGCAATGTTAGCGAGATGAACAATGTAACGGATGTCAGAACACCATATAGCATCACACGGCTTCATAATCATGGTGAACGTATCCATCAGGTTGTAATTACGCATATGGAGAGTCAGGAAAATGTATTGTTAGATGTGGATGAAGTCGTAGTTAGTCATGGATATAAAAGCAATTTAAGTGATCTTGCCAGTTGTGGCTTAGAAATGGACGATGGAATGGTTCTAATGAGTCACCATGCACAGACGAGTCTGCCGGGTGTTTTTGCTGCAGGGGATTGTGCAACTCACGATAGCAAAGTCAGACTTATTGCCGGAGCCTTCAACGATGCGATTTTAGCTGTAAATAGTGCGAAAAAATACTTGACTCCAGATGCTCCCATGATGGCGTACGTCTCCTCCCATAATGAAATTTTCAGAGAAAAAAACAAACAAATCCCAAGGTTCTAAACTTGGGTTTTGTTTGCTTATTCATGTTCACTGGAATATTAAAATCTACTCTTTTGACATTTCCTTAATTTTGGGAGGAATGGAAGGAGTATCGAATCTGTGAGCAGTAATTGTAAAATTTGATCGAAAAAACACAAAAAATCTTGTAAAATTCACAAGAAAAATAGGGAGCACTCTTGCAATCTTTAACCAAAACCCCGAAAATAGAGAGACAGATATAGAAGATTTCTCTTTGGGAGGATTGGAAAGAACATGTGGGGTGCTCCTTTTACGGCTCAAGCCAAAAAAATGCTGCTACTAGGCAGTGGAGAATTGGGAAAAGAGGTCGTTATTGAGGCCCAACGACTGGGAGTAGAGACGATCGCTGTTGATCGTTATGAGAACGCACCTGCAATGCAGGTCGCGCACCGGTCTTACTGCATCGACATGCTGGATGCCGAAGCTTTGAAACAATTGATCCGTAAAGAAAAACCTCATTACATCGTACCTGAGATTGAAGCTATTGCAACAGAAGCTTTACTGGAGCTTGAGGAAGAGGGATTTTGTGTAGTACCTACTGCCCGAGCTGCACGTCTAACGATGGATCGCGAAGGCATCCGTCGGCTTGCAGCCGAACAATTGAAACTTCCGACAGCTGATTACCTTTTTGCGGACAACCTGGAACAACTTCAGGAAGCCGTACGTGAGCTTGGCACACCTTGTGTCATTAAACCATTAATGAGTTCTTCCGGCAAAGGGCAGAGTGTATGCCGAACACCGGGCGACGTGGAGGATTGCTGGAACATTGCTCTTTCGGGGGCTCGTGGCAAATCCGTTCGTGTTATTGTGGAGAGCTTTGTGCAATTTGACAGTGAGATTACATTACTTACCGTTAGGTCTGTATCAGGCACCGTATTTTGTCCTCCGATTGGTCATATTCAGAAGGATGGGGATTATGTCGAATCCTGGCAGCCTCATGCAATGACTGCAGAGCAATGGCAGCAGGCTTGTCATATTGCCAAATCCGTCACGGATGAACTTGGCGGGTATGGACTGTTTGGAGTGGAATTGTTCCTCACATCGGATGGTGTTGTGTTCAGCGAGGTATCTCCTCGTCCGCATGACACAGGTATGGTTACAATGGTGACGCAAGACAGTTCCGAGTTTGCGCTGCATGTACGTGCAATTCTTGGTTTTCCGGTCACAGGTGTACATCTGTTGACACCGGGAGCTTCAGCAACGCTGAAGGCTAATGATGAAACATCTGACTTTACTGTAGGCGGGATTGAAGAAGCACTGGCTCTTCCTCGTACTCAGATTCGTGTATTTGGCAAACCTGAGACCAAAGTAGGACGCCGAATGGCTGTAGCCTTAAGTGCTGGTCAAGATGTTGAAGAAGCTCGTAAAACAGCGGTGCAAGCCGCTAATATGCTGAAAGTGGAGGTAAATCATGTCCAATAATGTTGAGGCCCCTGTACTGATGATCCGAGAGTGTGAGCTACGAGATGCTGAAGCGGTAACGGGACTGATGCGAGAGGTCAGCTATCCGACAACAACCAATGTCATGAAGGAACGTATTGAATGTTTGGAAACCAATCCAAACGCATGCATGCTTGTTGCCGAAGTGGATGAACAAATTATTGGTGTGATTGGCTTGCAATGTGTGCAAAGTCATGCCTATCCAGAACCTGCCGCACAAATTACTTCCCTGATTGTAGGTCAAGAACATCGTGGTGGTGGGATTGGCCGTCGTCTGATGGCTCGTGCCGAAGATTGGGGCAGACAGCAAGGTGGTAAACAACTGTTTGTCACGGGTGCAAACCGTGAAGTGACTTCAACAACGTACTCTTTTTATGAGCACATTGGTTTTCAGAAAAGAGGTTATCGGTTCAGTAAAGTTCTTCTATAGTATAAAAAAAGTTTCTTCTATTGCATGGAAATTCTCATGATATCCTGATCTGCACATTCTTGTGTGGTGAATGATAAATAGATGGTGAAGCGACATTCGACTAGCATTTTTAGTCCGAATGTCTTTTTTTATGCTTTTGTAAAATCTGTAACATTCTAAAAAATGACAAAAAAGTTACTTTTCCATATTTTATAGGTTCACAATCTCCTGTCGAATTGATATACTGCTAGAGTATTAATTACAAAGTTGTAATAACTAATCTTAAGGAGATGAATGAATTTGAAAAAGAAATGGATGAAAACTGTCGTAACGAGTAGTCTGACAGCCGTACTGGCCGTAGGGGTAATGCTTCCTGCTTCCGCGTCTGCTGCAGATTCAACATATAAGACTATCACAACGTACAAAATTACAAGCACAGACAGCTTGAAAGCTTACATTGAGAAATGGCTCAAACAAAATGGATACACCGTATCCGAGGGGCAAATTGTAGAGAAACCTGCTACGCAGCCTGATCAAACGACAAAACCTGCTGAGCCGACCACAAAACCAACTCAACCAACAACAAAACCTGCTGAGCCTACAACTAAGCCTGAGCAACCGACTAAACCAACACAACCAGCTCAAGAAGAAAAACCGGAAACTACACCGGCTAAAGATCCTTCAAACACGGGTAACACAGGTAACACAGGTAATACAGGTAACAATACAAGTAATAATGGTAGCGAAAGCACACAATCCGACTTTGCTACTCAAGTTGTAAAACTTGTGAACGCTGAGCGTGCTAAAGCAGGTCTGAACGCTCTGACTTCAGATGCACTTCTGGACAAAGTAGCTGTTGCT
The DNA here is from genome assembly GCF_038050215.1 of Paenibacillus sp. FSL H8-0104. Classification (NCBI taxonomy): domain Bacteria; kingdom Bacillati; phylum Bacillota; class Bacilli; order Caryophanales; family Paenibacillaceae; genus Paenibacillus; species Paenibacillus sp. FSL H8-0104. The sequence goes on along the minus strand of NZ_JBBOTC010000001.1, from coordinate 4,229,534 downwards.
AAAGTAAAAGATATGAGTAACAATAACTATTTTGATCACCAGTCACCTACGTATGGTTCTCCGTTTGATATGATGAAACAATTCGGAGTAACTTACAGCTATGCAGGTGAGAACATTGCCCAAGGACAAAAAACACCACAGGAAGTTGTTACAGCTTGGATGAATAGTGAAGGTCACCGTGCCAATATTCTGAGCAAAAACTTTACGCATATCGGAGTAGGTTTCTACAACGGATACTGGGCACAAGAGTTTATCGGTAAGTAATCGATTTATAATGAAGAAAGTATGATTTTCTTTTCCACAAGGTTATGCCAGTACACAGTTCAAATCTGTGTATGGCATAACCTTTTTTCCGTAAAATGACATATAAAAAATGAATTCTGCGAATGCAGCGCCAAAGTTTGCAAATTAACGACAGAACATTTATGTTATTTAGGAATAGCATCATTAAGGCGTGTCTGAAAACTCCGAAGTAAGCGGATTTTCAGACACGCCTTAATGTAAAGTCATTATAAATTATAAAGCACCCGGACTGGTGTACATGAGTGGAGATGTGATGATGAAAAAGAAAAAAAGCCTGGATTCAGCACCATGGATCTGGAGAACTGTCAGTACAGTATCCATCTTGGCAACTTTGTTGTTGTTATTTGGATTTGGTTACGCCATAAAAGACGTGATTTTCCCCGAGGGAGATTCCGCATTAACTACAGGCCAGGAGGCAACTGCTCCATCTAAGGATATCGAGGGGGAACCGGCTGTCGTGGAAGATGGCAAGATTCGGATGGCCGTCATCGGTGATTCTCTGGCAAGAGGCACGGGCGATGATGAAGGACTCGGTTTTGTGAGACGTGCAGGGAATCTGCTTAAAGATAAAGGATATGACGTTCAGGTTCTTAATAATCTGGGTGTAAACGGTTTGAGAACAGATGCTTTATTGGAAAAACTCGATGAGCAAGGCGTACGTTATGTCCTGCAACAATCCAATTTTATTTTGCTCTCGATCGGCGCAAATGATTTGTTCCAGGGAGGACAAGTTCTACAGGGGGAAGATCCGCCAACAGCAGAGCAGCTGGCAGCGGCTTTGCCGGAAACGTCGAAGCGCCTTCAAGAGATATTGAAGAAAGTCAAAGAAATTAATCCCGATGCGCAGATTGCGTACATAGGGTTGTACAATCCATTTGGCGATGTGAAGGAACTGGAGAAGCCAGGTAATGCAGTGGTGGCTGCATGGAACGATGCTGCACTGGCTATTTTGAACAATGAGGACAAGATGACACTGGTCCCTACATTCGATTTGTTTGAAAATCATCTGGGGGAGTATCTCTCGTCAGATCATTTCCATCCCAACGGACAAGGTTATGAGCAAATTGCAGTTCGGATTGCACAGGAATTCCAGGCAGATACACCGGCAGAAGGGAGCGGAAATTAAATGGCAGAGCAGCAGTATGATTCCGTCCTATCCGTACAGAATCTGAAAAAGCGGATCGGACGCAAATGGATCATTAAGGACGTTACATTTGACGTAAAACCTGGTGAAATCTTCGGATTTCTCGGTCCCAACGGTGCCGGCAAAACAACGACGATACGGATGCTGGTCGATCTGATCAAACCAACAGAAGGAAAAATTAAAGTCTGTGGTTATGATGTGAATCGGGACCCTGAGCGTGCTTTGAAGTATGTAGGCTCCATTGTTGAAAATCCGGAGGTATATACATATCTGACAGGGTGGGAGAACCTGGAGCATTTCGCTCGCATGCAACCAGGTGTGGACAATGAACGAATTCAGGAAGTTGTAGATATTGTGCGTCTGGATCAGCGGATTCACGATAAAGTCAGAACGTACTCATTGGGTATGCGTCAACGGCTCGGTATTGCACAAGCGTTGCTTGGGCGACCGCGTCTGCTTATTCTGGATGAACCGACAAATGGTCTTGATCCAAAAGGGATTAAGGAACTTCGTGTCTTTATTAAGCAGCTTGCCAGCGAAGGTATGGCTGTATTTGTCAGCAGTCACTTGTTAAGTGAGATCCAGCTTCTCTGTGACAGAGTAGCCATTATCAGTGCTGGGCGTGTGCTTGCTGTTGGAGGTGTAAGCGAACTGATTGAAGATCATTCGAAGTTGGCTATATGGCATGTTTCACCACTGGAGCAAGGCAAAAAAATGTTGCAGGATGCAGGCATTGCTCTGGTAGGTCGACCTGCGGATGTGATGGATGATACCATTGTTGCGGGCCTTGGTCCCAACGCTGTGGTTGCCGAGATGCACGAAGATCGAATTCCTGATATGGTGCAACAGATGGTTCAAGCTGGTATACAGGTTGAAGGGGTACAGCGGATTCAGCCTACGCTTGAGCAACTATTCTTAAAAATGACAGAAGGTGAATCCATTGAGTAATATCATGCCGCTGATCCGCAATGAAACGATTAAGATGGTGAAGAAAAAACGGCTTTATATTATATTTATTGTACTTGCGGTCCTCGTACCGATGTTTACGTATGCCCAGATGAAATCTGCGGAGAATAATCGCGACAAGTTTGGCGGCGATTGGCGTCTTGAACTGCAACAGGCCATCACAGACAATCAAAATTCGCTCGGTAGCGATCGGGTACCTGAAGAGTACAAAAAATATAGAACCGTATATATCCAGCAGATGCAGTATTATCTTGAGAATGACATCAATCCCAAAGAACCGGGCGGTGTCACCTTTACGCGGGAGTTCATGAACAACGCGGTTGGATTGTTTATTCCACTGTTAATCATGGCTATTGCTTCAGATCTTGTTTCTGGTGAACGTACGACAGGTACGATTAAAATGCTTTTAACGCGTCCGGTTAGACGCTGGAAAGTGCTTTTGAGTAAATTAATTACGCTGATTATGTTTGTTTCGATCATAGTGGTATCAGCCTACATTATATGTTATGTCATATCGGGTGCGGTCTTTGGTTATAAAGGCTTCAACATGCCAATCTTCACAGGATTCAAAGTTGTGGGAACAGATGTCGATATGTCGGCAGTGCATGCTGTAGACCAGTGGCTGTATATGCTCATGCAGGCAGGACTGATCTGGTTTGTGAGTGTAATTGTGGCTATGCTTGCATTTATGGTATCTGTGCTTGTGCGCAGTACTGCTGCAAGTATTGTTATCATGATGGCCGCTTTGATTGCAGGAACAATCTTGACGAGTATGGCAGCGTCCTGGCAGACCGCGAAGTATTTGTTCATGGTTAACCTCGAACTTCCGAATTATTTGTCTGGCGGGTTACCTCCAATCGAGGGTATGAATTTAGGTTTTTCCCTTATTGTGCTTAGTGTTTGGGGCATTGCTTCACTCATTGTGTCATTCCTTGTCTTTACGAAACGGGATATCTTGAATTAAAATGGACAAGGATAAGAAAACATCTGTTTGCATTTTAGGCATTTTTTTAGTTGCAAGTTAAGAAGGGGGAGCATGAATGGTCGAGCAAATCGATATGTCGGCAGGTTCGACAGGCGGAGGACAGGGGTCTTCAGGCTACGACGCGGACGACATTCAAGTACTTGAAGGGTTGGTAGCGGTACGGAAACGGCCGGGGATGTACATCGGTAGCACCAGCACTTCAGGTTTACATCATTTGGTATGGGAAATTGTCGACAACGCTGTCGACGAACATCTCGCCAAATTCTGCTCCAAAATCGATATCACGCTGCATAAGGACGGTTCTATTACGGTTCAGGATAACGGAAGGGGAATTCCGACAGGTATACATAAAACAGGGATTCCTACTCCCCAGGTCGTGTTTACGATTTTGCACGCAGGCGGAAAGTTCGGTGGATCAGGATACAAAAAATCAGGCGGTTTGCACGGTGTAGGTGCGTCAGTTACTAACGCATTGTCCGAGTGGCTTGAAGTCGAGATTTTCCGTGATGGCAAGATTCATCGTCAGCGATTCGAGTATTGGAAGGACAAAAAAGGGATTGAACATGTCGGTGAACCGGTCTCCGGTCTCGAAGTGTTGGGCAATACCAATCGGACAGGTACAAAAGTTACATTTAAACCGGATATTCGGGTGTTCCAGAGCGGTATTCAATTTAATTATGATACATTGGCAGAACGTCTTCAGGAGATTGCTTTTCTGAATTCGGGTCTGAGAATTGTGCTCAAGGATGAACGTTCGGGCAATCAGGATGAATACATGTATGAAGGTGGAGCAAGCCAGTTTGTTGCTTTTCTTAACGAAAATAAAGATGTGCTGCATGATGTTATTCACTTCTATGCGGAGAAGGATGACATTGAAGTCGAAGTGGCAATCCAGTATAACGCGGGTTATACCGAAACGCTGGCTTCGTTCGTGAACTCGATCTCTACTCGGGGTGGCGGTACACATGAGACCGGATTCAGGGCTGCGTATACTCGTGTAATGAATGACTACGCGCGCCGTACCAGCATGATCAAGGAAAAAGATAAAAACCTTGAAGGCAATGATTTGCGTGAAGGTATGATGGCCGTCATCAGTGTCAAGATGTCAGAGGTTGAGTTCGTAGGTCAGACCAAGGATCAGCTCGGCAGCGCTTCCGCTCGAAGTGCAGTGGATTCGGTTGTGTCCGAGAATATTCAACGGTTTCTGGAAGAAAACCCGCAGGTAGCGCAAACGTTAATTCGCAAAGCGGTCCAAGCCTCCAGAGCCAGAGAAGCAGCCCGCAAAGCACGTGATGATATGCGCACAGGCAAGAAACGTAGCGAAAGTTCCAACCTGAACGGCAAACTAACGCCGGCGCAATCAAAGGATTTTACCCGAAATGAGTTATTTATTGTCGAAGGGGATTCCGCAGGTGGTTCTGCCAAACAGGGACGTGACTCGAAGATTCAGGCTATTCTGCCGCTCAAGGGAAAACCGCTCAATCCGGAAAAATCAAAGCTGGCCGACATTCTCAAAAATGAAGAATACCGCGCCATTACAGCGGCGATCGGGGCGGGCATAGGAACCGAATTTGCAGTTGAAGACAGCAATTATTCCAAAATTATCATTATGACCGATGCGGATACGGACGGCGCACATATTCAGGTGTTGCTGTTGACCTTCTTTTATCGTTATATGAAGCCTTTAATTGATGCAGGCAAAGTATATATTGCTCAGCCGCCATTGTACAAACTTACTCGTAAGTCTGGTAAGCTTGCGAGTGTTCGATATGCATGGACGGATGAAGAACTGGCGAATTATATGAAGGAATTCGGTAATAATGTTGAGCTTCAACGTTATAAAGGTCTTGGTGAGATGAATCCGGATCAACTGTGGGAGACAACAATGAATCCGGAAACTCGTGCAATGCTGAAGGTACAGATTGTTGATGCAGCAAAAGCAGAACGTCGTGTATCTACGCTCATGGGTGATAAGGTTGATCCGCGGAAACGCTGGATTGTAGAGAACGTCGACTTTACAGAGTACGAAGAATAGAAGGTGCTTGGAATGAGTCCATCAGAACAATTTATGCCGGCCTTTCTCGAAGAGGTCGTTGGGGACCGTTTCGGTCGCTACTCCAAATATATTATTCAGGATCGAGCCATTCCGGATGTCCGGGATGGGTTGAAGCCAGTACAACGGCGTATTCTATACGCCATGTACGATTCAGGTAATACGCCTGACAAGACTTACCGCAAATCTGCCAAAACCGTTGGGGACGTAATGGGTAATTATCATCCACATGGTGACTCATCCATCTATGAGGGCATGGTGCGGATGGCTCAGCCATGGAAAATGGGCCATATGCTCGTGGACGGTCATGGTAACTGGGGATCACAGGATGATGACCCGGCAGCGGCGATGCGGTATACGGAGGCCCGTTTGTCGCCCATCGCGATGGAGATGCTTCGCGATATCGAGAAACGGACGGTTCTGTTTAAGGATAATTTTGATAATACGGCCAAAGAACCGGTTGTATTGCCATCCCGTTATCCGAACTTGCTGGTTAATGGTGTCAGCGGTATTTCCTCCGGATTTGCAACGGAGATTCCTCCACACAATTTGCGTGAAGTCATTGATGCTTCGATCGCTGTGATGGAGAAACCGTCGATTGAGCTGGACGAAATCATGATGTTTATGAAGGGTCCTGACTTTCCAACAGGCGGATTGATTATGGGCGGTGACGGCATTCTGGATGCCTATCGCACAGGTAAGGGACGGATCTATATCCGGTCCAAAACCGAGATTGAAAACATGCGCGGTGGCAAACAGCAGATCGTCATTACCGAAATTCCTTATCAGGTCGTGAAATCTCGTCTGGTTACAGCGATGGAGAACATCCGACTTGAGAAGAAGGTTGAAGGTATTGCCGAAGTGCGTGATGAGAGCGGACGTGAAGGTCTGCGAATCGTGGTTGAGTTGAAAAAAGAAGCGGACGCACAAGGTATTTTGGCTTATTTGCTGAAGAAAACCGACCTGCAGGTCACCTATAATTTCAATATGGTTGCGATTGTGAATAAAGCACCTCATCAATTAGGATTGAAATCGATTCTCGAGGCTTACATTGCCCATCAGCGGGAGGTTGTAACATTCCGTACCCGGTTTGAGCTGGAGAAGGCGCAAGACCGTGCGCATGTGCTCGAGGGCTTGGTAAAAGCACTTAACATCCTTGATGAGGTCATTGCGGCCATCAAAGCGTCGAAGAACCGTCAAGATGCCCAAAATAACCTGATGTGGATGTTTGGATTCACGGAACGCCAAGCAGATTCCATCCTTACGTTGCAATTGTACCGTTTGACGAATCTGGAGATCAATTCTCTGGAGAAGGAACTCGGTGAACTGATGAAAAAGATTGCACAATTACAATCCATTCTGGATAGTGACCGCAAGCTCATCGGAGTCATCCGCAAGGAATTGATGGAGATTCGTGAGAAATACGGCATAGACCGTCGTTCTGCGATCCAGGGTGAAGTGGAAGAACTTAAGGTTAATCTCGAAGTACTTGTGAATGCGGAAGATGTATTTGTTACGTTATCCAAAGAGGGATATGTGAAACGTACAGGCATGCAGTCCTTTACACGTTCTGGTGGTGAACGGAGCGGAAGTGGTGTGAAAGACGGCGATTATATCGCTCAGGTTCTGGAAGTAAATACGCTTGAGAACTTGCTTGTCTTTACGAGGAAAGGTCAGTACTTCCTGTTACCTGTTCACCAGGTACCTGAATTCAAGTGGAAAGATCCAGGCACAGCCATTGTGAATGTCATTCCCCTTGCGAAAGATGACCGTATTGCAAGTGTGCTTGCTGTGAAATCCTTTGAAGAGCCAAACCACAGTCTGGTCTTCGTTACGCGAAGAGGACAGGTGAAACGAACGGAGCTGAAGGATTACGTTACCAAACGTTCCGGTGCAGTTGCGGCATGTAAAGTGGGCAAGGACGATGAAGTGTTATCTGTACATCTAAGTACAGGTGGTCAAGATATTATGTTGATTACAAAAGAAGCCATGGCGATTCGTTTCCGAGAGGATGAGGTTAATCCAATGGGACGTGTATCCGGTGGTGTTCGTGGTATTCAGTTAAGAGATACAGATGAAGTTGTATCGGCTCTATGGGTAGAAGGAGATGAAGGTGAAGTTGCCGTGTTGTCCGATCTGGGATATGGTAAACGATCATTACTTCTGGATTACGCTATACAGAGCCGTGGAGGCAAGGGGCTTGCCACATTCGAGTTCAAAGAAGGCAAACGTGTGAAACCGAATGGTAGCCGTATTGTTGGAGCGTTTTATTGCAAAGAGCAACGTAAGATCACTGTAATGACCAAAGAAGGCCAATTGTTCCCGATCTCTTCGGAAGGTGTTCCGATTACAGAGCGCAAACATATTGGCAAGCTGATCGTTCATGTGGACAAACAGGACGAGATCGTTGAACTTCTAAGGGACTTCAATGAGAATCAACCAGCATCATCTTCATAAAAACAAACAAACGAGACTTTTTGCAGAACAGCTAATCCTGTCATGCGAGAAGTCTTTTTTTGTTGTTCGAAGGCGGATTAGAAGAGGGCATTCATGCAAAGTTTAACAACCTTCGTCGATTACGGTCGATCGCTAGGAAATTGAAAAAAGGCAGCAGGAATGCGGCTTTGGAGCGCGAAAACTTAAGCAGGTGAAGTGATAACCGGTTGCAGAGAGGAGCGATGGAAGATGTATAATTCCGATTTTGCCAAGTGCTGGTCCAGGTTGACCAAAGATTATAAATTGCATATGGATCAAGAGCTGGCACCCTCATTAACGGAGGCTCAGCTGGCTGTTCTGGAGGTACTTGAAGACCATCAGAAGATGAAACCTTCGGATCTGATTCCTTATCTGTCAACTACGCCAGCTGCTGTAACCATGCTGCTCGATCGAATGGAGAAGAATGATCTGATTCGCAGGAATCGGGATAATCAGGATCGACGCATTGTGTGGGTATCTCTGTCAGAGAAAGGAAGAATGGAGACAGAGCGGGGAATCACCATCCGGAATGAATTCATGAACTCTGTTCTCAGTAACATTTCGATGCACAATCAACAATTGCTGGTATATCTGTTAGGCAAAATGACAACACCCAAGACCAAAGAGCCTGCCTTATCTACTTCGGTATGATACCATGCTGATTCTTCTGAATAACCATAGGAATGCCTGCTCGTTTCATGCAGGAGCCCTATGGTTATTTTATTTACAAATTACATATGCTACACACTGTGTCCAGGTTAGTTGAGTAAAGGCATGGATGTAACACAGTTAGTATGTCCTAATATTATTTTTGTAAATTCATATGTAAAGAGTTGACTATGTAAATATTTTTGTTATAATAAATAATTGTTCCCCTGATATTTCGTGTACGAAATATTATATTCCAAAAGTAAAAGGGTGAAACAATGACTGATACGTATGAAGTATTCTATATTATTAATTCGTTCCGCCAAGTGAATCAAATGCTTTTTCGAGCATTTTGGAATGAAAACAAGGAGATCGAGCTGACTTCGATCCAGTTTATGGTGTTATCCATCCTGAGGGAGCGTCCTTCCATTGGCATCAATGAAGTGGCTGAGCTATGCCATATGGGCAGTAGTTCCATGAGCGCTGTTGTGGAGCGGCTCGTCAAAGGCGAGTATATCGTTCGGACACGTTCGGATGCTGACCGCCGATCCGTTAAGCTTCAGATTACGGATAAAGGGGAACAGGCCCAACAGGAAACGCACCATTTGTGGATGGAAAGAGTATCACCCATTCTGGACATATCGAAGGAAGACCTTGAGCACCTACTTAGAATTCATAGTCAAATGATTGAAAAGTTAGAAGGAAGAGAGATGAACAACATATGAGTACGACTACTGCTGCAGCTCCATCCTCAGCGATGGACAACATCAAGAAAGGCCCAATTGTAGCGGCATTGTTAATTGGTGCCTTTGTGGCATTCCTGAACCAAACCCTGATGAACGTAGCGCTTCCTAAAATCATGGAAGACCTCGCGATCAATGCAAACAAAGCCCAATGGTTAACTACGGGTTATATGCTCGTCAACGGTGTACTGATTCCGGTTACGGCATATCTGATTGCCAAATTTTCAACGCGTCAAATTTTCATTACAGCCATGACTCTATTTACCATAGGAACGTTAGTCTGTGGTCTTAGTCCAACCTTCACTATTCTGATGGTAGGTCGTGTTATTCAAGCGGCAGGTGCAGGTATCCTGATGCCTCTCATGACCGTTGTATTCCTGACCATCTTCCCAATTGAGAAACGCGGTCAGGCCATGGGAACCATGGGGATTGCGATGATTCTGGCTCCTGCGATTGGGCCTACACTTTCAGGTTATGTGGTTGAGCATTATTCCTGGAGATTGTTGTTCTACATCATCTTGCCATTCTCTATTATTGCAACGGCAATTGGTATTGCTTTTGTCAAAAACGTAACACGTCAGTCCAGACCTAAACTGGATTATCCAGGCGTTATTTTATCTACACTTGGTTTTGGTAGTTTGCTCTACGGATTCAGTGATGCGGGTACCGATGGATGGGGCAGTGCAATTGTCATTGGATGTCTCGTCGTAGGTGCGATATCCCTGATTCTGTTCGTTATTCGTCAACTGACAACAGATCATCCGCTCCTTGAGTTCCGTATTTTCAAGTACAACATGTACACATTAACAACGATTATCAATATGCTCGTGACAATGGCGATGTTTGCTGGTATGATCCTGCTCCCTATTTTCCTGCAAAACATTCGTGGATTCTCACCAATTGAATCAGGACTTCTGATGATGCCCGGTGCGATATTGATGGGGATTATGTCTCCAATTACAGGTCGCATATTTGATAAAGTGGGCGCTCGCTGGCTTTCGGTTGCGGGTCTTGCCATTACAGCAATTACAACTTTTGGACTGAGTCGTCTGGCAATCGATACTACCTACGGCTACATGATGTTTATCTACACGGCTCGTATGTTCGGTATGTCGATGCTGATGATGCCAATCCAGACAGCAGGTCTGAATCAACTGCCTCAACGTCTGAACGCGCATGGTACTGCGATGTCCAATACATTGCGTACAGTTGCCGGGGCGATCGGTACAGCCATTCTGGTTACCATAATGAGTAGTAAGCTCAAAACACATCTGGCGGATGCAGTGGCTGCGGGTCAGGTTAATCCAAATGATAAGACCGCAATGTTAGCTGCTACTGCAGATGCAACGATTTACGGTGTTAACTATGCATTCATTGTGGCTACCGGAATGACTGTGGTTGCTTTGATCATGGCGTTCTTTATTCGGAAAACAAAACCAGCTGTTGAGCCTGTTACTGTAGAACAGGAAAAAACGACGGCTACTGCATAACGAATATCAGATAAAACCAAAAAGAGAACTCTAGCAGTCGAAGGGGTAACCCTAACTGCCTGAGTTCTCTTTTTTTTGGTGTGCGCGATAGGAGGAGAGTACTTTTATTATTCGGGCTGGATCGTTGGATCGATAAGAAATACAGGATCGGGCTCATGACCGAACTGTTTGAGATTAATGGTTCCATTTAGTTGAAACTCCACACCTTCGCTAATCAGTTCTGTTTCCTGCATCATGCGCGAGTGTTCGTCCGGTATGGAGATTTCTCCTTTTGCGTTGACGACACGGTGCCAGGGCAGACGTTCCTTGCGGCTCATCGAGTGCAGAATACGTACGACTTGTCTCGCGGCTCTTGGACTTCCGGCATGTGCTGCAATCTGACCGTAAGTCATCACTTTACCTTCGGGAATCGCCGCGATGATCGCAACGACTTGTTTGGTAAACGGGGTCATCATGATGTCTCCTCTCTGTATTTTAGGTATATAGCTGAAAATATGAAAAAACGTGTCGTTCAGATACAGAATCTGAACGACACGTTGTATGGACAGATGTAACCTGATCCTGTGCACTTATAGAGGTTGTTCGATAAAAATGCTTGTAATCCCATCTTATCGGTACTGAAAACCAGTCTTTTTGAACACGTAATTATAGAGATTGTCCAAAAGCTTTTTGGTACACGGCAGCTGGCCATTCTGCCCAGGGGAATTCTCTTGCAGGCAAAGATTGCAGAATAACTTCTTCCTTAGTAACTGGATGAGGAAAAGCAGCAATCGCAGACCATAGAGCAATCTGTTGCCCGGGTTTATTCACGCTTGCGCCGTACTTCTGATCCCCGTACAGAGGGCAGCCGATTTCTTTCATTTGCACCCGAATCTGATGAGATCTGCCGGTATGCAGTTCGATATGGACGAGGCTGTAACGATCTGTCTCGCCGATAACACGGTAATCCAGAACGGCATCCTTACCGCCAGCCGTACCTTTAGGTACAACAGTAACGGTATTTGTACGTGCATCTTTCAGGAGCGTGTGTTTTAACGTTCCCTGCTGTGCAGGCAACTTGCCGTGTACAACAGCCGCATATATTTTACGGAAATGACGTCCCCGCACAGTCTCGGACAATCTCGAAGCTGCTTTAGAAGTCTTGGCAAAAATCATTGCCCCTCCAACAGGACGATCAAGTCGGTGTACTAACCCGAGATAAACATTGCCAGGTTTGTTGTATCGTTCTTTCAGATCCTGCTTCAGCAATGTAAGCAAATCCGGATCACCTGATGAATCTTCCTGGGTAGGTACATTGACCGGCTTCGTAATACCTAACAGATGGTTGTCTTCGAACAGAATCGGAATCGCATCGTGATCATGCCGATGTTCTGACATGATTAAGACTCCCAACGGCCCAGAATACCACAAGGCAGATCAAGACCACTACGTGTAATTGGCAGACCAATTTCACCAGCAGTAATGTCACCACCGTACTGAGCAGACATCGTCATGGTCAACATGTTGCGCAGAACAGTAGAGGAAATGCCCGTAGTGTAGGAGTTAACCAGCATGAATAATGGATTATCCGACAAGATCGTCATACATGACTTCAAGAAAGGATATAGGTTCTCTTCCAGTTTCCATGTCTCTCCATTAGGGCCACGGCCATATGAAGGAGGGTCCATAATAATAGCGTCGTAACGATTTCCGCGACGTTGTTCCCGTTGTACAAATTTGAATACATCATCCGTAATAAAACGAACAGGGCGATCAGCCAGCCCGGATAATTGAACATTTTCCTTAGCCCATTGAACCATGCCTTTAGCTGCATCCACATGCACAACAGAAGCGCCTGCGTAAGCTGCGGCTACCGTTGCTCCGCCTGTATAGGCAAACAGGTTCAAGACAGAAATAGGGCGTCCTGCATTGGAGATTTTATCCATCATCCAGCTCCAGTTAGCGGCTTGTTCAGGGAACAGGCCAGTGTGCTTAAAGCTGGTAGGTTTAATGTGGAATTTCAGGTTTTCGTATCCGATCGTCCAACGCTCGGGAATGGGCTTTTTCATATCCCAGTTACCGCCACCGGAAGAGCTGCGATGATAGTGACCATGCACCTGACGCCATTCATTGGTTTCTTGCTCAAGGGGCCAGATAATCTGTGGATCGGGTCTGCGTAAAATCACATCTCCCCAACGCTCCAGTTTCTCGCCGCCTCCTGTATCGATTACTTCATAGTCCTTCCAATTCTTAGCTACGTACATAATGATTTATCCATCCTTCAAAAGTCATTTGGATACTATTGTACAACAAAAAAGGGCTTGGACGCCAGTTGGGGGACGGGATCATTGGAGGAAGGTACTACATCTGACCTTAAAGGATGAAGTATTTTAGCTGTGTTGAAATCCGAGGTGCGCCATATACTGAAAAACAAAGATAACCAAAAATTTAATTTGACAATGATAATCATTATCACATATGATTTTGTTAATCAAAAATTCATTCTTTCTTCATAGAGAGAATATAACATGATCAAATAAAGTGAGGGAAAAATAGATGGCTAAATTGTTAGTGGCTTATGCGAGCATGACAGGAAATACAGAAGAAATTGCAGAACTGATTGTGGAAGGAATTACACAGGGAGGCCACGAGGCAGACCTGAAATCCGTAACGGATTGTAATGCATCTGATGTATTGGACTATGACGGATTCATGATCGGTGTGTACACCTGGGGAGATGGGGAGTTGCCGGATGAATTCCTTGATTTCTATGAGGAGCTGGATGAGCTTGACCTGAGCGGTAAGAGAGCTGCGGTGTTTGGTAGTGGTGACACCTCATATGAGCAGTTCTGCGGTGCAGTTGATCTTGCGGCTGCCAAGCTGCAAGAGCGTGGGGCGGAGGTATCTCCAGAGATGTTGAAAATTGAATACAGTCCGCTTGAGCAGGAGAAAGAAACATGCCGTGACTTTGGCAAACGCTTCGCTGCTGCCGGATTACAGGTGTCCTAAAGATCATGTTAAGACATAATGTTCAGGCAGCGATGCCAGTCGGAAGGAATGACCTTCCTGGACGTCTGCTTGAAGATTACAGATTGGAAGAAATGCTGCGCAGCCCACACCGATTCATCCGCCCTGAACCAGTGTCTGAGCAGCGTCTTCCACTGCAATGGAGGCACCGTGTACAATATGCGGTGAGCCATGCGGTCAATGCCTTTTACAGTCTCGACCCCGATGTTCGCAAAGAGGTACCCGTACAGTATTTACTTGAGAAGTGGTGGCCCAGAAAGACGGATGGTTTCGAATCTGTTCTCCATTACTGGGATGTGAAGAACAAGATTACGGATGAATTGTCACTCGCCATTGCAATGAACGATGATCTGAAGCATCCAGCCATTCTTTTTGAACAGTGGAGAACGGAGTTACCTTCATTATCCATGCATTTATCGATGATATTTCAGGCGGCCTGGCAACCAGAAGGCTGGGATTCGCTGCTGATTCAGAAATATATGGTTGTCCATGATCCAAACGTAGTTGAGGCATTTCAGCATATGGTCAGTGCATTCTGCTGGGAAGCCTTCGGAAAATTACCGGGTATGATCGAGATATACTGCTTGTTGGAAGGACGCAAAATAAGGTACATCCCTGGACGCCAGTCTCTGATCCGTTCCATGGACTACATTCGCTTGATACGTGACAGCATGCCGCAAGCAGAAGTGGTGGAGTCAGAACAGTTTACGACGCGTGATAAAGCGCGCATCCACGAAGAGGTAGATCGCTGGAGAACGGAAGCCATTGAACCGAAGAAAACATGGTTGATGTGAAGACAATTGAAGGATAACGATATATCATGCAGATAGAGGAGGGGAAGTTGCCATGTCTACCGGTCTAAGTCAAGATATAAGCAGCAGCAAGAGACGTGCAGGAACTTGTGAATTCAGTCCGTTGCCAGTACCCCAGTCGGTTATACGAAAGTTGCTTGATGAAGCAGATCCTTCATTATATGTAATGAGTTCAGAACCTTGGAGGTTTATGTTGTTTGCAGGCGAAGGACGACAGCTTTATCTGGAAGCGGTCAGACAGAGCTATCCACCCCATCTGGCTGATCGCTACGGCGATTGGGCTACATATCAATACACGGAAGCAATTCCAACCCATCTGGTTGTCGTGGCGCCTAGAAATGCCCGTGAGGATGATCTTCTGCCGGCCAAAGCCTGGAGCAAACGCTTTAGTATTCTGGCTGCGGAACAGGGGTTGAATGCGGTCTGGAAGATCAATGATTATCAACAACATCCTGTGTTTATGAATTTGATGGGTTTGACAAGTGAAGAGAAGGTGCTGGGAGTCTTTCATATCGGTTACGGAGACCAGCCTGCATTGCGGGATATGGATGCAAGCAGACCAGCCTCTGAACTGATGACGGTTTATGACCATCTGGTTTAAAAAAATAATTTATTGGTTCTCTTATTTGCTGTTGTTGGATAGAAAATCACGAACGAGCTGACGATTCGTCTGATCTTTGTTGTAGACGGAGAACAACCGATTGGATACCGTAAGGACATTGCCAAAAAAGAATCGTTCGAATTGGGTCTGTCTGCCCCCGAATGAACCAGACCCAAGCTCCCAGATCAGGCGGAACAGAGCGTTGCGTTCGTGAGAAGCCATATCGTTCCCTTTCAGATATATATTCAGTGACGGAGCGATATCGGATTGAAACTCTTCTTCCTGAGGGATCATAATTACCCCGCTCGAACCCAAGAGTTGCAGAATTTCAATCAACTCAGGATAAAGTTTCGGAAAAAGGAGATTGGCTGCCATCAATGGTTTGGGTGCAGGTAATACAAATCCTCGTCCGTCTGGTATTGCACCTGCCTCCGCGGCCAAGGCCAATGCTTTTAACGATTCAAGACCTGCGAACACACGTGCAGATTTCTCTATAACATGTGCTTCCGTATTCAGATCCAGCGTATCCGTGAGAAGCTGGATTGTACCGAGAACAAATTCCGTCTTGGCAATATAACGACACAATACCTGATGACCTGCGTGAATATGAAAGTTACTACCACTGAAGAGACGCGAGGACATTTCCTCACTTCCTGCAAAAAATATTCGTTCATGCGGAACGAGCACCCTGTCAAAGATGACGATATTGTCCATTTCTTCATATCTGGAACTCAGGGGATAATTAGTGTGGGATTCGGCTGCGTAGGTATCCCTGCATACCAGACTGATTCCTGGAAGATCATTGGGGACAGCAAAAGAGAATGCAAATGGATTTTCGTCATCAAATGGGGCGGGTGAAGGTGACGGATAGACAAATATCTCATCCGAAGTGGCAGCTTGTGTAGCCATCATGAATGCACCGCTAATAATGAGACCTTCCTCGGTGCGATCCACGACCTTTGCGGCAATAGCATCTTCAGTAGCATCCAATTGCCCTGAGATTTTGCTGGCATATGGCTGAATGAAGGCATGGGATAACGTGATATCATGATCACGGCAGTACGCATAATAATTTTTGAGATTTTCTGCATATTGGGGAGATAGTTCGTTCAGGAGATCGGCACCTGTGTAAAAGGACATTATGGCTGTATTCATGTAATCGGGTGAGCGACCAAGAAAGCCATGATGCACATTTGCCCAGATATTCATCCCTTCGCGTCGTTTACGGAGGTCGTCGGCACTGGTTGGAGGCAGGAAGGATATCCCCACAGGTTTGCCGTCTGCCGGGGAGGCATACGTCATCGTTTCTGCAAATTTAGAATCCGATTGCAGATCATACATGTGCATCTGAGTCTCCATCAAACCAGCAAATGCTACATGTTCAGAGCGTTTTCCAGTAATAAGGTTACCTTTGTACCAGCAAGGGACGGACTGTGCATCAATTCGTTCGCGATACTGTGTGCCACTTTTAACAGGCATTGTTATTCACCTCTTGGTTCTAATCGTTCATGGGCATACTGACTTCTTACGTAGTGTACGTAGGTCATCTGTCCAATGTGCATTGAAGAGGTGAGAAGGATTTTTACAGAATAGGGCTTGATAATAATTATCATTCTTGTTACAATAGACAAAGAAAAAAGGAACCGGTAAGGGCTCCTTTAAGTCGATTACATGAAATTACTTATTTTACTTCAAAAGTCTTGCAGTCTGTTTCAGCAGACTGACTTGCTTCTTTGTTACTGTGACTCACGATGTAGATCGAAGAAGCGTTACATTTGTTCTCTTGAGCCCAGTGACGACAGGAATTAACTTCACACAATACGTCTTTTGCCATGATTGTTAACCTCACTTTAATTGGATTACAGTCGTTGGTATAAAGAATCCGGATATAACAAGTTGCCGCTTGTCAATCTGGAAAATTCTGTTGCTCTCACGAAATTCGGAGGGCTTTTTTGCGTTATACACAACGATGCATACTTAGAATAGCAAATTTAATTGAAGCTTGCAACCAAATGCCCCCATCTGTGGCAAAATAGTGGACGTGCTGTGGTTATATTTGCAAAAAGGCAGTAGTATGTTATTATTTAATAGTAATGATTACGATTAAGTCTAATTGATTCTATATAAATTGAACTAAACATTTACACGAAACCATAAATGAAGGAGCATGTGAATACATGAGCAAAATAAACCATATGAACCGGATTCCCCGCGCGAAAGGGATCGATATGGCTGCTTTTTACACGCCGAAAGAGTGTAGACGCAAAGCCCAGCATATTGTATTTTCCGCTGAAAATGAACGCATCATTAATGAATTTATCACCATTCTGGGCATGAAAGAGAAGTTCAGAGAGCATGATGTATCAATCCCCAACAAAATGGTCATGTTCGGGCCACCCGGTACGGGAAAAACATTAACGGCATCACATCTGGCGGAGCGCCTTGATCTGCCATTGGTTCTTGTGAGATTAGATGCGATCATTCATAGCCATCTTGGGGAGACGGGGAGTAACGTACGTAAGTTATTCGAATATGCACGAATGAATCCCTGTGTGTTATTTCTGGATGAATTTGATGCCATAGGCCGGACACGTGAGAGCAATGATGAAGTGAAAGAGATGGCTCGTGTCGTGAATACATTGTTGCAGTGTCTGGACGAATTCGATGGGGAAAGCATTCTGGTGGCTGCAACGAATCTGGAAACCCAACTGGATCACGCCATCTGGCGGCGGTTTGATACGAAGATGACCTACGGTATGCCTGATGATTCGAGTCGCAAATTGTATATCAGCAAATTGGTAGGGGCATTTGAACAGGAGACTCGGCTGGAAGATTACATATGTGAACGCTTGACCGGGTGCAGTTATGCGGATATAGAGCAGATCGTTCTGAAAGCAAAGCGGAAAGCAATCATTGCCAGTAGTGTACTTCATAAGCAACTGATCTCGGATGCTTACGATGAATACAGACCACGTGTATTAGAGTGTTGATTGCTTCCGTTCTGGATAAAGCAACAAAGAACAACGTTGAACTAGCCCAGTCTCCTGAATGGAGTTCTGGGCTAATCGTCATGTTAGCGAGGTGCTTTATACTTTAACGGCTGCTCCGTATGCTTTTTCAGTATTCATGGCTTCTTGTGTTGCAGTCCAGCGTGGCAGGCTTAATCTGAACATGCTGCCTTCCGGGCTGCTGGAGACAAGTGTCAGTTCACCGCCCTGTTCCTGAGCGAGTAGGCGGCTATATGTTAATCCTAGACCCAGACCACGGTTACGACGTTTTTTGAGTTCTCCACGATAGAACCGTTCGAAGATTTTGGGTTGTTCTTCGGCTGCGATGCCTGTGCCGTGGTCTTTAACATCAACGTACAGCATCTGTTCTTCTGTACTTAGATAAATGTCGAAGACAGCCTTCTGTTCAGGAGCTGTGGCATGAAGTGCGTTATTAAGCAAATTGACAATGATCTGCTGAATGCGAAGAGCATCCCCCATGGTAAAAAAGTTAATCGGAGGGGCATGCAGCTGAACCTCTGGCATTTTGTCCTCGTACGCAATCTTCCACTGATAGATGATCTCACCGACCAACAGTTTCAGATCCGTCCGTTCCTTTCGAACGGCAACACTTCCTGCAGCCATGGCGTTATAGTCAAGCAAATCTGCGACCATTCGCTCCATGCGTTCAGATTCCTTCAAAGCGATATCCAAAAATTCTTTACCTTCCTGTGGACTCACGACATCGTCACGTACTGCCATAACGAGCCCCTTGATGGAAGTTACTGGTGTCTTGAGTTCATGACTTACCCCTGCCAGCGAAAGTGTACGCCATTCTTCGAGTTGTTGGAGACGAGTGGCCATATCGCGGAATGAATTTACAAGTTCATTGATCTCACGTTCTCGTGTATTCAGATCAAGACTCACATCATAGTTGCCACCTCGAATCTGCTCAGCGGCATAGGCGACCTGACGAATCGGTCTGGATAACTTTTTGGACAAGAGATAGATTGTAAACCATCCACAGAGGATTAGTCCTCCGAGGATTAGAGCCACGAGCCATATCGTCTCTGGACCAAATGTAATGGATTGTTTGGACTGCATGACCCACACTTTACCCAAGGTTTGATCGCCCTCAGATATGTTGACCGTTACACCTGCATATTTGTTGTTTCGCGGTTCAAGATAGTCGTCTGACAGTCGATAATGCACATCTTTTTGCTCCATTTTAGGCTGGGAAAAGATCAATTGATTGTTGTTGTCCAAGATCATGACACAAAAATAATGATCTGTATTAAATAGTTTCTCTCGCTTGGTTACCAGTCTGTCCAGATCCGGTGGAACCCGAAGCATATTATTTTCACTGGTCACTCGATCGGCAATCTCCAGCCCAAGCAGTTCTGCGGTTTTGAGGCTTTTCTCAATGGAAGTTGTTCGAATCCAGTAGAGTGCCCCTGCCACAATAATCGTGAAACCAATGCACAAAATGAGAAAATATCGCAGTGTCCAGTGTGACAGAATGGATATCGTTCGTTTGGGTTTCTTCTGTTTCAGTTGGCGATCCAAAATTGATACCCCATTCCTCGCAACGTCCGAATTTCTCCCGTATCTGGCGACCAGTGGGAGAGGGCTTGACGTAGTCGTTTAATCGATAGATCCACAGCACGATCACTGCCATCGTAGTCCATCCCCCATACCTGTTCAATAAGATGATCTCTGGTAAATGTACGATTCGGATAATCGGACAGGAAGAACAGTAACGACAGGTCACGAGGTGTGAGTGCAACCTCTGCACCGTTCAGCAGCACCTGCTTGGCAGCAAGATCAATGACGAGATTTCCAAAGGAACGCTTCTCTTCGCCACCTGAGGTCCAATGTGGATTACGGCGCAACACTGCATTAACTCTGGCAACCACTTCTTCCGGTACAAAAGGTTTGCTCATATAATCGTCAGCACCGGCATTTAGTCCGTTGAGACGGTCTGAAATGTCATCCAGTGCAGTTAGCATGATCACGGGACAAGCACTTTTTTCACGAATAATCCGCAGCAGATCCCATCCGTCCATTCCTGGCAGCATCACATCAAGTAATACAAGGGAAGGCGTTACGGTATCAAAAAGGGTAAGTGCAGTCGGTCCATCTGCTGCATGATGAACTTCAAATTCTGCTTTTCTCAGATAAGCAGCCAATACTCGTGCAATAGCTTGTTCATCCTCGACGATAAGTATGGATTTCAAGAAAAGCGTTCTCCTTTCGCTTTGTAAACTTGTACTGATTTTACATGAGCCAGAGCGTAAAGCCAATCCTGTATTACGGATTTCAAAAAAATATGGGACTTGTCTTATCTTGACTTCTTCCTGACACATTCAATTGATATGATTCACTCCAAGAAGCAACCTAAACAATCATGTACTGGAGGAAACATAGAGATGAACAAGAAAGCAAAAGCATGGCTTATTACAGGTGTAGCGGCGGTTGCCGTAATCGGTGGCGGTGGTTACTATATCACAAACAGTTACTTGGGGAATAACGTGGAGATTGAGCAGGTGCTTCCTGCGAGCACAGCGACTTCCACCACAGCTGTAGATAGCACAGGAACGGTTGTAGCCAATGAAACTGCTGGAGCAGAGCAACTGAACGGAGACTGGAGCATCAGCGAAGGTTCCAAAGTATATTTCTCTGTAACTACATCGCAGGAGACCGTTAACTTTGTGGACGAGCAGGTAACAGGGAATTGGACAATTAATGTAGACGATGCTGCTCAGATGAAGGCAGAAGGACAGATCGAGATGGACGGAATTGATTCCGGGAATGGACAGCGTGATGGTCACGTGAAGCAAGCCGATTTCTTCGATGTTGCTACATATCCACAAGCTACATTTACAGCGACTTCATTTGAAGGGGTACCTGCGGAATGGCCTGTCGGTCAAACGGTTGATATCAAAATGAATGGTACCATTACGGTTAAAGGTATTGAAAAAGAAGTAACTTTTGATGCCAAAGCTGCTTATGAGAATAATGCAGTCTTGTTGTCGGCGACATCGATGGTAACGTTCGAAGATTTCGGAATGGAAAATCCACACTCCGTTGTGCTCTCGACTGAAAATGATATCCAGGTACAACTTGAATTGAAACTCTCCAAATAAGTGTAGCGACGATCATCTAGATAGAAATCTGTTCTGTTCTGCCTTACGGTGGACGGACAGATTTTTTTGTTTTTTACAAATAGTGTGATTCTTATCGCTCAAATGTAACTTTTACAGGAGCATATTGTTAAAATAACTGCTGTTTCCTTTGGATAATACCGTGTTACCCATCACTATTAAGCGCTTACAATGAGGAGGATTCATAACATTCATTGATCCATGCACAATCAAACACAAAAAGGGGGAGATCAAGAGTGAACAAGAGGTACATAAGCGGGTGTCTGGTATTGCTGATGCTGTTCTGTGATCTGGGGTTGATGGTTCGTCCAGCGGCTGCAGAAGATGCAAAAGTGAACGTGGCATTTAACAAGGTGGTTACGGTAAGAGAGGAAGATCTAGTGAATGAGGGGCAAAAAGAAAAGGCGGTAGATGGTGATGTGAATACTCACTGGAGTGCGAGCTCACCTACTTCTGAGAGTAATCCTCATTGGTTGACTATAGACCTAGGTGCGCCATATGATCTATCTGGAGCGGAATTGACTTGGAAGGACAAAGACCAAGTTGTAAAATATTTGATTGAAGTATCTGATGATGGTAACAACTGGTCAACTGTTGTGGACCAAACGACTAACGAAATAAAACAGACTGTTGCCAGTGAAGAGTTCCAGACCAATACACCTGTCCAGTATGTGAAGGTTACAATTCCGTACTATGCGGGAGCAAATTGGTGGCCCGGGATATCCGAGCTTAAAGTCTGGGGAAAAGAGGAAAAAATTGATCCAGCAACCATTACAAGTTACGATCCCGTTAAGGTCAATACAGTAGCTGGGGTTGCACCTGTTCTGCCAACAAAAGTGACAGCGAAGTATCCGAACGACAAATCTGGTTCGGTTCCAGTGGAATGGGAAAGTATCGACCCTTCAGAGTACGCACATGCGGGTAGCTTTACCGTGACGGGTGCAGTATATGGAGCCCCTGTTCAACCGGAGGCCACTGTAACAGTTGGAGGATATCGGACGGATTACGTTAGAGGAGTGGATATTTCCACGTTAACCGCCATTGAGGCTAATGGAGGGAAGTATCTGGATAGTAATGGCACTGAAAGGGACTTGCTTGATATCCTGAAGGATCGCGGTGTCAATTATGTGCGTCTTCGTCTGTGGAATGATCCACAGAAATCAGGGGGCTACAACGACAAGGACGATGTCATTCGTTTGGCCGAGCGGGTGAAGAAAAAAGGTATGAAGATCCTGCTGGATTTCCACTACTCGGATGAGTGGGCGCACCCGGGTCAGCAGCTTCGTCCCAAAGCTTGGGAAGGCCTTTCGCATGAAGAGCTGAAGCAGGCCGTATACAACTATACGTATGAAGTTGTGGGAGAAATGAAAGCAAAGGGCGCCATGCCTGATATGGTGCAGATCGGTAATGAGATCAACAGTGGTGTTCTGAACGGCTTGAGCAGCGACGTGGATTTTAAGCAAAATGTTGCATTGCTGAAAAGCGGAATTGATGCTGTACGTGCAGTAGAAGGAGAGATCACCAATAACGCTGATAAGGTTCAAATCATGATTCATCTCGCAGAAGGCGGCAAGGCGGATACGTTCGACTGGTATTTCAGTGAGCTGGAGAAAGGCGAACTGAAGTACGATATCATCGGACTTTCCTATTATCCGTTCTGGCATGGAACATTTGCCGATGTGCAGAACACCATGAATAAAGTATCTGACAAATTCAAAAAAGACGTGATTATTGCCGAGACATCGTATCCATTCTCATATAAAAACGGGGATGCACACGGCAATATCATTGGATCGGATGAAGCGCTTCATGTTGGGGGAGCAACATTCCCTGCAACGGTACAGGGGCAATATGATGCTATTGCTGGCATTATGGATATGATTGCTGACGTGCCGGAAAACCGCGGAGCAGGCTTCTTCTATTGGGAGCCCGCATGGATTGCCGCCAATGTAGGCTGGATTGATTCCGAGGGAGATGCATGGGAAAATCATGCCATGTTCGACTATGATGAATTTCCGGGGAATGGTGGATACTCCTACGAAGGACGTGCCTTGCCATCACTGGATGTTTACAAACGCGGATTGGAGCTTCTGCCCGCAGACCGCCAGCAACTGGATGCGGCGCTTACACGAGCCAAATCATTGGTACAGACTGATTTTACTCCGGAAAGCTGGGTGACTCTGGCTCCGGCAATCTCGGCAGCGAATGATGTATACCAACAGGCATACACGCCGGGCGGGGTAACTCAAGCAGATACAGATGCAGCGACAACAGCATTGGAACGTGTGATGCAGCAGATGCAGGTTATCACCCCGCAGCTTGACGAGCTCAGAGCTAAAATAGCGGAAGCGCGTACGTATCAGCAGCCTGACTGGTCTGCGGCCACTTGGGCGGTATTGACCAAAGCGCTGGAAGGCGCTGATCAGGTCTTGAATGATCCAAGAGCAACACAGACGGATGCGAATACAGCGGTTAAACGTTTGCATGATGCCATTCAAGGTCTATCCAATGTGGACAAAACACAACTGCACCAGTACATTCAACAAATGCAGCAGCAGACTAAATCTTCCTATACACGCCGGAGCTGGTCTGTATTGGAACAGTCTTTGCAGACAGCGATTCAGGTCCGAGATAACAATGCTGTTGTCCAATCTGAGGTGAATTCAGCACTGAGTACGTTGAAACAAGCCTTTACTAGTCTGGTCTCTCTGGAGGCTTTAACAACGGGCAAAACGGCAACGGCTTCAAGCAGTGCAGGGACAGGAGGCAATCAAGCCAACTCTCCTGAAGGTGCAATCGACAACGATCCGAACACTTCATGGGGGACCGATAAGAGTATTGACAGCTTGTGGCAAGTAGATTTGGGGCAAGTCGCAAACCTGCGCAAGATCGAGATGTCCATGTGGAGTGGTGGTATCAAATATACGATTGAAGTGTCCAACGATAACAAAAATTTTGTGAAAGTAGTGGACACCACAAGTGATGTTGTTGTATCGACCGCACCTAGCCATGTACTTCCAGAAGGCACGGAGGGCCGTTACATTCGGGTAACGATTAAAACAGGTCCCACATGGGTAGGATTCATGGAATTTGAAGCATACGGTACGTTCCCGGCAGACAAAACTGCACTGCAAGCTACTGTAGATGCCGCTGAGAAATTAAAACAAACCGAATACACGACATCAAGCTGGAATGTATTTAGTAAGGCACTTTCTGAAGCGAAGGCATTCATTCTGGATGTTGAATCTTCAATGCAAGATGTGAGCAATGCGGATCGTGCGTTACAAGATGCTGTGAGTAAGCTTGTACGTCAAGATGTAACACCTGGCCCTGGCCAGCCATCAGAACCAAGTGTACCTTCACAACCTTCCAACCCGGGAACAGCACCATCGACGGGGAATCCATCTGTAACCCCACCAGTTGGAGCGGGTACTGCACCGGAGAAGGGATCGATCACGTTAAAAGGAACGACAGCCGGGGATGAGAAGTATTCCATTCGTCCAGATGCATCCCAATTAACTCAGGCACTGCAATCGATGGATGTAGGAAATCGTACGTTGAAGCTGATTGCAGATGTGCCTGACAGAGCCAAGACAGTCACATTCCAATTGGCTGCAAGTCAGCTGGCAGCATGGGTTCGTTCCGAGGAAGTGCAATCCCTAGATGTAGTTGTAGGACAGACTACCGTTCGTGTTCCTCTGAGATCACTCCCACTAACCATTGCGGAGACTGAGGGAACGTTCGATATCGTAGTGGCAAAAGGATCGACAGATACACTGACTACATCGCAAAAAGCAGCGATCGGTAATCATGCGATTGTTGATGTGAATTTGTTAATGAACAATAAGCCATTGCAATGGACAAACAGAGCGGTTGAAGTTGCTCTATCCAATGTGGAACAACCTAAGAAAAATGATGTAGTTATGGTTGTACATTCCATATCCACAAGTGGAGAAATGAAGCCTGTTACGTATTCCAAGTACGATGACAAGACCAAAACGATGACGTTCAAACCGCTGGAATCCAGCAGTTATGTCATTGCAGAAGTTGAAGTACCATTAAATGATCTGCAAAATCACAATTGGGCAATCCAAGAGGTACAGAACCTCTACGGTAAAGGGATTATTTCGGGGATGAGCGCAACTCGTTTTGCCCCGCAAGGTGAACTGACCAGAGCACAATTTTTGCAAATGATTATTAAAGGTATTGGTGATGCACGCCAGCCGGATCCATCTATTTCAGTCCCAACGGATGTGATGGAAGGGCAGTGGTTTGCCGATTCAGTACGACTTGGAATGGAAATGGAAATAATTCAAGGCCGAGCAGATGGAAGCTTTGGAGCGAATGAACGTATTTCACGAGAAGAAATGGCCGTTATGCTGAACAGAGCACTGAAGGTTGTGCAGCGTGAGGATGCGACCAATTCTGTACAAGGAAATATGTTGTTTTTAGACAACGCCGAGATCGCAGCATACGCCAAAGAAGCTGTAGCCTCGATGCAACAACTTGGGCTGCTAAATGGCATGCCTGATGGCACGTTTGCTCCGAAAGAAACAGCGAACCGTGCACAGGGAGCTGTTGCAGTCGCCAGAATGATGGAACAACTGTATTAGAGATAGTTCAAAACGTCCGTTTTTATTATGAAGGATGCCTGGTGCATCATCAGCATGCACTAATAGAAAATAACAAAGCAGGTAAAGAGATCGGATCATGTGATTCGATCTCTTTATTTTTTTTTGTGAAAAGAGGTTATAACGGACCCGCTTTCTCTAAATAGGCATATAAACATTTTGTTAATGTCGTATTGACAATATCGAATTCATTTGTTATCATTTCGATAATATCAAAACGACAATATTAAAGAAATGGGGAATGAGCTATGTTTGGATTCCGATTTGCGAAATTTCAACCCAGTGAATATGTCATGAAAGTAAAAAATGGTGAGGTACAACGTCAAGGTGTCGGATTGTCCTTCTATTATTATGAGCCGACCACATCGGTAGTGGTTCTACCCGTATCCTCGGTGGATGTACCGTTTATGTTCGAAGAGATTACGGCGGATTATCAGACGGTTACTGTGCAGGGGCAATTAAGTTATCGCATTGTGGATTATTTGAAAATAACCCAGAGCCTGAATTACACGTACAATTTGCGCAAAAATCGGTATATCTCCGACGACCCCGGCAAGCTGGATCAACGGGTGATCACCACAGCGAAAGTACTAACCAAGAAACATCTTGAGCAAATGCCGCTGAAAGAAGCTATTCAATCCAGTGAACGGCTGGCAAGCAGCATGAAACGCGAGGTTGTGCAAAGTGAAGAGTTGGAGAAATTGGGCGTTGAGTTGATGAGTCTATCGATTCTGGCCATTCTGCCTAATAAAGAGACGATGCGTGCATTGGAAGCACAGGCGCGGGAAGAGATTTTGCGTCAGGCAGATGAAGCGCTCTATGTACGTCGGAATGCATCGATTGAACAGGAAAGACGAGTGAAAGAGAACGAACTGAACACCGAAATTGCCGTAGAGACGAAGAAACAGCAAATTCGTGAGACCCAATTGCAGACAGAACGCTCGGTGAAACAGAAACAAAACGAGATGGAGCAGGAGCAGCTTCAGTTCAATACAGCGATGGAGGAACGTAAGCAGCAACTGATTGAGTTAACTATTGCTAATCACAATGCCGAGGCAGATGCCAAAGCGTATGAGATTGCTGCCGTGATGAACTCATTGCAAAATGTACAGCCCAATGTACTGCAAGCAATGGCGAATATGGGCATGAATTCTGATAAGCTGATCGCACTCGCGTTCCAGGAACTGGCTGAAAATGCAGGCAAGATTGGGCAGCTTAATATCTCGCCGGATCTGTTGCAAGGATTAATGTCTCCTGTGCCGGGCAGAGATCAAGGAGGACGAGCGAGATGAGGCTAGGAAGAAGAGAGCAAGCAGAGCAAGCAGGGAAATCAGTACGTCAGCAGGCCACCGCGGATGATCGAATGAGCGAACACAAGCTGATTCTGGTGAAGCGCCGGACCAGACTGGAAGAGCTGGTGGTTCGATATAACACGGTGCAGCAAGCTCAGTTCTATATTGAACGTCTGGGTGCAGACTTCAGTGATTATATGGAGGAAGACCGTCGTTATCGGCTATCTGTGCAGCAGGCACAGCAGCAACTGGGTCAATTGGGCCGCGTTCAGACGATTGATCGGGAACATGTACCCAACTTTATCTTTGGAGAGCAAGATATCGTGGTCGTGGTTGGACAGGATGGGCTTGTAGCCAACACCCTCAAATACGTAACCGAGCAGCCGCTCATCGGTGTGAATCCGGACCCGATGCGTTGGGATGGCGTGTTATTACCTTTTACCGTGGAAGATCTAAGCTTCATTGTTCCTGATGTCATTCGAAAGCAACGAACCTTGAAAGAAGTCACTCTCGCCAAAGTGGAACTCAATGATGGACAGTATCTATATGGTGTGAATGATCTGTTCATTGGTCGGAAGACGCATGTATCGGCTCGTTATGAAGTGCGTTTGGGTTCATCCACAGAACAACAATCTTCTAGTGGCATCATTGTATCCACAGGCATGGGATCGACAGGCTGGTTCAAAAGTGTGCTGGCCGGAGCCACCGGAATTGTAGGGTCCGCTGCATGGCAGAACATGAATTCCGAAGCGGAGGTCGCTACAGCATCGGCATCCATTCATGGGAGCAGGCAAGAGCTGAATCATTTTAACTGGGATGCGCCGTACTTATATTTTTCAGTACGTGAACCTTTTCCGAGCCGGACGACTGCGGCCAATCTCGTGTTTGGACAGATCCATTCAAAGCAACCACTGCACATTGTATCCCAGATGCCGGAGGACGGTGTTATTTTCAGCGATGGGGTCGAGCAGGATTTTCTTGAGTTTAATTCAGGGGTAGAAGCCATCATTGGTTTGGCAGAGAAGAGGGGACGTCTCGTGGTCTAAACCTTTATTTTCAAGCCGTTTCCGACTAGAATGGGTAACTAGATGTGATACACTGACGTCAGGAAACGGAAAGAGGGTTAACGATGCAGTCGATATTGTTGGTTGAAGATGATGCCAAGTTAGCAGGATTACTGGCGGCTTATCTGACCCGAAATGGATTCCAGGTACAGGTCACAGATGATTTTCGTCATGTACTGGATGAATTTGTGGAAGTGAAGCCGGACCTTGTGCTGATGGATGTGAATTTGCCTCAATATGATGGATACTACTGGTGCAGGCAGATACGCACACATTCCATATGTCCCATTTTATTCATATCGGCTCGTGATAGTGGTATGGATCAGATTATGGCGTTGGAACATGGAGCGGATGATTATATTACAAAACCTTTTCAATATGAAGTTGTTCTTGCCAAAGTCCGTAGTCAGCTGCGCAGAGCCTATGGTTCTTACGCTGCTGTTCAACAGGAAGTGAAGGTGAAGAACGGTCCCATGATCCTTTATCCTGAGCGATTTGTATTGGAATATGATGAGCGTTCTACCGAGCTGACACAGAAGGAAGCGATACTGGTGGAAGCGCTGATGGCGAAGGCAGGGCGAGTTGTCAGCCGAGAAAAATTGTTAGAACAAATGTGGGAAGATCAGCATTTTATCGATGATAATACGTTGAATGTCTATATTACACGTGTTCGCCGGAAGTTGAAGGAGCTGGGTGCAGAAGAGATTTTGGAGACGGTTCGCGGAGCGGGTTATCGTATGTTGGATCTGGATTCGTCCTCACAGGGGAAAGGGAAATGAGACTGTTCCTGAAAGACCACCAGATGTTAGTTGGATTTTATGTGTTACAGATGTTGCTGGTTCCGTGTGTGTACTGGCTCTCTGGTGAGGGCCGTCCGATGAAGATTGTTCTCTATGGCATGCTGATCAGTACTGTTGTGCTGTTGGTCTATCTGATCATACGTTACTTCCAGCTGCGAGCGTATTATCGTCTGCTTGAACAACCACGAAAACTGGTAAACGAGCCTTTCCAAGCGCTTGGAAATTCGGTCGTGGCGGAAGCCATCCAGCAATTGTTACATGAACTGGAGCGTAATCGGCAGAACGAGATGGGGCAGTTACGTACTAGCAAGGAACAGCAGGTGGTATTCATGAATCGCTGGGTTCATCAGATGAAGACCCCGTTGTCCATTATCCAACTGACCTTGGAAGATGTGGACGATGAGACGGCTGGCAGTATTCAGGATGAGCTGGATAAGCTGCGCAAAGGACTTGAAATGGTCTTGCATTCATCACGGCTTGAACAGTTCGAAGGGGATTTTCGTGTAGAGCTGCTGTCTCTGCATGAGGTGCTTCGGAGTAGCATTGCAGAGAACCGACGTTTGTTTATTCGCAGAGGCATTACGCCGGATATCCGTATGGAGGGTGACCTTCAGATCTACAGTGACTCCAAGTGGCTGCGGTTCATGTTCACCCAGATTTTGACCAATGCCGTGAACTATTCCGATAGCAAATCAGGCAAAAAAGTGATCATTACAGGCTATAAGCAGGAAGAGCGTACAATCCTGGACATTCAGGATGAGGGGATCGGCATCTCGTCCGAGGATATTCATCGCGTGTTCAATCCTTATTTTACAGGTGAACGGGGCAGACAATATCACGAATCTACTGGAATGGGATTATATCTGGTTCGTGAGATCAGTGCCCGCCTGGATAACCGTGTGGAGTTGTTTTCGGAGCCAAATGAGGGAACGTTGGTCAGATTCAGCTGGATTCATTCGAAATATCCGAAGTAAAGAGCGCTTTGCCCATGGGCGAGGTGCTTTTTTTAATGCACAGAAGTGTCATAGAGGAGGCAGGGGAACAGAACCTTAAACGCGTTGTAAGAGAAGTTTAAGGTAATTCGATAGCACCGTTACGGGAGGTCAGTTAGGATAAGAATAGAATTAACGTATAAAGAATGACGGATTAGGAGGGAATTACGCATGGAAATGTTACAGGTATCGGGACTGAACAAAGTATATCAGGGCAAAGTGCAGACTCAAGCCCTTAGTGATATTCATCTGACAATCAAGCAAGGTGAGTTTGTGGGTATTATGGGCCCGTCGGGCAGTGGCAAAACCACATTGTTAAACATGGTCTCCACCATTGATGAACCCAGCTCAGGCAAGGTGCTGATTAATGGCATGAACCCGTTTGATATGAAAAAGAAAGAACTTGCCATGTTCCGACGTCGAGAACTCGGATTTGTCTTTCAGGATTTCAATCTGTTGGACACGCTGACTGTTGCTGAGAATATTGTACTTCCATTGACACTGGACAAGGTCAAACTAAAGGAGATGGAGAGCAGACTACATCGCATTACAGCGAAGCTTGGGATTGATCATATTCTGGATAAACGAGTCTACGAAATTTCGGGCGGACAGCGACAACGAACAGCCATTGCGAGATCCATGATCAATATGCCTTCGATTGTTTTGGCGGATGAACCAACCGGTGCGCTGGATTCTACGTCATCCCAAGCGGTCATGGAGTCACTTGAACAGATTAACCAGCAGGAGAAAACAACCATTATGTTGGTCACACATGACCCGCTTGCTGCAAGTTATTGCAACCGCATCGTGTTCATTAAGGACGGAAAGCTGGCAGCCGAGGTACACCGTGGAGATAATCGACAGACGTTTTTCCAGCGGATCATTGATACTTTATCCTTCTGGGGAGGGAATTCACATGAGCTTTCCTCAGTTCGCGTTTAATAACATCCGCCGTAATGGGCGAGCGTATATTGCTTTTTTTCTAAGTAGTGTGTTTATGGTCATGATATTCTTCGCTTATGCGGTGTTCATTTATCATCCGTATGTGACAGAGTTGCCGATGGGTGACACAACCGCTACGGGAATGCAGATCGCTTCAATTATCGTATATGTGTTTGCATTTTTCTTTGTTATGTATTCCATCAGTGCTTTTCTCAAATCTCGGAATAAAGAGTTTGGCATTCTGACCATACTTGGTGCAGAACCCGCACAGATTCGGAGATTGGTCATTTTGGAAAACATGTTGATCGGCTGCCTGTCCATTATTGCCGGTATCGGCGGAGGTATGTTGTTGTCCAAGCTGTTCCTGATGTTAACCACTCGTTTTATCGGGATGGATGATCTGCCCTTTTATTTTCCCGTGAAGGCGATTCTGATTACGATCGGGGCCTTTCTGTTATTATTTTTCTGCATTTCACTCTTCACACTGGTTTTTATCGGAAATAAACGGACGTTAGAACTTCTAACGGGAACCAACAAACCTAAAAAAGAGCCGAAAGCTTCATGGTTCTTCTCAATTCTGGGTTTTGCATTACTTACAGTAGGTTTTGTGGTACTCCGTAACGGGTTAAATGGCGGAACCATCATGATTGCAGCAGTAACAGGGATAGCCGGGACGTATTTTTTCTATTCACAACTTTCCGTGCTCATCATCCGTTTATTGAAGCGTAATCGTAAAACGGTATGGCATGGTACACGTCTGTTGTGGATCTCAGAGATGAGTTATAAAATGAAGGATAATGCCCGCATGCTCTTTATGGTGACCGTGGTGATTGCGATTGCTTCAATGAGTGCAGTTGTAATTTTGTCACTGGATCAGGAGAACCGGGAGCAGTTTACAAACAACGATTTTGCAATTCAATACAACGTATTCAGACCAACAGAGCAATTGGATATGAGTGCTATTGATTCGAAACTTGAAGCCGCAGGCTTGGATTATCAGCAAGTCTATATTGAATATTTCTGGTCTGATGCAGATCAGAGTGCAGTCTCGGTTATGCCGCTTAGTCAATACAACCAATACAATCTGACACAAGGGAGAAAGATGTTCGAATTGGATACCGGGTCCGCTGTATTTGTGGATACCCGCAATGAGAAGGGTCAGGATCAGATAAAGCGCAACAGATTTCGTAATTATGCGAAGGGAGACAAGTTGACGTTGAGTCTGAATGCTAGTCCGCTGGAAGTTAGGGTTACGGATACAGATATCGATCCACAGTTTGGAACCCTACTCTATGCTACAGGTGTAGTTGTCCTACCGGATGAGAAGTATGAAGAGATTGCCCAACAGATCAAAGATAATATGATATCTGGTAAATACCTGTATCAGATCCCTGCATGGGGTCATGCTGTACCTGATCGCCACTCTTCGGAAGCCATGGTTAGCGATCAGCTTCTATCCTCCGCGGATTCCATCCGAAGCAGCAACGCTTCAACGGATAACCAGTCTGGATATCTGAGTACACGGTACGGTGATTTTGAAAGATTCAGACAGGGTACAGCACTCTTTACCTTCCTGGGCATATTTATCGGATTAATCTTCTCGATCTCTTCTGCAAGCTTTTTGTATTTCAGACTGCATACCGATCTTGAAGCGGATGGAAAGATGGTGCATTCTCTTTCGAAAATGGGTCTCAGTTTCCAGGAGATGAAACGATCATCCACCGTTCAGATTGCCATTTTGTTCTTTTTACCGATCGGAGTAGCTATCATTGAAACTTTGGTGGTGGTTAAGCCATTCCTGACTGAATTCGGTATTACCAATTATACGATGCCCGTGTTGACTGTATTTGGTGCCTTTGTACTTGCACAGACGTTTTATTTTATCATTATACGTTCGAGATATATCGCTTCTTTGCGTAAAATGATGGTGTGACCATCTTAGAAACAAGCGGTCATGAGGACCGACCCATGATTTGTTCATTGCCCGCATTTCTTGATTCAGATCAAGGAAACGCGGGCTTTCTTGCGATAAGATGAATGTATTCACAGATTATAATATCGAGGAGGACGATTATCATGAGTATCACGTCATTGCAAGAAGTCAAAACATTCAGTGAGGACCGTTTCACGAAACGAGTTTTATTCCAACAGGGTGGTGGAGTGACCTTTGTCCTTCATTTTCTGCCAGGTCAGCAGCTTCCCGTTCATAAACATCCAGGCACAGACGTTATTTTGCTGGTGGTTGAAGGCACAGGCACACTTATGCTGGATGGAAAAGAACAAGAGGTGAAACAAGAGGATGTAATTCATTGCGGCGGTGAAGTGGAGTTTGCATTCCATAATACAGGAGATCAGGAGGTTCGTTTGTTCGTGGTGTTAAATAAAGTACCATCAGCATCGTATGCAAAGGACATCTAAGATCAAGGAATCGTTAGAATGATTCACTGATCGGTACCAATATAAGGGGAACTCTATTCTGGAGTTTCCTTATTTATTTTTATTCAAGAATACTCTGCTCCAACATTCGTCCTTCTAGCAATCTCCGGGGTGTATATCAAGTGTGGCTTCCATCGCAAAACAAAAAGCATACCTGGGTCTGAGAACATCAGATCTTAAGTACGCTTCTTTGTATTCCGCTAGCAACTTGTTCATTCATCCGGTCTATAGTCATTCTGCCTAGAAGTATCCCAGCATTTCCTTGGCTTCATTTGACATCAGCTGTGGAGACCATTGTGGCTCCCACACGACTTGAACATCAATATCATTCTTATTTGTATTTTCCTGCAAAACCCATTTCACCGCTCCGACAATTGTATCATGCAGCGGGCAACCTGGTGTAGTCAGCGTCATTCGTACATGAACCCGTTCAGGCTCTTCCCTTACTTCATAGACCAGACCTAGGTCAACGATATTGACACCTAATTCAGGGTCATACACTTCCTTGAGACATTCTAGCAAATGCGTGGTTTGTTCCATCATGTTCACTCTCCAGTCCACCTTATTTATGTTAACGTCTGAATACCAAAGCAATATTTGTTATATAAATGATGGAGACAAGAGACAGTATCGTTCCTCCAACCATCATGACCTCAGCCAGATTAATCAGAATTCCACTGACAAGCAAAAGGCTTCCAGCGACCATGGCGAGCATACCCCAATTGACATACCGTTCATTCAACATACCTGCCATCAGCGGTGTTCCGGGTCTGCCGGCCTGCTTGCCATATTTGTGGGTCCACCATAGAAAAGGCACGATTTTGGAGGCATAACCAAGTATGGTGAGAGACACCCAGCCCCCGAGATATACCCATCCAGACAGCAGAACAACACGTGGATGGAGCAGCAACTCAGTCCCTTGCGAGGAATAGATCAGTAGTGCAACAGCATATACAGCAAACGCACGGCTTACATACACAGACCAGCGAATGCCCGGACCTGGGTTACTTTTGTGCCGTTTCTCCTGAATTTGCTCCAAGTGATACACATAGAAGAGAAGGGCTGCTGTTAGAAGTAAGAGCGCAAGCCAGAGCAATCCTCCCTTAATACCTGTCAGAAATGCGACAACACCTGTAACTACAGCTGCATTCCACAGAACCAGGACCACTTTTTGCAGTCGAATGGAATAATCGTGGGACAGGTAGAACATCGGAAGCATTTTGTAACTGAAGCCGGTAATTAACATGCCAAACCAGCCAAGTGTTCCCATCCAGATATGTGCACCGAATAATCGTTCATGCAGACCATTCCAATCACCAAAGGCAAAATTCAGACCCATCAGCATACCGGAAAGCCCGGTTAGAACCAGATAAAGACAGGAACAAGCTGCACTGATCGTTACCGGATTCCACTGTGAGGCACGGATGAGGGTAACGGCCATATTCCATCCGAACAACAGAATGCCAGAGAGAGCGAGTGTAGCAGAACCCGCAATCCAGATGACATCTGCACGGATGAAGCCGTATAACATGCCCACGATTCCGATACTGAACAAGAAATAATGACAATAACCAAGAAACAGACTGTAAATATTGGATTGCAAAATAACATGTATCAACTGATAAACGGCACCCATAGCCAGCATGGTTGCCCACCCTAGCACAAACAGATGGGCATGAAACCAGCCTTCGGGTCCTCTGAGTTCATCACCAAGCCAGCCTGTCAGCGAGAGCAGGGAGAATGCGTGATACATTACAAATCCAAAGATGCCCGTGATGATAAAAAGAAACGGCAACCTGGACATGGCCTTTGCCTCCTTACCCTTTTTCAATTCTCACTTTGGCCGTACCATCGGCTTGATCCTCAACGGTGTAGGAACAACCGAGATTGTTTAACTCTTCAATCAAGAAGACTGGCACACGGTCATTATGAATCAGTACGACTTCCCCAGGTTTGCAACGTTCCAGTGCGGCAAGTGTTCGCATCATGGGTTGTGGCGGTTCCAATCCGCGATTGTCCAGTATAACGGTGGGCGCCTGTAGGGATTCAAAGTTTTCAATCGCAACAGCTTGCTCCTCTGGATGGCCATTGCATGAAGCTGATTCTTCGTCTGAACCGGGCTTAGAATCGACTTCCGATCCAGATAAAACCATTGCAGATAATGCTTTGGCACCGGTTTTGTTTTTTTTGTGCACAAACGTGGTGACCCAGTGATCTGAACCCTTTCGTTCCGATGTGCTGGAGTACCCTTTCATCTTGAGAATACCGAGCAGAGGCGTTGGTTTGAATGGAGCATGAAGTACAAAGACATCTTCATGCTGAAGGCCTTTGACCGTGTCCATGATCAGTTGAAACGGCTCTAACTTTTTACTCAGATGAGGACGCACATCCAATTCAACAATATGGACATCAGATGGAGACATGTGCGTTCACATCCGATCCTGCACTAGCTGCATCCGCCTGCTGTACCAACTGTAGCGCTGATTCATACAGGGCGGCCATTCCACCGTACAGCGCATAGAAGAATGACTCCGGCGCATCGAGGGAGAAGGACAGGTAGGCTTTGGGGTCCATGCCGAGCACACGCTCAAAAAGTCTTGCACTGTCATAGGCGTAAAAACAGAAATGAGTATATTCGAACACAGGCATTATTTCGTAAATGGTGATAATCTCTTGCGCATATTCCGCTTGCTCACGCTGTGCCATTTGAACCATGGTTGTAGCGTCTTCCAGCCGCAGCGTGATGCGGAGTGTAGTATCGTCAATGATTTCAACGTGCGCCATAGCGGTTCAGCTCCAATCTATAATTTGCTGATTT
Organism: Paenibacillus sp. FSL H8-0104; assembly: GCF_038050215.1. Taxonomy (NCBI): domain Bacteria; kingdom Bacillati; phylum Bacillota; class Bacilli; order Caryophanales; family Paenibacillaceae; genus Paenibacillus; species Paenibacillus sp. FSL H8-0104. The sequence continues at coordinate 4,193,182 of NZ_JBBOTC010000001.1, read as the reverse complement.
TGACCTGGAAGGTTGTAGGACCCTGCTCAATATACTCCCAGTTGAAGCCATCGGGATGTGTGGACTGGAACTGGAATCGTAGGGGCTTAGGATCGTGATCGTTAATGAGCAACATGGATTCCTGTGGTTGCAACTGATCAAACGTTTCGAAAATAACTTTATGTTTCAAATGCGGTGGATACTCCGTGGCATTAATGGTTGCTGCGTATGTGTTCATGTGTCATTCCTCCAAATGGGATAGTGTGGCGTTGCAATTTGATTATAGAAAACGTGAGGAGGGGGCTGTGTGAGCCTGCTCACACATTTTTTAATGTCATAGTCTCGCCTTATTTGAGTCAGAATCCTGTATGGAAAAAGTGCCATGGGCAAGCCAAAAATAACAATATCCTGATACGTATATTGCTAATTGCGCATGCGAAAGAGACCTTAACATCGATTAAGGTCGTTAAGGTCTCTTTGTGCACACACAGTGTAATGTAATAGCGTGGGAGAAAACAGTGTAGCTGGGTGCAGGGTGGTCACGTATCCCTTTGTTCCTTCAAAGCTTGCAAATCATGAATGATGATCCGGCTGCGATCCACTTCGAGCAAATTCTCTTTTGTAAGCTGGTTTAAGAGCCGATTCGCTGTTTCCCTTGTAGTTCCAATGGAGTTGGCAAACTCCTGATGTGTCATGGGCAGGTTGATGATAATCTGGTCTCCATGCATTTGTCCATGCTGATCTGCGAGCATAAGAAGGAAGGAAAGTACACGATTGCGTACATCCTGACCAGAAAGCACCTGCAATTTATCCTGTAATTCTCTTATTTTGTCACCGAGCACACGCATAATTTTGATCGCAATTGAAGGTGTGCTCAGCATTAATCGTTCGAAAAGTCGGACAGGTATGGCTAGTAGTTCGGTAGGGGTAATGGCTTCTGCCGTAGCCGGGTAAGGGTGCGCATTAAAAAAGCCGGTGTGTGGGAACATATCTCCTGTTTTGAGGAAAGAGACAATCTGTTCATGCCCGTTCTCATCGGTTTTATAAGCCTTTACAATGCCGGTACGGATAAAAAAGACAGCTTCTTTTTCGCTTCCTTCGCTGAAAATAACCGATTTCTTCTGAATGCTTCTGGAAATGGCGATATCTTCGACTTGCTTTAATTCCTCGGGGCTAAGGTCCTGGAAGATGGGAAACTGTTGTAGAAACTCCCCTGCTGTATCTTTGTTTACCCTACTCATGAGAATCTCTCCTCTCTGTGTTCATAGTTCTGAACGACGACATCATTTTATCATAACGTGATTTTTGAACACATCAGGTGATATAGATCACCGTAAAGCCACATCACTGTTTTTGATTACTCAACCTGGGTTAATGGAATGATAGAATATGATTAAACAAGAGAGGGGTCGGCCCGGATGTGGACTGCATTCATGTGGGGCGGCATCTCTGCCTCAGCGGTTGTCATTGGCGCACTCGCAGCCTTGTTTCTGAAGATTCCCAAACGAGTCATTGGATGGATCATGGCTTTTGGGACAGGAACATTAATTGGTGCAGCGACCTTTGAACTTCTCGGAGATGCGCTGAATGATGGAGGAATAATACCTACCGCCATTGGATTTACGGCGGGTGCCGTCGTGTACACGCTGTTTGACTTGCTCGTTTCTGCAAAGGGAGGGGCGGGGCGTAAACGTTCGGCAAAGTCGGGAGACTCGAACCAAAGCGGGCTTGGGATCTTTGCAGGAACAGTAATGGATGCTATCCCGGAATCCATCATGCTTGGTGCCAGCTTGCTGGACGGTAACGGTGTCAGTGTGGTCCTGGTAGTATCGATCTTTGTCAGCAACATTCCTGAAGGTCTGTCCAGTACGGTTGGACTACAGGGCAAATACAGTCGTGGCAAAATCATATTAATGTGGCTTAGTGTACTATTGATCTCCGCGATTGCAGCACTGGGTGGATATCTGTTTCTGGAGCAGCTTCCAGAGGAGATGGGTGCAGCGATTGGTGCATTTGCAGGTGGCGGAATCATTGCCATGATCTGCTCGACGATGATGCCGGAGGCATTTGAAGAAGGCGGACCTGTAGTGGGTTTGATTGCATCCATGGGATTGCTTGTGTCGCTGTTGTTGGATCTGTAGATGACAGAACAAGCTTCCGATCGCTGAGTTGAATTTATATAAAAAGAGTATCCGAAAAGAGTGGTTTCTGATCGGATACTCTTTTTTTGCCAAAACAGCTTCCTCCGCATTCGCAAGTTTTCTTACCTAATTCATTGGCTTCGGGCAGGCGGTTCAATTCTTTCCCTAAGCTGCTCCAGTTGAAGAATAAGGATGCAGTTTCCTGTAACCTGAAGCAGTCCCTGAGATTGCATCATAGTAAGTTTGCGACTTAGTGTTTCGGGTGTAATCCCGAGTAGCAGAGCCATATCTTTTTTGAAAACAGGCAAGCGGATCTCATGTTTTGCATGATTGCGGGTATGAAAATACAAAAGCAACTTGGCAATCTTCTGTTCCGTTGTCATCGCACTTAGCGAGCTGTTCCATTCATCTGTTTCACGGAGCAACTTGGTAATGGCAAGCAGGAAATGATAAGCAAGCTTCGGATCGTGTTCGAGTAACTGGTCAAAGTCATGCTTGCTGATAGAGCAGATGGCCGAAGGCTCCAGAACTTCGGCGTTTGCGACATGTGGTTTTTGGTGTAATAGGGAATCTTGTCCGAAGAAATCACCGGGAAACAGAAACCGAATAATATGTTCCTTGCCATTTTCATTGTATTTGGATAACTTCACACATCCCTGATGAACCACATAAAGCGTATCGGAGCGTTCTCCCTCCTGGACGACAACTTCGCCTTTGTTATATTTGCGGGTATGCAGAAGGGAAATCAACAAGGCAGCTTCGGATGGATCAAGATGCTGGAACAGAGATACTTTGGAGAAACAGGCATCCTTCGCTTCGTGTGTACAGATCATCGTTTAATCACCTCGAATGGTTCAGGATAGGTATAGCCATTATCTATTGTCATGTCTCAGTGAGACATCGCGGGTCCACCATGATCAGTTCCATCCTTGGTCACACGCAGAACAGCGGCAGCGCCTTTGGCTACATGGTTGAACTGATGGGTTACAATCGCATAATCACCTTCTTCGGTCACGGTGAACTCTACGACAGCTCCACCACTTGCGGGAAGCATAACCGTCTGTATTCCATACTGGATGTTGCGTGGATTCCCATCGGTATACACACGGTCCATAATGGTACCCACAACGTGGAAGGATGAGACTTCATTGGGTCCTGCATTACTGACATAGATTCGCACCGTATCTCCTCCTTTGGCTAACAGGGGATGTTTTATTAATCCATAATCATTGCCGTTAAATACGACATAATTCGGTTCCCCGTTCAAAAAAGCTTCATAATCATGTTCTTTGTACCATTCACTCTGAACAAGGGTATACTCACGATCAACCAAGTGATCGGAAGGGTATCCAGCTTTGGGTTCCACAATAATCATGCCGTACATCCCGTTGGCGATATGGGCAAGAACCGGTTTGGTTCCACAGTGATACATGAATACACCGGGTGAGGAGGTGGGATAGGTGAACGTGCCTTCCTCGCCTGGCATCACATCAATAAATTTGCTGCTGGGAGCAGCATGTACAGCGTGAAAATCCATGGAGTGAGGCAGGCTGGAATCTTTATTTCTTAACGTGAAAACCAAGGTGTCTCCTTCGGTCACTCGGAGGACGGGTCCAGGAACGGTACCATTAAATGTCCAAGCGTTGTATATCACTCCTTCGGAGATTTCGACATCTGTAACCTGGGCCGTCATTTCAATATATACCTTAGTACCTTCTCTGCGAATGATCGGGTCCACCGGGGGTTGACTGACCGCAGAGGAGGAGACTTCATCGTGGTGAACAGGTTTAACCGTATCGGTTGAACTACAGTGAGAGAGAGTTGCTGTGAATATAGCGAATACGAGAGACCATTTATATACATTCAGTAAGGAGAACATAGTTGCACAACCTTTACTCAAGTGATATTTTTCACAATCTAAAAAGCAGGTTTTCTTTCATTTCAGTAGTTATTTAGTTATAGATTACGTTATTGAGGTGTAGACGGGTGTGATGAGGCACACACTTGGGTATGTCGTATTAGAGGCATTTCCAACAATCTGTCTTCAATTGTTGTGCTGAGCAACGGAGTTTCATATAATTTTAGAGAGATGGATTGGTAAATGTTGAGTATTTTGACGCTGTGTATGTCGTAGTTTCAGAAGAAAGGTGGATACAGGATGAAACGTTTCGAAGATGAAGGTGCGTATAAGTATAGTTTCTATTCGGTCCTTCGACGGGGAGAGCGGATTGATGTGAAATGTCCCAAATGCGGTGGGCACGCTTCGATTGATCAACGGAATGGTCAACTGGGATGGAAGTGTTACGAATGTTACGCTCAAGCTTTTGAAGAACCAGTATATCAATATAAAGCCAAGGGGAATTGTGCTGTATGTGAACGTTGGTTTAACGTGGAAGTCATGGACGAGAAGAAGACGTCTCACCGATCGACGCATGTGGAATGTCCGCATTGTAGTTCTGTTAATCAGGTTGAATTACACGCCAAGCCGACATACCAAAGGTGTTTTTCCGAGATTTGTGCAGGGAAAGATCCTGTGTTTGGGCTGGAATTATACTTCCTGGATAATTTCAGAGGAAAAATAATATGGGCTGTGAATCGGGAGCATCTGAATTATCTCATCGCTTATGTCTCCGCAGATCTGCGTGTAAAATACGGAAATATGCCTATACGAACGGCTTCACATAGTATTCCGGCTTATATCAAGGATGCGAAGAACAGGGATGTGGTTGTTCGTACACTGTCGAAGCTTCAGCACAAGACTGGATGAGACTGAAATTGAAGAGTTAAAGCCGCAAGGAGAGAAGAAATGAAACTACGAGTTAAACTTACTATTTTTGCAGTCATTCTGGGTATGTTGATGATTCCGGCTTATTTTATTTTACAGACATTTGGTGTATTTCAAAAAGAGACAGTATTATCTGACTATGCTCTCGCCGTTGATGTTAATGGGAAGTCCTATGGGGCCTGGCCGCTGATTAACAGTTTTGCAGCGATGGACAAAGAGGAAGATAACCGTCAGTTTTATTACCGGATTGATATGAATCATATCCAATACCTGTTTAATCTGGCTTATAAGGAGTATGATGTGAAGCCAGGCGGGGACAATCCGTATCTGGCTGGTACTGTAAACTATCAACGTACAGATCACAACTATGTACAGACCGAGAGACAGTATGAGAACGCCAATGATTTCACAACGGTTTTGAATCTGTATGATCAGGATGGGCAGGTGATCTACACCTACAATAACACCGGCAAGGGAGATAAACAGCTGGTAGAATCCATCATTCATCAGGGAATGAGCCGTAATAGTGGCGGTAGTAGCGAAGCTGCCCGCGATCCGTATATCAATATTACGGCGTTATTCCGTGACAAGCTGAACATCGATGTGAAACTGACGGTGGATGAGGAACACAAAGTGGTTACCATTCGAATGAACAAATCGGAGGCGAGATGATGAATGAGTATGGTGTACAACAGGGACCTGCTTATCTGGAAGGATTAATTAGGAAGGAAGAGAACATAAAGTCCGATGAAGTGGAGTGGAAAGGCAAACTTCAAATGAGTGATGGTCATGATAAATTCCATATTTTTTATTATGGTGACTTGACTGAAGATGATCTGATTACCTGGCATGATTCGACACCTCTTCTTGTATATGCGGAGCATACGGTCACGGGTGAGCGCTATCTGCTCATTGATACCGCCAAGCACGGCTATGATGCTATGTTATGTGAGACCTATTCGGAAGACGCACTACATGACAGACCCCTTCGTCCTTACCTGGATGTTGAAGGTGAGGACATATTTGAAGTAGAGTTGACGGCTTACTACAATGTGCCTTGGGATGAAGAGTTTGGCGAAGATGTAGATGAAAATGGTGCATATGAACTGATTACGGGAGAGCGCATGCATTTTGATCAGGTCAAGCGTGATGGATATGATGCCTTTGCCGTTCGCATTCTGAATCGTAAAGGAGTATGGACTGAAATTGTACAGGAAGAACTGGCTTAGATCCTGAAAACGAATGAACCAAACTGAGATGGGAGATGTCGACAAATGTATATTGTATCCCGTGTACTTAAGCCGGTTCCAACAGAGGAACTGGATCACTTTGAACAACAGCACGGCATCTCGCTGCCTTTATCATACCGCACCTGGATTGAGCACTACGGGGAAGGTACATATACGGGGTGGATGAATGTGCAGAGACCGGACCCAGAAGTGTTGAAGCCTTTTGTTGAATATGATTTTTGGATACATACGGATGATTCGCCTATAAGTCAGCATCAACTTGAGCAGTGCATCTCCATCGGCAGTTCTGTAGATGGAGATTTCCTTGCTGTTCATCCGGAAGTTGAGGGGCTGTTGTGGCTACCGCGTCATGATGAAAATATCACCTTATGGACATGCTCGGAGACTGAATTTGGCGAAACGCTGGACCGGATCTATTGTGGGTATTACCATCAGGATAAACCAATAACGCCACTTTACTTTGAGCCGTGGAATGAGCTGCGGAAACATACGTTTTACCATTTTTCAGGGACGGAACATGGAAGCTCCATGAAGGAACTCGCCGATACATGCAAAACAGAATTTAAGTGGGACGCTGTGTTGGAGAATGAGTACATGTGCAAGATGTTCATGGTGTCGATGGGAGGATATTTACGATTTAACTATGCTGCTGGGAGAGAAGTTGCCCTGTTCTATGAAGAAAAGAATGGTGCGGAGGAGGCGACGGATAACGAAATCAGTTTGTTTTTGCAAGCACATCATTGTACGGCATATGAATAGGGCTTGAGTGGAGGGAAACCTATGAGTTGGTTAAAGGAAGACATTGCGGAACAATGGCGCAATGAAGGCAAGCGTTATGCAAGGGATGTTAATGCATTTGTCCGGAGAAGTATGTGTGGAGAGCAACCGGATGAATCCGAGCTGGAGGGAGACTCCAGAAGCGGAATGAGTACTGAAGTATTCCAGATGGTGAGACAGGCCAATCTCCACGGTGACTTGGAGATGCTTCGACGTGAGCTACCCGCAGCGACGTGGCCATTGAACGAGGCGTTTCAGGCTTCCATGCAAGCGGTCAAAGTTGTAGGTTATCTGAACGAGGAAACGATTGTATGTAATACGGGAATTTTCACGGAGAATAGTCAGATATATACGATGGATCAGCACGGATGGCAGTTGATCACTCCATATACTTTTGCAGGTTGTTCATCGGATGGACTTGACTTTGCGCTTGCAGGACGGGATGGGATTCGTATTATTCGTCAGCCAGATCGCAAGTTGGAAGGACAGGAGATAGCGACATATCGATGGGAAGATATTCAAGCCCGGATACAGTCGGCATTACCTCGGATTGAATCACTTGCGGACTGTGAGCATCCCGAACGGACACTTGAAGGACTTATACCTATAGATGAAGGCAAAGCACTACTTATACATTCAAGATACGGGATATATCTTGTAACGCAAGATAAATTGACCTTGCTTCATCCCGATCTGGCAGAGATCGAAGAATATGAGCTAGAGGATACACAGATAGATATGGGGCATGCAGCGGTATCTCGGGATGGTCGATGGATTGCCTATGGTAGCCAAGGAAGCAATCATATGGTGATGGACCGCCAACTGAACAAGACATACTCTCTCTATCCAGAATCGAGCTACCCTCATTATGCAGCATTCACCAGTGATAACCAGACTGTCTGGTTTAACGCATGTCATTTCTATAACGGGGTCACCATACAGGTTCCGCTGGAATCAATTGCAGGCAACGAAACAAAGGAAGATTGGCCAGTGATGGATGAGAATGCACGTGTGTATGCAGCGGTTGAAATAGAGGCAGGCATGGTGCTTGGAGATGCATACGGTTATCTGTATTGTGTGAATGGCGAGGGGAAGGAAGTGTGGCGTCATTTTGTGGGCAGTACGATCTATTCTCTCGCCGTATCGCCAGAGCAGTCCAAGCTGGCAGTGGGTACCTATGGTGGCATGCTGCATGTGATGGATCTTCGTTCCACAGAAATGGACGAGTACGGGATCGGTACAGGCACTCTTCGTGAGTTGGAGCGGTATGTGTTGTGGCGTGGAGAAGAACCTCTGCGCTGGTGAGGTAGCATTTTGACCTAGTTAGGGGTGAAGGGATGGAACGTGAAGAGGCAGTAATGTTATTAAAATGTCACTCCTTTTTTTATGATGATCTGAGTCATCCCAAGATGGAGAACGGTTTTATTGGCAGTCTGCGGCCTTTCCGTGGACATTTGATTAAGGAGAATTTTCATGAGTTGATGGAGATACTGCGTGTTCTGGCGTCCGAACTTGCACGGCCTTCACTGGATCGGGAAGTCATGGCATGTCTATGGGGAATTACTCATATGGCCCGTGCTTGGGCCGTTGAACCCGAAGGCATGCTTCGCAGCAACAACCTCATTTCCGACGAACAGGTGGCGTTGATGGAACAATGGCTTAATTTGTTATCTTACGCAGTCATGATTCTAATTGAAGGCGGCGGAGAGGAAGAAGCGTTTTGGGAATATCATCAGTATCTACAAGAAGAGAAGAACTGAGGTAGGGGAGGTGTGGTGAGATTGGAGCCGAATGTATCATTAAACGTGCTAATGGACGAGCTGAATCACTTGTTAGATGAGAGAATACAGGATCAAGAGATTCGGCAATTGTTTGAAGAATATCAACAGCGGGAAGGTGCATCCGAGGAAAGTCTGGATCTATTCGAAAAGGAGTATGGCGTCCGGCTGCCTGGCGATTTTCGTGCCTTTTACCAAAGGAAAGACGGCAGTGGCTACGGGTTGCATGTGCTGTACTCGGGTGATGCCGAGACGGGCAGATGTACCCCCTTTTATCTGATGTCATTGGAAGAGATTCGAGAGACCAAACAATACTTCTGTGAAGTGGATGAGAAGCTTGAAGAGTATTATTCTGCCGAAGAGATCAGCCAGCTGGACCCGGAGATCAAACCATATTTGTTCCATAAAACATGGATTCCTTTTGCAACAATTGCGGGAGGTTCGCTGTATCTGATGCTCGATTTTGATCCAACGGCGGAAGGCACGTATGGGCAGATTATTATGTACGTGCACGATCCGGACTTTGTTTATTACCTTACACCTACCTTCACGGATCTCCTCAGCATGTCGAACCGTAATCTGAAGATGATGGATGAGATCACCTATTAAAATCCTGCACGATTAGACAATTCCTTCAATAATAAAGAAGCTGCCGAAGCAGCTCCTTTATCTGAACAAGTACTTTGAATGAGTCTAATGATTACCACTGGAAGAAACGATGTCCGTGAAATCCTCCGCCTGGAGGTCCTCCGTGTCCACCTGGACCACCCGGCCCGCCTCCATGAGGTCCGCCTGGATAGCCACCTCCTGGGAAATGACCAGGGTGTCCACCGGGGTAACCACCGCCGGAATATCCACCATGCCACCAAGGACCACCGATCGGATATAGTGGAACAGGAACGATGGGCGGGTATGGATAGGGATAGGGATAAGGGTAAGGATACGGTGGGGGTGACGGATAATAAGGGTAAGGATAACCAGCAGATTGCGGGGATGAAACTGAACCAGGGCCGTATGCCATGTAATAAGCCTCCAATGACTGGATTGATGATATCAGCCTATGCCACAGTGGTTTCAGATGATACAGCAGATTGAAGATTAATGAGTAATGAGGGGGAACATATGGTAGCCGTAGCTTTTCACACTGATCCAAGAGGAACTGCCTATGAACTGTTGATTGACGAATTGATCGAGAAGGCAGATCGTTTTATGCTTGTAGACAGACAAAGGTACGAAGAGAATGAGATACCGGAAGTAGTTCGTGTGTTAGAGAGATTGCAGCCCTATCTTGTGGAACGTGCTACGATGGAAGAGATGATGCTGAAAAGCGGAGCCTATTATTCCGAAGGCACCTATTATACATATCGCTGTACGCCGGAATCGGGTCAAGTGCTCAAAGAAGAAGCCAATCGTTTTCATGATTGGTGTTACCCGTCATTGCCGGACGATCTTTGCTTTATGACAGAAGACGGAAATGATTATTTTTTCTCGGTTGCCCATGAGCATATGTATGGCATGAGGATTACATACAAAGAAGCGAGTGAACTTATGGAGCGGATTCCAGGGTTGTTCTTTGAATTGGACCGTCATAAGGAAATTGATCATCTTCTGGACGATGCGATCAGGCATCAGACCGATAAGCTGGATATCAGCTTACATGGTTTAAGTGAGCTTCCCGAACGAATTCGGGAGTTGAAGCACTTGAAGGAGTTGACGATTTTTGAGCAGAATCTGTACTCACTTCCTGCAAGTCTGTTTGAACTTACTTCATTGGAAAGATTGGTCATTACAACGTTGGATCTGGAGTGTATTCCGGCAGAAATCGGGAAATTGAAGCAACTTCAAGAGTTAAGAATTTATTGTGGCAGTCCTTTTGAATCTGCACCTGGTTGGAGGCCCAAACCACAAACTGAGTTGGGATTAAATTGTATCCCGCCTGAGATTGGTGAATTAAGTGAGCTGAAGTATTTGGAGATCGTATATTCTGGTATACGTGAGCTCCCCCCGGAGTTGGAAAAACTGAAGAATCTGCGTGCTTTACTGGTGACAAATGCACTGATTGAGGGAACTCCGGATGTTGTCACAAGAATGCATTGGCTGAAGTATGTAGACTTAATGAATATTCCATTTGGAACCCATTGGGAAGAAGTCTGGGAAATGAAAAAGAACATGTAACAAATAGAGCCCTGCTCGGGATGTCCGAGTCAGGGATATTTGTTATGCGAGGAAAACTTGGCGGAAATGGGCTCACGTATCTGGGCGCTGGGCATAAGCTGGCATATAGGTTATGACCTAAACCGAGAGCGAAGGGCAGGCGTTTTATTTTGGCAACCTCATACATGGATTACACTTTACCAACCACCGAATTTACTTACGATTTGAGCAATAACCCGTTATTCAAGAAGGATGAGAACAACTATATTAACGCTCTTTCCATCAAGCAGTTAAACACACTGGGCAATGTTTCTTTACTGGATATTTTCCTCAACACGGGCAATGTGGTTGAACCACATACGCATCAGAATGCAACGGAGTTGGTATACTGCATCAGCGGTGCGGCAGTTGTTTCCCTCATTAATCCATTTACCAACGAGCTTCTTCATTTCCCGATTACTCCGGGGCAGGTGGCTAACGTTCCTCAAGGCTGGTGGCACTATGAAGTGGCCACTGCAGATCACACGCACTTACTCGCAATCTTTGATGCTCCGGTTCCTGAAGCGATATTTGGCTCAGACACCTTACGTCTTACACCTGCAAAACTTTTGGCTTATACGTACTGTCTGGATGAGAAAAAAGTTCAAGAAGCACTTGCTCCCATTCAAAAAACAGTGATTATTGGCCCGCCGGCAGATTGCCAGCCTTCAATTGCTCCTGCCTCTAACAGTGCTCCAAATGTGAATCATCAGCCTTACGTAATGCCTAATGTACAACCCAATGTACAGCCAAACATGCAACCCAACACACAACCAAACACACAACCCAATGTACAACCAAACATGCAACCTTACGTAAACCGTCTTCCGTACTGGGGCACTTGGGTTGATCCACGTATTATTCATGAGCCGGGCTGTCCGTATTATAGAGAGCTTCCTATGAATACGAATAATCAAGAGGAAAGATGACGTTCCTGAGGCGAGGTTTATCTAATACACATAAGTATTTCAGTTAAATTAGGTATAACAAAAGAAGCGTCCGCAAAGGAACGCTTCTTTTGTTGATTAAAGTTGTCTTCAAACCTGCTGAAAGCCGATGCATACCTGAACGTGTCCGGAGCATGGAGTGCTAACGAATCGTAGGCGTCTTAATCAAGGATTTAAGGCGTGCCCAAAAATCTAAAGAATCTGAGACACGTTATATCAGAATAAACAGCCGTATGAAGTGTTTTTATCGGGGATTTTGGGAAATAACGAGTCTGAGGTTCCTTACAATTTTAACTGAGGACCTAGAGGCCAAATAAGATGTCCTGAGTTCCTAAGAAAATTTTCAACCCATTCCCCAGAGACCGCAGGATAGTACTTCAAGACTTTTTAGGCGCGACATCCATCATCGATAGCTTGCCTGAGATTGAAGAACACCTATATAAGTTCAACTAAACATTTACACAATAGCGGAGAGGGCAGAAATAACTTGAAGAAGCGGAGCGTTCGCCTAAAAGCTTTCTAAAAGAAAGCTACATCGAAAGCATACGCTATCACCGGATGCTCCCTATGAAAAAATGGAATAAAAAAATCTGGGGATAACAGCGATCGTAAAGTTATTCTGCCATCGGAGTGTCAGTGTAAATATATTCATTAGTTGAACTTATATTCTATCTATTTACGATGTGTAATTTCGTCCCAAGCCAAGCTCCGTCAATAATTGACGATAAGCAATCGAAGTACGGTCTGCGGGAATATGGGCCTCGGCATGCAGATCAAGGGGCAGATCCTCCGGTTTCTGTGACTCGACCATCTCGCGGTCTTCTTCAAATACCTGCAAGTTGAACTTGATTGTGTCTTCAATCGGAGCGTCTTTGTCAAAGTTGCGTGTGATTGGACAGAATAAACGTGTATAACGGGCAGAGATTGGCGAAGCACAATTCAGAATATTCAGCTTGTCGTCTCCTGGGAAATGTACCGTAAGAGAAGCCGCAAAAGGTGGGAACACTCGAAACTCGCGCAGCCATTGGAAACCTTCAGGTGCAACAAGATCTTGCCCTTTGCCATAGTTACTTACAGTACTCCAGTACTCCGCCAGTAACTCATTACCTTCGCGTTTCACTTTGTATTGGGGGACTTCTGTGTTGTTTCGGTCACCAAACGTTTCGGTATGCACATAGGCAAAATGGGATACATCCAGGAATCCCTCCATTTGTCGTCCAGAGGAACCAGCAATGTCAAAGTTGGGTGGCAAAATATTGATATAATCCGGATCATCCCATCCAGGGAAGGAGGGGATCTGTTCTTCCGTTCCCGCCAAAGTGGTCCAGATCAAGCCATAACGTTCGACTGCCGGGTACACGATAAGTTTGAGCTTAGGCGAGATCTTGGAGCTTGGGTGCGCAGGTACTGCGGTACATTTTCCTTCACAATTATAACGGAAACCATGATAAGGGCAGACAATCTCGCCATTTTCTACCCAGCCTTTACTAAGTGGAGCCCCGCGGTGAAAACAAAGATCCTTGGCTACCACAACCTGATCATTACTGCGGTAGAGAACCAGCTTCACATCGAGTAATTGAGCAGCCAGGGGTTTGTCTGTTACTTCGGTTGCTTGGGCTACCGGGTACCAATATTGGGATAATACATGCCAGTCTTCGGCGGTGAACGTACAGCCTCTAGGCAATTCGGACGTCACATTACGGTTTGCATTGGAAGTTATCATAGGAAACACTCCTTGCCGATATGAATAAACGATTCTCTTTTTATGTTAGAAAAGTTAACTTAATTAGCCGTATGTTACTACTCTTTTGGTCAAAATATCAATATATCCAACCTACTTTTGGTTGAAAGCACAAACGCTACAGCAAAAACCGTACATGAATACGGAAAAACGCGGATTTTTCTTACATTAGATGTTAATTTTATAGAATGAGGACAGACATTCAGTATGTTATTTCTTCTACTGATTGATGGCTTTATGGAGGTTTACTGTTTAGAATTTGCAGTGTGAATATTCGTTAGTTGAGCAACCATTCTTGTGGGCATAAAAAGATTTTCGCAAAGAATGTCACAGATCTCGGCCGTCATTTGTCTACAGTATGTAAACCAAATGACGGAGGCGAATGAAAAATGAATTTAAGAACGAATTACAGAGTAGCGAATCCAGGCGCATTTAAAGCGATGATGGCAATGGAGCAATATATTTCTGGGCAATTTGAAAATAAAGTATTGTATGAGCTGTTAAAAATCCGAGTGTCCCAAATTAATGGCTGCGCCTTTTGTCTTGATATGCATGCCAAAGATCTGATGAAACTGGGAGATTATGCGGATCATATTTTATTGCTGAGTGTATGGCGTGAAGTGCCTTTCTTCACGGATCAAGAACGTGTTATGCTGGAGCTGGCTGAGGCGGTGACCCGAATCTCGGAACATGGTGTACCACTTGCGTTGTACGATAAGGTCCGTGAACATTTCAGTGAATCCGAACTGGTGGATCTGATCCTGGCCATTAACACGATTAATAACTGGAACCGGATTGCGATCACAACTGGGATGTATCCGGGTTGCTTTAACTAAAAATACACGCACCATGCCAGAGGAGGCTTCTTATGAATTCTAATTTCCACGCCAATGAGCCAGAAGTGTCTTCTCTGGATGTTGGTGAGTTGTATATTCGTTATAAAAAATATGCATTTTCAATAGCTTACCGCATGTTGGGCAGTGTGGTAGAAGCTGAAGATATTGTGCAGGATTGTTTTGCGGGGATTCAGAGCACGTCTGCTCAGGATATTCGTAATCCCAAATCCTACATCGCCAAATTGGTTGTGAATCGAAGTTTGAATCTGCTAAATTCCGCCCGTAATCAGCGGGAAAGTTATGTTGGTGAGTGGCTGCCGGAGCCTATGGGTGGCAGTGAAGAGGCGAACATGCCAGAGGAAACGATGGAGAAAAAAGAGTTGATCTCCTACGCCTATCTGGTCATGTTGGAGCGTCTATCGCCCATGGAACGGGCTGTTTTTGTACTTCGTGAAGCGTTCCGATATGATTATTCCGAAATAGCGGATTGGCTGGGCAAAACGGAGAGTAACTGCCGTCAAATCTTTAGCCGCGCCAGACGAAATCTGCCCGAAAGACTTCCGCCGATCGAGCAGAGTGATGCGGATATGATAGCCAAAGGTGAATTGCTGAGCCGTTTTACAACGGCATTCCTTCGTTATGACGTCTCTGCCATGCTGGAATTACTGGCAGATCAGCCTGTATTTACAGCAGATGGCGGTGGCGTTGTGCATACGGTTATGAGAACAATGAACGTTCACAAAGGTGTGCTTGCACTCCTGACCTCACGGCGAGTCCTTACGCGATTGCGTGAAAGGGAATGGGTACCGATGTGGATCAATGGCGAACTTCAACTCGCGTTGATGAAAGAAGGGCAGTTGTCCGAGGTACTCTGTTTGGAGTTGGACGCTTCCGGAGAGCGGATTGAGGGCGTGTATCTCGTTGTAAATCCGAACAAACTTACATCAATAGACACTTCAACTCTTTGATCCAAACGTAACGACTTGATATATAAACTTAAAAGCGACAACCTCTGTCACGAGGATTGCCGCTTTTTTGGCATTCACATTTTGCGATTCAGCATCCGATTATTCACGGGCAAATTGTTGTTGAACAGGTTCAATGATTGCTCTGACTTCAGGTGTAAGCTCATCATTATTCTGATTGAGAACCAGTAAAATCTTTTCCATAGTGTCCAGAAGAACACTCTGCGTATCGGGCTCCCGGTAAGCCAAAGCTTTCTCGTAAGCCTGTTTCACCACAGGGTCCATGGTGCGAATTTCTTCATCCGTGTACCAATCATAAGCAGGCGTGTTGTCACTTCCGTAAAACAGATAATCCACAAATAACCCTTGCTTCACTGCTGATGTACGATTGGAATTCGGGAAGTTGTTCAAAAAGGCTTCTTTCTCCAATGCACGCTGGATTAATTCGTTCCAAGAGATGATAATGCCACCATCTGAAGTTGTCATTTGGTTGGACTCGGTAGCCATAATATCAATGTACGCAGCAATATCAGCCTTTACAAAAGGCTTGAACTTTTGGTATATCTCATAATTGATGATGGGGTAATACAAGCCTTCACTGGTTTCCAGTTTGAACCCGAGATCTGATGCTTCCTGCAGAAGCTTCTTCACGGTCGGATCTTTAATTTCTTTGAGCAGACGACTATATGTAAGCTTCTGTTCGTAACCAAGTTGTTCATGGGCTTGAGATATGGCCTGTTGAAATTGTTCCGTATACATTTGGTAGTCCATATTAGCCAATTTCACGTTCTGCATGTTCTCCAGTTGCAGCGTCATTAGTGTGGCCTGCCAAGGGTCGACTTTATCGATATGATTCATCAGGTATTTACGCGCTTTAACCAGACTTTCTGTGGACTTTACTGCTTCTGTTCGATAGGTTTGGAATTGATGATACACCGCTTTGGAAGCGGGGACAGGTGCAGCTAGTGTTGTTGAAGGTGTGAGTGTTGCGCCAATGGCAGTACAGCCAAGAGCCATAGCCAGTAAACCAAGTTTAGCAGGTTGCTTCCATCTCATTTGTATACCTCCCCATTAATGAAGAAAAAGCCATTTGAATTCTCGTATAACGGCATTTCACCCTATTTTATATGTATGATCCGTAAGTTGAATATGTACGGGTTTGTCTTTGATTAAACCAGTTTCTGGTAAGCGAATCAAGTGTCTTCAGTAGGAAAATGATTACAAATAATGAAAGAACAGCCCCTATAGCCCGCATGGGTTGAAGAGACTGTTCTGGGGAATCGGACTTTATTTTCTAATTAATGAAGTGGTTTATTGTTAATAGGCATCTGAGGTGCTCCGGTTGCTGGAATGTATGCTTGAAGCATCTGTTGTGTATCACTTGGAGTGAGTTGAGGTACTTGATAATAGGCGTTTTTATTCTGGAACATGAAAATTTCATAGGCCATCTCAATAAAATGCTGGATCTGCGAAGCGATGACTCGGCGAACCGTTCCATTTGTGATCTCGCTACAGGACATGCCGAGCAGACTCGCATGTGACTTGATCAGTCCCAGCATATGACCGCTAATCCCGGCATCCTTTACATCAGCTAAGCTCTGGTTTGGTTTTTTCGGTGCTGATGGCTTAAGGCCATATACCGGTGGTACCATGTTGGGGATCATATAGGTAGCTGTCTCTTGATGAGGCTTCTGTCCGGATGCAAAACACTCTGCTGTCAGATTGTACTGGGATAATATGAAGTTGTACTGCCGGTCCAGAATGCCAATCAGTTCCTGGCTCTGCACAAAAGTACGAAAGATCATGTATTGATCCAGCACGTTAATGGTGGAGGACAGAATCTCATGCACATCGAACATCTCATGGCCGCCATGATTCATGTTAGGGGTGACATTTGGATTGGTGTTCAATGTGGGTTGTACTACATTCTGAGGGTTCATGGAATTTGGATTCATTGTAAATTTGATTCTCCTTTGGTAAATGGTATGATTCTATATAAGTTGAACGAAAGAATATTTACACTTGCCACTCCGATGACAGAACAACCTTCCGATCGCTGTTATCCCCAGATTTTTAATTCGATTTTACAAAGGTGAAAATCCGGTGATAAGCTTATGCTTCCGAAGTAGCTTTCTTGTAGAAAGCTTTTAGCGAACGCTTCACTTCTTCAGGTTCTTTCTGTCCTCTGCGTTCTCGTGCAAATGTATAGTTCAACTTCTATAGTATGCTTGGAAAGTAGTAAACTTATGTAAAGTGTTAGGAGTATACGCACAAATAGGAACAGGCATGGTGGTGGTTAAGGATGGAAGAGACCGATTGGGGTGTAGCAAAGGATTTGTTCGTCAAACATTATGGGAGCGCTATACAGATGCATCGAGAAGGCGTGTATGCCGACTATAAGCGATGGGACGTACCCCAAGAGTTAGAGGAACAATGGATAGGGGAGCGAATTCAACAATTAAGTTCCGAGCTGTCTATCATGAATTGGGATGCGGTGGATGAACTTGCGTTGATTGCCAAACATCGAACAGAACCAAGTATAATTAAGGCTATTACAGCATTTGCTTCAAGACAATTGAAGAGTGCGGACAGTATGGTTCGTCTCGTGTATGCTGAACGTCTGATTGAGCTGATCAAACGGTATGAATCCTCTCTGCCGATGGACAAGTTACGGGAAACCTATCAACTGACGATGGATTTGCTGGTTGATGTGGCGACTAAACCGTTGGTGCTTGATCCAGGGCATGAATTACAGCAGTATGGATTAAAGGATAAACGAGGATTGAATTTGCGTGTGGAAAAGAATAAGGAAGAAATCATCCGCTATTTTCGAAACTAATTGAATTTTATCAAGTGAGGTCAGAATCATTGAGAAAACTGAATTATATTCGCATATTTATTTTCCTTAGTGTGGTCACCATAGTAACGCTTGGATTGTACTATGTAGCTGCTGATAGGCTGGATCAGCGTTATTTCCGCTTCCTGATCTGGAATCTGTTCTTGGGCTGGATTCCTTTTGTGTTCTCTTATGCAGCCTATCTTCTAAGTGATGTGAAATGGAAAGGTGCCGCATGGCTTGCAGTCGCAAGTGGTCTGCTATGGTTGTTATTTTTCCCGAACTCTTCTTACATTGTTACGGATCTGGTTCATCTGACAGCGAGAAGTTCCCGGTATTATGGTGGGAATGGGGTGGACTATACGTATTGGTACGACTTAAGTGTTGTATTAATGTTTGTCTGGACTGGACTCCTGCTTGGATTCCTGTCGATGTATCAGCTTCAGGAAGTGATTTATCACCGAATTGGACGCTGGGCATCCTG
Organism: Paenibacillus sp. FSL H8-0104; assembly: GCF_038050215.1. NCBI lineage: Bacteria > Bacillati > Bacillota > Bacilli > Caryophanales > Paenibacillaceae > Paenibacillus > Paenibacillus sp. FSL H8-0104. The sequence continues at coordinate 4,174,470 of NZ_JBBOTC010000001.1, read as the reverse complement.
GATCTTTGTACTGGCAGGTTGTGCTTTGGGAAGTTACGGGGTATTGCTTGGACGTGTATATCGACTGAATAGCTGGGATGCACTGACGAATCGCGAGATGCTGATTGAACTGATGCACGAAAGTGTAAGCCGTCCGTCTCTGGCGTTTTGCCTGTTTTTTGGCACGTTTATCACTACAATCTATGCCACATTGTATTATCTGATCAATACGAGGGCTCCACGGGAAAAGAAGAAGAGTGCAGGAAGTCCCGAATCGGACCTGCAAGCGTTACGCTAACTCATGTTTTCTTAAGGCCGAACTCATTAGATCTAATCTTAATGTATATTGCTTAAAGGGCTGTTCCAAGTCATACCCATGGCTATTGGAACAGCCCTTTAACATTGGATCCAGCGGAGGATGTTCTGAATAAAAATACCTCTACTTATCAGTGATTAACTCAAGGATTGTTTTCACAACCAGTTCAGGTTCATCGTGAATAATCATATGCCCACTGCGGGTGGCCACAATGAGCTGACTATCCTTCGATATATTCAACATGTTCCGTTGCCCCGATTGCCATATGGATTCGAGCTTCTGCCCAATGTCAACCGGAATCCCTGCACTAGCATAGTCTTGAGGACGTCCGCGTGCAATGATACGTACAGGGATTAATCCAAGACTTTGGCCACGAATGGCATCTTCTGTTGAATGGGCGTGGAGGGCTTCTTCTTCTTTGGCGTGAAAATAGGAAGGGGTAGCAATCACATTAACAAAAGTATCCCGATCTTGCTTGGCAACCAGACCATCAAGCATAAAGTCTGGAAATAATCTGAAAGCTCCAGATACCTTCAGTAAAGATAACAAGGAGGCAGGCGGGTTTCCCTGAAACTGAGCCTGTTCCAACAAAACCTTTGTGTTCCGTTCATCATCCTCAGGTCGCGCATCAATGAGGACAAGGCTCTGAACCTCATTTGAATAGGTCTGTGCAAAGAGTCTAGCATACATACCCCCAAGAGAATGACCTACCATAACGTAAGGGCCGCGTATGTTCTCCTTCTCCAGAGCAGCATGTAAATCTTTGACGATATTTGCACCTGTACGTTCTGTGGGTGCAGATTCACTCCAGGCATATCCTGCGCGATCATACGTGACCACCGTTGCATGTTGGGCTAGTTCCACAGGAATGTCTCTCCACGACAAACTGGTTTCACCACTTCCAGCCTCCATAAGTATGGTCGGTGAACCATTGCCTTGTTTATGAATGTGTAGTTGGTAACCGCCGACTTGAACTAACGTACCTGGAGGTGGAAAGTCCTTTTTGGCCTGCGAGGAAGCAAACCACTCATAGAGGAATGCGGCACCTATCAGTAGTAGTATTGTGCAGAATAACCTTACTATGAAGGTGAAAACTCTGAAATTCTTGCGTGTTGAGGCTGGGGTAGTTGTATGCATGATCTTATGAATTCCTCTCCTACAGCTGTTTTTATATTTTAGTACAATGTATTAAAAAGATTATAGCACAGTGTATTACAAAAAGAGAAGTTTGTTGTATAATGTTGTCATGCCAAAAATCGTAGATCATGAAGCTCAAAGGAAAATCGTTGCTGATGCAGCCATCCGGGTCATTCAAGAGCATGGACTTGAGCATGCTACCGTTCGGAATATAGCAAAGGAAGCGGGACTATCTGTAGGTTCCATGCGTCATTATTTTGCCACACAGGCTGAATTGTTCACCTTTTGCATGAATCTTTTTGCAGAACGGGTACAGAAAAGGGTGGAGGCATTACAGATGAGTGGATCTGTACTGCTGGATATGAAGAATCTGCTCTTGCAATTTCTCCCGTTGGACGAAGACAGAATGATGGAAATGGAGGTCTGGTTTTCGTTTACAGCCAAATTATTGGTGTACCCCGAATTAAAAAAGTTAAGTGATCAGATGCATCAAGGGATGTATCGATCGGTTCAATGGGTAATACAGGAGTTGCACAAGCGGGGGATGACACATCCTGAACTGGATGCCGAGATGGAGATAGAGAAGTTATATGCTCTGGTGGATGGGCTCGCAATACATATGTTAATGCAGCCAGATAGACTTACGGTAAAACGAGTGGAACAAGTGATTGAACAGCACTTTAGCATGCTTTGTCAAACTTAATCTTACGTTGTCTGAAGAAGGGTTATTTCCTTTTATAAGGGAGTAATCCTTCTTTTTATGAAAATATGGCAGGTATGCAGGATATGACGAAGAATTAAGAATGAGAATGTAATGAATACATAGACAAGTAGGTGAACAACAAAATGTTGAATGCAGTAGAGCTGACAACAAAAGTAGAAGAAGTCATGGAACGCGTGAATTTTTCGGGTGTTGTATTACTCCAGCAAGCCGGGAAAACCCTTTTGAATATGAAACGTGGTTATGCAAATCGTAGCGAAGAGCTAGCCAATCAGGTGGACACACGCTTTGGGATTGCATCAGGATGTAAGATTTTCACGGCAGTGAGTATATGCCAACTAATTGAAGCGGGCAAGTTGTCTGCGGATTCCAAGCTTACGGATGTATTGGATGTGGAGTTTCCACTGTGGGACAAAGGGATCACCATCCAGCAGTTGTTAACACACACGTCAGGCATTCCTGATTATTTCGATGAAGAAGTGATGGATGACTTTTCAGAATTATGGAAAGACAGACCCGTCTACGCGATGCGGCGTTTAAGTGACTTTCTGCCCATGTTTCAGCATCTGCCAATGAAGTCTGCTCCGGGTGAACGTTTTCATTATAACAATGCGGGTTTTATTGTGCTGGGACTTATCGTGGAACAACATTCAGGACTGTCATTTACAGATTATGTGGAAGAGCACATTTTCAAAAGGTGTGGCATGAAGGAATCCGGTTATTTCGTAACAGATCAGCTCCCGCGTAACACAGCTTTAGGGTATATCGATCATGAAGATGGCTCTTGGAATACTAATATGTTCTCCATTCCTGTCAAAGGTGGATCAGATGGTGGAGCCTATGTTACGGCACCGGATATGATTCGATTTTGGGGTGCTTTGCTGGGTCACCAATTGTTGAATGAAGAGGCGACACAGCAGTTATTAACTCCACATGCTCATCAAGAGGATGAAGAGTATTATGGGCAGGGTATCTGGATCGACCGTAAAGAGGAAGACATTTTCAAATTTCATGTCATGGGGTTTGATCCAGGAGTGTCGTTCATGTCTTCCGTGTATCGGGACTATGATCTACAACTGGTTGTGGTCTCTAATCAAGAGTCTGGTCCTTATCCAATAACAATTGCTATCGAAGAAGCTTTGGCATGACAAATAAACCCTCAACCAATGGTCAGGTTATGGCCAAAAGGTTGGGGGTTCATTGTTGAACAGGATAGAAGGATTGTTCTCCGTTTATAACATTTTCCATAGCTCAGGGGCGATTAATCGAGGGAAAACATCCAGCGGAGGTTTCTCTTTCTTTCGTTTGTCATTGGTTAACACGGTAACGAGCTCTAGCTCAGGGACAATATATACATACTGACCACCAAATCCTCGTGCGTAATAATAATGGAGATTGGGTTGGTCGTCTTCAGCAGCAATACCTTCGGAGTCAGACCTTTCGTTCGGATAGACATCCACCCACCAATGCCAAGCATAGCTGCCGTGATTCGGTGGAGTGACTGTAATAAAAGGCTGCGTCGAACGAGATACGAGATCACTTGAAATGAGAGACTCACCCTCCCACATACCTTGCTGTAGAAACAGCTGACCGAATTTGAGCAGATCTACGGGTAACATCTTAAGACCGAATCCGCCTGTATGAACACCTTGAGGGTCACTTTCCCATTCGTAATGCTTAATTCCGAGCGGGTCAAAAAGATAACGCTCTGCGAACTCGGCTACGTTCATACCTGCATTTTGCATCAGGATGGCGGATAGGATCTGTGATACTCCTGAGTTGTACTCCATATATGTACCCGGTACATGGCTTAAGCGTTGTTCCAACGCAAAATCCACCCAATGATCGGTGCGGGTCATGCGAGGGAATGAATTCTGCCCGCCGAACTCGTCCCAGTTGAATCCGGCTGTCATCGTGAGCAGTTGTTCCAGTGTGATCGCTGGTTTGCGCGGGTCAGGATCGGATGTCAACTGTGGGAAAAAAGTAGAGATTGGGGCTGATGCCTCTGGCAACAAGCCTTTATCCATCGCTATACAGATGAGGGCGGATAGCACACTCTTGGTACATGAATTGATTTTTGCAATATCAGTCGCAGCCTCGTGGTTGCGGTAGTGTTCGTACATAATCTCACCGCGTATGCTGACGAGGCAGCTTCGCAGATCCAGTTGCGGAACGATCTGTTGTAATTTGGGTGACAGTGATGAAGGATTCATAGTGTCCTTTCTGTACGGTTGATTTGTTATAGGATTTTGTAGAAATAGGTGTCCATTATCTTAGCATACTCCCGAGGTAGGGCTCAACAAGCGCTACATTATTATGTCAAAGCAAGCATGCAAAATGCGATATCCTATGAAAGCTATAAGAATCACATGCGAATATCGCATAAATTCCCAGCATTGTCTGTCAATCTTATATAATTGTCATGAGAAGAGTACCAGACATGTATAAGAGAAAGGGGTCTGTGATGTGGGAAATATAATAGAAGAATTATATTATGGTAACCTGAGACCAGAGGAGAATATTGTTCCTCAAGATTCGGAGTATCGATCTATTAATAAGGAGATTACAGCTTATATCGAAAAATTTCAGGAAAAGCTTTCGGAGGATGACTTTAAACAGTTGGAGGTATTGTTTGATATGATGGATCAAGTTCACTCCATGCATTCAAAAGAGGCTTTTGCGAGTGGTTTCAAAATTGGGACGTTGATTATGATCGAGAGTGGTTTCACAAGCTAATATAGGAAAAATATCATATGAAAAATGAACTATGTTAGTGCGTATTAAGGTTAGAAATGGTAAAATATCAATGCCTAAACATGGAACAAGTAGATGAAAGATAATTAAATATAGGAAATAGTGTAGAATCAGTGTTTTAGCAAAAAAACTTTATAGTAAATTATAGTAATCTAATACTGAATTGAGGAATTAAACATGGCGATTATTGACGTAATTAAGTATGATGGCTCACCTGATGTATTTGCTTGGAAACATCCCGAGACTGAATTGGGAACATGGACTCAGTTAATTGTGAATCAATCTCAACAAGCAATTCTTTTCAAGGATGGAAGAGCGCTTGATATGTTTGGACCCGGAAGGCATACGCTGAGTACAGCGAATATCCCAATCTTGAACCGTCTCGTTAACCTTCCGTTCGGAGGAAAGTCACCTTTTGCAGCAGAAGTATGGTATGTCAATCAAGTGAGCGCATTGGACGTTAAATGGGGAACGGCGAATCCGATTCAGATCCAGGATCCCAAGTATAATATTATTGTTCCCGTAAGAACATTTGGACAAATGGGAATTAAAATTTCGGATTCACGAAAATTTTTGGTCAAGCTTGTGGGAACACTGCCTGAGTTTAACCAAGCTAATATGATTAATTACTTCCGTGGGTTGATTATCATGAATATTAACTCCATGTTGTCATCATATCTAATACATAGAAAAGTAAGTGTTTTGGAGATCAATGCATATATCGCCGAGATATCACGACATTTTGCAGATACGGTAGCTTCTACTTTTGAAGAATTTGGTATTGAGTTAATCAACCTGTATATTCACAATGTCAATCTGCCCGAAGAAGACCCTTCCGTCATTCGATTAAGAGAAGCGTTGGCACGCAAAGCTGAGATGGATATCATTGGCTACACATATCAGCAAGAACGTTCGTTTGATACGCTTGAAGGTGCAGCGAAGAATGAAGGAAGCATGCAGTCAGACATCATGGGCGCAGGGCTTGGTATGGGCATGGGGGTTGGTCTGGGTGGTTCTTTCAGTGGCGAGATGTCCCAGATGTCTAAAGTGATGTCTACGAAGGAAACGCCTGCAGTAAGTATATGTAAGCAGTGCCATCATCCGAATCAGGAGAACAGCTCTTTTTGCAGCAAATGTGGCAATTCATTAGCCGAAAAATCGGTAGCAACAACAGATTGCAACAATTGTGGACATGCCTTGCCAAAGGGAACCAAATTCTGTCCTAACTGTGGTGACAAATACCATGCATGTCCTTCATGTGGGGCGGATAATGCGGAGAACGCATTGGAATGCATCCAATGTCATCAACCGATGCCTAGCCCATGCCCAAATTGTAACCATATGAATTCCGGTCATACAAAATTCTGTGGCAACTGTGGCACAAGTTTAAGCTTGAAATGTAGTCGGTGCCAACATGAAGTAAAACCCGGCCAGAAGTTCTGTCTCGATTGCGGAAACAATCTGCAAGAAGGAGGACAGGCATAGTGATGGTAAAACGGAGCAATCTCTTGATTTTGGATGTCGTCTATTTAATATGCATGTTAGTATCATCAATCGTTTCTTTTACGCTGTTTAATCATGCGCTTCTGTCGTTTTCTTTTTGGATGAATCTCGTTGCTTCTTATGTAGCGATTACGGCTATTTGGATCTACGCGCGGTTCATCATGCAAAATATGGATCGGTTTAAACGGTTTGTTCCAGGTTACACAGCTTTAGGTGTAGTATTAGGTATTTATCTGATTTGTGTGATGATCTACACGTTGTTAACAGGTTCAGCAGATCATGCGCTTCGCTGGTTCGTATTGTTACACACGTTAACGATTGCGATCGCAATTATTTTGTGCGGAATCATTATGATCTATATTCAGAGTGCGCGCCGTCATGAAATAGATGAACATACAAAAATCGCAAACTTACAATTAATCGAAAAAGCCTTACAGCAGTTGCTTCATACCATGGTGCAACAACCCGTCCTAACTGTGGAAGAGGAGCGCAAAACCGTTCAGTCATTAATTGAACTTGTAAAGTATAGTGACCCAATCACTCCGGATTCCCTTGAGAAAAATGACCGCCAGATCTTGCTGGACATTGAATTGATGAACAGTGAGCTTGCAAATCAGTGCGAAGCAGGGGAATTGGTAAATAGTGAACGTTTTGCTTCGCAACTATCCCAGTTAAAGTTCCGTTTGAAAGAGCGCAATCAACAGATCATGACAAGCAAATCATAAATTGCAGGAGGAAACGCGGTGAAAAGATTTTTTGGAATTATATTCATTATCCTTTCGTCTCTGACGATCTTGTTATCTTTAATATTAATATCCGAGGGAACAGAAACAGCCATTATCAGTACGATAATTCTTTTTATCCCTGGGGTTATCGTACTTGTTACGGGCATTAAAATGTGTGGTCGACCTAAATCTCGTTCTAACACTGATCAATACCATCACAATTCTAATGATAATCAATATTACGAAGATCAGCATAATGAGAAATATGAAGAGAAAGATGAACCTCAAGAATCTGTATCCGTGAATTGTTCAGGGTGTGGAGCCAAGGTAAAGGTATATCCTGCTTTGTCTGCGGATTGTGAGTATTGCGGAACGACAATGAGGATTTCGTAGTTGTAGCTAACATAAATACACTTTAACAGCTTTTACAGATACCTGTAGTGTATACCGCTAGGTATAGAGTGTTGTTTCTGGGAGGAATCGTGTTGTTAAGGAAGTTATTTGGACTCTTTTTTATGTTTTATGCCATTGCTATACCCATACGATTACTTATGGAAGAGAATTTCTTAGATCAATTGAATATAGTTCTTGTAGTTGAAATTATTATCGTTGAATTTTTATTTTTGTTTTTTGGTATTAAATTGCTTAGGAAAAAACGTGTTAAGAAAAAGCGTGGCCCTGAACGAAATTTTTATGGGGGAGACTATGGAGGTTCTCTTGATCGCGAAAATGCAAATCCACATACTTATTCAAGTTACAATAGCAACACCGTGAGTTACAGTAGTCATAATACAATTAACTATACAGAGATCAATTTTTCAAATAAGGAAAACACTGAAGAGAAAGCCGATGAAAAAGTTGAAGAGCCACAAAGGCCTGTTTCAGTGAGTTGCCCGGGGTGTGGGGCGAAGGCAAAAGTGCTTCCTAAGCAATCAACGGACTGCGAGTATTGCGGAACAACAGTTGTAGCAAATTAGAACGGTTCAGAATGGATACGAGAAAGGGTTAAGCCTGATTCCTATGGAGTCAGGCTTTTTACCTCTTCAATTTAGAATCTCTAAAAGACCCTCAAACGATCAAATCGTCATATAATTCCACGTGAGTTGCCTTAATGTAGTCCCTTTAATGAAACGTTTCGAATTTACATTTATTAATAAACCGCATAATAATCAGTATTTGTAAGCGTTCTATTTTATTGTTTACGAAAATGGGAAATTTATGATAACATATACACGAAACGTTTCGAATCCATTTGAAGGGAGAAAATCATGAAAAAAGTAAAACAATTCAGCTTCATTTTAACTTTTTGTCTGTTAGCTAATCTAGCTTTAACTCCTATGGCTTCAGCAGGTGACTCAAGCAATTTAATTGGATTTCGAGCAGAATTGAAAGCGGTTGCATATAAGACCTACACGTTTTTTGAGGACTATACGGATCAGAACACGGGCTTGACTTACGATGAAGTGCGACACAGTGAAAACGGGATAGAAGAAGCTAAACGTACCTCGCCCACAAACATCGCAATGTATATGATGAGTACCGTTTCAGCGCAACAATTGGGCATTATTTCAAAGAAAGAAGCTGTACATCGCCTGCAAACAACTATAAATTCCCTCGAGAAGTTAGAAAAGTGGAACGGCCTATTTTATAACTGGTATAACACGGATGACGGTTCGGTGAAGAAAGATTGGGGCCAATTTATTTCCCAAGTCGATAATGGCTGGTTATCCGCTGGTTTAATTGTTGTTGGGCAAGCCTATGAAGAACTTCATGGGGAAACAAGCAAGTTGGTTACAAATATGAATTATACTCCGCTATATGATCCTGAAGTCGGCCAATTCCGCGGCGGTTATGATGTGGCTAAAGGCGCGCTGACGGACCACCATTATGGGATGTTTTATACGGAACCACGTGTAGGCAGCTATATTGCTATTGGGAAAGGTGACGTTCCTCAAGATCATTGGTGGAAGATGTATCGCACATTACCTCAAGAATGGGATTGGCAAGCTCAGATTCCTCAAGGCAAATCCGTTAAGTACGATGGAGTGGATGTGTTTGAAGGAAGTTATGTATACAAGGATAAAAAGTTCGTACCAAGCTGGGGAGGTAGTATGTTTGAAGCTCTTATGCCCGGTATGGTCATAAAGGAAAAAGACCTGGGTACTCAAGCTTTGGGATTGAACAACCAGCGTCATGTCGAATTGCAAATCGAATATGCCAAAGAAAAAGGGTATGCCGCATGGGGCTTCTCACCTTCTGCCACTCCGACAGGTTACACTGAGTTTGCAGCAACACCGTTAGGTACCTCAGGTTACAAAGATGGAGCAACGGTAACAGCACACGCAACATTCCTTGCTCTGGATTATGCCCCTGAAGCAGTTCGAAAGAACATTAAAGCTTTAAAGAACTTCAAAATGTTTGGCAAATATGGGTTCTATGACTCAGTCAATGTTGAAACGGGAGAACTTGCAAAAGCTTATCTGGCACTGGATCAAGGGATGATTATGGTGTCGATCGCCAACTATCTTCAAGATGGCGTTATCCGCGATTATTTTCACAGTGATGTGATAGGGCAGAAGCCAGAAGAATTATTGAAAAAAGAAGTGTTTTCCATTCAATGAAGGGCTGCTTTAGATTAGAGCAAGATCACTAACGAAATGGGACGAAGATACAAAGATGGGCGGAACGAAGCAGGGTATCAGCATGCTTCGTTCCGTTTTTGCGTTTACCACTGATAATGAAGTCGCAGATCGATTAGATTATTGAATTTATCCGGAAAAAGACAAGGCATTTACAATGGCGATTTTAAGACTTACGTTGTGGGGCATAAGCGCAAAGAAAGACGCGTACGCCTTCAGTGATGATATGTTTATTTTGTTCCTCATCTAATGTCCCGATTTTTCCCGGTTGATTGAATACCAATAAAAACGTTAATGCAGCGAAGTGCTTTGCAGCCATTTTAGGATCAATCACATCGAGCAGTCCGTTTTGTCCAAACGCTGTAAACCTCCTGATAATCCCCTCTTCAGTTGCGTTATCGAGCCTTTCAAAAAACGAGTCTGGCAGGTTGGCAGCTTCCACCATAACCAGACGGATCAAAGCCTTGTAATCTGCCGAACCGTTTGCAGAAGCTACGATTTGCTCACAAAATAAGATGAGCGCCTGCTCAAGATCTTCGAATTTCCAGAGGTGGTCTGATATCCCTTGCTCAATCATGACCAGAACCGCCGAACTGGATTCTTCCACAACGGCAAGTAGTAGATTCTGTTTGTCGCCATAATAATCATAAACTGTCCGTTTGGAAACTCCCGCTTTAGTTGCGACCGCATCGACGCTGGAACGATCAAACCCGTCTGAAAGAAACAGCTCTCGTGCCGCCGTAATTATTTTAGCTCGTTTGTCTGAAGAGCCTTTGCGGATTTTCTTGTTTTCCGTATGATCCATTCTTACGTTTCCCCCCTTATATGTATATTTAAGAAATGGATTAGAGTCCTGCTTTACAAACTATACTGTACGGTGTAGTGTAACAAATGTAGCGTATCAAATCAATGCTCAAGGAGGTTTTTGTCCATGAATACCATACCGTCTGTTGTTGATGTTCTTATCGTCGGGGCCGGACCCACAGGGCTTACACTTGCCTGCGACCTTGCCCGTCGAAACGTCAACCATCGTATTATTGAACGAAGCACCGTGTATAACGTTGCATCTCGCGCCAAAGGAATCCAGCCTCGCTCGCTTGAAGTCATCGATGATTTGGAAGCCGTTCACTACATTGTTGATACAGGTGTTGTGGACTTGCCTGTTCGTTATTATACCGCAGATGGCAGAAGTGTGGACAAGCCGAGTATTACCGTTGCAGCCAGCGCCGAACTTGAGACACCCTATCGTGATCCGGTCTGGATTGCTCAATTTGATGTGGAAAAAGCGTTGCGCGACCGATATGCAGTATTTGGCGGTCAAGTTGAGTTGGGCATGGAAGCTGTAGGGCTTGTTCAGGATGTGGATGGTGTATCGATAACCGTGAAAACACCACAAGGAGAAGAGCAAATTCGTGCTCGTTATGTAGTCGGCGCTGACGGGGGCAAAAGCAATATCCGCAAATTTATTCACTTACCGCTGGTTGGGGAAACACATGATCATGAGCGATGGTATCTTGGCGATGTACGATTGGAAGGGTTAGATCGTGACCATATCCATATCTGGACTTCTTCGGAGGGGATGGTCGGGGTGACGCCGCTGCCAAAAACCGATATTTGGCAACTGCAGGCTACAATTCCGGCAGACATCGATGAACCAGAGCAGCCGTCGCTAGAGGCGTATCAAGCCATGTTTGACCGTCGCGCCGGGTCCGGACGTGTTCGGCTTACGGATGCTTCTTGGTTGTCCATCTACCGGGTCAACGTTCGTATGGTTGAATGTTACCGAAACAACCGGGTTTTCCTTGCCGGTGATGCGGCTCATGTTCATTCGCCGGCCGGCGGTCAAGGCATGAATACGGGAATACAGGACGCATACAACCTCGGCTGGAAGCTGGCGGCTGTCATACGCGGAGCGGACACCGCCTTACTTGACACGTACGATGAAGAGCGCCGCCCAGTGGCTCAAGCCGTGCTCAAAGACAGCACAAAGAAAATGGGAGGCGTCATAGGAACGGCGACAGAAGGCGGAGGGTTGTCCCAATCCTTGAGCACCATATCCGACGATCTGACGAGCGGGCTTCTCATTTCCTATCGTTCAAGTTCGCTTACCCGTCCGTCTGCTCGAACAAATGCTACCCGTTTACTTCCTGGAGATCGTGCTCCTAATGCTACGGGACTGCAAGGCGTCGGGTTTGCAGGAAGTGTCTTTGACCTCTTGCGCGGCCCACACTGGACGCTTTTGGCTTTTGCAAACTACATTGATCCTTCTCTGAAGAACTTCACCAACGATGCACTCCATTTGCATTATATCCTTCCATTTAAGGTGGAGGGGGCGGAAGGCATAATAGACACTGCAGGGAATGCCTATCGAGTTTACGATGTCGCAAGTAAAGAACTTGTATTGATTCGTCCTGACGGTTACATCGCCCTGCGCACCTCCATTGATGATACCGCATCGATCCTGAATTACTTGAATTTGTGTGGCTTATCATAGGATCGAGCGACCCAAGGTTCTGCCCGAGTCACGTCGTCTTTTTGAAAATAGAGTGCAAGAAATTCTATTCATGCAAAAAAAAGGTCTTGCCATTTTCATAACAGGACCCTTTTTGCGTAAACTAAAAATCCCTCAAACGATCAAATACCTCATATAATTCCTCGTGATTAACCTTAACCAAATCATCTTGACGCAGTTCCAAATGCTCCTGTAATTGATCCAGCAACTCCGTTAGAACAACATAAATCTCTTCCCGCTCAACAGTTTCAATAAAGCCGGTCTTGGCATCCATCTTGTTGAAGGTCTGTGTGTAGTTCTCAACCATGGAGACGAGTTGTTTGTGCATAGCTTCCTGATTGTTAAAATCTTGACTTAACTGACGTATTTCCTTCAAACACTGCTTGTACAATTGAGCTGCTTTTTTTGCGTGAGCTGCCTTGATGTGGTCCCGCCCATCCCAATCCCGAAACGGATTGTTCAGGTTCTCCGCAAGCCATTCCGGTTTGCGTGCTTTGGTGATGTCCATATCAAGTCCGGCGGCAGCGAATTTTTTATATCTTGTTTTGATCGATTTGGCTGCATCGGCAGGCAGGCTGGTTAGCCACAGCGTAGCCAATTTTGGAAGTTGCTCTGGACCAGGGAATTCTTCACCATTGAAGCCGAACAGGTCATATGTAGTGAAGGTTTGCAAATTTGCCAAATGCTGAATCGACTCTATATGGGATACATTGCCGGGTTTACCCCACAATCGTAACTCTGAAAGCTCAGGATAATACTGCACAAGTGGCTCCAGATTGAGTTCCGTGATATCTCTGATATACAGAGCTTCAAGTCGTGAGATACCCGTAACCTGCGGCAGGTCCGATGGAACATTGAGAGTGATGCATTTACCGTCTTCATAAGCCGCGATACGCAGATCAGGAGACAGCTCACCTGTGAAATTCAGACTTTTCATCTTTGTGTTCAAAATTAACTCCTTCAACCCGCTGACATCCACAATAAGTTTGGTCAGGTGACTGTTGCTGATATCGAGCATCGTTTGACCATGATGTATGATATGAAGTTCATTAATGAACGGGTTGTCCTCTATAAATGGAAAGATTGATTCCGTACATCCATCCATTTCAATATGTGTCAGACAAGGTAGCTTTGCGAGTTCGGCTACATCTTCCGCAGATGTAGGGCTGAAATCGCGGAGTGTACTCGTACTGCGCCGCATTACACGATCGCCAACCATCACTTCTTTGTCATCATCCGCAGCTTGTTTGAACTGCGCTCTTCGGATCGCATCGATACCTTCCCATTCACGCTGGAGATAGAGACTTTCTCCGATCGGCCAGCCTCCGCCATACGTATTTGTTTCCTCGGTGTAGAGAGGAGGGATATTGCCTGCAAGCACATACTGTGAAGGAACATTAGCACTCACGAAACTATGGGCAAGTCGATCATGCCAGAAATAGAAGTTACAGATCAACGGTTTCATCTGATGAAGCTGCATTTCATTAGGCAGTTGATCACCAGTCCAATCCAACTGAAGGACCGAGGCAAGCGTGTTGGAAGTTTTACCCTCCGTTTCGTTCAGTCCAGTTACCTGGCAGGCTGTATATTGTTGTAATTTTTCGACATACACGCAGTACACATCTCCAACATTGGGGATCATGTTATGCTCCTTTCGTTCTGCATCAATCGATGCTAAGCTACTTGTAAACCAAGTATTCTACAGAACTAATAATAGATGAATTATATCAAAGTCATTCAGAGACTACCATTTTGGGATAGAGCCGAATAGGCTTGAATACTTTTATAAAAAGGAACGATGTTTATGGATACAAGTATGAGCCGTAACAAAAAACTGGGTGAGTTTTTGAAATCACGGAGAAGCCGCATTCAACCGGAACAGGTTGGATTGTCAGGATCTTATGGACAGCGAAGAACACCCGGTCTACGGCGGGAAGAAGTAGCGGTATTGGCTGGTGTCAGTGCGACGTATTACACGTGGCTCGAACAGGGTAGGGAGTTGGCGGCTTCACGAGAAGTGATGCAGAGTATAGCGGATGCGCTCCGTTTAACCCTGGAAGAGAAGAGTCATTTGTTTGACTTATGGGACCCTAATACGGAACATGAATTCCTTGCTTCGTATTCGCAACTGGAGCCAGGGTGGCATAGTATTATTGGCCAGTTGACTCATCCTTCCTTTATTACCAATGAACGTTCTGAGGTACTTGCCTGGAATGAAGCTGCAGATACGAACCTTTTCAACTTCTCGTCGATGAATGTGAATGAGCGTTTAATGATGCGGATTTTATTTCTGGATACAGCGCTCAGGGAGCGTATGCACAACTGGGATGAATTCGCGCGGCACTCGGTAGCCGTATTCCGTACGTATTATGACAAGTATCCGAGTGACCCCGAATTTAGCAGAATCGTGAAACAATTGATTGACGAAAGTGTAGACTTCCGAACGATCTGGAACCTGCACCAAGTTGAGTTAAAACAAGTCAATTGTGTCCTGCTTGAAACGACGGATCGGGCAGATGGCGTTGTGCATGCATACGATATCTTTTCCATGAATAATCTGAACAGCCAATCAGGCATTCATTGTTGTATTTACGTTCCTGTTGCCATATAGAAAGTTAATCAAACTGGTAATTTCTTTACTAGCATAAACAGAGTGTGGTTGGGGTCTCGGGAGTGAAATAGAATGAACTCAAGTTCATACGTTTCTAGTTAACGTTTCTATTTCAAGATGAAAAGAGGGAGCCTCATGCTCAAAACAAGAACACTGGGAAATGATAAATTACGAATATCTGCGCTCGGCCTGGGTGTGATGATGATGCCGGATAATGACGAAGCGGTACATACCATTCAGGGTGCGCTGGATGCAGGAGTTACCATGTTTGATACGGCGGATCTATACGGAGAGTATGAAAAACAGCGATTTGGAGGGAATGAAAAACTGCTTGGACGCGCGCTTCAAGGTCGAAGATCCAAGGCAATCGTTGCCACCAAATTTGGTATAACACACACGCAGGGCCCCAAGGGAGATCCAGCCTACATCAAAAAATCAGTAGATGCGAGTCTTTACAACTTGGGAATGGATTATATCGATCTGTATTATCAACATCGTCCTGATCCGAATACACCTATTGAAGAGACGGTAGGCACACTTGCCGATCTGGTTCAACAGGGGAAGATTCGATATATTGGTCTGTCCGAAGCGCCAGTAGAGATCATTCGGCGTGCACATGCTGTTCATCCGATTACAGCGTTGCAGACCGAATATTCATTATGGAGTCGAGAGCTTGAGGATGAGATTATGCCTGTCCTGCATGAATTGAACATAGGCTTGGTTCCATACAGCCCATTGGGACGTGGTTTCCTGACAGGTCAGATCCGTTCTATAGACGATCTCCCGGAAGATGATTATCGTCGTCACTATCCGCGTTTCCAAGGTGAGAACTTTCAGAAAAATCTGGAGGTTGTTGGATTGATCCAAGAGATGGCTAAGCAAAAAGGATGCACGGTCTCTCAACTTGCTCTGGCCTGGTTACTTGGAAAGGGAGAACATATCGTTCCGATCCCGGGGACTCGCAACCTGGAAAGAGTTCACGAGAACTTAGGGGCGCTACAGGTTTCGCTTACGGATGATGAGATGAACCAGATAGATCACATATCTCCCCAAGGCATTGCAGCCGGAGGCAGATTCCCTGGTAAAGTCTAGTTTGTTTATACAAGATTCTAAGAAACCTAAAGTTCAGGATTAAAAACAATATATAACATGTGTCAACGGTATTATCTTTCTATTCTCCGGCATACAGTACAACAATGAGATGTATGCCCAAGGAGGAGAAATGATCGTATGATGAATCCGATTTTACAAGCCCCGAATGTTCCGCTGGCAGCCGATTCCAATGCGGTTGTCAATTATCAGAGGGATTCACGCAACTATGTAACCCAGTTGTTTGGAGAACAGCTGCCGACCATTGCAAATGGGTTCTTCAACGTGTACTTAAGCAAAGGAATCATTGTGCAGCCACACTGGCACACCAATGTCACGGAGATGGTTGTGGTCATCACCGGTGAAATTACAGCGTCAGTCTTTAATCCGTTTACGCGTGAACGATTGACATATCGTCTGAAACCAGGTCAGGTTGTTGTATTTCCGAAAGGCTGGTTTCACTGGTTTGTCGCTGAGACAGATGATGTATATGTCTTAACAATCTTTGATCAACCAACGCCTGATATTGTGTTTGGAGCGGATTTCTTGGCAGCTACACCGCCGGAGGTGGCTCACCGCGCGTACTGTTTGGATGAAGAGGCATATACGAGAGCTGTTGCTTCCATTAAAAATGATGCGATTCTTGGCCCTCCAATAGGGTGTGATACGCAGGTTTCTGATCAATCGACCTCACCTTCCAAGACGTCCGTGTCACCATCCAATAAGCTGAAATCTTAAGTCAAGATTCCTTATTCATTATCAAAGTACACAGCCTGTAACTGGAGAATAACAGTTGCAGGTTTTTTTTATGTGTCGATGTAATAATCGTAAGAAGTCACGGAGGGGGTTGGTATTATATTAGAGAAAATTCATAATGCCTGAGTCAGTGTGTTACGTTCTCTGTTAGTATAGTATGAACATCCAACAAAAACGGAGGACTCATAAATGAACATGTCAGAAATGGATACGCTTGAAACTGCAATGAGTTATGCACCTATTTTGATGTTTGACAGAGCCGAACCCTTTTATCCTGATTTTGTTGGCATTTCTGTGTTGCATCAATCTGGGCCTTCACCATCGTTCAGAAGGGACATTAAGTTTCCGACCGAGGTAGTACAATATGTAATTGAATATGCAATCTGGTGGGATTATGAGATTGGACATCTGTATGAAATGGAGCATGTATGGGTTTATGTGGGTCATGACGGAGAGGTAGTAGACTGTGAAGCCAGCTTTCATGGGAAGGTGCTACGCGGATTATTGAAGGAACGGGTCAATGTGGTTGGACATCATGTATGTCTGTACTCACAGCCTGGCAAACATGCTTTCTCACCACTTCCGGTTGTATTTGAGTTATTGCCAAACCTGTATAGTGCAGCAGGTGCCGAAGCTGGATGTGATGGGCTACTTGTGAATGAGTTGTTTCAAGATTATTTTGAAACAAATGAACAGATCGATGATCAGGTAGAGCGTTATCTCCAGGCCAAAGCGTTTGTACCTACCATGGAGTTCGAAGAATATTTACTAAAACCGGAGATGTTCATGACGTGGGATAATCTGTTTGGAATTATTCCGCACAGGATTAAGGACCGCCTAATGGAACTGGAGCAGCTATATAACACATAAATAATTAGTTTTAAACGGGTTTTATGTTAATTTAAAGTGTGTTTTTTCGCTTCAGAACCAAACTTTGTTGATTCGGGTTTGGTTTTTTTTATGGGAAAATGGACTCAGTATAAGTAATCATTTATTAGACTTAGGTCTTGAAATGTTGAGTGTGTACAGAAAAAATACATAATTTTTTGTGTGGAAAATGATATTTGTTAGACGTAAGAACTATATAACTTCTTGTATAAATAAAAGAAGATCATGTCACATGAAATTTTGTATGGAGATGTATGTGTAAGTCAATGCAGAATGTTGATTATACGTATATATGTAAATGAAAAAAACAATTTAATAGGTAAAAAGTATAATTTATATTAAAAAGAAGATTCTTTATATCTGAAATAAAAATTCATAATAGTGCAAATTTATAGAAATAAAAATCTCCTATTCAGTTTTAATATATTTATGTCGAAATAGATCGTAAGTTGTCTGGAGCGCGACCAAGAGAAGGGTTTACCAAGCGTTATATACATAACTGGACACTACGATGCCTAGGAGGAGATTACATGAAGTGGTTTGGAAATTTGAAAACAGCAACAAAGATTATCTCAGCGTTTTTAGTTGTGTCGATAATCCTTGCGGCGCTTGGCGTCTACTCTGTAGTAACATTGAGAAGTACGAATGAACGAATGCAAGAGATGTATAACAACAATCTAATCTCTGTCAAAGAATTATCATCTGCTCAGATTGATTATCAAAGAATGCGTGTGAACGTGCGTGATTTGAGCTTCGAAACCGTTGAAACCGAAAAAACTCGGATCACGGAGAACATCGCTTCGATCCGTCAGAGTGTGAATGATCGCCTGACCATCTATCGTCCGCTTGCAACAACCCCTGAAGAAATAGAGTTACTCCGTAATTTTGATGCGGAATATCCAGGATATTTAACAATGTTTGAACGAGCAACTAATCTGGCTGTCGCAGATGATCAAAGTGCCTTTAATACCTTCCTTAAATCTGAGCTTAAACCACAAGGAGACAGGATTGTAGAACTCCTTACCAATTTGATCGACCTTAATGAAAGTATGGCTGAACAGGCGAATATACAATCTCAGGCTGCCTATTCACAAGCATTTAAAGTAACGATAATTCTTGTGGTTCTGTCCGTACTCTTCAGTATTCTCATTGGATATATCATCTCTCGCTCCATTTCGAAGCCACTCATGGCCATGCTGGGTCTAGCTACAGAAGTTGCCAACGGAAATCTGACACTTAAGTCAGACATCTCCAGCAAAGATGAAGTGGGTCAACTAGCCGCGGCACTGAATCGGATGGTCGATAATCTGAAAGAGTTAATTAACAATATCGTGATGAACTCCCAAAGTGTTGCTGCTTCTTCGGAACAGATCTCAGCCAGCACACAGGAAATTGCGAGCACCAGCACAAGCCAATCCAGTGAGGCGGGAAATATCTCCGAATTGTTCAAGGAGCTTTCACTTGCCATTAACTCCGTCGCTGCAAGTGCGGAAGAAGCGGCTGAACTGTCCAACGATACGGTGAAGACTGCTCGTGAAGGTGGACTTGTTGTACAGACTTCATTGGAAGGTATGCAAGCTGTTAATACAAAAATGACTAAACTTGAAGATGATTCTCGTAAAATCGGTGACATCATTGAAGTGATTGACGATATTGCTGAGCAGACCAATCTGCTAGCGCTGAATGCTGCAATTGAAGCGGCACGTGCCGGAGAACAAGGACGAGGATTCGCCGTAGTAGCAGATGAAGTCCGGAAGCTTGCCGAACGAAGTGGCGAGGCGACCAAAGAAATTACAGCCATCATCAAAGCAATGCAGGAAAATACGAGACAAAGTGTACAGGCTGTAGTAGCCAGTGTTGAGCAGTCTTCCATGACTGGACAGGCGTTTGATCAGATCATTGATATGGTCAATAACTCCTCACAGAAAGTAAACGAAATTGCTGCTGCATGTGAAGAAGAAGCAGCCCAAGCCGCAGAGGTGATGAGCTCTGTTGAATCCATCTCGGCTTCCAGTGAGGAATCCGCTGCAGCGTCTGAAGAGACAGCGGCAACATGCCAATCTCTGGCACGTCTGGCGGAAGAACTGGCGAATTCGGCAGCTGCCTTCAAAACAAATTAATAAAATTGAATTGAGGGTGAATCGATGTCTTCACTTCAGAAGGAACAATATATTGAACTGTCTGTAGGTGCAGAGACTTGCGCCATTCGAATCGAAGAAATTCACGAAATTATTAAAATGCTTAGCATTACAGATATTCCATTTAGCCGCCCAGAGATCAAAGGGGTAGTTAATCTGCGTGGCAAGGTTGTATGTGTGATGAGTCTGCGGAACCTGCTGGGTATGCCGGATGAACCGGACACCAGAGCAACGCGTATTATCGTAGTTCGACATCAGGAAGAATATATTGGCTTGATCGTGGATCGGGTGAACAAGGTAACCACATATTCCGAAATTCATCCGCCAACCGGCGGATATGGTCGTAACCGTGAAGGTTTATTCCATGGTGTGGGTCAACAGGAAGACAAGCTTGTGGGCATTTTGAAACTGGACGAAATATTGGGCGGTTAGGGAGGTATATATGAATGATGGATTTGTCTGCCTACCGTGACATCTTTATCGAAGAACTGAATGATCAACTGGAACGTATGGATCAGTCTTTGCTGGCATTGGAGCTTTCGCCTTCTGTAGAACTGGTTCAGACGCTGTTTCGGGCAGCTCATACCATCAAGGGATCGGCATCCACTATGGATTTCCGTGAATTAAGCGACCTCACGCATGAAGTGGAGTATGCTCTAGAATGGGTCCGGGAGAGAAAGCCAGAGATGACTTCGGAGCTAATTGATACATTGTTCCGCTCTTTGGACGCCATGAAGGTACTTCGGGATCAGTACATTCGTGGGGAAGCCTATGCAGATTTTCGAGCAGTAGTAAGAGAAATAAAGGATTTAATTCAGACTCCGGCAGTAGTCGGAAAACTTATAATACCTCAATTGCAACCAGCAGAATCGATTATGGCACAGGTAGCTATTGTGTCAGGGAAGCAGTTATTGTCCATTCATGTTGTGCTGGAGCAGAAGTGCATGATGAAAGCGGCCAGATATCATATTTTACGACAACGCATTGAGGACATCTGTGGTACGGTTGTCGCTACTTCGCTCATGGAGAGTCAACCGGGCGCGCAGAATGAAGATGATCATTATGGTCAGTTCATCATCATCGTAGCAACGTCGAATGACCAACAGCAGCTTAAGGCAGAGCTGTCTTCAGACTCGGATATTCATATGCTGGAGATTAATCCATATCTGCTGGAATCCAATGAGGTTGCAGCGACGTCTGCACCACTTGAATTAATCTCTGAAACAGAGCAAACGAAACAAAGCTTTCCTACCGTAAATACAACTGGGCCGGATGAGAAAGTGAAAGCTGCTCAACCTACAGTTCGTGTGAGTGTTGAACGTCTGGACCATTTGATGAATTTGGTCGGTGAACTGTTAATTGATCAGACATCCCTTGCAGATCTGAGTGGATCGGGTGCGCGTAAGGAGTCTTCACCACTCATCCGGAGTATTAGTGGTGTATCCGATCATATGGGCAGGGTAATCAAGGAACTCCAAGAAGGTGTAATGAAGACACGGATGTTACCCATTGATCAACTATTCAGTCGCTTCCCGAGATTGGTTCGTGACCTATCACAGAAGCTGGGTAAGGATCTGGAACTGGTTATTCAAGGTGGAGAGACTGAGCTTGACCGGATGATTATTGAAGAACTGAGTGACCCGCTGATCCATCTCATCCGCAACAGTGCAGATCATGGCATTGAAAGTGCAGAGATTCGGGCGGAGAACGGTAAGCCGTCCAAAGGACGTATTACATTAACTTCGTTTCATGAAGAAAATCATGTTGTCATTCGTTATTCGGATGATGGCAAAGGTATCGATGGTGAGAAGATTAAAGCTTCCGCCTTGGGCAAGGGCATCATTAGTGAGGAACAGGCTGCACGCCTAACAACACAGGAAGCTGTCCACCTCATATTTGAACCTGGCTTCTCGACGGCCTCTTCTGTCAGTGAAGTATCAGGACGCGGTGTTGGAATGGACATCGTGCGTAGTCAGATCGGGCGACTCAACGGCATCATTGATATTGATACGGAGGTTGGTGTGGGTACCACGTTTACGATTCGTCTACCGCTCACACTGGCGATTATTAAAGGTCTGTTAGTCAAAGTATCGGGTCGTGTGCTGATCTTGCCGATGTATAATGTTGCTGAGATTGTTCGAATTTCACCTGAAGATATTCAGATGATCCAGGGGCAACAAGCGATCCTGAATCATGGACGAATTGTACCTTTTCACCGACTGTGTGACAGGCTCAACTATCCACGAACAGACCGCAAATCCAAGACCATTCCACTGGTGATCGTGCGTTCCGTTGATAAAATTGCAGCTTACGCAGTAGATGAGATTATAGGAAATCAGGAAGTCGTTATTAAGACACTTGGTACGTATCTGGGAGCGATGAACCATCTATCTGGAGCAACGATCCTCGGTAATGGTAAGGTTGCCCTTATATTGGATGCGTCCTATCTGGTGAGTCTTTAATCGTTAGATAAACACAAACATTATGCAGGCCAAAGAGCCTCATCCTCCATAACTGGACGGTGGGGCTCTTTGTTGTACCTTTTGACATTGTGACCACTCAGGATTTGAAAATGAGATCCATAAACCGGTTGGCAGCCAGAGAAATCGGCATATTGCGTTTGGTCATAATCCCCACATGGGAAGGGGGGAGCGGGACATCAAGCTGAATTTCGAAGAGAGAACCTTCCTCCAGCTCTTTGGATATAAATTCACGTGTAACATAGGAAATCCCCAGTCCTCGACGCGCAAACTCAATTAACAGATCAACGCTACCAACCTCAATCTCAGGTTTCAACGTGTAATTATAGCTGTTAAACAACTCGGTTATAGCCATCCGAACCCGGCTGTTTCGGGAGAAGAGAATCAGTTGATGCTCCAGAAGCATCTCAAGTGTCATGACTTTCCCCTTCAACTGAGCATAACGTTCCCCGGCTACAAAACAGTCCTTCAACTGAATACTTTCCCTGACTTCTAGCTGTGGATCAACAATGGGCATCCGCACAACACCAAGATCAATCTTGCCTTCTTTCAGAAAGGTAATCACTTCCGGCGTGGTTCCATGACTCAGATGTAGCTTGATGTTAGGGTACAAGGTGTGGAATTCCTCTAGATACGCCAGCATGTAATGCTTGAACAGGGAGTCACTGCCACCAATTCTCAATTCACCATTGTCGAGATTCTTCAGTGCGGCCATTTTTTCTTCTGCAAGTGAGATCAGAATCTGGGATTGTTCAATATAGGAGTATAGACTGGCACCTTCCTGTGTCAGCGCTACACCCTTGGAATTTCGATAAAACAAGGTAAGACCAAAGCTCTCTTCCAATTGCTTAATGGCATGACTGACGCTGGGTTGAGTGATATAGAGTGCTTTCGCAGCCTGTGTCAAACTTCCCGTTTTGGCGGCCCAATAAAAGACTTTATATAGTTCGTAATTTGTAGTCATAGATGTGGTCTATAGCTCCTGTGAAATATATTAATTACTTGTATGGCTATAAAACGTATTATAGTGTAACTACAACAAAGAAACCAGAGTTACTTGGAAGGAGAACGGTAAGATGGAACCAACTACCATTGTTTTATTTGGTGCAACTGGCGATTTAGCCAAAAGAAAAATATATCCTGCCTTATATAACTTATATCTTGAGCAGAAGCTTCCTGAAACCTTCTCATTGATTGGTCTGGGGCGTAGAGATTGGTCTGATGAATTCTTTCAGGCACAAGTGGAAAAATCATTAAATGAATTTTCCAGACGCCAAGCTGATCCTGAAGTTGTGAAGTCATTTGTGAAAGCTTTCCGCTACAGTGTATTGAATATAAGCCATAAGGAAGATTATATAAAGCTGTTGGGATTAGTTGAACAAAGAGAAGCTGAACTTGGCATTCCGTCCAATCGCTTGTTTTATCTCTCGGTTGGTCCGGAATTTTTCGAACCGATTGCCGAGAACATTCAAGAAAGTGGACTGGGTTCCACAGAGGGATGGAAACGCCTCGTTATCGAGAAGCCATTTGGTCACGATCTACAGTCTGCGAGAGACCTTAATCGCAAATTAAGCGAATCGTTCACGGAGGAAGAGATTTATCGGATTGACCACTATTTGGGCAAACCGATGGTACAGCGTCTGGAGACGTTGCATCAGAGTAACCCAATCATGAAGGCGTTATGGAACAACCGTTACATCTCCAATGTGCAAATTACGGCGAATGAGACTGTAGGTGTCGAAGAACGTGCATCCTATTATGATCATGTTGGTGCAGTGCGAGACATGTTCCAGAATCATATGTTGCAATTGCTCATGATGATGGCGATCCAGCTTCCATACAACAGTACTTCCGAAAAAGTTGGATTGAAGAAAAAACACATTATGGAATCGATCCAGCCGTTACAAAAACAAACTGTGGGCGCAAACATCATCCGTGGACAGTATGCAGAAGGCAACATTCAAGGTAAACCGGTAAATGCGTATACTGCTGAACCGGGTGTAGCCGAGAATACGATGAATGACACATTCATTGCTGCCAAATTGCAAATTGATGATTTCTTCTGGCGTGGTGTTCCGTTTTACATTCGCACGGGTAAAAGAATGAAGGAGAAATCAACACGTATCGTGATTGAATTCAAAGAACCTTCAGGACAGACTAATGTGCTGAAAAACAAGGGTTCCAAGCCAAATCTGCTTGTCATTGAGATGAGTCCGGATCAGAGCATGACATTGCAACTGAATGCAAGTGATCCTGAGAATAAAGGTGAATTCAAACCGGTTCATATTGATCTTTCTCCGGACAAAGGTGACCTTGCGGAAGCTTACGAGAATCTGATTCGTGATGCTTTGCTGGGTGATCCAACCTTCTTTGCCCACTGGGATGAAGTAGAATTGTCATGGGCATGGGTGCAGCCAATTCTGGATGCATTCCAGGAAAATCTGTTGCCACTTCACCTGTATCCTGCGGGTAGCTATGGACCGGTTGAATCAGATGTTATGCTTGAAGAAGAAGGTCACCACTGGTGGTTTGATGAGCCGGCGGATCTGGAGTCTGTAGTTACAAATAGCATACCCTTGGCGGTTAATGCGAATCTCTAAACCAAAATAAAAAATATATCTGGAGGTAATTCAATCATGAAATTTTTTATCGATACAGCTAACGTGGAAGATATCCAAAAAGCATACAAAATCGGCGTATTGTCTGGCGTAACAACAAACCCATCTTTGGTAGCCAAAGAGGGCGTGAAATTCGAAGATCGTATTGAAGAAATCTTGCGTTTGGTACCTGAAGTGGAGTCCGTTTCTGCGGAAGTGACACCAGATGCCCTTACTGCTGAAGAAATGATCGCGCAAGCAGACGAATTGATCAAAATTAACAACAGCGACAAAAACATTACGATCAAATTGCCAATGACACTTGCAGGACTTGAAGCTTGCCGTTACTTGACCAAAAAAGGTGTGAAAACCAACGTAACGTTGATCTTCACTGTGAACCAGGCGCTTCTGGCTGCTCGTGCTGGTGCGACATATGTATCCCCATTCCTGGGACGTCTTGATGATATCTCCGAGGATGGCGTACAATTGGTTACCAAAATTGCTGAATTGTTCCGTACACATAACCTGGATGCACAGATTATTGCGGCTTCTGTAAGACATCCCGATCACGTTACACGTGTAGCAATGGCGGGAGCGCATATCGCTACTGTTCCATTCTCCGTCATTGAACAAATCTCCAAACACCCACTGACAGATCAAGGTATGGACAAATTTGCAGCGGACTGGAAAAAAACAGTACAATAATCACTGAATATATATTCGTTTCAACTTACAATAAAACTATATAAATCATGGAGCATTGGGAGGACATAATGAGTAAACAACAGATTGGTGTTATTGGATTGGCAGTAATGGGTAAAAACCTGGCTTTGAATATTGAAAGCAAAGGTTTCTCGGTATCGGTATTTAACCGTTCCCCGGAGAAAACGAACGATCTTCTGAAAGAAGCAGAAGGTAAAAACCTGACAGGTGCGTTCACTATTGAAGAATTCGTGGAATCCCTGGAGTCTCCGCGTAAAATTCTGATCATGGTGCAAGCAGGTAAAGCAACAGATGCAACGATCGAGCAACTGCTTCCTCATCTGGATCAAGGCGACATTATTATCGATGGAGGTAATGCTTACTTCCCTGACACACAACGTCGCAGTAAAGAACTGGAAGAAAAAGGTTTCCGCTTCATCGGAGCAGGTGTATCCGGTGGTGAAGAAGGCGCACTGAAAGGCCCGGCAATCATGCCAGGCGGTCAGGAAAGTGCTTATCAGTTGGTAGAACCGATCCTTACAGCGATCTCTGCCAAAGTTGGCGATGACGCTTGCAGCACATATATCGGACCAGACGGTGCCGGACATTATGTGAAAATGGTGCATAACGGTATCGAGTACGGAGATATGCAGTTGATTGGTGAAGCTTATCACTTGCTCAAATCCGTATTGAACGTTTCCGTTGAAGAGTTGCATGAGATCTTCACCGAGTGGAATCAAGGGGAGCTGGACAGCTACCTGATCGAAATCACGGCAGATATCTTCTCCAAATACGATCCAGAAACAGGCAAACCAATGGTTGACGTTATTCTGGACGCGGCTGGACAAAAAGGAACAGGTAAATGGACAAGCCAAAGTGCGCTGGATCTCGGCGTTCCATTGTCCATGATTACGGAATCCGTATTCTCCCGTTTCCTCTCTGCGATGAAGGACGAGCGTGTAGCAGCTAGCAAAATCCTGAATGGACCAGCAACTGAAGCATTCTCTGGCGACAAAAAAGCGTTCATCGAGAACGTGCGCAAAGCATTGTTTGCAAGTAAAATCGTATCCTATGCACAAGGATTTGCACAAATGCGTGCAGCTTCCGATGAATACGGCTGGGATCTGAAATACGGTAACATTGCCATGATCTTCCGTGGTGGCTGCATCATCCGTTCGCAGTTCTTGCAAAACATTAAAGAAGCATATGACAAAGATGCAGAACTCAAAAACCTGCTCTTGGATCCTTACTTCCAAAACATCGTTGAATCTTATCAAGGCGCATGGCGTGAAGTTATAGCGGCTGCTGTAAAACAAGGTATTCCAGTACCTGGTTTCTCCAGCGCACTGTCTTACTACGACAGCTACCGTACAGAGCGTTTGCCAGCAAACTTGCTGCAAGCTCAACGTGACTACTTCGGTGCCCACACATTCAAACGTGTGGACAAAGAAGGTTCATTCCACTTCCAATGGATGGACACTAACGAGTAATTTTAATTTCGAAAATATAGCATTCCTGCAGTTGTCCTTGAATTTAGCTATTCAGGGCAGCTGTGGGAATGCTTTTTCTCGTTAATGGTTCGAATTTGAATATCATCAAATTGTAATAAAATGTACGAATCTGGGTTTGCCAAACAGATGATCTGACTCATCAACTACGTTATACTTGTTCAGACGGACCTGTGTCCGTGATGAAAATTCAGAATACAACTTATTGACGTGGAGGTTAGACCGGGCATGTTTGTATTAGCAGGTATATTGTTTTTGGTCGTATACGGTTTATTAGTGTTCTACATAGGTTGGAGCGGTTGGAGTTGGATGAAACCAGTTGTGTCCGCCAGATTTCGATGGTTTTATATTATAGCGCTTGTATTCCTTGCCGTTTCCTTCATTTTGGCACGGGTATTTGGAAGCATTTCGTTCCTCGGTATCATCGGTTCTTACTGGCTGGCAATCTTCTCGTTGTTATTGTTGATCCTGCCCGTCGTCCACCTCACGATGTGGTTGCTGAGATTAACCCGTATTCCAAGACATCACACACAGAAATGGGCGGGAGTTGTTACGCTGGTGCTGTTAGTGTCCACATTGGGTTACGGAATTTTCAACGCTTACAGCCCTGTAGTGAGAACGTATAATATCCAGATTGATAAAAAAGTAGAAGGTGTAGACAAGCTCAACATTGTCATGGCTGCCGATATGCACTTTGGACTTCTATCTGGCCCTGCACATGCCAAACGCATGGTGGAGGAAATTAATGCACTGAAGCCGGATCTGGTGCTGTATCCTGGAGATATTATTGATGACAATCTGGATATGTACCGCAATAGCGGAATTGCCGATATTATCAGTGATATTCAGGCCCCATACGGCGTCTATGCTTCACTCGGGAATCACGATAAGTTCGATGGTCCGATTGAAGATCTGATTGCTGCGCTGGAGAAGAGCAACATGCAAGTTCTGTACGATGACAAAATTGTCCTGGATGACAAGATCACCCTAATTGGACGGAAAGACCGAACAGAGAAGGATCGGGCAGAAGTCGCTACTTTAATGCAAGGCACTGATTTGACCCAACCGGTACTTATGATGGATCATCAGCCGTATGATCTGGATATTGCGGAGCAGAATAATGTAGATCTGGTCGTATCTGGTCACACCCATCGTGGTCAGATTGCACCGGCTCAGTTCATTACACAAGCGATCTACGAGAATGATTGGGGTTATCTGCAAAAGGGCTCTATGCACTCCATCGTAACGTCAGGATTTGGATTCTGGGGACCTCCAATTCGTACTAGTAGTCGTTCGGAGATTGTACAGATTAATGTTACGTTCCAGCAATAATACGGTGGGCCCTTCGAGAGAAGGGTCTTTTTTGTTCGAAGCAA
This sequence comes from Paenibacillus sp. FSL H8-0104, assembly GCF_038050215.1. Lineage (NCBI taxonomy): Bacteria > Bacillati > Bacillota > Bacilli > Caryophanales > Paenibacillaceae > Paenibacillus > Paenibacillus sp. FSL H8-0104. Next base: position 4,146,039 of record NZ_JBBOTC010000001.1, on the reverse strand, counting down.
GTGATCAAGTGATGCTTATTGGTTGATTTCGTTTGAATCTGCTCCAAAATGTTAATACTAAAGCATATGCACCCTTAAACGTGGAAGCTTAGGGAAAAGACTCATGTAAGGGAATGAAGTGGAATAGCAATAGTAGGATTTTTGGGTTGACACCGTTTTCAGGTTATGATAAATTATATCCGAGGCTTGTTACCGGTAATGCGGGCAAAACCACTATGGAAATGATTTTATTATTTCTGTTTTGGTTTTGCCCTTTTTTATTCCTCAAAAAAAACCAGGTGGGTCCATAATGATTATTAAACAGATATTTAATAACAATATTGTCAGTACCGTGGATGACAAAAATCAGGAACTACTGATCCTCGGCCGGGGTATCGGATTTAAGTTCAAAGCAGGCGATGAGATTGATGAAGAGCGGATTGAGAAGGTATTTCGTCTTCAGGATGCATCGATTTATGAGAAATTCAAATCCATCGTAGCTGAAGTGCCGATTGAGATTCTGCAGGCAACAGATGATATTGTGACACTGGCACGAACGCAATTGAACAAAACCATCAGTGACGGGATCTATGTCTCGCTATCTGATCACATTCACTTTGCTGTTCAGCGCTTGGAAAAAGGAATGATTACTCGAAATCCACTTTCTTGGGAAGTTCAGCACTTCTATAAGGCGGAGTATGATGTGGCCAGAGAAGCACTGACCTTGCTGAAGGAAAGACTGGATATTGAGTTTCCCAAAGATGAAATCTGTAATATTGCCTTACATTTCATCAATGCGGAAGTCAATGATTCCATGAACGATGTCACCCATCTGATGCAGCTGTTGCAGGAGATCATGAATATCATCAAATATCACTTCAACGTCGAATTGGATGAAGATAGCGTCAATTATTTCCGCTTCATCACCCATTTGAAATATTTCTGTCAGCGTGTCATTACACATTCTTCACATGATGATGCTGAGGAGTATTTATATGAAGTGGTTCGGAAAAACTATCCGGAGACATTCAAATGTATTGGCAAGATCGAGACTTTTATCCATAAGAACTATCAGTATGACATGACTCACTCTGAGCAGTTATATCTAACGCTCCATCTGGAACGTTTGATGAAAACCAAGCGGGACGAAAAGTCCACGCAATAGAATCAAATTACAACTGGATATCCTATGGGCTTGTTACTGTTCAATCAGGCAATACCCGAATGAGATGGCGCCATCCATATGCGCTAGATTCGTTCGGGTATTTTTTATTGGAAAAATGAGGAGGAAAACATCATGAAACATCAGGATACGGCGCAGGAAATCATTAAAGCCGTTGGGGGAACAAACAATATTAACTCAGTTTATCACTGCGTCACACGTTTGCGCTTTGATCTAAAAGACAACGAGAAAGTTGATAACGGCTCACTCAAGAAACTGGATAAGGTCATGGGAACGAATATTTCCGGCGATCAATTCCAGGTCATTATCGGTAATGATGTGGCAAAAGTATTCGATGCCATGGTGAGGGAAAATCCAGCAATCCAGCAAACTACAGAAAAGAAAGAGCCAAAGTCGGATAAAAAACAAAATGTCGTGCTGAAAATTTTTGAAACAATCGCAGGTGTCTTTGCTCCAATGCTTCCAGCGATTACTGCGGCAGGTATGCTCAAAGGATTACTTGCACTATTCGTGTCCGTAGGTTGGATGTCTGCCGGAACGGATACGTATCGTATTCTTTCAGCCATTGGTGACGGCGTATTCCACTACCTGCCTTTACTGATTGCAGTCAGCGCTGCTCGTAAATTCGGCAGTAACCCGTTTGTTGCGATTGCACTAGGTACGGCACTCATGTATCCAGACATGACAGCATTGTTATCAAGCGGTGAATCGGTTGGATTCTTGGGAATCCCGGTTACAGCAGTAAGTTATGCTTCATCGGTTATCCCGATTCTTCTTGCAGTATGGTTGATGTCCTATGTTGAGAAATGGGTTGACCGTGTTATCCCTGCTGCACTCAAACTATTGCTTGTGCCGTTGATTACCTTACTTGTTATGGTTCCGGTAACGCTGATTGCGATCGGTCCATTGGGTACATTTGTAGGTAGCGGATTGTCTGGCGGCATCAACTGGCTGCTGAATGAAGGCGGATTGATTGCAGGTATTGTTCTTGGCGGCGCGATGGCGCTCATTATTATGACAGGAATGCACTATGCACTTGTGCCGATCATCCTGAGTAATATCGCTACACTGGGCTTTGATAAATTCTTGCCATTGACCTTTATCTCCAATATGGGTCAGGCTGGTGCAACACTCGGCGTATTCTTCCGGGCAAAAGATAAAAAACTCAAAACGGTGGCATTGTCCACGAGCTTTACCGCACTCATGGGTGTAACGGAGCCAGCTATGTACGGCGTAAATATGAAATACAAAAAACCATTTGCCGCAGCCATGATTGGTAGTGCAGTGGGTGGCGGATTCGCCCTTGCTTTTGGCGCGAAAGCTTACGTTCTTGCGGGTAATGGTGGTCTCCCAGGACTTCCTTCCCTGATCGGACAGACCTTCTGGTATTCCTTTGGGGGTATGATTTTGGCCTTTATCGTGGGTGCGATCATGTCTACGATATTTGGTATCAAGGAAGAAGAAGGAGACGCAGAGGCGTTGGCTCAATTCTCACCGGGTGCTTCTACAGCAGCAGCGAAAGTTGTTTCCAACGATGCTACAACCGTAAATGTGGACGACATGGGCGATCCAACACCAACGAGTGATGCAGTAGCTGTTGCACCGATGACAGGTAAATCCATCCCGCTCAAAGAAGTCAATGATCCAACATTTGGTGATGAATTGATGGGTAAAGGTGTGGCATTTGTTCCAACGGTGGGTGAATTGGTTTCTCCAGTGACAGGTACCATCATGAATGTGTTCAAAACAAAACATGCAATCGTTGTCCGCAGTGATAACGGAATGGAATTGTTGATTCATGTTGGAATTAACACGGTGAAGCTGCGTGGACAGTATTTTGATGCACATGTTGCTACAGGAGCACGTGTACAGGCTGGAGACAAATTACTCACGTTTGAACTGGCCGAGATTGCAAAAGAATACGATATTACAACCGCTATGGTTGTTACCAATACGGCTGATTACAAGCAGGTTCTACCTGTGAAATTGGGCGAAATCACGATGGGTGAAGACGTCTTGAAAGCTGAGATCTAAACTGTCCGTCTTAGGACTAACAATATCAACAAAAGAAGGAGAGATACGAATGATTAATCGACAAGGGTTTCCGAAAGGTTTTCTATGGGGCGGCGCTATTGCCGCCAACCAGGCTGAAGGTGGATTCGATGCTGGTGGCAAAGGATGGTCGACAGCCGACATGGTTCCTTATTTTGAGAAAAAGGACTACACCAACCTTAGAGAACTGATGCATGTTACCAGTGCAACGGTTGAGAAAGCAATGGCACATCACAGTGCAGAAGGTTATCCGAAGCGTTACGGGATTGATTTTTACCACCGTTTCAAAGAGGATATTGCGCTGTTCGCTGAGCTAGGCTTCAAGACATTCCGTCTGTCCATTAACTGGCCGCGTATTTTTCCGAATGGTTATGATGCCGAGCCGAATGAAGAGGGACTGCGCTTCTATGACGAAGTGTTCGATGAACTCCGTAAATACGATATCGAACCACTTGTAACCCTCTCGCATTATGAGATGCCTATGGCACTTGTCCTGAAATATAACGGCTGGGCTGGTCGCGAAGTGATTGGACATTTTGTGAGATATGCGGAAACGGTGATGACCCGATACAAGGACAAGGTTAAATACTGGTTGACGTTTAATGAGATTAACACAACCATTATTGAACCGTTCACAGGCGGCGGTATTATTGAAGACCGAGTTGAGAACACGATGCAGGCTTCTTATCAGGCACTTCATCATCAATTTGTAGCCAGCAGCCTGGTGACAGAGAGAGCACGTCAGATTAACCCGAACTTCCAGATCGGATGTATGCTTGCGCGTATGATTCACTACCCGGCGACGTCGAAGCCAGAGGATGTGCTGCAAGCACAGATCGATAATCAGCTGAACCTGTTGCATACAGATGTACAAGTTCGTGGTAGTTATCCAACGTTTATGGCTCGGTACTGGTCAGAGAACGGGATTACCATTGCCATGGAACCAGGAGATGAGCAGATCCTGCGTGAGCACACGGTTGATTTCATCTCATTCAGTTATTACACATCCTTGGTGTCCGCAGTGAACCCGGAGGAATATGGAGTAACTGGAGGTAACCTGTACAGTACGATCAAGAACCCGAATCTGGAGCGTACAGAGTGGGGCTGGCAGCTTGATCCGATCGGCCTACGCGTTGCACTGAAAGAGCTGTATGACCGTTATCAACTGCCATTGTTTGTGGTAGAGAACGGCCTTGGTGCCAAAGATACCGTTGAAGCAGACGGTTCCATCAACGATGATTACCGGATTGATTATCTGAGAAAACATATTACACAAATGAAAGAAGCCGTTATGGACGGAGTGGACCTGATGGGATATACCAACTGGGGAGCGATTGATATCATCAGTGCATCCACTTCGGAAATGTCCAAACGTTATGGCGTGATCTACGTGGATCAGGATGACAACGGACAAGGCACATTGAATCGTTATAAGAAAAAGAGCTTTGGCTGGTACCAAAAAGTCATTGCCTCGAATGGTGAGAACTTGGAATAGATTAATCTATATAGGCACTCCGGGCGTAGCTGGTATTACGGCGCCGGGGCGCCTTTTTAATATGATCAGGTAGAATTCTCATCAACGCTATTGGCATTTCAAGGTAAAAAAGATGACTACATAACATTCTGGATGGTATACTGTGTTCGTATTGGGGGAGGGATAACCATGAAGAAGCCTATTATTGCTGTAGATATGGATGACACGATATGTCATCTGGTCAAGCGGGCTATATATCACAACAACCTCAACTTCCCGACCCATCCGTTGCGCTATGAGGATATGATTCATTGGGATACATCCCATTTGCGTCATCCAGAGAGCACGCATGATGTATTTTATGGTCGGCCGGGTCTGTTCGAGGAATTGGAATTGTACGACGAGTATGTTGTAGATGAGATGCGAAAGCTGAACGATGCTTATGATGTTATTGTTGTGACGGCAGCAGAACCAAGAACAGTCGTTGAGAAGTGGAACTGGCTTCAGCAGCATATGCCTTTTATAACCGCAGAACAGTTTATTACATGCAAAAGAAAAAACCTGCTCGCTTTTGATTTGCTCATTGATGATGGAGCACATAACCTGATTCCCGCGCATGAGGACGGCAAAAAGGTCATCTGTATCCCACATCCATGGAATATACAGGAGCGTGAGCGATACAACTTTCCGTTGATGTCTTCATGGAAAGAGGCCAAGGCATACATAGATGAAGTGTTACAGGTTGTTGGTGTCTGAAAGTAAATCTTATTGTCCAGAGTGCTGTGCTCTGGATTTTTTGCGATAGGCGAGAGGTGTTTCGCCTGTTATTTTTTTGAATGCAGCATAGAATGAATCCATATCCCGATATCCAACCAGCTCTGCAATCAGGCTGACTTTGTGCTGTGAACTCTTAAGCAGTTCACAGCTTTTTTGTATACGGAGGTGTTGCAGGTGGCCGCTAAAGTTCTGTCCGGTATGTCGCAGAAACATTCGCCCAATTTGCTTCTCGCTCCAGCCCGATACACGTACCAGATCAGACATTCGAATACGGTTGCTCACGTGTTCCTTGATATAGTGAAGGATGTAATCAAAACCGGTGGAATGATGCTCTTCATCATGATCCTTTTGATAAAGTTGTCTGTAGGTCATCAATACCAACTGGCTTACCAAGGTGTATAACATGGTAGACGAACCGATTCCCGGAACGGAGGATTCACGGTACAGCTTCACCATTAGTTCTTCAATCCGGTCGTTGTGATCCACAACGGATATATAAGGAACCTGATTTTGTTCCAGATCCATCAGATGTTGAATGATTTCTTTTTCCTGAATGATTGCTGTCAGCGTGTGGATCAATTCAGCATTAAATAAGCAATTATATATAATTAACGGATGCTCGGTTACGTTGGTGCTGACAGGACGAAAGACATGAGGAACGCCGACAGGAATGACAAACAGCATCCCCTTTGTCACCGGAATGACATCTTCACCGATATGATGAAAGCCCTTTCCTTCGGCAACGTAGCTATATTCAATAAAATCATGTGCGTGAAAAGGAAGCACAAAATCTTCAGAGCAACGATTGACAAAAAGTTGCAAATGATTATGCAGAAAGTATTCACTTTTCATGAGTTGTACAGATGAATTCACAAGCAACCTCCTCGCACAGATGGCTGAATCACCGGATGAAATAGTCCTGATTACCGGGTATTTAGGGCAACAGGATCGATATAATTATATCGTAACCCCGAATGGGAAGCCAAGATGGAAAGGACGATCTGCTAATGTTCAACGTTAGTCACCTTCGCTGTGAGTATAGAATCAACCCGATAGGCCTTGATGTCAAATCACCGAGATTAAGCTGGCAGTTACAGTCTGATCGTCGGAACTGCATGCAATCCGCATACCAGATCCAGCTATCCCTGTCAGAAGATTTTGATGAGATTGCATGGGATTCTGGCAAGATAAGCACGGATCAATCCATACATGTGGAATTAAACCATTTTCAGCCTTCCCCGCAAACGCGATACTATTACCGGATTCAGGCATGGGATGATGCAGGAAATGATTCGGGCTGGTCCGAAACGGCTTATTTCGAGATGGGACTTATGGATAGTCATAACAAGTGGCAAGCAGAATGGATCACAGCTAAACCATCAGATGATGGAGATACGTCATGCTCGCGTATGCGCAAGCAGTTTAATGTGAAACAACCTGTTACTTCTGCCCGCATATATGTTACAGCACTTGGATTATACGAGTTGCATATGAACAACACAAGAGTAGGAGAAGATTATTTTACACCTGGTTGGACCTCTTATCGTAAGCGATTACAATATCAAACCTATGATGTTACCCACCTGCTTCAGGATGGACAGAATACTTTAGGTGCTAATCTGGGAGATGGCTGGTACCGAGGATATCTTGGCTGGAACAAAGAACGGGAGATATTTGGTTCAACGTCCGCATTGCTGCTGGAACTGCATATGAAATACGCAGATGGATCAGAGGAATGTATTATATCCAATGGGGATTGGACCGCTGCTCCTAGTGCCATTCGTATGTCGGACATCTATATGGGGGAGACGTATGATGCACAAATGGAGTCCGACTGGTCGGATTCATCTCAGACGAATTGGTCACCCGTGAACGTACTGGATCATCCCAAAGATATCATCGTTGCTCAGGAGAACGTACCCGTTACCCAAGTAGAACAGCTACAGCCAATCGCCTTGTTAACAACCCCACAGGGAGATCGTGTAGTAGACATGGGGCAGAATATGGTGGGATGGGTGAGATTCAGCATTCAAGGTGAGGCGGGTCAGACGGTTGAGCTGCACCATGCTGAGATATTGGATCATGAAGGCAACTTTTACACCGATAATCTTCGCGCCGCCAAGCAGTGTATTCGCTACACGTGCAAGGGGGATGGCGTGGAATCATTTGAACCACATTTTACGTTCCAAGGGTTCCGCTATGTGAAGCTGGTTGGCTTTCCGGAACACGTTCGTCTGGATGAATTCACCGGAATAGTACTGCACTCGAATATGGAGCAAACAGGTCAGTTCTCATGCTCCAGTCCGCTGGTAAACCAACTGCATCACAATATATTGTGGGGGCAAAAGGGGAATTTCCTTGATGTGCCGACAGACTGTCCACAGAGGGATGAACGGCTCGGATGGACCGGGGATGCACAGATGTTTGTCCGCACGTCCTCCTACCTGATGAATACGGCTCCCTTCTTCACCAAATGGCTGCGGGATCTGGAAGCGGATCAGGGAGAAGATGGAGGTATTCCATTCTTCGTTCCAGATCTGAGAGGTTCCACCTCAGAAGGGTGGGGAGACACCAGTCATTCTTCCGCCGCTTGGGGGGATGCAGCAGTTATCTGTCCTTGGACCATCTATGAGATGTATGGGGATGCCAGATTATTGGCCGAACAATATGAGAGTATGAAGCAGTGGATCGAGTATATTCATGTGCAGGGTGACAATCCGTATCTGTGGAACACGGGATTCCACTTTGGCGATTGGCTGGGACTGGACTCCAAGCCTGATAGTTATGTTGGCGCAACGGACACGGATTATGTGGCATCTGCCTTCTATGCCTATTCGGTTTCGTTAACTCAAAAAGCGGCTGAGGTCCTTGGAAAGACAGATGATGCTGAATATTTCAAGGAGTTGCACACAAACATTGTTCATGCGTTTAGAAATGAATTCGTGACTCCAGCTGGGAAAATTGCTGTTCCTACGCAAACAGCACATGTTCTTGCGCTTCAATTTGACCTGCTGGACGCGACTGCCCGCACTCGTGCTGTTGATCAATTGGCAAAACTCGTGAAAGAGGCGGGCAATCATCTTACTACAGGTTTCGTGGGCACACCTTATCTGAATCCGGTATTGAGTGATGCAGGTCTTCACGACCTGGCTTATACATTACTTTTTCAAGAGGATTATCCGTCCTGGCTATATCAGGTGACTCAAGGCGCAACGACCGTCTGGGAACATTGGGATGGGATAAAAGAGGATGGCAGTCTCTGGAGTGCTGATATGAACTCATTTAACCACTATGCGTACGGAGCGATTGGAGAATGGTTGTATCGTTACGTTGCCGGCATTCGGTCCGATGAACATCAGCCAGGATTCCGAATGGTGCATATCGAGCCGCAACCCGGACCTGGACTGGATTGGGTGGAAGCGAGTCTGGAGACGATGTATGGTCATGTTGCTTCAAGCTGGCACCGGTTGGCGGATGGTAAAATGGATATACGGGTGCATATTCCCGCCAACACGAGAGGTACGGTACGTCTTCCTGGAGCAGGTGCACAGATCGTTCTGGAACAAGGGAAACCGTTGGATCAGTTGGATCAGATAAGTGGAGTTCAGGATATTCAAAACATTGGAGACGATGTTGAAGTCACACTTGGATCTGGAAGTTACCAATTTACGTACAAAGACACGGATGCGAAAAAGGATCGGGATGTTCAGGAGGCTACATTGACAGAGTCCGTATAATGATAGAATAAGTGGTAAGATGTACACTTGAAGAGGATCTGCACACACGCAGGTCCTTTTTCGAACTTGTTGAGAGTAAATTTGTAGTATTTGAACAATGAAAGGAGCATGACCATGGCAAAACCTGCATTCAAAGATGCACCTTTACGTAGTGAAATAGAGGATTTGGCTAAGCAACAGGATCACCACACATTGGCCTGTTGGGCTGCGGAGTGTGCGGCACGTGTCTTGTATATATTTGAGAAGAAGACGGAGGATCTCCGCGCACGTGATGCCATTGATGCAGGAAGAGGTTGGATCCGTGGAGAGATTGCCATGGTTGATGCACGAAAGGCGGCTTTTGCAGCTCATGCTGCTGCACGGGAAGCCGATCATGTCGCTGCCTCTGCTGCCTCTCGTGCGGCGGGACACGCAGCTGCAACGGCCCATGTCAAAGGCCATGCGGTACATGCCGCAACCTATGCAGTGAAAGCTATCTTTTATGACTCTCTGATGGAAGAACAAGAACGTCGTGTCTTGGAAGAGAGAACGTGGCAATATCAATATCTGTTGGGAGGGTGTAATGATAATGGGGAAAGAACACGTTAGATTAATTAAACCATCACGAGCATATAAGGAAGCGTATTTGGCATTTTATGAAGACTGGGTCAGAAGTGGAGAATTGATGGTACCTTGGGTCATTTCCAAAGATCCTTATGCGTTCGATGAGATGTTGGCATTTTTGCAACGCAATGAACAAGGGATCGACATCCCGGAGGGCTGGGTCAAAGACAGTACATATTGGCTGGTCACGGAGAGTCAACAAATCGTGGGTGCTGTGAATATAAGGCATGAGCTTAACGATAAATTGTTCAACAGTGGAGGACATATTGGATATGGTATTCGTCCAGGAGAGCGGCACAATGGCTATGGTTCCGAAATTCTCAGGCTTTCTTTGGAGAAAACGAGAGAGCTTGGAATCACCAAAGTATTGATCGTATGTGATGCGGTTAATGAGCCTTCCAGAAGGGTTATCCTTCGAAATGGTGGCATTCGGGATGAAGACTATGTGGAGTCCAATGGCAACGTTGTTGAACGATTCTGGATAGAGAATGTCGAATAATGCAGAATAATGATGAAATAAAACGAAAATAATATGGATTATGATTGTATTACCCTCGTGTGCTGATTAAAATGAAGCATAGAATCTGGATTGCGGCCGGAAACTATCATCCCATATCAGGCACAAGTGAGGTTATCTTTATGAATCAACCGGTTAATCGGCCCCGGCGTATTGAGTATCTGGATCTCTATCGTGCTTTTGCCATCATGGCAGTAGTAGCTATTCATGCAACTTCAACAGCAGTTGCGCATTACCCCAAGCATACATTAGATCATGATGTGTATTATTTCTGGAACACGTTTTTGCAATTTGCCGTTCCAGCGTTTCTGTTTCTGTCATCCCTAGTCTTGTTCTACAACTACAACTCCAAGGTGAATGAAAAGGGTTGGATGCTCGCTTTTTATAAGAAGCGTTTATTTAATGTATTTGTACCCTATGTGGTGTGGTCCCTTATCTACTTTGCCATTAAACAGTTGCTTGCGGGCAAAGAACCTTTGACCCATGGTGTTCAATTTGCCAAACAATTAGTGATGGGAACCGCTCATACGCACTTGTACTTTTTTCTGATTATTCTTCAATTCTATATCGTTTTTCCATGGCTTCTGTCCCTTATACGCCATCGTTTGTTTAATCGGTACTTGCCATTATTCTTTATTGCTGGCCAAGCGATCTTCTATGCACTACATTTGCAGTTTCACTTCGAACGGACAGGAAGTTTGTTACCCAGTTATCTGATCGTGATTGGATTTGGCGCATGGGTTGGGTTGAACTTTGAGTGGGCATTGAACAAACTGTATACTCACCGTTATGTGCTCATAGCTGCGTTGATAGGTGGAGGTGCCATTTTTATATATGGTAATGCTTATATCAAAACCGCTTTTGCTGCATACCCGGTTATAACCTATACCGTGCTGTTCCTGTTCCGTAATCTGTTTACCTTGTCAGCCTGCTTGCTCCTGTTGATCTTCAGTGAACGAATGGGCACAGGAAAACATACCGAGGTTCGAAAAGCTACGCGTATTCTGGACTCCTTGGGTACAGTTGCGTTCGGTGTATTTTTAATGCATCCACTCGTACTGCTCTTCTGGAGACGTGAATTCACAGATGACCTGGCTCGGCACTTCAGCGTGGGCATCATACTTTCTTATATTGTGGCGCTCCTGATCTCATGGATCTGTGCGATGGGTTTGCGCCGGATGAAGTGGGGATGGGTACTGATCGGACGGTAAGTATAAATAAACATATGTAATTTAAGATAAGAGATTTCAAGCCCTCCACGCGTTGAGGGAATCACTTGAAACCTCTTTTTTATTTGCCCTAATGAAGGTATTATAGAGTTTAATGTCCATAAAATTGAATTAATGGAATGAACACCACCTTGTCAGGAGTGATCAAATGAAATTGGTGATTATTTTTGGTCCGCAGGCTGTGGGCAAAATGACGGTTGGGCAAGAACTGGAGAAGATAACAAAGCTTAAATTGTTTCATAACCATATGACCATTGAATTGGTGTCTCCTTATTTCAGCTATGGTACACCACAAGGCAAAAGACTGGTTAATCTGTTCCGTCAGGAGATTTTTGAAGAAGTGGCGAAGAGTGACCTACCGGGTCTGATTTTTACATTTGTATGGGCTTTTGACCTGAAGCAAGACGGAGAGTACATTCGTCAAATCAGCGAGTTATTCGAATCTAATGGAGGACAGGTCTGTTATGTGGAACTGGAGGCTGATGCATCAGAAAGACTGGAGCGTAACAAGAGTCCGCATCGGCTGCTGCATAAGCCAACCAAGCGAGACATCGCGTGGTCTGAGCGAGATTTGCTTGATACGATGAAGCTATATCGATTGAATTCGGAACCGGGAGAAATCAAGCATGAGCACTACATACGGATTGATAACACACACAAGAGTCCGGATGAAGTGGCACAGTTAATCCAGGAACGCTTTAATTTGTAATCTGAGAAACGTCTAACTTAGCAAAGTAGATACTTTATATGAGAGGGGCATTACATCATGTACTTTGTTTTATTTTTGCTCATAGGACTTGTTTTATGTTATCTGATCCCATTTGGTCCAATAGTGGCTGGGGGCATTATTTTTGCACTTGTTGTAGATCAATACCGTCAGACGATACATATGCGTGAAGATATCCGAGACATCAAGAATCATCTGGGGTTAATGAACAAAGGCGAGGCGCAAGAGTACGAGTTGGATAAAGAATACACTCAAGTTGATCGTTTGGATTCAGAAGAAATGAACATGATTAATCGAAGAATTGAAGCTGAACTGGAGAAAGAAAGCAAAAACAATAAACCGTGAATTCCTGTAAAATAATTCTTGATTTGCTCACTCCTGTGAGTATATTTACCTAGATCAGGAGTCATGCTAATTCGATATTAACTTTTTGTTGCACTGTGTAGAAATTTGTAATATTATGAGGGAAGCGCGTACAACATATCGGGTTGTAACTGTTGAATCAGGCAAAGCCGTATACCTTGAGAAAAGGGATTGGTTTGTCTTTTTCTGTATATTGGAGTGATAAAGTGAAAATCGAGAAGGTGCTGAACAATAATGCTGTAGTTGCAATGAATGACGAACAGGAAGTTATTATCATTGGCCGGGGGATTGCTTATCAGAAGCGGGCGGGTGATATGGTTTCCGAGCAGCATATCGACAAGATATTTACTTTACAGAATGAAGATATTCAGGAAAACTTCAAGGCATTAATCTCAAGCATTCCTCTGGAATACATGAAAGTATCCGAGGAAATCATCGCTTACGCCAAATTAAAACTTGGCAAGAAATTAAATGAGAGCATTTACTTACATCTCACAGACCATATTCACTTTGCCATTGAGCGGTATCGCAAGAATCTGCCCATACGCAACGGTTTAATCTGGGAGACGAAGCAGTTATACAAAGAGGAATATGAAGTCGGAATGGAAGCGCTCAATATGATCTGTGATCAGTTTGGTGTGATCTTGCCCGAGGACGAAGCCGGTTTTATGGCACTTCACTTTGTTAATGCAGCTTTGAACGAGGAAATGCCCAACATCAAGAGTATGACGCAGGTCATGCAGGAAATCTTGACAATCATCAAGTATCATTTCAAGATTGATTTTGATGAGAACTCACTGACATTTTATCGCTTTGTGACGCATTTGAAGTTTTTCGCCCAACGTTTGGTGAAGGGAAAACATTACAAGAGCAACAACGATGATGAATTGTTCCTGATGATTCAGAAAAAGTATCCAGCAGCGCACAAGTGCTCGGAGAAAATCAAGAAATTCATTGAAAGCAACTACACGTATCAACTAACTGACGAAGAATTGATGTACTTAACGATTCATATTGAGAGAGTTGTGAATGCAACTTCTGAATAATCCCATAGATCAGCTTGCAGGGTTGCAACCACTAGGGCAAAACCTGAACGCTTGAATGACTGAACATACCGTTAACCGGGTGTTCCATACATTCAGATGTTCAGGTTTTTTTATTCTCTCCAATATGCTTTGAATCCGTGTCTAGCCAGAAAGGAAGAAAAGACTTCATGAAACACGAGCAATTAGCCAAAGACATTCTGTCTGGCGTTGGTGGAAAACAGAACATTAACAGCGTGGTGCACTGTGCGACCAGACTTCGTTTCAAATTAAAAAATGACAATAATGCCAAAACAGACGAACTCAAAAATCTGCCTGGAATCATAACGGTAATGCAAAGCGGGGGGCAATACCAGGTAGTTGTGGGTAACGAAGTGTCTGATGTTTATAAAGCCTTGTTACAGGTGAGTAATATGAATGCGGACGAACCGGTCTCAAGTGATGATTCAGAATCTTCCGGTAAAAAAGAGAGTCTCTTGGGTCAGTTTATCGACTTGATCTCAGGTGTCTTTACACCAATTCTCGGATTGCTAGCTGCAACAGGGATGATCAAAGGTTTCCTGTCCATGTTTACTTCTCTCGAATGGTTGGACCCGTCTTCAGGAACATATCAATTGTTGAATGCGGCAGGTGACTGTCTATTCTACTTCTTCCCGATCTTCCTGGGTTACACAGCTATGAAAAAATTCGGTGGATCTCCATTCCTCGGGATGGCCATCGGAGCATCACTTGTATATCCGACCTTATCCGGTCTTAGTGGTGGGGAACCGCTCTATACGCTGTTTGCAGGCACATTGTTTGAATCACCGATTCATATCACGTTCCTGGGTATTCCCGTTATCTTGATGAGTTATTCCTCATCCGTCATTCCGATTATTATTGCTGCTTATTTTGGAGCAAAGGTAGAAGCGTTCTTCAAAAAGATCATTCCATCTGTTGTGAGAACGTTCCTCACGCCATTCTTTACGATTCTGATTGTTGTACCTGTAACATTCCTCTTGATTGGTCCAATCGCAACATGGGCAAGTCAGCTGATTGGTGCCGGGGTATCGGGCATCTATGACTTGAGTCCGTTGGTAACCGGTATTGTTGTTGGTGGATTGTGGCAAGTGTTGGTGATCTTCGGGTTACACTGGGGTATCGTACCAATTATGCTGCTGAATCTGTCCACACTGAAAGCAGACCCGATTCTGGCTATGATGTTTGCTGCTTCCTTTGCTCAGATTGGTGGCGTTCTTGGCGTTATGCTTAAAACGAAAAATACCAAACTCAAATCACTGGGTGTTCCTGCCTTTGTGTCCGGGATTTTTGGTGTAACTGAGCCTGCTATTTATGGTCTTACTTTGCCATTGAAGAAACCATTTATTATGAGTTGTATTGCTTCTGCAACCGCTGGTGGTATTATTGGCTTCGCTGGCTCCAAAATGTTTGTATTTGCTTCAGGAATCTTTGGTGTTCCAGCGCTGATTAGTCCCACAGAGGGAGTCAACTATGAATTCTGGATGGCCATGATTGCCACTATCATTGCTTTTGTACTAGGTTTTGTTCTCGTTTATTTTGTAGGATTCAAAGATCCTGCTAATCCAGAGGCTGCCAAACAGGCTCCAGAGCCAGTAAAAGAAGAGAAGGCTGCACTTGAGCCTAATCCAAACAATCGCTACGAAATTGCCAGCCCGATGACGGGTGAGGTGGTTCCTTTGCAAGAAATTAATGATGCTACATTTGCTGGTGAACATATGGGTAAAGGGATCGCTATTCGCCCAACCAGTGGGAGAGTTGTATCCCCGATTAATGGTGTGGTACAGACGATTTATCGTACCAAACATGCAATTGGTCTTGTAGATGATCAAGGTGTAGAGATTTTGATCCATATCGGTCAGGATACGGTACAACTCAAAGGTCAACATTTCACTGCACATGTGAAAGATGGAGATCGTGTGAGTGTTGGCGATCTGATCGTTGAATTCGATCTGCAGGCCATTATTGAGGCGGGATATGAGACCGTAACACCGATTATTGTAACTAATACGGCTGATTATTTGGACGTGGTTGCTACAACAAGTCGTGAAGTGCAAGAAAAGGATAAATTGGTTACGGTTATTGGTTAATTCTGCTTTAGTGCGTATTTTATTAATCTGAGCATTAGCTCTATAGAGACCACTTTGAAGTTTTCGAAGTGGTCTCTGTTTTTCATTTTCGGTCACTCAAATGTATTTGTGAAATTAATAAAAATAAGTGTTGCAAACGTAGTTCAGATGTACTATGATGAGTTCAAGAAGTAAGCGCATACATCAATCGGATTGTAACTGTTCAATCAGGCAATGCCGACCATCCTCAGTTCAGAGGGTATGGAATGTAACTTACTTTCGTTATCCAAATAATTAAATACCAATGTGTACAGCCTTACAGGGTTGCAACCGTTAAGGGCAAAACCTGAATTGCTGAATAACACGACTGATTTCCGGACGATCCGGTATGTTGTGTATGTTCAGTGGTTCAGGTTTTATTTGTTTCAAAAGTCATGGGGAGTCTACTTAGAGAGGGAGAATTACAATGAGCAACTACGATCAATTAGCTAAGGACATTCTGTCACGTGTAGGTGGTCGCGAGAACGTAAACAGTGTATTCCATTGCGTAACAAGACTGCGGTTCAAACTAAAAAATGAAAGCGTAGCCAAAACGGAAGAACTTAAAAATCTGCCAGGTGTTATTACCGTCATGCAAAGTGGTGGACAATATCAAGTTGTTATCGGCAACGAAGTGCCGGATGTATATAAAGCAGTTGTTAAAGTAGGGAATTTCCCAAGTGAAGGACAAATGGAAGAGGAAACTGACAACTCAGGCAAAAAAGTAGGGTTGTTCAGCCGATTTATCGATATGATCTCCGGTGTGTTCACACCGTTACTCGGTTTGCTGGCTGCCACAGGTATGATCAAAGGTTTCACAGCCATGTTTTTATCCTTTGGATGGATTACAGACACTTCTGGAACGTACCAACTGTTGAATGCAACGGGTGACTGTCTGTTCTACTTCTTCCCGATCTTCCTTGGTTACACGGCAATCAAGAAATTTGGCGGTTCACCATTCCTGGGTATGGCGATAGGTGCTTCATTAGTTTATCCTACGCTGTCCGGCCTGACTGCTGGAGATCCATTGTACACCCTGTTTGCAGGTACGTTAATTGAATCACCGATTCACATTACGTTCCTGGGTATTCCAGTTATTCTGATGAGTTATTCAACATCGGTTATTCCAATCATTATTGCTACATTCTTCGCTGTTAAAATTGAAAGATTCTTTAAAAATATTATTCCTAAAGTCGTTAGCACGTTCCTTGTTCCATTCTTTACTTTGCTCGTTATCGTTCCGGCAACATTCATTCTGATTGGTCCAGTATCCACTTGGGCAGGACAGTTGATTGGTGCAGGAGCAACAGGCATCTACGATTTAAGTCCAGTTGTTACAGGTTTGATTATCGGTGGTTTGTGGCAAGTGTTTGTACTGTTTGGGCTCCACTGGGGACTCGTACCAGTCATGCTTCTTAACTTGAGTACTTCTGGGGCTGATCCGGTAATTGCCATGTCTTTCGCTGCTTCCTTTGCCCAAATTGGTGCTGTACTTGCGGTTATACTGAAAACCAAAAATACGAAATTGAAATCTTTAGGTATTCCGGCCTTCATCTCTGGGATCTTCGGTGTAACGGAGCCAGCAATTTACGGTCTGACACTTCCACTGAAAAAACCGTTTATCATGAGCTGTATTGCAGGTGGTATCGGTGGCGGTATCTTGGGATTGGCCGGTTCAAAATTATACATCTTTGGTGGACTGGGTGTGTTCGGTTTCCCAAGCTTCATTAATAAGGCAACAGGCGTTGATTCCGGATTCTATATGGCTCTGGTTGCATGTGGTATCGCGTTCATCCTTGGTTTTATTCTGACATACGTGGTTGGATTTAAAGACAAAGTAGAAGCTACACCAGCTCCAGCACCAGTACTTGATCCAAATCCGAACAGCAGATACGAAATCGTCAGCCCAATGGCTGGTGAAGTTGTTGCACTGAACGAAATTAATGACGTAACGTTTGCAGGAGAGCACATGGGTAAAGGGATTGCAATTCGTCCAACCAGTGGTAGAGTGGTATCTCCAATCACAGGTGTTGTTCAAACCGTATATCGTACCAAACACGCCATTGGTCTTGTTAGCGATGATGGTGTAGAGATGCTGATCCATATTGGACAGGATACGGTCAAACTGAAAGGTCAACATTTTACAACCCATGTGAAAGATGGAGACCGTGTTAACGCAGGTGACCTGATTGTTGAGTTTGATCTGCAAGCCATTAAGGATGCAGGGTATGAGACGGTTACACCGATCATTGTGACTAATACTTCAAATTATCTGGACGTTGTAGGAACAAAAGATGCATCCGTTCATGAGAAAGATAAATTGATCACGGTATTAAGCTAATTCAAACTAAGGCTGGTTAAGGAGGAACTCCTCAATGAATGAAAAGTTTACAGCCTTCCCGGAGAATTTTCTCTGGGGAGGAGCAACCGCAGCGAATCAATTGGAAGGTGCTTATCTGGAAGGTGGCAAAGGTTTAACAACGGTAGATCTGATTCCGATTGGTGCCAATCGATGGAATATTGCTCTGGGTAACCTGGATTCGTATGAACCAAAAACAGGGGAATTCTATCCTTCACATGAAGCCATTGACTTCTATCATCGATATAAGGAAGATATTGCGTTATTTGCAGAAATGGGATTTAAGTGCCTCAGGCTTTCCATAGCCTGGGCACGGATTTTCCCTAATGGTGATGAAGCGGAGCCAAACGAAGCAGGCTTGCAATTTTATGATGATGTCTTTGATGAGTTATTAAAATACAACATTGAACCTGTCGTGACGATCTGCCATTTCGATGTACCTGTACATCTGGTCGAGACTTACGGCGGGTGGAAGAACCGCAAGATGATTGGTTTCTTTGAGAAATATGGGACGACGCTATTCAATCGATACAAGAATAAAGTGAAATACTGGATGACGTTTAATGAGATCAACATGTTGCTGCATCTTCCGTATATTGGAGCGGGCATTGTCCTTCAGGATGGTGAAAACAAAGATCAGATTCTGTATCAGGCAGCACATCATGAATTGGTAGCGAGTGCACTTGCTGTTAAGGCTTGTCATGAGATCATTCCGGATGCACAGATTGGATGTATGTTAGCCGCTGGAATGGTGTATCCATACAGCTCTAACCCGGATGACGTATGGAAGGCTATGGAGAAAGATCGTGAATCGTTCTTCTTCATCGACGTACAATCGAAGGGAGCATATCCGGGTTATACGAAAAGATTTTTCAGAGAAAATGACATTTGGATTGACATGCAACCGGAAGACGCAGAGATCTTGATGCAGAACACGGTCGATTATATCGGTTTTAGCTATTATGCAAGCCGGTGCACCAGTACGGACCCTGAGATTTTGAAAGATTCGACAGAAGGCAATGTATTTGGTTCAGTAAAGAACCCTTATCTGCAAGCTTCCGAGTGGGGGTGGACCATTGATCCTAAGGGGCTTCGAATTACGCTTAATCAACTGCATGACCGCTATGGCAAACCTTTGTTTATCGTAGAAAATGGACTTGGAGCAACCGATGTGTTGTTAGACAATGACTCCGTTGAAGATGACTATCGCATCGAATATTTGAATAGTCATTTTGCCGAAATGGCTGAAGCGATTCAAGACGGTGTAGAGCTCATAGGTTACACAAGCTGGGGACCGATTGACCTGGTCAGTGCGGGTACCGGAGAGATGAAGAAACGTTATGGCTATATCTATGTAGACCGAAATAATGATGGTACGGGCACACTTCGCAGAGTGAAAAAGAAGAGTTTTCACTGGTACAAAGATGTCATTGCGAGTAATGGCGCACAATATTTCTGATACAAGGGGTCCAACGCTATAGAATAAACAAAGAGCAGTCTCGTTATTACGGGATTGCTCTTTGTCTATGAGGGGATGAATTTGACCCTTGATGTGGCTTTCAGATATAATAAAGAAATGAAGAGAATCTTGTCACTTAAGAAGGGAGGAGCATCCACTCATGAAGAAAAAATCACTTGCGTTTATATCTTCGGGATATGGATACTCCACTGCTGTCTTTTTCTAGAATCTATTCCAAGGGTGAAGTCTGCCCAAAATCGGAATAAAACTAGGAAATAACGCAGAAAAATCTTAAGAATGATGAGGTAATCCAAATGAATATTGACAAAATTACTAGAAAAAATCCAGAAAATATGCCAGCTCCTGTAGGTCAGTACACGCATATTACAAGAATCCCGAGAAATGCAGAGTTATTTGTGACTTCGGGTCAAATTGGAGCAGATCGCAATGGACTTTTTCCAGAGAGTCTGAATGAGCAAGTCACGAATACATTTAATAATATTAAAACAGTGCTCGAATCTGAGCGCTTAGATGCTGAACATATTATCAAAGTGAACGTATGGGCAACCGAGGAAATCGATTGGGATTTCTTATATGCCGAGTGGGGACAATTATTTAGTACGGATTATCCTGCAATGACGATTGGATACATTACAGCGTTAGGTCTACCAGAGATAAAAATTGAAATAGAGCTTTGGGCAGCAAAAGTGTAACATCGAATACTTTTTAACCAAACGAAGGAGCATCTTACTTACAGATGCCCCTTCGTTTTTTTATTTGTGTAAAAATGGAAAGGATATGCCCTGTGTGCAATCATGAGCAATAGTAGGTGTATTATGGCACCTGCAAGCTCTGATAAGCATTCAGTCGACCATATGTCCAGTAGATCCCGGAGCCTGATACCGGATCAGAAGCGAAACACAGCGCGTCCCGAATTTGAGCATTTGTTTTCCCTTGTGCAGCGAGAAGTGCAGCCACTCCAGCCACATGAGGGGCAGCCATGGATGTCCCGCTAAGGTAGGCATAGGAACCACCCAGGTATGTGGAAAGAATGGTATCACCCGGTGCAGCCATATCCACCCAGGAACCATAGTTGGAGAAATTGGATTTGAGATCGGAAGGGTTGGTTGAAGCGACAGCAATCACATTGGGATACGATGCGGGTACGATTGGGAATGAAGTGTTGTCGTTACCGGCTGCGGCAATAATCACAGTTCCTCGATCCCAAGCATACTGTACGGCAGCTTGAAGGAAAGCATTCCCCATCGGCCCACCAAGGCTCAGGTTAACAACCTGTACACCGTTGTTGGCAGCAAAGACAAGCCCGTTACCTACATTACCTATCGTTCCTTGCCCCTTGTTATCCAGTACCCGGAGCGGAACGATGGATGCGAGTGGAGCAGCGCCTGCGATGCCCACTCCATTGTTGGTAACGGAGGCAGCGATCCCGGCTACATGGGTGCCGTGGCCGTTCCCGTCCTCAGGGATGTTATCATAATCAACATAATCATAACCGGGGAGGAGCTTGGAGGCCAATTCTGGATGGTTTAGCTGTACACCGGTGTCGATAATGGCGATTTTGACAGAGTTGTTACTCTGAGTAATATCCCATGCAGCGGGTGCATTGATTTTGGACAGGTTATACTGATAAGGAAAGAAAGGGTCATTAGGAGTGAAGGAAGCCTCAACGAGGTAATTCGGCTCTGCATGTTCAATAAGCTCATGATCTTTGTAATGTTTCAGCATCCGGTGCATTTTTTTGCGGGATTCCACACGGTACCATCCTAAATCTTCATAGGTCTCAGCGACCTTACATCTCCCTTTTTTGTGAAGGGTATGCATCTCATCCTCGGTTGTACCTTCCTTGAATTTGACGAAGAGCTGCTTGGGAGCGTGCGGATGAAACTTGCTCTCGGCAAGTTGGTCCAGATAACGATACATGAACCCGATTACTAGCAAAATGAAAACAAAAACACCTAACCATAACCACATGAGCGTTTATCCCTCCAATATGATTTGTGACACGCCTTATCGTATGCGAACTCTATCAGACTGCGCGGGCACTCTTGCAATTTGGATAGTAGTGTAGATAGATTGATAGGAAGGGATAAATTCGGTAAGATGATATGAAGAGAACCACTTTGGCATGAACAAGATTTAAGGCAGGGCCGAGAGGTAACTCCTAAATACAGAGGATAAGGAATGTGGTTTTATTGACACAACTTCAGAGTATACCGACAGTCACACCAGTTCAGGCACACCAGATTCATGACGCCATTGATTTTGCCATGCGTGTACGCAGAGAAGTGTTTCCGATGATGGATCATACGAAATTGCCTGTGGACTTCGAGCAGTTCAGAGAACATTATCTGCACTCCGATGGTTCGATCTTTCTTGTTGCAATGATGGAGGATGCGGGCATCGTCGGTTCTATTGGAATATTACCTTATGATGGACGCATCGAAGCTGTGGAAGGTCGATATGCAGCTCGATCGGCTGCCGAAATAGTAAAATGTTATGTAGATCCCGCGTATCGTAGGTTTGGCATTGGCTCGATGTTGATGAACGAACTGGAGAGCGTGGTAAAGGATATGCACTATACGACGCTGTATTTGCATACACATCGCTTCTTGGCAGGAGCCGTAGATTTCTGGAAACGCCAAGGGTTTACGGTTATTGCTGAGCAGGATGATGACTGGCAAACCGTACATATGGACAAGTTGGCATGTAAGTAACCATTGTAACAGAACCGAAATTCTGACCACATTTTGGAAAAATTGATTGATGATACTATAACTCTTGTATACAACAACATAGACATATACGAGATACATGATGGGGGCATAAGAAGATGCAAGAAATGAAGCGAAAAATTGTTTTTATTGATATTGATGGCACATTGGTCGACGATGACGGAAGTATTCCGTTGTCAGCACAGAAGGCTTGTAAACAGGCCAGAGAGAACGGACATCTGCTCTATTTATGTACAGGCCGATCCAAAGCAGAAATTTATGATTCCATCTGGGATGTCGGATTCGATGGTCTGATTGGTGCAGGTGGGGGTTATGTGGAGTTTGGCAAGGACGTGTTATATCACAAAAGGGTAACAGCGGAAGATGTTCGACATATGGTCGATTTTTTCAATGAAAACGGCATTGACTTTTACCTTGAATCTAATTCGGCATTGTATGCGAGTAGCAATCTTCAACC
Source organism: Paenibacillus sp. FSL H8-0104 (assembly GCF_038050215.1). Lineage (NCBI taxonomy): Bacteria > Bacillati > Bacillota > Bacilli > Caryophanales > Paenibacillaceae > Paenibacillus > Paenibacillus sp. FSL H8-0104. The sequence continues at coordinate 4,123,201 of NZ_JBBOTC010000001.1, read as the reverse complement.
TCACCTGGAACGCCGTATCTATGGTGATGTGGAGAATGACCCTGTAGCCAGAGAGAAGAAGGAACTGAAACCGCACCCGTTTATTGCCGGATTAACGTATGGAGAGGCCGACCTGTATAAGGATGATGTGAATAAGGTATGTTTCTTGGAGAGCTCAGCCATCCCGTTTGAGCGGATCAAGCAAGAGTTTGAAGGGAAATTCGAAGTCATTCAGTGCACTGTGCCGATCTTTGGTGAAGGAAGTGGTGAACTGATGATCCCTGGCATTCACAAAGCCATTGCAATCGCCGATCTGCTGAATCATCTGGGCATGTCCCAAGAAGATACATTTGCCATCGGTGATGGCATGAATGATGCCGAGATGTTGGAATTTTGTAACACCGGAATTGCCATGGGTAATGCAAAGCCAGGTCTGAAAGCCATTGCAGATGATATTACTGGAACAGTAGAGGAAGATGGATTGTATCATAGTTTTGTGAAGTATGGATTGATTGAGGGATAAAGAAATGAGGCAATCTGGAAAACAGTTAATACGTACACCCTTTGTCCCAAACCTTATTTTAGACCCTGCATATATTATTGCAGGGTCTTTTTTGGTTTAAACAGATCAATTTATATTTTTACAAAAGGATTCTAATCAAACCATAACATCTAAGTGAAGGAGAGAATCGAAATGGCCATTCTATCAACCGGACCTATCGAGAATAATGCCGTCAGTGATGTACGGCCAACACAACAAGTTACCGTTAAAATTGATAACAGGAATTCTCTGGATGGATCCGTTGTTTTGATACAAGGGTATAATCTGACCTCTACGAGGACTTTATATGTCAGCGAGCAGATTTCAATTGATCCGGATCAGGTAGTGACAAGAACTTATTTTGCCAATCTTGATGCATTTGAATTTGTCTTTACAGTTGAAGGTGTAGCTATAGAGCAGACGGAGATTTCCGTGTGGGGCAAAAATGAAACCGGCCAGCTTGTTGCTGCACATCGATTAGTTTCTTCCGAACTTGAAATAGAGGGGGATAATACGTCAGTCAACCGCATATATGTAGCCAATTTTAATAGTAACGATGTTTCCGTCATTAATGGCGAAACGAATACGGTGATTGCTACGATACCTGTGGGGACGAATCCTGCAGGGATTGATGTCAATCCATTAACGAGTCGTATTTATGTCGCAAACAGAAGCAGTAATACCATTTCCGTCATTAATAGTTTAACCAACGCAGTGATTGCTTCTGTTTCGGTTGGGAGTGAGGCAGGTGACGTAGGGGTCGATATAGCGACCAATGCTATTTATACAGCAAATTTTAATTCATTGGATACAACTGAAGATGTAACTGTTATTGATGGATTGACCAACACGGTGATTGATACTATCACTATTCCGGGACTCAATTTTTTAACGGGTATAGGCGTCAATTCCTTAACGAATCGGATCTATGCAGTAAATTTTAATTCTGATGCTGTGTCTGTGATCGATGGAGTAACCAATACAGTGATTGCTACGATACCCGTTCAGGTTAATCCATTCCGTGTAGGGGTCAATCCAGCCACCAACCGTATTTATGTATCGAATTTTACCAGTAATACGGTTTCCGTTATTGATGGATTGACGAATTCCGTCATTGATACCATTCCAGTCGGCGTTACGCCAGCTGAAGTAGCGGTTAATACCTCCACAAACGCTATTTACGTACCCAATCGAGACACGGATAATGTTTCAGTAATTAGTGGATTAACAAATACCGTGATTACTACTGTTCCGGTCGGGAATAATCCAAACGGAGCGGGCGCCAATCCGTTAACTAATCGAGTTTATATAAGCAATCAAGATGACAATACCATTTCTGTGATCGATGGCGAAACAAATACGGTGATTGCTACTATTCCGGTGGGGGCACGTCCGTTCGCAGTAGGTGTAAATCCGTAGAAAGGTGAGGGGATTTGGATGAAAGAAGTTATAACGGCATCAGACTTAATGGAGCAGCTGATCACCATGAACAAAGAAAATTCTGTATGCCAAGTTAGGATTCCAGGTAAGGGGATGTATGTAATTGTATTACAGGACGATTATTCAACTGTGCGATCTTCAGATCAGATGTTGAGTGATACAGAGAACGAAGCGAGCGAAAAAATCGGATCTGAAATAAAGAGGAATCCTTTTCTCTGAGGATAAGGGGAATCGCGAGTCTTGAATGATCAGATTAGAACAAAACAGGCATCTCCTCAATGGAGGTGTCTATTTGCATAGTACTCAGACTACAGACAAGATCCAGTAAAGAACAGCACTAAATGTTCCAATATAGAGGCCAACAGGGAGCCAAAAAAGAATGACGAATTTTTTTCCGTTCATAGAAATAGATGCCCCTCCTTTTGACTTTGTTATTGCATAACTCCTAATGAAAGTTTATTATAAATTTGCAAACAAGGAATTTATTGGTTTATGGTTGTCGAAGTGCATGAAATATAAAGTAGATACATGGAGGATGCTGGATGAGTAATGTAGCTCTGTTGTTTCCTGGACAAGGTTCTCAGATGGTTGGGATGGGGAGAGACTTTTGGAATAACTTTGATGTGGCTAAGAAGTTATTTGAAGAAGCTAGTGATGCCATTTCTTTCGATTTGAGAAAGTTATGTTTTGAAGGTAGCATGGCTGATTTGACAATGACGATGAATGCTCAGCCTGCACTTTTGACTGTTAGTGTCATAGCATATCAGGTGTATATGCAAGAAATAGGGATGGAACCCGCTTATTTGGCTGGGCATAGTTTGGGAGAATATTCGGCTCTGGTATGCGCAGGTGTTCTCTCATTTCATGACGCCATTAAACTGGTAAGACAACGAGGGATCATTATGCACAATGCAGACCCGGATCAGAAAGGTACCATGGCCGCCATTTCAGGTATTCATTTAGATACACTTCAAAACATATGCGAACAAGTTTCCACGATCGAGCGCCCTGCTTGTGTGGCTTGTGTGAACGCTGACCAGCAGTTTGTCATTTCGGGACATCGGCACTCTATACAAGAAATTATTAAAAGGACAGAAGCCCTGAGAACGAAACATTCGTATATCAATGTAAGTGGTCCCTATCATTCTCCCATGATGCAAACCGCAGCAGAACAATTCAAAGTTGAATTGGATCAATATCAATATGCCCATGCAAAATACCCGGTTATTTCCAACGTTACAGCAGCACCCTATGAGTCTGATCGATCTGTCGTGGATTATTTAACCATGCAGATGACGATGCCTGTAAGATGGTTAGAGTCGATGAACTATTTGATTAAACAGGGAGTCACTGAAGTTGTAGAGTTGGGTTCTAAACATGTGTTAGTTAGTCTTATGAGTAAAATAACGAAGCGTATTGTACCGTACTCGCTAAGTCAGCCTTCTGATTTACTAATGCTTACAAATACACAAGAAAGGAAAAATAAGCGGTTAACGATTCGTAAAAAGTTGTTATCAGAACTAATAGTAACCGCACTCATTTCAAGGAATTATAATACAGATTCAATATCCTATACCCAAACGGTTGAGCCATTGTTTCACCAATTACAACGGGCAAAGGAACAAGTAAACAACAATGAATATGAACTTAGTGAAGAAGAGATAAATGATGCTCTACAGGTATGTCATTCCATTATTATAGCAAAAAAAATTCCATTGGATGGAACCGCGTTCATCGATGCAATCTAGTACCCGATCTGTTCTTTTGCAAGATCTATATTACAGCAACAGACTGCCTTTTTATAAGGTAGTCTTTTTGTCCTTTAATGCATCTGAACTTGTTGAAGCTTCAGATATTTGGTAATAAATATGTCAATAACCCACAAATCAATCTCTATTTTTTACCATATAGTAACAATAAACTGATTGATTTTACATATATTTCTATGGTAAAATTTTGCTTGAAATATGTGTAAATAATTAGATAAGCATGTTAGAGATGATTCATTTGGAGGAGAGATATGTATACTAATCAGTTTCAAACACTAGTGGATATTATCCGCGACAGAGGTAAAATAACCGACCGCGGTATTCGTTTTATCGATGCGGACAAACGTGAAACTTTTATATCTTATCATCAATTATTTACTGAGGCACAAGGGTATTTAGGTTATCTACAAGCCATCGGAATTAAACCTAAACAAGAGATTATTTTTCAGATTCAAGAAAACAAACGGTTTTTAGTCGCATTCTGGGCTTGTATACTCGGTGGAATGATCCCTATCCCTGTAAGTATTGGTGAAGATGAAGAACAAAACTTGAAAGTATGCCGTATTTGGAATTTGCTAAATAACCCTTTCATGATTGCATCTGAGAAGGTGCTGGATAAAATGAAGAGATTTGTTTTGGAACATGACATGCTTGATTTCCATCATCAATTAGAAGTCAGAACGGATCTGATCCAAGATACCATATATCATTATGAATCTATTAATAATATAGTTGAACCTCAGTCTGATGACTTGGCATTTATTCAATTCTCTTCTGGATCAACCGGTGATCCCAAAGGCGTTATGCTCACCCATCGAAACCTGATTTATAATACTTGTGCTGCTATTAATGGCACACAAATTAGTTCAAACGATAGTTTTCTCTCCTGGATGCCCCTTACCCATGATATGGGTTTGATTGGATTTCATCTCGTACCCCTCGTGGCAGGAATTCAACAGTACTTGCTCCCAACGGAATTATTCATTCGCAAACCGATTCTATGGATGAAAAAAGTAAATGAACACAAAGCAACCATACTGTCTTCCCCTAACTTTGGTTATAAATACTTCCTGAATTTCTTTCGCGAAGACAAAGCGGAGGGATGGGATCTGTCATCTGTCAGAGTCATTTATAATGGGGCGGAACCTATATTACCCGAAGTGTGTGACGAATTCCTAAATGTATTGTCAGCATATCACTTAAAGAAAACAGCCATGTTTACCGTATATGGATTAGCAGAGGCCTCTGTTGCCGTCTCCTTTCCCAAGGTAGAAGAAGAGTTTACTGCGGTGTACGTTCACCGGGATCATCTGAACTTAGGGGAGCGTGTCATCGAAGTCGAGAAACATACTGAACATGTGGCATCATTTGTTGCCGTTGGCGAAGCAATTGATTATTGCCATGTTAGAATTTGCGATGAGGAAATGAACAGTGTTCCCGATTTAGTTATTGGAAAAATTCAAATCAAGGGGGATAACGTCACCCAAGGTTATTATAATAATTCACTAGCAACGGAGAAGTTATTAACGCACGACGGATGGGTGAATACAGGAGATCTGGGTTTTATCATGAACGGAAAACTGGTTGTAACAGGGCGGGAAAAAGACATTATCTTTATCAATGGTAAAAATGTATATCCCCATGATATTGAACGTGTCGCCATACAATTAGATGATATTGAACTCGGAAGAGTTGCTGCTTGTGGTGTGTATGATTCGAATAGTCAAAGTGAAGAAATTATTGTGTTTGTCGTATACAAAAAAAAGATCGAACACTTCTTGCCGCTTGTTAAAGAAATCAAAAGACATCTATATAAACTTGGGGGATGGAGTGTCAAAGAGGTACTACCCATCAAAAAATTACCCAAAACAACAAGTGGGAAAATCCAGCGGTATCAGTTAGCCAAGCAGTATGAAGCAGGCAAATTCTCAACAGAATCTGCATTCATCCATGACTGGATCAAGAATGACAATGACAAGGCAAAGGGAAAGGCTGCTGTTTCGGTTCGAGTCATAGAACGTGAATTAACTTCACTATTTTCTGAAGTGCTGGTTGGGAAAAAGGTTGAACTTGAGGATAGCTATTTTGATATGGGTGCAACTTCATTACAGCTGGCCCAAATCGCTGAACGTATAGAACAAAAATACGGAGAAGAGCTTGCTGTTACGGACCTCTTTACCTATCCCTCGATAACTGAATTGGCAGCATATCTGGCTAGAGGTTACAGCGAGACCATGCAAGTCAACAAAACTCAAGAGGATCATACGCCATCCAAAGATATTGCTATTATCGGTATGTCTTTGAATCTCCCTGGTGCATCAAATGCAAGCGATTTTTGGCGTGTTTTGGAAAATGGAACGCATAACATTCGGGACTACCCGGAAAGTCGGATAAAAGACGCAGCGGATTATATACAATCCATGCGAAGTGGAATGAGCGAAGTTCAATGGATCAAGGGTGGTTACTTGGATCAAATTGATCAATTCGACTATTCTTTCTTTGGCATAACTCCAAAAACTGCACAATTTATGGACCCGAATCAAAGGATGTTCTTGCAAACGGCATGGCATACGATTGAAGATGCTGGGTATGCAGGGGAAGGAATCAATGGAAGAAATGTGGGCGTGTACGTGGGGTATTCCAAAGTTGGGTATGATTACGAACGGCTCGTGACGGCGAGTTACCCCGCAGAACCCAAAAATTATATCATTGGAAATTTACCATCTGTACTGGCGAGCAGAATTGCATATTTCTTGAATTTAAAAGGCCCGGCCTTAACGATTGATACCGCTTGTTCCTCCTCACTTGTTGCTGTTCACATGGCATGTAAAGGGTTGCTCGCTGGAGACTGTGAAATGGCAATCGCAGGAGGCATTCGAACGGCATTATTACCGATAAGTATCGGACTGGATATGGAATCTCCAGATGCATTGACGAGAACGTTTAGCGAAGATGCCAACGGCACGGGATTTGGCGAAGGTGTTGGGTCGGTCATGTTGAAGCCAATGCAGCAAGCGATTAAGGACGGGGATCATATCTATGGTGTGATTAAGGGAAGTGCGATTAATCAGGATGGCAAGACGGTAGGAATCACAGCACCTAACCCAGAGTCACAGACCAATGTGATCGAACAGGCATGGAAAGAAGCCGGCATTTCTCCTGATACGCTTAACTTTATTGAAGCACATGGAACAGGGACAAAATTAGGTGATCCAGTTGAGTTCAATGCTTTGCGTAAAGCTTTTGAGAAATATACGGATCGGAAACAATTTTGTGCAATCGGATCTGCCAAAGCTAACATTGGACATGGTTTTGAAGCGGCGGGGATCGCTGGATTAATTAAATCTATTCTTATGTTTCAACATAGAAAGATTCCACCATTGGTTCACTTTGACAAGCCTAATCCCATGCTTAAGTTTGAAGCTTCACCTTTTTATGTGAATCAGGAATTAATGGCTTTTGGTGAAAAAGAGGGTCCATTACGATGCGGGGTTAGTTCTTTTGGTTTCAGTGGTACCAATGCGCATGTGGTTCTCGAAGAATATGTTCCTTCCCCAACCGTAGATAAAAGAATGTCCCAAGAGCCTCATCTATTTGTTCTGTCTGCTGCCACGGAACGGGCGCTGGATGAATTGGTTAGAACGTATCATGAATATCTAACCGATCACACGGATGTTTCCATTCAACAAATCTGTTATACAGCCAGTACGGGAAGGGCTAATCTGGATTATCGGCTTGCCATCGTAGTCACGAGTACACAAGAATTACATGAAAAATTGAAACGAATTGCAAGCGGAGAGGGTAAACTGCCAAATGTTTATTTTGGTTATGCCAAAAAAGACAAAACGCTTGTTAGCGATCATCTCTATGTTCAGGGAAAGGCAGAATCTTTAAATGAACTCGGTCAGTTATTTACACTGGGGGCAGTGATTGATTGGGAAAGGTTTTATAATCATGAAGTCATTCGGAAAATTCCATTGCCTCTATATCCATTTGAGCAGAAGCGCTGTTGGATTGAAGTCAAACATACGATACCAGCGGGCCATAGGTCAGAGAGGAATGAGGTTCAAATGGAGATGAATACAAACGATATTGAATTAAAGATTAAAACAAGCATCAGTCGTGCATCTGGTTTGAAGTTGGAAGAGCTGGATCATCAAGCTCATTTTCTCCAAATGGGATTGGATTCCATTATTCTTGTGCAAATTCAGAAGGAAATCTCAGAGCTGTTCCGTTTGAATATCCCGATGGAAATGTTTTTTGAAACCCTTACAAATATCAATTCCTTAGTTAAATATGTGTCAGAGAATATAAAGCATCATGATGTATCTGAAAATATAAACAATCAAACAGTTCAGGAGCATACTGAACAACGAAATCTGGCATCTGTGAACAATATAAACACGGCAAAATCCTCAGGGAATGTGTCGGAACAAATTGTGATGTCTGCCATTCAGCTTATGGAGTCCCAATTAAAAAGTTTGAATGTGCTGTTAGGCGAGCAAATGAATGCTGTTCAATCGCCTCTTTTGGAGATGAAACATCATGAAACCCCAAAAGTTCAAGCTTCACCGGTAATGAATGAAATCAATAAAACCAATGAACCCAAAAAGATCCAACCGGATTCGGAATCGAAGGAAGAAAAAAAACCTTTTATACCGTATCAATCGTTGAAGATTCATGAAGAGAGTGGATTATCACCGCTTCAGAACCAGTATGTTGAACAATTTGTAACAAAGTATACCGCAAGAACCAAAGGCTCCAAATTAAAAACAGGCCAAACACGTTTGGTTCATGCGAATAATCGCAATGTATCTGGATTTCGTTCGTATTGGAAGGAAATGGTGTATCCCATCATTTCAACGCGTGCAGAGGGATCTAAGTTATGGGATATGGATGGGAATGAGTATTTGGATCTGACGATGGGATTTGGAGTAAATCTATTTGGTCATAATCCAGCATTTATTCAAAATGTAATAGCAGACAGCCTCCAGGAACAATTGCCTCCATTGGGCCCTATGTCAGACTTGGCAGGAGATGTCGCAGCTAAAATTTGCGAGCTAACGGGTGTAGAGCGTGTCGCATTTTATAATTCAGGAACAGAAGCTGTCATGGTTGCACTTCGTTTAGCGAGGGCAGCAACGGGGCGTTCCAAAGTTGTATTATTTTCAGGATCTTACCACGGTACACATGACGGCGTGTTGGGTGTAGCGAATCCTGGGGATGCTTTATCGTCTGCGCTGCCTATGGCTCCTGGTATTGTAAATAGCGCTATAGATGATTTGATTATTCTTAATTATAACCATCCGCAATCACTGGATATGATTCAGAACCTGGGTGATGAATTGGCTGCTGTGCTTGTAGAGCCGGTGCAAAGTCGAAGACCTGATATGCAGCCAACACAATTCTTACGGGAACTTAGAGAAATAACAAATCAAACTGGGACTGCACTTATTTTCGATGAAGTCATCACTGGATTCAGAATTGGTCTGGGTGGAGCACAGGATTGGTTTGGGGTTCAAGCAGATCTGGTTACGTATGGAAAAGTGGTCGGTGGTGGGCTGCCTATTGGTATAGTCGCGGGTAAAGCTGAATTTATGAATCCGGTAGATGGTGGAACCTGGAACTTTGGTGATGATTCTTACCCTTCCGATGCAGATAAAAAAACGTTTGTCGGTGGAACCTTCTGTACACACCCTCTTACGATGAGAGTGATGTTAACGGTATTACAGTATCTTCAATCTGAAGCAGAAACCTTATATAAGGAATTAAATGAAAAAACAGATTATCTTGTAAAAGAATTAAATGCGTTTTTCAAAACAGCGAATGTACCGATGCAAATGGTGAACTATGGATCTTTATTTCGATTTATATCATTTGGAGATATGGAATTATTCTTCTACCATTTAATTTATAAAGGTTTATATATTTGGGAAGGCCGTAACTGTTTTATATCAACTGTGCATTCCATAGGTGACATGGATACGATAATCAGAATCGTAAAAGAGACGATCCATGAACTACGCGAGTGGGGGTTTATCCCTGGTGAATCGCCTGTTTCGGAATATCCGCTCTCTTTAGAGCAAAAACAATTATTGTTAACTTCATTACATGGGGAAGATGCAAATGCTGCATTAAATCAGAGTGTTATTTTAAAAATGACAGGTGGAATCAAGCCTTCCACACTGGATCAGGCCGTGAATCAGATCGCACAGCGTCATGAAGCCCTGAGAACAGTCATTCATGCCGATCGTGAAACACAACAAATCAGATCCGTAATGGAATTTCAATGTACATGGTTGGATTTCTCGGCATATGCGGGTGAGGATCAAGAACGGGAAATTTCCAATTGGTTATCTGCCGATGCAAATGAAGCCTTCAATTTACAGTCTGGGGAACCTCTATTTAGAATCACCTTGCTTAAAAAGGCAACTGATCAATACCTTATGGTGCTGACATTTCATCATATTGTTGTAGATGGCTGGTCTATTGCTGTATTCATTCAAGAGTTGGAACATACCTATTCTGCTCTGGTCCGAGGAGTTCCGGTTCAATTACCTGAAGCCACTCCATTCCGAGCGTATTTAAGATGGCAACGACTTGAACATGAAAAAGGGTCATTTACCGAAGGAGTCCAGTTCTGGAAAGAACAATTTTCCTTATCCTATCCCAACATTACACTTCCAACGGCACCGTCCGATGATGTGCCCAAGGGATATGACGGTGAAAGATATTCCATCAAGCTAGATCATCAATTAACAGAGTCTTTGCGAACGTTAAGTATAAATAATAAGAGCAGTTTGTTTGTAACGATGTTTGCAGCGTTTCATTTATATTTGCATCAACTAACAGGGCAGTCTCACCTTGTCATCGGCGTGCCTACAGCGGGTCAGTCTCATATGCGAAAAAATGCGCTGATTGGCAACTGTGTCAACATTGTACCTGTTCACCATGCCTTGTTAACGAAGCAATCCGTTGTAGACCATGTCCTTGAGCTCAAGGAAACGCTGGCTCTAGTCATGAAGCATCAGCATGTTCCATTGACCATCGTATCCGAACAGCTTGCTCATATGCCTGCACCGGATACCCGGATTTTATTTAATATGGACAGAACGATTCATCATCTCCAATTTGAAAATATCAAGACTGGATTCATGTCGTATCCGATCAAACATATTTCTTACGATTTATTTCTTAATATTACGGATGTTAGCCATGAATTGTACCTGGATTTTGATTACAATACCGAGCTTATTGGACCTGAGATGATGAAATTGTGGTCTGAAGGATTTAAGGGTTTGCTGCAAAAAATGGTGAGTCATCCAGAGGCTGAAATTTCGTCTTTGACGTTGTTCTCATCCGAGCAACAGGACCAATTACAGGAAATATATAATCGGTTTGTTACGGAGCGTCTTCCTCACGTTAATCATGCAGCCATATTCGAGTCTCCAGTCAATGACGTGGAGAAAAAGCTGGCTTTGATCTGGGAGGACGTATTATCCCTCGATCAAGTGGGGAGACATGATCACTTTTTTGATCTCGGAGGTAACTCGCTCAAGGCGACAGTAATGCTATCCAAGGTACATGAACAGTTTCAACACAAAATTTCAATCGTTCAATTCTTCCAAAATCAACGTCTGAAGCAGCTGGCCAGTCTGATTACAGGCGAGAACGAGGAAACATTCATTCCGATTAAGGCATTGGACGTCAAGGAATTCTATGAGACATCATCTGCACAACAGCGGATCTACTTTTTGGATCAATTTGAGCCGAATAGTGTGTTTCAGAACATGTGCGGCCATATTACGGTCACAGGAAATATCGATGAAGCTAAATTGATTTCGTCATTGGAACAAATCGTGCACCGTCACGAAGCTTTTCGCACCAGTTTCCATCTGATGGATGGAGAGCTTTACCAGCGTATTGCTCCAACGATTGATTTTGAAGTGAAACGATCTCAGGAAAGTTCTGCTTCATTCGAACAACATGTTAAGGCGTTTGCCAAACCATTTGATTGCTCCAAAGCGCCATTAATACGTGCCGAATTCATTCGTGTAAACGATGATCATGCAGAGATTCTCATCGAGATGCATCATATTATATCGGACGGATATTCCGTTGGCATTCTTGCGAATGAACTGATCGATGTGTATGACGGAAGAAGCATGTCGGACATTGAGGTTGAATACAAAGACTTTACAGCTTGGCAGAAAGAATTTCTGGCGGGGGAGTCTTATAAGCAGCAAGAAAAATATTGGCTGGATCAATTCAAAGGAGAACTCCCGAACCTTAATCTGCCTACTGATTTTGTTCGGACACCTCATTTGACTTCGGCAGGTTCAAGATTGTCATTTGTGTTGGATCAGCATTTGAAGCAGTCGCTGGAAAAGCTTGCGAAACAAACGGGAACTACGATGTTTATGGTGTTATTGGCAGCGTATAATGTGCTGCTTCATCAATACACAGCACAAGAAGATATGATTGTAGGCACGCCAACATCAGGAAGAAACCATCCGGATGTCGAGAATATGATAGGTGTCTTTATCCAGACGGTAGCGATTCGCTCACAGCCGGTGGGGAATAAGTCGTTTCGATCCTATCTCGAAGAAATTAAAAAACAATCCCTGGATGCATTGGATAACCAGGACTATCTTTTTGACAATCTTGTAGAGAAATTAAACACACATCGGGATACCACTGGGACAGCACTTTTTAATACGATGTATATCTTCTTAAATACCGCGTTGAATCAACGGCAAGAACAGGATTGCAGCTTTAAAGTTAGAGAATTAAATGTCGGTGTATCGTTATATGATCTGATGTTCATCGTTGAGGATGATAATGAGTGTCTGGAAATGCACTTTAATTACAAGACGGAGCTGTTTGAACGGGATACCATCGACAGAATGAAAACACATCTGTTCAACATCCTCAGAGACATTGTGATCGAACCTGATATTGCCTTGTCCGATATTCAAATGCTGTCTGAACATGAGCAGAACGTTCTTTTATATGACTTTAATGATACCAACTTAGAATATTCCCGGGATCAGACCATTCAGGAGTTATTCGAAGCACAGGTGGAACGGACACCTGATCAATTGGCTGTTAGTTTTGCAAATGAGCAATGGACGTATCGTCAATTGAATGAACGGGCGAATCAGTTGGCATATACGCTTAGAGCTGAGGGAGTGCAGCAGGATCAATTTGTAGGTATTCTGACAGATCGTTCGATTGAGATGATCGTTGGCATCTTTGGCATTCTAAAAGCAGGCGGGGCGTATGTACCGATTGATCCGGATTCTCCTGAAGAGCGTATCCGGTACATCCTACATGATTCGGGGGCAACGTTGTTAGTCACGCAAAAGCATTTGAAGCAGTTGGTATCGTTTAATGGAAAAATGATTGATTTGGACGATGAAGAAACCTATGCAGCTAATCTGTCGAATCTGGAAACGGAAGGGAATTCCGAGCAGTTGGCTTATATGATCTATACTTCAGGCACAACAGGCATGCCAAAAGGTGTAATGATCGAACATCGTCAGGTTCATCACTTGGTTCAAGCGTTGTACAGTCAAGTTATAGATGATCAGCTTAGCGGTTTGCATGTCGCTTTACTTGCGCCTTACTATTTCGACGCATCTGTGAAGCAGATTTTTGGCGCACTGCTGTCAGGACATGCTTTGTTTATTGTAGACAAGGACACGGTACTGGATGGACAAGATTTAATGAATTATTACCAGCACCACCAAATTGATTTGACAGACGGAACACCTGCGCACCTGAAATTGCTTTCGAAGGCAAAAAACGTTCAAGGCATATCGCTAAAATATATGCTCATTGGCGGTGAAGCTCTTTCTCAGCAAAGTGTAAATGAAATCACATCATTATTTGCTCTCAATCATATAACGCCTCCAACCATAATTAATGTGTACGGTCCAACAGAATGTTGTGTGGATGTTGCGACATACCGTGTACTTCCAGAACACCTGGATACAGCGAATCAACGAGCTCACCTACCGATTGGTCGAACACTAGGAAATAATCGCCTGTATGTATTGAACAAACATGGCAAAGTTCAGCCTGTAGGCGTCGTAGGAGAATTATGTATCTCTGGTGATGGGGTTGGTAGAGGATACTTGAATTTACCTGAGCTGACAGCAGAAAAATTTGTACGTGATCCGTTTGTCCAGGGAGCGACAATGTACAAAACGGGAGATTTGGTGAGATGGCTTCCCGATGGCCATATCGAGTATTTGGGAAGAATGGATCACCAAATTAAGATTCGCGGATACCGGATCGAAGTAGGAGAAGTCGAAGCAGCGCTGTTAGATCTAGAGTGTGTGAAAGAAGTTATCGTCGTTGCACATGAGGATGATCACGGGGACAAATCATTATGTGCATACTTTACAGCGGATTCCACGCTGACGGTGGGAGAGTTAAAACAAAGCCTCTCTAAGGTGTTGCCGAATTACATGGTACCAGCCTACTTTATACAATTGGATCACATGCCTCTGACAGCGAACGGGAAAATCGATCGCAAATCGCTTCCGAGTCCAGAAGAAAACATACAAACGGGAAGTGAATATATAGAACCCCAAACTGGGGTGGAAAAACAGTTGCTGCCTATTTGGCAGGATGTGCTTGCCGTGAAAAAAATCAGTGTAAAAGACAGTTTTTTTGATGTAGGAGGCAACTCTTTACGTGCGACCAAGCTGGCCGCCAAAATCAATCAAAAGCTGAATATCCACATATCGGTAAGAAACGTCTTTGAATGGCAGACCATTGAACAGATGGCTCAATCTATTGAACAAATGGAACAGGAAGTATCAGTGTCCATTCCTCAAGTGGAGGAAAAAGAATATTATCCTATTTCTTCAGCGCAAATGAGAATGTACATTATGAGCATCAAAGCCGGCAAGGAACTCATGTACAACATGTCAGGTATGTTTATGTTGGAAGGATCGCTTGATCGGATCAGATTGGAAGAAGCATTCCAACAATTGATTCATCGTCATGAATCGCTTCGGACTGGATTCAAAGTCATACACGGGGAACCGAAACAGATCGTATACCCTAAAGTTAACTTTGGAATTGAATTGATCGAGTCAACGGAAGAAGAGATAGAAGATCGAATTGAACAGTTTGTTCGCACATTTGATCTCGGGCAAGCACCTCTTATGAGGGTGGGACTTATTGAACTTCAGCAGGAGCGTCATGTATTGCTGGTAGATCTCCACCATATCATTGCAGACGGACTATCTGTACATCTTCTCATGACTGAACTTAGCCAGTTCTATAAGGGAGGGGAGCTATCTCCTCTTCGAATTCAATATAAGGACTATGCTGAATGGCAGCAAATACAGCTTCATAGTGAGCGGATGAAAAAGCAGGAGAAGTATTGGCTTACTGTGTTTGGTGAGAGTATCCCGCTATTGGATCTGCCAACAGACTATGAGAGACCTGAAACGCTAAGCTATGCTGGAGAGGTATTGGACATTGTTATGGAGGAAGACATCCTTCCAGGCTTAAGGAACATGGAAGTACGGACAGGAACAACGTTATATATGATTCTATTAGCCGCCTATACCATTCTGTTGTCCAAATACAGCGGACAAGAAGATATCATTGTAGGCGCACCGATTGCAGGCAGGACACATGCTGAGCTGGAGCCGGTCATGGGGATGTTTGTGAATACACTGGCTATTCGAAATAATCCTGCTGCGGATAAAACATTCACGGAGTATCTGCTGGAAGTGAAAGAAAATATGTTGAACGCTTATGAGAATCAGGATTATCCGTTTGAAGAATTGATTGAGAAAGTAAATGTAACCAAAGATGCTCGGCGGAATCCGTTGTTTGACACCATGTTTGTATTGCAGAATACAGATGCTTCAGAGATTCAGATGGATGGAGTAACCTGTAAGCCTTATGCTCCAAATACGAGAGTATCCAAATTCGATTTAACGTTGTATGTTACCGAATTGCAACACAAGTTAGAAGTGGCCTTTGAATACAGTACGATTTTATTTGAGAAAACAACGATTGAAGCGATGTCACAAAATCTATTGGTCATATTAACAACCATTGCCAACGACCCTTATATTGAAATCAAGAAGATTAAATTGGTTGAAGAATTAATAGATGGGGATACGCTGGCTGATCTAATTGAAGTAGATTTCTTCTAAGCTAACCTAAAAATATAAAGTGATCGGGGTGCCGTATGTCTATTTTTAAGAAACAGGAATCGTATTGGGCAAGCCGATTTGAAGATGATGATCATCTTGTTCATTTGCCTTATTGCAAGACAACCTCCAAACACCCAGACGATACGCAGCACCAGAATGATATATATAAGTCTTTGTCAGCCGATGTTTCATATAAAATCAAGTCCATGTCGCGAAATGCTCCTATGGCGATATATACGATCTTATTAACGGGAGTTCAG
The DNA here is from genome assembly GCF_038050215.1 of Paenibacillus sp. FSL H8-0104. Taxonomy (NCBI): domain Bacteria; kingdom Bacillati; phylum Bacillota; class Bacilli; order Caryophanales; family Paenibacillaceae; genus Paenibacillus; species Paenibacillus sp. FSL H8-0104. The sequence continues at coordinate 4,107,024 of NZ_JBBOTC010000001.1, read as the reverse complement.
TGTCTGTTATATAAATACACGAATGAAACCAAGATGATTATTGGTATACCAACGATGGAAGAAAAGAACACTGATCTATCGCTCTCGAATAAGGTTCTTGTCTTAAAAAATAATATCAATCAAGCGATGTCATTCAAATCCTTATTTAATCAAGTGAAGATCAGTTTAACCGAAGCCATTCAGCATCAACGAATCCCTTTCAGAAAAATGGTTGAACGTTTAAATGTTCAGTATGATTCGAACCATGTACCTCTAATTCATACCTTGGTTTCGTTGAATGAAATTCATCCTGCACTTGATGAAAATCACGTAAAAGCGGCGACAATGTTCCACTTTGATCTAGAGAACGACTCCATTCAGTTAAGATTAGTTTATGATGATGATCGTTATGATCGCGATTATATGGTACAAATTGTAGAGCATCTTGACCAATTGTTTTCCGTAGTTCTAAACCAACCTGATCTGGAGTTAAGTCAAGTTGATATGTTATCAGAGTTTCATCGAAACAAGCTGTTATATGACTTTAACGATACAAGGGTTGAGTATCCACAGAACAAAACAATGCATCAATTATTTGAAGAACAGGTGGAACGAACACCGGACCATCCGGCAGTCGTATTTGAGAATAGACAGTTAACGTACAGAGAGTTAAATCAAAAATCCAACCAATTGGCCCGATCGCTTCAAGCTAAGGGGGTGCAGGCGGGTCAGTTCGTTGGCATTATGGCAGAGCGCTCACTTGAGATGATCATAGGTTTATTCGGTATTCTAAAAGCTGGCGGGGCATATGTCCCAATCGATCCGGAATATCCGGCAGATCGTATTCACTATATCCTTGAGGATTCAAAAGTGGCTTGGTTGCTGCATCAAAGTCATATACAAAAGCCGGAACATTATGCGGGGACATGTGTCATTCTGGATTCTGAAATAAATCACCATGACCATCATTTAAATTTGGACGATGGAGCGATCTCCAGTGATTTGGCATATATGATCTACACGTCTGGAACAACAGGTCATCCCAAAGGCGTAATGATTGAACATGCCAGCATTGTGAATTCCCTGCAATGGAAATCGGATTTTTATCATTTTACCGGAAATGATCGGGTATTAATGCTGAATCCTTTCGTTTTTGATTCATTTATTACTCATTTCTTTGGTCCGATGATATCTGGCTCGACAGTGTACTTGTTAAACCAGCAACAGTGTAAAGATGCTATAGCCATCAATACGATGGTCAAAAAACAGCAAATCACGCACATCCAAAGTCCACCCAGTTTCTTGATGACTCTATTGGAACAAGTCAACGCGGAAGATTGGGCATCCATGAAAAATGTGGTGGCTGCGGGAGAGAAGATTGTTCCTGCCTTAATACACAAATTGCAGCGCATCAATCCACGCATCGAAGTGTGTAATGAATACGGTCCAACCGAAAATAGTGTTGTATCCACAGTTCTGTCGATCAAGTCGGCAGATCAAAATATCTCAATTGGGAAGCCTATTGCGAACAATAGAGTCTACATTTTAGGAGAACGGAATGAATTGCAGCCTATTGGAGTTCAGGGAGAGTTATGTGTAGCCGGAGCAGGGCTATCCAGAGGTTACTTGAACCGTCCAGATCTGACTGCGGAGAAATTCGTGGATGATCCATTTGTTTCGGAAGCAAAAATGTACAAGACAGGTGACTTCGCAAGATGGCTGCCCGATGGGAACATAGAGTATATAGGAAGGGTGGATCATCAAGAGAAAATTCGTGGACACCGGATTGAACTTGGTGAAGTGGAGACGGCTCTTCTAAATAGTACCCAGATAAAAGAGGCCATCGTCATAGCCAGAGAAGATGAAACGGGAACCAAACAATTATGTGCGTACCTGGTAGGAGAGGATGCAATCACGATCGGGGAACTGCGGGAGGCGCTGTCCCAGCAACTGCCAAACTACATGATTCCGTCCTATTTTGTACAGCTGGATCAGATGCCGCTCACGTCTAACGGGAAAATCGATCGCAAAGCTTTGCCTGCTCCCCAAGAACATATGTTGAAGGGCATGGAGTACGAAGCACCCCGAACGATGGTGGAACAACAACTTGTATCGATCTGGGAAGAGGTACTTGGGGTAGAGAACATTGGGATTTTGGATAATTTCTTCGAGCTTGGAGGAGATTCGATTAAATCCATTCAAGTTTCTTCGAGGTTATATCAAGCAGGTTACCAGGTGCAGATGGAGCATCTGTTTAAAAATCCAACCATAGCAAGCTTGATTCCCTATGTTCAACCCATAAGTACCATGTCAGAACAGGGAAGCATCACTGGAAAAGTGATGCTGACTCCAATCCAGCATTGGTTTTTTGAGCAATACAAGGTAGACGCCCATCATTATAATCAGTCCGTGATGTTGTATCGGAAAGAAGGTTTTCATGAAGTCACACTTCGCCGTGTATTCGATAAATTGAGTGAGCATCATGATGCACTTCGTACAGTATATCGTCTTACAGAACAGGGTTATGAAGCGTGGAATGAAGGGTTGGCAAGGGAATCCTTATATACAATTGAAGTGATGGACTTCAAGTCATTAGCAGATCCGTCTCAAGAAATCGAGAAGAAGGCAAATGAAATGCAAAGTGCGTTTACGTTGGAACGTGGACCCTTGATGAAGCTGGGTGTATTTCAATGTGCAGACGGAGATCATTTACTCATCGTTATTCATCACCTCGTCATCGACGGGGTTTCATGGCGAATTTTGATTGAAGACCTATCCAGAGGATATGAACAATTAAGTGATGGAGAATCGATTCAACTACCGCAAAAAACGGCTTCATTCCAATTATGGGCAGAACAGCTTCAGTTGTATGCGAACAGTGATGCGATAACGCAAGAGATTGCATATTGGAATGAAGTTGAACAAGCAACCTATAAGCCGTTACCTACAGATTTTAAAGCGGATCATGCACTGGAAAAAGACAGCGAAGTAATCACGATGGAATGGTCAGCGGCAGAAACGGAACAATTATTAAAACAAGCGAATCGCGCGTATAAAACGGAGATTAGCGATTTGCTGCTCCATGCATTAGGCATGTCTATTCACCAATGGACGGGCATGGATAAAGTACTGGTCAATCTGGAGGGACATGGAAGAGAACAAATTTTACCGGATCTCGATATTACACGAACGATCGGATGGTTTACGAGCCAGTATCCGGTTGTACTTGATATGGAAGCAAGTTCAAATATGTCTCTTTTCATCAAAACAAACAAAGAAATGATTCGTCAAATCCCTAAAAAAGGGATTGGTTATGGTATTTTACGATATTTAAGTGCACATCAGCAAGAAACGCCCTTTACCTTGAATCCTGAAATTAGTTTTAACTATTTGGGTCAATTTGATCAGGATCTTCAGAATAGCGGGATGCAGATCTCTCCCTATCTAGGCGGAGCAACAGCAAGCGACAATCACAGAAGAAATGTTCTTATCGATATGAATGCCTTAATTGTGGAAGGCAAATTGACGTTGTCACTTCGGTATAGTCGCACCCAATATCAAAAAGAAACGATGGAGCGAGTGGTAACATATTTTAGAGATCATCTGCAAGAAATCGTGATGCATTGTGTGACAAAAGAGAAGCGGGAATGTACACCAAGTGATCTAACGTTAAAAGGAATTACCATTGAAGAATTAGAAGGATTTGTTCAAGAATCGGAACACATTGGTGAAATCGAAGATATATATGCTTTGTCACCGATGCAAAATGGGATGTTCTTTCATCATTTGCTTCATTCAAAGTCTGAAGCGTATTTCCTTCAAACTACGCTGGATCTTCATGGTCCGTTAGACGTGGAAGCATTTACGAAGAGTCTGGATCAGTTGATGCAGCGTAATTCGATTCTCAGAACAAATTTTCATAGCAAATGGAATAATGGACCTCTGCAAGTGGTATACCGTCATAAACGGAATGGGCTAACATACGAAGATTTGCGTGAGATGAATGAAAAAGATCGTGAAGCATACGTGGCAGAATATACAAGAGCAGATAAAATAAAAGGTTTCGACCTGTCTCAGGATGTGTTAATGCGTATTTCGATCTTGCAAACGCATGACCAAACCTATCGTTTCATTTGGAATTATCATCATATTTTGATGGATGGCTGGTGCCTGTCTCTTGTAATCCAGGAGTTGTTTGATGGATACTTTGCTATTCAGGAACAACGAAAACTGGAGGCAAAGAGTACGATTCCATACAAACACTATATTGAATGGCTGGACAACCAAGATCATGAAGAATCCCTGAAATACTGGCGTGACTATCTGCAAGGTTATGATGAGCAGACCACTTTGCCAAAAGAACATTCGATTACGAAGAGTGATGAATATCATTCAGAGCATATGATTTGTACATTAAGTCAGGAATTAACCGGACAAATCGCACAAGTGGCCAGTCAGAATCAGGTGACGCTGAATACGTTTATGCAAACAGCCTGGGGAATGTTGCTACAGATATATAACGGCAGTGAGGATGTTGTATTCGGAAGCGTGGTGTCGGGCAGACCTGCGGCGATTGTTGGAGTTGAGCGAATCATTGGTTTATTCATCAATACCATTCCTGTACGCGTTCAGACTCAAGGTAACGAGACATTTGCAGCGGTTATGAAGCGGAATCAGGAACAAGCTGTCGCTTCGCATCCACATGACACGTATCCGTTATACGAGATTCAAGCGGAAACATCGCAAAAGCAAAATTTGATTGATCATATCCTGATATTCGAAAATTATCCTGTACAGGGCATTATGGAACAGTTTGGGGATCAGGAAGAGACAGCTCTTCGGATTACGAATGTAGAAGCAGATGAACAAACAAATTATGACTTTAACCTGATTATCAAACCAGGCCAATCCATGAAATGTATGTTCTATTACAATGCTAATGTCTATGACCGGGCAAGCGTAGAACGCATTCAAGGTCACTTGATTCAGATGTTGGAGCAAGTGGTCAACAATCAGAATATTCCGATCCATGACATTGACTTGACCACAACACAGGAGAAAACACAAATTTTGGAACAGTTTAATGATTCTATGGCTGAATATCCAATGGACAAGACAATTCATGGACTGTTTGAGGAACAAGCAGTAAGAACTCCCGAAAACGTTGCGGTTGTATATGATGATCGACATTTAACCTATCAAACGCTGAACGAGAAAGCCAACCAATTGGCAAGAACGTTGAAGGCTAAAGGCATTCAAAATGATCAGTTAATCGGGATCATCGCTGATCGTTCGCTAGACATGGTTGTAGGAATCCTTGCGATTTTGAAAGCGGGTGGCGCATACGTGCCGATTGATCCTGAATATCCGGAGGATCGTATAAACTACATGCTTGAGGATTCGGGTGTACATGTATTATTAATGCAAAGTCATTTGCAAGAACGCATCTCTTTTGCAGGAGAGGTCGTTTGCCTGGATCTACCTGAGTCCTATCATGAAGATTATTCCAATTTAGGAATTACTGCTACACCGACAGGCCTGGCATATGTAATTTATACCTCAGGAACGACAGGTAAACCAAAAGGGACATGTATTGAACATAAAAATGTGGTGCGATTGTTGTTCAATAGTAAAAATTTGTTTGATTTTAATGCATCAGATACATGGACATTATTCCATTCCTTTTGTTTTGATTTTTCGGTATGGGAAATGTACGGGGCATTGCTCTATGGCGGAAAATTGGTTATCGTACCTCAAATGACGGCAAAAAGTCCGGAACAATTTCTACAATTGTTAAAAAACGAGCAAGTGACGATATTGAATCAAACGCCAACGTATTTCTATCATCTACTTCAGGAAGAACTGGCAGGTCATGCAACAGATCTGAAATTAAGAAAAGTGATTTTTGGAGGAGAAGCCCTCAATCCCGTGTTATTGAAGGAATGGAAGCTGAAATATCCATTTATCCAGTTAATTAATATGTATGGGATAACCGAAACAACGGTTCATGTAACGTATAAGGAAATAACCGACATTGAAATACATGCTGGAAAGAGCAATATTGGCAAACCAATCCCGACGTTGCAGACCTATATTTTGGATAAACATCAACGCATTCAACCGATCGGTGTTCAGGGAGAATTAGTTGTAGCAGGTGAGGGCCTTGCCAGAGGTTATCTGAACCGGCCTGATTTAACCGCAGAGAAATTTGTTGATCATCCCTGGATTACAAAAGGGAAGATGTATCGCACAGGAGATGCCGCAAGATGGCTGCCGGATGGAAATATTGAATATCTGGGACGAATCGATCATCAAGTGAAAATTCGAGGTTACCGAATTGAGCTTGGCGAAGTGGAAACTGCGCTTTTGCAAATAGACTCCATTCAGGAAGCAGTCGTTATTGCCCGTGAGCATGAGGATGGTTCGAAGCAGTTGTGTGCGTATTGGAAAGGCGACAGCTCACTGACAGCGAAGAAAATCAGAATGGCATTATCTCATGAAATTCCGGATTATATGATCCCGTCTTATTTTGTTCAATTAGAGTATATACCGTTAACTTCCAATGGGAAGGTTGACCGTAAGGCATTGCCATCTCCACAAGAACATATGCAAAAAGGGACCGAGTATATGGCGCCGCAGAACGCTGTAGAACAAGCAATCGTCGCTGCCTGGGAAGCTGTGCTTGGTGTTCAAAAGGTTAGCACATCAGATCATTTCTTTGAACTCGGGGGCGATTCGATTAAATGTATTCAAGTTTCCTCACGACTGCTTCAAGCAGGGTATAAAGTGGAAATGAAGCATTTCTTCACCTATCCGACAGTAGCGGAGTTGAGTGAACACGTGACATCTGTGAGCACTATTTCTGACCAAGGGGAAGTTACGGGGCAAGTGATGCTGACACCTGTTCAGCGCTGGTTCTTTGATCAAAATATGGTGGACGCACATCATTACAATCAGGAAATGATGTTTTTTCGTGAAAAAGGGTTTGATGTTCGCTTTATTCACAGCATCATGGATAAGATCGTGAAACAGCATGATGCTCTCCGCATCCTTTATCGACAAGCTCCTGAAGGCGGATATGAAGCGTGGAACCGAGGGGCAGACGAAGAAGGATTATACAGCCTTGAAATCGTTGACCTCAAAACAGAAGCAGATCCTGCATCGTTCATTGAAAATAAAGCAAAAGAAATTCAGAGTGGTATGGATCTGTCTCACGGACCTTTGATCAAACTTGGGTTGTTCCAATGTGCTGAAGGGGATCACCTGCTTATTGCCATTCATCATTTGTTGGTAGACGGGGTTTCATGGCGTATTTTATATGAAGATATCCAGACAGGGCAAGACCAGTTCTTAAGAGGTGAAGAAATCCGGCTTCCTCAAAAAACGACCTCGTTTAAACAATGGGCAGAACAATTGTCTACGTTTGCAGACAGCCCTTCGATGAAGCAAGAGAATTCATACTGGAGTCGTGTGGAGCAGGCCCAGCTAAGCCCGCTGCCTAAAGATATGGATTGTGATGAGACGATTGGCAAAGATAGTGAAACGATTACCATTCATTGGACAGCAACGGAAACCGAGCAATTATTAAAGCAAACACATCATGCGTACCATACGGAAATTAATGATATATTGCTAACGGCATTAGGAATGGCTGTTCATGAGTGGACAGGCATGGGAGAAATCCTCGTAAATCTGGAAGGCCATGGTAGAGAAGACATCCTGCCGGAGCTGGACATTACGCGTACAGTGGGATGGTTTACGAGTATGTACCCCGTTATGATTACGATGGAGTCCGGGGCTGACTTATCAAGGAAGATTAAGACCGTCAAGGAAGGACTGCGCAAGATCCCAACCAAGGGCATTGGTTACGGGATTTCGAGGTATTTGTCACATGGATATGAAGCATTCAAGTTAGAGAAAAATCCCGAAATTAGTTTCAACTATATGGGACAGGTGAATCAGGATTCGGGCCAAGATGGCATTAAATTTTCGCCTTATTCCAGCGGGCCCTCCGTAAGTGAAAACAACAAGAGACCTTTTGTTCTTAATATCAATGGCATTGTTAGAGAGGGCCGGTTGTCGCTGTCCATTAACTATAGTTCAAAACAATATCGCCGGGAAACGATGGAGCAATTGGCTTGTCTCTATAAGGAAGGTCTTAATAGAGTCGTTGAACATTGTGTAACGAAGGGACAAACCGAGCTTACCCCAAGTGATATTTCATGCAAGTCATTAACCATTGATCAATTGGATCAAATCGTGGAACAAACTGGGCACATCGGTCGAATCGAAAATGTGTATCCACTTACACCATTACAGAAGGAAATGTTGTACGAAAGTGAACGGAATCCAATTTCGGGCGCTTACTTTGTACAAATCATGTTTGATATGCGTGGAGATTTGGATGTTACCTCTTTTGCGCAAAGTTTGGATCAATTAATGCAAAGGCATGCGATATTAAGAACTAATTTTTACAGTGATTTCGTGGATATCCCTCTTCAAATCGTGTATCAAGAGAAGAAATTTGAATTTAACTATGAAGTTGTAGCTGGCACAAGTGAGCTACAACGTAAAACGTATGTTGACGAGTATATCGAGCAAGACAAGGCAAGAGGATTTGACTTACAACGAGATTCGCTAATACGTATGTCTGTTTTACTAACAAAGCCTGAGGAATACCGCGTCATATGGAGTTTTCACCATATTTTGATGGATGGCTGGTGTATGTCTCTGGTAAGCAAGGAAATATTCGAGAATTACTTTGCGATTCGGGAGAATAGAAAGCCTCAAGTGACTCTATTAACACCTTATAGTCAATTCATTGAATGGTTGGAACAGCAAGATCATCAAGGTGCAATAACCTATTGGAGTCATTACTTGGATGGTTATAAGGGGCAAACGAAACTGCCTGGAGAAAAAATCAAACCGAAACATGAAAGACAGGATTCCAGAACGTTAAACTGTTATTTGAATGATGTACTGGTCGAGCAAATGAAACAGATTGCAGAACAGCAGCATGTAACTCTCCATACGTTAGTGCAGACTGCCTGGGGTGTATTGTTGCAGCAATACAATGAAAGCAACGATGTTGTATTCGGAAGTGTGGTATCGGGCAGACCACCTGTCATTCCTGGGATCGAAAGCATGATTGGATTATTTATTAATGCGATTCCTGTTCGTATCCAGGCTAAGGCAGATGAGTCATTTATATCTCTAATGAAAAGGAATCAGGCACAAGCTGTGGAGTCACATGCATATGATACGTATTCGTTATATGATATTCAAAATCTGACCAAGCAAAAACAATCTCTGATTAACCATGTTGTTGTGTATCAGAACTTCCCGGTAGAGAACCGAATGGAGAGTCTGGGTCAGAAAGGTGAAACACCGCTTGAGATTATGAATGTTGGGGGTACAGAACACAATAGTTTTGATTTTACTTTGATCATCAAGCCTCATGAAAATATGAAGATCATATTGATGTACAATGCCAATGTGTATGACCCATCTACCGTTGAACAGATTCAAAAACACTTTATTTCCATGATTCAACAGGTGGTAAGTAACCCGGAAGTTAAAATAAACAAACTTGCGTTGAGTACGTCGAACAGTTATTAATGCACAAGTAATGGGCCGCTCCAAAGTGAGTTTCCACCTCACTCAAAGCGCTAACGAATCTGACGCGTATTAATAGGTAGATTCGATGTGAATGGCAAACTTAAACGAACCTCAGTAACGTTATTTCATCATATCAGGGTGTCAGAACCTAAAAAACAACCCAATCGACGAAATAACGTCTCTGTGATTCGTTACACCACAGACCTGTGCAAATCTGAGCGAATAGCGTGTGCCAGGTTCATTAGAATAAAATAACTTTAATAAGGGATGTCCTCAGTCATGCTCATGACTTATGGCATCCCCTTTTTATGCTCCGTTAATGATGATAGCTGGAAAATTACTGTAGATGGAGAAATAAAGCTTCTTACGTGGTCGGATCAACATTTTGATCGACCTTTTAACAATTCCTCCCTTCTAACCGATATATAATAAGTACATCTATGTAATCAGAAAGTGAAAGGAGTGCAGAACATGGATATTGCAGCATTATCAATGGCGATGAGCCAAGCTTCAGTAGTGCAGTCGGCAAGCTTGCAAGTGATGTCGATTACAAAAGACATGGCACAGCAGCAAGGCCAGCAGATGGCGGAAATGTTGAAGTCAATACCTGCTCCTCATCCCAATCTGGGTAGAAGTCTCGATCTTTCGGTTTAGTTGAAATTACAGCATGTGTTCTTATGTAACACCCATTGCAGCAAGCAAATCCCAAACAGCTCCAATTCAAATGAATTGAAGCCGTTTGGATTTTTTTTTTTCTAAATCCTCATTCCGAAATTACGATCTTCTCAGCGAAACTTTGACAAACTTGGCAATCTGCCTTCAAAGGGCAGTGTATTCTTCAATGTCCATAACTCATCGTAACTGGAAATCTGAAGATCGGCTTTGGACAAGTCCTGATTGCCTGATCCCGGATTACGATATCCGATGCAGCGCATGCCTGCACTTTTGGCGGCTTGGACACCATTGCGCGAGTCCTCGATCACCAGACAATTTGAAGGGGATGCACCAATCATCTCAGCGGTGGTCAGGAAAATATCTGGGGCCGGCTTGCCGTTTGTAACTTCCTCACCTGTCATTCGCACCTCAAAGTATTGCCCAAGTCCGGTTTTGTCCATGATCAGATCGATCAGTGCACGTGGAGAGGAAGAAGCTACGGCTATGGGAATGTGTTGCTCATGCAGCCAGCTTAACCAGCGTTCCACGGAAGGCATTGCCGTCAGATTCGGATGGGCAAGCATGGTTTGCATCACATTATGCTGATGATAAGCAAATATTTCTTCCAGCGTAGCTGTCAGCTGATGTTTGTCCAATACTTGTTGCCACATGGATTCCAGCGTAACTCCAACATAGGTATGATGTTCTTCATCAGTCACCCTTGCTCCAAAATGGGTAAAAGAGCTGCGCTCAATCTCGAAATAAATCGGTTCGCTGTCAATTAGTACACCATCCATGTCAAAAATGACCGCTTGAATGATATCATGGGCTCCCAGTCCGTTAGATTCTTTGTTCGCTGCCATGTTGTATTCCTCCTCCAGGATTGTGTATACATATATCTCTAATGTAATCCATTCATGGTTAACCTTCCACTTTAGAAACTGGAACCGCTGGATTGCAGCACAACTTTAATGGCATGTGATGAGGCTTGAAGTGTGCGTCCCTGAATATCGCAGCCAAGTGTGCCGAATGCTTCTTCGTAATCCTCCAACGGGAAGGAGTGGGTGATGATTTTTTTTGCCGGAATAATCCCTTGTTCAATCATATAATGTGCGGTTGCAAATGTTCCCAGAGAATCGATGGAACCAATAATTTTCAGACTGCGGTCCACAACTTCCTTGGGATTGAAGGATGTGTTTCCATCTCTCAGACCAACCAGCATCAGGTAACCGCCGCTGGCGAGTTGGGAAAGTACTTGTGTGCCCACAACGCCCGTTGTATCAACGATCATATCGACCTGCTGGGTTTCGGGTGACAGTGATTCTATGGCATTTTCGAAGGATGAATGAACTTCCCAACGATCAGGTGCAATGGAACCGGCAATAGCCAAGCGTTCTTCGGAGATGTCGACCAGACAGCCGGTAACCCCTTTAGAGGCGAGCGCGTAGCTGTACAGAATGCCAATCGGGCCTGCGCCGAGGATGATTGTTCTGAAATTCGGGAGTAAATGAATCTGATTAATCCCGGTCAGCATACAGCTGAGTGGTTCCGTCAAAGTTGCTTCTTCATAGCTCACATGATCCTTCAATTTGTACAAAAAACGATCCTCGGTCACATAATAATCTGTAAATGTTCCGTCAGCACTCACACCTGTCTCGGTAACAGACTTATGTGTGCAATGATTTTGTCTGCCTGTTCTGCACATGTCACATTGTCCGCAATAATAGGTAGGGTCGACTACAACACGGTCGCCCGGTTGTAATGTCGTAACCGCAGAGCCAACTTCAATGACTTCCCCAGCAGACTCATGACCGAGAATGACAGAAGGGACCGCATGATATTTGCCGCTTACAATACCGAGATCGGTACCGCATACACCAGTTGCTCGAATACGAACCAACACCTGATTATCTCTTGTGATTTCCGGGACAGGCCGATCCTCAAGCGCCACATCCCAAGCCGATTTGTATACCAATGCAAGCATGATATAACCTCCTTATAGTAATAAAATTGTATTTCAGATTACACGATAACGAAGAGAACAGAACAAACATGTAGAAGCGGAGCGTTCGCCTTTATCAACGGATTTTTCCCTTGGGAAAAGGGGAATCAAAAAATCCGGGGATAACAGCGATCGAAAGGTTGTTCTGTTTGCGTAGTGTTCGAGTGTAATATGAATTACTCACTAATGAACGCTGGCAAGCACCGAATCCAGCCGCTCTACAATCTCAACCAGTTCGTCTTCAGTTGTGGTGAGGGAAGGCCGAACCTTAACAACGTTGCCAAATCCATATCTTGAACTTCTCAAGATCAGATGCTCATCTGTAAAAGCACGGTCAACAATGGCATTGGTTTTGAGCGTATCCGGTTCATTACCGTCACCTACAATCTCCAACCCCCACATTAACCCGACACCACGAGCTTCACCGATACTTGGGTATTTCATAGCCAATTCATGCAGCAACTCACCCAAAATTTCACCTTTGCGTTTCACCGCATCCAGAAACCCGGGTTCGGATACCACTTCCAAGGTGGATTTGGCAGCAGTTACGGAGATCAGATTACTTCCTGAGGTGAAGGAATGTTCGTGCTTTTCGAGCACGTTCAGCCGGGATTGCATTAACACCGCAGCAACAGGTACGCCGATCCCGCCAAGACCTTTTGCAAGGGTAATCATATCAGGCTGGATATCAAACAGTTCGCTGGCGAACATGGTTCCGGTACGACCGATTCCTGTCTGTACTTCGTCAGCAATGAGAATAATATTGTACTCATCACACAGTTTACGCAGTCGTTTGAAATATCCGGCAGGAGGAATGATATTGCCGCCATTTCCGAGAATGGGTTCGATAATCATGCAGGCGACTGAGCCGGAACTTGCATATTCTATCGCATCAGATATAGCTTCAACGCATTGATAGCCGCAGTCTCCATTTGAGGATTTGAATGGGCAACGATAACAGTATGGGGCAGGTACATGGACAGCGTTAGCCACAGCCGAATTGGGGAAGCGTTTCCGTCTAAAGGCATTCCCCGAAATCCCAGTGGCAAATTGGGTCTGCCCATGATGGGACAGATACAGGCTGATGATGTCTGTTGATTCGGTATACTTCTGTGCAATTTTGGTTGCACATTCGTTGGCAGTTGAACCAGTGATATCCCGCATCCATCCGGCATTAATGTCGTTTGGAGCATATTCGATTAAGTGATCAAGTACTTCATTTACGTACGGTTCGGTGAAGGAGGAAGACATATGCGTCAGATTGCCGACTTGTTCCTGAATTTTGCTGACAACATGTGGGTGATTATAGCCCAGTGACAGATTGAATGTTCCCGACACGCCATCCAGGTATTCAACACCTGAATCGTCAATCAACTTAATCCCTTTTCCGGCTATGAAGCGGTTGTTGGTTAAAGTTTGCATACGATTTCCTCCAATATAATGGTGTACTAGCTCGAACGAAGCTCAACAATCCGGATGATGCGGGCATCACCTCCCTTAAGAAACGATGTTTACATTTCCTTACTATGTTGTGCGAGAGCAGTACGTACTGCATTATTTTCTACAGTCCATAGATGAGAGACCATCAATGTGAGCAGCAAGATCAGACAGAATCCGGCCAAAATCCAGATCGTATTCACGACAGGCCCTGTACTCATACTCCATCCAGTCACATACTGCAAGATGGCACCTCCAATACCACCCGATGCGATCATGATACTGGTTGTCCGCTCGGTCATACCGGGAATCAGAACATTTGCGTAGACTAGTGCGATACAGAACAGCCCCGACATGAACAGACCGGTTCCGAAGATCAGCACATACGTTGCCCACTGTCCAGTTACAAATACCATAGCGACAGTAAACAAAAGCGTGCCAACCGTGCTCCAGATCAGGAATGGCATATAGTTGACGGCTTCCGCTATTTTCCCGGAGAAAAGACGACCGATGATCATCGCAATCCACAGGATGGAGACACTCAGCGATGCGACAGATTCCTGAAGGTGCAATCGTTCTACGAGAATGGAGGGCAGGAAGTTCATCAATCCCAGTTCCAATCCCATGTAGATGAAAAAGAAGATGACGAAGATTGTCAGCAGACCCAGATGTTTTCTCGAATATTGGGCTTTACCTGCTGCATGTGCCACTGTATTCTCGCCAGCCTGTTCCAGATACAGTGCGGCTGGCTGGGGCATAGTAATCCACAGCAGCATGAGAACTAGTGACAACACGGCCACCGTATAAAAAGTAAGATGCCACAGATCTATCCAGATGAATAAAGCAGCGACAGCCGGGATGAGAAGTGCTCCAAGAGCAAAGAAGACATCCAGCTTGGACATGGCGACCGCCTTTTGATTCTCAGTGAATTCGATCGTGAATGCACCTACAGAGGGTTCGATGATACCTGAACCGAAACCTACGATAATTGTGAGAAGAAGAACTACAGACCAGGATGGCAGAAAACCGAGTACTATATAGGCGGCTACAATACAGATCAGAGCTAGGGTCAGCATCGCTTTTCTTCCGATACGGGCTGTCAGGGCAGGAGCTGCGATGACACCGACAAGAAATCCAAGAAACTGCAGAAATAACAAAAATCCGCCATCACTGTAACCGCGCTCATAATGTGACAATAAAACAGGAAGAAGTGCACCGAGCACAACGCTGGTTATGCCGATTAACAGATAAAAACCGCAGCTTAGAGCGAATATTCTTTTCAAAAGCCTGCCTCCTAGTTGGATATAAATTTTATATTATGTAATTTATGTTTATTTCATATATAACTTATACCATAATTGTCCAAATGTACATGCTTTTTGTTGTAAAATAATGTTAAATTTTGATGAAGAGAAATATTTCTTGTACTAAATTTTTTCTAAAACGATTTCGTGTCGAAAGGGTAGATATGATTTAATTCATATGACCTTTTAACAGGGTTTTCCATCTGTATTGATCGAGGATAGTAAAACGTGCATATATAAAAAACGTTCCCTGTCTGAGTAGACGGGAAACGTTCTGATTAGCCGTTTTATATGATGATACCTGACCTCAACGAATCGCCATTAAGCAGTTTGCACAAAGAAAATTCCATCGAATGGTGCGTGCGCAGACGCGGGACCACTTCGCAAAAATAAATAACCGTTTGCATCGGGAAGACCCAATATATCCCGATAAGGCTCAGGAAAATCTCCGGAATATATTTGACAAACCAGTTGATGTTCTTCTAGCAAATGGTCAATTCCTTTCACACAGTTTGTTACAGTGGGAGAGAAAAATGAAAATGCAGGGAACTCATGATCGTCTAACTCCATTTCAATCAAATGTACGCCGCTTAACGGAATGGGTGGAACGGGACATACGGAAGTGAGTGGATGCGAAGATACCGAGACATAAGTGCATCCGGCAACAATATTCTCGTTCCATTCCAGCTCATCTCCCGTATAGGTTACCTGATCCAGAAAGTATTCGGAAGCGGAGTAGGTCGAGAAGACCGAGATATATTTATCTTGTGGTAAAGAAGGGATATGGACCTGCTGTGAAAGTGTATTGCAATTGATGGAGAACAGATGTAATAAAGGCTGCCCCTCAGGGTTGAGTGGCCAGTCGGAAATGTATGCAGTTTCTCCACCAATCCACATGCCAGAGTCTTGGTTTGGATCATCGGGGTCAACTGTAAATCGAGTAACTTTGTACATGAGAAACTCCTTCCAGAGTGTAATTTGGCTTTCCTATGTAACGTTGTATGTGTTTTTTATAACCAATCATTGCTTCGTTTCAGTATAAATGAGATGATGTGGAATGAAAATCAGTACAAGGTACTAACTGATTGCACGAAGCGAATGAACGTACCAGTACTCTAAGCACCAGTGGCAATACTATAGATGAGAAGCGGTGACACATGTTAATTAACAAATACATAAGTGAAACGGGATTCTGCTCCCGCAGGGAAACGAACCGTTTAATTGCGGCCGGACGAATAACGATCAATGGCAGGGTATGTGAAAAAGGGGCCGAAGTTGAACCTCACGATGTGGTACTCATTGATGGGAAGGAGATTCCTCGTAATGACAGCGAACCTGTCTACATTGCTCTGAACAAACCCATCGGTATTGTCTGCACAGCAGCAGAACATGTGGAGGGGAACATCATTCAATATATGAATTATCCTTCTCGCATATTTGCGATAGGCAGGCTGGATAAGGCATCTGAGGGGTTGATTTTGCTTACGAATGACGGAGGCATTGTGAACAAGATGATGCGTTCGGAGCATAATCATGATAAAGAATATGTAGTGACTGTAGACAAACTCATAACTGACGAATTCGTAAAGTCCATGTCTGAAGGCGTTGAAATTCTGGACGTGGTGACCAAGCCCTGCGAAGTGTATAGGCAAAGTGACAATGTATTTCGTATTATTCTGACACAGGGTCTCAACCTGCAGATCCGCAGAATGTGCAAAGCCTTGGGGTACCGAGTCCTGAAGCTGGAGCGTGTACGAATTATGAATATTACGCTGGATCAACTGGAGCGGGGGCAATGGCGTCATCTGGAGCAAGAGGAACTGGAGATTCTGCTGTCTCAATTGAATAAGATAAAATGAATGACTTCTGCTGCATGTTAACGGTGGTCAACCACGATGTCCAGTTATATCAGTGAAAAATGAAGCAAACACTAACCGCTATGCGGATTAGTGTTTTTGTTGTTATGCTTGTGTCCTTTTTGTTCTGAAATGTAAGAGCCAAATAGGGTTAAGAACGCACCGAGTACAATCACCCAGGTTATCTGCTCTTGAAGAATCAGTATAGATGACACAACAGTAATGACAGGCACGAGATAGATATATACACTCGCTTTAATAGCTCCAAGAAGACTTACAGTCCGGTTCCAGGTCACGAAACACAACGCGGAGGCACCCAGACCGAGGTAGAGAATATTGGAGAGATTGGTCATGTTTGTGAAGCGTCCGAGTTCCAAGTGGAATTCAAACAGGAAAAGAGCTGGCAGCATGAAGATCAGGCCATAGAAGAACACTTTGCGAGTCGCACCAATGGAGTGATAGCGAAGCTGCCCAATTTTCCGCATTAGCACAGAGTAGATCGCCCATACCGCAGGTGCTATGAAAGCAAGCAGATCACCTATCGGATTCAGTTGCAGAATGAAACTGCCGTTCAGTGCGATGAGTAGGATGCCGCTCAAGGCAATCCCGAATCCGATAATGAAGCGGCGAGTTAACTTCTCACCATCTAAGAAGAAGTGTGCGAGCACGGCAGTGAAGAACGGGGCAATGGAGACAATAACACCCACGTTGGAAGCTGTTGTGTACACCAGAGCAATATTTTCAATAAGAAAATATAACGTCACCCCACATAGTCCTGCTCCAATAAATAACCATTCTTCTCTGAATGAGGCGATCCGCAGTGAACGTGGATAGATCAATAACAGTATCAAATACCCGATCAGGAAACGGAAAAATAGAATCTCCACTGGAGTAAAGTCAATCAGCAGAACTTTGGTCGAGACAAAGGTAGTTCCCCAGATCAGTATAGTAAACAAAGCGAGTAGATGTCCGGTAGAGGCTTTAGTGTTTTGATGATCAAGATGACTTGTCATACGATGTTAGTGGTGGTTCGTTTCAACTCTGAATCATGATTGAAGATACGTCTATATTGCTTGGGTGTCAGGCCGATCAGTTTTTTGAAAAAATTCGTGAAATGGCTCTGGTCACTGAATCCTGTCTGTGCAGCTACTTCAATCGGAAGCAGACCTTGTTCCAGCAGACGTTTGGCTTGATTAATGCGAATCGTTTCCAGGTAACGGTAAGGTGATATTCCTTTCTGGCGGGTGAATAAACGCAGCAGGTGGTACTTGCTCATCTCCGTCAAATCGGCTAACTCGTTCAGCGAGATGCTCTCCATGTAATGAGCTTCTATGTAATCACATATGCGTCTGATCTCCAAGGTAACATCCTGTGTGGAAACAGGTGGTTCAGCATCCGAATAATCTCGCAGCAATTGATCCAGTAGTAAGAGTAACAATTCTTCTTTGCAGAAATCCGATTGCTCTTCCAGAATCATCTGATGCAGCTCGTGCAGGGAACCCACAAGTTCACTTTGGTAGAGAACGGGGGATGTAAACCGTGGCAAGTAAGCTTGTCCGGTAATCTCTCTCACATACTCTCGCATAACCTCAGGCTGGACATTGATACAGCGATAATCGAGGGTTCTGCCATCGACCTGTTCGCAGGCATGAGGATCATGTGGATTAAAAACAATCATGTCACCACTATTCAGAATGTATTCTTCGTTGTTGCAGACGAGGTGTCGTTTGCCTTCCTCAATGAATCCAATGACATAATAGTCATGAAAATGATTGGGAAACTTCTGCATAATGCCTTCAAATTGATAAGCTTCTAGCTGTAGATCGGTATCAAATACGACAGTCCGGACTTCCCGAGTCATGATGCACCTTCTTTCTGGTAAGTTAAGATCATTATAGGTTGCAAAGAAGGAATTTTCTTGAATGATATTGCTATTGCTCGAAGTGTTTGGTCGGACAGATATCTCTAAAAACAAAATACCCGCAATCCCGGAGGGAAAGCGAGCCCTTTGCTAAGTATAGTTGATTCATGAGTTCAAACCTATATATAGTGGAGAAAAAATCTCTGGAACAATAAGGTATTGTTCTTAGTGTAACGTAGCGAGTACTTCAGGTGTAAAAGGGTGAATTTCAGATACGCGGCCTTCCTGTATTTTAACTGCCCATGCCGGGTCACCAAGAAGCGCACGTCCCACAGCCACCAGATCAAATTCCTGTTGATCGAAACGCTTCATAAGCTCGCTCATACCTGGATGTGTTGCTTTATCTGCTCCTGCTTCAGGCTCATCTGGCATACCCACAGAACCGACGGTAATGGTGGTTTGACCACTTAGCTTTCGCACCCAACCTGCAAATCCAAGCTCAGATCCTTCAAACTCGGGCTCCCAGAAGCGTCGTGTCGAGCAGTGGAAGATATCTACACCTGCGTCAACCAGCAAATGAAGGAATTGTTCCAGTTGTTCGGGGGTGTCGAACAGTCTGGCTTGATAATCATTCATCTTCCATTGGGAAATCCGCATCGCGATAGGGAAATCAGGACCTACCGCAGCACGAACTGCCATTACAACTTCAACCGCGAATTGAGTTCGTTTCTGTAGGTCACCGCCATAGCGGTCTGTTCTCCTATTCGTTGTTTTCCAGAAAAATTGATCGATCAGAAAACCGTGTGCACCGTGAAGCTCAATTCCGTCAAAACCAATGCTTTGTGCATTGGCTGCTGCATCGGCATAAGCTTGAATCACAGTTGCGATCTCTGCCTCCGTCATTGACTCACCTACTTGAGTACCTTCCATATCAACTCCCGATGGACTAAGTGATTCAGCCTCGGGGTGAGGCTGAGATTCGGAAGGGCGAACGATTCCCATGTGTAAAATCTGCGGAAAAATCTTGCCGCCGGCTTCATGGACTTGTTCGACCACTTCAGCCCAGCCTTGAAGAGCTGCTTCTCCATACATATGAGGGATTCTAGGCTCACTTGATGCAGATGGATGCTTAATGGTCGCACCTTCGGTAATAATGAGTCCAACACCATGCTCGGCACGCCTACGATAATATGCAGCTACATCGGGACCTGGCACACCATCCGGGGAGAAGGCACGAGCCATGGGGGACATGACGATGCGCGAGGATAGGGTTAACTTTTGAACAGTGTATGGTTGGAACAGAAACTCTGTAGAAATAACGTTATGTTGTTGATTACTCAAACTAAGCACCTCCATTATTATGCACCTTCAAGCGGGTACGAGTGCAATCTTAACAAGGTGTATAGGCATGCTCAACCAACAATCGAAGCATTTTGTTGCTTAAGCGAAAGACACGGATTATTGTATGGTGTCTTTGCACTTACTTTCACTTGTTGAACAAATAACACTTATCTATAATGAAGGAGTCTAACCAAATATTTTGTGTACAAAGGAGGATTGGGACATGTCTGGTGTATTGTCTCCAAACTCGAATGATTCGCGTGTAATCCGCACGCGTCAATTAATTCTTGATGCGTTTTTAAACCAATTGAATATTAAAAATTTCAACAGCATTACGATTCAAAACATTACGGAACAAGCCACAATTAACAGGGCTACATTCTACGCCCATTTTCAGGATAAATATGCACTGCTTGAAGCCTTTTTAGCGGATGCTTTTATGGAATACGTGACGAAAAGAGTGGACCCGGATGCCCGGTTATCAGCCGAAACCATACAGCAGCTTATATTTTCATTATGTGATTATCACGTCTCAAGTAATGGTTGCATCAAAAAATATGAGACAGTTGCACCAATTATTGAAGAGAACATCAAGACTCAACTGGAGCAATTCCTTCTTGAATTATTGAGCAAAGTAGCGGGTGATGTAGATCCCAAAACGCTGAAAATTACGGCAACCACACTAAGTTGGTCGATCTATGGAATGACGTATCGATGGAATATTGAAGGCGGGCAGGAATCTCCGGCTGAATTAGCCAACAGAGTGGTCCCTTATATGATGGGTGGATTGGAATTGTTGAATTGACTTCATTTAACGAAATTGCATTAATATTCGGATGGATATGGGAGGAATAACAAGATGTTTGAACATTTGGTTGTTTTTAAATTTAACGATAAAACCACACTAGCTAAACAGCAGGAATGGGTGGATCAATTGCTCACGTTACAGGAACAAATCCCGGGGATTGTCGGGCTGACCGCAGGGATCAATGCAACGGAAGAAACGGATCGTATCCAAGGTTACACGATTGGATTGAGAGTGACGTTTGAAGATCAGGAGGCATTGCGCGCCTATGGTCCACATCCTGCTCATCAGGCATTTGTAGCTTCCCTCGATGGTTGGGTGGAAGATGTAATTGTAGTTGATTATGCTATATAAAGGCGCGAAATCAGAGGTTTAACGAATATAGGAGTTGAAGATTCCCATGTGTTTAATTTTATTTGCTTACAACATGGATCCAAAGTATCCGCTTATATTGGGATCAAATAGGGATGAATTCTATCACAGACCTACGGCTCAAGCACACTATTGGGAAGATCATCCTCATATATTGGCTGGCCGGGATTTGTCGAAAATGGGAACCTGGATGGGCGTAACCACAGAGGGGCGTCTGGCTGCTACCACGAATTATCGTGATCCGAATGAAGATGTACATGCCAAGGGCTCAAGAGGAGATCTGGTTGCTGATTTTTTAAAGGGAACGTCCACACCTGAGCAGTATATGCAACATGCGGAGCAAAGCCGAAATGATTATCCTGGCTACAATTTGTTAGTGGGTGATCTTGACGACCTCTATTATTATTCTAATGTAGGTAATGTTGTGATGAAGTTGAAACCGGGAATATACGGGATTAGTAATCACTTGATTAATACGGATTGGCCCAAGGTGAAGCGTGGAAAAGAAGGGCTGGAGAAAATCATCCAAGGGGAGGACGAAGCTACCCTGACAGAAGAAATATTAGGTTTGCTGCAAATGGCAGACCCTTCAGTGGATGAGCTTTTGCCCCATACAGGTGTTCCATTGGAGTGGGAACGTTTGCTTTCTCCCATCTTTGTTAGAAGTGAGAAATTCGACTATGGGACCAGAGCTTCATCCGTTGTTCTGATGAACAGAGAAGAAGTGTTTTTTACGGAGAGGGTTCACCAGAACGGAGAGGTAATGGAGCAACGTTTTAACATCAAACCTCTTAACACGACAAGCTGAGAATATGAAAGAAATGATGTTCTGACATTATGCATTAACATGAATTTACATGAATCACTGAAGTTACCTCTCACGTTCATGTTTCATTGCTTCTGAGTGTAAAGAGTACTTTCGTTTTTCTGCGTCAACTAATATAACACGATACAAACGGTTTGAGAGTACCTTTTGTATAACACGCCCAATTTTAGTTGGGCTCTTTATCTCTTATCACAATTCTATGTTATGAATCATGGAACTTCCCTGAATAGTTTATATAATGTGAATCAACATAACATGATTTTGCAGCGGTTTGGTTGATTCTAATTTCAGGGGGGCAACGTGGGATGAAAGAAACCAAAAAGATGAGAGTTTTTTCACTGGGAATTCAGCACGTACTCGCGATGTATGCGGGAGCAATTCTGGTGCCTTTGCTTGTGGGCAGAGCACTAAATCTGACTGCAGAGCAGTTGGCGTATCTGGTATCCATTGACCTGTTAACGTGTGGGATTGCAACATGGCTTCAGGCTCGGAAAGGGAAGTATCTGGGTATAGGTTTGCCAGCGGTGCTCGGAAGTTCTTTTGTAGCGGTGACACCCATGATTGCGATTGGATCGCAATACGGAATTCCTGCCATATATGGGTCGATCATCGCAGCCGGGTTATTTATCGTCATCTTTGCCGTATTTTTTAGCAAAATCGTCAAATTGTTTCCGCCAGTTGTGATCGGTACAGTGGTAACCATTA
Organism: Paenibacillus sp. FSL H8-0104; assembly: GCF_038050215.1. Lineage (NCBI taxonomy): Bacteria > Bacillati > Bacillota > Bacilli > Caryophanales > Paenibacillaceae > Paenibacillus > Paenibacillus sp. FSL H8-0104. Next base: position 4,084,264 of record NZ_JBBOTC010000001.1, on the reverse strand, counting down.
TCGGTCTTGCGCTAATCCCAACCGGCATTAAAAACATGGCGGGTGGAGCAAACAGCGAGAATTTCGGAAGTTTGGACAATTTGGCGCTTTCATTTGGTGTATTACTGTTCATTCTAATCCTGAATCGATATGCTCGCGGTTTTGTAAAATCCCTGGCTGTTCTCCTTGGTATTATTGTGGGAACCCTCATCGCAGCCATCATGGGAAAAGTGAATTTTGCCTCTGTACAGGAAGCCTCCTGGTTCCATTTACCTCAACCCTTTTACTTTGGATGGCCTACCTTCGAAATCGGCCCCATTATTACAATGATTATTGTAGGTACGGTGGTTATCATCGAATCAACAGGTGTATTTATGGCTTTGAGCAAAATCTGTGATCAACCGATCAACGAAAACGATCTGGCACGGGGATATCGCGCAGAAGGTCTTGCGTTTGTCCTTGGCGGCATCTTTAATGCTTTTCCATATAATACATTTGCTCAGAATGTTGGTTTGGTTCAGCTCTCCAAAGTGAAAACGACCAATGTTGTTGTTGCAGCCGGAGGTATACTGGTCTTTCTCGGACTTATTCCCAAAGTAGCTGCTTTTGCAACCATTATTCCAAGTGCTGTCCTCGGAGGAGCGACTGTTGTCCTGTTTGGAATGGTCGTCTCATCCGGGATCAAAATGCTGCAAAACGTCGACTTTGGCAAACAATCGAATCTATTGATCGTGGCTTGCTCCGTTTCACTTGGGCTCGGTGTTACTGCTGTACCCGATCTGTTTGCCCAGCTTCCTCAAAGTATTCGGATTATTGTTAGCGATGGTATTATTACGGGAAGCCTGTCAGCCATCCTGCTTAATGTCTTCTTTAACCTTGCTTTGAAAAAAGAGAAATTGCCAATACAGCCTGTACAGGCTCAAGAAGCACATACGTAATCCTTGTAATAACAGACGTGTCATCTGGTAGTAAGTGGAATAGATCCAAGATGGTTTTCTGGGAAGTGGAATGTAAGACAATGATTCCACTTGGCAAAGAAACCTCTTGGATTTTTTGGTGCTTACGATTCATGAGGAATGCAAAAGACATGCAAATATGCTAAAGTTTCATCAAGAACATTTTAGATGTTCGTTTAAGTCAACAACCTCTTGAATTGAATTTCCATGCGACTACATAAATGAGCATTGGTTCACAAGGCTACAATATAACCAAGGGATATCCCTGGTGCAGAAAAGGAGTTGTGATCACCATGCAACAAGAAACGTTGAACAAAGGGTGGAACTTGGAGAATAGTTATGCGCAGTTGCCGCAACCCTTTTTTACAAGTCAGGGCGCAGTGCCTGTTGAATCACCAAAGCTGATTATTTTCAATAGACTGCTTGCATCCAGCTTGGGTCTGGATGTGGAGTCTCTTGACAGTGAGGAAGGAGCGGAAATTTTTGCAGGTAACCTGATTCCGGAAGGGGCCGAGCCTTTAGCTCAAGCCTACGCAGGGCATCAATTCGGCAATTTTAACATGCTTGGAGATGGACGAGCTTTGCTGTTGGGTGAACAGATTACGCCACAGGGCGAGCGAGTGGATATCCAGCTGAAAGGTTCAGGGAGAACACCGTACTCTCGTGGAGGAGATGGACGTGCTGCTGTAGGGCCCATGTTGCGAGAGTATATTATTAGTGAAGCGATGTATGCACTGGGGATCCCAACGACACGCAGTCTGGCTGTGGTATCAACAGGAGAAAACATTATCCGCGAAACAGAGCGGCCAGGTGCCATTTTAACGCGTGTGGCTTCCAGTCATATCCGGGTAGCAACCTTCCAGTATGCAGCCAGATGGGGGTCTATCGACGATCTTCGGGCGTTGGCTGATTACACGTTGAATCGACATTTCCCTAAGGTTGCCCAAGCCGAAAATCGCTATCTTTTGTTCCTTCAAGAAGTGATTAAGCGGCAGGCGGCACTCGTTGCCCAGTGGCAGCGTGTTGGTTTCATTCATGGCGTGATGAACACGGATAACATGGCGATCAGTGGTGAGACCATCGATTATGGTCCGTGTGCCTTTATGGATGCTTACAATCCTTCGACCGTATTCAGCTCCATTGACAGGCAAGGTCGCTATGCTTATGGTAATCAACCGTATATTGCCGGGTGGAATTTGGCTCGTTTTGCCGAGACGCTTCTGCCGTTGTTGCATGAAGATGAAGAACAGGCCGTGCAACTTGCTCAGGATGCTATCGCACAATTTTCTGAATTGTACCATCATCATTGGCTCAAGGGAATGCGTGCCAAACTGGGCTTGTTGGATGAAGAGGCCGAAGATGAAGCGCTGATCAAGGAGCTTCTTGAACTTATGGAGAAGCATAGTGCAGATTACACCAATACGTTTCTGGCATTGACCTTTGATACATTGGAAGGGACAGCTTTGTTTGGCACGACAGAATTTGCTGAATGGCATGAGCGGTGGCAAGCAAGATTGGACAGACAGCAAGAGGAGAAGGAAGTCTCTCGACAGTTGATGAGAACAAGCAATCCAGCCGTCATTCCCCGAAATCATCGGGTCGAGGAAGCCCTTGAGCAAGCGGAGAATCACGGAGACCTTAGCGTGATGGAGAAGCTTTTGGCAGTTCTTTCAGATCCGTTTGCACACTCACCTGAACAGGCTGAATATGCCGAACTACCTGCACAATGTAATACTTCGTATCAGACTTTTTGTGGGACCTGATTGAACAGTAGGAATAAATATGAAGAGGCTGCCTTGGGCAGCTTTTTCATTTTTTTATTCTGTCATCGACGTTACTTTATAGAGGCAGGTGCATTCATGTCCAACATGTTAAGCAAACAACAATTGGCAGACATCCTTTTACAGCTTTTAGAGCGTACATCTTTTCCCAGGGAACAGATGCAGAACTATGTTAACCGCTTGTTTGAGACCTTTAAATGGGATGGGGTGCCTTATGTAGAGACTGGAGAAGATACGTATATCGTACGAATATACGAACGTGGTCACGTCTCATTGGAGAAACAGGTGAAACAGCCGGATGAAGTCATCTATTGGTTGCTGGAAGATATTATTTTCACCGCGACGCATGTAGGGTTGTTGGAAAGACATGGCGTGGATAATAAAGAGACGCATTTGAACTATACAAATGAAGTGATGAAGGACCTGAACAGGGGTGTCCTGGAAGCCTTCCAGCAGATCGGTAATCCTTATTTACATTGGCATCAGACGGGCAAACGTCAGGACTTAGAGGGCATGGCATAAAGAAAAGTGAGGTGTGTTACATGAGCGAGCAAGATATTAATGACGTATGGTATGACTATGCTGTGTTATTTGTCGAAAAAAAGAATGAATCTGAACAGGGCTGGGCATCGTTGACTTCGAATGAGCAGGACATTGCTGCTTTATGGCTGTTAGAGGCGGATGTCTTTAATGGCGGTTTTATACAGTTTTTCTGCAACTGGGGGGAAGAGGTATACCGTTACGCGTTGCGGGCATTACATATCATTGGTGCGACTCAAGTCGTGGAGATTATAACGTCAGCATACGGCTACATTGAGCACTTGAAAGAGGATGAAAGGCTTACCGAACTGTGGGATATTCCTAAATTCCTGACAAAGGAACAAGAGCAGCAGTTAGATGCGCTGGATCAGCAGTTTTGGAACAATGAGGATCAGATCGCGGAGAAAGCTTATGGTTATTATCACGGAAAATTGAACATGATGATTATATAATCTGGTTTCAACTATGCATCCGTTGTTCTGTTCGAAGATTAATACTTGGTCTTGCAATGACTGAAACGTTCGGCTATACTTGCTATAAATTGAATACATGAATCACGTTGATAGAGCGCAGTAGCGGCTTTGTCCCTGTTACAGAAAGTCAGGGGTTGATGGAACCTGATACATACAAGGGCTGCGAATTACACTCTGGAGTACTTGGGTAATGCCAAGCGGATGGGCAAACGATATATTGCCAAAAGTGGTATGGATAACGTGTTAAGGTCACGTGTTGTCCATGCAATTTGGGTGGTACCACGGTTATGATAATCGTCCCTGTGTCTAATGAAGACAAGGAGGCGATTTTTTTGTGTCCAAAAAAGCCGTTCCAGCGTGTAATTTCGTAATTTAACGTAGATCATGACTGAATCTTGAGGATAGAAAAGGGGTTATACACATGAATATTATTGATGAACTACAGTGGCGTGACGCCATTAACCAGCAGACAGATGCAGAGGGACTGCGTGAGTTGACTGAAACCAAATCAATCTCACTGTACTGCGGCGTTGACCCTACGGGGGATAGCATGCATATCGGACATCTCATTCCATTCATGATGCTGAAACGTTTTCAACTGGCAGGACACCGTCCGGTTATTTTGATTGGTGGAGCTACAGGAACGATTGGTGATCCAAGTGGTCGACAGGCAGAACGTTCTTTGCAAACGATGGAGCAAGTGCAGGAGAATGTGGATGCACTGACAGCGCAGATGAAGAAGCTGTTCGTAACAGACGGTGATAATCAGGTTCGCATGGTGAACAACTACGATTGGACACACAAAATCAATGTGATTGAATTCTTGCGTGACTACGGCAAAAACTTTAACCTTAACACAATGTTAGCTAAGGATGTAGTTGCGAGCAGACTGGAAGGCGGAATCTCGTTCACCGAGTTTTCATACCAGATCCTTCAATCACTCGACTACCTGCACCTGTTCCAAAACGAAGATGTACAGCTTCAAATTGGCGGTTCGGATCAATGGGGGAATATCACGAGTGGTCTTGATCTGATTCGTAAAAAAGAAGGATCTGAAGCGAAGGCGTATGGTCTGACCATTCCGCTCATGCTCAAATCGGACGGAACCAAATTCGGTAAAACAGCTGGCGGCGCAATCTGGCTTGATCCGAACAAAACGACACCATTTGAATTCTACCAGTTCTGGGCGAATACAGATGACCGTGATGTCATTAAATACTTGAAATACTTTACTTTCCTCAGCAAAGAACAAATCGAAGCTTTGGCTGAAAAGGTAGAGACAGAGCCGCACAGACGTGAAGCACAGAAAGCACTCGCGGAAGAAATGACAAAATTCGTTCACGGCGAAGAAATGCTCGAACAGGCTAAACGTATTACAGCGGCGCTGTTCAGTGGTGATATCCGTTCCCTGACAGCAGATGAAATCGAGCAGGGTTTCAAGGAAATGCCAACATTCGAAACGGACGGGGAAGCGAAAAATATCGTCGACTGGCTCGTAGATCTGGGGTTGGAGCCATCCAAACGCCAGGCGCGTGAGGATGTCACTAAAGGCGCTATCTCCATGAACGGTGAGAAAATCACGGAGCTTGAATTCACAGTGTCGGCAGAGCATGGCATTGGCGGTAAATTCATTATTATCCGTAAAGGTAAGAAGAACTACAGCCTGGTTAAACTTCAATCGTAGTTTCCAAGAATTAGAACGTAACACAGAGACGTATAGAGACTACAATAGACGCACAAATAGAGCTACAAATACAGAAACAAAAAGACCGCCTTCCATCTCTGTCAGGCGACAGAGGGGAGGCGGTCTTTCGTATATCAGGCCAGTGATTGACCTATCTTATTGATTAACGATCGCTGTGATTTCTTCATCCAGATCAAGTCGCACATTTTCACGGTACGCCCGGATGTTGTATTCACTGTGCAGGTAACGAAGAATCGCTTCAATCATATTGGACTCGACCAGATATTGACTGCGTCCTTGGATCCAAACTTCAGCGGAATAACCTGTATCTTCTTCCCAGCTCAGTTCTACATTCACATCGGTTGGACGTACACCCTTACGTTCTGCCATATGAATACAGATTGCATTCACAATTTCATCCATGCTCAGAACCATAGAGATTAGTACCGTCCGTTTCTGTTACGGTCATCATCACGATCATTGCGACGGTCATAACGACCATCCGCTGCAGGTTTGCGACGATTGGAGATGGCTCTGAAGAGTGCCATAGCCAGCATAACAATCAACATAATTGCTGCAACGTTCACGAGCAATCCAAGGATGTTACCCAGAGCGCCCATGCCACCGAACAATCCGCCAAACATCATACCAGCAAGACCACCAAGCATCATGCCTTTCATGAATCCGCCGCCACCGCCGAAGAATCCGCCACGGTTCGTTGTAGCTGCTCCATTGCTGGAATTGTTATTCGTATTCGATTTGCTTACATTGCTGTCGGATTTCTTAGGTGTATTGCTATAACTTTTTGTACCGGACTTGAATCCGCCACCACGTCTTGCATCTGCAGAATCCGGATTCGTTACTCCCACTGTTGCGAACAATAATGTAAAGGCCATAAATACCATCATTAGATGTTTAACTCCGAATTTTTTCTTCATTGTAAAGATCGTAACCCCCCGATTAATTTGTTTGAATCGCCCAAAAATGGGCCTTACTCATGTAATACGGTCAACTTGCAGGAACGTTTCAAATTTTATTAAATTTCTGAAACGCTTGGACTTGGGTCTTGAATTGCAGCTTGGCCATCAAGCAATTGGGTAACCCAATGACACCATTCCAGGCCTGTTTGTGCGTGCATTAACCCTTTTTGTACCAGGATGTAGCTTCCAAAATCTCGGTTGCCTACACGAAGATTATCCTGAGGTATACGTGACTTCAGATCCTCGAAATAACGTATGCGTTCCATAAACCAGCTTTTACGCTCGTTAAGAATGCGTCTCATGCTTCCGTCTTCCGCTATGCCAACACACAAAATACGCAAATTAAATTCATCGCGTGTAACCGGTGCGGTAACAGGAGTAATCATCCATTCCAAGAGCTTTTCAATGCCTTTTTCCGTAACTGCGTACATTTTCTTGTCCGGTTTGTCAGACTGTTGTACCCAGCGGGAGGCCAATAACTCATCGTTTTCCATCTTGGACAGGAGTGGATAGATCTGGCTGTGTTTCGCCTGCCAATGTGGCTGGATTTTCAGCATCAGATCATAGCCCGATGACTCCTCGCGGGTAAGCAGCCCGAGTAATCCGTAGGAAAGTATGTTCATGCACATGTCTCCTTAATATTAGGGCTAGGTCAGAGAGAACAATCGTTTTTACTTTCTTTGACCGCTTTCATAAAAAGTGTACACTGAAACTGTATGGTTTGACAACCTGACAGAACAACTGCCTTAATTTAGACAAAAAAAGTGCGAACCATAAGGTCCGCACTCCAAACCATTTAGAGAGATGCCTGTTGTCCATACCCCTCAGCGACAAGATCAAGTTCACCTGTAGCAGAATCGATAACCATGCCGTGGACGGGTACATTGGGAGGAAGTAAAGGATGTTTCTTGATCACTTCCACAGTATGTTTTACCCCTTCTTCGACGCTGTCAAACCCGCGCAACCATTTTTGCAAACGGATGCCAGAGTTCTCCAGAGTAGTCATGACTTCTTCCGATACACCACGCTCAACCATATGTCCAATCATGGTCTCAGCGTGAAGGGAAGCCATACCACATTCCGTATGCCCCACTACCAGGACTTCATCTGCACCCAGTTCATAGATGGCGACAAGTACACTACGCATTACACTCCCGAAAGGCTGAGAGATAATTGCACCTGCGTTTTTAATGATTTTCACATCGCCGTTTTTCAAGTTCATAGCCTTGGGCAGCAATTCCACCAGACGTGTATCCATACAAGTGATGATAACCATCTTTTTGGTTGGAAACTTGCCAGCCGTATACTTTTCGTATTCTTTAGTCTCGACAAATGATTTGTTGTAAGTCAAAATCTCTTGAATGTTGTTCATGTCCATTGCCTCCTGTTATCCAATACGACGAGCACGGCCACTTGCATATGATGCAGCTTGTCCTACACGCCTTTGCTTTAATAGTATTTCACGGTCAGCAGATGGAATTACTCCAACCCTTTAGAGGTTGTTCAAAAAGTCCACTTTTGATTACAAATCATGCCTGAGGGCATCATCAGCATCGAAGTTGAACGCCATTTCTATCTTCTCGGTAATGAAAACCAGACTTTTTGAACACGTATCTTTAGGAGAACAATGCAATTTTCATCTGTTAAAAGTTGATTATACGCAATGCAAAAAGTATCATCAATAGGGTATAACATTTTTTTTGAAGAGGTGAACGATAACAATGGATAAACAAACACAGGAACATTTGGAATCCTTCCGTAATCTGGCTCGTAAAATTAAGAGCTATCATGAAGCCATTGGTTTGCTTCACTGGGATCTGCGCACAGGTGCGCCGAAAAAAGGCGTTCCGACTCGCTCCGAGACGCTGGGTATGTTGTCCACCGAAGCATTCAAGCTGCAAACCTCGGCTGACATGAAGACTTACCTGGATGCATTAACGACTCCAGCAGTATCGGAACAGCTCGAAGATATAGATCGTCGTCTGGTTGAAGATTGCAAGAAAGAATATGATCGCAGTCAATCCGTACCACCTGAGAAAGTACAAGCATATACGGTGCTCACGGCCAAGTCCGAAACGGCATGGGAAGATGCCAAGCATAACAGTGATTTTGCTGGATTCTCACCTTATCTCACAGATATCGTTAAGCTCAAACAGGAGTTTATTGATTATTGGGGTGTGAAGGATACACGTTATGATACGCTGCTTGATATGTATGAACCGGATCTGACGGTTGAGAAAGTGGACGCTGTGTTCGCCCGCCTCAAAGCACGTTTGGTGCCTCTACAAGAGAAGATTAATGCTTCAGAAAACAAGCCAAATACAGAGTTCCTGAATCAGTTGTTTGACACCAAACAACAGGAAAAATTCAGTCTGTTCATCCTGGAACAAATGGGCTATGACTTTGAAGCTGGACGATTGGACGAGAGTGTTCATCCTTTTGCAACGGGTCTTAACCCGGGTGATGTGCGGATCACTACACATTATCTGCAAGATGATGTAGCAAGCGCAGTCTTCAGTTCACTGCATGAGGGTGGACATGCCCTGTACGAGCAAAATATTGATGACAGTCTGGCGGGTACCCTTCTTGCCGAAGGAACGTCCATGGGGATTCATGAGTCCCAGTCCCGTCTTTGGGAAAACATGATTGGTCGCAGCCTGCCATTCTGGACACGCTATTACAAAGATTTGCAGCAGCATTTCCCGCAACTGAGCGAGGTTGAACTGGAAGATTTCTATCGTGCAATCAACCGGGTAGAGAGTTCACTCATTCGGATTGAAGCGGATGAACTGACCTATAACCTGCATATTATTATCCGATATGAGATCGAGAAAATGTTATTCAACGATGGTCTGGAAGTGAAGGACCTGCCGGAGACCTGGAATGCAAAATACAAGGAATACCTCGGTATTATGCCAACGAATGATGGAGACGGTGTTCTTCAGGATGTTCACTGGTCCGGTGGTGACTTTGGTTACTTTGCTTCGTATTCTCTGGGTAATATGTATGCAGCTCAAATTCTACATACATTGCGCAAGGAAATGCCGGAGTTTGATACCCTCATTGCCGAAGGAAATCTGATTCCAATTAAGGAATGGCTTACAGACAAGATCTACCAGTATGGTAGAAGTCGCACACCTTCCGAATTGATTGTTGCCGTAACGGGTGAAGAATTGAACCCGGATTATCTGGCCGATTATCTGGAAGCCAAATATGCCGAGATTTACAAGCTGTAGATATCCCATATATAACATATTAAATAACATTTCGAAGAGCTGAAGAGTCGGGCATCATTGCCCGGCTCTTTTTTGCATTTAAGTTCTTAACCTTTTGTTGGGCATCGGCATATCCATAATAGAGAGAAACTGCTGAAACCAGTGAAGGAGGGAAACAACATGAAATACACGCCATGGTTCGTCCGGGGCATCGTTATTCTGCTGATTATCATTGTGGCGCTCACCAGCTGTAATAAGGAAGAGAATGAAGCCAAGATTACGATTGGCGAAGTGACTCGTTCGGTATTTTACGCACCGGAGTATGTGGCTGTGGCTCAAGGTTTTTTTGAAGAGCAGGGACTTGAGGTGGATATTCAAACGACTGCTGGTGGTGACAAAACGATGGCGGCATTACTCGCAGGTTCGGTGGATATCGCACTGGTAGGGGCGGAGACGTCCATATATGTCTATCAGCAGGGAGCGGAAGATGCGGTTATTAACTTTGCCCAGCTCACCCAGACGGATGGTACATTTCTGTTCGCTCGTAACACAGAAGGTAGCTTCGATTGGGAGCAACTGAGGGATTCCACATTTCTCGGTCAACGCAAAGGCGGCATGCCGCAAATGGCAGGGGAGTTCGCACTGAACAAACATGGCATTGATCCGCAAAGTGATCTGGAGCTGATTCAAAATGTGGACTTTGCCAACATTGCGTCTGCTTTCGCTTCAGGCACGGGAGATTATGTTCAACTGTTTGAACCCCAGGCATCCATCTTTGAACAAGAAGGTCGGGGTAAGGTTGTTGCATCGTTTGGCACAGAAGGTGGTCTTCTGCCTTACACCGTCTTCATGACGAAACAGAGTTATCTTAACGACAATAAGGATATCGTACAGAAGTTTACGAATGGTCTACACAAAGCGCAGGCATGGGTGGATTCCCATACGGCTGGAGAGATTGCTGAAGTCATTTCTCCTTTTTTCAAAGACATCGATCCAGCCATTTTGGTAAGCAGTGTGAACCGTTATAAGGAACAGGGCAGCTATGCAACGGATCCGATCATTGATGAGGAAGAGTGGAACAATCTGCTTGATGTCATGAGTGCCGCCGGAGAGTTGAAAGAACGTGTGGATTTGAATGCCATTGTGGATAATGCCCATGCGGAAGAAGCTACGAAATCAAAGTAATGGGGTATTCAGGAAAGGAAGTGAGCAGAATGCCTGAATCCGAGAGTGTGATCCGACTGGAGGGGATCTCTCAAGTATACGTCAGCGAGCGGGAAGCTTCCTTGGTGCTTGAGGACTTGAGTCTGGAGATCCAAAAAGGAGAGTTCGTCAGTCTGGTTGGACCGAGTGGATGCGGTAAAACGACATTGTTGTCGATCATCGCCGGGCTGCTCACACCCACCCGAGGAGAGGTTAAGGTTAAAGGTAAACTCGTTGGCGGCCCCTCAGCACAGATTGGTTATATGCTTCAACAGGACTATCTGTTTCCGTGGCGGACCATTCTGGATAATGCATTAATCGGTCTTGAACTGACAGGCAGACTGGATGAACGGAGCCGTGAGCGTGTACGGGAACTGCTGGTAAGTATGGGATTGGCCGGAACGGAGAATCAGTACCCTTCAGAGCTTTCAGGAGGCATGAGACAGCGAGTAGCCCTGGTGCGCACGCTGGCAACCGATCCGGGGATTTTATTGTTGGATGAACCATTCTCAGCACTTGATTATCAAACCAAGCTGCAATTGGAGGATCTGGTCTCGGACACGTTAAAACAGTTTGGCAAAACATCTGTTCTCGTCACCCATGATTTGTCTGAAGCCATTGCGGTCAGTGACCGCGTCATTGTACTGGATCGCAATCCGGGCCGCATCCGTCGTGAATTTATCATTCCCGATGGAATTCGTAAATCTCAGCCGTTTCATGCCAGGGAGCAAGAAGGATTTAATGCGTTGTTTCAGGCATTGTGGAGTGAACTGGATCAGTCCGGGGGAGGTGAGGAAGACGCGTGAATCCAATGAATCCGAAGCAGGAAAAGCGTGACGAATGGATGGGGCAGCTGCATCGGAATCATATTCAGCAGGTGGCCAGATGGCGACACCAAGTGCTTGCCGTACAGTTATCTATGCTAGTATGTATGTTTTTGCTATGGGAAGTGGCAGGCAGACTCCGTTGGATTGATGTACTGTTATTCAGTTATCCGAGTAAGGTTTTTGCCCAGATTGGCAAGGACATCGCTAGTGGCGAGTTGTGGGCACATGTTGGGGTAACCGTAGGGGAAACGGCGGTTGGTTTTTTACTGGGAACACTGGTGGGAACCTTGCTTGCGGTTTTAATTTGGTGGTCTCCTTTTTTGTCAAAAGTGTTGGACCCCTATATGGTTGTGTTCAACAGTATGCCAAAGGTAGCACTTGGCCCGATCTTTATTGTGATGTTCGGCGCGGGTTTTACAGCGATTGTTATGACCACATTGTCTATCACGGTCATTATCACGACACTGGTGGTGTATAACAGCTTCAATGAAGTGGATCCCAATTATATTAAAGTCATTCGTACGTTTGGTGGAGACCGTTCCGAGATTTTTACAAAAGTTGTATTACCTGCTTCTTTTCCGGCGATTGTATCCACTTTGAAAGTGAACGTTGGCATGGCTTGGGTGGGTGTAATTGTGGGTGAGTTTCTTGTCGCCAAACAAGGGCTCGGTTATCTCATTATCTACGGATTCCAGGTATTCAACTTCACACTTGTATTATCAAGTCTGTTAATTATTGCTGCAGTTGCAACAGCCATGTACCAACTTGTTGTCTATGCAGAACGCAAAATGCTGGCTGGCCGCAGGTGATTCTGAAGTGTTTTACTCGTAATGTGACCGGGTATGATATGTATACAATTTCACAAGGGGTGTCACGTTGCCCGATACCGTAAAATCAAGTACCATATTTAGTATGATTATTCCGCGCAGATCCGGAATGAATGCGATGATTGGAGAAGAGGGCCTTGAGGTTCTGTCGCAACGATCTAACTTGCCAGCGTCCCTCATTCGGGGCGTGTTGCTGTGACCGGCATGCATGCGCATGTCGGTTGATGTCGTCTAGTTTACTTTTGGATGAGACATACTAGTCATGATAAATGAATGAGGCGACGAGCTGGCTAAGAATTTTTTTGCAGCTTAGAGGAGATGGAATGTTAAATGGGTTTTAGGGTAATTAAAACTGCAATCGCCGCATTAATGGCTGTATTGATTGCAGACTGGTGTCGCTTGCCGGGACCAACATCAGCGGGATTGCTTGCCATTCTTGGTGTGGATGTAACGAGAAAACGAAGTATTCGCACCATATCGGCGCGGTTCTTTGCTTCCGTAGTTGGACTTTTATTTGCAAGTGTACTTTTTCACTTTCTAGGCTTCCATTATTGGGTGCTGGCGGTATACATATTGATCGCATTCCCGGCTATTGTCCGGGTAGGATTTAAAGAAGGCATTGTTACAGGTTCTGTTGTGGTGTTTCGGGTGTTCGGCGGCGGGGAGATGGACGTGCATGTCGTCCTCGTACAAATTGCTTTGTTGTTAATTGGTCTTGGTTCCGCAATGGCGGTTAACCTGGCCTATATGCCGGCAGCAGATCCACAGATGCTGCGCATTCGCAAACGAATCGATGAACTCTTCTCGAAGATTTTCAAGGAATTTGCGGCCACGCTGCGTAATCCCAATGAAGCATGGGCGGGGAGAGAGCTGATTGAAGCAGATAAAGCGATACTTGGCGGTATTGATGCTGCCAAACGTTCTCTGGAGAATCAGGTGATTCATCCGAATGAGGAATGGAGCGTCTACTTCTATATGCGCAAAACGCAGTTGGACTCCATCCAGCACATGATGCATCTCGTGTCCCAGATCTATCAGAAGATGCCACATGCGGAGATGGTATCGGAGCTGTTCGATCAGCTTAGTCAGGACGTACTCACTGAATCCTACACGGGACGAACTGAAAAACTTCTTGCAGATGTGCAAGAAGAATTCAAACGTATGGAGCTGCCGGATACAAGGGAAGAATTCGAGATTCGTTCTGCAATTCTCCAGCTGTGCCGCGAACTCGCGCTGTATCTGAAAGTCGCGAAGAAGGACAAAGCACCGTCCCCAATCTCGGACCGGTCCCAATCTACAAACGAATAATAGAAAATAGTTGTCACCCTAGACGAATGCCCTGCATACACTTGTAGTGAATGATTGTATGGAGGAGGTTTAAAGATGTCATTGAGTCATAAACATCAATGTAGAGAGATTATCACGAAGGCGATCTGCGGCAAAGGTCGTAAGTTCTCTACCGTAACACATACCGTGACTCCGCCAAATGGTCCGACAAGTATTTTGGGGGCTTGGATTATCAACCACCAATATGAAGCCGTATCAGCGGGTGACGGAATTGAAGTTATTGGTACTTACGATATCAACATTTGGTATTCCTACGACAAGAACTCTCAGACGGATGTAGCCAAAGAAACGGTCTCGTATGTAGAACATGTGCCTTTGTCCTATCTGGACCCGAAACACCGGACTTCCACAGTGGAGGTATCTGCGGATGCAACGCAGGAACCTAGCTGTGTGGAAGCCACAGTATCAGCAGGTGGAAGCAGTGTAATTATCCGGGTAGAACGGGAATTCGCTGTGGAACTCGTTGCCGAAACCAAAGTTTGTGTGAAGGTCTGCACAGATGGTTGCGGTGACTACGAAGACAAGGACTATGACTTTGGCAGTGCCGATGGAGATTATGACGATCTCGATCCCGATCTGCTCGACGATGAGCTGTGAGTTTGACGCCTGTATTTGATAACCTAAGGTATCATATGCGCCAGAAGGCGCGGTGAAGAGGGCGTAAGCCCTCTTTCTTCTTAAATATTAAAAAATGTGTGGTAACGAGCCTCGCAATGTGCCTGGAATACCTTTCACGGGAAGGCTCCGCATTGCGGGGTTATTTTTATTTTAGTTGCATGATCCGGGAGGGGGGACGTAATGAATGTGATGGAACAAGCGGAGGAAGCGCTGCGCCGATATGAAAGGATGACTTCTGGAGAACGTGCAGAACGGTTGAAACAGGCAGGTATTGAAGTATTGTCACTGCACGATCGGCGCAAACGTGAACCAGGCTTGCGTGTACGCTATGACGTAGAGATAAGCTGTCTGCAGGCGATCCGGATCAAACGCAAGGATACTAGTGGCATGGGAGGGGCACAGGAAACTCTGTTGGAGCGTGAAGCGAGTTCAACCTTGTTCAAGCGCATAGAACGACTTGCGATCAAAACGCTGTATACGCTAGGGCTGGATCATGGAGCTGTTCGAATGGAATCCTCAGGGAATGGCGGCTGTGCAGTGATTTCGATCGACCCGTGTCCCTGGAAAGGGGTGACCAACCTTGCTGCTACCTATAGGGAAAGCTGGAAGCAGCATCAGGAACTGCTGGATGAGGAAGTAAGTCACAGACCTATTCCAATACTCGGCATGGACCCGGAGTTTCTTCTGGTGCAGATGCCGGAATCCAAAATCGTACCCGCCTCCAGATTTCTTGAACGTACAGGAATGGCAGGCTGTGATTCCGTCACGATTGGTGGACGGCGCATATATCCGGTTGCCGAACTGCGACCGGCTCCCAGCTCCGAACCACGAGAACTGCTGGCTCATCTGATGAGGGCATTCGCAGCCGCTTCCCGCAGCATTAGTGATCACTCACTCATCTGGCAGGCAGGCGGGATGCCACAGCGTGGGTTACCTCTAGGCGGTCATATTCATTTTAGCGGGATGAATCTTACCGGGGAACTGCTTCGTGCACTGGACAATTATCTGGCATTGCCACTGGCATTTCTGCAAGACCCACGTGGATCGGGAAGACGACCCCGTTATGGAGCACTTGGTGATTTTCGCCTGAAATCCTATGGTGGGTTTGAGTATCGTACGTTACCCAGCTTTCTTGTATCGCCCCTTGTTGCAAAAGGTGTTGTGGCCTTGGCAGGTCTGATCGCGAGCGGGTATACTCAATTACGGCAGCGTCCGTTAGCGAAAGCTGAGGTCCATACGGCTTTTTATGAAGGAAAGCGCGAAGTGATTAAGGATCACATCCCAGCACTCGTAGATGATCTGAAGAGGTTGGATGGATATGCACGTTATGAACGGTATGCGTCTCCGTTAATCCTTCAATTAAAACTGGGAAGAACTTGGGATGAGAGCCGCGATATTCGCAAACTCTGGAATATTCGGGCAGGTTCATGAAGTACGGACGTTTTTTTGATATAATAAGAAACAAGTCTTTTATGAGTAATAAGCTACTACGGAAGATATGGAGCAGCAACCTTTGAAGGAAGTGGCGATTAGCCAACACATAAGGCGGAGGCGCAAACACAGTGCCTGACCGTCTTATTGTCCTTCCAGGACGCGTTTCTTCCTGACATTATAGGAACGGGATGGAGGATATTCATCATGGCTCAGTATACGCCAATGATTCAACAATATTTGCAAGTGAAGGCCGAAGCACAAGATGCTTTTCTATTTTTTAGACTGGGTGACTTCTATGAATTGTTCTTCGAGGATGCGATTAATGCTTCCCGTGAACTTGAGATCACGCTGACCGCACGCAACGGAGGCACGGATGACAAAATTCCGATGTGCGGTGTACCTTATCATTCGGCTGACAATTACATACAGCGTCTGATTGAAAAAGGATATAAAGTTGCAATTTGTGAGCAGATGGAAGATGCAAGTGTAACCAAAGGCATGGTACGACGTGAAATTGTACGTGTGGTTACACCGGGAACGGTAATGGAAGGCAAGACACTCGGTGACAAGTCCAACAACTACATGGTGTGTCTTACAGGTAATCAAAATACGCTGGCGCTCGCGGCCTGTGATCTCTCAACGGGTGAGTTGTATGTGACATCCGTACCCTATTCCAAGGAATGGCTCAAGGATGAAATCGGCATCTACGAACCATCGGAGCTGGTGGGGGATGTAGCGCTGCTTGAAACGGTAGAAGCCGAGGCATCTCCAATCGGTCGCCCTGTGGTCTACACGTCGTGGACAAAAAATAAGGAGGATTTGGTCCGTCAGCAGTTTGGCGAGGCTGTCTGGGCAAGATTAGAGCCTGAACGTCAAGCGTGTATTGCACGTCTTTTCTCCTACCTGAGCGAGACACAGAAACGTTCTTTGGGACAATTAACACAAATCTCAACGTATGAGCCAGATCATTATATGATCTTGGACCCGTTTACCCGCCGGAACCTGGAATTGGTGGAAACCGTGCGTGAACGCTCCAAAAAAGGTTCATTACTCTGGTTGCTTGATCGGACCGAGACGTCCATGGGTGCAAGAATGCTGCGTCGCTGGGTCGATAAGCCATTGTTACAAAAAGGGAAGATCAATGAGCGTCTGGAAGCGGTAGATACGCTGTACAACCAGTTTATATTGCGTGAAGACCTGCGGGCAGAACTCAAAGACATCTATGATCTGGAGCGTTTGGTAGGCCGGATTGCGTTTGGTAATGCGAATGGTCGTGACCTGAATGCGCTCAAGTCATCGCTGGAGAAAATTCCAGGACTTCGTCAGCATTGCGCAGGATCATCTTCCGCAACATTGCAGCATATTGCCGAAACGATGGATGATTGCAATGATCTGCGTGAAGCTATCGGGCAAGCCATTGTGGACGAGCCGCCGGTATCGGTAAGGGACGGAGGTCTGATTCGTGAAGGGTACCATGAACGTCTGGATGAATTGCGTGAGGCTTCAGTTAACGGGAAACAGTGGATTGCGGAGCTGGAAGCGCGAGAGCGTGAGGCGACAGGCATTCGATCGCTGAAGATTGGATATAACAAAGTATTTGGTTATTATATCGAGATCACCAAGTCCAATCTGTCCGCGTTGCCAGAAGGACGTTATGAACGTAAACAGACACTTGCCAATGCAGAACGTTACATTACGCCGGAGTTGAAGGAAAAAGAGACGCTGATTCTCGAAGCTCAGGACAAAATGGTTGATATTGAGTATGGGCTGTTCGCAGAGCTGCGCGAGCGGCTGAACAAAGAGATTGCAAGATTGCAGAAGCTGGCTGAACAGGTAGCGGAAATTGATGTGTATCAATCTTTTGCGGTGATCAGTGCTGAGCGCAACTTTGTACGGCCCACGTTGACCGACGGTTATGATCTGGTTGTGGAAGAAGGACGCCATCCGGTCGTTGAGGCGGTCATGCGAGATGGCGCATTTATTGCCAATCACACGGCAATGACCAAGGAAGAGGCACGTATTCTGCTGATTACTGGACCAAATATGGCTGGTAAGAGTACGTATATGCGACAGGTCGCTTTAATCTCCATTTTGGCGCAAGTAGGTTGTTTTGTACCTGCGGGTCAGGCGGAAGTGCCGATTATGGATCGCATTTTCACACGGATCGGTGCCGCGGATGATCTCATTGGTGGACAAAGCACATTCATGGTGGAGATGGCCGACATTCAGGTCATGACGGACAAAGCCACACCACGTAGTCTGATTATTATAGATGAATTGGGACGGGGAACGTCGACCAGTGAAGGTATGGCGATTGCTCAGTCTGTTATTGAATATGTACATGATATTATCGGCTGTAAAGCCCTTGTATCAACTCATTTCCATGAGCTTGCTCATCTGGAGGAGAGTCTGGACAAGCTGGCCAACTACTCGATGGCGGTACAGGAGAGTGGTGACAAAGTTAATTTCCTGCGCAAATTGATTGCCGGGGCAGCCAGCAGCAGTTATGGTATCTATTGTGCACTTCTTGCAGGTCTGCCTGATAGCATTATTGAGCGGGCGAATGGACTGTTGCATGGGTTTGAACATGCGGCTGCTCAGGTAGCAGTGGGCAGTGAATATATCGGAAACGAGAAGCAGGAAGAAGGCTTGAAATTAAAAGGTGGAAAATTCCAGCACACGGATTCAGCACCATTGATCCGGGAACACGAGATTGAGGAGAGTGCAGAGTACACACCTTCCATTGAAGATTCGGTTGGGAAGCAACATGCCAAGAAATCAAACAGCAAAGGACAGTCCAGCGCAAACCATTCGGATGTGGTTCAACTGTCCATCTTTGGAGATGATGAGCCGAATGTGGCAACGAAACCGGATGTAGTTGCGGTGGATAAACCAGCGCGAGAATTCATCCGTACGATGAAAGATATCGATGTCATGAATATGACGCCTCTTCAGGCGATGCAGATATTGAATGATCTCAAATTGAAGGCACAGCAATTATCCTGAGTATAAGGGAGGGGAAAACCTGTGGCGAAAATACATGTGCTTGATGAACATATTGCCAACCAGATCGCGGCGGGTGAAGTGGTCGAACGGCCTGCTTCAGTTGTCAAAGAGCTGCTCGAAAACTCGGTGGATGCAGGCGCCACCAAGATTGAAGTGACGGTGGAAGAGGGCGGACTCCTCAGTATTCGTGTCAAAGACAATGGTACAGGTATTGAGCCAGAGGACATGGAAACCGCCTTTTATCGTCATGCGACCAGCAAAATAGCCCATGGCCGAGATCTGTTCCAGATCACAAGTCTTGGATTCCGCGGAGAAGCCTTGGCGAGTATTGCCGCCGTGTCCAAGGTAGAGGTATTATCCGCAAGTGATAGTGACGGGCGGGGGCGCCGCATCGTGATTGAAGGCGGGAACCTTCGCACTCATGAAGACGCAACCTCACCCCAAGGTACAGATTTTGCAGTGAGAGAACTATTTTACAATACACCTGCCAGACTCAAATATATGAAAACGATCCAGACGGAACTGGGACATATATCAGATGTCCTTTACCGGATGGCGATGTCTCATCCAAACATTTCGTTCCGACTGCGCCATAATGAGAATGTGTTGCTTCAGACGTTGGGCAACGGCGATCTGCTACAAGTGGTTGCAGCGATCTATGGGACAAGTGCTGCCAAAGCGATGCTTCCCATCCAGGGAGAAAGTCTGGATTACCGGGTGAGCGGGCTGATCAGCCTGCCAGAATGGACACGAGCGAATCGTAATGGTATGTCAACGATTGTTAATGGGAGATTTGTTCGCAATTACGGTCTCAATCAGGCGATTCTCAAAGCCTACCATACCTTGCTGCCGATCAATCGCTTCCCACTTGTCGTGGTGCAGTTGGAGATGCACCCCTCTCTTGTGGATGTGAACGTGCATCCGGCGAAGTTGGAGGTTCGCTTTAGCAAGGAACCAGAACTGTATGAATTTATAGAGACGACGTTGCGGGGTATACTCCGGCAGGAGGTATTAATTCCACAGGTCAAAAAACAGCAGATTCGACGTGGAGACGATAACTCCTTTATTCAGGAGCAATTCCTCTTTCCGCGTGGTCCGCTGAAAGATGCATCTGATGCAGAAGGATATGGTCAACAGGGTCCACTAGGGAAACCTACTGCTGCACCACTGAAGTTAACTACAGAAGATGATGATCTGGATTTGGATGCTCCGGCGGATGTGTCTACAGCACAGTTGGTATCTGAACAGGGTCACTCAGTGCCGTTGCCCGAAGCTCCACCTGAGGTTACACAGCCCCCGGAGCAGTTAGAAAGTTGGAACGGGGATATTTTGCAGAAGATTGCTAGTCATGGCGAGGGGCAGACATCCGCTGACGTGCAAGAAGGCACTAAGGATGTAAGTACAAGTTCAAATACAAGTTCTACCGAAACTGTTCCCAAATCTGATCTCTCTTCTCAAGATGGTGGGGATCGTGGAGCAACAGCAAAACCGTTAGCTGAAGGTAAACCAGCTACGTATCGCTCCGAATCCGTAAATTCACCGGTTAGGGAAGCTCGGTCAACCTACAACCCTTCTTCGATTGCAAGAGGGGAACGGACGTGGAAAACCTCAGGTCTGCCTGATGCCACTAAACTTGCTGCTGCCATTAAATCAGATGCATCCATGCCTGAATTTCCGGAGCTGAGTCTGATCGGACAGCATCATGGTACGTATTTGATTGCGCAAAATGACCAAGGTTTATATTTGATTGATCAGCATGCCGCTCATGAACGCGTGAATTATGAGTACTATTACGAGAAATTTGGTAACCCTGCCCAGGCCTCACAAGAGTTACTGCTGCCTATTACGCTCGAATTTACACCTTCGGAGACGGAAAAGCTGAAAACAAGGCTGGCCTGGTTCGAACAGGCGGGTGTATATTTGGAGCATTTCGGTGGACAGACGTTCCGTGTGCGCTCCCATCCGTTCTGGTTCCCCAAAGGGGACGAGAAAGACATTATCGAAGAAATGTCCGAATGGGTTCTTAGTGAACGCAGCATAGATGTAGCCAAGATGCGAGAAGCTGCATCCATTATGTGCTCCTGCAAAGCGTCCATTAAAGCGAACCAAAAGCTGACGGATCAGGAAGCAGAAGTGCTAATTCAGCGTCTGGGTTCATGTCGTCAGCCCTACACTTGTCCTCATGGGCGGCCGATTGTGATTTCATTTTCAACATATGATCTGGAAAAATTGTTCAAACGTGTTATGTAGCTATTTAGGAGGAATCTATGTATATTACAACCGGTGAAAAGGAAGCGGCTTTACTTGTGGAGCGGGCCCGAAACCTTGCTGAAACAACAGGGGGTACTTACGTGCGCCGTAATAAAATGTCTCTGCCCATGATGATTGAACACTATGAGGCGGAGGAGGTTCTGGTTGTACTCCAGGGTAAAGTGCGTCTATTTCGGAAGGATTCACCGTTGCTGGAGTTCCACCCCAGCATGGGATTTGTTCGTGCCAAACGTATATTGCGAGGAGAACCTGATCCACTGCTGGAGGCGGGGGCGGTGAATGAAGGGGATACCATCATCGATTGTACAGCCGGACTGGGCACGGATGCACTGGTGTTCTCGGTTGCAGTGGGCAAAAGTGGACGGGTGATTGCATGTGAGAGCTCTCTTCCGCTATATACACTATTAGTGGAGGGGATGTCTCAATATGAGACGATCAAGCCAGCGGTAAATGAAGCTTTCCGGCGTATTGAGCTGCGTCATGCGAATCATCTCGATTTGCTGCGTTCCATGCCGGATCGAAGCTGTGATACCGTATATTTTGACCCCATGTTCCGTGAACCGATGATGGATTCAAGTGCTATACAGCCCTTGCGAGATTATGCAAATGCTCACGCGCTGGATGAACAGAGCATTATGGAAGCGAAACGGGTTGCCCGTAAACGGGTAGTCATGAAAGAAAAGCGCGGCAGCGCGGAGTTTGACAGGCTCGGATTTGAAATACTTGATCGGGCGAATGCAAAAACCCTGTACGGAGTGATTAATGTTGAAAGTGGAAGTTAAACCAAAACCTAAACTGCTTGTGTTGGTTGGACCAACAGCAGTAGGCAAAACAAGAATGAGCATCGAGCTTGCCCAAGCTTTCAATTGTGAGATTATCTCAGGAGATTCGATGCAGGTATATCGTGAAATGGATATCGGAACTGCCAAGATTACCTCTGAAGAAATGAAGGGTGTACCCCATCATCTCATTGATATCCATGAACCGGAGTATCCGTATTCTGTGGCCGAGTTTCAGGAGAGTTGCACACGATTGATTAGTGAAATCCACGAACGCGGTAAAATGCCTTTTATTGTAGGGGGCACCGGTCTGTATGTGGAATCGGTATGTTACGGCTTTCAATTTTCCGATAGTGGTTCGGACGAAGCGTTCAGGGAGCAACAATTCAGCTATGCGGAGTTAAATGGAGCTCAAGCCCTTCATGATCGATTGAGGGAAGTTGATCCCGTTAGTGCGGATCGTCTGCATCCGAATGATCAACGGCGAATTGTACGTGCGCTTGAGATCCATCATCTCACAGGCGAGAAGTGGTCTGATCAGCTGGCAGTACAGAAGAAAGAGTCGCCTTATGACCTTCTTATTGTTGGTTTGACAATGGATCGGCAGAAGTTGTACGCCCGGGTAGAAGAGCGGATTGATCTGATGATCGAACAAGGTCTGGTGGATGAAGTGAAGTCCCTGTTGGAACGCGGAGTGGCCAGAGGTCATATTTCCATGCAAGGGCTGGGGTATAAGGAGATTGCAGCGTTCCTGCAAGGGGAAGTGAGTTGGGAAGCTGCGGTTGAGTGGTTGAAGAGGGATACACGTCGGTTTGCCAAACGGCAGCTTTCCTGGTTCCGCCATATGAAGGATATAGAATGGGTGGACATGACGGATACCCGGGATTTTGAAGGGAAATACAAGCAGATAAGTGAATTGATTACACAAAAATTTGATTGATTTAAGCGAATATTAGTATTCTTCTGACAGGCATCGATTAGGTCAAGATATGTAAACCTCTACCTTCTGGTCATCAAAAGGATAGAGGTTTTTACTTATCACTAGAACAGATGGTAGAGATTAAACATTCGCCAAACAACGAATAAATGTGCTTTAAAATGAAGAATTTGTCCCTCTTTTGCAAAACAGACAAGCGGTGTATAATGGATAAGTCTTCTATTTGTTCACCTCGCTAAGAATGGGGGTAAAATAGCAGACAAGGGGTTTTTGTGGATTATATGAAACTGTTCATGATATAATAGCACGAAAGCTACTCAGCGATATTGAATATTACTTGAACACGAATTCAAATGAACCAATGGGGGTACGGCTAATGAACAAGTCCATCAACATCCAAGATACGTTCTTGAACCAACTGCGGAAAGAAAATATTCCTGCTACGGTCTATCTGACCAACGGCTTCCAAATCCGCGGGACGATCAAGGCATTTGACAATTTTACGATCGTCATTGACAGCGACGGACGCCAGCAAATGGTCTACAAGCATGCCATCTCCACGTTCACGCCGCAACGCAGCGTATCGCTGATGCAGCAAGATAACAGCGGCGAAGCTTAAAAAAATTACGAAACCTTTTCACCAACCATTTCGTCTACAAGTATAGGTATTGAAACAGAGCAACCTGAATAAAGGGTTGTTCTTTTCATTCCGGGCAAAATATGTTTAATATATGCCTGAGCCTACAGACGATTAGAAATTATGCAACCGAAAGGGAGTCAGGAGGTAACATGCCAAACGATCCGTTGTCGAGGTCTAACAATCGCAACAACAATAACAAGTCACCCAAAAAAGCGAAGCCAAAGACCTCTAAAAAGAAAAAAATTACGGGTAAACGCGTTGGATGGACACTGTTTTTCACAATGGCAATCGCCATATTCTGTGCACTTGGCGGATATTTATTTATTATGGTGAGTGGTGAAAATCTGCTCAAAGCCAATAAGGACAAAACCACAATTAATGAAACTTCAAAAGTATATGATCGCAATGGCCAATTAATGGGGGAACTATCCATTCAGAAGCTGGAACCTGTCAAAGAAGATGATATTCCTGAGCTTGTGAAGCAAGCCTTTGTTGCAACGGAGGATAAGCGATTCTACGATCACCAAGGCGTGGATATCTGGTCCATTGGGCGTGCAGCGGTTAAGGATGTCATGGCTCGTTCCATGGTGGAAGGTGGTAGTACACTAACCCAACAGCTTGCCAAGAACATGTTCTTGTCCCGTGACAAAACGTTCTTCCGTAAAGCAACGGAAGTATCGATTGCCATGGCATTAGAGCGCAAGTACACAAAAGACGAAATTCTGACGATGTATCTGAACCGTATTTTCTTCGGTCATCAGCGTTACGGGATTAAAGCGGCATCTGAATTTTACTTTGGACAAAAAGATCTGAGTCAGTTGAAGTTGTGGCAAATTGCTACATTGGCGGCTATGCCGAAAGGGCCTTCTGCCTATAATCCGGTGAGCAATCCAAACGACTCAAAAGCACGTCGAGGTGTGGTATTGCAGTTGATGTATGAACAAGGCTACATTACCAAGGCGGAGATGGACGAAGCAAAAGAGATTAACTATAACTACAAGCGACCAGAGAAAGACAGGAAGTATCAAGGTTTTATAGATTATGTGCTCCGTGAAGCTGAACGAGTAACAGGTAAAACGGAAGATGATTTGAATATCGGCGGATACAAAATCTATACGACCATGGATGCTCAGGCTCAAACAGCCATGGAAACGGCCTTCACAGATGACAGTCTGTTCGAGGCAAGCAAAGATGATCAACAGGTCCAAGGCTCCATGGTTATCATGAACCATGAGAATGGTGGCCTCGTTGCCCTCTTGGGTGGACGGGATTATCAGACTAAAGGTTATAGCCGGGTAACGCAGAGTCGAAGACAACCAGGTTCAGCTTTTAAACCGATTGTGTCTTATGCACCGGCGCTTGAATCAGGAAATTACAGTGCCAACTCGTCGCTGAGTAATGCGAAGCAATGTTTTGGTAACTACTGTCCTGGTAACTTGCATGGATATTCTTCAACGATCAGTATGACGGAAGCCATTACGAAGTCGGAAAATATTCCTGCGGTTTGGCTGCTTGATAAAATAGGCGTTAACACAGGCATTAATTTTGCCAAGAGTGTAGGTATACAGCTGACAGATGAAGACAAAAACCTGGCGATTGCCCTCGGTGGTCTAAGCAAAGGTACAAATACACTGGAAATGGCGCAAGCCTATAGTGCATTTGCCAACCTCGGAGAATACCGACAAGCCTATGCGATTAAAGAAATCAAGGATAGCGCAGGCAAAACCACGTACAAACACGATAACTCGGACACAACGCGTGTCATGAGTGAGCAAAATGCGTATCAGCTTACACAGATGCTGCAGAACGTTGTTAATGACGGTACAGGGCGTTCAGCGCGTCTGGATCGTCCGGTAGCGGGTAAAACAGGAACTGTTCAAAGTGGAATCTCTGGCAACAGTGCCAACCGTGATGTATGGTTTGTTGGATACACACCGGAATGGACTGCCGCAGTCTGGATGGGCTATGACAATCCGGATGCCAATCATATGCTTAAGAACAGCAGTAAGCTGTCGGCAGCTTTCTTTGCCAAAGTCATGGGAGATGCTTTAAAAGGCGTTCCAGTGAAGCAATTCAAAGCACCAGCTGGAGGGCAGGCACCTCCGCCAGTAGAAGAACCAGAAAAGCCGGCTCTGTCCGTTAGTGGGCTGAGTGGATCATACGATCCAAATGCACAAACCGTCTCCCTGAGTTGGACTGGAACGGGTGACGCGAGTACGCAATATCGAATTTATCGGAAAGAAACATCTGAAGCCCAGTTCACTCATCTCATTGATGCAATAGGAGCGACCAATGCACAAGATTTAAGTGCGTTGCCTGGTCTAACCTATGAGTACTATGTGACAGCTTACGACTTGGCATCAGGACTTGAGACGGATCCTTCCAACACCATCTCCTTGATGATTGAAGCGCAGGAAGTGCCGCCAGAGGAACCTGATCCTGGTATAGACCCTGGAACAGAGATAGATCCTGAGCAGCCAGGTACGGAGAATCCGGACAATGGTACACCCGATAATGGCAACTCGAACGGTAATAACGGTAATGGAAATGAAAATGGCAACAACGGAAATGGTAATGGTAATAACGGAAACAATGGCAACGGTGGTAATAACGGCGGAAACGGTCAACCTGGGGAAGGAAATACGACCCCACCTGGTCAGGGCACAACAGATCCTGGCGGAAATGGTGAAGGTTCCGATGATGGGGGCGTAACAACGCCGGGCGAAGTTGTAACTCCGGACAGCGGAACAAGTGGGGATACTGGAGGGACAGATGCACCTGCAGATTCCCAAGCTGGAACCGGCGGCTAAGCCAATGGATCACTAAATAGCTATATTGAAAAAACTGCTTCCCGGAAACCGGTGAAGCAGTTTTTTGTGTTATACATAACCAACTGTAATGGAAGCTGATTTGATGAATAGGTGGGACAAAGCTTGATTTTGAGTGTAAACCTTAAATATGGTAAGCTGTAACTATTCGTAATACGTTGTGCAAGGGCGGGCCCAGAGCGCTGGAATCCATCAGGCGGACGTTATTACATTGTTCACCAATAACATCAGAGCAGGTCACGGACCTGTAGTCGGCAAAGAGGGGTTCGTATGAAACGGAAATTCGGGGATCGCGCGAACTGGCGCCGGATTACGAACCGACAATTCACATGCCGGTTCGTTCAATCCAAAATTTTCACAGGTTATATTACGTTGTACACCATACAGGATTTGAAAGAACCTCTGTGGAAAACTTATGGAGGCAGTACCTTCTGTATCGCAGATAAAGGTTATTCCTGGTTGCAATACTATCCGAAGGGAGAGCACTTTGTAGTTACAGCGATGTTTGACGATCAGGAACGGATTGTAGAGTGGTACATTGATACATGTCGTAGTCAGGGGATAACCGATCAGGGTGTTCCTTGGTTTGATGACCTGTATCTGGATGTCGTTGTATTGAAAGATGGGGAAGTATTTTTGCTGGATGAAGATGAGCTTGAAGATGCACTGTCACGAAAACATATTACAACGGGTGATTATGACTTGGCTAACAAGACGGCAAAGGAACTGCTGCATGCCATTGATGCACATGTATTCCCATACTTTCAGTTATCACTGAAGCATAGGCCAAGTTTGTTTGAGAACGGAGAGTTTCGAAAAAACATTCAGATTTGAGTCATCTACTTATCCGTAGAATTCTTCATGATCCTTCTAATATTGGAGCACCTGATAGAATACATTAATAATCAGGAGAGTTCAGCCCGATAAAATAGAGGTGATGGCGAATGAACGGACGGGTCATGGCTGCAGGAGAGCAACCAGGAGGCAGACCATCCAGACAAATTAATATTGTGTTGCGTAACCAGGAACCTCAGATGTTGGTCAAAGATGAAGCAACGGCAGTACAGGCAGCCAAGAGTATAACCAAACATGCGCACTTCCAGGAGATACAGGGTGAATTGGAGCAACTGGTTGGACTTGAAAATATCAAAGACTTGGTGTTTGAGATCTATGCTTTTCTACAGATTGCTCAGATGCGTACCGAAGCAGGCTTAATTAGTGGTGCGCACGTGTATCATATGATCTTCAAAGGTAATCCGGGAACCGGTAAGACCACCGTGGCGAGGATCGTTGCCAAACTCTTTCAGAAGATGGGTGTGTTAAGTAAAGGTCATCTTATTGAAGTAGAGCGTGCGGATCTGGTTGGAGAATATATAGGTCACACGGCGCAGAAAACAAGAGATCTGGTTAAGAAGGCACTCGGTGGGATATTGTTCATTGATGAAGCCTACAGTTTGGCCCGCGGGGGAGAGAAGGATTTTGGCAAGGAAGCTATTGATACGCTTGTTAAGTCCATGGAAGATAACAAAAATCAGTTTATACTGATTCTTGCTGGGTATTCGGAAGAAATTGATTTTTTTCTCCAGACCAATCCCGGATTACCTTCCCGCTTTCCCATTCAAGTGGAGTTTCCAGACTATAGCATTGATCAGTTGATTCAAATCTCTGAGATTATGGCCAAAGAGCGTGATTATATTCTAATGCCACAGACCATACTCAAGCTAAAGCAGCATTTGCTTCAGGAGAAAAATGATTCGCTGCATGCGTTCAGTAACGCCAGATACGTTCGTAATGCCATTGAGCGTTCGATCAGGCATCAGGCAGTTCGTTTGTTGGAACAATACTCGGAAGGCAGTCCAGGAAAACTGGAGCTGATGACAATCCGTACAGAGGATTTGAACTTTGAGCGAAAGTAAGCGATAATATAGTTTTTACACCAGCCGGCCGGGCCAACCGGTTCGGCTTAAGGCATGCCATGGCATATTCGTGGCAATGTATATCAACGGATTAATTTAGTAATTAGAGGGAGTGAACATATACATGACAAATGGCACGCATGATACAGATATGGTCAAAAAAGATCGCGCCGTCTTGGTGAGTCTTGTTACGGATGATGTAAAACGCACAGGTATCAACCCTGAGTACTCTTTAGAGGAACTGGTGAAACTTGCCGAGACAGCTGGAGTGGAAGTGCTAAGTGTACTTTCTCAGAACAGGGAAAAACGTGATACCAAATGGTTCATTGGTAAAGGTAAGGTGGAAGAGCTCCGTGCGATTGCAGAGGAACTGGGAGCAACTACAGCTATATTTGATCAGGAATTGTCAGGTGCACAGGTTCGTAATCTGGAAGAAACCCTCGATCTCAAAATTATTGACCGTACCCAATTGATTTTGGACATCTTTGCACAACGGGCAAACACTAGAGAAGGTATTATTCAAGTGGAATTGGCTCAACATAGCTATTTGCTGCCACGGTTGTCGGGTCATGGCAAGAACCTGTCCAGACTCGGGGGCGGAATCGGAACAAGAGGTCCAGGTGAAAGCAAACTGGAGACAGACCGCCGTCATATTCGTGGTCGTATCGATGATCTGAAACGTCATCTGGAAGAATTGACACGTCATCGTAAGTTGCATCGTGAACGCCGTAAAAAGACAGGTATTGTTCAGGTGGCCCTTGTTGGTTATACCAATGCTGGCAAATCAACTTTGCTCAAGCAGTTGACGGCTGCAGATGTGTATATTCAAGATCAGCTATTCGCAACATTGGATCCTACATCACGTACGATGGAACTTCCAAGTGGAAAAGAAATCGTACTTACCGACACGGTTGGATTTATTCAAAATCTACCGCATGATCTGATTGCAGCATTCCGGGCAACGTTGGAGGAAGTGAATGAAGCAGACCTGATCCTGCATGTTGTGGACGCCTCATCAGCTATGCGTGAAGATCAGATGCGGACGGTTAATACGATTCTGCAAGAACTTGGTTCAGGGGACAAGCCGCAGTTAGTCCTGTATAACAAAAAAGATGCGTGCACAGCAGAGCAGCTTGAGATGCTTCCATTGGATAAAGACCATATTAAAGTAAGCGCATTAGACTCGGAGGATCTGCTTAAAATCCGTGAATTCATTCAGACAGAGCTGACAGGTGATACGAAGCGCTTCCGTATTCCGGCAGAACGTGGTGATCTTACGTCGGTACTCTATAAAATTGGTGATGTAGTGGATACCAGCTTTGAAGAGAGTGATGTGATTTATGAAGTTGAATTGCAAAAAGGTGAATATGAGAAATTTGGTTATATGCTTGAAGAATTCATTGAATTGTAATATTCATGACATATTGATGTGATAAGTTACACGATAATGGATATTCGACGTCAGATTCGTGCTATGAAGGGGAATGAAGTAAGATGGTAAGCTTTGATTCAGAAATATCTGAACTTCAACGTCAAGTGGAGCGTCAGATTGAAGGACAACTGCAACAGATTGATCGGATCACAGATCACAATCAATGGAAGGTGATTAATGCTTTCCAACAGCGAAAAGTAAGTGATTTTCACTTTGCAGGTTCAACAGGTTATGCCTATAACGATCGTGGGCGTGAAGTGCTTGATGAAGTATATGCTGATGTATTCGGCGCGGAAGCCGCGTTGGTGCGTCCTCATTTTGCTTCAGGTACTCATACGATTAGTACAGCTCTCTTTGGAGTTTTGCGTCCAGGTGACGAATTATTGTACATCACGGGTAAGCCTTACGACACATTGCATAAAGTTATTGGCAAACCCGGTGATGGTACAGGTTCGTTACGCGATTTTGGCATCGGTTACCGTGAGACGGCCTTAACTGATGAAGGTGGAGTGGACTGGGCAGCAGTTGAAAAAAGCATTACACCGGCTACAAAAGTCATTGGGATTCAACGTTCACGTGGTTATGACTGGCGCTCATCCTTCTGTGTTGCTGAGATTGCTGACATGGTTACGCGTGTTAAAGAGCTTAAGGAAGATGTCATCGTATTCGTAGACAATTGTTACGGTGAATTCACGGAGGAACGTGAACCGACAGAAGTCGGAGTTGATCTGATGGCCGGATCACTGATCAAGAATCCTGGTGGAGGCATTGCGGAAACCGGTGGATACATATGTGGGAAGGAACAATACGTACAGCTGGCAGCTTATCGTCTAACAGCCCCTGGAATTGGGGGAGAGGTTGGAGCAATGCTGGGGACAACACGTGGCATCTACCAAGGACTTTACATGGCACCGACAATTGTAGGACAAGCTATCAAAGGAAGTACGTTTGCTGCTGCGATGTTTGCTGAATCCGGATTTGTAACCAAACCCGCCTGGAATGAAGCTCGCACAGATCTGATCCAAGCTGTTAAGTTTAGCTCTGCCGAGCATCTGATCGCCTTCGTGCAGGGGATTCAGCGTGCAGCAGCTGTGGATAGCCATGTGGTTCCTGAACCGTGGGATATGCCTGGTTATGAGCACCCTGTCATTATGGCGGCAGGTACGTTCATTCAGGGTGGAAGTCTGGAATTATCAGCCGACGCGCCTATTCGGGAGCCGTATATCGGGTATATGCAAGGCGGATTAACGTACTCTCATGTCAAATATGGCGTTTTAATGGCGTTACAGACTATGAAAGATCGTAAATTATTGTGAGTTTATCTAACACGTCATTGACACTTGGTAATAACTAAATGTACAATAGGGTGAAGAATAGATGACTGGAAGGTTGATGAACATGGGTGATGAAATCCGCAGAAATATGGCCTTATTCCCAATTGGTATTGTAATGAAACTTACGGATCTGTCTGCACGTCAGATTCGTTACTATGAGCAGCACAGCTTGATCGTTCCTGCGAGAACGTCAGGTAATCAACGGTTATTCTCTTTTAATGACGTAGAGAGATTGCTAGAGATCAAGGCTTTGATTGAAAAAGGAGTTAACATCGCGGGCATCAAACAAGTGATGAATCCTGTTTCAAAAGAATCCGAGGAAGCTACAGTTATCACGCCAGATACTGAAGTTAAACGCAGAGAGCTGTCCGATACGCAGTTGCACCGCT
This sequence comes from Paenibacillus sp. FSL H8-0104, assembly GCF_038050215.1. NCBI lineage: Bacteria > Bacillati > Bacillota > Bacilli > Caryophanales > Paenibacillaceae > Paenibacillus > Paenibacillus sp. FSL H8-0104. The sequence continues at coordinate 4,052,868 of NZ_JBBOTC010000001.1, read as the reverse complement.
TGCTGAAGCAGCAGCTTGTATCAGGTAAGAGACCAGGACAAGTATCTCTCATTCAGGGAGAGCTTTCCCGATTCTTTAATAAAAACTAAATTCGCATAACTTGGCGAGTGAGGGGAAAACATGCACTTTTGGTGTGAGACTCCTTGACCCGTGGAACTTTCTAATGTACAAATATAACAGGCAAGCCAAATACGCAGATAAGAAAGGGAGAGGTTATAGTGAGTTATACAAAAGAAGACATTCTCCGCATTTCGAAAGAAGAAAACGTACGATTCATTCGATTGCAATTTACTGATTTGCTTGGAGCTATCAAAAACGTTGAGATTCCTGTGAGTCAGTTGACTAAGGCTCTGGATAACAAGATGATGTTCGATGGATCTTCCATTGAAGGTTATGTACGTATTGAAGAGTCCGACATGTACCTCTATCCAGATCTAGATTCTTGGCTTATTTTCCCATGGGTTGCAGAGAACCGTGTTGCACGTCTGATTTGCGACGTATATCTTCCGGATGGTAATCCGTTCCCAGGAGATCCACGTGGTATCTTGAAACGTAACCTGAAGGAAGCCCAAGATATGGGATTCACTTCCTTCAACGTTGGTCCTGAACCCGAGTTCTTCTTGTTCAAAACAGACGAAAAAGGAAACCCGACTAACGAACTGAATGACCAAGGTGGTTATTTCGACCTTGCGCCTACGGATCTTGGTGAAAACTGTCGTCGTGACATCGTTATCACACTTGAAGAAATGGGCTTTGAGATCGAAGCTTCCCACCATGAGGTAGCTCCAGGTCAGCATGAGATCGACTTCAAATATGCTGATGCTCTGAAAGCTGCTGACCAGATCCAAACGTTCAAACTCGTTGTTAAAACGATTGCACGTCAGCATGGTTTACATGCTACATTCATGCCGAAACCACTGTTTGGTATGAACGGATCCGGTATGCACTGTAACCAATCCTTGTTCAAAGGCAATGAGAACGCATTTGTTGATGAGTCGGACGAGTTGGGTCTGAGCAAAACTGCTCGTCACTTCATGGCTGGAACTCTGAAGCACGCACGTGCGTTTGCAGCAATTACTAACCCAACTGTGAACTCATACAAACGTCTTGTACCAGGTTATGAAGCACCTTGTTATGTAGCATGGTCTGCTAGTAACCGTAGCCCAATGATTCGTATTCCAGCTTCCCGTGGTCTGAGTACACGTGTTGAGGTTCGTAACCCGGATCCGGCTGCTAACCCTTACCTGGCTTTGTCTGTTCTGTTAAAAGCAGGTCTGGACGGAATCAAACGTGAGCTTTCCTTACCAACTCCAATTGACCGTAACATCTACATCATGTCAGAAGAAGAGCGTGTGGAAGAAGGCATTCCAAGCTTGCCAGCTGACCTGAAAGAAGCATTGAATGAATTGATCCGCAGCGAAGTCATCTGTGATGCTCTCGGCGACCACGCCTTGGCTCACTTCTATGAGCTGAAAGAAATTGAGTGGGATATGTATAGAACACAAGTCCACCAATGGGAACGCGATCAATATATTACGTTGTACTAATTGAAAAAACCTTGTAACAACGGGGTTTTGAAGGAATGAACCGGGGGACGTTTTGAGGGAATTGCACTTCTATTGAGGTTGCGTCCCCCAAACGTCCCCCATTTTGACTTTTTTGAACCAACAATGTTGGCGGTATACTGATCAATATTGCGTTGCTCTAACTTTTTGGAGATGTGAGCATATATATCAGAGGTGATCTGCACACTTTTCCATGACCAAGCTGTTCTTGAACAAATTTTATGTCTTCACCGGCTTCAAGCATGGGTACAGCATAGGTGTGTGGAAGAGAATGGATTTCAAGATCTTCATTTAACTCTGCACGCTTTATAATCCTCTGGAAAGCATTGAAGAGGGTAGACTTTGGCATGTGGTTTCCGTCGTTTCGACACAACACTAAATTTTGATCATGCCTTTACATGAATTCTCCTAGGTTAATTTTATTTTTTGGTTTTGCTAAGTGGCGTGATATCTCAAATCATTGATTAAGCTAGCGCTTACAGTAATTGTGCGCGTGGATCTGAAGGTTTGGTATCTCCAAATAGCTCATCATCATTTTCTGCCTGAAAATCAAGCGTTTCATCAATGTGTATCTTTTTTTCTTTGAAGTTAATATCAGACCATTTTAAAGCTGCTGCTTCACCTTTTCTCATACCTGTTTCAAGAAGAAGCTTAAAGAAAATTCAATAGATATATCCATATCCTCTAGCTGCATGTAGAAAAATAGCAATGTCCTCCGAATCAATGGTATTATCCCCTCAAGGTAGACAGTGAAAAAAGAGATCATGTTAAAATGAACTCAACACTGAAAACAGGAGGGGATTTTTGTTATGCCAGCAAGCCAAACTTTTAATCAATATAGTGAAGAAACGAAGAAAGAAGTTGTTCGTCTGCGATTGGAAGAGGGTTAGACATACAGTCGGATCATGGAGAAGTTTGGTATTTAGAGTGATGGCCAGATTATTACTTGGGTACGGAAAAGCCAAAATGGAGAGAGTTTTGAGGATTAACGAGGACGTTGGACGAAGAAGCATTTTAGCAGTGCAGAAGAAGAAAATGCTTATCTGAAAGCGCAGATAGAATATCTAAAAAAGCTCAATCCAAATTTGCACGGAGAGGGAAGCTGGATTTCGAAGCCCTGTGCCAGTCCGTTCGAGAAATAAGTAAGTGGGCATCTGTGGTTTGGTTGTGTAAAACTGCTGAAATTTCTCGTACGGGTTACTACAAATGGAAGAAGAATATCATCCTCAGAGAGAAACGAGCGGATCGGGATGCGGATCTAAAAGCACATATTTTAGGCATTCATCGGCTTCGTCCTTATTTCGGCTACAAACGTATGCGAACCGCGTCAGTAAAAGAAAGGCCTCGAGGTGAATCACAAAAAGGTACGTCGCTTAATGAGAGAACTCCAGATTCGTGGAGACTCTTTGGAACGCGTAGGTTAAACTTCCCATTGTACTCATCCTGTCGTCAAAGTACTATAAATAAAATGGCTCCCCTGCAGATTAAGCGGGGGAGCTTTTTGATAAAACTAATTATCAGTTTTTAGTGAATTGAATTGTATAAGGTTGGTTGTAGTTGTTGATACCATTATCCATAATTCTGAAGTAAACCTTCTCACCAGGTTTAGCGCTCATACCAACTGCCTCAGCGTATCCTGGTCCATTCCAGTTATCCATTTGAATGGACAGTATCGCACCGCTAGCATCCTTTTTAATAATACCCATAATAATATCGAAATTAGGTGGTGGGGTAGCAATAACACTAAATGTGACAACAGAAGATCCATTTGTGTTGTCTACAACATAATAATCGTTATCACTCATGCTATCTAAATACTGTGTTGCGCTAAATCCGGAAGACTGGTTAACACTTGAGTACATCACTTCTGCTGTCTCAAAGGAATCAGCCCAACCAGTTTTAGCGAATGCAGAGCCGGAACCGAATGCTAATAAACAAGCAGTTGCCATAACAGAAATAGAGAATTTTCTTAATCTTTTCATATTCAAACCTCCTAAATATACTAGAACCAATAAAATAGAGATTCTGGTTTGTGTGATTATTTGAACTTAGATGTCGAATAGCCTCTCACATATGACGGTTGGCCAACCATGGTTAAATATACCATATATAATTTAATATTGTAAATGCTTAACATGTAAAATATTAGTTCTGTGAATACTATATTGGAAATTTTCAGTAATTAAGAACTCTATTAATAACAAAAGAAAAGGCGACAGGGATAACCTGCCACCTTTGTTTATTCAAATATATTCAGTACATTGATATGGCACGGAGTAGAGCTAGTAATCTTTTCATAATAGTCTCCTTTATAGATTACTTATCATTTGCGTCACTAGCGCTAAACATGATTCCAAGAACATCAGAACCGGTAAGAGTATAACGAACGCCATTAACCTCTGTGGATTCATCAATTGTTGTCCAATCTACACCTTCATCGATGACTCCTAAATTTTTCATAATATCGCCTACGGCTGATGTAGGTATGTCAGCGTTGGTTGCCAATATAACCAATCCAATACTTATAATAATATCTGCTCCAGAGGACAGAGTACCATTTCCTTGTCCAATCATCATTACATCCCGTAACGATTCGTCTACTTTGTTTACTGAACTAGTGATGCGTATGTAATCTGTAGTCATATACTGAAATACATTTTGAGCTGGACCTTCTTTAATTTCAATCTTCTTCCTCCTGATTTAGTAATAATTAACAAAAGAAAACAGTCTATCAGACCTAGGTATATTTTTCTATAAAAATGTATGGATGTGGAAGAATGAATAGATATCGGGTACTACAAACAGATATGGATTACCTCACGGCAGCCTTAATTAAGGTCCGGGTATTCGTCTGGCATGATTTAGATGATCAAGGATACATCATTGAATATGGCTTAGGCTACAACAATAGAGCAGGAGGGATAACCTCACTGCTCTTTCGTTTTAGTTGCTTGTATACTCACTCACTTCAAACGTCAAAATTTTATCAAATATCACGTAATCTGTACGCTTGCTGAATGGACCTTTGTTGTTGCTGTATTTGTTGATACCAAATTTAGCTAGGCCAGTTCCTACATCACGAGCATCGTACCAGTTGAGGAATGCATTTACATCACTCATTGGAAGGTCGTATTCTTTTTCTAAACCACCTATCATTGATACTGTTAATATAGCGCGGTCTCCCGCTGGTTGAGGTTCTGGATTAGGAGTAGATGTGGTGGGATCTAGAAGTTCTCCATCAATGTCGATGGCATCAAAAATGAAATCAGCTTGTGGATTTAAGTTTATTAATTCTACATTATGCACTGAGTCTGTTAGACCCACTTTTTCAAAAATTAAAGATTGGTCTGTAGAAGCTGAATTATTGATACTATATGTATCAATGATTTCATTATCAATTTTCACTTGAACCTTATCTGTTCTGCTTATATGAGTCTGTGCAATGACTCTTAACTTTGTGCCTTGAAAATTAAATCTAACTGAATCGTTGTCGCTTGATTTTGTAATATATTTTACTCCGCCACCATACCATGCGACACTGCCGCTATTGCTAGTTTCCCATTCACCAGTGTAGATAAACTTACTGTTGTCATCGTCGAATCTGTTCCATCCAGCTTCTGGAGACTTTAAAGACTGTCCAAGATTAGCAGCGAAAACACTTGTCCCAAAACTTAAAACTAAAATGAATGATAATAAGATCGGTAAAACTATTTTTTTCTTCATGTTTATTCTCCTTCAGAATGTATTTGCATAAATGATAATACTTTTTCGAGAGAACCATGTATAAACAATTATGTCTATATATTCAAGTAAGTGTTAGATATAATAAAAAAAGCTTTAACGACCTCTCTAAGTCGATAAAGCTGATAACTTTCTATCCTATCTCTTTTAACAGCCCTTCACTGTTATTCCGCACATTGCCGACTTCCTTCGGCACCTCGTACGCTCGCATTTCTGAAGCTTGATATGGCTTAAGCAGACCAAGTAGTGACTGAACATCATCATTATCTCTTCCGAGCCACTCAGCCTCATCCTCAGATCGCAAGGTGATCGGCATACGATTATGGATATCCTCCATAAGACTATTTGGTTCCGTTGTAATAATGGTGTACGTACTCAATTTGTTTCCATCCGGATCTGTCCAGGTATCGTACAGGCCAGCAAGCGAGAACAAGCGGTCATCCTTCATCAAAATGCGCATTGGACGCTTTGCCGATTCTTCTTTCTTCCACTCGTAAAATCCATTTGTCGGAATGATACAACGCTTTGAACTGATCAACCTTTCAAAGGATGCCTTTTCATTCAATGTCTCAGCCCGGGCATTAATCATCTTATTACCGAACTTGTCGTTTTTGGCCCATGAAGGAACTAGTCCCCATCGGAAAGTACCCAATCGATTACCGTCTATGCTGCCAATAATTGTAGGAATGTACTTGCATAGGCGCTGCATTGTAATTAGGCTTGTAGTCAAAGCCATCAGCTATAGATGCATACTATCTGTCCATTATCGCGTCTATGGGATCTGAGATTGTGAATCTACCACACAGGATAATGCCTCATTTGAGACTCTATACTATGTAATTTTACTCAAATCTTTAAGGATAGAAACGGGTAATTTGTGGAGATGCGCATCCAATATAAAATAAAAATGCAATAAATTAGATGATTTTTATAGATCAGCAAGTTTATGTTTAGACATGATATAGAAGCGCATTGTATCTTTTAATCTGTTCAGATAACTATTTCAGGGGGAATATTCATGAAGGTAACGTTTTTGAAAAAGATAAGTTTTTTGTTTGCAGTTTTATTTTTTATAACTGGTATAGTTTTAAACCATAATGTGAATGCAGCATCAATTGGTGAAAGTTTAACATCTCCAGACGAAGGCTGGAAAAGGTATGATGATATGGACCCGTTCATTAAATATGAAGGTGTTGGATGGAGTCATGTGACCGATGATGTAAATACTTACGGGGGATCAGGTCATTTCAATAAATTATCCGGCGCAACATCAAACGCAATTAAGTTTAAATTTTATGGAACTAAGTTGCGAATTATTGATGTCTACTGGAACAACAGAGTGAACAACGTAACTATTGAAATAGATGGGAAGATTTCTACATACAATCCAAATAATTCAGTAAATTTATATCAAGCTCTGGTTTTTGAATCTTTAAATTTACCCCTTGGTGTTCATGAAGTGAAGTTAACGACGACGAGTACAAGTAATACATTTTCGCTTGATGCCATTGATATTGATGATAACGGAAGATTAGTAGGAGAGAGTGAACCTTTGTACCTGAAAGCTGTACCAGGTGACAGTCAGGTTGCTCTATCATGGGAGCAAGTTGAAGGTGCAGATAAATACACTATTAGATATGGCACTGACCCAGGTAAATACACTGAAACTGTTACAGCTACAAAAGATGTATATGGGAATTTTATCGTACCAGGGCTCATTAATGGGACGAAATACTATTTTGTAGTGAATTCTATTGTAAATGGAGTTGAGTCCGAATATTCCAATGAAGCTTCAGCAACTCCTCAAGCGCAGGTAGTTGAACCACAAGAACCAGCGGGTAATCGCGCGATCTTAGTTGTAACAATGACAACTGGCTTGGAAAAAGAGTTCGATCTGAGTATGAAAGAAGTTAATGGCTTCATCGACTGGTACGAATTAAAACAATCGGGAAGTGGAAAGGCATCTTATGCAATTAACAAGCACGATAATAACAAGGGACCATTCAAAAGTCGCAAGGATTACATCCTATTTGATCGTGTCTTGACGTTTGAAGTAAGCGAATTCTAAAAAAGTTGTTAACTAAGGCTACCGCGGTTGAATTGCGGAGCCTTTTTGCGTTATTTCTTATCATATGATATATAGTGAAACACAGGCGTATTTGTCCTGTTGCCTGTCTAGCCAGCTGGGGTAGTTGACCTAAGGTAATGCTGATTTTTTAATTAACTGTTCTAAAGTTAAATCTTTGTTATTAATCCACCACGATGCAGAAGTCTTTTTTTGGAGTGGCAACAAAGTCTCTAAGTTTTCATCTTTGTCGTGGACTTGATTTAAAAATTTGATCCTGATATCTCGTGCCCATTTAATCTGAGCTACAGAACCCTTGAGGTCTGGTATGTTATAAAGGATTTCAATTTCACTAGCTAAGTTATTTAATAATCTTCCATCTCTTTGGAGTGTTCAATCTTAACTAGGATAAACACCTCGTTTCCGATTTTATGTAGATCTATTGTATCTTTAGAAGAGCTTCTTCATGATGGCTTTATATATATTGTCGTCAACTTCAATTAAACTTTTCTTCCCGTCATTAAATTGTAAGGCAATTGTGTGAGTGCTTTTTTCTTTTGCTGAAAGCCCAGCAAGTAGACCAACAGGTCCTAGAATTAAACTTCCAACAAAACCTCTTCCAACAGCACTCACAGCACTTTTACTTCGTGTTGCATCCATCACTTCGTATTCTTCAACAGTAGTTTTATCTAGATTAATTGAAGAAAAGAATCCGGTTGATAAGCTGACTGATCCGAACATCAGTGTTAAATACTTTCCTTTGTAATCACCAGCAATAACTTGGTTCTTTGCTCCCATAATACCCCTCCATATTTTTACTTTTTCAGTTCGATTTTACTATAAAATTCTGGACTAGACTATAAAAATAAATGGCAATGTCTTTTTATTGATAAAAGAACGTATGTTCTTATATGATAATGGAGAGGTGATTTACATGTTAACGGATTATCAAAGGAAGGTCCTTCGGATCTTATATAACTACAAAGGTGGACGGCGTAGGTTTCCTACTATCCACGAACTTACAGTCAAAACGGGTAAGCATAAACCGGATGTCATTGCTGCGGAATACATACATTGGGAAGGTTGGTCTGACACGGCTAACATATTGATACTGGAAGGATGGGAACGTGAGGGAGAACGTCCTAAGGTAGACCAAACACCACCCTCTGGGAACATTGACTATTAGACTCAATATTAAGGGGGCTTGTCATGCGTAGCAGACTAAAGGATGACGGGTTGTATGAGACATCCAGGATGATTATGCCTGAACACAGAGAGGCATGGTTGGCTCAGTGTGAGCAACAGAAGAGACGTGGCAAGCCAAATTTGGACGATCAGGAAATGCAGCGAATCAGTGAAGTACTTGTTGACTCTTATAATAGAAGTAGTACGGTTTATTTGATATTATTTAACCCTTTCTTCGAGGAGCCGATATCAGAGTAGTTGTGGGATTAAACTCTGCAAGGTGTGAAATAAAGTTGATGTTAGAGGATGAGTTCCGCTGGGTTTCTTTAGCCGAAATTGTCTCTATTAATTAATGAGATTGTATCGCTTTGGAATTGAGAGCTTATACTTTATAATATCTGTATAAGCATATTATTTAATTAGGAGATTTTCGATTTAACCAGCGTTATATAGACTAGATTTATTGCATTGAATGTCAGAGTAGTAATGCAATCAAAGTGAGTATCTGAAACGAGTTTCTTCATTATAATAAGAAAAAAAGGGCGCCCACAAAAGCGCCCACAAAATGCCCACAAAAGTCTGAATAATTATGATTAGTTCTGATAAGCTGATCACTGATAATACTTGTTTTAAGCCGATTTATTATGGTGGGTGATCCACTTTGAAAGCATGGAACATAAACCGCACACAAGTCCACCAATGGGAACGCGATCAATATATTACGTTGTACTAATCGAAAAAACCTTGTAACTACGGGGTTTTGAAGAAATGAACCGGGGGACGTTTTGGGAAGATTGCACTTCTATTGAGGTTGCGCCCCCCAAACGTCCCCCGGTTTTTGATTTTCTGATCCAAAAATACGGGAAGTGTACTCTTCATATTTATCAATGTTACGCTTTTCTAACTTCTTGGAAATATGAGCATACACATCTGATGTAATTTGCACACTGCCATGCTCGAGTTGCTCTTGTACAAATTTTATGTCAGCCCCAGCTTCAAGCATGATCACGGCATAGGTATGCCTCAAGGAATGGATCGTTAATTCCTCACTTAAACCCGCTTTTCTCAAAATTCTCTTCGAAGCATTAAAAAGACTAGATTTAGGCATCGGACTACCATCATTCCTGCACAAGACGAGATTTAAATCGTGTCTGTACATGGACTCCCCTAAATTGATCTTATTTTGATTCTGCCATGAAGCATGATACCTCAAATCATTTATGATTCCGTTACTTACACTAATGGTGCGGGTAGAATTCCGGTTTTTGTATCTCCGAAAAGTTCGTCCTCGTCTTCAGCTTGAAAATCGAGTGTTACATCAACACGGATCATCTTTTCTTTGAAATTGATATCCGACCACTTTAGAGCGGCAGCCTCCCCTTTTCGTAACCCCGTTTCAATCAGCACTTTAAAGAAAATCCAATAAATGTACCCATCTCCTCGAGCAGTATGAAGAAATGGGAATGTCCTCTGAATCAATGAATTGGATCGTCTTCTTTTTGTGCTCTCCTTTAATAATTGAACCTTTACATGGATTGCGTAATATTTTCCCTTGAATCAATGCATGCTCTATGGCTGAGTATACTGTTGAGTTAATGATCTCGACCGTTCGTTTACTGAGTCCCTTTTTAAATAGAGAGTCCAAAAAGACTTGATACATATCTGGTTTTAAATCTTTGAGCATCAGACGCTTAAAATAAGGTTGGATATGGTGTTTAAGTTATTCTCATGTTGTTTGATCGTATTCTTTCGTACAACTCCTTTTTTAGAGTTATCTATCCAATTTCGAATGTAATCGACCAAAGGAATGCCTGTCTGTTCAAACCCTTGCTTTAGCTGCCTTAAAAATTCAGCAGCAGCTAGTTCAGCCTCTGGTTTAGTTCCAAAACCAGCCTCAGATTTCTCTTTTTGTTGTTGAGTGAACGGATCGGTGTACTTTAACCGATACCTCCAGCCACTTTTTAATTTCTTAAAACTTGCCATTCTGATTCCTCCTAATAGAACGTTAGTTCCTTTTTTGTGTATGTAAAACCGCCTCACGGCGATGTAAGCGTAATTTTGAGCAGAGTAGTGAAATGTTCTGGGTTGGAGAAAGAGCTTCGAATTAAAGTCGGAAAAGATATTTTAAAAAAATCATCAAAAAACGAGCCTTCGGTAACTAAGGCTCGTTTGTGTAGGAGTCATATTTGGCTCCAATAACTATGTTTGGATTAGTGCAGAGGTTTCTTGCGGAAAAGTAACTAAAACAATTCTACCCTATTTCACAGGATTTGACCATACTTTAGCTTTAAAGTTCTTGTCCTTGGTTCGAGACCAGAACTTGTACCGATTGCCGAAAAGGACAAGGAAATGATCTGATTACCGATTAGATAAGTATTTAACTACTTGTCACTGCTCTAATTCATTAAGCTAGCGGGCAGTTTAGTTTAAGATTAACTGAGGTGAACCATATCATCGCTAGTGATAAAGCAGAGAATTGAACTGGATATCGCATCGGCAACGCTGAGTTTGCAGGAAGGAGCTTAAAGTATTCACGTACTCGATACATGTGGAGTGTCTAATATTGATGGTCCGTAAGGAATAGATGAGATGTGACAGTTTAGCTCAAACGATTTAATTGTATAGTGTTGACACTTCGCCCACTTGGAGTAATATCTTACTATTGAGATAGCATTCTATTTCCGATGAAGACATATTTTAGTTTGAATGTTATTTAGGAAGGAGAGACACTATGACAATGTTCGAGATATGTTCTATGCAAAGTTTATTTTATGAACAACGGCGGTTGTTTGTATAGAGCTAATAATATAAGTAACAGCTTAAATCCGGATAGTGATAATTGTTATAGTGTAGACTTTGCTACCTTAAAATTCAACTATTTTAAGGAGCGGCTATCATGAGATATGTAAATGCCGACATCATCTTTCTGGAAGAGTTATTAAATGAAATACAAAAGTATATGAACGGTGGATTGGTTTACGTCCCCAAAATCAAAAGGTTTGCGTTAAAAATCGGGGTGAAAATTCAGGCAGCAGAAAAGTTATAATCTTAGAAATGATGAAATCCGGCGAAAGTTTCTCGATGGTGACACTATCGAGAAACTTTCAGATCGATTTTTCCTTTCAAGCGATACTATTAAAAAGATCGTTTATACAAAATAATAGCTTAACAAAAGTCGCATTGGAAGAAATCCTAATGTGACTTTTTTGTGTATATTATGGTTTAAATTGTTTACTACATATTTTCAAGCTTTTACTATCGTTATAATAACATATAAGAGAAGTAGTTGGTTTACTTCATAAAACTGTAGGGGGATAACAAATGAATGATTTTTTTAGATTTGATACTGATGAAGAACGGCGGGCGTTATTAATCAGAGCAAGGAAAGTCGCTTTATCTGCAATTCGAAAGTATGACTTAGAATGGGATAACATCCAGTTTATTCAACTATCCGATACGATCACCTATAAAATTGAAACCAGTACAGATAACAATTATTTACTTCGCATTCATTCGGACCGATTAAGCAGAGAGGAAATTCGTTCGGAGCTCCTACTGTTACAAGCCCTGAACAAATCGAAAGATCTAACTGTACCAGAAGGGATGGCAAATTGTGATAGTATTTATGTATTGGACATCGAAACAGAGATAGGATATAGGCGCCCTTATGTAACGATGATGCGGTGGATAGAAGGTGAAAAAGCAGTAGGTGAATTTACAGATAATCAAGCATATAATATGGGTGTATTGATGAGCAGGCTCCATGCAGCGGCAAAGGATTTCAATCCACCTTCTGATTTTGTAAGACCTACTTGGGGAGTAGAAAGTTTTAAACGTGAAATGGCTAAGTTGGAACGTTATTATGAGCGTTTTTTATCCGAAGAGGGGTGGAAGCTGTATCAAGATGCAGCTGAGAAGGTTGTATCCCAACTTACCACGATGCATCCAAGTGAACATAACTATGGGCTCATTCATGCTGATTTACATACCGGTAATATGGTTTTTAGAGATAATCAACCCTATCCGATTGATTTTGGAAGATGTGGGTACGGATATTATCTCTATGATATGGCAGGTACCATATTGGAGCTTTGGCCAAAACATCGATGGATGCTTGTCCAAGGTTATGAGAGTATTAGGAAGTTGGAAACGGACTATATTCGGGATCTGGAATGTTTTTTTGTCATGTTCATGATCGAGAACACCTGCCATCACTCCTCTGATCCAAGAGAAACAACCAGTTTAATCGATGAACAAAAGTATGCCCAAGCATACATAAGAGAATATTTAAATGGTAATCCATTTTTATTCGAAGTGATCGAGCCTGTAAATGTGGATTAATACTAACCGATACCGGGCTAAAATAATGATATCTTATGGTGATGATTTACAATAGGTCGCTGTTTAGAGTGTTTGTTCGTATCATCAAGTTTTAAAAACGTGAGCTATGACTTCGAGTTTTTATAAGATCTACTTGTGTACTTAGCGCTGAAACTTTTCTGTTTATTATGAAGATTTATGCTTATTCATGAAGTTTGTCCGATCCAATTGTTCTTCAGCTTCTCTAGTTCCCCTTCATTTTCGGGGTGTATTTTGACGGAGCTGTTTGGGTCGTTTCGTGATTTTTTAAACTGGCATTGAGTTGGAATGAAGGCGACTCGAATTGGTGGGTCGTCTTTTTTTCTTTTCTAGGGGCTTGATGGTTTGCGCCGAATGTTCAGTTCAGCGAGATGCCAAAAACGGTTGAGGCATTATGGAAGATCGAGCTTTTATATGGAAAGCATTCGTCCTATACGGAGAGTACGTATGCGGTAGCTGTAGGAATGATGGGAAAACTTCTGATAAGAGATGATGGCACATCTCGAGAGAACGGGTACTGTATAGAACGTTATTCCTTTTTTTGTGTATGTAAAACCGCCTTACAGCGGTGTAAGCGCAAGTTAATCAAAGTATCGAACAGAGCAGTAAAATGTTGTTGTTGAAAGATGTAAAAAGGAAAATCTTCGAATTAGTAACAGAAAAGATATTTTACAAGATACATCAAAAAACGAGCCTTTGTATATAAGGCTCGTTTGTGCAGGAGTCATATTTGGCTCCGAAAGTTATGTTTAGTCTACTACATTTGTTTTATCGCTGAGAAAGTAACTATAATAATTCTACCCTATTTCAGAGAATTTGACCATACTTTAGCTTTATAGTTCATGTCCTTAGTTCGAGACCAGAACTTGTACCTTGTACCAAGTGTCGGAATAGAGATGTGTCTAATCATTGTGCGTTTAACTGAAAATATCATTTAGTATCCTAGCGCATGAGAAGTTACATATTATTATATAGCAACTGAAACGCTGAGATAGGGAGTCAGATATTAAAAACGAAATATAGTACTGAAAATAGCTGTTGAGCAAAGGGAATTATACTGGTTAAAGCTATCATCATAAATATTATTTAAAAACTTTAAGGTATATAAGAGAAATTATACCAAATTTATGTCATAATATTTTTGAGTTGGAAATACAATACTTGATTCTGTGAACAAGAGGTGAGAGCAACTATGAAAAATAGAAACATAACAGGTATTGTATTGGCTATAATCTATTGCATTGTTCTTTACTTTATTTTAACAGATTCTCCGCCTGGTGAAGCTCCAAATAATCCGTTCTGGGTTTATTTGTTTATTCCAATTGGGGCTATTGTGATTACATCTTTGTTTGATTACGTAATCAAATTCGATTTTTTTAGAAAAAAGAAAGATTAGAATTGAATGGAGGACTAAAATGATACAAACAATGAAAATTGCTAAAACATTTTAGCCGGAGTCATGCTTTCTACATCTATCTCAATTCCAGCATTCGCTCAAGATCAGGCAAATTCTTTACCAGCACTTCAAGTGGAAAATAGCCTTTTAGAACTAGTCGAAAGTACAACCGATAATTCCATCACTTTTAAAGACGGTTCTACATTAATTCAATATGACAGACCATCACTATTATAAATATCATGATTATACAGGTTTCATTGAAACAGCATCGACAATCCAGACTTGCCAACCTTTTGGTTGTGGTCCAGTGAACGAATATTAAATCTATTTATGTCGGATAGAAAATATCCCATTAAAGTTACTATTATAGCGGCTTTTTTTGTTTTAGTGTGCCCAGATACACGTATGATCTTGTTGGTGAAAGTCCGACCAAGGAGCAATGGTAGCCAGGATGCTTGCATATGGCGAAGTCTGTGTGTAAGAGCACATCGACAATAGTACCCGTCAGAGACAGGACGAGCAACAATTCAGGCCGCAACATGAAGAAATCCTGCCACGTTATCCAAAAGGCCTCGCAAGGGAGGAAAGAGGCTGACGAGTATTGTGAAACTGGACGAAGGCTAAGAAAGCTATGCAGAACTTGGAGCAGCAGTGGATAACAATTCGGCGTAATGGGGAACAGAATGGAATGAAAAATCCTGCAGTGATCATGGCAGACCCTCCTTCACACAGTTTTTTTAGGAATCCGTAAAGAGACAATCTATAATTCCAAAAAGACGAATTGAAACGTCTGAGGTAGGGAGTCCGAGGTGCTCATAACAACCAAGAAAATGATTAAACAACTTGAAAAGCTAGTTCATGCGGCAAAGGAGAACCACAAGCACAAATGGCATGTCATGTATGAAAAATTCTTCCGCGGGGGTGTGCTGTACGAGGCGTGTAAACGAGTGAAAGCGTATAGGGTGGCAGAAGTCGTGGATACAGTGACCGCTGACAGAGATTGGGGAACAAGGAGAACGGAACTTCCTCAAGGACTTCGAGCGAGCGTTGAAAGAAATGTAACCACCATCCGCAGCCTGTACGGTGGCACTATTTCCAAACCGGCGGATATGCGGGTAAGAACATTTTAGGAACATGTAGCGTGGCTCGATCCAAAGATTCAGGGAAGGAGAAACTATTAATATATAAACTTCAGTCAGTAGAAGTTAGCTAGACTGTACTGGTAAATTCTGCAACGATTAAATCGGTTTGTATATATAAAGAATAGACAACCCAGAAGCTGGATGCGATCACAGGTCGAGGTGAAGTATATTGCCAGGCAATATGGATTAAAAACGTTACTGTAATCTGCATGCGCATGAATAACGAACATCGGAAACCCGTAAAGGGAAAATCTAACATACGGTTTGTTGAGGAGGAGCTGGATCTTGCCCAGCCTTTTATTCTAGCCTAGACTATGTGAGTACCTATTCGCATAGTTCCTATTGATAGGCTAAATAGAAGGATTAAGCTTGTCAGAGGTGAAGAGGATTATAGTTGGATCAAGCTTGAAGAGATCGCTTAGGCAAGTTTATAATTGATCGAGCCCAAGCAATTATCCCAGGGACTCAGTTTTTTCTTCTACATATATGTTCCAAATAAGCAATTTCTATTTTGAATAAAGCCGTATGCTTGATTCATATAGGATTAGGGGGACGTCCCCCAACTTATGAAAACTTATGATCAATTTTGACCGTGTGTTTCTGTATTTATTCCTATAAAGCCCGTTTTCATTGAGATATACAATCATATGAAGTTAACGTACATAAACCGCACACAAGTCCACCAATGGGAACGCGATCAATATATTACTTTGTACTAATAGCTCAATCCCTTGGCGCTCTAGCGCTGAGGGTTTTTTCTTTTTGTGGGCAAGTACATATATATTTAAAGAAAAATCAAAGTGCCCACAAAATATTTTTCTATTCGAAAATTTTTTCAGTGAATTTCTCAAATCTATCTATATTGCTTTTCTGGATCTTGCCTGAGATGTGGCATATACATCTGATGTGATCTGAATACTTCCGTGACCTAATTGTTCTTGAACGAATTTCATATCTGCCCCGGACTCAAGTAAAAGAACAGCGCAGGTATGTCGGAGAGAGTGAATGGGGAGGGATGGGAGATCACAACGTTGTAAGATGCGGGAGAAGGCATTGAACAATGATGATTTAGGCATGAAGTTTCCATCTTCCCTACATAGAACCAGATCAAGGTCATGGTGGTATCTTTCCCCAATGTATTCTTCCGAACACTTCCTTATTTATAATCGTTGATCCAAAAATCCAGATAATCTTGAAGCGATAAACCAGATTGTTCATATTAAACCTATGGCGCATTTATTTGTAAATGGACATATCCTTTGGCCGGACCAACTCCTACATCATGAGCATCATACCAATTGAGGAATGCATTTACATCAATCATTGGAAGATCGTATTCTTTCTCCAAGCCTGTTGTCATTGTAATTACAAGTATAGCACGGTCACCTGACGGTAATGGATCGGGATTAGGTTCCATTGGCGTTCATATGTATTCTCCTTCAAATGCATTGGCAGAGTTGATAATATAATCGACGTACATTAGTCGATAAAGCACAATTACTAGAATCAGAACTCCCTCCTAAATTTCACAAATATAGGAGGGAGTTCTGAAATTTATTATGGTTAGCTAATGGTTCCTTGATAGTAGGCAATCCAAGTTACACCTGTAAGGCTTTTGATCTCAACTAGCGTTATCCAACCAGATAAGGCTCCTTCAGAATAATAATTTTTATTTGGTATGTCGTTACCATCAGGGTAATCTGATTTTTTGTAGATTATTCCTCTATAAATATCCATCGAAGCATAAGGGGCTACTTTCACATTTTCCGTTGTGGTATTGTTTGAAGTTTTGGTCATATCACTAGCTGCAAAAGATGTAGAGCCAAGAGTTAAGCATGTAACGACGGTTAAAAGACCAATCATAAGCTTTTTCTTCATTTGTATCACCCTTATAATTGGAATATGTTTCTATTTAATAGTATATATTTACATTATAAATGTAAAATTTTTCTATACACTTGAAAAATGTATGCTTATGGCGAAGGAACCAGTTTCATTAGTGGGATGTCGAGGGCAATATACGAGTATATTGTGGCTAATGACACATGGACAAAAATAATTAGCTTTAAAACAGCTACTACTTCTGCACCTTCAACTGTTTATAATGGGGAAATTTATGTATTAGGTGGGCTTAACAATACTAACTCACAATCAAGAGTAGAAGTATATAATCCTGAAACCAACGAAGTTAGATCATTCAAAGATTTAACTACCCCAAGAAATCAAAGCGTAGCAGTAACTGTCAATGGAGATATTTTATTATTGGTGGTACTAATGGAAGTAGTACTTTGAAGACAGCCCTAAAAATTTACATTTATAAAAATGAACCCACAAATCCAGCAACGATTCCTGATCCAGAACCTGGACAACCTACAGGAAATCGTGCGATCCTCGTTGTAACTATGACTACCGGCCTGGAAAAAGAATTTGACTTGAGCATGCAAGAAGTAAATAGTTTCATCGATTGGAATGAAACAAAATAAGCAGTAAGCAGAAATGCATCATACGCGATTGACAAGCAAGATAATAACAAAGGCCCGTTCAAGAGCGGCAAGGACTAACATCATATTCGATCTTGTACTTACGTGTGAGGTAAGTGAATACTAATGAGGAATGCTCCGTCCACTTATGCTGATGGGGCTTTTTTCTTGTTTCGTTAAGAACTTATCTTCGCATATAGTGTTCACGAGTTGATTTACTTGTTAACGGATTATCAAAGAAAGGTCCTTAGGATCTTATATAACTACAAAGGTGGACGGTGTAGATTTCCTACTATCCATGAACTTACAGTCAAAACGGGCAAGCATAAACCAGACGTCATGGTTGCTATGGACGCTCTAGTGGTTGCGGGATACATACACTGGGATAACAGGTCGGATACGGCCAATATTGTTATCCTTGAGGGTTGGGAACGTGAGGGTGAACGTCCTAAGGTAGACCACACACCATCCTCTGGGAACATTGACTATTGGACTCAATATTAAGGGGGCTTGTCATGCGTAGCAGGCGGAAGGATAACGGATTGTATGAGACATCTAGAATGATTATGCCTGAACACAGAGAGGCATGGTTGGCTCAGTGTGAGCAACAGAAGAGATGTGGTAAGCCGGAACTTGACGATTGGGAAATGCAACGGATCAGTGAAGTACTTGTTGACTCTTATAATAGAAGTAGTACGGTTGATTTGATATTATTTAACCCATTCTTCTAAGAGCCGATCTCAGGAATAGTTGTGGGATTAAACTCTGCACGGTGTGAAATAAAGCTGATGTTAGAGGATGAGTTCCGCTGGGTTCTTTAGCCGAAATTGTCTCTGTTAATTAATGAGATTGTATCGCTTTAGAATTACGATCTTATACCTTTATAATATCTGTATAAGCATGTTATTTTAATTAGGAGATTTTCGAGTTAACCAGCGTCATATAGACTAGATATCTTGCGGTCAATGTCAGAGTAGTAATATAATCAAAGTGAGTATTTGAAACGAGTTTCAAGACTTCCTCACAGCAGCCTTGACTCAGGTACGCGTATCCATCTGCAGGAATCCAAGTGGATCCTGAGCAACTCATTGATTATGGCGCTCCATTAAAAGGATATAACCTGTTATCCATTAAGATTATGGGCGGTAGATACTTCCGAAATAGTACGAATTCAGGACACAAAAACGGAGGCCATACATGGCTCCTCAGAACGTTGAAAAATACATAATTTATTATTGAATCGAATCGGGCAAGTTACAGAAAAAGTAAAAGCTACAAAAGATCAATTTGGGAATTTCGTTATTCCGGGACTAACTAATGGAACTACATACTATTTTGGAGTGAGTGCTATTGTTAATAGTGTTGAATCTGAATTTCCAATGAGGCATCTGCCACTCCTCAAGGGCCTGCAGTTGAACCTGAACAACCTTCAGGGAACCGTGCTATCCTTGTGGGACCATGACTACCGGCTTAGAAAAAGAGTTCGATCTGATTATGCAAGAAGTTAACAGCTTTATCGATTGGTACGAAGCAAAACAAGCTGGAAGCGGAAAAACATCTTATGCAATTGACAAGCATGAAAATAAGAAAGGGCCTTTCAAGAGCAATAAGGACCAGATCTTATATGATCGGGTTCTGACGTTTGAGGTAAGTGAATAATAAAGGTAGTTATTCTCCAACGGTTATTCTGATGGGTCATTTAGATGTCCCTGTAATAAAAGAAGGCTTCTGATTGAATTCAGAAGCCTTCTTTTATTATTGTTATATTTATATACGTGAATTTTATTATGATGACAAAATTACTCCATTTTCGTTACGTAACCTTCATAGTTTCCGTAATATAATCCGTTTGAGTTGGTAGTAGATGCTAGATTGAGTACTCCATACCAAACTCCATCAGCATAAGTATATGTCTTTGGAACATACTTCGCATCTCCATACTTATTGTTAGCATCTGAATATCTCACATATTTTTGCGTCGCCTGAATCGTAACACTTTGTGCAGTTACAGAACCTTGAACAGAAGATGAGGCAGAAGCAAGTGATGCTGGAACAGCAATACTTGCTACAATAGCAGTGAGCGCTCCAATTGTGGCTAGTTTCTTTTTCATGTAAATACCTCCTAAATTTTTGTGAATGAATTATAAAACTTTACTTTCTAAAAATACCATATAATTCAATGTAAAATTATGACATATATCACGTTGTGATTTGTATTTCACACCCTACAGATCTACTAACGTAACTTCCAAAAATTCCTCCAACTGATTAAGAATATTTTCATAGTAAACTGGGGATGATGTTACTACTCTCTACCATGAATGCTACTATAAATGTACCTGGTCCAAATGACTAGGAAATTTTGTTGTATATTAAAGAACGAACGTTCTAATTTATGCGAAAAAATGGCCCTGCCATCAAATATGTGGGAGGGCCTTTAATTATCTAATGGTATATTCAAAAGTATTGTCTTTTACCTTAATCAGAGCTTTTAACGGTTTATCACTATCAGCGACTTCGTTCGGTATCTCGGCTAGATAATATAACGTTGTAGTTTTTAGAGGATTGACACTAGTGATGTTGCTATAAGTAAAGTCTTCTCCTCCTTTTTCCTCAACAGTGCTGAATGTAGGGTAGTCATACTGATTATCATATATCAAGGTGACATTTGCTATTTCATCTGCATCAATGCCAGTAGAATATAAATTTTTAGCTTTTACAGTGAGTGCAAAATATGTAGAATCTTCTTCCTTTGATTCGTAGTACGTGTAGAAATTACCTGGTTTTGAAGGTTCAATCTTTTTAGAAAACTTTTGTTTAGAGACTGAAAGCTCCGCATACCCGTCTATCGTTACTGTATCATTTTTTTTAATTGTAGTTGCAGTAATTTCTTGTTCCTCATTGACAGAATCTGTTGTTATTTCATCTTTTGACTCTTCTGTTGGTTCTGTTTGCGACACAGTGGACTCCACTTCATTTGCGACGACCCCATCACTTTTTAAATCGGCATTAGGTTGAGGTGAGCAAGCTGCAAGTGTTAAAAATGCGGAAATAAGCAAAATTCCTGGTACTATTTTCATATTACTAATAATCCTCCTATTAATATTCTTATTACATAGTCTATCAGACCTAGGTAAATGTTTCTGTATATAATTGCAGATATCTCTGAATTTAATGTTAAAAACGAACTTATTTTCTCACATAGTATTGGTGAGGTGATTGATATGTTAAAGGATTGTTAAAGAAAGGTCCTCCGGATCTTAGATAAGTACAAAGGTGGACGGCGTAGGTTTCCTACTATACATGAGATTATAGCCGAAACGGGTAAACATAAGACGAACGTCATGGCTGCTCTTGACGCTCTTGTGGGAGCGGAAAACTATACATTTGGAGGATGGTCTGAAATGTCCTACAAAGTGATCTTAGAAGGCTGGGTGGGGAGAACGTCCTAAGGTAGGCCGCACACGAACTTCTGGGAACATCGATTTTTGGGCTAATATTATGGGGCTTTCATGCGTAGCAGACTGATAGATAACGGATTGTGAGACATCCAGGTTGATTATGGCTGAACACAGAGAGCCGCGGCAACCCTGATTTGGACGATCAGGAAACACAGCGGACCAGTTAGGTACTAGTTGGCTCTTATAATAGTAGTAGACGGTTTATTTGAAATTATTTAACTCTTTCTTTGAAGAGCCGATTTCAGGAGTAGTTGTGGGATTAGACTTTGTACGGTGTGAAATAAAGTTGATGTTAGAGGGTGAGTTCCGCTCGATTTCTTTAGCCGAAATTATCTCGGTTAATTAAAGGGATTGTATCGCTTATGAATTGTGAGCTTATAATTTACAATATTTGTATAAGTTTAATATTTTGTTTAGGAGATTTTTAATTTAACCAGCGCTATAATTTATTGCTTTTAATGTCAGAGTAATAATGCAATCAAAATGAGTATTTGAAATGAGTTTCTTCATTATAATAAGAAAAAAAGGCGCCCACAAAATGCCCAAAAATGTCCCCTGAATTCTTCTTCACCAGCCCACATTTCTGTGTTTATTTGTAACCAAGGATTACATTTATATAACAAAACACGTTTGTTCGTCGATTTAGATAATCGCAAAACTCACTTTTCATAATGAAAGGGGAGTTTTTTATATATGGTAACTAAACCTCTCCATCTGATGAATTGAATCACTTCATGTTTGTTTTAGCGCAAAACGATTGTCATTTATTTACTAACTTATTAAAGAGAAACTGAGATTAGAATTCTTTCTACAGTGCATTAAACTGTCTGAATCAAAAGATTTTAATCAAACTTCCTTAGAAATTCTGATAGCCACGAATAGGAGGGAATACTAGCTTTCACTCTATAAAAATTCCAACCATCGTTCAAATACATACAAATGGATGTTTCATTTGTATGTTGAAAGTTTCATATAGAAGAGGTATACTTTAATTAAATTTTGAACAATTTAATTTTAAATAATTAATTGGAGATGTTAATATGAATCAGGCTAAACAACTTGTGACAGAACAACGTACATTTTTTTATACAGGACAAACTAAAAATATCGAGTATCGGATTAATGCACTTCAACAGCTTAGAAAGGGAATTGAAAAGTATCAGCAACGGATTCAAGATGCACTTCGGGCAGATCTGAACAAATCTGAGGCGGAAGCTTACGGTTCCGAGATTCGCATTGTTTTGGGTGAACTGGATTTTGCATTAGAACACCTGCAGGAATGGGCTGCACCAAAACAAGTCCCAACCAATTCGGCTATGCCGGATGGTGTGAGCACCATTTACCCTGAACCATACGGAGTGGCTCTTATTATTGCACCTTGGAACTATCCTTTCCAACTGGCCTTTGGTCCACTGATTGGAGCAATCGCAGCCGGTAACTGTGCAGTTATCAAGCCTTCTGAATTAACACCAGCCGTATCTCGTCTGACGTATGATCTGATTCAAGAGATCTTCCCTCAGGAGTATATTGCGGTTATGGAAGGAGAAGTCGAGGCTAGCACAGCATTGTTGAAAGAGAAGTTTGATTATATTTTCTTCACAGGAAGCACGGGTGTTGGTCGCATTGTTATGAAGGCAGCTGCGGAGCATCTGACTCCTGTAACCCTTGAGCTAGGGGGCAAGAGTCCTGCTATTGTCCATAACGATGCAGATCTGAAGCTGGTGGCACAGCGTATTGTTCGTGGTAAGTTCCTTAATGCAGGCCAAACTTGCGTTGCTCCGGATTATTTGCTTGTACATGAACAAGTTCATGACGAATTGATCAATCTGATTGGCGCAGAGATCAAAGATAAATTTGGGGACGATGTGTTACAGAACGCTGATTTCCCGCATATTGTTAACTCGCGTAACTTTGATCGGTTGTCGAAATTCCTAACAGATGGCAAAACGCTGATTGGTGGACGTTCTGTACGAGAGCAGTTGCTCATTGAGCCGACTGTACTTGGAGATGTGAACTGGGAATCAGCTGTCATGCAAGAAGAGATCTTTGGTCCGATTCTTCCTGTATTTACGTACAGTGACCTGAATCCTATGCTAGATGAGATTGTTCGCCGGCCAAAACCATTGGCGCTATATCTCTTCACACAGGATGAGCAGCTGCAGGATCAGGTTCTGAATCAAGTATCCTTCGGTGGGGGATGTATTAATGACACACTTTCTCATATGACTTCACACTACCTCCCGTTTGGTGGTGTAGGAGAGAGCGGTATGGGCTCATATCACGGACAACAGAGCTTTGATGTGTTCTCGCATCACAAGAGTGTTCTGAAACGCAGTGAATAATTAGCCGCTAAAATAACAAAAACATGAAAAAAAGAGGTTGTCCTGTTGATCAGGATAACCTCTTTCGTATTTCATTACATCTAGTTTTGTTACTCAAGTTAAATATTAATGAATATCTCGGAAAAGGCCAATGACTTTACCCAGAATACTAACATGTTTCAAACGTAAAGGTTCGAAGGTCGCATTCTCCGGTTGAAGGCGAATATGATCTTTCTCTTTATAGAACGTTTTCACTGTAGCTTCATCGTCTTCAGTCATTGCAACGACGATATCACCGTTATCAGCAGTTTGCTGTTGACGGACAATAACGTAATCTCCGTTAACGATTCCAGCTTCCACCATGCTATCTCCGACTACCGAAAGCATAAACACTTTCTGTTCGCCTACATAATGTGTAGGAAGAGGGAAGTAGTCTTCAATGTTCTCGGTTGCAGTGATTGGAACCCCGGCTGTAACCTTACCAACAACAGGAATACGTGCAACGCTATGAGCAAATTGATGAGAATGCTCAGATTCTTCTTGGCTCAAAAGCTCAATGGCTCTTGGCTTGGTAGGGTCGCGTCGGATCAAACCTTTTTTCTCCAAACGATCCAAATGTCCATGTACTGTT
This sequence comes from Paenibacillus sp. FSL H8-0104, assembly GCF_038050215.1. NCBI lineage: Bacteria > Bacillati > Bacillota > Bacilli > Caryophanales > Paenibacillaceae > Paenibacillus > Paenibacillus sp. FSL H8-0104. Next base: position 4,028,519 of record NZ_JBBOTC010000001.1, on the reverse strand, counting down.
GAGCTGGAAGCCAGTCCAACCGCTTCACCAATTTCCCGTACGGAAGGAGGATACCCCTTCAACCGGACTTCATTTCGTATAAACTCCAGAATAGCCTGCTGCCTGCTGGATATCTTCGACATACCGTATCAACCCCATTTTAGTAACGTTTGGGAAAATTATAACATAGAACCTCCGTTCGTACAAACATAAGTTCTAAATAAAATAGCATTAAATCAGTGTTTTTTAGCTTATAGAACAGAAATTGTCCAAAAGTCAGAGCATAATACTGCAAATGTTTTGTAAAAGGACTTGAAATAAGATATTTCTCCTTCAAAAAAGAAGCGAACAATTGTTCTAAAAATCTATTGAACAAAACAAGTGTTCGTGTTATATTGATTCCAACAGATAGGAACAAACGTTTGGAGGCGGGTATTTAATGAGATATTCTACTTATCAAAGCATTTATGAACCAATGAATTCGGAACTGGTGAAGTCTAACATAGGGAACTACAAGAAGGTTTTAGCGCGTTTCAAGATTTCTTCATGGATGTTAAAGGTAGTCATTACCTCTATGATTATATTTATTGGATGCAGCACCGTTTTAACTGTATTTGCCGGCAATGAGAATGATGTTCTGCCTGGAGGAAAGATAGCTGTTTCACAAGGGGAAACATTATGGAGTATTTCTTTGGAACATAAACCGACGAATATGGATACACGTATATATATAGAAGCAATTAAGAAAGTGAATCAACTTCATACAACTTCCATCCAAGTGGGACAAGTACTAGCTCTACCGCAATTTGCAGAATAAAATGCACATCAATGAGTGTTAGCGCGTGTCAGCTTGACAAGCAGCCTTTATAATGGCAAAGTTAATATGACTTTGTATTTTTGGAGGGGACAAGCTTGGATATAGATAGTCTGGTAGCACGCATTAACGAATTGGCTCGTAAGCAAAAGTCCACTGGATTGTCGGAGGAAGAGCTTGCTGAACGTGCCGAGCTAAGAGAGATTTATTTGAGTAATATTCGCAGCAATTTCAGACAACAACTGGATACCATTGAGATTGTTGATGATGAGAATGACAAAGGCCACCAAGGCAAACTCAAACACTAACGAAACCTAATGATATCATTATGATATTTAGGTTTCTTCCTGTTATTTTGAGTGTGCAATTTATAGGGGGAAATGTTGGTTTGCAATTATGTAAGCCGATACAAAGACACATAAGGGGGATTCTCATGTCGCGTTCGTTCGAGAGAACGGTTAAGAAAAATTCCAAGCAGTTAAATCAGCAACGCAAAAAAAGTGGTCAACCAATCACAGGTACACCAGGTGAAGAAGTCTTTAAGGGACGCAGTCTTTTGTTCCCTATATTTTTGATTGGTCTCGCCTTTTTGTATCTGTTTATGAGCACGTTCCTTGTGCAAGCTCCAATGACAACTTGGGACTGGGTGACCATGCTGCTTTACGTATTTTTGGCAGTCATCTTCATGCTTCGTCGTCCATACATCAAGATTAGCAGTAATCGGATTATAACGACGAAGGGTAATCGTGAACGTTCAATTGGGGTTGACGATATCGTCAAATTCAGAATTGAACCAGGTACAGTTGTTATCGAACATAACAGTCGCGGGAAAAGATGGGTGTTCACCAAGTTATTGAACCGTTACGATACAGATGCGATTGCAGAACGTTTGCTGAAGTTTGCAAAAGCACACCAGATCACCGTGGAAACCGTCGAAAAGTAATTATTGCATAAAGGGGTAGATGATCGGAATGGCGTTAAAAGCGATTTTGTTCGACCTAGATGATACTTTATTATGGGATGAGCGTAGTGTTCGAGAATCTTTTCATGAGACTTGTCTAATCGCAGCGAAAGAGACTGGGGTTAAACCAGAAGAACTTGAAGAAGCTGTTCGTAATGAGGCACGTGGACTGTATGAATCATATGAAACCTTTCCTTTTACTAAAATGATTGGAATCAATCCGTTTGAAGGCCTTTGGGCTAACTTTACTGGTGGGGATCAACCTGAGTTCCGTCAGTTGGAACAACTTGCTCCAGTTTACCGTAAAGAATCCTGGCTTCGTGGCTTGTTGAAGTTGGGTATAGATCGGGAAGATCTTGCTGAACAACTTGCCGAGCAGTTTGGAGTAGAACGGAGATCCAGACCTCATGTATACGAAGAAACGATGGATACCTTGCGTCAGTTACAAGGAAAGTACAAACTGTTGCTGTTAACGAACGGTTGTCCTGCTTTGCAACAAGAGAAGTTGGATGGTGTACCTGAATTAACTCCTTTCTTTGATGAGATTATTATCTCGGGTAACTTCGGAAAAGGAAAACCAGATCCGTCGATATTTGAACATGCTTTGAGTAAACTGGGTGTTAAACCCGAAGAGAGCATGATGGTTGGAGACAAGTTAACGACTGATATTCGTGGTGCTTTATCATCTGGCATCCAATCCGTATGGATTAACCGTGAGCATAAGACCAACAATGAAACGTATGCGCCAGACCATGAAATAACACATTTATCAGAATTAAATCAGCTTATTGCTAATTTCTAAGCGGAATCAGTTATAACATCTTTCCTCAGCACCCTGAAACATTGGAAGCTTCAATGAACGATGATGTCGTTCTTGAAGTTACCAATGTTTTTTTATTTGAGCTTGTTGAGTAAATTACCTTGTTAAAAGAGATCTCTATTTTTTTTGCTAAAAGTTATTGAAATTAGAGGGAAGCTGGATTAGAATGTAACTAACATACTAGTATGACTAGTATTTATATTGTCATAAAGCAATATCTTTTTGACTTACTTCATTAAATGGAGGCAGGGAGTTATTGCTTATTATTTTCGATTGATTGTAAGCGCTTAATATTTCAGAGTATCTTCTTCCGATTTGGAGATCACACCACTTAGTAAGTGCTAATTAATGATGTGAAGCACTTTGGATTGTGTGATTCTACATAATACATCAAATTGATATCGCTTACATTCAGCAATTATCTATTTGGTAGTGGGGGGGAAGTTAAAGGAGTTATTGTCTTCTACAAGAGGAGAAACGATGGGAACTGTACATGAATTACTCTTACTTATCAAGTCCTGGATCGGAGTGAAAACACATGGAGTCGGAAACCGCTAAAACAACGTTAACCATGACATCTTTACGTAAAGAGAGCAGATTACGAACGGCAGCAACTTTGTTCCGCAAAGACTGGCAGCTGTATTCACTATTAATCCTTCCCATCATTTATCTCCTTATTTTTAAATATGGGCCGATGATTGGTAATGTGATTGCGTTCAGACGTTTTGTTCCCGGGGGAAGTATATTTGGAGAAACGTGGGTTGGATTAAGATACTTCAAAATGTTTATTGAGGACCCTACCTTCTGGAGAGTATTCGGTAATACGCTGATGTTGGGCGGACTTGCATTGCTCTTTACATTCCCGGTTCCAATCATTTTTGCTTTGATGCTTAACGAAGTGAAGAGTAAACGATTCAAGAAGTTTGTACAGACCGCGTCTTATCTGCCTCATTTTCTGTCTATCGTTATCGTTGCGGGTATGATCCTGCAGCTGACAGCAGTGAATGGTTCCATTAATGGACTGGTGGCTTTCTTCACCGGAGACAATATTCCTTTTATGCAGCGGGCTGAGTGGTTCAGAACAATCTATATCACTTCCGAGGTATGGCAGGGTATGGGTTGGGGAGCGATTCTGTATCTGGCTGCACTGACAACCATTGATGATTCTTTGTATGAAGCTGCGCGTATCGATGGTGCCAATCGGTGGAAGCAAACGATTCATGTAACGTTACCAGGGATCTTGCCAACGATTGTGACGTTATTGATTTTGAACATGGGTAATTTCCTGGCAGTTGGATTTGAAAAAATCTTACTCTTGTACAATCCGCTTATCTACGAGACATCTGATGTGATCTCCACTTACCTGTATCGGGTTGGACTGGAATCCAGTAACTTCAGTTATGCTACCGCAATTGGCTTGTTCGAATCGCTGATCGGTCTGATTCTGGTGTTCTCCGTAAATGCCATTTCACGCAGACTGACACAAAGAAGCTTATGGTAAAGGAGGAGCACCATGCAGGAATCCAGATCTTACAAGGTATTTAAAGTATTCAATGTCATCTTTCTGCTGTTCGTGGTATTTATAACGCTCTATCCATTCTTAAATGTCGTGGCACAATCCTTCAGTAGTGAGTCCTATATTAATTCGGGTAAGGTTAGTTTGTTCCCAAGAGGATTCAATGTGGAGACATACAAGACCATCTCACGTGACAGCATGTTCTGGACGAATTATAAAAATACGATTATCTATACTGTAGTAGGTACATTAATCTCCATGTTTATGACGACTATTTTCGCCTATGCCCTGTCCAAAAAGAGGTTGATGGGTCGCAAGTTTCTGACGATGTTCGCCGTATTTACCATGTTCTTCAGTGGTGGATTGATTCCAAACTATGTGTTGATTAATTCCCTTGGGTTCAACAACACCATGTGGGCACTTGTTGTTCCTGGCGCAATTAGCATATACAACATGCTGATCATGAAGTCATTTTTTGAAAATATGCCTGAAGAACTGGAGGAAGCTGCCTCCATTGACGGTTTGAACACCTACGGGATCTTGTTACGCATTATATTGCCGCTTAGTAAAGCCGTTATGGCAACCATGGTGCTGTTCTACGCAGTAGGTCATTGGAATTCCTGGTTCCCAGCCTTTCTGTATTTGGACAAAAAAGAACTGTTCCCTGTCACCATTTATTTGCGCAATATGATTGCAGGAGCGACAAGTGGGGCATCTGCCGGTGCAACCTCAGCTGATAACCTGACACAGATTGCTGCCAATATTAAGTCAGTAACGATGGTATTAACCATCTTGCCGATACTCACCATCTATCCATTTGTCCAAAGATACTTTGTAACCGGTATCATGTTAGGGTCTGTTAAACAGTAATACGTAGCAGCTATATAAATTGAACTACAGATGATTTACACGGAACACTCCGATGACAGAATAACCTTTCAATCGCTGTTATCCCCAGATTTTTTCGATTCCCTTTTTAAAAGGGAGAATCCGGTGATAGCATATGCTTCCGATGAAGCTTTCTTTCAGAAAGCTTGTAGGCGAGCGCTTCGCTTTTTATTGATTAAAAAGTTTTAAGTCAAGGTCAACCTAAACCAAATTCAGGGGGATAACCTAAATGAATCAAAAGCCACGTAAGTTTGTTGGTAAAATGGTGTTGGCATCAATGATGACCGTTGTTCTGGCAGCATGTAGCAACGGTAATGGAGCCGGAGGTGACGTCACAGAAGTTCAAACCAAGGCAGCGATGGAGACGTACAATGTAGGGGATACATTCAAGGCGACCGAGCCATTTAATCTCTCCATACTATATAGTGATCAACCTACCTATCCGTACAAAAAAGACTGGTTGCTTTTCGAAAAGATGACTGAAATGACTGGTGTTACACTTGAGCCAACGATTGTTCCTATGAGTGACTATTCTCAGAAGAGATCTCTTCTAATCAGTTCTGGTGATGCACCGCTGGTTATTCCAAAGACCTATCCTGGTGAAGAATCTGCTTTTGTATCTTCCGGTGCGATTCTGCCCGTTAGTGATTATATTGATTTGATGCCCAACTTCAAGGATAAAGTGGAAAAATGGGGATTGGAAGAAGAAATCGAAGGACTTCGACAGGAAGATGGCAAGTATTATGTACTCCCGGGTCTGCATGAAGAAGTATGGCCAGATTATACATTAATCGTAAGAACAGATGTTTTTGAAGAAAATAACATTGCTATCCCAACCACATGGGATGAACTGTATGACGCTGCAAAGAAACTCAAAGAGCTGTACCCGGATTCCGTTCCGTTCTCGGACCGTTTCAAATTTAATAGCACATTAGGTATTGCGGCTACCGGCTTTGGTACCAAGGCTGGATGGGGTTTTGGTAACGGATTGACGTATAAGGAAGATCAGGATCAATTTGTGTACACGGCTACTACACCGGAGTATAAGGAAATGCTAACGTACTTTAACAAGTTGGTATCCGAAGGATTGCTGGACAAAGAAAGTTTCACGCAGGATGATGATCAGGCTGTACAGAAATTTGTATCCGGCAAATCATTCATGATTAATGGTAATTCCCAAACGGTGGTGCTGCACCGAAATGATATGAACAAAACGCTGGGAGAAGGTAAATACTCTGTTGCGAAGATTACAGTTCCTGGTGGGCCAAAAGGGCAATTAATGTCTGGCTCCAGACTTGAAAACGGTGTCATGATATCCGGGAAAATTCAAAAAAGCGAAAACTTCAAAGCCATTATGCAATTTGTGGATTGGTTATACTACAGTGATGAGGGTCAAGAGTTTGCCAAATGGGGCGTTGAAGGCGAAACATTTACCAAAGAGGAAGGAAAACGTAAATTGGTAGAAGATGTGAACTACAATGGCTTGAATCCTAAAGGCACGAAGGATCTGCGTATTGACTTTGGATTCTCTGGTGGAGTATTTGCCTACGGTGGTACGACAGATCTGCTGCAATCGATGTTTAGTGAAGAAGAGTTGAAATTCCAGCAAGACATGAAGGATACCAAGGAAGTGATCCCGGCAGAACCACCAATTCCTTACTCCTCAGAGGACCGTGAACGGGTGACACTTCTGAGTACACCACTGAAAGATTATTCGGATCAAAATACACTTAAATTTATCTTGGGTGAGCGAGACTTGTCTGAATTCGATACGTTTGCCAAAGAGCTGGATAGTCAAGGGTTATCTAATTATCTGAAGCTGGCAAATGACACGTACAAAGCCTACAAAGAAAACAAGCAATAATATAGTTGATGTTGGCCAGATTACCGTTTCACACCGATATATAAGTGGAACGGTAATTTGTGCTAAGATGAATGAATACGGCTGATAGAAAGAGGTCTAGGCATGTCACTTAATCAAAAAATTAGAGGCTCGACCCGGGCATATTCATATAACCTGTTAAAAGAACGAATTCTTCACCTGGAACTTAAGCCGGGTACCAAGATTTCAGAGAAAGAGATTGCAGATGAACTGCAGGTGAGCAGAACACCCGTGAGAGAAGCATTCATGAAGCTTGCTGAAGAAGAACTGCTGGACATTATTCCCCAGAGTGGAACGATCGTCTCTCATATTAATCTGGAGCATGTGGAAGAAGGCAGGTTTATGCGGGAGAAGATGGAGAAGGAAATCGTGACTTTGGCTTGTGTTTCTTTTCCTGAAGAGTACAGATTTCGACTTGAAACCAACATTGCAATGCAGGAAGTCTGTATAGGAAAAAACAATTTCTATCGGCTTTTTGAACTGGATGAAGAGTTTCATCAGATTTTGTTCCAGGGCACGGGTAAGCTGAGAACATGGAAAATGTTGCAACAACTGAATATTCCGTTTAATCGGTTGCGTTTATTACGTCTAGCGGAGGACTCCAACCTGGAGGTCATTATCTCCCAGCACAAAGAGATTTATCGTCTTATCACAGAGCGTCAGACCGAGCAAGCTGTTCAGGTGATGGAAGCTCATCTTAGACTCGTTGTTATTGAACAGGAATCGATAAAGGCGAAATACCCGCATTATTTTATATAATGCACCGATGTTGTACACTACTCTCCACATGCATATGCGAAAACCCCTGTTCAATTGAACAGGGGTTTTGGTTAAGCGAGTTGTAACACGAGAGTGTTAGGCTTGTTTGATAAATGTAGGATCAGGGTATGGATCTGCAATCCAGCCATCTTTTTCGATGAACAGACGTACAGCAATAATTTGTTTGTTCTCCATTAAAGTGAAGAAGTGCGGTGTATTCTCAGGTACAGAGATAACGTCTCCAGGAGACAGTTCTACATTAAAGTAGCCCACATCATCTGTAGCTTTGATAACAAAGATTCCTTTACCAGCAACAATTGCACGGATCTCATCTTCAGCGTGGGTGTGGATCTCTTCGAACTTGGCGAGCTTTTCTTCGATATCTGGTGTTTGTTCGGACAGCGTGATGACATCCCAGATCTGGTACCCGCGACGTGCAGCCAAATCTCTGATTTCATAATCGTAAGTTTCCAAAACCTCGGTTTTCTGTTCATCAGTTAATCCAAAGTTATTTTGCAGATCAGTGTTCAGTTTGGAAGCGTCCCACTTCTCATATAATACTTCGTATTTGTTTAAGAAATTTCGAACATTTTCGTCACCAGTGATGCGTTCGTTCGTATTTCGGATAACAATTTCAGCCATGTTCTTTCCCTCTTTTCCACTTGGTTTAATTGAATTATATCGGATTGCTTTGTTTTTGTCGATTCTCAAATTCCGTTCATATTCGTGCAAACCCGCCATCTTTCGGGACCAAACCCGATCTTTCACATTAAGTTAGTTTCTGTTAAACTAAGATCTAACGTTTTGCGGGGGTGAAGATATTGGATAAGATTAGTCTACACGATGCATTAAAACAACGAATATTAATCCTCGACGGTGCAATGGGGACCATGATTCAACAAGTTGATCTGACTGGCGAAGATTTTGGCGGCGAAGATCTGGATGGATGTAATGAAATGTTAGTGCTTACTCGTCCAGAACTGATCCAGCGCATTCATGAAGAATATCTGGAGGCGGGCGCCGATTTAATTGAAACCAATACATTTGGTGCCACATCCGTTGTGCTTGCTGAGTACGATATTCAGGATCGGGCACGCGAGATCAACCTGGAAGCAGCCAGAATTGCGAAAGCTGCGGTTGATCGTTTCTCTACACCTGAATCTCCACGTTATGTGGTAGGTGCGATGGGACCAACAACCAAAACACTGTCTGTAACTGGGGGAGTAACGTTCCAGGAACTTATCGACAGTTATTTGGAGCAAGCGCTTGCTTTAATAGAGGGAGGCGTTGATGCGCTACTACTCGAAACCTCACAGGATACCCTCAATGTAAAAGCAGGCAGCATTGGAATTCAGCAGGCCTTCGAACAGAGTGGCGTTACACTGCCCCTGATGATATCAGGAACGATTGAACCGATGGGAACGACCCTTGCAGGTCAGAACATCGAATCCTTTTATATATCCTTAGAACACCTTAACCCAATTTCGGTAGGACTAAACTGTGCTACGGGTCCGGAGTTCATGCGTGATCACATTCGTTCACTTTCTGGAATGGCATCGGTTGCCGTTAGTTGTTACCCGAACGCGGGTCTTCCGGATGAGAATGGTAATTACCATGAGTCACCAGACTCGCTTGCACAGAAGATCGGTGCTTTTGCCGAACAGGGCTGGTTGAATATCGCTGGTGGATGTTGCGGGACAACCCCTGCACATATTCGGGCGATGCGCGACACACTTGCTCAGTACCCCCCAAGAGAAATGAACGGAACACATCCACCGGCATTGTCTGGTATAGAACCGATCTACATTGAACAGGACAATCGTCCATACATGGTTGGTGAGCGTACGAATGTGCTGGGATCACGGAAATTCAAACGCCTCATTGTAGAAGGAAAATATGAAGAAGCCTCGGAAATTGCACGTGCTCAAGTGAAAAATGGAGCGCACATTGTCGATGTGTGTGTACAAGACCCAGACCGCGAAGAGTCTGAAGACATGGTGAAGTTCCTTGAATTGGTTGTAAAAAAAGTAAAGGTTCCTCTCATGATCGATACGACAGATGCTTCAGTAATTGATCTGGCCCTCCAGTACTCACAAGGTAAAGCGATAATTAACTCCATTAACCTTGAGGATGGCGAAGAGAAATTTGAGCTGATTACGCCGTTGCTTCATAAATATGGTGGTGCAGTAGTTGTCGGAACGATTGACGAACGGGGTCAGGCGATTAGTCGGGAAGACAAGCTTGACGTAGCCAAGCGCTCTTACGATTTGCTGGTGAACAAATATGGTCTCAAACCAGAAGACCTCATTTTCGATACGTTGGTGTTCCCGGTAGGTACGGGAGATGAACAGTACATCGGTTCAGCCAAAGAAACCATTGAAGGTATAAGAGTGATTAAGGAAGCGATGCCAGAATGTCATACGATCCTCGGGATCAGTAACATTTCATTCGGACTGCCTGAAGCGGGCCGTGAGGTGCTGAACTCAGTATTCTTATATGAATGTACCAAAGCAGGTCTTGACTATGCGATCGTGAACACAGAGAAATTGGAGCGTTATGCCTCCATTCCTGAAGAAGAACGCAGACTCTCGGAAGAGCTTTTATATAACACGAATGATGATACTCTGGCGGCGTTTGTAGCGGCGTTCCGTAACAAGAAGGTTGAGAAGAAGGAAAAAATCTCGAACCTTTCATTAGAAGAGCGTCTCGCTTCATATGTAGTAGAAGGAAGTAAAGAAGGATTGCTGCCAGATCTCGAACTGGCACTTGCCAAATATACAGCACTTCAAGTGATTAACGGTCCACTGATGCGGGGGATGGAGGAAGTAGGTCGTCTCTTTAACAACAATGAGTTGATTGTAGCTGAGGTGTTGCAGAGTGCAGAGGTTATGAAGGCTTCTGTAGCATATTTGGAGCAATTCATGGAGAAGAACGAAACTTCGGTTAAAGGCAAGATCATTCTGGCCACGGTCAAGGGCGATGTGCATGACATCGGTAAGAACCTGGTTGAGATCATCCTGTCCAATAACGGTTACCGGATCATTAATTTGGGTATAAAAGTACCACCAGAACGTATTATTGAGGCATACCGAGAAGAAAAAGTCGATGCGATCGGCCTCTCGGGTCTATTGGTAAAATCAGCGCAGCAGATGATTCTTACCGCTCAGGATTTGCGAACAGCAGGTATTGATGTGCCTATTATGGTTGGTGGAGCGGCGCTAACACGTAAATTCACCAAAAATCGTATCCGTCCTGAATATAACGGAATGGTTGTATATGCGAAAGATGCGATGGATGGTCTGGATCTGGCGAACAAATTGATGAATCCCGTTTCACGTGAAGTGATGCAACTGGAGATGGAAGCTGAGAAAGAAGCTGATTCTTCAGGTGCTGTAGCTGTTCAGGCTCTTCCAGAGCTTACGCGAGTGGAGCGTTCGGATATTGCTGTAGATCATCCGGTTCTTGTCCCGCCTGATCTGGATCGGCATACGATGCGTAACTATCCTTTATCACATATCCTGCCATACGTGAACATGCAGATGTTGCTTGGACATCATCTGGGGTTGCGCGGTTCAGTAGAACAACTGCTTGCTTCAGGTGATAAGAAGGCTACCGACCTGAAAGCAGTCGTGGATGATATCATGCAAGAGGCTGTTCGTGACGGGATTATTCAGGCGCATGCCATGTATCGTTTCTTCCCGGCTCAGTCCAGTGGTAACAGCGTCATTATCTATGATCCAAAGGACACCAGTAATATTTTGCATACATTTACGTTCCCACGTCAAAAAGTCGAGCCGTTCCTGTGCCTGTCCGACTTCCTGAAACCTGTTGAATCCGGTCAGATGGATTACGTTGGTTTCATGGTTGTTACGGCCGGACACGGTGTGCGTGAACTATCCACGGCGTGGAAAGATCAAGGGGATTACCTTCGCTCACATGCTCTGCAATCCGTAGCGCTTGAAGTAGCAGAGGGATTAGCTGAGCGTGTGCATCATATGATGAGAGATATATGGGGATTCCCGGATTCTGCCCAGATGACCATGAAGCAACGTCATGGTGCACGCTATCAAGGGATCAGGGTATCTTTTGGATATCCGGCTTGTCCGGATCTGGAAGACCAAGGGCCGTTGTTCAAGTTGCTGCAGCCTGAGGATATCGGTGTGGAATTGACGGAAGGTTTCATGATGGAACCTGAAGCTTCCGTATCAGCGATGGTATTCAGCCATCCGCAAGCCAAGTATTTTAATGTAGAGAAGGCATAAATTCAGTAGAGTGTCAGGCAAAGCCCTCCGCATTGTCGGAGGTTTTTTGCTGGCAACAGAAAGAGGTGCGATCCAGAATGGAACTATATTTCCTGGGAACTAATGCTGGTGTACCTACGCTTCAACGGAATGTAACTTCCATTGGGCTACGCATGTTGGATGAGCGCAGAGCTTTGTGGTTGTTTGACTGCGGGGAAGGAACGCAGCACCAGATTTTAAGTTCTCCGCTTAAACTAAGCAAATTGGAGAAAATATTCATTACTCACCTGCATGGTGATCATGTATTTGGACTTCCAGGACTGCTTTCGAGCAGAGCCTATCAAGGTGGCACCACACCATTAACCGTATATGGTCCGCCAGGTACGGAACGAATGATCAGTACAACAATGGAGCTGAGCCAATCCCGGGTTAACTATGATCTGAATATCGTGGAACATACGGGCGGTGTCCTGTTCGAGGATGACAGTTTTATCGTGGAAGCTGCTTTGCTTGAGCATCGGATTGACAGTTATGGATACCGGATTACCGAAAAAGATCGTCCAGGAAGCCTGGACCCAGCCAAACTGGCGGAATATGGTTTGAAGCCAGGCCCATTGTTCGGCCGACTGAAACGTGGAGAAACCATTACGCTGGATAACGGTGATTCGCTTCGTCCAGAAGATGTATTGGGAGCGCCCAAGCGTGGTATGGTGATCACCATATTGGGTGATACACGTCCATGTGACAACGTACAGCCACTTTCCATCAATGCAGATGTACTTGTACATGAAGCTACATTCATGCATGATCTGGCCGATACAGCGCATGAGTACTATCATAGTACTTCTAAACAAGCGGCAGAAGCGGCTAGAGCAGCCAATGTAGGGCAACTAATCATGACTCACTTCAGTTCACGCTATAAGGATGAGGATCAACTTCAGCCACTTTTGGAAGAGGCGCAGTCCGTATTCCCGAATACCAGACTTGCAAACGAACACCAGCTTATTCCTGTCGTGCATCGCAAGCAAGAATCTTAACCCTGATTGCGAACCAGTGCACGGCTAAACACGTCATATAAAGATCCGGGTAATTGCACGGGACTGAGGGAGAGGAACTCCCGCGGTCCCTTTTGCAATCTGGTCAGAAAGCGTGTAGGATGGGCAATATGAAGAGGGAAATGATTCAAATTATTTTCCGGGAAAGCGCAGGAAATGACAAGCTTGTACAGAAGACGCGCGAGTTAAACCGTCGGTGTTCGATCCGGTTCGACTTGTTGTGTGCATATGTCAGCAAGCCATTATTTTTTGCCTGAATACATAGGTTCGCGGTCAAGTTCGAGGTAATTGATTAAGGACATGAAACGTTAATGGAATGAAGAAAGGAAGTGCTGTGTGTGATTAAGGCCTATCTGATTGACTTGGATGGTACGCTCTATCATGGCAGACATCGTATCGAAGGAGCCGATCAGCTTATTCGAACACTGCAAGAGCTAGGAAAGCCGTATTTATTCGTAACAAATAATTCTTCCCGTACACCACAAGGTGTGGCAGATCATCTGAACGGGATGGGCATACCTGCCGACGCGTCTCAAGTATGTACTTCTGCTGTGGCGGCTGCTGAATATGTTGCTGAAGAGTCCCCGGGTGCAAAAGTGGCATGTATTGGAGAAGCAGGACTGCTGGAAGCCATAGAAAAAGCAGGACTACAGCTAACGGAAGATGCACCAGATTACGTGATACAGGGGATTGATCGTGAATTTTCCTATCATAAACTGACCAAGGCGCTAAGGTGGATTAATGCGGGATCAAAATTCATCATGACCAACCCGGATCTGCAGCTTCCTTCCGATGATGGACTGACACCTGGGGCGGGGACTATTGGAGCAGCAATTGAAGCCGCGACCGGAGTTCATCCTACAGTCATAGGCAAACCATCGAGTGTTATAATGAAGTCAGCCATTAGCCGGCTAAACCTGGCGTCTCATGAAGTGGCAGTGATCGGAGATAATATGCGAACCGATATTGCTGCTGGAGTGGCAGCAGGATGTGAGACGCTGTTGGTCCTTACCGGTGTGACAACACGGGATAATATGGATGGACACATTCAAGCAGCGAAGGCTCGACCTGATCATGTGTTTGAAGATTTGCATAAATTGATGGAGTGGCTGTCGCAAGAGGCAGACCAAGCTTCCAAAAAGGGGTAATGTACGATGCCGGAACTACCGGAAATGGAAAATTACCGGACCTTGCTGTCCGAGAAAATACTTGATCTACTGATTACAGGTGTTGTAATTAACCGCGATAAAACGATAAATACGGAGCCTGATCTGTTTATCAATGAACTTACAGGTAATCGCATCATATTTGTTGAGCGCCGAGCGAAGCATCTGATTTTCCACTTGGCTAATGGCAAACGTCTGGTACTGCACCTCATGTTGGGTGGTATGATTTTCTGGGGCACGGAAGAAGAACGTCCTGATCGTTCCACGCAAGTGGAAATTCAGTTTGGCGATCACATTTTATTTTTCATTGGACTGCGCTTGGGTTATCTACATCTGCTTACTTCGAAAGAAACCGAAGAGGCGATGTCTGATCTTGGACCTGAACCTTTAGATCGACGGATGAATGTGGAACGTTTTGCTTCTCTGTTGAAAGGTCGCCGGGGTACGCTCAAGACAACATTGGTAAACCAACATATTATTGCGGGGATTGGCAATTGTTATTCGGATGAGATTGCTTTTGCTGCCGGTCTGAGACCAAGCTCCAAAACGCAGAACATCGCGACTTCACCAGAGTTGACGGAGCGTTTGTTCCATTCGATGCAGTCTGTGTTGCGTGAAGCAGCTTCTGAGGGCGGTTATATGGAAATGCCGCTGATGCTAGGGGATACGAAGACAGGAAGTTTTGACGAGCAATGTCGCGTGTACGATCGGGAAGGCGAGACTTGTCCGCGCTGCGGGGGAACGATTGAACGAGTGGAAATTACGGGCAAGAAGGCATTCTTCTGTCCGAAATGCCAGCATGAAGCCTAAAACCGGAATCGGGGCACATGTCAGCACCAGAGGCGGATTTCTTCAGGCAGCCAAGAGAGCACATGTGATGGGGGCAACGGCGTTTCAATATTTTCCGAAGAACCCGCGTAGTCTTGGCCTGAAAAGTCTGGATCTCAAGGATGCTGAGCAGTGCAGGGATTGGTGTGAACAGCAGGGACTTGCATCGATTGCACATTCACCCTATCCCACGAATCCGGCGTTGGGCATGACCCGTGGAGAGGCGGGGTTTCATGCTACAATAGCTTCTATTCGCAATGATCTTGAAATTTCGAATGCTTGCGGTTCTGTTGGGACGGTGGTCCATTTTGGACATATCAAAACAAACGATCCGCTGGAGGGTTATCAGAACCTCATTTATTGTCTGGATACCGCCTTGGAGAATTGGAATGGACACTCAAAGGTACTGATTGAAAATCAGGCAGGTGATCATGGCCCGATGGGCACGACAATGGAAGAAATGATACAGATTCGCAAATTAAGCCGATATCCGGAGCATATTGCTTTTTGTTTTGACACATGCCATGCTTTTGCTTCAGGTTTGTGGTCGTCAGGCAACGAAGCGGCGATGCTCGATAAGGGCAGGATGCTCGGGTATTGGGATAATGTTGCTGCTGTCCATTTTAATGATTCCAAATATGCGTCTGGTTTGTGTAAGGATAGACATGCGAGGATCGGACAGGGATATATCGGAAATGAATCAATGAAAGCATTGTTAAAGGCGCCTGAGTTCCAAAATGCGGTTGTTGTGCTCGAGACAGAAACGGGCGAAGATGGAACGCACCGTGATGATATAGCGCTCATGCGTTCCTGGTTATAATGGGGAGAGGAGCGATTGTATGCATGTTTTTTTGGATGACTATCGGGCATGTCCGAAAGGATTTGTTCTGGCAACGAATGCAGAAGAGTGCCTGATGCTGCTAAGAGAAGGTGACGTGGACATTTTGTCTCTGGATTATGAGCTTGGTCCAGATTCGCCCAATGGCGGTGAGGTCGCGGCATCTATTGTACGAGAAGGTTTATTTCCGCGTGAGATCTATTTGCATACGTCCAGTATGTTTGGGAAACGCCAGATGTACGAGATGTTATATAGCAATAAACCGGATTCGGTAACCATTCATAATGGGCCAATGACGGGTGAGGTCATGCTGCGTGTTGCCGCGGGAGAAGAAAGTTAATGAAGCCAATTACATCCAAAATGTTAATGCGCAGTGTATGGGAAGGCATGCCACAGGCTGTATTTATATATACCCCTTTATGTGGGACATGTGCGGCAGCCCGCCGTATGTTAGAGGTAGTAGAGCACATGCTGCCAGAAGGTATTTTATTGGAAATGAACATTCATGACATTCCTGAACTTGTACAACAATTTAAAATTTCAAGCGTTCCAGCAGTGATGCTATTTGACGGCCAGCAAGATGTTCCAAAAATGGTTTATCGGATGAGCTCTGTGGAGCATCTGCTCTCGGAGATCCGGAAGGCGGTGCTGAAATGAGTATAATCTCGATGGAACATGTCTCACTTAGACGAGAAGAGAATCAAATCTTGGATGACGTACATTTGCGCATTGAACAAGGCGAACATTGGGTTATTTTGGGTCGGAATGGTTCTGGCAAAACAACGTTGTTGGAAATGATGAACGGATATATGTTTCCAAGCCAGGGACGTATTGAAGTACTCGGTAATTTGTATGGACAATGTGACGTCAGGGAAGTACGTAAGGAAATCGGTTATATCAGCCAAACTTTGATTGAGAAACTCACGCCAAGAGATCCGGTATGGGAAGTCGTCGCTACAGGAGCGTATGCTTTTTTGCGTTTTTATCAGACGATTCCTGATGAAGTAAAAGCAAAGGCAATGAGTTTGCTGGATGACATGGGTTTTGCCAACCTGGCTAACAACCCGCTTGGAACGTTATCCCAAGGGGAGCGCAAAAAAGTCATGCTCGCTCGTTCATTAATGGCCGAGCCAAAATTGCTGATTATGGACGAGCCTTGTGCCGGCCTAGATTTATATGAACGTGAGAAAATGCTGGCTGAAATTGATCGTCTGCGCCAGCGTAACATTACAGTTGTGTATGTAACACATCATGTTGAAGAGATCGTACCTTTATTTACACATGTGGCCTTGATCCGCGATGGACGTATTGCGGCAGCTGGCCCCAAACATGAAGTTTTGACACAAGATACAATTAAGCATACGTACGATGTTCCGGTCGATATCCAGTGGGATAATGCTCGTCCGTGGATACGCGTACGTTCTGGAGGGTAACACAATTTGAGTACACAATCGTCTTGGGAAGAAGGCAACTTCTCCCGTTTTATCTGCACAGCCAATCATGGCTTTGCCCCTTATGCTCAGGAAGAGTTGCGCCGTACGTTTGGTGCGGTGAAGAGCACGGTACTCGTACCAGGAGAAATACTGCTTGCGGGTCTGCCTGTAGCGGAGGAAGAAGTTGCAGATAAGCTGTGGGCAGAGTATCCAACGTTTTTACGTCATATTCAACCTGTTCAGTTTCAGGAGAATACTGAAGATTCGGAGCAGTCTATTGAGAAATTGATTGCATTTGTGTTGAATCATAAGGAATTGAACGGTGCCTCTGTCGTGCTACAGGTACGGAAGACAGAAGGGGCCTTTTGGCAAGAAAATGCAGCCGCATTGAAGCAACTGCTAACTGAAAAGCTGGATGAGCTAGACTGTGAATGGGTTGTACGTGATGCTGAATATGTCATTTCTGTATTTGCAACGAATGATATGTTGTATGCCGGCATATCCAGACCTGAACAGAACCTGTCAGACTGGAGCGGGGGAGCCGTACGTTTTCAAAAAGAAGATGGGCAGATCTCGCGGGCCAAATTCAAATTGCTTGAAGCCGAGCTAACGTTTGGCATTGACTTTACTTCATTTCATAAAGCACTTGATATCGGTGCAGCACCAGGTGGATGGACCTCGTTCCTGCTTGAACGTGGGCTTGAAGTAACGGCGGTAGATCCTGCGAAGATGGATGCAACGCTGCTGGCATCACCCAAACTGACTTTCTTGAAAAAGAATGCAGGGGATGTTCGTTTCCGCGAAGGAGAGTTCGATCTACTCGTATGTGACATGAGTTGGAGTCCGAAGCTGATGAGCCGACTTGTATCGGATCTTCTATATAGCCTGCAACCCGGAGGAACAGCGATTGTTACCGTGAAGTTATTGCATAAAAAACCGTTGGCAATGATTAAAGATGTCATCGATACGTTTGAGCGTTCGCGGATGCAGATTCAACGTTCCAAGCAGTTGTTCCATAACCGAGAAGAAATTACACTTTATATGGTCAAATATTAAGAGATCTAGCTTTGATTAAAGTAGCTAAAGGCATTATGAAATTGATTCGATTAAGCTCATTAAATTTTGTGCTTTACAATCTATTCCTGCCTGTACTATAATGATACCAATATTAACCATAACAAACCTGAGGGAAAGCATCCCGAAGTGAACGAAACCGGATATCCGGTCTGTTCTTCTTCGGTGAAGCTTTCCCTTTTTTGTTGTGTATTGAAGGAGGAATTGGTATGAGACATCCGGCCAGGCTGGAACGCGGAAGCCTGCTGGGAGGTAGATATCGTATCGTATCCATTCTGGGAACAGGCGGAATGAGCCATGTATACGAGGCGGAGGATCTGAAGTTGCCGGGCAAGATATGGGCAATTAAAGAAAGTGTAACGATTATGCCATATGAAGGCAGTATGGAGACGGAAGCCGCTCTTCTGACATCACTTCGCCATCCAAGATTGCCGCAAATTGTTGATTTTTTTGTCCCGGATGAAGACGGGTACACATACTTGGTGATGGAATACATCGACGGGTTAACGCTCAGTGAGTATTTCAAGCAGTGTCGTGGGAAGATCCCGATGGAGCAGTTGACGGAGCTTGTACTTCAATTGCTCGATGTGTTGAGTTATTTGCATAATCTGAATCCACCTGTGATCTATAGGGATCTGAAACCTTCAAACATCATGATCACGCCGGAACATGAAGTAAGATTAATTGATTTTGGTATCGCCAGAAGTTACAAACCGCAAAGTGCTGAAGATACCGTTAAGTTGGGAACCGCTGGTTTTGCCGCTCCAGAACAGTATGGCGCGGGTCAGACCGATGCGCGTTCAGATCTTTATGGACTCGGAGCATTGCTCCTGTATCTTATGACAAGTGGTGCGTATACGGAATGGATTAAGGGTGTGGAAAGCTCTATCCGAAGTGATGTTCCACGGACATACATCCCTGTGGCGAGAAGACTGTTAAGGTATAATGCCGAAGAGCGATTCCAATCTGCCGATGAGGTGCGGAAGGAATTGCTCCGAATACCCGGTGGGACAACGTCTGGTGGAGATACAACGATGACCTTGAATGGCGGAACAAGAGTTATTGCCTTGACTGGTGCTTCATCTGGTGTAGGGGTTACCCACACGGCTATAGCTATCAGTCATTATCTCGAAAGGCAAAACTTCAAAGTAGCTGTGATTGAAATGTCACCTCGCTCTCAATCTTTTGCAAGGATTCAACAAATCGCTCAAGCGGGTAAACCGGTGCCAGCAGGCAGACAGTTTGCAGTGGATGGTGTGCATTATTGGAAACAATCCGGGCGAGCGGATATTTTGTCTTTGCTTGGGGGGAGTTATCAGTTCATCGTGATGGATCTCGGTAGTGGTCATGACCAGAACCGGCTGGAAGAATTCCTGCGTGCAGATCTTCCCATTGTTATAGGCTCAGGTGCCGAATGGAGACAGGCCGAGATTGGCGCCTTTATTCGATCACATCATCGGTATCCACGAGAGAAATGGATCTATTGTCTGCCCCTGGCAGCAAGTGAAGCAGTTCAGCGCATTCGTAAAGCTCTGGATACATCGAGTGTATATGGTCTGCCGTTACATATTGATCCTTTTGACAAGGACGCACAGATGGATAAAGTGTTTTCACATATTTTAATGCATATGATGGCACAGCAGCCCAAGAAACGTTCATTCTTTTCAAGAAGGAAAGTACATGATTAGAAGATTACGAAAGGAGAGCCTCTTTTGTCTAAATTAAGAAAACAAAGCCGTCAACTGATCTATGCCGGACTTATCGGAGCAGGAGCTGTAGGGTTGGTGTTCGGAGGATATGTTATTTACAATGTCAAAACGATGGGGGATGTCAGGTCAGCTGTAGAAGCCCGTTATTTATCGGCATATGAGGAAAAGGAAGCTGAATTAAAGCAACAATGGGATTCGGGAGCACAAGGATGGGTTACGATTCGGGATATTGAAGCAGGTGAACCGATATTACCGGAGGATCTGAAGCTCATTGCTGTTCCGGATGCACAAGCACCGCGAAACCTCTGGTCCAGTACCAAGCAGATGGAAGGCCAAGTGGCCAAAATAGAGTTGAAAAAAGGAACTGCCATTACCACCGAGATGGTGTATGAGGATGTACCGGCTCCGCCTGATTTAAGAAATCGAGAGCTGCAAGTTGTATTACTGCCGTCCTCACTTGTTAAGGGAGATATTATTGATGTTCGTATCCAATTCCCTACCGGACAAGACTATGTTCTCTTATCGAAGAAAAAAGTGGAACGACTCAATGCAGCTACCTTATGGATTACGATGACGGAGGAAGAAATTCTGTCACTCTCAAGTGCAATTGTAGATGCCTATTTACATAAAGCTTCAATCTATGCCTTAACCTATGTAGAACCACAGTTTCAGACACCTGCAATCGCGACGTATCCTGCCAATTCAGAAGTGTTAAAACTGCTGGAGAGTGATCCGAATATTGTTCGACGAGCCGAGCAGGAGTTATCCAGACAGGTGCGAAGTTCGCTTGAAAGTTCACTGGCCGCCTCCATGACAGCACCGTCAAAAGGGGTTGAACAGGATGTGGCACAATCCTCAGTTACATATAACAGTCGTCCATCATCAAATAATCCGGCAACGTCGGATGGAGTGATGTGGAATGATGGTTCAGGAAACGGAGCAGGAGCTAATTCTGGAAGCGTAAATGATCCTGCTGATGCTTCACAAACAGAACAACAGAGCTTGCTAACGGGTGGAGAATAGAGTGAAATCCGAGGTTTAATTTAGAATAATTCAGATAACAGGGAGTTTAAGAAAAAGAAAGGGGTTGTAACATCTATGCATACATGGATCTTTGCGGGTTTATGTGAGAAGAATGATCTGATGTTATATCTTTGCAAGATACTGGCTTCGACAGGCAACAAGGTTTTGCTCGTAGATGGAACCTTACAGCAGAAGTATGGGTACGGTGTAGGTGACAGTCAGCAGTCTTTGCGAATTACGGAATTTGAAGGATTTGATATCGCTTGTCATTTTGTTACTTCAGCAGCAGTAGAGAATCATCTTGAAGTAAATGGCGAGCGATTGGATAGTTATGACTATGTGTTATATGACATGGAGACCTCACATTTTGCTTCACGTAATCTCTGGCTAACCGCTGATGTAAGAGTCTGGGTGAGTGATTATGAGCGTTACAATCTGGAACGTGGCAAGGGATGGTTGAAGCGGTTGCTTGAAGAACAGTCATTACCTGGTGAGCTGTCATTTCAGCGGCTCTTAATTAACGGGGTTGACTGCAAGCTTAAAGCTCGTTATCTATGGGCGTATCTGGAAGGCAGTCCATTTGTGTGGACAGGAGAATCCTTAGTGCTTCCGTGGGATGAGTTAACAGCTGCGGTTAAGCTTGAGAATGAGCATCATCGCCGGGTTCATCTTGGACCTCTGTCACGAAATTACAAAAAATCGTTGTGTCGCGTGGTCGAGCAGTTAACAGGTTGGGAAAGTGTTCGCAGTCGCCGTGCGATGAAAGAAGCAGAGAGGATGAGAGCATGAGCACCATTACCTTTTGGAGCCCTTTTGCAGGAACAGGTTGCACTTCAAGCACATTAATTAGTGCTTATGCGATGGCACTTCACTACAGGACAAGAGTGTTACTTGTTAATGCAGGCTTTGCAGGAACTGGCACAGAAGCTGCTCTACCATCCAAAGATACGGATTCAGCGGATTTTATGTTCTCCTTTGAAGAGGGTGGCTGGGATGCGATTGAACGGCTGCATTCGAGCGGCAGTCTGAATAAGCACAATCTCAGGGATTATACCAAGCCACTTCTGAAGGAAAGACTTGATTTCCTAACCGGAAAAATTGATGAGATGGAACGTTCCCCGCAGGAACATGGTGAGACAGTGAAAAAGCTACTAAATGTAGCTAACGAGTATTACGATCTGGTTCTTCTGGATGCAGATCATGCTGGTGTTGATTCACAGCTCAAGCTACAGCTGGCGGACTATGTTGTAATTAATCTCGATCAAAATATGCGAAATCTGGAGTTGTTCTTTGAAAAGATCCTGCCAGAACGAATGAACAATAAGAATATACATGTTGTCATTAACAAATACGATTCGCATTCCCGTGCAACGCTTTCCAATATTCGGCGCCAGTTCAGATACAAAGGCACGATGTCTGCGATACCGTACACAACCGGATACTTGGATGCAATGAATCGGCGAGATGTCGCTAGATACTTGCAGTTGGAAAGTTTGACTGAGGATAAGGATATTCGTAAAGGGAGTTTTGCTGCAAGCATGAGCGAACTCGCTCGCCTGATTATGGACGGTGCAGGTATGCGCACAGTTCTGAAGAGGCTGGAAAGGGGAGCGTGAACCTCCGATGCTCTGGAATACCATATGGATAAGTTTGATTTTGATTCTGTGCCTGACTTATATCTGGTTCAAGTATAGAACGTTTCTTCGTGCAAAGAGTGCTCGTGTTCCTGAACAGGAATCATTCACGATTGACATGTTGATTGAGAAGGTGAAGAACTCACTTCATGAGCTTAGTCATAGTCAGCTCGCGGATGCGGGTCTGCATGAAGAAGAATATCGTCGAAGAATTAATCAGCGTGCCGAGATGAGAAAAGCACTGAAGGGCTGTGTCTCAGGCAGTATCAGCGACAAAACGTATGTCAAAAATCTGATAGGGGATCTCCTGACCCGAAGCATAGGGCTGAACAAATCAAATGTGGATGAAGTTATTTTGTTTGCAGAACCAGATTTGCTGACGATCCAGGACCGATTCGAAATTGTATTTTATCTGTACCGACAGCAATTCGGTGTGGATGCACTCTCCCGAATGATTGATACCTACGATCTTGGCAGACTGAGAATGGAGGAAGGTACGGACGATGGAGGAAGTTATTATATCTCTGAGGAGGATATTCAGTATGTGTTCGAGTGCGAATATCGAGAGCTTGGATTCAGAGAAAAGACGGATATCATCGTGCAACGTATCTACCAACATTATAAAGGATTCTCGGTTGTTGATGAGATAAGGGACCAACGTATTGACGGTGTTAGTGGTGGTGTCAGCGGTATGCTTGATGCTGTTCATAATATGGGACTTCGAAAACCGGCATCATGGAATGATTTGCTGGATCAAGGACTGGAGGATGATGCACATGAAGAACCGCTTAGCGGCATGGAAAGTGTCTGGATTTTCTATAAAGGTAAGTCCATTCATCTATCCTTTCTGTCATTCGGAAGCATCCGTGAACTGAAAAGGGTATGCCAGAATATATACAAATACAATTATCCCGGACAGTTGTCGGAAGCAAGTGGATACAAAGTGAATGAGATGAAAGACGGCTCTCGTGTCGTTGTGGTTCGTCCTCCTTTTGCAGAATCATGGGCGTTCTTCGTCCGGAAGTTCGATATTCCGAATGCCTCACTTGAACAGTTGATTACGGGTAACAACGCAGATCTGCCAATCACATTGCTTCAATACCTGATGAAAGGAAGCCGGATTACAGCTGTAACCGGTGCACAGGGTTCTGGTAAAACGACGTTGCTTATGGCTATGGTCAAACACATCTATGCATCGTACACCCTTCGGGTGCAGGAGATGGCGTTTGAACTTCAATTAAGACGGATCTATAGCCGACGTAATATTTTGAGTTTCCGAGAGACTGAACACATTTCAGGTCAACAAGGGCTTGATTTGCAGAAAAAAACGGATGGTACCGTCAATATACTCGGTGAGGTTGCGAGTGATGAGGTGGCCGCATGGATGATTCAAATGTCTCAGGTTGCCAGTCTGTTCACCCTGTTTACCCACCATGCCAAAACGTTTCGTGATCTGGTCTTCTCCCTCCGAAATTCCTTGCTCAAGACAGGTATGTTCCAGCATGAGCATATTGCTGAGGAGCAGGTTGTGAGTGTCATCAACTTCGATGTTCATATGAAGAAAGATGCTGAGGGACGAAGATATATCGAACGAATTACGGAGTGTCTTCCTCGTGCGAATCAAGGTGATAGCGTGGAAGAGAGGGCAGGTTTTACATTTCATAATGTTGTGGAGTACAGAGATGGAGCGTATGTTGCAACAGCTCCAATCTCCTCTGGATGCATGGTGGATATGCGAGAACAAATGACATTACAGGATGCTGAGAAGTTCGAACAGTTTATGAAGCAACACTGGGGTGATCAGCATGACAATTAAATGGATTTTGCTCCTCGTATTAAGTATTTGTGCAGGGGGTTTGCTGATTACACTTCTGGTTTTAAGTATGTTACGTCACAGAGGAGGTGGTTCAACAAGTCAATCCGGCGTGATTTTTGTTCCTAGCGGGAAGGGATTCAAAGGACTGGGATCAATCTTGTTGCAGTCCTACCGTCTTGGAATGAAAGTGCCATTGCTATCAGCTTATATTCTACAGGTGCAGAAACGTATTTCATTCCGCCATGTTGGGGATGAGCCCTCACTTCGCAGGCTGACGATGACAGTGGTTCTAATTATTCTTGGAGGTTATGGCGGCATAAGTGTCATTCTGTTTCTTCTGCAGCCGGGTATCGCTTTTGTAATACTGTCCGTGCTCTGTGCTGTGGTACTAAACAGCCTGGTATTGGATATGTGCCTTAGTCGTATGGAGAAAAGGTTGCTGGTGCAGATGTTGGATCTCTTTGCAGATGTAAGGCATCGGTATCATCAGCATGGCATGGTTGAGGAAGCGCTCTATGAAGCCGCTGAAGCAGGTACAGGAGAAGCAGCAGAACAGGTAAGACTGATCTACGAAGCTCTAACTTCTCCAGATCCAAATGAAGCACTTGAGCGTTATTATGAAGTGGCTCCCAACCGTTTTCTCAAAGGATTCGCAGGCGTTTCCTATATGGTCATGGAGTTCGGGGATAAGGACAGAGCACAAGGGTCTATCTATCTCAAGGGACTTGGTAATCTGACTCAGGAGATTCATCTGGAGATTTTGCGGCGTGATAAATTGGATTACCTGCTCAAAGGACTTAATATCATCGCGCTCGCTCCGGTATTATTCACCGCTCCGATCGAACGCTGGGCTAGAGTCAGTTTCCCAACGATGGATGAATTTTATCGCAGCAAAATCGGTTTTGTTACCAAAATATCGATCTATGTGATCATCATCCTTGCTTATTTGCTTCTGCAAAGACTCCAGCAATACGATGAGACCCGTTATCGGTCAGGGCATAAGCATTCATGGTTGGATCAGTTTCTGTACAAGCAAATCTTCATACGGAAATTGGCGATGTTGTTTGCGGCGAAACCTGGCAGTACACAGTACAGTCAAACGATACGGCTCATGAGGGAGAGCAGTTCAGAGTTGAAATACGAATGGCTTGCCATTCGACGAGTGTTGTTATTCGCAGGTTGTTTGGTCCTTACAATGGGTTGCATCTTGCTGTTGCACCAGGTTGAACGTAACCACATCTTGTATGATCCAATTCGCGATGATCGAATGTTTGGTGCAATGGCTGAAGCGGATCTCAGGAAAGCTGAGGAAAAAACAGCGTTGGATCAATCCGTGCTGGAAAGTGTAGAAATGAACCGAGGAGCTACATACGAAGAAGTCTCCAAAGCGTTACAGCAGTTATCTCCAGTTCAGTTAGACCATGATACCCAGAATGAGACCATCACGCGCATTATGCAGAAACTTGAGGTATATAACAAACAATATGTACGCTGGTGGGAAATGATTATAGCCATTCTCATGGGTGCAGCGGGGTACTACATGCCCGTATGGCTCATGTTATTTCAGCGGAAAATGCGAAGGTTGGATATGCGACATGAAATCTATCAATTCCAGACAGTGATTTCCATTTTGCGTGAGATGGACCGGATGTCAGTCGAGGAGATATTGGAGTGGCTAAATCGATTTGCCGTCATTTTCAAGCGCCCGCTCCAAAAATGTTTGTTGCATTTTGAACATGGACCAGAGCTTGCACTTGAACAATTAAAGGAAGAGGCGGGCTTGCCCGAGTTCCAGCGACTGGTTGATAAATTACAGCTTGCCCTTGGCAAAATCTCAATACGTGAAGCCTTCGATGATCTCGAGAGCATGATGGAATTTTATTTTGAACAACGCAAGCAGGAATACAGCAAAATGATAGATGTCAAAGCATCATGGGGCAGAACCATCGGATTTACACCTATGTACGCCCTTATCTTTTTGTATCTGGTCATTCCATTGGTCGGTATGAGTTTCTTGCAGATGAGCATTTATTATGAGCAAATTCAGAAACTGTAGCACAATTCATCTGTGTGACAGTCTGAAATAGTTTAATAACTTATAACTTGGGAGGATTTATCATGAACAATGCATCAAGCGCTTTAAAGGTGGCAGCAGGGATATTCTTAACAATCGCTTTGATCACAATTGTAGTTCTGTTGTTTATTTCGGCTCAGGAGGCAACCAAGACGGCCCAGAACAATTTTGCTGATATCCAGACCGAGTTGTCTCAGGCCGCATTTACGGTGTATGACGGAACAACCATCAGTGGATCTCAGGTAACCAACGCACTACGTAAATATGCGGACAAGGAACAGTTTGGTATTAAAGTGATTACGGGTAAAAATGTAGCTGGTCAATGGTACGGTAATCAGTTGAATATTTCTCAGGATCTCAATAATGCGGATTATGGCTCTGTTATTGGACCTGAAGATAAGGTGGGTATTATTAACCAAACCATGAGTGAAAAAGACAATCAATATGTAAATCCAAGTGGTAAATTCAAAGCCATTATCGTAAAAGACCGTTCTAACGTGGTAAGAGGGCTGATCTTCCAGCAATCCTGACAGGAGTTGGTATAACATGTCCCGGAATACACAGCATCTCATGTTGTTTTGTACGGCGGTTGTCCTTTTTGTGACAGCCTGCCTGTACGGGCAACAGAATGTTAAGATTTTATCAGCGGCCTTGAACGACAGAGTACAGACAACAGCAGGCATGGAAGGTCGGCTGACAACAACACTGCGTACCACTAATCCGTATCAGTATAATGGTGCGGAAGTGTTGCATACCGTGAGACAGATGACAGGCACAGGCATTCCTGTGGAGGTAGATGGGACTTCGTATGTGATCGATCCACTTGTCAGCAAAACAGCGACGATTCCTGTCCAGCTCGATGCCACCTACAGACCAGAGTTTATACGAAATGAAACTGGAGAACTGCTCAAGATTGTTTTTTGGAAGGAGGCGAGTGTGAATTGATTAATGCCGCATCCAAGCTGCTTGCCGTATTGCTCGCAGTCCTTCTGCTCTATGTGTACCCAGCTGCTGAAACAGCCGATCGGCAGGATGATATAGCACGTATAACGACTGTTCAGAATGTAACACGTTTTGTTGATGCTGTCCGAACGAAAGGGTATATTTCACCTCGAATGTTGGCTGATTTTGAGGAGCAACTGGCCCAGACGGGCAATGTGTATGAGGTGTCGATGGAACATTTACATAAGAAATATGTACCTCACTATATAGACCCGATGGACAATAACAGTTTTAACGGGACCTATGAAGTGGTGCAGGATGGATATTATGCAGCTCAGATTCGAGAAAGACTATTCCCATCCTCAGGTGTGATACCGGTTGATGATCCTGGCCGAAGATATACGTTGACGACAGGGGATTTTTTCACCGTGACGCTCCAAAATACAAATCGTACACCTTCCATGCTCATTCGTGAATGGTTGAGTGGCACGGTTCAGGCTTCAGCAGTATTTGTAACATACGGAGGTATGGTCCTCAATGAAGATTACTGAACTATCCATTGTATTTGTGTTGATCTTTTTCCCGCTCTTTTGGATCATCTCACTCCATACGCAAGATGCCGAGGAGGCTCAATATCTTGGCCAACGATACAGATCTGCACTTCAAACTGCAGTCATGGATGCAGGTGCAGTGATGCATCAAAATGAGAAGCAAAATGATGAAGCCGGTTATGATTCAACCAAGTTTGTTAAAGCGGACAAAGAGCTTGCCTTGTTGACATTTACGCAGACGATGGCTTTGAATATGGGGATTCAGGATGATCCCGCAGCTATTCGAAACATGTTTAATTACATTCCTGCCGTGGTTATTCTGGATTATGATGGCTATTATATGTTGTCCACAGAAACAGAGTTGACAGGTAACCGTGAAGATTCTTTAAGGCAAGTGTGGAGCCCCAAGAAACCTTATACATATTCAGATTCTAATGGTAACAGTATTAACTTTACACTGGACGACTACGTATATGCCTATGACGCAAACGCAGGGAAATGGATTGAAGGATTTCAAAAAGAACTGGCTTCAAGCACACAGATTCCTTTACTTCAGAATACCAGCGTATTTGAACAAGTTAGACAAAGCCGGATTGTGGCTGCTGTACAGGATGATCTGGCTGATGTGATTAACCGCCATAATGAGTTTGCCAGAAAGAACGGTATTTCCTATACGTTTACGATGCCCCTGATTGCGCAGGAAGATTGGTACAACTCCATTAACGATACAGGGATTATGGCCTTTATCCAAGGTATAGGTGTGGGTGACCAGAAGATTAACAATTATGCAATTGGTGGAGGCAGACTTGTGAAGAAAACGGCCATCGTAGGTGGGGTAGATCCTTTAACGGGTATCAGGTACTATTACCCCTCCACATGTGGTAATGGTTACCGTGCTGAAGAGGTGTTCACAGACGCAAGACAAGCAGCTGCACAAGGCTATTTCGAATATAAATGCTCTAATCGTTAGGTTAGCCTGTATGACAAAATCATGTAAGAGGTTCCTGAACTGTTTACATTACTTTCAGAAAAGACTGGACCTGTGCTAGAATAGGGTTTCGGAACAATAACAAAAGTAATGTCTAATAGATAGGAGCAACCTCATCTTATGAGTTTATTGTCAGTAGAGAACGTAAGTCACAATTTTGGAGATCGCACGTTATTTAAAAATGTATCGTTTCGTTTACTTGCCGGAGAGCGCGTAGGACTTGTTGGTGCCAATGGTGTGGGTAAATCCACATTAATGAACATCCTTACCGGTAAATTGCTTAAAGATAGTGGAAAAGTGGAATGGACACCTAAGGTCCGTTATGGATATCTGGATCAGCACACGAAGCTTACGCCAGGCAAAACCATTCGTGACGTGCTTAAGGATGCATTCCTTCCGTTGCTTGAATTGGAAAAAGAAATGATGAATATTACGGACCAGATGGCAGATGCAGATCCAGATAAGCTGGAGCAGTTGCTGGAAGAGATGGGCGATATTCAGGAACAACTGGAACAGGGCGATTTTTATCTGATTGACGTAAAAGTGGAAGAGATGGCCAATGGTCTTGGTTTATCCGCAATTGGTCTTGATCGAGATGTCGCAGCTCTAAGTGGTGGACAACGTACCAAGGTGCTTCTTGCCAAGCTTCTGCTCGAGAAACCTACAGCTCTTTTACTGGATGAGCCGACCAACTATCTGGATGTAGAGCACATTGAATGGCTGTCACGTTACCTGAAGGACTACCCACACGCGTTTCTCTTAATCTCCCATGACACGGAATTCATGAATGAAGTCGTAAATGTCATTTATCATTTGGAATTTGCCAAATTAACGAGATATGCAGCGAACTATAACAAGTTCCTCGAGATGGCTGATATGAATAAAGCCCAGCATATTGATGCATACGAGAAGCAGCAAGAGTACATCAAGAAGCAGGAAGATTTCATTCAGCGTAACAAGGCACGTGCTTCAACTTCAGGTCGAGCGAAGAGCCGGGAGAAACAGCTGGACAGAATTGAACGTATTGATCGTCCAGATGAAGCAGCTAAACCAACGTTCAAATTCAAGGATGCCCGTGCGAGCAGCAAAACGGTCTTTGAGGGCATTGATTTTGAAATTGGATATACGTATCCTTTGCTGCCTAAGATGACAATGACAATTGAACGTGGTGAGAAAATTGCCATCGTAGGTTGTAATGGTGTGGGTAAATCGACGCTGTTGAAAACCATCCTGGGAAAAATATCTCCACTCAGTGGAAAGACTTTCTTGGGAGATTATCTCGAAACGGCCTATTTTGAGCAGGAAGTCCGTGCTGGAAATATCACGCCGATTGAGGATGTCTGGAATGAGTTTTCACATTTGACCCAGAATGAAGTCCGGGGTCATCTCGCTCGCTGTGGGTTGAAAAATGAGCACATTACCCGTCCGCTTAA
The DNA here is from genome assembly GCF_038050215.1 of Paenibacillus sp. FSL H8-0104. Taxonomy (NCBI): domain Bacteria; kingdom Bacillati; phylum Bacillota; class Bacilli; order Caryophanales; family Paenibacillaceae; genus Paenibacillus; species Paenibacillus sp. FSL H8-0104. The sequence continues at coordinate 3,998,095 of NZ_JBBOTC010000001.1, read as the reverse complement.
CATGCTGAGTGGTGGAGAACAAGCGAAGGTTCGTTTATGCAAACTCTTGATGCGTGAAAGCAACTGGATTCTATTCGATGAGCCGACGAACCATCTGGATGTAACGGCCAAAGCTGAGTTGCAGCGTGCGTTGCAAGAATTCAAGGGAACAGTGATACTTGTATCTCATGAACCTGATTTCTACGAGGGTTGGGTCACCAAAACATGGAATGTCGAAGAATGGTCTGAGAAAAACTAGACGATTCAAGCAACGTTCAGCAGAAATGAACGGTGACAAAAAAATCCGTCTATGGTAATATAGGCTACAACTTCATATGAACACTAGGGGGGCCGCACGATGCGGCTGAGATGGAAGAATGCGATTCCGGACCCTTTGCACCTGATCTGGATCATACCAGCGTAGGGAAGTGGCGAGCGCGTTTCAGTGAATGACGTGAGCAAACGGCAATCGAAAGAATTCAACCGTCTTGCTTAGTAAATTGAAACATGCAGTTGCGTGTATAACGTTATGGCTATAAGGTCTATAGCTTTATTGCACGAAATGAACTGTATGTATCAGTCAGTCATCTGGTCCTATAATTAATACGCAGCCACTCCCCTACGGGAGTGGCTTTTTTGTGTTTTCATAGCATTCACGTATGGAAGGAGATGAAAAGTACGGTAATTTCTCATGAACGTGTACACGGATCATTTGAACTGCATGTTGTATCTACGGGTGTAGGGAATCAAGCATCTTTTGTAAAAGCTGCAAAGGACGTTTGGCCATGGGTGGACTACATCCATATACGAGAGAAACAACTCTCGTGGCAACAAAAGATCGGTTGGGCTGAAAGTCTGCGTGGTGTTGGCGTTCCATCTTGTCGCATCGTTATCAATGGTTCAGAACTGCCACCACAGAATGACATCTATGGCGGTGTACATTGGGGGCAAGAGGCTATACGTAACTACAACCCTGCTGTTATAAGCAATGTCCAGCGAATTCGTCTGGGTGTATCTGTTCATTCAATCGATGAGGCAAAAATCGCTGAAGAACGGGGAGCCGATTACCTTTTCTTCGGGCATGTCTACTCAACCAACAGTAAGCCTGATCTTGAACCAAGAGGATTATATGCTCTGGCTGAAGTGTGCTCTGGTGTCTCCATTCCTGTCATGGCGATTGGGGGCATCGAACCGGGAAACATTCACGCTATTCTTTCTGCAGGCGCACAGGGAGTCGCTGTGATCTCGAATGTGTGGGCGAGCGATTCCCCGGATCGGGCTGCTGCATTATTAAGGCAGGCTATCGTTGCTACAGAAAGTCTGAGCCGCTGAATCAAGGAGATGAGATGATGAAAGAGATCATTACTGCTAGACCGGATAAAATTCATGCAGAAACGATTATTGTAGGCGGAGGCGTTGTTGGATGTGCCATTGCGTATGAACTTGCTTCCCGTGGACAGGATGTGCTGTTACTGGAGCGTTCGGCGATTGCAGGAGGGACTTCTTGCGCAGCGGCTGGGATGCTGGCAGCAGACAGTGAGGATTTTGCTCATCCTTTGATGGCTAAGCTCGCCAGGCAGAGTAGACAGTTACTTATCGAGCAACAGGAGCTAATGGCTACACTCAGTGAGGTAGAGACTGGCCTGCAACGCCAGGGATTCCTAACTCCTTTTCGTTCATACAGTGAATTAAGTAGCTATAAGAACAATCGGAAGTCTGCGTTGTCTGCTTCTGCTGATGAGGTGTGGTGGGACCGTTCCGTTGTGCAACAGGAGGCATCATGGCTTAACAGAGATACGTATGGAGCCTACTACAGACCTTACGAGAGTGAGATTCTTCCTGTCCATCTAACGAAGGCATATGCTGAATCCGCTCAAGCATTGGGAGCACGGGTTATGGAGGACATACAGGATATACGTGTGCAAGCAAACGAACACGGTGTGCAGGGGATCACCACATCGATCGGTGAGATGAAATGCAAACATGTCATTATAGCGGCTGGATTACAGAGTGAAGAGTTGATGAGACATGTGAATCTGAGCTTGCCTGTGTGGTCGGTAAAAGGTGAAATAGCCGCCGTTCAGTTCTCAGATGAACATGCAGGGTACAGACCTGATAGAACGGTGTATGCAGAGGATATCTATATTGTTCCCAAAGCCAATGGAGAGGTTTGGCTTGGGGCAACCAGTCTGCCAGGCAGAACGGATTTGAACGTTTCTGTACAGGGTGTTCAGAAGCTGCTAACAGCGGCTACCCACTGGGTGCCTGGGATGAAGGAAGCACAATTTATACGAGCGTGGGCAGGCGTAAGACCGGCAACTCCCGATGGACTGCCTTATATAGGTGCTTGCAAGAGTATACCCGGGTTGTTTGCCGCCTTTGGACATTACCGCAACGGTATCTTGCTTAGTGCGATAACAGGTAGGCTTATCGCTGAGTTGCTCGCTGGCAAAAGCTCAGAAGAACTCGGAATTGAGGCGCTGAGCCCTGAGCGATTGAACAGAAAGGGAGTGGTGCAGTGAATATCATCGTTAATGGTCAACGGATGGAGATTGAAGACAGATTGAATCGTGTGGATAAATTACTCCAATCTTTTGATTTGCAAGTCAAGACTGTAGTTGTAGAGCTGAACAAGCATATTTTAACGCGTGAGTATCATGAAACGACGGCATTAAGAGAAGGCGATCGAATCGAGATTGTACATTTTGTAGGAGGCGGTTGATGATGTTGAACATTGGTAAATATACGTTTGAGTCCAGATTGTTGCTTGGAACAGGCAAGTTTTCGGATCTGGAAGTGCAAAGTCAGGCTGTGGAAGCATCTGAAACGGAAGTTTTGACCTTTGCTGTTCGTCGTCTGAATCTGGAAGAGCGTAACCAGAAGCATTTCCTGGATACGTTGGATCTGGATAAATACACACTTCTTCCGAATACGGCAGGGGCTTCCACTGCGGAAGAGGCGGTGCGGATTGCCGAGCTTGCGCGGGCTTCAGGACTTTGTGATATGATAAAAGTCGAAGTCATCGGAGATGGAATGACGTTACTCCCAGATCCGATTGAAACGTACAAGGCTTGCGAAATTTTGCTGGAAAAGGGCTTCACGGTATTGCCTTATATTTCGGATGATGTCATTCTGGCCAAAAGGCTACAATTACTTGGCGTACATGCTGTAATGCCTGGCGCTTCTCCCATCGGAGCTGGTAGAGGTATCATCAATCCCTATAACCTTGAGATCATCATTGAGCAGGCCGTTGTACCTGTAATTGTGGATGCAGGATTGCGCTCCCCAAAAGATGCTGCTTATGCGATGGAACTTGGTGCCGATGGCGTATTGTTAAATACAGCCGTATCCGGATCAGGGGATCCAGTGAGCATGGCTAAAGCGATGCGATTGGGGGTAGAAGCCGGTAGATTGGCATATGAGGCAGGCATGATTCCCGTAAAGCGTTATGCAGCAGCCAGTAGTCCGGTGGAAGGAATGGTTCATACATGACAGATCAAATAACATCTTCCGAGCAGGCCGATCGTTATTCCAGACAGGAACGGTACGCGCCACTTGGCAAGGAAGGCCAGGCCAGATTAAAGGGCAGCAGAGTTTTAATTGTAGGCGCTGGCGCACTCGGAACAGGAATTGCAGAAACGTTAGTTCGTTCAGGAGTCGGACACTTAACGATTGTGGATCGTGATTATGTGGAGTGGAGTAACCTGCAGCGGCAGCAATTATATGTAGAACAGGACGCGCTTGAGCGGATACCGAAGGCAATGGCGGCGGAAAAACGTTTATCTGCCATTAATTCCACGGTTCATGTGGAAGGGAAAGTGTTGGACGTCAGAGTAGATGAGTTGGAAGAACTCGTTCAGCATACAGACTTGATCATGGATGCAACGGATAACTTTGATACCCGACTACTTATTAATGATATGGCACAGAAGCACGGTATTCCCTGGATTTATGGTGGATGCGTAGGTAGTTATGGTATTACCTATACGTTTATGCCCGGAGATACGCCATGTTTAAATTGTTTGCTGGGTGAAGTCCCTCTGGGTGGAGATACCTGTGATACGTCTGGCATCATACCTCAAGCCGTACAGATGGTAACGGCGAATCAGACCGCAGAAGCGATGAAGTTACTTAGTGGCAATGCAAATGCATTGAGACGTAAGTTATTGTCATTTGACGTGTGGAGGAACGAATACATATCCATCAATGTGGATGGTGCGAAAAAGCAAGACTGTCCTTCCTGCGGTACTTCGGCAACGTATCCATATCTTTCTGCGTCCAATCTGGAGAAAACAGATGTGTTGTGTGGCAGGGACACCGTTCAGATCCGACCTGCAAGGCGCATGAATCTGGATCTTCAACATACAGCAGATCGCCTGAACAGGCTTCAAGAAGGAAAAGTGGAATCCAATCCGTTTCTGGTTTCTTTTACAACAGGAGTCCATAGAATGGTTATTTTCCAAGATGGACGTGTCCTCGTACACGGAACAAAAGACACAGCTGAAGCACGTACGCTTGTCCATCGCTACTTTGGTTAAAGCAAGAAAGAAGCAAAGTCTGTTCCCTTGAGGGAATGGACTTTTTCATTTTACGGCATGCTATCTGTACCAACCATTGCTGCGAGCGGTGGGGATAGAGACAGGCCGGGTGAAAAAGAGTGAAAACAGCCATTTTGCTGATTGGAGCAGGAGAGCAGGTCAGCCTTATTCAGGATGTTTTATGTAGCGAAGGGTATGAAGTGCAACGAATGGAGTGGTCTGAACTAAACCAATCCGTCGAGCCTTCGTTGTTGCATATTAACCTGATCATCCTGGTAGACCGGGAAGAGGGGACGAAACATTGTGGCAAGGATCAGAAATTAGAATTAAAACGATGGTTAGATAAAGGTCAGGTTATACCTCTACTGGTTATTACTTCAAATGCATCTCCTCAGTTCATCGTGGAATGGCTGGATTATGGAGCTAATGACGTGATGGAGGAACCCATCCACATGACCGTAATGCTTGCCAGAATACGAAACTTATTGCGTGTTTTTGCGAATGCAACACCAGAGGGCGAAGAAGTAATTGTAGTACATGATCTTAAAGTGAATTTGCGTTCAAGACGGGTAAATCGTGCGGGTGAATACCTGACATTAACACCAAAAGAGTACGAATTGCTGGAATTTCTGGCCCTGCATGTGAATAAAGCATGTACCCGGAGTGATATTTTGCGGGAAGTATGGGGATATGAGTATGCGATGGATACCAACGTTGTGGATGTGTATATCAAACATCTGAGGGTTAAGGTGGATAAGGGAAGAAGTGTGAAACTGATTCATACTGTGCGTGGGATCGGTTATATGTTGCATGATAAAAATTAGATTACGAAGGTTAGTTCCATGAATCACCAGTTTAAAGTGTGGCAAAAAGAGGGTAAAAATAAAAGACCGGATAATACCCCCGGTCCTTACTCATTAGCTATGATGTGAATCTAAAGTACACGACGAGCTTTAACATACGTTCTCTTCCAAGTACCAGAGTCCAGATCAGAGAGGGTTACGCCTGGAGATCCGTACGTATGCAGAATCTTACCATTTCCCGCATAAACGCCTACGTGAGTGACATTGGAACCGGTAGAACGGCTACCGCTGGAGAAGAATACCAGATCTCCGACACGGAGATTAGCTTTAGACACAGCTTTACCTTCTTTGGATTGGTTCACGGAAGTGCGCGGCAAATCTACACCATACTTTTTGAAAATATATTTCATAAAAGAAGAGCAATCAAAAACTTTGGTTGTTGAGGTTGAAGCACCAAATTTATATGGAGTTCCAGTAAATTGTTTACCATAGTTAACAATCTGTTGACCTGTGGATACAGAAGCAGTTGCTGCCTGTGCAACAGGTGCGTTAGTCATTAATACAGCTCCAAAACCTAGTGTAGCGCACAACCCGACGGTTACGGCCTTTTGGACAAAGATGTTTGTTTTCATGTTAGTTAGTACCTCCAAAATTCGTTTTCGTTAAGTTGCTAGAGCGAGTATAACAGCTTTGTAACAGCCTAGAAATTGGATAGGGGAGTGTAATCCCTTGCACCACAATGGTTTGGGTATGTTTATTAAAATATGATTAAAAATGTCAAAAAATTAATCATTGACGAATGAAGAATAATGATGAAACAACAAAGACCCTTGAATATCAAGGGTCTTTATTATGTGTGAACCTATTTTCTTGATTGAATCACTGGTTACAAAAACGTAATAAATAACTATGAAGCATACGAATAGATTCAATCTTTGCTCTGAATAATCAGTAATAAGCCGCTATCAATAGTGACTGTACCGGAGGAGCCTAAGAGCTTGTTGCTTACACCCAAGGATTGTCCCATGCGAATGGTGGCTTGATCTAGCGGATACATAAAACCATCTAGAGTTATTCCAGTAACTTCATGAGTCAAGGGGAGCAGAGAAACATATTTATAGTCACGGTCCTCAACCACAGCTTTGGATGTGGTCAGTGTCATGTAATTGTGCTTGTCCTGAATGGCACAGGAGATATGATGCTGCATCGCGCGAACCATAATATGTACATTGGCGAGTGTGTGATCCATACGTGTACCTGTAGCACCTAACATTAAGATGTGAGAAGGTTCGTAATCTAGCGCTGTCTCAAAAGCCATTTCTGTATCAGTAAGATCTTTGTGAACAGGGTCGCATGTAATGAACCGAATGCTATTGTTACTTACAATGATACGTTCCTCTTCATTAATGGAGTCGAAGTCTCCTACTGCAATGTGTGGCTGAATTCCGTGTTCAATTAAAAATAATGCACCGCGATCGGCCGCGATGATCATATCATCTTCTCGTATTTCCTGAAGTAATTCTACAGATAAGTTTCCGCCTGTAAAAATAATAATCCGTTTCGCCGTCATTTTATTTCATCCTTCCTAATTCAGAGAAAAATAGTCCATTGTTCAAATATAATGTTGGAACCTGTACAAATATATTCACCAAACCAGTATAATCCACAAAATGTGGTTGCACAATTTCAGTGCTCGCGGATACAATGGGTAGAGCGACATGGAGATGACTTGAAAAGTGAGGTTTGAACAGGTTGGACTTACACATTTTTGAAGTATTCAGCATTATAGGCACTATCGCATTTGCAATGTCCGGTGCCTTCGTGGCAATGGAAGAGGAGTATGACATTCTGGGTGTTCTAGTGCTTGGACTTGTCACGGCATTCGGAGGCGGGATTATCCGGAATGTACTTATAGGTATACCTGTAACGACACTGTGGAGTCAGGGATCACTTATTATGTTAGCCCTAGTATCAGTAGCGATTGCGTTTATATTACCTCTCAAGTGGATTAGTCACTGGAAGCGAACAGAGGCGCTGTTTGATGCAATCGGACTCGCAGCATTTGCAATTCAAGGGGCGCTCTACGCGGCGAACATGGGACATCCTATTAGCGCAGTTATCGTTGCAGCAGTAATGACCGGTATTGGTGGAGGCGTTATTCGTGATGTGCTTGCTGGACGTAAACCGCTTGTATTGCGTGACGAAATCTATGCTGTATGGGCAATGACAGCCGGTTTTGTTATAGGTATGGGCTGGTTAACAACGAATGCTGGATTATTATTTTGTTTTGCGGCCGTTGTGTTCTTCCGGATGTGTTCTGTACATTATAAATGGAAACTGCCACGTCGTTCGCTCGTACCATCTGAGACCGGAAACGTCAGTCCTCAGCCGGAGAACATTGTGACACAGCCAACATCGTCGGTACTTCAAGGTACGTTAAGCAAGGGGGATTAATATGATTAATGTTTTGTTTGTATGTCTGGGCAATATATGTAGATCACCAATGGCTGAAGCCGTTTTGCGTCACAAAGTCCTGGAGAAGGGGCTTGAACACCAGATTCGTGTGGACTCTGCGGGTACAGGGGACTGGCATGTTGGTAAACCTCCGCATGAAGGGACGCGAAAATTGCTTGATTCGTACCAGATTTCTTATGCCAACATGGCAGCAAGACAGTTCGCCAGCGAAGACTTTACTCAATTTGATTACATTGTGTGTATGGATAATTCCAATGCAGATAATGTGCGCAACGTTCCAGGCGGAGCTGAGGCGGACATCATCAAGTTCATGGACATGCTTCCTAAGGAAAAACTCAGAGAAGTACCTGACCCATATCACACAGGCAATTTTGAAGAGGTGTACGAGCTGGTTAACGCAGGCTGCGATGTTCTGTTGAGTAAGATTGAAGCGGAACATTCCTTAGCCTAAAAAGTAAACGGAATTCATGCTTAATTTGTAATTGGACAAAGAAGCAGGATTAGAGCACTTAAAGCAAGCAGGATATCCTGCTTCTTTTTCAGGTTACAATTGTAAGCGGTATCATTAAAATGAAAAAAAATAGCGGCATTTCAGCCGCTTGTTAAAGTGGTCCTTTTATCTTTCCTGGAGAAAATAAAGTAATGCTTCGGGCAATTCCTTCTGCCAAAAACCCCATTGGTGTTTTCCGTCTTTCTCCTGATAGGAGACGAGGGCACCACGCTTTTCCAGTAATTCTCGAGTATCCCGGTTTAATTGAACAAAATCATACGTACCCGTGTCTGCCTCGAAATCAGTCTCTTGCAAGCCAACAATCATCCAGATCGAGAGCCAAGACAGATCTTCAGCTGCGGCATAGATCTCCTGTGAAGCAGAGTAGAAGGCACCAGACATGCTGATCACACGTGTAAACAGATCCGGATATAACAGAGCAAGATGAAGCGAAACACTGCCACCGAGCGAGTCTCCGGCAAGAATGCGTTCCTGCGGAGAACGGCGCACAGGATATTTCTCTTCTATATAGGGAATAATCTCTTCAGCGAAGCAAGTGGTATATGCCTTGAACCGATCTCCAAATGGAGCATATTCCTGCGTTCTCACAGACACATCGACCTGAACCCCTACAATAATGAAAGGTTCGGCTCCTTCGTCCAGAATAATTTGGTTAGCTGTTGTAGCAATTCGTCCGAAATTAAAAAATTCTTCGCCATCCTGACAATAAACGACAGGGTAGCTAAGCAATTCGTTATAGCCCGGAGGAAGGTAAATACGGAGCGTTCGCTTCTCTCCGAGATAGCGACTTTCAATCTCTTCCTTCACAATCGTGCGTTTCAAATAGCGGGAATCCGTCATAAAACGTCACCTTTCTCGGTTAATTTTTTGCATTCGACCGCGCAATACGGTAAGATTACCCTTGTGCGGGGTTAGGTCAAACACGCAATCATGTATTATGCTGTTATACCAATATTAAGCCCCTGTTATACATACAATCCGGCAGGAAACATAAAAAAATTACGGATTTCTTTGACGTATGGAGTGAAACAGGTGTATAATAATATTATAACAGCGGAACTTGATATTCAAATTTTTTGTTGAGGTGAAGAAAAAAATGAGCAAGGTTCCTTATGAAGTGTATACAGAGGATGTAGAAGCTCTGTCCGTGCTGTCTCCTGACGGCGAAATTGTTAACAAAGACATGATGCCTACACTTTCCGATGATCAATTAAAAGAAATTATGTACCGCATGGTATTTACCCGTACTTGGGATGACCGTGCAGTAAACCTTGGCCGTCAAGGTCGTCTTGGTTTCTATGCTCCAGTATCTGGTCAAGAAGCGACAATGGTTGGTAGTGAATTTGCAATTGAAAAAGAAGACTTTGTATGTCCTGGCTATCGTGACATTCCGCAACTCGTATGGCACGGACTTCCTCTTTATCAAGCATTCTTGTACTCCCGTGGACACCAACATGGTGGACAAATTCCAGATGGCGTTAATGTATTGATGCCACAAATCATCATTGGTGCACAAATTCTGCATGCAATGGGTATCGCTATGGGTTACAAATTGAAGAAACAAAAACAAGTTGTTATCACGTACACAGGTGATGGCGGTTCTTCTGAAGGTGACTTCTATGAAGGTCTGAACTACGCTGGTGTATACAAACTGCCTGTTATCTTCTTTGTACAAAACAATGGTTATGCCATCACTACTCCTTTTGCTAAACAAACTGCAGCTCTTTCCATCGCTCACAAAGCGGTAGCAGCAGGTATCAAAGGTGTTAAAGTTGACGGTATGGACATCTTCGCTGTTATCAAAGCTGTTCAGGAAGCTGCTGAGCGTGGACGTAACGGAGAAGGCGCAACATTGATCGAAGCAGTAACTTACCGTTTCCGTCCTCACTCCCTTTCGGATGATGCTTCCAAGTATCGTACAAAAGAAGAAGAGGCAGAATGGTCTGCTAAAGATCCTATCGCACGTTTCGCTAAATATCTGGAGAAAAAAGGTCTTTGGACTGAAGAAGATACAGCACGTGTGAAAGAAGAAGCAAAAGCTAAAGTAAATGAAGAGATCAAAAAAGCGGAAAAAACCGAGAAAATGACGATTTCAGGCTTGATCGACAGCATGTTCGAACAAACGCCTAAGCACTTGGAAGAGCAAAAAGCTGATTTCCAATAAGTTTTTTCCGATAAAGCATAAACATCCGCGACTTTAATGTCCCGGTATACATGTACGAATTCAAATGTGAACTGTCAATGTTTAAGGAGGAAATGAAGCAAATGGCACAAATGAACATGAAAGAAGCAATCCGTGATGCGCTTCGCGTGGAGTTGAAACGTGATCCTAACGTTCTGCTTTTCGGTGAAGACGTAGGTAATGTAGGCGGTGTTTTCCGTGTAACGGAAGGTCTGCAAAAAGAGTTTGGCGAAGAGCGTGTATTTGATACACCATTGGCTGAGTCCGCTATTGGTGGTCTGGCTGTAGGTCTGGGTGTACAAGGCTTCCGTCCGGTTGCTGAGATCCAATTCGTTGGTTTTATCTTCGAAGCCCTTGACCAAATGGTAGTGCAAGCTGCTCGTATGCGTTTCCGCTCCGGTGGAAAATACAATTCTCCAATCGTATTCCGTACACCATTCGGTGGCGGCGTAAAAGCGGCAGAATTGCATACAGATTCCCTGGAAGGTCTGCTCACGCAAACACCAGGTATCAAAGTCGTAATTCCTTCTAACCCTTACGATGCAAAAGGTCTGATGATCGCTTCTATTCGCGATAACGATCCTGTATTCTTCATGGAGCACTTGAACTTGTACCATGCTTTCCGTGCAGAAGTGCCTGAAGAAGATTACGTTGTTGAATTGGGCAAAGCGAACGTTGTTCGTGAAGGTTCTGATGTAACGATCATTACTTACGGTATGATGGTTCACACTTCTGTGAAAGCAGCAGATGAACTCGAAAAACAAGGAATCAAAGTTGAAGTTATCGACCTTCGTACGGTTAGCCCGATCGACATCGATACTATCGTTGCTTCCGTTAAGAAAACAAACCGTGCAATTGTTGTACAGGAAGCTCAAAAGAGCGCAGGTGTTGCAGCTGAAGTCATTGCCCAAATCAATGAAAAAGCAATCCTGCACTTGGAAGCTCCGGTTCTGCGTGTAGCTGGTCCGGACACTGTATATCCATTTGCACAAATCGAAGATACATGGCTGCCTAACCCGGCGCGTATCATTGCTGCGGTTAACAAAGTCGTAAATTTCTAATTTAATCATCTGACATGCCGCAAGGCGCAGTATGGTGATTCACACCGCAGCGCAAGCTGCACTGTAAACAGCCATTAGCCCCTTGAGTAACAGTTATTTGCATTAGCAGTAACAGTTGTTTCTTGGAGTTAAGGGTTGTTTTCAGGATTGAGCACATAATCAAGGAGGTTTTTCAGTTGGCTAAATTTGAATATAAATTCCCTGAATTGGGCGAAGGCCTGCACGAAGGCGAAATCATCAAGATGCACATCAAAGTCGGTGACAAAGTAACTGACGACGACATCATCATGGAAGTACAGAACGACAAAGCGGTTGTAGAAGTACCTTGTCCGGTTAACGGAACAGTTACAGAAGTATTCGCTAAAGACGGTCAAGTCTGCCACGTTGGTGAAGTTGTAGCGATCATCGATGCAGAAGGCGAACTTCCTGAGCAAGACGACGCTCCTGCTGGCGATCAAGGCGAGCAAGAGAAAGATGCAGCTCAAGGCGGAGCTGACACAAGCGGTTCTTCTGCAGCAGCTTCCAGCTCGGATGCAGCTAAAGAAGGCGGCAACAACAGCGTTCCGGCAGTACCTGCCAAAGACGTTCTGGCAACACCAAGCGTGCGTAAATTTGCTCGCGAACAAGGTGTAGACATCGCTCAGGTTAACGGCACTGGCAACAACGGTAAAGTAACCAAAGAAGATGTTGAATCCTTCAAAAACGGTGGCGGTTCTTCCGCAGCGGCATCTTCCGAAGCTCCGGCTCAAGAAGAGAAAAAATCCGCAGCACCAGCAGCTGCAGCTGATCAACACGTTGAAGAAGAGCGCGTACCATTTAAAGGTATCCGTAAAGCGATCTCTAATGCAATGGTTAAATCGGCTTACACAGCACCTCACGTTACAATCATGGACGAAGTGGACGTAACTGAATTGGTTGCTTTCCGTACTCGCATGAAACCAATTGCAGAGAAAAAAGGAACAAAAGTTACTTATCTGCCATTCATCGTTAAAGCACTGGTTGCGGCTTCCCGCCAATTCCCGGCTCTGAACGCTATGATTGATGAAGAAGCTAACGAAATTGTTTACAAAAAATACTACAACATCGGTATTGCTACAGATACAGACAACGGCTTGATCGTTCCTGTTATCAAAGATGCTGATCGTAAATCCATCTGGATGATTGCTGATTCTATCCGTGATCTGGCTGCTCGTGGTCGTGAAGGCAAATTGAGCGCGAATGAAATGAGAGGAAGCACAATCTCCATCAGTAACATCGGTTCTGCTGGCGGTATGTTCTTCACTCCAATCATCAACTTCCCTGAAGTTGCTATTCTCGGAACAGGACGCATCAGCGAAAAAGCAGTGATCAAAAACGGCGAAGTAGTTGCAGCACCTGTAATGGCTCTTTCCCTGAGCTTTGACCACCGTATCATCGATGGCGCAACAGCACAAAACTTTATGAATTACATTAAACAGCTGCTCGCTAACCCTGAGCTGCTTGTTATGGAGGTGTAAGATATGGTAGTAGGCGACGCTTCTCTCAATATCGACACATTAGTAATTGGTGCGGGTCCTGGCGGCTATGTAGCTGCCATCCGCGCTGCTCAACTGGGCCAAAGCGTATTGATCGTAGACAAATCCGAACTGGGCGGTGTTTGTTTGAACCGTGGATGTATTCCATCCAAAGCCCTGATCTCTGCTGCACACCAATATGAGTCTGCACTTCACGGTGAAGCTTTTGGTATCTCTGCTGAGAACGTAAAAGTGGACTTCAGCAAAACTCAAGAGTTCAAAAACGGCGTTGTTAAGAAAATGACTGGCGGCGTAGCTGGTTTGCTCAAAGGCAACAAAGTTGAAGTTTTCAACGGTGAGTGCATGTTCATCAACGAAAACGAAGCTCGTGTATTCAATGACCACGAGTCTCCACGTTACAAATTTAAAAATGCAATTATTGCAACAGGTTCCCGTCCAATCGAACTGAAACCTTTCCCATTTGGTGGACGCATTCTGTCTTCGACAGAAGCTCTGAACTTGCCTGAAGTACCAAAAAGCATGATCGTTATCGGTGGCGGATATATCGGTGCTGAGCTTGGTCAAATGTACTCCAAATTCGGTGCAAAAGTAACAATCATCGAAGGTTTGGATACAGTACTGCCAGGTTTCGATAAAGACATGACTAGCCTCGTGGCTAAAAACATGAAGAAAACAGGCATCGAAATCGTAACGGGTGCAAAAGCTGAAAGTGCTGAGCAAACGGATAAAGATGTAACTGTTAAGTACTCTGTAAATGGTGAGTCCAAAGAAGTAACTGCAGATTACCTGCTGGTAACTGTTGGACGTCGTCCAAACACAGATGGAGAACTGGGTCTCGACATGATTGGTGTTGACGTTGACGAGCGTGGATTTGTCAAAGTTGACCACCAAGGTCGTACCAGCATTCCTCACATCTTTGCTATCGGTGACATCGTATCTGGTCTGGCTCTGGCACACAAAGCTTCTTATGAAGGTAAAGTGGCTGCTGAAGCAATCGCAGGACAACCATCTGTAGTTGACTACAAATGTATGCCAGCTGTTGTGTTCACAGATCCAGAATGTTCCAGCGTAGGTTACACTGAAAAAGAAGCTAAAGAAAAAGGTTACAAAGTAAAAGCAGGCAAGTTCCCTTATGCGGGTAACGGCCGTGCTGTATCTTTGAACCACGCTGAAGGTTTCGTGAAAATCGTAGCTGACGAAGAAAGCGGCCTTGTATTGGGTTGCCAAATCGTAGGTCTGGAAGCTTCCAACTTGATTGCTGAGCTTGGTTTGGCAATTGAGATGGGCGCTACTTTGGAAGATCTGGCTCTCACAATTCACGCTCACCCAACTTTGGGCGAAATCGTGATGGAAGCTGCGGAATTGGTTATGGGTCACCCGATCCACATCATCTCCCGTTAAGATCAACTAAGCTTCGGATCCGTCCGGCATTATACGTATATCAGAAGAGACGAATGACGTTAACGCGTTATTCGTCTCTTTTTTCTGAGCAAGAGTCGAGAAATATAAAATACTCGTGTATGTGATATGATGAAAATTTACACGCTCATAAGTTTCAGTGAATTGATTTTATCCAACAACTCAATTTGTGGTACACTGTAGTAATGATCAGTCATGATGTGGCTCCAAGCCAATCGCGGTCTATATATTTAGTTAAACTAACCTTTTACACGAGAACGTAGAGGACGGAAAAAACCTGAAGAAGCGGAGCTAAAAGCTTTCTGAAGGAAAGCTACATCGGAAGCATACGCTTCGCCTTTATCCCCGGATTTTACCTTTGGAAAAGGAGATTAAAAAAATCTGGGGATAACAGCGATCGGAAGGTTGTTCTGTCATGGAGTGGTAAGTGTAAATATTCTTTAGTGAGGGGATTTCAACATGAAAAACTATCTCGATTTATTGCAGGATATTCTGAACAACGGCGTGCATAAAGGAGACCGTACAGGAACAGGAACACAATCTGTATTTGGCAGACAACTCCGTTATGATCTCTCCGAAGGATTTCCGCTGGTAACAACCAAACGAATTCATCTCAAATCGGTTATTCATGAACTGTTATGGTTTTTGAGTGGCGATACCAATATATCTTATTTGAAAGAAAACGGTGTGAAGATCTGGGACGACTGGGCGGACGAAAATGGGGATCTCGGTCCGGTATACGGCTCGCAGTGGCGTACATGGGAAGCCCCAAACGGAGAAAAAATTGATCAGATCGCCGCAGTCATTGATTCGATCAAAAATAATCCGGATTCACGTCGTCACCTTGTCAGCGCATGGAATGTGGCTGAGATCAATAATATGAAGCTTCCACCTTGTCATTTTGCGTTTCAGTTTTACGTTGCAGAGGGTAAATTATCATGTATGCTTACGATGCGTTCCGTGGATACGTTCCTCGGATTGCCGTTTAACATCGCGAGTTATGCGCTCTTGACTCATATGATCGCTCAGCAATGTGATCTTGAGGTGGGTGATTTCATCTGGTCTGGAGGGGATGTTCACATCTACTCTAACCATGTTGATCAGGTTAAAACGCAGCTGGAGCGTGAACCTTATGCTTTACCTAAGCTGGTAATCAAGCGTAAGCCGGATTCTATTTTTGATTATAAGTTTGAAGATTTTGAGTTTGAGAACTATCAGCATCATCCGGGCATTAAAGCTCCAATTGCAGTCTAATTATGTGTTCAATCTCGACAAGAGACTTGGATTGAAGGAGTGTATTACCCTTGAGTATTGAATTGGTATGGGCAATGGGGGAGAACGGTGTGATCGGATTAAATAATTCGATTCCATGGCGTTTACCCAAGGATATGGCCTTTTTCAAACAACGTACGCTGAACAAAACCATTATCATGGGACGTAATACGTGGGAATCTTTTGGCGGTAAGCCGCTTCCTCAGCGTCGTAATATCGTAGTGACAAGAGATCTGAACTACAAGGTGGAACAGGCTGAAGTCGTACATACGATTGAGGAGGGTCTGAGTGTAACCAAAGGTGAGGAACTGTGCGTAATTGGGGGTTCCCAAGTGTATCGTGAGTTCCTGCCACTTGCAGATCGTCTTGTGGTGACCAAAATTCATGAGAATTTTGAGGGAGATACGTTTTTCCCTGAAGTGGATTGGTCCGAATGGGAACTGATTGAACAGATTGAAGGCGAACAGGATGAAAAAAATGTTCATGCGTATACATTCGAATTTTACGAACGTAAACGGTAAATATGACATAAGAAATTCCTGACTTCGGTCGTATTTGTATGATGAGAGGCGCTGATTGCGAAATATTCGTGAACAGCGTCTTTTCTTTATAAAAAAAATGAGTCACTTGTTTAAACTCGAATACATATAACATTAATATCACATGAGTAATTGGTATTTATGTATATTATACATACGGCCAAGCATTAAACAGTAAAAAAGTGTAAAAGTTTTGGGGTTTTAACGTTGTGAAGCCCTAAAACAGGTCTGATATTCGGAATTGAGAACGATTTATAGCAAAATATGTTGGATTTGATGACAAATTATCTGACATTTACTTAACGTTTCGACCTTTTATTTCTTTAACACACACCAGATTTCGCAGTTCAAAATCACATTTAACACCAAAATAAGGGTATTGACCATGGGTAGACTTGAAAGATATGATGTATAAAATACAAATAATTATGCGGATAATCCATTTAATATTCAGCACAGTAAATGCTACTATAATTGAAATATCTTCGAGAAGATTTTGTGATACAATAGACAAAAACTCAAGTAATGAGTAATCCATTTCATATAGAACCATGCACATGAAGGGATTAAGACAAGAACGGATGGGGGAAAACGTAAGATGTCTACACCTACTGGATTTATGGAATACAAACGTCAACTGCCAACAGATCGTGAGCCAGCGGAGCGGATTAAGGATTGGGAAGAGTTTCATAAACACATGGCTGAAGAAGAGCTCAGAACACAAGGTGCACGATGCATGGATTGTGGTACCCCGTATTGCCATACAGGTATAGATATGATTGGTGGCACGTCAGGTTGCCCCGTGCATAACCTGATTCCAGAATGGAATAATCTTGTATATCGCGGACTGTGGAGAGAAGCACTTGAGCGCCTTCACAAAACGAATAATTTCCCAGAGTTTACAGGTCGCGTCTGTCCAGCTCCTTGCGAAGGATCATGTACAGTTGGCTTAATTGGTCAGCCTGTAACCATCAAAACCATTGAAGAAGCTATTATTGAAAAAGGTTTCGAAGAAGGATGGGTGGTTCCCCAACCTCCTGAAAAACGTACGGGTAAACGTGTAGCTGTCGTAGGCTCAGGTCCAGCGGGATTGGCTACTGCGGCTCAGTTGAATAAAGCAGGACACTCGGTAACCGTATATGAGCGTTCGGACCGTGTCGGCGGATTGCTGATGTACGGTATCCCAACGATGAAATTGGATAAAAACGTAGTTCAACGTCGTGTTGATCTGCTCGAAGCAGAAGGCATTCAATTCATTACGAACACCGAGATTGGTAAAGATATTGCAGCACAACAGCTGGTGGATGAGTATGACGCTGTTGTATTGTGCGGTGGTGCAACGAAGCCGCGTGAATTCAATATTGAAGGCAGCGACTTAAAAGGCGTTCATTACGCAATGGATTTCCTGAATGGCAGTATTAAGAGTTATCTGGACTCCAATCTGGAAGATGGTCAATATCTGTCCGCTAAAGATAAAGATATTATCGTCATTGGTGGCGGTGATACAGGATCTGACTGTGTGGCTACATCGCTGCGCCATGGTTGTCGTACGATCACTCAATTCGGTACGCATACACAAGCGCCTATGGAGCGTGATCGCATTAATAATCCTTGGCCACAATTCCCGAACGTATACACACTTGATTATGCGCAAGAGGAAGCCAAAGCGTTGTTTGGTCAAGATCCGCGTGAGTTCTCCATCATGACAACGAAATTTGTCGGAGACGATGAGGGGAACCTCAAAGAATTGCATACAGTACAGATCGAGCGTATTGTGGATGAGACTGGTCGCAAAATTTATCAGCCGATTCCCGGTACAGAGCGTGTATTCCCGGCTCAGATGGCCATGATTGCCATTGGTTTTGATGGACCGGAACAAACGTTGGTAGAGCAACTGGGACTTGCAACAGATCGTCGCACAAACGTTAAGGCACGTTACGGCAAATACAACACCAATGTGGATAAAGTATTTGCAGCAGGTGACATGCGTCGTGGTCAAAGTTTGGTTGTATGGGCAATTAATGAAGGCCGGGAGGCTGCTCGTGAAGTGGACAAATACTTGATGGGTGCTTCGGTTCTGGTGTAAAGTATAGAACAAGATATCAATGACAACCTTCGCGATCAGCGAGGGTTGTTTGCTGTTATTTTAACCAATTTGACTACATATTTCATGTAAGTGTGAGCAATATCATTGCTTTTTAAGTGATAAAGATTTATTATTATATTATAATGATTATAAATAAGGATTAACTGAAACCATGAATCCGTACGATAAAAGTAAATTTCAATGAATATAAATCGGAGGTGCGACCTGCTATGGCAAGTAACCGGGACAAGTCCATTTCAGAACAGATCTTTCACATTAAAAATCAATTGGTTGAAAAAGGATATAAGTTAACACAACAACGGGAAGTTACTGTACGTGTATTGCTTGAACATGAAAAGGATCATTTTAGCGCAGAGGAAGTATTTCTGCTGGTTAAGGAGCAGTTCCCTGAGATTGGATTGGCTACCGTATACCGCACTCTCGAACTGCTGAGTGACCTTCAGGTCGTTGAAAAGATTAACTTTGGTGACGGCGCTGCGCGCTTTGATCTGCGAAGTACAGACGGTTCCCATCACCACCATCATTTGATCTGTACAGAATGTGGTAAAGTGGAAGAGATTATGGAAGATGGTCTGCTTCGTTTGGAACAACAAATCGAGCGTCAGTATGGCTTTGCTGTTACGGATCATCGTCTGGATTTCCAAGGAGTATGCAAAGAGTGCAGACAAAAGCATGTATTAAAGGAACAGGCAGCAGGATAATTCATTTCGGGAAGGTGCTCCCGAATCCAAAATCTGATATAATGAGTTTCAGAAGCAAGGGGCTTCCGTCGGCGGAATGCCCCTTTTTGCCGTCATGCGGACGGTGAAGGAGGAGAGATGGACGGATGAAGACACTGGTTATAGCGGAAAAACCCGACATGGGTCGAACCATTGCCGCCGTCATAGAACCAAAGGCCAAGAACAATCGCACGTATCTGGAGGGTGAACATTACATCATCACTTGGGCGATAGGGCATTTGCTTGGACTGGCTGAACCGGATGCCTATGATACAAAGTACAAACGCTGGAATATAGCGGACCTCCCGATCATACCCGATCAGTTCAAGATTGTACCCAATCCGAGGACTAAAGATCAGCTTAAAATGATTGGAGAACTGGCAAAACGGGCTTCAGCGATCGTTAATGCTTGCGATGCAGGGAGAGAAGGTCAGTACATTTTCGCCCTCATACAACAGCAATTGAAGCTGCGTCAGCCTGTAAAGCGTTTATGGATATCGGATTTGACGGCAGAGAGCATTAGACGTGGTTTTGATGGTCTGAAGGATGCCTCTGAATTTGAAAATCTGACCCATGCTGCTCGCGCCAGAAGTGAAGCCGATTGGCTGATCGGGATGAATGCCTCACGGGCGTTTACAACCCGCCATAATGCATTGTTGTCTGTAGGCCGTGTGCAGACGCCGGTACTCGCGCTAATCTACGATCGTGAAATCGAGATTGAAGCGTTCCAGTCACAGACCTTTTATGAAGTAGCCGCCTGGTTTCGGCAGGAAGGTGTTGAGTACCGGGGACTGCGTCAGGGAGATAAGTTGACCGATGCGGAGGCAGCAGAGGCCATTGCAGCCAGTGTGAAGGGCAAGACAGGGCAGATTACCAAATACGAAGCGAAGCAGACGAAGGAGTATCCGTATCGTTTGTATGACCTGACCCTTTTACAGCGTGAAGCCAATGCCAAGTTTGGGTATGGAGCCAAAAAAACACTGGATATCGCACAGGCCTTGTATGAAAAACACAAGGTAATTTCGTATCCGCGGACAAACTCCAACTATGTTACAGAACAGAATATTGAAGGTATGCAAAAAACACTAAACCTGCTTAAAAATGGTACCTATAGTGAGCTTGCGCAGGGGGCCAAGCCGGAGCTTGTTCATAAGAATAATAAAGGGGTATGTAATCCGAGCAGGGTTGAGGATCACCATGCGATCCTACCTACTTTGAAGCGACCAGGTACCTTATCCAAGGATGAGCAGAACATCTATGATTTGATTGTCAGACGTTTCTTGTCTCACTTTTATCCTCCGGCAGAGTATAAGCAACATACCGTGCTCACCGAAGTGGAGAAACATCAGTTTAAGACATCTGTCAAAGAGCTGTTGTCCCTCGGATGGAAAGTGGTTCTCGGTTCTGGAGATCAGGAACAGGGCGGTGCAGGCAAGAAGAAGACCAAGAAAAACGGCAATGAGGAAGAGGAAGCTGAAGAGTGGACGGACAAGGCTTTTAGTGTGCAACCTGAATTGCCTGTTCAATGCACGAAGAGTGAGTTCAAGGAGAAGGCGACCCAGCCTCCCAAGAGTTATACCGAGGGAACATTGCTGAAAGCGATGGAGAGTGCAGGCAAGCAGATCGAGAATGAAGAGCTGCGAGACGCGATGAAAGATAGTGGCCTGGGTACTCCGGCTACACGTGCGGCTACAATTGAACGCCTCAAAAACGTAGGTTACATTACGCTGCAAGGGAAGAAAATGCAGTTAACGCTCAAAGGCAGAACGGCTATTGAGTTGATTCGTCGCGCGGGTGTAGATCTGTTAACTTCACCTGAGATGACCGGGCAATGGGAAAGAAGGTTATATCAGATTTCCAAAGGTGAGGCGGGTCAGGACAAGTTCATGGAGAACGTTAAGAAATTCACCTTGTCCATCATTGAGAAAGTGCGTGTACAAGCCCCAGCACCAGCAGATGCTTTTGGAGAAGATTCACGGGCAGGCAGGGGGAAAGGCAAGGGAGCCAGAACCCAGGCAGGCAATACAAGGACATCAGCCAAGACGGCTAGTGGCGGTTCAACTGTAAAAACGTCCCGTCAGACTTCGGCATCTTCATCGAGAGTTGGCAGTGGGAAAAGCACGACCACCAAGGCGCCGTCCTCAAGTGCGAGCTCATCTGGAGTGAGAGAGTTACTGGCACCTTGCCCTTCTCCTGGCTGCTCGGGTCAGATTATAGAGGGCAAGAAGGGTTATGGATGCTCACGTTTCAAGGAAGGCTGTTCATTTGTGGTCTGGAAAGAGTATGCAGGCAAAAAAATCACCAGTACGATGTTAAAATCGCTGATTGAGAAGGGCAGTACACAAGTATTGTCGTTCAAACGAAAAGACGGGAGTACGGTGAAAGCACGTATTATTTTGCAAGATGTGGTAACAGGCAAATTATCTGGCGAGAAGCAGGATGCTTGATCTTAGTTAACAGTTAACATACAGCAAAAGGACCCTTATCCAAGGGTCCTTTTCTGTTGCTGCTGTTGTATATTTTCGTGTATGACTTTTGGTACCTCTTCCAGTGCAGTGATGGTATACATCGACGTTTCCGGATTAGGCTGAAGTTCTACGATGTTGTATTGCCATTCATTCGGTTGTTTGATATAAATGCTGTGAATTCCGGCTTTTACCGCAGGCATAATATCTGTGCGTAGTGAGTTGCCAATCATCCATGTTGCACGACGATCAAACGGACCATTAGACAGAATGCCTTCCAGTGCCTCGACGTTTTTGTGTTGTCGGATATAGATCCGATCATCAAAATAAGCTGAGAGTTTCATCTGATCAATCTTGCGCTGCTGAATCACGGTTTCGCCGCCGGTATATAAGTAGAGGGAGTGTCCAGCACCCTTGAGGTTCTCAAGCGTTTCAACCATATGAGGGTAGGGTTCAACCTCCTGATCGTACACACTCATACCCAACTTGCTCAGATAAGATTCTTCTCTGGGAGAGGTTAATCTGGCGAACTTGCCGGAGAAATAACGATAGGTATCAATCAGGGATTGCGGGAAATGATGACTCGCAAAACCAAGCTTGTTCACTCCGGTTACATCGATCTCCAGCTGTTTTTCCCGAATCTCTTGTGTTGTCAGAGAATGTCCATCAAACCACTCTTGCATATTCTCAAAGAACTCTCCCAAAATCAGGTTGAAGTATTTGTTGCAATATACGAGTGTATCATCAAGGTCAAACAAAATATGTTGTTTCATTATTTTCATGATCTAACTCACTCCTTGTAGCCAGTAAATCCACAATGGTTCAACTAAATTAAATGCGAATATAGGATTCCAGGAACATATTTAATTCAGATACGCCATCCGGCCGAATACTGTATTTCTCTTTACGGTTACTTCCGAGCAGATGGGTCCGTAGCAGACCTGCGATGCGTAGCGCCATAACCTGGTCTTTGACCGTGTCTTCGTCTTTACCCAATTCTTCACACATCTCAGCGAGGGATTTGGGTTCATCCGATACGTAACGAAGCAGGCGAAGTCTTTCGGGATCAGCCAGCGCATGGGTGAAACGTAAAAGACATGTTGGTGGCTGGTCTTCGTTCTCTTCAGGTGCATCTACGGGATACTGCATGATCATCATACCCTCATAGAAGCAGTACATATTAATAGGACGATTGTGAACCGTTGGGAAGAGGATGACTTCGTTCAGTCCAGGCATCGGTTCAACAAGAACGCCCGCTGTAGCATATTCAATAAGCAGTTCAGAGCCCATTTTATCAAGCAAAATGCGTTTTTCTTCGGCATCTTCTTCCAGCCACACACGCTGATCTTCGCTCATATTCTGACAGTAGTGTTCATCCCATAGTCGCAATAATGGGACATAACTGTTCCGAATGCGCGTAGATTCTTCTATTGTAAGAGCCGGCAGAAGAGGAGAAACACGTGCAAACAGGTCTTCCGCTGTCATTCCGGCAAGCATGTCCAGGAAATCACGATTCTCCGATGTATCATTTTGATAGGCTGCCCATGCAAACAAAACATCAAAATCATCAAAAGGCCAAGTGGCAGCAGGTGCGAGCGCAGCTCGTACATTGGAACTTAGTTTGCCTTCCACTTCCAGAATCCATTCAGGACCAATATCCAGATGCTGAATCCATTTTTTCGTGACATAAACCAGAAAGCTGTTGAGCATTTCATATATCGGTGAAACATCAATTGTCACATGATAAGCCATATTGTTGCAGAATCCTCCCGTCACATCTAAATGTACGCAGCGACTTAAGTACGATTAGTGCGTGTTCAAAAAGTCTGGTTTTCAGTACCAAGAAGATGGAAATGGAGTAGCGGAGCGTAGGAAAACTACGTGAGCAACGGACATTTCGGCTGAAATTCATCTTCGAAGCTGATGATGCCACTAGGCATGATTCGTAATCAAAAGTGAACTTTTTGAACAACCTCTATTATGGCTTGTTTTGCAGGGCGTTGTCCACTATAATGTTCAAGTCCGGGGCAAAGCCCTGATCTTTGAATAGCAGTTTAAAACCATATGTATAACATACAAAAGTCGTCAGCGATGGCGATTTTTCTTTGTGTGCTCGCAGGAGGAATGAATTCGTGTCATCGATTACTCGTCCCAAACTATCACACTCGACAGCCAACTATCTCATTTTGATTACGGTTATTGTGGTGGCGGGAATAAGTCAGGGGCTTTTGCTACCTGTGCTTTCGATTTTTTTGGAGCAAAAAGGGGTTTCACCAGGTTTAAACGGATTAAACGCCGCCGCGTTGTACATTGGCTCTTTTGCCATGACTCTCGTTGCGGAGAGACTACTGGGTGCATTCGGTTTCAAAAAGTTGATTGTAGGTGGCCTGATATTAGTCATGGTCCCTTTAATACTATTTCCGTATTTACCAGATATTAAAATATGGTTCATATTGCGTCTGATCGTTGGAATAGGAGACAGCGCACTTCATTATGCGGCTCAGCTCTGGGTGCTACTTGTTACTGCACCTGAAAAGCGTGGACGCTACATATCACTATATGGCATGTCCTACGGGCTGGGCTTCAGTATTGGACCGCTGGGAATTAAGCTGCTTGGCTTCGGTGATGCTGTCCCTTTCTGGGTCTTGTTCATCTGTATAGCAGCAGTGCTTATACTGGTATTAATGAAGCTTCCGGATACAAAACCGGAAAAAGCAGAGCATGGCCAACTGCCTGAACGTCGCTTCCGTCGTAGTCTGGCATGGGCCTGGTATGCACTTTTACCAGCACTCTTATACGGATATATGGAAGCGGGTATGAATAGTAACTTCCCCGTTTATGGGCTACGTATTGGATTCGATACCAATCAGATTTCGTCGTTACTTCCTTTTATCGGGATTGGAGGTTTGTTCCTTCAATTACCTCTCGGAATGTTGAGTGACCGATATGGGCGGAAGAAGATATTGATGTTTGCGGGCATCAGCGGGGGAATCATCTTCATGCTGGTTCCAGTGGCAGGTACGCATTTCTGGTGGACGCTTGTATTGTTAACAATCGCAGGCGGCCTGGTCGGCTCCTTTTTCTCACTGGGCCTGGCCTATGCCGCAGATATTCTGCCTAAAGTGTTGCTGCCTGCAGCCAACGTTGTGGCGTCTTTTCATTTCACGATTGGAAGTATTATTGGACCGAATCTGGGTGGTCAGATGATCAACTGGATTTCACCCGGAAGCATGTTCACCTTGCTCGGAATCATGTACCTTCTTTTCGGCGTGGCAGGTATATTATTTCGTCGTAAACCTGAGCTCGAATCTGTGTTAAAATAGAAGCTGGTGTTCGCATGGAAATTGATGTCCATTTCCGAGTACACTAGTGGTAGGGAAAAACATGGACAAGAGGAGACATCGCGATGATCAGAGTAGAGAACTTGAGTAAATCCGTTGGCGTGGACCGCGTTCCCGTTCTGCGGGATATTCGATTTGATATGCAACAGGGTGAAATGATAGCTGTAGTTGGCTCAAGCGGTAGCGGTAAAAGCATGTTGCTTAAATGTTTGGCCATGATGGAAAAATGGGATTCCGGCCGGTTTACGGTGGATGGCGCCGAGATTTTGAAAGAAGGCTGGTCCGGAAAACGGAAAATCAAACGGGAATGGGCATACTTGGAACAAAATCCAGAATTATTTCCTAGACGTACGGCTCTTAAAAATGTATTAATCGGACGATCAGGTCAGACTCCTGTATGGAGAATGGTAACCGGTATGGTACGTTCCGATGATTATATGGGTGCTATGGATTATCTCGAAGGATTGGGATTACTTGATAAAGCACATCAAATAGCAGAGAAGCTCAGTGGTGGCGAGAAGCAGCGTGTTGCTATTGCAAGAGCACTTGCTCACGGTGCCAAAGTCGTTTTGGCGGATGAACCAGTGATTGGTCTTGACCCTCACACAGCAGATTCGGTGCTGGAAACGCTGCGCAAATTATGTGAAGAAGAACGTGCAACAGTCATTGCAGTACTGCCTATTGAACTTGCTGAGAAACATGCCACACGGATCTGGGGATTGGCAGAAGGCAAGATTGCTTTTGATATTCGTGGACGAAGACTGACACAGCAAGAAAAAAACCAGATTTAAACTATTGAAAAGAGTGATGAGATTGTTTAATTCACGGTGGGGACGCTTTGTAGCAGCAGGAACTATGGCAATTATGCTTGGTTCTGTTCTAAGCGGATGCACAGTCATAAGTGACCCCAAGGGTTTGATGAGAAAACCAATGATGTCCACCGATAAGGAGAAACTGTACAACGTGGTTCAGGTTAAACTGCCGCCAGAGAGTACATTGATTCGTCCCAAGGATATGAATAATACCAGCATGATTCGGGTGGAAGACCTGAATGGGGATGGAACTCGGGAAGCGATTGTTTTTTATGAGACACCAAATGAGAATGTGCGAATCCATGGCATGATTTTGGAAGAGCAGGGAGGCACATGGGTTAAAAAACTTACATTTGATGTGCCGGGAAATGAGTTGCAATCCTTTAAAGTATTGGATATTACGAATGACGGAAATCCGGATATTATTCTTGGTGTAAGCCTGCAGGAGCAGAAAGCCCTGACTGCATATTCCTACAAGGGCGGGGCACTGGAGCAGGTCTTGGGTGGAGTTCCGTATAATCAATATATCATTGATGATGCGCAGGGGAACACGCTGGATTTGAGCGGAGATGGTAAAAGTGATTTTGTTATCATTTCGCTGAACAACAGCGGTTTTGCAACGATTGCGTTATACCAGTACGAAGATGGCAGCTTCAAGGAAGTTGATCGGGTGCAGACCGATTATACCGTTAAAGAAGTTTATAATGCTCTGGGCGGAGAGATTGCCAAAGGACAGATGGGCATTGTACTGGATGCCGAGCTGGATGATCGGAGTTCCTTCTCGCAAATTATGTATGTTAAAGATAACAAGTTAGTCAATGCTTTCAAATCACCGGATCAAACGTATAGAGATGACAAAATTTTAAGCGGTGATGTTGATAATGATGGTATTATTGAGTTTGGGCTCAAAGAGACTCCAAAAGGTTGGGAGCATTACGTATTTGACTCTCGGTTGTGGTTTTACACCTATTATCAGTGGGATGGCAAAGATAGCAAGAAATTTGTCTCATTCCAATTCCGAGATGATGCTGATTTATTCCATCTAAATCTCAAGCCAGAGTGGTACGGTAAGATCACTATTGACACCAAATCGGAGAAGGAAAAATATATTCGATTTAAAATGATTGATACGGACGAAACCGTAGCAGAGATCAAATATTTCACCCTTTCCAAGTGGGAACAGGAGAAGGGTAAAAGCTGGAAGGAAATTACGCGTACCAAAGATCGGGTTATTGCTTCACGGGTAGCACAATCAGAGGCGGGTAAAGATGCACTGAGCAATACTTCTCAGCTGAATAGAAAGGGAGAACTTAATGAGTAAAGTACTTATTCTTGAGGATGAAGAATCCATCCGCAGTTTTATAGTGATTAATTTAAAGAGAAACGGATTCGAAGTGCTTGAAGCGGGTGACGGTCATGAAGCGCTTCGCATACTGCAGACAGTACCGGATATTGATCTGGCTCTGCTGGATGTTATGGTACCAGGTATTGATGGATTTGAGGTGTGTCGACGGATCCGTGAAACCAATGAACGTCTGGGCATCATCTTTTTGACCGCGAAAGTTCAGGAACAGGATAAAGTGTACGCACTCTCCGTTGGTGCAGATGATCACGTCAGCAAGCCTTTCAGCCCAACAGAGTTGATTGCACGTATTCAGTCTTTATTGCGTCGAGTGAACGTGCATCGGGAAACTGCGGCAAAGGTTACGTTCCAGTCCGGGCCATTCTCACTGGACCTGATCTCGAAGCAATTCAAAAAACAGAATGAAGCCATTGAGTTGACTCCAACGGAGTTTTCCTTGATTCAGTTTTTCCTGGAAAAAGAAAATACACCGCTCAGCCGCGATGTGTTGTTAGATCACGTATGGGGCAAAGAGTACATGGGTGATCCAAAAATTGTGGATGTCAACATTCGTCGTCTGCGTCAAAAAATTGAGAACAATCCTTCCGAGCCCGAATACCTGCAGACTGTATGGGGTCACGGGTACAAATGGAAGGGCCGGGAGCAATGATTAAAAAAGGCATTACACGGCAGATCGTACTACATTATTTCTTTGTAGTTTTTCTCGCTCTGCTGTTGGTCGAATTCGTATTTATGTTGGCAGTTCAAAGGTATTATTATGAGAGTATCTACAATACGATTAGTACCCACATTTCTAATTCAAAGGACTTTTTCGAGCCGATCGCTCGTGAGAATACTACGGAGGATGGCAATAATCTGTCTAGACTCCTTGTGAACTTGGCATTGTCCAATACTGAATTGGAAATTTTGGATCTGAACGGGCGCGTATTGGCGAGTTCGACTGCTTTTGAATCTGACCGTGCTGTGCTCCAAACCAGTGATATTATGCAGGCTCTGAATGGGGATATGGGACGCTGGATTGGAAGACAACCAGGTACTGGAGAATCCGTCATGGCCGTTTCACACAAGTTTGATCTGGGCGGCGAAAATACTTATGTTATTCGATATCTGACATCACTTGAAGATGTGAATTCAAAGCTGTTGAATATGGGACTACTCGCCGCTGCCGTCGGTGTTGGCGTGCTTGCTATAGTGTTGATCATCAGTATTGGTATGGCAAATTCCATTGTACGTCCAATTAACAACATCACCGCAGTATCTGCCCAAATGGCTAGAGGACGGCTGGATGTAAGGGTTAAGGGGAATTATAAGCACGAACTGGGCGAATTGGCATCAACACTTAACTTCATGGCACATGAGATTGTGCGGAGTAATCAGATCAAGGATGATTTTATCTCTTCGATCTCACATGAATTAAGAACACCTTTGACCAGTATTAAGGGCTGGAGTGAGACACTCGATTCAGGCGGTTATGATCCGGAAGAAACCCGTATCGGTATGGGTATTATCTCCAAGGAAACCGAACGACTGATTGGACTTGTTGAAGAGATGCTGGATTTCTCCAAATTGCAGCAGAATCAGATGAAGCTGGTCAAAGGAACCGTCAACATTCGTGAAATTGTACAGGAAACGATGTTGAATGTCTGGGCCAAAGCGGAACAAAAACAGGTCCATCTCAAGTTGGAAACGGACGAGACTCGTGCTTATAATGTCCATGGAGACGGTAACAGACTGAAACAAGTCTTCCTGAATGTTGTGGATAATGCGATCAAATTTTCACATGAGAATTCCTGGATCTTCTTGTCGGTCAAAGAGGAGAATGGTCAGATCATTGCAGCTGTTCAGGACACCGGTATCGGAATTAGTGAAGAACACCTAATCAAAGTACGGGACCGCTTCTTCCAGGTGAATCATCAAAATGGGGGAACGGGACTGGGTCTTGCGATTACGCAAGAACTGGTAGAACTGCATGAGGGAACGATCACGATGCAGAGTGAACTTGGATCTGGTACAACCGTTACGGTTACGTTACCGGCTGTGGCTGAGGAGATGGGTCCAGAAGAATCTGTAACCGCGTCTGGTGATGCTGAAGTCACAGATGAGCGAACAGCTAGTGATGCTAGCGATACAAAATCAGATCTAGAAAAGTCTTAAGGTTTCAAAAGATAAGAGATTTTTCTATCTGATGATCGAGCATGTACGCTTTATAATATCCATATCAACACCAAAAAAAGGCGAGCCATCTGAGGCTCGCCTTTTTCATCTTATGTTTACTTCATTATGAAGAAAGTTCACCAGCGCGCAGGCGCCCACTTTTCTCATATACTTCTTTCAACATACGAACAGGTTGCGTACGGACAGCCGGTTTGGCAGAGACGATCTCGTTAGGTCCAACGACCACAATTTCATCCGCCGTACCTTTAACGATTGCACCGTCCTTGATTATTGCACCTTCACCGATGATGGCACGTTCGATGTGAACCCCACGGCCTATGCGTGCGTTAGGCATAACGACACTGTCTTTAACTTCAGAGCCTTTACCCACTTCTGCGCCGCAGAAGATAACGGAACGTTCTGAACGACCTTCGATTGCACAAGAGTCGTGAATCATGGAAGTAACATGTTCGATCTTTGTATGTCTTGCTTTGTAAGCACTTGGTTTGGTGCGCCAGTCGCGAGTAAACATCGGCCAGTTTTCTTTTTGCAGACTCCAGTCTTCCTCGTTGTGTAACAGATCCATATGTGCATCCCATAGGCTCTTAACCGTACCTACGTCTTTCCAATAACCATTAAAGTTATAGACAAAGAGGGGATTATTTTCGTTCAACATTTGAGGAATAACATCTTTACCGAAGTCATGGCTGGATTCAGGGTTAGCCGCATCTTGCAAGAGATGGCGTTTCAGATAATCCCATTTGAACATGTAAATGCCCATTGAAGCCAGATTACTTTTTGGTTCAGCCGGTTTCTCGGCAAACTCGGTTACACGCAAATCAGCATCGGCAGCCATAATTCCAAAGCGATGTGCTTCATCCCATGGAACTTCCATAACTGAAATCGTTGCTGCGGCATTATTGGCTTGATGAGCCTCCAACATATCGCGATAATTCATATGATAAATATGGTCACCCGACAAAATTAGAACATTTTCGGGGTTTTGTTGGTCGATATAGTCGATATTTTTATAAATAGCATCCGCCGTTCCCAAGTATTCGTCATTTCCTGTATGATAAGATGGAAGCAAGGAGATTCCTGCCTCACTTGAGTTACCATGTCCCCATGGTTCTCCTCCACCGATGTGATCGTGTAAAGATTCCGCTTGGTACTGCGTCAATACTCCTACAGTATCGATCCCTGAGTTTACGCAGTTACTGAGAGGAAAATCGATGATCCGGTAGTGCCCGCCAAACGGTACAGCGGGTTTTGCGATACTCGAGGTTAAAGGGGCTAATCGCTTCCCTTCTCCTCCCGCCAACAGCATAGCGATGCAATCTTTATTAAACATAATCGTTTCCCTCCCAAAATATTGTGCATTGTAGTACATCATTAACGCAAAGTAGAGCAGATGAAACGATTGTTACTGTAAAAATTCTGAAAATGAACAACATTTTCTAATTCACCGCATTTTTCTTTTCAACTTGGCTAGAATGGGGTAATGGTTACTGTTATATCTATTTTCTTGAGAAGAAGGTGATCTCTTGGCCATTCAACCGTTAGCACACCCGGACATATTGCCGGAGCATATTTATTTATTTCATGAAGGTAACCTTCATCACAGTTATCGAATGTTGGGCGCGCAACCTGAGACTTGCGATGGCCTTCAGGGGTATCGCTTTACCGTGTGGGCACCAAACGCCTTAGAAGTAGGACTGGCTATGGACCGCAATGAATGGAAAGGCGAAAAGGAACCTTTATATAAGATACCCGAATCAGGATTTTGGAGTCGTTTTTTTCCGGAAATTAGCGAAGGAACTTTATACAAGTTCCGTATATTAACGGAAGATGGAACAGAATTGCTCAAAGCGGACCCATATGCGTTTCAAGCAGAGGTTCGACCTCAGACAGCCTCTGTCACCAGTTCAATCGAAGGGTACAAATGGAATGATGGAGCCTGGAGACGCAAACAACGTGCCATGTATAACAAACCTCTACATATTTACGAAATGCACATGGGAACCTGGAAGCGTAAAGAAGACGGAAGCCTCTATAGTTATCGCGAGATGGCTGATTTGCTTGTTCCTTACTTATTAGAAATGAAATATACACATGTTGAAATGATGCCCCTCAGTGAGCATCCATATGACCTTTCGTGGGGCTACCAAAACACAGGGTTTTATGCGCCAACCAGTCGTTATGGGCATCCAAAAGATCTGATGTATCTAGTGGATACACTACATCAGGCCGGGATTGGCGTATTGCTGGATTGGGTACCTGCACATTTTGCCAAAGACGCTCATGGGTTGCGTATGTTTGATGGTACGCCTTTGTATGAGTATGCAGATCCGATGTTAGCAGAGAAGCCGGGCTGGGGCACACTTAGCTTTGACTACTCGAAACCTGAGATTCGTTCATTTCTGATCTCCAATGCATTATATTGGATGGAGATGTATCATTTTGACGGACTCCGTGTTGATGCGGTTACGAGTATGCTACGGCTTGATTTTGAGAAGCAGCCAGGACAATATCGTACCAATGATGAAGGTGGTCTGGAGAACAAGGAAGCTGTAGCCTTTTTGCAGCAGCTGAATGAGACGGTGTTCAAGTATTTCCCTTATGCATTGATGATGGCTGAAGAATCCAGTGCATGGCCTATGGTAACTTTACCTGTAGATGAAGGTGGTCTGGGTTTCAACTACAAATGGAACATGGGCTGGATGAACGATACGCTTGATTACATGGAATCTGATTTTCATGAGCGTCCTTCCAAACATCATTTGCTGACTTTCCCGGTCGTATACTCCTTTGCTGAAAATTATGTGCTACCTCTGTCACATGACGAGGTTGTTCATGGCAAAAAGTCGCTCCTCGACAAGATGCCAGGAACCTATGAGCAGAAATTTGCCGGCATGCGTGCTTTTCTGGGCTATTTTATGACTTTCCCAGGGAAAAAGCTGTTGTTTATGGGTGGAGACTTTGGCCAGTTCATCGAATGGAAAGATGAGGATCAACTGGATTGGTTCTTGCTGGATTATGACAGTCACCGCAATTTGCATAAGTTTGAGCGTGAGCTGTCTAACCTGTACTTGAGTGAAAAAGCTTTGTGGGAGCTTGATCATTCCTTGGACGGTTATGAATGGATCACTCCGGACGATCAGGACCAGAGTGTCATTTCATACGTACGCAAAGGAAAAAAACCTGCGGATACACTCCTTGTGCTCATTAACTTTCAGCCGGTCAAGCGGGAGCGTTACCGGATTGGTGTCATGCGTCCCGGTATGTATACCGAAGTTCTGAACAGTGACCATTCCGTGTACGGCGGTTCAGGCATTACTAATGATATGCAACTGCCTACCGAAAAGATTCCTTTTCATGGGCATCCGCATAGTCTCGAATTGGTATTACCTCCGCTTAGCATCGTGATTCTAAAAAAGAACACACGTCGGAAAACGGATGAATCACCTGCGAGTATAACTTCCGTCAGTTCAAAAACGAAGAATAAAAAGGAAAGCAACACGCTCAAACCGAAGAGGAGGACAAAGGCATGAATATTCTATTTGCTGCTGCTGAAGTACATCCATTTATCAAAACAGGAGGCCTTGCTGACGTAATCGGTGCTCTCCCGTTTGCTTTGAAGAAGAGCGGGGCAGATGTGCGGGTGATTATGCCTAAGTACAAGGGTATTCCCGATGAGTATAAAGACGCGTTACAGCCCGTAATTACAACGGATGTGCCTCTTGGCTGGCGCAGACCCTATTGTGGGATAGAAATGCTTGTTCATGATGGGATTCCAGTATATTTTGTGGATAATGAGTATTATTTTGGGCGTGATGGAGTGTACGGTTATATGGATGATGGCGAACGTTTCGCCTTTTTCAACCGTGCAGTTCTCGAAGTGTTGCCACAGATTGAATTCAAGCCTGACGTGTTGCACAGTCATGACTGGCATGCAGGAATGATTCCTTTGGTGCTTGAAGCCCATTACAGACATGATTCATTCTACAGTGATATTCGTACGGTATTCACCATACATAACTTGTTGTACCAAGGGGTATTCCCGCATGAGTTATTCAGTGATATCCTTGAGCTGGACGATCGATATTTCACCGTGGATGGAGCCGAATATTACGGTAACGTCAATTTCTTGAAAGCAGGAATTGTGTACGCTGACCATGTGACAACCGTAAGCCCAACATACGCACAGGAAGTGCAAACGTCTTATTATGGATACGGCCTGGACGGACTGCTCAGTTCACTTGGAGATCGTTTCAGCGGGATTGTGAACGGGATTGATACCAAGAGTTACAACCCGGCAACGGACACCAAAATTCCAGTGAAATACAGAACAAGTCTGTCCAAGAAAACGGAGAACAAAATTGAACTGCAAAAGGAACTTGGATTGCCTGTTCGTCCTGATGTACCACTCATGGTGATGGTGACAAGACTCGTCGACTCTAAGGGGCTTGATCTGGTCTGCCGTATCCTTGATGAATTGCTGTACTATGATGACATTCAATTCGCGGTATTGGGAACAGGAGAGCCTATGTATGAACACTGGTTCCGTGAAGCCGCGAATCGTTATCCGCTCAAAATGTCTGCACAGATCACGTTTAACGATGGGTTATCCCGCCGTTTCTATGCAGGCAGTGATATCTTCCTGATGCCATCGAGGTTCGAACCATGTGGTATTAGTCAGCTACTGGCTCTGCGGTACGGGAGTGTGCCTCTCGTAAGGGAAACAGGCGGTCTGAACGACACTGTGCAGGCATACAATGAGTTTACTGGAGAAGGTAATGGTTTCTCATTCACAAGCTTTAACGCTCATGACATGATGAGTACCATTCGGCGTGCTGAGGAGATCTACAAACAGCCAGAACATTGGAAGAAAATTGTGAAAAATGCAATGGGCGGAGAATACAGTTGGAACGTCTCAGCTGAAGAATATATGGACATTTATCGTCGGATCACACTTGACCCTGTAAACTGATGCAATCATGAATAAGTCACAGCATATCATGCTGTGGCTTTTTTTAATCAAATAAAGAAAAACACTTCCAAAAGTTCAGAATGAAGTATCATCTGAGACGGTGGAAGTGTTTTTCTTTTCTTTTATATGACTGTTTAGAATTTAAACCTCAGTTGTGTTGGATAGTTGCCGGATCAAGCTGTCTGTACAAAATGCGATACCCATAGGGGTCAAGCTTAATGTTCATCATTCCATCGGCTGGAAACACAGGCTCTTCAGTTAATGCATCTTTCCAGTCTTTTGTTTCCATGGGATGAGAAAGCGTTCGATCTTGAGGTGTATTGTTCATCCATACGGTAAAGTGAAGGTTGTCATCCACACGCTCGTACACGATACAGGGATCATTGTGATCCGCCTTGAGGAATCGGAAGCGTCCTTTGCGCAGGGCTTCATTGCTTTTGCGTAAATCAATCATCAGACGATAGAAATCATACAGTTCTCTGTCTTGCTTGGCAGGGTCCCATTCCATACATTTTCGACAATCCGGGTCAGCATCACCACTAATCCCAACTTCGTCGCCGTAGAAGATACAAGGTGTACCGATATAGGTGAAAAGAAATACAACCGACAACTTTAATCGGCGTTTGTCTTCTCCTAACCGGGTGAGCAGGCGAGGAGTATCATGGCTGCACAGCATATTAAAGATCACTTCGTTGGTTTGCTGCGGATAGCGCATAATAAGTGAACCCATCTCGTTGGCAAAGTTATAACCGTCCATTGAACCACAGAAGAACTGAAGCACTTTGTCGGCAAATGGATAATTCATGACGGAATCGAATTGATCTCCCATAAGCCAGGTCAAGGAGTCGCTCCATACTTCACCAACAATATAGGCTTCAGGGTTCGCTGCCTTAACAACCTTGCGAAAATCACGCCAGAAATGGTTGTCCACCTCATTTGCTACATCCAGACGCCACCCATCCAGCTTAATTTCCTTGATCCAGTACTCAGCTACATCAAGTAGATATGCCTTAACCTCAGGGTTGGCTGTATTGAACTTGGGCATGTTGCCATAGAAACCAAATGTATCGTAGGTTGGTATACCGTCCTTGATCTGAACCGGATACTCATTGATGTGGAACCAATCGGCATACTTAGAGTTTTTTCCATTCTGGAGAACGTTTTGAAAAGGAGGGAAGTCTTCGCTGCAATGGTTAAACACCGCGTCAAGCATGACACGTATACCCAGGCGATGACATTCTTCTGTCAATTGTTTAAGCAGGGCATTATCACCGAAATGGGGGTCGACTTTTTTATAATCAATCGTGTCGTATTTGTGATAGGAATTGGCCTGGAATAACGGGGTAAAGTAAATGGCGTTCACTCCAAGTTCAGTTAAGTCATACAGATGATCCAGCACACCTTGCAAATCTCCACCAAAATAATTGTCCAACTCAGGTTTGCCACCCCAGTCATGGGTTTCTTTTGGATTCAGCTTGGGATCTCCATTAGCAAACCGTTCCGTCATGATCTGATAAAAGACGGCTTCTTTGGCCCACTCGGGCACCTTAAACACATCAATTTCATGTATATACGAGAACTCATAATATCCTCCCGTTGGATAGGGGGTCTCATAATGAATTCCATTATCCGCTAGAAAAACATCTTCTGAACCCGCAGTTATCCGAAATATATAAGTGAGACGTTTGAATTGTGGCTTGACGGCAGCCTCCCAATAATCAAACATATTGTCTGAAGCAGCCTTCTCCAATTGAATTTCCTTGTACGTTCCATTCCAATCGTACTTATCTCCGGTCAGTGCAGTCACGTATTGCACATCATTACGTTTGGTTCGTACGCGCAGATGTATGGTAGACGAATTATAGGCATAAGCCCATTTGTCACGAGGAACATGATACATGGCTTCGAGCAGCATGACAGCACCTCCTGAATATAGGATAAGTTATAGAGGTTGTTCAAAAGACCGCTTCATCCCATCTTCTCGGTACTGAAAACCGGTCTTTTGAACACGCACTTATAGTTATAATTAACCAAGTTAGTCAGCAAACGAATCACATTTACTGTAATAAAATGTATTATTTTCATCGTTTTCAAAGGTTTCTTTCACAGCATTTCCAGCTTTGTGCTGAATATACTTACAGCTAATTTAGAAAAAAGGGTGCCCTAAACAGCTTGGAATTCAAGATTGTTCAGGGCACCCCTATATAACATGTTGAAAGTGAATTTTAGCGAATAGCTTGCTCGAACTCCGTGCGGATGGTTTGAAGCAGCTCTGGCTGGCTCAGTACGTCATAGGCTGTTGTTGCAAGTGCCTTGGCTCCCAGAATCATGCCATCCAGCGCACGCTCCTGAAGTGCAAGGTCACGGAAGGCTATGGAGTGCAGTGTATGCACCTCGTCTACAACACGAATGTAGGGATGAATTGCAGGACATTTCAGGGAAACGTTACCGATGTCCATAGAGCCGTGATCATTACCACTCACAATCTCTTCTTGCGGGATCCCAAGTTCCATCAGATTTTGACTAAACGCAGCTGAGAATGCTTCATTGGTAACCATCTCGTCATAGGACGTTTCATAGTTGGATGTCACCAGCTTGCATCCTGTCTGGAGAGCAGAACCTTCAGCGATCTGAATCACACGTTCTGTGAGGATATTCAGTTCTTTACGAGTTGCTGCCCGTACATAAAATTGCGCAGAAGCATAGTCAGGAATGATATTTGCTGCCTGACCTCCGTTGTTGATCACACCATGAATCCGAACGGTGCTTTTCACTTGTTGACGGAATGCATTAATCCCGTTGAACGTTTGAATGACAGCATCAAGTGCATTAATACCTTCGTGCGGACTTGCAGCGGCATGTGAAGATCGGCCATGGAATTCAAATTGCACAGCATCAATAGCCAGCGAGCTGCCTGACTTTTCGTAGGCATAATATGGATGCGCCATGAGAGCGACGTCACAGTCATCGAACAAACCTGCTTCCGCCATCGGTACTTTGGCACCACGTGTCTCTTCAGCGGGGGTGCCAAACACTTTAATCGTTCCACCTACTTCATCCAGAATGGATTTCAGCCCAACTGCAGCTCCAAGACTCATCATACAGATCAGATGGTGACCACAAGCGTGACCGATCTCCGGCAACGCGTCATATTCACACAATAACGCAATGGTAGGGCCGGGTTTAGCGGCTGAATAGGTTCCAATAAAAGCTGTGTCTAGTCCAAGGATAGGAGCCTCTACAGTGAACCCGTGATAGACAAGTTCTTCTTTTAGACGAGCAGAAGCAAGGAACTCTTCATTTCCCAGTTCGGGGTTGGCACCGATATATGATGAAATGGCTTTAAAACGGGAAGCATATTGATCAATAACCGTCAGAATTTGTGATTTGTTAGCTGTCATTAGTAAACTCCTTATGCAAAAATGAAAATAATTCATTGATTATATCATGTTTGCTTTATTTTTTCAGAAACAAGTCAAGATTTGTATTGTCAAAATGCATTGCATAATCATGCATTGTACTTTATAATGACTCAGTCATCAACATGAGAAGCATACAAAGTATTGTAAGGGGAGAGAAAAAGGTTGAAATTAATAAGTCGTTACACCATGATGCTGTTGACCTTTGTTATTCTGCTGACGACTGCCGTTCCTGTGGCACTTGCAAGTGGAACTACAGATAATTCAAACAGTAAAAAGCTGGTGCTCGGTACAAGTGCCGATTTTGCACCATACGAATTCCATAAAGTGATTAATGGCAAAGATGAAATCGTCGGCTTCGATATTGAGATCGCCAAAGAGATTGCCAAAGATCTTGGCGCTGAGCTTGTGATTGAGGATATGGGCTTCGACGGTCTCCTGCCTTCATTGCAGAGCGGGCGTGTTGATCTGGTGATTTCAGGTATGACGCCGACGGATGAGCGGAAGAAAAGTATCGATTTTTCCGACACCTATTATAAATCAAAACAAGTGATTATGGTTCGCAATGTGGATAAAGACAAATATCCAACTATGGCAGAACTTGAAAATGCGAAGATTGGCGTTCAGAAAGGCTCCATTCAGGAAACGATCGGACAGAGTATTCCAGGAGCGAAGCTTACTGCGCTGGATAAAATCTCGGATATCGTGCTTCAACTGCAAACAAAACGCATTGATGCGGCAATCGTTGAAGATACCGTTGCTGCAGGTTATCTGGACGATATCATTGGACTTGCTGCTGCTGTTCCGGACGAAGAGCAAGCAGAAGCGGCAATCGGGATTCGTAAAGGTAATACCGAGCTGCTAGCTGCAGTAAATGGAACACTGGAGCGACTGAAAAGCGAAGATAAAATCAATCAGATGGTGACGGACGCCAGCCTCTTGATGGCGGATAAAGCGAACAAATCACAAAATATTTTCCAAGTATTCTGGGAGTACAAAAGTTTCTATGCTACAGGTGTAGGATACACACTTCTGTTGTCTGCACTTGGGGTTATCTTCGGGGTAATTATTGGATTGATCATCTGTTTGTTCCGTTTGCATGACGTTGCAATCTTGCGCTGGATTGGTACGGCTTACGTTGAAGTGATCCGTGGCACACCGATGTTGGTACAGTTGATGATTATTTACTATGGTTTTTCCCTGAGCTTTGGCATTAACTTCACTGCACTTCAGGCAGGTATCATTACACTTTCAATCAATAGTGGTGCCTATCTGGCGGAGATTTTCCGTGCAGGTGTCCAAGGTGTGGATCGTGGTCAGTTGGAGGCAGCGCGTTCATTAGGTATGGGAAGAGGCGCCGCGATGCGTTATATCATATTGCCACAAGCCTTCAAAGCTGTATTACCAGCGATCGGTAATGAATTCATAACTATCATCAAAGAATCCTCCATTATCTCCGTTATCGGTATGGTGGACATTATGTATCAGGCTAGCGTGGTCAAGAACATTACGTTCCAAGGGTTGAGTCCGTTTCTAATTGCAGCAGCCATCTACTTTGTAATGACGTTCATTTTGTCCAAGCTGCTGGGACGACTGGAAAGGAAGTTGAGTGCAAGTGATAGACGTTAGACAATTACACAAATCTTATGGAAATAACGATGTGCTTAGGGGCATAAACGTGACGATTGGCAAAGGTGAGGTTGTCGTGGTCATCGGTCCTTCCGGTTCAGGTAAAAGTACTTTCTTGCGTTGTCTGAATCTGCTGGAACAGCCTACCTCAGGAGAGATTGATTTTGAAGGCGTGTCAATCACGGACCCCAAGCATAACATTAACGCAACTCGTGAGAAAATGGGCATGGTGTTCCAGCACTTCAACCTGTTCCCACACAAAACGGTACAGCAAAACATCACGATTGCTCCGATTAAAGTGAAGAAACAATCCACTCAGGAAGCGGAGAAAATTGCCTCTGATCTGCTTAACACCGTGGGTTTGTACGATAAAAAAGATACATTCCCGAATCAGCTGTCTGGTGGACAGAAACAGCGGATCGCCATTGCTAGAGCATTGGCCATGCAGCCGCATGTGATGCTGTTTGACGAGCCTACGTCGGCACTGGACCCTGAGATGGTCGGTGAAGTGCTGGATGTCATGAAACGTCTTGCAGAAGGCGGAATGACGATGGTCATCGTAACACATGAGATGGGTTTTGCACGTGAAGTGGGAGACCGAATCCTGTTCATGGATGGCGGGGTTATTGTGGAAGAGGGAACACCTGATGAGGTGTTTGGAGCACCCAAAAATTCACGTACACGTGATTTTCTTGCGAAAGTACTCTAAACGATGTGATCAAATAGCGTTACTGACTTCGAGTCGGTAACGCTATTTTTTTATGGATAATAATCACGTGTGGATTCGGAAAAGTAACTTTTCTGTTACCAAATATAAAGAAGTCGGTTCGCCAACTTTTCTGAATTATCCAGTATTCTTACAGTTGATGACATGCTAAAAACCATTTGGTAAGAATTACTACAAGTTCAGGTTACAAAATTGTGATATATTGAACTCTGCCGAAACTTCCGGACAGGGAGTGTGGGGGATGTAACGATGCAGATTGTGCAGGGGGAAGATCTACAGCACACTGCTTGGGGTGAATTGGGTACATAACGTTTCAAATGTAACGAATAACCTATAGGGTGGGCTCCTCATCCGAATCCGACAACTAACTTCGCAGGCACAATGAGGGAGGAAGACCATGATTAACAAGAAACGTATAGCCAAAACAGCAGTAGCATTAATGACAACAGCAATGCTCATTCAAGCCGTTCCGGCTCACGCCGATTCAGTTCATGTGGCCAAAGAAGGGGATACCTTCTACACCTTATCAAAACAATATGGAGTAGCACTCAACACGTTGGTTAAAGCAAACAACGACATTTCGGCTTACAACATTTATGGTGGTTTGAAAATTACGATTCCCGGTAAGGCAAACAATGTTGCAGCCGCTGCGGCAACGGAGAGCAAGACCCCAGCCAAAACAGTTACCACAGCAAGTTTGGACGTTAACGCAGATAACAAAGTGGTTCAAGCCTGGGGTAAAACATTCGATTACAGCAAAGCCGTTAACGTGAAAGCAACGGCATACTCTGCAGATCCGTCTGAAAATGGAGGATGGGGTGCAGTCGATTATTTCGGAAATGACCTTGAACTGGGCACGATTGCAGTTGATCCAAGTGTAATTCCACTCGGAACCAAAGTACTGGTAACTGGTCATAGCCATCCAGGATTGCCAAAACAGGCTTTTGTAGCCACAGCGCGGGATGTGGGTGGTGCAATCAAAGGTCACCGGATTGATATCTTTATCCCCGGTAGCAAACAGTCTGTAAGCTCATTTGGATTTCAGGATATCGAGCTGTACATTCTGAAGTAGAGAGAAAATAACATTTTAAATGAATTCAAACAGGGTGTCTGCCAGTCGCTAATTCGCGATTGAACAGCACCCTTTTAATATTCTAATTTATTTTCTATCACGTTCATCTTAATCTTTGGCCTTTGGCAATCCCAACATTTCGTCCAAGGTGACCAGTTCATATCCCCGATTACGCAATTCCTCAATGATTTCAGGCAAAGCCTCAATCGTGCCGTTCAGGTTTGATCCTACACCGCCTCCAGCATGTTGCAGAACGATGGAGCCAGGTTTCACGGCAGAGAGGATGTTATCTTTCACCTGTTCCTTTGAAAGGCCTTTCCAGTCCAGGGAGTCTACGTTCCAGTTCACAATGCTATAGTGTTGTTTGGCAGCCCATCTCAGCTGTTCTTCATTAATGTCTCCATAAGGCGGCCGAATCATCTTGGGCGTATATCCTGCCAAACGTCGAATAATATCCCCGGTATGTAAAATTTGTTTGCGAAAGGCATTCATCGACAGCTTACTGAATTCAGGATGATTGTAGCTGTGATTACCAACCATATGCCCTTCCTTAACGATGCGTTTCACCAGATCCGGATGTTTCTCAGCACGACTACCCACGATAAAGAATGTAGCTCTGACATTGTATTTCTTCAATACATCCAGCACTTGTGGAGTAAATCGTGGATCAGGTACATCATCAAAAGTCAGTGCAACCTTCTTGGTTGAAGGACCATTGGTTTTGAACGTATCGGCATATTTTTGACGTAATTGTCCCAATGTCAGTTGTTCTTCTTCCGCAGAATCCGAACCTGATACGGATTCACTTGGCGGGCTTGAAACATCCCGCGATGAAACTGGAGCATGATATCCTCCGAGAAAAATAACGATAACCATTAGCATAATGAGGCGTACGCGCATAATAACGGCCTCCTTTTCCAAAATGACGTTCTCCTTGGTATGCCCGGGAGCTCCATAAAATATGCGCAGTGTGAGAAGTTTCATTGCCGATTTAGCTCATGACAGCCATAATTCCTCCATATATAACATATAGAAAAGGATAGGTGGATGGGTATGAGTACATATGATTTGAAATCCATACGTTTACAGGTGATTGAAGCAGGAGAAGATAAGGTTTTTCTCGTTACCGGAGGAAAGGCACATATTGGCGCAGTAGCCACGTTCTACGTGGATCATGAGCGCGTAAGCGGGATGACAGTACATATTCCTGGGCATAAAGAACAAGAGCTGTGTGAGCGGCTTGCCCGAAAGGCTGCCTTGCAGCTGAAAGTAACCGTTACGGTGATCATGGGTATCCATTTTGATTCCATCACGCGGATGCAGATCGACGAAATCGTGCAGACTGCAGAGAGGTTGATGGAGGATCATCTGAACAAAGATAAACGATTTTCCTGACATAAGAACCATTCAATGTTTTGATTTTATTTGCTAAAATTGAAACGAGTTGTAGATTGTTACGTATGTATGTTTATATACGATGTAATATCGACTAGGAGGAATAACATAATGTCCATTTTCAAACGTTTGCGTGATCTAACTATGTCTAACATCAACGCCATTATTGACAAGGCGGAAGATCCAATCAAGATGACGGACCAATATATCCGTGACATGCAAGAGGATCTGGAAGATGCGGAGAAAGCAGTAGCTCAACAGATCGCCATTGAGAAGAAATTCAAGCAGTTGTTCGAAGAGCAGGAAGCTCTTGTGAAGAAACGTGAAGAGCAGGCGCATACGGCGGCACGTGCTCAGAATCTGGATCTGGCTCGACGTGCCCTGGAAGAGAAAAAGGCTGCTGAAGAGAAGATGGCTGAGTACAAAACCAGCTATGACCAAAACAAGGCTTCTGCAGATAACCTGCGTGGCAAGCTTGACGAAATGCGTAAGCAGTTGACTCAAATGAAGAACAAACGTGAAACACTGGTAGCCCGTTACAATGCAGCAAAAGCCCAAACGGAAATCAACAAAGCGTTGAATGGGTTTGGCTCTGATACTGCAAGTGCTGGTATGAAGCGTATGGAAGAGAAAATGATGCAGATGGAAGCACAGGCTGAAGCAAGTAACGAAATGTCTTCCAAAGGAAAATCTTTGGATGAAGAGTTCGAGAAGTTGGGTAAAGATCAGGCTGTTGAAGATGAACTCGCAGCATTGATGAAACAGTACGATAATAAGAACTAATACCTTGGTTGTCAGCAAGGTTAACCAGCGGAGGAGAAGAGTATTTCTCCTTCGCTTTTAAATGCGGTTCATGTTGATATGTGGGGGCTGTGTAAATGGATTTGAACATTTTGGCGATGCTGGTCTGGACCGGATCTGGTTCGGTTTTGCTGTTTGTCCTGATGTATGTTGATTCACTGTTCACGAAATATAAGGATTTTGCTGAAGTTAAGGCTGGCAATATGGCCGTTACTACACGTATGGTTATGAAATTATTTGCACAAGGATATGTACTCGCTACGTCCATTTCTACGGCCGGTCACCTGGGAGAAGCACTGCTGGTCTCCGTTGTATCCTTTATCATTTTGTTGATTCTGGAGAGTGTT
Source organism: Paenibacillus sp. FSL H8-0104 (assembly GCF_038050215.1). Lineage (NCBI taxonomy): Bacteria > Bacillati > Bacillota > Bacilli > Caryophanales > Paenibacillaceae > Paenibacillus > Paenibacillus sp. FSL H8-0104. The sequence goes on along the minus strand of NZ_JBBOTC010000001.1, from coordinate 3,954,461 downwards.
GTACACTTTATGATTCGCAAATGGGCCAACCTGGATCTGGATACGGGAATTCAGCAAGGGAAGACAGGGTACGGGTTGTTCTCTGGCGCTTTACATATCGTGGGCGCACTGATTATTGCAGCTTGTTTATAAGATAAGGAACAGGAGTAATTCTCATGAGTGTATGGAAACGAATTAAAGGAATACTAACGAAACCTGAACCACCGCAGGCAGAGAAAACGATGCTTCAGCTTGCACCTGGTGATATCTGTGAGGTTTCTCTGGTCACTTATGAAGTCGTTGGTCGGGTACAAAATCGTGCTCGAAATGCAGTTGTGCTCACGCTACAGGATGGTACCGCATTTCGATATTTGCATATCGAAGAACGGGAACTCACACGTTACGCCCTATATACACCAATTGATGGCAGGCTTGATGCGCCTGATGAGGTGCCTACATTGCTGGACCTGGATGGGCGCGCATATCATCTGGAGGAAGAGTATGGAGGCATGGTATCAACGGCAGGTAGAACTCCATATGGCCAGGCTGGAGAACAATTGGTATGGCAGTATCAGTCGGATGATAATATGCTTCTTCGCGTGGAGTGGCAAGACAGAAGATTTACACTGTATGAGGGTGAGTCCATTCTTCCTGCGGATATCAAAGTGATTCATTCGAGCTAGGAGAGGTTCCAATGAAAAAACGCTTGGCACATGGATTAAAATTAATGCTGGTCCTCAGCCTTGTCATGTCTCTGTTGTCCGCGTGCGGAGCAGCGCCTTCTGTTCAGGACACATATCCGCTTGAATCGGTTAACGGCAGTGGTAACTCAACGTCCTATGTGTACCGGGCTTCGGACCGTACCGTTCCGGAAGTGGCTCAGGAATTGTCTGACCAGCGGCAACCGGATCAAATCTCGGCAGAGAATACAGAGCGTATGTTCCTCGTGTATCAGGACGAGTATTATCACCTGCAACAAGACCCGAACAAGCCGGAGGATACATTGGTTGAGGTGGACTCCAAGGAATATGTTCGGCAGAACTACGATTCATCTTTTTTACAAGGTTACCTCACCGCTACATTAATTGGTAATCTGTTCGATTCTTTTGGCGGGCGAGGTTATGGCAACTATCGAGGATATACCAATAAAGATACGTATAAACCGAGTGCAGGATCTTATCGTGCACCAACAAGTAATGACAAGAAGCTTGCTCCACCTATTACTGTTGATCGGAAAGGTACGATTACAAGGCGCGGAAGCGATAAAGATTCAAGCGTGGGATCTGGCGGAGGATTATTCAACCGTAACAAGGATCAGAGCAAGGGAACCATTGATCGCAACAAGAGTAGTGGTGGGTTGTTTGATTCACCTAAGAAATCCTACAAAAAACCAAAAACCAGAGTGGGCGGCGGCCGAATTAAGAGGCGAAGATAATGATTTAATTATAAGCTTGGCTGCCCAACATATAGTTCAATCCAAAAAGAACAGGAAAAGGTATGACGGATTTATCTCTATCCGCGCATTTACCTTGGAGCTGTTCTTTTTGGTTTACAATTTGCGAACATGATTGGATTTACGTACACGGGGAATCGTTGTAGCAGGCTGTTTGCGAATCCAGCGGATAAATGGAATCATTCGTTCATCCTGTCTCAAGGATTGCAGATCAGTGAGACCAAGGGTTACAATGTCGCGATTGGTGTATAGCGAATGAATCTGTTTGTGACAGGGGATACACAGGTTGGCCGTTGGCAGAAATGTTCCGCCCATTTCTTTCGGTGTCAGATGATGAACGGTCGTATTCACAGGTTCTCTTCCGCATAATTCACATCGATTACTCATGATCATCGCCTCCCTTTGTCACTTATATTATGGGCAGACAAGATGCCTTTCATGTTGAACATAGGTCAAGGAATGTTACACCTGTAAGAAATAAGATTTTGTCACAGCATTCAATAAGTGATGTACTTGTTATCTTACAGTATTCGGGCTACACTTTCTTAAAAGATGATAGTCTTTAGGAGGTAAGAATACTTTTGAAAATGAACTCACATTCACATGATATGACAACTGCCAAATTCAATCGTACAGCTGTACAGGTACCGGATGCCCAGGCCAAAATAGCTGCAAGAGTTACTGTAGGCTCCATAGAGAAAGTTCACCTTGAATCTGCTCATGGCCGCACACTTGCAGAGACGATTCAGGCCCCCCATCCGTATCCATTCTTCAGGAGATCGGGTATGGATGGATTCGCGATTATCAGTACAGATACCATAGATGCATCGAGTGATCATCAAGTTTGGTTTCGAGTCATTGATGAAATTCCTTGCGGCTACACCTCGGATCACACCATTGTTTCAGGTACGACGGCTCGCATCATGACGGGTGCACAGGTTCCGGAAGGTGCGGATGCGGTAGTTATGATGGAGATGACCGAGAGCAAGGTAGAGAATGGAGAACAGTGGATTGCATTGAAACGGCACATATTGTCGGGTGCTAATATCACCCCAATCGGACTGGAAGTCCAAGAGGGACAGCAACTGCTCGAAGCAGGAACGATCATCAGGGCAGGAGAGCAGTCCGTGTTAGCTACTTTTGGCATAGCAGAAGTTCCTGTATTTCAACGTCCAAAGGTGGCGATATTCGCAACCGGCACGGAATTGCTTGATGTAGATGAGCCATTACAACCAGGTCGGATTCGGAACAGCAACAGTTACATGCTGCGCTCTCTGGTTGTTGAAGCAGGTGGAGAGCCTGTGATGTACGGTTCTATTGCAGACGATGTGAATACGGCAAGGGCCAAACTGGAAGAAGCCATTCAAGATAATGATATCGTGGTGACCACAGGCGGTGTATCCGTCGGGGATTATGATATTATGGGCGAACTTGTGCTGGAAGAACATGTGGAGATGTTGTTTAACAAAGTGACGATGCGACCAGGCAGTGTGACCACAGCTGCTATATATAAAGATAAATTGCTTTTTGCACTTTCGGGTAACCCGGGGGCCTGTTTTGTAGGTTTTGGTTTGTTTGTTCGTCCAACCATACGTTCCATGCAGGCGGATGCTCATCCTTATATGGAAGAATGGACTGCGATCTTGGAAGAAGAGTACACCAAAGTTAATAATTTCACACGGTTCGTCCGTGGACGCACGGAGATCCGCAACGGCATGGTGTACGCAATACCGGCTGCCGCCCGTGTAGATGAATCCAGCGTGATGATCACCATTAAGGACAGTGATTGCCTGATTGTTGTTCCACCTGAGAAAAAAGGCATTCCTGCGGGTGAGCAGGTACGTATTCTCAAACTGCCCTCAGGTCATGTGAGGTAGTGGTGGATGACTACAATGAGTGATACAAAGCCACATATCATACAGATTGTTGGATACAAAAACACAGGCAAGACAACCCTGACAGCCGCGCTGATCGGGCACTTTTCTTCTATGGGACTTAAAGTAGCAGCAATTAAGCATGATGGTCATGATCATTTTGAGATGGATCAAGAAGGAACGGATTCTTATCGATTTGGAGAGTCTGGGGCTTCGGCGGTGGTTATCATGTCAGAGAAACGTACTGCGATTATGGAGCGACAGGCAACCAAGCTGGAGGATATGCTGAGCTATCTATCGGATTATGATTGGATTGTTGTTGAAGGATTCAAGAATGTTTCTTATCCCAAATTTGTGATGGTTCGAGAAGAGAAAGATCTGACCTTGGTTAATCAACTTAAAGGGGTAGTGGGTATAATCTCATGGTTACCTTCAGAGCAGTTTATAGAGCGGAGTACCGTAAGCAGAGATATAACATGGTACTCGGTTCATGAAACGGAGGATATAGCCAAAGCGTTGCTAGCGATGGTTGAGAGCGAGTGTAGGCAGAATGGTGAAGTCTAATGGTAGAAACGTCAAAAGTGGGATATTATGATCGCTGGATATGATTGAATGTACAGAGAGCGTGATTGATCCCCTTTGAATATAACGTAATTTTTATTATGTAAACCAAATTATTTCTGCTTGTGCTCTTCTCCTTGAATGATGCAAAAAAACAAAAAAATGCAGCAGACCTTTCTCGGATCGAAATCCTTGATGTGGTTTGCTGCTTTTATTATGTTCGGGATGTTACATCCCGTCGTCAGTACGGCGTTCGATGGCTTCGGACATCGTTTTGTCGGTAAGGTGAGCATAGATCTCGGTCGTTTCCGTAGAAGCGTGTCCAAGCTGCTCCTTCGTTTTGTAAATATCATTTTGCAAATAATAGTCGGTTGCGAATGAGTGGCGTAATTTGTGCACGGTTAGATAAGGTTTGCCAAAACGTTTGGCGTATTTCATGATCATAGCCTGGATCGCTCTTTTGGTCATTCGACTGCCTTCAGAATCTCCGTTACGCAAAGCAATGAACAGACCTTTCTCCCGCTTGGGCGTGCGGTAACGTGATTGCCGCAGGTTCATATAAGTTGCGAGTTCGTCCTTGGCCTGTTCCCTGAAATAAACGGGAGTTTTGTACGTCTCATCATTGTTACCTTTGCGATAGACATACAGGAGTTTGTTGTTCAGATCAAGGTCATCGACGTTCAGGTTCACGACCTCCGACACCCGTAAGCCGGAATTCAGAATCAGGCTGGCAATACAGGCGTCCCGTTCTTTGTTGATTTCATGGGAGTATAGGGCCTGCTTATTCTTCTCCATATCGACAGCGTAACCTTCAAGAATATAGCCGATGAATTCCAGCAGCTCCTCTTCCTCCAGAATTTTACCTTTGAGTTTGGCAGCGGTGTCCTTGGGTTTATGGGTACGCTTGATCTCGATTTTGGCCATAATGTTCCGCTTCAGCAAAGGATAAAAGTCTTCATCTTCCGCAATCTGGCTCAGGTAATGAAAAAGGGAGCGAAGGGAAGAGAGCTTGCGAGATACGGTAATTCTGGAATTGGTTCCTTCCCGTTTGGTTGTAAGAAATAACCGATAGGCGGTAACCGAATCCATGCGAAGGACTTCCAGTTCAGTCAAGGTAACTTCTTTATTAGAGCTTGCCTCGGATAGCCCCTCTGCTCGCAACCATCCGAAGAAAGCTTCGTAATCTCTCAGATATTCGAGCAGGGTAGAGGGGGACAGGTCAGGCAGCTTGTAGTCCATGAATTGCTGAACGAACCAAGGCATGGAAGGTAGTTTGTCATCCAGCTTGCGTCGATCAATCTCTTTTTGCACGTTGGTCAAGTTCGACACCTCCATGTGAAAAACATATAAGATTAATATTCAATTTAATAGTATTCTATGCTCTAGTGTACCATAATTTACATGCTCACAGCTTGTTCACCAAAGCAGGCAGTAAGTAGGGTATGCTTCCTTGCCCTTCGGCGCGTAAACCTTTAAAGTAATTAGTATACGTAGAGCAGAGGAGGTGAACCGGATGAATATGAAAATAGAACTGGTTCCCCGGGAACGCAGTCAGGTGATTCGGCATTTAATGCAATTTTATCTATATGATTTTACCAAATACCTGAATATTGATGTGGACAGTAACGGCATTTTTCCGGAATATCCCGGTCTGGAGGCATTCTGGGCAGAAGAGGACCGCAAGTTTCCTTTTTTGATTACAAGTGATGGGGCACCTGCAGGGTTTGCTCTGGTGGAGAAATTGGAGCCTGGTAGTAAGGATAATGACTACTATTTGACTGAGTTTTTTGTGATGCAAAAATATCGGCGCAGTGGGGTGGGCACTCGGGCAGCCTATGAGCTGTTTAAACGTTTTCCAGGAAGATGGAAAGTGACCCAGGTTCGTAACAATGTCATTGCGCAGGCGTTCTGGCGAAAAATTATAGGGGATTATACCGGAGGCCGCTTTCGAGAAAAGTTCCATCCGGAACTGGGCAATCCAAGCCAGTATTTTGTAACCTGATTCCCATCGGGGTTTACCTACATATAAAGCATTCTGCTTGAATGCTGAAATAAAGAATCTGATGAAGGAGTGAGTGACATGAACGTACCCACATTCCATCTCGATGGACAGACAGCACTGGTGACAGGTGCAGGGAGAGGGATCGGAAAAGCAATTGCGATTGGACTTGCCCAGTCAGGCAGTGACGTTGTACTTGTATCCCGAACGATGAAAGAAATTGAGGAGACAGCAGCCTACATCTATGAACAGACAGGGCGTAAAGCGCTAGCTCTGACTGCGGATGTGACATCAAAAGAACAAATGGAAGAGTCGTTTCAAGAGGCAATCTCGGAGATGGGTAGTCTGGACATTCTGGTGAATAACGCAGGTATGAACATACGGACACCAGCACTTGAAGTAACGGACGAGCAGTGGGAGACCATCATGCAGACAAACTTAAAATCGGCTTTCTTCGCTTCGCAGTTGGCGGGTCTGCATATGAAAGAACGTGGGACTGGGAAGATCATTAACATCTCTTCGGTAGGCGGTCACACGGCTTTGCGGACAGGGGTTGTATATGGCGCGACCAAAGCTGCGTTAATTCATATGACCAAAGTGCTCGCACTGGAATGGGGCAAGTATGGAATCCGTGTCAATTCAGTAGGGCCATGGTATTTCCGAACACCTCTGACTGAAAAACTGCTGGATGATCCCCAGTATTTGCAGGAAATTGTAAGCCGTACACCGCTTCAGCGAGTGGGAGAACTGGAAGAAGTGGTAGGGCCGGTTGTATTCCTGGCATCAGATGCAGCGGGATACATAACGGGTCAGACGTTATTGGTTGACGGTGGAATGTCCATTTATGGCTTTTAAATAAATGAAGTTGGTTGCAGTTTGGAAAAGTGGGTGGCATAACCAAATCATGGGTAATAACATAAGGGAAGTTGAAGTTAATCTGTATTTCTATTTATCTGTACCCAATTCACTGAACTTGGAGGAAGATAACCATGGAAACGCGCAAGTACGGTAATACTGGCATGAACGTAAGTACACTTGGATTTGGCGGAGCGGAAATAGGAAAAAATGTATCCAAAACGGATGTAGCGACATTGCTGAATAGTGCCCTGGATGCTGGATTAAACGTGATAGACACGGCTGAATGTTACGGTGACAGCGAGGAATTAATCGGCGAGGTGTTGTCATATCGGCGTGATGACTACTATTTGTTCACCAAATGTGGACATGCTGCCGGGATCGAAGGTCCGGATTGGGATGCCAAAGTACTGGAGCAAACGATTGACCGTAGTCTGAAAAGGCTGAAAACGGACTATGTGGATGTTATCCATTTGCATAGCTGCTCCGAAGAAGTACTCCGACAAGGAGCAGTGATCGAAGTGCTACAGCGTGCCAAGGAATCAGGTAAGACCAGGTTTATCGGATACAGTGGGGATACAACAGATGCGCTATATGCGATTCAGACCGGAGTATTTGACAGCCTGGAGACTTCATTAAATATCGCAGATCAGGAAGCAATTGATCTTACGTTGCCTGAGGCAAGAAAAAGAAACATGGGTGTCATCGCCAAAAGACCAATTGCCAATGCGGCTTGGACGTATGATACACTTTCGGAAGAGGCTTATCCATTTATATACTGGAAGCGCTTAAGTGAACTGAACTATGGTTTTCTGGGTGAAGATGCCCAGGCAGCGGTGGAAACAGCACTGCGTTTTACGCTAAGTACCGAAGGTGTAGACACAGCTATTGTAGGAACAGCCAAGCCCAATCGCTGGCAACAAAATGCTGATCTTGTGGCTAAAGGGCAACTCCCACAGGAATTGTATGATGAAATTAGAGCACGATGGAAAGAAATCGCCGGAGCAGATTGGACTGGCCGGACTTAAGTCAGAAATATTAGCGAAGCCGCCATATGGCGGCTTTTTTATGACCAACATAAAATATTTTCAACATATGAAAAATTCACAATAACTTTCGGATCAGGGGCTGCGAAAAATTTTAGGGAATAATGTCTATACGTCAGCTTAGTTCAAAACGGGTGACAAAGGATGAAAGAGGAAAAATCCCAGGAAATATCCCTTCTTATAAGCGACTAAATTTATAAAAAACGACGAAGATATTGAGAAAATACGAAAAATAGGCAATCTACGTTCAATGTAAAAGAAATAACGACTGAGTTATAATATTTCAACATATGAAAAATTCACAATAGAGAGATCATTTTCTCACCTTAGTTACCATCTCTCATATGCCACATTCACGCACCACCAAGTTTAAAAGGAAAACCATTCTAAGCGATTGAAGTCAACCCCTTTTTTTGCGAATTTTAATCAAATTGAAAATATATCTTTATGAATAATCTCTAAAAGCATACACCTTAAATTCATTATCAGAATAATCTTAACATATTAATTATTATGTAAACTAATAATAATTCTTTTGGTAATACAGACATAAAACCTCCATGACCTGTAAATCGTAAGGGGATAAGGCAGAAGGAGGAACTTCATGAAAAGTCAGCAACACCGTAAAAACGACGACGAAAAACTAAGTTGGGTCAGCCTATCCTTGTTTGGCGCGGGTTGCACACTGGGAACGGGATTTTTTCTAGGGACCAGTCTGGCGATTCATTGGGCCGGCATATCTGTACTTGTATTGTTGCTGCTCGCTGCTGCGGGCACTTACTTTGTATTTGGTGCGCTGGCGCAGATGACGGCAGATGATCCTAAGGAAGGTGCTTTTCGAACGTATGCGGGCGAAGCATTCGGACCTTGGGCTGGTTTTGGTAGTGGATGGATGTACTGGTTCTCTGAAATGCTCATCATGGGCAGCTCATTAACGGCACTTGGGCTGTTCTCACAATTCTGGTTTCCCAAGTTTCCGCTATGGGCATTTGTTGCGATCTATGCCGCTATAGGTCTGTTCATTGCTGCACTGGGAGCAAAGGGATTAACCAAAACGGAGAATATTCTTGCTGTAATCAAACTTGCTGCAACGGTTGCATTTATAGCTATAGCAGGAGCGGCTTGTCTGGGTTGGTTACCTGTAAAAGTCACACCCGAGCAATTGAAGAATGAATGGTTCCCGCATGGGGGTAAAGGGGTATGGACCGGTTTCATTTATGCATTCTTTGCTTTTGCCGGGATCGAGGTTATGGGCCTGATGGCAGCTAACCTGAAAGAACCAAAAGATGCAGTGAAATCAGGTCGAGTGATGCTATTATCGGTGAGTACACTCTATGTGATTGCAATTGCGTTGATCCTGTTGCTTGTGCCTTCAGTTCAGTTAACTCCAGATGAAAGTCCGCTTGTCAAAGCCATGGCAACCATTGGATTCACTGTTGTGGTCCACATTCTCAACGGAATTCTGATTATAGCCGGATTCTCGACGATGGTGGCTTCGTTATATGCCATTACGTCCATGTTGGTGAAACTCGCAGAAGATGGAGATGCACCAAAACTGTTCACGAAGACCTGGGGAAAAAAGGACATACCACTTCAGGCATTGTGTTGCACAGCGGCTGGATTAGTCCTGTCTACTTTGATGGCATTATGGATGCCCAAGAGTTTGTTTGAATATGTGACGACAGCAGGTAGTCTGGTATTAATGTATACATGGCTGCTCATCTGCATCACGTACATTAAAAAAATGAAGCCCGTGAAGTGGAATCGCATCAAAGTATGGATTGCCATAGTATTAATTGTAGCTGCTGTGGCTGGGACAGCGATGGAAAAAGCCAGCAGAACGGGTCTGCTGGCAAGTGTGGGACTTTTGGTGTTCCTTGGGATCATCACGTATGTTGTTCATAAGGTACGTGGCTCGAAAGCATCGCAGTCAGCACCATCCAAACCATAAGCAACTCTCAGCAACTTTCGTGGAGGTCGTACAACGGATTATGAGTGCTTTAAGATTATTTCGTCAACTTGCCTAAGGCTTGCTTCATCCGCATGAATGGACATTTGGAAGGTGTCTGCTCATCATCAGGCAGGAAATACTGTTTCCATTCCAGATTATCCTGCTGACCATACCACATCAGCGAAGGGTGAGCAGGTACAGCATCATATGCAGCGAGACGTTTGCGAATTAAGGTTTTCATTTTACGGCCAAGAGGGGTGTTGTCATTAATGGATTCGAATACCCACCGTGGTTGAAAAGCAAACATGAGATAAGGAAAATGCCGGCTGGCTCGGAGTTCATGTGCAGGAGTTGCACAAAAACAAAAGTAAGGCTCTCCGCCAAAGCAAAACTCCCATGATGAATCATGAGGATCGGTTGAAATATGTTCCGGCCACGGCTCGGTATCGTGTGAACTTACCCGATTGAGCATTTGCCAGAATAACGTCTGATATTGCTCTACCGTTGTATGATCTTTCAGATCACTTGGCGTCTCACAGATCACAACCATGGAAGCGTAATGACCGGTGTCTCTGGAGACAGGACCATATTGTCTAAGCAGATCGGCCATATCTTCGGCAGCATGTTCAGATCGGGGGTCACACGTAAATCCGTACCTCAAATGTCCTGACAGAAATCCCATTCGTCCAGGTACACATGGATACGTATTATCTTCGTCGGCGATCATTTTACCAAATTGCGAATAAGCGTCCTGCTGCCAAGATGGAAGACGCTCAAACAAGGTGTTTATTTCGTCGGCACTATACAGCTCCGCCATTGATTCCCAACTCCATTCCACATGATACCGTTACAGTATTAATGTGGGGGAAGTTGGGTGACTGTCCAGCCTGATTTTGTTGTCAGAAAAATATGGAACGTACAGCTTCGTACCCAAAATACAAACCAAATCCGATCAGGCAGATTCCCGAAATGATAGAGATCCAGCGCAATACATTCTCACTGCTATGTTTGTGGAATCGACTGGCCATGCCAGCCATAATGACATCCCACACCAGAATACCAATGAATATGCCTGAACTGTAGAGCAGCAAATGAGCGGTATCCGTATGTTTCACAGTTGTCGCGAGAATAGAGCCATAGATCCCAAGCCAAAATAAAATATTCAGTGGATTGGACAGGGCCATCAAAAATCCGGATATAAATGATTTTCGAACAGTTGCTTCCGCAGTAGATGTACCCTGAATGCCTTGCTTTAGCTTCGAGAGCGTTTCCACTCCCGTGTAAATCAGAATAAAACTGCCAAATGACCAGAGAAAAGAGCGCATGAACGGCGTGTCCAGAAAATGGGCAACTCCAAAATAAATCAGCAGCATATACACCAAATCTGCAAACATAGCTCCGAGTCCTAGAATCCAGGCATGCATGAATCCGTGGCGGGCTCCACGGTCGAGTTGGGCGGCGTTAATCGGACCGATTGGAGCGGACAATGATATTCCCAGAATGATATAACTGAACAGTACAGACATAAACACGTTCACTCCTTAACGGGTTCGATGAATTGTACCAGTCGTCACAGAAAATGGGTACAAGTCATCGTATTCCCGCAAGGAGTGAATTAGAACAAACTACTTTTATCTCATACTGCGTCAAGGCCTTGTCATTCTGTTAAAGTTCCACATCCAATTGAATAGGGGTGCAGTTGTATCCGTTGCATGAGCTTTCCTCACAAGGACAGGCGGAGAGCCCAATTGTGAGATCCATTAATGCCTCCATCTCGATATAATCACCTGCACGAGAGTCGGGAGCTACAACATCAATCTTGCCTTCACTGTCTACAACGGACTTCATAAACAGGTTAAATGGATAGTGTTGATCCGGCGGTAAGATTCCGAAGGGTTCTAGTGCCGTGTTCAGATTGTGATAACAACTGGCGTGATCCTTTTTGTCGTATAACACCTCATACATCTCTGGACGACAAGCAGAGTTGAAGAAATCATGTACCCCAACGGTGTCACGGACAATCTTGAGTAAAGGTTGATACTGATTGGAATATACAAATTGTCCTGGTTTAATTCGATAAGTACGCAATACGTCCATTGTCACGCCGGGATCCAAGCGATGGTTAGCATCCGTAGCATCATATGCCACAAAATCAATGACTTGCTGTCCCTCCAGATCCGTTATGCGTAGTAAAGAACCCTTGCTTACTTTCAGGGCATATCCCGTTTTGGCTGGGATACGATAAGACTGTTTATGGCGCTGATTCGTATTCATCCGTCACATTCCTCCGCTACTTTTTGCTTTCAGTATGCGGAGCAGATGAAGCTTTCATGCACTGTTATGGCGCCGTACTCTACTCAGGCAGGAACATCCAATGGTGAATTTAAACACAAACCACATTATATGCCTTTATGCTGGGAACAGTGGATTACCTCTCATCCCGATCCAGAGGTCTGATTGTTCAAGCTGTCCAGCCAGATGTAATAACCAATCTTCGCGTCCCTTGGTTGCCATCACTTGAACGCCCATTGGCAACCCTTCAGGTGTCATATGCAGAGGTACACTTATCGCAGGCTGACCTGTCAGATTCGCAAGCTGGGTGAACGGTGTATACGTAAGACTTGGCTCAAACATTTCATAGATGAGTTGCTGCTGCTGGGTCTTGTCCAATTCACTAATCCGCATTAGGTTACGAATCTGTTCGTCATGAGGCGTTAATTCACCAATCTTAGGCGCAGGAAAAGCATTAACAGGTGTGACGTAGAAGTCATAACGCTCGAACAAAGTGGACATCTGGGCTGCAGCTACATCCCATTCAGCTAAGCTATGTACAAATTCCGCAGCGGACACCTTTTTGCCTGCTTCAGCCAGAACCCAAGATTCAATCTCCATATCATCGGAGGTCAGAGCCCGGCCCATGGATCGTTCCATGGAAGAGATCATCGCAGCCATCTCACCGCTGTTCATCATGTAATAGTTCTCCATCAACCGAACTCCATTGACTGGACTCAGTTTTTCTTCAACATGATGACCTTGATCTTCCAACCAGCGAACGAGCTTGTATACAGACTCTTTGGCTTCTGCGCTGACAGGTGTTCCCACGGGCGAATCCGTTGTGTATGCAATTTTCAGTTTGCGTTGATGTGGATAGCTCATATCAGCCAAGTAACTGCCTGGAAAGAGTGGAGCATGGAACGCAGCTTCGGGCTGAATGACTTGTAACGTATCAAGCAATGCAGCACTGTCCCGAACCGAGCGAGAGAGGGCAAAATCAATCGATGCGCCTTGCCATTGACGACCAACTCCCGGTCCTACAGGTGTGCGCCCGCGGGTTGGCTTTAATCCAAACAATCCGCTAAAGGAAGCCGGGATACGAATCGAACCTCCTCCGTCACTGGCTCCGGCAAGAGGAACAATACCCGAAGCTACAGCAGCAGCGGCACCACCACTCGAACCACCTGGAGAGTGGTTGATATTCCATGGATTGCGAGTGGGACCATGAAGACGGGGCTCGGTAATATTTTTCAAACCAAATTCAGGCGTATTGGTATGTCCTATGAAGATAAAGCCTGCATCACGGAGTCGAGTGACAAAATTGGAATTGCGCAATGCACGATGCTCGCTGAACAAACGGGAGCCTGAAGTCAGAAATTCACCTTCCAAGGATTGCGAGATATCTTTTAGGAGCAGGGGAACACCGGCAAAAGGTTGTTCTCCAGGTCGAACCAAACCGGCTTCCTCCCGTGCACGAGATTCATATGTACGAATAACCGCATTAAGTTGCGGATTTACTTCTTCAAGGCGTGCAAACGCCGCTTCAAGCATTTCAACCGGGGATACTTCCCGGAATCGGATCAGTTCAGCCAAACCTACGGCGTCGTAGGAGGTATATGAGAATGAAGACATTATGATCGTTCCTCTCTGAATATAATTCATCTGTTTATTCCATATGTCATCGTACCACCGGATTAGACAAAAGACAAAACATAGAAGAATCGTAGTGCGATGATATGCATACTCGTTATGAGGTTGGAGGGAAAAGAGGGGGATTTGCATTTGCGATATGGAAATAAAGCACAGGGTTAATAGCTCATATTACTAATTGAGAAAATGAACGAGTAATATCGAGTCATGGAAATAAAAAACCACTGCTCATCTAATTTGATGTGCAATGGTTTTATTTTATATTTGACTATTTGTTTATATGTGGACCTCAGATATATCCACTTACTCTGTACGCAGCTTCGGTGCAGCATCGGCCGCAGTTGATGATCTTTCCTGCTGTCTGGAAATGGCGAAGAGGGCCACCCAGATCAGGATAAAACCAAGCAGTTGCTCCCATGTAATCAGTGTACGGAAAGCAATCCAGTTCACCAACACACCGGCCATCGGGAAGCTAAGTTCTGCGAGAGTTGCAACAGAGGCTTTGGTTGACGACAGACCTTTGTAATACAACAGAAGACTGAGCAAACCTGGTAACAATGCCTGACCGAGAATGTTGAGGATGACAGCGGTCTGTTCACCCGTTCCGGACGGAAACGTCCATGCTGCGCCTTCGTTCCACGTCATAAAGATCAGGAGCGGGAGAGCAACGACAAAACGAAGAGAGGTGACCGTTTCATAACGCGCCTGACCCAGCATCAATCGTCCCATAACGGTTGAACCTCCCCATAAGGCAGCAGCCCCAAGGGATAACAAGCTTCCAGCATGAATCCAGTTGTCCCAGTTACCTAATGGCAATGTGAAGCCAAATGTAAGCAGGTACGTTCCTGCTAATGCTATGAAGAACAATCCACCGAAGCGACGTGGCAACGTTTCTTTTAATAACAGTTTAGCCAGCACGATAGCGAAGAGTGGTTGCATTTTTTGCAATAAAAGCACCGTATTCGGATCGTTATGTGTTAGTGCCATGGTGAACAATACCGTTGCGAGTGCTGATCCTCCCCATGAGATAAAAATCACGGCAATCCAGTGGCGAGCACGCAGGTTTTTCAGATCAGCCCGAAATTTCCACAGTACGGGAATGGCAATAAGACTGACGATGATATGTTCCACCAGTACAATCTGCGTGGATGTCATTGTATTTAGCAAAATAATGCGGAAGAGTGGGTCGACACCCCATAAGGCGGCGCCGAGAACTACAAGCCAGAATCCGGTATTACTTCGTTCCTTGCGGTAAACAGGTGATGCTGCTGATGTCTTTTCCATATTCAGGACTCCTTCGTCAGAACACGGAATCTTCAGTTGGCAAAATCGACAAAAGCCCCCGTTTTGGTATATACCAAATAAACGGGGGCTCATCCAAGGACATGCGTCAGGAAAGAGGCCTTCCCGTGAACGGCATGTCAATGTGTTGATCTTCTCTCATCCGGACTGTACCGTCGGCCTTGGATTCACACCAAGTCAGTCGCTGAATGTCCTTCGTTAAGAACAATTAGCGAGTCGCGGGCTGGTTCCGAAGAACATCACCGCCGGTTGGGAATTGCACCCTACCCCGAAGATCCTATTCAATTATATAGTGTGTTGAACAAGCTGTAACATTAATAAGTTCATCTTATTCCTGTAAGCGCTAGCAGTTCAAGCATTTTTTTTAGAAAACGATTTTCCAGCTTCCTTGCTGTCTGCGAAGGAGCACGATCTGGCCTGCGTGATACGCATCATGGAGTACCCAGCGAGCCAGTTCGTGTGCCCATTTCTCTTCGGAGTCCATATATGCGGCTTCAAGATCAGACTCTTGTAGTGCAGCTAATTGATCTCGCAACTGCTGGGCTAATCGAGTTGTACCCTGCATCAGTGTATTCCAACCAGCTGCATCCGTTGCATCTCCCGGATTCCCAAATGTGTATTCATTGGAGTCTACAGCAGGAAGGGTAGGCTCCTTACCTTGCATGCGACATAATAAGCGATGGTTGTAATAATACATATGGTTAACCAACTGCCAGATGCTTAATCCCCCTGAGGGTGGAATCCAGGCTGCTTGTTCTGCTGTAAGGCCCTCCAAGGATTTCGACAAAGGTACAATCCAATTACATTGATCCCAAGTATCATCCTTTTGAATAAGTAACACATCTAGTGCTGTTGTGTTCGTCATTGCCTTTTCCTCCTTGCGTATAATTGTGATAGGTGATGTAACTAGCTAAAACTGATTAATGAGGTTACACTTAATATAACACATCAAAGATGAGTTGTAACCTTCTTTATTTACTTAGATGGTTACATGAACGGAGGTATATGTATGGACAGATTATGGACCGATTTTGTAAACAGCGATTATCACGATTGGCGTGGGGGAGATCGATCGGAGGACAGACTTGGGAAGGCGAACTGGCAGCAAGATTTTCTGGAACGATGGCAACTTAACGCTTCTGTCCCTGCATCTCCAGAAGAGGAGTTGTCGATGAGAAATTTCAGGAATGAATTGATAGCTCTTGGAGCCCGCTTATCTTCTGGAGCATCATTAACGGATATAGAAAAACAATGGTTGAACGGCGTTATGGAATCAGGGCATGTGAGAAGGACATTGACTACAATTGATCAGGAACTGAAACTCAAACTGGTAGCTGTAGAAACACATTGGCATCAGGTTATGGCTGAGGTAGCTGCTGATTTTGCCATGACTTTGGTGGAGGGAGAAGGCGGCAGGATTCGGATCTGTGATAATTCGGATTGTCGCTGGATGTTCTATGATGATACCCGAAGCAGAACACAGAAGTACTGTGATGATAAGATGTGTGGCAATCTGATGAAGGTCAGAAGATTTCGGGCGAAACGCAAATTCCAAAATTGATAAATACTAACAATAACTATATAATGTATATATACTAGCGAAAAAATAGTCAGAAGCAGTACAGATTCGTAAGCAGGATGTGATCGTCTTTCAAACCAAAATAGATGGGAGATGTTTCTTGTGCGGACAAGTTATCTGTTGAAAAATGGCTGTGTGTTGTCGATGGATGCTAAAATTGGACAGTATAAGAGGGCGGACGTTCTGATTCAGGATTCACTGATCATGGCGGTTCAGCCCGACCTGGATATTCCGGATGCGGAGATCATTGATGCTTCATCGATGATTATTATGCCTGGGCTGGTGGACACGCATCGGCATATGTGGGAATCACTTGTCAAAACAGCGGGAACCAACTGGTCGTTACCAGTTTATTTGCAAAATCTCTATTATGGTGCGATGGGAAGCAAGCTCCGCCCACAAGATAGTTATATTGCCAACCTGCTCGGTTCCTTGGAAGCGCTTAACGCAGGAGTGACGACAGTAATGGATTGGAGCATGCCATATTCCCCTGACCATACGGATGAACTGATTCGTGGACTTCAGGATGCTGGCATTCGGGCGGTATTTGCTCACGGATTACCTGGTGAGACGGACTACTGGAATCGGGATAGTCAACTCACGTATTCGAATAATGATGTGAGAAGAGTCAAAGAACGTTATTTTTCATCACGGGATCAATTGCTTACTTATGGGCTTGCCATTCGTGGTCCGGAGTTCAGTCATTGGGATACAACCGTGAAAGAGATCGAGCTAGCACAAGAACTGGATGCGATCTGTTCCATGCATGCCGGATTTGGCAGTTGGGGATCTGTGGATCGCTCGATTAGCCACTTGTACGAAGCGGGACTCTTAAGTCCACGGGTGAATATCGTTCATGGCAACACCATGGGCATGGATGAATACAAAATGCTGGCAGATAGCGGCGCTTCCTTGTCGGTCACACCTGAGGTTGAAATGATGATGGGGCATGGATATCCAGCCACCGGCTATTTTCTTGAACATGGGGGAACACCTACACTTGGTGTAGATGTGGTGACGTCTACAGGCGGAGATATGTTCTCGCAGATGAAGTTCGCACTTCAAGCTGAACGATCCAGAGCCAATGAACAACTTTTGCAGCAGGGTGAGATGCCTGGTGAGTTGAACTTGCAGTCCAGCCAAGTGCTGAGATTTGCAACTTCAGCTGGTGCCCAAGCGTTGGGATTGGAGCAGAAGGTGGGTACGTTGACCCCAGGGAAGGAAGCGGATCTGATCATGATTCGTACCACCGATCTGAATATGTTCCCCGTTCATGATCCAATCGGCGCTGTTGTGCAATTTGCCAATCCATCCAACGTGGATACGGTCTTTGTGGCAGGTAGACTTGTGAAGCGAGAGGGTAAGCTGTTGAATGTTGATCTGGATGCGATTCGTCATGCGGCGATGCAGAGCAAAGATTATTTGTTAACCCAATACCGGATGTCAGATGCAGAGAGAATTGCTTTCTCATAATTTACTTTTTCATAAAAACCTGAAATGAAGTCAGTTTGTATTTTTATATACACCTCTACCTATAGTAAGAAATGAAGGGCCGCATAATGATATGTGGCTCTTTTACATGCCTTCATATCGTGGAATTAGACAGGATAAGGGAGGAAGATACAGCGGAAAAAGACGAAAAGAGCTCTCTTTTTCTTAACTTCAGATAACAATGAACCAAAGATGTTTTTCGCGGGAAAATAGGCTCATAAAAACTGCGCATAATATAAATTATACGCAGTTTTGTTTTAAATCCATTTTCATATTCAACCACGTGCAACAGATCATGATAAATTTCGCGGAAAAAGAACAAAATAAGTGATCTACAAAAATAAATTTAACCAAGCAACGCGATAACGTGTAGAATTCGATAGGTTTTTATAGGTGATCGATAAGATAGAACAAATGACTTTTTCATAGAACAGATGGGAAGCCATCCAATCGCTGCTACATCCATAGCACATATTGCACATTCAAGATTCATGACGAGAGGAACATGACTATGCGTGAGAACAAACAACGATCTTCATTATTTCGTAAAAAACCAATTGCCTCCGGGGGCGATAACAGCAGTGCATTGAAACGGGCGCTTGGTCCGTTGGACTTAACCACACTCGGGGTAGGTGCGATTATCGGCACAGGGATTTTTGTGTTGACTGGTGTAGCTGCCGCAACGTATGCCGGCCCGGGACTTGTACTGTCATTTTTACTGGCAGGTATCATATGTGCATTCGCGGCATTGTGTTACTCGGAATTTGCATCAAGCATACCGGCATCGGGTAGTGCGTACACGTATAGCTATACGGCTTTTGGTGAAGTTATTGCCTGGATTCTGGGATGGGATCTGATATTGGAGTATGGTTTTGCTAGTGCGGCGGTAGCCAGTGGCTGGTCTGGATATTTCCAAACGTTATTGTCCGGATTCGGACTGGAGTTACCCCATGCGCTAACGAGTGCGTTTAGCCCGGAAAAGGGAACCTATTTTGACATCACAGCTGCGGTCATTACGTTAATTATCACTTTTCTGCTTACCCGAGGGGTGAAGGAGGCGGCTCGTGCGAACGGCATCATGGTAGCGATTAAAATTATTGTTGTGCTGATCTTCATTGGTGTAGGTGTTTTCTATGTAGAGCCAACTAACTGGCAGCCATTTTTGCCTTTTGGTATCTCAGGTGTAACAGCTGGAGCAGCAACCGTATTTTTTGCTTACATCGGATTTGATGCGGTCTCCACAGCGGCAGAAGAAGTTAAGCAGCCACAACGGGATTTGCCGATTGGAATTATTGCGTCACTGGCAATCTGTACCGTTCTCTACATCGTTGTATCGTTGATCCTCACAGGGATTGTGCCTTATAACATGTTGAATGTAAGTGATCCAGTTGCGTTTGCATTTGAATTTGTTCAATTGAAGGGATTGTCTTGGATTGTATCTCTTGGAGCGATTGCCGGCATTACGACCGTATTGCTGGTCATGATGTATGGTCAGACACGTCTGCTCTATTCCATGTCTCGTGATGGCCTGCTGTCACCTGTCTTCTCCAAAGTTAGTGGCAAGAGTCAGACACCAGCGGTAGGGACATGGGTTGCGGGCATTATCGTGGCTCTGTTCTCCGGGTTCATCTCGTTGGGACATTTGGCGGAGCTTACGAACATCGGAACGTTGTTTGCTTTTGCAGTTGTAAGTCTGGGCATTATCGTATTGCGTAAAAATAACCCGGATCTCAAACGCGGATTTCGCGTTCCACTTGTGCCACTGATTCCGATTCTGAGTGCCTTGGGTTGTGTATACTTAATGACACGCCTTGCAGCGCTGACATGGATTACGTTTTTTGCTTGGTTGATCATCGGATTAATTATCTACTTTGCGTATGGAAGGCATTACAGTCATCTGAATCCGGCACGCCGGATTGAGAGTGCTTTCAGAGCAAAGGATAAATAGATTAGTTGAGAACGTCTTTAACCGAGAACATCTTCATTTTTCCTCATTTCGTATCGCTTAGGCGAAGCGGCATGGGGATTTTTTTTATATAGAAAGATAAAGGAAGATAACAGCAGGGGAAGGTTGGAATTTTCTTCATATATGGGTAAGTAATAAGGGACGTAACCAACTTAATCATGGGGCGGGGTTGCGGCTAAGCCAAATATGAAATATATTTGGGGATGTGACATGCCATCAGACATAAGAGAGGGGATGTATCATGAACACACCATTACATACGAATTCAGATCATCAAAATGCAGCTTTTGGATTTGCATTAGCTGACTCATCCGTACTTGCAGAGGCACAATTAGTTGTTTCACAATCAGGAGGTGCAGGTGACCTACAGTTAGATATTGATCCGCAGCGCCTTCTGAAGGATGGACGTAAAGTATCTGTCATTGCACAACAGTTGGATTCACCGGTCAATCGTCAGGATGCCAATATCATCTATGGTCAGGAGCTGGCATACGTGCAGTATGCTGTTAACCTGAAACCGGATAGCTCAATCTCCATTGCATCTATTGAAGGCGTTGAACAGTCTGTTAATCTTAGTTGGGCAGCATTTACAGAGGGGGAATACGAACTTCGAATCTCCCTGCATATGAAAACACCTCGTATTGCTGAAGGTACACTCGAACCAGAACAACTTGCAATGGTTAAGTATGCGCAAGTTATCACCGTATATATATCGCTTTTCCCGGCAGATGCAGCGTCGTTGAGTTCCCCATCTCAAGCTGTGTGGAGCAGAAACCATCATGTGTTTGACTCCTACGGCAGAGGAGGATTTATTCTCGCTGACCTGCCTCGACTCGCTGAACGTGTAGAGGCACTGATAGGACCGGGTAACCATAATCTGATCGAACAATTTGCTGAAGGAAACTTGTCGGATACTTTGCTGGATGAGGGGCTGATGGCGATCGCCTGGGGCGTGACTCCGTGGTGTTATTCACTCTATTCTGCACCAGATGAGCAGTCTGCTCGAATACTCGCCGTGGACAAGCTGGGCGATGAACCTGAACGGCAAGGGATCTACCGTATTGATCCGTCCATTCAGCAATTAAGTATCGTACCTGCGAATGAGCTGGCTTATTGGCCTGCCTGTGTGCAGAATGATTGGCCTGTTATTGATGTGGCGGGTGAAGGCGAGACGTTGCATATGGATCTGTATACTCAGATCTGTGAATCCGTGAATGGGTTGCACGAGAATCCATTGCCATCGTTTGTACTTACTCGCAGTCAAGGCAAACCCGAAACGATCATTCCACTAATTGACGTTGTCATTGTGGATGAAGCCTAGGGGCTCTGTTCAGCTTAAGAAGGTTGTTCTGTCATCGCAGTGCCCGTGTAAATAATCTTAGTCAATTTATAAAGAACCGAATTGAGGTGACGTAGACAGATGATGACCGAGGAGATTCAGGAGCAATATGCGGACGAGCTAGAAGCTTTTCACATATGGATGAAGGACGCCGGATATACAGGCCATACGGTAAAATCATACACCGGTGACGTGGTGGAATTCCTGGTCTCCATTCAAGGAAAGTCACTGGAGCAGGTCAAAAAGCTGCATGTGTTGTCTTTTCTGTCCCGCGCGCGGGAGCGTGGGGTTAGTGATGCCACGAGAAATCGCAAACATGCGGCGGTGAACTGTTTTTACAAGTCCCTCATTGAACTCGAATTGTTAACGAATAATCCGGCGTTTGGGATCAAAAAATCCAAAACCGAGAAAAACCGTGCGCCTGTTTTCCTTGATGAAAGTGGGCTGACACGTTTTCTGGAGTCGGTAGAAGGCAAGTATCGTACACGTAATCTGGCTGTTTTTCTACTGATGGGATATATGGGATTACGGGTTGGAGAAGTGCATGCTCTGGATTGCAAAGACTATAATGCGGAGCGGCGTACATTAGATGTATTTGGTAAAGGTCGTAAATGGCGCTCACTCCCTGTACCGGAGACTGTGGCAAAAGTATTATCTCAAGCGATGGCTGAGCGTCTCGATCCTTGGCGGCCAAAAGAGGAAGCACTATTTGTCTCGCAAAAAGGGAAGAGACTGTCGATTCGCAGCATCCAGCTCATATCTACGGAAACCTTTGAACGCTTCCAGCAGGAATCACCAGCCAATCAACGTCAAAACTACTCCAGTCATAAGCTGCGTCACTCGTTCGCGACCATGATGTTACGGCGTGGAGCCGACTTGCGTACGGTACAGGAACTGCTTGGTCATGCATCGATTCAAACAACAACCGTGTACACACACGTCACCAGTAGGGAGAAAGAAGAGGCTATGGCTCTGCTGGACGTAAAACTTCCGACATATTAGAAGAAAAAAGCCAATATTTAATCCGAAAAGTAGTCTGTCCAAGTGACAGGCTTTTTTTGTTATTGATTTGGATGGTGGATATTTAAACATAATTAATATTATGTAAACTAATATCTGAAATCTAAATAGGCCTATAATAGAAATCAAACAAAAGAACCATTCGCCTCTTCTCTTTAGAAGAAACAAATGGCCCTTTTGGCTAAGACAGATATCTTAATTTACAACTTTTAACGTGCTGAATCGTTCACGATATGAATGATTGCGCGATTGAATTACTCGAGTCCAGCGATCTGTTCTTTTAATTTGTTAGCAGAAGCCTGGAAAGCCACTTTTTCGGTTTCATTCAACGGAAGAGGCAGAATTTCGCGCACACCGTTGCGATCGACAACACATGGAACACCCAGATAAACATCCGATACACCATTGTAATCTTCAAGGTACGTGGATACGTTCAGAACGGAGCCTTCGTTGCCGAGAATTGCAGCTACAATGCGGTCCAGAGCAAGGGCGATTGCATAGGAAGTCGCTCCTTTGGCATTAATAATCTCATACGCTGCATTTTTGGTACGGTCGAAGATATCCTGTTGTGTTTCTTCATCCAATTCCAGATCTGTTCCTGCAACGTTAGCCAGGCTCCATACCGGTACTTCGGAATCTCCATGCTCACCAATAATGTGTGCGTGAATACTACGCGGGTCGATCCCTTTATTTTTACCAATCAGGTAACGGAAACGTGCGCTATCGAGCAATGTACCTGAACCGATGACACGGGAAGCAGGCCATCCACTTTGTTTCCATGAAGTATAGGACAAAATATCTACAGGATTGGTTGCAATCAGTAAAATACCATGAGAATTCACTTCAGTAATACGCTCAATAATATCTTTGAAAATGCTTGCATTTTTCTTCAGCAGATCAATCCGGGTTTCGCCCGGTTTCTGGGAAGCACCCGCTGTAATAATAATGATATCTGCATCTTTGCAGTCGGAATAATCGCCAGCCCATACTTTCACGCCTCCCGTAAATGGAAGACCGTGGTTCATATCCAGCATTTCGCCGGTTGCTTTATCATGATTCACATCCACAAATACCAACTCGGACGAACGCTGTCTCAACATTAGCGTGTATCCCGTTGTTGTTCCCACCGCACCCATGCCTACAATCACGACACGACTTGGTTTCAGAGCTGCACTATTTGTCATGTTCAATATCCTCTCCTTTTTGGGTTATACTCCCATCCATATTAAGGGATTAGAGAATATAAAGCGAGTGTTGTCTATAAAATAGTTCACATTTCATGTCTTTTTACCAATTATTCCGTCGAAAAACAGTTTAGGATGAAATTAATGGTAATAAATGTGCGACCTATAGCCCAGAGTATGAGCTGGAAAAAGGGAGCGGGCCGACCATGAGTGGGCAATGAGCCTTTTACATAAGGTTTGTGGTAGAATAGGAGCAGTGGATTCTGATGAATCGTAAATAAAAACGCCATAGGACAGGCATGCGCGCCTGTATATTGGATGAGAGAGGTGGAACCCACTTGCGTTCGCAATGGATTAAAATCGCGCAGACAGCATTGCTGTCTATAGGTATAGCAGCTGTATTGGCTGCATGCACCGACTCAGATCAACCTCCGGTAGCAGAACCTCCGCAGCAGCAGGAGGACGCCGGGAATACAGGGCAGACGTTAACTGTCGTTCCCCCTGTGAATAGTACAGAATCTGCAGACATGGCCAAGTACCAGATACAGACCCGTTTGACCGATTTTCAGTTGCTCAATGACAACGGAGGATTGGCGTGGGGGGTGACGCGGAATGCGCTGCGCCTGTACTACACTCAGGATCAGGGAAAGACCTGGACCAATATTTCACCTTCGGAAAATGTACAATTTCCGGCTAACCCTAAATATGGACAAAGCATTTATTTTGTAGATCGTGCGCACGGTTGGATTGTTCGTGAAGGTATGGGTGGAACAGATACCATGGTGCTTCGCACCAACAATGGGGGCGTGACATGGAGTCTGTCTTCTCTGTCCAAGACGGATAAAGTGACTGCGATCTCATTTGTATCTCCTGAAAAAGGCTGGATTCTCACCACGGTCGATACCGCTATTGGTAAACAGGACAAGAAACTTTACTTTACCGAGGACGGTGGAATTACCTGGAATCGGATGTCTTCCAGTGATGAAGATGGCAAACAGGAAGCAGAAGAGATTTCCAAACGTGGATACACCACGGGCATGACTTTCTCGGATCCAAAGCATGGTTTCTTAACAGCGCTGGAGTTCGGCACACCGAAGTTGTATGTAACATCAGACGGCGGAGAGAACTGGAATACTGGACCATCCTTCTTTGATCGAAACAAATTCAACGGGTGTGGTAATTTCAGTGTTAGTTCACCACAATTTTTTGGACGTGAAGCGCAGTCAGCCTGGATGTCAATGTCCTGTTCTCAAGGGGAGAGCACAACATTCAATGGATTCTTTACCACCGATGGCGGTAAGAGCTGGAAGCTGTCCAATTTCACTTTAAACAAACAAACAGGTGCGAATCGTAACCTTTCACCAGTATTTCTGAACGCATCTGAAGGTTGGGCGATGCAAAAGGGCATAACCTACCACACCAAGGATGCGGGCAAAACGTGGAGTGCTCTTCCTGCAAGCAGTGTACTGGAGAAAATTCTCGAAGACTATCCTGAGATTGTGAAGATGCAGATGGTTACCTCCAAGCTTGGCTGGATACTGGTTGAAAATACAGATGCCAAAAGATCGTTGTTATTGCAAACGGTGGACGGCGGTGGACATTGGAAAGTACTCTAAAGTAGAGTGTTATCGATGTGAATAGATAGGAGAAAGGAGAGGAGCCTAAGGGGTTCCTTTTCTTTTTTTGCTTAGTTTGTGAAATAAATCACAAATAAATATGTTAGAAGGTGATATATTTAACTCAACAAGAGAAGGAGTGATGAAGATGAGAACCAACGGTCAAACTCAAATCACGCAGGCGGATGAATTAACCAGATATATGCTTCAATTATGCTACACATGTGACGATGCGAATCGTTGTACAACAGAGGAAGCAGTGAAGGCTTGCATGGCAGAACACGCACAGGCAGACCAACCCGAACCAGCCGAAGGTGGAGATGTAACTCGCGGGTATATGGATCTAATGTACGCTTAGGCTAATGATACACGGATCAATCACGGAGAACGCTCCTGCGGGAGGGTTCTTTTTGATTTGGAGAGAAATGTATGCGCTTTTAAATTCACTTCGCAAATATTGCAGCATGGGTTATTATAGAAATAATTAAGGTAAATTACTCAAAATGTGGAATTGTTTTATTGAATCTTAGTTTGGAGGAAGGTGACATGGATAAACGTAGTATTTATTAAACCAATGGCTTGTTTTGGGATACCAAAGGACAACTTTTGTCATCCACAAATGTGTTGCTGCAGAAGAGAATAGAATTGTTTTAAAAAAATGTTACTTTAATGAATTAATGCAACTGCAAAATGATGATTTTGCCACTAAAGCAAAGATGCTCCCTGCAACCTTTGTGATAAAGGCACGAAAACTATAGGGGCATGAAGTTAGTATAAATGAATTGAATCTACTTGGAATTGAATTTACGAATTAAAAGGAGAAATTAACTTGCATAGATTATCCTCAGAAAATTCCGGACTTATTGTTTCTGCTCATTTTGATACATTACCTGCGTTAAATTCTTTTTATATTGATTTTGAGGATGGAGAAACAATTAATGTAGAAGATGGGTACGCTACCAAGCAAAAGCGCTTATTTCGGGTTCATCATAAAGATGTGGATAACATGATTTCAAGTGTAGGTGAAAGTAATTTTTTTTCATTACATCGCGTGTTCCTAAGCTACTATGAAGCGCACTCTAAATTAGGACACCTTTGGAGTCATCAGGTTACTAAAGAAGTTGTACAAAAGGGGGAGCATATTAATATAAGCGACATAGAGAATGTGCTAGAAACGAAAGATGTTCAAATCGCTGATTCAAGAGCTTTGAAGTATGCAAATCATATCATGAACAAAGGAAAAGAACATTACGTAGAAGCAAATTCATTTCAAGAGTATTTATGGGCAATTCAGATGACCGAGCTTCTTCGAACATATAATTTGTCCGCATTTGAAAAAGTTACGATCAATAATAAAGACATATTCAATAGTTCTTATCTGTTTAAGGGTGCAATAGTAAAAAAAGAAATTAGCATAGTACTGTATGAATGGGCTAACTTATATAGTTACACACAATCTGATTTTATTAAAAGGCTAAGCAATATTCTAGAGACCATAAATATGGATATAACTCGAAACAAAAGCTTATATGATAAAAAGTCTATCAGACCTGAAGTAAACCATTTGGTATATTCGCTAGATAAACAAATTCATAGTAATTCTCATTATAAGGGGTGCTTCTTTGGTATGTTTAATGCTTCTGATTTATTTGGCCCTTATTCACGTCACAGCAGTCACCAAATCAAAAGTATTAACGGAATAAACACACAAGAAAATGTTAGTTGTAAAGATATTGTTACAGATTGGAGAAAAAACGGCATATTTCCGACCGATCAGCAGTTTACTAAGTTATTCAAGCTTTGGTACTTCATCACTTCTTACTTGGTAATTAACTGGTTGAGACTTCCTCATTTCAACAAATGAATTAAGCGCTATTTAATCCATAGAACTAACACTCTACAATGAATAAAAAATTTGAAGGAGAGTGGCTAATGAAGATTAATCGAAGATATTACTATGTTAATAAAGTAATCGCTTGTGTTCTGATACTTGCATTCATCATTACGACATGTGCGGTACCTGTAAACGCTGAGGTAGAGAATGTGGAGACAACGCCCTCCAGGATTGCGTTGTCTTCGCTAGAGGAAACAATAGATTCATATGTGGCTACTAATCAGAAGAATACCGCTGCCGTTTCGGTTGTAGCTATCAAGAACGGTGAGACTATTGTGAATAAGGCCTATGGATACGCAGATATTGAGCAACAGAGAAAAGCAGACACCTCTACTGTGTTTGAATGGGGTTCAACTTCTAAACTATTGGTTTGGACGAGTGTTATGCAGCTTGTAGAACAGGGAAAGCTTGATTTGGATACCGATATTCAGGACTATTTGCCGGAAGGATTTCTAAAGAATCTTGAATACGATGCTCCCATTACCCTAATCAACCTTATGCATCATAACGCAGGATGGGAGGATAGATTGATCGATTTATGGTATTCATCCGAGAGTGATATTGTGGAATTAGGTGAAGCTTTACAAAAATTTGAACCGAGGCAGATCGATAAACCTGGGAGTGTCGTTGCTTATTCAAACTATGGTACGGCTATGGCTGCTTACATCGTTGAATTACAAAGCGGACAACCCTTTTACAAATATGTCAACGAACATATATTTAAACCGCTGAATATGAAAGACACTTCGATTCACCCGTCACAGTATGATAATTTAAACGTCTTGAAACGAAGAAACGAGATTCAGGGGTACACTACGAATCTGAAACTCATCTCTAAGAATAGAGCATACATAAGCTTGTACCCTGCGGGGGGCGCCATGGGCACAGCAGAGGATGCAGCTAGATTTCTTGCAGCCTTAATGCCGGTGGATCGTAGTAATTTATTATTTGCGAACAATGACACCTTAGACGAGATGCTGTCAACAAGTCTATATTACGATGGGACTTCAACTCCACGAATTGCACATGGCTTCTTTGAAGTGGAATACTGGGTGCCTGCACTGGAACACGCTGGAAGTACGGCGGGATTTTCAAGTAAATTTGTTTTTGACCCGGAATCTAATTTTGGGTTAGTAGTCATGACAAACCAGTCAAATGAAATGGCTTATAACGTTGGTCTTGTCCAGAAGGTGTATGGAAGTAGTTTCAGCACGAATTCAGTTGAATCTGAGAGTGGAGGATATTATCTGCCTGCGCGACGGGTCGTTTCCGGTTTTACAAAGGCATATTCGATGTTAAGTCTGCAGAAGTATACAACATTTGAGCTTAGTAACTTTGCAAATGTTGTTGAGAGTAACGGTGCTATTGAGAAGGCCTCCATTCCTTATAATGACTTTTTGCCCGTATCCAACTTAACGATAAACTTGATCAAAGCATCTTTTATTGCTCTTGCAATTGCGATCCTGCTCAGTTTGAGAGCGATAATTGGCTATTTTATTCGGTTATCCAAATACAAATTAAACAACTGGGAAAGACCCGGTACAGGGTTCGATAAATATCATATTGTCATTAATATCGCCAGTCTGGCATTCATTTTGAATACGATCCTATTGTTCATGCGCGCCTTAGGCTTCTCCCCCTATTCTTCATTGCGCATACATCTCATCTTGAACCTGGTTTATGTGATTCTAGCTGTGGTGTATCTTGTCTTGTTGTTCTACAAACTGCTGAAAAGAAGCTATAGTAAAAAGCAAAAGGCGGTATACATCATGTCTGGCATGTCGGCTTTCCTATTTGCTGCTTTTATTATGGGATGGGATTTGTACTTTTAGAGCTTAATTATCGACGAGAACATGATCAGAAAGAGCATGAGATAGTAGAAAGGATGAAACTATGAATATTCAGGATCTCCCAATTGAAATAAAAGAACATATAGGGGAAGTCCAGAAAATCACTTTTCCTAAGCAAGGTCATACTTCTACTGTGGCTATACTGGATACGTTTGATCAAAAGTACATCATCAAGAAGACAGAAAACGATCTTTATAATGAATGGTTATCCGATGAATATAAGGTGCTCCAATACCTTTACCATACGGGACTCCCTGTTCCAAAGGTATATTCATTTCATACTGAGAACACATCGAGATGGCTTCTGATGGATTATATTGATGGAATAAGTTTAAGAGAATTTCTCTCTAAGATGCCTGACCTCCAAAGTAAAGAAAAAGCGATTTTTAACTTTGGGCTTTGTTTAAAGAAAATACATGAATGCTCTTGTCCTGTTGAATTATTGAACAATGACAGTCCTTGGTTAGATACAATGCTTAATAAAGCAGAATATAATCTAACTCACTTTGCTGTAGACGGATCAGCAGAGCTACTTCAACAGTTGAAAGAAGCAAGACCAAAACCAATAGAGAACACTTTCATCCATGGAGATTTTACTATAGATAATGTGCTAGTTAATGATTGCAATATTGTTGGAGTTATTGACTGGGCAGGAGCAGCTTATGGCGATCCAAGATATGATGTAGCATTAGCCATTAGACCGAAACATAATGCTTTTGATAATGAAAGAGATAGAGAAATATTTTATAACGGGTATGGAAAGTTAAGAATAACGGATGAAGAATATAATTACTTTGAAGATGGGATATATAACTTCTTTTAGTGTGCCAATAAATTGTTCTTCAAACGTATATTAATCTCTCTAGAAGGAGTTGAATAAATGAGCCCTCCAAAACATATTTTATCTGCCGCTGCTATCGTGATAAACGACAAAAATGAATTATTACTTATTAGAGGACCACGAAGAGGATGGGAAATGCCAGGTGGTCAAGTAGAAGAAGGAGAATCCCTAAGTCAAGCTGCGGTCAGAGAAACGAAAGAGGAGTCCGGAATCGACATTGAAATCATCAGATTCTGTGGAATATTTCAAAATATTGAAAATTCAATATGTAATACATTATTCCTAGCCAAACCAATAGGAGGAGAATTAATCACATCATCGGAGAGCTTAGAGTCTGGTTTCTTTCCGATCGAAGAAGCCATTTTAAAAGTCGAATGGAAAAACTTCAGAGAAAGAATAGAGTATTGTTTAAAATCTGAGATGCAACCTTTTTGCATTGAGTTCAGTGATAAGAATAATATTTAAGCGTGTTACATATTACAGTGTATTCTCTAAAATTACCTTTAATTGCAGATTCATCATAGATATGGGTCTAGGAATAAAGCCGAATATGACCCAGTCAAGAAAGGTAGGGAGGCCAAAGTTTGAGTTCAGGAAAGAAATCTAAACGGCTGGACACTGTTCGTAGTCTCGTTCATGAAATGCTTCTTGAGGAAAGTATTAACAAGGAAGGTATGTTGGCTCATCTTTATGGGGTTTCTAATTTCGCTTCCATGCTTGCTATGAAAAGAGTACAGGATTCGGAAATTACTGCGATTGCAGGGTTACTCCACGGTTTTTATTTCTACAAAACAGGAATCGAAGACTTTCCTGGTCGCAGTGCTGAAATTTTTACGACAGATGAATTGTCTATCATTCTTAAGTCAATCTTCTATCAGGAAGATACACATCTAGTTCATGGCCCATATGAAGAAGTTATTAAAGATGCCATACTGTTTCAGATATACTTCCAGAATCCAAATAGAAACTTATCAAAGGCAGAGATAAGTAGAATACAGAATGTATTTACTGAATTGGGGATTTCGAAGGAGAATATAAAAGCAGACGTTAATGTTAATGTGCAAACAGTTCACATAAATACTGAAGAGCGGCGTTCTAAGTTAGCTGATTTCGCAGAAACGCTGGCAAAGCAAAATATTATTGGTACTTCAGGGGATCAACGATATCAGGAAATTTGCAGGTATTGGCCGGATTCTGATATCTGTAAAGTACTTGAAGCCAATTGGTGTGCCGCATTCGTATATCATTGTTGTATGAAAGTTGGAATAAAACTCCCTATTAGATATCCTAATCGAATGTATCGATTAGCTGGGGTGGGTGCTTGGTTAGACTGGGCTCAGCTAGCTGAAACAGGATTCTTTTATCGGGATATGCAAGAAGGATTTGAACCAGAGCGTGGTGATATAGTCATTTATGAGAAGCTCTTAACGGATAATTCTCACGATCACATTGGAATTGTTTTGGCCTGTGACGGTGATCAATTATTGGTTGCAGAGGGGAACACAGACAATAAAAACTACTCTAGCGTTTTATACAGAGAAAGAGGACATTGTATTCTCGGATATATCCGTGTAGATGAAAGCTATCAATTTAATTTTCAAGGAGAGTATAGACCAACTTAGTTGATGTACATGGGTGTGCTAGTTTATGTATCTTGAGGCTATGAATTTTATATCAAAAACATAGGAAGATCAATTCCAGGAAGGAAGTTCAATCTATGAAACGAGTCGATGTAGTTTACTCACTACTAACCAATCCATCCAAGTCTAAAGTGCTTGCCGTAATAAATGTAGGGCGTTCAAGCTGGTCGCTGCCTGGTGGAGCTGTTGAAGCCGATGAAACATGGGAACAAGCAGCAATCAGGGAAGCCAAAGAAGAAACAGGGCTTGATGTTGGCGTCCACGGTATTGTAGCAATAAACGAGTGTAAATTTGAAGAAATCAATGAACATGCCATTTTTATCACATTCAGAGCGGAAATCGTCGGAGGGAGAGAAGAGATATCAAGACCAGACGAAATCTCTGAGATTGCATGGTTGGATATAACACGGGCAGATGAGCTTATGCCTTACTACAAGAACGGCTTTAAAAGCTTACTTAATGGCAATGAGATTACATATTTCAACGAAGGTAACAAGTGATGTTCTGAATGTGGTGTATAAAGGAGACTATCAGATGAACAAGTACAGTGTTTATGAAACAAACAGCTTTTATTGGGATACAAAAGGGAATGACTTTTTGAGAGCAATTGTGCTTCCACATTATGGAGCATTTATCTCAGAAGAAAAACACCAACTTTTTGGAGATGTCTCAGGATTAAAGATGTTAGAGGTGGGCTGTGGAAATGGTCAATCCTTGCAGTATCATGGGGATCGCAAAGCAGATGAACTGTGGGGGATGGATATATCCCAGAAACAGATAGAAAAGACACAACAACTCTTGAGGACTTACGGTATTTCTGCAACATTGATATGTTCACCCATGGAAGAGGAATGTGGGATTCCTACTAATTATTTTGACGCTGTGTATTCGATTTATGCCATAGGTTGGACAACCGATCTTGAAGGTACTTTCAGCCGAATCGCTTCTTATTTAAAGAAAGATGGCATTTTTATTTTCAGCTGGTCTCATCCAATTCATAGATGTGTCGTTGAAGAAAATGATAGATTTGTTTTCAATAAGTCATATTCTGCTGAATCTTGGTATGCGGTGTCTCCTGATTTTTGTCAGGGAGAATTAGTTTTAACTGATCGTCAAATATCAACCTATGTCAACGCTCTAGCAAAAGCGGGATTTGTCATTGAACAAATGATAGAAGAATCTGATGAGGATATCATGCAATTACATAATAATAGCGATAGTCTCCTTAAAAGAGCGAAGATGTTACCTGTATCCTTTGTCATTAAAGCAAGAAAACGGTGATTAAATGAAATGAATCGGAGAGTGGGCTATGTTTAAATATCAAATGGATACTGCTACCTATATATCACTATTGGCAATGAAAGATGCACCCCAATTATATAATCTGATCGATCGAAACAGGGATCATATAGGAGCGTGGTTGAAGTTCCCCAGTATGACATTAACAGAAGAGGATTCAAGAAATTTCATCAAGGGAACACGTATACGCTATGCTCAAGATGATGGTTATTGGTTAGGAATCTGGTGTGGAGACGAGCTTGCTGGTTCTATTGGATACTTGTACATTGATCAAGAAAACAAGAAGACTGAAATAGGATATTGGCTTGGTCAGGAATATGAGGGTAAGGGACTTATTACAAAATCGATTAAAAATTTAATTGATTACGCATTTGATGAACTTGAATTAAATAAAGTTGAAATTGGCGTAGCAACAGATAATCTCAAAAGCCGCGCAATTCCTGAAAAATTAGGCTTTCAACGTGAAGGTGAATTAAGGGATTACGAATATATTAACGGTGCATATTTAAACAGGATTATTTATGGGTTGAAAGCAGATCAATGGAGAACGTAATAAATCAAAATTTATTTTAACTCAAGGAGCGAGTTATGAGAAGATTACCGCTTTTTATAGTGACAGGCGCAAGTGGAACAGGAAAAACAACGATCTCTTCGCTTGTTCGCAAGCAACTTCCCGAATTTGACGTCTTTGATATGGATATCATCGATAACGTGGATTGGCAGATTGCCAAAGAGAATTGGTTGAGGATTGCGTATAACATATCGCTAAGTGGACGAGGGACTGTTTTATGCGGAACGATGGTTCCGGAAAACATTGCATCGTCGGATTACATAGATCGATTTGATCGGATTCTATATATGAACTTGCATTGTGACGATGTTACTCGCGAGACGCGTTTAAGAGCCCGTGGGTGGGACGAGAACCTGGTTGAAGATCACAAGAATTTTGCCAATTGGTTACTCCAGAATTCGGAAACTGCGTTTGACCCGCCAATGCAAACAGTTGATACGACAGAAGTTACAGTAGAGGGAGTAGCTGAACAAATTAAAGAATGGGTTTTAAAGAACTGGTGTGTTGAATGAACATTTAAAAGACATCTTGATGAGACGAAGGAGGTCACGAATTGTTTCTCAATGTATTACTTTGGTTGATTATTCTCTGGGTGATCTCCCTTTATTTCAGTTTCCCTAAGAAAGATCGCATGTACACAGTCAATGTGCCAAGCGCATATTACATTCAATCTTCAAATCGGTTAGATATTCAGAAAAACTACGAATGCGCTGCATTTTCCAGTGCGTTTGTCTTGAGACATTTCGGTTTGGAGTCCAACGGAACAAAGCTTTATGAAACCTATCCTCGCAAATTACTGGATGGGACGGTATATCCCAAAGCGGTCGTTGTTTTTTTCGGAAAACTAGGATATCAGGCAATGTACTTACGAGGAAATGTGAATACGTTGAAAAAACAGATCAGCCAAGGTGTGCCTGTTATTTTATTTATTAGAGTACATCCCAAACAACGTTATTTACATTTTGTTCCCGTCGTTGGTTATGATGAAACGCATTTTTACTTGGCAGAATCGTTAGACCACAAGATTAATTGTAATGAAGAATATTACAATCGAAAAATCAGCATAAATGAACTCAACATGTTATGGAGGTCGTGGTTACCTTTTTCTCAAAACTCCTATATCGTCGTACACCCGATGCAGATTTAAGACGGCTCTCTTTCAAGGGACAAGATATATTTCTTTAAACGAACTAATCTGCTTTATTCGGAACGTCTGCTTAGTTAAACCAAGCAACTCATGCCCAAATGGCATGAGTTTTTTTGAACAAATCTCCTCACGTAAACCAGCTCGACTCAATTAATGGTTTTGAACAAAATAGATCAAACGTATAGGCAGTTGCTACTGATTTTATTGTTTTACCTGATAATTAGCGGAGTTTTTTGGTTAAAATGGTTGTTCGTCCACGCATCTTTTCATCTACATACGTACGTTAAACCATGTCTATAGGGAGGTGTCCACACTGTGAGTCATTCAGAAGTGAAGAAACGTATGAAGAGAAAAAAAGCAACATTCCATCCGTGTAAAGTTAAAAGAAAAGAACGCCGATTGAAAGTGGTCAAAAAGTTCGTTCAAGTAAAATGTCCGCCTCCAGAAGTGAATATATCTACCCCTACTGTCGTTGGCCCAACAGGACCACAAGGTATACAAGGCGTACAGGGCGTACAAGGTATTCCAGGTAAACAAGGGGTTGAAGGGCCAACTGGAGCTCAAGGACCAGCAGGGGGGCCACCTGGTCCACAAGGGCCTCAGGGACAGCCTGGTCCTGCTGGAGCGGTAGGTTCTCAAGGTCCGGTCGGGCCTGCTGGACCTATGGGAGCACAGGGGATTCCGGGAGAAGCAGGGGCCGTAGGGCCACAAGGTCCGCAGGGTAATCCTGGACCTGCCGGGGCAATTGGGCCTCAAGGTGTTGCTGGAGCTGTTGGGCCGACGGGTGCGACAGGAGCTGCAGGAGCAGTAGGCCCGGCAGGCCCAGCCGGTGCAGCAGGAGCGGTAGGCCCAGCAGGGCCAGCCGGTGCAGCAGGAGCAGTAGGCCCGACGGGTGCGACAGGAGTAGCTGGTCCAGCTGGAGCCACGGGAGGTACAGGTGCAACAGGAGCAGCCGGAAGCGTACTGGGATTTGCTGACTTTTTCGCACTGATGCCACCTGATAATGCAGCAACGGTTGCTCCCGGTACTGATGTAAGCTTTCCTCAGGATGGGCCGACAAGTGGAACAACTATCGCCCGTACGGGGCCTAGTTCATTCAATCTGGCAGCCATTGGTACGTATCAGATTTTGTTCCAGGTGAGCATCAATGAAGCCGGTCAATTAATCTTAACTCTCAATGGGGCAGATTTGGCTCCTACTGTAGTTGGGCGAGCAACGGGAACGTCTCAGATTGTGGGTATGGCTTTAGTGCAGACAACCGTGATTAATTCTATTCTGACCGTGCGGAACCCGGCTGGTAATGCTACTGCATTAACAATCACGCCACTTGCGGGCGGAACAAGACCTGTATCGGCACATCTTGTGATCACACAATTAGCGTGAATCAGTTAACAGGCTAGCTAATTGTCCTCAGCTTTATTAAATATGCATCCACAAGGGTAACATGGGTTTGCTTGAACTGAGATAGCAGTGCTTTACCTGAGGCTGTTATCTCAGTTGGAGCGGATAATGGTACAGGAGTAACTACATATCGGATACTCTTTTTGTTTGCGAGGAATGGTGAAAACGTCACTACTAATTATTTTTTCAGTTGATAATATGATAAAATATTGGAAAAACATCAGAGGTGAGTACATGAAGAATGGACACTGGAGAAAAATTACATGGGTTGTTGCGGCATTATTATTAATCATGGTCACGGCTTGCAGCAATAGCAAATTCAATCCAAATGAATTTTCAGAACAGGATCTGGCTGTGACGAAGACCGACAGTGAGGATAAGATTACGTATGGAATGAGTCAGGAAGAGACGGAGAAAATTCTCGGCGAGGGAACATCAACCGGTGTGGGTCAATCCTATCAATACAATAAAGGGATCACGATTGGCTATAGGGATGCCAAGGTCGTTAGTATAATCCTGAATAAGGATTCGAAAGGGTACTTTAAGACGGCTCGCGGGGCAGAGGCGGGGATGACACATCAAGAGATTCTCGATCTGTATGGCAAGGAACATGTTTTGGTCGAATCTGAACGTAATATCGATTATGCCTATCATATTCAGAAGGAAACATTCCTGGATGAGAAGTCGCTGCAAGCGGAAAAAGATGATCTGGCTATCTATCGTGCATCGTTTATGCTGACAAAAGAGGGACAGGTTAATCAGGTTATATTGTCGGATCAACGATTTGCAACAACCTTTAAGTAAAACAGGGCTGCTAGTTAAGCATGTATTAGATAATGAAATAGTACTTATTTTTCGTCTGAAGCAACCCTTCGGTATTCTGCCGGAGGGTTTTTCCCTTCACATCGTTGGATTTCAATCCGGATAACAAGTTCCTTGTTTACGTGCATATACATTACAGGAGACGGGTCAAGACTCCGGCTGTCCTAAGTTGTATGAACGGAGGGAGAGACATGGGCATTGAATCATCCTGGATGTTTGATTTGTTTGGAACCGTCTTTCCGGTTGTATTTGTTCTGATTATAGGTATAGTCCTTCTGTCGATGGGAAAGGAGGTATGGAAGTGGGGACGCAACAACTCGGAGCCGCTATTGACCGTGCCTTCACGTATCACCAGCAGACGGATGAAGATGAGTCAGTCGCAATCTGAACCGGGTAGTACAGCACGAACGTTATACTACGTCACCTTTGAAGTAGAAAGTGGAGATCGGCTCGAATTCAAAGTCAATGGCGAAGAGTATGGTTTGTGCGCTGAGGGGGATGAAGGACGGCTCTCGTTCAAAGGAACGCGTTATGTAGGCTTCGAGCGATATAATCGCGTATATTCTGAACGCCTACGGGGTTAAACTGAGCAGCTTGCGCCAGAATGGCGTGAGCTTTTTTTGATTATTTACTGGACAAGCGTTTCTTAATGGGCCTAACGTGTTTTTATATAAGAAGAGGCTTAATGAGATTATGATCAAAAGATCATTACCATAGAGGAGGCAATCAATATGTCATTTACAGATCAGGTCGTTGTTGTAACCGGTGCCGCTCAAGGGATAGGACGAAGTGTGGCTGAAGCTTATGCGGTCGCTGGAGCCAAAGTTGTACTTGCCGATCACAAGGAAGCCGAGGGTGCCGCAGCCGCAGCTTCCATTCGTAATGAAGGCGGAGAAGCCATCTTTGTCCAATGTGATGTTCGGAGCGAGCAGGATATTACGAATCTTTTTCGGACAACCGTGGAAGAATTCAAACAAATTGATGTTTTGGTGAATAATGCAGGACTCGCCAAATGGAAATCACCCTATGAGCTGACGCTGGAAGAATGGGACGATGTACTCAATACCAATGTGAGAAGTTGCTTTTTGGCGAGTCGGGAAGCAGCCAAACATATGAAAAGCAATGAACACGGGGGTGCCATTATCAACATGGCTTCTACCCGTGCACTGATGTCTGAGCCGGATACCGAAGCTTATGCCGCATCCAAAGGAGCGATTGTAGCTCTGACACATGCGCTGGCGGTCTCACTGGGCAAGGACCAAATTCGGGTCAATTGTATCAGTCCGGGATGGATTGAGACAGGAGACGTGGAGAAATTGAAAAAGGAGGATCATGAACAGCATCCCTCCGGTCGTGTGGGTGTTCCTTCGGATATCTCCCGTGCTTGTCTATATTTGTCTGACCCAAGCAATACCTTTGTCACAGGGACCAACCTCGTTATTGATGGAGGCATGACCCGAAAAATGATATATGAGGACTAGAACCGGGATTGACTCGGGCAAGCCCTAAGATTATCCAACATAAGAGTAATAAGCCCAAGTTAAGCACTTGGGCTTATTTGTTTTTAATAACTCGGTTGCTATAATAAATGTGATTTTACAACAGTAGAGGAATGGAGGGAGTATATGTTCGGGAAACAATCCCGGAAGGTATTTTGGCTGTTACTGCTGATCGGAGGGATGATAATGATAGGGAATGAGTCACCTGCTGAAGCAGACGGCGCAGATATACGGGCGGCCTGGGTATGGCAGGCACAGTCTGTTAGCAACGGAGATGAGCTGTTGGCCAATGCAGCTAAACATAAGATAAACAGGCTGTACGTGAATGTAGACATGGCGCTGTCCAAAGAGGTATACCAGACGTTTATAGCCCAAGCAAGCCGTGCAGGTATTGCGGTTGAAGCGCTGGGAGGCGATCCATCCTGGGCACTCAGTGGCCGTGAAGGCCCCATGCTCAGATTAGCGTCTTGGGTAAGTGATTACAATCAAGCTGCTGAGCCCAACGAACAATTTGATGCCATACATCTGGATATCAAGCCCTATGTGTTACCAGCCTGGAAAGAAGATGCTAAGCCACTGGTACAATCCTGGGTAGCCAATATGAATCTGTTATTTGAGCAAGTGAGACAGGATGGCGCAGTTGCAGTGAATATTGACCTGCCATTTTGGCTGGATTCCTATACCGTCACAGGAAATAGAGTTTCTGAGGATGCAGATAACGAACCATTGTCACGTTGGTTCATTGAACAAGTGGAGCATGTCACTTTACTCGCTTACCGTGATAACGCGCAAGGGAACAATGGTATCATACGTTTGATTGAACAGGAAATGAACTGGGCAGATGCCAGCAATGTGAGCGTGACGGTTGGGTTGAACACCAAGCCCATGCCTGGCGAGGAGTTCACGTCATTTGCCGGGAAAGGTGCAGCACAACTGGAAAGTGTTATTGAAGAAGTTGCCTCCGCATTCGGCGAGCATAGTTCCTACGCAGGTTCTGCTGTACATGACATCGTATACTGGGGACAACTGGAGCCCTCGGAACTGCCATCACCGGAGACTCCATCCAATCAGCCAGAGATTCGGGGAACGTATATCTGGGAGGCCTCTCAGGTGACGAATGACGGGGGAGAGCACATACTAGCATTTGCTAGAGAGCAGAATATTAACTGGTTGTATGTCAGGTTGGACCTGGATCAACCCTATTCCAGCTATCGCAGTTTTGTGAAACGGGCAAAAGCGCAGGGCATTGAGATCCATGCGATGGGTGGACATCCGATCTGGGGTAAGAAGGAGAATCGTCCACGCATTAAGCGCTTGATTGATTATGTGAAAAACTATAATGCCGAATCCGAGCCGGATGAACGATTTGAAGGCATCCATCTGGATATTGAGCCTTACACATTGCCAGAGTGGGAGAATAGTCGGGACACCTTATTGACCGAATGGGCTGCCAACATTACATTTTTCCAGGAAGAAACAAAGAAGGATAGTGATCTCGAAACAAGCGCAGACCTTGCTGTATGGTTGGATAGCTTCGCGTTGCCAGGAAAGGATACATCTGTGACTGAATTTATGATCCGTACACTCGATCATGTGTCGCTGATGGCTTTCCGTAACAACGCCGAAGGTTCCAATGGGATTGCTGCTGTTGTGAGTCAGGAGATGGAGATCGCGGATCGTTTGGGAAAAAGGTTAATGATTTCGGTAGAAATGAAGCAGAACCACGAAGGTCCTCATATTTCTTTTTATGAAAAAGGGGCAGCGGAGATGGAACTTCAGCTTGCCAAGCTTCCGGATCTGCTGGCCGAACATCAGGCTTACCAAGGTAACATTGTTCATGCCTATGATTATTGGATTGAAGCCAAGCCTTAAACAGGCGAGTATTATAAGAAACGAGTTGCTTCGGGACTTCACCTTGGGTGAGGTTCCGGGCTTTTTTTTATGGAAAAAAGATGGAATCGTGTCACCGAATGGGCTCCTGCACAATACGATGTACGGTGATGAACAGCTGAAACAAGGGAGGAAACAGACTATGGCTGTTATTAAAGCCAACTCAGAGGACGTCAAGCTGCTGGCTAGGCTCATGAGGGCAGAGGCTGAAGGTGACGGCGATCAGGGTATGTTGCTTGTGGGCAATGTAGGTGTGAACCGGGTGCTGGTGGATTGTCTGGACTTTAAGGATATTCGCGATATCAATCGTATGGTATTCCAGAATCCAGGAGGCTACGAGTCAACACAGAAGGGGTACTTTTACCAACGGGCAAGACAGTCCGAGATTCGTCTCGCACAACGGGTGATCAATGGAGAGCGCATCTGGCCAGCGAGCAATTCATTGTGGTTTTTCCGACCTGTGGGCGACTGCCCACCAACGTGGTATGACCAGCAAAATACAGGACGTTTCAAAGCGCATTGTTTCTTCAGTCCGACAGGCGATGACTGTCCGGAAGTATATTAAATTTTGGGAGGAATCACCATGATTAATCAGCCTTATCAACCAACAACTCAAACACTGGGTCAGCAAGCGAATTCCGTGTTGGGTCAACAAGCCAATTCTCAGGTTCAAGGTACGTCTTACAAAATCGGTAACGGAATGCCTGCCATGTCACCAACGCCAGGGATGGTATCACCAAGCTCCACAAGTGTACCGCCACTCGTATCCAGTGGAAGCCCAATGACACCAACGGGTGCAGTGATTACAACAACTGCTCCACAGTTTGAGCAGTCATACATTGAGAATATTTTACGTTTGAACCTTGGGAAATTCGGTACGTTCTACATGACATATGAAGGCAATAAAGAATGGAACGCTCGCATATTCCAAGGTATCATTGAAGCAGCGGGACGTGACCATATTATCATCAGTGACCCAAAGACAGGTAGACGAATCATGCTGTTGATGGTCAACTTCGACTATGCTACATTTGATGAGCCGTTGTTGTATCAATATCCGGGCGTGGTAGGCAATTACCCGCAAGCTCCAAGCAGATAATCATTGGCACTTCATCATGTTGATTGATAACTGACATGTCACATGTCTAACACATACTGATTTATTTCGCTGTCCTGAATGTGGAGGTAATCCGCAGACAGGACAGCTTTTACATAAACATATATACGAAGGTTACTATAGGTTTAAAGTCATACGTAACCTTTTGGCGATAACATGGCACTTATACATGAATAGAACAAGCAGCATGCTTATATGAAGGGAGTCCATAGCATTGAATTCATGGATTGAAGGAGCGATGAAGGGCGAAACCGAAGCTTACGCACAACTGATGTCTCAATATCGCGGGATGGCTCTTGCTGTTGCCTACAATCGTTTAGGAGATACATTTTGGGCTGAAGATGTCGTACAGGAAGCATTTACTGAAGCCTTTGGCAATCTGTCCAAGTTGGAAGCTCCTGAGGCTTTTCCCGGGTGGTTCAAGGTAATCGTGGAGAGGCAGTGTTATCGCTGGCTAAGACGCAAGCAGCATACCATGATCCCAGTTCAGGAGCTGGAGCATGTATTCCATGAAGAGGATCAGTCGCATAATCCGGAAAAACAAGCGGTGCAAAATGAAATGCATCGTACGCTGCGTGATTCCATTGCAATACTGCCATCATCGATGCGGATTGCTGTTGAACTGTTTTATTTGGAAGGATACTCGCTCAAGGAAATATCGGATTTCCTCGGGGTGAAGGTACCTGCATTAAAGAAAAGACTGTTCGATGCCCGATCCAAACTCAAGCGCTCTATGCCAGTAAGGGATCTGGTCTCTGTATTCAGTGACTTGTATGAAGGGGGAAAAGGATTGTTACACATTATGAATGGGGATCATGCTGCCAATCGTTTAAGAGAGAGTGGAATTCAGGGAGACATCCTGGTATGGAGAGAGTTGTATACGTTCGGCCCGGTAGCCAAAGAGATGGGAGATACAAAGGAGCGGCAGAATCGGGCATCCGTGTTAGAACAGCATTTGGGCATTCCACAGGCGGAATACTTGAAGATTGAGGAACTTGAACGCAAGTTACATTCGTTTCAACAATACAAGGAAATTGTCTTATGGTTCGAATACGATCTCTATGATCAGACGATGTTATCGTATCTATTGCATTATTTCAAAGGACAAGCACTCCAGAATACGAAACTGAATCTGCTCTGTATTGACTCGTATCCAGAGATTGAGCACTTTAGAGGACTTGGACAGCTTACCTCCACACAAATTGAACGTCTGTCCGGCAGTTGGCATGTGATTGAGAAAAACGAGTTACAAGCCGGTGCACAGTTCTGGGAAGCCTATACGTCGACTGATTTCCGGTATCATCTGGATTACCTGCAGGCAGATACTTCTGCGCTACCCTTTGCGAAAGCTGCCTTTAAGGCACATTTGTCCCGTCTGCCATCTGTATCGAACGGTCTGGGACTCATTGAACAGACAACACTGGAGACCATAAGAGCAGGTGTGGAGCATCCGTATCCATTATTTCGCGAGGTAGGGGACAAGCTGCATATTCTTGGGATGGGTGATCTTGAATACTGGGCACATCTGAAGCGGATGACAGAAGGACCTCATGCCCTTCTTCAGATGACCGGTGCAACCACTTTCCCTAATTTCAAGCAGCATGATGAAAAATTCCGTGACGGAGTCCTGTCGCTAACGGAGCTGGGAATTCAGGTGTTGAATGGAGAAGTCGATTGGGCGCTGCTGAAGCAGGATGAATTCTGGATCGGTGGATTGCATAACCCAAGCGGGAAACTAGCCAGATGGCGTTGGAATACCGCTTCAGAAACTGTAGTGGAGATTGAGTCGACATCGTAATTAACGGATAGAATCTGAGGAAATAACGTATTACAAAAAGAGAGTATCCAGCCATGCGGAAGCATGAGCGAGGATGCTCTCTTTGGTTTGGTTCTGGTAGATCATTGTTTGTGAAATGTTAAAAAAACAGCGTAATCGAGACTTTTGTTAAAGAAAAAAGGCGTTTGTGCCATTTCGTTGTCATAGGACACGGATTGACTGTGTAGTTTAGAATTATATAATAAAAGAAGCATATCTTTTTTATTCGACAGAACAAGGTGGAGGTGGAAGCATTGGGAAGTTGAAATTGCATATGAGCGGCAGAATGGCAAATATCCTACATTTTCGAAGGAGGTGGACCTATTTGCCGAAGAATGACGGCGAATAGGATGAAAATTTGAGTGACCCCTTACCGAGTATTTTAAATTTAGTAATCATTGGTTTACTTGTATTAATGAATGGTTTCTTTGTGTCGGCGGAATTTGCGATGGTGAAGGTTCGTGGAAGCCGGATTGAGGCTTTGGTGGAAACAGGCAACAAAAATGCCATCTATGCTTCCAATATCGTACGTAATCTGGATGCATATCTGTCA
Source organism: Paenibacillus sp. FSL H8-0104 (assembly GCF_038050215.1). NCBI lineage: Bacteria > Bacillati > Bacillota > Bacilli > Caryophanales > Paenibacillaceae > Paenibacillus > Paenibacillus sp. FSL H8-0104. Next base: position 3,910,982 of record NZ_JBBOTC010000001.1, on the reverse strand, counting down.
GCTTGCCAACTAGGTATAACTTTGGCTTCACTGGGACTAGGGTGGCTGGGAGAACCGGCAATTGCACATCTGTTAGAGCCCGTGTTTACCGCATTTGGACTGGGGCCAGTCTACGTTCATGGAATCTCTATTGCCATTGCATTTGTGATTATTACAATCTTGCACATTGTACTGGGAGAACTTGCTCCCAAAACGATGGCGATTCGAAAGTCTGAGACGATCACGTTGTGGTCTGCGGCTTTGCTAACGTTCTTCTACAAGTTAATGTATCCATTCATATGGGCACTGAACGGTATGGCTAACGGCTTGTTGAGACTGTTCCGAATGGCACCAGCTTCGGAGATGGACTCCGCACATAGCGAAGATGAAATACGCATTCTGATGAAAGAAAGCAATAAGAGCGGTTTAATTGATAACACTGAATTAGCACTTGTTGATAATATATTTGATTTTACGGATACAACCGCCCGTGAAATTATGATTCCGCGGACGGAAATGATCTGTCTGAATGCCAATGAGTCCATGCTGGAAAATCTGGAGATTGCCAGTGAGAGTATGCGAACAAGGTATCCGGTATATAACGGAGACAAGGATCATATTATCGGCTTTATTCACATTAAGGATCTGATGCGATCCCAACTTACGGATACCATCTCCGTGATCCGGCCCATCCTGGCTGTGCCAGATACCACGCTAATCAGTGATCTGCTCAAGCGTATGCAGCGTAGCAAGACACAGATTGCGATTCTGATTGATGAATACGGGGGAACCTCCGGGCTTGTTACACTTGAAGATATCATGGAAGAGATCGTAGGCGAGATTCAGGATGAATTCGACCATGAGCGTCCTGTCATTGAACAAGTGGATGAGATGGAATACTCTATTGATGGATTGATGCTGATTGAAGAAGTCAGCGAACGATTCGGACTGGAGATGGATCGTGCCGATTACGATACCATCGGGGGCTGGCTGTACTCCAGAGTAGATGCCATTCCACCTGAGGTTGGTCAATCGGTTGAGTATGGGGGTTATGTATTTGTCATTCAAGAGACAGAACATAAGCGGATTTCCCGAGTAAATGTGATTAAGCTGGAACTATTGGTTGAAGAAGAAGGCGCGTAGCCAGATCGAAATTGTAACAGATGAAGCTGTGTGGTGACGTAATGGTCATCGTACAGCTTCTTTGCATGTTCATGATTCTTTGGGTGCATGAATGACAATATCGGCATAACGGTTCTCCGTGACCAAGCTATTCTCGATAGAAATTCGCTTATAAGTGACGTAAACATTCTCTCCCGGAGCCAGATCATGCTGGATATTCAGCTTTTTTCGAGTGGATTGGGTTGTTGTCGGTGTCTTAATGGTGATGATGGCGTACATAGGCGTATCGACAAAAGTAACCTCGTGAGAATTGTAGTCCCCCACCTTAGTGGTGGATAACACGGGATTTTGCTTAAACTGGGTCAGGTGATCATTCACCATGCCAAGTGTTACGGGTAACACATAAAACAGAAGTACCAGAGGCAGAAGGGAGAAAGCAATCCCGAAAACACGTAAAAATTTGACATGGGAAAGGGTTCGGACACTCTGCCTGAGGAAAAGAAAAGCAAGGATGGGGGACAGTACAAGTCCCCAGATCATAAAGGGCAATACATAGCGGTCAATCCCCATGCTTATCCAGCTTTCCCGAGCTGTAGCCAAGAAATATATTAAGGTCCCTGCGGTAAGTGCACTCACCAAGATAACAAGCCAACGTTTGAACGAGCCGGAAACTTCGATATGTAGTTCATTCGGATTGGAGCTGTGACGATGCCTTCTGGATTTGGATTGAAATTTACTCAAGTTTTACACCTCATTTGCAAATCTGGTTGGTTCATATGGTTTCGTGTATCCATTACCCAATACATACGGGCTGGAATAATTTAGGTTTCAACCATGCTGGAGATGTATACAAAGATAAAAGACGCTGCCGACAGAAACATCGGAGCGTCTAATTTTTTTTTGAAACCTGTCACCCGATCCGTCCGTTTATACCCTTACACAAAATCAAGTATGGAAGCGGAGGATGGATCAAATGCGGAAAATGAAAACAAAGAGTGCAGCATCTATACTAAAAATAACCCTTGTTGCCTTGTTAATGGTGCCAACAATCCTGGCTATACCTACGTCCGAACCAGCCGTTGCAAGCCCGATGATCAACGTGTCCTCTGGTGCCCTTACAGCTCCGCCACCGCCAGAACCATCCATCCATTCGCTTGCTACCACTCGAGAACTTGGACATTTCTATCAAGCGGTCGGTGCAGTCATTCCTGGGGGTGGACTATCGGCTATCGTCAATACCAAGACCATGACATATACAGCAATGAAGACACTTTCCGTAGATTATCGACTTGAGCGCTGGACAGGAACAGCATGGGTAACTTTTAAAACGAATTCCAACAATGCAACGAATACAAACTTACTGAATGCCGCATCGGATTGGACCGTTATGCCAGGATATTATTATCGCGTTACCAGTATTCATACAGCGTATGATGGAAGTACCACGGATACAAGCAAACATGTCTCTGGCACCGTGTTATTCTGATCTTATCGACGGGTGCTGCCTGGAAACTTCTGCTCTTGAAAATCGTTGGCAATAGCAGTCATTTCTTCTTCCGAAAGGGTGCCAAACAGACTCATATTGTTGGAACCCATCATCCACTGAAAGGAGTTATAGGGTGGGCCGATATACATCAGTGCTTCCGAGCCATCCGCCAGCTTTACGGTGCTCATATCTCGAAGCATGGCCCCTTCAATTTTCTCCCCAGGCATGACATGGACATAATCAAACTGGATAATCTCATCCTCTATGCTCTTGCCTTCACTGGTATATTGAACTCTCATTTGTGTGGACTCATAATAATCGTCTGGATTCACAGGGTTTTCAGTATCGATCACGAGTTCGAATTTGACCTTGTTGAATCGCTTGGGAATGGCCTTGGATAACAGAAAGTCACCCATGAACCCTTCGCGTGCGATCTCTTCCGTAACAAGTACTGGACGAAACAGATGGCTCGATAACTCATACGAAGGTGTATTAAGAGCTTCTTCTTCTTGTACTTTAAGAATGTCGTCCAAGCTGGTTTCTGGTGGTGGAGGCGTTTTGGCTGTTGACGGATCAGCCCCCAGTTGGGTCGTACGATCCTCAATGATAATGGATTTCATGCCATTGCCCCAATCCTTGATGGATTGCACAAAAGGGGATACCGCTTGCGTACCGGACGGCAGGCTGAAAATAACGGCTCCGATGGTCACGGACGCAGCTACGACAACTGAAAGTCGTAAGGTACGTATTCTTTTTTTACGTAAACCGATTCTGTTAATTTCCCTGTTTACCTTCTGCCAGGATTTCTGCATGGATTCGGTATGGGAGGCGGAAGGGGCAGAGACGGCCTGATGGAAAGCTTCATCAAAAGCCAGGTCAAACGCAGCGTCGAAATATTCGTCTTCCAGCTCTGAATCGAATCGCTCCACGTTTTTATCGGACTTGCCTTTGCTCAATGCTTCCACCCCATTCCTTATGTAATTTCTTCTTGATACTGCCACGGGCTCTGAACAAACGTTGCTTCACAATGTCTTCGGAGGTATCCAGCAGTTCGGCCATCTCTCGGTAGGAGAGACCTTTTTTCCACCGTAACTCCACCAATACACGATATTCCGGTTTGAGCTGTCTGAGATAATATTCAATGGACTCTTCCATCATCTGCGTTTCTACCATGCTTTCCACGGAAGCTGCGGTCTGATTCATCGTCTCCATATCTATAAAAACACTATCCGTATCCAATTGGTTACGGTTATTTTTATTTTTTCTCAGATAATTAATAGCTGTGTTCCGTGTGACAACCTTGAGCCAGGCTTTCAGTTTGACCTCGTCTTCAAAGATGGGTTTGTTTTTAATGATTTTGATAAAAGCTTCCTGAATAATATCTTCTGCTGCAGCACGCTCCTTGATGATATAAACGATAAGACCATGTACCATATTATAATATTCATAATACACTTCTTCTTGAAGTGCAAAGCCTAAATTATGGAAATCTGAGGCTAGTAATAACTGGAGCCGATTGGCCATGATGTTCTCCTTTCTGGTGAACAATCCACAAACATTGGTATCATTACATTTTACAACATAATATGGAAACGATACAATGGGAGGTTGGTCCGGGAAAAACCAGATGAGGGAAGTATGTATAACATGCGGGAAAGTTGGCTGAAAATTAATAAAAGGCCGTCCCGCCAACCATGAATACATGGTTGCAAGACAGCCTTTTCGACTGTTCAGTGAAAATACATTAGTAGGAGATAACTCTCCGTGATCAGTTAAAACGCCCAGTCTCCCTTAAGGAAGATGGCTTCGCGTTCGCCGTTTGCTGTGATACCGTAAATGTCCGTCTCGGGAGAGCCCATCATGAAGTCCACATGGGTGATGCTGGTGTTCATACCACGGGCTGCAAGCTCTTCAGGAGACATCGTTTTGCCACCTTCGATATTGAATGCATAGGAACTGCCAATCGCAAGATGGCACGACGCATTCTCATCATACAATGTAGTGTAATACAGGATGCCACTCTCAGAGATCGGTGAATGGAAGGGAACCAAAGCGACTTCGCCGAGGTAATGAGATCCTTCATCCATGGAAATGAGTCTTTCCAGCGTATCCTGACCTTCTTCAGCATGAAAATCAATGATACGTCCGTTCTCAAATGTGAGTGAAAAACGATCAATGATACTGCCGCCATAGCTGAGCGGTTTGGTGCTGGACACTTTGCCATTAACGCCATGTTTGGCTGGAGCGGTGAATACTTCCTCTGTCGGGATATTCGCGACAAAAGGGGTGCCTTGCTCATTCACGCTACCTGCCTGCGCCCAGATATGACCTTCTGGAAGCTCGACAGTAAGATCCGTCCCTGGGGAGAGGAAGTGCAATGCTTGGTACTTCTTGTTATTCAGTGCAACGGCTTTGGTCTCCAGTCGTTCAATGTGCTGTTCCCAAGCCGCTACAGGGTCTTCCAGATCGGCTCTCACCGCAGCGAAAATGGCTTCCCACAACTGGCTAACCTGCTCAGATGCCGGGAGATCCGGGAATACTTTGGCTGCCCAATCGGGGGAAGGACAAGCCACACCCGTCCAGCTCATTTTATCCGCCTGTTGATACTGACGGTACTTGGCCATCGCCTGACCATATGTACGCTGATGGGTGGAAATCCGCTCCGGGTCAATACCTTTCATCAGGTCTGGGCTGGATGACAATACGGTCAGGAAGGCTGCATTATTGGCTGCCAGTTCTTCAAGCTCCGCTGCATGCCATTTCGGCGGCTCTTGGAAGGATTCCTCAGGGGCCATCTCAAACCGCAATCGATTGACGGTTTCATCTCCGTATTTTACAATCACCTGCTTGGCTCCAGCTTCATATCCCTTACGTACCAGCAAACGTACAAATTCAGCGGTATCAATCATCGCAGAGATGACAAATACTTGTCCTGGCTGCACGTTAGCACCTACTCTTACAGCCAGTTCAGCGTAACGATCCAGTTTTTGTTCAAAACTTAACATATGAGTTCCCTCCAATTGTTGAATTTTTGACCTGTTGACGCAGGAAAAGAGAGGAGTAATCTCCTCTCTCCTAAATCACATCAAACGGGATTAAAATGCCCAGTTTCCTTGCAGGAAGATCGGCTCTTCCGTACCTTCGGAGGTCACGCCGTGAATGTTCATTTCTCCGGATCCAATCATGAAGTCTACATGAGTGAGACTGGAGTTCATGCCACGTTCAATCAGCTCTTCTTTGGACATCGTTTTACCACCTTCCAGACAGAAGGCATAGGCATTACCAATCGCCAAATGGTTGGAGGCATTTTCATCAAACAAAGTATTGTAGAACAAAATATTGGTATCGGAAATTGGGGACTGATGTGGAACGAGGGCTACTTCACCCAGATAGTGTGCGCCATCATCTATCTCGATCAGGTTTTTGAGTGCATCGAGACCTTGATCGGCGGTATAGTCAACAATTCGGCCGTTCTCGAATGTTAGTGAGAAACCGTCAATCAGGTTGCCGCCGTAGCTCAGTGGTTTCGTGCTGCGCACTGTACCGTTAACACCCGTTTTCAGCGGAGCCGTGAATACTTCTTCCGTAGGCATATTGGCAATAAAGACATGTCCTTGCTCATTCACACTTCCACCGGATACCCAGATATGACCTTCTGGAAGTTCAATGGTCAAGTCTGTGCCTGGAGCTGTATAGTGAAGCTTCTTGTATTTTTTGTTGTTCAACAGATCAGCGCGGGAATCCAGGTTTTGCAAATGGGTTTTCCATTCGGCAACAGCATCCTGCTCACCGATCCGTACTGTTTTGAAAATGACATCCCACAGGCGGTCCACTTGTTGTGCTTCCGGCAGATCCGGGAACACTTTAGCTGCCCATTCCGGAGAAGGAACGGCCACGATAGACCAGCTGAATTTGTCAGCCATCTGATAAGAACGATATTTTTCGAGCGCTTTGCCGCGCACTTTTTGGCTAGTAATAATGCGTTCCTGAGCTACACCGTTCAGCAAATCCGGATTTTCAGCGATGACGTGCAGAATAGCGGCACCTTCTTCAACCAGTTCAGTCATTTCAGCTGCAAACCATTTCGGTTCAATGGAGAAGGCTTCATCAGGTGCAAGATCGTAATGAAGACGTGTAACGGTTTCATCACTCCAGTTTACTTTGACCAATTTCGCACCTTTACCGTAAGCTGCTTTGACAATCAGTCGTACAAAATGTGCTGCCGAGATTGGAGCGTTAACCACGAGCGTTTGTCCAGGATGGACATTGACACCAACTTGTACAGCCAGTTCAGCATATTGCTGCAGATTCGTTTCAAAAGTATTCATGCTATTTTTTCCTCCAATGTGATAATAATATCGTAGCTTGTTGGCTATTATAGTCCTCATTACAACTATGTAAGGACTCAGAATGGTTCCTTCATTGAATAAGGTATACGTTGCTACGTTATATATTGTACAATTAACCAATAATAATTACCAAACTAGGTTTACCAGAAATGTTGGAGACCGACTGTAGATGAAAGATTAAAGGAGAGAATGATTGTGAATATTGAAATTATAAGTACTGAAATGCGCCGTGAAGGTGAAAAAGGATACGTGGGAAATACCGTTTACCGCACAGAAGGCGAAAAGTCAGTATATGAGATTACCTTCATGAGCAAGAACGGAAAAGACTGGGACTATAGCTTGCATTTCACGGAGCAATCCGGTGATGAAGAAGAGTTACTGCGTATGGACGAGTTGCTTGAGAATGATGACGATCTGTATAATCAATTGCTCGATGCTGCTTTGGAGGCATTTCCGGCATAACTGGCCGAGATGTTCTTGTTCTATTGTGTTGTGTCGATGACTATACTAGACGGTGTATGCCCGAAACAGGGTGTATACCGTCTATTTTATTGGAAATGTTGAATAGATGATCCAGAAAAGGGAAGTCTACGAGATGAATGGAACCAGAGAGACAATCCGCCTAATGGGAGGTAACCGTGAATGGCATCTGACAATCTGATTACAGAAGGATTGACGGGACTTGAAGAAGTCGCGCCCGATATTCTCAGTCTACGTACACTATTCGTTAATGTCGTGTTCATCGGAGAGCCAGGAAGCAGGAACTGGGTCCTCGTGGACACCGGAATGGCGAGGTTCACAGATCATATTGTTCAGGTTGCAACAGAACGATTTCAAGGTCCGCCGTCTGCGATCATATTGACGCATGGTCACTTCGACCATGTAGGAACCGTTATTGAACTGGAACAATTCTGGGGTGTGCCAGTGTATGCTCATCCGCTTGAAATTCCGTATTTAACGGGATTAAAAGATTACCCGCCAGCGGACCCTTCTGTAGGTGGAGGTCTAATGTCCAGGTTGTCATTCGCTTATCCTAATGAGGCAATCAATCTGGATGATCGGATATTCAGTCTACCCAAAGATCATTCCGTTCCAGGTCTATCAGGATGGGAGTGGGTGCACACGCCAGGTCATACGCCTGGACATGTGTCGCTGTTTCGGGAAGCAGACCGTTTGTTAATTGCGGGAGATGCAATCATCACAGTGAAGCAGGAGTCGCTGTGGAGTGTGTTGCTTCAGGACAAACAGTTGCATGGCCCGCCTTCCTATTTCACAACCGATTGGCAGGCTGCTCATCAATCTGTCCAGCATATCAGGCACCTGGAGCCGAAACTTGCGATTACCGGGCACGGGCATGCCTTGAGCGGAGATATGCTGAGTGAATCCTTGAAGCGGCTTGATCTGGACTTTGAAGAGAGCACTGTGCCGGATCATGGCAAATATGTGGATTAATTGAACCATCATATGAAAGACAGCAGAGACAGCCGTAACGTATTGCAGCTGTCTTTTTCCTGTCTTTTTTGTTTTTCTATTATGAATTTGTTCTCTATCATAGATTGGTATTTTGCGCTCGGGCATGATATAGTCGAGCCGTATAATATAACCTTAGTATGCAGGAGGTACATATAACGATGACACAGCAAAATGCAGCATTTGAAGAACAATTTGGAGGGATTCCGGCCGTTTGGCTTCGTTTTAATCAGTTTGAAGCGGCAGTTATTCCTAGCGTGGGTGCCAACCTCGTTGCTTTTCGTGATACAGAAAAGGGTTTTCGTTACTTGAGAGAACCGAATCAGGACCAGATGGATGAGTTTATGGCTGCACCTGCGGTCTATGGAATTCCGATTCTTTCTCCACCGAACCGTTATGAGGATGGACGCTTCCCCTGGAACGGTAAAGTCTATCAGTTGCCTGTGAACGAACCGGCTACAGGTAACCATTTGCATGGATTTTTGCATGATGCCGAGTGGAAGGTTGAGGGATACGGTTCTGATCAGCTGGAGAGTTATGTGTTGCTTAGCCAGGACGTGAAAGAAGGACATACATTCCATCAGTACCTGCCGTTTACGTTTACGGTGACGCTTCGTTACTCTTTGAGCAGCCAAGGACTTCAGCAACAATTGATCGTCCGCAACAACGGGACTGAATATATGCCGAATTTGTTTGCATTCCACACGGCGATTGCTGTACCTTTTGCACCGGACAGTCAAGCCTCGGATTACACGGCTAAAGTTACGATTGGACAACGTCGTGAATTGAATGAGCGTTCTCTGCCAACAGGACAATTTCAACCGCTTACACCTGAGGAAGAACAATTGAAGAAAGACGGGGTTAGTCCGTTCTTTGCTGCCATGGATAATCATTACACTGCGGAACCGCAGAATGGACGTAACTATATGGAACTTACGGACAACCGTACTGGAGACAAACTGGTATACGATGTGGGTACCTCCTACAAGCACTGGATGATCTGGAACAATAACATGGGTGGCGAATTCTTCTGTCCTGAACCACAGATGAACCTGGTTAACGCTCCTAATGTTGAAGGCATACCTGCAGAAGAAATCGGATTGATCGGTTTGGAACCAGGTGAACTATTCGAACAGAGCAGCCGATTGTATCCAATTGCGTCACAAAAATAATTCACGCTCATTTTGCGCTACGCTTACAATTTTGTCGAAAAGGTGAAAACCTGCTCGCAAATCATGTATAATATGACGAGATACACAAGCTTTGTAGAGACCCAAACCATCTTTTTGGAGGAGGACAAGCAAGTGGAATACCGCATTGAGAGAGATACGTTAGGCGAAATGAAAGTACCAGCCGACAGGCTGTGGGGAGCTCAGACGCAGCGCAGCAAGGAGAACTTCCCGATTGGTAGTGAACATATGCCGATGGAAGTTATCCGTGCCCTTGCCATTTTGAAAAAAAGTGCTGCGGCCAGTAACCATAAATTAGGTAAATTATCTGCGGCTAAGTCCGATGCTATTGCTTATGCAGCAGACGAGATTATTGCAGGCCGAATTGATGACCATTTCCCACTGGTAGTATGGCAGACGGGAAGCGGAACACAATCCAATATGAACGTGAACGAAGTGATTGCCAATCTGGGGAACCAACTGCTGGAGCAAAAGGGCAAGGAAGAGCGTCTGCATCCAAATGATGACGTGAACATGTCCCAGAGCTCCAACGATACATTCCCAACGGCTCTGCATGTTGCAGGTGTTCTGGCTGTTGAGGATCAACTTTTGCCAGCAATCGCGGTATTAAAAGCCACTTTTGCAGACAAGTCGGATGCATTCAAGGATATTATCAAGATTGGACGTACCCACCTCCAGGATGCAACACCAATTACGCTTGGTCAGGAGATCAGTGGTTGGGAAGCCATGCTGGGCAAGAGTGAGCGTATGATCCGTGAAAGCGTACAGTATCTGAAGGAGCTTGCGATCGGCGGTACAGCTGTCGGAACGGGCATTAATGCACATCCGGACTTTGGGGACTTCACTGCCAAGGAGATTGGCAAACATACGGGGAAAGATTTTGTATCTGCACCAAACAAATTCCACGCACTTACAAGTCATGATGAAGTTGTGTATGCGCACGGTGCGGTTAAAGCGCTTGCAGCTGATTTGATGAAAATTGCCAATGATGTCCGCTGGTTGGCCAGTGGCCCTCGTAGTGGATTGGGCGAAATCCGTATTCCTGAGAATGAGCCAGGCAGCTCCATTATGCCGGGTAAAGTCAATCCAACTCAGAGCGAGGCCATTACTATGGTGGTTACGCAGGTCATGGGTAATGATGCAGCGATTGGTTTCGCGGCAAGTCAGGGTAATTTTGAACTGAATGTATTCAAACCGGTTATCATCTATAACTTCTTGCAATCCGTGCAACTCCTGGCGGACTCCATTATTGCGTTTAATGACAAGTGTGCCGTGGGCATTGAGCCTAATCTGGATCAGATTGAACATAATCTGAACAATTCGCTTATGCTGGTTACAGCGCTTAACCCGCATATTGGTTATGAGAATGCAGCCAAAATCGCGAAACTTGCACATAAAGAAGGCTTGTCTTTGAAACAGGCGACGTTACAAACGGGCCTGCTTACCGAAGAGCAATTTGATCAATATGTCGATCCAGCCAAAATGATCGCTCCAAAGGCCTAAAATCAGCCAAAATGAGCAATATAGATCACTGAAGAGGACGACCTGCACAAGCAGGTCGTTTTTCTTATGATTACCGATGAACTTAAAGCTTGTCAGACTATACGTATACATATAAACTACATATGCACCAGTTTTAATTTAATTATGGGATTCGTATATATTTGGAGGTTTCCGCGTTGTCAAAAACGAGAAGATTTACGATACGCTCCAAAATTTTATTGGGCTATCTTGTGGTTGTGCTTTTGTTTGGAGCTGTTCTGTTAGTGCTTACGGCCCAAATTAATGTGTTACAGAAGGAAAATGATTTTATCTCCCATCATGATCTGGAAGTACATAATCTGACCAACGCGATTGAAAAAAATGTCTTGAACATGGAGACAGGACAGCGTGGATTCATGATTACAGGTAATGAAAGTTACTTGGAGCCTTATTCCCAAGGCCTATCCCAGTGGAGTTCCAACTATGATCAGTTGAATGCTCTCATTAGCGATAATCCTTCACAGCAGCAGAGTCTGCAAAGCATCAAAGCTCATATTACACGCTGGATTGAGATCGCTGGGGAGCCGTCGGTGGACTTGAAAAAGCAAGGGGATCAAGCGAAAGTTGTTGCATTCTTTCAATCTGATCCGGGTAAAACTGAAATTGATCTGCTGCGCTCTCAACTTACAACCTTCCGTAATACAGAGATCGCTCTGACCGAGGCGAGGGTTACTGAACTTGCCAGACGCAGCTCCACACTGCTGACGATTATGTACACGCTGTGGGGTATTATTGCAGCATTATCCATTGCAGCTGCGATTGTGATATCCGGAAATATCGTCAAAACGTTGCGAGATGTTATGCAAACCATCAGTGATATCTCCAAAGGTGGAAACCTGAAGCAGCGAATTCAGGTGCGCACACATGATGAAGTGGGAGACCTGGGCCACGAAACCAACAAATTACTGGATGAAGTACAGGAACAGAATCGGGTCAAGGACCAGATTACAGGCATTGCCACACTCTTACAGAACCCGACCAATCTGGAAGGATTGTCCCGCTTGTTCCTGAACGAGCTTGCCGTGTTGTTTGAAGTTCCCTATAGCGTCTTATATTACTGGAAAGACAATCGACTGTTGCGCGTGGCTGCATATGCTGGGGATGGAGAGAAAGAACGTTCGCTCGGTAAAGTGTCGCTTGCCCCGGGTGAGGGGCTTGTAGGTCAAAGTGCTGTGGAGAAGCGAGTTTTACGCATGAATGATCTGCCCCAGAACTATATCCGAATCTCTTCGGGTCTTGGGTATACATCTGCCACATCACTTACTGTAGTCCCGATCCTGTTCGAAGGCAGAACGATTGCGGTAATCGAGCTTGCTTCAATGAAGCCGTTGCAAGAGAATGATATGAAGCTAATGCAAGAACTGACGGATATTTTTAGTGTTTCCCTACACTCTACCGTCACTCGCATGGAATTACAGCAATTATATGATGAGTCACAAGTTCTAAATGAAGAATTACAGGCACAATCGGAGAAACTTCAGGCTCAGACCGAAGAGATGTTGTCTCAGACGGAGGAACTGCAGATGCAGACCGAAGAACTTCATATGCTTAACGATCGTCTGGAAGTACAGAAGAGTGCTGCAGAGACATCAGCCAATGAACTTTCGGTTGTGGCAGATCAGTTACGAACGAGCTCGGGGTACAAATCCGAATTCTTGGCGAACATGTCCCATGAACTGCGGACACCGCTCAACAGCATGTTGATTTTATCTGAGATATTGTCTGAAAATAAAAATCAACACTTGAATAGTGAAGAGCAGAACTATGCTTCAGTCATTCACAAATCAGGAAAAGACCTGCTGAATCTGATCAATGATATTCTGGATCTATCCAAGGTGGAAGCCGGACAGATGGAAGTGGATTTCGATGATGTCTATCTGGGCAGTGTTCCTGAAGTTATGAACCAGTATTTCCTGAAAACAGCGGAACAGAAAAAAATAGATTTCCGAATTCAGCTCCAAAGTCCTTTACCGGAAACGATCGTGACGGATGAGATGAGATTGCATCAGATTCTCCGAAACCTGCTCTCAAACGCATTCAAGTTCACCAGTGAGGGTGAAGTTGCCTTAACCATCTCCAAAATGAGTCTGGCTCATCCTGAATTGAAAGATCAAGAGACCGACGTGATTGCTTTTTCCGTCAGTGATACAGGGATCGGAATTGCGGATAACAAACTCGTGCAGATCTTCGATGCTTTCAAACAGGCGGATGGAGCTACAGCACGTAAATACGGGGGAACCGGACTTGGCCTGTCTATTTCTCAATCGCTTGCGAATTTGCTGGGGGGTTCGATCTCGGCAACAAGTCGTGAGGGGCAGGGCAGCGTGTTCACGCTATTCCTGCCACTGCGAAGAGATGAACCTGAGACTATGAATGCATCGCGGTTGTTCCTGGATGAGGTGGCTACCACTACACCTGAGATCAATAAGCTTCCTTCAATCACTTCCGGACAATCGGATGTTTTATTGACACCTCTGGAAGAAGCGTTGCTCAGCGGACGCCAAGTACTTGTCGTTGATGATGATATACGTAATGTATATGCCCTGGCTAACGCCCTTGAGCAATACGGTATGAATGTCATTTCAGCGCAGAACGGGTACGAGTGTCTGGAATTGCTGGAGCGTGGAGGAGTCAAGCCTGATATCATCATGATGGATATTATGATGCCGGAACTGGATGGTTATGAGACAACTCGCCAGATCCGTGAACGACTTGGTCTGACTCAGCTTCCGATTATTGCGCTGACAGCCAAGGCCATGAAAGAGGATCGGGAGAAATGTATTGCAGCAGGTGCTTCGGACTATCTCAGCAAACCACTGAATATCAAAGATGTATTATCCCGTATGAAATTATGGATGAATCACGAAACCATGGAAATCTGATCTAAAAACCTATGCCGATTACAGGAAAGTGCGCTGTAATTAGGTCATAGGTTTTATTTTTTGCCGTGTAAGCTTTATTCGGAAAATTGATGTTATAATACTTAACAACAAATAAAAGTTAAACACATGAATATGGATTTATTTAGAAGAAAAATGCGAGAATTAGTTTCGTTAACCAGAATGACATAATATTGTGTTATATATATGGGAGGTAGTGTCCATGCAACTTACGGTTAAAGAGGCTTTACAGGTGTACCCGTTGTCAGAGGCCAAACTGGTTGCGGGTGGAGAAGGGACTTCACGGATGATGAAATCCGTTAACGTCATGGACGCTCCTGATATCGCGGATTGGATCAAATCCGGAGAAATGTTGTTCACCACCGCTTTTATTATGAAAGACAGTGAAACGGATGCATTACGTTTGATGCGACGTTTGAATGAACGCGGCTGTGCAGGACTCGGCATCAAACTTGGACGTTTCTGGCAGTCCATTCCCCAAGGTATTGTTGAGGAAGCCGATCGGCTTCGGTTGCCACTCCTTGAGCTCCCCTTTCAATTCACCTTCTCCGACCAGATGAATGCCTTGTTCAAGGCTGAACATGAACGTAGCAACCGATTGCTGCATGAGGTTGTGCAAAAGCAGAAAAAATTAATGCAGTTTGCACTGCAACAGCAGCCACATCGGAATGTATTTGCCGAACTTGCCACGGTGCTGAACTATCCGCTTGCTGTCATTGGTTCACGTGGGCATGTGCTATATGGTAGTGAAGGCATTGCAGGGGATGCTGTAACCCAAGGCTGGCCTTGGAAATCCGTCATGCACCGAGTGAAATGGAATCAGGGAAGTTGTCATCGCGTACCCATCAAGCAAAATGATGAAGAATACGGATCGTTGCTTGTGTTTACCGATTCAGCCTTATCACTTAGAGCGGAGGAAGAGCTGTTCCAACAGGCTGCGGATGTACTGGCATTTTATATGGATATGACTTATCGCGAGCATATTAATCCGACTGTGCAAGATGAGATGCGTACACTGCTTTCACAGTATCTGGATAACAAAATGACTGTTCAGGAATTGACCACTTTGAGTGAAAACAAAGGTGTACATCTATTCCAGGGAACTTATCAGTGCGTACTGATTACACTTGAGCCGACTCTGTTTGCCGAGGGAAAGTTGCTTAAACAGATTCATCGTGAGTTGCAATACAATCCGCTGATGCAATTCACGGCCTCACAGCATTTTCAGATCGAAGATGGCATTCTGTCCATCTACACCTGTCCAACAGGGCGAGATTATGGAGAGGAGCTGTCAAGTTTTCTCTTGAGCCGTTTCGGTGATGTTCTGGCAGCGCAAGAAGCAAAAGGAGCACCGGCTCCGCGTTTCTGGATCAGCAAAATGAAACATGAGCCCAAATCGCTCCGTGAAGCATACCAGGAGTGTCTGGATACTCGACAACTGGCTCGTCGATTCGGCATGAAAGACCGTGCGTTGCAATTTGAAATGCTCGAATTTGCCTATGTGTTCCAACACGTACCGGATAACATCATGGAGAACTACTGCAATAAAGTACTCGAACCACTACTTGCCAGGGATGGTGATCCCAATCAGGTGCTGATGAATACATTGGAGTCCTTTATCGAGAATGACGGACTGATCAATGAAGCTGCCAAGCAACTGTTTGTGCATCGCAACACCGTTACCTATCGGATGGAGAAAGTCGGCAGCTTGCTGCAAATGGACTTTAAGAAAACGAATGACCTTCTTAAGTTAAAGCTGGTATTCACCTTCCGCAAGTTTGTGCGGGACAAAGCAGCTGCAAGACCGCACAATGTCCAACTCTAGACCGCACATTGTGCAACATGACAATGCTACCGGGTTAGACCCCCAAGAACCGCATTCCGTTGATGGAGTGCGGTTTTTTCATGTTTAAGGGTAACTAAAGCTGCTCTTCCCGTGCACAGCAAACAAATCACAACTCTGATGTTATGTTATATTACAAAATTGCGTAAATATTGTTGTCGCGACATTGAACGGCACTTAGAATGAAGAACAATAATCCACAACAGACCGGAGGTTCTAACATGAGCGACTTAATTAAACTTGTTAACAACTGGTCTATCACACAGTTTGTGCATACGTTTGGGGGCTTATTTGAGGAATCACCATGGGTGGCTGAGCGAGCCGGGCTTTTACGACCTTTTGATTCATTTGAACAGATGATGAAAGTGATGAAAAACGTGGTTCAGGCATCGGATGACCAGGTGAAGTTGCAGTTGCTTCGAAATCACCCGGATCTTGGAGCGCGAATCAGCATGAGCAGCAACTCCGTTCAGGAGCAGGCTGGTGCAGGGCTGGATTCACTTTCACAGGAACAATTCAACGAAATTCAACAATTAAACAAAGTATATACAAGCCAATTTGGCTTTCCATTCATATTGGCCGTTAAAGGCCATACCGCAAGTTCCGTCCTCGAATCCATGCGGCAACGTCATCGCCGAGGCAGGGAAGAAGAATTCGAGACTGCAATGAAGGAAGTATTCAAAATTGCGGGCATTCGTTTGGAGCAGTGGCTTGCACAGATCGGTCATGAACATGAGTTCGTGAGCAAGCCAGCCACAGTGCAGCAGCGGACGATGTATTACGGTAAAGGGGATGTGTGGATGTACCGTTCCTACGCCAAACCGTTGACGGGTATCCAGTCCATTCCGGAATCTCCTTTTATGGGACGCAGCAATATTCTGTTTGGATTGAACATCAAGGTGGCTGTGCAGGGGGATGAATTCTTGCCTTCTTTTGCAGAAGGGGATAATTCGCTGGTGGTCGCAACCGATTCGATGAAAAATTTCATTCTCAAACATGCAGCGGATTACACAGGAGCGACGGTGGAAGGATTTCTTGCGCTGGTAAGTCGGCGTTTCCTGGAGACGTATCCGCAGATGAGCAAGGTTCAGATGACAGCGGACCAGATTCCGTTTGAAGATATACCCATTGGATTAGAAGGAAGTTATCGACCGAGTGCGCTCGTATTTCGTTATTCGCAGAATGATCGGGCGACAGCTGCTGTGGAAGCAGAACGATCAGGAGACTCGATTGAACTCAGCAACCATTTCAGTGGTGTAGCCGATCTGAGACTGATCAAGGTCAAAGGCAGTGAATTTGCCGGATTCATGCAGGATGAATATACCACTCTTCCAGAGACATGGGATCGACCGTTATTTATTTTTCTGAACATCAATTGGCGTTATGAAGATCCGAGAGATGGCATGGACGATCAGCGTGGACGGTATGTAGCGGCGGAACAGGTCAGAGATTTGGCTGCTGCGGTATTTCATGAGTGTCGATCCGCTTCCATTCAACATCTGATCTACCAGATTGGACGAAGGTTGTTAAGTCGATTCGAGCAACTGAGTGAGGTTTCATTTGAGTCCAACAACCGGACATGGGAGACAGTGCTGGAGGAAGTGAACGAGGGGGAAGGCAAAGTGTTTACCGAGCCGAGACCGCCATATGGATTCCAGGGTTTCTCGATGACAAGGGATGATCTGGGAACAGACGGCCGTGACTCCGGGAAAGCAGGTGACGTCTAATGGCGCTGTCTGATGGACGAATTACAACTCATGTGCTGGATACATCCAAAGGCGTGCCTGCTGCGGGTGTTCGGATCGAGCTGTATACCCTGAAGAGGGATGGGGAGCAGGAAAGCAAGACAAAAGTGGCTGAGTCGGTGACCAATGCGGATGGACGTTTGGATGCACCGCTGTTGGATGGTGGCAAGTTGGAGCCAGCCATATATGAGCTTCAATTCCATGTCGAGAGTTATTACGCACAGCGTTCGTTGGAGGAGCTAGGCCAGGCATTATGGACGATTGTTCCGATTCGTTTTGCCGTATCTGATGGCTTAAGCCATTACCATATTCCATTATTGATTGCTCCAGGAGGTTACAGTACATACCGGGGAAGCTGAACATGCACACATCCGGTTCTGATTCAGGGGGAGGGTCATCCACATGACAACATTTGATACCATCATCCGGGGGGCCCGGGTGGTGCTGAGAGATCGGGTAGAGCAACTGGATATTGGCATAACTGGTGAAAAAATAACGGAACTATCCACGCGGCTGACCGCTGGTGAAGCGACTTGCATCATAGAAGCTGAGGGGCTTACAGTGATGCCGGGTGTCGTGGACATTCATGTACACTTCAATGAACCCGGACTCGCCAGTTGGGAGGGATTTCGATCGGGTTCGGCAGCCCTTGCCGCAGGGGGAATCACGACCTATGTCGATATGCCGCTTAACGGTGTACCACCAACCACAAGGCCGGAAGCATGGGAGATGAAAATGAAAGCAGCGGCAGACCAATCCTATGTTGATTATGCCTTCTGGGGAGGTTTGGTTCCCGGCAATCGTGAGGAACTTGCGCCACTGGCAGGGTTGGGTGCTGCCGGATTCAAGGCATTTATGTCTGAGCCGGGAGGCGAAGGGGAAGACATCTTTGCCAGAGCCGATGACCACACGCTATTGGACGGAATGCATGAAATTGCAACATTAAAACGTGTGCTGGCACTTCATGCAGAGGACGAAGGCATGGTTGCCGAACTCGGCGCGAAAAGCATTGCGGAGGGAAAGACTGAACCGATGGATTATGTCCGGTCCCGTCCTGTTGAAGCCGAAGTCGTCGCGGTTGCGCGGGCATTGAGATACGGTGAACAGACCGGGTGTGCGCTGCATTTTGTGCACATTAGCACCCGGGAAGCACTGGATCTGATTGCAACGGCCAAACGGCGTGGGCAGGATGTCACTTCGGAGACATGCCCTCATTATCTGACGCTAATTGATCAGGATGTGGTCCGATTGGGTGCTGTAGCGAAATGCGCTCCACCGCTTCGCAGCTCTTCCGAACAGGAGCTGTTATGGGATGCACTGACGTCAGGATTAATTGATGTTATTGCTTCAGACCATTCTCCATGTCCGCCATCCATGAAACAATCCGATAACTTTTTTGAAATCTGGGGCGGTATATCCGGTGCACAAAGCACACTGCTAATCATGCTGGAGGACGGACATCTTCAGCGTAATATAAACCTCCCGTTGCTCGGAAGAGTACTCTCCCTGCAGCCTGCCAGAAGGCTTGGTCTGGAGAGTAAAGGGGAGATTGCAGTTGGCATGGATGCAGATCTCGTTCTGATTGACTGGGAGAGAAGCACAACCCTGAACACGGAGGATCTGCTCTATACGCATAAACAGAGCCCTTATGTGGGACGTACATTTAACTGTCAGATTGCAGACGTATTTTGCCGTGGGCAACGGGTATATAACTCGGAATCCGGATTATCTCCTGTGCCTCTCGGGCAACACATTGTGGCTTACTCTTCTAGTCCCATCGAAGCGGGAATGGAGGAGACGCCATGACAGAATCTGGAGTATACCGGTCATCCGGTACAAATAATGCACCTCTTCCTTTGCCGGATGTGGAACAGGTGGAGCTGCAAGCCATGCTTGACTGGCTGTCGACATATGGCGCGGATGCACAGGGCGGCGTTACAAGACTGTTGTATGACTCGGCTTGGTGTGAAGCACAAGGTGCCCTTGCAGCCAAAATGCAGGAGAAAGGGCTGTCTCCCGAATTTGACCAGTCCGGTAATCTGTATGGCACACTCAAGAGTGAGGGTAAGGAATCAGCGACTGGTGCTGAAGAATTGCCGATTGTGACCGGATCACATATTGATACGGTGGTGTATGGCGGCAAATATGATGGTGCTTACGGTGTGGTGGCTGGTGTTCTTGCTTTGGAGTATTTACAGAAGCATTTTGGAGCACCGAAGCGAACACTTCAAGTGGTATCGTTATGCGAAGAAGAGGGAAGTCGATTCCCTTTTGCGTATTGGGGTTCACGCAGTATAACAGAAATAACGGCTCTGGAAGATGTAGAGCATCTGAAGGATCAAGACGGCGTTACCTTTGCACAAGCGATCCGGGATGCGGGTTTTGGACCTGATAGTGCATATAGACCTGCCGCGAAAAATTACGGTGCCTTTATTGAGCTTCACATTGAGCAAGGTCAGGTTCTGGAACGTCTTGGACATTCGATTGGAGTTGTATCCGATATCGTAGGTCAGAAGCGGTTCAGTATTACCGTAAGCGGGGAAGCGAATCACGCAGGAACGACGCCGATGTCCTGGCGCAAAGACGCACTTGCCGGAGCAGCCGAGATGATTACTGTGGTAAGGAGTGTCGCATTGGATGCAGGAGAACCGCTTGTAGCTACGGTTGGGCGAATCACGGCCGATCCGGGTGTTGGGAATGTAGTTGCAGCACGGGCGGTGTTTTCACTCGATATCCGCCATATCCGGCAGGAGAGTATTGATCGCTGTTGGCAGGATATGCTCCAGGCATTTAGTCGTATCGCAGCCGAGCAGCAGCTTGTACTGGACTGGGAAGAGCATCTATCCGTCACACCTATTCCCATGAACGCACAGATGATCTCAGACATTCAGGATACCTGTGAGCAGGAGCAGTTGTCCTACTGGTTAATGCCAAGCGGCGCGGGACATGATTCGCAGATTTTTCAGCCGGCTTGTCCGACGGCCATGATCTTTGTGCCGAGCCAGGACGGTATTAGTCATAATCCACTTGAATATACAGCTGAAGCAGACCTGATTCACGGTTTTCAGGTTCTGGTCCGGCTACTCTATAAATACGGTTACGGGAGTTGAATGCAGATGTCCAACTATAAAGAGTTATCTCCGTCCTTGCGGACCATTATGACCCCGGGACCCGTTGAGGTTGATCCGCGTGTGCTAAGAGCATTATCCTTTCCGATCCTGGGGCAGTTTGACCCGGAGTTCACATCCTTGATGAACGAGACAATGGCGATGCTGCGAGAGCTGTATATGACAGATAACGAGTGGTGTTATCCAGTTGATGGTACATCCCGTTCAGGGATAGAAGCTGTGTTGGTCAGCCTAATTCAGCCCGGTGACAAAGTTCTCGTTCCGATCTACGGGCGATTCGGACATCTGCTGGTTGAAATCTCGGAACGTTGCGGTGCAGAGGTTGTCTTTTTTGAAACGGAATGGGGAACGGTATTTGATCCGGAAGAGGTGATCAAGGCGATCCATACCCATAAACCAAGTCTGGTTGCAATGGTTCACGGTGAGACTTCCACCGGTCAGATGCAGCCCCTTGCCGAGATTGGCAAAGCCTGTCGCGACCTTGATATTTTACTCGTTGTAGATGCTGTAGCAACCATTGGTGGGACTCCGGTAGAGACGGATGCCTGGCATCTGGATGCGGTAATGGGTGGTACGCAGAAATGCCTGTCTGTTCCTTCAGGGATGGCACCTCTCACATACAACAGTCGAGTGGAGCAGAAACTGATGAGCCGCAAAACAGTTGAACGCGGACTGCGAGATGCAACCAGTGCGAGGGCAGAAGGCCGCACGATTGCCAGCAATTATTTTGACCTGAGCCAATTGCAGGATTACTGGAGTTCAGCACGGTTGAACCACCATACAGAAGCTACCTCCATGCTCTACGGTCTTCACGAAGGATTACGTATTCTGCTGCAAGAAGGATTGGAGGCAAGGTTCCAGAGACATCTGGTGAATGAACGTGCGTTGGTTGCTGGAATTCAGGGAATGGGACTACAGTTGTATGGGGATATGTCCAGTAAACTTCCGGTGGTCACTTGTATCACGATTCCGGAGGGGATCGATGGTGAGTCGGTGCGCAGCATGTTACTGAACGATTTCAGCATTGAGATTGCCAGTTCATTTGGACCGTTGAAAGGGCAGATCTGGCGGATCGGTACAATGGGATTCAGCTGCCAACGCAAGAACGTACTTCATGTGCTGGGAGCGCTGGAAGCTGTTCTTCTCCGTCATCGTCACGTATTACCAGCCGGTGAAGCGGTGCAGGCCGCATTGGATGTGTATGCAGGGAAGGAGGGTGCCTTATGTTAAATCAGATGCCAATCTCCAGAGAGGTTATGGTCACCTCTCCTCATTATCTGGCAAGTGTAGTGGGAAGCTCCATCCTCCAGCAGGGCGGGAATGCTTATGATGCCGCTGTTGCGGTCAGTGCAGCTCTGGGTGTGGTATATCCGCATATGACCGGACTTGGCGGGGATGCCTTCTTCCTGATTCATGACGGAGCCAGCGGTGAGATTACCGCCTATAACGGAAGTGGCCGCTCAGCCGCAGGCATTCATGCGGATACGTTCAAAGCGATGGGCATGAATGCCATCCCTCAACGTGGTGTGCTTAGTGCCATCACAGTTCCGGGAATGGTGGATGCCTGGTGGGAAGTCTGGTCACGGTACGGTAAGTTACCGTGGGAGCAGTTGCTTGAACCTGCCGCGCAGTATGCGGAAAAAGGATGCCCTGTATCCCGGAATCTCCGCTTGTGGATGGAAAGGGATGAAGATTTCATTATGGGGCATACACCGCTGCGAGCGGTATTTGCGCCTTTGGGTACACTTTTGCAGGAAGGTGAGCTGCTGATCCAGCCTGATCTTGCTGCCTCCATTCGTCTGATTCAGACGGGTGGAAGAGACTCTTTTTATACAGGAGAACTCGCGAATCGTCTGACTTCGGCTATTCGTGAGGATGGGGGCATGCTTGCCCCAGCAGACTTTGCAGGGCATCGGGGCGAGTGGGTGAAACCCGTTAGCACGGAGTATCGTGGTTATGAAGTTCATCAGATGCCGCCCAACTCGCAGGGATTCTCGATGCTGATGATGTTAAATATGCTGGAGCATACGGATCTGTCCTCTGTAGCACGTACCTCACCGGAATTCTATCATCTGATGGCGGAAGTGGTGAAAAAGGCGTTTCGTGATCGTGATCGTTATCTGACGGACCCGGATTTCAGGGACATTCCGCTGGATCATCTGTTATCCAAGGATTACGGAGACCAATTGTGGAATGAGATTCAGTCTGCTCCACCTGTGGCACAGCCGTTTTTGTCCAAAACGATAGGTCAGGACACCGCGTATGCAGCGGTTGTTGATAGCGAAGGCAATGCCGTTTCATTCATCCAAAGCCTGTATTTTGACTTCGGTGCAGCGTATGTTCCGGGGGATACGGGGGTTATCATGCAGAACCGGGGGTCGTTTTTCTCCTTAGATCTGAGGGATGCCAACGTTCTGGAACCCAACAAACGCTCATTCCACACCCTCATGCCGGGCCTTGTTACACGAGATGGCAAACCTTATATGCTCGTGGGTACACAGGGGGGAGAAGGGCAGCCGCAGACACAATTATCTGTGCTTACCGGAGTGCTTGATTATGGGCTGAACATTCAGGAAGCAATCAGCCTGCCGCGTTGGGTGTATGGACGTACCTGGGGCGAAGAAGGCGATACGATGCGTGTGGAGAACCGATATCACGATGACGTATGTGCAACCCTTGCCCAATGGGGACATAACGTTGAAGCGAGAGCGCCGTGGGACGGCATTATGGGACAGTCGCAAGGCATTGTCATTCGTGAGGACGGCATGATTAGTGGCGCAGCAGACCCTAGAGGTGATGGTATGGCTATTGGGTGGTAACAGCTACATTGGACATTTATAAGTTCAACTAGATATTTACACGATAACAGCGATCGGAAGATTGGTCTGTCATCGGAGTGCAAGTGTAAATATGTATGAGTTGTAATATATAGACAGACACAGATAGGGGAGATTGGCATGGGAACGATCCTGCTGAAAGGTGCACAGCTTGTGACGATGAATGCAGAAGAGGAAGTGTTCATTGGAGATCTGTTGATCGAGGATAATAAAATCAAGGAGATTGCAGCGCACATCGACATGCAAGCTGACCAAGTCATTGATGCTCGTGGTAAAGTGCTGTTGCCAGGTTTCATCCAGACGCATATTCATCTGTGTCAGACCTTGTTCCGTGGACGTGCGGATGATCTGGAACTGATGGATTGGCTCCGTCAACGTATCTGGCCGCTGGAAGCAGCGCATGATGAGGAGTCCGTGTATTATTCGGCAATGCTTGGACTCGGCGAATTGATCTCCAGCGGAACCACGACCATTCTGGATATGGAGACGGTACATCACACGGACTCGGCGTTTCAGGCGATGGCACAGAGCGGCATCCGGGTCATCTCTGGCAAAGTGATGATGGATCATGGAGACGAAGTTCCGGAACCCCTGCGTGAGGATACAGCAACTTCGCTACAACAGAGTGTGGATCTGCTGGAGAAATGGAACGGGTTTGGCGGAGGTCGCATTCAGTATGCTTTCTGTCCACGCTTCGTTGTATCGTGTACCGAAGAATTGCTGGTAGAGGTGCGCGACCTGTCGAATAAATATCATGTCAAAGTCCACACCCATGCCTCCGAGAATCGCGGAGAGATTGAACTGGTAGAACACGAACGCGGAATGCGTAACATCGTATACCTCGATCATATCGGTCTGGCGACCCCCAGATTGGTACTGGCACACTGTGTATGGCTGAGTGAGGAAGAGAAGGAGATCATCCGCAAACGTGGTGTCAAAGTCACTCACTGTCCTGGATCAAATATGAAACTTTCCTCCGGGGTAGCAGATATTCCGGATCTACTGAATCGGCAGATCGCGGTTGGGATTGGGGCAGATGGTGCCGCATGCAACAATAATCTGGATATGTTTCAGGAGATGCGCCTGACGGCCCTGATGCAGAAGATTCCTCATGGTCCAACGGTGATGGATGCTCGGACCGTATTACGCATGGCTACCATGGGCGGAGCAGAAGTGCTTGGCTTGTCGAAGGAAATTGGCAGTCTCGAAGTGGGCAAAAAGGCAGATATGCTGCTGCTGGATCTGGATGATTTCCACACATACCCTTCCTATGAGACGGATGTCTATTCCCGCGTAGTGTATTCCGCAACACGTAGCTGTGTGGATACCGTTATTATCGATGGTAGCATTGTACTCAAGAATCGTAAGATTCAGACGATTGATCGTGGCATTGTGCTGCGTGAGTCGGATAAGAGTATTGCGAGATTGATGAAACGTATCTGATCGAAGGAAGTTTATGCAATTCCAGAAAGGATGGGGACCGCTATGGAAATGCATGATCTGTGTGCAATTGCAGCCCGTGAAACGCGCTGCGTGCTCGCAACAGCGATTAAGGTAGAGGGTCATGCTTACCGTAAGCAGGGAGTCTCTATGCTGTTGACTGAGGATGGCAAAATGGTTGGCAGTATCAGTCCGGGATGTCTGGAGAGTGATCTTCAGGCCCGGGTGAGCCATGTGCTGGATACAAACCAGATGGAATTCGCGGAATACGACATGCGTCCCGAGGATGATCTGTCTTGGGGTGAGACGATTGGGTGCGGCGGACTCGTTGTTGTGTTGCTTGAACCTGTGTGTGGTGAACTCCGACATATTTTGCAGAAGATGCATGAGTGTCTGCAATCCGGGGCTACAACAACGTTAATCCGAACGTTCCAAGATGATTACACAAGGGTTGAATATGGATGGAAACGGATTGAGCCTACAAGTACACGGCGCCAGCCAATCTTACGTCCTTCGCTCGTCCCTCTTCATGATCGCGTGGCGAATTATAATCCAGCTTCATTGCAAATTGAGGTACAGCACAGCAGTGGTAATATCAAGCATGAACATTCGGCATCAAAACAACATTCTCCCGACATACCTCGCCTTACGCTTGTGCCTGACATGGTAACTGCTACGTCAAATGGAACTCACTCTTCCCATCTATCCGGTGATTCACAACATATCTCTGATACTGATGCTGAAATACCTACAAATGACGGGATTTCAACGAATCCCTGGGACCTTCCACAGCAACTCACTTCACTGTACACGCCTAAACCTCGCCTAATTATCATCGGAGCCGGGAATGATGTTATACCTGTTGCCAGACTCGCCCAATCCGCAGGATTCCGTGTTGTGGTAGCCGATTGGCGAGAGTCTTTATGCACCTCGGAACGATTCCCTGGAACCGAACTTGTACTGGGTTTCCCATGTGAGATCATGCCTCTGTTAAACGTAAACAAAGGGGATTATTTAATTCTGATGAGTCACAACTTTCCTCGCGAACGTGAACTGCTGGAGATGTTAGTGGACTGTGAGTATACGTACCTTGGCATCATGGGTTCCAAAACACGAACAGCCCGTCTGCTGGATGGCTTACCACCGTTGAAATATGTGCATTCTCCCGTTGGTTTGAGTATCGGAGCAGACGGTCCCGAACAGATTGCCATCAGCATTGCAGCAGAATTGATCTCATGTAAACATAAGGTTTCTTCATTGAGTTCTGAGGTGCAGAAGGGGAGCGTTGTGCATGCGAATGACGGGCATAGTTCTGGCAGCAGGTAAGAGTCGTCGGCTTGGTCGGGATAAACTCTCGGTTGTCATGCCAGACGGGAGGTCCCTGGCTGGCTGGTCACTGGAAGCTGCGCTGAATTCGGAGCTAGATCAAGTGGTCTGTGTGGTCAAACCGGAAGATTCGCTGGCATGGCTGCCTGTAAAATGGTTTGATTCTGCCGCGTATGCCTATCATCCCACAGCAAGACTTCGAATTGTGGCCTGTGCTGACTATGCTTGCGGTATGGCCAATTCTCTTCATTCTGGCGTATTGTCGGCCATGCAGTACAAACCGGAGGGCATTCTCATGTTACTGGGTGATCAGCCTTTATTAAAGACGCAGGATATTAATCGGGTGACTACAGAACTGGCTACCCACAAGTTATGTGACTATGTCGCAGCTACCGACGGTGAGGGAGGCAAGCCGCCCGTTGCTTTTCGCTCCCATATGTTTGGCCCTCTGTTATCCTTGCATGGAGATGAGGGGGCACGCAAGATTATGCGCAGCGCTAACTATTCAGGTGTACATGTACTTCTGTCTGAGACTAGTTTCTGGGATGCGGATACAGAACCGGAATTGGAACGCATTTTGAGTCATGTATATGAATCGGGAAGGCAGACTAAATAACAGGAGAAGATTAATGACTATGTATAATTTAATGAAATGATCAGGTCAGCCAAGCATTCTGGTTGGCCTGTTTGTCTTCTTTTCAAGTATGGTGAAAGAGAGCCAATGTTGGCTTTCGATAGATCATGATGCATCAAGCACAAATAAAACGCAGGTTTTATACATTTATCCAAAACGATGTAAAGGTAATTGACGTTGCTGCTGAACTCTCATATGATTTGAAGAATTATCTGGATCAGACGGTTGAATTTCCTGCCCAAGGAAGAGAGAGAAAGGGGATGCAGCGATGGTAACACCGGCATACGGTTCTGGAGCCATGCCATCGGTATGGCAGCCTGAGAACCTGCAAGAACTGCAAACGTTGAGAAGTAGACTCAAGGGGATATGTTGTTTCTCGGCAGGTGGAACATTGTTACGAACCCAGTGGGAGGGTGGCTTGGTTCCAGCGCCTGAACACATGATTAGTCTGGGTTGTATTCCTGGAATGAGCGGTATATCTATTCGTGGAGATGAGATGGTCATTGGCGCAATGACCCGATTAAAGGAATGTGCTGCACAAGCGTTGCTGCATCATCTGCCGATCCTGCAAGAAGCGGTGAATGCAATTGCGGCCCCTTCCATTCGTAATGTGGCAACCATTGGCGGGAACATTGTGTCCGGAGTAGGGGATACGCTGCCTGCTTTGCTTGTATATGATGCGGAGCTGCACTGGTTGACAGACAGCGGCATTGAGATCCGCAGTGTGTCTTCCTGGCTTCAGGGTGGACGGGATGGCAGCCGTAATCCAGGGGACGTATTAATCTCGATTCATATCCCGATGAGACCGTCATCTATGTTTGATGTGGACAGTGAGCACAGACCTGCTGCACGAGAAGTTTCCTTTTACCGCAAGCTGGGTCGACGGGAGACGTTCAGTGCTTCGCTGGTGACGGTTGCGTTATACGGTGAGATTGATTTGGATAACCGCTGGACCAAGATTGCGATTGCGGCTGGTGGAGGCTCAGGCATGGCGATGCGACTTCTGAAGTCGGAACAACAGCTTCTTGGTAGCGAAGCTACTGTCATGCAAGCAGCAACTCTTGCAGCTGCTGTGACTGACGAATTTACGACGTATGGCGATGTATTTGCAACGGAACATTATCGCAAACAGACCGCAGGCAACATGCTTGGTGCCGGGCTATGGGAAGCACTTCACGAATAGAAGACTTCGATCAAGGAAAGGAGGAGAGGCATCATGCTGCTGAATCGGAAACAGAGCGGGAAACGCTGGCACCTGCGGCCAGATGGGGCACCCAAAGTTACAGGCCAACTTCAATATCTGACGGATATGACGTTACCTGACATGATCCATGGCAGAGTATTGCGAAGCGAATATCCTTATGCTCGTCTATTGTCTATAGATACTTCGGAAGCTGAGGCGTTGGAAGGTGTCTATGCGGTTTTGACCTCCAAAGATGTGCCTGGTCTGAATCGTTTTGGCATAGCGACCCCGGATCAGCCTGTGTTCTGCGAGGATATTGTTCGTTATGTTGGGGACGCCATTGCAGCGGTTGCTGCGGATTCCCCGGAACGTGCGGCGCTTGCACTGGATGCGATCCGTGTAGAGTATGAGGAACTCACTCCGCTGAATAGTACAGACGCTGCATTGGCTCCCGGCGCACCAGAGCTGCATGAGCATGGTCCAGGTAATGTGCTGCATCGGACGGAGATTAAACGCGGAGATGTTGAGCAAGCCTTTGCCACGTGTGATCATATCGTGACAGAGACGTATTATACGCCTCGTCAGATGCATGCGTACATGGAGACAGAAGGTGGCCTGTTTGTCCCGGATGAAGAGGGAAGGCTGAATGTATACGCGGCAACGCAACATGGCTATAAAGACCGGATGCAGCTTGCACGCATTATTGGTTGTCCTGAAGAAGATATCCGGGTGGTGTCTTCACCGATTGGTGGTTCGTTTGGCGGAAAAGATGAACTAAACGTACAGCCCTATGGTGCACTACTGGCCTTGAGATGCGGACGTCCTGTGAAAATGCATAATTCTCGTAAAGAATCCGTGCGTGCAGGACTGAAACGTCACCCAATGAAGATTGAAATGCAGACCGGCATGAGTCGAGAAGGCATCATCCAAGCGCATCGTGTCCGTATAACAGCAGATACCGGAGCGTACGCCACACTTGGTGCACCCGTACTGAACTTCTGTACCGAGCATTGCCTTGGACCGTACGCTATTCCAAATGTGGATGTGGAAGGCGTATCTGTATATACGAATAACGGGCTGTCAGGTGAGTTTCGCGGATTTGGCGGGAATCAGGCGATTTTTGCCATGGAAGGCCAGATGGATCGACTTGCAGCAATCATGAACATGGACCCTTGGGAGTTCCGCAGACGTAATATGAGGGAAAAGAATGATCCTGGACCACTGAATCAACGCATTCTGGTTACGGATGGACTGTCCCAAGTGTGGGAGGCATTGGATCGCTCCGAACTGTGGCAAAAACATCAGAGTCCCCCGGCAGATCCTGCTCTGCCGCCGTGGATCAAACGCGGAGTCGGAGCAGCCATCGCCATGCATGGTGCAGGGCTGGGTTATGGCATTCCAGATCCTGCAGGAGGCCGCCTGTCCCTGAACAACGAAGGCAAGATTGAGGTGGCGTTCAGCTACGAGGAATTTGGTCAGGGGCTCATTGCAACGCTGGAAATTATGTTATGTGATCTGTTCCAATGCAGTACATCGGATCTCAGTATTATCATCGGCGATACGGATCGTGTGCCCCACAGCGGATCAAGTACAGCTTCACGTTCAACAACGATGGCATGGATGGCTCTTCAACGCTTGCAGACTCCATTTCGTTCCCGTGTTCTCGCTGTCGCGTCTGAAATGTCAGGCGTTCCGGCAGATGAACTGTTAACAGGACCTGGTGGTATATGGCGCAAAGGCCAGCTTCCTGCCGAAAGTTCAGAAGTAGAAACAGATGTGCAAAGAACAGGAAAGAGCGAGAAGGCTGAAAGAACTGAAGTGGCTGATATCGTTGCTGGAGGGACTGAAAGTGATCAAACTGCTGAAAGTAGTTATTTAGGTGCATCTCAATACCTGGCGAAACAGGGAGTTTCATCAGGCTTAGTGATCTCGTATGCCGAACTCGCGACGCAGGGCGAAGCCGATGAATGGATTTTTGATACAAAGTTTGATTACCCAACTACGCCAGACAACGTGGTAGGCGGGCATTATTTGTATACGTATGCGGCGGTTGCGGCAGAGGTGGAAGTAAATACTTTGAGCGGAGAAACCAAGCTTCTTGATACGCGCCATGTTGTAGCGGCAGGCCCGGTTATCAACCCGATGGGTTATATCGGACAGATTGAAGGCGGGAGTGTCATGGCACTTGGATTCACGTTAACGGAGGATGCGGTCATGCAGGACAGCCGTTATGTAACCACGAACCTCGACACGTATCTGATCCCAACCATTCAGGATATTCATACCAATCTGGAGGTTGAGGCTATTGAAGACTTACCCGAAGGTGATGCATTTGGCCCTAGGGGGATCGGTGAGATAGGCTCCGTTGCGCTTGCGCCGGCCATTACAGCCGCAATTCATCAGGCGACAGGCGTATGGGTTAACCGTCTTCCTGTACCGAGGGAACAACTGGTCAGACCTTTAAATGTACCTTTGCAGGAAGGAGTGAGTCCATCATGAGTAAACCACTTGAGAATCACTGGACAGCCGTTGTGAATGGCGAACAGAAACATCTGGAGATCGCGCAAACGACCCGACTTGTCGATGTGCTTCGGACTCATTTGCAACTAACGGGTACCAAAGTATCCTGCGAAGTTGGTCGCTGCGGCGCATGTATGGTTCTGATGGATGGAGAACCCGTGAACTCCTGTCTTGTCATGGCTTATCAATGTGAAGGCAGTGACATTATGACGATTGAAGGTCTGCACGGCGAGGAGAAAGGCACTCTGCATCCGATTCAACAGGCTTTTGTGGAGGAAGGTGGCTTTCAGTGCGGCTATTGCACTCCGGGCATGGTGATCTCAACCAAGGCATTACTGGATGCACATCCTGAGCCTTCTCAAGAACAGATTGAAACGGGATTGTGCGGGAATCTGTGTCGTTGTACCGGCTACGGTGGCATTATTCGGGCGGTACGCAAGGCAGGGGAACGCTGTGTGGTAAAAGAAACGTCTGCCGAGGAAACCGTAAGTTGAGGCGGGATCTAGGCCGAAGATATAAGCAAGGACAATTGAAGAAACATACGTGAAAAAGCATCCGAATAGGAATGCTTTTTTTTTGTTGTTTATCAGTTTTTCTTTCAAGTACACATCTAATGTGAGATGAAGTTTCATACGCTAAATTGATTGGATTATGAACCGTTTTCGTCAATTATCAAGTCGGAAGAGAGAAAGGAGATATAATGTTCAAAGTACTGGTACAAAAGAAGTTTAAACATTTAAATAAACCATATATTTACAAAAATTGATGCGCATGCTATGTTTAAAATGAAAGCGCCATCATGAATGGGTTCATTGACATTTCATTATCATATTTCACTTGGGAAGGAAGATGGAATTGATGAAAAATTTGCTCAAAAAGGCAACCGCAATGATGCTGGCATTGGTCCTACTGCTTGGATTAATGACAGCGCCCGTTCATGCAGACACACCATTGTTCACCATCGAAAGCGAAGATGCGCAGCTCACCCCGGATCTTCAAGTGGTTACTTCAATCTATGGGCAACCCAAGCCCGGATTCTCAGGGGCCGGATTTGTCTGGATGCAGAACTCTGGCACATTAACCTTCACAGTAACTGTCCCGGAAACCGGCATGTACGCGATCTCCACACGATATATGCAGGAGCTCAGTGCAGATGGCAGGTCACAAAATTTAATCGTAAATGGTGTTACGAAAGGGGCGTACATGCTGCCTTACACGACAACATGGTCAGACTTCGATTTTGGCTTTCACAAGCTGAATCAGGGTGCCAACACGATTGAACTGAAGGCTGGCTGGGGCTTCGCGTATTTTGATACTTTTACAGTGGATCATGCTGATCTGGATCCCCTGAATGTGCAGCCAGTTCTCACTGATCCTGAAGCTACACCGGAAACTCAAATTTTGATGAATTATTTAACGGAGGTATACGGAAACAACATTATTTCTGGTCAGCAAGAGATCTACGGAGGAGGGAATGACGGAGATACAGAGCTTGAATTCGAGTGGATTCATGATCTTACTGGAAAGTATCCGGCAATCCGTGGCTTTGATCTGATGAACTATAATCCGTTGTATGGTTGGGAGGACGGTACAACCGATCGTATGATTGATTGGGTGAATAACCGTGAAGGTATTGCAACAGCTTCCTGGCATATCAATGTGCCTCGTAATTTCAATACGTATGAGCTTGGGGACTTTGTGGATTGGAAAGAGGCGACCTACAAGCCAACAGAAACGAATTTTAATACAGCCAATGCGGTAATTCCCGGTACCAAAGAGTATCAATACGTGATGATGACCATCGAGGATCTGGCAGAACAATTGCTGATTTTGCAAGATAACGATGTGCCAGTGCTTTTCCGTCCGTATCATGAAGCAGAAGGCAACGGCGGGCTGAACGGGGAAGGTGCATGGTTCTGGTGGGCTTCGGCAGGCGCAGAAGTGTACAAAGAGCTATGGGATCTGCTGTATACCGAACTGACCGAGACGTATGGCTTGCACAATCTGATCTGGACCTACAACAGCTACGTATACAGCACTTCTCCTGCCTGGTATCCGGGCGATGATCAGGTAGATCTTGTCGGATATGATAAATACAATACGATCTACAACCGTTATGACGGTTTGTCCGGCGTACCGAATGAAGATGCGATTACCTCGATTTTCTATAAGCTTGTTGAGTTGACGAACGGTACGAAAATGGTAGCCATGACGGAGAACGACACGATTCCAAGTGTGAAAAATCTTACAGAGGAGAAATCAGGATGGCTGTACTTCTGTCCTTGGTATGGCGAGCATCTGATGAGTTCTGCTTTTAATTACCCGGCAACATTGAAAACGCTTTATCAAAGTGATTATGTCATTACGTTGGATGAGCTGCCAAATCTAAAGGTTAACAATCCCAATCCCAGTGCATCCATCACACCTGGAAACGTCGAATTTGACAAATACACACCCAATCAAAGCGATAAAACCGTAACCGTGAATGCAAACGGCAATACGCTAACTGCTCTCCGGGCAGGTAACAATGCGTTGACCGCAACGACAGACTATACCTTGAACGGAAGCACATTGCTGTTGAAAAAAGCTTATCTGGCAACCCTGCCAGTTGGCGAGCATTCGATTGTTCTGGACTTTAATCAAGGTCAGGACCCTGTGTTAAAAGTCAAAATTGTGGATTCAACACCGGGTACAAATGCTGTGATTTCTCCTGTGAATGCAACATTTGATAAAGCGACGAATTCAGCACAGGATATTACCGTATCTCTCACCTTAAACGGCCGTCAGCTTACAGGCATCACAAAGGGGAATGTTACACTTGTATCAGGTCAGAATTATACAGCATCCAGCTCTGCTGTTGTTCTGAACAAATCCTATCTTGCTACACTACCGCTGGGCCAGAACGTATTGACCTTTCACTTCAATGGAGGAAATAACGCTGTGTTAACGGTGAACGTCGTAGATAGCACGGTTACTGTGCCAGCGGGTGATTTGACGATTCAATCTTTTAACGGCAATACAAGTGCATCCACCAACGGCGTCTCACCCAAGTTCAAATTGGTCAACTCAGGCAATTCGGATATTCCGTTAAGTGATGTAAAACTTCGGTATTACTATACAATTGACGGGGAGGAAGCTCAGAGTTTCTGGTCCGACTGGGCCAGTATGGGCAGTGCGAATGTAACGAGCAATTTCGTTAAACTGGCGACTCCAGTTACCGGAGCGGATCATTATCTTGAAGTGGGTTTTACAAGTGCGGCGGGATCACTGAATGCGGGCCAGAGCGCAGAGATTCAAACGCGCTTTTCCAAAAATAATTGGTCGAATTACACTCAGACTAACGATTACTCGTTCAAGGCAACCGGTAGTCAGTTCGCAAACCATGATAAGGTTACCGGGTATGTGAACGGTCAGCTGGTATGGGGGATTGAGCCGTAAAGGTAGATAGCACGTTTAATGGGCTGGATCAGGGTTTGAACCTCTGATTCAGCCTTTTTATGGTGTAGAAGGTGTACACCGATTAGACGGAATGTTCTTTTTCACTTGTAGTATGTGACGACGTATCCACGTCTGTTAATATGCGATCTATTATCTTTTTCGTATGGCCCATAATGAACTGAAGAAGTACACCTGCACAACATACGGTTATCAACGTTCCAACCCCGATTGGCCCACTGAGCAGAAACGCCAGAATTAAAAATACAAGGTAAATGAACGTTCTCGATACAAATAAGGGTGTTTGAGTGATTTCATGCAAGATTAATGTTAAGCGGTCAATCGGAATGGGTGCAAAATTGGTCTGTAAATAAATTGCCGTGCCGATACTTATGATCACTAAACCAATGACAAAAGTCATTAATTTGCTGTACCAAACTTCGGGTGTGATCAAGGAATCAGATACATAAAGCCAGATATCAATCCCCACACCAGTAATGAATGCAGTGACGAGACCCAGGAACTCGGGTTTTTGCTGCTTCAAAAGCGAATTACATCCAATTAATAGGAAAGCAATGATGACCTCCCAGCTTCCTACACTAAGCCCTACATGATGTGACAGCCCTACCAGAAGCGCATCAAACGGTGAGGTGCCCAGTTCAGATTGGATGGTAAGGGAAATGCCAAGTGTTAAGATGAGAATACCTGCGACAAAAAGTACATATTTCAAATTCATTCAACCTCTTTTTTGATATTATGTTGCAAATACAACAAAATTGAGCTAAATTTAATGTAACCCTTTTTTAGTGCATTTGCAACAAACGATTAACTTGTTAAAGGAATGTGAATATAGATGACGATTCGTATAGAGAGATGTACCATTGAACATGTATGTGAACTGCAGGAGATTAGTTATGAGACGTTTAATGAAACGTTTAAAGCGCAAAATTCACCCGAAAATATGAAAGCTTATCTGGAAAAGGCGTTTAATCGGGAGCGATTAGAAACTGAACTGTCCATAGCGGATTCACAATTTCTTTTTATTTATGTCAACCATAAAGTGGCAGGATACATGAAGGTGAATATCAATGATGCTCAGACGGAGAATATGGGTGTGGAATCCCTTGAGATCGAGCGTGTGTACATCAAGAAAGAGTTCCAAAAACATGGCTTGGGTAAGGTACTGCTCCATAAAGCCATAGAGATGGCAACAGAACAACACAAAACGAATATCTGGTTAGGCGTGTGGGAGAAAAATGAAAATGCCATTGCATTTTATGAAAAGGTGGGTTTTGTACAGACAGGAGCCCATGCTTTTTACATGGGAGATGAGAAACAGATTGATTTTATAATGACCAAAAAGATATTGTAACTGGATCATCGAGTGAAAAGCTTGGGAGAAAAATGCTATTGAGCAGAATTCTTTCAGGCTTTTTTATGTTTTGTCAGAACCGTTGAATCATTAAATGAAGAAATCGACGAATGTTAATACATAATAAATATTATGTAAACTTATTATTTTCGATGACCTTCATAAGCTGCATCTATGGCTTTAGTAAAAGTTAAAGGCCTGATTAATACATAACTGGCAGTATAATTTTGCTCAATAATCGTGAAGGTAATAGGCTGATCTCAAGGGTCATCAACACAATTTATTAGTTTATTTCTACGTTTGGACAGTCAGCCGAAAATCGTTTTCGTTCGTAGTTTGTTAGATAGCGTTACGTTCTTAATAATCAGTATATAAGTTGTATATACCTCATGTTAAAAGAACTTTTTGCTCATGAAACAGCGTGTTAATTCACAATGTTGAATTATTCAGTTTTCGAGCGGAAAATGGAAATTAAAATTAATATTTCAAGTGAGAAATCAGGTGGATTGGACTCTTAAAACCAGCCGAAAAAAGGAGCGAAATCGATCAATATATTAATTGGATAAATAAGTTATAAATCGTTAAAAAGGCGCTACTACGCTGATTATAGATCAATTTCATATGGATTTGCGATGGATTTAGTACCGCTTTCACGTTATGCTTTTGGAAATTGGAAAGGAAGTGGGAAAAATGGAACGCGAACTGGCGTTGGAAATTGTCAGAGTAACAGAATTGGCTGCGTTAGCTTCAGCACCCTGGATGGGACGAGGCGACAAGAACAGTGCAGATGAAGCGGCTACTTTGGCCATGCGCGCCATGTTCGATTCCGTGTCCATTCGCGGCACGGTGGTAATCGGTGAAGGAGAAATGGATGAAGCACCCATGTTGTACATCGGCGAGGAAGTAGGCAACGCTGAGGGGCCTGAGGTTGACGTGGCTGTAGACCCGCTCGAAGGTACAGAAATCGTGGCCAAAGGACTAAACAACGCTCTATCGGTTATTGCAGTGGCGGGAAAAGGTAACCTGCTCCACGCACCGGACATGTATATGGAGAAACTGGCGGTAGGGCCTGCGCTTGTAGGCAAGGTCAGCATTGAAGACCCGGTTGAAGTCACACTGGAGAAAGCCGCTGCTGCATTGAACAAAAACATCTCGGACCTCACTGTGATGATTCTGGATCGTGTGCGACACGAGAGTACCATCAAGACGCTACGCAAGGTTGGCGTACGGATCAAGTTTCTCAGTGACGGTGATGTTGCGGGTGCGATGGCACCGGCCTTCCCGGAGGCGGGCATTGATCTGTATGTCGGATCTGGAGGAGCGCCAGAAGGTGTGCTGGCTGCCGCAGCGCTATCTTGCCTTGGGGGTGAGATCCAAGGTCGTCTGATGCCTGCCAACGCAGACGAATTCCAGCGCTGCTTGCAGATGGGGATCGATAATCCCTACAAAGTGTTAACGATGCAGGATATGATCGGCACGGAGGATGTCATTTTTGCCGCAACGGGTGTGACGCCAGGTGAGATCTTGGGAGGGGTACGATATCTTGCGGATGATCGTGCCGAGACGGATTCGATAGTTATGCGTGCCAAAACCAAAACAATTCGGTTTATTCGTTCCCAACACTTCCTGCCGAACAAAGAAGTGTTGCACAAAGTAAGACAGCTCCAATCCACGCCAGAACCCTCGGATCGCATTCCGAGTCATGCGAAAACGATGGAGCAAGCTGAGTTTAGTCAATCCTCCGTTGATCTTGGCGTTACAACGACGTTGTGAGCTGCACTCCCCATAATTGAACAAACAGGATCAACTGAAATCGTTGTATTTAAGGTTGATAAGTAACTTGAACCCCTAAGATTACAGGGCACGGATTCAATGAAAGTACCATCTCTGGCAAGATAATAATGAGGGCTTGGATTAACCCGAGCTCTCATTATTTTTTGTGTCAAAAGCATTGACAACGGTTACATGGCATGAGAAAATGTACGCGCGTACATAAATATCGATTTTTAATTATTACATCATTAATAGGTGAGCTAGAAGGGGGTGAAATTCATGGCATCTCGTAAAGAAGTGGCTGATCTTGCGGGTGTTTCCGAGGCGACGGTCTCCCGGGTGCTTAATGGGGTAGGTCCTATTAAAGAAGAGACACGCCGCAAGGTTCTTGAAGCTTCCGAACAGTTAGGCTATGTGCCCAGCGCGCTTGCTCGCAGTTTTGCCAGAAGTAAAAGCGGAAACCTTGGCGTGGTATTACCTTATGTTCCGAAGGCGCATCTGTTCTCGGCGTATTTCTTCTCGGAAATGCTGAGTGGGATTGGTAGCAAAGCCAGAGACAATAGCATGGACCTGTTGGTTATGTTCCGAACACCCGGTGAAGTGATGAATTATACGGATCTGTTCCGGCGTCAGAAAGTGGATGCCTGCATTATCCTTGGTGCCAGAGATGATCATGAAGAACTGGCGGCCATGCAGCAACTTCATCAGGAAGGACACCCATTCTGTGTCATGAATCAGCATTTTGAGGGCCAATCGTTCACGGAAGTGGATGCGGATCATGTGGAAGGAAGCAGACTTGCCATACGTCATCTTACGGATCAGGGGTATCGCAAAATCGCTTTTCTCAATGGTCCAGACAGCTATTCCAACAGCCAGGAGCGAATGGAAGGCGTTTGTCTTGGCCTGCAAGAAGCAGGTATGGAGCTGGAGCCGAGTCTATTGCTTAAAGGGAATTATAGTAGAAGAAGTGGCATTGAGGCGGCAGCGATTGTAGCAGATCGCCTACATGAGATTGATGCTGTATTTGCGGCCAATGACCGGATGGCCATTGGTGTCATGCATGGTTTACGTGAGCGGGGAATAGGGCCTGCGGATTTTCCTGCATTTGTGGGTTATGACGACTCCGATGCCGCCGAGATGGCGGTTCCGCCGCTGAGCAGCGTCAGGGTTCCATTTTTTGAGATGGGTGAACTTGCAGTATCGAAGCTTATGCATGGGTCTGTGGGTGATACACATGAAGCGAATAACTCTGTTGTAGCGGTACCCAAATCTGCGAGAGCGTTGTTGCCTACCGAACTGATTATCCGTGCTTCTTCTATCCGTCAATAGTTTATTGGTACACATATTGAAAGACTTTTTATTATTCCAAAGGAGGAAATGATCATGTCAAATCGTCTTCGTGTCGGAATGGTTGGATACAAGTTTATGGGGAAGGCCCACAGTAATGCCTATCGCAGTCTGCCGATGTTTTTCCCGTCTGCTCCGTTGCAGCCTGAGATGTCTGTGATCTGTGGACGTAACGAGCAAGGAGTTCAAGAGGCGGCGAATCAGTTCGGCTGGTCCGAAAGTGTGACTGATTGGCGTGAACTAGTGAAGCGGGATGATATCGATCTGATTGATATTAACGCGCCAAGTGATGCCCATAAGGAAATTGCGTTGGAAGCAGCTCGTCAGGGCAAACATCTGTTTTGTGAGAAACCACTGGCCCTGTCGCTTGCGGATTCGCGCGAGATGCTTCAGGCAGCAGAGGATGCTGGAGTCGCACATATGGTCGGGTTCAACTACCGTTTCTCACCAGCGGTGCAATTAGCGAAGGATCTGGTGGAGAGCGGACGACTGGGTAAGATCTATCATTTCCGTGCTTTTTTCTTGCAGGACTGGATCATGGATCCTTCGTTCCCGCTGGTATGGCGTTTACAAAAAGAAGTGGCTGGCTCCGGTTCCCATGGGGATCTGGGCGCGCACTTAATCGATCTGGCTCGTTTCCTTGTTGGTGAATTTCAGGAAGTCATCGGCATGAGCGAAACCTTCATCAAAGAAAGACCACTTGCAGCAGAGATGACCGGGCTGAGTGCCAAGGGCAGTTCGAATGCGGATGCACCGAAAGGAGAAGTGACCGTCGACGACGCTACGTTGTTCCTGGCAAGATTCGCAGGAGGTGCGCTGGGCAGCTTCGAGGCTACACGTTTTGCAGCGGGGCATCGGAGTACAAACTCGTTTGAGATTAACGGCAGTCTCGGCAGTGTACGATTTGATTTTGAACGGATGAATGAACTGGAAGTCTATTTCACAAAGGATGAAGAGGACGTACAGGGATTCCGCCGTGTACTGGCAACCGATCCGGCACATAAATATGCTGAAGCTTGGTGGCCTGCCGGACATACGATTGGATTCGAGCACACGTTCACCCATGAAATGCTGGAGCTGGTGACAGCGATCTCTGAAGGACGCCAACCATCACCGAGTTTCCACGACGGGGTCGCTTGTCAGGCTGTACTGGAAGCAGTAGAACGTTCGGTAACAGAACGGCGCTGGGTGACGCTTGAAGAGATGTGAGCAAGCAAGACAGTGACGTCAGAAATAAGGTTGAACACATAAAACTAGGCGAAAGCGAGTGAATAAACGATGAGTAAAGCACTGATTGTATGGGGCGGCTGGGATGGACATGAACCGGAGCAGGTAGCAGCGATTTTTGAACGTATTTTGAAGGAAGAGCAGTTTGAGGTTGAAGTCTCGAATACGTTGGAGTCTTATGCGGATGCAGAGAAGCTGATGGGTCTGGATCTGATCGTGCCGTTGTGGACGATGGGACAGATTGAGCAGGAACTGGTCAATAACGTATCAGCGGCTGTCCAGAGCGGTGTGGGCTTGGCTGGTCTTCATGGCGGGATGTGTGATGCCTTCCGAAATAACGTAGATTGGCAGTTTATGACGGGTGGACAATGGGTTGCCCATCCAGGTAACGATGGTGTGGAGTATATGGTGAACATGAAGCGCGGCTCTAGCCCGTTATTGGATCATATTGAAGATTTTCAGGTAAAAAGTGAACAGTACTACCTGCACGTAGATCCGGCAGTGGAAGTGCTGGCAACAACTCGTTTCCCAGTGGTGACTGGTCCGCATGCAGCGAATGGCCCCGTAGATATGCCTGTTGTCTGGACGAAACGCTGGGGCGCAGGGCGGGTATTCTACAACTCCCTGGGACACCATGCAGACATTGTAGACATGAAACCCGTGACTGAAATGATGCGTAGTGGATTCAAATGGACAGCAGCAGGCAAAGAGCTTGCCAAGAGTCGAGTAAGTGCATCAACCGAAGTGTACACAGGTATGGCGGACAACCAGAACTAATGAGATTGTAGTTGGATTGCAAACGTAACTTCAGTGTTAACCATTCATCCTCAATGGATAAACCATTTCTGATCCACGGCGAAGGGAGCCCCAGGTATGAAAACAATGAAAGTAGGCATTATTGGCTGCGGTAAAATCAGCGGTATTTATATGGAAAACTGTCACCGGTTCGAGGTGCTGGAACTTGTTGCTGTTGCGGATCTCGACCGGAAACGTGCCGAGGAGCAGGCAGCAGCCTATAACGTGCCTAACGTATACAGCGTCGACGAAATCTTGGCTGATCCCGAGATTGAGCTGATCATCAACCTGACGATTCCTTCCGTTCATGCGGATGTATGCTTGCGGGCACTTGAATCTGGCAAACATGTTTATGTAGAAAAACCGCTCGCGGTTACCCGTGAAGAAGGGCAGGCCGTGCTCGAAACAGCGAAGCGTAAAGGATTGCTTGTGGGCTGTGCACCAGAAACGTTCTTTGGTTCAGGTATCCAGACTTCACTTCAATTGGTGGAAGAAGGGGTAATCGGCAAGCCGGTGGCGGCGACCGCATTTATGATGAGCCGTGGTCATGAGCACTGGCACCCAGATCCGGAGTTTTATTACGCGTCAGGCGGTGGGCCAATGTTTGACATGGGTCCGTACTACCTCACGGCATTGGTCCAACTGATGGGACCGATCAAGTCAATTGCAGGCATGACAGGTAAGGCCATGGAAGAACGGACGATTACGAGTGAGAAAAAGAGAGGTCAGACGGTTCCCGTCGAAATTCCAACTCACGTTACCGGTCTGTTACAGTTTGAACAGGGAGCCATTGGCACACTGATTACAAGTTTTGACGTATTTGGCGGAAGTGCATTGCCACCGATTGAGATATATGGCACGCACGGTACATTGCAGGTACCTGATCCCAATACCTTCGGCGGTCCAGTTCGTTACCGTTTGTTAGGTGAACATGAATGGACGGAAGTTCCACTTCTCCCAGGATATCAGGAAAATACACGCGGCATCGGTGTGGCAGATATGGCCTATGCAGCACATAGTGGACGTGCACACCGTGCGAGTGGGGAACTGGCATACCACGTACTTGAGGCCATGTGGGCATTCCACGATTCATCGGATGAACAGACGTTCTACCAGATGAAAAGTTCATGTCAGCGCCCGGCTGCGTTGCCGGTGGACCTGCCATTGTATACATTGGATAAATAAGATAGCCATTATGCTTTATATCATGACGAACAGCCCTTTTCCTTCGAACAAGGAAAGGGGCTGTTTTTTATTAAATCAAAAAAATCTGGGATAACAGCGATCGGAAGGTTGTTCTGTCATCGGAGTGACCAGTGTAAATATTCTTTAGTTCAATTTGTATAGCCGATTAAGGCTCAAATCCCGCCTGACTGATCCAAATCTCATCCTCGGCAAAAACGTTTTTCATCCGCTGAACCACAGTCTGATACGCATCTGGATGATACCAGTGCTCCATCCCCACTTCTTGATAAATCGACTCCATGCCGAGTCGCCGGGTTCGCTTGCCCTCGCTGCCATCGCCCATGAAATAATCGTCAATGCATACACGCTGAACCAGAGGTCTCAAGATGGCAGCAAACTGTTCACTGCTGGGTAATACGGGAGCAATCGCAACCTGCGTGGGTATTCCGGCATCCCGCAACTGTTCCAGTGCACGTAATCGGCCTGCAATCGGGGGAGCGGAAGGACTGAAATGCTTGCGCATATCGTCCAGATCCGTCTCCACCGTCATGCTGACCCGAACCCGGTTACCTAACTGTTGTAGCAGATCTATATCCCGGGTAACGAGTGGACTGCGGGTCTGGACTAATACAAAATCGGGCGGATGCTGTAACATGGTTTCAAGCAATGAACGCGTGATACACTCCTTGTATTCGGCGGGTTGATACGGGTCGGTACTGGATGACATGAACAGAGTGACTTTCCCTTTGGTCTGGGCACGCTGCAACTCTTTGGCGAACACCCGGGAGGCCTCTT
The DNA here is from genome assembly GCF_038050215.1 of Paenibacillus sp. FSL H8-0104. Taxonomy (NCBI): domain Bacteria; kingdom Bacillati; phylum Bacillota; class Bacilli; order Caryophanales; family Paenibacillaceae; genus Paenibacillus; species Paenibacillus sp. FSL H8-0104. Next base: position 3,868,359 of record NZ_JBBOTC010000001.1, on the reverse strand, counting down.
GTTTTACATCCACCCAGCTTCCCCAATCCTCTTTACGAAATAGGGAGACAGGCATCTGTCTGACATAACAATAAGAACAACCGAAGGCGCAGCCTGTGTAAGGATTCATTGTATGTGTATAGCCATTAAGGAACCCTGTCCCCTTGTTGAGTAACGTTTTGGGTACTTTGTAAGTAAGATTTGTCTTCATAAGTTCTCATGCCTTTCGCGGTAGTGTGCAGGTGTGAGACCTGTGTGTTTGCGAAATACAGTAATGAAATAAGCTGAGTTAGGTATACCGACATGGCGGCCAATATCGGTGACGGTAAGTCCGGTATGTTCAAGCAACTTCCGGGCTTCGGTAATTCGTTTATCCTGAATATATTGAACCGGTGTGCGGCCTGTAATCCGCTTGAACACACGATGCAGATGATATGGACTGCCATGACTTACAGTGGCTAGGACATCCAAGGTTAGAGGTTGGGCGTAATGATGTTCGATGTAATCCGTGATCCCGTATATCCACTCCTGATCAGGTACCCGCTCTCCTGTAGGTTTGCAACGTTTGCAGGGTCTGAACTTTAATGCTAACGCTTCTTCAACATGTTGAAATATCAGCACATTTTCAGCTTTGGGTGCTCTGGACTTACAAGAAGGTCGGCAAAAGATACCCGTTGTCTGCACACCGTAAAAGAACGTTCCATCATAAGAATTATCGTTGTGGATGATGGCGTGCCAGTATTTTTCATCTATAGATTTGGGCAGTATGCGATCTTGATCTGGACTTTCCACGGTGATCACCTCATCTTTAATTATACCCCTGATTCCAAGGGAATGACGAAGTTTAAACTTAAAAAGCAAGATATCAATATTTGGGGATATGGCTCCTTCCTTCAATCTGAACGAAATATGAGCTACAATATACAGAATGGAAGTGGTTTATATCTCAAATGAAATTTATAGATGAAAGAGGTAGGTAAGCATGGTTCGTTTTGGAGTAGTGGGTACCAACTGGATTACAGAAAGGCTTCTTGAAGCCGCAGCACAGGTTGAAGGATTCAAATTAACCGCCGTGTATTCAAGAACTGAAGATAAGGCTAATGCATTCGCAGATAAATATGATGTTGAACACCGCTTCACCGATCTGGAAGAGTTGGCGGCAAGTGATGTGATTGATGCAGTCTACATCGCAACACCGAATACGGTTCATGCGGAGCAGGCTGAGCTTTTTCTGAGAAACGGTAAACATGTATTGTGCGAGAAACCTCTGGCTGCAAATAGCGCCGAAGTTCGGAGTATGATCGATACTGCACGAGAACACGAGGTTCTGCTCATGGAAGCGATGAAATCGACCCTTGTTCCCCAGTTCAAAATGGTGCAGAAGAGCCTGCATAAAATCGGTCCTGTCCGCAAATACGTAGCAGGATACTCTCAGTATTCTTCGCGTTACGACAAGTACAAAGAGGGGATTGTCCTGAACGCGTTCAAGCCTGAACTCGCTAATGGGGCGTTAATGGATCTCGGTGTGTATTGTCTCTATCCATTGATTACGTTGTTCGGTGAACCTAACCGGGTTCAATCCCAAGCGATGATGCTGAAATCTGGCGTGGATGGACAAGGTAGTGTGCTGCTGGACTATGATGGGATGGATGCGGTCGTTACATACTCCAAAATCTCCAACTCTCATCTACCAAGCGAAATCATGGGTGAGCTTGGCAGCATCATCATTGACAAGATTGGCTCACCGGAACATGCAGAGATACGTTACAATGACGGTACGGTGGAGCAGCTCACAGTCAAACAAAACCATCCGGCGATGTATTATGAAGTGGAGGAGTTCGTGAATCTGGTTGAGCAGGGCCAAAAGGAGTCTGACATGAACACGTATGAACGCTCTTATGTGACGATGCAGGTTATGGATCAGATTCGGAAGCAGATTGGGCTTGTGTTCCCTAACGATTGATTCAAGCGCAGGAAAGGAAGCTGAGACGAGATGAGCAGAGATGAGCAGAGCAACAGTAAAGAAGTGCAGAAGAACAGTAGAGAAGATCAGCAGTCCAATGATTCTGGAGGTTTGGAACTGAAACAGATCGTTTTCATAGGAAGAACCTTCGAAGAATATATGAAGATGTTCAACCTGAAGGTGGACGAGATTAATGGCAAGTCTATTCTGGATTGTCCAGGTGGAGCATGTTCGTTCAGTAGCCAGGTGCGCAAGTTGGGTGCTGATCCCGTGGCCGTGGATATTGCCTACGAATACGAGATCGACGAGCTTGAAGTAAAGGGATTTCAGGACATTGAGCATACGATGAAACAGATGGAACCCGTGCAAGGGATATATGTGTGGGATCAATTTGGATCAATCCAGGGGTTAAAGGAAGAACGAACTCGTGCCATCACAGATTGCATCGCAGATATGAGAATGTTTCCTGACCGTTATGTGGCGTCTGTGCTCCCGGATCTACCCTTTGCCGATGAACAATTCGATCTGACGTTATCCGCCCATTTCCTGTTTACTTATGCGGATCGATTGGATGTTGATTTTCATGTTGCAACCATAATGGAGCTGCTGCGTGTGAGCAAACGAGAGGTTCGCATTTTTCCAACAGTGGATCTGTCTGGCGAACGTTACAAGCACATGGATGAGTTGAAATTAATACTCGAAGAACGTGGGTGTACGGTATCCGAAGAACCAACTTCATATGAGTTTCAACGGAATGCTCATACCATGCTTCAAATTGTTAAACATAATCGAACAAGATAGGAGGTTTTTTGGATGAATAAAGTTCTTATACTTGGGGGTACACGTTTTTTCGGTAAACGTCTGGTGGATCACTTGTTGTGGGAAGGAAAGTCTCAGATCACAGTCGCAACTCGTGGTAAAACGGATGTTGACTTCGGACCCGAAGTAAACCGAATCAAGATGGATCGTGAAGACCCGGAATCTCTGGCAGAGGTTGCGCAGACAGACATGTGGGATGTCGTGTACGACAATATCTGTTATTCCCCAGATGCGGCGAAAGCGGCATGTGAAGCTTTTGCAGGACGCACCAAAAGATACGTTCTTACATCCACACTCTCGGTATACGGTGATCCCCGACCTGGATTTAAGGAAACGGATTTTGACCCGTATACATATCCATTGCAGTATGGGAGTGCGGAGGATTTTTCGTATGGAGAAGGCAAACGGCTTGCGGAGGCTGTATTTTTCCAGGAAGCGGATTTCCCGGTTGTGGCGATGCGCATTCCCATTGTACTCGGGATTGATGATTATACGAGAAGACTTCATTTTCATATTGAACATGTGCAAAAAGGAAAACCGATCGGCATGCCAAATCCGGATGCGGAGATTGGATTTATCAATTCCACAGAAGCGGCAAGATTTCTCGCTTGGCTTGGACATTCGTCCATTACCGGTCCGGTGAATGCAGCTTCCAAGGGTGCGATTACGCTGTCAGCCATGATACATCTGATCGAGACGGTCACGGGCATGCAGTCCCAGATCCTCACGGAAACGGTGAAAGAGGACATGTCACCCTTCGGAATTGAGCAATCATGGACGATGGAGACGACCAAAGCTGAACAAGCGGGATATACGTTCGAAGCTCTGATGGACTGGTTCCCGGGACTCGTTCGTGAGGTCGCTCTTGCATTACAGTCGGAGCGGTAGAATATCGGCTCGGATGGAACTGAAGGAAACGACGAGTCTGAATGAAACAGACGAACCAAACGGCTCGAACGACGGATTATTTCAGCGAATGAACTTCAAACAGGGTGCAACCAGAGCGTAATCTCCGGTGCACCCTGTTTATGTTGTACATTTTTCGAATTTGAACAGGACCTAATCCAGATAAGTTGGACTAATCATTTACACGATAATATTTAGTCAACTCACGCGCTTAACTCTATTTTTGCTTACGTGGAGCAGTAGCTGAAGCCCGTATGCGCAGTTCTGACGGTAGAATGACGGTTTGGGCTTCGGAAGGGGACTTACCCTCAATTCGGTCAATCAGCATCTGTACGCCCTGAAACCCAAATTCATATGCTGGCTGTGCAGCTACAGTCAGGAAAGGATCGAAGGCAGAAGCCAGATCCAGATCGTCGAAACACACAACAGAAATGTCTTCTGGTACACGTAGTCCCCGTTTGCGCAAAAGCCGAATGACCCCAATCGCCAGCATGTTGTTGGCTGCAAAAATGGCTGTTGGTTGATTTGGTTGAGAGAGTAGTCGATCGAGTCCCTCTACATCACTGAAATCCCGGTACCCGGTTCGAAGCACAAGCTCGGGATCAATATCAGCTCCGGCCTCTCGTAAACCCGCTATATAACCTTCCTCCCGCAGTCTGGCGGTAGAAACCTCCGAAGAACCATTGACCAGTGCAATGCGCCGGTGGCCCAATTGCACCAGATATCGGATCAGAGCAATCGCGCCTTCCCGGCTATCTCCAGCAATGATATCTGACGTAATGCCAGGTACGGTGCGGTCTAGAAAGACAAACGGAATGTGACGTTCCTGCAGCTGTTTCAGATGTTGGAGAGAACGATCTCCCGCTGGGGCAAAGAGTACACCATCCACACGAGTAGACAGAATCGCATCTACATAATCCTTTTCCTTTTTGTAATCCTCGTCACTATTGCCGAATAAAAGACGGTACCCACGAAGATGGGCTGCATCTTCAGCACCACGCGCCAGTGTTGTATAAAAAGGGTTGGTAATATCCGTAATAAGCAGGGAGAGCATCTGGGTTCGTTGAAGCACAAGGCTGCGTGCATTGGAGTTCGGGATGTAACCCAGTTCGTCGATCACCTGTTGCACACGTTCACGTGTCGCGGAACTTATACGGCCTGTATGATTAATGACCTTGGAGACCGTCATGGCGGAGACGTTGGCTTTTTTGGCAATATCGTAAATGGTAATCATTAGAATCTAACCTTTCCGCAACTTAGTCTTACCATTCTATAGGATAATGTCAATTGACAGCAAGATAGGCTCGTGCTATGTTAGGGTTACCGATAACCCTAAAGGGTTCTGAACGTCTTTACTACATAAACCATTTCGTTGAATTCGCTCATGCACGTTCCATTTTCTTGAATAGAGGAACTACATACATAGCTAATTAATGAAATGGTTTATTGTTATTTTTTTAAATATGTAAACGCATTCAAACTAAAATAAGGCTCTTGGCAATCTGTGTATGCAGTTCTTGTATACCATTCGGGTATCGGTTGTATTTCCTTCATTATTTCATTCCAATCAATGCATATGAATCAGACAGAAGGTTTCTCAATTCAACCCAAATTCTATGAAACGAATTGAAGGAGGACATTCCAGTATGACACATCAGGATTATCGTTATAAACAGGCTTTCCCCAAGATTGGTATTCGTCCCACGATTGATGGAAGACGCAAAGGCGTTCGGGAGTCACTGGAAGAACAAACGATGCGGATGGCGACATCTGTTGCCGAGTTGCTTGCAGCAGAACTACGTTATCCTGACGGGTCCGCAGTGGAGTGTGTTGTGGCTGAGACCTGTATTGGCGGAGTAGCTGAGGCGGCCGCAGCATCAGAACTATTCAGCCGTTCCAACGTGGGCGTAACGATCACCGTGACACCGTGCTGGTGTTATGGTACGGAAACGATGGATATGTCACCATCCATTCCTACAGCCATCTGGGGTTTTAACGGGACTGAACGTCCGGGTGCAGTCTATCTGGCAGCGGTACTTTCTGCTCATGCACAGAAGGGGATTCCTGCCTTTGGAATCTATGGAGAGGATGTTCAAGACGGCGGGGATACAACAATTCCCGAGGACGTGCGTGAGAAATTGCTCCGGTTCAGCCGCGCGGGTCTTGCAGCCGCGACCTTGAAAGGGCAAGCGTATCTGTCCATTGGATCGGTATCCATGGGGATTGCAGGTTCGATTGTGAACGATTCATTTTTCCAAGAGTATCTGGGCATGAGGAACGAATATGTGGATATGAGCGAATTGACTCGTCGTATCGAAGAAGAAATCTATGACCCCGAGGAGTATAAGCTCGCACTGGCCTGGGTGAAGGAGAATTGTAACGAAGGTCCGGACAACAACGCTGCCCATCTGCAAACGGATCGCAAACGCAAAGAGTACGAATGGGAAACCGTTGTGAAAATGACCCAAATCGTGCGTGACTTGATGGCGGGCAACCCAAGATTGGCAGAGCTTGGTTTTACAGAGGAATCGATGGGTCACCACGCGATTGTATCCGGCTTCCAAGGGCAACGGCAGTGGACGGATCATTCACCTAACGGAGATTTTCTGGAGTCGATATTAAACTCTTCCTTTGACTGGAATGGCAAACGTGCGCCTTATCTGGTTGCAACGGAGAATGACAGCCTGAACGGGGTATCGATGTTATTCGGTTCGTTGCTGACGCATACGGCACAGATCTTTGCTGATGTGCGGACGTATTGGAGTCCGGATTCGGTACAGCGTGTGACGGGGCACCAGTTGGAAGGAAACGCAAAGGACGGCATTCTGCATCTAATCAACTCTGGTTCGGCAGCCTTGGATGGCACTGGACAACAGTCCAGAGATGGTAAGCCTGTACTCAAGCCATTCTGGGAAATTACAGATGAGGAAGTTCAGGACTGCCTGAAAGCAACATCGTGGAGACCGGCATCCGTAGAGTATTTCCGCGGGGGCGGCTATTCAGCGGATTTCCTGACCAAAGGCGGCATGCCTGTAACGATGACACGTCTGAATCTGGTCAAAGGACTGGGACCAGTGCTGCAAATCGCTCAGGGTTACACGGTCGATCTGCCTGAAGATGTACATGATACGCTGGATCAGCGGACAGATCCAACCTGGCCATCCACCTGGTTTGCTCCTGTTCTAACTGGAGCGGGAGCTTTTACTTCCGTATACGAGGTCATGAATCAATGGGGCGCTAACCATGGCTCCATCTCGTATGGACACATCGGTGCTGATCTGATTACGCTTGCTTCCATGCTTCGCATTCCGGTAAATATGCATAATGTACCTGAAACGGAAATTTTCCGTCCGCGTGCATGGGGGTTGTTCGGCACAAGTGAGCCGGAGGGCGCAGACTACCGTGCTTGCAGTGTGTTTGGCCCGTTGTATCGTTAAATAAAGTTCCATTCCTGTCAAACGCCATGTTCCTTGTGAAATGAGGTAACATGGCGTTCTCTTGAAAACTGTGTTCAGAACTCGAATACGGCTTATCGCGTAGAGTTAAGGAGGCTTGAAAGAATGGGCGATCAAGCAACACACGTGCTTGCTGCCGATTACGGCGCTGGGAGTGGACGCGTAGTCCGGGGTTCTTTTGATGGAAGCAGACTCTCGTTACAAGAAGTGCATCGATTCAACAACGAACCCGTGCAACTGGGGGATGGACTGTATTGGGATTTCTTGCGACTTTTTCATGAATTAAAACAAGGCATTGTGAAAGGGACGCAAGGCGTCTCTCCATCGGTCCGTTCTATAGCAGTGGATACGTGGGGAGTGGACTATGGACTGGTGGATGGTGCGGGAAGGTTGTGCTCGAACCCGCGTCACTATCGGGAAGCACGCAACGCACAGTGGATGGAAGAAGTTCTGCACATGGTGAAAGATGAAGAACTGTATGCCATGTCCGGCGTTTTGCCGCAGCAGATCAATACAGTATTTCAACTACTAGGCAGTGTACGAGAGCAGGCCGAAGGTTTGCGTACGGATGTGCGCATGTTATTTATGCCGGATTTATTTCACTATTATCTATCCGGTCAGAAGGCTTGTGAGTATACGATTGCAAGTACTAGCGGGCTGTTGCATGCAGGCGAGGCGCGTTGGAATGAACATCTGATCGGGCGTCTCGGTATACCGGAAACATTATTTCCAAAACTCGTTCAACCGGGTACCGTGCTGGGCGATCTAACAAATGAGTTGTGCGCCGAGTTACGGACTGGACCGATGCAGGTAGTCTCTGTGGGCTCACATGATACGGCATCTGCCTTGGCAGCGATTCCTGCAATGGATTCGGATTTTGCTTTTATCAGCTGTGGTACCTGGTCTCTTATGGGGGTGGAGCGTGATACACCTGTATTGGATAACCGAAGTCGTGCATTAGGATTCACCAATGAAGGGACGGTAAGTGGAAAAGTACGCACCTTGAAAAATCGTTCAGGCTTGTGGTTGCTACAGGAATGCAAACGACAGTGGGAGCGGGAGAATCAACCTTTTACACATGAAGAACTGATTCAATTGGCTACCTTGGCAACGCCGCATCAAAGTTATGTATCGCCGGGAGATGGCGTGTATTTGGCGCCAGGAAATATGTCTGAACGAATACGGCAACAATGCAGTCTCACCGGACAGACTGTGCCTGAAACGACTGGAGCGATTGTGCGCTGCATTCTGGAAAGTCTTGCATTGGAATTCAGACAGACGCTGGATGAATTGCAGTTGATTACAGGTACAAGACCTCGTGTCATTCATATGGTTGGTGGCGGTGTGCACAATCGACTATTATGCCAGTTTACAGCCAATGCAGCCGGTGTCCCGGTAGTGGCAGGCCCGGCAGAGGCGACTTCAGCCGGGAATTGCATGCTGCAATTCCTTGCGCATGGAGAAGTGAGTAGCTTGGCCGAGGTACGGGAGGTCATGGCTGCTTCCTTTTCCCCCGAGACCTATGAGCCTGAGGATACAGAGCTGTGGCAGGAAGCTTATGAAAACTACCAAAGTCTGAATCAAATCAAAAGGTAATGAACAGATTCAATGCAATGAGCATTGACGCAAAATGCTAAAAAGAAAAGTATGAGGAGTGGTGAGCAACATGTCTGAACAGCAAGTAAGGGAAGAGTTGACGAAGTATGCACGTAGAGCAGTTGCCCAAGGGTTGGTGGTAGGACCCGGTGGGAATCTGAGCGCTCGCTCTGGGGGAACAATGTTGTTGTCTCCGAGTGGTTATGCACTTGAGGATCTGGAGCCTGACGAATGGATCGCCATTGATATCGAGACAGGAGAGACTCGTGCGGGATCAACACGTCCATCTTCCGAAGTATTGATGCATCTGTACAGTTATCGTGTGAATCCTGATATCCAAGCCATTGTGCATACGCACCCGGCATACACGATCGCACTTAGTCTCGTTTTCGATGAATTGCCACACTTGTTCCCTGATCAGTCCGCCTTGGTAGGTGATATCGGATTTGTTCCATATGTTCTACCAACGACGAAACTACTTGCCGATGCAGTCTCAGCAAAGGTAGAAGAACATACGGCACTCATTCTCGTCAATCACGGATTGGTTACGACCGGTAAAAACCTCCGCGAAGCCTATTACCGCACTCAGGTGGTGGAAGAAAGTGCGAAAGTATATATGATCGCCAAAGTAGCCGGGGAACCCAAAGTGCTTACTGCCGAAGAATATAAGGAAATTCAATCGCTTGAAAGTGAAGCCTACCGTGTGCAGTTATTGCAACAACTCAAGTCCTGATACCTGATTTGAGTATTAATGATTACATTTGTGATCTTAAAAGATTGCTACGTTAAGGGCAGATTGCATCCTCCAGATAAACGCTGGAATAAAGGATGTGAAATGCTCTTTTTTAATTTTGATTTTGAATTGAAAAGGTGCACAGTATAGCTGAGGGAATAATTCGCACTATTTCGATGAGAATTGTTGAAATTATGATGTCTGCAAGGTATACTAACGTTAATCATCAGTGAGTAACAACTACGAAGAAGATTAAAAAACAATTAAGTATCTAAGAGGGGTGAGATCAGTGGGTCCTGAGCTAAACGAAATGGAGTTGGAATACGAACTGCTAAAGCAGCTTCGAGACGCTAATGCTCCCATCGGGGCCAGTACGTTGGTTCATACTTTGGGCAAAACGTATGGTCTGAGTCAGGCAACCATCGGAAGAAGACTTATGGAGATGGATGTTGAAGGTTTTACAGTTCTGGAAGGTCGAAAGGGAAGAACTTTGACCGAACATGGTCTGGATCGAATGAAGACGTTGGAAAAAGATTTGCAGCAACAAAGCGTGAATTCACAGTTAATTCAGATGCTGAACCATTCCGGGGAAAAGGCTCTGCTAGATGTTCTCGTTGCCAGAAGGGCTCTTGAACGGGAGATCGCTTCCCTCGCAGCACAGCGTGCCTCGAAAGAATACATAGTACTGTTGCAAGCATCGATTGCGAACCAGCATGAATTGCTTTCCAAGAATATTATACCATACGAGGAGGACCGGGAGTTCCACAGATTGCTGGCTTATGCTGCGCAAAACCAAATTCTTCTGCACGCCGTTGAACTGGTATGGGAGACAAGCCGCGATTTTCTGGAAACCGCGTATATTCGCCGGAGAGTAGGAAGCGAATTAGTTGTGGATCATCAGCAGATTCTGGATGCTATTGTAGCGGGCTCTCCGGAGCAGGCTGAAGCGGCAATGGTGAATCATATCAACCAAATGATCGATGATGTCAAACGTTATTTCGCCATGCAAAACCAATAACATTCCTTAGAAACAGACCCGGTGATAAAGGAGTTGAGCTTGTGGACACAATCTACCGTCTAGGCATAGATATCGGAGGTACTTTCACGGATGCGCTGGTGATGGACCATCAGGGCAGGGTGATTGCGGCGCTGAAAACGCCATCGATTGCAGTAGCTCCTGAACAGGCGATTTTTAACGCACTTGATCAGTTAAAGGCGAGTGGCGTGAATATTCATGAGATTGATCTGTTTGTGCATGGAACAACGCTTGGCGTCAACACGTTGATTGAGCGAAATGGCGCAGTTACAGGTCTGCTGGTCACTAAAGGATTCCGTGACATTCTTGAAATCCGCCGGTTGCGACTTGAGGATACAACCAATCTGTATGGTGACAAGACCGATGCACTAGTACCGAGACATCACGTTAAGGAAATCGATGAACGGGTCATTGCGAGTGGGGGCATACTCCAGCCACTGAATGAGGAACAACTGTTGCAAGCGGTGGATGAGCTGGTGGAGGATGGCGTTACCGCTTTGGCGATTAGCTTTTTACATGCTTATGTGAATCCCGCTCATGAGCAGCTTGCGGAAGATCTGATCAGGGAACGTTATCCGCAACTGTTCATCTGCCGAAGCAGCGCCATCTGGCCACAACAGCGTGAGTTCGAACGAACACTCGCAACGGCCATGAACGCTTATGTAGGTGAACGGATGGGGTCTTACTTCCTGCGTCTGCAAAAAGGGATCCAGGCATACGGCCTCAAAGCCAACTTGCTGTCAACCATGTCCAACGGTGGAATTATGACGGCTGCCAGAGCGGCTAATGAGCCGGTACGTACGCTTCTGTCCGGGCCTGCTTCCGGTGTAATCGCCGCGACCCATATTGCTGAACGAGCGGGCATTCATCAGGTCATCACATTTGACATGGGTGGGACAAGTGTTGATGTTGCCCTTATTGACAAAGAACCGAGTTATTCTTCTGAGAACAAGGTTGGAGACTTTCCTGTCATCATTCCCGCTGTTGATGTAACAGCGATTGGGGCTGGTGGTGGTTCAATTGCTTGGCTTGATTCCGTAGGCGTACTCAAGGTTGGACCGCGCAGCGCGGGAGCCAATCCCGGTCCGGCATGTTATCAGCGCGGGGGAGAAGAGCCGACAACCACAGATGCCTATCTACAGCTCGGTATCCTGCATGCTGACCATTTCCTTGGCGGACAAATGCGTCTGTATCCCGAACTTGCAGAGCGTACTCTGGGCAATCTGGGAGAGAAGCTTGGACTGAATGCCGAACAGACTGCACAAGCCATTCTTGATGTGGCAACTGCCAATATGTACGCCCAGTTTTCTCCCCTCATGGCTCGCAAGGGCGTTGATCCCCGCGATTTTACGTTGCTCGCATATGGTGGAGCCGGCCCGATGCATGCTTTTCTGATGGCACGTGAGGTAGGTATCGGCAGAGTGTTGATCCCGCCATCTCCGGGAACATTGTGTGCCATGGGCTGCACGGTTGCCAATCTCCGCAATGATTTCGTTCATACGTTACACAAAAGTACCCAGACTCTGGAGTCTGGTGAATTAAGCTCTCTTTTTGCTGAATTGGAAAACCTGGGACGTAGCTGGGTAGATGAGGAAGCCCGTGGTGGTGTCAAGCTGGACAATATTTATTGCCTGTACAGTGCGGATATGCGATATGAGGGACAGGCCTTTGATCTTGAGGTCACGCTGACATTGGAAGAAATTCAAGATCCCAAGAAGGCAGGGATTAAATTCCATACATCTTACCAAAACGTGTTTGGCATTAGTCAGCCAGAGGCAGAGGTCATGTTTGTAAGTCTCAGAGCAACCATTGTTGGTGTTTTACCTACCCATAACACGGTAGATCCGGCAAATTTGCCATTTGATGAGAGTGTAGCGGAAGAAAGGCTCATCACCTTTGACCATGTACAGCAGATTGCCAAGGTACTGAAAAGGGGACAAATTCCATCGGTGGATGCCCCCATCCCCGGGCCCATTATTGTGGAGGAATATGATACAACGATCTTTATTCCGCCAGGATATAAGGTATACCGGGATGTGCATGGGAACGTGATTGGGGAGGTGGAAGCATGATCGGTGACAAGGTCTTTCTTGAGATTTTTAACAATCGAATTCAAGCTGCCGTGGAAGAAATGGCAAATGTTGTTCTGCGCACAGGATTCACCGCTTTTGTCAAAGAAACTGGCGATTTTGGAACCTACCTCTTAACTCCATCCGGGGAAACGTTCGGATCGCCGCTGGAGACGGGTTACAATCTGTCCCTGGGCATCCCTGCTGCTGCGACCATTAACAGTATAGAAGACTGGAAAGAAGGGGATCTCGTCATATGTAATGATCCTTATTCCACCAAAGGCATGGTCACACACCTTCCAGACATTCATCTCATCAAGCCTTATTTTCACGAAGGGCGAATCATTGCTTACGGCATGTGCTTTGTCCATTCATCCGATGTGGGCGGCAAGGTACCGGGGAGCGTATCTCCCAGCGCCTACGATATTCATATGGAAGGCATTCGAATTGCACCAGTCAAGCTGTATGAAGCTGGTGTTCTCAACGAGCAGATCCTGCGAATGTTTATGGACAACAGCCGAATTCCGGAGCAAAATCTCGGTGATCTCAAAGCGCTTATGGCTGCATTGAATCGGGGAGAGCAACGGCTTGAGGAACTCATTGCACGATATGGCGTGGGAAAAATCCAGCAGGGCATCGAACATTTGCTGGAATATGCCGAGCTGAAGGCACGTGTTATCGTGCAAGATGTCCCGGACGGTTCCTATGACTTCTGGGACTATCTGGAGAAAGGACCAGGAGGATATCCTATTCGGTTGCGTTGCAAGATGACGATTGAAGGTAGTGACATTCATCTGGACTTTAGCGGCACCGATCCTCAGGTTAGGGCTTCATTCAACATTCCTACCCACAACCAACAGGGCCATTACATGCTGGTGCCCGCACTCATTCGTTATTTCCGTACGCTCGATCCGACCATTCCTTGGAATTCGGGCATGATTCGTATGGTGCGAAATTACGCGCCGCCTGCTTCCGTACTAAACCCGGAGCCGATGGCAGCAGTTGGGGCACGTGCTGCGACCTTTATCCGGCTGATGGACGTTATCACGGGAGCACTGGGGAAAGCTCAGGGCAGTATGGTTCCCGCGGCAGGAGCTGGACAAGCCTGCATCGTCATGATGGCGATGACAGATGCATCCGATGGCAAGAAAAAGGTGGGCGTAATTCAGCCGATCTGCGGAGGTTCGGGAGCTAGGCCGATGAAAGACGGCATTGATGGCATGGATTTTGCGGTCGGTCATCTTCGGAATATTCCTGCGGAAACGGTGGAATCCGAGATGCCTGTGTTGATTGAGCATTATGGTCTTCGTGCTGACTCGGCGGGTGCAGGAACCTTCCGTGGCGGAAGCGGAATTGATTTATGTGTCAGAATTCTAACACCGGATACCGTGATGACGGCCAGAAACATGGAGCGTATGGAGTTCCAGCCCTGGGGCAGGCTCGGTGGTGGCGTAGGTTCACATGGAGAAGCGATTCTTAATGCTGGACGTGCAAGTGAGCATCATCTGGGAAGAATTGATGAGCTGCTGCTTCAACCTGGAGAAACGGTTACGTTCCTGTCGCAAGGCGGAGGCGGATATGGTGATCCACTTGAACGTGAACCACGCCTAGTTCTGGAGGATGTAAGAAGTGGGCTGGTATCCCCGGAGAAAGCTCTTGAGTTATATGGTGTTGTGATTGACGGCCTGGAGCTGAACGAGAGCGATACCGAACAAATGCGAGCCAAGCGACCACGGCAGCAGGAGGAATTCGCCTTTGGCAAGGCGCGGGAGCAATTTGAAGACATATGGAGCGATGAGATGCAGGTAACACTGAATCAGGCCTTGCTGAATGCTCCGCTTGCACTAAGAGACTACCTGAAGCGTCAGACCATGGGCGTTGTAGAGGAGAAGTATAAGGATTCCCTATCTGTAGATCCACGGGAGATATCCGACATTATGGAAGGTTTACGCCAGCAAATAGGGTTGCATTGATCAAGTATATGGAAACTATCTAGTTCTGTCTTATCGGTAAAACCAACTACATGGATGGGGGAATTTGCATGTTCAAATCCAACAAAAAACGCTTTCTCAGCCTCGCCTCTCTGACACTGGCCGGTACATTGGTGCTTTCCGCCTGCGGTGGAGCAGGCAGCTCAAGTAATACTGCCGGAGAGAGCGACTCTTCAGGAGCAAGCGGAGACAAAGTTAAGCTGACGATGTTTATCTGGGCTGGCTCCAATCAGGATGTCGTTCCGAAAGAAGTGGTTGCCGAGTATGTGAAAGAACATCCCAACGTTGAAGTCACCTTTGAGGAATCCTCCAATTCGGTAATGTACCCCAAGATGGTTGCAGGCAAGCAGGCTGATGCCAACAATCCGATTGTTAACTTCGGTTACTTCAATGCAGATGCGACGGCAAAAGGATTGAATGATGACATGTGGGAGCCACTGGATACCAGCATTGTGACCAATATTAAGGATATTCCGGAGTCCTTCCACAAGCCAGACAATAAAGGTGTGGTCTGGGGCGTTTCAAGCTTCGCCCTGGTGTATAACAAAGACCTGGTGAAAACGCCGCCTACCAGCTGGAACGATCTATGGGATAACGAGGAGTTCAAAGGGAAAACTGCGCTCTGGGACTATATGTTCTATTCCTATATCTCCCCACTTATTGCTGCCAAAGGTCAAGAGATTGGCGCATCCTATGAAAATCCCGAGCCAGCCTTCCAGTTCTGGGCAGATCGTAGTGACCAGATTGGCACATTGGTTTCATCCAATGATCAGCTGAAGGCACTCCTGGAGTCAGGTGATGCGCTCATTGCCCCATTCAGTGCACAGGTTGCACAGACATGGATTGATGGTGGTTCTCCACTTGCCGTAGCGTATCCGAGTGAAGGTGCCATCTCCTTCCCATACACACTTCAGGTAGTGAAGGGCTCAACACCTGAGCAGGCACGTGTTGCAAATGAAATTATTAACGAGTTGTTGAGCGCGGAGGCGCTGTCACAATATGCAGAAGCAACGGGTACGCCAGTAACCAGTACGACAGCTGCAGTTCCGGACAAGTACAAGGATGATCCTTCATTCTCCGTGGAAACGCAAAGTAATGGTATTAATCCAGACTGGGATGTGCTTGCACAGAACAGCTCTTCCTGGAAAGAACTATGGGACCGTCTCGTGAAAACAAAACTTCAATAAAAGGATTGTTGCCAGGCACACAATAATTCCGGGTTCTGTTATGAACCCGGAATGGATGGGAGGGAATCAGAGATGAGCAGCGGACAAGAGACCATATCCATTGAAACAAGGGAAGTCACGAAGACTTATGGTAAGCGAGCCGCCGTTGATCAAGTAACACTCCAAGTGAAAAAGGGTGAATTCGTTTCCTTGCTTGGTCCGAGTGGCTGTGGCAAAACAACACTGCTGCGCATGCTTGGCGGACTTGAGCAGCCGGATCAGGGCACCATTATGCTGGGAGGTCGGGATGTTACTGGCATCCCGGCTTATGGACGCAATAGCAATATGATTTTTCAGCAGCTTGCGCTGTTCCCTCATATGGATGTATTCAACAACATTGCCTATGGCCTAAAGGTGAAGAAGTTACCAAAAGTCGATATCCAACGGCAGGTAGGTGAAATGCTTGATCTGGTCCAGCTCGGAGACTATGGCAGGCGTGCTGTATCCGAGCTGTCCGGGGGTCAGGCACAACGCGTCGCCATTGCTCGCGCACTGATCAACAGACCCGAAGTGCTACTGCTTGATGAACCTCTCTCTGCATTGGACATGCAGCTGCGTCTCGATATGCAGCGTGAACTGAAACGCATCCAGCGTGAATTCGGCGGAACGTTTATCTTTGTAACGCATGATCAGAGCGAAGCCATGAATATGTCTGACCGAATTGGCGTTATGCGCGATGGAAGGCTGCTGCAATACGCAACCCCTGATGAAATCTATGAAAGACCGACCGATAGTTTCGTGGCCAAGTTTATTGGAGATACCAATCTCTTTGAGACGGAATTACTGGGACATGATGTGAATGGAATTCGGGTGGAATGCTTCGGCAAGCCATTGCTGGTGAAAGTCAGTGATGGCAATGCTGTACCGAAAGCGGGAGCACGACATTCCTTATCAATCCGCAATGAGTATATTCGACTTGGAGAAGATGCAACTCATTGCCTGAACAAGCTGGATGGACACGTGATTGAAGCGGTGTATGGCGGAGCAAATATTCGATACAGTGTGCAGATTGCTGAAGGTTTTCTGGTTCAGGCCAGTGTGCTGCATCAGCGGGGAGCTTCACGTTATAGTCCAGGTGAGCCAATACAAATTGGCTTTGATCCAGAGGACGCGCTCTTGTTATCCGAACCCATTGATGACCGTGTACAGGGGGCAAGAATATGAACCGGATCGCGGAACGGATCGTGAATCTGTATTCCTTTGGAAACCGCACATGGGTAACCCGGTTGCTGCTTCTGTTGCCTGCGCTTGCTCTGATGGGCATCGTGTATCTGGGCGGGTTGCTGATCTTTGGCAGATATAGCTTTGATATGTATGAGAATGGAAAGCTTATTCGGGGCTGGGATTGGGGGGCCTATCGTGCGTTTCTGTCCGACCCTTATTATTGGAAGCTGATTGGCACAACGTTTCGCATTGCCTTCAAGGTTACGCTATGGAGTCTTCTGCTTGCCTATCCGCTGGCCTATTGCATTGCGGGTCTAAAGAAGCCTGGCATGAAGCAATTGTTGCTGCTGCTCACGTTTCTTCCGCTACTGGTCAGTGCCGTTGTGCGTTCTTACGGATGGCAGCTTTTGTTGTCCAAACAGGGCTTCATGAACTGGCTGTTCATCCGTCTGGGGCTAACCGAGGAAGGATTCAGCATGATATACAACGAGACAGGTGTTGTTGTGGCCCTTGTCCATATTTTCCTGCCATTTATGGTCTTTCCGATTCTAAATGTACTGTCCCAAAGTGACGCTTCCTTAAAGGCAGCTGCTCAGGATCTGGGGGCGGGCAGCTGGAGAACATTCCTGACCATTACCCTGCCTTTATCGGCAAGAGGCATTGCAAGCGGGGTGCAGATTGTGTTCACGCTATGTCTCACCGCATTCACCACACCTCAGCTGATCGGCGGGGGAAGAGTCATGACACTTCCGGTATTTATATATCAGCGAACCTTGGACACCAACTGGCCGATGGCTGCGGTTGCCAGCCTGTTTTTACTTGTGTCTTCCATTGTTGTTTCGTTGCTTGTGAATAAAGGAGCAGAAACGTTGATGTTCCGTCGTTCCCGCAAGGGAGGTCAGGCGTATGGTTAAGTCGAACAGGGGCACCAAGCTGTTACTCTACATCTTTGTGGGTGCCGTAGCGATTTATTTGCTGCTGCCACTGCTGATGATTATGTTGACATCTGTAGGCTCAGGTTCAGCCAGCAAATTTCCCCCGGAAGGTCTAACCTTGAAGTGGTATGCCAATCTGAGTGAGCAGACCCAGTTTCTCGATGCATTCAAGAACAGCCTTATTGCTTCTACAGGGGCGGTTCTGCTGGCTTTGATTACAGGTACGCTTGCTGCGTTAGCAATCGTGCAATACCCTTTCCCGGGCTCTGGTATCTTAAGGGCATTTTTTGTATCTCCAATGGTTATGCCAAAAATTACGCTGGGTACTGCATACCTGATTTTATTCTCAAAAATGCATATTGCAGGCGGACTGTTTGCACTTATTTTGGGTGAAGCGGTCATTGTGCTGCCATTTGTGCTCACTATTGTTGGCAGTGCGTTAGCCAATCTGCACCCGGCTCATCGGGAAGCTGCCGCGGACCTTGGTGCTGGGCCGATACGCATTTTTTTCACAATTACGCTGCCACAGCTCCGACTATCCCTGCTTCTGTCAGGGTCAATCGCTTTTGTCTTCACTTTTGATCAGGTCGAGGCTGCACTGTTGTTGCTCCGTCAGGACAGCTACACGTTGCCAATACAGCTATTCCTGTATATGGAGAAATGGCAGGACCCAACGATAGCCGTGGTGTCTGTAGTTCTGATCGCGTTTGCGCTGGCTCTGTTTATGACGATTAAACTAGTGTTGCGCTCTGTACCAGGACTTGAAAGTTTGTTTGGTCGCAGGAAAACAAAAGGAGGACTGGATCAAAATGAATAATTCACAGCATCTATCCCATAGCTCAAGTCTGAACAGGGACCGGGCGGAAGAAGTGATGAAAACTCAGGGGCTAAGCGCCCTGATCGCAACAACTCCAGAGAACATTCAGTATGTCATCGGGTCCCAGCTGCGTGCAAGCAACTGGACCATGCAGATTTATGCGGTTTTACCTGCCGACAGATCTGCTAAGCCTTGTATCGTCATTCCAACGAATCGGTTAGGCGTTGTAGCCCAGTTCGGTATTACGGGGGTAGATATATTTGCCTACAGTGATTTCTTTGTGGAAGGTTCAATTGAAGGCAAACCTTCCACTGACGACATTGATCTCTTTTATTCTCTTCTGCAAACGACGGTTATTCATCCGGGTCCTGTTGAAGCACTCAAGGCTGCATTAAAACAGCTTGAGATCGAAGATCAGCCGATTGGAATCGATGAGATGCGGATCGCTCCCGATATTCTGGCTAGAATCAAGGAGGAGGTTCCTGACAGACCGGTAATTCCCGCATATAAGTTGTTCCGAGAAATCCGTCTGGTCAAGACACCTTTCGAAATCGAGCAACTTCGTCAGGCTGCCCAATTAAATGAACGGATTGAGCAGGAACTAATTGACCTGATTGCAGCAGGTGTTCATGAGAAGCAACTTGCCGATCATTATCGTCTGGCTGTGATGAGAGCGGGTGGAACTCCGGCAATGACAGCGGTAGGGGCAGGGCCACGTAGTGCGCTACCACTCATCGAAAATTATTTTCATATGATTGAGGTTGGAGATCAGGTCCGTTTCGATCTTTGCCTGCAGCTGGAAGGATACTGGGGAGATACGGGCCGCACGGTTGTTGCAGGGGAACCTACCGCTTGGATGAAAAAACATTTTGCTGCGGTCAAAAGTGGATGGGAGACGGCACTTGAAACGCTGCGCCCTGGCGTCAAGGCGTCGGAAGTATTCCATGCGGCAGTATCTCGCGTACAGCGTGAGGGGATTCCGCATTACCGACGTCAGCATGTCGGACATGCCATCGGGTTGGAACTGTACGACGATATAACCCTCTCCCCGGGTGACCAGCGGATACTGGAGTCCGGTATGGTGTTATGTGTTGAGGTACCCTATTACGAGCTAGGTGCTGGTGGGTTCCAAATCGAGGATACAATTGTTGTAACGCCAGATGGTTATGAGTTTCTGACCCATATGGAGCGGAAATTGTTCACTAAATAACGATAGATGGAAGGCTTCGCTGACCGGCGATCAGACCACAGTCGATCCAAGAAGCTTTCTTACTGGGAAAGTTGGAACATCCATGATTCAGCAGGGAACTAAGACGTTTCGTAACATTAGCCTTGCACTGTTCGCCGGAGGTTTTGTCACTTTTGCTTTGCTCTACAGCCTCCAGCCCCTGATGCCTGAGATTAGCAATGCATTCTCAATTACGCCGGCACACGCCAGTCTTACGTTATCCGTTACAACGATCGCCATGGCACTGACGATGCTGTTCATCGGGTCCTTATCTGATTCGGTGGGCCGACGCTTTATAATGACAGCGGCACTGGTGATATCTTCTGTTATTGCTTTGCTCAGCGCATTCAGCCCGGGATATACGGAGCTTCTTCTGCTTCGTATTCTCCAGGGTGTGGCACTCGCGGGGTTGCCAGCGATAGCCATGACATATCTGTCAGAAGAAATTGAACCTAGAAGTCTTGGTTATGCTATGGGCCTATATATCAGCGGCAATTCGATCGGAGGCATGGCCGGCCGTTTCATCAGCGGTGTGGTGACAGATTGGTTCAGTTGGCGCGCTGCTGTGGGGTTCATTGGTATTCTTGGACTGTGTGCAGCCGTTATTTTTTGGCTTGTTATCCCGCCATCCCGTCATTTTGTCAAAGCTGCACCCGGATTCAAAAATCCAATACCTCTTTTGTGGTCGCAATGTCGCAATCCAAGGCTGTTATGCCTGTATGGACTCGGTTTTCTCCTGATGGGGGGATTCGTGACCCTGTTCAACTATATCGGTTTTGAATTAACGGGTGAACCCTATCATCTTAGCCAGTCTATCGTTGGAAGTCTTTTTGTAGTATATCTGATGGGCACAGTCAGCAGTACCTGGATGGGCAGGATGGCAGATCGGTACGGCAGGTCACATGTGCTTGGAATCGCGCTGGGAATTATTCTGGCTGGTGCAGTCTGTACCGTTCATCCAGCGCTTTGGGTCAAAATTATCGGACTCGCCCTGTTTGCCTTCGGTTTCTTTGGCGGTCATTCCATCGCAAGCAGCTGGGTTGGACTTGTGGCCAATCAGCACAAATCTCAAGCCAATGCGTTGTATTTATTTTTCTACTATCTTGGTTCAAGCGTAAGTGGAACAGGAGGTGGACTGCTTTACAGTCATCTTGGGTGGATAGGCATTGTGGGGATGATCGGTGTGTATGTTTTGAGCGGTTTTGTCTTGTGTAATTTGCTTGTTCACAGGTTGAAGGGACGGGCTACATAAATCAACTTTTTCCGACAGCTATTGCATATCCTGAAATACCGAGTATAATACTTGGTAAATAGACGAAAAGGGGATGCAATAAACGATGAAAACACATGCTGAATTGAACTCACTTCTTGTTGACGATTATCTGGATCTCCTGAACATTGCGAAACAGCTAGGTGATGACGAATGGAAAGATGCTATTCTGCAAGCATTGAAGGAAGAAGTCGATGCGAATCATCATCTGGATTCCAAAGAGGTAAGACAGGATCTATGGATTCAATTTGAAGGCATTAATGAACAAATGCATGATCTGTTAATGCAATTGAAGCATGCCGACAGTCCTGAGGAGAAAGAACAGATTATTGAAATGATCTGGGGATTGAAAGTAGACCGTCATGCGATCACACGTAAACTTGAAACCATGAGCCGTGCCAGTGCTGGACATCAGTAAGCTCTAGGTTGATTATACATTGAAAACCCGCGTGTCTCCTGGGATCATCCCCTAGGTCGCACGCGGGTTTTGTTTTTGCTTTATTGTTTACTACACTTTAGTGAGTGTTCAAAAAGGTCGGTTTTCAGTACCGAGAAGATGGGATGAAGCTAGAAATGGAGTAGCGGAGCGTAGGGAAAACTACGTGAGCAACGGACATTTCGGCTGAATTCCATATTCGATGCTGATGATGCCATTAGGCATCCTTCGTAATCAAAAGCGGACTTTTTGAACTACTTCTATTAAAACTGTTTTGCGAAAGTGCGTGCTTGTTCGATAGCTTGTTGCTTGATCTCATCTGCACGATCTTTATATTGATTATGCCCCTCAACAAAAATGCCATCAAGCTTCGGCACACCGAGGAATGACATGATAATGCTTAAGTAACGATGACCGGATTCCATCTGAGCCGCTGGGCCATCGGAATAAATGCCGCCGCGAGCCTGAATATGCAGTGCTTTTTTATCAGACAGCAGTCCGACAGGACCTTGTTCGGTATAACGAAATGTTTTGCCAGCTACGCAGATCGAGTCCACATAAGCCTTCAGAATAGGAGGGAACGAGAAGTTCCACATCGGGGTTACAAAAACATATTTATCTGCTGAGGCAAATTGATCCGACAGTTCATTCAAACGGCTTACTTTGGTCTGCTCTTCGGAAGTCAGATCACTACCCGATTGCAGTTTGCCCCAACCACTGAAGACATCCGCATCGATATGGGGGATATCCGAGCGATACAGATCGAGGTGAACAACCTCATCAGAAGGGTGACTTTCACGATACGCATCAATAAACGCTTTACCTGTAGCCATACTGAAGGAGGTTTCATGATCATGAGGATGGGCAGTAATATACAATAAGGTAGACATGTAGTTCTTCCTCTCTGTGCGATTAATGGGGTGAAGTAAGCTTGGCAACGATGAAGCGACCGAAGTAGTATGCATCGTTTCCCTTGTTTTATACGTCAGAAAAGATATGAATGGATTGATCATGATACTGAATTGGATGCTTTATAGTGACCAGATACTCAATCCATGTATAATATACAGGACGAGTATTTATTTTCCAAAGACAATAGGATGAGTGAGATGAGCGCACATGGGAATGGACCTGGAGAAGCAACGATTAAGCATTGAAGCAGCGAAATTGTATTATCAGTCCGATTATAGCCAGCAGGATATTGCCGCAAGGTTGGGCGTGTCGCGTCCAACCGTATCAAGGTTACTTCAGTACGCCAAAGATCGTGGATATGTCCGGATTGAAATTATGGACCCGCTGGAGGATATCGACATCATTGCCGGAGAACTTAAGTCAAAATATGATCTGGATACGGCACTTGTGTGTTTTACCCCGTTGAAGAGTGATGAGGAAATACAGAAGCATATCAGTAAACGAGCAGCGGATTATCTTCAAGAGACGGTTCAGGATGCAGATATTATCGGGGTGACTTGGGGAACAACCATGCATGCTGTAGCACGCCAGCTTCGTCCCAAGCAGGTTAAAGGTGTCGAAGTCGTGCAATTGAAGGGGGGCGTAAGCCACTCCCATGTCAATACGTATGCCGCTGAGATTGTTCATTTGTTCGCTGAGGCATTCCATACGGTACCAAGGTATCTGCCGCTGCCTGTTATTTTCGACAACATTGAAGTAAAAAACATGGTGGAAGCGGATCGACATATCGGCAGAATCGTGGAACTCGGCAGACAGGCCAATATTGCTTTGTTTACCGTGGGTACTGTGAAGGAAGATGCATTATTGTTCAGGCTCGGTTACTTCAATGAAGAAGAGCAACAATTGCTGATGAACTCCGGTGCAGGTGACATTTGTTCACGCTTTTTCGACGCGGAAGGTCAGTTGATCAGTGAAGAGATTAACAGCAGAACCGTTGGAATTGATCTAGCCGAGTTGAGAAATAAGGAAAAATCAATCCTTGTCGCCGGGGGACAACGCAAAATTGAAGCCATACACGCCGCGCTCAAAGGTCATTACGCTAATATTCTGGTCACGGATCAGTACACAGCGCAGGCATTACTTCGATTTTAATTTCAAATGAATATGGATGACAACATCTGCCACGCAAAAAGGGCGGATGTTTTGCTTTTTTAGGAAGAAAATATAACGAAGAAGAAATGCAAGTGTAACTATGAACAAAAGTTCAAGTTGATTTTTACATATGTTCATGTTAGTGTAAGGGTATAGAAAATAACTAGTTCAGATAAGGGAGAGATTCAATTGACTACACCACAATTAGCTAAAATGATCGACCATACGTTGCTTCGTGCGGACGCAACGCAAAGTGAAATGGCCAAGTTAACCGAAGAAGCAAAGCAATATCAGTTTGCTTCCGTATGTGTTAACCCAGGCTGGGTTGCTTATGCAGCTGAGCAGTTGCAGGGTTCTGGCGTAGATATCTGCACCGTTATTGGTTTCCCTTTGGGGGCATCTACATCGGAGACAAAAGCTTTCGAAACGAAAGATGCGATTGCTAAAGGTGCAACTGAAGTCGATATGGTCATCAACATCAGTGCTTTGAAAGATGGCAAAGATGATTTCGTTGAACAAGATATTCGTGCTGTTGTTGAAGCGGCTGCGGGTAAAGCTTTGGTGAAAGTTATTATTGAAACTTGTCTGTTGACGGATGAAGAAAAAGTACGTGCTTGTCAGGCAGCTGTGCGAGCTGGAGCTGATTTTGTTAAAACTTCTACAGGTTTCTCCACAGGTGGAGCAACGCCAGAAGATATCGCTTTGATGCGTCGTACTGTAGGTCCTGATGTTGGCGTTAAAGCTTCCGGTGGCGTACGTAGCCTGGAAGATATGCAAAAAATGATCGAAGCGGGTGCAACTCGTATCGGTGCTAGTTCTGGCGTGAAGATTATGCAGGGCGAACAGTCTTCATCGTCTTACTAATTCGTTGTAATCTGACTCGTTAGATAACATCTAGGCTTTGCCTCACGGGATTAATCTTGTTCTTCATGTTAATCATTAATATGGAGAACAAGGTTCAAGCCTGAAAAAGCCTTTTTATTTTTTTAGCCTGAAAACTGATATAAAACGAATTTATTGTAAGCGCTTTACTTGTTTTCTGAAAGGTTTATTTCATTACATGCATGAAAAACCTTTGAGCTGAATTTTCACATCCGGCTTAACTACCTTCAAAGGAGAAATCAAATGAAATTTCTAATTGCCATTATCGGCTTACTCGTTGTTTTTGGACTGGCTTATATCGCAAGCAACGGCAAAAAGCAGATTCGTTACCGGCCGCTGGCTATCATGATTGTTTTGCAAGTTATACTAGCTTATGCTCTGTTGAATACAGGAGTGGGTACTTTTTTAATTGGCGGTTTCGCGACCGTATTTAAAAGTTTACTCGACTATGCGAATGAAGGTATCGCATTTGTATTTGGGGGTTTGACTACTGTAGGTGCCGAAAGCGGGGGGGCACCGTTCTTCCTCAGCGTATTGATGCCGATTGTTGTCATCTCCGCCCTTATCGGTATATTGCAGTATATCCGAATCTTGCCTTTTGTTATAAAATATATTGGTCTGGTATTAAGCAAAATCAACGGAATGGGCAGACTGGAATCATATAACGCGGTTGCTTCGGCTGTATTGGGGCAATCTGAAGTGTTCATTTCTGTAAAAAAACAAATTGGGTTGTTGCCAAAACATCGGCTGTACACCTTGTGTGCTTCGGCGATGTCCACGGTATCGATGTCGATTGTTGGTGCTTATATGACCATGATCGAGCCGAAATATGTGGTTACAGCTCTTGTACTGAACCTGTTTGGCGGTTTTATCATTGCTTCGATTGTGAATCCTTATGAGGTTACAGAGGAAGAAGATATATTGGAAGTACAGGAAGAGGAGAAACAGTCCTTCTTCGAAATGCTCGGCGAATACATCCTGGATGGATTCAAAGTTGCTATCATCGTAGCTGCGATGTTAATCGGTTTTGTTGCCTTGATTGCACTTGTTAACGGAATTTTCAGCGCGGTGCTTGGCATTTCGTTCCAAGAGCTACTTGGTTATGTGTTTGCACCATTTGCCTTCATCATGGGTGTTCCATGGAAAGAAGCGATTCAGGCAGGAAGTATTATGGCAACCAAAATGGTATCCAACGAATTCGTAGCTATGCTTAATTTGAAGGAGACTGCAATGTCTGCCAGAACAACGGGTATCGTATCTGTCTTCCTCGTGTCGTTCGCCAACTTCTCCTCCATCGGTATCATTGCTGGTGCGGTGAAGGGACTCCATGAGAAGCAAGGTAATGTGGTCGCCCGCTTCGGTCTGAAGCTGCTTTACGGTGCTTCGCTTGTCAGCGTGCTGTCAGCGATCATTACTGGACTGTTCTTGTAAACCGGATTATTGGAAGGAGTGCTTAGATTATGTCAACATTCAAAAGAGTACATCTGATCGTTATGGATTCTGTAGGGATCGGCGAAGCGCCGGATGCAGCAGAATTTGATGATTTTGATGTAGATACCTTCGGTCACATTGCACGTGAACGCGGAGGTCTGAAAATGCCTCACATGGCCAGTCTCGGACTGTCCAACATTAAAGAGATCGAGGGTGTCCCTGTAGCGGATGCACCAAAAGCGTATTACACCAAGATGCAGGAAGCATCCAGAGGCAAAGATACTATGACAGGTCACTGGGAGCTGATGGGTCTTTACATTGATACACCTTTCCGTGTGTTCGAGAATGGTTTTCCCGATGAGTTGATTCAGCGTATTGAAGAGAAAACGGGCCGCAAGGTGATTGGTAACAAACCGGCCAGCGGCACGGAAATTCTGGATGAGCTGGGTGCAGAGCATGTTGAAACTGGCGCGCTCATCGTCTACACATCCGCGGATTCGGTTCTGCAAATTGCAGCACATGAGGACGTTGTTCCACTGAAAGAGCTGTATGAGATCTGTGAGTTCTGCCGTGAAATTACACTAGAAGATCCGTATATGCTCGGCCGCATTATTGCACGTCCATTTGTAGGTGAAGCGGGTAACTGGAAACGTACTGCAAATCGTCATGACTATGCGCTTAAACCTTTTGGTCGTACGGTTATGAATGAACTGCAAGATAGCGGATTTGATGTGATTGCTTTGGGTAAAATCGCAGATATCTATGATGGCGAAGGTGTAACTAAGGCTGTTCGTACCGTCTCTAACATGGATGGCATGGACAAGTTGTCTGAAACGATGGATGAAGAGTTCACTGGACTCAGCTTCCTGAACCTGGTTGATTTTGATGCCCTGTACGGTCACCGTCGTGATCCGCAAGGTTATGCTCAGGCACTTGAAGACTATGATGCACGGCTGCCAGAGATTTTTGCCAAAATGACCAATGATGATCTGCTGCTGATCACAGCTGACCATGGTAACGATCCAACATACCGCGGTACAGACCATACACGTGAATATGTACCACTGCTTGCCTACTCTCCGCGCTTCAGCGAGGGCAAAAAGCTTGATCTGCGCAGCACATTTGCTGACCTTGGCGCAACCGTAGCCGAGAACTTTGGAGTGAAAATGCCGGAATACGGCACCAGCTTCCTGAAAGATTTGAAATAACTTTTTCAAAAACTGGATAGGGGAGGTCGGAGTAGCTGCGGCTGCTCCGGTCCTGCCATCATAATAGACTAATTTGTATAACTGGAGGAGATTCATTCATGAGTACACATATTGGAGCAAAACCCGGGGATATCGCAGAAACGATCCTTTTGCCAGGAGACCCTTTACGCGCGAAATATATTGCAGATACGTACCTTGAAGATGTTGTATGTTACAACGAAGTTCGTGGAATGCTCGGTTACACAGGTACATATCAAGGACACCGGATTTCGGTGCAAGGTTCAGGGATGGGAATTCCGTCCTTCGCAATCTATGCTAACGAATTGATCAGCGAATATGGCGTAAAAAACCTGATTCGTGTGGGTACTTGTGGCGGTATGCAGGAGCATGTACATGTACGTGACGTCATCCTTGCACAAGCAGCATGTACAGATTCCAGCATGAACAAACACGTATTCGGTGGATATGACTTCTCACCAATTGCTACGTTCTCCCTGCTGAAAGAAGCATATGACCGTGCAACAGCTAAAGGTATGAAAATTCACGTCGGTAACGTATTCAGCTCCGATTCTTTCTACCGCGATGACCGTTCCGTAACCGAGAAGTTGATGAAACACGGCGTACTCGGCGTAGAGATGGAAACAACAGCATTGTACACCATCGCTGCCAAGTTTGGTGTTAACGCACTGACCATCCTGACGGTAAGTGACCACTTGCTGACAGGCGAAGAAACATCTGCCGAAGAGCGTCAAAAAACGTTCAACGACATGATGGTAGTTGCCCTGGACACAGCAATCACACTGTAATTGTTATTCATAATCATTTGATTTTAATCGAAACTTTTGTTTTAAGCACGGAGTGAAGGAACCGGAATCGATTCTGAAGAAGCGAAGCGTTCGCCTTTGTCTCCGAGTTTTCTCCATTACAAATGGAATCAAAAAAACTTGGAGACAACAGCGATCTAAGGAACGATCCGGAGCCGTAACGACTAACAACAAAGTGTTCAATACAATCAATACACACACAAGGAGAGATCATCATGAGAATGGTAGACATTATTGCTAAGAAACGCGACGGAAAAGAACTGACAACGGCTGAGATTGATTTTGTTGTTCAAGGATACACACAAGGAGAAATCCCGGACTATCAAGTCAGCGCATGGGCGATGGCGGTATTCTTCAAAGATATGACAGACAAGGAACGCGCCGATCTGACGATGTCGATGGTGAATTCGGGTGAAACGATCGACCTGTCCGCTATCGAAGGCATCAAAGTAGACAAGCACTCCACAGGAGGAGTGGGCGATACAACAACACTGGTACTCGCTCCACTTGTTGCTGCGCTGGATGTTCCGGTTGCCAAAATGTCCGGACGTGGACTTGGTCACACGGGTGGTACAACAGACAAGCTGGAATCCGTTGCTGGTTTCCACGTAGAGCTTGAAAAAGAAGAGTTCATTCGTCTCGTAAACGAACACAAGGTTGCAGTTATCGGACAAAGTGGTAACCTTACGCCTGCAGACAAAAAGCTCTATGCACTGCGTGACGTAACAGCTACCGTTAACTCCATCCCACTGATCGCCAGCTCCATCATGAGCAAGAAAATTGCAGCAGGTGCAGATGCGATCGTGTTGGATGTTAAAACGGGTGCTGGTGCATTCATGAAAACAACGGAAGATGCTAAAGAACTGGCGCATGCCATGGTAAGCATCGGTAACAATGTTGGCCGTAAAACGATGGCTGTTATCTCCGATATGTCCCAACCACTGGGTCTGGCGATTGGTAACGCGCTTGAAGTAAAAGAAGCCATCCTCACACTGCAAGGTAAAGGTCCAAAAGATCTGGAAGAACTGTGTCTGGCACTTGGACGTCAGATGGTATTCCTTGCTGGCAAGGCAGATTCCTTGGAGCACGCTGAGGAGAAATTGAAAGAAGTGATCCAGAACGGTAAAGCCTTGGAGAAATTCAAAGATTTCCTGGCAAACCAAGGCGGAGACGCTTCGGTTGTGGATCATCCAGAGCGCTTGCCTCAAGCACAGTATCTGGTTGAAGTTCCAGCAGACAAAGATGGCTATGTTGCCGGAATCGTCGCTGACGAAATCGGAACTGCAGCAATGCTACTCGGCGCAGGCCGTGCAACGAAAGAGTCCGAGATCGATCTCGCGGTTGGTCTGATGCTGAACAAAAAAGTCGGTGATCCAGTCAAAGCTGGTGAGTCCCTCGTTACAATCCATGCCAATCGTGAAGACGTAGCAGATGTCATCGCGAAGATCAAAGAAAACATTACGATTGCGGATCATGCCGATGCTCCTGTATTGGTTCATGATATCGTAACGGAATAATACATTCCGAGCAGACGAGATGTAATCTCATGTCTGACTGAACATGAAAGCCTCGAAGCGATGTAATCCATCGCTTTGGGGCTTTTTTATATACGAAATATTAGATATGAACCTTATATTTTGTGAGATTATATTTACTCTTACTTCAATATTTGAGATAATATTTAAGTTATATTTTTCCTTTTGAGGAGGGTAGGAATCAGGTTAATATAATGATCATCAATAATAGCTCTTTTGAGATACGAGGCATCTCAAGAAAGCTAAATTCCACTCGTTAAAAAGGATAAAATGTTAGGTTTTTAAGCAAGTACATACTTTAGGAGGAATTTAAGTTGTTTAGGAATTTTCAGAAAACATTATTTAGAAGAACATTTATTGTGTTGAACGTTTTCATTTTATTGTTTGTAGCGACAGTTCAATTTAAAGCAGAGGCAGCCAATTCAAACTTTGCTTATGGTGAACTGGAAGCGGGAGCAATCATGCAATGGGGGGGACAGCACTCCTAGCAGCAGCGGGAAATGCAACAAGTATTGATCCCGTTATTATGGAGCAAGTTCATCAATTTGGACAACAGGCATGGCAAGATGCAGATACATCTACAAAATTAGAAATTACGTCCTCCATTCAGGGGTACGGCGATTTATGGGGTACCAATAGAAAGTACAGTCTACAATGGTCCTCAGATGCGCAGATTTATTTGGTGAAAAAATGGAATGAATACTTCGGTGCAGGAGCCCTGATTAATGCTTCAAACAATAAAATAGATACAGTTGCTACAATTAATTCGGTTATTATGAATTCAATTGCTGATGCCAGAATGGCTGATACAGGGTTTTATCGAGACTTAGGATTCATAAAAAATGCGTTTGGTAAAGATATTTTCCTTAGAGGAGTTCAGATAGATTATCATGGAGCAATAAATATAAATTTTAATGAACCTTATACAATTCCGAGTGACAGCCCATTATTAAAAAAGAAGTTTCCCAACGCGCTTGTGGCTTATCGCGAAGCGGTGAAGGAGTTAGGTATCAAGCCTACATATCAAACGGTACAGCCTCGTTTTGGATTGCATCAGCATCCTTACACGCGTTATGAACCGTTAGCCTTCCCTGAAGAATTCCCAACGAGACTAACCCTTCCCGCCCTTAAAGGAATCGTTAATAACCAAGGTGTAATAACAACTCTCGAAAAACCAAACATTGGTCGGGTCGGAAACAGTTTAACAGGAGAAATCGCCATTAGTTATCCTACATATATTGGAGACACAGGCACGTTTACAAAGGCGGATTCCGTAACTCAGGCACCTCCAGAAGAACCGGTTAATGGAGGTGGGAATGGTAATGGAGAGGGAAGTTACAATGACACGCCTACTTATTCACCGCTTGATCTTATTGTATA
Source organism: Paenibacillus sp. FSL H8-0104 (assembly GCF_038050215.1). Classification (NCBI taxonomy): domain Bacteria; kingdom Bacillati; phylum Bacillota; class Bacilli; order Caryophanales; family Paenibacillaceae; genus Paenibacillus; species Paenibacillus sp. FSL H8-0104. Next base: position 3,837,412 of record NZ_JBBOTC010000001.1, on the reverse strand, counting down.
TAAAGCCATGGTGCAATTCATACAAGAATACCGAATTAATCATTCGAATAACCTGGACCAGCTACTGGAGTATATGAAATTAAATGATTCCGGCAAACCATCCAACAAGCAAGTTTGGAATGAGTGGTTGGGAAGCTTCACCAAATAAAGACTTGAAAACACACTATGAAATGTATAGTGTGTTTTTTTGTTTCATTATTTTAGGTTTCTTATAGCCTATCAGTTCTTCTTAATTGTTATTAAGCTTATCATACGCCATCACCGAATCCGCGTTGGTATAAATATAAGGCGTGGATGGCTCAGATACAGGTGTCACCTTTGTGGCCCGAATCTCAATCGTATCCTTACCGTTCACCTGTGCAGAGCCTATGCTGCCATCGATTTGTACCCAACTGTCTGTAGGAAAGCTATCCGCGTCGGGCATGTGAATCATTACACCGAAGGGGGCCGCATCAGCGGGGCAGCACATGACGAGAAATCGTCCCAGTGCAAAATGTGATTCATGATCCATGCTTTTGTCACGGTAGACAAACCCGGTTAACGAGATATCTTTTCCTGCAAATTGTCGCTGGAACATGTCGATTGTCCCGAGTGTTTCAGAGAAAATCTCGGGATAAACTTTAATGACGGGCTCAACATACAATATCTCTGCCAACTCAGCGAATTCGCGGCTGTACTCATCTGGAGGGACGAATTGTACTTTGGTAGCTGATGCAGACTGAACAGCCGTTGTTTGTTGTGTGAGATCTTGTACAGTTAATTGCGTTATAGGATCCGGTAAGGGTTCTTTGCGACGAATCTCGGGAGGGGCATAGGTGAGAGACATGCCTTTTTGGCTAGCCATGGAGCTGCCGAGAGCCCGGTCAGGTAACAGAAACCCCAGCAATAAGGGTATGGCAATCAGACCATATACCAACGAGCTGCGTAGGAAACCGGAAGGAGGTGGATGTTCACAATCGCAATGAACCTCGTTACTACTGAACAGTCCATGCCAGGCCATGATAACAGCAATAAACAATAAGGGAACAGGACAGCATAGCAGCAGTTTTTGCATCGTGGGTGCCAGATAATAATGAAGCGAATCACTTGAATTCAAGTGAATAATGTACACTGCCACCCCGCCGATCCAGCCTGCACGGATCAGGTTATGCCATTGGATGACGTGTGACCTTGGAACAGGAGGTTTGTTCATTGTATAGATAGTGTGGTTCATAATCATCACCTCATCTCTATTCATAGTCAGTATGAAAGTTCATGGGATTAACCATTCAGGTCATGAAGTATGTTGCTCAACCTTTATACCAGCAGGTTAATCAACCACGAGCCGGCGAAGACAAGCGTAATAATGGCTAGACTTAGACCAATAACAAACCGGGTACGGAAGGTGGAGAGCAGCATCAGGGTGCTTTTGAAATCCAGCATTGGACCAAGCACAAGGAAGGATACCAGCGGCCCCAGTGCAAATGTATGTGAGAACGCAGAAGCCACAAAAGCATCAGAAGTGGAGCAGAGAGACAGTACATAAGCAAATCCCATCATGAACACATAGGAGGCAACAGGACCATTACCAAGTGAGATCAGATCGCTGCGGCTAATGAATGTCTGGATGCAGGCTGTAATCAAGGCACCGATCACCAGATATTTGCTCATATCGACAAATTCGTCTCCGGCGTGAATGAAGAAGCTGCGCCAGTTTTTCACATGGTTGTGATCATGTGCATTTGCGTGCGCGTGAGGTTGCGCCATTTTAAAACCAGGATGCGTCTTAACCTCTGTCGCTGCGACTTTTGGCATCCGAAGGGGAATTCGACGAACAAACACATACACAAGCATGCCTATGGAAGCTGCTACAGCAAAGGCCAGTCCCATGCGGGCAATGGTAATCTCAGGATGGGAGGGAAAGGCGAGCAAGGTTGCGGTAAATACGATGGGATTGACTACGGGACCACTCAAGATGAATGTCACTGCGATATAGGCTGGCATGCCTTTGTGCATCAACCGTCTTACTACCGGGATCATGCCACATTCGCAGATGGGAAAAATAATACCGAGTAGTCCTGCAACCAGCACACCGCCGATCGGATTCTTGGGTGTGAGTTTGCGGACCATTTCTTCGGATACGAACCACTGCATGAGCGAGGACAATAGTACACCCATGAGCAGAAAAGGTGCGGCTTCAAGGAAAATACCTATGAATACGGTTTTCATATTTTGCAAAGCTTCACTGTTCCATGCTTCCTTCAGGTCTGGAGCCATTGTGATCAACACGGGAACAAGAAATGCACAAGGGATCAGGAAGGACAGGAGCTTCAAATTGGCTGCCATTTTCATGAAACAGACCTCCACAACTAGGACTTTGCTAAAATATATGCTTGTACGTGCAGCAACATACATCATTCCTATGTTCTAATCAACATTTTTACGATTAATCAAGATTCTTCATCATATTAGAGTTGACAACTAAAAGAAAACTGCGTATAGTTCGGATTGATCTTATTTAATAGTAATAATTACGATTAAAATTACAACTTAAACAGAGTGGAGGAAGCAGAAATGTCAGATCAACAGGTTCAACAGCGGGTTCCAGTAACCGTACTGAGTGGATATTTGGGTGCAGGCAAAACGACACTTCTCAATCATGTGCTTCATAACCGTGAGGGGATGCGTGTTGCTGTCATCGTCAATGATCTCAGTGAGGTTAATATCGATGCGGGTTTAATACGAGATGGTGGAGGATTATCGCGCATTGATGAGAAGCTTGTAGAGATGTCCAATGGTTGCATCTGCTGCACATTGCGGGAGGATCTGCTGAAAGAAGTCGAGCGGCTGGCGCTAGATGGTTCTTTTGACTACATATTGATTGAATCCACTGGGATTGGTGAGCCGGTACCTGTTGCGCAGACGTTTACGTATATCGACGAGGAACTCGGCATTGATTTGACGAAATTCACCCGTCTCGACACGATGGTTACGGTTGTTGATGCTGCCCAGTTCTGGCGTGATTTTTATTCCAAAGAAACACTGAAGGATCGTGGACAGGAAGCGGGGGAGGACGATGTTCGCGGAATCGTTCATCTGCTGACGGATCAGGTGGAATTCTGTGATGTGCTGATTCTGAACAAGTGTGATCTGGTATCGGAGGAAGAACTGACGAAGCTTGAGAAGGCACTACACGCCATGCAGCCGGAAGCCAAGCTCATTCGAACAACACATGGGCAGATTGATCCGAGAGAGATATTGAATACGGGACGTTTTGATTTTGAAAAAGCAAGCCAGTCCGCGGGTTGGATCCGCGAATTAATGAAAGAGGAACATACGCCGGAGACTGAAGAATATGGAATTCATTCATTTGTCTATCATCGTAAACGTCCATTCCACCCGGAACGCTTACTGCGTTGGATTGCGAAATGGCCAGATAACATCGTGCGATCCAAAGGTCTGATGTGGCTGGCGACAAGAAACCATATGGCGATCTCTTTCAGTCATGCAGGCACATCGAAGCAGCTTGCGCCAGCAGGAATATGGGTAGGTGCGATGAGTGAGGAGGAAAGGCAACTTCATTTTGGCGACACGCTGCCAAGCATACCGGACTGGGATGATGAGTGGGATGACCGGGTAACCAAATTAGTATTTATCGGCATCGATATGAACCGGGCGGAGATCGAACGTACATTGGATGAGACCCTTCTTACAGAGGAGGAGATGTTGATGAACTGGCGTGAACTGAAAGATCCTTTTCCAGCGTGGAGTTGAAGTGAAAAGAAAAGATCTTCAAGTGCAATAATGCCCCTGAAGATCAATGATTATATTGCATTAATGACTTTAGCTAAAGTACAAATCGCCAAGATAAAAATCACCGTTGCCACTTTTTTGCGGACTAAACACAAAGGTAAGGTACACTCCATAGGAACCCGTCCATCCTTGTGGATAATAAATGGCTTTGTAACTGTGTCTTGTTTTGGTTTTATCATCCATTGCAATCACTTTAAAATCAGCTGATTTCACATTAATCAACTGATCTGCATATTTAGTCAGCGTTTTTTTATCATTTGCTGCAATGATACCTTTGACTGTAGTCTTAAATTTATCTTTCTGGGATTGCTTACCCAGATCAAAAATGTCGATCTCGGGATTTTCAATAACTTTAGCATCTATGTATTTATCAAATTCACTAGTGCTACCTGTTTTAAGTGCTTTACCATACATTTTGATCAATGTTAAAGATTCTTTCTGCAATTTGACTATCATCTGAGCGTCAGTTCCAGTCATCTTGATTGAGCCAGAAGTGCTTGAGTTACTTGAACTACTTGGTTTACTTGAATCTTCAGAACCTTTGGTACCTGTACTGCTGTTATTACTTGAACTACTAGACTTACTGTTACCTGAATTAGTGATACTTACAACTTTGTTGCTAACATTCAGAGATACGTTGGCTCCGAGTGCTTCTGCTGTGGTATTTACAGGCAAGTATACATCACCGTCATATACCAGTGCATTCAGTTTGTCTCCAGCTTCATTCTTGGGTGTCCAAGACAGACCGTTTACTTTAAAGCTAATATTGCTGTCGAGTGCTGCTTCAATATCTTGAATTCCGTTTGAAGCTGCTACACCCAGGGCACCGAAAGCCAAACTGCATGCTACCAATGACCCAATAAAAGTTGATTTTTTGATCTTCATCTAGTTCCTCCGTAGGTAAAGTATAATGCTACCAAAGCAGTATATCATATGAAATTATATTGTGCATACAAAATTTTACTGTAACAGATATAGAGTTGACAAAAGAAAAGCCATAGACTAATATCATTAAATAGTAATAATTACGATTAAATAAGAGGAGGCAACAACCATGAGAGTCATTGTAACTTTAGCCTGCACCGAGTGCGGGGACCGCAACTATACAACAACCAAGAACAAACGTAACCATCCAGAGAGACTTGAGATGAAGAAGTACTCCCCACGTTTGAAGAAAATGACGATCCACCGGGAAACCAGATAAAATTTTTTTGTTATTTTTAAATCGTAATATTTACGAAAAGAGGGAAAGGCATGATACTATCCTCCATGCATGATGTTGTATTTGGATATGGCAAAGAGCCGGTCATTGATCAACTGTCGCTGGATATCCATGTGGGAGAGTTCATAGGCATCACAGGTCCCAATGGTTCTGCCAAAACAACCCTGTTAAAGCTGCTGCTGGGGCTATTGAAGCCCTGGAGCGGCACGATACATATGAGTCCGCAGTTGAAACGTGGGAACAAGTCCAATATCGGTTATGTGCCCCAGCAGGTGGCATCGTTTAATAGTGGATTTCCCAGTACGGTGAATGAACTGGTCCGGTCCGGGTGTTACACCAGGCTGGGATTATTCCGCAGATTCACAGCAGAGCAGGATGCCATCGTTGAACGCAGTTTGCGGGAAGTTGGCATGTGGGAATATCGGAATACACGCGTCGGTGAGCTGTCTGGTGGACAGAAGCAGCGGATCTGTATTGCCAGAGCTATGGCTGGGCAACCGCAAGTTCTGGTACTGGATGAGCCAACAACGGGAATGGACCGCCACAGCCGTGAAGGATTTTACAATCTGATGCGCCACTATGCTGATGTTCATGGGTTAACGATTATTATGGTTACTCACGGACTGGAAGAGATGGGGAATCGATTGGATCGTACGATTACTCTGGAGCGGCAAGAAAGTGAGGAATGGCAGTGTTTGAGTACGAATTCATGCAACGTGCCTTCTGGGCAGGTGGACTGATTGGAGTCATCGCTCCAATTCTCGGGGTTTATCTGATGCTCAGGAGGCAGGTCCTAATGGCAGACACGTTATCCCATGTCTCACTCGCAGGGGTGGCGCTCGGTTCAGTCATGAATCTTAACCCGGTGATCTGCGGATTCGCCGTTGCAATTATCGGTGCCTTACTGGTTGAACAACTGCGGCGAAGTTACCGAACCTACAGCGAGGTACCTGTGGCGATCATCATGACTTCGGGGCTGGCTCTTGCTGTGGTATTGATGAGTCTCAAAACCAATCTGTCCAAGACCTTCAGCTCATACTTATTTGGATCTATTGTCGCGGTTAGCGATATGCAGTTGTGGATGATGGCGGGAGTATGTGTCATTGGTTTACTTTTTTTCATCTTACTCCGAAGACCGCTCTATAGCTTTACGTTTGATGAAGAGACAGCTTCCATTGGAGGCGTTCAGGTGAGAGGTTTATCGTTTGCATTTGCCATTCTGACAGGAATGACTGTAGCTTCAGCCATGCCCATCGTTGGTGTGTTGCTGGTTTCTGCTCTTATTGTATTGCCTGCTGCCTTGGCACTAAGAGTGTCTCGCAGTTTTACAGCAGCGATGATCGTCGCGGTAATCACGGGGGTAATCGGTATTTTTAGCGGACTGACAACATCTTACCATCTAAATACACCACCGGGAGGAACGATTGCTCTCATCCTGTTGGTCTTCCTATTGACTGGAATATCAGCGCAAAAGCTGATTGCACGATACAACCGCAAGCGTCACCGTAAAGAAACGAAATCACAGCACGTCATTCTGGTCAACCATTCTAGGAGGAATACATCACATGAAATTCAGTAAAAAAGCTACGCTCGGATTGTTGTTTAGTCTTACACTTATCGTCGCAGGCTGCGGACAAAAATCCGCTTCTGATACAAATACAGCTTCGACGGGCACTTCCGTTCCAGTCGAGAGTGAAGCAGCAAAATTAAACGTGCAGGTCAGTTTCTACCCGATGTATGAGTTCACCAAAAACGTGGCAGGTGATCTGGCCGATGTGCATACACTCGTTCCAGCAGGAATGGAGCCCCATGATTGGGAGCCTACACCACAGGACATTGCCAGCATTGAGAAAGCGGATGTGCTTGTATACAACGGTGCCGGTATGGAATCATGGATTGATCAGGTCACCGGAAGTCTGAGTAACACTTCACTCATTCAAGCGGAAGCAAGCAAGGGCATCAACCTTCTTGAAGGTGGAGAGCATGATCACCATCATGAAGATTCAGAGGCAACAGAACATGACCACGATCATGCAGATGAAGCAACTGCTGAAGAACAACACGATCATGATCATGACGCCGAGGCAGAAGAAGGACATGTACATGATCATGGTGGACTCGATCCCCATGTGTGGCTGTCACCTGCATTGGCTGTAAAGGAAGTGCGCAATATTGAAGCTGGTTTGGCGCAGGCTGCCCCGGAACATGCTGAACAGTTCAAGCAGAATGCAGATGCTTACATTGCTCAACTGGAGTCACTGGATCAGGACTTCAAGGCGGCTGTGACGGATAGCAAACGCAAAGATTTCATCACACAACACGCTGCATTTGGCTACCTTGCCAAGGAATATGGATTGCAACAGGTGCCCATCGCAGGATTGTCTCCTGAGCAAGAACCTTCGGCAGCACAGATGGCATCTGTCATTGATTTTGCGAAAGAGCATCAGGTGAAAACGATTTTCTTCGAAACACTGGTTTCATCCAAAGTGTCTGAGACGATCGCAAGTGAAGTGGGGGCCAAAACGGCTGTACTGAACCCGATAGAGGGACTCACCGAGGAAGAAATTGCGGCGGGAATGGACTACATTAGCGTGATGAGACAAAATTTGGAGGCTCTGAAACTGGCGCTGAACGAATAATAAAAGATCGATTTGATGCCTCTCACCGAAAAAGGTACAATAATACAACATGCTGAGGAATGGACCGCCATTCCTTTGCCTTTTTGCAAAGCAGAGAGCACAGTGATGTGCTCTCTGCTTTGTTGAATAAGGTGACCGGATCGAGGAGAACAGGAGGACGCATTGCATGAATTTAAATGAGGAACATGAATTGCTGTTAAGTGAACAGCCTGCCCATCTGTGGAGACGGCGTAAGCTGGAGCTGATGCACTGGACGGAACGTGATAAACATACGGTATCCGCGAAGAAAACAGAGATTTGGAACGGTGTTGAAGTTGATGCCGAGCTTGTGAAGACATTGTCCATACTTCAGAGTGCGGGCGTGAGGACGGAATTTTCATGTGCAGGGGTGAGTCCGCTTGATGAACCTGTCGATCATTCCCTTTATGCTTATGTTACCCTGATACAAAGTGAGGTTGCAGATCAATTCGTGCACTATGCTCTCCGTCGGATGCGGAATCGACTGCTCGTTACGCTAGAGGCCGAAAAGGGCCGCTATGATCTATCTTCTTTTTTCATTGGACACAATCGGAGCTTCTGCTGGTGGATGGAGCACTGTGCCTTACAGTTCGGAAGCCGAAACGAATCGAGTGAAAAAAGCGTAGTATAAAGAATAGGCTTGTTTACTTGAAGGTAAGGGAGGTTTAACACGATTGAATAAGTGGGTCAAAACGATACTTTTTCTACTAGGCTCCGTCTTTCTTACACGATTCATCCCATTTTCGTCCTTGTTCCGTAACCTGGATACGATGATTCACGAATTCGGTCATGCACTAATGACACTGGTATTGTCCGGCAAAGTGCTGCGCATTGAATTATACGCTGATCATAGTGGTGTAACTTACTCTTCCATGCTGACGCCAGGCAGATCGATCCTGGTTTCTCTGGCGGGATATATCAGTGCATCTCTGTTCGCCTTACTGTTGTTTTACTTATACCGCAAAGGCTTGCACATGTGGGGACTTGGTATTATGACGGCTGTCGCTCTGGTGTCGCTCCTGTTATATGTAAGAGGGGAGTTCGGCATGTTATGGCTGACCGGGTTCATCGTACTGAACGTTGTCATTATGATTTTTGGCGCCAAGATCGTGAAGTTCTATTATCTGTTACTGGCGTTTCTTACGCTGGAAGAGTCGGTTGTTAGTGCGGTATACGTTGGACTGATGTCCTGGACTCAACCTTCACGGGCAGGGGATGCGGCGAATCTCGCTCAGCAGACATTCCTTCCGGCGCTATTCTGGGGAACGCTGTTTGCTTTGTTTGCACTATGGTGTGCCAAGGGAGCACTCAGTCTCTTTTTCCGCAAAGAAGGTACTTCGCGATCGTCACGGTCTCGGGGATTACGAAGAGCGTAACGGATATAAAGTTATATAAAAGCAAAGAAGGCACTTCTTTTCTTTATGAAAGGAAAGTGCCTTTTCTTTTTGGACTTACATCTGATATTAAAGTCTGATAATAAAGATTATTGAACCTAATCTCCAAGATTATCCCATAACACATAAAAGTAATAAATCTCTTCCATAATCGCCTTATCATCCTCTGCCGCAACGCCGCCCTTGATCCGAGCAAGCGTGCCCAGAATATCATATATCGTTTCACGTTCCACACTGAACTGAATGCGGTTAACGACTTTATCCCAGGCCTTCATTGCGTAATCAACTTGAGACTTGGCTTCAGTCCATTTTTTGCTCTCAACCTGTTTCTCTAACGTTTGTATAGATTCAAGCAAGCGATCATCGGTGCCAAAGGGCTTTTTGAGAAAGGATCCGCTAGCCATAATTGCAACGAACACAAGAATGAGGAAGATCGGAAGCACATATAACAGCCAGAAACGCGTTTTCATTCAACCGCCTCCTTGATGTGAAGAGTTTAGAAAGGCCCCTCATAATCGCCCATATCGATTTTTTCGGTGATTTTATCCTTGAACAGATCAACATACAATTTGTCATTGGGCAGTATGGCGGCAAAAGCAATATCCTGTATCGTGATCTTTTGTTTCTTAAGCTGCTCGCTGAGCCAGTTGATATCTTTGTTTCTTTCCTCCAGATTTTGCTTAATCAGCAGGCCATCAATGATAATCTCGGTCATCAGCTTGCTCTTGGGCGGGTGCATATGCATATCTTTGGCGGTTACAGGCTGATTCTCAGGTTTCAAAACAACCGAGAGGCTACCATCCGGCTCCAGAATCGCATAATCCAAAGTCGTAATATCAAATACATCCTTTTGCCGCAGCATCATGGTCAATTCATCAAATTTGACTCGCATTTTACTCAGGTTCTGTTCAAGAATTTTACCGTTTTGGATGATCAATGTGGGGTCAGAGTCCATTAGTTTAGAGATGGTTCGATTCTTCAGTGTAATGTACTGAAAGATGATCGTAATGATTGTGAAAATGGTCAAGGCCACAAAATGAATCCACGCCTTGGACGAAAGATCGGTTGCAAACGTACCCGCAATGGAACCAATTGTAATGCCGTTAATGTAATCAAAATACGTCAAGTTACCCATCTGCTGCTTTCCTAGTACCCTTGTATAGATGATCAGGGTCAGAAAGGCAATAATAGACCGTACAGCAACAACCCATGTTTCTTCCATCATGTATGTATCACCTTCCTTTATTTCACCGTAGCTGTATTAAGAGGTTGTTTAAAAAGTTTGCTTTCGAACAGGTATTATAACAAGCTTTTCCTATGCTGGAGGATCTTATGCTTGAACGCAAAAAACCGAAACCTGGGTATGTATCCCAAGCTTCGGTCTCTATAAATTCTCTATATTAGTTGAACTGATTCATTTACACGTTAATCCTTATACACCGGAATACGCCATAAATCCGCCATCTACCGGAATGACTGTGCCAGTGACAAAGCCGGATTGTCTTTCATCCGCAAGCCACATCAATGTGCCAAGCAGGTCTTCCGGTTTGCCAAAGCGGCGCATGGGTGTATGAGCAATAATTTTACTGGAACGTTCCGTTGGTGAGCCGTCTGGTTGCAGTAATAGATTACGGTTTTGCTCAGTCAGGAAAAATCCGGGTGCAATAGCGTTGACACGAATTCCGGATTCGGCCAGATGAACGGCGAGCCACTGCGTGAAGTTGTTAATGGCTGCCTTCGCAGCGCTATACGCAGGAACTTTCGTCATGGGCGATGGGGCGCTCATGGAAGAAATGTTTATGACAGTAGCGGGAACATCGCGCTCTATCATATGTTTTGCAAAGATCTGAGTAGGGATGAGAGAACCGACAAAATTCAAATCCATCACCTGACGAAATCCCTCTACACTTACATCGAAAAATGTAGTGACATCGTTCTTTTCCAGATCTTCCAATCTGAAAATTTCATTCGTGGTGTTGGCACTGGCGTTATTGCCACCCGCGCCATTGATCAGAATATCACATGGTCCGAGCTGTTCCAGCACCGCATCTGCCGCTGCTTGCACACTATCGGCCTGGGTTACGTCACAGGCAATAGCAATCGCTTTGCCACCGGCAGCTTCTATCGCAGATACAACTTCCTGTCCCTTGGACACCGTGCGGTTCAGGATGGCTACACTTGCACCGTGCCGAGCGAGTTCTTCCGCCATGGAGCGGCATAATACTCCAGCACCTCCGGTGATTACAGCTGTTCTGCCTTCAAGACGAGATGAGCGTTCATATTGGTGTTCACTCATGCTTTTGCCCTCCTTTGCAGGGAATCCCAGACGCCCCAGAGATACATGATCCCCAAAGCCCGGTCATAGAGTCCATAACCAGGTCGGCACTGTTCTCCCCAGAGGTGACGACCATGGTCGGGTCTTGCATAACCTTCATAACCGATATCATGATAAGCCTCAACAACCCCCGCAATATCGACGCTTCCATCTTGACTGCGGTGTGACGTTTCAATAAAGTCGCCGTTTTCGTAGATTTTGACATTACGAATGTGGGCAAATGGAATCCGATCCTTGAACTCGTGTATCATCCCGATAATGTCATTATCAGCATTCGCTCCCAAAGAGCCACTGCATAGTGTCACGCTGTTGTAAGGGCTATCATAAAGATTCAAATATTTCCGAACATTCTCCTGACTTGTAATAATCTTTGGTAATCCAAAGATTGGCCATGGCGGGTCATCTGGATGGATGGCCATTCGAATCCCCAGCCGTTCGGCTGTAGGCATAATCTCTTGCAGGAAATAACGTGCGTGCTCCCACATATGATCCTCGGTTACATCCTTGTAGGCTTCGAACAGACCTGTTAAATACTGCAATCGTTCCGGTTCCCAACCTGGCATGGTGAGTGCGGAGTTTTCCGTAATGCGTCGAACGAGTTCTAGAGGTTCTATATCTGCAAGTTTACTGTGCTCATAGAAGAGGGCAGTTGAGCCATCCTCCATTTCCTTGTGCATATCCGTGCGAAGCCAGTCGAAGATCGGCATAAAGTTGTAACAGATGACCTTCACACCAACTTGAGCCAGTTTCTCCATTGTTTTAATATAGTTCGCAATGTATTTATCCCTTGATGGCAGGCCCAACTTGATATCCTCATGGATGTTCACACTCTCAACGACATCCAGATGTAACCCGGCCTTGTCTGCTGCTGTTTTGACAGCGAGTATTTTGTCCATTGGCCATTCCTCGCCAGCAGGAACATCGTGCAGTGCCCACACAATACCTTCAACACCCGGAATCTGCCGGATATGATCCAGCGTTACCGTATCATTGCCTTCGCCGAACCAGCGAAAAACCATTCTCATCACGTTCACCTCATCATGAATAGTAGGAAGAAAAATTCAGTCATTGAAAATAGGACGGATATGTATCCTGCAGGACAGCCAAATCGGTGACAGTTAAATGCAAGTGTTCCTGCATCAGTCGCTCTGCTGTGTCGGCATCATGCTGCTGAATGGCCTTGACCATAGACCGGTGCTGTTCAATCAGGTGATCCCACTGGTGGTCCGAGGACAGGCGTAACATGCGACTTCGATTCAAATGTACATTCATCTGCTGGATAACAGTCCAGGTGTTGCTTTTGTTGCAGCCTGCAAAAAGAGTGCTATGGAATTCCTCATCCAATTGGAACATTCGTTCATCATCCGGTTTGACCCTGCATTCCTGTTGCCACGCAAGGTTCTGTTCAAGAGCGACCATCTGTTCGTTCGGAAAGTTCTCGCAGGCGAGCCTGATTACGGCTCGTTCGAGCTGTTCACGCATGAACCGTGCTTCCTCAACGAGATCGACCTGAATCAGAGAGACGTATGTGCCACGCTGTGGATACACTTCCAGCAGACCTTCCTGTGCAAGTCTTACAAAACTTTCTCGAACAGGTGTCCGGCTTACCTGGAACTCCAGCGAAATTTCCTTCTCAGAAATAGCTGTTCCCGGAGGCATTTTCAAACTCAAAATGAGTTGTTTCAGCGTGAAGTAAACGACATCTCGCGTTGAGTAAGATTGCTTATTATTCATGGAAGACATATTGCTCGCAACAGGCAACAAACCGGCTTTGGATGATAACTTTGGGGTATATTCCACAACTTCAACTCCTTCAATGACATACTACCATACTTGTATGGTAGTATGGAAGCGCTTTATAAGCATTATATTAAATTTAGTTGATGGTTCACTTGCAGTTCAAGTGATTAAAGAGTACAATTCAGTCATTAGGTTCGAATGTTTAAACCAACAGACATCAAACAGATAAAATAGACGTAGAAACAATGAAGAAGAAATAGTATAGAGGTGAAACCATGGGACAAAAAGCAATTAGCGTTTTTCAAACCTGTATTCCGTTATTTCAGGTGTTAAGTGACAACCATCGTCAATCCATTTTGCTGACACTCACCGAGAAGGGCAGAATGACGGTGAATGAAATTACCGAACAATCCAGCCTATCCCGGCCAGCCATATCTCATCATCTCAAGCTGTTGTTAGAGAAAGGGCTTATATCTGTGGAACAGAAGGGCACACAGCGTTATTATTCGGCTTCATTGAATGCATCGGTGGAACTGCTGAAGGAACTGGTAGCTGCTTTGGAAGAAGAGTGTCTGTAGATTAATCGTGATAAAACATGCTTTTGCATGTGCCTTATAGGTTCGTAAGTTTAAACGCTTGATCAATAATGAATAGAGGAGTATGTATATATGACAACGACTATACAGGAAGTAACCAGTCAGGAAGTTGAACAGATTTTAGAGCAGCAACGACAGTTCTTTCGTTCCGGGGCCACAAGATCGGCAGAAGCTCGAATTGCCCGTCTGACCCAACTGAAGCAGGCCATTCAAAAGTACGAATCCAGACTGACAGAAGCTCTCTATCAGGATTTGGGCAAAAGTGAGTTTGAATCCTACACAACCGAGATCGGATTTATGATGGATAGCATCACACACACCATTCGTAAAGTCAATAAATGGGTGAAACCCGTTAAAGTGAAAACGCAAATGGCACTCCTTGGTTCGAAAAGTTATATCATACCCGAACCCTACGGGGCGGTTCTGATTATCGGACCGTTTAATTATCCTTTTCAACTCTTAATCGAACCATTGGTAGGTGCTATTGCAGCAGGTAACACAGCCGTGCTCAAAGCGTCAGAGAATACACCTGCGGTGTCCGCTGTTGTACGTGAAATGATTGCGAGTGTGTTCGAACCGGCATACGTACAAGTGCTCGATGGTGCAAAAGATACAACAACAGCGCTGATTAACGCGCCATTCGACTATATCTTTTTTACAGGCAGTGTACCGGTTGGTAAGATTGTGATGGAGGCAGCTGCCAAAAATCTCGTTCCCGTTACGTTAGAACTGGGAGGCAAAAGTCCGGTCATCGTTGATGAACAGGCGGATATCAAAGTAGCAGCTGAGCGCATTATATGGGGCAAACTGCTCAATACAGGACAGACCTGTATCGCACCCGATTATTTACTTGTGCATGAGCGCGTGAAGGAACCGTTAATTACAGAGATGAAGGCAGCAATCGTGTCTTTCTTTGGTTCGGATATCCAGCACAACAAGGACTATGGGCGAATCGTGAACAAGGGACATTTTAAACGTCTGACGACTTTGATTGAGCGGGATCAGGCCAAAGTGATATATGGGGGAGCTTCGGATGAGGAAGATCGCTTCATTGAACCTACACTGATTGATGCGGAGTCCTGGGATGCAGCAACGATGGAAGATGAGATTTTTGGACCGATTCTGCCGATCATTAGTTATCGTAACCTGGATGAAGCCATTGTAGAAATCGTAAAGCGGCCGAAACCACTCGCCTTGTATCTGTTCACTTCCGACACCCGGGTTCAGGACAAAGTGCTGCGCGAAGTTTCTTTTGGAGGCGGCTGCATTAACGATACCATCACGCATGTAGCGAATCCACGTCTGCCGTTTGGCGGTGTTGGTCATTCTGGTGTTGGCTCGTATCATGGGCAGTACAGCTTCGAAACCTTCTCTCATCTCAAAAGTGTACTGAAAAAAAGCACCAAATTGAATCTGCCGATTCTGTATCCACCGTATGATAACAAGCTGAAGCTGATTAAGCGTTTGTTGAAATAAATAAGAAAGACAAACAGCCTGCTACTGGACCTATTCCAGAGCAGGCTGTTCCTGTCGGTAACGGGAGGGTGACATGCCGGACCAGCGCTTGAATTGACGACTGAAATGGGCAATATCCTTATAACCAAGCATGACGGCAATATTTTGAACGGACAGCTTCGGATTGCCCAGAAGAAGCTTCGCTTCATGCAAAACCAACTGGGATAATACAGCACGTGGAGACTGACCAAACACCTGCTTGAACACGCGATTACAGTGAGAAGAACTGATGCCCAGCTCTGCTGCAATATCATCAATGCCATAGTGACCGTTGGACTCGTGTCCCTGTTTGAATTGCTGACTCATCAGGCCTTGCAACCGATTACGAATCTGGTGGGCGAGTTCGATCTTCTCGTGTCCGTCGGTAAACCAGTGAGCTGCCTCTTTCGAGACCGCCTCCCACAGATGGCCAAATAGTTCAAATACCGCAGATTGCAGCTGCATACGCTGTACCATCGTATTTGCTGTTTCATCATCCGCAGATGACATCAATTTGCGCAGAACCGGCTCAATCTGCTGTGTAACCGGACTATCGCTACTAAATCGCACTTGTTTGATGCGCGCCAGCAACGATAGGAACAACTGATCATCAATGTCAAAATGCATGCAAAAATACGTGAATCCCTTGCCGTTATGGCTCTGGCTGGAATGAATGCTTCCCGGAGGAATCAGGAGCAGTTCGCCAGCCTTTTGAATGTATAGGGTACCATTCACCATCATGCGTTGCTCGCCTTCCGTGACATAATTCAATTCATATTGAGGGTGCTCATGTGCCGGATAATCCCAGTCCATACCCACACTTCGTAAATGAATGGCAAACAGATTGACCGTTGTTTGTACATCTGGATAAAAAACTTCATGGACACTTTCTCCCAAAGTAGGAGGCAAATACGTTGAAGACATGGAAGATCCCCCTTCATATGAGGTTGTTCAAAAAATGTGATTTTGATTACGCACGTATATCTAATGGAATTTTTTTGTGTAACCGCTTTAATCTATTATAGTCTATCAGCTTGATTTGGGTAAATATCCGATTGATTTGATCATGGTCGGAGGTGGAACCACGTGTTAGGATGGGGCTAATGAAAACGTATGCAACCATTCTGAGAGGGGTTATGATTCATGAATACGTCCAAATCCATCTTTTATAATGCACATCACGCACCGATTGGTGCTTTTGCGAGTTTTACACTGGGTTACAAAGGAGCCAAAGGCGGGCTGGGTCTTGAACTCGGCAAGCCGGCTGACCAGAATGTATATATTGGATTACAATCTCGCGATGGCGACCATTATCAGGCGCTTCCTTTTTATGAAGCTTCCGAGGATGAGAGCAGCCGCTATGATGTAGAGAAGTTGGAGAATGGGGACACTGCGTCGACAACAGCGACCAAAGTTCCACAACCTCTTATTACGGCTTTTCGCGATGAAGATATTACCCGTGAATTTACCTCAGGTACGGATACGTGGACTGCTGGAGATCTGACGTTCCGTATCTACTCGCCTGTACGTCCAGTACCTGATCCAACGAATGGGGATCGTGAAGAATTAATGGATGCACTCGTACCTGCCGTATTGGTTGAGATGACGATTGACAATACGGAAGGTCAACAATCCCGCAAAGCCTACTTTGGCTATCAGGGCAATGATCCGTACTCTGCGATGCGTCTGATTGGAGGACCGGAAGGTGGCTCCATCACAGGTGTGGGACAAGGTCGACTTACAGCGATTATGTCAGCAGATGACGGACTGTGGCCCGCACGCGGATTTACGTTGGAGAAACTGTTGCAGGAGAAACATCGGGAGAATCTGGCATTTGGACTTGGCTCAACCGCTGCACTACTGATGGAGGTTCCGGCTGGAGAGAAACGTACGTATCAATTCGCAGTATGTTTCTATCGCGGGGGCATTGTGACGACCGGAATGGACACAACGTATTGGTATACGCGGTACTTCTCCGATATTCAGGCAGCAGGAGAGTATGCACTTCAACGCTTCAGTGAGTTGACTGCATCCTGTGGAGAGGTTGAACAGCGCCTTGGATCGACTGCTTTGACCGAAGATCAATCATTCATGCTTGCTCATTCCATTCACAGCTATTATGCCAGTACTCAACTGCTGGATGCCGATGGTGAGCCACTCTGGGTGGTGAACGAAGGGGAGTATCGGATGATGAACACACTTGATCTGACGGCTGATCAGTTGTACTTCGAGCTTGCCTTGAATCCATGGACGGTGCGTAATGAGCTGGAGTGGTTTGTGAAACGATACAGTTATACGGATCAGGTTCGTTTCCCGGGGGAAGAGAAGTTATATCCGGGCGGAATCACCTTTACCCATGATATTGGTGTTGCCAATGTGTTCTCACGCCCTGGACACTCGGCATATGAGCTGGTTGGCATTGACGACTGTTTCTCACAGATGAGCCACGAGGAGCTGGTGAACTGGCTCTGCTGCGCGACAGTATACATTGAACAGACACAGGATCAAGCTTTTGTGAAAAACATCTTGCCTGTTATCCAAGATTGCTTCGAAAGCATGCTTAATCGGGACCATCCCGACGCAGAGCAGCGTAACGGTCTGATGGGTCTGGATAGCAGCCGTACCCAAGGTGGAGCGGAAATTACAACTTACGACAGCCTGGATGTGTCACTTGGTCAGTCTCGCAATAATATCTATCTGGCGGGTAAATGTTGGGCGGTCTATGTTGCATTGGAGAAGCTGTTCGCAACTGAGAAGTTGGCCGATCTGTCCCATCAAGCAGGGCTTCAAGCGGATCGCTGCGCTGCCAGTATTGCTGCACAGTTGACTGATGGCGGCTACATTCCAGCTGTTATTGCAGAAAATAATGATTCTCGAATCATTCCGGCGATTGAAGGTTTGGTGTTCCCGTACTTTACAGGCTGTGAAGCAGCACTGGATGTCAATGGTCGCTTTGGACCTTATCTGAAAGCACTCCAAACTCATCTGAAGACGGTTCTTGTACCGGGAACATGTCTGTTCGAAGATGGAGGCTGGAAACTGTCCTCAACAAGCAATAACTCGTGGCTGAGCAAAATCTATTTGTCCCAGTTTATCGCTAGAGAGCTGCTGGGTGTGGAATGGAATGAGACAGGCAAGGCTGCAGACGCGGCTCATGTCAACTGGCTGCTGCATCCGGAGGAATCCTACTGGTGCTGGAGTGATCAGATCCTGTCTGGTGTGGCAGTTGGCAGCAAGTACTATCCGCGTGGTGTAACGTCGATCCTATGGCTACTCGAAGGAAAAGGGAATCACCTTGGGCAGATCTATGCCAGCAAGGAGGCGGTACAATGAGCCAATCCGTCGTTCAATCTGCTTTGTCGGGTCCACAGTACGATGCGTGGCTGGGGTATCACTCTGAATTGCCAAGAGCGAATGAGTTTACCAAAAAGACGGCTCCTGCATGGAGCAAACTTATACTGGCGGAAGAGAACCATGGAGTGATCACAACAGCTCTGACCGAACTTTCACGGGGACTGGAGAGGTTATATGGCGTGAAACCGTCGGTCAGTCATCTGTCTGATGCTCAGGAAAATGAACGGGACAATCTCGCTTCCGCTCCCGCAATACGAATCGGCACTTGGACAGGGAGCGATTCCGTGGCTGGGTCGTTCAGTGAGACAGAGCGTTCAACTGTTCAAGGAGAAGGGTACATCATTCGTGAGAACGAGACCGAGGGTGTACTGGTCATTGGTTCAGAGACTCCTCAAGGTGTGTTGTATGGTGCATTCCATCTGCTTCGGGAACTGACAATGGATCAAGGAATTGCAAGTAAGGCGGATGACGCTGTGAGTAAGTGGAGCTTCATTACAGAGCAGCCAACCAATGCGCTACGGATGATTAATCAGTGGGATAACGTGGACGGCAGCATTGAGCGTGGGTACGCAGGAGAATCCATTTTCTATGATAACGGGGAATTCACGCTGGACTTGGGACGCATCCGGGATTACGCACGTTTGCTCGCTTCCACGGGAATCAATGCCATATCGATCAACAACGTCAATGTACACCGCCGTGAGAGTCTGTTTCTGACGGAACGTTATCTTAGTGATGTGGCGAAGGTTGCCGCTGAATTCAGAGCGTATGGTATTCGACTGTTCCTTAGCGCCAACTACGCAAGTCCAATTGAGATTGGTGGATTACGTACGGCTGATCCGCTGGATGCGCAGGTACGGGAATGGTGGAACATTCAAACGGCCAAGGTGTACGCAGCGATTCCGGATTTTGGCGGTTACCTGATCAAGGCAGACTCCGAGAATCGTCCGGGACCGTTCACGTATAACCGTGATCATGCCGATGGTGCGAACATGCTGGCTGAAGCCCTTCGGCCATTCGGTGGATTGGTCATCTGGCGTTGCTTTGTCTATAACTGCAAGCAGGACTGGCGGGATCGTTCCACTGACCGTGCACGTGCAGCCTATGACCACTTTAAGCCGCTGGACGGGCGTTTTGCCGAAAATGTCATTTTGCAAATCAAAAACGGGCCGATGGACTTTCAGGTGAGAGAGGCAGTATCCCCGCTGTTCGGCGCCATGGAAAATACAAATCAGGTGATTGAATTTCAGATCACACAGGAGTATACGGGGCAACAACGTCATCTCTGTTATCTGGTTCCCCAGTGGAAAGAAGTATTGGACTTTGACACATACGCCAAAGGCGAAGGTTCAGAGATCAAGCGAATCGCGGACGGTTCTCTGTATAAACGACCATACAGTGGCTTCGCCGCAGTATCCAATATTGGTGCAGATGCCTGTTGGACAGGACATCCACTCGCGCAGGCGAATCTATATGGATATGGAAGACTTGCGTGGAACCCGGAGCTGTCCGCGGAAGAGATTGCCGATGAGTGGGTGAGACTCACTTTTGGACATGAAGACGAAGTTGTGCGGCAAGTTACGGGCATGCTTTTGACTTCACTAGATATCTATGAGAATTATACGGCGCCTCTCGGTGTGGGCTGGATGGTTAACCCGGAACATCATTACGGGCCGAATGTAGATGGATACGAGTATTCCAAATGGGGAACGTATCACTTTGCCGATTGTCATGGCATTGGTGTAGATCGAACCGTGAACAGCGGTACAGGATACACGTCACAGTATCACCCTGAGAATGCTGATCGTTATGAGTCCGTAGACACCTGTCCGGATGAGCTGATCTTATTTTTCCATCACGTGCCATACACCCATGTTCTGCATTCGGGTAAAACGGTCATTCAGCATATTTATGATACACACTTTGAAGGTGTTGCGCAGGCAGAGGCGTTAGCCGAGACATGGAGAGGGCTGGAGGGTAAAATCGACCCAGTCATTTTCAGCAAAGTTGCTTCATTACAGGACAATCAGGCCGAACATGCCAAGGAATGGCGGGACATGATCAATACGTACTTCTATCGCAAGAGCGGCATAGCGGATGAACAAGGTCGAACTATCTATTGAGTGGAATTGCGGATGCAGATGAACTTGGTAATTAGGAAGGAAGTAAGAAGATACCTTGTTTTCTTTGATGTACAATAGACAGCATGGACATACATGAGGAGGAGAACCGTATGGGACAACATCAACTGCCCGAGACCATGAAAGCTGCTATCATGACAGAGCCAGGACACATTATTATTGAGGAACAACCCGTCCCGCAACCGGCAGCGGATGAGGTGTTAATCCAGGTAATGGCTGTCGGGGTATGTGGCTCGGATGTGCATTATTTTGAACATGGGCGCATTGGCAGATTTGTGGTGGAGAAACCGATCATTCTGGGTCATGAGTGTGCGGGGATCATTGCTGCTGTTGGCTCGAACGTATCCCGTCTGAAAACAGGGGATCGAGTTGCTATTGAGCCTGGGGTGACTTGCGGACGTTGCTCGGCATGCAAGGAAGGTCGTTATAACCTGTGTCCGGATGTACAATTTCTAGCGACCCCTCCGGTGGATGGGGCATTTGTACAGTACATGGTGATACGTGAAGATATGGTATTCCCGATCCCGGATCATCTGTCTTATGAGGAAGCAGCTATGAACGAGCCATTCTCTGTTGGTATTCACGCTGCACGCCGCAGCAAGTTGGCTCCGGGTACAACCCTGGCGATTATGGGTATGGGTCCCGTTGGACTCATGGCTGTGGCTGCTGCCAAATCTTTCGGTGTAGAGAAGATCATTGTAACGGATCTGGAGGAAGTTAGGCTGGAAGCAGCTCGCCGCATGGGTGCCACTCATACCATTAATGTGCGGAATGAAGATGCGCTGGCTGTGATTCGCGAGTTAACAGGTGGTGTGGGTGTTGATACCGCATGGGAAACAGCGGGGAATCCAAAGGCGTTACAATCTGCTCTGTATTCACTTCGACGTGGAGGCAAACTTGCGATTGTGGGCCTGCCTGCACAGGACGAGATCGCACTCAATGTTCCATTTATTGCGGACAATGAAGTTGATATCTATGGCATATTCCGTTATGCCAATACTTATCCGGCAGGAATTGAATTTCTGAGCTCCGGCCAGCATGACGTGATGTCCCTGATTACAGATCGTTATTCACTCGAAGAGACACAGCAAGCGATGGAGCGTGCATTACACAATAAAAGCGGCAGTCTGAAGGTCATGGTATATCCGAATGGTATGTAAGAACAACCTGGAAGAGTCCTGCGGTTCAGGACTCTTTTTTTGTTTTTTTTGCAAAAAAGTATGGGTCAAGCTCCCATAACATGGTATAATTCATGAAGATTTTAATATATAAATGGATACACACCATATTGGTGAATAAGTACTTAGCGAAAGGAACTGAAGGTTGTGAGAGTACATGAATTTATGATACACGCTGATTTTCATCGGGATGATTTGATGTCGGTATCTTCTCAAGCGTCGCGTTTTTCCTCGGATATTATTTTGTCGTATATGGAGTCTGAGCATGAGCATCGTGTAGATGTCAAAAGCCTGCTTGGAATGGCGTTACTACCCATTCGATATGGTAGTGTTGTCAGATTACAGACAAGAGGCAGGGATGAACTGGAGGCTTTGGAGTACATGTTGAATGTACTGGAGAAAGGGACGGCGTGACACCTGATTAGGTGCAAAATCACAGATATCATATTTTTTTTAGCTATTCCTCAAAACCTGCTGGTACTTTGTCCAAAAAAAGAGTATAATAAAATGTAGTTTGATTCTAAAGAAGTACCCATATTAAAGGAGTGTAAATAGATTATGCCAAAAGTTGACATCCATCCAAAGACACAACTCGTAATTTTTTACGATGCAAGTGCTGATTTCAAATTCCTGAGTTCTTCCACGAAGTTCTCTAACGAAACTATGGAATGGGAAGACGGTAACTCTTACCCAGTAATCCGTGTGGACACTAGTTCCGCATCCCACCCGTTCTTCACTGGTAAACAAAGAAACGTGGATATCGGTGGCCGTGTTGATAAATTTAACCGTAAATACAACATCACCAAATAAGTTTGTCCATACATTACAAAAAAACCTCGGGATTTGTCCTGAGGTTTTTTTGTGTACATTAAAAATTAATTCAACCAATTATTGCGCTTACAACACATTCGGATGTACACTAGGAAACGAGTACGAACATATTGGAGGAGGAAATAGAGATGAGCAGCATCACACATATGGTAACGTTTACACTTTACGCGGGTAAAGATACACCGGAGGCCGAAGCCTTTTTGAAGGAAAGTTCAGATGCACTGGCTGTCATTCCTGGGGTAGAGCAATTTCAGGTTCTGAAACAGGTAAGTGAGAAGAATGAGTTTGACTACAGTTTCTCGATGGTCTTTGTGGATCAGGCTGCGTATGATGCATATAACAATCACCCGGTTCACCGTCAATATGTAGAAGAGCGTTGGGAAAAGGAAGTCAGTCGCTTCCAGGAAATTGATCTCATTCAACATCATAATTAATAGTCTCCACATATAGGGAAAAAGTTGAACTACCATATACAGCATTGAACAATGCTGTATATCTCTCTGAATAATGCGTAATTAATGAACAAAAGTAACATATTTCCGAAATCGTTTTCGACCAAATGGATTCAAGGAGGTTTTCGCTGTTATGCAATTGGATCTCTCAGGAAAAACGGCTCTGGTTACAGGCGCAACCGGACAGCTGGGGAGAGTCATCGCCCGCACGTTGGCAGCCTGTGGCGCCAATCTGGCTCTACATTACATAAATAATGATACCAAGGCTCGGGAGCTTCAAGGTGAGATTGAAGCACTCGGTCGTCAGGCTGTTATTGTACAGGGAGATATTACAAAGCGGGATACAGCATTTCGGATGCGTGATGAGATTCAGTCTGTCCTCGGCGGAGTGGATATCGTTGTTGCCAATGCGGTCATTCAATATGAATGGACAACGGTGTTGGAACAGTCTCCTGAAGATTACTTGAGCCAGTTTGAATCCTGTGTCATGCAAAGTGTGTATCTTGCCAAAGCTTTCATACCGCATATGCAAAACGTCAGAGCCGGTCGCTTCATTGGTATCAATACAGAATGTGCGATGCAAAATTTCGCTCATCAATCGGCCTACACCGCTGGTAAGCGTGGAATGGACGGTGTATATCGCGTACTTGCCAAGGAGGTTGGTGAGTATCAGATTACCGTAAACCAGGTTGCACCTGGATGGACAATTAGTGAACGTGATCGGTCCAGTGAGCCTGGACATGATGAGGCATATACGCGTACCGTGCCGCTGAAGCGCAGGGGTGAAGATCAGGAAATCGCCAATGCGGTAGCTTTTCTCGCTTCGGACCTGTCCTCATTTATCACAGGTGCCTATATCCCGGTTAGTGGTGGCAATGTGATGCCTGCTATCTAGTGTCTGATTGAATTCGGGGATTTCACATAAAAATGAATTAACTGAGTTTAACCGTAATCCGTTTGTCATTCGACAAGCGGATTTTTTGGCATTTTGCTATAGCTGGAATAAAGGTTTAAGGGGCTGGTTTTGTTTCATATATCCAGACATACATATTGAGTTGGTTCGGTTTTCGAAAGATTGGGGTATAAGAATAGGTATATTAACCGAGTGGAAACATAATCAAAATGAGCAATTAAAGGAGACCCATCACTTATGAAAAAAACAGTCGCGGACGTTCTGGTTGAATCCTTATTGAACGCTGGCATCAAACGTATATATGGCATTGTTGGAGACTCCTTGAATGCGGTACTCGACTCCATTCGTCGTTCTGGGAAGATTGAATGGATTCATGTACGACATGAAGAAGTAGCTGCATTTGCTGCTGGGGCGGACGCTGAGGTCAGTGGAAGTATCGCTGTCTGCGCAGGTAGCAGTGGTCCTGGTAATATGCATCTGATTAATGGTCTGTATGACTGTCACCGCAATCGTGTTCCTGTACTCGCTATCGCTGCACATATCCCAAGTGACGAGATTGGCAGTGAATATTTTCAGGCGACCCATCCGGAGTATCTGTTTCAGGAATGTAGTCATTATTGTGAAGTCATTACAACAGCCAAACAGATGCCGCGTTCTCTGACGATGGCCATTCAGACAGCAGTTGCACGTTCGGGTGTGTCCGTCGTTGTATTGCCGGGGGATGTAGCAGGACTTGAAGCAGCGGATCTTCCTGTACCTGAGCATGTGTATCACGCAACCAACCCCGTGGTACATCCTTCTGAGCCGGAACTCGTGAAACTGGCGGAGTATCTGAATCAAGGCAAAAAAATTACGTTGTTGTGCGGTGCAGGCTGCGCGGGCGCTCGGGAACCCCTTATGCAGCTCTGTGATCGCTTGAAATCCCCGATGGTTATTGCACTACGAGGCAAGGAATATTTGGAGTATGACAACCCCTATTCCGTGGGTCTTACGGGTCTAATTGGGTATTCATCCGGTTATCATGCCATGATGGACTGTGATGTATTATTAATGCTGGGAACGGATTTCCCATATCGTCAATTCTATCCCGAAGATGCAAAAGTCCTTCAGGTCGACATTCAATCTTCCCATCTGGGTCGGCGCACGAAGCTGGATTACGGCGTATGTGGGGATGTGAAAGCGACCATTGAAACTTTACTTCCTTATCTAACAGAAGAACACAGTGACAAACATCTGCGTAAAAGTGTGGATCGTTATGTGAAAGTACGCAAAGATCTGGACGAGCTGGCCGTTGGAAAACCGGGTAAAAAGCCCATTCATCCGCAGTACCTGACCAAGGTCATTAGTGATGCCGCAGCTGAAAATGCTATCTTCACCTGTGATGTCGGTACTCCGACAGTATGGGCGGCCCGTTATATCGAGATGTCTCGTAATCGCAGACTGCTCGGTTCATTCAGTCATGGTACGATGGCAAACGCTTTGCCACAGGCCATTGGTGCTCAGGTCGCTGATCCGGGCAGACAAGTCATCTCTTTGTCGGGTGATGGCGGTATTACGATGCTGATGGGTGATCTGTTGACATTGAAACAGCATAATCTGCCGATTAAAGTTGTGGTGTTTAATAATGGAGCACTCGGTTTTGTTGAGCTGGAGATGAAAGCTGCCGGATTCCTGGAATCGGGAACAGAGCTTGTCAATCCCAACTTTGCGATGGTTGCTCAAGCCATGGGCATGGAAGGTATTCGGGTTGAGGATCCGGATGAACTCGAAGGAGCTGTACAGCGTGCGCTTCAGCATGAAGGTCCTGTGTTGATTGACGTGGTGGTGAATCGTCAGGAATTGTCCTTACCTCCGAAGATTGAGTTCAAACAGGCGGAAGGATTCACCTTATGGATGATGAAAGCCGTGCTCAACGGACGAGGGGACGAAATTATTGAATTGGCAAAAACGAATTTGCTGCGTTAAAGTGTTTCAAAAAGCGGATATGCACCGTTTGAAGTTGTAGAGATACTGACTTAAAAAGTATTGTATATGTAAAAGAGGAGCATGCAACAAGACGTTATAGTTGTATGCTCCTTCAATAAAAATGCTGAATATGTGACAAGTGATATAGTATGAATACATATTATATGATTTGTTTTTATATCGAAAGTCTATTAGAATAGGTAAAGTCAGGAAGGTTTTATGCCATTTTTGACCTACATATTGCATCATTGCATGTAAGTACGTTTCATATCGTATTCATCGATCCAATCACAAGATGACACACATACATGGAGGAGATCAACATGAGTCACGCAGGAAAAGTAGCCATTATTACTGGAGCAGGAAGTGGATTGGGCCAAGCAGCAGCATTGAAGCTGGCTGAGAAGGGTGCATCCATTGTCGTTGTGGATCTTGTCGAAGAGACAGGTCTTGAAACGGTTAAGCAGATTGAGAAGCTGGGAAGTAAAGCTATTTTTGTACAAGCAGATGTAAGTAAAGCACCTGAAGTTGAGAATTATGTGAAAAAAACAGTCGAAGAGTTCGGACGAATCGACATGTTCTTTAATAATGCAGGTATTGCAGGTCCTGGTATTAAGCTGATTGAACATACGATTGAGCAGTTTGACCAGATTATTGATATTAACCTGAGAAGTGTATTCTACGGGTTGAAGTATGTAATTACTGAAATGCTCAAAACAGGTGGGGGTTCCATTCTGAACACGGCCTCCACAGCCGGTATTGTTGGTGTACCCGCAGTTGCACCATACGCAGCAACCAAACATGGCGTAGTGGGCTTGACCCGCACAGCTGCGATTGAATATGGCAAGGACAACATTCGTGTAAATGCGATTGCACCAGGTACAATTGAGACACCGATGGTCATTCAGTTCGGTAAAGACAATCCTGAAGTGTTCAAGGCAACTGTTGACAGCATTCCATCCGGACGTCTGGGCAGACCGGAAGAGATCGCGAACTTGGTTTCCTTCCTGCTTGGAGATGAAGCGCCTTATATCAATGGTGCAGTATATCCGATCGATGGTGCAGTTACGGCCCAATAAGAGTTCTGCTTATCGGTAATAGAATAGCCGTTAAAATGGTTAAAGAGAGGCCACTGTTTGCATACAGTGCCTCTCTTTTTGGTTTGTCTTTTATACTACGAACTCATATCAGGCAGCGTTGTGAGATGTATCGGTGTGTGTACTTTTCGCAGATCCTGAACGATACGAGCCTATAACGATGATGACGGCAACAGCAACCCCGACAGCGCCAATCCAGGTAATGGATGATAATGAAACGCTGCTGACCGCGATTCCGCCAATACCTGCGCCGGCAGCCATGGCTAATTGCATAACCGAACTATTCAGACTTAGCATAATGCCAGAGGATTCCGGAGCCATGGTGACCAGGTTATATTGCTGAGTTGGACCCGAAGACCAGGCGGCAAAAGACCACAAAATCAGAACAAGGAAGACAGCGAGATGAGAGCTTGCTGTTATATTCAACAGGACCAGACTTACGATATGCAATGTCATGCCTGTGATCAGCGTTCGTTTGACACCCAATCGGTCAGCACTGAACCCTCCAACTTTTGAACCGATCAGACTTGCTATGCCAAATGCGAGTAAAGCTGAACTGAGTAGTGCTTCGCTCATTCCTGAAACGGATACAAGGTAAGGTGAAATGTACGTGTAGGCAATGGAATAACCACCTAACCAGAAAAATGTCACCAGCAGTGCCAAAACAATTCGTGGCTGTTTGAGCAAAGACAGTTGTTTCTTCAGCGGAACAGGCGCTTCTGCTTTGGAAGGCGGAATGGCGGCCGCAATTACCAGCATGGCGAGAACGCCAAGAACAGCGATACCGGCAAAAACAAGCTTCCAATCCCAAGATGCAGCCACAAGCCTTCCGAGCGGAACGCCAACAATCCCAAGATGCAGCCACAAGCCTTCCGAGCGGAACGCCAACAATCAAAGAAGCCGTAAATCCAGTGATTACTGTGGCGATTGCACTAGCTTGTTTGCCCTCCGCCGCTATTTGGGAAGCAACCGTTAATGCCGTGATAACAACAACACCCGCGCCTAAAGCCATCAACACTCGTGCTGCGACGAACAGTCCATAACCCGGCAACAGGTAAGCAAGAACATTAGCCACAACGAATAGACCGAGGAAGTATAACAACAGCTTGCGACGGTCCCAGCGTGAAGTCGATGCAATAATGACAGGTGTACCTAGCGCATATACAAGTGAAAAAATCGTAATGAGCTGTCCGGCAGCGATTAAAGAGATATTCATGGTATCTGCAATGCGATCCAAAATGCCGGCAATGACATATTCGGACGTTCCCACAAGGAAACTGACCAAGGCAAGAACATAGATTTTGAGCGTAGAAGACATGGAAACATAACCTCTTTCTGATTATTATTATATTTTTAGAAATATAGAAATAAAGACGATAGAACAAGACATGAATGCTCTGAATGCAACCCATCTGCGCGAATGGTAATGCTACAACTTAGATAATGAATAATGGCATAAGCGTTAACTTAGGTGACCTAGTTCTACTAATAAATATTGTACATTGTTTCAATATTTCTAATTATATAGAAATATGACTCAAATTTTTTTATTTATTTAGCAGATAGGGAACAAACTTTTGTGCGGTCTCCGTGTTCAGGCTGTAGTAGATATACGTACCTTTCTTTTGCGATGTAAGCAGACCACAATCGGACAGCTGTTTCAGGTGATGAGACAGAGTCGATAGGGCAACCGTAACAAGGCGGCTCTCCAGATCGGCAGGACACAGGTTGCTTTCGCCCGATAAAATCTGAATGATTTTGTAGCGTGTTTGTTCGCCCAGCGCTTTATGAATTTTGACAACTTGTTCAATCTCATTTGAGTTTGATTGCATAATGATCGGTCCTTTCGTCTTTATTTCTTATTTCTAGTAATATAGAAATAACAGTAGCATATGTTGTTTGAAAAGTAAACTCTCGGACGAAGATTCCATACTTTCTACTGCGTCTGTGTTAACAGCCGAAAGTCTGGAGTAACTTCCCCCGAGAGTTATGTGAGTTGTATATTACCGATCCAGAGAATCAACATAGTCTTTGGCTTCCTTCAACGAAAGACCTCTGGCTTCACGCAGTCGTTTGATCGCCATAATTTTTTTCCCTTGTTGTATAAGTGTAAGCAGTTCCTGATCCAGATCCGTTTGGGCTGGTTGGCTTGTATGGGAAGGAGGTGCTTCCTTCGGCGACAAGGTGTAATTGAAGTCGGATCGGACGCTGCCGGTTGAACCGTTCTCCAGACGCTCGACATCTCTTTTCAATTCATTTAATTTGCGTTGCAGGCTGGTGACTCTGACCAGTAACACAAAGATCAGAAGCAGCAAAACGATCCATACCAAGGTGTTCATTTCCATGATGTAATGTGCCTCACTTTCATTTATTCATATTTAGCCATTATTTTAGTTGAACCGGGATTTCCTTGACACCACGAACATTCATACCTGGTCTCCATTCCAGTTCATTCACATCTGCCTGAAGCTGTATATTTGGAAAACGATTCAGAAGTGTGCTGACTGCAATCTCACCTTCCAGACGAGCAAGCGGTGCTCCAAGGCAGAGATGAATGCCTTTGCCAAAAGCCAGATGCGAACTCTTCTCGCGTGTGATATCGAAAATATCAGCATCCTTAAACTGCTGTTCGTCCCGGTTGGCGGAATCAAGCGCAACAATGACAAGATCACCTTGAGCGATACGTTGTCCACGGAATTCAATATCTTCCAGAGCCCAGCGGGATGTGCTGAACTCCACCGGTCCATTATAGCGAAGCATCTCTTCAATGGCATTGTGAATAAGCTCGGGCTGGTTGATGAGCAGTTCGCGTTGCTCCGGATGCTCCAGCAGGGCGAGAATCCCATTTCCAATCAGATTCACGGTTGTTTCATGACCGGCAATAATTAATAAGGAGACAACGCCAAGCAGTTCTCGTTCAGTTAACTGCTGCCCGGATTCTTCCGCAATGACGAGCTGGCTGATCAGATCAGTGCCGGGATCTTGGCGAACTTTCGCAAACCAGGCCGTCAGGTAATCCGTAAACTCTCTGGCATGCTGCTCAAACAGCTCGGCGCTCTCGGCTATGGAAGCATCAATTATCGTATTGGACCAGATGCGGAATTTGTCACGATCCTCAAGAGGGACTCCCAGAATTTCACTAATGACAATGATGGGCAGCGGGAAGGCAAAGTCATCGATCAGATTCATTTTTTCCTGTGACGGGAGGTTGTCCAGCAGTTCATCAGCAATGTCCTGAATATGGCTCCGCATGTCTGCGACCAGTTTGGGTGTGAATGCTTTCTGCACAAGTCCCCGAAGACGTTTATGATCCGGCGGATCGGAGAACAACATATTATTGGAGAAGATGCTTTGATTGTCAGCGCCGTAACGTCGGACCATATCTTTGCTGAAGCGAGGATCTTTCAGGATCCGGACTGCATCCTCGTATCGCGTAATAATCCAGCCGAATTCCCCGTGAGGAAACATGAGTCTGAAAACAGGCTCCTCTTTTCTTAACATTTCATATACCGGGTAAGGGTTATGCGTGAATTCTTTCGTGAAAAACGCTGGCTTTGAGGACTCGTTGGATTCATTCGGATTCAAATGCAGCATCTCCTCTCATATTCCTGCATAATACCTGCACCCTCTATATATTCAATACACAAGCTTTTGAAACCTTGTTTTTTCTTCATATGGATGATAGAGCAGGAAAATAGAGGAAGATGGAAGAAGACATGGTAGAGAGAATCGGTTATTATGCTTGGTAAAAATGAAAATGAGGTGAACGCTGACATGTCTTACGCACAACTTCCTTTGCATCACCACCAGATTCCGGCAAGTCGAATGGTTCTTGGCTGTATGCGGTTTGGGGGTGAATGGGATGGGCTCCCCATTACTTCAGATCTTGTCGTAGAAGGTCATCGAGCTGTAGAAGCAGCTATCGAAATAGGCATTAATCACTTTGACCTAGCGGATATTTACACACGTGGTAAGGCAGAGCATGTCTTGGGACGAGTTTTATCGGAAACTCCCGGTTTGCGTGAACAGATCATTATACAGTCGAAGTGTGGTATACGTCTTGTGGGTGATGATGAAGGGCCACAGCGTTATGACACCTCAGGTGCACATATCCTGGCGAGTGTGGACGGTATCCTGGAACGGCTCGGAATCGATTATCTGGATATTTTGCTGTTACATCGTCCTGATCCACTTGCCCATCCGCAAGAGATTGGAGAAGCACTGGCTGAGCTGCATCATTCCGGTAAAGTGCGCCATTTTGGTGTGTCCAACATGGGTTCTGAACAGATTCGTCTTCTTCAGCTTCATAGTAAAGTACCTCTGATTGTGAACCAGCTGGAGATGAGTCTGGACAAAATCGGATTCGTAGAGGCTGGTGTGACGGTAAATCGTCCTCAAGCCAGAGACAACGTGTTTCCCTATGGCACGATGGAATATTGTCAGGCAGAGCATATTCAACTGCAAGCTTGGGGTCCCCTTGCTCAAGGGCGATTTACTGGCAGGGTAGTTGAGGGACAGCGGGCTGAGATTGAGCATACGGCTCAATTGGTTGATCGAATGGCTAAGGAGCGTGGAGTTACACCGGAGTCTATTGTACTGGCTTGGTTAATGAAGCATCCAGCAGGGATTCAACCTGTCATTGGTTCGATTCGACCAGAACGTATTCTGGCCTGTCGTGATGCAACAAATATTGAGCTTACCCGTTATGAGTGGTACGAGCTGTATTCCGCTTCATGCGGGCGTAGAATGTAAGTAGGGAATTCTGAGAGATTGGTTCGTTTCGATCAAAATTCATAGATGTTGGGTGAAATTTGGACATATAAGAAGACACAGGCTGCTGATGGCCTGTGTCTTCTTTGTAATAATCGGCTTCATTTGGTTGAAACACATGATCGAAAGTTTAATGAATCCTAAGGTCATATGACCTACAATGCGTATACATGGGTAATAAGCATGCTGATTCGGATCCGAAACCAGTGTGTTGGCACGGTTGTAAGGATGTTTCACCTTCATATTTGCGCTAGAGGCTATGTCCATGGACTTAGGAAGAGTGCTGATAAGAAGGACGTTTCAACCATTTTTATCGTTTTACAGGGTAGTTGCTGGAGTGCTGTGATAAAATGATAGGAATAAGAACATACGATCTGTTTATGTGAGAGGAGACACCTTGACGATGGAGATGCTTAAACCACCCGCCGAGACATTATACGAGGTTGAATTACGCGCGCTGCGAGAGGAAGATCAGGGGAAACGTCCCCCGAACTGGCTGTTATCTCCCGCCTATGTGCGCGATTTTATTATTGGCAGGGATAAGCCCGCGTTATTAAATGGAGAAGAGATCCCGATTACCCGCAAATTCTATGGCAATGACGTGTTAATTGAACGGGCAGTGGTTACTCTGGCAGGCAATCGAGGATTAATGCTCGTGGGAGAACCCGGGACAGCCAAGACCATGCTTAGCGAACTGCTGACCGCAGCGATCTCCGGTACCAGTCTAAACACGATTCAAGGTACAGCAGGCACAACAGAGGATATGATCAAGTATTCCTGGAATTACGCCATGTTGCTTGATAAAGGCCCTTCGGAAGCGGCACTTGTGCCATCACCGTTATATAACGGCATGAAGAAAGGTATTCTTACCCGTTTTGAAGAGATTACACGTTGTCCGGCTGAAGCGCAGGATAGTCTGATCAGTATTCTCAGTGACAAGGTCATGAGCATTCCTGAACTGGATGGTGGTGTACTGTTTGCCCAACCGGGATTTAACGTCATTGCTACAGCCAATATTCGGGATAAAGGTGTTAACGAAATGAGCGGTGCATTGAAACGTCGCTTCAATTTTGAAACAATCAAGCCCATTCATAACGTAAAGATGGAAGCTAAAATCATTGAATCCCAGGCACGAAGCCTGTTGTTACATAGTGGAATTGATATTGAAATTAACCCGGATGTGGTTGAATTGCTGGCTACAACATTCATGGAACTGCGCACCGGCATGACACGGGAAGGATACAAGCTCGATACCCCTCAAGCATCCATGAGTACGGCGGAAGCGGTGTCTGTCTATGTTCAGAGTGCGATGACTTCCTATTATTACGAAGATAAAGCTATTGGGCTGGATCGGTTGGTGCAGAATATGCTAGGGACCATTGCAAAGGAAAACGACAAGGATCTGTCCATTCTCAAAACCTACTTCTCCAAGGTCGTAAAAGAGCGTTCCAGAGAAGAGGGAATGTGGAAGGACTATTATGAGGAGAGAAAATGGATCGGTTAACAGCAGTTCTGGACCCTGATGTTGATCAGTTACAATCCTTGTTCGAATCCCAGGTGTATAACCTAAGTAATCCTACGGTCTATTATCCAATACGACACCATAGCCCTGCATGTTCGTATCACTTGTTACGATTAATTGGGGAGTACAAGCCGGATATCATTCTGATCGAAGGACCGGAGAGCGGTAATCCATTAATTTCAGTGCTGAGTGATGAGGCAACGATACCTCCTGTCAGTCTGTACTATACCTATGAGAGTGAACTAGAGAGAGAAGCCTGCTATTATCCGATGCTTCGGTATTCGCCTGAATATGTAGCTTTGAAAGAAGCAAAACGGCTGGACATTCCAGCGAAGTTTATTGATTTGGACTATCAACACTTCTCCAATCGTGCATCCAAATCCGGCCAGACAGAACAAAAGGAGATCTCTATTCAGGACGAAACCTTGCTTGCGGGGTCTGATTTCATTAACCGATTATGCCAAAAAACAAACTGTCGCAGTTTTGATGAATTGTGGGAAAAGGTGTTTGAAATTGGTGGTCTGGAAAAATCCACTCAGGCATTCGTGCAGGATGTATTCACGTATTGTACTTTATCCCGAATGTGCTATTCCACGGAACGATTACAGTCTTCAGGTGATCTGGCAAGAGAAGCACATATGAAACAACATATTCAACAAGCGGTGCAGGAGCATGACCGTGTGCTTGTCATTACCGGTGGGTTTCATACGTATGGACTGTTGATGTCAGAGAAACATGAATCGGAATTGGAACAGCCAGAAATGAATAAACGACATACAGACCAACGTTTGGATGGACAAGGTAAACCAGGAACGTCTCAACAAAGTGCGGTTAATCCAGATACGGTTCACCAACAAATGTACCCGATGGTCTATACCTTTGCTGAGGCGGATCGGCTCAATGGATATGCGAGCGGCATGCCTTATGTGAATTATTATGATCAGATCTGGAACCAGCTGCTTCGCAAAAAGAGTACACCGTATAATCTAACGGCTCTGGACTTGTTATCCCGGCTGATGCGCCAATTACGGGATGGTCACGAACATGTATCAACGAGTGATGCGATTGAGGCGTACAGCATGATTCAAGGTCTTGCCGGGCTTCGGGGTAAAAGGGAAGGCGGCGTCTATGAGTTGATGGATGCAGCACTCTCTTCCTTTGTGAAGGGGGAGCTTACCTTGGCGACCGATAAACCGCTGCAAGAGCTGCAGCAGTTATTGACTGGAGACGTCATTGGAAGCGTGGCTCCCAATTCATTCAGTATTCCCATCGTGGAGGACTTCAAGGCGCGTTGTACAGAGTACAAACTGCAGATTCGTACAACAGGTCAACACAAGAAAGTGCTGGATCTGTATGCGAAACCGGAGCATCGTCAGATAAGCCAATTGATTCAATGCATCACCTATCTGGTTCCGGAATTTGCGAAACGGCAATCGGGGCCGGACTGGATCGCAGAGCGTGATATGAATCTTGTTCGCGAAACCTGGGTTTATATGTACTCATCCCGTATTGAAGCCAGATTGATAGAAAACTCTCTCTATGGCGGAACACTTGCTGGAGCAGCCACACGCAAAATGGAAGAACAGATGCAAGAAATACCGGATCATCATAGCGGTGAACTTGCCCGACTCATGCTTCAAGCGTTGCTCATGGGGCTTCAAGACACAGCGATGAAACTCTATGAACAGGTGCGCTCGGCGCTGAGAACCGACGGGAATTTTCTATCCTTATGTAACAGTCTGCATATCTTGAACCGAATTCATCAACACCGCAGGTTGCTGGGATTATCTGACGAGCAACATCTCCCTGATCTGGTATCCGAAGCTTATAGAAACGCCGTGGACAAGTTGTTACAGCTCTCCAGAGCCAATTCGGATGAACATGAAGCCATTATTCAGGGATTGAAGCTGTTAGCTATGCTCGCGGAGTCATCAGAGGGGTATTTTCAGGATGAGACATTCCGAATACATCTGAATGAGCTTCTGTCGGATCAGCAGCTTCCGGCTCAGCTGGAGGGTGTGTGTGTGGCTATTTCCTCAGGGCTCGGTGACAGGCCCAGGGATGAGATTGTTGATCGTGCTCGCGGGTATATCCATGGTACACCGGATCAGACCCGTCAAACGGCACTTTTTTTACAGGGAGTATTCACTGTAGCACGTGACGCTTTTTTATATGAAGATCAGCTGTTGTCTGAGTTGAATTATTTGATTGAACAGTTATCCTACGACGACTTCATCAGTATGGTACCGGAATTAAGGCTGGCATTCACCTACTTTACACCCATGGAGACGGGCTTGATTGCGGAGCGGGTGGCGAGTCTGCATCAGGTTGAACCAGAGGAGATGTTGAGGCCTGCGGTCGATGAACAGATGCTGATTCAGTCCAAGACGTGGGATGAAGCGCTTCGAAAGGAGTTTGCTGCATGGAAGCTAATATGAATGAAGCGAATCGGACAACGGACGAAACCGGAGAAATCAATGAAAGTTCCAATCCGGATGGAAGCAAACGAGGGGATCAACATTCTGCTGAAACTTTAAATCGATGGCGTCTGGTTCTCGGTGAATCGGCGGAAGAAGGGTTGTGTAATACAGACCAATACACTTCTGCTGAATTTCAATATACGGAAATCGATGAGATTCTGGGGTATCTCTATAACCGTGAATACGGTGAAGAACAAGGTTATCGAAAAGAGGGAGGACGCGGTGCGTCTAACCTGACTGTACCGAAATGGCTGCACAAGGTCAGGGATCTATTCCCCAAACCAACGGTCGAAATATTGGAAAAACAGGCGCTTGATCGTTATGGGCTGACAGAATTGTTAACGGACAAAAAGTTGCTTGAATCCCTTGAACCCAACATGAATCTGCTCAAGAACATTATGCAGTTCAAAGGACGGATGAAAGGTGAGGTGTTAAAGAGCGCCAAGGATATCGTGCGAACCGTGGTTGAAGAGCTGCGTAGTAAGCTGGAATCTCAGACCCGAGCGAGTATCATGGGCAAGCGCAGTCGCTATACCTCGAGTTCAGTACGATCTTTGCGCAATCTGAATTTCAAGCGAACTATCACCAAGAATTTGAAGAATTACGATAAAAACAAGCGCAGGTTTGTAATTGATCGTCTATATTTCGACGGGAATATCCAGCCCCATAACAAGTGGAACATCATCATTGGTGTGGACGAGAGTGGCAGTATGCTGGATTCAGTCATCTACAGTTCGGTGATGGCCAGCATCTTCTACCGCTTGAATGCGCTTCGCACGAAATTATTCATATTTGATACGCAGGTTGTTGATCTGAGCGATAGACTGGAAGACCCCGTAGACGTGCTCATGAATGTACAGCTCGGTGGGGGGACACATATTACGAAAGCGTTGCGATATGGCGAGACGTTAATCGATAATCCAGGCAAAACCATCTTTATTCTGGTCAGTGATCTGGAGGAAGGGTACCCGATAGCGCAAATGTATAAAGCCTGTAAAGATATTATCGATGCAGGATGCAAGCTACTGGTTCTCACCGCGCTCGATTTTAACGGGGATTCAGTCTATAACAAACATGCCGCACAGACATTAACCAATATGGGGGCACATGTAGCAGCAATTACGCCTAACGAACTCGCGGATTGGATTGGCGAGATCATCACTTAAATTCAAGGAGGAATGTGTAATGCTTACCGCAGACCGCGCAGTTGAAACTTTGGTGGAGAAATTCGCAGTAACTTGTTCAAACGAGTATTCATTAAAAACAGATCGAAGCTCCGAAATTATTGATTACGTCTTGGGAACGACAGACAAGTTCCCGGATATGTTGGGAAATTCGAGTCATTATGTGTATCAAACGATTGATCTGCTCATGAAGCTTGCCAAAAAAGACGACGGAGATATCTTTTACCGTGCCGGGGCTATTGTGATATATCTGGAATCCAATTATTCCAAAAGAAATTCATGGAGAACGGATGCCTTTACTGTCTGTATGGGAAATGACTCCGAAGCTTATGGATTAAGCGGGAAGAGCAAAAGCGCTGATCGCATGGATGGATTGTTGTCTCGGTTGGAGAAAATCAAACAGTTTGCAGGCGAGAACGAAATTTTGACTGAATTAAAGAGTAAATTAAAGCGTGCCCAGTGGCTTTTTGATTCCAAAAAAGCGGACAGTCAAGGGGATTACCGGGATGTAATTAATGCATTAATGCTGCTGCAATTATATTCAAGACTCAGTGACACGGCTTCTCATCTTGCAGAGGTTCAATCTTCTGTTCAATCGTTACCAGTGTTGTTTCAACATGTAATGGCTAATGATGCAGATAAGTTGCGGGACGAGTTACATACGTTGATTGAACCTGTAGTGGTCAGTAATATTCAAGGAAAGCATAACGGATCTTCCCAAGAATTGAAGGATGAATTCCTCAAGGAGAAGCGTAGTCAGCTCATAGCTGAACTGTATCCCAATACGTCTTTCTCTTCAAAAGAGCAATGTTCAAACACAGTATTCCATCAAACAATGGTACTTGTGAGTGGTGCCTTGTTGTACCTGATTAACATTAGTGGAGGTAAACAACGGTTCCTTGATACAAATAGTGAGATTGGGCATGTTTTGCTTCACACAGTACATCAATTACATGAGATTTATCCACTTGAAGTTCGCCGTTACTTGCTGAGTATGGACCCTAGAGCCAAGAGTCCAAATGATCTACTTGCTGGACTTGTGCCTCTGGATGAACCTTATCAGTTGGTTGAAATGTTGCGGGACGAGCTTAATTCGTACACGGTATCTTGGAACATGTTACAATCCGCGATCGCGAATCGTCCTGAACAAGCGATTCGAGCATACGAGATTATCAAACCGCCATTCCTCAAACTCTGCATTCAGAAATTCATGGAGGATCAAGGATTGACATTGCCTAATGCGGAGGGGTCACTGGAGCAAGCGGTATTTAACGCTCTTCGGCATCCTTTGGACGGGGGACGTCAAGGACTTGCGATTGCAAGATACTTAAGTGGGGAAAACACCCTGGAGGAATATTGGGAGGACCCAAATAGTCGCGGGTTGTTTAATCAACTGAATCGGGATAAGAAGCGTGTTCACAACCTCATTAGTATTAGTTTTCTGCCCTTGGATTCGGAGGCGATGCGCAGGTTCGCAATCCTGACCACTCATCCCGATTGGACACTGGATATTATCTCGGACATGTACAATTCATACGCTTTTAGTGGAGAGCAACTGCTTCAACGTTACGGGCAAGACCCTGAGGTGCAACGTGAGAAATTGCTAACCAGCCTGATCTCACTTAATGGCATGACCGACTACAGATACAAATCGATGCCGCATGACGAATACCGCCGAATCATTCAGCAGAATCTGGACTATGCACTGACACAGTACAAGAAACTGCCAACAGATACACGCATTTTAATTCTGGAGATTACCTTTGAACAGCGTGATGAGTTATCGAAGAAAATATTGGCCGAAGCGATTCGTGCCGGATTGCAGGATTCTTCCAAAAAGGCCAACGGCGTGGCGTTAGCGGAATTCAACCGAATTCCTGATCAGGACTTGTATACGCTCATATACCTCTCGGAGAAAAAAGTGGCGATCAAAGAAATGGCTCTGACTGCAATCCGCAGTCTGGAAAACAGCAAGGAACTGTACGGTGAACTTTTGAAGAAAGAGAAGTCCGACGATTGGAAGAGCTTGATCCAAATTCTGCTAGATACCGCAGATCTAAGTCCAGAGTATGCCCATGCTGCACTCGCTGATCAGGCGGATGCCAAAAAGTTGTCGAGACTGAGCTGGTTGTCCTTGAAAGATCTCCCTTCACTGATACGTATTGAAGACAATCAGCCTTTAGATGACCGGATTAAACAGTATGCTTTGGTCCAATCATTGGATCATACATCCGGTCCTAATGAACGGTTGAATGAATTACGAGATTACGTAAGTGAGGCATCGCTCGCTCGTTTTGCAAGTGAACTGCTCCAGGTCTGGATTCAGGAAGGTGCTCCTGCAAAAGAGAAATGGGTGATGTATGTATCAGCACTCTTTGGCGATATTCACATTGTGAATATTCTGGCTCCGCAAATTAAGGAATGGACAGAAAACAGTCGTGGCGCGATTGCAGCAGATGCTGTAAAAGTGCTCGCTTATCTGAAAGATCCATCCGCTCTTATGGCGATTGACAAGATCAAACGTGGCGTGAAGAACCGTCAGGTGAAAGGTGCAGCAGAAGAAGCATTGCAACTTGCAGCCGATAATATGGGACTTACCTCGGAACAACTGGAGGATCGGCTGGTCACCACACTTGGTTTTGATGAAAAAGGAACCATGCAGCTGAGTTACGGAGAGCGTTCCTTCCTGGTTAAGGTCAATGGAGACTTACAAGTCGTTGTCTTAAATGAAGAAACGGGCAAATCCGTGAAGAGTCTGCCTGCTCCTGCACAGAAAGATGATCCTGAATTGGCAGCGCAGTCCAAGGCACGTTTCACACAGCTGAAAAAAGATCTCAAATCCATGGTTAACATTCAGGCGCAGCGTCTGGAAGAGTCATTGTCCAAGCAACGTCTGTGGTCTGCCGATGAGTGGAAAGCATTGTTTGTACAAAATGTAATCATGCAAAAATTTGCTGTTGGTCTGATCTGGGGAACGTATGAGGATGGCGCTCTGATCAGCACCTTCCGTTATATGGAGGACGGCACCTTCAATTCTGTGGATGAAGATGAGGTCGATCTGCCTTCGGATGCGCAAGTGGGACTTATACACCCGTTGGAACTGGATCAGGCAACG
The DNA here is from genome assembly GCF_038050215.1 of Paenibacillus sp. FSL H8-0104. NCBI lineage: Bacteria > Bacillati > Bacillota > Bacilli > Caryophanales > Paenibacillaceae > Paenibacillus > Paenibacillus sp. FSL H8-0104. The sequence goes on along the minus strand of NZ_JBBOTC010000001.1, from coordinate 3,797,180 downwards.
CTTGAAGGTTGGACAACGCAGTTGGAGGATTACGAGATCAAGCAGCCATTCGAGCAATTGAATCGTGAGATTCACCAGCCAGAAGATGAGGATAAAACGAAGAATGAATACGATCAACTGCCCGAGTCTGATTTCTCACCAACGGCTTTCCCCAAAGCACTGGAGAAATACGGCTGGATCAAAGGACCGGCTCAGGACGGCGGCTGGTATCATGAATTTTATAAAGAGTACGGAGATCTTGTTGCGGAATTGCAGTTCAGTGGTACGAGCATCACGTATTACGAGGGATTGGATGACATTACCCTGGAATCCCTTCATTTCTTCAAACCGAATAACAAGCAATATTATTACTATGGTGACAACAAATCCATTGCTCTAGGCAACGTTCCAGGTCGCGTGTTCAGTGAAACGATCTACGACATTCTGAGAGCAACGGGGCGTTGATGACGTGAATGGATTCAAGGAAAAATTCCGGATTTTTTCGAAGCTGTGTACGGAGGATTATTTGATTCGGTATGCCAACAAGGGGTTGTACAAAAGGTCTTTGAAAGAGTTGGACAATGGTGTAAGTGTAACGTACACATGGAATGCATCATCTGTGAGTTGTCAGCTCAGTGACGGGACACAATGTACGCTTGAAAATACGCTGGATCATTGGGAATGCTCCTGCCCGGCCGATCATATCTGCAAGCATGTGCTTATTGCAATTCTGTATGATCAACGGGAATATACGGCAGAGGATTCAATGAATGCAGACGAGAAGCATGCGCTGGATAAGGACTCAGGGATATCGGATAATGATCCGTTGGACGTACCAAAAAACGTATCAGTAACAGAATCAGCATCAAACTTAGTATCAAATGTGGACGATCCAAGCGAAATTCCGCATACAGTATCACGTGAGATCGAGTCTCGCTTCCGCTGGATGACGGAGTCTGACCTTACCGTGTTAATTAAATCGTATAGTTCTTCCATGATTGAGGAAGTTGTTTTCCGACTGAGATACCCAGAGGAAATTAAGATCATTGAAGATTCACTTCTTACGGTTCATCTGACCACCCAGAATATCGAGGTGTCTTTTACGGAGGAACCGAACCTTGCAAAAGCACTATGTAAGGTGAAGCAGACAGCCGGAAAAATGGCCAAGCTTGAAGCTTTGTTACGGTACCGGAACTTTAAAGGTCTGGATGATAGGGATGCATTAAGTGGACGGGTGTACGAGGCCAAGTTCTCTCTTCAGACAGTGCAGGAATGTCGGGTTATGCTGGCAGGATTGTTGAAGACGGGACTGGCCCGCCTTCCTCAGTCCTATATGGCACAACTGGAGACATTGGCAATTGCAGCTCATAGTGGCAACCTGCCTGACATAGAACGCAGTTTACGAGGGATTCAAGGAGAACTACAGTTGTTTTTCAACAGACATATACGTTTCTCCATGCAATCCATGTTGGATCGGGTAAGCAAGCTGTATCTTGCACTCCAGGTTCTTGAAGAAGAAAAGGTGTCTGCCATTCAGCAGAGTCAGCTCATTGGCAGTTTTCGAAGTAAATACTATACGGTGCCTTCACTTCATCTGTATGGACTGGGAGCTGACGCGTGGGAGACACGATCCGGTTTCCGTGGAATCACCTATTATTTCTATTGTTTCGATGATGAGGAAATCTACACCTATAGCGATGTACGTGCTGTATATTATGATGATCAGCAGTTCTCGTATACAGAGCATTATGGTGCATTCACACCATGGCTACCTAATCTGACCTTTCGCCAGTTCGTCGGTGAAGAAGTTCAATTCCATTCAGTTAAAGTGAATGAAGAACGCCGGATCTCTTCCGGGGAAGGTGCCAAGCTTGCGATTTTGCCACGAACGGGTGTGGAAACGTTGAATCTGGGCAAAACCATGCAAGATGTAACGACTGTACTTCAAGAGGAATCGCGGTCGTTCGACTTGTTTGCTGCTCCCAAAGAACGATTGGCTGTAATCAAAGTTGCTCGAATCGTGGACCATAACTTTGTCAAACAAACGCAGGAGCTTGTCCTGACGGTTGAGAATACCGAAGGGGAAAGACTGGCACTCACTCTCCCGTATTCATCTGACTGGCAGGCGATGATCCAAAGACTGGAGTCAGGATATGGTTCCCAATCGCTTGAACACTTCTATGCCTTTGTGCGTGTGGAACCAAAACGGATTAGCCCAATCAGTTTCCTGAAGGGCAAAACGGTGCTCAGTCTGAAACTGGATATCGGTAATGGGAGGATGGGCAGACTTGGAAGAATATAATCAGTTCATGCAGAGAATTAACGGCTGGTCAGAAGAGTTGCTGCTGCGCGGGTTATCTCAGTTTACGATCCGAGATATTGAGGTACTTGAGCAGCTCGCAGCGGAATCCTTGCGGTTGCAGATGAGTTTCCTGCATGAGTTGTTGAATCACCTCATCAAGGAAGGGCGTAGCGTGGCTCTTGGACAAGGTAATGAAGAGTTGCTGTTATTTCAGTATTGTCGTCTCACCCAATATGTACAATTGAGTGTGCAAGAAGAGGCGTAATATTGGTTAGTATTCCAAGCGAAGACCCATGAGAGCGATATGATGTAATAAACAAGATGTATTACAAGATGTATTATAGGATAAAAAAAGATTTGTAGAAGACCACAAGGTCACTGCAAATCTTTTTTTATCGTGGAGTAAGTAAAAGTCATTTGCCAAACGAATATAGGTAGGAAGCACGGATCAACACGAGCACTCGTGATCATATGAGCATGGAAGGGAGGGGACATCTAATCGTGGAAGAAGAACAGATACGGAAGGCAGTAGCGAATCGTGATCCTGAAGCCATGGAATGGGTGATGAACCACTACGCAGGTTTGTTATGGAAGATTGCTCATTCCATCCTACATCATGCATCGACAGAAGAGATTGAAGAATGCGTAGCAGATACATTTTTTGCTTTTTGGCAGAATCCGGATGCATTCCAGTCTGGGCGAAGTAGCCTGAAAAATTACCTTGCAACAATCACAAAACATAAAGCGATTGATCGCTACCGGAAATTTAATCGAAGAACTGAGCTTACATATGAAGAGGAGATTCATTCGGTGCAAACGGATGATTTGTTGGTTCAGATGATCAGTAAAGAGACGTATACGGAACTTAATCAAATGATTGAATCTTTTCCAGAACCGGAACGGGAGATTATGAAACGTCGGTTTTATGAAGGACAGAGACCCCATGAGATATCGGAAGCATTGTCCCTACACGTTAGGCAAGTCCATAACAAGCTTTATCGCTCCAGGCAACGATTGAGGACATGGTGGATGAACAGGAAATAAAGGAGGCGATCAAATGCGAAAATCCGAAAAAGAATTCACTGAGCAGAACCTCTTTAATATTAAAAAGTTGTTCTATGATAAAATGGCGATGAATGAACCACCAACCGTTACGAGATCAGATTCATCATTTTATCCACCTGTATTATATCCATCCGATCCATCCGCACAGACCAAGAAGTCCATGAATAAAAGAAAAAAGTATCGCAAAGCCATCTATATTCCTGTAACCGCTGCGTTATCGTTATGTCTTGTTACAGGTGCAGCTGCATCGGTGGGCATCATTGACCTGCCTTCTATTCTTCATTTTCTAGGTGCAGATCGGATTGGCATTCTTCAGCCTGTTCATCAGGTGAGTGAAGATCAAGGGATTCGAATGGAGGTTATAGGTGCTGTCAGGGACGGAGATACAACGGAAATCTATGTTTCATTATCGGATCTGACGGGTCATCGCATTGACGATACACTGGATGTATATGATTACAGAGTAACCGGAGGTAATGCAAACAACGCTCAGATTATTCATTATGATGATGCGAACAAAACGGCTATTGTCCGATTCCTCATTCAAGGAAAAGTCAGCAAAAATCGGATTACCGTTCAGATTAATACGCTGATGTCAGGTGCATCTCGACAAGATGGTTACAACGTACAAGTGGACTGGGAGCAGTTGTTACAAGAAAAGCAAAACAATAACTATGATATCGTGGATCAAGATCGTATAAGTGGCTTGGGAGGTAAAACCGATTTTCAATTGGAAAATGATCCAATTCCGGTACTGCATCAGGATGTAACGAATGTCCCCGTTTCCGGTATTGATTGGATGCATATTTCCAATATAGGTTTTGTGGAGGGCAAGTTACACATTCAGATTAATCCGAATAATGAGATAGGCGAGTATAATCATGGATATTTCTACTTCACGGATGAGCAAGGTCAAAAGCTCGATATTCCCCAATATTCCATTAGCTATGGACATTATATGAAAGATGGGGTCGGGTATGGAGGAGATTATGAGGAGTTTGTGTATGATCTGTCTGCTGTTGACAATTTAGATAAGCTGAGAATTCAAGGCAGCTTTACGAGCATAAGTGAAGTTGTGCAGGGAAATTGGAAAACGACCTTTAACTTGAGTCAAAATGCTTTGAGTAAAACAGGAAACATTCAGCTTGATACAAATGGAGGCTTACAGGCAAATGTTACTCTTTCCCCGGTTGGTGTCACACTTACAGGTGAGGCACTGAGTATGATTCGGATGGAGGATCTGAGTATTGAAGTGCACCTGAAGGATGGTACAAAGTTGACTGGCGCATCCGGTTTCCTCCAGCTGGATCAGGATCTCATTAAGTGGATATCCCCTAAGACCATTCCGGTGAATGATGTGAGCTACCTGCTAATCAATGGAGAGAAAGTAACTTTGCAAGATAGATAATATGAAAAGTGAATTAAAAATCTGGGGATAAGTGCAATCAGAAGGTTGTTCTGTTATCGGAGTGGTAAGTGAGAATATTCTTTAGTTCTACTTATATAAAATGAATTACATGTCATATCCCGATTTATGACGCATACCATTAGGCGAATGCGGTCATAAGGGAGGAAACTGAGATGTCCATGAGCGAACCGCTGTTAACGCAAATTGTGAATCAACACATTCCGGCTGGCGCAACGGTCGTCACTATTGATAAACCTGTTCAACATCCAGCGATCTATGCGGCCGATCTTACCGGTGACGGTATGCCGGAGATTGCTGCAGTCTATCAGATGAATGGTGAGCTGTATTTGCTCATTCTGAAATTTGTTCAAGGACATTGGATCAAGATGGCACTAATTAAGGGATTGGGGTATGGGGTGACTTTAATGACTGCAGCCCCTGTAACTTCAACGGCAAGGAACAATCTCATTATCGGTTGGCGGATTGGTTCTATTTGGTCTAAGCTTGCCGTATATGAGTGGACCGAATCAGGGCTCAAAGATCTGGCGCCTGACGATCTATACTATAGCTATGCAGAGATTATAGATATGCCTGGTCCGCATGGTCGAGATGGGAAAGTGGAGATTGCACTCTGGATACATGACACAGGTGAAGCCTATCGTGTGGAGATTATCCGATGGCAGAATGGGAAATGGGTTCCTGCACCGGACGTATATGCAACCTATTATCCAAAAGTGGTGCAATATTACGAGAAACTAACCCAGCAATATCCTGATTATATCTTTTACTGGTATTACCTTGCGGATGCTCAGTACCACGCGGGCCAGTATCCGGCAGCTCTCGCTTCAGTTCAGAAGGCACTCAGCTTCCCGGAAGCGTATCCTTCCAGAGAGGTACTACAAGAGCTGGAAAAGAAAATTAAGCAGGCGATGGTCCCTATAAGCCATGCCCGGGTAACGACATGGTTATATCCAGTCTCCGTTCGAACCACAAGTGGGACGCGTTCGGGGTATATGGATTCCCAAGGCCACATTCGGCTTGAGCCGGTTCTGGATGACGCGCAAGAGTTTCAGCCGAATGGATTGGCTGTGGTTGTGAAGGACGGTCGTGCCGGCGTTATTAATCTTCAGGGGCAGTATGTCGTTCAACCTGTATACGATTCCATCAATTCCTTTTCCGAAGAACGGGCGATAACAATTGATTCTCAAGGATTTAAGATGATTAATGAACAAGGTACAGTCCTGACCAAACGGGCGTACCCGTATATCTCAAATATGAACGACGGTCGAGCGTTATTTTACGATTCTAATCCTGGTCAGGCAGATGGATCGGTGAGTCGGTATGGTTATTTGGATGCGTCGGGCAATGAGGTGATACCTGCACAGTTCGCTTCTGCGAATGATTTTCAAGATGGTAAAGCGGTTGTGCAGATTAAGGACAATGAATATGCACTCATTAATCGCAATGGACATCGGCTCGCAACGTATCCATATGCCTATGTGGGACCACTAGGGGATGGACTGCTCGCTTTTCAAAAAGAGGGCTCGGGCAAATATGGGTACATCGACGAACGGGGTAATATTCGTATTCAGCCCAAATTTTCATCGGCATTTCCTTTTAACAACGGGCAAGCGATCGTTAATACAGCAGAGGACTACAAATCGATCTACGGTGTTATTAATACGGAGGGATCGTTTATCATTCAACCCGCCTATAATGACATCCGCGAACTAGGCGAGCATCGTTATGCGCTAGGGCAAGCAATTAATCCGGAGCAGCCGTATATTGGCTCTGTATACGCGATTGCAGATACCAATGGCAGAAGACTTACGGAGTTCCTATATCGCGAAGTAGGCAATTACAAAAATGGCCTTGCTTCCGCATCGGATGGCAGACAAACCTATCTGCTGGATCTGAGTGGAAGACCTGCCGCTGGGTATCCACATGTAGAAGGTTCGGGTACGCTGGAGGTCGTGGCACCAGATCTGATTAAGGCCTATGTAGACCAGCGCTTATCGTATGTGAACCGGGCCGGACAGATCATCTGGCGGCAAAATACAATCGTTCCACTTCATCCGCCGTACCGTGTACGCGAAGAGAAATATAAGCCGAACAGGGACTATCTCGTATATTATCCGCAGGTGGAGGGATTAACGAACCAAGCGGAGCAAATTGCGCTGAATGCCAAGTTGAAGCAACTCTCCCAAGTTAAACCGATCCCTGCCGATCAGCAGCTGGATTATACGTATACAGGTGATTTTGATATAACGTTTTATCAGCAGCAATTGCTACAACTGCAACTCACAGGTTATAACTACCCGGCTGGTGCAGCGCATGGTATGCCTACGATGATCTATGCAATCATTAATCTGACGAATGGTCAGTTGTATGAGTTGAAGGATTTATTTAAACCGAATAGTGACTATGTAAAAGTGTTGAGCCAGATTGTGGGGGATCAGATCAAAAATGATCCTCAATACTCGTATGTGTTTCCGGACACCTATACGGGGATTAGTGCGGATCAGCCGTTTTTTGTCACAGCGGATGCTCTACATCTCTACTTCAATCCATATGACATCGCTCCCTATGCGGCAGGGTTTCCAACGTTTACGATTCCTTTTGTCCAGATCAAGGACATCATTAATACAGAAGGTTCGTTCTGGAAAGCTTTCCATGAGTGATTGAGGGTACAGCCAACATTTTAACGAAAATATACGCTAGGGACGTTAAGGCGCAAAGACAGCGAATTTTTCCTGCTTTAAGCAAATGTCCGCTGATGCTTAGCTTATATAACAGTCAAAATGTTGGCGCTACCCCATATAGAACTACTATAAATCAATCATTCCATCCTTTACATACATCAATCCACTCTGAATAACTAGAGTATTTTTCTAATTGTTTTATGGTAAGTTCAATAGCACTATTGCTACTCCCGCAAGCTGGATAGATTGTCTCAAAACGTTTTAGAGATATGTCTAGACAAACAGAAACCTCATTTTTAATAGCAAATGGACAAACACCTCCAATGGCATGACCAACCATATCAATGGCTTCATCAGGAGAAAGCATTTTTGCTTTTGTTTTGAAATACTCTTTGAATTTTTTGTTATCCACTTTTGCATCACCGGCGGCTACTACTAAAACAGCTTGTCCATTCACCATAAAAGAAAGTGTTTTTGCGATTCTCTCTGGCTCACAATCTAATGCAGTTGCAGCCAAATCCACGGTTGCACTAGATACTTCAAATTCGATAATTTCAGAATCCATACCATATTGTTTAAAAAAATCTTTTACTTTTTCAATTGCCATAATCATCACACCTCATTTTAAAATATTTTCTAGAAGATCATAGATGAAACTTGCCTATGTTCTTGGGTAAAAAATCATGTTGTAAATGACACATGGTTCTTGATAGGGATTATTATAGGAATGAAAAACATTAGCACGAAAGCGGAGTGCTTGATTTTCTTTTAAAACAATTTTTTTTGTGTTGACTACCAGCTCTAACATACCTTGTAGCACAAAAACATATTCTTCCACACCTTCAAGGTGCCTTTCAGATGGATGGTGGCACCCAGGATCAAATTCGATATAGAATATTTCAACGTTACGTGTAGGGTCAAAAGGAAAAACAGGAAATGCTCTCATTTTTCCATCATTTTCAATGATAGCGTCTTTGGACCGTATATCAACCGCACTGCACTCATCTTCTAGCTCTTCCAATAATAAAGATAAAGGAACTTTTAAGCCGACTGCGATTTTCCAAAGAGTTGTAATCGTTGGTGAAGACTGTCCTCTTTCAATCTGTCCAAGCATAGGCTTACTTACATCAGTAAGTTTAGAAACATCTTCAAGTGTAAGATTTCTCGTTGCTCGTATTTCTTTTAACCGTTCTCCAATAGTTAATACTGGCGATTGCATTGCATCACTCCTTTTGTCTGTTATAGCATTATAAAATTTAATATAACATACTTATAGTTGAGTTCAATAGGCGGCAGTTAAATGATGTAAGTAACTCCTTCACATATTTATCCATACGAAATGGAAAATATTACGGGAGTTACAGATCAAAGAAGTCATATTTATCTATACAATCAAAAACGAAAACTTTCTCCAACAACAATTTTCTTTGCTTGGCGAGAATGTAAATACTTCACCAGTCATTCTCAAGTTACGCGACGAGGTCATATGTCCAATAGGGCTTATAAGATGCTGTGAGACAACAATAATCCGTGATGAGGTATTATTGCTCCGTGAAGAGGTAGTGATCATTCAGGGCTCTATGAGATATTAATGTGCGTATATAGCACTGAGCTATATTGAGAATGATTATTAATATCAGGAGGGGTGAGATGAACAACACATCTGAAGTGTCGGGACTAATGCAAGTAACGAAGGAGCGCAAAGGTCTGCTGATTACAGCAAGTATCTTCTCGACCCTGTCGAGTCTGTTGCAGATTGTTCCTTTTGTCGGAGTGTATAAGATCGTCGAGGAACTGCTAACGCATGCGGGGCAACCCTCTGCCATGGACAAAGATTTGTTGATCTATTGGGGGATCGTCGCATTCGTAGCCCTCATTGCAGGGCTTGTTGCGCTCTATATCGGGGGGATGTGCTCACACATTGCTGCGTTCAACATTTTGTACCAGCTCAGAGTGAGACTTGCGGAGCATGTTGCCAAAGTACCCATGGGGTATCACACCCGGACGGCAACCGGTGAGCTGAAGAAGATCATCGAAGTCAGTGTGGAGAAAATCGAGAAATTTATCGCCCATCAGTTGCCGGACCTGGTAAGTGCGATCGTTATTCCACTGATGCTCTTGGGATATATGTTCTGGCTCGATTATCGCATGGCGCTGACGCTTTTGGTTCCGATTGGAATAGGGTTCTGGCTCCAAAGTCGCCTTTTCCGCAGCGAAAAAGGCCGTCAGGCTTATCGTGATTTTCAACTTGCCATCGAAGAGATGAATGCGACGGGTGTTGAATACGTGAGAGGTATGCCGGCGGTGAAAGTATTTGGCATTACAGCTGATTCGTTTCTAACGTTTAAACAGGCGGTGACGCGGTACCGGGATATTTCGTTGAAAATAACTGATTTGTGTAAAACATCCTACGGGCTGTTTTTTGTAATCATGATCTCGTTATTTACCTTCATCGTTCCGTTGGGTATTCTGCTGTCGAGTGGAAATGCAGGCAATCAGTCGTTTGCGATCACGTTTATTCTGTTTCTAATCATTACCCCGAGTCTATCTGCTCCGTTATTGAAGTTGATGTATCTGGGTAGTGGGATGCGAGAGATTGTGGAAGGACAGAAACGGATAGAATCGGTGTTTGCCGAGTCGGTTGTACAAGAACCTGAGTTGCCCAAAGTTCCGGATACATATGAGGTTGCCTTTCGTCAGGTATCTTTTGCTTATGAACGTAAGGAGAGCGAAGCATATAAACCTGTACTTGATCAGGTTGATTTTGTAGCCAACGCAGGAGAGATGACCGCACTTGTCGGACCTTCTGGTGGAGGAAAGTCCACCATTGCGAATCTATTGCTTCGTTTCTGGGATGTACAGGAAGGTGAGATTACGATTGGTGGAATTCCGATTCAGGAGATGGGTACGGAGAAACTGATGGATACCGTGTCCTTTGTATTTCAGGATGTACATCTGTTCTACGATACAATTGAAGAAAATATTCGGATGGGCAATACATCAGCTTCACGACAGGACGTTATAGCTGCGGCTCAAACTGCTTGCTGTCATGAATTCATTGAGAAACTGGATGCCGGATATGACACCAAAATCGGAGAAGGCGGTACGTATCTATCTGGCGGTGAAGCACAGCGAATTGCAATTGCACGAGCACTGCTTAAAAATGCTCCCATTCTGGTCTTGGATGAAGCGACGGCCTACGCGGATGCAGAGAATGAGCACAAGATACAGCAAGGTCTGGCCCAATTGGTTCAAGGCAAAACGGTACTGATTATTGCTCATCGTCTAACAACGATTCGTGCAGCAGAGCAAATTCTTGTGATCCGGCAAGGGACAATTGCTGAGCGTGGGACACATGATCAATTGCGTGCATTAGGCGGAGTATATGAGCACATGTGGCAGGCCCATATCAGTGCGGCTTCCTGGAAGCTTGGAGGTGCAGGACGATGAAGAATTATTTATACAATATATCTGGGGGTAACCCGCGTAGTCTGCTACCTTCGGTAATTGCAGCGATTCTGGACGGGATTGCAAAGATTGTTCCTGCGGTGCTGCTTGTGGATATATTCAATACGATCTATAAGTCTTTCGCTGAACCAGACAAAGGACTGGATATCAACCGAATGTGGGTTGTATGCTGCATCCTGTTTGCCTGGCTTCTGGTGGAGTATGTGGCTTATGCTTCGCTCTATGACAAGACCTATCGGGCAGCATACAGCCTCGCGGCCTCAGGAAGGTTAAAGCTGGCCGAACATATTCGCCATCTGTCGCTGGGATTCTTCGGAAAACGTGATCCTGGGGATCTGACGAACCTGATCCTGAGTGATTATGGTCAGGTCGAGCATACGATCTCTCACAATCTGTCGCAGCTGATCAGCGCGATTGTGCTTCCGGTACTTGCTTTTGGCGGACTTCTGTTGGTGGATTGGAGAATGGCCGTAGCCATGTTTGTTGCGGTTCCCTTAGGTGTGGCTCTGTTATGGCTTACGGATTCGATTCAGGCACGACTGAGTGAGAACCATGTTCGAGCCAAAAACGAAGCCGCCAATCGGCTGCAGGAGTATCTGAGCGGTATTCGTGAGATTAAGGCCCACAATATGGGGGGCAAACGTTTTGAACGGCTGCGTCGTTCTTTTGACGAATTGAAATCAGCTTCCATTCGGTTAGAAGGTATTATGGGACCGATGATCATGGGCGCGATGTTGCTTGCACGATCAGGGATGACGTGGATGATTCTAGTGGGCAGTTATTTGCTTGCTGGTGGTGAGTTGTCCCTACCGGTATTTCTGTTATTTTTGCTGGTAGGTACAAAGGTATTCGAACCGTTAACGGTTGTACTGATGAGTTATGGGGAGATGCGGTACTCTGCATATAGTGCAAGACGCATTATGGATGTGCAGCAGGAGGCCCCGATGGCAGGAACGGGAGATGTACAGCCCAATCAGGCGATTTCATTCGACCGGGTGACCTTTGGATATGATGACCAGCAGCCTGTGTTGAAAGACTTGTCCTTTACGATTGAGCCGCATACCATTACTGCCTTGGTTGGCCCATCCGGTAGTGGTAAGAGTACAGTCACACGTCTCATTGCCCGCTTCTGGGATGTACAGCAAGGAACCATTCGCATTGGTGGCAGACCCGTTGATCAGATGAACCCCGAGAAGCTGTTGCAGGATATCTCTGTGGTCTTCCAGGACGTGTATCTGTTCCAGGATACGATCGGCAACAACATTCGTGTAGGAAAGAAAGACGCTTCGCAATTCGAGATTGAGGAAGCAGCACGCAGAGCTTGTTGTCATGAGTTTATCTCCAGTCTGCCTCGAGGGTACGATACGCTCGTTGGCGAGGGTGGATCGACGTTATCTGGTGGGGAGAAGCAACGGATTTCCATTGCACGTGCCTTGTTGAAAAATGCATCAATCGTATTGCTCGATGAAGCTACAGCTTCACTTGATCCGGAGAACGAAGCCGCCGTGCAGCAAGCGATTAATGAATTGGTCGCGGACAAGACGGTTATTTTGATTGCGCACCGATTAAAGACCATTCAGAATGCCGATCAGATCTTTGTATTGGACCAAGGTCAGCTCGTAGAGCAAGGAACGCATGCGCATTTGTTAGATCACTCAGGCATCTACGCTCGGTTGTGGCAATTACAACAGGATGCAGAAGGCTGGCATGTAAAATTGAACGGATCATGAGTTCGATGAGATTAATGAAGTAAATAAGCCTGATGTAGCTCTTGAACTGACATAAAAGGAGAATGACGACGATGTTTAAACGAATTCCTGTATGGATTGCACTATGCTGTATGCTCACCTTGGCGGCCTGTGGAACGACCCAGACCACCAATGAAGTGGCGAGCTCCTCAGAGGGAACCACACAAGCAACGACCAAAATGATTACCAACCCGAATGGAGAAGAAATTACGATCCCTTTGAATCCAGAACGTATTGTTGATCTATCCGGTTCTACAGAAGAGCTATTGATCATTGGGAAAACACCTGTTGCAACGATGAGTGCGGATTACGGTAACCCGGAGGAAATCACTCCAACCATTAAGGATCAACTGAGTGCAGATACCGTTAATCTGGGCTGGTATGGTTCACCGTTCAGCATTGAAGCTATAGCGGGTGCTAATCCGGACCTGATTATTCTGGGAAAGGATTTTAACACGGATCAATATGAAACTTTATCTAAAATTGCACCTACAATTGCATTGCCTTACTCTTACTATGATTGGAGAGAACGCCTGACATTCTTGGCAGATACGTTTGGAGAAGAAAGCAAGAAAGATGAATATCTGGCCAAGTATGATGCGAAATCTGCAGAGTGGAAACAAAAGCTGGAGGCGGCTGTACATGGTGAATCCTTTGCCGTAATTGAGACATATCCAAACAACCTGGTCATCTATTCCAATAAAGGGGCAGCTGAGATGTTATACGGTGAATGGGGCCAGAAGCGCACAGAGGGTATCCCTGATCCAGAGGGCTGGGGCGGTAAACAGATCGCACTGGAGGCTCTGGCTACCGTTAATCCGGATCGTCTGTTATTGATGGAGAATAGTGAGAACAAGATGGTCGATAGTAAGGTGTGGAATAACATGAACGCAGTGAAGAATGAAAAGATCTATAAAATCTCTAATGTCGATAATTATAATTATTCGTACACAGCGATGGGGAGAATGGAGCTTATGGACCGTTTGGGTACGATGATTCTGGAAGGTCAGAAGTAAGAAGTAGTCGTTGGATTAGAGCCATTGAAACGATAGATTAAATTTAACATTTAACAGAACCTAATAACGCCTATGTAATTGTGGAATTGTGTATTTTGTTCGAAATCATGTAACTTGAGCGGTTCTGGCTGCGTTTAGACATTGGGGTGATCTGATGTTGGTGAACGCGGTTCAACGGTACATGGTATTAGGACTTATATTTATAGGTATAAGCTTGACTGCATATCTCGTTCTTGAAAGGGTTGAAGGGTACCATATTACAACGACAGAGTATTACGGCTTACGCAATGCAGGGGGAGTAATATATATTCTTTCGCTTATCCTGGGATTCGGTCACTATTTAGTCGCTTTTTATGTTGTTATTATTAGCCCGATCTCATGGCTGCTGCGGAAATATGTACGTTTTCCTATGGTGAGAACTTTCATCTATATGGTTGGGTTTGGATGGGGCGGGCTGTGGGTTTTTGATCTCATGTACAATCCATATTTCGTGAATGGATACCATCTGAACCGAATGACATCGATATGGATATTTGCCATCGCCGGTTTAGTCTATGCTTTTTTAGAGAATAAGATTTGGCGAAGAGGGCAGATGCAGAACGAACAGAAGGCTACTTAACAAATGTTGAGTAGCTTTCTTGGTTTACATAATTATTATGGTGTTTTCATTGGGGGCTCAGTAGCTAAATACAATATTAGAAAGGATTATGTAAGAGTAAATAGTGATCATGATTAGAAAGGATTATGTAAGAGTAAATAGTGATCATGGTCAGCGGTTAAGTTAATTCGATATTTTGTTGTAAAATTCACAAAGGGTGCAAGTAAAATGAAATAGGAGTTTTATCGTAAAAAGGTAAAATTTTCTGTTATACTATTTGAGTTGTGTACATAAAGTTAGATATTTTAATGAAGGGAGTTCATGAAGTAAATTAGCCGTTTAGTTTAAAATTGTAGTTTGGAGGAAAGCATTTTGTATAAAGCAGGTTTTTGGATTAGATTAGGAGCAGGTGTATTGGATAGTCTTATTATTTCAATTCCGTTAGTGATTATTGCAGGTGTGCTGACGGGCAACTTTGATACGGATGAGCCGATTGCCAAACTGCTTAGTGCGTTATACTCAATTTTATTACCAGTTTACTGGTATGGTCGAACCATAGGCAAACGTATATGTGGAATTCGAATCCGCCAATACGATACACACGAACCGCCAAAAATTGGTACGATGCTGATGCGAGTTGTTGTAGCTGGACTTGTGTACGTATTAACTTTGGGTATCGGAGTTATTGTGAGTGCTTTTATGGTCGGTATGCGTGAGGATCGACGTGCGATTCATGACTTTGTAGCAGGAACAGAAGTAGTTTGGGATTAACTCGAAAAATATAAAGAATTCGCTGTACAGGGGTAAAAATCACTGTACAGCTTTTAAATCATTAGTACTGTTTCACAAAACTCGTATTTTGTACATATGTATACAGTTTGCATTTCCTCAAGCAGTTTCTTTTGAATATCAATCCTCTTCTACATAAAGACAAACAATAGCTTTCTTTTCATTTAGCAAATCACCTAGCCTTTTTACAAAACTCGACAGCCAGTTCCAGTCAAGTTGATGTTGTTGAAAGAATCTAATTCGCTGATTTGCGATTTTTCTTATAAATAATCCATCTCCATTAAAGGATTTGATTAACCTTTCAACTCCATTAATTACGAGGTAATTATAATTAGTGTGCTCCATTAACGAAGTAAACAAAACATTAACTGACACAGATGTCATGTTCAGACTTCGATCTTGGGATTTGTAGATTTCTTTGGTTTTCCATAATAATCGACAATGAGTATTTCTCCCTCATGGCTCAATAGATTACCCGCTATTACTTGAGTTAAATCTGGACCTATATTGTTTAATAAAATAGTAACCTTATTCTCAAAAAAAACAGTTCCTGTAGTCGCTGGTGCTTCCATACGGTTCACTCCCATATTAGTATAGTTCCGTTCGGATACTACTATTATTTAACAATTAGTTCCTTCACCTAGGAAACTAGGTGTTTTCTATGAGTGTTGCTCGTTTTCACTTTGAACGCCTGAATAGTGAACTGGAGCCTAAAATTCAAATACATCTGCTATATTGACATAAAGGTTTACAGATATTTGAATGCACTGACTATTCCATAAAAATCCAATATGAGAATACTGCTATTAGCTAGAACCATTACTAATCTGAATTTATAAATCGAATCAAAGTCAGCATCAGGGTCATCAACTACCTTCTCAATTAAATCCATCATGCGTTTTGGAAATAACAATGCAATAGTTGTAAATAACATCGCAAATCCGCTTAGCAAAATGTAAATAAGAGCACTCGCAGCCGTTTTAATTAACGAATCAGCTTCTCGAGTGACGGTTGAATTTTTTGATGCTTCGTTGAAATTTTGTGTTATCTGATTAAATTCAATAGACGACCAAATTGAGATGCTTATATTAACAATCGAAATAAGAATCAAATATATTATTGCCAAATTAACTGACCAATGATTAGTCTTCATGTGCCTTATCCCTATGCCTATTATCAACAAAGAGATACGTGTTACGTAGCTAAACCATATAATAACGAAACTTTCCTATGAACTTCTTTTATCTTGCGATCAGTAAGCTAATGAAAAAATAGAAACGAAGACACTGGAATACATAAGAATCTCACTATCAGTCATCCCTAGTTATAAATATAAGACTGATAAATGAGGGGTGGCCTGAAGCAGCTGATTATCAAAAGGAGATTAATTCCATTTATAAATGCTAAAACATCCTCCTAATAATAGGTTGATAAGTATTGTTCAGAAAATACTGATTTATAAACGGCAACTTTATATAGATCTCTCCCTTTCAAGCAAAGAATGATACACGTAATTAAGATTACTACTGAAGTGAAAATTGAAATGTGAATACATCAGTTAACATGTGATGCCCGCTGTATTAGTTTTTAATGAATCTCTTGCTTCAATTGTACTGAATGAATTACTAATGGAGTTTTAGCATCTAATATCGGAAAAGAACTCTCTGGGTTATGAATAGAAACTATTCTTCTTCTTCCCGTAACCTCTCTTCGTAGTCATCTTGAGCTTCTTTTTGTCGAATACGTTCTTCAAGATCTGCTTCAATTTCTTCCACGCTAATGTGTTCCTCATTGGCAAAAGCTGATTCTTTTTGTTCCTTATTTCGTTCAAATTCTGCCTCAAGTTCATCAGTACGTTCCTGGTCTTCGTAGGGTTCTGTATCTTCTTGAAATGCATCATCATAATCCTCATCATGACCTAGCGGATCAGTTGAACTGATCACTTCAACTTCATCCAGTTCAATGTAAGGTGAATCAATATCAATTAATTTAATTTGATCGTTATGTGTACCAGAAAAAATTTCAATATAAACCCTTGCATCTACCTGACATTTTATTACACTAGGAAGCTCAATGTTAGGTTCTCTACTACCAACATAATAATTATGATCAACATATACAGTAAAATTCACCTTACAATTAATAATCACTATTTCATCATCAATATCATTCATATAATTATTAATCTCTATATCTTCAACCACATCCACTGCAATAAAGTCTGAATTATATTCGATACTTTCTATATTTGTAAGCTTTTCTTCAATTTCTCCGTGCATATTTTCGTTAATATAAATTTCTATTTGCTCAGCTAATTCATATTCTTGATTATCAACTTTCTCCTGTAGTTCCTCGAAGTTTCTGCTTACAAATTCAAGACTCATTTTAATAAAATCATTGAAGTATATGACAAACACTTCGGCATTGTTCGCTTCCATCTCTTTACGTAGTTCTTCTCGTACTTCTACAATCTTGTTATCTGTTAGTTTGAACCAATCTTCTTTTTTATCTCTTGTTATAAACAAAATAGGTTTTTTTTCTTCATTGGACTTTTTTAATAATTCCTTCCAAATGATTAAATCCCCGAATTTATTTGTGGCTTTGTTTCGATCACTGTATCCTGGCGGGATACTATTTTCATATCGTATGGTACCTTCTTGTTCAATATCTGAGACCTCTTCGTCAGTAAACCCAGTGCTAGTTCTAGAACAAAGTGACTTTTGGAATACTTGTACCAATTTTGATTGAAGGAAATCTTTGTTCTCTTCGGTTGATAAAGCTACATTTAATTTGAACTTGCTGATTGCATCATACAAAACTTTATTTATATCGATTTCAGCAATTAAATCTGACAGCAACTCATGACCTTGTTCATCTAGTTTTTTGTGTAGCGATTGAAATTTTTCATCTATGGCCGAGATAGTTTTATCGAACTCCCTATCAAAATTATTTAGACTTCTAATTGAACCAGTTATTTCACCGGTATAATTGAGTTGGGGATCCATCTCAACATTAGCAACATGGGAAGGAATCCAAATACGATCTTCAATAAAAAGTAGAGTGTCCATTGCATATTTAGAAAGCGGTGAATTACATTCTTGTAAAAAAAGCAATGCAGATGTGTCAACGGATATGAGAGCACTTTTCCAAAGTCTCCTGAAATCTTGTTCACTTAGATAACTCATCTATTCTCCTCCATTACATATTCAGCTTGTATGTTTCGCATTTACCAGTAAAACTTAAAATCAGTTATAAGCGTGACCATGTGACCCAGATCTCTCCTCTTTATTTAACTCAGCTTTAATTACTCACTAAGACTACGATTATGTAAAATAAGAAATAAGGAATTTATTTCTGTACATAGATTTTTCAGTACATCATAGGAAGGCAACCCAAGCTGCGCTTGAAAAGATGGATGAGCCTGCATATTCCTAAATTTTCTTATGTTATGGAATTTATACTTTTGTTCAGTATCTATAATTCTTCTCTTAGACAATCTGTCAATCATAGCTGAAAGTGTCACACGGTTACCTTCAGAGTAATTTGATCCATAGACCTTCTCGTGAACATGAGCAACGGTAGCCTCAAAAGCCTTAAATGCTTGATCCAGCGATAGTGTCAGGAAACTCCAATATAAATAACCGTAGGCAAAGAGAGCTTTAGATACTTCTAACATCTCTTTTATGTCTGGAACAATATGTTCATTAAGATCAAGCTTATCGATCAACTCTATCAAGTGACTCTCCGTAATTTTTTGTTCTTCACCTGTCTGTAGATTGGGCTTAACAAAATAACTAAAAAGTTCATCAGCTTTATAAAAGTTCTCATTTGTTATTCGTTTCATATACATACCCCACTTTTCCAATAGTTTACTTGCTATACATCATATATAATAAATATTATCGGCTACTTAACTGATGAAACATAACCCTTGTTAAAGTTTCAAGTACTCACCTATACTTATGGATCAGAGAAGAGAATGATTGACTAAAAGTTGCAATTACTAGGAGTGAATATACTTTGTCAGCACAAACAAACGTCTCCTTTTCGATTTCTCATAGCCACAAAGCTGCAGAGTGGGATACAAAGAAAAATAAAAGGATTTCACCGAACGATGTAACTGCAGAATCTCATCGTTGAGCATCGTGGGTATGTGAGTTTGGCCATGAAGAGTTTAACCCGGTAAGGATCAGGGTTCGTGATGCCGGCTGTACTGACAATTTACTTCTGGTGAAATGATTAAGTACATCTCCCCATTCTGATGGCAACCAAACCTCATCACAGCTGATACTTTCTAAGATTGCTATTATTCCCTTATCATGGTCACTGTCTTTGTGTGTGCACACAGTAGCATTTACTTTATCCTTACCTACTATGTTTTGAAGTGTTTAGCCACTCTGATTCATCTCCACCATCTACCATTACCGATTTCTTTTAATTATGTACTCTTATTTCTAAATAGAACGAGTCACCTTTATTCAACTTAAACGCTATAAACTTTCCCAATATCCCTTCCTCCTCTTCCCATGGATAATAATATATATTCTCATTTACTCATCACTTTTTTTACATACTTCTCGGCCTTGTAATCCTTACGAACTTCATGCAGCGTAGTTGAATTTGTCTCTGACCAGGATTCAAGTAACCTTCTGGGTTCCGCTTCGATTATTTTACGTGCTTCAAGGGTGTCACCAGCCCTGAAGGCCTCAATAATGTTGGATAAGTCAGTTCGATCAATCAATTTCACATAATTGATACCTGCCAGCATTTCACATGAATCTGTGAATCTGGTTGTTGCAATGACAACCGCTTTTTTGGCCTTATAGTATCTCATACAAGAGAAGACTTCTTGAACGGCACTAATGCCTACCGGATTTTCTACAGCGTATCTTTTGGCTTGGATGACATTTCTGACTCCATCCGGATCAGTAAAAACTACGTCAGCTCCAAAGTCACGACTACCCACAGTCTTATATACACCGGAGTAGCCTAGCTCGATTAATAATCTGTATAGGTACATTTCAAAACCTGAGCCGTCACCCATCCTATCAATATCACCTAAAGTGATATCTCTTAGATCGTAATCCTCCTTATCAAATACAACGATAGTCTTTTGTTTTCTCGACAAGATGAGAATTAATA
Organism: Paenibacillus sp. FSL H8-0104; assembly: GCF_038050215.1. Classification (NCBI taxonomy): domain Bacteria; kingdom Bacillati; phylum Bacillota; class Bacilli; order Caryophanales; family Paenibacillaceae; genus Paenibacillus; species Paenibacillus sp. FSL H8-0104. The sequence continues at coordinate 3,776,963 of NZ_JBBOTC010000001.1, read as the reverse complement.
TAGACAACACAAAAACTGCAGCAATAATCAGCAGAAAAATAATATAGTCCATTAGGTCTACCCTCCTTCTAATTTCTAGTACAACAATACCATATATTTCAAGGTTATAGATAGAATTTGTGATCGTAGTATTATGAAAATCAAGATTTTGAACTCTGTTAACAAGCCGTAGGCCAAGGTTTGAAGCGGATGACCCGGTACTTTTGTGAGCTTTTAGGGGTCTCCAGATCCGGCTACTATCGTTATCTTCAAGCAGCAGATGGTACGCTTAAAGCAGGCTCAGCGCGATGAAGATGTCTTTAAATGGGTGAAGAGAGCCTTTCATCGCCCAGGTTTTAAGAAAGGTTCACGTTCCAGCAAAATGACGCTCATCATGAGTTTGGTATCGTGTATAATCTCAAACGAATTCGCAGATTGATAAAGAAATTCGGTTTGGTCTGTCTTCATCTGAAACCCAAACCATTCAAACGGATGGTTAAGGCGGCTCAGGAGCACCTAACATTACCTAACCTTTTATAGAGAGACTGCATGAAAAGAATCCCTGGTCTCGCTCTTCTGACGGATATCACCTATCTACCTTAGTGACAGTCCAAGATGGCCTATTTGTAAACCATCCTCGATATTACTATCTAATCCGAAATGACACCAAGTTCCTGTCCTTTTCGGCAATGGAATAATGTCCTTGTCCCTCTACAAAAAAAGCCGCTATAATAGCGACTTCAATGAGACTATGTTCTTGTTCCTCGACACCCTTTAATCCTCTCTCAGCACAATCTTGCTGGCGACATCCTTGATCCTATGGCTGGCAGATTTTTGTTTCGCGTGTTTCATACATTCCACTTTTTAAAGCTATAACATTTGAGATCTTCACATAAGAAGATCTCGTTTTTGTGATTTGCTACAAATTACGGTAATTGCATTGCTCGATTCATAAAAATCTCATCTACTTGACTCAATGTCATTCCAAAATGTGTACTAGCTCTTTCAAGTATAATGGGATCGTGTATTTCAGGAACGTAATTGTTTCCGTAATCCGTTAAGATATCGAACTCCTTCATCATATAATTGTAAACTGTGTCAGCATCACTGTTTTTAGTATCACCGAATTGTTCACTTTTAGTTGCATAATATGCGAAGGAGGTTGGGGTAATTCGGTTTTTTCTGTAGAGTGCTACGTAATCATTAAAGCTAAAAGGAGATTCATCTTTGTAAAAATCATTTAAATATTTGTAGTAATTAATCAAATCCTCATTTCGACCCTTATAGTTCTTAGGGATGCTATATAAGGACTCTAATGCTTTTTTATCATCTCCAGCTTGGCCATAGATATGATATTTTGAAAAGTGATACATCATCTGGAGATCCTGATCTGTTGTTTGGATCTTATCAATAAACTCCGTTATGAGAGCGTATTGTCCTGTGGCTAAATAGCCATTTAACTCATCCCAAACCTTCTCGCTCTCGGTCGCTGCGGTCTGAGAATCACTCGTGCTAAAAGAATACGTATATCCGATCATTTTTCCAAGAGTCTCTTGGGACAAAACAAATTCACCCTCAAGATTCTCACCTTGTTTACCAATTATGTTTTGAACTGAAATAGGTTGTATGATACCTGCTTGAGACGTGATTTGAAGGCTATACTTTCCAGGAACTAACCCTGCTCCATTATTAGAAATCAACTCACTTTCTAACTTACCATTATTGACTTCAACTTCTTTCTGAGCTGAGAATCCATCTTCACCTGTTATAGATAAAACAAGTTTCATTCTATTTGGTAAATTAGTGGTGCCGGTGAAAAGGAGTCGGCTATCCTTATCGAAATCTTCTTTTACGGAAAGTTCAACATGGAGACTACTACTTGCTTTCTCTGAGCACGCACAGAATAAGAGAATTATACTAAGAAAGAGTAGTATAGATTTTGCATTGATTCTCATAAGCTATGTTTATACCTCCAATTTTTATTACTCCTTATATCGGAGAGACAGTTTTGAATGTTGATACCTTTAGAGATTGCAGTTATTTCGCAAGTTATAGACTTTTTCTAATTAGAAAGGATTATGGGTTTGGCTTATTAAGCCATCTAAGTCCAGCTTGTCCTAAACCTAAAAATTCTACTACCCAGTTGTATATATTAAACGGTTCTAATCCTATAAAATATAAACTACGCGTACAACTCCTTACAGTTGCACGCTCTTTTTTATGTCTTTGTAAGCCACAAATATCCAACTAATTACTAAAAAAGCATGTCAAACGTAAACCAAACGTATCTTTTAAATAAGTATCTGTTGCTAGGATAATTTGTTTCATAGAGTTTGTGATCGCTAATATTGATACTCCTGGTTGGACAATAGAAATTTCAAATTCTGTTTCATAACCAGCTCTCACCATCTTTTTTAACATATTTAAAGTTTGTAAGTTCCCTTTTTCAAATCGTGTTTCACCATAGCTTTTCTGTCTCGAATTTTCCCTTTCAATCATTCTTTGTATTATTTCTAATACATTATCATTCCAAACAATTGATTTTTCAGCTTGGCCGCAAACTTCATATAGATCTGAGACACGAGAACCGGGATGCTCTCCGTGTGAATACTTACAATGATAAAGATGAAATATAATTTTTCTATGCTGCATATCAATTTTAATAGAAACAATATCAGCAATTTCCCCTGATCCATCATCGTCAAAAATTATGTCTGAACTTTGATCGGTTTTAAGTGCATATGATCAATGTTTAGGTATTCATCTAATCGGCAATCGGATCAAGTTCTTGTCTTTTTCGGTAATCGGTACAAGTTCTTGTCCTTAGCTTGGGACAAGACTTGTACCCATAAAATAAAAAAGCCGCTAAAATAGCGACTTTCAATGGGACAATGTTCTTGTCCCTCGACAATAAACGACCATTACCAGGTTAAGGTGAACGACCATAACAGTAATTTGCTTTAAAGTTGTTGCTATTACCTTATACGTGTTTAGTGATAATCTCATTAATTGCACTAATTGAAGGTTGGAAGAAGTAACCCCCACCTGTCATCGTTACAAACTCTTGTAAATTTAGTGTTTTGTGCTCTAATACAAATGTTCTACTCCGATCAGTTGATGTATTTTGTCCGATTATAGGATCTTCTCCTTCAGAGCCCGGAGGATTTTTCTTATTATTTGCCCAAGTTTTTTGCAAGAACTCAAACTGTCTTTCTATGGATGTTTGATATGAAATAAACAATAATCCTCTTTCTTCCTCGGGCACCTCATTAAACGATCTTCCAAATGGAATACCTCTTCTTATAATGCGTCTAAGTAGTGTTTGCTCTGCAGAACCTAAATCAGTACCCATATCCCGAGGATTGACTTTACGTATATGTGCTGAAAAAGGGCATATTCCTCCAAGTCTATCGTTCGTTGCGCCACTTATTACTCGTCCGCCTACTTCCTTACTCATTTTGATTGGGGGCTCCACTTCATTGTATGAAAAGTGATTGCTTTCATACGCATCCTTTCCTATATTTTCTTGATCGTGCTCTGGAGAACGAATGATAGGAGCACCACTTGGCCATCGTCCCATTAATTTGGCTCCAATGAGATCCTCCGATAGTCCGGTCTGCACTTTAATTTGTTTTAAAGAATCTTGAAATGCTTTTACATCTTGGCGTAATCGTCGGAAAACCAAATATGAACCATTACGAGCCCATTTTGGTACATTAATGTACATATCAGGTCCCTTGAGTAGGGGTTGGATATCATCATCAGGGTGAGGCCTTGCTCCTTGTGCTGGGTATCCAAATACAAATTCCCCTGGCCAAATGAGCAGTTCTCCTGGTTTCGAGAATGAAAGAGATCTCTTTTCATCAGGGTCAATGAGTCTTGGAGTCAGGTAATCATGATCACCATCAGAGATTCGCCCTCTTACCCCTGGTTGCGAGATCCCGTCCTTAAACCCAAAATGCTCATGCCCTGGCTTGTCTGGTAGAACTCGTCCTACTTCTTCTTGAATTAAGCGAAGTCCTACATTTTCGGAAATCATCTTCTTTATAGTGTTTACTCTTTCTTGCAAAAAATTTTCATTATCGCTAGCAACGATTAGTACAAAGTCTGGATAGTTGTTCCATCCTCCATATTCCCATTGTTCCGGGTTCAAACGATCTCCAAGAGATCTTCTCGGCATGCCATCTTTAAAAGCTTCGCTTGTAAAATGTACTGATTCATCGGGAACTAGTTTTTCAAGTCCAACATAAGTGAATGCGACATTTATCCAGGTTGATGTTAGTCCTTGTGGATCTCGACCACCAAGTCTTTCACGCATCGACTTAAATAAATTATTAAAACGCAAAACTTCCTCCAGAGAGGAAATCTCGGGTAGAAGTTCCTTCAACCACTTTTTAGTCTGCTGAGGCTGGATGATCTTGAGAAATAGAAAGTTCTGAAAGTCTTTATTAAATCCGGCTAAAATATTTCCTTGGATATCCTGTATATCCAAGACCGGTTCAGATTGCTCTACCATCCATCTCAACCTTTCATAATTTAATTGCGTCTACTGCGCTGCATATCTGTTGGATGTATCATCATTTCAGCTACTGCAGCTGTATTTCCTGGACACTGATGCTGCACATTGTCTGCCTCGCCTTTACGGCATACAATGCCCGTTAATTTAATATCAATGAACCGAGCAACCTGACCACCGTAACGAATCGGTTTATCGTCAATTAAAACTTCTTCTCCATCTGGAATTTCATAGACCGCCCTGACTCCTAGCACTTCCTCACCACTAGATCCATCTTGTCCTCTGATTATTTTCCAATATGTTTTTGGATCGGTACCAGACTTAGTTTTCCACCCATTTGTATCTAAATCATCAATATATAGAGCAACAGGATTTTGTATGGTTATAAAGTACTTATCTCGTGCGAAATCATTTATGATACCCCCAATAAGTGGATCGCTCGCACGTCCTGCGTTTCCATAGTCACTACACTCAATCAACTCATCATATGCCTTTATTTCGTTGCCGTCTTTTATTCGGAGAACAGTAGCACGGGCAGCGATATTAATTTCAGCTGAAAGTGTATTGGACTCATGAGTTAAATGCATCTTGCCTTTTTCGGTATTCCATGCATTGTAAGGGTTATACTCTTCATTCATAAATAACTCTTCTTTAGAGATTCCATTTTTTATATATTGATTGTAAAGTTCTACAATTTTATCTTGATCCAGGGACTTCCAATATTCTTCTCCTTCACATGTAAACGTCACACGTTTGAGCCTACCCGTTTGTTCATCACGTTCTACATGCCATTCACAATATTCATCCTGTGGGCGATAAATATACTTTCCATTCTGAATTAACGTCTCCTCTGCTTCTTTATAAGCTAGCTCCCAATTATCTTGATATTTGTCCGCGATCAGTTTTGGGAATGCCTTCCAACGGATTGTTTTGGTAAGGTAATTTTCTGGAGTATCTATCTTTACAGGGTTGTAAAATTGACATTTTCCGACTCCAACTTCGGATTCGACCTCTGAAATGCACACGTCAAATCTTGTTGATATGTAATCACTCCATTGATTCTTTTGTTCTTCATTCATGTCTTCCAGAAAAGCAGGTGGATCAAATTGTTTAAGTTTTGCCATAGTAAGTTCCTCCTTATTAAATTTAAAATCAAGCTTCACAATGAGTTTTAGATTTATGTCAAAACCACTTGAATACTTTTGCATTGCTTAATTCAGATTCAGGAAGATCCTGTGCAACTTGGGTTTATAAAGTTCCTCTTGACGAATTCATGTTGCCTAGAAAAAGCTGCGATTCATTGATGGCACGTATATGCGTGCCATCATAACCGTCATTTAATCTAGAGACATCTAACGGAAACTGTGTTTTTTAATCGACTGTTTCTGCAAAAGCGATATAACTAACTAGCCCTGTAATATTTAACTTTTTCTCAATTAGCTCAGGTGATCTCATTGAAATTACTGTATTGATCCTAGCAAATGTGTTATTTATTTCTCTTACAAGCAATCCTACAGTCAGATTGCTACTTGAAATGTTTATTATTTTTCCAGACTCATCTTTGTAGTTAGGCAAATCAATACTGAAAGTGTTTAATGCGGTCCAACATGATTTAATAGGCACACCAAAATCTATATAATCATCAGTAACAAAATTCTCTGGATTATCTGGATCAGCATCAATTGTCATTGATCGCAATCGTGCATCATATTCTCTAATTAAAATCGCCACAGTTGTATACCACCTTCACAAAGAAATTTTCTTCTGACTGTCCATCCGTATGTTTTATCCTTTTTTGCTATTTCAAATGTGGATAACCCAAATTAAGCTGTTCCATTCCTCTAAGTGTTTAGTAGTACTATAAGATAGCTTTAATCGTGATGCCATCTTTTCAGTTTTTATCCATCCTCCTAATTCAATATATTCGCAAAATTATTATTAATAAACAGATCATAAATTATACATTGTTGGCAGTGGTGAAATTGACAAAGGTCAAGAAAATTTGAATTTTGATGGCGCTTATAGATGAGGAAACACAAAGACGTTAGTGGAACTGTAATAACTAATTTTACTAAGAATAAATGTTCTTAGATGGAGAACCATATAAGTAAATTAATTTTATGGAGGTAAGATTTGGATGAGCTACATAGATGGTGAGATTTTAACTTTTACACAGAACAATAATGAAATAAAACTTCGAGTGTATGGAGATGAGTTTTACGCGCGGTATGAGTCACTGGAGGGTTATACAGCTATATATGATGATAAGTTACAAAAGTTTTGTTATGCTTCCTTGGTAAATGGTGCTCTGACTTCAAATGGAATAGATATTACTTCTCCTCCACCAGCTGATTTAGAAGTGCACTTATTAGAAAATTCTGTTGTAAAAAATGGTAAATTCAATAAAAAATACAATGAACTTATTTCCAGTGAAAGTAATCCACATGAAAACAATACGAATAAAACTTTAGGGCCAAATAAGGGACTTCTCGAAGGAAGGTCCCTCGCTAAAGGGAATATTAATGGGTTGACAGTACTCGTTGATTTCCAAGACCTCAAATCTACTGTCACCAGCGACGATATTAATGAGATGTTAAATGGAGAGAATTATAAGGAGAATGGAAATTATTGCTCGGTAAATGAATATTTCAAAATTATATCATCTAACCAACTCGACTATAAAAACACGGTTATTGGACCTATAACCTTGCCTAATACAGTAGAGTATTATAAACGTAATCTTCTTGTGAAAGATGCTTTAGATATAATAATAAATGATCTCAATGTTGACCTTTCTGCAGTTGATTCAACTAATTCTAAAATTGTAGACTCCATCAACTTTTTATATGCGGGCAGAACAAGTTATGAAGGGAACCTCTGGCCCCACAATGGTAATGCTAATTTAAACTACAATGGATATAAAATTGATTTATATATGCTTACAAGTATGGGGAGGAATAAAAGTGATCTAAGTATTGGGACATTCTGTCATGAGACAGGCCATTTACTTTTACGTTTCCCTGATATGTATGATTATGGTGAACGTGATGGAGACAATATCAAGAGCAGTGGTATTGGCATGTATTGTCTAATGGGTTCAGGTAATCATTTAGATAATGGTCATACCCCCTCTCCAGTTTGTTCTTATCTAAGAGAGCTTGTAGGGTGGGCTCCTAATATTATTAATCTTAATGAGATAAACGGAGAACTTTCCATAAAGCATGGTGAATATAACACAATTTGCATGTATAGTACGCATAGCGAGAATGAATATTTTATTTTAGAAAATCGCACAAATTTAAATCTAGATAAATATCTCCCTTCCAGTGGTCTGGCTGTGTATCACTGTGATACTTTAGGTTCTAATGAATTACAGACAGGTAGCTCCAATAGACATTATCAATGTGCACTTCTACAAGCAGATGGTAATTCCGACTTGGAAAATGACGTTAACTCTGGTGATGGTACTGATCTATATTCCGAGAAAGATGGTGTAGTTATTTCTGGGAGTACTAATCCTTCAAGTAGGTTGTGGAATAACAGTGACTCGGGATTAGTTATTTCAGACATTTCCAGTCCAGGATCAGTTATAAAACTAAAGATATTAAACAAACCCAATTAATATTGGGGTTGCCGACGTCCTGTTAGCTTATCCCTCTAGCTTCTTGTTATCTGTACGAATCGTAAGCTCCATATAAGAAAATATGAAGAAACCTTGTCCAACAATAACCATTATGGTTTTGTATGGACAAGGTTTCATTTTCCAAACTATGGCTGTCAAAAATCACAATTCCCCAGAGTTAGATGATTCGGATGTTTGCTCATTGTGCACATCGATAAGGTAACTTATTGCCGGTTACTCGTTCTAACTTAGCCTTTAGGTCTTGTATTTGGTATTCAAACTGAAAATTTGCGTGATCGAATCAGGTATCGATGCTTTGAGTTCTTCCAATAATGCTTTTTGTTCTTCTAACGTTTGTAATCGGTCTTTCATATCATCAATCCATGAGTGGATTAAATGATGTCGGCGTCTTACGACCTTGTAGAAGAGTTCACTAACTACTCTTCATACAGCTATTGCTTCATCTATATAAACTTCAGACAACTCACCCACAAAACTTCCTTGTATACCTATTTTTTTAATCGCCCTTCATAATAACCTTCTTGTTATATACCCTGCATCACTATTAGCGGGCTCCGCACCATCATTAATTAGAAAAGAGCCGGTCTCACATGATCAAGTATCATTCTAAACGACTTTAAATCGTCAGTATATTGTTTACCATTTAACTCCATCAATTTTCTATTGGGATTAAAGAAGAAAACCGTATAAAAATATCCTTGTCACCATTAAGAGCTGTTGCAATACTTTTTAGTCCGCCTCCATAATCAATATTGGGATTTTGCATTTTTACAAATCCTGTGTCTTCTTTTTTGTAACACATAAATACATTGTTCCCAATTTCTAAAAATCTCTCGCTTACAGAAGCAGGATGATCCAGTGAATCAACCCCTGGTTCAAGATTAGGTCCACCTGGTTCACCAACAGGCATAAGTTAAACCAATGTTATCACACACTCAACTTGCTCCGTAAATTAACATTTTTTGATTTCTTAAAAAAATTAGTTAATATGCCCAATTGGTACAAGTTCTTGTCCCTAACAATGACAAATCAGCACTAAGTACGGTATCTGCCCCTTGATCCAAAATCACATTCGGCTTCCTCCCCTTTTCTTTGCTAAAGTGCTTGTTAACGAACTTGTTTTATCTATTTCAAATGGGATTACAGTTCAAGTGGAAGTCTCTCCTAGCGTTGAAGCTGGTCTCTTATTCATAATCCAACCCGTAGTCTGTTAATCGCTCAAAAGAGACTCGCTTCTACACTTAGATATTTATCTAATCGGAAATGGGAACAAGTTCGTGTCTTTCAACAGCTAGTTTCATTACGAAATTTCGCTTTTTTAATGCTTGGCAGCCTGTGTTTACCCTCAGAAACGCTGTTGCTTCATCGTGATGTGACAATTGTATAGTGTGTATTTGTCCCAATAAAACCTTTACCTGAATACTTAGATATTCATCTAATCGGCAATCGGACTATGTTCTTGTCAATTCCGGCAATCGGTACAAGTTCTTGTCCTTTGCTTGGGACAAGAACTTGTACCGATAAAATAAAAAAGCCGCTAAATTAGCGACTTCAATGGGACCATGTTCTTGTCCCTCGACAGGTATATTTAGACCATCCAAACATTCCTGCACTAGCCGGAACCTGCTTGCTATTCGTAGCGAACCCCCAATTAATGAAAGTCGAGAAACGGTACAAGCAAAAATACACCCCCTAGAATTTCATCGCTAAACTCAGAGGTTTTTCCAATGTCTATTCTAGGGGGTGTACTTCATTTTCAAATGATGAAACTAAATTCTTCATCTTTTTCTTGCGACATTCTTGATCTCTAAAGCTGGCGTTTTTTTGTTTAGCGCGCTTCATGCATTCGTTGTAGTAGCTTCTCCCCTCCCATTTTATATGTAGCATCAATGTTTAATTTGTCTATTCCATCAAATCTGTTACTGCACCTCTTGAAGCAGAGGAAACTAATTTAGCATATTTGGCAAGTACACCGGATTTCACTTTCAGTGGCGGTTGTACCCAAGCTTGCGCTCGAGCGGCCAACTCTTCTTCTGGCACTTCAACCTTAATTTCCTGAATGTCGCTATCAATGGTGATAATATCTCCATTTTGGAGCAAAGAGATCGGTCCACCTACTTGTGCCTCAGGGGATACATGGCCGACTACAAATCCATGCGAGCCACCCGAGAACCTACCATCTGTTATGAGAGCAACTTTCCCACCGAGACCTTTCCCTACAATGAGTGCTGTAACGGAAAGCATCTCAGGCATACCTGGTCCACCCTTCGGTCCACAATAGCGTATGACCAATACGTCCCCTTCTTGAATTTCATCATTCATGATCGCTTCTGTCGCTTCATCTTCGCTATCGTACACCTTTGTCGGTCCGGAAAACTGTTGTATCTTCATGCCTGACATTTTGGCAACAGCGCCTTCAGGAGCTAGGTTTCCTCGAAGCACAACCAGTGGTCCATTTGGTTTAAGCGGATTATTGAGTGGACGTATAATCTCTTGATCATTCTGTAGTGGAGCAGCTTCCGCTAAATTCTCCGCCAACGTTTTACCAGTTACGGTGAGGCAATCCCCATGAAGTAATCCCTCAGCGAGCAATAGCTTCATTACCCCGGAAACACCACCAATATCATTCAAATCCTGCATGACATACTGACCACTTGGCTTCAGATCTGCCAAATGAGGAACACGCAAGCGAATTCGTTCAAAATCATCCAAGGTTAAATCCACTTCTACGGAGTGCGCAATAGCTAGCAGATGGAGAAATGCGTTGGTTGATCCCCCTAGAGCCATAACAACGGTGATCGCATTCTCAAATGCTTTCTTCGTCATAATGTCTCTTGGGTAGATTTCCTGTTCAAGAAGTGAGATGACCTGCTTACCGGCTGCTTCGCATTCCAATGCTTTATCCGCTGAGATAGCTGATGTCGAAGAAGAACCAGGCAAACACATACCCATTGCTTCTGCAGCTGCGGCCATCGTATTAGCGGTATACATCCCCCCACAAGCCCCTGGACCTGGACAAACACTGCATTCGACCTTATGCAATTGTTCATCTGTTATTTTTCCATCTTGATATTGCCCAACGGCTTCAAAAGCTGAAACGATATCCACTTTTTTACCGTCGAGATTACCAGGTTGAATGGTTCCTCCATATACATAAACAGAAGGAATATTCATCCGTCCAATAGCCATCAAACATGCAGGCGTATTCTTGTCACACCCACCGATTGCAACAACGCCGTCAAAACGCTCGGCTCCGGTCACAATTTCAATCGAATCAGCTATAGCTTCCCGACTTGGTAGCGAGAACAACATCCCGCCATGCCCCATCGAGATCCCATCAGAAACGGTAATCGTATTAAAAATTAGTGGGGCACCGCCGTTATTACGTGCGCCCCGCTTAGCTTGCACCGCTAAATCATTGATGTGCATATTACACGGTGTTACTTCACTCCACGTACTTGCTATTCCGATCATTGGCTTTTTAAAATCCTCATCTTGAAATCCAACTGCACGCAGCATCGCTCTGTTCGGTACCCGGTTAGCACCTTCACTGATTACCTTGCTTCGAATGCGAAGATCTTTTTTATTTTCCATGTTTCTTCCCTCATTTCAAAGTATTTCGTTCAGTTCCTGCATCGGTCGAATAAAATTTTGTTTCATTAAATTATGGGCATCGTTGCTATTTTTGCCTTCAAAAGCTTTAATAATCTGATCATGTTCTTCAACTGAAGCTAGTGTAGCCGTAATAGGTTGTTTTAAAAATACGTATTTAAATCGCCTAATGTGAATCTGAAGAGATGTATTAAATGTAGCTACATAAGGATTATCTGAGAGCTCCACAATATAATTATGAAATTGCTCATCCACCTCCATAGCCTGATAAACTTGGCCATTCTTAATGGAACTTGCGAATTCCAAATTTATGGATCTTAGTTTCTCAATCTGTTCTGGAACAATAATTTTGGCGGTAATTTCAGCAGCTAAGGCCTGAAGAGCAGCCATCGTTGAATACATCTTAAAAATATCGTTTTTCTCAATATTCGTTACTTTTGTTTCTTTTCCTGGATGCATGGACACTAGGCCTTGAACTTCGAGTAACTGAAATGCCTCCCGAATCGGTGTCCGGCTGACTCCAAGCGATTCAGCCATTTCCGCATCAATAAGCTTTTCACCTGGTTGCAGTGTTCCATCAATGATCCATCGCTGAATCTGAGAAAACGCTCTTTCTTTTGCGGACATACGGACTGGTAAGGAAAAATCTTTAGGTATTGGCATTCTTTTCATCCTCATTACAATTATTCTTATATGCAATATATCGCATACACGATCGAGAAGCAATTATTATTTCATTTACTCGCTCAATTAAGTTTATCCAGATAACTACCTGTTTTTATTGAGAGTCTGAGACAAAAAAGAGACTATAATTTAAGAGTCTTTCTTTGAGAAATGTTACATAAGTAATATATTTTAATGTGAATGTTCTTATATAAAATTATTTGGTACTAATGAGGGCTTATGTACTTTTTACTTAAGTACACATCTAATCGGCAATCGGACGATGTTCTTGTCCCTCGACATTTAACTCCCACCCCTCCATCGTATAATCTACCTAAAACGCCGAACTCATATTCCGAGTTCGGCGTTTTTAAAATTCAATGGACACAATTAATATGATAGAACGTTGTGTTAAACGTCTATTTTTAAAATGCTGTTCTACGTCCGCAGGCTTTTGAATGCCTTCCAGCCCTTAGTTTCGGGCTAGATGTTTTTGTTTGTCAGTAAAAAGTATTTTCGTATAACTTCCCCGTATGCGCATCAAGCACTTCGGGCGTCCGCTCGTGCTCGCTACCAATCATTTGATACACTAGTTCGTACGGGGCCTCTTCCGCCCTAGCATTGTGCATCCGTTCCCATTGCAGACGCAGCTTGGCCTGTGCCGTCCATCGGAGGATAGCTGTCTGGTAATCAAATGAAGGCACGGTCTCCAGCTTCTTTAACTGTTCTGGCCCTATGGAGGGGGACATCAAACTTTTGACCCTCCCATTAGAGCGGTCAACAGCTAGTTGATAGCATTCATCCCTGACAGATACGTCTTGAACATATACACCAAAGCGAATGATTTCCAAACTATCTTCGTCGTCGGTCTCTTCAGTTAGAAGCTTGAGATACGGCAACATTTCAGCTGCTAGTCCTCGGACATAGTCCATAGCTACTTCTATACATGCGTCTCGATCCCAGGTTAATGGAGCTAGTTGATCTGGCTTACCATGCGAAACAAAGTCAATCAGTTGTCCGGATTGGCTGTCTACTCGCGCCTTGACCGCTCCCTCCATCTGATCAGCCCAATAGGCCTTCCAAGACCGGTCATTCTTGGCTGGACGCTCTTCATTCTGTTGCTTCCACACCATCAACTTGGTGTTCGAGCCAATATTGTCGTCTTGTACTAACTGAAATTGGTCGTTGTTTACGCCAATCCACTCTTCTAGGCTTCGTGCGGGCGGGAACTCACCTGGCCACTCGTCCAGAGTTCTTGGGTCAGAGGGGACAGCTTCTGCCCTATAGGCTGTCGGAACTTCCTCCTGTGATGATGCAGTATAGATTAGTCCTCTACTTCGGGGGGCGTAAACAAGATGGACCTGATCGTCACCATCCGTGTACACGGCTTTGTCCAATACGCAATATTCCACATGTAGCAAAAAATTCGCCTTCATACACGCCATCTGTTCCTCTTCTGGTGTGATCATGGTTGGGAGTGCTGGCCCTGGAACGGTTCCAAAGTACCTAAATCCGACCACGCGACCGCTGGGATGAACCATAATCAGGCATCCCGTCTCAGGAAGTGGCAGCCCCATCGCCTTCTGCTGTCGTGTGTACACAAACATCCCTTCCATCCACTCCATCTCACAATACGGAAAATCACGCAGTGCGCCGGGATAATGATCTTCCAGGAATTGCTCTGCCTGCTGTTTGAGCTCCTCCTCAGATATCCGTGTCTCGTTGTCCAATGAGGCCCAGGAAATGGCATAGTCCAGCAAGTTGCCGTCCCTGGAGAGCGTGGCAGAAACGGCGTCATCACTCCCCGTTTTAACCCATAAGAATCCCGCTTCTCCCTTCCCTGTTCCCCTCCCGGTGTTCTCTTGATAGTCATTGACGATCAGATCATAATCCGGTGAAACGGCAAACTGGTGCTCTGCCTGTTGTCTTAACTGCAGGCGTAATGTATCCAGGTCTCGTTCGAGAAAATCTTGAGCCATTTCGTTGCGCAAATGTTCCAGCCCCTTCCGTAATTGTGTTTTTACAGTACCTAATGGCATATCCAGGAGATGGGCGATTTGCTGTTGGGTCAGGTCCTTCTTATATTTTAAGAACAGGAGCTGACGCAGCTTCGGATTCAGACTGGCCAATGCACGCTCCAGATCCAGGGTTTGATCGATATCATTAACGACCAATGGCTCTTGCGCCTGCGGGTCTTCGCTCAGGTAAACACGCTTGGATTTCTTCAAATGATTGAGCGCCCGGTTCACCACAATTCTGGTAAGCCAGCTCTCAAACGCTTCGGCTTGCTGCAGCGTTTGCAGTGACTCATAAGCCTTAACGAGGGCATCCTGAACGATATCCTCCGCATCTTTGGACTCCCGTACATAATGGCGAGCCACTCGGTGCAGCTTATCCGTTCGATCCTTTATAAGAGATACGAAGGCATCGTGATCTCCGTTTTGTGCGGCGTTGATTTGTTGCTGTGCATCGATCATTGTCGTTCACCTCCTGTTATATAGACAGCTAACTCGGGGGTTTGGATTTAATTAATGTAACATTATTCTTATAGTTGTTCACAAATAAGTGCATATGCTGATTATTTAGATATACACCTAATCGGCAATCGGTACAAGTTCTTATCCTTAGCTTGGGACAAGAACTTGTACCGATAAAATAAAAAAGCCGCTAAAATAGCGACTTCAATGGGAATATGTTCTTGTCCCTCGACAATTCATTTTGGAATGGGCTGGAAAAATGTTGATTCTCGTGATGTCAGGGCATCCTGTCGTCGATCGCTCAGCATGGGCCAGTACCTTCAGCTCTTTCACTTCATCAGTCCAATTATAAAGGTGAACATGAGTTGTGGCTGGATCTTATGGCAGATTTCCAGTGCTCGCTTCGTTGAGCCCCTTTACTGCCCATTAGCCCTTTCATCTCTGCTGTACCTTCTTCCAACAGAATTACCCGTTTTGTCGTAACAACCCCCGCATAACTTCATCGTCGAACGAATTGAATACAGTCAACGTGATAGATCTACGAAAACACGTTACATGCAATTTTAGGCAGCTAATTAAAAGCTCGACTTATTTTAAATTTCAGTATAATCTTGTAATTCTCTTGATCTTCAGATGAAGAGAATTGTCCTATCATCCGATGCATAACTTTTTCTATGATTTTTTCACCCAATTTATAACTTTCTACAGATTCATTCTTTATTTTTAATTTGTTTTCTACACAAATCACAAAATGATGATCTTCTATATAAGTAAATAAATTAATTTTTTGCTCTCGATCTGCATATTTTAGTATGTTCGACAGAAAATTATCAAATACACGTCCAATATTTTCCATATCCACAATAATTATGACATCCGTAGGGGAGGCATTTACAAGTACCTGAAATCCTTCCGCTCGAAGTACAGCTGTAATATCTGACAATACATCATGAATTGATTCCCGAACTGAAAGGGTTACTAAGTCTGCCTCCCTCTCTTTATCTAATAAAAAATATGAAAACAGATCGTCTGTACGATTCTTAAGTTGGAGAGCCTTTTGATACGCACTCTCGATTTGATACCTTGTTTCTACACATAAATCTTCTGGTGTATTACGGGCAAACTCTAAATACATGATGAGAGATGTCAGTGGCGTACGCATATCGTGAGACATTTCGGTTGCAAGATTTCTACTCTCATTTTGCAAATTTTCTATCCTTTCTAACCTGCCTAAAAATGCTTTACGTAGTTCCTCTATACTTTCCGCAATCATCGCCAATTCATCATACCCTCGTACCGTTATAGAATAGTCTAATGAGCCGCCTTCAAGGATATGAATTTCATTATTAATTGTGCGTAAATATTTGATCCCTCTACGTATTCCTAATAAAACAATGGTTATAAATAACATTGCGGACAGCAATATTTCAAGCATGTAGGCCACATTATAGTAGTGAGAAAAATAAAATCCATAGATTGAAACGTTACCTGTCCCATCCTTAAATTGTACTGGGTAAGAGTTCCGTCGATCATAATCAGTTTCAGGCTGACTTCCATATGCTCCTTCGTCATCAGCATGGTACAAGGAATCATATTGAAGCACCTGGTTCTGAAATACGTATAAAAATAAATTACTCTTCTGACTTTTAATCCAGTCTGAAAACGCAATACGATCTGTCGTTGACAGATCGTTTGCTGAAACATATTCTGAAAATTTTTGGACGTAAACTTGAGATTCGGACTTTAAACGCTCATCAGAAGTAAAATAATGATCCATAACCCGATTGCTTATGGACTGCAAAAGTAAAAAACAAAGAACACTTATGGTGAGAGCAATAATTATTAAAACAGTCAACTTTTTAGTTATTGTAAGTTTATGAGTGGCCAAAACGGTAACCTCTTCCCCATTCCGTTAAGATATACGCTGGTTTTGCTGGATCTTCTTCGATTTTCAATCGTAATTTTCGGATGTGTACTACTACCGTATTATTTGAACTGTAGAAATAAGGTTCCTTCCAAATACTCTCATAAATATTTTGGGCAGAGAAAATTTTATTTCTTCTGGTCATCAACAGTTTAAGTAGACCGTACTCCAGATCGGAAAGCTCAATCTTCTGACTGCCTTTCCATACATCGTTAAATTGTTCACTTACTTTTAAGCGTCCTCCGATAAGAAATGTTTCGCCATAATCCTTTTTATCTTGATAAATCGTATACCTACGCAACAAAGCAATAACTCTTGCCAGAAGCTCCTGTACAGAAAAAGGTTTAGTTAAGTAATCATCTCCACCGGCAAGCAAACCTTCCGTTTTGTCCAAAGTTCCGGATTTAGCAGTTAGAAAAAGAATAGGAACATTGTATCGTTCTCTGATTCGTATACAAGCCTCCAGTCCGTTTATTCCAGGCATCATAATATCCAGAATCACCAAATCCAATGACTCATTTACTAATTCAATTCCCTGTTCTCCATCTTTAGCTGTTGTTACTTCATAACCTTCACGGACAAGAGACATACGTAGCAGATCACGAATTTCCTGATCATCTTCAACCACTAAAATCCGGCTTGTCATAGTTCACCTCATACTTGATTTAACTTTTAGCTATCCGTGCGGAGCAATGGCTGTGTACTGCAACGGAAAGCTCCGCCGAAAGAACGAGAAATTTCGTAATCAACATATTCTACTTTGATTCCTCTTTTCTCAAGCTCTTTTCCAATTGTATTTTTGAATGCAATGTCCGTAACATATACTTTGCTACTGATTGGCAATCCATTTACTGCCAAATCTTGAGCATCCTTGTAACTCACTTCGATTTTGTCCCAATTTTTAAGTTCTTCTGGGAGCCCATTGGCTAACGAATCCATGCTAACAATCATTAATCCATCTCTTACAAAACTGATAGCACAATCCAGGTGCAATGTGCCAGGTTCTAGCTTCACCTCAACCACCTTATAACCTGATGGTGTCAAATAGTTTCTGAGCCAATCAATACCGGCTTTGTTTGAAGCTAGACCAGAATTACCGACAAATACAGTCTTTCCATACACGAGGATATCTCCACCTTCAAGGTAAGGACCGGCAGCAGAGTTGATTCCTTTAGAAACGTCTGGTTGTGGGACAGCTACATGCGGAACGTTATTTTGGGCTGCTTCCTTATCCAGAATACTTCTAACAGGTAAAACCTCAAGTCTCCGGTAAGCCGATTTAAATGAACCTTCAATTAGATGATTTCCGATTGTGAAGAATGGATCTCTGACAAAGAAATTAGTTACTCCTTCGCCACCTGTAATGCCATCTTTCACAGCCCCTAGTTGTTTTTCTTTTTCATTTAAAAGGCGTGGACGTTGAACCTCAACCCCGTATTTTTCAAGAACCTTTTTAAGATCTTCACGCTCTTTTTCCCACTTTTTCTGTGCCTCTGCCGGATCCGTATTCATTATAGACATGCCTCCTTCAGGCATAGGCATGTCTCCTTCTGGAAAATCATCAAAATTGAAGTGCATAAAAGCTTCAGATTGTGTCAATACAACTCTTTTTAGCGTGGCGAACTCACTCTCTACATATACATTGTTTTTCTCACTTTTTGTAGTCACAGTTCCATTCACTTCCGTAACTCTATTAACTTTAGACACACCAGTCGCCCCTGCCACTGGTAATATGCTAGTTACCAGTACAAGTGATAATGCTGTTGATCCAACCCACTTCAAACTCTTTCTTTTCATATTAATGCCCTCCTAATAATTTGTTTTAATGCTTACAGTTTGAATTATAGAGAGCAATTCTTAACAGTTTATGAAGGCATACTATTTTAATTTAAACTCCTTCCCGTAAGGTCTGACAAGAGATCTTTAAATGAATCACATCTTCTTCCATCAAAAACTTAAATACCCGCTTCTCCATGTTTTGGCTCATGCAGTTTAATAGAAGGATTGCTAGATAGATAGGTTTCTTCATGTGCAAAGCAAAATAAGGAACGTACAAAAGGGATACCGTGCCCTAGGCTGCTTGGTTTTAGACGATCAGATTGCTTTGCTAAGTATTCCTTCAGGAGATTTAGAGTTACTCCCGAAATATCGACATCCCCTAGATCAGAAACCAACATCTTGAGGGCTCAACCCTTGAATTCGTTTATCTGCCTTATAATGATTCCAAAGTTCAATTAAAATCATAATAAAACCTCCTATTAAGAGCAATTAATTAAGGATGTGATTATGGAACTTCGTCATCTAATTACCTTAAAGACCATCGTTGAAAAAGGGGGATTTAAGAAAGCAGCTTATCAACTAGGTTATGCTCAGTCTTCTGTCACAACGCATATTAAAGAATTGGAAACTGAACTTGGAAAACCTAGCTTTGATCGCTTGGGTAAACAAGTCGTTCTTACTCAGTATGGTCATCAATTCCTGCCGTATGCTTTAAAAATCATTGAGTTGTACACTCAAGCGCTCACTACAAATGATAAGGCAACTGGTAATTTAACACTCGGTATCTAGGAGTCTTTAATGATCTGTCGTAGTCCTTTAGCTCCTCCTTTTTTTGTTGTATTTACAACAAAAAAATATCGTTTATAATCATTCTAAAAGTATGTTTAATTTGTTTTTAATTAGAAAATGAATTTCTGAAAGGATTATAAGAAATGAAATCAAAAAAAATAGACTCAATTGAGGGGCTCAACATCGCTTTTCAAATAAGAGAAAAAGTGTTTGTGAAAGAACAAAATGTACCAATTGAAGATGAGTTTGATGATTATGATAATTTAGATGGACAGTGTGAGCACATCCTGGTCTATTTTAATGAACTACCCGCCGGAACAGGCAGAATTATTATTCGAGATGGCGTAGGTAAATTAGATCGAATATGTATCTTAAAACCTTATCGCGAATATGGTCTCGGTAAATTAATCGTTACATCACTGGAAGAAATTGCAGAAAATAAAGGAATATCCAAAGTTAAATTACACGGACAGACACATGCAGAGGGATTTTATCACAAGCTAGGATACCAGACTACTTCCGATGTATTTATGGAAGATGGAATTCCGCATTATCTAATGGTAAAAGATTTATTATCGAAATGATGCCGTTATCATGTGTAAATCTGGTCGGTTTGTTCTTGTCCTTAGCTTGGGACAAGAACTTGGTTCCTTAAAACAAAAAAAGTTGCTAAGCAGTTTGATTATAACCTGCCCTATCCTCGGTTTTATTGAGCTATCGTTTCCCGAATCTTTAGATTGCAACTTCTTCCATAACTCGCCTCAATTTCTTTAGACAATACATTTGTTTGTTCCCCTAGATATTTCAAGTCGTTAGTCAGAACTGTTGTTCGAAGTATTATCTGTTGAGCGAAGTCGAAGGCACCCAGTAGGGTGCCTTCGATGTTCTAACTGTCTCTCTTTGGCAAGTTGGATAAACGAACTCAAATCCATCAACCAACCTTGTTGGGACACTCGTTCATTGTAAAGAACGTGCAAGTGCTGCAACAGAACCGCGGAAATCGGGTCTGCCGTCAGCCGTCCACAAAAGCTCCGTCACAAATGTATGGCGATTCGGATCGTACAGCGGATCTCCTATAATGTTCTTGTACGTTCTTGCGTGAAACACAAATAGCGTCTCTTCGTCGTCCTCTGACACCGTGAAGGAATTATGACCGGGACCATACATTGAGATGCTCTCATCTGTCGAGAGAACCGCTGTTTGCGACTTGCGCCATGAGTTGGCATCGAGCAAATCAGCATCCGCATCGGCTTCAAGTAAGCCCATGCAATAATTGAAATCCGTGGCGCTAGCCGAGTAAGAGAGGAATACCCGATTATCCTTGCGAAGAAATGCCGCGCCTTCGTTTACTTTATAACCAATGATTTCCCAGTCATATTCCGGCATCGAAATCATCGTTTGCGGCCCAGTGAACGTCCACGGATTGCTCATTTTAGATATATACAGATTAGAGTTACCTTCAATATTCGGATCCTTTTGTGCCCATACGTAATAACGGCTGCCATTATGCTCAAAGGTAGTGGCATCGAGGGCGAAGCTTTCCCATTCGGTACGAACCTGCCCTCTTTCCATCCAACTGCCTTCGAGCGGATTGTCATTTTCATTCTCTAGCACGTACATCCGATGGTCGAACAAGCCTTCATTCGTTTCCGTCGTGTATGCGGCAGCGAAATACACGTACCATTTGTCATCAATAAAATGCAGTTCGGGTGCCCAAATATTGGCACTAAGGATACCATTCTCGCGCTTTCTCCAGATCACTACAGGAGTTGATGTAACAAGCTTCTCAAGGTTCTGGGCTCTACGGATTTCAATCCGATCATACTCCGGAACGGATGCTACGAAGTAATAATAACCATCCGAATGTCTGTAAATAAAAGGATCAGCTCTCTGTTCAATTAATGGTTGAATGTCGTGTGACGCTCGTAGTTGGATTTCCATCTTATCACCTGTTTCATCATAATATAGATTACCCTTTAACAGCGCCTGCAGTCATACCGTCTATGAAATATTTCTGAAAAGCAATGAATAGTATGAAAATTGGAATGATGGAGAAGAAGGAGCCCACGATCAATAAGTCATAGTTATTGCCATAAGGAGTTAACAACGTTTTCAAACCGATTGGAAGTGTATATTTACTCTGATCTCCGAGCACCATGAATGGCCACAATAGATTATTCCAGCTATTCATACCATTCAATATGGCCATTGCTGCAAACGATGGCTTCATAATCGGCATAATTAGTCTGAAATAAATCGCATACTCGTTTGCACCATCAACCCGCCCAGATTGAATAATCTCTTTGGGTATGCTTCGTAGATATTGCCTGAAGAAAAATATTGTCGCGGCATTGGCTATACCGGGCAGAATGATTGCCGAATAGCTATTCACCATTCCCAAATCATTAATTAGGCTGTACAAAGGAACCAGCAGTATTTCGAAAGGCACCATCATAATGAGTAAAACACATATAAAGAGGAAGTTCTTACCTTTAAAATGATATGCTGCAAAACCATATGCAACAAATGCGCTTACAAAAAGTGTTAAAATCACTTGAACGATTGTTAAAATCATACTGTTCCAAAACCACACAAAATAATCATGTTCTCCAGTAAACAGAAAGATGAAATTATCAAAACTCATGATTTCAAAATCCAAACTTAGGTTAAGACCATATCTAACTAATGATTCACCTGGTTTAAAGGAAGATAGGGCCACTGCGTAGAATGGGATCATAATTATAACGAATAGTATAATGAATAAACAAATAATTACTATTCTAGAGATGAAATCACTCCTCGTCTGACTTCTGCCCACTTTAATCCTCCTCCTTTTTGAACATTCCACTAAATTTTAACTGCGTTAAATTGATAACCATAGCAATGACTAACAGAATGATACCAACTGCAGCTGCGTAACCCAGCTTATTCTGCTCAATCCCTTGTCTATACAGATATCCAACAATGGTTAAGCCAATATTTTGGGGTGATTTGTTACCGTTGAACATCATCAGGCTCTCGGTAAACATTGCTAAACCTGCATAAACACTAATTGTTGTAACATATACCGTGGTCGGCTTCAATAATGGCATTGTGATCGTTCTAAACTTCTGCCAAGCAGATGCACCGTCAATTGAAGCAGCCTCATAATATTCATTGTCAATGCTTTTCAAACCCGATAGATAGTAAAGCATATTAACGCCTGTCCATCTCCAACATGCGAGGATTAACAGTGCTGCCATACTCCAATTTCCGTCTTTCAAAAATTTGATAGGCTCTACACCAAATAGACCTAGGAAACTGTTCATTAATGAACCTTCCATCTCACCGAATGTAAGGCGGAAAATGGTACCCGCAACTGCGACAGATGTCAATGCAGGGAGAAAGAAAGAAGATTTAAAAAACTCTCTTCCCATCATTAACTTACTGTTGATCATAACGGCGAATAACATGGGAAAAGGAATCAACAGCACTAAGGTTCCTAACATGTACACAACGCTATTTTTAATAGATGTCAAAAACACTTTATCAGTAAGTAATTTCGAATAATTTGCTTCACCAATCCATTTAGGATCCTGTCCCAGCATCCTATCTTGAAAGCTCATTACGAATGAATTTACAAGCGGAAAAAACCAGAATATCAAAAATATGAGTATAAATGGCAATACAAAAACATAAGGTGCAACTTTTTGAGAGTATACAAATTTCTTTATCATATTCTCAATCTCCCTTGACTATGGTTAAACCTGCCGACCACTGTACCTGCCGACAGGTTTAATCAAATCATTTACTTATTATATTTATTTCAATTCTTGTTCAATTGCTGCTTGTGCTTCATCCAACGCTTCCTTCACGTCTTGGCCATCTTCAAAGATAGCATTCAAAGTAACCGTATTGAATATATTGCCGATGGTTGGTGAAGCTTTAACGGACTTAATCGCTCTAATTTCGTCTTTGATTTCATTCAACGTATCAAATGCATTTGTTTTAAAGTATTGGACGTATTCATTTTCAGGGTTTTTCGTAACTGCATCATCTTTCCATACTTCCATGTTGATTGGGTCAAATCCAAGTGTATTCCAGATTTCTGTAGTAGCTTCTTTCGAAAGCTTAGCAAAGGCTACAAATTCTTTTGCCAACTGAACGTCTTTACCATTCTTAGTAACAACTGTGCCAGTACCGCCTAAGCCAACGGAACGAGGATTACCTTCTTCGAATACAGGCAATGGAGCTATTGCATACTTACCTTTAAGGTCTTTCATTTCGTTTACAAAGCGGGACATGTACCACTCAGGCATCAATGCACTTGCGTAGTTGCCTTTGTTATATTCACCTTTTGCTTCTTCTGTGTCGGGTTGTCCGCCAGGGATCGTATGAATAACATTGTTCTTCTGCAGATCGACTAACATTTCATACGCTTTAATCATTTCAGGCGAGTTCACTTTTGGATTACCATTTTCATCTGTAAAATCGGCATTTTGCTGAGCTAGTAGCAGCGATGCTTGCCACGAAGCTGATGTATCAGCAGTACCTAAGTACTTGCCAGTCTTTTCGTAAACCTTGATACCTGCTTGTTTGTAATCTTCCCACGTTTTGATTGTCTTGTAGTCAACACCTGCTTGTTCGAGAATTTCAGTGTTGTAGAAAGCAAGCGTAGCACCTACGTGATAATCAAAGCCATAAACCTGATCGGCTTTGGAGTAAATCTCGACACGTGAAGGAACAACAACGTCTTTGTATGGTGCAAATACATCATTCAAAGATTCCAGGGGAACGTTGTCACCTTCCAAGAATTTAGGGAATTGACCAAGCTCAATATCCGCGATATCAGGAGCACCTTTTCCGCTTGTAACTGCCAATAAGAGCTTGTTGTGCATATCATCGTAAGGCATAACCGTTACATTCAACTTAATCTGTTTGTCTGGGTTCTGTTGGTTCCATAACCCCAGCATTTTATCCAAATGCTTGCCGTGCAAATCTGCGAATGTCCAAAATGATAATTCTGTTGCATTCTCACCGGCATTAGCGCCTAATTGTTGTGTTTCCGTTTTTGAACCAGAAGGACTACCACATGCAGTAAAAACAAGTGACATAATCAGGAGAGTAACGATGGAGATTAAAGCACTGCGTTTTTTCATTTGTTCGTCATCCTCTCTTTTTTGTTATGCATTTGAAAAGTCGGCTGACTGGTTAGTTCTGTTAATTTAAGCGGTTACAACCCATCTTGGCACCACCATCCTTAACATAATTCTAACCTTTCAAAGAAAAGACCCCTTCGCAACAATTTCTCAGATTCCATATTGTAAGCGCTTTACAAGCCGTATTATAATATATATGAAATAAGCTTTATATAACCAATTGATTATAAAATCATAAAGTTTATGGGGAGATGCTACTCTTTGAAAAAGCTGGCGCTCTACAAACAAATTCGAGAAAATATTATACAGAAAATTAAATCAGGGCAGCTTCGGCCAACGGACCGCATTCCTTCTGAACAAGAACTAATGGACGAATTCAGAGTAAGTAAAATAACCGTCAGGAACGCCCTAACCCTACTAGCTGACGAAGGATTAATTATACGCGTACAAGGCAAAGGCTCATTCGTCTCTTCTAGTCTTGTTGTTTCTAGCATCAATTTCTCGCCATCCCCAAGCAGCGCGTGCTCCATGCCGCTCATCGGCTTCATCATTCCGACGATGAGAACCCGTGTCATTCAGAAGCTCGTTGACTACACGGAACACTTCCTACAAGAAGCCTGCCTCAGCATGGTACTAAGCATCACGCGCGAGTCCTCCTCTATCGAATCAAACGTCATTCGTACACTAACGGAGCTCGGTGTGAAGGGGTTGATCGTTTTTCCAACAGAAGATGAGAAGTATAACGAATCATTACTGCGTCTGTCGCTCGATAAATTCCCGTGTGTGTTCATCGACCGCTATCTGCGCAACATTGAGACGTACACCATTACATCCGACAATTACGGCGGTGCGTATAAAGCTGTATCCCATTTGTTATCCAAGAGTCATCAGCAGATTGCGCTCATCTCACCTGAAAATGCCAATACAGCCGTCGAGGATCGCACGCTCGGCTTTGAGCAGGCGTACACAGATCAAGGCATCTCGATTGACAAGAGCTTGTGGTGTCACATCCCTCTCGACATTCTACGCAGCGAGCAAGCATTGGACTATGTAAGCAACTTCTTGCAGAACCACAGTGGAATTTCGGCAGCCTTTTCCTTGACTGAAGAAACAGCACGCCTTACATCCGCCGCGATCAGTCTTCTGAACGTTCACTCAAATATCGACTTGCTATCTTTTGATAATCCACATCTTTCAGGCGTAGCTTATGTGCAGCAGGATGAACAGGAAATGGCACGAACAGCCGTAAAGCTGTTACGTGAACAAATGGATGATATCTATTCTCCTAAGAACGCCGTTATTCCCGTGCAACTCATCTTCCCTTGACACGACAAACGTTGCAGCCTACACAATGATCTTGTCTTCAGCTTGGGACAAGACTTGGTTCCTAAAAACAAAAAAAGGCACCTCTGTGGAGAGATACCTTTAGCTATATTATCCGCAAGACATGTTTCTGGCTGAGCAACGGATAAACATTGAATAATGCTGCAGATTTCAAACACCATAAATAAATTTAGTTGTCATTGTATACAGCCTCCCTTTTTCGCAGTACCACTACGATATCTGTCTGAGGTACAAATAAATTATAATTCGTTACATGCACTTGTCTCGTTTCGGTTACTGATTCTATCTTTAATTCAGGAGGAAGACAGCGCTCTATGTGAGTAATTAATGTTTCTTTGGTAAATCTCCAAATCACACCATCAATCGAAGAGTTCGCCATATAACCACCGTCCGTTACAGAACCTGAAAGAGACTTGAGAACAACCGGGTCCGCAATAATGATAGATCCACCGTCACGTAACAGTCTGCAGCTCTCTATGAAGGCTTTTTTGTGATAGCGAATGTGATGAAAGCTTCTTGCAAACAAAATCATATCGCAGCTATGATCAGGTAAAGAAGTCGGTTTATCAATGAAAGCATGGATATAAGAATTAAACCTTCCCCACTTCTTTCCAAGTTTTAGAGCATTTATATTCGGATCCATGTTAAGAAAACGAACATCCTTCTGCTTGCGAAGATACTTGTTCAATAAACCTGTACCACAGCCCACCTGAAGAACATCGCCCTTTAAAGGGGGTAAAACTTTGTAAACATTACGAGGAATAGGAAAATTTTGAACGTACATGGCCAATTCGTAGAAAATCGGATAACGCTCTTGCAATCGAACCAATTTACTGGTGTAGAAAGGATTCCGCTTTTTGTGACGTTTAAAGTCCCATTTGTTCAAATAGTAGATAGGGGTTAACAGCAAGAACAGAATAATAAAGACACTTTGGACGCTATAAATTCCAAGTTTACTAAAACGATCATTGGAATTATGAGACATCATTTGTTTAGAAGTATTCAAAATGATCACTCCCCTCTCACAACGCTATAAATGGTGTAGAACCTCTTTAACATAATAAACGAATCCAATATATGGTTGAATGCGCCGAAAAATACAGACATACTGTCCGTAAGCAATGCTTCCTTCCAAATGACTTACGAAGCGAAGGGAATCTGATCATGCACAATTCAATCGTATTTAGAGAAGAGTATTTTTTGACTCCTTCACCTCCGTCCATTTGAAGCTGACAAAAGAAGAGCCGTTTACGATGATGTATCACATGTGTTTCAACCACTGGATTTGAAAGAACAGGTTCCGTTATATATTATGAACTGTCTGTATAAGCCGTTTTTGGAGAAATCATTTTTTCGTGGAGGCCTCAATTGGACAATGTTTGTCGAGCGACGTAACGAATTTCGCAACGTATTCGAACGAATGTTACATCAACAGGAGGCTGGCTACGCCTTATTTAGCTGCTGCTCAATATCAATCATAGTCGTCTTGGTCTGGAATGGTACAATGTTCTTGTCCCTCATCTGAGCATCGAAAAAGCCGCCCACAGGCGACCTTTTGAGCAAGAATACGATTTTCAATTTGAAGTATGATCATCAGGACGATGGATCATATAGGTCTGCATCATGTTCTTCGATCCAATCAATTTGCCTGAATCCATAGCCAGCCATCGTTTGCTGCACATCCAGCACCTCTAATTCCGGTGCCTGCCAAGGCGTTTTTTTCGTTTCCATCGGTCATCCCCTCTTTCTACAAAAACTGGAACCGACTGGAACCAAGATGCGAGCACCCTTACATTACTTGTGCGATACAAACTTTTTAGGATACGATTTGTATCTTTGTGAAAATTATAAGACACAATAAGTATCTAAGTAAACAACTATTTCATCCCTTTCTATGGGTTAAGTATTTCCCTGTAGCGCTACTGACCCAAGTTAAAGCCCACTCTCCTCTATATAGCTTTTTTATTTTGATACTCATCTAATCGTTAATCGGACTATTTTCTTGTCCCTCCACAGGAAAAGAAGTTCCCTACTAAAACTCGTCGACACGCGCTTCACGCATTCAACTGGATAAAGCCATTAGGATATTATATGTGTCAACAAAATTCTAATTAAACTAAAAACCTTCTCTCCGAAGGAAAGAAGGCTTTATGTTTAATTAAGATAAATTTATTAATTCAATCAGTATACTGCTGAAGTATTCTTTGTTCAGCAGAGATTTTCTCCAAGTTTGAGTGAAACAACTGATCCTCCTCCTATCAAAAAAGCAGCCCCGTCAGGAGCTGCCTCATGTATTATGCCTTATATTGTAATCTTATCTGTTTCCGCTAACCAGCTAACTTACTCCGCACCCGGATAAGGATTGATCTTCTGGATCGTTCCATCTTCGTTGTAGTTCAGCTCCGAATATTTAACGCAGCGCTTGTGGTTGACGCCTTCCGACAGGGAGCTGTCGTGATAGAACAGATACCACTTGTCTTCAACTTGCACAATGGAGTGATGGGTTGTCCAGCCGATAACCGGAGAGAGAATCTCGCCCTTGAACGTGAATGGTCCCATCGGGTTCTTGCCGATCGCATATACGAGCTTATGCGTGGTTCCTGTAGAGTAGGACAGATAGTAATAGCCGTTATATTTATGCACCCATGGGCCTTCAAAATATCTCCGTTCCTCATCCCCAGCCAGAATCGGATTCCCGTCTTCATCGACAATCGATATCTCGGCAGGCTTGCCTTGGAAGGACAGCATGTCGTCGCTAAGCAGTGCAACTTGCGGTCCAAGCGCCGGCTGGTCAGGAGCAGGTCCTTCTGCATCTGGCACGAAGCTGCCGGTCTGCCATTTCTCCAACTGGCCACCCCAGAGTCCGCCGAAATAGATGTATGACTGATTGTCGTCATCCACCAATACGGCCGGATCGATACTGAAGCTGCCTTCCATATAATTCGGTTGCGGCATGAATGGGCCTGCCGGAGACTCTGATGTTGCCACACCCAGACGGAAGATGTCGTCATGATCCCGTGCCGGGAAAAACAGGTAATAGGTATTGTTCTTATAAGCGGCATCTGGTGCCCAGAGCTGCTTGGAGGCCCACGGAATATCTCTCAGATGCAACGCTTCGCCGTGATCAACCACCGGGGAATCGAAGTTGTTCATCGAGAGGACATGATAGTCTTCCATTTTATACTGGTCGCCGTTATCGTTGCTCGGCTCGTCATGATCGAGGTCATGGGAAGGATAGATGTAGATTTTGCCCTCGTAGACATGGACGGACGGGTCAGCAGTGAAGATGTGGGTTACGAGCGGTTGGTGGGGCTTAGGTAGTTGTTGTTGATTCATAAGGCATCTCCTTTGGTATTGGAATAATAGAATCCTTCATATACGGGATTACGGTAATTCATTGATTGCATCCTCAGAATTAAAAGCAAGCGTTTACAATCTCTAATGTTATTGTATAAGCTCCGCTTATTCTTTCCTAGTACACATAATAAAGAACTTCCCCCGAAAAAATGTACAATTCCCGCCCATCTCATAATTCTTATATTCTACAATGAAGTGATCTTTTTTGCGTTGTCTTGTCGCACATATTATTTCTTCTCCTCTGGATCGCAACCATTATATGTCTTCACAAGTTTTTGAGCTCGTAAGCTTTTTTCTCGAAGTTCCACCGTCTCACGTTCGTAATACACTTTTCCTTTATTATCACTGCACTCTTTCGGAAATATTTTCACTTATTTCTTCAGGATTTTCAACACCAATGATCAACTTTGATATTTTGAACATACCAACTTTCAAGCTATTCAAATCTAAATGAAGAGTTTCAAGCTCATTTTCAAAAAAGTGGAGTTGATAACCACCATTTGATCTAAATAACCCATTTCTTTTTTCTCCTAATAAAGCACCATATAGTTTAAAAGCCTTGGGTATTGGTCTACCTGTTGTTATTCCCTCGATTAAAGAGTATGGAATTTGCAACCCTTTATCTAATTTTAAAAAGGGTGAGTTTCCAAAGTCGATATTTACGTAGGTTTCCATTAGTTGAATTTTACGTTCCATATTTTGATTCCCCCATTTTCTTTTCAAATAATCCATTTATTTCATAACCCATAATTACATATAATACCCCAGACACCTCTTTTATTCATGAAAGTCTAAGCACTGCCCTCCGCGCCTTCGCGGGTTACGTCCTCCTTTTTATATTCCATTTCCAATCATTTATTAAAGAACCTACGCGTGTAGCATGTAGTGCTTAAACAGGGACTTATCTTTAACCTAAACACTAAGAAAATACTATATTTTCACTGGACAATTAGTTTATTTTTCCTACACATTTGTTAAATGAAATTGCATGAAACTTAGTTAGGTGTTTATCTAATCGGCAATCGGTACAAGTTCTTGTCCTCGACTCGGGACAAGAACTTGTACCGATAAACAAAAAAGCCGCTAAATTAGCGACTTCTTCATCTCTTTCAAGCGTCTCTTAGCACAAAATATATGCCTAGTTCTCAAGCTCATCTACTTGGTTACAACTGTATGTTATGACCTGCTGAAATCATCACCAATGTTAAAACAGAATGGTTTCGGGGGTAACCCCCTCAGGATACTCTTCTTCCCATACGTTTTTCTCTACATAGGCCTGGTACCACATCTCTGCAATTACATCCGGATCATTAATTGCGCCGGTACCTGACTCCTTGATCAATAAACCTAATGAGCGGTGGCCCACAAAAATCCCTTGAGCAGACAATGAAGTATGAAGATTAGCAACATAATTGCGTAACCCTGAAAGAGCAATACCGATATTCCCCATCATGGACACAGGGTACATGGCGGATAATCCTGAGGTAAAGAGCAAGGCTCCCTCTTTCCTGGCGAGCATAGCAGGGAGAACAGCATTGACGACATGGATGGCACTAACCACATTCGCCTCAAATGCGTCCCTGGCGTTCTCCGCCGTTAGCTCCAATACAGAAGTGGGAGGATAATTGCCTGCTGTTGGACTGAATTCCAACACATCAATCTGACCATACTTTTCTTTCATGTTGGTCATAGCCTGTGCAATCTGTTCCTTGTTAAAAATATCTGCTACGAAATAAGATGCCTCGATACCATCCGCTTTCAGTTCATCCACCATATCTTGCAGTTTTGCAGCATTTCTTGCAACTAATGCCACTTGGAAGCCGCGCTTGCCAAAGCTCTTCGCAATAGATAATCCTAATCCCTTACCTGCACCAATAATCGCCAGTGTTTTCATTTATGATTCTCCTTTTATGAATGAGTTAGTGAGTTCAATTGACAGTTTTGATTGTAAAACGTACACTTAAACGACTCAATGGTTGATATTGTTCAATCTGTTAATTAAACATCACTTTTGATAAATCCGACTATTATTTATGGAGGGGAAGTACGAATTGGGTAAAGATAAAGTGGATCTGCGCATTCTCAAAACGCGGAAAGCCATTAAAGAAGCGTTTCTGAGATTAGTACAAACCAAAGGCTATGAACGAATTACTGTGCAGGACATTGCCAAAGAAGCGATGATAAATCGCAACACATTTTATTTGCACTATGTAGATAAACCTCAATTCATGGAGAAGTTATTTCAGGAAAACGTGGAGAGTTTAAATGCTTGCTTAAGCCTGGAAGTGAGTTCAATTCATGAGATGGATAAAGATATGTTTGCTACCATGTTAAAAACGATTTTCGACGATATTGAAGCCAATATGATATTTTTTAAGACAATGATCACTCAAAATATTTATCCAAACTTCTCCGTTTACTTGAAAGAGGCTTTTAAAACGATCATTTTTTCGGGAATCGGCGATCATCGCCACGATGAGAAGATAAAAATTGGCATCGAATACATGATATCTGGATTGGTAGGAGTAATTTGTCTCTGGATAGTTGAACCGGAGAACTACAGGGTAGATAACTTTATCGAGCAACTGAGTGAAATTCACTATTCTAACATGGTTGACTTGCTGAAGGATACTTGATAATAAACTAGTATGATATGAACAGAAAGGCTATTCTTGCCGAATCTGATCTGGCTCGACTCCCTGCTTAGATCTGTCAGAACTAGGCAGGCATAGAATAATGTTTGCAGTCAGATACGAAGATAACGGTACTGTCCTTACTCCGGCGTTCTCAACGCTTCCAAGTACCATGAGCCTGTCATGAATCCACATGACAATCATATTTGGACACGAACATTTGAATTACTACCTCTGCCAAGAAGCCACAATTCGTGTTCCTAAGCATGAGCGTGAGATACCAAGAGCAATCTACGAAACCGACATCGACGAGTTCGTAAGCACATATTCGCGTCCCGATGGTTGGCGCAGATTGATTGGTCTTTACCGGAAAAACGTTATTTCTAATAAAAAAATCGTTATTCACGCGAATTCTTAAATTCATGTGCTTTTTTCTTGCCACATGATCTTCATCATGATGCTATTTAGATAGATACCTAATTCGAAATGACACAATGTTCTTGTCCTTAAAACAAAAAAAGCCGCTGTAATAGCGACTTTAATGGAACAATGTTCTTGTCCCTCGACAGTTTCGTTCTGTTTTTGTTTTTATAAGTTCCCCTTTCTTGCTTTTTTTAGCGATGTCACTCTTCGATCGAATTCATAATAACTTTAAGCCTTGCGAAGCATTTGTCTCTCGCTTAGATGTGAAAGCATATCCTTCGTCATGGCCTTCAAGTCGTAGCGAGCATGAAATCCCCATTCTGTTTTCGCTGCCGTTGCATCAATGGAATGCGGCCAGCTATCGGCAATCGCCTGTCTCTTCGGATCAACGTCATAATCGAGGATAAAGCCGGGAAGCTCATCCCGAATCGCTGCAGCGATCGCCTCCGGATCCACGCTCATTGCCGTGACATTAAATGAATTTCGGTGCATCAACCGGGAAGAATCCGCTTCCATCAAATCGATGATAGCGTTCAGGGCATCCGGCATATACATCATGTCCATGTTTGAGTCCTTGGCGATATAAGATGTATACCGGCCAGCCGTCACGGCTGCGTAATAAATTTCCACGGCGTAATCCGTCGTTCCTCCGCCGGGAGGCGTCATATAAGATATCAAACCCGGGAATCGCAGTCCCCTAGTATCCAGGCCGTATTTGTGAAAATAATAATCACAAAGCAGTTCGCCGGACACTTTGTTCACGCCGTACATCGTATTGGGCCTCTGGATCGTATCCTGAGGGGTATTGTCTTTCGGAGTCAAAGGACCAAAAGATCCAATGGAGCTTGGAGTGAAAAATTGGCAGCCGAGCTCCCTGGATATTTCAAGTGCATTCATCAATCCACCCATATTCAAATTCCAGGCAAGTAGCGGTTTCTCCTCTGCGGTAGCCGACAGCAGCGCAGCCAAATGGATGACGGTATCAACTTCGTACCGCTTGGCGATTTCGAACATCGCCTTATCATTCGTCACGTCCAGCAGCTCGAATGGCCCGGATCGGGTAATTTCGTGGGCTGATGACCTGAGATCCGTAGCAATGACGTGATCCGCACCATAAATTTCACGTAATTTAACAACTAACTCAGAACCGATTTGGCCCAGTGCTCCGGTCACCAAAATCTTGTTCATAAGACATTCCTCCCGAAATGTACTCCCGCGAATGTAGCTAAATCAGCTTCATTTCCTTGCCAACTTTCTCATAAACGGAGATCACCTGATCGAGCATATCCTTGGTATGGGCAGCTGTCGGCATGTTGCGTATTCTTCCGGTTCCTTTCGGAACCGTCGGAAACAGGATTGCCTTGGCGTAAACGCCTTCTTCATAAAGCCGTTTGCTGAACTGTTGGGTGGTTACTTCATCGCCAATGATACAAGGTGTGATCGGCGTTTCGCTTTGGCCTACATCATATCCAAGCCGGCTCAAGCCATTTTTCAAATCACTGCCGTTCTCCCACAGCTTCTCGATCAGCTCTTTGTCATTCATCAAAATGTCGACAGAAGCGCTACAAGAAGCGATTGTAGCCGGAGGTAGCGATGTCGAGAACAGAAACGGACGGCTTCTCAGCTTCAACCATTCGATCAGTTGTTTTTTACCCGCCACATAACCGCCGACAACGCCAATCGCCTTGGAAAGAGTACCAATTTGAAAGTCAATGCGGTCGGACAATCCAAAATGCTTCACGGTTCCCGCACCTGCTCCGAGAACGCCAGAACCGTGGGCATCATCCACATAAGTAATCAGATCGAATTCTTCTGCTATTTTCACGATTTCAGGCAGCTTTGCTATATCACCATCCATGGAGAAAACCCCGTCGGTGATGACCATAATTTTATGGTACTGACCGGATTCCTTGGCATCTTTCGCCTGCTGTCTTAAATCATTCATATCCGAATGCTTAAAGCGAATCACCTTGGCTCTCGACAGGCGGCAGCCATCAATAATCGAAGCGTGGTTCAGCTCATCTGATAAAATCGCATCATGCTGGTCCATTACCGCGGATATAGCAGCCATATTGCAGTTAAATCCCGATTGATACACGATAACGGCTTCCGTTTTTTTGAAACGGGCCAGTTTTTCTTCAAGCTCAATATGAAGATCCATCGTACCATTAATTGTTCTCACAGCCCCTGCGCCTGCCCCGTATGTCTGCGACGCCTTAACTGAAGCATCAATCAGGCGGTGATCTGTTGCCAGTCCCAAATAGTTATTGGAAGACAAATTGATTAAGGACTTTCCGTTGATACGAATAACAGGACCATTTGCACCCTGCAGCGTATCAATGACGTTATATAGACCTTTAGTCTTTAGATCTTCGATGTTCGAACTTAAAAATTGGTCCAATGCTTGACTTGACATTCCATTCCCTCCTCGATATACGCATGTCCTCGTACAGGAGACACAGTATTCTTCGAAAAAACCCTGTTATAAAAGGAAATAAACTAAATTCAATGTATCATCATTTTTATTTTTTGTACACATGTGGCGGACAAAAAAATAAAAAAATCTGCAAAAAAACATAGCGATTGCTTCCCCATTCTCGGAAGCAATCGCTACTAAATCTTTGCTATACTTTTTGTTACATTCTATACTAATTCATCATGTATTAAACTATTATTATGCAATGAGAAACTCTATTTCAACCTGTGAGGTGATTTGATGAACAAGATTTTAGCGATCTCGATTTTGGGAATGGGTTTAACAGGTGCTGTTTTAATCATCTCAATTGCTCTGTTGTTTAACCCCCCGATAGGAAGTGTGTTGAAGATGGTTACTGCTGCTTCAACATTATCTTTTATTATATTTGCTGTTTCGGCTTTGATATTTCGTCGGCGATTAGATGATGAAAATAGAGAATAGTATATTTATACTTCCTCGATTTAGGACGAATGCTTCGCAGTTGCAATCCTAACAATGTTTCTGCTTATCTTCAGAAAATAATGAAACATGCATCCCCCCCCTACAAGCACCCATGCTAAAAAATAGAATCTTCTGTTTTAAAATATATAGAAGCAGTAGCTTTATATCCTTATTTCTCCATAAAAGTCCAATATAGTTGTACCGTTCTTCCTGTTCGACCCGTTGTTTCTCTTTGTAGAGCGTTCGAATGGTTCTACAAAGTCACTTCTACTAAGCTTACAGCATGTAGATACTCAGCATCACCAAAATTACCGATCGGACTGTGAAAAATAAAAACGTCACTTTGTTGGGCAACACCCACTGTTTTCCCTTTATATCCAGGTACGTGATCGCTGACCTGCACTTGGGGCGTCCTAATCTACGGAGGAGCCCTTTTTCGTGATTTAAATACTCATACGTAAACATATACAAAAAAGGATCGTTAGCATTTCTGCAACGATCCCTGTTGTCAGTCCGCTAGTTGAAATCAGCAGATGATCAATTTGATGCCTTATTAAGTTTGATTAAGCTAACGTTTCTCGTTAGCTTAATCTCGACAATAGATCGCTTTCTTTGTAACGATCTCTCTTAAGCTTTTAGATTCTATAGGATAGCAGTGGAATTAATCTTTAGCTTACTCGAATAACTCTCTGAGCATCCTATCCTTGTTATTCACAAACTCTTTCATAATCATATAATGGTCGGTTTCTTCCAATACTTGGACTTCGATACCATCTGGCTTTAGATTGTAAATAATCGAATCTGGATATGCCATAAGGATTGGGGAATGGGTCGCAATTATAAATTGAGAGTTTTGCAAAACAAGTTCATGGATTCGTGTCAGCATCGCCATTTGGCGAAGGGGAGACAGTGCAGCCTCAGGCTCATCCAGTATATATAATCCATTCTCTCCGAACCGATGAATGAAAGTGGAAAAGAACGACTCTCCGTGCGATTGCTCATGCAAGGACTTGCCACCGTACGAATCTTTAATAGGGCGAATAGGGCGACCGAATGAAGGCTGACTGTCCAACTCATCGATCGTTGTGGCTAAATTATAATAACTTTCTGCCCGGAAAAAGAAGCCATCCCTCGGGCGTCGCGGACCTTTAATCAATTGTATATATTCATATAAGTTCGAGTGAGTAGCCTGGGTTGAGAAGGAAAAGTTGATCGTCCCACCCTCCGGGTTAAATCCCCATGCGACAGCAATGGACTCCATCAGTGTTGATTTGCCCATTCCATTTTCACCTACGATATAGGTTACCTTGGGGTGGAAATCAAGAGTATTTAGGTTTCGAATGACTGCCAAATCAAAGGGGTAACGATTATAGGTGGGTACTTGTTGCCGCTTAAGCTGAATTTGTCGTAAATAGGGATGCTGTATATTAATATAGTTCACTCCCTTTTAAAACTTTGATCGTTATGCTTACCTTTTTTTTGGAAAACACTGACTGATGTTTGTCTCAAGCTTTAGTTTACTCCATCAAACAAATAATACCATATACCGAAAATAACCTGTCCGTAAATCGATATCCGGTAAACATTCACCTCTCTCCACTGCTTTGATCTAAACCTTAAATTTTTCTCGCATAAAACATCCACAGTGCAAAAAATACGATTAAAACAAATAATAAGCAAGTTAGTAAGGTATAGAATATCAAGGGATTAAAGAAACCGGCGATCACGGAGGCAATGCCCATACCAATGAGAATGATTGCTGTGCTGAGTGTGCCGGCTCTCTGGAGTATCATTACACTCCGCTCGTCATTCTCCTCAATATACTGCTTCTTCAGCTCGGCTTCATTATTACTGGCTTTTATATACCTGACGAGGAAAAAAGCGACGGCCACTTCAACCCCGATAAAAGCTCCTGTGTGAAATCCCTTTATAAAACTAGGTAAATCGGGTAGTCCACCTCGGTAAAATATAAGTCCTACATAGATCAATAGGGTAGCAGCCGCTACCAGTGACAGTACGTTTTTGCGAGTTTTTACTTTAATCTTGTACTTGTCCATTTACATTTCCTCCACTTCGCTGAAATCAAAAACGTCTTCAATGGCGAGTCCAAAAAAATTGGCAATTTTGTAAGCAAGAATAAGGGAAGCCGTATACTTTCCCCTTTCAAGAGAGGTGATGGTTTGCCGGGTAACACCAACAATTCGTCCCAGCTCTTCCTGTGACAGCTTATGCTGCTTACGCAGTTCTGCAATTCTTGTCTTCAAGTGATCACGTCCTTGCAATGTTTACTTTGCATTTTTAGCATAGTTCACTTTGCATTATGTGTCAAGTTAACTTTGCATTGTTACTTACCTCTGAATGCAAAACAAGCAAAGTCCTCTTTGTAAAAGGAGGGCTTTGCTCGGTTGATTTTGTTTATATAAGATGCGAGAAGAGTTTACTTTAACAGAGCAAATGGTTGGAGCGCTTGGTGTTACCCCTATAGAAACGTATGTAGGCCGTGATTTAATGTTTGTATTGGAAAGTGAAAAAGCTGTTCAAACCGCTACACCTGATACTCTGGAACCAAAGATGGTATACTCGTACACTATTTATTCGGGTCTCGGTGCCACTTATCATCTCCCATTATTCTATCAACAATATGATGGGCTTCCCAAACAGCCGCAATCTCTAATCCTTCGCTTTCTTCGCGAGTAGAAGGTCTAATCTCTCCCAAATGATATATTTCATACCCTCCTGATATCCTATCAATGATACAGGCAGGTGGGGGCCACGCCTCTTCTTCATTCGGGAACGGACGATTCTCAACGACCGGCCAATCACCTGATTTCAGTACATCATCATATACACCCACGATAAATTGGTATTCCTCTTCTTGAGGTATCTCTTCTATCGTGTCACTTATCACATTATAGATTGCAATGCTGGCATCTTTAAGCCTTCTCCCAAAGGCAAACTTACCGTTAGGCAGAGGTATAGCGTAGATATCACCCAATTTTATTCGTTTACGTCTCTTATTTTTCACGGTTTTCCAAACTCCTTCGTTGAGGTTTTAAGTTAGTATTTTTCAAGTTCTGTCTTTAAATCCTCAATTAGTATATCGACTTCTAATACAGCAGAATCAGCATTATTTAAGAATATTGAAGGTTTAAAACCCTCTTTTTTTAAATTGGGTAGAAAATCGTCTATGAACTCGTACAAATCCATACTTTTACTTGAGTAAATTTCCCAACCATCAGTTGCACAGTATTCCGCGAATTCTTTCTTAGGCCAAAATGGAAGTAATTTATTACCTTTATCATCTTCAGTAACTGACCAACCATTCTCATAAAGCCCCCACACTTCTTCTGAATCCACTACTTTTTTGATGAAGTATTCATAACGAATATTTGCAGGGAGATTGATGACTGATTCAAATTCTTTCTGATTCATATTTCCTCCTAATGATGTTGTCCTTCGACAAGAGTTGCAGCCGATGAACTACAGTATCAAGTCTAAATTTAAACGACCGATTCCCAGGTAGAAATATTGGGAATCGGTCGTAAGCCTATTTTAGAGTATGAGATTTCAGGTCCGGTTTGCCCAGCATCTGTTCCATCTGATCTTCATTCGCTGTATCCGAAATCGCAAATTACTGTTCTTATTACTGTTCTTTATACACGCGTACATAATCCACTTGCATCGTCGCCGGGATATCGGAGGCGTTCGGGGTACGGCCGCCGTCAAAGTTTCCACCGATTGCCAAGTTCATAATGAGGTAGAACGGCTCATCAAAAGGTGCATTGGGATTATTCGGTGCAGTTGCGGAATACCACTGCTCGTTAGTGACTTTATAGTAAAACTTGCCGTCTACATACCATTTAATGTTGTCCTCTTCCCAGACTACCGAGTATACATGATAATCATTGGCAAAAGTTTGCCCCGCCGGGAAGTGATAATCGCCGCCCGAATACTGGTTCCCGGGCCATTGTCCACCAAAGTGTATAGTACCGCTTACTGATCCAGGCAGACGGCCTCTCGCTTCCATAACATCAATTTCTCCTGATGCAGCCCAAGTGCCGTATACCGAATCTTTTGGAAGCATCCACAGTGCTGGCCATACACCATCACCTGTAGGAAGCTTGGCACGAAAATCGACTCTGCCGTATTTCAAGGACAGTTTATCCTTGGTGTTAATCTTTCCCGAAGAATACTGTGCATACCGATTCGGGTCTTGGGGGAAAGATTTGCTGTCGTTCATGGCTTTGATATTCAGCTTTCCATCCTGTACATATACATTTTGGGTGCTGTTTGTGTAGTGCTGCAGTTCTGCATTTCCCCATCCCCAAGTACCGGGATCGTTGTTAAGATAATATCCTGTTTCATAGTTCCATTTACTTGTATCCAGCGTAGTTCCGTTGAATTCATCCTGCCAAATGAGGTTCATGCCCGCGATTGCCGGGTCGGTTGGCGTTCCGATCGAGATATCCTCTTGATCAGATACATCCGGACGCGGGGCATTTGGATTGCCGATGAAGGTATAGTTGACGAAGTTGTTGCCAATATTTCCACCCGCCTGTCCGTTCAGCGGATATCCGATACGGATCTGCATATTTTCTTGGATTGGCTGGAACCAAAGACCATAGATATAATCGGACCAGTAACCCCACTGATTGGCATCGGACATATTGTTATACCCATTACCGGAGTATGCAAATTTGCTCTGGCTGGAGTTACTCAAATCCACCCATTGCCCATTGATGTTAATCTGGTATACGAAGTTGCCTAGTTCCTTGGCGATTGGCGCGCCCCCATCAATTTTGGGAAGCGGAACCCCAATGGAACCATTCGCATCTGCTGTGAAGGTTGTTCCTTCGTATGGCGTAATGACATATGAATTTCTTGTAGGTTCATTAAACGTAATGGTATAAACAAGATTAGTCGAAGAAGTCTTTGATTCTAATTTGACATTGATCGACTCCGTTACGTTAAACCAGTACCCACCTCCGCCATCAGTGAAATGGCCAAAATTGTGATCGTAGATCCAGCCGCTGGCTGCGTTATTGTCAATATCAATCCAAGTGTTGCTGTTTACAGGTTTGACATACACCTTCAAATCATCCGCAACAGCTTCATAAGTGACCGCAGGATTATTGTTGAACGTTGGATATGTAAAGCCTGCACCGCCTGTGAAACTTGCTGTGATTTGTGGACCTTGTGTCGGGTTCATCGCTGTGATGGTTGTTTTGTTGATGTTTTGGAATACAAGTTGATACTCCAGCTTAACACCATTCGCTTTGGAGTACAGTTGAATCTCGGTTGTTGCGGAGAGGGTGAACCAATAACCATTGAAGCCGCCATCGCTCCAGTGCCCCCAGTTTTGGTTATAGATATAACCGCCTGCCTGGTCGATATCAACCCAGTTGTTTCCCACTTTTACATTAACGCCCACATCACTGTGAACATCATTCCATGTCGCGGAGCCTCCATTGAACTTAGGCATAACAAATCCGTAGCTGGCTTTGCCAACCCCAGATTTAGAAATAACAGGCCCGTCTGCTGGTGAGAAGTACTCCATTGAGGTTACGGTAGTTCCCGCTGCCTGAACCTTTGAAGTTGGCAGTATGCCAATACTAGCCAGCATCACAACCACAAGGAACATACCGAGTACCTTTTTCATAAACCGTTTCGCCGTAAAGTGAGATGGTTTCATAATTATCCTCCTTTAATAGAATAATAGCTTTTCCCAATCCATGTGCATTAAGGAAATCGCTTACATGAAGGGATATCTTTATTCTATCGAATAGGTTAATTCGCTGAAAAGGTACAATTGTTTTTGTGGTATCCCATTTTTTTGGCTTTTGATTCAATCTGCCTTCTGCCGCATCATCTGTCGGTACTCTGTGGGTTGGATCTGCATCACAAGTCGGAACGCGCGTGTAAAGCTTTTGTAGCTTTCATATCCAACCATAGCAGCCACCTCCACAATTTTATGATCGGTTTCGGCGAGAAGCCGCCGCGCTTTATCCAGACGCACATCTCGTAGGTATTCAGCAAAACCTTTACCAATATTCTTCTTAAACAGATTTGAAAAATAAGCATAATTAAGCGATACATGATTGGATACCATCGCGAGGTCCAGCGGTTTGTGGTAACTCTCGTGTATAAAACGAATAGCTTCATTTAGATCCTGCGAATGGCGATAGCTGCACTTATAGTCATAATATAACTGATTCAACCGAAGCAGCTG
Organism: Paenibacillus sp. FSL H8-0104; assembly: GCF_038050215.1. Lineage (NCBI taxonomy): Bacteria > Bacillati > Bacillota > Bacilli > Caryophanales > Paenibacillaceae > Paenibacillus > Paenibacillus sp. FSL H8-0104. The sequence continues at coordinate 3,735,540 of NZ_JBBOTC010000001.1, read as the reverse complement.
CTGTTGCAGTGCTTGTATATACTCACGCATCCCTTGATAATCAAAGAGATTACGCAAGGATTCAAGATCCAGCACTTCTTCCCCCATATAAGGGTGGATAACTCGTTCGTATTCCTCCATCATCTGAACGGTGGCGGCGCAGAGCTGTTGGGTATAGCGAATAGGATAACGTTGCAGCACCTTTTTGTGAAATATTGCAGAAATACCCTGAGTAATTGTTCCGCTGTTATCTGTTCCAACCGACTGGAACAGTTCATATAAGTCTTCATAGGGCAGTTGCCACTGCTGTTCCATATGCTCAATATGTGCTGGGGAGATACTGTACTGATCAGGAAACAGGTAACTGTGGCGATAGAGCTCAAGCACTTGGGTATAGCTGTCGGGTAGTTCTTTTAACCCCTGAATCGGGTTAGTCATGGCTGTTATGGCATCGATCTTTCCTTCCTTGAGTGCTGCAGGCAAAACACTTGGATCTATGGACGCATCCACCGCAAGGATCAGGTATGGGCGATGTTGTAGGCAAATACAACCTTGTCTGCCAAACACACGATAAGCAATGGCTTCCATGCTATGGGCGCTGCTGGCTCCGGCCTGGTTAATGCAAACTTCTTCCCGAAGCAGGGCTAGACGATAATTACGCCATAACGCATCATGTTGTTCCTCAATCTGAAGAATCCATGCGTCATCACATAACGCACCTTGCATAAACATTCTTAATTCTTTACGATCGGTCTCTTGGGCAAGACGGGATACACGCTGCATATTATGCGTAAGTGCCTGCCGTGTCTGGATCTCTTGCCATACATGCTCCAGGGAATGTTGCAGATCCTCGCGCTTCAAAGGTTTGAGCAAGTAACCCTTTGCCCCGAGCCCGATCGCTTTTTGGGCATATGTAAAATCACTATAACCGCTGATAATGAGGTATTCCACATCCATGTATTCCTCTTTGGTTTGAGCCATGAGTGCCAACCCATCCATATCCGGCATCCTAATATCGGTAATAACGATGTGAATGCAATGCTGCCGCAATAGGCACAGCGCCTCAATCCCACTCGCGGCACAGTATATGTTGTTCAGCTCCAGAGGAAATTGATGCAGCATGGCCTGCAGGCCGTCACGAATGTGTTTTTGATCGTCCACAATCAGGAGATTAATCATGCTCTACCACCCTCCAAGATTTACATTTTCCCAAGGCAAGCGTATCGTTACACAGGTATATGCACCTTGAACACTATCAATCCAAAGACCGCAATTCTTGCCATAATGAAGCTGTAATCGCTTATTCACGTTTTCCAAACCAAGTCCGCTCCTGCTAGTAACCATCGGTGTATCCGATTCGCTCCTCAGTACTGCCTGAAGACGGTGTAACATCTCAGGCTCTAACCCCTTTCCGTCATCTCTTATGTTAATGAAAAGCAGACTGTCATTCTCCACAGAAAAGGTAATCTCTATAGTTACCCTGCCGCCTGAAGGTGCCCCGTGATGAACTACATTTTCAACGATGGGCTGCATACACATCTTGGGAATGGCATAGCGAAGTATCTCCTGAGGAAGATCCGCCGTCATAACGATACTGCCACCTTCCATAAAGTTGATAAATTCAATATAACTTTGGATATTGGCAAGCTCCTCACGAAGAGCAACGGTATCGCTACGCCACTGCATGCTGTAACGTAGTTGGGAGCCCAACGACACCAATGAATTGGCTATAGCAGGCTGCCTCTGTACCTCTGCCACCATACGGATCGATTCCAGGGCGTTATATAAAAAATGAGAATTAATCTGTGAATGCAGGGAGTGCAACTGTGCGTTTTTGGCAATTAACTGCTTATCCACGACCTGTGTCATTAGACGTTTGACCTCATGTAACATTTTATTGTAATTCACCGCCACCTCATCGATTTCATCCCCTCTTTCGTTCTCATCAAGGCCTGTATCAATCATTGCATCCAGCTCGCCTTTCCGTACCTGACGCATGGATACCAGTACGCTGTCCAACCGCCGGAAAATACGCCGTGTCGTTTGGGATACGAGTAGCATAATCAGCAGCAATACACATAATGTAATCGTTACCACAAATACATACCAACTGCGCGGCCCCTTCATCAATGCCTGATGGGAAGCAATCTCGACCACATAAGTGTTCAACGGAGCGATGTATCGATACAATGCATAGAAGCTCTGATTTCCCACCTTAACCTGAAGCGGGCTTTCCTGCGGCAATATATCCAGCTGGTGATGAATACTGCCAAGGATCTCCTCCATCCCCTGCCCGTACTTCTCAGAAAACTCATGCTGGGGATTGTAAACATACTGGGGAGGATCGCTTGCGTTCATCAACACCGAAAAGAAGTCCCCCTTGCTCTCTTGGAGCAGGTCGCTGAAAAACATGCTGTGCGGGACTCGCACTTCCATAATACTAGGGCGTTTTTGTTCCTGTCCTTGAAGGCGAACCAGACGATAGTAGGATAATGTGTGTTCACCATCCCTAAAAGAAAATAAACGGTAAGCCGCACCACCTTCGTCCCGTAGCTTTATCCAATAATCCTGCGGCCAAAATTTCTTATAATGATAGATTTCAGGCCAGATTTCATACAAGTTTGGGTTATCAACGTAAAAGCTAAGCTCACTGATCATCGCATTGCTTTGAATGATATTAAGCATTTGCTCAAACTGGTTTTGCTTAAACTTCACCAGACGCAGTCCATCCACAAGCATATTGGAATGAATAAAATCCACAAATGACTTTTGAGTAAGGGCTGTATTGGAAGCGTTCTCAATCATGTCCATTCTTCTGCGCAATTGTTCATTCAGCCATGAAACGTGGCTGTTGCCCGTTGCCATAGCATCCTTATATAGCTGGGTTTCTTGCATGCGGATATACACAAAGGATATCAAAATAACAGGTATGGTAATCATCAGGCTAAATGCCAGAAACAGCTTTTGGGATATACGGGCATTGCGATAAAGTTTCCTCAATCTCGTTAGAAGGTATTTCATTCTGATGTATTCACCACCTTGGTTATACCATATATTACTAGTTAGCTGATAGTTAACGATGTAGTAGGGAATGGTTATCTGGCTATCTTGGTTTTCCGCAGTTCCAGTCCAGCCTGGCAGTATTCCATTACTTGGTTAAAGCCATAGTTCACACGGCGTATCAGAAAATTTTCAAAAATTTTGTCAAAGGCAGCTTCATCCTTCGCTGTAATCAGTTCTGGCAGTACTTCTTCCCAATTCTGAGAAATACGTGACCAGGCTAACGCGATATCGGAATCCCCTATAGGATCTAGTCCCTTATAGATGCCGCTGTCCAGATCGGCCTGTTGGTTGGCGAACTCCTCCATTTGCTTAATGGATGGGGCATTCTCTGGTCTCCACTTGTTAACGAAAGCAGGGTTTCGCAGCATCCAGTAGGTATCCATAATGCCATATTCCTTTTCCAGCCGCTCCCTATCCGTGTCATACAACTGAACCATCGCCGCAGTCAACTGCGGTTTGCCGTTTTTCATCGCCCAGGTTTCACCTTCTTTGCCCAAAAATATATCCCTTTGGCCTTCTTCGCTGGCCAGATAGGTCAAAAATCGGATGGCCCGTTCAGGGTTTTCCGTGGATTTGCTAATCATCGTAACCATCCAGCCATCCATGCTGCCAGGAAACAGTTTCGCGGATTCTCCCCTGCTGCTCCGGGGTCCATCTACAGCAATATAGTATGAACTCTGATTCGTAAGGACTTCCAATTTCGAATTGAGGTCCGATATGTCTGTCCATTCCCGAATCATCATAAAATATTGGGCATGGTTGGTTTTTTCCTGCACCTGTGCACTGGAGTCGACCAGAAAATCAACATTAATCAGGCCCTGCTCGTAAGCGATACGAAATGTTTTCAGCCACTCAATATAATCCGGATCTGTCATTCGGTCGTATACTTTACCGTTCTGTTCATGGGGGATCGCAAGCAGATTTTGCAAATATTCGGTCATCCCATAGGATGCATTCCCCTGTGCCCAGAACGGACTGATTAGCTGGCCTTTATAAACAGAATATTGATTCTTCAGCAATTGCAATGCATTTAGAAAACCTTTCGGTGTGGTAAGGTCCGGTTTGTCCATCGACTCATACAGATCTTTACGTACGAGAAAGGTTTGGTTCGCTCCCGTCAAGCCGGTTGAACGCATCTGTTCGGGACTGTACGCATCATTGGGAATGACATAGGTATGGCCGTCTTCCTGCCGATACCATTGTAGAGCACCATCACCTGCTACCTTGTAAAAGTAAGGATCATACTGGTCGGCTAGCTCATCCAGGGCATAGACGAGATTACTCTCCCGAAGTTTGTTAACCGCACTCTCCCAGGAGCCGATGGTTATCAGATCCGGCAGACTACCGGTCGTCAACATTCGTGATAACATCTCGCTTGGTTCACCAGTTGATACTTCAAATTCGATATTGACCCCTGTTTTTTGGGTGACATATTTGGAAGTCAGGCTCTCACCCCAAGTGTGCCCGTACCATTCGGCTCCAACGAACCACGTTAGATTCACGGGGGTGGTATCCAGCTTCCATGACGGTTCTTCCAGATTCAGATTAAGGCTCTGTATCTGCTCCGTGAAGTCAGCCTTTGTCGAAGCACCCTTATCTTCCGCTTGCTCTGACTCAGAACAAGCAGTCAAGCCTGACATCAGACACATCATCAACAAGGCTGTAATAAAAGGACTTCGAAACATAAACACCTGAGCGCCTCCTTTCTATACTGGCCATCTCCTTCCCCATCTGCAACAGCATTCATACTAGTGGTGGTACAACCGATTTTACTACCCTTGGATTAAAATGGAAATGGTTTAGTGGTCGATTCGCAGATGATCCGCAACATTCCCCCTAACGAAACATAACTTGTAATAAATCAATGGAAGGGAGACCAATTCGTGTATTTAATCTGGATACTTATTGTCGGTGGGCTAATTGGCTGGTTAAGCGGAAATCTGATTGGACGGGACGTGCCAGGAGGCGTACTTGGAAATATCATTGCTGGCTTTGTTGGATCGTGGTTAGGGTATGAACTGTTGGGACCGAGGGGGCCGGTGGTGGGTGGATTTCATATCATACCCGCGATCGTCGGGTCGATCATTGCTCTCTTGATTTTCTATGCTCTGGCGCGCGCTGGAGCGTTTCGAAGACGTTAACAGGCGGAGACGACAAGTTTTTACCCAATTGATTGGGTATTGACGTAAAGCTTCTTTCGCCACCGTTGCATCATCTTCTTCACAAAGCATAGTATCCACCCGGTAGTCGAATAAAGCCGCCGATCCTGTTGATCGGCGGCCTCCTTTGGTTTTATGGAAATTAGAAACCACCTCTAGAATGAATGATTTGTCCGGTGATCCATTGGGAATCGTCGCTTGCCAGAAAAGCAATCAGACGGGATACATCTTCAGGAAGACCGATCCTGCCCATCGGAAATTCCGGTAGCAAAGCTTTTTTCACTTCTTCTGACATCCAACCCGTGTCAGTAGGCCCGGGATCAACCGCATTCACAGTAATGTGAAACGGAGCCAGTTCAGCAGATAGACATTCGGTAAAGGTGGAGACAGCGCCTTTTGTTGCGGCATAAGCGAGATTGCCAGGCATCGGCTCCTTACCTTGACCGGACGTGAGGTTGATGATCCGGCCGCCGCAAAGGTCCTGATGGACGGCCAATTCAACCTCCAGCATACGCGCAAATTCGGCCGATAGCATGAATGTACCTCGAATGTTCATGGCACAGTGCGCATCGATCAATGATGCATTTAATTGACGGAAATCAGCTGCTACACTGTAGGTAGCGTTGTTGACGAGAATGGTCGGCAGCCCGAGAGCCGATCGGCATGCATCAAGCAGTTGCGCTGGAGAATTGGGATCGGTAAGATCGACCTCCATATGCGCTGCCTTAACGCCATAGGAGCGAAGTTCTTCGGCAAAGAGATCCGGCCAGTTTTTGTCAGCATCCCCCGGATTCTCTGTTTTATCGTAATCGTACAGATGGGTATAGAACACATTAGCGCCTTCTTGTGCCAACGTGCGGCAGACAGCGGTTCCAATACCTCCGGGGCGGCTTGTGCCTGTCACAATAGCGGTTTTTCCGTATAGTTTGGTCATTTTATTACCTCCGTTTAATAAGGGAGGGAGAAAACCATTTTTCATTGGAGATGGAATTATCCTAGGTATAACAAAAAGCGGATACATCAAGTATCCGCGCCCGGGTTTGATTCAAACGGTTCCTCGCGTCCCTTGAATGATTGCGGATCGGCATCACAAACCAGGTGTGTGGTTATAACCAAAACACCAAGTCGTGCGATCCAGTTTAGATAACCATTACAAGGAAGTCCACATTGTCCGACGAGTCCCCTTTCCTACATCTCCACTTCAAATATTACGAGTCAGACTCAATTACTGTCAAGATAAATACATGGGATTACATTTCCAGTGAATTGGTTGGGTGGTCAAGCATCCAGCTAACCTGCAGACTGTTCACTTTTTTGAATGTAACTTTATATTCGATTTTTACAACTTCAATTCATATCGTATATCAGGTAAATTCTCTTCATTTTCTTGTCCTCTATCAGTAATTTCAAACCCATTATTCTCATAAAATCTTTGGGCATTTTTATTCACTTCAAATGTATATAAAGTTAATTTTCCATTTGCTTGTGCTTTTGCTTTATTAAGCAAGGTTCGCCCTATTCCATTCCCTTGATAATCAATATGAATATAAAGTTGGCTTATCTCAGTTTCACTATAGGCAATCATTCCAACTACTTTTTCATCAATTAACGCTAAATCTATTTGATACTGTTTAGATAGTATATGATTTAAAAAATATAGATGGTTTTCGAAGCTATGGGTTTCAGCCTGACCAATTGCCCGTTCCTTACTATCTCTCCACATTTTCACTGTATGTTCAGCATACTTGGGATTATAGTTAGATATTTTAATTTCAAGTTTGTTCATTAATATACCGCCTTAAATAGAAAGATTTTCAAACGATGCAGTATTGACTTGAAAAATATCTTCTTGATCCAAGATTTCCGTTCCATTGTAAGTAATAATTCCTGATGAGAAATCAATGTCATCAGTGTTCTATGGCCACCAGTTACCTCTCCTGCCCGTCTATTATATGCGTTCATTAATTCTGATCAGTAATTTTTTTAAGATTTGCTTCTCCTCGTCATTAAGGACTTGAACGATTTCATCCTCCACTTTTTGAAATGAGTTATTGAAGTCTTCAATCAAGTCAACCGCTTTTGGTAATACATAAATATTTTTTTGCCGTTCATTATTGGCTGGGATTTTACGTTCGATGAAACCTTTTTGCTCTAGACCTTGAAGCATGCTTGTAACGCTTGCCCCACGCAGATGAAACCGATCTGCAAGATCCTTTTGAATAATATGATTATCTTGATTCTCATAAATATAATCGATTACTTTTCCTTGTTGAGAACTTAATCCTAGCTCTTTTATACTCTCATCCGCTCTTTTCTTTAACTTAAGACCGATAATTTGAAACAACTCCATATAAGGCGTATCTTCTCGGGAATGCATGACCGTCCATCGTCCCCTCTGTAATTGTTAGGAATCTAATTGTAAGTAGCTAAAATATACAGTGATCCCAGTAGGCTTGTCAAACAAAAGTTAGACTATTGACTGTTAGATATCTAACAGTTATACTCCGAAGTGTTGAAACACAAACACATTAGGAGGAGTTATGATGGAGAAATTAAATCAAAATGCTGGGTTAGAAGAAATTACGGCGATTACAAATGTACGAATCTTTGATGGATATCAGATTATTGCTCCCAGACATATTGTCATTAAAGGGGGTTCCATTATTTCAGTGGGCGGAGACATCCCAAGCGATGCAACAATTATCGATGGAGAAAATGCGACATTAATACCTGGTCTGATTGATGCACATGTCCATACCTCAATTGGCGGATTACGAGATGCCTTAAAATTCGGTGTTACAACAGAACTCGAAATGAACGGCGATTTTACGAAAAGAGGGCGCGAAATTCAGCTAAAAAATGTCGATGACATCGCAGACGTCCGATCTGCTGGTACAGCGATTACCGCTCCTGGTGGGCACCCAGATGAATTACTACCTGATGGAGATGAAATACCTGAATTCGTATTAAAGGAACTACAGAAGTTATCGGAGGAAGACCGGGAAGCAATGTTGGCCGCCTACGCTCACGATCACGACGAAATACCTCAAGTGACAACGGTTGAAGAAGCGATCAAACATGTGCATACCCAAGTGGAGAATGGATCTGACTATATTAAGATCATGATTGAAGAGGGAACGGTTATGGGTGCACCCGGCCTGCCTGTTCTAAGTGACGAGATTCTAAAAACAGCCGTTACTGAAGCCCACAAGTTCGATAAGTTGGTCATTGCCCACGTTTTGACGGCTCTTTCATCGAAAGCAGCCATCGATTTTGGAGTCGACGGTTTGGGGCACTTGTTTATCGACAGACCCGAGTACACGTCCGAATTGGTTAAATCCATAGCAGATTCTGGAGCTTTTGTTACACCGTGCTTGGTGTTAAATTCATCGATTATTGGTAATCCGGCATCGGAATTGGCTAATGATCCACGAGTTCATTCCAAATTAAGTCCGGATTGGATCGATATCTTGAACTCAAGCTTCAATACATTCCCACAAGGTAACATGGAGAACAGCTTTAAAAATGTGATGGATCTTCACCGTGCCGGAGTTGATATTCTTGTAGGGACGGATGTCGCACCGGTTCCCGTTCCGAACCTTGGTGGCCTTGCTCATGGGGCCAGTGTTCACCACGAAATGCAGCTGCTGGTGAAGGCTGGGTTCACTCCGATCGAAGCTCTTCAGTCGGCTACTTCCAAACCGGCCCGTTGCTTTGGTCTACAAGATCGTGGCCGGATTACCGAAGGTGCACGTGCTGATCTTATTCTCATAAACGGTGATCCGATCACTAATATTTCAGATACTTTGTCAATCAAATCCGTGTGGTTCAATGGTTCGCAAAAACTAGGCTAAAACTAGTAGTTTATATTTCCTAATTGTAAAATCACTAAGAAGAGGGATTGCAAAAATGCAGTCCCTCTTCGACTTTAATCTAATTATGCTTTTGGAATTGCCCCTATTTGTTGAAGCAAGCCAAGCATATCGGGTTGACCATACTCTTCAATAATTTGGCCATTAGAGATCCGATAAAAATTCATTGCATTTACTTCGATTTTTTTGCTCGTTGGTGGAAACCCGAGAAACTCTCCGTCTTGTGTGCCCTTCATGACAAAATGAGCTGCTATTAGTTCCTCTTCTGCTACCAGCTCCTTAACAGTCCATTGTATATCGGAAAAACCAGATCTCATCATATGAATTATGGAGAGATAACCACTTGGACCATTCATTGGTTCTTTTTGCATAGGTACATAAAAAACAGCATCTGGAGAAATCAATTCTTCAGCAAGTTCCTTGCTTGCCGTATTAATGAAGTTCGTGAAACGATACATCAATTGTTTGTTTTCTGTAATCGTCATATTTAAACCCCTTTCTATTTTCGTGAGCATATGCCTTCATTAAAATTTTATCTCTACTTTAGATAATTGGTAAGTAGGCACCTTAATGTTGCATAGGAACCTTTTTGTAACTAGTATTTTATCTTTAGGTTGCAGAGCCAATAAACTGATCTCTAAATGCTGTCTCCAAGAATTCAAGAACGTTAACATATGATTCAAAAAATAGTCACTCAGTTGCATAAACTCTCTTGCAAACTCCCCTCCTTTCATTTGATTTTTCATCGACAGAATTATAATATAAGCAATGTATTGTTTTGAAAGTAGGCACCTTTTTGTTATATAGGAACCTAATAGTAACTATTGGAGGTGATAATGTAGTGATTTCAAAAAAAGAGTTGCCGTTGTGTCCCGTCGCAACGACAGTTGGATTGATAGGTAACAAGTGGAAGTTATTGGTTATGAGGGATCTTTTGAAGGGAACTCATCGATTCGGAGAACTTCGTAAAAGTATCCCGGAGATCAGTCAAAAGGTTCTCACTGAAAATTTACGTTCAATGGAAGAGGACGGAATTGTCATTCGTACTGTTTTTGCAGAAGTCCCTCCGAGAGTCGAATACAGCTTAAGTGATTTAGGAAATTCACTGAAGCCAATTATATTCTCTATGGAAACATGGGGGCTCGGGTACCAGAAACTCAATGATGAACTTCCAAACGATATTCATCAGAGTGAATGATGTCAAATTGTTACTCCACGGTCATTTCAAAATAGAATGAATCCCTCTACATCTTCAAGTTAAATCAATGGAGGACTCATACGTCCTCCATTGACTCGTATGAGAGAGTTGATCTTCGAACACCAGTTTCTGCAATATTTCTATTGCATGAAGAAAAAACGGGCAAGATCCTCATTAAATGAATGGCTATTTAAAATCAAAATGGATATGCACTGTTTTTGGATACATGAATAATTTCAGATGGAAACCTTGCCTTAAAATATTTTTCGACTTTCAGATGAATTCTTTTCTCGTACCATTTCTCCCAGCCGTTCGCCTCAAATAATTGTGGCATCCCTAACCGCTTAGATCTCATCCCCATTTGACCATCACCAATCAATAGCGTATCAATCCAAATTCGATCAGTTATGCCTTGTAACATGTTAGCGAAATTAGGTGAAAAAGGTAGCACAGGGGAAATAGATACTTGTGTATGTATCCCTGCATCATTTATCTTTTTCAAGGCTTTAACTCGTAAATCTATTCCAGGAGCATAGGGCGAAAAAATTCGTTTCACGTCTTCGCGATCTGTCTCGATTGTCATTGAAACCATAATTCTACATTTTTCCTTTAATTTCAGCAGTATATCAAGGTCTCTGGCAACCAGCGGGCTTCTAGTTTGAATTTGAAGTGAATCTGGTGGGTTTTTATCCATTTCTTCCAACAGGCTTCTTGTAATGTTTGCCTTCTGCTCTACAGGTTGATAAGGATCTGTGGCTGATGACATGAATATACTTATGGGTTTATTTTTACGTCTTAGAAGAGAGACTTCCTTTAGATAGTTTTCTGCTGCATTTTTCTTGACATCCACCCACGATCCCCAAGGAATATCCTTAAACTTTTGAATAGGCATTTCTCTGACGTAACAGTATTCGCAAGCAAATGCACAACCCGTATAGGGATTTAGTGAATGAGTAAAACCAATATCTAGATAACCTTTTACTTCACTTAATATTTTCTTAGACACAATGTCTTTGATTTCAATTGGCATGACGCTACCATCCCCTCAATTACTTTTACGCCCACTTCTCCTCTTGAGTTTTATCTTAAAATTTCTCATGCTACTTGAAATGACGACTTGAAAATTACGTCCCACAAGCGAACCGGGAAATTGGGCATCCTACTGATTTCTCGACTGTCTTAAACCTGCTGCTATTCCTCCTCCTTCGTGGCTTTTCTTTTGAATGTCCTTACTGAATACAGGGGCAGATTTATAATAATGAAGTTTTTTATCTTTGACATCCAAACATAGTTTACTCTGCCTCTTTATTTATCTTTTTTGTGATTCCCGGTTTACCGAAAGATCTGCTCGTATTTGTTGCCGCACCCATAAGTTAGACTCTTATTTTCTATGTTCATGTGGGCAATTCAGTAATATCAACGTTCATATGTTCGGTAAGCATTAAGGTTACATCCACTTTCACTTTGCTCCACAATAGTGTCATTTTATGAAGGTAACCTCTTACGGAATAATCTACCGTTAAACTCAGCTCAGATCTCACTTCATCTATGATTTTTATATGATGTTCCTTTAGCCTTTGCTTTGATTTGTACATTTCTAAAGCTATTTTCTTTTGGGTACCGTCCAGGTAGTCAACATACACAGATTTCATTTTGAAGTTTGAAGCGTATATTTTATGCTTATCTACCTCCAGAGCACCTAACAGATAAGGGAGCTCCACTACCCTCTTTACGAGTGAAAGTTCCTCCAAAGTCTGTCGCACTTTACACGCCTCCTTCTTCAAGTTTTACAGCGACCAATTGATCAAAATCGACCCATTCAAATCCATTCTCCATTTCAATTTTGATTTTCTTTCCAAAGGTACTGACTGAAGTGACGATCCCGTGTATATACCGATTGCCTGACTCAGTAAATATTGCAAAGGTGGCTTGCAATGTATAATTGAGCGACATATCTATATTTTGTGTAATAATCTCCCACTCATCTTCATGGATCAGCGGTTTCGTTAGATAATGAACTTGAGTACGATGCTGTATAATCCGTTCTTTATGTTGTGGAAGCATCATGCGGCTCGATTCCCATAATCCATTGGCCTCCAGTTTTTTGCTCATTTATAATGCCCCCCAATTTTAGATGCTCGATCGATCGCTTGACCCGCAGCCGTAATGGAGCTTGCTCGTAGAATGGCAATGTCGCCAAATCGATCCTTAATGTCGTCCATCACCTGATCAATGGCCCGTTTCTGTTCTTGATCATCAAAAAAAGATAGTTGATATGTATCCGCGTTGGATAATTGAGACAGGGACACGCCTACACGGCGCACAGGTTGCCTATCCCAGTGTTGATGAAATATGCGTTTGGCTATCTTGCATACATCAATGGTTATGTTTGTAGGATCAGACAGTTTAACCTGCCTGTGAAAACCAGTGGGGTGGTCAAAATCCGCTCCAGACACACTTACGGACACGACACTACCCATCAGTCCCTTTTGGCGGGCTCTTCTGCATACTTCTGTGCAGATATCGAGAATAACCACTTCGATCTCCCAAGCCTCTGTGAAATCTCTAGGCAAGGTCATTCCGTTTCCGATATCTTTTTGTGTACTGTGCGTGTTGACGGTTACCGGCGAATTGTCGAGTCCATTTGCGACTCGCCAGATGACTTCTCCATTAACGCCCCACTTACTTCTTAATTTGGAAAGAGGCGTATTCGCCAAGTCTCTAATGGTTCGGATCCCCATCTTCCACAGATGTTTTTCCATTCTTGAGCCTATCCCCCACATATCGCGGATGGGCTTATCTCCAATATGGAGGTGTAACTCCTCTTTTTTTAAGCGGAAAATGCCCCCCTCTGCTTTTTTAGCGATTATATCGCAGCATAATTTACTGATGATTTTGTTTTCACCAATGCCAGCTCTCGCGTAAACGCCTGTTTCATTATAGATTTTGTCTTGAATTTGCTTGGCCAAATCGACTGGATCATTACCGAATAGATGCATAGACCCTGTAAAATCAGCGAATAATTCGTCTATACTGTACGGTTCGACCAGATCGGTGAACTCTTCAATAATGGACATGATTTGAGTGGATACTTCGATATATTCTTGCATGTGTGGTCTCACAATGATCAGTTCAGGGCACTTCTGAAGAGACTGCCAGAGTGGTTCCGCGGTAGACACACCCTTCGCTTTGGCTAGTGGACAAGCGGCAAGGATAATTCCAGAGCGTCTTGCGGGGTCTCCCGCAACAGCTAATGGTCTATTTTTGTATTGAGGCATTTTTGCCTTTTCGACTGAAGCATAAAAGCTCTGCATATCAATGAGCATAATGGTTCGTTGCTTAGTCAACACTGTAATCACTCCTGTACTTTTAAGAACGTATGTTTGTATATATTATAGACCGAACACATGTTCTTTATGCAAGAGGTAAATATTTATATTTAGATTTTGAAAACCCTAGGACACCATAATGAACTGTAGACTGGATATTGTCAGCCACTTTAGTCATCCAAATAATTAATTTTTAGTTTTATTATTGATGCACAAAAAACCAAGTACTTGTCTCACAAAGTGATAAGTACTTGGTCTATTTGATGGAATTTAAAGATTGGATCATCTTTCGTTCGATTGCAAATTATATTTCCTAATTCAATCTTTCCCCGTTGGATTCAATCACCTTTTTATACCAGTGGAAACTGTCCTTTTTACTTCTTTTCAGGGTACCTCCGCCCTCGTTATCCTTATCTACATAAATGAATCCGTAGCGTTTCTCCATTTCGCCAGTTGAGGCACTAACGATGTCGATGCAACCCCAAGCCGTGTAGCCGATAAGATTAACGCCATCGAGGATAGCTTCTCTCATTTGTTCGATATGATCTCGCAGGAAATTGATCCTGTACGTATCATGGATAGAGCCATCCTCTTCGATGACATCAACCGCTCCCAGACCATTTTCAACGATCATTATAGGGATTCTATACCGATCGTACACATGATTGAGTACGTAACGAAGTCCAACTGGATCGATTTGCCATCCCCAATCATTTGCCTTCAAATAAGGATTTTTGAATCCACCAAAGACATTCCCCTGGGTCTCATCACCTTCTGGGCGGGTACCCACTACATGAGACTTGTAGTAGCTGAAGCTATAGAAATCAACACAGCCTTGTTTTAGCACTTCTACGTCTTCTTCTGCCATCTCAATCTGAATATTGTTCTCATTAAAATATCTTTTGGCAAAGTCAGGGTATTCCCCTCTAACTTGCACGTCGCTGCTCAGCATATTGTTAATCTGATCCATTCTCAGAGCCTTCAACATATCTTCCGGTTTACATGTACTTCCGTAACCATGACTATAATTAATCATACAACCGATTTGGAGCGCCGGATTAATCTCATGAGCAAGTTTGACAGCTTTTGCACTTGCTATAAATTGATGATGTAAAGCCTGGAATCTTAATTGCGTACTATCCACAACCGTATTGTTAAATACACCACTATCATCAACTAATAATGCCCCTGCTATATATGCACCTGCTGGAACAATTAAACTATTGATCTCATTAAATGTAATCCAGTACTTCACGACATCCTTGTAACGGGTGAAAATGGTCTCACAATACCGTACGTAGCAGTCGATCATCTCTCTGGAAGCCCAGGCATTGAATTTCTCTGTTAGCGCAAACGGAGCTTCGTAATGTGAGATCGTAACGATAGGTTCAATATTATACTTTTTCAGTTCACTGAACACCTTGTCGTAAAATTGAAGTCCTGCTTCATTTGGCGTTACATCGTCCCCGTTGGGGAATATTCTGGACCAAGCAATGGACATTCTGAAGCATCGAAATCCCATCTCTGCAAACAGACGGATATCTTCTTTGTAATGATGGTAAAAGTCTACTGCCTCATGGGAAGGATAGTTTACACCCTCCTCAATGTGTTTAGTGATCCGTCTTGGAATAGTATGCGTTCCACCCGTCATCATATCTGCTGTACTTGCTTTTTTACCATCAATGTTCCAGGCACCCTCGTATTGATTCGCCGCTGTTGCGCCGCCCCACATAAAAGAGTCTGGGAATACGGTTGTGTTCTTCATTGGAAATTCCTCCTTATATGATCTTAATTAGTTTTTCCCCGATCGTAATCGATGGTTTATCTATACCAATTACATCTGTAAAGTCATCTGAATTCGTAACAATAATAGGTGTAGTCAGATCATAACCTTTGGCGGCTATTGCATCTGTATCGAATTCGATAAGTAAATCCCCAGCTTTTACTTCATCACCTTCTTGTACATGCACCTTGAAATGTTCACCTTTCAGCTTCACCGTGTTCATGCCGATATGAACGAGGAGTTCAGCGCCATTATTCGAGCTAATACCCATTGCGTGGAAGGTAGGGAATACCGCGGATATGACACCATCGGCTGGTGAAACAAGCTTTCCAATTGTAGGTTCAATGGCGATCCCTTTTCCCATAGCTCCAGTTGCAAAGGCTTCGTCCTTTATTGTTGATAACTCTAGAACTCGACCAGTCATTGGTGCTGTGAGTACATGTTCAGAAACACTAACAACAGGCACACGGTTTGTTGAAGATGAATTGGCTGGTGTTCGTTGATCCTCTCCATCCTCAGGCACATCTTCAAATCCTAAAATAAGCGTCATCAAGAAGGTAACAACAAAGCCAATGACCAGACCAATTGCCGCATGGATTAGGTTCCATGGATTATCAGTGATAAATGCTGGTAACGTAGCCAAGCCGGCAATGCCTAGAGCAGATCGAGCTACACCGAACAAGCCAACGTATATTCCGCCTACAATACCACCAATGACAACAGCGATCAGTGGTTTTTTTAACCGTAGATTTACACCAAACAATGCAGGTTCGCTAATTCCTAACAGCGCAGTTACGCTAGTAGAGTAAGCAACTTGTTTAAATGCTTTATTTTTGGTTCTTAATGCGACCGCGAGCGCAGCTGCACCTTGAGCTATATTGTGTACGAGCATACCTGGGCCAACAATGCCATCGGTTTTTGTCTGTGCATAAGCAGTGAGGACAACGGGTCCCAAACTATAGTGCATCCCCGTCAGAATCAGGAATGGGAATGCCCCGCCGATAATACCAGACACTAACCATCCTGCGTGTGTATTGACATAGGATACAGCAGAAGCAAGGTAGTTACCGGCAATCGCACCCAATGGTCCTAGAATAATTAATGTTAGAGGCGCCATAACAAGGATTACAACTAAAGGTTTCAAAATGGATTTGATCACGGAAGGAGAATACTTTTCAGCAAATCGTTCCACATATGACAGGATCCATACAGCTAGAATAATTGGAATAACGGAAGAAGAATACGTCGCTTGTGTGACAGGCAGACCCAAGAACGTAACAGGCTCACCTGCAGACATCAATGCCGAAAAGCTAGGATGTAACAAGATACCCGCAATGGTTAACGCAAAACCCACATTAGCTTTAAGTTTAACAGCAGCACTCCAAGCGAGCAGCATTGGCAAGAAGTAATAAGCCGCATCCCCGACGAAAGTCATAATCGTATTAAATTGACCGTCAAGGTCAACGAGATCAAAGGTTTTCAAAATAAGAAGAACTGCCTTAATCATGGCACAACCGATCATCGCCGGTAGGATGGGTGTAAAGATTCCGGAAATCGTGTCCAGAACAGTAGAAACTTTTCCTTTTTTCACAGTTGGAGCATCATTCTTGCTTGTAAAGTTCCCTAGCTGCGCAAGGGCTTTATAGACGTTGTTGACCTCATTACCAATAATGACCTGATACTGACCTCCACTACTGGCAACGCCCACAACTCCTTGTACGTTTTTCAGTGCTTCGTTGTTTGCAATCGACTCGTCTTTTAAGTTAAAGCGCAGCCTGGTAGCACAGTGTGTAACACTTTCAATGTTTTTTTCACCACCAACAAGTTTTAGAATGTCGGTAGCCGTTTGTTCATGTTTCATTTTTGTTCCCCCTTCAATGCATTATTCTACAAAAAAAGACCTAGAGTTCTATCGAATATAGATATGCTCTATACACGATGGAACTCTAGGTCTTGCCTGCATCACCAGTAACAATCCTAGTATAGTCATTATGGAGCGATGATGGGTCAATCCCTTTCTTCATCAGTCACCCTTTTGATATGAACAGTTAAATACACCAATTCGTCTTCGGTTAATTCTTTCCCATAGTCTACCCGAATCAACTGCGCAATTCTTAGACTACATTGGTACTCTAGCTTATATTTTTCTTTAATAATATTGAGGAAATCGTTATCATTACTTTTCATCACCGTATTGTTAAACAGACGATAGGCAAAAAACTTTAGATGCGTGATCAGTCTGGAGTAGTGAAGGGAGCTTTCGTTAAAGTGAATTTTGAACTGATAACGAATAATATTTAAGACCTTTTGAATCAATTGTGTCATCTTCATGGTATCTTCCATTTCAGATCCGAGCTCTGCATTGACGATATGAAGCGCAATAAAGCCGGCCTCATCTTCAGGCAACGTAATGTTGAATTCTTGATTAATCATATCCAAAGCCTTCAAAGCCACTCGATACTCATTGGCGTAGAATGCTTTAATTTCAGACAATAACGCATTGTTGAAGTTCATTCCCTGTTTATAGCGTGATACGGCGAAGTTAATATGGTCTGTTAGCGTCAAATATATATTTTCATTCAGCTCTTTATCCAAGGACTGCTTGGCATATTGAATAATACTATCGGACACACGGATGTACTCCATCGGAATCTGCGCGAGCAGGGCATATAATTTGCCAGTTACATTTTTGGACTTCAGGAAAAATTCTTTCTCAATCTTCTCTGTGTCCACATCGTCTCCTTTTTTCTTCTGAAAACCAATGCCACTTCCTAGAAGCATCATTTCCTGGCGTCTCTCATTTACAGCGCAGACGACATTATTATTAATAATTCGCGTGATTTTCATACGAATCTCCTTTTAAAATGAAACGTTAACAGAATTTAGCAAATAAAAAAGACCATTAATAGTGCACACATGGTAATTATACTCTACATGTTTGCATATTAATCGGTCTTGCCTGCTGATCAGTAACAATCCTGATTATATTCATTATTTACTTGTACGATTATCTTAGTGGAAGGTGTTAGATTTGTCAATATGGTCATTTGAAGTACTGATGGGGCATTTGCCTGAATAAAACAAGAGGATATCTCCCCTATCCTAGCTTACTTAATTAACTTATTTACAGTGATCATCAGTTCATCCAAAACGTTGTGATCGCCTTCTGAAATGCGTTCAATGACACAGCTCTTCATATGATGTTCCAAAAGCTGCTTTCCTACCCCATTCAACGCGGATTGAATGGAGGCAATTTGGTGCAACACGTCATCACAATACGTATCCTTCTCAATCATTCCTTTTACTCCACGCACTTGCCCTTCAATCCGATTCAACCGGCTAATTAATTTTCGCTTTGTACTCTCCGAATGATGGCTTTTCCGCTCGTTTGAAGATGTATGGTCACATGAGGCGTCCTCAAGTATCGTATCATCCATGTAGATCAACTCCTTTATTACACATTACCATCCCCCCCTACCCTATGTAAAGGGAGCAAGAAGTATCATGGTACGTGCTAAGAGAACGGCTTGTCATCAACCAAGATTGAATCGGTTGGGCAACCATCTACTGCATTTTGTAAGCATATTATACCCTCCACTCCTACAAAGATATATCAGTCAAAGGTATATTTTTATTAAGAATAACCCCGGACGGAAGTTGACCGGGGTCCTAACAGTTATTTAACTAACTCGCTGATTTCAGTTAGATTTTCGGCAAAGCCTACAAACACCTTATCTCCAATGACAATGGTTGGAACAACCTGTTTTCCAGTCAACTTCCAGACTTCCTCAGCGTACTTGGCATCTTCTTCACAATTGTAATCCGTATAGGGAAGCTCATGCTCTTTAAAGTAACGTTTAGCATAATTGCAATCGCTGCAGGTTGGGATTGAATAAATCTGAATGGATTCCGTCATGCCCAATTACTCTCCCTTGTATTTCAATATATATTACGCTCCGATGTTATATCCTTTTTTACGGATCGCTTCTTCAATTTCAGCGATTTGAACTTTAGATTCGTCAAATCGAAGTTCTACTGTTCCTTGTTCAAAATTAACGTGGCCTTCAGCGCCAAGAGCGCTAATTGCACCTTCAATTTTAGATACACAAGAACGGCAAGACATACCTTGAATTTTTACAGTTGCTTCTTTCACTGTTTTCACCCCCTTTCAAGCGTCTTAGACTTCAAGTTTTCCAGTGTCATTCGATTAACGAATTTGCTGAACTTTTCTTTGCCTTTTGCATGCATCTTATAATAATCAACAATTGCGGTAACGAAAGGAATAAGCTGATCCTCCGTTAATCCGGAATGTAGCAGCTTGGCGAAGGAGGGCTTAAGCCCCTTCGACTCGCCACCAACATAAACATTGAACTTATCGCGCATCTTTACGATCCCAATATCCTTAATCAACGGTTCACTTGTGCCTAAGGCGCATCCAGCATATCCAATCTTGAGTGGTGTAGGCGTATCGATACCGGAAATGGCCTGATTTAAATTTTTGGCTGTTTCCAAGCCTGTTTCTTCTGCACCTCTACAAAAGTTGCAAGCGATCAGACTTTTGGTTACAAATCCTGCAGGGTTTATTTCAAGACCGTGATCCTCAAGTTCATTTGTGATATGATCTCGTTGTTCAATCGATACTTCTGCGTAGAGTTGCTTAAAAGGTGTCATTTCCACTTTTGAATCGGGACCAATAATTTCGCCAATTTTAACTAGTTGCTCTGGAGTGAATAAGCTTCCACCAAGTTGGATTGCTGGACTAATCGCTATTTTAATTTGATCTCCCATGCTCATACCTCTCTACTCACTTTACATCTACGACAAAAGGTACTGTAAAGACTTCCCCATCATGCTGGAATTGGCCCCAGATTTTATAGATTCCGCTATGCGGGAAGGAGGTCATAAACTCCGCTTTTGGACCTGTTGCCTTTTCCTCTGTTGGATGAACATGCAGATATTGCTCTGCATCCTCAGAAAGGATAACAACATGACCTACAGCACCGAGGTATTGTTCCAGATTATTGATCCCTTCGTTCGTTGACGCATCCATGATATTAAAGGTCAGATTTACGTCGTTGTTGGCCTTTTTGGTACTCAATGAAAGTTCGATTTTTTTACCATCCACTTCTTTTACAAGGTTGGAATCCGCTTGAACAGGCTTTTGGGCTTTTTCTTGTCCCCCAACGTTCACCCATTCACTGAGTGCAGTACTCGCTCCACCTTTTGGAACAAAGTCGGCAAGGATTTTGTATTCGCCACCGACTGGAAATGAAGTTTCAATCGCAAACTTTCCATTGCCTTTATAATCAGGATGAATGTGATTAAAGTAAGAAAGATCTTTACTCACCACGATAAGGTGCATTCGTTTTTCGTGAACCATTTTAAATTCATTAACCGGATTACCATCGGCGTCCGTGATTTGGATTGTCAGATGCGAATTTTCATTGGCCTTCACATCTGATGCAAAGGAGAACGAGGCTTTAAGGGCACTTGCTGTTGAATCAGCATGAGGCCTTGCATGATCATGACTCGCACCTTCAGTTTCAGAATTCATCTCAGTATGATTCATACCACCATGTCCATCTGTATGTGCACTTTCTTTAGGGGTTCCGCAAGCAGACAACACACCGAAAGCTAAAACACCGGTTAACATTAGCATGATTTTTTTACTCCTCCTCATCATTTTGTTCGCTCCTATTCTAGTACTTTGACTAGTGACGTACTTTTACGCGTTGCAATCGCAGGGCGTTCAGAACGACGGATACCGAACTCAAGGCCATCGCTGCGCCTGCAACCCATGGTGCTAACAGACCGATAGCTGCAATAGGGATGCCTAAAGTGTTGTAACCAAGTGCCCAGAACAAGTTTTGCTTAATGTTGCGCATGGTCTTACGACTCATGTAGATAGCATCAGGAATACTGGATAGATCGCCGCGCATGAGTGTTACATCAGCTGCTTCCATCGCTACATCTGTCCCCGTACCAATCGCCATACCAATATCTGCAGTTGCCAAAGCCGGTGCATCATTGATACCATCGCCAACCATGGCCACTTTTTTACCTTGAGACTGAAGTTTTTTAACTTCTTCCGCTTTTCCTTCAGGCAAGACCTCTGCACGAACGTGGTCAATACCTACTTGAGCAGCGATGGCTTTTGCCGTCCGTTCATTGTCACCTGTAATCATAATGACCTGAATGCCCATTTCTTTCAGACGGCTCACTGCAGCTTTCGACGTTTCTTTAATTGTGTCTGCCACAGCGACCATACCTGCATATTGACCATCAATGGCAACCAGCATCGCAGTTTTCCCTGCTTCTTCCAAACGTGACATCGAATGATAAGCTGCTTTTGCATCGATATTATACTTTTCCATCAGTCGACGTGTACCCACGAGCAGTTGTTTACCTTCAACCATTGCTTGGATTCCGAAACCCGGAAATGCTTCAAAGGATTGAGTTCCTGGTAGTTCGATATTTCGTTCCTGGATGCCCACAACGATGGCTTCTGCAAGTGGATGCTCAGAATTTTTCTCTGCAGCTCCAACAAGTTTCAGGAATTCATTTTCATTGCCAAGAGCGACGACGTCAGTCAATTCAGGTTTACCTTTTGTAACAGTACCGGTTTTATCCAGAAGGATCGCATCAATTTTATGTGTCTGTTCCAGATGTTCCCCGCCTTTGAACAACACCCCTAGTTCAGCCGAACGACCAGACCCCGCCATAATGGATGTTGGGGTTGCAAGTCCAAGTGCACAAGGACATGCGATAACAAGAATCGCAATTGCTTTTTCTAACGAACCTGCAAAATCGCCTGGTGTAACCCAGAAGTACCAAACCACGAAAGCAACTATTGCAATCCCTACAACGATCGGGACGAATATGCCCGAGATCACATCGGCTACCCGCTGAATTGGTGCTTTTGATCCCTGAGCTTCTTCAACAACCTTAATAATTTGTGCAAGAGCGGTTTCTTTACCTACTTTGGTTGCTTTGATCCGAAGAATACCGTTTTTATTAATCGTAGCTCCAATCACAGCATCTCCGACTTTTTTCTCTACTGGAAGGCTTTCACCCGTAAGCATGGATTCATCTACAGATGAAATTCCTTCCAGCACCTCTCCGTCTACAGGTACTTTATCTCCTGGACGAATAAGCACAACATCTCCTACAATGACTTCATCCACTGGAATGGTAAGTTCTTTGCCATCCCGAACCACTAATGCCGTCTTCGCCTGCAGACTCATCAGTGATTTAATAGCCTCTGATGTTCGGCCTTTCGCAAGTGATTCAAACAATTTACCCATAAGAACCAGTGTAATAAGGACCGCACTCGTTTCATAATAGAGGGATGGACCATGATGCATCCCGTCAGCCATACTTGACCATTGAATGGTTAAATACAAACTATAGAAGTAGGCTGCAGAGGTACCAAGTGATACCAAAACATCCATGTTGGCACTCCCGTTTCGGAGAGCCTTATACGCACCCACATAGAACTGTCTACCAATATAAAATTGTACTGGTGTAGCCAGAATTAGTTGGAACCACGGATTCATAAACAAATCCGGTACATAGATCCATGAAGTGAACGAGAAGTGACCTACCATAGTCCACAACAGCGGCAAGGAAAGAATCGCCGAAATCAGTAATTTCCGTTTTTGATTACTCAGTTCTTTCGCACGATGGTCACTTGCACCGTTACTGGTACCGTCTTGTTTGACGATCGCTGTATAACCGAGTTTTCTTACCTTGTCTTTCATGTCTTCGATGGAAACTTCACCAGGAGAAAATTCAACTCGAGCCGTTTCCATGGCGAAGTTTACTGAAGCGTTAGTCACGCCGGGCAATTTGTTCAGGCCCTTTTCAATTTTGTTCGCACATGCTGCACAGGTCATGCCTTCAAGATTGAATTGCGCAACCTCTGATACGGAACCATATCCAAGTTTTTTGATTTTTTCCTCAAGTTCTTTCATTTCCACTTTCGTGGGATCATACGTTACACTCGCCTTTTCCAAAGCAAAGTTAACATTTGCTGATGTGACCCCGTCCATCTTACCGAGGCCTTTTTCGATTTTGTTTGCACAAGCTGCACAGGTCATACCTGTAATTTGTATACTCGACTGTTTTGTCTGAGCCGCTGCTGTTGCCACAATAACTCACTCCCCTCATCGTCCATTACTTACGCTACTTCGTAGCCTTGCTCTTCAATAACTTCTTTAATTTGCTCCAAGGAGACTTGATTTTCATCATACGTCGCTTCAACCGAATCATCACTGAGGTTCACCTTGCCACTCACTCCAATTTCTTTCAGAGCACCTTCGATGGAGTTTACACAATGTTGGCAGCTCATACCTTGTACATTCAAAACAATGTTTTTCATCTTATTTCGTCCCTTCTTGTGGGTGATTTTTTGGTTTAGTTTGACCTAAACGATGGGCTAAACTCTCGAGGCCAGTTTTTCAGGTCTCATCAAGCTCTTGTACAATACAATACCCCCCTACCCTATATTAGTCAACATATTTTTATACCCCCATACCCTATATGGACTATCTTTCTCGTTAGATCAATGAATTATGGAGAGAAGAACCGATTATTTATACGCTGATTGGTAATCGGATCATGTTCTTGTCCTTGATTTGGGAATAAAACTTGGACCGATAAAACAAAAAAGCCGCTAAAATAGCGACTTCAATGGGACCATGATCTTGTCCCACGATATAAAATTCCTTTATTTATGGTTGAATGTTACTCCATCCGCTTACATCACATTGTCCATAATCATTATCACCCACAGCAACCATCGTATCATCCGATTTCAGTCCAATCGTATGGGCACACCCCGCCGAAACAGCTCTAATTCCGTGCCAGCCACGTACATCACATTGGTTATGTTTATTCGAACCCACAGCAACCATTGTACCGTCGGACTTAAGACCAACAGTATGATAACTCCCCGCTGCAACTGCTACAATATCGCGCCATTCGCTTACATCGCATTCGCCATTATTATTTCTACCCACAGCCAATACCGTGCCATCCGATTTGAGCCCAACCGTATGAAGATACCCCGCCGAAACAGCCAATATGTCGCCCCAGTCGTTTACGCTACATTGGTTATACTTATTGTTACCAACTGCTGTTACCGTTCCGTCTATTTTTAAACCGACTGTATGCCAGTCACCCGTCGTGACCGATACAATATCGCGCCAGTTGCTCACGTTGCATTCCCCTTCATTATTTCGCCCCACCGCAACCACGGTGCCATCTGATTTAACCCCAACCGTACGGCACCAACCTGCCGAAACGGTTACAATATCGCGCCAATCGCTTACATCGCATTGGTCATGCTTATTCCAACCTATAGCTGTTACCGTACCATCAGATTTAAGACCAACTGTATGTGCATTACCGGTGTTCGTAGCCATATGAACATTACCAGCCGCAACTGCGACGATATCGCACCAATCGCTTACCTTACATTGACCATATTTATTATCACCCACAGCTGTTACTGTTCCGTCAGATTTAAGAGCAACGGTATGACGACGACCCGCCGCTATGGTACAGTTACGGAACCGTTTCGTCTCAAAAACCGCTTCATTCCGTGAATTGTAGTCCATATCTTTCTCCCTCCACCAATTGAAAATCCGTCGTTAGTTCAACTGTTAAGTCATAAAGTTTGTTGTTAAATCGCATGTTACAAAAGAAAGGCTCGCACAGGCAGGGTATTATTACTTCCCTGCCCAATACGAGCGTCTATGTCATATTGCACTCAAACGGTTGATCCGAATGTGTACTTTTAGCAATCGTTTCATTTCATGTAGCGATATTCTAGTAGATCCTTCAAATTTGAGATTTTCCGCAGCAGTTTCTCCCCGACATTGGTTTCCCTCACCAGCTTCCGCTCCAGTTCTTTGTCCACCAATCTTTTTAGAGATAACACGTCCGTTCCGTTACATAACACATCTTCTTTTGAATTAAATTTCTTATGGGCGACGAGCTGCATGCCAAAGGAATTGTACAACAAGGTATATCCGGCAATGCCCGTTGTGGATTGATAGGCTTTGGAAAAACCGCCGTCAATCACGATCATTTTTCCGTTTGCTTTAACAGGGCTCTCTCCACTAATTTCTTTGACTGGCGTGTGCCCGTTAATGACATGTCCATGATCTGGATTCAAATCAAACTCCTGCAAGATTATTCGACAGATATCTTCATTTTCACGTAAATGGTAGTACGGATTCTTTCTCTCTTTATGTGCTTCTTTATCTTGGATAAAATACCGTTCAAAAGTGGTCATTTCTCTCTTTCCAAAGAGCGAGGAACATTCTCCTGTCCAGATGTACCATACCATATCCGTCGCCAGATCTTCTGTCTCTTCCGGATGCGCAAAGGCGTAACGTAAATAATCTTCAAAAACATCAAGCAATTGACGGCCCGCATATGTCTTGTCTTCAATCTGCATTTCTTCCATATTTCCTTCTTCATCCAAAGGAATACAGCCGTGGATTAACAAATTCCCGTTGTATTTTAAATAAAGGCTGCCCTTTTTCATGAGAAAATTCATATGTCTGGCCATCTTTTCGGAATGCTGAACGGAAAACAACAACTTTTCCATCACCTGGCGTTCTTCCTCAAGCAATTGTTCGGGCTTCTGCGGATTTACGGTTGCAAAACAGGTGTTTTCTAGGTGGTACGTTTTACCGCAGATGTTGATTTCATTGTTGTCGTAATCAATCTGCTCCAGCAAAAGTCTTTCAGACATATTAAAGTATGGGCGTCTCTTGATAATCGGGCTTTCAAGTTTAAACTGAATCATGGCAATGGCTTGGTGAATTTTGGTGATCTGCAGAATTTCCTGCTCCGATACATTATGTCCAGCCTGTAACTTAGGTCTGAAGGACGGATTGTCTTCGTAATATTTCTCCGCCAGGTTTAGCAGTGGGCGCAGATTGATTCCGTATACATCTTCAATGATGTCCAGATTATCGTATCTGGCGCAGATCCGAATAATATTCGCAAGGCAGACCAGAGAACCTGCGTAGGCTCCGATCCAGAGGACATCATGGTTCCCCCACTGTATGTCTACAGAATGGTAGTTGATCAGCGTATCCATAATTTTATCGGGGTACGGCCCCCGGTCATAGATATCTCCAACTACATGAAGATGGTCAACCACCAGGCGCTGTGTCGTATAAGCAAGGCCGATAATGAGATTGTCCGCCTGGCCCAAGGATATAATTTGCCGATATATTTCCTCGTAATAAGGATCCTTATTGTTGGTCGAATCCGTCTTGTATAGAAGCTCTTCTACAATATATACATATTGCTCCGGCAGAGCTTTACGCAATTTTGAGCGTGTATACTTGGAAGAGGCATAAGAAATAAGCTTAAGCATGTGTTCAATTGTTAGTCTATACCACTGGTTCAAAGCCTGTTTATTGCTCAGTTCCCCTATAACCAGCTGTATTTTTTCTTCCGGGTAATAAACCAACGCCGCAAAATCATTGATTTCTTGATCCGTCCAAACCTCCCGGAATAATTCTTTGATTTTCTCTTTGACGGTACCCGAACCGTTTCGTAGTACATGCTGAAAAGCCTGAAACTCCCCATGCAAATCACTGACAAAATGCTCGGTTCCCTTCGGGAGATTGGAGATCGCTTCAAGGTTGATGATCTCTGTTATGATTTTTTCTTCCGTATCATACTTCTCGGCCAATAAATCTAGAAACTGCTCATCCAAAACAGATGTCCCCCTTCAAGGAAGTATGGTGTTGTATAGCCGGGTCCAAAAGCTTTAGACCGATATCAAATTACACTCTATACTTGGCATTGATTATATGATAATTATCAGCAATGCCTTCCCCCATCATACTCCAGTTCATCATATATGAACAAATTTCATTGAATGGATTTGAATGAAGCATGTTTGTAGTTATTTTAGTATTTTACACAATGAAAAATAAACGATCTATTCTCAGAATTTGCTTGTTTGAATTCCCAATCACCATATGTTTTAATTTTTGAAAAACCGATTTGTTTCAGCGACTCATCGAATTCTTCTTGATTTCGAAACCTCAGCTGCATTTTTTCATGCACTAACACTTTGTCTGTTTTAGTATTTTTTACAATTTCATAGAAAGTGTAAGTATCTCCCTCAAACCCTTCATATTCTGTATAAATTTCTAAAGGATCTCCGCTTAGTCTATCTTTAGCTAAGTCAGGAGTTTTGTCCTTCTCCCATTCTTCCCATCCTTTTACCAAAGGGTTTCTTGTATCAAAAATAAAGTGACCCCCGATTTTTAGGGATCGGAATACGTCTGAGATTACTCGCTTCCAACTATCATCTGTAAGAAATACCTGTGCAACATTCGCTGTCATAATTACCGCATCATAGGTATTGGTTTGTAAATCCGCACTATCACCTATAATCCATTCCACACTTTCAGAATTATCTTTACTTCTCGCTATTTCAATCGCTTCTTCATTGGGATCTATAGCGGTAATTTTATAACCGCACGGAACAAGATGAGTAGTCCATCTTCCTGTTCCACAGCCCAGGTCAGCTATAGATTCTACTTGTAATCTCTTTAACAATGCAAGGAAAAATTCATCGTCTTTTCCCCAATGGTTAATCTGGTCATATACTAATGGAATCATAAATAATGTCTCCTCACTTTCAACAGCGTTTTACTGTGCTTAACAGTTTGATGTCTCATACATAAGCTATACGGTCTTATTTTCATTCTGTGAACCAAACACTACCCTGGTTGCTTCTATAAAAGATAACATCATTGGTGAAAGCCACTTGTCTTTATGCCACAACATCTGTGTATATACCTGCAAGTCCGGAATTTGCCAGGGGAGGACAACAAGTTCTCCACGTTCAACTTCAGATTCCGCGACGATCTCAGGAAGAAAGGCAATACCGATTCCTGAAATTGCACATTGTTTAATGGCTTCAGCACTTTGAAACTCTAAATATGTAATGCTATCAATGCCCTCTTTCTCAAATGACCGATCAAACATCGTTCGATAGGGGCAACCCTTCTCATTTGTCAGGAACACTTCATCATGAAAATCTTCCAATTGCAGCACAGTTCGTTTGGCGAGTGGGTGATCTGGAGCAGCTAACAATCGGAAATGTTCTTCCAGCAAAGGTTCCACGGAAAGTCCACTCGAGCGAATGGGTTCATCCAACATATAAACAATATCCGTGGTCCCCTCAAAGAGCGTTTGCTTGAGCTCTTGATTCGGAACTGAGCGGAAAATTAAGCGAACTCCCGGATGCTGCGAACGAAACCGTTGGAAGACAGGTGGAAGCCGATAAGAGCAAATAACCTCATTCGCACTTATCGTTAAGGTTCCACTTAGTTTTTCATTATCATGGACAGCACTACGAGCCTCGTCCATTTTTTCGAGAACGCCTTGGGCGTGTGTTAAAAAGCGTTTACCCGCAGTTGTGAGCGCGAGTTGCTTGCCCAACCGATCAAAGAGGCGAACACCTAGCTCATCTTCCAATGCTTTAATTTGCATCGTGACGTTGGAAGGAACGTAGCTCAGCACTTCTGCTGCCCGCGTGAAATTCAATGTTTTTGCAACCGTACAAAACGTATTCAGTTGACGCAATTCCATCCAATGATCCCTCCTTCATCTTTCAATTTTATTGAATACTATCTTGAATTCTATTCACTTTTATTGAGAGTATCACAGCTCTATACTGAGTACAAGAGATCACAGTGAACCTGTGGTGTTTCATTTTGAAGGGAGCAATTATACGATGGATTATGAAATTTTTAATTTGGGTGATGTACTCTTACAATCAGGAGTGACGTTACCAAACGCTTATCTCGCTTATCAAACTTACGGAAAATTAAATGAACAGAAAGACAATGTTATTGTCTATCCAACGGCTTTTGGAGATCAGCATATTCAGAATGAATGGCTCATTGGCAGCGGGATGGCACTGGATCCAGAGAAATATTTTATTATCGTTCCCAATTTGCTGGGCAATGGGCTCTCTTCCTCTCCCAGTAACACGCCTCCTCCATTCGATCGGGCTAACTTTCCACAGGTAACCATCTATGACAACGTTCGATTCCAGCACCAACTGCTGACCGAAAAATTCGGTATTGAAAAGATTGCTCTCGTCGTCGGGTGGTCGATGGGCGGCATTCAGGCATTTCAATGGGGGGCAAGTTACCCGGAGATGGTTGAACGAATTGCACCTTTCGGAGGCATCGCCAAACCTTGGCCTCACACATTTGTGGTCCTGAAAGGCGTGAAAGCTTCACTGCTATCCGCAGTCGGCTTCGACTCAAGTAAATTAAACCAACTAAGTTCTACAGACATGCGTGCCGTTGGTCGGGTGTATGCGGGATGGGGACTATCACATGCATTTTATAGAGAAGAGCTATACCGTGAGATGGGATTTGACACATTGGAGGATTTTGTAGCTGGTGTTTGGGAATATAGCTTTATGAATATGGATCCGCATAATGTTCTGGCCATGTTATGGACAGGACAACATGCAGATATCAGTGCAACCCCCTCCTATAACGGAGACTTTGATAAAGCACTTCAGAGCATAAAAGCTTATGCCTGTATCATGCCGGGAAGCACGGATCTCTTCTGCACAGCGGCCGATAATGAATACGAAGCTAAGCGTATACCTAATGCTGTCTTGAAACCAATCCAATCGATCTGGGGCCATTTTGCCGGTCGTGGAATCAACAGTGCCGATAATCAATTTATTGATGACAATCTAAAACACTTGTTGTCACTTAGCGCTAATGAATAGATCGTCACTTGCATTGGGAATTCAGTGAAGAGAAGCGTTGATCTTTCGGAGGGAGAGCTCCCCCCAAGCAGTGGTGTTGTTGAGTGATGATGTAGAAATTAAGGAACCAGCAATAATGAAGTTGAGGACCTTATTCCGATGTTTCTTTTGCATCCTCTGCCAGTCTCATCTCTATGGCGTTCATCTTTAGTTCCACCGGATAACTCACTCTGGTTGCCATTACAAACACACCTCCAAGATGATCTTGAAGGTGTGTTTGATTAA
Source organism: Paenibacillus sp. FSL H8-0104 (assembly GCF_038050215.1). Classification (NCBI taxonomy): domain Bacteria; kingdom Bacillati; phylum Bacillota; class Bacilli; order Caryophanales; family Paenibacillaceae; genus Paenibacillus; species Paenibacillus sp. FSL H8-0104. The sequence goes on along the minus strand of NZ_JBBOTC010000001.1, from coordinate 3,705,093 downwards.
TACATATTCCTAAGGATTATAACTACAATTAAGTAAGTACAGTCATCGCCTCTCTTGTGAATGGAACCAGATCATCAGTACGTCCTTCTTGAATTTTCTTAACCCATTCAGGGTCGACTAGAAGAGCACGGCCTACAGCAACCAGATCAAACTCATTATTCTGAAGTCGTTGTACCAATCCTTCGATACTGGCGTTACTTGCGCCTTTACCTTCTGTGAACAGACTTGTAAAGTCACCATCAAGACCAATCGATCCAACAGTGATTGTCGGTTTACCAGTCAGTTTTTTGGTCCATCCAGCAAAATTCAGATCAGACCCTTCGAATTCCGGTTCCCAGAAACGGCGTGTGGAACAGTGGAAGATATCGACTCCAGCTTGAACTAACGGTGCGAGAAGCTGCTCCAGTAATTCCGGTGTTTCAGCCAATTTAGCCTGATAATCATCTGTCTTCCACTGAGATAAACGCAGTACAATAGGGAATTCCGATCCCACTACTTTACGGCAAGCCTCAATCACTTCAACTGCAAAACGTGTGCGAGCCATCATATCTCCACCGTAACGATCCGTACGAGAGTTGGTTTTCTCATACAGGAATTGGTCGATCAGATAGCCGTGTGCTCCATGGATTTCAACACCATCGAACCCAACGCGTTTCGCTTCTGAGGCTGCTTTTGCGAATTCCTGAACGATTGTAGCAATCTCAGCTTCCGAATAATCATTAACATGACCTTTGGCTCCCATATGCCAGATCTGTGGAATAATTCGACCACCAGCTTCATGTACTTCAGATACAACATGTGCCCAACCATTCATTGCAGCTTCACCATAAAAGTGCGGCACATTGGCTTGATTGGATGCATCCGGATGATTAATTATTGTCCCTTCTGTCACAATAAGCCCCACTGCGTTCTCTGCTCTGCGGCGGTAATAGCCCGCAACATTCGAACCCGGGATACCTTCCGGAGAAAATTGACGCGTCATCGGCGCCATCACGATCCGATTGGATAACTTCAAGTGACCTAACTCTATAGGTTGGAACAATGCTTCTACGGATTGAGAATAATTCATAATAACCTCCACATATTTCGTTTTTTTTATATAAATTGACCTAGGAGATGTTAAACAGCAATCAGCCTGGTTAACAGCTAGACGTTATTTCCAAATGAATCAATACACGATTTTTCTCGAAAAGCCCCACCTCCTTCAAGCTTTCGTGGTGTATTAATCCGCCTTCAATTATTTTTGACTTCGTAGTCAAGAATTTCACAAAAAAAAGATCAAGACATGATCATGCCAAATGAAGTACGCAGAACCGTCTCGATCTGTTCACGGGATGAACCTGATTTCTCCATAACTCTCACACCAAGAATGGTGTTATTTAGATAAGATGCAAGCTCTATACTCGTATACCGGTTGGAAATTAACTGTTGTTTCTGGCCACTACTTATGATCTTCTCTAATACCAGTTGAATCTCTTCTGCCATGAGCTCAGCTTCGCGTGTGACCTGCTCGTCATCTGTTCCGAATTCGAGTGATGCATTCACAATTAGACACCCTTGGCAGCTAGTTTCATCGTCTAAAAGGGAATATCGTAAGGTATCCAGTTTATCAACGGGAGACGAATCCAGGGCTTCAATCTCTTTCAGTTTCGCTATAACCTGTTCACGGTAAATTGCCAGCGCCTTCAGAAACAACGATCGCTTGTCTTTAAAAACACAGTACAAACTTTGCTTTTTGACTCCTGTAGTACGCGTAAGGTCCTCATAAGAAGTTGCTTTGAAGCCTTGATTCCAGAACACTTCCATAGACTGGTGTAATACACGATCGACATCAAATTCTCTTGGTCTGCTCATGGGATTAATGTATCAGTTATTGACCATGCAGTCAAGAACTGATCATTTTACATCCTAATCTCTACGGTATTTTCCTGCAGGTCCATTGAATGCGGTCTAACTCTTCCGGTAAGCAACCTTGTGAAAAGCATTGATATAACGAAACAGTGCTTCACCATCATCAGGCACATGCGTACTTGTATCCAGTGGTAGCATCATTGCCTGATACGGCTCTGGCACCATTCTATATTGATGGACATAGGAGGTTAGGATGAACCCGTTGCGTTGCCAGAACTGTATGCGTTCCTGATGAGCCTCTGTTGTCCCGAACTCCGCCTCGATAATCATACCTTTGATCCGGTGCTCCCTTAACGCCCAGGCTCTGAGCTGCTCTAGCATCCAGGTCCCTATGCCCCACCCACGCAACTTCTGTTCAACCGCGAGGTAATCGATGATCAGGATGCGGTCCGCAACCTTCCCCTCCAGTCCAGTAACAGCCATCGCAACCACTTCTCCATGATGCACGCCTGTGTGTAAATAACCAATCTTCCGGTCCAGCATACTGCGCAGAATCGCTTTTGTCTTAGCGCCGCTTTGAAAAGCCTCATGATAGATTCGCTCCATCCGCGCCCACAATGCTTCATCCCACTCCTCTATAGTCGTAAACTCTAATTCCAACATCTCATTCGCCTCCAGCTTTAATTCAGATTTATCGTGATTCAAGATATGTAAGAGATATTCCTTCCGGTTTAATGGATAATAATCGTATCTTGTACATGAAGGTACTTCACCATCGAAGGGCTGATAGCCATAAAATTCGGGCGGGTTAGACCTCTTTTTTCTGCGATTCTGAAGACTGTAGCATGCTTTTAATCTTAAAAGTTTATGTTTTTATCGTTCGCATACCTGGCGTATATTCACAAAATTCATCTATCCTGCTCGTTAACGTAATGAAGCAGCCGGTCTAACACAGGCAGCTTCATTTTCGTCGCTTATTCAATTATAGTTTCTACGTTAGCGTAATAAAGCATTAACTCTTAATATCTTCTTTAGCCTTTTGTCTATATCGAATTATGGAAAGAGGTAAATTAACTACTCCAAGAATAAAAGAAGAGCTAATAGATATCCATTGAGATATTGAAGGATAATTTGGTTTTCCGTCTCCTACAGGTCCTATTTTAGGTTGGTGGCTATCCCACAAAACATATAAGAGACCAACAGCAGGTAACAATATGCAAACTACACTTGCAACTATATGTAACACATACTTGTTCAATCCTACCCCTCCATTTATTGTATTCATGTCTTGAACTCTGTTTATATTATAACGTTATCTAAAACGGGAAATTACACTAACCTACTCCTTAGTTTAACAAAAAAATTTCTCCTTTAAGATATTTCCTAAAATAGTTTTCAATAACTGTTGGAAAATTTGCCGCTAAGGATTGTTGTTCATTTGTATTTAGAGAATGGAATGCGAAAGTCCTAATGATTGACCAAATAAAAAATGCTTCTAAATAACTCGACATAATTTTCTTCCAGTTGATTTACTTTGCTATACGATGAAATAAATACTTTCCTATTATCAGATGAAAGATGCAAATTTGAGAATTGTTAGTTGTGGTGTAACAAGGCTTGGAGGTTAGTACTCGCCTCAATCGGTACATAAAATGTATGCGGAAACCGTCGATAAGCTTGACGAGATCGTGTCTACGGCTTCATTCGCTGCGAACTTAATCCCATCACATCAAACTTTGGTGCAGTTGGACCTACTATCATTGGGTTAATGAGTTATGAATTATAAAACAAAGAAAGCAGCTGATCACTTGGGTCAGCTGCTTTCTTATTGTTATAGAAGGTTTTATACATCGTTAAGAGGCATGTAACAAACGAAGATGATACAAGTGTTTATTTATTGCAAAGATTTTTTCGTTTGTTTTCTTTTAGATAGAGAGTTATCAAGCAACGTTGTTACGATGCCAATCACAAGGGCAAGCGCACCGATCCATGGGATGTAGTTCAACAAACTGTGGTTGACAGCAATACCCCCGATACCAGCTCCGGCAGCCATTCCAACTTGTCCAATCGCGCTATGCAAACTAAGTACAATGCCTGAAGCAGCGGGAGCGAGACTTATAAGCTGGAATTGGATCGGCGTACCTGAGGACCAGGCTGCTATTGCCCAGAAAATAAGTAATATATATAGAAGAAATATGGATTGGCCTATAAACGGGAACAACAGTAATGCAGTGGCGTGGAGTACCATGCCACCAGCTAGTGTACGGAATGTGCCCCATTTATCTGTACTGAGTCCTCCTATTTTGGAACCAATAGCACTAGCGATACCAAATATAAACAGGGCTACCGTTACACCTTGATCACTCATACTAAATATATCAAGGAGATACGGTGAAATGTACGTAAATAAAATGGAATATGAGCCTAACCACACGAACGTAATCAGTAACGCTGCTGCGATACGCGGTTGCATGATGAATTTAAACTGATCACGCAAAGGAACAACTTCTTCAGCAACTACTTTGGGTATGATCAGCAGCGCTAGGAATAAGAGAATAAGTCCTATTACTCCAAGACCAATAAATATGATGTTCCAATCATAATGGGAAGCTACAACCCTACCTATGGGTACACCGATAACTAATGCCGTACTATTTCCCATAATAACTGTAGCAATTGAACTGCCTTGCTTTCCTGGATCAGCCAAAACCGCAGCAAGAGTAAGGAGCGTAACCTGAATAACACCGGCACTAAGTGCTGAAATAATTCTAGCTACGATAAGCATCTCATATCCTGTTATCGTTGCAATTAAAATGTTAATAACAGAGAATACAGTTAATGCATAAACTAAGAGTTTTTTTCGGTCTAATTTAGATGTGAAAGCAATTAAAAAAGGAGTACCTACGCCAAATGCTATAGAGAACACTGTAATTAGCTGTCCAGCAGAAGAAACTGAAATGTTGCTAGATTCAGCAATTTTGTCTAGGATCCCGGCAATAACATACTCTGATGCGCCATTAAGAAAACTAATTACAGCTAATAAATATATTTTCCACATATTTTTCAACAATTGCACCTTCTTATTTCTGTATTTCTAGAAAAATAGATTAATTAACTATTCACTAAAATAAATATTCTACATTCACTCATCTGGGACAAAACCATTTTCTATATAAGACCCTTCTATTGAATTAGTAGCTAAAGACCTTCCCACATTAAAACATCCGCTAATCGAATGGTTAGACTCATTTGTGTGTTCCACCTTTCAGTGTTAACTCCGTAAGAGATTTCTCCATATTCAGAGTATTCCTACTTATCGGTCTGTAATAAATTTTGTTTTGCAAAACTTATGTTACTTTTATTATTCAAATAAATATATACATTTTGGCATTTTAGTTTGAATTAACATGAGATCACATTTGTTACTCAAAAGTAACGCAGTGTTTTATTTTATTTAAAAACGGCAGCGTTCCAGAAATAACTTGGAATCACTGCCGCTATTAATAACACCAAATTAGGCTTTGACTGTGTACATCAATTCTTTTTCATTAATTGTGGTACGCCCAGCCGATTGGACATCGGTATATTGAACCATGTTCGTAATAATGACCGGGGTAATCATATTGTAACCCGCTTTTTCGATCTCTTCACGGTCAAATTCCATCAATAGATCACCTACGGATACTTTTGCTCCTGCCTGAATCTTGGGCGAGAAAAATTGGCCTTTCAGCTTTACCGTATCAATCCCGATGTGAATCAGCATCTCTGCGCCAAGATCACTTACGAGACCAATAGCGTGACCACTCTTAGAAACAGAGAATACTGTGCCGTTAACTGGGGAAACTGCACGTCCTTCTGAAGGTTGAATGGCAAATCCTTTACCCATCATTTCTTCTGAAAAAGCAGGATCTGGAACCAGGCTAAGTGGCTTAACTTCCCCACTCATAGGGCTGAATATTTGTTCATCCTGTAATTTAGTGTCTTCAGCTACTACAGGTATAGTTGCAGACGTTGCTGATGGTGCAGGTAACTCTTCCTGGAAGCCCAGAAAATAAGTAATTACGCTAGCTACAACGAATGCAATTAAAGCAGCAATCAGTGCAAAGAGCAGGTTGCTAATGTCTGGACCGACATATGAGGCAGCTCCCGGAAGACCTACAGTGCTAATGAAATAGGCTTTAACAGAAAAGGTTCCCAGAAACGCCCCAGCGACTGCGCCCCCAATGAGCGCTGCAATAAATGGTTTTTTGAATTTCATGTTAATTCCGTACATGGCAGGCTCCGTAATTCCCATAAGAGCGGTCAGTCCTGTAGAATATGAAAGTGATTTGGTTTGGGTGTTTTTAGACTTGAAGCCCACACCAAATGCAGCACCACCCTGGGCCATATTAGCTGCGAACATTAACGGAACGATAAAATCGTAACCAAGTGTTGCAATCGAACCAACTGCAAGCGGCAACAGTGCATAATGCATGCCTGTAATAATCAGCACAGACATTGTGCCACCAATCAAGATACTTGCCAAAATGGATGCGTTATCAAATAACCATCGGATACCCCCAGATAAACCGTTTCCAATAATGCCACCCAGTGGACCGATCGCGATCAAGGTTAGTGGTACCATGATGAGTAACGTAACAGTTGGTACAACAATCAGTTTCAGTGAAGAATGAGTGATGCGGTCAATCGCTCTCTCCACGTAAGCAGCGATCCAGATTGCAATGACGATGGGAATAACCGATGATGCATAGGATGTGGCAATAACCGTAATGCCTGCAAACGAAGTATTACCCTCTTGAAGCAACGCTGTAATGGTTGGATGCATGAGACCAGCCGCTAGTGCAGCACCTACATAAACATTGCTCCCCATTTTCTTCGCAGCACTAATGGCCAGAATAATGGGCAGGAAGTAGAATGCGCCATCGCCAACCGCAGACAAAATGATATAGGTTGAACTTGTATTTGTCATCCAACCAAGAGCCACCAGAATGGACACGATCCCTTTGATCATACCTGCGCCAGCAATTGCTGGCAGGATTGGCGTGAACATGCCCGATATGAAATCAAATAATGCGCTGATCGGATTCCTTTGTTTCTTTCCGCCTTTTGGAGCACTCTCTGCGTTAGGCTTCATGCTCATATTGTTCACTAGTGCTTTGTACACTTCGGAAACTTCACTGCCAATAATCACCTGAAACTGTCCACCGTTTTCCGTTACACCCATAACGCCAGGTGTGTTTTTTAACGTTGTTCTGTCTGCTTGATTGTTATCGTTTAGATTGAATCTGAGTCGAGTCATACAGTGCGTAACTTGATCGATATTCTCTTCCCCACCAACCAGTTTGAGAATATCTTTGGACAATTGTTGTTTATCCATGATGTAAGGCTCCTTCGACGTATATTAAGGTAGTAAAGCTAAATTTTTGAGGATGGCAAAACAAACTCATTATGTTTTCATATGACAGCTATTGTGACATTCTCAAGCAGACTAAGGAAGCTCAACAAGCTTGAAACTAGAACTAGTTAAGGGTAGGTTGGTTTATTCGTTGCCACCTTCGTTCTCTGACCATGGACGCGTTAGCCAGTTATAATGGAAGTGCGAAACATATGTTATAACGTCATGTTACTCAGAACAGAGAAGAAAATATATATTGTTTAAGTGTTTAGTTTCCTTTGACACGAAATGATTTTTGTAACAAAAATGTAACGTGTTGTTTTTTGAATACAGGTAATGTATACTGCCTAAGCAGGTTACCTATTATTTTTATTATGGTCTAAGGGAGTGCATATCCATGTTCACCAGTGAACAAATCTCATCCTATAATGAATTGGAACTATCTTTATATAACTATATTTCTCAGAACATGGAAAAAGTGGCGTACATGCGGATTAGAGAGCTGGCTGATGAAACTCATGTATCTACAGCCACCATTATGCGATTTTGCAGAAAGAATCAATGTGAGGGATTTTCGGAATTTAAAGTAAAACTTAAGATGCTCATTTCCCAAAAGGGTAAACTAACGAAGCAGGAGTTGAAAAGTCCACATCATGCAGTGTATGAGTTTTTTGAACGTTCTCAAGCTCCTGAATTGGAGGAAAAAATTCAAACGGCAGCAAAGTTAATTGCTAATGCCAGTAGCGTTATTTTTATTGGTATCGGGAGCTCCGGAATAATGGGTGAGTATGGAGCCCGATTTTTCTCAAATCTAGGGATATGCTCCGTGTACATAAAAGATCCTCATTATCCTGTTCATATCAAAATGCAAAAAGACAGCGTTACGATTGCATTATCTACGCGAGGTGAAAACCCGTATGTTCTACCTTATCTCCAACGGATCAAGCAGGAGCAAAATAAAATTGTGGCGATAACAAACAATCGCCAATCCACCATGGCTAAAATATCAGATGTGAATATCCCTTATTATGTAAAAGAAGAGTATTATGAATCCACTAACATCACCACTCAGGTTCCTGTTGCGTTCCTTTTAGAATGGCTGGGACGAGAGGTTTTCAAAGAAATGGTAAATACAGAATTAGAGCTATGAGAGAGAACTCGATCTTTTTATAAACACGCACCAGAAAGAGAGCCCTCTAGGCTCTCTTTTCAGTCTTAATGACTCTCTATGGGATGACTACGTTAGACGCTTTCCATTACTTTTTTTCCTCGTGTTGCTGCAATTTGCGTCATAATCATTAGGATGATGATCACAATCATTCCAATCATAGCAGGTGTGAAACTATTGGAAGCATCATGAATCCAACCCAGCAATATTGGACCCATCGCTCCAATAACATACCCGGCAGATTGCTGCATCGCTGACCAGGAAGTTGCATCGTTCACATTGGTTGTAGAATCAATCGGTAACATCAGGTTTAAAGTGAACAAGCCCCCTGCTCCAACTCCAAAGAGTACAACGGAAACCATCGGTATGAAATTCATCATCAATAAAATCAAACCAACAATCATGAACAGAGATTCACCAACCATCCATACTCTTCTTGAAGGAAAGTTCTTCAATAATACAGGAAGTACAAAACTAATTGGGATTTGGATGACAACAAATATGGTCAGACAAAGCGTTGCATAGGATTTGCTATACCCCATTTCCTGAATCATTAACGGGAGCCACGCTGTAAAAGAATAAAACAACATAGCCATTAATCCAAATGAAAGCGTAAGCGTCCATGCGCTTCTATTTCCCCAGGGAAGTTTAATTTGCGGACGTTCTTTTCGTTCACTCACATGAGCAGATTCAGATCGCGGCTTCACCATGATCCACCAAATGATCGCTGCTACAAAGGCAATTACTGCCCACCCTCCTACTGCTATCTGCCAAGAATTGAAGTATGCTTCTAAAGGAATGGATACCATTGAACTGACCGCAGCCCCTACAGTGATTGCAATACTATAGAGTGCAATCATAGATGGAACATGATCGGGAAAATATTTTTTAATAAAACCTGAAGTTAACGGGCCAATCGAAGCGATCCCGATACCTACGATTAATGCAGATAAAAGTAAAACGAACGTAGACTGTGTAAATAGCCGAGTGGCTATTCCGATTCCCACCACAATCAGGGAATATCCAATGATTCGTTCTATTCCCCATCTCCCACTTGCTTTGACGGCAAAAGGTGAAAATACGCCCATACATAGTACAGGTATAGAAGTTAGCAAACTGGCTAGTGCAGCGCTCATCCCCAGATCTTCCCGAATCGTATCTAGCAGCGGAGATATAGAATTAATAGCTGGGCGCAAATTCAATGTAGCAACAAATAATGCAATTATTAAAAACATTTTTTTTCTCATATTCTGCTCCCTAATCGTTCAAATATCAATATTAAATTAAGAAAGAGCCGCTGACTGGCGGCCCTTTCTTAATTTATTCTGTAGGCCTGTACGCTAATCTGTAATAAACGTATTTCCAACATCAGCAGCTGTCGCTATTCACGAAACAAGCTGATCCCGTTGCTCTGAATGACATCCTTATACCAGTGGAAGGATTTCTTACGATAGCGTTCCAATGTTCCTGAACCATCATCATGACGATCCACATAGATGAATCCGTACCGTTTTTTCATCTCTGCAGTTGTTGCACTAACCAAGTCAATACAACCCCATGATGCATATCCCATCAATTCAACACCATCTTGAATGGCTTCAGCAACTTGAAGCAAGTGCTCCTTCAAATATTTAATGCGATAATCATCAATAACGGTTTTATTACCATTTCCGTCCGTAATCAGTTCATCTACGGCTCCTAATCCATTTTCAACGATGAATAATGGCTTCTGATAACGATCATACATCGCATTCATGATGTACCTTAAGCCTTGAGGGTCGATCTGCCAGCCCCAATCACTCGCGGTCAAGAGCGGATTAGGAACACCACCAATCAGGTTTCCTTCTCCTTTAATTTGCTTGGCTGGATCAGCCGTTTCGCAACTACTTTGGTAGTAGCTAAAGGAAATAAAGTCAACGGTATTTTTCAGAATTTCTTCATCGCCAGGTTCAAAATGAATGGTAATTCCGTTATCTTTCAAATAACGTTTCATGTAGCCTGGGTAGTAACCACGCACATGGACATCCGTGAAACCTGTATTCTTATGATCAGCTTCCATCACTTTGATCATATCATTAGGGTCAGGAGTCAATGGGTAAATCGGCATAGCAATGACCATACAACCAATTTTGAAATCAGGGTTAATTTCATGCCCTATTTTAACCGCCAGAGCACTTGCAACAAACTCGTGGTGAACCGCTTGGTACAGATCCTGTTTGCTAAGTTGATCCGCATGCGTGTTAATCCCGCCGCCCACAAACGGGTGTTCCAGAATAGAATTAATCTCGTTAAATGTAAGCCAATACTTCACTTTGTCTTTATATCTGTCGAAAATGGCTCGCACATACCGTTCATAGAAACCGATCATTTTTCGATTCGCCCAGCCATCATATTCCCTAACGAGATGTAGAGGAGTCTCATAATGAGAGATCGTAACTAGAGGTTCAATTCCGTATTTCCGGCACTCGTCAAAAAGGTTGTCGTAAAATTGGAGGCCTTTTTCGTTTGGCTCAAGTTCATCCCCTTTGGGGAAGATTCTGGACCAGGCGATAGACGTGCGGAAAACTTTGAAACCCATTTCGGCAAGGAGTTTAATGTCCTCCTTGTATCGATGATAGAAGTCAATTGCGATTAACTTCATATTCTCCTCTGTTGGTTCTGTTGTTGGAGGTGTCTGAATGCCGTGCGGCATGATATCCGAAATGGATAGTCCTTTCCCGTCCTCTAGATATGCACCCTCAATTTGGTTCGCAGAGACGGAACCGCCCCACAAAAAACCATTAGGAAATTGAAATGTTTGACTCATTTGGTAAGCCCACCTTTCTTTTAAACCTTCAGCTGATCTGGATAAAAAACGAATCCCGCTTTATCGGTTTTTTTATCATGTATTTGTTTGCACAACTTATGCTACATAGATTAATTCATAAAATATATGTTATTTCGTATTTAGTTCAAGGTATCACAGATTCACATTTGTAACATAAAAGTAACGCAGTGTTTCAAAGGATTGCTGCATGCTAGCTCGAGGGTAACTTTACTTTTAATAAGCGGAATGGCTCCGGTCAAACAGGGTGCAGCCTCCTCACTTGCGAGCAGCGTCACCTCGTTATTCAATTGTACGTCCTCATTCAAACACGAAAGAAACCCAAGGTCTATGAATCACCTGGGTTTCTCGACTATTAGTTGTGGTGGTTGTAATCACCCCTACATACAGCTTTTAAGTTGTTTTATTAGCTCATCGCAGGCTGAAGAGTTTCCAGCAGTTTCTTAATCTCTTCATCATAGTCCAGTTGGAATAATGGAATTACCTCATCTAATTTTTGCTGGTACAATTCCGGATCCTGGACACGAAGCGCTGCTCTTAATTCCATTTCTTCTTCTGAACCATTGTCGTTCAAAATCATGTCCAGGACATCCGCTTTGAAATATTCACTTGGAGGAAGGATCAAAGCATTCATCAGGAATTGCATAAAAAAGAGATGGTTATCTTTTTCCTGATCCGCTTTTTTCATCGCTTTCTTCGTAAATAAGTTGATATATTTCTGAGCAAAATCTACTCCTTTCAGTTCATAAGGCCCACCATGTTCTACCCCTCTCCAACGCAGGTCAGCCACGGAACTAAGCCACCAAGCCGGATCGATGGCCTGCTGCATACGCAGCAATACGTTCCGTTCAAACTGCGGATCGGGATGCAAGCGCTGTGCTTCCAAACATTTCCCTATAGTCTCAGCTTCGATCGCAGCAACGGTGATGCCTTGTCCATGAATTGGATCAAAGCTGCAAAATGCATCACCAAGGACGAGTAAACCAGATGGCCAATCTTCCATGAGTTCAAAATGCTGACGAATAGACTCGGATATACGATATCCGCGCGGCCCTTGCACAGGCTCCAACCGTTCCATCAACTCCACAATTTTATCTGAAGCAAATAGATGCTTGAGTTGTTCTTGAAACTCCTCTGGCTGAGTTGAAGGATACTCCTCCCCTCCAGCATTGAAAAGAATGAGTCCAGCGATATCATCCTCAATGCGCGTAAATATGCCTGCACGAATACCTTGCTCAGGATCTGAATCAGACATCACGAATTCATTTGGAATAGAGGATTTTATTTTGTAATAACGAGTGCTGTAACCAAGAGATACCTTCAGCACCTCCGGCTCCGGCACATTCAACCCTAATTTATCAAGCCATCTGATCAATTTGGAGGAACGACCAGAGGCATCAATAACCATATTCGCTGGAAGTTGGTCTTCTCGCTTCTCTCCTTTTCTTTCTTTTGTGTAAATTCCTGTAATGGAGTGCTGATCTTCAGAGACCATTAGCCCGGTAACTTCCAAGCTGGTTAAGATGCTTACATGAGAAATGTCCTGGAGTCGTTTGCGCAGCACCCATTCCAGCAAAGCTCTGCTGCACGATGCAATTTTGAATGAAGAAGGATCCTCCTTGTTAACTAATGTACCGTATCGATTAGTAACTATAAGCTTCTCATCGTGTGAAGAGATCGCTCCCAATGCTATCAATTCGTCATTGTAACCTGGGAAATAATGTTCCATAATCAGCGCGCCGCGTGGTTGTACACGGTGTGGATGAAAAGATTGAGGTACACCCTGCCGGTTATTTGGCTCCGAAGGGAATTCATCCCTCTCAATCACACATACTTCCTCATAATAATCGGCTAACATTCTTGCAGTAATTAATCCAGCAATCCCTGCTCCGATCACCACAGCTTTTTTCATGTCAGACACCGAAGATTCATCCTTTCTAGAAATTAGATTTTAATCTACACTTGTAGATCAATCAAAATATTACTTATAATACCAATATATAATCAAAATTTCTTTTATAGTAAGAATCAATATAGCGATGGCATATAGTTAAACTACGATATGGAAGTGGTGTAGATGAAAATCAATGAAAAAAAGCTTGATTTAAGAGTTGCCAGGACTCATAAATTGTTAATTACGGCCTTTAGAGATCTGTTATCTGAGCAAGGCAAACTATTCAGCAATATCACGATTAATGAGATATGTGATAAAGCGATGGTTCACCGTACAACGTTTTACAAACATTTTGAGGATAAATTTGCGCTGTTATCCGCTACCCTCACGTGGGTTCTTCAGGATTATTTACAAATGAGTATAGAAGATCGGCTTCGGCAGCCCTTGCAAAGCCTATCTAGATTCATGTTGGAGAATTTACTGGAGCCGATTGTTCAAAACCAGAAGAATGACAAGGGATTTACTGACTTTTTCAAAAACTATATCGGAGATATATCCAGAAGAGATTTTCTGGAACTAAAAAGAAGAGGTAAACCATTTTCACCCCCCATAGAACTCTTAGCCGAATATCATTCAGGGGTCATTAGTTTACTTGTCACGTGGTGGATATATCATCTTGAAGAAGATGTTACGGCAGGACAGATGGATGAGTATTACTATCAAATGGTTAACGAGAAAATCATGTTAGACTAGCATGAAGCTCACTCTACGCGACGTACCTAGCCAAGTTATCCAGCCTGACCTATTTTCACCACCAGAATAAGAAGGTATCTTATTGTTGAGATAAAATAAAAACCGATGGGCATTTTACTTATGTAAAGTCCCATCGGTTTCTTTAGTTTTAGGATAGTTCGGTTGAAGGCCACAGATGCTGTGAATCTAAAATATAAGTCGATAAAATTATGTCTACTGATCAAAAAAATGGGTTACTATGTAGCAAACTAGCAATGGTTGCTTACCAGAGGCCTATGAAGTAACAACCACCTATATTCATCTTACGAGTTATATTCATTGTAAGCATCTTCAGTCGTCTGCACGTTCTTCAGATACACGATCTGCCCTGACTCGTTCACACGCATAATATCTATACCCGCCTTCGCATACACCGTGCCATCTACTGCTTGCCCGCATACTGCCCAGTTAGTTCGATAACTGCCGTCGGGCTGAAGAACCCATGCATCCCACATATGTTTAATGTCTTTATTGTATTCATAAAAAGTCTTAATAACCACCTCGAATCCTGTACGACTGCTACCGTTTGAAACAATTTCAGCATTCTGCGTGAACAGGGATAACAAGTCCTTCATAGCCCGATCGTCAGTGCGAGATGCATCAAACAAGCGATAATAATTATTTAACATCGTGATGTTTGCATCGGTGTTCAGAGAGTTGGTAGTATTGCCAGCGGTAAGGCCATAAATTTATCCTTTTCAAATTGAAAATTCAGATCTGTTAATACTTGTTGATTACCAAAAAAACTCTTCTTAAACTCTGAAGTACCAATTTCATTTCATTCGGGGTCATACGGTGGGCGTGACTAGGCGGAAAGTTGTGACTGTGAATGTCTTCTCTTCAGTGAAGAAATCTCGTTTGGTAGTGAAATGTAAAAACTTCATAAATTCCTTCGTTTTTATACGACTCCTTCTTCATTTGCGTCCTGTAGTATGTCTTACATCGGGATAACGAAGGAGCACAACGAATGAAGAAAACGATGATGTTAACCTTACTCATAGTCATTACGGCAGGAATGATCTGGTTCAACTGGGGGCTTGTTAGGACAGGTCAGAATCAGCCGGACTCTACATTTGGCACCAGCGGCTGGCAGGAGAATAGGCTTATTGCACATGCATTTGGTGGAGTTAACGGGGCTAGCTACACCAATTCTTATGAGGCGTTTATAACCAATTACAATAGAGGGTACCGTTTGTTCGAGGTTGATCTGGTGCAGACGACGGACGGGAAACTTGTAGCCAGACATGATTGGTCGCAGAAGCTACAGCCGGATTTGGCCGCTCATCGCGGACGAAACGTAACAACGCTTCAGTTTGAAAACTCGCTTATTATGGGAAGATTCCACCCTCTTACACTGCCGGACATACTGCAGCTGATGCAGCAATATCCTGATTTTGACTTAATTGTGGATACGAAAGCAGGCAGCAAAGAGCAAATTCAGCAGCAGTTTGCGCATCTAGTCAATGAGGTTCAACGTACGGATCCTGCACTGCTCAACCGGATTATACCTGAAATTTTCAGCCCGGAAATGTATGACACGGTTATGGGAATCCACCCCTTTCCAAACAAAATATATTCACTTTACAAAACTGGCGCCTCCGCCGAAAGTATTGTAGAATTCGTAAGGGACAAACAACTGACAGCGGTTGCCATGCCTGTATACCGTGTGTATCTAAACCCCAATTTAGTTCCAACACTACATAAGTTTGGGGTAAAAAGCTATGTTCACACCGTCAACAGCAGACCGGTTATGCAGATTCTGTCCAGGTTCGGGGTGCATGGATTTTACACGGATCAGGAAGAATCACCAGCGGAGCTGATGCTTGCAGACGCTCCCCCCGGCCATGTTGAATTTTCGGGATACATGAGTTCCGGATTAGTAAATATAAGAAATATCGTGATGAAGGTGAGAATTAATGGCTATAAATAACATTCTTGTTGTAGACGATGAACCGGAAATTCGAGAAGCGCTTGTTATTTATTTGAAAAGCGAAGATGTGGATGTATTAACTGCCTCTAACGGATTGGAGGCGCTGGAAATTCTTGAACAAGAAACCATTCATCTTATTATCATGGACAACATGATGCCACAGCTCGATGGAATTAAAACGACATTTAAAATTCGTGAAAACAAAAATATACCGATCATTATGCTTTCCGCCAAGTCAGAAGATAGCGACAAGATTTTGGGACTCAACGTTGGGGCTGATGACTATATTACGAAGCCGTTCAATCCTCTAGAGCTGATCGCTAGAGTCAGATCTCAGCTGCGCCGGTTTACGAATTTAGGTTCCTTCCAGTCAAACGGGGATGAGCTCATTCAAGTAAGAGGACTCGTGCTGAACAAAAGCTCGAAGACTGTTGAGATAGATGGAGAGGACGTCAGATTGACCCCGAAAGAATACAAAATTTTGGAGCTGCTGATGGAGAACAAGGGTAGGGTTTTCTCAATCGAAGAGATTTATGAGCGCGTGTGGAATGAACTGATCTTCACTTCAGAGAATACGGTTGCCGTACATGTGAGAAACATTCGTGAAAAAATTGAAATCAATCCCAAAGACCCAAAATATTTAAAGGTGGTATGGGGAATTGGATACAAAATCGAGAAAAAATAAAGCCGATCGGAAGGTTCCAATCGACCTTATTGTCATCATTGTCGCCGCGATTCTATGGAGCCTCGTACTCATAAACAGGTATTCATACACGGGGTTGAGTCTGAGCTATTCAACTTCAAGTTATATCCAGACACTGCTTGCCTTAATTATTCTTTGCCTGCTGGCAAGCAGACTGTTTCTTTATTTTAAGGCACCCCATAGTAGGCGTTCCTTCTGGCATGGCAGTCTGCTGATGGATTACTTTCATATTTGGAGAACCGGTCTTAGAGCCAGTTTACAAAACGGGAGACTAACGTTTGGCCTCATCATGATGCTTTTGCTAACCGCGATAGCCGGCATTTGTATTTGGCAGGCAGTCACATATTACGGACAGGGGTGGCTTCTACTTTATTTGTTGCTCTACGTGTTGTTCTTGGTTCCATATATACTTTCCAAGCTTAGAAGATTCATCGCCATTATCAACGGGAGCAAAGAGATTGCCGAAGGAAATATTCAAAACACAATTCAGGATACCGGCAAGGATGATCTATCCAAGCTTGCTGGTTATATTAACAATATGAAAGCCGGGTATCAAAGCGCGCTGGAGAATCAAATGAAGAGCGAACGGTTAAAAACAGAGCTGATTACCAACGTATCACATGATTTGAAGACCCCACTTACTTCTATTATCAACTATGTTGATTTATTAAAAAAAGAAAATCTGTCTACAGAGACCACCCGATCCTATATTGAAACCCTGGACCGGAAGGCGCTACGGATGAAGCTGTTGATTGAAGACCTGTTCGAAATCTCAAAGATGGCCAGTGGTACAGTAGAGCTGGATATTGAGTACGTCGATGTCGCGACATTGTTGACACAGGCAATTGCCGAGTCCAACACCAGTATGGGACAAGCGTCGCCTGTGATTCGGGAGAGGATTGCGAAATTCCCGATCCATGCACATTTGGACGGCAATAAAATTTGGCGTGTATTCGAAAATTTAATTGGCAACGCGCAGAAATATTCGCTTCCGGGAACCAGAATCTATATTTATTTGGATGAGTCTGATGATCTGGTGCTATTCAAAATTCAAAATACTGCTGCTTATGAGATTGATTTTGCTGCGGAAGAGTTGTTCGAACGTTTCAAAAGAGCAGATGAATCCCGCCAGACAGAAGGCTCCGGCCTAGGGCTGTCCATTGTGAAAAGTATCGTTGAGCTGCACGGCGGGGAGATCAAAATCGAAATTCATGGTGATCAATTCAACGTTATTCTGCATTTGCCCAAGCAGCGCTTAATTTAAAAGTCCTAAAACTACGTTAACCCTCAATGCTCCTTTTCAGGAGTATGAGGGTTAACTTTTCATTTTTATTCAGGTATAAAAGGTGAATCGTATGAATGGCTTACCAACATCGATTCCTAAATATTAGTCCAGAAGGCTGTAGATCTGAATGCTCTCCACCTTGGCATCCTTGATATGGAACGACATCACATCCACATAATTGGATGGCTCGTAACGGAAGTCATCCTCCTCATTAGGGGCTCCATCACCAAGCAGTTTCCCCTCAGGGTAGGCGTTTTTGAGTGTATCCAGGCTATCTCCTGCTTTAATGTTTCGCACTGTCGCGTACTTGGGATCTGTGATTTCGATATGAAAGATGGAGTCTTGTTTTCCCTCTGGTATACTGATTGTTTTAATCTCCAGACCAGGATACGTATAGACCTTTTCTGTAAAACCGATTAACGTATCCATGTTTGTTCCATCGTCGGCACTGTACGTATGAGATTTCAGGTTATCCGGTTTGCCCAGCATCTGTTCCATCTGATCTTCATTCGCTGTATCCGAAATCGCAATGGTGTGCTCATTATAGACAAAAGCAAGCTCCTTCAGCACCACATTGCCTTCCTTCTCCATCGAACCTTCCTTAATAGCTTCAGTCCCCTTTTCTTCAGAACTTTCGGAAGCAGGAGCATTAGCATTTGTTGCTCCTTCGCCTTTGCTTTGTTCATTCGCTGTGTTCTGTCCGGTTGCTGGGGGCGTAGCATCATTGGACTGACAGCCCGCTAATGCCACCGTTAGTAGAGCACCTAGTACGATAACACCTGTTGCTTTGTTTATCAATTTCATCATGATCCCTCCATAAATGTGTGATTTGTTCTTATGAAGTGATTATAAATAAAACATTTGTTAGTCTCATAACAGAAATGTACCAATCTTGTAACGTTAATTATTTACGATTGTGTTTCCGCACGGGGCAACACAATCGTAACGGTTGTTCCTTCCCCGATTTGACTTTCCATGTCAATATAACCATTAAACCGCTCGACAATCTCCTTGCAAATAGAAAGCCCAAGACCTGAACCGTTCGCTGTGCTAGCATTTTTCGCCCGGTAAAAACGTTCCTGTACTCTCTCCAGCTCATCGCCCGCGATACCAATACCTTGATCACGTATCCGTATAACCACCTCACTTGGCGTATGCTCCATCTCTACTTTAATCTGTGAGTGACTTCCTGAGTATTTGATGGCATTGTCCACAAGATTGGCGATGGCATGGGACATCAACATGGGATTGACATCGGAGTAGACTTTTGTCAGACCTCCATCTGTTGATCCTCCCTCCACTTTACTAACCATAATCTCAATTCCTTTATCTTTGGCCTTGGCACCCATACTCGTTGCGACTTGCTGAATCAGTTCGTTTATTTCCGTTTTCTCGACTTCCAGTTCGTTAGAACCAGCCTTGTCGAATCGGGATAACAACAACAGTTCATTAATCAAGCGCGTCAGCCGATCTGATTCCTGCAACAGATGAGCATAGATTTTTTGTAACTCCTTGTCCTCGTTCTCCCCTTCAACCAAGTATTGAGAGAAACCACGAATGGCTGCCAAGGGTGTTTTTAACTCGTGAGATACGTTGGAGACGAATTGCCTCTGGTACTGAATGTAATCATGAAGCTGCCGCCCCATGGAATCCAGTCCATCTGCCAGCATGCCCAGCTCATCCTTACGGTTTAGATGAACTCTCCGAAACTCCTGCCTAGAGAAACTTTGCGCAGCGTCAAGCAACAGTTTAATCGGCTTGGTTGTGTTGCGGGCAATCCACAGACTGGATAACGTAATCAGTACAATAAATCCGCCTGCACCCGCAAACAGGATATAACGGATTTGATCCATAATCGCATAAAAGTAGGAAATGTCCTCCACGAACTCATACACATAAGCGTTCTCGTAGAATTGATCCTGAATGGGCGTCGCGAAATAAAGCAGATGATCTTCCGTTACGGTGTAGGCATAACTGCCGCTCAGGGCTTTCTCAATATTCTTTTCGAAAATAAGAGGTTTGCCATCATTAATGATGATGCCATCCACAGCCAAGCCCAGCAACTGCTTGGAGCTGTCATAGATACGTACTTCCTTGCCTGAAGCTTTCAGCTTCTCCAGAGCGAGTCTGACAATTTCCTTGGTCTGGGGCTCTCCTGAAGATGACCTATGCTGAGATAACACCTCACGGAAGGACAACTCGGACAGATCCGCCTTCTCCATCATCTGTTTCTCAATGGTAATGAAGCTGTAGTAATCGATGGCTTTATTCACCGCAAAAATGATGATGCCAAAGGACAGCACGGAGAAAAATAAATAATTCAGCAGTAACCGGGTTGCATACTTCAGGCCTCGCCACCTCCAAGTTGATAGCCAAATCCATAGATCGTCCTGACATACTTCGGTTCGTCCGCGTTATCCTCCAGCTTCTTCCGTAATCGCATGATGGTCATATCCACACTGCGACTGTCTCCCATAAAATCATATCCCCATCCGATCTGCAGCAGCTCATCCCGGGTAAAGATTTTGTCTGGCCTTTTGAGTAACGTTTCCAGAATTTTAAACTCTTTGGCCGTTAAAGACACGGGTACACCGTTTTTTAGCACCCTGCGGCTTTCCAGATCAAATGTCAGCTCTTCATGAATGATGCGTGTAGATTTCACTTCTGTTCCTTCACTTGATTCCTCCTTGCTCTCGTTTCTTCTCAGAATGACCTTGATCCGAGCGAGCAATTCACGATTGTCAAAAGGTTTGGTCATGTAATCTTCCGCCCCTAGCTCTAGTCCCAACACCTTGTCGATTACCTCATTTTTGGCAGAGAGCATGATCACAGGAACGGCACGTTTCCCGGTGATTTCCTTGCACAGGTCATATCCAGAGCAGTCAGGCAGCATTAAATCAAGCACCACCAGATCCGGCTGAAAAGTATCCAGCAGCTGCAAGGCTATTTTACCGTTCTCAGCCGTTTGAACGACGTAGTTTTCTCTTCTCAGTACAAGCTCAATTAAATCTCGAATTGCAATTTCATCATCAATGACTAGGATTTTCTTCAACTGTACACCCCTATCTAGCCTTGTTTTCACCAGCTTTAATCAATTATTAACCCATCTTAGCACAGGCGCTTTAGATTCCTCCACCAACAGGAAGATAAGGTATATTCCAACGAACCCAACATAACTTGTAATAAACCCGAAGAAAGGAGAACAATCCATGGATCTGCTCTGGGTACTCATTGTTGGTGGACTTATTGGCTGGTTAAGCGGCAACTTAATTGGGCGGGACGTACCGGGCGGTGTACTTGGGAACATTATCGCGGGTTTTATCGGTTCCTGGTTAGGAACGGAATTGCTGGGACCAAGGGGGCCGGTGATTGGCGGATTTCATATTATTCCCGCCATTGTTGGCTCGATTATTGCCCTGCTCATCTTTTTCGCTCTGGCACGCGGCGGAGCCTTCCGAAGACGTTAACATAGAGAGGCGAAAACCGATCCCGTCATTCATTAGTGCAGGATAAACATAGAAGGACCGAAAGCATTCATCGATGGAAGATGAACACTTACGGTCCTTTTTTTATTTTTGTACTGATTTCATCCATTGAGCCAAAAGACAGATCCACCATCCTCTTCATTTCTTCTCTAAAGTGCTTTGACGAGTTTGTTTTATCTAACTCAGCCCGCCGTTTATCTTGCTTCTTATGCTTCGTCAAGTTGTTCAGAAGCTACTAAGCGATGCGCCGAGACAAGCTGTCCGGCAGCATCCTTACCCCAAACTGAAATTTGAACTTGTTGTTCTGCTAAACCGCTTGTTGTAAAGACGAATTCAAAAGAATTAAAGTCTGCATAATAATTTTTGGTTAGGACTTGATTAGGATTGATAGAAATTAACTCAAGTACATATAGTGTTCTTGTTCCATTCAAATAATAACCCTGAATCAAGATATTTGAGCCATCGACTAAGTTGCGATTATCTATTTTGATCGTCAACTGTTGTGTCGGCCTTACACTATTAACAGGATTATTTTCTATCGGACCGGTGGATAAAATCATTCTCTCTTACCCCTTTCCAACATTTAATGTATTTCACTATGACCTGAGGTTTTACCAGCTCTCAGCAACACTAAATACCACATCAACTATATTTGAGCCTGCCCCACCAATATTTGATACAGCTAATGTTACGACCTGATTTTCAGGAAGCGTGAAATCGAATAGTTCTGAAGAAGCTAATATCCTGTTTCCTCCTGTTCCGCCTCCTGTAATTCCTTGAAAAACGACTTCCCCCCCAGTAATCGTCGTAGAAGAGTTGTTTACCAACAGAGCTGTTTCGCTATCGGGAATGATCGTTGTAGCTGTTGGATAATTAATAAATGCTCCGTCGAGAGTTCCACCCACAAGTACTTGATAACTAAGATCTACGGATGAGATAATGTTTATTTCTTCTAGATCCACTTGAACAGAGTTCGTTCTAGCTGATCCCGAAGGGAAGATTGCTTTTCTTGTAAATGATAGGACGGGTGTTAGTGTTGATGTGAGATTGGTAACCCTCCTCCTTTCCGAAGTGACTCTAAAGGTAGGATCATATTTTCTGATAATACTATATTGTCTTCCTCCTACAAAAAGGGTATAAGCTTCTGCAGTTCCGTTATTATCGATTTGTGCTCTTAATGGAAGATTGGGGTCAATAAAACTCGTTTGACCTGTTGGAGAGAATCGATGGACGGTAGTTACCTCTTGCGCTAAAGTCGACGGATTAGGGATGACCACTCTAAATTCGATTACTCCATATCCATACCAAGTAAATACGATTTGAAATATATTCCCTTTAGATAAACTAAGCGTCGCTCCACTCGGACCTGTTCCATCTAATCGGTCTACATTCCATAAACTTTGAGGAAATGTTGTATCGGAGCCTCCTCGCCGTATGACCACGAATACATTTGTGCTATTTACTCCAAAAAAAGCCCCGTTCTGATCGTCAAAGAATCCCCATCTTCCAATCTGATTGCCTATCGGCAGTATAGGTATTCGAACGCCGATTCCGGCCTCTCCTGCGAATCCTGGCTCGTATCTACCTCGTAATACACTTTCTAGAATGGCCGAATCTGTTCCGTTAGTGGTATTGCTTAGATTAAATTCCGTTGCATCATTGGTAACCGTACCATCCCCAGTGGTTGTAACGGAATCTCTTAGAATGGATAGACCATATGCAGATGTTAACTCCACGATTGGGGTTTTTTCCGATACAATCAGCTCATCGAATTGCGAACTTATATTCGGACCAATATTCGAGATAATAATATCTGACAAGATAGTTCCTCCTTCGCAGAAAGGGAAAAGTGAATCCCTCCTTTTCTATTACTTTTTACCATTCTTCAGTAAGACTAAAGGTGGCAGTAACAGGATTAGTACCCCCGCTTAAATTTCCTACGGCTAAAGTCACAATTTCAGAGTCAGGTAATTGGAAATCCAATAATGAAGAAGAAGCTGATATTCTGACACTTCCCGCAACTCCGGCTACTAAGCCTTGTAATAGGACTTGACCATCCGCTATTGTCGTTAGTGTGTTGTTGATTAGAAGAGCTGTTTCCGAAGTTGGAATATTAGTCGTTGCTGTTGGAAAGTTTACGAAGCCTCCATTAATCGTTCCGCCTAATATGATCTGATAGTAAATATCATCTGTAGTTATAAGATCAATACTTTCTAATTTGATACTCACTGAATTTGCCCTACCTGAACCTGGCGGGAAGGATGTCTTTCTCTGGAAAGACAAAATTGGTGTGAGTGACCCTGTTGCAGTTACAGTTCTCCTTTCGGAAGTAACCCTGAAAACGGGATTATATTTACCCAATATACTGTATTGTCTTCCTCCAACGAATAAATTGAGTTCTGATTCTGTGCCATTATTAAAGATCTCCGCACGTAGAGGAAGATTAGGATCGGCCAGACTGGTTTGCCCATTGGGGGAAAAGCGATGAACGATAATTACTTCTTGTGCTAAAGTTGTAGGATCAGGGATGACAACTCTAAATTCGATTACTCCATACCCATACCATGTAAATACGATTTGAAATATATTCCCTTTAGATAAACTAAGCGTCGCGCCACTCGGACCTGTTCCATCTAATTTATCCACATTCCAAGATGTTTGAGGAATAATAGTATCAACACTTGCTCTTCTGATCGCTACAAATATTCCATTCGCTACGCTCTGTCCAAAGAATAAGCCGTTCTGATCGTCAAAAGCGCCCCATCTGACCACTTGGGTCCCTGTCGGTGGAGCTGGTAAACGAGTACCAATTCCTATTTCTCCCGCTAAGCCTGATTCATACCTTCCTCTCTCCGAGCTTTGAAGGATAGCAATGTCAGATCCGGATATAGTTGTAGTTAATTGAAATTCCGTATTATTACTTCCGACTGTAGCATCGCCCAATGTTAAAACAATGTCTCTTAGGTTGGATAAGCCATATACAGAAGTCAACTCAATAATTGGCGTTTTTTCATTGGTTCTTAATTCGTTAAATTGAGAGCTAACATTGGGTTCTACTCCCACGATGGTCGCATTAGGCTCAATCGTACCTTGGGCTCCTGTTGCTCCTGTAACTCCTGTAGCCCCAGTGGGTCCTATGGCTCCTGTAGATCCCGTAGCTCCCGTTGTTCCTGGTGGTCCTGTTACTTCATTTGCACCTAGCAATTCTGAAGATACAATGCGATGGGGAATTACAAGTTGCCCTTCTACATTTTTTCCCCAAACCGAGATTCCCGTCTGATCTTCTGCTAAACCGCTCGTTGTAAAGACAAATTCAAAAGCATTAAAGTTCCCATCATAATTCTTCGTTATTACTTCATTTGGATTCACATTAATGAGTTCGTTTACGTATAAGTTTCGAGCTCCGTCTAGATAGTATCCTTGAATCAAAACATCGGCACTATTGATTAAATCTCGATTATCCATTTTAATTGTCAGTTGCTGCGTTGGCCTTACACCACTGACCGGATTATTCTCAATCGGTCCGGTTGATAAAATAGCCATAAAATTTTATTCTCCTTTTTTCCAAATGATTAGAGGCAGAAATATTCATCCACCTCCACTCCTTTGGTTTTAAACTAACAAAATTTATGCTCTCATTTTCCACCCAGTTACTGAACCTGAATAATTGAAACAGAACCATCTGTAGATGTAGCTGTTGCTGACCCATTATAAAGAAAATCGATTGTAAGCGCAGTTGAAGTAGCATCAGCTAAAAACGTACCCGATACACTTACATTCGCATCTAAAGTTCCTGTAACTGCTCTCCCTGAAAACCGACTTTGAAATACGAGATTAATTCTTGGTGTAACCGTAACGTTCCCAATTACAGAACTCGTTCCTCTAAACGTATACGAAACCAAATAAATGTGCCCTGATGCCAGTACAAAGGTAGTACTTGTTGGGTGTAATATGTTAGTGCCATTAATAAATACAGTCGTATACGAAATAGCTGTCGCATTTGCAACAGAAGGTACGCTAACATTAAATAATCCATTTTGTATTGTGGCATTTGCCCCGGTTGCACCTGTGCTCCCTGTGGCCCCAGTTGAGCCCGTTGCACCTGTTGCCCCACTTGTGCCTGTTTGCCCAGTCGTACCTGAGATCCCCGTGGCCCCAGATACGCCCGTTGCCCCTGTTTCCCCGGTTGCGCCCGTGATGCCCGTGGCTCCCGTTACGCCGGTTGCACCAGTTTCCCCAGTAGCACCTGTGATCCCGGTTACGCCCGTGATGCCTGTGGCTCCGGTTACGCCCGTTGCCCCTGTTTCCCCGGTTGCGCCCGTGATGCCCGTGGCTCCGGTTACGCCCGTTGCCCCTGTTTCCCCGGTTACGCCAGTGATGCCCGTGGCTCCCGTTACGCCGGTTGCCCCCGTTGCCCCTGTCTCGCCGGTTGCGCCTGAGATACCTGTGGCTCCCGTTACCCCCGTTGCACCAGTCTCCCCGGTTGCACCCGTGATGCCTGTGGCTCCGGTTGCCCCCGTTGCACCAGTCTCGCCGGTTACGCCCGTGATGCCTGAGGCTCCGGTTACGCCCGTGGCTCCTGTCTCGCCGGTTGCGCCTGAGATGCCTGAGGCTCCGGTTACGCCCGTTGCTCCAGTTGCACCTCCATCGGGGCCTGTATTCCCTGTAGCTCCAGTTAATCCAGTTACGCCCGTTGCCCCAGTCGCACCGGTTGAACCTGTGTTCCCCGTAGCTCCAGTTACGCCCGTGGCCCCAGTTGCGCCGGTTGAGCCTGTGATTCCCGTGGCTCCATTGTCTTCTAACAATTCTGAAGATACAATACGGTGAGGCGTTACGAGCTGTCCCATGGAGTTTTTTCCCCAAACTGAAATTTCTACTTGTTGTTCTGCTAAACCACTCGTTGTAAAGACAAATTCAAATACGTCTAGGTTTGCAAAATAATCTTTTTTTATGGCTTGATTTGGATTTACGCTAATTAATTCGAGTATATATTCCGTTCTGGTTCCGTTTAGGTAATAACCCTGAATCAAAACAATTGCATTCGTAACCAAATTTCTATTATCAATATTAATGGTCAGCTGTTGTGTTGGTCTTACACCACTGACCGGATTATTCTCAATCGGTCCAGTTGATAAAATGGCCATTTATTTCACCCCGCTTTCTTTACGTTTTAGGAACAGGAGAGAATTGCATTCCTTATATCCTAATCCTTCTCTCACTCCTATAGACCGACAATTTCAACGGTTTGGTCATCCACTTCTCTGTGCCACGAAAGCACTTGTGCCTTTTCTTCACAACAAAAAAAGCCGCTAAAATAGCGACTTTAAAGGGTATTCGTTCTTTTACATCGACCTGAACCGTTCGATGTGCTTGCATTTTTCGCCCGGTAAAAACGTTCCTGCACTCTCTCCAGCTCATCGCCCTCGATGCCGATACCTTGATCACGTATCCGTATAACTATCTCGCTTGTCGTATGTTCCAACTTCAATTCGATTAGCGATGGACTGCCTGAATATTTGATGGCATTGTCCACAAGGTTGGCGATCGCATGGGACATCAGCATTGGATTCACGTTGGCGTGGACTTTCGTCAGAAGCTTATCCTCCGTTTTCTCGACTTCCAGTTCGTTAGAACCATTCTTGTCGAATCGGGATGTTTGAACGGTTCAAGTCTGATCATGACCATCTATGCCCTCCTCAATGGTACTGACCCGTGACATGTTCTTGCGTATCTTGCAGCATCTTGGCAAGCACAACGATCTGTCCTGCGTGATACCCGTAGTGTGCCGATACCTGGATAAGCAGACGACCGATTACTCTTGTATCGTAGGTTTCTTCAGTACACCTATTCGTTCGATGCATTCGGTTCCAATCCTCACGGTCATAGCGAATGATAACCTCTCGGGACAAATCGTCGTTCGATAACGCAGCTACAACATTTTCCGATTCCTTTCTGGTTTCCCGAAGAAGAAGAATCAGCTTTTCTCTCGATATTCCCCCGTCCTTCGTGAATTCACGGGTTCGCGTCCGGATGAACGGTCTGTTGCCGATCGCGCTAACGAAATTCTGATATTCGTTACCTGCCAAATGCAAACAAAGATTACCGACGCTATTCATGGAGCCCTTTATTCTTATCCAAATGAGTTCATCATTCAGCAAGTTCAAACTCTTCTCGATACGGTCAAGCTGCTTGTTCATGTCTTCCATAACGTGTCTGATCAGTTCAATCATGAACATCCCCCCAATTCTCGGTCAGGCGCAAATAATCTTCAAGGGTTACATGCGCGAATTCTCCAACTTGAATGGAGAAACCTGTCAGTATAAAATGAACGACTCGCAAATTTATCATCGTCGTGACCCACCTCCATCTGCTCTATTGAATCCATGATAATGAATTGCCCTTCGAGTGTAAAATGAAAAATACCAGCCAATCGGGCGTTAGCCATACGATTGCCTTCGATGATACTACCGGCTGTGCCAGCTAATATCCTGGTAAAACCGTTACCCGTTCCATTAACCGTGTCATAGGATTAGCAGTCCCCTCCTTGGAAGCGATCTCTCCTGCTATCGCCGCTTTTATTAAAGAGACGCAAAGTTTGCTTACATAAATCTTTTAAATCACAATCAGTACAAGTTCTTGTCCTTGGCTCGGGACACGAACTTGTACTGATAATATAAAAAAGCCGCTAAGATAGCGACTTAATAGGAATATGTTTTTGTCCCTCGACAGATGCCAATTTTAATGTTTAGCGGTTTTTCCCAGTCTTCTTTTTTAAAATGTAATGACAATCTTACCTACAGCGTGGTGAGTTTCACTCAAAGCATGTGCATCATAAATCCCCTGTCTACTAAACGGGAATGTTGCCCCTACAATTGACTTTATCTTGTTCTCTTCCATCAGCTCTGCCATTCTCTGCAATTGATCACCATCTGGCTGTAGCCAAATCCCCTTTGCTAATACATTGTGAGACTTAGCAGTATCATGATTGGGTTCACCAACAATGGTAATTAGTCTTCCGGTATTTGGCTTAAGCACCTTATAGCTATTCTCAGCTACTTCTCCACCCATCGTGTCAAACACTAAATCTATATCTTTTAGAATCTCTTCAAAGTTTTCCTTTTTGTAATCAATGACCTGATCAGCACCTAACGAGTAAAGAAGTTCATGATTTTTTTCACTTGCTGTTGTAATAACATGAGCGCCGGCATGTTTTGCTAATTGAATGGCATACATACCTACACCACCAGCTCCAGCGTGAATAAGTACAGTTTCACCTTCTTTTAGATCGCCATGAGTAAACAGTACCTGCCATGCTGTTAAACCAGCCAAAGGTACAGCCGCAGCCTCCTCATATGAGATTGAATCAGGTAGTTTTGCCAGAAGGTGCTCATCAACTGCTGTATATTCAGCATACGAACCGAAACGTGTTGTATCAGGACGACTGAATACTCGATCCCCAACTTTCCATTTGGTAACGTTTGAACCAATTTCAGTTATGACCCCAGCTACATCCCAGCCTAAGATAATAGGAAATTCCCAATCATACATTTCTTTTAAGTAACCCTCTCTTAATTTCCAATCGATTGGATTAATGGATGTAGCCTCTAATTTTACAACCACTTGATTGGCTTCTGCCCTCGGTTTATTCACTTCCTGCTCAACTAACTCTTCTTTACTTCCATATTGATTAATCACAACTGCTTTCATTTTTGTATCACTCCTCTAAGCTAATATCCTTTTACATGTTATTCCCGATTATTTATTTGTATCTAGTCACTGGGGTTCATGCATATTACCCTTACTCATTTTTAAACAACCAGGATAAAATTATGCAAAAGTTAAGTTAGAATCGTTGGAAATGTTGCTTTTATTGTTATGATTTTACATAAAAAAAACTATTGAGATGGACTTAGTTTTCGTTTATATTTGACTTATCAACAATTGACTAGTCAAACATTGATAGCTCAACAAAATATAAAGGGAGAGTAACTATTATGAAACCATACCAACAAACAAACGATTTTAACGAAATTATTTATGGACGCCGCTCCATTAAGACATACGATTCATCCGTAAAAATCAGCAGGGAAGAAATGACTCAAATCATCAATGAAGCTAGCACTGCCCCTTCCTCCATCAACATGCAGCCTTGGCGCTTCCTTGTGGTGGATACTCCAGAGGGAAAAGAAAAACTCGTCCCACTGTCTCGCTTTAACAAAGAAAAAGTCGCTCAAGCTTCTGCTGTCATTGCCGTGTTTGCGGACAAAAACAACTTCGATTATGCAGAAAACATCTATGGAAAAGCTGTTGAGCATGGCTTAATGCCACAAGATGTTAAGGACTTTCAGTTGAAGGCATTCAAACCGATCTATAACAACATGTCCGATGCTGAAATGAACGATGTCATTATGCTTGACGCCGGTCTGGTTTCCATGCAATTGATGCTGGTTGCCCGTGCACATGGGTATGACACCAATCCAGTCGGTGGTTATGAAAAAGATCAAATTGCTGAAGTGTTTGGCTTGGATAAAGAACGCTATGTACCAGTCATGCTACTGACAATTGGAAAAGCTGCAAGCGAGGGATACACCTCCTACCGTATGCCAGCCGAAGAGACCACGTTTTGGGCATGATTCAAAGCGATAGTGCGAGTATTCTCCACATTGTGATATAGTTGCCTTTAGTTGCTGAATGTCTTGGAAGCAATCTGCCCTTGTTACATGAAACTTTTCAAGACATTCTGCACCATTCAAGGAGGGGCAAACATGAATTGTTCGCTGGAACAAGAAACCTTATTAATATTACTTAAAAATATAAGCAATCAGTTGAAACCTAAATTTGAACGTTGTACGGGGATCAGTTCCTCACGATACGTTCTGCTGTATCATCTCTATCTTCATGAAGAAGTTACACAAAGCCATTTGCAGAAGGCCATTCATATTGACAGTGCTGCTGTTACACGCCATTTGAAGCAACTGGAAGCAGACGGTTTGGTGTCACGAAGAAGAAACCCTGACGATCATCGGGAAACCTTCGTCCGGTTAACAGAACAAGGGCTAACGCATATCGCCAATTTCAAGCAGGATCGAAACCAGTTTCTTCATCAGATGATACTGGATTTCAGTGAAGAAGAAGTTGCAATGATGACCGACATGCTTACACGCATGCAATTTAATCTGAAGGATCTGTAAATTTACAATGACAGTCAGCCTTCTTCAGATTTCTTTTCATAAATGAATAAAACTAGTTAGATGAGATGATACAATATCTCAGATTAACAAGAGATTATAGGCCATATATTATTCAGGCAAGATCAAAACAAACCGCTGAGTGTTTCATTACATGGCGGTTTGTTTTAATTTATCAACAGCTAGCTTTTCGAAATATTACAAGTTAGACTAGCACATACTAAGGAAACAGTTGGCTGAAGCTTACATAATGGAGGTCTCATCATGGTATTTACAATCACAATTATCATCGTTGCACTGTTTGCAATATGGGGAGCCGTCGCTCCTGATCAGCTAGCGGATGTGGCTAATGTTGCCTACAACTTCTCTATTCAGAATTTTGGCTGGTTTTATTTGCTAGCGACACTGTTCTTCCTGATCTTTGCTTTTTATCTGGCGTTCAGCCGATTTGGCGGTATTAGGCTTGGGGATGACGATGATGAGCCGGAGTATTCTACGGTTTCCTGGCTGTCCATGCTGTTTAGCGCAGGTATGGGCATTGGGCTGGTTTTCTGGGGAGTTGCTGAACCGCTGTCCCACTATTTATCTGCACCTGAGGGGGCGGTACCCGAAACAACGCAAGCAGCCATACTTTCAATGCGTTATTCCTTTTTCCACTGGGGGCTGCATCCTTGGGCTATCTATACCGTCATCGGCTTAGCACTTGCTTACTTCCAGTTCCGGAAAGGATACAAAGGGCTGATCAGTTCCACCTTTATTCCTCTGATCGGTGAGCGTCTTGCTGCTGGCTGGCTTGGTAAGGTTATTGATATTCTGGCGGTCATATCCACCATCTTTGGTGTTGCGACCTCGCTTGGATTGGGTGCTCTTCAGATCGGCGGGGGTCTGAATCACTTATTCGGTATTCCTAACTCGACTCTGTCTCAGGTTGTCATTATCATCGTTGTAACCGTACTGTTTTTAATCTCGGCAACCTCCGGTCTGGATAAAGGTATTAAGATTCTGAGCAACGTCAACCTCGTTATAGCTTTGTTATTGATGTTGTTTGTATTGGTGACTGGACCGACTTCTTTTATATTTGACACATTCACAACAACCTTGGGCAGTTACATGCAGAATATTATTAACATGAGTTTGAGACTGACGCCGTTCTCAAGAGAAACCTGGATTGGAGCATGGACGTTATTTTACTGGGCATGGTGGATCTCGTGGGCTCCTTTTGTCGGCACTTTTATCGCAAGGGTATCCAGAGGAAGAACCATAAAGGAATTTGTAATTTACGTCATGGTTATTCCAAGTCTTTTCGGATTTATCTGGTTCTCCGTCTTTGGCGGAACAGGACTTCACATGGAATTGTTCAATGCCGCTCATCTGGCGGAGGCTGTCAAGGAAGATACGACAACCGCTTTATTCCTTATGCTGGAGCAGCTGCCTTTGGGCACGATCGTGGCATTCATCGCCACAATGCTGATCATGATCTTCTTTATTACGTCGGCTGATTCAGCTACCTTTGTACTGGGCATGCTCACTTCAGATGGCAAACTGGACCCAAGTACAAGAGTGAAATTAACCTGGGGAATTATGCAGTCCTCCATCGCGGTAGTACTGCTAATCAGCGGGGGGTTAACTGGCCTCCAGACGGCATCCATTGTAACCGCATTGCCGTTCGCTATTGTCCTTATCGGTATGTGTTTCTCCCTGCTCAAGGCTCTAAAGGCTGAGGACAAAGAGCGCCGTCAGAAGGAAAAACGGCAGCGCCAAAAGCTGAAACGACTGCTGGAGGAACAAGAAATCTCGTTGAATGAAATTTCCGGCAGGTAATGTATACTTGATGTTAAAACTAACAAAAGCCCGCGTCATTGCGGGCTTTTTATTATTTCATGGTATTGATTTTTTGATTACTTGCTGCTCCTATACCAACTACAAAGAGTAACACCGAAGCCCCAAGAAGAATGAAAAGTGGCAGGTTCCAACTATTTGTTGCATCGTGCAGATATCCTATAAGGGCTGGACCGATTGCGGCAAGAAGATATCCGATCGATTGGGCCATGCCAGATAGTTCCGCTGCTTGATGCGCATTTTCAGTACGCAACCCGAAAAACATCATGGCCAAACTAAAGGCGAAACCTCCACCAATTCCGAGTATGACGATCCACAACAGAATGACATTAGAACTATTCACCTCAACAAAAAAAACTATATAGCTAGTATATTGTTTATCTAGATTCTTTTCCATTCCCGTTCAATAGAACGTGATGAGATTTTATTGATAAAATTGTATTAAAAGGATAAAATGACGAGCATCAACGATTTTATTTGAAGAATGGTATAGCTTATGAAAGGTGGTTTAGCAATGAAAATTCTCATCGTTGGCTATTTTAGCGAGACCTCAAAATCAAATATTGCAAGGTGTTTTCCGCAAGACTGGAACGTTGTAATTGTTCCGCCCGGAAAAGAAATGCTGCATCATATTGAAGATTGCCAAGTAATCATTCCTGAACATATTAAAGTGGATCACAGTCTGCTTTCTAACGCAAAAAAATTAAAATTGGTACAGACAGGTGCAGGATTTGATAATGTGGATGTCCCTGCCTGTACACAGCGCGGCATTTGGGTGGCCAATGCTGGAGGAGTGAATGCACAGGCAGTGGCCGAGCACGTCATGGCACTGATATTGTCTTATTATAAAAACATACCGTTTCTTGATACTTTCATGAAAAACAAGATGGATGAAAATCAATTGGACTATACAGGGAGTGAATTAAAGGGCAAAACGATTGGGATTATCGGTTTGGGTGCTATTGGAAAAAAAGTAGCTGCGTTTTCCAGGGTTTTTGACATGAATGTGCTGGCGTATGCGAGAAATGCCATTGTACAATCTGATGGTTTTGTGAAAATGACGGATTTCGATACTCTTGTAAGTACATCGGACATAGTCAGTGTACATGTACCCTTGAATGAGCAAACCAAACAGCTGATCAACAAAGCGGCATTCAAAAAAATGAAAAATACCACTCTTTTTATCAATACAGCCCGCGGAGGCATTGTCAACGAAAGAGACTTGATTGATGCATTAAAAAACGGGGATATTTCAGGCGCATGCCTGGATGTGTTTGAATCTGAACCGCTTCCGATTGACAGCGAGCTCCGGAATCTGGGTAATGTGATACTTACTCCCCATACAGCAGGAATGCCTGATGGTCGGAAATTTCATAAAACAAGATATGAGTTCTTTATAAAGAATATAAGACGTGTAGAAAATGGTGAGGAGCCTGAAAGCAAGCTCAATCAATTATGATGTTTTGGTGTAGGGGTACCTTTCCCCTGCCCGTTTTGCACAGCAATTTACCGCAAGATCCGTAGCGTAAGTGTCCACTTTCTTGACAGAGGTCCAATATACAGATTGATTCGAACTGTCCCACTATTTATGATTTTGCTTAAGTTGGTATTCAAGTTCATGAAGTATGATCTTTTATTGCCAACGGTTAAATCGGTACCAAGTGTTAATATCTTTCCCTGCGTTAAGCGTTCCCTCACCTCTCGTAATGTTGAGCTGTTAATACTCGTTATCTGGTGTTTTGTAGTAAGTAACTAATTGTGACTGCTTGGATTGCCGTTTTTCCTGGTTGGTCATTTCCAGTTCCGTATACATTAGATTGGACTTTGCGTCAAGGTAAATGGTGGTCAAGCGTTCACGGACTTAGGTCTGCATTTTTTCAATGCCTAATGATACAGAAAAAAACCTCAGCCGGGTTAACCGAGATGAGGTTCTTTTAACTTTCTAGCAGGTCTCACGTATGCTTTATTTAATGACTTCAACCTTTTTATCCCCTGCTGACTTCGCTACTTCTAACGTTGTTGTACCCTGAATAGCGACTATCACGCCAGTAGCCAGCATAGAAACGATTAAAGCTGCACTGAGTGCTGTGGACATTTTCTTCTTGACCATAATCATACCTCCTATATTTATTATGTAATAAGTGGCTCAAGACGATGACGAGCCGTGGGTGACTAATAAATTACAATATTTCACTTTTTTATTGAGTAATTCACCTAATGATTGTAGTATAACGTACTGACAATGATTGTAAAACAATTTTTTCCATTTGGAGTCTCATCCCATCGTTCCCACCTTACAGCAGTTCAAAATGAAGTTGAGTCTCAGGTAACTTCGTATTTCCTTTCCACTGATTTGCACCGTATCCCAATTCCAGAACCGCAGCAATGCGCTCGTTACTTAGTACACCAAACATTTCAGTACGGCTCGGGTCGTACATCCAGTCATGCAAGGTACAGCGCACACCCAGACTTTGCTCATGAGCCAGCAAGCGGAAATTCTGAATTAGGCAGCAGACAGCTGCAAAGTCCTCTTCCCGCTTATATTGATCCGCCTCTTCCTTCACCAACACCAGAAGATATGCAGGGGCAGGCTCCTGTAATCCCTGCATGATGTCCCCATACCGGTTATCAGCAAAGATAAATCGCCACGGCTCTCGGAGGCCATCATTTGGCGCCCATACGGCATGATTGAGCAACTCAAGGATTAGATCCTGCGATACCGGTTGATCCAAAAACGCACTCGGACCGTCCATGTCTCCTTCCAAATCTGACAATTTCATTTTCATATCCTCCTCTTCTATGTAAACTGTCCTCGCAATACGGTCCACTTCTGCTCGGCTGGTGTTCTTTTCCGACTTCTTGGCGCTTTGTCGTAATACCCTATATGAAGAATACCAACAAATCTTTCATCCTCACGTAAGCCAATTCCATTGAAGAACCCTTCATGCTGAATCATGGACTCTGTATCCCACAACATTCCTAACCCTCGTTCCCAGCCCAGCAGTTGGAAGCTCTGCATCACCCCGCAGGCAGCCGCATAATTGCGGTCATTGGTCAGACGATTCGGTCCTACAGTCGACATAACAATGACGTGGGCAGGAATATCGGTAAATCTCTTTTTAAAAACATCCAGAAGTTTCCCTGGAATCAACTTGCCGAGCTTGCTTTGTGACATCTGTTCCAGCATGCAGTCCACCAACCGTTTGCGTGCTTCTGGAGTTCCGGCATATACTACACGCCATGAGCCAGACTCAACAAATGGTTGAAGCCGTATAGCCTTACGCAGTAGTTCAACAACCAACTCCTGGTCCACCGGCGTAGAGTTACATTTACGAATACTCCTGCGCTCCCTGATCAATTCCGCCAGACTCATATGCTTCACTCTCCTTTGTTCTATCTGGATTCAATATTTATACTGCTGTCTTGAAGAAATTGATGGATTACTTTTAGCTCCGTTTCCGAATATTTGTCGAGAGTACGATAGAAGCGCTCAGCCTCATGTATATGCAGACGTTCATGCAGTTCAAAGATCTTTTTGCCTTGCGGTGACAACCGGAAATAGCTCTCCTTTTTGTTGTCGTTCATTTTCGTACGTTTGACGAATCCTTCCTCGAGCAGTTTGTTGCCAATTTTGGTGATACTTGCTTTGGACAAATTCATTGCCTCGGCAATACCCGTGTTGTTAATTGGCTCATGCTTGCCTATGCAATCTATCATATGAACCGCGGTCAAATGCTGAGGGATTTTCTCGATGCTTTCACGCTGGGCGATACTTAGGAAATGCTCGATTTCTGTATCCTTGTGGTTCTCATACACATGTAAAAAACGGATAAATTGGTCATAAAGCAACTGTTTTGTTCGATCTTTTGAGATCATTCTTTGATCGCTCCTTATTTACTTGTAAACAAAAATATTCTTTTAAAAATAGAGTTATTCTAAATAAATTCTTATATTTAGTTTATTGGTTAACAATATATCATGAATGATAATGCTTATCAACTATATTCTCTGACATTACAACATTACTCTATAATCCAGGACAGAGACCTGCCTTGAACGGATTATCTTTTAACCTGCTCGTTAGTTAAACAAAAACAGCCGATCACGCTGATCGGCTGCTTTCTTAAACTTGGGTTATTGGACTCAGTATCGTTCTCTCTACTTAAATTATACCGTTATTTTTTATGTTTTTATAGACTGTTTTTTTTGAAATTCCTACACTATACTGCTAAATACAAAACTAAAAAAGAGGTGGATCATTATGGATGACAAAAAAGTGATCATAGACCAAGGTCCTTTTTTTCATGGTACAAAAGCAGAACTGCAAATTGGTGATTTATTAGAACCA
Source organism: Paenibacillus sp. FSL H8-0104 (assembly GCF_038050215.1). Taxonomy (NCBI): domain Bacteria; kingdom Bacillati; phylum Bacillota; class Bacilli; order Caryophanales; family Paenibacillaceae; genus Paenibacillus; species Paenibacillus sp. FSL H8-0104. Next base: position 3,668,391 of record NZ_JBBOTC010000001.1, on the reverse strand, counting down.
CAGTTCTTATCAAATTACCAAGAAAAAAATTCTAACCATATATACTTTACTGCAACATTAAATGCTGCCAAATGGGGTGCTGAATTGGCAAGATCTAATGCAAAAGAAAGAATCTACATTGTAGAACCTTTAGGAGATTTTGAAAGTGATCCAAACGTAACTGATAAAAAGTTTCCTGGAAACCCAACACGTTCATATCGATCTAAATCGCCACTTAAAATAATAGCTGAATTAGCTTCATGGGAAAGACACTCTGAAGAAGAGATTAATCACATGATTACATCTTTGAGAAAACTAAGTGAAGAAGGAAAAAATATAATATATGATTGATCCCTCTCGTTTCGTTAAAAGAAAAAAGCCGCTATAATAGCGACTTGAATTGAACATGTTCCCGTCCCACGACATTTCTTTATTGGAATATCTATGAGATACGCCATCATGGAATAAATTTATTATTTCGTTAATATCCACTTTTGTCGATCAAGTGATGGATTCAGTTCACTTAGGAAGAGTTCGGTCCCATCTTCCGATACTTCTAATGCTTTTTGATGATGAGCTGAAGTAATATGAACGGATCCGTCTTTGTTCTCGTGAAGGACCCAACGCTGGTTGTTGTACCCTAAGTAATGATACAGCTGAAGTTTGTTTTGCCCTATATCCAGATCAAGTGTCTGACCGGCCGTAGTACGAATTGAATACGAACCTGCTTCGTCACCTGTCGGAACAAATACCCACTTCTGGATGGAAGCTGCACTTGCATCATGCAAGGTAACCGGCTCCCCGTTGACAAGGTTCACGGTATAAATGGATTTCTGTGTTGCGGCATTTATAAGACTGGACTTGGTGATGTTTGCAGGTTCACCGTTGCTCACATTGACGTTCTGATAAGATGCGGAGCCGCCAAATACATTCAGTCCAAAGTGGCCTTCTGCAAAAGTACCATCCATGATATCTATCACTTTTTGACTGTCCACGTGAACGACAATATGCGGACCATTCGCTTCTATTTTCACCTTATACGTATGATTTGGCTGAATGAACGTTGGTACTTTTGCAAGAACCTGACGTTCTTCAAATCCTCCATTGATTTTATAGAACAGACGAATGGCCTTCATGTTAGGGTCTAGATTCAGATAATAACCACTGCGACCATCTTCGCTAGCCCTGAACAAAATAGAACCTGCCCCTCCTGTTTCACCGAGCAACATGTCTGCTTCATACGTAAAATTCCCAGCCTTCTCTTTGGCAATATAATTCGCATCGCTAAAATATTTACCACGAATCCCATATTCACTAACTAACCATGAAGCAGCAGACAGATCTTTAGTCCATCCACTCAGGTTTGTCCGGAACTCGCCACCTGAGACTTTAACGAGCACACTACTGGAAGCTTTACCATTCGGAGTAGATACAGTGACTGTGGATTCCCCTTCTTTTTTTGCCTTAATAACTGCATGTGAATTGTCTACCAAATCTATGGTTATTACTTCGTTATTACTGGAATTCCACTTAAGCGGTTGAACGCCTAGACCTGGTCCGTACTCGACCATCGCCTCCAGTGTATCCGACTCGCCTACCCCCAGTTCCCGAACGCTCGTATCCATCTTTATTTGAGCTTTTGAAGGAATGTCCTCATTCCAGACAGATTGAAGCTGATGCACTTTCAAGGAAACAACGTTCACATTCCCACCTTTCACGTAAAAACTCATCGCTCTACTAGCAGGATCCGGAAATATTACATCTGAAAAGACGACTTTGCCGTTGTTACCAAAGGCTTCAACAGAAGATTCATCCACAAGAATACGCATCTTGATCCGATTATTCTCCATTTGCGTAGGCGCTTCATGTTTCTTACTGAAAAGATTAGAAAAATCCGTTTCACCGGATGCAGTTCGGTCCACAAACATACGACTATCACTTGCCTTATAACCCACGACCGTCTTCTGATTTGCACCTTCACGAATGTTAAAGCCAAACTCGGTCACTGTGCTGGTTTTAGGGATTTCAATTTCAGCTTCAATTTCGTAAGCACCTGAAATAATACCTTTTAACAGATTCCCGGAAGAAGGACTCACCGACTTGTTAGAAGCAGAATACAAAGGTTTACGCAGTGATTCCAATTCTTCGATTGGACTTTGCACCATCCGAATTCCATCTTTGGTTGTTACCAATGATACTTCTCTCGGAATGGTTAGTTCACCTTTCCAATTGGACGTTGGGAAAGCGAACGGATAGTCCCAATTCGTCATCCACGCCATCATCACTGTGCGATGATCAGGCATGTTAGCGAAAGACATCGAAGCGTAAAATTCTTTACCAAAATCTGTTCTTAACACCTTACCCGCCGGATTATCGTTCACGAATTTACCATCAGCTGTTAAATGACCGATAAAATACTCGGCATCTGATCCACCTGTTTTGGGATTCGCTCCTGTACTGATCATCATAACCCACTTCTTCTGTGACGTTCCGTCTACCGGAAGTTGGAACAAAACCGGGCATTCCCATACGCCTCCGCGTACGTAATCCCCATATCCCCAATTATCTGTCAATGTCCAGTCAAGTAAATTCGCTGACGTGTAGAAACGAATATGATCTCCTCCGGACACAACCATAACCCAGCGGTTATTCTCATCATCACGGATCACTTTCGGATCGCGGAAATCCCAATTCCCAGCTTCATTTCCGCTCTTACCCGGGTTCTCGATCACAATCGGGCGTTCCTTCGAATACTCCCAAGTACGACCTTGGTCTTTACTGTAAGCCAGACCTATACGCTGGTTCCCATTCGGGCTATCTGGATTAAAGGAAGTATAATATGCAATAAGGCCCTTGCCTCCTGAATCTCCGAATAAACCAGATGCATTTGTCATATCCGCAACAGCCGACCCAGACCAGACATGTCCGTGATCATTCCAGGGAAGTGCAATCGGAAGCCGTTTCCAGTTCAGCATATCTTTACTTACCGCATGCGCCCATGTTCCTCCATCCTGATGGAAGAGATGATATTCTCCTTCGAAGTAGACAAGTCCATTCGGATCACTCGCTGAACCACGTATTGGCGTGTAATGATATTGTGGACGATATATCTCATTGTAATATTGGCTCAGTTCCGTCACATAAGTATCCTGGAAGTAAGCCGTCCCCTTTTTTACGACGATTCCGGTACTTCCACTCCTGTAGGTTGAATCTTTCACGTCAATCGCGGCCGTAGTGTATCCGTCCAGGAAGACCTGAATTCGATCTCCTTTTGCCTTGATTTCCACATGATGTTTGGCTCCCATCTGACTCGGATAAGTACGTTGCGAACTGGCAATTACTGTTCCTTTTGTATTCGTCAAACTTACACGGACCTGATCTCCTTCCTTCGTAAGAGTAGCTTCATATCCTTCAGCTCCATCGGTTGAAGATCGAAATGCGAGAGCTGCAATAGAATCAGGACGAAGGGTAATGTTCCCTTCATAAACCATATCAGTCGCCTCTTTGTTATAGATTTGCTGTGCTATACTCCCCTGTTCTACCGTCCCTCTTTTGCCGTTGATATCAGGCTGCCATTTTCCCTTGTTAGAAATCACCGTCCCCAAATTACCTTTCAGATCGCTCACCACGATGTTCGAAAACAAGGCGGATCCATCCCATACATGGAGTCCAAGCTGTCCGCTTTGATACGAAATGTCCTGAACATCAATTAATGGTTTATATTGATTGCCCCAATATACTTTTAGCGAGGAACCCACTGCCTTCACTTTGAGATGATAGATTTGCCCCATTTCAACAGAAACTTTACGCTCCTCCTTTAATTTCCCATCTCCATTTTTTGCATCTCTTAACCGAATCAGACCTGCTTCCGGAACGATTTGTAGCATGTACGAGCTAAATCCATCCTCATTAGATCGAAACAACAATGTTGCATCCGCCTTCGTATCCCTGATCATGACATCAGCTTCATAGATAAAATCATCGGACACTGTCTCTGAGATGGCCATTACATTTTCTTTAGGCTGTGAAGTCAGCAAGATTCCTTCTGAAGTATCCTCTAATCCACCTTTTCCTTTCACTTGCCAGCCTATCAGATTGGTATTCGATTTGGATGCGCTTTCAAAAATATCAAGCTCCTCCTTTGCCTGTTTATTTGTTTCCTGATCAGCAAGTACAGCACTAGCCGCAATTGATTTAGATGTAAAAATACCGTTTGAAGTCAGAGTTAATCCCGTTGCCATCAGAAGACATATTGCGAATTTAGATTTATCTTTCATTCCATACCCTCTTTTCTAATAATATTGTGAAGTTGGTTCAAATTTAATTGGTTTTGGACAACCAGTTCAGTTTGGTTGCCCAAAACCGCGCAGTAACCATTAAGGGGAATCAAGCCATTACTAAATTCTAAACACTCTGATTTTCCCAAATGCTTACGAGATCATTGATTTGAAGCGACACGACCTTTAGTTCTCCGCCAATGGCATAGAGTTCCAGCCCTCTACTTCCCAAGTCGGGGAAAATCGTGTCTGAAATGATAGTTGTCCCATTGTTGCCAAAGATCTCTACACTTGACCAATCAACATAGATGCTCAACTGTATCCGTTTATGCTCTGGCTTCATGGGGGCCTTGTGTTTTGCAGCAAAATCGGGATGGAAATCAACAGCGTTTGACTTCGTTCGATCGACAACCAACTCCTCATCCAAGACATTATATCCGATGACTGTCTCCTGGTTGGAAGAGGAAGACTTTCGCACCTTGAACCCAAATTCTATTGCATTACCGATTTCGAATTCCGCAATAATTTCCATCTTTGCAGCAGAAACAGCAGACAAAACGTTCATATCTGGTTTAATCGTAATGTCTTGTAGAGACAGAATTGATTTTCTGAGTTGATTTAACTCAGTTATGGGTGCTTGAATTAAGCGAAGTCCTTCCGAATACGTCCTGAGCTGAATCTCACGTGGGATGGACATATGACCACGCCATTCTTTAGAAGGAAGAGTGGAAGCATAACGCCAATTATTCATCCAGCCGACCCAAATCTTTCGCCCATCCTCATTCGGGATACCGTCCCAGGTCACGGCCGCGTAAAAGTCAGATCCGTAATCTATCCATTGGATTGTATCGAATGATTCCAATGTTTCATCTAGTGTAAAAGCCTTACCATCAAAGTGACCTATAAAATACATCATGCCAGAACCGCCTGCGGGTGGTTCTGAATCGTTTGGATTTACGCCATTTCTATCTCCGACACTTAGTGTCAGAATCCATTTAGTGGTATTAGGGTCCTCATCCACTTGGAGTTTAAAAACATCAGGACATTCAAAAATTCCACGATGGATGCCCGGAATATCAGAACCGAAACCGCTTGCATAAGACCAATCCTTAAGATTCGAAGATGTGTAAAATTCTACACGGTCGCTAACAGCAAGAACCATTATCCAGTTTGAAGATTCTTCATGCCAGAATACCTTTGGGTCTCGAAAGTCTAGCGTCTCCGTGGGGAATAAAACAGGGTTACCTTCATATTTTGTCCAGGTTCTACCTTTGTCCTTGCTGTAAGCGATGCTTTGAACCTGCGGTTTACCGGGTTGAGTGCTGTTATCATTATTAGTATAAATTGCAACCAATCCTGATCCTGCTTCGTTGAAGAATCCGCTTGTATTGTTCTTATCGACTACCGCACTTCCCGAAAAGATCGCTCCATCTACCCCGGGCGAGATGGCTGGTGGAAGTTCATCCCAATGTACTAAATCATTACTTACTGCATGCCCCCAATGCATTCTGCCGAAGTCAGGCTGCGTATCATGGGGAGTATATTGGTAGAAAAGGTGATATTCTCCTTCGTAATAAACCATTCCGTTAGGATCGTTAATCCAATTTTCCTTAGGGGAATAATGTATTTGCGGTCTATATTCATTTTTATAAATAAAGTTTTCTGGACCTTTGCTGATATTATTTTCACCTGATAGATGTACTTTTTTAATTTTATTCACGCTCCCTTAAGGCTATTTAAAATCTCAAAGAAGTAATATGCATTCCTTATTAACAAAATAAGCCACCTGTTTTCATTTGTCAAAGTATTTTTGTATAAATGAACATTATTTTTTATGTATATATATGTTTTGGTTTACATTTGCACAATTTATGGCTGATTATAGAAAATAACAATTTTTTAGTTAAGTTAATCTAATCATTTCTTTATTATTTCAAACCCATTGGTTTACAAATGTAAAAAAAGGTTGTATCTAAACTTCTCTTTACTTGTTCAGCAAAATATCGTTAGTATTAAACCTAATATTACCGATAAAACAAAAAAAGCCGCTAAAATAGCGACTTCAATAGGAATATGCTCTTGTCTCTTAACATGTTCTAAATAAATTAACGGCTCGCTTATGCTTTAACAACTTCAACCTTTTTATCCCCTGCTGACTTCGCTACCTCTAACGTTGTGTTACCTTGGATAGTGACTATTAGGCCAGTAGCCAGCATAGAAACAATTAAAGCTGCGCTGAGGGCTGTGGAAATTTTCTTCTTGACCATAACCATTCCTCCGATATCTATTATGTTGTGTTATGCGGCTCAAAGAACTATGATGAGCCGGGTGTGACTAGATATTACAATATTTCACTTTTTTGTTGGGCAATCTACCTGGTGATTGTATTATAACGTACTGCCAATGATTGTAAAAGGATTTTTTCCTTGTGTTCAAATACAATAAAGTATGATTGTTTTCTCAGAATTTCTTTTCAAAACTAAAAAATTTGACGGTCATTCTCCTTGATGTAAAGTATCCACATATTCAATAAACCTTTTCGCTGCTGGGGAAATATTATGATCATCTCTCCACTTTAATCCTATTTCCCAGTACCATCCTTCATCAATAATAGGGATCCAGACCAATTCATCTAACATCAACCCCAACGTCTTAGGTAGTACTGATACACCTAGACCCGACTTTATAAAACCGGCTACAGTGATCAGGTCCTCCGCTTCATAAGCCGAAGCAAGAAAAAATCCGGTATGTCGGAACCGGGATATGATCGTTGCTTTTAATCCACAATTGTTTTTCAATCCAATAAATGGCTCGCCAGACAGCTCTGCCAAACTAAGAGCGCTACAAGCTGCATAACGATGTTGGGAGGGAACAACAATGTATAAAGGAACATTTTTAATCGTCTTCCAGTGATGATTATTCAAAGTAGATTCCCTCGATGTAATCATAATATCCGAGAATCCTTGCTCCAGATGTTCATCAATATCTCCTAAGTTCCCTTGTGTCAATTCGAACCGAACTTTGGGATACTTCAATTGATAACTTCGAATTAGGCTAGGGATCAATTCAACACCGAGAATATTTAGATAAGACAACGTAATCACACCAGTATCCGGATTGGACCACTCTTCGATTTCTCTTAGACCATTTTCAATATTATGTAGGGCTCTACCAATCCATTTAGAGAACATAGTACCGTTTCGGTTCAGCTTAATATTTCGTCCATTTCGCTCAAATAAAGGAGCTCCTATCTCGTTTTCAAGCTTGGCAATTGCATGACTTAACGCTGGCTGAGTAATACCGAGTTTTTTGGAGGCTAAGGTCATATGTTCAAGCTGTGCAACGGTCATAAAGTATTCCAATTGTGTAAGTTCCATTAAAACAACCCTCCATATATTAATAATATTCATCATTTCTATTATTATAATAAATTGGACGTTATGAAAGTAGCAAGTGTAGTATTAGTTCTAGCTCCTCTCGAACAACACATTAAGGTTTAGAGACAGAGCAATTTCAAATTAATCATCGAATACCATCACTAGGAGGAATAGTTATGCATAAAGAATTTGAGTTCTCTGTATCAGAATTTAAAGGTAAAAGGGTGCTTGTAACCGGAGGAACAAAGGGAATGGGGCAAGCAGTTGTGAAAAGACTTGCAAACGGCGGAGCTACAGTTCTTACTACTGCCCGTTCCCTATCTGCTGACTTGCCAAATTCGGTCAAATTTGTGCAAGCAGATGTCGCCACACCTGAAGGTGTAGAGCAAATAATTACAGCAGTAAAAGAGCAACTTGGAGGTATCGATATTATCGTCCATTGCGTAGGTGGATCAACGACACCACCAGGAGGCGCACTTGCATTGAGTGATGAGGATTGGCTTCATACATTAAATTGGAATTTACTCGCAGCAGTTCGACTTGATCGTGGCTTAATTCCACTTATGTTAGAAAATAATTCAGGCGTTATTCTTCATTTCACTTCCATCCAGAGACGTTTGCCTTTATATGAAACTACATTGGCTTATGCGTCTGCCAAAGCCGCGCTGGCTAATTATAGCAAGGGATTATCAAATGAATTTTCCCCACAAGGAATTCGCATAAATACGTTGTCTCCTGGGTTTATTCAGACAGAAGCAGCTGACGCATTAATTGATCGGATCGCAACTGAAACCGGAAGTCGAGAAAGTGCCCTTGAACAACTTATGACTTCACTCGGAGGTATTCCAATTGGTCGGCCAGGATTTCCTGAAGAAGTCGCTGAGCTGGTCGCATTTCTGGTCTCAGACCGAGCAGCATCTATTACAGGTAGTGAATATGTCATAGATGGGGGAACTATCCCTACCGTCTAATAATTAATTAATAAAGGGAGAGAACAATATGGATCTCAATCATTTACCGTCTGTAATTGCCAAATACATTACTGCATCTAACAAGCCAGACCCAGTAGTATTTGTAGATTGTTTTTCAGAAAATGCCGTTGTGATGGATGAAGGAAAAAAGCGAAATGGCAAACAGGCGATTCGGAAATGGAGTGATCAAAACCATTTCGCGGCGAATGTAACGTTAGAGCCAACAAAAGCCAAAAAAATAGGTGATGAAATTGTGTTAACATGCAAGCTGGATGGTACCTACGATAAGACGGGTCTACCCGATCCGCTATTATTGGATTATCATTTTGTTATTGTTGACGATAAGATCATTAGACTTTCCATTTTCTAAAGATATCCAAATGGCTTGTCCGCCACGGGCTGCAGTAATAAGCTCTCTTTGTACATGATTTGAACAAAAAGATGCCCCCACAATGATGTATTTGATCATGTAGGGGGCATCTTTTAAATCACGACAGCCGTTCAACATTAATCAAAGGCTGTATTTTGATATCGAAGTCAACATTAATTTTCATATTGTCCCAATATTTTAACCATTGCTCTTCCGTTAGTTCTTTAGAAAACGGCTTAAGTGAATGTGTTCCGACCTCTAAGGGATCCACTTTCAACCGTTGCATACTTTTTAATAATTCTGATGTTTGTTCCTCAAGGTATACCTCAATCTCATGAATTAAATGTTCCAATTGTTCCTCGCTTTGAATATTCTTTTCTCCCTGGTATTCCTCAATTCTTCCTTTCAATCCCACACGTAAAGACAAGGATGAATAATCACTCGATAGATTCATGCGAATATTGGATCGAACACGTCCTAAACTGATAGATAACTTTGGAATGGCCAAGACTTTTAAGAAATGATCGTTATCCAGAAGTTGAAAAATTTCATCACTTACGTCTTGAGTAACCATTACTTCTTTATCATTTCGGAAGAAGGCCGTTCCTACGTAATTGAAATTGTTCTTATCCGCATGAAATACCGGCAGGATCGGATCCTTAAGAGGGGAATATAACATCTTCATGAATTGATGAATATTGACAATGCTCATTTCACCTTGGTTATGTTCCTCGTAATGCTTTAACATCCGATAAAGAAAATAATCTTGGTTTTCTTGCTTCGTCAATTGATTTTTTATGTATTCATCAAAATCTCCTCTGACAATCAATAAATAGACACGCATTGAAATATCGGGATCAACCAATATCGTATTGATCAGCTTTTCAATGCCTTCTTTTTTGGCCAGTTCCTCATTGATTAATAACATTCGCAGCTGCCCCTGTTTTAATTCCCGATAATAAATTAAATTAAACTCCTTGCCTCCCTGCTTTAACAGATCAACTTCCTTGGAGAGAAATCGTTTTTTTTCTTTGATGAGTGGTGGTACTAAAGTGCTGATTTTAAACTTTCCCTCCGTTCCCTTGTCAACCGACCAGAAAACTACCGGAGCGATCTCTTCGATCATATTGTTCTCGGCATATGGAGAAGAGCAACCGGTCATCCACATAAGGCTTACAATCGCCAATAAACCATAATGCTTGTATGGTATCATGCCTACACACTCTCCTTTCGTTTAACCATAGTGAAAAGGATCGTAGGAACAAGTAAATAAATGAATGCACCAAGCCAGATTTGAATGTTCAGTAACATCTTTTGACCCGGAACCGTTTGCCATAACCATTGATCCATTATGATAATACTTATCAAAATGACAAACCAACTCGACAATAATCCGATCCGAGTTGTGCTTTTGTTCATTTTCTTCATAAAGACTCTTCCAGCTCCATATAAACACAACAAAAGAATTGAAATGTCAAATACATAATTAAACATATGGAAAGAGATAAGGATGTAATCGATTCGTTCTAAACCACTCATTTGAATGTAACTTCCCATATATACTACCGGAAAGTTGATCTTGCTTAAAAAGTTTGAACCGTAAAACAATACCGAAGCAATGAACAATAATGAATATTCCATAATCGTCAGCATGTTTCCAATGACAAGATATTTTGATATTTTTTTATTGGAGCTTAACCATGGAACCATAAAGGCCAAATATACTGGACCGGAAAATGCCGACCAAATAAACAACAAGCCCTGCCATGAATGTCCTGACCATTCGGTGGGGATTAGAGGATACAAATCGCGGTAATTTGCAATCGTTGGAAAGAAAAAGGGAATAAACATGATTAAGATCCACGCCCCGCAAAGAAAGGCGATAACGACAAAACGCAATGTTTTTTCCATGCCATGTGAAGCCACAAATAAACTGATCGAAAGAATAACTAGGATCAGCCACTTTTTATTCATTGATGGATATATAAAATTATGGAGCATTTCAACGTAACCCAGTGTGATGATTGAAATTTTTAACAGTATTATTACAAAACCAAGTATTGCGAAAACTTGAACCGCCCGTTTCCCAAAAAGCTGTACAAATCCTTGATAGCCTTTCGATGCATAACTGGAAGTAAACCATTTGGATAGCATCATCAAATTAAGTTGGGACAGTAGCCCCAAGGCGACAATTCCCCAAACCATATAGGAATGAACCAAATAAACCGGCATGATTAAAATAAAATAATGCATTTGCGTTCGATTAACTAATAAAAGGAAATGGATGCCGCCAAGGGTGGAAGTTTGATTGAATAGGGATAAAGTCTTCATTTCTTCATCTTCTCCTGTCGCCATTTCTGTAGTGGTTTTAGATTATGCGGACGCGTTTTCATCCAAATCAAAGGCCCGCGAATAAAGAGGTCAATCCAATCCTTCCCATAAAAAGGTGAAAGCGGCGCTAAATAAGGTTGACCTAATGACGTTAATGCATGGAGATGCGCAAGAATGCCGATTATCCCGACCACGATTCCTGGCAGCCCAAGAAACGATGCAAGGATAAGAAGAAGCAATTGCAACAGAACCATGGATTTTGTCATTTGATAATTGGGAACTAAAAAGAAAGCAATAGCGGATATACCCATCAAAACAATTAATACTTTACTTGCAAAGCCTGCCTCTACAGCCGCTTGTCCAATGACAATACCACCGATAACCCCTAGAGTTTGACTGGTTTTGGTCGGCATTCGCAAACTTGCTTCTTTGATGATTTCCAGCGTTACGATCATGAAAATTCCTTCCACAAACGGAGTAAAGGGCAATTTGCTTCTCGATTCCAATAATACGAAGAGAATCGGCAGCGGAACCATTTGGTAATGAAATGTCGTTAACGCAACATAAAAAGGAATCATCGTCAAAGAAATAATAAAACTTCCATACCTCATTAAACGTAAAAAACTGGCTACCGGCCAACGAAGGAAGTAGTCTTCTGGCGATTGGAATAGATGGAATAATGTAATGGGACAAATTAAAGCAAACGGTGAATTGGAGACTAATAAAGTCAGCTTACCCTCACCTAAGGCGAAGGCGCAGGCATCCGGCCGATCCGTTTGTAGAAACTGGGGAAAGACCGTATGGTTATGATCTTCAATAAAAGCTGCAAGCTGTGCGGAGTCTAAAAACTGATCGAAATCCACACTTTCAATTTTCTCTCTTGCAAGGGAAACAAATTCCGGATTAATTATTCCGTCTATGTACATTAACACAACTTTTGTTTTACTCAGTGATCCTATAGTGAAGCTTTCCGTTTTTAATGTCGTTATAGGCAAACGTCTGCGCAACATTGTAATGTTATTATCGATTTGTTCGCTGAAGCTATCTTTCGCTCCATATATAACCGTTTCCGTTTGGGAAGGTTCAATTGCCCGGCCAAGAGGATTTTCCAACTGTATGCCTAGCCATTGATCGTTGACTGAATCGTATAGAAGAATATATCCTTGCATTATTTTTTGCCCAGCATCTTCGATCGATATAACTTCTGAAACATCAGAATTGATTATGCATGAAGAAAGCGAATTTCCGCCTGATTGATGAAGTGGCTGAATAATCGCCTCGTTTAAACGCTCTTGATCTATTAACGTTTTTATAAATAAAAGATGGACTGAAGCACTCGTACCTATTTTGTGCTCAATGATTTCGGCATCTTCCATATGGTTTAATATCTGTTTTAAATCATCAAGCCATGTAGACTTTTGATGATTTTTCATTTGAGGCTCGTGTTTTTCAACCATGGTCGTCTCCTTTATCAAAGTAATAAAATGGTGATAAGGTTAATATCTTGTCCTGTAATCGAAAAATCATACGACCGGCAATTTGTAGTTTAACAGCAATATCGGGAACAACATGCTACCAGATTAATCTTAATCGAATGAGTGTATTATGGTACCCTACCCTTTGTATCTGTCTCCGGCTTTCCTCTTGGGCGACAAAAAACAAAAAGACAGGCATCAACTGATACCTGTCCCTATCTTAAGTTCATTAGAATTACTATATTGCCCTTAGATAAAGGGCCTACGGTCCCGCAAAATGAACTGAATAATCTGCTATTAAAATCTGCTTTGAAAAGTGGGATGTATATCAAAAGGTAGGAGCAGGTAATTCATCAATTTTCAAACGTAGTAAAATGTACGGTTTTTGTCGCAGGTCTCTTCCATAATGAAATCTCGCCTGCCTATGTAATTGGTTCACAATCACATATAAGTATTGATCCGGACCAATAGAAAACGTATCTGGCCATAAAATTCGGGGATCATGGGCGATGGTTTCCATGATTCCATTCGGCAATATCTTTCGAATACTATCGTTTTCATAATCTCCAGCATAAACGTTTCCTTTAGCGTCCGTGATCATCCCATCAGATGCGCCCTTCTCTCCCCAATACTGCACAAGATCACTTAACTTAAAATCCGGTATCGTTCTGTCTCTTAACGATTCTGTTGAGATCGAGTATAGCTGGCGACTGGTTAATGGACAATAGAATAACATTTTTCCATCAGGGGAAATGGCTATACCATCAGAGGCCAATCGAAACGGAGATGTCGAACCATCCGCGTTTCGATTCATCAAAATTTTACCTTCCACTTTTGGCACAAAATATGGATCGGGTGAGGTCGAGCTTGCTCCATGCAACCGTCTATACGCATTTCCGTTTTCTAAATTTACGACGATAATAGCGCCTGGACCATTGGAAGAAGAATCCGTTATATATGCGAAACCTGCTTTTCCTACACGAAAGTCAAATCGGACATCATTTAGATACGTTGTCGGCAAGACTACATCATCTGCAAATGTATATACTTTTCTAATTGTATTTGTTTCTAAATCTACCGCGACTAATTTTGCGCCGCCTTTAATAGGCTCTGAAAAGTTTGGTGCAGCCGTGTCAAGTACCCACAGGGTTCCCCTTCCATCTGCAACAACACTTTGGACACTGATGAAGGACATAACGATATTCAATGGGTTGATCAAATTCGTTTCTTCATTAGGATAAGGTTGCATCTGACCATCAACAATTTCCGCTACCGTAAATCTAACGTCATCTCCCCATTTTGGAAAGCAAATAAAGGTACGCCCGGTCTCGGATACACTAACGCCTGTAGGCATAGCCCCGTAAAAGGAATGAACGAGTTCTAACTTACCAAAATATTCTTCCATAGGTAACATAGGCTGTATGATGTCCTCCTCAACATAGTTGAATAGATATTACCTATAATTATGTTCAAGACTTTTTCTAATGCCTGGCCCTTAATCATTCTTTTTTTACCTCGATTTTGAAATTGTCCGATACATTTAAAAATACAAAAAAACTTCGGCGTAAGCCGAAGCATGTTGACGTTAACTATATGTGCTCTAGGAAAAATGCTTCCTCCGATCGTCAACGCAAAACTTTGCCAAGCTTATCAGTACCAAAAAGGTTTTATTGTTGGTCCGGTAAACCTAATGCATTGGCTGAAGTTATCGCTTGATCTAAAAATTCCTCTGCTCGGGTCAATTGCTGCCTGGCAATCTCCAACGCTTGTGAATTTGTTGCCACATTAGATTCACTTAACGAGCTTATTGCCTGATTTAAAGCCGTCTGCACCTCAGAAACCGCGTTAGATGCATGCTGCTCCAGCGTATTACTACCACTCGAGTTAAGTGCATCTTCTGCTGGTTTTCTTGCGTTTTCGGTTGCTAGATCAATTTTGTTTTTATTGGGCACCGTGACTCCTCCTTCCATGAGTAAGATCATTCATTTAAACAGAAATAAGTATGGGATTGAGATTTTGTTTATATCCCTGCGACTGTATGGGAATATTCGGATCTTACCTCTCCGGTGATCCATATTAGTATAAGATCCGATGCATTGGAAAATCTAATCTTGATGAAAAAGGAGGGGATCATTTCTGAATGGCTAATCCAACGCTAGCGCCGCACGAATCGATGGAACTGCATGAAGCGTTAAACTTCAAAACGCTCTGCATCGCTAAGTCGAAACTTATGCAAGGCCTGGTCTTTGACCAAGAGCTAAAAGCCTTAATGCAGAAAGACGTAACTCAATCCATACAACAGATCGCTGAGCTGCAAGCAATCTACGCAAGAGCTCCTTTCCAAGCACCCGTTCCAAATAATCCGACACCTATAACACATTAAGGGGAACTCAGATGAATACCGATTATTTAGATCCGATTAATTCATTGAATATGCCGGAAATGGCAGATATGACTTTTGCCATGGACTTCCTTCTTCGTGCCAAGGAGGGTGTACGTAATTTGTCCATCGCCCTGACGGAAACGGCTTCACCGGATGTAAGAGCCCTGCTGCATACTCATCTTAAGCAGGGGATTGCAATGCACCAAGAAATCTCGGAGCTCATGATGCGCAAAAAATGGTTTCATCCTTATGAGTTGAACGAACAGTACCAACTCGATCAGCTTTCGGCGAAAAATACGGTGATGATCGGGCAGATGAATCTGTTCCCGGGTGATACGTCACGTAAAGGGATGTTTGATCGGACCCCAGATGAACATATTGGAGGACATAAAGCATGAAGGCGGTAACGTATCAAGGGGTTAAAAATGTCGTGGTCAAAGAGGTGCCGGATGCGAAGATTGTGAAACCGGACGATATGATCGTAAAGATCACCAGTACCGCCATTTGCGGTTCTGACCTTCATCTTATTCACGGGATGATCCCTAACCTTCAGGAAAACTATGTCATCGGGCATGAGCCGATGGGGATCGTAGAAGAAGTAGGTCCTGGCGTGACCAAGGTAAAAAAAGGTGACCGTGTGATCATTCCGTTTAACATCGCATGCGGAGAATGCTTTTTTTGCAAAAATCAGCTGGAAAGCCAATGTGACAATTCAAACGAACACGGGGATATGGGCGCATATTTCGGCTACTCCGGAACGACCGGCGGATATCCCGGCGGGCAAGCCGAATATTTACGGGTCCCATTTGCCAATTTTACCCACTTTAAGATCCCTGAAAACTGCGAACAACCGGACGAAAAGCTAAGCTTGATCGCCGATGCCATGACGACGGCATTCTGGAGCGTAGATAACGCCGGCGTTAAGAATGGTGATACAGTCATCGTGCTCGGCTGCGGTCCGGTCGGACTCCTGGCCCAGAAGTTCTGCTGGCTGAAAGGAGCTAAGCGGGTCATAGCCGTCGACTATGTCGATTACCGCTTAAAGCATGCAAAGCGAACAAACAATGTGGAAATCGTAAACTTCGAACAGGATAAGAATATTGGGAACACTCTCAAGGAAATGACCAAAGGCGGCGCCGATGTCGTGATTGATGCGGTAGGAATGGACGGCAAGATGAGCGATCTTGAATTTCTAGCCAGCGGTATGAAACTGCAAGGCGGCACCATGAGTGCATTTATCATTGCATCTCAGGCTGTCCGCAAAGGTGGCACCATTCAAGTCACTGGTGTATACGGCGGACGTTATAACGGATTCCCGCTCGGTGACATCATGCAGCGAAACGTGAATATCCGTTCCGGACAAGCTCCGGTCATTCACTACATGCCATACATGTACGAGTTGGTTACGTCTGGCAAAGTGGACCCTGGGGACATTGTTACGCACGTCATTCCGCTCAGCGAGGCCAAGCGGGGCTATGAAGTGTTCGATACAAAAACGGACGATTGCATTAAAGTCATCTTAAAGCCTTAAATATGAATTGATACATGGGAGGACAATCTGAATGGATTCCACATACGCTTTGCATGAGATGCTCGAGGTGCATGAAATAGCTGCGTTCAAGACGGTTTGCATGACAAAATCCAAGACCATGCAAGCTCTGGTAACCGACCCGGAGCTCAAGCAAATTTTGCAACAAGATGCGACATTATCACAACAGCAGCTTCAGGAGCTCGGTGGAGTGCTGTCTAAAGCGACTGTATAGGAGATAAAAAAATGAACCCAATATTAGAACACATGACTGGTCTTAATACGCTGACCGATGACGTGATCGCAATGGATTTTTTGATGAACGCCAAGAGCGGTGTCAGAAACTACGCCATGGCTGTGACCGAATGTGCCACCCCCGAAATCAAACAAATTTTGATGAAACAGCTCGATGAAGCCATAGACTCTCATGAAAAGATATCAAATTACATGGTGCAGCATGGCTTATACCACCCTTACCATATTGCAGAGCAAATTCAGCTCGATCTGAAAAATATTCAGACTGCTATGAACATTCCGTCCTGACACCCTTTTTGATTTTAGCTAGAGACTTCAGTGAACAAAATGTTCCTGTGTCAAGAATTTCAACAATAAAAAAGGCGGATACACTCCGCCCTTTTTTTGGCATCGTCACGAAACACGCATATACAAGCGTTCCTTTACTTAAATCTACTTATTTTTCATCCTGAGACTGTTTATGGACGCTGCTCGCTAATTGAATTAACTATTAGTGAACTCAAGGCTCCAACCTCCATGACATCTCCCAAAAATCAAGCTCAAAGCGACTGCACATCACGAAAATATCTTCCATCCGTTGGTACGTTCCCTCGCTACAGCCTTCTAATAGCTTATCCGTTAACGTCACTAGGGATTGATTGTTGCTGTTGTATTCAGAGGAAGCATATCCTGTGATCCACTCTCCATAAAAAGGATGATCAGCTGCACCTGGCTTTTGAGCAAGGACTTGACCAATCTCCGCATAGCTCCATGAGCAGGCCAGAATGGATACAAGTACTTCTGCTATGCCACCCGCATGGGAAATAGAGAGCATATAGTTAGTATAGGCTGCATTTTTCAGTGCAGGTTTTACCTGGAACACATGATCCTCTGTAATTCCTAATCGCTCCATATAAGAACGATGAATTTTCATTTCACCATTCAGGATGTTATCTACGTTTTTACTAAAAAACTGCATCAATTTGGGGTCGTGCGACTTGACGATACCTAGTGCAAATACACGGGCATAATCGAACAGGTACAAGTAGTCTTGCAGCAAATAATAACGAAATTGTTCAACCGGTAAGGAACCATCTCCGATTCCTTTAACAAAGGGATGCTCGAGACATTCCTTCCACACGGGCTGTGCTGCCTGATATAGTCTCTCTGAAATAGTCAACATGTGTTCCTCCAATTCATAATGTACGTATTAAAAACAAAAAAACGAAACATCCATAGGATGTTTCGCAGACAAATACACTAAAACAAGGGGGTTCGCATGAGCTACCCAAGTACAGTGTTTCATCGTTGCATCCCTACGTTGGCATTATCCAAGTCAGGTAAGGTCGGTTTAACACCCTCTCAGCCGGTTAAGGCTCCCTCGCAAACGGTTGTATGTAGTTGATTACTTTCTTATTCCCATAAAAGAAAAAATAACATCCATTTAGTATATCAAGGGCTGTTAAATATAGTCAAGGCAGATTGTATCGCCCCTCATCACCTTTGGTGACGTATGTAAACGATGAAAACCATCACAACAATGGTTGAGTTTTAGCCACTGTTATGATGTTTTCTATTCTTGCAACTACTGCCGATGGTTTAATGTCCGAGTTTGTTCTTTCCGACAAAAGTGAGTATTCCGTACTGGGAAGTGTTTCTCCAGCTCTCATTGGTCGTATCATTCCACTTGGCTACGCTCTGCTTACCTCCGCCCTGGTTGTCGTTAATTTGAAGCTCGAAACCGAGAACATTTCCTGTTTTGGGCGTCAGTGAATGTAACTGGATTCGGGCTTCTACGAGATATCCTTTATTTGTTTTCTTCACAGCACTTACAAGGCGTCCAGGTGAGGCACCCCCTGCAAAGGTTCCTACATTGTCTGCACTGATTCTGAACTGGGCATCATCATATTGAAAATACGGTGTGCGCTGGTGATTCTCGTCCAGGAAAATCTCAACCGAATCCTGATCCCATGGGTTGATGCTATCTGTGATGATGTTTGGATCAGTGACGTCGATCAGCAGGTATAGATATTCACCTGACCACATTGCGCGAGCCACTGCCTCTGCACCTTCGCTTTGGTTCAACCGGTTTACTTCAATCGGTGCAGCCTTATTCCATGATGTGTCTTTCTTCCCATCAATCTGAACAATCCCTTGTACAGCTTGTGCAGATTTGGGCATAGGGGCAAGCTGAATCACGCCGTATTTGCTTGTATCCTGTTCCTGAGATTGTGTTCGATCATTCCAGTACAGTGGATTATAAGGTTGTGTCCCACTTGAACCGCCATCAGTCACACGGATATCCAATCCGGCTTCATATTCTGATCCGACTTGGATACCACCCCACGGAATGGACAATTCAACCTGATATCCGGCTTTGGTCTCGCGTACACGATATGAACGCTTCTCCACGCCCTCAGCTTTGCCCGACCGCTTAATGATTACATGTCGGTCATCTACTTCATATGAAGTGGTCTTGCCATTATTGAGATCAACAAAGATATCTACTTTGTCATTCACATCTGCCTTCGCATCCTGAACATCCACGAGGATATACAGGTTACTATGATCCCATAAGGTGCGGAAACTGGCTGATCCCGCAGAGTCACCCTTCAGTGGAGTAGACACCGCTTTGTTCCAGAGCGGATCTTGTGACTGTTTTTTGATATCCGGTTTACCCGAAAGTGAGACGGCTCTCTGTGTCAACACAGGCAAGCTGGATTCATCCACAAGTCCCCAGTATGCTTTTTTGGCCTTAAGGGCTGAATCAAACAGCATAGCCTGGTTGTTGTAAGACTTCTCATCTTGGAGTCCCCATAAGGTAACTGAAGAAATGTGGTCTTTGTGTTTTTTGTACAAATCCAACAGTTCCTTATATCGATACGCCTGCTTTACTGCAACTTCATCGGACATCTCTTCACCAAATGGAATTCCGCTATCCACATCCAGTTCCGTGATCTGAATATCCAATCCAAGTTCGGCGAACATGCTGATCGTTTTTTCAATTTCCTTGATGGGCGGGGATTCCAGGTTATAGTGGGATTGCAAACCCACACCATCGATGAGCCCTTTCTCTTTCAGTCGTTTGACCAACTGATACATATGCTCTCTTTTCTCAGGGATTTCCGTGAAGTATTCGTTGTAATATAATTTGGCATTCGGATCGGCTGCACGAGCGAATTCATAGGTTTTCTCAATATAATCCGGACCAATTAGTTCATAAAAGGGACTTTTACGTAAACCGTTGGCATCACCATTGCTATCCGCAATCGCCTCGTTTACCACATCCCAGGCATAGATCTTACCTTTGTATCGGGTCATGACGGTTTCAACGTAATCCTGAATCCGGGCAAGTAGTAATTCTCGACTCGCAGGGTTACCCTGAGGATCCTTGAACATCCACTCTGCTGCATCAATATGCCACAACAACGCATGTGCGCGTACGCCCATACCATGCTCCTCGGCGAACTGAACATATTGATCGGCTGCCTCGAACTCATAAACACCTTCGGAAGGAGACATGTACTTCGGTTTCATCTCATAGGTTGCGGTCAAGCTGTTAAAGTGCTTTGTGAGCAGTTGTCCGTATGCGCCTTCCAACTGCCAGCGATACACCGCTGCACCAATGGGGAAATCATCTTGATACAGGTCCTTCAGAGACAGAATACCTTCTTCAATCTCCAGTTGCTCGGCCAGAGTAAATGATACATCATCCACATAGAACGATAACGTATCTACGCTATCTTCAGAGATGTAGGGTGTTTCGATGAACAAATTCAATTCAGTGGGATCATCGCTATACTGAAATTTTCCGGTGATCTTGTGCCATGTATTCCATTCTGTTTTGGCAATTTTCACGCTACCGATTGGGTTCCAGCTTTCGGAAGTTGTTTTTTTATATGTGGTGAGCTGTAGTGTTTGATCCGTGGTGGGCTCCTGAGTAAGTCTTACATATGCCGCAATTTCGTACTCTTGGTTACGCTTAAGCAGATCCTTCATGGATAACATCGGTCCATGATAGGAACGCTCACGGTTGGCGACCAGCATGCTGGACTGACCTTCGTGTGCTTCCTGCTGTGTCACTGTCAGCCTTTCGCTACCGACACGTGGAGTCCATCCCTGAAGTGTACCGTCTTCAAAGTTTGTGCTCAAATGACCTCCCTCCACTTCCGTAACTGCTTTGGCTGCATGTGAGACATTCGTAAATGGAAGCATGGCGAGTACCAGCACAAGAACCAAGGCCGTTATATTCCATTGGCCTAACCGTTTCATACAATTCCTCCTCTTAATTTGGTCTAAGTATTTCTGAACGGATTAACATCCAGATAAATAGATTATAGCTCTTTAGACAGCGCTTACATATAACAAATTTACAATAATTACAATAAAATGTTATCACTTGGTAATCTTATGTGGGTTTAGGAAGCTGGAGTTCGTTCGCAAGGGATATCAAAAAACCGCTACATATTTGCAAAAATAAAAGACCGTTTCCCGATAAAATACGAGAAAACGGTCATCGTTAGAAAGTATCTTTTTTCTGTTCACTAACAGGCATATAAACTTTGTTTTATAATCGTCCCTCGTGACCCTGATCCTCCTGCACAATTCGAGCTATGTGAATCATCAAATATAATAATTCCTCGTTTGATATGGAGATATCCAGCATATTCTGCACGTAGGTTTTAATCATCTCCGCGCATTTGTATTCAAGCGGATGCTCCTTCACCATGTGCTGAAATATAAAATCTTTCGCCGAATTGCCCAGACGTCCTTCTTGTAAACGCTGGATGAAGAATTGCAAATGTGTGACAAGTCTCACATAATGGATGGAGTTTTTGTTCAATTGCATATCAAAGGTGTATTGTATCAGGTTAAAAATATCTTTTAACATCTTAACGGATTGCATCGTGCGCTCCATATTCTGCTCATGTGTTTGGGCATTCACGAAATGAAAAGCGATATTCCCTGCTTCTTCTTCCGGTAGTTCAATATCCAATTCTAGATTCAACATATGAACAGCTTCAACCCCCAGTTCGAACTCGACAGGATGAAACCTCTGGATCTCCCATAACATGCGATTCTGTAATGCTACACCTTTTTTCCATCGTTCAATGGCAAATGACAAGTGATCCATAAGCGTAAAGAAGATTTGATCGTCAAGAGACAGCTTTTCTTTTGCATTGGTAATCAGTTTGTTTATGACATTCACATGTTTTTCTGGCATGTTTTCGATGGTTCGTACGTAAGCCTGGGCAGACGGATTATTTTGCAGAATGAATCGTTTCTGGATATGCTCTTCATCGAGTCGCTCGCCGACTTTGCCTTTGAATGCCAACCCTTTTCCCATGACAATCATCTCTTGTCCCTGTTCATCTTTGGTCAGAAGCAAGCTGTTATTTAATATTTTGATTACTCTCATGCATTCATCACGATCCTTTATTCTTTCGTGACCGTCTGATCCGAATTTCCGATACATCTGCCATTCTGTTTAATGACCTCTTGATACCACGAGAAGCTTTTCTTCTTCAAACGCTTCAAGTCTTTCAGATCCTGTTCACCGCGGTTTACATAGATCATTCCATAACGTTTCCCATACCCCTGATGTGTGCTTACCACGTCAATAACGGACCAAGGGCAATAACCAATCACATCTACTCCATCTGTTAGAGCCAGTCTGATCTGTTCCAGATGTTTCTCGATAAAATCAATCCGGTACGTATCGTTAATGGTGTTATCTGCCTCAAGTACATCCGGGGCTCCAATGCCATTTTCCGTAATTAGAATAGGGAGACCATACCGTTCACATACCTTACGCAATGTCAGCCTTAGGCCAACCGGGTCGATGACCCAACCATATTTTGTTTTTTCGGTATAAGGATTCTCCGCCGCCCGGTATACTCCCTGCTCACCAAGCATAATTTGCTGATCCCCTGCACGAGCTGTAACATCCGACGCATCGCCCATACTGGCGGCAATGGTTGCCGTCGAGTAGTAGTTGATTGCTACCAGATCGGGGCGGCCAGACCGGATATCTTCCATGTCACCCTGCTCAATAACCGGCTCGATGCCGCGTTCCTGTAAATAACTCCAGAATAATGGATTATACTGTCCCCACACCGATAAGTCGAGAAAACCCCATCCACGAATCGTCTCCCAGTTATGTGCAGCGATTGCATCTGCTGGTTTGGAAGTTGCCTGGTACATGGAAGTCATGTTTAATGCAGGACCAATCTTGCCTTGCGGGAGCATATCATGAAATAGTCGCATCGTTCTGCCTTGAGCTACAAACATGTGATGATTTTGCTGATACAGTTCCTTACTGGAAGGCAGACGTCCGCCTTTTGGTGTACCAATAGCACCTGGATGGAGAATCATCGTATTTTGCTCATTAATGGTCAACCAATATTTCACTTTATGCCCGTAATGTTCAAACAAGATACGCCCATACTCGACGAAGGCATCGATCGTCCCCCGGTTGTTCCACCCTCCGGTTTTCTCAAGCTCGTAGGGTAAGTCGAAATGGTACATGGTCACAATGGGTTCAATACCATGGAGCAGCAATTCGTCAATTAATTGGTGATAAAAATCGAGTCCCTTCTCATTAACAGCCCCTGTGCCTGAAGGCAAGATTCGAGTCCATGCAATTGAAAAACGATATGCTTTGAGGCCCAGCTCTGCAAAAAGCTTCACGTCTTCTCTGAATCGGTGATAGTGATCGCTCGCAACCGTGAAATCGGCGGTTCCAGCCGGATGATCACACATATCGATGACGGACAGGCCTTTGCCATCTTTGTTCCAGGCTCCCTCCACTTGATAGGCCGAGGTAGACCCTCCCCACAGAAATTCATTGGGGAATGGTTTGATCTGTTGATATAACATCTCAAGCACTCCTTCATTTTAAAAGTTGATCATGATATATGACGGGACCATATTACGGTTGTTACGAAAGGTGGATAATGGTTGCTCCAACCTCCACAGGATTCTGCTTCTCCAGCTTAATATCCGAGAAACGCTCCGAATTGGCGATAATGATCGGGGTTATGACTTCATACCCTTCTGCCTTGATGGCATCGATATCAAAGCGGATCAACAAGTCCCCCCGTTGTACGCGATCCCCTACTTTAATGGAAGAGTCAAAATGTCTCCCCTTTAGGTTGACGGTATCCACTCCAATATGAATGAGCACCTCTTCTCCATCATAACCGTTTAATTTGACCGCATGTTTGGAGTCCATGAAAGCCGTAACTTCACCTGCGATTGGTGCATACAGTTCTCCTTTGGAAGGAATAATGGCAGCACCCTTACCCAGTAATCCCAAAGAGAAGACATCGTCTGGTACACGGTCTAGATGGACTAATTCCCCTTGCATCGGGCTGGCGATCGTAAGTGGGCGTAATTCATTTTGGCTCGGTACATTAACATTTGTTATTGTAGAAGACTGTGTGCTTGGGCTGTTGTCTTGAACAGGCTGCCCGGAAAGTGTCTTGTCATCGTTAACGTTGGTATTTCCTTCTTCTTCATCGTCCACTGGATCTTCAAAACCAATGATCCATGTCAGAGCAAAGGTAACGATAAAAGCGATCAGACAAGTCACAATGGCATGAACGATGTTCATCGGATTGCTGCCAATGAATGCAGGTAACGCGGCAAGCCCTGGAGACACGAAGGCATAACGTACTAATCCGGTCAGACCAGCGTATATCCCTGCTACACCACCACCGATCATTGCGGCAATTAAGGGTTTCTTCAGTTTCAGCGTTACACCGTACAAGGATGGTTCCGTGATACCCAGCACAGCGGTGAAACCGGATGAAGCAGCGAGCTGTTTCAGTTTTTTGTTTTTTGTTTTCAATGCTACAGCAAGGGTGGCCCCACCTTGAGCAATATTGGACGCGAGCATTCCGGGACCGTTGATCATTTCATATCCATTTTTGGTCAGTTGGCTAGTTGCAATCGGCGTCATGGCCCATGCGGTACCTGTTACGATCAGGAATGGTTGCAAAGTTCCCATTAACAAAGGGATCAGCCAACTGGCTCTGGCATTAATCGCTTCTGCACCCATCGCAACCAGATCATTCAGGTACGTTCCGAAAGGCCCAATCGCCACCAATGCAAGTGGTGCTGTAATCAATAGTACAATCATTGGTTTCGTGAAAAATTTGATCATTGAGGGCGATACCCGATCCGCGAAACGTTCAATATAAGACATGAGCCAAACGACGATAATAATCGGCAACACGGAGCCCGCGTAATCGGTTAGTCGAACTGGCACACCGATGAAAAACACGTCTTTTCCTTCCGCCATCAGGGCGCTCCATCCCGGGTGTAACAACACGCCGGCAACTGTCATCGCCAGAATGGGACTAGTTTCAAATTTAATGGAAGCTCCATAAGCCAGCAGAATAGGCATGAAATAAAAAGCCGCGTCCGCAATGGTATTAAGGATATAGTAGTTTTGGCTTTCCGTCGTTACGAGGCCTGTCAGCACAAGTACGGCTAATATGGCTTTGATCATACCCGCGCCAATGATTGCCGGAATTACCGGAGTAAATGTTGTTGAGATCACGCTGATGAATCTGGAGATCCAGCTCTGTTTTTGTTTTGGTCCGTTATTTTTGCCAGAATCCGATTTGGATTCCGCACTTCGGGTAGCTGAACCCATCTGCTGAGTGATAACTCGGTAGACCTGCTGCACCTCATTGCCCACAACGACCTGGTATTGTCCACCATTGTTCACAACAGTAATGACACCTGGAAGTGCTTTGAGTTTTTCTGTCTCCGCTTTGGAGATGTCGTGCAGTTCGAACCGAAGTCGAGTTGCGCAGTGCGTAAGCCGAGCGATATTATCCTTCTTCCCAACCAATTCCGTTATCTCTTGTCCCAGCTTGCGATAATCCATACCAATGCCTCATTTCTGAATTTGGATATAAAAAAGACCAAAACGATATGCCTTCCCCTACTCACATAAGGAAAATGCAAAATCATTTTGGTCATGCCTGCTTTACCAGTAACAGCCAAACACTGCTAATATTCAATTCGTTATCGATGTAAACGTTTACTGGATCATAATATCACACAATAAATTAGTTAGCAATCACTTTATTCGACATTTTTCTGCAACATATTTACACCCATGTTATATCAGCACATATTGAAAAAAATCCTACATTAGCTACTATAAAAAAAGCGAATTGAATTTACACCACATTAAATCTAAATGACAGGATGGTGCTAAAAGGTGTCGGTCGTTATATCAACAGATGATTTAGAACTTTCTTGTCCTCATTGTAATGGCGAAAAGCAAGTTAATGAGGAGGACCAAATGGTGCCTTGTCCAAAATGTGAAGGTAAGGGCGTAATTCTAACTACATTAGGACAAACATTACTTCACTTCATAAAAAAACATACTTAAAATAAGTAGAAAGAGACCGTAACTATTATAGTGCGGTCTCTTTCTGTCTTTATCCAATTTATAAACGGTGAAAATGTATCCAATGTACAATCAGGACGTGGTACGCTTGCTTTTCCTTGTTGGATTTAATAAAACATAATATCTTTTGGGCAAATTCTGTTGTCTTTTTTACTATCTAGCTGACAAGCTTATGACCAAATTAGCGGCCTTTTATAGGCTTTCACCCATTCCCCTGCTCAATTGCCTACATACAATACATTAGACTAATGAACAGGAGTGATGTGATATGACATTTTTACCTCCTTTTGGACCTGGTGGAGGGTTTGGCGGACCTGGGGGTCCCGGAGGACCAGGAGGACCCGGCGGATTTCCTGGTCCGCCATCGTTCCCCGGGGGTGGAGGCGGCGGACCACAAGGCGTGCAGGCACCTACAGGGCCGCCACCATCATTCATTCCACAGCAACCCGCTTCGTTATATGCGGTAGATCCAAGAGCCATATCCGGCTGCCTGTTTCGTTACACATATATTTGGCCGGATCGTGGTCCCGGCTTCTGGATGTACCCGGTATTTGTAGGTAGAAATTCGGTGGCTGGCTTCCGTTGGAATGGCTTCTTCTGGCTATACACCGGCATTGATCTGCAGCGAATCAGCTCGTTTAGCTGTTTCTAGAAGTAAATCCCCCTGTATGCGGATTAATCCACATACAGGGGGATTTAGATTTATGGAATATTCACCTTGTCTAAAGCAACTTAATCAGCTTTTCTAGCTCATCAACCAAACTCTTTGCAAGTTCAAAATTAGTATCTTTTAAAGCCAATTCAATTTTCATTTCAACAGACTTTTTCTTTTGTTCATTTTCTAGATAGTTTTCATTAAAATGACTCGTATAAATCATCTGTCTGAATTCTTCTATACTCATTTTACTAATCGTTTTGTCCTCGATAATCAAAACATAATCCATACCATTTACAACCGAATAGAAATCATGAGAAATCATGATAATCGCACCTTTGTAGTCTTCAATGGCTTTCTCCAATGCGATTTGTGTATAGATGTCCAGATGGCTTGTCGGTTCATCTAGGAGCAATACGTTGGCTTGACTGGCAGAAACTTTAGCCAATTGAAGCATGTTTTTTTCTCCACCAGATAAAGATTCAATCTTTTGATCAAGGATTTCTCCTTCAAAGCCATAGTTTGGAAGATATGATCTAATTTCATCATACGTTTGAAAGCCGGAATCAATGAATTCATTTAGTATGGTATTCGAATCTTTTAACATTTCGCCTTGAACCTGAGATAAATAGGCCACTTTAACATCGGTATTTATTTCAATGGAATCCTGATTGTTTTTAAAGATTTCTCGAAGTAATGTCGTTTTCCCGGTACCGTTAGGACCGATCAGGGCTACTTTATCTGTTGATTTGATCTCAAAGTTCACATTTTCCAAAAGCAACTCGTCAAAGGAAACGTTATAGTTATTGACGTTAACCACAACGGTATCTTCCATTTCCTTATCAATCCCAAAACGGATATTCGGCTGTTTGATATCGACAAAGGGTTCTTTTATTCGACGTGCTTCCAATCTCTCTTGAAACTTGACTCTGGCTTTTAACGCTCTTCCTCTGGAGGCTTCCGAATTATACGTGGCGATCTCTCTAAGATTGTCGATGATGTGATCGTATCTCTCAATCTCCTCAGCTTCAGCAACTGCGATTTCTTGCAGTTCGATCTTAGACTGAAGCAGTGAGAAGTTATAATCGATATATCGCCCGTCAAACTCTTGGAGCTCTGTGTTTTCAAGGTGTATGATTTTGTTGAAACAATGGTTCAACAGATACCGGTTGTGCGTAACGACCAGCAGCATTCCCTTGTGGGTGTTAATCAATTTTTTTAGCGCGTTCAGGTTTTCAAAGTCTAAAAATACATCGGGTTCGTCCATAATCATGAAGTCGGGACGATTCAGCATTTCCTTCATCACTTGAATAAGTTTGAATTCCCCGCCGCTTACGGCTGATATACTAAGATCTTTGAGCTTCATGAGGTTGGCAAGGTTTAATTGTTTATTGATGTTTTTTTCGAAATTATCCCCATCCATCGCTTCGAAGGCATCCAAAGCCAATTGAAGCTTTTCCATCAGGGAATCCATATCCGATGTGGTGGCCATCTCCGCATAAATTGCTGTAATTTCATCTTGTATCTTGATGAATTCTTCTGCGATATATTCAAAAACGGTCATTTCTTTTGTTTTATCTACTTGCAAAAACTGACTCACATACCCGATTCTGCAATCGGGGTCTATCTCTAACTTGCCCTCGAACAAATATCGTTCCGGATCCATCAGGATATCGATCAATGTACTTTTTCCACTGCCGCTTGTTCCGATAAAAGCACAATGTTGTGCCTCTTCAAACGTAAATGAAATGTTTTTATATAGTTCCTTTTGTGGAAATGAGAAGGATAGGTTTTCAACTTTTATCATAGTGTTACCTTTCTTTACAACTAAATTGGTGGCTAATATTAAATATATTGTCGAACACAGACTTTTAGAGTAACACTGTTTACCACCAAGTACAATCGATTTTTAGCACTTACCCTCACTTTGAAACTCTAATACGTTCTATAGAATGATGGCTAGTGGACGGTGGTTTCTTCGTAAAACACTACTGACATACTGTTGTCAGTAGTGTATTTGTATAGTTGGAGTAAGCAATTGTAAAGGAGTAGAAGTAAATGCGAAGTGTTTTTGGTCCAAAATGTATTACTTATTATAGGAAGGATGATATCTCGTGAATTTTGCTTCTTTGCGTATCATTACTGATGACGTGGATCGTCTCGTCGAGTTCTATGAGAAAATCACGGGTGTTTCGGCGGAACGCCCTGCACCTGTCTTTGCCGAACTCGTTATGCCATCGTGCACTCTAGCGATCGGCCACTCCCAGACGGTGCAACTATTTGGCGCTGGTTCCGCTGTGGCAGCCAACAATCGTACTGTCATTATTGAGTTCCACGTCCACGATGTTGATGCCGAATACGAGCGCTTGAAGCCGTTTGTCGATGAGTGGGTAAAGGAACCTACCACAATGCCGTGGGGGAATCGTGCTGTGCTGTTTCGCGATCCTGACGGTAATCTGGTTAATCTCTTCACGCCGGTGACCGAGGAAGCAATCCAACGGTTCAGTGGTAGGCTATAAAGGACAGTTGAAATGAGCTCACCAGAGGGAGGCATGCTTTCTAACGATCTCAATAAATGCTTCTACTTGGGGAGAGATCCACTTGTTTTTGGGATACAGCAACTGTGTAGCTAGATTTTGTTTGTACTGCTGACCTGAAAGTTTTTCCTCCTTCAGCTCCTTCTCTACCGTAATTCGAGGTAACAAGGATATGCCCATGCCGCTCAATATCGACTGTTTCACAGCTTCAATACTCCAGAATTCAATATTGGAAGTAATCCCAATCTGATACTCTTCAATGCATTGTTCAAACAATGTGCGATAACCGCAACCTCTTTCGGTAAAAAGTAAATTGCTTCGTACAATGTCCCGTTGTAGCTCAAATGAATTGGGGTACAGCAGCATCATGGGCTCCTCAGCCAATTTCTCACTGTACAGATTGGGGTCATGCACCTCTGTCCCCAGCATGAAGGAAATATCACTTTTACCTTGCATCAAATTCTCTTTATAATATACGGAATCTAATTGGTGCCACTCGATATTGACATGAGGATGCAATTTTTTGAATTCCTCAATAATAGGTGGAAAACGATAAATCAACAACGTTTCCCCAATACTGATCACGATATTACCCGTTAATTCCCCTTGTGCAGCAGTCACTTCCTTAATCATGTGATACAGGTCAAGCATTTTTTGGGCATGTGGCAACAATTTTTTCCCAGTCTCCGTTAAAATAACCCGCTTACCAATTCGATCAAATAAAGGGTAGTTAATCTCCTCTTCTAACGCCTTAATATGCAATGTAATTGTAGATTGCGCGTATCCAAGATGTTCAGCAGCTTTGGTAAATCCCTCGTGTTCCACAATTGTAATAAATGTGACCAAATGACGTATTTCCATCATTGGCTCCCTTCTTTTTAACATCATTAAAACTGATCGTTTACATATAAACTATCAATTTAACTAATGGAAAGCAATCGTTTATATTCAATGTAGCTCATTAAGAGCCCATTTCATTTTTAATCTCAATCGTTTATGGAAGGGAGTAATCACTATGCAAACAGCAGCAACGTCATCCATCTTGATTAATGGATATCGAATCGCTTATGAGCAATACGGAGAAGGCTCTCCCATATGGCTCCTTCACGGAACACCCTCTTATAGCTATGAATGGAGAAAAGTAATACCCGCTCTGGTTCAAAAAGGATACAAAGTCTACGTTCATGACCTTCTGGGATATGGAGCATCCGAAAGACCACTCGAAGCAGATACTTCTGTGGCAGCACAATATACGCTGTTCAGTCAGCTTTTAGACGAACTTGGAATGGATCGTTTACATGTCGCAGCCCACGATCTAGGTGGAATTGTTGGCCTCCAACTGGCTCAGGAACAACCTGAGCGTGTACAATCGCTTACGTTACTCAACATGCCCAGCTATGATTCGTGGCCCTCACCAACCTGGAAGAAAATTATTGAAGAACAGCTTGAACAGGTTGAACAAATGCCCCGTGCTGATTTTGATACCATGCTAAAGAAACAATTACCCATGGCAGTGTATAATAAAGAGCTTATGACTGGCGATACACTGGATGCATATCTGGAACCTCATGCAGGTTCATTGGGCAAAGCCTCTTTTTTCTCCCATCAGGTAGCTCACTATAATGCAAAATATACTGAATCCTATGGAACAGATTTACCCAAGCTGAAGGTTCCCGTTCAAATTTTATGGGGGGAAGAAGATGAATGGCAGCCCCTCGCTTATGCAAAGAGGCTTGTCCAGGATATTCCCCATGCCTGCCTGCATGTCATTCCCAAAGCAGGTCATTTCGTTATGGAAGATGAACCTGGGCAATGTTCCGATTATATCGACCGTTTCTGCAATGAGCATCCATGAGTATATTTGTATATTGAACAGAATGTCTTAGAGAAAAATTAAGCGTTCCACTGGCATAAAGCTGGTGGAGCTTTTTTTGGTTAATGACAACGTTTCTTGATGCAAGACGTAACTTCTACATTCGGGTTGAGTGCACTGGTACTACAAATGATCATATTCTCCTACGTATATGTATATACAAATTTAGTGTTAGTCTTCATTTCCCCCTTCAATATTACGATAAATAGTATGGGGTTATACGAATAACCATATTTACTTTATTACATCCAAGGGGGAACCGTACGTGAGACAGACTCGCAAAAAAAAGATGGATTTAAGGTTCAAACTGTATTTGATTATTCTGGTTCCGCTACTGGCCATGGGCGGTCTAATCATATGGGCCACCATCGACTCCAGTGAAAATGCATCATTAATGACCATGCAGCATAACAATCAGCAGCTGGCTGTGAATACCGCCTCTCAACTAGGTCAGGAGTCGGAATTAATTAAGACATTATCTTCTACTGCTTCAGAGGAGAGCAACGAATATAAAAGTCTTAGGGACGAACTCGTTAAAGTTAGGCTTCAATCGGGAGCCTTGTATGTTTATATGTATAACAAAACTTCGGACGGGTGGATTTACACCGTGGATGGAGCGGATTGGAATGATACAGAGTATAGTCCTTACGGCACTGCAATGGAATTCAATCCCCAGATTCAAGAACGCTTGTTACGTGGTGAAGTCGTCACAACAGGCATTGTAGATGATCCAACCTGGGGACAGCTATTGTCCTCCTTTACACCAATCAAGGATTCGCAAGGTACTGTCATTGGCTATCTGGGCATTGATATTTCTGCTGAAGCAGTGAGTCAAGTCTCCGCGACATCTGTGAATAATGCTTATCGGACCATAATCCCGATTTTTGTGGTTGTACTGATTCTTTCTTTGGTCATGATGTTATTCGTAGTACGAGGTATTCTTAGACAAGTACGCGATATTAAGTCAAGTCTCGAGCAGGTTGCTGATGGGAATCTTACAGTCGTATCCACACATATGTCCAATGATCAACTCGGTGACATTAGTG
Organism: Paenibacillus sp. FSL H8-0104; assembly: GCF_038050215.1. NCBI lineage: Bacteria > Bacillati > Bacillota > Bacilli > Caryophanales > Paenibacillaceae > Paenibacillus > Paenibacillus sp. FSL H8-0104. The sequence continues at coordinate 3,635,925 of NZ_JBBOTC010000001.1, read as the reverse complement.
ATTTGATTAACATCATGGTTGCCCAATTGACGAACATTCTGATGGGAATACAGCAAGGATCAAATACATTACAGCAGTCATCAAAAGATATTTCGGAAACCGCTCAGACAAACCAGCGTCAGAGCGAAGAACTTTCCAGAGCGATTGAGGAGATTGCCATAGGTTCAATGAAACAGGCTGAAGAGACAGAACACTCCGTCCAGCATTCAGAGAATCTGGGCAAAATAATGGATGAAGTAGGTTCATATGTGAAACAGTTTACTTATACTTCAGAGCAGCTATCTTCTGTTCAAGTACAAGTTACACGTGAACATGAGGTTCTACTTGAGAAGGGCAGAGAGAATGCCAAGCGTGTTGAGCATCAACAGGATATTTCCAGGTCTCTGACGACTCAATCCGAACTCGCTTCCTCTATTAGCGGTCAAATTCACAACATTTTAAAACAAACTCAAATTCTATCCCTGAATGCTTCAATTGAAGCTGCCCGAGCTGGAGAAGCGGGTAAAGGCTTTGCAGTCGTTGCTGGGGAAATGGGACAGCTCGCTCAACAATCCGAACGTTCGATCCAGGAGATTGATGAGATCCTGGGTTCATTTGTTCAAGAGATACATCGGATGGGCAGTCATTTTGATGCAAATATGGTAGCTGTTAAAGAACAGGAGAAACAGATCGCTGATTGTCTCCAGGCATTTGGACAGGTTAGCCGCTTATCGACCGAAGTGCATGAGTTGGCTCAGAGTTTAGACAGCCGGACGATGGACATGCACTCTATTCGTCAGGAGTTGGAACAGAATCTCAGTTATATTGCTTCCGCAACCGAGGAAACTTCAGCCATGGCCGAAGAAGTCACGGCTAGTGCTGTGGAGCAGCAGCGATCGGCAAACGAACTGTCGAACATCTCCGGGGAACTCGCTGGTCTTGCAGGCAACCTCAAATCATATTCCGATCAATTTCAGATCGAAGTCACTAAATAATTTCCCAATCTCATTAAGGGTGTTGTTAGATGACAATTTAGAATCGCCGCCGGAAACGTAACTTTCTTGGAGCGTTAATTTTTCGGAGGACTCAGGGTTCTGATCAGCAGCTTCCACCAACGAATTAGGAGATTCGTCACGTTGACTTAATAATGATTCCTCATTTATAATTCGAACATTAAGAGCCTGCCAGACATGACTTACCATGGATGCCTGGGATATCGATCTGTAAACAAACTCAAACTCAACAGTGAAAGATGTGAATGCATTATGGTTAAAGAGAAATTATATTACGGTAAAGATATCGAGGTTATGTTTAACTCGGATGTTTGCATTCATTCCGGTATTTGTGTAAAGGGCCTTCCTGCTGTTTTTGATTTAAGCAAGCGTCCTTGGGTTGATCCTGATGGTGACACTTCGGAGGCCATTGCCCGGCATATTGACACATGTCCAAGCGGAGCATTGACGTATAAGCTTCTGGACGGTGAATATTCAACAAAGAAAGAGGATGAACATGCATAACGTAGAACATGAACCTGCCAATAAAAGATTCCTTATTCAAGATAACGGTGACATTGCTGCGGTGATGACCTATGTAATCTCGAGTCCAGAGCTATACATAATTGATCACACTTTGGTAGAAAATGCTTACCGAGGACAAGGGCTTGGCGATGAACTTATCAAAGCTATGGTGGAATACGCGCGGGAAAACGGTATTAAGATTTTACCTCTATGTCCGTTTGCCAAGGGACGTTTCGAACGTATTTCCGAATACGCGGATGTTCTCCATCAATAAAACGAATATTCGCAGCTAATTTTCATGTGGTTATACAACAATAAAAGGCGTCTATATCATTTTCTGAATGATATAGGCGCCTTTTTCTTTTTACGTATCCTACTTTACTTTACTATATCGCTTAATCCAACAATAGTTTCAAACGGTCGCAACACCAGTGGCAGCAAGCCATTCTCATAGTTGGTAAGCCAGATCTCTGAGAAGTTGAGGCCAAGCTCATCTTCCTCAAGCTCCACCATGTGTTCAGAAAGATTGATTACTACCAGCACCTGTTGATCTGCCAGTGTACGTGTATATGCATATACACTCGGATGATCCGGCATATGAAGCTCATAGATCCCATAAGTCAGCGTATCGTGCTCTTTTCGCAGCTGAATCATTTCTTTATAAAATTGAAGAATAGAACGTGGTTCCTGGAGTTGTTTCTCTACATTAATATTAATGTAATTGTCATTCACCTTCAGCCATGGTGTTCCACTGGTAAACCCGGCCTCTTTGGCCGAAGACCACTGCATCGGTGTTCTGGAGTTATCGCGACTCGAAGCCCAGATGATGTTCATGATCTCCTCATGCGACATCCCCTCTTCGCGTTTGATCTGATATAAATTCCGATCGGCTATGTCGTTATAATCCGCTATGGATGGGTAAGCCACGTTTGTCATGCCTATCTCTTGCCCCTGATATATGAAAGGTGTGCCTTGCATGAAAAAGTACATGGCTCCAAGTGCTGTGGCACTTTCATACCAATACTCCGTATCATTTCCCCAAGATGAAACTTTGCGAGGCTGATCGTGATTTTCAATAAATAAAGCATTCCAGCCGACGCCTTCCAGTGATTTTTGCCACTTGGTCAAGACGTTTTTCAGTTTGGGAACATCCAGTTGCCTGTCTGTACTGTTTTTCCAAAGGTCCAGGTGTTCGAATTGAAAGACCATATTAAATTTCCCTCTGACTTCACAGATCCAATCCAGCAGATCTTCTTGGTCCTCTACCTTAACTCCATTTGCTTCCCCAACAGTCACGACGTCATATCTGGATAATGTGTTCTCTTTCATTTCTTGCAGATAACTCTGGATTCCCTTCACATTCATATGCTTTTCAAAAGAGGAGATGTATTTGACGCCTTCTCGGATTGGCATATCCAAGAGGCCCTCTTCTTTGTGAATATGGCTGATTGCATCCACACGGAAACCATCAATCCCTTTATCCAGCCACCAATTCATCATTTCATATATGGATTTCCGAACTTCTTTATTTGCCCAATTCAAATCCGGTTGTTTTTTGGAGAACAGATGGAGATAGTACTGTCCGGAGACTTCATCATATTCCCAAGCAGAACCGCCAAAGATGCTCTCCCAGTTGTTCGGTTCGTCCCCATTCTTCCCATCTCTCCAGATGTACCAATCCCGTTTGGGGTTATCCAGCGAAGCTCTGGATTCAATAAACCACGGGTGTTCGTCACTTGTATGATTGATCACCAAGTCCATAATGAGTTTCATGCCGCGAAGATGAACTTCATACAGTAATTGATCAAATTCCGCCATCGTGCCGAATTCATCCATAATGGAACAGTAATCGCTGATGTCATAAACATTATCGTCGTTAGGTGACTTATACATCGGACAGATCCATATCAGATCAATACCGAGATCTTGAATATAATCCAGTTTAGATATGATCCCCTGGATGTCACCAACCCCATCTCCGTTGGAATCCATAAAACTTCTCGGATAGATTTGATAAGCTACTGCTTCTTTCCACCATACTCTTTTCATTGAATACAATCCTTCTTTCTTGAGAACTGAACATTATATAACGTATTATGCTTTAATCATGGATAAGGTACATCTTGGCTTCATATGGACGTAATTCGCTCTCCGAGAGTTCACCTGTATAGTTAGTTATCAAAAGCCGATGGGACCCTGTCAATTGCTCCTGAAGGGGAAGTTCAGTCGTATATCCCTGGAAATTGCATACCACAAGAATTGTCGTACCGTTCAGCGTTCGGGTATATGCAAACACGTCTGGGTTCTCTGGAAAGATCAGCTCATAATCACCATATACAATGACTTCATGATCTTTTCGTAATTGAATTAACTTCCGGTAATAATGGAATATGGATTCGGGATTATTCAAACTTTCCTCGGCATGGATCTGCTTATAATTTGGATTCACCGTAATCCAAGGTTCCCCTTGTGTAAAACCCGCGTTATCTGAAGTATCCCATTGCATAGGTGTGCGTGCATTATCACGTCCCTTGGCGTAGATCGACTCCATCACGCTTTGTTCAGGATAACCTTTCCCCATTCTTTCCTTATAAAAGTTGAGTAATTCAATATCCCGATAATCCTCGATCGCATATTGAACATTCGTCATACCCAGCTCTTCACCTTGATATATGTAAGGCGTACCTTGCATGCCATGAAGAAGGGTAGCCAACATTTTAGCTGATTCAACTCTGAATTCTCCATCATTTCCCCAACGTGATACGATTCGAGGCAAGTCATGGTTATTCCAGAACAGACTGTTCCAAGCATCACCCTTGAGCTCCGTTTGCCACTTGGACAGCACTTTTTTTAATGCCATCACATCCAAAGGTTTAAGATCCCACTTTCCTTTGCCTTCTTGTTCATCCAAACTGATGTGTTCAAATTGGAATACCATTGAAAATTCACTGCCGTCTGGGTTGCTATACAGTTTGGCGATTTCCGGAGTGGCGCCCCATGTTTCTCCAACCGTAAGCAGGTCTTCTGTTTTTTGAAACGTCTCCTTGCTCAGTTCCCTGATGTATTTATGCAGATTAGGTCCGTTTCCCGTAATTTTCAAATCCGGTTCTTTACCAATTAAGTCGATCACGTCAAGTCGAAAACCACCCACACCCTTGTCGATCCACCAATTGATCATGTTGTATATCTCCTGCCGGACTTTGGGGTTTTCCCAATTGAGATCAGGCTGTTTTACGGAAAAAAGATGCAAATAATATTGCCCGATCTCAGGCACCCATTCCCAGGCTGAACCACTGAAGGTAGACCCCAAGTCGTTCGGAGGCGTTCCTTCAACACCATCTCTCCAGACGTAGTAGTCATGGTAAGGATTGTCTTTACCTTTTTTGGCTTCTAGAAACCAGGGATGTTCATCCGAGGTATGGTTCAACACCAAATCCATGATGATCCGAATGTCTCGTTTCTTGGCTTCAAGAATTAACGTTTCCATATCTTCCAAAGACCCAAACATCGGATCGATGTCCTGATAATCTGAAATATCATATCCGTAATCATCTTGAGGAGACTTGCAGACAGGTGATAACCAGATCGCACCAATGCCGAGTTGCTGCAAATAATCCAATCGAGACACAATGCCCTCCAAGTCTCCGATTCCATCACCGTTTCGATCTTGAAAGCTGCGTGGATATATTTGATATACAACAGTTTCTTTCCACCATTTTTTATTTTCCATGTTCCATTCAACCTTTCTAAGGCTATTCTTTGACCGATCCTACGACAATGCCAGTCACAAAGTATTTTTGCAGCAAGGGATAAATCAGCAATAGCGGGATAACAGCAACTACGATTTTGGCTGCGTTCAGGTTTTTGTTCGAAATTTCAGTCAGGTTGCTGAGTTCACTGGAATTGGTGCCAGCTTGAAGCAAATCGGCAATATTCACGTTAAGGGACTGAATATAGGTCATTAGCGGGTAATTGCTAACTTTGGTCATATAGATCAAACCACTGAAGAAGTCATTCCATGTACCCACGATACTGAACAAGGCGACTGTCGCCAGCGCAGGAATGGACACAGGGACATACACTTTGAACAAGACCTGAATGGGATTTGCTCCATCGATGAATGCTGCTTCTTCAAGCGCCTTAGGTACAGCGGAGAAGAAATTCATCACGAGAATGACACTGAATATGGGGACAGCGCCTGGCAGAACGAGTGCCCATATCGTATTCAGCATGTCCAGGTTTTTGATCAGCAGGTAACTCGGAATCATGCCTCCGCTAAACAACATGGCAAAAATCATGATATTCATATAAATGTTTCTGCCTTTGAAATCCCTCTTCGATTTGGATAGCGGATAAGCCATTAAAATAATCAAAATCATGTTAAGCACAAGAGTAAGCGCGACACGTAGAACAGATATGCCAAAGGAACGCCAGAACTGTGCATCATCAATAATTTTGGTATAAGCCGCTGTTGTAAAATTGACCGGAACGAGACCTACTGCATTTGCGGATACCGCCTCGCTGCTGCTGAATGAAATGGCGACGATATTCCATAACGGAAGAAGGCAGACCAATGCCAGCACGATGACGATGGCATAGATGACAAACCGGCCAATTCGATCTTTGAAGTTTGCAGAATAGGACACAGGTTTGGCCTCCTTAGAATATTTTTCGATCCGTATATTTTTTGGCTAACTGGTTGGCAGACAAGAGCAAAACAATGCCGATTACGGACTTGAACAAACCAACAGCTGTACCGAAGCTATACTGTCGCCCAACAAGACCGATCCGATAGACATAAGTATCCAGAATGTCGCCTGACTCATAGACAACCGGGTTATACAGATTATAGACTTGATCGAAACCGGCGCTCAGAATGTTGGTCAAGCTCATTACGCCCATGAGCAGAATAATAGGCAGCATGCCTGGCAATGTAATATGCCATACTTTTCTCCACCAACTGGCTCCATCCATTCCTGCCGCTTCATACAGACCGGGATCAATGGACGTAATGGCAGCCAGATAGACGATGGAACTGTAACCAAATTCTTTCCATACATCAGTTCCTATAATCAGTGGCTGGAACCAGGTGTTACTGCCAAGGAAATTAATATTTTCGAGGCCAAAAAATGCCAACATTTGATTCACAATACCATCCAGACTGAACATGTTGACAACGACGGATGCCAGAACAACCCAGGATAGAAAGTGTGGCAGATAAACAATCGTCTGCACGGATTTTTTAACGTATTTGATACGAATTTCATTTAATAAAACGGAAAAAATGATGGCCATCATCGTTCCGAGCAGAATCTTGCCAATCGCAATCACCAACGTATTGCTGACGACCTGCGCGATATCCGGCAGCTTGAACATATACATAAAATGCTTCAAGCCTACAAATTCAGAGCCGAACATGCCCTTGGCCGGTATATAATCCTGAAACGCTGTAATGATACCGACCATTGGAACATAGCTGAATACAAGCAAAAATAAAATGCCCGGAATCATCATCATATGGTACATGGCACCTGGGCCGAGCCGCCCTCGCGCTTTCAAATTCCCCTGTTTCATGGATGAACCCCTTTCGTTGAAGAAAGGCTGCGTATCGCAGCCCTTCCACTTTTCATGGATATTATTGTTTCGATGCGATCTCGTCTTCAATTTCCTGAATGACTTGATCACCACCCTGTTTCTTCCAGTTGCTCACGAATGTATCGAAGTAATCGAGCGATTCTGAACCCGTTATGATTTTGATAAACGATTCCTGTTCCAACTTCGTCAGATTGGCCCACGTCTGTTTCATGCTTGGTGTAGTGCCAGAGAAAGCAGGTGTCATCCATACAAATTTGCTTTCTTGTGTCAGTTTGTCGATTAGTCCCACTCCGTTGATCCGCGAATGATATTTTGACCAAGCAGTCACATCATCCGTATCCATGTCGCTCAAATAGGTTTTGATGCTTCCGATATTGTTCTTCGATTCGGTAGTGCGAACCTCATCCAGGGAAATCTCTCCTTTGATTCCTCGAACAACATCAGAGTAATCATCCAGCAGCGATGTAGCCGAGTTGACTTCGATATTAAAAGGTCTCGTAGATCCGTCTACCCCGGTCTCCTGATATTTGGCAGCTTCCGGCATGGTTGTTGCGGCATCTTTATCATTGGCCAGTTTATCGTAGAACAGGTTTACAATCTTAACGGCCAGTTCAGGGTGTTCATAACCCTTTCTCACCACGATAAACTGATTGGATGGATTGGCATGCGCCACGTTGACCTTGCCGTCTGCATCTTCCAGCGTATAAGCCGAGAATTTCGCATTTTTATCCATCTGTTTTGCACTGATCAGTCCCCAGTCAGGGATATGCCACGGTCCAAAGGCAATACCGCTTTGGCCATTGGCGTAGAGTGCGGTAATATCATCAAACGTGCGGGTTCCGAATTGCGGGTCGATAATACCATTCTTGAACCAATCCGCCATGGTACCCAGCATTTTCTTCGTTTCTTCTGTTGTGGAACCATACACGATTTTGCCGTCTTCACCATTCATCCAATATTGCGGGAAGGCTCCCTCGGTTGAGGCCACACCCAGCATCGTATAAGCAGAGCCATTATAATCTGTTGTATTCATCGTGTTCACAAATGGAATACCTACCGGGTTCCCGGATTGACCAGGATCTCTTTTCAGGAATTCCAGTGCTGTTTGCTCCACCTCATTCAGCGAAATGGCGCCGTCTCCATCTGCATCAAGTTGAATCCCCAGCAGATCCAGCCAATCTTGACGGACCCAAACCATCGTTGGTGCGGAATCCAGGGAAGTCGCCGGAAGTCCCATCAAACGTCCATCAATCGTTGCATTGTCTAATGCTCGGCCGTCGTAGGAATCGTACATTTGCTTGATATTATCCGTGGCATATTGATCGTAAATGGATGTCAGATCCTCAATCAGGTCGTTATCCACCAGCTCTTTCAGTTCATCTTTGGAATCAACACGCATCATGTCAGGCAATTCCCCGGATGCGATGGCAAGCGATACTTGACGACTATAATCTTCACCATTGGCTTCAAATTGATCTGTAATCTGAGCGTTAAACGTGTCTTTGACCAGCCGAGTATATGCGTTGTTCTCATAGGTATCACCAGTCGGCAGTTTTGGGTTGGCTGTGGTTACCCGTCCCATGGTTACGGTAATTTCGTCTTTATAGGCACTGAACGGATCTCCAGGCGTTACCTCATATTTGCCTGCTTCCTCTGCAGTAGGAGGATTGGAAGTGCCTCCGCATGCCGCTAGGGCTGCAACCATCAAGGCGGACATGGACAGCACGGCCAGACGCTTTGTCACCCGTTTGCTTTTCATAGACCATTTTGTTCTCATCTAGTTCGATTCCCCTTTATTCTGATGTTCAATATATTTGTTTGCGCTTTCATTATAAAATGAAGTGAAGGCCAATCGAGATAGGGATTACACGTCCGTTTGGATAGAGAAATGGTTACAGTTTTCAGTCCGTATGATGAAGTATGGTTAACTTGTGATCATTTACCCTACCTACTGACTAACATTTGTCTATCTACCCCTCTTCTCGATCAAAACAAAAGCCGGCAGCTCCTAAAACAGGAAGCTGTCGGCTATTTATTTCCTCTACCTAGCTGCCGATATTCGCTTGGCAGAAGACCTGTCAGTTCGCGGAAAATCCGGCTGAAATATTTTTCATCCGTATAACCCACTCGCTCCGCAATCCAGAAAATCGTATTATTCGTATTGAGCAAGTACTCTTTGGATTTCTCTACCCGGATGAAGCGGGAGTACTCATTAAAGGTTTTCCCCATCAGATCTTTGAAACATTGACTGAAGTAACTTCGGCTGATATTGAGTTGTTGGGAGAGACCTGAAGCTGTATAGGCCTGTTCCAAATCCTGCTGCACGATCATCACTGCTTTTTTCACGGCATCGATGATTTCCTGTGAGTACGAAGTCTGTTCATCAGCCTTGCGAATGCTTGCAGCAGTCTGTTTGATCCATTCTTCAACCTCGTACCAAGACTCGAAAGAATGGATCATCGCGATTCTTCCAAGCGTAGTTTGGGCAAAAAGGTGGTTCCATTCCATCACGATTGAGTACAGCAATCCCATCAACTGACCTTTATGTAATCGTAAGGATATAAACTGATCAATGAGTTGATTGTAGTAACTGTCATGGTGGGTCCATGGGGTTTGGAACCAACTTTGTTTAATCCGGTCAAGGTCCTCATCCTGCGGTTCTTTTGAAAATGTATCTTCTTCATTCATGGAAATGGTAATGACTTGGTTATTGGGATTGTACGCATAGAATAAAGTCGTCTCTGTATAATTCCTAATCCAGTTTTTGATTTGCGACCATGTTCGCTCTTGTACATCAGACAAAACTAACAACGTACACTGGGGAACGTGATGCAGGCCTTCCTTCAATTGATGAAATAGTTGATCCTCTTCGGACGGGGGTGCAGCCCACATGCAGCTATTACGCTCAACCTCCCATCTAATCTCATCTTCATGCGCAGTTAGCTCCATTGGCCACTTCTGCTCTGATTTACGATCCTGTGAAACAAGTGCATACACATTTCGATAATGGACATTGATTTCATCCAGCGATGGCATCTTTCTTATCGTGCTTGTCAACCCGTTAATTCGGGTATGAATCCGTTGCAGAACATGTTCGAATTGCTCTTTCTCCAGCTGCACTTTGGCTATATAATCGATGGCTCCGAGTCTTAGCGCTTCCTGGATATAATCGAAATCCTGATGCAGTGTTAACACAACAATATGAAGTTCTGGATAGAGCTGCCTCGCAGCTCGCATCAGTTCAATCCCTGACATGACGGGCATCGCAAGATCCGTTAGCATCAGATCGACTGGTTGGGTTTTTAGGAAATCCAGCGCTTTCGCCCCGTTGCTGGCCTCTCCTACAACCTCCATGTTGAACTCGTTCCATGGCATCGCAGAGCTAATGCCTTTGCGTACCAGCTTATCATCATCTACAATCAATACCTTAATCATGCCGAGATATCTTCTCCTTTAATAGGCAATACGAGCAGTATGCTTGTCCCTGTTCCCAATTCACTCTCGATCACCAGTTGTGCTTGGTCCCCGTACTGTGCCTTTAACATGCGGTGAACATAATTGAGACCGATGCCCATCCCTACTTTTTGTTGTTCAGCTTCACGATTGTTCAGCAGATTATGAATGGTTTCCTCAGTCATACCTGCACCATTATCTTGTATCATAATGTTCAACGTTGAAGTGCATGTCACTTCAATCTGAATAAAACCTTCGTCACTTAATCCATGATATAACGAATTTTCAACCAGCGGTTGCAGAATAAAGCGGGGCACAGGAATTTGAAGTACTTGTTCATCTGCAGTAATGCGGACGTCAAATTCAAAGTCATAGCGAATTTGCTGCAAAATTAGATACTGTCTTAGGGCATCGATCTCCTCTTCCATAGTGGATACTTGCCCTAATTTGCCTAGATTGTAATAGAGCAGCTTGTTCAACGATTGTACCAGCTTGTCGATCTCCCCTTGTCCGTTCATGACGGCCAACCAGTGTACCGTATCGAGCGTATTCATTAGAAAGTGCGGGTTGATCTGATAGAGTAGCTTTTCCACTTCCAGGTCTGCACGAATCTTCTCTTTCTGCTGAACTTCCTTGAAGAGGTCACCAATCTGATGCTGCATATTCGAAAATTCACCCAACAGAAAATCAAATTCGGGAATCTGAGTGCGAGCTCGGCTCCCTTTTGTTTGTGGATTCTTGGACATTCCATTGATCTCCGAATGAAACAGACCGAGTGGTTTGTAGACCATCTTCCACAGAAGCCAAGCGAGAAACACGGTAAAGCCGAGGAAAAATAAAGCGACCAGCAAAATTTGAAGCAACCACTGGTTTTTCTCCTGTTGATATTGAGACTGCGAAATGACCGATACGACACTCCATTTCTGTGAGGAATCCTCCTTGAACCAGTGATACCCGCGGGATATCCCGTCTTTGGCAGGATCTACTGTTAAGCTGGAGAAATTCTCCCCTACCTTCATGGCTTCCGGTATTTCACTGTACACAATGTTTCCCTCACCATCCAGGATGAGATGAGATAATGCGCCGTTGTATTGATTGTAGCCCAAGATATCTTGAGTGAGGCGAAAGCCTGATTCTACGTAAATGAACACGTCGTTCCTCTCGGATAGTTGCACTTTGCGCATAGCAGACAGAACGAGTTGATCATCAAATCGGTTCATACTCATATGGGGGCCATAGTACTTAATGCCATAGGTTTGGAAGAGCACAGGCAGAGACTCAGGAGAGAAACGATCCTTAATCGGAAAGTTGCCGAACTGAGTAGTACCTTCTTTTTGAAAGTAATATAGGGTCAATCCGATATTAGGATTGGTGAAGGTCACAACACTTAACTCGTTTTTTAATTCGTCCCTGGCCTCAATCAGTTCGAAGATATCGGAGGACGGATTCAAGAATTCATCCATTCTTTTGCCTAAAGTACCCCTGTAAGATAATTGTTGCGTCACATGATTCAGATTGGTGATGGAATTCTCCAATGAGGATGTCACCTGCTGTAAATTGCTACGGATACCATCATCGATCTTATTTGCGAAAATGGAGTCGATCGTATAATAAGAAATCGCAAATATACTGATAAAGGGGATAAACGCACTGAGAAAGAACAGTAAAAATATTCTTTTTTTAAGTGTCATGGGAACCTATTCTCCTTCTGAAAATGAAACAGCAAGCCTCCTGCGTATGGAAGCTTGCTCTGAATATACATTCAAGCGGACAGGCTGTCTGTATCCTGTCCAAGTCCAATTTCCTTTCATCATTATAGATTGATATTCAAATAAGTCAAACGCTTTCATACTGTGCATATATAAAAAGTGCTACTCCTCAAAATGATGAGGAATAGCACTTTTGTATGCGTACCTTACTTCAGTTGTATCACTTCTTGTTAATGGAATGCTCGAACATTTCAGTCTACTCTCGTACCGTCACATTTAATTTGTGTGATCTGGTTTCCCCTGAAGAATTACGAAGTACAGCTTCATACTCGTAGATTCCAGGTACCCTTCCAGAGATTGAGGTAACCGCAGACTGTGCACCAGGAGAATGAGATTGCAGCATTTGTGTGTCAATCGATACACCATTTTCGTAAAGTTCGTATTCGGTTGCGTTTGTTCCCCACCACAGATTCATTGTGACATTATAGTTGCCGTCACCGTCCCAGTTGTCGTTCGACAGAACAGCTTGCCCCGGGGAAGCATCCGTGACGATGACTGTCAGTGGAACACTCATGGTTGAACCCAGTGCATTGATCAATTCTCCAGTATAGATATAGGTGCCATTTTTCTTTCCAGTAATATCAACTTGAACAGATTGGGCGGACGGGGATTGATCGACCAGAGAAATTTCTTTAATCAATTCACCGTTCTCATACAGTTTGAACTGATTGCCGTTATTACCCCACCATAGATTCATCGTGATCGTGTAGTCGCCGTCTTTGAGCCCCGTGTCGTAACCATTATTATCAGATAACACCGGAGTGCCTGGGGCACCGTTTGCAAGTGGCGTTGTCTGATGGAGCCATTCCTCCCACTTAATCAGCACACTTGCCTGCTCATCCGTAAATACGGTTCCTCTAGCTGCTTGAACGTCATTACCGTAGGATACAAGCAATTGACGCGCTTTTGCTCCTTCACGATTGTTTGCTGCCTGTTTGGCCTGCTCCAACGTGTTTGTGAGCTGATCAGCAAGAACACCAGCATTAGGATCAGTCGATTCATCTGCAAAGACGTTGGTCAGATTGATCAGGCTGTCGAATGTAGCAATAACGCCAAAACGATATTCTACCGTCTGTTCCCAGCCAGCCAAATCGGAGACCGTTGCCGTAACCTGGTTCAGGCCGGGTTCCAGTGTATACGCAGGAGTGTCGAGAAGCACACCCTCCGGTTCTTCCACACCGGATACCGAATCGGAGGCTGTATAGCCAATTTCCACATGCTGATCAATGGTGTATTCGGTTTGACCATGAATTTCAATGGTTGGAGGTACGAGATCAATGGATATGGACAAAGACTGTTCACTCTCTTTGTTACCGTCAACATCGACGCTCCAGTAGGTGATGGTATGTGTACCTTCTTCAGTTAGGGTCAACTGTGTGCCACTCACCGTTTCGCCACCATTGATTTGATAATAGGTCCCTTCGATATCGGAATCTTCATCGCTTGCTGTGAAGGTTACTTGGACTGGAGAAGTATACCAGTCGTTCTGCGATTCTCCTTCCACAGTTGCCGTAGTATGCGGAGCCTTCTGTTCCGGAGATTCCCCTTCCAGCGTGACAAAATCAGATAGCGGAGTATTCAATTCCTTCACAAGACGTGCCACGAGTTCAGAAACCTTGATTGCACCGTTCATTTGCAAATGTGTATTGTCTTCCGTTGTGCCTACCCACATGAATATCGATTTGGTTCCTTCAGTGCCAAGCTCCTGGAAATGCTCCCAACTGGCTTGGTTCAGATCGATGATAAGCGTTTCCGTTTCCTGCGCCGTTTCTTTCATCGCCTGTACGTATTCCGGGAAGCTTTTGTTCAGCACTTCTCCGGTAAAATCACGACGATTCACTGGCGTGACCAGAACTGGAATTGCCCCTCTCTGCAGAGCACCGTTAATGTATTCTTTCAGATATACCTTAAATTGCTCTGGTGTCAGATAACGCTCTGGACGTGAAGGTGTGGAATCGTTATGAGACCACTGCATGAACAGATAATCGCCTTCTTGAATGTCGAGTAAAATATCGTTAAGATATCCACCGACCAGGAAGGTTTTGCTGCTCAAACCTCCAACTGCCCGGTTATCAATACTGACTTCATTTGGATCAAAATATCCACCCAATGTTTCTCCCCAGCCTGCTTGCGGACGATAGTTTTCCGCGTAATTGGCCACAGTCGAATCGCTGGCCAGATAAATAACCGGTTTATCGCTTGCACTGTGATCTGGCAGGCGCTCCAGCTTCATCGCATTGATCTTCGGTGCATTTCCGGTAAAGTTGAAGTTAAACACCCCATCGATCAGGGCAATGTCATACGTGATTTCTTTGAATTCGCCCTTGGCAATGCTTGTCAGCGGCAGCTTTGTCATCTGCTCTACAACGACATTTGCGCTGGTTGATTCCTCTGCATCTCCGATGGTCATCGTTACCCGGTAATTCGCCGGCTCCATTTCCACCAGGAAAGAGGTACCATTTACTCGTGTGAAATCTTCCTTAAGCAAATCTCCGGTTTCCCGGTTCTCATCTTTGGTCAGTGCAGTATCAGCAAAGCCGTACCCGTTGCCTTCGATGTATGCTCTTTTGGCATCTACTTTAATGTATCCGTCGGCTGCGCCACCAGAACCAAAGTCAAATTTGTATTCGTTTATCTCTTCGCTCGCTTCACTTGTCAAAGAATCCTTCGCAACAGTTAACATGTTAAACGTATGGTCAACTTGAGCTTGGGTAGCTTCCGTATTGAAAATGGCTTCCGCAGCTACCAAAGCCCGGTTCACCACGGCCTTCGACGCATCTGTATAATCTGACAGATCTAGTGCTTTGATCTCATCATACAGAGCGATCAATGCAGTCTGATCGCCACCCTCTGAAGAGAGCTGAGTGCCTTCAATTCGCACGTTGTCGATCTGGGTAGTCCAGTTCAACGTGCCTCCACCGCCTTTTCTCGTGCCCAGGAACCGCATGGATCTGACGTTGTCCGCATATGCGGCGGAACTCAGTGGGATATCTTGAATCGTTTGTGTAAGTGTCGGATTCGCTAGGTTCGTTAATGTCAGATCAAGTGTTTTCTCGGCAAAATTAACGGTAGCATCCACATTGACCCACTGGTTCTTGGAAATATCTGTAGCCGTTCCCCCTTCAGGTATGGCTGTATCACCCGCGCCGTAGTCCGGATTATATGCACCGACATAATAATGAATTTTGGTGCTTCCGGTTTTGGTAAACAGCGTGAAAAGGGCATTTTCGTTAGAATCCTGTATTGTGAGGTGACCTTCTGATGGATATGCACTCACATTACCGGATTGCCAGTCAAAGTTCACGTTCACCTGATCGCCGTTCACGGCATCAAACAGACGGAATACCTTGGCCCGATTGCCCGATCCGGAACCCGCGACGGATAGTACCTTATTTCCGGACTGTTCAACTACCGTTCCCGCCATGGTTCCTGCGATACCCGTAGCATTGACCATCGCATACTGGTAGTTGGCAGCGTCGCCTTCAAAATCCTCCTCATAGAGCTGGGTTTCTGGCTCTGGTTCTGGCTCGGTAATATCTGGGTCAATGACCAGTGATGAGATACTCAGCTCCATGTCTTTGACTGCACCAGCAACGAGTCCGGCAATTTTCTGTGCACCATAGCTGCTGAAATGGGTATTATCGTTGATTCCATTCGGGTATTTCGGATATTCACCCGGATTAGCGTATAGGAATACTTTTTCCGTAGCTGTATTACCAATTTTGTCGTAGTACGCAATACTTAACTTGCTCAGATCAATCAGCGGCACGTCAAGCTCTTCTGCCACTTCTTTGGCAGCCTGCACGTATGCTGGGAAGCTGACGTTGAACTCCTGAGTCACCGTGTTGAAATCTCTGCGTCCAACCGGAGTGAGCAATACGGGTGTAGCGCCGCGCTGTTTGGCACCGTTTACATAACGAGTTAAGTAGATCTTATAATCCTCAGGGGATGCATACCGGTCCGGTATCCCTGCACTAGCGTCGTTATGACCAAAGGAAATGAAGAAGAAGTCCCCCGGCTTAATTCGTTGCAGGATTGTATCCAAACGACCGTCTACCATAAAGGATTTACTGCTTCGGCCACCGATCGCATCGTTCACGACGACTGCCCCATTGGAGAAATAACGTCCGAACTGCTGGCCCCATCCTTCTTGAGGAGCCTGCGCTTCACTATAAGATTGCATGGTTGAATCACCAGCCATATAGATCGTTGTTGCCGCACCAGCCGCTTTCTCTGGATATTTCTCGATGATGACGTCTTGGATGTCTATGGCTGTACCCGTGAATATAAGATCGAGCTGTCCATCCACCACAGCAATATCATAGGAATACTCCAGTGGTGCTCCTGCTGTCACATTGGTTACGGCGAGCTTCTGGACGAATTCGGATTTGACTCCAACGTTCGAGTCATTTGCATCATTGCCCAATCGCAGCGTCACCTTATAGTTTGTATTGGGCAGATCAACGGCAAATGTCGTGCCTGCCGCGACCGAAACCTGGTTTGCCCCTACCGTAACACCACTTGTATCCTTGAAGCCGTATCCCGGATCTTGTGCGTAGAGCGTATCCTGTATGTTCGTACTTCCTGACGCAGTCTCTGTACCGAAATTAAAGCGGTAGACCGGCTCCGGCATTTCAGCTTCGCGAGTCAGCGCCAGATCGGCTTTAGGGAATGCTGTAGCTTCCGCTCCAAGATAAAAGCCGGTATGAGGCGGCTGGTTGTAGGCTACATTTTGCCAGGCTACGCCAAGTCGATACACAGGGTCCTGCATCAGCGTAGGGATGCGATAGTCTGAAGGAATGGTCGTTGTGTAGAGACGATACTCCGAACTATCTTCGCTCCGCAGCAGAAGCTCCTCACGCCAGTCGCCCAGAATGTCCGCCTGAAGTGCCGGATTGCCTTTGGTATGGTTGTTCGTTAACGTACCGGTTGCCCGGAAGATTTCATTCAGCTTTTTGTTTTGGTAATCCCACTTATAGATGAGCGGAATTCCTTTGGCTGTGCTATTATCCCACTCATGGTCCAATAGCTCCCGCTGAAGATCTCCATCCCACCAGATGGCGAAATTGGCGGTTTTGGGCCCTTCGTCCACAGTGTAGATAGCCTCTCCGGCAGCTGAATAAGTATTGGTTACTGGGACACTTTGCCCGTTGGTAACGGTCGTGGCCCATGATTCGTAACCCGGATAGTTCGGATCAATGTCCGCCGACATCCCGCGACCGGTGTCAAAACCTGTTTTCTCACCCCAAAGGATTTCACCTGTTGCCGCATCGCGCATCTCCAGTCCGTATGCCGCATCCGAATGCTCATGCACACTTACGACCTGATAGCCCTCCCGGTTCGGATTGAGCTGGCCGGCATGCATAGCATCACCGTGTCCGAGTCCGGTGCTGTACAGCAAGCTGCCGTCATCGTCAATGGCCAAGGCGCCAAACATAATTTCGTCCTTGCCGTCCTTGTCGACATCCAGCACACTTAGATTATGGTTGCCTTGTGATTGATATTGTGATCCTGCTTCGTTTGTGTCGAACGTCCAGCGTTTGACGAGTTCCCCGCCAACATAATCATAAGCAACAAGCACTGTGCGGGTATAATAACCCCGGCTCATCACGACACTTGGCTTCGTACCGTCCAGATAAGCAATCGCGCCAAGGAACCGATCTACACGGTTGCCATAGCCGTCACCCCAATCGTTGACGTTGCCTCTTGGCGGATCATAATTCACAGTGGATACAGCCGCGCCAGTCTCACCGTTAAACAGTGTGAGATATTCTGGACCTGACAATATGTATCCGCCGTCGTTGCGATAATCCTTCGTGCCATCACCAATGACTGTGCCTTGGCCATCCTTTGTGCCGTCCGCCGTCTTGACAACAACCTCAGCCCTTCCGTTGCCATCGAGGTCATACACCATTAACTGCGTATAATGCGCTCCGGCGCGGATGTTGACTCCCAGGTCAATTCTCCACAGCTTTGTGCCGTCCAGTTTGATAGCATCGATATAGACATTGCCGGTATAACCGGCCTGCGAATTGTCCTTGGAATTGCTCGGACTCCACAGGAAAACAATTTCATATTCGCCATCCCCATCCAAGTCAGCTACGGAAGCATCTCCTGCATAATAGGAGTAAGTTCCACCATCCTTAGTCCGGCCATCGGCCGGTTTATCGAGCGGGATAGGGAGATAATCGTTATGCCAGACTGATACAACCTCCGGCTGCATCTGCTCTTTGCCTTCAATAACGGTGGAGATCTGATATTGCGAGCTGTCGAAACCAGTGGTGTCCACATAGTTCGTCACATCGCTTATGGGTGATGCGTTCACTTTGGTTCCATTTTTATATATATTGAAAGCGATATCATCTGGGTCGTTGTTTAAATACCTCCAGCTTAAAAAAACGCCGTTGTCTACAAGAACCGCAACCAAACTCCGGTTCAGGTATTCTGCTTGGCGACCCGGCAGGCCGTTTGATGATGACTCTGCACGCATCGGTGCCGGAGGAACAGCCAGTGAAATAACCATAAGGAGTGCTAAAAAAGATACAAACATCGATTTCTGGATGGAAACAGTTCTTCGGATCATTCGATTAACTCCTCCTTATCTAAAAATTCATTTTTAGAATCATCAGTTCGATCCTGCCCAGCTTGTTGTCATATGAACACAATTTACAGCCACCTCCTTTTTATGTTACCGCTTACATTTATCTTACAGGTCTAAAAAAAGACAGACAATCTAAAAAATGTGACGTATTATATAAGATAATTGACTTTTTTAGGAAGGAGATGAAACGATGGTTCATACGGTTTCTTATGCTTTTCGTAATGACGATACATCAATCATGACACTGGACTCTATTGGATGGCAGATCGTTTCTAGCGAGGAATATTGTTGTCCAAGTGATGATAGACCGGACCCGGGGCACGTCGTTTTTCAATACACGCTTAATGGCCAGGGTTATCTGGATATTGACAATCAAACGCTCCCTTTACCGAAGGGGCATGCCCTACTTGTCAAAATCGCAGGAGAACATTGCTATTACTATAAACAAGAGAACAACGAACCATGGGAATTTATATGGATCAACATTCGCGGGGATGAAGCTAACCGAATTTGGGATATGATGCATGATAATGAGGGACATGTCATTCGACGAAACGCGGACTCTCCCTTGATTCAAGAGTTATGGCAAATTATCAATTTGATTCATCAAGAGAAAGTTACGGACAAGTATCGCTTGTCCATGCAAGTCTATCGGTGGTTGCTTATCCTGGTACAGACGAGTCGGGATGCGGAGAAGGATATCGGTGCCCTTTCCATAACAACAATTGAGAAATGTAAAAAGTTCATTCGAGAGAATTATGCATCTCCATTGACGTTGGATCTTCTAGCCAGCCATTGCGATATCAATAAACACTATTTGTGCAGGTTATTTCAGAAATCCGAGAAAACATCACCGTTAGCCTATCTCAAAGACAGACGCATTGAGGTTGCAATCCGGCTACTCCGCACAACGGAACTTCCGATTTCTCAAATTGGCCAACATTGCGGCTTTGAGAGTCCCAGCTACTTCGGCAAAGTTTTTCGTCAATATATGTCCATGTCTCCCAAAGAATATCGTTTGAATAAGTTAGAGTTTCCTTATGAGGCCATCTATTATGAGTAGCTAAACTCGCTGTTTGCTAGATGTCCTTGGCTCGGGAACTGCTCTTATACCAATACAATAAAAAAAGCCGCTAGAATAGCGACTTTTAATGGAACTATATTCTTTCTTGTGTGCTTCGACAATTGCTGCAATTATTGAGCGGTGTATCCTCCGTCTATGATCAAGCTGTTTCCTGTCATATATGAAGAATCGTCACTAGCTAGGAACAGAACGGCTTTGGCCATCTCTTCTGCTTGACCCAGACGTTTCATCGGTGTTGCCGCAGAAAGTGCTTGCTTGCTCTCTTCCGGGATAATCGGTGTATCGATAAAGCCTGGGCAAAGGGAGTTCACCCGAATATTCTGCTCAGCATACTCGAGCGCGAGTGAACGAGTCAGATTCACAACGCCGCCTTTAGCTGCATTGTAGGCTGCTGAACCAGGCGAACCAACCCATCCGTACATGGACGCCGTGTTAACGATTGTGCCTCCGCCAATTTTCAGCATTTCGCGGATCGATTCACGAGCGACCAAGAATACGCCGTCCAGATCAACATTGACCGTATTGCGCCATTCGGCATAATCAAGCTCATGCGTCGGATGAACACGTCCAATTCCCGCATTGTTGAATACGATATCGACTTGACCAAATGCTTCTACGGTTTGTTTGAAAATCTCAGAAACCTCTTCTTCACTTGTTATGTTTGCTTTAATAAAAAGAGCCTCTGCTTTAAGCGCTTTCAGTTCCTGCTCAAACGCCTTGCCTTTTTCTTCATTCAGATCCACCAAGACCACTTTAGCTCCTTCGGAAACGAATAAGCGAGCTGTCGCTGCACCAATCCCGGATGCTCCTCCTGTGATGACTGCAACTTTATCTTGAAGTTTGCCCATGAATAAATCCCCCAGTATAATATTTTGAATAGCGCCTATATAAATAGTGCTATATGATGTTTACAAAACTAATTCTATGCTTAAAATTGTAACAATCCAATCATTAAGATGTGACCAAGTGTCTACCTCGTAGACACTTTATAAAACTATGTCTATATTTATAGGAGTTTTCTTGAATGAATAATGAACTTATTGTGACATCTCAACATCGTAATCGAACCAAGGAGCACCTAAAAACTGCTCTGATTCAGCTCATTAAGAAAAAAGGATTCCATGGTGTTTCTGTCAAAGACATCGTTGATCAGGCGGGTTATAATCGCAGCACGTTTTATTTACACTACCAGGATAAATATATTCTCGCCGAAGAGTTGTTGAGTATGACACTCGAAGGATTGAGGGGCGCAGTAGGTAAACCCTATTGGCACGGTCAAAAGGTTTCAACAAACAAGCTGGATGCCGAATCTTTTCAAATCGTGGATTATATCTACGAACACCGTGACTTCTTCGAACTGATTCAATACGATGATACGTTACCTGGTTTACATACAGGCTTTCCACAAACCATACTCAAAATCTATCAGGAGCAATTTGTCTTTGAGACGATCAACAACTCGCCAGTTAACATGGACTATTTCAAATACTATACCGCCTACGGTTTTTTTGGGCTGTTGAACAATTGGATATTAAGCGGATATCGTGAGTCACGCGAGGCATTTATCAAAAACGTGATTGAACTCACCAAAACGCATATTCACTCTTTTCATTATGTCGGTAACACGTTTGAATCATGATCTCGAGTAAGTTGATTAAATTAGATGCATACATAAAAAGTCGCTATATTAGCGACTTCTAATGGGACTATATGTTACCTTATATGCATCACAGCAATCCTTATTGAATAGCCAATTTCACAAATCACAATTATTTATTGTCCAATCGGAGATGACACAATGGTATTGTCCGTAGCTTAAATTTGTCCAAATGAGATTAATATCTTTCGAGTTCTGCCTTCAAATCTTCAATTAGTATCTCGACATCTAGTACAGCAGAATCAACTTTATTAAAGAATATTGATGGTTTGTAACCCTCTGTCTTTAAGTTTGGCAGAAATTCGTCTATGAATTCGTACAAATCAATACGTTCACTTGAATAAATCTCCCAATCATCGGTTGCACAGTACTCCGCGAATTCTTTTTTAGGCCAAAATGGAAGTGATTTGTTGCCTTTCTCATCTTCAGTAACTGACCATCCATTCTCATAAAGACCCCACACTTCCTCTGTATCTACTACTTTTTTGATGAAGTATTCATAACGAATATTTGCAGGGCGATTGATAACAGATTCCAATTCTTTTTGATTCATATTTCCTCCTAATCATGTTTTATCATTTTCATTTGATATCGTATCTGTATTACATCTTATAGTTTTTGAATATTTTAAACACTGTTTTCGTAACCTCTTCTTACCTTGTAACCACGTTTATGCTGCATTGGTATCCCCTGAGGACTCTTACATTTTTGTGTTTCTTGCTCATATTATATTTAGATCACTTTTGATTTCACCTCGCAATGAAGTTGAAACCTTATCATCATTTGCTACTCTGTAAGTCTAACTTGTTTTCCTGACCATCCCATTTTCTTTGCGGCAGACGACGTTCCCTTTTTGATTGCTTTTACTGCAGATTTTGTTATAGTCTTCTTAATAGAGGATTCGACAATGTTTTCTAGAGGCAAAATAATTAATGTTCTAGGGTTGCAGAAAATTTTTCAGTACCTCTTTTATTAATTAAAGCAACTTCAAAATCAGATATCCATGTAAGTTCACCTAGATGTTCAGCATAGGCAAATTCATCTGGTTGTTCTGATATGACCTTCTCTAAATGTACTTGCGTACCATCATCACGTTGTAAAATAGATAGGAATATATCCATGCTATCTACATTATGATGACAAATGACTCTAGCATTGTACTTTTTATTAGGGCTCTTCACGTCTTTTTTCCAAGTCCATTCATTTACATAATCTAACTCCTCTATTTGCAAAGCTATCTCCTTAAACGGATCAATATCCCAATTTTTACTTAGAGCAAGTTTCTCTATGCCTTCCATTAGCAGGCGAAGCGTAGCCTTTTTTTTCTCCAACTCATTTTTTCCACTAAAGTCATTCAAACTAAATTGGATCGGTACCGAACACACACCAGAAACGTTAACAATACGTTCATCCGTAATGTTTTCTACACACTCTATTAGGACTTTCCAACAATCTTTCGTTTTGTATTTCCCCAACAGACGTTCATACATCGCTGTAATACAGCGAGTTTCCAAACTAAAAGAGCGTCTTTTCCATTTCCAATTCAACGCATAATCTAATTTCGTAGCTTCGTTGTACTCACATTTTTGTTTTTTCATTATAGATTCAATATTTTCATCATCTACAATATACGGTAAATCCAAATTGAATCCTTTTAGATACATCTGGTTCTCTCCTTAGATTACTCCCGATGGTAAGTGCATTATTAACTTCTATCCAAACTTGAAGCCCAATTTTTGAAGCAATTAAGCATCTCTTCTAAATTTTTTGCTCCCCCTGCACTGTGAAACACTCCATCTCTCACGATACAGTAGAACCAATCTTCTTCAGTTCTCTCTTCTTCAATCGAATCAAATGGCGCATCTTCTAAATAGGTATCCGTCAAATCGATTTCGACAGACCAACCAGGATTATCCACCGTATCAATTCGCACACCGTATGAATGCTCCCAATCTCCGTCACAGTTTTCATAATACCAGCTTTGAATCCATTTTAGGATATCCATCATCGTGACCTCTTTTTAGTTTTTTCTACTCTAGGAACTATTTATTTAAAGGGGTCCTCATGCCATGTTTCATACTTTTTTCGTATGAATTACCTTTTAGTAATAATTTGCTTTTTTTATATAGGGTATACTTAAAAGCAAGGGGAATCAAGGAGGTTATTATGAAAAAAATAATATTGTTTATATTCATTAGTATGATTATACTTGCGGGCTGTTCTAACAAGGATGAGAAAGAGAATTATCCAGTTTTCGATGGCACTGTAGTATTTAAAACAGATGAAAATGACAAGTACAAATTTCTTGTACTACAAAATATAAGTAAGGAAGACCTGGAGAATGGAAATCTTGAGGATTTTATAGAACTAGCACAAGACCAGGAAGCTTCGTATTATTTGGTCGATAGAGAAACATATGAAACATTTGAAGTAGGGCAAAGAGTAAGAATCACTGCTGGCTTTGACCAACTAGAACCCTCGCCACCCATTAGAACGGTTGTGAGTATTGAACAAATAGGCTAAGAATTCTTCGATTGTTCAAAACGATAAAAAGACCTTAACGTTTCCACGAACGTATGGTCTTTTTACCATTTTGGTTTCAAGAGTTCGGAGTTAAATCTCGTGCGGTTAAATCCGTCCGCCCTCTTCTCTCGTTACCCCTTCTGAAAACTCCAGGCAAATCAATACTAAGGCTTTTGAGGTTTCTTAATCATCTCTACGCCGTCAAAGGTAAGGCTGTCAATATCCGTATCCTTTTTCAACATATATTTATCAAAGAACGCCTTTGTATAAGAAGTGATGATGTTGCGCTGTTCCATCGCGTCTCGGGTTCCTCTGGATTTTTTATCCGTAGTTGTAAACAAGGAATCGGAGAAGTCACCATGGACTACATTATCAATAATGGCAAAGTAGGTGTCCTTACTGTTGGATTCAAGGAGAAATGCATTCGTGTTATAGGCTAGCACGGTGCTAAGCTGCATGAAAGGTTTCTTAAAATCGCTATCCAAGGCACCTAACATATTACCGTCAAGGTTTACAGCGCCGACAAATCGGTCATCGTCACGGCTAACAATTGCCGCTGTCGTTCCTCCAAAAGAATGTCCGAACACACCCATACCGAGATCAAGCTGTAATCTGCCTTTAAATATGGATTCCATGTCACCTGTATTCATTTTGTACAAGTTATCTGCAACATATCGAATATCCTCGCTCTGTAAAACGGCATATTTTGCAAACTTGACTGCTTCAGGCGCCGAAGTTAATTTGCGAGCAATTTCAATAGCTTCTTCTTCCTCAAGCTTCTCAGTCACAATTTCAGGTGGTGTTAGGGTGGCCGCTTCCATTCCGTATTTCGTTACTTCGTCCATAAATTTCTCTGACAACCCAACCGTTCGTCCATCTTTAAGTTTGTACACACCACTTTCGGCATGGCCAATGGATACCACAATATAGCCAGCACTTGCCAGGTCTTGAGCGAACAAAGTGCCTTGCTGTGGGTAAGCGCCTGCGCCATGAACAAAGAATAAAACCGGATATTGTTTTTCCTTTTCAGACAAGGCCAGATCGTCGTAAGACCACGTCTTGAAATTGGAATCAAAAAGCTGCTCACCACCCGCTGTGCCCCCTAATCTAACCAAAAGCTTATCCCTCAGTGAATGAAACTCCGGAAATGCATATTCTGCCGTCGGCTTGCCCTCATTACTGTCGGACGGATAGAAAAATAATGCCGTCAGTTCTCTTTCTGAATGGTCTGATGCTGTGTACTTGAAGTCCATCTGTGTACGCCCGACCGTATAACTTCCCATCGGTTTCGGAAACTCATTCTGTGCGGAAGCAACGCTATTTTCAGGTTTCGGAATTTCCTCCTGTGTGGAAGTCCCGCTACTAGTGCTACTGCAGGCGGATAGCATGGTCAGTGAGATAACAGTTGCCAGAATCGTTGTCAGTCTTTTTTTCATCATTTTTCCTCCAATTTGTATTCATGCAACTATCATAAACGGAGGAGAAAAATAAAAAATCGTACAAAAGGGCAAGTCCCCAGTGTACGATCGGGCAAATCTATGAAATGTTAGATTATAAATGCAATATTCCACGCTCCACCGCGACGGCGACGGCCTGCGGTCTCGAATCCACACCCAATTTATTGTAGATACTCGTTAAATGAGTCTTTACAGTCCGTTCGGATATGCCCATATCAAAGCCGATTTCTTTACTTCGAGAGCCACGGGCAATTGCTTGAAGCACGATTAGCTCTTTGTCTGTGAGAGATATCCTCGTCGAGGATGATTCTTTCGCCTTTTCTGATGTCTTGTGAGCAAATACTTTCTCGCTGATCTCCGGAAGTAGCAACGTTTCTCCCCGCATCGCTGCATCAATCGAACGAAATATCATCTCTCTTCCCGTGTCCTTTAGCAAATACCCTTTAGCACCTAAAGCCAGCCCGCGGATCATCATTTCATCCTCGTTATATGTAGTCAAAATAATGATCGGTATATCCATTCCTTTAGCTCTGAGCGCTGTCATGGTATCAAGGCCACCCATTTCAGGCATGTTTAGATCCAATAGAATAATGTCCGGCTTGTAAGTATCTACCCATCGAATCGCTTCCATACCGTTAGATGCTTCTGCAACTACCTCGTACCTTTGATTGGTTTCCAGGATCAGCTTAAGTCCCTCCCGAACGACGAAATGGTCGTCCACGATAAGAATCTTGATTGTCATACGTTGGTTTCCTCCTGTTGTAATGGGATGCGAACAGAAACTTGGGTTCCTTGCTTTCCGCTTTCAATTTCGATCTCCCCGCCCATAATTCGGGTTCGTTCATATAAGCCAATTAGACCATAACTACCGCATTGTTTCTCGATGAGGTTGGTATCGAACCCTATTCCGTCATCCGTTATGCTTAGCTCGATTTCGTTTTCCCGCGCAGCAACCACGACTTCTACATTCGTAGCATTAGCATATTTAGCTGTATTGGCCAAGCATTCTCGGATGATATGTAAGCTATGTTCGAAGATCAACTTCGGCACCACCAGATGGGGCATCGATAACCGAGTGACAATACGAATCCCTGTCATTTGTGAGAAATGTTCAGCCTCTTCCTTCACCGCTTTAGAAATATTTATGACCTCTGCAGAATACGAACGCAAGTCGTCAATTGCGCTTCTCGCTTCTGAAAGCGTGCGCTTGGCTTGGGCTTTTGACAACTGAACAATCTCGTGGGCACGGTGGTTATTATCATTTTCTAAATGCGCATCTACGGCATCAAGCTGCATGATGAGACCTGCCAGCCCTTGTGCCAAGGTATCATGTAAATCACGGGCCATCCTTTGACGTTCATTGGCAATCGTTAGCTCCTCAACTTTCCTGTGCGCTCGTTCCAACTCACGTAAAAACGACTGGGTCCGCAATTTGGCACGAACTTGTTTATAGAACAAAGCAGCATAGCCGATTACGAAAAACATGATGAAGAAGAGCGATGGTACTGTAGATGGCAAATCCTCGGTAGTCCCGAGCCAAACCAGGGAGACAGAAAACAAGGTACAGTAAAAGGTACATACCAGAAGCACCTTCATCCGTTGAGCGTATACGCCAATACTCTGACCGGCCAAAGCCGTCAATAGACTTACAAAAATGAGAGAATGAGCATTAGGCATGAATAACGCACACCCCCAGACAATACATCCTTGTGTCACAAAATAAATCCAGGGTCTTCGATCGACAACGTATCCTGCATACCAATGCAGCAGAACGTGAACCAGAATGAGAGCTGTAAACATCATAAATTCAAACCATGTGGGCAACATCGGTAGCTGGGAGTACAATGCAGAAAAATAAATCAGAATACCCCAGATCAAAGCAGGCAGACGAGAATCACGCAGAACATTTTGAATATCAGATCGGGAGCTTGTATACGGTTTGTCTTTCGAATAATCACTCATGCTTGATCACCTCTATCAAGTACTATCTCAAAACAATCTCTCTAAACACAAAAAAAACGGTACATTACTGTACCGATCATTGACTCACTCCATCTATGTTAATGTACGAAGTGTCTCGAAGTCCAGCCCCAGCAGAATCGTCACAATTCCACGCAGCCTTACCGCCCCGCACTATCCCATCATCCATTTCTTCTGTGAGCATGTATTCCTCTATTCTGCTGCTATACTACCCAATTTCATTTCATGGTCCTCTGCTCCTTCCAAAAAGACCGTCACATGTTTTCCAATACACCAGCTGCATGCTTTGTTTCTTTATATTTAAAGTAATCAAAATCGGCATGTTTTCGGGTTCCACCTAGATCCTGCACACAAAGACCGATATAGGTTCCCGTAAACCGGATATACTCCGGAGATTCATCGGACAGATGTGTGATATCAACCCACTCGCCTGCTGTATTCCAGGATGAATCACTATTTAACGAATAATAAAAGCGGGCGCGATCTTGATCCACCACAGCCTTTAAACGGAGCGTGCTCACCGAATCTAGCGGAATATCCTCCAGCAGTTCGTCGTATACCCCGTATTTGGACTGAATAATCCCCAGGCAGTGCTCTTTCTCTTCATGATAAGTTACACGTAAGTAGAGATAGTCCTGGGTATCGTAGTACAAAATCAATCCTGCCATTTGCTGTGGATGGTCCGGCGCAAATTCCAGACACGTCTCGGCTTCACACTCCAAGGCCTGAAGTCTCCGTGCGATCATGCTTTGCCTGTGCGTTGAACTCATCGACTCCATGCCGTGCAAGCGTAAGTAACCGGGGCGTTCCGTCAAGCTGAGCCAAGTCGAATCGGGTGGAATGCGAAGTGTATTCCAATCATGCCGAAGCTCAAAGTGATCGAAATGATCCATTTCAACAATCGGCTCAAACGGATGGGACTGGTTCATCGGTGCAGGCACCTGAACCTCCGGATATCGGTCACCGCTCGCAAGTCTCAGCCAGCCGTCCTCACTCCACGTACATGGCTGAAGTGCGGTCTCACGTCCAAGAATGCAATATTTGTGCTGAACGGGTCGTCCGACCAGATGAGCCATGTACCATTCGCCGGTATGCGTTTCGACCAGACTACCGTGGCCTGCCTTTTGCAGAGCTAAATCCGGTCTGCCGTATGAAGTGAGGATCGGATTGGCAGGATCGACCTCATAAGGACCTTGTAACGTACGGGAACGTGCTGAGGTAACCGCATGCTCATAACCGGTTCCACCTTCAGCCGTAATGAGATAATAATAGTCGTTGTGTTTATACAGGTGGGGTGCTTCGGTCAGGCCTAATTCTGTTCCCTTAAATATGTTAACGGCCGGTCCGATCAGCTTATGTTCCTGGACGGAATATTCCTGAAGAACGATGCCTGCAAACCGATTTTTGCCCTTACGATGATCCCATATCATATTGACCAGCCACTTACGCCCGTCTTCATCATGAAACAGGGAAGGATCAAAACCGCTGCTGTTCAGATACACCGGATCGGACCAAGGGCCCTCGATATCCGTTGCTGTCACAAGGTAATTGTGGGTATCTTTAAAAGCGCCTACCCGGCTTTTAACATCGGTGTAGATCAGGTAAAACACACCGTTGTCGTAACTAAGACAGGGTGCCCATACGCCTCCGGAATTAATGTTGCCCTCCATGTTCAACTGCGTTACACGAGTCAGCGGAGAAGCGATGGGTCGCCAATGAACCAGATCCCGAGAATGGTGAATCCGTACACCAGGGAACCATTCAAAGGTGGAAGTAGCGATATAATAATCCTCCCCTGCTCGGCAGATGGACGGATCGGGATGGAAACCGGGAAGGATGGGATTGGTGATCATTTTCTGGATCTTATTCATGGAAGAAACCTCCGGTATGAAAGTGATGATCTGTACAACAACAGATATAAGAAAGGTGGATATCAGTACCAGCCTAGCGCTTTTTTGCCGGCTTCCAGGGCGGTTATGATCCGCTCGACATCATATACATTCCCTCTCCAAGTCCCACCGCTGACCGATTGCAATGCAGCCCAGAGCTTTGTATCATCCGGCAAAGCTTCATCAGGTCTCATATCCGGATGGAAGGGCCTTTGTGCCAGGATGAGAGCACCTTCTTCCGGCGAAAACGCCAGCTCTCCTTCTCCGACAAAGTTAATGCTACCCTCCAGTGTGTTACGATCAACCTCGATGTCAATCAGGTCTCCGTTCCGCAGCTTGCCAATCGGTCCGCCTGCCAGCGCTTCGGGGCCAACATGACCAATACACGCTCCGGTGGAAACACCGGAGAACCGGGCATCCGTAATCAGTGACACGTATTTGCCAAAAGGCAAATGTTTAAGCGCAGATGTAAGCTGGTACGTCTCCTCCATCCCGGTTCCCGATGGACCTCGCCCGAGAAGCACAACAACGTCGCCAGCCAGAATACCTCCGGTCTTAATCGCATGGATCGCCTCACGTTCGGTGGTAAACACCTTTGCTCTGCCACGATGACGGTATACGCCATGCTCATCCAGCACAGCAGGATCAATAGAGGTGGATTTGATGACAGAACCTTCTGGAGCGATATTCCCGGTTGGAAATGTTACAGTCGATGAGATTCCAAGCCGCTGAGCGTGTTCTACACTCATGATGACACTGTCCGGATCGATGCCGTCCTGCTCTTTTAACTGCTTCCGCATGAGATGACGGCGTTCCGACGATTCCCACCAGTCCAGTACCTGACCCAATGAAGTACCTGTAACCGTTGGTACAGACTCATCCAACAGACCAAGCTGTCTGAGGTGTAGCATGACCTCCGGTACACCTCCTGCCTGAAAGACACGTATGGTCGGATAAAAGATCGGTCCGTTTGGCAGGGCACTAACCAGCCGCGGAACATTTTTGTTGACCTGTATCCAGTCCTGTACCGTGGGTACGGTTAAACCCGCTGCATGGGCAATCGCCGGTATGTGAAGAAGCAGATTGGTCGATCCTCCAAACGCAGCATGGACGGTCATCGCATTGCGAATGGATGCATCCGTGACGATGTCTGCCATCCTCATCCCCTGAGACTCCATATGGATGAGTGCACGTGACGATTGGCGCGCCATTTCAAACCAGATCGGCTGCCCGGAAGGTGCAAGCGCGGCATGTGGCACTGTCATACCCATTGCCTCGGCTACAACCTGGGCTGTAGCCGCGGTACCTAGAAACTGACAGCCTCCTCCCGGTGTAGCACAAGCTCGGCATCCTAAATCCGACGCCATTTCCAGAGAAAGTTCCCCGTTGACGTACCGTGCACCGATGGTCTGAATTTTACCGGCGTCCTCTCCATCGGTAGGCGGAAGTGTGACGCCACCGGGAACGATTACGCCAGGCAATTGCGGCATGCCGGCAAGCGCGAGCATCATCGCTGGAAGGCCTTTGTCACAAGTGGCGACACCAAGCACGCCTTTACGTGTTGGCAGCGAGCGAATCAGTCTGCGAAATACCATAGCGGCATCGTTCCGGTACGGAAGCGAGTCAAACATGCCGGTTGTCCCCTGAGATCTGCCGTCACACGGATCGCTGACATATCCAGCAAACGGGATTCCTCCCCGGCTTGACAGTTCTTCTGCGGCAGCCTTCATCAGCAGGCCGACCTCCCAGTGACCCGTATGGTAACCGAGTGCTGCCGGGCTGCCATCTTCATTGCGTATGCCACCTTGCGTACTTAAGATCAGATATTGTTTTCCGTTCAATTCCCCGGGCTTCCAGCCCATTCCAACATTCTGGGACATGCCAAACAAGTCGCCGCTTGGAGCATTCCGCAGCAAATCATCCGTTAAAGGCAGACGTCCGGCAGCCCCTGGAGCATGTGCTATGATATCGAAGCAGTTGGACGCGGTCTCTCCCATAATCGACGTAATCTGTTCGTACATGATAGCCTCCCACAGTTTATGACTTCACAAAGACCGTTTTGATGGCCGTGAAAAACTCGATAGCCGCTTGCCCCTGTTCTCTGGAGTGTGAACTTGACATCTTCATTCCGCCAAACGGAGCCTGCAGCTCTACGCCGGCTGTTTCTGCATTAATTCTGACCAGTCCTGCATCCATGTCCCGGATGAAAGACAACATGGCTCCGACGTTCTGTGTATAGATGGAAGCACTCAAGCCATAATCGCTATCATTAGCCGCTTCGATGGCTTCCTCCAGGGAATCTACCGCAATCAAGGCCAGAACCGGGCCAAAAATTTCTTCCCGGGCGATGGACATATGGGATTCGACCCCTTCAAATACGGTCGGCTGCACATAGAATCCCTCTTCTAATCCCGGACCGTCCCCTCTTTTTCCACCAGTGAGCAGAACGGCACCTTCATCTTGGCCTTTTTGAATATAACTCAGCACGGTATTGAGCTGTCCTTCGCTTGCACATGGACCCATCCAGCTTCCAGAAGACATGCCGTCACCCAGCCGAATTTCCTGGATTTGCGAGAGCAGCTTTTCTTTGAAGGCATCGTATACTTTTCGTTCAATAATGACCTTGCTGGTGGCCGTACATTTTTGCCCGGTCGATTTCAACCCACCGCTGATCGTGGCTTCCACAGCCAAATCCAGGTCAGCGTCAGCCGCGATAATAATCGGGTTTTTCCCACCCATTTCAAGTTGATACTTGGCCCCACGTGCCAGTGCTGCGCCGCCGACCCGTTTGCCCACTTCATTGGAACCTGTGAACGTTATTCCGCCCACATCCGGATGCTCAGCAAGTGCAGATCCGATCACTGAGCCTCTGCCGCATACCAGATTAAGAACGCCTGCCGGAATGCCCGCCTCTTCAAAACACTCCATTACTTTAGCCGCAGTGACCGCAGTTTCCTGAGCAGGCTTCAACACAACCGTATTGCCGTAAATCAAGGCCGGAGCCGTTTTCCAAATCGGAATGGCTACCGGGAAATTCCAAGGAGCAATAACCCCAACAACGCCAAGGGGTACGCGAGTCGTAAACATCAGTGCTTCGCTGTCCGTTGATGGAATGACATCCCCGGTTTTTCGCATGCCTTCTCCGGCGTAATACCTTAAGATTGCTACACCGCGCAGTGTCTCTCCTTTAGCTTCTGGGAGTGTTTTGCCCATTTCCCTGGTCATCGCCTCTGCAACTTCATCGGCCCGGCGTTCCAGCACATTGGCTGCTTGAAATAGATAGTTTCCGCGTTCCGCGCCCGATAACCTCCGCCAATCTTTTGCTGCTTCCTTCGCGGCTGCAACAGCCCGGTTCAGATCCTCTACGCCTGAGGTGGGTACGTAGCCAACTACCTCCTTCCGATTCGCCGGGTTGATGCTCGGTTCGGTTTCACCGGATGTCGCCTTCACCCATTCTCCGTTAATGTAATTGCTGTATGTCTGCTCTACCTGAAATGTGGTCATTGCATTCATCCTCCTTGTACATTAGTTTGAAATGACTGGATTAATAAGTGTCCCGATATCGCTAATGGATATTTCAATGCGGTCCCCGGGTGCAAGTGTAAAATCATTGGGTGGCACGATGCTTGTGCCTGTTAATAACACCGTACCGTCAAAGAGATCGTTATCTCTGGCCAGAAAAGAGACCAGCTCATCGAGTTTTCGGTTTAACTCACTTGTGCTTGCCTCGCTTTTGACAACTATTTCACCTTCGCGATATATTTCGCAGACGATGTTGAACGCATATGGATTTTGCACCGTTTCCGCTAGACGAATGGCTGGCCCTATCGAGCAGGAATTGCGCCACATTTTTGCTTGCGGTAGATACAGCGGATTCTCCCCTTCAATATCGCGGCAGCTCATGTCATTACCAACGATGTATCCCACAATGCTGCCATCCGCGGCAAGCACCAACCCCAGCTCAGGCTCCGGGATCTGCCAATTGGAATCGCTGCGAAGTGTGACAGCCTCATTGGGCCCGATGGTGCGGGCTGCTGTAGATTTAAAAAAGATCTCCGGTCTTTCGGCATCGTAAACTTTATCGTAAAAGGTCTTTGCATCCAGCTTGCCTTCCGTTGCTTCATAATTTCGCGCTTCCCGGCTGCGCTGATAAGTCACACCCGCGGCCCATACTTCCGGAGCTTCCAATGGAGTGAGTAGATGTAAGGAAGTCCAATCGTCAGTTAACTTGTTTAACGGTTTAAAAGCGCTTTCAACAAGTTGAACTGGAGAAATCCCCTGCTTTCTTGCTTGATAGATCAAAGTCATAAAATCTGCTTGTGGCAAACGATACGCTTGTTCATCATCCGTAACGGCTGCCAGCCACTTCTGTTGTCCGTCCAGAAATCGAATAATTCTCATTCAAGCTTGCCTCCATTTTTCCCCATCGGGTTGATAATACTACCATAGCACCCGCTATGGTTCATGACGATGTTCTAATCACTCCGACGATTTACCCTTTTCACGCATTTTTTTCTGTTAAGATGAGGTTAGATCCATTAAACTAAAGATAATTTACGAGGACAATCCGATGACAGGATGTTGGTATATAGAATAGTACAAGGGGGTTGGTTTGCTGTGACCAAGCTTTTGGATGCTGTGTATTTAGGGCGTCTGCCCGATGTTCGCATGTCTTTTCAATTATTGGGGCTGCATGCAAGAAAAGTAGATTCCAGCTGGACTTATCCGTCTCATGAACATTCAATGTATGAAGTGCACTGGATGATGGACGGGCAGATGAACATGGTTGTCAACGGGCAGTCTTATCGGCAGTCGGTTGGCGACCTTCTGTTCATCCGGCCTGGTATGACCCACTCTTGCACCGGAGCCGGACCAGAGGGGTTCACTTATTTTTCTGTGCATTTCAGCATACACGATACATCCTTTTGCAGAGAACTTAACCGTTGCAAAGACATCTATTATCCGGCAAATTCGAATTTGGCTCTGGGGCTCTCCCCTTCCCTGTCTACCTTGTATAGTTTGGCTACAGAGCATTTGTCTAGCTCGCTATCTTCCTCCAAACAAATGAAGGTACACGCCGCCGTGTTTGAACTGCTCGGTTCCCTGGTCGGTCAGTTATCTCAGCAAGCATCCGTTACGTTGTCGAGAAAAGAAACCATTGCCCATCAGATTGCTGAGCACATTGAGGATTCGGTAAGGTATATCCATCTTCACGGGGAAATTCAGGAGAGCGATCGAACCTGGATTCAGGACATTGCCAAATCGCTGAGCATAAGCCCGTCACAGGTTAATCGTATTTTTCGGGAGGTATACGGCATCGCTCCACGCAAGTTTCTATCCGAAACCCTTCTGAACGAAGCGCAGCGGCTGTTAAAGCAAACCGACTTGAACATAGACCATATTGCGATGATGCTGGGTTATAAGACCAATGCGCATTTCAGCCGCCAGTTCAAGCGGTGGACAGGCATCGCGCCAAGCGAATATCGCAGCCATTCGCAACAGGCCGGAGAAGCCAACGATGCGGATGACTAAAAGTTTAATCATAAAAAAACCAACTATCTGAGCCGCATAGGCTGATCGGTCAACAAAACAGCTACTGGATGACCAGCAGCTGCTTTGTTTTGTCTGGATTGCTTAGATCATGTGTTTGAGGATTACGCTAAAATAAATGATGCAAGGCTTGCACTTCCAGAACCTCTGTACGTAAAATACAAAGCTTGTATACCATCCGGAATGGTCATCTCGACTGAATAGGGTTTCCAATGATTGGTGAAATGTACCGGGATTGTACCCAGGACAGGACCGTCCCATGCGGTTTTGACCTCAAATACCCCGTGACAATATCCCCGTACCTTGATCGAGACCTGGCGAATTCCTCGGCAATCAAAGTATTTAAAACCTGCCGTTGCGGATTCAACCATATTGGCGATATATCCGACTTCTTCATCACCGTCTCTACCATCCTGGGTGATCTTTGGAAAGCGGCTGTCCAGCCAGGCTCCTGCTCCAAAACCTCCAGTGTACTTCTGATCATCTTTGGTCAAAAGATTACATGCAAGATATGCGGGGTACTCGCCTTTTCCTTCAAGCGGTCTCCCACTTGGACCAGAGGAGGTCATTTCCACCTGAGGAATGCTGCCGTCCTCTGCAAAAGATATCTTCTCAATACAGCCCTGCCGGTTGAATGCGTCCCCATTGGTATGACGGTGATAGAAGACATACCAGTCTCCGTTGATCTCCACAATGCTGCCATGGTTATTGCCTCCATAATACATGGGTTTGTCAGTAGGTTTGTAGGAGTCGATATGGAGATCACAGTTGCTTACGATGACGCCCTGATATGTAAATCCTTTATTTGGAAATCGACTGGTGGCATAACATAATTCATGCATAACGATAGAAGAATACACCAGATAGTAGGTATCACCTCTCTTCCGAATGGAAGGCGCCTCAAAAAATTCATGGCCCTCATAACCGCTGCCCTCACTGTAAGGCTCGCTCGGTGCTACGAATATGGGTTCTTCCACAATCGTCAGCATATCCGGACCTAGCATCGTGGCCATCGCGCCATGTCTTGATTGGTCTCCGGCCGCACAGAAGCCGGTATACAGATAAGTGTGCTGTCCTTCAGTCATCACGCCGGGATCGAACTGGGGCTCGTCCCCTTCTCTTTCACCCAGACGAGTGCCGTCGCCATATTGTACATAACCGTAGAATTCATATTTACCGGCAGGTGCATCACATACAGCCACCGAAACAACGGGTACCTTATCCAGCACATAATACAGATAATACCGCCCATCAGGACCCAGCGTAACATCTGGTGCATACAAGCACATATGGCCATTCGGATTCAACGGGTCATCTGTTTTTCGGTAGATCGCCCCTTCATTTCTCCAATTCCCCAGGTCATTCACGGGTGCAGACCAGCATACATAATCGTTCAGACAGAAGGCATGTCCGTTAAAACGGTCATGTGAACCATACACATACACTCTTTCATTGAATACATAAGGCTCACTATCAGGTACGTACTCCCAGGATGGAAGATATGGGTTGAACCCCTGCTTGTTCATTCCAGCTACACTCCTCATATAATTGTAATAGTACATTCGTTCTATGAAATAAAGATAACTCTCGTATAATAGAAAATAGCTTAAGTAGTGTATGGGTTATTCTTTTCTACAACTTAAATATAAAGGGGAAGAACCATGACATCTATTTTTTACGTTGAATGTGACGCGGTACATCAGAATCATTTTGTTTTTGATATCCCTGAAGGGCATGATGCCTGGTTATTAGTCATTACACAGACCCCTGCCCAGTTTTGGGTTGATGGACAACTTAAGGAATACCCGGCTCATTGTGCTGTACTTTTCAAACCGTATCAAAAAATATATTATCGGGCTTGTTCAGAGCGCTATATAAATGATTGGATTCGTTTTGAAAGTGATGAACCGTTTGTAACCGATACCTCCCTTCCGCCAGGCACACCTTTCCCACTGGATGATCCGGAATACTGTCATAAGCTGTTCCAATTGCTTGTTGCAGAGCATTCTTTTCAGAACGATTACCGGGAATCATCCATCAATTGTCTGCTGCGAACCTTGTTCAATAAATTGCTTGAGTCTTGTGTCCAAGAGGATATTAGTCCTCAGCACTATCCTCTGTTGAAGCTTCGAACGGCAATTCATAACCGTCCCAGCCATCCTTGGACAATATCAGAAATGGCGAAGATCATAAACGTCAGCCCGGGGTACCTGCAGTTGATGTACAAGAAATCGTTTGGCCTCTCGTGTATGGAGGATGTTATTCATAGCAGAATACGTTTGGCCAAAGAATATCTCAGACATCATTTGTATACGGTTGCAGAGATTGCCGATCGATGCGGTTACCGTAATGTCGAGCATTTTTGCAGGCAGTTCAAACAAATGACCGGTTCCTCGCCTAAACAGTTTCATAAACGACGTGAAGGTGTCCCGGCTGACTTAACAGATTTGGGATATAAATCTCACTTTTAAGGGGGATGTACTTAGATCTATGGAAAAATTCCCACTCTGTCCAATACGCGTTTACACATACCTTAGCCATCCAATCGGTATAAACGTCATCGAGGTTGTTAGCGTTCTCTGCTGTCATTTTAAGTTAAGGTTTTAGACTGTATGATGCAATGACATATTCTCAAGCATGATTGATCAATTATCATATTGTGATACGCAAATCACACGTGATTCTCGTTATAACCTTGTTATACACCAAAAAGATCTCTTGAGCAGTGAATGCTGAAGAGATCCTCTTTTTATTTTACTCATAAGCAAGAATTACCCATCACTGAAATTACACTGGATCTGGCGTTCCAGTCCTGCTTCTCGATTTCTTAAATAGTAAGATGGCAAGAAGTAAAGCAATGCTTACAGCTCCAAACCCCAACCAATTTAAGTACAGGACAGATGTACGACTGATCACAATCCCACCTAATCCAGATCCCAGTGCAAAACCAAATTGGATAAATGACGTATTTACGCTAAGGGCAATGTCGGGATTACGAGGTGCCAGTGTAACCAGATATAGTTGCTGGGCCGGAGATATGCTCCACGTTGCTAACATAAAAATCATTAAAACCAAGATTAACATGATAAGATTAACTCCAGCTAGAGCAAACAAAAGAAGAGTTACGCCTTGTAACAGAAGGCCTAGACAAATTGTAAACTTTGATCCCTTTGCATCTGCCAATTGTCCGCCCACTTTTGATCCGACAAAGCTGCAAATTCCCGCGAGAAACAGAACACCGCTTATCTCGGTCATAGAAAGAGTGGATGTAGCTTGCAAGAAAGGCGTAATATACGTGAACAGTGTCGAATAGCCGCCGATATACAATAATGTAATAAGCAAGGCAGTCAGAATGAGTGGATTTTTCAAAATGGAGAGCTGCATTCTGAGGGTGATCTTTTCTTCCTCTTTGATTGCCGGAACCTTTTTGTAGATAATAAGTAATGGAAGAACACTTAACAATCCAATGAATATAAATAGAACTCTCCATCCAAACATTTCACTAAAAAATGTGCCCAATGGGACACCGAGCACTAGCGAACTGCTTAGCCCCATCAAAATGATGCCGATGGCATTGCCCCTTTTTTCTTTTTCAACCAGTCGTGTCGATACGGCCATTGCTACTACGGTAGCCACTCCTCCGCTAGCCCCTTGAATAATTCGCACCCATAGTAAAGTTTCGTAAGAAAGGTCAACAAGCATAAGTCCGTTGCTGGCAATAAACACACTGAGGGCGGACAACAGTAACTTCTTGCGATCCATATTTATTGTAATTGCAATGAGAATCGGAGCGATAATGGCCGCTGCCAGAGCGAATACAGTCACCAGTAAACCCACTTCGGAAGTAGATACGCTCAAGTCTGAGGCGATCATTTCTATGACTCCTGTAATAATGTATTCAAGGGTTCCGATCAGAAAAACAGCCAATGCCAAGATATATATAATCCATTTATTTTTCACTTTAATCCACTCCGTCTTCTTCAGTTATCTATTCTTCAGTTATCTATTTAATATTGGAATTTGTATTTCTATAAACTGTACATCTTGTTCTTGAGATAAGGGTAAATATAATTCCCTACCAGCTCCGTTCTCCTTGATCTGATAGTTATTCTTCTCAATCCATGTAGCTAGATGAACACAGGCTTTACAGGCAAAGGTGGCATTGGAACGATAAGCTATGGTGGCCATCATGGGCTCGGCAGGAAGAGTCCGCAGTTGAAATGGGTCGGGAGGTGAGCGCAGATCACAGGTTAAGAAGTAACCTATTTCAAACTCGAACTCTTCCTCTTGTCCTGCGATTTCTTTCCACAAAACAACCTGAGGACCGTCAATCAGTTGGCGCATTTCTTTTGTTAATGACTGATCAAACTGACGAAATAAACTCGGGATCTCCTCTTCCCTCCCACACCCTGTCTGAAAAAGAAACTGCCGAGCACCCTCCTCTTTGATTAGAATTTCTTGTCCAGTTTCGACGTGCCCCTCTTCCTCTATAAGCTGCATGCGTTCCTCAATCCGGACGAGTTTGGCTTGTTCCGTATCGATAATCTGCTGAATTTCGCTTCTTTTTAGCTTAAACATGCCTTGAATATTCTCCAATGTAATATGCTCCTGTAACAGCTGTGTGATTTGTGGCAACGTGAACCCCAATTCTTTATAAATGAAGATTCGGTTAAGCTCGAGAAGCTGATCTGCGGAATAGTAACGGTAACCTGTATCGTGATCTACCTTTCTCGGCTTAAGTATGCCAATCTGGTCATAATAACGCAGTGTTTTTAATGAGACCCTACTTAGCCTGGAAAACGCACTGATTTTGAACAACATATCATCTCCAATCTTTTAACATAATGCGAGTATATAGTTTCCCGTACAGGGGAAAGTCAAGGGTGTATATGCTTCTCATTTGCCTAGCTAAATCAACCACCGTCCTTGTCATCACTCTATGTTGCTGTTAAATGTAAGTCAAAGAACCGTTTCTGAATGAAACGTTCATTTTTTTTGAACAAAAAAATGCCACTCATCGTGGCATTCTCTCGGTACGCATTCAATTATCCTGCTCAGCATTACTAATTTTTTTAAATAAACAGATTATGATTGGCTTGTGATGCTTGTCCAAGATAGTAACCTACGCCACCAATTTTGACTTGGTCTATTAATTCTTCACGCTGAATTCCCATTAAATCCATGGACATTTGGCAGGCAACGATCTCTACTCCTTGTGCAATTGCGCTCTCAATCAATTCCTCCAACGACGGCACATGATGTTTTTTCATCAAACCACGGATCATTTTCGGGCCTGCTCCAAGCATATTCATTTTAGACATGCCAAGCTTCTGGCTCCCGCGAGGTAACATCATATCAAACATACGGCCGATCATATTTTTGGATAACTTCTGCGACTGCTGCTTGCGAATAATACTCAATCCCCAAAAAGTGAAAAATAGGGTTACTTTCCGTCCACTGGCTGCTGCCCCATTTGCAATAATGAGTGAAGCGATCGCTTTGTCCAGATCACCACTAAAAACAACCATCGTGCTGGCAGGATCGCTGATTGGGGCATCGGATACGGGTTGTGCTGTATTTTTAGCAATGACAGACTCAATCGTACCGCCTTTCAGTCTTTCCAACTGCAAGATTGTGGAACCCGACATTGTCGCCCATGCTTTGACATCTTCATAGAATCCTGGATCGGAAGCTTTCACGCGAAGTGTTTCCCCGTTCGAGAGTTGATCCATTTTCTGCTTAACCTGAATTAGCGGACCAGGACAACTTAATCCGCACACGTTCAACTCATGATCAATACGTTGCGGCTGTGTTGAGTCAGTGGGAATAGACTCCTTTTCCACAGGTTCAGGACGGTCTTTTTTTGCAGCAGTAAATGTAGCAGGCTTAAACTGGGCTTGACGGTATGTTTTATAACCACCACTCAAGTTTTTTACACTAAAACCATGCTGACGCAAAATTTGCGAAGCAGTGTAACCACGTAAGCCGACTTGACAGTATAGCCAAATTTCTTTGGATGGGTCTAATTCATCTAAACGTTGACGAAGCTCATCAACTGGAATAGAGATTGAGTCCGGAATATGACCATTTTGATGCTCAATTTCACTGCGTACATCCAGAAGTATCGACCGCCCCGGCTGACGATCAGCCAGTTGATTATAGGTGTAC
Source organism: Paenibacillus sp. FSL H8-0104 (assembly GCF_038050215.1). Classification (NCBI taxonomy): domain Bacteria; kingdom Bacillati; phylum Bacillota; class Bacilli; order Caryophanales; family Paenibacillaceae; genus Paenibacillus; species Paenibacillus sp. FSL H8-0104. Next base: position 3,594,703 of record NZ_JBBOTC010000001.1, on the reverse strand, counting down.
GTCTGAACACGTCCGGTAATCATATTCTCTGCTGCATATCCAGCCATATTCACGGGATCTTTGGCAGACGAATAAGGAGGCGCGTAACACAGTTCAAGCTCTGTTAAATCCCGGACATGTCCTCCAAAATGAATGGCTACAGCAATATCATCAATTCGTTTATCCACTCCATCATAACCGACTGCTTGTGCGCCTAAAATTATGCCTTCAGGAGTAAACAGCAGTTTAAGAGTAATTGCGCTTGAACCCGGATAATACGATGCATGAGAAGCAGGGTGTACGATAACGGTTTGATAGTCCACGCCCAGGCGCTGTAGTGTTTTTTCATTACTGCCTGTCGTAGCTGCGGTCATTCCAAATACTTTGATAATGGACGTACCTTGTGTCCCTTTATAGGTAGAAGGAAGCCCTGCGATACGGTCGGCAACAATACGGCCTTGTTTGTTGGCAGGTCCGGCAAGTGGTATCGTTGCCTTCGTACCATGAATGGTTTCCGTTACTTCGATGGCATCTCCAACAGCATAGATATGTGGCACACTACTTTCCAAGGCTTCATTTACGATAATATGTCCACGTGCACCCAGCGAAACGCCGCTATCTTTCAAAAAATAGGTGTCCGGCGTTACGCCTATCGCAAGAATAACCATGTCAGCTGTCAACACATGACCATCGGCAAGTTCAACCCCTATGCCCTGCTCCAGGGAATGAAATCCCTGAACACGTTTGGAAAACAGCAGGTTTACACCATGATTCTCCATTTCCTGTGCTAATGCGGCTGCTAACTCGGTATCATAGGGTGTGAGTACTTGTGCGTTCCCCTCAATCAGCGTTACATCCAGACCAGCTTCCTTTAAATTCTCAGCCATTTCCACACCTATAAATCCACCGCCTATGACAATCGAAGACTTGTTGTTAGACGAACTTACTTGGTCTTTGATCCGATCAATATCTGGAATACTTCGTACGGTATAAATTAGCGGATTGTCCTTACCCGGCAGATCGGGAATGATCGGTTTTGCACCTGGTGACAATATCAACTCGTCATAACTTTCTTCATATGCACCGCGCTCCTGGGATTGTATCTTAACCACTCGCTTCTGCGAATCAATAGCTACGACCTCACTTCTTGTACGGACATCGATACGAAAGCGATCTGCCATCCCTTTTGGCGTTTGCACCAGCAGACGCTCTCGATCATCGATTGTGCCACCTATATAATAAGGTAAACCACAATTGGCAAATGAGATATAGGGTCCCTTCTCAAAGATAATAATCTCGGCATGTTCATCCAGACGGCGAAGGCGTGCAGCTGCAGATGCACCTCCAGCTACACCGCCAACAATGAGTACTCTTTTGCTCATGATTCACAATCATCCTTTTCAAATAAAGTTTTGATAATCTGTTCAACCCGTTGATCGGCAAGCACATAGTTCACTTCAAGACCATTCCGCTCCGTAGCAACAATACCTGCACTGCGAAGTTTCTGGAGGTGTTGTGAGACTGTTGATTGGGGAAGATCCAGACATTCCTGCATATAAGAAACATTACATTTTTTTTTCATCATCAGTCCCCGCACAATGCATAAACGAATGGGGTGAGACAAAGCTTTCAGCAGATTAGCTGGTTCATCGAACTGTTTAATGTTATTACTGTCAAAAGCGGGAGTGTTCAAAAGTATTCCTCCTAAATCGTTATATCGTAATAATACGATTTATTGATTCGCCTGTCAAATGTATTCTGGATTGAATGCGTTCAATAAGTCGCATACTCGCTCAACCCTACGGCTTTGCTTGTTCCAGGTGGATGATAAAAATGCCTGCCAAAACCGCTAAAAGCGACATTTGACAGGCATTCATGCTGTATCAAGCCTTCATTAAATAGCGATTCAATTGAATTGCTTATTTTAGAGTATAACAGGCTGAATCAGTCCGTCCTTACCAAAAAGAAGCGGGTCCATACATATTTCGCGGTGATAACCCTTTCCAGAGGAGAATCTGGATAGTGGCGTGACAAAACGGTGATAGGCAATCCGGTATTGAACTGTTTCGGAATCATTAAATATACAGTGATGCCCTGTGCCCAGCATGCCCTTCTCGACATTTTTGCTCAGGATTGGGTATCGATAGGTAATTGGACCGTATAACTGCTCTGCCGTACCGTAATTCACATGATAGTCTTCGCTGCCTGTATCATCACAGGACCACGTAAAGTGGTATAGTCCACCCTGCTTCAGCACGGTAACCGCCTCACGAAAATCATGCAAGCCCGCCAGATTGCTCATTGTGTCCTCAACGACACTTATCATGTCTTCACCAAGCTCCACAATGGCACCATGTCCATTGCCAAATAGCAGATACGGTCTTCCATCATCTTCGACATAGATGGAGGGATCAATAGCTTGGCCCATAGTAATGCCCAGACGTTTCAACTGCTCCATTGTGATTAAAGGCTGTGACTCGGCCAGGAATGGACCAATCGGTGTATCTGCTACAGCAACGCCGATGGCACTCTCGCCGTTCAGCATTTTGCCGCAGAAATAAAAATAGAACTTTTCGTTACGGTTGGCTATTGCCGGTGCCCAGGCATTACCGGTTGCCCAGGCGACATCCTCTGTTCCCAGATCAAGGATAACACCTTCATCTTGCCAATGCTTCAAGTCAGAAGAAGAAAACACTTTGAACTGTGTCCCCGACCACCCCTCGAAACCATCTGTTGTCGGATACATATAGTAACGATCCCCAAACTGTGCGACATCAGGATCGGCATATTGTCCGGGAAGCACCTGATGACCATCCCCAAAAGCCGCGAGAAGCCGGCTGCACTCCTCAGCTGTGATTGGCAGGACACTTCCATGCCGCTTTTGAGTCGTTCCCATATCGAATTCACCATCAGGGACGATTCGGAATTCTCCACTTCCCAGATCTGTAGTCAGCAGAGGAAGATAACCCTTGCCTTCAGCAAATCGATCAACAATCAGGCACCATTCCTCCCGGTCATTGAATTTAAAGATTTGAGGTCCCTCCACACCTGCCATAGCCTCCAGTACCGGAGCTTGAAGTGTAACAAATGCCCCTTTGTCGAGAGAGTCTCCTTTTTCTACCCGTATGTTTTTGGTTGTTTCATCCTTGGAGTATCGATAATAAGAGCCATCCGCAGGAAGAATCGTTGTATCAATAATATGATTATCCCGCTCAATGTATTTTTCTGATGCAGAAAACGTACGAAAGTCTTTTGTACGAGCGCTGTATATTTTTTGTTTTCGTTCTTGCTCCTGTGGTTCCTGCGTCGCAGAAGCCCAGAATACAAGAAACTCATCTGCCATTTCATCATACACAGCTTCTGGTGCCCAGACACATCCAGCGCCCTCAACACCTAGTGTAACGTTCCATGGGGATGACCAGTTTACGAGATTGCTGGATTCCCATACGATTACGTCAAGGCTCCCGGCATTAACGGCATGAGTCCATCCTTTGCCGCTTGCGATGCGGAGATCCGTAGCAATCAGATAAAATTTATTATCCTTGACTGAACGAACCAGAAACGGGTCCCGTACCCCCTTTTCTCCAAGGTCTGAAAACAGCACAGGTGAGCCGCCATTAAGATCCTTCCAGTGAAGGCCATCCTCGCTATAGGAGAAATAAACCTGCTCTCCGTCTGGTTGTTCGCCAATAAAATGTACAAAGAGATACCCATCATATTTTGGAGTTGTTTTGGTCAATGGTAAAGAGCCTCCTGAAAATGAAATTGATTTTATATTAACAGTAATATAAAAATGAAAGCGTTCTACTTATGTTGTATCATACTTCAAAAACAGTAGAATGAGTATATTTTTATAATCTCGTATGTTGCAGATCATGTGAATTTTTCGCCGGAAATATATTGCCCTGATTGGAATGTTTGACTTGCTCCTCCTGCAAAGAATTATCACATCCCCTTTATTTTGTTTATTTTACCTCTGGTAAACAAAGTTCTTGGTGTTCATTTACATATAAATGCTAATCTTCTTAATGATGAACAAATGAATATAGATTCATGCATTCATTTTTGTTGTTGAGATATTACGAGGAGGAATCATTGTGAAATTATCCAAAAGAGTATTACCAGCGGTAGCGCTGACTCTGGCTGTATCGGCTTCTACTCTCTTGTCTGCAGGACAAGCAAGTGCCGTTCAAGCTGTAAGTGTGGAGAAAAAACAAATCAAGAACATCATCTTCCTCATTGGGGATGGCATGGGGAGCTCTTATACTTCTGCCTACCGTTATATGAAAGATGATCCTTCGACAAAGGGCATGGATAAAACCGTATTCGACCCTTATCTGGTTGGAGCACAAATGACCTATCCGGATGATGATAAACAAAATGTAACGGATTCCGCTTCCGCAGCAACGGCCATGTCGGCGGGTGTGAAAACCTACAATGCGGCCATTGCGGTTGACCCTGAGCAGAAGGAGGTCAAAACCGTACTTGAGCAGGCAAAAGAAAACGGGAAAGCCACCGGACTCGTGGCTACGTCGGAGATCACTCATGCCACACCAGCTGCATTTGGTGCCCATGATATCAGTCGAAAAAATATGGATGCTATTGCGGACGATTATTATGATGAGTTGATTAATGGCAAGCATAAGGTGGATGTACTTCTGGGTGGAGGGAAATCCAATTTTGTACGCGAGGGTCGTGACCTGACGAAGGAGTTCCAGAAGGCCGGATTCAGCTATGTGACGGATCGTTCCTCTCTCCTCGCTGATAAGAATCAACAAGTTCTTGGACTGTTTGCGGACGGAGGTCTGGACAAGTTGATTGATCGTACTGCTGCAACTCCATCATTGGCTGAGATGACCAATACAGCGATTGATCGCCTCAGTTCGAACGACAAAGGATTCTTTCTAATGGTCGAAGGCAGCCAGATCGACTGGGCAGGACATGATAATGATATCGTTGGTGCGATGAGTGAAATGGATGATTTCGCAGCAGCATTTCAGGCAGCTATTGATTTTGCCAAAAAAGACGGTGAAACACTTGTCGTAGCTACTGCCGACCACTCCACAGGTGGACTTACGCTTGGAAAAGACGGAGAGTACAACTTCTTCGTAGACCCGATCAAAGCTGCACTGCGTACACCTGACTTCATGGCAGCACAAATTGCAAAAGGTGCTTCGGTTGAAGAAACACTGAAAAGTTATCTGAAACTGGAGTTGAAACCTGAAGAGATTCAATCGGTGAAAGAAGCAGCCCAAACTGCGGATGTAACAAAGATTGATAATGCTATTGAAGCGATTATTGATAACCGTTCATTTACCGGCTGGACAACAGGTGGACATACAGGTGAAGATGTTCCGGTCTATGCCTACGGTCCGGCAAGTCATCGCTTCGCCGGTTTGATCGACAACACAGATAATGCCAAGATCATATTTGATATTCTCAGCAAGCACCAATAATTCGACAATAATTCAATAGTTTAGGATCATCCCTTCTCTTCTTTCATCCGAAGAGAAGGGATTTTTTTCATAAAATCCTTATTGATATGCCACTCTACCTTTTTATGAACATCCTTAACCGTAGCCGTTCTATACTTTTCTTTTTTCATGACCGAAACTTGTCCATTCACTTCGAGTAAGGCGTACGCCTATTCCGAATTTGCTAATATGCATTATATCCCATGGAGTTGGTTACCTTATACAACACCACTTGTATTGAAGTGAGAAAAATCCGATAAATGCTGATGCGGCTTATAGTGAAACTACAGAAGTAACAAAGCTTTGGAGGAAAATGGCATGTTAGGAAACATTCTGTTGGGTATGGTCATTCCCATTATATTGGGTGTATGGATTCTGCGTCGGAACTTTACAATCCTTATTCTATATTATCCACTTGGTGTGGCTATTTCAGCATCCATCAACAATATCGGGTTTAATTACTTCTGGAATATTCTGCCGAATACTCATAATCAATCCTTGGCTGCTCTTCCAATGGATCTTGGAGTCTATCCGATCGCTGGTTGCCTGATGATGTATATGATTTCAGAAAAAGGCGCCAAGCCATGGTTGGCGATTCTTGTTGCATCATTGTCGCTGACATTAATCGAATGGGTTGCCAAAATAATGGGGCATGTCATTTATTTTAATGGATGGAACATTCTTTGGACCTTTTTGTCATACCTCCTGCCATTTGTTCTTGCTTATGGTTACAGTAAAATATTGAGGTATACCAAGTGAAGTTTTACTGAAGCTTTCCACTAATAAGGCAGGGCAGATGATATGGGTTAACGCTGATGGGCATACGTGCATATCTTAACTCATATTTGTCTTGGAGGGATTCGTAATGTATGTGGCATATCCGTATGGTTACAGGTACACTTTTACTCCGGTATGGGCAACATCATCAGCCGAAGCACTTGAATTAATCAAAACGGCTGTTCAAGGAGAAAGAAATGATGAGATATTCTATGATTCACTGATTCAGATGTCACCTGATGCCAATCAGGCTGCCATCATCACGAGCATCCGCAATGATGAACGCGGACATAATCAAATGTTCCGCCACATGTACAAGGATCTGACAGGTCAGGAGATTACGGGCGTAAGCAGTGAGCCGGTTGAGACGGTCACCTCTTATCTTGCCGGACTGCAAAAGGCGTTTCAGGGTGAATTGGCCGCCGTGGAAAAGTATAGAAAAATATGGTTTGGTCTCCCTTATGGCATATATAAAGACACGGTGTGGGGAATCATCCTGGACGAACAGAAACATGCGGATAAATATAACAATCTGATTACCTACAATTTGCCGAGATAGTCATGTATGGGATAAATAACGCGCGTATTCTTTTAGTGATGAACAATTGAAATCAGCAAAAAACCAGTGAATGAGTAAAGCTCACTGGTTTTTTTCCTTTGCTGAGTCTCTCTTATATAAACTTGCTATCAAATGCACTCTTCCAACGTATCAGGTTCCACATGAACGTGAACGGTGTATACGTCATGTTCCTCCATTAACTCGTTCTCTACGTCTGTACAGATATCGTGTGCTTGTTGAAGATCCAGCTCAGCATCAACTGTTATGACAACATCCACTACAACGTTATTGCCATAGTTCCGCGCTCTCACGTCTTTAACTGTCTCTACGCTGTCAATTCCGGCAATCGTTTTTTTGTACTCCTGAATCAGTTCAACATCAAAACCATCCGTCAGATGATGTGTGGCTTCCTTGAAAATGTCCCAAGCGGTCTTGCAGATCAGGAAACCTACGATGACAGCCGTTACAGGGTCCAGCCATGGGAGGCCGAACTGGGAACCCACGATCCCAATGACCGTACCGGTGCTCACCCAGGCATCGGAGATATTATCTCGAGCTGCAGCCATGACTGCCTGACTTTTAATACGAGTAGCAAGTCTCTTGTTATAGCGATAGACCAGATACATGATAACTGCGCAGAAAATGCCTGTGTACCCAGCGATGATATCCGGAGATTCATGTTTACCCTGAAACACAGAACCAATGGCTTGAAACAGTACTTGTAAACCTACTGCCATCATAATGAAAGAAGCAACAAGTGACGCAACGGTCTCTGCTCTCCAGTGACCATATGTATGATCTGTGTCGGCTGGGCGTTGGGCAAGCTTCAAACCGATCAGTACAGCTATTGAGGCCACAATATCGGTGGCATTGTTTAATCCATCCGCCTTGAGCGCTTCTGATCCGGCCATACTGCCAACGATCAGTTTTAATACGGTCAAACATATGTAGGCGATAATGCTGATGATAGCTCCGCGCTCCCCCAGCTTTAAATTATCGTATTTAAGTTGATCCACATGATATCCTCCTGCAATCTTCAATTCAAGCACGTGTATGATGGTACCATTGAAGATTTGTGTGGGTCTAGAGAAACGTTTTGAGTGTGACGAAACATAATCTGAACGCGGCAATTTTTTTACGAGCATCCAAAAAAGTTGGATTTGGCAAACTTAAGTGATTAATGGGTGGTAAGAGGAAGGTGGCCGACTGCCTTCCCTTGTAACCACACTTTCTTGCACTTGGACACAAAGAGCCAAATGGATCGTTTTGATCCACTCGGCTCTTTATGTTATTTTACAATAATTTGTATAACATCACTTACCGTTGTTCCACTTCCATTCATAAATCACTGCCCTTATTCAGAAAGTGTCGATTCAACTGGCGGCTCATTGGCAAGCTGCTCCGAATCATCGGAATGCCGTTCGAACATAACTGCGTCAACCCTCGTATAGATCATATCCGCAGGAAGCGTTGGCGGGTCTACCGTGGTAGGCGAAACTCTGGTTAACCGGACATACTCGCTACCGTCACCCGTAAAGTCGAACGTTCCCAAATTAACCCAACCCGATGAGCCGGCCGTTGCATCGATATAGGTGACCTCGGTACCCGTTTTATGTTTCACTTCCACTTTGACATTGTTATCGTTTGCTGTCGTATGGACAAGTTTGTAGATCGAGACCGTATATTTCCCCTCTGGAAACTCGCCTTTCCACGTTGCTGATGATCCTTGAACTGTTGAATAGCGGGATTTAACCCCAATTTTGTATCCGGCTAAATTGCTTTGGCTCCACGACCCTTCTGTCGTGTATAACCCTGTTGTATTTGTACTGTCCACGATAACCGTTAGGTCCCTGATCGTGATATTCAAAGGTGCTGTGGTTAAGGTCACACCGTCAATCGTGACCGTAGCCCATACCTCAATGTGATCCGTGTTCCCATCGAGATTAAGAAGGGTCAACACCCCACTGCTATTCACTTCAGCCAGATCCGTACGATCAACGAAATACTGTACATCGGCATGTGTTAGATCACCGATCAAACCGTTATCCAAATAGCCGGTTACGCTCAGTTGTGCGGTTTGAGTCATCTGCAGCTCGTTCCGATCGGACAGGATCACAGCAGACTCCAATTGCGGTATCCTGTTTGGGTCCACCCACATGATTGCATCGGCAACGACTCTGGACTTGTTGGCCTTATTGGTTAATTCCACGTACCCGCTATCGCCTGCAACAAAAGGATAATCCCCCAGGTGCACCCAAGTACCATTCGCTGTTGTCTCATCAACTGTCACCGTCTCGGAGCCTCCGCTATAATAAACGGTAAATGAGGCATTTGTTGCCCAATTTTCACTCGCAGCCGTGATTTGCGGAATCTTGTAATACACACTGTAAGTGACACTTTCCGGCAGCTCAGGCCGCCATCTCATTTTGCTTGTTGCTGTGCCGGTCGTAGATTTGGCATACACATAGTTATCATAATAATAATCGTTAGCTGTCGTATCCCTTATCCAGACGCCTTCTGTCTCCGCCTCCGTATTATCCACGATGATGGTTGAACTATCCTGCCCATCGGGTTGGACTGGAGTTTCCGAAACCTGATCCGGCAGATAAAGTGTCCGCTTGCGGGTCTGTTTCCCCTCCGATTCCACGTAATACGTGAAAGTTTGGGATAAATCATTCACTCGTATCGACCATTCCATCGGGTATATCGTATCTGGGATGGTCGTGTACGTGGCCCCGCCATCCAAGGAATAATGGATTGTCGCTGGTTTTGTCGTTTTGGCCTGCACATAAGCATCATAAACCGTTTCGTCGGGCTTAACCATCAGCATGCCTTTAACCGCATCAATTGGACTGTGGGTATCAAAGAAATAGCTTGCACCCGATGTATCAGCCGTTCTAACCTGATGCAGCGGCACATTAATGTTAAGTCCTTCTACAATGATCGCGGTGATGCCCTTGCCTGAAACCGTGGTTTGAATGATTCCGCCACTCATTACCGTTTGCTCTGGTGTGCCATTGTCGCGGATGATCGTTACGGTATAATCCTGTGCCGGGTTGAATCCAATGATCTGTTCATTCAATTCAATCGGAGTCTGAACTTCTTCAGACGATGCATTGCTTAATCCGATGTAGAATTTATCCCCGCTCTCACCCGTTATCCAATTCAATTGAGGATGGTTGGTCTTAATAATCCCCTTGGGCATCCAAAGCCAAACGTCGGAGTTACCATAAAATTGACCTGGTTTATTCCCATAAAGGTGATATTTGAACCATAAAAAATTCGTTTCAAATACGGAAGGAAACGTAATGCTCCCGTTTGATTTCAATGATTGTTCGCTGATCAAATAATCCATCGTTTGCCCGAGTTGCCCCGGAATATGGTGATAATAGATGGATGTAGCCCCGCTTGGGCCTTCCAGAGGAAAGTCCGGTTCAAGTTGGCTAACGGCGAAGCCTTTATAATAATAACCTGGATAACTGGAATATCGTCCAATAACCGCATTATGAGCAATATCCTGCAGCAGTTCATCCCCTGTATAGAGCGACAATCTCAGCATGAACGGAGCTTCCTGAGCATTCATCCGATAATAACCGGTTGTACTTCCTGCTTCAAACGTCAATCCGCTCGGTGAAACAAGCCAACGCTCCGCTTGAACACCTCCGGCAATATCTTCGGGAAGCTTGAGTCTTGGATATTGAAATTTACCACTTTCCGGCCAATGGAACGACTCGGCGTAATTATATGTCTCCGGCTGAGGAATCGTAACGTTACCTTCAGGAACTGGACGAGCAACAAACATTGTTGCATAGCGTTTGGCTTCCTTATAGGCGGCATCCAAGTATTTGGGATCCTGAGTTTCCTCATATAGCTCCAAGATCTCCATCCACAGCTTGCTATAATAATAAATGAACTCATTTTTACTCACATCGACGGATGCTGGCGTATCGATATGTTGCGTGATATAACTGTCGGCTGCATCCTTCGCAGCTTGCAAATACTGCGCATCTCCCGTCATCCGATACATCATCAGGGGTTGAATAACAGGCCCGCGGTCTTTCTGATCCGGGTCACGTACGAGGTATTCTTCCTGTGCCAGCGCCCCAATACCAGCTGTAGTTCCCATCATCTGGTGAACAGCGGTGACACTTGAAACATCAAACGGCAGAGTAGCCATTTTCCATAACGAAGGCACACCGTATACTTTTTTCTGCGTTGGCGACCAACCGATACCATTTCGTGATACGCCATACTGGACGGACGGTAGTGCTCTCGTATCGTAAAGCTGGTCATCTCCAGTCAAATAATAAGCTCCCAAAAGAACCGCATTTGAGCTTGTTCGGACGCTATCCTCGTTTTCGATATCAATAAAACCCTTGGCACGGCTCCACCACCCGCTGGGTGATGGGACATAATTCACAGAGTCGTCCCCTTGTGGCTCAACTTTAAGCAAATCGATCATATTAAACATCGCATCAGTAAGCGATTGATCTGACACATTTTTCCGGTATGCCGAATAATCGTACTCATTGCGAAGAATATCCACGTAGGACTCATATAGATTGCTTTTTTGAGCGATTAGCCCCATATGAAATTGATAGGTGTTTTCTGCGGTCATTTGCGAATAAGTCCCTAATTGAGGCGCATACAGAATTGGCTGCACGCTGCCTTCGTTGTTAACCAGGCTCATGCCAAGCCGTTGTTTCGTAACACCTCCCGTCGGTTCAAATTCAACCGGAAGCTCTGCCGAAGGTACAAATACGCCATACGTTAATGGATTTCCCGCACCATCATTTTTCTCAACCAGGCTTATCGGAGCGCTCAGCTCTCTTAAACTTGTTGATTCCACTGTACCTACCATTTTGGCATGTGACCGGAATCCATTTAACACTTCATTGATGCCCGAGACTGCCTCTGTTGTGAAGGACTGATATCCAATCACATAATTGCCGTCGCGGCGAGGCGTAAAGGCAAAAGAAACATCTGGTTTATCCCCTGCCATGGACCAGTTCACTTCAAAATCGTAATCACTGCCATGCGCAGAATCGGTTAATACCGCCGTCTGGCTGTCTGGAAAATGGACCTCGTCGAATGTAATCCAGCGTTTGTTCATCGTATCGTAGTAATTGGTTCGGCTGCCCGCGTTCCCGTCCAATAGAACCCATTGTTCCTCAAGTCTTTCCGATTCATTATTGATTGGAAGCCAGTTCCCTGTCTCCGTGTTTTTGTAGAACATGTCACGAACGATGGATTTACCTTCATCCCATGCTGCCTCATAGAAGGTTGCCTTATAGTTCGCATTTTCGATGCTGCCTTTCTCTGTGTAACTGAGATTCGCTAAGGTACGGCTTCTTAGCGGGGGGAGCGGTGGTGCTTGTTGACGGATATTCCCCTCGAACTTGACTGCATCAGCCCGCGTAATAATTGTACCCGTAGAAGGCTGTGTTCGAGTCAGCCTGACAAATTCGCTATCATCACCACTAAACTCATACTCCCCCAGATCCACCCATCCAACCGATGGACCTGACGAAGGTCTTAGATCCATAAACTTAACATCCGTAATCCCGTTATGAACAATCTCAATTTTCACATTACTATCTGCTTTATCCGCCCAATCCAGCTTATAGAACGATATTCTCGCCGTCCCTGCTTCCAAGCGTGGATTCCAGGTGATGCTTCTACCTACAGCGTCTGTAAATTTGGAACTTGAATTATTGTATCCCTTCACTCCCGCGCTTGTGCTCCAATATGGAGCGGAGAATCCGTTATTAGCGTTGCCGGAATCAACCGTAACGACCTGATCAATTGTGAGGCTCCAATCATCAATGATGATTGTCTTATGTGGCTCTTTCTGCGTTATATTCCCTTCGAACTTGACCGCATCCGCGCGTGTAAGGATCGTGTTTGTGGTGCCGGTAGAACGGGTCAATTGAACGAATTCTTCACCAACTCCAGAAAAATAGTACTCTCCCAAATCAACCCACCCTGCTGGAGCGCCAGATGAGGGTCTTAGATCCATAAAGACTACATCCGTTGTTCCATTATGAACAATTTCGATTTTTACATTGCTATCAGCCTTATCCGCCCAATCCAGCTTATAGAACGATATTTTCGCGGTTCCTTCTTCCAAGCGTGGATTCCATGTTATCTTTCTGCCTGCTGTACTCGTATATTTGGTGCTGGAAAGATCATACCCCTTCACCCCTGTGCTTGTAGTCCAATTTGGAGCCGCATATCCATTGTTCTCGTTACCCGCATCAGGTGTCACAACATCATTGATCTTGATACTCCCGTCATCGATGATAATCGTCTGATAAGGTAAGGTCTCCGCATAAGCGGTCCTTATTCCGATCAGGCTGGAAGGAACTACGACCGTCAACATGAAAACGATGAAGAAAAACAGCTTCCTTTTGACCATACAATTCACAGCCTCTCCTCATAATGATAACGCTTCCAAAAATGAGTTACCTTTTGCTCTAATGATCGTAAAAAAGCACTTAACCTTCCCTTCTGCCTAATCCCGCTCTGTCGTTTTTATCTTAGCATGTTAGATTACGGTGATATTTCTTTCATTTTAAGAATTTCTTATACGATTTTAAGTAAAAAAAGAAACCTACATCCTAATTGATTGCTCAGTAGCAGTCAGATAGAATATAGGTCTTCCAAGTGTTGCAAGAGGACTTATCAATTATAAAGGCGGCTGCACCAATAACAACTTTCCAAGCTGAATGACGGTTTGATCATACCAAGCTGGATGTTGCCGAACATGTTCCATACCTCGTTCATTGCCACTTGCCTCAAACACGGCCGCTTTGTCAGTTTTCTCGTGATCGATCTCGAAGAGAACTGTATGTTTCCCATTTGGTAGCTCCGGCAAGAAAATATATTGATTTCTATTATGATCGTTGTAGAGCGTGAATCGATCAATAAGGAAGGGTTCTCCTCCATCCACCGACACCTTCAATCGGCCAGAATCCGGCCCCCCGATATCAAATAAGCCGATGTGGGTTCCCTCAAACTCCACTGTGATCGCCTCTCCGGCATCAACTGCTCGCCATAATCCGGGGAACAACCAATCATACTCACGCACTAAAGGAAAATCATCAGAGGTCATGTAAGACCACCCTGCGGAAAAATGAGTAAGACGATCCAGTGGCAACATGGTTGCATACTCCCAAGGATTGGCCGGGACCAAGGGGTCCTGCGGCAAGTGATGTTCGACTTTTCCCACGTGATCTCGAAGTTCTCTGATTTTCTCAAACGACCGGGTGATTGTATCGGTGTAAATCTGATGTCCTTTGGGAATCGTCGGATGGATCGAATCATGCGTGAAAATAACGGCTCCGTGGATGGACACGTCTGCTCTTGAAGTAAAAATAAGCTTTCCATCCGAAACCAATTGACTGACCGCTACGCCCAGATGAATGGAAGGAATGCCGTAATAGTCGGCGACTTCCTCTTGCATAAGAGCGCCCTTCTGGTACTCGCCGGATTGAAATGAGGTCAAGTCCCGCTCCTTAACCGTATATACAAACAGGATATCGGTAAACCAGCTCCGCTTGCGAATCTGTCGGACAATGCCTTCGATCCGCGCTTTGGATTCGGGCACTCCGCCATCGTTGCCAACGAATTCAACAAATACGAGATCAGGCTGATGACGAAGCACATCTGTCTCTAAACGGGCGCAGCCGAGGTCCGATCCTGTCCCATCAATGCCTGCGTTCACAGCGTGGATATCGGCATGGGGATATTGCCCTCGCAGCCAATCCGCCGTCATGACCCTATATCCTTTCGAACGTGTATTACTACCGCCGAAATAAACGATGGTCACGGTTTCTCCATTTTCCAACTTCTGAATGACATTAGGTAGCCCTCTTCGTGGGAAAAATTCCTTCATCACGACTTCACCCGCCCTCACTTAGCGTTATTAGGAGCATAAAGTTTTACAGCAAACACTTCATAATAAGGCGAACCATACGTTGCACAGAAATCAAACCGGATGTGGGTTACACCTTGTGCAAACACCTGATGTTTGTTCAACGAAAGATAATTCCCACGGACTTTAATTTCACTCTCGCTTCCATCTTCCAAAGTTAAAGTCACATCATAACCTTGAATCAACGACTCGATTGGATCATCGAAATGCTCCAAATTCAGCTGCGAATTGAAAACAAGATGGATTTCATCCAGATTCTTGGGGCTTGCAAAACCAAATTCCAACCATTCCTGTCCTTCCGTACGTTCCGAAATCCAGCCGTTCGGCAGACCATAAGGTCTGGAGAAGCCGTTGACGACATTCGCGGGATTATACATATCCTGGGATGGTAGCAGATCCTTGAAGCAAATGCTCTTATTAAGTTTCTTCAGCCTGGATGGCTCTTCCGGTCTATAAAGGAAGCTCACCGCTCCAGTCATTTTCTCTTCATTGCCATACACGGCAAGGCTCGCCGTACCTTCCAATACGATGTAGATTTTGTCGTCTTCTGGCTTCTTGCAGTTGAGGTCCAGTGTAATCCAGTCATCGTGACCCGCTGAAATCACCAAGTTGTAGCCCTTCAGCTCGCTGGTGGGAATATAGTTTTCCTTTCGATCCCCACCAAACAGCTTCACTTGCAATGTTTCCGAATGCTCGGATCTATTTTTGATTTTGATCTGCACGCTTTCAACCACGGGTGTCTGAATCGGCAAGACCAAACATAACGCTTTCTCCAAGGAGATCTCTTCGGTTGTATGAAGTTGTTCATAGCTTCGCTGAGACGAGGCACGAATCGTTAATCCGTCTGCGAAATAAGGATCTAACGGCTCTTGAAGCCCTACAATTGTTTGCCCGTCGCGAAGCAACTGCGCCTGAAGCTCACCCATATGCGCTTTGACGATGGCCGCAGGGTCTGTATCATATTTTACGCATAACGCAGCAGCCGTTCCTACCGCCTGCCCCATACAACCACAAGTTGCCATCACCCTTGTAGACCCAAAAGCCACATGAGTAGCACTTATATTACGGCCAGCGAACATGAGATTAGGAATATTGCTTGAAAATAAGCTGCGAAAAGGGATATTATACAATCCCGGCACAAAGTTCCACGCGGTAGCCGGCCCTTCATCGTAGATGCCTTTATTTGCATGCAGATCCATATACCAACCTCCGACGGATACCGCATCTTCGAAATGAGTCTTTTCTGTAAGATCGTTCTGAGACAGCATGTGTTCCCCTATAAAACGTCTCGACTCCCGCTTTCCCGGAATCGGGCATACATAATCCAGGATAAGGTTGTCTACATCATCAAACTCACCGCTATTTTTGATATAATCCCATATCCCGTATACCAATTTCCGCAGTTCCAATGCGATGTCTTCATTATTCTTGATAATATCCATATGTCCGCCGTATTCCAGCCACCACAATCCGCCAAGCCCGTTGATTTTCCTTGGAAAAGATCGATGATTTAATCCTTTTCTGATACTATCAAAAAACTCCAGCTTCGTAATATCATACGCAAAGCCTGGCCTTTTGTAAGGAACGGAATAGTTTACGTCACGGGCTTGAAACAGAATCGTATCACCCATCGTGTAATGATCTGCCACTTCTGGAGCGAGCTCCTCCTGGTATTCAAGCTTCGCCTCTCTTCCCCATCGGAAGTGAGCACCTGCTTGGTATCCAACAATTCCATCACCGGAGCAATCGATATAGGTTGGGCTTTCAAAACGAAATTTTCTTTCGGAAGCCAATTGAAGGCCCTCCACCCATTGAATTCTGCCGTTCTCCATGCCCGTTTCATGCACACATGTATTCAGAAATAGAGAAATGTTGGGCTCATCATACACCATGTCAAGCAAGACCGTATCCGAAAGTGAAAGCATAAGTTTTTTGTTGTATAACGGATTATAATGAAAGATCTTTAGTTTGAGTTCTTCCACCAACCCGCCTTCGCGAGCATAATAGGATGGACTATTTCCGAGATATGCAGACCCGTTAATGTGAACTCTGACCTCGCTGCTCGCATTTCCCCCCAGAACCGGTCGATCATTAATAAGTGAAACGTGCAGACCTTGGCGTGCGGCAGCAATGGCAGCGCATATCCCGGCAATTCCTCCACCTATGACGGTTACATCTGATTTCATAAGCTCCATTTTGATAACCTCCATGATTAGATGCTCCTATCATGGTAATGGTTTTGCCCCCTTTTTTTTTACAGGATTTCGCGAAAAAATCATACATTTTTTTGTATCCTTATTTGAATTCCTACCGTGTCATTTTTATCCGATATTGCTTAGGTGTATCCCCCGTATATTCTTTAAAAAGTTTGCAAAAGTACCCTTCATTGACGATGCCTACTTCCTCGCACAATTCTAATAATGAATAATCTCGAACGTTTAACAACTCGAGGGCGAGATGGATTTTTTTACGGTTAATGTAGCTGATCACGCCTTCGTTCATTGTTTTTTTGAATAAGCTACTAAAATACGATGGTGCTAAATTCACTTCCTCGGCAATTGCCTCCAACGTTAAACGTTGTTTCAGGTTTGTCTCTATATAATGCATTGCACTCATAATTTCTGCACGATGTAATAGTTGGCCCGCATGCACGTATTCGAATGTGAAGTCGCCAATATAGGCGAGTTGCTCCTGAAAAGCCATAAATTCCATGGGGAAGTCTGGAACTTCCGTGGCCATCTTATTCCCCGATTTAAATTTTACGGTAATGTCTCTGTACAAATCTCTAATCATTGGCGCCATGATGGACTTGTGGATTTTATGGTCCGTAACAAATTGCGACAGATCGGCAAGTGCATTGTCCAGCTCTTCCTTGGAAATCTTCCTCTTCAGGCGTATAAGAAAATCAGCCAGCTTCTGTTGAAAATCTGCTTTTTTGTCATTATGGTATTGGAACCGATGCATCGGTGTTTTTACAACTTTTTCGGTATGATAATAGAAATCCTCACTCACATTTTTAGCTTCCGTGTACGCCTGTTTGATCGATTCCCAGCCTCGGTGTGGACTTCCAAAAGCGACAGACACCCTTTTATTCAAATATTGATGCAAATGAGAGATGATCTGCCCTCCCAAGGATAGGCAAGCATATTCTGTTTCCATATCACTGCGGTTATTTTCCCAAGATAAAAAGCCAATAAAACGATTATCGGACAGATCCGCAGCTACGCCACTGCTACCATTCATCACCGTTTCTTCGATGATATTTGTTATCGCATACTTCAAGATGTTTTGATCTGCGGCCGCGTATTCGTTTCGGAAACTTTCATATGTATTCATTTCAACGATGAAACAGCAATAGTTGGCTTGAAAGAAATGAAACTGCATGCGATTGGCAAAATCCGATGCCCGATGAGAAGGAATTTCACCTCGGATCAATTCGTTAAAAAATTGCTTGCGGACTCTGTATTTATTTTCAAGCACGGATACGTTTAATGAGTGAAACTCCGCCTCTTTTTTCTCAAACTCATTTAAAATTCCGGCTGCCTTATCCAACGCTCGATTCAAATCGGCTTCCCGCAGCGGAACCTTTACAATGTACTCCAATACGTTGGCTTGAATCGCCCGCTGAGCGTATTCGAAGGATGAATAGGCGGTCAGAAGTATGTATTGGGTATGGGGGAGCTCTGCCTTGAGCTCCTCAATCATGGAGATGCCATCCATACGCGGCATTACAATATCGGATATGACGATATCCGGTTTAAGTTTTATGATCTCCTCGATCCCATTCAGCCCATTATTCGCTTTGCCCACCAGAACAAATCGTCGATCCCTATGAGAGAGTTCATTAAAAAACAATTCCAATCGCTGAATGATCAGGTCTTCATCGTCAACAATGAAGCAGGTATAGTCTCTCCCCATTATGCATCTCCTTTTGGCAATTCTGCCGGGAATACAGCGCGTATACGGGTTATTTCCTTAGGTATGCTAATGATATCCAGCCCGAATTGATCTCCGTAGTGGAGTCTTATTCGCCCATGAATATTATTCAGTCCGATTCTTTTCCTTTTTACTTCCTCTTCACTCGGTTCTGAGATTAAAATATGTTTTATTTTATCAGCTGGAATTCCCTCTCCTTGATCAATAACTTCGATGATGACGATGCTGTCCTCCCTGTACGCATGAATCGTAATTGGCCCCTCAATTCCCCCTCCGTTATAACCATGGAAGATACTATTCTCCACAAGGGGCTGTAGCAGCATTCGGAAAACTAGGAAATCCATCAGTCCTGCTTCGATATTTTCAATCAAGTGGAAGTTTCGGTTATACCGAATGTTCTGGATCTCAATATAGTCTGCTACATTGCGTAATTCCTGGCGTAGGGAAACCTTCTCTGAAGCGTCGTCTATCCCGTACTCCAATAATGAAATGAGCGACCCGATCACCACATCTACTTTCTCTATTTGTCCGAGACGTATCACATTGCTGATTGAACCAAGTGTGTTATACAGAAAATGTGGGTTTATTTGAGACTGTAACACTTGGATTTCCAGCTTCCGCTCAAGTTCATTATGAAGCTCGGCTCGGCGAATCAGTTCAACAATTTGCTGAAGCATACGATCGAATGCTCGTGAAAGATCGCCAAACTCATCGTTTCGATTAATCGTAACTGTTGTTGTAAGGATACCTTGTTCCACCTGCTTCATTTTTGTTTTGAGCGTATAGAGTGGTTTTCTTATATATTTGGCAACCAAAAAAGAAATGAACAAACTTAAAAGAAGACCTGCAGCGAGAAGCTCGAGGTAATAGGTTTCCAATCTGGACAACGCTGCTTTTAAGCGTGATTCATCGTTGATCGAGATGATGGTCCAGTTGAATTTCTCCGTTGGTTTTTTTAAAAGGGAGACCGGAATACCATCGTTGGTAGACAGTTGAAGGTTTGTTTCCGTCGTATCCAGAATTTCTTCCGCTGACGTCTCTCCGATCGAAAAAGAATGATCTTGAATATTCAGAGGTCCTTTATTTTCAGAAAATCCGGCAATGATCTTACCTGACGCAGTGATCAGAGCCAGATTCATTTGTTCCTGTTTATTAATCTTGAACAAGGTTTCTTCAATGGCATTTAGATCCAAATCAACCGCAATGGCCATAGGAAACGGAGCACCGTTCAGATATCGAACCATCGTAACGGTCCAGCCGGAATACTTCGATTTGTAAGGTTCACTAACAATGGTAGTCCTTCTATTTTTTTCAGCCGCATCAAATAAAGGTGCTCTTTCAGATAAAGGTTCATCGAATATTCGAGTAGGTGTACTTCCACCCAGAATGGATAAATCGCTTTTGATCAAATAAATATTACTGACATAAATACTGTTGAGTTCATACAGCTCCCTTAATTGCTTTTTAATCACTTCGGTATTGTTAATGTTGGCTTTCACTGATGTTTCAACTGAGAAGAGAATCGTCTGGAAGGAGGAAAAATTAACGGTAAAATACTGGTCAACCTTGTCTAGTATTTGATTGGTGTAAAAAATGTCATTGGTTCTTATTTCCTTTTGGACATAGCGATAAGACAATTGGCTTATCAAGATGATGCAGCCTAATACAAAGGCAAACACGATAAAAAATAATTTTAAAGGCAAGCTGATTCTTCTTCGCATCGATCATCTTCCTTTTAGTTCCGTTTTAAACTAAGAATAGCATATGCTAATAAAGAGAGGGGCTACGAATAGCCACTCTCTCTTCGTTTATTTTTACTTGATAAGGCCGGCTTCTTTAAATTGCTGGATTGCTGTTTCCTTATATTTCTGCATGTCAAACTTGGTATCCAGCGTCTGAAGGAAATTGTCCCAGTTGGAAAGAGGCTCTTTGCCCGTCATAAATTTAACTAAGCTTTCATTAATGAAACGTGTGCGGTCAGCATCCAAGGTATCGCTAGGGTCTGGGGTCAATAAATTTCCGGGCAACGTTGGCCCCACATATTGCTGATTGTCCTTGAAAGCTTCCGCTGTCTTCGGATTCTGGAAACTGAAGTACTCCGCATCATCACCACGGCGCGGCATTCTATAATGATCAACCCATAGGTACTTCTCTTTCATTTCCTTCGATAACTCGGAGGTTTTATTTTTGATCTTGCCGTCTACAACATCCCAATGGATGCCTTTAATTCCGTATGCAAAGTTCGGATAGGCTTCTTCATCCGTAAAGAGATAATTTAACATGGACAAGATCCGAATGATTTTGTCCTCGTCCGCTTTTGCGGATATGGCCCATGAATTGCCCTGAAATGATTTTCTCTCTACAATTTGATCCCCGTAAGGACCTTTCATCGGAGGAATAACGATCCATTCGGGCACCTCGCCACTAATTTCTTTCATTTTCTGTTGATAATCCGGTTCCAGTCTACGAGCATCTCTGATCATGAAGCCAACTCTACCCTTAAACATCTTTTGGTCCAACAGATCCGGCGAATTCATCGTCACCCAGTCCGGGTCAACCACCTTGGCTGTCATCATTTTATTAATGTAAGCAAGCGCCTCTTTCATTTTGGGATCGATAAACAGAAATACCGGTTCATTATCTTTTATCTCAACGGCTGAAGGAGGATTGACGCCAAACATCCACATCAAGCTATCAAAGCCATAGGTTTGCAGATTACCTTCTTTATTCATACCACCGATGAATCCGTACGTATCGTTTTTGCCATTCCCGTCCGGATCTTTCTCTGTAAAGGCTTTCATAACTTCGAACAACTCATCAGGTGTCGTTGGTACCTCCATATTCAGCTTTTTGAGCCAATCGTTACGGATGAAGAAGCTTCGACTGATACCGTTTACATTATCATAGCCTGGAACTCCAATGGTCTTCCCTTGATAGGACATTGCCTCCCATGAGTCGGTGCCAAATCGTTTCTGTAGTTCAGGGAATTGGTCCATATACGGTGTCAAATCGGCAAGAACTCCTTGGTCGTAATATTGCGCAAGATCAGCACGACTTTTCAAAAAGATCAAGTCTGGAATATCCCCGCCTGCAATGAGTGTATTCAGTTTGGTTGTTGCTTGCCCAGCCTGAGGAATCATCATCTCCAAGTCGATGTTCATCTCTTCTTCCAACATTTGGCGTTGAATATCTTCATCACGTGGAGGTACCGGAGCAGCAGCATTAAAAGTGCCTTGGTTAAACATTGAGATTTTCATTTTTGTTGCAAACTGGCCAGACTGGCCTTGCGAATTACTCGAAGTTGTCGATGTAACTTCTTCATTCCCCCCACATCCTGATAAAAGCGTTCCAAGTCCTAAGATTGCCGATAGAATAGCAAATGAAATCTTTTTACGCTGCATATTGACCTCTCCTTTGCTTGTATATTATCACGGTTTCCCCGTAATAAGTTAGGTTGGAACACCTTTTATCCTTTAACGGATCCCAGGAGTACACCTTTGGTAAAATGCTTTTGCAAAAATGGATAAACGATCAATATCGGGACTGTAGTTACAACTACTGTAGCCATCTGCACAGCGAACGTACTGACAGCCCCGGAATTGGCGAGCGAATCAGCGCTTTGAGTTGCAACGTTAAGCAGAATGTTGCGCAAAATCACTTGAAGTGGCATGTAGTTGGAATCATTGATATATACAATAGCATCAAAATAACTGTTCCAATGCCCGACTGCGTAAAATAAGGAAATGGTGGACAGGACGGGTAAGGAAAGGGGTAAAATGATCCGCCATAACGTCTGAAGTTCACTGGCACCGTCTACCCTCGCTGATTCCTCAATTTCACCAGGCAATTGTTCAAAAAAACCTTTGATGATCACCAGATTAAATGCACTAATGAGATTTGGAATAATCAATACCCAAGGACTGTTTAACAATCCCAAAGAGCGGATTAGTAAATAAGTCGGAATTAATCCCCCACTGAACATCATGGTAAACACAATGAAGAGTAAAAATGGACTTCTTCCGGGCAAATATTTTTTGGATAACGGGTAGGCCGCGATTACCGTAAAAAACACGTTTAACGCAGTCCCTACAATCGTTCGGAACAACGTAATTTTATACGCCTGCCAGATCCCATGAGAAATGAATACTTCTTTATAGGCCAGAAAGGTAAAGGATTCTGGTATAATCACAATCCCTCTTCTTAATACTTCCGATTCAGGTGTTACGGAGACAGCAACCACATATAGAAAGGGCAGCACGCACAGTAGGGATAATATAATAAGAACTACATAAACGACGGTTTGCCAGACTTTTTCCCCGATTGTCATATGGATCATTCTAAAGACCACCTCACCAGATTTGCCCATCGAATTTTTTGGCGAGCTTATTCGCTGCCAACACTAAAGCAAATCCGATGACAGCTTTAAACAATCCTACAGCCGTAGCCAAGCCAATCTTAAGACGTTCCAACCCTTCGCGGTATACCCATGTGTCAATAATATCGATCTTCTCCTGGTTAAAGGTGTTGGCAAACATGAATATTTGGTCAAAACCCGCATCCAGGATATGGCTTAATTTAAGAATCAGCATCAGAATAATGACTCCTCGAATACCGGGTAACGTGATATGCCAGAGCTGTCTCCATTTGGATGCGCCATCCATTCGAGCCGCTTCATATAAGCTTGGATCGATTCCTGCCAAGGCGGCAAGGTACAAAATCGCCCCCCATCCAATATCCTTCCATACTTCAGATAAGATGATCAGCATTCTGCCCCAGGCAGGTTCGGTTAGAAACGAGATGGGTTCAACACCTAAATCCTTCAAAATCATGTTAAAGAGACCATCGCCTGGGGCTAGTAATGCTACCATAATTCCATACACAATGACCCATGATAGAAAATGAGGTAAATAAGTGATCGTCTGTACGATTTTCTTAAACCATTGGCTATACACTTCATTGAGGAGTAAAGCAAGCACGATGGGCGCGGAGAAACCGAACAATAGCTTATACAACGATATGACGATCGTATTTTTCATGATGTCCCAGAAATAAACGCCGTTCATAAAATCCGTAAAATTTTTGAATCCCACCCATGGACTATCCCATAGCCCCAAAGCCAGGTTGTAGTTTTTAAAAGCAATCATGATTCCCGCCATAGGAATGTATTTGAATACCGCAAAGTAAATTAAAGCTGGTAATAAGAGAGCATACATCACTTTGTGCTTTTGTATCGTCCTTATCCATGTCTTTCGCTTTTTGGAGATGGGAATGGCGTCCGCTGCCAACTTTGCTTGCATTTCATCACCTCGTCTTTGTTTGTATTTGTATAATAGCACCCGCCTTTCGGATAAATTTCTGAAATATCAAGAATTTCTTATAAGATTTTAAGGAAGTGTGCCTGGCTCGTTCCAACAGCTAATCCCGGCCAAGTGGAGGTTGAGCAGCAAGTGAGCGAATATACTATGTTCTATAACCAGAACCGATTCCAGAAAAGACTAAACGGGCGTTCCTCGGTTGAATACCGGGAAACGCCCGTAGCTTCTTAAATTCGTTGCGCCGCAGCTTGGAGCGCTTTTGTGAACTTCGATGCTTAAAGCCATTCCTTCAAGCAATTCGATTAATTATTCAGCTTTCCTGCCATTTAGCTCGGTAGCTTGGAATGTAGTCCATTTCCCATTAACATACCTCCAAATGAACAGCCCTCCTTTTATCAACCAATCACAATAGATAGCTATCCATGTTGCAAACATCCCCATATCAAATAGGTATACCAAGATATAAGCGAACATAATTCTACAGCAAAACATAGTAATCATACTCACTAGCATGGGGTATTTTGCATCTCCAGCAGCCCGAAATACCGATGGAAGTGCATTGCCGAAAGGCCAAATCAATATCATGACAATCGCATGGCTCCACACAATCTCAGTAGTCCACTGCGTTGCTTCTACTGAAAAATTATAAATGCTCAGTATACTTGGGAACAAGGCTAAACTCACCACGGAACTCACAATCTGTGCCACAAAAATGATACCAAGTATCTTTTTCGTATAGTATCTAGCCTGTGTAAAATCTCCAGCACCTACACATCTGGAAATGACTATGGACATACCTAAACCAATGGCCATTCCAGGTAAAGCTTGCAATGAAGTAATCGTACTGCCAACCGAATTTGCAGCTATAGCAGCTGTTCCAAATGTAGATACCAAACTTAGTATCAACAATCGTCCAAAATAGAATATTCCATTTTCTATTCCATAAGGTACACCAATTCGCATGATCTGTTTAATCATCATTGAATTAAACTTATGCTTTACGGTTTTATTCAGATGAAGAATTTGCTTAGGATTTGTTAGATGAATTAGAATGCATACTGCAGCACCTATCCTGGAAATTAAAGTAGGAATAGCAATCCCTGCAATCCCCATATTGAACCCATATATGAACAAGACATTGCCCGCTATATTCAGAATGTTCATAGCCAGCATAATTTTCATAGGCAATTTGGAGTTGCCCATCGTTCTGAATATGGCAGCTCCAGCGTTATAGAGAGCTAAAAAAGGAATAGAAGCTCCGATGATCAATAAATAAGTGTTGGCATAGTTATATACCTCGTCGGTGATATTGCCAAAGAGAATATCTAAAATAAAGCTTTTAAAGAGATAAATAAAAATCATAATAACAAGCCCTGCTGCTCCAGCAAACCAAACTAATTGATTCGAGGCTTCTCTGGCCTGATTTTCCTGTTTTTTTCCGAGATATTGCCCTACAATCACTGTGCCACCCATAGCTAAAGCTGCGAATAAACTTATTAACAGTAACATAATCATTTCGACTAAAGAAACTGCAGATACGGCTGACTCTCCTATAGAAGCTGCCATGATTGAATCTGACAATCCGATCAAAGATGCTAAAATTTGTTCAATAATTAACGGAATAAATATTTTCATTAAATCTTTATCCGTAAATAACAACGGGGTCGAAAATGGCATTTTCGATTTATTCATAGTTTCAACCTCATATTCTATTATTCACTACATAACTCTCAAGTCACGTTCTCCATTCATTGTAAATTCCTATCTGTATAATTACTAATACCTATGGTGTATTTTGTATCATGCCTAATATGTATCGTATAATCATCTGTGAATGATTTATCCGATGCATTATGAAAGGATGATAAGTTGTGGATATTCGGGTTTTAAAATACTTTTTAACTGTGGCTAAAGTAGGCAATATAACAAAAGCAGCAGAAATCCTTCATATTACGCAACCAACACTAAGCAGGCAGCTTATGGATCTTGAAGAAGAACTGGGTACGCGTTTGTTGATACGAGGAAAAAGACAGATTACACTAACAGATAGCGGTCTCTTGTATCAGCAACGGGTAAAAGAGATCGTTTCCCTCTTAGACAAGACAGAAAGAGATCTGGCAGAACAAAAGGATTTAATTGGTGGAGTAGTTTCTATTGGATGTGTGGAGTCCATTGTATCCAAAGCGTTGGCAGAAATTGTAGAGAAATTCTCTAACCGGCATCCTAGAGTACAATATGAACTGTATAGTGCAGATGGAGATGACATTAGAGAAAAGCTTGATCGAGGAAATATCGATATTGGCATATTATTGGAACCCATTGAAACTGCAAAATATGACTATGTTCGATTACCCTATCCGGACAAGTGGGGCATTCTGATGAGACGAGATGATCCTCTTGCTCAGAAATCAACCATTGGGATTCAAGAAATACTTTCATTACCCTTAATTCCACCCCGTCGGACAATTGTGCAGAATGAGATTGCAAGTTGGCTTGGTGTGGAGAATGATCGTCTTACTATTTTTGCTTCCCATAATTTATTGACTAATGCGATGCAGTTGGTAGAACGGAAACTGGGGTATGCCATATGTGTAAGCGGATCATATACAATCCGGGAAAGTAATAGCACATGTTTTGTTCCCTTTGAACCTGAACGAATAACAAATCATGTACTCGCTTGGAAAAAGAATAGGATATTTAGCTCAGCTACCGCTCACTTTATTCAATTTATAAAGGATATCTATGGTTCATAATAAAAGTGCGCTTTACCTTTAGTGTGGTTATTCTTCAATAAAACAAGGACACGTTATTAACGTGTCCCCAAGATAACAAAAGGTTAAATTCTCAATGAGAGATTTGTTTTTTAGGAGTATACATATAAATTCTTAATAGGATAAACGCCAGGCTCAATATCAAAAATAACAGTCCACCTACTACAATGTACCGAACCCCCATTCCTGATATAAACAACCCTCCAACAGTTGTTCCAATGGTTACGCCCAGGTTACCAGATGTTAGAAATAATCCATTCGCGAATTCAGGGGCTTCCGGAGCTGCTGACGTAATCCAATACTGACTAATATTGCTTGCGATTGCATACAGCACTCCCCATATAACAACAATAATGAACATAGGGACAGTGAATTGGCCCATAAAGAACAGGAAGATGTAGACTACTCCAAATACAAATGGATAGATCATTACGGACTTAATTGCATTTTTGGAAAGCAATCTTCCTCCTAATACGTTACCAAACAAACTGGCTGCACCAAATATAACTAACATTAGACTGAGGCCTTTCCCAGAAATATGAGTAATGGTCGCAAGATATTCGGCGAAGTAACTATACACTCCAGCCGTTGCTGCATTTACAAATATAACGGCAACAATAGATTGCCAAGTTATTGCTTTCTTCAATACACGTAGTTGAGATCCGTATGAAAGCCTTTCTCTGACAGGCATGGATGGAACAAATAGCAATACACCAATGAATGCTACTGCATTCACGATAGCAAAAAAAGTCATAGCAGCATCAATTGAAGCGATACTGGCAATAAAAGTTGTGATGGGTACACCTAGCACAATGCCAGCAGACACGCCCATAATGACTTTTGACACTGCTTTAGGAATCTCTTTCTCACTAACCGAACTAGCTGCTGCTGTCAGAGCGATCGAGATATAGACGGGATGTAAAAATGCCGGGATAACACGAGCAATTATTGCGAATGTAAAGTTTGTTGCAAATATAGAGAAAATGTTACTAATCACGAACACACCGAGTACAAGTAGCATTACCCCTCTGCGATTAAAACGCGAAAACACTAAAGGCAGAATGGGACCCGATATCGCAACTGCAAGTGCAAACAGACTTACTAGCAATCCTGCTTGAGACACGCTAACATTGAACTGTTCAGCAATTTGAGGCAATATCCCAATAACGCCCATTTCAGTATTTAAG
The DNA here is from genome assembly GCF_038050215.1 of Paenibacillus sp. FSL H8-0104. Classification (NCBI taxonomy): domain Bacteria; kingdom Bacillati; phylum Bacillota; class Bacilli; order Caryophanales; family Paenibacillaceae; genus Paenibacillus; species Paenibacillus sp. FSL H8-0104. Next base: position 3,566,769 of record NZ_JBBOTC010000001.1, on the reverse strand, counting down.
ATTCCGAAGACACCCAAAGTTAATATAAATATAAATAAATTATTTCGTTTAGACATGATTATTACCCCCACCGTTGCTCCATATTCTCTTTCTCATGCTGTACTCCGCCCAAGATGATATTCAAATGATTGAAACCAAACTCTCCTCCTTTTGGCTGTAATCATTTATAATAATTTAAATTCACATTGAGGGCTTAATACTCATTCGTGTATTATTATATATAAATAAAATGTATCAACAACCACAAAACATCAGGATTCGTGCATTAATACACAACGCGACTCAAATTGTGAATTACTTTTCAAGAAAGTTAGGTGGATGTACATGCTTAAAGTGGACAGAAGAAGTTTGAAATCTCAAGAAGCTATCAAAAAAGCAGTGATAGAACTCATGTCTGAAAAAAGTTTTGATGACATTACGATTCAGGATATTGCTGATCAAGCTAATGTTAATCGTAGAACGATCTATCTGCATTACTTGGATAAGTACGATCTACTGGATAAGCTTATTGAAGAGCATATTGAGGAATTAAAGAGATTGTGTGAATTGGAAGCTGAAACGGATACATTAGAGGGTAGTGCAACATGGTTTTTATATTTTGAACAACATTATTCATTCTTTTCAGCAATGTTAACTAGTAAAGGAGCTCCTTTTTTCCGTAGCAGGTTCCTCGATTTTGTCACAGACGATATTAAGAATGGTTGGGATATGTCCGAGGGAAAAAAACAAGGAATAGATGAAGAGCTTCTTATTCAATTTATCTCACCAGCTTATGTAGGAATTGTAGAATGGTGGTTTATTAATGACATGCCCTATTCACCTCAAGTTATGGGAAAACAAGTGGGAATGTTATTGGAAAATAACCTCTCCTAAACAAAGATGATTCATTCCCAACTATAGTCTGATTTCTTCCAACGCAAAAAAAGGCAACCGAATCATTCCTGTTCGGTTGCCTTTGATTTAGATATAAAACTTTATATACCTTTACTTCTCCGATGGGAGTGGTGTAAAGAGCAGATTGACCGGCAGGTTGCTTCCCGGCGCGGCAGAGAATAGAATGGTTACGCTCTCTCCAGTTGAACCGGTGCGGTAAAGCACGCTTTGTTCACTTGAATTGGCAACCGCAACGTTACCATCGGCAATCGATACCAACTGATTGTTCACCAGAGCTACTCCGGAGTACTTCCCTCCACGAGGGTTAAAGGAGATAAGTGTACGCGGAGCAACATTGGTCAGCGTAATTTTGTACAATACGCCGAAATTACCCGCATTGGATGCGTCTGTGTAAGCCATCGGATCTGTTCCTACCAGATTGGGATCGCTTGAATTGTCACCAAGTGGCAGACGGGCAGGTTTGATTCCCACGTGCTCATCGTACTTTATAATGCGAGTCGCATTCGGGTACGTACCCCGGTTGTGTACTCCGTCACGATCCAGCACAGGTAGCAATGACAAAGCCTCGAAAGGATCTTTATTTTCTTCCACCAGGATAACGTTATAGTCTAAGGAATAATCACTATAAGCGTCCGAATAGAGGGAGATTACTTGTCCTTCTTTCATCGGCGTTTTATTAAGTTCTGTCAAAATCAGTTTGCTTTCCCCAGGTTGAAGGTACTCTTTCTTTTGATCCGCTCCAGTCTGAATCGACTTGAACCATTTATCAATAGACAATTTCCCAGCTACGGTAGCATACGGTGTAGGTCCGGCAAAGCCCATATTCTGTTGTTCAAATACGGCTGGATTCAGATTGTTATTGGTTGCAATCACATACATTTTTACTCTTTTGCCTGTATTGTTCACGTGGTGAATCATGAAACGGGTCTGCCCCGAAGATGATTCTTTATATACAATGCCTTCCGTATTCACAGTTTCCGGACTGTTACTGCGGATCAGCAAACTTGGCTCATCCATGTACGTATAAGGCACTTTCTCCATCGTAGTCACTTCGCCGCCGTTAAAGGTGAATTTCTGTCCTACCGGCGTGAAGAGTAAATTAAAATCGGTAAATGAATATAAGGTCTCATTGGTTATGGTGATGACTTTGGAGTACGTGTTCGTAGCACCGTGATTGTCAGTTACCGTAAGAGTCACCGTTTTTGGACCCGGTTCAAAGAACGCAAGTGAATTGTTCTCCCACGCCGCTTTAACAATATTATTTTCATCATCTGTACTTTGGTCTGTGTATGTTATTTTTTCGCCCATTTTATACTCTTCTTTATCCGTGGCGAACATGGCTACAGGAGGAAGATTAGGAGCCAAAACTTCAATCGTAGTTGAATAGGGATCGCTCCATTGACCATTGGAATCCTGTACTTGATATGAAATCGTATATGTACCTGCTTGATCAAATGAATCCTGGCGACCAGTCCAGCGTTCGTCAACGATATCCATTCCATTAGGTGAACTGGAAGAAGTCACGTAGTCTACTTGATCACCCGCAAAAATTTCCTTTTGGGAAATGGTAAAGCTTGCAACAGGTTTTGTATTAAGATTCAACACAACCGTTTTAGCCGACTGATTCACTTTATAGGTGATGTTCAGAGCTTGAGTAATGGAAGTTAACGGCACCATGAATGTACTTTTTTGCTGATAAGCAGGGCCTTTCATCGTTCTGGCCTCTCCATTTACCGTATAGTCCTTGCTGTTAGTTTTGAATCGGAGTTCATCTTCACCACTAATAATGATGGTTTCCTTGGTTTTGTTATCATATTTGACGCCGTATCCCACACGGTCAACCAGCGCACGGATTGCAACATAGGATACACCGTTTTTTACAGCCATTGGCTGTCCAGCAAGATACGTTTTTCCATCCTGCTCCATTTTGTTGCTATTCATGTACAACGTCAGATTCCCACCTGCTGCTGCAGGAGACGTTCCATCAATGGATGGTTGCTCTATCTGAGCAGGCGTAGCTGGCGTTTCAACCTTCTCAGGGGTTTCCTCTTGAACTACAGGTTTTTCACCCGTTTCGTTTGTAGTCGTCTCTCCCCCATCCAATGCAGGTTTCTCGCTCTCTGTTTTAGGTGTTGCCTCAGTGCCGGTTGAGGTTTGAGTGTCCTTGGTTTCAGTGGGCGGAGTATTGATAGATTTGTTATTGCTCTCCGTCTTCACTTCACGCTCTGCAATCGGCTGCTCTTGCTGTAACACCTCAACTGATTCTACATTGGCTGTGTTTACTGACGCGGTGTCACCTTGCGGTGCTGATTGCGCACTCACAGAACCAACTGCAAATGCTTGAAAAACGGCTAAAGCGGTAAAAATGGATAATTTCTTCTTCATATTCATGTGTTGTCTTTGGCTCCTTCTACTCTCTAGTAATGTATAACCCCTCAAAAAGTCATAGTATTAGACGCTAGATTTAGGAAAAAGTTTCTAATTGAATTGTAAATTATGGATTTTTGTGCAACTATTTTTTCAATGTTTGGTTATAAGTTCTTTGAATAAGAAGCGCCTATTGCATAATAGTCTTGATTTTGCACAAGATAATCCATGTCGCATTTTATAAAGAGGTGGATCAATGACCCCAACCAATCAGGCTTTTTCTGAATTAAAAATGAATATTTCTTATGTTGAACAGTCCCTCTACTGTACTGACGATTTGAAACAACAACAGCTTCTACTTAATGGTGTACAGAGTGTGCTTCTCTATATCGATTCACTTGTAGATCAGGAGATCATTCAAACACATGTCTTAACAGCACTGAATGGCCAAGCTCATTCGGAAATCTACCCATCGTTCACGACTTTAGAAAGTCGAAAAGATACGGATCTGCAACGTGGAATAGATTCACTTATTCAAGGGAAAAGTCTTTACATAATCGATGGGTACCCGGAGTTTTACATTCTTTCTACCGAGAAAATGTATGTCCGAAGCACAACCGAACCGGAGAATGAAGGCGTTATTCGAGGGCCGCATAATGGATTCGTAGAGCAGCTTTCGGTTAATTTGAATCTGATCCGTAGACAAATTATTAGTCCATCCTTAATCGTTCGATATTTTAACGTCGGCGAGAAGACACATACCAAAATTGCAGTTGTATATCTTCAAGACTTGGCCAATCCGGAGTTAGTGAACGAAGTAAAAGAGCGAATCACGTCCATATCTTCAGATATGGTGCTCGCTCCAGGTTTTATTGAAGAGTTTATGGAGGATAACCCCTTCTCTCTGTTTCCCCAGCAGCTCAATACAGAAAGACCTGACCGGGTTATTGCCAACTTGATGGAAGGACGTGTCGCCATACTTGCCGAAGGAAGTCCTTCAGCTCTTATTGCTCCAGTTACGTTTTTTGCTTTTTATCAAAGTCCGGATGATTATCATGGTCGCTGGATTGTCAGTTCCTTTTTACGTTTAATTCGCATGATGAGTTTTGTCATTGCTTTTACATTACCTGCTGTTTATATTGCAACCATCTCTTTTCACTCCGCTATTTTACCGATCGAACTGGCACACACGATCAAGAAATCATTACAGAACATCCCCTTTCCTGCACTTGTAGAGGCAATGTTACTTGAACTGATCTTTGAAGTATTAAGAGAAGCCGGGGTCCGACTTCCCAGCCGTGTGGGCCAGACCATCGGCATCGTTGGCGGTTTGGTTATCGGAGATGCTATCGTTCGTGCGGGGCTTGTATCCTATACAATGATTATTGTGGTTTCACTAACCGCTATCTCGTCGTTTTTGGTGCCTTCGCATGAGATGAGTTCGGCAGTCCGTATTCTCCGCTTTCCAATGATGATTGGAGCGGCGCTTTTTGGATATATCGGCATCGCATTTGGTCTGGTAATTCTAACCATTCACCTCTGTAAGATGGAAAACTTCGGATCGCCTTATTTTGCTCCAGTGGCCCCTTTCCGATTAGCTGACATGAAGGATGTATGGATTCGATTTCCCATCTGGGCGCTTCGCGGGCGTCCTCATGATGCCCGCCCGCAGCGGCTGAATCAGCAGAAGTTCTCTAGGAGTTGGAAAAAACGTGAATAAGGAAACAACAATTACTCGGGGACAATTATTCTTGCTCATTTTGAAATTTGAAATTGGTGTAGATATCTTGTCCCTCCCTTACCGTATACACCTTCTCTCTAAAGGCGGTGGGTGGATCTCTGTATTCCTTGGAGGGTTCCTGATCCAACTTGTCATATTGTTGTGCTGGCTTTTGATGCGAAGATTCCCGAGTTCATCCATTTATGACATTGTAACGCTGATTACGGGGAAATGGATTGGCAAGTTGCTGATCATTGCCTACGTTGGATATTTCCTGTTAATGGGTACTTCTGTTCTGGTGAACGCCTACAGTGTGATTAACCGCTGGATGCTGCAGGATACGCCTCGGTGGGCTATATTAGCCCTCTTCTTGTTCAGCAGTATCTATTTGGTTCGGCAAAAATTACGAATCATTGCCCGAGTACTGGTACTCATCTCCTTTTTGGTCTTGCCCATGATGGTATTGATCAGTTATGGACTCAAGGAAGTTAATCTGTTATATCTTTTGCCTTTAACCGAAGCAGGATGGCCCAATATCATTAGTGGATCAACCGAAACATTAATGGCTATGTTTGGATTCGAGTTTTTTCTCGTTGTGTTTCCTATGGTTGAAGGTAGCAGCGGTGGCAAACTCAAGTCTGTTGCTTTAGCAAGTGCTGTAGTTGTGGTGTTGTATGCATTCACCGTGTTCATTTGTTCAACGGCGTTCAGCCCCCAGCAACTTGACTTAATGCCTGAACCGGTCATATATCTGCTCCGCTCTATCCCACTCGGAACAATGGATCGGGCCGATTTCCTGTTCCTCCCTATCTGGTTAATATCCATTTTTGGGGCCATATGTGGCTATTACTATACGGCATCTTATGGTATAAGTTATCTCTTCAAACAAAAACACCATAAAAAAGCCGTGCCTTATGTCGTTCTTGCTTCTTGCATAATTGCGTATCTGCCACAACAGAAGGAAAAACTTGAGTTAATTAGTACGATAGCCAACAGATCGGCATACTTTTTTCTCATGATCCTGCCTCTGCTCCTGTTGGTTCTATCTTATATAATGAAACGAAAAGAGAAGATGATATGAGTAAACGGGGGAAAATCCTCATCCTGCTGACCCTGCTCATGGTGATGACGGGATGTTGGGATCAGGATAGTTTAAAAGATGCAAGACTGGCTAATGCTTCGGCGTTTGACATCACCTCAGAGGGTGAAATTAAACAGACGCTTGAAATTGTCGATGATTCTGAGAGTCAACAAGGGAGCAGCGGTAATGAAGTCCACTCAGGCACCGGGAGATCCGTCCGTCAAAGTACAGATAGAATTCGCGCTAAAGTGACTGGTGATATCCGGTTTTTCAAATATGGGATGATCTTATACGGCAACAAACTCGCACAAAATGATATCTACCCCTACCTGGACGTCTTATATCGGGAACCCGATTACCCAACATCACATGTGAAAATTGCTATTGTGGATGGCGATGCCGGAGATCTGTTACACCAAAAAAAAGTTGGCAGCATATTGATTGGTGATTTTATTACCAAAAAAATTAAGAGTCTGGAGGAATTATGTATTTTTCCGGAAATGACGTTAGAGACCCTTCTCCCTCCCATGCTGGATCCGGGACAGGATTTTACACTGCCTTATCTATATAAGGATGGAGAGGAGATTGATGCTAGGGGAATCGCCCTGTTTCATGGGCAAAGGTTCAATGGGAGTCTTACGACCGAACAGGCTCCTCTATACATTATTATGAGTGGGAAATGGAATAAAACAGCGCGTTTTGTCAAAAAGGTCCACCCAGGGCCTTCCAACAACCCGCGGAACTATGTCACTTATGAAGCAAATATCGCACAAATTAAGCGCAAACTTGCGGTAAAGGTGGCAAGTGATAGCCAAATTGATGTGAACCTCCGTATCGAACTTCCAGTAACGATCGTTGAGTATGCAATGAATCATCTTCAGGATAAAGACACAATTGAACGTCTGAACAGCCAGTTATCCGATGACATGACTCAGGACGCAGAACAAATTATCAAGACACTTCAGCAAAGTGGTTGTGATTCCTTCGGTATTGGCAGACATTTAATTGCCCATTACCCGGACTTATGGAAAAGCCTAAACTGGAATAAAGAATATGCCCAAGTTCGTTTTCACCCGGAAGTAAAGGTTACAATAGTCGGCAGCGGCGTTCTAAATTAATAACATGCTGTCGTGCAATTGGGAAAGCTCTCTTCCATTTGGAAGAGAGCTTTTGACTGTTGACGTAAAAAGAAGGATTTGCTAATATCTTTAGTCGTTAAGAAGCACTTCAGTGGAAAGTTTTATCGTGCCTGGTTGAGTATAACTTCGGCAGTGAAGCTGACCTATAAAATAGGTGAAAGAAGACGTGATATTCCTTCTTTAAATTTGATAATAAGGGACCTGTTTCTATAACGATCAGAAGTAAGTTCTGTACTTAACTGGCTATCTTGATGAAACAATTCTTGAAGTTGTTTCGCAACTCGCTCGTCATATACAATTGCATTCACCTCAAAATTCAACCTAAAGCTCCGGGAATCAATATTCATCGTCCCTACTGAAGCGACTTCTTCGTCTACTACAATGGTCTTTGCGTGTAAGAATCCATTATCATACAACAGAATCTTGGCTCCATAGTCCAGCAATTCACCAGCATACGCCCAAGTCGCCCAATATACAAACGGGTGATCGGGCTTATTGGGAATCATAATGCGCAGATCCACCCCGGATAGCAGTGCGATTTTACATGCATCCATAAAAGTGCTGTCAGGAATAAAGTAAGGCGTTTGAATATACACACTCTTTTTGGCATTTACTATAAGCTTGATGTACATATTCTTCAGGTGTTCCACCTGTGAGTTAGGACCACTAGACACAATCTGAACTGGACTTGAACCATCAAGCCTTGCTGTGTTGAAGGAGAATTGTTCGTAACTTACTTGATCGGATTTGCTGGCGTGTTTCCAATCCAAAATAAACCTTCCTTGAATATGATTAACGGCATCCCCGTGCAATTTAAAATGTGTATCACGCCAGTATCCAAACTTTTTATCCATGCCTAGATACTCATTTCCCAGATTAAATCCGCCAATATAAGCAATCTCCCCATCAATAATACAAAGTTTTCGATGATTTCGATTATTCATACGGAAATTTAATGGCCTAATCAGTGACGGGAAAAAGACCTCTACTTCTCCACCGGCAGAGATCAGTTCTCTGAAAAACTTCAATGAAAGTTTCTTTGAACCAATTTCGTCATAGAGAACTCGCACTTTTACGCCTTCTTTAGCTTTTATAGTTAATTCATCTCGTAATTTCTTCCCTAAGGAATCCGGTTGAATAATGTAATATTGGATGTTAATCTCTTTCTTGGCTTCCTTGATATCTGCAAATAATGAATCAAATTTCTCTTGTCCATCATCGAAGATGAATATCTCATTGTCATTGGTTAGGATTGCATTGGATGATGTGAGATTCAATTGAATCAAGTCAGCATATTTCATGAGCAGGGGGTTGTTTTCCTTACGTTGCTGCTTCAATGTCACTAACTGGTTCTCGACAATTAACTTTAGGGAGTTTCTCTCTTCAACTGAAAGTCCGTAGAAATTTTTCTTTTTAAGGTTACGTCCCAAAAAGAGATAAACGATAAAACCTAAAATAGGAATGAAGTAAAATATCATGAGCCAGGCCCAAGTATAACCAATGTCTCTCCTTTCAAAAAACAAAAATACCGCTGAGAGTAATATGTTTATAATCATAACGAGCGAAAGTATCAGCGTGACCATACTGCTATATCTCCTGCCTTCCATTGACTTTATGTAAATAATAAAAAGTGCTTATTACTTAGCTGTTCTCGAATGAAGCCGCCATCACAAAGAATATGATAACATACTTGAGGAATACTAAATCTATTAAATGATAATCACTAGACATCGAACCAAAAAAGAATCCACTTCCTATAAAAGAAGGGATTCTTTCACATTGAATATCCTATACTTAGAATCTGTAATTCAAAGAGAACGCAATTTTGATACTTGTTGTTCCCGCACCGGCTCCAATGAGACTTATAGAATTAATTGTTGGTGCAGTATAAGATCTACTGCTACCTGGGGCTACGACAAAACCAGGAATTTGAACACCGTCAATAAGCAAAGCAGCGGTGGGTGAAACCCCCACTCCGTTATTCTCAATTAGAATAGTTCCGTTTATCAGAAACGTTGAGGAATTTTCGTATATAATTGTTGGTGTCCCTCCCGTATCTGACAAATTTATCGTAGTACATACGGCATCGTTCACCACCGCTGGAGAAACCGTATTATTACAATTACCAATTTGAGCCATTTGTGAACCTCCTTAAAAATGCTCTTTCTATAAATATATGTGGGGAGATAGTAGTGGTTCGGGCTATTCCAACTTTGTTTCCATTTATTCCTCATCCTCTTCTTCATTTAGAACTTGATAGTATATATCTATTCCAAATGTGCCGCTTGCAATATTGTTTAAGCTCTTTTCAATCTCCACTTCAATATGATGCATTCCGGCACAGCTAAAAGCACAGGTGTTACCCGGTAGAACAGGAAGCGAACACGTTCCTTCATTATGTATTATGTTCAAAAAGACAGATGAATTACTTTGTTTATGATTATAAATACTTACTGTACCATGTACTTTTAAGGCTGAAGATGCTGACCACAGCGTTAAAACCTCTGTTATGTTTGCTGAATTTATATGGAACTCCCCACAAATAGTTGTTTCAGCGAGACGAGTATTCACTCAGACTGCTCCCTTCCATAATTCTTCCTTTCATTTATTTTATTAGTGATCTGCTGTTTTCATGTATGATTATGCTCCTAATGAACAACAAAAAAACCGCTACATTAGCGGCTTTTAATAGTACTATGTTCGTGACTTTAAACGATATACGACCGACTATCCAATCTCCCCTGCTCGTTAGTTCCTTACAACAGGAATCCACATTTCACCATATACCAAACCGTTTTTCTCTCCCATTTCAACTGTTGTATTTGGACCGCCAACATAGGCATAATCTTTTTCTACGGGGAGGGCTTGACCAAAGGCAATGCCAGTAAGCATATTATTGAGCGCATCAGCCGTTGCAGCTTCGCCCTTCACAACCAGGTATTCTCCCTTAGGAAATTGGATTACTCTCGTTGCTTCTGGCAAAGTTTCTGCTGTCATGACACCAGCATAATGCATCATCTGGTTATTTACTGCTTCGTTTACGGCAAAAATGTAGTCGTTTGTTGCCAGAGACTTTAGTTTGTCCAGGCTTCCATCCTCTTTCACCGTGGACCAAAAATCCGCCTTCTCCTTGCTGATGCCAACATAGTCTGTATAGTCGCTCTTAAGATCCGTTCCAATACCTAACACGATAAAGCTCTCTTTTTCTTCGAAATGATAATTACTCATGGTTTACACCGTCCTCTTTAAATTTTCAATTGATTTGTGTTTTCACTTGATAGGTTTATAATAACCTTAAATCATGTCAGAATATGATACTGTTTAGGGGGCCCAATGAAAAAAGTTGAACGCATTAATACCATCACGCGGTATATCAATAACCGTGCACACTTTACCATCTCTGAAATCATGCGAGAATTTAATATTTCTCGTTCGACAGCCATTCGAGATATCAGAGAAATTGAAGCCATGGGAATGCCACTTGTCGCTGAAGTTGGGCGGGACGGGGGTTATTTTGTCATGAACAACTCCCTCCTGCCCACGGTACGGTTTACCGATAATGAAATCAAAGCGTTATTCATTGCTTTTATGGCGACAAGAAATCAACAGCTTCCTTATCTGAAGAGTCGTCAATCTTTGGCTGAAAAGTTATTGGGCCTTATCTCAGAACATCAGCAAGATGACCTTGTACATTTGAATCAAATATTGCTTTTTGAAGGAACCAATCCCCATAATCCAGACTTGCTTGATCTATCAGACCTGCCTCACCCTACCTTGGAAAAACTCATCCAAATTCTTCTTATAGAACGTTATTTGTTAGTCACTGTCCAAGAAGAGAAGAAAACCAAGTCCTATCCCATTGTTCTCTTGCACCTTCATCATCAAAAAGGCCATTGGATCATTGAAGGTTTTGACTTGGAGGAAGAAAAAAGACGAATCGTATCCGTTGACAACCTCATCCATGTCGAAGCATACCCGGCGAAAAAAAGACTGAGTACAAAAAAGATTGTAGAACAACTCAAACGAAATACACAGGAAGAAGTTATCAACCTTGTTCTGGAACTTGGTCCAAAGGCAATTGCGCAATTCAAAAAATACCATCCTTTAAAGTTTTCAATTGCCTATACAAATCCATACCAGACTACGGCTCTCCTAAAGGCATTTATGAATGTTCATAACTCAGAAGAGTTAACCGAAATCACCAATTGGTTGCTTTTTCTAGGAGAAGATATCAAGGTGAAGGAGATTCCGGAAGAAGTCCTGAATGCTGTACAAGAGAGATTAAGCTTATACCAAATGAAGCAGTGAGCAGCCCCCTCCTACCTAGTCTCTCCATTATCTAACAATACCTTACCTGAATTCAGGCTGAGGGTTCAGCACGGAAAACCAAAAAAAGCCGCTATTGCAGCGACTTGTGATGGAATCATATTCATATTCATTCATGTCTTACGCCAATGTTTGGCGAGCTGTTCCTTCAATACTAAAAGTCAGCATTAGACTGGGCATGATTAGGTGTATGCTGCGGGACGTTTTTAACGAGTAGGAAATAAGTAACAATGGCAATGATACTGGTCATTAACAAAGTGAGTCCTAACGGGACGGCAGTGTCCTCACCCGCGATGCCGACCAGAGGAGCAACCAGTGCACCCAGAAGAAAAGGAACAACGCCGAGCAGTGCTGCTGCACTTCCGGCCATCTTAGCTTGACTCTCCATGGCAAGTGGGAATGCCGCTGTAGACGTAATGCCGATCGAGCATACAAAGAAGAACAATGGAATCACCAATGCGAAAAGTGGACCATGAGCCAGGGTGACGACCAAAGCAGCCACACTTGCTATTATAGCAAGCCATAGTCCCGATAATAGCAGCGTCTGCTCAGGGATACGTTTAGCTAGTCGACCCACGATTTGAGATCCGATGATCAAGCTGATGCCGTTCGAAGCAAATAATATAGCAAATACAGTGGGTGTGACGCCATATATATTTTGGTAAATAAATGGTGTTCCCGCCACATAAGCAAAGACCCCTGCTGTCATAATTCCCTGTGCCAGCATGTAGCCTACAAACTTACGGTCACGCAGAAGCATTCTGTAATTACCCAATTGCTGTTTGAAGTCAGGAACTATACGTCTTTCGATAGGGTGTGTTTCTTTTAAGCTCCACTTTGTCATGATTAATAAGAAAATTCCCAAGAATGAAAGGCAGATAAACACGCCAATCCAGGTTGTGAATGAAAGAACCCCACTTCCCGCGATGGGTGCTGCCAAAGGCCCCAAATTCCCTACAAGCAACAGCAAAGAGAAAAATTTAGTGAGTTCATGTCCACTGTATAGATCTCTAGCTATCGCACGGGAAATGACAATTCCAGCTGAAGCCGCAAATCCTTGCGTGAAACGAAACAAAATCAATAGTCCGATATTCGGAGCAAAAGCACATGCCAAGGAACAAATAATGTAGGCTGCCATACAGATCAACAATGGTCTACGTCTACCGTACGCGTCACTCAAAGGACCCATAACGAGTTGTCCTACACCAAGTCCTAATAAACAGGCAGTAAGGCTAAATTGTACAAGTGATGCCGTTGTATTCATATTTTGTGCAATCTCCGGAAAAGCCGGTAAATACATATCAATCGTAAATGGACCTAATGTAGAAAATAAACCTAGTAGTATTGCCAGTCCAAAAACATTCCAATTCGTGCTCTTCGCCATAATAAATAAAATCTCCAATTCCTTATATAATTTGCAAGCCTAATCGAGTATAAGACATAGAGTTAACTGTAGGTCAAGTCTTAAGACTATTAAAACCAAAAAAAAGCCGCTTATTAAGCGACTTTGAATGGAAAACTATTTAAATTGTGTAACTCCCCCGGCCTGAACCCATATGACTCATGATCATTTCGGCAGCTCGCTTGTAACCGCCAGCCTGCCTTAGAGATTCACCAATGAGGTAAGCCTGCCGTCTATAAAGTGAATTGTGTAGCACTTCTGTTAATGCCTCTCTCAAATTAGTTGCACTGAGGTTATGTTTATTTAAAGTAATACCCGCGCCGAGCTCCTGTACCCGATTGGCGACAAGAGGCTGATCCGATGTTAATGGAATCATCACCATTGGAACGTTATAATATAACGCCTCACTTGTGCTGTTCATTCCAGCGTGTGTAATAAAAACATCGGTATGCTGCAGCATGTCCAACTGGGCAATGTATGGCTTGACGATAAAATTAGGTGGTATTTGATCAGCCAGCGGCTCCATATCCGTGTATTTTCCTGAAGATAAAACAACATTCACGGGTAGATCCCCTAATGCTTCAAAACAAAGCTGATAGAAATCCAAATTTTTATTTAAAATCGTACCCATAGCAATGTACACGGTTTGCGGGTACCGTTCACGAAGCAACTCAAACGAGAAGGTCGGAGCATCTTGGCGTGTTATGATCGAAGGACCCGTGAAAATAAAACGATCATCCAGCTTTTCTGCCTGCGGCTGAAAATAACGGCTGGTGTACACGAGCTTTAACTGACCTGTATGTGCCGGAATCTCTTCCATAGCTGGAATACTCACTTGAAGCTCTTCAGCTAACTCCGTTGTGATCTTCATCGTAGCCTCATAAAGCTCCTTCGTCTCCGTCTCATTCAGAACTGAGCTAGATCCCAGAGGCTCCACAAAAGCAAAGGACGCAATCGAGCACACCGCAGGAATTCCCAGTTTTTCTGCAAGAATAGTCCCTCCCCATCCCATCAGGGAATCAAAGATCATATAATCAAACTTTTGATCCTCGATCACCTGTAGCACATTGGGGATGATCCTCCGGATAATACCGCTTACCATCATATAAATGAACTGATAAGAATGCTTGTATTCCTGGGGTTTCAACACCGGATCATGAGAGAAGGCATCTTGTGGAAACGGATAGGTAATGATCTGGGCACCGGTTTGTTCAATTCGGGAACGATACTCCTCCGTGCACACATAGATGACTTCCTCACCATTGTCTATCAACTGAGTAACTAATCCTAACGATGGATTCACATGTCCTTCAGCTGGAGTAATGACTACTAATACACGTGCCATCTTACCCACCTCCCAATGCAATTAGTCCCCCCGTTCTTCGTGATGTATTTAACGACGCGGTCGTCATCCGTTACATGGAGATGTTATCCTTCACTTGGTTGATTGGATGATGTTCTTGATGAACGAGTTTGGTAATTCGTAGTGATGCCAAGAAACTTAACAAGACCCATAATAATTGCAGTGTTAACACGATCAAAACACCTGTCGATATGCCCCACTGTAACGTTTCGGACAAGGCAATCAGAGCGCCACCAACTCCAATGCTTACGCCCATGTAGAAGGAATCCACAAATTGCAGATTCGCGGACATTTCTCCCTCTTTCCTGGGCAAGGCATGTTGTAAAGCAATGGCTGCTGTTGTAGGGTTGGCCAATCCAACACCGAACCCTGTAATCATTTGTGAGAGAAGGATGAGTATAATCCCACCGTCCGTCAAAATAAGAGCCAGGATCACAAGCGCAGTTCCAACGATCATAATCCCAATGCCCGTCATGACCCTACCCTTTCGGGCCCGACCTTGATCTCGTGCATCAAGCTTGGCTTGTAACCACGCTGCGGCGGACCAGCTCAGAGAACCTGCTGCTACAATGAGGCCAGCAAGGTCAGCTGATAACCCCTTCACTTCGGTTAGTGCCAAGATCACAAAACTTTCCGTTGTAAAATAACAAGCAACATATAGACCCCTCGATACCAAAGTAGCAGGCAATCCTTTTTTTACCGAAAAAGTGCCCACAGGCAGCAATTTACGCATTGGTTGGATCATGACGACTAATCCAGCCAAAGTGAGTACTATGCCTTTCCAATCGGTTATCATACCAAGTCCTGTGAGTAACAGCCCCGTTCCAACCGCAAGCAGAATCGCATACATAATCTTTGAGTCAGTTGCTCGCGCTGGACCTGACAGATCTTGCTGAAGCTGCAAATTACGGAAAGAACGGAATGTGAGACTCAACGCTATTCCAATCAAGGGTAGAACGATCCAGAAAACATATCGCCACGAGATGTAGGAAGCAATAAGGCCTGCTGCATAAGGTCCGATTAAGGTTGGTAGGACAAATGCCATAGAGAATGCGGCCAGGATTTGAGTACGAAGTGTATCTGGATAATGTAACGTCACACAGGTATAAACACATGTGATCAGGGCCCCCGCTCCAAAACCTTGAAGGGCTCTTCCGGCAATAAGCATGTGCATATCGAAAGAAATAGCGGAGACCACAGTTCCTAACACAAAAACACTAAAAGATATCAGCATGGATGTAAAAACGCCGCGCTTGTCAATCTGCTGACCCATAACCAAAGTTCCAATAAGCTGAGATAACAAAAATGCGCTAAAAATCCAACCGTATAAATGAATACCCTCTAAACTTTGTGCCATTTTCGCGGCAATCGTTGTGATAGCCAGTCCTTCAAAAGCTACGGTTGCCAGAACCAGCATAATCCCAATTGTAGGCGCCCTGTACTGAGCATCAAAAATCCCAATCTGATTGTTGTTTGTCTTCCACACCTCCATAATTTGATGGGTATTATGGTAAAATAAACCTTTTTACTTCCTGAATATACATGAAGTGTTATACTTTGTAAAGTTAAATGTTTAAAAAGTAAGATTATGGTCTAGAATAGGGTTCCCCATGTTCAATAGGAGATTTTGCTTGAAAATATGCCATGTTCATTACAGTCAATTTGGAGAAGTTCATCCTCCAGGATCCAGGCATCTGTTTTTTCAACAAAGAAATGAAATCCTCCAATGGATTGAACCAATGCGGGATCGACCGGTGTAGCACTCGCATTTATGCCAATTGTAAAAGCATCGGAGCCTCCTCCGATATATTTTGCGTAAATCCTTACATATTGGTCCTCTTCCAATTCCCATTCATTCTTAAATGAATCGATTGCTTGTTCAGATACTACAAATGAGATCATTGCTCTGCACTCCTTCCTTCATTAATCACATTTTTTCACTTCGCCACGATAATTGGCCATTCTGAAACTGGCTCCGCATCCACACGAAACTTTGGCATTTGGATTATTCATGGTGAATCCACCTAACATTCCGCTCTCTTCATAGTCAATCTCAAGACCATCAATATATGGAATACTGTTTGCGTGAACCAATATTTTAAATTGCTTTTTATTTAACACAATGTCTTCTTCTGCCTGCTGTTCATCCACGATAAGAGTATAAGACAAACCACTGCATCCCCCTTCATCAACGCCTACTCTAAGAAAGGCATTTTGGATATCCGCACTTGATAAGATCTCAACGATTTTGTCCGATGCTGTATCACTGACCTCAATGATCATCTTTATTCCTCCCGGTGGTATCATTTTGAAATTTGGTATCCCAGTCCATTAGACAGGGTATGAATGCTGCAAGAGCAGCTCCTTTTGGCGTAAGTTCATAAATAATTTGTGTAGGGCGTGTCCGTATTGTTCTTTTGACCAAATGATCATGTTGAAGACCCTTTAAACGTCTGGAGAGGATCATTTCGGAAATGGAAGGAATGTTATCGAATATTTCACCGAATCTCTTCGGGCCTTGAGACAGAGCACATAAAATATGGATCGTCCATTTCGTTCCGATGATGCGATAAGCTGTAAATAGTTTATTCGGATCCTCAGTGAGCAATGGTCTGTACACCCACTTTCTTATTCATCTGCGTGGTGAGATCCGAGTACTGGCAATGATACTCGTGACGATCAACAAGAGATGGAAACCCATGGCTACAATTAAGCCGGATTGAAGTGACATACCGCCAGCCTGACACACGACAAGTATGGAACCACCAATGCCAATCACTACACCAGGTGTAAAAGAATCTGCAAATTGCAGATTTGCCGAGGTTTGGCCCACGCCTTCTTCCCCCGTTTGGGAGAATGCGACAACACCACTAATCGGATGCGCCAATCCAATACCAACTCCTGCAATGATCTGCCCAATAACTGCGATGGTAACGGTCACAACAGGTACCCAAAATACGATGGCAATCCCTATGGCAAGTAACAATACGCCAAGAATAATTCTCATATGACGTCCACTGCCCTGATCTGCCGCATCCCACCGTCCTTGCAGATACGCAATGATACACCAACTTAATGCAGCACTCGCCACAATTAATCCGGCCTGAGAAGGTGTAATTCCTTTCACATCGATTAGAGCCAATACCAGGAAATTCTGTGTACTAGTATAGGCAGCGAAGAACAATCCACGTGTTGCCAAAATAGCTGGCATTCCTCTGCGCAACGTAAGTGTTCCCTTCGGTAGCAATTTACGCAGAGGAAATATCATCAATACTAGGCCAATCACGACTAAAACAAATCCCATAATGCTCGGAAGCCTACTTAGACCAACCAGGAAAATCCCTGTACCTAACGTTAAGAGTAACGCCATCCAAGTGGATGAAGATCCGCTATCCCCTCCTGTCTTCTGCACTTTCAATTTCCTAAAGGCAGGTAAACTAAGCAATGCTGAAACCACCAGCACAGGTAAGATCCCCCAGAAAACAAAGCGCCAGGACCACTGATCTGCGATAACTCCTGCTACATATGGACCGAGCATGGACGGAAGAACATAGGCAGTACCAAATGCTCCAAGAATTTTGGCACGCAACTCATCCGGGTAACTTAACGATATAGCTGTATACACACAAGTCATCATAGCTCCGGCACCCAAACCCTGTAGAGCCCGTGATCCTATCATGGTATACATGTCGCCTGCGGTTGCGGCAGCGATCAGCCCTACGATAAATAACAGAAGTGCAAAAGTGAACGGTGCTGCAGGTCCTCTTTTATCAATGATTCGACCGACGACCAGCGTTCCGATAATCTGCGCAAGCAGATAGGTACTGAATATCCATCCGAACAGGCTAAGGCCGTTCAAGTCTCCAGCAATCGAAGGAGCAATGGTGGTGACGGATAGACCTTCGAATCCAACGGCCATCACTGATAAAATAATCCCTATGGTTAGTGCAAAATAACGCGGACTGAAAATACTTTGATGATTAGACGACATGAAATGTGACCTCCAAGAAAATTGGTATGTATACATCGTATCCGGATACTTAGTAAACATTTTTGTTTATAATGTCTAAGCTACAGTCCGGCTTTGACTTTGTCAACATTTTTGTTTAAAATGTAGTTAGTCATGTAGACTCAGTTGCGTCACAAGGAGGTGCACCATGAGCGGAAATCAAACTAAAAAGGATGTCTCGACCAGTACCCGGAGAGCAATTATTAATCTGTTAAAAGAGCGCGGGGGAATGGATGTTGTCACTCTCTCCTCTCAGTTTTCGTTATCCGGAATGGCTATTCGTCAACATCTGAATGCGCTAAAAGGAGAAGGATTGGTCACCACTGTGGAAGAGGCCCGTCCCATGGGTCGTCCCACCAAGTTATGGATATTAACTCCCGCGGCTAATCGTTTTTTTCCAAGTGGATATTCGGATCTATCCGTCAGCCTCATCAATTCAATGAAAGAGGCTTTTGGTACTGAAGGGCTGGACAAGCTGCTGGATGTTCGAAATAAAAATATGCAAGAACAATATCTTCAGCATCTTGGCGATTCATCAGGAGTTAGAGAGAGATTGGAGAAATTGGCCGAAATTCGTACGAATGAAGGTTATATGGCCGAGGTTAAGGAGCAGGATGATGGCAGTCTCCTATTCATTGAGAAGCATTGTCCGATCTGTGAAGCGGCCGCGGTATGTACCGGGTTATGCAAGAATGAGTTACATTTATTCAAAACAGTTCTAGGCGATAATGTTCATATTGAACGGGGAGAATACATTCTAGCCGGAGGAAGAAACTGCGTATACACCGTTAGGCATAATAAGCCATGACCAAAAGAGCAACCTCATTGGAGATTGCTCTTTTGGTTTGGTTTTTGAACTGATTATGTAATTTTGAATTGAGGTAGAGTATAGTAAGAGTGTCGAAAATATACTCTAGGAGGCTACTGCCATGTCACAAAAAATCTGGATGAACCTGCCGGTGAAAGATGTTGTGAAATCCACTACCTTTTTCAATGAGATTGGATTCCATGGGGAGAATGTTGGCAACGAGAGAGCCCAGCTTGTCATAGGCTCAACAACGATTCTACTGTTTCCGGAAGCAACCTTCGAGAAATTTACAGGTGCCAAAACCGCAGATACTTCCCATAGCGCAGAAGTGATATTTTCCATTGGTGCTGACAGCAGAGAAGAAGTTGATGCTTTTATTCAAAAAGTAGAGATTGCTGGAGGAACCATCTTTGGCAAGCCTGGTGAAATAGACGGCTGGATGTACGGCGCTGGATTTGCCGACCTGGACGGTCACCGCTGGAACCTGTTGTATATGGATGAGAGCAAAATGCCGAAACGGTGATGTATAACGCCTATCACTACGTCCGCCTCTTATCCTCCAATTTTGGAACCCTCGAATCGGCCAGTCATGGAGATTCTGAAGTAATTCGTTACGATACTAAAGATAAGGAACACGATTCCTCCAACTACAATATATTGTGTACTTATTCCAGTTACGATTAGTCCACATACACTAGCACCAAGTGTTGTTCCCAGGTTGGAAGAGGTTAGAAAGATCCCATTCGACAATTCGGGTGCCTCTGGTGCTGCCGCTACCACCCAATATTGAGTGATATTGCCCCCTATGCCTCCTATGATCCCCCAAATGAAAATAAGGAAGGCTGTTGGCACACTGAATTGTCCGAAGGTGAACAACAAGATGTATATCGTTATTAATGCAATGGGATACATCTTGATCGTTCTTAAAGGGAAATTAGCGAGCAGTTTCCCTGCTATCATGTTCCCAACCATATTGGCCAAGCCATATAGAAATAACAACACACTGACGGTGTTCCAGTCATAACTTGTCACGGTTTTCAGAAACTCGGCAAGGTAACTATAGACCCCAAATACAGCTCCGTTCATGAAAATCACGCCAGCAATGGATAGCCACATCACGGATCTTCTCAATACATACAGATGAGTACCCATAGAGATTCTTTTCGTAACTGGCATTGAGGGCACAAAAAGAAGTGTTGCTACAAATGCGACGATTGTTACGGCAGCAAAGAACAACATCGCATAGAACAACGATGTGCTGGTGGCAATCAAGCTCGAAAGGGGTACTCCAAGTACCATGCCTGCCGACACGCCTACAAATACTTTAGCGACTGCCTTGGGCGCTTCTTCCTTGGGGACTGACGCCGCTGCGACCGTAAATGCCAATGAGCAATAGACAGGATGGAAAAAAGCCGGAACGACACGTGCAATGACCAATACCGTAAAGTTTGATGTGATGGCGGAGACCAGGCTGCCCACAATAAAAATGCCAAGTACAAATAACATGACATGCTTGCGGTTCATGCCCGAAAATAATAAGGGCAAAATGGGGCCAGATACAGCAACCGCAAGCGCAAAAAGACTCACAATCAAACCAGCGGTTGAGATACTGACCTCGTAATGTTCTGCAATCAAAGGCAAGATTCCGATTACGCCCATCTCCGTATTTAAAATACTGAATACCCCAAAGGTCAGAATGAATACAAGCAGGTGATTTCGTTTAGTTGTCATATGCCATGGATTTAGAGAGATCCCGGTAAGCATTGATCTCTGTCTGAAGGTTGGCAATTTTCTGCTCTGCATCAGCAGTTAAAGCAGCCTTAGCAATAGTTGTGCCCATACCTCGACCAGCGCCATTGATAAACCATACTTTTGTCTTATCCATATCATTCATTCCTTTCAATTTCTTCTCCAGTTGCCTTGCTTTTTAGTTTAGCGTTTATACACCACATAGCAAATACTCATATCTTATAACAAGTTATGCTTGAAAGGCATTTCTGTAAGGTTTATTGTAGAATATAAGGGATAAAGGAGGAGTTACGATGGAGATTAGAGTATTGCGTTATTTTCTTACGGTCGCCAGAGAAGGAAGCATTACACGCGCTGCTGATTTCTTGCATGTTACGCAGCCCACCTTGTCCAGACAATTGAAAGACCTTGAACAAGAGTTGGGAAAGAAATTATTTATTCGCAGTAGTTACAGTATTATTCTCACAGATGAAGGTATGCTTTTAAGGAATAGAGCTGAAGAAATTGTAGGTATGGTTGATAAATTAGAGGCAGAATTTGAATCCATGGAAGAAACCATAAGTGGAGATATTTATATTGGCGGTGGAGAAACGGAAGCCATGAAACAGATTGCAAGAGTGGCAAAAGAAGTTCAGAATAAATATCCCGATATACGCTATCACCTATACAGCGGTAACGAAGATGATGTAACTGAGCGGCTTGACAAGGGACTCCTTGACTTCGGTATTCTAATCCAGCCAGCGGATGTCTCCAAATATAACTATATCAATTTCTCGGACAAAGATGTTTGGGGAGTGGTGATGAGAAAAGAAAGTCCGCTCGCCTCCAAAGATACGATTCGATCTACAGACTTATTACATGTTCCACTGATCTGTTCACGACAGTCGATGAAGCAAACATTTTCGAAAAATGAGTTTGCGGATTGGTTTGGTGAAGATTTTGACAAATTAAACGTCGTAACTACATACAATCTTGCATATAATGCTGCCATTATGGTTGAAGAAGGCATTGGTTATGCATTAACACTTGATAAAATAGTGAATACGTCCAGTGAAAGCGATCTTTGTTTCAGACCTCTAGAGCCAAGACTTGAATCTGGGTTAAATATCGTTTGGAAAAAACATCAGGTCTTTTCGACTGCTGCGGATTTGTTTTTAAAAGACATTCAGGCTAAATTTTAGACTGATAAAGGGATTAACGTGAGTATAAGAAGAAACCCACCGGAGTTTAATTCTCGGTGGGTTTCTTTATGACTTGTTCAATCCCGAGTAAAATAAGCTTCAAGCCGAACTCGAAAGCTCCGTCGGTTCCCATCACCTCAAACAGACCGTTCTTATACATCCTGCTGAAAAGTCCAGCTTCCTTCTCACTCATAGAATCCAGAAGTTGGATCATCTCTTCACCCTGAAGTGCTTCCTGATCCTTAAGAACAGCAGATATATTGCGCTGATGCTGATAATCATCCAGGACGAAGTAGAATACATAGTTCACAAGCGTGAGAACGGCCTGTAATTTCTGTTCTTGCTCTAGTGGCGTTGATTCCATACAGAGCAACATGCGGTTGGTGAAGCGGATCATGTCCGGTTCATGGGGCAGCGTCATCATCATGAGCTGTGTGGAGCACGGGTATCTGCTGAGCACACTCCGTACCGTCACCGCAAGCCCCTCCATCTGCTCCTTCCAGTCCCCTTCAGTATGAAACTCGTCCAGAATAATTTTCGATATCTGGTTGGCCAGACGCTGGTAGAGCGTCTGCTTGCTCTTGAAGTACCAGTATAGAGATGGAGCCTGAATCCCCAACTTGTCTGCCAAGCGTCTCATGCTGAATTTCTCGATGCCCTCTTCTCCAAGAAGTTCCCACGAAGTTTCCAAAATCTTATCTTCCGAAATCTGAGGCTGTTGTTTTTTCATCGGTATCCGCCCTTTTATCTAACAGTGTAAGTTTATGCTTTACAGGTTCATAAGTTCATGATAACATCTAACACTGTAAGGTTCAATCTAACGCTGTTAGATTAGATCAATATTAACGAAGAAAGTAGTGACCCACATGGATGCAGAAAACCTCCATTACTTTGAAAAAGCACCAATCGCCAAAGCCGTAGCTCACTTTGCTGTCCCAATGATGCTAGGCACGTCAATGAGTGTTATTTACTCCATCTTGAATGCCTATTTCCTTGGCACACTTGGTAATACGGCAATGTTAACCGCACTCGCATTAACTTTACCTTTATTCGCGGTCATCATGGCCCTTGGTAATTTAATTGGTATAGGCAGCGGTACATTCATCTCCCGTTTGCTGGGAGAGAAAAAAGTAGATGATCTGAAGCATGTATCTTCATTTGCCTTTTACAGCAGTTTAGTTCTCGGAATTATTGTGATGGCCGTTGGGCTCCCGCTGATTGAACCAATCGTTCATGGGCTGGGGGCAACGCCAGAGTCCTTCGGATTTACAAAAGAGTATGTCACGATTATGCTTATAGGTTCACCCTTCGTCATCTTATTCTTCACCCTGGAGAATATCGTGCGCTCAGAAGGTTCAGCAATGACTTCTATGACCGGTATGATTCTCAGTGTTGTTATAAATATTATCCTCGATGCACTATTCATTTTTGTCTTCCATTGGGGCGTGATTGGCGTTGCATCTGCTACCGTCATCTCCAACTTGGTTGCGAGTGCATTTTACGCATTCCATATGAGTTATAAGAGTCAATTCTTAACCGTCTCCCTGAAATGGTTCAAGGTGACGAAGGACATCCTGAGTAATGTGTTCAAAATCGGTGTTCCCGTCTTTGTTATGAGTGTCTTCTTGGGTGCAATGTCGCTTATTCTTAACCTTTTTCTTGTCGAATATGGGGATCAGGCCGTTGCTGGGTATGGAATCTCATCACGTTTATTACAATTTCCTGAGTTTATTCTGATGGGTTTGTGCGAGGGAGTTGTGCCGTTGATTGCCTTCTCATTCACAGCGAACAAATTACGCATGAAACAAACGATTGGATTCACGATAAAATCTATTTTGGGTTTAGCCATCCTGTTTGGGGTTGTCGTCTATCTGATTTCCGACCACTTGATTGGTTTATTTACGACTGACCCGCAATTAATTGAAATGGGTAGCTACATTCTTCATGTAACCTTTTTATCCTTGTTCATTACAGGAATGACTTCTTTGTTTATGGGGATCTTCCAAGCAACAGCCCAAGGAACCGCCGCGTTTGTTATGTCCATCATTCAAGGAATTACACTAATTCCTGTATTGTATATTGCTAATCAAATGAACGGCTTTCATGGAGTGATCTGGTCGCTCGTTATTGCGGATGCCGTGGCGTTCCTAGTTGGGGCCATCATGTTATATGTTTTGCGGACCAAATTGCAGCCGGATCTGGAACATTTAGCACAGTAGATAACATATAACACGCAAGAAGGCAGGATAAGGGCGCTCCCGCTCCCTGACCCTGCTCTTTCATTTCCAAATGACAATTATTTATCTAACGATACTAGGAAACTATAACTGTAACTGTTATAAGGAGAGCTTGGTCAACATATGTTCTATTTCATCCATATACCCTTCCACTGTAATGCTTCTCGGAGCAAACAGAAATAATAGTGATTGTTTCCATTCCGAGCCTGCAATAGAGGTTGGTAACATCGAATGTTCTGTATTAGAGAAGATTTTCACATGAAGCAAGGAAGATGGCTGAATTCCTTTACGGTATGCTTGCTCTGTATCAACAATGTCCACATTCACATCATCTTCTCCAAGCAGAAGTAGTACAGGGGTTTTGAAATGATGCAAATCCGCCGTGGCATCTGAAGCAAAATTTTTCTTTATGAAGTTCCAGCGTTCTTTGGAAATCAGATCATCCTCTCGAGCAATCTTGGTGTACTCTTCATATGTGCCTTGTTTCTTTAAAATCTCTTTAATCTGGTTTTCATAATCGACCTGATTTTGAATCTCCTCCGTGGAATAACTATCTTTCGCCATTTGGCCGCGTGTGTTGTATTCTCCCTGTTCCAACCAGTTTATCGCTGGTGATACCAAAATACTGAAGGCAAGATGTTCTTTCCCAGCAAGCTTAGGAATCACCCAGCCTGCTTGGCTGGCACCCCATACGCCTATTTTGGAATCATCAATGATGGATTGTTCTTTCGCCCATGCAATTGCTTGTTGTGCCTCCACAACACGATCATCCATGCTTTGATCTAGCCAGTTTCCCTCTGAACCCCCGATTCCCCGTTTATCTAGCGACAAGGATGCATACCCGATCGATGCCAGTCGCTCCCATAACGGTTTGTATCCCTCACCATGAGTAGAGTCTATCGGACCGTCACCGTGAATAAACAGTACTAGACCTAGCTTGTCTGAATGGTTTCTGGGTAACGT
Source organism: Paenibacillus sp. FSL H8-0104 (assembly GCF_038050215.1). Classification (NCBI taxonomy): domain Bacteria; kingdom Bacillati; phylum Bacillota; class Bacilli; order Caryophanales; family Paenibacillaceae; genus Paenibacillus; species Paenibacillus sp. FSL H8-0104. The sequence goes on along the minus strand of NZ_JBBOTC010000001.1, from coordinate 3,541,530 downwards.
GAGCGTACCTGTTAACTTACCCTGTGGAGATTGAATTTCAATGGTTTGTTCCTCCATGTCAAAATCACTTTGATCGACTATGTACAGTCCTGCACCAACCATCAGTAAGATTGCCACAATAACTGAGATGTATCGTTTTTTCCAATTAAACATAACTATCTCCTTTGTAAATCATATAATACCATTGGTTTTCGCCTAAGAGCAGGCCGGTCAGAAAGCTGTTTGTGCTATACTGCTTGCGAAATTGATAGCGTTCATATAACTGTATCGCTTGATGATTCTGACTTGCCACATGCAAGCTAAGAGATGATATTGATTTGGATTGCAACATATATTTCTGTGCCCATTGAAGCAACTGCGTACCAATTCCCTTGCCTTGGTGCTGTGGATGTACAACCAGATCTTCCACATAACATTCACCTAATGTAGGAGTATGCTTCAGCAGATGTAAACCAGTTATTAACTGAAGCAGTTTCCACATGCCAACCCTATTGCACTGGCCCCACCAATGAGGATTGGCACGAACGCTTGTTATTGCTGCTCTGTTATCTGCTTCCTTCCATTTCAAGCACATGGTGCCAACAATTTCCTCATTTTCACGAGCAATGACTCGAAGAGTACTTTGTTCCATGGGCGGATGATTGAGCAACTGTTCAAATGCGTAAGCCAGATCAGTTATGGACAATGAAGTGATCTTTTGAAATTTGTGTCCAAAACCATAAGCCATGAGTTCAGCAACAGCTTGATGAAACTGGGGACAAACGGGTTCTATCTGAATGGAAGTTGTCACTGTGTGCCTCCCCTACTCGATCATTTGTAACAATAGCTCATAATGAAGCTTTTCTGGTGTGAATAAAGATAAATAAGATTTTTCTACCATAATAAGTGGACCGTGATACGGATAGCCCTGGTGTTCTGCATAAGCATAAAATTCGTTGATATGTTCTTTGAGTTCAGCTTCAATTTGTACATATACATGACGAGAAAGGTATTTTCCTCTAGGCAAAACTAAATCGTTTGCTCCCTCCTTTTGTGTATAAATTCCTACGGTGTCCGTCTCGTCGTACGCATAATGGATGTCGGCTTCAAATAAATTGGGAATGTTTCCTTTATGTTGGGTCAGTTGCCTTGCTTGCAAGTACCCTTGCGCTTCCATATGGAACCACAGTGATAAGTGAATCTCCTCACGAGTAACAATATAATAAGTCACTTGATCCTCAAGCGGAATATGCTCTTGCTCATGCAACAACTTGCTGATAAGGTGCTTTGTTTGCTGAAGCTGAGTGATGGCTTCTTCCGTGTCTGCCAACGCTTGGCGAAATAATGATGTGATTTGAACGGTTGTCAGATTACTCAAACATTCCTTGATCATTTGAACAGACAGTCCCATTTTGCGAAGCAACAAAATATGAGATAGACGGTAAATTTCATCTACCCCATACATCCTGTATTGGTTTTCTGCTATATAAGCAGGGTGTAACACCCCTTTTTCTTCGAAGTATCGAATTTGATGTACAGAGACTTTCATCAGCTTTGCCAGCTCACTAATCGTAATTTCATCACTCAACCAATTCACCACCTTTGCTGTTTTTCATATTACAAGCATAAACCTTAGGTCTGACCTAAGGTCAAGTTTTATTTTAGCCTCTCCTGATAACAAAAAAACCACGGCACCAGATTCGGTACCGCAGTTTATTAATCAATCATCCTATTGGATTTGTTTCATGTAAGATTTGAATTCCTCAGCAATTTCTTTGTATTTGGTATGATGCAGGTAATGTGAACCTTCCATTGGGATCATCTTACCCTGTGCGGATTGTTTGGCTTGTTCTTCATGTAGCGGAATCCACTGCGGGTTTTTCTCGTTATTGGATTGAACAAAGAGAAGCACTGGCAGATCACTAGGATACGTGAGTTTTTCTCCATTTTTGAAATTGGAACCCAGATGTTTAAGCTCATTTACTAATGTCGGATTTGTCGAGACTTGATTCGAAATCAACTTCATCTGTTCTTTGGTATGTTCATCATAGTCAAGTGATGCATATGAATCACCACTCACTTTATTGAGTACTCTCATTAAGCCTGATTTTTGAAAGAATTTCATTAAGTTCAAAGGTAATTTAACATCCATGCCAGGTTGATTCGGAACACTGCTATCGATCCCGACAAAAGCAGAGACTTCATCCGGATACGTGTTCACATAAGTCGCCGCGTACAGTCCCGTGATGGAATGCCCCATCAGAATATAACGATCTATACCGAGCTGCTGTACAGCTTCATGAATTTCACTAACAATATTCTCGGTGGTTCTCTCCTTTTCGGTTTGGTCGCTTAACCCATAACCGAAAGGCTCAATCGCCACAACTTTGTAATCAGAAGTTAATTCATCGATTAACAATTTGAAATCAAGTACTGGTGACGGTGTTCCTTGTCCGGGAAGTAGCACGATGGTTTGTTCGCCGCTACCTTGAATGGATACATTCATATTCTTCCCATCAATATTGACATATTGGCCGTACGATTCGATTTTCTTTTTCTCGGCCCCATTACTTATCGTATGAACGACAAACGTGATGCCCATGAACAGCACCAGCGCGCCGACAATACCACCTATTATTTTCAACCATAAGTACCGTTTTTTACGGCCCTTAGTCCCCGTTGTTGTTACATCCACTGCTTCTGCCATTTCCATCTTCTCCTGTCGTTTATATCTGTAGAGCCGCTCTTGCGACATAGGTATAGTGTAACCATGAAAGATGTCCCCTTCGTGACGGGAATATGAACGGAGTATGAACTACAAAAAAAAGAGAGCTGCTTGTTGAGAGCAGTTCTCCATAGGATAAGACAGTTTTAGTGGTCCAGGAACACAAGCTGAATGAAGAACAATACCGCAAAAATGTAGAAGATTGGATGAACATCTTTACCTTTTCCACGAAGCAGCTTGAGTACCGGATAAAAGATGAAACCTACGCCGATGCCTGTTGCAATACTATGCGTCAATGGAGTAAGAATGATAATCAGGAAGGCAGGAAATGCTTCTTCGAGATCATCCCATTTGATTTTGCTGATAACGTTAATCATAAAGTATCCAACAATGATCAGTGCCGGAGAAGTAATCGCCGGAATGCTTGATATTACACTTACGATCGGTGTGAAGAACAAGGTCAGCGCAAGCAGTACACTTACCGTTACCGCTGTCAGTCCCGTTCTTCCTCCTGCAGCTACCCCTGTGCTGGATTCGATGTAAGCCGATGTTGGACTTGTTCCGAGCAAAGCACCTGAGGTTGTTCCTACGGCATCTGCCAATAATGCGCCACGCGAGCGTGGGAATTTACCATCCTTAAGCAATCCTGCTTGTTCAGCAACGCCGAGCATCGTGCCTGTCGTATCAAACAGCGTGATCAACAAGAAGGTAAATATGATTGTATATAAGCCATTCGAGAATACCCCTGCCAGATCCAGTTGCAAAGCCGTTGACGCGAGGCCTTGCGGCATGGATACAATCGATTCCGGCATTTGGAATAGTCCCATAATCCAGGCAAGTATCGCTGTTACCACCATTCCGATGAACAGGTAACCTTTCACATTATAAGCCATCAGCACAACGGTAATAATCAATCCGATAATGGTCAGATAAGCCATCGGCTCAGCCAAGTTTCCGATCGTAATCAAATTCGATTCTGAATCGGCAATAATCCCGGCATTTTGCAAACCTACCGTTGTAATAAACAATCCGATCCCTGCGGTTATGGCATGTTTTAAGCTAGCAGGAATTGCATCTAGCAACATGTAACGGAATGAAGTCAGTGATAAAATAATAAACAAAATCCCTGCTATAAATACGGCTCCCAGTGCAACCTGCCAAGATACGCCATACCCGGCAACTACGCTATAGGCAAAGAATGCATTCAGCCCCATACCCGGCGCGATGACGATTGGATAATTGGACCATATTCCCATAATCAGAGTTCCCACAATACTTGCCAGTACCGTTGCTATGAATACTCCGTTAAAGTCCATGCCCGTGCTGCTGAGTATTCCTGGGTTTACGATAACTATGTATACCATTGTGAAAAATGTTGTAACCCCTGCGATAATTTCTGTGGGGATGGTCGTGCCTCGTTCTTTAAGTTTGAACCATTTGTCCATGGTAAAGCCAGCCTCCAACTTTCAAATTATACTCCAAAGCTAAAAACAAAAAATCCTAATCTTCATATAGGATTGTAATATTGTCGCTCCTATATTCATTGTTAGGATTTAAAGATTCAACAGCTAAGCTCTAAACTAAACATAAAGATACTCATATCTGTTTTCAACCTGAAGTCCATTTCGTATTCTAATTAAAATTACATGCAATGTCAATGAATTAACGATTTGTTCACAGTTATTTACGAACTATACAGACATCATCTCTTTTGTTCATTCGTTTTTAGGATAGAGTAAGTACGTATCGCTCAATGTCTGCGATATATGAAGAAAAGACTGCCAGCAATGTTCACTGACAGTCTCTTGCTTAATTCGTAGTAGGTTTCTCTTCATATTCGCTGGATAATTCTTTTAGCGATTTGATTTTGCCATGGGGATGATGTCATTCCTGAACAACTTTATTCTGCTTGTATAGGTAATAAGAGAATTAGGCAAGCATATAAGACAAATTATAGAGAATTCAGAAGTTAATTGGCAGGACCCAGATTAATCAAGCTGACCTCGGATAATGAGACGGTTGTGTTGCCATCTTGCTCACCATCAATGTTACCCAGATCAAATGAAATTCGAGTATTCGCATAGCTGTCTTCTGTTGCATCAAATGTAAACGTGAACTCCTGTTCTTCTGGGGTCAAATCAACTCGTGCCCCAAAGAACCCATGCCATTCATAGTTGGCAGCTGCATCGACCCATCCAATCCCCAAACCCAATTTCCTGGACTTCTCCGCTTTGGCTTTAAACGTTAATTTATATTTAAAACCTTGCTGTATGCCGAATCCTTCATTGATGACTTGACGATCCCATGGATGCTGTCCTGCATGACCAATCTTGGCTTGAAGCTGTTGATTGCTAACTTGCATCTCAAGGTCCGCTGCATTACCATCCGCGTGGGTAAACCAACCTTCTGCACCTTTGGAGAAGTCCCCATTGGGAATAAGGTTAACATGAGCTGGCTGACCTCCTTGATCTGCATTCGGATTAACTTCATATAATTGGACGTTATTGATGTGAATCGAGTGTTCACCTGTAGATAGCGGATATCCTAATCCAAATGCAAGCATAGCTGCCGAATCGGAGGTATCCCCCATAGTGAAGGTGTAAGTATACGACTTTTGATCTGCGGTTAATTCCACTTCTTCTTCAAAATACTTCACAAAATCGCCTGCATTCTGAGAAAGAACCGCTTGCATGGATTTAGGACTTGAAGCAGATGCCTCGAAGGTAAGTCGGTACGTTTTGTTTGCATCCAGTTTGATCTGACCTTGTTGCAATAAAGCATCCCACCAATGTTCACTTGTACCAGGCAATTTAACCATTAATCCTTCACCCTCGTCATGTGAGGCTGTCAGATCATTAGGAGTTAGCTCCCAATGATTCAGATCAGCTGTTAGCTCACTGTTCTGAATTTTGTTTTGTGAAATATCCACCCAACGTGTATTATAATCTGCTCCTTCAAAATTCACATAATAGGGTTTGCCTGCTGTCAAGTTGACCCCTGGAAAATACACCGTTTTATATGCTTGCCATCCACCCGTGTCTCCGAGACTCAGGTCTGATTGTGCAACGGTTGTACCTTGTTCATCCTGAATGCTGAACTGAACCTTGGAATCACTTTTTCCACTGGCCATTCGGGCAGACAGAACATATACTCCGTCGTGAGCTACATCGATTTTATATTGCAGCAGATCTCCCTGATCCATGTAACTGACATGTTTTCCTCCTTCTACGGAGTCCTCCAGTTGTAAGCCCTGCATCATCCAGGCTTCGGTTGCAGGAACATGTGCGTAGCCATTCACTGACAGAGGTTTGCCGCGTTTCGTCAGACGAACATTGTCCACATATACCTTACCTTTAGAACTGCCGAATAACAGTTTTAGCTCGGATTGTGCGATTGATGCTCCATCTCCAATGATGATTTCTCCGGTGTATGTTTTCATTTCTTGGTTCAAGGAGAGGTTTTGTCCTTGATGAACCTGTACCGTATGCCCATTACTGCTGACAACATCAATGTCGATACTTCGCGGTGTGTCTGCCTTGGCATCTAAGGAGAAACCATACGTTGTATTCGCTTCCAGTTTCAAATCGGGTTGGTTCACCGAAACTTGTTGTGGGTCATTATTCGTTTGAGTAACATCAACAACCAGCTGACGCTCCATAATTGGGAATTTCGAAAAGTTATTTACACTTATATTGGCTTCAGCATTCTCCTGGACGCTGGTGGTCCAGAAACCGAGGCGTTCCTTACCTTGATCAAATGTACCATTGTAAATGAAATTACCATCAGGCAGCGCGTTCCGTTCAACCGTTATTGGATCAGCCTCACCCACCTCAATCAGTCTGACATTGGCAAGCCAAACCGTTGTATCATCCAGCCCCAGATTAAATTCAAATCTGGCATTGTTATCCGTGCCATCCCGCATATTAAAGGTATAGTCATAGGATTGCCAATCTGTCGTGAGTGCAAAGGTGTTATCACCCGAATAATTGGTCCAACTTTTTTCGAATTGGTTCAGTTTGGACATGATCGTACGGTTAGCAGATGCTTTCGCATCAAATTGTATCTTGTACTTTTTGTTTTTCTTGATGTACATCGGCATCTGAGTGAGTTGAACCGAGTAGTTTTCAGTACCCGATGCATCAATGGTAACTTCTGCTGCTTTCCCTTTCTGCTCATCTGTTACAACTTTGACACTGCCAGCTCCATCAGCATTTGTGATGAATTTCCACTGCAGAGGCACTCCATTGTCTGCAGCCCCTTCCGCAAAACGTTCATTGTATATTTGATTGCCATCGGCTTGTGGGTCACGCTGTTGCACAGGCTCGATGGGATTTGTTGTTACATCAGGCCATGTGTCTAGATTTTTGTAAGAATATACTCGCACAAAATCAACATTCATCTTTTCGGAAGTGAAGTTGCTTTCAGGTGCCCCCGGCCAGTCTCCTCCAACTGCCAGATTCAGAATCAGATAGAATGGACGATCAAATGGTGCAGGGAACGTATAATACTCGGGTTGGCCGGCGGCCTTCGTTTGCCAGTTGGTCACTTCATGATGCAGCTTTCCATCCACATAGAAACGAATCATACCCGGCAACCATTCCACCTGGAAATCATGATAATCGTCAGCGAAAGTTTCTCCCTTCGGAAGAGTAAGGCTTCCCTGATCATGTCCATGGGAACCGTCAGGCTTCACACTGTCATAATGCAATGTGCTATATACCTTGTTATTACTCTCTTTGCCACCAATTAGCTCCATAATATCGATTTCTCCAGAGGCAGGCCATCCACCATAATGTGCTTCATCTGTTGGCATCATCCATATGGCAGGCCACATGCCTTTTTCGATCGGAAGCTTCGCACGTACAACTACTTTACCGTAGGTCCAGTCGCCTTTTCCCATGGAGATCAGTTTGCCAGAGCTGTAATCTTTACCGTTTTTCGGACCCTTTTTTGCTTCAATCTGCAACACGCTTCGATTCTGATCTTTCGTAATGCGAGTGTTGTCCGGGCTGTAATATTGCATTTCATTGTTATAAACGAGTCCTGTATCCTGCACGGTCCATTTGGAAGAATCAATCGAAGGTCCGTTAAACTCATCATTCCAGACCAGTTCCCATTGATCATGCGGAATCGTTGTTGCTGGAACCGGTTTTTCGCCCGCCGGATTGCTTGGTGTCGATGGTGTAGACGGTGATTGCCCGTCTGGAGAAGATGGTGTGGGTGTACTTGTCACATTTGTTGAACCACCAGGCTGCGATGAAGCAGGTGGTTGGGCTTCACCCACCATGGATGTGCGCAATCCTTGTTTTACTTTCTCTCCGTTGATCACAACATCATCGGCATCTACACTCAATTTTTGGATTGTACCTTTGGTATCCATTTGAGTCTGACTCGCTTCTGCATGAATATTCATGGAATCAATCAGGCTGTTTGAAGAGATCTCCAGAATGGATTTCTGCTTTACATGCATCTCCTGAATGTTGCTTTCTTCCGTAATGGCAATTCTGACGGGTTCCCCACGTTTGTCAACGACTACTCGCTTCAGCTTGGAGTTGTTAATGTTGATGGAATGACTGCCTCCGCCTTTAATGATGACACTTCCTGTAACAGTTACGCCCTGAAGAACAACAGATCCCTCGCCTATGCCTTCTGCCAGTAGCAGATTTCCATTGACAACCATATTTTTCAACGTGATATCCGTTGATTTAATAATCAAGTTGCCATCTACCCGGGACTCATATGCTCCAGGAGTGCTTTTTACATCTGCAATCATCGCTGACAGTAACTCTGCCGTCTCCGCTCGTGTAATCGAGGTTTTAGGATTTAATTTGCCTTGGAAACCTTTAAGAATATTTTCGTTCACCAGATAGGTAAGCGCTTTCTTTGCATAACCGGAAATATCATCTGCATCCTGAAATTTCAATTGTTCACTATCTTCATTTGTAACCGCTGAAAGTTGAAAAGCTCGATCTACCATAACCGCTGCATCTTGGCGTGTAATCGGTTGTTGTGGTGACAGATGTTCACGGTCTGTCCCTTCGATGATGCCAGAACCATTCGCTCGTACCATCACGTCATAGTACCAATCGTCTGAAGTCATATCCGCATATGAACCAGTCGCCGCATTACCGGTGAAACCAAAGGCCCGATCCAGAATCATGACGAATTCAGCTCGGCTAATGACCTGACTGGGCTTGAACGTACCGTCCGTATAACCTTTCAATAAATTCAAGTCTTGCAAACGTGTAACTGCAGATTGTGACCAATGCCCCGTCAGGTCTGTATAGGGAACAGAGAAGTGCAGGCTTTTTGCCTGCACATTTCCCACCTCCGCTTGACCCTGTACACTTTCTGCTCCAGCAGTTGCTGGATAAACGAGAGAAGCCATTAAACTCCATGCCACCATACATGCCAGTCCTTTTCTCATCCTTCTTCCTCCCTCAGCTCAGTTATCCTTGCATTTGCATAGCCTATTCCTTGACTGCTCCAATAACGATCCCCTTAACGAAGAATCGTTGTAAAAACGGGTATACCATCAGGATCGGAAGCGCGCCGATAAAGATCTGTGCTGCGCGTACGGTTCGCTGCGAGATATTCTCCAACATGGAAGGATCGACGTTGATTTTGCTGAGATCTTGCTGAACAATAATGGTCTGTAATAGAGAAGCAAGTGGATAATTTTTAATATCAGACATATAGATCATGCCGTCGAACCAGGAGTTCCACTGATACACCATCGTAAATAAGGACAAGGTTGCGATAGCTGGAAGTGAAAGCGGTACGTAGACCAGAATCAACGTTTTGATATGACCTGCTCCATCCAAATAAGCTGCTTCCTCAAGTTCTTTAGGCAGACCGCGGAAGAAGTTCATCATGAGAATAACGTTCCACACGGACAGTGCGCCAGGCAGAATAAGCGCCCAGATTGTATTCATCAAGCCAAGCTTCTGGATCAGAATGTAACTTGGAATCAAACCGCCGCTGAACAAAATGGTAAATACGAAAAACCACGTATATAAGGAGCGACCTTTAAAACTGATATCTTCCTTCGACAACGGAAATGCGGTTAAGAGCATGATGACCATACCAATGATCGTTGCAATTACAGTCCGTTTAAGTGATACGATCAAGGAGTTGATGAAGTTCGAATTCCCGAATGTTTTCACATATGCGTCCGTTGTGAACCCGATGGGCCAGAAGGTAACCAGGTTTGATGATGCTGGCGCCATACTGCTGAATGAAACAGCCAATATATGAATAATTGGTAAAATGCAGAGTATCGATAATATCCCAAGAAAAGTATAGTTAGCGATGCTGAATATGCGGTATCCTTTTGTTTTATAATACAAGCCCTTTTCTCCTCTCTAGAAAACTCGATAATTAGCTAGTTTGTAAGCCATTCTGTAAGATATAACAATCAAAATGGTAGCAACCACAGATTTGAACAACCCTACTGCTGTGGCAAAACTCATCTTCCCGTTCAGAATTCCGAGTCGATATACAAAGGTGTCAATGATGTCGCCTTTGTCATACACAAGTGGATTGTACAAGTTGAATACCTGATCAAAACCGGCGTTCAGGATATTGCCGATAGAGAGTGTCATCAGTACGATTGTAATCGGCATTAATGCCGGAATCGTAATGTGCAGCGTCTGTTTAAATCGGTTGGCCCCATCCACCTCGGCAGCCTCGTAGAGCGCAGGATTAATTCCTGAGAGAGAAGCCAGAAATACGATCGTACCAAAACCAAATTCTTTCCACACATCACTGAGGATCAGCGTTATCCGGAACCATGTACCGTCTCCCAGGAAGAAGATCGGTTCTCCTCCAAAGGCTACGACAAGCTGGTTGACCATGCCGCCCTGAGGAGACAGGATATCGAGCAGAATACCACCGAGAATAACCCATGATAGGAAATGCGGTAGATACACAAGCGTTTGACTTACTCTCTTGAATGCCGTCAAGCGTACTTCATTGAGCAAAATGGCAAACAGGAATGGAGCGAATAGTCCTGCGATGATTTTGAAAAATGCAATGACCAACGTATTCCAGATCACCTGACCTACGTCCGGATATAAAAATAAATATCGGAAATTGTCCCAACCCACCCATTTGGATTCAGAAAATCCCAAGTATGGTTTGAAATCCTGAAAAGCAATTACAATGCCGCCCATCGGTATGTACTGAAACACCAGTGCCAGCAATACAGCTGGAATGAGCATCATATGCAAGGTCCAGTTCCGTTGCATATTCCAGCGCTGTTTAACCCTGGTGGAGCGCCGTTTATGCGGCGTTTCTAACGTATGTTCCTTCACTCCTGCATCCCCCATGTTCTAAATTTTGTATTTTACAAGTCATCGTGAACTTGTATATTAAAATTATAGCAATGGAAATTTGTGATCTATATCCTAATATTGCAACAACGATATCAATATTTTAATAAGATTAAGGAGGTTGGACTTTGTTCACACGCTTGAATGTCTTTACCAAAATTACACTGTTGTTTGTGATGCTGCTTATTCTGGTGCTGTTTCTCTATACATACTCGAACCGGGAAAGCGTGCGTGTTATCGAACACGAGATTCAGAACAATACGATGAATCATCTCTCGACATTTGCTGATTCAGTAGAATCCAACATTTACCAACTGTCATTGTATGGGATGTCTATTGGGCAAGATTCGAGTATTCAGGAATATCAACGTCCCGACTACAAGGACATTCCCTATGAACGTGTGAAAGTTGGAAGTGCCATTCTGGAGAAAATGAATCTGTACAACGCAGCAAGCAAATGGCATTCGACCATCACACTATACTTCCCAAGGATGCAAAAAGTGATATCAACGGATTATTATGCTTACATTCCGTACAGGGATGATGAATTTAAGGAGCCTCTCTCGCAATCCTGGACCTATGCTGACAATCAGTTTATCTGGTACACTACCGATCCAACGACAGCGATGGCGAGACCTGGCAAAGCCAGATTGATTACCAAAATCAGTTTTCCAGTTCATCACTTAACTGCACTTCTTAATCAAAACAAGTTAAACAATAAGGGCGATCCATTCATGTTCCATCCCGACTATGGTTTAATCAGCAATAGCTCTGGAAAGGAAACCCTGAATGCCATCCTGCCCTCTCTGAAAGAAGCAACACTGCAAGCCAGCGGCGGATTCAGCACAACGTTGAACAAAACGGAATATTACGTCTCCTATATTCAATCCAAGAGCCTGGGCTGGTATTATGTTGACTATGTGCCGATGCAGCAGATTTTGAAACCGATTACGAGCAGCCGAAATCTTTTTTACGCTTCAATTGCCGTTCTGATCGTGATGAGCGTTGTTGTATTATATACACTCTACCGAAGTGTGCAGCTTCCACTCTTACAGTTGGTGAAAGGGACGAATCGCTTGTCAACCGGGGACTTTTCCGTTCGGCTGCATCATTCTGCACGCAATGAGTTCAGCCTGTTATTTGCACGTTTCAACATCATGGCTCAACGAATTCAAGAATTAATCGAGAATGTATATGAGGAGAAATTAAGAAGTCGGGAAGCCACGCTCAAACAGTTACAATCGCAGATTAATCCGCATTTTCTATATAACTGCCTGTTCTATATCAAGAACATGGCCCGAATGAAAAATGAAAAGGCCGTGGTAGCCATGGCACTGAATCTGGGGGAGTATTACCGATACATAACCAGGTCCGAAAAGGATCAAGCCACGCTTCGTGAAGAACTGACGATGGTCAAAAATTATTTGGAAATCCAGTCACTTCGTCTGGAACGAATGCATTTTACAATCGACGTGCCCCATGATATTTTAGATAAAACAGTTCCCAGACTAACCCTTCAGCCTATTATTGAGAACGCTATTATTCATGGTCTGGAGCCCAAATCGGTGGATGGTAAGATTAAAATCTATGCGGACTGCGAGGATGATGTGTACACGATTATCGTGGAGGACAGCGGGCTTGGTATGTCTGAGAAACAGCTTGATCATCTGAGGGATAATCTTCTTAAACCGCTGGATGAGAATATGGGATGTGGTACATGGAATGTCCATCAGCGTTTGTCTTTTCTGTACGGTGAAGGATCTGGACTATCCTATGAACAGTCTTCAATGGGTGGAATTAAAGTTAACATCACATGGCACGACAATACAGACAAGTAGGTGAACGACCCATGCTGCAAATATTACTAGTTGACGATGAACGTTCCGTCGTGGAAACGCTGGCAGAGACCATTCCGTGGGAAAGCTGCGGGATCGGTACAGTTCATGAAGCCTTATCCGGTGCAGTAGCGCTGGAAATTATGGACAACCACGATATTGACATTGTAATTACGGATATACGTATGCCCGAAATGTCAGGCATTGCACTAATTACAGCGATTCATGAAAAGTGGCCGCATGTGCAGACAATTCTTTTATCAGGTCACGCCGACTTTGAATATGCGAAACAGGCCATTGCACAGGAAAGCTTTGATTACTTGCTGAAACCTGTTAGTGATGAAGATCTCATCGAATCCGTGCAACGTCTTGTTCATCGAATTAAAGAAAAGTGGGAAACCGCAGCATCTCATCAAAGAGCCTTACACGCCTTTCAGGATCATCTGCCATTGCTTCAATCCACGATGCTGCATGAGTTGCTGACTGGAAAAGTCTATGATCAGAAGACGCTGGCAGACAAGCTTGATCTGCTGGAGCTTCCCTACTCCGTAGGAGAAGATCTCGGCATGCTGATTATTCGTATGGAGAAACATCTATCCGATATGGCACACGGCGACCTGGCTTTAATGGAATATGCGATATGTAATATCATAAGTGAAGTGATGCATAATCATTTTCATATCTGGCACACACGAGACGTGCATGATTACATTGTTGTTCTGGTAAGCATGAAACATTCCACAACGATGAGTTACAGCAGGAGTGAGACGCCTCAGACATTGCTTGAGCAGTATGCTGCCCAGATTCAAACCAATGTTCAGTTATACTTGAAAGGTGCTATCTCCATTTCGGTCTCCAGTTGGGGCAAGTTTCCCCATGAAATTGGAGAACTCTATGAGCGAACGGTTATGTCCATGCGTAAACGGATGGGTCAGGTGCAAGGTTTGTTTGTCACCGCTTCCGATGAAACGGATGCTAACCCTCTACATACGATCAGGTCGCTGTATCAGCCACCAACGTTGATTAGCCTGCTCGAAGCTGGTCGCTTTGAGGATGTGGAACAGAAAATCGAACACATTTTTGCGGAACTGCTGCATTCCAATGAACATCATGATATTGCCGAGTCAACCTTTGAGGTGTATTTTGCTATAGCGGGCGCGTTTGCGTACATCATTCATAAAAATGGCAAACAAATCTCTTCTTTGATTCCAGCAGAGTCCTATCGTTACTTTCAAGCTCCCAGCTATTCCACTGCGCAGCAGCTACAGGACTGGTCCGTCCGTACACTTCATTACATACGAGATGATGCTGAACAAGAGCTTAGAGACAATCACAGCACCATTGTGCGCAGCGTCAAAAGTTTTGTCGACCTTCATCTGGCTGGTGATGTATCACTGCCTGCAATTGCTGACCATGTGCATCTGCATCCAGTGTACTTGTCCAAGGTATACAAGGCGGAGACAGGTGAAGCACTTACTGCCTATGTGTACCGGTTAAGAATGGAGAAAGCAGCCTATCATTTGCGAACATCAACCGCCAAAGTGTTTGAGATTGCAGAACTTGTCGGTTACAACAATACCGCATATTTCATTCGAGTTTTCAAGAAATTTTATGATCTTACACCGCAGGAATATCGGGAAAATCTGCCGGTTTAAGAGAGTACACAGACCAGACTTGACGTTCTAGTAATCTCTCCGGTTTCCCCTTCTCCATATCAAATACAAAAAGGCATTGCCGGAGATCTTCTCCTGCAATGCCTTTTTGGTGCTTATGTGGCCGGGATGAATCATTTCAGCCAGCCCTTTGTCATCCTATTTTCCGCTTTTCACGGAATCATACCACTCGTTAACTTCTTTCGTAATCTGATCTCCGCCTGAAGACTTCCACTTCTCAACAAATGAGTCGAACGCGTCCACAGAGGTTTTGCCATATACAATTTGAGAGAAGGTATCCTTCTCCATCTTCGTCAAAATGTCATTGTTCATCTGCATCGTCATTGAAGGTGCACCGGTAAACATTTGATTGAACACGATATCCTTTTGATCCAAAACAATCTTGGCTGCATCAAGCATAGGTACTGGTACACCTGATTTGATTTTTTTCTCAAATGGTGTAGTTGCTTCTTCACCGCTTGCCAGCTTGGCAAGTGTTGTCATACTTAGATTGGGAATACGCGCTCCATCAAAAGTCAACGTGTACTTCTCGGGAGCATAACCCCCCGTAAGACTTGCATCGGTTGATGGTTTCCCATCTACCATAACCCAATCGTATCCTTCCGCAAATCCATGCTCAAACTCATCGCCCTCTTTAGGATTCGCATAGTGATCAAAGAGATAGTTCTGATAGGTGAAAAAGGCTTCCGGATTTTTCATGTCTTTGTTAATTAGAACTACGCCATTTCCGTTTGACGTACCATGTCTTCCTGCTTGACCGTTTGGACCAGAAGGAATTGGATACGCCTTGTATTCAGCCTCCGGATTGTTTTTCTTCACATCCTCCAGCGGCCAGGATGGCATCCAGTGAGGACCAACCACAATACCTGCTTTTCCGGCAGTAAATTCTTCAGCTGCTTTTGTCTCATCATACACGCCGGCTTCTTCCGGGATATACCCTTTGCTCATCCAGCTCTGTAATTTGGCCAAAGCCTGCTTTGCACCAGGTGTAACGGAACCGTATTCAAGTTTTCCATCTGCCGTCAGATTCCATTGGTTTGGCATTGTACCATAAGCGCCAAATACCCACCCAGCTTCTGACATCCATGTGTTCAGCCAGTTCTTGAAGCCAATGGTGAGTCCGTAAGTGTCCTGCTTCCCATTGCCATCCGGATCTTGATTCGTAAACGTTTCCATAATGACTTCAAGATCATCTATCGTTTTAGGTGCTTCCAGATTGAATTTCTTCATCCAGTCTTCACGGATCCACATGACAGGATCACCATTATAGGAATAGTCCAGAATCGGAATACCGATCTTTTTGCCATCTTGCATGTATGGATACCATACGGAAGGATCTTCGTTTACGGCTGCTTTCCATGTGTCGCTGGCATATTTGTCAAACAACTCGCCCGCATCGACAAATTTTCCGGACTCAATCAATTCACGCACCAGATTGAATTCGCCGCGATACGAAATAATGTCCGGCATGTCCGCATTGGAAGCAAGCGATAGACGCAGTTTTGTCTCAAATGCATTATTGGTGGATGGAGATATCCACTGGTTTTTCAACTCAATTCCGAGTTTCTCCTTGGCCCATTTTGTATGGACGTTGTTATCCTGATCCTCGCCTGACTTAAACTTCACGTCTGGACCCCATGGTCGTAAATACGTAATGGATACTGGTGGATCATACTTCCCATTTTTGAGCTCCAACGTTGTCGCTGGTGTACTCGATTCAGTTTTCTTATCGCTCCCGTTACTACACCCACTCAAGGCTGCAGATAGGGCCAATACACCGATCATGACCAAACTGCCTACTCGTCTCTTTTTACTTGTGTCCAACTTCGTTCCCCCAGTCTATGTAATGTTGCTTACAGGTTAATCATAATGAATTTTTGATATTTATGCCCATACTAATATTGCAACATTTATTGCATTAATTTAGGATATTGGATATTGAATACATATATTGAATAAATACAATACCAGAAAATAGAAAAAAGCAGCCGCTAACGGCTGCTTCAGTCTGCTTAATTACTCGTATATTTAACCCAATCGTACTCAGCATAGAGCGGATTAGCCCCGTTATAAGGACCGAGCCAGCTATCTACTCCTGTTCCATTCCACAAGTTCATCATGATTTTTCCGGGTGTTTTAGGAATATTGCTGGTTGCCGTGTGTTTCAATACACCATCAACATACCATTTGATATGTCCCGGCTGCCAGTCAAATGCGTACGTATGGAAACCTTGGGATGCATCAAAACCTAGATTGATAATCTTCTCATGATTACCAACCCCATTGGTATAATAATTAAACTGAACTTTGGTTGTGTCTTTTCCTAAAAATTCGATATCAATCTCATCCCATTGGGTGCCATGTGCGGGCCCTGTGTATGTGAAAAATGAGGAAACTACACCTGTGTTCTTGGCAGGTTTCATACTGACTTCATATAAGCCGTACCCATACGTATTCGTGGTACGATACTCTCCGCAATCAAACTTGTTCTGTGCAGAGCTGGTCAAACCAAGCTTAAGCTTGCCGTCACTTGTAAAATTAACATTGTTAGCCCTCCACGTACAGTTAAACATGTTCCCATTGGAATACCCATCCGCTTTTTGCCATGTACTTGCGTTAAAATAGGTTAGAGGTTCCCAGAACACATAACCCGCGAAAGCGCTTACCGAAAAAAACAAAGAGATGACACCAGTTACCGCCAAAGTATACCAAGACTTCCTCTTCATCACACACCTCCATGAATGATTCCAACATGTATAATCAGCGCAATAATAGATAGCGCTTACATGGTTGGTATTTCCATTTTATCCGGAAGCATGGTGGTAAACTATAGCAAACTTTAAAGCAGAGATATTCAATTTTTAAGATCTTCGTTCTTGTATCTAATCATGTCATGTTAAGACTATGCCAGTTTCATACACGTAAGATGGATTGAATGAAGCGCCTGCCCTTCAGCATAGAAGGAATCAGGCGCTCCATGAAAACCATTTTTACATATATCTCAACATGTTTGTTTCTTTATTCACCCTAAAAGGGTTCTATTTCGCACCAGCTCGTACCAAAATGGCTTCAATTTCTTTGAAGCCATTATTCTTCGCATGACTGAGTGGTGACACCCCATCACGGTCCGATATGTTTACGTCTGCTCCATGATTAATGAGTAATTGTATCGTCTCCTGCTGCCGAGCATTGCCATCGTTAAGAATGATCGCTTCGAGTAGTGCTGTCCATCCCAATTGATTCACATGGTCCACATCCACCGAAGTTTGAGTGAGTAGTTCTTGCACTACATCCACATATCCATGCTCCGAAGCTGGAATAAGTGCTGTCCCTCCATATCGATTTGTTATCGCTGGGTCCGCTCCCGCCTCGATTGTCAGCTTCAAAATATCCAAGTATCCTTCAGCACCAGCATACAGAAACGGGGTATTTTTCATATCGTCCTGTATATTCACATCTGCCCCCGCTTCAATTAACACTTTAGCCGATGTTAGATCATTATTGTAAGTTGCAATCATTGTAGCGGTTCGTCCACTCTGATCTTGAGCATTGATATTGGCACCTGCTTGAATCATTTGTTCGATGCGTTCAGTATCGCTGTCCTCTACTGCCTTGAACAGCTGTTCATCTGCTGAAGTCATGGCCTTTTCCTCCACGTTAGAGTCGTTTCTCATTTCAGGCACGCAACCTTGAACGATCAACATACTGCTTATCAGGACAACGATAATCAGCGTTTTACTCATACTGCCTCCTTTACTCCAGTGTCAAGGTGACCGAAGAAGCGATACTCCAATCCCCAACTGGGTTTATTGTATACGTAGTACCCGGAGTCAACTTTCCATCATTTGTTAGGTCGAATACACCCGTCGCACCTTTTCGACTTGAATATTTATAAGTGGCCGTCAGAACATCCCCGCTAGGTGAAGTTAACGTTACACTTCGACCAGAGAACAGTTCATCCCCAGGGTCCTGGTCAAGTGTAACTTCAATGGAGGTTTCGCTCACTGCTTGAGCACTTGCAACCACTAGTGGATCAAACGATTTCGCCGTAAATGAAGCATTTTCGATGTTGGCCCAATCCGAAGAAACCGTATATGTGACACCTGATTTCAGCGTTTGTCCCTCAGGCAAACGGAACTTCGGTTCTTGTTTGCCATCTGTGGATTGCGTGAACGGAACATATCTGGCAACGATAGGCTCGCCACCTTCTGGCGTAATTACAACTTGTCTTGCCTGCATGGAAGAGATGATCTGATACGTTTTGCCTCCTGCTTGCTCTTGATCATTCAGCACGAATGCATTAGCTCCTCGACCACCACTGTAAGCCGAAATGATGTAACCATAATCCACGACACTGTTCACTTGCAATGCTTCAATCTCGAATGTATCATTCGTTACTTGACTAACCGTTGTCATGTTTATTTTCGTACCACTGCCTTCAAAGGAACCAGCGTCTTGGCCTTTGTAAGTCAGGTTGTACACTTCACTAGCATCTTGTACGGACGTTGGAACGATGTAAGTCGCGATTGACCCTGTTTTCAAACGGGGCATATTGGTTAACGTCAACCCGCCACTAAACGCAAAGTCCGTTTGTGCCTTGGCAAAAGCTTCATTCGCTGCTGTCAGCGGCTTGTCAAAAGTTACAATTAACGTAATGGCATTCAGTGATCTAACGCTCTTGATTTGAGCTTGCTCCGAAGGAATAGCTTGGTGTGCAGTTTGCAACAGCACTGCTGTTTCGCCGCGCGTTGCTGTACCGTTCTCGGAGTAGAACTCGCTCATCCAATGGTGAACGGACTTTACATCACGTTGCATCGCTTTGGATACGACCTGTTCGAGTTCAGCATCCGACACTTGAGTTTGCGGATTGAATTGTCCATCGTTAGCCTGCATGATGCCAAGTTCAACAAGCTTTGACGCATATGGCGCATACCATGCATTCGGATTCACATCCGTCAATTCTACGGTTTCTCCCCTCTTGCTCTCCAAATTAAACGTTTTGAAAACCAATGAAGCTAACTCCGCACGAGTAATTGCTTGATGTTCACCCATAGATTGATCTGCATACCCGTTCATGATCCCCAAGCTATTGAGATCCTTGATAGCAGCTTCAATCTGTTGTTGATTAAGCTGTGTGGTTGTTGCCGCAATGTTAGTAACGTATGTAGCTGCATGTACTTGATTCGCAGTTAACGGGAACACTGCTGTACCTAATGCAGTTATGGTTAGAAATGTAGCGATTTTGCGGGTTGTAGAATTCATGGTTGAATTCCTCCTCTATAGGTTGTAGTTGCCTGTATCTATAGAATAGAGGACAAAAAGAAACTCCCAAGGCTAAAGTTATTAACAAAATATAAACTGGCTCTAAATTTTCACGAAACTTATGCAGTAAACCGGTAGCCTGCACCCCAGACGGTTTCAATATACTCCGGATTTTTGGGGTCTGTCTCCAGCTTGCCGCGTAGTTTGCGAATATGGACAGTAACCGTTGCAATGTCTCCGGTGGAATCCATGCCCCAGATCCGCTCGAACAGATCTGATTTGCTGAATACACGGTTGGGATGACTCGCAAGAAATACAAGTAACTCGAATTCCTTGGTTGTAATCGCCACCTCTTCTCCATTAACAAAAACGCGGCGTGATCCTTTGTCAATGTGAAGCCCGCGAATGTGGATTTCATCCTGCTCAGCTGGTTTGTTTTTGCCAAGTAGTCTCTCGTATCGGGTCAAATGAGCCTTTGCTCGTGCAACCAATTCACTTGGGCTAAACGGTTTTGTAATAAAATCATCCACTCCCAGATTAAATGTCCTGATCTTATCGATTTCTTCCTTTTTCGCGGAAACGACAAGGATGGGTACCTCCTTCACCTCGCGAATGCGCCTGCAACATTCGAAGCCGTCGAGTCCAGGAAGCATCAGATCAACAATGATCAGATTATAGTCCCCCTCCAGTGCCTGCTTCAGACCTCCATCTCCAGTATGGCAGAGATCCACGGAAAATCCGTTGAGCTCAAAATAATCCCGTTCCAGTTCCGCAATCGTTGTTTCGTCTTCAATGATCAAAATGTTTGCCATAACTCATTAGTTCCTCTCTTCATTCAGCCGTTTCAGTTTGATATATATACTCGTGCCATCATTGGGCTGGCTTTCTGCCCAGATAAAGCCCCCATGTCCATCAATGATTTGGCGGGCAATTGCCAGCCCGAGCCCACTTCCGCCCGTTGAGGAATTCCGGGATTGTTCTGCACGATAGAAGCGTTCAAATATATAAGGCAGTGCCTCTTCAGGTATTCCCCTGCCATTATCTTTAAAGCCCATCGTAATCCATTTCTCATCAGCTTGAAGTGTAATCTCGAATCGTTTGTGTTCATTCTCCATGTATTTGAGTGCATTATCCACCACATTAACAACGGTACGTTTTAACTTCTCCGGATCCACAGCAGCCATAGCGGGACCAGACACCTGGTTATTCCAATCCAGGGCAACACCTTTGTCCTCCAGATCATATCTCAGCTCTTCGATGCTATCTTCAAGGAAATCAGCGAGATCAACTGCTTTAAACAGGAAAGGCTCTTGGTTCAAGTCGAGCTTGGAATACAAAAACAGTTCATCCACCAGCTTATCCATGCTAACTGCTTTGGAGTGAATGATATTAACATAACTCTCCATTTTCTCCGGAGTATTAGCCACGCCGTCACGAATACCCTCAATATACCCTTTGATATTGGTAATCGGCGTACGGAGATCATGCGAAATGTTGGAGATAAGCTCTTTGCGGTTCACTTCGTCCTGCTGACGTAACGCATAGGAGAGCTGTAATTGATTCCGCATGCTCTCAAACGCTTCGCTAAGTTGACCAACCTCGTCATTGGAGTTTAGCTGAAGTTTAAAGGATAGATTGCCATCCTTAATATGTTCGGCTGAACTTCGTAGTTGATTCAAGGGTTTAATGAAGCTGCGCGTGATCCAGCGGAACAAGAGCAGATTTGCAATGATGAGGACGCCAATAAGCAGGAATGACATCACAGGCAGCAACTTGCGAGTAAGCTCCGCAAAGGGGCTTCTCTCACGAATGACAAAGATACTCCCCCGTTCCCCATCTGAATATTGAAAATCAAATTTTGCATACGCGTAAAATCGCTCACCAATATTGAAGGTGCTCCGAATCTGATAATTGTTAAGATCATAGGCAGGCAGTGCTTGCTTCAGTTCTGGCTGGTTGAAGGTCAGTGATTCGAAGATCTGACTATTCTCTCGTCTGATATAGAGCCCTGACTTCTCAGCTCGAAGCTTCATATCATATTCACGCAGCAAAACCTTGTTCTGCAGGTCGTCCGGGTCATTTTTGGCCAGAAACTTCATCTCTTGAAAGATCGATTCTCCCTGTTCAGTCAGGGGGTTGATCTGATAATGTACCTTGTATATATCACGGAAACTCTGTAGATCCCCTGTGGCCGCAATCGTATACAGACTTGCCGTAAGCAGGATGAACAGTAGACTTATAACAAGCATGCCCGTAAAGGACAGCAGCATTTTTATTCGAATTGACATGGGTTCCCCTTCTCAAGCAAACAATTGGATTAGTTAGTGCACATGTTAACACAAGATGGATTCTATTGCCCATATGTAAAAAAGAGCTTTCTTTTTCATTATATATGTTGACAGTGATAATCGTTATCAATAATGTTGGAGTAAGGTGCACAACGATTTATCTTAGAATGACTGGCAAACACTTTTGAAATGAGGTACGTAATGTGAAAGTAGACGTTAATCAGTTAGCAGCGCATTTTGCACACATTCCTTTTCAAGTAGAAGGCGTATATCGATATGCTAGAAATCCAGGGGTTCCCCAGGCTGACTATACCGATTCTTTTCCTGGATTTGTATTTCCTCTTACAGGAAAAATACAATTTCAATTTGATGGTACACCCTATATTTTTTCACCAGGAAAAGTTGTACATGGGGGCGCGAAAATGAAACTGGATCAAACCGTGTTTCATAGAACGGACTGGGAATATATCCTCGTTTTATACCGAATATGTAGTTCGGACCTCGAAGAGACAAGCTTTTCCCATCAGCATTTTGAATTATCAACGGGTCAGTCTCCACGTCTGATCGAATTAATCATGCGTCTTTGGCATGTGTATAACCAGCGTGGAGGTATTTCAAAGTTTCAGACCGAAATGCTGTTTCGCGATGTACTGAATGAGACCTTAATATGTGTTGATCATAGGCAAAACAGTTGTGAAACAGATGTTTTATTCGAACGGATCTCTACCTATATCCAAGAATACTATGATCAAAATCTGACTGTCGGATCGCTTGCAGAACAAAATAATATTAATCGAAATCGACTTTCCTACGTGTTTAGAAGACATGCAGGTATGGGTCCAGCAGAATATGTATTGAAATATCGTATAAACATGGCACAACAAATGTTATTGGCAAGTGATGCGTCTGTACAACAGATTGCCGAGACCGTTGGCATTGCTGACCCCTTTTATTTTAGCAGAGTGTTCAAGAAACAATATGGTATTTCTCCTACGGAGTATCGTCTGAAGTTCATCAATAATCCATCCTGATTTCAATAGGCATCCATGTTATACCAAAGCTTAAATCAGTATACTGAACATATAGGATTAATACACAGGAGGAATGACGATGCACTATCAAGCTATTAAATTAAATGAGGAATTTTCGAAATTAAACGATCTTTGGTCTCCGAAACTCATTGGTGAAATGAATGACTATCAATTTAAGATCGTTAAGATTGCTGGAGATTTTGAGTGGCATGTTCATGAGGAGACTGACAAGTTATTTTTTGTGCTCGAGGGGGAAATGATAATTGATTTTCGTGATGGGCAAGTGAAGATTTCCAAGGGCGAGATGTATATTGTCCCTAAGGGAGTCGAGATCAAACCTTCCGCCGAAAAGGAATGTCATATCATGTTGATGGAGCCTAGAAGCGAAGTAAACACTGGCGGGACTAAGGCCGAATAAGCGTCAGTTATTGGAACCAGGAAGTTAATTTGCAATATCAGAGAGCCGATAACCCCGTAATGGGGTTATCGGCTCTGCGTCTGTACGGCTAGCTCTTCGACATACATTAATCAGCAAACTCTCGGTTATGTCACTTGTTGCTGGTCTTCCTGATCAATTCCACACCATCGTATGCCAGAATTTCCACACTTGCTGCCTTCTGCAGTATGTAATGATCAAAAAAGTTCTTCGCATAGTCTGTAACAATATTTCGCATCTCCATAACATCCCGTTCACCTCTGAGTTCCTCATTAACACTGGTAAACACGATGTCACAGTAATCTAAATGTGCAACACGATCAACTGAGAAATAATAGGTTTCCATGCTATTGTTAGCGCCAATAATCGCATTCATATTATAGTTAGGTTCACAAAACAGGAACAAGAAAGGTTTCTTAAGATCGCTGTCAAGAAGTCCAAACGCACCGCTATCCAAACCAATCCCGCAGGTGAACCGGTCATCATCACGGCAAACCATCGCCGTCGTAGGCCCTCCATAGGAATGTCCGACTATACCCATGCCGATGTCAAGCAACAATCTGCCCTTAAAGATGGAATTCAGCTCTCCAGAGTCCAGTTTGTAAAGATAATCGGCTACATACCTTACATCTTCTGCCTGTAATTCACTATACTCTGTTATCTTGGAAAGTATCGGTAGTGCAAGCACGTTACGGCACATCTCAATGGCAGTTTCATCGTCAGGACGCATCTCCATCTTACCAGCCAACGCCAGCATCTCCGGATCTTCACCAAACGCTGTAATGACATCCGAAAAGTCCTTTGATACATTAAACAGGCGCCCATCTTTACGTTTATACATCGTGCTATTCTGATGGCCGATGCTTACCACAACATACCCCATGCTTGCCAAGTCTGTACAGAGCACTGTCCCCCATTCTGGAGATCCGCCCCCGCCGCAAACATAGAATAACACTGGATAGCGCTTTTCCTTCCCGGAAAGAGCAAGGTCGTCGTAACACTGGGTCTTGATATCTATAGAGAAAACATCCTTCAACGCATTGACAAGTGGCTGCTCATTAAACATCTCGTAGACTTCAGGAAACATGTACGTTGATGTAGTCTTACCTTCGCTACTGTCAGACGGATAGTACACAAAAGCGGTCAGTTCTCTTTTGGAGTAATCTGATGCCGTGTACTCAAAATCCATCTGGGTTCGACCGACAGTATAGCCCCCAATTGGTTCTGGAAATGCGTCATAGGTTTTCATTTTCTTTCCCCCTTAAGATCGCTAACCATTTCAGAATATTTATGATCTTCAAGCAGCCCATGACCCATAAATTCAGCAAAGTACTTGCTGATCTTATGTTGCAGCTCAGAGTCCTTAATATCGAATTCCCTAAAAAACAAGATTAAATTAAGCTGCATTGACTCAAACATAAAAGAGATCAGATCGTCGTCAACATCCGGTCGGAGATATCCATCAACCCTCATTCGGCGTAAAATGTCCTTGATCATGGGGAATGACTCGCCCTTTAACACATTCACATATACTTTCAGCAAAATGTCCTCAGGAATATATGAAAATGTTTTAGTCAGTTTGATTTCCAACTCATTCAGTGGCTCGGTCACCATGCCATTAACGTTACCAAATAAGCCAGTAAGGAAATAGCTGTAAAGGGAATCTTCATTACTGTTACTGAAGTATGTAGCTCTTTTCTGGGTCACAATACGTATTAAGTGACAATAAAGGTCATCTTTGTCTTCAAAATACCGATAAAATGTTCCGGGGTGCATGGACAAACTATCCAAAACCATCTTCATAGTTATATCCTCGTAAAGATTATCAACAAAAAGATGCATAGCGCTATTCGATATTTCCTCGCGCCTTGCTTCGTCTAAACGAAAGAAAGTATTTTTTGGCATAGACTACTCCTTAATGTATAGTGTGAACTGATTCACACTATACTGATAATAAATTCACAAGTCAACTAGTTTTGAAAAGATTCGGGAAGAAATATGCAAGAGCCGCTGATCACTCTGATCAGCGGCTCTTTGAGATGTTTGTATTAAAATCAGTTGGTGAGGGATGAAATTCATGAATATCGGATCAGATATCTATTCAACGAGAAAGGACTTCAAGTACTTTACCACTTCCATCTTCAATAATACGTATACTGTTGTCATCGATGAGTTGAATGGTACTATCTGAATTCAAAATTTCCTGCTGGTCCGTTACCCCGTGAGCAATGGATTTGCGAATCAGACCTTTATTTTTGAATACCAAGGTGTAAAGATCGTAGTCTTCCGTTTTTCGATTAGTGTGTTCAATGATGACAATAAGTAGATTTTGGGGACTCCTCTTGAAATTTATTTTAAGATCATGAGTATTCACATTCATGTCCTTGATCCCTAAGGGTATCAAACTCTTTTGTCCAGTAGAAGCATTCGTAATCTCAAGGTCTCCTTTTGCAGTGCGAATGACATAGGTGTAACCCATGTTGCTGCCATAAAAAGTATCAGTATAATTGCTCAATCCAGTCACGGTTACCTTGTTCGTTTTCATATCTTGATGAGTCACTTCCCCGTCCAAAGCAGATGCAAGAAATCTAATGGGTACATAAAGGTGACTAATATACGACACAGGTTCTGTGCCCATATCTACTTTTTGACCATCTACCTCGGCAATGCTGCTTCCCAAGTGCACAACAATATGCTTCTGACTGCTCTTCAGTACGGCCGTATTATCATCTTCCATCCCCCACACTAGGCCTGCCTTAATACCGAGTGAGAAAAAACTTCCGTAAGTGACTCCATCCTTGATTAACGTCTGAACATGGTTAATACGACCGTCTGCCCACTGAATTTCCAAATCAACATATTTGGATGCTGCTTCAGATTTTTGCGCCCCCAATGGTAATAACACCGACATCACTAATGCAACGACAACTACTTTTTTCAAATGCTTCATTCTCACAGCGATTCACCCACTTCATGTAATTTTTAATCTTACAATAGTAACGTTATGTTCCAATAAAAGTTTGATCAGCTTTAGACAGGAATTCGGTCCCTGATAAACAAAAAAAGCCGCTAAAATAGCGACTTTTAATGGTACTATGTTTTTGTCCTTGGCTTCATTACAACTCGAGATCATCAGCGAGTCCTTCAACACCTGTGAAGATGGAATCCCCGTAACCCCAGAAGTTGTTGAAATCGATAATGTAGATTTTTTTGTTTTTAACTGCGTTAATGTTTTGCACCTGCTTGTTGGCAAGCAGCTTTTTAATCGTTTCTTCTGGATCAATACCACCTGCATACCTCGAAATAATCATTGCATCTGGATTAATCTCGATTAACTTCTCCAGACTGAGTGTGCCAGTTTCATTAATCAGCATATTATGCATATTGATTAATGACATTGCACTTTCAATAAACGTATCACCATTTCCGTTGTAAATTCCAATGGTTCCATCACCATTATCCGAAAATGATGCATAGTTGATCGTTTCAGAGCTAGCTCGGGCCGACAAGGCATTCTCGCGTGCTTTAAGCGTCTCAATATATGCCGCTGCATTGGCTTGTACGTTGAATATCTCACCTAATTCAGTAATATCCTGATACAGACTATCTAACGATGCATCAGGAACACTGGTGCTTTGTACGTACGTTTTAATCCCCATATCATTCAAGCTGCTTACTGTACCAACACCCCAGTCCGCATCCTCAAACAATCCACCACGCCCTACAACCAGGTCAGGCGTAGCCCCTATCGTCACTTCCTTACCTACATAGCCTTCAGCAAGCACAGGAATTTGTTTAAACTCGTCAGCAATATCTTCAGGTACACTACCAAACAACGCAGCTACACCTACAAGTTTGTCTGTCAAACCAAGGCGAATCATCAGCTCGGCTGCACCTTGGGTATTGGCAACTACTCGTTCAGGTGCCTTGTCAAACGTTTGATCCTTCTTCACCCATGTGCCGTTCTCTGTTGTATAATTTGAAACGGTTACCGGGTAAGTTGTTTCAGCAGGTGCTGAAGTCTCTGCATCCGATGTCTTCTCATCTGTTGCAACATTTTTCGCTGCTTGTTGCGAGTTATTGTTTGCCTGATCGCTACCATCACTATTATTGGAGCAGGCTGCAAGTACAACAACAAGTGCAGCAATAAAACAAAATAACATTCCTTTTTTAAAGTGTGTAGACATTTAATTCTCTCCCTTTTGAATCCTTAATTTTCTATTTATGCATTATGTAAAATAGTTATTGTCAGTATACAGCAAATGTCGAATCTCGTAAATGATAATTATAATCATTCTCAATTGATGAAAATAGGACATTCTCCTCTCCGTTTTTTTCTATTGCTTTCGTCAACAATAACAAAAAAGCCGATCCAATTTATGATCGGCTTTGCTTGACACTATTCATACTCCAGTTGCTCTATCTGCTCTTACCAACCGCGGTTGGACATGCGATCTTCTGGAGCCAATTTAGAAATTTCGATCCCTTTCATCGGGGCGCCCAAGTTTTTGGATACTTCAGCAATCAGTTTGTAATCGGTGTAATGTGTTGTAGCTTCAACGATTGCACGAGCGAATTTCTCAGGGCTATCAGATTTGAAAATACCTGATCCTACAAACACACCGTCTGCTCCCAGGTGCATCATTAATGCTGCGTCCGCCGGAGTAGCTACACCGCCTGCTGCAAAGTTAACGACAGGAAGTTTTCCATTTTCATGAACTTCGCGCAGCAACTCATAAGCTACACCCAGATTTTTGGCTTCAGCGTACAGCTCGTCTTTGGACATATTTTGCACTTTGCGGAGCTGGCTGTTAATTAGACGCATATGACGAACTGCCTCAACAATGTTGCCCGTTCCAGGCTCACCTTTTGTACGAATCATCGATGCACCCTCACCAATACGGCGAAGAGCTTCTCCCAAATCTTTGGCTCCACATACAAATGGTACAGTAAACTCATGTTTATCGATATGGAACACTTCGTCTGCAGGCGTAAGAACTTCACTTTCATCGAGATAGTCCACACCTAGGGATTCAAGCACTTTGGCTTCTATGTAATGACCGATACGTGCTTTGGCCATAACTGGGATAGATACAACCTTCATAACCTCTTCAACGATGGTTGGATCTGCCATACGAGCTACACCGCCAGCAGCGCGAATATCGGAAGGTACCCGTTCAAGAGCCATAACAGCTGTTGCCCCTGCCGCCTCAGCAATTTTAGCTTGCTCTGCATTCATAACGTCCATGATGACGCCACCTTTTTGCATCTCAGCCATTCCTCTTTTTACACGATCTGTACCTGTTTGCATGATTGTAATCCTCCTAAGTAACTTTTGGGTGGTTTTCAATAAAGGCATCGCTCTAATCTATGATTTAGTATAGAATGAGAATGGTCATATAAAAAGATCCAATATTTTTGGTTTTTATTGTACCACTTCAATGATAACTCTGGAGGTCCTATGCAATTTCATGTAGCTTACAGTTCATATTTGAACCGAAAATATACCAAGATGAAGGCCCTCTATCATGCCATTCGTGATGCAATTCATGAAGGTAATCTTATACATGGCGAGAAGTTACCCTCTACTCGAGAGTTAGCCGCGACGTATCACATTTCCAGAGGAACCGTGAATCAGGTCTATGATACGTTGACTGCTCAAGGTTACATTCATTCAGAGCATGGAAGAGGAACCTTTGTTGCTTATCAGTTGGACTTAAGCAATGATGCATCCACCGAGAAAGCTTGTACGCATCACTTATCCGCCTGGGGAAATCGTATTCAGCAGTTTGAACAGCAGTCGATTCAAACAAATACACCGTCCAATGCTCATACACTTGATTCCAGAATGAATAGCGACGAAGTGATCGACTTTAGCAAATATCAACCTGATTTCTCCAAGTTTCCTTACGATGAATGGAATAATCGATTGTATGCAGAGATAAGGCAGCGTGAGCATCACCTGAAAACAACCTCTGCCATGGTTAGTTCAACCGGGGATCCGAAATTGAGAGAAGCCATTGCTGCCTATCTTCGGAGGATGCGGGGCATTCAAGTTGATCCGGATCATATTGCAGTAACTGCAGGCTCCATGCAAGCTATAGCTCTACTCACTCAATTACTTGCAGATCCTGGGGATTATGTAGTGACAGAGAGTCCTTGTTATGTCGGGATTTCTAAAGCCATATTGGCTGCGGGTGCAAAGTTGATTGAAGCTAATCTCGATGGTCAGGGCGTTGTGCCCCAGGACTGGGAAGCACGTATGATGTTTGTCACGCCGTCACGACAATTTCCTACTGGTGAAATGCTCAGTCTGGAACGCAGACAAACCTTGCTGGACTGGGCACAGCGAAATGATGCCATGATTGTTGAGGATGATTATGATAGTGAATTCCGATATCGCGGAATGCATGTTGAACCACTGAAAACACTCGATAAAGCAGGACGTGTAATCTACCTGGGTAGCTTTACCAAAACCTTGCCTTTAGAAGTACGACTTGGTTATGTGGTTCTTCCCCCTACCTTAGCAGATACCTTTAGAAAGGCACAGGCATTATACGAGCCAAGACCCGTCAACCTGATCGAACAACGGGCATTAGCTGCATTCATGACAAGTGGTCAATATGAACGTCATCTGCGCAGAATGAATCGATTATACAGTCGGAAATTCCATCTGTTACTCAAACTTTTGAACAAGCAGCTCTCTACATGGTTTGATTGGGTGGAGAATGAAGCGGGTCTCCACGTGTTTGGCTGGTGGCGAGGTAATGTGACCACTTATGAGGCCTTTCGGGAATCAGCTCGGTCACAAGGTGTGGTATACTCAGAAGTCAGCAGTTCAACGTCTGTTGGTACGAAGTATGGTATCTATTTGTCTTTTGCACATTTGTCAGATGAACAATTACAGGAAGGCGTATCCAGATTAAAAAATGCCGTTACAACTGCATTGTGAGGTAAATCGTCTCCAAAATGTAGTACAAGAAGATCATCATTCGGAAGAGGGGCGATCGTTATGAATTGGTTAAATGAACTTTATAAAATAAATAAGCAGGAACCGGACAAGGAAATCGAACGTTCTTTGGTTAACGCCATCTTCCGAATATATGACCGGTTCCCCCGAATTGGCCTTAGAGAGCGGATCGGACAGCAAGAAATGTCTCTCGATATCGCCGATGCTTATATCCATGGGCATAATGCCATGATTGAAGCTGGTGTCGGAATCGGTAAGTCTTTTGCGTACCTGATCCCAAGTCTGCTCACGAATCAAATGTCTCAGAAACCAGTCATTATAGCGACATCCTCCATTCAGCTCTCGGAACAGATACATAAAGATTTAAGGATTATTGGTAGTCGATTGGGATTCTCAACGGTTCGCTCCGTCGTGGGAAAAGGCATGGGTCAGTATGCCTGCCGAAGTAGAGCAGCGGAATGGATCAATCTTGATGATGCAAACTCCTCCGTGTCTACCCTTGCGCAGCGCATATTAGATTATGAAATTGATGAAAGAGCCGATATTAAAGCTGGGGTTAGTGATGCCGAATGGTCCCACGTTTCCGTGAATGATTGCAAATTTGAACGTTGTCATCATAAAACTGCATGTTTGTTTTACGATATGAGAGCGAAATTAAATGCAAAAGCTCACGAGATTGATTTTATTATCGTGAACCAGGACTTGCTCATACGAGATTTGATGAAGAAAAAAGAAGGAACCAAGAGCATCATCTCAGAACAGCCTGCTCTGATCGTCATTGATGAAGCGCATAATCTGGAAGCAAAAGTTCGGGATGCCAGAACACTCGAGTTCACTTATCGGGGAATCTGCCGCATTCTGGATAACACGGTGCAGCTTCTAACGAAGCAGTCCGGGGATAAAAGTCTCTTCTCACAATCCAAGTTCATCAAAAACTGCGCTGAGCGCATCTTCAAACAGGTAAACGCGGATCTGCTCCACCATGCCAAGCAGGATAACGACCGAATCAAAGTGTCGGAAATCAAAGGAATACCGTTAAACCAAGTCTTAAACGATTTAAAAGATCTCAGTCTGCGACTTT
Source organism: Paenibacillus sp. FSL H8-0104 (assembly GCF_038050215.1). Lineage (NCBI taxonomy): Bacteria > Bacillati > Bacillota > Bacilli > Caryophanales > Paenibacillaceae > Paenibacillus > Paenibacillus sp. FSL H8-0104. Next base: position 3,509,917 of record NZ_JBBOTC010000001.1, on the reverse strand, counting down.
CCATTTTGACCTCACGCCACGAGCGGGAGATCGATGACGCTTTTGAAGCCATCAACGGGCTTATTACCCTCATTCGTGTCTTATCTGAAATTGAGGACAACTATCTTTTATGGGCAAGCAGCCCCCTTAGAGTAACCACAATCAGCATCTGTCCCAAAGATATAAGCCAATTTCTGAAATACGCTTTATTTAATGGTAAGGTACCTGTAATCCTAACATCAGCAACGCTGTGCCAAGGCGGGGATACGCTGGAGGAACAATATTCTTATATGACGCACTCCCTTGGTTATAAGGGAGATTTCTTAGAGCGCCAACCCTCCCCTTTTGACTACACCAACCATGCCACGATGTACATTTCGAACAAAATTCCATATTACCAACATGACCAGCGCGAAATCTATCTTGAAGCAGCTTATAAGGAATTGGTTCAACTCTGTAATCTAACTCAAGGAAGAACAATCGTCCTTTTTTCAGCAAAAGAGGACATGAAATACATTCACAAAAAGTTGATCTCAAGGGCTAATGAATATACGTGGGCACTCCATGTTCAAAAAGAGGGATCATCACAGGACAGTGTCATCGCCGATTTCAGGAAAAGCAAAGGTGTCCTCCTGGGTACTGGTGTATTCTGGGAAGGCGTGAATATCGAGGGGTCTGACCTGTCGCAGGTCATTATTTTCCGTCTGCCCTTCCCTGTTCCATCGGATCCTGTATATGAATATAAGGCATCTGTAACGGAGAATTCGTTCATGGAGGTATTTGTACCGGACATGCTTCTTCGGTTACGGCAAGGAACGGGTCGTTTGATTCGAAGTGAAACGGACCTCGGCATACTCAGCATACTTGACTCTCGTCTCAGCGCAGCGGCCAAAAAGAGTTATCGGGAACAGGTGCTGGACACGTTACCGTTCAAAAAACTGACAGAGGATTTTGCGGTTTTGGAGAAGTTTGTCCAAAATAAAGGAATACGACGTACGGATTAGAAGTGGAATAACACGTAACCTTGAAAAACTGCCTAAATTACATGAAGCAGCCCTTCCACCTATCAAGCGGAAGGGCCAATTTAAATGCTGGAAGTAAGATTTATGCTACAATATATTCCAGATCTACGAATCCCAAAGGAGGCATTACTATGGTTGAAAGACCAACTACAGAGGAATATGCAGCTTATTATAAAGGGTACATCCAGCTTGTTCCTGAAGGGAACATCATCGAACGCTTAGAGCTGCAAGCCAATATCATACCAACTTTGCTCTCTTCATTGACAGAGGAGCAAGCAAATTATCGGTACGCCGAAGGCAAATGGAGCGTGAAAGAGGTCATCGGTCACCTTTTGGATAACGAACGCATCATGAGCAGCCGATTGCTTCGCATCGCCAGAGGTGAGCAAGCGAATCATCCCGGCTACGACCAGGACGTGCTTATGCAGACCCACCCTTTCAATGCGTATACCCTGGCCGATTTGAGCGAAGAATATGCCGTCACACGCCGCTCAACCATTCTTATGCTTCGTCGCCTCACCCCGGAAGCATGGCTCTGTAGAGGGATCGTCAGTGATAACACTGCTTCAGCTCGATCGATTGCATTTGTTATGGCTGGACATGAGCTCCACCATTGTTCAGTACTTCGCGATCGCTATTCGTTGGATTTGAAATTATAAAATTCATCCAAAAAGACTTTGAACCTGCATTCGCTGTAGGATCAAAGTCTTTTCTCATCAGTCGTTTTATCGTTCAAATTATCGTTCAAAATGAATCCGATGTGCGTCCTCTCGCAAAGATAATGTGGAATAATCATTTAGAATCGGAATGTCCCCATTGAATTCAATGGGCAGTACCACATAGCTGGACTGAAAATAATCCGATCCGTTCCAGCGATCTGCAAAATACAGATACTCCTCCGCTGATCGTTTCAGCACAAACGCTGGTTGCGTTTGGTACGTCGTTTCATCGCCAAAATCGCTGAGCATCCCCCATGGACCATCCATCGTATTAGCCATCGCGTATTTCCCTTGATTGGGAGCCCAACCCGTGCAAAATGAGGTCACCATATAATACTTCCCTTTCCGTTTGAAGACGGCTGGCGCCTCCCGATACTCCCCCTGCCACACCTTTCCGATAAGACTTTCGACATTAAGGTAATCTTCCTGCAGACGATAGATGTGCAGGTCTGCATTGTCTCTGGCAGCTGAAATAAAATACGTTGCCCCGTCTTCGTCCTGAAAGAGCGTGCAGTCACGCGACATATACCCGTACGGATTAAAGCTGCCATGATACACGAAATGACTATCCGGAGAATCCGATGTGGCAATGGCGCATGCGGCATCGTTGTAATTGTTACCATTCTCATAGTGAGCCCAGAGTACAAACTTTTTGGTCACCGCGTTGAAAAGCACTTTAGGCCGTTCGAGATTTACTTTTCCACCTTTATCGTTCACTAATGCCAGATTCGTCCGAACTCGAATGGGTGCAGCTGGTGTAGAGGTGGTCAAGATATGGTTTCGAAACTCCCAGTTGAATAGATCTTTGGAACGGTAACAACTCACATATATATCGTCTCTCCGATCTTCGCCATACCAGTAATAATAGTCATCATGGAATAACATATGTCCACCATGAGCATGGATTGGATTACCGCTTGAATCATTCCAGATGCCACCATTGGTTAATTGATTATTCACACCGTTACCTCTCTTCTTTTAAGAACATCGTTAATTGGTGTCCGATCCAAATACCTTCACTTCCCATAGTCTTGGCGTGTACCAATTGTTGGGGTTGTTATGAAGTGCCGCATTTTGCATATTAATTCGTACATACCTGGCAGCAGTGCTCGATAGCGTATCTGATGTGAAACCGTAAGATGTATTATTAGTTCGATCCAATGCCACGGTCCAGTTTATATTATCCGTACTGGTCTCGATTTTGTATTTGTAATAACCTTCGGAGCCTTTTTGCATCCACCAGGAGATTTGCACATTATTCAACTGTTGAACAGAGCCGAGATCGACCTTCCACCAATGTGGCCAGGAACTGCCTGTGCCTACCCATTCGGTTTGATAGTTGCCATCATTAGCATAACTTGCCGGATTTGTTCCAGTAACCGTTTGGGCTGTTGCCGGTTTACCTTGTGACAGCAGTTTTCCATTCTGAACGGGAACGACAACATCATCGCTTGTGTTGTACAGGACTTGATCAAAATAATCATAAAATGCGTAACCATCAGAGAACCAAACGGGAAGCAGTCGTTCCTCTGTTGTTCCATTTTGCGTACCTGCCCAGCCGAACATCCAGCGATACGCAACCATAACCACGTTGTTGCCCGTATTTGGCTTCACCCGCATGACGGAACCCGACTGCGCCGAGAAGGTTGACGTGTTGCCAATCGTCCGCAATTCAGACCAATCTCCGTCTATGCTTGTTGCTGATGAATACAAGGGTATACTCGGATACCAACCTGCCGCTTGGGAAGAGAACAAATAATAAATGCCATCTTTTTTGATCATCTTGGGCAGTTCCCTGTGTTGATTTTGATAAATAACAGAAACTTGATGATCCACATCCAACCAATCGGAGGTTAACTTATATAAGATGGTGTCCGAATTATTATTGGCCGTAGAGATCAGATACGCCGAATCATCATCATCTTTGAAAATGGAGATATCCCGGGATTGGTTCCCTTCCGGTCGAAAGCTTTTGTGAAATGTAAAGTCTTCTCCAGGCGTGGCCGAAGCCACCGATACTCTGGCAAGTGTGTAGTCTGTACTGTTCTCATAGTGAGCCCAAAAAACAAATTTGTTCGTGGGCGCGTGATATAGGATATTGATCCCTTCAAATTTAGAGTTGGCCAGATCGGGATGATCCGTGTAGGACAGGACCACTTTGTCGTTACCGTAGGTGATGTCATCCGTTGACGTCTGTTGAATCATTTCGCCAAAACCGCCTGATGACTTTTGCACGAAATTGAATCTGTAGTAGGTGTCTCCCACTTTAAGTTCATTCGGGAGCATAAGCGTTGATTGCGTTGTGTTATCAAAAGTTGTGAGGTTTTCTGGAAGGCTGTAAGGGGTATATTCTGGCGAGACAGCGGAGGTTAACAAGGAAGTTCCGCCATATGCCTTCACTTGGTATTTGTACGTACTACCTATGTTGAGGTCATAATCATCCGTCGTTGTACCGGTTAGGGTCTGTAATAAATCATAGGGCTCATTGTTCTCGGATCTATATAACTCGTATGCAGTAGTTCCCTGGACAGGTGCCCAATGGATTTTGGCATTGGATACTTCGGATTCATTCTTTAGCACAAACAATGTTGCAGCAACATGGGTCTCTTCACCAGCAGCGTGAACGGTTTGAGCTGAGGACGTTAAATGAACTGTTAACAACATCAATGCAATGACGATAGCCATCCACGATTTACCTTTGATCATGTCTCATCATCTCCTTTTTTTAGAAGACCAACCTTCCTGTTGCCGGAAGGCTGGTTCAGGTGAAACTAGATTTTATTTCAAATTCATCAGTGTCATTACATCCGTCTCGCTGGCTTGGTTGTACCATTCATTAACTTCTTCGATCACGGTGTCTCCGCCTTTTTCATGCCACTGTTTCACAAAGGTATCAAATACTTCAAGCGGCTCATTGCCATATATGATTTTGGTGAACGTCTCTTGTTCCATGGTGGTCAACTGTTCCCACACATTTTGCATCGTTGGCGTTGGTGGACCGTTAAACTCATTTGGCAGTAAAACATCTCTGTTTTCATACGAAATCCGGTATCCGTCCTGCGTCGTTTGATCCTTCGAGGCGCTCTGAATGAGGACACCCGTGTCGGCTTTAACCCCATTCGCCAGATCGTAGTAGGATTGGCCGGGGCCATCAACACTCGGTGTATTTTTGGTAAATGCCATTTTCCCAACACCCTGCACAGCCTCTAATGGCGTATTGAATTTCGTTGGATCAAAAGTGACTTCATCGTTAACGATATCGTAATCGTATCCTTGAGCGTAGCCGTATTTGAACTCTCCCGTGCTGAACGCTGCGTCGTACATTTTATCGTAGTACAGGAAGAAGGCTTCCATGTTCTGAAAATCCTTGTTAAACATGAACACACCATCGTTCAACTGGGCGGATTGGTAGGTCTTATCACCGTTCACACCTTGAATGGTCGGATAAGCGCTGATTTTTGCACCCTCCACATTTTTCTCTACGTCCTTCACACTGTCGTACAGCCAAGGACGACCAATGATGATACCAGCTTTCCCCTCCGTAAAATCAGACAGTGCATCCCAGGCACCTTGGGTGGCCAATTCTTTGTTCAAGTACCCTTGTGCATACCAATCGCGTAACTTGGCAAGTGCCTCTTTGTTGCCAGGAGCCACAGATCCATAGGTGAGTTTGCCATTGTCGTTATGCCATTGCCTTGGAAGATGTTTGCCCGTGTATGCGCTGAATATCATGACTGGATCGCTGACCCAGCCCGTGTTGTAGGAATCTTTACCTGAAAAAGTAAAGCCGTATGTGTCTTTCTTGCCGTTCCCATCTGGGTCCTCATTAGTGAACGCCGCGATGACTTGTTCAAACTCATCAATCGTTGTTGGCGCTTTCAAATTCAATCTGTCCAACCAGTCCTGGCGGATCAACATGACTTCGCCTTCCGTCAAATTCGGCGCGATCGCCATTCCGTAGACCTTACCCTCCCTAACCACTGGATTGAAGGTGGTTGGGTATTGTTTGTATATTTCTTTTATCCGGTCAGGCATGTAGGTTGAGATGTCTTCTGTAATCTCCTTGACCTGCCCCGACTCGATCAGATCATTGACCAGCATGGTATCATAGACAGGCAGAACGTCTGGTAGTTTCTCGGAACCCGTCAGTGCCAGCCGCAGCTTGGTATTATATTGTGAAGCATCACCTCCCAGCAGGGTGGTTTGGATTTTGATACCCAGGTTTTGTTCGCCCCAACGGGTCAATACATTGTCATTCAACGTCTCACCGTTGATGTACTTTCCAGCATTTTCATCCTGTTGTTTGGCGATGGTAATTGTAAACGGTGGGTCATATTTTCCGTCCTTAAGCACCGATGCCGGTGCGGTCTCGGAAGCACTCTCCCCTTTGCTACAGCCAGCCATAAGAACAGCCGACAGCATAACCATACTTACCATTTTCCATAAATCAGTTCTTTTCTTCATGGAAACATGCCCCCTTCACTCATACTCAATTTGTTTGTCGTCATCCTAACTATTCTTTGACGGCTCCTAGTACAATTCCCTTCACGAAATATCGTTGTAAAAAAGGATAGACCAAAATGATTGGGAGCGTGCTTACAAAAATTTGCGCTGCCTTGATGCTCTGTTCAGACATGGCTGCCACCTCGGACTGGCTCATCGCCATATTTTGCATATTGCTCTGCACGACAACGGTCTGTAAGAACGAAGCCAGCGGATACTTACTTGCATCCGACATGTACAATATCCCGTCAAACCAGGAGTTCCAGTGCCCCACCATAATGAACAAGGATACGGTCGCGATGCCAGGCAGAGATAATGGTAAATATATTTTGCTGAGAATTACGAAGAAGGACGCTCCGTCAATGAAAGCTGCTTCTTCCAGGGCTTTGGGAATCGTTTTGAAAAAATTGACGAGAAGAATCAAATTATAAGCACCAAAAGCGCCCGGTAACACAAGAGCCCAGATGGTATCCTTTAATCCAAGGGCTGTGATCAATATGTAAGAAGGTATCAATCCCCCCGAGAAGAGCATGGTAAAGATAAAAAACCACATGAGCACATTGCGTCCCCGGAATTCCTTGGACAGGGCATATCCTGCACAGGTAAGAATAAACATGCTGATGGTTGTACCCAATACGGTTCGAGTGATGGATGTTAGCATGGCACCGTTGAAATTAGAATTGTTGAACGTTTTTACATAGGCGTCCACATTGAACCCCACCGGCCAAAATGAAACCATATTACCGCTAATGGCCGCTTTGCTGCTGAGCGATTGCGCCAATAGATGAAGCAGTGGTAGGAAACACGCCAGCCCCGCCAGTATCATAAACGCGTAATTAAAATAGGAGAATACTCTATAACCTGTCGTTTTATGGTACATAATCCCTCTCCCTCCTTGTTAGAATATTTTGTAATTGGCATACTTATAGGCCAGCCTGTAAGAGACAACGATCAAGATCAAGCTAATTCCCGATTTGAACAGTCCTACAGCGGTCCCGAAGCCGTATTGCCCGTTTAACAAGGATGAACGGTAGACATAGGTGTCAATGATATCTCCCGTACTGTAGACAAGTGGATTGTACAGATTGAAAACCTGATCAAAGCCCGCGTCCAGAATATTGCCCAGACTCAGCGTAGAAATGACGATAATCATGGGCAACATGCTAGGCAAAGTTACGTATCGAATTTGCTGCCGGCGTGTGGCACCATCGATCTCGGCCGCTTCGTAATAAGATGGATTAATTCCCGCAATGGTCGCCAGATAAACAATCATGCCAAAGCCAAAGCTCTTCCACACATCGCTGATCACAACCGTAAATCGAAACAGATCAGGATCACCCAAGAAGTAAATGGGATCGTTCCCGAAAATACGTGTCAAGATGTGATTGATTCCTCCGTCTAATCCCAGAATGTCAATCATCAACCCTGCCACAGTAACCCAGGACAAGAAGTGCGGCAGATACACCAGTGTCTGTACACTTTTCTTAATGCCCATATTTCGGATCTCGCTCAGTAGAATAGCCATGACGATCGGAACGATAATACCAACGATAATTTTAGAAACGGCGATAATTAACGTATTAACGATCGCTTGTGTGGCTTCTTTGTACTGGAAAATTCGTTCGAAATTATCTAACCCGATCCACCGTGAACCTGTGATGCCCAGCCATGGTTTGTAGTCCTGAAATGCCATGAGCAAACCTACCATCGGGCCATAAGAAAAGATGCAGACAAACACAAATGCGGGAATACACAGTACGTACAAAGGCCAGCTTTTCTTAATTTCCTTTTTGAATGAAGTCCGCTGGGATAGCTTTGTTTTTGTTTTTTTCGCAGATCTGGCGGGTACAATCTCGTTAATGTTGCATACCTCCTCTATGATGGCTTTTTGAAAGCGATCCTTGAAGATAAGCTTAACAAAAGCGCTTTCACTCCAAAATGCCAAAATTTCAAGATCATCACCCCACCCTGAAGCACTTTAAAACCGCTTTCATTTATCACTCTTGCTGCTCTTCCGCTTTTCGAAGGTTTGGCTTATATTAAAGTTAATCCGATCTGGATTTTAAACTTCTGCGTTTGGCGATATGAAAGGAAACACATATGATCAGAAAAATGTATATGAAGCGATTCATCTATTTCTTTGTTTTTTTTCTGCTGCTGACGTTAAGTTTGTTTTTCGTGATGAACCGATTAAGCTCCAAGACACTTGAAGAAAATCTGATTGGCGCTTCCAAAAACCAGCTTGATTATGTGAAAGGCATTCTGGACGGGATTATATACGAGGCTAACATGTACGGAGTTCAATATGCAGCTGACAGTGATGTCCGATTTTATCAGAGGCATGTTATCGAACTGAGCAATTACGATTCCCAAATGAAGAAAAACGATATTGTTGATCGCTTGCGGCAAACGCTCCTATCCAGTCGATCGATTGAATCGATCGGCATTTACTGGAAGTCTGAAGAAACGTTTCTGTCCACCAACAGTACGCCGGAGGCGAGACTTCCGTTCAAGGATGTTCATCAACGGGGATGGCAGATCGTCGGCAATAGCTTGTATTACTTTGCCCTCTACCCTTACATCCAAAAATCCGGACAAAATGAACCGACTCAGTACGTCGTTGGTGTAAAGCTGAATACCGATTATTTGAAAAATCTGCTGAAAAAGGCTGTGAACAACGACAGCTCAAACGCTTTTTTTTGGTTTAATTCCCATCAGTTATGGAGTGAGAAAGAAGTCGACAACGATCTATTGAAAGCGGTTACCGATATGCTTTCTCCACAGCCGGAGATCACGTTGAAATATGATTATCACACCAAGTCGGACGATTACTATGTTCTTTCCCGATATATTGAATCAATCGACGCCTACCTGATTACATATACACAGACGAATGATTTTCTGCAACCGATTGACCGCAACCGTAAAGTTTTTTTTGCCAGCATTTTAGCCGTGTTCACGCTTGGTCTGTTTGTGATCTTTACGTTTTACCGGAACTATTACCGTAATATTCGTTTGTTGGAGCGGAAGTTTTCACAGGTTGAACAAGGCAATCATAATACTCGTATTACCGAAAATACGGATAGAGAGTTTTACAGCCTGTTCAGAAGTTTTAATCATATGGTTACCGAGATCCAGGATCTGTTCGTATCCTTGAAGACTGAAACGGAACTAAGACGAAGTGCGGAACTTCAACAACTCCAGGCTCAGATCAATCCCCATTTTTTGTACAACAGTTTGTTTTTCATCATGTCGGTGGCTCAATTCTCACCTGATTCTGTCATGCGCATGAGCAAACATCTAGCTGAATATTATCGTTATTTAACCAAGTTGGACCGGCATGAAGTCACGCTGGAAAGCGAGCTTCAGTTTGCGGAACATTTCTTGATCATTATGGCTCTTAGCAAAAAAATGGAGTACAGTATTGATCTGCCGCCAGAACTGTCCTCCCTTCACCTCATGCCGCTGATAATCCAGCCAGTGGTTGAAAATGCGATTCAACATGGCATTGAAGGACAACAAGGTGCCCATCGGGTGACGATTGAAGTAAAACAGACGGAGACTGCGATAACGATCAAGGTCTCCGATGACGGTAAAGGTCTTTCGCTGGATGATATCCGTAGTCTGGAGGCTCGGCTTGAGAGTGATACCCCGCCTGAAGGAATTAAAGGCGTAGGGCTCTGGAATGTAAATCAACGTCTGAAAAATACGTACGGCGAACGTAGCGGGTTACATTTTACTACTAATGATTGGGGCGGCTTGTCCGTGCTGCTGCTCATCAGCATTCCCGTGGTGAAAGGAGATAACTAATGCGATTATTAATTGTGGATGACGGACATTATGTCGTTGAGTATATGAAGCACTTGCTCGATTGGAACACCTTTGGCATTGATCAGATCGAGACGATGACCAATTCGATTGAAGCCCGAGAGATGTTGACTCAAAACCACATCGATATTCTGATCACTGACATACGAATGCCTGAGGTTTCCGGTATTGATCTGCTTCAACATATCCACCAACATAACTTGCCAACCAAAGTGATCATCCTTTCTGGCTACTCCGAGTTCGAATATGCGCAACAAGGAATCCGTTTAGGTGCGCTGGACTACTTGCTCAAACCTGTCGACAAAGATGATGTGGAGAAAGCCATGTCCAAAGCCATCAACAATATTACAAAGACTAAGCCCGCTCAATCTGTTGCATGGGAGAACTTCGATGGATTGGAGTATCTGCTTTCCTTGCTTGTTCACAATGAGACATTAAGGAAGCAATATGATGCGTATACTGAATTTTTAGGTCATCGTCGTATGTGCTGCTTCAAGCTGGAGGGTTTCACACAGGAACATGAGGATGCTATAAAACATGCTGTCGGAGACAAATTGGATCGTCTCGTGTGGGCTGCGGGAACGGGACTGTTCGGTCTTGTTCCGGAAGAAGCTGCTGCAGAACTGACCATCAAACTGGAGCAATCGGTCGCGTCTCCTCCATTTTTGTTGACTGATCGAAATTTGACCCGACAGATGTTCTACAGGTTCTTTCTTAATGAGGACGTATACTCAGACGACTTCAATGGCATATTCAACCATTCTCCGTCATGCGGTGATTGGGAGTCCGCGGGAAATATCATTAAAAAATATGATCACTTCCATCTCCATAAACAAAAAATAATCTTTCTCATGGAGACCATTCTATATGTATATCTAACGGATAAGGATCGCGATCCCTCTGAAACCGTGGAGTGGATATTCAACCAGTTACGGTATCCTGATGAACTATCCTCAACTCTCATGGATCGGGTCAGTCGAATCAGAAACAACAAACAGATGTCCATTCAAACTATCGTTGACAAAGTACAAACGTATATCGAAGACCATCTGTCACATGGCCTTAGCCTGGATGAACTGGGGAAAGTTGCACATCTCCATCCTGTTTATTTTTCCAAACTATTCAAACAAGAAACGGGCGAAAATGTGTCAAACTACATTTCCAGGAAAAGGTTGGAGAAGGCTTCTCAATTGCTTCAAGATTCGGAACTCCGTGTAGCCGATATAGCGCAGATGGTTGGTTACCGAAAAAATCAATATTTTATCCAGTTGTTCAAAGTCGAATATGGAGTTACGCCCTACCAGTACCGCAGAAATATGATCCATCAATGAGAACGAATAAATAATTTCATCAAATTGATATAAATCGGGTTGACCATGTAGCCATTTGGACTTACGGAATATCTTTTACCCGTGTCCAACCGTCGTATTTGTTCCATTTCCTTCTCATTCAACTCAAAGTCGAATGTTTCTTTGTTCTCTTTTATCCGTTGAGGATTCGATGATTTGGGGATGACAATAATTCCGCGTTGCAGATGCCAGCGCAAAATGACTTGCGCAACCGATTTCTGATGGCAAAGGGCAATTGCCACCAGCTCCGGATGCTCCAGCAGCGCTTTGCTTCCCTGCCCCAACGGTCCCCAAGCCTCATGCAGAATCCGATGCCGAACCATATAATCATGCAATTCGTGTTGCGGAAATTCCGGATGGGTCTCGATCTGATTTACCAACGGCGAAATCCGGGAATGTTTCTTCAGATGCTCCAGATGCCGGATCTCGAAATTGGCTACACCTATAACTTTGATTTTACCTGCGTCGTATAACTCTTCCATCGCCTTCCAGGCGTTCACGTATTGAGGACCGGCAAAATGAATCAAATACATATCGAGATATGTTACGTTCAGCTTCTGGCAAGTCTGCTCGAACGCCTTTTTCGTCGCACGGTACCCCAGGTCTGTCGTCCATACCTTGGAGGTAATGAAGAACTCCTCCCTGGGAATGCCGCTGTTTTGGATGACCCGACCTAGCGCCGCTTCATTACCGTAAATTTTGGCCGTATCGAAATGGCGATAACCCATTCGAATAGCCTCCTCGACAGTCCTTTCGAAGGTCCCCCCGTCTTTGATCTTATATAGGCCGAACCCGAGTTGAGGAATGTCCACTCCGTTTGCCGCTGCGACTGTCTGATTCATTCGCAACTCCCCCTCCCCGTTTTTTCTAATTGTTGTTCCGATGCTTGTTCTTCACATTGCGTTAGCAACTTTTCTATCTCGTTCACCAGGTTTTTCAACAATTTCAACTTGCTACCGGAGTCAAGGCTGTAATAGTTGAGAGTTCCTTCTTTACGAACACTTATTATCTGTGATTCTTTCAATATTTTCAGATGATGTGATACGGTCGGTCGGGAAAGATGAGTTTTCATCCTGATCTCTCCTACGCGCATGCCGGGTTTTTGCGGCCCTTGAATCAAGGCTATGAGGATGGCTTGCCGGGTTTCGTCACCGATCGCATTCAACACCTTCTGATTGTTCTTAAATTCGATAGCAATCGTGGTCGCAAGTTCCTGATCCAGGTAAATCATCCCCTTCCATTTAGAATGTGTAATACTTTTGTAGATACAGCCTATCACAATCTCGGATTCGGCTGTACATCGGGAAAGAAATTCAAGAACCTATTTTTTCCACGTCTTAAGAATACATTAGCAAAAGAAGAAGCCACCCCTGACGAATGGAGTGTCTTCTATTAATGGTTGTTATTTTTTTAAAAAGGCGTGAAAATTCCAATCAGTTGTTGAAGTAATGAGACTGTTTAAGGTCGGGAATCAGTGCAGGTTGCACTGGCCGCCATCCCATAAGTTCCTGAGTTGCAATGCTTGATCTCGGGATATCGAGCGATGCGAGTGTGCTGAGAAAGCCAAAATGGGCATCTGCCTCTTCGCGTGAAATGCTGACTACAGGTACGTTCAGCTGCTCACCAATAGCACTCGCGATGTCGCAAAATGGTACTCCTTCATCTGCGACCCCATCTAGTCGTGAACCAGCGGGTGCCTTTTCTAACGCCAGACAATATAGATGCGCGGCATCAAGGCGATGCACAGCCGGCCAGCGGTTGTTCCCCTCTCCCACATAGGCTGAGAAGCCCTTAATCTTGGCAATATTGATCAGGCTCGGCACAAATCCTGTGTCACCCTCACCGTGTACCGATGGACAAAGCTCTACAATCGATGTACGCACTCCACGCCCTGCCAGCGCTAACACCATGTTCTCCGTTGCCACTCCATTCACATGTGTGGTGATTACGAACGGCTTGCCAGATCCTTCAAGTGCCGCCCCCATCGCTTCTACGGCATGCAGATCTGTTGTGAGTGCTCCAGCGAAGTTCGAGAAGTCGTGATGGAATGCCAGATGAATGACGCCATCCGCAGCAGCTGCACCACTACGGAGGCTGTCAAGATCGTTGATGTCACCGCGGTGTACTTCGGCCCCGGACTCTTTTAGTTTCGCTGCACTACTGTCTGAACGCACGAGACCGATGACCTGATGCCCCCTTTCAATAAGTTCGCTGGTGACAGCGGAACCGATGTAGCCTGTTGCTCCTGTTACGAAAACGCGCATCATGAAATCCTCCTTAAGTTACTCACCCTCATTGTATAACTATGATCACCAAGCAATGGGTCCATCCTCATCTGAGAATGTTCCTGTTGGGCCATCCGCTCCAATCATCGCCAGCCGGACCGCTTCACTAGCCCCTTGTTCAACACTACGAGTACCAGCAAAATTATTAAGCGCAGTGGATGTGAAGCCTGGACATGCCGCATTGACCTTGATGTTTGTTGATTCAAGCGCAAATGCAAAGGCAAGTGTCACCGCATGAACAGCTGATTTTGATGCCGAATAGGCACCAAACATCGCACGATGCGAGTTTTCGGGAATAGAGTTCCAGCTAAGGGAGCCGCCGGTACTGCCTATGTTGACGATACGTGCTGCCGGGGCCTCCCGCAAAAGTGGCAACATCGCCTGCGTAACAGCAATAACTCCAAAAACATTAGTCTCATAAACTGTACGAATATCTTCAAGCGAAGCAACGGTCAAAAGACCACTCGTTGCACCACCATTTGGAAATGGTTCACCCGATCTGCCTGCGTGCGAGATCCCCGCATTGTTCACGAGTACATCGAGACGACCAAATTCGTTCCGAATACGTTCTGCAGCAGCAGCGATGGAGTTTTCATCTGTAACGTCGAGCTGGAGAGCGTGTGAATCTGAACCGATGCTTTTTGAGGCAGTTTCTCCATTCTCGAGGCTGCGAGATCCAACGAGCACGGTGAATCCTTGTTTCGTGAGATCCTTCGCAATTTGAAGGCCGATACCTTTATTAGCCCCGGTGACCAGAGCGACAGGTTTATCTTGCATAGTTATAATCTCCTTTTTTTGTGATTGGTGGGTCCATATGAACTAAGTTGACACGTCAACCTTGGATCAAATTTAGCACATTGAAGTTGACGCGTCAACCATGTTATTATGCTCCTATGGATAAAAATGAACTTAACGAAGAAGAAATGCGAATATGGCATATGTGGAAAGGTTCCTTTCAGACCATCTTCGGTCGTATCGTCAAAGATATGGCCGATCACTCAGGATTGTCAGAGGGTGATTTTGGAGTATTGGACCGATTAGTCCTTTTTGGGGATGGTAGCCTTCGCCAACAGGAATTAGCCGACTCTATGGACTGGGATAAAAGTCGATTATCTCATCATCTGAAGCGTATGGAAAAACGTGGACTCGTGATGAAGAAACCATTAGACAACGATCGTGGAGTACAAGTCAGTATCACTTCTTCTGGAAAATCAATGTTAGATGATGCCCGTCCCTACCTCTCCAAGGCAATACGCAAACATTTTTTTGAACAATTAACCGAACAAGATATCGAGTTGATTACTAAACTGGCGGAAAGGACAAACTCAAGCTCTTAGCGTCTTATCTAGCTGCCCTCTCGACCACGTTTGTTAAAGGTGAGCTTCTAACAAACGTGGTTTTGGTTTGTCAACCAACGTAGAAGGTATATGAAAAATACGTGTCACTTTGTGAGGATTAAGTTTTTGTTTTCAACATCTAACATGCCATTATCTGGTCACAAATCGAGATGATGGCCTCTACCTTGTAAACAATTAAAATCGTGCTATCCTTAATGATGAGGTGGATCAGATGGCAAATATTCAAGAGATTGCACGTCTTGCAGGCGTTTCTACAGCAACCGTTTCAAGGGTAATTAATCGACATCCTTATGTAAGCGATTTAACAAGAGAAAAAGTCTTGAACATCATTGAGCAATTGGATTATGTCCCTAATTCGAATGCAAAGTCCTTAAAAAATGGAGCGACAAAAGTCATCGGTGTTATGGGTGTTACTTACAATCCCCTTTTGATGTCACTTGTCCGTTCATTCCACATGATATCCCAAAAATACGGATTCAACATTATGCTTTTTATGACAGACGGAGATCGTGATAAGGAGCTTGTAGCGCTTGAAATGTTACGCAGTAAACAGGTGGACGCCCTTCTTTGTCTGGTACGGACGATTGAGTGGGATATCATCGAATCCTATACGAAATATGGGCCAATTGTAACATGGCAGCGTCTTACCAGCGACACCATACCGTCCGTATTTATGGACCAATATCAAGGTTATACGCTGGGTCTCGAATATCTGTATGCCAGAGGTTATCGTAAAATTTTGAACGTGTATTCGTCCAAAGGACAGAATACCTTGGAGCGAATAAGAGCTTATGAGGATTTTGTACAGAAGCATGGGTTGAAGAACACTGGCTTTCCGCAATTTCATAATAAAGTCACCATTCATGATGGTGAGGAAATAGCGCGATGGTGGATAGAACAAACGGACAAGCCGGATGCCATTTCCTGTTCGACTGATGAGGTAGCAGCAGGTATTTTAACGGAGATTCAACGCTCGGGGTTTTCGGTTCCGGATGATGTGGGAATCATGGGATTTGATAATACAGACAGCGCTCACCTGCTGGATCTGACAACGATCCATTACCCCGTGGATAAACAAGCAGAGAATGCCTTTAATATTATTATGAGTATGCTGGAAAATTCGGCATCCAATCTTCATCCTCTTCAGTTTAGACTGATTGAACGAAAATCTACATAAAACAACATCCATCCTTTTAAAAGAAGAAAAGAGCCCATTTGAGATCATGAGTTCTTTTCTCTTCCATCCCGTTAAACTTCATGAACGAACAACATTCAGGCCTGTCCCTATATGAGGGACAGGCCTGAATGACTTCAATCTCTAAATAAATTATTTGTGAAATTGCGGAAGATGTTCTTTATGCGCTTCCAACATTTCATCTAAAACTACCTTAGCAATGTCACCGCTGGTAACGAGCGGATTAAGTGTGAATGCTTGTAGAGCGGTTGCATAATCTCCTGTGACCGCTGCTTCGATCGTCAGTTCCTCCATTGCCTTCATCACCTGCAATAGCCCTTTTTGTGCGGACGGGAATGCGCCAAAGTGAACAGGCTCTGCACCATGGGCTGTAATGATACTTGTAACTTCGATGGCACTGTTATATGGTAGATCGCTAATTGCTCCGCGGTTCTGTGTGTTGACTACCATATGCGTTCCCTTGTTGTTATATACGGAATTAATAACTTCACAAGCTGCGTCGCTGTAATAAGCACCTCCGCGTTTTTCCAATTCCTTAGGCTTGTAATTCAGGTTAGGATCTTTATAAAGTTCAAACAAACTTTCCTCCAGGCGTTTCACAACCTGCCCGCGAGTTCCTTCGCCATTGACCGCTTCTACTTCCTCTTCAAGCATGCTGTCGGTCATGTAATAGTACCGGTGATAAGGACAAGGCAGCATACCCAGTTGGAGAATTTGCTCATACAAGAAACGCATACTTTTTATATTTTCGACCATTTTTTCTGGCTCGGCATCAGGACCGTAGAGCTTTTCGATGGCCTGTTTAGTTAGCTCTTTACCATCTCGGTCATAAATTTTGTGCCAGTGAAGGTGATTAATACCGGCAAATTTGAAGAACAGTTCCTCTTCATTTTTTTCCAGAACAGCAGCTTCATTCTTGGAGGAAATAATCGGAACATTGCACAAACCAATGACCTTCTCCCATTTACCATATTGGAGCACAGCTTCCGTTACCATTCCCGCAGGGTTCGTGAAATTGATTAACCAAGCATCTGGGCAAAGTTCCTTCATGTCCTCAACAATTCCAAGAACGACCGGAATGGTACGGAATGCTTTGAACATCCCACCTGCTCCGTTGGTTTCCTGACCAATCATCCCATGGCTAATCGGAATCGTTTCGTCCTTAATACGAGCTTCCAAAAGGCCGACCCGGAATTGGGTGGTGACAAAATCGGCATCGGCCAACGCTTCTCTTCGATTAAGCGTCAAGTGAATATCACAGTCGATTCCCGCCGCTTTTACCATCCGTTTAGCCATGGCTCCTACAATTTCAAGTTTCTCTCTTCCTGCTTCAATATCTACAAGCCACAATTCACGTATTGGAAGTTCATGATGCCGTTTGATAAAACCTTCGATCAATTCTGGGGTGTAACTCGATCCGCCGCCAATCGTCACAATTTTTAATCCCTTTTTCATTTTGAAGTCCTCCTTGTTCTATTGTGTTCTCAATTTGGACTCTATCTTGTGTAATGCATTACATGTCAAGAACTTTTTTAGTGGAATTAAATGGGATTAATTTGTAACTTGAAACCGCTTTATCACTTGTGCTATAGTTACCTCAAATAAGGATTGTGACCGTTGATTCGGGCAATACCTAAGAAAGTTTGAATGCCGTTAACCAATTGGCGGCGTTTGAACTATCTTAGGTTTTTTTTATGCATATTGCAGAAAACAAGGAGCCGATGCACATGATTATTGAAAAAGTATTAAACAATAACCTTCTGCTGACCCGCAATACAAAGGGGAAGGAAGTCATCGTTATGGGTAAAGGCATCTCCTTCCAAAAAAGTGCAGGTGATGTGGTCGATGAACACAAGATCGATAAAATCTTCCATTTAGCCGAGCATGCATTTGCTGTAAAAATGGCTGAACTGATACATGAATTACCCGCCGTTCATTTCGAAGTTGTGAACGAGATCGTAAAACACGCCAACCATGTACTTGGTACTGAACTCAGCGACAATATTTATCTGTCGTTAACCGACCATATTAGTTTTGCCATCCAACGTAAGAACAAAGGTATGGAGATTAAAAATGCCATGCTGTTCGAAATTAAACGTTTCTATAAAACGGAATTCAGTATCGGATTGGATGCTCTGCAGTTAATCAGCGACATGATTGGGGTTTCGCTCGGGGAAGATGAGGCTGGTTTTATCGCCTTACATGTCGTCAATGCCCGACTTGACGGCACTGAAATGAAATTGACGATAAAGATGACTGAAATTGTCAACGAGATTTTGAAAATCGTCACGTACCATTACGGCACTGTTCTTGATGAATCGAGCTTAAATTATTCACGTTTTTTAACACACCTTCAATGTTTCGCCATGCGCTTATTGCGCCACGAGATTCATGAAAGCGGCGAAGATTTTTTATATCAGCAGGTGAAAAAGACTTATGTCAGAGCCTTTTCTTGCACTTGCAAGATCAACGAGTACTTAGAAAAAACGTATGTACAGTCCTTAAACAAAGATGAATTCGTTTACTTAACCATTCATATCCAGCGGCTTACTGAACGAAGCACTTTATAGCCCTATTTCTTTCAAGCTAAAACTTCATATACAACACATTAGGATAAAGGATTGTGACTGGTAAAGCAGGCAAAACCTGGACTGATGGCAAAATGATTTTTCTTTTTATTTTGCCACGAGTTCAGGTTTTGCTGCTTTTGGAAGTGAAACGATAGAAGCCGGCACATCAGGAACGAACAGCTCACAACCTGAGATCAATTACCCATCATGAAGGAGGCAATATGCTATGAGTAATAAAGACAAAGAACTGTCCATACGTGTTATTGAACTTGTTGGCGGTGAATCTAATGTGAATGATGTATATCACTGTGCAACCAGGCTTAGATTCACCCTGAAAGATCATACAAAAGCGAATGAACAGGCGTTGAAAAATACAGCCGGAGTCATCACCGTTGTGAAAAGCGGCGGTCAATTTCAAGTCGTCATCGGCAATAACGTGTCCAAAGTTTATGAAGGAATCATGGAGCACACCAACCTTCAAGATGGCGGCAGCAAAACGGATACTAAAGAGAATGCAGAAAAAACAGGAATATTCGGAAAAACCGTAGATCTTATTTCCAGTGTTTTTTCCCCGTTGCTCAGTGCGCTAGCTGGAGCTGGATTGCTCAAAGGTCTGGTTGTTTTGTCTGTGGCGCTCGGCTGGCTAGATGACACCTCAGGAACTTATCTAATTTTAAACGCGGCATCAAGCAGTGTATTCACCTTTTTGCCCATATTTTTGGCAGTTACTGCCGCAAGGAAATTCAAAGCTAATATGAACGTATCCTTGGCTATTGCAGGAGCCCTGGTCTTTCCGACCATTTCCGCTGCGTTTAATAGCGGTCAAACTTATGATTTCTTAGGCATCCCCATTGTGCTTGTCATGTACACTTCCACCGTGTTTCCAATCCTTCTGGCGGTGTGGGTTCAATCTCATATAGAAAAATGGTTCAACTCGATTATTCACCAGTCTATCCGCAATATTCTTGTGCCGATGCTATCGCTTCTAATTGTCGTCCCGCTTACCATTCTTGCTTTTGGACCGATCGGCAACAGTGTTAGTCAGGGGTTAGCTAGCGGTTTTACCTCACTCATGCAATTCAGCCCAATGTTGGCAGGAGCAGTCACTGGTGGTTTCTGGCAGGTCATTGTTATCTTTGGACTTCACTGGGCTTTTCTTCCAATTACACTTAATAATCTGGCGACAATAGGCTATGACTTAATGCGGCCGATGTTGACCGCAGCCGTGCTGGCTCAAGCCGGTGCTTTGCTCGCCGTTATGCTGAAAACCCGCAATTCACAGCTTAAAACCCTTTCCGGATCTGCTACGATTACTGCAATTTTCGGAATTACGGAACCAGGCATTTACGGGGTTACTTTACGATTGAAAAAACCGTTCATTTACGCATGTATTTCCGCAGCGATCGGGGGCGCAATTATCGGAGTCGGGGGTGGTCGGGCAGTCGCTTACTCACTTCCCAGCCTGCTCGCTTTTCCTACTTACGTAACAACGGGGTTCGCCTCGGTTGTGATCGGTGTTTCCGTATCTTTTGTCCTGGCTTTTCTACTCACGTTGCTGCTTGGATTCAAAGATCTTGAGGCTACTGTTGAGGAGCCGCAGACTGAAACTTCTGGACAGGAAAAACAAGCGATTGAACAAAACGAATCGCGGTTGAACAAGGAAATCATTGTGAGTCCGCTGAAAGGCAGTGTTCAGCTACTTGAAGATTTGCCTGATCCCGCCTTCTCTTCAGGTGCCATGGGACAAGGGCTTGTCATTGAACCCACTGATGGAATTTTGGTATCGCCAATCAATGGTGTCGTAACCACCGTATTCCCTACCAGTCATGCGCTCGGTCTGACCACGGACAGTGGCATGGAGCTTCTGATCCATATTGGAGTGAATACGGTAAAGCTAAAAGGACAATTTTTTGAGAAAAAAGTTAAAGAGGGCGATCGGGTTTCTTGCGGGCAACTGCTTGTAGAGTTTGACGCGGAGCAAATCCGGACAGCGGGTTACATCACTGCCACCTCAGTCATCGTTACCAACTCTGCCAACTACTTGGACGTGTTAAAAACTACCGAGCAGGAAGTGAAGCAAGGCGATTATCTAATGTCGGCGGTAGTCTAACGATTGGAGATGGATTACCTGTTGGTAATCGAACTATTTTCGGGTTATATAACTGTCTACTAATTCACTTATTCCGTATGATCCAAAGAAGCCACTCCGGCAAAGGAGTGGTTTTTCTCTGGATAGCACTTTCCGTTTATTTATCAGCTACAATTGTAAATTCCCATGGAAGTTTTCGGTTTGCCAATCACGATGTCGGATGAAACTCTTGGACCAGTAGGCATCTCTGACTCCACGCTTAACTAGATAATACCAAACGCCTTGTTTCATGAAGACGAAGCAGTTTTGTTGTGATTTTTACATTTCTAATCTATATGAGCGATTAGCTAAAATTACTCAAGTATATATAATCATCAGTACATCTACCAATTTTCAAAAACTCTCTTTTAGTTTTTGAAAATTGGCATATCCTTAAGTAAATTTTTTAAGTTTATAGCATCCCATGGAAGATGTTCTGTGATACCTAGTCCAACAACCGTAGTTAACAAGCTAACTTCTTGTATTAAAGGTATCAGCTCTGTAAGTTGCATCGTACCCATACGAGTATGAATTTTGTCAGACAGCGGCTTAGCAAATGACAATGACCTGAAAATCTTCGGATCAAGTACATCCAAATCCAAATGAATTACTACGTATTTGATTTGATTTTC
Source organism: Paenibacillus sp. FSL H8-0104 (assembly GCF_038050215.1). Classification (NCBI taxonomy): domain Bacteria; kingdom Bacillati; phylum Bacillota; class Bacilli; order Caryophanales; family Paenibacillaceae; genus Paenibacillus; species Paenibacillus sp. FSL H8-0104. Next base: position 3,488,349 of record NZ_JBBOTC010000001.1, on the reverse strand, counting down.
TGAAATCCAGTCCAATATTGGTTTATTATTATCCTTTAATTCGGCGCTAGTTGCTGAACTAATAGATAACCTAGAAATAAGTTCCGATTCATGTTCAGTTGTTTGAACAAGTCCCGCTAACATAACGTTCTTCGGTAAGAAAGGCTTTTTAACCTTTTGAGAAAATTCTGGCGCTCCCTCACCTAACAGATTTCCTAATATATGAGCATGCCCGTTGGGCGTCACCTCTGGGGTTGCCACGTCAGGATGTGCATCGATCCATAATAGTCCAACTTCACTATTATAACGCTCATTTAAATAGGCGAATGGCGCTTGTTCAACCAAACAATCCCCGCCAAACATAACAATTCGATCGGGTTTATAAGCTTCAATTAAATGAGTTGCTGCATCCAGTTGATTCAACAATTGGTTCTTACCTACGATTCCTCCTAAAATACCTTCCTCTGTGTGGAGAGTCATATCTTCACTATAGGATACAGGTACTTTAACTGTCGTATGATTATTGTTTTCTGGAGCTAACCATGCTAGGAGCTCAGCTCCAAGAATATAACTTGGTTTGTTTCCTCCCTGCCACTGGGGCATTAGCATGCGTAACGTTTTAACAGTTTTATTATCAGTCACTTGTTTGTTCTCCTATCTAATACAGATGTAGTTCTTATGAATGCTACTAAGGAGACTAACTATATGAAGAAAGTGCTTCTGTTCCTTAATATCGATGGTCCCTTTCATTAAGCGCATACTTTTGAAGCATTAGTATCTTAATCGTTAAGGATAGGCATTTTCTGAAGTAGTTGTTTTAAGTTTATTGCATCCCATGGAAGATGTTCGGTTATCCCGAGACCAACTACATCAGTGACATCACTAACTTCATTGATCAATTTTGCTACCTCAAAAAGTTGCATTTTGCCCATAGGAAAATCAATCTCTAAGTCTGATAACGGATTTGCAAAGAGCAATGATCTGAAAATTTTCGGGTCAAGAACGTCCAGATCCAAATGAATCACCAAATATTTAATCCTATTCGTTTCGATCCAATCCAGCACAGTTTTGCTACTTTCTTTTAATTGAGAACTGGACGCTGATTTAATTGATAATCTTGAAATTAGTTCCGATTCTTGGCCAGTCGGTTGATCTATTCCCGCGATCATTACGTTCTCTGGACGAAAAGGCTTATCTACTTTAGCAGCGAATTCAGGAGCTCCCTCACCTAATAGATTACCCAATACATAAGTATGACCATTGTAGTATTCTTTTGGTGTTGTTATATCAGGATGCGCATCAATCCAAAGTAATCCCAACTCACCACTGTAACGTTCGTTTAAATAAGCGAATGGGGCTTGCTCCACTAAACAGTCTCCTCCAAACATGACAATTCGGTCTGGTTGATATGCTTTGATTAAATGATTTGCCGCATCAAGTTGATTTAATAATTGCTCTTTTCCCACAATATCACCTATAATACCTTCCTCTTTTTCCAAGGGGGTATCATCGCTCATTGAAACAGGTACTTTAACGGTTATATGCTTGTTATTCTCTGGAGCTAGCCATTCAAGAAGCTCAGCTCCAAAGGAGTAATTAGGATTATCTCCCCCTTGCCATTGAGGCATTAACATACGCAACGTTGTCGAATTTTCTTTGCTTTTCATGATCTTTTCTCCTTTACATCGAGGTACAATTTAGTATACATGAGTCACATATTATGAATAGTACGCACTTTTATGATAGGTACTTTCCAAAAAGATAGTGTGTAACTTATAGATGAATTCCACAGGCGGTATCAAAGGTTCAGGCATCTTTCGTTGTTATCTGAATAAGAACGTTAAAATCACTTTGAAATGGATATTTCCCAATATTAATTAGTATATAATTGCAACCCACTAATTGAATGTCTGTTTTCTACCTTAATTGCCACAGGTCATCCGTTTAAAACGACCTATGGCAATACTATTATTGCTCAATAAGTTCTGAAAGCCATTTATTTGGTGTCGAGAATGCATACCACTGATTGAGAGCTCTACACAGATAGTATGACATCCTCAGTTTGAAATAATTGAGTAAAATACTTTTGTCTGTTCCCATTAAAGGATTTCAAAATTCTTGATCGTTGCATCTGGTCGCAGTATCTTATCCTCTCTCATCTCAGCTAGTAGCTTACCTTCTTTAACTTTAGTAACCCAATCGTGGTTAGCTAGAGCCCCCTTTCCTAGTGTCACGAGATCAGCCTTATCATCAGTGATGATTTCAGATGCTTTTAATGGATCTTCAAGTTGGCCGTTGGCAATGACAATTTTACCTGAAAATCTTTTAGCTAGTTGTACCAATGAAGGCCCATTCTCTTCGAAAGCAGGCTTCCATGCCTTATATTCAGTCACATGAATGTAATCAAGCCCGGTTTGCCCTAATCCACCGAAAATGACTTTAGCATCTGCTTCACCTCCACCCCATTTATGGATATAGTCATTGACTTTGGCTTGAGAAATTCGAATACCTACTGTAAAATTCGGTCCAACGGCTTTACGGACTGCAGATGAAACTTCAATTAAAAGCCGTACCCGATTTTCGGTCGAACCGCCATACTCATCTGATCGTTCATTAGTGTAGTCGGTCAAGAATTGATCAAGCAAGTAACCATTGGCTCCATGAATTTCAACACCATCAAACCCTACTGCTTTTGCCCGGATTGCTGATTCCACAAATCCCTGAATCACTTGTTCGATATCTTGCTTTGTTGCAGCTATCGGAGTAGGAAATTTATCAACTCCACCATAGAACGCCAAAGGATCTCCTTTAGGTTGCACTTTTGAAGGAGCTAGGTTATGGGAACTGAAGCGATTTCCTTGAGAAAGTGCTCCTGCATGCTCAAGCTGAACTATAATTGCAGCATCCGCTTCATGTACAGTATCCACGACTTTTTTCCAAGCAATAGCTTGTTCTTCATTTATCAAGCCAGGTTGGTTAAAGTAACATTGACTGTATAATTGATCTGTGTATGTTCCTTCTGTAATGACAAATCCAAAACCTCCACGAGCAAAAGACGCATAATATTCAGCCATCTGCTCCGTGGCAAGACCTTCCGGAGTAGCACTCGTACGAGTCATTGGAGCTACTCCTACACGATTTTTTAGAAAGTTATAACCAACGTTGACAGGTTCAAACAATTTATTTTTTTGTACCAATTTAACCATCCACCTTTAACAATTATGTTTATATATCTTTCAGAATATGAACATTATAAAATGAATGAAATGAACAGTAAAATTGATGTTATTGAATCTTTAGTTCATTAAAAATGAACTCACTTTAGGAGGGTATCTATGGAACTCCGCCATTTGATTACATTAAAAACTATTGTTGAAAAAGGAGGATTTAAGAAAGCAGCTGAACATCTCGGTTATGCTCAATCTTCTGTCACAACACATATTAAAGAATTGGAGGAAGAGTTCGGTAAGCCTATTTTTGATCGCTTAGGTAAACAAGTTGTGCTCACACAATACGGACATCAATTTCTGCCGTATGCTCATAAAATTATTGAGTTGTATACACAAGCACTTACTTCAAATGATGAGCCCTCGGGAAATTTGACACTAGGTATTTCGGAATCCTTAATGATCTGTCGCATCCCTTCTTTATTGGTTGAGTATGGTGAGAAATATCCGCAAGTTAACCTTTCGCTCAAATCACTTGACTACCAAGATGTCTCTCAAGCTGTTCAAAATGGTGAGATTGACCTTCTTGTTGCCTTAGAAAAAGAGGGATGGGGGGCTCCCGAACTACACTGCGAACGTTTGGTGAGAGAAAAAATGGTCCTTATTAGTCCCCCTCATGAGAAAAACCATGCAAAAGGAACTGTGTTATATACGGAACGTAGCTGCAGTTACAAATCTGTATTCAAGGATTACATCAATTATAAAAAAGTCGATGTTATGAACAGTATAGAGTTCCAAAGTATCGAAGCGATTAAGCAATGTGTGAAAAACGGACTAGGCATTTCGATGGTTCCTTACTTTTCTGTCAAAGAAGAATTAAAATCCAAAAAATTTCAAGGCGAAGAAGTTGGGTCTGACCGCCCTACAATATCCACATATTTGGCATATCACAAAGATAAGTGGATTTCACCTGCAATGAAACAGATGATTAATCTAATTCAAAAACACGCAGCTAATTGGGAATAGCTCACTTTTGAATAAAAAGAAAGTCAGCTATTAAATATAATAGCTGGCTTATTATTATGTGCATAATAGAAACTCCTTACTCAAAAAATCTTGGGATATCTACTAAAAATAAGTGTTTCATCTTTCACATTTTTGTTAAATATCAACGACGATAGAACATTTATTAGCGCTGGGGCTCAAATCCTCAGGTAAATGTATCAACTTATCTAATAGGAACAAATATACGAATCATAAAATCATCCAAGGCATATTCAAGAAAGTGGTCAACAACGCTTCAATCTAATCCGAAATGACACAATGTTCTTGTCCCTCGACATCAACTCATAGTATATGGTATCGACCGAACCATTAAAGGTTACGATGACATCAGGTCTCGCATCCATAATCTTTTCCAGATTCGCTTAGTCACTACCCAAGTCAATAATCTGGGCAGGACAGGCGTAAGGCTGTAATGTAGCAAACTCCTTCAAAGCAAAAATTATCTAATCGATCATTGAAATAAGTTCTTTCCCCTCAATCTTTTAGATAGGCAATTACATGAATAAACAAAAAAAGCCGCTGCTTTAGCGACTTTGAATGATATTATAAAACCAACGATTTAAACTCTTGAATACCTAATCTCCAGCAGAGTATCCTATGAAAAATATTTCCCTGAGTGCAGATCTTCTATTTCTTGAGAAAGTCTTTTAGTATGCGGTTTCATATAACATTGAGCTTTTTTCAAAATATCGGTATGCCCACCTAGATCATACAAAATTGTAATAGATAACACTTGTACAATATAAAGGCTCGTTTGAGTCGCCATCCATTCAAAAAAATTGAAAAACTTCTCAATTTGTTCTGTATCATCATTTTCACGAAGCAATCCTTCAACATAAGTAGCCACTTCATCACCAAAAAACACATGTCCTAGAAACTCTTGATATAAATCCAAATGTTCTATATAACAATCGTGGAATTCAGGAAAAAGTTCTAAGAATTGATTGATTAAAATACCTTTGTCCATTCTCCAAGCTCCCTACTTCCTACCTACATATACTCACTGTTCTTTTCGTTTAAAAAACATCTTGCCTACCATAAGTCCCATAGCCGATGAACAGATCAGATATCCAAAGAACAAGAAAAGTAAATAAACACCATGAAGATCTGCAGGAATCTGTTTCAAACCTTCAAACCAAGCAAAACGAAAAGGATAAAAGATGACTACCCAAATGATCAGCAAGAAAAGAAGAAAATTAATTATTTTTAGCACAATAATGATCCTTTCAAGCTTGAGTGGAAACAGTTGAATGTATATGCTTCATCTTTCATTTCGCATTACCTTACCACTGCCCGCACTATATTAGTTAGCTTATGTATTAGGGTTGATATGTTGAATCTATAAATAATTACTAATTATAACAGGAAACATTAGGAAGATGATCGTTACGGCAAAAAGAAGCCCTTTCTTTTGGTGGAACGAGCTTCTTTTTGCGTTTCACGATAACACTTTATGCTTACTGGACACCAGGCGCGTTTTCATTCGTAGTTAAATTTGATCTTTTCTTCTTTCTTGGCTGCCCTTTCCAGGACAGATATGTCCAAATCCGTAGCAAGTACTCGACAGGACCATTGCTAAATTTCTTAAGATATAGCGGACTGAGCCACAATTGAATAACGTAGACAGCAAGCGCAATAATTGCTCCGATAAACACGCCAGCACTTCCAAACAGTCCCAGGCCATATCCATAGAAAATTGTTGTACAGATTACGCTCTGCATCAGATAATTCGTCAACGAGAGACGGCCGACCGCCTCGAACCTGCCCATCAGGCTGAAACGGCGGTTTCCAGCATACAACAGCGCGAATGCGTATATGTATCCGACTGCAAGCATCGCTCCTCCAAGCGTCCCCCCGATTCCGATTCCGAGCCAACCTTCCGCACCCAATTGTGGTGCCAATACACCGTATGCTTTGAGTATCAAACCTACCGGAATCAATAATGATGCCCGGCGAAGATACATAGCTCGCATCGTTTGGGGATCGCTAAACGTGCCTATTCTGGCAGCGTGCATGCCGAGCAGGAACATCGGCACCGTCATGAGTGGTGCTAACATCAGGGCTATCAGGGCAAATGACAGCTCCAAATCCCCGCCGAATGGATCGCCGTTATTACTGAAATTCCTGATTTCCGCGTATGTGCCGTTGCCGTATACATCCTGACTTTGAATGATGTAGTTCTCCATATGAATGGACTCAATCGCCAGCGGGTTCATCGGATTAGATGCCGGGAGACCAAGTATGCCCGCTCCCACGAGTAGCAGTACCGCCCATATGAGCAGCGTTCTGGGTTTCCGATTAAGGAACATGAGCAAGAAGAAACCGAGTATACCATAAAATGTAAGGATATCCCCTTCCCACAGATAGATGATGTGCAGTAATCCGATTCCAAACAGTAGTAGAAAACGGCGTGCCAGATGACACTTTGGTCGTAAATCTCGTGATTTTAGGCTTTCCGAGAGCTTAACCATTCCAAAGCCAAACATAAATGCAAAAATCGGCATAAAACTTCCCACCACAGTGATCAGCAGGAATGAGAGGAAAGCCTGATCTGCCCCGCCAATCCCGAACAGTTGGGGTTTGCTCTGGCCATACATTCCATATTGGAAAGCCAGCATATTCGCCAGCACAATGCCGACCAAACTGAATCCACGCAGTCCATCAATGACTTGAACGCGCTTTTTTGATGTGCTCAATCAATCACCTCTGTCTATAACATAAAGATCAGATCTAAATATACGTTAAATCCTTCCATAATTTCAACATAAATTAATAAGCGAACGTTTATATTTTGATTTACTTTGACGTACCAATAAAACAAAAACAAAAAAAGTCGCTAAATTTAGCGACTTTCAGTTTGAACACCTTAAAGAGTGACAATAATCGGACCATTTTTAGTAAGAATAATGGTATGTTCTATTTGAGCTACATAGCTGTTTTTAGTAACAAAGGTCCAGCCATCTCCAGTTTGGACTACTTCTTCTTCTGAAGTTGAAATAAATGGCTCGAATGCGATAACCATACCTTCTTTTAACAATTCATCATCCGATGGATCATTATAATTATAGATGTGGTCAGGTGCTTCGTGTATTCCACGTCCAACACCATGTCCTGTAAGGTTTTTGATAACCGTTAATTCATGCTGTCTAGCAGTTTGGAATACGGCTTTCCCGATTCCGCTTTTTTTGGAGCCTGGTTTTGCCTTTTTAAGACCTGCTTCAAATGCCAGTTTAACAACGTCGCATATTTTCGTTAACACTTCTTCACCTTCGCCTACGACAAACGAGAGTCCCGTATCTGCAAAATAACTGTTCTTGGAGCCCGACACATCAATATTGACGAGGTCCCCTTCTTGAATAACCCGATCTCCCGGAATACCATGTGCCACTTCTTCATTAACACTAATACAAGTAAATCCCGGGAAATTATATTCACTTTTTGGAGCAGAAACTGCGCCAGCTTTCTCAAAAAGCTCTCCTGCCAAATCATCAAGTTCTTTAGTCGTTATGCCTGGGATGGTTCTTTGAACCAATTCATCTCGAATAGAAGCTACAATTTTGCCAATTTCCTTCAAGCCATTAAAATCTTCTTCTGTTCTTGCGATCATTTTTTCTTACCTCACTATCTTTTATCATTAATTGATTACATAAGTGTTATCTTTGATTGCACATTAGATAATCATATCCAAAGCAGCAAAGCTTCGCAACTTTTTTATCAACATTATGAGTGTGGTTATTCTCTTGTACCTTCGTATTATTGAAGTTCAATTCTCCATCCCTTCATATATTCTGCGCCATAAGTGAGCGTATAGTTTTGAAGTAGTCCTTGTATGGTGGTTATCTGTTCTAGAATAGCGTTACTACTAGTCCTGACGATAAATACAGGCAAGATATCGTTTTCCCTGAATTGGTTGAGCAGCCATGTCAAAACTTGAAAATCGTCACGGTTTGCATTATCCAACGTTTCTTCAAATCGAAAAATGTTGTTGGGGCTTACGTTATTTTCCTGAAGGATCTTCTTAAGATACGCATGTGAATCACCTTTTACTAATTCAGATAGCTTGATCAAATATGGAGAAGTTGAATTTTGTTCATCATGTCCAAATATATCGATGTGAATCCATTTATTTAGTTCGCTGTTTACCGTCTCAGGAATTTCAAATAATCTACGATGTCTTGCAAAAACTAATGCTGGATCGATGATTTCCCTACAGTGATCTTTCATCTCCTGTTTCTTTTTATGTTGTTCACGAAATGCTTTCGGTCCTTCCGGGAAAATCTTATTAAATCGTTGATAAAAATATCTAGGTGAAGAAAAACCACTCTCAATTGATATTTCTACCAGACTTCGATCTGTCGTCAATAATTGTTTGATTGCGTGCTCAATGCGCAAGTAATGAAGCAAGTTTTGCAGCGTATCTCCTATTAATAACTTGAATTGTGATGATAAATAATCCAAATTCAAATATTCCTCTGTGTGCTTGGCGATATCATTCAAAGATGCCTTGTTAATAAAACCCCTATTATTGAATAAGTAATCATATATTCTTCCTATTCGTTGTAGCTTGGTTGGGTTCCCTTCGAACATTCTTTTCGCATCAAAATTCATAATAAGCAGGTCCAATAACTGTTCGACTGTATTCTTTAACGTTAAAAATGGCATCTCACTCTTAGTTCCAATTGGAGTTATTAACATGCATATGGCCTCAATGATTCCTTCTGCTCGTTCTAAACCTAGATATGCTCCAGGGCTAAATTCATGCGTAAACCAGACATAGGATAAATCAGGGTAATATTCCTTTGCAAATGCAGCATCGATATTTATTTGGAGGACGACATTGTTTTCATCGGTCTGCCATAGACGGTGAACTTGATTGATAATGAAGGATTGGGGCGATATGAATGAACCAAATTCAAATCACACAACAGCTTAATGCACAACAACAAGAACAAGTTGCTCCTTTATTTTACGAAGCTTTTCCATTGAAAGTAACACATCTTTGGTTTTATGCAAAAACGAAAAAACAAGCAGTAGAACTATTAGCTCAGTCTATTCAATTTGAACAGGGCATTTACGCATTAAGAAATGAAGAAGTAGTTGGATTTCTCGGTTACAATTTAGGAAAAAAAGCGTTCACACCTGCCAATTATGCAGCTTTTCGGAACGTGTACTCCCCAGTGGTAGCGACTTGGCGATTTTTATTTTATGCGTTTTATTTGAAATTTCATTTGTATCACGAACATGTATTGCATATTGACCCTATTGCCGTATCTGAAGAAGCACGTGGTCATGGCATAGGTAAATTGCTATTAATTAAGTTGGAGCAAGTCGCAAGAAATAAGCAAATTACTATAATCAATCTAGAGGTCGTCGATACGAATCCTTCAGCACAAAAATTATATGAGCGGTTCGGTTATATGCTTAAAAAAGAACTGAAATCGGGCCCGTTTACTGCCAAGGCAGGCTTCAAAAAAGTGATATTTATGCAAAAATGCTTATCGAGCACCCATTCATCAATCAAATCAGAATAAAGGAGGCCAAGCGGATCTTGTGTCCACGTTAATAACAGCAACCGTTTCTTTAAACGCTCTGATGACAACATACCGATTTCTTGCTCAACAGGCTTACCATCTTTGAATAAAATGGTTGCAGGAATGCTCATAATCTGAAAACGTGACGGGATTTCCACATTGTCATCCAAGTTAACTTTAACATCTTCCGTGTTTTCCTTAGCTTAAACATGTTCCCTCCTTTCATTAGTGTGATGGAAACATGGGAATGGATTATAAGAAGCTTAATGAGGATACTTCGACCGATACAGACGAATAGGATTACGGACAGTAGAAAACGAGCGCATCCATGTTTAGGATGCGCTCCGAACTAGCTGTTCATGGAAAAATCGCTTTTGGCCCACTCAGCGACTCTTCGACTACTTTCTTCTTCCGATAGATCTTCAATCCGAGTCAGAATAGACCACCGTACGCCAAAAGGGTCTAGTATACTTCCGAATCGATCACCAGACGCAAAGTTAATAATTTCTTCTCTTACTTTCGCCCCTCTGGATACGGCGGTTGCAATGGTTTCATCCACATTAATGACATAAATCCCTAAAGAATAACATGCATGATCTTGATCTGGGGGCAAAGCCAATTGATATGCCGAGTTTGCAGCCCCCAGCTGTAAAAAACCATTTCCAAAATCTAATTCGGCATGAACAATAATCTTATTACGATTTCCATCTGGATGCTCAGTGATATCTTTCACCCTTGCATTGAAAACAACTTTGTAGAACTCTATTGCTTCAGAAGGGTCTTTCACTGTTATAAATGGGGTAATCGATGTAACGCCGTTAGGTGTACCCTTCTTTGTATATTTTCCTGAAACTGCCTTGTGTTTTGTCTGTTCACTCATATGTCTACTCCGCCTTCCTTCTCAGTAATCCGAGATTGTCATCATTATAAAACAACTTCACTGACATCTACTGTCAGTGAAGCTGTTAAAGTTGATAGTATTCTATTAACTCGGATACAACAGCAACAAGTCTGTCCTTCACACGCAGTGGTTCGATGACTTGAATGGACTTCCCATAGGATAGGAGAAAATAGGGGACGTATGTATCAATTGATTTTTCATCAAATAAAAAGATGGCTTGATTAGAAGTCCGCTCTTTCAGATAATGTCCCATAAACCAATGCAGCCCCAAGTCATCCAATGCCTCTGATCGGCCTTCGATAACCAAGGAGATTAACCCCTCTTTGCCCCCTACATCAGGTAATAAATTTTGCAGAAAAAATTCACGGGCTGAAAAGGCTTCCGAACGATTAAAGCGGAGCGGAGTATGCTTGATTCGCAGAATACGATCTGCTCGAAAACTGCGGAATTCATTCCTCAAGTGGCAAAACGCAATGGTATACCATTTATTATTCCAGTAAACCATTCCATACGGGTCTATTACTCTATTCTTGGGTTGTTCATCGCGGCTTCTGCGATAATCAATTTCGACAGAGCAATCATTAGCCACGGCTTGCTCCAATTCCGCCAAGATCGGCTGAACGGATGGATCTCCCATGCGATTGATAACGTTAAACCCGGCTAAATGACGGCGAAGTGTGTTTTCCTGATCCTGATTTGTATACATTTTCAATTTGGATGTTGCATTGTCCAATGCCTCACTCAAAGGATATCCAGCTTCTTTTGCAAACACAGCAGCTTGGAGAAGTGCCTTTTTTTCATCGATATCAAATAACAGAGGTGCTTTGATATGCTGATTCAGCAAGCTATACCCGCCGTTGTGACCTGTATCGGAAATGATCGGTACTCCACTGGCACATAATGCATCAATATATCGATATACGGTTCTTATATTGATTTCTAACTTTTCGGACATCTGTTTTGCAGTTACTTTGGTGCCTGAATTCAGCATCCATAGAATGGCTAACATATTATCGTTCTTTGGCATAACCTGCATCCTCATCTTCAGTTCATTATTGGATATCTCTACATTATATCAGTACAACTTATTTTACATAAAACAACTGCGTTGGGCGATACTACCTAGAAATATATTCTCCGGTTTGGAGCGAAGGCCAAATGAAGCAATCCACATCTAATATTAATACCTCCGAGGTCATTATTGTAGTTATCAATTCAATACTCGGAGCTGGAATTCTAACACTCCCTCGCACAATTAGTAAAGCAGTAGGGACACCAGATGTTTGGATTTCTGTCATTTTATCAGGATTAATTGTAACCACAATCAGCATCCTCCTTGTAACGTTGTGTCGTAGATTCCCCGGTAAAACGGTATTCGAATTTATACCCGAAATCACAGGTCAGTGGATTGCTTATCTATTGGGACTTTTAATTATCGTGTATTTTGTTGTTCTTTGTTCATTCGAAGTTAGAGTCATGGCCGAAATTACAAGTATGTACATCCTTGAGCGCACGCCTACTTGGGTCACCATTATGGTCAGTTTGTGGATTGGTATTTATATGTTAACGGGTGGTCTTAAGGTCATCATCCGGGTCTTTTCAATCGTGTTGCCCGTTACGCTTGTGTTGTTAGCCCTGGTTTTCCTTTTAAGCAGCAAGATGTTTGAAATTAATAACCTCAGACCACTCCTGGGCGATGGATTCATGCCTGTGTTGAAAGGGCTTAAACCTTCGTGTCTCTCCTATTCTGGATATGAAGTTTTACTCATCATCACAGCTTACATGGTAGACGTGAAAGCAAGCTATAAAGCTGCTATATACAGCATACTTAGTTGTACGATCATATATTTGGTCACGATTGTTACCGTTGTAGGAAACTTATCTTTGCCAGGAATTCAAACACGAATGTGGCCAACGTTCGACATGGTTCGAAGTTTTGAAATTGAGGGGTTTCTTTTTGAGCGATATGAATCGCTTTTCATTGTGTTTTGGCTGATGCAGATCTTTGCAACCTATGCTTTTAAACACTATTTTGCGGCAATCGGGATCCGAGATTTGTTTCGTCTCAAAAATATTACGAGCATACAATTCGCGATGTTGCCAGTCTTATATGTAATTGCTTACTTGCCCAAAAACCTGGAGGAAACATTAGCTTTGGGTGATTTTCTTGGCAATATGTCCATTTTTTTGTTTGGCTTGTTACCCCTGCTACTGCTGATCATTAGTTTTGTTCGTAAAAAAGGCGGGAAGCAGGCTTCTAGTGAAGCACTTAAGGCAAGCTGAATGTTTGGTTCTTATTGTATGTAGACAGTAAAAAAGAAAAAAAGCCGCTAAAATAGCGACTTTAATGGGAGTATATTTTCTTCATTATTTATTAAAAGTAACCTTTTCTGTACCGCCTTCAAAAATGATGGACGTGTCCCGCGGCTTCGATTCCGCAATTTTACGGCCGCCTCTGTAGGAATAAAGTACGCCGGCTTGTTTGCGAACAGCCTCATATTCGTTCTCTGCTTCAAGTACGATGAAGTTAGCAGGTTTACCTTCTTCAATACCGTATACATCCTCAATGTGTAACGTTCTTGCGCTGTTTTTCGTAATGAGGTCGATCGAATTCACGATCTGGTCGTAACCAAGCAACTGTGAAGCATGAATCCCCATGTGCAGTACTTGCAGCATGTTGCCTGTACCGAGCGGATACCAAGGATCGAAGATGTCATCGTGACCAAAGCACACATTCAGACCTGCTTCCTGCAACTCTTTGACACGCGTCAGCCCTCTTCTTTTTGGATACGTGTCGAAGCGTCCTTGCAGGTGAATATTAACCAACGGATTGGAGACAAAGTTCAGATCAGCCATCTTCAGCAAACGGAACAATTTGTACGTATAAGCGTCATTATATGACCCCATCGCTGTTGTGTGGCTTGCCGTTGTTCGTGAACCCAGTCCACGTTCGTAAGCTTCCTTGGCAACGACTTCAACAAAACGGGATTGCTCGTCATCGATTTCATCGCAATGGATATCGATCAGACGGTCGTATTTTTCGGCCAGATCAAACGCAACTTTCATTGAATCAACGCCGTATTCCCGTGTGAATTCGAAGTGTGGAATGCCGCCGACCACGTCAACGCCCATTTTCAGTGACTCTTCCAGCAATTCTGCCCCGTTTGGATAAGAGTGAATGCCTTCCTGTGGGAAAGCAACAAGCTGAATGTCCATATATGGAGCCATTTCTTCTTTTACTTCAAGCATCGCTTTAACAGCAATCAAGCTTGGATCGGTAACGTCCACATGGGTCCGTACATGCTGGATACCTTGTGCCAATTGCCATTTCAGTGCCGTTTTGGAACGTGTTTTGACATCTTCATGTGTCAAGAAAGCCTTGCGCTCTGACCAGCGTTGGATGCCTTCGAACAGCGTTCCGCTTAGATTCCATTCCGGCTCGCCTGCAGTGAGCGTTGTATCGAGATGAATATGCGGCTCAATAAACGGTGGCAGCACAAGCGATCCGTTAACATCCAGGATCTCTTCATTCTCGGTCACTTCCAGCGATTGTGTAATTCGTTCAAACTTTCCGTCTTTCACAACGATATTCCATAGTCCTTCTTTACCCCGCAATTTTGCGTTCTGTATAATCATTTATTTTCCCCATTTCTTTGGTTTCTTTCGCAGGAACAATCAGCATCAAGACGATATAGGCCACTGCTGTACCAAGCAGTGCGTTCAATGGTGTTACGCCAGGAGCCAGTTGAGCGAATGCAACGCCGATGGCCCAAGCCACCATCGCTACCCAGTTTACATTTTTGAATGACATGTCGGCAAATGGCTTATAGTTTCTACGTTTCACAATGAAGTAATCTGCGATAATAATAGCCCCGATCGATGGTACCGCAGCGCCCAGTACGTTTAGGAAGCTGACGAAGTTGTTGTACATCCACATGGCGAATACGGTACCCACGATACCGTTTACGACGACGAAGAATTTCTTTGAGATTTTGGTGATGTTCGCAAAACCAAGACCCGAAGCGTACAGTGCATTATCATTGGTCGTCCAGATATTCAGGCCCAGAACGATAATTGCCGGGATGATCAATCCTTGCAGGAACATGACCTCCGAGATATCAGCCAGGTTATAAGCCATCGCACCAACTGCACCGAACAGAAACATGAGTGAGTTACCCAGGAAGAATGCAATCACTGTTGCGGTAACTGCCTGTTTCGATGTTCGGGAAAACCGGGCAAAATCGGGTGTCAGCGTTCCGCCGCTTATGAATGATCCAATACAGATCGTTAATGCCGCCGCCGCGGTAAGCGACTGTGTTGGCGTGTATTCTAGCAACCCTTGCAGACCTCCCAGCGAACCTGCACCTTCGAACATGGAGTAACCACCGAGAATCGCAATCGCAGGAACCGCGATATATCCGAGAATGACGAGTGACTTCATACCAAAGATAGCTGATGCTGTCATGGCAAGTCCGAACACGATAATCAACAGGTACACGTTCCAGTCCATGGCTTTGGCGACTGGAATCGCGAACATGGCTACGCCTACTCCGAACCATCCGACCTGTGTGAAGCCTAGCAGGAATGAAGGCAGATACGACCCTTTCGCACCGAACGCATATTTAGCGAGCAAATGTGTCGACAGGCCCGTTTTGGCAGCGATATGTGCCAGTGCCCCTGTGTAGATACCGAGCACCAGATTACCCGCAAGCACGATGCCAATGAACTCCATGAACGTCAAGCTTACTCCCAACGTGCCTCCTGCCAGCATGCTTGCTGAGAAAAATGTGAAACCGAGCATGACGGATAACGTCTTCCAAAAGTGGTTTCTTTGCGATTTCGGCACAGCTTGCCATGAAAACTCTTGATCTTGTTTGCTCATCAGAATACCCCCAACGTAAAGTGTATCTGATACCAAAAAAAGCAGAAAAAAGAGGCTACTCGTCAAGTTATACACTGACAAGTAGCCTCTTTTTGCATCATAATCCGCGCGAAGACACAGAGCATCCCATGACGGGATAAGCCCTGATTCTCGCGTGATTATGAAATCCGCTGCCCTTGCCAGCCTCTCTGGACTGAATTAAAGGTACCAGTATTCAATTACATACTATTATTTTGGAAAAACCTGCAGTTGTCAATGTCATTATTATCCATAGGTTATTAATTCCTTATACAGCAAGCTGTTTTTGATCACGCATACTCCGATGACAACACACCTGCGGATTGAAAACAAAGCAACGAACAAATAGATGCACGCATTGACATTTGTACAAATAAATTCACTGCGTTTTTTTCATTGTAAGCCGCTGAAAAGGCACCTATAATTACGTTGTAATTGATAATGGTTATCAATGAGAAAAAGAGAACTCAGGGGGAAACAATGATGAACAGTACAATTAAGAAACACCTATTCATATGGGGAGCATGCTTCCTTCTTCTATCCGTCCTTGCAGCATGCAGCCGTTCGGAAAGCGCCCCTTCACAAGAAGCTGTGAAGATCAACGAACAAACGACAAAAAGCTATACAACCCAAACAGGCGAAGTGATTGAAATACCCACTCAGCCGCAACGGGTGATCTATCTTGGTTCAACACTTGGAGATCTCCTGGCCATGGATATTTCCGTCGTTGGAGCCAATCTGATTCATGCTTCCGAAAGCTATATTGTAGACCGATTAGAAGGTATTGATGATGTCGGAAATCCTGGTGATTTGGAGGCAATAACAGCCTTGCAGCCTGACTTGATTTTGAATGGTTATAACCAAGATGCTGACCGAAACACCGCTTTTTCGAAGATTGCGCCTACCATTCCGTTCAACTCGGCGTTACCATTTACGGAACGCGTACGCGAACTTGGCAACATTTTTGGCAAACAGGATGAGGCAGAGCAATGGATCAGCAGATTTGATACAAAAGCGGAAGCGATGTGGGACAAGCTGAATGTGGCAGAGGGCGAGACAGCGACCATCTTCTTGCAGTTGGGTAAACAGCTCTATGTGATGGGCAATCGTTCATTGGGTGTAGTCTTGTATCAAGAGCACGGATTTGCAATTCCACCAGCAATTCAGCAAAACATTATCGACAAGGAGCTAACATTCGTCGAACTTTCGGAAGAACTAATGCCGGACTATGCAGGAGATCATCTCTTTGTCCTAACGCTGGATAATGACGAAAGTCGAGCTGAATCTGATCGGTTGTTACAGAGCACACTATGGAAAACATTGCCGGCCGTTCAGCAAGGACACGTTTACAAAGCATCAGCCGATTGGAATACCGACAACCTACTGGCACTGGAGCAATTGCTTGATGAACTACCGAAATGGATGAATCAATAATATCGCATAGATAACGTCAAAAATCCTCCAACCTCTTTGGTTATGGAGGATTTTTGGATTCTGTAAACTTCAGCATCGTGTACTAAGGTCTGCAACGAAACATTCTCTAACGTGTAAAATGTGGTAAACTAGTAATTGAGAATTATTATCACTAGATCGGAGTGCTCCAGAATGCAAATGGCTTCCCTATACATCCAACTGCAGCAGCATGATCTGCTTCAGCTCACACCACTGCAGGAAACCAATCATCATAATCCATCAACCAAGAGCAAGGCTGCCAATGAATATACATTGCTTATTGCTCTGGATCATGGAATTCGGCTGTTAACAAACAACATCTCCCAAGATCTGAGCCAAGGCAGTTGTATTCTGCTCCCTACTCAGCAATCCTACATTCTCAAAACGATAAAAGAGCAAGCGCATGTAGCCCGGTTGACCTTTCTTTCTTTTCAAGTGGATCAGTTGACTCTGCTTCCGGCTTGCCCTCCTCTTATTCTGGGATTTCCTTACAGGCTGTCTCTTTCTACTATAAAACTTGCGTTGGCAAGTGAAGACTGGATTTCTCCGCTGCCTTTGCAATCCAACAAGCAAAATCGGTTGCAGGAGAAGAAATTTACGCCTACGCATCATTCAAAATTAGCAGTTACTCAGTCCCGGCTGCAACTGATACTTGGCCTGATGGCTCAGCTAGAAAGCGCTCCTCCGCCAGTGCAAAATGATCAAGCGGTACAGCGTACACTCAGCTATATGGAGCAGCACTACAACGAAGATCTGACCGTAGAGCTTTTGGCGGAAATGGCCGGCATGGTTCGATGGCAATATAGCAAATTGTTTAAAGTGATTACTGGCAAGAAGCCGACGGACTACCTAACAGAGCTTAGGGTCCAACACGCTAAAAGACTACTGTCCAGTTCTACCGAGACCTTACGTGAAATATCCCGACAAGTCGGTTTTAAGGATGAGTATTATTTCAGTCGACGCTTTCATCAGCTCACAGGACACCCTCCCCGGGAATACGCCAATATACTAAGACGTACCAGGCAAAGAACGATCACCGATTCCCTCGGCAGGCAGATTTCCCTCCCTGATGTGGCTATACGAATCGTGGCCACAGGTACCAATACCCTTGGTGAGTTGCTTGCTATCGGTATCCGTCCAGTCGGTGCGGGTATAACTACAATGAAATCACAAGTCATATATCGAAACAAACTGCATCACATCCCCGACATTGGACTGCAAGCCGCACCGGAACAAGTCTCCCTGCTGAAGCCTGATCTTATACTGTTAGGCAACTATAGTGAGCAGCAGTTACCTCGACTGGATGCCATTGCACCTACCATCGTTTATCGCGAATCAACCAGCACTTTTGAGCGTCTTCGTTATATTGCGGATCTTTTCGGTCGAAGCAGAACGGCTGAACAGTGGATCGACCGCTATGAGGAAAGTGTCAGGAGGATACGGCGACAATTGGCGGATGATTATATTGCAGGAGAACGAGCAACTGTCTATCTGGTGCTGGGTAAGAACATATATGTTATGGGACAGACGGGATTTGCCGCTACCGTGTATGAATCACTTGGCTTTCGACCCACTGAATCCGTAAATCAACTGATCATTAATGGCAGACCTTGGATACAAATTGATTACAATAAAATCACACAATACGGTGGAGACCGAAACTTCGTGATGGTACCTCAGGAGGAGATGAATGTAAATATACCTTCTCCGCTACAAAGTTTGGTTGGCATGTTGGCACCCAGTAAAGTACATATAGTAGAAGCTGGCTGGAACTACGATGATCCCCTTACCCGTGAGAGGTTATTGACGATTCTACCCTCTATTTTTGCTAAGGATGGACTCACACCTCCGCTAGTAAATGAAAAAAAATAAACCGTGAAGCACGGTTTATTTTTTCAAAACATTTTCTCCATCTTACGATATGTGTCCAAAAACCTCTGGTAATACTCTTTCGTATTCCTTATATAAAACATAACGATTAACACCTCTGGAAGAGTTAAGTGCTTCATGCGCGTGCTGAATAGCGATATCATGGTTTTCTGCTTTAAATTCAATACCCGCGAGCAATGTTGATCGCATCCACTGTTTTTTAATGGATTGAAGTCTTTCACGCGCATCTTCACTTTTCCCGTCTTCCAAGAGTAGAATGGTTTCGTAATATGTACGGTAGTCCGATAAGCCGATATGAGGTACAGCTTGCCGAATGGCAAACATATCCTTGCGATATAATCCGTAAGCTGCCTTGAACTTTGCTTGTGTTGTTCTTCGCTTATATTTCTGCATAATTTGCTCCATAACTAGTTCTACCTCATCATCAAGTCTGTTTGCAAGAACATAAATAATGTATGTCCCATACAACCAAATAAAAGACGAATTCCCCCCAAGATTTACTCATATGTATCTCCTTCGAATAGAAAAATAACCAGCAAGTCTATATTATATCAAATTTAATTCCCCTTTTTGTATAATCTTAGGAAACAAAAATCACGAAGATTATTCTATCTGTCGCAAAATCAAGCCTGACTAGATTTACTGATACAACAAAAAAGCCGCTATATTAGCGACTTTCAGTTGAAATAATTGAATTTATTTTTGAACACTTAATAGTTCTTCAAAAGCTTTTATGTTCGTGTCAAAATCAGGAACGGTTTGAGTTTCTTCAGCAGATTTAACCAGTTTTACAACTAAATCATTATAAGGTGTCGCAATTCCCGTACCTTCTGCCCTGCTTGAAACAACTCCGTTAATGTAATCAATTTCCGTTTTGCGGTTCTTCTCCAGATCTTGAAGCATGCTTGCTTTGAGCAGTCTGGAGGGCTCCATCACGTAACGTAATGTTTTCACCCGTTCAGGGATATCTTCTTTGCTGTTCAGTTCGAGTGAAGCGATGTCGAATCCATTCATTTTAACCAAGGTAACCCCATTGGCGCGAGCAACTTTAATCGTCTCGTCCGCAATATGAGCTGCACTCACAATGCCGGCTTCATGATCGATAATGTCTCCGTATTCCCCATTCAATGCAGCGGACAAACCACTGAATGCATTGTTGATCAACAATTTGGACCATTTGGTTCCAACCAAGTTATCGGAAATATGTGTTCCACCCACAAGATCCAACACCGATTTCACGCCCTGAATTCGTTCGGTGAACTCACCATTTAATTCGCCAATCTGAAAAGCGTACTGCTTAAATTGAGTGTACTCGGTAGTCAGACTTGATACACCTGGTTCAATGAACGTAGCGCCGAATTCAACGGAGCCAGCAATAACACGTTTTTCACCCACGATGGACGCCACTTTTTCTTCGGGAATCCCGTTCTGCAAGGAACACACCATACTGTCTTCATTCAAGAATGGAATTAATTCCTGAAGGATGGAATCGTTGTAGAGTTGTTTGGTTAAAAGTAACACGAGGTCATATTGTCCTGATTTCTGATCAGGAGTAATGGCTTTTACTTTTGCCTGAAACTCTGTGGTACCCGTCACTTTAGCACCGGTCTGATTTAAAGCATCTACATGTTCTTGATATGCATCAATTAACTCAACGTCCAGTCCACCATCCGCAAGATATGCGCCTACGATGGTTCCCAAAGATCCTGCTCCTACAATTGCAATTCTCATTTTATTTTTCCTCCTTATTTTTCTTCCAGGTAGTTATATACAGGTTGTGCAGCGTTTAAGGTTAGGTTGGTAAGGATATGAGAAGCTGACACCACTTCCAACACAGGCAGATCTGCAAGAGGAGCCAACGCATGTTCGAATAGTTGAAGTCGGGCAGGTCCTGTCCAAGCTTCCTTCACTTCGACGTCCGTAATTTGAGTACGGATCAGATCACATATTCTTAAATTCCCGCTATAGTCTGTAGCAATCTTAATCATAAAATTAGGTCGGCATATTTCACGTTTGGCGAACTCTTTATCCATCTCCACATGTTTATATCCCATCGTTGCCGTGGCTACACGCAACGATCCATAATCTAGTGTGCCAACAAGTGTATCCGAATCGGTATACAACTTGGGTGCGCCCAGCTTTTTCGGATAGGCCGTGAGCTCTCGACCACTCGCAATCGCGGGGAAATTGTCTACGTACATCGAATGCACATAATCACCTTCCTCCCCATTGAATTGCACAGGAATGACTTGTCCAGCTTCTGTATATGCACCCAGTCCAGAAACATCTGGCATCCACATCACTTCGAATTTAACCAAAGGTTCCGTAATTTCGAGAGGTTCTGGTACGGCTGCTCGCAACGCTTTTTCATCAGTTCGGTAAATAATATTCAAGTATTCACGATTCACGAATTTGTACGGTGGCATTGGGTATGCCGGAGCTGTTAGGGGTGTATTCAGATTTTTAGCTATGTTATTCACATCGATTTTCATCAAAGACACCTACCTTATGTTTTGGTTCTATATAAGTTGAATTAAAGATTATTTACACTGACACTACGATGACAGAACAACCTTCCAATCGCTGTTATCCCCAGATTTTTCGATTCCCCTTCTAATAGGGGAAAATCCGGTGATAGCTTATGCTTCCGATGTAGCTTTCTTTCAGAAAGCTTTTAGGCGAACGCTTCGCTTTTTCAGGTTTTTTCTGTCCTCTCCGTTATTGTGTAAATGATTAGTTCAACTTATATAGTCAGGTTTTTGTTATTTAAAATTTGATCTGTATCTCATAAAAAAATTCTACATCAATATTTAAATTTAATATAATACATAATAAGTACTATATATATTTATCAGAATAAATAAGGAGTGCACGTGAATGGAATTGCTTCAGCTCAAATATTTTCAGACCGTTGCCTATACCGAACATATCTCCAAGGCAGCTGCACAATTGAACATCGCTCAACCCTCCCTGAGCTTAACGATTAAAAGACTTGAGGATGAACTCGGTACCCCCCTATTTCATAGGAGAGGACGAAATATTCAATTGAATTCCTCAGGTGAGATTTTATTGAAGCATGTGAACCGGATTTTTATTGAAATTGAAAATGCAGAGATGGAGATTAAAGCGGAGGAACAGCAAATATCCAATACAATCAGGATCTCAATTACGAATACCCGATTTCTCACTGGTCTCATTAGTGACTATATCAACGGTTCCCCCAAAACCAAGCTGCATCAGGGTATTGGGACCCGCAGTGAAATTATTACAGGTTTGAAGAAAGGTGAGATGCATCTGGGCATTACGGGGCATCCGATTCAGGATGAGGAGATTGAGAGTGTTGTTCTTGTTGAGGAGGACATTGTTCTTGTTGTGCCCACGGATCATGCATACGGCGGAGAAACAAGCATTTCATTAAGTGTTGTTGCAAATGAGCCCTTTATTTCCCTTGCCGATAATAAGGAGTACAGCCGCTTTACAACTATGCTCTGTGAAAAAGCAGGTTTCCTCCCCAATCATGCATTTGAGGTCGATTCTCATACCCTGCTTGAAATTATCAGCCTTAATCAAGGTGTTGCATTAATTCCGATCTCCGTATGTAGAGCACTGGGGTTACGTTATGTAAAAATTGCTGATGATTCAGCCATATATCCCATTAGCCTATCCTGGGTCAAACAAAAATGGTTATATCCTGCTGTTGGAGAATTTCGTGATTTTATTACTTCGTACTATGAAGACCATGCTGTATTGTTTAAAGTGGAGTCGGATTTCTTAATACATGACAAACGATAAAAACAAAGACTACGTTAGTCCCATGGAAGGAACCGACGTGGTCTTTGTTCGTTATCATTCTTAGCTATACTGTAGTCTATCCTTGTACCAAACGTCCGGAATCATCTTACGCTCCAGTTCCAACAATTCATGGATGATCTTGTCCGCGTCACTGATGGAATTCACGAGCGGGTCAGTGAGCATCGCCCTTCTCAGTTTCTCATAGCTCTGTTCCAGAACAGCTTCTACTGTAAGCTCATGGGTATCCAGTACAAGTTCTTGCATCCCTCTTATCCCACGCGGCATCTCGCCTACATGGAGTGGTTTCGCCCCATCCATATCTACATCGCACAGTAGTTCCAGGAACGAATCCGCATTCATATTGGTTACCGCGCCTTGATTGAGCGTATTGATGAAGAACTTTTTGCCCAAGTTCCCCACCATATTCTCAATGATGTCGGTCGCATGGTCTGGTCCGAAGGTACTCATGTAATCGGCAATTGGGATGTTCCCTGCAAGAAAGTCATCCACCTGACGCCACATTTCGTCGTGACGCTGATATCTGTCCTCTGTCTCCCAGATTGATAATGGCGGAATGGTGTCCGCAGTTTTGCCAAGACCCTGCCAATACCGAACGTATTCCTTCGTATGCGCCGTACAAGTAGGAATGATTCCGAAAATATCATATAGTTCATAGGTAATCGCATCGTTATACAGAGCTTTTGCGCCGCGATCACCGCCGTTATTCTCATCACCTGCCAGCTTGCGCATGGCTTCTGCAATTGTGGGCATCACATTTTTTCCTTCATACTCGGCTTTGAGCAGCCAAGTGAAATGATTAACACCTGCGATACGAAAATCGAATTTTTGGTTGATCTCTTCAGTGAACTGGCTATTGTCTCCAATGATTCCAGCTCTTACGGCATAATAGGCTTTCTTATGCGGCATATGATGACTATCGCACAGCGCAAACGATTTAAGCTTCGGTGCATATCGATGTAAAGCAATGCCGTGCACGGTAGACGGGTTAATATAATTGATCACCCACGCATCCGGGCACAACTCCTCAATGTCTTTGGAGCATTCCGTGATAACCGGAAGTTCCCGCATCGCGCGAAAGATTCCTCCAGGGCCAATCGTATCGCCAGAACACATGCGAATTCCATACTTTAGAGAAACCTGGCAGTCAATGCCCCGATATTTCACCGATTCTTCCGCAAAGCTGAGCACAACGAAGTCGGCTCCCGGTAGTACCTGTCTTCGGTCCACTGAACCCTCAATCTTTAGGGATACGTTGTTCTCCTTGGCGACCATTTCCGCTAGTTTTACCATTTTTGAAAGCCGTTCCTCGTTCGTATCCACCAAAGCCAGCGTTCCCTGATTCAAATATGGGGAGTGTACCATCTGCCAGATGGACTGACGACCAAAAAACAGGCTGCCCGCCCCAATAACAACTACCTTTGGATGTTGTGTACTTGTAGCATTCATCAATAACCCCTCCTCTTAACGATATAAGTTCATTATAGGTGAGTGAGCTGGAATCGGAATGTGTGATAGTTTTCAAAACATGTCATATCGTACGATAGTTAACAAGAGATAAATCCTTTGTTATGATAGTGAAAAATGAAGGATGTCATAAAGTAGAGAGGAATGAGTTGGATTAGATGCACACAGGAACTGTAAATATGAGTATAATCGATGAACTTTCGGAGTATATCACACTTCGCATGAGCTCTTATTTGGAACAAACACACGACAGTAATTGGACAGAGCACAAGTCTCATTCCGATTATGATCTGTGGTTCATTACAGCTGGCTCCGTACTAATTACCATCGATGGAATCGAGCATACGGCGAACCCGGGTGACGTCGTGTTTTTTTATCCGGATATGCCCTACACGGCTTCCACGACCGGAGAGTTGTGCCGATTCGTATACATGCACTTTGATTTCAGCATCGCTGAGCAGAAGCGGATTCTCAGCGAGTTTCAACTCCCGGGCATTGTACCTGGCAATCTGATTCAAGAGGAATCAACGCTGTTCACCTCGTCCTATCGAAGATTCAAACAGAGTAGCGGCGCTTCCGCCAGTCCACTTTATTTGAAAGCCTCTCTACTTCTCGTCATCGCCAAAATTTTGGAATTGCATAGGCAAGGCTTATATCACGGTGAGTTTCTGAAAGACCGAAAACCGAGGAAGATCAAAGGAAGTCTGGAGGTTCTGCAAAATGTCTTCCCATACGTGGATGCGAATCTGCATCGTGCCATCCGAATTAACGAACTTGCAGATATTGCCGGCGTCTCTGAGAAATATTTTATTTCGTTGTTTAAAAAAATTCTCGGTATCACACCGGGGCAGTATATCAATCAGATCAAAATGAACCGGGCCAGAGACTATCTGTATGAGAAAAAATATACGATCCAGCAAATTGCCGGATTTCTGGGTTATCCCGATCCCTTTACGTTCTCCAAAGCATTCAAAAAATTCTACAACGTGCCCCCTTCCAAATTCGAATAAAATGCCGCAGACAAACAAAGAGGCAACCGGTCGATCCGGCTGCCTCCCCACTTGATGAATCCTTGGTTATTCAGGGTTTAGTTTACGTACAGGTCCCTTCAGCGTCCCTCATACTCAAAAGGAGCTTCAGTGGAATACATCTCATGGAAAAATCCTTTATACGGTATATCCTCTTCCAGACATTTAATGAGATACAACAGTTCTTCGTTAGCTTCCGGTTCTTCGCCAGCACACTGCATTTCCTCAAATTGACCTAGAATATTCTCCAAGAGAGTGACTTGAATAAATAAAGGCAGCTTCTCCAGCATCGAATCTTCGATCTTGGTTTCGGAAGTATATCCAGCGAGGGCGGTTTGGAAATAGTAATCCATGAACTGTTTGCGTTTATCCGCATTCGGCTCAAATTGAATCCAGCCGACGCCATGTGTCCATAGATCTGCCAGATCATACATATACCAACCGAAGCATGAATTATCAAAATCATACACGGTGATCTGACCGGTATCAAAATCGATTGAGTAATTCCCATCGTTATAATCAAAATGGATCATGCCGAATGTCTCTTGGTTTGTATCCAAACCGTCTAAGGTATTAAGAAGCTCAACCATCTTCTCCTTAAGCAGAGAAAATGATTCAGGTACCAGGTTATCGATATATTCACCGCTGTAATTGTCAATCAAATGATGCCGGCGATGGACGGGAGTGTACCCTTTCGATAGCTGATGCATTCTGCCCAGAACTTTACCGCTATTATAATAGTATTCGCTAAGTGGAACGCCTTCCCGGTACTGATAATGGTTCTCTACCAGCAACTTCCCTGTGGCCTTCACAAACATACAGATAAAGAACGTATGCTCACCATAAGTGACCTCTTCTAACAGATCGCCCTTTTTCGAGCTGACTACATTCGAGACACTTGCACCGTGCTCAAATAAATACCGGACATACTCCAGTTCGGCAATGTAATCTTCACGCTTTCTGTCAGGCAAAAAAGACACTCGGAGAATTAGCGATTCACGTCCCTCTTGCTCACAGGTGTAAACGACATTCCGTCCACCCTCATGAGGCGGAATAAGCTGAATGTTGTAACCCTCCAGGTCAAACAACTCGGATACCAATGCCAATACATGTGTATTGCTGATGTTAACAGCTTCGTTAAAATTAATAATAATCTCCTCCAGTAAACATTGTTTGGACGGTTTCCCGCACTGCAATGTCCACAAAAGGAATCCCTGTAACGCAAATATCCTTCTGTGAACCTAAAGCAAAATCACCTTGTTAGACATTTAAAAACGCTCCTTTTTGTTCAGATGGTTACATCTTATCCTAATATTCCACATTTTACTAGCCAAATTTATAACTCAGCAGCCTCGTAATAGTACCGTATCAAAATGTCCTGATCGTAGTTGCCAAACCCTTTCCCGAACAACGTAAGTCCGCCTCGACCGGGCACCCCTTCTTCCGGTCTTAATCCAAACGTCCAGTAAGTGGATGAATCCAGCTCCAGATCATGGATACGCACATCTGAGATGCGCTGGCTATCCATAAACGTCCCTTCTCCGTTAATACGCAGCACCTTCAGTACACCATACTGGTTGACGTCCAATTTCCACCATAACGGTGTATGTTTGCCCTTCCGATCTCCAAAATCCCCTGGGCTTGTCCAGGTTCCGAGGTGATGACCATTAAGGGAAAAACGGATGTCAGAAGGCCAGTTTTCATTAACTTGGGGTGCTTCCGAACTGAGTTCGAGTGAAATTTCAATTTCCTGGAGATGCTGTTCTGTATTCAGATAATTGGGGATCTTATATTCCAGAAAACCTTGTGCAAACCAAAGAATACCTGCATTGACCCGATCCGGGTCCATAAAGCAGGCAGGCGTGTCGTACTGTCCAATCATCTGCGTAGTTGTCGCAATCCCGCAGGTCGGCCATGCTTCATAATCTGTATATTGACCTACCGGAATAGAGACTTCATGATAAGGAGCATCAACTGGTTCAGGGGAGAGATTGATAGTCATAAATTCTTGCAGAATAAAGCAGTATTTATACGTTCCACCGTTCTCACGCTTCATGCGGCTGCCTACGATGCCCGCTTTCTGCAATTTGCTCACATGTGTACTAACGATGGCTTTGCTCAGATACAGCTCTTTGGCAAGCGCATTGATATGCATTTCCCTGTTTTGCAATAATAAGCGAACGATATTTAAACGGGCCTCGCTGGCGAGCGCCTCATATATGATCAAGGATGTGGCATCCGTGCCAAGCATCATGAACTTCACTTCCCTATCTCTATAGAATCCATATATTATTGATTTAGAATTCGTTTTTTAGCGAACCCTGCGAAATAAACTTGCTCAACATAATAGCATTATGATACACATTAGATAACAAATCAATCTGTTGATTTTGCTTTTATGCGAACTCATCTTGAAATAAAGTTTATTACACACCTAAAATTAATTCTATGGAGGTTTTCCCATTGCTTACATCCAAAATGCTTATCGATAAAGACTTTCAGATTGCTGAAGTAGATCCGCGTGTCTATGGTTCATTTATAGAACATCTGGGAAGGGCCGTATACGGCGGAATTTATGATCCAGGTCATCCTACGGCAGATGCTCAAGGTTTCCGTCAGGACGCTATTGAAGCGATCAAGGCTTTGAATGTACCCATCGTTCGTTATCCGGGCGGCAATTTCGTATCCGGTTACAATTGGGAGGACGGCGTTGGTCCGGTAGCGGAGCGTAAACGCAGACTTGAACTCGCTTGGTGGACGATTGAAACAAATGCGGTAGGAACAAACGAATTTGCAGATTGGGCCAAGCTGGTTGGAACCGAAGTCATGATGGCTGTAAATCTGGGTACTCGCGGCATTGATGCGGCCAGAAACCTGATCGAATACTGCAACCACCCATCTGGCACATACTGGAGTGATCTGCGTATTTCTCACGGTTACAAGGACCCGCATAAATTCAAAACCTGGTGTCTAGGCAACGAAATGGACGGCCCTTGGCAGATTGGTGCAATGACTGCATATGAATATGGCCGTATTGCCAATGAGACCGCTAAAGCGATGAAATGGGTTGATCCGGATATTGAACTCGTCGCGTGTGGCAGCTCCAGCCGTGACATGAGTACATTTGCAGATTGGGAAGCAACTGTGCTGGATCTCACCTATGAAAATGTGGACTACTTGTCCCTGCATCAGTACTACAACAATAATAAAGACAACACGTATGACTTTCTGGCGACATCGCTGGATCTGGATCAATTTATTGATAGTGTCGCTTCAATCTGTGATTTTGTACAAGCCAAGAAACGCAGCAAAAAGAAATTAATGCTGTCTCTGGATGAATGGAATGTCTGGAAATCCATCGGCACAAGCCGTATGGAAGAACGGTGGCAGATTGCGCCTCCAGAGTTTGAAGATGTGTATACACATGAAGATGCACTAGCTGTGGGCTGTTATCTGATTACCATACTCAAGCACGCCGACCGTGTAAAAATGGCTTGCCTTGCTCAGTTGATTAACACCATTGCACCAATCATGACGGAAAATAACGGAGCAATCTGGTTCCAGACGACGTATTTCCCATTCATGCACGCATCCAACTTCGGCCGTGGTACGGTGTTGCGATCCATCACAACTTCACCTAAATATGATTCCAAAGACTTTACAGATGTGCCTTATCTCGAAGCGATCAGTGTGCATGATGAAGAAAACGGCACGATCACAATCTTTGCGGTGAACAGACATCTGGATGAGAAGTTGGAACTGAATGTGGATCTGCGTTCCTTCGGAGAAACCACATTTGTGGAGCATATCGTATTGGAGAACAACGACTTGAAAGCCACCAATACCAAAGAAAACCCACGTAACGTTGTTCCTCACAACGGCGGATATACTACGGTTGATCAGGGTAAAGTGCAAGCAGTCTTGAACAAAGCATCATGGAACGTGATTCGCCTCAAAACCAAACAGGCATAATAAATAATAAGAGCGGGATAGAATTCTCTCTTACTCTGCAACATCAGCGTTGTTTTTCACACCGCGTGCAGCTCCCTGCGCGCGGTGCTTTTTGCTGCATGAGGGTAGTCGGCCGAACTACACAGTTCCAAAGTTAGACGTGTGGTGCGTATTGGAAACCTCATTTTTTATTCCTCGCAACGAAAGAATTTAACGAACACAGGGAGACTTATTTAACCCGATTCGGGCGGATTTTAATTCTAACGAACACAGGAGAAGTTATGCTGCAGAATCAGTGCCGTTTTCTCACTCTAGCTTGCATTTTGCAGCAAATAGGGTTTGTCATATTCGTTAGAATTTTAATGGCTTGATATTGACCCGAATACGGTTTCTAAGGTTCGTTAGCGCTGAGCAAGCATGCTATATTGAGCTGGTTCAAACTTCTTATACAGCATAAGAAATAAGCCACCCTCCGTTTGCCGTACGGAGAGCAGCTTGCAGTGAAGCATCTAGCGAAGAAGCTGAAACAGAACAGAGAAGAAGATAAGGAACAGACCAGATCAGAAAGAGATCAAATCACCCAACATACTAGCAATGTTTCCTTCCCAAATGCAACGAAGGTTGTGTTCTATTTCACGATTTTCATTTCAAGTATTATCCTTATTGTGCTTCCTCTTCACCTTCGGTTTCAGCCTGAGCTGCTTGGCTTGCTGGAGTCATCAGCCCTTGAACTGCCCCCATAAATGGCTGAATCTGCTTAATCATGCCATACCCCATTTTGACCACAGGTGTAAACCGCTGGATCATGCCAAACAACCGCATACCCCCGCCTAACATACCTCCAATCGAGCCTGCACCGCCAAAGCCACCTAACAATGAGCCTAGCATAGGCATGAAAGAGGATACCTGGGCTTGCCTAGACGTTGAACGAGACATCGACCGGGATCGTACTTGCGACTTACGTGTGCTGTTCACCCGTTTACGGTTTCGAGAGGATGTTGTTTTTCTCGTAGCCCCTGCTTTAGGTTTGGTTTTGCGAGCACTGCCTTCAGATGAGGGTGCTGTGATTGCCGCCTGTGTAAGCTTTCCGCCCCCGGTAAGCACTACGCCTTCGCTGTTAACGCCAGAGATGTACCCGACGTACGTCTCGCCATTATGAAGAGTCACGCAGACTGGGCGATCCTTGAGCCGTTTCACCCGGACGTGTATTTCATTGGTTTTAGCCATGGAATTCACCTCACTTGACTTGATCTACTTCAGTCTACGCAATGGGTGGACGACTTGCCTGTGCGAATAACACATCCGTGTGCCGAAAGCAGGAAGATTCTGACATGGCTCCTGCCTCAGATATGCTCAATATACATCTCATTCAAAATATGACCCATACGATATGTGTGCTCTGCCAATTCAGATTTCACATATGATTCAATATCACTCTTTTCGATATTGTACAAGACCTCCATTTCTTTAGAAAAAAGAAGGTGTCCCTCATTGATTTTCTGCTCCAACGAGGTTATCTGTTTGGGTTTCAGATCACCACCGAGCACCTGCTGAAGTGCTTGCACATATGTTTCAAGAGAACGCGCTCCGACAATTTTCATACCCTGGTTCTCTTCATTCACAATGATAATGGATGGGAAACCTCTAACTCCCAAACTAGCGACACTCTCAAAGTCTTCCTCTAATAACTCTTGTGCTGATTGCTGTGCAGCCGCCTCAACCACTTCTTTTTCATTCAAGCCCAGTTGATTGACGATATCCGTCAGCACATCATCTTCTCCAATATTTCGATTAAATGCAAACACGGCTTCACGCGCACGTCTTAAAAAGTCCTGCTCTTTCCCAGGGTGTGTACTCTGAATGACCTTAAATACGCGAGATGGCGGATAGGAAGAAAGTATTGGATTATCGTGCCATAAGGAACCGTCGATGGGCATGCGTGAATGTTCACCCACTTCCTTCCAATGCGCTGCAACGTCCGAAGGTTTCTGAATCCCGTTAGCGCCATCCGAGAAACCATTCCAGTTAGCCAATAGCCCACCCATTTTGATTTGCAGCGTAAAATAATGGCCGTATTCCTCAATAAACCGATGAAGCACAGGCTCAAGCGCCCAGCAGTGAGAGCAGATCGGATCTGTTACGTAATATAGAGTTATCCTTTTCTCAACGTGATTCAGATTGATTTCTTGCATCGCCTCTTCTTCGCTCACACCACATACGCCTGTTTCCAGATCACACATCATTGATTCGTTACTCACGTTTATCCCGCCTTTATATTGTCTTATGAATTGATTTTCTTGTGTTAGTTTGATTATAATGTCTACAATCTTCTGAACAAGTACGATTCTTTTTCTGACTTAGTATCAAAAAGTATACTATTGGAGGGTATCAAGTGAAATACGAGTTTAATTTCGATCAGTTATGTCCAGCGACTTATGCATTTCAGGTCATTGGAGGCAAGTGGAATCTTCCGATCCTGGCGATCCTCAGTGAAAATGACTGTATACGTTACAATGAATTAAAAAGAAGATTGCCTGGCATTACCGGAACGATGCTAACGAACTGTTTGAAGGATTTGATTCATTCCGGCATCGTGCATCGGGAGCAATATAACGAGGTGCCACCGAGAGTGGAGTATTCGCTCACAGAATCAGGCAAGGAGTTGGTTCCCTTAATTGAATCCATGGTAATATGGGGTCAGAAAAATATGACAGCAGGCGTGAAGCAACAAGATATATAACTCCTGGCCTAGTGTAACCCCTTATCATAGAGGTTCATTTTTGAATCGCTCTGTACACTTTGTTCAACGACAAAAAGGCTATTTCACTGGATCATCATGTCCTTTGAAATAGCCTTTCCTTTATAAATACAAGACGGCCGCTTGTTTACGACGTGTACACATCTAACTATTCAGGTCGTCATCTTCCTCATTTCCTAAATACATAACCGTTTTTTCTCCATCAACCAATCTAATGATCTGCTTTCGTAATTTTGCAGGAAATAAAGGTAGTTCATTTATATTTTTAATTTCGAGCCATTCATATTCCACTTGATTTTCGTCACTTGGCAGAATAGAACTATCTTGGTCCATCAAACCTATGTACTCGCATAAAAAAACAAAATCTACACGATGAAGAGCTTCACCGTATACCCCTTCAATGACAAATTCCAGTGATAACGGTTCTACATCTATTCCGATTTCTTCCGCAACTTCACGCTTCACAGCATCCGTCAGGGTTTCACCTGCATTCTGGCTCCCACCAGGCAGAATGTAGATGACTTCATCATTATCATCCTGCTTCATTGCAAGCATTCTCCCGTCTTTAATGATCAATGCTTTTGCAGAATTTCTAATCTTTCTCTCCATTGCTAATCCCCCATATATATCTGTATCATGTTGTTGAAGGTTGATTCCATTTAACCTCACGATCTCCATGAAGAATATTTTAACACATACATCTAAACAAATTCTGAACAATCAAATCAACTCACTCTTGGCGACCTCCATGAAAGCAGCCATGGACGGAGAGATCCATTTTTCCCGATGCCAGAGCATTTGCGCAGAAAAGGATATATCTGATAAATCCCACGGTAGAGCAACCACTTCCCCATCGCTCAACTCTTTCTTCAAAGCCATTTCAGGTAATAAAGCGATCCCTAGACCAGCCGCAACACATTGTTTAATGGCTTCTACACTATGAAACTCCAGCTCTGTCAGAGCATCTGCACCTTTCTTCGTTATGGATTGGTCAAAATAAGTGCGATACGAACAGTTCTTTTCGGTCAGTAAAAAATGCTGTTTGTGGAAGTCATCAATGACCAACTCGGAACGCGATGCTAACATATGATCGGGAGAAACCACCATTTGAAAGGTCTCATCCTTTAAAAACTCTGAATGAAGGTCTCTGGAATTAATAGGCTCATCCAATACAAAAACGACATCGGCATGCCCTTCTCTCAGACTTGATTTAAGCTCTTGCCCGGACAAGGGGCGGAACAATAACCGCACACCAGGATAGTCTGCTCGGAAGCGTTTGAACAAGGCTGGAAGAAGATATGCACACAGCACTTCGTCTGCTCCGATCACAACCGTTCCCGCCAATTCTCCGTGCTGACTGGATATACACTTTGCTTCCTCTACATCGTTTAATATCTTAGTGGCGTACGGCAGAAACTGTTGGCCAGCATCTGTTAACACAACCTTTTTGCCTAATCGATCCAGCAATTTCACCCCGAGCTCTTCTTCCAGCGATTTGATTTGCATGGTTATGGTAGACGGTACATAGCTCAATAATTCAGCAGTTTGACTAAAGCTGCAGGTCGATGCAAGTGTCCAAAAGGTTTTTAGCTGGCGTATTTCCATGAGTCAGGCACCTCCTAAGTTCAAAATAAATGAATGATATGTTCGATAACGTTTCGTTGAATTGATAATAGACGTAATGTAGAGTGAAATCAAGTTATTACTATTTTATAAGGAGAATCAATCTATGAACGATTATGAAACATATAACCTTGGAGATACATTACTTCAATCGGGACAACGGCTCCCTCAAGCCTTTATCGCTTACAAGACCTATGGAAACTTAACCGCGGCAAAGGACAATGTTATTGTTGTCCCAACATGGTTTGCTGGAATTCACACAGATAATGAATGGTTAATTGGAACGGACAAAGCACTGGACCCCAGTCGTTATTTTATCGTTGTGCCCAATATGTTAGGTAACGGGTTATCGTCTTCTCCAAGTAATACCCCTGCCCCATATGATAAGAACAACTTTCCCCTCATCTCCATGTATGACAATGTGCGTGCCCAACATCAACTCATCACTCAAAAATTCGGTATCTCCAAAATCAAACTTGTTGTGGGCTGGTCTCTAGGAGCCATGCAGGTTTATCAATGGGGAACCAGTTATCCTGAGATGGTCGAACGTATTGCCCCCTTTGGCGGAACGGCAAAGAGCAGACCCCATACACAGTTGGTATTCGAAGCAATGATCGCGGCGTTACAGGCAGATTCAGTTTATAAAAATGGTAAATATGAACGCCCTCCGGTTGCCGGTCTCGCAGCGATGGGAAGAGCTTATGCTCCATGGGGGTTTTCGCAGGCGTACTATTTGGAGAAATTGTATCAATCTGAGGGGTACGACTCCTTGAAATCTTATGTAGAAGATTACTGGGATCAGGTATTTCTTCCCTTCGATGCTAACGACTTGATTACCATGCTACGTACAGGAATCTATGGAGACATTAGCGATAATCCCGTAGATGACGGCAACTTCGAACAGGCGTTAAGCAAGATCACTTCTCCTGCACTCGTTATGCCAGGATCAAGTGACTTGTTTTTCACGCCAGAAGACAGTGCGTATGATGCTCAGCATATGCCAAACGCGGTGTATCAACCTGTAGAGTCCAAGTGGGGACACTGCTTTGGAATCGGAGCAAACGAAGAGGATTCACTCGTTATCGATCGTCATCTAAAGCAATTTTTGGAGTCATGAGTAAAAAAAGAAGGAGCACAAAGTAAAAAAAGTGCACAAAGCTCATTATTCTTTTCTCCGCTACAACTCAAAAGTAAAAAAAGATACCAGTTCTCGTCAATAACCTTTATATCCCGTTCCCCCTTTCTCGTTTAGAATATTTTCAAGAAAGCGTTATTGAAATATGACTGATAAGGGGGAAAAGAAATGAACAAGAAAACGAAAGCCTTAGTCTTGTCTGTGTGCATGTCAACCTTATTACTCGCAGCCTGTAGCAATGGAAACGGTGCTGATAAAGGTTCAACGACGGACACGGATTCCAACGAGGCTGGAACAACAACCATTCATACCGTAACATCAGAATACTCTTCTGCAAAATATCCAAAGGGCGACGATATCACCAACAATGTATGGATTAAGCGATACAAAGATAAGTTTGATATCAACGTCAAAACAGACTGGGTCAGCGATGAGTACGATACAAAACTCAATTTGGCTATCGCATCGAACGATCTTCCTGACGTATTCAGAGTTAATCCATCACAACTGAGACAGTTAGTCGAAGCAGATATGGTCATGGACCTTTCCGAGGCCTTTGATCAACACGCTTCAGATCGTCTCAAAGGTTACATGGAAGCAGATGCAGACAGTTACGAATCTGGAAAGAAGGACGGTAAGCTATACGGGATACCACAGATGCACTGGGGATTAATTGAACAACCAGACTTCATCTGGATTCGGAACGACTGGAAAGAAGAATTGGGAGTCCAAGATCCGAAATCGGTGGAAGACATCAAAAATATCGCACTAAAATTCATGGAAAAGCACGGTGGTTATGGTATAGCGGTAGACCAATCGTTGGATTACCTCAACCTGCTGGCCATTGCATGGAATGCGCATCCGGATATGTGGATGGAGGATAGCACTGGAAAACTCGTGTACGGCTCCGTGCAGCCTGAGATGAAAAATGCGCTGGCTGAGTGGTCAGAATGGTACAAGCGAGGCATCATTGATCCGGAATTTGCAATCAAAGACTTTAATGCGATGAACGCGGACATTGTAGCCGGAAAAGTGGGCATGCAGCCTTATTACCAGTGGTGGGGTTATAATCCGGGTGTCGATACGGTATCCAATCTGGGTAAGGATGCCATCTTCTACCCTTATATCATCCCTACCGTTGATGGGAAAGAAGCCAAACAATCCATTTTCTTCGCCAACAACAATTATATCGTTATGAAAAAGGGATTTAAGAGCCCTGAAGAAGTGATCAAAATTTTGAACGACTATGCTTATATTGTGGATGAAGGCAATGGCAAGGAATCGACAGAAACGTTATCCGCCTTGCTGGACAACGATATTGCCCATGTTGTTGGAGCGTTCCGTGTACTTAATCCGAATTCCGATTACGAGCAATTTGAGGCGGTCTCCGCTGCCCTTCAATCCAAGGATACCAGTGGACTCACAACTTCGGGTATGTGGCAAAAATATAACAACAGTGTGGAATTCATGGAGAATGCAACCCCAGGAGCAGTTGGTGATTATTTGCAACAAGGGGCTCCAAAGAATGCGTATGGTCTTGCCAAGAAAGTACTGGACAGCGAGAACTATACAAAGACGGCCTTATGGGGTGTTACGCCAGAAATACTTTCAAGCTACGGAACAACCTTGGATGATATCCTGACCGAAGGTTTCACCAAGATCATTATGGGTAGCGAAAGTATCGATTATTTCGATGTTATTGTCCAGAATTGGCGTGCAGCCGGGGGCGATGACGCAACTCAGGCAGTTAATGAAGCCTACGGGAAGAAATAATCTCGTTTGTCACAAAGAGGGGATGAGGGTCATCCCTCCCCTTTATTTGATAGCGATTACATTTGGCGTACAAGGAACGGAGGAATACGAATGCTGAGAAAATGGCAGCAGCAGCGTGCTTACCATCTCATGTTAATTCCAAGCCTGGTCTTGGTCTTCATCTTTTGTTATATCCCTTTCTACGGACTTATTATTGCATTTCAGAAGTACAATCCGGGCCTCGGATTCAACTCGCCATGGGTAGGATGGGATAATTTTACCCACATATTTAATCAGCCGAACTTCGTAAGAACGATCTGGAATACATTGTACATGTCTGTCTTTAAGATTATCGGTGGTATAATCGTACCCGTAATTTTTGCATTACTGCTTAACGAGGTACTACACAGTGGAATCAAACGTACATTTCAAACCCTTGTCTACATTCCGAACTTCCTCTCTTGGGTCATTATGGCTGGCATCATGCTGGATATCCTTAGCTCCGACGGCATTATCAATACATTTCTAAGTGTATTTGGGATTGCACCGATCTCCTTTCTTGGCACACCCTCTATTTTTCCTTGGACGATGATTGTGAGTGACATATGGAAAGGTTTCGGGTTTGGCACGGTTGTTTATTTGGCAGCCCTGACCAGTATTGATCCGGGACTTTACGAAGCCGCGGTGATCGACGGAGCGAAACGGTGGAAACAAACCATCTACATTACGTTGCCTCTACTCATGCCAACCATTGTTTTAATGACCGTACTTTCACTTGGGAACGTACTCAATGCTGGCTTTGACCAAATCTATAATCTCTACTCCCCTGTTGTCTATCAGACGGGTGATATTATTGATACCTATGTCTACCGTTTAGGAATTCAACAAGCACAGTATTCAATTGGTACCGCTGTCGGGTTATTTAAATCGATCATTTCCAGTGTTCTCGTTGCTGTATCGTACATCCTGGCTTACAGAGTGGCTGGCTATCGTATCTTCTAAGAAGGAGGAACTTACATTATGATCTATGATAAAAGTATGAGCAGACGTGTGTTTCTTATCTTAAACTACACCATACTGCTTCTAATCTCTCTCCTATGTATCCTGCCGTTTATCAACCTGCTGGCTGTTTCATTCAGCAGCAGCGCGGCTGTATCTGCGGGGAGTGTTACGTTCTGGCCTGTGGAATTTACGACAAAAGCCTATGAATTTGCATTAACTGGAGGATCATTTTTCTCCTCTCTCTGGGTAGCCATTCAACGAACCGTTATCGGAACGGTGGTGAATCTGGTTCTGATCGTACTCACGGCTTATCCCCTCTCCAAATCCAAACAAAAATTGATGGGGCGTAATATCTATATGGGATTTTTCATAATAACCATGTTATTCAGTGGAGGTCTAATTCCAACCTATCTGGTAGTCGTCAAAATGGGACTGATCGATTCCATATGGTCTCTGATCCTGCCTGGGGCCCTCCCCGTATTCAGTATGATTATCCTCATGAATTTCATTCGGGGGCTGCCCGAGGAGATTGAAGAATCAGCCATTATCGATGGTGCTGGGCCTGTACAGGTATTACTTCGTATTCTACTCCCGCTTCTCAAGCCCGCTCTCGCTACGGTTGGGTTGTTCAGTATCGTTGCCCACTGGAATTCATGGTTCGATGGCATTATCTATATGAACAATCCAGACAATTATCCATTACAAAGTTATCTCCAGACCCTCCTGCAAAGTTTTGAGCAAATCATGCTGAAATCTGGGTCAGATTATACGCAGCTGTTGTCCATGATGAACGCCAGAACGGGGCGCGCCGCTCAGATGTTCCTGGGTGCCATTCCGATTTTACTCGTGTACCCATTCTTGCAGAAATATTTCACCAAAGGTTTGGTGTTAGGTAGCGTCAAAGGGTGAACAAAAGGGCTTGCAGTTCATACTGCGAGCCCTTTGTTTATATCTAAACTTATGTTTATGATCGCTGTACCGTATTATGAGATGCTTAAGTGGAAACATGAATGACTATTTGGCTTCTAGGATGGCAGGCAGCAGAATGGAGAAAATGGTACCTTCACCTATTTTACTCTCCACCTGTATTCCATAGGATTTCCCAAAATGAAGTTGAATCCGCCGCTGCACATTATGCAATCCAATCCCATTCGTTCCCGTACCTTCACCGGATTTCTCTTCCATTAAATTCTGCATCGTATGATGATCCATACCGACGCCATTATCGCAGACTTGGATCACAACTTCATCCAGCTGTGATTGAATCCGAATGGTGATGATTCCGTCTTCTTCGAGTTCAGCGAGTCCATGAAATATTGCATTCTCCACAATGGGCTGTAGAATCATTTTGGGCATGCGATAATTTAGCAGTCTATCCTCAATCTCGTATCTCATCTGAATACAATCGTAGTACCTGACATTCTGGATCGTTACGTAATTCGTTATATTATCAAGTTCCTCACGAATGGTTACGAGGGTTCCATCGGATTTTGTTGCATAGCGAAGCATCGAGATTAGTGCATCGGTCATTTCCACGATTTTGTCTGCCTGCTGCATCGAGGCAATCCATTTCACCGACCCAAGGGTGTTATACAGAAAATGAGGCTTGATCTGATCATGGAGCGCACGCATCTCGGCCTTGGCTTTCTCTATTTCTTCCTGCTGCATCCGTTCGACCAACCGCTTCAATTCGTGTGACATTTTGTTGAATCGAATGGATAAATGTCCAATCTCATCTCTTGATCCAATAGGTTCAAATTGTTCAAACTGACCTTTCTCGACTAGAGCAATATTCCGTAGCAGTTTTTTAATGGGAGTTGTGATCACGTGAGATAAAAAGATGGATATGACGGCAGCAAAAAGAACAATGACGATGGCAAGCGTCACCAGATTACGGCCCAATATTTTGCCATCAGCAGTCAACTCATCCAAAGGCATATATAAGTAAGTTGTCCATTTTTGCTGACTTAGGGGACTGGTCACCACGACATTTAGTGCTTCAGGCGGACGAACGTTGTCCCGGAACAGTGTCCCGATTAATCGTTCATTCACGTTATATACGATCTTGTCATCCTCATCAACAATCATGAATCTGGAGCGCAGCCCTTCCTGCAAGTTGCGGTTGACGATTTCAATGAATTTGATATCAATGCTGACAACAATCACGCCAAGCAGTTTTCCACTAGTCACATCATGAATTTTGCGAGCGTGTGACACTGCCAGTATTTTATTCTCCAATTGCTCGTCGATTCGTGTTGTGAGGGTAATGGTTCGATCCTTATCATGCATGAACTTTTTAAACCACAATTCGTTTGCTACTTTGAAGTTTGGATCAATGGGTTGATGTGGACTGACAAAAAGGTCTTGCCCCCCGTTCATATTGTAAAGGTAGATGGAGAATACGCGATCTTTCATCATGATATAATTCATCAGAATATTGTATGCGGCAATCTCATGTTGTTCATCACCCTCTCGTAGGAAATCCTGGATCGGAAAACTCCCCTCATGAGTCGCAGACAGATTGTCACTAAGCCCATTACTGGCGAGCAGCGAAATTTTCTCAATCTCCTTGAGGAACTCATCAATGCGAATATTCGTCTGTTTGGCCAGATCGTTTAGCAACGTTGTATAGTTCTGTGCCAATAAACGCTCTGAGGAGTAATACGAGTTGATTGTCATCACCAATACCGGAAGGATAATGACCGTCATACAGATCACCATAATTTTGTACTTGATTCGGAAGGGCCGAACATGCTTCATATGCTGCACCTCTATTCACCGATTACATTCATCCCTGCTGTAATTCTCGATATTCCTCAGGAGTGACACCTACCGATTTTTTGAAAATCTTACTGAAGTACGTGTAATTATGGTAACCCACCTTTTCTGCGATTTCATACACTCTCATTCCTCTGCTCAATAGATACGCCTTGGCATGTTCAATTCGAACTCGGGTCAAGTACGTGATAAAGTTCTCTCCTCGTTCCTGTTTGAACACACGGCTGAGATACGACGGATTCACACTAATTTGGCTAGCGATACTTTGCAGTGAGATATCTTCCGCATAATACTTGTCGATCAATTCAGTGGCGAGATCGGTGTAAGTGCTTTCCTGTTTGATTTGGGAATCGGTTTGGAAGTAATACGCAATATGAGCAAGCATATCTTGGTGGATATCCTCCCAATACTCCCCCTTTAGAACGATTTCATAGGGTGATTTTTCTGTTAAAGAAGGTGCACCTCTTTCCGTAGCTCGGGATAGATGAGAATGTATCGTTTCCATTACCATGATATATTGCTTGCGAATGCTATTCTCATCCGCTCGTAGCTGTTCCAGATTGGATCGGATTCCTTCAAGGAACTCTTCCGCCTTTTTGTTGTCTTTGCTTACCCATAACTTCAACAAATCTCGTTCTTGTTGCGGGCTTAAAGCCCCCTTAACTTCATGTCGATCTGGGGATTGAACCATATCATCGTAATACAACACCTGGTTGCTTCCTGTGAAGAAACTCTGTTGTAGAGCCGTTTCTGCCTCTTGGCAGGCCTTCCTGATGTGAAGGAATCCGGAAGTCATTCTACTTACCCCAGCCGTGAGCGATAGATTCATAAAATCCTTGATCGAAGACAGCAATTTATTACATAGTTTATTTAAGTCGGCGTGTACAGATTGGCTCTCAGGAAGTACATTGACGATCACCCAATATTCAGAGGAACTTTCAACAAAAATTTCTTTCTCCCACTTCGATGGAATGATCTCTTCCATAATATTAAGAATCGAAAATCGGAGCAGCTTTTCCCCCTTCTCAACATATTTCCGCTTTGCATCCTCGTAATAGTTCACGATGAATTTCATGACAACCAACTGGTCCGAACGTATACGAAAATGCAGTTCTTCCGCTTTGGTGACGATATCCTCCTCACTAATGAATCCGCTTACAATATCTTGGAAGAAAC
The DNA here is from genome assembly GCF_038050215.1 of Paenibacillus sp. FSL H8-0104. Taxonomy (NCBI): domain Bacteria; kingdom Bacillati; phylum Bacillota; class Bacilli; order Caryophanales; family Paenibacillaceae; genus Paenibacillus; species Paenibacillus sp. FSL H8-0104. The sequence continues at coordinate 3,446,984 of NZ_JBBOTC010000001.1, read as the reverse complement.
TATCCTTTAGATATCTTAGGCTCTTGGAATAGTCCTGTGTTATAGAGGGTGTGTTGGTTGGGTGAACATGTTCACTTTGCAGTTTCTGTCCAACAGTGCTCAGGAGGTCAATAAGGGAGGATTCGGTGATCTCACTTTTAATCAAGTAATCTGAAGCGCCAAGTTTTAGCGCCTCTTTCACATAATGAAATTCGTCAAAATTACTCAGGATGACATACTTACATGTTTTCAGTACGCAGGAGGCCTCTTGTATAAGCTGTAGCCCATCCATAATCGGCATCTTAATATCTGTAATAATTAGATCAGGCATCACTTCAAGCGCAAGGCTTAATGCCTCTTTTCCATTTCCCGCCTCACCAACAACATAGAAATTGTACTCTTCCCAATTCAGCATGGAACGAATTCCAACCCGCATGAGCAATTCATCATCTACGATCATCAGTTTATACATGCGTATCCCCCAACATGAACCATTTTTAGATATATTACCATTAAACGGACTCTTGCAAAGATGTCTAGCGAACCTTATTGAATTGCGGGTATCATAAATAACACTTTTACAGAACATACGTTCCTGTTATAATCAGATTATCGTATTTGGTGTAACATAACATGCCCGTCTGGAAAGGATACATATCATGAATTTATACAAGTTTGAATTAACGGTGAACGGATATCTATTACGTGTTCATTTCAGTGCATCTGAAGAAAGTGGTTTGAAATGGTGCAAACGAATTGGTACTGAATTCCAGAATAACGTTGCCAATCTGGAGATCAAGGTTGATATACATAAAAAGCAGAAACAAAAGCATGCACGGGATTATCACGGAAAACCGTATCTGTATGATAGGACACTCAGGAAAAAGCCGCTTGCGAAGAAAAATAAAACGGCTGAATCATCTGTTGTTATGTAAAGGTAAATTAAAGTCTTTAAGATTCTCATCATATAGGCTAACTGGTTGGAGAGCATTTTAATTCGGGTGTTCTCCACTATGCCGAACAGTTTAGCGCCTCTGTATACTCTTGTCCTTCCTGTCCTTCCTTTAATACCAAAGATAAAAGCTTGCTCCTATGTGGAACAAGCTTTTGTCCGAGTCAATTGTACTATATGCCAAGAAAGATTGTTGTTCACCGTTTGAGACACGCCCTAGTATCTCTCTGATTCCTTAAATATCATATAACGATGGACACCTCTGACAGCATGCATTGCTTCCTGTAATAGCTGAATCGCAGTTTCGCGTTGTCCCGCTTTTAGTTCGATCGCTGCAAGAAGCGAAGATCTCATCCAGACCTTGTTAATGGATTTCAAGTGTTCCCTCGCCTGCTCACTTCTTCCTTCTTCCATAAGCAAATACGTTTCATAATATGTACGATAATCCGATCTACGCATATTCTGCACCGCAGTACGAACAGCTACCAAGTCGTTGCGATAGGAGCCGTAAGCTGCATTATAGACTGCTTGTGTCCTTTTATTGGTGTCCTCATTTCTGATGCGTTCTATTGTGTGTTCCAATTCATCATCAAGTCTGTTTGCAAGAGCGTAATAGATATAAAGCTTTGGGGTATTCTCCTGTCTGCGTAGAAAAGCCTCGACGCGCTCCATACGTGTTTCCCAACCCAGAGGATAAAAAATACGAATGGTAAACATGATCAGAGTAGCGGTGAGAACGACCCCAAGTATCCAAAACAGAGATTGGTCATTCATCTTCATGTACACAACAAATAAAAATACGGCCAAATAAAAAACAATATCCCACTTATACTTTCCCATCTCCATCTCCATCTCCTTCATAGACATAAAAAAACTATTATATCAAAACAAACCCCAAGGAGTATATGCACTGCATCCTTTGGGGTTTAGTTAAATTTATAAAAATTGATTTATTGAAATTTTCTACATTAACGACAACCGACAGTATTATCAACTCAATAGACTAGATTCTCACGCCCCGGCGTCTCCAATCATTTGTCGTTCAATTTGTTTCATTTCATAAAAATAGCCTTTTTGCTCCATCAGCTCACAGAAAGAACCTGATTCCACGATCTTGCCTTGGTCCATGACCACAATCCGATCCATCTCTTCCAATCCCGTCAGCCGATGGCAGATCAGAAGAAATGTATCTTCGGATGCTTGTGCAAGAAGATGCTGGAGCACATGTTTCTCTGTGACGTAATCCAACGAAGAAGTTGGTTCGTCCAGAAGCCATAACCGTCCTTTGCGCAGCATGGCCCGTGCGAGAGCCAACCGCTGCTTCTCACCATCCGACAGGTTCTCCCCTTTTTCATAGACCATGTCGGTCAACAACTTATTCGGCAGTTGGACTTTATCCAGCACAGCCGACAGTTGTTCATCCGAATGTTCTTCTCCATTCAGCAACAGGTTGTCCCGGATGGTTCCCCGGAAGAAGTGGCTTTGCTGCAACACGACATTCGTCCCTTGCCAAATGCTCTCTTCATTCAGTTCCTTCACCGAAACATCGTTTAATCGTATATCGCCAGACGTTGGTACGCGCAGCTTGAGTAACAAATCGAAAATCGTTGACTTGCCTGACCCGCTCGGCCCGACAATCGCTGTTTTGGAGCCTGTTGCAAGTTGCAGAGATAGCTCCCTCAGCGCCGGTCTCCATTCCCCTTCATATTGGAAGTTAACACCGGATAGGTCAATCGAAACCGCCTGATCGGCTGAAACTTCACCGCTTGGCTGTACAGGTTGTACATCGGAGGTTGGCACCGTTTCCGCCAGTCGCTGAGCGGCGTGTTCGCTGTCCTGCTTATATAGAGGCAATATAGCCATTGCGGCAGCTTCTTCGAACACGGTCTGCGTGGCCAGGATCAGCATGGCAAGAAATACACCGGCAAATGCTCCATTCACAATTAAGAAAGCGCTGAGTGCTAGCACTCCCCATGTAACGAGATACGTCACAAAAACGTGCATGGACTGCCCGCGCAACAGGTGCGAAGCGGCTTGTTTCTGCTCCGTTGCCAATGCAGCGGAAGCCTGCTGAAGCTGTTGCTCACGCTGTTCCAATTGGCCGTATACTTTCAAATCCCTGAAACCATACAACACTTCGGTCACTTCCGTGGACAGCAAGGCCCGTTGCTGGCGGACACGTCCGTGTATTTTTCGCTGACCTAACAAGACAATACCTGGTACAACAAATGCCGTAATCAGCATACCTAGTACTAACAAACACGCAATCCAGATCGAAAAGGCCGAAGTGAACAGCATGGTAGCCAAAAACACCATAACGACCATGATGGGTGGATACGCGACTCGCAAAAAGTAATTTTGCAAACTTTCCACATCACCCACGATCCGCGCAAGCAGATCCCCGCTTCGGTTTTTGTTCAATATACCTGGCGTTACCGGGATCAGTTTGGCAAAAAAGGACGTCCGCAAACGGCTCAGCATGGAGAATGTCGCCCTGTGCGAATACAAGCGTTCCCCGTAGCGACTTGCCGCTCGAAGGAAACCAAGTAGTTTGACCATGGAGGTGAGTACAATTAAGGTGTACAGCGGTGGCGCAAATACTGTTTGAGATATCATATAACCACTCGCGGAAAAGAGAGCTACCCCTGCTATGCCGGCGATAAATCCGCCCAATATCGAAAGCAAGATATCCTTGCGCTCCTGAATCATCGCTTTTGACAGAATCGTCAGCTCATTCATGCTAACCCTCCTTTCCGTTGTACATCAACCATCTCCGCATATTGAGGCAGGCGCGCCAGAAGTGCTTCATGGTGTCCTGAATCCACCAATACCCCACTATCCATAAACAAAATGTTGTCCGCATGTTGAATTGTATATAAACGGTGTGCCACCGTAATCATCGTTGCCGTTTTCGCTAATGCCGCAATGGATTGTTGCAATACCCGCTCGGTGTGTAGATCCAGTCCTACGGTGGGTTCGTCGAACAAAATGACGGATGGTCTCTTCAGAAAAGCACGTGCCAAAGCAAGTCTTTGCTTTTCCCCACCAGACAGCCCCCGGCCACCTTCACCAACAAACGTATCCAAGCCCTGCTCCAATTGTGCAACAACGCTAGCAAGCCCTGCTTCCTCTGCCGCCTGCTCAATTTCAGCTCTGGAGACGTTCCGACCCGCGCCAATCGCGATATTTTCGGCAAATGTACCTGCAAAAATATACGGATGCTGTGTAATATAGCTAACACGTTCAAACCATGCAGCCTCATCATGTTGCGAAAGCTGGCTTCCGTTAACCAGAACCGCTCCCGAATCTGGTTTCAGTAAACCGGCAATGAGATGAAGCAGCGTGGTTTTACCTGAGCCACTTTTGCCTACAATAGCAATCTGTTCTCCTGGTCCAATTGAGATCTGTCCTGTCTCAAGTCCAAAGGAATCAGGTGTGTACTGGAATCGGACATCGTTCAGTTCAATGGTTGGTGGCATTGGAATCAACTCGGCACGAGCTGTACGAAGCTCTTCCGTCTTTGTAATTGCATCGACATCGGTTAATTGGCTTTGATCCGATCCTTCTTCAGGCTCCGTTTGTGTGCTCTTGATACTTGTTTCCTCAAGCATTTGTTCCACCTTACGAATGGCCCCCATACTGGTTCGCCCACTGTGAAAAGCCGTTCCCGTATTCTTCAACAGACTGTAAAACTCAGGGACGAGTAACAACACGAGAAAGGCTGTGTGGAAGCTCATCGATTTGAAAACCAGTAATTGAATAGCCAGTTCAAGCGCGACAATACCAATGCTTAACATCACGATCGATTCCAGCATAAACGTATTTGTAAATGCAATCTTCAAAATTCCCATGGTGGCATCACGATACCCCAGACTGCTACGTTCAATTTCCTGCTGCTGACGTTTAGCCCGTCCGAATATTTTTAACGTAACCAGCCCTTGAAGCGAATCCAGAAACGTACCGGAAAACTCAGCCAGTTGCGCGTATTTTTCTTCTGATTTGTTCTTTGTCTTGAGCCCAACCAAGATCATGAACAGCGGGATAAACGGTGCCGTAAACAGCATAATCCAGCCTGTGTTAGAGTGCTGCGTAAACGTAACAACCAGAATCAGAATCGGGATCATCGCAGCTTCCATCATACGCGGCATGTACTGACTGAAATAACTGTCGGCCTCATCCACAGCATCCAAAGCAACACTGACCTTTCCTCCCGTCTGTCCACTCAGGGTTGAAGGCATGGAAGCGCGGGTCAGGTTCTGCAACACAGATGCTCGCATATTTGTCTTGGCGCGTGCTGCCATATGCAAGCCCACTTTCCCATTACCATACGACAACAGTGAGCGTACGGCCATAACAGCCAATAATAGGACAAGCAACAGGATCACTGATGAAAAGGAAGCTTTCTCTACAAAGATTCGCTGGACTGCTTCAGCCACCAAGGTGGCCTGGCTTATAATAGCTACACCAAGGGCCAGCGAAATGATCGCAAGGAGAAGTCTGTTTTTTCGTTGTAAAGACATTTGCTGCGAGATCAGATTGGATTTGCCTCTCCTTTTCATTGAACGCTCCTCCTTTATTTTTTCCCTTTCACATAATCCGCATCAAACAGGAACAGTTTGAAGACCAGAATAAGAGAAGGAATTAACAGGCACAGACCACCGATAAACACAACGACGAGTGCAAAACCCATCGCTGGTGGTGTCGCGCTACTCTGAATGGTGATGAATGGATCGAGAATGTAAGGATATTGCCCAATCCCGTAAGCAAAAAAGGCTGTGAGAAATTGCAGCATGATGCATATAAAAGCTAAACCATAACGGCGTCCGTTATATAACAGCCACATGGCAATCATGAAAAACGCAACGGAAAGCGCCAGCAGCCACCATAAATCCATCATATTTTGAAAATGACGCTCATTGTGTTGACCCAAATATATAAATGCAGTCAGCGCGAGAATAATGGTCGGTGTGCTCCAGAACAAAGCATAGTTCCGCATCAGCTTCAATGCCGAATGGTCCTCTGCGCGAGAAGCGTAAAATGTGAGAAATGACCCACTAATGAACAATACGGACACGATCGCCAGTCCAACGATGCTCCACGATAATGGATTCGTAAATAGCGCCCAGTAATCCAGGGAAACGGTATCTCCCTGCTTCAAAATAAAGCCACCTTCAGAAAGGGTCAGTGCCACTGACAATGACGCTGGAATAAGCAACCCTGTAGCTCCATATAAGAACAAATACACGATACTTTTTTTGGAACCATAATTTTCGAAAGCATAGAACGACCCACGAATGGCAAGTAAAATGACGGCAATACTTCCTGGAACAAGCAGCGCGGAGCCATAATAATAGGCCGTGTCCGGGAAAAATCCAACGATGCCAATATAGAAAAAGACAAAAAATACATTGGTGATCTCCCAGACCGGTGATAGATAACGGGAGATCAGACGATTAATCAGATGATCCTGCTTTGTCAGGCGTGCATAAAAGGCAAAGAAACCTGCTCCAAAATCAATGGAAGCTACAATAAGATAGCCGTACAAGAACAGCCAGAGTACCGAAATACCAATTAATTCATAACTCATCAGGCCTGATCCCCTTTCTTGGCTGATTGATCATGCTGCTCCTTCAACCATTTCTCCATCTCGAGTTCAGCAGGATTGTTATTGAACAACCGTCTCAGTACGACGACACACATAACGCCTAGCAGGATGTAGAGAAGCAAGAAGACGAAAAATAAAATTCTCACACTCGGTGAAGAAGTAGCGGCCTCTTCTACCCGCATATAACCTCGGATGATCCATGGTTGCCGCCCGATCTCTGCATAGAACCAACCCATCTCAACGGCCAGAAAAGCAAGCGGTGCACTCAGTGCAACCATACGTAGCATCCACTTGTTAAACTGATTACGTTTCTTCCAGAATACAAACAGGAAGTACAGACTTGATATAGCAAGCAGAGCGAATCCAATACCAGCCATTAGATCAAACAAATAATGCACAAGTAAGGGCGGGTGTTCATCTGGTGGAAATTCGTTCAGCCCGGTTACCTCGGCGTTAAAGTCTCCAAAGGCAAGGAAACTGAGCAGTTTCGGCAAATGAAGAGCGCCTATAATTTCATGTTCTGCATTCAGCCATCCCAAAAAAATCAAATCCGCGCCGCTTTCCGTCTCGAAATGCCACTCGGCAGCTGCGAGCTTCTCCGGCTGATGCTCAGCCAAAAACTTGGCAGACACATCTCCAGCTAAAGAATTTAACAAACTGAATACCAGCACAACGGCCATCATGAGATTCAAGCCTTTTTTGTGGTAGGCTGACACTCCTTTTCTCAGCATCGCAAAGGCTGCTATTCCTGCTAACAGAGCAGCTCCTGTCAGATAAGCCGAGCTTAATACATGGAACACTTTGGAGAACGTCGCTGTATTCAGCATCGCTTGCACGGGGTTCACTGCCATGAATTGACCTGCTTCCATGACAAAACCTTCAGGCTGGTTCATGAAGCCGTTCACTGTTGTAATAAAAACAGCAGACATGCCTGCCCCGGCGACAATCGGAATAGTCAGCAACCAGTGGATATACGGATTTTTGAACCGATCCCACGTGTACAGATAAATGCCCAGGAATATTGCTTCAAAAAAGAATGCAAATACTTCCATAAATAGTGGCAGTGCAATGACATTCCCCGCCAGTTTCATAAAATTCGGCCATACCAGGGCCAACTGCAGTGATATCGCTGTACCTGTCACAACACCAACAGCCACAGAAATGACAAACCCTCTGGACCACCTCTTTGCCATAAGTATGTAATGGTGATCCTTCTTCCGAATGCCGATGAACTCTGCAATAGCAATCATCAAAGGTACACCGACACCAAGCGTTGCAAAAATCACGTGGAACCCGAGCGTCAAACCAGTCACCAGCCTGCTCCATAAAACCGTATCAATAGCCATTCTTTGTGTTGCCTCCTTTCAAACTCTGTTCAATTTAGAAACATTCAATATCAGATTTGGCCAAGCTCAATGCAGAATTGCGAAAAATTTCACAAAGTTAGGTATGACGATATCTTGCCACACCTATAATGCGTTTACTCCTGTAGGCCCCCGATAATAACAATCATTGGATGCCTATTAAAATCTGATATTGATGCACTTAATGTACTAACCAAGCCTATTAATCAAAATTATTATATCTTTATTTTTACCTAATTCAATCAAAGACACGTCTTCTACCCTAAACGTTCAAGAAAGGATCAACTCTTTCTGACAACTTGGTGAAAATCAAAAAATACACCCAATGGAGCTATTGATTCATTGGGTGTAAACGTGTTATTGCACGGAAGATTCTCTATTTTACTTTCTCCGGACTCACCGCACCTGCCTCGCGACGTACGCTCATGATGATCAGTGATGCAGCTAATACCGTAAGGATGATTCCAAGCATCTGAAATCCTGTCACATTGAATGTATCCCCCATAACAATTCCAATCAATAACGACGATAAAATGGTCCCCAGGTAGCGTGATGTATTAAAAATACCCGATGCGACTCCAATCATTTCTTTCGGTGTGCTTTTAAACAGTGCTGCTTGCATACCGACCGCGTTTAGGCCGTTACTTATGCCAAATAAAGCTAAGGCAACAATGATTATGAAGATTGGAGAAGTTTCATTCATAACAACGATCAATATAGAGCCAAATGTCATTAAAGAAGCGGATACGATCAGAGCTGGCCGTGATCCTGATCTGTCAATCCAGCGTCCTGCGATCGGAGCAATAATGACTGAGCATAACCCCAAAGCTAGCATGCTCATTCCTGTATGAACTTCGTTGAGATGACGTACCTGCTTCAAATACGTAGGAACTCCAAAAAAAAGTGCGTAAAACAGGATGTTCACCAGCATGTATTGCACATTCACCCAAGTCATCTCGGGATATGAGGCAAACGTTCGCAGAGGGATAAAAGGCGTGGCTGCTTTTAATTCATGTCGGATGAACATGACGAGTGCGATTAACCCGATCCCCCCTGTCAGCAGATGCCATGTTGAAATATCTCCTGTGGAATTTACTGATAGTAAACCGATGAGCAGAGTCACCAAAGCTACCGTAAACATCAGGATACCTGGTGCGTCAATTAACGCAAGCCATGGCCGAATGGACATGTGACCAGAGATAGACGGAGATTGCTCGTCCTTCGGGATTGTTTTCCAGGCGAACCAAAAACTCACCAAGACAAACGGAATATTAACGAAGAATATGCTGTGCCAGTCCCACCAATGAATCAATACTCCACCAATAAAAGGTCCAATTGCAGCCGCTCCAGAAAGGAATATAGCCAAGGTGGACAAGGCGGAGGCTTGTTTTTCAGTCACGTTCATTCTGACAATCGCCATTCCGACGGCCACCATCATACTTGTGCCAAATGATTGAACAATCCGGAATACGATGAGCCATGAAAAACTGGGAGACCACGGAGCTAACATGGACGATACAAAAACAATAACAAGACCCATGAGGAAGATCTTCCTGCGGCCAAACAAATCACTACACTTGCCCATGACGGGTTGAGCGACAGCACTGGCAATGTAAAATGATAAAATAATCCACGAAACGGCTGTAAAATTAAGTTGATACACTTGTTGTAGCCTGGAGATTGCCACCGAAATCATGGAGGAATTCAACGGATTCAACATAATTCCGAGTCCAACAGCTAACATCAATCCTTTATTTCGAACGTTCATTGGTGCACCTCTCTCTCTTCTGCTGTTATCTTACTTGAACGTATTCATTTATTCCAACGCATTATATGTTATGATTTGATGAACTAGAAGGAATGAAGGAATGGTGTAAATGGAACTTCTTCAACTAAAATATTTCCTGACAGTGGCCCGATGCGAACATGTTACGGAAGCTGCGGGAAAGCTGCATGTCACGCAATCCTCCCTGAGCAAAACGATACAACGATTAGAGGACGACTTGGGAGTCCCTTTATTTGATCGAATCGGGAGAAAGCTGCGACTAAACGACTTTGGAAGAACATTTCTTCAGCGAACTGAAAAAGCCTTATTTGAATTGGAACAAGGAAAGCGGGAAATCGCTGACCTCTCCAACCCGGATCAGGGTACACTGCAATTGGCGGTGACTACGGCGAGCACATTGCCAGGTATACTGCGGGAATTCCGGAAAAACAAGCCGGATATTCAGTTCCATGTGCAAATGGTCTCGTTAGAAAACATGTCCAGACTTCTGCATCGGGGCGAGGTGGACTTTTGTCTCTCCTCCCCTCCGATTGAAGGTGACGATATCGAATGTCAGATACTATATGACGACCCGATTGTAGTCGCTGTTCCTATGGGTCATCGATATGCAGACCGAAGCAGCATTCAATTAACCGAGCTTAAGGACGAGTGGTTTGTTGGGGTGAAGCAAGGGTATGGGGTTCGTGATATGGTAGATTCCGTATGTCAATCCGCTGGTTTCCTACCGAAGTATGTATATGAAGGTGATGAGCCTGCAAGATTAACCGCCCTTGTGGAGGCGGAGATCGGTCTCGCGTTTATACCTAGCACAGCCAGAAACCCGCATGAGCGCATTAAATATCTTCAGGTAGAGGAACATCAACTCGTACGGGAAATCGCTCTACTTTCGCACAAAAACAGGTATATTTCCAAAGCCGCTTTAGAGTTTCGCAGCGTGGTTATGGACTATTTCAGTGCTATGCCCAGAGCATAAATTCAATCCAGAGGAGTCCCTTTAAACATCTGAAATTCCACCGCATAGAAGCTCATATTAATGTGGATAACACCCCTTCCATGAAACTGGCAGAGAGTGTTGGTATGGAATTCGAATGCCTTCGTAAAGGGTTTATACACGAAAATAATGAATGGACCGATCACTTGGTGTATTACAAAAATTCTAATTAAAAAGTTCATACAACTCAATCTAAAACAAGGGAACTTCATCTCAAGAAGTTCCCTGTTTTCTATGTTTATTGAATATTCTTCTTTTTGCGATGAAGGGTTACTACTCCCAAACTAACTGCCGAAATCCATAATAGAATTATTGCATTACTTGAGACTAATGATTGCACTGTATCTAGTCGTAATAATTGCGTAATTAACCTTCCTTCATACGGTGAAAGTGTGGCTCCCAAGTTATACGCGATCAGAACAATGGTCGTACCCAGCTTTGCCATTTTGGCGATTTGTTGTGCAAAAGTATGCAATAAATAGGGCATTATACAGCGGAATGAAAACCCGATGATCATTGAGCAAACGGTAGTAAGCATGATACTTTGCGAGATCGTCGTAACGAACATCGAGCTTCCAAGTAACAGAATTGATAATGGAACGATATAGTTACCGAGTGATTTGTATACTTTTCCAAAAGAAAAACCGGCAACAAAAGCTCCCAAACCTATAAATGCAATCATGTTGCTTCCGTTTGTCGCAGTTCCGATATTTTTTTCCAAAATCAAAGGAGTAATCTGTAAATTATAATTGATGAAAATAGCTACTATTACAAATAATAAGAGACCATAGCCAATCATGACTTGAAGGGCTTTTTTATTATTAGTGTGGCTTGGATTCGTTGTGACCTCTTCTCTTCTATTAAGCTCTTTTTTATCAGAAGGAACGAAAATCAGGAATGCAATGAAAATAGGAAGTGCCAGGGCGTAGACATAAAATGATGTGTGCCAGCCCATTTTCAATAGTTGACCAACGAGTAGTGTTAGACAAATGCCTCCTAATCCCTCAAAGGCACTTTCTAAGCCAATTACGGTTGCTTGTTTACCTGGATTTTTATGATACATATCACTGATCATCTGAATGATGAGCCGGTTAAATAAACCTACACCTAACCCAAACAAACAGCGAGAAATGAACAGCAACGAAAAAAGGTCATGATACAATGCAGGGAATACTCCCGCAATGAGAACAAGTCCTAATCCAGTTAGTATAGTTGCTTTCTTCCCAATAAGAAGTTCAAGTCGATTAGCAATTAACACACCAAGAATGACAAATAATGAAGGTATGGTCGTTAATAATCCTACGTGTGTTACCGATATCTCTGGAAAATCATTGGTTATTGCAGGAATGTTAGCGGCAATCACTGGACCTGAAGAAATTAATAACGCAACGGACAATAACGAATATGTTCTAAGCTGCTCCATGGATATTATAAAAAACCAACTCCTAACTGTTTGTTTTTGCTCCATATGGCCAGTAGTTAGCCTTGATGTTGCGATAAATGGATAAAGCAGTAACACATAAGTCGATGACTTCATACGTTACTGCTCAGTCGATTAGAGTTCTTTGCCGTTACTTTGAATAACTTTTTTGAACCATTCAAAGGATTTTTTCTTGCTGCGTTTCAACGTACCATTTCCATCGTCATCTTTGTCGACATGTATGAAACCGTATCGTTTACTCATCTCTCCAGAACTTGAGCTTACTAGATCAATGCAACCCCAGGACGTGTAACCCAACAACTCTACGCCATCTTCTTCCACTGCTGTTATGAAAGCTTGGATGTGTTGACGCAGATACTCGATTCTATAATCATCCGCAATATATCCCGTCTCATCAGGAGTATCTATCGCTCCTAAGCCATTTTCAACGATGAATAGTGGCTTTTGATAGCGGTCATACAAGGAATTCATTGTAATTCTTAGACCTTCAGGATCGATTTGCCATCCCCATTCACTCGTTTTCAAATGAGGATTGCGCAGTGTTGGAAACAGGTTAGCTGCCGTTTGAGTATTTACTTCCGGGTCTGCACTAGTTAACCGCGAACCATAATAACTGAACGAAACGAAATCAACCGTATTATTTTTCAAGCATTCCTCGTCCCCGTCTTCCATGGCTAAATGAATATTCATTCGTTCTAACATTTTCTTGGCATAGTTTGGGTATTCTCCTCGGGATTGTACATCGACGAAGAAGTAGTGCTCGCGATCTCTTGTCATGGCTTTCCAGACATCATCTGGTGCACATGTATACGGGTAAGTGTTGGCACCTGCTAACATACAGCCAATCTTAATTTCCGGGTTAATTCTACGCGCAATTTCAGTTGCTTTTGCACTTGCGATCAATTGATGATGAGCCGCCTGATACTTCACAGCATCCTCATTCTCACCTTCTTCAAACACTAGGCCTGAGCTGCCAAAAGGTAGATGCAACAGCATGTTAATTTCATTAAAGGTAAGCCAATACTTCACTTTATCTTTATAACGGGTGAAGATCGTTTCACACAGTCTCTCATAATAATCCACCATTTTTCGACTTCTCCACGATCCAATAGTTTTCACCAAATGAATAGGGACATCAAAATGGGTAATGGTGACTAACGGCTCAATGCCATACTTCAAACATTCGTCAAATACATTTTCATAGAATTTCAAACCCTCTTCGTTGGGTAACTCATCATCTCCATTAGGGTAGATCCGAGTCCATGCCAAAGATAAACGGAAACACGTAAAGCCCATCTCTGCAAATAAAGCAATGTCTTCTTTATACCGATGATAAAAATCAATAGCCTCATGACTCGGATAAAAATGTTCTTGATCACACTCCAACATTTTTAACTGTCCTCGCATGACAGGAACACGATCTTTCCCTGCCGGGATTACATCAACTGTGGATAGTCCCTTGTTGCCTTCTGCATATCCACCTTCACATTGGTTAGCAGCAACTGCCCCACCCCACAAAAAGTCTTTTCTTAAAGTCATTAAAACACACTCCTAACCTGTAGTTTTGTTAAGCTTTGACAACCAACAATGTATTGTTAAAATCAATATTTTGGGGACTAGTCTCTGCGATCACATCCGAGTAACTATACGAATTGGTTACAATAACGGGCGTTTGAGTGACATATCCTTCTTGTCTGATTTTGTCCAGATCAAAAGTCAGCAAGGTCTGTCCTTTTGTAATTCTCTGACCTTCTTCAACGAACGCTTCAAAATATTTTCCGTTCAGCTTTACCGTATTTAAGCCGACATGAATAAGAATTTCGACTCCTTCATCGGATAATAGTCCAATAGCATGTTTCTTAGGAAATAGAGATACAATCATGCCATCAAATGGAGCAATGACTTTCCCCTCGCTAGGTTCAATAGCAATTCCTTTACCCATTGCCTCTGAGGCAAACGCTGCATCTTGTACATCCTGAAGTTGAATAAGCTGACCTTTAAGTGGCGTTGCAATAACAGAATCTTTAATTGTAATGACTTCATCCGCAACCCCACTCCCTTCGTTCGCATTTGAAACAGTGTTCTGTGAAGGTGCATCTTTTTCATATTTCAAACTGAGCAAATAGGTAAGTACAGCAGTTACGACAGTTGTTATAACAAGTGCGATCAAAATGTTATATAGATTCCAGATATTTTCACCAATGTACAGAGGAATCGCCGGGATTCCTGAAGCGCCTGTTGCGTAACGAGAAACATCCATTAGCCCTGCAAAGAGTCCCCCACTAGCAGCTCCAATCATACCCGCGACAAGTGGGTATCTCTTCGGTAAATTTACGCCGTAAAGAGCTGGTTCCGTGATTCCCATCAACGCGGTGATCCCACTGGAAGCAGAAATTTGTTTTAATGCTTTATCCTTGGTTCTCATCCCTACAACTAATGCCGCAACACCTTGACCTATACAATTGATCATCGCTCCAGGACCAAGGATATTCTCATAACCTGATGTGGTGATTTGAGCAATGGATAGAGGAACAATATTATGGTGCAGCCCAAACATAACCAGTATTGGCCAGAAGGTTGCAACCAGGAAAATAACCAGCCAGCTACCATGTGCGGCCAAGAAGTCAAAGCCCATCGCTAAATACGTTCCGAAAAATGACCCCAGTGGTCCCAACACGGTTAAGGCAAGAATTCCCGTTACTAAAATAGTGCACATGGGAACAAAAATAACTTTCACTGCATTCGGAATGATCCTTTTAAACAACGATTCAATATATGATTGTGACCAAACTATTAAGAGAATTGGAACTACAGAAGAACTATAAGATACAAGAGTTAGCGGGATTCCAAAAACACTTACGTCAGTCCCATCCAAACGCAATTGCGTCAAGTTGGGATGGAGTAAAACACCGGCTAAAACGAGTGCTAAGACGGGACTGCATTTTAGTTTGTTTGCAGCTGAAAACGCCAACAAGAATGGTAAAAAGTAGAAAATAGCATCTGACATAAGACTTACGACATAGTAGGTTTGGGAATCTTTTGAAATCCAGTTGAACAAAATAAGTAGAGCGAGTAATGCCTTGATCATACCAGCCCCAGCTATAGCGGGGACAATCGGACTAAATGTCCCCGAGACGAAATCGATTAATTTCCCCAAAATACTAACTTTCTTAACATCAGTTGGTTCACCCGATGAACTCGCGTTAGGTTGAAGATGCTTGATCACTTCTTTGTAAACGTCTTCAACATGTGTGCCGATGACGACTTGAAATTGTCCGCCGCTCTCAAGCGCATCAATAACACCATCAAACGATTTAAGCGCTTTTTGATCTGCTTTATTAGTATCATTCAGTGCAAATCTAAGCCTAGTCATACAGTGAGTCAGAGTGGATACATTCTCACTACCGCCCACTTTCTCTACAATATCTTGAGCCAACTTCTCGTATTTCTTGCTCATCCAATAATGCCCCCTCTTGTTGTTGCCATCTAAATGAATGAGACCAAAAGCGCTCTAAATAACTTCTCTTTGCAATAAAAAAAGCTATTTATCTGAAATACATAAAGGCTGCATTCATTACACCTTTAAAATATCATCTGATAAACAGCTATAGCCAATACCTATAATTCATACTTTATTATGCCTGAAAGGCATGCCTGATATGTTCCAAAAAACGTACCTCCGTTTGACTGAATACCTTATGTTTTTTCCAGACAATCACTGTTGGAAACTGAAGTTCCGGTTGAAAAGGTCTGAAGCATAATGTGTCAGACTGCTTCATTGCAAGCGCACCCTCAATACAGATGGCCGTCCCTAACCCCTCCTCTACGAGGTTAAGTATGTTAGATATTAAATTATAGGTCGCAACGAAGTTTAAATGTGCATACTCATCGGCAAACCAGCTTGCAATCTCATTCTGTACGACAGATCGGCTGGATATGAGCAGAGGCACTCCGGCTAAATCGGTTGAAGTGACATATTCTTTTTGTGCAAGAGGTGATGAGGTCTTCATAAGGACTCCCCAGCGCTCCTTCTGGGGCAGTCTGATGAAATCGTATTTCTCAATGTGAATGGGCTCTAACAAAATGCCCACATCGAGCAGTCCTTTATCGATTCGCTCCTTTATATCATCCCCCGTTCCACTATAGATGTGATATTTAACCTGCGGATACTCCAGATTGAAGTCTTTTAATAATTGTAAAATAACATTGGACGTTAATGATTCAACACTCCCGATCGATATGGTTCCTCCAACCAGGTTGTTCTGATCTTTAAACTCTTTCTCTGTTTTATCCGCAAGTGTGAGAATTTCTTCTGCTCTTTGACGTAGAAGCATGCCTGCATCTGTAAGTGTTATTTTACTTTTCCCGCGTATAAACAATTGAGTTTCTAAATTTTTTTCCAGATCAGCCAACTGTCTGCTTAACGTTGGCTGTGTCACATGTAAGATCGTTGCAGCATGTGTGATATTTTCTACTCGAGCTACTGTCAAAAAATATCGAAGTACTCTTAACTCCATAATTCCTCCTGATTTACGTTCATTTAAGTGTCTACTGAATCATTCATTTCTTTACTATACCTTCTTGTTAACCAGAAGAAGACAGTTGATTGGGATAATCAACTGTCTGTTGCTTCAAATAAAGAAGATTATTTCTCTGGAATGATTTCATTAACGCAGGCTAAAGCATTTAGTGTTCTAGGAAATCCCATGTAGGGAAGGCAGTGAGTTAGAGCGGTGATCATGGTTTCTTTATTATTGCCAACATTGATGTTACCCTGAACGTGTGCTTTGACTTGACTATCCGCACCTCCGAGTGCACTTAGTATACAAAGAGTAAGAAGTTCTCGTGTTTTCAGATCCAGACCTCCGCGGGTATAGAAGTCACCAAAACAAAATGCTGAAAGATAGTCTTGGATATGCTTCTGATTTGACGGGGCATTTTCCCGGTTTTTCTCAATAATATCGCCAAAAATCTCTTTTTGAATACCAAGTCCTTTGTCAAAGCGATTATCTTCTTCAACCCGTTTTTGACTTTCAAGAGGCAGTGCAACATTTCGCTCTTTTAACACTTCATTTATTTCCGATATGGCATTTAAGGTTTTGGGGAATCCCAAATAAGGTGCGCATTGATAGATTGCTTCTTGGATCTCCGTTGGAGTCAACCCAACATTTAGCGCTGCACGAGTATGTGCTTTGAGCTGTGGCAACGTTTGATTAGTAGCCAGTACAACCAAAGTAATAAGCTCTCGTTGCTTATCGTCAAGAGTACCTTGATCAAAAATTTCACCAAATATGAAGCGACTTAATATGTCCTGAAATTCAGGATCTGTAGCATATGCCGCTGGAACTCCCTCGCCGAATAACCTTTTATATGTTTCCTGGCTCTTTTCGATTCGATTCATATTCATCTAACCTCCTGTTTCTTTTTAGTTAAAACTAGGTGTACCCATTTTACATTGAAAGAGGAAAGAATCCATATCCTATTCATATCATTTTATTGCCTAATCCTATCAAATGATTGTTTGTTGATGAAAAAAGCGAACAAAGCACTTGCGTGCCCTGTTCGCTCTTCTTGGTGCAGCCATGTTACTGTCTTCGCCTTACTCGCCCAAGCTGTCCCAGAATGATTGGAACGCGCCTTTCTCCACTTCCAGGAATGCCGGAACATTACCATAACGAACCAGAGCTTTTTCACCAAACAGAACCAGTGGGACCTGCGTTTTGTCTTCCAGCGTGAGATAGATGATCTTGCGATCTTCCTTGCCGTAGAGGTTCTCTTCCAACTCCGGACTCGTTGCGATCGGTTTGGCAGCATTTAGCGA
This sequence comes from Paenibacillus sp. FSL H8-0104, assembly GCF_038050215.1. Classification (NCBI taxonomy): domain Bacteria; kingdom Bacillati; phylum Bacillota; class Bacilli; order Caryophanales; family Paenibacillaceae; genus Paenibacillus; species Paenibacillus sp. FSL H8-0104. The sequence goes on along the minus strand of NZ_JBBOTC010000001.1, from coordinate 3,429,045 downwards.
TGAGATAAAGCTGCCCAGTGCTTCATCCGCTGCTAACGGTTGAAGCTGCTGCAATCCATTGTTCCAGCTGTCGAACGTCTCCCATTGCGCCGAGGCGATGTTGCCTTCGAGATGAAGCTTGCCGATCAGGTCGGCACCAGTACCAATAGTGATCTCGTTGTTCTTGTCGAATAACTGAGCATACACCTGACCATCGATCTCGGTGTAAGACATGATGCGGAAATCCTTGTCGTAGCCATTGACCGCATAGATGTCTGCTTCGCCAATGTTGGAAGCAAGCTCCGTATATTTATCCTGGCCGCTCAGTTCATTGATGCCACCAGTTGTAGTACCAAGCTTTTCACCCCGCAGGTTGAGTGCATTTGCGCCTTCAAGCAATGTTGGGGACTGTGTATATACGTTTCCTCCATATACAACCAGTTGCATCATATCAGCCATCGCGCCTTTGCCCTGTGAACTCGGCAACTCCATCTTCGGAATCACGATCGGATCAAACGATGCTCCTGGAGTCACCGCTGCCACCTGTGGTGTTGGTGCGGCTGGTCCATTGAATTGTTGCCATACACTTGGCGCAGCCAATCCAATGCTGGCAGCGATAACAACACTTGCTGCAATGTATAGTGGTTTACGTTGACGTTTTGGTCCCTGATGTTGCGTGTTTAAGGATTGCTCTACCCGTTTTTTCATTTGCTCGTTTGTTTTCATATGATCCACCGCTTTCTTGTAGTTTTGTTTGAATTGTTCTTCGTTCATTACAGTTCCTCTCCTTCCAGCTCCAGTTTTAACAGCTGTCTTCCTCGTTTCAATCTCATTTTCACTGCTGATTCGCTAATCTCCAGGATCTCGCTAATTTCTCGAATCGGATAATCTTCGTAATAATACAGATGAACCACCGATCTATACTTGACGGGCAATGACAGCACAAGTTCGATCAGCGCGTGATCTTCAGGGTTGTCTGTTGTAAGAGGATCGACTCCCTCCAGCTTGACCTCCCGTTTGCGCCAGCCTCTGCCTAATAAGGATTTGCAATGATTGGTGATGACCCGAATCAACCATGCTTTTTGATGCTCCGCATCGTTGAACGTAGGGGCTTTTTCTATTAGTTTGATGAAGGTATCCTGAGTGGCTTCCTCCGCGTCTTCTCGTCTGCCGAGGTGCACCATGGCAATCCGGAACAGCGTATCCGCGTATGTCTCATAGACTTTCATCACATGATCGCCCAGCTGGGGCACTGATCGCTGCATGGTTGTTATGCCCTCCTTTATACCTCTAACACTCTTACGGACGGCATTTGGTCACATTTTGTTTTAGGATTTTTTTACTGGTCCATTTCATTCAAAATGCAAAAAAAGAAAGCAGCCCCATGGAGAGGAGTTGCTTTCTTCATCTTCGTCTTTATTTTCATATAAAATGCATATCGTTTCACCGATTAGAATTTCTTCTGTAAAAGCTCAATGTTGTCTTCCAAACTGCTGTCCAAGCTTACGCCTACCTTCTGCAGTTTGTTTTGGTAATATGCTTTTACATCTTCCCATTTATAGTACGGATAGGTCTTTGTTTCGATCGGGAACGCGATCTCTTCTTCATTTCTAAGCATTTTCACGAGAACATCCTTACCATTGGAATACAGAATCCATTGAATATTTGCTCCCATTGGTGAGATAACCGAGCCATTCCAGTTTTGGGTCACGTCCTGCGGTTTGTCGATACTCACATTAGCTCCGGCGATATCCAGGAATGAAGATAGTGGAATGATGGTTTCTGCGTGAGCAAAACGAAATATACCAGCCGTGTCTTTTTGCTGAATGGACTGGTCGGTAGACACGATCAACTCTTTGACCAGAGGTGCAATGATATTTTGCGGCAGATCCGTTGAGGTTAAAGATGGACCTTTTTCATAGAAATCATTGATATTGTCAATGCTCTCGTACCATTTTAACTGATTAGCCGTGAAATACCGCCCGAATTCGAAGTCACCTTCTCCTTTTATATTCGAAGAAATGATGTAGAGTTCATATAGATTAGAAGCAGCCTCGGTTGGGTTGCTGAGCTTCACTTTTCCCTTCTCATCTTTCAGTTCAAACTCTCCAGCGTTCAGCCGTTGATAGAAGCCTTCAGAGAGAAATTGCAGAAGGACCTCTTTTGCATAACGCGTTCCAGTGTTCTGTGTGACATAATCCTCGTATAACTTAACCCAGTCTCCATCTTCTACGTACTCGTTATACTTCGTAGCCAAGTCGTAGGGCCGTAGATAGGGGTCTTTCCCTTCTTCAAAAGCTGAAGCCAGAATGTCTACCTTGTTATCTCCCAAGCTTTCCTTTAACCCGTCAATAAACTGATCTCTGCTCTGCGGCGTTCGATCTTTGAAGGTTGCTTGTGCAATCACTTTTTTATCCGATGTAAAGAGTTCTTTGAAATTCTGCCCAACTCTGGCCCCTATTCCTTTCAGTTCTTCTCCACCCGTAGTGGATAACAATCCATAATGATCTTTTTCAACCTTCATCAGATTGCCAATTTCCTTCTTCAGCTCTTTGCCCAGATTAGTGATCTGCCCGTCCTTTTCAGCGATGTCGAGCAGTTCAAATAACGTCTTGTCGTACTTGGAACTGGATAGATGTCTGGAACCATGTCTCCCTATGTAGTTAATAAATATGGGTTCATATCCAATAGGAGCTTTTGTGTAACTTGTTTCCTTAAAAGGATATGGCGTTTTGGTACCGCGGTATCCCTGCTGATCGTTAATTTTAGCTCCAACAAATACCGATTGGGTGTTGTTATCCCAGTCTACCTCTTGCCCCAAGGCTTCACCAATCGCTCTTGCAGGTATATAAGTAACCCCATTGTAGAGAAATGATTCGCCTTCCACCCTTTGACCGTTCACAACCACATTAGCCGATTGTTCAGAAACTTCGATCATGCGTTTGGAGCCTGCACCATATGCGTCAAATACACTTACAGACGTTAAGATGGCGAGTGATGCTACTGAAATCCCGATTTTTTTGATCATCATAATGAATAGTTTTCTCCTTATTCCGCCTGATATGGGTTTATTTTCGCTCATCATACTATAGGTGTGAAGTGTCTGCGCCGTATCCATCCTATGTTAATTAATTGTAAAAGAGTACATATAAACATTGACGTAAAGTCTCATACGACAAAAAGAGCCGCTCCTTAGCGACTCTGACTTTTCATTATAAAAAGCTATCTTCTCTGCCATACAATAAAAAGATAACTGCTATTTGCCCCGCATTACAGCGGTTTTCTATATATTTTTATATCTATCCCTGACTCCGTCGGATGACCTTCTCCGACAAGTGTCTCACAGTTCAAGAAGGATAAGGCTTTGCTGTCTGTAATCATTTTGGGGGAAGTACGAAATAAAGCAGTTTTCAGCGTTTTATCAATATTTCCGTTATTTTCGATATAAATTTTGCAGGAATGCCCTGAGTTGTCGGTTCCTTGGAGCATGTATCTGGCCGATAGCGTATGCGGACCACCATTCTTCCCGATAATCTGCGTATCCACTCCTCCACCCAGCACAATTCCCTCAAAGTACTTTCCGGTTACGCTGCCTGTAAAAGTAATCATGACAACCGAATCATCTTCGCTATTCTGTAAATCAAATGATTTCTCAATGTTCACATGTACCGTAAACAATTCCTCTAATTTCACGTGTTCCCACCTCCATATGAATTCAATTATAACTCTACTCACTAAAAAAAAGATTTACATATTTCCTTCAAATCATTTAAAATGGTTTACACAATGTAAAGGTTAACAAGTTGTAAATGAAGGGGTTAATGACGTACATGAGTACATTACCAAAATCAGTTCGCTTTCCACTGTTCATTCTGATGTTAAATCTGTTTATTGCTTTATTGGGGCAAGGGATGCTCATCCCCATATTGCCGGAGTATTTGAAGCTTTTTCATGCGGGAGGCACAGTAGCAGGATTTTTAGTTGCAGCCTTCGGTGCCGCTCAATTCTTCTTTTCCCCTCTCGGGGGACAACTGTCTGATCGATTTGGACGCAAAAAGTTGATCATTGCGGGTATGTTTCTGTCTGTCATTTCAGATATCATATTTGCGCTGTCAACGTCATTGCCGTTCCTCTATGTCGCACGGTTTATCGGTGGAATCAGTCTTGGTTTAATGGTTCCTGCCAACCTCGCATATGTCGCCGATATTACAACGCCAGAGACACGTGCAAAAGGTATGGGCTATTTCGGCGCAGCTATGAATTTGGGGATGGTTCTCGGACCTGGTCTGGGCGGTCTCATCGCCGAGATGGGCATTCGCATGCCCTATTTCTTCGCAGCGGGTCTGGGACTGATTGCGGCCCTGATGACGCTGCTATTGCCTGAGACACTTCCCCCCGAGAAAAGAACGGTCTCCATCCGTCTTCAAAAAGGAGATCACTTGGGCAAGAAAATCTGGAGTTCTTTTAAAGTCCCCTATTTCAAATACTTGATTGTGTTGCTTGTCATGACCTTTGGTCTCATGAGTTATGAGACAGTATTCGCGCTTTTCGCAGAGCAAAAATACGGATTCGACGCTGCAACAATCTCCATCATTATTACTTTGGGCGCGATTATCGGTATCGTTGTGCAGATCTGGCTTTTGGATTGGTTCGTACAGAGAATAGGTGAAGTTAAGTTGATCCGTCTCTCCTTAATAATCACACCCATAGCTTTATTGTTAATGTTAATTAAGGTCAACCTTGTGTTTCTGTTGTTCGCTTCTGCGTTATTCTTTGCATTCAATTCGTTTTTGCGACCTTCGGTCAGCACGTTAATATCCAAAAATGCAGGAGATCGGCAAGGTTATGCATCCGGTCTGAATACTACTTTTTCCAGTCTCGGCACGGTGATTGGCCCGCTGATCGCAGGACTATTGTTTGACAAAAACATAAACTTCCCGTATATTTTTGGTGCAATTATGCTACTCGCTTCTCTCGGACTGACCTTGAACGCATTTCGTTCGAAGAAAGGACAATTGTATACAAGTGAATGAAAACTGGCATCAACAATTGGGAAATAAACATCGTGATGATTTGATTGCAGCAGGTAAGGAGCTTTTTTTGAAATATGGATTGCTCCAGGTGAAGATTAAGGATGTATGTACGAAAGCTGAACTTAGTAGAGTGACCTTTTATAAACATTTCCAGTCAATGGATGAACTTCTTCTAGCCATTCAGATGCAACTGATCGAACATTTAACGGATGAGGTTAGCCGTGCTTCAACGAAGGACTTAAACGGGCGGGAACAACTCACGGTTATGTTGAATGCATGGGTTGTTTATGCCGAGAATCATCCAGACTACATCCGGTTTATTCAATTGTTTGATATCAACTATGAGATGTATGATTTTAGCCCTGAATTAAGAGAAGAGTATGATAAGTTCAACCAGAACGGGAAAGAAAATCATTTCCTGATGGACGCTTTATCCCAAGGTGTTGTTGACGGCAGTATTAAGAATCCGTCCCCTCCGCTGGATCTGGCTCAGTTTATCTTCACAACGATGATGGGCATGCTCCAGCGCATGGTAACTATTCGTGGTGCTCATGATAATTCATTGGATATGCGGATGACGGAGCAATTTGTGAAGATGCTGCTTCATTTTGTTTGTAGCGAAGAAATACCCGAGTGATGGCATGGTACATGGATCGATAAAACAAAAGTTTGAAATAAAAAACGGATTCCGTATGCTGGAATCCGTTTTTTTCTTCATTAATTAAGCGTTAATCCGTTAGTACGGGTAATTGTCCTCCAGCTTTCAGTTGACCAAGCAATACTTTGATCCCGGCAGACGTATTTGGCTCCTGCTTTCCATACACAGCAATTCCTGAGCGCACGTTCTGCAAATAGATCGTTTCGTAAGGGTTACCGAGAGACAACAGCGTGTATCGCTGATTACTCTTGTTCATTGCATTAATCAAGGTTTGATAATCACTCCACCCGAACTGGCTGGCCACATTGCGGAATTGGTAAGAAGCAAGAATGACATAATTGGCTTTGCCAATCGCCTGGAGCGTTTCATTCATGTTGCCTTGTCCAACAAGTGATATTTCAGTCTTTAACGACAGGTTATTAGCGGCTTGCAACAGTTGTTTCTCAAGCTGTTTCGCCTGTTCCTGCTCGGCTGCGACAATAACAACCCGGTCGCCTTGCTGAATTGGATCAGGAAGCACACCTTCGCGACTGCTGAGTACAGTGACCGCTCGCTCTGCGATTGTCTGCTCCACTGCTCGGTGCGCCTTCGATCCGATGATACCGTTAAGCTGAGTTAGCTTTTGCGCAAGAGTTTGACTGCGTTCAAATAAACCATATTTCGCTTTCATCTCCAAGATTCGTTTCACAGATGCATGTATGGTTTCATCCTTGATCGTTCCATTGTTCACCGCGTTTACCAGCGTTTGATGGGCCGCTGCTGAATTTTTTGGCATAAGGATGATATCAACACCTGCGGAAACGGCTCGTTCTACCGATTGATTCTCCCCAAAATGCTCTGCAATTGCATTCATGGTAAAGGCATCCGACACAATGAGACCTTCATATCCAAGCTCTCCGCGAAGCAGTCCTGTCAGTACCTTTTTCGATAAGGTGGCAGGAATCGGCACACGTTCACCGTCCTTGAGGGAAGTAACATGTTCGTTGTCAATGGCAGGGAAAGCAATATGCGCGGTCATAATCATCTCTACATCATTTTTGATTGCAGCCCGAAACGGTTTTAATTCTACCGCATCAAGCCGTTCTCGGTTATGGGCAAGCACAGGCATACCAAGATGGGAATCTACCGTTGTATCTCCATGTCCCGGAAAATGCTTAACTGCCGCCATCACCCCTGATTGCTGTAGCCCTTTTATTGTTGCCAGACCAAGCCGTGTCACCATATCCGCATCCGAGCCAAACGACCGTATACCAATGATGGGGTTATCTGGATTGCTGTTGATGTCCAGCACTGGCCCAAAATTAATCTGCAGTCCCAGTGCCTTCAGCTCCTCCCCTGTCAGCTGACCAGCTGCTTCGGCTAGTGTTGCATCTCCAGTTGCGCCAAGCGCCATCTGACCTGGCAGGTTCGTACCGCCTGGTATTCGCTTAATAACGCCTCCTTCTTGGTCGATGCTAAGAAATAGAGGAATGTCACCTGCTTCTCTTTGTATATCATGTGTGAACGTTGTAAGCTGCGTCACGTCTACAATATTTTTGTCAAAAAGAATAAGTCCGCCCAAGTCCTGATCATGGATCGTGCGTTTCAGCCCCTCATTAACGGTCGTTGTCGCTTTACCATTCCATTGCCTAATGTCGGGCATAAGCATCTGACCAACTTGCTCGCTCACCGTCATATAGGATATCAGTTTGTCCCAATCTTGTGTCCGAATGGCCGCTTCACGTTCGAAGCGAATTACTCTCGCCATAAATACGGCATATTCAGCACGCGTGACAGCTTGACTCGGACGGAAGGTGGCATCTGAATAACCGCCGACCAAGCCGTTTGAACTCATAATAAGAATGGGTGCTGCTGCCCAATGCCTGTCCGTGTCTGTCCATTTTGCGGCGTTCTTACCTTCCACGAGTGCATATGCCCGTGTAAGGAAGGCCGCAGTCTCTGCGCGGCTAAGTGGTGCGTCCGGACGGAAAGTTCCGTTAGGAAAACCACTTGCAAGTCCATTTTTAGCAGCTATCATGATTTCTCGATGGAAAGGATGTGTAGTTGGAACATCGGAATAAGTTGTGCCTTCCACTGCTCTTTGAAGCTGATCTGAATAGGGCTCGCGCACCATAAAAGTGACAGCTTGTGCCCTTGTCACAAGTGCCTCTGGCTTGAAGATCCCATTGCCGTATCCGGCTACTGTTCCCCGTTTCGCCATATACGTGATGCCATCCTCTGCCCACTTTGAATACTTTAGATCAACAAACGTTTCTTCCGCAGCTGCCGTTCCCACCCCTATAAGCATAGAGCCAACAACGGCACCAATAATCGTCATCCATTTTACATGCATTTGTTTCACTCCTGTTGTATTCTATGGATGAATAGACGTTACTACGGTATAGTTTGTTGCGTTTTCATAAGTTCAATGAAATTATATTCAGGTCATGACTATCCCTTCACGCCACCAATCGTCATACCCTGGACAAAGTATTTCTGTAAGAACGGATACACCATCAGAATAGGAACACTTGCAATAATGGTCATGGTCGCTCGAATCGAGGTTGGTGTGACCGCCGTTGCATTGCTTTCGGCAGACTGATAAGCATCACTTGCTGATGAAGTCGCTGAGGTCGTTGAAGTTTGTAGAATCTTCATCAACTCATATTGCAATGTGCTTAATTCTTTATTGGAAGAGTTGTACAGGAATACATCGAACCAGGAATTCCATTGTCCCACAGCTACAAAGAGTGATACGGTTGCCATTGCGGGAATCGTTAGCGGCAGGACAACGCGGATAAATGTCGTGAACTCCCCTGCCCCGTCAATACGGGCTGACTCCAGAATGCCTTCAGGAAGACCCTCAATAAATGAACGGATGACGATCATATTGAAGACACCGATTACACCCGGAATGATATATACCCAGAAGGAACCGATCAATCCAAGGTCTCGAATCAGCAGATAACCGGGGATCAACCCCCCGCTGAAATACATGGTGAATACAAAAAACATCGTAACAAACTTGCGAAGCACAAATTCCTGACGACTAACCGTATACGCGAGCATGGCTGTACAGAAGACGGACACCACGGTTCCAATGATCGTACGCAGCGCCGAGATCAGAGTTGCGTGATAAATATCGGATTCGCCAAAAATGTATTTGTAGTTGTCCAGTGTCCATACACGAGGCCATAGATATATTCCACCCCGAATGGCATCGTTTGCATTATTGAAGGATACGGCAATCATATTAACAAAGGGATAAATCGTCACAATCATCAAACATACCATGAAGATGATGTTAAAGGTGTCAAACGCTCGATCCCCGGTGCTGCTATTCCGCAAGCGGGATGTGTTTCCTTTTCGCATGGCATAGGCCTCCTTTTAGAATAGTCTGCTCTCTCCCATTTTTTTCGCTATATAGTTCGCTGAGAAAAGGAAGATGAAGCTGACCACCGTTTTGAATATGCCAGCTGCTGTACCTAAGGAAAAGTTCCCCATCCCTAATCCATATTTCAGTACAAAGATGTCCAGATTCTCCGAATAGTCCATATTCATCCCGTTACCCAGCAGATATTGCGGTTCGAATCCGGATTCAAGAATACTTCCCATGTTCATGATCAACAAGATCACAATAACCGGTTTCAAGCCAGGCAGGGTGATATATAACATCCGTTTGAAGCGACTGGCTCCATCAATCTCGGCAGCCTCATATTGCGCCGGATCAATTGCCGTAATTGCTGCCAGATAGATAATGGTGTTCCAACCGACATCTTTCCAGACCTCAGTTGCCCCCAGAATACCCCAGAAGTATTCTCCTTTCCCCATCCATAGTACCGGACTGTCAATCAGGTGAAGCTTCATCAGCAGCAGATTGATAATTCCGTCTGGTGACAGGACTGTTAATACAATGCTGGAAGCAACAACCCACGAGATAAAGTGAGGCAGATAACTGACGGTTTGCACAAAACGTTTAAATATGACATTTTTCAGCTCATTCAACAAGAGAGCCAGCGTAATTGCTGTCACAAATCCCAACACCAGTTTAATGGAACTCATAACGAGTGTATTTCGCAACACCCGGTAGAAGGTATTGTCTTCAAATAACGTACTAAAATGTTGCCAACCTACCCATTGCTGATCCGAGAAGGACCTTGCCGGTTTGAAATTCTGAAAAGCCATGGTCCATCCCCATAACGGCAGGTACTTGAAGATAAAAGCCCAGATGACAAAAGGAATACACATCCAGGCAAGCGTTCGTTGCTGCACAAGTCGCTTAAAGAACGAGTGTGCTCTGGTTCCCTTCGGACTCGAGGCTGGAGGCATCGAGTTAAGGGAGACATTAGGTTTCTCCACGGTGAACCTGCTCCTTTCCTGTGCTGTTATTCATGCGAGGAGAAGCCGGAGTTTATGCTCTTTCGTCTTCTCCTGCGCATGTAACAGTTTGTTTTAAAGAGGTTGTTCAAAAAGTCCGCTTTTGAACACGCACTTAAAGTGTTCGTATTACCATTTTCCTGCAACACGATCCTTCACAACTTTGGTAATGGTCGCTTCATAACCAGCTTTGTCCAATTTGTTCAATTCAGCCATGTAGGCATCCCACAGCTTATCAAAATTCGATGGTGCTCCCAAGATCATTTCCGGTAAGTATTTACGTTGCAGATCATCCGATTTGGTGGTGAAGATCTGTTCAGGTGATCCTTGTTCAAGGGCGATGGACCATGCCGGGAACCAAGGCCGCTCTTCCGGTTTGTTAAACAATTCACTAAAGGTTTGGATACCGTAGGCTTCAAGGAATTTCTTATCTCCCTCGGTGTAAGATGCAGCGGCCACTTCCGGCTGGTTGCCAGGGCTATAAGCGTTACCATCGGTTAGTGTAGATTCACCGCCATATTTCGGCCAGTCTGTCCCAAAGTAGGTGAACCCGAATTTACGGCTGAGCTCCAGATCATCATGAGCCTTGCGTTGATCTTCATTTGCATAATAGAATCGGCCCTTTTCATCCACACTGTACGTCTCATCCTTGATTCCCCATTGCACCAGAACCTGATTCTCTTCCTTCAGCAAATTATCAAAATATTTGATGATACGAACAGGGTCTTTGGCATTCACCGAGATACCTGTTGCATAGTTGTTGACAAAGCCGGGAGGATCCACATACTGATCCTTGATTCCTTCATCAAACACAATCGGAAGTGGAGCGTAGCGCTTCTCATCAATGCCTGCAGAGAGCAAGTTTTTCGATGCATCCCCAATCTGCCAGCCATAATTGAAGTATCCTAACACACGACCCGAAGTCAGCTTGGCCAAGTACTGGTCTTTGTTCATCGTAAAGGATTCCGGATCAAGCATGCCTTGAGCATTGATTTCATTTAACTTCTGAATCCATTTTTTCTGAGCATCTGTTCCCGCGACGACTTTTGCTTCATGGGTTTTCATGTCGACCATGACACTGCCATCGTTCGGATAACCGGCGAGATGCATCGCTGGATTTTGCAAGGTGAAGAAGTTATTGGCCACACCCGCAAGTGACACAAATCCGATCGTCTCTGCACCGTCGACAGTTGGATGTTTTTCCTTATAATCCTGAATTAGATCAAAATATTCATCCAGTGTAGTGATCTTGGGATAATCAAACTCTTTGAGCACAGATCGTTGAATCCAGAAAGCTCCTCCGCCCACATTTGGGCTACCTGAATACTCACCCTGATTAGCCGTATAAGGCAGGGCATAGATTTTTCCATCTTCGGCATTTTTCATTTTATCGAAATATGGTCCATACACCCTTTTGATATTAGGACCGTATTCCTCAATCAGATCATCCAGCGGAATATAGGCACCTGCATCCAGTAACTTGGACATCTCACCACTGGAGCTAATGACATCAGGATAGTCTCCACTGGCAATCATGACACCGGCTTTTGTAGCACTATCACCTACCAGATATTCCATCTTCCAGTCCACACCAGTCTGCTCTTGCAACGCTTTACCGATGGTAGTTTCGCTTGCCAGAACATCCTTCTTGCCTGGAGAGAACATGTAATACGAGAACGTGACTGAACTGTTCTCATCATCACCTGTGGCTGAAGGCGCTGATGACGAACTGTTTTGACTGCACCCAGCCAGCAAAGCTGTTAGTAATACAGCTAAACCCGCTGTTCTAAATTTTGGTTTTAACATGTGAATATTCCCCCGTTCCGTGTTTTCTCTCGTGGATTACACTCACCATTTGCCAGCTACACGATCCTTAACTGCCTGTGTTATCGTAGCTTCGTATGTTTTCTTGTCGAGTTGATTCAATTGACTCATATATTCATTCCATGTGTTCTCGAAAGTGGAAGGCGAATCCATAATCATTTTGGGTAAATATTTCTTCTGGAGGTCTTCTGCCTTGGTGATAAAAATCTGTTCAGGAGAGCCCTGCTCCAGTGCAATAGACCAAGCAGGAGACCAAGGACGCTCATCCGGTGTGCTGAATAGTTCTGTGAATGTCTCCACACCATATTTCTCTAACAACAGCTTGTCACCGTCCGTGTAACTAAAGGTAGCCACTTCTGGTTGGTTGCCCGGTCCATAGGCGTTGCCATCCTCCAGCACGGAGTTATTCCCGTAACGAGGCCAGCTGTAATTAAAATAGTCAAAGCCGAATTTACGACTTAATTCTGGATCTTCATGTGCCTTGCGTTGGTCATCATTTTCAAAGTAAAAGCGACCCTCATCATTCACACTATACGTCTCGTTCTCAACACCCCATTGAACCAGAATCTGGTTTTCTTCCTTGAGCAAATTATCAAAATATTTAATAATTCGCACGGGATCTTTGGCATTTACGGTAATTCCGACACCGTAGTTGTTCACAAAACCTGGCGGGTCCACATACTGGTCTTTGACACTGTCATCAAATACGATCGGGAGAGATACGTATCGTTTATCGTCAATACCAGCCTTCTTGAGGTTGTTCGTTGCATCTCCAACTTGCCAGGAGTAACTGAAATATCCCAGCACCCGACCGGACGTCAACTTGGCGAGATACTGATCCTGGTTCATTGTGAAGGATTCTGGATCAAACATCCCCTGTGCGTTAACCTCGTTCAGCTTCTGAATCCATTGTTTCTGATAATCAGATCCGGCTACCAGTTTGGCTTCATGACTCTGCATATCCACCATCACACTGCCATCGTTTGGATAACCTGCCAGATGCATAGCCGGATTTAGCAGGGTGAAAAAGCTGCCCGATTCACCCGCAAGTGTGGCGAAGCCGATGGTTTCTTTTCCATCGATCTGCGGATGCTTTTGCTTGTATTGCTCAATCAAGTCAAAATATTCGTCCAGCGTTTTGATCTTGGGATAGTTAAACTCTTTTAACACAGCACGCTGAATATAAAAGCCGGTCTGAAAATTAGGCTCTGACACATAACCGATGTTGGCAGTGTATGGCAAGAAGTATATCTTTCCATCCTCCTGTCTGAATTTGTCCATATAAGACCCGTATACCCGCTTGATGTTAGGCCCGTATTGATCGATCAGTTCATCCAGCGGGATAAAAGAACCTGCATCCATCAATTTGGCCATTTCACCACTGGAGTCGATGATGTCGGGGTAATCCCCACTCGCAATCATTACACCTGCCTTGGTTGCACCGTCACCGACCAGATATTCCATCTTCCAGTCAACGCCTGTTTGTTCCTGTAGCTTCTTGCCAATGGTCGTGCTGCTTGCCAGAATGTCCTTCTTGCCACCGCCAAACGTGAAATATTTAAAGGTGACCGGGGTGTTGTCATTACTGTCAGGATAAGAGGCTTCCGGGCTGGCTTTATTACAACCTGCCAGGGTTACAGCCAGTAAAATGGCCAGACCTGTTATCATGTTTTTTTTTCTAAACATGTAGCAAATGCCCCCTTAACGTATTGTTTGTGTCATTAAGCCTTCTCAATATATCAAGATAGCGCTTTCAAAGTTACCCATGAAAGTGTACCTCCTACTTTGAAAAGTATATCCCTCGTATTTAGTCGCCTGGCATGGCTGATGGATCAAGTGGAAGCTTAATTTGAATACGCGTACCTTCTCCTTCCCATGTCTCGATGTCGAATGTAAAGTGATTTTTATAACAAAGTTTTAAGCGACTATACGCATTTTTCATGCCAACATGCTCTCCCATATCGGTGTTTTGATCCAGGTAACTTAACAACTCTTCCAATTTTGCTTGTGACATCCCTATACCGTTATCCGTTAGTCTGATATGGAGCTGGTCATTTTCCATTGAAACGACGAGTTGAATGATGCCTACACCCGGAGATGACTCAATTCCATGAATACTTGCATTCTCAACAAAGGGAAGGATAACCATCTTGGGGATTCGGTACATCAGTACCGCAGGATCTGCCTCAATGGTATATTGGAGTTTTTCTCCAAAGCGGTATTTCTGAATTTGCAAAAACTCTCGATGAGTTCCAATTCTTCCTTCACTATCACATCATTCTGATTCCAACTAATCGACTTGCGAAACATCTTGGCCATGTTATGCACGATTTTGGCAGTCTCTTTCTCACCTTTGATGAGGCTCCGCATACGTACCGACTCCAGCGTATTAAACAAAAAATGTGGGTTGATCTGACTATGGAGCGCATGAAGTTGTGCTTCCTGCTGCTTCAACTCCAGGTCTTTCTTTTGGATGTCGGCGAGATATACCTCATGAATCAGGTTATGGATCGTCTCGGTCATTCGATTAAATTCCATCGTGAGTTGACCTATTTCATCTCTTGCATCTTCAGGCGGAATCGTCTGGAAATTCTGTGTTTTTACTTTTTTCATATGTTTTAGAATACGCACCAGCCTGACATGGATGGATCTGGACATCGCCGCGATGATAATAGAAGGCAGGACAAAATTAATGCAAGCCAGCCATACGACGAAGGAACGGGACTTCCGCACCTCCTTCAACACAATTTCTTCATCCATCACTCCATGCAGGGACCACCCTTCCAGATAGTTAATACCTGTATACGTAATCTCAAAGGGAATCATTTTGTTTGGAAACTGGATCTCGCTGTAACGTTTCCCTATCTGAGCTTCTTCTGCTGTAGGATCATTTGAAAATTGGATGTGTCCCCCCGGATCAAGAAGATACACTTTTCCATCAAATCCGCTGTTGTGAAAATACTGCTTGATCATATCCATATTCAGGTCAATTTTAAGTAACTGCTCTCTCCCCCCAGTGTCCAGATTGTCGAGCCTTTGAAACAGACTTAACATCTGATCCGATGAGATCAATGCCGGATAAGGGGCGGAGTATGCCTGAAATTGAACGTACCAGTCCGAGTTGCGGACATCGTCAGTTAAACGATCAATATAACCGGAAGATAAAATGGTAGAATTATCGGTATACACTTGATACCAGCGAATCCCCTGATTCATTTGCCCGGAGAATTGCCCTTTTAGATAGGAATTATAAGCGTCAATGTACTCAAAATGACTTTGAAATGAACGGGAGATGGTGTCGTTGAATACAGGGTCAGTATATAACGAATAAGAGAGGCCGACGCCCTGATCAATGGTTACTCGCAGGTCATTCTTCAGATTGTTCAGTGCCATGCCGGCATCACGAGTTTTCTGACTGCGAATATTGGCAGATGTGACATTGTAGAACACCACATTGGTAACAACGATGGGAATAAACACAGATAAGACATACATAAGCAGTAGCTTATCTCGAAGCTTCATGTAATTCAGGTTCCATCTTGGCATTGTGCACCTCGCTGCTCATTTCCCATAAGGAGATTGCGATACTCTGTAGGTGATAACTTAACCAATTTCTCAAACTGAGTTACAAAATAATCCGCATTCTGAAATCCTACACGTGCAGCAACCTCGTACATTCTCAGATCCGTCTGGCGCAATAACTTCTTCGCTTCATGAATCCGCAGGTTGAGCAGATAGTCATTAAAGTATTGATTGTAACTTTTGCGGAATAATCGCCCAAGATAAACGGGGTTCATGTAGAAGAGCGCAGCAATGCTTTTGAGATTGATGTTCTCGGTATAATTTGTATCAATATATCGTTTGATCTTGCTGATATCCCCTTTGGATCGCTCCATTCGTAAATGAGAGACATAATCCTCGGCTTCCTCCAACGCGATGAGAAATGCATTTTTCAATAGTCGTAAATTCCAACCTTCATGACTTTGTTGTGCCAGCTCCTTTAGCTGCTGTAGACCTTCATCATTACCACCCATTTCATGGACCACAGCGAGAATACCCGTTATATAACGCAAAAGAGAACCCCATACAGCCTGAGAAGAAAATCGATTCATATGAAACAATTTGAATTTCTCTTCTACAATCTTGTGGTAAGCTGACCTATTCCCCTCTTCCAGGCTCAGAATTAATTGATCCACCTCGTCCTGGTATACATTGAAAACAAACAGTGGTTTGTCCTTGATCTCCGTATAACGTACGACACCACCAGTTTCAGCATATTTATGCTTGGCTGCTTCTTCAGCCGCCATAAGGGATTGTGGGACATCACCAATTTCTTTGACGAGTGTTCCTGCGTAAAGACCGATATCCAGGTTGAACCTTTTGCTCAGTGTTATATGAATATTATGTAGGTTATCCTGTAACGCCGAGCCTCCTTGATGATGATCAGGCCACAACAGTAATAAAGTAAACATGCCGCGTTGTTGCTCACTGATGAACATTTTGCATAAATTACTCTCCAGAGAATGTACTGCTTCACGTAGCTGTTCAATCGTAATTTTAATTGCACCTAATCCGGTCTGAAGTTCAATCAAAGTTATGAGCAGACTGGAGTTACGATTGATCCCAAGCATCTCAGCATATCGATGTTCATCCTCCTTCTGTACATGGCCTTTGATCACATCCTCCAGCATGATGTTACTGGCCTGTCCCTCAGCCAAAAGAATATGTTTTCTTTTATTGCAAATCAGATTAGCCGACTTCTGCAACGTGGCCGTCAGTTCTTCATCATCAATAGGCTTCAGGATATAGTCATGAACGCCGTACCGGATTGCCTGCTGTGCATATTTGAAGTCATGATAACCACTGATGATAATGAACACAGGTTCGAGAAGTGGCATTTTCTCTACGGCACGTATAAGTTCCAGTCCATCCAGAATTGGCATGCGGATATCTGTTATAATCACGTCTGGTTGCAGGCATTTAATCAGATTTAATGCCTCTGCACCGTTCTCTGCCTCTCCGATAATCTCCATGTTAAGATCCATCCAATTTATGAGTTCATACAGCCCTTTTCGTACATACATCTCATCATCTACCAGTAATACTTTTAACATCCGTTTGTCCCCTTTCCTCCAACGAAAATAAACCGCCGGTAGCGTCTCTCCCTATCGGCGGCATCTAATATGGTGACTGTTGTAGTTATTGCATAATACATTCATTCATGTCGCGCATAATCCCAATAGTCGCCAACGAGGCCTTCGATGATCGATCCACTGGCCCATGGCATCAGGCAAAACCAGGTGCTGGCTGGTGTACCATCCGCATATTTTTCAGTGACCAGTCCTTCCGAATGACAGAAGCGTTCAGACATCCATCCTTTTTTGCCATAGCCGAATTCTTGATCATAACGATTATAGGTCTGACAACCCCACCCGATGGTATCCATCATACGTTGACGAACATAATTCTCTTCCCGCTGTCCCACATAATACAATAGCTCATCCACTAGATTGCTGGACATGGGGTGAATATGCGGATTAGCTACTGAAGTAACACTTCCTCCGGAACTGGACCAGCCTAATGTACTGAGTGGCGGAATCTTAATAGGTGAGTTGTAACAAAATTTGAAGCTGAATTCATAACTGATCGCATCTCTCATGTGATCTAGATACAGCTCGTCACCGGTCAACGCGTGCAGAAACCGAACAGCTTTGATGTAAGCCAGAATGCCTTCCGAATCCACTGCCTTGTCCGCATCCAGTGGAGCGCCGTAACATTCCATGTGTTGTACATAGGTATTGTAATAGTGGGCTTCACTGCGTCTGAGCTCTTCCAGAGAAGATTCATCATGGGTTAACCAACAGTGATATGCCTTGGCAGCAAGACACCAGACCCCACTAAAGGCATCATATTCAAGACCTGCTCCGGTCCGCTCTGACAAAATGGTGGGGTATTCTCCATCCGTATTCTTCGTGCACTCCAGACCATCAAGTATTTGTTTGACGTAAGCAAGCCAATCATCGTGTCTCACATTTCGAATGCGCTTCTCATAATCGTAGCTTTTCAGAATGTAGAACATTGCTTGAGCTACAAGGTAAGAGGAATGTCCTGGGGTACGCATGCCGTCGAACCACCAGCCTTTAACACTCCATATCCCATCCTGATAGGCGTCATACGGAAGTCCGGATTCGGGATTCATGGCATTCTCGATAATATTGGTAATGCAGGATAACGCCTGCTGTCGCATGGGCTCATTATTCAGTCGCAGTGCGGCCATAAGCATTGGTGCAGCGATGGTCATACCATTTGTCCAACTGATTGAGATAATTTTGTTGTATCGGTAGCCACCGGTTTCAGCAGCATCTTCATATACGAATGTAGAATAATGACAATCCTCCGGAAGCCAGGCATACTCATAGATGGCATTGGACAAATCCGTTACCGTTGTCTGAATGTCACTTCCTTCTCTTGGTTTTTCGTGATACCTCTTATAGATTGTTTCCAGTGCTGGATTGATGCCCAGTTCTGATTCAGACTCGTAGTTATATAGTTCAAGTGTGAGCCCAACCGATTCACCTGCCGCAAGTTCAAAACAGTTTTCTCCAAGGGCAGCTCGCTCGTGGACAAGTCTGGATTTGATAAATAACAACGGAGCATTCTCATATCCCAACGTATATCCGACCGCACCCTTTTCAATAGAACATGTGAATCCCCCATATTGCACAAAGTTTCCTTCCATTCCTGGATACCATTGCTGCTTATGGCCTCCTGTATTGATCCAGTAGGGACTTGCGCTTAAACCAACAATCCGACCTTCATCATAGATAAGTGCAGCTGGATGAGACAGACGATCACTTCTTACCATCCACCAGGGTGATGAAGGACGAGAAGGACTGCCCTCCCTTAGCCTGGGGAACTCATTTGGAACATTCTGAGGCGCTTCACCCCGGTTGCGGCCATACATAAATGCAGGCAAAAAAAATCTCGGATTCTGTTTGTCCAACGGCATTTCCACATGAATAACTCCTGACCAGACATTCTGTCCCTCGTTGTAAATCTGAATGTCGGCTTGCCATGGAGCTTCTGCACTGCCGTTTCCGCTTATTACTTTAACGCTAGCTTTGAGAGCATGCTTGTCCAATGCCGTGTACTCTACGTTGTCCTGCACTCTACTCCGTGCCGTGAAAATCAGATCCATCTTTTCCTCCAATCGCGTTGTACACACCTGAGTGTAAACGCTTGCAATTATGTATCCATCATGCTAGGATGGTTACATTTTATAGGTTCACGTCTGCAATTTCATTGCACAAACGGCTATATTTATTGCGCGAAACGACAAGGAGGTCATATATCTGATATGAATGAGACTTCAGAATACCTGTTTGATCCAATCCAGAATGAGCTGTTGTATCTTCATCGTACCACCACGTATAATATGGGAACGTTTTATCATCGACATAATGCATATGAACTCTACTTATTTCTTCGTGGCAATGTAAACTTCTATATTGAGAACCGTTGTTACCATTTGCAACGTGGAGATCTGCTCGTTCTTAACCCGGAGGAGATGCACCGTTCCTTTGCCTTGGACAAAAACGAATATGAGAGAATCACCATAAATCTGAAAAAGTCATATCTGAACCGCTTGTCTACTTCAAGCACCAACTTATCCGCATGTTTCGACTACCGTCCCAAGGGTAAGGGTAATATCGTACATCTTGAAGAGGACGAACTTCAACGAGTGCTACAATTAGCTGGCGAACTTGAACAGTGTCTCTCATCAAGTGACTATGGAGCGGATATTCTGGGGAATATTTTGATTACACAGTTACTACTTCTAACGAATCTAACTTTTCCAAAATACGGATTTTGTTGCAACGGATATTATGCCTGAACTAGTTCGAAACACGATGGATTACATTGAATGTAATCTGACGAGGCAACTGACGCTCGAACAATTGTCAGAGGCTATGTTCACGAATAGCAGCTATATTAGTCGGCAATTTAAAAAGCATACCGGACTCACGATTCGAGCATACATTCTTAGTCGCCGTATAGAGCTGTCGAAATCTTATTTAATCGAAGGTTTAAGTATTACAGAGGCCTGTTATCAATCCGGTTTTGGAGATTATGCCAATTTTATTCGCAGCTTCACCAAGCAGGTCGGCACTTCACCTGGCAAATTTGTTAAATATGGAAGTCTGTTTTAAACATTGCATTGAGCAAAAACACGCCAACTCTTGCCTAATCTTATCTCAGCAAAAAAAAAGAGCGAATTTACCCGGCAATCCTGTCAGCCGGTATTCGCTCAGGTAATCGGTAAATTCTTATTGATTATTCCAGTCGTATCCTCTTAGTTCAATTATTGAATTGGGGCCAGGAAAGGTTAATTCTATTTTTTGGTCCAGATAGGACACGGTTACTCTTGTTTCTTCAATAGAGCGAATTCTGGTATTTAACAGACGACCATTTTCCCATTCCAGATCTATTTCAAATCCGCCACGAGCCCGAATACCACGAATATATCCTTTTGACCACGCTGATGGTAAAGCAGGTAACAATCTGATTACTTCGTTATGACTCTGGAGAAGCATCTCTGCTATCCCTGCAGTACCTCCAAAGTTCCCATCAATTTGAAATGGAGGATGGTCACAAAACAGATTGGGTAACGTGGAGGAACGTAGAAGTTCCACGATGTTATCGTGTGCAAGTTCCGACTCTTCTAATCGTGCCCACATGTTGAGAATCCACGCCCGGCTCCATCCTGTGTGTCCACCACCGTGTTCCAATCTTCTGTCGAGTGTTACACGAGCTGCCTTGGCCAGATCAGGCGTTGATTGCAACGTAATTTGCGTTCCAGGATGCAAAGCGAATAAATGGGAGATATGTCTGTGACCCGGTTCCAATTCATCATAATCGTTACTCCACTCTTGGATCTGGCCATGTTTTCCAATGGAGGTCTCCGGTATTTTGGTTAAAGCACTACGGAGTACTTCTCCGAATTCCTGATCTTCTTGCAATATTCCGGTACTTTCAATGCAACGCGTGAAGAGTTCTCTAATAATCTGATTGTCCATTGAAGCACCAAAACATAAAGCCCCCGACTCTCCATTATCTAATATATAGCGATTTTCCGGTGAGGACGAAGGACATATCACCCAATTGCCGGTAGGATCCTCTATTAGATAATCCAGAATAAAGATAGCCGCATCTTTCATCGTGGCGTAAGATTTTTTGAGAAATTGAACATCCTTATTGTATTCGTAGTGGTCCCATAGATGTAATGAAAGCCATGCTCCTCCCATGGTCCAAAACGTCGATGTCATGCATACATCCTGCGGAGCAGCGTCTGCCCAGATATCCGAATTGTGATGAGCAACGAACCCCTTGCAACCATACATGCTTTTAGCGGTTTCCTTTCCCCGGACTTGCAGTCGATCTATAAAATCAAACAATGGAACGTGACATTCAGACAGATTGCAGCTTTCTGCAGGCCAGTAGTTCATCTGTGTATTAATATTAATCGTATATTTGCTATCCCATACAGGAAGCATGTCTTTATTCCATATCCCTTGAAGATTTGCCGGTAAAGAACCTGGACGACTACTTGAGATAAGCAGATAGCGACCAAATTGAAAGTATAGACTCAGCAGTTCCGGATCATGCTGACCAGCTCTAAGCCGCTCAAGGCGCTGATCGATTGGAAGTTCGGAACATATCACATCTTTATTTTCATCTTCGAGATGTATATCCATCTTTTCGAATAAGGATTGATAGTCCGAGACATGATCGGCGAGCAGTTCGCTATATGGTTTTGCGGAAGCAGCATCAATCCTGCGGAGGCACTCCACTTCGAGTTGTTCCTTAGGTACTCGGAAATCCGTGCAAGCCGTGATTAGAATAGTCGCTGAATTACCATCCTTCAGAGAAAGCTGGCCGCTTGAATAATGAACCTGCCCTCCTTCAGATATAAGGCGAATCGCACAACAAAATCGGATTCCTTCTTCTCCCCCACTTCTTCCCCGGATGATCAAGTCATTCGTTCCACGCTTCTCGATCCGGTCCAGATAGGATTGGAAACCAACAGGATGCTTAAGAATATCGGAATAGGATGTTGATTCCAGAACGGTTCCCCTGCCAAAAACAGTGGAGAAAGATAACTTTCCAGGCACGCTAGATTTGAGATGAACAACGAGCACTTGATCCGGGTAGCTAGCAAAATATTCTCGGCTGTAAATGGATTGATCTGCGGTATAATTCACGTTTACCTTGCCTTGTTCCAGATCGAGATGTCTTTGATATCCATTTGGTTCATGTTCACTGTGATCCATAGCGATATAGAAGTCCCCTAATGGCTCATAATGCCTTTGCCCGTCAGGAACACCTACCAGAGTATCTGCTGCGAGTTCTTCTGCTTCCCTAATCTTACCGTCAAAAATCAGGCTTCTGATCTGAGATAAAGATTCAAGTGCTTGAGGATTATTCCGCTGCATCGGCCCACCATACCACAGACTATCTTCATTAAGCTGAATTCTCTCGATCTGTGTTTTTCCAAAAATCATGCCTCCAAGAGTTCCATTTCCGATAGGCAATGCCTCTTCCCATGTCCCAGCAGGTTGATTAAACCAGATATTTTTGGTCTTCACGTTAAAACCTCCAACGAATTATAATTCCTCACATTTTCATGTTTAGTGTGTTCCGTTTGTATGTTCTTTCAGTGTACTGTAATCTCTTAAGCATCTAAATGAACAAAATTAACTTGAATTATCACAATCTTATCCCAACATTAGAGGTGTAATCGTGAATTCCGAAACTGACAGTACAAATTCTTTGTTCTGGGCAAGAAAGTATAGCTATTGGCAATAAAAAAAGCCGCTATTATAGCGGCTCTGTTTCGTTCATTTATTTAGCTTACGTGAATGTTGGCATAAGTTATAAAATATTTCGCTCCATTTGTTGCATGAATTGCCTCAATATCAGCCGATCTTCCGAAGAAATGGATTGAAGTAGTTTCTCTTGTTGCTCTCTCCATTTATGCTCAACCGGTTTTTCTAATTCTTTGCCCTTATCGGTTAGAAAGATACGCATGATCCTTGCATCCTGTACATCACGTTTGCGATATATAAATCCGTTCTGTTCCAGTGATTTGACCATGTTTGTAACCGTTGGTGGTTCGCATTTCATATGTTCACTTAGTTGCATCTGGGTTACCCCATCACCCAACCACAGCCGATACAACAGATTATCTTGTCCTACATAGAGATTAAGTTCCCGAAGAGATTCACTATAATTTCGACGCATTTGGGAGGAAATTCGATCTAAAGACTGTCGAATTTCACAATCTACTGTATCTGTCATGAACGATCCCTCCCTAACATCCGAATTATATTTAGCAGACTAAATGTATCATGGAGATATACAGGTGTCAATTCACCTTAGTGTCGTCTTTAAGGGCCTTTTCCTATCCAAGTTTCACCCGAAAGATTGGTTTAGTCCTTATTTTTTGGCAAAACCTTGCTTGTTCAAATAGGCCATCATTTGCGGTTGAATACTTCTCTCGAGGTGATCCTGGATATGGTCACTCCATCCTTTTACTTTTTTTACGGTGAAAGGGGCTCTCGTCGGACGATTTTCATAATACTTCAGCATGGTCTCATCATAGATTGCTAATTTCTCTTGATCCATTGGTTGGTATTGATTATCAAGCAATACCATGGATTGAGGGAGTCGAGGTTTCAGTTCCGGCTTATCTCCAGCTGGATTACCGATACATAACCCCACCAGAGGGATAACAAATTTAGGTAAATTCAATACGTCAGATAGTTCGCTAATATTAGCTCTGACCGCACCAATGAACACTCCGCCAAGTCCCAGCGATTCAGCCGCGGTTAACGCATTTTGTGCCATCAGGCCAGCATCGAATGAACCAATCAACAGAAATTCAATATATTCAATATCCACATCCGGAGCGATTTCATGATTTCGGTTGAAATCTGCACAGAAGATCCAGAATTCGGCCGCTTCTTCAATATAGGGTTGATCGACACACAGATGTCTGAGTTTTTTTCGAAGTACTGGATCTGTGATGCGTATAATGGATACCGCCTGCAGAAGACTGAACGATGAAGTTTGATTTGTTGCCTGAAATATTGCATCTATTTGTTCCTCAGTTAGGGGTTGAGATGTGTAAGAACGAAACGATGTATGGTTATGAAGCAATTCGAGTGTGTTATTCATTAAACGCTCTCCTTTATTCGTTGATTCCATGTTCCTGCAATCCGTATTCGTAAGGAACGCCCATATTCTCGCGTAGTGTTTTTCCTTCATATTCCTTATGGAACAAACCGCGTTCCTGCAAGATAGGTACTACCTGATTCACAAAATCTGCAACGCCATCAAAAGATACATCGGGCACGACTGAGAATCCGTCACATGCTTCAGCCAAAAACCATTCTTCCAAGAAGTCAGCAACCTGTGTCGGGGTGCCTGCAACAACCGGATGATAGTTGATGACCCCGTGAGCGAGAACATCCCTTACAGAGAGTCCTTTTTTTAATAACTTTAAGGCTCTCGGAGAACGTGGGTCCATGGGGTTGGCATATGCATTTTTCAACAAGTCTGGCGCTAAAGGTTGATCTATATCTACTGAGTTTACCGATAAGGGTAAACCAACCATGGAGCCGAGGTAACTTACCCTGCTAGGGATTTCCTGGGGATTAAAACTCATAAGCTGTTTCCGACGATCCAGAGCTTCTTCCTCCGTTGAAGCCAGAGAAAACATAAAACCAGCAAACATTTTGATATCATCGGGGTTTCGACCGAAACGGGCAGCACTTTGCCTTATGGCTTGTCTGTGTTCACGGGCAGACGTAATATCATAAGGATTGGCGTACACTCCCGAAGCATATTTCCCAGCTAATTCTAATCCTTCACCTCCTCCCCCTGCCTGGAAAATCACTGGCTGCCCTTGCTCAGAGGGCGGAATGGGCAAAGGACCACGAGATGCATAATATTGACCCTGAAGGTTAATAGGCTGGATTTTGTCCATATCAGCAAATTCCCCTCCTTCTACATCTAACGTCCAAGCGTCTGGTTCCCAACTCCCCCACAAGGACTGAACAATTTGTATGCTTTCATGCGCCTTGTCATAGCGCTCTTGGCGATTTTCAACCCTGGCACCGAAATTAGCAGCCGCTAGGGGATCGGATGTGGTAACTGCATTCCATCCCACACGTCCATGACTGATAACATCCAGTGCTTTGAACTGACGTGCAATGTTGTAGGGATAATTAAATGTTGTAGAGAGGGTAGCCACAAGCCCGATGTGTTGTGTCTCTCTTGCTACTGCCATCAGTGCCAACATGGGGTCCATAGGAAACATAGGTGTCTGTGGGCCTAAATTATTGGATAAGCCTGGAGTGTCAGCGATGAAAATCATTTGAAATTTTCCTTGTTCAGCTAATTTAGCCCGTTCTACATAACTATCCATATTGGTGTAAGCTGCAGGATCCGTGCCAGGCATTCTCCATGCGCTAAATTCGGCTCCATAACCCGAAACCATCTGTAAAGCCAGTTGCATTTCACTTCTTTTTTTCATAACGATTTTCTCCTTCGTTCTGGACAGACACAGATATTTGTGCCCTTACTATAGCGTGAATATATTTAGCATGCTAAGTATATGGATGGATCAGATTTTGTTCCGTTTAGTGAGGGTTATAGATATTGACGTTCACCGGTCTGGGCTGATTTCTCGACGGCATCCAGTAACTGATGTAGTTTCACCGCATCCGCGAAATTAGGTGCTAAGGTAGTACCTTCTTGAATATCTTTGGCAAACTTACGATAAGCCTGAGCCATGTTCAGAACAATTCCGGAGTCGTTATATAAAGAATGTGGAGCCGAGTAATAGGCATCGGGAATGGGTAGTTCACGAAGCTCGTTGTCCGTAGATCCTGCACCGCGTAATTGGTGTGATCCGAATTGAATGGATGCCGGGGCGCTCAGCACAATCGTGCCATTGTCTCCGAAAATTTCAAGTGTGAGTCCTGTCTGATGTTTGACTCCACCTTGAATATGAACACTGGCTGCTGCACCATTAGTCAATTTTCCTGTAATCATGATCTGATCATCCGTTGTTTTCTTGATGACTTTCTGAATATCTACCAATTCAACTTCTGGAAACTGTTGAGCTGTGGTGGCAGACAATTCTGTAAAGTCCCCAAGCATGTAAGTGAAGGCATCCAGATTATGGCCCCCTACAATGGTCAGCAAGTTCCCTCCAACTTTCCGGTCATACAAGTACGCACTCGACTTGTCACCAACGCCACCCATGCCATCAATGGCGATCTTCAGGTTGGCAGATAACACTTTACCCACATAACCTTCTGCCAATAAATCTTTTACATATTGAACGGCCGGGGCTTGTCTAGCCTGTAATCCAATCGCATTTGGCTGTTGTGCGGACGCTACCCATTCCTGCATTTCCAAGGCTTGCTTTGTATTCGAACCCAGTGGCCATTCACAATAGATTGGTTTGCCAGCAGGTACAACGGCTTTAACGGCGTTATAATGTTCCTTGACGTTAATACTGACAACGACCATATCCACATCAGGATGCTGAGCCAACTCTTTCATATTATCAAAGCCGTGATCTGCATAGAAAGCTTCTGCGCTTTTCTTTGCACTCACCATATTACTTGTCCCAACCGCTGTAAGCTCGAATTCATCCAAATGCTGAATAGCTGGAATATGTGTTCCACTCGCCCACCCGTTATTAATGGATGCCCCTATGATACCTGTACGAATTTTTTTACTCATTGTTAAACATCTCCTTTGTTAAAATTTACAGTATGATCGAATATCGGTTTGGCTCCAGCCCTTATCAGTCACTCATTTCTATGATATATTTATTTAGCTTGCTAACTATTCAATCGAGATAACATTAATTATTCTTTCATACTTTAGGTAAACTAAAATTGTTTTGGTGTTGACACCATCATAGGTGTATTTGTTTTATTAGCAAAGAGGGCAATTTAAATGAACATAGTACATCTTTATGTACCTTTGGATCAGGAGTGATATGAATGAGAGTTTGCAACGAAGGTTTTGAACAAGAGTTTATAGATGGAAAAAGTGACATGTACGCCATAGCTTTTACTCAGAATGTCCTTTCTGGGCGTTGGAAATATTTTATCTTATGGTACCTAAAAGACGAAACACGGCGATATACAGATATCAAAAAATTCCTTGGAGATCTGTCTCAAGGCTCCCTTACAAAGCAGCTTAAAGAGTTGGAGAATGATGGTGTTATACAACGTGTTGTATATCCGGAAGTTCCTCCGCGAGTTGAGTATTCGTTAACAGACAAGGGAATGAAGTTACTACCGATCCTTGAAAAGATGGAGGACTTTGGCAAAGAATACGGCTAAACCACTTAATTGAAATGGCTAGCTTAACCCAAAAAAGCCGCAATTTAGCGGCTCTTTTACTCTGAGAAATTTTTATTCTACTTTATAATCAGTAACTACATCAAATTCTCCAATAATATTGTCTCCTTCTACATCATACAAATGAATCGTTCGAACAGTACCATTCACTTGTGTTTGTGCCAAGGCTTCTTCGATGGTAGTGATTTTAGGTGTAAGATCTTCAGCTTTTAGATAACCCTCGATTCCATTGGTGCCAATTGCAGCAATCAAATCGGGTTCAACCCCAATGATTGGTTCAGATAATGCTGAGCCATAGGTATCGCCCTGTGAATTGACATCATATTTAGTTTGAAGCAATAATTCGTGAATCGTTTCCGATGTTTCAGTGTTGTTTTCAAATAAAACATTTGATGAATTTACGTTCGATAACTTTAAGTTTGGCGATTTGTATCCAGTATACCGAGTGTATCCATTCCCATTATAGAATTCACCAACGTTCTGAGCATAATACGTCGTTTTAGTCGTTATTCTTGGAGAGTAGACAAAAAAACTAGAGGTTTTCGACGTATTATATGTCATGGAACTTGAAGCTGTTAAGCTTCCGCCAGATGTGTACAATCTAGCCATAGCTCCCATATATCCATTTGGAACACTTGCTGAAGCCTTCACTGATGCAACGGCTTCAGCAGTCGTACCTGTAGTGAAATTTCGAGTCCATACTTCAGATGTGAAAGTGTACGTGTGTCCCTTAATTTTGGGTGTACTATACGGTGAAGATGCAGTATTAGCCAGGACTGTTGAAGATGCCAAAAATAACGATAGAATACAAATCATTACCGTACTAACTTTCTTCGTTTTTCTCTTATTCATAGTTTATCCTCCTCATAATAAAAAATATTTGGATTATAGTTTCAATCTTTAATCCCTCTCTGTAAATATATTAAATTTATTGTAATAATTAGATTTATTTTCCTTTTATATCATAGCACTGTTCCAGTTTTTTTGAAATAAATTCGCTAGTTTTCTTGCCTTAACATCAAAGAAATACTTTTGACACCTTGCTCCGGAATTCACGAATCGCTCCTTTTCAGCTCTGCCTTTCGATGTGGGTATCTTCCTTATGGCTGGATGTCTTATGATATACTATATTAACAGGCATCGAGCACATCCATGGTTAGTAGCAGTTGTATCAGCTCTCATATTGACTATTGTAGAGTGGATCGCCAAAGATTACGGAAAAGTGTGGTATTTTAATGGATGGAACTTCCTCTGGTCTTACGCTTCGTATTTTAATCCCTATGGTGATGGCGTATGTATACAGTTTGATCTTCTACAAAATGTTCAAACCACGTAACCCTTCATAAAGTATGTATTCTCAGCCAGCATAGGCAAATCAATAGGTTTCCATATTACTTATCTTTGTTAAAGGGGGGATGATATGTTTTTCTTCTTTTTCTTTCTGTTACTTGGAATGATTGGTTTATTCTTTGGAGTTAGAGCACTGAGACGACCCAATTCATGGCCTTTTAATCGTACGAAGGATGAACTTCATGAATACGATATGATGGGCATCAAGTTTAGAGGCGTTTTTCTCCTTGCTTTTGGTACTGTTCTGACTATCGCCTCTTTCAGACTTCTTCTTATTTAATAAAATCCAAAAAAGCCGCTAATATAGCGGCTCTCCATCGGGCCTTACTCTGGTCCCGCTCAATATTGTGATATCAACTATTAATCCTATGGTTTAATATTAGCTTGCTGACCATCAGGAGCCACCGACTTATCGTTCGTCTTCATACCCCTGCGCTTCTTGTACCCTTTAAATATGAAATACCCCACTATGATTAAGATAATCGGCATTCCGTACAGTAATAGAGGAAAAAACATATTTTTTTCTTATGTTAATTGTATAGACAAATAAAGTTGCTATTATAGCAACTTTATTAAAAGACATTTTTAGATTTCTTAAGCATTTTCAGGTTCATAAATTCCGTAACCATTCTTGCCATTCTTTTTAATCTTGTACATAGCTCCATCCGCATGTCTCAGAAGTTCGGAAGGCTCCTGTCCATGCTTGGGAAATAGGCTGATACCAATACTCATCGAAAGGTTGATATAGTTTCCGGCAATTTTGAAATGGGTACTGAATGCAGCTTCCAATCTTTTGGCGATGACTTCAGCATCGTGATCATCTTTCAGATGGCTTAAAATGATGAATTCGTCCCCGCCAAGCCGAGCTACAGTGTCCGCACTTGGAATTGTTTCACTTAATCGCTTTGCCATTTCCAGCAACACTTGATCGCCAACATGGTGTCCATATGTATCATTCACTTGTTTAAACCCATCAGCATCCACAAACATGACGGCTAGTTTGTTATGGTTTCTTTTGGCATTACTGATGGCCCAGGCAAGACGGTCATTATAAGCAAGACGATTAGGCAGACCGGTAAGTGGATCATGCAAAGACAAATGCTTGCTGATTTTCTCGGAGATTTTGATTTTGGCGTACTCCGTCTCCAGTTCTTTGATCAGATTTTTAAGTTTATATACCCTGGTATTGGTGTTAGTCATGTCAGTAATCTGAATAAGGGCATAACTCCGATCTTCATGATAGAGCGGTTCAACATGCATATTTTGTCTGAATAATTGTTCATCCTCTCCTTCATTAGGAAGAATGAATGCCTTATGTAACGCGCTTGAGCAAAATCTGCTCTGTCCATGATACAGCGCATTTTGCAAAATATTTAAATACATGTTCGACTTAAACCGTGGGCAGACCTCAAGCAGATTCAAGCC
Organism: Paenibacillus sp. FSL H8-0104; assembly: GCF_038050215.1. NCBI lineage: Bacteria > Bacillati > Bacillota > Bacilli > Caryophanales > Paenibacillaceae > Paenibacillus > Paenibacillus sp. FSL H8-0104. Next base: position 3,398,974 of record NZ_JBBOTC010000001.1, on the reverse strand, counting down.
TACTACCTCTTCTACATTCTTGCCAGTAAAGCGCTCCAACCAGGCATTCCACACAACAATTTTCAAATGCCTGTCCACGATCATTATTCCCATATGGGCTTTGTTCAAAGCTTGTGAAATAAGATTATCCATTGCCCGCCTCCAACAAAGCGTCCATTTTGGCCAGCAGGCTCGATATGGAGTTCATACTCAGTGCTATGACAATGATACCTGTCACATCCGTATCGGCAAGTAAAAACGAGGTATGTAAAACCAGGACATAAACTTCATTCTGAAGCAATATTTGTTGATCGGAATTGGTGACATAGATCAGTTCAATATCAGGCAGGACGTATTCCAGTTTGATCTCGAGGAAATTACCGAATTCTCCAATAATCGCGTTAAGCAGGACATTGCTAACTTCCTTCAAAACGTCCAAATCCGTATCCATCAGGTTCGGATCGTTCGGTATAACGCTCTCACCCAGTTCTCCAAGACAGATGTTTGCCAATACTTTAGCCTGCTCAACAGGAAACATCAGAAATGCTTTTCCCTGAAATTCGTATCCGAACTGTAAGGATGACCTAAACAGGTGACCTTCACTAAAGAAAATGTTGTATCTTCGATCTCCAGGATCAACATCGGATATGGAGATTAGTTCCACTTCCGGAATATTCAAAACGATACGCTTGTCTACAATCTCTGACAACATGTTAGCCGCTTGTCCCACGTAAACGTTCACTAGTTCAGTAAGCAAATCCTTCTGTAAATCATTCAGCATGATAGGCCGCCTGAATCAGTTGAATCATGGTAGTTGCCTTCTCTGCGGTTAACGGTTTATTCAGAAAACCAGAAATGCCTAACATTTCAACTTCATCCCTAGTTGTCTTCTGAATATCTGCGGATAAGATAATAATTTTGACATTGCTATCCGTTTCTCGAATCATTCGAAGCATTTCTTGTCCGTTCAAACCAGGCATTAGCAGGTCGGTGGTTATAAAATCAGGTTGAAATTCCTTGAATAGGTTGTATCCTTGCTCTCCATTATTAGCAATCTGAATCTCGCATTCTGGAATATGATCAACAATCAGCTTTGTAAGTAATTTCTGTACGAAAATGGAGTCTTCCACGATTAATACTTTCATTTTCTCTTCAGTCTCCTTGATAAAGTGGTAAGGGCTCGGGATGGTCAGGCGCTGTGGACAGTTCTTGATATAGGGCTTTCGCGCGCAGTGGCACCCTGAAAAGAGACTGACTGGTGAATCAAGTAAATATAAATTATAGTAACTTTAATTTAATTGTCAACAACATTATTGAATAAGTTAGATTCGTGTGCAATTGACATACTACGGCCCGCCGTTTAAAAAAACATAAAAAAACGGTCACCTAGTGACCGTTTTTGATCGGTTATCTGGAACTGCATTAAGTTTACTCTTTTACCCCTCCAAGCTGCAAGCCATGAACGAAATACTTCTGCAAAAATGGATATACGACTAAGATGGGTAATGCCGCAACAATCGTAATCGCTGCCCGAATAGATACAGGTGTGACCATGTTACGCGCAGCACCAAGATCTGCACCATTGGCAACGGCTGCACTGCTGTTGGAATTCATAGAAGATGATAATAGTTTCATCAACTCATATTGCAGCGTGCTTAGGTTTTGTTTGGAAGATGCATACAGAAACGTATCAAACCAAGAATTCCATTGACCGACTGCAATGAACAGTGCAACAGTAGCAAGAACCGGTTGGCACAGCGGTAGAATAATGGAAATGAATGTTCTGAAATCTCCAGCACCATCGATTTTGGCGGATTCGATCAATCCCTCGGGTAGTGTCTGGATATAAGTTCTAATAACAATCATATTAAAGGCACTGATCAGCCCAGGAATAATGTACACCAGGAAGTTGTTTAACAAATGCAAATCTTTCATTAGGAAGTAAGTTGGAATAAGACCTGCACTAAAATACATCGTAAGAACAACTGTAATGGTAATGGGCTTTCGTAATATATAATCTTTTCGGCTTAGTGTGTAAGCCAGCATGGAGGTTAAGAATAGACTTAAAACTGTCCCCAAAACCGTTCTCGCCACAGATATACCAAAGGCGCTGAAGATGGTCCCTCCTGCAAATACTGCTCTGTAGTTTTGATCTGTCCATACCCGAGGCCACAGATAAATCCCACCCCGGATGGTGTCATTACCGGCATTGAATGATACGGCGAGTGTATTCACAAACGGATACAGGGTAACAATCGCGATTGCGATCATCAGTATACCATTTAACGTATGGAAGACAATCGGTTCAAGCCGAGATTTATTGATTCCCATCTCTAGTCCCCCTTATATTAATCGGTCTTCCCCGAGCCGTTTGGAAATTGAATTCGCCGCAAAGATCAGCGTGATACTAACTACTGTTTTGAAGATACCTGCCGCAGTAGCCAAAGAATAATTCCCGATCTGTAGTCCGTACTTCAGGACAAATATATCTATCGTCTGTGACCAGTCGACAACCACACCATTACCTAACAGATACTGAACCTCGAATCCAGCTTCCAAAATCCAGCCCATATTCATGATCAGCAAAATGATAACAATGGATTTGATTCCGGGTAAGGTCACATACAGCATTTTCTTATATCGGTTCGCACCATCAATCTCTGCCGCTTCATAGAGGGAAGGATCGATAGACGTGATGGCCGCCAAATAAATAATGGCATTCCAGCCAACTTCTTTCCATACATGGGATGCGCCTACAATGCCCCAGAAGTATTCCGGAACGCTAAGCCACATGATAGGTTCTTGAATGATATGCAGCTTCATGAGTACCACATTCACAATCCCACCATCTACAGATAGTGAACTTGCTACGATACCTGTCACAATAATCCATGAGAGAAAGTGAGGTAAATACGATATTGTTTGAATGGTTCGTTTATATAACTTATGTTTGATCTCATTAAGTAAAATGGCAAATATAATTGCTGTGGCAAATCCGAGCACCATATTGATGACGCTCATCGCAATGGTATTACGAAGCACGTTAAGAAATGCATCGTCTGTTAGCAAAAACTTAAAGTGTTTGAGCCCGACCCATTCCTGCTGCGTGAAACTCTTCGCAGGACTGTAATTCTGAAAGGCCATAACCCAGCCCCAAATGGGATAATACGAGAATACGAGAATGTACGCAACGATGGGCAATGACATGAACATGAGTTGTCTTTGTCCGCGCAATCGTTTTAACAGTGGTGCTTTGGGAACGACTGTACGGGTGGTTTGCTCTGGTATGGCTCCAGGCGTGTTCGCCATCTTTCACTCCTCCTATTGGCTTGCAGCGACTTTAAGCATGATGTCCCCGGAAGGCACTCGCCTGAGTAATCCTTTGGTTGATACCTTCCGAGAGAATCATTGCCGCATTTTTTTATTTAACAGACCAGTTCTCGATTCTCCATTTCAGTTGATCATTAATTCGATCTTCATAGGATTTGACATCGATCTTCTTGTAAGCGTCTACATATTCAGTCCAAATGTTATCGAACTCATTCGGTTTTGACATGATTGCTTTAGGCAAGAATTTCAATGAAGTGTCTGTCATTTGTTTGTTCGCTACCGCAGCATCAGAGCCTTCTTTCAGATCGACCTGCCATGCTGGATAGTACACTGGATTTTCTGGTGCAGGAGAGAAGAAGTCACTCCACGTTTTGAAGCCGTATGCATCCAGAAGTTCTTTATCTTCCGGTTTGAGGTTGTCATAGAATTCCTCAGGTTGGTTGATCGCTCCAATTGCATTGCCATCTTCAAATGTTCCTTCAAGCTTCGGTGCAGCAGCGTAGAAACCTTCAGCTTTGTTAACCAATCTCCATGCTGGATCATCCTGCTCTGTCCGTTGCTCTGGTGTACGATAGAATCTTCCCTCTTCATTCACTTGGTAGTCTACACCCTCTTCACCCCATGACAAGAGCTTCTGGTACTTCTCGTCCATAAGCTTATCGAGGAATTTGATGAGTGCGACAGGGTCTTCGGCATCTTTACTGATACCAAAACCATTGTTCAAGTTAATGACCGGACGATCCAGATAATGATCTGTGATACTTGTATCATAGACAAGCGGGAAGCCTACGTATGTCTGACCAATTTTCCCCTGTGCTACGAGTGGGTCTTCGCCGGCTTGGAAATTCCAGTGCTGGTCGAACATACTAAGCACACGTCCCGAAGAAATTTTGGCCAGATATTGATCGTAGTTCTGAACAAAGGCTTCTTTATCCAGCAATCCCTCGTTGTACAGATTGTTTAGTTCCTTATAATACCGTTTGGAGATATCTTTGTCGGCAAAAACGGTTGCGACTCCACTATCATCTACGACTACGCCCCCGTCGTTGGGGTGACCCGTAAGATGTTCAGGTGGGTTAAGCAAAGGGAACGTCCGCCAGTCTGAAGCCAATGTAGTGAAACCAATCGTTGGTTGACCATCAATAGTTGGATTCTTGGCTGCATAATCACGGACCAACTTTGTGAAATCATCCAACGTTTTAGGAGTTGGGTACCCGGCATCCTTCAGTATGGACTTTTGGATCCAGAATGCAGGACCAGAATAATAGTTACTAATGAACTCTCCTGTATACACTCCATAGTTAGGCAACCAGTAAATATGTCCGTCACTGGAATCTTTCATCCGGTTCCAGTCTTTACCGAAATGTTTCTTCAGATTAGGTGCATGCTCTTCAATGAGATCTTCGAGCGGAATAACCGCACCCGCTGAGACCAACTTGGTGTCTGCTGTGATCAGATCCGGGAAATCGCCCCCGGCAATCATAACGCCCAACTTCTGTTGAAGATCACCTACTAGAAACTCCATCTCAAGATTAACGCCGAGTTCATCCTGAATCTTCTTGTAGATTCGGTTATCTTTAGCTGGCGCCTGATTTGGCGTTCCGATAAAGGCCGAGATGTTCAGTACCTCTTTCCCATCCTTTGTAGTCGCTTTCTCATTGTCACCGCTGCATCCTGCCAGTGCCAAACTCAAAGCCAGAACGAGTGATACGGAACCCCAAAGCTTCTTTTTCTTAAGTCCCCCCATGTACTTGCCCTCCTTGGAAGTGGTATGTCTTACTGTTTTTAGTATGAAGAAATGTATGCGGTTACAAAATATATACATTTAAGGTCTACCCCCCTGTAATTGTAGGTCTTATTCAGGAGGGGTTCTTCTTTTTCATGGATCAATTCGCATACTTTTGCCTGTATTCTACTGGTTTCATGGCTGTTCGTTTTTCGAAGTGTCTGAGAAAATGCTGGTAACTGCGGTACCCTACTTGCTCCGCAATCGCACTGGATGTTTGATTCGTCTGCTGGAGCAGACGCTTCGCTTCTTCCATTCTTAGATCATGTACTACCTCGATTACACCCTTACCATACTTTCGCAAAAAGGATTGCCCTAAATGGACAGGATTCACGTAGAATCGTTCTGCGAGCTCCTGGATCGTAAATGTCTCCCTGTAATGCATCTGCACATATTCAGCAACCGTCGCCTGGATGCCACCCATTTGCCTCTCCCGGAAAATTGCCAGTGCTGACTTGCATTGTAAACAGAAATGTTCCAGATTGTTAGCAACCTCTTCTATATTTCGATGGCCCTTCTCCAGAATTCCGCTCGCCAATTCGTTCATTAGAGCATTAGGTTCTCCTCCTAATTCTCTGCACAGGGACAATCCGCGGAATATAATATGGGTAGAGAAAATATGTACAATCTCTGGCGCAGCCTTCATCTGTACAAACAGTTCAAAAGCACTCCGAATCGCAGACGAGAGGTCCTCCACAGAACCGTTTTCAAGCAAATCGCAAATATGGTCCACCTCTGACAGCGTTTCCGGATCAAACTGCCAATTCTCCAGCTGAATATCTTCGGCAAACAAAAGATGCTCTTGATTAAAAAACAAATAACGCCCAACTTCCTGAGCGGAGCGGAAGGATTCAGATAAATGCTCCAGTTTGTTGACCGTTAATCCAACCGCGATATGAATATCTCCGCAGCCGTTATGTTGCATATTATTCATCAAACGCTGGGTAAAAGCTTTAATTGCTTCAAACGTCTCATTTCTATTATTCGTTTCCTCCCCCCATACAAGCCCCAATGAGTCTCTTGTTCTGTCTATCACATAACAGCAAGTTGTTTCTTCAGCCGTTTGTTCGACTACTGAACAGACTTCCTGAATATCTCCCTGAAAGGCTATCCGCAGGTATGCCCAATGGGACTTGTTCAAACGAGGACGTATCTCTGACATCTCCTCCTCCGATATATTTTGCTTATCCTTAATCAGTGCGGACAAAAACGCTTTGATCCTTTGCTCGTTTGCATGTTCCCTTATACGCTCCTGGGTTTCACGCTCCTGCAATTGCATACGGAGACGGACCAACATATCCTCTGCTTCTGTACTGTCAACCGGTTTGGTTAGATAGTTGGAGACACCTAATCGAATAGCTTGTCTGGCATAATTAAAGTCACTGTATCCACTCGTGATGACAAACAGCACAGACTCATGTTCCAATCGTCGTGCTTCTTCTACAAGTTCCAGCCCATTCATCACAGGCATACGAATGTCTGTCACCACGAGATCAGGTCGATCTTGTTCCATCATCCGAATGGCTTCCTCACCGTTGGCGCACACGCCTCTGATTTCGAAACCATACTTTTCCCAATTGATCAGAAGCTGTAACCCTTCAATGGCATAAGGTTCATCATCGACTAACAATACTTTATACATGAGAGTTTACCTCCTATTTCCTCTGTTCCAGCTTGGAGATCGGTATACGGTACCCTGCAATGGTTTCCTTTCCAGGTACACTGCTTAGATCAAATATCGCATTTCCTTCATAAAAGAGTTCCAACCTGCGGTAGACATTGCGGAGTCCTACATGCTCGCCGTTCCTGGGTCTTTCAGAACGAATATCTCGCAGGAGCTCGGTTAATCTCCCTGCATCCATACCGATTCCATTATCGATCACCTGAATAACCAGTTCAGAAGCGTTTCGACTCGCCGTTATCTTGATCTGTCTTCCATTTTTTCGCGCCTGCAAGCCGTGTTTGCAGGCATTTTCGACAAGCGGTTGAATACTCATTCTGGGAATGAGCAACGAAGCTGCATCAGGATCAACCTCGAAGGTGTAATCAAACAGTTCTCCAAAGCGAAACTTCTCAATCTGGAGATAAAGATTCGTAAATTGCAGCTCTTCTTGCAAAGGAATCAGATTGTCAGAATGACTGAGCAACTGTCGCATCAGTTTGGACAGACTTTTAATAATCTCAATTACTTCCGTATATCCATTCTTCGTACTAACGACTAGCAAGGCATTCAATGTGTTAAATAAAAAATGGGGATTCATCTGACTCTGGAGCATGGACAATTCAGTCCTCACTTGATCCAGCTCCAGATCTTTTTGGCGGATTTCCAGTTTATATACGTCATTAATCAGCGTATGAATTTTACCAATCATGATGTTAAATGTACGAATAAGCCCGCCAATTTCGTCGCGGCCTTCGTGAATTTCAATCAGATCGAATCGTTCGTTACGAACCTTCTCCATATGTCTGGATAACTTGCGAATCCGATAGTGGTAGGAACGCAAAATAATGTAGATCAATACAGAGGGGACCACGATACTTAATGCCAGCAACCCCAGAATTGATTTAAACGCTTCTTGCAAAAGGTGGTCAAGGTGACGCGTATCGGCAACTCCAATCAATTTCCAACCCTTTAGGTAGGCTAGATTCCCCAACGATTTTTCGAGCGTGTAAGCAGAATCTCCAGATTCCTTGAGCATTGATTCATTATCAAGGGGGGATAAATCGGTTTCGCTGAACTCCCCACTTGAAACGACAGTTCGATTGTTGCTGTCCACCAGTCGCAGCTGAAGACTGTCTGATTCACGATTTAAAATGCTGTACACCCGGCTAAGTTCCAGATCAATCTTGGAATACTTGTTGTAATTGGCATAGGAAGTATAGGTATCCATTTTGCCAATCACACTGATTCTTCTTCCCGCGTTAAATCCGGATGGCTCAATATAATCAACGACAAGAATGCCTCCACTGGTGGATTTCAGCTGTTTCAATCCAGGGAGTACATTCTTGTCTTTCATCACGATATAATGACTGCCCGTCTGAATGGTATCGTTATCCGTATAGATACGCACCTCCAGAATATTCGCTGACATGTACCGTGTTAATTTATCTCGCAGGAATGCATGGTAGACGTTGTAATAATCCACGGGGGAGTGATAGGTCCGATCCAGTGCCTCATAGAGCGAATCGTCTGCTGCAATAATTCGGCTCAGGGCAACGCTCTCATCAATCATGCCTAGCAGTTCCCCCGCAGCCCTGTCGATGGATTTACGTAGATTTTCCTGTTCTCTAATCTTGATATCCGCAGAGGTTCGTTCATAAAAGAAGATATTAATCGTTATTACAGGAAGGAGAATACTAAGTACATAAATAAGCAGAAATTTGGATCGGAGAGGAATATCATTAACCTTACTGAACATCCAGAATTTATGACGCATATAATCACCCTTGGTTTTTGTTTTTATAGACTGACGGAAGCTCCCCTGTATGCGCTCTGAACTTTTGGGTGAAATATTCAGCATCATGATATCCTAGCCTGAATGCAATGTCAGTGATCTTCATATTGGTACGTCGCAGGAGTTTACGGGCCTCCTCAACACGAAGCTGGTGCACATAGTCACTGAAACTGACCCCCATCTCCCGCTTGAACTGTTGACCCAGGTAGGCAGAATTCACGTGAATACGATTAGCTACATCCTGTAATTTAATTTTACTTCGATAGTGCTGCTTCAATTCATTCACTGCTTCTGCAACCAGCCCTCCCGTACCCGTCTTTTGCTTCAATTCAGACTGGGAAAGTTGCTTGGACAGTCGAACACACAGGTCTTGCAATGTGCCGGAAGACCAACTCGCAGCCTCATGCCAATCTTTTTCACATAGTATTTCTCTGCAACCCTCTCTTTTTCCATATTTACGTAGCAACTCCCCATGGATATATCGGATGACATGATGTATCCATTCCAACGAAACCTCTGCTTTCTCACTTTTCTCTAACAGTGCACTCACTGCAATATCGATAGAATACGTATTTTCTGCTTCAATCAACGCCAAGATCTCTTTGGAGATGTTCATCATTTGCTCTAAATCATATTCTTCGCTTATTCGATATTCATTAAGATGATTCTCATAGGCTTCATCTGTAACCGTGACTCCATTTTGCTGTTTTTGCTCATTTCTGCGTTTGTCCAGAGGTTCAATCATGTCCATAAGGATTTGATGAATCTCCTCGGGAACAAGAGGTTTAAGCACGTACTGATCGACCTGATACCGTATGGCTTGCTTCGCGTAATTAAAATCGGAGTATCCTGTAACGATAACAATTTTAGAGGTATAGGCGAGATCTTCTCGCAAGGTGTGAATCAAACCAAGACCATCCATAACAGGCATTTGAATATCCGTGACGACAAGATCCGGTTCAACCGAGTTAAATAAAGCAAGTGCTTCCTCCCCATCTGTTGCCGTTCCGCAGAGTTCATATCCACAAGCTCGCCAGTCAATCATTGTTCTCCATCCTTCTAGCATAAACGGCTCATCATCCGCGACAATGACCTTGTACATTAGCTCACCTCACTTTTATCCTTGATCAGCTGCATGTATTTTATCTATATCAATAGGTAGATTCCAGTTGTTCTGAAAACGCTAAACAGCAGAACAACAGCAGGATTGTTGTCTGCTCGCACAACTTTGGAGAACAAAATTTCTACCAGTCTCATCGTCATTTATCAATAACATAGAACATGGTTCCATCGGACTGTACTATAAGAACGCTCCGATTTTAGCGAAGCGCCGGGATAACAATTCAAGTGTAACGCTTACATTTTGGTACAACAACCTGTTAAACTATAGGTTTTCACCCGACAAAGTATAGGTTTAGCTCAGAAGTAATCTATTTCCAGGAAAAAGAGTTTTCATTCTCCACGCACAATACGGAATCCTTGATCGGGACCAAAACCATTTGCATCAAATTTGCCTCGAAATGATATTTCATTGTTATTGACACCGCCGATCCAGCCTCCGCCTTTCACAACTCGCCAAGTTTGATTTGGACTCTCCGAATCGCTGTACCAGTCCCAGCACCATTCTCTCACATTCCCAGACATATCATAGATTCCTAACTCATTCGCCTTCTGAGTTCCGACTTTTTTGGTTTGATTACGATTGCTCTCAATAGCGGGCCAGCTCCAGTCACCCGTCAGAATGTTCTCGCCGGCATTTACCCAGTACCAAGCCACTTCATCAGGATTGTTACTTCCGCTGTATGTGTAATTTAAGCTCTTTTGACCTCCGCTTGCAGCGTATTCCCATTCTGCCTCTGTGGGTAAACGGTAACCGTTGGCGTCCTCGTTGATCGTTACATTCCATTTTATAGTGTCATTTTCATTGTGATTATTCGTGTCCTGGTTGTCTTTATCTATATTGTAATAAGGTTTCAGGTTTTCTTTTATACTTTTTTGATTACAGTATTCCACTGCGTCATACCAGCTGACCATTTCAACAGGCAGGTCATCTCCCTTGAAGCCAGAAGGGTTTTCCCCCATAACCTCCATCCATTCTTTTTGAGTTACTTCGTATTTGCCAATATAGAAGGAATCCAGCGTTTCATTCCTATCGATCTGACTCGGCTTACTGCTCTTGAAGGCTCCTCCTTCGACGAATACCAAGTCATCGCTTAATTTCGTATTACTTGCTGAACAAGCACTTAGACTAACAACTATAGCGATTAAAGTTAACCATACCAGCTTCTTCATTCAATTATTCTCCTTTACTAGCTTAAATCCGGCAACGTCGAGGTCCGTTAGTCTGGAGAATAACGTTACTCAACGCTACCGGAAAATTGAATTTCAAATGCAGGTGCAGAAGTTGAACTGCATCACATCATTTTTACCAAACCGTCACGTTTGCGCTTCCGCTACTTTGATAACCTTCCGTTGCCATCACCTGATAGGACCAGCTGTTGCCTAAGTACATCCCTTTGCTCGCCCATGCATTCACATGATTACTGAACGTGATGGTAGAATTGACTCCGATTGGTTTCTTGGTCTGTCTAACACTCCAATACTGAGGGAAAGTCTGAGTACCATCAATGGAAGGTGCATTGTATCTCATCGTTGTATAGATGTCATATGTGCCGCCATCACTAGTCATCGAGCCCTTATACGTTCCGGTAGGACGATACGTTCCCCAGCTATCCACCACGTAATATTCAATTAGAGCGTTTCTAGTCCAACCATAGAAGGTGAGATAGCCGTTACCTGAAGGAGAGAATACGCCGGCATTATAATTGACCACTCGATTAGGCGTACCGTATGTCCACCCTTTCCCGACAACAAAGTTCCCGGTATTTTGCCAATTCACGCTGTAATTCCCGCCCGATCCATTCACGGCGTTGACCGTTCCTCCACCATCTGTCCAATTTTGCCAATAATCTGTTGCTGCGCTCGATGTGGCTGCGAAGACACCAAAACTCATGGAAGCTGCAAGAACAACGGTTAACAATTTTTTGCTAAATTTAAACATAGATTATACCTCCTGATATTTTAATAGATTTGGTTGATGCTACAATCCGATATGAATGTTCTTCAGCAAATTCATTTGAAAAGACGTTGCGAAAACAGATACAAATCGTTCTTCCACACGGGCCAATCATGTCCTCCACTTTCCTCATGCCAAATGTGAGGTACTCCGTGTTGCGCCAAATATTGGTGAACCCCAAGACTAATCTCTATAAGATTGTCCTGTTCACCGCAAGAGATCCATAACAGCGAGAGTAATGAAGGCGCTTTCGAAAGATCAGGGACAAGTAGCTCCGGACTTCTGGTGTTTGGGGCTGCAGAGAAAGCACCGATCCATGCAAAATGGTCTAGATTATTTAATCCGATATTTAAGGATTGACCTCCACCCATGGATAAACCAGCAATCGCCCTTTTATCCCGGCTTTTATGCAAAGGGTAGTTCGACTCCATGTAAGGTATCAAATCGTTGAGCAGATCGGATTCGAACCGTTTAAATGCTTTGATTTTCTCAGGTTCAAACAGGTCTCCTACGGCTCGATCATTCGACATTGCGCGACCGTTGGGGAAAACAATAACCATCGGTTCAAGCATATTATCGTTGTACAGATTATCGAGAATAATTTGCGGAGATCCATGAGTATGCCATTCGGTTTCGTCTCCGCCAATACCATGCAAAAGAAAAAGTACAGGATACATCGTTGTCGAAGAAAATTCTGGTGGGGTGTACACCATCGCTTTACGGGAATTGCCAACCGTGGTGGAAGGATACTCTACCGTCTCCATGACTCCACGTGGTATATTCTCCCGATACTGGTCATATCCCGTTACTGCTGGTGAGATCAATTCCATTCTCTTTTCCTCCGAACATATGAGTGACTATCAGTCTTCAGTTAATCCACATAGCCAAAACCCAGAATAGTGAAGCATTTATGTTCATGGCCTTCCGCCATTTCGATCTCGATGGAGTGCTCCCCCACATGCTCTTCGTTAAGCAGAAGTGTGGCATGGCAATGGGTCCAGTTCACTTGACGCGGATCGACTTTTTGGACAAATACCCCATCTACCTTGATATGTGCAGTTCCGAATTCATCGTTACCAGAATCCTTGAAGATCAGAATGAGGCGTTTGCACTGCAAACTTATCCGAAAGCTACTCTGATCCTCTTTTCCCTCTCCTGTACGCATCCAGTTGTTGGGGAACTGAGGTGTACCATAGTCATGAGCATCCATCTCAGCCATCTGCAGATCCGTGTCCGTTTTACAAAAAGAGCCTGCATCGATTCGGGCAATATGATTGCCATTTTTCCGATCCAACAGCTTCACATTAACAAATTCATTCCCAATTAGCGGAGCTTTTTCAATATGATGATCTTTCTCATCCCACTCAGAACGATTCGTCACGTCGAACAAATATTCCAAACAATCGGCCATAATTCGATGCCCTATGTTAGTTGGATGATATATATCATGGAAAAATTGCTTTTTGGAAATAACGTTGCCTTCACCTTTTGTCTTATTGAACTGATCTACGACAGCATCTTTCACACTTACCATTGGCAGATCATAATGCCAGCCTACCGGAGCGAGACGATCCTGTAGATTCCAGTCATTTTCGAATACACTGAATAACAAGATGACCGCTGGCTTGTTATCGGCAGTAAGTGCTTTGAGTACCAGACTCTCGTAACATTTACCTTGGGTTTCATCATCTGCGTCATTGACTGCGAATTCGATTATGACAATATCCGGCTGAACGGCACCTCCCCTCAGCACATCACGATCATAACGTACAATCCCCAGTTCTGAAGGAGTTCCACCCACACCTGCTTTAATCAGATGAATCGAACTATCTTTTGAAAGCGCAAACATAAACTTGAACGACTCATACGACCGATAAGCGTAACTTTGGAGATGAATAGGTACTGCACCAGCACCATGGGTAATGGAGCCTCCAATATAAGCGATAACGACAGGTTCGCCGTTTTTTGCCTTCTCAATGGCTCGTTTTAATCTGACATTATTTCCTTTGTTCAGAAGAGATCGGCCAATCATGTCGCGATATCTAGGTGACTCAAAATCAATTGCGGGCTTGACTGCCGACGCTGTCACTCCAACTGGATCGCGCGGTGCAGTGAATTCCGTGTTTTCACCTGCATCTCCTGAATCCTGGAGCATAAATCATCATCACATCCTTCCGGTTTAGATTCTGACCATCCTCAAACAACTTTTAAAGAATCACAGCTTGTATTATTAGATCAGATGTGATCCTTCTCCCAAAGTGTATCCCTTACATAATTTTACAACAACCTGACAAAGTATAGGATTTTAACCAATATATCATTTTAATTTGAGTACAATGACATGCAGATCAGAACACCTATAATTTTTTCATGTAAACGCTTTAATTTGTATACTATTTCCATGATATAATTTTGAAAAACCGCATTGATAAAGGAGGATACTCATGAATATCACGGGTCAAGGCGCGTGGGATACGGGTACATATACAAATCTGTTCTTGAAGCTAGGCTACGATAAGAATGAGATTACGAACAGATTGGAAGAAACATGGAACGAGCTGTTTTATGGCGATAAAAATACTCGAATATATTACCCTATGGGTGAGGACAAGGGTTATTTGCTGGACACCGGTAATCTCGATGTTCGCTCCGAAGGCATGTCCTATGGCATGATGATGGCTGTTCAGATGGACAAAAAGGAGGAATTTGATCGACTCTGGAATTTCTCACACACGTTTATGCAACATAAAGCGGGACGTTATAAAGATTATTTTGCCTGGCATTGCAAGCCTGACGGAACCCAACTCTCACAAGGTCCTGCTCCTGATGGTGAGGAGTTTTTTGCCATGGCGCTTTTTTTTGCATCCAACCGCTGGGGCGATGGGGCTGAACCTTATGATTACAAGGCACAAGCCCGCAAAATCCTTCGTGCATGTATACATCAAGGCGAAGACGGCGAAGGCGATCCCATGTGGGACCCGGAAACAAAACTGATCAAATTCATACCAGAAACACCGTTTAGCGACCCATCCTACCATCTGCCTCATTTTTATGAGCTATTCGCGAAATATGCGGATGAAGAAGATCAGAGCTTCTGGAAAGAAGCGGCGGCCGCTAGTCGTGCTTACCTTCATACAGCCTGCCATCCCGTAACCGGATTATCACCTGAATATGCGAACTATGACGGCTCTCCGGCTCCAATACAGCCGCATGGTGATTTCAGACATTTTTACAGTGATGCCTACCGTGTTGCTGCAAATATAGCGCTGGACTGGGAATGGTTCCGCAGGGATCACTGGCAGATCGAACAATCCAATCGGATTCAATCCTTCTTCAGTGATATTGAAATGTCCGATTATCGTCGGTATACAATAGAAGGTGAACCTTTCGACGAACCTTCACTGCATCCTGTAGGTTTGCTGGCTACCAATGCCATGGCTTCACTGGCTGCGGACGGTCCACATGCTGACACATTCGTTCGCAAGTTCTGGAACACACCTTTGCGTCAGGGAGAGCGACGTTATTACGACAATTGCCTGTATTTTTTCAGCATGCTCGCTCTAAGCGGAAGATATCGCATGTACTAAACTAAGGGAATGTGCACGAGCTGTTGAACCTGCCCTGTGAACGTTTGGCTTGCAGCACAGGTCCAATCACTGAATTTTAAGAAGGATGCAATGATATTACGATTTAATCTATATCAATAAAAAACGTTCCCGGCTCGCATATGTTGACTGCGAACCGGGAACGCGTGTGGTTGTGCAAATACAGGCAGTAACTTTTCCCGCTCTGTATGATTCAGATACTTTAATTATTTGGAAACGGAAGAAGTATCATAGGAAGACTGCATAATCTCCAGATATCGATTAATGTTCAATCCCTCCAGGCCTTTCACATATTCATCCCAATCCTTATCCAGACTTTTGGCGCCAGTAATAAATTGCAGGGCGTTCTGATCGATGTAATCCTTGAGATTGGTCTGCATCATGCTGGCTTCATCAGCTTGGGACGGATCTACCCACAATGCCCAATGAGGGAAAATCTCTTTTGGTTCCTTGCCCTCCATTAACAATGTCGCCTCATAGAGACGTCGCTCACCACCATCATTGGCATAGATGTCTGTCCCCTGTACTTCGGAGTCCCGATATGCCTGATAATGATTGTACTGACTTAATGCAGCCCAACTGTCATTACGAGGTTCTTCTCCAGAAGGAAGCGGAATGGCTTTATATAACGGCTCAATCTGATCATTGAGCGCGACTTCTCCTTCTTGTGGTTTGCGCCAGCTTACACCCTCTTCTCCGAGATATGATGCCATGGTTCCTTCCTGGGTATAGAGATAATCCAGCAACTTTATGGCCGCGATCTGTGTTTCCTCACTGGCTTTGTTTGTCAGTACAAAAGACGCTCCGGGATCAATCGGATAGTTGTACGTAGCATAAGCAGCATGGGGTCCCTTCAATGGAGGGATGGGATTGTAATCATTCCCGTAAGGAGAACCTTCGGCAGTGGTTACGAATAATGATGGATGCATCGCTGCTCCTGCACCGAGAAGCTGTGCATCAGCGTTATCTCCAATTTTTTTGAAGGCCCCGACGTTTTGGGTAAATGCCCCTGGATCAATCAACCCTTCATCGTACAGGGATTTAATATAGGCAAGCCCTTCTTTCCACTCCGGTTTGTTCACTACGGTCTCCACTTTCCCCTGATTGACAATGAGATAATTCCGATCGTCGTCATAGATAAAACCGTTCATCAAGTACGGAATAATGTGCACACCGAAATTTTCAGTCGAACCGCTTAGCGGTACTTCGTCGGCTTTGCCGTTCCCGTTCGGGTCTTTCGTTTTAAATGCCCGAAGCATTTCCTTAAATTCTTCTGTCGTCGTGGGTTCGGTCAGGCCCAGTTGTTCCATCCATTTGGTGTTGACCCACATTTTGTTTGGGTATGAACAGTGAAAACATTCATTCAGACCCGTCAGACCATAGATATTTCCGTCAGGAGCAGTGTTCATGGCCCGATAATAGTCATTGCTTTCAAGCACTTTTTTAATATTGGGAGCATGCTCCTCAATCAGATCATTCAGCGGCAAAATAACCCCCTGCTGACCAAACTTCAACAAGTCTGTCTGGGAGAAACGATCTACCCAAGGGATGAGCAGATACAAGTCCGGATAATCACCGGAAGCCAGTGAAATCTGTCTTTTCTCCGCTGCACCGTCGAATGGAACCGTAGTCCAGTTGAATTTAATATCAAACTTCTCTTCCATTTTCTTCGTGAATTTGTTAGTGGAAAGGTTGGTATCCGAACCCTGGTGAGCAAACACATTAATGGCCGTCTTGCCTGATGGATCGCTACCTTCCCCGTTCCCCTTATCAGAACTTGAACATCCGGCAAGTACCAACGAGGTAAACAGCATACAGGCAAGAATGATGAATCCCGCTTTTTTCAATACAATCCTCTCCCTCATGAATAATAGAAAAAATGAACTTATCCTTTGACTGAGCCAATCAACATGCCTTGCACGAAATACCGTTGAACAAAAGGATAGATGATTAGCACCGGCAAGCTGGCCATCACAATTAACGAGTACTTCATGAGTTCAGCCATCTGCTGCTGTTTAATCATTTCCGATGCATCCATGCTCCCCGTACTGCTGTTCAGAATAAGAATGCTGCGTAATATCAGCTGTAGCGGATAGAGCGACTGTGATTTCAGATAGATGAGGGCGTCAAAGTATGCATTCCACTGACCGACAGCGTACATAAGTGACAACACGGCGATAATCGGTTTGGCGAGTGGCAGGATAATACTGAAGATAAACCGGATGTCACTGCAGCCATCGATGTCTGCTGCTTCGGACAATTCTTCCGGTATCGAATTCTGAAAAAAGGTACGGGCAATGATGACTTGCCATACCCAGACGGCATTGGGAATCAGCAACGCCCAACGGGTATCAATCAGTCCCATGGTTTTGACCACCAGATAGGTAGGGATCAAACCGCCTGAGAACAACATGGTGAAGGTAATAAACATCATTAACGAGCTGCGACCAACAAACGTTTTTTTGGATAATGGATAAGCAATCATAATGGTCAGTGCCACGCTGATGAAGGTGCCGCAGGCTGTATAAAAAAGGGAATTGGCATAACCGGTAAGGACTTGATCATTCCGCAATACAGACTTGTAACCGTCAAACGTCAGGTCAATGGGCCACAACCAGACTTTTCCCGAGGAGACGGCAGCAGGGCTGCTGAGCGAAGAACTCACAATATATATCAAGGGATACAGCACGGCAATCAGCACCACTGTCAACATGAAGTAAACAACCGTTATAAATACGCGGTCTCCCCAGGATTCACGAATCGCACTGCTGCTCTTGATCCGCGAACGACCTGCATTTGTCTGTGTGTTAGGCATGGGTTGATTCTCCTCCTTTCGCTCCCGTTACCATAAACTTGTATTGGACAGTCGCTTGGCAACCGCGTTTACAATTAATAGCAGAATCAGGTTAATCACCGAGTTGAACAGGCCAACCGCAGTAGCGAAGCTATAATTGGCATTCAGCAATCCTATTTTATAGACATAGGTGGAGATAATCTCCGAAGCAGACAGGTTGAGCGGATTTTGCAGCAAATATATTTTTTCGAACCCAACAGCCATGATATTACCTACACTCAAGATCAGAATGATGACGGCTGCCGGAAGTAGTCCAGGCAGATCAACATTAATGATTTTCTGTATTCGGTTGGCTCCGTCCACTTTGGCGGCTTCATACAGGGATGGATCAACACCTGCCAGAGCAGCCAGATAGATCACAGCCGAGTACCCCATTCCCTGCCACACATCGGAGAATACGTAGATGGATCGAAACAGTCCGGGCTCACCGAGAAAATTCACCGCTTCGAAACCAAGGGCACCTGCAATCGTGTTGACAATACCCAGCCTAGGAGACAGAAAGAGCATAATGATGGAGACCATAACAACAGTAGAGATGAAATATGGAGCATATGTCACCATTTGTACTGTTTTTTTGAATCGTATGTTTTTGATTTCGTTCAGCGCGAGCGCCAGTAATATAGGAATCGGGAAACCAACGATCAGGCTGTAAAACGAAATGTAGAGTGTGTTCTTGATCAGCATGACAAACGCCGGATTTTTGAAAAGTAATTCGAAATACTTGGTTCCGGCCCACGGACTGCCCCAGATCCCCTTGATGACGTTGTAATCTTTAAATGCTAGGACCGCATTCACCATGGGTACATACTTGAAAATAATAAAGTAAGCAATCGGTGGCAGGATCAGCAGATATAGCTGCCAATGTCGCCTCCAGCTTCTGGATAATGCTTGCTTCAAGGCAAACGGTTTACTTGGTTTCTCCACGGACTTTGATTCACTGGTCATTGTGGTTCTCAGAATCATCCCCCCATTCTTGGCTCCAAATCGTGCTGAACTTCAGCTCAACTTGGTAGCGCTTACTTTTTGAGTAATCATAAGATTGCGCTGGGGATGCGTAAAGGTACAGTTACGCTGAGAAAGTACAAATAGCGAATATAGTTCCCGAGAAACAGCCTACATTAACCGCTATGAACGTCCATTTTCCGAAATACACTCGGAGAAATGCCGCGTACCCGCTTGAAAGCTCGGCGGAATGAATGTGCACTATTATACCCGGTGGCCTCCGCTATCTCGTCAATGGTCTGACCGGTGGAGTGCAACAAGTTCGAGGCAGCATCGATGCGTACCCGTTCTACATAATCGGAAAGATTCTCTCCCGTATGTTCTTTGAACAGTTGGGATATAAACTTCTCGGACTTGCTCATGTGCTCGGCAATCCGATAGATCGTCAAGTTTGCATCCCCATAATGTTGTTGGATAAAACAAATCATTTCGCTTACAGTATCCGCATGTGCTCCTGCTCTTCTTCTCTGGAAATCACCGCAGATGTCTTCCGTTAACCGTTTGAACTTTGCACGCAGCGAAGTAATCGTTTCTGTCATCTGAATGGATGTCACCCGGGTTTTATATTCCTCCAGCAGGGAGGCATCCAACTTGAATTTTGGTTCGTCCAGCTTCAGAAAAGTCCCCTTCAGCTCCATGATGAACTGCTGTGTCATCTCGTAGGACAGTTCCCGCTCCTCTAAATTACGAAAAAACAATTGCTCCAGAATACGTACCGCCTCTTCAGGCTCCCCGACTTTGATTGTGTTCAGCAGGCGCTGTTCAGACTCAATCGGATAATAGAACATTTCATTTTCCTTCATCGTATCTTCAAATCTCACCAGATGGTCTGTTCCCATATGAATGGCATAATCCAGAGCTTGTTTGGCTTCGTCAAAGGAACGCCCTGCATCATTCCAGACCTCGTAAGCTGCACCTGTGCCAATTGTTGTGGATATCCGATGCTCCCGGTAGATCACTTCCATCAAGGTGTTCAGCTCTTTTTCACATCTCCCTATAGCTTC
Organism: Paenibacillus sp. FSL H8-0104; assembly: GCF_038050215.1. Taxonomy (NCBI): domain Bacteria; kingdom Bacillati; phylum Bacillota; class Bacilli; order Caryophanales; family Paenibacillaceae; genus Paenibacillus; species Paenibacillus sp. FSL H8-0104. The sequence continues at coordinate 3,378,883 of NZ_JBBOTC010000001.1, read as the reverse complement.
ATTCAGTGAGTTCTCATCCAATGGACAGGCAAAAGCGATCTGGTCTGTTCCCCAATCCGTGATCAGCAGCTGCGCATTCCACTCTGTAAGTACCTGTTTGATGAGCAGCCTTGCGACACCCAGTTCATGGATAGTTTCTTCACTGTCCGGATTGGCATATCCGTTTACCTTCACTAAGCCTGCCAAGCCCTTGCTGCTATGAAGAGAAATGTGCGCCTGGGATGAGATAACCTCCAACTCAAGTGAGGTATAGACTTCTCCCGTTAACAAACGTTTGATAAAACCGTCTCTCAATAACGGAATCTGCTCATTCATGGCGTTTTTAAGTGAGTCATTATTAGCAATGAGATTGTTAATATGGCTTGCCAAAAAATCATATTCATTGCCCCGTCTGCCTGGGGAATCGGTGATTTGTTCCCGAAAAGAGGCCAACAATCTGTATACGGGTGCACTATTCCGATAGGCCAGAACCAGCCCGAATAACAGTCCCAAGGCAATGGTTGCCAAAGTAAAGACCAGCGTGACTTGTTTGATTTGGTCCGCTTTTGTCATGAGTGCTTTCTCCGGAATCCCTGCCATGTAATTCCATCCATTTTGACTGGACTGCATCGATATCAGCAGCCGACCATCACTTCCAGGCTGTACATTCTGCACGTTCAGCTCCGTTTCCGCAGCGTTACCTTCTCTCTGGCGACTCTGTGCCATTTGCTCGGCTTCGGCTTGTTCAATGCCATGGGAGAAAATGATCTGCCCTTCCGCATCGGTGACGAGAGTCCAGCCGCCATATTGATCCACAATATGTTGAGTAAGGCTGGCCATCTGATCCTGATCAATCATGACACCAATCGTCGCTTGCGGTTTGTTGAAGCTGTTCAAAGGCAGAGATTGCAGAAACGTAATGGCGGGAACGTCTGCAAGCACAGTGCCGAGTATTTCACGTTTATAGTTTCGAAGCGGTATGATTTCATTAAAGTGTGGTTGTTTGAGAATTTGGTCATGCCATTGTTCAAACGACATACCGTCCAGCTGATTTGCAGCATAATAATGCTCTGGACGATAATACACAGTTCTTGGTGTGATGATGGCATTGTAGTTCGGAATGTGAATGAAGAAATGGGACAAGTAATCATTGGTACTGCTGTACATGGAGAGGCTCCGCTGCATACGGTTCATACCGTAGACATTGTAGAGATCATGCGGCTTTGGCCCAGCAATTAAATTTTGCAAATCGGGATTGACGGCAAGCTGTCTGGTAAAAGCTTCGACTTGAAGAAGATTTCGCTCAATGATCTCTTTGCCAAGACTCAGCGACTTCAAACTGTTCTCAATGGAGCTGGAACGGGCCGCTTCAATGGAAGCTCGGTAAGAGGCATATCCCGCAATTTGAGGAATCATCAGAATGACAAGATACGAAATGAGGAATCGGCGGAACACGGGTGAAAATTTGGACCATAGGAGCTGCATATGTACCCTCCCTTTTTTATCAAGCGCTTACATTTCTCTGTGATAAGGTAGCTGTTCAATGATACACCGGGCATTTCTTCCTGGTGAAGGTACAACTTCTTCCTTATGGTACATTTACATACTGTAGCGTACAATGCTTGCATGAAAATAATTGTTGGTCTGCGGGTTAGCGCACAAATATAGTTGTATTTTACCTTCGCATGACATCCATCACAAAATATCAAAAATAAACGCAAAAAAACCTCCCCAAGACATGGAATGACTTGGGAAGGCTTTTGTTTAACGTTGTGCTTATTAATTGCTAACGGCAACAAATTTCCATTGTTGGTTTGTAGCACCTGTGTAGGTGTTCTGCTGCAGTTTGGCTCCATCCGAAGTGGAAGCGTTTGCCACTTCAATCGCTTTATTGCTGTTCACGTTAATGATACTCCAGTACCCGTTACCAAGATCATTGACCTTAAAATGCTGAGCGGTTGTGTTCAGATTGCTCATGAGTTGAACCGCTTCCCCATTGGTGAGGGTACCGTTGCGAATATCGATGACTTTGTCAGGCGAGTTCACACTTGTCAGTGTATAGTTGCCGTTTCCGATCGAAGTCAGAACCCACTTCTGAGGATTACCGCCCAGATCACTCCACTGCTGGAGCTGAAGATTATTTTCATTTTGACCACCAGGCACATCAACAACTTTGTTGGAATGCCGGGCTACGATTTTATAAGTTGCACCGGATACAAGACCCGTTGTCGGTCCGCCACCCTGTCCACTGCCCGGGTAAGTCTGAGCACGTTCATGGTACCAGTTGAACAGGAATCGTCCCATGGCACTCCGCGAAGCATCTCCATCCCATTTCAGTCCAGCCGTTGGGTCGGCAAAGGAGCTTCGTGGTCCTTCACTTAGAATGAATCCGTTCATATGAGCTGCAATGCTGACATTGCCTGATGCGTTGAAAATCGTTTTGGTATTGGTGCCAAAACCTTCATTGCTGCCATTAAACAAGTTCCAATAGGCCGAATCGCCAGGTTTGTTTTTGAACCAGGTTACCTCGGTAATATTAATCGGATATTTGTCAGCAGCAGCCTTCACGTTGGTATTCCACTGGTCTTGCAGGATAGAGAAGTTGTCATATGCGCCATAACCAGGGTACCAGTGAACCGCATATCCATAGTTATTGAGCGGATCAGTCAATGGATGGCTTGCCGTCAAGCTGTAAAATTGGTTGTATCCCAGACCTGCCGCCCAGATGACGTTGTCCGCACCTTTGCTACGAATTGTTGAAATCATGGAATTTTGGAAATTACGCAAGTCATTCCAGTGATCCACAAAGTCATTTTCCCCGTTGTATCCACCCCAATGTCCATTGGCATAGGATTTCACCGGTTCGTTGATCAGTTCGAAGTGAACGTTGTCTGCACTTTTGATCTCCGGGCGTGAAGCGAGATAACCCCAGATTTCGTTGAATTTTTGCAGGTTGGCAGGTGTTGTTGCCTGATCATCCTTCAGTGTGAAGTCCAGTCCCAGGACAACATAGACACCTTTTGTTTTGGCATATTGAATGTACGGAATAATTACATTTTGCGTAACGGTCTGCACACCGGCAAAGTTATATGTACCAGCAGCCACATCTCCCATGTCCTGACGATCGATGAACAGACGTACCTGATTCATATTCCAGCCATGATTGCTTCCGTACTTCGCGCTGGTGTCAGCAAAAGTATCGGTAATGTCTTTCAGATAAGCCAGTGTAGCTGCATGACGGTTATTGCCGTGCAAATTGAGGTAATAATTGCTGTCCTGATACGTCCAGTAGGCACCTGAGGGTTGATGCCAACCGTTCAGTAGCACAGGCTGGTTGTTGCTGTTCACCAGGTTTTTACCGTTTACGTGCAGCTTGCCCATCGGCATGCCCACCCATGCTTCGGCACGGCTGCCTCCCCATGGAGCAATTGTGATCAATAAAGCCAGAATGAGTACAAGTTTACAAGATGTCATGAACTTCTTCACTTTAATTCCTCCTGATCTGATATATTGCCTTGCAATAATGCGAGTATGCTCCGTCAGAGTATCTCTGATCAAACAGATCGCTCAGGTCGGCGCCCGCTCCCGCAGCCCGTTCCACACCAGTAGGGGGATCCTGCGCAGGGAAGGATCGCGGTTCTGCTGTAAGCAGACGTTCATGAGATCGTTACATGCCCCCTTTTCACAGATGGAATGTTGCATGAAGTTCCTCCTCCCTCTTCCAGTCTGATCCCACTCCAAATGTACAGAAGAACTTAACTTAACCGACGATTCCCGTACGCTCTACACTCTCTACGAAATATCGTTGCACAAACAAATAGATGATGATCAAAGGCAGAATGGCAAGAAGAATTCCTGTATCCTGGATCATACTCAGATAGAACGGATCGGCTTGGGAAGCTGCACCGTCAGTAACCTGCTGGGCCAGATTATACGGAAGGGACGATAACTGAGTCGACATGACTTTACTTGAAGTCAGATAAGTCGTCGTATAAAAGCTGTCGTTCCACTGCCATACGAAGGAAAACAGCATGACTGTTACCATGGACGGAATGGCATTGGGCAGCATGATTCTTGAAAATGTTCGTCCGATGCCCGCGCCGTCCACATAGGCCGCCTCCTCCACTTCCTTCGGAATACCTCTGAAGAATTGCCGGAAGATAAAGATGTACAAACCGGCCTTAAGTGAATTGGCCGTAATCGCCGTCAGAATAAACGGCCAATAGGTATTAAGCAAATTAACAGGTTTGCCGGCTATAAGCGTCATAAGCCCCATGAGATCAAAGCTTTTCAGATTCAGGTATACCGGAATGAGAATGGTCGTTGGCGGTACAAGAATCGTCAGAATTACACCAGCAAACAGCCAGTTGCTTCCCCTGAATTTCAGTCTGGCGAATCCGTAACCTGCAAGTGCACAGGATGCTGTAGTCAGCAGTGTAGTCGTTGCAGACAGGGCAAACGTATTAAACAGCGTTGTCCAGTAATCCATTACGCGTATCGCCTCTTTGAAATTGTCGATGGAGAAGTTCTGTGGAATCCACACCACCACTGCCGAATACAGATCACCTTTAGCTTTGATGGATGTGGAAACCTTCTGAAATATGGGAAACAGGATAACGAAGGAAAGCCCGGTAATCAGAACGAATCGGATCATGGCCCACAGCCAGCCTTTCCAATGCTCCAGCGATAATAATCGTGATGTTGTCACGTGGGACACCCTCCTTTCTAATCTTGATAGAAGACTCGCTTCGAGAAAATGATGTTTACGATAACCAGAATGATGGCAATGGCCAGAAAGTAGACCCATGCCATGGCAGAACTTAATCCAAAGTCAAATTTGACGAAGCCGGTATCCCGGATCAGTTCCGTCATGGCGTTATTGGCAAACGAATCAATGATTGTATAGATCGCATTGACAAAAATAAGCGGGCTGACCATTGGGAACGTAATTTTCCAAAAGGCTTCATAACCCGTTGCCCCTTCCATCTTCGAAGCCTCATACAGTTGAGGGGAAATCGTCTGGATCCCTGCCAAAAAGATCAAAATCTGTACACCGGATTGACTGACGATCTGATAGATCCGATCTACGGCGCTGCTCAGATACGTAACGATCCAATCGCTCACTCCGGCGTTAACCATCAGATTTTCGAGTTCAAATGTCCCGAGTGAGCTTCCACCTGTGCTACTCTGATTAACCGCTTCAATCAGGCTGGTGCTCTCCAGTGTCATAATCACTCCCGATGCCAGAATAACGGGCAGGAAAAAGATCGACCGCGCTACAGCCCGGCCCCTGAACTTCTGATTCAGGATGACGGCAAGGAACAGACTGAATATAACGATAAGCGGTACGTTGATGAGCACGTCTGTGATCGCCTCAATTAACGCACGGTTAAAGCTTGTATTGACGGTCAGCGCCTGAATATAATTGGCAACACCGTTGAACTGAATCGCTATGCCTTCCGCGTTAGCCTGAATTGTACTCATGCTGTATCGCAGAGAGGCTAACAGCGGAATGAAGAAAAACAACACAAAACCAATGAGCCAGGGAAGCACGTAGATTACGCCCCACATGGCTTTCTGCTGAGCATACGTACGACTTCCCCATTTCCATTTCAGGAGCGTCTTCAGAGCTGCTCACCACCAGTCACATAGCTTTGGGCTTCCACTGTATCGTTGTCAACTTTTACAGGGAAGTCGTTATAATTGACGATTACGAACCCGCCACCTTCATATGTTGTCCGGAAGACGCCCTCCTCCAGGGATTCATGGGACACCATGGAACGTCCGGCAAACGGCTGGTTCACCTGGTTCACCTCGTTGTAGATCTCGGCAGCCAGATCGATCCATTGTTCATAATTCGCCGCGTAGAGATCATCATAATCCGTTTCTTTCACAACATGGTTTGGCGCATTGAACCATGCAAAGTAAGGACTGGCTCCATATTCAATCAGCTTCAACACATATTGCCTTGCATTGGTATATGTGGAGAGATTGTATGGCGTCCCCGTATAACCGATGCTGCCGTGTACAACGAGCTGATAGAACGGAATCTCTTCATCCTCCAGCTTGAAACGACTGCTTTTCATTGGCGCATCTGTCAGACCAGTTACATACGGCAGGGCATAAGCGTTCCCACCTTCAGCAACAAGCGAGCCAGACTGCTGTCCGATCTGTTCAAGTGCCTTCTTCACGGAGCCAAGCGCTTGGGTTCGGTCCACCAGCTTTTTCGGATTCATATCGCTGTTTAACTGAGCTGCCAGATCATTCAGGCTTAGTGACAGTCCATCCTTTTGAAGGGACCTCAACTCATCTAACATGTCTGCCGTCACGTCCTCCAGCATGTTGGGCGAAAGCACATAGGATGGTGAACGATCCCGGTCCCGCCGCTGTATGGCCTGGTTCATCGGATATAAGACCGCCGGTTCCTGAGTTAATGTGCGTGAAGCTTCTTTGGACGGTTTAAACCCTTTTTTGGATTGCACATTCAGCAGAGCGATATCGGGATAGAAACCGATGCCCGCTTCTTGTGTATATGCGCTGAATTCCCGCAATCCCTTTTTCCCGCCTACCGCGCCGTCTACTTGGATGGAATCCGGCAGTCGATGATGGAGTCCGCCGTTAAGCCATCCCGCATAGCGCACCTGAATATTGGATACCTTCTTCTCCGTCAAGGCGGAAAGAATGTTTTTGGCTTCATCAAACGTGGTCAAAGCCTCCGTTGAATCATACGGTATGCCCAGCATATGCTGCCTTGTTGTCATGCCACCGAACAATTGCAGATAAAAGGGAACGTTACTCTGCTCCTTGCTGGCATTCAGCTCGGGAAGTCCGCCGTTTTGCACCAGATAATCCCGATAGAGTGATGCAAGTCCCGAGTACGAGGCTTTATCCGCCCCGACAAAAGCATATCGAACGACGAAATCAGACGCGGTCGGTTTCTTCTGGAATTTCGGAAGTGTACGAACCATATCACTTGCCTGAAGCGTCACATCGCTCTTATTCACTACATAGAAGCTTGGATATACGTTGTTGTAACTGTTCAGTTTGCCGCTGATATCGGCATTCACAACTGCAACGGCATCCCCTTCTTCAATAATGCCCAGGAAAGCTCCCTCTTTCCGAATCAGTCCAAATACCGGCAACCTGGCTCTGGCTTCATTCGAACTTGCTTCCCGTAGTTTCATGGTCATATCCGGTCCGTATATATCTTGTTGATAGGCAGGATACTGCAGCTTGCCATTGTTAAAATGGATCAACGCTCCCGAACCGTCCGGCACCAGTATGGAGCCCTCTTCTTCTGAACCCCCGGCCCCGAAGTAATCCATTACAGATATGCTGTTGATCGGATATTCCTCCGGAAAATGAATGCCTGAGGACGGAACACGCACGAGCAGATCCTCTCCATCCAGCTCATATTCCATCGTAAGCATAAACAGCCGTGGTCCACTTCGTTCCTCTTCAATGCCAAACTCGGCATGATCCTGAGCCAGATCCTCCGATGTGTAACCGGCTGTGTCAAAAGCCTTCAAGGCCCGGGACAATTGCAATCCTTGCATCGCCTTATCAATCCGGACGTAAGCGCCTTCATCCTTGTCTTCCGCATAGCCGACCTTCAAGGCCCGTTGCCCGGCCTTGTCTAGCTGTGCAAGCAGCCTTTGTTCGAATCGCTCCTTGCTGATCTTCATCGGCAAGTCTTCTATGGATCGCTCAGTGCTTCCAAACTGGTAGTGGACCCGCACGCCGCTTGGCAGCACCTCGTAGCTTATCTGCTTGTGTGCAACACTATCCGTGAAGGAATTCACGGTGCTGCTCTGTCCGAGGCTGTTGAAGAAGCTGAGCTTCGTCTGTGATGACAAAAGGTCTTTGTTTATCCCGGCAGCAACCCCATCCTGCTCACGATCTGCAGGATTGCTGCGCCAGATCTGGCCGCTCTGCGTGTGAATCACTGCAATTTCGGCAGTCTCTTCGTTAATGAACAACTGCAGCGCAGCATTCTGCGCAATACCTACCATGCCGGGAAGGCGGACATCGCTGAACGATGATTTCAGTTTCTCTCCGGGAGGCAGGGAGGGAAAGTCCGTCTGATCAGCGGCAGTCACTGTCTCGTGAGCGAGCGGTGTTGGCGAGAATTGACAACCGCCAAGAAGCAGACTGCCCGCGAGCAGCATTCCTGTTATTTTTTTGGCTACGGTATAATTCATAACAAATTCCTCCTCCCTTAGCCCCGAAGCACTAATTCCTGATAGATGGTTACGACAAACGATACAATCTGCTGTACAAGACTGAAGAATAACAGGCACAGAAATGCCATAAACGCCATCGCTACAAGTGTCAGCAGCATCGTGAGCACCGTTTTGGCTGGTGTGTACTGATGAACCGTCATATTCCCCACAAATAACAGATATACCGTCCATACAACGGCGAGTGCATTGGAGAAATAATAAAAGGCAGTTTCCTGCGCAGAGATCACAAGACTCAGCCAGATCCATGGAAAATGAATGAGTAACAACGGTACCAGTGCAAAGCACGTTGACATGAAAATCTCGGAGAACTTGCCTTCCCCGTCCATCAATGTGGTTAACGACCAGTTAGCCACACACCAAAACAGTACCGGTATAATGACATATAACATTTCGAGCAGACTGTTCAGGTACTTTGGATTACTGAGATTAATGAGAAAACCGCTGTACTGGGCATGCAAAATTTTGGTGATGACCAGAAGCACCAGGATCATGAAAGCAATCAGCAGTGAGTTTCTCTGGTTCCGTTCATACTTCAATTCCCAGTATCCGTCAAACGGATGAAAAATCAGATGCAGCGGGTACTGGTATAGTTGCTTACTTGATGCCTGCATTCGTAGTCCTCCTTTTCTGCCTGCGAACGATGATGACGGTGACAATCGCAGCGACAGCCAGGAATATACCGGACATCATCCATGAAAAATGCTCACGCATCAGCTCTTTGCGGTACAAAAGAAAAGCTTTGGAATACCCTTTGGGCTCCATGCTGCGCTTGAAATATTTCGCAGACTCGGCGTATTCCTTCTGACGAAGCAATGCTTTGCCAATTCCCGCATACGCATATTCCAAGTTAGCGTTCATCTCGGCAGCTTGGGCAAACAGCACCGAAGATTGATCTTCATCACCGTTATAATAGCTGCGCACCGCTTCGTGGAGTGTACGTCCGTATTCAGTTGTTTGAAAGACGGTGATTTCACCCAGCGCTTTATCCAGAACTAACATCCGGTCTCCCGCACGTTCCAGGGCAACAGGTGTATTAAACTGGCCCAGCCGGTTCCCGATGCCCCCATAAATATGGAGCAGATATCCGTCTCCATTGTAGGTAAAGATTCGGCCCTTGCTGGAATCCAGTACGGAATACATGTCACTGTCACCCACATCCACATCAATCAGGCGGGATGGCCCTGCTTCTTGGGTATACAGCAAATCACCCTGCGGAGTCTGATAGCCTTCTCTGCGCAAAATGTCTGTACCCTGGGCATTCAGCTTCTTGACCGGATCTTTGCCACGATCCCCGCTAGTGGCGTAGATGAAGCCCTCTTCATCCATATCCAGATTGGTAAATTCCGTTGGAGTGAACATCACCATCTGGCTCCGCTGCTCCCGTGTTGCAAACCGTTTCCACAGATACTCCACCGGGTCCACCTGAACTCTGTTCGCTCCAATGAAGGAAGAGAACGTACCATCGGCGCTGAACTCCATGAATCCATCAAATACGCCTTCGGCCATGACGTAGATACGCTCCCCTTTGTCCATAACAATCCGCATCGGTTTAAACTGGAAGTCTTCTTTTAACAGATCCGATTTTGGTTCAGACACGATCTTGACCAGCTTCCCCTGTTCATCCAGATGCACCACCCGGTGATTATCCGAATCAGCGACCAGCAGATGGCCTTTTTCCGTGACGTACAATCCCTGTGGATTTTTAAAATGATCTTCCTTGCCTTCCTGCTCAAATGAATCAATCGTCCGTACCAGCTTGAAGTTGCGATCCATCTCAATGATGCGGCCATTGCCCGAATCGAGCACAAAGACGTGCTGATTGGCGGTAACATGCATGTCGCTTGGCTCTTTCATAGGAGTTGTGTTCAACTTCTTGCCGGTGATAATGGTTGTTGCCTCATATGCCGCGGGTGAAGGAACTGCGTCACCCCAGAAGGAATAATGATACGCATCCGTTTTACCGTCTGCACTCACATAGGGCGCCTCTTGAACGAACAACAGGAGGCAGATCATGCCCATGATGATCGATTTACGTTTTTTCCATGTGCTTCTCCGCACCTCGCTGCCTCCTTTCTACTCTTTCATGCCCGAAGTGGCCATCGTCTGCATAACACTGCTCTGAGAGATGATAAACAGAGTGATCGGTACGATCATCAGCAGCAAAGCAACAGCCGCACCTACACCAGCTCTTGCAATCCCTCCCTGCACAATCTGACTGAGCGCATAATGCAGCGTTTTGAGATTTTCACTGTAAATGAAACTCCCGCCATCCGTTCCCCATAACGCTGGAAACTGCAGGATCATGAGCGTGAGCCATGCCGGCTTCACATTGGGCATCACGATGCTCCAGAATATCCGGTATTCATTGGCTCCGTCGATTTTGGCTGCCTCCAGCAAAGCATCGGGAATCTGCTCCATGAACTGTTTCATCAGGAAAAGTCCCAGCGAGAACGCAAGTGATGGCACAATAATGGACGCATGAGTGTTAATCCAGCCAAGCCAGGACATGACCATGTAGTTCGGAATCGCCGTAACATGCGGCGAGAACATCAGGGACAGAATGACAATGGTGAACAACACTTTGGAACCCGGAAAACGATACTTCGCCAGCGGATAAGCCGCTGCAGATGCAAGAAGAATATGTCCCGCTGTGCCAAGTATCGTAATGAGCAATGTGTTGGCAATATAGCGGGATAACGGCACCCACGAATTGCCCATGAGATTGATCAGATCGGCAAAATTCTCCGTTGTCGGATTGTTCACCCAGAAGCGCGGCGGGAAAATAAACAGCTCATCCAGCGGCTTGAATGCATTGTTGACAGCATAGATGAGCGGAAGCACCATAAAGGAGCCGAACACGCCCAGCAATGCAAATAACATCAGGCTGACGGTAAATGACCGATTAAGCCTTTTTGGCATGCCAAACACGGCACGTACTTTGCTGGTCATCGTCATTCACCTATCTTTCTAAGCATTTTTTGCGTGAAAACGTTTGTACCCAGCATCAGGGCAAACAGAACCGTTGCGATGGCCGAGGCATAGCCCATCTCGAAACGAATGGTTCCGAAGTCCATCAGATGTGTGACAACTGTGTGTGCCGCATAGTTTACGCTCGGGAAACCTGCCAGTGCGATGGAGATCTCAGCTACGGCGAAGGAAGCGGTAATCTGCATTACCGCACCAAACATCAGCTGCGGTCTCATCGAAGGCAAGGTGATGTACCAGAGCTCCTGCCAGCGGTTTTTGATCCCGTCTACGGTTCCTGCTTCAACCAAAGAACGATCAATGGTTTGCAGTCCTGCAATAAAGGCCAGGAAGCTGGTTCCCAGGCTCAGCCACAGCTGTACAATAATGACGATTGCCAGTACATACTTCTCGTCTGCGAGCCATTGGATCGGTTCCAGTACGACGCCAAGGCGCATCAGGAATCCGTTCATATACCCGTAGCTGTCACCCGAGAAGATGATCAGCCAGATGAAAAAGACGTTGCCCGATATGGATGGGGCATAGAAAACCAGCGTCATGACCGCCCGAATTTTAGGAGACAGCTCATTGATGATCCACGCAAACAAAAAGCAGGCTATATAACTGAGAGGGCCTGTAATTACGGCAAAAAGCAGCGTGTTTTTGAGCGCGATCAGAAATACGTCATCGTTCAGGAAAAGCCGGGAATAGTTCTGCCAGCCGACAAATCGCGGCAGCTCCAGCATATTGAAGTGAAAAAAGCTGAGCCCGAGTGAAATGCCGACCGGAATGACAGTAAACATGAAAAAAATCAGCATAAACGGTGCCATCAATACGTAATAATGCCTGCTGAGATACAGATCCCGCTTCAATAGGGACCACCAGCCGACCTGGCGGGTATGGACGGCAGGAGCGGCGGCTGTCTTGGTAGTTTTAGCTTGCAACCGTTACCCTCCCTTTCCTCTATTTCAGATTAAATTCCTTGCGTTTCAACTCTATTTCATCATCAATGTACAAGACATAATCCGATAAGGCTTCACGCGGATTTTCATTAGCATTGACCACTTTGCGGAAGGCGTTGTCCAGATGTCGTCCCGTGAAATAACCTCCAGGAAGCTGTGGGATTCCCTGTACCCATTCCCATTGTTTCTCGAGATTTTGATAATCCTTCACAGGCCAAGGCAATTGCTTCAAGGCTTCGATATTGGCCGTCGGGTAACGGGCAGCCGCTCCCATAAGACCTTCCATTTCTCTCCCATATTCAATCTGGGTCTGCTCAGCAGTCCACCACTTCATGAACTTCCACGCCGCTTCCTTGTTGTCAGCATTTTCGAGCATCATCACCGCGCTCGTAGCGCTGGCCACTTCATGCCGTATGGACCCATCCGGAAGCTGTGTACCCGGAACAATCGTAAAGTCCCAGAGATTGCGGATTTCCGGAGCCATAACCGTCAGCATGTTATACGTGGTGTAATCAGCAATTCCGATCGGCATTTCCCCTGTACGGAAGCGGTTCGGAAAATCGGCTTTGAGCGGAAACTTGTAATTGGTATAAAATTGCGTCCAGCGTTTGAACGCGTCCATTGAAATCTCCGAATCCAGTGCACTTTTCTTCTGGTCTTCGGTGTAGAACGTTCCGTCATTCTGATATAACAACATCGCAAAGGTTGAATTCGGAACCAGGTTGGCATTGTTCAGCGTATCTTCTATAGGCAGATAAAACTCCATGTTATGCTTCTGCAGCACAGCGATGGCGTTATATACGTCTTGCCACGTTTTCGGCGGTTCGAGGCCCAGTTCATTCAGAATATCTTTGCGGTAAAAGAGCATTGGAAAATGCTGTTGCTCCGGAAGGGCATATACCCCGTCGTTGTAGCGGTAAGGCGTCAATCCGCTTTCACGGAACCTGCCCGAAATTTCCTCGAAATCGGGGAACTGGCTCAGATCCGCTGTTGCATTCCTCATCGCATAGTTCACCGGAATGTCTTCGCCCATCTGCATGGCTACATCCGGTCCTTCCCCCGAGAGTGTTGCGGGCAGCAAAATATTCGGCGGAACGAGACGTAACTGCACGGACACATCCGTATCCGGGGTAAACGAATCGTCGATCATGCCTTTCAGTACTTGGGCCTGATCTCGTCCGGTTGTGATCCATACGGTGATGGCATCCTTCTTTTGTTCCACGTTACCAATGCTGTCGTAATCTTCGGTATACGAGGCAACATATGCGCCCAGTTCGTGCTTCACCTGCTGGACGGTGCTCGCTTCCGCTTTGGGCAACGATTCACCCGGCGGAGATACAACAAGGTAATCCAACGTAATCGGCTGTTCACGTACCGATAGAATCCATGTGCCGAGACCACCTACGTTAATTTTGAACGTATCCAGCCGTTTGGGAACCGTCTCTGGTCTGGCCGCCATATCTTCAAGCTGCAATACCATAGCGTGCAGTACGGCCACTTTGTCACTTTGCTCACCCGTGGCCTTTTCCAGGTAATCTGCAACGGAACGCAAGGTGTCAGCTTGTCGTTCAAACACCTCCGTCATCTCCGGAATACGCCGTTCCAGCTGGTAATCCCGTAGTGGGTCCGGACTGTTGGAGGTGATCATTAATATTTTGCGATACATCTCATTCAGTTCCAGCACGCTGGATTCCACGGTCCGAAGCAGCGGAGCGATGTCGCCAAGTGTAACCGTCATTCGGATTCGATGTTTCCCTTTTTCCAGATGAAACTGATATGGCTGATCTTCTCCCGAACCCAAGACCTGAGTTTGCCAGGCCGGGCTGTAGTTAAATCGAATGCGTTTCATTTCCTTAAACGGAACTTCGCCGTTAATCGTCAGACTGCGGGTGGCATAGATGCCACGCAATTGATCCTGTTTCACCTTAAGCGCCAGTTGATACAGTCCGTCTTCAGGCACGTCAATTTCCCATTCAATCCATTCGCCCGGCAGTTTCCAGTTAATGCCCCCGATGGCGTTCATCCGAATTTTCGATACATTATAAGGCTCGAGTGAAGGACTTGATCGGTCCGAGATTGGTGCCAGTGTAGGAGATGATTTGCTAACAGCTTCCTCCCCCTGAACTTTCAGCATGACAGGAGCCGATTGTTTCAAGCCGAGTGAGGCATAGGTTTGCTCCAGCTCTGCATAGGAAGGAACTTCGCTTTCTTGGTACAGCTCGATATAATCGATCGCCATGCTTTCTCTTAATGAAGTGAGCGATAACTTCTGACTGCCTTTTTCAAAATAAAACTGAAACGGTTCCTCGAAGTACCCTGCGCTGTCCTTGAAGGAAGTCAGTTGCCATTCGGGCTGCTCCACTTGTCTTGGTCTAAGCTCGTTGCCACGATCGTCCTGCCGGACGTTATCCTCGCGATTCCCCCATACCCTGTCAAACAGAAGAATATCGGCCCCTCTGAACGGGACCTTACCATTAAGCTCAAGCCTGCGTTCGATCCCGGAGCTTTTGCCTTCTACGGGATAATAGTGAATGCGAATGTTGTACAAACCGCTCACTTGAACGGGAACATCCCAGCGAATGGTTCCAGTTTCCGGCGTAATTACGGCATTTCCGTCTAATCCGGCGTACCCTTGCACAACCTCAAATTCCCCATCCTCTGCCTGAACATAAGATTCGCCTTCGATGCGTACAATTTCATCCGGTTTGGCCGTATTGTCATGAGCAGTCAGATAATGCTCATAACTGAATGAATCCTCGGTTCCCGATACCGCCTCAAAGTCCTCAAGCGCATGTACCGTTCCCGGATTACGATCCCGCGATGGATATAGTGTCCATATGGAGAGCACCAAGGCCAGGACAAGCACCAGGATTAGTCCCTTTTTCTTACGTGACCGCATGTTTGAATGTATCCCCTTTCCTGTAAGCGTTGAGAGAACTGAACGATTGACTAACCCGGACAGACCGCACCTTCACTGGTGCGTTCTGCCCGTGTAACGTGATACTTATTTGTAAACCTCATCAATCGCAGCCTGGAAAGGAGCCTTGTATTTCTCGATCAGCGTAGATACGGATACCCCTTCTTTGAGTTCCCCATCAAAATCCCAGAACGGCAAGGACGGGAATGTGTTATGGTCGAGAACCAACATACCTTCCGCAACCTCTCTGGCGTTGTTGATATCTGCTTCATCGGTCAGATGTGTCTCCAGTGTGGATTGTCCCGGATACTCATAGATCGATTCGATCTCATTAATTTTCTCCCAGATGTACATCAGTTGTTCCGGATTCTCTACTGCTTTTGGAATCGTTATAGCTTGGTAACGTGACTCACCGGAGTGATACGCTGTTGCACTTGGACCTTTTGGAAACGGTACAAAACCAATATCGTAGTCCTTCATATCCGTCATAATACCTTCAACTTCGTACATGGCACCTGAATACATCAAGGTGTTGCCTTGACGGAAGAACGTGGATGGCTCTGTCCAATCTCCGCCCTCAGAAGCTCTACCGACCTTCTCGGTAGCCAGTTTGGACAGGAAGTTCAACGCTTCTTTCGTTTTTGGATCTTCCAGGTTCTGCTTATCCTCTTTGGTCAGAGAAGCCTCGTTGGAATACAGAATCGGTTCCAGCAAGCCCGTTTGAGCGAGTCCCCAAGTGTCCAGCTTGCCATCATTGTTTCTATCCTTGTTTGCTTGCTTGGCAACACTGATGAACGTATCCCAGTTCCATTCATCGGCATCCACATACTCCTGAAGTGGCTTCAAGCCGAGCTCTTGCATGAGTGTGCGATTATAGAAAATCCCGTTGATAAACGAGGACTGGTCCTCGGTAAAGCCGTAACCTTTGCCTTCATACTGCATGTATTCCTTGGTTGTTTTCTGGTTGAATACCTTGTCGTTTTTAATATAATCATCCACCGGCCATAACAGATCCTGTTTGGTCAATGCCGGAATGGCATAGTTTTTGCCCAGTCTCACCAGATCGCCAAGCGGTTCACCGGCCATCAGGGAAGCAACTACTTTTTCCTGATATTCACCAAAATCGATGGAAACATATTCAATATTAAAGTTGTGTTTTTTCTTCAGCGCTTCGAGATTCTCAAGGCGTTGAATGTTGTCCGGGTTGTTCCCCTGTATTTCCATGTCCCACCAAGCAACAACCTTGATCGTTCTGCCACCCATGTCAAAGTCCATTTCTGGCGTGGAGTTTTCATTCTTTGGCTCGGTTTCCGCGGGTTTTTGTTCCTCCTGTGGTGTTGTCTTTTCCGGCTCGGGTTGAGCGGTAGGTGCAGAACTGCATGCAGCAATCACCAATAAGACCGCAAATACCAGGCTCAGTAGCATGAACTTGTGTTTTCTCATCGTCTTCCCCCCTGATTGTCGTTTGCTATCACAGTGTATCGTTCAAATGAAAGCGCAAACAACCTGCCGAAATACAGATGTTTACCCGGGCTGAATATAGATTTGCGTAATTTTGCACGAGCAAAGTGCATTATAGGTTTTAATTGGTAAAGAAATGCACTGTCTACAAAAATATGCACATTGTATGCGCTTTCTTTTATTACCATAATGAAATTAAGTCAAATTTCAGTTAATCTAGCGCATTACAATTCAGCAGAAGGTGAGGTATTGCTTCATGTATGATATTTTACTTGTGGATTTCAGCCGTCGTTTGTGCGGAGAGTTGCAACAGATGTTGCTACGGAGCAAAGCTCAATATACTATCGCAAATTGTGTGTTCTCATCGGCCGAGGCTTTGACCGCATTGTCAGAACGAGACTTTTCCCTTGTTATGGTACATACAGAGAGGTTTGATACCGCGGGGCTCTGGTTATGCAATGACATTCGAAAAAAAAGTCAGATACCTATCCTCCTGATGGGTGGAAGAGATCACTTCAGGTTTGTACGCAAAGCCCTGACGTATCAGGTAAATGATTATCTCCCGTATCCTGTTAGTCCTTCTTCTTTACTTAACAGTCTGCATGGACTTAGATCCCACCTTGAAACCGACCCGGCACACAAAACGTCGTCGTTCTTCAAAACACCCGTTCAAATGAACGGTAAACCCATGCACTCCAGTCATGTTATTCGTATCGTTAAGGCCTATGTACGGGATCATCTGAGTGATGAAATCACGCTGAAGAAGATCTCTGACATGCTTCATTTTAACTGTGCGTACCTTGGACAGAAGTTCAAGCTGGAAGAGAAGATGTCTTTCAATGATTATATGCTCCAGCAACGTATGGAAAAGGCACAGCAGTTGTTGTCTTCCACGAATCTGCGAATATATGAGATTGCTATTGAGGTAGGTTATAAGGATATTGATTGGTTCTATAAAAAGTTCAAAGCGTATGCCGGATCGAGTCCCAATGCTTATAGAAGACAAAAAATCCACACGGCCTAAAGGTGGATCGCCGAATCGGTTTGTTTATCAATTGGATAATAACCACAAAAAAACGCAGGATGTATTCTACTTCCTGCGTTTTTTTGTGGTTGTTTGGGTTTGGTCAATTCCAGAGTATTTACCGTTAACGTACCAACAGGGATTCCCGGTATTCTTGGGGAGTCATTCCCGTTATTTTCTTAAAAAGTCGGGTAAATGAATGGGCAGCCTCGTACCCCACTTGAAGTGCGACCTCACGCACCATAAGATTTGTGTTCTGAAGCAATTCTTTGGCTTTCCGTATTCGGCAGTCGTCAATGAACTCTGACACGTTTATTCCCATTTCCTGCTTAAAGAATCGCGACAGATAGGATGGATTAAAATGATGGAGTTCTGCCAGTCTCACCAGAGAGAGATCTTTCTCCAGGTTCTCCTTGACGTAACTGCATAAGGAATGAATGACAACGTTAGCGCGTTCCTGTTCATTTGATCTTTTGTAGCGGACTAATTCATCAGCAGCACGATATAGAAATTGTACTGCATCCTTCATGCAGGTATACTCCCCTAAGTGCAGCAAGCTTCGTTGATCCGGGATTTTCTGTTGAAGACCCCAACGATTGATCGTTGAATGCAATAATAATGCCAGATTGTAGTATGTCTCCATGGCACGTTCCATCGTAATTTCCTGTTGTAGCAGTTCTCCTGCAAGCTCCTCAAATATATCGTAAAATGGCTGAATTCGTCCCGTTTCCAAATATCCTGACATAATCTCGATCCGGTTTGAGATCCGCATGGATTCTTTGGGTACATCAGATGAGAGATCATTACGATGATCCGTGAGTACCATGGATACACCATCCCCAATTTTCATCCACTGGAGTAATCTCAGACGTTCATATTGTTTGGTTAACTCGGACCAATTGCAACTGCGACTACTTAATGAAAAAGCAATGGATACGCCGAGTGAGACCATGCATGCTTCCTGTACCAGTTCCAGTGTACCTTCTAGAAATCGCACAAGTTTATCATTTGTCATCTCTTCCTCCTGCTTCGGCTGAAGCAGCCAGATCGTATCCCCATAATGGTCCGTTACACTTGCGCACACTGTACGCTCATTCATCAGAGAAGAGCCGATAATGCGCACAGATTCTTGGACTTGTGTGAGGTCCGAACCTTTTTCTGGCAAATTATTGAACCGACCCAGTATGAGATACACAGGTGAGTTGTTCTGTAATCTTATATCTCGTTTGAATAATTCGTCCTGCATATCCATAGTAGAATCTATAACCGCCGTACAGTCTTGAAGTAACTTCCGCAAATACTCTTTTTGCTGTATCAGTGCAAGCTGCGAATTGACTTTATGAGAATGTTCCAACAACTCGACCATGCTGTGACTTTGCCGGATCTCTTCCATCACATCTTCTACAACAGACATCACCTTGTCATAACCTTCCGTTTTGAGCAAGTAACGCACATTAGCCATCTGAAAAGCTTGATATGCATAATCAAAATCGCTATGTCCTGTCAGAAAAATGACGCGACAATTCGGCCAACTGGCTTGAATCCGCTCTGTCAGTTCCAACCCACTCATGCCCGGCATACGGATGTCCGTTAGAACAATGTCAATTCTCGACCGTTGCATCCAGGACAATGCTTCTGTTGCAGAGTAGGCCTTACATACATCAAGCTGTTCGGGTATATGTCTGGCGAACGTTTCATAGAGACTATCCGTAATAATCTCCTCGTCATCTACAATCAAAAGTCGATACATTCGTTTTCCCCCTCTTTCCACTGGATTCGAATTGTGACTTTTAACCCTTGCAGTTCACTTCTGGATAGGAAAAGGCCACTTCCTTCTCCATACGTCAGGACCAAACGTCGATGAATATTTATTAACGCGGTCATTTCGTCTGTACCTCCGTCCTTATGCAAACGTTGTTGAAGAGTTTGAATGTGTTGCTCTTCCAACTCATTTCCATTATCCTCTACGGTGATCTCGGCATATGAACCTTCCATATTAAACCCAATAATTAGAAGACCGGAGTCCGTATTCTTTTCAAGGCTGTGTTCGTAGGCATTCTCAATAATAGGTTGAATAATGAGTCTGGGAACTTTAATATGTTCCATCTCAGCAGGTAGTGGCCCAAAATCAACTTTGATTCGTCTGGAGAATCGTAATTGTTGAATCTCTGTATAGATTCGTGAATGCTCAACTTCCACTTTCAACTTCACATGGTCTGTTTCATTCCGCGTAATGAACCTGAAATACTCTCCAAGCATGTTCGTGAATTGCTCAATACGTTCGGTTTCTCCTGTCCTTGCCAGTGAATTCAGAATAAAGAAGCTATTGTACAGAAAATGAGGATTAATCTGCGATTGAAGCTGTTTCAACTCGGCCCGCTGCATCATCAATGTTTTCTTAAAATCTCGATCGATAAGGGATTGAAGATTTTCAATCATTAGATTGAAGCGGGTGTAGAGGAAGCCAAATTCATCCTTTCGGTTATGCGCAATGGGGACATCGAGCATGCCTCCCTCCATTTTTTTGAATCTTTTCACCAACAACAGCAACGGGATATGAATCAACTTGTAACTTGAATAGAGATACGCCGTGATGGCAACAAATGATGTAATTGCAAACAGCCAAGCCCAATGATAGAACTTGCTAAGTGGCTTGGTAACAATTGCCTCGGGTAGATATGTAGCTACGGATAAGCCCAGGGAGTCCATATGCAACTGACTAACATGGTACATGGTGTCCCCCACCTTCATCCGAAAGCCATCAAGTGTACCCTTTACACTGTGCTCACGGTAATTCGCGAGAATAACACTAGCTTGTTGTTTATCTGTGATGGCATGCCCCGTTTTGTCCTCAATCAGAAACGTTGAACTCTCCGGGTACAAATTAAGCCGTGTGAGTTCATTCTGAAAATGGTATGTATCCAGCTCCACCTGAATGACAAAAAGCGGGGGTTCTCCTCTCGTGCCTGTCAGCCTGACGGCACTTAAGTTCAAGGCGTCCTCTTTCACCGTGAAACGTGTACCTTTTCCTTGCATGCCTGAACTGAAATATAGATAAGAACTTTTATCGAAATCATCGATGCCTTGGATCGCGGATATACTTTTGCCAACAGAAGGGATATGTACATGAACGTTTTTGATATAAGCAGTGCTATTCTTGAATGAAGCGAGTCGTTCAGTCAGGTAATTTAATGTATCACGCCGCTCAACCTGATCCATCATGTCCCAGAGAATGGCTAGACGATTGAGTTTTCGATCCTCAACGATATCAAACTGCTGTAATTCCATCCATTCTATCTCTCTGTTCAATTCCACCACATATTGGTTCAACCGTCTTTCCGTTGACAACGATATTTCCTGACTTGCATTGTCATAACTCCAATGATACAGATACACGCCAAGAAGAATAAGGGGGAGCACAAATACCAGATAGGTGATTATTAATCGCGCAAATATACTGTTAAACCATGATTTAGCAGGGATCTTGATCAATATATTCACCTCCAATGCCAAAGGCTGAGTGGGTTCCTTGTAAAAATAAAGTGAACATTAGCGCTCCTTTGGCTTGCTGGCGCGAAACCACGCGTTAACCTCCGATGTGATCTGATCTCCCCCCAGCTTGCGCCAGTTCTCAACGAATTGATCAAACTCATCTATCGACCTGCCTAGAATAATGTTCATATAGGCTTCAAGCTGAAGATCCCGAAGAATAATTTGTCGATCAACCATCGTGTCCGTAATTCCGCCCGTGAATTGATCATAGAGAAGTTGGCCGTTCTTCTCGTAAGAATCTGCAATGCTAAAAGCACCCGAAGGCCCATAGGTTTGTTTCCAACCCCAGCCGCTCTCTACATCTTCCAATTCATAGGCCACAATGCGTTTGTGAATGGCGAGAGCTTCATTCTGCAGAGCCGAGAAGTCTCCTGTACTTCTGGCATCCCGAATTTGTTTGTATGCATCTATATTTTTATTACCGGGAAAAGGAGTTACTGGTGAAAGCATCCACACAGCTCGGGAGTCGTCATTGTAGTATGTTTCATACTGTGCCTGATCCCCCCAGTTGATGTCCAGATGCAGATTCATGAGCTTTACAACAACTTCCGGATTAGAGAAGCCTTTTTTTACAGCAAAGTATTGCCCAGTGTTGGAACGTAGCGGTACGAACAGACTCCGGTCCGACTTGGCAACAATCGGATATGCCTGCCATTCTACATCTATACCTGTATCTGTATCACGGGTGCTCTGAAGCATAAAGGATGTCCACTGTTCGCCGTAAAGCATCCCTATTTTTCCATCTTGAACTAGACGAAACGCCTTGTTTCCACTTTTATAACCAAAATCCGGATCAAGTTGGCCTTCACGATACAACGTTTGCAGTACTTTCAGAGCCTCCCGAACTTCAGGCTGTATACCTCCATAAGTGAGGTTTCCTTCTGCATCTTTAACCCATATATTAGGGTAGGCACCGTAGCCGGACATGAACCCTGCAGCTCCCATAACTGGATCCCATAGATGGTTCGTTAGCGCAAGTCCGTATGTATCATGCTCTCCGTTCCCGTCGGGGTCCTCCTCTGTAAACGCTTTCGAAACCTGGAGAAGCTCTTCTATCGTTTCAGGCGGCCGTAGCCCCAGTTGCTCCAACCAATCGGTTCTAATCCACAGGTACTGCGCTGTCTCAATGGAGGAAGATGATTCGGGAATAGCCATGAGTTTGCCATCAATGGTTGCCGCATCAAATGCGCCTCTTCCCTCCGCCTCCAATATACTCTTTGTAAGTGGGGAAGCATACTCTTGGTACACATGGGTTAAATCTTCGATCATTCCAGCGTTGCTCAGTTGTCTAAGTTGATATGGATTAACTTTCACCACATCTGGAAAACGTCCTGCAGCAAGGGATACACCCAACTTCTGATTGTATACATCTCCCTTAGCAGTCCAGTCATAGTGAATTTGAATACCTAGCTCTTTCTCGTACAAACGAGTCCAGCGATTATCCAGTATCGTCTCACCAGGTAACTGACTAATCATGCGCTCAAGGTCATCTCCCGTTTCCCTGACAAAAGAGACCACGATGGGAGGAGAATACCTCTCAAACGTAGCGGGAAGTTGAATCTGCTGCCCATCTTGCTGCGGATGATGTTGTTTGGTATTACCTTCGGTATGACCTGCTGGTATGGATACAGCAAGGAACAGAATGAAGGTCCATCTTGTTATGTCCAGACATCTCTTATACATGACGACATGCCCCCAGTTCGGTTTGAACAACTCTCTTCTCTCTGTCAACTTTAATCCATATTATTGTACAACAACTTATACTCATTGAATACGAAAAGCCGCCATTGGGCGGCTTTTCGTATCTTTATTGTTTCTCATCAGGATTAATTACGCGATATTCGAAATTCGAAAAGTCAGCTGTTCCTCCAGCTATTTCAGTTGAATATACAAACAACCCCGTTCGACAACCCATAAAATGATCCAGTTTATATATCATTTTGTGGACAATCCCTATATCTCTCCATTCAGTTCCATCGAAATAGGCAAAAGAGCACTCATCCAGATTGTTCTCAAAATTTCCGAATGCTTTTAGTTTAACTACTGAATCTGATACCGGGATACGTTCATGTTCAGTGGCTGGCTTCTGGTCGATCAGATTACCAAATATGGTGGAATCCTCACTATCTCTGGCATGCATGACCAAGTAAAACTTGTTATCCTGCTTCGTGAGAGCGATCATACCGTACGAACCGATTAGAAAGCACAACCCGGCATAGTCCCCATCATTCAGCCGACTGCCGTCAAGCGTAACTATTGCTTCGCAAGCGGGCCCCATTGAACGCTGGGTTAGTGTGTTGACCGCAAACGTCAGATTTGGGCTGATCTGTCCCGTTCGAACACGATACACCCCCGATTTCTCTGTCACGGACCAAAGTTCATGATTAGGTGTATGATTCCATTGCCAAAAATCACGGAGGCGGATGCTTCCATCTTCCTCGGGTTCATAATTGAAACTGTCGCTACCCACTAACGGGTTATAACGGTGCTCTGGTCTCGTGCTCGGGATATCAATCTGCTTCGGCGCTTTGCTTGCAAAGACCGGTATACCTTGATCAAAGTGTAGCGGAACCAAAACAGGAACCCGGCCAACAGCCCCATGATCCTGAAACAGCATTGCATACCAGTCTCCATCCGGCGTATCCACGATACCGCCCTGAGCAACACCTGAATTGAAATAATCCATATCGTCATTAAATACTTCTCCACCAGTGAAGACATCTTCCAGAGAGTCTGCCATATAAAACGCCTGTGTTCTACGTCCGGAAGCTTTCGTGATATGAATCAGGAACACAATATATTTACCATTGATCTTGTAAAAATGTGCTCCTTCATAACCAAGGTGATGAGGCTGCTCGTCTTTTACAATCAAGCGATGCACTCCACCAGGTTTGGGCCCGGACAGATCAGAGCTTAATTCGGTCAGATAGATCTCGGTATTACCGTACACGAGATATGCTCGTTCATCATCGTCAAAAAATAAGGAGCAATCATGGTAAAACCCTTCCACGATCTGTTTCTTCCATACTCCCGAGATGGAGGTCGACGTATACAAGTATGTCTTACGGGTATCATTCGCAACAAAGATCACATAGAACATTCCTTGATGATAGCGGAGTGATGCAGCCCACATGCCTTTACTATAAACGTGATGACCATCCACCAGCCGTTGTGCAGGTGTATCGTCCAATGTGTCGTATACATATGTGGCTACTTCCCAATGGATCAGATCATATGAACGCAGGATGACACATCCCGGCATCATATGCATGGTTGTACTGACCATATAATATGTGTCATCTACACGAATAACATCAAGATCCGGGTAATCGGCCCAAATAATCGGATTCGGATACATGCTTTAATTACACCTCATTTTGTCTATTAAACTTCCATTCTCTTAAAAGGATGGTTGGGCTGTCTGTTGAACTTTTAAGCTTAATATACAAGTCTTGCACACCTTTCGCACCCGTAACATTAGTTGTTAGTTCCATCCATTGAAGAGATTCGGTTACAGGTGGAACAATGATTTCTCCAATTAACAGTCCGTCTGTACGATCAAGTCGAAGTTCTAACGTACCTTCGGTTCCTTGATTCGCAATCGTGGCTGTGAAGCTTGTAGGCCCTTCACTTTCAAAGTCGACCTTGGATATAGCTATCCAGCTGTCATTATGCAACTTAGCGGAGATCATATTCGAATCTGATGCAGACATCTCACCAGAGTCAAAATATTGCTCTGTTGATACTCCGCTACTCCATCCAATCGTCGAACCGCTTACCCGCCCATAGGGATCGAAGCACTTGATTTGATCTACGCCCTGATAATCGGCATGTACCTTCTTGATCTTACCCGTGGCCTCATCATGTTCGACTCGATTAAGATGTGTTGACCGGTAACCTTCTGGGATATTCATGGCTTGGCATAATGTCTGGGCATGATAGGCAATGTACCACTGATCCGATAGTTGAAATATAGCATGGTGATTGTTGCCGCCAATATTAAAAAAGTGTCCAGGATTCTGGAGTAACGTACCCTGATATGTCCATGGCCCCATTGGCTGAACACTGGTCATATATGCAATCTCACCAGGTGGTGGGCTGTCATCTGGCCGATCACCCTCAATAAAATTGGAACAATACGTAAAGTAGTAACTATTATTATATTTATGTATCCCTGAATCTTCAAACATATAAGGCGCCTGAATAACCTTCGCTTTGCCAACAACGCTGATCATATCGTCTCCCAATCGCATCACTCTTGCCGTATCCGGTCTTTCTGCTTTCCCCTGTGGAATACCACCACCGAAATAGATGTAGGCCTGATGATCATCATCTACAATGACAGCCGGATCGAATAACCAGGTTACTTCCTCTACTCCCGGAGTCTCTCTTGTAATAAGTGCTTTTCCTATAGGGTCTATCCATGGACCTACAGGTGTGGGCGCAGACAGTACACCTATTCCACTGGCATTGTTGGCGAAATAAAGAAAGAAACAGTCCTTTCCATCCAAGATTCGATGAGCAGCTGCCGGGGCCCAGGATTGTGAAGCCCATGTTGCTGCGCCTTGAGGTCCAGCCACTCTGATCTCTCCATGATCGGTCCAGTTGATTAAGTCATCCGAAGAAATGACCGTAATCCGGTTGATTGAACTGTAGCTGTTTTTCTGAGGAAGACCGTCCTTATCATATTCCAGCTTATCACTAGTCATATATAAGTAGACTCGATTGTTAAATACTAAAGCATAGGGATCCGCTCCGAATTTGTGGGCCACCAAAGGGTTACCGTTGGGACGAAGCTTTCCAATCTCCCCTGGAATACGCTCCAGATTGGCAGCTTGGTCTTGCTTTTGCTCACCAGCATGTGGTGTAGAATGATGATTCATCAAAAGAATCCCCCTATAATCGTTTTTAGTTGTTCTTTTTACAAGAAAGCGTTTGCAATACAAAAGGTATCATGATAGGATGATTACATTTTAAGGTAAGCTGAGTACAATTTCATTGCGTTAACCGCTCTATTTATTGCGTGAAATGACGGGAGGTACTTCATGAGTGGATCCTCTGAGTGTTTTTATGATCCCATCCAGCCTGAGCTCTTATATCTGCACAGCGTAACGACGTATAAGCTGGAAACGATCTATCATCGCCATAATGCATACGAAATCTACCTGTTTCTTCGTGGAAACGTTCACTTTTATGTAGATAATCGATGTTACCATGTTCAGCCTGGTGATCTGCTTGTGATGTCACCCGAGGAGATGCACCGAGCCTTTATTCTGGATGAATCTGAGTATGAACGAATTACAATCAATCTCAAAAAAACATATCTGTTTCAGCTTTCCACACCATCAACCAATCTATCGTCATGTTTTGACCATCGCCCCAAAGGAACAGGCAACATCGTACATCTAGACGACGATAACTTGAAGCAGATGCTGCAATGTACTAACGAACTGGAAGGGTTGCTTGCTTCCGATGCTTATGGCACCGATATCAAAATAAATGCAGCCGTAGCCCAATTGTTGGTCATGATTAACGTCTGGTTTCATAACAATTCCTTTGTTCCCAATGACATTATGCCTGAACTGGTTCGTGAAACCATGGATTATATTGAAACACATCTGAATCAAGACATAACGCTTCGCAAACTTGCCGAAGTGTTCTACATGAACAGTACTTATATCAGCCGCCAGTTCAAAAAGCATACTGGATTGACCATCCGTTCCTACATTTTGGGTCGTCGTATTGAACGGGCCAAATTCCACCTGTCAGAAGGAATGAGTATTACGGATGCATGCTTTCAATCGGGCTTTAGTGACTATGCCAATTTTATTCGCAGTTTTACCAAAATGGTCGGCATCTCCCCCGGTAAGTATATCAAACAAAGACGTGATGCAATTGAAGCATTACCACAATAATGACAAGTTCATTCAATGTAAAATGTAAACTGAAAACATCGAACCATCCTGCATGGCTCGATGTTTTTTAGTTCTTGATATACTTCGGATCTGCAAACAATTCATTATTGTGATCGTATCCGCAAGTTAATTGATCTCTTTACCCGTCCACAATCGAACGCGATCTTTAATCCACTCCGTATACTGCTGTTCCATGGCCAATGCACCTGCATTATCAAGTTCGGTAATCATATTGTCATATATGCCTTCAAAGGCACTCGGAGAGGATGTAATCGCTTCGGCGATCCGTTTCTGAATAATATCCTGCGTTTTCTGATACACAACGTTATAATCCCCGCTATCCGAAGGAATCGGCATATTGTAAGCAGCGCCCCACTCTTTCACCGGAAACTCTTCTTCGGAAGGGAACAAGTCCTTCCATGTAGTTATGCCATAACCTTTCAAAGCTTCTTTCTCCTCATCAGAATAACTTTGCTGAATCTGTTCAGGATAATTCGTTGTATAGTAGTTATCCGTTGAATCTTTGACACCATCCCCGTAGTGAGCACCGAAAATGTAATACAAGCCTACTCCGGTTTCTTTGGTGAATGTATTATTGTCTTTGTTTTTACGTTCCTGTACATCGGCCGGGATGGTGCGAACACCGTTTTCCACATTATATTGCTCGCCTTCAACGCCCCAGTTTCTCAATACTTGCCCTTCTTCAGAAGACATCCAATCCAAAAATTTGATGGCACGGACAGGATCTTCACAATCGACTGTTATGCCAATGCCATAACCATCAAAACCGATATTCTGGAAATTTTTACGTTGAAAACTGTCATCTAACGTTACCGGATAGAATCCGTAGGTCATATCGTCTTTCCCTGCGCTTTTCAACGCATTTTCCGCATCACTGAATCCCCAGCTTGGATCAAGCAAGGATAACACGCGACCACTGGCGATTTTGGACTTATATTGGTCATCCTTCTGAACAAAACTGTCCTTGTCCAGCAAGCCTGCATTGTACATCTTGTTCAACCACCGGAAATATTCCTTCTCCTCGGGACGTTTGTAATGCAGAATGGCTTCGTAGGTGTCCGGATTGATGAAATACTCACCATCTCCAGGTCCTCCAGTAGACATGACAGCGGGATCAGTAACAGTGATCATTCGCCGCCATCCATCTGCACTAAGCGTCAGTGGAATTGTAGGTTGGCCATCCTCTGTTGTCGGATTCTTCTCGTAAAAGTCACGTAGCACATTTTCGAAATCGTTTAAGGTTTTGATCTCAGGATACCCGAGTTCCTTAACTACACGATGTTGAATAGCCGCACCGTTCGTGGCATCGAAGCTAACTTGATCGATTGCGCCGTTCGTTGGAATCCAATAGATTGAAGGATCATCATTGCTGTATTTCAACCGATTGAAGTGCTCACCGTAGATCTTTTTCAAATTGGGGGCGTGTTCTTCGATCAGATCCGTCAAATCAATCATTGCCCCGGCATCAACGAGTCTAGTCAAGTTACCTTTTGGGAAGATCAAATCCGGATAATCGCCGCTGGCAGCCATCAGGGAAATGCGGTCGTTTCCGCCTCCGCTCGAAATATCGAATTCTGCATCAATACTTACACCGGTTTCTTCCGTAATTTTCTTCCCTACCGCATCCTGCATTTTGTTCCAGTTGGGACTTGCATCTGCGCCGAAGAAGGTAAATGTGATCGGGCTGTTGGGGTCACTCGTATTTGATTCGGAATTCTCTCCAGCGTTTCCGCAACCGGCGGAAACTAACACAACACTTGTTACGAGACATGCTCCTAGCATTTTTGAAATGGCTCTCATTATTTTTCTGCCCCCTAAATGGTGTTAGTCGTAATAACCAATCCAGACATTGCGATGGTTCACTTTGAAATAGTATACGCTTACATATTCAACCGTTAATAAACGATTACATTCCTGCCTACCCTATTCCATGTTTAAAGTATAAGGAAGTCTAATCACCCCAACCTTGATTATTAAGCCATGAAAATAGCATGATCTAGACATGTGTCTCAGTAAAAATGTGAAGACCAAAAAAGCGATGGTTGCCCATCGCCTCATAAAGCCAAACCTGCTTTTCAATAATATAATTCCAACGTAAATCCTAGGATCTCCCCTTCCACATCACGCAACAATTCCATGACCTGGTCAGCGTAATCTCCAAGAATTTCTTTACTTTTCTCGAAGCCAATCCATTGAAAAGTAAGCGGCATGCTTACAGCCCCAGTTAAGACATCCCATAGAGCGTCCAAATTGCCTCCATAGCTCTCGTCTAACTCAAGCTGGTTCTGCAAAATTTGATGAAGCTCTTCCTTGCTGTGAAAGTCGTTTCCGTTAATCTGAATGATGCTCATATCATTTCCTCCGTTTATTTTAACTGTTCAAATGACTTGTAATGATCTGTCGTCTGGTAGATTAGACCATCATTCGAGTATAGAATTCGGTCGCTTCCGCGCCGTCCTCCTGAGTAATTTATATCTGCTTCGTACCAGATTCGGCCTTTTTTGTTGGGGAGTAATCCTTCCCGGTTCCTGAACACGTCGCCGCCGATGCTTTTGCCTGGAGCAACTTCTCGCAGGTTACCTTCGCTTGGTTCCCATCCCAGATCTCTTGCCTCTTTCTTGGTAATATAATTTGGTGGGAGTTCATTGTGCTCCGAGATATAGTCGGCAACCTCATCAAATCCCATATCCTCCGAAACTTGAGGTGATCCGAGATCACGCAAAGACTCTGACGTACAACCTGAGAACAATAATGCAGCGAGGATGATCACTAACGTGTAAGCAAATTTTCTGAAAAACATAATCTTTTCTCCTTTTGATGTTCTTGCTCTTGCTGTCTTCCGTTTTGGTGCTATTTCGATGACAATGCTTCTAATGTTAACGATTTGTGGTAATTAAAGCAATTCTGTAAGCCTATTATGGAGTTGAAATTCAATCAATTAAAGCTGTTGCCTTGCTCCATTGAAGCATTATTTTTATTCTACAACAAAAAAAGCCGCTAAAATAGCGACTTTAATCGTACCACGATCATTACCATTCAACACATTCATTTAATAGTTTAATTTAATGTATCCATCCAGTTCTCTAGGGCTACAACAACCTCTTCCAACTGCTTATCTTCCGTAATGGCAGGCTGATTATCTCCTTTTTGCATGCCGTATGAGCCAAATTGACCGTGATTTCCACCCTCAATACTCACATATGTCGTGTCTTCCGGAAGATTTGCTTTGGAGTTCTCCCAGTCTTCCCAGTTAAGCACTCCGTCATCCGAGCCTGTAATCTGTAAGATAGACAAGTCCGTATTCTTTACGCTCCCTCCTTCATCTGCATAAGAAGCCAAGAAAAAGACTCCTTCCAACTTCTCATTGTGCTCCGTAGCATACCGTGATGCAAATGACCCTCCCAACGAATGACCACCAATAACAAACGCTTCGTCAGGATGTTCCTCGATAAAGGAATCAGCCTTGTTCTGACCGAAAATCGCCAAGTTTATTGGCATGTTCGCGATATATACGCGGTGACCCTGTTCTGCCATTTCTCTGGCAAGTGGAGAATAACTTTCAGGTTCAACCAGACCACCTGGATAAAAAATAATATTCGGTTTGGTTATCTCTGTACTCACGGGTTCAAATCGGTAACCGTCCTTAATCTTGGCGACAATAACCTGAGCATCACTTGTCATCGCCGTTTCAGCTCGCTCAGTCGGACTATACGTAACCGAATTGAGATATACGTAAACGCCGGCCACGATGATAACAATGGACAAGATGGTCCACATAATTATTTTCTTCCATTTGTTAGTACGTTGTGCTGTTTTCAACCTTAAAACCACCTTAGTATGAGGATAATGATATGCCTTTTTTAACTCTTCGTAATTATACTTACCGGTAAGTATAATTACAAGATGATTTTGCTTACTATCGTTATTTGTCATAAAATATTCATGGAGGGAAGTCCAATGACAGAAAAATCACCCAAACGATTGCCTGGAAGACCCAAACATGGCAACGATGATATCTCAATTCAGCAAACCATTATTCAAACCGCTTCACAGTTATTCATGGAGTATGGCTACGAAACAGTCACGCTTCAGCAAATTGGCAAAACATGTAGCGTGTCAAAACCAACCATTTATTATCATTTCACCAGCAAACCCGAGCTTTTTAAGGTTGCCTTTACAACGATGTTACAGAATGTGAGCCGGTTAACCTCGCATATCCTTGATCAAGCCGAGAATCTGGAGTCGGGGCTTGTGCGTCTGGCAGAGGCCAGACTGGGAAATCCGCATGCGGAGATTGAAACCATGCTCAGGGAAGCTGAGCCTTTTCTTGAACCAGCTCAAATTCAGGATATACGCAACGCGGAGCATCAGATTCATGAAGTGTTAGCCTCTCATTTCCAACGAGCAATGGATGAAAACAGACTGAGAACGGACGATCCATTTTTCCTCGCAGAGACTTTCTCGACATTGATGTTAATGGGTAACCGGGAAGATAACTTGCATAAATATGGTTCCAATCTTTCATTGGGCCAAAAGCTAGTAGATATTTTCATTCGCGGAGCACAGTAAAAATTCAGGGCAACAAGGAGAGCTGACATGAATATCCCTAGAGGAACCTATGGGTTTCGATTCGCGGAAGACCAGGAGCTCCAACTGTGTGTACTGTATGCGGCTGGATGTGATTCAATAACCGATCCTTCTTATCATTGGGATGGACTCGAACGTTCGGACGGGCCTCTTCTGTTATTCCAATATACAGTCTCGGGTGAAGGTGTATTTGAGTCGAATAATCGCATTCATCATGTTACCGCAGGACAAGCTTTTTTGGCAGAAATTCCAGGGCCACATCGCTATTACTACCATTCAGTATCAAAAGAACCTTGGGAGTTTCTGTTCCTGCTTTTCAGGCCCACTCTTATTCTGCCCCATTGGAGAAAATTTCTTCGTGAAGCGGGAGAAGTTCCCTATCTTCCCGCTGATTGTACACCCATCCGACTGTTGCGGATGATCGTGACTGATGCGGCAACAGGCAGAATAACTGATCCTCTGATCGCATCATCCAGCGTATATCAGTTCATGACAGAATTAACGCGATTACAGAGAACAACATTGCGCAACAGGGAGAATTGGTCTGAAAACATTCAAATAGCCGTTGAATACATAGAAAACAACTACTCCAAGATGATCAGTATCGATCACCTAGCGGAGCATGTTTCCCTTTCCAAATATCACTTTATACGTCGCTTTTCCTCCAGTACGGGCTTGACGCCTGGTTCTTATCTAACCCGTGTACGTACCGAGAAAGCAATGGAACTGCTGCGCGGAACTTCTCTTAGCATTGAAGTCATCGCCGAGCAAGTC
The DNA here is from genome assembly GCF_038050215.1 of Paenibacillus sp. FSL H8-0104. NCBI lineage: Bacteria > Bacillati > Bacillota > Bacilli > Caryophanales > Paenibacillaceae > Paenibacillus > Paenibacillus sp. FSL H8-0104. The sequence goes on along the minus strand of NZ_JBBOTC010000001.1, from coordinate 3,346,484 downwards.
GGGTATTCCAGCGGAAGTTATTTTATCAAAGCCTTTCGCAGCATAACCGGCGTTACGCCAGGTGAATTTCGTAGTGGCGGAGAAAGCCTTGTGTACCGTAAATTGTTCTTCGATTAACCGCAATATTTTGCTATTCGACACTCAACATTACTGTAGATATTAATAAATTCCTTTATTATGATGAATTGAGCGAGAGCAATAATTAATCCATAAAGGAGCATTCCCATGAATCATACACTTGCAGCATCAACTCCACCGCTTGGCTGGAACAGCTGGGATTGTTACGGCGCAGCCGTTACGGAAGACGAAATTCGTGGCAACGCCGAGTACATGGCAGAACATCTTAAAGACTTCGGCTGGAGCTATATTACGGTCGACATTCAATGGTACGAGCCTTTGGCCAATTCTTCGCAATATCGTCCGTTCGTTCCACTCATCATGGATGAATATTCGCGGCTTATGCCTGCCGAGAATCGGTTTCCCTCCGCTGCAGGTGGACAGGGATTCAAGCCATTAGCCGACTACGTTCATAGTCTGGGGCTGCAATTCGGCATTCACATCATGCGTGGTATTCCACGTCAAGCTGCACATGCGGCTACTCCGATTCTGGGAACAACCGCCACTGCGCGCGATATTGCTCATCCTAACTCCATCTGTCCGTGGAATACAGATATGTATGGTGTTGATAGCTCAAAAGAAGGCGCACAAGCCTACTACGATTCGCTGTTTGAACTGTATGCACAATGGGGCGTTGACTTGGTGAAGGTTGACGATATTGCTGCTTCAAGGCTCTATGACACCCATCAACCTGAGATCGAAATGATATCCAAAGCGATTGAGCGCTCCGGTCGGCCCATGGTACTAAGTCTCTCTCCTGGCCCTGCTCCAGTAGAATACTCAGAATTCTTGGCTGATCATGCCAACATGTGGCGTGTCACGGACGATTTCTGGGACCTCTGGCCACTGTTATTGGATATGTTCGACCGCTGCCGGACGTGGCAGAGCGTTCCCAAAGCAGGCTGCTGGCCAGACTGTGATATGTTGCCTTTGGGTCATATCGGTATCCGTTCTGTAGACGGTGGTGGAGCAGATCGCTGGACTCGGTTCACACCTGACGAGCAGTTGACGATGATGTCACTGTGGAGCATCTTCCGTTCCCCGCTCATCTTTGGTGGTGAACTGCGAGATAACGATGACTGGACACTATCCCTGCTAACTAATCGTGAGGTTCTGCGAATGCATCGCGAGAGTTACGGAGCCAGAGAAGCCTTACGCAAAGAAGATCTTATTGTGTGGACTGCCCAGCATACGGATGGTTCCTCTTACGTCGCTGTGTTTAACATCGGCGAGAATGCTCTACCTGTGGATCTGTCCATTGATGAGGTCGGACTGTCCGGCATTACCGAAGGTACCGAATTGTGGAGCCAAGAAGCAGCTCAATTAACAGAGAATTCCTTAGTTACTACTGTACCTGTGCACGGTGTGCGTCTCTATCGGTTTTCCTAAGCTTGCAAAAGAAAAAGAGAGGTCTGTCGTTCATTAGACAGACCTCTCTCTCATTTCATCAGTATGTATCCATGGCTTGAACGGCCAGATGAAATGCTTTAATCCTTCTTTCTAGAAGAGTCTTTTGTGGGCTACCTTCTTTGGAATTGGCATACGTGCTCTCTAGAGATGGGAACAATCCCATCAAGACAAGGCGGGCTTCTGCGATATCTTCCTCCGTGTAGGGATGAGATTTCTGATTCCATATCTTTTCCAACAGTGCTAGGCCGATGTATAAAGCTTGGAGACGTTTCTGTAACAATGTTGTGTTATTCCTTTTCTGAGTCATATTCACTAAGGCATTTTCCGATTTGCGGATGGTTGATTGAAAGGCTTTAATGGATTGCAGTTGATCTTCTTGTGACACGTTTTCCATGGAGTATAGACCTCACTTTCTTGGCTTAGTTTGTTCGGTCTTTCTATTAAATCACCTCATAAATATAACAAAAAAAGCCGCTAAAATAGCGACTTTCAATGTATTCATTCTCGATTCAGTGCTAGAGTACCTTTTCCAAAAAGCTGATCGTCCGTTCATTCTTCGGATTTCCAAATATCTCTTCAGGAGTGCCCTGCTCGACAATATAACCACCGTCCATGAAGATCACACGATCAGCTACTTCACGAGCAAAACCCATCTCATGGGTAACAATCATCATCGTCATGCCTTCGCTCGCGAGGTCCTTCATAACACCGAGAACTTCTCCTACCATCTCAGGGTCAAGCGCCGACGTCGGTTCATCAAATAACATAACATCCGGATTCATAGCAAGCGCACGAGCGATAGCTACACGTTGTTTTTGTCCACCTGACAGTTGTGTTGGGAAGCTCTCTGCTTTATCAGACAGACCCACACGCTCAAGTAATTTGAGTGCTGTATCACGAGCCTGCTGTGCATTTAATATCCCGAGTTCTCTGGGCGCAAACATGATGTTTTTAAGCACACTAAAATGAGGGAACAAGTTAAAATGTTGAAATACCATTCCAATATTTTCGCGAGCTTTGTTCAGGTTGGTTTTAGGGTCATTCAGATCCTGATCATCCACAATAACCCGGCCTGCCGTAATCACATCTAATTGGTTAATGCAGCGCAAGAAGGTACTTTTTCCCGAACCGGAAGGCCCGATGACACAGACAACTTCTCCTTCGTTGACCGCCACATCAATTCCCTTGAGGACCTGATTCGAGCCGAAACTTTTCTTCAAACCTTCAACTTTTATTTTAGCCACGACGAACCTTCACCTCCAGATAATCAGCAATTTTGGTCAATGTGATAATGACAATCAGGTACATAACCGCAACCGTTAACCAAATGTCAAAAGAGGAGAACGTTCTTGCAATAACAATTTTACCCGATTGTGTCAACTCTACGAGACCAATAACGGATAAGATTGACGTATCCTTCAACGTGATAACCATCTGGTTAATGAAGGACGGAATCATAACCCGCACTGCCTGCGGAATAACGATCTTTATCATCGCTTTGCGATAAGGAATGCCCAATGAACGGGCAGCTTCCATCTGACCACGATCAATCGATTGAATCCCGCCTCGGATAATCTCGGTTACGTACGCCCCTGCATTCAGACTAAGTGTCAGAATAGCCGCCAGGAACAATGGCATCGTGAAGCCCATCGCCTGTGGAATCCCAAAATAGATAAAGAATGCCAGGACAATCAGCGGAATACCGCGGAAGATATCCACAAATACGGTGGCAACAACACGCAGGAATTTGTTCTGTCCAACCTTCATGAATCCGAAAATCAGACCGATGATAAACGCGAAGAACAGGGACACAATCGTATATAAGAGTGTTTTCCCCAGACCTTTCAAAAGTGAGGGAAGGGATTTCTGAATTAGCTCCCAACGCCCCAGATTTGCGACTTGGGAATTCTCTCCAACATATTCTTCGATAATGCGCTTGTACTCACCGTTTGCTTTGATATTCACAAGACCAGCATTGAACATCTCCAGAAGTTCCTGATTTTTACCCTTACTTACCGCAAATCCGTAGGAAGCCCCGTCTTCTTTGGCGGTAACGATTTTCAAACCATTATTCTGCTTTACCCCATATCTTAGAACGGGTTCATCTTCAAAACAGGCCACCGAATTACCGGTCTTTACATCATCATACATTTGATATGATTCGTCGAATGGAACAATCGTAAACCCATACTTTGAGGCGATGGATTCAGCAAAGCTGTACCCTTCTGTTCCCGTTTTTACAGCGACCTTTTTACCACGAAGATCTTCGTAACTTTTAATGGTATCATTATTGGAACTAATCCCCATAACAACGCCTGAATCATAATATGGCTCTGAAAAATCAAATTTTGCTTTTCGCTCATCCGTAATACTCATCCCTGCGATCACACCATCGACTTGATTCGCCTCAAGTGCCTGTACAGCTGCGTTAAATCCCAGGGATTTGATTTGATACTTGAAATTTTGATCTTTGGCGATGGCATCCAGCAAATCCATGTCGATACCAACAAAATCACCATTCTCATCTTCATATTCGAATGGAGCAAATGTGACATCAGTTCCGATAACATAGGTTTTACCGGAATCGGACGCTGCGGCAGCGTTCCCTACCCATCCTGATAGACCGCTCACCAGGAGCAGCATCAGTGAAAGTATAAAAAATGAGATCTTCGTTGTTTTCATGTGTCCTCCCCGTCTCGGTATTGTCCGAATAATCATTATTTTCTTTGGAATCGGTATTACGGTTATGCTTTTTGTCGATCTTCTGCCCATTTGATTGTTATTATTTACTGTATATTAACAATCAATGCTTTGCCTTTCCACTTGCAACATTTTCCTCCATCATTTTTTTCCAACCAGTAAAAGTCCTTTTAATACTTACCCTTTAGGTAAGCTTCGCGAAACCCAATATTACATTGTGAATCTGAAAAAAGGTACATTTACTTTAAAACGTATTATTTAAAATTTAAAACTCAAAAAAAGCCGCGATTTCCGCGACTTTTTATTGTACAGTTTTTTATAATCTATTAATTTGCTCTGGTTGTCAATACAATCTCGAACTTCGAACCAGCTTCACCCGCGAATACAATAGTTCCGTTCTCAGGCAACACAATTTCGTTTTGTCCACTGACCACTGTATGATTAATGCCTATGCCAGCTTGGTTATATACAGCAAATGCGCTGTTTGCAGACATCTTGACCGTCATTTCTTTACCTGCAGCTGATGCAGGAATCGAATACCATGTGGCATGACCATTCGCCTGAATCGTTGTCTTTGATTGTTTTCCCGCATAGATCGGTTTGATGATGTCTTGAGCAACATAAACGTTGCCTCCAGCTGTAACATATTCCACGCCATTTTCCTCATAGAAATTAAACTCCATCGTGTCACGGCCCGCTAATCCAGGAATTTGCAATTGGTTCACAGCTTGGTTAGCTCCAACGATTTTATTCGTGTAGACATAACCCGGCAGCTCATTAAAAGTATGAATGGGAATCATCGGCATCGCTGCGTTGTACAGTGTTGATGTGTATTTTTCATTGACCAACACGTAGGCTTTGCCTTCCCGTTTCTGCCATGCGGCCTTTACTTCTTCCGACAATTCATTGGTTTCAAGCTTTTCTGCCTTATATTCAGAGGAAGCAACTTGCCCAAGCCCAGGAACAGACTGATACGAGCGAGACCACAAATATGTGTGCCCGTTGACTTCCTGAACGAACTTCAGCTTTTCCGTAGCCGCATCATTAACAAATGAGCCATCAGCGGTGTACGTATAGGTCTGATCAGAACTGTTAGGAGACGACAGATTAGATAGCGTTAATTGCCCATCATCTTTTACGTCCAGCTTCATTAACATGTTTGCCCCACCAGCGTACATGCCTGTATGCTGTGAAAGTTCTGTTGGCATAGTTGTTTTCACAGGTGCATCATGTGACTTCTCCGGCTTACGATCTGGAATGATATTCTTCTCCTCAAGCGCGCCAAGCAACAGCTCAGTTGCCAGCAATTGATCCGTTGAGCTATGACCACCCGAAGAGGTTACGGCAGCAGCCATATTATATTCCGGTAACACAATCAAGGAGGAATGATAGGTTATTGTATTGCCACCTTTGCTTACTGCCTGGATGCCGTAATCATTAAAAGGAAACAGGTTCACGCTGTCCCAGCCCAGGCCGTAACCAATAGAAGAATCGCCTTCTTCCGGCCACATGCCTCTCTTGTATTCTTCTTGCTCCATGGCCTCTACGGATTCCTCCGAAAGAACACCTTCAACCTCACCTGTAAAGATTTTCGAGAACTGAACCAGATCTTCAGCGGTGGAATAGATGCCTCCCGAGGCAATCATATTTGTAGTCTCTAATGGAAGTTTCTCCTCATCCGAAGGGGCATATGTTGCTGCCATCTTGCTAAGCTCTACAATATCCTGCGGTGTTTTGGTATGCTCCATACCAAGAGGCTCGGTTATGTACCGGTGCATGAAAGTTGTGAAGTCCATGCCACTGACCCGCTCAACCAAAATTTCAGCTAATGTAAAACCGTCATTACTATACACCGAGTATGCGCCAGGATCGGCCTTCAGATGTTGCGTCGCCAATTGTTCCAGTAACGTATCATGTGCATAGGTATCATTATCTCCAAACAGTATTGCACTGTTACTTGACGTTCCTAGAAGCCCGGATGAATGATTCAGTAACATGCGTGGTGTAATCTGTTGGTAACGCTTGTCTTTCATTTTAAAGTCCGGAATATACTTCACGACAGGCTCATCAAGATCGATCTTGCCCTGGTCCACTAGCTTCATTACGGCGGTTGTGAGCATCATTTTGCTGGTTGAACCAATGCCATACATAGTATCTGAAGAAAGCGGGATGTTGTTTATCAGGTCGCTTTTTCCTGCCTGACCGGAGATCACAATCTCACCCTCATCCATCAGTGCGTACTGCACACTTGTCGTAGCGTATGATTCAGTGAGTACCTTGGCCTTTGCACTTACTGCCTTTTTAGTTAGATCATACGTAGAGCTACTACCGTTACTGGTAGCGGGTGTGGCCATGGCCGACATTGGGGACATCATTGCAAACACCAAAGTTATGGCGGCGATAGACGTTCGTTTCTTTCGTGTCAATCTCATCTTCTCCTGTCTAGTCTATGGATTAGGAATCTCTGTGTTCGTACTCCCGTAGTGTAACCGAAGAAGATGAACTGTCTGTGGCTTGAATATGAATCGAGTATGAACCAAGCAGGACCAACCCAAATAGGTTGGACACACGGTAAAATCGCTTTAGTCCATCTTTGTTTTGTTTGCAAATTAAACTTTTGCTATAATGGTATATCAATCAATGGAGTGCCAATAACATGGCTAAGTACATAAATAAATGCAGTCCATAATTCAGCATGAGTAATGGAGTTGAAGCAATGCTAAAAGTTAATCGGAATGACCAACGCCCGATCTGGCAGCAACTTTTGGATCAAGCGATTCATAATATCACAACCGGGAAATGGCAACCAGGAGAATTGCTACTCCCCTCACGCGAACTTGCTCAATTAATTGGTGTTTCACGCTCAACCATACAGATTGTGTACGAGGAATTATTCAGTCGAGGGTATACGATAACCTCCCGACGAGCCGGGACAAGAGTTAGTGATTGGACATATGCACCTCGTTCATCAGAAGACGTCACGATGCAAGGGCCTATTCCGCCCGAATTGCCTACACTAAACGAATCGATTGGTCATCTGCATAGTTGGTTTGGCAATAGAGACAATCGCAAAATAGAAATTGATTTTAATCCCCACGAGCCTTATCTGGATGAAAGTTTCACAAAAGCCTGGAGGCAATCCTTTTTACAAGCTTCCGCTGAACCTAATTTGGATATATGGGCTTATGGCGATGCCAGAGGGTTACTGGCGTTAAGAGAGCAGATTCAACGTTATTTATCACTTGAACGAGGCATTCATATCGATGTTGATCAAATCTTGTTAACCTCAGGTGCACAACATAGCATTGATTTAATTGCCCAGGCTCTCTTAAGTGAGGGAGACAGAGTTTCGGTTGAAGATCCCGGCTTCCCTGCCGCTTGGATGGCGATGAAATACCGCCGGATGCAAGTCGATCCCGTTCCGGTTGATGAGTATGGATTATGTGTAGATCATATTCACCCACAGACGAAACTCGTATTTGTCACACCTTCTCATCAATGCGCCGTTGGTGTTATTATGTCGGAGCCACGCAGGCAACAATTGATGCACTTGGCAACTCATCATCGATATTGGATTGTTGAGGATGACTACGATAGCGAATTTAGGTACCGTGGAGATCCACTTCCAACTATATTTAGTCAGCAACCTCAGAATACGCTTTATATGATGAGTTTTTCCAAAATGGTTGCACCTGGCATTCGACTATCCGCTATCATCGGCCCCAAAATAGCCATCGATCGCCTTACCCAAGTTCATGAATTAACCTATCGTCATCTGCCGATTATGGAACAATTAACGCTAACTCATTTTATTGAGCGTGGTCATTTTATGCGCCATATGCGAAGAGTTCGGAACATATATCGACGCAGACACGAAGTCATGACCAAAGCCATTGTTGCTTCTGGGCTAGGCTCACGATTTACATTAAGTGGTGTGGAAACGGGATTACATATGCTTCTAGAATCTGAAACGTCATTTGACGAAGAAGCGCTGACAAATGCTGCCCTTGATCAAGGTGTACGCGTGTATCCGCTTAGTAGATATTGCTTGGAGAGTCATCGAAAAGGATGGATATTAGGTTTTGCGAAAGTGGATGAGGAGCAGATTGAGGAAGGCATACATCGGCTTGCAAAGATTGTATTATGATGGAGAACATGCTCTCCAATCGGATTCGAAAGGATGTTTTTTGTAATGAAAATTTTAGTGTTAGGAGCCACCGGACGGGTTGGAAGTCATTTCGTCTCTAATGCCCTACGTTCCAATCATCATGTAACTGCACTGGTTAGAAGCCCGGAAAAGGTACAAATCAACGATGACAATTTCGTTCTACATCAAGGAAACGCTTTAGTCAAAGAGGATATTCATCACGCCATACAGGGTGTGGATCTCGTTGTTAGTTCCTTAAGTACCGATGGAACAACTACATTATCGCAATCCATGGGACATATTGCTGAGGCTATGGCTCAGGAGCGTATCAAAAGAATCATTACCATTGGTACAGCAGGAATATTGGAAAGTCGAACGGATCCTGGCTTGCTTCGTTTTCAATCCCCTGAGTCCAAACGTAAGTCCACGCGAGCAGCTGAAGAGCATCTGGAGATGTACAACATTCTGAAGGCTTCAGAGTTAGAATGGACCATCGTGTGTCCTACCTACTTATTTGATGGAGAATCTCTTGGTAAGTACCGGGTTGAGCGCGACTATTTGCCTGACGGTGGAACTTCTATATCTGTAATCGATACTGCGGAGTTTGCTTATCAGCAATTAATGTCTGATGAGTATGTACAGTCTCGTGTAGGTATAGCCTACTAGGGCTGTCTTAAGTTTCAATATAAACAAGCACATTACGAGCCTGCAATTGTTATCCATTAGGAACAATTGCAGGCTCTATTTGTGTCTGCTGTTGAGCTATTTAAGTCCTTCATATAGAGGAAATTGCGAAGTGATTTCACGGACACTACCTAATATTTGATTTTTCACATCCGAGTTCTTTGGATTTTTAAAAGCAAGCCCTATCAGCTGAGCAATTTCTTTCATTTCCCTGGCTCCAAGCCCTCTTGAAGTCATAGCCGGAGTTCCAAAACGAATACCGCTTGTAACCAAAGGACTTGCCGTATCGTGAGGAATTGCATTTTTATTCGCCGTAATCCCTACTTCATCCAGTAAAGCTTCGGCTTCTTTGCCTGTAAGGCCCATAGTTCGTAAGTCAACCAACACGATATGATTATCTGTTCCTCCCGATACAAGGGTGAGTCCTTCATTCATTAAAGTTTCTGCCAATACGTTGGCGTTACTCAGAACACCTTCAATATATGTTGTGAAATCGGATTGCAATGCCTCACCTAATGCCACCGCTTTCCCCGCGATAACGTGCATGAATGGCCCACCCTGGGTTCCCGGGAATACAGCTTTGTCGATCACCTTTGCCCAGGAGTCCCGGCACAAAATGGCTCCCCCTCGTGGTCCTCGTAAGGTCTTGTGTGTGGTGGTTGAAACAAAATGGGCATGTGGTACCGGGTTAGGATGCAAACCTGCCGCAACAATTCCTGCTATATGCGCCATATCTACAAAGAAAAGAGCTCCCACTTCGGCGGCAATCTGGGCAAATAATTCAAACTCAATGGTCCGCGGGTATGCACTTCCACCTGCAACAATCATGCGTGGACGATACTTATAAGCAAGTTTACGTACTTCGTCAAAGTCAATGCGGCCCGTCTGTGCATCGACACCATATGAAACAAAATTGTAAAACCTACCTGAAAAATTAACAGTACTTCCGTGTGTTAGATGACCACCCTGGGATAGATTCATGCCAAGTATTGTGTCCCCAATCTCAACCGAGGCAAAATACACAGCCATGTTGGCCTGAGAACCGGAGTGAGGCTGCACATTTGCATGTTCAGCGCCAAAAAGTGCTTTAAGGCGGCTATTTGCTATCTCTTCGACTGTATCGACATGCTCACACCCGCCATAATATCTTCTGCCCGGATACCCCTCCGCATATTTATTGGTCAATACCGAACCTGTTGCTTCCATTACAGCTTGACTTACAAAATTCTCTGATGCAATCAGTTCTATCTTATCCTGCTGCCTTCCAAGCTCTTGCTGGACAGCCATTCCTATTACTTTATCTTGCTTCTCCAAATGTTTCATGAACATCTTCCTCTCAATATTACGGTTATTTATTCGTTCCAAACTGTTTTTTGGGAAATTTACTATTCATCAGTAGATGTGCCATCATTCCTGCAAACAGTCCCCAAAATGCACCACCCACACCAAGCAAAGTCACATTCGCTGCTGTCGCCAAAAACGTAATCAATGCAGTTTCACGTCCCTTAGGGTCCGTTAATGCATTGGCAAGACTGCCACCGATCGTTCCAAGTAAGGCTAATCCCGCTAATGTTGCAATAAAGGTAGCAGGAAGAATCAAAAACAGAGCAGCCAATGTTACGCCAAAAATGCCGACAAAAATATAAAAAACACCACAAGCAATACCTGCAATATAACGTTTGGTTGAATCCTCATGTGCATCCTTTCCTGTACAAATCGCTGCTGTAATAGCTGCCACATTAAAAGCATGTGATCCGAATGGGGCTGCAAGAAGCGAACCCAAACCTGTTACAGCTAAAATGGGATTGGCACTTGTCTTGAATCCATCATTACGCAGAACAAGCATTCCGGGCATATACTGCCCTGTCAAAGTAATAATGAACAGCGGTAGCGCAACGCCAAGTAAAGCATTTAACGAAAATGCTGGAACAACAAATACAGGCGATGCTACAGCCAATTGGATTGTACTGAAGTCTGTTTTCCCCATGCATATCAAATAAATCAAACCGATTGCCATTATGCCAACAATAGCGTAACGGGAAGTAAACCTTCTTAACACGATATAGGCTGCAAAGAGTACAATCACAAGCAAAGGATCTACCTTCGCCCCTCCAAAGGCCGATATTCCAAACTGTAGTAAAATACCAGCTAACAATCCGGAAGCGATGCCTGGGGGAATAAGTCGAACGAAACGTTCAAACATGCCTGACCAACCCAAAATAATAAATCCAACTGCTGAAATCATGTACGCGCCAATAGCTTCTGGATAAGGGGTTACCGCTAATGCTGAAACGAGAAACGCCACACCCGGTGTAGACCAGGCTGTAATAATCGGCTCCTTATATCGATAACTGAGCCAAATCCCCGTTACTCCTACCCCAATCGAGATGGACCATATCCAGGAAGCGGTCATTTCCGGGCTTAAACCAGCCACTTTTGCAGCTTGAAAAACAAGGATAAACGTACCCCCGTAATTAACAATTACGGATATCAAAGCGGCGATTACCGGCGATATCAAATCACGGCCACGTAACGAAGGGGATGCTGTCTTCATATTTAACACTACCTCTCACTTAATCATCGATGCGTGTGTTTTCATTCCAGTAATATTCGTCTGGTAAATACCGTGGTCCAAATACACTTGTTCCTACACGTATCATTGTAGCTCCTTCTTCAATGGCGACTTGGAAGTCACCAGACATACCCATCGATAAAATATCCATTTCTACGCGTGGAATATTTTTCTCTTTAATCTGTGTACGGATCTGGTTTAACAATCGAAAACAATGTCGTGTTTCTTCGTTTGTCGCATTCAGTTTTCCAATGGTCATTAAACCTTTCACATTTAATGTCTCGAATTGAGACAACTGTTCTACAAGCTCGACGGCTGTTTCTGGAGAGGCACCAAATTTACTTTCTTCGTAGGACGTATTAATTTGCACAAGAATGTCTAAGGTCTTATTCTCTTTGAGAAGCTGGTTATGTAACGCTTGACCCAGTTTCAGACGATCTACGGAATGGATGAGCGTAACATATTTAACAACGTCCTTTATTTTATTTGTTTGCAGATGCCCGATAAAATGCCATTCCACCTGCTTGCTTTGTTCCATGAGTGGGAATTTGTCTCGGAGTTCCTGAGCTTTGTTTTCTCCAAACAGGAGCTCACCTGCTTGGATAGCTATTTGTAATTTCTCAAGCGGTACCGTTTTGGTCGCGAGCAACAATTGGATGTCCTCTATGTTGCGACCTGAAGCCTGGCAGGCCAATGCCATTTGCTGTCTTACAGCTTGAAGATTTTCTTCTACTAGATGTTTCATGTCAGCCACCTTCTTTCTATTCCGAACAGGAATGGATAATTGAGATTAGTTCCTTCTTATGTATTGTGAAGAATGTGTGGAACGTCATGCTAGTATAGCAACGCATGGATTGGATATACATATCCAAAAATGCTATTTTGGAACAGTCCAAAATGACAAAGTAGACATTAATTCAATTGGGGTTCCTTTAATATGCTTTTAAAAGTCAATAATCTGATTGATGTGATGCCCGCACGCTTCTTCCAAAATGAAAAAAGCCGCTAAATTAGCGGCTTGGTTTAGTTCTATGTTCATGTCCAAGAAGATACATGTTTTATGATGATTTACTCGTTCACATTTTCCTTGGTTACCAGCTTCAATTCAGCGGGAATCGATGACTCCACCTGCTTGCCACTGAGCACATCCAGAGCTGCTTGCAGCGCCAGTTGGCCAATCAGTATAGGCTGCTGAGCGACTGTTGCCGTCAATTTCCCATCCTGAATGGATTTGATTGCATCATCATTACCATCGAATCCGATGACCGGAATGTCTTTACCTGAGCTTTGAATCGCTTCAATTGCACCAAGTGCCATCTCGTCATTATGGGCAAATACCGCTTGCACGTCAGGATTACCCTGTAGCAAGTTCTCCATGACATTTAATCCTTTGGACCGATCAAAATCAGCAGATTGTTTGGAAACCACATCAAGTTGCTTGTCGGCCACTTCATGGAAACCTTTACCCCGTTCTCTTGTTGCGGAAGCGCCAGGTACACCCTCAAGTTCAATGACTTTTGCTCCCTCACCCAGTTGTTCCACAAAATATTCAGCTGCCATGCGTCCACCTTTAACGTTATCCGATGCCACGAGTGCCGCCACTTCGCCTTTATCTGCGGAGCGATCCAGCGTGATCACAGGAATGCCCACACTATTAGCGGATTGAACCGCTGTGGAGATCGCTGCAGAGTCCGCAGGGTTAATTAACAGTGCACTAACGCCTTGCTGAATGAGATCATCCACATCATTGGTTTGTTTGGCCGAATCGTTCTGCGCATCAACCACGATGACCTGTATTCCCTGTTTTTTGGCTTCAGCCATTACCCCGTCCTTCAGTGATACAAAGAATGGATTGTTTAGTGTAGATATCGACAAACCTATTTTCTTCTGTCCATTACTTTTGTTTGGGTTAGGTTTCGCCCATTCCGGTGGCTCCAGAGAGCACCCGGCCAGAACGATGATCATCAGCATACTTATGAGTGTTACAGTCCACTTTTTCATATTCGCTTCTCTCCTTATGCTGTTTTCTTGCGGTCCAGCAGGACGGCAATGGCAATGACGATACCTTTTACAACCATTTGATAAAATGAGTTTACTTCAAGCAAGTTCAATCCATTATTCAACACGCCGATAATCAGAACACCGATCAGTGTACCAACGATGCGTCCGCGTCCTCCAGCAAGACTTGTACCACCCAATACAACTGCTGCGATCGCATCCAGCTCGTAGGATGTACCTGCCGTTGGTTGCGCTGAATTCAAACGCGATGTCAGAATTGCACCTGCCAGAGCAGCGAGCATACCTGTCAGGGAGTAGATCATAATTTTCACGCGATTAACTTTGATACCCGAGATAATGGAAGCTTTCTCATTACCGCCGATGGCGTACGTTTTACGACCAAAAGCCGTTTTATGCAAAACAATCCACAGAATCATGAAGGTAATCAGCATCGTAATTGCAGGTACCGGAATGCCCAGCAGGTAACCGCGGCCAAACAGTTGGAACAACAGGTTATCCCCGAGTCCTGTAATTGGATTACCATTGGTGTACACCAACGTCAGTCCTCTGAATATCGTCATGGTTGCCAATGTAGCGATAAACGGAGCCATTTTACCTTTGGTAATCATCAGTCCGTTCACCATGCCCATGACACCACCGAGTGCTACACCAATAATGATGGACAAGATCGGATCGAGACCAGACAACATCATATTTGCTACAAAAGCACTGGATAAAGCCAGGATTGAGCCGACCGACAGATCAATTCCACCCGTCAGGATAACAAACGTCATACCAAAGGCAATCAGCGCATTAATCGAGACTTGACGCAATAAATTCAAGATATTAAGCGGTTCCAAGAAACTTGGATTCAACACCGATACGATGAGAATAAGAATGATTAAGCCAAGCAGCGGTCCCAATTTTTGTATCACGTTTGAGAAACGGAAGCCGCTTTTAGCCGTTTTGTTTTCCTGCATTGTTGTCATATCACTGTCCCCCTGTGGCCAATGTCATAATGTGTTCTTGTGTTGCTACTTCCCTTGCAACCTCGCCACTGATGTGTCCTTCATGCACAACCGCGATCCGGTCACTCATGCCAAGCACTTCAGGTAGCTCCGACGATACCATGATGATTGCAACGCCGCGGTCAGTCAGTTCATTCATCAATTCATAGATTTCGCGCTTCGCCCCGACATCCACTCCGCGGGTAGGTTCATCCAGGATAAGTACGCTTGGTCCGATACCAACCCATTTCGCGATAACCACCTTCTGCTGGTTACCCCCGGATAGATTCCTTGCCGCCGTCTCGGAGGATTGCGTTTTGATCTGTAGACGTTTGATCAGTGTATCTACGAAGTCTTGTTCTTTTGAAGTTGAGATGAAACCTTTGCTTGAGAAACTGAACAGATTTGGCAACGCCATATTCTCGCGAATAGAGAAGTCTAATACCAGCCCTTCATCCTTGCGGTCTTCTGTAATAAACCCGATTCCATGTTTCACTGCATCTGCCGGTTTACGAATGTTCGCTTTTTTGCCGCGGATGAAGATTTCACCGCTATCCAACGTATCCAAACCAAAGATGGTTCTCATGATCTCTGTTCGTCCAGAACCCATGAGTCCTGAAAAACCGAGTATTTCCCCCGCTCTCACGGTGAAGTTAATATTCTCGAATAGACCTTTGCTACTTGCATTCCTTACTTCGAGGACAACTTCACCATAAGAAGGATTCCGGACAGGATAACGCTCGGTAAGTTCACGACCTACCATTTTCCGCACCACTTCATCAAAGCTTGTCTGCGGAATAGCTTGTGTGTCTACCGTTCTTCCGTCACGCATGATGGTAATCCGGTCACAGATCGTGAATATCTCCTCCATTCGGTGAGAAATATAGACGATGGATACGCCTTCCTTCTTCAGCGAGCTGATTACACCAAACAGCTTCTGGATCTCACGCTCCGTAAGTGCTGCTGTTGGCTCATCCATAATGATGACCTTGGCATCTGTCATTAGCGCTTTGGCAATCTCGATCATCTGTTGCTGCCCGACAGAGCACTCTCCCGCAGGACGTTCCAGTGGTATGTCTACGGAAAGCTTGGCGAACTGTTCTTTGGCAAGCGCTTTCATTTGTCTTGTATTGAGCAATCCGAACGATGATGTCAGTTCCTTACCAATAAAGAGATTATCCAGCACCGTCATTTCAGGCCATACATTCAGCTCCTGATGTATGAATGTGAGACCCAGTTTCTCGGCTTCCTTCGGACTTGCAAAATAGTTTTCTTCTCCGTCTATGGTAATGGTTCCCTGATCACGCTGATGAAGACCAATCAGAATATTCATCAGTGTGGATTTGCCGGCTCCATTCTCCCCCATCAGGGCATGAACTTCACCATCCTTTAGTTCAAAATCCACTCCGCTCAGCACCTGATTCGTTCCAAACGCTTTATGAATGTCTTGCATCTGAATGTGCATTACGCAACCTCCTTTTAACCGAAATGGACTCCCGATTGTAAAATGCAATTGGCATAAGGTGTGGCTTCACCTGTGCGGATGACCACTTTCACCTGCCGTGTTAATGCTTTGAATTGTTCGTGGCTGACGGAAGCATCGATTGCTTCTACCCCAAATTTCTCTGTGATGAATTGCATCGCTACGGGATTGCCTTCGCAAATCTCTTCAGCCACAATGACTTTCTCAATGACCATATCTTCAGCGATCGCTTCCACCACTTCGCGAAAACTTGGTGTTCCCAGTTTGAGGGCCAGATCAATTTTGAGTACCCCGTCCGGTACCGGCAGACCTGCATCCGCAATCGCAATCATGTCCGTATGGCCCAGATCAGACAAAATCTTGGAAATGTGACTATTCAACATGCCATTTCTTTTCATTACAAGCTCTCCTCTACTTCATCACGCGTCGGCATGCCGCCCTGCGCTCCGAACTTGGTGACGGACAACGATGCAGCCCGATTGGCGAAGCGTATACTCTCTTGCAACGCTTTTCCTTCAGCCAAAGCAACTGCAAATGCGGCATTGAACGTATCCCCTGCCCCCGTAGTATCAACAGCCTCAACTTTATAAGTTGGGACTAGAATTTCGTCAGTGCCATCAAAGTACCGTACACCTTTACTGCCCTCCGTGATGAACAACTTGTTTGGATACTGACGTAATGCCTGTGCAGGACTCATGCCCTGAAACAAAATCTCGGCTTCATGCTCGTTCGGTGTGATATATGCGGCATTGTCGATCACTTCTTGCGGCAATGTTCTCGCCGGAGCGGGATTAAGCAGTAGCGGTGTTCCGAATTCTGCACACAATGCACTCACATGCACAACCGTTTCCTCCGGAATTTCCTGCTGAATTAATACGATATCTGCATCGCGGATCACTTCAGCTGCTTCATCGACATATGCAGGAGTGACTTCCCGATTCGCCGCTTCAACCACTACGATACTATTATCACCTTCTGCCAGAATGATATGAGCCGTTCCACTTTCTAAATGTGTAACCGGTTTCACATTTTGCGTATTTACAGCATTTGCTCTAAAGTTCTCTACAATATCTTTGCCAAAAGCATCGTCGCCTACCCGGCCGATCATCGCAACCTCGGCACCCAGTCGTGCAGCGGCAACAGCCTGATTGGCTCCTTTGCCACCTGGAACCGTTTTGAAGCTATCGCCAAGAACGGTTTCACCCGCCCCCGGCCGTCTTGACGAAGTAACAACCAGATCCATTGAACTGCTTCCAATTACACATATTTTAGCCATCTGATCTCACCTTTCTCGTAGTGCCCCGTTCGATGAAACTCACGGGCAACTGTATGTTTTTATTCTCTATTGCAGCTTGTTCCACAAGCTGGATAAGTAATCCCGCCGCTTCTCTTCCCATCTCGTATGCTGGCTGATGAATGGTGGACAATGCCGGCGATAACAGGCTGCTCATCGGAATATCATCGAAACCAATCACTTGTACGTCATCAGGAACCTTTCTTCCAATCCGTGATGCCTCATGCAGTACTGCCATGGCTGCGATGTCATTGCTGGCAATGACCCCGTCTGTGTCCGCATACTTCCTGAATAATTCTTCAGCCCATACACTTGCCTCATTAATTGAAAATGAGGTCGTCTGGATTACCCGATAGTCTAACCCAGCATCACGGATGATTTCAATCGCCCCTTCAAAACGATCCTGAGCGGGTCTGATCTGTGACGGTCCCTGCATAACTGTGATCCGGCGACTGCCGCGTTTGATAATCTCCCTTGCAGCTAGTCTTCCACCTTCCCTGCCATCCGCATACACGGATGGACGATCAAGTGAAGTTCTGTCCAGAAATACAACAGGAATCTTCAGTTTTTCATATATTGAAGAATGAGGGTAGTTCGTTGAAGAGATCACACCGACCACGTTGTTCTGGATAAACGTCTGGATGTAATCTTGCTCCTTCTGTTCATCCTCATCACTATTTCCAAATATCAGTCTGTAATCCTGCTCCTGCATCCGGTCCTCTACACCGCGGGCCAACTGCGGGAAGTAAGGGTTCGTAATATCCGGCAACAACAGGCCAATCAGTTTGGACTTGCGTTTATATAATGAGCGTGCCACTTCATTTGGTGAAAAGTTAAGCGCCTTCACTGCATCTTCCACTTTCTTGCGTGTGTCCGCATGAACATAACCTCTATCATTAATGACCCTGGATACGGTGGCTACAGATACGCCAGCCAGTTGAGCTACGTCTTTAATTGTTGTCATAAGTTGCTCTCCTCTATGTGTAACCGGTTACAGACATTAAATTATCATATTATTTTCAATTTGACAAGCGTTTTCATTCTGGAAATTTCTCCAAGTATACATAAAGTGCACTAGAATTCATCTATATCATGGTTTCTTCCTGCCAGGGAGATCGATACTTCATAGATGTAAAGAGCCATCACTCGATTAAAACTCAGAGTGATGGCACCCGGATCAACATAAGAATCAGCAATCTCCTGAACTTAATTAGCCTTTAATTTAACAAATTAGATAGTACCATTTTCGAATAAATCAATTCATAGCGTTTATTTTATAACTCCCCGTAAACTTCATCTGTAACTGGTTCCAACCATTCTGGTGTACCTGCAGTGATCGCAATGTGTTCAAACCAACTATCTTTAGCGGCCCCATGCCAGTGTTTCACACCATCATGAGTCACAATAACATCGCCGGCTTTGAGGAATTGAGCAGGTTTTCCTTCTTCCTGATACCAACCTTCCCCACCAGTCACTAACAACAGCTGAAATCCACCGCGATGGATATGCCAGTTATTTCTGCATCCCGGTTCAAACGTTACATTCCCAACACCCACATTCACTTTGGGATCAGCAACCAAGGATTGGAGATAACTTTGCCCTATGAAATATTGCGAAAATGCTTCGTTTTTTTCTCCTACCGGGAATATCACTCCATCTTTAACTTCCTCATGTTTAGCCATTTCATTTCCTCCAGTGTGATCTTATTGATTAATGCGTCCTGCCCCTATGTTGACCTAAATATGATTACACACATACGTGCGATATCGCACATTTGTGTATAATATAAAATAATTGCACTGCCTCTGCAAGGATCAAATGAACTCGATCTGTGCCTTATGGCGCAAAGGAACAACATTTGTGCAATTACTCTCTGGAAAGAATGGTGATTACTATCGTTTCTGTCACAGATCGAAGAATACTTAAGTCTCAGGAAGCGATCAAATCCGCTTTTATCAAACTCATGAATGAGAAACCTTTTGATACCATTACGATGCAAGATATCTCTGATCATGCCAATGTCGGCCGCAGAACGATATACCATCACTATTCGGACAAATTTGACTTGCTGGATAAATTAATTGAAGAACATATCGATGAACTAAGAAGATTGTGCAAGGAAGCATCCGATCTGGATTTTATAGAAAGCAATGTACTTTGGTTCGACTATTTTGAAGTTCATTATTCATTTTTCTCGGCTATGTTACTGAGTAAAGGAGCCCCTTTTTTCCGCAATCGCTTCCTGGCTCTTGTCATTGAAGAACTGGAAGATGAGGTGAATGTGACGGAGGGGAAAAATAAAGGACTAACAAAAGAAGTGATTCTCACGTTCTTTGGTACAGCAATCGTTGGTATCGTGGAATCCTATTTCACCAATGGATTCCCCCGGCAACCTCACATTGTCGCAGAACAAGTTGGGATTTTATTAGAAAGGAATCTATAACATAGACTCCTCATGAACCGTTCCTTCTTTTAATCAGACCAATTGAAGAGCGGTTTATTAATTATCATTACAAAGATTAACGATATGTGATATGGTCAGTGAGGATATTAATAGATTCATACATACATATGTACATGAAATGTGAGGAGAAGATCGAAAGTGATAGAGAGAAATACCCTTGAGAAACCGAGTAAATTTAGTGATCCCATTTTTGTCATGCTCGTGGCAAGCCTGTGTTGCTTGTTATGGGGAAGTGCGTACCCATCCATCAAACTTGGATATATCGCGTTTAACATTCTGCCGGAAGATATTGCTTCCAAGTATGTATTTGCAGGATACCGGTTTACACTGGCGGGTATGCTGCTCTTGCTCCTGTCTCGTATCGTTAGAAAACAGAAGCTCCAATTAACCAAGCCTCAGTGGACAGGTCTCATCATGTTAGGTATATTGCAAACCGGTTTGCAATATATGTTTTTCTACGTTGGCGTAGCCAATACGACAGGTGTCAAAGGCTCTATTATGAACGCAACTACGACCTTTTTCAGTGTTGTTCTGGCCCATTTCATCTATAAAAACGACAAATTAAGCAGAAATAAAATCGTTGGTTGCTTGCTTGGATTCGTTGGTGTAATCATCGTAAACTTCCATACGGATCTGCTTGCTTTTTCCTTTTCATTCACAGGCGAAGGCTTCGTTATTATAGCGGCACTTGTTTTTTCCGTTACGGCCCTTTACGCAAAACGTCTCACCGCCACCATCGATGTTCTGATCATAACAGGTGTCAGCTTATTCGTCGGGGGACTGGTACTTACGCTGTTAGGTCTATCACTCGGCGGTCGGGTCACCCATTTCACCTTGGAATCCACCAGTAACTTAATCTACCTGGCTTTGCTGTCATCTGTCGCATTTTGTCTATGGAATATGCTTCTCAAGTACAACAAGGTCGGAAGAGTGTCTGTCTATAACTTCCTAATCCCTGTATTTGGAGCTTTATTATCAGCGTTATTCCTGGGGGAAACGATCTTGGAATTGAAAAATCTGGTCGCATTACTGTTCGTATCAGTCGGCATTTATTTAGTCAATCGTGTACGTTCTGTGCAGAGCTCTAATAACACTCCAATGAAATAGACTACGCGTCCACTTCCATGGATAACAAAAAAAGCCGCTAATCAGCGGCTTTTTTTGTAAATGTGATTAAGCTATGCTTTCATTTCTTTACGATGAATGCTATACCTTAATATATACTCGTAAAATCAATCAAATCCTCTTCTTCCTCATAAGTGAATACAATGGCGTGATTACCCAATTGGTATACCATCTCATAACCAACCACGACTTCATTGTAATATTCTGAGGAAGGTTTTCCCATCCATATTTTCACATTCCGTGGTGAAAGATTCTGCTTTTCATTGTACAAATCAAAAACGGCAATACGTGATTTATTGGTTAGCTCGTGCATGTATGAATCAAACCCGACACCGAATTTAGAATAAAAATAGTACGCTCCCCATTCCCCGTTTGAACGAGAATTGGGTTTCCCCAGCTTTTTTTGCGCATTTTGAAGCGTCATGCCAATCTTAACGTCCGTCCGGCCTGGCAACACACCCTTTAAAGCAGCTTCCTTTAGGCTTTTCAGGTAAGCGCGATCGCCAACACCCGAGTTTGGCCAAGCTTCTGAACGAAGGTTACGTGTATCTTCCAACCGCAATTCCAATTTGTTCACATTCAGCTTAAACGTATCAACCCCATAGACAAATTGAAGGTTGTTGTAATTTTTGAACTGCACTCGGGCCCTTGAAAGAGTACGGATTCCATCATCTCTGCTTGCAGAGTAGGAATCGTCGATTTTTTTCCCCTTATTATCGACATATGTTACACGGCGCAATTCCCCGGAACGAACAATATACGTTTTCACCTCATTAAAATTAGAAGTTCCCCAATCGGTGATCATCAGCATGTCTGGTGTACTGGCCTCTTTGCTCTTCACAACAAAGTTCCAGGTTTGAGGCAAAATAATCGTATTCAGATCCAGTTTTGCTGCCTGAACAGTTCCGTATGCTGCACCTTTTTTCAGCAAGGCTGCACGATACGTGCCTGAATAACTCTTGTCGCCTTTTTTATTGTTGGTCCAGCCATTTTCTTCGGTCAGCGTTCTCTTCTGTTCATCATAAGCGAAAATATAAATGGTGTAAGCCGTTTGTTTGGCATCACGAAGCGTAAATGAAAGCCGGCTCATACTTTCGAGCTGTTTGGCGGAGATTTGCTCTCCTTTGGCAGCAGCATTGGGTGGTAGCAGGAGCAATGTGCTCAGAACGTAGACGAATAAGGTAAGTAAGGCCAGAGAAGCCCATTTTGATTGGTGCTTAGGGTGTATCATCGATGACTCTCCTTTGAGTAAAAAATAAAAATCTAACAGCTCTTTTCTAATTATGAATCGTTCACAATCTCAACATTCAAACAGGTACTTGCTAGCGTGTAATCTTGATCAAACTATGTAGTTAATATAGATTCATGTTCAATAAGCATATCCTCCTACTAGTACTAATTTCCTAAGAATGATAACATACCCTTTCTAATAAAGAAATAACAATCTAATTAATAGATTTCGAATCATATAACATAAAATAAGCCGCTATATAGCGGCTCTTCAAGTATCTTCGAATACGATATGATTTATAGACAGGAGTAAACCACATTACGTAAGCGTCGTTGAACGTATGGTTCCTGACTGTTCAGCAGGTGCTGTGCATACATGACTGTAAGCTCTGAATCCGGATCAATAATAGCCATACACCCAGCAGCGCCGCTCCAACCAAATTCGCCAATTGGGCTCAGCGAACCACTGCCTGCTTTGGAGATATGTGTACGGACACCTAGTCCATAGCCGTATCCATACATATGATCCCAGGAATAATCAGCACGAGTCATCTCGTTCAGGTGGTCCGTTCGCATCAGTTCCACTGAAGCTTGTGACAGAATGCGCACGCCTTGTGGACTCGTACCATGCCCAGTAAGCGCGTTCAGAAAACGTGCATAATCGCTAACGGTTGATAGCAACCCTGCACCGCCGCTTTCCAGCTCCGTACCCACACGGAATCCATTACCGTCAAAACGTACAGCCTTTTCAAGCTCATCATTATAAGCATACTGTGGAATCAGGCGTGTCTGCTGCTCATCGTTCAGATTAAACGCTGTATCGTTCATGCCAAGGGGTCCGGTGATTTCGTCCCGCAGATACGTACCAAAGCGTTTGCCACTTACCACTTCCACCAAGGCTCCTAACACATCATGGCACATGCTGTAATTCCAGTGTGTCCCTGGTTCAAACAGCAGTGGTTCTTTCGCAAGCGCTCTCGCGAAGTCACGTGTTGGTAATGTTCCGTCGGTGCTTTTTACAGCTTCTTGAATGCTTGGACTACCCACGTCATACGAGAACCCGGCGGTCATGGTGAACAAATCACGTACTGTAATGGCTTTTGTCGCCTTTTCCAGCCGGATCTCGCCGTTCGCCATCGTTTTCTTTACCGTCATCTCAGCATACTCTGGCAGATAATCAGACAGTGGGTCGCTTAGCAGCATTTCACCTCTCTCCACCAGTTGCAATCCTGCCACGCAGGTCATAATTTTGGTCATGGAGTATAGATTGAAGATCGCTCCATCACCGATAGGTGTTTTCTCTTCCAGATTGGCGTATCCATTACGATAATGGAAAACGGTATCATTTCGATGCATCACCAGCACCTCTGCCCACGGTATACGCCAGGATGTAATGCGGTCAATAAATGAAGCAAGCGGTTTAAAGTCCATTTTTTCCCGTCCTTCTATGTAAAATCGTTTATCATTTTGCGATGTGGTACATGTTCACTCCCACAATCGACATATTATTAATATACGACCTTTTACAACGATTGACTACCATCTATATTGCTTCAATGATCGTAACAGGAACAGCTGGTTAACTGAGATTCTCTTCCTGTAATACAACAAGCCAGACAGATGATCTGTCTGGCTTGTTGTAATTTCATAAGTTCGTCTACAATGAGCACGATATTGAATAAGTTGGATTACAGTCCTTTCTTGCCATAGTCAGTCAAGAATTCTACGGTTTGAGGATCATAATGTGAGAAAAAGGAGCTTGTTCCTGTATCCAGTGCTGCTACCTTTTCCATATCCTCCAAGGTCAATTCAAAATCAAATACATTGAAGTTCTCTTCCATTCTATTTTTGTTGACCGTTTTCGGAATAACAACCACTCCTCTTTGAATCAAGAAACGCAGAGCGACTTGGGCCGTCGATTTGTTGTATTTTTGACCTACTTCATGCAACGTCGCATTCGTGAATAAGTCATTTTTGCCTTCCGCGAATGGTCCCCAGGATTCAATCTGCGTATTATATTTTTTCATGATCTCATGTGCCTCTGTCTGCTGATTGAACACATGGGTTTCAACTTGATTAATTGCCGGTACGACTTCGCTGAACTGAACAAGATCGATATATCGGTCCGGATAGAAATTGCTTACTCCGATAGCTTTGATTTTCCCCGCTTTATATAACTCTTCCATAGCTCGATATGTTCCATAATAGTCATTAAACGGTTGATGGATCAGGACCAGGTCCAGATATTCCAGTTGGAGTTTCCGCAGAGATTCCTCTATGGATGCTTTGGCTTTTTCATACCCTGCATTTGAAATCCATACCTTGGTCGTGATGAAAAATTCATCTCGAGGTACTCCGCTTTTTTGAATAGCGCGGCCCACGGCTTCTTCGTTACGGTAGGCTTGTGCTGTATCAATAGAACGATACCCAACGCTGATTGCATCAAGCACACATTTCTCGCATTCTTCCTGATCAGCAATCTGGTACACACCATATCCCAAAATAGGCATCTGAACTCCGTTATTCAACGTAACATATTCCATCGAGTGACACTCCTTGTTAGTTATAATTTTTTGAGATTTACAGTCTAATAACCTTAAACTATACTTAGGGTATCACCTTCGAGTAACTCGAAGTCAATCTTTTTCTATCATTTTTCATTCCATACTTGAAGACATAAGGAGTTTCGTCATGTATAACGTCAAAGAAGTCGCCAAACTGCTCGACCTTTCCGAACATACGGTTCGTTTCTATACAGATAAAGGGCTCGTTCCAAATCTGCAACGCGACAAAAACAATAACCGTCTTTTTGACGAAGAATCCGTAAACTGGCTTACGGGTGTAAAATATCTAAAACAGTGCGGTATGTCTGTGGAACAAATTAAAGCTTATGTGGATCTCTGCCTTGAGGGGAACTCAACCATACAAAAGCGCTATGAGATCATTTTACGGCAGAAGGAAGCCGCGTTTGCTCAGTTGGAAGAAGCCCAACAACGAGTCCAATATATGATCAATAAAGCAGACCATTATCAGGATATTATTAACTTAATCATCCCAGATGATACCAATCCGGGACATTGGAACAAAATGAAAGCCTGACTGTTACGCAAAATTCAAAGATCGCCAAAAAAGCCGCTATTTTAGCGGCTTGGTGAGAAATATTCTATGAATTTTTGAACATCTGATAGTACGTTACTAATGGCAACTAATGCTGTTGCGCGTCTTCTCCTGCCACCGAGACACAGGTCAATAACTCTTCTGCTGGAGTACGAGGACGAGGCTTGGGAATCTTATCCTGATCAAAGTACCCCAGATGAAGTGTGCCAATGATTCTCTCCCCTGGTCTCACACCGGTCTTGAAGTAGAAATCAGGATCGAAATTATATTCATTCGTCTTCCACACTACGCCGATATCCTGCTCCCATGCCAGGAGTTGAATATTTTGAATAAGGGCAGCACTAGCCCCCACAGCATCTTCCCATACCCGTTGTCTCGGATCAGCCTCAATCACAACCAGCAGATGGGCTTGGATAGATTCGCAATAGTCCTTTTGCAGCTTCTCTGTCCAGCGCTCCCGCTCATCTTTGGAAAACGTATGTAGCACCGCATCAGCAAATTGCTTCCGACCTTCTTCTACAAATAATATGAAGCGCCATGGCTCTTTACGGGAATGAACAGGTGCCCACACGGCCGCTTCCAGCAAGTGCATGATCGTTTCTTTCGCCAGCGGTTTGCCATTGAACTGACGAATGGTTCTTCGTTCACGAATGAGCTTCTCTACGACGGACGTTTCCATATGCATTAATCCTCCTGTCTAGTTTCCTTATTTATTGGGTAAGGAAACTTACCGCTTCGTCGATAATCTTGCTCTGTCCAATGGGTCCTCCCGGACCTTGGAACCACAAGCCGTAGTCAACGATGTAGACATTGTTGTTTTTAACAGCATTCAGGCTTTTCCACACTGCTGTTTTTTGCAATTCTGTCGTTTCATTTTCGTCTGATGACAACAGGAAAATATGATCCGGGTTAATCGATGGTAACGACTCCATGGAGATTACTTTCATTGAATCTGTCGGGTCAGGTATGGATACAGGAGGTGTCAAGCCTAGATCGTCGTACAGAACCTCGTAGTTTCTTTTACTGTAATAACGCACTTCTTTATCGGATAAACGCAGGAACATCACGGTCTCGTCTCCGATGGATTGCTTGATTTTCTCACGGGCTTCTGCAGCCTTCTTTTCGTATTCTTCAATGACCTGTTTGGCCTGATCCGTCTTCCCTAACATATCTCCCATATGTAACAGGCTTGTCTTCATACGAATAATACCTTGCTCGTCCTGCAGCTTCTCTGCCAGCAAGGTAGGGGCAATTTTGCTGAGACTGTCATAGGCATCACTCATGAAATCCTGACCGATAATCAGGTCTGGCTCTGCCGCCAATATGCTTTCGTAGTTGGGATCAACCTGCCAGCCCAGATTTTCTTTTCCTTGTAGTTGATCGGACAGGTAGGTAGGAAACTGATCACTCCCCTCCTCATTACTGGATGCTGCCTGGGGTACAATACCGAGTGCTAACAAATAGTCAGTTGCAGCCGGGAACAACGAAATAATATGCTGAGGATCACCTTTGATGACAGTTTCTCCCCAAGGATGTTTAACAACACGCTCCTGTACTGTTGATTCGGTGGATTGCGCGACTTCGGTGGTTGGAGCATTGTTACCGCTTGTTCCATTACTGCTTGTTGCTGAACTGCCCTGAGAAGGGGAACAGGCTGATATTAATAAAGTAAGGCTGAGCATCAAAAGCAATGCAACGGGTTTTCTCGATCTCATAGATGTAAGTGATTCTCCTTTTGAGTTGTATTGATAATAATTATCATCATCAATAGGATCATAACCGCGATGCATGGGACTGACAATGGACAATTCTGATTCTTGAATAGCATTATTCTGACCGGTTGGCAGGGCGATACATTTTTGTTTGAACCGACCTGGTGAAAGGCCAACATGCTTTTTAAATAAACGATTAAAATAGATCACATCTGGAATGCCGATTGCCTCGGCAATCTTCTGAAGAGATGCATCTGTGTGCAACAGCAGCTCCTTGGCTTTGTACATCCGTATCCGAGTTAAATAGGTAATCAGACTGCTGCCTGTCTCTTTCTTGAACGTTCTCGACAGATGCCCTGCACTGCAATCCAGAAGTTCTGCGAGCGGATCGACCATAACGGGCAACATGTAGTTCTCTTGAAGATAACGAACGGCTTGAGCTACCAGATCGGGCTTGGCAGTCTCAATTCCTTGTGCACTTAACTGCCTCATTAATTCATTAATAAATTGATAAAATAACGTCTTTACCTGAAATTTCGAGAACGCATCCGTCCGTTCCCAATGTTGCTCTATTCTTTGGACTTTATCATATAAGTCAATGGGATAGCTTGGGGCGAAAGCATATTGCACGTGAAACGGGACATGTTGCCTGAGCAGAGCTTGATTCTCACGAGTATTGGATAACGACAAATTAGCCCGATAAAACATCAAATAAAATTCGAATGAATCCTCGCTCAGGGAGATATTCATCCATACCCCCTTGCCTCCATGTAAGACTTGCATCTGATCGATCGCGTACATCGTGTCATCCAGCGTAATCGTTGCATTGCCGCGAACTGTATATATAAAACCGCTAATTGGAAATCGATAGGCATGGATGGGTTCGCCAGCGCGCACGACGACGTGACGCACATCCCATATTTTAATTGAGGCCAGATTCCATAACTTCACATGCTCTTCTACGTGCATCTCTTCCTTCACCTTCCACAACCCATTAAGTTAGCAAAACATCAGCAAAATCAGCGGATATTTTCACTTTTCTCCATTCTATCGATAATCATTCTCAACTACAACATATATCTTCCTGTTAGATAAAATGCTACGCACGAATAAGCCGATCCATGAAAGGATCGGCTTATGTTGTAACGTTTTAGACTTCGCCGCGTCTGTTCTCAACCGATTTCATACGGTTTTGGTCATCTGGCACTCGGTCAACACTGAACTCTTGACCAGCTTCAACCTCACCATGACCTGAAATATTTCGGGAAAAATTAGTGAACTGTCTTTTTTGTTCATCCAGTTCATGTTTTTGCTTCAAAAGCTCTTGCGGGTCCTGCTTTGTCACTATGCTAACCTCCCATAGGAATCATGCTATTTAATCACACTACAGAAGTTTTCCATAATAGAGCTGTGCTTATGCATGAAGTACCGATTCCTTTCATAATATGAGTCCATACATTCACCAAACATTATATAAATCCTGTGTGACATAAAGGAGAGAACAATAGATGAAGCGGATCCTCTTGTCCTATCCTCTTAGTGTAAATACTCCCGTTTATAAAGATAACCCTTCTGTTGAGATTCAGCAGCAGTCCAGCATAGATCAAGGAGACCTGTATAACCAATTTATCATCACATCCCTCAACCATAATGGAACTCATATTGACGGGCCTTGGCATTTCAATCCGCAAGGTCTAAAAATAAGCGAGATTCCAATAGACTATTTTATCTTTACTCATCCAACAATCCTCGATATTCCCAAAGGTAATGATGAACTTATTACCAAAGCTGACCTGGAGCCGTATGAGCACCAGATCGCTGGCTCTGATCTACTGCTCATACGTACAGGTTTTGGCAAGTTTCGATCATCTGACCCTATTCGTTATAGTGATCATAACCCAGGATTTGCAGCGGATGCTGCAAGCTACCTGATGGTTTTTGATTCATTGCGAGCAGTTGGGATGGATATGATCTCTTCAGGCTCTGTGATTCATGTGGATGAAGCTATCGCTTTTCATCAAATTATGCTCGGGAAAGGTCGGGTTGATGGCAAGTTCATTCTACTTATAGAGGATATGAATTTAAACCATAATTTATCTGGAATTGAAAAGGTATATGCTGTTCCATTATATATTGAAGGTGTTGACAGTAGCTTCAGTACAGTTTTTACGGAAGCTTGATTTTTTTTATATACATAAGGTAAACAAAAACGCGCTGGCAAGAGTATTCCTCCTGTCAGCGCGTTTTTGTATGTTAGTGAATATCTTTCTTTTTGAAATTGCCGCCTCTCACTTCAGCTACATCGTATACGACTACAAAAGCAGTTGGGTCAATTTCGTGAATGATATCTTTAATTTTACTCTCTTCCATCCGGTTAATGACACAAGTAATTTCCTTGAATTGCTCATTAGAGTAGCCACCATAAGCCTCGGTATACGTTGCTCCACGGCCTAAACGGTCCCGAATGGTTTCAACCATAATCTCAGGTTGATTCGTAATAATTTTAAACGTTTTGGAGCCGCTCAAGCCCTCTTCAACAATATGTATTACTTTAGAAGCAATAAAATACGCAAGTCCTGACAAGATCGCGCCTTGCAGACCAAACACGGTAGAAACGACAATAAATACAAACATGTTGAGGAACAGGATGAGATCACTGGTTCCAAAAGGTACTTTTCGCGAAAGGAGTACAGCCAGCATATCTATGCCATCCAATGCCCCGCCATTACGTAATGCAAGTCCCATACCAAAACCGATGATAATCCCGCCGACAACCGTAACAAGCAAGGTATCACCTTCAATGATGGTTGGTATATGGTGCATCAGACTGGTGCTGATTGCGAGTGAAGCAATACCGATGATCGAATATAACGCAAAGCTTTTTCCGATTTGCTTGTACCCGAGCCACACAAATGGAATGTTAATAATCCCGATGAGCATCCCCAGTGGTAATCCGAACAGCTGTGATCCTACGATACTCAGACCTGTGACACCACCATCTGAGACATTATTCGGGATCAATATGGCTTCCAGGCCATATGCCGTTATAAATCCCCCAATGATAATCAATAATACTTTGGAGAGGATCTTTAACTTGTTTGACTTTTGTTTTCTGTTTTGATGCATTGCATTTCCCCCTTGATGAACAACCGATAAAAAACAGTCTATAATAAAAATCACTGTTTTGGCAATAGATCGTCATTTGTGTGTGTTACTTCATTGTCCGATGAGCGCCCGATACGACGAAATTTTATGCTCAAGCATCTCATCTGCTGTGTTAAGTATGTGCATCTGTTTTTGAATCGACTCTTTATGCTCCTCCAGCAGCTTTAAACGATCCGCCGCCGTATGCTCCCCTTCCTGAAACAAGGACGCATATTTCTTAATAATAGCAATGGGCATTTGAGTCTCTTTTAATTTGATCACAAATTGCAGCCACTTCAGGTGTGACTCGTTGTATCGCCTGTCTCCACTGGCATCTCGGAGAGGAGTTACAATCTGTTCCTTCTCATAATAACGCAACGTATGTGCACTGATATGGAGTAATTCTGCCACTTCACCAATGGTATGCATGGTTAACCTCCCCTCCATTTTCCCGCTTGACTTAGAGTAAGCTCTAATCAGTATAATCAACTCGTGGTCACATCACAATAAAAAATGAAATCAGATCCAGGAGGAATTCCCATGAAATATACAGTGATTACCGGTGCCAGTTCAGGCATTGGATATGAAGCGGCTTTAGCTTTTGCAGCTCGTGGCAAAAATATAATTCTGGCAGCGCGCAGAACCGATGAATTGGACAAGTTAAAAGCAAAAGTAGCTGAAATCAATCCTGCTCTGGATGTTGTCATTCGTACAGTGGATTTGTCCATTGCCGCTAATGTGCATGAATTCTATGAGAGTCTTCAGGCTTACTCCATTGAGACGTGGATTAACAACGCCGGATTCGGAAATTTTGCTTCCGTGGGCGAACAACATCTGCCCAAGATTGAACAGATGCTTCATCTAAATATAGAAGCTCTTACGATTCTTTCTTCCCTGTATGTACGTGATTATGCAGATGTTGATGGCACACAGATCATTAATATCTCCTCTGGTGGTGGATATAC
The DNA here is from genome assembly GCF_038050215.1 of Paenibacillus sp. FSL H8-0104. Classification (NCBI taxonomy): domain Bacteria; kingdom Bacillati; phylum Bacillota; class Bacilli; order Caryophanales; family Paenibacillaceae; genus Paenibacillus; species Paenibacillus sp. FSL H8-0104. The sequence goes on along the minus strand of NZ_JBBOTC010000001.1, from coordinate 3,315,315 downwards.
GATTGTAGCCGATGCAGTAACCTACTGCGCAACCAAGTTCTATGTAAGTGCCTTTACCGAAGGACTTGCGCAAGAGTTAAAAGGTAAGAACGCAGCGATGCAAGCCAAAGTTCTCGCACCTGCTGCAACCGAGACAGAATTTGCGAAACATTCCTTTAATGTAGATGAGTTTGAATATGAAGGCAGAGTTCCCAAGTTCCATACGGCGGAACAAATGGCTGGATTTTTGCTGGAGTTGTATGACAGTGAAAGTGTAGTCGGCATTGTGGATGGGTTGACGTATGACTTTGAACTAAGAGAACCGATCTTTCCATACGCTGCACGAGCAGCCTCGAAACCGAAAAATTAACCCGAAAACTGAAATCGAAGCTAAGTCGGCTTAATACCGGTAAACATTCATCTAACCTCACTGATAAACATCATTGAACGCTAAAAAAGGGAACCTGTCTCCAGGTTCCCTTCTTTGTATTTATATTCAATGCTTACTATATTAATGAAGTAATTATGCCAGCCTCATTTTGAAATCCTGATATCCGAATTCACGGACAACTTCGCAATCGCCGTCTTTTCTTTTGACTGCAATCGCTGGAAGCGGCATGCCGTTGAACGTATTGGTTTTCACCATGGAGTAAATCGCCATGTCCTCGAATACCAGACGGTCGCCTTCTTGCAAAGGCTGATCGAATGAATAATCCCCAATCACGTCACCAGATAGACAGGTTTGTCCACCTAGGCGATACAGATGAGCCTTCTCGCCCACTTCTCCCGAACCGATCAGCGGCGGGCGATATGGCATTTCCAGCACATCCGGCATATGGCATGTAGCTGAAGTATCCAGAATAGCGATGTCCATACCGTTCTTATGGAAGTCCAGCACAGAAGTCACCAGATAACCCGCGTTCAGCGCAACAGCTTCTCCCGGCTCCAGATATACTTCCAGGCCATAATCGTTCTGCATACGTGTGATGCATGCTTCCAGTCTTGGAATATCATAATCTTCACGTGTGATATGGTGTCCACCGCCGAAGTTGATCCATTCCATCTGCGGCAACCATTGTCCGAATTTCTCGACCACTGCATTCAGCGTAGTCTCCAGATCATCGGAGTTTTGCTGACACAGTGTGTGGAAGTGCAGTCCGGAGACACCTTCCAACAGGTCTGCATCGAAATCCTCCAGTTTCGCGCCAAAACGCGAACCCGGAGAACACGGATCGTAGATCTCATGTCCTTCTTGGGTGGAGCATTCAGGGTTGACGCGCAAGCCGACCTTACGGCCAGCTTGAAGCGCCTTATTCTTGAATTTTGCAAGCTGCGAAAATGAGTTGAAAATAATGTGGTCGCAGATGGAGATAATCTCGTCGATCTCTTCTGCGCGGTATGCTGGAGCAAAGACATGATTCTCTTTGCCCATTTCCTCATGGCCCAGACGCGCTTCATACAAACCGCTTGCCGTTGCACCGCTCAGGTATTCTCCAATCAGCGGATACATCGCAGTCATGGAGAATGCTTTTTGAGCCAGCACGATTTTGGCACCTGTACGCTGCATAACACCGTTCAGGATTTTCAGGTTTTTCTCAATAAGCGCCTCGTCAACAACAAAACATGGTGTCGGTAATTGCTCGAACCGCATTTTAGCGAACAAGCTCCGATTCTTTAACTTCTTCTGGCAGCTCATCAACGAGTACCGGGTTGAAGTCTTCTACCCATGGGAGGCCCCATTTGTTCAACTCTTCCATGAATGGATCCGGGTTGAACTCTTCTACATTATATACGCCTGGTTTGTTCCATTTGCCTGTCATGACCATTGCTGCACCGATCATTGCTGGAACGCCTGTTGTGTAAGAGATCGCTTGGGAACCCACTTCTTTATAACACTCTTGGTGATCACAGATATTGTAAACATAATATGTTTTGTCTTTGCCGTCTTTTTTACCTTTGAAAATACAACCGATGTTTGTTTTACCTACAGTACGTGGTCCAAGGGATGCTGGATCAGGCAGTACTGCTTTCAGGAATTGCAGTGGAATAATTTGTTTACCTTCATATTCAATAGGCTCGATTGAAGTCATGCCTACATTTTCAAGAGCTTTCAAGTGAGTCAGGTAGCTTTGACCAAATGTCATGAAGAAACGGATACGTTTCAGACCTGGCATGTTTTTTGCCAAAGATTCCAGTTCCTCATGATACAACAGGTACATGTCTTTCTCGCCAACTTCTTTGAAGTCGTAGACACGTTTGATTTCCATCGGCTTCGTTTCGATCCATTCACCATTTTCCCAATATTTTCCGTTCGCAGATACTTCGCGAATGTTGATCTCAGGGTTGAAGTTGGTTGCGAACGGATAGCCATGGTCGCCGCCATTGCAGTCCAGAATGTCGATGTACTCAATTTCGTCAAAGTAGTGCTTCAGGGCATAAGCGGAGAATACGCCAGTCACACCTGGGTCAAATCCACTACCGAGCAATGCAGTGATGCCTGCTTGTTCAAAACGCTCTTTGTAATCCCATTGCCAGCTGTATTCAAACTTCGCTGTATCATGTGGCTCATAGTTCGCTGTGTCCATGTAATTTGTTTTAGTTGCAAGACAAGCATCCATGATTGTCAGATCTTGATACGGCAAAGCGAGGTTCATAACGATATCCGGTTTAACTTCGTTGATCAGAGCGATCAGTTCGTCAACATTGTCAGCATCAACTTGTGCTGTTGTAATTTTTGTTTTTCCGCCGTCCAGCTTGGCTTTGAGTTCATCACATTTTGATTTTGTACGACTCGCGATGCAGATTTCCTCAAAAACTTCGCTGTTTTGAACGCATTTGTGTACTGCCACGGAAGCAACGCCGCCGGCGCCGATGATTAGTGCTTTTCCCATTTTACATTCTCCTATCCCAATATGTATTTTTTTTAAATTGGTTTAATACGGTGACAACAAGACAACAAAAAAAGCAAGGTGAAAAATGCTCGCAATCGCGCATCATCACACTTGCTTATCGATATACATCATAAAAAAGACGTGAAGTCTCCATGACCAAAAAAGTTCACAAGAACTCCTTTGGCGGAAAGCTTCTTCATGTATATCAATATTGGATCAGAGTCTATATAGCAAATAATTCGCCTTTACCACTCTTATTGACCGTTTCACAAGTTGATGTGCAATTGCACTGGTTGTAAAGTAACCAACTTATAAAATTTGAGCTTTGAACTCAATCAATAAAGCAACATAAGTTGCCAATCGGCGTTTGACCCGGCTGTCCGTATGGCCTTAACTTCCTGGTGAAGTGGTCAAAATTATCTGCTGGAAAGCTCTAATTCATATTGATAAATAAACTTCCCAAAATCACAGGTCTTACACTATCAGACGTTGAAAAAAAAATCAAGCAATAATTAAAATTTTTTTTAGAACGGATTACGACTTGGAATGAAATTGATATCCTTCGAATACTTTCAAGCCATCTGCACCCAGTAATTCCCCCACTACTTCAGACTTTTGAGGACTTGGCTCAAATACTTCTTCACACGTGATCATAATGTTGCTGCCAGCAATTTCCGCTAATTGATCATGAGCCGAATGGTTCGTTTCCTTCTTTGCGAGCTTGCAGAGCAATCTCAATGGCTTTATGCATGAATTGTTCATCTTTATTCATAAGGTTTACCTCCACCACAAAAATTATGTATCCCACTTTATCTTTTACATTAAGCAGTGTTCAATCCATTAATATGTTTCTTGTTCATTCCATTCTATCATCTATACAAATAAAGAGTATGACGAAAATTCGTCATACTCCAATGGGTTACACTAAGTTTATCTATTAAAATTTTACGGGCAATGCTGCCAATCCCTGTGATGACAAAGCAGAGTGCCAATGAATCTCTTCCTGAGGAATACTGAGCTGAATATCCGGTAGCCGACGTAAAAGCGTAGTAAACGCCACGTCCCCTTCTACACGAGCAAGCGGAGCGCCAAGACACATATGAATGCCGTGTCCAAAGGCCAAATGCCGTTTTATTTTGCGTTCGATATCCAACTCTTCGGGATCAGTGAACTGCTGCTCGTCCCGATTCGCTGATTTCAGAAGGGGAATCACAACGTCTCCCTTTTGAATCAATTGTCCATCCAGCTCCGTGTCCTGCGTTGCATAACGAGGACCTGAGGAAGTGGCGGGTCCGTTATATCGTAGCAACTCCTCCACCGCAGAAGGAACCAGATTCAGATCTTGTTTCAGTTGTTCCAGTTGTTCGGGATGGGTCAGAAGAAGATAAGAACCAGTTGCAATCAGATTGGAAGTTGTCTCATGTCCAGCAAATATCAATAACGTGATCATGGATATTAATTCATCTTCATTCAGTCGATCTCCCTCCTCCTCAATCGCAATCAATTGACTGATGAGGTCATCTGAAGGTTCTACTCGTTTGTTCGCCACAAGTTGTGAGGTGTACTCTGCGAATGATCGCAAGTGCTGCGCTACGGCAGGGTCCTGTTTACCAAAACCAAGACCTTTTGCAATGTCTTCAGACCATACATGGATCTGAGGTCGGTCTTCCTGAGGTATACCCAACATCTCGGAAATAACGTTGATTGGGAAAGGATAGGCATAGTCTTTTACAAGATCCATCTCTCCTTTTCCTTCGAATTGGTCAATCAACTCATCGGCAATTTCCTGGACGCGTGGACGCAGGCTTTCCATATATCTTGGCGTGAACGCTTTGGAAACCAGGCTACGCAGTCTTCGGTGATCCGGTTCATCAACAAAGAGCATCGACTTTCCGGTAAAAAAGGTCTGGGGTTCCGATGAACCAAGCTCACCTGAGAGATTCTTTCGAATATCATTGCCACTATCAATAGAGTTCATATCTACCGTAAATCGAGAGTGATCTTTCAGCACTTCCATGGCAACGTCCATCCGAGTTACAATCCAGGTTTGCCCTGCTCCACCCATTGGATTAGGAATAGGGACAACGGAACCTTTGGCACGCATCTGTGCAAACATGGCAAATGGATCTTTACTATTTTCTTCGCTAAACAAATTAAATTCTACTTTTTCTGAGGTCTGGTTATTCGAATTATTCATATAAATCTTCCTTTCGAAGTGAAGTGCTTCAAATCTATGGAAATATATGTTCATTCCAATTATATACTACTCGTATAATTAATTTCAAATATCATAGTTTAAACAGTACAAAACAACTGTTATAACAACAATTTATTAATATACTAATAGTATATTAATAATAACCACAGACATAAAAAAACAAAAAAAGAGGTCGGCTACGAGCCAACCCCCATATTAATTACGTTGCTTCACTAGTTCCAAATACCACCAACAGGCTTCGGTCAGTCTATTGGCTTCAGATTGAAACGCACTGGATTTGTACTCTTTGTGAAACGCTTGCAGCACCACTTCGATTACAGGAATATTTAAATCCTCTTGATCTTGTAATAGCGCTAAGAGCCCCTTCGAAAGTTGCTTGAATGATGCAGATTCCTTGGATTTTTGTACACGGTTGTTGAACTCATAAAATTCGATCAATATATTATCGATGTCCAGACCCATATCATGGTTACGCTCATCGGCATTCAGGAAATAGAGAGACTGAAAGTCGAAAATATGTTCATTTCTCTGATGCATTGTTCTTAGGATCACTTCAATGTACGTTAATACTTTGGGAACCACTTCGCTCCATACCGGTTTTTGCGTATTTAGACTTCTTGATGTGTTGGCAATCTGATGTAATATGCCGTAGCACAATATGGCCCCTTCGTTGGCATATAAGCTAATATCGTTCCCGTAAACCTGAATCAAGCGTGTGGACAGCCATTTTAGGTGAACTGTAGCCAGTTTGGCTGAGTTGATCTCCCCGGAATAAAAACCCGTCCAATATAATTCCCATACTCGCTCTTTATTAGGTACAGACATAGGAATCGCAATCTGATCTACGAGCAGGTCATAATCCGATGTATAGTGATTTTGTTCAAGCTCTTTACGAATGAAAACATCCTCTTGCATACGCTGATCAATAATAGAATATAAACAGTCTTCTTTGGAACTGAAGAATTTGTAGAATGTGCCTTTGGATACACCCGATTGATCCAAGATCATCTGGATTGTTGTATTTGCATAGCTGTGCTCTAAAAATAGTGCAAGTGCTGTTTCCAATAAACTTTGTTTACGACTACTCATATCTCGTTATCGCCCCAAGTTTTTCTATTGATTTTAACATTCATTCCTCAGGAGTTGAAGCATTGATTCGCAGTATAGCTGTCATATAAAATAATTGCACAATGGGCAACTTGTTTGTTATGATAAACCTCACAAAGTGCATATTCAGTATGTGTGCTCTTCTTAAAAGAATTAAACCATAGTCATTGGTGTTGGAGGTGAACGCATAAGCGGAGAATAATGATCAAACGAAACTTGAGACATTTGAAGAAAGAAGCAACTGAAAAAGCACTTGCTAGTGCAGCATTTGAACTTACCCTTGAACATGGGCTTGATGGCTTTACGGTCGAAGATATCGTGCATCAGGTGGGTTGTTCCCGCAGAACATTTGCAAACTACTTCACATGTAAAGAAGAAGCCGTAGCAAGAGGCGCAATATCCGTTCAGAATACAACGGAACTCGAAGAGTTACTTACCGAATTGCCCGACAACGTCTCCTTGCTTGACGTACTGTATAACCTGATCAAGATGCAGCTTACAACAGAACTAATAGGAAGACTTCATCAGCTACTATCGCTATCCCAGACCTATCCCGTGCTTGAACCGCATTACCTTGGAGCCATGCACCGGATGCAGACGCAGGCACAAGATACCTTATTAGACTTATCTAACGGGAAGTATGACGAGATCTATACTTATCTTTTGATCAACGCACTATATGGAACAATACTGCCATTAATTGATGGAAGACTCAATGTGTTACTGCCCGGACAAGTCATTACTGAAGATACCAAGCCCGGTGTTTTAACATTCGATCAATTTTTGGAAACCACGTTTAATCATTTACGGGCAGGATTTGAACATGCCAACCATCCACATTCATCATAGAGGAGTGTAAAATAGAGAAATGTCTACATTATTATACAGAGTGGGGAAAACCGCTTTTAGCAAACCTGGAACCTTCATCATTGGCTGGGTTTTAATTCTGGGAATTGTCATCTCCATGATCAGCATCAATGGTATTCACATCAGTTCCGAAATGAAGATTGAAGGCACAGAGTCACAGAAGGTTCTGGATCAATTGGCAAAAGAACTGCCAGCCGCCTCCGGCGGTCAAGGAAGTGTTGTCTTCAAAGCTCCAGACAACGAGCGTTTGGATACGCCTGAACGTTTGGCGGCCATGATGAAAGGTGTTAATGAAGTTTACGGATTAGACAAAGTCATTAACCCTGCGGACTATGCAGCTGAAGCGGGTAATTCGGGTGCTCAGGCGGAAATGGCTCAGAATGCTCAGGCTACTGATATGGCGCAATCCGCAACAACCACGCCTCCTCCCTATGGACCTTTGATGGTGGATGGTGTTCCTGTACCTGGAATGCTGATCTCTTCAGACGGCAGCATTGCACTGTTCCAGTTCCAATTTACAATTGAACAGTCTGCCATAACACAGGATGTATTTGATTCCGTTATTCAATCTGTTATGACGGTAGAGCAAGGAACCAATATTAAGGTACTGCCGGGCGAAACGCTCAAAACGGTATCGATTGGGGTCGGCTCGGCTGAGATTGTCGGATTGGTGATTGCTGTCATTGTATTGCTGATCACCCTTGGCTCCGTTGTTGCAGCAGGTCTGCCTCTGATCACTGCACTCCTCGGTGTTGCCATTGGAGTTGGTGGTGCGTTCTCCATCTCCAAATTCATTGAAATGCCTAGTGTCACTTCCGTTCTAGCTCTCATGGTTGGATTGGCTGTTGGAATAGATTATGCGCTCTTCATTGTTAATCGCCAGCGTCGAATGATCATTGATCAAGGCTTGAGCGCAAAAGAAGCAACGGCCAGAGCCATTGGTACATCGGGCAGCGCAGTATTTTTTGCCGGATTAACCGTCATTATTGCACTGTGCGGTATGCTTGTCATCGGTCTCACATTCTTGTCTACGATGGCTTTGGTCGCAGCTGCCACCGTGCTCATCAACGTATTTGTTGCTTTAACCCTGTTGCCGGCTTTACTGGGATTGGTAGGAGAACGCATCTGTTCCGCCAAAGCTCGTGAGAAAAGCGCGAAACATCCTAAAGCCACTAACCACGGAGTCGCGAACAGATGGGTGAAATTCGTTATCAAAAATCGTTGGGCTACCATTATCGCCATCATCGTCATTCTTGGTTTTGCCGCGACGCCGATCACCAAAATGGAAATGGGTATCCCCGGCGCTTCCTCAGCGAATCTGGATACAACTGCAAGACAAAGTTATGATGCCATCTCCGAAGGTTTCGGAGAAGGATTCAACGGACCCCTTATTCTGGTCGCAGAGCCTAATCAAACTTCCGCAAAAGTTACACCGGAACTCTTGGGTGGTCTGGTGATGGAACTTCAAGGTCAGAATAACGTTGCACAAGTCACACCGCTTGGGATGACAGAAGATTTAGCTATTTTCAGTCTCATTCCAAAAACGGGTCCTAACGATAATCTCACTAAAACACTGGTCACTGATCTACGCGCGGCTGATTCCAGCATCGCACAGACCTATGATGTGAAACTCGGAGTTACTGGACTCACAGCTGTTAACATCGATATGTCAGCCAAACTGGCGCAGGTGTTCCCTATTTATGTAGGCATTATTATCCTGTTGTCACTGATCATTCTGTTACTCGTATTCCGTTCGATCATCGTTCCCATCAAAGCAACAATTGGCTTCCTGCTTAGTATCCTGGCTACATTCGGGATCACCACTGCTGTATTCCAATGGGGCTGGCTGCATTCGCTCTTTGGTTTCGATACCGGTGGCCCGCTACTGAGCTTTATGCCGATCATCGTAACAGGTATCCTGTATGGCCTCGCGATGGACTATCAAGTCTTCCTTGTGAGCTCCATGCGGGAATCCTATGTGCATGGTCATCGCGGGACCGAATCCGTTGTTCATGGGTACAATCAGGTAAGTCGCGTGGTTGTTGCCGCAGCAGTGATTATGGTCTCTGTATTTGCAGGATTTATATTCACTGACGATGTCATGATCAAGCAGATTGGTTTCACTTTGGCGGTAGGCATTCTGATTGATGCTTTTATCATCCGTATGGGCTTGGTCCCTGCCATCATGGCTATTTTCGGAGACAAAGCTTGGGCACTTCCAAAATGGCTGGATCGCATTCTGCCAAACCTGGATGTTGAAGGCGAGAAGCTGATTGCTTCCCTGAATGCTGAAGAGCATGCCAACACGAAGTCTGGATTAAAATAACCCTGCCAATAGAACGGTAGATACCATGATTACTTTTACGACTATATTCACCAATACAAAGACCTCCTCTGTTTTTATAAACAGGAGGTCTTTTTTCTTTTTCACATTTTATGCGGTGATGTCTTCAATATGGATAGTATAGCGTGGGGATTTAGCAGCATTAACAAACGCCGCAAATAACTTCTGACTGTAGTCATCTACTTTGTAGCTGTACTCTGGATGCCACTGCACAGCCAAAACAAACGAGCGGTTTGGCATGACCACGGATTCAACGAGTCCATCTTCAGCGACGGCCACAGCAGTTAACTTATCCGATAACATTTTGATTCCCTGATGGTGGTAGCTGTTCACTTTTATCGTATCGGTTTGCAAGATATCACGAAGCAAATTATTTTCCTCAATATGTACATCATGTACAAGATTCGTATACGGCGGACTTTGCTTATGGTTAACGAACTTGTTCACATGAAGTTGAAGGCTAGTGGGAATGTCTTGATATAACGTTCCACCCAACATAACGTTAAATAGCTGTAGTCCACGGCATATGCCAAAGGCAGGCTTATCAAGCTCAATTACCTTTTGTAATAATATAGACTCCATCATATCGCGTTCAATACACAACTCTCCACAGGTAACCTCTGCATGCTCATGATACAGCTCAGGATTGAGATCATGTCCCCCGGTGAACAGGAACCCATCGAACTGATTAGCCAGCGTTGCTATGATCTCGGTATCTGTTGTCAAAGGCAGCATAATTGGAACCCCGCCTGCTCCTTCTATGGCGTTCATATAATCTGGAAGCATCCAGTAACTTTTTTTGTCAGTATCATATAAAGGCAGTACACCGATCATGGGCTTTTTCATGGCATTACCTCCAAGCTTTTCATTCATTTTATCAGATCTCTTCATATATAAATTCACTGAATTATTGCATTATCCTACCTCTATCATCTACGAACCCGTTACATCCGGAATGCTGGAAAACTAAAAAAACAAACAAAGCCGTATAACAGCGACTTTGTTTGTAGTTCATATACCATATATACGCATTCATGCGTTTAGTCTAGACAGCATCTCATCTAAGCTGCTTTTACAGTGGTTGCTTCGTCTGAATTCACTTGGATGGAACGCTGGCATATCAGGGTAACGACAAAAGCCAGCAAGGCAAGCATCACAGCAACTGGAGGCACCCACTGGAGACCACCCATATTAACGGCAATTCCCCCGACACCAGAGCCTAGCGCTATACCCACATTGGCCGCCACAGGCAGGAGTGTAGATGCAAATGCTTTGGACCCCGGCGCGATCGATCCTGACACATCAAACAAATATAACTGGGATGCCGCGCTCATGGAGGATGACAGACATCCAATCAGGAACAGAAACGCCAAGCCCATCCACACATTAGAAACGGTAAAACTCATGCCAAGGAACAGGATGGCTTGGATGACGAAAAGTCGCTTGAGCTTGGGCAGGAAGTCACCCTTGGCTATTTTGGCACCAATCCAGTTACTCAGGATGCTACAGGCTCCATAGATCAGGAGTATGGCACTAATCCATTGTACTGGCACACCCATCGTCTCACTCAGGAGTGGCGTAATGTAAGTAAAAACGACGAAAATACAGCTGTTTCCGAGTACAGGGATCAGACAGGCCAGCAATATCCGTGGTTTTAAAAAGAGAGACATCTGATCACTGAACGAACCTGCAATCGTTGTTGTTTGGCGTGGCAGAATACGGAACATGAACACCAGCGGCACAACCCCTATGCATGCTGTAACAACAAACGTCATGGACCAGCTTAGATGTTGTCCGATAAATGTACCGAGCGGAACACCTAGCACATTAGCGATTGAAAATCCGCCCAAAATCCAGGCGATAGCTTCCCCTCTTCGCTCCCGGTTCACTGCGTCGCTTACGATCGAGATCGAAAGCGATATTGTAAGTCCACAAGCAACGGCCGACACGATGCGAATGGCCATCAGAGAAGAGAACGTTGTTGAGAACACGGTCAATAGATTTAATGCTAACACGATTGCAAATCCGATCAATATGGAACTTCTTCTGGATATTTTGGCCAAGAAAGCCACAGCAAATGGTGTACCCACTGCGTATGCAATCGCAAAACCGGAGACAAGCATACCCGCGGCAGCAAGTGATACTTTCATGTAACTTTCAATTTCCTTCAACACACCCACGATAACATACTCGGTTGTTCCCAGTACAAAGCTAACAAGCGTAAGCGTTAAAATAAGTAGGTTCTCTCTATTTCTAGTCATAAATCAATACTCACTAATCCTTTCTATTGTTGCAAGCGCTTCAATTCTGTCTACGATCATTAATTCATGTATTTTCTGCTTTCCCATTCCTTCACTTTCGATATATAGTACATTTTGGATAGTGAAATTGTACTGTCAGATATACCATGGCGACAATCAAGGTTGTTGTGGTTTTATTGCAAAACATTATATATGTTGTCATTTCAACACAGACTTTCATTACAGATTCTGAAGGGAAGACATAGATGAATACACACCACGAATTCGGCCAACGGCATCCAAATCGAGATTGCACCATTATTTATGTAGGAAAACTGGCCGACAATCCCCATTGGAGCTTTCCGACGCATAAACATGACGATCTGCATGAGATTATCTACGTAACTGAAGGCAAAGGATTGTTCACCATTGACGGTACCAAACACTGGGCTCAAAAAGGGGACATGCTCATTTATAACAAGGGTACTCTTCACGAGGAGAAGTCCAATCCTGAATTCCCGTTATCCACCTTTTATTGCGGCTTTCGTTTTGCAGAAGGCACCCAGACCCTTGAGGATTGGGTCATCCCTCCCTCTAACAATCCGATCATTCGAGCCAACCGATATTCCGATGAGCTCCATTCGTTAATGCAGACTCTCTTCAATGAATTTTCAATCCGGGAACATGGATACGAGTCGATCTCTGGACATGTCCTGAAAGCAATACTTCTGATCATCGATCGGCAGTCCCGTCAACAGCTTCCTAGTGGGGAGATCGTTGAGAGCAATACCCTTGCTGAGAGCATTAAAGACTATTTGGATACCAACTATCGGCAGAACATTAAACTCAAAGAATTGGCAGATCAATTTCATATCGATTTTTATTACTTAATTCATATGTATAAAAATCACTTTGGCACTTCTCCTTATCATTACCTGATTCAACGAAGAATGGGTGAAGCCACCCGATTATTAGTCTCAACCAACAAAAAAATATGGGAAATTGCCAAACTGGTCGGTTACGATAACCCCAATTACTTTACGATTTTATTTACCAAAACGGTTGGTGAATCACCACGAAGTTTCCGAAAAAAGAATCAAAAGGATATGTTCGGGGACGAGGTGTCACATTCTTACTAATCTTACTACATGCAGAAAGGCGCTCCATTAGGGGAGCGCCTAGTGCTTTACATGTCTCTTTACATATTTCTTTACACATTTACTTACTTCTACTCTAAAGCTTAAAGCGGCGAACCAATTCTTGCATGTTCTCAGCTGTTTTGGAGAGCTGTGCAGATGATGCCGATATCTCCTGCATCGCCGCCATTTGTTCTTGGGCTGCTGCTGAAGTTGTCTGAGCACTATCAGCCGACACTTTAGAGATATGACTCATCGCGGCAACGGTAGCCGAGACTTCTTCCGTACTGGCTGACAACTGTTCTGAGACAGCGGAAATATCCTGAATTTGATCCACGATATGCGTTGTATATTGTTCAATGTTCGATATGGTTGCAGAAGCTTCTTGGCTGATCCGCATTCCTTCACCGACTTGATTACGAACTTTATCATTCATAAGAGACGTGGATTTGGCAATCAGATCGAGCATTTTACCAATGGTAGCGCCAATGTCGTCCGCACTTTGTTTGGATTGCATCGATAACGTGCGCACCTCACCAGCAACGACAGCAAAACCTTTTCCGTGTTCTCCTGCTCTTGATGCCTCAATAGAGGCATTCAGTGACAGAAGATTGGTTTGCCGAGAGATATCCGCAATCGCTTCATTCATTCGATTAGCTTCGGTGGAGAGACTGGACAGCTCATTAATCAATGCCGAGGTTTCTTCAACAGCTCCGAGAATGTGTTCCATTTGTTCTCCGACCTGGTTTATCGTTTTCCCACCGTTAGCAACAGCGCGCTCCGTCTCTTCAGCCGAATCCACAATCGCACTCGCAGATTCTGCAATTGAACTGATGCCTCTCGCCATCTCTTCTACGGCATTCGCGGTTTGTTCCGAATTCTCCGCCCCAACGATAGCTGATTCCGCAGTCTGTTGCATGGTTTCAGCCACATGTTGAACCGATTGGGTGGTTTGTTCTGTACTTTCCTGAATCATCTGGGAAGAGTGACTTAACAACGATGACGTCTGGTGAAGTTCAGCAACCACTGATTGAAGGGAGATGGTCATTTGGTCAAAATCATTTGCCAATATACCAAATTCGTTTTCGGTTTTAAGATTCACTCGTTCAGACAGATTCCCTTCGCTTACGCTGCGGGTTGCCTTTCGCAGTTTTTGCATAGGTACAATAAAAGATCTCAGAATGAAGAAAATAATTACACCGGCAATCAATACAGATATAACAATGACCGTTAGACTCGATATCATGATGGGTTTCGCTGCGGCGATAAAATCTTCATGGCCCATCAAAGCAATGACATTCCAACCCGTCAAAGCATTAACACCGTTATATACCTCCAGATCATACGCCAGATCCGTTCTAACAAATTGGGAAAATGCCATCGGTTCATCGGAACTTGAAGCCGTATTAGGATGGACTGGAATTCCCTCAATAAGTGCTCCGCCGAGCTCTCCTCCTCCACCTTTTGCAATCGCACCGGACCAAGCCGCAATCGTTCGATTGGAGTCAACCACAATCAGACTTCCATTGCCTCCTACATCAACATATGATAACGCTTTTGCTAATGGCTCCAGATCAAGTTTAATACTTGCTACACCTTGTTCATTTGACAGAGCTTTTGAAATCTCTACATAAATCTTCCCGGATACCGGATCTTTCATAATACTCGAAAAATAGAGTGATCCATTCTTACTTTCACCATTAGAATACCAATCTGTGCTGCGTGGATCATATGTTGCATCCTCAATTGCTGGAGAAGATATATTACTGCCTTGGTCGTTGCCTACGGTTATGGCAAGAATATCAGGATATGTATCAGCTAATTGGTCGATTCCTACTTGTACTGCTTCGTTGTTCGTCTGACTGGGGGTGGTGCCATACATACTGTCAATATAACTCAATAATGCTGCTTTTTCCCCCACCAGATTGTTAATATACTGTCCTGTCATCGTTAATATTGTATTGAGGGGATCTGTCATTTTTTGTTGTACCTGATCTTTGGCACTATCATATGAGAAATAACCGATAAGTGCAGTCGGGATAATAAGTACCGCAAGGAAAGCTGCAATGAGTCGAGTGCTCATTAATCGTAAAACGGCTCCTCCTTTCTTATAAAATGACCTTTTTTCACTTTCCTTTTTCAAGTTCAATCTTCCTCTCTTTATTCATTTTTGGTAGAACTAATCGGCCAGTAAACGCAAAAAAAACCATATATATGCACACCCAAAGAAACTTTGAGCATGTATATACATAGGTATTGCCTGAATGAATTCAGTAACAAGCCGTATTTGTTTAGTATTATAACATAATTAAAAAGGGTTTGTTAACTATGATTGGGTCTTTATACCAGACATCTGTTGTTTATAATCCGTAGGACTTAGCCCCGTATACTCTTTGAACACCTTCGAGAAATAGTGCTGGTCGCTAAATGAAAGTAAATCGGAAACCTCCTTAAACTTCATGTCGGGTTGACTTTCCATCAGTCTGCAGGCCTCCTGAATGCGAAGCCGGGTGTAATACTGGACAAACGTAATTTGTGTTGCATTTTTGATCACTCTGCTGACGTACGACGGGCTAACGTGAAACTTCATGGCAATGTCGTTGATAGATAATTGAGAGTATTTATTTAGTTTTACGTAATCGTCAATCTGTTCAAACAGGATCGCCTTGCTTTTTCGAACGTGGGATTGCAGCATATCGAAGCACTGTCCCGTCCATTCCGCCAGTTCCCGGCAAAAATCGGCATAGGACTGTGCCTGGGCGAATTGTCTTGACCGAAGCTCCAGACCCAATCTTATGCCCGACCCCTGTTCCTCGTACAGATGAGCAAACGTGTCTACAATCAATCCAATAAACCGCTCCACCTCGGTCATATGTACATTTTCCTCTGCCCATCGATTCAGCAATTCGGATAACTTAAAAGCAAACCGTTCTTTCTGCCGAGCCTGTATCATCTGTACAAAAGCTGATTCCTGCAGCGGATCCAGACAGCCTGTCTCAGATCTGGCCATCGACACCGGATTCCCGGTATCCAACACTATTCCTTGTTTCAACCGTTGCTGCTCAGACAAAATGGACGACATTCGGTGATAGAGCTCCGGCAGATTACCAGACTCAGCGAATAGAAGTTGTCCTCCAATGATTGCATCGATGTCATGCGCAACCAAATGCCGTCGCATCGATTCAAGACATTCATGTACGGAAGAGTACACCTCAAGTGCACTCTTGTTGACAAAAGCGATAAATTGATATGAAGTTTGACTGGTGTAAACACGACAAGGATGGAATGCAAAAAAATCCTGCACTAAACCCTCAAGTTCCACCTGCACCCAACGTTCATGCCCTGCGGTAAAAGGCTGTCTGCTCATAATGATCATCATCTGGCTGAATAAAGGCGGAAAATGCTCCCCCTGTTTCGACGTAGTCTCACATTGGGGATGAATGATTTCCTGCAAATCCAGCAGTTCCTTGGACATCTGTTGATCAAGTTGGTCAATTACCCGACCCATGACTTCTTCAAGCGCCTCTCGCTCGACGGGTTTTAACAAATAGTCAAACACTTGCAGGTTCAATGCTTTTCTTGTGTATTCAAAATCGCTGTAACCGCTAATCAAGATGACCTTCAGATCCGGGTTGGCAATTTTGGCTTGCTCAATCAGGGACAGTCCGTCCATTTTCGGCATTCGTATATCGGTCAACAGCAGATCAATCGGTGACTGCTTTATCGCCGCCAAGGCTTTCTCGCCATTCGTTGCCGTAGCCGCTACACGAATCGGGAAGCTCAGCGTTTCCAAGAGCATTTTAATATTACGTAATATCGGTTTGCTATCCTCAACGATCATAACGTTATACATCGCCTATACCCCCTTGCTAGTAAAAATCTCTCGTCAGTGAGCCGATGATTTGAATCGTTGCTCCATGTTGCTCTTCCGCATGATTGTTAAATATATTAATAAAAAGCCGGTTGTTATACATTAGTTTGAGTCGATTGACACTATTGATAATCCCCATGTTACCAAGGGCTGTTCCACGATCAGCAGTCTGGTTCATTCCGGAACCCGATGCCTGAATATTGGCTAAAATCTCCTGGATCTTATCCGGTGGAAAGCCCTCTCCGTTATCTTTGATCTCCAAAGCCCATAATCCGTTATATTGCTTCACGGTAATCTGGATACGCCAAGGCGGCGTGGTGTTGGCAAAGGCATGTTCAATGCAGTTTTCCACAAACGGCTGAATGACCAACCGCGGCAATCGGATATCGTTCGCCAGCTCATCAGCACAGATGTCCCACTCCAGATCCTCTTCGTACTTTTGTTGTACAAGGGACAGATAATGTCTCGTATGTTGAAGCTCCTCAGCCAAAGTCACATGCGCGTATGGTGAAGAGACAATATAACGCAGACTGTCCGAAAGATGTTTGCACATATCCGATACAACTTTGGTCTTCCCCTCTTGGGCGGCAATACTGATCAGGTATAGAACATTATGAATAAAATGAGGTGCAATCTGGGCTTGCAGCGCCGAATTACGCGCCTTTACTTCTTCATGAAGCGCCGATTTTTCCCGGTCAATGGATTGTTGCAGCCTCTCCATCAGATCCTGAAAGGCTTCGTTAAGTAATAAGAGATCGTTATTCTTCGGCGTTTCATCCACTTTCAGATTCATATTGCTGTAGTTCATGCGCCAGATCTGACCGCGTAGCTTGCGGATAGGCAGCAGCAGGTTACGTGTCGACAGGAAGATATACACAAATGAAACCAGCATCAGTGCTGTAATCAGCAGAATGGACATCGTCTGAACCGAATGGATCGAGCCTAGAACAGATTTTTTGGGCGTTATGATATACGTGATCCAGCCTGTACTGGGTGAAGTGGAATGCGTGATATAATTGTCGTTTTTGTCCACATCCAGTCCCTCGTCTGATGCAGGCTTTGTCCAATTGGTAAATGTCACACCCGCTTCCGAACCTGTCATCTGCTCGCCTTGTTCATTCAGAATATAGACTTCGCCAGCGGTAATACCCTCTGTTAGGTTCTGTATATAGGCCTGTTCCATCTGGATGCTAAGATAACCGTACACCTTGCCGTTCTGATCATTGATCGTGCGCACAAATGAGATCGTATCGTCTTGACGCAGCAGAACAAAACCACTTTCCGTCCAATCTCGTCCGACCTGACTACTCTCCATCATGGTGTTCAGGATTGCGGGAGGATTACCCGAACCCAGATATGATGTCAGGAGAACCCCGTGATTGTCGTAGATGGACATGTCCTTGATATTCATGCTCGGCCCGATGGCCTGAAACATGATGTCTTTGATGATCCGAATTTGCTTCAGTCTTTCATAGTTACTATGAGCTGAGGAGCTCTTGTCCATGGCTACAAATATATTTTTGCTGGATAATATTCGCTGCGACATCTGGTTCTGTTGTTCTACGTATAGATCAACTTGCTCTCTTACCTTCGTAGCTGTAACGAGCGTATCCTGCTCTGTTTTCAGTTTGAGCGGGCGGACAACGATCACATTTACATACACGATAAAACAGCCCAGCACAAACAAAAGCAGAGCCAGAAATGTCAAAAACACCTTTGTCTGCAAACTGAATTGAGTTGCTTTATGTATGAGCTTTGCCATTCTCAGAGATGCCCTCCTGTTCTGACATGATGTGAAATCCCTTATATTCATGTCTACTCTATCACGGTATTTCATGAAATGATAGCGATTTCAAGTTCAGGATTTTACACATCAACGTTCAAGCACAGACATGTACCGGGGCGAGAAAAGAATCTATAATCGGACTTGTAAACGGATTCACTACACGTTTCAGAGGGGGATTTGCATTGAAAACAATAAAAAGAAAAAAGGTGTTTTCCATTATTCTGGCCAGTTTATTATCGGTCTCATTAACGGCTTGTGGATCAGGAGGTACGGATTCCGGCACAGCTGCTGGCGGGGACAGCAAGAGTGGCAAAGTCACATTGGAGCTGGCAATCTCTAAAAGTTCTCAGGACTCTGCCTTTATCCAGCAGGACATTCTCGATGCATTCGAAAAACAAACAAACATTCGTGTCAATTTGCAGCTGATTCCAGCGGAACAAACGACAACTGTACTGCAAACCAAACTGGCTGTAGATGAAACGCCTGATATTATTCAGTACAATCTGGCGAGCGCAGTCACGGATTTGAACCTTGAACGTAACTTCGAGATTCTGGATAACGAGCCTTGGGCGAGCAGAATTGTGAACAAAGACGTCCTCTCTTCTGGTGGTCATCTCTACAGCTTCCATGTCAGCCAAGATACGGGGATGCAAGGGGTCGTTTATAACAAACAAATCTTTGAAGAACTCGGGTTGTCGCTTCCAACCAACTACGAAGAATTCCTGGCGATCTGTGAAAAAATCAAAGCAAGTGGCATTACACCTGTATTCATGCCGTACAAAGATGCCTGGGCTGCCAACATCTGGCCTGCTGCAGCTTTTGCCGATTTTGTAGCCAAAAATGAACCGACTTTTTTTGATGAGTTGAACAGCAACAAGAAAAAATGGTCTGATATCCCGGAATTCAAAACATTCCTGGAACAACAATATGAGATTTACACTAAAGGTTACACCAACACGGATGTGCTTAGCGACAGCTATGACATGGCCGTAGGTAAATTCCTGAACAAGGAAGTTGCCATGATGTTTATGGGCGATTGGTTAATTGAAGGCGTGGCCGAGCAAGATCCAAATATGGAACTGGGCGTATTCCCGATTCCATCGTCAGACAATGCCAGTCTGGGTGCAAGTCCACTCGGCGGACAACTGTTCATTCCGAAGAAATCCAAACATTTGGAAGAAGCTAAACAATTCTTGGACTACATCGCCTCCAAGGAAGTTGCACAACAGATCGTGGACTCCAAAGGGTACGTATCCAATTTCAGTGACGTCACCACACCAGAATTGCCGGCTTACAAGCAGGATATTGTAGACAACTATATTACGCCGAAGAAAACCGTGCTGACAACGGATGCATACATGCTGGTTGATCGCAGCGAACTGTATCGATTGTTACAGGATCAATTCGCGGGTGGATTGTCACCAGAAGAAGTACTGAAATCCTGGGATGAGAAGTTCAGTCAGTTGATGCAGGATAAAGGCGTAGAAGGTTTCTAAAGAGTGAAATATAAGGCAGCATAACATAATCATTCGTTATGCTGCCTAGTTATAACGGAGTGTGAGACATGAAAAGGACTAAAAATCTGTACTCGTATTACATGATATTTCCCGCACTGATTATCTACTCCATCTTTTTTGTTGTGCCTGCTCTCGCCGCTTTCTATTATTCATTCACGGATTGGCGGCTGGATCGGCTGGAGCTGAAGTTCATCGGGTGGGATAATTTCAAGAAAATTTTCTCAGACAAAACGCTTATTCTGGCGCTGAAAAACACGGCAATATTTGCAATTGTCACCGTCGTTGGCAAAAATGTCATCGGTCTATTGCTGGCCGTAGGACTTAACATGCGACTAAGAACAAAGAACCTGCTACGCGCGATCTTCTACTCCCCTTCCATTCTCAGCATCCTTGTGATCAGCATCCTGTTCACTCCCATGTTGCGTACCGAAGGTACAATTAACAATTTATTGGAATCTGTTGGGTTACATTCGTTAAGCCAAGCTTGGCTGACCAACCCATCGATTGTGATCTGGACGATTGCCATCGTCTCGATCTGGCAGAGTGCCGGGTTCCAGATGGCCATTTATCTGGCGGGCCTGCAGTCCATTTCTCAAGAGTATTACGAAGCAGCCAAGATTGATGGCGCAAGTTCGTGGAGAAGTTTTTTCAAGATCACACTACCACTCTTGCTGCCCGCAATTAACATTAACTTGATGTTGACATTGATCGGTGGACTCAAAGTATTCTCCGAAGTATATGTCATGACCGGTGGTGGCCCGGGTAACGCTTCCCAGGTCGTAGGTACGATCATTCTGCGATCTTTCGGCGAAGGCAACTGGGGACTTGGTACCGCGGTCAACACACTTCTCTTCGTGGTCGTTACCATTATTGCTATACCGCTATTGATCTTCATGCGGCGTAAGGAGGTTACGGAATAACATGGGCTATACACGCAAACTCGCCATCCGCAACTATATCGTGGAAGGTTTCCTGATTCTGGCCTCTCTTATCGTTCTGTTGCCGCTTGTCATTCTGATCTTTGGTTCATTCAAAACCAGTGCCGAAGTGCTTAGTTTCTCCCTGAGTTTTCCGGAAACATGGCAGTTCTCGAACTATGTTCGTGTCTTCCAGGAAGGCGGACTGTCGCGAGCGTTCTTCAACAGCATTTTGATTACTGGCGTATCTTCCATCATTAATATCGTTGCCTCTTCGGCAGCGGCATTCATTCTGGCACGTCGGGAAACCAAACTATCCGGCACGATCTACATGTATTTCTTCATGGGACTGATTGCGCCAATGTCGATTATTACGACCATACGTGTTGTACAGGGATTGGGATTCTACGGCAGCATCACAAGTGTCATCCTGATCTACGCCGCGTTAAATACAGCCTTCAGTGTATTCTTGTATAGTGGATTCATCAAAACCATTCCACGAGCGCTGGACGAAGTGGCATTTCTGGAAGGAGCAAGTGTGTTCGGGGTGTTCTTCCGCATCGTCACACCGCTCATCCTGCCCGTTAACGCAACGGTAGCGATCATGGTGTTCATGTCCGTCTGGAATGACATTACAATTCCGGTGTACTTCCTGACAGACAGTTCCACATGGACGATGCCACTGTCGATCTACAATTTCTACGGCAAATATAGCCGGGACTGGAACCTGATCTTCGCCAATCTCGTGCTTACTTCCCTGCCTGTATTCATCCTGTATCTATTCGGGCAAAAATATATCGTCAGCGGCCTTACTGCCGGTGCAGTTAAAGGTTAAACCTCATATTCTCACCGTTCTTGAAGGAATGGAATTAGAGAATTCATGACAGACTTAACCCCCACCAGATCTGGCGGGGGTTGTTTTATTTATAGCGAGAAATGTATCTACACCTCTCTATTTTTGAAACAATTGCGGGTAAAGGGCAGCAACACCACCAGCAAGACCCTGTTGTACATTCCGACTAGTATCATCAGCAATAATCTCGTAGAGATCCGCTTCAATGGAATCTATTGCAATTTTGGCAATATCCGTTGGGCTCGTTTTTGGTGCGTCGATACCTGCCGTCATATCCGTATCCATGAACGCCACGTGCAATCCGGCAACGCTAACGTTCTTAGGGGCTAATTCCAGACGTAATGCATTCGTAATTCCCCACTGAGCGGATTTTGCAGCTGAATATGCACCTGAGTTACCAAGGCTGAGCCAAGATAGAGCAGACAGGATATTCAGTATCGAACCGCCCCCATTCTTCTCTATTACCAGTGCAAACGCACGAATCATTGAAAGCGTACCGAATACATGTGTATTGAATTCCAAGTGAATATCGTTCAGCTCACCTCTGAGCAGAGAAGCACCCGTAGCGGAACCAGCATTATTAATTAGAAGGGTTACATCACTAGCTTCCTCAGCTGCAGCCATGACAGATTGTGGATCCGTAATATCGAGTTGCAGTGGAATAGCCCCGGGCAGATCAATGGATTCAGGGTTTCGCGCCCCAGCATACACTTTGGTTCCCCTCGCCAGCAGTTCAAGAGCAAGTTCCTTACCCAACCCTCGATTAGCCCCACTTACAATAGCAACTTGTTTGGAAATATTCATTTATTATTACTCCCTCTCATTGAGAATGTATTCATTTTCGAGTTGTTATGGGAACGATCATTCTCATAATCTCTAATAACAATCTATCACATCGGGAACGATCAGTAAAGAATAACTTTTATGATTCATGTCTTTAATAAAAGAAGATGCCCGATAACCTTTGAAATAAGGCTCCGAGCATCTTTCTGTGGTCCTTCATTGAGAACGGATTTACTTTACTTATGAATTACGTTCTTATGTCATACAGATTCGCAGGTAACGCCTGCACAAATGGTGACCAGTCACTAACAGTATATAGATGAAGTCGGTGCATGGCACGTGTGCATGCCGTATACAGAAGCTTGCGATCATATTCCTGGCTGTAAGCAACGGGTGAAGCATCATAGACCAGGACAGCATCGAACTCAACGCCTTTGGCGAGATACACAGGAATAACCATGATTCCTTTTTCAAAAATCTGTGTGTCCTTTGTTATGAGCTGCAACCCTTCGCCGCCTTGACTTTGCAACCTTTCATAGGCGTCACGGCTTTCAGCCGCGGTTTTCGTAATCACAGCGATGGAATCGAACCCCTCCGCCTTAAGTGCGGCGATGTCTGCGAGAATCTGCGCACCACGCAGCTTTTCGTCCTTCAATCCTGTTAAAAGAGGCTTCTGATCTCCCCTTTCAAACGGTCTAATCTCTTCTCCCCCTGGTAACATCTGTCTCGTGAATTCAACAATCTCTTTGGTTGAACGATAACTGCGTACGAGCCGTATCAAAGTAGTTTCGCCTTCTCCGTAAAGGTGAACCAGTGGCGAGTTGGATGCTGCCAAATCCGTAGCCTGCATAAAGATGGCTTGCCCGAAATCCCCCAGCACCGTCATGCGGGCACGAGGAAACAGTTTCTTGAGATATTCGTATTGAAACGCCGAATAATCCTGGCCTTCATCGACAAAGACATAACGAATCTCTGTGTTCGTCCGTACGCCTTCGATCATCTCTTTTACATATAAATACGGAGTAGCATCCTCATGGAACAGCTTGTTCTGAAGGATCATGGCCTTGGTCTGTTTACAAATCTCAGGCCAGTGCTGTGGGGGGATTGCCCCATTCGTTTGTTCCCGATAAGCGGTCTCATCTACAAATAGTTGTTCATATATCCCTTTCACATCCACGAACTGAAATTTCCGCACACTCTTTCTTAAAGGTTTAAACATGTCTTTCACCAGTTTCTGACGAAGCAGCTCCTCTTCTCGCACTGCAAAGTTAAAGGCACCCTCATCTTGCACTGCGCTGTCATTACCGTTATCTCGTGCTGCGTATTTTTCCGCTACATCGAATACAGGCTTTTCTTTGTGCAACATGCGGAAAGCTTCCACATACTCATCCGTGTCCAGATAATTCAACTCCTCCAGAACCCAGTCTGCTTCCCGTTCCAGACGTTCCAGCGAAACAAGTTCTCTCAGCAACCATTCCTGCAAAAGAAGTATACGGTTGGACAAGGTAAGATTCTGATCCAAATTGTAAAATTGGGTCTTGATTTGGTCTGAACTGATGAATTCACGTCCCCGAAATTGAATGCCGTTAAACCGCGTCCCCTCTCTTCCTAACCACTTACCGTAGTTTTGGAGCACTTGCAGGAATGTCTCGGAAGCTTTGTACTTGATCGCCTCCATACGAGCTTCATATCCCGGATCATTCTGAGCTGTCAGCACATATTCAATCTGATCAAAGGCATCCTCTGGTCGGATGGAGGAATCCAGCCAATAATTCAGGTATTCCTGGAAAGTCGTCTGCTGCATATTCTCTTCCCCAAGTTCCGGGAGCACAGTCGAGATATAACTGGTAAACATCGGATTCGGCGAGAAAAGTACAATCTGATCTGCTTTAACTGTCTGGCGGTGTTTATATAGTAAGTAAGCGACTCGCTGTAACGCAGCCGACGTCTTGCCACTGCCAGCTGCCCCCTGAACGATAAGCATTCGGCTTCGGTCATCACGGATGATGGCGTTTTGTTCCTTCTGGATAGTTGCTACAATACTCTTCATTTGTGAGTCTGCACCCTTGGCGAGCACTTGCTGCAACAGTTCGTCACCAATCGTCTCAGTTGAATCAAACATGCTATGAAGCTGCCCATGTTGAATCTGGAATTGACGCTTGAGCTCCATCTTTCCGTCGATTCGTCCTGAAGGTGTGTCATAACTTGCTGGCCCGGGAGAGTGATCATAGTACAGACTTGCAATTGGCGTACGCCAGTCATAGATTAGAAAGTTCAATCCATCTTCATCCATGAAGGATGATACACCGATGTAGATCTGTTCAGTCAATGTCATGCCTTTTTCCTTATAGTCGAAACGGCCAAAGTACGGCGTCGGAAGCAGTCTCTTTGTATTTTTCCATTGTTGTGTTAACAGCTTGTGCCCGCGCTCCCTCTCGGCCAACACTCTGGACTGCTGATTAATGGTATAGAATGCATCTTCAAAATCACTGTACGAACCCGTATTAATCGTCACTTCTTCCCAGAACCGTTTACGAATTTCGGCAGCCTGTTCATGTAGTCCTGCAACCTTCGGTTCCAGTTCGTCGAGTCGTGCCTGAAGCTTGTTCCTCACCTGTACTAATCTTTCCTCTTCCAACTTCCAATCGTTTGTTTTATCCATGAATGAGTCCACTCCCTTTTCCATTTATTAGGACCAAAAAAGAGCATTGACAAATCGGAATGTCGGATGTAAAATTAAATTAGGAGAAATAATGATTCACCCTTTACATTCAATAGAAATGTCAATTGCGCTATAGATTATATCATGGCTTTTTTTCACGTTCAATGCTTTTTTTCGTTTTGTCTGAGTTGAACAATAAGTTATATTGAATAAGATGTCCCTCGAGCTACACTGTGGGCATCTTTTTTTTGTGTCCTGGGCATGGTTCATACCCTGAATGCGCTGTAAGCTATACACCCCTTTATAAATTCGATAAAATGAACAAAACATGAAACATGAGTTGATGCTTTCTAGGAGGGATACATAAATATGAATATAGAATCTGTGGAGGACCGTTGTCCTGTTGAGTTTGCAGTCAATATGATTGGTGGGAAATGGAAACTATTAATTATAAATCGGCTCATTCGCCATTCAACAATTCGATTCAATGAATTACAGAAAATGCTTGACCCCATTACGCATCGCACGTTAACCAGGCAATTACGAGAACTTGAAGAAGCTGGTTTGATAAACCGTGTTACCCACCCTGTAGTTCCGCCTAAAGTCGAATATTCCCTTACAGAAAAAGGACAAAGCCTGACTTCGATCTTGTTTCAGCTAGGTGATTGGGGATCGAAACATATGTAAAACGCCTTCCCATAGTATCCTAAGGGATACTCTATATCATTAATGTGCGTACTTACGCTCCTATTCTAAATTCGTTATGCTGAGGTCATTGCTGAGTGTTAACTCATTCATTCCAATCACATATTGAAAGGAAGTTATTGACCACTATGACACAGAATGATCGATTTTTAGTATATGGAGCATCGGGCTCCCAAGGCGGCGCTGTCGCTCAATTACTCGTTCAACACGGTTGTGAGGTTCGCACGATTACTAGAAATGAGGCAACAGCCAAAACACTAAAGGAACAAAACATTGAAGCTTTCATCGGGGATCTATCAGATGTGGAACAGCTCCATACGGCGCATGAAGGTGTGAGTAAAGTATTCCTGAACCTGCCGGTGGAGTTCAATCCGGATAAGATCAGACAATATACCAAAAATGCAATTGATGCTGCTATACAGGCAAACGTTAAATTGATTGTAGTTAACACGGGTACCTATGTTCCTGACCCTATCACCCATTCCAAAGGAATTGAATTGAAACGTGAAGTTATCCATGAATTGCAGCAAAGTGGTCTTCCATATATCATTGTGGAACCCATTGTATACTTGGAAAACTTCCTGATTCCCGGAATACTGAACAATGGCGTTTTGGCCTACCCGGTACCAGCAGACAAGCCGATCTCCTGGATTAGCTTAAACGATGCAGCTCAATTCCACTATTATGCCTTGACTCATTCGGAATTGGCAGGAAGCATTATCCCAGCACCCGGATTAGAAGCCCTGACAGGTACACAATTAGCTGAACAATTCAGTGCTGTATTAGGTGAAAAGATCAGCTTCATGTCTCTACCTTTTGATCATTTTGAAGCAGCGATTCAGCCTTTGTTGGGAAGTGAGACAGCAGCAGGTCTTAAAGGATTGTACCAATGGATTGATGGGCATACAGATCTTCTTCCACGGTATCAAGAGTTGGATGATAATATCAAAGCCAATCTTAAATTAACCAAAATAAGCGATTGGATTCATCAAACAATGATTAAACAATAGTTTTCATTAGAAATCCCCTCTCGCCTGCTATTCATGAACAAGCCATTTGAATCTCCAACGGAGAAACGAGTGGCTTGTTCTTTTTATATGAGAACTTTAATGGGCTCAACTGATTCAGATTCAGAGATTATGATAGGAATAGGCAAAAGTTTGATAGAAATGTGGTACAGGTTGTTACATTTGTTATGACATAATAATGTGTAAATAGATCACCATACAGGTGGCAATAATAAACATTAGAAAGGATTTGAACATAACATGGAATATACGAAACTTGGTAATACAGGCTTGGACGTATCTCGATTTTGCCTGGGATGTATGGGATTTGGGGACGCCAGTAAATGGGTTCATGAATGGGTACTGAATGAAGAAAATTCTCGCCCCGTGATCAAAAAAGCACTGGATCTAGGCATTAATTTCTTCGATACAGCTAATGTATACTCTCTGGGTACAAGCGAGGAATACCTTGGTCGGGCATTAAAGGATTATGCCAATCGGGATGAGGTTGTTATTGCTACCAAAGTACACGGACAAATGCATAAAGGACCCAACGGTTCCGGGCTTTCCAGAAAAGCCATCCTGAGTGAGATTGATAAAAGCCTGAAACGATTGGAAACGGATTATGTAGATCTGTATATCATTCATCGTTGGGACTACAATACGCCTATTGAAGAAACCATGGAAGCCTTACATGATGTGGTGAAGTCCGGTAAAGTGAGATATATTGGCGCTTCAGCCATGTTCGCATGGCAGTTCCAAAAAGCATTACATGTAGCAGAGAAAAATGGTTGGACCAAGTTTGTCTCCATGCAGAACCACTTGAACCTGATCTACCGTGAAGAAGAAAGAGAAATGCTGCCTTTATGCAAGGAAGAAAAGATTGGTGTTACTCCTTACAGTCCTCTAGCTTCAGGCAGGTTAACCCGTGACTGGTCCGTATCAACACTTCGATCCGAGACAGACCAAATTCAGAAATCCAAGTACAATGCGACAAGTGATGCGGATCGGCTTGTTGTTGAACGAGTTGCATCCATTGCAGAAAAATACGGTGTCCCTCGCACACACATTGCACTTGCCTGGTTGCTGCAAAAAGACACTGTAGCGGCACCAATTATCGGTGCCACCAAAATATCGCATCTGGAAGATGCGGTAGGTGCTCTTTCCGTTAAGTTGACCTCAGAAGACGTAACATTCCTTGAGGAGCCTTATGTACCTCACCCTGTAGTAGGTGCTCAATAATCGCTTTTGCTTAAAATATAGAAGACCTCCTCTTTCCGTATCTGGAAGTTGGGGGTCTTCTTTTTATATCGCGATTTATTTGCGCCAAAATGTTGAACATTCTGCCTTATCCGCTATATTGAACTCAATCATTCTCTCAAGTAACGAAAAATCAATCTCCTGTTTCCACTTCATCCGCACCAACTCTTTGGTGTGATCATAACCCGCCTGTGTGATCTCTTCCGAAAAACGATTAATTCCTGCCTTCTCGGGAGCAACAGCCAAGTGTTGTTTGGATACACTAAAACCAATAATAAATGTCTCATGGTCGGTAAACATCGGTTGATTCCAGGCTATTTTTTGCTTTAAATTCGGGAATTTTTCAGTAATCCAGTTCAAAACTTCTTCCGTTCGTGCCTGGTGTTCCGGGTTATCGATGCGTGCTATAAATTCTGCAAAGGTCTCCATTGGTTCCCCCTATATTATGAAATATACTATTTAATTTTCCCCATTCAAACTCATTCTATCATGAATATCAAATTCAAAAAGCCTTATCGGTTGTTTTAATGCAAAAAGAATTTGTAACAACAAAGTTCTCTTTAATAGGCCGATATCTATGACCTTAGCGTAGCCCTTAGCCGCAAAGACTTTATAAATCCATTCGGGATACTAATTTCATGAGAAATATTAGCTATAGATAATATATTTGAAACAGGTTGCAAAATTATTAATCCAATGGAGACATTGCATTTGAACTACACTTCAGAAAATCAAATTGACGGTTTACAGCTTGTTGTTACAACCGTTTTCAATTTGCCGACAAATATAACTGTAAAAACATATGGAATAAAGCAAGATGGAACTTCCCTTATGATTTCAAGCCCAATAATTCGTAAGATACTCCCAGGCCCCCTACACCATTAATCCCAGTACAAAAGTTACTCCAAGAAACTATAAGGCAATTCAAATATCTAATGCTGTTAGAGCACAATTCTTCTAAATGATATCTTGATTCAATAAGATTTTGGATTATCTAACGCTCCCTTAACATTTCGCAAATCGTTTCTTTAAATATTAACTAATGAACTTTAACTTCGGACTAATGAGTAGATAATTTATCACGCAGTTCTTTTTTATCTCTGAAAAACCAATCACAGTACCAAATTTCATATGCTTCTATTACCGTCTTTTCTTTATGAAACGGCTGAGTAAACTTGTGATACAGTATACTGCCCTCATTGCCGACATTGTAGCTTTCTGTACACCATGAGATGAAAGGATCAAGGGCCGAAGCAGCATCACCCAATATCAAATAACCAGGTCCGTCTCAAGGTCGCCCGACAGCTCATCGAAAAAGAAGCAGGCTGCAAACTATCCCCTCAAAGTAGACATTGAAAAAAGAGATCATGTTGAACTCAATATTGAAAATTGGAGGGAATTTTTTCTATGTCATCGAAAAAATACCAAACTTTAATCAATATAGTGAAGAAACGAAGGAAGAGGCTGTTCGTTTGCGATTGGAAGAAGGTTGGACATTCAGTCGGATCGGAGTTTGGTATTAAGAGTGAGAACCAGATTATTACTTGGGTACGGAAAAGCCAAAATGGAGAGAGTTTTGAGGATTATCGAGGACGTTGGACGAAGAAGCATTTTAGCAGTGCAGAAGAAGAAAATGCTTATCTGAAAGCACGGGTATAATATCTAAAAAAGCTCAATTCGAATTTGCACGGAGAGGGAAGCTGGATTTCGAAGTCCGGTGCCAGTCCGTTCGAGAAATAAGTAAGTGGGCACCTGTGGTTTGGTTGTGTAAAATTGCTGAAATTTCTCTTGCAGGTTACTACAAATGGAATAAGATATCGTCCTCAGAGAGAAACGAGCAGATCGGGATGCGGCTCTAAAAGCACATATTTTAGGCATTCACCGGCTTCGTCCTTATTTCGACTACAAACGTATGCGAGCCGCGTTAGGAAAGGAAGGCCTCGTGGTGAATCACAAAAAGGTACGCCGCTCAATGAGAGAACTTCAGATTCGTTTTGTGGTTCGCAAGAAACGCCCATTTGTTGGCCGTAAACCGTCAGTTCTGTTCCGTAATGTCTTGAACCGGGAATTCTCGGCGATAGCTCCTGTGTAGAAGCTCGTGACGGATATTACGTATGTCCGAATTGGGTATGATTTTGCTTATCTTTCGGTTGTGATGGATCTGTACAACTACGAGATTGTAGCTTGGGAACTCTCCGAGTGAAATGACTTAAAACTCTTTATGGACACGGTAAAGAAACTGAAATGTGGACCTGCCTTGCTCCATTCGGACCAGGGTTTCCAGTATACAACACAGAGCTAGACAAGTTGCTTGAAGAGAAGAAGGTAAGAGGAAGCCTTTCCCGGCGTGGGAACTACTATGATAATACATGTATTGAGTCGTTCTTCTCCCATTTAAAGACGGAGAAGTTGTATTTTGAGAAGCCCCAGAATCTGGAGCAAGCAAGGAACCAAATTACAGAGTATAGTTTGTTTTACAACAAGGACCGTTTCCAAAACAAACTCGGCGACCTCTCCCCTATGGATTTCCGGGAAAAAGTCGCCGCTTAATGGAATCTCTCTTTTTTATTTGTCTACTTGCCGGGGCAATGACTACAGACTCTCCCTTTTTAAAATAACATTACCGGGTAACTTAACAATAAATTGTTTTGACTTTCCTGTTAAAATGAATATATTCATGAAAAATCGCGCGCGCATTCCAACCAACTTATCCCTATTTTCAAGGAAATATCCGAAGTTATTAATTAGCGGCATTCGAAGTAATTAGTAATTTTGGGCTTTTGAATAGGCATTGACTTTATTCATAGCTAAATCACGAGTGGTGTGGATGCCAATTGAAAAAATTGGATAATTGTTGTTTCATCAGCAACGAAAATCTCCAAATATAATCATTTGGTACATCATTCACCCTTATTCTTAAGGTTATGTTAAGTATTCGTTGACCATGGATTATCCTACTACATCTAAGCAGCCAACGGCTTAACATCTGCTCTTCTATTTATTACTCCGTAGAACTCTTTTATCTTCAGTCAAGAATCATGTCAAAATATTTTCGATTTATATGGTTAGGCAATCTCAATCTGTTCAACAATTTTTATTATATTGTATGCTGTATCTGGGGTTTCCAAATTATCTCCAAAACCAAAAACGATATCTTGGTTGTCTCTTCTATATGGTTCCTCTTTTCTATCTGACCTCTCCTCTTTATCAACCTTGTACCTTCGTTCTAATTTCTTTATCTCACCCGTTACAGTTTGTCTTTAACTGTCCATTTGAAGAAAAGGACAGCCGCATTCCATCTTCAAGAGAAGTAATCATCTCATAAATAAGAACATTAGAAGTGTACAAACATTTTGTTATTCTGCATACTATCACATGACAACAACTGATCAGTTGATCGTCTGCCTTCTTATTTAATTCAAGTTAGTAAAAGCACATTTTATTCATTCAGTAGTCTTACATACACAGCATATTCTTTCCCTACGATTAGCGAGAGGGACACTAGCCTTTTGGATAACCGGATTTCCGACTATAAATCTTTTCTCTATGTATGCAATGAATATAAGACCTTGAAGACATAATATCTCCAAGGCCTTTAAGTTTGTTATTCTATTAATGATACCTCGAATACCTTCTTAACCTTATCCAGAGTATCCTCAAAAAATAAATCCTTATTTGTGAAACCTAAATAATAATCGTAGTCTTCTTCTTCATCAATGGACGAATAATATTCCTGATGAAATAGTACGTTTGAATATTCTCCGAAACTTTCGCTTCGCTTAATAACAACACATCTAAATAAATTATCAATTTCAATCGCTTTAATCATATCCTCTTTTGTTGATGCGGAGAACCATATGATTGCCGGTGGTGTCTGATTTGGTCCATCCCAATGAGGTATAGATTCCCCCCAGGGCAAAACCCATTCCGAATTCACAAAAATACTTCTCTCTAAAATAAACTTCTGTGTGCTCAAATCAAATAGATTTATATTCCTTTCGTAAAAGGAAAATAATATCATGGAATCTCCTATAACAAAAAAACTCAGTAAGTCTGCAATTTCCTCTGACGACAAATTATGCTTAATCATACCATACGTCTGTTTAAGATTTATTTCCAATTTCATCATCCTATTCATTCGAAATAAAAATGATCCGATTTAGTTTTTCCAGTCTTAGGGTCAATAAATTGAAAATGTGTTGGAACATATTTGTCTGGATTAATAACATCCCTTTGGAAGTAATGAATCTCTCCAATTTTTTTACCATTGCTTGTCACATCTGTCTTCATTATATCGGTTGTATATTGAGTACCTTCTTTGAAATTATTCCCTTTTAACCATTTCTTTTGATTTCCCACACTTGTCCATTTCTTGTATTTACTAACATCCACAAACTCACAACCTGTATTATGCACCCATATACCCAAATCCGTTACATAATATGTGTGATAATCAGCAACAGTAAAGTTGTAAACCGTAACTGGTTCATCAAGTTTAGTATACTCAACCCTATCAATTTTTAGATTGCTTCCATCAGCCTTTTGAAGTTTATCACCCGATAACAGTTCGTCAGCGAACAGCCACCCTTTACCTTCAACCCAGAACGGATGATTGTCTGTCGTTTCAATAACCTGTTCACCAACATACAGTTTAATAATATCATCACGCTGGTTACGGAATAAGCCTGTTACTTCCTTGTATGCTGTATTTCCAGTAGGATTATTCTCATTTTTAGAAAGAACCTTATCTCCGACCTCAATGTCTTCAATATTTTTCTCACCTTTGTCAGTCTGTACCTTAGTACCAGCTGTGAAACAATTACACCCTTTCGACGTAATAGATGAGCCTTTCCCTTTAGTTATTGCCGCTCCTGTTAGGCCAACGGCGCTATCAAGTATAGCTTCAACAGACTTCGCCGTAGTCCAAGTACGATCAGTAAAAGCATCCAGATCTGCCAATAGGGCTTTTCGTGCCCAATCTGCTCCTCCTTTTGTATTAAATTGAGAGTAAGGACTGGTTTGAGTTAAAACTCCATATCGAAATTTGAACGTCATATTATCACGATCGCCATAAACCTTTTGGAAGATTACCCCAAGTTGACTACGATTACTCCAGTAAGCATCTGACTTACTTTTAAACGACATAGAGTCTCTTAACATAAGATCAATCTCGTAGTACGTTGAATTTTTTATATGCCCACTCGGATCAACATATTTTAAGGGATTGTTGCTCACGTAAGCATATAAGTTTTGACTCAGCGGGTCACTTAATTCACCCTCGAACGAATCTTCGTTAATGAAGCGTCCCATTGCCGGATCGTACCAGCGTGCTCGCAAATATTGAAGTTCTGTTGTATCATCCCACAACTCACCAGCATATCGGAATGGATTGTGAACCGTTTCTTCCTTGGTCAGGATGTTACCCCAAATATCATACTCATATTGGTTCAAAATTTCCCCTTGCTCATCCCGTAGTTCGGTGGTATCCCCATGTGCATTAGACTGTACATAGGCTTTGCTACCATCTGGATACTGGATAGCTTCCAACTGAGCTCCCCTGATATAGTTCGCTTTTAGCGTTGACGTACCGTCTCGAACTTCAGCTTCGGCAATGATCTGTGCGTTATCATCATAATAATAACGAGTGATGATACCATTCTCCGTACGTTCCACCAGCAAGTTGTCACCATTGTACTTGTAGTTTACCTGAGTACCCTTCTTATTCACGGAAATCAGGCGGTCTCTCATATCATACGTATAGGTACTGTCTTTAACATCGATTTCCGCATCACTAGATAATGTTAAACGATTCCCCTGTTGATCATAGGTATACTCTTCTTGATTTACATTATATGTCAAAATTCGGTCGAGCTTGTCATATGAGAATGTATCGATTGAATCACCATGTATCCGATTCACAATATTTTTATTGTTATCGTATTCATAGGAATAGCTGTTCAGTAGAACTTGATCCTTTACCTGATTCGAACCAATCAGATCCAAGCCCTGATACGTTTTAAGATCCTGAACCCCGTTCTTTGCGCTAGCTTCGCGGCTTAAACCGTTCATGTAGTAACTGTACTGCTTATCCGGAGTATCCTGTGACGTACCTACTGAAACAAGCCGGTTCATCGTATCATATCCATAGTAGACTTTCGTTCCAAACGGACCGGTCATGGATGTGCGGTTACCAAAGCTATCATATTCAAACGTCGTTTGCTTACCATCTGGATAGGTCATTTGCTTTAACTGTTCTGTTGCAGTGTCATATTCATATGACGTAGTTCCCGTTTGATCGATCATGCTGGTACGATTACCCACTCGATCGAAAGTGAATTGGATCGTTTCTTCAGGGCTACTCTTAGCAAGCAAATTGCCCCGTACATCATAATTGAAAAGAAAAGCATTGCCGTTTCGATCAATGAATCTGCTTAAGGAACCGTCTGGATTATAATAACTTTTTGTGGTATTCCCCTGCTTGTCGGTTGTTTGAATTCGACGCCCCAGCTCATCATAACGACTTTGTTTTACATTCCCAGCTGCATCAGTCGTTTGCACGAGATTGCCCAGCATGTCATAAGCGTAGCGTGTTTGTTCACCGTTCGCACTTTTCACCACAGTTAACTGTCCCTGGACGTCATAACTGTACTCCGTAACCTGGCCTTTGCCATCCGTTTCTTCCAGCAAATTACCGTTTATCGGATCATGCGTCATCTTTTTAAGCACTCGAAGTTCATTGTCTTGTTGTGCCTTCTCTGCGACTTGAATTATTTGTCTCCACCGATCGGAGGTTTGAACTTGTGTATATCCTTCAGCGTCAGTCGTTGTCGCTGTTCGGGCTGAATCATTGAATTTCACTGTTGTTATTGAACCATCCGCGCCTGTAGTTGATACAACTCGATTCCATGCATCATATTCCAAATGTGTCCGATTGCCCAGACCATTTTCACTCCAAATCGCACGTCCGTACGGATCATACCCCGTACGTGAAACGACCACATAGATTCCACCCTGGTAATAACCCGATTCAATTTCCTGGCCGAGCGAATTCCACTTTGTTATCCGTTTCTGTCCGTTCTCATCGGTTACTGTAATTCGGTTTCCCACATCATCATAAGAAGCACTCAGGACACTGCCATCCGTCTGAGTAACCCGAATAGTTCGTCCAAGCGCATCATATCCGTATGATGTCGTCCGCTGGGATGCATCCGTTGAACTCATTAAAGCCCCATTAGAAGGTTGGTAGGTTCTAGAAGTCAACACGGTGCTTTTTTTTCCGTCAACATCTGTTACTGATGTACTCGTTCTCATTGGAAAAGCTTGTTGATAGAGTGCGTTAAACTCCAATGTCGTTACTTGTTCCTGAGCGCCGTTCTTCAATCGCTGTGTAAGCAGGTTGCTAAATGTGTCATACGTGTAATCAGCCTGACTGATAAGGTCACCACTGGCACTATTTTTACGGATGACAATTTGAGTGATATCTCCATTTGTGTTGCGTGTGAGAACAGCAACCTGTTTATTGGAGGCATCTACTACTTCGGTTATGCTGGTTAGCCAGTGCCGAGTTTCATCATATGTGCTGGTAACGGTTTTTCCACTAGCATCCGTTTGAGAAGTTACGTTGCCATAATCGTCATACTGTATGCTTGTAGTCAAGGTGTCCTTTGTCTGATTATCCGTTACAGCCACTGTAGTCGGTTCGGTTGCTGGAATGCTCCGGCCTTTCAATACTTTTCCATACGTATAAGCTGTTGTAAGGTTCTGCCCTTCGGCGCTAACGACCATCTGGTCGAGATAGAAAGAAGTTGGCGTATCTGCGTTAAGGACCTCTTTACGGAAATTATATTTCGTCTCTCTCAGTCCATCACGGATGGTAGCCCCAAATGTAGCCTTCTGCCCATAACTTGCTCCCAGGTCTGAAGTATAGCTTACTGTTTGGCGGTTGTAATCTTCAGTTGTGCCATTTTCATAGGTTAACTGATCCTTACGTGTTAGTACGCGGTATGCTTCGTTCAGTGAGTCAGCTCCGATATAGCGTTTCACTGCAGAGTTCTCATATTCATAGAAGGTCTTTGCTCCAGTTTGATGCTGAACGGAGGTCAGCAAAGCGTATGGATTGGATACCGCGCGTTCTGGGCTAAAGCCAAGCAAGTTAAACTTCGCATCTGCTAGTTTATAGGAATAGGTCGTTTTTCGACCTAGCGGGTCGATGACTGAATCCAGTAATTCAATCCCATTCTGGGTTTTCTTTTGATACGTAACGGTACGATCTCCTTGCCGAATCGTCACGGCCGAAGGTGAGTAATCAATCCGGATCGTATTTCCAATGGCATCCTTGACCTGAGTTAGTAATTTACTCTGATAGGTTGCATTTTGTTCATAAATGAATTGAATGTCGTTCTGCCGGGAATCGGAAAGTTGAAGTAAGCGTCCATCGGCGGTGAAGTATTGTTTTGAGAGTCCATCGGCCGAAATGATAACTTGTTGCGATGTTTCTCCATTGACAGTTACCGACGTGTCCTGGGTTACGCTGGTACCTTCCCAATCCGCACCCTTAAGCTTGCTGCCAACAATTTCATATCGGCCACCATCGGCCATTACCACAAATGATTTCTCGTTATCCTTTTCAATATATGGTAGTTTCCAAGACCAACCTTTTCCTAGCGGCGTACGCTTGTCCGCTGCTGCAGGCACCGTTTTGTTAAAGTAGGTTACATCCATGTTGCTTCCTACTTGATATGCGCGAGTTTCCCCAGCAGGTTGTGCAGCGATATAGTAGTTATAACCATCGTCAAACGGATAGGGTATAGGATATCCGGGATTTGCATTAAATGTTTCTTTCCAAGTATTAGCTTCAGACCATAATTCAGTGGCATCTGTAGCTAGCGTGGTTGCGACTGCGCTTCCCTCCGTGATTTCAGTTTCCACCCAAGGTTTTTCACTCACGTTGTATACTTTACGTTGTTTCGCACCGTTCCCCAGACTTACCCAGGAATCATATTTCCGTGAGGAGTAGGATCCAGGTTTTTCTACTGTGCCTGCATAAGATTGCGAATAACTACGTGTATCCGAAGCCGGAATTGTCACAGATCCATTGTAATAGGCTGTCCAAGACTTGGTACACGGATAATTAGCCCCCGCTTTATTGGGTGAAAGACAGGCCTTTGTATTTGTCACGGAAGTACGGGTCAATGTTATGGTTTTACCCTGTACCGTCGCTGTTTTGGTATCTGGACATGGACTCCCAGCTCCAGTTTGTACCCAATTTCCTTTAGAGTCATATTTTCCCGAAATTTCATTGATACATGTCTGTTGCGGTGCTGTGATTGTCTGAGCTGGTGTGTATTGTCCAGAGATAACTTTTGCGCTTCCAGATTTGTTTAATGTTCCAATGAATCCACCCTCGTTATAGGCCATAGTGGCAGGAAAGTTATCTTGATTGTTGTATTGAGTCTTCTGTACAAAAAGTGGTTCAGGCTCGGTAAAGTACACGATTCGATGACTAGCCACTTCTTTGGCTTCGGATTCAGTTGTGTAGGTTCCCTTCTTCATCGTTTTCGTTTCAATGATTGCCGTTTCGGAATCGACTACTCCATCCCCATTGTTATCCCACTGAATCGACATATTTTCCGTATACTTAACGTGATATTTAGGAATTTTCTTTTTCTTCACAGCATTATACGTTACAAAGTATTGATATATTGGATATTCGTACGTATTATAGCCTACGTCCATATCATAGAATTGTGCTGAAGTTGAGTTATACTGCCGTTCGAGGGTAAAAGACATTCCTCCTCGTCCAGGTAAAGTGGCATCGGCATGTTCGAGAATAAGTCCCCCACTGAGTGTAGAGATGGTTTCGCCATTTTCACCCACACTATATGGCGCTTCATTAAACGATTTTCGATCAAATACGGGTGCTTTCTCAGACACATGCTTCCCTGGGTCAGGGACACTTGTTGAGGCAGCAAGCGGCTGAATGGATTTCAATTCTTTTGAATCGCTTTCTTCCGTTGTTGCCTCCTCTTTGTTTTCCGTAGAATCCGAATCAGGAGTTGTTTCTAACTCTTGGTTGTCTTTGTCATTTGCATCAACTTGTTCGTTTTCAAGTTCTTTCTCTTCCTGGACAGGCACGGACTCATCAGGCGTTTGTTCCGAGGGCTCTTCCTTTTTCACGTTCGACTCTTCCTCGTCATCGCTCTCCGTGATTGGATCTGTCGGTAAATTAGAGTAGACCTCCTCAGTCACCGCATAAGTTTCATAACGCTTCATAATTCCAGATTGTTCCGCTTCGACACTGATAATTGAAGCATCATTTTCAATAGTAGGGTCAGCATATACATCACTGGTTACGGTAGCTGATTCGTTGACCTCCTCAGGGTGAATTGCCCGAAGCGCCTCATCGAAGGATATTCCGCTTTCTCTGGCTTTGTAAAATGCAGCTATTATTTCATTCAGATTGTATCCTTGATCCAAATAACGCTGGATGAATGAAGCCGTGGTACCGAATTCATCAATGAGAATTTGGATCGTTTCGGGTGAAGGAGCTTCATCTTGAGCATATGATTTCGTAGGTAAGGCGTTTCCCATCAATCCTGACAGCACGGCTACGATTAAAATGATGGATATTGTTTTCTTCATAAAATAATTCAAAAGTTGTTTCTCTCCGTTTCAAATTAAATAATAGCTATAGGTTGGTTGAACGTGTAAACATAAAAGTAGCAAGCTTGGAATGTATAGTTAGGCGTACTCATACATCCTTCTGTCCATTTGAGAGTTAAATAGCTTTTCTCTGAGATGACTAATTGTCATACGTCATTATGGAATTTGTAAGAGTATCTTCAACAGTTACTAGTGAGAAGAACAGACTCTGTCAATCAGTTGAACGTTAATCTGTTAGGGATTGACTGGATTAATGATATTTATTTTTATTAAATTTCCATTTTTGTCGTACTCATAAACTATCTTCTTGCCGGAATCATATATAATGCTTATCAATTGACCTGCCGAATTGTAAGTAAAACTGTATTTTTGTTTCTTCTTCTTAATTACAACGCTACTTTGTTCAGACTCATTACCTAGCAATCCTCTAGTCGTAATATAAAAACGATGCTCTTGATATGGATCAAGGTTATTGATGACATATTCTCTCTCATGCGTGTTCCCAATTAAGACACCATTGTGATAAATATTAAAACCATCTAGGCTATCATCATCTCCAGTGAGGGATGTCCAATTTAAATGCACAGAAGAGGGATTAGTAAGTTTTAAATTCAATCCCTTGGGGACT
This sequence comes from Paenibacillus sp. FSL H8-0104, assembly GCF_038050215.1. Lineage (NCBI taxonomy): Bacteria > Bacillati > Bacillota > Bacilli > Caryophanales > Paenibacillaceae > Paenibacillus > Paenibacillus sp. FSL H8-0104. The sequence continues at coordinate 3,275,882 of NZ_JBBOTC010000001.1, read as the reverse complement.
TCCAATGAATAATCATCGACCAATATGCGTTTGGGCGTAGATGTCGTTGTTCCATTGTTCGTTACGTCCATTCCCCACAAGTAAATTTTAGAGGAATTACTGATGGCTGCGCTGGTATTTGCGCCGGCAGAGATGGAGACGATGTTTGTTAAACCCTTCACATTAACCGGCACCAGGCTGTTAGTCGTTGTCCCATCACCTAATTTACCTCTGGTATTAGCCCCCCACGAGATTACAGTGCCATCTTCCTTCAAAGCAAGTACATGACTGGTACCTAAAGCTAGTTCCTTTATTCCCTGTAATCCTTCAATCTTGGACGGTGTTATTTTTTTTGTTTGTGTTCCATCTCCCAGTTGCCCAAAAGAATTAGTACCCCATGACCACACATCGCCATTTATATCAATTGCTGCCCCATAGCCTGCCTTTTGATAGATATGCTTTACTTTAGCAGCAAATTTAATCTCTATCGGATTGAGTGAATAATTCATTGTCTCATTTCCAAGTTGATGAGTGGCATTTGTTCCCCAACCCCATACCGAGCCGTCACTCTTCAAAGCGTACGTTGTCGAATAGCTTGCAGCTATTTCTACGACACTTTTAAAATTTGGTATCTGAGTTGGTACGGTACGTGATTGAGTATCACCCAACCCCAGTTCGCCTGAAGAATTTGAGCCCCATGTCCAAACCCCACCATCGTTAGTGAGTAATACACTAAAGTTTGAACCTGTTGCTATTGCCTTTATGTTTTTCACTGAGGTAATCAGATCTGGGATCTCAACATCTGTAGTTCCTAGCCAAGAAAGTAACGTTCCATCAGAGGTCAAAGCTAAACTTCGAAAACCTCCGGCAGAAATATCAACAACGTTCGAGGCAGATGAGATCACTCCGATGCCATCAAATGCAATTCCCGGACGCCCCAGCAAACCAGGAAGATTCATACCGGCTGACCATATTGAACCATCTCTACCTAGTAAAAAGAGATGTTGGGTCCCAACTGAGACTTTATTTATTTCGTTTAGCTTCTTTTTCTCAGCTGCATCCACTTTTTCATTTGTGAAAATCCCAATACTAAGTATTAGAATTAGCACCATAATCGATATTCCCCGTAACTTCATGTGCAGGTTTCCCCTTCGTGTACATTTTTCCTTGTGCAATAATTGAAATTAATTCTTGATCATTCTGTACTTTCCACCCTCTCTTTAACATTTAGCTTTGTCTGTTTTCAAAAACAGCTTTCCTATTATCGTTTATTTGGCAATTTTAAGAAATAGGCTTTTTTTGTCGAATTATAGATATTTTTGTCGATTTATTCCCAGTGTACTCAGGCTAAAGTTAATTTATGTATAATAAGCAATCTTTTGCGCTACCAAAAACTAGCTTCACTTATCTCGCTGTTACCTATACAAAGAACTATGAATAGAAGACTCACGAAATTTAAATTAGCAGATTAATAAAAAGCACCCTTACGAATAACACTTTATTCGCAAGGGTGCAGGTAAAATAATAGTCTTAATTTATGAAGTAATAAGTTATTTAAGAAGTCTAATAGGGTTAAGGATTCACAACCGTTGTTTTCTTAAGATTTCCGTTTTTATCATATTCATAGTGTACTATCTTCCCTGATTCATACATGATACTTTTTAATTGGCCGGAAGAATTATAAACATAACTAGACTTTTCTTTCTTTACAGGCTTCTTAGTCACAGTTTCACTATTTTTCGAAAATTTCTTCTTGTTACTGTTAGTAGCTTTAACTATAAATTTATATTCTTCATTAGGATTTAACCCTTTAATAATAAAGGTCTCATCGTTAGTCTCAGCTATTTTCAACCCGTTCTGATAAACAATGAATCCACCTAAACCAGTACTAGGTGTTTTAGGTTTATTCCACATAAGTCTTACAGAGGAGCTGGATAAAGCTTTTAAATTCAATCCAGTAGGTGCTTCTATTGATTCCTCTTTCCCTTTAAGTACAGTAACCTCTATAAGTTTCGGTTTTTCCAGAGCTTTAGGAAACCGTTCCAGTAGGTTATTACCCCAAATATAAGCTTGATTTGAGTTACTAACTGCCATGCTAGTACTATTTCCCGCTTCAATATATTTAATATTGGACAGCCCTGAAAGTATTGTGGGCTTTAACTGATCAGTAGTCGTACCATCGCCTAAAGTGCCATACGTATTATCTCCCCAAGATAATACAGTACCACTACCTTCTAAAGCGAGAACGTAAGTATCTCCGAGTGCAAGTTGTGTTATCGAATTTAGACTTTTTACTTTTTGAGGAATGTACTGGTCAATGAGCGTACCATCGCCCAGTTGCCCGAAATCATTCCTTCCCCATGCCCATACATTTTGATCGATATCTATAGCCATAGCGTAGCCCTTACCTGCAAAGACTTTAGTAATTCCTTTCGGGATACTAATTTTACGAGGGATATTACTTGTATAAGGATCTATATCTCTTGAACCCAGTTGATAAGAACTGTTATCATCGCCCCATGCCCACAAAGTTCCATCTTTCCTTACAGCATAAGAAGCATCTGTGTTTACTGCTATGTCAACCACGTCAGCAAGTTTTACAGATGCCAGTTGGCCAAGAGGTTCTATATTACTAAAGGCCCCCCAACTCCAAAGATCTCCATTTTCAGCCAATGCTAAATTCATCTCATATCCTGCTGCTATATCCACTACTTTCTTCAAATTGGATATTATTTGAGTTGGTCTAGAATCGTAACCCCACTCTAAAATTGATCCTTCTGATGTTAACGCTAGACTATGGACTTCTCCTGCAGAAATCGCCATTATATTTGTTGCTAATGGATTATTCTCTACTACTTTATTCATCATTGGAGAGAACTCGCCAAACATGCCACTACCAGCTGACCAAATCGAACCTTCCTCATCGAGCATAAGAAGATGATTGTTCCCTATAGATATTTTCTTTATTATTTGGTCATTTTTAGATTCTGCAGCAAACAGAGAAGTATCCTCAGATAATACATAATTAAAAACTAATATCAGAATAACAGTGATTTTGGTTCCAAAAAGAAATCGTTTACTCAAATTACATAACCCCATTCTCTAACTTAATAATTTTATATTTAATTTGCATTATATAATATTTTTTCTCTAAGATGACCTCTTTTCACTTGAAATTTTTGAAATGCTTATTTATTATCATGTATTTAGGTCCTAAAATAAATAGCTATTTCAGTAATACCTTATCTTATATGTCGGTTTATTAACAATTAATTCGAGTGAATCTTTAATAAGGTTAATATCAGAGTATTACCAGGTATAGAATTGAGATCATAATCGGATACACCATCTTTGTTAATCTGAGAAGAACTACTACACTATTAACTTTGAAATAATACATCTTCACAATATATTAAAAAAACTTTACTAATTTCCGAATAAAATATTAAAAACCTCATCGAATATAAAAAGCCATTGATTGTTGTTATCAACGGCACTCCAACTATTATTTAGTTACCTTGTATTTAATCAGATTATATCGGTGGTCGCTAATCACAGTTCGATAGACCACATTTTCGGACGAGTCATATGCAAAGTTACTCTTATGCACATCATCTAAAACAAAGTATTTACTAAGTATAATGTCTCCATTATCTTTCATTAAGGTATACCTCTCTCCCCATTTGTCATCAATGGTCCCAAAGCTAGTATACTCAATATAGCTATCGTTTCGATAGGAGCTCATTAAACCATTAAAATTAAGCTCTCCTTCATACGTACGAGAAAACAGCTTTTTGAAGTTATGATCATACAAAGTGATACTGTGTTCAGATTTGTTATCAATTAATAGTTTACTTCCGGTTGAATGCATAGAAATATTCATGTTTCTATCAAGCACGGTGTCCCATTTGAGTTTACCATTAACTCCATAAGCCATTAATTTCTGTCCACCATATGAATTGGATCTTGCATATTCTACAATTAGTGTACCGTCACTTAATTGATGATAACCCGCAACGTAAAAACCACCAAACTTTTTGGAGTTAATCGTAAATAACGGCTTTTTCAAAGAGGTTACATCTTTTAAAACCTCGATTTTATTCTCACCTACAAAATGGAGTACATAACCAGAAGTCAGTACTTCAGTTTTATAACCTAACAGAGTCTCGCTTGTCGTTATTCCTTTGGAATTTAGTGTGATAAAACGGGATTGATTTTTAAGACTATCCGTTTGTTGTAAGACAATACCCTTTTTATACGGATAGATATTTGAGAAACTTAAATCCTTCTTCTCATATATACGTTTTCCTTTCGCATCCAAACTAAGAATATTAAACGTTTTCCCGTGATTCGTAGAATATTGATAGAATATACTTCCGCTCTCGTTATAGAACCAAGCGTGATTCAAAGGGTAAAAATTCTTCACTTTATTTTTAATGTCGTACGCCCAGGCAATTTTCCCTGTCTTATTATTTATCGTGTATAGGCCAAAGTTATTACCAGACAAAGTGCCCGGGTTTAGCATGACAAGCTGAGCAGCACGGTTAATATTGTCTTGAGGATTGTAACCTAGATCAAAACTCAGATAATTAAATTCTATAGGAAGAGTATGTACCCATTCCTGCTGTAGCCCTCCGTGCTCCTCTAAGCTTAATTCGGTGAATTCTGCATACATCTGATCTGTGCTGCCTAAATACAAAGTTAAAACTACGAAAATTGCTAACAATCTTTTAGATATCTTTCCTTTCAACACTGGCACAACCCTTCTCTAATTTTTACTTCTATTTACACGGGGAAATCAGTGTGCTTGTCTACTTAGAAGATCACACAATAGATCCAATATTGAAAATAGAAGTAGATCCATCAATTTTTAGACCATAATCATTTCTGTTTGTAGAAAGTGGAATGTCTGCGTAACCCTCGGACTGCACTCCCTTTTTCAATTTAATAGAGAAATAATCGATATATGGATCGTTACATGACCCCAATAGTCCGTTGTTGCATGCATCGCTTGTTCAGCTTTAGCTAAACTTCATCCACTTTCAAAGTTTCCCCATTGCGTATTTTTGAATACATTCAAGGATGATCAGTGCTTGAGCATGGGGCGTTGTCCATTCCGGATCTAGTTTTCCAATTCCTGTTCCCGAAATAAATTCGTTTTTTACAGCTATGTACATAAATTCTTTGTCCGTACTTGCTTTTTGATCAATTTATCTCACAGCAACGTGAATCATTTCCAAACGAGACATGAGCTTAGTCCAATCATCGGATGGAAAATCAGACTGGCTGTAAAGTCCCTTTATTTTGGCTGATTTAACATAGACCTCATACCATAGGCCATGACTTGGGATAGAATCACCTCTGTCCCCAATGAGCCCACAATGAGCTTCAAAAATTCTGCGCTGTAACCTGATTATCTGGATAAAACATTCCGTCAGGGTAACCACTCACAATCCCCTGCTTAATAGCATTCAAAATACTAGATTCAGCCCAATGTTCTGTGATATCGACTAAATAACCCAATACATTTTTGTCATTCTCCACTGCTTCTGCGGATAGATTTGGCGTACTTTGAGTGGTTTCTCCAGATGATACGCTAGTTTCTAAAGTATAGGTTGTAGCTTAGAAGCCTCCCGTTGTTAACAATAAGATAACTGTACTTGATCTTAGAAGAACTTTCTTCATCTTTTAAGCCTCATTTTCTAATAATGATGTGGATGGGTAGTCCAATTTATCTCAGCTTCATCTCCTAATAGGTTTTCATTCGATACTGCTAGACTTTAAATGTTTTCTTTTATCCAAGATCGCAACTGATCAGAATAGAAAGCGCGTTCATCTGGATCGGACTGCGAACCATTTGTCAGATACAGTTGATCATTCACGTATCTAGGGTAAACATGCAGATGATAATGCCACACGTCTTGATTGCCAGCAGGTTCATTATGTTGCCGTGTCGAAATCCCATCACATCCATATGTACTTTTCATTGCAAATGCTGTAAGCTGAGCCGCGCGGTGAATTTCAACAGCGTAATCCGCAGGGAGTTCAAAAATATTCTCGAAATGTTCATTCGGAACAATAAGAACATGTCCTTTATTGTTTGGCCACCATTTGCCCGCTATAAATGCCGTTACCTTTTCATTTTGATAGATGATATCCCTTTGTTTTGTTCCCTGATCAGGTCGCTCGATACCCCAAATACGACAAAATGGACATTCGTAACCTTCCGGCTGATGTGAAAATGATACTGTCATCTTTCTCATTCCACTCCTTTCATGTTTACTTCACTAGTTATTAGACGCAGGTATCTTCTGTTCGTTGCGAAAAGAGCACGGGTTGTAGAATGATCAGGAATTAACAAACTGAAAAGCAAAAAGCAGCTGACCTTGGCGGCAGCTGCTTTCTACTATCTTTAACTATCATTATTGCACACTTCACAATTACATGGTGCCGATATCAATAACAAAGCGATATTTCACGTCGGAAGCCAGTACACGTTTGTATGCTTCGTCAATCTGGTCAGCGGAGATAACCTCAATGTTAGGCGCAATATTATGTTCTGCACAGAAATCAAGCATTTCCTGCGTCTCACGGATGCCACCAATCATGGAACCTGCGAATGAACGGCGATGGCCGATAAGAGAAAATACGTTTACGGCTAGTGGCTCAGCAGGAGCACCCACGTTCACGAGTGTGCCATCAAGTGTGAGCAGTGAGAAATAAGCGTTAATATCAATATTCGCACTTACTGTGTTGATCATCAGATCAAATGTCCCTGCAAGTTTCTCGAATGTTTCCGGTTCGCTTGTGGCAAAGTAGTGATCTGCACCAAATTGCAGTCCATCTTCTTTTTTGCTCAAGGATTGGGAGAGAACCGTTACTTCCGCACCCATCGCATGTGCAATTTTGACAGCCATATGACCTAGACCACCCATACCTACAACGGCAACCTTCTTACCTGGGCCAGCTCCCCAGTGATGAAGTGGTGAATACGTCGTAATACCGGCACACAGCAAAGGTGCAGCAGCATCAAGTGCAATGTTATCAGGGATGCGCACGACGAAATCCTCTACGACAACAATATGAGTTGAATATCCACCTTGCGTAGGCTCACCGTATTTGTCTACTCCAGCGTAAGTTTGAATATTTCCTTTGAGACAGTATTGCTCTTCACCTTTGCGACAGTTAACACATTCACCACAAGAGTCCACCATACATCCGACCCCTACTCGGTCACCGACCTTATATTTGGAGACTCCAGTTCCTACATCGGTTACAATCCCGGCAATCTCGTGTCCAGGAACGAGTGGATAATTCACAGGGCCCCATTCACCGTGGGCAGTATGGATGTCAGAATGGCAGATACCGGCATATTTAATCTCGATTAATACATCATTGGTATCCAGATCACGTCGTTTGATTTCAGCACTTCTGAATTGTTGGTCTGGTCCGTCAACGGCTCTGGCTTTAGCTATAATCAATGGTATAACCTCCTAGTAATTTAAAGTTCAAAATAATCTTACCCCCTCTAGTTAACTCTAGGTCAAATGTTTATCTTATTTTTTTATCTCCAACGTACTTTGACATCCAGTAATCCAACATGTTAGAATTCACTCGGATCATCCTAGAGTTAACTCGAAGTCTACCCCTAGTAGAAAGGAATTTTATGAAAATGACCTATTCAATCGGTGAAGTTGCCAAAAAATTAGACCTTACGGTATATACATTGCGTTACTACGACAAGGAAGGACTCATGCCTTTTGTTGAACGCACCACGAGTGGAACACGTTTGTTCAAAGACTCCGACATTGACTTTCTAAAGATCATCCAATGTCTGAAGCTGACCGGGATGCCTATTAAAGACATTAAGGACTTCATTGAATGGTGCTCTGAAGGGGACTCCTCGCTGAAGCAAAGATATGACATGTTTACGGAGCGAAAAGCTATTGTGGAAGCACAAATGGAGGAACTAAAAAGAACCATGGAAGTCATCGAGCACAAACGCTGCTACTACGAAACAGCTTTGGAGGCTGGGACCGAAGAGATTCACAAAATTAAACCGATGGAAAATGCCATCACCAATTAATGGTTCATACTTTCTATTTTCTAAAATTAGCGCACAAAAAAGTAGCTTGAAGTCCTCTAACGGATTTCAAGCTACTTTTTTGGGTATGTCTCTACTCATCATTTTTCCAAAAGTTTCATCGTTACATTGATAATACGGTTTAGTTTTTCTTTTTCCGTCGAGGTTCTTGCCATGGCTCTGATGCCGACAGAAATATTGTGCAGGTACTCTGCCATTTCTTTCGCATCATGATCAGAAGAGAATTCTCCCTCCCGCTGCCCCCATTGAATGATCTGCTCGAACATCCGCTCAGCTTCGTTAAACGATTCAAGAGATCGGTTGTCCACTTCCTGATCACGTGTGCCTAGCTCCACGGCGGAGTTCACGATCAAGCATCCCGATGGCGTATCCTCTACTGCACTGATCATAACATCGAAAATTTTATGCAGTGCTTCCACTGCCGTCTTGGATGCCTTGATTTCTGCGAGTAATGTGGTGCTGATCTTGCCACTATAACGATCCATAGCCTTCAAAAACAGCGTATGTTTATCGTCGAACGTATCATATATACTTCTGCGATGAATGCCCATATGCTCAACCAGATCACTCATCGACGTCTTCTCGTAACCTTGTTCCCAGAAGATCTTCATTGCTTTATCCAACACTTCGTTCACTTCAAACTCTTTACTTCTAGCCATTCGACTTCCCTCCCAAAATCAATCTAACACATCGGGAACGATCAGTAAATAAAAGATGCAGATACCCTTTTCATTCTCATCTAATCATATATTAGCTGAACCGTAAGTGTATATCTTCTGTACTTGTTGTATATCATGACCTGTGTACTTGTGATTATGTAACCAGCAATCAGAATGTCTTATCCATTCACATCAAATGTTTGCCTATTCCTATCCGTTTTCTACCGCCTTTGGTCAATATACGATAGAATGTGATTATTATGTTGTGAGGAAAAAAGGAGAACTTTGCATGTCTGATCAAATACACGAACAACAAAACGAATTAGCCACACTCATTGACCGTTTTTCTGACAAGGACGGGGTGCATCCTACGGCAATCCCTTCATTATCTCTAATCCGTGAATCAGTCGTTACTGAACCTATATTTAGAGTGAATGAACCATCCTTCTGCATTATCGTTCAGGGTGAGAAAGAGGTCCTGCTGGGACAGGATCGTTTCCGGTATGGTCCAGGAAGTTATATCGTCGCAACCGTTGACTTGCCGGTTAGTGGACAAGTGATTCAAGCCTCGTCTGAGGCTCCCTATCTGGCCCTGAAGCTTGAATTCACATCCAGTGAGATTCTGGAGGTATTGAACCATTCCGATTTCCCAGCAAGACCGCGGAAAACAACGAGACGTGCGATGTTTGTCAGCCAAGCTGAGTCGTCTCTGCTGGATGCAGTCGTCAGGTTAGCCCGTTTGTTGGAAGATCATTCGGAAGGTATCCCGCTGCTCGCTCCTTTGTTCAAAAAAGAAATTCTCTATAAAGTTCTGAAAGGCCCACATGGGACTGCTCTGGAACAAGCTACCATGGAGGGTAGCCATACCTATCGAATCAGAGACGTTATTGAATATATTATGAATCACTCTGAGCAAAATTTTCGGGTTGAGGAATTGGCGGATTTGGCAAATATGAGTACTGCCTCGCTGCACAGACACTTTAAAGAAGTGACTGCCATGAGTCCGATTCAGTTTCAAAAACAACTTAGGCTGCAAGAAGCGCGCCGCTTGTTATTATCCAAGTCCACCGATGCAGCAGATGTAGCATTTCAGGTAGGTTACGAGAGCCCTTCCCAATTCAGCCGTGAATATTCACGCATGTTCGGATTTCCGCCCAGAGAAGATATTAAACGCCTGCGAGGTAAAACCGATGAGACGACTACCATCTCTTGACTGGTTACTGGCTAATATCGCTCCTTTAGCTCGTCTAGTCTAACCTCAAAAAGGACTCCTTCTGTTTTGCCAGTCGGAGTCCTTCCCTTATTCATGTATTAATGAAGATCACTAAATCATTAACATTAAATTATCAATACATTAAAAACCAGTCGTATATTGTTTTGGAACGTCCGTTGTCTTGCGCAAAGCAGACGCAGCTTCCAAGGCCCAGTAAGGATTTCTTAACAACCCTCTTCCGACTGCAACGAGATCAGCTTCTTCATTTCCGATGACTGCATTTGCCAATTTCGGGTCGTCCAGCCTTCCAACAGCAATCACAGGCACATCAAGAGCTTCTTTGATTGCTTTAGCGAGAGGTACTTGATAAGCTGCGTGAGTTCCTGGTCTGCCCGATGCACCAATAGGTCCCTCGCCACCAGATGAGATGTCAAATACGTCAACGCCTGCCTCTTTATAAGCTTTGGCAAACTCGGAACTTTCGTTAATGCCATAGCCACCTTCGACATATTCTTTGGCTGAAATACGCATCATCAGGGGCATGTCTTTTGGCATCTCTGCCTTTGCAGCCTGAATGATCTCCCGTCCAAATAACGTTAAATCTTGACCATATTCGTCTTCTCGCTTGTTTGTTAGTGGAGAATGGAACTGATGAATCAGATATCCATGTGCGCCATGAAGCTCAATCGCATCAAAACCAGCTTTCACAGCACGAGCTACAGCACTCCGGAATTTCTCAACCATTCCTTTTACTTCATCCGTTGTGAGCGCTCTTGGCTGCTTGGAATTCTCATCAAAGGCGATCGCGGATGGAGCAACTGGAACCTCAGCATCTTCTGCTTTGCGGCCCGCATGAGCAATCTGAATGCCAACCTTGGCCCCATAACTGTGACACGCATCTACGATCCGCTTCAGAGCCGGGATCTGTTCATCTGACCATAACCCAAGATCATAATCTGAGATTCGGCCATCCGGCTCCACATCTGTCATTTCAATGATAATGAGACCTGTTCCTCCTACAGCACGACTAACGTAATGCATATAATGCCAATCGGTTGCAATACCATCTTTTTGCTCAACTGAATATTGGCACATTGGAGCCATTACGACACGGTTTTTAAGCTCCAGGCTTTTAAAAGAATATGGACTAAACAAATCTGTCATCAAAATAAAACTCCCCTTTTCATGAATCACGTATAATAAAATGCATGCGCAAGCATCGAAATAATACCTACGATTAATAACTCCGTATGATTTGGAACTCACATTTAACTTTTACTTCATCACATAAAGACATTCAAATCCATGCTTTCGCAAAATACGGACAGCCTTTTTGGATTGAAGCATACCAGGTGACATTATAATTACGTTATCTTCTCGAAGAAGGTATTTTTCCCATGTGAAAGCAAGCCGTCCCAATGAGATGTTAATCGTATCCGGAGTAGGGTTAGCCATATAATCCGTCGCATCTCGAATATCAATCACTTTATACTGCCGAAAATCACGCTCTTGTCTGAGAAATACTTGATAATCTATATATTCAAGATTGCGTACTGGCCAAAATTGACGTACAACGATGAACATACCTAATATGAAGGTCAAAAGCATCAACATAATCATTGTATAGCCCTCTCTTAACTCATCAGATATCATCGAAAATTTTGTTTTGGATCAAAGCCCACTCAATGCCTCAGATATTGTATCCTCACCAGCGATTAGATCAAATGAACGCTTGTAGGTATTCTTCTCACTCAAACTGGCTAAAATCACATGAGCTACATCTTCACGAGCAATGTTACCGGTTGTGATATTCTCAGCAGCAGTAACTTTTCCTGTTCCCGGTTCATTCATTAGAATCCCTGGACGTATAATGGTATATGTTAATCCACTGATCTCTAACAATTTATCAGCATAGTGTTTCGCTGCATAATATGGAAGGATGTTATCATGCCAGTTCTCACGATTATTGGCTTGGATCGCACTCACCATGATAAATCGATCAATACCCTCTTTTTGAGCCGCTTCAATGGTTTTCCCGGCACCATCCAGATCAATCAGGAGTGTTTTATCATATCCCGTTGTACCGCCAGAACCAGCCGCAAATACAATGGCATCACAACCCGTTGCAGCAGCTACAAGTGAGTCAACCGTACCTTCCAAGTCGGCAAGCACCGTTTCCACACCCTGTGCTGCAAATGAATCTACCTGTTCTTGTTTTCGTACCATGGCAAGAACGGTGTGTTCTTCACTATTCTTCAAAAGATGAATAAGTTGTTGACCAATCTGTCCATTTGATCCCACGACGAACACCCTCATGTTCAATACCTCCTTTATACAAAATCACCGCATCCATATTAAATTCATGCGCATGCATTTAATTTAACGGATATATTAATGAGTGTCAAGTCTTCTTATAGGGTAAATGACTACATTACCCTATATTCACCCTAGCCTTAGAACAATTCTTTAGTGAGGTTCTCTAATCGAGTCTCAAATCCATCCTGTTCCAATTCAGTTTGCAAGACCTGATTAAACGTTTGAAGTGCTTTCTTGTATTTATTCTCTCCAAGCTCCGTAATTCGAGTGTAAATGCCACGCCGGTCATCTTCACATGCATGTCTTTCCAGAGCCCCACAGTCTTTGGCTTCCATCCTAACGACGAGCCTGGAAGTAGCACTTTGGCTCAACCCCACTAGTTCTTGAAGTTGCTGTAGGCGTAATTCCTTACCCTCCGCATTATATATGAAGTTTAACACATAAAATTCCTTCAAAGATAAGTCATATTGTTGAAGCAGAGCTTGTTCCAGCTTCTCGTTCAGATGGGTATGAATGTTAGAGAAAGCCAACCAAACATTCAAACGTTCACTCTTTTGCTGCAATCTAGATCACCCCGCTTGATATTTAATGTTCATCAGCTGTTATCCTATTGTATCAAGCTTAATTACATTGGTCAAAACCCATCCAAGTTCGACGTATATAACATCCTAAGCTCATCAGAAGAGCATTTCCCCGTCTTGTACCGACGTTTAGAAATGCTCCAGTATTACCATTTATGCAGTCTAATCTTACTTCGCGGTAAGCAGGCTATCGGAAATAAATTGAAGCTGACCTTCCAACGTTAACGGATCGTTGTACGAGTCTGAAGTCGGATCAAGCTGGAACACATGATTTGCCTTCACCGCAGGCAAGTTCTTCCATAATGTATTGTCATATACGATCTTGGGATCGGTTGTATCTCCCGACCACGGGCTGGTGAAGATGATATCCCCCGCATACTCCGGTAATAGTTCCATGGAGATTGAAGCCCATCCAGTTCCGCTGTCAATCGCTTCAGCTTGGGCCTTGGCTGGTGCCTTGAGATCAAACTCCCCGTAAATAATTTCACCACCTCGACCATAGTTATGACCGAATACAAATAATCCTTTGGCGTATGGATTCAGTATGGAAACGGTACGATCGCCTACAGCTTCCTGAACCTTGGGCTTCAGTTCGTTGATCTTCGCTTCCCATTTAGCATTCCAAGCTTTCGCTGCGTCTTCTCTATTGGTGAGCTTACCCATTTCAAGCATTAGATCCTTGAAATTGCGCTTACCATATGCAATCTGTACAACAGGCGCAATCTGCTCCAGCTTGTCGATGCCCTCTGTTCCAGTGTACACGATAAATAAGTCAGGTTTTAAACTGATTAGTTTCTCTGGTGTAGGCTCTTGACCCAGATCACTGGTGCCCGCTGCTGCAAGTTGATCCTTGATATATTTGTTGTTCATCGCTCCTGATAATGCGCCAACTACCGGTGCATCCAAGGCAACAAAGTACCCTGTCGAAAATGATGTCAAATCAATAATGCGCTTAGGATTCTTCGGTACCTGTACTTCACCTGCATCCGATTGATATGTAACAAGTTCCTCTTCGGCAGTTGCCGTTGATTCAGCGGAAGAAGCTGAATCCGAGTCCGTCTTGGTTTCTGTCTCCGTAGCCGCATTCGTGCTGTCCCCGTTTGTACTATTGGTCGTCGCAGACTGACCACATGCACTAAGTACAATCAGCAAGATAAGTGCCATCATGATCCATATTGATTTTATCTGTTTACGCAAAATAAACCCACCTTTTCGTTGATATTGATAATCGTTATCAACGATATCATGCTATGCAGGATTTGACAAGCTATGTTTACTGCACCCCCTCTATGAACTCTAACTTGCAAGTCACCAAGTTAAACAGCTATCATCAATAGAGTAAACCATTCACTTTTTTTAAAAAAGTGAGTTTTGAAAAGCCAATGAAACGTAATCAAGGAGGACAACATGGAAGAGATTATATTGTGGTTAAAGTATTTGTTTTTAGGTATTGTTCAAGGTGCGACGGAGCCAATCCCCGTCTCCTCAAGCGGTCATCTGATCATCGCCCAGAAACTTATGGGCATCAAGCAGAATGGATTGTCATTTGAGATTTTAACAAACACGGCATCACTTATCGCTATTATTTTTATTTTCCGGGAAGATATCAAAAAGTTGATTATTGGTGCATTAGGTTACCTGCGTACTCGTAAAGAAGAATATCGAGCAGACTTCATGTTTTGCTTATACATAATTATTGGTACGATCCCTGCTGCTGTCGTTGCAGTCCTGTTCAAGGACCGGATTGAAGAAATCTTCTCATCCGTATATACCGTTTCCATCGCGCTATTAATCACCGGGGTTGCCTTGTGGCTTATTCGTAATCTTCGTGGTCGCAAGCAAGACGGTGATCTGTCTACGAAAGATGCATTGTTGGTAGGTCTGGCTCAGGCGGTCGCTCTTATTCCGGGCATTAGCCGCTCAGGGGCAACTGTAATTGCGTCCATCGCTGTTGGCATGAAACAGGAAACGGCTTTGAAGTTCTCCTTTATGCTGTACATTCCCATAAGCATTGGTGGACTCATTATGGGTGTATCCGACATCGCCAATGATCCGAATCGATCACAACTGGCTATCCCTTATCTAATCGCATTCATCACGACACTCTTTGTCACGTATTTCTCCATGAGATGGTTTATGGGCATTATGGCCAAAGGCAATCTGAAATACTTTTCGTATTACTGTTTTGCTGCAGGAACATTGTTACTGATCTTCTTATAAAAAATAGTCCACACACCAAAAGGAACAACCAGCGATGGTTGTTCCTTTGTTGTATAGTGGCAGAACCTTAATGACCTATAGCAAGAGCTAGACGGTCAGGCGCGTAGCCTTGTTGCTTCTGTTAACCAGCTCTGTAGCCGCGAACATAACACTGAACAGAATCAGCAGGATCAGGGGTACCATTGACATTCCCCATTGGCTGGCTATAAGTCCCATACCTAACGGGATGAGTGTTGAACCTGTATAGGCACTGGCCATTTCAAGTCCAATTACACTTGGGGATGCCTTCTCACCGAAGCGTTCCGGTGTCGCATGAACAATACTCGGATAGATCGGTGCTCCGCCCAGTCCCACGATAAATAAAGCCCCTGCGGCAATCCAGTAAGGAATCGGCATAACCAGGATAACTAATCCGAAGCATCCAACGATTCCACCATATCTGATGAGATTTTTGCTGGTTACATGAGTCGAAAGAAAACCTGAGATTACACGTCCCAAGATAATGCCAATGAAAAATAGAGAGGATAGTGCTGCGGCAGTACCTGGAGAAACTCCTTTGCTAACAATGAAGAAAGAAGCCATCCACAGACCGGCAGCAGTTTCGGAACCGTTGTAACAGAGCATCGCAAGCATCGACATTTTCACGCCGGGGATACGTATGGCCTCAGGGTTGCTTACGCGTTTCTTCTCATCGCCTGAACCCTCTACTCTTTCCTTCTCAAAAATCTTCCATAGAGACAAAGTTGATAATAAGACCACCACGATCCCAAGCAAAATCAACCCCACAGTAACGTATCCTGCACGCCAGTTGTTTGCTTGATTCAGCCAATATGCCATAACGAGTGGGCCTGTCACTGCGCCAATTCCCCAGAAACAGTGCAACCAGTTCATATGCTTGGCCTTGAAATGTAATGCTACATAATTACTTAGTGCCGCATCCACCGAACCTGCACCTAAGCCGAGAGGGATCGCCAAAATCAGTAAAAACACAAAATTCTCAGAGAATGAGAATCCCAACAGCGCGATCGTTGTTGAGAGGATACTGAATAATGTGACTTTACCCGTTCCGAACCGGTGTAACAATCGGCTGGCGGACAGACTGGACACTACTGTACTAAATGAAATGATTAGCGATATGTAACCAGCCATTTCTGTTGTCGCATGTATATCGTTTTTCATAACGGACCAGGCACTGCCAAGTAAAGCATCAGGTAATCCCAGCCCTATAAATGCGAGATAAATAATGATTAACAATAACGTGACCATCTGGGTGTCTCTCCTCAGTTTGTTTAATTTCTGATTCTCGTCGAACCACCCATATAATAATATTGATATTTCTATCTGTAATCTTCCTATATTTTGACTCTTTATATCAGTATTCTGATATATTCTGGCGACTCATTACCTATATCACTGGTTCAGGATAGGTATTTCTCCAAGCAAATTCTTCAAGTTAATGGCATCCCACGGCATATGCTCAGTTATTCCTAATCCAACTACATCTGTTTCTTCAGACAGTTCTTTGATCAGATGAAGCAAGTGAGGTATTTGCATGGTTCCCGCTGGTGAAAACTCATAAGGTTCTCCTGGCTTGGCGAATAACAATGAACGGAACATGTTGGGATCAAGCACATCCAGATCAAGATGAATTGCCAGGTGTTTGAACCCAGTCTCTTTAATCCACTTCTTAATCGAATCCATGCCATGGGTTAATTCTTCAGTTCCAGCCGTTCGGATACCCAATCTTTGAATCACTTCGGTTTCCTGTTCAGTGGGAGCTGTCAACCCGGCCATGAAGACATGTTCGGGCTTCAAGGGGACACTAACATGTTTGGCAAACTCCGGATCGCCTTCCCCAAGAAGGTTCCCAAGCGGTAAAGTATGACCGTTGTCATAACCCTCGTATCTAACCAGATCACCATGTGCATCAATCCATATCAAACCAAGTTCTCCGCCATATCGTTCATTTAAATAAGCAAACGGGGCTTGTTCAACCAAACAGTCACCGCCAAACATGACAATGCGATCGGGCTGGTGAGCTTGAATAATATGCTGGGCAGCCTGCAATTGCTGAAGTAGCTGTGTTCTGCCTTTTATCCCGTTCTCGCTTACCAGAGATGTTCCATCATAAGCCTCAACAGGAACATGAATGAGAGGTTGATTATTGTCAGGTGCAAGCCATGCAAGCAGCTCCCCTCCAAAAGAGTAGTTAGGATTATCTCCACCTTGCCATTGTGGCATAAGCAGACGTATTGTTTTTTGAGTCATCGTAAATCTCCTTTACTTCAAAGTAAGGTTAGTATAAACTGAGCCCAAACAAATAAATAGTACGGTCTTTTAGGATAGGTACTACCCGGAAGGATAGTGTGAATGATGAGTATGGCTGAATACCACGGTAAAGTTAAAAATATTCAAGATACCCCTTTTGGATACACGTTGTCCGTTATTGGTGGCAAATGGAAAATGGTAATTATGTATCTTCTGGCTGATAACCAGCCTGTCCGCTTCAATGAACTTAAAAGACAGATCGGCGCCATCACGTATAAAACGCTGAGTTCACAGCTCAAAGAATTGGAAGCAGATGGTATGGTGGCGCGGAAAGAATATCCCCAAGTCCCTCCTAAAGTCGAGTACCGTCTGACAGCCAAAGCTGAAACGTTATTGCCCGTTTTGGAAGGACTATGTGAGTGGGGGGTCCAACATCAAGAACCTTCGATCAATAATAGCGCAACGGATTGAACGCTTTTGTCTGTATTTTCAGATGAGATAATTGGAGTATATGGAGTATGTTAAAATGCAAAAAGTCGCCAATCGGCGACTTTTTTACTTTTATCTTGTGTTCCTCTGTCCGTTCAGGAAATAAAAGCTGTGATGCGTATAATTATACTTTTTCGTGTACCAGATCTTTCTGGTAGGCCAACACTCTGTCCCAATTTCCACTGAAAACAGGAATTCGATAATACCCTACACGCTCATACAGCGCTGCAGCTTCTGGTTGCAAGGGACCTGTTTGCAGTTTCAGATTGGTATAACCAAGTTCGTTTGCAAGACGCTCTGCCTCGGCCAATATCGCCTGGGCAATCCCCTTACGGCGGTAACCACTGCGTGTATACATGCGTTTAACTTCTACAGATGTATCATCAAGGGGTCTAAGTGCTCCGCAACCGACCGGATACCCGTCGATCCTGGCAACGATAAAGGCCGCACGTGGCACCTCAACGTCTGACAGTTGAAATCCCGCCGTTCCATCACCGCCATATAACAAACCGAGTTCTTCACTCAGTTCCTTGATCAATAACAGCGAATCTTCGCTCCGAATATCTTCAGCTGCTGCATGCACGATATGTGTCATCCCACATACCCCCTTTATCTTATTGGACTTATTGGTTTAAATGATATATCTAAATTATCATTCCCAACAGCAAGCGTCAATTCCCCAATTCATTGAATATTTCTATAAGTACACCCTATAAATACCCGAACGTATCTTATTGCCGTCTTTATTCGTTTACATAAGAAATATAACAAGCAACGATGTATATGAATTTCAACTCTCGGAGGTCTGATATTATGGAAATTTCAAAGGGAATAACGATGCTTCAGCTTAATTTCGAGGGGAATATAACTCACCCTGTTCTGATATGGGATGAAGAAATGGTTGTGTTAATTGATACCGGATTCCCTGGACAATATGACGATTTGCGTATCGCACTCGAAAAGATTGGTGTGCCGATCAGCCGACTTAAAGCAGTGATTTTGACGCATCAGGATGTGGACCATATCGGGTGTCTTCCCGAGATTTTGCAGGAGTGTGGCTCACAAGTCAAGATATATGCGCATGCGCTGGATAAGCCATATATTGAGGGACAGCTCCCTCTTCTCAAAGACGGTCACCTTGAGCATCCTCCAATGGGCAAAGTAGATGAAACGGTAACTGATGGTCAGGTACTGCCGTTTTGCGGCGGAATTCGTGTTATTCATACACCTGGTCATACGCCAGGTCATATCAGTCTATATTTGATGGGCAGCAAGACGCTCATCGCCGGAGATTCAATGTATAGTGTAGACGGCAGGCTTGGAGGCATTCATGAACCTACTACGCTGGATATCGAAACGGCTCGTTGCTCCTTGAAAAAGTATATGGAACTCGACATTTCATCTGTGATTTGTTACCACGGTGGACGAAGTGATATGAATGTAAATGAACAGATCTCAGAACTTACTCAAGGGTTATAAATAGTAAATTTGCTGATCCGCGAATGGTTACCGTCTAAACCCAGAAACCATTCTTAGCATAGTCTTCCTATTGTTTGGCATACTGCAAAATGGCTGTAGCCGCACGAATTCGCAGCTCTTCTTCTTCACTGTGTAACGCTTCTCTCAGCACCTTGAGAGCTGTCTGAATCGTGGCTTCATCTACCCCTGTTGAGAGAGAGTTGGTTGCTTCGGCTGCTATACTGACTGCAAGACCTCGATCCAGCTGTGCTTGTGGTATGGGATACTCAAACTTCGCAAGGATGGATGAGTCATTTTGCAGTGCTTGCACTTTGTCATTCAGTTCAGCGAGAGGAATGCGCCCCAACCAGGTAACTCCGCGCCGGTGACAGATCAAGTCGTTTTCTGTGCCAGCGGAATCGTCGTAATAATAATCCCCGATATCCCCAACATACGTCCATTCATCATCACTAATTAAGACATAATCTCCATCCTGCATGAGGTTAACAAACATATGTAGTGTCGCAAGTGTACTTGCCAATTCCGACTCATCCAAGGGATAGTGTTGAACCAACTGTTCCTTCCATAACTCCGGGGGCGTTTGCTCCAGATCCCCTGTACCTGACCAAGCAATACCAATATAATTGTCTTCCAAAAAGGACTTTACTCTGTTGATCCCATGCACAGTCGACTGGATATGATACAGGTTCATGCGTACCGCCTTCCTTTCAATCATTCGTATGAACGTAGTTAACCATTGTAACATTAGTGGTGTCTATTTCAAACGTAATGATCTCTTTCCCATATGGGGGGTTATGTGGACCGTAGAAAGTTCTGACTTCCAGAACGGTTCGAAAGTTATAACCACCTTGTGTGCGCCTTTTAAGTTCCAATACATGAATATCATATAGACCGTAGTTAGGGACCGGCATATGATTTGCCTGATAATAGTTGGTAATCTCACAGGCAATTTACCATACTCATCCACCTTTTTACTTTCTATTATCCCGAGCGAATGCAAAAGCATACAAAATATGATTACGATCTATTATTTATCCTTAGCTGAGTTGGAAGGTTATTATGTCATCGGAGTGGCAAGTGTAAATACTCGTTAATTCAACTTATGTAGCATACTCCTTTGGATATAGCCTCAGGCTATAACTAGGTATAATTTAATGGAATTACATTATAACTCTGAATCTGTGATAAATTTTGTGTAACATAAAAGCAGAGGGGTTTTAAACGATGACAAAAAGCAGTGTATTGGGATATCCGCGTATTGGTGCTGATCGGGAATGGAAGAAAGCGTTGGAAGCGTTCTGGGCAGGTAAGCTGGAGGAAACAGAATTTCACGCACGTTTGCAGGAGATTCGTATCGATCATTTGCGCAAGCAACAAGCAAAAGGCATAGACATCATTCCGGTTAATGACTTTAGCTATTATGATCATATCCTGGATACGGCTGTGATGTTTGGCATTATCCCTAAACGTTTTGCTTATGATGGTGGCTCGGTTCCGTTGTCCGTATATTATGGCATTGCTCGGGGAACGAAAGATGCCGCAGCAAGTGAAATGACAAAATGGTTTAACACCAACTATCACTACATAGTACCTGAACTGGACGGGGCTTCCCCAACTCTGACGGAAAACAAACCACTTCTCGCTTATCGTGAAGCAAAAGAAAAACTCGGCATTGAAGGTAAACCGGTTATTGTTGGACCGCTAACCTTCCTGAAGCTCTCCAAAGGTTATGATAAATCCGAGACAGACGCTTGGTTGGACCGCTTGTTGCCACTTTACACTCAATTGCTTCAAGAACTTGCAAGCGAAGGCGTTCAGTGGGTGCAGGTCGACGAACCTATTCTGGTAACCAAATTAAGCGATGAAGACGTACAGCGTCTGAATAAAATATATAAAACATTTGCCACAGCCGTTCCAGGCCTGAATATTATGTTGCAAACGTACTTTGAATCTGTCGAAAACTACAACGATATTGTTGCACTGCCAGTTCAAGGTGTAGGACTTGATTTTGTACACGGACTCTCTGGTAACACACAATCCATTCGGACATCCGGTTTCCCGGCAGACAAAGTGCTCGGTGCAGGTATTATTGATGGACGTGGGATCTGGAAAGCTTCCCTTCAAACAAAACTGAATTTGCTGAATGAATTAACTGAGTTCGTGACACCTGAACGTATCATCGTGCAATCATCTTGCAGCCTGCTGCATGTGCCAGTAACCACAGACCGTGAGGCAAAACTTACATCTGAACTGAAGAATGCTCTTGCATTTGCAGATGAAAAGCTGGATGAGATTGTTCTTTTGACTACAGCCTTATCTTCACCAAGTGCAGAGATTACCGCCAAAATAGACGAAGCTGAGCTTACCCTTCAAGCGCTTCAGCAATCCGAAGATCGGAACCGTACCGCTGTACAGAAAGCCGTTGCTTCCATCAGTGTTCAACAGCCAGAGCGCTCCCGTCCTTTTGCAGAGCGTCATGAAGCCCAACAGGCCAAATGGCAATTGCCACTCTTCCCGACAACAACGATAGGTAGTTTCCCACAATCTGCTGAAGTCAGAAAAGCACGTCAGTTGTGGCGCAAGGGTGAGTTGAACAACGAACAGTATGCTGCCTTCATCCGGGATCAGATTGATATCTGGATCAAGATTCAAGAAGAGATCGGAATTGACGTACTGGTGCATGGTGAGTTTGAGCGTACCGACATGGTTGAATTCTTTGGCGAGAAACTTGCCGGTTTTGCCTTTACACAGTTCGGCTGGGTACAATCATATGGTTCCCGTTGCGTGAAGCCACCTATCATCTTCGGAGATGTTGCGTTTACTGGTGAAATGACGGTTGAAGAAACGAGATATGCCCAATCGCAGACTGAGCGTCCTGTCAAAGGCATGCTCACTGGCCCGATTACCATCATGAACTGGTCATTCGTACGCGAAGACATTGCTCGTGAGCAGATTGCCTATCAATTGGCGTATGCGTTGAGACAGGAAGTCGAAGCACTTGAACAGGCAGGCATTGGCATGATCCAGGTTGACGAGCCGGCTGTTCGTGAAGGGCTTCCGTTGAAAGAAAATGAACAAGCCGACTACCTGGCTTGGGCAGTCAAAGCGTTCCGTATCTCCACGTGCACGGTGCATGAAACGACTCAAATTCATACACATATGTGCTATTGCGAATTCCATGACATGATTGATTCCATTGAAGCTATGGATGCGGATGTTATCTCCATTGAGACATCCCGTAGTCACGGTGAACTGATTCATAGTTTTGAAGAAAATACGTATGAGCTCGGTATCGGTCTTGGCGTATATGATATCCATAGTCCACGTGTTCCGAGTGTAGATGAAATGAGCAGCATGATTGAACGTGCCCTGCGTGTTCTTGATCCGAAGCTGTTCTGGATTAACCCGGACTGCGGATTGAAAACCCGTGGACAAGAAGAAACGGTTGCTTCTCTGCGCAACATGGTTGATGCAACCAGAATCGCTCGTAACAATCACGCTTCAGCTGCTGTATTGTAATCGGCTGCGAAGCAGCATATCTTCAAAAGCAAAAGTAGCAAAGGCGGACACCCCTTCGTTAGATGGGTGTCCGCCTTTTTATGTTATATTTTTGTAGTTACTTTTAACATACATTCATCTACTCCAAATTTGGGCGATCTCGAGCGTTCCTGCCTCTTTTCTCATCATCCCACGCTTCCAACTAGATGCTCTCTTCCAGCCATTCCTGCAACGGTGTATCTTCGGTCAGTTCGCCAAGCAATATATGACGGAACTCCCCTTCCTTATCAATAACCATCGTAGCCGGCAACCCCGTAATACGATACAAGCCTGATATGTTACCCGTCACATCAATGATCACCGGAAAATCAAACGCCTGCTTATCCATAAACTCACGGATCGTGCCCTTCGATTCCCCCACGTTAACAAACAGGGTTTCCACGTCGTTCTGATAGTCCTGAGCGATCTGGTGAACGAGCGGCATCTCCCTTACACAAGGTGTGCACCATGAAGCCCAAAAGTTAATCATCACGGCTTTGCCCCGATAATCCGACAGCTTGACTTGATCGCCTGCTGAATTAACCGCTGTGAACTCAGGAGCCACTGCACCTGCTTCAATGGTGTTGCCTCGAACAGACTCGGGTGTCGACACATTTTCGAAAATGGCCCATGCACCGGTGAGCAATGCGATCACACCAATCAAAATTGTAAGTGTACGTCTACTTTTAAAACTCTTCTTCTGCAATAAACTCACCTTCACTTTAAACCAAGACTTTGATGAAATGCTGCATGGAGCGAACCGAATTGATCACAAAAGTCGTGAGTAGAGCCCTCTCCAACATTACGTCCATGGTTCATGAATATCACCTGATCCGCAATATCGTCTGCGATCTCCAGCTGATGGGTCGAGAACACGACCATGTGGCCTTCCTGTTTGATGCCCTTGAGTAGCTGAGTTAATTCCTGCATCCAGAATGGGTCCAATCCATTCGTTGGCTCATCCATGATGAGCAGTGGAGGTTTCGACAGCACAGCCTGGGCGAATAACACACGTTGGCGCATGCCTTTGGAGAAGGTCGTAACCCGGTTTTTCTTTTGATCCTCCAAACCTACCATGGTCAGTACTTCCTGTACTCTCTCCTTGGGAACTTTCCTCAGAGAAGCCCAGAACAGAAGCATTTCCTCCGCACTCAGTCCTTGATTAAATTGATAATCGTCCGGCATATATCCAATCTGCTCTGAATAACGCTTGCGCTCCTTCAACCATCGTACATTGTTCACTGCAACCTCACCGGAGGTAGGCCGAAGAATTCCTGCGATCATACGCAGCACCGTGCTCTTTCCTGCACCATTCCCTCCACAGAGGGCAAGCACTTGGCCTGAAGTAATGCGAAAGGAGATATCCTCAACAATCGGTTGCTTTTTAATGGATTTGCACAATCCCATCACTTCGAGTCCCATCTTATCCATGAGAACGCCCCCTCTCCCAGATCGCATATACCGCCAGGACAGAGAAGGCAATCCAGAATAGGCATATCCCGATGAAGATCCAACTGCCACTTGGTTGCTGCACCCACTCCACCCATCGATAATATTCTGGTCCAAGAATGGAGCCGCCTCCCAGTTTGATGACTACAAACAATCGCACCAGCTCGGCCGGATTGATGAGTGTTAGCATAACCAGCAGCGGTTTCACCCATAGATAAGGCATCAGTCCCAGCACAGAGAGCAATAAGGTCGGCCATCCAATGACTGCGAAAAACCATACGGTCACGGATATGGTTAACGCCTGCCACCGATTGCGCGACAACGAACCGATAAATAGCGCCAACGTCAGGAATAACAACACCAGTCCACAAGAAAATGCCAGAAAGAGAAGATATGTCACGGCATCCAGTAGATTCCCGATTACTCCGCTAATAACCCCCATCAGGCCGTATCCAAACGCAACAATGGTAATTAAAACAATCGAGAGCCCAAGATACTTGCCCACAATAAAAGACATCGTGCCAATGGGATACGTGGACAGCAGTTGCCAGCTACCGTCTTCCTTTTCGGATGTTAGTGAGAAGGAACCGAGGAACAGCGTCATTAATGGTAAGAGGTAAAGAATGAGATTCAACATCGAACCTGTTGTGCCCGAATATCCTTCAACCAGATTCTGCGAATTCAGAAGTAACAAGCTTAAGCTAAATGTGCAAAAAAGGATCAGAAACGAATACGCCCAAGGATTGCGAAATCCCATTTTCACTTCTCGTCTTGCAATCTGTATCATATCTGACATCATTGATCACCATTTTCTATTGTCATACTTAGTGGCCTGACTCTTCTTTCATCTCACCTTCCTGATGCATCTCATTACCGTCTCCTTCTTCACCATGTCCGTGCTCATCATGCCCATGTTCACCCATCATGTCCATATTTTCTGTGTTCTGTTTCCAGTCATGAGAGGCAAGATCCTCAGCGGTCATAATGGTTCCTACACCTTGCTCTGCAATGAAAGCTTCAGCCGAGGACTTGTCCTTAAAGTTAAGAATTCCATAGGCCATAGGTGTACGCAATGAAGCGTCGTATACATACGTGGCTTTGCTGTATTCAATCCATTCCTTGTCATTATAGTCACGTACATAGTCCATGCCGATGTTATCTGTGCCATTTTCTGTTTTCCACTGGTTCATGCAGCCGATATCATCGAACTTGTAGTTTTGGCCGTCTTTCGTAGTGAGCTGTGTTGCATATGCATCGTCCTTCACCTGCATTTTACAGATCGCACAGATATCCACGTCTTCATTGATCGGCAATGCCGCGTATTTTGTTCCGCAAGCGGTTAACAGCACCATGCCAAACATAAGTACCATGAGGAATGTCCATCTTCTGTTCAAACTTTTGTTCATTTTCGTAATACCCCCATATAGATGATTATAAAAGTTGCCATACCCAACAGAATTAACCCGAACAACCACACCACATTGGAATCTGTAGCACTTTCTACTGACATGTGCAGATCAGATTCCATATCCATGCTCATTCGTGGCGATTTGTCGGTAGTCCATTGTTCTCTGCCTTCTGTAAACAGCTCACTCAGAAAGACCATACCCGGTGATTGGAAAAAGAGCTGATACGCTGAATTTCGACTGACCAGTTGCTCATAAAAAGGATTGATGGCATAGGATATTTCACTGATCCCATCCCGATTCAGATCGAGCCCCTGGAAGGAGTCCCAGTAGTTCTCCATCAGGACATTATTCGGGCTATCCAGCGCCGAAGCTTCAATGACATTAGACACCAATTGGTTACGTGTAAACTCATTAGCTTCTGCCAGAACAAGCTGTATGCCAACAAAATTCCGAAGCACCGCATTGTCATGGATCTCATTGCCCGATGACTCTGCAATATTCATGCCGACACGATTACCCTCCACCACATTGTTGTGAATTGAGGATTGATGCACGTCATACAACAAAATCCCTTGAGAATGAACATTAGTACTCTGTTTGCGAAAAGAATTGCCCGATATAACCGTATTCTTGACGCCCATGATCATGGCACCTGTCATGTTCTCTTCTCCGGTATTATCAATGACAGAAGAGCCGTCAATATACATGCAATGGATGCCATACCTCGTATGTAACAGCCTGTTATTTTGCACGATAGACTTGCGACTGTTCTCCAGATAGATTCCATCCCTCATGCCGGTGATCTCATTGGCTTCAATGAAGCTATCATGGGAGTTGTACAGATCAATGCCATTGCCCTTCTGGCCACTGGAAGCAGAATCAGACCCGGCCCACGTAATGTTGTTCCGCTGAATCGTTGCCTGACTCGAATTCCGGATGATCATCCCATACCCCTGGGTCTGAATATGCAGATCCGTGATTTCACTGTTTTTCCCTTCAACCTGAATCGCTGCAGTCTGTTCATTCGTATCATGTTCAATTGTAAAACCGCTCAATTTCACCCCATCCGAGCGAATCATTATCGTAGAGGTGGCTTCCGCATTAACAACTATGACCGTAGGATCACCCTGAATGGTGATGTTTTTGTCAATCGTCACGGGTCCAGAATAACGACCTGATGCAAGTTCAATGACTTCTCCAGGTGCAGAACGGTCAATCATAGGCTGAAGGGGAATGAGATCACGATGTCCGGAAGAGGCCATGACTGCACCGTGCGGAAGGGATAGCAGGAGCATCATCATTCCGATTAGAAAAATGAAACCTGTAACCCGACTTTTCTTACAACTGTTGAATGTACCCAAGCCTGCCCAAGGATTACTCATGATTCAAACCGCGCAATTCCGGCTTCTTGTTACAGTTGCTTATTGCTGTGGCAATGTATTCAACGGGTCTTACATTAATCCAAAATATACGTTGGTTGTACACACCATCCCTCCATTCCACTTAAAATCAACTCTCCATGTTCCTCATCCATTGAAGCAACGTAATAAATGAAGCGTTATCACAATCCTGATCATAGTGTACTTAAAATGATATTTATTCCATATAGCTCAATTAGGCTATAGACGCAACATTTTTGTGTCGATATTGTGATGTGAATCAAAAAAAGCCGCCATATAGGCGACTTCGAAGTAATATATTATTCAAATGGATAGGTCCAAAATGTTTCTCTGCCAAAACGTTTCTTGATTTCTTCATTATTCAGCTCACGATTTCCTACAAGCTCTGCTGCCTGGAATTGTGAACGATGGGCACGAATGGACGCCATTTTTCGATCCAAAAATTCGGATACGTCAACAAATACATCCGGTTTGCCAATGTACTGTTCCTGATTATTAGCGAACGCAACGCAGTGAACAATCGGACGTTCATCCACAGGAAGTTTAGTGATTGTACGTATAACAGCGGCTCCCGTTGCATCATGATCAGGATGAACACTGTACCCCGGATAGAACGTAATGACCAGCGTGGGGTTCAACTCTTTAAGTAGTGACATGATGGTATCTTCCAGTAACTGTGGGTCTTCGAACTCCAGCATTTTATCGTGGAAACCCAGCATTCTCAGGTCCTGAATACCAATCGCTTCAGAAGCTTCGATGAGTTCCTGTTTACGGATGCCAGGCAACGTCACTCGGTTGGCAAATGGAGGAATCCCCATATTGCGCCCCATCTCGCCAAGTGTTAGACAAGCATAGGTTACATGGGCACCGCCATCTATGTATTTGGCTAACGTTCCCGATACAGAGAAAGCTTCATCATCTGGATGTGGATATACCACCAAGATGCGCTCATGCTCGTTGTGTGTAGTATTCATGATTATTCAATCCTCCGCTTTCATCAGAACATTTCTCGGCTTAATTGTAACGCCACAACTAGTTTACCCTGGCTGTCGTGACCGGCGAGAATCATTCTTTCTTGTTCCTGCTCATCAATATGTGTAAGTCCTTCGGCGTAAAGCCATCCCTGCGTTGTTTTCAGACCAACACGGTATGGACCTGTACCTGAAATGGACCCCTGCGTATATCGTATGGCCGCATTAGTAATGAATGCCGATGCTGGATGTTTTGTACTGTCCATGTGTTGTGCGTAAGCACCTGACGTAAGTTCTAGATGTACGTATAAGTCCTGATCAGCAAGATTATTGATCCGGAGCTGAATGTCTTGAGGTTTAATTGGTTGCATAGCGGCCTCCTTGTCTAATGTAATTGTACGAATTTCATTTTAACATATCCACAAGAGAATATACATGGAGTGACCCTGTCGACCTCACATAGAGCCCTCTCATGATGATTCCAGTTTGAAAACAAGAACAGATTTGCATGGTTTTTTCTCTTTTTATTCATGGATGATAACTATATTATGAAGTGTAGGCAAAAACGCCCGTGTTGAAGAACCTTAAATCTTAAATGAATCTTGCTCCAACTTGTTTGGAAAGGAGTTTAACTCGACTTGAAATCTCTAATACAACTACTTCATTTTGGCTATCATCAGGCCATGAGCTGCATATTTCCCGTAGCGATCTTTGGAACACTGGCCCTGTCTAGCATAATTCCTATTCCTTTCCTTCATCGATATGATGCCATTCTGCTCGTATTGCTTGCTGTGCAGTACCTAATGTATCGAAGCGGCTTGGAAACCAAGGATGAAATCAAGGTCATCTGTGTATTTCACATTATTGGCCTGGTGCTAGAAATCTATAAAGTATGGATGGGATCATGGTCATACCCTGAGCAAGCATACAGCAAAATCCTGGGTGTCCCTCTTTATAGCGGATTCATGTATGCAAGTGTAGCCAGTTTTATGTGTCAGGTGTGGCGAAGACTGCGAATGGACATGACCGGATGGCCTGGTTTTGCACCTTCGATGCTGCTCGGAACAGCCATCTATATTAACTTTTTCACTCATCATTTTATGCCCGATTTTCGCTGGTGGCTGACGGCGCTTGTATTTATTGTCTTCTGGAAAACCTGGATTATTTACCGGGTACGAGCAACGACCTATCGAATGCCCTTATCGCTTGCTTTTATCATCGTTGGTTTCTTCATTTGGACTGCTGAGAACATCGCTACATTTTTCAATGCCTGGAAATACCCTGATCAGCATGATGCCTGGCAACTGGTTAGCTTTAGCAAAATTAGTTCGTGGTTCCTGCTGGTCATCATCAGTGTCATTATCGTTGCGCAGCTCAAATATGTGAAGGCCAATCGAACCGCAGATGATCCAAAGTCCAGTTAACTATTTATTCTCTAACCGTAAAACAGCAACAATCTTAGACTCGTACTTAAAGTCTTCGAATGCCGCTGTTTTTTGCGTGGTTCTATTTGAGATTATTCAACAAATAATGAGCCCAAGCCGTCTGCCTCTTCAATGTCTTTATTGATTAAGAGGTTCTCCTTTTGATCATATGCTTTGATTGTATAAGGAGGAGTCGCTGATGAAGGCAGGAATGCGAACCAGATTTGTTGGTTCTCACCTGCCTCAACCAGCTTCGCATCGAAAGTGGCGGGCTTTCCATTTTCTTTGATTTCAACAGTTACACGTTTGATAGTGGAGTCTATGATGTCACCAAATAACATCGGTAACGGGGCCGAGACTTTTTCTAATTTCGGTATGCTCATATAATTCAACGCAAACTTGGATTCAACTGATTCATTAATGGAATATCCTCCACCCCATACCCATTTCCATCCGAAAATGTTCTTGCGGGTATACTCCATCTGAAGATTACTGTTATTTTCCCGACCCTTTTTTTGTGTAAACAAAATCATGCCCCCGTCCACAGCCTCCTGATGAATGAATTGGGAGGTATAAGATTCACCTCTAAATTCTTGAACGGCCCCTTGAGGACTGTTCGCTATAGGAATATGTATAGGTTCATTCAATCCCCAAACTTTGGATATCCGTTGATCCGCTAGCCCGCCAGCTCGTTCATTCATATACATATATGCCAAGATTGACAGGGGCGATAGTAAAATTACCATTGCAGTGATTAGCAGAATTCTCCTGTTACGCTTGATTATCTCCAAGTACACTCCTTATGATGACGATGAAATATTAAATACAATCACTCTGATATTACCATAATTAGCATATTAGTTCTTGTTTAAGTATAATTCGAACAATCAAAAAAGGCCGCCATTGGCGACCTTTCAAGTCATTCATCGAAGCTATTCTCCCAGAAAGATTACTTCGGTTTCCAATTCAACTTGGAACGTATCATATACTTTCTTCTGAATAAATTGGATCAGATCCATATAATCCTGGGCAGTAGCGTGATCCACATTTACGATGAAACCTGCATGCTTCATGGAGATTTCAGCACCTCCGATGCGAGTGCCCTGCAAGTTACAATCCTGAATCAGTTTACCAGCAAAATGTCCTTCGGGTCGTTTAAATACACTTCCACAAGAGGGGAATTCAAGCGGCTGCTTGGATTCTCTTAGGAACGTTAATTCCTTCATTTTGCTTGCAATATCTTCCTTGTTTCCTTTTTTGAGCCCGAATTCGGCCTCCAGTATGATATAGTGATCCATCTTGAAGAGACTATTTCGATAACCAAATTTCATCTCTTCTCGCGGAATCTCCAACACTGCACCGTCTTTGGTGATCACAGTCGCACGTTCCACAACATCGGCGATCTGACCGCCATAAGCACCCGCATTCATGTAAAGTGCGCCCCCCGTGCTGCCGGGAATACCACAAGCAAACTCCAAACCGGTCAAGCTATGCTCCAAAGCAAGTCTGGATACATCAATGATATCAACGCCGCTTTGCGCAATCATGCTGTCCTCATTCACTTTAATTTGATCGAAGTGGCTAAGAGAAATCGTTACTCCCCGGATGCCCCCGTCTTTAATAATGACGTTTGAGCCTTTTCCAATGACCGTTAGAGGTAACTGATGTAAGTTGGCAATTTCCACGATTTTAGTGATTTCGTCTATCGTTGTTGGATGGATGAGAATATCTGCGTTGCCACCTATTTTAATAAACGTGTGATTTTTTAGTGGTTCATTGAATTTCACTTTTTCCAAAGGTATCTGATGCTCAAAAATATTCATGATTTTCTCTCCCTGAATTCATAAAGAAATGATTGCACCATCGCGAAAATGAGATGCTCCTTCTTTATTATATGCTAAATAGGAGATTTTGTTTGAAATTATGTTGTTTTCATTATAATTAATCGCATTCTCTTTAGATTTTGAACTTTTCCCTGAGTTCCTGCATGGAAGCAAGCTGTTGCTCTGTTGCCGAAACTGCATGATTATGAGAGTTCTATGTCTGTTTGAGTCAGCTTGGCTGATAGCTCCCACAAACGGATAGCTTGCTCAGGGTCTATGGCATATTGCTTGACCCCATAGAAACCTCCATCCTCTGGAGCCAATTCACTGATGTCACAATCCTCACAGTAGACACCGCCTTTTCCCTCAAGCTGAGGAGAGGTTGCAGCCCAGACTTGCGTCGCTGCCCCCTGCTCAGGTGTTTTGAACGCAGGGTTGGCCACTTGTCCAGATTCATCAATCCAGCCCAGAGCAATCATTTCCTCTTTTGGCATATGACGCTGTAGTGGTGTCATAATTCCGCCTGGATGAACTGAGAAAGCCCGTACTCCGTGCTCTGCACCTCGACGATCCAGCTCAACGCTGAATAAAATCGTTGCTGTTTTGGACTGTCCATAGGCAGGGAATTTCTCATAGCCATGTTCAAATTGGATGTCATCCCAACGAATCGGTGAGAAATGATGTCCCGCTGATGCCAATGAAACAACACGTGCTCCCCCCTGACTTGCGAGTGCTGGCCATAACAGATTAGTCAGGGCAAAGTGGCCCAGATGATTTGTTGCAAATTGAGCTTCCCAGCCAGGACCAACCCGCGTCTCCGGGCAAGCCATGATGCCCGCATTAAGAATCAACATGTCAATGTCCCGATCACTCGCCAGAAACCGCTCCGCAAAAGCACGAACGCTGGATAAATCAGCGAGGTCCAATTCATCTATTTCAACACCTTCCACACCCGAAAGTGCTTCCTTCGCAACCGCTGGACGACGTGCAGTCACCACTACACGGGCTCCCGAATTAACAAGCGCACGTGTCGTCTCCAACCCCAGGCCGGAATATCCACCCGTTACAATAGCAAGCTGTCCGGACAAGTCCAGATCCCTCAATACATCCTCCGCTGTACTATTATGGTTGAAGCCAGAGTCCATTTTATGTTGTAAAGTTCTAGTATTATTTTCCTGTGTCATTCTGTTCATCTCCTTGGTAATATTTCTACTTCTTCAAAGTCTACACCCTAGAGCGTACTCTAAGTCAAATGGAAGTGAATACATCACCTCGCAACTTCTCCGTGCAATCTGCAAAAGTAAAAAAAGCCGCCAGTTGGCGACTTTCGTTGAAATGATTATAGTCATCCAAGTTACGAATCACCCTCAACGGTGGATAACGAAACAAGGACCGGACTGGCGAAATCAGAGGCCTCTTCTCCTTTTGGATTATGAAGACGGAATAGAAATGCTTCCTCTTCTTCTGATTTCCAGACCATATAATCGCTAATGCCTTCTTCACCAGAGGCCTGAAGATAGAGCTCGGCATAACCAAGTGGGTGTTCTACCAGTTCTCCACTATAATCAGATACCTTACCGGCTTTTTCTAATTCTTCTTTACCCGCTGTCTCCAGTTCTGCCAGATTATAATCCGAAGGCAGTGGTTCAATATCCACATAATAGTCAGCGTTACTAGTCAGTGACAGACGGCCTTGAGTAGCATCAAATGTGAATTTCTCGAATACGTACAAGGAAAATCCTTCTCCTTGTTGCAAGGTCGCTTCTAGTGATTGATTGCCATCTGCGGTCAACATTTCAAAATTTGCGGTCTGTGGACGCTCCGTTTCATTTGCTTCTTCTGTTCCATCTGTTTCAGATGGTTGTTCATTTTCTGTTGAAGGTGCTGGAGCAGGTTCACCTACTGGCATTGATGGTTGAGGGCTAGGCAAAGGTTCATTACTACCAGAGCAAGCTGCAAGTGTTAGAACTATAACGATTAACGAGATACTCATCATAATAGAACGTGGTTGAAACATCAGGTTCATTCCCCCTGTCTATATTCTGTGCTTACATGTTATTACCCATAGCAGAGACTCGGAATCCATAGGTCCAACCTATGAGTTTATCCATAATCGGTATTTCCCTAGGGTCAGGGAAGAACCCTTGATACAGACACCTCGGCATCGATCGAAAGACGCAAGGTGGATATCAATGCCACGCTGGAGGATCAATTGATGTGGTTGGAGGAAGCGGGGTTTCGTGTGGCAGATTGCATGTACAAATACTTGGACTTTGCAGTGTTTTATGCGCAAAAATAAAAAAAGACCGGATTATAAGCAAGCTATGCCGTAATCCAGTCTTCTCACATGATTTTTCATCTTAAATCACTTATTTCAGCGATGCTGGCAGCTTAACGCCGAGTAGTTTGCCTTCGGTTTGGATGATGATCATTCCGTTTGTCTTTAACGTCGTGTTATGCAGATCTCCACCGGTGGAGACGCGGAAGACCGACTGACCCGACATCATGTTGAGGACAAGCAGTGTGCCGTTACGTTGTGCTCGATACATCCCTTTGCCGTAAACATCAATCTGAGAAACGGGGGCATCACCATGCCACTGAACCTCCTGACCATTAGCCAGCTTAATGCCTGTGAGTTCTCCCGTGTTGTCGTTTTTGAAGATCAACCTTTCCTGTGTAATGCCAAGCCACACCATATTTTCTCCGTAAGGGCGCTGAAAAGTTCGAAGTGGCGCGGGACCCGGCTTGGTTGAGGTCAACGAATACTCCGCTATCTTATCCCCTTGTAAAGTGTATAGTTTCTCTTTATTGGAAAATATCCCTCCATACCCATTCACATACGGTGGATCCCCCGGCATGGTCCACTTATACTCCTGACTTCCTTTTAACACACCGGTCTTCAAGTTGTACGCATTAACTTTCCATTTGCGTTCTGGTGAAGACTCGTCATTTTCCAACATCGAAGAATAGTAGTCCGCTGAGTAAACAAGACCATCTTTGATCTGAATAGCTTCCCCCTGACCAAAATGACCCCATAGCTTCTTGCCCATTTTCTTGTCATATGCATTAAGCTGTAAGGATGTAAGTGCCCCTTGGACAAAAAAGGTTCTCAGCACCACACCATTAGATTCTCTCAGATACTCAGTACCATTACCTTCACCTAATGGTTCATCTGCTTCCCAGCGCAGTTTGCCTGACTGGATGTCCAGTGCAAACGTTGTACTCCCCTTAATCACGTAGAGGGTATCCACCGTTGGAATCAGAGCTTCCGTACGGTTATACGTATCAATCCAGGTGGATGTGCCTGACTGCCATTTTGCTTTGCCTGTCTTCGCATTCAAGGCATATGGCTTGTGATCAATGGTCAGTCCGTAGAGAATCCCGCTTTGATAGGTAATATAAGGAGTCAGGTCTTTGGCGTAAGTCCACAACCGTTTACCTGTTGTCGCATCAAGTGCAATCAACTTCGATCCAGCAAACGTGAATACTTTGCCTTCTTCTGCGATGGCATTAACTCCAACATACGTCTCGTTCATATTCAGATAGTTATCTACTTTCGCTGTCCAAGAAGGTTTCAGTTCAGGTACAGTGATTCGTTGATACGAATACCAGTTACGGATGGATACATCCGATGCTTCAGCATGTGCCTGCGATGGCAACACGCCGATAACGCCGTGAACCATCAGCATTCCGGCAGTAATGCCTGCAATGATGGGTCTTTCTGCTCTTCTTTTCCATTCCTTATTCATTTGACGTTTATGTATATTGACCATGGTAAATGAATTCCTCCTGTTATTAAAATCCTGAGATATAACTACATAAACATAACGTGTGATGGGTCCAAATAGTTACGGGATTGTTAAATTATTCAAATAAAATATCAAAAAAGCCGCCACTAGGCGACTTCTTGATAACTGTATTTTTTCGGTGATAAGTTGCGAACCTGACTCATTAATGAAGTTTCTGCTTTACTTTAGTTGGATCTGGAATACATCACCGGAGTCCCCACCAAAAACGATAAAACCACTTTTCGGGAGTTTCGTCGATTCCTGATTGGTTGCTACAGAGAAGTCAACCATTTCCCCTTTATCATTATACACTGCATAACCTCCGGTCTTCGGAGAATTCACCGTGATGGATTTGTTACCCGATCGGTCGTCGATCGCATACCACCGGGCTTGACCGTTTGCCGGAATAGTCGTAATTCCTTTTTTTCCACCAAAGATGGGAGTAATCGCATCCTCGGCAATGTATTCCTGCCCATCCTGGAGCAAAATCTCGGCGCTATTCTTTGTGTAAAATTGCAGATCAAACGCGTCTCTTCCGTTCATTACAGGAATCTCGGCGATATTCTCTGCATGATTGGCATCCATGATTTGCGTGCCATTGGCGTAACCATTTTTGGCATCAACAGACAAGTTCTTGATCAGCATCGATGGAAGCAGATAAAAGATCGACGTTATTTTTTCATCCAACGCGTAATATTTCGAGCTGTCACGAGCTGTCCATTTCTCTTTCGTTGCTGCGTCAAGCGCATTATGATCCAGTTTTTGATAATCATACGTGTTCATTACCGTTTGACCTATACCGGGTAACGTAATCATGCCTTGAACTTTAACATACACCTTGTCATTACGTTCCTTCACAAAACTAGCTTTCACACTGCCATCGACACTTGTAAAATGTTCGTCGCCTGTGTACACATATTTCTGCTCTGGAATAATTCCACCCAGCAAAGCAGGCAGTTGCATTTCACCATCCTTAATCGTTATATCCAATGTCTCTCCTACCGTACCATAGAGACCGGAGTACGCGCTTAATTCTGTTGGCATCTTCACTTTGTCGGGTGACGAGAAGGTCTGATCGGGTTTAACCTTGTCAATGATGCCTTGATCCGCCAGAACTTCCAGCAGCACTTTGCTGGCAAACATCTGATTGTAGATGGAAGATCCGCCAGATGATAGAACCGCCATTGAAATATCATGTTCAGGTATAGTGATTAACACGGCATGGTACAACATGGTATCCCCACCTTTGGCAAGCGCGGTAACCCCATAATCGCTGAAAGGTGCAAGGTCAACCGAATCCCATCCCAAGCCATAATTGATCGTATTTTGCTCATCAGATACCCATATGCCCTTACGATATTCATGAGATTGCATGGCCTTCACAGCAGATTCGGACAGAATATCCGGTCTGTTCCCCATTAAAACCTCTCCGAATTGACTCAATTCTTCTGCGGTAGAGTACACTCCGCCTGTGCCGATAATGTTTGCATTTTCGGTAGGCATCTTCATCTCAAGTGTAGGCCAATAGGTTTCGGATAATTGCGCTCTGTCAAAGGAATCTAGTGGTGTCTTCGTTGATTCCAACTTCAACGGCTCGCTGATGAACTTGGCGATATATTCGCTGTAGCTTAATCCACTCACCCGTTCAACCAGGATTTCAAGCAATTGAAAACCGTCATTGGCGTAGACGGAGTATGCACCAGGTTTGGATTTCAGTTTTTCGGACTGAAGTTTGAGCAATAACTCATCATGATTGCGGGTGTCATTATCTTCAAACAACATGCTGTTTCCATAATGTGTACCGTAAAGACCGGATGAATGATTCATCAACATGCGCGGTGTGATTTGAGTATAGCGCGCATCTGCCATTTTAAAGTCTTTGATATACGAAGTAAGCGGCTCATCCAGATCTATTTTACCGGAATCGACCAGCTTCATGGCGGCTGCCGTAACAACCATTTTGCTAACCGAGCCTATGCCATACATGCTAGCCTTGTCTATTGGCTTCTGTGATGCCTTATCGTGCAATCCGACACTATCTGATAAAATATATTCCCCTTCATCCATGATCGCATATTGCACACTGGTGACACCGTAGTTTTGCACCATCTCCTTGGCGATCTGCTCCGCCCGTGCCTCAATCGTACCGCTGTTATTCGCCTCTGCTCTGACATCTGCCAGCGGTGTAATTGCAAGCACCGCTGTACATAAAAGACTAATTAGTTTCTTCATCATATGTCCTCCCTCAAATGTTCTTATGAATGAATTCATCATATCCGGGAAGAGACTGATCAAACGCAAACGGACCCTGAATGGAAAAAAACAACCCCTGAACGGCAGGTTCAGGGGTTGTCGGTGTGAAACGGAAGCACGACCATGTTGTTAAATTTCCGATGCTGATGCTCAATACTCATATGTCCACCATATTTCTCGCACATTCGCGATATATTGGTTAGACCGATCCCATGGTACTCCGGATTGGGCTTGTCACTTTTCAAGTCAACGATCGGTTGCTCCACATGATTCATAATCTGGATGACCAGTGTAGATGATGTGGAGTGAATGGCAATCAGGATATATCGATCCTCAGCCTGTCTAACCTTCTTGGAGGCCTCAATTGCGTTATCGAGCATGTTACCCAGCACCACACACAGATCGTACCGATCGATCTGGATATGCTGCGAGTGGAGCTGGATTTTGGTGTCGATTTTGATCCCGTTTGCCTGCCCCATAGCCAAGGTATTTGTAACGAGTGCATCAATGACCAGATTGCCAGAGTTCACCCGCTGGTACGCACCTTCAATGGTATTTAATGTAGACTTGATATGGTCACCTGCCGCTGCCAGTTCGTTACGTTGGATACATTCATCAATATACAGAAACTGCTGATTGATATCATGGATGATGGATTTAATGTTTTTGAAACTGTGAACGGTCTTCTCATAGTTGGCATCCTGGTAGTCCATCTGACGCTGTAACTGGGTATTTTCATGCGCAAGCTGTACCTTTTCCACCATGTTATCGAATACATATACAATGAACACGTTGAGAAATAGCGAGCCTAGTACAGAAAAGACGTAGAATATGTTTTTTTCACTATATATGGAGGCTACATTGATCTGATAGATCGTAATAATGGGTACGATAAGAAACAGCAAATAATAACGATAATGCACGGCAAAACTTCTGCGTTTAGCCACTAAACGCACAATTTGAATAACAATGAACATGATACTGCAACCAACCAGCATCACCTTGGAGAGAATCCAGTGGTTTTCTCCGTTGAACTGTTCCCATGAAATGAATTCTGTGGATTCCAAAACTCCGAGAATATATACGGCTATTGTATTTGCCATAGTAATCAGAACCGCATACAGGATGGTAAAAACAAGCTTGATTTTAAACTCCACTTCATAGGACTGTGCCAGACTGAAGATTAACAGCAGAGCAACAGCAGTAGAAATGATATCAGAGAAGGAAGAGACCAAATAAAAATAACCCAACATGAGAAATACCATGAAATAGATCGCTCTGCGCGGCTTTCGTCTGGACTTGCCCAACACAGAATCAAAATAAAAATTCGCCTGAAATGCCATAAGTAAGGTCACAAAGATGATGGAAAAGATCATATAGGTACCCATATCATTGAATCCTCATGATCATATATTTGGTGTAAGCATCCTTGATTTCTTTGACCTTGGATCGACCTATGGGCAGTTCCGTTCCATTAAACATAACGACCTGGGTACCGGAAAACTTCTGAACATGCATCAGGTTGATGATAATCGAGCGATGAATCTGTAAGAAACCATGGTCTTTCAAACCTGTAGCGTAGCTGGATAAAATGCCTTTGGTCTCATGTACATTTTCCTGTGTCACAAAATTCAACTTGTTCTTGATCGTTAAACTTTTGACGACCTCAATCCAGAGAATATCATCATATTTCAGCAGCAGTTCATCATAGTCTGATTTGATTAATACATACTTTTTGTCCAATGCCTGAAAATATTGACACAGCTTAATCATCTTTTCCTCGAAAACTTGCGGCTGGATTGGCTTGATCAGATATTGAAAGGTGATGACATCAAAGCTCTCCACCATATATTCCGGGTAACTGGTCAGAAACATAATCTGTACATCCAGAAACTTCATGTTCCTGATCTCTTTAGCGGTCTGAATCCCGTTCATTCCGCCCATCTCCACATCCAAGATGAGAATATTGAATGTATCCCCAACCTCTCTGTAGTGTGAGAGCAATTGTTCACCAGATGTGAATAGGCTAATTTGAAAATCAAAATTGGTTTTTAGAGATAAGGAGACCAGCATGGATTTCACACGTTCTCGTTGCTGCTCCTCATCATCACAGATTGCAATATTGAACATGGGGGAACATCCGCCTTTCATCGACATCGACTCTGAATTTCACTCTCGAATATACTATTTTAGCATAGGTTTCGGAGTCGAATGGGGATGAAATGCATTATTCCGACCCTAAAACGCAGATCAACAAAAAAAGTCGCCACATTGGCGACTCTTGAGCTTGTAACCTTCTCCAGCATTCCTATGAAAAGTCCAGTCTGTTATTTTGTTTTTTTGGGGAAAGCATGGCGGTAATACCGTATTACCTTGCGATACATCGTCTTGTCCTTTAATTGATTGAATATATATGGGTCAGGTTTGACATTCACTTCAATAATCCAGGGTTTCAGACTGTGGTCAAGGCCGATATCCACACCAATTTGCTTAAGATGCGGGTACTTTTTTTTCATATGACGAGCTATGCGCAGGCTAAGCTCATTCATCTCTTGAATCAGTTCATTCCTGCGTTTGGTGGATGCATGTGATTTTAGCAGCTTGTGAATATCCATCGGTGTACCACCACTATGATAATTGGTTACGATTTTCTTTGGATGACCCAGTCGCCCGATGATTCCGGTGGCTTCCCAATGTTTGGTCGGGCTTAGCTGTATCATGACACGGATGTCAAAACGTCTGTTATTGTGCTTAAGCAGATGGATTCCTCTCTGAATCAGATAACTTCTTTTATTCACCAGACGAGTCAGACTGTTATAAAACGATTCAAAGCTGTCAAACGTCAGACGTTTTTGCTCGATCTGATAGACAAAATGTTGCTGACTTTCCATCTCCGCCTTAATAACACCCATCCCGAAAGTACCTCTCTCGGGTTTGACATAGACCATTCCATATTTGCTGATCATGGATTTCAGATTCGTTTTGTTATATTTCTGTGTGTCGGGGATAAACGGTTTAATTAATTCATTATTAATGATCAATTTTGTTTTTAACCACTTGCTTCTTAACGGCTGCAACTTATCAACTCCCATGTCGTAAACTCTCCCTTCAGCAACCGCATCAAAGCCTGCTGTTTGATCAAGATCCTGCAAGCATTATATGTAATACCGATAAAGGAACCCTCAACAAAAGCCCCTATTCGTAAAAATGTATATTTGCACATGCCCTGACCAAAACACTTTTGCACACATACCATATAATGAGTCATCACGATTTGTGCAAGGAGTTGAGAAGATGTCCGTCCAGCCTGGAATCCGGTTGAATAATGCGCCTAAGATTGATGTTCTTATACCAGCGATCGAGAAAGATTTGGCTACCCTTCCCCTCGTCATCGATAACATTCGCCGTTATGTAAAACATCCCATTGGAAGCATATATATTGTTTCTCCGGTTAGCACCAAAATCAGAAAACTCTGTTCCCTTAAAAACTGCATTTTTGTTAATGAGCGATCCGTCCTGCCTATAACCAAAAACGACATACACTACCAGTCCTCCCGATGGAATCGGTCAGGCTGGTTATATCAGCAGCTGCTCAAAATGAACGGAGATTCCATTGTGAAGGCAAAGTACTTTCTAGTCATGGATGCAGATACCGTACTGATTAAACCTCATTCATTTCTTGTAGAAGGCAAAACAGTCTTTTACTGCCGTGACTGGAGCCAGCCGGAATATTTCAATACCTACCGCAAGTTGTTAGGCATGAAAGCTCCGCGTCCCCGCTCTTTTGTCACCCATTATATGCTGTTCGACAAATCGAAACTCGCTGCCTTAAAACAGAAAATTGAAGCGGTTCATAAGCTGCCATGGTACAAAGCGATCATATCTAATATCAATAAGAAGAAACAGTTTGGTTTCTCCGAGTATGAAACGTATGCCAATTTTATGTATACGAAAAACCCAGGCAGCATGGTCCTTAGAAGTTCCAAGAATAAAAGTCTGAATGTGAACGCTTCTTCGTTAAAAGAGCAACAAATCCGCAATCTGGCTCTTAAATATCGTTCTCTTTCCTTTCATAAACGGAAAATCTATAGTAAAGCTCCCTGAGCTTAAGGAGGAAGCCCATGCATATCGTACTGCTGTGCGGCGGCTCTGGCAAAAGGCTCTGGCCGTTATCCAATGAGCTTCGCTCCAAGCTGTTCATAGATATACTTCCATCACCCGCTGGAGGTAGGGAATCCATGATCAGCAGAGTATGCCGCCAGCTTGACAGTTCATCCCTAACGGATTCAACACTCATTATTTCACATCAGGATCAGGCTAATATTACGGCACGACATACTCAAGGCAAAATACCAGTCATTGGGGAACCTTATAAACGAGGCACTTTTACTGCGGCGGCCTTAGCGACGTTATATCTGCAATCCTTCCGAATGGCCAAAGATGACGATGTGATCTGTATCGCGCCAGCTGATGTGTTCGCAGGTGAAGATTTTTTCAGCAACTTCCAATTACTGCCGGACATATTGAAACATTCTCAAGCCGAAATCGCTTTAATTGGGACAAGGCCTACACATGCTTCAGAACAGTATGGATACATCCTGCCGGGTGGGGAAGAACGTAATGCTTATGCGCCCATAACACAATTTATAGAAAAACCTGAAGCCTCCATTGCTGAAACGCTGCTACAACGTGGGGCTCTATGGAACTGCGGTGTGTACGCATTCACCGTCGCGTTTATGATATCCCATATTAAAAAAATGGGGCTTCCGGTTCATTATGATCAATTGTCGTCCCTGTATGAAGCGTTGCCTGAACGGAGTTTTGACAAGCATGTTGCAGAAAAGGCACAGCGGGCCGTAGTCCTGCCTTATAAGGGAGTATGGCAGGATATCGGAAGCTGGGATACGCTGTGCGCACAGTTGGATACCCATGTAATCGGACACGGTGGAATCTCGGGTTCTTCCTCCGATTCCTATATTATTAACGAGCTTCCCTACCCCATCCAAGTCATTGGCGTGCCAGGTATTATCGCTGCCGCAAGTCCGGATGGCATTCTCATTGCCAACAAAAATAATTCAAATGAAATTAAAGCGCAATTGGGTAACTTGCCATTAAAACCGATGTATGGTGAAGCAACCTGGGGCAGTTATCGTGTCATTGAGAGTTCGTTAGACGATGAGAATACAACTGTGACCACATTAAACATAACGGTTCTACCGGGCAAACATATCGGGTTGAACTGGCATAGAACTGGGTGTAGAGCATGGACCGTGCTTGCAGGCAGTGGGCAAGTGCTTGTAAACGGAAAGGTCATGCAAATGAGTATGGGCAATCAGTTCGTGATTACCAAGGAGAGTCTCTTTTCTATTCTGGCTGAAACCAGGATGGTGATCCTTGAGGTCCGGATCGGAGTAACAGAGGATAAAGACAACATACTTTTTGAAGAAGAAGATTGGAATGTAATCCTAAAAAGTGCAGGTTCATCTAAGGCTTAATGGGAGAATGAACCGTTTCAATCTGCATGTCTTATAGCCCCTTCCATTCGCGGAAGGGGCTCATTAGCATAATTAAGGGAAACCTGACACTTCTTCTCCCTACATCTTAGTTAAACAACTTGCGAAGTTCCTCTACTTCCAGACGTGCAACTGGCTGGTAAGCGGAACTTTGTACATAACGCTGGAAGCTGTATAACAACTGTCTGCCCTCCAATGTAGTCATCAGACGCTCCAGATTCAGCGCTCCCATCAGCACTCTCCCCTTCCGGACCCGACACTCCATCAACAGGCCGAGCTTGTGGTTTCGCTCAAAATTATCAATGGTCTGCACGATCGGATTCAAGTCTTTATCCAACTCATCCAAGATGATCGATGACGACTCGGACACGATGCTCCACCACGGATAAGTTGAGTGCTCCTCTGTGACAAAATGTTCGAAGGCCGGATGATCCTGTTGAATTAACAAGCCCATTGTGCCCACAGGAACTTCTCTTTTCATATTCTCCGAGATGGATCGGAACATAGGGTAAGACCAGAAATCGGTGCTATAGAAACCTTGGATCGCGTGTTGAAGCTGATTAGGATTCGGGAAAAGTAAAATATCCTCGCCCTGCTCAAGCAGCGCCAACGCCTGTTCCGAGAGTTCGGTAAATAGATTCAAACCGCTCAGGTCCACTGCCTCCTGACTCGGGTAGATCCACAGGTCGTAAGACTTACGGATATCCGTACCCGGAATGGACAGTCTAAGCTCCACTTTGGTCATATTGGAGACTTCAGGAATGCGAATGCTGAGATCCGCGACATTCACATAATGTTCTCCATGGGTCGCTGGCAGGTCTGCTCTCCCTTCCAATAGGACGCTTCCTTCGATCTGCTCGCTTTGAATTTCCCACTTCAGATGACGTCCGTCCAATGCCTGTCTGCGGAAGTAACTTAGTTCAATGCGTGCTTCGAACAATTCACCCGCTTGATAATTATATTTGGGGAATCTCGCCAACAACACAGCGTCGGAACAAAACGTTCTCCACTCCTCAGGTGTAATCATGCCTTTGGAATCCATGAAT
This sequence comes from Paenibacillus sp. FSL H8-0104, assembly GCF_038050215.1. Classification (NCBI taxonomy): domain Bacteria; kingdom Bacillati; phylum Bacillota; class Bacilli; order Caryophanales; family Paenibacillaceae; genus Paenibacillus; species Paenibacillus sp. FSL H8-0104. Next base: position 3,231,961 of record NZ_JBBOTC010000001.1, on the reverse strand, counting down.
GCGTCCAGTACACCCACCAGCGCCGTTCCCTGACCACTGAAATCCTGAAGATCCAGCAGCTGGAACCCGGCTAGTTGCTTCGAACGAAAAGCAGCTTCCAGTTCTTCCTTGTAACATGCGACCGCGAGTTTACCAGAGGCTCTGAAGTATGCTTCCGCCAGATGTCCCAGCCCTTTGGCATTCAGACGCTCTCGAAACACTTCGAAATTCTTGGCTTTGAGTGAACCCGTATACTTGTTGATCTCCTCGAAATTAGGAAACGTGGCGTACTGTCCAATTTCATGCGAGATGATTGGTACGTGTGAGACAAGTTGGTCACTTCCAGCTTCGGCCTGCACTGTTTTGGAACCAGTCCCATACTGAATCTGAATCTCTTTGTCCCCAGTCTGACCAGAAGGGTCAGCATCGCTGCCTTGCTCAGGTACAATATTTGAATCGTAATCTTTCAATGTATTTGGCAGGTCGGTCTGCACGTGACCGAGCGGAGCATCACACATCGCATATGAACCTCTGAACAGGCGCTCTTTGGAGAAACGAACCCCGCAGAAGAATTCACTTTCCTCCAGAATGTCCGGCACAAACTGAAAGTTATTCGAACCTTCGGTGTATAGATGACGATGATCATATGCTTTGTATGCCTTCAGGATCGAATTCAATCTGTCCTTGCTTCCCCATAGTTCATTCCCCATCGACATCATGACAAACGAAGGATGATTACCAAAAGCACGCAGCATCGCAAATCCTTCGCTAATCAAGTAATCCTGCTCGGCTTGATTATGCCCATCCGAAGATTCATCCGTAATCGTTCCCCAGAACGGAAGCTCAGGCTCCATGTAGATGCCGAGCAGATCCGCTGCAATAAAAGCAGCCTCCGGAGGACAACAGGTATGGAAACGGTAGTGATTGATACCGTAGGACTTGGAGATAGCGAGAATACGAACCCATTCATCCACATCTGTTGGCGCGTATCCCGTGAGCGGAAAGATCAGCCCGTCATGTTTGCCTCGAAGAAACGTTTTGCGACCATTAATGGTGAATTTGTCTCCAGCAGCCCGGAATTCCCGTAGTCCCGTCCATACTTCGGTGGAATCCAGCACTTCGCCGTCCTGATCTTGCAGATGAATATGAAGTTGGTACAGGTTAGGCTCATCATCACTCCATAACATCGCATCTTCACCAATCTTGTACGTCAGCTGGATTTCCTGCGAATCCGGGGCGAAAATCTGTTCCTCGGTCGTATACACCGGATCTGCACTGACTGCAACAGCCGAAACCACGATTCGTGCTTCTTGCAGGTCACCAACAAGTGCTGCCTTGATCTCGAAAGATCGAGTCGCAAGATCGGGATAGACCTGAACATTATCCAGGAAAACACGCTCGAAAAATTGAAGTTCCAATTTCCCGGTGATGCCGTTCCAATTCGTCTGCGTGTCTTCGGATGTAAGGTGACCCCCTTTGGTTGGATAATTGGTATTGTCCACTCGAATGGTAATTGTATGAGTCCCAGCGGTTAGCCCTGCCTCAATCTCGTAACGGTGAGGTGTGTTCAGACTGTTTTGTGTTCCCCATTCCACCCCATCAATCCAGACTGTGGTAACTCTTGTTCGTTCCAGATGTAAGAAGCAACGTTTGCCAGCCAAGTGTTCGGGAACTTCAATCTCTCTTGAAAACCAGGCATAACCCTCAAATAAGTACTCATCCGTCAGCGCACCGATTAACACATTCTCGTTTTTCTTGCCCTTGGCCGCATGAGATGTAGTATTTGGCAATGTAATAACGTCTGAGAAATTCAGACCACGTTCCACCTTATGTTCATCAAGTTGGAGTTTCCATATGCCTTCCAGATTTATTGCTTCTATCATGATAGTGTCCCCTTTTAGATTCATATAATCGATAAAAGTAATCGCTTCCAATGAACAGAAATCGTTTTCGAAAAACATACCTGTATTATAAACTCGATTGACGCCCTCGCATAGATCATTTACAAATAAAAAAGCCGCCAATGCTGGCGACATCTTATGGAACCATATCCTGTATCCTGAACAATTTTAAAATATGGTGGGAACCATGCCCCCGTCCATCCGGATGGGAGAGCCTCTGAAGGCGGAAGCACATGGGCTGCATACAAATGCAGCGAGTCTGCCTATTTCACTTGGCTTGATGAATCGCTGTAATTCGGACTGTGGCAGATTACTCTTCATAAAGTCTTTCTCTTTTTCCTCAAAAGTAAGTGCCTCATCAGGGTATATGCCCTCAATGATTTCTTGTACGTTTTCGGACAGTGTTGGACCTGGCAGGATCGTATTGATCGTAACCTCGCTCCCTGCTGTCAGTTTGGACAAACTTTTGGATAATGACAGCAGCATTGACTTGGTCATGCAATACTGAGGCATCTGGCCTGAAGGCATAAGGGCTTCTTCACTTGCGATGAAAATAATACGCCCGTCATTGTTTTTCACCATTTTAGGTAAATAAAATTGGGACAAGCCATTGGCAGCAAGTACATTAGTACGGAAATATTTCTCCCACACTTCATCATTTATGTCTTCATAACTCATGATTTCATATATCCCCATGTTATTGATTAATATATCAACTTCAGGAAATTTCTCGAATAAAGCTTGGCGTTGCGCCAGATCCACAAGATCAGCGGTAGCCTTTTGCGGAGAGGTCTCCGGAAAAGTGGACTTGATTTCACGAACGGTTTGTTCCACCTCTTCATCATTACGTCCATTAATCAGAACATGAACACCTTCTCGAGCGAGTTCTATAGCAATCGCTTTGCCGATCCCTTTTGTTGATCCTGTAACTAAGGCTGTTTTCTCTTTTAGTCCCATATCCATCCTGCATTTCTCCTTCATGATTACAACTATCCGGCTGCTTCTTCTGGACATTGCCAATAGCTTCATGCACCGGATAGGTATAATATTACGCAGTCTGAAGGACCTAGTAACTAGCATTTTGCGCCAGAGTTATTGCCTTACACGCCAATTTGAAGGTGTATCCCCTTCCCAGGTCTTGAAAGCACGATAGAACGAATTCTGATCTTCATACCCAACCAGAAATGCCACTTCTTTGATATCAAGTGAAGGATCTGCAAGGTACGCTCGGGCCTGCTCACGTCTGGCCTCGGTTAATAATTGCTTGAAGTTTGTGTTCTCCTCCGTCAGTCGCCGCTGCAAGGTACGATCACTCATGCGAAGCTCTTTGGCGACCGTCTGGATGTCAGGGCGCTTTCCTGTGAGGCTGCGTTTCATAATCCATTTGACCACTTCAGTAATGGAACGATTGCTCTCTTGTTCGTCCAGCGACCGATCCAGTGCCGGGGTCAGAATCTCCAGTAACTCCTCGTTATACGATAGAAATGGAAGACTCAGATCTTTCCGTTCTAGCGTCAGCCGATTATGCTTAGAATTCGTATCAACTCGGCAGCCGAAGTAAGCCTCAAGGGTGGCTACGTCACCCATCGGTTGGGAGAACTCAACCCTTTTGGCAGTCAAAGGTTGTCCTGTGCCCCTCCGTCCAAGTTCGATCAGAAATGCCAGCGTAATACCAACAAGTAATGGCGGACCTTGTTGCTCCTTATGTAACCATTCGAGTTCAATGATACATTCCTCCCCTGCTTCGGTAATCTGCAAACTCTCGGGAGGACACATTTGCTTGTAACGCACCATGCGATTCAACGCATCACGATAATCACGAGCATGGTACATCGCCAGTACAGGCGGAGGATACTTCGATATTTCATATCCGGTTGCAAGTTTGATGATGCCCTCGGCGGTGTCCCCATTGAGATCAGAGTAGGCCTGCCAGATTGCGAAGTATTGAGATTGGGTCACTACAGGTTGAGTGATTACTTCAAGAGGCAATTGTGCAGTGCGAGCTACGTCGTGAGCACCAATCCCTAATTGATGTAAACCAGCCCAGAAACCTGGATGAACTTTAATTCGATCATTCGGTAGAAGTTGCATGTATATAGACTCCTTTAACTTGTTCCATTTTTAATTCTGATTTCTAATTATAGAACGGATGTACCTATTTTTGAAACTTACCTCAGCGAGCCATTTCCGGGTAATACGAAAACACGACTGCCCATAAATGGCCAGTCGTGTTCAAGTCAATCATTGTATATCAATGAAAAAATGCACATTTTGTATGTTCAGCTACTCATTCAACGCAGTTTTGATCAGGGCATTCACCCGCGAGTTAAACAGCAGACCGATATGGGATACGAGGGAAACCGAAACGTTGTTCGCCCCGTTCAAACGGGAAAGTACCGGGGACACAATCGTGTCACTGGTGGAATAGATCGAAGTCACCTTTATTCCACTCGGAGCTGTCGTTGTGGTCAATCGATTAGCCCCGCCAAGGGTAATCAACTTATCCACTTTGGAAGCGCCTCCACGGTTAAGTATGTAATAGAGACTATTAGCTCCACCCATGCTATGAGCTATAATATTGACTTTTGTATGACCCGTTTGGCGCAGAACATCATCTACGAATCGACTAATTGCTGCGGAGTTCAACAGCTGGTTTCCTTGTTTGCTAGGAAGGTCAATCGCGAATAATTCGTCTCTTGTCCACCCTTGACTACGCAAATAACTCTCAATTGCTGTAAAATTGCTATCTGAACCGGTCAATCCATGTACCAATACAATGGGTGTACGTGCCGTAGCTGCAGAAGCCTTTGAACTCGATCCTATTCCAGTTATTGATAAGGCAAGGATCATGCTCAGGAATACAACAAGTATTAATTTGGTCTTTTTCACTTCATTACCCTCCTGTAAAATGTTTTATATTCCATATATTACAATCTAACATATGGAATATAAATGAATCTTTAGTCTCATTTTTACAGGGATCTCTAAAACATACTACAACTAACATCATTACATTTTTATCAAACTCTAGTTCTCTACTTCTTATCCTTCAACGATATCTGCACGTAGATCCGTTGCAATCTCAATCATTTTGGGAACAATAGCTTCGTTAGAAATAGCTACATACAGATCCCCCATGTACAAACGAAAAGCAATCTGTGCACCCTCAAGGTCCCACATAAAAAAGTCCCCGTCGATGGTCATGGTGCTCTCAGCTCCTACAATGTTAAGAACCGGTGAATAGGTAAAATCGGGTTGGGATTCGAAGTAGAGTTTGCACTCTTCCAGCGAGATGGATTGTTCCGCATTGCTTTCCTGCATGGATCGGGTAATTCGAAAACGCTGATTCATTGATTTGCCTCCAAAACTTTATTAATATATACATGTTACACAGCATTATATTTTCTCATTTCCGTCTTCCACTGTCAAAACCATACATGATCGATTCTTCAAATTCATATATACTGAATACAGTGCACAACGAATTTCTACAATCAGGAGGAGTCAAATCAATATGTTAAAAACAGAATTCATTGATGTACTATCCCTTGTCTCACATAAATTATATGATTCGGCTGCTAATGTCATGGACACGGCAAGCAGGTTAATTCCTGCAAACACGTTTTGTATTGCCCAGTTGGATCATCTATCCACCAAGGTTCTGAACGTATATAATCGTGACAAACTCATTCTGGGTGAGGGGCTGGTCGTTGATAACGCCGAGTCATACTGTGCACTTGTGACTGAACATTCCCAAGGCCCGTTAGTAATCAATAATAATCTAACACATCCATTAACCAGACATATGGACGCAACCGAATTCGTAGGTGGGTGTTCATTTGTCGGTGTGCCTATACATAATGAGAACGGAGAAATTTACGGCTCCCTTTGCTCATTTGATCAGGATTTCTATTCCTATCAACAAAAGGACGTGGATCTGCTTCTCTCCTTGTCTTCCTTTTTCACGAGTCTTCTTGAGATGGAAACAACTCTGCAACAATTAAAACAGGCGGAAGAGACCGCTGCAAAAGTGCTTGAAGAAAAGAAAAATTTGCTGGCCGTTCTCAGCCATGAAATCCGGACGCCAATGAATGGTGTTCTTGCAATGGCCAATCTGTTGCAATCGACCAGGCTAAGTGAGGATCAATCGTTATATGTTAATGTCATTGAGTCAAGTGGCGCCAGCCTTCTGTCGATGATGGATCAAATTCTGGACTACTCCAAAGCAGAAGCTGGTGCGATCTCTCTGGAGATCAAGCCCTATAGTGTCTCTGACACAGTTGAACATGTATTACAATTATTCTCTTCTGAAGCACAGAAAAAAGGAATTAGGTTGTACGCAGAATATAATATTAATGATCATCTGATGCTTATGGGCGATCAGCACAAAGTTCGTCAGATTTTAATCAATCTCGTTGGGAATGCGCTAAAATTTACGGAGACAGGTGAAGTATGCATCTCTACTGAGGTATCTGCTGATACCAAAGGTACTCTCCATGCATCCTACGAAATAAAGGATACGGGCATCGGCATCCCGCAGGACCGTCAGGATCTGTTGTTCAAATCCTATTCCCAGATTCATGGTAATTCAGGAAAGTATGGCGGAGCGGGGCTGGGCTTGTCCATCTGTAAACAACTCGCTGAATTAATGGGTGGCGTTGTATGGCTTAAAGAGTCCAGTCCTATGGGCAGTCGGTTTGTCTTTAATATCTCCAGCGCTGCACCCAACGTCCATACAAATATCTGAATGATGAATATATTATTCTATCTGAAACAGATAGGAGGTATATACGTTGACTCAATTTCTCGATGCAAGATCATCGCAAAATGCTGCGTTGTTTAATTCCATTTCCATACCGATTCCAGTGATTTTTACGCCACAATTATTCGGCCAGATTGGTCTCATCACCGCTGGAGCCGGAACCAATCTAAGAGTTTCATTAAAAGGAACCATCACGGTGCAATTGCCGCGTGCACTTTTTATAGTAAGGATTACTGTGGTAAGAGGAACAATCGCAACCGATCCAATTGTATACTCGGGAAACCACACATATGGTCTGAATGGTCTGCTTAACCCTGAAGTGATTGTCTTCTCTGCCACTGACTATAACCCACCGCTCATGCCCCAATTAACCTATACCGCATTTATCAGCACAAACCTGCTCGGGACTACTCGGGTGGGACCCGAGAGTTTCGACGGATTTGTCGTTTCAGATTGAACAAACACGTACAACCCCATACCTCTAATCGGTTTCCCGTAGATTAGAGGTATGGGGTTGTTTTTACGATTAACATAACTATTTTTAGAGCGAGCTATTAATCAGAGACCACAAATCCATCAAAATTCTCGGGACCAACACGGACTGTTCCCAGCAAGTTGGAGCTTATAAAAGCAGTGTAAGTTAATTGTGGTAAAATCGGTGGATTAAAATCATTTCCAGAGAATGTTATTACTTGTGGTGCCAATACACTTAAACCAAATGTGGACGTTGCGGAGTAAATAACCGGGTCCGTTGACAAGGTACCTCTTACAACGGTAATCGTTATTCCCGCAAGAGCTAAAGGTAATTGTACAGAAACCGTTCCTTTAAATTGAACTCTGGGATTCGCTCCTGCTCCGGCAGTTTGCAGACCGATTTGACCAAAGAGCTGTGGGGTGTTCAGTAATAATATTGGAATAGCTATTGAGTTGGCCAAACTGGCATTTTGTGATGTTCTTGCATCCAGAAATGTGCTCATCAATCTACCTCCTAATGTTGGGATAGGATAGTATATTCGTAGCGTACTATTGTGTTTGGACTTCTAGCCAACAACTCACCAAAGCTATCATTTAATTACACTATTGTCGGAAGAACCTATTAAACAGCGATATGGTATATATGACTACATTCCGGACTCTTATATTGGAACGATATGAAAATTTTGTTATGCTACATATGTTAGATTACTAGATTCTGTTCAAAATACGATTCTACTATTATGTACGGAGTTGGAGGACACAAACGATGCTTATTAAAAGAGCAGGAAAAATCGCTGCGGTTACTGTAATTGCTCTCTCTATTCTTGGAAGTACCCCCAATATCGGTGGAGCCTATGCTGCCCCGGCCATCTCAGTTCAATTGGATGATGTGCCCCTGAAATTTGATGCAGCTCCACGAGTTGATAAAGGTGTCACTTATGTTCCGTTTCGGACGGTCGGTGAAGCCCTAGGTATTGATATTACCTGGAACAGCAAATCACAGACTGTAAAAGCAACGAACACGGTGAAAGGACAAACTACCGAGATACTATTACAAGTTAGCAGCACCACAGCGACCGTAAATGGAAAAAAAGTTACACTCTCAGCTGCACCCGTTCAGCGGGAGGGCCGCGTACTTATTCCACTAAGTTCGTTCAGTAACCAATTCGGTGTACAAGTAAGCTGGAATCAAGCAACCAAGACGGTCTCCCTTGTCTCCCCACAACGCGAGATGCACCTGAGAGCCTTCTATGCATTGCAATCCTTTCAAGAAAAGGACCTTATTACTTCCATGAATTCCGTAGCCTTTGGCTGGAGCCGCATTGATCGTGAAGGTCAGTTCACGCTCCAAGGGGATGAGTACCGCCTCCCTGCTGCTGCGGGTGATATTACACCGCAGTCCATCGTTGATGACGCAGCAGATCAACAGATCCAACCACAGCTCATGGTGTATGCCTTGGACGGAAATGGCGAACTGACCAAAGTTCTGAGCGACAAGAGCCTGCGGCAGAAATCGATTGAAGGCATAACTGCTGCTGTCGCAGAGCATGGTTTTGGCGGAGTTGTTCTGGATTTTGAAGGATTGGGCTTTAAACTGGATGCGGTAGAACAACAGAAGCTGCTCAATGCTTACGTGAAACAATTAAAAAGTTCCTTGCCCCAGGACACAGCTTTATCTCTGGCAGTACCGCCGCTAAATAGTGCTTATAAAGGTTATGATTACAAAACACTTGCCTCTATTGCAGATGATCTTATTATTATGGCCTATCAGTATAATCCGGTTGGCACCAAATCTCAGGTACCTGAGCCAAATAGTCTTGTAGATCAGGCAATTCAATTAGCCATACAGGCCGGTGTCCCAAAGAGTAAACTTCTGCTCGGTATCAGTCTAAGCAGTGAAACGCCGTCCTCTGTTGATGATAAGCTGGGTCTCGCCAAACGTTATGACCTCAAAGGAGCCGCGTTCTGGCGTCTGGGTCTGTTCCGTTCCTACAATACAAAAATGGAAGATGCCGTAAATGCTTCTGTGATCAAAGAGTAAACTTTCTAACTGGCTACAACTTAAATAAAAGAAGGACCGCGCCTCTGGTACGCAGAGACTTGGTCCTTCTTTTTCCCATCATCTTATTTTATAAATTTATCCACACTTCCAAATATAAGCTTCACAAACTGGGTAGGACCAGGCAAACGGGGCTGAAAGAGAAGAATGATCCCAATTACTGCCGCCACAGCAGTAAATCCCGCGCTCACTATTCTGGCTCGCTTCTCTTTGCTGCTCTTCCACTCTCCATACACTATCGCAGTCGCCAGCATCAATATTCCAAGGATTGAGCCTAGTTTCATTCAATCACCTCTCTTCCAGGCTTGTACAGGAGCCGATTCTGTTCAACTTTCGTCCTCATTAGGTATCCCCTGTGGTCCTGTTGATTTTCCGGTACGTACTACATGTGCATCTACGTTGACTTCCACGTCCATATCAGGATAGATGGTTTCCCAGTTCTTCTCCTGCGCTTTCCATTGATGCGGGTAATATCTGCGAAATTCAACTGCGAATTTGAAGAAATCGGAGCGCAGCTCTTTCTGGGACATGACTAAAGCATCATGAGCCAAAGATGTGAGTTTAGCCGACCATTCCTTTTCCAGTTTAGTTAATACAGCGGGATCCGTCAGATTGGCATCCGTCGTATTTAACACCACTTCTCCCCTGGTTTGGATGTCGACCTTCATACTCCACTGTTTGTTTACAATTCGCGGCTTCAAGGAGGTTTTATTTTCAATGAGTCTTATCGAAAAAGAACCCTTTAACGGCTCAAACTCAACGGGCATGATAATGCTGTTCAGTTCTTTTGCAAGTAGTAATACACCTACGCTTAGTGGTTCTTTGACCGTCTTGACATAACGATCCTTCTTATACATACTCAGACCTTTCACATATGGCGTAGTCGTCAGTTTATCCTGATCAGGCTCCGGGGGTAAGATTAACATGCGAGACAAAATGGCTGAACTGCTCGGACCTTCAATAGATTTAGCTAGTTCAAGCGCAGTAACACGTGTACCTAACTTCAGATTGGCCATCTCACGCAACGATTCAGCAGAACTTCGCTCCAGTGGATCAAGTAACGCAAGGATATCTTTCGCAGCCTTTTCACTGGAAAAGACATATGCATGCTCCCTGAACTGAGGGTAACGCAGGAAGAAATCGATATACTCGCGGATACCGCGTTTGCCGGCTTGCTCACTAATGATTATGACTTCGCAGTGGCCCCAGAACATATTCCGGGGAACTTTACGTTGTAACCGATTCAATGCCTCGGCAATTGTACGTCCTTCCGCTGTTCGAATCATTGTAACCCCGCTTGGACTACCTCCACTCCCACTGCTATCTCCTGCACTCGCCTTTCGCGGAATGAAAATCTGTGAAGTCAATTGTACTTTGCCATCTTCATAATCTATCCCTGTAGCCAGCACGATAGCCAAATCGTTAATCTCGATGCGATCCCAGCATCCACTTAAAAGCACACAACACAATATTGGCATTAGTAGTACTCTATATATTCGCAAGTGCTCCTCCCCCATCAATCAGGTGTTCGCTCGATTCTTCCGAAAATGTGCCCACCCTTTCTTCAGCCATGCGACACCGTAAATCATAGCCGGAAGGATTAATAAAATGCTGATCGTATACAAGTTGGCTGAAGCGCTAACCAAACTGGAAATACCGGATCCACCGGACACAACCCAGTAAGCAAATATCATGCACAGGAACGAAAGTGGACCAACCACAGGTTTGTAGTCCCGCAAACCAAACCATTCCGCGGTTGATGTAGCAAAGATATATAGAAAAACGGAAATTTTAACGAAAATACCGAAAATCCAGATAGCAATAATAAGGGATTCGATATGCTGCAGAAAGTCCGCAATGGTTATGTATCTTGCTGCGATCATGACCGGAAATACAAATGTATCCGTCAAATCACCAATTAAAAACAGGCAAAACAGATTGGTAACTGTCATTGCAGTTGTTGTAAACACAAGGGAACCTAACATGACCCGGGTTATTCGTTTTTTTTCATTCACATAGGGTAGCAGAAAAGCCAACACGATATATTCACTAAACCATGCAGCAGGTGCAGCAGCCCCCGTAATAATGGGAATTGGACCCTTCTCCATAAAAGGAAACAGCTCGGCAGGATTCAGTTCACCAATCAACAATATAAAGATCAAAGCTAGCAGAACGATCAGCAGGGTAACAAACACCTGAGCGGTTCGTCCGACAACTTCAATCCCGAGTCTGACATTAATCGCACATACAACAACCATGGTACCCATCACAACAAACAAAGGTGTACGTGGAAGTGCATTATTGACAATGAATTCACCGTATTCCCGAATAATCAAGCCCGTCAGGTGGGGCAAAAAAGCGATATATATCAGGCCAAATAACTTGCCTGGAATCCGACCAATAATCAATACGCTGGATTGAATGAGTGTTTTTCCAGGGTACAGACGATCAAGTCCAACTGAAATACCAATAGCAGCCAATCCAACGATTGAACCTATAATTGGAGTCATCCACATGTCATGTCCTGCATAGTGCATTGTAATTCCCGGAACAGACAGGATAGCCGTCGCGAAAATGGCGGGAAAGACCATAAATGCCAATTGAGTCACCGATATTTTCCCTTTGTCAGTCAACATATGTAATCCCGCTCCCTTGTTTGCTCGAATGTAGATTGTTCTAGTGTGGTTTGTTCCTTGGGGATGGACGCCACCATACATCCTTAAGTTCCTTAGCCATCGTAGGTGCTACCGGTGAGAGATAAGGTGTTCCAAATGAACGAAGACTGCTCAGATGAATGACAACCAAGATGACTCCCAGCATGACACCCGTGAGTCCCAGCGTTCCCGCCAGAAACATCATGGGAAAACGTAGTAGACGGGTCGCGATGCTGGCAGCATAGCGGGGGATCATGAAAGAAGCGATACCGGTAATCGCGACAATGATAATCATGGGGGCTGAGACAATTCCGGCACTCGTCGCAGCTTGCCCAATAATTAAGGCGCCCACGATACTGACCGCTGATCCGACCTGCTTGGGCAATCGGACACCAGCCTCACGCAATGCTTCAAAGGCGATTTCCATAATGAGTGCTTCCACCAGGGCAGGAAAAGGGATCTCTTCTCTCGCCCGAGCAATACTGAGAAGTAATACGGTAGGAATCATCTCCTGATGAAACGTCGTAATCGCTACATAAGCCGATGGAAGCAGCATGGATAAAACAAAAAAAATGTATCGCAGCCAGCGTACAAAAACACTCATGAACACATTTTGATAATAATCTTCGGGGGATTGTAACATGGAAAAAATGGTTACTGGCGCGATAAGGGTAAACGGCGTTCCGTCAACGAGAATAGCAAAACGACCTTCCAGCAAGTTGGAAACAACGACATCCGGGCGTTCCGTCGCAATCATCTGTGGAAATGGTGAATATCGCTGGTCGACAATGCCTTCTTCAATGTACTGACTCTCCAGTACGTCTCGGAGCTTTAAATCGCCAAGTCGTGTCTCCACTTCCTTAACAAGTTTGGGATCAATAATCCCCTCCATGTATACAAGTGAAATACTGGTGTTTGTACGATCTCCCATGTTACGTGTATGAATCTTCAGTGCAGGTGTCTTGAGACGTTTGCGCAGTAATGACATATTCATGGTCAACGATTCTGTGAACCCATCCCGTGCACCACGCACGGTCGATTCAGCTAACGGTTCCTCCGTTGAACGATTTGCAGCTTGGTATAGTGGGTATGTTGTTCCGCCTATTGAACCATCCAGTAGTAACAGAGCTTCTCCTTCAAATATGGCCTGTACTGCCTGAGTAGTCGTTTCAACTTGCTTAACAGAAGCTAGCGGAACTTGCGCAGCTTCGATCCCCGTTTCCTGAAGGGGCGTTAGTACCTGGCGTTCCAGCCGCTCCGTATCGCATACACCAACACAATATACGCATAATGCTGATGTAAGACACGCGGTTTGGAATGTATGAAATACAACGTCCGAGCAACCCGCAAAAACGGAGCGTAACATTTCTTGATCAATAGCAAGATTTCCGGTTAACGGTAAGTCCTGTTGTGTTATCGCTGATGTGTCCATGACGCCTCCCCTTTCCGTAAACGCTCCGTCCAGATATTCTCAGTTAAAGGTATCCTTTACTTATCAGTTAGGATATATACGCAAAATATAGAATGCCAAAAAAGCCGCCCTCATGAGCGACTCTGATGATATAAAACGCTATTGCATTCCTATGAATTCGTTGATCTTGCTCTTTGCAATTCCCTATTTTCTATTGATCGCTATCCTTTCACAGCACCCAAAGCAACACTCCCAATAATCTGTTTGGAAAATATAGAGAATACAATGATAATAGGCAGGATTGAGATCGCTACCCCCAAATACAAGAGCCCATAATCCATCCCATAGTACCCCTGCACTAGCGCAACCAATACCGGAAGTGGATATTTATCCAGGGAGAAAAATAGCACCAGCGGTGTCAGGAAATTATTCCATGATCCGATAAACGTGAATATGCCAAGGGCGGCGATTGCCGGCCCCAGAATAGGCAGTACAATCTGATTGAACGTCCGGAACTCACCGGCACTGTCCACCCGTGCAGATTCAATAATCTCATCCGGGATGCTGCTCTCCATGAACTGTTTGATAAAAAATACATTAAACGCATTAGCTGCAGCAGGCAAAATAATTGCGGCATAACTATCCAGAAGTCCCATCATGCTGAAAAGTCGATATACGCCAATCAAAGCCAGTTGACCCGGTACCATCATGGTTGCTAACAAAAACAGGAACAATCCGTTTCGTCCTTTGAATTTAAATTTAGCAAATCCATACGCAGTTAGAGCCCCAATATACAGAGATAATACGGTCGATGTTCCGGCAATAAATATGCTGTTGGCAAACCCACGCCATATGTTGATTTTGGATACCATGTTCATATAGTTATCAATCAAGAATGATCCAGGGAGAAATGTAAACGTCGAAGCAATCGTTGCATTATTATGTGTGGAATAGATAAGCATCAGATAAAATGGAATAATGCAGAGCACGGCAAGACCTGTCAGCAACAGATAGATGATGATTTTACCTGCCGTCAGCCCCCTTGTATTGGCATATTGCTGAATCGCCGCATTTGGTTGTTCAACTGATTTTGCAGTTTGCATAAGAACTCCCCTCCCTATGAACGGCTCTTCCGCTTGGTCATGATGAAGGATACAACGGACAACAATATGATGATAATAAACAGGCAAAATGCGATGGCAGCGCCGTAACCAAATCGTGTGCTCTGAAATGCTACATTATAGAGATACATAATGCTCGTCATGGCTGCTCGGTCAGGACCGCCATTGCCGTTGGTTAGTGTAAATGGCTGATCGAAAATCTGGATGCCACCAATAATGGATGTAATCATCTGAAACAGAATTATTGGACGGAGCATCGGCACGATAATATGGATGAAAATATGTTTCTTTTTCGCGCCATCCATCTGTGCAGCTTCCAGCAATGAAGGATCAATGCCCTGAAGACCTGCAAGGTAGATGACCATGGAATAGCCGAAGTATTGAAAAAACAAAATGGATGATACAATCAGACGCATAAACCAGGGGTCATTTTTCCAGTTAATTGGATCTTGTATTATGCCGGTCTGCACCAAAAAATGATTCAGTCCGCCAGACTGCCAGTCAAAAATCAAGCTCACAAGCAATCCAAGTGATGCAGCCGTAACGATGTTGGGAAAAAAGTATACGGCTCTGAAAAAGTCCCGTCCTTTGAGCAGCTTATCATTCAGGATAAAAGCCAACACAAGTGAGATTGTGAGTTGTGGAACTACAGAAACGCCCCAGATGAATAACGTATTAAACAAGGTTTTGTAGAACAACGGGTCTTGTAATACGGCGACGTAATTACCGATCCCTACAAAGTCAGGTGTCGTGATCCCATCAAAGTTGGTGAAACTGATGTAGAGCGAATATAAAATGGGATACAGCCCAAAAGTGGTAAAAATAATAAAAAACGGAGCAATGAAGTAGTAGCCGTAATGGTCCTTGCGAATCGTTTTGGCAAACATGCTCTATCCCCCCAGTTATCATCGGATGTGTATATTCAATCGCTTACTAATCCACTTCCAGCTCCGGAAATCTCAAGGTAACATCACGTTTGATTCGCTTTACGACTTCTTCCTTGGTCTGAATGTCCTTGTTGAGATATAACTGGAGTACAATCTTGTAGATATCATTGTTAATCGTGGCATCATATTTGGTGCGTTCGTATACAGGTACCCGTTTTGCGGCCTCCGAGAAAAACTCGAAATGCTTCTGTCCTCCCAAATAGGTCGATGAGAGAGACGGGGCAAGTTCATCATTCACAACCATGTTACTGGTGAAATAATCCTGTTCTTTCGCTAACTCGGAAAGAAAGTCGTGGTCAAAATTATAGAACTCAATAAACTTCCAGGCCAAATCCTTTTTCTCACTTTTACTGTACATCGCGATATAGGTTCCACCTGAACTAAAGGCTGACGGTCCCTGGGCTAAGCCCCACATGCCTTCGGTATCCGGAGCGTTTGCCTTGAACGTATATTGCAAACCCCAGGTTGCCCCGGGATAAAACATGACCTCTCCTTTTTGCATGGATGCAGCGTAACCGGCACTTCCATCTTCATACTCGGCAAGTACATTCCGCTCACGTGCTTCACGTACAAGATCGAGCACTTCCAAGTACGTTGGATCGATGACAAGTTTGCCGTCCTTCACCCAAGGTATACCATCATATGAATTCGATATAGCATTCCAATTCGCCAATGCATGTACTTTATTCCCGCTTAGTTGCTGCACCTTCTCTCCAATCTCGAAGATCTTCTCCCATGTATCGATCTGTGAACCCACCTTCTCAGGATCATCGGTGCCCAGATATTTCTTCGCCAAATCCCGACGATAGTAGATGCCCCCTGGTGTTCCCTGATAACCTATCGCTCTGACATTTCCCTCACTGTCCTGTTCATTGGCCTGAACAAAAGCATATTGTTCCTGAATAAGTTCATTGGCGTTATACGGCGAAGCTGATAGATTCTCCAGATATGGAACGTCAATCAGCTCTCGAATATTCGCATTTTCAATCATAAATACATCTGGAGCCTTCGAGGTTGTCTGTAGCGCAGATTTCAGCTTGGTGATATAGAAATTACCGGGGATGTTGACAAAGTTCACTTTGATGTCAGGATATTTCTGTTCGAATTTCTCGATGGCGTACCCTGCTTCATCTGTAAAACTCCACACGGTAATCTCCTGTTGCTTGGTTTGATTCGATGGACTGAACTGACAACCAGCTAACAACATCGCTGCACATACAAATACAATAGTTGGCTTAAACCACTTCTTCATAGGCCCCCTCCTTCAAAAAGGAAACGCTTACAATTTATTAGAGTATATTGATTTTGGAGAGGGCTTTCTCCACAAATATTGTGCATTACCCTCCATATTTTGTGATATTCGTACGATGTTTCTTACGAAATTCGGAGGGTGTACAGTCATTATATTTTTTGAAAAGACGATTATAGGAGTTAACATTGTTAAATCCATGTCCGATCGCAATCTCCAGAATCGTATCCTGACGGAACAATAAGGCCCACTCTGACTTGATAATTCGAAAATGATTCAAGTATTCCATCAATGTTACTCCCTTGATCTCTTTGAACAGTTTGCAGACATGGAACTTGCTGAATTTAATATGTTCCGCCACCTGTTCCAGCTTAATGGGCTCAGCATAGTGCTCCTCCAGGTATTCACAGACCGATTCAAGGAATTCAAATTTTTTGGAAGAAGTACATGCCCATCCTGAAGATGAAGATTCATCGGTGGTAACCGGTACTTTGGTACGTAATAAAAGTATGATGAGATCATACAACCTGGATACCATTAACCATCGGTATCCCGGCTTCTGATTTTTCTTCTCGGTAATGATGTCATCTATATATTGAGTCAGATTGCTCTGACTTCCCGTATTCGAGGGAATAACAGTTGTTTTGTTGAAAAGTTGTCCGAGATCCTGAATTTCGGCTTCGGTCGTGAAACTCCCCGTTAACAATTCGAGTCGGAACAAGATAATGGTCAAATGTTCAGTCCCCGGCAAAAAGCAGTGCACATCCCCTGGTTTGATCAGCAGCACATCCCCTTTTTCCAACTCACACACGTGGTCGTTCACGCCAATTCTGGCGCTCTTACCATTAACGAGAACCAGTTCAACCTCATCATGCCAGTGTGCAGCATAATTGAACTGATTTCCTGTATGAATTACCCGAATGGGAAAACCTTCTTGCATATGGCCTGTCTCCAAAAAAGTGGGTACGCCCATCGTATCAACCTCCATTTATTTCCAACGCAAAATACTCCTCGTCTTTATATTATGCATTAATGGCTACTCTCCTTTCTTTTTAAGAATTTAAAATTCTATAGAATACAAAAAAACTCCTCAACTCAGGTTGAGGAGCCGAACAGAATCACGTTCCACGCATTGGATGTCCAGTGTATATAACGTCTCTACGATCTCTCCATTCAGCAGTTGGAAGAGAACATGACCTGCAAGCTGGCCTGCATCCCTCTTCGGCTGACGAAATGTGGTTAGAGGTGGATTCATGTACTGAGATGCAGGTATATTGTCAAAGCCAATTACGGATAACTGCTCAGGTATTGAGATATCATGCTCCCTGAAGGCTTCCAAGCCGCCGATCGCCATCTCATCATTTGCAAAAAATACAGCGGATGGCAGCTCTCCTTCAAGCAGTTTCTTGGCTGCATCGTACCCATCTTGCTTCATGTATTGTCCGCCAATTTTCCATTCGGGGTTCTCTTCGATACCTGCCTCCTTCAGGGCTTTCAAATAACCTTGATAACGATGGAGATTACATTCCGATTGTGACGGGCCACTAATATAAGCTATTGTACGATGCCCTTTATCGATCAGATAACGGGTAGCCAAGTAACCGCCTTGCGTATCACTCATCAAAACCTTTACAATATGTTGAGCATCCAGATCCCGATCCATGACAACAATCGGAAACCCTGCTTCAGATGCTTCAATCAGCAACTGATCTTGAATATTCTGAGCAATAACAATAGCTCCGTCAATTCTTCGTTCACGAATGTAACGATGGGCTGTCGACTTCTCTCCACCCAACGAACTACATACGATCATATCGTATCCATGACTCATGACGACGGTTTCTATTCCGTTCACCAAATCCGAGAAATACGGGCTGGACATGTCATGGACAATAATACCAATGGTTTGTGTACTATTTCGTTTTAATTCCGATGCAGGACCATGCCTAACGTAATTGAGTTGGCTCGCTGCCTCAAGTACTCGGAGTCTTGTTGGCTCACTTACATTCCCTTTATCGTTGAGTACGCAAGATACGGTCGAACTGGCTACACCAGCCATCTTGGCTACATCTTTAATCGTTGTCATCATATATACTCCTCAAAGACAGTTTCATCTGTTTAGTTCATTATGGCAGTAACACAGCAATACACACGGGATAGTTCACTAGCATTTTAACACGTCAGTCCAGTCATGTCTCTTAGCAAAACATCAACTACGATAAAACATATTAAAGAAACCGAGGTGCCTTCATGAGATTTAGTGAATATGTAATAGGTCAGCGCTACGAAACCACATCCTTGGCATTATCCAAGCGTGATATTATTGAGTTTGCCACAATCTATGATCCACAGTACATGCATTTGGATGAGGAAAAGGCCAAACAAGGCCGATTTGGCAGTTTAATTGCTTCTGGCATGCAAACGATGAATATCTCCTTTAAATTATGGATTGAGGTTGGGGTCTATGGAGAGCATGTCGTGGCGGGCACCGGAATGAATAACATTCAATTCCTGAAACCGGTCTTTCCGGATGATGAACTTCATGTCATTGCAGAAGTCATTGGACTGACTCCCAGACGAAAAGGAAATGGGATTGTTACCGTGCTGCTAAGTACTTTCAATCAGAAGAATCAAAAGGTATTTCAGGCAGAATTAAGTGCTTTAATTGATAATTAAGGACGAGAAAAAGCCCAAAAAAGCCGCCAATCGGCGGCTTTTCGTAAATATATCACATTGAAGCATTTTTAAGCGTTATACCCTTTCAATACCTGCCCCAAAATCTCTACACCCTTGACAATCTGTTCGTCTGACGGGGTTGAGAAATTAAGTCTGATGGCATTACATGGGTCTTGCTCGTTCACCAGGAATGCATTTCCCGGTACAACCGCAACCCCTTGAGCTGCCGCTGTCTTGGCATAATCAAGCATTGGCACATGTGCTGGCAGATCACACCAGAGGAACAGTCCACCATCCGGTTGGGTATAGGTAATGGACTCACCCATATGCTCTTGCAGCTTGTCCATCATCAATGTTGCTTTTCTCCGATAGACCTCACGAATACTGTTAATGTGCCCCACGTAATCATACTCTGTCATGAACTTGTACGCCAGGATCTGTGGAAGCATGGCCGTATGTACGTCTTCTCCCTGTTTGGCAACAACCATCTTCTCCACGACTTCATGGGGCGCTTGTACAAAACCAACGCGCAGTCCCGCCGATAGAATTTTGGAGAATGATCCAACATAGATAACCAGACCCTCATCATCCATAGACTTGATGGTTGGCACATCGTCTCCATTGAATCGAAGTTCTCCGTACGGGTTATCTTCCAAAATCATAACGCCATACTTCTTAGCCAGCTCGTATATGGCCTTACGTTTTGCAAGACTCGTTGTTACACCGGTAGGATTCTGGAAACTTGGGATCACGTAGATCATTTTCACATTAGGCTCCGTTTGCAGCGCCTGTTCCAGCTTCTCGATATCCATACCGTCCATCTCCATCGGAACACCGGCAAGCTTTGCACCGGATGCCCGGAAGGAGTTCAGGGAACCGATAAAGCTCGGACTCTCACAGATGATCGTGTCCCCTTCATTACAGAACACTTTACAGGCCAGTTCAATCCCCTGCTGCGCTCCAGATACAATGAACAATTGATCGGATGGTTTACCGGTATCAAAACCTGTCTTCAAATGTTGAGTCAATGCTTCCCTGAGGGGAACATATCCTTCCGTAATCCCATATTGCAGAGCTGTGACCGGGTCATGCTCCAGAATGGATTGAGTGAATGTGCGAATCGCTTCAATAGGAAAGGTTTCCGGAGCAGGATTTCCCGCGGAGAATGGAATTACATTTTGCCCCGAAGAAGCCTTCAGAATCTCACGAATAATGGATGGTTGCAGTGCTGCGATACGATTGGAAAATGAATAGTTCATCTTAAATAGTGCCTCCCGACATTTCATCTGAATTAACTCTCTATCATTACATTAGATTCTATTATACGAGCATTTCCCGAATTTCCAAACTGTCTCCACAAAATTAATGTTTGTACGCCAAAAAAGAGGCCGCCGTCAGCAACCTCTTTCGCATAAGTATTGAGTAAACTTTCAGCCTATTAGCGCGCTGCGTTCATCTCGGATAGCCGTGTGGCCTTCACAACATAAGCGGCTAGACCGGGGATCATGCGGGCCAGACCAGGATAGAATTTATTGGTTTTGGCAAAAGCCAGCTTTTGAATTCTTCTTGCGCGTCTGAGCAATTGGGTGAATTCACGGCTTGCTTCCAGCGTGTAATTACTCTGCCAATCGGCATGTTCAATATCGCCTTGCAGGTACTTGTCAGTCCACCTTGCACACAGGAGTGAGGAGCGAAGGGCAATGGACATTCCGTCTCCACATAAGGGTGGTATCATCAGCATGGCATCCCCAATATGCGGATATTGAGACCACGGTTCAGGAACGTTGGACAGATGCAGCGGCGCAATCGACACTTGCGTTCCATCTACAGGTTTTCCTTCAGCTAAACGGGCTGCCAAACTCACGTTTGTCAGGGATGCCGCCTGTAAAATATCGTTTACAGACTTGCCACTTCCCTGGACGGTATCCAGTGTTAACAATGCGGCGACATTTACAATGCCATCCTCAATCGGGGAAATGCCCACGTAACCACCCTCGCAAAAATATAACTCTACCCTTGCGGGAATCTCTATCCCGCTGAAGTGGGACTTAACACCAACGTATACGGTTTGGTCCCGCAGATCAGGTGCGGAAGCCATCCCGCGCGGCTTTTTGGTTCCATGTGCCCCGATAACGGCTTTGGCTCTGTAGCTGATCCGCTCATCTCCCTGTTTCACCTGAACCTCATAACTGGCATCCTCAAGCTGCTCGATGCTCGTTAAGGTCGCTTTGGTCACAATCTGGGCTCCGGCCTCCAGAGCCTTCTGATGCAAAATCTGGTCCAGCTCATATCGACTTATGCCATATGCGAATCCCGGCAGCGGTGCTTCGATCACTCCGCCTTGTGGCATAACGATTTTGGCATGATCCATCGTGCTGGGTTTCTTCGACTGGTCCAGAAGGTGAATGTCCAGAACTTCTAACATCTCCTTGGTTTCGGGTGACATGAACTCACCGCAGGTTTTGTGCCGCGGGAACTCCTGGCGATCCAGCAAAAGGGTCCGATGTCCTTTCCCTGCCAGTTGCGTGGCACATGTACTGCCGGCAATTCCGGCTCCGATGACAATCACATCTATCGATTTCGACACGTGAGTTCACCTGCCTTTCGTGGGAATAACAACAGAGTAACGGAATAAAGGCTTCCATTCATAGGTCATCGTATCATGATTGAGCCGTTGTTTAAGTTCCTTCCAATCCCTTCCTGTAAAACCTTTGGCTACGGAAAGAGGCCCATCATGACGAATGTACCGATTGCGCGAGATCATCCGTGTAGTAATCCAGACCGCCTTATAGGATACGGGGTGGCGGTGAATATCATTAATAACGACACCGTATCTGGATGCTCTTAGCATATGAGAAACCATATCAACCAGCTGATCTCCGTCAAAATGATGTACAAACTGGGAACCTGTCACAATATCTGCTGAAGCATCCGGCAGTTGTGTAAGATCGGCACGTTGTACCCGGACTCGGGGTTCGTCACGGAATAGTTGTCTCGCTTCCTCACACGCTTCTTCCGTCAGATCAACCAGCGTAATTTCCAGCTGAACGCCCTGACGATCTGCCCATTGCAGTAGTTTCTGGTTCACATCTCCTGAACCTGCCCCCACATCCAGCAGGGTCAGCTTATTCGGCTTACCGACTGAGTTCCACAACTTCTCTACACCAGCCAGAGTTGGGCCAGGTGCTGCAAATATTTTGTTAAGACGTCTCAGATGTCTAAGCGCTTCACGAAGCTCCTCCCCTCCCAGAGAGAAGTCATCCATCAGTTCATCTTCCTTGGCGCGAATGGACAATGTTCTAAAAAAGGACATGATCGTGCTCCTCCATCACTGAAGATAATGAGGGGACATAAGTGAATTTCATCAACTCTGCGGTGAGTCCCGGTCCAAATGCCATGGCTACACCATCCGTAGAGGATTGACCATGTGCCTTCATGTCCTCACGCATCGCATTCAGTACAAACAGAATGGTATTGGATGATAAGTTACCATACGTTCTGAGGACATCCCTGCTATACTTCGTTTGCTCGTCTCGCAGCTTCATTACATTCTGCACAGAGTCCACAATCCCACGTCCTCCCGGATGAATGGCCCATAGTTCAGGCAGCTGTTCGCTTTGCAATAAGAGACGCAGTTCCTCTTCCAGGTGAACACCTAACAGCTTCGGAATACGTGTGGATAGATACAGGTCATACCCCAGATTCCCCACCTCCCAGGTCATATCTTCAGTCGAATCCGGAAGAAGCACAGAATAACCCGTTCCCAGACTCAAAACATTCTTGTGCTGAGATTCTGGTGTACCCACTACACAAGAAGAAGCGGCGTCTCCGAAGAATGAAGCTGCAAACAGCGCTTCCCGATCTTGTACGGGCTGAAAATGAATGGTGCATAACTCTACACAGACAATAAGCACCTGTGATCCCGGAGCTCCCTGCACGACATCTCGCGCCATCTGAATGGCTTTCAACCCTGCGGCACAACCCTGAAAAATCAGCGGCAGTCGATTAACTCGGGCAGACAAACCCAAATGGCGGATGAGCATAACATCAAGACCCGGCAGATATTGACCGGTGCAGCTGACCGTGATGATATGTGTGATGCTCTTTGGAGATACGCCTGAATCTTCCAGGGCTTTCTTTGCCGCCTCAATCCCGAGCGGAAGCGCCTCTCGCTTGTATGTATTCATTCGTTCCTCGGTTGTCGGGATGTCTGATCGCTCACCAGAGGGCAGATAACGGCATTCTTCCAGTGAACCCAGATAGCTCGGTTCAACGGTATATCGTGTTTCAACACCACAGGACTTGAATATTCGCTTGGCAAAACGGGCCAAATCTGGCCGATCCTGAAGAGAAGAAGCGATTAATTCTGCAATATCTGACTGCGCTACGGGGTGAGCAGGTAGAGCCGTTCCCATGCCAAGAATCGCGATATCGGATGGACTGTTATATTGGTTCATAATAAACCTCCTGGTATTGGTCATTATTTCCTCTAATTTAACAACTCTTACCCTTAACGATATCGTTATAATCTCAATAAGGCTCCTAATCTAGTTTATTAACACATCCGCAAGCTCAGAAGCTTGGTTTCAACATGCCATTGAAGCAATTACACCAATGAACGAAAAAAAGCCGCCATTAGGCGACTTCAAGGTAACTATATTCCTTCTAAGCGTCATTCTGATACACGTTATTTGGAAAATGCTTCTCTGATCTTGTCACTCATTCGGTACCAGGCATCCTCAGCCATCTGGAGATCGCCAGAATGCGTAAATCCATGAGCGGCTCCCTCGTACTCCTTAAGAGTCACCTTCACCCCGCTTGCTTCCAGCCTTGCTGCATATGTTCTTGCTTCTTGGGCAAGTGAATCTTTCTCCGCGGTAATAATCAATGCTTCTGGAAGATCCTCTACTGATGTTGCGAGCACAGGTGAAGCCAACGGGTCATGCGCATCTTCTGGCGTATCAAGGTACATGGCATTGAACGTTCTGGCGATGTCGGTTGGAATGGCTTCTGCAAAACTCGGTTTCTCGGCCGGATCTGTAGCCACATCCAACACGGCATAATCCATAATTTGCAGAACAATTGGCAGCTCGCTACCTCGTTGCTGATTCAGTAAACACACTGCTGCAGCAAGATTACCACCAGCGCTATGTCCCCCAATAGCGAATAGAGACGGGTTAACCGAGAAGGATTGCGGGTTGGCGTGGACCCACTGTACAACGTCGTAACATTCATGGACCGCCGTTGGGAACTTGTGCTCTGGTGCAAGACTGTAATCGATATTAACGACCACACAATCAGATCGATCAGCAATCAAGCGACACCATGGATCATCCATCTCTGCTTGTCCCAAGATGAAACCACCCCCATGCATATTAAAGAAGGCCGGCAGAGGCGCGGAATGCTCCCTATCCGGTGTATACACAAGTACACGTGTATCCCCTTTAGTTGTAGGAATCATGACTTCTTTTACTGTGACCGCATACGTGGAACTGGGTTGAAGTGCTGCACCTGTACCGACGACATTTTGACGCATACGTTGTACCATTGCCAATTGTTGTTGTTGATCCATAGATATCACTCCTTTAGTGGATTGCCAATACGCCTTCTTCCGTTGTCACTTTAAGTATAGATGACACTCGTCTATTCCGTCATGTGCAATTCATTTGATATGTATTGATCAACATGCTGAAACGTCAACCAAAATTACCTTCCCCTGCTCTTAATGCTTCAATGTTAACATTCAGTGCCAGGAGATTGGTTTGGGTCCGTGCTTGTTTCCTTTTTTTTGTGGAACATCATCCAGACCCCCATCAAACAAAATAAAACGCTGCACCCCATGCCAAACAAGCTACTGGTTTTTAATGCAAGAGGTGAGCCTTGCATGGTAAGTAATGTCGCTTGGGTCACCACGATGGATACCATCGCATCAGTGAAGTTAATCATTTTCAATGTAGATATGATCGGGTTATGGAGATGACGGTTAGCCCAGGTACCATACACGGCAAAAACCATCTTGGTAAAAGCGACTGTTGCTACGATATACACGATGTTACCCTCATATATGAAGGCATCGCCGATTAGATACATTCGCAGGCAGACCATCGAATAGGACACGCCTAGTAAACACAGGAACAGACCTCCGCGCTTATATACCGTAAGCTCCAATCTATATCTTTCTTCGGGAGAGTCCATCCTCTTGGTAACTGTATATTTATGGAGCACTTGTCCTTTTGCCACACACAGAATCAGATAATATACAGCATTTGTAATGAACCATCCCGAAAGCAGATATATGCCCAGGATTAACTTGCCTATCCCTGTTACAGCATTGATAACAAGGGAAGCCACATTAAACAAGGCCGTTCGATCTTGTTTATTTCCAAGGTAATGGAACCAAATGGACTTCAAATATGTCTTCATTTTCATAGGATATTCATTCTGTTAGAGAAGCAGACCATTAGCCTTTTCACCTACCTCTTAAATGTCAATAACATGATGAATGAGGTGTAGAGAAAGTGGTATATGTTCTCCTCATTCGGCCAAAGACTCCCGAACGCTTTTTGGAAGGGATTTGACAACCATATCATACGAGTGATCGATCATGACATAGACATCTTCATCGGACAATGAACCATCCAGCGTAATGGTATTCCAGTGTTTTTTGTTCATATGATATCCTGGTCGAACCGCTTCATGCTGCTCTCTCAGGTTCTCTGCAATAATGGGATCACATTTTAAGTTTAATAGACCATTTTCTTCTTTGTCTTCGAAAAGTAATGCGAATATTTTCCCTCCGACCTTCATCGCGACTGGATCAGGCCCAAATGGATAATCCTTGGTCGCACCTTTCTTCTTCAAACTGTATTCAATCATCGTATCCTTCAAGTCAGTACCTCCCTTTCACCAGTGGACGATATAATGATACCGAATGTAAGTTCGTATGTAAATAAGCTCGTTGCACATAAAAGCACATAATAAAACCTCCTCCAAATGAATGGAGAAGGTTTTATCTGGATTTATTTAGATCTTAATTGGCTCTATCATTCCTAGTTTTGCTGCTGCGGCTGAATGAGCCATGGTTAGATTTACTGCTACTACTGTTTGATCTACTGCTATTGGGTCTACCGTCGTTTGAACGACTACTGTTTGATTTACCACTCTTGGCAAACCATTCGGATTTGGGCTTGCGTGCCGGGTTAGCTTTGGACTTCACCGGTTTGCCTGCAGCCGATTTGTTGAACGAAGGTTTACTGCCTGATGCTTTGCTGGTTTTATCAAACACAGGTACACCTGTCATTGGATACGGATGACCTTTCACTTCAGGAATCGTCTTTTTGATTACTTTCTCGATATCCTTCAGGAATGGAAGTTCGTCCTTCTCGCAGAACGAGATGGCCATCCCGCTTTTGCCTGCTCGACCTGTACGGCCAATACGGTGAACATACGTTTCCGGAATGTTAGGCAGGTTAAAGTTAATGACATGTGAAAGTTCCTCTACGTCAATTCCTCTTGCCGCGATATCCGTCGCAACTAATACACGTGTTGCACCACTCTTGAAGTTGTTCAGTGCCCGTTGTCTCTCGTTCTGAGACTTGTTGCCATGAATAGCCTGTGCCGTAACATTCGCTTTGGCCAAATCACGTGTAACCCGGTCAGCGCCGCGCTTCGTGCGTGTGAACACCAATGCCGTGACGATGGATTTATCCTCCAAAATTTGGTTCAACATATGTTGCTTCTTGCCGTTCTCCAACAAATAAATAGACTGCTCAATGCGGTCTACCGTTGAAGATACCGGTGTGATTTCTACTTTGACTGGATCAACCAGCAGGGTTTTAACCATTTTGGTGATTTCAGGAGGCATCGTAGCTGAGAAGAACAGCGTCTGCTTTTTGTTCGGCATTTTGGCAATGATTCTTTTCACATCATGAATGAAGCCCATGTCTAACATCCGGTCTGCTTCATCCAAAACGAGAATCTCAACCATCTTCAGATCAATACGTTTCTGGTTAATCAGATCGTTCAATCTACCAGGCGTTGCGATAATAATATCTGCACCTTGATTCAACGCACGCTCTTGCACTTTTTGCGAAACGCCGCCAACGATTGCCGTACAACGAATGTCCGTATACCGGCTATATACCTTGATGTTATCCGCGATCTGAATCGCCAGTTCTCGTGTTGGTGTCAAAATTAATGAGCGAATATGTCGTGCGGACTTCGATCCTTGCCCTTTGGATCTTTCGCTTAATAATTGAATGATCGGCACTGAAAATGCTGCCGTCTTGCCTGTTCCTGTCTGTGCACATCCCAGCAGATCTCTGCCAGCTAATACAGCTGGTATGGCCTGTTCCTGTATAGGGGTAGGATTAGTATAGTTTGCTTTGCTTAACCCTTCCATAATAGAGGGGATAATATTTAAGTCCTTAAATGTCATGTTGTCTCCTTCATTTACGCACATCTATCAATATGACGCATCTTTTATTTCACACGTAACGTATAAGGATACCATTAAAAACGTAATTTGTACATTATCTTTTTAAAATCACTTTGTTTAACTGACCAATTTAAGACCAACTGCCGATCCGAGCACCATAGCGATAAACAGAATTCGAAGGGCATTTCGAGGTTCTCCATAAAACACCATGCCCAGAATGGCACCACCGGAGGCCCCGATTCCCGTCCATACGGCATATGCTGTCCCCATCGGAAGAGTTTCCATTGCAATGGACAGGAACAGGAAGCTTAAACCAAACCCGCCTACCAATAGAACCAGTGAAATGAGATTACGGTCTTTGTGCAACTTGTTTATCATCAGCACTCCGATCATCTCAAATATACCTGCCAAGATAAGAAATACCCAGTTCATTATAGCTGCACCTCCTTATTCTTCTCTTTGCTCAGCATTTTAAGACCAATCACGCCGAGTAAAAGTACACCAATGAGTACCATTTTTCCGGTTTGAACAGTCGCATTAAACAGAACAATCTCTGCAAGTACCGTACCAGCGGTACCCAGGCCAACAAATACGGCATATACGGTTCCCACAGGCAGTGTCCGCGAAGCTGCAATCATCAAGGAGAAACTAATGATAATTGCAACCAACGTAAACCCCCATTCCAGCAGACCACTGGCATGTTTCAATCCAATGACCCAACCTACTTCAAACAAAGCAGCAATCACAACCGACATCCATGTTTTATTCATTCTTGTAACACTCCTTCTCTACTACATTTTTTGTACAACCCGCAAGGTTCATTAGCGTAAAAACAAAAAAAGCCCGGGAAACAAACTGCATGTAGCAGTTCATCTCCCAGGCTTTTATCCCTCCGTGGCACAACCAACAGGTTGCGGGTTTTCTCTCGGACCAGACCGACACATCCATCGCGGAACCCTAGAAAACCTGTTTTTATTCTAATGTGTCTCCAATTATACACACTTCCACTATCTTGGCAACCCCGTATATGCAAGCATGCCATTTATTTGATTATCAAACCCATTAATCCTACAAATGTGGCGGCTTGATGTGGTGAAATCACACAACCGTTGAGATCTTCCATGGTCAGCACCAAGGAGTCAAATTCGCAATCGCTAAGATCCAAATCCTTCATTTTGGTCCCCGTTAAGGAAGCTTGGTCGATGTTACATTGACTGAACTCCATTTTTTGCAGTGCCAGATAGGCAAAGTCCGCACCAATCAAGGTACATTCCGAGAAGGAGACCTGTTTCAGATGGGCAAAACGGAAATTGCTGTAGTCGCCTAGACCATGAAGGAAACTGACATTTTGCAATCGGCTATTGGAAAAATCAGTTCCGACAAACTTGCAGTTATGCCATTCGATCCGGTGCATGAAGGCACCAGAGAGATTGACATTGGAGAAGTCGCAGTGTTCGAACCTGACATCGGTGAATTCAAATTGTTCCAAGGTAGACTCCGAGATGGTCACATGTCTAAATACAACATTTTCAAAGGAAACCTTACTCGCTTCCTGTTGATCCAATGTAATGTTCTCGATCAGTTTGTGTTTGTACTCCACTTTGGATTCCAGGAATGCAATCGTTTCCGGTTCGAGCAACTGCTCCTGAATCTTGGGTTTGTCCATTTTCATCCCGTATTCCCCTATTCCTTAATAGCTACAACTCGCAGTCGGCTTCTGTCCAGATACCACTGTCCATCCCGCATCAGTTGTGGCTGTACTTTTTTCTCAACTGCTTCCATAATAACATCCTGTTCCGCAGGTGTGATACCACTGAATAAATACTCCGCGAAGCTGGTCAACCACTTTCTGGCACCTGGCTTGAACGGGGTAAATTGATCCACATGCTGAGCCAGACTAACTCGAAATCCGTGTTGCTCCAGAAGATTAGCATATTCGCCAATGGTCGGGTGATACCACGGATTCCGTCCTTCCCATTTGTATCCACGGGCATCCAGTTCTTCCTGTACCGCTGTAATTAATATAGCCGTGTTACCATTTGCAGCAAACTCAGCCACGAATCGCCCGCCCCTCTTGAGCGCTAACTGTATTGATTGTACTACAGCTGGAGCATCCTTTATCCAATGCAGAACGGCATGAGAGAAGACCGCATCAAACGGTTCTTCTGTCCGATAATGACAAGCATTTGCTACTTGAATATTCATATCAGGGTATTTCTGTTTAGCTTGCCTAATCGTCTCTTCTGAAAAATCTATACCTGTTGGCAGTGCTCCTCTGGCTGCAATTTTGGCTGTCAGATCCCCATTGCCACAACCCACATCAAGAATACGTTCACCTTGGGATGGCTGGAGCAATGATAAGATAGGTGTTTCCTGTAACGTCGCAAAAGGAGCGGAATGACCACTCCACGATTCGTTCGTTTGACCGGATGAATGTCCGTTATTCATAGATTATAATCTCCTTCTGAATTAAGGATCTAATGTATCTATAATAACTTTAATATAAAGGAACTGTCAATTCACTCATCAGATCACTATAAAAAAAGCCGCCGAATGGCGACTTTAACATTAAGAATTCGGATCAACTGAGATTTTGTTCGCCCACATATTCCATATTTCATACTCTCCTTGAATTTGTTCTGTAAACTGATGTTGTCTCGACCTCTACGGTAACTAGCTCTAACCAGCATGTGAAGTATATCTCTCGATGTACAGAATTTTCTTCATACTTGATCTGTGATTCGAGCCTGTCAATCAAAATTTGCCTCACATGGTTTGATAACCACTTCATCACCTTACTCACCAACTTTTCGAATAAACTTTAATCGCTTGGCTCTGTTAATATACTCTTAGTATGCCGAGTCATGGGCTGCAAGCGGTATATCAATCGTCTTAATTGATTGCCTGATCCTCTCAGGCCCTCTTTTGGTTCTGTACGGTAAGCTATATAATGTAAGTAGGTTAAATCCGTGAGGAGGATACATATGACCGAAGAAATATTTCAACCAAAACAGGAATTGAGTGACCTGATCAAACGCCATTCCAATCATAACGGTGCAATGGAAACGGCGATCCCTTCCCTGTTTGTCTATCACCATTCCAAGATTAGTGAACCGGCATACAGAGTATATAAACCTTCATTTTGTGTAATTGTTCAAGGGTTCAAAGAAGTATTGCTCGCACAGGAGCGTTATGAATATGGACCTTCCAATTACCTGATTGCTTCCATGAATCTCCCGGTCATCGGGCAGATTATCAAGGCATCCGCCGATGCACCCTACTTAAGTCTCAAACTCGAATTCACACCGAACCAAATTCTCGAAGTACTTAACGAATGCAATATCAAGGTAACATTCAACGAAAACGCCAGACGAGCCATGTTTGTAGGTCAGATGGAATCGTCCATTCAGGACGCTGTACTCCGACTTGTTCGATTGCTGGATACGCCGGGAGAGATACCGTTTCTGGCTCCGTTGTACGTTAAAGAAATCCTGTTCCGCCTCCTTCAAGGACCTTACGGAGGAGAACTGGCGCAGATTGCGGTTGAAGGTAGCAGCACTTATCGGATCAGAGAAGCGATTGAGAACATCGTTCATCATTGGGAACAGCCATTTCGCATTGAAGATCTGGCTGAGACCGCCAGCATGAGCGTCTCTTCATTCCATCGTCACTTCAAAGAGATCACAGCTATGAGCCCATTACAATTCCAGAAACAATTAAGATTACAGGAAGCCCGGCGACTTCTGATGGCCGAATCTGCCGATGCGGCAGATGTAGCGTTCCGGGTTGGTTACGAGAGCGCTTCTCAATTTAGCCGCGAATATGCACGCATGTTCGGTGCGCCGCCAAGAGCCGATATCCGACGGCTGAAAGAGAAATATGACATGGCCTTGAGTGAGTAACCGAGTATTCACTCTCTATCTCACAACTATCACACAAAAGGCAAACCAAAAAAGGACAACCACAATGAGTTGTCCTTTGTTCAGTATCAAAATTCTGCGTAATTTCTTTTGGATTTATTCCAAATACTCGTATTTATGAGAAGGAAATCGGAACTGTTCTCCTTAATTTTTGGACATGATCAGACCAATGCTTCGACCGGTTCTGGCACGTGGATCTCTCCGTGCAATAATTGAGTGATATCACGAGTCAGTGCATCTACATTCTCTTGACGAGTCGCCCAGCTGGTGCAGAACCGCACCGCACTGTGTGTACCGTCAACTTTTTCCCAGAAGGTGAACGTATAACCGCTGCGTAATTTCTCAAGCAAACGATCCGGCAGAATCGGAAACTGCTGGTTGGTTGGTGAATTGTACAGGAAGCGTACCCCCTGCTGTTCGAGTGAGTCATGAATTCTCAAGGCCATATCTACGGCATGGCGAGAAATATCGAGGTACAGACCATCTTCGAACAACGTTTCGAATTGGATACCTAGCAATCTGCCTTTGGCAAGCAGGCCACCTTTTTGTTTGATCATATAACGAAAATCTGGTTTTAGTGCATCATTCAGGATTACAACCGCTTCTCCCATCAATGCGCCAATCTTGATTCCCCCGATGTAAAACACGTCACACAAGCGAGCAAGATCAGCAAGTGTCATATCGCAAGCGCGTGAAGCGAGTGCATATCCAAGACGTGCTCCATCCACGAAAAACGGAAGACCACATGCTCTGCTCACTGTATGCAATGCTTGCAGTTCTGCCTTGCTGTACATCGTTCCATTCTCCGTTGGTTGGGATATGTAGACCATTCCTGGTTGAACACAGTGTTCCGGTGACGACTCATTCATGTGCGCATCGTAGACGGCTCTAACCTGCTCAGGCGTGATCTTTCCGTCCTCGCTTGGAACTGTGAGTACCTTATGTCCCGTAGCTTCAATAGCTCCGGTTTCATGAACCGCAATGTGTCCCGAGGACGCAGCAATCACACCTTGATATGGACGCAAAATAGAGGCAATCACCGTTGTATTTGTCTGTGTACCACCAACCAGGAAATGAACATCAGCTTGCTCATTGTCACAAGCCTGACGAATAAGCATTCTCGCCCGTTCGCAGTGTCCATCCGTGCCATACCCGCTCGTCTGTTCCATATTGGTTTCCATCAGTCTTTGTAAAATGCGTTCATGCGCACCTTCGTTATAATCACATTCAAATCGTATCATCGTGTTGTCTCTCCTGCCTTCTTGTTCAACTTCTCTTGTATGTTCATCATGGAGGTGTATACCTCTTGAATCTCTTCTTCATTCAATTCTTGCATCAGCTTCAGGATCTGTTGATCGGATCGGTCATTCAATTGGGCATACAGTTCCTCACCCTTGGCTGTCAGACGAATCAGACTGACCCGGCTGTCGGCCGCAGAATCCACTTTCACCAGCAGTCCTTCCTTGGACAGCTTGTTCACAATTCGGCTCATGTAACTGCGATCAATGGTCAGTGTATCTACCAGATTATTCGCAATGCTCTCTCCCCGAATTCCAATCTCAATAATGACTCGTACTTCTGCAAACGAATACCCTGTTCCGAGAATATGCTTGTCGAGTACACCAAGTATGTTGGTATAAAAACGGTTAAAACGTCGCATGTCAGCCAGTATATCTGGATTTATGTACTGAGAGTCGATGTCAAACCCTCCTTTTTAGTGGACATTGTCAACATTATAATAATCACGTTAGTGGACGTTGTCAACATTATATTTTACATAGCATTTTATAACTTCATTTTTAATATCCAATCAATAAAAAAAGCCGCGCATATGCGCGGCAAGGTTGTTCTGTCATCGGAGTGACGAGTGTAATTATTTTTTTGTTCAATTTACCTGGATTAAGAGTGACTATATTGCACCTGATGAAGACGGCTGTATATCCCTCCAGCGGCGACCAATTCCTCATGGTTGCCCTGCTCAGCGATACCATCTGTGTTTACTACGATGATTCGATCTGCATTCTTGATAGTTGTCAGTCTGTGTGCAATCACAAGTGTAGTTCTGCCCACCGACAATTCAGCGAGTGATTGCTGGATCAGTGCTTCCGTTTCCGTATCCAGCGCTGAGGTTGCCTCATCCAGAATAAGAATGGGTGGATTTTTCAAGAACATACGAGCAATAGATAACCGTTGCTTCTGTCCTCCGGACAGCTTGACTCCACGCTCGCCAATGACAGTATCCATACCATCCGGCAACGTAAGAATCAATTCCTCCAATGAGGCACGACGGGCGGCATCCCAGATTTGTTCATCCGTTGCACTCAGATCACCATAAGCAATATTCTCCTTAATGGTACCCGAGAACAAAAATACATCCTGCTGAACGATTCCGATATGTTTGCGCAAGGATTGAAGCTTAACGTCGCGAATGTCCACACCATCTACAGTGATACGTCCCTCTTCTACCTCATAGAATCGGGGCAACAGGCTACAGATTGTCGTTTTACCTGCACCCGAAGGTCCAACAAAAGCAACCGTTTCGCCTGGTCGAACAGACAGACTGATATCACTTAGAATTCGCCGACTGGATTCATATCCGAACGAGACGTTCTCGAAGCGAATATCACCTTTCACACTTTCGAATTCAACGGCGTTTTTGCTATCCGCAATCTCAGGTTCTGTATCAATGATCTCCAGATAACGCTTGAAACCAGCAATGCCCTTTGGATAACTTTCTATGACGGCATTGATTTTCTCAATCGGGCGGAAGAAGATATTGGACAGGAGCAGGAAGGCCATAAAGTCACCCATATTGATTCTGCCATCGATATAAAACCAAGCCCCGCTGATCATGACAAACACCGTAACCAGTCGCATCATCATATAACTGACCGAGATACTTTTCGCCATCGTTTTGTAGGCAAGCAGTTTGGTGTTACGGAAATTCTGATTGTCCACTGCAAAAAGTTCTTTCTCATGTTCTTCGTTGGCGAACGATTGCACAACACGCATACCCCCGACGTTGTCTTCAATACGCGCATTGAAATTGCCGACGTCTCCGAAAAGTCGCCGATACGTCTTTGTCATGCGACCACCAAATACGATAATGACCCAAGCCATAATTGGGATAATGATAAAGGTAAGCAGCGCTAGCTCAAGATTAATGTTAGCCATCAGCCAGAACGATCCGATTAATGTCATCACTGCGATGAATACATCTTCAGGTCCATGGTGAGCAACCTCGCCGATATCATTCAGATCATTCGTAAGATGACCAATTAAGTGGCCTGTTTTACGATTATCAAAGAACCGGAAGGACAGCTTCTGCAAGTGAGCGAACATCTTCTCACGCATGTTGGTCTCAATGTTAATGCCCAGCATATGTCCCCAGTATGTAACTACATAGTTCAATACGGTATTAAGTGCATAGATGGATAACAGCACAACACAGGCAAGCATAATGAGAGGCCAATCCTGACCTGGCAACAATTCATTAATGAATTTGCTGACGGCAAGGGGGAAAGCCAACTCCAGAAGACCTGCGAGTACAGCGCATCCAAAATCAATCAAAAACAGTTTTTTATAGGGACGATAATACGAGAAAAAACGACGAATCATACTTATTCACTCTCACTCTCTAGATCCTTATTGGGGTTTACATCTTCATTTTGCAGCTCGAACAGATGGATATACTCGTCGATGACCTGATCAATAGCTTTTAACTCCCCACTGATCACCGGGCGAATATGTTCATACTCCTCCTGTCCAAGTTGTCGGACAAGCGTTGTTCTCCGATTCTGCATTTGTTCCAGAAATACAAGAATTCGGCCGCGACGGAATGTCTGCGCACCACGGCCCCGTTTTCCCTCATGTTCACCATGACCTCTTCCACGTCTGGAACGTTCACCACGTTGCTCATTGTCACTCATATCGCGTCTCGGACGCTCACCTTGACGTACACTTCCATCCATCTCTTCGATAGGACGATCTCTCATTTGTGCCACCCCCATTACGTGTATACATATGTATACAACATATTCATGTATACGATTGTATACGTGACAAAAAGAAGTGTCAACCTAAATTTTCCAATAGATAACGAAGTATGTATATTCACCATCTCCCTAACAGAAAAAAGCCGCGATTTCGCGACTTCTTTTGTTGGCGACACTATTTTATCTCACTTATAAACTTTCTATATTCTTGAACCATTTCTTTGGATCGGGTGTGATGCAAATAATGTTCTCCCTCAAATGTCATCACTTTTCCATGTACAGAAGCTTTGACTTGCTCTTCATGTAATGGTATCCATCCTTCCGTTTCGGTATCATTCGCTTGTAAGAAGAAAATCACAGGAAGATCTTTGGGGAAGGACAGGTTCTCAGCTTCTTTGAAATTAGGACCAAAGTTTTCACCTTCATTCAGGTTGTTCGGATTAAACGTATTTTTGAGTGAAAGTATTCTAATTTGTTCTCTGGTTTCTTCATCAACATCGGGTGCAATCAGTTGATCAGGGGCCAGTTTCATTAACAATCGGTAGAATCCTGATTTTTTAAGCAGTTTGTACGTTTCGGTTGGAAATGGATCATCATTACCTCCCTGCGTTGGGACACTGCTCTCAATTCCGACAAATGAACTTACTTCGTTTGGATATTTATTCACATAATCCAGGCCGTATATCCCTGAAATCGAGTGAGCCATAAGCGTGTAATTATGAATACCAAGTTGCTGTAACGCTTCATGAATTTCACTAACCATATTTTCAGTGGTACGCTCTTTTTCAGTAATGTCACTTAATCCATAACCAAAAGGTTCAATGACAACAACTTTGTAAAATGGAGATAGCTCATCGATAAGCGGTTTGAAATCAAGGGCTGGGGCAGGTGTTCCGTATCCAGGAAGCAATACCACCGTTTCTTTGCCTTCTCCTTGAATCAACACATTCATGTTTTTCCCGTCAACTGCTACAAACTGACCATAGGGTTTTATTTTCCCTTCTTCCGATTTGTTGCTAAATACATTAACAATAAAAACAGTGGCAAGAAATAATGCAAAAGCGATAACGATGGCTCCGAATATTTTGAGCAAAATGATTAATATTTTTTTCATCATGATGGTTCTCTCCTGTTGAGTTCGTTTGGTGTTCAGCCGTTTGGAAATCCATTCATTTTATTTTTTTAATGAAATTTCGAATTTGGAACCAACCTCACCTGCAAATACAATACGGCCGTTTTCTGGTAAAACAACATTATTCTTACCGCTGACCACGCTGTGATTAATACAAATTCCGGTCTGGTCATAGACAGCAAAGGCTCCCTTTGCAGGCAACTTCACTGTCATGACTTTTCCTTTCGCAGTAGCTGGTACCGAAAACCATTTGGCATATCCATCTGCTTGAATGGTTGTTGCGGATTGTTTACCCGAATAGATTGGTTTCACCATTTCCTCACTAGCGTATACATAACCTGAAAATGTAAGATACTCTCCTCCGTTCTTTTTGGAGAAATGAATGTCCATCGTATCACGTCCGGCAGTACCCGGAATCTGCAATTGATTGGCTGCTTCGTTGGCTCCAATAATCTTATTATTGGACATATATCCCGGATTCTCTTTATTCAACTGAATAGGCAGGATCGATGTAGCATTAAGATAGAGCATTGATGTGTATTTCTCATTCACCAGATAATATTTTTTACCATCGCGCTTTGCCCATGCAGCGTTAATCTCCTTGGATAATTTATTGGCTTCAAGCTTCTCCCCATTATATTCTGAGAAAGCCAGCTGTCCGAGTCCTGGAACGGATATATAAGATCGTGACCACAAGTAGGTTTTCCCATTTTTCTCCACAACGAATTTCAACTTGTCTGTACCTTCGTTATTAACAAAAGTACCATCTGCTGTATAGGTGTATTCTTGAGCCGGATTACTCGGAGCTGTAAGTGAAGATACAGTCATTTGTCCAGCCGTATTTATTTTGATCTTCATAACCGAATTATTGCCGCCATATATACCTGCATACTTGGATATTCCTTTAGGCATATTTGCCTTCACAGTTACGCCAAATGATTTTTCTGGCTTCCGCTCTGTAATGATGTCCTTTTCCTCAAGTGCACTGAGTAATAATTCATTCGCAATGAAATTATTGGTTAAGCTTGACCCGCCTGAAGAGATAACGGCTGCAGCCATGTTATATTCCGGGAGTACCACTAATGAGGACT
Organism: Paenibacillus sp. FSL H8-0104; assembly: GCF_038050215.1. Lineage (NCBI taxonomy): Bacteria > Bacillati > Bacillota > Bacilli > Caryophanales > Paenibacillaceae > Paenibacillus > Paenibacillus sp. FSL H8-0104. The sequence continues at coordinate 3,194,150 of NZ_JBBOTC010000001.1, read as the reverse complement.
GATAAGATAAAGTATCTCCACCTTTCATAACGGCCTTAATGCCGTATTCGTTGAATGGGAACAAGCTCACACTATCCCACCCCAACCCGTAAGACATCAGCGTATCGCTATCCTCTGGCCACATGCCTCTTTTATACTCTTCTTGCGCCATAGCTTTGACAGACTTACTGGAAAGAATACCATCAACTTCTCCCGTGAAGATTCTTGAAAATTTGACCAGATCTTCAGCGGTGGAATACAGACCTCCAGTACCGATGATATTATAATTCTCTTTTGGTAGTGGTCCCTCATAAAAAGGGGAATAGATTGCCGCCATGTCTGACGGATTAACCACATCCTGTGGTGATTTGGTATGTTTCATATCCAAAGGCTCCGTGAAATACTTGTGTATAAATGCGGTATAACCGATGCCGCTCACTCTTTCGACCAGAATCTCGGCTAACGTAAAGCCATCGTTGCTGTAGACTGAGTATTCGCCGGGATCTGCTTTCAGGTTTTGATTCGCCAATTGCTCCAGAAACGTATCATGTGAATACGTGTCATTATCTCCGTACAATGTGGCATTGCTGGTTGAGGTGCCCAGAAGACCAGAGGAATGATTCAGCAACATACGGGGTGTGATCTGTTTGTATCGGTTATCTTTCATTGTAAAGTCAGGCATATAGTTCACAACAGGTGCATCCAAATCAATCTTGCCTTCGTCAACCAGCTTCATTACAGCGGCTGTAAGCATCATTTTACTGGTTGAACCAATGCCATAGACGGTGTTCGAAGTAAGAGGTACCTTGTCGTTTATATCGTTCTTGCCCGTTTGACCGGACACCACAATCTCTCCACCATCGATGAGCGCATATTGCAGACTCGTCGTACCATATGTCTCGGTCAGCAATTTGGCTTGTTCGATCACGGCTTTCTTTGTTGTCTCATACGTAAGGTTGCTGTTGTTCATGGGAGCCGGTGCGGCCATTGCAGACATTGGGGCAAGTATCGTCAGCATGAGAGTCACAGCAGCTATAGTATTTCTCTTTTTTGCTGCCCTCACACTTATCTTCAGTTTTGTTACCTCTCTTGGTTTCATTCTTGCATCTACTCCTGTCTTCATCATTGTGTTAAGCCACCTTAACGTGGGCGCTAAAGACAATATAACAAACCAAGATGTCCCCCTAATGACTGCAGCATGAACGGAGGATGAACAGGCAAAAAAAGTTTGCATCATCATACGCAAGGAGGTTTATACAGGGCGTCATAGCTTTGAGAAGGCATGAAATCCAATCACTCTGTGGGTGTTGTGATTGGCAAGATGACTATGAAGGTCGTTCCTCGTCCATATTCGCTCTCCACCCGGATGTCCCCTTGATGAAGCGAGACGATCTGCTTTACAATAGCTAGTCCCATACCGCTTCCTTCATATTTCTGACTGTGGGAACGATCAGCTTTAAAGAAGCGGTCAAATATACGCTTTTGGTCTTCCGGGAGAATACCAATACCCGAATCCGATATGCGGATCGTCACGTTCTTGATATTCTGTTTGATCGTGACGTTAATTCGGGCACCATCTTCGGAAAATTTGATGGCATTGCCGAAGATATTGATCCACACCTGATTTAACTGGTCATGATCAGCCGTGATTTTGGTGGGCTGCAAATCAAGATCAAACTGAATGTTACGGGCCGACCATTGGGGTTGAATAGCGACGATTACTTGTCTGATCTGTTCATCCAGACTGAGCGTGGCGAGCCGCATTTGCAATGATTGAGATTCAAGCAAACTCAGCTTTAGCAGACTATCACTTATTTTGGACATTCTTGCAGTTTCAGTGATGATAATATCGAGATAATCGCTTCTTTCGTCATCCGGGAGGTCTACCTGCTTGAGCGCTATAGCAAAACCGGAAATGGAAGTGAGCGGAGACTGAACTTCATGGGACACGTTTGCTACGAATTCCCTACGCATATGCTCAAGCTGCTTTAGATCGTGCATCATTTCTTCGAAACTACGAGCCAGAGTACCTATCTCACCCTTTTGTTTAATATTAAGCTTGACATTGAAATCTCCGGCAGCTATAAGCCGGGTCGCTTCTGTCAGCTTTTTGATCGGTCTCACCAGAAACATAGCCGCAATTAGTATCAATAGGCTTCCTGCTATTAACGAACAAATCATAAAAGTTAAAACAAACTTGATGAGAAATGAGGTGGAAGAGGAAGTGAGGGGCTCTACAAACATTGCTTTGCTTCCCATTTCAGTTTTTATCGGCAATCCCAAGAAGAACGTATCGATCCCATTGAATTGGACCCTTTCCCCATCCAGCACTTTCTTCACTTGTTCCGTCGTCACCGGGAAAGGATGTTGTTCTTTAAGTTCTCCGTAGGATTGGAATTGATCCGTTGCTTTATAGATTCGAATGTGATAGGAATTGAGTTGTTTCATTTCACTTATAAACATTTCTGCTTCATGTAACGGCAATGTCTCGTAGATGCGGACGATATCCTGGCCAAAGTCAAGCAAGGAGCCTTGTAAGTTTTCGTTTAATTTATCTTGAAATATCCAGGTTGTAGCAAGAAAAGAAAGGATTGTGCCCCCAATCACGGAGACCAGAAAGGTCAGGACTACACGTGTATAGAGGGAGCCGGTCACTCCTGCACCTCTAGCCGGTAGCCAAGTCCCCGCACCGTTTCGATACGAAAATCGGAGATAGCTGCGAAACGTTCGCGTAGACGTTTAATATGCACGTCTATCGTTCGATCATCGCCAGTATAATTAATTCCCCAAACTTGATCGATTAATTGCTCCCGCGTATAGACTTGTCCCGGTAATCCAGCAAGTTTATACAATAATTCGAACTCTTTAAGCGGCAAGGTGAACGACTCTGTACCCCTCAGGACCTTATAAGTCTGCCGGTTCAGAATAACGTTTCCTAATTGGATGGTCTGCGTTAATCCTATACGGTATCGTTTCAACAGTGCCTTGACGCGAGCCATCAACTCAAGCGGATCGAATGGCTTCGTCATATAGTCATCTGTCCCAAGCTGAAATGCTTGTACTTTCTCCCAGGTCTCGTTTCTTGCCGTCAACATTAGTAACGGAAGATCCGGATTGGCTCTTCGAAGTTCCTCGCATAATGCCCAACCGTCCATGACTGGCATCATAATATCAAGAATAACCAAATCGACTGGCGTGGAGGTATAGATAGCCAGGGCTTCCTTTCCGTCTACGGCGTTGATGGTTGTAAATCCGTCGTTGCGCAAAAATAAACAGACGAGTTTGCGAATGTTCGCATCGTCGTCAGCAACTAATATCGTAGGCACCGTTTCCACTCTCCTAAAAAAGAATAATTCTTCAGTTGAGCAAGAGCGAAGAATTCTAACTGAAGTGACAAACTAATTATAGTTAAATTGAACAAAAGCAGCCGATTACTTTGATCGGCTGCTTTCTTAGTTTCTTTCATAAAACTAACTACGGTACAACATCTATTTTAATGAAATTTCAAATGTGGAATCCACGTCACCTGCAAATACAATGCGGCCGTTTTCTGGTAAAACAACCTCGTTCTCACCGCTGACTACGGTGTGATTAATACAAATACCCTTCTGATCATATACGGCAAAGGCGCCATTTGCAGGCATTTTAACCGTCATGACTTTTCCTTTCACCGTTGATGGTAACGAAAACCATCTGGCATATCCGTCTGCTTGAATCGTTGCTAGAGATTGTTTACCCGAATAGAGCGGTTGTACCATTTCCTCACTGGCGTATATGCTACCAACGGCTGTAATGTACTCTACTCCGTTCTTTTTAGCAAAATAAATCTCCTTTGTATCACGTCCAGCCAGGCCAGGGATTTGCAGCTCCGTGACTGCTTCGTTTGCTCCAACAATCTTAGTATTGGATACATACCCAGGGGTCTCTTTGTCCAAATGAATAGGGAGAATTGGTGCCGAATTGAGATAAACCGTTGATGTATATTTCTCATTCAGCAGGTAATATTTTTTACCTTCACGCTGCTCCCATGAGGCCGTAATATCCTGGGATAATTCATTGGCTTCCAGCTTCTCCATTTTATATTCGGAGAAAGCCAATTGTCCAAGTCCTGGTAAGGATATATAAGATCGATACCACAGATAAGTCCTTCCATTCTTCTCCTTAACAAATTTCAACTTTTCCGTGCCTTCATCGTTAACAAAAGTACCATCTGCTGTATAGGTGTATTTTTGAACCGGATCACTTGGAGCTGCGGGTGTGGATACAGTCATTTGTCCAGCAGTATTCATTACGATCTTCTTAACTGAATTATTGCCGCCATATATACCTGCATTCGTGGCTATTTCTTTAGGTATATCTGCCTTCACTGGAACACCAAACGATTTTTCCGGCTTCCGTTCTGTAATAATGCCCTTTTCCTCAAGTGCGCTGAGTAATAATTCACTCGCAATGAACTGATCTTTGGCACTTGTCCCACCTGATGAGGTAACGGCTGCAGCCAGATTATATTCCGGCAGTACGACTAATGATGAGTGATACGATATGGTATCTCCACCTTTTGTTACTGCCTTGATACCATATTCACTGAATGGGTACAGATTTACACTATCCCACCCTAATCCGTAAGATATAGACGTATCGCCACCCTCTGGCCACATGCCTTTTTTGTATTCTTCTTGCGCCATGGCTTCTACAGACTTATCGGTAAGAATGCCTTGGACCTCTCCCGTGAAGATTTGTGAAAACTTCGCAAGATCTTCAGCGGTGGAATAAATGCCTCCAGTAGCGATAACATTATAATTCTCTTGTGGAAGCTGACCCTCATACATAGGAGAATAGATTCCCGCCATTGCTGCCGTGTCAACCACATCCTGTGGTGTTTTGGTATGTTTCATGTCCAAAGGTTCCGTAAAATATTGGTGTATAAAAGCTGTAAAACTCATGCCGCTAACACGTTCAACCATAATCTCGGATAACGTAAACCCATCGTTACTATACACCGAGAACTCGCCGGGATCTGCCTTCAGGTTTTGACTTGCCAATTGGTCCAGAAACGTATCATGTGAGTACGTATCATTATCCCCGTACAATGTGGCATTACTGCCCGTGCCTCCCAGCAGACCGGAAGAATGATTCAACAGCATGCGTGGTGTGATTTGTTTGTAGCGATGATCTTTCATCTGAAAATCAGGTATATAGTTCACAACAGGCAGATCCAAATCCACCTTGCCTTCGTCAACTAACTTCATAACAGAAGCTGTGAGGAACATTTTACTCGTTGATCCTATGCCATAGATCGTATCCGGCGTAAGAGGCACCTTGTTGTTTTTATCGTTTTTGCCCGTCTGACCGGACACCACAATCTCGCCACCATCGATAAGGGCATATTGCAGGCTTGTGATTCCATGTTTCTCAGTGAGTAACTTGGCTTTCTCCATCACCGTTTTCTTGGTTGGTTCATACGTATGATCACTGCTACTTGTAGTAGGCGCAGCCATTGCAGACATTGGAGCTAACATGGTTAATGCCAGCGTTAACACGGCGATTGAAGTGCGTTTTCCCTTTTGTCGTCCCATTCACATCATCTCCTGAATTTTAAGTGTTTTGGTTATTTGATTTCTTCTGGGTCTACAAATTTCACCTCCGGATACAAGTCGTTTGGTCCCTGAATGAGATCTCCACCCGTTCCTTTCAGTTGCTTGTTAAAGAAATCGAGTACATATTGATTTACGATGTTTGATCCTCTTTTACCATTGATATCTCCTGTGATACCGGACAGTTTAACCAGCTCTGAATAGAACTGAAGGTCCGTGAAATTGAAGTGCTGGGTTCCTTCTACATAGATCACTTTTCCCCCATGATTCATAACATTTTTCATAATGTGCAGCTCATCTGAAAGAGATTTAGTTACTTCATCATCCGAATTTCTATCTATTTCAAAGTTGGCGAACCAGTCTTCAAAACTTCCCGATCGGATGAACATAAACGGCTTGTTTATATCATCTCTATTTTCCACTTCATATAGTGACCCATCCATATTAACCCCGGCCTTGATTCTCTGATCTAAATACGTTGCATTAAACGCGGTTGCACCCCCAAAAGAATGCCCCATCGCGCCGATGTGATCTAGATCGATTTTCCCTTTAAACTGACTTTCGATTGCACCTGAATTCAGCTTTTCGATTTGATCGATTACAAACTCCACATCTTTCGTCCATATACTCCCTGTTTTTGTACGTTCATCTAGTGTAGTCGTGCTTTTTTTATAATCCGTTACACGGCCATCTGGAAAAAGAGTAGCAAAGGTGCTATACGTATGATCGATGGTGACCACGATATACCCATGACTGGCCAGATTCTCGGCCTGTGATACATGTAGAACTCTACTGGTTCCCATACCATGAGATAGTAGTACCACGGGATAAGGACTTGTAGAAGGTAATATTTCTACATTTTCATAAGAGTTGGTTTGACTATACTTCAAGTAGTCGAGCAAAAATTCGGGCAGTTTTAAAGAATTAGAGAAGCTCTGAATATACTTTTTGAACATTTCTTTATCTTTTGGAAACAGCGTGTCACGCTTGTTATTATTGCTGTTTTCAGTTGGGTACCAAACTTGAACCATTAGTTCTCTCTTATCGTTTTGATCTTCAGTGAAGATTTCGTCTCTGTTCTGGTCTGTTAAATGAAATGTTTGAGTACCCACCTTCTCTGGACCATCAAGCTTCGGCAGATTAAAAACAGGTAAGTATACAGACAAGACGGTAGAACCAACAAGCAAAATAACGATTAAGGAAGATAAACTATATTTCAAGAACTTCCCTATTTTAAGATTCGCCATCTTATCGGAATGTCTGAATAAAACGATGATTATGAATAGAGCCGTCATGATATATACCAAAAGCAACTGCCATCTGTATCCCTCAACAAACAATTGCACTAATAATATAACGCTACTTCCTATACCCAAACCCAAACCTATTTTCTTTGCACTTCTTTTAATAAATAGTAGGTCTATGAGTAACGCGAAACAGGATAGAACTAACAGTATCTCAAATAATCTCAATTGAATTCCTCTCTCTCATCACGGACTTTTACAGAATTATTATTTCGCTTCGTTCATGAATGCTCTAACATCTTCAGCTATTTCTTTGAATAACGTATGGTGCAAGTAATGTTCGCCATCCATGGTGATTACTTTCCCATGTACTGAATCTTTGATCTGCCCTTCATGCAGCGGTATCCATCCTTCTACACCTTCATTATTCGCTTGTACAAAGAGAAGAAGTGGCAGGTCTTTAGGAAAGGTTAAACCTTGGGCTCCTTTAAAATTGGAAGCAATATGGTCCATCTCATTCAAAGTCGTGGAACTGTTCGAGTTTTTATTCGACAGCATGTTCATCTGCTCTACGGTATGTTCATCAAATGCGAGTCCAGCATAGGGGTCACTACTAAATTTGACCACCAATCTTTGGAGACCTGATTTTTTAAGAAATGCGAACGTTTTAGTAGGTAATTTGGCATCCATACCCGGTTGTGTTGAAACACTGCTATCAATTCCGACAAATGCCGTGACCTCATCCGGATATTTGTTCACATAATCAATGCCATAAATGCCTGCAATGGAGTGACCCATGAGCATGTACTGATGAATATCGAGTTGCTGCAGAGCTTCATGAACTTCACTTACGATATTCTCTGTGGTTCGTTCTTTTTCAGTAGCATCACTTAACCCATACCCGAATGGCTCAACCGCCACAACTTTGTAATATGGTGATAGTTCGTCAATGAGCAGTTTAAAATCAAGCGCTGGTGCTGCTGTTCCAAAACCAGGCAGAAGTACAATCGTTTCCTTGCCTTCACCTTGAATGAGTACATTCATATTTTTCCCGTCTACAGATACATGCTGACCATAGGAATCTATTTTCTTGGCCTCTGAATTACTACTGATCACATTGGTGATATAAACAATACCTAGAAATAGAATAATGGCGATTACGATTGCTCCTACTATTTTCAGTATCATGTTTCTCACTTTTTTGGCCTTTGATCTATTCTTTGTTTTCTTTTCCGCTGGCTGCGTCGTCAGTGTTATCTTCTCCTGTCCTGAACTGATAGTTCGATTGTCTTTTTTGCTGCTAATGAAATCTTATCCAATGAAAATGTACTCCCCGTGACGTCAATATGAACTGAATATGAACAAGCCAATTCATTTATATTTACTGCTGCGTCATAAATCCCCTGAATTTTTCAGCAATTTCTTTGGCATGGGAACGATACAAATAATGATTTGCTTCCAGCAGCACCACTTCACCACGCACAGAGTTCTCTATTAACTTCTCGTGTTCCGGAACCCAATTGTCTGCTGCCGGATGATTCTTTTGAACAAAGAAAAGAACCGGAAGATTAACAGGGAACGTTAACTGTTCAGCTGCTTTAAAATTGGAATACATGCTTACAATCTCGTTTAATTGAGTTGAATTAAACATGTTCTTTTGTATCAAAATGTTCAATTGTTCTTTGGTTTGTTCATCATACGGTAGCCCAGCATATGGATCATCACTCATTTTCAATTGCAAACGTGGGAAACCCAAGTTACGGTACCATGTAATCGGTACGATTTCTGATGCTTCAACCTTCTGTTCACTAATCGCTGGAACACTGCTATCCAGCCCGACATATGTACTTACTTCATCTGCATATTTGTTCACATAATCCAGACTATAGATCCCCGAAATGGAATGACCCATGAGAATATACCGATCAATATGTAGACTTTGCAGCGCTTCGTGGATTTCACTTACGATATTTGCTGTGCTGCGTTCCTTGTCAGTCTGATCACTCAATCCATAACCAAAAGGTTCAACCACAACGACTTTATAATAGGGGGATAGTTCTGAAATAAGTGGCTTAAAATCAAGTGCAGGTGACGCTGTTCCAAAACCCGGCAGAAGTACAATCGTTTCCTCGCCTTCGCCTTGAATGAATACATTCATATTTTTCCCGTCTACGGATACATGTTGACCATACGGCTCCATTCTTTTTTGCTCCGAATAACTACTGATTTTATTAACGGTATATACGGTAGCTACAAAAAGTAGGATTACGATAACGATTGCGGCAAACACTTTAAACAAGATGTTTAACACTTTCTTGGTTTTGCTCTTACTCTGGACTTCTCTGTCTGCTTGTTGATTCACATTCATCTGCTCCTATCCTCATCTGTATATTGGCCTGGCAGGCTACTTAAGAAATCCTAATCAAGAAAGATGTACTCCCCATGACCGGAATATGAACGGAGTATGAACAAGCAAAAAAAAAATGTCCTATGTAACATACAAGGAAGCTTGCATGTTACATAGGACATGAACATTTGGTTTAGATAATCCGATGGATATTCTATTCATTGGCCTAACCTGTGAGCCTAACTATCCGTTGGTGGATGGATGGGCAACGTAATCATAAAGGTCGTGCCTTGACCAGGTTCACTTTCCACTTGGATGTCACCCTGATGAAGGGAGACGATCTGTTTAACGATAGCAAGTCCCATACCACTCCCGTCATATTTGCGGCTGTGGGAACGATCTGCCTTGAAAAAACGGTCGAATATACGCTTCTGATCTTCCAGGGGAATTCCAATGCCCGTGTCGGATATTCGAACAGTCACATTTTTGAAGTCCTCTTCGATACTGACTTTAATCATACCGCCATCCTCGGAAAACTTGATGCTATTTCCGATGATGTTTGTCCATACCTGATTTAACTGATCGTGATCAGCCGTTACCTTCACGTTCTCCAAATCAAGCTCGAAATGAATGTTGCGCCCAGACCATTGCGGCTGAAGCGCCACGATGACCCGCCTGATCTGTTCATCAAGGCTTAAGGTGGTGAGCCGTAGTTGCTGTGACTGCGATTCAAGCAAACTCAGCTTCAGCAGGCTATCACTCATTTTGGACATTCTTTTTGCTTCTGAGATGATAATATCCAGGTAACGGTTTCGTTCTTGTTCTGAGAGATTTACTTGCTTCAGTGCCGAAGCGTAACCGGATATCGAGGTGAGCGGAGACTGAACCTCATGCGAAACATTGGTAACGAATTCCCTGCGCATCTGCTCCAACTGCTGAAGATCATGCATCATTTCTTCAAAGCTACGGGCCAATGTACCAATCTCCGTCGTTTGTTTAATGTTCAGCTTGACATTGAAGTCTCCAGCTGCAATCCGTTTGGTCGCTTTGGTCAATTTTTTGATCGGTCTAACCAGATATACAGAAGCAACCACAATCAACAAACTTCCTACAATCAAGGAACAGCTTGCAAAAATCAAGCCAAACTGGACCACAAAAGAGGCTGAGGGCGGTGAGAGTGTTTCTAGAAACATCGCTCTTATACCCGTTTCCGTCTTGATCGGTAGCCCCAAAAGAACGGTAGCGATACCTTTAGGTGTGTCCTGCACAACCCCTCCGTTTAAAACCTTCTTGAGTTGATCCGTCGATACGGGGGATGATTTATGTTCGTTAAGCTTCCCATAAGACTTGAAATTGCCCGTTGCATCATAAATTCGAATATGATACGAATCAAGTTGTTTCATTCTACTAACGAATGATTCTGCTTCATCAGCAGGCAGCGTCTTATAAATCTGCACAACGTCCTGGCCAAAATTGCGTATGTTAATTTGAGCATTTTCATTCAATTGATCTTCGAACATCCAGGTTGACATAAAAAATGAAATAATCGTGCCTGTGATGACTGACACCAGAAAGGTCAGAACAACACGAATATATAAGGATCTGATCATTCATAGACCTCAAGTCTGTACCCTAGCCCACGCACCGTTTCAATCCGAAAATCAGGTGTTGTCGCGAATCGTTCGCGCAGGCGTTTAATATGTACGTCTATTGTTCGATCATCTCCCGCGTAATCAATACCCCATATCTGATCGATTAATTGCTCACGTGTATAGACTTGTCCTGGTGTTCCAGCAAGCTTATACAGCAATTCGAACTCCTTAAGTGGTAACGTAAGCGACTCTGTACCTCTCATCACCTTATACGTCTGACGGTCCAGAATGACGTTACCAAACTGGATTGTGTGTGTGGAGCCGATTTTGTATCGTTTCAGTAATGCTCGGACACGAGCGGTCAGCTCTAACGGATCAAACGGTTTGGTCAAATAATCATCCGTACCCAGTTCGAATCCTTTCACCTTCTCCCAAGTCTCTCCTCTCGCCGTCAGCATGAGTAACGGGAGGTCGGGATTGGCTCTTCGGAGTTCTTTACACAGTGCCCAACCATCCATGACAGGCATCATAATATCAAGGACGACCAGATCTACTGGAGTTTCGCCATATATAGTGAGAGCTTCCTTACCGTCCGCAGCTTCCACTGTTGTGAATCCATCGTTTTTGAGAAATAGACAGACGAGTTCACGAATGTTCGCATCGTCGTCTGCAACGAGTATAGTAGCCATATGTTTTTTCTGTCCTCTCCGTTACGTTTAAATATATAGTCCAACTTGTATAGTAAATATTAAAACATCTTGCTTATAGTATATCCACAGCAAACATCGTATGTTCTTTCAACGTTCCCTGGATTGGCACAGGCTGTGACCCATTCTCCTTGAATCCTGCTTTTTGAAGGACACGGATGGAACCTGTATTATCGGGCACAGCGCCAGCTTCGATTCGAGTAATTTCAGTTTCGTGTTTGGCAAATTCCATTACACATTGCAGGGCTTCGCTCATATATCCTTTTCCTTGATGCAGAGTATCCGTCACATAACCAAGGATCCATTTTGGGGTAGAATCCAGTATGATCTCGAACAAAGAAATTTCACCGACGAGTTCATCCGTTGTATGTAGAAAAATACCAAAAGAATAGCGATTTCCTTCTTCTCTCTTCTTGTTCCAGCTCTCAATGAGTGACCTTTGCCCTTCCAAGCTGTAGAAAGACTCGTCCCGATCACTTGCTGATATGTTCTCGATTTCCGCACGATTGCGAACCTGTAGATCCAGAAGCAATGAGGCATCATCCACATTCCAAAATCTCACATAGATACGTTCTGCACTATATTTCATCACATTATTCCTCCTCTATTAACGTTAGATGCAATTGTAGCATGATTATATCAGGTCATTATAAGAGTACGAGCGAATCAACGAGAATTGTTTCGCCAGGAAATGAGGTGAATATGGCATATCATTACGCAACCAGGCAACGATGGTTCCAATCAGAGCCGAAGAACCGTACCATATTGCGATTTCTTTGTGAATGCCGGATTCTTCGAGTTCATCTTCCATCTCTACCCGATCAATTTTGGCTTTGACCAGCGTACTTAACAATTTGAGCAGTCGTTCGGTAAAAATCGGTGTGCGCTTTGTAGCAAGAACCACCTGATAGAACGAGGCGTTCTCTGCAAAATGCTCTAGTAACTTGACTAGAACAGGCCAAGCCTCTTCCGTTCTTTGCTTCTCAAAATGAGGGGCATATTCATCCACGATCCGTTCAATATTCTCAATCATCTCATCCGCCATCTTCTCCATCATATCCGTAATATCACGATAGTGCAGGTAGAAGGTTACCCGATTGATCGTCGCTCGTTCGGCAATTTTGTTGACTGACAACTTCTCAATATCCATTTCCTGCAGCAATTCAACAAATGCACCTCGAATTAACTGACGTGTTCGCAATATTCTTGGGTCCACGGCTGATTTCTTCTCGTCTTTCACGTGTATCCCTCCCATCAAATTTTAAACATTACAATTTTAAACAAACAGTCGTTTATTTTTGATTTACACAACAAATTCATTTTATTTGTAAAATAAACAACGAAAACACGTCATAACGTAAATTGTAATCTGTCCGAATATGTATATAATTCAATAAATACAATGTAAACTATACAACACGTTGTAAATTTAGTCACGTGTGGATTGAAAGGATGAAAAGGATTGAGTCAGGCTAGAGTACAAGAAGAATTATCCGTAAAGAAAGGCCCCATCCTGTTTATCATGATTTTGGGAGCCTTCCTTGCAACGTTGAATCAAACGATCATGAGTGTTGCTACACCGGAACTGATGGGTGATTTTAACATCTCCGCCGCAACTGCACAATGGTTAACGACAGGTTACATGCTGGTGAACGGGGTACTTATCCCCATTACGGCCTACTTCATGCAACGCTTTTCAACCAAGCAATTATTCCAAGCTTCCATGTTTATTTTCCTGATTGGTACCATCGTATCTGCTCTTGCAGATAACTTTGGCACATTGCTGACAGGACGTATGATTCAAGCAGCGGGTGCCGGCATTATCATGCCGCTCTTGATGCACGTTATTTTGACCTTGTTTGCTCCTGAAAAACGAGGATCTGCAATGGGTATGGTTGGTTTTGCCATCATTTTTGCCCCTGCAATCGGGCCTACCCTTGCCGGTTATATCCTCGAGAACTACTCTTGGCAAACGATGTTCTATGGCATGATTCCATTAACTCTTATTGTCATTGCTTTTGCGTTTGTATACCTGAAGAATGTATCCGAACGGGTCAACACAAAGTTCGACACAATCAGTGTGGTGCTGTCCACGATCGGATTTGGCGCATTGCTCTATGGTTTCAGCAGAGCAGGAAGTCTGGGATGGTCAAGTGCAGAAGTTCTTATCTGCATTGCGGCTGGGATTGTTTCTCTTGCCCTGTTTACATGGCGTCAGCTCGTGTCTGAAACTCCGCTGCTTGATCTGCGGGCTTTCAAGTACAATATGTTCTCCCTGACCACGGTCATCAGTATCGCGATTACAATGATCATGTATGCTGACATGATGTTGCTTCCCTTGTATCTCCAGAACGCACGTGGTTACACTGCACTGGAGTCCGGATTATTACTCCTTCCGGGTGCTCTTGTCATGGGCTTCCTGATGCCAGTAGCCGGAAAATTGTTTGACCGATTTGGAGCGAAATGGCTCGCCGTTATCGGGATGGTGATCACCATCGTGACAACAATTGGATTCATCGACTTAACGGATTCAACCAGTTATGGTTACCTGGTATTAATGTCTACCGGCCGCCGAATTGGTATGGCTCTGCTCATGATGCCGATTCAGACTGCGGGACTTAACCAACTGCCACCAAGACTTGGTGCACACGGTACAGCTATCTCCAACACCGTCAGACAAGTGGCTGGTGCTGTAGGCACTTCATTACTCGTAAGTGTCATGACCTCCCGTACAACAGCGCACGTACAGGATATGATGGCGACTGGTGCAGCCAATGGTCTCAGTCAAAAACAGCTTGCTACAGAATCCATGATCCAGGGTATCAATGATGCTTATGTTGTTATCATCGGTATCGCTGTTGTGGGATTGGTCCTTTCCTTCTTTATCAAACGCACCAAACAAGCCAAAGAGGAAGAAATCAAACAGGTGGTAAGACAAAAAGTTTCTATGAATTCAAATTAAGGTGTCCAGCCTCATACTTGCTTGCATAACAAAGCGGCAGATCAAGACGTTTACGTCTGATCTGCCGCTTTTTAGGTTGTGTCCCGTATGATTCCTTCTCACTCCGCAACGATCTTCACTGGCAGATGGGTCAATGACTGTCCCGGAGCTGAAGTGGCCAGATTATTCTCCAGATCAAAGGACTCCACTGGTTCAATCCGAGCAATCTTCTCCACAAATGCTGTCAAGGCAATGCTTAGTTCCATTCTTGCCAGCGGGGCCCCTAGACAAAAGTGTGGGCCATTACCAAAGGTAAGATGTCTTTTGTTATTACGACGATGAATATTCAGCTCAAAGGGGTCTTCAAACATCTGCTCATCCATATTGGCTGCACTCATCCAGGAGATGACAACATCTCCTTTTTTCAAATCCACTCCGAGCAGTTGATTATCCTGCTTTACTGTCCGATGCCGCTTGGCATTATGGAACCTATAACGAAGCATTTCTTCCACTGCGAGCGGAACCCATTCGGGGTTCTGCCTGAGTTGGCCATACAAGCTCGGGTCATCGTAGAGGAAGGAATAGAACGTATTTGAAACCATATGACTCGTTGTCTCTATACCGGCTCCAAGCAGAAGCATGGTCGTGCGAACAACCTCATCCTCCGTGAACTTCTCACCTTCAACATCAACATTTAACAGATCCGTAATGATATCCTCACCAGGATGAGTCCGTTTATGAACCACAATAGGATACAGGAATTGATAATACTCTTGCGCGGCAGTTTGTTTTTTCAGTTCACTCTCTTCAGCCGTCTTTGAATTGATGGGTTGAAACAAAATATCTACCCAGTTCTTGAAGCGATGGCTGTCTGTAAGAGGGATGCCGAGCAGATCGGCCATAACCATCGAAGGTAGTGGAGCGGCCAACGCTTGAACAATATCAATCGTCGTATTTGGCTCAATATCGGCTACCAGCTGCTCTGCAATGTTGCGAATTCGTGGCTCCCAGTTTTTCAGACTACGAGGTGTAAAAGCAGCCGATAACAACGAACGACTTTTTTGATGACGGGGAGGATCGATACTTGATATGTTTAATTTGTCTGGAGGTGTGCCTTCATTGTTCTTTGCTCCAACGGCAATCGTTGTCCGGGTTCCTTCGGCTGAAAAATACTCATGATTACTGAGGACCTGCTTCACATCATCGTATCTGAACACATTCCAGGTGTCTGTATCTTCGTGATAGTACACAGGATGCTCGGACAGCATTTTTCGAAACCAGTGAAGTGGGAAAAACTCTTCAGATCTCGACTGAAACCCCGTGATGTCCTCAACACGTATCACTTCTTTATACATTTGGAATCCACCTCTCAGCATAGTTTCGTGATTGGTTACATGGGTACCTGAATTGACAGTTCAGCACCTGATTCCATTTTATACCATACGTTCATTTATTGATATAAACCATTTGAACTAAATCAGAAAAACCCCTTAATATAAGGGGTTTTCGTTTTATACGTATCGTATATTATTTCTGTTGATGTCTCAAAGAGATAAGCCATAGAGCCGATCAATCGCCTAGTTTCGCTAATGCTTCCTGTAGTTGCTCCAGTTGTTCAGACAGGGTTTCAATCAAGTTCTTCGTTTGGCTTGCCTTCTCCATTAAGATTTGCTCTTCAGAACTGTCTTCGGATACATTCCTGATTGGTGATGACTTCAATTCCGACAATTCGCTTTTGTATGTTTCTTGTTTCTCCAAAGCTATGCGCAGTTTTTCTTTCGTCGTACCAATCTGATGCTCCAGATATACGATGTCGGACGAGTTCGCTCCATCGGATACACGTTGTGAATAAGTCATGACTCACCTCTTTCAATTTCATCCATTGCTTTGCCAACAGTGTAGGGCTCAATATCGATATCCAGTTCCATGCCTAGAGCTAGTTTCGCCAGTTGACTCCCGATAAAAGGACCCATGGTCAGTCCAGAGGCTCCAAGTCCATTCGCGGTAATCAGACCTTGCCAGCCTGGAACAGCCCCCATTACTGGCAGAAAGCCAGGTGTGAACGGACGGAACCCAACTCTTACCTCCTGGAATGTGCTATTGGCTAGCCCCGGCGCCAGTTCCAGACCTTTATTCAAAACTTCCTGCATGCCCCCTGCAGTTACTCTTGTATCATAACCCTCCACATCATTTTCATGAGTGGCACCAATCACGATCTTCTGTTGATCAAAGGCCAGCAGATATTGATCAGAAGGTGGCATGATCACAGGCCAGCGGCCTGTATCCTCCCCATCCGTGACATGTAGATGCATAATTTGTGCCTTTTGATAATGCACTTTAAAGTGTATGCCGAGTGGCTTCAGCAGTTCGTTAGCCCATGCACCTGCACAGACAACGACTTCATCTGCCAGGAAACTCTGATCATTAACACTCACACCAATGACCCGATCCGCTTCGAATTGAAGCGTGGCGTCTCCATGGATCACTTCCGCTCCATTCCGCTGTGCAGACCGGATCAATGCATCGCGCAGCGCTCTTCCATCTATACGTGCAGCACCACTGATATGTACCGATTGATAACGTTCATCCAGTAGAGGAAAACGATCATGGGTTTCTTTGGCATCAAGAGGTGTAATGTCCCCAATCTCCGGTGCATCTGCTTTGCGAAGATGTGCCCGCTCTCCCATCTTGTTGATTTTATCCTCGTCCGTATGAATACTAAGCGCGCCCACTTGAGCATAACCGGTTTCCGTTTCTCCTTCGCCTTCAAGCTCCGCTATGATGCCAGGATAGAACCGCGCACCTGCCTTGGCGAGCTGATACCAGTCCTGATTGCGACGCTGTGACAGCCATGGACAGATGATACCGGCAGCTGCATCCGTTGCCTGTCCTATATCTTTTCGATCTACGATGATTACCTCTGCGCCATGTTTGGCTAATTGATAGGCTGTTGATGCCCCCAGAATACCCGATCCGACTACGATGACTTTCTTCATGTTTGCATCCCTTTCCTTAATCACTCATTCGTTATAGCGTATACCGTTTCGCATTCTGTTGGCAAGGCAGGCGTACTTTTAGATCCATAAATAGAGGCTGATCAGACTACAGTTCATACTCATTCATCCAATAAAGAATTGTTGAAGCATTTGTATGAAAACGTTTTATATATTGCCCGTCATTCAATTAAAATTATTCCATTTATGTAATATAATTCTTTCTAGGTTTCTTTTAACGCTGTAACCACGCCACTTACGCACATGATCCTTTAACGAAAAGAGGAATAACACGACGATGCCGAAACCTAGTATGGGGAATCCGCTGGATACCGATATGCCGCTCATGATTACAGGGCAAAACCAGTTGACCGTTGATGAATTGATGAATTGGAGCGACCATTCGCGGGATTACAGCATTGTACAGTGCATCGGAGGAACAGGGCGAATCGCAGCAAAGAATCATGAATTTTCGATCAAAAAAGGGACCGCTCTCATTTTGTTCCCGGAGGTAACCTACCGTTACCACAATCTGAGTGATTCATTACGATTTGATTGTCTGTCTTTCAATGGCTATTTATTGCCACGGTTCTTGCATACCTTGCAGATCGGGGAGCTGCGCGCCTTCAAGCCGGATGGAATGCTTCATATCCTGTTGCGTGAAATTACGTTGGCGCTGCAGTCCCGGCACAAGGATCAGATCTGGCACGTATCCGCATTACTGTACATGCTTTTGGTCAGATTAACCATTGAAGGTGAACGCTATAGTGCTTACGAACGTTCTGATGCCCGATTAAGATTGGATGAACTCATTACTTTTATCAAACAAAATTATCATCAGGATATTTCTCTCCCCATGTTGGCTGAACAGATGGACGTTACCGAGCAGCACCTCAATCGGATATTCAAAAAAGAATTTCAAATGACTCCATTGGAATATCTGATGCGATATCGGTTGTTGAAAGCCAAGGAAATGCTCATCGAAAATAACGCTACGACCGCTCATGAAATAGCCAAAGCCGTTGGTTTCAACAGTGCCAGTTACTTTGGATCAGTGTTCAAAAAATACGAAGGGATCTCCCCTATCGAGCTACGCAAGCAGTATCTGGATTAAAGCGCCTCCATATCGATCTCGGCCAGCGAGGATAACCGCAGTTCATGCATGGCGAATTCCAGACCACGCGTTACCTCGTTAGGTACGATGATACACCGAATACCTGCTGCATTGGCTGCCTTCAAGCCATTAGGTGAGTCTTCGAACACAATCGCTTCGGAAGCCTCGATCCCAAGACTCTGGAGAGCAAGAAGGTACAGTTCAGGTTCCGGTTTCACTCGCTTCACATCCTCGGATGTATGAACGACTGTGAAATAATCGAAAATGCCTAATTTCTGCAAGTAACCATGCACCCAGTCCCGTGTAGAGCTGGAAGCAACCGCAAGCTGAATCCCCTTCTCCCTCGCAGACTGAAGCAATTCATACACCCCTGGAAGAATGGAAGCCTGTCCCAAATAGACTTCGTATTTCTGTTCAGAGAGCAGTTTGATATGATCATGATCTATCTTTTTTTGGAGCGCTTGCTCCAGATACAGAAATGGATGAAACTCCTCAAAGGATGTCCCCACATTTTTCGACCATAGCTCCAGACCAAGTTCAACTCCGTGCTCTTCATAAATATCCCGAAACGCATAATACCAAGGTGTCTCTGTATCGACAATGAGTCCATCAAAATCAAATATAAATGCTTTTACCATGAACCTGTTCTCCCTCCAGTGATCGGCCAGGGGAGCGGATTAGAAACGTGCGGTCAAGTCCGGATGAGTAACGTTCACGGATAAAAAATGACACGTACAGCCCGTTCCAGTTGGCGACTGAACAACTAATCCAGCTCGAAGTTCCCCTTGTATCGGCATGCCGAAATAACGAATTAGTTTCCACTCATCCCCATCAGGTGAATAAAAGAATGATATGCAGCCCTCTACTTTGCGTATACGCAGATAGGGATTAGGTACGGAGACTTCAAACGAATTGCAATCATCGGATGAACCATCACGTGTCACTACCGACACGATGGTAGGCACTTTGCCATCATACTCAAAACAAATTTTGCACCAGTTAAGATCATCCGCCATCACCATCAGACATCCGGAATCATATTGATTTTTCATATCAACGGTTAATTGGGTTGTGATTTCGAAATCGCCAGGCACAGGCATGGACAGAAATGGTGCGGTTGCACGAATGTGCTTGCCCGCTGGATCTTGGAAAAAGTCGGTGTCCGCCTTCGCTTCCACCAGCACACCTCCCTGATCCGTATAGGACCAGATATCGGGCTCGTTCATCCAGCTCCATTGCTTCCGCGCTTCTGTTGTCATTACGTTAGTCATTTGTTAGCAGCCTCCCAAGTTAAAATATGTTCTAGAGGTAGTTCAAAAAGTCCGCTTTTGATTACGAAGGATGCCTAGTGGCATCATCAGCATCGAATATGGCATTCAGCCGAAATGTCCGTTGCTCACGTAGCTCTATCTACGCTCCGCTACTCCATTTCTAGCTTCATCCCATCTTCTCGGTACTGAAAACCGCTCTTTTTGAACATGCATTTACTAGTTTTTTTCTGTACTACATATTCGCTCCAGATACAGTAAACCCCTTTTTCTACATATTTTTGTAAGGTTCCAGCACTTGGGAGTGCTTTTGCGGATCTGGTAGGAAGAACATGATGACCATGAGTACAACATATAGACCAAGAATGACGCTGAATAACAGTGTTGGATTGTGATGGTAGAGCAGGCCCGTCAGGTAACCGGATGGAATGGCTGTAAGCGTCATGACGGTCTGCACGGCCGAGAACATATCGGCTTTCTCATGCGTACCCAATCGGTTCATCAGCAGGGAATCCCGGTACGTCTGCAAAATGAAGTTACCCGCAGCGAGCACGATTAGCGTGAGAAACAACATCCCTATATTCCCCACAGGGATCAACAGAAACAGAATGGCTCCGGCCGTGCTAAGCACGATAGAAAAACCAACATACTTTTCCTCCGAACGCCGTTTCAATCGCGGAATGATGACCAAATAGAGCAGCATGACGGTCACCGCAGTCACTACTGGGATAAACGAAATGACACGGTCATCAAACTTCAACTGTTCCTTGAAGAAAATGACCTGGAAGAAATTCAGCTGCAAAATCAGATTGGATAACACCGTGATCAGAATAATCGGAAAAAGTCTCCGTTTGTAGAACGATTTGCCAAACAGGCGCAGACTGGAACCCAAGCTCTGAAGCACGCGGGTTTTACTATGCAATCCCATAAGTTCCTTGCCGACCTCGGTCTCATCCGTGTATCGGTTACGAATGAAGAACATGGCGGTCATGAGGATGCCTCCGACAAAGTAAATGCTGGCGAGTGTAGGCACAATACCATAATCAGCAATGACCACCCCGGCAATAGGCGTGAGTACACCTGCCCCTGTAATAATCATGTTGAGAATGGCGAATACCTTGGATCGTTTGTGTTCCTCCACATCCTCTATGATCAGACAGTTAAAGGCGACCGTTACAAACTTGGATGTTGCATTCAGTAAATAAGCGATCAGGAACAGCCAGAAGTTCTGGGAGAAGGCCCAGATGAACATGGGAACACTCCAGGCAAGCAGATCAAAAATCAGTGTTGTTCGTTTCCGGCCCAGCTTATTCGTAATGGAACCCGCAAACAATTGAAAGATAAAGGCAAAATAAAGATTCACCGAATTGATTAAACCGATTTCTATGTCCGAAAGTCCGGCTTCCTTCATATATAAAGGAGCGTAAAAGAGAACGATCGTGCCCGGAATGGCCCATACCGGTTCGAGTAAAATGGAGTAGCGTGGATTCTTCGGCAAATCTTGAAGCAATTTCAATCGATATCCCTTCCTTCTGCGGTTTTCACCGCTGCGAATTCAAACTTCTCGCAGCGGCAAACCCGCTAATGTCTACATGCTTATCGTACCTCTTATAGGATAAGAGCTGTTTTGACCGAATTCATCGGCAACTTCTCTCCAGTATGCATGTCATAACCAATCGTTCCATTAAAGGCCTGTTCATAATCACTCAGCAGTTCCTTGGCTGTCACCATCTGTTCCAGTTCCGGGATGCTTTGGGCAAATTTCAGTGCCGTACTGATCATCGAGTGATTAGCCACTGCGCCAATGATACTAATGCCATCATTAATCACGGCTGTTGATTTGAACGTCACCTCATAGCTGTCGTCATATCCCATAGGAATAATTTTTCCGCCTTTGGCAATCAGCTCAAACCCTACATGAAGCTGGTTACCAACCGCGTCCACTACAATATCAAACTTTTTGTTATTATTGATCTCATATACTTTATCCAGCGTCAGATCCTGAGGATAGAACACATGATCCGCGATCCCTGAAGCGAACTCTTTGCGGTATGGATCAACTTCCGTGCCTACGGTAAGCCTTGCCAATCGTTTGCTAACTAGCTGACACAGGGAACCGATTGCTCCAGAACCGAGGACCAGTACAGAGTCACTTGGCTTAGTCCCTGCTTTCATGAACGTCTGAAGTACACATCCCAGTGGTTCGATCATCATGGCCGTTTCCCAACTCATGGAATCCGGAATGGCATAGATATACTTTTCGTCCCCAACAAAATATTCAGCAAAGGTTCCGTGTGTCGTCATCCCTACTTGATAGTCATCAAAATTCTCGCAGTAGATGAACAGACCCTCACGGCAGTATGAGCAGGTACCGCAAGATTGCGTGGGATCAACCAATACCCGATCACCGATCTTGAAACCACGAACGTCGTCGCCCACCTCAACCACTGTGCCTACGCCTTCATGACCAATGATCGTTCCTTTATTCGCCGGCACTTTGCCTTTGACAATATTCAGATCTGTCCCGCAGATGCCGGAACCATAGATTTTAATTTTTACCTGGTTTGGCTTTTGAATGGTTGGCTCCTCAATCTCCTGGTAAGTCACCTGTTTGAGATCCTGATATACGAGTGCTTTCATTGAATAATTCCTCCTAGTCGATTGTTGATTATGATCTATGGATTAAGCTTCAAACGTTTTCGAAAGTTGCATCGCATGAAGATGTTCCTGCTTCTGAATCTCTTTCCAGTCTGACAGGATCTGCAACAGCGCTTCCTCGACCCATAGCAATTCTTCCCGTGTATGGGCATCAGAGAAAATAAAGTATCCTTTGGTGAAAATGCCGAAGTGAGCCATTCTCTTCACCATGAACTCGCGGAAAGGATCGGTTTGGAAGTTATCTTCAGCCAAGGATTGAATGCAGAAGCTTGCATAAGTCCCTCTCACTTCCAATTGATCCGTCAATCCGAGTAACACAAGTTCAGATTCCAGACGATCCATGATCCGGGTTGCCGGATCACGCCAAGTCGGCCATACTTTCGCATTTTTCATTAATCGTTCACAGGCAATAGCTGCCGCGAGCGCTGTCGTTTCACTGGAATGGGCATTACTGAATCTGACCTGTCCTGACAAAGACATCAAGTGCTCAGGCCCCATAACCGCTGCGAGCGGTAAACCGTTGGCCATACCTTTAGAGATACAGAGCAGATCAGGCCAGATGTCATATTCTCCTGCTGTAGCCTGCTTGCCCATTCGAATACCGGAAGTTACCTCATCGAATATGATAATGATGTCCAGAGACCGACATAGGTTTACGGCTTCCTCCAGCGCATCCTTTTTCCACTCGTTGGGGCATAGAACAATACATGCGATATCCTCGGGAGACGCGGTAATCTGAGCCTCAATTCGCTCCGTAGTAGGCTTGTTAACCCAGATCGTTGAACGCTCGATATCCACCGGGATGCCACGTTCTTTCGTCTGGCCACCATAATAACCGTAGGCAGACCAGTCGTGCCACCCATGATAAGCTGTCGCAATAACCTTGCTTTTGCCACTAGCGGCACGGGCCAGACGCACGGCCCCACTCACTGCATCAGCACCACTCTTGGTGAAGCGCAGCGATGGATAACGACCCTCGAACCGCTCCAGAATCAACTCGGCACATTCAAGCTCGATGTCGGCAGGTAAAGAAAAGCTTGTCCCTTTTTTCAACTGGTGAATGACGGTTAATTGGACTTCATGTCTGGCATGGCCCCATGGCGCCGTACCCATGGCCATTTCGCAATCCAGCCATTCATTCCCGTCGATATCTGTAAATCGGGAGTTATAAGCCTCTGCACAACATACGGGTGTATGGCCCGGAAATAAACGTTCAGGTGCTTTGGCTAAAGTGCTGCATCCGCTCGGAATTACCTTCTCGACTTGTTCCAACCACTCCAGATTACGGGTAAACCGTACGGCACGATCGAGCGTGCTCTCTTTTTCTTTCACTTTAAGTACCTCCCTGTTTATTTTCGTTGTGAGTGAATTACCGAACTTTGGTTCCAGGCCAGCATCCATCGTATATGCGATCCATCGTGATCACATTGCCATACAGATCAATGATCAGATCCTTGGCTCGATGAGCATGTCTCATCTCAATCCAGTAGCGGTTCTCCAGCAAACGGGCGAAATTGTCCACCAAAAACAGTAACCGGTTCTCACTATGAATCAGTTCCTTGCCTAGTACCTGTGGCAGCCAGATGGCCCCATTGGAATTAAAGCGGTTTGAATAGTCCCGTACTTCGGCTACATTTGCAAATTCGGCTTCCTCCAACTTGGTCCAGAATGTATCGGCATCACTTCGAACCTCGGCAAGGTCAATCCCGACAATCGGCAGATGCTGGTATTCCTCTTGGCTTTCCAGCTGTGCTTTCAGATGACTGAAAACGAATGGCCATACATCAGCCTCGATTTGACCGCCCCACTTTTTCCAGAAGCGTGCCAGATTGTTCTTGCGGTTGAAGTTGCGGTGAATCCCGCTGCTGCGTTCCCAGTGATACGCTTGAATATTCGGGTTAATGACCGTATCGTATCCGGCAGCTCGTGCCCGCATCTGATAATCAAAGTCCTCGTATCCGTTAAAGAACTTCTCATCGAGGTTACCGATGGTCTCATACACCTCCCGCTTCATGCCAAACATGGCGAACACCACCAGTTGAACAGAGAAGGTTTCTTTCGGGATATCATCAGGAGATGCGTTCAGGAACAGGTGTCGGCCGATGGTGTCCGCAAAAGCAATGCCGCAATGCTGCACGCCTCCTGTTTGCGGATACAACAGAACGCCCCCAATCATGCCAATCGTAATATCGCTATCCAGTGTCTCTTTCATCATCGGTTGCCAGTTCGGTTGAAGAATGGTGTCAGAATCCAGGAAGAAAATGTACTCTCCCTTGGCTAGGCTCAGTGCGCTATTAATCGACACGGCGCAACCGAGTGGAAAATCATGCTGAAGAATCTCGATGGTCACACCTTCTCTTACTTCTTGCTTCAGTTTATCCAGATGTTGAAAGACTGCTGAGCCGGAACCATCGTTGATGAAAATAATCTGAGTGGATGGGCTTACCGTCCGGAGTAGCGAATCTGTGAACAGGTTCAAAATGTTATAGTCCTGGTTGACTGGCACAATAATGGTGTAAAGCATGGAATCCCTCCTGATTTGGGTTGATGGAATGAGTACATAAGCTGATTCGAACTGCACAATTGCTGGTGTTTCTGTCCGGCCCCCTCACTTGAATATTTTGTCTTTATTTGGTAATGATTTGAATCTACTAGAAATTTATATCATTTTTTGTAAACTGAAAATCTTAAATTCTGAACTCTGTTAATATTTGAATATGTGAGAAAATCATGTCTTTGCAGCTTGCGCACTGAGAAACGCTGTTGTGAACGCAAAAAAACACCCTCAAAGAGTCTGTGTATCTAACGATACAGTTGATTCTTTGAGGGTGTTTTCGTATTAAAATCTATTGTTTTTCATTGGATAGACCCTGACCTATCGCTGCTTAAATCCATGATAAAACGTATCCACCACAAGCGCAGGGGCTGCTTTTCTCGCGATATGACCACTTACAACCTGCTGCCACGTCAGGAACATGATGGAATACAACACATCGACAATCCAGGTTTTATCGAGATCGGAGCGGAAATAACCTTTCTGTTGTAACAGACCGACCGCGTGTAATACAGGTTCTCTCAGTTTCAGATCTGCTCCCTCAATCTCGGGATTATAGTTAATGGTGGTGTCATGAGCCAGAAAATAAATTTTGTCGCCTAATGGAATCAACGCCTCGATCAGCTCAGGTATGTACTTTTCACAATGCTCCTCATCCAGTTGGATTTCTTTCATGGTCTCACTGACCACCTCGATTGCGCGTAATCCGAGATATACCATAAGCTGTTCGCGGCTTTCCACGTATCGATGTAACGTAGCGATTCCGATTTTTGCAGATTCCGCAATTTCATTCATGGAAGCATTCGGTTTTTCAATCAGCAATTTGGTGGCCTCGTCCAAAATGGAATGGAGCCTGGTTTGTTTGATTGTTGTCATTTCCTTTTTCATTGGTATTACACCTCTTGGCGAATTAGTCTACAATTGATCTAGTCATCCATCAAATGATTGGATGAGATTATAAAATTATAGCATACTTCCTCACGAGTAATACTAAAAGCCGCCATTTGGCGGCTCTTAACATGGTTATCTTTCACGTTACTTACAGTTCGATGATTCTCGTTGCAATATTTGTACAAAATTCACGATCATGCTCTACAAAAAGCAGGGTTGGCGAGTATTCCAAGAGTAAATCTTCGATCTGCATACGTGAAATGACATCTACAAAGTTGAGTGGTTCATCCCAAATATGCAGATGAGCTTTCTCACTAAGACTTTTAGCAATGAGCACTTTCTTTTTTTGACCTGCGCTAAACGTTGAGATATCTTTCTCCAATTGCAGTCTGGAAAAATCCAACTTTCGAAGTATCGATTTAAACAGGCTTTCATCAATCCCCTGTGTGGCCGCATACTCAGATAAATGCCCTCCGAGATCGGACGTGTCCTGCGACACATACGAGATTTTAAGCTGATGATCCTTTCGGAAAAGACCTGTATAAGGGATATCTTCACCACAGATCAGTTTAAGAATGCTTGATTTGCCGGATCCATTTTTACCGTACAGGGCAATACGATCCCCTTTTTCAACCGTGATACTGACATTCTTACACACCGTATTGGAGCCGTATGATATCGACACATGTTCCAATTCAACAAGTTCCTGCTTGTGAAAATCCAGCTGATGAATCTGTAAACGTTCTGCACTCTCGATGTTTTTGAGAAGTTTGGATTTCTCTTGAATCGCAGATTGCTGCCTTTGTTCGATATTTTTGGAACGTTTCATCATTTTGGCAGCCTTGTGCCCAATATATCCTTTATCCACCTTGGAGCCGGAATTTTTCGTACCATTTTTGGTCTTTTCAACTTCATGCGACCATCCACCGGTCCGTTTGGCTGAATCGGATAAACGCTTGATATCCTTTATTAATTTCTCATTACTCGCAAGTTCAAACTGATCTTGCCTTCTTTTATTTTCCCACCAAGCGGAGAAATTGCCTTTCTGAATCTCGATGTTACTTTTATTGATGGAAAGGATATGGTCCACGCTGTGATCCAGAAAGGATCGATCGTGAGATACCAAAATAAATCCACTCTTGCTACCAAGATAATTACTGACGATTTGTCTTGCATGGAGATCAAGATGATTGGTAGGTTCATCTATGAGCAAAAACCGATTATCCTTCAGGAACAAAGCAGCCAGCATCACCTTTGTTTGTTCTCCGTTGGATAACGTATCAAAAGGCCGATACAACACATCTTCTGACACTTTTAACAGGTTAAGCTCGCGCACAACTTGCCAGTGCAGATATTCAGGATGAATCTCGCCGATGACATCAACGGTCATGGCTCCCTTATTTTCTACCTGGAAAGGAAAGTATTCAAAGCTAACATTCGCAGAGATATGTCCGCTGTATTCATATTTGCCAAGCAACAGATTGAGGAATGTCGTTTTGCCTCTGCCGTTCCTTCCGGTAAAACCCAATTTCCAATCGGAGTCCAACTGAAAACTGACATTTTCAAATATATTATCGTAACTGCCTTCATAAGCAAAGGTCAGGTTGGTAACGTTGATTAAAGACATGCATATCATCCTTTTTATGTGAAATATAAAAGTAAACTGACGGGATTTCACCATGGAACATGGCATGGATTCCCTCACTTTAATATTTGAACATAATCAGAATTTAGATTCGCTTATACAATAAAGAAACCTGGCGATAAACCACTCAGCGCCAAGTAGATCTATGCATAGGAGGACAAAGTGTCGGATTCTGATTAGTCATATTGTGAACCATGCCACTGTTCATGTTTGTTGACAGGTCCACATAAACATCCACAACCTCTAATTCAGTCATGACTCTATCCCCCCTTTGAAAGTTCAAAATTTAATACAGAAAACTTAACATGGAATACGATATGGGTCAAGACAGCGTAGCCTCGATCTCATCTTCCATCCCCGTACCGTTAAACCATTGTGTTTAATGGCTTACACACCTCTACGTAAATTTTGATGATGTACTCATCGGGATTACTTTCTGCAAAATAAGTGAGCAGGTCCAGTGCATACACATGTCCACAGACTTGCAGTCCCTCTTTTTCTATCTCCTCTTTCATGAGGGAATACGTCTCTGGCATGCTTTCGTATGAACCTCGATGATTCATGACGGCATACATCCCTTTTGGCTTAATCCATATCATTTCCCCTGGAATGGGAGCTTTTATTTTGTTGCCAAAGTAATCCGGATAGTATTCTCCTGCCTCATAGTGCTCCTGAGTTAAGATCGTCCATACCGGAAACTCATAGTCGATCATCTGTTCATCACAATGGGTCCTGTATTCAATGAACTTACGGAAGAATTCCTTATCCCCGTCCCCTTGCTCCAGTTGTACAGCAATAAAATACTCCAGCTCACATTGTTCGATATGCAGCCCTTCAGGAGAAGCATCCGTGGCTTGTTTCGTCATTTCTATTGCACCACTTAGCAGCTTTTGCATGCGTTTGATTCGTTGTTGTTCCAACTCAAGTGCCTTTAATTTCTGTTCAAACAGCTCAATTAACAATGGTGTATTCTGATTTTGGATAAACGACTTAATCTCTTGGAGTGAGCTTCCTGCCTTCTTCAGCACATGTATGACATCCAGCACATACGTTTGTTGCATACCATAATAGCGGTAGCCCTTGGCATTGGTATATTCAGGCTTTAACAGCCCAATCTCGTCATAATGAAACAAGGTATGTTTGGTCACTCCGCAGATCTTGGCAAATTCACTGGTGGTAAAGTGTTGTGCGTGATGTCCAGCCATCTATGGGCCCTCCATGTACATATGTAGTCTAAGTTTTATCAATATAAATGCATTATAGTGTGTAAAGAAAAGTTTGACTATAGGGTTACCCGATAGTTTAGTCTTGAATTGTAAGTTATTCATATCGTCGGAGGGAAACATGT
This sequence comes from Paenibacillus sp. FSL H8-0104, assembly GCF_038050215.1. Taxonomy (NCBI): domain Bacteria; kingdom Bacillati; phylum Bacillota; class Bacilli; order Caryophanales; family Paenibacillaceae; genus Paenibacillus; species Paenibacillus sp. FSL H8-0104. Next base: position 3,165,275 of record NZ_JBBOTC010000001.1, on the reverse strand, counting down.
CTAAATTCAAACGTTGGATGATTCTTGTTATTGTCTCAAGTGCACTATTACTCATTGTGATGGATATGACCATCCTGTACACAGCCCTACCCAGCTTGACCCATGATCTCGGTGCATCTGCTTCGGAGAAATTATGGATTCTGAACGGTTACTCCCTTGTCATGGCGGGTCTTCTTCCTGCAATGGGAACACTCGGGGACCGTCTTGGTCATAAAAAAATATTTACCTTGGGCTTGGTCGTCTTTTCTGCTGCTTCTCTTGCTGCTGCCTTTTCTCCAGTACCGGCTGTGCTAGTCATGAGCAGAATTCTTCTAGCCGTAGGTGCCTCCATGATGATGCCAGCAACATTGTCGATTATCAGAGTTACGTTTACGAATGAGCGAGAACTCGCACTGGCAATCGGCATCTGGGGTTCCATTGCATCAGGTGGTGCTGGATTGGGACCGATTGTTGGTGGACTGCTTCTTCAACACTTCTCGTGGGGTTCTGTGTTTCTGATTAACCTGCCCATAGCCATTATCGCGTTTGTATTCGCCTTGAAAATGATCCCTAAACATCAAGGGGATACCTCGAAAAAGTGGGACTTCACCAGTTCCATTCAGATCATGATTGCCATGGTCGGAATTATCTATTCCATTAAGGAATTCACAAGACGCGAAGGATCTCTCACACTCGCTATCATTGCTGCTGTTGTCGGTGTTCTGTCCCTGATCATCTTTATTCGCCGTCAGAATAACAGTCCCAATCCACTGCTGGATCTGTCCTTATTCAAAATCCCAAGATTCAGCACCGGCTTTATTACCGCACTGGTTGGCTTGTTTGCACAAATGGGTGTGCAATATATGGTCACTCAGCGGCTTCAACTGGTGGAAGGCATGTCACCTCTTCAGGCTGGACTATTCACCGTGTCCATACCTGTTGCAGCACTCATCGCCGGACCTGTTACGGGGGCCATTATGCACCGTGTGGATGTTGTATATATCAAAAGCTTCACTCTTTTCATCGCTGCCCTTGGCATGGGGACGTATCTGATGTATTTCGATGCTGGGTTCACTGGGCAGATTATCGGTTTGGCACTGCTTGGTGCAGGTCTTGGATCAGGGATGACCGCTGCATCACATTCCATTATGAGTTATGCCCCACCACACAAAGCGGGTATGGCCGCTTCCATTGAGGAAGTGGGTTATGAGTTGGGCGGAGCATCCGGTATTGCAATCATCGGCAGCATGTCGACCCTTTTCTACACACTCGCTATGAAGATCCCTGTGGGAATTAGTGTGCCAGCCAATGCGAAAGACAGTCTGGATGAAGCACTTATCGCTGCCGAAAGCTTGCCTACTGCGTCTGCTGAATCGCTCAAAAATGCCGCCTTTGCTGCATTTGACCAATCCTTCTTTGTTGTCATTGCAGGTGTGACCGTATTTCTGTTCATTGCTGCTCTGATTATGAGTTTGGTTGCTGTGCGATTGAAACGAACCCACAAGCACAGCGTTAAAACGTAATCAAATTCATTTCATGAAACAAAGCGAGGTATATACGAAATATGTCAAAAGAAGAGGATTAACTCAATTAAATTCACATCAAAAACCACTACCTGATTTGTTTCAGGTAATGGTTTTTGATATGCCTGATAACCGAAGCTTACCACCATGCGGCACCTCACGGAAGGTAGGCATCCTCTACCTCAACTTTTCGTTCATTCCCCATCGCAATGTATCTTACGTTAATGACATTTCCTTTCTGAAAATGGGGAACATGTGTGATTGGAATATAAGTCTCTACAATTGTTGGGAAGGTGCGGCCGTCAACTTGGGTTACAGTCAGATCCAATCGCACGCCAGGCCTTCCATCCCTACTGGATGATGTCTGTACAATATCATGAATTATTGCTTCTGTTGGAATTCCGTCCATCAGAATGCTCTTGCGAAGGTGATGTTTCTCTTCATTGTTACGTAACAGTTTAAATGCCATAATCGTAGTGATCGTGCCTGTTGTAAGCCCAAAGACAATAATAGCGACAATAATAATTAATGTGACGGTCATGATAACCTCCCTTTTAGTTGAAACTTATGTTAACTACTTCTTGTTTAGATCTCTTATTCCTGCCAATTTGCTTGAATGGGAAAGCTTTAACGTCAAAAAAGCCGCCTTAAGGGCGGCTTCATGCTGTGTATGTTCAACTCAACTTAGTCTACTTTCGCACCATACGAGCGCACAAACAGAACGGCTTGTTCGCGATCCAAACGTACGCCTTTGATATCCAGTGATTTCAGATCGATTCCTTCCAGGTTAGCCCCTCTAAGATCGGCCCCTTGAAGCTTGGCTCTGCTTAATACAACTCGGGTAAGATCACAGTCTCTCAAATCCGCTTTGGTGAAATCCGTGTCCGTAAAGTCAGCCTCAAAGAAACGAATTCCTCTCAGATCCTGTTTCCCCAAACGCGTATGTCTCAGATTGGTATAGGACCAATCGCCGTGACTTAGTGTGATGCCATCCATTTGCGCACCTGAAAAGTCTGAGCCTGTCATCTTGCAGGAGCTAAATTTGGAAGCAAAGAGATTCGCACCAAAGAAGGTACAGTTTTCAAAAGCCGATTCCGTATGAATCGAACCATTCATGGAAGCCCCTTTGAAGTCACACTCGATAAAACGACAGTTACTCGTTTCGATTTCTTCCATAGAAGCGTTCATAAATGTACACTGCTTGAAAACACAACTTATGAGTTCTCCATAGCGCAGGTCACGTCCCTCAAAATGTACTGCTTCATATTCCTGATCCTTATATTGATACACTGGTTACACCCCACACTGTATATTTCTCCGTCTTTTTTCATTAAAAGAACTTTTTATACTATACCACACCCCTGTCAAGTACCTGCTTAAACACCCACAAAAGTCAAGTTACTTTTTTTATGAGAAAAATCTGAAGAACTAAAAAAGGGACGCATAAAGCGCCCCTCCAGCTCACACTTTTAACTGTTCCAATGTGGGCTTATATATGAAACTCTCCAGTTAACTGCTTGTTCTATTCCTATCAGAAAGCATTACACCAGTTTTTTGGACATCCTGTACAGGGATAACGAAGGTTTATTGATTTCCCCTACTCTCTGGTATCCCAAACGCTCGTAGAGTTTAATAGCTAGTAGGTTTTCCTTTTTAACCGTAAGTGAGGATTTGGACAGACCTTGTGTTACAGCTTGCTCCTCAGCAAAATGAATGAGCTGTGTCCCTACACCAAGTCCTCTGCTTTCAGGCAACGTAGCCAATGTCCCGATGTGGTACTCGTCGTTCTCCGCTTCTTTTAATGTCACCATGGAGTAGAACTCTTTCCAGTGTTGGAGATTATACTTAATCAGGCTCCATTTACGAAGTTCAAACAGTTTGGAGAACGTTGGTAAAGCAAGTTTGTTCATTATAGTGGTCGGATAACACATGATCATGCCCAGCGTTTGGTTACCCATTTTAGCTTCATAAGCATATTGGTGACTGAATCTATTCTGATTCGAACGCCATAACTTGTTAAATGTTTTTTCTATAACGCCTTTATCCTTGGTACCTGCAAGCGAATAGGCCATATATTCAAGTGCCATCTGATTTAGTTGCCCGCCGACTAATGATTGTGGACTGGCTTTTGTTATGGAAATCTTATTCATCGCTGTCACTCCTCTAGGTAGCTGAAATTGGATTAAAGCTTGGCAGCGGGTTGGTTAAATGATAACCCCTCAACGATCACATTCACCGTATCAATGGTTAATCCGGTCAGCTGTTCCACATGCAATCTCACATTGTTTTGCAATTCCCTGCAGACTTCATGCACTTTTGTTCCATAACAAATGACAACCTTTAAGTTTATCTCCAGTCTGGATTCTACCTTGCGGATAGCTATGCCATTTTGCAAACTTTTCCCGCTCCACTTTTTGGTGACCCCTTCTATAAGTCCTGTCGACATGGAGGAAATCTCACTGGTGGTATTCGCGATCTTGCCGACAATTTTGGAGATCACATCATCCGATATTTGAATTTTTCCCAAAACATTTTGAATGGACATCCTAGGTCCCCCTCTTTATACCTGCATTTTTGATAGATAATAATATCATTTAATATAAATATAAATCATGCAGAGTCCGATTTCAACTTTTGAATTCAGCCGTCCTCATTTCTACCTGTACATAGCAAAAAAACCGCGATCATCGCGGTTTCTTCTAGTCATACTATGGGAATTTTAATTGAATACAGACAGGAATATGGGAAGATGACTCGTCCTCTGTTCTGCTTTCTTCTGCTGCCTCTGTTTCTTCTGCTTGCACGATCCACTGCCTGCCAATTAACGATTGTAGCAGTTCAATCTCTTCTGCGGTCAGTTGAATATGCTTCAGAGACAACTCATCTTGAACGTAATCCCGATCCACCTTACGGTCAAACCGGAAATCGAGCAATCGTTTCAACCCGTTAATATGCAAAAACTTGAACTCATAACCTTGACGTATCGCCTTTTCCCAATCGTCTCCGATATCAGTTGCTGTCTGTAGTCTTTCATCAAAATCCATCGCGGATTCCTTAACCAGAGGCAACAACCGGGAAAAGTCTCGACGTTGTAACCATTCAATAATCACGTCTCCCGGCACCCCACTTGTCAGAACATTCTCTACAAGAAGCCCTACAGGAATGGACAGCTGAGTCCGACTCATCGCTCGCCCTCCTCATTCCCCAGGTACTGATTGAACCAGGCATTCACCTGTTCGAAGCTATCGATCCGAAGTGAAGGTTTACCGCTTTTCAGCAAACTGTGGTTGGAGCCCGGATAACGAATCAGTTTGGTCTTTTTGCCATATCGTTTTAGCGTAGTATATAATTCCTCCGCTTGCGCAATCGGTGTCCGATAGTCCTGCTCTCCGTGCATGATCAGAAGTGGCGTCTCAATGTGATGTGCATGGGCAAGAGGTGAACGGGACCACAGGAATTCAGCGTTTTCCGCCGGATTACCACCAATGACTCCCTCAACATAGGAAATTCCGATATCACTCGTTCCGTACATGGACAACCAGTTGGAGATGCATCGCTGGGTTACAGCCGCCTTGAAACGGTGGGTATGCGCTACAATCCAGTTGGTCATCACTCCGCCATAACTGCCACCCGCTACACCCAGACGTGATGCATCAAGGAAATCGTATGTAGCCAGGGCATAATCAACAGCTTCCATCAGATCCCGGTAATCTCCTCCGGCAAAGTCACCACGGCAAGCTCTGGCAAACTCCTGACCGTATCCCATACTTCCGCGTGGATTGATCCACAGCACAGCATAACCTTGCGCAACGAGTGTCTGCAACTCATGACTATATGTTCCCGTATACATTGCGTGAGGTCCACCATGAATCTGCAAAATCAGTGGCAGTTTCCCATTGGTGTCACGTATTGCCGGTTTGGCTAACCAACCTTGAAGCGGCCATCCATCGGAGGACTTAAACTCTACACGGGCTGGCACATTTACAGCCAATTCAGCCATGAATTCATCATTTCGCCGGGTGAGTCTGAACATTTCACCACTGTCGATATCCACGCGATATAACTCTCCAGGGTGTTCAGCAGTCAACGCAGCGATAACCAGCGACGTACCATCTGGTGTTAAGGTATACTGATACACATCCTTTTCACCAGCGCCCGTAACGGATTGACACGCCCCATCTTCTTGAATACGGTACACGTCCACATTCCCGTTATGTGTTCCGAGTACATATACACCGCGTTCCGGATGATGGGCATCCGAGATAGGAGAAGGTGACGCACCTGCCGACTTCATATCTCCAAGCGCCGCGTTACCCATCTGCATATCTAATTGAGGTGCGATTGGCCTGGGTATACCTCGATGAACGGGAACAGCGTATAAGCTGTTGTGGCTCCCGCTTCCATACTCACGATCACTGGCGATCAGAATCAGCTGCTGCCCGTCAGACGAATAGGAGAATTGGCTTATCGCCAGACTGGAATCCGTCACTTTGAACAGATCACTTTCTCCCAATCGAATGCTGTATACATCGGTAAAGTAAAGCAGATCCGCATCAAGTTCCTCGTCCTCTACTTGTTTCGAAATGAAAGAAAGCTGCTTGCTATCTGGCGACCATGCCGGAGCACTGATATTCCATAGCCCGGAAGTCACCTGCGTGATCTCCCCGCTTTTGATCTCATATACAAACAACTGGCTGTATTGACCATCCCACCAGCCAGCCCCTTCCGCCTTCGGCGTTGTACGCTCGAAGACTTTACCGCGCAGTACAGGTGCTGGCTCCTGTTGGACGTCTGCTTTCTTCTGTTGGTCCTCCGGTTGTACTTTGCTGGTAAACGCAATGTACTGCCCGTTCGGTGACCAGATATAACTTGAAATTTTACGTGCGGGAGATATCAGCATGACCGGCTCTTTTTGATCTGAATGGAGCGTCCATAGTCCTTTGCCACCATCCACTGACCGAATGAATGTGAGCTGTGTGCCATCCGGCGACCAAGCAGGTGAGGAATCTTTTGTTCCATCCGAAAGTGCAATATCTTCATCACCATCGAGGGAAATCCCTCGAATTTGCGTGTTATATTCGTTTTTATCCTGATCTATGGTCTGTTCCACATAAGCCACTTGTCCGTTCAGACTGATTACTGGCTGACTGATCCAACGATAATGACGCAGATCCTCCGGCATAATTGGTCTTTGGTTCATAATGATGGCTCCCTTCTCCGTTTATTTATGGGTTGTCTCCGTACGTGGATCAAGCACATCACGCAGCCAATCTCCAAGGAAAATAACACCGAGTACGGTAAATGTAATGGCTAGTCCCGGGAATGTAGCGACCCACCAGCTTGTAGCAACGTATTGTCTGCCATCACTGAGCATCCCTCCCCAGGATACATCGGGTGGTTTGATACCCAGACCCAGGAAGCTGAGTGAAGCTTCCATAATAATTGTCGTGCCGACATTCATACCGCAGATGACGATAAAGGATGACAGGATATTCGGTAGAATGTGTTTCAGAATCAATCTTCCATTCCTCGCGCCAATTGATCTGGCCGCATGCACAAAATCACGCTCTTTGATACTAAGAACCTCACTTCTTACCACACGGGTGAATGGAACCCAGTTCGTCACCCCGATGACAAAGATCAACGTTGTAATACCCGGGCCAACAATTGCCATCACAACAAGCATGAACAGAATAGTCGGAATCGCCATGAATGCATCACCTACACGCATGATTACGGCATCCACCCATTTCCCATAGAATCCGGATACCAGCCCCAGAATGGCGCCAATGATTCCTGACACAATTACGGCACCCATACCCACGATTAAGGAAACCCGGGCACCATATACAATGCGGCTCCACATGTCTCTACCCAGATTATCGGTACCCAGCCAGTATTCGGCCGTTCCGCCCTCAAGCCATGCTGGTGGTTTAAGTCGGTTAAGCGGATTAACCGCTGCCGGATCATGACTCGTCAATAGAGGTGCACCTATGGCAATTAACACAACCAACAATACAAGCACAGCACCAAACATTCCGGTCTTGCTGATGATCAGTTGTTGCCAGATATAACGAAATCCCGTTGGTGCACGCCCATTGTCTTGTTCCTGTTCTGTACCCGGAATTGGCATTTCATTGCTGCCTGTCATATGATTGCACCTCCTTTTAGTCGTATTTGATGCGCGGATCGAGTAGCCTGTAAGCTACATCCGTCAAGATGTTGATTACCACAACGATAAAGGCAATGACAAACACCGCTGCCTGTACAATCGCCATATCATGTGTGTTGACTGCAACGACCAGCAATTGACCCAGTCCAGGCCAGGAGAACACCGTTTCCGTAATCAAAGTGCCCCCTATCAGACTTGTAAACTGTAAACTCATAATTGTCACGACCGGTATCAATCCGTTCCGAAACGCATGTTTCACAATGACAACCATTCGGCCAAGCCCCTTGCTGCGAGCTGTTCGAATATAGTCCTGGTTGAGAATCTCCAGCATGCTGGAGCGAATCAGTCGGGTCATCTGCGCAGCCAGTCCAACGCCAAGCGTGAATGCAGGCAAGATCAGATGTGACAATCCTCCGCGACCGGATACCGGCAATACGCCCAGCATGACGGAGAACAAGAGGATAAGCATAATCCCCATCCAGAAGTTTGGCATCGCCTTACCAATGACGGATATTCCTGAAATAATGAGATCGGTAAACGTATTGCGTTTGACAGCTGAAATGACTCCAAGTGGCACAGCCATAAGTACAGCAAAAAACATGGCGGCTACAGCCAGTTCAAAGCTGGCAGGCAATCTCTCCAGCACAAGCTCTAGCGCAGGCTGATTGTAGCGAAAAGACTGACCAAAGTCTCCCTGTATCGCACTGCCCAGAAACTTCACGTATTGCGTATATAAAGGCTGGTCCAAACCAAGTGCCTGCGTCAAGACAGCACGATCTTCAGCGGTAGCCGTTTCAGGCAACATTAGCGCAACCGGATCACCGGTGACTCGAACCAAAATGAACACAATTAATGAAACAATGAACAGCACCGGAATGATCTGCAGTAGTGACTTAAGTACGTATTTGCCCATTCCTTGTTCACCTCCCTTTTAAAAAAGAACGGCAGGAACATGGTTATCCAGTCCCTGCCGTTCACGGCCTATCTTTTCAATGACCGGTTGTTATACCCGATGTTACTGTGCAACAGGTGTAATCTCGTCAGCATAGAACATCTCGTCACTGCGTGGCGCGAAGTTCACTTTAGCATTTGTTCCGTAGACACCTTCCATTTGGTACAGATATACGGCTGGGCGTTCTTCAGAGAAGATCTGTTGTACTTGCTGATACTCTTTCTCACGAGACGCAGGGTCCATGTTCACCAATGCCGATTGAAGCAGTTTCTCTACTTCAGGATTGTTGTAATCCGACTCGCCTTTTGCTTCTTCCAACATATAACGATTGTAGTTATTCGAAGCATCAAACAAGGAGTTACCAATACCAATCATGAAGATTTCTTTGAATGATTTGGAGCTGTAACGTTCACTGAATGCACTTGCTTCCAGGACATCCAGATTGATTTTGAATCCGGCTTGTTCCAGCATTGCTGCAACAACTTCAGCCTGTTCTTTGTATTGTGCGGAAACGGAGATAGTCATCTCGGCTTCACCTTCCGCATAGCCAGCTTCTTGCAGCAACTGTTTAGCTTTTTCTTGATCATAAAGTGACGTTTTGTACAATGAAGGTTCAGCACCGAAGTTGCCTGGTGTTACGGATGTGCGGGTTACGATACCTGCTCCGCCGGCAATGCTGTCCACGATTCCTTGTTTGTCGATAGCCAGGTCAATGGCTTCACGTACTTTCGGATCAGCCGTGATGCTGCCTTCTGTCTGACGGAAGATCAGTTGAAGTACACGCTGGATTGGCGCTTTGACAATCTTCTTGTCTGCTTCGCCTTCGATCCGGGCAATGTCAGTGGACGGAATGGAAGACGCAACATCCACACCACCAGCAAGCAATTCGGATACACGTGTGGAGGCTTCAGGAATAACGCGGAATACCACTTCATTCCATTTTGGTTCACCGTCGAAGTAGTTCTCGTTTTTCACCAGTTCCACACGATCATCTTTGGTCCATTTACTGAACTTGTAAGGGCCTGTGCCTATCGGTTGTTTCAGGAAAGAATCGAATCCTTTATCCGCAATATATTTTGCTGGCAGAATGCCTGCTCCCATTTTGGACAGACGATTCAGGAGCAACGGATCTGGACCATCCGTGATGATGTCTACGGTATAGTCATCCACCACTTTAACTTCTACGATATTTTTGAAATAACTGTTTTGTTTCAGTGTCTCGTCCTTGGCTACGCGCTCCAGCGTGTATTTTACATCTGCTGAAGTGAATGGATCGCCATTGTGGAAGGTAACACCTTCACGCAGCTTAAATCTCCACGTTGTATCATCGACCTGATCCCATGATGTCGCAAGTCCCGCAACTTTTTTCTGTTCACTGTCATTTTTGATCAGATAATCAAAAACGTTGACCAGAACCGCCTCACTGGAAGTGTTGTTGTTGTTGTGCGGATCGAAACTCTCAATATCTGTTGCTGCAGCAACGGTCAGTGTTGTACTTGCGCTTCCACTGCCCGTTCCTTCTGTTGCGGAACCATCATTCGTGCTTGTCGATTTTCCTCCGCAAGCGCTGAGTACCATTACGACTGCCAGTAACGTGATCCACAAGCCTGTCCATTGTCTTTTTTTCATTGTGATTGCTCCCCCTCAGAAGATGTATTCCGTGCCAAAAATTCAAGTGCTACTGCAGACAACATGCCCACACCATAAGGCATGGCTGTCTCATCGAGATCAAACATGGGATGGTGGAGTGGATAGCGAGTACGTTCCTCATCATTCCCAGATCCTAGTCTGAAAAACACACCCGGAACCTGTTCACAATAAAAAGCGAAATCCTCGCCCCCTGTAGAAGGTTTGATATAAGTCCATCCCTTCTCCGCATTAACCTGATCACAAGTCTCTGTTAGCAGGTCAACCATGCCGAGATCATTCACGACAACAGGGTATCCATCGCCGTAGACAACTTCGCATCCAGCTCCAAAAGAATCGCAGACCCCTTTAACAACCTGCTCGATCAAAGCTGGCATCCGCTCACGAATGGCAGGTGAGAGTGTACGAACCGTACCGATCATCTCCACTTCGGGGGCGATGGCTGTTCCCATATAACCTCCCGTGATTTTGCCAATCGTGACTACTGCCGGTTCAAGTGGATCAACCATCCGACTGACGATATTTTGCAATGCGGTGATGACCTGAGCGGATACCGCGATTGCATCAATACCCTCATGTGGACGAGCTGCGTGACCACCCTTGCCAAACACCTTGATAATCAAGGGATCAGCTGATGCAAACGCAACGCCCTGACTTACACCCAAGGTTCCTGTGTCCTGTCCAGGTGTCATGTGTAATCCTGCGATGGCATCAACCTTTGGATTCTCCAGAACACCGTCCTGGATCATGGCTCTTGCACCTGCAAGTCCCTCTTCTGCTGGCTGGAAAATAAATTTGATGTTGCCTGATTTCGGTCTTCCAAGACCAGTAAGCAGTTGGGCGGCTCCCATCAGGATGGAGGTGTGAGCGTCATGTCCACACAGATGCGCTTTGCCATCCACTTGCGAGCGGTATTCCACCGCTTTTTGATCCTGGATTGGCAGAGCATCCATGTCTGCGCGCAAGGCAAAGGTTGGTCCATCGGTCTCTCCGCGAAGCAGGCCTGTAACCCCGGTCTGTCCAACATTGCGTGTAACTTCCAACCCCAGGCTTTCCAGATGCTCAGCTACGATAGCGGATGTGCGATGCTCCTCATAACCGATCTCCGGATGCTGATGTAAATCTCTGCGCCAAGCGCTTAACTGGGCTTGTAGTGGCTGAGCCAGCTGTATTAGTTCTGAACGATTCATTTGCTGTCATTCCCTTCATTTTTGTCCGATTCAGAAACCAAACGGGCATAGATTGCATCCGCTGAGAATTCGATATGCCTTTTCATCGTCTCCTTAGACTTGGTGCTATCATGGGCTTTCAATGCTTCAAGAATCTCCATATGTACACCGTGGTTGACGGTACGTATCCGGTCATCATAAGGCATCAGGTCAAGCGCCGGATTAATTTTCGTCCGGATCTGTCTGACGGCTCTCTCGCAGTATGGATTCCCCGAAGCCTTGGCGATGGTCAGATGAAATTTCACATCCAGCGCCCTGAACCATTCCCTTGTGCAGTCTGGCTCTATACTTTGTTCCATGTAACCCTCAAGCAGCTCCAGTTCGCCTGCGGTGATCCGCTCAGCAGCGAGAAAAGCTCCCTCTGGCTCGATGATGGTTCGAAATTCAAACACCTTCAACATCTGTGACCAATCCCGTTTAATTTCTTCTCTCGTGCGCTTATGCGAATTGGCTGTCAGAGGCAGTACAAACGTTCCGCCTTTGGCACCCACCCTTTTCTCTATCAAGCCTTTCTCTTCCAGTGAAGAGAGTGCCTCGCGAACGGTAATGCGGCTTACGTTAAAAATCTCTGCCAGATCTCGCTCGGCTGGAAGCTGTTCTTCACTCATTAATTCTTTCAAAATAATGGCTTCTTCCAGTTGTTCCCTAATGAATTCACTAACCTTTTTGGTGGATACTTTCTCAAAACGAAATGAAAACGTACTGGACATCTAAACACTCCGATCTGTATATGGTCTAGACCTTATACCATTAATATAATTCCGACTAAACTTATATGCAATACTTTTTTTCAAGTAAATTCATATTTTTTTCTGACCACCTCCAAATTTAAGCATTTCGGCACAAAAAAGACGCATCTACACGCAGCAGATGCATCTTCGCTTTCGTTATTCTCCTCTATAACTTCTTATTGGCATAGGGTCTGAAATCCTCTGTAACCGCAAGTTTTTTGCTTCCCTCTAGGTAAAAGCTGTCATCCGCTCTCCAGGTATGACTATTTTTGTTCTGTCTGCGGTGATAGACATAATTGTAAGGAGAGGTCGCGTACGCTTTGAATCCTCTTTTCCTGCATTGTCTCAGGAAGGTCACATCTTCCCCTATTGAACGGTCCGTGAAGCGGACTTTTTTCAAGATCTCTCTTTTGAATAAAATAGTGCCCCCTTGAACAAATTCAACCGGTTTATTTTTTTCAGCAGGAGATCTGACCAACAATGTCTTGGATGCGCCCAAATAGACGAGGCACGAATGTTTACCCACAATATCACTTTTGGTCCGTCTAAGTTCTCTCACCTGCTCTGTTAAATAATACGGCGAATAGTAGTCATCATCATCAAATTTGGCAATCAGCGAAAAGCGTGCCCTTGTCATGCCAGCGTTCAGGCTTTGTCCTAGGGAAATGCTCTCCGGAACTTGATATACATGAACATTGGCAAGATTTCGAACCCGGTTTTGGTATAATGCCAGATTCATACTGTCATGATTCAGGACAATGATCAGTTCTTTGCTTTGATAACGCTGGCGACTGTAATTTTGCAGAATGTTGTCAAAAAATTGCGGTCGATTGGTACACACAACAATGGAAACACCATGACCCGTTTTGTGTTTAGTCAAGACATACCCTCTTTTCAGCTCATTTTTCTCTCATCATATGTGCCGAAATAGAGTATGGTATGGACCAATAGTTAGGGCGTGTCTCAAAACTCGCTGAAGTGCATCTTTTACCGCCTTTTCGCCCCCTGCTGCGTCACTTCCCCTTGACGTGCCCCGGCACGCCTGCGGAAAACTTCCTGGCTTGGAACGAAAATTCGGCAAAATCTGCTTCCTTCGGAGTTTTCAGATACGCCCTAGCATCCAAAACACCAAAAACCCTCTGCCCCAAATAACAGGACAAAGGGTTTTGTAATCTATTGTTTTAAGCCTTTTCTATGCTTCGTTACCGTTATTCAAGTACACGGCCTTGCCTGTGCGAGCAGATTCATAGAGTGCTTCCAAGATCTGAGATACAATCAGTGCTTGTTTCGGTGTGACCACCGGCTCCTGATCGTTCTCAATCGCTTCAATCCACTTTCTCATCTCAACATCCGGTGCGCTCTCGCTCTTACCATCGTAGAAAGCTACCCCGCCTGCACTCAGTTCAATCTCATTGGTGTATAAACGGCTGAATTTCTCACCATTGATGCGCAGTCCGTTCTTCATGTCCGCACCCGCTTCGCTACCGCTCAAGCTACATTTTGCCTCATCCACATCCAGTGAGTTCAGTGCCCAACTGGATTCCAGCATGATCGTTGCCCCATTCTCCATTACAATCATGCCAAAGGCCGAGTCCTCTACGGAGAATTGTTTCGGGTCCCACGGGCCCCAGGCATTGGCCGCATTTTCACGTTGTGAAAGCTCATGATAGGTCGTACCCAGCACAACTTTTGGTTGATAGTTATCCATCATCCAGAGCGTCAGATCAAGTGCGTGCGTACCAATGTCAATCAGCGGACCGCCACCTTGCTTCTCTTCATCCAGGAAAACACCCCATGTTGGTACTGCTCTACGTCTAATCGCATGTGCTTTGGCAAAATAAATATTACCCAAGTCACCCGCTTCGCACACCTTCTTCAAGTACTGACTGTCTTCTCTGAAACGATTGTTATATCCGATGGTAAGTTTTTTGCCGGTACGTTCTGCCGCTTCCAGCATGAGCTGTGCTTCAGCAGATGTCTTCGCCATTGGCTTTTCACACATCACGTGTTTGCCTGCCTCCAGAGCAGCAATAGAAATCTCGGCATGAGAAATATTCGGTGTAAGCACATGCACAATATCCAAAGACTCATCCTTGAGCAATTCCTGATAATCCGTGTAGACTTCGGCTTCAGTAGTGCCATATTTCTGTTTGGCTTCATCCGCACGTTCCTGAACGATATCACAGAAAGCCACCAGTTCAACATTATCTAATTTACTCAGACTCGGCAGATGTTTGCCATTCGCGATTCCACCACAGCCAATAATTCCGATACGATATACTTTACTCATATATATTCACCCTCACTTAAGTATTGGTTGTTTCATTTTACGAAAAGCCGACGGGGTCATCCCCAGACGTTTGCGAAATACAGCATGCAAATAGTTGGCATTATTGAATCCTGAAGCAAGAGCGATCTGTTCAATGGATACGTTACTTTCTTCCAGATTGCGGCACACGGCGCGCAGACGAATATCCTCCAGCACACGGCTGAACGGCATCTCCGGCTGTACTTGGTAGAAAATTCGCTGCAATTGTCTGCTGCTAATATGAAGTTTCTCTGCTACATGTTCCAGCGTGACCACTGTAGGGTGATTCGCCTCCATATATTGCACTGCATACTCATAACGATACACCGACATATCCCGCACAGGGGCTTCCGGTCGATTCCCCCCGGTGTCGTATGCTCGCACGGTTTTGAGTAATATGCTGATAACCAGTTGCTTGATCGACGTATAATAACCTAACAATTTCTGATCACATGCCTCATAGGCTTCCAAAAAACAATGCATCGCCCGATGATAATCATTCACCGGAGTAAGCGGAAGCGTTCTCAGCTTTTCCATCGTTTCCTCGGATTCTGCTGCTTCCCAGGGATCGACATGTTCTCTTGGCTTGTGAACGATATCCACATGAAGACATAGTTCATCCATGTCCTCTTTAGCATCAGCCTCCTGATAATGAACGACACCTGGTCCAGTCAAATAAAGCATACCTTCCGAGAGCGCATGTGTCTGATCATCCAGAATAACTTTACCTTTACCTCTCGGGATAAAATGAAACTCAAACTCCGCATGATTATGGAAATCCACAACTCGGCCCGCTGGAAAAGAAGTCAAATGAAATCGCATCACGCGAATCTCATAATGTCCCCATACCATTAGAATATCCAGTCTCTCCAGGAGATCCTGCCGTTCAAGCATTTTCTCATAAGGATACAGGCTCAAGATTGCACACCTCCTTAATAAAAACTAACCCTTCAACTCTTTCAGAGTAATTCTGCGCCCTTCTTTGGCAGAGAGATTCGCTGCTTCCATCAAACGGGTCAGCTCCATAGCGATCTGCACGTTTTCAGTTGCATCCGTATCATTCTGTATATGTGCAACCCATTGATTGAATGCGCTTTCTCTTTGGTCTGCCAAAGGAAGTTCAGTCCACTCTTGATACTGTCCCTGTACTGCTTTCGTGCGAATCAATAGTTTTTCATCAGGTGTTCCGTACAGAAGCGTACCTTCCGTACCATGAACCTCAATCGTAAATGGAGAATGGCTGTTCACAAAACCGGCTTCAACAACGCCGACTGCTCCAGAATCCGTAAACAAGGTTGCAACGGCATTATCTTCCACTTCTTTACCTGTAATATATCCAAAGTTCGCATTAACCGCTGTTACTTCCTGACCCAGAAACAGTTTGGCGAGATACATTGGATGACAGCCCAGATCAATCAGCGCACCGCCCTGACAATCCTTCAGATCATAGAAGTGTTCAGGCAACCAGTTGGAAATTGCTCCATCATGCGATAAACGCGCTCTAACATAAGTCACTTTACCAAGTAATCCCTGGTTAAGGACATCCTGAATCGTTAACGTATACCCTGCATTCAGTCGAGGTAAGGATACTGTCATCTTGACCTTGTTTGCCTTTACCTCATTAAGGATTCTATTGGATTCCGCCTGTGTCGAAGCAATAACTTTCTCCGTGAAAATGTGTTTACCTGCTTTTGCAGCAGCGGTGATCACTTCTTCATGAATGCGGGTTGGCGCATCTATAATAACGGCATCGATGTCATCCTTGGCCAACATATCTTCGAGTGAAGCATAGAATGGTACGTTTAAACGTTCAGCCGCTTCCTGACCACGCTTGGCATCTTCATCCCATACAGCGGCGATGACTGTATCCTCATGTTCCTGTGCCTGCTTGATGTAATCCCATGCGTGAACATGCCACAAGCTAATTTTTCCAATTCGAATGGTCACTGTTATCTTACCTCCATACTATATAATATTCTGACATTTATCTATAAGTTATCACAGACTTAATCTATTTTTAATAGAAACTCGCGACAATAAATGTATAAAATCACGACATTAATGTTATTAGACATTTATACACTTGCCCAAATCCCTGATATATTTTACATAACGGAGCACACAACAAAAACCTCCTGCCCACGCTACCGTGAACAGGAGGTTTCTATAGTTATGATGTTCAAAAATCAACTCACCGTAACGCATAACCTTGTGTAACAATCTTGTACCCGGATACCGTCTGGCTTTGCCCCTCCAACGTGTCCTTAACCCGTTCCAGCACATCGCTCTCATAGACGGAGGCACATTCGAATCCAGTTTGTACGTTCAATTCAACCGGTTCGGAGTTCAAATTATACCAGCGAGCAATCAAATCTCCAGTTTCCTCTGCGATCTTTAATGCGGAGAATGCCAGTGTCGAACCTTGCGAATTCCACGCTAACCATTGCTTCGACAGAGGTAGTTCAACCTGTTGCCCATCAGCTCCAGCATGACCTTCTTGCTCAAATGTATACGCAAGTGTCCCTAGCTGTACAGTCGTCCACGGAATCGGATACACGTATGCGGATGCACATGCACCTGACTGTGCCGCATCGCCCGCAAATGGAATAATAGCATATTCCACACTCTGAGGTCCCAGACATTGGGCTTCCGGTGTTTCAAACACACCCCAATCTCCCAACTCCGAAGAGGCACGCAGCAGCGTAACTGCAATCGTACTGCCCTCTTCATGCTGTAAAATCTCGTATTCATTCAGCCCTTTGTTTGCAATCATCAAGCCATGATCGCCATCGGTCACATGTACAAATGCCTGCTGATGTTGCGCATTACTCGGATTCACCCATTCTTTGGCCGGTGTATTGGAACGTTTGGCAATTTCAAAGATGGAATCTGCATAATGATCCTCTGTCACCAGTCCGGATGGAAAGAGTGCGCGCAGTCGATGATCCTTGGCCTGATTGTTAAAGTCAGATTTTACCTTGACCATATTACTGCCCGCTTCCAACGTATACGTTGTCGTAATCACCAAGGGAACAGTGTTCTCGACTCGCTGTGCCTTCCGTTCTGTAAAAGGAACCATTTGGCGCTTCTCCAGCTCGAACAGTTCATCTGCTCCAGCAGGAATATCCCAGCGTAATACACTTTGCATAACTGCCCGATACGGAGACTGCTCCACAATCCGCAGGTCCGCCTTCAGATGCTCCGTGTTCAGCGTTGTCTCTCCCTCCGGTTGACGGTAGACATATTCATTGCCGATATCACCGGTATTCTCATATGAATTTAATCCCCTGTATACAGCACCGGAGACCTTATCTTCAATCGTTGCCGTACCATTCTCTTCAACCGTCACCCGCAAATGACCGTTCTCCATCATCATTCCCTGCACCTGGATGAGTTCGCTCGTATCGGGCACTTCAACAATCTCAACATTCTCTGCTTGCTTCTCTACTGGAATGAGAGCATAAGTCTTATATCCCAGCGAAGGTACATCCACCGCCTGGAAAGTCACTCTTAATTTACGAGCCATATAAGGTTGTCGGAAACGATCCTTCGGAAGTTCATAGCCAAAATGTGCACCCAGATCGTTAATTTCTGCCGAATACACTTGTCCATCCGAATCGACCAGCTGATACACTGGTAGTGCATCTTTTTCCACCTTCTGCGCAAGTGCCTGAGGGTTAGGACCTTCCGGTAAAAATGCTTTGTCCACAATCAGATCCATCTCAATGATTCCATTTCGATTCCACCCACTCGTGTTGAACACGGTGAACAGCACCGCTTCCTCTCCCCAAGCCTCAGCAGGTTGCACACGAATGGACTCAGCAATCGCCTGCGCGCTCTGGGAAACCAATTTCTCTGCAAGTTGTCTGCTCTTGGCAAAGCGGGTCACCATCTCACGATGAACCTCATCGACACTGCATCCGCAGATGCTATCATGTGGGTGGTTCTGCATCAGCATCTTCCATGCATGCGTCAATAGATGATGCGGATAATCTTTTACCCCGGCTATATGGGCCATGGCGGCCAGTGGTTCGGCTACTTTTTCAAGCAACGTCTGCCCCTGCTGGTTCAACTGTTTCAGATAAACCCGTGCGGATGCCGTATTCACCAGTGTTCCCCAACCATCCGTGTGCTGACTGCGAAGCTCACCCTCAATGGTCGCCAGATGCTCAGGGACTTCCTTCGTAACCGCCTCAATATAATCGTCAAAATTGGAGTGGATAAATTCCACGTCAGGGTACAACGCAGCTGCTGTGCGTAAAGCCTCTGGCAGATCCATCTGGATCGGCTGATGATCACAACCATTCATGAACAACAGATGGGGAGTCGAGGCAAACTTCTCGGCATCCGCCAGATTTTTATCCCAATAGGCTCGGGCTTTCTCCGAATCAACCGGAACTTCCATCCCATTGCAGTACCAGTTCGCGAACAAAATGCCGAGCACTTCCGAACCATCCGGCGAACGCCAGATCATCTCAGAATAGGGAGATTCATAACTGTCTGCATCAACCACGGCATTATTGAATCCCGTAGGCTTCACCCCACGCCCGAAGATCGCGTTATGAATATCCGCCTGTTGCAGAATCTGCGGTGCCTGTCCCATATTTCCGAACGAGTCTGGGAAGTATCCCGTCTTGGATATCACACCCAAAGGTCGAGCATCACGATGACCGATGAGCAGATTACGCAAGTTGGCCTCACTGCTGGTCAGAAACTCATCCTGTAACACATACCATGGGCCAAAATGAATGCGTCCTTCACGAATATAACGGTCGAGCCTCTCCTGTTGTTCGGGCCGAACCTGCAAATAATCTTCACGAATAATCGTCTGCCCATCCAGATGGAAATAGCGATATTCGGGGTCCTGATCAAGCGTATCCAGAAGTTTATCCATCAGCTCAATGAGCAGTACGTGATGGTGTTCATAAGGCATATACCATTCGCGGTCCCAATGGGTATGCGAGATGAGATGTGCCGTCTTTTTGGTTGTCATGTTGCGTACCTCCTGTCATTAACCTTTGGTTGCTCCGCCCATGCTGAATCCTTTGGACATGTAACGCTGGGAGAAGATATATAACACAACCGAAGGCATCGTATAAAGTAGTGAAAATGCAGCCAATCTGCCGTATTCAACCATACCGTGGCTGCCGAAAAATTGATAAATCGTGACCGATGCCGGAAGTTTCTCCGGTGTCTGGAGCAGGATGTATGGCACGAAGAAGTTGCCCCAACTTCCCGAAAAGGTAAATATCGCTATCGTTGCAATACCTGGCAACATCAGCGGAGCCACGATTCGTCTCAATCCGTTCCATACGGACGCTCCGTCAATCCATGCCGATTCTTCCAGATCAATGGGCACCGAATCCATGAAATTTTTCATCATCCAGATGCCGTAAGGAAGTGAGGATGCGGTCAGGAACAACATCGTGGCGATGATGCTATTTTGCATTTTGAAGAACAGAAACATCTGAAATACCGGAACCATCACGGCAGTAATCGGTAGAGCTGTCATGAACAGAATGGATAACAAGAAGCTTTTTTTGAATCTCATTTCATAACGGGATAAAGGATACGCAGCAAGGACAGATACCAGAACAACCAGTATCGCTTGTCCTCCCGACAGAATCAGGCCTACACCGAATGAACGAAGATTGCTCGAATCCCCGAGTACATCCTTGAAATTTTGAATGGTCCAGGTACTGGGCATTTTGATGCCCTGTTGCGCATTCGGGTCAAATGAAGCCAAAATGATCCAGAGCAGCGGCAATAAAAAACTGAGCCCTAGAAAAACTAGAATCCCGTACTGGATTTTGCGTTGAAGCCCATGTTTGACCATAGGGATCGAACCTCCTTCATGGTTACACTTTCACTTTCATGGATCGCATGTAGAACAGGCTGGCGATAATACCGATGAACAACAGAACCAGAGATATGGCTGTGCCGTATCCAAATTGATAGTTCACAAAGGCCTGGTTATACATGAAGATCGGCAAGGTTTGTGTTGAAGTACCCGGGCCACCACCGGTCATCGTATAGATCAGCGTGAACACGCCCAGTGTCTGTAGGGTAACCAACATCATGTTGGTCACGATGGACCCTTTTACCATTGGAATCGTAATGTGTCTGACAATCTGGAACCCGGTGGCACTGTCAATAATCGCAGCTTCTTCAACTTCCTTCGGGATATCATCCAGTGCCGACTGATAGACCATCATTGAAAAGGCTGTGCCGTGCCAGATATTCGCGATAATGACACTCACCATAGGGAAACTGAACAACCAGGAGACTGGATTCGCTCCAAACCAGCCGAGGATCTGATTCAATGAACCATTGTCACTGAAAAAGGCAACCATACAGAATGCCACAACAATCTCGGGTGTCACCCAACCGGCAATGACGATGATGCCGATGACCCGACGGAACGTCACATTTTTCTCCTTCATTAGAAGAGCCAGAATGAATCCAAGCAATACCTGACCAATCACTGCGGAGAAGATGAGAAAGACCAGCGTACGCCAGACACTAATCCGGAAGTCCGGATCATGGAACATATTAATGAAATTCTGGAATCCGACAAACTCCAAACTCTTGGCTGCCGCCCCAGTCAGAGCCATATTCGTAAAGGCAAAACAGATCGTCAGAATGATGGGAACAATGAAAAACACAAGTAATAACAGTACGGAAGGCATTAGAAACAGAAATGAACCTGGTGCTTTCCTTTTCATAAGTCACTCTCCATTCGAACCGGAAAAAGGGGAGATTGTGCCTCCCCCTCCGAATATATCGATATCCTTATTTCTCTTCGATGCTGTCCGCGCCAAGGGAACGGGATACGTTGTCCTTCAATTGTGTAACTCCCTCTTCCGGCGTCAGCTTGCCAGAGGCAATACTCTCAACAATGCTTTGCAATTGTGCGGATACCGCTGCATATTGATCGTTCGCTGGACGGAAGTGGGCCACATTCAAGAGTTCCTGTGCTTCTTTGGTATAAGGACGATCCGTATAACCGTCAACTTCTGTGGAATCATTACGTGGGCTGAGGCTACCTTCCGCTACTACGCGTGCAGTCGCATTTTCCTTATTCATCAGAAACTCGATAAATTTCCAAGCTGCTTCCTTGTTCTTCGCCTGTGCAGGAACAGACCAAGCCCATCCTCCAGACATCGTAGTTGCTCCAGGTTCTTCCCCGTTTTGTGTTGGGAATGGTGCAAAACCTATTTTTTCTTCAACGTTGGCGATTGGAGCAGTACCGTTCTCGGCCCATGTCGAACCTGCCCAGCTACCATCTACAGCCATCGCCAGTTTGTCTTGCGGGAACTGTTGCTGGAATGCAATACTGCCAGCTTGTCCATTCAGGGCAACCTGCATGGTTGGACCTGTTTTATCCGTGTTAAACACTTGATCTATGAATTTGAAGGAATCCAGCAGCCCCGGGCTGTTCACGACCCATTTCTTGCTGGTGTCGTTATACAGCGTGTCCGCCGTACCATAGAGCAGCATTTCCAGTGTTTGCATGGTGACACCTTCACCGTTTGCTTTGCCCACGATCATATTAAGTGGTGTCACACCCGGCAGTTTTTGCTTGATCGTACGTGCTGCTTCGAGCACTTCTGCCCAGCTTGCAGGTTTGAACGGAACTTCAAGTCCTGCCTGTTGAAACAGTTCCTTGTTGTACCAGATTCCGCGTGTATCCGAGGTAGCCGGAACGCCGTACACTTTGCCGTCTTCTCCGGTAACCCCTGCCTTCAGGTTGTCGATGATGTGTTCTTCCCAATCGGGCCATCCCTGAACCTGTGTATCCAGCGGCTCCAGATATCCCGCAGCAGCATCGGATTTGATGATGGATGTATCTTCAGCAATGACATCCGGTGCCGTATCCGGGGATTTCATTTGCAGAACCATTTTGGACGTATAATCGCCTTCACTTGCCAGTACAGGCGCAATGTTGATTTTGATATCCGGGTTTTCTTTCTCGAATTGATCCACCAAGCCTGATTGGAAGAATTTCGTAAGTGTATCTTCAGATCCTGAAGAACGGAACGATACAGTTACTTCCTTCTTGCCATCACTGGTTGTGCCTGTGCTTGAGCTTCCGCCCGAACAGGCTGTAGTAAGAATGAGCAAGGATGTCATAACTGCTGCTACCGGCATTTTCAATGATATTTTTCTCATGATTCGCTCTCCTCTTGTCGGAATTTAACGAACTCCGAACGTTATGATGTACTCGCAGGTTATCTCTTGCTTCCCTATCTATTTCTGTACGCGGAATCCGCAATAATCCATAATCAGTTCACTAAAGAGCATGTTGGACCATGAAAACCATGGACGTGTATATTCATGTGGATTGTTGGCCGAAAAACCTTCATGGGTCAGTCCGGTATCCGCATCCGTCTTATGGATGAGCTGAAGCAATCGTAGTTTTTCATTGCGATCCTCTGTAGTCAGCCCCTGCATCGATAAAGCGATATGCCAGATGTACCCTTCCGGTGTATGCGGACTACCGATTCCCGCTGCTGCTGTTCCCTCATAAAAATACGGGTTGTGCGAGGAAAGAATGAAACGGCGTGTATTCTGATACACCTCGTCGTTCTCCTCCACATATCCGAGATAAGGTAAAGACAGCAGGCTCGGCACATTGGCATCATCCATCAGATTGTGATTGCCTTTCCCATCCGTTTCGTATGCATATATGGTTCCATATTCCGGATGTTCAACGGTGCCATAATCCTGAATACCTTTGTTGATCTGTTCCTCCAACTGCTGAGCAGTCGCTGCCAGCGTTTCATTCTCGAACACCACTTCAGCAATTTCCTGTAGATATCGAAGCGCCACAACGGCGAACATATTGGATGGAATCAGATAACCATATTCACAGCGATCGTCGCTGGGACGGAATCCCGACCAGGTCATGCCTGTATAGACTGTTTCAGTACCTCGTCCCTCTCGGGTGAGCGTATCGGTTTCGGGAGCATCCAGACGTTGGAATGTGTAGGGTGATTTCGTCTCATGATGCTGTTCCACTTGCCATAACTGCATGATGATCTGGGATGCTTTACGGAACGTATCATTGAATTGAGTTGTTCTTCCCGTGTTCTTCCACAAGAGATAACTGAGCTGAATCGGATAAGCCAGTGAGTCGATCTCATACTTCCGTTCCCAGATCCAATCATTCATCTGCGTCAGGTCTTCCTGATGTCCTTTTCCACTCTCCGTCTCATTAAAAGCGTTTGCATACGGGTCCAGGAGAATATATTTCAGTTGACGTTCAACCAGTCCAGCGATCATGTCAGCGATATCTTCATCCTCTGAAGCGAGAAGCAGATAAGGTCTGACCTGAGCGGCAGAATCACGTAACCACATGGCAGGGATATCTCCCGTAATCACAAAAGTTGTTCCATCTTCTTTGCGCTGAATTGTGGTTGCCATCGTATTGGTAAAACAATTTTTAAACATTTGGTTGAGTTCCGGATGGTCCGGCATACGTTTGTTAACCTGATCAATCATGTCGTATATCGAGGGAGAAATTTCTTGATCATCTCTGGGTGTCAGCATGTTGTCCTCCTATTTAATCCAGTTTGTTAACCGCTTTCATCATCCTAAAACGAATATAATGTTATGTCAATATATTTATTTGTATATTAGCATGTTATTTTAATTTGAAGACACCAAATAATATACCATTTAAAGCAATTCTCCCCATTTTATCCGCACCAAAAAGAGGCCTCGTTTATACGAAGCCCCTGATTGAACACAATGAATATTAAGTTGTTATAATTAACCCTTTTGTTTCACCATACTCGTTGACTTCCCCTTCACCAATCGGGCAGGCAAAACAACCCTGTTCACTGTCATTTCGTTGTTCTGCATACTTTGAAGCACCATCTCGAATGCCTGTTTTCCCATATCAAACTGGCTTTGTCTCATATGGGTTACACGGCTTCCTTCGGCAGCGTTTGGACTGTCAAAGCAAATGATGGACATATCTTCCGGGATTCTCAGACCAAGCCGATCCGCTGCCTGTTCTGCAAGTAAAGCAATATGATACTCCGCAGCAAAGAGTGCAGTAATCTGGGGGTATTTCTGTAAATGTTCCACCAATGTCTCCACATCACGGACCTCGACTTGAGGATCAAACACACTTGGCAGTGTCGAAAGAAAAGATTCTAACCACAGTTCCCTGTTCACCAGAACTCCTTGATCATTGTGAGCCTCAATAATGCCTTCAATTCGTTCTTCAATGGGTGTAGTGTTCGCCGGAGGCTGCGTCAGAAAAGCGATGTGTCGGTGACCGAGATCGAACAAATAATTCATCCCTTCTCGCGCCGCGCCTACATTATCCGTACTGACAGATGAAGCTGGAATGCCTTTCAAGTACCGGTCAATCAGGACAAACGGGAATTTGTTAACGACCAGTTTTAAAATCTCATCGCTGAAATATTCACCCTGTGCCGGGAAAATAATCAATCCATCCACACCCAGTTCCAGCAGTTCCTGAATGCTCTGTTCCTCCTGCTCGGGAATCCCGAAGGAACGTCTAAGTACGAGAAAACAATCATGCTCTCGCGAAGCTTCTTCCATACCATATAACAGTTCTGTACCATACATATCACTGAAATTAGTAATGACCAGACCAATGAGCAGCTTCTTCTCTGGATCTTTAACCGAAGCAAGCGGAGCAGGTCTGTTAGATCTTTCTTGTAACATTTCTGCTGTGTCGGCTACAAAAGAACCCCGTCCCGGCTGACGAACAATTAATTGTTCACTCGCCAGCATCTCAAGTGCTTTTTTAGTTGTAATCCGGCTCACTCCGAATTCATCACATAATTCCTTTTCCGAAGGAACACGCTCACCCACTTGATATTGATGAAGCTGTATCCGTTCACGCAAGGATTCAAAGATCTGTTCATACATCGGCTTGGATGCCGAATCTTTCCCCAATACAAGCACCTCCATAAATACCCATACTTCTCATGTTCTACATCCTAATATATCATGTTATATCATTAATGTGAAGAAAGGAGACAACTCACCTGCTGTCATATGAGAGCAAAAGAAAAAGCATCCCGATGGATGCTTCATTAATCTTAGGCGTCAGTTATGAATCGAGACAACAAAAAGCCGACAAGCCCTGATACCTCGGCTTATCGGCTTCTTGCTTAGATGGTCAAAACGCAGTTATCATCCAAGTCATACTTTGCATAATTAAGGTTGCAGACCCTCAGCGGACGGTGGACTCACTTCCGTTCCATTCTCTTCAGGGCTCGAATCTGGTTCTGGAACGGATTGTTCTTGTGCTGCGCTGACGAACAATCGTCCAGCTGCTTCCGCCTCTACTTTGTTGCCTGCTGCATCCTGAGCGCGAATCACAATGACTCCACCATCCAGAACAAGGGATGAAGGTGTTGTGTACGTACCCGTATAACGACCAGGTTCAGTCTCCACCAATGGAATCTCTCCTGCCCCTTGGGCATTCAGATTCAAAGGTAACTGAATACGGAAAGATGCTTGCAGACCAGGTTTACTATCAAATGAAACGGTAACACTCTCCCCTGATGTGATTCGAACATCTTCAGCCGGAGTAATATTCGTAAGTTCTGGCAACGCCGTTTCCACATAGACGGTGCGGGTTACGGTTGTTTTGTTACCAGCGATATCGGTTGCTGTAATGGTTATTGTGTTCTCGCCTTCATTGACCAATACACGGTGACTGAAACTTCTGTCTTTACCCACTTGTACGGTTTGTCCGTTAACGGTTACCTTATCGAGGAATTGTTCCACGACATTACCCGTTACGTGAACCACTTCTGCATTGATGCGATCCCCTTGAGCTGGCGTGAGAATCGTCAATTGTGGTTTGGTCTGATCCAGAATAATGACTACGGGGAGTGAACGGTCCGTTGTTTTACCGTCTACCACTGCCTCCGCAGTAATCGCATTAATGCCAGAACGGAGCTTCACACCGTATGAGAACTTCCCATTTGCCACCGTTGTGGTGCCAGCCAGATCCTTGCCGTTGTAGATCTTGATCTGAGCTCCAGATGCCGGAGACGTTCCCGACACAGTGAAGGTCGATTGATTCGTATACGTGTTTGCAGGTACTGTGAGCACAGGTGCATTTACCGGATATCTCACGACTGCACGAATCATGTAATTGCCTTCTTCTACCGGTGAAGTACTCCATGCTCCGCTTACACGCTGCCAGCTTCGACCTGCATTTGGACCATCCTCATCGGTAGCGAGTCCCGGAGCGCTAGTTCCAGCTAAACTCTGTACATACACGATATAGAAATCACCCGTTACAATGACCGGTTCTGGGAATTCAACGGTTGTCCATTGATCGTTACGAAGTGCAGTACCGTCAAATGGTCCAGCCAGTTGCCGTCCCGGAGCTCCGCCCGCACCCGATGCATCATATACGGCATATTGGAACGCTGTGCCTCCAGGTACAGGCCATTCGGTGTTCCAGAATCGGAACGATGCACCTGTCAGTTGAGCGGTCTCCAGCTCTGGTGTCATTCGAACTGCCCAAGCGTTATCCGCAGCATTAAAAGCTCGTGCGTTCTCTGCTGTTCCATCATCATAAGCAATTTCCCCAGGGAAACCGATGAATGGTTTTAAGGCAACATTTGCCTCAGCCGTACCATTACCAGGGACTGTCACAGTAACGGTTTTACTGTAATAATCTGCAGCCCGGATGGATAGGGTATAACTTCCTTCCAATACCTGAATATCGAAGCTGCCATCTGAACCTGTGCGAACTTCACCTACATTCGCATCTTCCACCACGAGAACGGAAGCATCAGCCAGTGGTTGTCCTGTCCGCTCATCCGTTACTACACCTTCAATCTGCCCATGCGGAATTGCTTCCAGATTAAAGTTGGCTTTGGCTCCATTGCCATCTGTAATCGTCACCTGCTGAGTTCGAGGATAATATCCATATGCTTCAGCTTTTAACGTGTAATCACCTGCTACGTGTGTGAAGTTATACTTGCCTGTAGCTGGATCTGTCTTCACCGAACGTCCGGTTTCCAGTACGGTAACCGTTGCACTTGCAGGCAGGCTTTGTGGATTAACCGAACCTGTTCCTGGTTTTTCAACTTCAGGTTGTTGCTGTTTCGTTTTGTTAAATTCCGCTTTGTCTGTCCGCGAAATTTTGTACCATGGATTATCATAGGACGGTTTTGGTTTGTCATTGTTAAGCACAACCGCACTGTCCTCCGTTACCGTCTCTGCAGCAACTCCCAGTACACGGAAATCATCAATGAACCAGCCTGTCTTCACAACACTGTTATCTGAGGTCAGGCGGAACCGGAATTGAACTTCATTACCGGTAAGTGCATCCAGATCATAAAATACAGGTGTCCATTGTTTACCGTTGGTACTATGTGAGAATTTGTCCAGTTCTGACCATGTGGTTCCACCATCCTTGGTGACTTCCACATACCCGTAATCGTATCCACTCTCAATCTCGTACCAATGATTAAACGTAAGTGTTCCTTCGGACACATCCGTCAAATCAATGACCGGAGATACGAGTGAATAGTTGGAGCCACTCTCGTACGTATTGTCGAGATCAGTCGCCCAGACATTCGGTGGAGAAACCGCGCTGGCAGGTCCCGTTACCGGAATACCGCGTTCCCACTCATCTTTGGTTCCTGAATGAGTCCAGCCATTATCATCACTGCCATCGAAATGATCGATGTAGATATCCTGAGGCACCTCTACTGTAATGGAGACCTCATTCGATTTGTCGCTTTCATTGCCACTATAATCAAGTGCGGCAACGGTATAATAATACGTCGAATCTGTCACCGTAGCCGTATCTGTAAACGTTGTTCCTGTTGCAGTTCCAATGGATTCATAACCTGCACCTGCGGTTGTGGAGCGATATACGATATAGGATTCGAGATCCTCATCGCTCGGACCCGTCCAGCTCAAGGCTACATTACCAAGAATATCGGCCGTCGCAGACAATCCGGCAGGAGCACCCGGAGCAATCTCATCCAGTTCTTCTACAGCGAAATCATCAATGTACCAGCCAGCCTTTTGCAATGAATTATCGCTCGTCAGATTGAATTTGATGAACACCTGCTGTCCCGCGTATTCGCGAAGATCCACATATTGTGTCTTCCAATTGCCACCTGTACCCGTGAAGGTTAACAGTTCTTGGAACACATAATCGCTATCCTCGGAAGCGATGTATACCTTGCCGAAGTCGATGTTATTCTCCAAGTCATACCAGTGCTTGAAGGATAACAATGCCCCTTCCGGACTCTCGGTGAGATCAATTGGCGGCGCAAGCAGATATGCATTGCTATTCGCCACATAAGTTCCTTGCAGATTGGTTGCAATCACCTTGTCACCGGAGTAGGCACTTCCAGGACCACTGCTTGGTGCTCCCCATACCCAGGTACTTCCGGTTCCGCCAGTCGTGAATCCAAGCTGATCTTCTTCAAAATCCTGAAGGTATCCTGGCTGAACACCATTGGACACAGCCACTTTGTATACCTGACTTTCGAATCCGTTGTTACCGTAGTCGTTCACACGGATATAATACTCCACACCTTGCGGTTCAATAAGAAAAGCAGGGATTGTCGCTGTATACGTCCCATCTTTGTTATCTCCAGCAATCCGGTTCATCGGTAGATAAACGTACTGGTTGGTGCCTGTCGTTTTGGCAAAAGCCTCGACGGAGACTACTGCGACGTTATCTGTCACATGAGCCGTTAGTGGTATATCAATGCCTGTAAAGGCAGAATTAACAGGGGTATGTGCCAGTACTGGCTCTTCCAGATCATCTCCGGCCGTAACCACTCTGCCGGATACCGTGCCAATTCCTTCGAGTACAGACCCCACAGCATCAAGGGCATTAATAATGCCGTGACCGTAGCCGTTATTAGGAGATGTCGGATACTGACTATCCGTTCTCGGCGTGGCTGTATCTGTAATGATCTGCTCCAGCTGATCCACCGTAAGGGAATGATTGGCCTGAAGCAGCAGTGCAGCAAGTGCAGTTGTATGTGGGCCTGCCATGGATGTTCCGTTCCAGCCTCCCTCATATACTCCGCCCGGAACTGATGAACGGATATTCACACCAGGTGCAGATACTTCCGGTTTGATCTCACCATACGGGGATGGGCCCAGCAGGGAGAACGAAGCCAGATTTCCGTTGATATCGGTTGCTCCTGTAGCAAAACTTTCAGGATAGTTGGCTGGGTTAGCAACAGAACCAGGTCCGCCCGGGTTACCCAGTCTCACATTTCCTGCGGAGAATTCCGGGAAAATCTGAGCATCACGCCAAGCTTGGACCATAGGACGGAACCATTCATCCAATCCTGCGCCTCCGCCCCACGAGTTGTTAACAACATCCGGTGCAAGTTCAGGATGCAGATTGCCTTCCGCATCCACCGGAGCGATCAACCATTGTCCGCCATCCAGAATAATGGCATCTGTTGTTTCCGGATTGAATATCCGTACACCAATCCACTTCGCACCGGGAGCAACCCCGATCTGGTTGGTACCATCTGCTTCGGAGCCAACCATCGTACCCATCGTGTGCGTACCATGCCCGTCTCCGTCCGCAGGGAGGGAAGCATTACTGTGCGGATCATACCAGCTCAGTTCGGGATCAACGATATTGCCCGAAGCATCCAGTCCCCGCCATTTGCTGCGAAGCGCCGGGTGGGTATAATCCACACCGCTGTCCAGATTGGCAACAACAATCCCTGTTCCATCGATGCCCCGATCCCACACGGCAGGCGCATTGATGTAATCCAGGTTCCATTCCACGTTCTCTGTCGCAAGCTTGTCCTTTGCAGCAGGCTCTTTGTCTTTGTCTTTGACACCGACTGAAGAGTCTTTAGCTGGCGTTTGGACAGCATCTTTGCCTGGTGCCGCATTCGCCGGTTCTTTACTCACTTCGGCTTTCTGTAAGTATCTCGTCTCATTCGGTAGAATCTTCTCCACCTCAGGCAGCAGCGCAATCTGTTCCATGACTTCTTTGGTACTCGTTACTGCCAGTGAATTTACGATAAAATAGCTTTTATATTCTTTGACCTTACCCAGGTCAACTTCCTTTTCCAGATAAGTTTCCAATGGATATTGTGTACGCGAGGCCGTTTCTCGCAGAGAGCTGACAACCGAATTACGAACGGACAGCTTTGTGGCTGAAGCCGTTTGTTTGGCGATGGTCGCCTTTTCAAGGGCCTGTTTGGAGACTGCTGCTGTATCCACCTGTTCCTTCATTTTCACCAGATAGGTCACATATTCACTACCATCAAATTCTTTGGTCAGCTTGGCGTTTACTTTGGACTCCGTAACTTTGGCAAGTCCAGATTTCATATCCAATTTGGATGATGTGGAGTTTTCAGCTGAAACCGGATGAATGATCGAAAATGCAAGGAGAAGCGAGAGCCCCATGGAGATGGGCTTGCGTAACCGATTAATCTTTATCAAACTTTTCCACTCCTTTTACCCGGTTTTTTAATTTAGTCTGGTACATATGCCCTTCTCTGCAGAATGAAACGGTAAATTACCTTTATTGCGTACGAAATAGATACCCTGGATTTCACATAAAGCCTCACCTCCTTTACAGGTCTGGTTAGGGAACAATATGAGTCAGAAGAGATAACAGATCAGTCTATGATTTTTTACTTGGAAGTTTAGGAGATTGAATGAATCAGATTAAACCATGTGAGTGAATAGTTTGGGTGTTTGAATAATGCAATGAGAGTGAATGTCTATAAGCATTCATGTGGAAGGGTAATCTGGAGCGTTAGCAGAACGCTTGCTAAGGAGTGGTGGATATGACTTTCGATCGTGATTCGAGTGAGTGCTTAAACATTTTAATTACATATAATAGTCGATTAGGAATTTAATTGGATTTTATTGGTATAGTATAAAGTCATTATTCGATATACACAAGCACTATATTGAAAAATATAGAAAATAAGTCTATTTAATGCTTTTATGTGTCTGATGTCGCTTACGTATTTCAGCTTATTTTTCGTATTTATGCATTATTTTGATGAATAATAGTTTGTAGTAGTTCTATATAACCAAGACCTGACACTCAAAATTTCAAATCAAGAAAAAGAACGACATGAGAACTCTCATGTCGTTCATCTCAAAATTTATATCTCATCATGTAATGTTCACGCCGCCACTTGCATACCCGACAACCGTATTCACAAGTGTGAGTCCGGCTGCCGTTGCCGAGAACACCAGCAGCAGACGTGTCTGTGCAGTCACAGGTATAGTTAATCCGGTTGTTATGCCATTGGAGATACTACCCAATGCAATAATACCGGTGAGTGGAGGTGCCAGTGTAACAACCGCCCCCGGAACCGCAGTAAATGCATTATCAGGAGTAGGTGAACTGAATAATTGCGCAGTGATGGTCACCGTTGAACCAACTAAGGCCAAGGCTGCTGTGGTACTGAAATAGGCAGCAATCGAAGTTATAACGCCATCCCGTGGGACAGAGAATGCAAAGTTAATGAGTGGTCCGACAATCGTTCCCGTTAAATCAATCGTGCCACCCAGAATGCTGACTCCTGTTGCAGAGCTGCCGAAACCGATAAGGCTTGTCGTTCCCACCAGTCCACCAAGAATCGTTGTTAATATGGCAGGCCCGCCAGAAGCAAACGGTATGATGGCGCCAGAACCCGTAGCCCCAGTAACACCGGTGCTGCCAGTTACTCCCGCAATCCCAGTTGCGCCGGTAGCCCCGGTTACCCCTGCAATTCCCGCTGCACCCGTATCTCCTGTCACACCCGTTGCCCCGGTAGCCCCGGTGACTCCCGCAAGTCCAGCTGCCCCGGTAGCCCCGGTGACTCCGGTGGCTCCTGCTACGCCAGGATCACCTGTTGCTCCTGTAACGCCCGCTGCCCCAACAGCTCCTGTACTCCCCGTTACACCTGTCGCTCCTGTTGCGCCACCTGCTGGGCCTGCCGCACCCGTTGCTCCAGTAACACCTGTCGCACCTGCTGGTCCCTGGGCACCAGCAGCTCCCGGTGTACCAGCTGGACCTACACCACCCTGAGAACCAGCAGCGCCAGCCGGGCCTTGTGGACCAGGTACGCCCTGAGGACCCGCTGGTCCTGCAGGTCCTGCCGGACCTTGACTGCCTATGTTTCTAAGCCCTGTTGTGATAGCCAATTCGGTCGCCCGGATCAAAATGACCAGTTGATCTTTCTCAGCCGAATCGATATTCCCCTGTAAAATGACAGATAGGAGCACATCCAGCAATTGCTGCAAATTGGTTCCCACACTGATCGGAGAAAATGGAACGGCCTCTGCAGATACAATGGTAAGCTCCAAGATCGCTTCGAGATCTGCCTTGGTTCCCTTTTTCAAATCCGAGCAATGAACCAGAGCCAGTAATTTACGCAGTACCTCAATCAGAAGTGAAACATTGTGAGGCGTGGGATTGGCAAAAACCTGTACAATTGCTCCCTTCAACTCACCAATTAATTTGAGAAGGAATTCGGCTTCTTTGTCAAAACACTTATGATGGTGGTTATTGTGATGATGATTGTGGTGGTTATGATGGTGCTCGTGATGGTGTTCTTTGTGCTGCTCTTGGGGATGGTCACAGTCCTCAGCTTTTTTTTTCTTAAATCCGCTCCAACCATATCTGATGCGTTTCTTTGGTTTCATCTTTTTTGCAGATCCTCCTTAGTGAGTCTCAATCAATCCATTACAGGCGAACATCACTGGTTTGATGATATCAGTATATTAGCAAGCAAGAATTTCGTGATTATTATATAAGTAAATTTCCGAATTACAGTTTTCAGCTTGGAGGAGCCTCCATTATCATGAAGAGGATTTTGCATGGAAGTCAGCCTTATGTATAACCCAACCAAAAGAGCGCTATCCGATGAGTACAATACTCCTAGATGCGCCCTTTTTATATTTACAGTATTTAATTTATCTTTGTTGATTAGTCCAATTTAATTTTGAAAACAATAGGCGCATTACTTTTCACAGTTGTCGTTGTGATCATCAGTGCGTCCGCTGTTCTCTCCCATTTCGGTTGTTCCTCGTAACCAAGTACCTGAATATCTTGAATGCCCCCTTGAAAATGGTGAGAATTTTCCTTCAGGGATTTAATCTGCACCACCCCGTTATCTGGATAGGCAAGAACCGTGGCATACAGATCGCTTTCTTTTAACGTAAACCGTATATCTTCACTCGTAAATATCTTCGTATCCCCATCCGTGAATTGCCCTTCCTTCACCTCTGTCGGACCCTCGCCAAACGTACGCCAGAATGACGTGTCATAGATCGCTTCCCCATTCACTTCCAGCCACTTGCCAATGCTCAGCAAAATCTCACGATCTTCTTCCGGTATGCTGCCGTCTGCTTTGGGTCCAATGTTCAGCAGTAAATTTCCGTTTTTGCTTACAATATCGACGAGATCCCGAATGATCTCTTCAGCCGTTTTATAGTTATTATTTTCCGTATAACACCATGAGTTTTTAGCAACAGCTGTATCCGTTTGCCAAAAATAGGGCTTAAGCTCAGCGAACTGTCCCCGCTCCACATCCGGAACGGCACTACCAAACATGTAGGCCTCATGTTTATAATTGATAGCTACAGGCACGCCCCATTCTTCGCCTTTGTTATAATAATAGGCAGCAAATTTTTTAAGATAGGGTTTGAACGCAACCGTTTGAATCCACCAATCAAAATAAAAGACCTTTGGCTGATATTGATCGACCAGTTCACAGCAGCGAATCAACCAGTCCTCCAGATACTCCTCGGTTGGAGGTGAGTCATACAAGTCGAAGTGATCCTTGGGTTCAGGCATGGCAGGCCAATAGAAATCCCCACGCTCCAGAGGTTCCTTAATATCTGAATCAAACTCCTTCCCGTGAGACATGAAGAACCAGTGCTCGGCGCGGTGAGACGACACGCATAATGTCAGCCCCTGCTTCTCGTATGCAACCTTCATCTCACCGAGAAGATCCCGTTTGGGGCCCATTTCATATGTGTTATAGTGAGAGATAGAGCTTTTGTACATCTGAAAACCATCATGGTGCTCAGCCACAGGCATAACATATCTGGCTCCAGCCTGTTTGAATAACGTTGCCCATTCGTCTGCATCGAACTTCTCTGCACGAAACATCGGAATGAAGTCTTTATATCCAAAGTCCTTATGAGGTCCATACACCTCAAGGTGATGTTCATAAGCTTTGGTCCCTTGTATGTACATATTTCGCGAATACCATTCGCTATCATAGGCTGGTACAGAATATAGCCCCCAGTGAATGAATATGCCGAATTTCGCTTTTGGGTACCATTCGGGTACTTGGAAGGTGCTAAGCGAACTCCA
Organism: Paenibacillus sp. FSL H8-0104; assembly: GCF_038050215.1. Taxonomy (NCBI): domain Bacteria; kingdom Bacillati; phylum Bacillota; class Bacilli; order Caryophanales; family Paenibacillaceae; genus Paenibacillus; species Paenibacillus sp. FSL H8-0104. The sequence goes on along the minus strand of NZ_JBBOTC010000001.1, from coordinate 3,130,396 downwards.
GTTGTCCTTGAAATTACCGCTCTCAATCGTTGCTTCAATATGTTGCAAATATTCGTTTTTGTCCATGAGATGTTCTCATCCCTTCTGTTATTGTCTGTAGTTGTATTGTAGTGCTACGGCTGAAAGATAGACATGCAGAACACTAACTTTTAGATGGACAATAATAACCTTGTATGGAGATGAAAAGTATGAATCATCAAACTTTGCTTACGAACTACCTGTCCAATCTCCAAGTCGAATTATTCATGGTCAATTACAATCGGTGCGATACGGATTGGCGGGATCTGGATTACACGCCCGATTACAGCAAGTTTTATTTCATATGCGAAGGTGAAGGTTGGCTCAAAATTGGGGATGAGGAGTATTACCCTGCACCTAATCAACTTATTTTAATGCCAGAGGGGATCCAACAGTCCTACTCTGCCATTAATGACCGTCCTTTTCTCAAATATTGGTGTCACTTTAGCGCAAAGGTTGGGGGAATCAATCTGTTCCAAATTCTGAAATTCCCACACATCTGTACGATAGATCAACCTGAGTTGATTCAAGCAATCTTCAGCAGTATCCTTACATATGCAAAATCCGATGAAGTCTATGGCCATATGATGGCCAAGAGCAAACTAACCGAGCTACTGTCCCACTATATAATGAATCTGGATCTGGATCAGATCTCTTTTATTAACGTGCCTGTCATGGAGAAACTGTCCACCATTCTGGCTTATATTGATTCCAACATCGAAGAGAATATTTCGGTTCAGGATCTGGCCCAGATCGCCTACATGCATCCGAATTATTTCATTCGATTCTTCAAGCAGCAGATCGGTGTTCCTCCGATCCTCTATATTACTGGCAAAAAAATCGATAAGGCCAAGGAGTTGCTGGCCTGCACCCCGAACACAATAACCACCATCGCCGAGCATCTCGGTTTCAGTGATTTGTATTATTTCTCCAGACAGTTCAAAAAGCATACAGGGTTAACTCCAACGGAGTACCGCAAACAACAAACGGGACTTACAACGAAACATGGTCTATAAATAAACTCAAAGCAAAGAGAGAGTTCCCTCATTCGGAACTCCCTCCTATAGACTTGTTTCTGTTCGATTCATGCTGAGTTACTTTCTTGAGTTCTCTCAAATAAGCATAACCATAGTTTTGATCCGGCTCAAGATATGCCCCTTCCGCCCACTCATTCCAGGCATTAACAAAAAGATATTCACTTTTGTACAGCGTCCTCGCTCGTTCCATCTGTCTGGACAGATACAGCCCAAACTTCTCTGGGGTGGCCCCGAGCGTACTCTGTCCGTCAACACCTCTCCGCGGTGTATTATCCCAATTGACAAAAGCACCTGGATAAACAATTTCTCCGTTACGGTGTGGTGTTCGTTCGAGAATGGAGGACCATACCTTGTCGTAATTCACAGCAATATGCTGCTGTCCCTTGATATTCATTTCGATCCAGATTCCATTCATATGTCCATGTGCAAACGTATAATGCGGTTCAAATTCCATACTCGCATCAAAGATCTGACCATTAAATGTAGGGAATCCACCAATGGTCTGCACAAAATGAATCCCTTTCAGGCCATGCTTCAAAGCCAATTCACGCCAAAACTGAATCATTTCCTCACATTGCGGAATACTGGCTGGTCGATAGATCAGAAATAATGGCTTATCTTCCACTCGAATATATCGTTTGTCCTTAAATACTTTTACCAGATAATTAAAATGTTCTTCCCAATCCTCTCGATCCCCATAGTTCTGGGCCATGAGAACATCGGATTCTTGCCCATCCCATTTTCTTGTCCATGTCTCATTGGCCCAGGACAAGCAAAAAGGAAAATCAGGCTCCCCACTTTCCAAAATTTCATTCACTGGTTTTTCCAGCAAACGCTTGCCTTTGAACCAATAATGATAATAACAAAATCCATAAATGCCATGTTGTTTAGCCGTTTCCGCTTGCCAATTTCGTACATCTGGATCGGAAAGATCATAATATTTCCCCTGAAACGGCTGCTTAGGCTGATGATGACCCGAATATAAAGGCGTGGCTTTTCTTACATTGGTCCATTCAGTAAAACCGTCCCCCCACCATCGGTCGTTCTCCTCAATCCGGTGAAATTGGGGCAGATGCAGAGCAATTACCTTCAATCAGAACTCCTCCAATGCAGCAACTTGATGCAGCCTACGCTCCTGTGATTTTTGGGATGATTTATATGAAAATGATATCCAGCAGTCGCAATGTTTTTTGTAGATGGGATTGATTATATTTCATGTATGCCAGAGCATGGCTAGCGGCCAGTCTCCTTGCATCAACACTCTGCCAGTAATGTTCAAACTTCAGAGTGAGTTCTTCACAAGAGTTGTATTGTTGAAAGTTACTAAGGTCAATCCCGTTGCTCTGATTCACAGATGGTCCTATGAGCTGAAACGTCCCACATGCGGCAATTTCCATCACGTTTTTGATTGATTCGCCACGATGAATAACCAGTTTACTTCCGTTATATAACATCTGACGAGCTTCATTCGTATGAACAGGCTTGAAATCCCCGATCTGTGCCCAACCCTTTCCATCTACCCGAACCTTTTTGTTATCCAAAAGACCCGATTTGGCAACAGCGTTGACGATGCCATCCGATTCTGCATCCCCGATGATATAAACATCCGATTCGTACTCCGAGGGAACAGCTTGCGGACAGAATATATGTGGATCAGGTGGCATGAACAGTTCATGACTACCAGTGCTTCCCATATGATGCTGATCATCGCTTATTTGGGTTGAATGTTGTGTAAACACGTGATCAAAAATCGGTAGAATAGTTTCGCTTTGATTCACTTGTTGATCGGCAGACAACCAGATGGCCTTTTTCACGGTGGATGTCCTTAATGCTGTAATATTCTCATCCGGCAAGTTTTCTCGGCTTCCGATAACCATAATCAGGTCAACATCATAGGAAGACAAACAGGCTGACACGGTTTCGATATATTTAATCTCATTCACATTTCTCACGAGATGTTTCAGACTCTGTTCAATCAGGACACAATGTGATGACATTTCTCGGTCATTACAAGGAGTGATAAGAAGCACATTTAACTCCTTATAGATCACTTTTGGTACTTCTCGGGTAGGTATGCTTCCCACCTGCATCATTTTCAGCCATTGCTGATTCAGTTCCAATTGCTGTACTTCCATATGTTTACGCATGGATTTGAGTTTCCTGTTCAGAACCACATTCATCTGTCTCAGGAATAACCGGTTCGCATCATGAACTGAACGTTTCTTTTTCGTGGACTTAACCTGCATTTTTGACTTCTTTTGGATAGCAAACCCTCCCGTTCCATACGAAAACATTCTCTGCCTACAATATGCATGACATAGTGTTTCGCTAACTCTTTTTTTGCAAAAGGGGCTTTATCCCAAGTATATAATGTGTGGCCACCCGGATCATTCCAGATCTTGTCCTCATAGAATATATGAATACTGTATAGGAGATGATATCTTTGCCAACTTTTGATAGCATCCTTGTCACCGGTAATCAGACCATTAACCAAGATCTGCAAGTTAATGGTAATCAAACCGTTGGTGTCGATCTAAACGTCAATGGCAGTCAGACCATAACAGGCAGCCTTCAAATCAACGCCAGCTCCTCGATTGTCAACCATTTGGGTGTAGGCGGAGTGATTGAAGCTGGAGATAGCGTTAAGGCCGCTACACAATTAATGGCACTTAATCAACCTACTCTTCCAGTCTCCCTCCCCGTTTTGCAACAATTCAGATATTACAATCCTGGTGTTGCAGGTCAACCCGGTCTGGTCTTAACAGGGACAGCTGGCAACCAATATATACTGTTCGTTGATGAGAGTAGTGGGACACCCCATCTCGCTATTCAGCCCGTATAATATAACCCTGAATAGATGAATTTCACCAAAAGAAGCGATATCCGAGTACATTCCGGATATCGCTTCTTTTGGTTTCTTTTCTGATGAAGCCTGGTTATAACTCCATCCATTTATTAATCTGTGATCAATACGGACATGACACTCTTGCTTTCCAGCTGGAACTTCATCAATACATCGTCGCGTAGCTTAACCTGTATGTTACCCGTCTTCTCCCCATCATTGAAGAGGACTAGAGCTACGGAACCATCGGCATTTTTAAAAGCCACAGAACAAATTCCATCATAACTGGATGTTGATTCGATCCGAACAGCCTTCGGACGGATCACAGCACTAAAATGAGCCAGAGCATAATAATCAAGTGTATACGTAAGTTCCTTTGTTTGCTGATTCACCTGTACGATGCCACGGCACGTACTTTGTCCAAAGCCAGGGACCGTAGGACCGTTGTTCTCATCAAGTGCCATATTCCAGAGTACAAATGACTTGCTGTAATTACGAAGAATGTGGATTCCCGTTCGCATCACATTCGAGAAGGCTTGCTCAAATGGCGGAATCCACTCCCCGCCTGAGCCTTCAGTGAAATGCACTTCTTTACCTGCAAAAGCTTCATAAACCTTCGTTTGAGCGGAAGCATCGCCCCCGTACCAGTGCCAGGCCACGCCGTCCACTTCATCTCCCGCTTGTTCAAGTACAGTCAGGGGATAGTCCGGTTGATCCCAGTTGTGATCGTAACAGAGAATCTTGGTTTGAATATTGTTTTGCACAAAGGCTGGTTTGAGATGGTTTTTGATAAAATCTGCTTGTGCTTCGGCTGGCATCAACATACCGGGATAGTGCCTTGGTTCATAAAGCGCCTCATTCTGTGGTGTGATGGCATGGATCGGTAATCCATGCTTGCCATACGCTTGAATGTATTTCACGAAATATTCAGCATAAACGGGATACCATTCAACCTTCAACTGTCCGGTAATCATCGATCCGCTCGTTTTCATCCATCCCGGTGCACTCCATGGTGAAGCAAACAGTTTCATTTCAGGATTCAATGCCAACGCCTTTTGCGTTAAAGGAATAACATCCTCTTCATCATGTGAAATACTAAATTGGGTTAATTCCGGGTCCGTCTGCTGTTCGGGCATATCGTTATAACTGTATACCGTTCTCGCATAGTCCGAAGCGCCCATCGGATTACGGATGACTGACAGCCCGATCCCTTTCTCCGGATGGAATAGTCGGGTCATGACCTCATCCCGTTGTTCCTCATTCAAGATTTGGTTGATCAAATAGGCAGATGAATCGGTAAAAGAAGCACCAAATCCGTCCATCTCCTGATACGTTAGCTGATCATCCAGATGGATGGTCGTTGTCTCCTTATCAGCATCCAGTGGTTTCAATTGATCTTGGGTTAGAGATACAAATAAATCTTCTTCACCCGTAGATTTGTACATTTTAAATGTAGTCATAAGATTCTCCTTCATATTTCTATTATTGAATGCCTAGTTTCTCTTTGTTCAATTTCATCTTTTCACTGCGTACCTTCACAATCTCTTCCCAACGATTCTCACCTAAAAATGACTTGTAAGAAGCCAGTGCATTGTCATACGAGGCATCATCCTTGGAACGTACCATACTGACCAGTGTTGTATTCCACTTCGTATTGATTGCTGACAACGCACGAGCTTCAGGTGTACCTTGATCCGGGCTAATATTCTCCAGAATAAAGTGTGGTTTCAGCTTGCCTTTGCCCCACTCCTGCATCTGTTTAATCGCTTCAGGAAAAGCATCTGCACTGAGTGCTTTGTGGCGGTCATGACCGAAGAACATAAACTCACCCATTCGATAATCCTTTTTAAATTGATCCGCATTATGCAGTTGCATGTCTTTCACTGCTGGCAGTAATTCTACACTACCGTCGGCTTTGGTTTGGAAGGTCTCCCCTTCGATCCCGTAATTCATAAGCGTCTGTCCTTCTTCACTCAATAAGTACGTAAAGATTTGAATTGCCTTGGCCGGGTCTTTACAGTCCTTGGAAATAAAGTTGATCATCCAGCCTGTAATACCGGACTGATTCAAGGTTGGCTCATTGCCCTTGGTACTCTGTGGCCCATCAATGGCGACGTATTCTTTGCCTTCATTGGCGCTCATATAAATTTGCAGGTTTCCTCCCTGTTGAGGTGTGCCATCCAGCAACATCGTTGCATATTTTCCCGATTTCACTTTCTCTTCAAAAGCCGTACCATCATCGGCAAAACTGTCATCACTGATATTGCCGTCTCTATACACGGTGTTCAATGTTTTCAACCACGTGAGGTAATCTTCATCCAGGTTACGATCATAGAATTCTCCATTCTCGTTCTCAAGCGGAACACCAATGAAGTCTTGCAACGTATCTCCGAGTGAACCCGTTCCTTCACCAATGGAGTTGAATCCAAACGGGATCAGCGCAGGGAACTCTTGCTTAATTCGTTTCATCACACTCTGGAATTCTTCTGGCGTTCCAATGACCGGACTACCCAAAGCTTCGTACACATCTTTACGAATGATAAATGCGGTTTTGGCAGGAATGTTACCGCTATCATAATCCTCTTGCGTATTGGAATAGTTCGGGTAACCGTAGGTTTTACCATCCGCCAATTGGAACCAGTTCAATGTATCGGCAGCCGCAACTTTATTGAAGTAAGGATCATATTTTTCCGCCAGATCGTTCAGCGGCATCGCCCAAGTTGCAGCTTTTTGTACCACAGGAGAATTGGAGTCAAATACCGTCAGCAAGTCAGGCATATCTCCACCGGCGAAAAAGGTGTTTAACTTGGTATCATCACCCGTGATAAATTTAATATTGATGTTCAGATCCTCTTTGATTTTCTTGGTAACAATGTCCTTGCCAAAATCGGTGTTCCACCAGTCCGCATTGACGTACCATGTCAGGTCGGTAGCCTCTTCCTTTTTATCCAACTGCCAAGCTGGCTTTTCCGGGTCAACCGTATAACGATCTTCAATGGAAACCCAGTTTCCTTCACTTGAGCCCCCAGATCCACCACTGCAACCTGTAATCATAAGTACGGCTGTGAGCAGTGTTGCGAGCAATTTAATCCCTTTTTTGCCTGATGCCTTATTCAACTTCAACATATTTTTGTTCCTCCTCAAAATGGGGTATTGGTTGCTCCTATTCCTTGACTGCTCCGAGCATCATTCCCGAGATAAAGTATCTCTGAACGATGGGATAGATCAGCACGATAGGGAGTGTTGTAATGACAATGGTGGCCAACTGCACGCCTTTGGTCGTTGTTTCAATAACAGCCGAACCCCCGACATTTTGCATGGATTGTGTCTGTGACTGCACGATAATCTCATACAACATCATCTGAAGTGGATACAGTGACTGATCGGTAATGTATAACTTGGTTGTCATAAAGTCGTTCCATTGCCCCACCCCATTAAATAGTGCAATTGTAGCCATGGCAGGCATGGAGAGTGGAATGAAGATTTTCAGGAAAATATGCCAATCCCCTGCACCGTCAATCTTGGCCGATTCTTCCAGCGAATCCGGAACATTCCGGAAGAAATTCATCAGAATTACGACATCATAGAAGCTGAATAACGCCGGGATAATGTACACCCAGAAGCTGTTAAGCAGGCCAAGTGATTTGATTAACAGGTATGTCGGGATCATACCGCCCGAGAAGAACATGGTAATAACACCCATGGCAACGTATAATTTACGGCCTCTTATGTACTTTTTGCTCAGACCGTAACCAACCATGGCACAAAAGAACACATGTGTAACAACGCCGATCGTTGTTTTGGAAACTGATATGAAGAAGGCCTGCCAGATGCCCTGATCATTGAATACCGCTCTGTAATTCTCCAGCGAGAATTCCGGTGACCAGAAGATGAATCCACCTTCCGCCAACGCTTTGCCTGAACTAAAGGAAGAGATGATGACATTCCAGAGCGGAACCAGAATAACGATCGTACAGATGATTAACAAAATCATATTTAAGGTATCAAAGATCCGACTATCGAGATCTTCTTTTGCCACCTTTCCATTCACGCGGGATGCCTCCTTCTACAACACAGATTGATTATCGTTTAATTTGCTTGTGATTTTGTTTGCAGTGACGAGCAGAATGACAGAGATGATGGAGACACCCAAGCCAACGGCCGTTGCATATGAAAAGTCACCCTGAGACATCCCCATACGGTAGACGTACGAATTGATGACTTCCGCTTTATCGCGGTTCTGGGAGTTCATGAGCACCAGCGTCTGATCCAGATTCGACCCTAATAAACCGCTTACAGTTAAAATCAGATTTAAGCTTATGATTGATTTCATATTAGGCAATGTGATATTCCAGATCTGTCTAAGACGGCTTGCACCATCAATTTTGGCCGCTTCATAATACGTAGGATCAATCTTTGCCATGATCGCCAGATACAGAATCGTTCCCCAACCTGCTTCTTTCCAAATATCCGATAACGTAGCAATCCACCAATACTTGCCTGCATCCAGCAAGATGTTCTGCGGTTGCGAGATCACTCCCAGGCTAAGTAACAACTGATTAAATAACCCCGTTGTCGAAAACCAGGTGATCAGCATTCCCCCAAGTACGATCCAGGACAAAAAGTGAGGTAAATATGAAACCGTTTGCACAAACTTCTTGAATCGTCCGCTGTTTAACTCGTAGATCATGATTGCGAGAATGATCGGAATGACAAACCCGATACCTAATTTCAAAAAGCTGATCCCCAACGTATTCACAACTGCATCCCAGAAGTATTTATCTGACAAAATGATTCTAAAATTATCCAACCCTACCCAAGGAGCGGTAGCCAGCGTATCAATGACCGTGTAATTTTTGAAGGCAATTGTCAAACCGTAAATCGGAATATAACAGAAAATAATCATAAAGATAATGCCAGGGATAATCATCGATTGAATCTCCCATTGTCTCCAATAATCGACTATGAATTCTTTAATCCGTTGTCCGATGGGTTTCTTCCCATTGGGATTGATCGCATTTTTACCTGTTGATGTCTCTACGGCTAATTTATCCACGTTTTTTTACTCCCCTCCATCATACATACATTTATATAAAAACGTTTTTATTTTTCGACATAAAAAACCCCTTTGTTTTTATTTATGTAAAAAAAGACCGGAGAAGAAGCTGAGTCAACTTATGTACGGTAGTCTTTCCGGTCGATCTTCACATGGCTTGAACCTCTAACCACCAGCTCACCCGCCAATTTTTGCGCAGCCCCTTGTTCTTTCTCCTTAATCATACCCACCAGTTGATTGATTGCCAGGATACCCTGTCTTGCAATTTGATTTCTTACCGTTGTGAGTGGTGGAGAAAAATACTGTGCGATATCAATATCGTCAAAACCCACGACACTAACATCTTGAGGCACTTCAAAGCCCTCAGACTTCAACGCATGCATACAGCCAATTGCACTCAAGTCATTCCCTGCAAGAAATGCATCAGGTCGCTTGCCGGGGTGCAAATGAAGAAAAGATTTTATCGCACTATACGTGCTCTCCTCCTCAAAATACCCTTGTATAATGTAATCTTCATCGATTGGAAGCTGGTATTCATGCAAGGCAGCCAAATAGCCGTCTCTACGCTGCACACTGTCAAACATCGTATCCACACCCGAAATATAAGCAATTTTCTTGTGCCCCAGCCCAATTAAATACTTGGTAGCTTCATAAGCCGCCACGTACGAGTCAAAAATGACACTTCCCATCGTATCGCTCTGATAGACCCGATCCAGAAAAACCGCCTTGATCTTGTCTTTCTCCATTGCGATAATATCTTGCTCATCAATCCGAAGCTCTTCGTAGATAATGACACCATCCACCCGCCGACCCAGAATATTACTCATAATAACGTGTTTATCCTTGGTCACAAATACATTCAAACCATACCCAAGACGATCACATTCGCGAGACATTGACTCAACCAGCTTATAGAAATACGGACCCGATACACTTGTAGTGAAAAAACCAAGCATTTTGGTTTGACCGGACTTCAACAGCTTGCCATTCAGATTGGGCACATAATTTAAACGCTCTGCCACCTTAAGAACATGTGATTTTGTCTCCGGGTTCAAGACATCCACACCATTTAAGGCGTTGGAGACCGTAGATATGGATACGCCCGCTTCCCTTGCTACATCTTTAATCGTTATCTTTGCCATAAGTTTTGTTCCTTTACTATAAAAACGTTTTTATAATGTTTAAATTATCATAAAACCGTTTTCATGGCAACACTTTAATTTGCGAGTTCAAACATCATGTACTTTATTCATAGCTATATGCCACTGAGGGCGAAAAAAAACGGCTCATGTATGAGCCGCCGTTCATGAAGCTTTAGCTTTCTATTCCTCATCCTGGATATACATGGAGTGAATCTGTTGCAACTGCTCTTCCAGACGTTCCAAGCGAACAAAACGATCCGCTCGAATATATTCCTTCTGCTCCACAAGCATGATCATTGTTGGAACGGTAAAAATAAGAAACTTGGAAGCAACTTCTTCCACGTCGTTAGCATTAATGTGACCGAGGTATATTGATGGATAAGGTTCAAGCAACGCCCTGATCTTGGGGAGTAAAGAGTGACATACACTGCACTCTGGACGAGATACATACAAAAAAACCAATTCATGTTGTTGAATAACTTCTTCAACCATTTCTATGGATGTTAACTCATGAATATCTTTCATAGAAGCTCAACCCTTTCAATCATTCAATAGCTTGCTCATTTAAACTTTTTCTTTTCAAGTATAGCCTATATGCGTTAGAATCAAATGGAATATATCCCCATATGAAAGAGGTTATGGTATGAAAAAATCATTCTTATTTCTGTTCACTGCCCTGGTTGTTGTTACTTCCTTCTCGGCGTATACACCTGTGTCGAATGCCTCAGGCGATATTGGAGTCAGCTTATTGTCCGATCGTCAGCAAGGTACAGTAAAGTAGAACTTGTACAGAAAGTAACAGGCGACAATTCGGATAACATCTGAATTAGTCGCCTGCTTTCATTTATTCTTATTGATTTTTATTTCCAATCTCTCTTTCGAAGATAAGATTCGAATACAAAAGTACCAAACGGCAGTAGACCGGCGAGTCCACCCATCAGCCAACGTGTTATCTTCCACTTTTTGACCAGAGCCAAATGCACTAGTGCAATAAGATACAAAGGAAATAAAATACCATGAATCATGCCCATTACGGCTACAGCGGAAGAGATATCTGCAAAATATTTCAGAGGCATAGCAATAAAAATCAATAAAAGTAAGGATACGCCCTCCCATATGCCCGCAATTCTGAATCGGCCTGTCACTGTTTTCATAAAGTCCATTCTCACCTTTCCTGCTAATCGTTTGTGAAATATGTAACTTGTAACATGATACAAAAATCTCACGCCACATCTCCGTACAGATATGTCGTTCTGAAGCTCATATTCAGTATAACGTATGACTCCGATTTGAAGATGCTTCAAATTTGAATAATTATTGAATCCATAAAATCAGATTCCAACATCAGTCTTATGGATTCAAGTCGTCTCACGCTCAATCAGCTGGTATGTCAGCTGTTCGGTCTGCAACTCCATTTTACCCAATACGGCCCACAATTGATGGAAAGCCTGGGTAGCTTGCTCCGCAATCGGATTGTGTATGGTCGTGATTCCAAGAACACGGGAAAGCTCGATATCATCAAACCCCACAATGGCGAGTTGTTCCGGTACCTGAATTTTCCGTCTGCGTGCTTCACTAAGAATGCCGATGGCTGCATAATCATTGGAACATAATACGGCCTGTGGAAGTTCTGGCCCCTCAGCCATTCTTCGCATCGCTTCTTCGCCATCGGAGGAGCTAAATACGGAATATTGATATGCTTCAGTCCACACATGCAACCCTCTGCTCTTCATGAAAGATTCATAGGCTTCACGGCGGCTCTGGGTATTCAAACTTTCAGCCCTTCCAAATACATTTGCAATTCGGGTGTATCCTCTCGAAACCAGATGCTCCAGAGCTAACTTATACCCCTCTGCCTGATCCATAGCAACAGACGGAATCTCGTCATTCCCCATTCGCTGCCAGGAGACAATGGGCCCATACTCCATATAAGCCTTTAATTTCCGAGGATCATTAACACAAGCAATAATAACTAGCCCATCGACTCGTTTACTGCGCAGATCTTCGAACGCCTGCAATTCAATCTCCGGATCTCCACGGGATGTATAGATAATCGTCTGAAACCCAAAATCCATGGCTGTATCAATAAATTGATTCATGAATGTAAGAATGATCTCACCTGTGGTAGAGGTCACAATTCCAATCTGCTTTGTTTGCCCTGTAGATAAAGATACCGCATTCCGGTTGGGAATATAATTCAACTGTTTCATAATATCCGTTATGATCTGTCTTGCTTCATCACTAACATGCGGAGAATGATTAATCACGCGTGATACTGTCGCTTTTGAGTAACCGGACCGCTTCATAATTTCATCAAACTTGGACATCGGAGACTCCCTTCTTGCTAACGAACTATAGAATAATAGTATGCCTCAGATCTGGGTCAAAAGTAAAACTTGACGTGTAACCCGTTACAACGTTTAAGCTTTTTTTATGTCATATATGAATCATCTTAAAATCAATTTGATGAATGGAGCGATACACATGAGTAATCAAACCTATCAATTCCCGGAAAATTTCCTGTGGGGTGGCGCAATTGCAGCCAACCAGGCTGAAGGTGCATACAATCAAGGCGGCAAAGGATTATCTACTCAGGATGTAGCTCCCAAAGGCATCATGGGTCCAATCACGGAAGAACCCACTGAAGATAACATGAAACTGATCGGTATCGATCTGTATCATCGCTACAAGGAAGATGTGAAACTGTTTGCAGAGATGGGCTTCAAGGTATTCCGTACTTCCATCGCCTGGTCCCGGATTTTCCCAAAAGGGGACGAGCTGGAACCAAATGAAGAAGGTCTTCAATTCTACGATGATCTGTTTGACGAGTGTCACAAATACGGGATCGAACCACTCGTTACGCTATCCCACTATGAGACACCTCTTCACTTGTCCAAAGAATACGACGGCTGGGTTAACCGAAAAATGGTTGGATTCTATGAGCGTTATGTAACTGCCGTATTTAAACGTTATAAAAACAAAGTGAAATACTGGCTTACCTTTAACGAAATCAATTCGATTCTTGAAGCACCCTTCATGAGTGGAGGCATCTACACGCCTAAGGAGAAGCTTAGCAAGCAAGATCTGTATCAAGCGATCCATCATGAGTTTGTAGCCAGTGCTTCCGCTGTGAAGCTCTGTCATGAGATTATTCCTACGGCACAGATTGGGTGTATGATGCTCAGTATGCCTACCTACCCGCTGACACCGAATCCAGACGATATGATCAAAGTCATGGAATTCGAACACAGCAACTATTTCTTCGGTGATGTACACGTAAGAGGTCGCTACCCTGGTTATATGAAACGTTACTTCCGTGAAAATGGAATCGAGATTCAGATGGAAGCTGGCGACGAGGAAATGTTGCTGAATACGGTAGACTTTATCTCTTTCAGTTATTACATGAGTATCTGTCAGACAGCAGACCCGGAGAAACAAATCGCAGGTGAAGGTAACCTTCTTGGGGGTGTACCTAACCCTTATCTGCCAGCAAGTGAATGGGGATGGCAGATTGACCCGCAAGGATTGCGTTATGTGCTTAACATGTTCTATGACCGCTATCAAAAACCACTGTTTATTGTAGAAAATGGTCTTGGTGCTGTTGATGAGTTGATCACGGGTGCTGACGGCGAGAAAACAGTTGAAGATGACTACCGAATCCAGTATCTGAATGATCATCTGGTTCAAGTTGGTGAAGCTATTGAAGATGGCGTTGAAGTTATGGGTTATACATCATGGGGTTGCATTGATGTTGTCAGTGCGTCTTCTGCCCAGTTGAAAAAACGTTATGGCTATATCTATGTGGATCGTCATGACGATGGATCAGGAACACTCGAACGTTATCGCAAGAAATCCTTCCATTGGTACAAAGAAGTGATCAGCAGTAACGGGAAAAGTTTGCAGCGTTAAGGATCTTTAAGCAAATGTAACAGATACATTCTTCTATCCCTCAGACATATCACATGAAAAAGTGTCGGTTATACGATACCTTGGCATGTTTTCTGTCTGGGGATTTTATTTTTATTTTCAAAAAGAAACACCCGATGATACACATCGGGCACTCTCATTAGCGACTATCACGTTGTTCACTATTTATTCTTCACTAGATGTTCTTCACTACATCCCTGCTGTACTTGGTTTTGTCTTCTTCCGTTATCTTGCGAATGACCCTGCAAGGACTACCCGCAGCAATCACACCAGATGGTATACTCTTGGTCACTACGCTCCCTGCTCCGATGATCGTATTGTCTCCAATCGTCACACCGGCAAGAACTGTCACACCGCCACCGATCCACACATTATTGCCCACCGTGATGGGTCCAACGATCTCCAGACCTTCATTGCGCTGCTCAACATCATAAGGGTGGCCTGCTGTATAAAATCCGCAATTGGGAGCAACAAAAACGTTATCTCCAAAACTAATTTTGCCTCCATCCAGCATGACGATATTATGATTGCTATAGAAGTTCTCACCAATTTCAATATTATAGCCGTAATCACATACAAATGGCTGTTCAATCAGGAAACGATCGGTCGTTCTCCCGAGCAATTTCTTAATTAACGCTTCTCTTTCATTGATCTTGCCTGGATGGAGCTGGTTATAATCGTAACAAAGCCCTTTGGCATGTAAACGCTCTTCAATTAACTCTTGATCATAATTGGCGTTATACAAGAGCCCTAATTGAGATTTTTCTTTTTCAGTCATCATTTTGTAAGCACTTCCCATCTTCTATCTAAAATAAGTTAAAGCTCAATCTCTCTAATAATTCTGGCAGGATTACCGCCCACAATCATATTATCCGGAACATCCTTTGTAACCACAGACCCGGAAGCAATGACCACGTTGTCTCCAATGGTAACCCCCGGGTTAATAACGGCTCTGCCACCAATCCATACATTATTGCCAATCGTGACTGGCTTGCCGTATTCTGCACCCGTACTGCGTTCATGCGGATGGAGTGGATGAGTAGCCGTATAGATATGCACATCTGGCCCCATTAAGCAATGGTCTCCAATACGAACTTCACACACATCTAATATCGTACAGTTAAAATTGCTATAAAAATGATTGCCTACATGAATGTTATATCCATAATCCACATGAATATTAGGTTCCATGCCCAGATGTTCACCTGTAGATCCCAACAGTTCCTTCAATAACTTGGTGCGAAGCTCACCGTCCGTTTCCGTCGTTTGATTGAACGTCCGCGTCATTTTCCTTGCATACTCTCTGTCCTCAGACAATTGAAGATCCGAAGCCATGTACAGCTCGCCATCCAGCATTTTTTGTTTTTCCGTCTTCGTAGTCATGATCACCGCTCCCTCATTACACATCATGTAATTCAACATTAAATAATACTTTTAAAAACTCTTTTAATTATATAGATTAGTATGAATAAAGCAAGTTTTGCTCGATATGAAAATGGTTTATTCTACTGACGCGTACTCTAGCGAAACAGCAAAAAAACCTCTACACCCATTAGACTATGGGAATGCAGAGGTTCAAGCTTTTTGTCTAATTTCTTTATTCTAAGCAACCGCCTGAACGGTTTTTTCCTTAACGCTAATGGCATAGATGGCAGTCACCAAACCAAGCAGAATCAGAACAGAACCAACCCATCCGGTGTTCAGAATCGATGAATGATCGATCACTATGCCGCCGATATAGGTACCCAGTGCAATACCTGCATGGGCAATACCTGAGTTAGTGCTGATTAGCGTTTCGGCTGTTTCCGGCGACGTTTTGATAATGAGACTATTCTGTACAGGCGTAACGGTCCAGCTCAGTGCACTCCAGATGCTTAACAACAACAAGAAGGCGATCAAAGGCAATCCCACACTGAACGGAATGACAGCCATACTTACGATAAAGGGAATCAGCACAATGATAATGGCTTTAGCAGGATGCAGACGATCGGACAACATGCCTCCAATGCCTCCACCTGCAACAGCGGCGATCCCAAACATCATATAGATAAAGGTGACCATCGTCGCACTGGCACCCAGCGTTTCTTGCAAGAATGGCGTGAAATACGCATATAAAGTCAAATGACCCGCAAGCACAAGCAAAGTTGTAGCATGGATTGCCAACATTTTTGGATTCCACAGTGCCGTAAGCTGTTTCTTCAGGGATACAGCAGGAATAGGCTGTACACGATCCATCGCAATCCAGATGGCCACCATAACCACTGCTGTGAGAATAGCGATCAACATAAACACCTCACGCCAGCCTGCCAAGTTACCTACAAAGATTCCAAGAGGTACACCTAGGATAAGTGATGCACTGCCTCCCATGGTAATAATCCCCACGGCGCGTCCTTTATATTGTGGTTCCACAATACGTGCTGCAAGGGTCAGGGAGAGCACAAAAATAAGTGAACCCGTTGCGGCTCCGAGTGCTCTGCCCGCCATCAGCATATAAAAGCTGGAACTAAATGCAGAGATCAGATTACTGATCAGAAATACAAACAGCGTACACATATATACTTTTTTACGCTCGAATCTGGCCGTCATATTTAATAAAATCGGTGCAGACAACGCATAGACAAGAGAGAAAATAGAGATTAAATACCCGGCTTTCGCCAAGGAAAGATGAAGATCCGTAGCAATCAGGTCCAGAATTCCGCCCAAGATCAGTTCAACCGTTCCGACCACAAATGCTGCGATAGCAAGCACATATACTTTCTTATTCATTTTTTGAATCCTCCTCTAAAAGTTACAACTACGATAGTAACCCATAAGAATGAAAGTTTCAATAGCTATTTTCATGATTGTTTTCAAACAAAGATATAACAAAAAAACTATCCTCCAAGAGAATAGTTTTAATAGATTAATCTGGTGAGCAGTTTCTCGATTTCAGCATCCTGTAACAGTTGGTCACCGTATTTTTTAGTAATTTGAGTAAGCGCAACATCATGGTAGAAATAATCAGTCATCGCTTTAACAATCGGTTTGGACATCGTCTTGATCGCTCGCCATGAATCGTGCTCTACACCGGCAAACAGCAGATATTCATGATCCACAATAAGCAGCTGTGATGGTTCCGGCGCATCAAGCAATGGAATCAACGAGTATATCCGGTTTAAGGATGTCTCCATTCCCCCAACGGCAAGCACTTCAACGTACACGCCCTGCTTTTCCTTCTGCTCCAGCAGTTCACGATATTTCTCCATTCGCTCATTCCAGGCCAGAAAAAGAACCGATGAATCTGCTTCCTCGATAAGCTGTTCGATATTCGACGCGATGGATGACTCATCTTTTAACGTCCAGATATGTTCATCGGTGAATGTACGTTTGATTTTGTAACTCTTCAATTCCTCAATATCTTTCTCAAAATCAGCCTTGATCTTATGAATAATAGACTGAAGATCCACAGCCATATATAGTTTCTTCTTCCCATCCATCGTTGTCAGCACCGTTCCCTTGTCGATCAGACGGTTGAGCACTTCATAGATTTTGGCTTTGGGAACGTTGGAGTAATTAACAATCGATGTGGCATCAAGCGGTTCATCCTGGGCAAATATAGCCTCGTATACCTGACTTTCATATTGTGTAAACCCGAATTTCTGCAACATGGTTTGGATCGGCGCATCCCTTCTTAGTGTGTCTGGTCTATCTAGTTTAGACGCATGAACTTCCCATGTCCAGTTTATCCCACGTGGCTATGTCCGATCCCAAAAGCGCTGCTGGGTCATCGCTTGAATGAATTGCTCTGCAAACGCCGCAGGCTGCTGTTCCACAATGACGCCAGGTTTGCCTATAATGCCGACCGGCTGGATCACCGCTGCACCCGTCGGTGTAGCACCGATCGGTTTGAAATGATTGTACGTTTCGATCGCATAGGATCGGGTGTATTTCTGAACATAATCGTTTTCCTGCTGTCCTCCAACAATGAACAGACCATCATATACCAAGGGTGAGCCGGTCAAAAAGCTGTCGTCCACCTTGAGCTCCACATTCCCTGTTCCACGTACCACACCCTGTCTTTCATGTACAATGACCGGTTGAAGTCCCGCTCCCTTAAGCTCTTCCAAAATGTATTGTGTGCTCGGGCCATCGAACCCTTCCCCAACAATCACTCCGACACGCAATGTCTTGGGAGAAAACACCGTATTTGCCATGCTGAGCGCAGGTGACGACTTCGTCACTGGAGATTCAGGGACGTTAGGTACATTGACTCCGAGTTCCACGGCCAGAATAGTCGCCAGCTCCGTGCTGATATGACCTAACATATTGACAACCTGCTGACGAATGGAAACATCCTTTACCTTCCCAAGTTCAAACGTGAGTGCTTGAATAATATGGCTTCTCTCCAAGCCTGTCATGCTATTCCAGAATAGACGTGCTTGCGAGAAATGATCCAGGAAGCTGGGTGCCGTTTTCCGTTCTTTAAGACCTTGCACTGGGGAAGGATATGTCACAAATCCCCCTTTTGTTCCCGGCACAGTATAAGGTGAGTTATTGGCAAGCGAATTGTCATGATAGGCGACTCTCCCCTGATCAATGGTATAGCGAGAGGCTCCATCTCTCTGGTTGTTATGTACAGGGCATATCGGACGATTGATCGGCAGTTCCTGATAATTTGTGCCAACCCTCGCCAATTGAGTATCCGTGTAAGAAAACAGTCGCCCTTGAAGCAACGGATCATTGCTAAAGTCAATGCCACGTACGATGTTCCCTGGATGGAAAGCAACTTGTTCCGTTTCAGCAAATACATTTTCGACATTGCGGTTAATCGTCATTTTGCCAATGATTCGCACCGGAATGTCTTCTTCAGGCCATAATTTCGTTGCATCCAAAATATCAAAATCAAACTTGAATTCATCCGCTTCCTCCAAAACTTGTATTCCGAGTTCAAACTCGGCAAAATTGCCCGCATTGATGTTCTCCCACAGATCCCTGCGATGAAAGTCCGGATCAGCACCTCCTAGCTTTTGAGCTTCATCCCACACAAAAGAATGCATGCCAAGTACGGGCCTCCAATGAAATTTCACGAATCTGGATTTGCCTTCATTGTTCACCAGTCGGAAGGTATGTACTCCAAATCCCTGCATCATTCGAAAACTCCGTGGTATCGTGCGATCCGACATAATCCACATGACCATAGCAGCCGACTCCTGGTTATTCGCAATGAAATCCCAGAAGGTGTCGTGTGCAGTAGAGCCCTGTGGAATTTCATTGTTAGGTTCCGGCTTTACCGCATGAATCAAATCCGGGAACTTAACTCCGTCCTGAATGAAAAAAACAGGTATATTGTTGCCAACCAAGTCAAAATTGCCTTCCTCAGTATAAAACTTCACGGCGAACCCACGTACATCCCGATTCGTCTCGTTAACCCCTTTGGAACCAGCAACTTCGGAAAAACGCACAAACAGCGGTGTTTTCACTCCTGGATTCTGAAGAAAATGAGCCATCGTTAACTCTTCAAGTGATTCATATAACTCAAATTCACCGTAAGCTCCATATCCGCGAGCATGCACAACTCTCTCCGGGATGCGTTCCCGGTCAAAGTGAGACAGTTTCTCACGCATCAGAAAATCTTCAAGCAGCGTGGGTCCACGATCCCCCGCTTTTAGCGAGTTGCTGTCATCTGATATTTTAACCCCTTCGTTGGAAGACATCTCTTTGCCTTTATTATCCCGAAGAAAGGTATTTCTTTGCTCAATCTTTTTATTCTCATCCATAGGTTCCTTGCTCATCCCAATCACCTCCAGAATATATGTATGGGATTGAAAATGCATTTATGAGTATCTGTTATACCTATGAATTGATGTGAATTCCACAGGCACTAGATATAAATGGAAGGTGTTAACCCCATTTATTGCTCATGACGTCTTTTGTCTAGCACCTTCTACATCACATTGTCATTTACTATAGAGAATCTAATAGAAAAGAGATGATTAGTATGGCTCGTGTCAATGCTGTTCCGCAACCGGATCTGGTATTAATCTATTGGTCAAGAAATCCCCTCGTCCCTGGTTCTGCGCGCAGAATCCAAAGTGTGCGCGTGATTGGTAATACGTCTCCATGTACATTCACACTGGTTCCCGGTGCACGGCTAATCAATGCACTGAACTGTTTGCTGGACAATGATATTGGATTCAAAGTGGTCTATCGCCATAAAACGTCGGCAATCAGTGGCGTTCTGTTATTAAAACGCAGATAATCAGACCCAAAGAAATGGTGCCTTCCTTTAGGAGAGTACCATTTTTTCGTTCTTTGATCATCAATGGACAGATTTCGAACGCCAAAAAACCGCGATAAACGCGGTCTCTTGTTCACGATATGAATTTAATTCAGAATATCCATCACCAATACATTCACTGAATGAGCTGTTAAGTTAACGACCACCGATGTATCCGACAGTGTAATCTCCTGTTCTTGGGGAACCACTTTCTCATCATTCTTCTGATTCACATTCGGAATATGCACCAAATGATCTTCTCCAGTAAGTGTGATCAGTCTGGCTGAAGCATTAACCTTCAGATCCTGAAGGCAAATCCGGGTTGATTTATCCTCACCATCTGCATTGACCAGTTTCACATACACATGCCCTGCGTCCTTCGTAACAGAGTGGAATACTTCCCGGTTGTAAGCTTCCAGCTTGTAATCCAGAACCTTGCTGGTATTACGTCCGTCTGTATAGGAGCAAACCAGATTCTTTCCTGTATCTCCACCATAGTTAACCGTGATTGTATAATGGGTTCCATTCTCGAGTGGTTCATAGTTGGCCGCTCTCAGGTTACCTGTTGCCGAGCTGGATGAATAGTCTCCCAGTGTATAACCCTCAATCCCTTGTTTGTACACCTTCACGCCTGTTGCGTTCCCGCCGTAACTAATTGCGTACTCAATGACATCCTTGTTCTCAGGTGAGATATCCGTCAGTCCCACGCCAATGTAAAAACCATCTTCACCTGAAATTCTTTCAGCCTCAACGTGAACTTTGTAGTTGGTCCATTCGGCATTCAGCAGATACAATCCATTCAATCCACTTGATTGTGCCTTCAAAATGAGTCCTTTCCCTTCGATTAACGTATATCCTTCCGATCCAGGAATCTGTCTCCATGCCTCACTAGGCTCTGTACGTTCCCTGAAATCTTCATCAAACATCAAACTGCCATCCACATTGGACGTCACTGTAACTCGTTTCACCACGATGTCTGCATGACCCGTTGCAATCTCGATACCTCCACGAGGAATGAGATTCAACGGTTTGCCTTTGCTATAGGTGGAGAATGAAGTCTCAAGCACCTGATCCCCTACATATTTTGCAAAAAGCTGCTGTACATAGTAATTCGGTGTATACCACACGGTTTCATCATCAAACCAGATGCAGTCTGGCGTCCAGCGGTAAGTACCGTCCGTTAGTACTTTGTTGAACAATGGCGCATAGGCAGCCAAACGAACAACGTCTGCATTATTTTCAAATCCAGTCATGATCGCAGCTTCTGCGACCGCTCCTGCCAGCGTGTTTTTGTCCGTGGAAGCATATTCTCCAACAAATACTTTGGATGTTTCTTTCCAATCGATACTTCCGTCTTCAAGATAAGCCCGGTCATAGTAGTTGTATCGATCCGCGTTATTCAGCAAATATTCATTGGAGCGGTAGTAGTGCTCATCTGCAATGGTGTCCATATAATTGTCCTGGTTTTCATACCAGGTTACCGTCTCCTCAATCACCTCTGTGCCATCTGCAAAGGCAACTTGAGCCGATCCGGTCAGATTCCCGCTGAGGAATTTCCATCCTTCCTGGTACGCATCATCATCCGCCTGAGCACCAACCGTCGAGATAATGTGCAACTCATGATCAGGATAGTTCTGCTCCATGTAGTCATCTATTGAACGTTTGAATACTTCGAAGTTGGCAAAAAATTCAGTGCCCCAGTTCTCATTGCCTACGCCCAGATAACGAAGATCAAACGGTTCAGGATGGCCCATCTGGCTTCGTACAGCCGCCCATTCGTTTTGTTCAAAGTCTGTACTGAGCGCAAAGTCAATCAGATCTGTAAAGTTGCGGATATAATAATCCCTTAAAGCGCCACCCGCAGGGTGAGCATAATCCGAGCGTGCCTGACACAACACACCGCAAGCCATGACTGGAACCGGAGCGGCATTGAGATCTTCCGCCAGTTGGAAGTACTCCATATAACCGAGGCCCATCGTCATCATGTAACCCCAGACATTATAATTTTCTTTGCGGAGCTCAACCGGACCCACAGAATCCTTCCAGTCATATACGTTATCCCAGATAAAAGATCCCTCCGAGATACATCCTCCCGGAAAACGCAGGAACTTCGGATGCAGATCTGCGAGTGCCTGGATTAGATCTTTTCTCAATCGATAGTTCGGGTTACCTGTGTAGTTAGCATGTGCCGTAGCCGATATTCCCTCTTCTGTCGGATCAGCTCCCCATACATTCTGAGGGACTAGGGACACCATATCGATGGAGATGTCACCTGCAAACGTAAGTGCCAGTTGACCAAGTACAGTCTCCGTTCCGATCAGAGACAAACCGTATTTCTTCCATGTGTTCCCGCCTTCAACATGCAGCGTTACCGAATCACTGATGGAAGTGTCACTTCCATCCTGCAATTGAACAGTGATCGTTCCTGCCAATTCTGCTTTTGCCCATACGGTAAAGTCATATGATTCACCCTGCTTGATGGACATGGCACAATGCTGGTTGGAGTCTGAGAATCCACGATTCCGAATCGTAGCCCCATCCTGAACCGTTACATAATAAGCATTTACTTCAGGGTCTTCCACGTTAAAATGAACGTTTAGTCCATCCGTATGCTGTACGCGCATTTTCTCGGTGTCGCCTGACCAGGCAAACAAAGGTTCACGATTTCGACCTGTCGAACAACCACATTCTCCAGAGTCATGCGAGTACGTATCAAATGCAAAAGACTCAAATGATCGATTCTGAACAAGCTCTGCATAGATTCCGCCATCTGCCGCGTTGTTAATATCCTCGTAGAAAAGTCCATACATGACTTCACTGATATCCGCCACCTTCTGATCTCCATGGATAGTGACCGTGTAAGGCGGGAGATGCGCTGGCACAACAGACACGTCAAAGCTTTGGCTCAGCTTACGATCACCTCTGTTCAGAAGCGCACGGAGCGTAACCTCTTGTGCTGATGTGATCACCTGAACCTCTCCGTTCTCAGACAGAACTTCCGGAGCACTGGAGCTCCATTCAACAGACACTTTACCACCCAGCAAGTCTGCGGGTAATGATACATCCTTGGTGATGATTCGGTTGGGGAAGGACAAGTACTTGTCCGCCGCAAGCTTCACAATCGCTTCGTCTGTCAGTGATTCACACATCACTTCAATGACTTCATCCATGGTGAGCGCTGCCCCATAGATCCGAAAGTCGGATAACGAACCTGCAAAGTCCACATCCGCTGCATACTGGGAACGTCCAATATAATTCTGGCTATAATTCTCAGGATCGGTGAACGAATCAAACCATTCGCGCAATTTGGCATAATTGCCACTGGATGTCTGACTGATCGAACCGTCTGCCGCCTTCTCCCCATTCACATATACAATCGGACCCGCACTGCTCAACGTTCCCTCTTGGCTACCTGCCACGGAGAGCGCAATATGCAGCCATTCTCCACTTGCAACTCCTCCACTTGGGTGGACAACCAGATTATCGCCAGCATATAACGTTCCCAAGAGCTGACGTGTCAGAAACAAATACGGTCCCTTCTCCCCTTTACCAAAGTCAAAAATGCGTTCCCACACGTTGGACCCCTTGCCCAGAAACACCCAAGTGGCAATCGTGATTCCCGTGTTATCGCTTACATCACGAAGCAGAATCGAGGGTAATTGCAGATAAGAAGTTCCATTCGCTCCCCCGTTGAAAGTCACCGCCGTTCTGCCTTTCAACTCGGATATCACAGGCGGGATCTCGCCTTTGGTTATAGCATCATGTCCCTTACCGGAGCTGTCCTTCCCGATCTGAACGGTATCTTCAAACGAGTATTGTGCAATTAATTGATTTTGATATGTGCTCATGTTCTTACCTCCTATGTAGTTGGAAATTGTCGGTTCACACTTTTGATTCGTATTAATATAAAATGATTGATAAATAGTTAAACACATTTCTTAAACGTAATAATATCGCATCATCGCTCCCCATTTCAATCCTAAATTTGAGAAAGACAACTGGTTTATTTGAATGTAATGCCCTTTATTGGCTCTTCCCGTCTCTCTTTATTTATTCATTTTAGTCTTATAAACATCACATTTATGGTTTACAAACATATAAATCAATTGATAATATAACAAATGAAAGCGCTTGATATAATGAAATACTCAAAGGAGGTCTGCCGAACCTTTTATCGTGTGCTGCCAAGTATCGGTTGATTTTTCATTCCGGGAAATAGGAAAGGGGAAACGTATGAAACGTTATTGGGTTCGCGTACTTAACATTTCTGTACTAAGCACCACTTTACTTACTGCAACAACTTTGGCGCCAATCTCGGTGTTCGCAAATGGTTCAGGGGCAACCGTGGGTAACTCGCGGAGTTCCACCACACCTATCGCTAATCCTGCTCCAACATTTAAAAATGTTTCCGTTCATGACCCTTCTGTCATTAAGGTGGATGATACGTTTTATATTTTTGGTTCACACCTGCAAGTAGCTAAGTCCAAAGACTTTCTGAACTGGGATCTGGTCGCCTCCGGCGTTACGGATAACAATCCTGTTGTCCCCAATGTAACCAAGGAATTCGCTGAAGCGCTGGAATGGGCGCAGACAGATACGTTGTGGGCAGCAGATGTCATTCAATTGGCGGACGGCAAATTTTATATGTACTACAATGCTTGTAAAGGGGACTCTCCGCGATCAGCGCTCGGCATTGCTGTCGCAGACAATATCGAAGGCCCTTATAAGGATCAAGGCATTCTGTTGAAATCCGGCATGTGGGATCAGATCAGTGAGGATGGTACCATTTACGATGCAACGATTCATCCCAATGTGGTTGATCCGGATGTCTTTTATGATAAAAACGGCAAGTTATGGATGGTGTATGGCTCGTATTCCGGAGGGATTTTCATTCTCGAGATGGATGCAACGACAGGTAAACCACTGCCAAATCAAGGTTATGGAAAAAAGCTGACCGGAGGCAATCATAGTCGTATTGAAGCCCCTTATATGCTCTACAGTCCCGAAACTGATTATTATTATCTGTACCTGTCTTACGGTGGGCTAGGTGCTGATGGAGGATACAACATTCGCGTAGCCCGCTCCCAAACACCGGATGGACCTTTCCTCGATGCGGAAGGAAACGATATGATCAACGTTAAAGCGGACAAGGATAAACCGTTGTTTGACGATCGTTCTATTGAGCCATTTGGAGTCAAATTGATGGGGAACTTCCTGTTCGAGAGACAGATCGGTGATCCGGGCACAGGCCTAGGTAGCGGTTATGTATCGCCAGGGCATAACTCTGCTTATGTTGATCCGGAGACTGGCAAACAATTTCTCATCTTCCATACCCGCTTTCCAGGGCGTGGCGAAGAGCATGAAGTTCGCGTGCATGAGATGCATATGAATGCAGATGGTTGGCCCGTTGTTTCGCCGTATCGCTATGCGGCTTTGGGAGAGGATACCACGCAACTGACAACTCAGGAGATCGCTGGTCAGTACCAATGGGTGAATCATGGTAAGGACATCACGGCGGACATCAAGCCATCCCAGACGGTTCAGTTCACGGCAGATGGGCAGATTCATGGTGCCGTGACAGGAACATGGAGTCTTGGTACAGACAACAAGGTTCAGATCACTTCGAATAACGTTGTGTACAAAGGCGTTTTCACACATGAATGGAATTCGGAATCTCAAAGTACGCTTCTGACCTTTAGCGCCCTCTCCTCCTCCGGGATAGCCATCTGGGGAAGTCAAGGTGTTGAACGGAGTGATCAGGACATTGTAGATGCGGTAAAGAAGGATCTGAGCATTAGCAGTACGGATCATGTGTTCTTCAACCTATCTCTGCCTACCAAGGGAACAAGTGATGCAGAGATTACGTGGAAAAGCTCCAATGCTTCGGTTCTATCCACTACAGGTGTAGTACAGCGACCTCGCGCCGGTAAGGGCGATGCCAAAGTGAAATTAACCGCAACGATTCGTAAAGGAACTGCGGTAAGCTCCAAAACGTTTAACGTTATCATTCCACAGCAAGCGGTAAGCCCATTGCTCGGGGAGTATACTTTTGAACATAAGAAACTTGGCAAAGTCGCACAGGATTACAGCAAAAACGAATATCACGGACAAGCCTTTAACGTGGTCAGTTCTGCTGCTAGTGGCAAAAATCAGGCTGCTACATTCAATGGGACAGACAGTTACATTCAGTTACCTGGACTCATTACAGATACAATGGATTTCACGTTTAGCGCCTGGGTCAATTGGGATGGTGGCGGGTCCTGGCAGCGTATTTTCGACTTTGGAAATGGTTTAACGAGGCATATGTTCCTCACGCCCTCCCAGCATAATGGAGCATTACAATTCACCATTCATAATGAGGGACGGGATCAGAGCCTGATTGCAGCTAATCCACTGCCTTCCAAAGAGTGGGTTCATGTCGCTGTAACCCTTCAGGGTGATGTGGGTACTCTGTATGTGAATGGTACATCGGTTGCAAGCAGCTCTGAGATTACTTTTAACCCGAAAGATCTGCAGGTAACGGAAGCTTATGTAGGCAAGAGTCGTTATACGTCTGATCCGTTCTACAAAGGCAGTCTGGATAACGTAAGAGTGTATGATAAAGCATTAACAGCCAAGGAAATACAGCGTCAGGCTAAAGAAAAGCAATAAGTTAGAGTCCCCTTCGCTAGAGGTTGGGGGCTCCATAGTGCACACATCAATAAAGCAGCCAATGTATTGAACTGCATCCATTTGTTAGACATGACTAACAAATGGATGCAGTTCGTTACATCAGGCTGCTTTATTGTCACTTCGAATAATGAATGCATCCATTCGTTCATCGTTCGTTACATTCACAGTTGGATCTTTGCATTTCACTTCGAATAATGAATAACCATGTTTAATCTGTTCGTCTTAGCACCGGAGTTGATATAGGCATGGGGCTTGTCTGCTCGGAACCGGATCGACTCCCCTTGGTTCACCATATATTCTTCCGTCCCTACCCGAATCGTAACTTCCCCTTCAAAAACAGTAATAAATTCTTCCGTACCTTCGATATGCGGTTCAGCTTTCAACTCAGACTTGGGGTCCATCTCCATCATATATATTTCAAAACGACGACCCTCTTCAAAAGGAAAATGCGGATAGATCCGAACCCTTCCCTCATCCTCCATCAATACTTGAATATCATCGCCCGTCACAACGGTAGTATCTGACTTCGGCTCGTGGATCAAAGCAGTGAAGGAGGTTTTCAGGCCATTAGCAATCTTCCATACGGTTGCAATGGATGGATTGGATTCACCACGTTCAATCTGACCAAGCATAGTCTTGCTAATACCAGACATTTCGGCGACCTTGTCCAGACTGAGTTTTCTTTGTTCCCTAAGCTGTTTCAGGTTCTGAGCAAGAATACTATTGATGTTTTTCAAAAATACATCCTCCTCATTTTATAATTACATTGTGCTATATAACGTACATGTTGTACAATAATAAAGACCGTACGCTATAGCGTACATTTAAGGTCATTATATCACACAACTAAGAAAACGTGGAGGAACCATGAACATTATACCTTTAGTGACCTATGCAATCATCGCTTCATTTACACCCGGACCCAACAATATCATTTCCATGACGCATGCCAGAAATCAGGGGTTCCTCAAGACCCTTCCGTTTATTAGTGGAGTTGCAACCGGCTGCCTGCTTATTATGTTTCTGTCCAGTTATTTCAACCTTATTCTTCATCAATATATTCCCAGGATCGCACCCGTATTGAACGTGTTAGGGTGTGTGTATATGCTCTATCTGGCGCTCAAAATCATGCGAAGTAAACCTGCAGATTCGCAAGAAAACAAGGTTAATCATTATTCATTTCTATTTGGGTTCACCCTGCAATTCATCAATCCCAAAGTCATTCTGTATGGGCTTACTGCCATATCCGTTTTTGTTCTGCCTCTTGGGCAGTCCCATGTTCATTTAATTGTATTTTCCTTGCTGCTCACCTTCATCGGTATTAGTGCCAATATGACCTGGGCGTTCGGTGGCATGTTATTCCAGAGCTTTTTATTAAGATACGAGCGTCCTGTTAATATCGTCATGGGTATGTTGTTAATTTACAGTGCACTATCAATCCTTATGTAAAATGTAATAGAAAAAGCGTCCACTCATTCAATGAGCTGAACGCTTTTATTTTTTTATCCTAATTCCGGTCTCCACCATGGATGTGTAGGGTAATGCTCCGTATGAAGCACAACCTTCTCGCCGATTTTGGGAGTTGCAATCTTAACTTTCAAAGCATGTGCAGCCTTCGTGATTCGTTCAACCGGTTCATTCCAGGCATGATAGGCCAGCGTAAATGCGGCCCAATGAATCGGGATAAGCAACTTACCTCCTACATCCAAATGCGCTTGCACCGTTTCTTCCGGCATCATATGAATATTGGACCAACGCTCGTCATATTGCCCGCATTCCATCAACGTCAGGTCAAATGGACCATATTTACTGCCAATTTCCTTGAAATGAGGACCATATCCGCTATCGCCACTAAAGAACACCTTCGTATGTTGTCCAGCGATAACCCACGAACACCATAAGGTAGAATTACGGTCGAATAATCCTCTGCCAGAGAAATGTCTTGCTGGCGTGCAAGCCAATGTTAGACCTTTGAACGATAACTCATCCCACCAGTTATGCTCGGTAATCTGTTCCGAAGGCACACCCAGTTGAATCAGTCGACGACGTACCCCAAGCGGCACGATAAATCGCTTTGTTTTATCCTTCAATCTGCGAATGGAGTCATAATCCAGATGATCATAATGGTCATGCGATATAATGATTGCATCCAGCCTTGGGAAATCCTCCGGTTGAATCGGTAGATTGGTGCTGTAACGTTTGGTACCCACCCAGGATACGGGTGATGGACGATTGCCCAGCATCGGATCAAAGAGCAATCTGTGCCCTTCAATTTCAAGCAAAAAAGCCGAATGTCCGAACCATGTAACCTGTGGATTATCGGATGCACTGAAGGTTTCAGCGGGTTCACATATCTCCATAGGCATTACGCCCGCTGGCCTCCGCTCTACATTGCCACGCATGGAATCTCTCAATATGCTGATCAGGGACTTGAAGTTCATGCCTGCTGATGTCGGGAGCTGATTTTCGTATTTTGTCATTATACATACCTTCTGTTCTATATAATCAATCTGTGTCTCAACATTTGGAAGAGAACTATTCATATCGTAGCTATATATTAATTCATTGGCCGTTGATATTCAATTTTCGGCTAATTAAGATAGAATTAAGACTCTGTTTTCTCTCCTATAAGATTGGGCATATATGATAGAGAAAATACATGGAGAGTATGTGAGAGAACATGAAGAAATGGCGCAAAAGATTAGTTAAGTTTTTGATATTTGACCTCGCGGTAATTCTGTTGCTTCTGGGTACAGGCGTGATCTACCAACAAGTGGGTTTAAGGCAGGATGCCAAAACACTCGTCCCCCCTGGTAAGCTGTACGAAGTCCATGGAGACAATATGCATCTATATACTGGTGGAGAAGGCGATGTAACAGTCGTACTCGCCTCTGGCTGGGGGACCGCTAATCCCTATGTAGATTATTATCCATTATATGAAAAGCTTGCTCCCAACACAAAATTCGCTGTATATGACCGATTTGGCTATGGATATAGCGATCAGACCGATAAGAAACGTGATGTCGATACCGTAGCTGAAGAATTACACGAGTTGTTGCAGGTATCTGGACAGAAGCCACCTTATGTATTAGTTGGACATTCACTCGGCTCGCTGGAGACCATCCGTTTCGCACAAAAATACCCGGATCTCGTCAAGGGTATCGTCATGATTGATGGTGGAAGCCCAGAATATTATTCGAATGACGATGACTCTTTGGCAGACACAATTGGTGGTTTTGCGAATAAATTCCGTATCCAAACCGGACTATTCCGCCTCTCCATGCAATCTGACATGGTTGTCGAAACTTCTAATGCCAATCGTAATGAACTGAAACTTGTAACCGATGATCTGAAAAAATTGGATACAACTGCGCTGTTGCACAACTATGGTAATGTGAACACGTTGGATGAATTACGTGAAATAGCTGCCAATGCCAAAGTAGTTGTAGATCACAAGCAAACCTTACCGTTTCCACTCACCATACTGACGGCTGATTACCTTGGTGCAAGTGAACCCGAATGGGATAAATCCCAAGTAGAATTCAAATCTTGGTCAGATGATTCTAAACAGGTAACCATTAAAGATACCGATCATTACATCCATCAATATCGCCCTGACCTCGTTGCGGAAGAGATATTGACCCTGGTGAAGAAGTAACGTACACTCTGCAAAAGTAAGACTATGTTATATCATAAAAGAAACCCCAAAGATTCTCTAATATCTTTGGGGTTTCTTTTATGTGATTTATTGTGCTATCGCCAGTCTTGGCCGTTGGGACCTGAAATCGCTGAAAGCTTGTTCGATCTCTAATGAAGTCAACTGGTGACGATAAAAGTACTGTTTCATCGTCTCCATTTCGGTTCGATCGCCATTGTAGATGTTATCAATTCTTCGAATGACCTGGTTATATAAGTTCTCACGTCTGGAGTTTACAGGCTCACACAACCAAAAGTTCGTTCTTTTCACATCACCTGTCTTGGTCCAGAGCAGATTCTCATAACGGATGACATCCCAGTCCCAATATCCAACATGAATCTGCTGAAGTTCCGTCGTAAACATATCGTATATCAAGTTGGGAGGAATGTGTCCATAGGTTACACGGTACTCTTTCAGTTTGAATGCTTCAATCCACTCTGTCAGGGTGTACTCCCCTGGTGAATACGCATACAATTTAGGTGCATAAGAATTACTCTGCAATGCCCTAAGTGCCTCACTTTCCATCTCCCCATCCAATCTTGCCCGTGAAGCATATACCTTGAGACAATAGTCTTGCAATCTATATACAACCGAGCTATTACTAATAAGCGATGCCTGTAGAGTGAGATGGCCGTTTTTTTCGTAGTGCAACAGCATCTGTTCAATGTTATTACCAATGGGATTGATGATGATCATAATGAAGTCTCCTTGATTAAAAATAAAATATAAACCGTTTTCGAATTGGTTAAAAATTGTACTATTACATTCTATATTACCCTTTTATATTAGTATGAACATATACAATTTTGCCGGAACATGAAGTATTTGCTCTGAAATTCATTCTTTAAACCGCTGTATTCCGGCTACATTTTTACTCTAAAGGCTGTAACCCGTTTCACGTCAACACCAAAAAAGATAGAATAAGTACGCAAAAAAGCGATGCGTCCTTAAAGTTAAGGGACACATCGCTCAGATACAATATCAAATTGTTATTGTTAGTTATTGGATTAATGCATAGGACCTTGTTGTCCAGCTTGAGCTCCAACTTTGACCCGCTTCACGAAGATTGAAGTAATCAGACCCGTGATCGCCAGAACCAGTGCAAAAACAAATGCATTCTGTATACCTGATGTGAAACCAGCCAGTTTATTCTCCGGACTCTCCGGATTCGCCACACCGCTCAAGAAGCTGGACTGTCCTGCGCTCAGTATACTTACCGCAACAGCCGTACCGATTGCTCCGGATACCTGTTGCAACGTATTCATGATGGCAGTACCATGCGGATAGTACTCAGGTGGCAGTTGATTCAGACCATTGGTCTGTGCAGGCATCATAATCATCGAGATACCGACCATCATGAATACATGCAGCGTAATAATCGTTCCAAGGGAAGTCGTCGCTTCAATACCCGTGTACAAGAACAGGACAATCGCCACGATTGACATTCCGATAATAACAAGCCATTTAGGACCAAACTTGTCAAATAAACGTCCCATGACTGGAGACAAGAATCCATTTAACAGACTACCTGGCAACAAGACTAATCCTGCAGTCAGTGCCGTGACAGCCATCCCCTGTTGCAGATACATCGGCAGAATCAACATGGATGACAAAATAATCATCATACAGATGAAGACCAGGATCAAACCGACAGTAAACATCGGATATCTGAATACACGCAAATCCATCATTGGCTGTTTCATTCTCAACTGACGGATACTGAATAACAGCAAGGACAACACACCAATAACGAGAGTAGCAACAACTACCGGACTGGTCCAGCCTCCGCCACCATCCCCATGTCCACCTGCACTACTGAATCCGTATACGATACCACCAAAACCAAGGGTGGACAATATAATAGACAGTATGTCAATTTTGGGCTTGGTCAATTTCGAAATATTCGGCAAGAACAGCAAGCCACATACCAGTGAGATAATGAAAAACGGCAAGGAAATCCAGAAGATCCAGTGCCAGCTCAGATTAGCCAGGATCAGACCGGAGATACTCGGACCGCTTGCTGGCGCAAACATGATAACCAAACCGATCAGTCCCATGGCAGCACCACGTTTTTCAATCGGGAAAATAACCAATATCGTGTTAAACATCAGTGGCAGCAACAGCGCTGTACCTACAGCCTGAAGTACCCGTGCCACTAACAGAATTTCGAAGCTAGGTGCAAGCGCAGCAACGAATGTGCCTGCAATGGAGAAAATCAGGGACGTTGTGAACAGCTGTCTGGTTGTAAACCACTGTAACAGCGTTCCAGATACCGGTACCAGGATTCCCAATACAAGCAAGTATCCTGTGGTTAACCATTGAATCGTTGTAGGTCCTACTTCAAGCAGTCCCATAAGTGGCGTCAATGCCACGTTTAATGCCGTTTCTCCAAACAGACCAATAAAGCCGCTCAGCAGCATCGCGAACAAAATCGGAAATACCTTGTATTGCTTTGTTTCTTGTTGATTCTGTGCAGAATCAGCCTTCATGGAAACCTCCACGATCCCATCCTCCTCAAACGTATCGAACTTTCTTTTTCTCTGTCTCTTGGTATAAATTATTGAATCTGTTTGGCGTTCTTCGTCACAACCGACAAATACTCAGCAGCCGTCAGCAGAGGCTGTTTATCCTGATTCGTCAGGCTGATAATCAGTGCTCCCTCCATCAAAGAAATGATCAGAAGTGCCGTCTCCCGCGCCTTCTCTTCACCAACGCCATCCAGAATCAGTTGTTTCTTAATGACATCCTGCCAATCTGCAAATACACCCTGACATGCAATACGCAACTGCTGACTAATACACGATGTCTCCACAGCTGCCCAGAAGCTGAATGGCAGAAATCCGGTAAACCCGGCTGCTTCTGTTTCATGAGCCAAATCATGAATAAATCTCTGAATGGCATCCCCCGTATTGTCGTGGGCTGCAAATGTTTTCTCAAATGTCTGCAAGATTTGTTCATTGGCTTTTTGAATACACTCGTGCGCGAGCTCTTCCTTGCCTTGCGGGAAATAATGATACAACGACCCTTTCGGCGTACTACTCTCTTTGATGATCTGATTCAGACCGGTCGCATGATATCCTTGTGAAAAAAACAGTCTCGCTGCTGTGCTGACAATAGACTCTCTAGCATTAGACTTTTCACTCAACGAAAGCCACTTCCTTCAAATAATTATAACAATCGGTCTATATAATTAAACTCGTTCAGATAAGGACTGTCAATCATTTTTATTTCAAATTTTAATGTAAACGCTAACAGTTCAGGAGTGAGAAAATGAACCGAGCGACGGCTCATGGTCAGATCATGATAACAGCCGCTAATTTGGAGACAAAGCTCCAGATTAAGCGGCTGTTTGTTAGCTTGAGTATATTAAGGACTGTATATTAGTAGATATTGGAGTCATCTCCGTCTTAATGTACCTCCTCATGCACAGTTTTAGGAGTTTCACCTGTTCGTTTATTACCTGCCCACACGTCTTGCACGTAGCGTCCTTCGGCCTGAAGCTGAATGAGCCAGTCCTTCGCTTGCTGCACCGTTGCTCCCTGCACCTTCTGATACGCTTGTTGCAAAGTCTCTTCTACCGCAGGGGCCATCTGGCTTCCATCCCCGCATACGTAGAGTTTTCCTTTGCTCATCAGCATGTGAATCAACTGTTCGGAATTCTCCTTCATCAGATGCTGTACATACGTTTTGGGCTTGCCATCCGCACGAGAAAAAGCAGTGTGTAGCTTAACGATCCCTTCTCGCTCGTATTGTTCAAGCTCTTGACGATATATGAAATCTGAATCATTCCTGCACCCAAAGAACAGATGCGCTTCACTCAGAGACAAACCTCTCTGTTTCATAACAGCTCTCGCCTGGAGGAAACCTCTGAATGGTGCAACACCCGTCCCCGGTCCCACCATGATCATTGGAACATCAACCTCTTCGGACAGATGAAATTCGGATTCAGGTGTACGTACAAACATCAGAATATCTTCTCCGGATGAACAACCAGCGAGGTACGATGAAGCAACTCCCAGATATTCGCCCTTACCACTCCATGCTGGCTCTCTTACTACCGATACGGTTATGCTTGCTTGCTCGGAATTCAGACTTGGCGAGCTGGATATTGAATAATATCTGGGCTTAAGCGGAGGCAATAGTTCAAGGAACCTTTCGAAAGGCAACTCACACGCCTCATACCTTTCTAGCAGGTCCAACATGGTGATTCGATTGGCAAGAATATCATCCCTGTAGCTGTTTTCGTTCAACATGCCTTCCAGTTCACGCTTATGAGGTGGACATATCGTATGATTAGCTAACTCCTGCAACTGTGTTCTGGAGACTGGTGTCTGCAATTCCACACAATAAGCGAGCAACTCATGAATCTTGACGGGTCTGTTCAGTGGTAGGTGTGTAAGATGGCTGACGTCCGAAGTTAATTGGATCGGAGTATCCCCACGTAGTCCGAACCGACTGAGTATCCGATCCACATTCTGCTTCGGATTACTAGGCAACACGCCGAGATGGTCACCTTCTCTATAACTCATGCCTTCAGGCAATAACACTTCGATGTGACGTGTGCTTCTTCCACTTCCCAGCGCCTGAAGCTCTTTATTAACTACAACCGTGGCATAGCTGGCATCATAAGTTCGTGCAAGAGGCATATCCGTTTTCTCGCGGACAAACTCCATTTGAAGTCTGCTGGCGCTTGGCTTGGAGGATTTGATTGCTTCCTCGCTAATCCCCAAGACACTCAACACCTGAGGCCACAACATATGCTGCCACACCTCGACTTGTTTCTCCATATCACCTCCGGCATCGGCTTCACCACGGGATAACAGTCTTTTACCTCCCAATTCCTCAAGCCTCTCATCTATCAATCGAGGAATGCTCTGGTACGTCCCGGACCAACTCCGATCTCCACAACCCAGAACGGCATAGTTTACATCCTTTGCTTCCTCTGACTCTACTTCCTTCAACCAGTCTACAAATGCCGTAGCATTTTGCGGAGGTTTACCGTTATACGAAGCAGTGACGATGAGAACGACACCTTCGCGGGGTATGCGGCCAACCCACTCATTCAGAGTGGCTGCTTCACTTGGGATTCCATACAAACGCCCTTTCTCCACAAGCTCTCGGGCAATGCCTTCTGCCGTTCCCAGATTGGAACCATATAACACCAGGAGCGAAGGCTTA
This sequence comes from Paenibacillus sp. FSL H8-0104, assembly GCF_038050215.1. Taxonomy (NCBI): domain Bacteria; kingdom Bacillati; phylum Bacillota; class Bacilli; order Caryophanales; family Paenibacillaceae; genus Paenibacillus; species Paenibacillus sp. FSL H8-0104. The sequence continues at coordinate 3,094,571 of NZ_JBBOTC010000001.1, read as the reverse complement.
CCATCTGCTTCAACGGCCAGGGTTTCTCCCCTCTGGCTGTCACTTGCTATATTTTTACGAACAACAGGAGCAGGTTTCTCTTTCGCAGTTACGGTCGACTTATTCCTTGTTTGCGAAGCCACGCGCGCTTTCACCTGGATCCGGAAGTCTCCCGGCTTCAACGTTAGCGTCTGTTTAACATCCAACTCATAGTTGCTATAATCGATCAGCTCAAAATGTTTGAGGACCATGCCAAGCACAAGTGTTGCTTCATATAAAGCAAACTGCATGCCTATACACGCTCTCTCCCCATTACCAAAAGGTTTATACGCATGATGAGGCACTTTCGCCGTATCTTCAAATCGCTCCGGACGGAAAAGCTCCGCATCCTCTCCCCATGCCTCTCTATCACGGTGAAGCTGAGGTAGAAGAATACTGCAACTTTCCCCTTTCTTCAACGGGTATTTGCCACCTATGACGGTGTCTTCTTTCGCATATACATCAAATCCCGGGGCTGTTGGCCAGAGACGAAGCGATTCACTAAGAATCATGCGAATATAGGAAAGCTGAAGAATTTCCTCGTACTGTGGTGAGTCACTGACCAATATCTGATCCACCTCGTCATACGCCTTTTGAAGCGATTCCGGATTTTTCAGTAGAAAGTAAAGAGCAAAAGATAATAGACCACTCGTGGTTTCATGTCCGGCAATGAGAAATGTAATAATCTGATAACGAATGTTCTCATCATCCAGCATTTCGCCAGTCTCCGGATCTTTGCCATTCAACATACGTGCGAGCAAGTCGACCTCTTCGGGTGCTGAACTCGCTTTACGTTCCTCTATAATCTGATCTACCAGAGAGAACATCGTCTGAATATCCGCTTGGAACTGTCGTTTGGTTTTCACCATAAGCAGATTCTGAATTTTCAAACGTGAACTCTTCTGCATAGCTTCATTTAAAGCCCGAACCATACTTTCAATAAAAGGACTGTGGTCCTGTCTGTAAAAACTGTTAAACCGATAATTGAATCCACATAGTCCAATGGTATCCAACGTAAGGCGTGTCATATCATCCGCAACATCAATCGTATCGTTGGAATTGAGGCGTGCCCACTTGTTGATCAACTGTTCGGCAATATCAACCATCATGGGATGATAACCTTTCATGGCCTGTTTGCTGAAGGTGGGAAGCAGAATGTTATGGGCCTTTTTCCAATTGGGCTCTGATGTTCTGCTTGTAAATAAACCATCGCCTCCAAAGGCACGTACATTTTCGAGTTCATTGTATACATATTTGTCAAAACGGGACACATCGCACAACTCAGCGACAAGATCTGGTCCAGATACGATTAAACCGGAATAACCGGGAACGGTAAGTCGATATATTGGTCCATGCTGTTCAGCCAGGACACCTAGCGACAGTGTTGGTTTATCTTTGTCTATCAAAGGCAGATTGCCAAGTGGTCCATACATTTTGGGCTGTGGAATGTAAGTTGCATCACTCATGATGATCACCTCTTAACTGTACGCCGTGGAGCAAGGTATTCGTTAGCCATATGATGGCTGTTCTGCTTTCATTCATAAGTGATCTCTCCTTTGATGATTTTATAAATGATAGTAATATGTATCATTTGATAATACAATAAACCACATTTAACTTAATATCAAATTTTCTTCCGGCTGAATTACTTTCAATTGAACCGTTCAACGTTTAAGTTGATAACAACAAATAGAGGATTGCATATGCAATCCCCTACTGTATGAACCAATGACACTATGATTTTATGACGCTTTTAATTTATTCTAATGATGACGTGGTTCATCCCACTTCTCGAAATTCAATTCATTATTAATGCTTACCGCAGACAATGCCCCCAGAGACGCAGCCGTGATTGCCTGATACATCTCGGATGCTGCATCACCAGCACTGTATACACCCGCTACGGATGTTTTGCCGGAAGCATCAACGATAACCGTTCCTGACTCTGTAATTTCACAGCCGATGGCCTTGGGCAGTTCTGATCCGGTAAACAGTTTCGGTTGGAAGAAAACTCCTGTGCATGGAATCGCTGTACCGTCATTCAGTACAACTTGCTGTACCATTCCTTCTTCAGAGTTAATGGATTGAATCGGTGCATCGAATACAGTAACATGATGCTGCTTCAGCTCTTCACGCTGCTCATCAGTTAAGGAATCTGATCCATTCGTACAGATCGTATAACGTTCTGTCCAGCCGGATATGACTTTTGCCATATGTAATGCCTTATCTCCACTAACGATGATGACCAGCGATTGGTCTCTTAACTCCCATCCATCACAATATGGACACACAAACGCACTTTTACCGTAAACCTCTGTTAATCCGTTAATATCCAAGGGAAGGTCTTTCTTACCTACCGCAAACAAAATCTTTTTCGTGCGATAACTTGCCCCCTGAGTAGTCTTAACTACAAAATCACCATCGCTACCTGTTATCGCTGTTGCCGTATCGGATGCAAATTGAACTGAGGGATAAGCTGCAATCTGTTCTTTGGCAGCTTTCCGGAATTCACGTGGACTTGCCCCATCTCTTGTCACAAACCCATGAGTCTCCCTTGTAACCCAGTTACGCGGTGTCTCATCATCAATGACCACAACGTTCTTGCGGGCCCTGCCGAGTACTAGGGCTGCATTAAGCCCCGCTGGTCCTCCACCAATAATAAGTACATCCAAGCGTTGATTCATATTACTCAAATTATTCACCCTTTCCAGACATTTAATATCTCTAATTGAGCTTTAAAAATAACCTCCGCTTTCTCTTAAGAAAGTAATATCGGAGATTTACAAGCACACATTCAAACATAACTATTAAAGATATCTTATGTCTACAATAAACAAAACCTAATCATTTTGCAACATATATCTTTAACTACTTTCTTCAATCCAGCCTGTGTGAGTTGAATAAAAGATTATTTACACTTACACTACAATGACAGAACAAACTTTAAATCACTGTTATACCCTGATTTTTTGATTCTCTCCTGTAACACAGAAATAATTATTTAACAATTAAAAAAAACCTTGTTTTTAAATTGTTCACAATCAAATGACATTATTTTAAATACTAAAACGTTAATTAAATCACATAGTGTATTGAATGGTATAATAGCGACATAATATATAAGTATAGATATAGGAAGTGAGTTCTTGAAAACATTGAACAATGGTTCACAGACCAATATCAGCCTGGAGTATAGCTCGATTCCGAAAGTATTCTTCGATACGATCAAAATCGGAATCATCAAGTCCAACCTGATCGCCATGTTTGCGGGTTTAAGTTTGGCTTTATATGTATTTGATGCTTCAATCTTAGCTAATATTGTACCAATCATCCTTTCCTTTATTGGGTCTTCTCTCATTATTGGAGCTGCAGGGGTGTTTAACAATCTGTATGATCGTGATATTGATGCGATCATGGAACGTACGAAGAAACGTCCTACCGTTACGGGACGCGTAGATACTAAGTCGGGTCTGATTCTCGGTATTGCAATCACCATCATCGGGGGCATCATGTTGTACATCGCTTCCCCATCCGCTGCTGTATTTGGTATTTTGGGTCTGTTGCTTTACGTGTTCCCTTACACGATGTGGACCAAACGTACAACGATCTACAACACGGAAGTGGGAAGTCTTTCGGGTGCTGTGCCTCCACTCATCGGTTGGGCAGCCATTTCACCGGAACTGGGTCATTTCGAGATCTGGGCATTGGTCGTTACGATGCTCTTATGGCAAATGCCTCACTTCTACGGGATTGCGATTCGTCGTTTTGACGAATACAAAGCTGCTGGTGTTCCGATGCTACCCGTTGTTAAAGGCATCAGACGGACATACATTCAGACAAACGTGTATCTGGTACTGTTACTGATCTCCAGCTTTTTATTCTGGCCGATGAGTCCATTTGTCGCTATTGTGGCATTTCTGGTTAGCTTGGCTTGGCTCATTCTCAGTGTGGCTACCTTTGACAAGAAAGAAACAGAGAAATGGTCCAAACGGATGTTTATCTTCTCCATTAACCATATCACTATTATCTTCCTGGTCATCATTGCGTATTCCTTGATTGCTCAGATGATGAGATAATAATATTCCATCTTTCCACTCGTTATAACGATAAAAAGCCTTACAGACTGTCCTCTTTCAAGGAGTCGTCTGTAAGGCTTTTTTGTTTTTTTATTATCTTTTCTAAATTTTTTAAGCTATCCAACTTTGGCGGGGGTTTGTTCCCCTTGCCACAGCAGCTGCATCTCTTCATTGGTGGCAAGCAATTCGGCCAAACTTCCCTCGGCTTCAATGCGTCCATCTTTCATCACGATAATGTGATCTGCTTTGGAAAGTGCTGCCCTGCGGTGAGAAACTGCAATGCAGGTGACATCCGGCTCTTGGAACAGCCCTTCCCATACTTGTTGTTCTGTCTCCACATCCAGTGCACTGGACAGGTCATCAAAGATAAACAGGTCCGCCTCCGTCATTAACATGCGTCCTGTGGCCGCGCGCTGAATCTGCCCGCCTGACAGCATCACCCCTCTGGGACCAACCGGGGTCTCAAGCCCCTGATCCAAATGTTTGATATCCTTCTCCATCACAGCCAGACGAATGGCTTTTTCAAGCGCTTGCTCGGTGTTCCCCTGTTTGCCTTGGACGATATTTTCTTTCAACGTATCACTGAACAGTCTTGGCACTTGCGGGGTATATGCGGCTCTAGGCGGCATCAGGAACGTGGCTGGATCAACAGCTTCTCGATTCCAGTGAATGTCCCCTTTTTGCTTGGGTAACAGTCCAAGAAGTGTTCGTACCAGCGTTGATTTACCTGATCCAATCCGTCCTGTAATAACAAGAAATTGTCCACGTTCCAGTCGGAAACTGATCTCTTCTATGCCATTTGCAGAATTCGGATATTGATAAGTCAGCTTATTCACCTCAAGAGATTGCAACTTCTCCTTAGGGTCCCTCTGTTCACTTACAAGCTCCGGGGGATCTTCATACAGATAGATTTCCCTCGAATCCATGATCTGGTCTTCTTCCCCTGGGCGGAATAGCTTACGCATACGATCATAGGATACCTTGAGCCTTTTATGCTGAAACACCATATAACCAAACAGTGAAATGCTAAATCCGATATTGGCCAGATAACTGGTGAATAAGGCAAAATCACCTACGGTAAAGTTACCTGCTTTCATCTCAGCTGCACACATCAGTAGAATCAATCCGGTACAGATACTTAGAACATGCTGATTCATCGATCTCATCCACTGCTTGAACAGATTGTCTCGAAGTGCAGCCTGGCGACGATCTTCATTCAACTGGTTAAAACGTGTAGAGACATTCTCTTCGGCCTGACCCAGTTTCAGGGCTTGCACTGCTCCAAACGTTTCCGCAATAAAACTGGTAATTCGCCCAGTCGATTCTCGATTAACCTGTGCATATTTCCGAGCCCGATTTCCGGACAGGTTGTTAAGTAAGGTAACGACCACCAACGGCAGCACGGCAACCAATGTGATCTGCCAATTAATGTTCGCCATAATGACGATAGACACAACAGCAAATACAAGACGTCCCCAGAAGTCTACCCATGATTCCACATACTCGACGACTTCATCCACATCATCCCGAAAGCGACTCATCGCTTCCCCTGGTGAAGCCGGAAGATTACGTCCCGGCCAGCGCATGATTGCTGCGAGCATGTTGGTTCGCAAAATCGCCTGAACATGATACAGATACGTAACCCATGCATAGAAGGCTACAAAAAATGTGCCCACCCGTGCCATTCGGACCAAAGCAATAAAGATTAGCGGCACAGCAAGCCACATGTAGTCGTTTGAACCCGCTGTTGTGCGATCAAAAAACCATTGCATTCCAATACCAATGGCTAGCGGTAAGGAGTGAAATATACACCATAACAATCCGTTGATTATAAACAGCAAAGGCCTGAATCGAAACAAACGGCCTATAAATCCTGCTACAGTCATGCCAATTCCTCCTCTCTGCCTGTAATGAGCAGTCTGGCATAGTGAGATGCCGGGTTACTGGCAAGTTCTTCTCTCGCTCCAAATTCCAGTACCTTCCCATCACCGAGCACCATAATCCGGTCAACTTTCTCCAGTGTAGCCAGTCGGTGAGCAATAATGACTCCGGTGGATTGTTTCATTAACTGGTCAATTGCAGATTGAAGCATTCCCTCGGTCGCAGCATCTAGACGCGATGAAGGCTCATCCAAGATAACCAGACTCGGTTCGGTCAGGAATACGCGGGTTAAGGCAAATAACTGTGCTTCCCCTGCAGACAATGAAGCTCCACCTGCTGCCAGATACGTATCAAGTCCTTCTGGTTGTGAATTAATCCATTGGCTAAGTCCAAGGCGATCCGTCGTCTCCTTGATCATCTGATCCGATACATCTCCATTGAACAGGGTCAGATTGTCACGCAGCGTGCCATCAAACAACTGCACATCCTGTGTCACCATTCCCACCCGACGATAGAGTGCTTGTAACGAAAGCTTTGTGATATCCGTTCCACCTACACGGATCGTACCCCGATCCAGATTGTACAGCCGGAGAAGAACACGACTAAGACTTGATTTACCGCTACCTGTGCGACCGATGATTCCTAGGCGTTCACCAGGTTTAATAGCAAAAGTAATGTCGTGCAATACCGGTTTATCCTGGTTATAACTGAAGTGCACCTGGCTGAATTCCAGACCAAGAGGTCCTTCCGGCAATTTCTCCTCTGTGCCTTCTTCAATCTCACTCTGCATGGACAACAGCTCTCTGGAGCGCAGCATGCCGGATTTTGCTTTTTGAAACTCCTGCACCTGATCTCCAAGCATCTCAATCGGATCATTCAGCATCTGCGTATATTGATAGATCAGAAATAATGTTCCGATACTAATTAGACCTTCCATATAATAATGCACACCCAGCAAAAGCACAGCAGTGACCGCCAGAGCGAACAGGACTACTGTGGTATTCCACGGAATAACCCGTAGCAGCCAGGCTTTTCTCCCCTTAAGGAATACCGTGCGCATCGTACGGTAAAAGCGGTTCATCACATAGGGCACATGACCATTTGCTTGCACATCTTCAATCCCGGCAATGCGTTCTTCAATTAATCCAAACAGAGAGGCACTTGCCGCACGTTCATTTTTGGAAGAGTCCACGCCCAGATTTCGGATGAAGACCATGAACAGGATCGATAATAATGTGAAAACGGTCATAACCAAAGCAATAGGCACATTAACACTGAACATGAACCCGAGAATTCCGGCCAGCAGCACAAAACTCCCGATCACTTGCACGATGAACATTGCGAAAAAATTGGAGATACTCGTTACGTCACCATCCACACGTTCAATCATCTCTCCAGGTGTTTTCACATTATGAAAACGCATATCAAGACGCAGGCAGTGCTTCAGGAGATCTCCGCGCAGTTGATTCGTGGCCCGCCAGGCCACGTCGTTCCCCAAATAACTGACCGCTACCGTAATGAGTTGATTAAACACGGCAACAACCAGAAATATTCCTGCGAGCTGAACAAGATTGGTGAGGACTCCCCCACTTGCTGCTGTATCAATAAATCGTTTAATAATCTGTGGATTCAAAAGCTGAAGCCCCGTTGATGTGAGCAACATGATTAAAAGTAAGGCCAGCCGTCCTTTAACGGGTTTCAGATAACGCAGCAGCCATGACATGGAGCGTTTCTCTGTTTTGGGCACAGGTCCCACCTCTTTATCGGTTTATTTAATTGTTCTTGGCTATTCATATTTGTTGATGATCTTAACAACAGCAAATTTGCGATCACTAGGATGAGTCATACATAATGACATTAAAATCGGGATTTCCCGCCCATAATTGATATGTAGAACGCATGTTGACCATTGTACATTCTCCTTTTTAACAAGTTAGTTTTTTATAAAATAACGCTCCAAACGCTCCTTTCCATGTGAACAAATCGGGTGGAATGCATGCAAAAAAGCCATAGATGAACTAATGTTCATCTACAGCTTGTAGCCAAAAGAGATCGAATGAAATGCAAAGCATTTCAACTATCTCCTCTGCATCGCAATAATGATGAGCGTCCACGACAGAGGTGCACAAACATGACTGTCCCAACGCGATCATTGCAAAAAAATTGGATTAATGTCACTATGCTCATGCGTATTCAGTTATCGATTCGAAATCTGTATAGGCATAAACATAATCATCATCCCACCCGTTTCACATATTTGTTGTTTATTGTATTCGCTGGACTAACATCCGTCAAGATAATTTTAACTGAATTGTTATTTAATTCATGCCATTAAACTTTTCAATTCTCGCTACATACTTAATGATGTAGGCTCTGTTTGTTTTTCTCTAACAACAAGACGTCTGTGTGCTATCAGAAGAAAAGGTACTCCCAGGGCAGTCGTCAGTGCAATCGGTAGAAAAACAGCGAAACCATTCTCCGCTCCAAATTGACTTAATAACACCCCGCCCATGACAGGAGCAATGACACTACCGATATTATTGAATCCGATGGTACCGAAATACGTCCCTTTCCATTCCGGCTTCGCAATCCGGTCAATGAGCATATCCATCATGGTGAACAACAACACTTCCCCAATGGTAAATAGTATGACACTCATCATCATCATGAGCACACCTTCAGCGATTCCAACCATCATCAGACTGGTTGCCACCAGCAAGTTACCCACAATCAGAGGAACAAGCGGTGGGAAGTTTCGGAAGGTTCTCACAAGAGGATACTGAATAATCAGTACCGTCACGGCATTCAGGGATAGCATGTACGAGAACATCTGACTTCCATTTTCAAAGATCGGGCTCCTCGCCAAGTACTGTGCCAACGTAGAACTAAAGTGCCCGTAACCCAGAACACAAAATGTGGTACCGATTAATACTGGCAGAAATACACGATCGCGACCGGTGGTCATGAGTGCTTCACGCAAACGTGGTGCGGTTGCCTGGTGACGCTCTGGCAGATTGGCATGCTGTAGCTTGAATTGCAGAAATAATACAAGTCCATAGGCTATGTATACCAAGCCGGAAATCACAAACGGAAACGTCGATTCAGATGATCCCAGCTGAAATCCGATAATTGGCCCAAAGACTACACCGAGATTAATTGCAGCATATCTGAGGTTGAACACCAGCAATTTGTTCTCTGGAGAAGTAATATCCGATAACAGCGCTCTGGAGGTGGGCTCAAATACTGCGCGGCATAATCCGTTTAACGTATTGGCAACAAAAAACACCCATAGATGCTCTGCTGCTGAAAAAATAAAAAACACACCTGCCCAGCTAAATACCGAGATTAACATCACAATTTTGCGCCCGATCCGGTCAGAAATATAACCTCCATAAAAACTGACCATGACACCTGCCAGCGAGCTAACAGCCACAGTAACACCGGTCTGGGTCGGTGTAGCATCTAACACACGTGTCAGATAGATGGATAGAAACGGGATACTCATGGACGTCACAAGACGTCCAAACATGGTTCCGATAATGATCGTCCATGCCAAGGGGTGAATTTGTCTTAAATATTGCTTCATGCGAACTTCTCCTATTCTTTCTAAGTGCTTCAAAAGCGAACTTTTTGAACAACCTCTACTAATTCGTGTTCAAAAAGTTCGGTTTTCAGTACCGAGAAGATGGGATTAAGCTAGAAATGGAGTCGCGGAGCGTAGGGAAAACTACGTGAGCAACGGACATTTCGGCTGAATTCCATATTCGATGCTGATGATGTCTTTAGGCATCTTTCGTAATCAAAAGCGGACTTTTTGAACTACATCTTCTAATGTATAATTGTAAGGATAAAAGGGGGAAAGAAAAGTGTAAACATATGATCACACTTTTCACCTTTAATAGAGGAGTCATGACCATGGATACCCTGCATACACACTTTATAAGGCTCGCCGGGGCCGAACAACTTTCATTCAAACTTCATGAACCTGTAGCGGTAACGATCGATAACCTGTCCGCTGCCTTGTGCTGCACCCCCCGCAATGTGAAATTCATTCTCAGAAAATTGGAGGAGCAAGGCTTCATCCACTGGCAACCCGGTCGTGGACGGGGACATCATTCGGAGTTAACGATGCTGCGTAGTATGAATGAAGCGTTGGAAGCGAGTTTTACCGAGCTTTTGGGTAAAGGCAAAATGAAAGATGCCATTGAACTCATCGGAACCGTTCAGATGGATGATACATTGCGAGAACAGCTCATGCTCTCCCTTCATCAACAGATGGGATTTCACAGCCACGATGAAACTGCCTCAGGTCAGGATATCCTGCGCATCATGAGGTCACGCCAGTTAGGTGATTTGGACCCAGCCTTTGTTTATACTGCATTTGAAATCTACCTGCTAAGCCAGGTCTGTAATACATTGATCACCTATGATGTCAAGACGGAATCATTCCTGCCAGCACTGGCGCACATGTGGGAATGTAGCGAGGACCATCGTTTATGGACCTTCTATCTTCGCAAAGGTGTACGTTTCCACAACGGACGTATCATGACGTCCCGGGATGTGCAAGCGACGTTGCAACGATTGATTGATGTGCATAGTCCGTCCATCTGGTTGTATCGGGATATTGAACGAGCGGAAGTAGCTGGGCATTACTGCATCAAGTTTGTTCTACATCGTCCTAATCGGTTTTTCTTGCATCTGTTCAGTTGTATTCGGATGACAATCCTGCCCTACGATTACAATGTAGCCAATACATTGATAGGTACCGGTCCTTTTCAGATCTCTGAGCTGAATTCAGATGTGCTGGAGCTTACCGCTTTTGATGCGTACTACGGCATCCGGCCACATCTGGATCAAGTCCATTTCTGGTTTGTGCCTGACCTGAGTCCGAATGATCGCTATTATGAGCTACCGGGTACAGATCGATTAAGTCTGACAACAGGCTGTGATCAGACCAACAGTATCAATTATCCGGCGCTGGGTTGTCAGTATATGCTGTTCAATTTTCACAAGGAAGGCATCCATCATCATCCCTTATTTCGACAAGCCCTGCGTATCGTCTATGATTCGGTCGCACTTGTAAGAGATCTCGGCGGGAATCGGATCACACCGGCCAGCAGCTTTCTGCCTTGGAGAAGTGCAGCCCAAGACTGGACCGCTGCCTCTCTTGAGCATGCTCGTGAATTGCTGCATAATTGTGGGTACCAGGGTGAGACGGTAACATTATCGTATAAGCATAATAAGGATGCAGACGTTGCGGAGTGGTTTCAGTGTCGGGCAGCGTCCATCGGTCTGAACATCAGCATGCAGGCTGTTGTGGATTACTTCAACTCAGAGGAAACCATGAACGCGCAATTGATCCTCGCTGAAGAGATACTGGAGGAAGATTGGCAGTACGGCATGATTCATTTTTTCAAAAACCTGTCCAACCACTTTCATATGTGTATGTCTCATGCATTCCAGTCTCTATTGGATGACAAACTGCATCATTTTGCAAAGCTTCATCGGGCAGACCGTACTGCGCTCCTGGATGAAGCTGAAGCCTTGTTACGTGATCACTGCTGGATCTTACATGGCTGTCACATGAACAAGCAGGCTGAACTGGATCAGAGCATCTTCGGCATGCAGATCGCAGAATTCGGTTATCTGGACATCTCCAAATTGTGGATCAAAAATCCTTAGGATTTGTCCTTAGTCGCATCTGTGGGATGCAGGATGGAGGACAAAATCATGGAACAGCAAAAAAAGCTGCTAGCCTATTTTAAGCTAGCGGCTTTTTTGCTCATGAATCCATTTTTAGCGCGCTCAGAGATTATTTTTGATGTAATAGCTCTCCAATGCTTGCATAATGGACTCGATTTTGATCGGTTTGCTGACATACGCATCCATGCCTGCCTTCAAGCAGTTTTCCATGTCTCCTCTTACGGCATTTGCAGTTACCGCAATAATGAATGGGCAACTCTCGGGATGCAAAGCATTTTTAATCGCTTTTGTCGCTTCGAATCCATTAAGCCTTGGCATATGCACATCCATGAAGACAATATCATATGAAGTGTGTTTGACCGCCTCGACTGCCTCAACACCGTCCGCCACATGATCCACGAAATGCCCTTTTTTCTCAACGATTCTGCTAAGGACGAGTTGATTCACCTCATTGTCTTCTGCAATTAAAATCCGTAAGGCTGATGTTCTGCTCTTCTTCTGCTGTTGATCCAACCTGTTGCTCTCTTCACCGTTATTTAATTTAAATTGGGCGGTAAATATAAATATTGTACCCGGTTCATCCGATTCCTCGATCCAGATCTCACCCTTCATAAGCTCCACCAGTTTCTTGCTAATGGCAAGGCCAAGACCGGTACCTTGAGGTTTGCGGGTCATAAAATTCTCCAGTTGGTAGAAAGGTTCAAATAATTGTTGTTTCCTCTCAGCCGGAATGCCAATGCCCGAATCTTTTACCTGAAAATAAAGCTGCACGTTATTGTCGCACTGCTCCTTAACTCCCACTTTAACTTCTACGCCGCCTTCTGAAGTGAATTTGACCGCGTTGCCGATGATATTGGTAAGTACCTGTTTAAGACGATAAGCATCACCATACACCGGAGTTGGAATGACATCTTCTACGCACATGCGAACATCCAGCTTCTTTTCACGAGCCAGCGGTTTTACGATTTGCACCGTCTCGGTCACGATCTCTACGAGATCAAAAGGATCTTCTACCAGATCGGTTTTGCCTGATTCGATTTTGGAAAAATCAAGAATATCATTAATGATGGCCAGCAAGGAATCTCCACTCTTCTGAATGATTTCGATATATTCCTTTTGTTCCCCGCTAAGTCCAGGAGTATCCAAAAGCAAATCCGTCATCCCAATTACACCGTTCATAGGTGTGCGGATTTCATGACTCATCATCGCCAAAAATTCACTTTTGGCCTTATTCATTCTCTCCGCTGTCTCTTTGGCTACCAGCAGTTTTTTCTGCTCCGTAATATCCTTCGCAATCAGGTAAAACCCGACATTGGATGTATTAATAATGATTGGAGCAAGCGTAGCCAAGACTTCTGTCTCAGATCCATTCGTGTGCCGAACAGCGTTGATCTCCTTTTCAGCCATCTCATAGTTACTGCCCAGAATCAGACCCAGATTACTGGCTCCGATAAATCTGCTTATACTTGTACCGATCATTTCAGCCACGGGACAACCCGTCATTTTCACCGCTACTGGATTTGCATTCATAATATTACCATCCATGTTAAACGAGATAATGGCGTCATGATTGTATTTCTTAAGCGAAGTGTATCGCTCCACAGATTCCTGCAATTTAAATTCGATGCGCTTGCGTTCAGTGATATCCTGTAGTGTTCCGTTCAGCTGAACTGGCTGACCATGCTCATCAAGCGTAATTAATCCACGCAAGTGAAGATACTTCTCATTTCCATCAGAGCTGATGTGTTTGTATTCAAAATCGAGCGGTTCACCCTGTTTTACCCCTGCAATATGTTTTTGTAAAGAGGTTATATCTTCGGCATCCATAACATCAAAAACATCACTTATCCGATATGGTTTGCAGGTGCGTTCAAGTTCAAAAATCTCAAAGATCTGATCTGAAAATGTAATATGGTCTAAGACCATATCCCATTCCCAACTACCAATCAAGGCGATACGTTCAGCCTCTGCACTGATATCCTTTTGTTTTTTTCGCTCTGATATATCTCGTCCAATTGTAAAAATCTGCTGTTCATGCTCCGCATCACCAAAGACCTTGTATGTGGTTTCAAACCAAAGATAATGCCCGTCTTTATGGCGGACTCTAATATTCAACAGATTACCTTTAGTCAAATCCATCTGTGAGATCCGTTCCAGATCTTGTGGGTGAAAGGAAGCATTATTGTTTTGGCCAATGACTTCTTCCGGGGAATAACCTAATATTTGTTGGACTGACGGTGAGCAGAACCGACAAACTCCCTCTGAATCGGCAATATAGATGATCTCCTGAGCATGATCCGTAATAAGTTTGAACATTTCTTCACGATGGAGGAGTTTTTGTTCAGACAGTTTACGATTGGAAATATCAACAATATGGCAAACGGAATAAAGCGGTTCATCCGTAATTTCGCTTCGAACCAAGGAAACATGTATTGAACACCATAAGATGTCACCATTTTTATTAATGTAACGTTTTTCGTATTGATTTTCTTTTGAATTACCTTCAAATAGCTCATAACTACAGATCATATCTTGTGAGGAATCATCCGGATGTGTAATATCCTGATACGTGAGATCCATTAATTCATCACTTGTATAACCTAGCATACAACAAAAAGCAGGGTTCACTTTTCTCCATTCTCCTGTCGGAGCAACGAGTGCAATTCCAATAGGTGCTTGGTTGTAGATCTGCTCGAACAATTCGTGATGGTCGACCTTTTGAACCTGCATTGTAAACTCTCCTTTTGGCTTATAAACTCATGTTATAAATAGTCGAAAGTTGATTTTTAATTGGAAGGAAGTTGTTCCACAAAGGATCGGTCCGTTTTAAAACCACAATACCAGCTTAGTACCCAAAAAGTGAGTTATTGAAACATATCTTTTCAAAAGTTTGGTGTCTACAAAGTCAAACAAGGCCTGGAATCCATTCATATGGAATCCTGACCTTTGTCGTTATATATCATAATAAGTCATACGCAACACGCAATCGTTAGTTAAATGAATTAGCGCTCGCGACCAACAAGATAATCCAATAGATGTCTCAGGAAGGGGATAGGCTTCGGCATCTCGTTCAATGCATCTGTAGCAAGACAATAATGCTCCCACATCGCTTTCTTCGCGCCTTCATCACCCAGAATAGACACAAAGGTTGAATTATTGTTCCGCACATCCTGACCTGCAGGTTTCCCAAGAATGAGGTGATTTCCCTCGAAATCCAGCAAGTCGTCCTTGATCTGGAAGGCGATCCCCGCATGATAAGCGAACTTTTTCAGCGCAGCCATCTCCGGTTCCTTCACTTGGGCAAGTATCGCTGGCATGACCAGGGCAGCTTCGAAGGCAATGCCAGTTTTGTAAAAACAGATCATGTTCAACTGCTCCAGCGTCAATGCCTTGCCTTTGGAATTCAGATCCATGGCCTGCCCCATACACATATCCTCTGCTTTTTCAGCCGAATACTGGATGAGTCTGAGCACGGTCGCCGCATCAAAACGATCCAATGAGGATTGCTCTCCAATCGCCTTCTGGATAAGAAATAGACCGGTTAGCTCTGCTGTGGCACTATTGTGCACATGGTGCAGCGTTGAACGTCCACGTCTTGTCGAAGCATTATCCTGCGTAGGCAGATCATCAAAGATCAGGGAAGCAGTATGCATGTACTCCAATGATCTTAGCAGCGGAACGATGGATGATTCATGAAGACCATACTCGCGCACGCCCATAACCCAAGTTAATATCGGACGTAACCTTTTTCCGTCGCCTTGCAAACTGTAATTGGCTGCATCGATCAGCGTTTCTTTCATCTCATGAAGGCCACCGGGCTTCGCAATCTGCAACTCCACATTAATCTGTTCGCGAACCGTTCGAATGGTCTGTTTGAACTCCTCTTTTTCCTGCTTGTCATTTTTCAATTGAAGCACAACCTGATCCCGTAACAATTTATCAAGGAAATCAACGTCATCTGCTTTTCGCACCATCTGTTGAACCAGTTGATTGAATTCAGGCTGCCCAGAGGCAAAGATCGTCATCACTTCATCATATTTTTGCTGCCCCAACCGTTCTTTACAACGCTTCAGCCCGTTAATGGCACGATCCAGTATGACCTCACGGGTCTTGGCATCCGAGTTGTAAACATCATGGATTAGATGAGAGATGACTGCCCAATACAATTCATATGGATTAATCAAATCGGGACGCAAATCTCGATACTTCAAATAGTACGTATATGGAGTTACTGCCCCTTCTTCCATATCGTCAAACATATCGGCAAAATCATCAGCCAACTGATTATATATCCCGTAATAGAACGTCCGCAGATCAAATCCTTCATCCACCGGTGCACTGAGAACAGACCGGACGATTAATCGGGAAGAAGAGGATTTGATAATAATCGGAATGTACAATTCTTCATTGCTATAATTCGCATTGGCTAATTTCTTATTGCGATCGATCTCCTGAGACTGAAAGAATACATAGGATTGCTCTAAAAACGTGCGCTGTTTCTCTGGATGCTGGTAGTTCTTGATGTACTCAAATGCTTCCCGAAGCTCGGAATGTACATATTCAATTACTTCAAGATTGCTGCCTTTCCACTCTCCCAGATCAGGTACAATCCCGGTAAGAAGTGCATCACGTATCATCAGGGAATATTGTTCTTTTTCCTGAACAGTCAATGCTTGAGAATCCAGCAGATCATCCACAAATGGATACGTCAAACCATACGAATAACCAAGTCGGATCGCCGCATCAAATCTCCGGGCACGTTCTTCAGGTGGTGTCTGCTCGTTCATCTCATCGTCCACATGAAGGACCACGCCGAGAATGATCTTGATGAGCTTCCGTTGCGCCTGCTCTGCATCCAGCTCCTTCGGGATGTTGGATGCTACATTCTTTAATTTGTTCATCACCCAGATGACAGCCGTTTCAATGTGCTCCTTCTGTCCCCACCGGTACAACGCAGCCAGACTGATATAATCAGGCTGTCCTTTTCGCCCAGTAGCTGAGCCCATAAAGTATTTTTTAGTATTCTGGACAACATTCTGAATTCGGGCCTGCGTACCCGGAGAATCAAGGGCTTGCCCCAGATCCCGCATATAAATATAGGAGATACTCCGATCCAGGTAATCATCCAGCTTTCCTGTCGTATTCAGCCAGTGGATATATCTATGAACATCCCGGGGATCCGGTTTTCTATTGCTAGGTGATAAAAGAGAAAGCCAGGCAAAACGATGAATATGTTTCTTTTGCCACACATGAATATCTTGGGTAAGTGCTGTTGTATACGTATTATCCATAAGTTGCTGCCTAAGAGAAGTAAAATACTGAGATGCTTTCTGCTCAGCTAGCCGATATCCTGCATCAGCCTGTTCTGTAAGTACGTTATTCATAGGGTGGATACCTCAAATTCTATTAATGTTAAACATGTATCCATGAAAGGAGATGAGGTGCTCCATGGACGAAAACTGAACTCATTTGATCGTGTATCCAACGCTTCAGCTCATGTTCATAACCTTTATACGGCGATCCAACCGTTTGGTTACGAAATCGTCACTGTTCATTCCCATATACGTGATTTTACAGAATGGATGACCAGACTTTGACCGCTGTGATGGCGATAAGTACGATTAATGCATATCGAAGTACCCTCACATTGATCATCGAACTAACCCGTGAACCAAGGGATGCTCCGAGCAGACTGCCGATCACCGTATAGATGATGGGTTCCATCGGAATGTCTCCACCCGTAATTTTCCCTATAACGCCGCCGATTGCGGAGATAAATACAATCGCCAGTGAAGAAGCAATCGTCGTTCGTACGGGGATATTGAGAATCGTCAGCATGATAGGAATAAGGATAAAGGCACCACCCGCACCAACAATTCCTGATACAATACCTACTGCAAAAGCCGTGCCTGCTGCAATCCATCGGTTAAACACCAGTGGAGCTGAGGTATCAAGCTTTCCCTTTCCGGGAATCAGCATTAGCACAATCGCCATGATCG
This sequence comes from Paenibacillus sp. FSL H8-0104, assembly GCF_038050215.1. NCBI lineage: Bacteria > Bacillati > Bacillota > Bacilli > Caryophanales > Paenibacillaceae > Paenibacillus > Paenibacillus sp. FSL H8-0104. The sequence continues at coordinate 3,076,894 of NZ_JBBOTC010000001.1, read as the reverse complement.
CCAGAATGCCATAGATCAGATTAATAACCCTTCCGTCCAGATGACCGGATATGAACCCGCCGATCAGACTGCCAGTAAGAATGCTGGAGCCCATGTATAGCACCAAACCTCGGTGAACGATCGCCCCACCGCTTCTACCCGTTTTTACTTTTCTGCGAAATGCAATCACACCAGCAAGTGAAGCGAAAAACACTTGAAACATACTAATCGACGATACCTGATGTGCTGAGAACGGCTCCAATCCCACCCAGGATGGAACATATAACAGTAGCGGATAATTGATAATGGCCCCACCAATACCCAACAAACCGGAGAAGAATGAACCGACCAGACCCAGTATAAACATGATGACAAAAAGCAGAAAATCCATCGGTTATGCGCTTCCTTTCGTGCAATATAAATCTCATCTCGATACCACTCAAAAGTGCTATACAAGGTGAATATAATCCGTTATAATGAAAACCAAGTAAATTAATCCGAAATGAGTGATTAAGCATGTTTAACGTGTTGAAGACTCTTTTTGAAAATAAATGTCCACAGTGCAACGAAAAATTACAAGTTCATAACGATGCGTTGTGCTCGACCAAAACTTGTTCTCAATGTCATTACAAAGAAGAGAGTTATGGCTCTCTCGGCGTTCGAATTGTCTATGACACCACAAAATGATAAAAAGCTATAACCTTATTAATTGTATCACGATCTCTGAAATTTCGGGATGATTCGACAAACTTATTTCCATCTCATATGCCATGATTACTTTATAATGAAAATACAAAAACGGTACAAAACGAATTAATCGTTCTGCACCGTTTTTTTTCTGTTTTTTTGAGATGAGTTCTCTTAATTTTAGAAGGTTATTTATTTGGTTTTGAAGCTGAGGAATCCATCATCTACGGCTACGGTTGTACCGTTCACTGCGCTTGCTGCATCACTGAACAGGAATGTAACCACACTGGCTACTTTCTCCGGTTGAATGAGCTCTCCACGCATATGTTGAGTAGCAAGTGCATCTTTCATGGCTTTGTCATCACCCAGAATCGGTGTTTCGATAAAGCCAGGTGCTACACCAACTACACGAATTCCATGCTCAGCAAGTTCCAATGCACCGGATTTCGACATCATAACAACAGCAGCCTTGGCTGCATTGTAGTTGAAGCTGCCTACTGCAGCAACACTTCCATAGATCGAAGCTGTATTTACAATGGTACCTTGTACATTTAATTCAACCATTTTTTTCGCGCCATAATACATGCCGTAGTATACACTGTGCTGATCTACATCAATGACTCTGTGATAGGATTCCGGGTCCATCTCCAGAAACGGCTTCACAAGTCCAATGCCTGCGTTATTGAAAATACCGCTTAACGTACCATATTGCTCTACGGTCCAGTCGATCAAGGCTTTGATCTCGTCCCCTTTGGATACATCCACTTTGTACGCGCCCGCTGTTCCGCCTGCTGCTTCAATCTCTGCCGCAAGCTTCTTGGCTCCGTCTTCATTGTAGTCAGCGACAACAATAGTCGCACCTTGATCCGAAAGTTGAAGTGCTGTTTCTTTACCAATACCACTGGCTCCGCCTGTAATAATGATTACTTTTCCATTGTGTTGAGTCATAACTCAGCTCTCCTTTGGCAAAATATTTTTAGGTGCAGCTCTAAACTTATAGTAAGTAACTATATTTTATTAACTTATATACTTATCATACGCCTCTGTCCCAACCTTGTCAAACCATAGATCATCTTCACATAAATAAGAGATAAATGTCATATACATCTCCTATTTACATGATATAGTCTAGCTCCTGTAATATTAAATATGCATGAGTTTTCGGAAAATAAAAAAGCGAGCATAACGGTAATTCAATCATTCCGATATCTCGCCCTTATAAAATATGAGAATTTCAAACTGTGTTGTCTTCCATATTGAAAATTAATTCAACTTATTCACCCTGAAGTCCGCTAAGCGGATCTTTCAAATTATTGATATTGGTGATCAGTTCAGGAATGCCTGTCTTCTCCCAATTTTCTGCCGTAAAACCTTGCTCTGCAATTGTATTCTCGAAATTGTTCACGACTTCTGTTAATTGCGTATTATAACTGACCAGATTCTCATGAATGCTCTCTCCTATTGCAGGTGCAGTCAACTGAGAAAATTCACTTGCTTCTGCTTGGATCAGATCGATTTTCTCCTGAATCTGCGTTGTAATCTCCGGATTATTCACCGCACCCGATGCGAGCTCTTGCAGATCAGCCCCGGCGTTTGATACCTGTTCTATATAATCAGTAGCCCCACTCACATAATTTAAACTTTGATTAGCTTGTTCCACGACAGAACATGCCGAAATCAAAAGAATACTTGATGCAATAAGGCCTGTCATCATTAATGTGTTCTTTCTTTTTCTTATAAACATGATCATCTCCCCTTCTCCTAATCGGAATCCTTGTTCCAAGTCCATAATACCTGTTCAGACTACTTCATTGCAAATGGGTCTGCAGCCAACGTTATTAACATGTATAATAGTAAAATCACACGGTAAAGGGATGTCATGATTATGCTTCAAGCTTTGAACCAACGCTTGAACCGCATCATGCCACTGATTACCCCAATCAGCATTATTATTGGCGTGTTATGCGGGAGTTTTCTTTCTTCTTATACCTTTTTATCTCCTTGGCTTTTTGCGTTCATGACGTTCGCTGGAAGTATCAGTCTTGGGATACGGGATTTTGTGAACGTGCTGAAAAAGCCGTTCCCCCTGTTTGTATGTCTGTTTATTTTGCATTTGGCGATGCCTCTAATTGCTCTTGGTATGGGTCATCTGGTTTTCCCTACAGATGCGTACACCATAACGGGCCTTGTTCTGGCAGCCGTGATTCCGACAGGAATAAGCAGCTTCATCTGGGTCAGTATCTATCGGGGCAATATCGCACTTACGCTATCCATCATCCTGATTGATACCATGCTTGCTCCTTTTGTAGTGCCCGGGGTGTTATCCCTGTTAATCGGAACCAGTGTCACACTGGACACAGCAGCCATGATGAGCAGTCTGTTCTGGATGATTGTTGTACCATCCCTGCTCGGTATGCTGCTGAATGAGTGGACCAAAGGCGGCATTGTCCCGGTCTGGGGACCAAGGTTGAATCCGTTATCCAAATTGTTCATGGCATCTGTCGTTGCGATTAACGGATCTGTCGTTGCGCCCTACTTGGCTGATTTCAACTGGAAGTTGGCTGGTCTTGCGGTCATCATTATTTTCCTGGCATCATTCGGTTATGCGCTAAGTTACTTCATCGCCCGATTGCTAGGCTGGAACGAGGCCGATCAGGTCGCTCTGGTGTTCAATGGGGGCATGCGTAATATCAGTGCTGGCGCAGTACTCGCTGTTTCTTATTTTCCGCCACCTGTTGCTGTCCCCGTCGTGCTTGGCATGGTATTTCAACAGATGCTCGCTTCCCTGACAGGTTATCTGCTCGGTCGTCGATCGCAGCTTCTGCAAAAGTCGGATAAGACATCCGCTGCCTAACAAAATATTGGATAAAAAAACGCCGACATGATTGTCGGCGTTTTGATTTGTGTTGCTATTATTACTATTATTGCTACGATACTGCTACGTTTCGTAAACCTAGTAATTTGTTTGTGAAAATATTGCTGTTAAACCTGTAGCAACGATAAGAATGTAGATTTACCAATGCTTGTCCACAATAGAAAAAACCATCAACGAGTGATGGTTTTACTCTAATCATTTTCAGAAATCTGTTGCTGCTCATGATGCCTTTATGCTTATTTCGGTTGAATATATCCTTCGGCTTTAAGCAGTTCTGCGATCAGAACCGCACCACCTGCCGCTCCGCGGAGCGTGTTGTGGGACAATCCAACGAATTTGTAATCATAGAGTGAATCTTCGCGCAGTCGGCCTGTGGAGACACCCATTCCGCGTTCGATGTCACGATCCAGTTTTGTCTGTGGTCTGTTCTCTTCTTCAAAATACGTAATGAACTGTTTTGGTGCACTTGGCAGAACCAGTTCCTGTGGACGACCTTTGAACTGCAACCAACGCTCCAAAATTTCGTCTTTACTTGGTTTTTTCTCGAAGTTTACAAACACAGTAGCCAGATGTCCATCCGTTACCGGTACACGAATACATTGTGTTGTAATTAATGGAGCCGATGCTTTGACGATCTCATTATTTTCGATGCTACCCCAGATCCGCAGCGGTTCCTGCTCACTCTTCTCTTCTTCGCCACCGATGTATGGAATGACATTATCAAGCATATCAGGCCAGTCCGTAAAGTTTTTACCTGCTCCCGAGATTGCTTGATACGTGGAAGCCACGACCTGAGTCGGGTTGAACTCACGCAAGGCGTGCAGTGCTGGCACATAGCTTTGAATCGAGCAGTTTGGTTTTACAGCAATAAATCCGGTTTTTGTGCCCAGACGTTTGCGTTGAGCTTCAATCACATCCAGATGTCCCGGGTTAATCTCGGGGATTACCATCGGTACATCCGCTGTCCAGCGGTGAGCCGAGTTATTGGACACGACAGGTGTGCCTGTTCTAGCGTAAGCTTCTTCGAGCGCTTGAATTTCATTCTTTTTCATATCAACAGCGCAGAAAATAAAGTCAACCTGGCTGGCAAAAGCCTCAACCTGGGAAGCATCCTGAACAACGATTTTCTTCACAGCTTCCGGAATAGGAACTGCGAGTTTCCATCTGCCTTGTACGGATTCTTCATATGTTTTACCTGCCGAATTGGCGCTTGCAGAAATAGCTGTTACTTCAAACCATGGATGTTGTTCGAGCAGGTCCACAAAACGCTGACCCACCATTCCTGTTCCTCCGACGATACCAACTTTCAATTTTGCTGACATTCAATCATCAATTCCTTTCGGTTTAAGTGATTCTTCTCTTCAAATCAATTTCATAACTCACCAAAACGTATTATGAAATTGACTTCCTAATTAACACTATTCAGGCAATTCCAAAGCGTGTAGTCACACCCCGGAAAAACCAAAAAATCCCATCCCCAAGACAATAGTCTCAGGGACGAGATTGAACTCTCGTGGTACCACCCAGATTCGCCAATATGTCACCATATCCGCCTCTTCAAGTAAAGGTTTACAACCATGTTGCTAGCTGTAGACCGTTCATACTCTAGCTCTGTAACAGGAGCTCCTGTCACACCATCCCTTAATGCTAAGTTCCGATGTGCTGCTCTGAGTCTTTATTCAATAAAAAGTTCTTTACTCCTTTTCAGCTGCCGGAGCTCTCTTTGAAAGAATGATTTTTATCTACTCGTCTCTTCGTCGCATTTGATATTGCGATTATAATATCAAAATTACTGTGATGAAGTAAACACATTTTTTTAGATCATGGAATTTATACGTTATTTCTTTACTGCTTTTTGGCAACCATCGCATACGTTCCCAGTGGGCTCCCAGGCCTCGTGGCATGATGTGTCCTAAGTAATTTCAGTTCGGAAAGAAGAAGTGTCTTTACTTTGTCCGGGATCGGAAGCAGTTTCAGTTCCACAGGCGCTTCTGCCAGTGTCATTTCGGTTTCCCAGCGACCGTCCTGCAGCTCGGGAGAATGGATCGAATTCTCTTCCTTAATCGTCCAGCCTGCCGCAGAGACAAGCTCATGGATGTCCTCCGGTGTAAAAAGCGTGCGCACATTGGAGAAGCTGTTCTCCTTGTAACATTCGACCTGAGACTGAATCAGAACGGATAACCAATGTGAGAGCTGGCTCACATCTGTAACTCGGGCATCCCATTCTGCAAAACATAACTCATGTCCCCACGTCCTAACCTTGCTAAGAATCTCGGCGAGTTCGTCAAACGATTTCAAGTACCAAGAACAATGGGAAAGTACAATAACATCAAACTCATTCTCGGTGAATTGAACCTGATCACTTAAAATGTCAAAATCATAATCCATTCGAATTCGATCACCCAGTGGAGATCTCCGCAGCTTGGCTGCCGCTTCGCCTACGGTCAGCGGTGTACCATAATCCTCTGGTGCAATATCTACACCATGAACGTACCCGTGCTCCCCCACCAGATGTGCAAGCACGGCCGTTGTATCTCCCTGACCACACCCGATTTCCAGAACCCGGCTGCCTTCCTGTATCCCCCAAAAGAGTCCCAGTTTCATCCGATGCTCGGTCTGAATGTACTGATTGGCGCCGTTGTCCTCCACGTCCATATACTTAATAAGGTCCCTGATGATAGATTCATTCATGATTCCTCACTCCTCAAAGAGCAACCTAAACTTCTTGCTAATTGTAGCGTTACTGGAATAATTGTACAATACTAGAGTCTATGACAGAACCATGGCACGGAGGAGAACTCGTCCTATAGCAGATCTAAACCTCTGCTACATATCAATTCCTATGCCCACTGAGTTGCAAGCTTCTGAAGATAGGGTGTCAGCATAGGCTGTAATTCCTTGCGCATCAGTCCGATTTCCAAGATCGCCTGAATATATCCGAATTGATCGCCTATATCGTAGCGACGCCCCTCCAGTTCAAGGGCCAACAGTTCCTCCACCTGACTTACTTCTTTCAAAGCATCCGTTAACTGATATTCCCCTCCAGCCCCTCTCTCGATCTGATCCAGAATAGGAAAGATGGAAGGTTTCAGAATGTATCGTCCCATTACAGCTGTTCGGGATGGCGCTTCTGCAAGAGAAGGTTTTTCGACCAGATTGGTGACCCAGTGAACCCGGTCCTCTGCACCATTCGAATCAATGATGCCATATTTGCTCACATTTGCCGCGTCTACCTGACGAACACCAATGATCTGGTTGCCTGTCTTTTCATAGAGATGGACCATCTGTGCAAGTGCAGGTGGATCAGACACCATAATGTCATCTCCGAGCAATACAGCGAAGGCATCATCTCCTACAAATTGCCGTGCACACCCAATGGCATGCCCCAATCCCAGCGGTTCTTTTTGCCGAATAAAATGAATATTTGCCATCTCGCTGATGGCCTGCACCTCTTCCAGTAAAGACTGTTTGCCCTTGGCATATAAAGAGTGTTCAAGTTCAACCGATTTATCAAAATGGTCCTCTATGGATTTTTTGTTGCGTCCGGTCACAATGAGGATATTCTCAATGCCTGATTGCACTGCTTCTTCAACAATGTATTGGATGGCCGGTTTGTCTACAATCGGTAACATCTCTTTAGGCTGTGCTTTGGTCGCTGGCAGGAAACGGGTTCCGAGACCCGCTGCCGGAATAACTGCTTTTTTAATTCGCATATCATCATACACTCCTTTCATTTGCTTCTTATAACCAATATTGCACGCTGTGGGCAGCTAAGTAGCGATACGAAACACCCAATATCTGCTGGCCATATAGTTCAGAACCATCCCCATCAAGGTCGCCAGGATTTTGCTCATCACGAGACTCCAACCCAGCATGTCGTGCAAAGTCATCAGAATGAGGGTAGATAACGCGAGAACGATGAGATTGGTGATTAGAAAACGAATAAGTTTTGCTCTATCGCCACCTCCTCGTGCCGTATCTCGAAAAGTCCACCTGCCGTTCATCCAATAACTGTTCGCAACACCGCAGCTGTACGAGATTACTTGAGCCATCAGAACCGGTACACCGACCACTGCAAGCAAAGCAAACACCACCGCATCCACTGTCGTATTTGCAACACCCACAATACCGAACTTGAAAAGTGTCACCAGACGCTTAGTCATGATGAGCAACTCGGGCTGTCAATCGGGATTGCGCTTGCTGGCCCTCGGCCTGCACCACATCTCTCACAATGTATAGCGGACGCGCCTTGGTCTCATCATAGATGCGGCCCACGTACTCGCCCAGAATGCCCAGCATGATCAGGATGAATCCGTTAAACATCAGCATGATACTCACAATGGATGGCCATCCCTTAATTGTTGAATCTGTAAAGATGGCCGAAACAATAACCGTTAACATATAGATGAATCCGCCAACCGACAGGATCGCACCTACATAACCTGCGAGCTTGAGCGGTTTATACGAAAATGAAGTAATGCCGTCCAGGCTTAGTTTCAACATGCGTTTCAGCGGATATTTTGTTTCGCCTGCCAGACGTTCATCACGTTCATATTCAATCGCAGTCTGACGAAATCCGACCCAACTGACCAACCCCCGCACAAATCGGTTTTTCTCCGGAAGACGTTTCATCTCATCACATACTTTGCGGTCAATCAGGCGAAAATCTCCGGTGTCTACCGGGATATCCGTATCCGTTGAAGCACGAAGTACACGATAGAACAGGCTTGCCGACCATTTCTTAAAGCGAGTTTCCCCACTTCGTCTGGTGCGACGGGCATATACGACTTCATAGCCCTCTTTCCATTTGGCGATCATATCCAGTATCAGTTCGGGAGGGTCCTGCAGATCCGCATCAATAATAACCACCGCATCCCCCACTGCATAATCCATACCAGCTGTTATCGCAATCTGATGTCCGAAGTTACGGGCAAAATCTATCAGCTTCACACTCTCGTCCCAACGGGCGTAATCACGGATCATCTGTGCACTTCGATCCACGCTGCCATCATTAACAAACAACAGTTCATAACTCTCTCCTGTGCTGCCCATGACCTTCTTCAGACGCCGATAAGTCTCCTCGATCACCGCTTCCTCGTTATACATGGGAATAATAATGCTGTATCGGTACGCGTGAGCCATGTTTGTCCCCTCCCTTTTCCAATGGACTTCGTTCGAGATTTTTATTTCGTCTACAATTTCACTTCATACAAAGTCGTCTGTCCGCCGAATCCAAATCCAGCTCTGTTTCCGGTGTCTCCGTTATCCGCAGATCCGCTGTCGGTGCCTGTCTGCCATTCTGACGTTGGAATCTCGGTTCCGTGTTCTTTGATCCAATCGCTAATATCCGAGTTCCCTCCGCGGCCACCCATGCCACCAACCATGAAGTATTTCACTTGCCCGCTCTTGATGAGTTGCTCCAGTTCCTCCGTTGTGTACACCGGGTCTGACCCGGAGAAACCTCCAAGCGTAATGACCGCTGCTCTTTCATCGATGATATAAGGCGCTGCCTGATTATAGTCCGTAGTGGCGAAGAGATACGTTTCGCCTGTATTGTGCTCCTTCAGATAATTCAGTGTGGCTGTATCCACTTCTTCGTTACGGTTGCCCATTCCCGCTCCACCAAACATACCATTGGAACCAGTAGGTCCTGCTGCCGGAATCATGCTGTTACCACCATAAGTAATTGGGGTGAATGCCCAGTAGATTGGACCGATCAGCATCACCATGAATCCCGTGATAATGAAGCCCTGTTTCCATTGATGTGTGCGATGAAGCATAACGACCAGGATGATCATGACCAGAATACCTGCGATCAATTCACTAATGGACCAGCCTGCACCAATCGTATCGTTATACACCTGCATGATATACCAGCCGAACAGAGTCGTCAGCAACACGGACACCGGAAGCAACCATGCCTGCCAGCCATTGCGATCATGATATGACTTCCACATCGCTACAAATCCTGCGCCAGTCAGCGCCGCAATTGGAGGTGCAAGCATAATCAGATAATACTGATGGAAGAAACCTGCCACACTGAAAAAGGCAGCAACGGGAAGCAGCCAGGCCAGCCAGAACAAGGCTTCCTTGTGCTTGTTGGTTATATTTCTCCGTCTTAATCCTGCAAATATGGCAATGCATCCAAGCAGCACAACTGGCAGAAGCCAGCTAGCTTGACCTGACAGTTCAGTCTGGAACAGACGCAGAGGACCTTTCTCCCCTGTACCAAACATGCCTCCCATGCCTCCGCCGAAATCTCTTCCGTTTGGCATTTCCATATCATTTGGCATCTGCCTGTTCGGGAAATCGCCATTCGAACCATTCATGCCGCCCATGGTGTTCAAGCCATTCGAACCATTCATATTATCGTTATCCGGTGCATTGACATCTTGCCCAGCGCCAGGAACTCCACTGCCTGTCTGATTAGGACCTGAAGACGAGTCTCCTCGATTGCCACGATTATCTCCCTGTCCCATACCATTTGGCATACTTGCGTTACCTGCAGTATTCTGCTGACCCGTTAGGCGAGCCAGACCATTGTATCCAAAGGCGAGTTCCATGACCGAGTTTGTTTCACTGCTGCCGATATAAGGCCGCTCGTCTTCGGGTATAGAATCCACACTGACCGCCCAGGATAAGGAAACCACCGCCAGAACCGCTGTGATGCCGATCAGCAGGATGATCTTCCTTCTCCATTTCGCCTGAAATGCAAGCAGATAAAACAAGTAAAAAGCCGGGAGAATCATGTAGGCTTGAAGCATTTTCATATTAAAGGCTACGCCTATTAACCCAAAAGCAACCAGAATGCGCCAAGTACTGCCTTGTTTGCTGCCTTTGAACAAAAACCATGAACCCAGCAGTAGTGTAAACACCAACATGCTGTCAATATTGTTGGTCCGGCTGACTGCCGCCACGACAGGCACAGTCGCCATCGTAAGTGCCGAGATTCGTGCTGCTGCAAGACCATATGTAGGTTTCACCATGAAATAGATCAGGAGTACCGAACCGATTCCTGCTAATACTTGAGGCAAAATAACACTCCATCCGTGCAATCCGAATACATAGGCAAAGGCCGTTTGGATCCAGAAGACAACAGGTGGTTTATCAACAGTTACTGAGCCTGCCGAGTCGAGTGATGCATAGAAAAAGTTATGGAAGTTGCTGAGCATACTCCCAACGGCAGTCGTATAATAGGAATTGGCATATTGATCGTTCCAGATACCGTACCCATTCAGAAATGCCGCCAGTAATACAATCGGCAGAAGGACAAGATCCATCCTTCTTTTGGTGTTATTCAAAGTTAATCACTCCTTCAAAGTTCTTCATGTCTAGTATTGTGACATGCCAAAATAAAACTGGGATGAGTGCCCGCTGAATGTTGTCTGAGGATAATTCACAATCCTTTCAGCTAAATTTCAGTTTGGCAAGCGATAATACTACATACAGTCCCTCCGAAGTGAGGGAGAAGTCTAGATGAAACGGGCAAGGAGAGAAGGCACATTATGAAGCTTAGCAGCGGAATTAAAATACTATTGGCTGATGATGAACCGCATATTTTACAATTTCTAGAGCTTGGATTAAGCAATGAGGGCTTCGATGTGCGCACCGCACCCGATGGAGCCGCTGCGCTTGAGTTGGCGCTTGAATTCAAGCCACATATGGCTATTCTGGATGTCATGATGCCAGAGATGGATGGATTCGAAGTGGTCGAGCGTCTGCGTAAGACCGGTGCCGAGGTTGGTGTAATTATGCTGACAGCGAAGGATGAAGTCGAGAATCGGGTTAAGGGCCTTTGGTTAGGTGCTGACGATTACATGATCAAACCCTTTGCCTTTGACGAGCTGCTCGCCCGGATTCAGGCCAGACTGCGGAATCAATTTCCTTTATTAATAGGAGCCGTCACCCACGGTCCCTTCCGAATTGATGATCAGCGCAAAGAAATCACCTATCAGAATCAGGTCTTGGAGTATCTCCTACCGAATACGAATTGCTAAAATTCATTGTGCTTAATCATGGGATTGTACTGAGTAAAGCGACCATTCTAAGCCGGGTGTGGGGGTATGATTTTGGCGGGGAAGAAAATATTGTGGAGGTATACGTTCGTTCCTTGCGCGACAAACTCGGGGATAAAGAGCATAAACTCATTCGCACGCTTCGGGGTGTCGGGTACAGGGTGGATCTCTGATGAACTCGCTGCCTAAGAAAAATAAACTTCGTTTAAGACGTCTGCACCAATGGATCTGGCCTCGTTCATTACGATCTCAATTGCTCTCACGTTCTCTGTTCGTGCTTGCTGGGCTGTTATTGTTAATCGGTATCCTTCAATTCTGGATCATGGAAAGCTTTCTCTACCGGAATCAGGCAAAAACCATGGAAGAACAGCTCATGTCCATGCCCCCGGTTTGGCTCGGAATCCAGTCACGTAACGGCTCTTCCAACAATCCTTTTGGTGGACAGGCAGGAAACGGGTCTGGTAATCGGGTGTTGTTTATTCCTGACCGTTCACTGGCTTTGTTTGATAACCAAGGTACGTTCGAGGATATTTTTGGAGAAGACGGTCTGAAAGCCCCTCAACTATCAACCGCTGAATATCAGGACATTACAGATGAGTTGAAAGAACAAAAACACATTCCCTACCGGATCGTCACGGATAGCCAAGGGAATGAGCAATTGATTGTATTTGCTTCACCCGGTCCACGCAATCGCGGTTTACCGATGGTACAGATGGGCACGGCTACAAAGCCACTGAGAGACTTGATTATTAAACAGCTTCTAATCTTCCTCATGTTATCGCTGTTGGCCATGGTAGCCGGTCTTATTCTATACACTAAGGTATTACGCCGGACGCTGGTTCCCCTATCTAACATGGTGAATAAAGTACAGCAGATCGATGCAGGCAGCCTCGCAGAACGCCTTCCCGTCGTTCAGGGACAAGAGGAAGTGGATCAGCTCGCAGTTTCATTCAATGGCATGCTTGAAAGGCTGGAGAACTCGTTTGAAGCGGAGCGGGAATCGAAAGAGCAGATGCAGCGTTTCTTGTCTGATGCTTCTCATGAGCTTCGTACCCCACTCACCTCCATTCACGGCTTCATTGAAGTTCTACAACGGGGTGCAGCGACCAATCAAGATCAATTGTATAAAGCACTGGACAGCATGCACGGTGAATCCGTACGAATTAACAAGCTGGTTGAAGATTTGCTGTTACTAACCAAGCTGGATCAGGCTCCAAAGCAGGAGCGGGAGGTCATTCAGCTAGACAGTCTGCTGCTCGAAATGCAACCACAACTCGCCATGATGGCTCAGCAAAGATCCATTCATCTTGATCTGACGGCTGAAGTGTATGTACTTGCTGACGCTTACAAGGTGAAGCAGGTGGTGTTGAATCTGTTCCATAATGCGGTGCAGCACACCGATCCTGAGCATGGAGCCATCTCCATAACGTTATATGCCACGCACCATAAGGCTGAATTATCAGTGAAAGATAACGGAACAGGCATTGAACCTGAACATCTGCCCCATATCTTTGAGCGATTTTACCGCACAAGCAGTTCTCGTTCGCGCAAACAAGGTGGCGCAGGTCTCGGTCTCGCCATTACCCGCTCGATTGTGGAGTCGCATGGTGGGAATATTACCGTACAAAGTCAGGTAGGCGTGGGAACTGACTTTATGATTTTGCTGCCGCTGCATAAGACTGATGTCTAGGCTGAGCTTCGGCTATACGTAAGCTAAAAGTTGGCTATACGTAGCTCTAGGTAGATCTACTTGATCATTACGCAAGCTCTAGGCGAGCTCTCCAAACGCTGCTTTTCTTCCATTTTAATTCCGCCTTTTTATTGCATGAAGAATCCCCCTCTCATTTCGGTTGAGGAATGAAAAGGGATTCTTTTTGTATCCGATTATTATGGTGGTAGCCCAATGGGTTTCAGGCTAACGAATCTGAGACATCTTATTCAAGGATTTGAAGCTTATATATGCTTTTCATAAAATACCATTGTCATTTTGTCGTTAATTGCTTTTGTTACACCCGTTTTTTTGTAGCCTATCTTTTCATACAAATAACAGTTCCCTTTCTCTTGTAAGATGGTACCTAATTTCCATGACTTTGCATCATCATATATCTGCTCAACCATTGTAAAGACTTTTTGAGCAATTCCTTTTCCTTGATGTTCTGGCAGTATAAAAATTGGACTAATACTATAGTTTTGATTATCTTTTTTCACGACTCTAATTCCACCAACAGCAACATCAAGATGATGGATTATGAAATAATCTGTGAAAGATTGATTGATTTGAGTAATAATTCTTTCTACGGTTTCATTGGCGGGGCTTGTTTCAAAATCCTGATATTTTTCCAACAAGGGCATAAATGCTTTGACTTTCATTTCATGAATAGTCACTACATCTTTTAAATCTGCTTTATACAGTGAAACCTCCATTAAATACATACCTCCGATTGATATGCTTGTTAGAGACAGGATGTATAGTACATGCTCTGTTAACTTAGTACAAGAAAGATGTTCGCCTACGTTTGGTGTTTGTTTCATTTACAGCATATAAACAAGATAAACTATCATTTTTTTATTCGACGTTGTATTCTCATATTCCTTGATATCTAAGTAACGGAACCACGCCAATACTTCATCTAACTTTTAGCTATCATCTGGGGGACAAGATCATCCAGTATGAACGGTGGATTACCAAGGGTACACGCCATTTTCATCTAGGAATTCTCCGTTATGGCGTTTACCATCCGTCGCATAACCCACGATAATCGCAGCGCCGGCTTCTTTTGATTTGCCGCCTTCGGCATTGCCATTAAGATCTGTTGATGTGAATCCGGGCGTTACCGCAAAGATTTGAGCTCTGCTGTTTTTGACTTCATAAGCCATCGAAAGTGTCATGGCACTGTTGGCCGTTTTGGATGAATTATAGTCGAAGGCGTTTAAAGTAAATTCCGCATTTTGCATATGGTCCAGAGAAGCCATGTCGGTTGATACATTAATGATTGTGCCTTCATTATCTTTGATTAACGGGAACAATCGCTGATTCAAACGGAAGGTGCCGAAAAAGTTCACTTCAAAGGCGTTCCGCAGATCTTCCTCTTTTGTATCCGTAAAGGAATGAGAGAAAGCACCCGGCATACCCGCGTTATTGATCAGAAGGGCTATTGCAGGATAACTCTTGTGAATCGTATCGGCTGCCTGCTCAATGCTCTTCGAGTCGCACATGTCGATCTGTACAAATTCTACATCTAACCCCTTGGAAGTTAATTCTGAAACAGCTCTTTCACCCCGTTCAACACTACGTGCGCCGAGGATAACTTTCCAACCTGCTTCACCCAACTGCTTTACGATCTCATATCCAATTCCTTTATTTGCTCCGGTTACAAAGACAGTCTTTTTCATGCGAATCCTTCTTTCCATAATTTGATTTATATTTAACAATGTATAAGTTACTATGCTACACTTAGTGTAGGTCAAATTATTTTTATAAAAGAGGGGTTAACATGTTAACGATTGGAGAAGTAGCCAAAAAAGTTGAAATCTCCATTGGAGCGATCCGCTTTTATGAAAGAAAGGGACTGCTGAAACCTGCTGCACGAAATGAGCAGAATAACCGTCTTTACTTGGAGGATGATCTGAACTGGCTGGTTTTTATCAAATGCCTTCGCGAAACCGGGATGAGTGTGGAAGACATCAAAAAATATTATGATCAGGTCAACGAAGGAACCTCCACGCTGAAGGAAAGAACCAAGCTGATTGAGGATCAAAAGCAAAAGTTGCTGAATGATATAGAGGAGAAAAAAGCGCAGCTTGTTCATTTGGATAACAAACTGGAGCGCTATTATCGAGGAGAAAATTATTAATACAAGCCTTATGCTATAGATTAACCTTTTGCATTTATGTAAGGGAGCACGTATCCTAACAAAGTTTCCTCAGTAGCTTCTTAAAATAAATACAAAAAAGATCAGACAGCCAGAGCAATAACTGTCCAACCTGATCCGAAACTTTCATTTTATAGCCCTTCACTATGGGACTACGTTCTATTAAAATTGACCTTGTTGCTTACGCAGGTGGTAATGGTTATACTTTTCATCCTCAATCTCGATCGAGCTGACCCGTTCAAAATTACATTTCTGTATCACCTTATTAGATGCTGGATTGGTAGTCAAAGCGATGGCATTTAACACTTCCACGTTTGTATGTTCAAACAAATACTACATCATTCCTTTGAGCGCCTGCGTGGTGTAACCACGATTTCTGAAGTGTTTCGAAATACCGTACATAATCTCCCGATTGGGTGCTGGCAGTTCGTCCTTAATCCCTGAGCAACACCATCCGATAAACTCGTCATTTTCTTTGAGTACGATAGCCATACGTAAGTATAAATCTCCGATGTCTCCTCCCGCCACCACAGCTTGTTTAAAACGCTGATTCTCAGGAATTTCATATTCGGTGAGCCACAGGCTCCTATCTTCAATCGTAGCGTTCCATCCCGGTAAGAATTCATACACCTCAGGTTGCCACGTAATTTCTTGCAATTTCTCTAAATCTTCAATTCGATACTCGCGCAAATAAATATCCTTGCAATCGATGATTAATTCATCGGTTAGTATGGGTTGGTTCATAGTTCCTCCTACTACACACTTAATTTCAGCTTATTAGCCTTTACTTCAAGCAAGCCCCTCTTTTTCCATATACTCATCTTTGGTTAATCCAAAGAGGATCAGATCCTGGTATTTTCCATCCGTATAGATCACCTGGCGACGCACACCTTCCTGAACACATCCAAGTTTTCTCATCATTGCTGCGGAAGGTTCATTTCCTTGGAGTACATAATCATTAAATTTGTTTAGCCTGCGCTCGAAGAAGGCATAGTTCAGCAAGATTCGAACGGCTCTGGTTCCGTATCCTTTTCCTCGATGATCCCTGTCAATTTGAATGCCAATGCTAAAGGTACCGTTCCTTTCATCAATGCTGTTCAGATTCACACCTCCGACATTTTCACCATCCATATTTACAATTGTAAACATGATCCGTCCTTTGGCTAAAGAAAAATCAGAGAAGTTTTCCGTGAAACTCTTCGCTTCAACATGGGTTGGCGGCAACTCTACTGCACACTCTAATAACCGACGGGCGGGTGTATCAAAGCGGTTATAATAATGATCTTCCCAATCTTCCTCACGCAAAGCACGCAATCTAACCTTGTCATCCTGCCAGAAATATTGACTATAATCGATCTCTCTCATTCCAAGTCCCCCCGCATATTCAACCAAATTTTTACTTCGAGCTACAAACATAATAACCCATAATGTGGAATTGGAGGAGATTTGTTTTCATTAAACACAACGAAAATAACCCCCGAACAGGATAAAACCTGTCGGAGGCTACGCTCTAATTTATATCAAAATCCCTTTACGACTCTTCCGTATATTGAGGTTTGGATACGTTATCCGGAACCGTTTCGTCAAAAACATCCTGACCTGGATAATCCCGTACTTCCCCCTCGTGAAGCTCATGATTTTCATAATCAAAACGATGTGCAGACCGCTGGTCCACCCGCCACGGAGAACTTTTCCCAAGAGACTCGGATAGTAAAGATGAACCGTAAGGGCCCTCCGGGAATTCTTCGAGTGTGATATCGTTTCGCTGCGACTCCACCGTAGACACATCGGTATATTCTTGCCGTTCTTCACGCAAAAACTTATCTTTCATCGTTTATCCCTCCTGATCCACTTCAGATGACCAACGTCCACTTATTGTGAGCGAGGACAAATGCATTTATGCATGATCTTTGGAAAACACTGCGTTTATTGTTCTAATCCATCGTCATATTCATCACCGGATTAATCACGTTAATCATCGCCATCACAATTAGCGAATCCATATTAATAGTACAAAAACAATGAGGCCAGCCATGCTAAACCAGGTATCACGTTTGGACCATACCAATAACGATGAACGTCCTCCAAGCGTAGAGTGCTCTCTAACTTTACGCATTTCCATCGCAATGGTCATATCCTCTGCACGTTGGAACAGTGCCATTAACAAGGGAATCACCATCGGACCTAGGTCACGAATTCGCACGGTATTTGGTCTTAATGCTGCCTTTCCACGTGCTCGTACGATCAGTGAGAATCGCTGCCACTCACTCCAGATCATCGGGATAAACCGAAAGATTAACGATACAGCAAGAGCAAACGAAGCTACGGGCAACCTGATCTTTTTACCGATACCGAGTACCCAGTTCAGCCCTTCTACCATTCGCCCATAAGGTGTCGTCAACGAAAACCAAAGGCTTGCCAATGTGACGATAAACAAACGATACACATTCAACAAAGTGCCCTCCGCCTGACCCAGGGAAAAACCAAAGTGCAGACCTCCTCCCTCTGTTGAAAGAGTTGTCCCAGATAACGCCGTTGAGATGATGAAAAAGAATAATAATGGCTTCATTAATTTCATACATCCAGCCAAAGTCTGACGCGGAAGCACGGCAAGTGCTGCTACTACCGGCACCAGTGTTAACGTCAATCCCAGCCATTGCTGTTGAATCATAGCTGCGGTGACCAGCAAAATATACAAAATCCATTTCAGACGTGGGTCCATGACGCCATATAATCCGCCTGAATGAGTCAATGTGTTCGGAAGAAGCTTTGGATCATCTTCAGTTTTAACGGACGACAGCTTCAGTGCTTTTTTTTCATACTTCATTACATCGCTCTTGACTTCCATCGTTACCGTCCCTGATGCTTCTTTCGATCCGTTCTGAATCCCCACCTCAACTGACGTGGACTGAACAATACTTTCAGCCATCTCTTCTGCCGTCATCGCGGTCAAAGGCAGCTCTAGACCCGCTGCTCTTAACTGCTGTGCTAGTCTCATCGATGGTGGCAGTCCAATCCCTGTCTGCTCCAGCAGTTCAGGTCTTTTGTGAAGTTCTCTCGGCGTAAGATCAGCGATTAGACGGCCTTCCTGCAACAACAATACTCGATCCGCACAAGGCAAAAATGTATCCAGATCATGGGTTGCTACCACACCCCCACCACCTGCCAGACGATGTTGCTCCAGTACATCCAGCAAAAGCCCGACACTTTGCGCTTCCAACCCGGCGCTCGGCTCATCCAGCAGAAGCCAGTGTGGGTTGGTCACACTTCCGAGAGCAAGTCCAAGCCTGCGCTTCTCTCCCCCACTTAGAGCAAATGGCGACCTGTCCAGATGAAAACGCCGGTCCAACTCCGAGGATACTGGCGGGTCCCACTGGTTCAGTGCTTTTGTGATCTGCTCTTGTTGCTGTTTCTCTGAAAGTCGATAGGGACGCAGAGAATATGAGAATTCACGCTGAATACTTCGGGCAAACAGTTGCTGTTCCGGAAATTGAAACAATAGTCCCGTTTGCAATAAAATCGACTGCGGCACTTTTCCTTCTTTCCAGAAAGGAGTGCCATCCAATGTGATACTTCCAGTATCGGGCGGTCTTAGACCAGCCAACGTCTGTAGTAAAGTCGTTTTTCCTGAACCCGTACAGCCCAGCAGCAAGGTGATTTCCCCACTGTTCAACTGTACACTCACATCTTCAAGCAGTGCACGTTTGCCCGATGCCGATGCTTCTATACGTATATTGGTTAGCTTGATCTCCAACGTGCGACCTCCTTGGCCAATTGCTCAGGTCGCAGTGGCATGGCTTCTGGCATCATATCTTTTTGCTTGAGCAATAACGCAGTTTTTACAGTAAAAGGAGGGTCCAATCCTAACCGTTCACAGGGGGATAGCTGCTCATTTTCCCTAGTAGCCTTCTCATTCAACTCTGTTTCATAGAAAAAGGACTTCGGCTCCCCGTCGTACACACTACGTCCACTCTCCATAGCAATGATTCGATCACACAGGGTTGCTTCCTCCAGATGGTGCGTAATCCAGATCACCGTTGTACCCCGCTGGGTAATCTTCTGAACAATGGCTTCCATCCTGTCCCTTGCTCCCGGATCAAGCATGGCTGTTGGCTCATCCAGAATCAATATATCCGGTTTGGCTGCGAGTGCTACAGCAATATTAAGCAGTTGTTTCTGTCCACCGGATAATTGTGAGACAGCCTTCTCCGGGGGATATTGAAGTCCTACGGTATGTAATGCATCCTGCCTGCGCTCCAATTGCTCTTCTACAGAATCCATCAATGGTGACAGCGCAAAATGAAACTCCTCTTCAATCGTATCGCCAAGTACCTGTGCATCCGGTTGCTGCAGTACACCCCGAACAGTAAGTTCATCCGAAATATTCCGTACCCCTCCCGATAGCGGAACGAATCCGATCAGTAGTCCAGCAAGTGTGCTTTTCCCACTGCCATTCGCTCCTACAATACTAATCCATTCTCCTTGGTGCAGCGTAAGTGAGACCCCATCCAGTGCTTTTCTCACCTGACTACCTTCGGAAGCATAATGCACTCGAACATCTTCTAATGTAATTATAGGCAGGTTGCCTTGCATCGTAAATTAGTCCTTTCCCTTTCTATTGTTATGTGGTACGATCCTAATCGTTAACCACATTTATATAATTGGTTAACAATCATATTACCAAAATGGAGAGGATTGTTCAAACATGAAATTATCTTTGCGAGGCATTGTATTCAGCGCACTTATGGCCGCAATTTTAGTACTTTTTGGTTACATAAGCATTCCCATTGGCTTCTCCCCAGTACCGATAACATTACAAACTTTGGCTGTCATGCTGGCCGGAGGATTACTTGGTCCACTCTATGGTTTTCTAAGTGTCACGATGGTTGTTCTGCTCACCGCTCTTGGATTCCCCTTGCTGCACGGGACCGGAGGACTTGCAGTACTTCTTGGACCTACCGGAGGATATGTGATGATGTGGCCGTTCTCCGCTTTATTGATTGGATTGTTGCTTGCACGAATCAACATCAAAGGTGTAACAGGATTTATTCTCGCTTTTGTTGTATTTGAACTATTTGGTTCATTGCTTGTTTATGTATCCGGGGTCCCTTGGCTTGCTTATGCTTTCAAAATGGACTTACCTGAGGCCATGATTCAAGGGTTTTATCCTTACATAATTGGTGATCTGATCAAAGCTGTATTTGCTGCCATCATCATTGCGCCAGTGCGCATGGTTTTCCCACCTCAACGTCTCACAGGTAACATGCATTCAACGGTTATAAAAGCGGATTCTTAATAGAAGCTACATAAGGTAACTAATCTGCCTATCTTTGAAAACGACGAAACCGCCAAAATCACTTTGGCGGTTTTCGGTACTTCTCTTCCTCTAAGATTGTTCTGTCATCGGAGTGATCCGTGTAAATCTTCTTTAGTTCAACTTATATATTCACCTGAATTAATTGACGCTCTGTAATCTGAAATTGTTGATCCGCTGTATTTTCAATAAACCTCTGATCATGAGATACATACAGAATCGTCCCTTCATAGGCCTTGATAAAACGCTCCAACGCTTCCAATGCATGCATATCAAGAAAATTCGTCGGCTCATCCAACAATAGAATGTTATATTGTCCAAGAAACAAGTGACATAATTGAAGACGAATCGCTTCTCCTCCACTTAATGTCCCAACATTCTTCAGCAAGTCATTACCTGTAAACTGCATCGCATGCAACGCACTTCTGAGCTCTGATTTCTCATATTCCGAACGATTTTTCAGGAATTGTAATACGGTCTCTTTTGTCGTGAAACGATAGCTCATTTGCTGAAAATAACCGAGCTTTGCTTTTGGAGACATTGTGATGTGATCCCCAGCATGGAAAACATGGTTAAGCAATGTGCTTTTCCCACTGCCATTGGCTCCGGTTATCGCTATTTTTTGTTTTAATGGAACCTGAAAACTTACATCCTCCAGCAATACGTTACCTTCCATTTCAAGTGTAAGGCGATCTGCCATAATCGGAAATCGATTGTGCAGCTCCAGTGTCTTGGGCTGACGGAAGATCATAGGCCGATCCTCTTGCACCGCTTTAACCTCATGAAGTTGTTGCATCCGCTGTTCAATCGCTTTAGCTGCGCGGTGCACCGCTTTTTGACTGGTGCCTTTGGATTTGGTTTCAACCATACGGTTTGTTTTTGCCTTGGATTCTTTTTTGGACATGCTTCCGGCCTGCGTTATTTTCTCGGCTTTCTTCATCTTTTCCCGAGCGGCCAGCTCCAATCGTCTTTTCTCCTTGGAAAACTGCTCATGGGCCTGGTTTTGTTGTTCACGCTCCAGCCTCTTCTGTGCCTGATAATCACTATAGTTGCCGGAATATACGCGAACCTCACCTTGATGGATTTCCCAGATCGTGGTCACCAGTTCATCCAGAACCGCACGATCATGACTGATCAGCACAAGCGCCCCATAATAATAACGCAATTCATCCAGCAAAAATGTAATGCCCTCTTGATCCAGGTGTGTCGTTGGTTCATCCAGTAACAGTACTTCATGATAATGAGTGAACATTTGAGCCAGTTTTAGACGGGTCTGTTCTCCACCACTCCATGGCTGATCGTGTTGAGGTATCGCTAATTTACTGAGTAAAGCCCCGTCAACTTCGATACTTTCGTTAGACTGGGGCGGTTCCACTTGTTCCAAATAACCAAACTCTGCAAAACGTTTTACCTTTCCGACTGTTGGCTGGATCTGTCCCGCAATGAGTTTCAACAATGTACTTTTACCCTGACCATTACCACCCACTACA
Organism: Paenibacillus sp. FSL H8-0104; assembly: GCF_038050215.1. NCBI lineage: Bacteria > Bacillati > Bacillota > Bacilli > Caryophanales > Paenibacillaceae > Paenibacillus > Paenibacillus sp. FSL H8-0104. The sequence continues at coordinate 3,054,662 of NZ_JBBOTC010000001.1, read as the reverse complement.
CCAATGCGATCCAGTTGATGCACAGCCAGTCGCTCAATGTTCAGTATTACTTTATCCATATAGGTCATCTCAACCTGTTCTAATTCAAAACATATCTTTTCCATATTCGCTACCTCCGAAATAAGATTTATTTCGTATCGATAGCGAAGCACGCTTCTATCGATACGAGCTTATCGTGCCAGCTCGTATCAATAGAACAGTAACGTCATCATAGCGGTTACCTCCAGTAGTCTGTATTGAGCGCCTGTACCTAATTATTTACCTGATTAAGATAATCAGAAGAAAAAACAAAGAATCACAGGCCACGGCCTGTGATTCAACGTAAACGGGTAATCGAGTATAACACTTATCTTAAGGTCAGGATGATTGAAAATGACAGACTGATCCCGTTTACTCTGAACCAATAGTCAGAGCCTTTGAACGTATTCAATTACCGATTCAAAGGAAGGAAGCGCAGTCTCATTGCATGTGTCATATTCAATAATCCACCTTTCATTATCATGTATAGATGTACAATTCTAATTATAATTTTCCAATTCCACCATGTCAACGGAACGATGAAAACACTACACCATCAGATTAGTACATCAAACTACTTTTGTTCCTGGTCATTACCGCTACTTAATTTCAATAGAAGTTCCTGGCTATGAACCTGACCTGTAGCCTGTGGAATTACTTCCTCGTAGTTGGCGGAATTCGTTACGATAATCGGTGTTACCGTGTGATAACCAGCAGCCTTAATCTGTGCAATATCGAACTCAAGCAACAGATCTCCCGCTTGGACCCTGTCCCCTTCCTTGATATGGGACACAAAATGCTGTCCGTCCAATTTAACGGTATCAACTCCCACGTGAACCAATATCTCAGCACCGGTGTCTGATACTACAGCCAAGGCATGTTTTTTCTTGAATGCAACGGTAACTGTGCCGTCAAAAGGCGCAACAACTCTGCCCACAGTTGGCTCAATCGCAATCCCTTTACCCATTGCTCCCGATGCAAAGGCCGGATCCGGAACTTCCGACAATTCAACAATCGTTCCTTCGATTGGGCTAAATACATTTTCGTCTGAAGCATTCGTTGCACGAACAGATTGCTGATCGGATGTCGTAGATTCGGTTTTTATTTCTTCTTCAACCGGATCTTTGAAGCCCATGATGTACGTCAGTACAGCCGAAACAACAAAGGATACTACAATACCCAGAATCAATCCTGGGAAACCTTGTCCACCTGGTCCGTAGAAGATTGGCAAGGTCAGCAAGCCCGGTGCGCCGGATGCGAATGCCAAAGTACCCGCTTGACCAATGATAGCTCCACCAACTGCACCACCGATAACTCCTGCAATGAATGGACGTTTCAGTGGTAATGTTACCCCATAGATGGCCGGTTCCGTAATACCGAACAGAGCCGTCAACGTGGATGATCCAGCCAGCGTTTTCAGTTTTTTGTTCTTGGTTTTCAGCATAACCCCAAAAGCAGCACCCGTTTGAGCAAAGATCGAAGCTGTCGCAGCGGGTTTAACCCCATCCTGTCCATACACTGCAACGTTGTTGATAAATACTGGGATCAGACCCCAGTGTATTCCGAATATAACGAGCAGCTGCCAGCTTGCACCCATAACAGCTCCAGCGAGCAATGGACTGAATCCAAAAGCGGCAACAAGCCCGGCTGCAATTCCATTACCAACGTATACGCCAAATGGTCCAAATACAAGCAATGTCAGAGGTACCATAATCACTAGCAAAAACAATGGCGTAACAAAGTTTTTCACACTATCGTGAAGTGTTTTATTAAAGAACTTTTCCAACTTGCTCATGACAATGACAGCTAAAATGATAGGAATAACTGTAGATGAATAGTTCATCAAGATGACAGGGATACCGAAGAAATCCGTTGGTGTTCCCTCTGATTTCAACGTGACGATGGACGGATAGATCAGTGCTCCTGCAATCGTCATCGCAACAAACATATTTCCCTGGAATTTACGTGCTGTTGTAACCGCTAACAACAGAGGCAGGAAATAGAAGAGACTATCTGCTGCTGCATACAGGATTGTATATGTTGTTTCTGTCGTTTCCAGCCATCCAATATTGCTTGCAATCAACAATAACCCTTTTAGAATACCGGCTCCCGCCATAACACCCAGAAGTGGTGCAAAGATGCTGGATATGATATCGATAATCCCCCCGAGCCCTTTGGCTGCTTTGCGAGGTTTTTCTTTATCAGTCGAATCGTCCAGAATGTTACTGATCTGTCCAATGGCACTATAGACTTCAGGCACCTTGTTACCAACAACCACCTGGAATTGTCCTCCATTTTCTTTGACTGCGATGATGCCTTCTGTTTTCTCAAGTTTGGCTTTGTCTGCCTTGGCATCGTCCTTCAATACAAACCGTAACCGTGTTGCACAATGAACCAGCGATTCCACATTTTTCTCACCGCCAACCAGTTCTACAATCTCTTTGGCCAGTTTCTCTTGACTCATGATCTGCACCCCCACTTTTTCTCAAACAGGCCCTTTACCGATTTTTTTGCACGCAAAAAACCTAAGCCTTGAGCAAGGGGACACAATGGTCCTGACCTTCTCATGACTTAGGTTTTGCCTGCATAACCAGTAACAATCCCAGTTAAATCATATTCAATTCCTGTTAATCACATATTATTATAATAAAACCATTTTTGTCAACATTTAAATATTATCGATTAACCACTCGTTCGATATGAACCGTCAGATACAATTTTTCTTCATTGGTCAACTCATGGTTGTATTCCTTTTTGACAAACAACTCAATTTTCTCCGTACACGCTGCGGCATCTGGATGTTTCTCCTTAATCATGTCATAGAAATGATCATAGTTGTTGTCGTAATGCGTACCACTGAGCACACGCTGGGAGAAGAACTTCAGATGTGTGATAAAGCGAAAATAACTGAGAGAGTCCTCATCAAATTCCATTTTGAAATGATATTTCGCTATATTAATAATCTGCTGGATAAACTTCGTAATGTTCATCGTTGTAATAACTTCTTCGTTCATCTCTGCGTTAACAATATGAAGAGCAATAAAAGCGGCTTCATCGGGTGGAAGCTCAATATTCATTCGGGTGTTGATCTGTTCCAGCGTCCTCAGGCCGAGTTCGAATTCGGACTTGTACAACTGTTTGATCTCCCACATTAATGCGTTCTTGATCTCCACGCCTTCCCGATAACGTTCGATGGCGAAGTTAATATGATCTGTAAGAGATACATAGATGTTCTCATTCAGCTTTCGGCCCAGATTCTCACATGCATACGTGATAATCTCTTCCACAATTTCAATCAGTTCCATCGGAACTTCCCGCAGCAGCATTTTGAAATTATCGGAAGTTTGTTTGTTTTTCAATGCAAATACTTTCTGGATGCGGGTCTCATCTACTTTATCCCCCGGCTTTTTCTTAAAGGCAATCCCACGTCCCATCACCACAAGCTCTGCTCCATCCGCCTGATAGATGCTAATGACGTTATTGTTGATAACCTTTGCTATTTTCACTTCAATCCCCCCGTCACGTTCCACTCTCTTGGCAGTTATACATCGTCTTTTGGGCATACAAAAAAAACCTGAAGCATCACAAAATAAACAAGACATGGTGGTCTGCTTTTTTTGGTGCTTAGGTTTTGCCTACTTCGAGTAGTAACAATCCCAGAAACGATATAATTGCGTCAAGTATAGCGCGAACCTGACTATATGTCAACGCTTTCAATGCGGGGACAAACGGAAGTTCCATGGTTATATAAATTGAACTAGATAATATTTACACTAGCTACTCCGATGACAGAACAACCTTCCGATCGCTGTTATCCCCAGCTTTTTTCTGTCCTCTCCGTTTTGTGTAGAAGTTTAGTTCAATTTATATAGATGAAACTTCCGATGTTTTATTGCCGTACAAGACCATTTTAATTCAGAAAAATATAAATTACGCGTCACCCAAGTTTGTTCCGTTGGATTCGATCACATTTTTGTACCACTCAAAACTCTTCTTCTTCAGTCGTGTCAGCTCACCTTGACCTTCATTATTACGATCCACGTAAATGTAGCCATAACGTTTTCTCATCTCACCTGAGGAGGCACTTACAATATCAATAGGTCCCCAGCTGGTGTAACCGATGATGTTCACTCCATCCTGAATGGCCTCACCCATTTCAGCTACATGTCGTTTCAAGTAGTCAATCCGGTACGCATCATCCACTTCACCTTCCGGTGTAACCTCGTCATTGGCACCAAATCCATTCTCAACAACAAACAGCGGCTTCTGATAACGATCATGTAGTTGATTGGCGGTAATACGGAATCCTTTGGGATCAATCGTCCAGCCCCACTCGGACTTCGCCAGATATGGATTGGCTACCGAGCCAAATACATTACCACTGGTCATATTTTTGATAACTTCCGGATCGGTACTGGTTGTACGACTTGAATAATAACTGAATCCGATATAATCTACGGTATGATTCTTCAAGATTTCCGCATCACCCGGCTGCATAACAATGTTCAACTCGTGATCTTTGAAGAAACGTTTGGCATAACCCGGATATTCCCCACGTGACTGCACATCGATGAAGAAATAGGACTCTCTATCTTTTTCCATGCCCTGGAACACATCTTCCGGATTACAAGTATACGGATAGAAACTTCCTGCGGCGAGCATACACCCAATCATGGCACCAGGAATAATCTCATGACATGCCTTGACTGCCAGTGCACTTGCAACCAGTTGGTGGTGAGCAGCCTGATATTGAATTTCCTTGATGTTATCCCCTTCATTAAACGCCAGCCCCGCCCCAAGGAACGGAAGATGTAACAGCATGTTGATCTCATTAAATGTCATCCAGTATTTCACCTTGTCTTTGTACCGAGTGAATACCGTTGTAGCGTATGTCTCGAAAAGAGTTACCAGTTCACGACTTCTCCAGCTGCCATACTTCTCGATCAGATGCACAGGCACATCAAAGTGAGCCAATGTAACCACAGGTTCAATGCCGTTTTTCAACAATTCATCAAATAGGTTATCGTAAAATTGTAATCCGGCTTCATTTGGCTGTGCATCTTCTCCTGTCGGGAAAATCCGTGCCCAAGCAATGGAGACACGCAGTGCTTTGAATCCCATTTCGGCAAATAAAGCAATGTCTTCAGGGTAACGGTGATAAAAATCGATTGCTTCATGCGAAGGATAGAACTCGGTAGCAAGCGGCGTAAAAGCTGGAACATTGCCTTTCATAATGCTTCTGCGGTTCTCACCTGTTGGTAGCAAGTCAACGATACTCAGCCCTTTGCCATCTTCCAGATACGCGCCCTCCGCCTGATTGGCAGCAATGGCTCCACCCCACAGAAAGTCTGTAGGAAATTTAAAATTCGTCATCATCATTCTCCTTCCAAATATGTAATTCAGCTACCCGCTCAAATCCTGAAAAATATTAAAAAGACAAAATAGAAAAAACCCGAACCAGCCTGGGTACACGATTACGTGTAAACAAGCCAGCTCAGGTTATGCCCATATCGGTAACATTCCCAGATCATGATTATGCGGATTGGATAAAACTTTAGCAAGAATCAGAACAGTTGTCAACTTCTTGAAACCGGTTTAGCTTCGGATTGCCCACTACGATATTTGATAGAACGCAGCACATGTGCCGCCAAGAATCATCTGTTGATCTAATATAGGTAGGGCATTAATGTGATTCATAATGAGACCATATACTTCAGAATACGTAGCTGAAACATTGCTCACGGGCCAGTCGGACCCGAACATTAACCTTTGCGCACCAAAGGCTTCTATGGCGATATTCAGATAGGCTGTAAAGTCGCTCGGAGTCCAATTTCCCCAGTCTGCTTCCGTCACCATCCCTGAAAGTTTACAGTACGCATTTGGTTGTGCGGCCAATGACTCAAGCGCTTCTTTCCATGGTGAGAGTATACCTGATTTTATGTCGGGTTTGGCTAGATGATCAAGTACAAATCGCTGTTCAGGAAACGCCTTAACCAGTTCAACGGCATAAGGCAGTTGCTCCTTGGATACCAACAGATCATAGGCCAAACCATACTCCTTTAGCAATGAAATTCCGCGCTGAAAGTCTTCTCTCAATACATACTTCAGATCAGGTTCATCCTGTATGACATGACGTACGCCCTTCAGATACGGATTGGACGCGAACAATTCAAGCTGATTCCGAACTTCATCCGAACAAAGGTCCACCCATCCGACAACACCTTTGATACATTCATGCCGATCTGCCAACTGCAGAAGCCACTCGGTTTCTGTCAGTGATTGTCTGGCTTGTACCGCAATACATCCATCCAGTCCTGATTTGACCAATAAAGGTTCAAGATTTTCCGGAAGAAAAGATTGACGAATGGTTTTCATCTCTTCGCCAATCCATCCGTACTCGGCGACATTGTATTCCCAGAAATGTTGATGTGCATCCAGTTTCATATTAGATCCCTCCCAGGGTATTTAAATCTAATTATCATTAAAAAGCAATCACTGATTTTCACATGATTTTTATTCCAATTGTGCAGGTATTGTCCAATATTAAATCATGATATAGTAAATTACGAAAACGCTTTCAGTACATAAATCGGTAGTGATTTCTGTATTAAACAAGTGAATTTTTGTTTGCGTTGAGCTCTATTTTCAGCCTGCTTAACCGCTATTCATGTTCAACCATTCTCTATTCGAAGGAGACTATATTAATGAAAAAAAACCGCAAATCAGTCTTATCTCTTACGCTCTTGACTGCCATGATTCTATCTCTATTCTCCTCTGCTATGGCTTCAGCTGCAACTGACAACAGCGAACAGGCCAATACCTCAGCCGCGCCAAGCAAAATGCAGACCTACGTGAACGCCATGGAGCCTGGCTGGAATCTGGGTAACTCTCTTGACGCCGTTGGTGAAGATGAGACAGCCTGGGGCAACCCGCGCATTACGAAGGAACTAATTCAGTCGATCGCTGCTGAGGGCTACAACAGTATCCGTATTCCTGTGACCTGGGAAGCCCACATCGGTGACGCACCCAACTACACAATTGATTCCGCTTACATGAATCGGGTTCAAGAAGTAGTAAACTGGGCCCTCGATGCGGATCTCTACGTCATGATCAATCTTCACCATGATTCCTGGCGCTGGATCAGTTACATGGAGAAAGACCATGACAACGTGCTTGCACGTTACAACGCTGCTTGGACTCAGATTGCGGACAAATTCAAAGATGCATCCGATAAACTCATGTTCGAAAGTGTTAACGAACCACGTTTCTCCGAAGGCGGCACAACAGATGCAGCGATTGGATATCGCATGCTGGACGAATTGAATACTTCTTTTCACAAGATCGTAAGAACTTCGGGTGGAAACAACGAGACACGTCCACTTGTACTTCCAACGATGCATACCTCTTCCGCTCAACCTGATCTGGATGAACTGAATAAGACCATTCAGAAATTGAATGACAGCAATATTATTGCAACCGTTCACTACTACGGGTTCTGGCCATTCAGTGTGAACATCGCAGGTTACACCAAGTATAACGAGGAAGTACAGAAGGACGTTACCGACACTTTTGATCGGGTATACAATGCTTTTACAGCGAAAGGCATTCCGGTTATCGTTGGTGAGTATGGCTTGCTTGGTTTTGATCAACACACAGGTGTCATTGAGCAAGGCGAAAAACTGAAATTCTTCGAATTTGTTGGACAATATCTGCGTCAAAAACAGATGACAACGATGTTGTGGGATAACGGACAACACTTCGGTCGCACAAGTTTTACTTGGTCTGATCAGGAATTATTTGATACCATGAAAGCCAGCTGGACAGGTCGCTCATCCACAGCCGAAACGGATCTCGTATATCTTAAACAAAATGAAGCCATTCAAGATAAGAAGGTAAAACTCAATCTGAATGGGAACAAATTCAATTCGTTGAAAAATGGCACCACCCCTCTTGTAAGAGGTAAAGACTATACGATCAAAAAAGATGTGCTTACGTTAAAATCCAATCTGTTAACCAAATTGACAACCTCTGGTGATTTGGGCGTAAATGCTACACTCACAGCTGGATTCAATGAAGGTGCTGACTGGAACTTTAATATCATTAAATATGACACACCTAAGTTGAACGATGCAACAGGTACAACCAGTGCATTTGCCATTCCGACTACGTTTAATGGGAACCAACTGGCAACGATGGAAGCAACATATGCAAACGGAGAAAACGCCGGTCCACAGAACTGGACTTCGTTCAAAGAATTCTCCTACACATTTAGCCCAGATTACGAACGAAATGTGATTGAGCTGAAACCTAACTTCTTCAATGAAACCAATGATGGCGAAGTTACGCTTAAGTTCCATTTCTGGAACGGAGATGTGCTGACGTACAAAATCACGAAAAATGGAACCAGCGTTGTTGGCGTAGCTTCATAATAGTTATAAGGATTCCCCACTTGAACTATACCTGTGGGAATCACGAAACGTTCTGTCCAGAGCCATCGGTTCGAACAGAACGTTTTTCCTTTTAATCAGATATTCCTTCCACATCCATTATGAATGACCGTTCACAATAAAAACGAAACATTCCCACTCTGGCTATGAATGACATACGTCGCACCAAGCCCTTTATATACAAGACCAACTGGAGCCTTGTTACTGGAAACGACATAGAGATGTTGCGGATACCAGCTGTGACACAACTGGATATCCTGGCAACACTGAGGCAGATTATTCTCGAACACAAATGCATTTGTGACCATATATTCGGGTCGAGTCTGTTGCATCCCTTCCGTTTCTTGAATATAACGCACAGGAAATGCTCCAAGGGTTTGAAGTTGTTCCCGTTCCTCTTCACTGTGTACAAGCACAACGAAGGCTAATCCCTTTTTCAGTAATAAATCCACGAAATTCATCCCCGCTGCACTGTGTCCTGTTGATACAACAATCATTGCTTCATCCATTGCTGTCTACCTCGCCTTCACATCAGATCCTGCATATATCATCTCAAGTACGTTATGTGCGAATCATAGTCCTCTGTCTGCCTTTCCGCAATTGAACCGTATCCGATTCAGAACCTTCCTGATTGATTCCAGACCATATTCCTCTTTATATCCTATGTAATCTGCCCTTTACGCTCTGGATCTCCTTATATCTCCGTTAATCATAAGCGATTAAAGAAATCTGATTAACCGAGCCTTAATCGAAGATATATCTCTTTTTAATCGCTTACATGCACAGATTCAAAGCAAAATGTCTTAATACTTTGGCTAAAAGTAATACAAAAAGACAAAGGAAACCTGATGATACATCAGTTCCTTTGCCTTTTTGTATTTCTCTACATCCATGTTCCAGTACATTTCTATTTCAAACGATCACTTATTGAGGTTCTTTGAATTTCACTACTAGCACCGCTTCCCCATTGGCTTGAACATGACCTGTTGAGGCTGCTGTAACAGTTGCTATGGTTTCGTTTCCACTAGGGATCAACACAGGTGTAATCACCGGCAGACCCGCAGCCTGAATGACATCCATGTCAAATTCAATCAACAATTGACCTGCAGTTACACGATCTCCGCTATTCACATGCGCGGTAAAACCGTTTCCTTTCAGTCCAACCGTATTAATTCCGATATGAACCAACATCTGTACACCCGTCTCATGCTCCAGAATCACCGCATGTTTACTCTTGTTCATGACATGTGCGATGACTCCATCAAACGGTGCGTACACTTTTCCTTCTGATGGCTCAATGGCAATGCCTTCACCCATGTGTTTTTCCGAGAACGCCGGGTCAGGAACCTGCTCCAGAGCAACGACTGTACCATTCATCGGCGAAGCTATTTCGAGCAGATCTACTTTAGGACGATTGCTTGTAACGGCATCGGTAACTGAATTAATACGCGGATTAGAGTCCACTGCTTTAACTTCAGTTGATGTTACTCCACTGTTGTCATTGCTTGCGGATTCCTCTGCAACTGGTTGATCCTTATAGCCAAAGAACCAGGTAAGTGCAAATGCAATCGCCATGGCAACTACGTTGGACAAGATATACAACGGCAGTTGGCTGTTCAGATAGAGCAGTGTACCGGGAATAACCGTTACAGCCATGCCCGTACCTTGCAGATGGAACAGGGAAGCGATGAAACCACCAACACCACCACCAACAAGTCCCATAATGAATGGTTTCATATAACGCAAGTTAACTCCGAAGATCGCTGGCTCCGTAATGCCCAGAAATGCGGACAAGGAAGAAGGTAATGCGAGTGCTTTGAGTTTCATATTTTTGGTCTTCAGACCGACTGCAAGACAAGCCGCTCCTTGTGCTGCCATGGCACAGGTAATGATGGCGTTGAACGGATTGAATCCCGTTTTCTCCAGTAGCTGAATCTCCAGGAAATTAAAGATGTGATGTACACCGGTAACGACAATAATCTGATGGAAGAATCCAATGATAATACCTGCGATGCCAAACGGAAGATCCAATACGGCAGTTGTTCCATGCAGCACCCACTCTTCTAGGGAATGGAATACGGGACCAATCGCGAATAGTCCAAGTGTGATCATAACCGTTAACGTAATAAAAGGAGTCAGAATTAAATCCAGTGCCTCAGGCACCCGTCTTCTTAGTACCTTCTCAAACTTGGCTCCAATCAAACCTACAAAGAACGCTGGCAGAACCGATCCCTGATAACCCACGACAGGTATAAAACCGAACATATGCAGCAGCTGTGCTGATCCATCTGCTACCGCGTAAGCATTAGGTAATGCGGGATTAACCAGCATTAGCCCCAGTACAATACCAAGTACCGGACTTCCGCCAAATACGCGGAATGCGGACCACGCTACAAGTGCAGGGAGAAATGCAAATGCCGTATCCGTCAGGATTTGAGTGAACAACAGGAAATTGGCCGAGATATCATCCGGTGTTGCACCGAACAATGCCAGAATTTCATTCTGGGTAAGTAATCCGCGCAATCCCATGAACAGTCCTGTAGCTACCAGAACGGGAATGATGGGTACAAATACGTCACCAAACGTGCGGATAGCCCGTTGAAAAGCATTTCCTTCTTTTTTCCCCTGACTCTTCACATCGTCCTTGGACGTTCCTTCGATGCCCAGCTTCTCAACCTCTTCAAAGATTCGATTCACTGTTCCCGTACCAAAGATAATCTGATATTGACCTGAGTTGAAAAAGGCGCCTTTCACCTTGTCGATGTTCTCGACCGTTTTCTGATCAATCTTTTCTTTATTTTTCACCATGATGCGAAGACGTGTTGCACAATGTGCAAATGATGCGATATTTTCTTTGCCCCCGATGGCATGAATGACTTCCTGGGCAATCCGTTGATTCTCCGACATGTTATCTCATTCCTCTCACGTAATACTTAATAATGCCATTGAGTTGCTTCAAAATCAGCTTTGCCTCCGCGTGTAAAGAAACGAATGTCCACGCTGTCCCGGCTTGGGAAAATGCGGCTGGTAAAGACCTCTTCCCCATCGTTCACAAAGATCTCGACCGAGGACGAATCTACGAACAGATGGAACTTAATCACTTCCGCAGTAAGTGTGCACCGTCGTACAACGCCATTCTGCTCTGCCAGCTCGGCACCAGACATCGTCCGATCCAAAACAACTTTCTGCTGAATCCGATCATACAGAAGAACCGTTTTCTCAGTTCCATTTGCCCGGAATTCGATGCCTACAACCTCTGCTTCTATATGGCCTATCTCACATATCAGTTCATAGGCAATCCCATTAAAACCAGTGAAAGATCGACTCTCATTATCAATTGTTGCGCGAATATGTGTCCCTTCCTCCTGCTGACGTAATTGGACCATCTCTTCAACCGGTTGTTGAATTAACTTGCCGTCACGGAATGACAATTGCCGAGGAATGGTCAGGCAATGAGCCCAGCCACTATCGTCTGTTGGATATTCCAGATCGGGAAGTCCCATCCATCCTACCAGAATACGTCTTCCGTCCGGGCCCTGCATCGTCTGCGGCGCATAGAAGTCGAATCCACGATCCAGTTCCTGAAATTCACCATGATTGAACTCTCTCGTCTGTAGATTCAGCGGCTCACCGATCAGATAACCGGATTGAAAAATATTCTGATAATGATCTCCCGCTGCATCTAAGCCTTGCGGGGAAAAGACAAGTACACCTTTCCCGTCCATCTCCATATAATCCGGGCACTCCCACATGTAACCAAAGGAGGTTAATTGCGTACGAATTTCACCAAGGAACTCCCAGTTGTTCAGATCAATGGAGCGATACAGCACTGTACATCCCGTCTCGTCTGTTCTCTGCGCACCAATTACACAATAATACGTGTCTCCTTGTTTCCACACCTTGGGATCTCTGAAGTGTTCCGTGTATCCGGCTGGCACAGACGAGATCACGGGATCATTCAGTTTGGTTACTGAACCGCTTTCATCCATAACTGCCAAGCATTGATACGGATGTCTGACCCAATCCTCATCTCTGGTATTGCCCGTGTACAGCAAGTGCAGCTTGCCGTCTTTTTCAATTGCGCTACCGGAATAAGCTCCGTGTGAGTCATACCTGCCACCCGGTTCGATTCCAATCCCGACATTTTCCCAGTTCACCAGATTCTTCGAGCGGGTATGATACCAGTATTTCATGCCATGTTCTGTCCCAAGTGGAAACCACTGATAGAACAGATGATAATAGCCTTGATAATATGCAAAGCCGTTAGGATCATTAAGCAGACCTGTTATCGGCTGAATGTGATAACTTTGTCTCCAAGGACATACGGATATCTGTGCTTCAAGCTTCGCAATCTCTCCAGGCTCTGCTTGCTCAATTCGTCTGTAGCGTTGCTCTCTAGTCATTTTCATAGTTGTTCTCCATTCAAAATATAGGAACCGGTTCCAATAGGCACAAAAAAATAATTCCATATGGCATTAGTGCCTTCCCGTGTTCGCATATCCGCATTGGATATTCATAATGGAACCGGTTCGATGGAATTATCATAAAGGATGTTTTTATAATTTGTCAACGCTTTCTCGAGGAATTAGTTCTACGTCGAGTGTTGTTCGTTCCTCCACCGACTCGCCTTTGACCAGACGAATAATGTGATTCGCCGCTACTTTGCCCGCCTGCAAATAATGATATTTCACAGTCGTCAGCGTGGGGTGAATCATCTCCGTAATATCATATCCGCCAAATCCCGTAACAGACAAATCTTGCGGTATGCGGATTTTATTGGAGAATGCAATCTTCATCACACCCAGTGCGATATTATCCGTGGCCCCCACGATGATCGTTGGTGTGATTTCTTTCAGAATGGCTTCAGCGGTAACGATGGCTTCAGACATCTTAAAGCTTGTCTCATAATACTTCACTTCACATCCACCACACTCGGCGATTGCTCGCTGGAACCCTTGTTTACGATAGATTCCTACCGCCCGATCCTTCTCGCTAACCCCCATATACACGATCTTGCGGTGACCCTGTTCGACGACATATCTGCCCATCTCATAACCTGCCTGATCATCATTGTGAACCAGACTGTGCAATTGCTCATGCTGCTGCCCCACCAATAACACCGGAATCCGTATATCCTCAACGGCCTTCAGATGTGCTTCGGTCACTTCAGCAGCCAGTAGAATAATACCCGATACCTTCTGTCGTGCAAAATCATAGATGGCATCAATCTCGCGCTGCATGTCCTGACTTGTATTTGCGATCAGCATCTGATACTGATTACTCCGCAGTTCTTCATCAATTCCAATCAATGTCTGGGATGTTGCAAACGAATCAAGACGTGGCACAACCGTACCGATGATACTGGTCTTCTTAGCCTTCAGACTCTGTGCAAATGTATTGGGAACATAGTTGTATTGTTTGATAATACGCTCAATCTTCTGGCGTGTATCCTCACTAACGGATCCGCCATTCAGGAAGCGAGAGACCGTGCTTTTTGCCACACCTGCCATCTGAGCGATATCAGAAATCGTTTTATTCATAAAGACTCCTCTTATTTCTATTAGCTAGTTTACCTTTTATTATACTTCGAATCGCAAACCCATGGCGAATTTGATTCAACTCCATTTATCGCACGTCTATGGTACATTCCCGATGTAATAGCAAAAGCCTGATATCAATGTGACGTTCATACCGAAGTATGATCCGACATTCATCAGGCTGTTAAACTTCCATATACACGTTTGCACAGATCATCAGGGCAAGAATAATCCCTGTCCTTGCTGACTCAGACCTCAATAATAATTGGCAAGATCATAGGTCTTCGCTTCGTTTGAGCGTAAATATAGTGACCAATCTCATCTTTCAGCTTTCTTTTGATCACATTCCACTGATTCACCCCAGCCCCGGTCAACTCACCCATCCGGTTTAGAACCAGCTCATGAATCTCATGCATGAATTCTTCCGAATCCTTAACAAATACAAACCCTCTGGAGATAATTTCGGGTGACGTGACCATCTGTTTTTCCGTTTTGCTCAGTGTAGTCACAATCACCAGCATGCCATCGGAGGACAGTTGCCTGCGGTCGCGAAGTACAATATTGCCGACATCACCCATGATCAGACCGTCTACGAGACTATTTCCCGACGCAATTTTGGGACCCAGCGAAGCAATGCCGTCTTTGTACTGGACCATATCCCCATTATTCACGATAAACACATGATCACGCTCTATACCTACGGATTCAGCAAGCAGTCTGTGTTGATACAACATGCGAAACTCACCGTGGATCGGAATCAGATAATCCGGTTTCATCAGGGTTAACATCAGTTTGAGTTCTTCCTGACTGCCGTGTCCCGATACATGCATCCCAGCTGCACCACTTGAACCATATATCACACGTGCTCCAAGAACATAGAGGTTATCAATTACATGTGCAAGATTTCGTTCATTGCCCGGAATGGCTCCGGCAGCAATAATGACCGTGTCCCCGGCGTTAATTCTTACGTGAGGATGTTTACCGGATGCCAAACGTGACAATGCTGCCATCGCTTCACCCTGGCTACCGGTGCATAATACAACAACTTGTTCAGGTGGAAACTGATCCGAATCGATAGCTTCAATCAACAATCCGTCAGGAACTTGCAAATACCCCAATTCACTGGCCACCGATACCACATTCACCATACTTCTGCCCAACAGTGCCAGTTTGCGGCCCGTCTCGAATGCTGCATTCACAATCTGCTGTACCCTGCTGACATTCGACGCAAAGGTCGAGATGAATACTTTTTGTTTTGCACGGATAAAGGCATCCAGAATGTGATCTCCCACAACACGCTCGGAAGGTGTAAATCCCGGTCTTTCTGCATTGGTACTCTCGGAGAGCAAAATATGGACACCCTGTTTGCCAATCTCGGCCATACGGTGCAGATCAGGGAATGGTCCATGTACAGGCGACATATCAAATTTGAAATCTCCGGTATGCACAACATTGCCTGCTGGGGTCTGAAAAAAGATACCAAGACAATCCGGTATACTATGACTGGTTGCAAAAAAGGAAACCTCGATCCCTCCCAGCGTAATGCTGGAATGAGCATCGATCGTATGCAAGTCGGCCTTGCGTAGCAACCCATGCTCTTTCAGTTTAAGTTCGATCAGCCCACGAGTGAGTCTGGATGCATACACCGGGATGTTCATTTGTTTTAACAAATACGGAATGCCACCAATGTGATCTTCATGTCCGTGAGTAACCACAAGACCCCTTACTTTATCCAGGTTCTCCAGCAAATACGTTACATCCGGAATGATCAGATCAATACCAGGCAATGTCTCATCGGGAAACTTCGAACCACAGTCAATCACGATGATGTCCTGATGGTACTGGATGAAATACATATTCTTCCCTATTTCATTCACGCCGCCAAGTGCAGCGATATAAAGTTTGTTGTGGGCTAGATTCAACTCTGTTATTCCTCCTCTGCGTGGCAATCGTATACGATACGGATCTATATTCCTAGTATGGAAGCAATCGCCTCAGTTATGCATTTCAGCGTGATTATGCCAAAAAAACCACCATGGAATTTTCATTCCATAGTGGTTTATACGAAAAATAAATGCGGTTACACCAATGATTTATCACGCTGTAGTAATACGTCTTGTTCATAGGTTTTGATATCAGTGATCCACTTTTCACGAACTGGTACGCCTTGCTGAGCACAATAGTAGTCCCAGATCGCGCCAAACGGATAGGATTTGAACTCTTCCGTTAAGGCAAGACGCAACGTGTAATCCCCTTCCAATTCGGCTTGTTTCAAGGCATCCACTGGTTCGAGCATCGCTCGGAGAAGGGCTTTGATCGTGTTGCGAGTCCCCACAACCCATGCAGCTACACGGTTAATGCTTGCATCAAAGAAATCCAATCCAATATGTGTGGTCGCAAGCAGATCATGTCGAACCAGTTCACGAGCAATTTCCAGCAACTCATCGTCCATAATTACCACATGGTCACTATCCCAACGCATCGGGCGGCTTACGTGAAGCAGAATGCCACTTGTAAACAAAGACAAGGACGACAGTTTATTGGAAATAACCTCTGTTGGATGGAAATGACCCGCATCCAGGCAGATTAACGTATCATTTTGCAAACCGTAACCCATATAGAATTCATGAGAACCCACCACATATGCTTCCGAACCCAGACCAAACAGCTTACTCTCTACCGCGTCCAGGTTGTGCTCCGGGTTAAGTGGTTCGCCGAATACTTCATCCAGCGATTCTTTGAGACGTTTGCGTGGTGTCAACCGATCAACCGGATTATCCTTGAATCCGTCCGGTACCCATACATTGGTTACACAAGTCTGACCAAGCTGTTCCCCGAAATAAGCACCAATCCGGCGGGATGCCTTGCAGTGATCAATCCAGAACTTGCGAATTTCAGGGTCTGGATGACTGAGCGTGAACCCGTCACTTGATTTTTCATGGGAAAAACATGTTGGGTTGAAGTCCAGACCGAGTCCTTGTTCTTTAGCCCATTTTACCCAGTTCTCATAATGCTTTGGCTCAATCTGATCCAGTTCAACCTGCTCGTCTGTATCCGTGTAGATCGCGTGTAGATTGACCTTATGTTTGCCGGGAATCAGAGCAAAAGCTTGCTCCAGATCGTTACGAAGCTCTACAGGTGTGGTCGCAGCCCCCGGATATTGACCTGTAACGGAAATACCACCTGTTAACTCCCCATCTTTATTCAGAAATCCTTTGACATCGTCGCCTTGCCAGCAGTGTACGGAAACTTTGATCTCCGCGAGTTTGTTCAGTACCTCGTCCGTATCAATTCCGTGCTGGGCATACAATGCCTTGGCTGCTTCATACGCTTGCTTGACTTGGTTATCCATCCGCAAGAACCCCCTATTTTAACGTGTAAATGCTGCCGGTACTCCGCCATCAATGGTCATCATACAACCGGTTGTTTTTTCGGATTTCGAAGAAGCAAAGAATGCGATTCCTTCCGCAATATCTCTTGGATAGATATTCACGAGCAATGTCGTCCGTTTGCGATAATACTCTTCCAATTGATCCGGTTCAATTCCATATGCCGCTGCACGTTCGTTTCTCCAGGAACCGTTCCAGATCGCTGAACCCTGTAGAATGGCATCTGGAAGAATCGTGTTGACACGAATGCCATACTCTCCACCTTCTGCTGCAATACAACGTGCCAGATGCGCTTCCAGCGCTTTCGCTGAACTGTAAGCAGAAGCACTCTTACCTGCATACACCGAGTTCTTGGACCCGATAAATACCATGCTTCCCCCAATACCCTGCTGTTTCATCAGCTTGAACGCTTCACGAGCCACGAGGAAATACCCTGTACCCAGAACATTCATATTCAGGTTCCATTCTTTCAGGGACGTTTCGTCAAATGGGCTGGATGTCGCCAATCCGGCATTGTTCACGATGATATCCACTCCGCCATACTGCACCGCAACATCAGCATAAGCAGATTGAACGGCTTCCTCATCGGTGACGTCCATTTTCAGCGCATAAGCACGATTCGCACCGTACTGATCATTGATTTCCTGTGCTACTTTCTGTGCGCCCTCCAGGTTGAGATCAGCAAGCACCACATGTGCGCCTTCAGATACCAATCTGCGTGCTGTTTCACTTCCGATCCCGCCTGCGCCGCCTGTAATAAACGCCACTTTACGGGAGAACTCGGTTTCTGCTGGAGCCAAAGACAATTTGTACAATTCCAGCGGCCAGTACTCCACATTGTAAGATTCATTTGCACTGAGTGATACGAATTGACCCAGGCTAGTAGCTCCACGCATAACGGCAATGGCTCTGTGATACAACGCTCCGCTTACTTGGGAAAGCGCCCAGCTCTTGCCTGTATTGATCATGCCCACACCTGGAATGAGGATAACGCGTGGTGCGGCTTCGAACATGACGTCACCTTCGTTTTTGTTGCTCTCAAAATACTGCTGATATTGCTCTTTGTAGGCCGCGACACCTTCTACCAGCTTGGCTTTTAAGCCTTCGATATCTTCCGCATCCGGTGTCCAATCAATGAACAGAGGTACCACTTTGGTATGTACCAGATGATCCGGGCAAGCTGCACCTACCTGTGACAATTCCGGTGAATCTGCTCCCCCCACAAAAGCAAGTACGTCCTCTTGATCGTCAAAGGACAAAATCATTTTTTTGCTATCCGATACCGCTCCACGAATTGTTGGCATTACACGTGATACGATCTGACGACGAACCTCTGCTGCAAGTGCCGGGTGTTTCACACCACCAAACAAACTTCCTTCATCCACCCGTGCTTCGATGAATGCTTCTGCTTCGTTGATAATCTTGATCGTTTGTGCGTAACATTCCTCGGATGTTTCTCCCCAAGTGACAAGTCCGTGTTTTTCCATCAGTACGAGTTCGGCATTAGGATTCGAGAATACGCTTTCAGCAATCATTTTAGATAAGGTGAACCCTGGACGAACGTAAGGTACCCATACAAAACGATCACCGTAGATCTCTTTCGCCAATTCCTTGCCGTTATGCGCACAACACAGGCTGATAATCGCATCCGGGTGCGTATGATCCACATGCTTATATGGAAGAAATGCATGCAGCAGAGTCTCGATAGAGGCGCGCGGGTGCTTGGCATCAATCATGCAATGTCCCAGATATTCAACCATCTCTTCATCCGACATGGATTCACGTTCAATTAATGGTCGAATGTCTTCGAGCCCAAGTCCGGTAAAATGTTTCGCTTCCATGGAACCCAGATCAGAGCCGCTTCCCTTCACATACATTACTTCTACATCACGACCACGAAAATCCTTCACTGTCGTTTTGGTAGACGTATTACCACCGTAGATGTTACATACACTGCGATCAGTCCCAATCAGATTGGATCGGTAAACCAACTGCTCAAGTCCTGTTGTTTTCTCAGATGCCTGCGATGCATTCCATAAACTCTGTACCATTTGTTTCCCTCCGATAATGTTTGTTTTATTCCTAATCCGAGTTTAACATCTTTGTTTTATTTTGAAAACAAAATATTTTAAAACCAAACGGAAATATTCAAAAGTCATTATAGATTGAACTATTTTATTAAAAAAACACCCTGACGTAACCGT
Organism: Paenibacillus sp. FSL H8-0104; assembly: GCF_038050215.1. Lineage (NCBI taxonomy): Bacteria > Bacillati > Bacillota > Bacilli > Caryophanales > Paenibacillaceae > Paenibacillus > Paenibacillus sp. FSL H8-0104. The sequence goes on along the minus strand of NZ_JBBOTC010000001.1, from coordinate 3,035,067 downwards.
CAGAGTGTTCCTGTTTCAACGGCGGATTAGAAAATCCCCGCTTTTTGAGAAGTGTTTTTAATACCATAGGTATCATTAACTACGGTGTTGCCAAAGCTCGTTAAGCTTCCGTTCGGACCTGTGGCCATGTCCAGATAGTTCAGACCGGAGCTGTTTCCGTACCAAGACCAGGCAAGCCAGCCTACCCCTTTTTCCTGACCATATCTCATGATGGCATACTCGTCCACATCACCGTTTGTGTGGTATCCCCCGAACTCACCAATGATCAGAGCCAATCCTTTGTTCAGCACATTTTCCATATTGGCTTTGACGGTTGCAGCATCTTTGCCAGCATACTCATACATATGAATGGAGAAGACCGTATTTTTCTGAGAATCGGCTGCAAATACACTTTGTCCATAATCCACGATGGATTGAGGGAACTGTCCCCATCCGGCTGCATCCACAATTAGCGTATTTTTAATTCCCGCATTTCGGAGTTTCGGAATGGCTTTTTTGTAACCATCAGCCCACGCACTTCCATTCCACGTTCCATACCATTCATTGGCGATATTGACGATGACCCGATCTTCTTTGCCAATCACAAAGCTTCCTTAATGCTAATCCAGTAGTTCACTGCCGCATCCAACGAATTATAGTCATCTTTCCCTGTGGCGTCATGCACCTCGAGTACAGCTATCATTTTATTTTGGTTAACCACATTAATAATATTTTTAACAGCGTTCAGATCATCTTTGGTGTACAGGCTACCATTCGAAAGAACAATGCGTACCGTATTGGCACCTGTTTTGGCGATTGCAGGGATAGCGGTATTCAAATCATTTTTGAACCAGGAATGTCCGTGATTAACACCTCTCATGACAAAAGCCTTGCCTGTGGAATCATACAACTTGTTACCGCTTACATAAAAACCCGTAGCAGCAGATGCTTTGGGTGTTGCACTCCCTAATACCATGAACATGAGAGCAGCAATAATCGTGAAGATTGTACACTTTTTCAGATTAACCATTCGTTTGGAACCTCCTGTATTTGTTTTTTTTATTTCAATTAACCCTGCTCTAGGCAAGAAGTTAACTAAAATCGTTGGTCATAGAAGTTTTTTTATTATTAAATAAATAACAATTAACTTTATTTAAGTTATGTTATTTAGTTTAAATAAACTTTATCGTTAAGGTTATGAAGTTATAATAAATTGAAAACGCTTACCAGTCAAGATCTTTTTACCATGATTAGGAAACATTTGTTTTTACATAACACAGCAAAAAAAGGTTCTCTCCCCTCACAATCGTTCGGAGAAAGAACCCTCTGTATTCTTAACGAAAGTTAACTCTTGTTTAAATCTTGTTAATCTGTTATTTTGTTTAACTCCTGATTTAGACTAAGTGTCTTCTCTAACTCCCGCCAATATCAAACCAACCCGATACTGTGGTCTCACCCGAATTTCATTAAACTTTCCAATCTCCACGCCCTCAAACCGCTCCACATAAGCCTGATTCACATAACTCTCAGTCGTCCCTTTTCGAATTGGGGTTATAGACAGACGAAGCGCGTGATCAGCCAACAAATGACGGGATTGCTTCAAACCAAGCATCCAGCTGCATCCATAGTGAATATGATCCGTTAACATCTGATGATGAATATGTGCTGTTGCAACGTCTCCTTCATAATCAATCTCAATCCACACGTCATCTACTTGTTCCGGCCACGCTGTGTCCAATCTCAGTGTTGCTGCATACTCTTTCGGATAATCAACCTCTACAGCAGGCTCGTAAGGCGAAACTTGGAATGTATACGTACCGAATATTCCCTGCTTCGACTGGGATGACACAGCATATTTCGAAGCTGAAACATGCTCTGGAGCCGGATAAAAGGATACCTCCATCTCTGGTTGCTCCACAGATGTACATAGGAGCATCTCATTCTGTACATACAGATGACTGCTGCTAATTACAAGCCTTTCTTCTCCGCCCACACGGAAACGGTAGGCATGTAATGCCTCTTCACGGGTCAATGTAATGATTCGTATGATTATACCGTCCGATGTTGTGATTCGCAGATGATGGTCCTTGCCGGCAATCGGATGTATCACAACTTCATTCCCCTGCTCCGATACTGTACCTTCAGGCATATCCACATTTGTAACAGATGATGTATCAATAACATACTCAGGCGCCATGCCATCATGGACATAAAAGACAGCCGTAAGCTCCTGATTTACCATAAATCGGGTCAGTGGCTGAACGGTAGCACTAATGATCTTCATTCCATTCAGATTCATATGGAAAGGCAGAATGGCCGCCGTGCCGGATTTCAGCCGCATCGTTCCTTCTCTGGGATAAGAAGCAGTCCCTTTGCTGGTATGCAGCTCCAATTGGATATCACGATCAGGCATCGCCACATGATCCTGATAATTATTCATGAACAGAAATCCAGAACCATCTTGTTGCCGAACAGACCAACGCAGATCCAACGTGTTCTCCGGGGTTATAGATTGTTGACCATCCGGTACAACACAGCCCATTGGTGCAAGTAACTCACCGTATCCTTCCAGGAACATGGACAAGGTACGAATGCGGTCATACGATTCACCAACACGCCCAAATTCCCCGAGTGGCGATTGGTAATCATACGTCATTTTCGGCAATGCCTGCTCGTTCATATATGAATTTTTGCCTATCGGATTGGTCCCCCCGTGATACATATAATACCCAACCAGATTGCTGCCGTTCGCAAGTTTCACAATGGTCATCGCCTCGACACTGTCCGCATCAACAACCGGACGAGCGTGATAACTGACCTGCATGCCTCCAGCAAGCTCGCAATACGCAGCAGGGTACTCCAGACTGTCATAATCCACTTCTTCCACAGGATTCATATGCAGATCCCGGAATAAATACTCCCGGCTTGGAGGCTGATTGGGAATCCATGGTGTGTACGCATACCCCGCTAGCATAGGCAATGTTCCTTCTTCAGGCACCGCAGCATTGCCCCAGGCCGTGGCAGTATAGAACATCGGCTTCATACCGACTTCTTCGGCAATATGGCGAAGCATCTTCAGATGTTCTCGTCCATCCCGGCCGGAGGTAATGTATTTTTCGCGGGTATACCCCCAGGCATCCATGGGTGCGCCAGCGTGCATATACTCATTTTCCAACTGTACCCCGATAACAGGGCCACCCTCCTGATAAAAGCAGCCGTTGAGCTGACGAGCAATCTCCCGGTATAATCGCTTGGCGTAATACAGATATCCTTCATCGTTCGACCTGACTTCGAATGGATAACTGAATAACCAATCCGGCATTCCACCATTACGCACTTCCCCATGACAGAATGGACCAATTCGTACGATCAGAGGCAGCTCATGTTTGCCACACAGATCCACAAAGTGCCGCAAATTCAGATTTCCTGACCAATTAAATTCGCCTTCCTGCTCCTCGTGAAAATTCCAGAAAACATAGGAAGCGACAATGCTCACCCCGCCTGCCTTCATCTTCAGTAATTCTTCTTCCCACTGCAAGTAAGCGAATCTGGAGAAATGAAACTCACCTACCACCGGAATATGGGGTTTAGCATTACGAGTCATATAATAGTTTGTAAAATCATACGATTCCCCTCGTGGGCTTTTGCCGCCACTGCCAGTCATGCGACCCGCACGAATCTCTTTATCTTCCGCATCCAATATGAAACGAATCTGGCTACCTGCTATAGTATCATTCATGGATTATATAACTCCTTCGATATAAATGGGATGTGTTGAAACGATTATCAATTATCGATGGATGATTGCCCCTTGATGATTCGGGTTTTTCTCCAATATCCGCTCCAACTCAAGTTTGGCTTCACTTGTCCGCCCCAGCCCCAGAAGACCCAATGCCCGCATATACCTGCAATGTTCTTCATTTCGCTGATTGAAATCGTCGTCAAACACTAGAAAATCGGGCAGAGATACCGCAAAATAATCCATTCGGATGTGATCATGCATATGTCTTTCCGCATAGTCTATGAGTTTGTTAAAGCGTCGGTTTGCTTCCTTCACATTGCCAAGTTTCTGCCAGGCCAGACCCTGATAATAGATGGATTCCGGCGGTTGATCATTATAAAACATCGCGCTTGCCGGTTCATTCAAACCGATGGATGCTTTGTGGAAACTTTCCTCTGCCGACTGATTACTCTTCAGTTGCTGGTAGGCACAGCCAAGATAAAAGTAAACTGGGTTGTCTCCGGCTCCCTCCAATTTACCTTCACCTAAGTTCTCCGGGTAAACCAAAGCCTTCTTCAACAATTCCATTGCTAGTTCAGGTTGTTGTTTCTCCAGTTTTCGCTTCGCCAGTTCCGTCAGTGCCGTAACATATTGTCCTGTTACCTTGCCTTCTCCACCCTCCCATGGATGAAACCGCCGGGTCTGAAGGGCATTCCATGCTTCTTGATGACTACCTTGCATATTCAATAACGTCACCCACTCGATATAAAGATCATCACGGAGGTGAACCAACTCCATATGTTGTTCCAGCAATTTGACTCGATTCTCGCAGGAATACCCTATCTTCTTGTGCAATTGATCCAACTCGTAGAAGATTCGGGCATCCTGTGAATCCAACCGGAAAGCTTCCTCTAATGATGCCAGTGCAAGATCGGGGCGATTCAGCTTGTTATAATAAGCCAGTCCCAGATTCCGATGTACAGTCGAATATGCAGCATCCACCTCGCGTGAAGTTTCCCAATGGGTAATTGCTTCCTCGTAGCGTTTATGATCATATAACCAATTTCCCAGGTAATAGTGAGCACGCGCATCATTCGAATCCACTGCCAATGCATCCTGAAGCACCATGAATTCAAATGACGTATTAGGAAAACAATAATCCGTTGGAGCAGCTTTTCCCTGCTTTTTACATTCTCGGGCCTGCTCCACATCCCCCAGCTGATGATACAAGTAAGCCTGAACATAACCAACCATAGGATACGGCTGTGCAATTTCGGATTCAACATAAGAGAGTACCGTCAGTGCTTCTTCCCACAATCCACAATCCGCGTAGTCTGCGGCTAGATTCAGATAATTATAAACGTCTCCTCGCATCAGACGATGGAAATGCTCACGTGTTTGCCCCGCTTGTTCTCTCTCTGAAGGTGCAGTTGCTCCGCTGTAGATCAGGACTAATTCATGTGCAGCTCCAAATTCAACCGGGTCCAGTTCCAATGTCTCACGCGCATATTGAATGGCCTGTTTATTTTGACCCAATCTACGTAACAGAGCCACCTTCAGATGGCGAGCCTTATAATTTCTGGTGTTACGAATCAGCGAACGTTCGATATGATCCAAAGCTTCGATGTACCGATGTTGCCCCGTATCGATCTGAGCAAGCATGTAATAACCTGTATCCTGATACTGTGCAGACCATACGGCTTTATACAGGGCTGCGTAGGCTTCTTCCTGTTTCCCCTGTAATTTCAAACTTAGACCGAGTTGGTAAAAAGCTTCACTATCATATGGATTCGTATTTTTCCATGTCAGCGATTGTACTGCCTGTCTGAAATGCTTCTCTGCATCTTGAAACAGCCCTCTACGCAGCAGCAATGTGCCATACGCTATGTTTAGACGAATATCCGTTGCATCACGCTTCAAACCTTCCAGATAATAAGGTTCCGGTTCATACGTGGCATGCCGATATTGTTCCAGATGAAGACCCGCCAGATATAGTTGTTCATTCGTACGAATCTCGGATGGTAGCGGGAGTGGTGTGGCCGGATCTGGAACTTCCTGGATCTCAGTACGTTCAGGCTGATAGGCCACAAGTTCTTTTCCTTCCACAGTTCGAACACTTAACTTCACCTGATGCCATTCATCTTGTCCGCTCCACGGGAATGAAGATTTATATAGTTCCGTAGGTGAGATATTACATCTCTCGTGGAGATATACCATGGTTGGTCCTATCACTTCAACGGTCACTTGTTCAAAAACCGACGTCGCATATACCATCACGGTTACCATTCCGGTCGTTTCGTCCATTTCCAGATTAACCGCTGCATCAATCGTTGCATTTTTGACCATACCAATTCCTTTATACGGCATAAAATACTGCGAGAATGATTTCGCTTCATAGGGCTGTAACCACGTAAAATCAGGTTGATTATCGGTATAGATCCCGGTCATTAATTCAATATAAGGTCCATCCTCGTCCGTTAACTGACGATCCCAAGCTTGCCCGAATTCCCCGTTCCCCCAGGTCCATTGTTTCTTACCCGGAGAAATATGATGATTGGCTACATGCAACAAACCCGCCTGAACCCCGTGGTCATAACCCCCTACAAAATTATAATCCGACTTATACGCCATATAGGATGTTGGAACCGGTATGTTTTTGTATCGCGAGATATCCACACCTTCAGAATAGTCCATCTTGTAATAGGTACCGGTTGCGATGGGAAAGCGGGATACGTCCCGTTTTCCGTGGTCCAGCACAGCCGTTACATCAGGTGGAAACACAGATTGCGTATGATCGTTGACAGCTACAGCCGGATTGGCCCACCATAGAAAAGTTTGAGGTGCGCTGGTGCGATTGTATACCTCGGCATGGATTTCAAGATAGGCTTTGCCGGGATGCAATGTGAAGCCAGCGGTCATTTTGGTACCATACATGCGGTCAATCTCACCCACCCACACGGTAGCGCTTCCATCTTGATTACTGCCAAATGTATAATCGACTGGGCCAAACGTGTTGGGCCGGTGATGCTGTGGCCAGTTGAATTCAATTCCTCCGGAAATCCATGGCCCTGCCAGACCCACGAGCGCAGGTTTAATCACCCGGTTATAATATACAAAATCGTAGTTGTTGGTCCGATCCAGCGCACGATAGATCCGTCCACCCAGTTCGGGCATCATCTCGATACGTACATATTCATTTTCGAGAATAACTAATCGATACGACTTCATTTTGGCCTCATCTTCAATGCTGTCGATCACGGGATGCGGGTACACCTTACCCGAACTCCCCTGGTAGATTCTCTTTTCAAGAAACATCGGATTTTTGTCCGGTTTACCTGTACCATAGGTTGGAATATCTCTGGTTTCTTCCCATATGCGAACATTTGATTTCGCTGTCACGTGATTCAATTCCCTCACTCCTCGGCCTCGTATATATTGTGATCATACGCTCCGACATGCAGGAAGAACATTGACATTAAGCTGTTCTTGATGGACGATCTTCGGATTCCCCCATAACCAAAGAGAGCACCTATCCACTGAATAATGCAGTGAAAGGTACTCTCTGATCGATCTTGATTAACTTATCTGCGACGTGCAAAATCCACAAATCTGAACTTGTCCGGTCTGTGCCTCGACTCCGTATACTGAAATTGACTGGCATCCTCCAGGTACACCTGGCTCCTCACCACAACTACATTGTGGAAACCTTCAAGGTCAAGTAGTTCCCTGTCCTCTGCGGTGGGTTCTTCCACCAAAATCTCTTTTTTGGCAAACGAAATCGAAAGCCCCAGCTCTTGCTCAATGTACTGATAGATGGAATCATTACAGATCTCTTTGCTGAGCCCAGGAACAAGCCGCTGGCTAATATAATCTTTGTCCAGTATGACATGCTCTCCATCCACTTTGCGCACACGTCTGATCTCCCAGACCTGTTCATTCAGGCCAAAGTTAATTTTTTTGTGCAACGCCTGATCCACCTGTTGCTCCTCGAAAACCTTCACATACGTTTGAGCACGATGTCCCATTTTTTTGGCCAATTCCTTGAAGCTAACCAGACCTGAGATGGGAAAATCGATCTTGCGTATATCCAGTACAATCGAGCCCTTGCCTTGAATCTTCTGAATATAACCTTCTTCGTACAACATTTTCAATGCTTTGCGAATAGTCTCTCGAGACGTTTGATAACTTTCCGATAGATCCAGTTCCGATTGAAGCAGCGTCCCTGCCTCTATCTCTCCGGTCCGAATACGATCTGCAATATCTTCATATATCCGGATAAATTTATTATTCATTATTCATCACCATTGTTCATTACCCTTTTTTTATCATATTGGCAACTATTATAGCATTAAAAACCAATCAAGCGGTAATGTCGTTACTGCAGATGATTGCAGTATCACATGTAAGAATCAATTTAATCTAGATATGACGATCAAACGCTGACGCTTTCTCCACTTGATCTGTACGGTTCGCATCCATAACTTGAATCAGCTTATTTAAGCGGAAGATCAGCGCTGCAGCTTCGGATCTGCTTAAGTGCTGCATGGGACGGAAGCTGCCGTCTTCATATCCGGTAATCATGTACAAACCTGCAAGTTCCTGCACTTCTTCTTTGGCCCAATCAGATACATCAGTCTGGTCGGTAAACGCTCTTGGGGAAGTCAGCGGTTCCGGTCTGATTTTACGAACAACATTTGCTATAATCTTGGATGCCTGTTCCCGTGTCACCAGCGCATGTGGAGCGAATTTGCCGTTCCCCATGCCTTGAACCATCTCATGATGAACGGCTGCCTTAATCTCAGGAGCAAACCAATCCTCATCGTTCACATCCTGAAATCCATGTTGTTCATTAACCGTTGTGTCCACACCCATCAGACGCACGATTAATGCAGTGAACTCCGCACGGGTGATCGGACGGCGTGGCTCGAAGCGAGTTTCACTTACACCTTGAATGATATTTTGTTCCGCCAGCCAGGTGATCTGATCTTTATTAAATGTTTGGCTGATATCAATAAATTTGATAATTTTTTTCACAGGTACATCAGGCTGCTCAGACGGTTCTGGTTGTGAACTCACCTCATCGGTTTCTTCCGATGTACCGTTTGGACTCGGGGTTGCACCGCCACCGCTCCAGGAGGATGGTGGATACGGAAAAGTCATGGCTGCTGCCCGTTTTCTTTCACTTTTTTCACCTGCTGAATTCTCCGTCCATACTTCCACCTCATAATGTTGCTCGGCATTCAGTCCTGTCCATACATGACTGCGCTGCGTGCCACGGTAGATCTCACGATCTTTATGGGTGATCACAATCACCTCATTTATTGAATCCAGTTCCCAAGTTAGCTTAATCGCACTTGTGCCTTGCGCTACGGCTGCAACTGTCAGATCCTCGGAAGGCAACGTCTCGAATTCCGGAACCTGGAGCGCCTCACCCTCACCTGCCTCATTAAATGGAACGATTGCAAAGTCAGTATAACGCTCGGCACTGTTTAATTCAGACACATGTATGGATGTCTCCGTTGTTGTTCCCACAAGCTCTTCGTTTCGATAAACTCGATAACCCCCAGCACCAGGAATCAGTTCCCATACAATGTCTGCATCATACATGGAACGCCCCTCTACTACAGGAGATGAAGCAGCACTACCAGGCAAAGTCATTGCATGAAGGTAATAACCACCATCACTACTGCCGGAGGCATTCATGGCCTTCACTGTATAGATATAGTTCACGCCCGGTTCGAGTTCCTTGTCGTCATAGAACAGTTCGTCTGCAAGAACACGAGCAATCTCTACACCGTTACGCTCAATGATAAACTGCTCGGCACCTTCGACCCGGCTCTGTTCCAATAGAAGACGAATGTGATCCTTCGCTGAATTAAACTCTACTTTGACAGGAGCTACTGGTTTGGTCAGAACGGAATACGCCAGCTTCTCCGATGCATCTCCCTGATCATTCTCTGTGTAGATTTCAATCGAGTACTGTTTGCCTGCATCCAGTTGATCAACAATAAACTCTTTTGTTTTGCCTCGGTATACTTCTGTACCATCCAGTAATATAACGAAAGTTTCGTTCCCATAAGGGAAGTCCCATTCCAGTTTGGCGTGATCTGTCTCGGGGTATATCTTCATTTCCAGTGAATCCACATGAGGCAAGGTGTAAAAAGGAGTCACGATCATTGGACTTCCTGAACCAGCCGTATTATAAGGAATAATCTGTATCTGATCATATCGGGTTGCACTCTCCAGATGAGTTAATCTCACCTCTGTGATATCCCCTTCTTCAATCGTGGTGAACATCTGATCTCCGATACGTATGGTATATCCCTCCGCACCTTGTACCTTTGGCCAAGAGATCAATCCCTCTTTTTCCCCAATCTTGCTTGCATGTAAAGGTTCATGAATGATAGCAGGCAACGTTCGCAAGTGAACTTCGAAACCGGAATCACTCTCTCCCGTTGCATTGGATGTTTTGATGGTATACGTGTAATGCTCGCCTGGTGTCAGTCCATCATCTTCAAATGAAGCTTGATCTGCTGGAACCTTAGCGACTTCAACACCATCCCGCATAATGATGAATTGCTCTGCTCCCCGTGTTGAGCTTCCAGTCAGGTCCAATACCGCAGTCTTATCTGTGATGTGTGTTATGCCTGCCGTCTGAGGTGATATGGGTTTCGTTAAAACTTGAATCTGAATAGACTCTGACCGATGCCCATCTTCATTAATCGCAACAAGTTCGAATTCATACGCCGTGCCATCCAGCATACTATTGAGATGTACAGACGGTTCAGACACGCTCTGTACATCTCCCGTTACCCGATTTCGAATCTCATATGCAGCCGCTCCCTGAACAACATCCCAAGCCAGATCCACCACATGTGTTCCGGCTTTCACTGTGATACTTTCTGCAATCAATGGCAACGTTTGAGTCATTACACTGAAAGTAAGCGGCCCACTCGTTCCACTCGCATTGACTGCCCGAATTACATAAGTGTATTTCGTTCCTGGCGACAGATCCTTGTCTACAAATTGAGTTTCACTTAAATCCATCTGAGCGATCTCTCTTCCATCCCGTTCAATGACATAATGATCTGCCCCTTGGACACCAGTGTTACTGAAATCCAGACCCAGGCTGTTTTTTGCCACATCATATACTGCAACCTTAACGGGTTTCTCAGGCAAAGTCAGCAGAGATACATCCGTCCCTTCAGAACGAGTTCCCTGTCTGTTGAACGCCCATAGTTGATAGTGATGCCACGTCCCATCCTGGAGCCCTGTAATCGTTGCTTCATTCTCCATTCCTCTATAGATCTCCTTGCCATTCTGCTCAATCACGTATTCAGCGGCACCTTCCACGACAGACCAGGAAACTTTTGCCTGATGTACTCCTGGATCAACAAGTACTTCGGCAGGCGACACAGGTTTGGACAATCGGATGAGCTGCGCTGTCTCACCTGCACCAGAAGTATTCGCAGCCTGAACTTCCAAAGCGTACTCTGTACCAGGTAACAATCCCTCAACCGTGTAGGCAAGTTCTGATGTTCTGCCCACTTCTGTTCCATTGATTTTCACAATATAGAGATTTGCCGTATCTACAGCTTGCCATGCAAGTCCCATACTTGTTTCACCCGTCCATGTGACATTCAGTCCTTCCGGCCTGCTAGGTAGCGTAAGAATTGTACTACTGGTGGATGCACCGTACCCGGAAGCATTGCCCGCCAATACTTCATAGGTATACTCACGACTGCTTGACAGGTGGTGAACTGCGAGTTGTGTATCTGATATCTCATGGCTCTGTCCATCGATGACCACCCGATATTTCGTTGCCCCAGCTACAGGCTCCCAGCTCAAGATTGCTCCCTGTTCAGTTACTTGAACAACGTGAAGTCCCGACGGGCTTTCTGGTAACGTTGTTCCTGATACCGAACTGCGTATCCCCTGTCCACTTCCGTTCACTGCTTGTACATCCAGTTGATAAGATGTTCCTGAACTCAGTCCCGCATAGACCCATTCTTGGGTTCCGGCAGAAACCGTTCCCGACATCTCTCCATTCAACCATAACTCATAACGATCGGCTCCTCGTACTGCTTCCCAATTCAGACGAAGGCTCGCTGTGGAAGCATCGGATACCTGTAAGCCGGACACTTGCCCAGGTAAAGTCTTGAGCAAAGGTAATCCTGCCAACGGTCCTGTTCCTGTCTCATTTCCGGCAATTAACGTATAGCTGTACTCCGTTCCGCTATCCAGACCCGAGTCCAGATACTCCGTCTGCTCTCCTTCATATATGGCTGCTCCATCACGTGAAAGACCATAATACGTTGCAGAAGTCACTGTCTGCCATTCTAATGAAATATCATGCTCCTGAATTTGAACGGCCATAAATTCTCCGGGCATTGCCGGCAGTGTGAGGAATCCGGTTCTACTGCTACTACCTGCTCCACTTTCATTCATTGCCGTTACCGAAATGTTATGAATGGTTCCTGGAAAGAGGTTGCTAACATAGGGAAGGCTGCCAGGATCAGATACCGTCTGATCAAATACGGTGGCACCGTCCGAAGTAGTCGCGATGATGCGGTAAGCATCTGCTCCTCGTACTGAATCAAAATGAATTTCAGCCAAATTGGGCTGTGAATCTACTTTTCTAACGTGCAACGTTCCGGGAGCTGCCGGGGTAGTTAATACTTGAACACTTACTGCATCACTTACTCCGGTATGGTTTCTCACTCTAACTTCATATTCATAGACCTGACCACCGCTTAGGGAGTTATCGATTATACTGTGGTTAGGATAATCCAGTGTCCATGACTGTCCTGTCGTTTTATTCGTTATCTCATACTGATATCCATCGGTATACCTTTCCCCAGTTGGCAAATCCACTGTAAGTTCAGCTGAAGTCTCAGCGATCTGTGTCGTTTTCACATGAGTCGGTTGCTGGGGCTTGCGTTGAATAAGGTAAGGTGATGATGTTGTCTCATATGTATTCCCTGCTCTGTCCATGGTTTTCGCATGGATGTACCATATACCTTCCGATTCGATGGATATTTTATGCTGGTCAGAGCGAGCTTCAAGCCAATGCTCCGGTGATTCTGCACTGTTCGTAACTTGATAGAATCGTTCCCGTTCCTGAATGCCTGAGTGGTCATCGGCATACTGAATGGTAGTGGATATATCTATATCCGTCCAAGCATGTCCGTTCGGTGCAAATGTAATCGTTGGAGCCATCTGATCCACATAGGCGATTCGACTGATTTCCTTGCTCACATTGCCAACGGTATCCCTTGCTCTAGCTCGAATGGTGGTACCGCCGTTTGTGCTTACTGTACCCGTATTGCCTGCAATATAAGGAGCATCGTTCATGCTGTATTCATAGGAAATTGCTTGTTCATCCACACTTCCAGCAATGGTGAATTGCACATGCTCTTTACTCCATCCAGAAGAACTTAAACGAATAACCGGCTCGGTTGGAGCTGTCGTGTCGATTCGAACTGTAGCCTGAGCGGACGTGCTTATATTCCCTACACGGTCAAGTGAACGTGCATATACGATCGTTTCTCCCTCATCGGTAACCGTCACTTCGCCCGTGTAATCGATCCAGGGACCTTCTTTGTTAAGTCGATATTGGCTCTTGGCAAGCCCACTGCCCGCATCATCACCACTGTTTATTGCAAAAGTTACATCCTGATTCGTCCAATTCTCTTCATTTAACGTAATCGTTGGTTGCTCAGGCCCAGTCTTGTCGATTCTGGCTGTTGCCGAAGTGGAAGCACTGACATTGGCGGCCCGATCAACACTTCGTGCGTAAATCTCGGTTATCCCTTCTTCACTTAGTGTAAGAGGAGCCTTATAGTCGATCCATTCTCCCTCACTTCCCAGCTTATATTGTGTCAGACCAATGCCACTTGCTTCGTCCGTACCCTCCGTTAATGTCACGGTTACCGCCGCTTTTGTCCAATCGGGCGGATTCAGCGAGATGACAGGTGGCGTTGGTGCCGTCCGATCTACTCTGGCTGTCACAGCTGTTTCCTGTCCCGTATTACCAAACGCATCAATACTGCGTGCCATAACAGTTGTGTTGCCTTCACTGTTTACGGTAAACGGAGCGCTATATTCACGCCATTCTCCTGCCGGACCGACTTTAACTTCAGTCTTCTGAGTTCCGCTTAAAGCATCCTTTCCTTCTTCAACCGTGACCAGAACATCTTCCTTGGTCCATGTGGATGGAGTGACTGTAACGGAAGGAGCAGTTGGACCCGTCGTGTCTTTAATCATCTCTCCAGCGGATATAAACGGGGTCTGTATCCCTTCACCATTCAGTGCCGCCACAAATACTTCATATTTTCCGTCCGCGAGTCCGGTCAGGGCAAACGCTGTACGTGTGGAAGTTGTTGTTCCCGTTGCGAGGACTTGCCCACCTGGACTGCGTATTTCCGTTTTGTAATGAGTGCCCGCAGGATTGCTATTATTATTCCAACTCGCTGTAACAGAGTTGCCTGATTGTGTCACAGCCGCAGCAGCGGGTGGATTCGCCAATGTATATTTGGTGGATGGACTGGAGTACCCCGTGAAGGAACCACTTGAATTTTTGGCACGTACAGCAAAAGAATAACTGGTATTCGGAGTGAGCCCTGTCACCTGCCGACTGTTTGACGCACCTGTATCCACGATCTGATTCGTGGTCATATTCTTCAGCTCATATGTAACAGAGGCGTCATTGGCCTTCTTATCCCAGTTGACCGTCAAGTTATTAGGGTTAACCAGTGTATAAGTCGGCGTTCCAGGCACAACAAAACTTCTAACCGTAAAGTTAACGGTTCCTGCTGAGGACACTCCACCTTTGTCATCCATGACCCATACTTGCAATGTGTGCGTACCATCTGGCAGGGTGTCAGGCAATGTGTAGTTAGTGTTGAAAGACTGATTTGAACCCGTCGCGGTCATCTGGGTCAAAATGTTCTCAGACCCACCATCAATGGACCATTTCACGGTCAATAGGTCTCCTACATCCGTATCTCGCGTTGTACCAGAGATCTGAAGTTGCTCGCCTTTGTAATACGTTTGCCCCGAAGAAGGAGCCGTTAGTGTAAATGAAGGCGGAACGTTCTGAGGGCCGATTCCCACGATCGTTGAAAATTTGCGTGAAGCCTGATTCGCTGTTGCTTTGGCATTCCACCAGAATTGCGCAGCTGTATCACTCGCCGTAACGGTCTGCCCTGTAGTGAATGACGAAGGTGAAGAACCCCCTGTTAGCTGCGCATTGTCCGGACCGCTGTACTGTCCCATGTATATGCGATCTGCATTCACAACATTGTACGTATTCGCATAAAAAGCCGTGACCTGAACGCCGCCGCTGTAATTGCGCCATCCATTCTCGATGACTTCAAACGGAGATGCATCATTGCCATTCACCATCGTATCCCAATAAAATGTTCCACCCAAATTCAGTGCCGATCCACTGCGGTTGATGGCTTCCAGTTCAACCTTCATGTATCCACCTTGTGAGGTAGCATTAACGATAGATACACGCAAAATATATTCGACATTGTCCTTTTGCCGGGACATTTCAATCACATTATTGTTAATTCGGTAATAATTAAGCGGCAATGTTTTGAAGTTCACGGGTGATCCATTATGGTCGATAATCGTAGATACATTCCCTGTATCACCACCGTAAAATACATTTGTGTTTGGTAGTAATACAATTCTGTATTTGCCATCACTGTTCATCTCTACTTTCACTTTGGATGATTGTACAGCCTTCATGCTGCCCGTATCGGATACAATCCCGATCGTTTCAACCGTTTCAGCCATTACCGTCGTTGCGCCCCATTCAAGCAAAAGGGCTTGAGGTGATAATAACGCAAATGCCAATACCACTTTGGTTAACTGTTCCGCTTGTTTCTTCACACGTTTTCCTGATTTCTTCAACGTCTACTCTCCTTTTTGGCACACAAAAAAAAGGAGGCACCCCAACAAAGGAACGATGTCCTAAGTTGGGGTGCCTCCCCTAACAAGTGTCATTTTTTCTTGATTATAACGATTAAGCGCATGAATGTAAACACTTGATCATGAACGCCTTACTTCTCATTTCTCATCTCTGATCTTTAATAACGCTTCGTCTAGTGCGCCAACGACCTTGTCACACCATACATCAAATTCCGGATCTTCGGTCTGTAATTCAGGATGCGCCAGAATGTGCTCAATCGTACGTCGAATGCCCTGATCAGCTCTTGTCGTTGCTACAAATTCCGGAACAAGCCGCTTCAGCTTGCTGTTATCAAAGACAACGGTATTGGCTTTGTCACCCAGCAATCCGCCGCGAAGATCCTGATCACTGCATGCGGCCAAGAACTCAGAGGGTACATGCACCGCATGAAGCTTAACGCCCAACACACCAGCTATAATCTCATGAATCTGATTCCAGGTGACGGATTCATCCGAGGTGATATGTACCGATTCACCAATGGCATGGATATTTCCCATAAGCCCAATAAACCCTTTGGCAAAATCAGTATTGTGCGTAATGGTCCACAGTGAGGTGCCATCTCCGTGGATGATAACGGGTTTTCCTTCACGGATACGCTTGAGAACCTGCCAGCTGCCTTGAGCACCATGAACACCGAGAGGTACCGATTTGTCGCCATACGTATGGCTCGGACGCACGATGGTAACAGGAAACCCATGCTCGCGGTATTGTTTCATCAGATAGTCTTCACAGGCAATCTTGTTGCGAGAATACTCCCAGTATGGATTCGATAAGGGCGTACCTTCCGTGATCCGGTAATCGGCCAGAGGAGTCTGATACGCTGATGCTGAACTTATAAATATAAACTGCTTGGTTTTATCCTTGAACAAACGGTAATCTCGCTCCAATTGAGACGGTACAAAAGCGATAAAGTCTGCCACAACATCAAATTCCAGATCAGCAATCAGTTCCGCTACACGTGCCTCGTCATTAATATCGGCTTGAAGTACGTTGACCTCACTAGGTAAGTCATCGTTATGATTGCCACGATTAATTAAATAAAGTTCACAGCCTTGCTGTGCAAGCATCTCCGTAATGGCCGTACTGATGGTGCCTGTCCCTCCAATAAATAGCGCTTTCATTTCGCCACCTCCTGATCGATTTTACCCACTTTCTCATGATATCACGCACCAAAAAAAGGAGCAAAGCTCGGTGACCCGAAACCTTGCTCCTTCTGCTTATACGACCTTAATCGTTGCATATATCATGTACATGCCGCAATGGATCTCATATTCTCCCTTGGGCAGATCTTTGTCGACCGTATAATAATTGGGTCCCTTTTGCATGTATAGATCCATGCCAAGCTTTTGTGATCCCACTGATTTCACATGTGTCACCGACCGGGTCAGAATAAAGTTGATTTTGGTCGGTACGCCAGCTTTCACCTCGATAACGTCTGGTCCAAAACCATCGTTGCTCACGTCCACATCAATGACTTCATATCCCTTCAAATCCTCCGGAGTCTCAGCTTGTGCAGTTACTGCACTTCCCGATCCCGGGGATACGTCTTTGCCCATAAAATAAACCAAAAATGATCCAAGCAGTACAACAACGGTCAGACCCAGCGTTAACCAAGGCCATGTTTTTCCAAACCAGCTTTTCATATAAACACTCCTCATTCGATGTCCCATCAATATTCTATTAACAGACGGATGTATTCTTTAAGCATACCTGATTCACATGGCATTGAAAATGACCCCTCTGGGCTATTGCGATTGAGCAAAAATATTTCAATCAAAAAAGCCTGATTTCTCAGGCTTATCTACGGGTATTCCCGTTCATGCTTCGCAATATCCCTTTTTGTATAACTCAGGAATAGATCGGTGTATTCCGACTTCGTCTCATGCGTAATTTATACAACTCTGGCAGGGCTACACCAGTGAGTACAATAATAACTCCGAACCATTGCAATCCGCTGACATGCTCATGGAGCACGATTGAGGATAACAATACTGCAATTGGAAGCTCCACTGCACCCAGGATTCCGGCCATGTCACCACCAATATGCGGAACGCCGATAGCGAACAGTACTGGTGGAATGAATGCCCCGAAGAATCCAAGCAGCAATCCAAATACAAGCAACTGGCTCCAGATCAATCCGTTAAAGAGGAATGTCGGTGGGAACAAAATGCACAGCAGGATCAATCCGCCTGTAACCATCCACGCACTGCGGAAGGCTGGATGTGCTGAAGGAACCGCTTTGCCGCTGAACAATACAAACAGGGAATAACTTACGGCTGCCATTAATCCAAGTGCAATACCCAGACCGTTGAACTCACCCAGTCCCTGTTCCAGGAAACCGGCTGCCAGCAAAGTTCCGCCAAACAGAATGATCAACGTCAGGAATGTGACTTTGTCTGGACGTTGACGTTTGCTTATCGCCTGAATCAATACACTAATCCAAGTGAACTGGAACAACAGGATAATGGCAAGTGAAGCCGGAATGTAACGCAAAGACTGATAATACACGAGACCTGTTATTACCGTTGGTGTTCCAGCAGCCATCAATATCAGACGTTGTTTCCACGTCAACCGCTTGAATACCTGTGCCACGGCTCCTGATGCTTTGCCATTTGCCTGTGACTTACGTTTTGTTCTAAATTTTGTGTATAGCGCGAGCATCCAGGATAGAAGAAAACCCGTGATCAGCTGTGCTCCCACAACCTCTCCAAGTTTATACCCTTCGCCGTACGCCAGAACCACAATCGTGGATAATATGCCATAGCTCATCGCTCCCGCGAGAACGGACAGATAATATTTCATTGTGAATAAACCTCCTGATGATAAGAAAAATACGCCTGCATGTTGGTTCATGCCAAGGTCACAGACACCATCTAAATGCAAAAAATCCTAACTACGAGCAAGGAATACATTGATTCCTTGGCATCGTAGTTAGGAAGTATAGGCTTCCCGTAGAGACCCTCGCCCTGTGTACACTTTCGGCCTGCGAGGTTATACGAAATGATATATGCAATTTGATGTAATTCGTGTGTGACGACTTTTCATATATTACATGGGAGGTGAGATGGTGTCAACCCTATTCCGTATAAAAAGTTGAACTAAATTATTACACCGAGTCGCTTCGATCGCTGTACTATACTTCGAGTATTCTGATTACGTAAAAACGTCATGTCCGATTGGAGCTTGAGGAGTCCCACTCCAATGTTTGTTGTAAACCTGCCTTCAATCCATCTAAATCTAACCCATCCACAGCAAAAGCCTCACGGATCAAAGGCGGCGCGACAAATTCATCATACTTGCCCAGATAAGGCGCTTCATCTTCAGCCAGTAACGCAGATGCGTCTTCAGCCGTTCGACACTCACTCATGATCTCGGCTAACAATGTTCGTTCGTCGACCTTGCCGGATACTACAAAATAATATGGCTCCATGGGCACAACCGAACGCAAGGCAAGTTTCTTGGACAGATTATGCTTCATCAGGCGCTCCAATGTACGGAATGATTTACTTCCAACCCAAGGAAGAACATACATCGAATCCCCCCCTGCCGGAATCACGACCTGCTTTAACAGTCCGCTTTCACGAGCTAGGCGGCGCGCCCGTTCAAGTCGATTGACGGCTTGTGGTGACAGATAGGGATAGATCACTGAGTCTGACAACACTTCACGCATTTTCTGTACTACCGACGTATGAATATCTCCTCCCGCTCCAAGCCATAACGTATCTACCTTACCTTTTGCAGACTTCACATACACAGCCTTGTGCTTGTGATCGACCTCTTCCACTTTCCACAGTTTGCCTGCGAGCGAGAAGCAATAGCCAGGTGGGGGCACGGTTGTAATCGAACCAATCTCTTCCGAGCCGTTTAGTACTTTATGTTCCTCATCGTCTTTAAACACGGCGTAGAAGCGATAATTATTCACAATTTTCTCACCTGTCAGACCGATGATCAATGTTCGATCCTCTGTCCATTGCAGATGATCCGTCTCAATGAGGTAATTCAGGAATACCTGATATTGATCAGGTCTAATCAACGCAAATGGAGCCAGCGAAAGGATGGCTTCCGCAAGATCTCTCGGCTCCGCCTCCCCCATACTTTTCAACATGCTCATCGTCTGATGATAGAGCACACCTATGGGCATTTTGCGGGCTTCAAGCGGCTCGACCCATTTGGTTTTTACATACAGTTCGATAACAGCAATCGCACGCATCAACGTCCACGGCATACGTGCTGGCAATTGCGCTTCCTCATCCTCTTCCTCCGGACATACAAAAAGCATCTCCGATGCCATGTCCTCTCGTCTCCCTGAACGTCCCAGACGCTGTACAAAGCTAGACGCACTATACGGTGCACCGAGCTGAACCACACGTTCCAGTTCGCCCAGATCGATGCCCAGTTCAAGCGTGACCGTTGCCGCAGCAACCGCAGGCCCCGATCCAGTGCGTAGGGCAGCTTCCGTCTCTTCCCTCAGCATAGCCGAGATACTTCCATGATGTACATGGAACACATCACGCTCTTGCCTGCGAGCCGCGACTCGCCGCATCTCAAGAATGGTGACTTCTGCATCCGTTCGGCTGTTGGTGAAGATCAGCGCTTTTTTACGATGTGTGCTCTCATAGATGAAGTCGTAGTACGCTTTGCGTGCGTTATGAAGCTGCTCCGCCTGCTCCTCGTCCTGTGCATCTGGAAAAGAGAAATGTTCCACCCGCAGTCGCAGCTTGCGACCGCCCGGGGAAGAGACCACATCCACTCCCTGCTGCGTTCCCGCAGCAAGCCAAGATGTAGCCGTATCATAGTCACTAAGTGTAGCGGACAAGCCCACTCTTCGCGGTGCACAGCCAGCCATACGCTCGATTCTGGCAAGTTCGCTGAGTACTTGAATGCCCCGATCCGCTCCCATGAAAGCATGCACCTCATCGATGATGACATATCGCAAGTCATGAAACAGCGCCGGGATTGCATTCGGTCGATTCATGAGCAGACCTTCCAGCGATTCTGGCGTTATCTGGAGCACACCGGACGGATTTTTCATCAGTTTTGTTTTCTCCGCCTGAGGTACGTCCCCGTGCCAATGCCAAACCGGAATATTTCCTTCGGATAACAGATCCTTAAGACGTTCGAATTGATCATTAATCAGGGCTTTCAGAGGTCCAATGTACAAAATGCCAACCGACTTGGAAGGCCGTTCATACAGCTCGGTCAATGCAGGAAAAAAAGCCGCCTCCGTCTTGCCGGAGGCCGTTCCCGCCGCAATCAGCATATGATGCGGGGTATGAAAACAGATATTGCAGGCCTCAATCTGGGCAGGACGAAGCGATTCCCATCTTTTTTTATATATAAATTCCTGAACAAACGGCGCCAGCCGATAGAATGGATTATCACTCATAATTCAAACTCCGCCAGAAAGTCGTCCAGATCATCTGTATTCGCGGAAGCATCTGCCCCTTTACCCGTTTCCTGAGGTTTGGCAACCCGCTCGCCAAGTAATTGAGTATAAGTCACTTCAGGATTCTGGTGTAACGTATGCAGAACATCCATAAAATCTCGTACCACTTCACGCGTGGTCAGCAATTCATCCGCACCCAGCCGGTTCACCGCCGTTTGCATAAAATCAACCAATTGTTCATCCGTCAGACTTGCGCTGTATCCAAAATGCAGGGCATGAATCTGCCGCAGCTTCTGAAGTAAAATCAGAATCTCTTCATGCGATAACATCGCCAGCTTCAGGATCGGACCTGTGTAATTCGCATACGCTTTGGCTGCATAACGACCATCAATAAGCCTGGAGCGAAGCGCCTCATAGCTGTATAATCCGCGCCGTTCATTCTCCACAAATTGCGGCGTACCACCTACAAATATGCCCAGGTGCTCCGCCTTGCCCTGCATCGTATCATTGAACATGGTCAGCAATTTCTCATAGTTGCTTTGGCGGGAGACACTGTTTGTAATTTTGTACAGATTCACCGCTTCATCAATGAACAACAGCAATCCTTTGTAACCAATGCGCGCTGTGAATTCAGACCACAATTTGAAGTAGTCATACCAGTTATCATCGTCAATAATGACTCCAACAGCGAGTTCTTTTTTCGCTTCCGTTTTGGTTGCAAATTCTCCTCGAAGCCAGCGAAGCGCCGCCTGTTTGCGATCATCATCAGCCAGCTTGTACCCGTTCCAGTATGACGCCAGTACTTTGGCAAAATCAAAGCCGTGAACCAGATTCTGCATCTCACCCGTCACCGCATAGATCTGCTTCTCTACTTCCAGCGGCAGAGCGGGATCATCCGGGCGCAAGTTCTGACTCTGCATCGTGGATTGTTGCAGCCCTGCGATCCATTTTTGCAAAATCGGCTCCAACGCTCCCCCATCCGGGCGTGTGCGTGTAGACAAACGAGTCATCAGTTCGCGATATGTCGCAAGTCCCTGCCCTTTGGTTCCCACCAATCGACGCTCTGGTGACAGATCTGCATCCGCCACAACGAAATCACGATCCATCGCATAGTTACGAATCATCTGCAAAAGAAAGCTTTTACCGCTGCCGTAACGACCCGTAATGAGTTTAAACGCTGCGCCTCCCTCGGCGATATTGTCCATATCCCGCAAGATGGCTTCCACTTCCGGTTTCCGACCAACAGCAATCTGCTCCAGTCCTATGCGCGGGACAACACCAGCTGTCAATGAATTTACAAGCGCGGTGGTCAGCCGCTTTGGTATTTTAAGTTCTGTCACTGCGTATCACCTCTTCACATGTTCGAACACATCTATATAATCAGGTACAATCCGATCACCATCAATCAGAAGATCACCGATCGTTTCCATAGCCACATCATTAATTTCATCCAGCAGAAGCGTAGGCATCGTTCCATATTGCTCAGCCAGACGCATCAGTTCCCTATCTGGACTTGTGCCAAGTAGAACATGAATCGTTTGCACCTGCTGAGGGGATAATTCCTTGGCAAAGAGCAGCCATTCTTCATCCAGATCAGCCTCAGTAGACTCGTCCCACTGCAACCTAATAGATTCTACTTGCGCTCCTGTTGCAATCTCTTCTGCCGATGGCTCCGACTCCATGGAACCTTCAGTTGGAGTGATCTCGTCCCTTGCTTCCAGTACATCGAATGGATTACTTGTAACATTTGCGTTGTTATCCTCTTCATCCTTCACTTCAGAAGGGTGATCATCCTCAATTGTAAGCGCCAATCGCACGTACTCACTTTCCTGCTGTAAAGATGCCAATTTCTCTGTATCAATACGAATCATCGGTTGTTCCACAGACTCCGCCTGCTCGATCGCATATGCTTTGTCCAGGTAACGTTCAATCAGATTTGCAAGTAGGGGTTCAAGAGTCTGTCCTCGCAATCTGCCTCTGAATCCGAGCAGTTCACGAAGTTTATTTTCAGTACATCGATAGATCCGCGTAACCATCTGCACAAATTCAGCCTGTTCACCTATGGGCATATATCTGAACGATACCGATCTTCCATAGATCGAATCATCATAGACTGCTTTGCGAAACAGAATGCGCTCCATCGTGCGTTCATCGTTAGGATCACACTCAGGCAACAGTCCAACTTGTCGCGTACGTTCCAGGTACGAATCAACCAAGGCCATGACCCGCGGGATGTACTGCTCCATCACTTCTTTGCCGCCATCTCTGTAGAATTTACTGAGCGTAATATCGTAATCATAGTATCTTTGCAGCATATTCAGCGATATATCCGATACATTATCCTGTAAAATGCGTTGCAGCTCCCTATCCAGCATCTCTGCTGGCAGGTATCCGCCCGAAAGGCCCATGACCTCGGATAAGGACATCTCCATCTGATGGACCAGCACATAATCGACCATCCACTCTTGCATATATATATTTAATTGGGGCAGCCGTTCACGGTAGTTCACCCATAGCTGCTTCAATTGATCATAACCATCCTGAGGATTCTGCCAGCCAATGCCGTTAATTAACTCGTAGATATGAACAAATAGATAGGACAGATCGGTATCCGGGTATCTCCCCTGACGCACTTCCTTCCTCCAAAACATATACCACTTGCGCTGGGCTTCATTCATCACGCCATACGTTGGCCAGTAACTCATAAAGGGAACCCACGGGGATACATCCCCCTCCATCTCTGCCCACTGCTTTGCTTCCTCTACAAAACGTTTCTCTGAGGACAATATGCCTCCACGATGCTGAATCGTATCATGTGCAGACTGCACAATGGTTGAACGATCAGGAACCGGAACTGCTGCTGTTTCAGGTTCTTCACTCAGATCTATCTCCATAAATTCCAATTGTCTTGAGTTGTCTTTCATAGAACGTTATCTCACCCTCCTCCAAGACAGAATACGAACAAGTGTATCCATAGGGATCATTATATCACTTGTCCTGTGTCTGCGGTGACGAAATTTAGACATTCCTGGACACAAAAAAGAAGGCATTTCTGCCCTCTTTTCATCATGTCTATTTAACTTTTCTCTGTCCTCTCCGTTATGTGTAAATGTATTATTTCAACTTTATATAGTTTCCTTTTAATATATGAAATAAAGTCCGCCCTACGTATTAATCCATTGATCTAATAGTCGGAATGTCTCTGATGCACTGTGTACCATGTTGTCATGATCTTCTGGAGTGCTGATGGACTGCTGCAGCAAACCTGTAAACTCGCTCCATCTTGTTCTTGTCTCTGAGCCGTAAGCATTGAAATATTCCAATCCACGATCAGCCTCAATGGGCAGGAACTGCGACAAACGCTTGGTCATGATCTGTCCACCGTTCGTGGACCCCTCAATTACATACAGATATCCGAACAAACGGGCAGGTGTTGAAATATCCGGCAGTTCTTCACAGAGCGGAAGTTGAATGATCTCTTCTTCACTGGCACCCAGATTTCGTAAATCTTTTTCCAACAGTCCAGCCTTGCCTCTAATCTCAATATCCAGTCCCGTACTTTCCCAGAAAGGCTGTTGTACAGCCTGATCCTCCAGCGGTTTCAGGAATCCATAAAATTTCTCTAAATATGTTCTATATTCTTCTATAGTCACAGTTTGATTCATAATGGCTTTTGCATAAGGGTTCTGTTCTACTTGTCTGTGATAATGAGCTGTCTCGCTCTTCAGACGTTCCATAATAGTTGTTGCTGTCATCGTAGTTATCCCCTTTCACAATCTGTTCTGTTGTTGCAAATGAATGCTGATCCTCAACTGATTCTCATTGCGCCTTAAAATAGAACTACTTGCGCTGCAATCAGCTCCATTTAATACAAACAAGACTCTATGTAAGTATACTTATTCTTGTTTGAGAAAACTATATGAATCCGTCATTGTTTCACGTTAGATTATTTCCCGCATTGTTATGATAACTTAGTTAAAATTCATAGGATAAAAAAATAAAAAACGACCCCTGACGTCATGTTTGTCAGGAATCGTTTGATATAAAGATGATTTATTTATTTATTTGTTTGTTTATGGGATCGGACCCCGAACCCCAGTTTTTTAACTTGTGTAATAGACTGATTAGAGCCGGAAGTAAGATTGGAAGCATGACAAAACTTAGCAAAACCAATCCGATGATGACAGAAATAGCTACTTCAATCAGCGTAACAACACCGGAAGGAATTAGTGCGGCGAAGGTACCTCCCAATATTACTGCAGCCGAGATCACGACCCCTCCTATATTACGGGAAGCTTCCGTAATTTTATGAATTGGATCTCCTTCAATCTCACGATATTTCATCATGAGGAAGATACTGTAGTCCACACCAAGTGTAACAATCATGATCAGACTGAAGAAAGGAACGTTCCAGCTCAGATAGTCAACGCCAAGCGGGCCAACCATCAGCAATTCATTCAGACCAAGGGCCACATAATACGTCAGGAATAATGCACCTATAATGATTACAGTCTGCCAAAACGAACGAATAATGAACAAAAGTATCAATCCAATTCCAATCAGCATGATCATGGACGTCCGATTCAGATCACCTCCGGATAATTCTTTCATATCCAGGTTCTGTGACGGTATGCCGCCCAGTGCCACTTTCGCCTCACTCAAATCCGTGCCAACCAAAGCCGTTTCCAACTGCTTGTTAAGATTTTGAACAACATCCATCGCTTCTTTCGAATATGGATTATCGGTCAAAATGATGGAGATTTCCGCTGTCTTCCGATCCGAAGACATATACATGTCGAGCGAACTTAGAAACTCTTCTCCTTTTAATACCTCTTCTGGAATGTAGAAGCTTTTCGCAGCATCAGACTGGCCAATATGACCCAAATAATCTTCGGCATCACCAAGACCCTTCGACACATCTGAGAGTCCTTTTGTACTTTCGGTCAATCCGGATTTCAACTCACCCATTTTGTCCTGCAAATCGTTCAGACCGCTTAACAACTGACTCTGTCCTTCATTAATCTGACCCAGCCCATCTTTCACTTCCAATGTTTTACCCGCTATCTGCTTGGTTCCATTGGCTCCAGTCGCCAAACCTTTGGATAGCTCGCCAGCACCGTCTTCAAGCTGATCGACACCTACAGCAACCTGAGTCAGACCGCCACTAATTTGAGCCATTGACTCGTTGGCTTTCTTGAAAGAAACCATAGCCCCATTGTACTGCTGCATCAACGGGTCCAACTGTGTGTATAACGCGTTCAGTTCGGTTTGAGCCGCTTGAGAAATACTAATCACTTGTACAGCATCTTCTTCTGGTTGTAACTCAGGATGATTCGCAATTAGACGGGTCATGCTGCCTTCGATCTGAGCATAGGCATCAAGCGCTCCCTTAATGGCTGTCTTGATGCTTGTGAAAGTACCACTAAAGGAACCAAATCCCTGTTCAAGTTGCGTATACCCTTTTTGCAGATCACTGGCACCTTTAGACAGGACTCCAACCTTTTCTTTAAGGGTAGTAAGTCCGTTTTTCAACGTCTCTGCCCCTTCTTTCCCATTATTCAGCCCATCAGATACCTGATTCATGGCGTCTCCCAATGCATTTACTCCAACTTGCAACCGGCTTGTCCCGTCAATCAACAGCTGTACGTTACTTAAATCATTTGATGATTGAAGCTGTCCAGCTGCAGAGGACAAACCTTCCTTAATTTCGCCCACACCATCGTTTGCTTTACCAATACCCTGATTAAGCTCCTCTGCTTGATCGTTAATATACAACTCTTTAATTTGGACTCCAGTTGGTCGAGTGACACTGTAAACCTCAGAGACACCTTCCACCTTGGACATCTTATCCGTCAGATCATCCAGTGCCTTCAGCAATGTCTGATTGTCCATTGCCTGCTCGGATTGCACAACCAATGTTGTTGGCGCTGAGAATCCTGGTGCATAATGCTCCATAATAAGATTAATCCCCTGTTTGGAATTGTAGTCATTATTGACTTCAAACAGGTCATTATAACTTAGTCGATTACTGTAACTGAATAATAAAGGAACACTAATCACCGCAACCAGAATGATTGCCAGGAAAGGTCTTCGTACCGATTGGCGGGATAAAAATCCCCACAGTCGGCTGTCCGCATGGCCTTCGAATTTTTTCGATGGCCAGAACATTTTTTTGCCCATGACAACCATGAAGAACGGGTTCAACGTATTGAGGACGATAATGAGAACCGCTACTGCGATCGCCACCGCAGAGGTTGCCTGATATAACTGAAACTTGGCAAGCAGGAGTGAAAGAAACCCGATGAATACAGCGATGCCGCTATACAATACGGTTCTGCCTGCTGTTTTAAATGTCGTTTTGGTCGCAAGAATCACATCGCCATTTTGTCTACTTAGTTCCTCCTTGAATCTGGTATATAACAGGATATTATAATCCGTACCAATACCAAAGAGGATAACGACCATAAATATCTGAGTAAAGTTCGAGAATGGAAAGTTAAACCAATCTACAAGATATCCCACAATAGCTAATGAAACAACGTAAGATACACCTACCGTGAGCAGTGAAATAACAGGTATGATCGGCGATCTAAAAATAATAATCAGGATAACGAGGATGAAAATGATTGCGATAATTTCTGTTTTCTGCACACCGTCTTCAATAGATTTACCAAAATCATCATCGATCAGGTCAGCTCCCGTCAGATATGTATCCACATCAGGGATGGCTGAAGATTCTTTTAACAGACTAATCACTTCCGAAAGAGGAATATTTTCATCTTTAGTGACGGTGATTTGAGTCAGGATCGTGGTTCGGTCCTCGGATATAAGCCGATCGGCTTGCTCTTCACCATCCAGATGGCTTGTGATCGTCTCAATATTCAGTTGCTTTTTCTGATTTTTCAGGTTGGATAAAACGGATTCGATCTCCGTCTTTTGCTGGTTCGTTAATGCTTGTGTATCTTCTCCACTATTAAATACAGCAATGATGGAATAGGTATTCCCGCTATCCTTATCCATATCTTTCAACATAATCGCAGCAACCTGGCTTTGTGCCGTTTCAGGAATTGAAATCTGTCCTTTTTCTTTTACCAGTTGACCAAAATCAGGCATCGCCACTACAGAAACGAGAGTAATGAGTATCCAAAAAATCAGGGAAATCGTTCTGGGATTCCTTAGTTTATTCATGATTTATCTTCACACACCTTATGTCTAGTATAGGAATGAATATTCATTCCGTTTATGTTGTAAAAAAAGGCCAATAGAATCAATGGACTCTAATGGCATTCCACAGGCACTCCTCAAGCTGGTTCATTAGCTCCGGCGTCGCTTCCAGGAGACCTTTGTTAAAGTGTTCAAACAAATGAATGAAAGCACCGTAGACTATATTCATTAAAGCTTCTGTAGGCAGTATAAGAATGGCTCCTTGCTGCTGCCCCTTATGTATGCATTCATTCAGAAACCCCATAAATTCATTGACACTTTCCTTGCTTTCATCGTGAAAATGCAATGCATTACCCGTAGAATTAATAAACTTTAGGCGATCCGGGTCGGACTCTGCGAACTTGAACAATCCACGAAAAATATGATGAAACTGGTCTCGTACAGGTATCGGCTCATTCGGAAATCCCTGTTTTAAGGCATCAAGAAACTCCCTGATACTTTTCTGAAAAAGTTCATTCAACAATACTTCCTTGTTCGTAAAATAACGGTAAATAGTTCCTGCTCCCACCTGAGCCGAATCGGCAATCATCGGCATGGTTGTTGCATCGAATCCCCGCTCGGCAAAAAGCGTTAAAGCAGCTGCAAAAATATCATCTTTTTTGCTGCTTTTAGCCATGTGGCTATCCCTCCTTTATACAGGAATGAACGTTCATTCCGTTATGTTTGATTAGTATAACTCCTTTTGTCACTTCAAGCAAGACCTTTCTATCCTACTGTTTATTCTTCAAAATGATACAATAACTATAAAATCTATTATTTTGGAGGACTTATGTTCATGAATATAACCATTCAAGACATTATACAGTATCTCACAGCCCATGTAGAGTTACCGGAGAACACGGTAGATCGGCTGATTACTGGCTCGTCCGACCAAACGGTCACAGGTGTGTTTGTTACTTTTATGCCCACTCAACATGTCATTGAACATGCCGTACAACGTGGGGCCAATCTAATTATCGCTCATGAATCCCCCTTCTACAACCATCACAGTCATACCGATTGGTTAGCCAATGATCCAGTTTATGAAACTAAAAGAAAGTTGATCGACGAAGCAGGCATTTCCATCTATCGATGTCATGATATCATCCACCGCTTCCAACCGGACGGCATTACCGAAGGACTGATTCAGACCTTGGGATGGTCCTCTTATGTGGAACAACGACTAGCGGAAGCAGACATTCTTTCTTTTCCGGAAGGAAGCACCGTTGAAGCTATTGCTCACCATGTGAAAAGTTCCCTGGGCATCGATTATGTACGCGTTGCAGGCAATGCGGAAATAGTCTGTAGACGTGCAGCGGTATTGGTAGGTTTTCGTGGCAATGGCCCTGTGACGATTCCCTTGATTCAGAATGAGCAATTGGATCTCATCATCGCTGGAGAAGGATTCGAATGGGAAACACCGGAATATATCCGTGATGCTGTGCAACAAGGCAAGTCCAAGGCATTGATCATGGTGGGGCATGCAGAGAGCGAGGCTTCGGGAATGAAGCTATTGGCAAACAGGTTGGCAGAACGTTTTCCCGAATTGTCTGTTCGTTTTATAGGCGAGAAGCCTGTGTACACTGTGATCTAATAGGATCATTTGATTTGTATGGAGAGGATCAGGATCTTCTAGCTGATTGCTTCTATTCTCATTGCCTGTCCTACCCTGGAGCTTTGGATACTTTCTATGCTCCGGGGTACGCTGGGCAGACTCTCGTTTCATTTCCTGGATAGCTAACGAACCTGACACACTCTATTTAGCGAATATTAGCCGATTTTCAAAAGTAACGAATCGTAGACACCCTATGCCTCCATTCCCCCTGTTTTACCGCCAATTCTACCCAACATAGCCCATTTAACGTCGCTGAGATTTGTTAGATTTCTCAATTCAATCGAATCAGTACAATAAGGTGTCACTAGTTCGTTAGATTATGATGAAAAATGAGTACTAAGCACATATGCCACGCATCTTTTCATGCCCCATCTGGATTTTCCGAGTTCTTTATTGTACTCTAGATGCTGTGACTTCAAAGCTCAGGACATTTGTCCTTGGCGTTCAGAGTCAATTTATCATTTAATAATAGAAGTCAAAGTGATTGAATAAGGAGCGTACATATGAGAGGAATTATTTTTGCATTACTGGGCGGCGCGTGCATCACGCTCCAAGGTGTTGCCAATACTCGGATTAGCACCGACATGGGCACATGGCAGGCCGCTACGATTACACAACTGACAGGCTTCATCTTAGCGGCGCTGATCCTAATGTTTGTTAGAGACACCAACCTTCAAGGACTCAAACAAGTAAAACCTATGTACTTGGCTGGAGGTGCTTTTGGCGCCGTCATTATTTTCAGCGAAGTGACGGCCATTCAGCAAATTGGGGTTACGTTCACGATCTCGGCTCTGCTCATTGCTCAGCTGTTCCTGACTTTTCTGGTGGATAGTAACGGATGGTTCGGCGTGGTGAAACAAAAGATGAAACTGCCGCAATTTCTGGGCATTGCCTTAATGGTGACTGGTGTCATTATTATGAAACTATAGTTTTTGAAGAAGGATTGAAACATATCGTCGGGGGTGAATAACAGCGTGCAAGAGATCCATAACGAGCAACAATTAATACAATATCTGAAGCAATATCAACTCGAAACTGTATTTCACGAGCCCCTGCGTACACATATGACGTTATGCCATTTCGAGAAGTGTGAATTGATCTGTCGTGAAGGGGAAACTTCCGAATATTTGTACGTACTGGTCGAAGGTAAAATCAAGATTTTCACCACCTCCGCACAGGACAAAACGCTGGTGCTTTGTTTCAAAACACCCCTTGAAGTTGTCGGTGACATAGAGTATGTCCGTGAAAGCGATATTGTTAATACGGTTCAGGCTGTGTCACCTGTGGTGATGCTTCGCATTCATTATCAATGGCTCGCTGAGCTTGCCAGCGATTATGCACCTTTACTTAAATTTTTGCTTAAAATCATCTCACACAAATTCTACATTGACTCGAACTTTTCCAATTTCAACCTGATGTATCCCGTTGAGGTTCGTCTAGTCAGCTACCTGCTCTCCATCTCAACAGAAGAAGCGGGCAACGTCGTTCATGAAGAGCTGGACGCGTTCAATCTGACCGACATCGCGAATCTGATCGGCACCAGTTACCGACACCTGAACCGGGTCATCCAGAAGCTCTGTGCAGACGGGTTAATTGAACGACATCAGGGATTGATTATGATCAAGGATCGAGCGGGTCTAAGGGAAATAACAGGTCACAATATTTATGAATAAGGAGTTCGACAACCATGTTAATCACAGGTATTTCGCTTGCACTACTGGCAGGTGCACTTGTCAGTCTGCAAACGATTTTTAATAGCAAAGTCAATGAACGCACCGGTTCATGGTCCACAACAACGATGGTGCTTTTCACCGGATTCATTGCTTCGTTCCTCATCTCTCTGCTAGTGGAGGGCAAGAACACATTTAGCTTCCAGCATATGCAGCCCTGGTACTGGCTCAGTGGAGCCATCGGCGTTGGCGTGGTCTTCTGTCTCGTGCAAGGGATGAAGCTGCTTGGTCCCACATATGCCATCTCGATCGTGCTAACATCCCAGCTGAGCTTTGCACTATTGTTTGATTCCATGGGGTGGCTCGGTCTGGAGCAAATTCCTTTTTCGTGGAATCAGCTGCTTGGTGTACTTGTCATTGTTGGGGGAATTATATTGTTCAAGTTTGGTGGGGGTAAATCGGAAAAATCAGAGCAGTCCCCTGGAAAACTTCAGTCTGACTCATAAACGAACAAAAAAAAGAGTGTCCGTCCAATCCCGCAGATTGGTCAGACACTCTTTTTATGCAATCAAACCACCACGTATCGTTTCGTTCTCTTACACGAACTCTACGTTATGGTAGACCTGCTGAACATCTTCAAGGTCTTCAAGCGCATCGATCAGTTTCTCGAACTGAGCTTGTGCATCCTCTGGAAGTTCAATATGGTTTTGCG
Source organism: Paenibacillus sp. FSL H8-0104 (assembly GCF_038050215.1). NCBI lineage: Bacteria > Bacillati > Bacillota > Bacilli > Caryophanales > Paenibacillaceae > Paenibacillus > Paenibacillus sp. FSL H8-0104. The sequence continues at coordinate 3,002,801 of NZ_JBBOTC010000001.1, read as the reverse complement.
CAAGCATGGTCAGCTCGGCTACTGTGAACTCAGTAATACCAGCAGCTTTGAATGCTTCTTGTACAGCGTGCTTATATTTGTATTTCTCTCACTTTTTGTATGAAATTTTATACATTATCATACCAAATTATGAGTGATTTTACTATAACAGATTACATGTTTATCCTTCTTAAATGTAGTTATAAGCATTAGAGACAACATCAATGAGGCGTATCGGTAACTTTATCTTTAATAATCCGTTTTAGTTCTTCAATGGAATATGCCGGTTTACGTTTATGTAACATAGCATGGCAGTTCGGACATATAGGGCGTAAGTCTTCCACTGGATCAATTTCATATTTTTCACTAATCTCATGCAAAGGCTTCAAATGATGAACATGGATAAAGTTCTCACCGATAATTCCGTAAATGTTAACAAAGTTAAACCCACATACTTGACAGCCTAATCCATAATGTTCTATACACTTCTTCCTAGCTATTGGATTTCTTTCATATACATTTACTGATACTTTCTTTACAGAACCTTCAGTATATATTTCAAGTTCATTGACTTCTTCCGCAAGAATTTCTGGATGATTTTCAGTTTCATTATCAAAAGACCATATTATTTTAACTGGACTTTCATCAAAATAGTCTTTTGCTCTTCCATTTCCTAAAAACAAAAATTTAGGATCATTACTATCTTCTCTCGCGAATATATATGTTCGTCCCTCTGGATTGATTAGGGATTGTATAGAACTCTGTGTTAATGTACTTTTATTTCGCCCATACCAAATAAGATCATTTCCATCAAACCGATTTGGATGGTCATGTCCTGTTCGCCCTGCGGTTCCCACATTTGCAAAGATGAAAGAATCCTTCTCATATTGAGTATATCCAGTATTCCAATGGCCTTTTTGTTTAGCTTTTGGAACATTTAATTTCTGATATATATCATTCCGCGAATAATACTCTCCCACTCTAAATGTTTGTTCTTCTGACATTTGCATTTCATTTTTTGTAGCTAAAGTTTCTTCTATAACTTCAAACCCTAATCGCTTAAGAAAGTTGTTAGTTTCTGCTCCCCCATTAAACCTATCACGACTTAAAGCATGTCCATTAGCAAACCTATTTGCAACACTTATTACATATTTCGGTGGATACAGCCCACCATTATACCTTAAATGATATTTAGTTGATTCTCTCTCTTTTGGTACACCCTCTTTATGTATTACAGCTATAGCATCTAAGATATTTTGTTTAACTATGTTTTGTGGAATCATTTAATAATTAGCTCCTAATCACTTGAAATTCACCCTTAAATCTCAACAACATAAACAGTTGCAGCACTATACTAAATACACAAGATGAAATTGAGATTATACAACATTACATTCTTTGTCGTACTATATTTAATCATTTTGTGTAATATAAAGATACAGTGCAATTAGCACTGCATCAATCTTTGTCAACTTTATGTAAATTGGTACTCTTCTATCCTTCTTCAAGATTTTTATAATCTGGTACAAAGAGCCTACCCTGATGCTCAGGCTTTCGTAGCAAGTCTACATGCTGCTTAATTGTATTCACGTTATTTCTATAAATGAAGAAGTGATTTTTTAGTAAACTGTTATTGAAAATCTCCTCAGCTATTTCTTCGCTTGATTTGTGAGGATATTTCTCCAAAAACATGTAAATAGCTAGATTTTCAGATTTTGTCCATTCAGGTGCTCCAGCCATATAAATATACCTCCACTTTTTTATGAAATCCTTTACCTATCGTATCATTTATGGTTAAAACTGTATATAATTATAGTTACTATTGTGAAAAGGAATGAGAACATGCCCAAGGTGTATATCATTAATACAAATAAATCAAACAACCCCCAAGCTGAAAGTGACATGATTAGTAACATGAAATGTGCCGCTTATTATAGCCCTTGGAAGCATTATATCGACACAATCGAAGCAAACGATATTGTTTATCTCTATAGTAGTGGTGTAGGGATAATTGCAAGAGGGATAGCTACAGGTATTGTTGAAATTGATGATTACAATGGGGAAGAGAATGAAGAACATTATATGCACCTAAATCGATTTGAGAAATTGAATACACCATTAACAGCTGATAAAATCACGAATATACTTACAGAGGCTACAATTGATAAAAAGGAATATAAGATTCAATGGAATCAGACTATGATTCTCATTGCTTATTCACTAGGATTAAAAGTTTGGCAAGTGATCACCAAAAAACACATTTAGGATGTACTGTTTTAACAGAATACAAGGAATGATCGTTAATGACCGAAAACAAGAATGCATCTAAGAAGAAAAGTCTATTGGATGTGGTCGGATCATTAGGACCTATACATGGTGATATACCAGAACAAACAAAGGGTAAAACATTCGATTAAATTAGAAAAGAAGCCATCACTAAGCACTTTCAGGAACAGTATGAAATGCTTAATTCATCCAATGAGAAAAATAATGAGACACAAAAAACACTAATAGCTCAGTGCTAATAGTGTTTTTCGCACAAAGTAAATTAAAAGACTATCTAACGAGATTGTTCTTCCACTTTCCATGAGTTAGAGTCGATTGGAGTACATGAATCCGAAAGTTTCACAAACTCTAAAACTGTTCAAAACTAGCAGAAGGATTCTTCTCTGAATATTTAGTAACGAATTGGACCATAGCTTTATATGCCATCAAGTCCAGAACGGAGTATGTTCGTTCTTCAATAGATGTATCTCTTTCCTATGAGTAAATAACTTCATACATATGATTCAAACTTGATTTACTCTGGATAAATGTAATAGCCCTGTCCCAATTCCCATTTTGCTGAGAAGCAGAATAGTCAACACTATGCTCACTTACTGGTTGTGTTTTATCCTTGGAGATTATAAAAGCATCGATTCCTAAGATGCTCAAGTTATTATCCTTACAGTAAGTAATTAGATCAATCGCATCCGAAAAACTATATAAATACAGACCACCACGTATTGTTGCTTTGTCTATAATGTTATTCTTTGAAAGACTCATTTTTTTCTCCTTTCTTGGTGAGTAAGAATTTTTATTGTACTATCCGGTTCCCAATCTGATCGTTTCTGTTACTTACTTGAATAATTAAACCTGATTCATCCTCAACAGTAACATAACTTCCATCTTCGTTAAAATATGCTGCTGCTTCTTTACCATTCGCCTTGTTTTCAGCCTCACTAGTTTAACTTTAGGTTCTCTCATCCATTTCAAACCTAGCACTGGATTTCTCTTTTCATCGATATACCCTTCCTCCACAATGAATTTTAAAAATGAAGGATATTTTTTTGTATTCCATTAATGTAGGTCTCTGATAGTCCTTTCAATTCCAAGTTCATAAGATATGCTTTGATGTGAGAGGTGTTGACTTCTTCTACTTTAACAACTGAAAATTCATTACATAAGTAATTCAGAAATACCCTATTGTTATTTCTATATCCTTTTATAGTGGGGATACTATAGTCCTTGATCTCCTAATCAAAAAGAAACTCTTTGTAAACATCTTCAAATAACATAAAAAAACTCACTCCTTATATGGATTTTCCCATACAAAAAGTGAGTTTTAATACTGCCCTTAGACATCTTAGATAGGAAAACATATATCATCATAAAAATCACCAAGCGCTAACAGGTATACCCTCGCTGAGCTATAAAAATGATGAATTCTTAATATTTGTCCTACCCTGACAAGGCTACAATGATACAATCATACCACCACGTATCGTCTCGTTCTCTTAAACGAACTCTACGTTATGGTAGACCTGCTGAACATCTTCAAGGTCTTCAAGCGCATCGATCAGTTTCTCGAACTGAGCTTGTGCATCCTCTGGAAGTTCAATATGGTTTTGCGCAAGCATCGTCAGCTCGGCTACTGTGAACTCAGTAATACCAGCAGCTTTGAATGCTTCTTGTACAGCGTGGAATTGATCCGGTTCTGCATATACAATTACAGCATCGTCTTCGTCCACGATATCACGTACATCCACATCTGCTTCGAGCAAAAGTTCCAGTACTTCCTCGGAGTTTTTGCCTTCTATACCAATAACCGCTGTTGGATCAAACATATAGGCAACAGAACCGCTGACACCCATGTTTCCGGCATTTTTGTTAAACGCAGAGCGTACTTCCGGCGCTGTACGATTCACATTGTTAGTGAGTGCATCAACGATGACCATCGCACCATTCGGTCCGAAGCCTTCATAACGCAACTCTTCATAGTTCTCATCCCCGCTGCCTTTTGCTTTTTCCATCGCACGATCAATGATGGCTTTGGGTACATTATACGTTTTGGCACGTTCCAGCACGACTTTCAGTGCACGGTTCGCTTCCGGGTCCGGTTCGCCCTTCTTGGCAGCTACATAGATCTCAACGCCGAATTTAGCGTAGACCCGGCTCGTGTTTGCATCTTTTGAAGCTTTCTTTTCCTTGATATTATTCCACTTACGACCCATATCGTTTCCGCTCACTTTCAACATTTAATCTGCTTTCTACTATGCCATTATATCTTGTTGAGCGTACTTCAACAAGTTAATACACACGAAATAATGGGAATAACTGCGGTGATTATCCATCTCCATTTGAAGATTAACCTCAGTTTATCCTCTTATAAATCTCTCAGCAGCAACTAACGTTACCTCTATTCACTCCATATATAGCAGACAAGAAGCACCCCATAAAGGAATGCTTCCGCCCTAAATCAGTCCTAATTTCAGTTATCTTACCCGGTCAATTAAGCGTGAAATTGTCGACCATCCAACACTTCAGGAACATAACCCGCACGAATGACAAAGTCTCCGAAATGTTCCCCTTCATTGCGCTCCTTGGCATACTGATTCACCATTGGAGTTAACGTGTCCAGAATCTCAGTTTCGCCAATGTTTTCTTTATACAGCTTATTCAAGCGATGTCCGGTGAAGCTGCCACCGAGATACATATTGTATTTCCCAGGTGCTTTACCGATAAATGAAATCTCTGCCAGCATAGGTCTTGCGCATCCGTTCGGGCAGCCGGTCATCCGAATGACAATTTCTTCGTCTCTCAGCCCGGCTTCGTCGAGTACAGGCTCCAGTTTGTCGATCAGGGACGGCAAGTAACGTTCGGACTCAGCCATCGCAAGGCCGCAGGTCGGAAACGCAACACAAGCCATTGAACTTCTGCGCAGCGCTGAGTAATGTGCACCATCAGTCAGGTTATATTGCTGAATGAGTGCTTCAATCTTTTTCTTTTTCTGGCCGCTAATATTACCGATGATTAGATTTTGGTTCGCAGTCAGACGGAAATCACCCGTATGCACTTTGGCAATTTCACGTAAACCCGTCATGAGAGGATATCCATCAACATCCTTTACACGACCATTCTGAATGAACAGCGTGTAGTGCCATCTGCCATTATTACCTTTTACCCAACCATATCGATCTCCGTTAGTCTCAAAATGATACGGGCGTGCCGCATCCAGTTTCCATCCCAGACGGCTGGTCAGCTCTTCGACAAACCACTCCACACCACGATCATCCAGCGTATATTTGAAACGAGCATGTTTACGAACTGCACGATCTCCATAATCACGCTGAATCATAACTGTTTTCTCTGCAACATCAATCATTTGCTCCGGCGTACAGAAACCAATGACTTTGGACACCTGAGGATAGGTTTTGGCGTCACCATGAGACATCCCCATGCCGCCTCCTACGGAAACGTTGAAGCCTTGCAACTTGCCGTTCTCCACAATAGCAATAAAGCCAAGATCCTGTGAATAGACGTCCACATCATTGGATGGTGGTACAGCAATACCGATTTTGAACTTCCGTGGCAAATACACTTTGCCATAGATTGGCTCAACTTCTTCGTCCGAGTCCTGGGAATCAACCACTTTCTCTCCGTCCAGCCACAGCTCATGATAAGCCCGGGTCCGAGGGTCCAGATGATTGCTCACCTGACATGCCCACTCATACACTTCAGCATGCACATCAGATTGATTCGGATTCGGGTTACACATCACGTTACGGTTTACGTCACCACATGCAGCCAGTGTGCTTAACAACGAATCGTTCACTTCGCGAATGGTGTTTTTAAGATCCCACTTCAGTACGCCATGCAGTTGGAAAGACTGACGTGTAGTCAGACGAATCGTCTCATTCGCATATTTATGCGCTACCCGATCCATCATCAACCACTGCTCCGGGGTTACAATCCCACCGGAAGCACGCACACGTAACATGAATTGGTATGCAGGCTCCAGCTTGGATTTGTGACGCTCATTACGCAGGTCACGGTCATCCTGCATATAACTACCGTGGTGTTTCATCAGACGGTTGTCGTCCTCTGGAATAGCCCCCGTGATACGATCAGCCAACGTTTCGGTCAGACTTCCGCGCAAGTAATCACTTTTGATCTTTATATCTTCCACATCGCTATTCGTGCGCTGTGGGTTAAGTAAGTTATTATAAACCATGCTGCTTTCTCCTCTCGTCTCTGCGGGATGGTGCAATCCGGCTGGGCCGGTGATTAATAGACGTCCCGCTGATAACGTTTCTCCTGCTGTAACCGTGTCAGATATTCCGATGCCTGCTCAGGCGATAAACCGCCTTCTTGTACAAGAATCGTGGTGAGCGCAGCATGCACATCATGTGCCATTTTTTTCTCGTCACCACAGATATATACGCTTGCACCTTCCTGAAGCCACTGGTACAGTTCTTTGCTGTGTTCCAGCATGCGATGTTGTACATACACTTTCTGTTCCGTATCACGTGAAAAGGCTACATCCATCTTCGTGAGCACACCATCTTTGAGCCAACGTTGCCATTCCGTCTGGTACAAGAAGTCCGTGGCGAAATGCTGATCTCCGTAGAACAGCCATGTCTTGCCCTCTGCTCCTGTTTCTTCACGCTCACCAAGGAAAGATCTGAACGGCGCCACACCTGTACCTGGGCCAACCATGATGATCGGTGTATCCGGGTTCTCAGGTAGCTTAAAATTCGGGTTATGCTGTATATATACAGGCAAGGTGTCGCCAGCTTCGATTCGTTCAGCCAGATGTACCGAGCATACACCGTAACGTTCTCTGCCACGTGCTTCATAACGTACCGAACGAACAGTAAGATGAACTTCATCCGGGAAAGACTTCGAACTACTCGCTATGGAGTATAGACGTGCCGGAATTTTGCGAAGAGCAGCTACAAATTCTCCGGCAGGAATCCCTTTCAGATTATAATCATGAACCAGATCCAGCAGATCACAGCTATTCATGACCGTGCGGAATTCGGAATCATCTGCGAGTAACGCTGTCAGGCCACTCCCAGGATTCAGTTTCGCAAGTTGTTCCACGACCGGTTTCGTCACAGCTGTAATTTCAAAATAACGCAGCAACGCTTCTTGCACAGATGCCTGATCGCCGTTTTTATTCACGGTCACACGTTCATCGGCATTCCATCCCATGGCTGCAATCAATTCATCTACAAGGCGCGGATGATTCTCAGGGAATACCCCAAGGCTGTCACCTGGCTCGTAATCCAGGCTGGAACCTTCCAAAGACAACTCAATGTGGCGTGTTTCACGGTCCGATCCTCTGCCATTCAGATTGAGATTCTCCAACACTTCAGCCTTGAATGGATTCGTGCGATCATATTCGGATTCCCCGCCGCTCACCGCAGCTGTAACAGCCTCCGTGGTTACCGTACTCGCAGTAGCAGATGTACTGCTTAAGGATGCCAGTACTTCATTCATCCACTCTGCAGCTGCTTCATCAAAATCAACATCACAGTCAACGCGTGGTACAAGGGCTGTACCACCCAACTCCTGCAATCGTTTATCGAAGTCCTTACCTGTCTGACAAAAGAACTCATAGGAGGTATCTCCGAGAGCCAACACCGAGTAACGAAGTCCTTCAAGCTTCGGAGCCCGTTTGCTGTTCAGGAATTCATGCAGCGGAATCGCATTATCCGGTGGTTCGCCTTCGCCATGCGTACTGACGATGATGAGGAGATTTTCAATTTTCTTGAGTCCGTTCGGTTTGAAATCTCCCATCGATGACAACGTTACCTGAAGACCTTGCTCTTCAAGTTTCTTGGCCAGCTTTTTCGATAGGCCACTGGAATTCCCGGTTTGTGAACCAAAAAGCACGGTAACTTCCCGGGATACTGGCGGAGCACTGACAGGTGCAATACCTGTAGCTGGTGCAGCCTGTACCAGGTTAGCTGGAGCCGCTATTGTCGCGCTTGCCTGAATTGCTGCAATATATCCGCTCAACCAAGTACGTTGTCCATCGGTCAATGTAGGAATAAGACGATTAAGCAGTTCAACTTGTTCTTGATTAAAAGGGCTGTTTGTCACTTGAAGTTCCACTGTTTGCCACCTCGCGCATTGCTTCGATTTTAATTCCGACTAAAATCATCACATTAATTTAATTTCTTCTCTCTAAAACCTAACACACCGGGTGTTGAGGGTCAATTTCAATGATTTTATAGCATTTATCAGTTTCGCTGATAAAGGACAAAAAACAACAAAAACCCTCCTTTTTAAATCAAGGACGGTTTTGTTATATTTTTAAATTTGGCAGCCAGCTCAAGTTGAAGTTGAAAGTGGAATATAGTCACTAAAATGATTTCCCAGCACTCTGCTTTTATCTCCGTATACTTTGTCCAAGTGATTCTCTCCCCATAGACATATGCGGTCAATGATGTCCTGCAGTGTCAAGCCGTACTCTGTCATCTCATACTCTACCTTGGGCGGAATCTGGGGATGAATGATCCGATGGATGATTTCATTCTTTTCCAGTTCACGCAGCTGCTGGGTTAAGACCTTCTGGGTAGTGCCTGGAATAGCTCTGCGAAGTTCGCTTGTTCGTTTTTTACCTGATATCAGCTGATGCAGAATAAGAATCCTCCATTTTCCACCGACCAGTTCCAGCATCGCCTGCACACCACTCTCATATTTTTTCATTTCTTGTTCCACTTGTACTCCCCCATAATTCACATATATGTATATCCGTTATTAAAAGTAACCGAAGAACCCCAAGGTATCTACAGCACTCTCAGGTGCGTACTTCTCAATAAGATGTCATGAAACTTATAATAACATTGGTCAGAATGTTTAACCAAAATAAAAAAGAAAAAAGGATGGTTACTCCTACATGAAAGTTAAACTGGTCGTTACTCACCCAAGACAGGATTCCCTAACATTTGCCGTGATGAATCGTTTTATAGAAGGTATGCAGGAGAATTCCCATGAAATCGATATCCTCGATCTATATCATGACGGATTCGATCCCCTATATCGTGTAGAAGATGAGCGAGACTGGCAAAATCCCGATAAACAGCATGCTCCTGTGATTCGCAAAGAGCTGGATCGTGTGCTTGCGGCTGATGCCATTGTATTTGTTTTCCCGATCTGGTGGTACAACGTTCCCTCCATGCTCAAAGCTTATCTGGACAAGGTATGGAACATGGGGCTGCTGAACAAGGCAAACTCCAAAAAGGCACTGTGGATTGCACTAGCTGGGGGAACGGAGGCTTCATTCCATAAATACGACTATTACAACATGATTTCCAACTATCTAAATAATGGGATCGCAGGCTATGCGAGAATGCAGGAATCCCGAGTCGAATTCCTCTATGAAACCATTTCAGAATCCAAAGAACATATCGAAAGCTTGCTGGAGCAAGCATATCAAATCGGCAAACATTACAATTAACAATTTGCAAATATTACAAATAACAATTCGCAGATATTACAGATAACAACTGCAAAACGATAGGAGGTTACTCGTTCCTTGGGTAACTGACTTTTCGCCCATGATGGGCGTACAATCAAGAAGGCTTACTCCAACCTGGGTTCCAGGTCAAAGTAAGCCTTCTTTTTCACACGCTACGATTCTGGTGTAACATCATTTCTTCCATACCAGTTTGCTCATCATCGCATATAACAACGTAGCCGATTCGGCTCGGGTCGATTCGGCAAGTGGTTTCACCTCACCGTTGTACCCGTGGGCGATGCCCAGATTCACAAGTAATGCCACACTATCCCGGGCATAGGAGCGAATCTCGGAAGCGTCGCGGAAACGAGTAAGGTTATCTGTTACAGCCGTCTCAGAGTCAACCAGTCCAGCCACCGCAAGTGCCCTCACTGTCAACGTCATCATCTCTTGACGAGTGATCGTGGACTCTGGCAAGAAGCGCCCGTCACCGGTACCACTCGTGATACCTAGCGAACGCGCAGCTGTAACTGCTTCGTAGTACGGAGCATTTTCGTTTACATCAGAGAACGCATTCCCGGATGCAGCATTCAAACCCAGCGCAGTCATCAACCATTGCATGTATTGGCCGCGGGTCATCTCCTCTTTTGGATGTAACTGCGTGGAATCACCGCTTGCCTCAGCATCAATTACACCTCGGACAGCCAAAGCCTCCATTGCTTTCTTGGCCCACTGCACTTCTGCAAGATCTGCGAATGTCTGCTCCACAGACACAACAGCATAATTTCCTGTGAGTGATGTGACGGAAAATACAAGTTGCCCGCTTTTTTGATCGTAGTAACTTTGCGGCAATGGGGTTGCCACACCGTTCGCTCCAATGGCAAATGCTACAATCCGATCCTGCTGAGCATTTTGTGAGGATTGGAAAGGCAGACGAAGTATTAACTGGCTTTCCGATGGCCATGGTTGACCATCCAGTTGAAGTTCAAGCTGGACTCCATATTGCGTGCCAAGCTGATCTGAGACTGTTTTTGACAGCTCCGTTCTGACCAATCGGATTGATGCAATCCCATCACCAACGATATCCTTCATTAACAGTGTCGCAGGAAGCTCCAACATTCCCAGCTCTGTAACAATGTTGAACACATGTGACTCACCCTGATCTATTAACGCAGAGGCAGGCAGAGATACTTCATATACCGTTGCTCCCGAAACCGGCTTCAGCCGAAGTTCGACCAAGCGCTGACCCGCATCTGTTAAGGGGGCAACTTTAAAAGCATCTTTAATCGTTGAAACATCCACGTTGGACTGCACTACACCCTTCTGATCAGACTGTCCCTGCAACTCCAGAACAGAACGGTCCTTCTCCGGTTTAGGTTGTGGTACCGCATTCTCTGCACTTGAGTTACCACTTCCGGATTGTCCACCATTGCTGGATGAACCAGAACCATTTCCTGGATTTCCACCGGAATTGCCACCTGAATTACCACCCGAACCAGGGTCCGTGCCTCCAGGGGAAGGAACAGATGCTGGCACCTTCACTGTCAACGGTATAGTCAGGGCTCTACTGTCGTCAGAAGTTCGAGTAATTTCCAACTCCAGTGTTACTGTTGTTTCCTTGGATGGTGGGACAATCGTTCCATCGGTTTGAATGACCGACGGTACCGAACTGGAAGCGATCTTCACCGTGAAACCTTGCGGCACGGATGGTAACTTCAGTTTTTTTGCACCTGCGGAAGGCTGTTCCAATGCTGTGATGCCTGTAGCTACATCGGCAGCGCTCTGCTGAGCCGTGTGCACCTGATAAGCGGAAGATACACCTCTCAAGGATTGCCCCGTCGCATCAAAAGCTTCCACTTTGTAATAATATTCCGTGCCGGGGTTCAGTTCACTGTCCGTGTACTTCCGTCCATTGCCACTGTAAACCACCTTATACTCACCTTGCTCACGATCTGAGCGGTAGAGCTTGTAGCTTGCTGTACCAAGATGAGCATCCCAGTGAAGCGTTGCGCTCGTTGAATTCAACGCATCAGGATTAAGACCAGCACTATCATTTGCAGGTGGAGCGGCGTCAGGTTTAACGATCATAATCCAGCTAATCATCGGGTCCTGCGATGCCGTATTGCGCACGGTCAACTCCAGCTTGTTGTCCGACACGCTGATGCCTTTCTGGGCTCTAACGTTGGCAGGCGTAAAAGTAACTGCACCGGTATTGGTGCCATTGATGATTAAATTCGCTCTGCGCGATGTATTGCTCCACGGATCGTTGAATCCGGCGTACACATCGTATGTCCCGTTTGGCACATCAAATCTATAGGTTAAGTCCGTGCCTTTAGGAGAATTGCTGACATTTCCACCGTTCAGATAACGTACGGTCGAGAATATATCCCCGCCATTCGAACCGGATGCCAGTGCATCTGCGCTGACATAACCCCAATTACGTCCCTCAGCCTGAGCGTACATCTGATCGGGCGTTCCCGGGTTGGCAAGCGTTCCTTTCATATAAGCACCCATGAGGCTATAATCAGCCGTTTCGTAACCTCCGCTGTTCACAAAATAGAGTGTATTCTCCGGAATGACGTTTACGTGAACTGCCTGCTTTTTGTTGTTATATTCCGGTGTGGTTACCTGTAATGTGAGCGGTCCTGGCTTAGCAAAATCTTCTGCCGTCATGGCCCGGTTATCAATCGTCCATACTGCTGGCGTTGATACCAGTGCTCCACCCTCGCGCACATTCAATGTTGTTGGCAGGGATGGGACTTTGCCTAGCGCCACGGCTTCTGGCAACGGATCAGCAATATCAACCTTGCCCATCGAATTCAGCAGATCAGGTGTCCAGCTGTTATACCACTTGATCGCGATGTCGGAGCCTATTCCAAACTCAATTGGCAAGAACACGTATTTTGCAGCATCATTCGAGAAATTGCCACCATTCCACGTATCCCCCACGTAAATGAATTTGCCTTTTTCCGGATCAACCGGTATGACAGAAGTCGTCTGTGTGCCAAATGCCTTGCCTGGATCAGGATCGGTTGGCAACGTGCGCACGAACGGATTGGTCTGCGTTGACCACGGGCCAAAGATGTTGTCCGCCACCGTCACTTTGTTTTCGTTAGGGGCCCAGCCAGAAGCTCCGGAAGTCAAAATATAATATTTCCCCTGATACTTGAACATCGCCGGTGCTTCGCGTTGCCCTCCCGGGAACACACGCACGTAATCGACGCCGTATTCCGCCTGATAGGTGGAATCTCGTACCGGATTGCCTTTGTCATCCGTTCGTCCTTCCTTATGCCACCCTGTTACGTCACTGTAGTCTTCATTCAGTTTGGAGATATAGAGCGTCAGGTTTTCCTCACTGGAGTAGATCAGATAGCCAGTGCCGTCATCGTCCTTGAACAACGTCATATCACGTGCCATACCCTTATCGGTTGGGAAGAAATCTTTCTCCCCTTCGGGAGCTCTGTCCATCCGGTAACTCTTCTGATACACAAAAGGCCCTGTTGGAGAGTCGCTGATCGCATAACCGGCCCGCGCCTTACCATAATTCGCATTATCGTTATAGGGGTCTTTGTCGCCATCCATGTGGGCCCACATCACGTATTTCTTCGTTTTGTCGTTGTAGATGACCTTTGGTCGTTCAATAATCCGTCCTTTGCGGATATCTGCCCAGATATCCACGCGGTCTTCACGCCCCGCATACAATTTGGAGATCAACGGGTCATTGTCAAAATCATCCATGGATTGAAGTGTTGTTAAAGCCATGCCTTCATCCTTCCAATTCATCAGATCCTTGGATGAATACACACGCACTCCAACAGCTGGCCAGCCGCCCTTATGATATTCGCCATACCAGTAATAGGTCTCCGTCTGTTCATCATAGAAAAAGCCAGCCCCATGAGCATCAATCGGCTTCCCGTCCAGATCTGGCCACAATTGCCCTGGTGTAATGCTTGTGCGAACTGTGGCAACACCCAGCGGTGCGGATGCTGGAGAAGTTACGCCGTCCACGGTCGCCTGAATGATGTAAAAATATCCTGTGCCCATCGTCAGACCGCTATCGTTAAACGTGTTTTCATTGCCACTATAGACCTGCTGATACGTACCCGTAGCACTGGTTGAACGGGACACGATATACGTTACATCAGATCCAGGCAAGACATTCCACCCCAGAGAGATTGATGTGTCCGTCACAGCTGTGGCAGCGAACTCTGCTGGAGAGTCAATGGAGTATGTCGTGGCTTCTGCAACAGTGAATGCTGACTCACCAGCTGCGTTATAGGCTGTTACGCGATAGCTGTAGCTGGTGCCCGGCTCAAGTGCATTATCCGTGAATGTGAGCCCTTTCCCTTCGTATATCTGCTCGTATTGCTCACTGCCAGATTCGGCCCGAACCACGCGATAACCAGTTGACTTGTCCACGGCGGGCCAAGATAGCTTCACACTCGTGGCATTGAGTGCTTCGGCCTTTAATTCGCCCGGAGCCTGTGGTGCTGCGGCTGTCGTCCGAACTTCCAGCGGAGCAGTCCATAATGATTCGGTTAGGCCTCCGTATTCATAAGCGAGCCTGTAATAATACACCGTATCCCCGCTTAATCCTTCATCCGTGTGTCCCATAGTCCCGGTATTGGTTACCAGGGAATAACCGCCTTCAGGCGTAGAGGAACGGTACAAGCGATAGGCTGATGCTCCCGCGATTTCAGACCATTGCAGTGAAACCGAAGAAGCTGTCTGCTCAGCAATAGAGAGCTGAATATCGTTCCCAGGCGGTTGCTCGGCAATGATCACGTCATCTGCATGTACCGACTGCCACTTATTCCGAATGCCCACGGTACCTGACCCGTATGTAGTATCGACCAGATCAAATACCAACCGATCGGAGCCGTTTTCCGCGATATACCCGCGAATGGTGGTACCTGATAACACCACTTTGAGTGTGTACCATGTGTTTTTGGCAAATGCATAGTCCACCGTTTTCAAAGTTGTGTCTGATCCGTTCACCCGTTTGGAGAAAACGAGTTTATTGCTAGGAACTTGCATTTGAAAATAGTAAAAGTTGCTCTTATCCTGAAACCGCGGCAATATTCCCGGATATCCCTGACCGGCTCCCGTGTAAAAGCGCATGGACACGGTCATGTCCGAGATGGAGTCTCCAGTAGAGATGATGCCTTCATTGGTATCGCTCTGGATAAGCGTGGAGTTGGACGCATCTGTCGGGTCAGCAAAGACTTCCCAGTTGCCCGAGCTTACATTCCACGCGGGTGATTCCGTGTAATTCCCATCCGAAAAATCGTCCTGCAACAATGTGGTGGGTATACTGCTCAGATCGGCATACGCCTTACTCGGTAGCATCAACGGTCCCGAAGACAGCGCAAGTGTTGCTGATAACATAAATATCATGGGTTTCCTGAGTTTATCCAATGTTCATTCTCTCCTTTGGCGTGAAAGATGAAAGCATGGTTCTTGTATGCGCGATGTTGTTGTTCAGCCTATACTCAGCAACCAGTGGTCAGTAACGAGCTTTTGTCCACCTCCTTATTTTAATGAAACCGGTTTCATTGGAGTGCAAAAAAAGACCCGTCTTCCCTTCTAAGTGCAATGATACCCATACGGAATACCGTGTTTTCTTTGCCCCTATGCAGTGAAACAGGTTTTTAATATATAAATGTAATCGCTTTCCTGAATTATATTATTGCCTTATTCAAGCTGTCAACTGTGAATTGGGTTCAAACATTTTTCGTTAAAACCACGTAAAAAAGGCGCGAGTTCTGCCTGTTTTGCAAGCAAAATTCGCGCCTTTTCTCACGCTTCGAGCTTGTTCGCAAGCTCGCACATGATTCGTAATCAAAAGCGGACTTTTTGAACAACCTCTATTTAGAATACTTTTGTTGTCCACGACTCACAGTTCCACGTCTCCGTAACGACATCACGGTAGAATTCCGGTTCGTGGGAGATTAGAAGAATACTGCCTTTGTAAGCCTTGAGCGCACGTTTCAACTCTTCCTTGGCATCTACGTCCAGATGGTTCGTCGGCTCATCGAGTACTAGCAGGTTCGTTTCGTTATTGATGAGCTTACAGAGACGCACTTTGGCCTTCTCACCACCACTTAGTACAGCTACCTTGCTCTCAATGTGTTTTGTAGTCAAACCACATTTTGCAAGTGCAGCACGCACCTCGAATTGGGTATAGGAAGGGAACTCCTGCCAGATCTCTTCAATACATGTATTGTAGTTGGCATCCTTCATCTCTTGCTGGAAGTAACCAATCTCCAGATGTTCACCTCGTTGAACGGTTCCTTCCAGAGCTTGAATTTCACCCAGAATACTGCGCATCAGAGTTGTTTTACCGATTCCGTTCGCACCAACAAGGGCAATCTTCTGTCCGCGCTCCATACGCAGATCCAGTGGTCTGGACAACGGTTCGTTGTATCCAATTACAAGACCTTTGGTTTCGAAAATGAGCTTGCCGGATGTTCTTGCATCACGGAAGTTGAACTGCGGTTTCGGTTTCTCCTTGGCGATCTCGATGACATCCATCTTGTCGAGTTTCTTCTGTCTGGACATCGCCATATTACGTGTAGCAACACTTGCTTTGTTCCGCGCTACAAAATCCTTGAGGTCAGCAATCTCTTGTTGTTGGCGCTTGTAAGCCGACTCCAGCTGCTGTTTTCTCATCTCATGCACTTCCTGGAAGTGATCATAATCGCCCACATAACGAGTTAGATTCTGGTTCTCCATGTGATAGATCAAGTTGATAACACTGTTCAGGAACGGAATATCGTGAGAAATGAGGATAAATGCATTCTCATATTCCTGCAAATAACGTTTTAACCATTCGATATGCAATTCATCCAAGTAGTTCGTAGGCTCATCCAGCAGCAAAATATCGGGTTTTTCCAGCAGCAACTTGGCAAGCAGTACTTTGGTACGCTGTCCACCACTCAGGTCATTAACGTCTTTGTCCAGACCGATATCCGTCAGACCCAGACCACGTGCGGTTTCATCCACTTTGGCATCGATCATGTAGAAATCCTGGTTTGTCAGCGTATCCTGAATCGTACCCACGTCTTCAAGAAGTTGTTCAAGTTCCTCCGGGGTAACATCGCCCATTTTGCCATACATATCATTCATTTCCTGTTCCATGTCAAACAAATACTGGAACGCGCCGCGAAGTACGTCACGGATTGATTGGCCTTTGTTCAATACAGCATGCTGGTCCAGATAACCAACACGCATCCGTTTGGACCACTCCACCTTGCCTTCATCCGGCTGAAGTTTTCCTGTAATAATGTTCATGAAGGTGGATTTACCTTCACCATTGGCCCCGATCAGACCAATATGTTCGCCCTTCAAGAGGCGGAATGAAACGTCGTTAAAGATAGCACGGTCACCAAAACCGTGACTTAATTTTTCTACATTTAATATACTCATTCATGACACCTTTTCTATATAGACTTAATTCTTTGTATATTATAAGCGTTATATCCTGCACAACTCAACGCCATATTAAAAATTATTGCACCTTTTTGTCTGAAATTTGCCTTATATGAAAGTATGGGTTAAAATTTTGCCTTAACGAATTACTATTATATAGAACGGAGCTCTTCGAAGAGCATCAGGTGAAGATTATGATTGAAGTGAAACAATCCAAGTTGGGTGATGGTGGTGAGTTTAACCGCGGGGTATTTGCTACCGTTGATATTGCCAAAGGAACGCTTATCCATCAGGCACCCGTTGTGCCTTACCCAAATGAAGATCATGAGCATGTCGAAAAAACGATTTTGGAAGATTACGTGTTCGAATATGGGGCGAATCATACCGCCATTCTGCTCGGCTATGGCAGTCTGATCAACCACTCCTATGAACCTAACGCTACTTATGATATCAATTTTGATAACCACACCTTTGACTTCTACGCGTATACAGACATCAAAGCTGGGGAAGAAATCGTAATCAATTACAACGGTGAGGAAGACAGTATGGACCCGTTATGGTTCCTCGACGATTACGAGGAGCGTATGCTGGAGTTCAATAAGTCCAATGATGATGAGGGTGAAAAAGAGACCGAAACCCAGTCCCTGGATACGGACACGAGTAAATAAACGTTTAACTCAAGTAAAGTTCGCAAGCACTCTATTGTTTGTGCGAAAAGAACTCACTGACCCCGGTGAATGATGAAATGAGTAACTGGAGACTCTTCACAGTCCAAAGTTTAAACACAAAAAAATAAGCAAGTCCTCCGTTAATGGAAGACTTGCTTATTTGTGTTGTCTTGCTTTCTAAGCCAGATACACCTGTTCATGTTTCATTGTTTATCGTGCATCTTAACTTGTTTTAATCCGTCATCGGCGGATCTGTATGCAAGTCTTGATCGGGTGTCGTGGATATCCACTTGGTAAAGGCTACCTCGAATCCTGCACGTTTCGGTGAACACAGAAATGGACCAGCGTGTTTGTTCGTTGGATAGGCAAACCGTGCAACCCGAATCGTACGCCAAGGATGCTCATCTGTGCGAGCACGAATGACAACAGCCTCATTACTGTAGGAGGCTCTGATTGTTACGATTCGTCCACCCCACTCTGGCACAGGAGAGAGTGACCAATCCGAATACGTATCCGTCACGACGGCTCCAACATGTGCCACGCCATCATTGACCTCAACTCCGGCCTTGATCCATTGGTCTTCTCCGTACCATAACATTAGTCCCGCCTGATCATATAATTCGGTGAATGAGCTTAGATCAAACGATACCTCAATCGCTTCCGTTCCGTCCCATGGAGCAAGCATGGCATGTCCATCCCGATGACAGAACCCATAGAATGTGTTCTCCCAGAAGTCACTGCCTTCCCGAGCTTCCACAACGAAACGATCCCCATCCATTCGTGCAGCAACGGGTTCCTTCGTCCACTTGCCTTCATGAAGCCCAATAAAATCCGATGACATCGTTGTTTTCATCCTTCCTTCCGTCCCAAAGGGGAGTTCATCATCACTTCTAAATTAAAGAACCCAGGTCCGATGCAGCAGTAGGATATGCAAAATTCATGGTGTTTAACTGATCGATAGTCAGATTGAATTGAATCGCCATTGCAAAAAGGTTGATCAATTCTTCTGTTTTGCTCCCGAGCACATGCGCACCCAGAATAAGTCCGGTTGATTTATCGATCACCACTTTGGCCATGGCAAATTTTTCATGAGTTCGCTTGTAAGTATACCATTTCGACATATCATTTACCTGCACCTCGTAGCCCTCTTTCTTGGCTTGTTCCGTGCTCATACCTACAGCTCCAAGGGCAGGGACAGTAAACACAATGGAAGGCATCACTTTATAATTTGGTTTGTGTTGATTTCCCTCCAACAAATTAAACGATACCGCGCGGGATTCCTGTCCAGCTAGCGGGGTCAAAGGCAGTCCTTTTGTGTCGGTCACATCGCCAGCAGCATACACTCGTGGATTGCTTTCACTTTGCAAATACTCGTTCACCGTAATCCCCTTTTTGCTGTAGCTGACGTTGCCATTCTCCAATTCCAGGTCATCCACATTGGGAATGCGCCCGGCTCCGTGCACGACAAGTCCGCACTGCCACTGGTGATCTGCACCATTGCGTCTACCATGAACGACATAGGCGTTCCCCTCTTGCCGTATGGATTTCACCTCCGCGTTCAAGTGAACATGAATGCCGATCTCTTTCGATTTTTGCAACAAAGCTTCCACCAGCTCCGCATCAAACGACTTCAGAGGCTGCTCACTCCGATGCAGGATGTGGACTTCCGTCCCGGCTCTGGCCGCAATATGCGCAAACTCAAATGCAATGTATCCACCGCCTACCAGAACTAAACGATCCGGCAGCTGTTCCAGATCCAGAAAGTCATCACTATATAGAAGATGCTCCGAGCCCTCAATCTCAAGTGGCGCAGGTCTTGCACCGGTAGCAATCAGGATGTGTTTGCCATGGAGCACTTCTTCTCCAACTTGAATATGATCTTCATCGACAAATGAAGCTTTACCATGGAACGTATCCATTCCGGCCTGTTTGAATTGATCTTCACTTGCTCTAGGTATGCTCTCGGTAAAGGTGCGTTTAAAGGCCATAAGTTCAGACCAGTTGATGGTCGCCTGTCCCTGAATTCCTTTCCCTTGCATCCGTTCATTCCAGTCAATCAGCTCCGCGGCTCCGGCCAGTACTTTCTTGGGATCACAGCCACGCAGTGCACACGTTCCGCCGAACTCACGTTCATCAATTACAGCGATTTTCCAGCCTGCTTCAGCGCAACGGGTGATAACAGAGCTTGCCGCGCTTCCTGTTCCAATCGCAATCAAGTCATACGTTTTTTGTGTCATCATGGTTCCTCCTCATCCTTTTGGTACATCTGTTGCAGGAATGCCTGCAGTTACAGCAATCCAGCCTGTTTAAGGTACTCTGCTGCAACCTGTTCAGGATTCGCTCCCTCTACGTTCACGTCATAGTTCATCTGACGCATCTCATCATCCGTAATTTTGCCAGCAAGCTGATTCAGCACCTCAACCAGTTGTGGATATTGATCTGCCGTTTCTTGACGAAGCATCGGCGCGCCTTGATACGGTGGGAATAACTCCTGATCATCCTCCAGCACAACAAGTTCATATTGTCTCAACTCACTATCTGTGGAGTAGGCATCTACGAGATTGATATCGCCACGTTGAACAGCACCATAGCGAAGCTTCGGTTCCATTGTCGCAACGTTCGGAAATTCAATCCCATACTTCTTCTGAATGCCTAGGTAACCGTCTTCCCGATCCGAGAATTCCAGGGTAAATCCTGCCTTCATCTGCTGTTCCACCGGTTTGAGATCCGAAATGGTCTTGAGATTGTATTGATCTGCGATGTTCTTTGGAACGGCCAACGTATACGTATTGTTGTAATCCATAGGGTTCAGCAGCACCATGTTGAACTGGCTCAGCATTCCATCTCTTGCCTGTTCGTACACCTCTGTCCGATCGGTACTCACTGCCGTTTCCTTCATGAATTCGGAGATGGCTGTCCCAGTGAATTCAGGATAGATATCAATATCACCCGACTTGAGTGCATTGAAAAGGAATGGCGTTTTGCCTAATCCGGGTTTTAGTTCAACGGTCAGGTCTGTATCTTTTTCGATTAGCAATTTGTACATATTAATGAGAATTTCGGGTTCCGCCCCCAATTTCCCGGAAATGACGAGATCCTTCTGACCACCACGTGCCACGAAGGGAATGGTAATCGCAAGTATCGCGATTATTGCCAGCGAACCAAGGGTAACCAATGTTTTCTTGAAGGATAACCGTTGGAACTGACGTAATAGTACATCAAACAAAATAGCCAGCAAGGCTGCCGGAATGGCTCCAAGGATGATCAGTGCCGTATCGTTGCGATCAATGCCCAGCAAGATTAATGCCCCCAAACCTCCTGCGCCGATCAAGGCAGCAAGTGTGGCTGTTCCTACAATCAGGACCATCGCGGTCCGAATTCCAGCCATAATGACAGGCATCGCCAGTGGCAGTTCCACTTTGATAAGCCGTTGACGACTATTCATGCCCATCGCATTCGCCGCTTCGACCATGGAAGGGTCAACTTCGGATATGCCCGTGTACGTGTTGCGGAGTACAGGAAGCAACGCATACACCACCAATGCAATAATTGCAGGAAGTGTGCCTATGCCGAATAACGGGATGAGCAATCCGAGAAGCGCCAAGGACGGTATCGTCTGCAACACAGCCGTAACCCCGATAATGGGTTCAGCCACTCTTGGTTTGCGTGTAAGGTATATACCTAGCGGAATAGCGATGAGGACAGCAAAGAACAATGCGATAAATGAGATCTGAATATGTTCCAGGAGAGCAGACAACAACTGACCTTTGCGCTCACTGAACACCTCCGTGAATCTACTCATGTCCTTCACCTCGTTCCTGTAACTGACCAGACCAGTATTTCATCAGATCAACTCGACTGATCTCGCCAATAATCTGGCGGTTACGTTCAACCAGCAGATGGTCATGGGAAGCCATGATATCAACTAACTCCGTCAACGTAATGGATACAGGAACGGCGGTTTTGGCTGATTTTGGCACATGACCCGGTGAGAGTGGTGACATGATGGATTCGAGATCAAAATCAGATTGTGAACTCGTATCGGTGTTAGGACTTCCAACAAATTCACGTACGAAATCATTAGCTGGCTGTCGGATCAGTTCTTCCGGGGTACCCACCTGCAAAACCTGCCCATCCTTCATAATGCAGATGCGATCCCCCAGCTTCATCGCTTCCTGAATATCATGGGTGACAAAAACAATTGTTTTTTTCATCTGACGTTGGATATCCAGAATATCGTCCTGCAATTTCTCCCGACTCATTGGATCGAGTGCACTGAACGGTTCATCCATCAAAACGATCTCGGGATCGGCAGCGAGTGCACGCAACACACCAATTCTCTGCTGTTGTCCTCCAGATAACTCGGACGGTTTACGCTCACTGTACGTATCTCCGTGCAAACCCACCATGTCCAGTAACGTATGTACACGCTCCTTGATTTGATCTGACTTCCATTTTCGCAGTTCAGGAACAACTGCGATATTTTCGGCAATTGTCATATGCGGGAATAGTGCAATCTGTTGCAGCACATATCCGATATTCCAGCGCAATTCGTGAATGTTGTATTCATCGATTGGGCGTTCATTAATGCGCACTGTTCCATCTGTTCGCTCAATCAGACGATTGATCATTTTGAGCATGGTGGTTTTGCCACATCCACTCGGACCAATCATGACAAACAGTTCTCCCTTGTTAATGTTGAGGTTAACCTGACGCAAAGCCGTTGTTCCATCAGGATATTGTTTCGATACATTTTCGAACTGAATCATTCGCTCTCTTCGCCCCTTTATCTAGGGCGTGTTTCAGACACGCCCTAACATTCATCTTCATCTATTTCCCCAAAAGTGTGTTCGTATAATCACTGCTTTCCGTAGTGTCCCTGGTTAGGGATATATATATATTTGAATTAACGATGCCAACATGTTGGTAGATATGCAAAAAGACGGGCACTAGGCACCGTCTTCTCATAATATGAAAATGTTTCTTCCATTATTTCCATACTTCCATATGATTTTGAATAAATTGCTCAAATGAAATCGGGCTATTCCCCGTTATTTTTTTCACCGTATCCGTCGTTTGATCTTCTCTTCCCTCCTCCCGGATAGGCACATCCAGTCCTGCGAGGGCAGCAGCGTATTCTTCTGACATTCCTGCGCGAATCATGCTGTTCCTCAATTCATCATCGGACAAAGATTCATGCTGGATGGACTGACCCAGTACACGACTAATGATGTCTGCAACCTGTCCGTAGGACAACGACTCCGGCCCTGTAATGATATGCTCCGTATTATGAGGAACTACATCTGTCAGAGCATGGAAGGCCACCGCCGCGATATCATCTGCACTAACAAATCCAATTTTCCCTTCACCCGTAGCACTGTACGTTTTCCCGAGTTGCTTTATTGTCTCCCGATGCGGTCCCTCCGTAAAGTTCTCCATAAAATAGGAAGGCTGTAATACAGACCACTCAGGAGCATAGGCTTTTAAATACTGATGTACTTTGCCAAATATAGGACCATTCTCATCGATCGAAGCACTGCCAAGTAAAACGAATCGCTTAACGCCGTTCCACAATGCTTCCTTGATGAATGGAATCATGGCGTTTTCTGGGCTCATATCCATTGCTGGCACAACAAGGTACACCTGATTCACATTTTTCAGCGCCAGCGCATATGTCTCGGAATCATACCAATCAAAATAGACATAATTATCGGCAGAACCAGAAAGAGATGGTTTAGTTCTTCCTGCCAAACGCACCGGATAATGATGCTTTTGAAGTATGGCCGCAACACGGCTTCCTGTCTTTCCATTAGCTCCGGTAATAAGTGTCAACGGTTTATCATTGATCATGCTTGTTTCCTCCTAAGTCCGATTCGAGTACGACCATCGGATTCCAATAGTCTTTATAATGTGTAATTTTTCCATTAGAGTGGCTCACTACAGAGATGTACGTTTGGTTGTAAGGCTTGCCTGTAACTAATGAACGCCCTTTACAAGTAAATTCAGCCACAAACTGTTGTTTCGTGGAATCAGCCAAGATCACCGGTTCAGAAAACTGCTGAATTTCAATCATCCCCAGTAGATTATGAAGATGATTCGTAATTGCGGCTTTGCCTTCCAGTTTCTGAGGATATCCTGCTGGTGCATATGGGAATTCGAAAATAGCGTCAGATGTATATAACTCCAACCATTGTTCTAGTTTTCCCTCCAGTAGCAATTGAGTAAATCCATGCATGATCCGATACGGTATACTATTGCCCTCTTCCAACTGCTGAGATTGTGTCATCCTTATTTCCTCCTTCAGTTTGTTTCGTGTTCTTTTTCCAGACCAATCGGTCTATAATAGTCAAAAAATAAACGCCTTAAGCGTCCATTTTCAAGAAAACGTAAAGAATTCTTACTCGAATCATGTAAAACGCTAATCCATAGCCCTTAGGGTCATCTGTACAAAATCTCGCAGCGCTTCTGTACTTGCACCGCTCTTCGCCGTAAAGGTCAATGAGAGTCGGGAATAATTCAGAAAACGGGCAAGACCGGGCAATTCTTCCTCTGCATGCCTCAGTTCGCCACTCCTCTGGCCTCGTAACAGCGCAGTATGAAAAACATCTTCCATTTGTTGGTTAGTGGTTTGAATAAAGGCCGCGATTTCGTGATTTTGTGGTGCCTGTTCAACCGCGCTATTAATGATGAAACATTCATTACGACGTTCGTTGTCTGTCAACACGTTAACCGCTTCGTTGAACAACTCCGTCACGCCTTGCCTCACATTTGTACATTCATTTAATAGTCTGATCCCCGCCTCTGTCTTCTGCTGAATATAGAATTTAAGAGCAGAGACAAATAAATCATGTTTAGTTCCGTAGGTGTCATACAGGCTTTGCCGCGCAATGCCAAGTTCACTCAGCAGTAAGCTCAAAGATGTACCTTCATAACCGTACGCTCCAAATACAGACGTTGCTTTTCTTAGAACAGTCTCCGTGTCGAACTCCTTGGCTCTTCCCAATTTCAGACCTCACCTCCCTATTCATTAACTAAAGAATACCTTTTCCAGACTGATCAGTCAAGAAAATAAATGCTTTGATTTTTGCCAAAGTGGTATAATGGGAATAGAAGATGAATGAATTCTTTTACCATTTACCAACCATGACCACATATAAAGGAGTGTACCTATATGTATATTCAAATTACAGATTTGGCAGCAAAACGATTGACGGAAAGCCTGAATGACCAACCTGGATATTTCAAAGTGATCTATGACTTGGAAGGTTGCGGATGTAACGGAGTTATCGCTATTATCATTGTTGATGAACTTGCGGCTCTCGACGCGCAGATTGAAACCAATCTGGTTCCGTTCTATGTTGATCCGAAGCAGCAGCTGAACCTAGAACAACACATGAAGCTGGATACAGAAGAGAATTATCCTTCTTTCAAATTAAGCAGTGATTCTGGTGTGCTCAGCGCCAACGTACGCGTTCGTGACACCCGTGCAGTAACTGCGGGAAGCTCCGGTGGATCCGACGCCTGCATGCTATAACACAGTCTCCAGCATACTTGGAGTAATCTAGCATTATCTCTCTTCACATCGAAAGCCGTTGCATCTAATGCAACGGCTTTTTCATGTATACTGCCTCTACGAGAGTTGAAGAAGAAGAAGAATCTAGCAAACTTTGTTTACAACTCGGAAACAATTGGAGAACCTATGGATATAATCCTCTAGTATACTCGGTATATAGATTCATATATTCCGAGGAGGAACACACATCATGAAACCTTTTACTCGTAAATCCATCATATCTACAATTCTCGTAGGCTCTGTTGTAGCAGGTTCTGCTTTTACTACGTTTCCCATCACTTCAAGCCTGAATCCCGTCGCGTCTGCTGCAAGCTCCAGCTTCACTCAATTTCTGCATGATAATGCACCTGGTCGTACGATCAAAACGATTAAAAATGTGGCAACTGTGACCAATGTGTCCAGTACAGTTGTGCTTGTCAATAAAAAGAGAAATCTGCCTTCAACTTATACACCACAAGATTTGGTTGTACCTAATATTCCTTTTAGCTTCTCAGGTTCCAGTCCGAAGAAACAGATGCGTAAAGTGGCCGCAACCGCGATAGAGAAATTATTTGCCGCTGCTAAAAAAGACGGCATCGATATCAAAGCGGTGTCTGGCTATCGCTCTTATGCGACCCAAAAATCGATCTTTGACCGTAATGCCAGCATCAAAGGTGAAGCTGTTGCCAATAAAACAAGTGCTCGGCCAGGACAAAGCGAACATCAAACGGGTCTAGCCATGGATATCTCCAGCGCTTCGGCTGGTTATGATCTTCAGCAAAGCTTTGGCAACACCAAAGAAGGCAAATGGCTGAAAGCCAATGCCCACAAGTACGGTTTCATCATCCGTTATGGCAAAGATCAGGAGAAATTGACTGGTTACTCCTATGAGCCATGGCATGTACGTTATGTCGGAGTATATATTGCTGGTGAGATTACCAACCAGAAACTTACGCTGGAGCAGTATTTGGAACGTGCCAAATAAGGCAAGTTTGAACCCAAAGCTTAGACAGTTATAATTATGTGTTTAGATAAAAGAAGCGTGACTATAGATAACATGACTGAAGGAGAAGATGGGGCCGCAACTGGCCCTCTTCTGCTTCAATTTTTCATTTACACACTTCATCATGTCCCAACGATTTTTCTAAAGACCAGTGGCAGTCTCTTCAGACCTTCTGTTCCAGCCCAAGAGCCTACTCCAGCAAGTATTACATTATGGCACAAATAAAGTGCGACATTGTACACGATAGGGCCTAGAATAATCTCCACGACTACAAAACGTTTTAACGTCGAAGATTGGATCACATATACCCGAAATTCATGAGGGTCATGTCCTCCCATATACCTTGCGATCAATGCTTTCATGAATCACCTCTAGTGTTTTATTTTAGCGTATGGCAGACAATCCTTGTCTTATTCTAAAATAATACTTACATAAAGTAACTAAGTGTGTTATAGTCAGTTTATAAATTATACATAAGCGAGGGAAACCACCATGAGTGAGTTGGAGAATCTAGTCAAAAACCGTAGATCGGCCGTTATTTTTGAAGAAGGAATTGAAATTTCGGATTTGGAACTGCAAGAAATGTTTGCCCTGAACAAATTTGCACCATCTGCCTTTAACCTGCAACACACGCACTATCTTGTGATTAAAGACGAGGAACAGAAAGAGAAAGTCTATGAGGCTTCCCAGCAATATAAGGTAAAAACAGCTTCTGCAGTCATCGTGGTATTGGGCGACGTCAACGCGCATCATCATATCCGCACGATTAACGAAGGCCTGCTGAACCTAGGCGCTCTTACTCCGTTCCAATACGAGCAGGAATCCCAAAGTGTCACCGAATTTTACGAATCTCGCGGCAGATTCTTCCAACGTGAGGATGCGATTCGCAATGCCAGCCTGTCTGCCATGCAATTGATGCTGATCGCTCAGGATCGCGGTTGGGACACTTGTCCAATGATTGGCTTTGACTCGGAAGAATTGCAACGGAGTTTGGAAATCCCTAACCATTACGTACCCGTTATGCTGATCACCATCGGCAAAAAGTCGGAAGCCAAACAGCGCCCACGCGGTTACCGTAAACCGATTAACGAATATGTTAGCTTTAACAAAATGCACGCTGAATAACATATAATATAACCAATTATATAAGTTGAACTAACATTTACACGATAACGGAGAGGACAGAAAAAACCTGAAAAAGCGAAGCGTGCGCCTTTATCCCCGGATTTTCCCCTTTAGAAAAGGAATGGAATTAAAATCTGGGGATAACAGCGATTGGAAGGTTGTTCTGTCATCGTAGTGTCAGTGTAAATAATCTTTAGTTCAACACAGCAAAAAAGCCACGATCTCGTGGCTTTAATACGTTTCATAGATCAACGTATCCAACATGTGAAATTCATCGTCAAACTCCGCATATATGTACAGTCGACCAGCAGGTGTATCCCCCGCATCATAACCCAATCGGAAATATTGATCTCCCTGAAATTCTGCATCAGCCAAAATCAATGTATTGATATCTTCGTCCGGATGAGCCTCGGCAATGGTTTTAAGTGCCTGCTCACCAAGCATGTCCCAACGTTTCCACGTCTCTTCCATATATGAGGATAAGGCTTCCATCTCTGTCTTGGTTGAAACCTGTGCAGTGACTACCAGTTCTTTATCCTGAATAAGTAAGCTCATCTGATAGTTGGACATCGAGACGTCATACTGAAACAACCCCATACCCGGAACTTCATGATTGGATTCAAACATTAGATTATCTGCATACTGCAGTCTTTCCAGCTTGGGATTAGCGCTATAATCCAACTCGTTTAATTTGTTCTCGGAACAGTACAACTCTTTTAGTTGTACGTTATGGCGAATATCCAGCTTGCTAATATGGTTGTTAAAACAACGGACACTCTCTAAAACCATATTTGAACGAAAATCCAACTGTTTAATATGGTTGTGGTTACAACGAAGTTCAATCAAGTTTGGACAACCGGTTACATCAAGTTCCAACATGTAATTGTTGGCGCAATCAAGTCGTCGCAGTTGCTTATTGTGTTCAAGTTCAAGTGAGAAAAGAGCGTTATAACTGCAACTAAGTTCCTCCAACTGCTCAAGGGGCTCCGAAGCCAGCTCCGATAACATATTCCAATGACACTCCACCATTACAAGCCTGGGATTATGAGAAAGATCCAATTTGCGAAGTCGATTAAAACTGCAATCCAGCACTTGCAATTCCAAATTGGAACTGAGGTCCAGTGTAAGAAGCTGATTCTCTCTGCAACGTAATATCCTCAGCTTGTGATTCTGAGCTAGAACCAAACCGGTCAATTGATTATAGGCACAATCCAGCTCTTGAAGACCCCTGAAATACTCGATTCCATCAAGATTGCTAATATTGTGATTTGAGAGTTCTAATATCTCAACCTCACAAACGTCTCTCTCCTGGATGAAATCCCGCTGATCACAAAAACGATCCAACACAACTTGCCTGAAATGTTCATCCGTGAAGGCATAAGTAATATCCATGTTATAACCCCTCCCCCTCTCGTTTTGCTCTATTGGAACAGTCTTCCAACATATTATCACTATTCTATGAGTTTCGTCGCCGGGATTCAACAATTACCTAAGCAAATTCTTTTATACCATGTTAGCATCCAATATGTAAGAGAAATCGTACAGAGAGGAAGATTTTCATGGAAATGGTTATCGAAAACCTCACGTCATATCGTATCGCCTATGTGCGACAAGTTGGTCCGTATGGGCCTGCCAATGCTCAAGCGATGAATACGCTGAAACAATGGGCAGACAAAAAACAACTGCTTAATGAAGCAGCAATTTTATTCGGTATTCCACAAGATGACCCAACTACCACACCGCCCGAAAAATGTAGATATGATGCCTGTATTGTTATCACTGAATCTGAACGTCTGGAAGATGAGTTTGTTGAGATTGGCGAGTTATCAGGCGGAGATTATCTCATCTGCAAGGTGAGACATACGGCAGAAGCTATTCAGCAGGCATGGAATGTGATCATCCCTCATTTACAAACAAGTGGTTATCGGATGGATAACAAGCCGGTTATAGAACGATATCGTTGGGAACTGCTTAATCAGCATTATTGCGAAATATGTGTGCCTGTAAAACTCGTGTAATTCATGTTACGAGGAAACAAAAAAAGTGACTTCAGGTTGAAGTCACTTTTTTTGTTAACGACTGTTACTACTAGCTAGTTAAGACTTGTTAAGATATTAAAATGCCCAGTTGCCTTTACGGAATACCGGCTCGATTGTACCGTCTTGTAACTCACCATCGATATCCAGTTCAGCAGAACCGATCATGAAATCAACGTGAGTCAAGCTCACATTGCACTCATGCTTCAGTAACTCTTCATTCGACATGGTTGTGCCATCTTTCATGTTGAATGGATACGCACTTCCCACAGCCAAGTGGCAGGATGCATTTTCGTCAATACCTGTGTTGTAGAAAATACGATTCAGGTTGGAGATTGGGGAGTCATGTGGTACTAGTGCGACCTCACCCAGATAACGTGCTCCTTCATCGGTGGCAAACAGGTTCTTCAAATGCTCTTCACCGGATGCTGCCGTAAACGCTACAACCTGTCCATCCTTGAATGTGATTCTCATCTGGTCTACAAGTTGTCCGTTCAGGTTCAAAGGCATGGTACTGCTGACATATCCATTCACTCCGCTGCGTTTAGGCATGGTGAATACTTCTTCAGTTGGCATATTGGCAACGGTGTATACACCTTGTTTATTTTCGCTACCACCGCCACCCCAGATGTGGTTGTGGACCAATTCAATTTTCAAATCTGTACCTGGCGCACGGTAATGCAGGCTCTTATAGTTCTTTTTATTCAGGAGATCACTCATGGTATTCAGGGTATCCAGATGTTCTCTCCAATTTTGTACGGCGTCTCCGCCATCTACACGGTTCATTTTGAAGATCGTTTCCCACATCACGTTGATTCGGTCTTCTTCCGGGATGTCGGCAAATACTTTGTTCGCCCAAGCCTTGGTCGGTGCTTTAATCAGACACCAGCTAATTTCATGGTTGCGTGTGTATTTGGCATATCCGCGACGTGCGTGTGCAGCTGCCTTGGTAGCACGGGAAACGCTGTCGGAGTCAATTCCGTTATACAGTTCAGGATCTGGAACTTTAATCGTCAGGGTAGCGCCACCTGCTTCCGCAAACTTCTCCATCATATCCGCTTTCCACGCTGGATAATAGTCAAAGCTGTCATTGGAACCATGCTCAAAACGACTGCGGGTAATGTTGTCATCATCGAAGTCCACTTGTACATAGTTTGCACCAGCCGCATAGGCTTTTTGCACAATGAGACGTGTGAATTCAAGCGTTTCGATCGGTGCAGTAACGAGCAGATCCTGTCCTTTTTGAATATTCACGCCAACTTTAACAACTAGTTCTGCGTATTGTTCCAATGACTTTTCAAAGGTTTGTTCAAATTGACTCATGGTTGTGTTCACTCCTGTTTCATATATTGTACGACCGCTTTCGCTTCTGCAGAATCGATTCCTTCTCTTTCACTACGCAGGCACAATTCCCAAAATTTCATCTATACAAAATGATCTAACTATTACGTTTTTCTTGTTCGCGTAACTCGATCCGGCGGATTTTACCAGAGTTGGTCTTTGGCAGATCCGTAACAAATTCGATCTTGCGTGGATATTTATAAGGTGCTGTAATTTCCTTGACGTGGTGTTGCAGTTCACGCATCAGTTCCGGTGAAGCCAGTGAATCGTCTCTCAACACGACAAAAGCTTTGACAATATTGCCACGGATCTCATCCGGACTTGCAACCACCGCACATTCCTTCACACTGGCGTGTTTCATGAGTGCTTCTTCCACTTCAAATGGTCCAATCGTGTAACCCGAACTGATGATGATGTCGTCACTGCGACCTTCAAACCAGAAGTATCCTTCTTCGTCTTTGCGTGCACGGTCCCCTGTTACAAAATAATCGCCACGCTGACTCGCTTCCTTCCGTCCCTCATCCTGATAATAGGACCGGAACAAAGCTGGCATCTCTTTGTGTACCGCGATATCTCCTACTTCACCCGGAGGCACAGGTTGTCCCTCATCGTCAATAATTTCAATCAATCCAGGTGTAATTGACTGACCCATCGAGCCAATACGTACAGGCGCATCTTTGAGACTGCCGATTAACAACGTGCTCTCGGTCTGTCCATATCCGTCCCGAATAGTCAGGTCAAAATGACGCTGGAAGATTTCAATAACTTCCTGATTGAGCGGTTCACCCGCTGAAACAGCACTGCGCAGATGAGACAGGTCATAATGTCCAAGATCATCTGCTTTGGCCATCAACCGATATTCGGTTGGTGTACAGCAAAGGACATTAATCTGATGTTCCTGCATCAGTTCCAGATAACGCTTGGGCTGGAATGATCCATTGTAGACCAGTCCAGTCGCGCCTCTTCCGAGTACCGACAGGAACGGGCTCCAGATCCATTTTTGCCAGCCAGGTGCAGCCGTTGCCCATACGGTATCTGAAGGTTGAATATCCAACCATAATGAAGAAGCGATCCGCAGGTGGGCATATCCCCAACCGTGGCTATGTACAACTCCTTTGGGATTACCAGTTGTGCCCGAAGTATAAGCAAGGATAGCCGTATCATCACGATGAGTCTCCACCGCAGCCATCTCGTCGGGTTGATTCTGCATTAACTGATGCACATTGACCCAACCTTCAGCAGGTACGCTAACTTCTTCATTCGGTGATGCCACGATGCGATGTGCCAGTGACGGCAGATCCGCGTCCATCTTTTCCACTTCTGAGGTCGTCTCGGACCATACAATAACAGCCCGCGCCTCAGAGTGACGCAGACGATATTCCAGATCTTTTGCCCGTAACATCTCGGAGGAAGGAATAACGGCAATCCCCAATTTCAGACAAGCAATATAAATGACATAGGCAATAATACGGCGTGGTACCATGACCAACACCCGATCACCCTTCTCTAGTCCAAGTTCACGCAAACCTCCAGCAAGACGATTCGCCTGCTTGAATAAATCACCATACGTGATCTCTTCCAATTCTCGTTGATCGCTGAGCCATCTAAGTGCAATCCGGTCTGATGGATGATTCTCCATCTCGGATGTCAGGTTATAGCTTTCAGGCGAAATCCACTGTTCAAAGTTCAAATGGAGCCTCTCCTTCGTAGTTCAATTGTAAAGCTTCTATATATTATACCCTAAATCCTAGGACCAGGTGCTATGAACTAGGTTCATTCTGAAAAAAATAAACATAGGTCAATTAATGAACTATTATAATAGATCTTATCCTATAATGAAAATGACATATACAAAATGGCGCCTTCCTGATTGATCAGGTAGGCGCCATTTTCATTCTTCATTTATATTACATTAGTTTTACCTAACTATAATTTTCACACAGCTATACTGTGTATGTTACCACGGATAATTACCCATTCCGTCCAAAATGCTTTCGATCTCATTCAACTCTTCCGTTGTCAGATCCGGTGCGCTGAGCGCAGCTACATTTTCTTCAATCTGGGACACACGGCTTGCCCCAATCAATGCAGAAGTTACACGGTTACCACGCAAAATCCAGTTCAGAGCCAGTTGAGAGATCGTCTGCCCTCTTCGCTCCGCAACCGCCTGAAGTGCATCGAACTTGGCAATCCGTTCGTCCGTATATGCTTCTTTTTTCAAATTTCCTGTTGGATTGACGCGTTCTTCCTTGATCTTATCGACATATTTATTCGTCAACTGACCGCGCCCGAGTGGACAGAACGCAATGGAACCTACGCCTTGCTCATCCAGTACGTCCTGCAAACCGTCTTCAATCCAGCGATTTAACATCGAGTAGTTTGGCTGATGAACCAGACATGGCGTACCCAGACGACGAAGAATGGTCACCGCTTCTTGTGTCTGTTCTGCATTATAATTGGATAAGCCCACATACAATGCTTTACCTTGCCGCACGATATGATCCAATGCCGTCATCGTTTCTTCCAATGGCGTGTCCGGATCTGGACGGTGATGATAGAAAATGTCTACATAATCCAGTCCCATCCGACCAAGACTTTGATCGAGACTGGCAATCAGGTTTTTACGGGAGCCCCACTCGCCGTAAGGTCCATTCCACATATGGTAGCCTGCCTTCGATGAGATAAGCAGTTCATCCCGGTAAGGACGAAGATGTTTTTTGTAAATCACGCCAAAGTTCTCTTCCGCTGATCCTGGAGGTGGACCATAGTTATTCGCCAGATCGAAATGGTTAATTCCGAGGTCAAAGGCACGCAAAATCATTTCTTCCTGAATATCCAATGTACGGTTGCCACCAAAGTTCTGCCATAAACCCAGCGCAATTTGCGGAAGTCTGATTCCGGATTTGCCGGAACGTACATATTTCATCTCATCATATCGTTGTTCACTCGCAGTATAGGGCATCGTTATTCTCACTTTCCTGTAAGGTTTGTTGAATTCCTTTTCATCTTAGACATTTTCCTGGATAAACGATATGGCATTTCACTTTGAACATATGGAATAATGATTGTTATCTATATATACTAATGTTAAATAATTAATCTTTTCAACTATTTAGTATGTTAAAATGCAAGATGAGACGAAATCGTACAGGAGTGAATACCCTTGATTACGTATATGTTCAAAAACAATCATTTTCAGGAGCTACAGCTCCTTCATTATGGTACGGAAGCATGTACACCAGGTCACCACTTTGGCCCTGCCATGCGAGACTATTACAAAATTCATTATATTTTGAATGGCAAAGGCACCTTCGAAGTTGGTGGCAAAAAGTATACACTGCACAAAGGGCAAGGATTTCTGATCGTTCCGCATTCCGTCGTGCATTACGAAGCAGATCAGGATGATCCATGGGAATACAGCTGGGTTGCATTTCAAGGCAGCAATAGTTCTTCCTTTTTACAGCAGGCCTGTCTGTCCGAGCATCACCCGATCTTTGAACTGGGTAATGAGGATGACGAGATGCGATCCTGCCTGCACCGAATGATCAATTCTCGCAATACCCATAAAGGCTGGGAGATTAGCATGACTGGTTTACTGTATCAATTCTTCTCTATTTTGATTGATCAGGCTAATTCAGAGCATCTTCAACCCATGCCGGATTATTCGAAGGAAACGTATGTAACGCAGGTAATGGACTTCATTGAAATGAACTATGCCAATGCCATTACCGTTCAGTCCATCGCCGCCCATGTCGGTTTGCAGCGCAGTTATCTGTGCTCTCTGTTCAAGGACCAGATGGGAAGCAGTATTCAGTCGTATCTGGTCCATTATCGGATGCGCAGGGCAGCCGAACTAACGCTTGATCCCGGTCTGACCATTGGCGATATTGCCCGTTCTGTGGGCTACACCGATCAATTGCTTTTCTCCAAAATGTTCAAAAAAGTGATGGGTGAAGCGCCCACCTATTATCGCAAACATAAAACAGCACCCTCCCAGTTAAGTTATTAATTGGGAAGGTGCTGTTTTTGTTAATCGTTTATCCTTACAAACGTTATTCCTTACATTCTTTTCATTGGTTTATACCATCTCCGGCATGGATATGCCAACAACTTGCACTTTGATTTCATCGACCATGACGCCGGCTAATTGTTCTACAGCCTGTTGAACATTATGTTGAAGTTCACGGCAGACCTCGTGCATCTTGTTGCCATATTGAATGTTGATGCGCAGCTGGATGGTTGCCTGTTCGTCTTTGACGTGTACGTCAATCCCTTTTTGCAGACTCTTGCCGCTAATACTCTTGGCAATCCCTTCAGTCAGTCCAACGGACATGGAGGATACACCAGCCGTTGATTGAGCGGCCATCCCCACGATCTTGGATAACACATCATTCGAGATGTGAATGGTACCCATTTGAACAGATTGAGGTGCAATATATTCAGGTTCATTGTATTGTTTTTCGATAATTTCAGACATGTGCTCCACTCCTTCGAATAATTAAATTCTATGCATTCTGCCATTTGTCCTTGAAGAACATGTTATAGATTCGAACCAAAAGAATTTTAACGATCATATAAACCGGGATAATAATCAGGATGGCAATAATTCCACCCAGGTCGCCTGCACCCAACACCAGAATGATGGTCGTGAGCGGGTGAATATCCAGCTTTTTGCCGAATACGTACGGTGCAACCAGGTTGTCCTGAATCTGCTGAGCGACAAGAATAATAATCAGAGACCAGATGGCAACCGATGGTGATACCACGAGACCCATGATCACAATAGGTACGGACGACACAATCGCTCCGATAAACGGAACAAAGTTCATGATGACCGCAATTACCGTGAGCAGTAATGCGTACGGCAGTCCAATGATGAGGAAACCGATATACATCAATACACCCAGCGCCAGATTGACCAAAACTCTTCCCACGATAAAACCACTCAACGCCTGATCAATCTCAATTACAACATCACGGCTGTCATTTTGGAAACGTTTTGGAGCGATATGTGCCAATTTACGACCAAATTTCTCGCCTTGTAACAGCATATAGAACAAAAGAATCGGTAGTGTAAACAAGATGATCGCAAAACTGGAAACAAGTGAGAAAAATCCACTTACATAGTTGGTTACAAAGTTAAATCCTTTGTTGATATACTCCGTGATCTGGGAGAAAGGTGTCGAGCCCTCAGGGAACAAGGCCTGAATGGCACCATTTTGCTCCAGCTCTCTGAGCTGGTCACTTAATGAATTAATTAAACTTGGTGCGTTATCGACCAGATTGATCAGTTGCTCACGTAACGATGGCCATAAACCAATGATGAAGAACACTCCCAGAATAGCAATAACCAGATAGATTAGCAAAATACTTAGCGTGCGATTTATTTTCTTTTTCTCCATATAATTCACAAGCGGCCTTAGCAGATAATAAAAGAACACCGACAACATCATCGGCACGGTAATGACCGTGATCATGGTGACGAGCGGCTGAAAGATGAAGCTTACACGTGATAATAAATAGATATTAACCAATATCAGCGCCAGTGCAATACTGAACCGTACAAACGTATTTACTTTGAACAAAATATTTCCCTCCACATGGACATTTCTTCTCTTATTTAATTTGGAATCTCAATGCTAAACACGGTGGTCTCTCGCCCACGCCGGGAAAGGATCAGCCGTCCGCCCATTTTCTCCGTATTACGTCGTGCGATGGACAAACCAAGTCCGGTGCCTCCGGTCGCTGTCCGCGCCTCATCCCCTCGTACAAACGGGTCAAAGATCGTTGACCATAGTTCTTGAGGTATGCCCACTCCGTTATCTGCCACTTCAATCACCACATGGGTATGAAGCGGAATGAGTTCGACGCGCAGTTCGGTCCCGATTGGATTATAAGACAGAGCATTGGTAATCAGATTCTGGATGACTCTGGATAACAGCTCCGGATCGTACCTCGCGTAGATCACCTCATCAGGAACAAGTACATGAAGGACAAACTGTTTCTGTTCAATCTCCCCATAGGTATCTGCCATAATCTCGCGCAGGAATTCTCCAATCTCTCTTCTCTGAATATGCATGCGAAAATCGGGCGAATCCACCTTGAGCAACTCCAACATATTCTGTATCATGCGTGCAACTTGAACAGACTTGTTATAGATGTATCCCAGATATCTTTGCTGCCTGTCCTTGTCCTCTCCACGTCCTTCCACCAATGCCTGCGCATATCCCTGTATGGATGTTATCGGTGTCTTCAGATCATGTGATAAGTCTACAATCAGTCGCTGTTTGCTCTCTTCGGCGTAACGTTTCTCCGCAGAGGTGTTCTCAATAACGTCCGCCATGTAGTTGAAGGTCTCACCAATCTGGACAAATTCCCTCTCGGCCGAGATCGACATCCGTGTACTATAATTCCCCTGTATCATCTGCGTAAGACCCGAGGAGAGGATACTGAGTGGTTTTTTGATTCTCCGTGCGACCCAGTAGCTGTAGACAAAGATCAATAATAAAACCAAACCGATGCCAATCATAATGTAAAAGGATAATGGATGTTTCAGATTAGTAATCAACTGATTATCATTAATTCGCACGCTGACCAGATCACGCGGGATTTTGAGCAATACATACGCTGCCGCTCCTTCTGTCGAGAGAGGAGTGATCGAATAATAGTATTCCTGGTCACTCCGATTTTCCAGTCCATCATATAGATCAGCTTCACTGTATTGCGTGATCGCATCTTGCTTGTCTCCCACATGATGAATGACATTGCGATTCGCATCCAGAATTTCAATCCAGCCCCCGCTATCCTTGAGACGTTGAATCTCTGTGTCTTTGCCTTTCGACACCGAACCTCCACCGGAATAAAATTCGTTCTCCAGCTCCTCCACATACATGTGGGCTTCAACATTCAGATTCGGGTCTACCACCTGATCCGAAATGCGAAAATCCACGACATCAAGTGAAACCATAAGGTACACAATCAATACCAGTAACAGCAAAAAGAAGTTGAACAGCAAGAAGTCCAAAGTCAGGGATGTCTGCAACAGTCGCTTTTCTCTAGCTTTCCATGGGCGCTTCAATTTTGTATCCCAGTCCCCTTATCGTTTTGAGATATTCCGGTTGTCTGGAGTCACGCTCGATCTTCTCCCGAATGTTGCTGATATGTACCATAATCGTGCTGTCCTCGTGTGCATAATAATCGCCCCAGACCGCTTCGTATATTTTTTTACGGGTGAACACTCGGCCAGGTTGATCAAGCAACAATTCCATAATTTTATACTCTGTAGAGGTCAATGTTACAGGACTTCCTGAACGAAAAAGGATACATTGGGATCGATCCAGCGTCAGCTCACCTAATACCAGATTCTGTTCTTTCGCTTCGGGGATCTCCGCTGCATCAAATTGATTAACTCTTCTGAGCAACGCCTCTACTCTGGCGACAATCTCAAGCGGGTTGAACGGCTTCGCTATATAATCGTCTGCCCCAAGTCCAAGTCCAAGGATTTTATCGTGATCCTGACTTTTAGCGGATAGGAACAGTACAGGCATGTGATATGTGGCTCTGATCTGTTTGATCAACTGCAATCCATCCATTACAGGCATCATGATGTCCAGTATGACCAGATCGATCTGTGTTGAACGTATGCATTGTAATGCCTCGGCTCCATTCACCGCAGTTTTAATGGTATAGTCCTTCTCCAGATATAGTTGAAGCAGTTCAACAATCTCTGGTTCGTCATCTGCAATTAATACGGTGTATCTCATGATATTCCTCTCATTTCCTATACTCTATGCCTATCTCTACATTATTACTATATACTACGTCTCTTAATTCAACCTAAATCATTTCTAAAGATAATCTAAATAAATAGAAATAGAGCCCTGGCTCATGCCAAGGCATTAACTAAAAAAGGGCTGTTTTCAGCCTACATTCAAGCTTTTCGTTCTTCATTCAGGCTTTTCAATCTTCATTCGGAGCATTTGTATTAGATCATCAGATCAGTCCTTAAGCGAACGAAGCCACGGCTCAACTTTCCCCAATAAGCTTTCCTTGTCATACTGCACATATTGGTTCGCCCGATTGCGCACGGGATCACCCGCGTAGAAACGTTCATACAGATCATGCCTTGCTCCGAGTGGACTTCCTGTTAGTTCCCATGCGAGTTGAAAGAGACGAATCTTCTCCGGGGCTTGCATCGTTACTCCACCAAGATATTTGCCAATCATGGAACCCATCATTTCATTCATCTCAAACGTACCTGAAGGAATCTGAATCAGACCACCCGCAGCAATGGTCTTCAAAATCTCCACCGCGCGGGGGTAATAGCGATTGCCCAGATTACGTGCGGTTTCAATATATTTGAATTCCGGCAGCCAGTTGCCAAATGCGTCCGGCTTGGACTGTGCTTCAGCAGCAATAATCAGTCCCTCGATGGTCTGCATCTGACTGATCAGCTCTCCGAGTTGTTCCTGTACATTCAGGAAAGAGTCCACCCCGATCTCCTTGGCAATGGATGAGGTCACGGCTGTAATGAACTCCAGTTTCGAGTGTAATCGAATGACACTCTGATGATAGGCCAGACTGGCCGAAGCTGTATTGCAGCGAATCTGCCATACGGCTTCAGGGTTATTGTGCAGTAATACACGTTCCCAGGGTACAAATACATCATCAAAAAATAATACAGCATCCATCTCATCATACTGCGCACTGAGTGGATGTGATTTATCTGTATCTTTTGTGGCAAAAGATTCACGACACATCATGTGCAAACCCGGACTGTCCGCAGCTACGATTACCATATGGGCCAGCTCTGGCAGGTGGCCTGGAATTCGTTGAACGGGATAAGCAATGATATCATCCGCATAAGGCGCTGCTGTTGCCACCATTTTGGCCCCGCGGATCACAACGCCCTCCGTATTCCTTTTGACAATTCGCAGCATGGCATCCTCATCTTCTCTAACAGGCAAGGACCGATTAATCTGCGGGTCACGCTGTACAATTGTCAGGAATGCATCGTTTCGCTTGGCTTGTTCAAAATATGCGGATATTTTACCTGCAAATGCCGGGTCATGCGCTGTCATCTCATGTCGTGTTGCATACCAACCGGTCAGCCGGGATCGGGCATAATCAGACAATCGGCTCATCACTCCGTACGTCCGATCGGCCCACAGCCGAAAAGCATCCGCCCTGCAGTTCACGTCAGGAAGTGAACGAGGCACAAGAAAAGAGCGATGCACGTAACTTCCCGTCTGTTCGTCCCAATAGGCCACGATTTCCCTTGTCTCCGGGTCATCCACCAGATTGAACAATCCTTCTATGGTTTGAAGTGTTCCCTGAAAGGCCTGATGCCCAGTTACCTGGATACGCTCTCCGTCCAGCCATACATTCCGCTCATCATTCAAACGTTGAATGTAAGCTTGTCCACGAGACATCGTGATACTCATGATATGTCCTCCCTCTCAGGCACCGGCCTGACATTTCTGTAACTCCATCCTTCTAACTGCTTGAAAAACTATGTAATGATACATTCTGTATCTAATGAAATAGTACTGTGCCTCAGCTAGAAAAGTCAACAGACACCGAGCGATGAGTCCGGTGTCTGTTGGGCCATGCTATTTTAGACTAATTTGGAATACATGTGACGCAGATACCGCCAGCGCACGAGTGCAAAATACAAAATCTGCATGGAAGCAAACACCAAGAAGATGCGCAGGCTGTATCCAAAGACCGAGAAATCAACCAGTTGCTGCAACGCCACAAAGGCAACCGAACTGTGGATGACCGCCACCAGAATCGGCAGGAAGAACATAAGCAATAGCTGCCTTGTTACGATCTTACGGAGTTCGGGACGACTCAGTCCCATTTTGCCAATCATGCGATACTGCGCTTCATCCCGTTCTAGATCTGCGTAAAGTCTGAAATACGTGAAACTTGCTGCAAAGGTGAAGAAAACAATGCCGATCAGGCCGCTCAAAATTAGAATGATGCCATTGGTCTGCTTGGAATTAAGCCAATCCACCACAAGCGCGCTGACCTCGTAATAACCTTTTTCGGAATGATCATCTTGAATGGATTTGATCAATTCAGGAGCAAAGCTGCGTGTACCCATCCAATCTTTCACGATAAATTGTATCGTTCGACTCGAATAGAAACCTTCAGGCATGCCAACTTCCTCGTTGTACGCAGGTCTCATCTTATTAAACAATTCGTCGGTTACGACGTAGAGATAAATTTCATATTGAAAAGGAATCACAATATCGGTACCAGGTGTCGATAGCTGGACAGGTATGTGCTGATTATCAACCTCCAGATTGATCTTTCCTCCCGAGGCTCCTTTTTCAACCTGTTCACGGTACTCCTTGCGCATCGCCAAATTGCTTGGTGTCATAAATGACTCATCGATTTGTTTCAACGTACGTTCTTCATACCCCAGTGCCTTCGCAAGACGGTTATAATCACTCAGTTTGATAATATTCCCATTATTATTTTCACCTATAGGAGCATAACTGCCCTTCACGTAGGGAACTTGATTATCAATCAACGTTTCTTCAATCTGCCGAATATGTCGCTCGGAGTTTGGAGTATACCAGTTATTCATATAACTGAATGCGTACGGATTCGACATGGACGACAACCCCGGGTCAGCAATAGCAAGCATGGTGCCAATTCCCGTAAATGAAGAAGCCGAGATGATACTTACCATGAAAAACATGATGGCGTTATCTTTCATTCGATAGGTAAGTTCAGATAGGAAGAGCAGATTGGTTTTACGGAAAAACAACCTTGGATTTCTTTTCAGTGCCCGAATGATGTATACACTGAGCTGCGTGAACAGAAAGTACGTACCTGCAATAACAACCACGACACTTGCGAGTAATAACGGAAAGGAGAAGCTTATCCATACAAAAGTGAATACTCCTGCATAACCCCCACCAATCAACAATACGGATAACAAGGCGAGTAGACGTGAGGCTTTGGGTTCCGGTTTCGGTTTTTCCTCTGATTTCACAAGGTCAATGAGAGTTCCTTTGCGAATGAGCAAGGATGAGGACATCGCGATCACAACAAACAGCAGCAGAAATGCACCTGCCGTCAGGGCAATGCTTTTTAGCGGAAAATAGAATCGAAGACTGTTCTCAACAGCCAGCATGGAGCCACAGATCAGCAGAATCAATTTGCCGAAAATAATTCCGAGTCCAATCCCGGTAATGATGGAAGCTAATCCGATACACATGTTCTCCATAAACAGAAGTCTGTTCATCTGCTTACGTGTCATGCCTATGATCAGGAAAATACCAAATTCCTTCTTGCGCGTCTTCAGAAATGAACCAACGGAGTAGAGCAGGAACAGGAATGAAAAGATGAATATAATGATCTCTGCAATCACAAACCCCTGATTTGCAAGCAACGTAACCGTCCCACTTGATCCCTTTAACCCCGCTTTCAAATCAGGATGGAACAGGAGCAATGCGTAAGTAAAAAAGATCATAACGGAAAATGTACTGCTCAGAAAATGAGCCAGATAAATTCGTTTATTGCGAACAACGTTATTAATGGCGAACTGGCGAAAATTCATGTCCTGAACCTCCCATTAGGGATAATACATTAATAATCTTCTGGTAAAAGGCTGCGCGATTATCGCCGTAGTGAATTTCATTATACAGTTTGCCATCCTTGATAAAGACAACCCGACTGCAATAACTTGCAGCTACTGCATCATGAGTGACCAGCAGCATCGTAGCCTGATCCTCCTGATTGCGAGTTTCGAGAATCTCCATGACATCTCTTGCCGCCTTCGAATCCAGGTTGCCTGTTGGCTCATCGGCCAGAATCAGCTTCGGGGAATGGATAAGCGCTCTGGCAATGGCCGTACGCTGTGCCTGTCCTCCTGATATCTCATATGTCCGTTTGTTCAGAATACCCTCGATCCCCAACTTGCTTGCCAGCTGTTCGACACGTGTGTTCATCTCTGCTAGCGAAACACCGTCAAGAGTCAGTGGCAGCACAATGTTTTCCTTGACTGTCAGTGTATTTAACAGATTGAACGATTGAAAAACAAATCCAAGCTCTTTGCGCCGGAACAGCGCGAGTTCGTCCTGATTCAATTCAAACGGATTCTTTCCTGCAATCCGCAGTTCGCCTGATGTTGGGTGATCAATGGTTGAGATCATGTTCAGCAGCGTTGTTTTGCCACTACCCGATGGTCCCATGATGCCAACAAACTCACCTTCCTGAATACTGAGGTCAATACCTGATAACGCTTCATAAGATACGATGCCTTTGTAGATTTTACTGATCTGTTTCACAGAACAAATCTCCATGGTTACAACTCCTTAGTGATATATGAATTCAAAATCAAGTTACTTTTCATGCTGTGTGCATGCGTATTGTGCGTGGCCTTTCCTGTACTCTTATGACTATAGTCTATCGAAGTTTCGGCCATTCTCCTATGGTTTAACCTTTCATCAACATGACAATGTTGTAAGGTTGCATCATGAAAATCAAAAAGACGCCTTCGCCCCGATCAGGCAATAGACGTCTATACTTACACTTACACTGTAATATATACTCCACTCACACTTCTTCAACAAAAATACACACCTCACGGCCCAATCTTACCTCAATCTGTCACTTCAGGAGTTGAATGTGATTCGGACAGTCGTTCCTTCGCCGTACACGGATTCAAGATCAATCCGATGATTCATCCGTGTTAACACTTCTTTGGCAATATACAGCCCCATGCCAGTGGACTCTTTGAAATGTCGCCCGTTCTCCCCGGTGAAGAAAGGCTGGAATACCCGATTTAGATCAGACTTCGGAATTCCGATGCCCTGATCCTGCACTTCCAGTATGATGGAGCGTTCGGCTTCATACGCACGCACATAGATCTTT
Source organism: Paenibacillus sp. FSL H8-0104 (assembly GCF_038050215.1). Taxonomy (NCBI): domain Bacteria; kingdom Bacillati; phylum Bacillota; class Bacilli; order Caryophanales; family Paenibacillaceae; genus Paenibacillus; species Paenibacillus sp. FSL H8-0104. Next base: position 2,959,045 of record NZ_JBBOTC010000001.1, on the reverse strand, counting down.
TGCCCGCTGCCCGCGGAGTATTTGATTGCGTTCGATAGTAACTGTACCAGGACAAACCGAATCCACTTGGCATCGGATTGCACAACCAGCGCAGGATCTATATGTATCTCTGGATAGACGTGATTGCGGATGAAGAACCGTTTCAGCTCATGGATCGCCTCTTCCCCAGCGGTCCTCAGTATCACAGGTTCCACACTGAAATCCTGTTCGAAGGTATCCAACCTGGCCACATACAGCACAGTCTCCAAACCTCGCCTCATCTGGTCCGCTTCCTCCCGAATGCTTACGAGCCGAGGATCATCATCTTCCTGACCTTCCACGGTCAACTCAATAACGGATAACGGTGTCTTCATCTGATGGACCCACTGGTTCATGAATGTCAGATATTCTTGCTGCCGTTGTTCCAGCCGATGAAGATGAGCATGATACTGGCCGTATTGTGAATCCAACAACTTCTCCAGCGCCAGTGATAAAGGACTTGTTTCGTTCAATGGTACAAATTCCTTCAGCGAATCCATCGACCGTGACATCCGGGTATAAAAGGAGCGATGTGAATAATAACGATACACCAAATATCCGATGTATAAAAATAATCCCAACGCTACGGCATAAGTAGCCGTGACCCAATCGTTGTAACCGTCATACCAGAACACTGCAACAACAGTGAACAAGATGGCAACAACCCAGCACGTTAAAGCGAGATGTTCTCGTATAAACAATCTCATGATGGTGAAGAGGCCTTCCAGGTATTGTTCAATCGGTAACCCGAACCTCTGACCGTTTCCAGTGCGTCCGTAATACCAAGTTCGGCTAATCGTTTACGCACCCGAGTAACGTTTACGCTGAGTGTATTGTCATCCACAAAAGAGTCATCCCACAGCTTCTCCAAGATTGTCTCTCTGCTCACAAGCTTTGGACTGCGCCGCAGTAACGTTTCCAGCAGAATCGTTTCCTTCTTCGTCAGCTGCACTTTGCGATCACCAAGCTGAATCTCCAGTCTTTCCAAGTACACGACCAAACCGTCCAGTTCCACCTTGCGTTCTTCGTCACGTGCAGCATAGTCCCCATATACCCGGCGCAGCTGACTTCGAATTTTTGCTATAACAATCTCATGCTCAAATGGCTTCGTAATATAATCATCCGCCCCGTTCTCCAGTGCCATGACCTGATCCATCTTCCCACTCCGTGCGGAGATAAACAAAATGGGGCATGTGGACAGCGTACGAATCTGGCGGCACCAATAGAAACCATCGTAACTGGGCAAGTTGATATCCAGAAGGACCACATGTGGCTGTACCTGCTCAAACTGTTGTACAATCATCTCAAAATCCTCGACCAGTACGGCCCGGTCCCCGTAGCGTTCAATATGTGATTTCAATAATCCCGCAATCTTGGGATCGTCCTCTATTATCATAATGGTATACATTATTGGATCTCACCTCTGGCAAAATCATAACACAGGATTTATTATCTAGCATCGATTTGCTTACGCCAATCCACAATATCTGCATTCAATTGCTTCAGGTCTCCGGAAGCTTTCTGATCATCGGATAACTTGTATTGTTGCTTCAATGCCAGGATACGATATACACTTTCATCAATTCGGGACTCGGTGATTTTGCCTGACTTTACTGCACTTATTAGCGTATCAAAAATCGTCTTGGCACTCTCATAACTGTGAGCTACCAACAGAATGTCACTTCCTGCTTTAACCGTTGCTAGGGCTGCCTGGTCCAACTTGTAGTTCTTCGCGATTGCACCCATACTCAGGTCATCTGTGATGACCACACCATCATACTTGAACTTCCCGCGCAGATGTTCACCAATAATGACATCCGATAAGGAAGCCGGATGGTCCGGGTCCAGCTTCGGGAACAAAATGTGTGCAACCATGACCGCCTCTACCTGCTCCTTCACTGCGGCCTGGAATGGAATCCATTCAAGCTCGGCCAGTTGTTTTTCCGTTTTATTCACGACAGGAAGATCAAGATGGGAGTCCACGGACGTATCACCATGACCCGGAAAATGTTTCACTACCGGAATAATGCCTTCATTACGTAGTCCCTTCATCTCTGCAATCCCCATACGTGACACCAGTTCTGCCGAGCTGCCGAATGAACGATCTCCAATCACCGGGTTCTTCGGGTTACTATTCACATCCAACACAGGAGCAAAGTCCACATTAAAACCCGCAAGCTGAACCTGTCTCGCCAACAATTCGCCCATCGTTTCAGCAAGCGCGCTGTCTTTCGTCTCGCCTACTTTTCTACTGGAAGGAATGGATTCCACCGTCTCTGGCATACGACTGACTTTGCCGCCCTCCTGATCCACACTCATGAAGATCGGTACCGGGTTGGACTGATTCGCTTCCTTGATGGACTTCACAAACTTGGCTGTTCCCTCGAGTGTTGATACATTGTTGGCATAGAAAATAATGCCCCCTACCTTTTGATCGGTGATCATCTGTTTGGCTTGATCATCCAACGTTGTCCCTTGAACACCGGCCAGTATCATCTGTCCAATCTTCTCTTCTAACGTTAATGAACTAAGCTGCTCCTGCACCGGATCGACTTCTTCTTGCGGTTCCTCTGGTACTTCTTCCTGCGGTGGAGCGGTATTCTGCTCCGGCGATGAAGAAGATTGCCCTGAGTTGGAGCCAGCATTCGATCCGGTGTTCGAGTCCGTTGCGGAGGAAGGTTTCTGTGCTTGGCCACATGCCGATAAAAGCAGTACGATCCCCAGCAGAAGACACAGCATCTGCAGTGGTTTTCTCCATTTATTGTTCGAGTTGTACCTATAGTTGTGCAAGGATATTCATCCTCCTTATGTAATGTCATCTTGGCAACCCTTGGGTTCAGGCCTAACCTTATCATAAGGTGGTGGATTTTCAAAATAAGTCGTACTGAAGATTGAATCGTTGTTTAGACACTTAAGCGGTAAAAAAAGTGGTTGCACTGGAACCTGAGATGTGGAACTTAATGGTGTTGTGACTAGGCGCGTGTGCGATGTATGTGGAGAATAAAAAGGAGTAACGGTGCAGAAAACGATTTTCTATTGTGAATTTTTCATATGTTGAAATTATTGGTATAGTAAGATCAAAAAGCCGCCCAAAGGCGGCCTATTTGTTCGTTTTTGTTTTACTTTTTGTTGTAAATCGTTGCCGTTCAGCGTTAGTTCATCTTTCACCAAACGTTATTAGGCTTCTATTAATGGAGTGTTTGCAACACTTCCGTTGTAAATGGAATGATTTCGGATATGCGACCTTCACGAATTTTGGCAGGCCATTCGGGATCACTAAGCAGAACACGACCCAAGGCGATCAAGTCAAATTCATTGTTCTCCAACTTCTCATTTAATTGATCCAAATGGGCATCCCCTGTTCCCTGGTTCTCGGTTGCTCTGTCTACGAATTCAGCTTCAAGACCTACCGATCCAACTGAAATAGCTGGTTTACCCGTTATTTTTTGCGTCCAACCCGCAAGATTCAGCTCAGATCCTTCGAATTCCGGTAACCAGAACCGGCGTGTAGAGCAATGGAATATATCCACGCCAGCAGTACTAAGTGGGGCCAAGAATTGCTCCAATTGTTCTGGCGTCTCCACCAGACGTGCCTCATAATTCCCCATCTTCCATTGGGAGAACCGGAGCACAATTGGGAAATCAGGACCAACCGCCGCACGACAAGCTTTAATCACTTCAACCGCAAATTGGGTTCGCCGTACCAAATCACCACCATAATTGTCGGTCCGTCGATTCGTCTGCTCCCAGAAGAATTGGTCAATCAGGTATCCATGGGCTCCGTGCAGTTCAATGCCGTCAAACCCGATTCGCTGTGCATCCGCTGCCGCTTGGGCAAATGCCTGTACAAGACATTGAATCTCCTCATCCGTTAATGGTTCACGTGATGGTTCACCTGCCATGCTTACCCCTGACGGACTTACAGGGTCAGCTTCTGCGTTAGGCAAGTCACCGGAACGACGTGCTGTACCCACATGCCACAATTGTGGCATAATTTTGCCACCCGCTTCATGTACTGCTTTCACTACATTAGCCCATCCTTGCAACGAATCTTCACCATGGAATAATGGAATACTCGCTCCACTAACCGAAGATGGATGATTAATGCCTGTACCTTCCGTTATGATGAGCCCCACTCCACCTGCTGCTCTGCGACGATAGTATTCAGCAACTTCTGGTCCAGGTACGCCCTCTGGTGAGAATCCGCGAGTCATGGGTGCCATAACGATTCGATTAGACAATGTTAGCTTGTCCGAGGTGAAAGGTTTGAATAATGCTGAAGGTACGTTCATAGTACATTGCTCCTTTGCAATTGGAAGTGTGGAACTCCGCATCCACATGAAATGCGACATGCTTTTGTATATTGTAACACGTGTAATCCAGTTGACTGGTTTAGGATTATTTCTCTATCCATTTTATAGTTTCTTAATTTTATTTTCAAATTTTCGAAGTTGGGCGTTCAAACTACTCTTATAGAAAAAAAAAGAAAGCTACCTTACGGCAGCCTCTGTTGGATCACACTACCGAAGCAGTCTGACATGCACTCTACTACATCTTAAAGTATTTTCCCGGTCACCAATAATGTGGATGTAGCATAGTATATAATCCATAATCTTCCTTCCAATTTAATTAGCATTCACGGGGATATCACTGCGGTTCACTCGAAGCAATTTCCCTGATGAAGTTGATAACACATCCGGATCGGTACCCAGACCAAAGTAGAAGTCACCCTCGTTCTCTTCGAAAGACTTGGCATAGGTGTCCTGGTTAAAACGTAAAATCTCATTCCATGTGGTCAGATCCGTTGATTGGTAGACCCGATTTATATACAGATTGGCACTTTGGCGAGTGTACGTAAGCACATACACCTTGCCATCACGCAACAGCACATCGGTTGGGAGCGCCTTGGCATCCGGGAGATTAACTCGCCTTGCCTGATTGATGTCGGTCATGACATTCAAAGATTTGGGCAGCAGCTGCCCATCATTAAACACGCCTCCCGCTATATAGAGCAACTTGTTATTGAAGTTAACATTTTTGCCTATTTTATTATAAGGAATTGTGCCCGTTTGATAGGTTAGTCCAGGTAGCATTTTGTTACCATAGATGACAACATCCCGTTTCTCAAGATTTTCATTAATCTCCAAAATATTAGTTTTGTCATTCCATATTTTATTGGCAGGATACATCATGCCAGATGCATATAACTTGCCATTAAGATGGAACATGGTATAAGCCCGGAAACCAAACGTATTAATGGTCGCATATTTTTGCCAAGTTTCACCTTCATTATGAGAGATTAGAATGGTTGGTTTGGACTCTGTACCCAGCGCGGCAAACATCTTGCCTTGATAAGATGCCAAATCGTATACGTGTACACCCAGCGGCAGATTGCGATATTTGGTCCACACCTCTCCATCCAGACGATAGAAGTTGCCCAGTTCCCACTGTTCACTATCAGAATCATTGCCAGGAATATATAACTTATCGTTTAGTACTCTGTAGATATCAATCTGTTCCTCATCCACATACATCTTCGTTGATGGCAAGATGCCCGGGTTGCTGTTCGTCACCGACTGGGTCTTGAATTTTGCATTCGCTGTATCATAATAAATGACTGGGATAGGGCCTGAATTAGGAGCTACGCCCAGATTGCTGCTATTTCCGTGGCCCAAATATATTTTGCCGTTGTACAGTTGCATGTCCCAGACGTTATTAGCATATGGTGTTTTGGTAAAAGGTCTGCCTAGCAGTTCGATCTTCGATGTTACATCCGCTGAACTGATCGGTGCATTAGACACCTTGGCAAGCCCACGTTCCGTCGCAGGGGGTTGACTTGTTGACGTGGTGTTTTTCGGCTTGGAGTTCCCCATAAGCATCCAGCTCATTCCTGCGACAATGGTCAAAATTACGGCTGTCCATTTTGTATGTCTCTGCATGTCCGCTTCCTCCTTCATTTTTTCATCATCATTACCTTCACACCAAGATGATACAATTTGTATCTTTTTATACTATGTAAAACCACCCGCACATGCAACAAATTTCGCCCTATTTATACAAAAAAAGTAGACAATCACATCTGTTGATGTGCTGTCTACTTGTTCTTAATGTCTGTGATTTCTATTCAGCTTTTACCAAAATCTTAACCTGATTTTTCTCTTTCAACAGTGCTTCAAATCCATGCTCTACCACTTCATCCAACGAAATTCGTTTGGTCACCAGCTTATCAGCCGGGAAGAAACCTTTATCCATCAGACTGATAACCGCCGGGAACACATCGCGATAACCAATAATGCCATTAACTGTACGTTCTTTCATGACAATTGAGTTCGGGTGAATCGGCGCTTCCTGTTCAAAAATACTGACGATCATCAACTCTCCACCAATACGTGTTGAATCGATGGCTTGTTGCAGAACACGTGGAACACCGGTTACTTCATAGGCTACGTTAACGCCACCTTGTGTACGTTGATGGATCTCTTCCACGACATTAAACTGCATTGGATCAATCACAATGGCACCGAGCTCTTCGGCTTTTGCTTTCCGTTCATCCGATAACTCCACCACATAAATATCCGACGCTCCCGAAGCTTTAAGCGCTTCGATGACCAGTAGTCCGATTGGGCCTGCGCCAAACACGGCTGCTGTATCTCCCACTTTTAGCTTGCTTTGTCGCACAGCGTGAAGTGCTACAGCTGAAGGTTCAACCAACGCACCTTGCTCATACGAGATTGAATCCGGAATGGCATGTACCATGTTTTCTGCAGCAGTTACATACTCGGAGAATCCTCCGCCGCCTCCAGCGAGTCCAAGGAAACCCATCTGATCGCACAGATTGTATCTGCCCTGTTTACAAGCTTCGCAGTGTCCACATGCATAGATGGGTTCTACCACAACACGATCGCCTGCCTTGAAACGTGTAACACCTTCCCCTACTTCAACCACCTGTCCTGAGAATTCATGCCCCATAACTATAGGCGCTTGTTCCCCTGTTAGCGGATGCGGTGCTTGAGCGGGAATGAAGATTGGACCTGCTGTGTACTCGTGCAAATCACTGCCGCAGATACCGCACCATTCCACTTTTATTTTGACCTTTCCTTCTTCAGGGTGAGGTTCATTAATATTTTCGAGACGTAAATCTTTGACTCCATGCCAACGTAATGCTTTCATTCATTTCATCTCCCAGATCATAATTTTTGATATAATCGGAAACGTTTCCGTAAATTAAATATGTCACATTTTAGATACACTGTCAAACATATCTCTCCATTAATATGGCTATTTCATGATCATATCGAGTTCACTTTAGAATGCTTGTACTTTAATTCAAGTGATCTTAGCGGTATTACAAACGATGTAATCCTTGATATTAACATATATTATGACAAATATTATTGTAGTTCTATCGAAATTTAATCAGGCCTCGCCATAAATCTGGCCCATTCACGGGATACTTCATTGTTCAAATGTTATAATCAAGTTATATAACTATCGTGAAGTTCATACATATTCCTAATAATTCGGAATCGTTTCCGATAAAGTGAGGTAACCGTACATTGAGGAAAGAACAGAAACTTACGATCAAGGACGTTGCAGAGCGTGCCGGCGTGGGCATCGCTACCGTATCCCGGGCCATCAACAATTCAGAAGGCATCAGCAGTAAAACACGGGATAAGGTGATGCAGGCCATTGAAGAACTGGGGTTTGTACCCAACACCTCGGCACAGAGTCTGAAAATCCGGCAAACGCACCAGATCGCTCTTGTTGTACCCGACATACGTAACGCCATCATTCCGGAAATCTCCTGGTCTGTAGAGCAAACGGCGAAGCAGCATGGTTACCATGTCGTGCAGATCAATACGGCAGGCAATGCCAGAACGGAGCTTGAAACCATTCGTAATGTCAAAAAATTGCATGTGGACGGACTAATCTTCATGCCTCTGGCGTACCCCAAAACGTTACCCGGACTGATTGATAAAGCGCCGCTCCCTATCTCCATGATTAATTACGGCAAGAAACTGGAACCTGGCATGAAGGCAGATATCGTCTCTCTCTCTCAACCTGAAGGCAAACTAGTGATGGAACATCTGTTCAAGATCGGCCGGACTCGAATCGCTTATGCGGGAGCACCGAAGGACATTATTGAAGAGCGCTTTCGTGCGTATGAGCAAGCTGTAGGCCATGTGGACATTTCTCTCGTCTACTTTGGTGAGGACTTTTCATTAAATACAGGTGCCAATGCTGCAGATTATTTCTATGGACTTACGCATATGCCAGATGCTGTCTATGCCATTAATGATATGGTTGCCATCGGATTGGTTAATCGGTTCAAGGAGTTAGGGGTTCGTGTACCTGAAGATGTGGCTGTTGTGGGTGTGGATAACAATCAATGGACAACCGTCACGTCTCCTCAGATTAGTTCCGTGTCCATTATGGGCGAAGAAGTCGCCAGACTTGCTACTGAGCTGTTGTTAAAACGAATTCGGGAGATGAGCACGACCGATTACGAACACATCCAATTTGAACCGCGCTTAATCGTTCGTGAATCAAGCGTCGCCATGATTCATTCCTCCCAGCGAGGACAACACAGTTAAATTTGGTGAGGGGTATGGGCATTAGGATAGAATATATTTTACGGCTAGCCCTTTATTTGTCCTGCTACACAGATATACTAAAAAGGTGTTGCTCAGGTCTAACTCTTTCCTGGCAGCACCTTATTTGTCGTTGATTCTGTATAACTATAGCAGAGTCATACTCCGCATACGTTCATTCTAAGAATGCATTTGCCTGATCGGTGTTCCCTTCAGGAACATCGCTATATTCTCTACGGTATGATTATAATAGATCTCATAATTGCCACGAGTCACATAACCCAGATGCGGTGTTGCCAGGACGTTGGGTAATGTTCGCATCACATGGTTAACGGGGAGCGGTTCCTGCTCATATACATCCAGACCTGCACCAGCAATCACACTACGCTGCAATGCCTCCACCATAGCTTCCTGATCGACAATGCCCGCTCGCGACGTATTGATGAGTAGCGCACTCGATTTCATTAGTTGAAATTCGGCTTGTCCGATCAGATTCCGCGTACGATCACTTAATACTAGATGAATGGATACAATGTCGCTCTGTGCAAGCAGTTGCTCCTTGGTCTCGGACCAGATCACACCATGTTTTTCGGCTTTCTCTTGTGTCAGATTCTCGCTCCAGGCCATCACATTCATGCCAAATGCTTGTGCGATCTCAGCCATGCGAGTACCTATTTTGCCCAAACCAAGCAATCCAAGTGTTCTCCCATGCAGATCCAATCCTAAAGTGCTCTGCCAGTTTCGATTGGAGCGAAGTGCATTATTTTCTGTAACCAGTTGTCTGGACAGCCCCAGAATCAGTGCCCATGTAAGCTCCGTCGGCGGATTAGAGCTTCCCTCAGTTCCACACACAATGATGCCGTTCTTCTCTGCAGCCTTGAGATCTATCGACGCGTTGCGCATACCACTTGTAATCAGAAGTTTTAGCTTAGGAAGCTGCGAAATGACCTTCTCTGGAAACGGTGTACGTTCCCGCATCAGAACCACAATATCAAAATCCTGCAATTCCTGAATGACTTTTTCTTCCGAGCCCATATAGTTGTTGAATGTCTGAATCTCCACCTGATCCATCAACGGACCCCAATCCGCCGACGTCAGCGCAACGTTCTGATAATCATCCAAAACGGCACAGCGCAACTTCGTATTCATTTCTGATCTCCTCCTATATCTGCTCAATTCTTAAATATATTGTAGCAACTCCGCATCACTTTAAACAGAATAAATCCCTATTACTGCAGCAAAGACAGCGTAACTTGGATGCTCTGCTCTACAAATAAGCGGTCTGGTCCTGATTTCATCAGAACAGTCAGTCCAATCATGGATACAACCAGAGACTGTGCGACCGCACTCGCGTTCATGTCAGTAGACAACTCCCCGCTCTGTTGCCCTCGTTCTATCGTTTCTTTGAAAAGAACACCCAGGTACATCTGATGCTCCCGTGTAAGGACAGCGAATTTGGGATCATGTGGAGCCAGCTCAACCATCGTATTAATGCAAAAACAGCCGTGACTAGGCTCGGTCACACTCCCCTCTGCTCCAATATGTTCAAACAATCCACGAAAGGCTTCCCGCACGGAGGAGCCCTGTTGAAGTCTGGCTCTGACTTGAGCCGCGTGCTGAGTGGTATACCTGCGAAGTGCTGTTTCAAATAATTCCTTTTTATCGCCAAAAGCCGCATACAGACTGGGACGTTGTATGCCCATTGCGGTCGTCAAATCATTTAAAGACGCCGCTTCGAACCCTTTGTCCCAAAACGTATGCATCGCTGCATCAAGTGCTTTATCCGTATCAAATTCCCGTTGTCTAACCATAAAATTCACCTCTTTATGTATCGATCAGTATGTTTATATATTTTAACCTCACTCTTATTACAAAGTCAAAACCTAATAACCAGAAAGGCGTGTTTAGCTATAAATGAATCGAAAAATCTGGAATAGAAGCGATCGCATCGTTATTTATCGTCGTATTCTCTGGGTAAAAATCTTTAGTTTAACCCTCACCTTATTCTCTGTTGACAGAATTCACGCAAATAAAGTATGGTTATCCCGAAACATAACATACCGATCAGTACAGAGTAGAAAGGTGACAAATACTCATGCAAACTTCTTCTCCAGATGCACAATTATCCAATAAGGATCGTCCTGCCATGTCACGGTTAGTTGCTCTTCTTTTTGCCGTGTGCAGCGGACTTGCGGTCGCCAATATCTATTATGCTCAGCCTTTGCTGGACTCCATCGCTCAAGAATTCAGCCTCTCTCCATCATCCATTGGGATTGTCATCACAGTGACTCAAATATGTTATGCCTTGGGGCTGTTCCTTCTCGTTCCCCTTGGTGACCTCTTAAATCGCCGCAAGCTGATCATCATTCAAATGCTCTTATCCGTGCTTGCACTGGTTCTCGTAGGAACCGCACAATCCAGCTCACTTTTATTCGCGGGCATGGCTGTCGTAGGTCTACTCGCGGTCATTACGCAAACGCTCGTTGCCTTTGCTGCACACTTGGCAGCCCCTTCCGAACGCGGTCGCATTGTCGGGTTGGTAACCAGCGGGATCGTCATTGGCATTTTACTTGCACGAACGGTTGCAGGTACGCTGAACGATTGGCTCGGGTGGAGATCGGTGTATCTCTTCTCCGCCAGCCTTACATTACTCGGAATTGTCGCCTTATATCTTGTTCTCCCAAAGCAGCAGTCCCCGCAAGTGAAACAAAGCTATACCCAATTACTCGGTTCCGTCTTACAACTGTACCGTGAGTTGCGTGTGTTAAGAGTACGAGGTGTGCTGGCCATGCTGATTTTTACAGCCTTCAGCATCTTGTGGACTTCCATGGTTCTGCCACTAAGTAGTCCTCCACTGTCCCTGTCTCATACAGTCATAGGTGCATTCGGTCTCGCAGGAGCGGCGGGAGCATTGGCTGCTGCCCGTGCAGGTAAACTTGCCGACCGGGGCCTTGGGCAGAAAACAACCGGTGTCGCCCTTGTCATTCTGCTATTGTCCTGGCTGCCCATCGGTTATGTCCATCATTCTCTCTGGTTTCTGATCCTGGGTGTTATCCTGCTCGATCTCGCCGTGCAGGCCGTACATGTTACCAACCAGAGCCTGATCTACGAAGTTCATCCCGAAGCGCAGAGCCGCCTGACGGCAGCTTATATGATCTTTTATTCCATCGGCAGTGCAACCGGCTCCATCGTTTCTACCCAAGTGTATGCATGGGCAGGCTGGACAGCCGTTTGCTGGTTAGGTGCTGGTGTTAGTGCAGCAGCCCTTGTGTTCTGGATGATCGATCGTTATATGCATCGGAATCTCGATCGTTGAATTAGTCCAGTTTATTCCACACCACAATAAAGAGAGTTGCCAACGAACCAAATAACAGGGAAATCAGAAACCAGTTCCGACCACTTCTGTTTTTTCCCTGAGCCAGTCCGGCATTAATCAAGGCAAGTGTGCCCCAACCTACAAAATATTCATTTTCCATCAAATGTCTTCTCTCCTCTATCCATTCAATTCTGGCTACTGCTCAAGCATATCTTTGAGCTTACGATTACGATCCTCTAGAAATGCCTGCATGTATCTCTTCAGCACAAGTCGCTCCGTTGCCCATCCCAGCAATCCAAGTGGAGCTTCGAATCGAAGTGTGTCTCTCATGCAAGTTATCTGATCCCCAATTACGCTGAAATGATGTTCATGTCGCATGCTCTTGAAAGCCCCTTTCTCCATCTGATCCACAAAGAGGAAAGGTCGTTCAAACTGCACAATTCGGGACTTCAACTTCTGTCTGACCCCAAAATGAGTAGCCTGAAATGTAACGGTATCCCCTGCTCCAATTCTTCCTGTGGTTACTCCTGCAACTGCTCGCTCTCTTGTATGTTGCCAGACGGTCTGAGTATGTACATCAATATCCCGGGCATAGTCAAAGCATCGTTCAATCGAGGCATGTATTGTAATCTCGGTTGTCACTTCAATCATAGCATCGCTCCTTGGCAGGAAAAATAAGGTCTTTGCAAAGTATACGCTTGCTTCCTTGGTCGAACAACACATCTAGGATGATATAACAAAAAACGGGTCCCCTGTCTTCGTACAGGAGGCCCGTCCTCAATATAAGTAAGGTATACAGATCATATTTAGATTAAATAAGCAATTCATCAATGGCAAGCGTACGCTCTTTGGAGAGATCGCGATATTCTTCAGACTCCACTTTGATGAGTGGTTTGAAAATATCGGACGTATTGTTCATGACAATAACACCTTTTTCTCCATTGCTGAGCAGTACCTGTTTCCCGATGAAATTAGGAAGCAAATGTTGCATCAATGCCTGAACCGGTTTTTCATTCAATTTACCAAATCCCATTCCATAGATATCTCTAAGGTTGTTGATCAGGTTTGGATTGCTTCCTCCGTGGTTCCCGGATCTCATGCCTATATAGATATCCGCTACAGATACAATCTGTGTATATGGATGAATTTCACTTTTCTCAAGTTGCATCGGATAACCCGACCCATCTTCCCGCTCGTGATGTTGCAGAGCAACCAGTGCTGTCGCTTCATCCGTCATCGAATTTTTGATAATTTCATGGCCATATATAGTGTGACGCCGCATTTCAAGCTGCTCATCAGCCGTCAACGGTTCTGTTTTGTTCCGAATCCGGTGGGAAACTTTGCACTTTCCAATGTCATGCAGATAACCACCGCGACTAATCTGATAACTCTCCTTCTGAGAATATCCAAGCCAATTCGCGAGGTAGAATGACAACAATCCTACCTGGATTGAATGTGTATAGTTATTGACGTCATCCCGCTCCAGCATCATCAGGAGATGAACGACATCTTTTTGCTCATCCAGTCCTTCAACCATCGGTTGCAGTGCATCATCCACCATGGTGGCGTTGAACTTGCCAACGGTCAGAGCTTCGAGAAAAGCATTTTGATAATTATGTACAGTCTGAATAAATTGGGACTTCAGCTCTTCTTCAGGTGGTTCTTCCTTCGTAGTTATCCCCGAAGCATGCTTTGCGGCTGCTGCAAAAAATTCTGCTTCAGTGATTTCCTCTTCGCGTGATTCAATATCTACATAATCTACACGGTGCTGCATAAGCAAGGTGATATCCTCACCTTTGATCACAGTTCCCTTCCCGAGAACGTGTAATCCTGCATCGCTGAATGTATCCGCAGTTAGACGGTCTCCGTCTTGCAGGTTCATAATATGGATTCTCAAATCGGTATTCCCCCTGAACAATTCATTATAGTAACAGCACCCAACGGAACGGGGCCACAAAAATACCTATACTTCTTTATATCGTTATAATTCTTCATTTCATACATAGTTCAAACGACCTTAATCACAATGGTAAATACGAACGCCTAAGACTTTATCCTCACTCCAATATCCAAATTAGTCCCGGTTTTAAACTTTTACACACTTTTGTGCCTCATTGCCGTATCAGAGTAAGCCAAAGAAGTTCAAACGCTCCGTTTGAACTTCTTCAAGACATCTCAAATTAGATTTTGATCGAACCCAGACTAGCACCTTTAACAAAAAATCGTTCAATGCTCTTCTCGACCGAAGCATCGGGAATCAGTGGCGGTGCCTGATGGGGTTTGGTACGTGCATCAATAATCACCTGATCACAGCCCCAATGCTTGTGGTCATATCCGCTATTAACCCCGTACATGTCATGTGAAGGGTTGCTGCGAGTAAAGGTTGCCCATAAGAAGTTGCTGAGGTTAGCACTCAGGAACGAACTGTCGTCACATAGAATGATCATCGGACACGAGTCCAGACCTCCCTGTTCTTTCAATAGAGACGTGAATGCTTGCATCTCCTGTGCTGTATCCGCATAACTCGTAAAGGCCGATGTCTGGATCGAAACGATACCCGGCATGATGAGCTGTGGATTCTCATAACCACGAATGTTTTTCAAAGACTCTGGCACTTCCGAACACAGCTCCCGAATCTTGTCGCCATACGCTGCAAAAACGACCTTGCTGCCGCTGTTCAGTCCTGTACCCGAATAATCCAGTGTATCAATCGTTGTATGGGTATGGAAATGAATATCCCGTTGCATATCCATACGCTCCAAGATATAGGTCAGGAATTCAACTTCCTTGTGGGTATCCAGAGGTTGCTGATCCTCAGCAGTAATAAACAGGTACTTCGCAAGACTGAGCTGACCCGTACCCAAAATACGATTGGCAATCGTAAGCAACTCTGTCGGCTGCTTCACCGCCTGATACGGCGTGTAACGTTCACTGCCGATGGCAAACAGTAATGGATGGACCCCTGCCGCATCGACCGCATGCACTTCTTTGACACCTGGAATCTCCTGTTTGATCGCGTCTCCAGTAATCTCATGAATCAAATCACCAAACGCCGTATCCTCTTGCGGTGGACGACCAACAACTGTAAACGGCCAGATGGCATTAGGTTTGGCATAGACTTTATGCACACGCATTAGCGGGAATTCATGTGTCAGACTGTAATAACCCAGATGATCACCGAACGGCCCTTCGGGTTTTGTCTCACCTGGGTAGATATCACCCGTGATGACAAAATCAGCATCATTACTGATGCAATATCCGTCCTTGTAACTGTACCGGAAGCGACGTCCAGCGAGCAAACCGGCAAATGTCATCTCACTAAGTCCTTCAGGCAAAGGCATAACCGCTGAAAGTGTATGTGCAGGTGGACCCCCAATGAAAATACTCACTTTCAGTGGTTCTCCCTTTTTGACAGCTTTGGCTTGATGTATACCAATTCCGCGATGAATCTGATAGTGTAACCCTATTTCCTTGTTCATTTCAAAATCATTGCCATCCAGTTGAACCCGGTACATCCCCAAGTTCGAATTCATGATTCCTGGTTTGTCTGGATCTTCCGAATAAACCTGTGGTAACGTCACAAATGCCCCACCGTCCATAGGCCAGTGTTTGATGAGTGGCAGATCCGAGATTTGAATCTCTTGCGCGGACACCGGCAAGCTTATAGACTTCTGTTTTGGCAGCGCCTGCCACGCAGCAAGACCTGTTTGGACATGCTGAAATGGCGTCTTAAGCGCCTTCATGGGATCGTCACGAACTGCCATGACCCGTTGTACGCCTTCCAGCGTACCGCGGAACATGAACTTGCTTCGTTCCACCGTGCCGAACAGATTGGATACGGCCTGGAACTTTGAGCCTTTTACATTTTCAAATAACAAAGCAGGGCCTTTAGCCTCGTGCACTTTCATGTGGATCGCTGCCATCTCCAAATGAGGATCAACCTCTTCTTTGACCCGAATCAAATGACCGTGCTGCTCCAGATCGTTAATACAATCTTCCATGTTGCGATATTTCATTGGATGGCTCCATTCTCTGTATGATTAAATTAATTAAGTTCATAGATTCACACAATGTCTCTTCTATTTTATCAAATGATCCACTGCTAAACAAAACTATATGTGAAATTTTGTCGCAAATACAGATATCAAAAAAAGCAATCTGGCAACAATCTGAATCCTGAACACACAGGAACCGATTGTTACCAGATTGCTGCTCTCTATTTTCTGGCTTTCCTTAAGATGTAGGTGTAATGGTCGATCTGGGGATCGTGACAATAAACTGTGTACCTTTTCCCATTTCGCTCTCTACATCAATTGTACATTGATGCAATTTCAAGATTTTAATGACAATGGACAAACCCAATCCATTCCCTCGAAGCGAGCTGCTTCGCGCTTTGTCCACCATGTAGAATCGATCAAAGATATACGGGAGTGCTTCCTCAGGTATTCCTTGTCCAGAATCTCTAATCAATACCTTCACAAATGAAGATGACGTCTCAATTTCGACATGAATGGTACCTTGTGGACCGGTGTATTTGATCGCATTGTTTATTAAATTTTGCCAGACCTGATCAAACAAATCTTTGTCCACTGTGATCTCGCAGGGCAACAAATCCAATTCGATCTGTATGTCCTTCTGAGCCCACTGCGGCTCTGCCAGTAAGATCGCCCTTCTTAATTGTTCATCTACCTGGAATGTGGTGAAATGAACCGGATGATGCTCTGAATCCAGCGAGGCTAGCCGAAGCAGATTATCACTGAGCCTCGATAAGCGCAGCGTTTCTTCATAGATAATATCCAAATGCTCTTTCTGCTCTTCTAATGGAATAACACCATCTTGTAGTGCTCTGGTGAATCCTCTAATTGATGTGAGCGGAGATTGCATTTCATGAGAGACGTTGCTGACAAAGTCATCACGAACCGAATCGATTTTTTGCAACTCACTGGCCATATGATTAAAGCTCTCCATCAGTTCGCCAAACTCATCCTGATTATTATGTTTCAAGCGAACCGACAGGTCACCTGATGACATCTCCTTCGCTGCAACCGTTAATCTCTTAATCGGTTTCACAATGTACCCGGACATGAACAGGATTAATAAGCTGCCAATCACCAGAACTGTTAATAGTGAGGTTAAGAGCGTGTTTCGCAGTGTATGAAAAAGAGAGGAGAAATCGCTTTGAATTAGAAATGTGCCGATCCCCTCGTTTGTTCCAGGAACACCTATGGTCGCGATTCCATCTTTACTGGACAGAAAAATGGCATCCGTTGTACCCGTTTCAAATAACGAATGAACTTTGTCCTCTGGCAAGGAAGATAACACTTCACTTTGTTCATTCACGGGAGTGATATTTAAGCCGTAGCGAGCAAAGATACCTAAGCTTGATTGTACTTTTTCCGGATCATCGATCAGGTTAATCAGTGTAGCGAGATCTTGAGCAAAAGTAACCATAAACCGATTCGGTGTCTTTTCCTGGGACCCGTTATTTATCATAAAGGAGAGAATCAAACTCACCAGAACAATCCCGATAAACGTAGCTACGATGCGAAGTCGCAGGCTTTTCCTAAACATTTTCATGCCCGCTCCAGACGATATCCAAGTCCTCTTATCGTTGAGATCACTAGCTCAGGTACAGGTTCAAGCCGTTCCCTTAACCGTTTGATATGTACGTCAACTGTACGCTCATCTCCTTCGTAATCGATGCCCCATATGTCATCTATAAGCTGTGTACGTGTGAATATTTTCCCTGGCGAACTCGCCAGAGAAAATAACAATTCACATTCCTTCTTTTTCAATTCGATAGTTTGTCCATCCGAAACAACCATCAGATTGCCCAAATCAATCGTAACACCGCTGATCTGAATCATGTTTGATGAACTTTTGTTATATCTTTTCAGTAACGATTTCACACGCAAGATTAACTCCACAGGATCAAACGGTTTAACCAGGTAATCGTCTGACCCGGCATTAAATCCTCTGACTTTGTCCTTGGATTCTCCCTTGGCAGTCACCATCAGGATGGGAATATCCAGATAAGACCGGATATCTTCCGTCAGTTCAATACCGTCTATTCGCGGCATCATCACATCCACAATCGCCAGATCAACTTTCGTATGCGAGAGGATATCTAACGCCTCTTGACCGTCTGGCGCTTCCAGCACGGAGAATTGATTCTTTTCAAGATAGATTCGGATTAATTTGCGGATATGGGAATCATCGTCCACCACCAGAATTGTGTTCATGTAGCCATTATCCTTTCCAAAATTGATATTTATTCGTATCGTAAGGATTCCATCGGGTCCAGCTTCGCCGCTTTTGATGATGGCATCAAACCGGCAACAATACTAATCGCTGTACTTACCACGATACCAAACAAGATATAATATCCCGAGAGATTAATGAGTTTGGCTCCAAACGCATTGTCCAAAAGAATGTTTAATACATAACTAATGATCACTGCAAAGATTACCGCAATAATACCACTAAATACGCCTAATAAGGCAGATTCGGAGAAGAATATTCGCTTTATATCTTTCTTTCTTGCTCCAATCGCTCGGAGAATTCCGATCTCCTTTGTCCGCTCCACGACACTAATATAGAGTACTACCAGTATCATAATACCGGATACGATCAACGAAATGCCTGCAATACCCGCGAGTACAATGGAAGCCATACTTACATATGTGGTGATATTCTCCATGACCTTAGCCATTTGGGAGCCTGCGAAGCCAGCATCCACTGCAGCTTCATTGATATCATTTACATATTTCATATCGGTTGCATAGGCGTTAACTTGAATTGGCCCAATTGTTATTCCTTCGTCCGCATACATTTGCTCCAGCGTTTCTGATGAAATGTATCCCGGCGATTGTTGCATTGGAGATTGCCGATCTGCGGCTTCATAGATCCCTGAGATGGTTACTTCTTTCTCCAAAGTCACTGGTTTATTATTACTATCCATCTCATTGATATATAAAAACACGGACTTGCCGATCATGGTTTCAGCTTGATCATTTCCGCTTAATTGTTTCGCTGTATCGAGAGGTAACAGCATCTGATTTTCTACCGGCAGAACACCAGTTGTCATCAATGCTGGATCAAAAGCATCCGTTAACGTTGTTAACTGTGTGAGTCCTACACTTTGTTTTTCATTCACCATAGTGGATTTGCCTGTAATGGTCGTAATTGTCTCTACATGATCCACATTAGGAAAATTGCGAATCGTCTCTACATCAGCTTTGGTGAACGGTTCACCTGGTGCCATCAAGGCCTCGGGACCTTGCATGTCCTTGGCTTCTTCACTCGGCTTTGTTATATCCACGAGCAAAGGGTCCATACTTGAATTGATTTCGTCATTCATATACGTCGTTATTCCATTCCCCAAGGAGAGCATCAGGAGTACACTTAATATACCTATAGATCCACCCAAAGCGACCAGAACATTACGTTTGCCGTTGAGTTTCATATTTTTAAGTGCCATCTTGAATGAAGCAAGCAAGCTCAGGCTCCGGGAAGAATCCTGACCACTCTCGTAAGCAGCCGTAGAAGGATCTTTCAGGTGAATATCATCACTAATACGCCCCTCTTCAACCTTCACAATCCGTGTACCGGAGTCAGCGACTTTCTGCGAGTGAGTTACGGCAATCACCAGCATTCCCTTTTTGGCTATACTGTCGAGCAGAGCGAGGATTTGATCTCCGTTTTCCCTATCCAGAGCACCCGTCGGTTCATCAGCCAAAATAATATCGGGATTGTTGGACAAAGCCCGTGCGATGGAAACCCGTTGCTTCTGACCACCAGATAACTGGTTAGGACGTTTGTTCAGATGATCCTTCAGCCCAACCTCTGTTAATATATCAACGGCACGTTGGTTCCGCTCCTTCTCATTGGTATCCGTCATTTGCATCGCAATCGTCACATTTTCGAGGACAGACAGATGCGGGATCAGATTGAAATTTTGAAAGACAAAGCCGATATTATTCTTCCGATAATCATCCATTTCTTTCTCTGTCATGGCACTTAAGTTCTTGCCTCGAACAACGACGTCCCCTTCATAGTCGGAGTCCATGCCACCAATGATATTCATCAGTGTCGACTTACCGCAGCCAGATTCGCCAAGGATGGAGACAAATTCCCCTGTCTCAAAGCTCAAGTTCAAACCGTGGAGTACCGGTACTCTTTCTTTTCCATATAAGGTGTATGATTTCTTCACATTTTTAACTTCTAGTATTTTCATATGGATCTCTTCCTCTCCTGATCATGCACAATATCTATCTATTTGATGTTCATATCGTAACAAATCAGTATGAACTGATAATGAACTGGATCATTGCACCTATAAGAGGTTGTTCAAAAGAACTATATACAAAAAAACCGAATCCTTAGATATAAGGACTCGGGTTATCTTATTTCGTTATTGCATTTGATAATATAAGTTAAACTAATCATTTACACGATAACGGAGAAGACAGAAAAAACCTGAAAAAGCGAAGCGTTCGCCTTTATCCCCGGATTTTCACCTTTGGAAAAGGGATTCAAAAAATCTGGGGATAACAGCGATTGGAAGGTTATTCTGTCGTCGTAGTATCAGTGTAAATAATCTTTAGTTCAACTTATAAAGTTTAGATTAATCCCGCTTTTGCAAGTAACCTTTTCACAATCGCGGCTGACTGTGCACGACTAATGTCTGCATCTGACATCAGTTTACCATCAGCACCTTGTACCAGCTCTTGTTTAATCGCCGATGCAACTGGCTCTGCTGCCCAAGCCTGTACTTTAGCGCTATCGCTGTATGTGCTCAGCAGACTTGTTGTCTCCGACGCGTCGGCCTGTGCCAGACCGACCAGTTTCATCGCACGTGACACAATAGTCAGCGCTTCAGCACGAGAAATTTCGTTGTTCGGACGGAAGCTATCGTCAGCATAACCTGAGATCAGGCCGTAGGACACAGCCGTCTGAACCTCATCCTCATACCAGCTGCCAGTATTCACATCCGTGAACGATGCCGCTTCTGTACTGCGCGGGGAGTGCAGACCCAAACCTCTTAACAGAACAGCCGTAAACTCTGCCCGCGTAATACTCCGGTCTGGCGCAAATACGTTCTCACCAGTACCTTGTACGATCAGACGGGATGCCAGATCCTGTACGTCAACACGACTCCAGTGACTTGATACATCGCTGAATGTTGCCGGATGATAGATCAGAGCGTAAGTGCTGTTCGTCAAGCTGTTAATAATAGCAGAATCTTGTCCATTACCTTTGATAACCTTGGTCGGTACATGCAGAAGGCTGCCATCCGGCTGAAGCACAACTCCTGTCGTGATCTTTGAACCATCGACACCTTCTGGCAAAGTAATGGAGCGCTCTACATAAGAGTTGAAACGATCTACATTAACTTGCTGTCCATTCCAGATCGCTTTTACTTCAAAATCAATCGGAGCTGCGATCACCGTTGTGTTCTCCAGCTTATCCGCTGCAGCCTGAATTGCTGTTTGTTTAGATGTGGCACTAGGCACAATAGCGATTTGGATTGTGATATCTTCCAATGGAACCGTGCTTCCGAATTGGTTCAGAATCTGATCCACCTGAATCTGGTTAGCTGGAAGTGTGTACGTACCGCTATCAGTCTGAATGACAACTTCGGCATTACTTCCTTCCATTGTTTTGACCAACTTGCCGTTCAGTTCACCAACGACCGCACCCTTGCCAGTACCTGTAATAGGCAGCAGAAGCGTTTTTAGTCCACTTCCAATCTGATTGATGACTTTTTCATTATCCACATGAACCGTGGTGGTAACCTGATTGTTTACCGTTGATGTGGTGGCCGTTGCAGATTGTTCCTGTTTCTGACCGTTCACATAGATGTCTACACCTTTGGTTACCGCCGGAGTCGATGGAACTGGGGTAATCACGGGTGAAGTTGGCGATACACTTCCTCCTCCTCCTCCTCCACCCGAAGAGTTACCAGGATTCGGTGTAGGTGTCGAACCAGAATTGTCGCCACCTGAGTTTGCTGCTGTAATTGTGATTGTTCCACCGGACAATTCAGTGTAACTCTGATATTCTACATTGGTAAAATGCCAATGTTCTGAATCAGTTTGATCTACGGATAGCTGTTTCGTTCCAGGCGTCGCATTGCTTTTGGCTTTGATCTCCATATCAAATAATTGGGTTTCATCTACAATTGAATGGTCACCCCCAGTAAAATCAACCCAGATGATCCGTACCCAGCCTTCCGCATTATTAATTTGGTACTGGAAGTCTGCTACACCATCTTCATTTGGGGATGTGCTGATGACGTTGACAGATTTAGGCGTGATCCGAACAATTTCCAGTGCAGACGTATCATAATCAATCTGCATATTATAAGCTTTCACCCCGAAATGGGATTTTTTCAATGCAACAGGAACATGAACCGTCTGCCCTGCCTGTACACTAACATTTGCAAACTGCACCTGTGATGGTTCCGCTGGCTCTGCTCCTGCTACACTCGGGAATACGAGTGACGAGAGTAGCGTCAGTGCAATGAGACCTGACATTGTTCTTCTGATTCTTGGACGTTTCTTTTTCGGTTGAAACATGTATTAGCCTCCATGTGTGTATCAATTGGTAGAATGTATGGTAACGATAGAAAAAATATTGTTATTCGTTATCTGAATTAAAAATATGAATTAATCAGGGCGTTGTATTTTTTCTTTTCCAACAATGTATACTCGTCTAGGCTCCGTATTCGTATCCGAAGTGGAATGAGTAGTCACTTCGAGCACAAGATAATGATCCTCGTCCTCAGATGTAACGGTATGCTGTTCTCGTGTCTCCCCTTCTATTGGAACCATATCTTCTCCTGAAGCTTCTGTTGCGCGGTACCACTGATAAGAAGGAGTATTAATGTAATCCCCATCAACATCCATTAAATCATAATCAGTGGCAATTGCGTTCTCCATGTAATCCTTCAATTGACCATTCAACACATAAGGCGCATCGTCCACTTGTTGGAAGGTCAACACATAGTCATTGTTTTTCGCGCCAAGTGTTTTGTTGGCATATCCGTTTAACAACGCATTCATATCCCCCAAAGAGGGTTCCGCATTACGATCCACGTCCATTCGGTTCATCTCTACGTAGGTAAAGCCGCGGCGACTTAGCATGTTACGAAGATATTCCAAAAGGTCTGCTGCATCCGCAGAATTCACTTTTCCGTCTGCATTTACATCCCCTTTTTTACTAATGTGAAGTTCAAAGTTATCCGTAACCGTTTCTGGTACATCAGATACTGTATATTTAGCTTTCAATTCGATATTGATTTTGCCGCTCTTGTAAGGAATAACCACCAATGTACTTGTAGGTGTTGGCATATTTTCATCTTGTCTTGTTTCTACATACACCTCAGCTATACTGCTATCACCTGAACTGGCTGTGAGCATATTAAACTCATCGGATCGAAAATGTGTACTTAAATTGATTCTAACTATATTGTTCGTTACCTCGATGGGTACACCGGACACAAAAGAAGGATCGTTTTGTTCTGATGAATAATTTAACCAATGGATACCATCGTTAAGAACAGGTCGTGAAATGTTTATTACCGGACCAATTGCTCCTGCGTTAGCTTGGGAAAGCGTTCCACCTATAGGCAATGCAATGCCCAACCCGAGTGCAGTCAACATGCTTTTTTTCAATATCGGCTTAAGCCGTTTTTTGTTTTGTTTCCCCTTCAATTCATGTTCCTCCTCGTGTACATTTCAAATTTGAACAACTACATGCTCAGTATAACGAGTCATTCTGAACCGATTCTGAACAGGACCATGGAACTATTTCCAGTTGTAATTCGACAAAAAACGCCATGGAGTATGCCTCCATAGCGTTTTGAACACAAATCATTTTCCAGTTCGGATCATATTCACCTAAAATTAAATTCCCTCAACAATCCGTTTGGCTCTAACCTTCACCTCACGGTAAAGTTCATCCTCATCGATCGTGAGCAGCTTTCTGCCTCTCATGAGGATCTGACCATTCACAATCGTGGTGTCCACGTCCGCCCCATTTACGCTGTAAGCCAGTAACGATTCTACCTCATGTACCGGTTGAAGATGTGGTTTCGCCAGATCGATCAGGATCAGATCAGCTTTGCACCCCACCTCAAGCATCCCCACTTCATCCTGTAGACCAAGTAGACTAGCACTTCCGCGTGTAGCCATGCTTAGTACGTCCTTGGCTGGCAAGCGAGTTGGGTCGCCATAATCCAGCTTTTGCAGCCAGGTCGCGGCTTTGATCTCCTCGAACATATCCACGGTTGTGGCACTTCCCGCTCCATCCGTTCCGATTCCAACGTTAATTCCCTGAGCCAACATCTCGGTAATTGGAGCAATTCCACAGCCCAGCTTCAGATTGCTGACTGGATTGTGTGCTACACCGCCGCGCATGCCCTTCAATCTGCCGATGTCCCTGCGATTGAGGTGTACACCATGCGCAAGCAACACATGTGCCTGTTCGAACATACCCGCCTCTTCCAAATACTCCGTCGGAGTCAAGCCATAGCGCTCACGAATCTTCACAACTTCTTCCTTTGTCTCAGCCAGATGAATATGTAGCGGGATATCCTCCTTGACAGCCAGAGCAATGACTTCACGTAGTGGCTCCATGGGACAAGTGTAGGGTGAGTGGGGTCCATACATGGTTGTAATCCGCCCATCGGCCGCTCCAGACCAGCGTTGCACAAGATCGATCGCTTCCTGCAACCTGCGTCCCCCATCATCCTCCATGAATACCATCCCACGTGTAAGCGATGCCCGCATACCCGTTTGCTTAACCGCTTCTGCAATCTCATTCATATGAATGTACATATCCGCAAACGCAGTGGTACCCGAACGGATCATCTCGGCGATGGATAACTTGGCACCCCAATAGATGTCTTCCGGGTTCATCCGTGCTTCAGCAGGCAGCATTTTGCGTTCGAGCCAGTCCATCAGCTTCAGATCATCCGAGAATCCCCGGAGCAGACTCATCGGTGTATGTTGGTGGGCATTAATCAGTCCTGGCATGGCAACCTTATTGCGTCCATCGATAATCTCATCTTGGGGGTGAGGCACAATGTGATCAGCAATATGAGTAATGCGATCACCCTCAACACGAATATCCCCCGTAAAGGGGGCATCGGCATCTTTCATCGTTAGGATCGTAGCTTGCTGAATCAGTATACTCATTACATTCACGGCTCCTCTGAATTGGTTATGGTTCTTGCCATATCCGAGGGTAAGCCTTCACGTAACGGCAAGGTCAAGTCATTTTAATTTTTGGATCGTCATCTTTCTGAAATGTTGTATAAACGGTTTCGGGTCGATTTCGACCATATATGGATATACTCCTGTGCTTGTGTGCAAATAGAAAAATCCACCTTCATCACCCATACGGCGAAATGACATATCAAACACTTCCGTGATGTTGAACTCGCGGTATTTGGTCACGATTTTATCTGAATACAGAATCATGGAGCGGGCATTCATCTCAATCTCTTGGGCGAGACCCGTCACTTCTCTCTGTACTTTGTAATAAGGTAATACAGCAACGCAGTTCATGATCTCCCTCCATTCATGCCATGATTATTGTTCCATCATAGCAGATCGGAGGTTCTCAGCAAAAGAACATGAAACTAGGTGATCTTGGTCGTCACCTTTAGTGGCGTATGAAGTGCATCCTGAATGTCTTGCAAAGAGAGACACTGTTCAATATGAAACACACCATGTGGCAACTCTGTTTTATACACACGTTCTGCCACGGCTGCAGCTACAGCTGCTGTTGCATCGGCTTCCTTTGCACCGACCAGTAGTTGTTCGACGCGGATTTGCTCACCATTTTCCCATCCTACGGCATCGACCTTGACTGCATACATCGGTTCTCCCCCAGGAATAAGGCCAAATGCCTTAACCGTTCCATTCCGAATAGACGGGATACGCAGTAACGAAAACAACCCTGCACGTTTGGAGATTGCCATAGATCTTGTGATCCAGCGGGAGTCCAGACAGAGTCTGGTAGATACGGTTGGAATACGTAACGTCCGAGCAACCACATGCTGATCCGAAAAGTTAAATCGATAGGCCTTCCGCTGCCCAAGTTTTGCTCCAAAATCAATCCTTTTGCCATCTCCGAAACTTTGTACCTCAGCAGGCTTGCCCTTTTGCATCACTTGGTAAGTGGCATTCATCTGATCAACGGTCCACTCCACGGCAGCTTTTCCGTGCTTCTCTCCAAGTCCCAGCATGACGGTAATGTCTGCTTCCTCCACCTGATCCATATGCATGGTCGCTTCGCGCACAAGCAAATTAGTCACTCCAGGTGATAATCCAACGCTGAGGATCGCGGTCGATTTGGAACGTTGCATTTTGGTGTGCAGCTGTTCAACCTGAGCGAGAAAATCATATTTTGCAGAAATATCAATATAATCGGTTCCGGCTTTTGCGCAGGCTTCAACAAACCGGGTATCGCTCTGGTCCACACACATGATGACCAGCTTCACAGGCCGTAACATGGAAGGCTCCACAGGTTTTGTTACATCCAGTTGAAGCGGTAGCACAGCACCACCTGTAGACCTGCTGAACTCTTCCGCACGGTTCATGCGTGTACCCGCAGCCCATACTTTACCCGGGAACAATTTCCCCAGTTGAGTACATATCATCTGCCCCACTTGACCATAACCACCAACCACCCAGATCTGATCTTTCATAGGCTTCATGCTAGTTTCGAATTGCATAATACCCCTCCACCCAGAACGCCCCGAAGTAACGTGTAATATGTGAGAAACCGCATTCGGTCAGTAGCTGAGTCATCTCTTCAGAGGATATTGGATCGGATTCACGGCCCAGGGAAGCAGCAAAGCGCTCCCACTCTTCTGGAAGGACGCCCACACTCAACATGTGATCCTTCCAAGCTTGCATCATGATTGGATGTGCAGGTGAACGAAGATCGGCATTTACAGCCGCAATGATCAGTGGTGCACCCGGTTTAAGTCTCGCTGCGAGGCTGGTCAGAAACGTTCTTTTGGCCCCCATCCCCTGAAGGAATTGTAACATGAGCATGCTTGTCGCCCCATCATATACAATATCCTCCGGCAATTCTTCAACCGTGACAGATTGCAACTTCACTCTGGAACCGATGCCTGCTTCCGCGACTCGTTTCTCAGCAAGTTGCAGCATCGGCTGTGAAGGATCTACTCCAGTCAATGTCCAACCGGCATGACGTGATCCGAGCAGAGCAATCTCTTTTCCCCCTCCTGCTCCGGCAACAAGGATATGAATATCGTTGTTATTTGCAAAAGATGCTGAAAGCAGCCGTTCCATTAGATCATGCATATGAGAATAACCCGGAATTTTCAGGGCTATCGATTGTTCGTAACGATGAACATCTGCTGTTTCCCAGCTCATTGGTGATGGATTGTGATTCATAGACACCGCACTCCTCTTGAATTGAAGTTAGACTTGACTCGTTGTTCGTCTAATTTCATTATAGAAGGATACGGCGAGCCTACAATCCCAGAACATTGGGATATGCGCACAGAGAGAGGAGTAATCTTGTTGACATCACGTATTGATCGGAACCACAGACTTATCACTTCTCTTGAAAAAGGAACCTGGACCTCACATACCTATCGGGAAGCTGTTCTCAAGCAGATCCATACTGTTATACCTTACGATGCATACTGTTTCACTACCGTTGATCCTATGACTCTTCTCTCCACAGGAGCCGTGACAGAAGATGGCATTGAGGCCATTCATGATCGGTTATTCATCAATGAATACATGGAAGAAGATATACATAAATACGCTGAATTAATTCGCAGCGGTGAGCATACAGCTACACTTCATACGTCCATGAACTCACAGCTTGAACAAAGCCCACGTTATATCAACATTCTTCAGCCAGCGGGGTTTGGTGATGAACTACGTGCTGTATTGGTCAGTGGAGACGCTTGCTGGGGATATCTGACCCTATATCGTAAGACAGAAAGTGCTGTCTTTACAGAAGAGGAGCGGATGATGATTCAGTCCTGGACCGCTTCTATTGCATCGATGCTGCGGTCCACGAGCCTGACACTGATCGATGAGATCACGAGTGAAAGTCCCGAGGAACCCGGAATTTTGATCACCTCAGACACGTTCCAGCTCTTATCCCTGAACGCCTCCGCTCAATATTGGCTGTCCCAATTACGTATGCTGGAACATGTAGGGCCGGATGTGTTGCCCCGTCCGGTACGTGCAGTGAGTTCCCACTTGCAGCGCAAGAATCGGGCAGAACTGGTCGTGGGTACTCAGATTGCAACCGACCCACCCTCCAAAGTTTGTATCCAACTTCCGGATGGGCGTTACCTCATACTTCATGCCAGTCTCATGCAACAGCTTACAGGGCCGGATCAGATTGCTATCCGTTTGGAGCAGGCGATGCCACAGGATTTACTGCCCTTGCTCGCTGAAAGCCATGGATTATCCAGTCGAGAGCGGGAACTTCTCGGATATGTGCTCCGCAGTTATTCGTCCAAGGAAATTGCTGCTGCGATGCATATTTCTGTCTACACCGTTCAGGATCATTTGAAATCCATTTTCGCCAAAACCAAGGTATCCTCCCGTCGCGAGCTCATCTGGTATTTCGTTTCCCGTTTCCAGCTATCGGATGAGCCTGCCATATAAATCCTGATGTAATTTTCCAGTAATCCACTTGACTATCAAATAATTAGAAAAAATCAAAAGATGCCAATACGATATCTTCGTAATGGCATCTTTTTCTATATGCTATTAATTAAGAAGCATAGCGGTAACACAGGGTAACTTCGTTGTTTGAACTTTTGTTATCTTGCACTCTGCTTAAAATGCAACGCGCAGTCCTGCGAAGCCGTTTTCCACAAA
This sequence comes from Paenibacillus sp. FSL H8-0104, assembly GCF_038050215.1. NCBI lineage: Bacteria > Bacillati > Bacillota > Bacilli > Caryophanales > Paenibacillaceae > Paenibacillus > Paenibacillus sp. FSL H8-0104. Next base: position 2,930,228 of record NZ_JBBOTC010000001.1, on the reverse strand, counting down.
AAAATTCAGACCATATCATTTATGTGTTATTTGGATTTTGCTAGTAAATAAAGAAAATATGGAACACTAATGACTGTAATTACGATTCCTGTCGGCACATCTCCTACGAGGCTAACCGTGCGCGTAATCGTGTCAGCCAACACCACGACTAGTCCCCCGGCTAAGCTGGCAGCCGGAATGAGCAATTTGTGATCGGGACCGACCAGTTTTCTGGCCATATGCGGAGCGATCAATCCAACGAAAAAGAAGCTTCCTCCCACAGCTACACTGCCAGAGGATAAAGCAACAGCAGCGATTGACAACCCCAAGAACTGTCGCTTCACGGAAACACCAAGCCCCTGTGCTGTCTGATTGCCCAAATGGAGGGCATTCAGTATGCGAGCCTTGTAAAAAATATAGCCGAGTAAGATCAAGACCCATGGTGTCAGTATGGAAATATAACCCCAATCATCGCCCCATAGGCTCCCCGCCAGCCAATACAACATGAAGTTCATCTGCGAATCATCCAGCTTGAGTGTCAAGAAGGTTGTCAGCGCCCCGTACCCGCTTCCTAGCGCTACCCCGGTCAAGATCAAACCGATTGGTGAGATGTCTCGTCCGCGGCGATACGATAATAAGAAGATCAACCCCGCTGCCAATAGTCCGCCAACAAAAGCCAACAGAGGCAGAGCAATAAAGGAACTCTTGCCTGTGGATGCAATGAATACAACAAAGAACAGGACAAACAAACCCGATCCCGAACTAATTCCCAGAGTTCCCGGACTAGCCATGTCATTACGCAGCAAACTCTGCATCACGACCCCGGCCGCTCCCATTCCCAGACCTACCAAAATCGAAAGGACAATTCGAGGCAAACGAAAATCAAACACAATCAGATTTTGCTTATCGGTACCGTTTCCCACGAGAACGTTCAGCACTTCTAGCGGTGAAAGATTCATCTTGCCAGAATTCATGCTAATGATCGCAAACACAAGGATGAGCACCATAAGCACTACATTGATGATAATGCCTCGTTTCATCGTATAACGCCGCTTGATCATTCATATTCCCTCCTTTGTCTTCGAGCCAAGAAGAGAAAATACGGCACACCAATGATAGAAAATATAATGGCAATCGGTGTTTCGAACGGTTTATTGATCAAACGTCCAGCCAAATCGGCCGATACGGTCAGCAACGCACCATATAAAGCCGCTGCCGGAATAATGTATCGATAGTCGACACCTACCATATATCGCACAATATGCGGGGTAATCAGACCCACAAAACCAACCGGGCCAACCACAACAACAGCCAATCCAGTCAGCACAAGTACAATAATTGTCGACAAAATCTTGACCAGTCCGCTACGAATGCCGAGTCCACTTGCCACATCATCTCCCAAACTGAGCAATGTAACGGAAGGGGACAGCGCCAGTGCCAGCAGTATACCACCAACAAAGAGCGGTGAGATAATCAGCAATTCTCCCCATTTGACCCCCGCTGTACTACCTGCTGTCCAGAATGTCAATGCTCGGCCCAGGTTATAATTGATCGCCAAGTACTGACTGAGTGCGCCAAACAACATTGAAATAGACAGACCTGCCAGTACAAGTCGCTGAGGCGTCATTCCGCGATTGCCCAATGACGCGGTAAAGTAAGTCATACCGGTGGCGATCGCTGCTCCCAGACAAGCGAACATCATCATCTGCCAATACGAATAACCCGGCAGAAAGGCCAGGCATAGTGCAATTGCAAATGCTGCGCCAGAGCTAATCCCCATCAGCCCGGAGTCGGCCAGCGGATTACGCGTTGTCCCCTGCATGATAGCGCCACATACCGCAAGGCTGCACCCAACGATCAGATCAGCTACAGTACGCGGAAGACGCATGGTTTGAATAATTTGATGTTCAGTGAGCATTGGATCAAATCGGAAAATAGCCTCCCATACCGTTGCTAACCTCATATCAGCAGCACCAAACATAATTGATGCCGCCGACATGAGAACCGTTAATCCAAGCCCTACTACCATGTACATGGTGAAGTTCATCGCCCCACGGCGTTTTTGTTCAGGCTTGCTTTTCATCTCGTTTCCCTTTCATCACCTATTGACAATCCAAACGAATATGGATAGTAACGTCCATAAATTCGACTGGTCATGTTTGAAAATTTGGAGTGCTCAATTAAAATTTCGTTTTAACTCTTATTTAGCTAATGCCAGCAATTGACTAACAATATAATCAATCAATGCACTGGAAGTCATTACGTCGGTGGACCAAGATAGCGAAGAATCTACCTTTACGATCCGATCATGTTGCACAGCAGGTATGGCATTCCACACTGCATTATCAGAAGCAACGTTTCCATCTCCTAAGAAGATCATATAATCCCCAGAGTAAGCGGGTAATACTTCCATGGAGACATCGCCCCAATATTTATCTGCATCGATAATATCCGTTTGGACTTTTGAAGGTGCCTGCAATTGAAGTTCATCGTAAACAAGCTCGCCAACGGCATGCTTGGCTCCAGCTATGTAGTTACTTTTATCACTGAATTCTCCAACCGTAATCGTTACATCGGATAGGCCCGCATTCTGAAAGGCTAGCTTTGCTTCTTCGATTTTTCCGGAATAAGCATTCAAAACATCCTTAGCCTCTTCCTGTTTGTTCAAAACATCGCTAATAAATTGTATCCGCTCTTCTGTAGTCATATCACCATAGGGAACATAAATGGTCGGGGCAATTTTGGATAAATCATCATACGACTCATCGCTCCATGCCAAAATGATAAGATCAGGCTCAAGCGTCATGATATCTTCCGGCTCCATGGCTACTTTTATGGAGTCTGTAATCTGGTTAGCATAAACAGGCTCTGTCTCCCCCCGTGCAGCTCTAGCCACACCTAAAGGAGTTACACCTAGGGCTACGACATCACCAACCAAATAATCAACTACAACTCGCTGAGGGTTATTAGGTACCTCAACATCACCCTTAACTGTGGATATCGTTCTGGTCTGCGAGACTGCTTCTGAAGCTTTTGTCTCCGAACCTTCCTGTTGTGTCGCCTGCTGTGTCTGAGCAGGTGTTGTATTTGCCGTTCCCCCATTATTCGCTGGCGTCCCCGACGTACATGCCGTCAATAAGAGCATCATGCTTATCGCCGCCGCCAAAATCATTTCTTTACTTCTTAATGTTCCAAACATCATTGATTCCCCATCTCTATAAGTCTTGACTAGACTCGCTAGTTCCCTCTCATCGTAAGGGAGATGAGAATCATTATCAATACCATCAACCTGCATGGATAGTGCGTTTATTTTCCGATAATCACTTGGTGTCATCTTGTAATGCTTCTTAAACATGCGGAACAGGTTTTTCTCATCTGTGAAACCAGCTCCCGTTGCGATTTCTTTAACCGTCGCTTCTGTATGTTTCAAATCATGACAGGCTGCTTCAATCCTTCTCTGAATGAGATACTCCTGTAAGTTCATCCCTTCCCTTTTTTTGAACAACCGCGTCAATTGTCCACCACTGATCCCAAACATATCGGCAATTTGTTGGAACATAATCGGCTCCCTGTAATGTTTATCGAGATATACCTTGGCAGAACAGGCTGGATCTGGCTGGAGATACCGAATCTCACCACCCTCCAAATCCCTGTACACCTCATGAATCAATTGATATAAAAAACTTTTGGCCTGTAGCTGATCCATCGCCTTGCCACGTTTCCAGCCATTCATCATCCGTTGGAACCAATCGCGTAGCAAGATAGGATTACTTGGCGTATAACCAAACTGTTGAACAAATGGATTCACTTGCTCCAGTAATTGTTGCAGATGTTTCTTGAAAAAGAGAGGTGATTCTGCTCTGTAAAACACCATAAATGTCTTCACCATTTCCTCTTTAGGTGTAATACTGAGCAGGCTCCCCTTCCCGCCGTGAACTAAACCGAAGCGTTCCATTGCAAATGTGGTTTCATTCAGTTGGATTTGCGCTTCTCCCCCATATGCATAGATAAACATGCTACTAGGTATTTTATATTGCTCCAACGGGTATTGGGACGCTACATTCTGAAAGCGTACATCTATTAATGTAATGATCGAACGTGTCCAGATACTGGCCATCATATCAATCATCTCTGGTGTAAATCCCTGTCTTGCTTCTTCCTCTTGCATCTACCCGCACTCCTCGTTTCACTTTTTCCAATGTATACATCACTTAATAATTGATATTGATTATCAATATCACATTTGATCAGGTAAGTATATATCATTAAGTGATATTGGGGAACAGGCAGTGGACGTTATGCTTTCCATCCGCTTTCGTAAAAAACTAAAAAGGAACACCTGAGAGTATAAAAAGAAGCCTGATCCATATGGATCAGGCTTCTTCATTATGTTTTTTGTATTTAACAAGATTACGTAGTCACCATGTTTCTCTTGTCACCTGCGACCAAATTTATTAAGACTTTGCAGGTTTCCGAGAAGGTTTGGCGGAGCTGGATTTTTTATTCTTTTTCTTACTTACTTCCACAACCACAGGTTCCTGTGGGTGTTCCACCGGGTACATTTTACGGAACAATAATGTCTGTAGTACCAGGAACGAACCCCCAACGGTCCAGTAGAGCGGCATTGCTGCCGGAGCTGTAAGAGAAAAGAATGCCATCATCAATGGGGAGAGATATCCCATGATGGCGAACTGTTTTCGCTGCTCAGGCGCCATGTTGGCTTGTGATACCTTAGCTTGAATCAGATATATGACCGCAACCACCACAGCGAGTACGTAGTCCGGCGCTCCCAGTTTGAACCACAAGAACGAGTGGGAGGACAACTCCGGTGTAAGTCGGATGGCTGTGTAAATACCTGAAAGTATAGGCAACTGAATGAGCATCGGCAAGCAACCAATGTTCAACGGATTAAACTTATGTTTCTTGTATAGCTCCATCGTTTCCTGAGACAGCTTTTGCTTATCAGCAGGATCATTTTTGCCTTCATATTTTTTCTTGAGCGCATCCATCTCGGGTTTCATGACGTTCATGATGACTCGTGTTCCCTGCTGGGACTTGGCTTGACGCATCATCAAGGGCAACAATGCTAAACGAATGACCAGCGTAATCACGATAATCGCGACCCCGTAGCTTCCGTTAAATATCGTGGCAATATGCTGAATCAGATACGACAGTGGAAATACAATGTAGTGATTAAAAAATCCCGGTGTCGATGAAGTAATCTCCGACACGTTGTTGCTGCATCCGGCAAGCAGCATGACTGCAAACAAAATGGCAATCAGGCCATAGATCCGTCCCTTGCCCGAAGTAAAAGTGAATCCCTTGTTGGTCTTATGTTCCATATATATCCTCCTCGTTGATTTGTTGACCAATCGTTCAACGAGGAATGACAATCTGGTTCATCTTCATCGGGCGCTTCTCTTCGTCTAATCATGCGGCTCCAGTCTTCCTGTCTGTGCTGTCTGTCCAAACACAGGGCGGGAAGTACAGGTTCAAGTCCACCACCGGCGCCACCTTCCATCCAGTACTCTGTCATGCCACAATGAAGATGGGCAATATAGGCATAACTGACGGTGAAGATGAGTCCAATCGAGAATAAATATGGTAATAACTCCTGCAGTTCAAACAAGGGATTCACCCCCTTTATAGGTTAGTTTTTATATTATAACACTTACATATTGCTTTTGCATAAATCCGTACGTGAAAACAACTACTATTCAGCTATTCCGTTCTCAATTTGGACATTTCTAGCTCAGCTCGGTGTCTTGCCACGTTATAAGAAGGCCATGAACGATCTGATGCATCCACGTCCAGGTAGGCTTGACGTTCCAGCATTTCCCTCTTGAGATCCGGATACTCCTCCTGAGCAAACTCTCGAAGTAACGGAACTGCATCTGCCGACAGACTTGCCAGATAGGTTGCATCAATATTGCCAGTCTGATGATAACGTTCTATGTTCAGCTCGGCAATCCGTTTATCCATGCCCACATAGTTGACAGCAACATATGCAGTGAGCGCTAGCACAATATACCAGCGGATCAGCGGTATTGACGTGTAGCGTATACGAAGGCCAGCAATCAGCAACAGGAGTGCGAGGAAGATCATGAATGCGTGTACCAGGAAGCGGATGTACGTATATCCATATGCCTGCTCATACAGATTCAGGCGCATAAACGCGGAATACAACATAATTGCTGAACAACTGACCAGAATCAAGAGAAGTACCTGATGCACGATGGAACCCGTTTTGCCACTCGAACGGGTATACTGCAAAGCAACAATAAGAATAAAGAAGTTAATACCTGTGACGAGAATTAACTCTGCGAATCCACTTCTCGCATAATCTGCGTAAGACAGATCTACCGGAAGATGCCCCTCTCCTGCACCAAACAGATACGAAAACTGTACAAGTACAAACAAAACGTACACACAGTTAATGACAATCAACATCGTCCCCACAATGATGGGGTCCAATCTGAATGGTTCCCGCTGAACCGGAGTGCGTTCGGGCTCGGGTGTAATCTTATTGGTAACCTTACCTTCAGTGGCCGGGTCCACAGGAGAGAATATATAGGTGTGATCACGCTTATCAACCGTGGATGCTGCTCCATTTTTCCAATGTGCATTCGCTCTCTTCTCTGCCTCATATTGCATTGGCTGTACAAATCCCCATACATAACCGAACAGCAATACACCTGCGATGACAATCCAGATGATTCTTGGTATCCCTGGAGTAAAAGCCAATTGATTCAGCCACTCCGGAAAACCGGCTAAATACTGATCAAAGACCCCGTCAGCAGAGGACAGTAATGCAACGACTACAATGAGGATAGGCAAGGACGCCACAAGACCAATGAGTACTTTGAAAACAACTGTTTTCTGGGATTTGCCCATGCCACGCCCGCCTGCTCTCACAGCAATAGCAGCAACAGTCCCCCAATGACGTATGGCTTGAGGTAGCAAGTGGTCAATAGCCGTACCAATCAAGCCAATCTCCCACCACTGCTTCTGTTTTCTGCCCATCAGATACGTCATATGTAAGATAACTACGCCAGGTATGACCAGAAAATTAAGAACATACAGCAGTTCATTGTCGTATAACAGAAACGTTAGCGACAACAATAGCACTACAGCCGCTACAAAAGCATCAATGAACTTGAAAGACCTCATGCGATCCCTTGCAAACAGATACATGAACACATAAAAGAGAATTACAAAGATAGGATACGATACGCCAATCTCATTACCATAGAATAAATACTGGTGAATGATCGCCAACATCCATGCAGACAGTAGCGTGATTAGAGCGCGTTGCGGTGAAGCCATTATTTTATCAATCATGGGAAAAACCTCCATTAACCTTTCTATGCTATATTCTAGATGATAAAATAGGAATATAAATAGAAATTAAAATCGACAAAACTTCTTATTTTAGAGGAATACGTCAGAGTTCACCTCCAGGAGGGAATCAACACTTGAAATTACATCAGCAATATCTGCTGTTACATCGTCATTACGGTCACCATACAGAACATGAACTTACACTCGCCGATCTCGCTGAGTTGCTAAATTGTACACACCGCAATACGTTAACGATTGTCAAAAAGATGGTTGCACATGACTGGATTCGTTGGGTTTCCCAGCGTGGCCGGGGTCGGCGCTCTTCACTGACTTTGCTTGTTCCGGCTGATCAAATCGCCGCAGAATATATGATGCAGGCCATGAATCGCCGGGAGTTGCAGGAAGCTGCCGAGCAGGTGAGCGCATTCTCCAGTTCAACAATCATGCAGGATCATCTAAACCAGTGGTTGCTTGGATATTCAGGACATCATACGGAAGCCGGCACTAATAATGAGCAGATTGATACGCTTCGGTTGCCCCTGCGCCAACAGCTTCATGCGCTTGATCCGCTGTACATTAATCTATTAGCTGAATCCTTTGTTACCAGCCATGTCTTTGATGGGTTGGTCCAGCGGGGCGAAAAGGGAGAGATTCTTCCCTGTCTCGCTCATACCTGGGATGTCAGTGCAGACCGAAAGACCTGGATCTTTTATTTGCGAAAAGGTATTACATTTCACGATGGTCAGTTGTTGACGGCCCATGATATAGTGCATACGTTTGAACGGCTGCAATCTACAGATCGCCGGACACTGTACCGTGATGTAAGTAAACAGATTCTATCTATTGAAGCAGTCGATTCCTTAACCGTGTGTTTCCAGCTTAAAGATCCTCATGAATTGTTTTTGTCCTTCCTGACAACAAGTCGTGCAGCGATTGTACCCTCACCAGGAACAAACGAACATAAGATGAAGCATTCGGGTGATGTACATGGGATGCAAAAACCTGTTGGGACGGGACCGTTCAAGGTCACCGCCTGGGATGATCACTTGTGCAGACTTGAAGCCTTTTCATCGTATTTTCAAGGTAGAGCACATATGGACCGGGTAGATATCCTGCAAATTCCGTGGAGTGCCTCGGCAAAAATGGACGATAGCCAAGATATCGAAACTCCGTTCTTTCATCTTGTTCATAATCCGTCTTCGTCTGAGGGTGCAGACTGGACACAGATTAGTGCAGGTGTGATGGTTCATAAATTACTCACATGTAATACGCACAAAACCGGACCGTTAAACGATCCGGAAGTAAGAGCACACCTTCAGTCATGCCTTGCTGGAATGTATAGAGATGACGGACATGCAGGTGACTCTGAAGTCGTGGAGACTGATTTTAGTGCGGTGAATACCAAGAAAGTCCAGGTCCACTTGGAGGGATTTAGCGATATATCGATAAGTTCCGTATCCTCCAGTCCCATCTCCTTGCACATTGCAACCATTCCACAATATCGCAGGGATGCTAAAAATCTGGCGTCCATACTGGAGCAGTGCGGTTTCTCGTGTACCGTCCGTACTGCTACGATGGAGCAGTTCAAAGGAAACCTGCGGCTGGAATCTGATCTGATTCTCTTCTCTCTCATTCGGGACAGGGACGAAGAACTGCGAAGGTATGATCTCTACTCTACGTTATCTGAGCATCTGGAAGATTCTGCTCGTATAACGATCCATGAGATCTTACAAACCATCGTCGCCTCTCCCATCGCTGCGGATCGAACTTGTGAATTAGATCGAATTGAGCAATTTTTGGTTGGTCAGAATTTACTGTTCCATTTATCCGAAAAACCGGTAGAAACCGCTTATCTGCCTTCCGTGCGTGGTCTATCTTTCAACAGCCAGGGCTGGGTAAACCTGCGTCATATCTGGTTTCCGTGAATGCTCGTTAAACGAGCATAATAATACTTTCATTTCAAGATGCGGTAATGATTTTGGATGCCTATGAATTGGTCAGTAGGTCGGCGTCCACCTTCTGCCGTATTTTTTCATTTTTCTTCGAAATAGTATCCTTACGGCGGTATACCCCAAGAAGTAATCCAATCATGGCATATTCAAAGATCAGATGAGTGCCATATCCAATGAAAGGAAAAGCAATGCTGATGATTGGAACCTTACCAGTAATTACTACAAGAGAATAAATCATCTGCAAAGACAATATCGTAGTGACACTCAAGATGATCATGCGACCATAATCATCCCGAATACGAGGGAGTATTTTCACCATACTACTTACAAACCAGAAAATACCTACCAACAAGAGTATGCCTGCAGACCAACCAAACACATCAATAAGCATTACACCGGGAAAATCGAAATAATTACTTTTGATCAGGTCAAACCGTGTATCTAGTCCATTGCCCCACCATCCGGCTGTTCGCACGATATCCATAATCGAATTATACATAAAACCATTTCCATTGGGGTCATCCTGAAGGTTGAACACGACAGAGAATCTATCCAAACGTCTGTATTCATCCATGAAAAGCAACAATATTAGTGACAGACTTCCAGTAGTTATTGCAGCGATGATCATATACAACCATTTACGTGTAATCCAGCCAAATAAAATTACAGATACGATACCAAACAATAACATGCGAACCCAATCCGATATTTGAAACAAGAGCACTGCCGGTAATGCCACCATTGCAATGTAACTTAGTATTGACTGTATACTACAACTTGTTCGAAGTTTATCCAGCATAATTGCACCTATGGCGAGAGGCAATATCCACATTGAAACCGTGGTTACATCAAGTACAAAGCCGAATGGTAATGACAAGTACCTGTCTACACCATTGTAGGCTGAAGATAGCATCGGATTGATCCACAACAGGGCATTGAACAAAATATAAATCCACCAGGCAGCTTTTTTCCATTTGCGGTAATCAAAGAAAATAAAGAAAGACATCATCATTAATCCAACAACGGTGTTTTTCACATGATAGCTGTATAAATATTGATATCTTGCTTGTGTCGTATTAGTCGTAAAAATCCACATCAGTATCAGACTGATTGTAGCCAAGACAATGATTCCAGACACTATGCCCCAATGCATACGATGGCGATGCAATCGGTGCATACTCTTGCCTACGACAGCGGGATCACCCATCTGTTCAATGGCATATGCAATTGCTTCTTCCTCTGTATAACCTTCTTGTTTTTTATCCAAAATCATCTCTTCCATGTGGTTTCCCAACTCATCACGCAGGTCGTTATGTACTTCGCGAGCTTTAACCTGAACACACATGTGATCAAGATAATGCTGAATTCGCTTATGTCGATTTGTCATGTCAGGCCTCCTTCCCCAAGCACCCGATCCACAGCTCTACGGAACATATTCCATTCTGCTTTTTTACTTTGTAAGGCCTCCATGCCCTTGTCACGAATCGAATAATATTTCCGTTTACGACCTTCAACCTCCATCCAGTACGACTCTACCCAACCTTCAATCTCCATAGCATGCAAAATGGGATATAACGTGCCCTCTTTCAGATTAAACACACCCTCGGATTGACGATGTAGTTCCTTGATTAATTCATATCCGTACAACGGTCGTTCCTGAAGCAGGGTCAGAATCAATGTTTCGGTACTGCCTTTAATCATTTGTTTGTTAACCTGCAACGCGCTCACTCCTTCCTTTTCAATTCATTTAGCAAGAGTTTTTAGATTTCGAAAAATACATTTTTAAATCTCTTCTTTTCACATACATCGGAAACCTATGCATAGAACAACTAGGTATGATATTACCTTATCCTTCCTTTTCTGTCTAGCCAACAAGCTTCTTTATTTATGTTAAAATAAACAAGTCCTTTCATTTTCTAATGACGAATCTATATATTTGTGTATTTTTCATTTACATATCCTATTTTTTGAATCTAATTAAAGGAGGCATTACATTCATGAGCAAACTAATTTTCTTTCTCGGTGGGGCCGGAAGTGGCAAGACCACACTAGCCAAAGCCCTTTCCCGTAAACATAAAGCTGCTTTCTTCGATATGGATATTCTGCTTCGTCCCGCGGCTGAGGCGATCATGACCCTTCAGGGACTTGATCCATCCGACCGAGATTCACCTGAATACAAAAGGTTGTGCCGTGATCTTGGGTACCGCATTACGATGGACGCCGCTCTGGATAACGTTCAGTTGGGTATCGATACGATCGTTGTGGGGCCATTTACCAAAGAAATCGTTACCCCTGACTGGATCGAGCAGGAACTCGCACATATTGGACGTTCTCTGAAAGATACGGATGTGCGGGTTGCCTATATTTATCTTGAGAATGAAGCGTTGTATCACAAACGGATCACAGCGAGACAATCCCCCCTAGATGAATGGAAGTTAGCTAACTGGGATGCCTTCACAGCTTCTCTCGTCCGTAAAGAAATAGCCTGGCCCCTCCCTGCTTCATCCGTCGCTTATATTGACAATTCCAGTGATGATCCTGCGATTGCCTATGCTGAACTTGAACGACGGATGTACGCGTAGTTTTATAAAATCTACTTCCCAATTCCTTTGCACGATGTCGCTTTGCATGGAAAATAAGAAGACAAAACAAAAAGAGGTATTTGTCGAGACCCCCGTTGGGTCATCATGACAAATACCTCTTTTCATATATTCAAGATTATTCAAAACTCACTCTTCATCCTCCACAATTGCGGGATCACGCAAAAAGGTTTGCGGAAGTCCTGCCATAATAAGTGCGTACTACGGAATCGCCATTACATTCAAACTGATAGATTATAGATGTACTTAAATGAAAGAGAACGAACATATCTCAACTCAAAGGAGAATTTCATGAAATCTCACGTAGCAACATGTCCAACTCGACAACAACAACACAGCTACAAATCAAATCCTAATTGGAAACGTGCCGTAGCCAACATCCTCCTGGTTGCATCTCTAAGTTTCACCACGATGACCAGTGTATCAGCTGAAAGCAGTCTCCCCCTTCATCAGGTAAGTCCTCAGGAAACTGAATCGTTCATCAATCAATTCTTCGCCCAACCTGAAGTGAAGTCTGCTCTGAAAGGTGCGGTAGTCACCGTTGTTCACGATCAACAGATCGTTTTGAATAAAGGATATGGTTATGCCAATGTGGAAAAACAAATCCCCGTCGACGCCGACTCCACTCTATTCCGTGTAGCCTCCATCTCCAAAACGCTGACAGCAACCGCTATTATGCAATTGACCGAGCAAGGTAACGTAAAACTTAATCAGGATATCAGCGCATACACAGATGGTCTTAATCTGACCAACCACACCGGAACAGCGTTAACATTGGAACATCTAATGACCCACACCAGCGGGTTTGATTTCACAGATGCAGCAACTATACCCAGGGAGTTGAATCATTCTTATCCGCTTGAGCAATTCATCCAAGACAACAAACCGTCCGTTGTTCGCAATCCAGGAGAAGTTTTCCGTTACGACAACTACGGCTATGCACTCTTGGGCTACATTGTTCAGAAACAGTCCAAACTTCCGTTTGAGACTTATGTACAACAGCATATATTCAACCCCCTTGATATGTCGGATAGCCATTTTACACTAAGCAAAGACACGCTGAGTAAACTCGCAACTCCTTATGGCGCTGAAGGACAAGAGCTTCCGCAATATCCCAATATACCGGACAGCTCCCCTGAGGGCGGATTAATTACAACTGGACGGGATATGGCCCACTTTATGCTTGCGCAGCTCAATCAAGGTTCGTACCAGGGTGCACGTATACTAGAACCGTCATCCGTCCAAGCGATGCAAACGTTGGATGTCTCCATACACCCGGATATACCTGGAACAGGTTACGGATTCGAATCCACCTATTCGCAGTATAATCATGGACGTAAAGTCGTGAGTAAAGCAGGCGATCTTGACGGATTCCACTCCAATCTGTGGCTGTTACCTAACGAGAAGACTGGACTATTTATCGTCTCCAACAGTGATGGACCAGATGTGCGAGAAGCGCTTTTCCAAGCATTTATGGATCATTTTTATCCGAGTAATGAGGTCCAAGATGTCAATTATAGCGTACCCGAGTCTTCACTTCGTACCTATGAGGGACTATATCGGGATATCCGCTTGCCCGCATGGTTGTATGATATTTCAGCAACAGAGAAAGGTCTTCAGGTTATAGATGCTTATGGCACTCACACCTTAACCCCCGTTAAGGACATGCTGTTCATGGATGAGGACGGAAAGCTTGCTGGTTTCAAAAAAAATCAGTCAGGTGAAATCACGTATTTCTATTACAACAAGTCAGATAGCTGGTCCGAGAAATTGCCAGAAGCCAGGCCTTATGAAGATGTGCCAGAAGACCATCCCTATGCTCCGTACATCTATCGCTTAACACAGATTGGCCTGTATCCCCAGGATCAATCCCTATTTGAACCAGAGAAGCCTGTAAGTCGTGGGGAGTTTGTAACACAGGTTGTGGGCATAAGCGGGATGTCCATTTCAGCTCAATCTCCAAAATTTAAAGATACCCAATCTAGTCCTTATGCCGCCTACATTCAGACTGCCCTTGAACTGGGCATTGTACAAGGTAATACTCGTGGATTGTTCCATCCCGAGCAAGCCATAACAAGGCAAGAGGCCGCGGTGATCATATCAAGAACGGCACAACAACTCCTTGGCGCACCTGCCGTAACTGCCGATCTCATCGGTTCACAGGATCGCTGGGCTGAAGAAGGTGTCCAGTTTGTAGTTGCTCTAGGTCTCTACGGTCCTGAAGTATCTGTATCCAGCACCGGTGCTGTGGATTATAGATCGAAGCAGCCTATGCTCAGGCAGGAATCATCAGTTTTGATGTACAAAATGTTAGGCACTCTGCTACATTAACATAGAGTGATGCTCGGCAAGCCATGTCATTGCTACATGGCTTGTTTTTCCACTTCATTTTACCAATGATGCATTTTATAAGAACGGATGATTTTACCATGCGACTAGGACTCTCATTACATAGATTCATGAAAACTAAATTTAATTTCGTGTGGTTTGTAACGATGTTGTGTTTTATACTGACAGCCACGTATATTCATATCTCTTCATTTATGAATCCTTATATCGGACTTTCGTTGACACCAAATGCCTCCAATTCTTGGGCAGTACATGATGTAGATCCGCAAGGTTTAGCTTATACATCCGGGATTAGATCAGGTGACACCGTTATCTCGCTGGAACCCGAAGGAGGAGTCCGCTTACTCCATCAAAAAGGTGTATTCTTAGTGACTGAAGCCTACACCATCGGCGTTGAGAATTCTCATGGTCAGGCATCCCAACATACAATGAAGCCTGGACCACGTGAATGGTTCAACATCGGCTTCTCATCCATAGTAGAATTATTGCTATTGTTGACCGGAACTTATGCCTTGTTTAGCCAACCGGGTTCACGAGTGATGCGCCTGTTCTACCTCCTTAACCTGTCCATGGCCATATGTATACTGACGATATACACATCCCAGTTGCCTTTATCCAATTATATTCTGGCCTTATGTGCCGCATGGTTACCTTACTGTCTAACTGCTTTTTATGTGTCTTTTGTGTTCCGTACCCACCTGCATCGTTTCCGGTGGTTACTATTCATCAGCAGAGGTATTGCAGTTGCCTACTCTACTGGCCTTGCCTTTCTGTACATCAAGCAGTGGATAATGACCGTTGTTCAGTTCAATCAAGGCATTACTACCGTCAGTACTCCTGTTGCACCGTCTGGTCCAACCAATCTGCTCAACTTTATTCTTTGTGCAACCCTTCTGATCTTAATCTGGATGACATGGGTTAATCGTAAAAGCTACAATCGCAAGGAGCAGAACCAGCTTTTGCTCATGTTAACAGGAATTATTTTTAGCCTGATTCCCTTCATTATCTGTTTTGCTATTCCAACCCTGCTTCAAGGTGAACCATTATTGCCTGTAGAGTACACATTAATTGGATTTCTGCCTTTATCATGGATGTTCACTTATGTACTTGTACAACGGAGTATGCTTGACCTCAAACTGGTTATGCCAAGATTGATGATTCATGGACTATATGCTTTAATCGTATTTTTACTGTTTCTGGCTGCTTCTCACCTGCATTCGTTAATTCATATCAGCTTGCTGTTTGTCTCGTTTTTGCTGATCACTTGGGTGTATCAGTACACGCTCACCCGCTCACGCAAGAAAAACAAACTTAACAAAGACTGGTTGGAACACCAGCAACTCCGGTTGACTGTGCGAATGGCTGAGCAGCAAAACATGCGGGACATGATTCACGTGTTTGCCGAGATGTTCCACAAGATGCTGGATATTGAAGGTGTAATTGTCATATGGATTGATGATAAACACAGATATTCTCAGGAAGGCACAGGGATTTTTGCTTCCATTCAGAATATCGATATTCAGGCGTTGGATATTGAAGTTTTACGACAGAAAGTTGATTTGGCGCAGGTTTGGGAGCTGTCAGGTGAACCCACCACGGAGACGATAGGATTTCTGGGCATTGGTCACAAAGAAAATCGCACCCTTTTTTCAGCAGAAGAGCAGGATATCATTGATAAAGGCAGGCTGGAAGCGATTCGAATGCTCGTCAATGGCAGACTCTTATCCGATCTGCAGAAGCGATACGAATACCGTGTAGACCAGACAGATCTTCATGAACACCAGATACGCCGCCATCGGCAGTTCAATGATATTATGATGGAAGCCCAACAGGCAGAGCGTATGAAAACCTCTTATTTCCTTCATGATCAACTGCTTCAAAACCTGATTTTCCTGTCTCGTGATTTGGAGGAATTACACGATACCGGAGAGACACATAAGGATCAAACGGCTGTTTGGCTGGAGTGCCTGTATGCTTCCCAGAGAGATATACGCCAATTGTGTGATGATCTCTACCCTCATATTATGGATCGAAGTGATCTTGAGGAAGCGTTGCAATGGCTCATCCGTACACTTCAAATGCAAAGTGGCATCAGAATGGAACTAAACTACAACGCCCTCTCTGAAGAGTTGAAGCACGAACCTCTGAAGTCCAACGTCTTTCGGACGGTCCGCGAACTCATTATGAATGTGATGAAGCATGCACAGGCGTCGTTTTGCTCCATTCAGGTACATACAAGGGATACTGACTTGATTCTACAAGTAGAGGATGACGGCTTGGGGTTTAATGTTCATACCACATTTGATACTGCAACAGGGCACTTCGGTTTGATATCCATACAAAGCAGCATTCAGCATCTCGGTGGAGAATTCACCATACATTCCAGTCTTGGCAAAGGAACCTCAATCAACATCCGTTTGCCTTTAACCAAAGGAGCAACTGAACAATGAACGAGCCAATCACAGTCGTACTACTTGATGATCACCCCCTGGTCATGGAAGGTCTCAACAACCGCTTAAACCGCGAACCCGGCATACAGGTACTGAAAACATTCAGCGATCCATTACTTTTTTTATCCGAAGTAGAGGCGTTGCGACCAGATGTTGTTGTGATGGATATCCGCATGCCCCAGCTTGACGGGTTCGAGGTTGTGAGAAGATTGAAAGATCAATACGGGTTATCCGTCAAAATTATATTGTTATCCGGATACAACTATCACGAATTCCAGTTAAAAGCTTATGATCTGGGCGTCCATGCCTACTTGTCGAAACAAGCAACGTATGGACAGATTATCAACGCCATTCACCAAAGTATGTTGGGACATGTTCTTATTCCAGAGACCATGTTATCCCCTAATCTGGAGGAGTCTCTCACAGCAACTGAACGGGAAGTACTTAACCGCATTGCACTGGAGATGACCAATAAGGAAATTGCACAGGATCTGGCGATCAGTCAACGTACAGTGGAGTATCATATAACCTCTATTACACAGAAATTTGGTGTTAAGTCCAGAATTGGTGCTGTAGTCAAAGGCTATCAGGCAGGGATTCTCGGTGACGTAACACTCCCTGAGAAACGCTAAAGCATGGAACATTTTACGAGAACAACAAAAGAGCGGCAGAACACCCTGTAATGCAACTTGAGGTTTGTTCTGGACTGCTCTATCTGTTGGTTTACTTTCCTATAAGGTGCATTCATGCTTGATGCGTGTGCTCCCTATCCGCGCTGACGTTCAGCAATACGAGCCGTGATTATTCCATGACTCTCATCAATCTCTTCCGGTGTGCACGCGGCTTTCAGCTCATATACTTTCACCGGAGAACGGTCGATAATATCCAAAAACGAATCAAAAAATGTCATGTCTTTACTATGGATGTATGGACACCAATGATCTGATAACCCTACGGTTTCATGAATATGCACGCCAACCACGTGATCAATCAACGCGTTAGCCTGACGTACATTATCGTACAGCCCCATTCGATCCATCATCATGCCGTGACCAATATCGTACCAGAGACCAAGCGGCGCGCCCTTCATTTGTCCAATAATCGTTCCCGCTTCGTTCAAAGTCGGCATCTGATAACAGCGTGAACGGGTCTCAATACCGAAATTCACCCCGTATCCCCGCTGCTCCGACAAGTTACATACCTCTTCCAGACTCTCCTGAATAAGGCTCAGGTAATGTGCGCTGCCATCTTCCCGCTTCTCCAGCATCTCTTGCCATAAAGATTGATATGCCGATGAATCCGGTCCTTGATAGTGGTATATCTTTTTCAACGCTTCATCTATATTATATTCAAACGGAACCTCACCGGGATGTACAACGACAGCCTTGGCCCCATAACGATGTGCGTACTCGGCTGAGCGAAGTAACAGCTCAATCGCCCGTTTGCGGCGTGGTTCATCATCGAACCCGAGCAGGACGGAATCCGTCCCGTAATCTGGATCAGCCACATGTGGAAATGTATTATGCACACTGGATACACCGATCTCTCCCCGTTCAATCATCGGTTCTATCGTCTGCAGCATCTCTTCCGTAACGTTGTAATTCAATTCCACCTGTCTGAACCCAAGAGACTTGATCTCTTCAATCATGCCTTGTCCGGTCGTATGACGTTTGATATTCCAACATGTTGAAAACGAATATTCCTGCTTGTCCGTATACATGATTGGTCCTCCTGTCTCTCATTCTATCGCCCATTCATATTCCATTTATCTCTATCTATATAAGTTGAACGAATAAACTTTACACTAGATCACTCCAATTGCAGTACCATCTTCCGATCGCTGTTATCCCCAGATTTTTTTGATCCCCTTCTCCAAAGGGAAAAATCCGGTGATAGCTTATGCTTCCGATGCAGCTTTCTTGCAGAAAGCTTTCAGGCGAACGCTCCGCTTCTTCAGATCGGTTCTCCACTCTTCGTTCTCGTGTAAATGTTCAGTTCATCTTATATACCTATTTATTCCTCATACCGTTGTCTTCACGGAGAGTCAATTCAAATCTCATCTTGTTTGCAGTCATCCCAGGCACATAACGATAGACGATCTCCGCATGATTCACGTAAGTTAACACGGATGGTTCAGGTGCTTCAGCCTTCACGGTACACGTAAGTCCTGGGAACTGCCATAACGCTGTTGTAATATCCTCCTGACGAAGGGATGGCCCTCTGATTTCAAAATAAACATCGATCTCTTCCACCGTATCCAGTTCCACATCAATGGTTAACGAATCTGGCGTGAGATCCGCGTCAAACGTCACTCCGCGCAGATGACTGTTCCAACCCTCGCCTACCTCACGGCGGATCAAGCGAAGATAATAACGCTCACCCGTCTCTGTCTGCCAGTGGATCGTAGCGGGATGCATCTGTCCGTTCGTATTCACACTCCCCGACATGGCCCCGATCATCCGATCCTCTCCGATCCAGGCTTTGGCCGTACACAAATTCCGATTGGACGTTGGATCATTACGCTCACACAGTTCCATGAACTGTTTCTGCACAAGCCGATCTTCTTGATGAGCCTTGAAATACGGCACGGCTTCCGCGGGCACATCTACCCCAAGGAGCGCAATCAATGGATCATGGCCTGACTCACAGTTGATGCCTGCCAGATATTCATACCCTTCACCAAGCAAAAGATAGATAAATACACCGATTGAACTATGTTCTCGCATCTCCATGTCGTACGCCCGAGAGAATGGGCCGGAGAGATTCTCCAGGTTGGCATTGTAATAAAGTGCAATGTTATTCCACAGCCCATGTTCAATTCGGTGTCCAATTTCAATCAAACGTTCCGTGAGTCCATACTTTCGATACATGCCAAGCACGGAGAGATCGACTCCGTAATAGGTTGTCGTATTGAACTCGGCGAATGTACCGTTGTATTGTTCAAACTCCTTCATCAATCCCTCCGCCTGTTCATCCGAATGCCGAATCCATTCTATCCGGTTCAAGCGGTGACCATAGTAGTGGGTGATGAAAATGTGCATCAACTCAATATTCGTATTCATTGGAATTACGTCGGATAATCTTCGTTCTACTGACCCTTGAACAGCCAGTTCCATCGCATGGTCCATCCGATTCATGAGGGTCTCCGGCATAAGTTCGGCGAATTCAGCAGTTACGACCACACAGACACAAGCGATAAACTCGCGCCAGTTGGGATCATAACTGATCCAGACCGGTGGCAGAACCTGATTCACTGCCGAATGAAACAATTGCTTCAGTTGTTTGGGATCTGCGGCCTCTGTGAGCAGAGAACCCTCTTCCTGTAGTTTATGGATAAACTGCGCAGACACCTTCTCAAAGGTGCGTTCCAGGAAATAGGCCGTGCCTGGCGCAAAAGATTTCCAAGCATAGTGACCCGCTGGTGGATACACATCATTGGGCCGGGTCGCGAAGGTTCCGTGATAGATCTCATCTGGAGCGTCATATTGAAAATTGAGCACCTTGTGGAACACCCGTATCGCGCGTTCCACATCACCAGGCTCATTTCGAATCAACAACCCGAGCGCATAATGCGCACTGGCTCGTGTGCTGTGCTGCGATGAATCCTCTTCTTCGAAACTCCGAAGCAGATCCAGTTCCTTATCATAGAAGCTATCCATCATCGTCATGGATTGATTTACAAGATACTGCTGCTCTTTCGACATCTTTTCTACCATTCGTTGTGTCATGTCATGCGCCCTCCCGAGACTATAGGTGCGTGTTCAAAAAGATCAGTTTTCAGTACCAAGAAGATGGAATTAAGCTAGAAATGGAGTTGCGGAGCGTAGGACAACTACGTGAGCAACTACAATGTTTCTGAAGGAAACATACTTCGTAAGCATCAACCTATTTCGGCTAAATTTCATATTCGATGCTGATGATGCCACTAGGCATCATTCGTAATCAAAAGTGAACTTTTTGAACAACCTCTATTAACCTTTTACAGCACCTACCATTACGCCACTGATAAAGTACCGCTGCAACCATGGATATACAAGCAGAATCGGTAACGTTGAGAATATAACGCTGGCTGCTTTCAAACTCTCAGGCAGGACTTGAACAGCACCAATGCCTTCGTTCTGCATCAATTCTGTAATCTGGTTTTGCTGAATCATCTGATACAATTTCAATTGCAAAGGGTATAGTTCAGGCTTCGTAATATACATGAGTGCATCCTGGAAACCATTCCACCGCCCTACCGCGTAGAATAGGCTCAGTGTTGCCATAACCGGAAGGGATAGTGGCAAAATAATGCGCATAAGTGTTCCAAAGTGGCTGCTTCCATCAATGCCTGCTGCTTCTTCCAGACTTTCGGGAATCCCTCTGAAGAAGGTAATGAGGATAATCATATAAAACGGACTAATCAATCCAGGCAGAATAAGTCCCCATGTGCTATCAAGTAGATGTAGATTTTTGATCAGAATGTACTCGGGGATAATGCCGCCACTGAAGAACATCGTCACCACAATGACAAGCATGAACCACTTGCGCCCTTTCAGATTGCTCTTCGCCAGTGGATAAGCTGCTGCAATGGTCATCACCATGCTTAGCACCGTACTCAGGACGGTCAGCCAAATGGTATAGATGAGGGAACGAATCATTGATCCATCTGCAAATACTTTGGTATACGCCTCAAAGGATAACTCTTTGGGGAAAAAGGAAACTTCTCCTGAACCGATCGCCCGGTTTGAGCTGAGCGAGATCGCAATAATATGAATGAATGGTGCAAGACACAGCACCATCGTAATGACAATAAGAATGACGTTTACCGTGTTGAATATTCGATTCGCCGTGTTTTCAGACATCCCACTCACTCCTTACAGATCATATGTGAATCAATCCACTACATAATGCTCTCATCGGTTAATTTCTTGGACGTATAATTTGCTCCGAGTATGAAGACAAGTCCAACTAATGCCTGGAACAAACCTACAGCTGTTGCGAGCGTAACTTGACCAGACTGTAAACCGACACGATAGACAAATGTGCTGAGCACATCCGAGTATTCACGTACAGCCACGTTACCGATTATAAAAGGTCGGTCGAAGCCGATAGAGATCATGTTGCCGACATTGATGATCAATAAGGTAACAATCGTTGTTTTGATGCCTGGCAAGGAGATGTGCCAGATTCTACGTAGCCGACTTGCTCCATCCACTTCAGCCGCTTCGTAGAGTTCCCGGTTAATGCCTGTCAGGGATGCCAGATACAGAATCGTACCCCAGCCTGCACTCTGCCACACGCCTACCGCAAGATACGTGAAGAGCCAATAATTTTTGTCTGAAAGGAAAGGTAATGGATCAAATCCCATGCTCATCAAGATATTGTTAATGAAACCAGATTGCGTACCGAATACCTGAAGTACGATCCCTCCAATAATGACCCACGAAATAAAGTGAGGAATGTACAGTAAAGTCTGTGCCAACTTTTTGAACCAGGCCTTCTTCAGCTCGAACAATAAGATGGCTAATATAAGTGGTGCCGGGAAGGAGACCAGTAGATCCAGCATGTTAAGCACTAACGTGTTGCGTAATGCCGTGTAGAATCCCTGATTTTGAAACACTTCTCTGAATGCATCCAAGCCAATCCACTCACTACCGGCGATCCCTTGAAAGAAGTTAAAGTCCTTGAACGCAATCTGCACGCCATACATTGGCCCATACTTGAAAATAATGAAGTAGATCATGGGCAGTAGGAGCAACGCATATAGTTGCCAGTTTCTGCGGAAATAGATGCTTGTTTTCATAAACCTTCCCCCCATGTCATTCAGATTCTTCATCAAGGCGATGTTGCCATCGCCCTAATGAAATCCCTGTTCTTTGTTGTCATACACATTAGATGTGATCTCTACTCTACTTATTTCATCGCTTTGTAAGCTTCTGTACGTTCATCCAGGATTGCTTGGCCACCGCTCGCCATGTAGTCCTTCATCATGCTGTCATACGTGGCTTCAAAATCAGCAGGTTTGGAAATGGTTGTTTTCACGAAGAACTCCATAAACTTGTCTTTCAAGCCGTTACCGTAGCGTGCTTCCGCCTCAATCGGTTTGGAGAAACGTACCGGTTGAATGGTGTCCGTGTTAGAGATCGCTACCGACTTGCGCATATCATCCCGATATTTCGACTCTACCTGAACGACATAGGCCTCTTCATTTTTCTTGTCATCCCCAACGTATTTACCGTTGACGATAATGGCAATGTCACCGGAATTATAGATACGGCCTGCAATTTCAGGAGAAGCATCATCTTTGATCAGTGGTACCCCATCCACAAGTTCATAGTTCTCGTTTTCAACACCGAATTGCAGGTCGAACAGGTTGTTGCCCGAAGCCATCCAATCCAGATACTTCATCGCGGCTTCCGCATTTTTGCTCGATTTCGGGATCATGACATACATCGCATTGGGTGCATATGCCGGTTTGGCGAATTTGCCCTCGGAGTTTTTGAATGCATCAATCGGTGTCATCACTGCACCAGGTTGATTGGTTTGCAGGTTTTTGTACGTACCGGAGATATAAATCTCCCCTGCATCCTCGGTGTAGAATCCAACTTTGCCGTTAGATACATCTTCCCACAGCTTTTTCTTGTCTTTATCGAGTCCAAAATCCTTGCTCATTAATCCTTCATTATATAGTGTGTTCATATATTTCAGAGCGTCCTTGAAACCAGGCAACAACGTTGGATAGTCATTGGAACCCAGTTGTTGCGTTAATGTATATTTCTGTTCTTCCGTCAGCGGTTCAATGAATGACCAGATTAGTGGTTCATATTGAGCCGAGGCAATGGACATCCCCATCGGGATAAGTCCTGTGCCAACCTTACCCGGATCTTTTTCCTTAAAGGCCTTCAGTGTTGTATGCAGCTCCTCAGCTGTCTCAGGTGATGGCAATCCGAGTGCATCCAGCCAGTCCTGACGAACATAGGATGCGTACTTGCCAAGTACAAGACGTTTACCTGGAACCGCGAACTGTTGTCCATCGTATTGACCGTAGGCCAGCGTTTCATCTCCCAGGAACTTCTTCAGGTTAGGACCACTTTGATTGATCAGATCCGTAAGTTCGGTCAGACCTCCTTGCTCTGCATACCGGTTGAATGTTCCCGAATCGTAGGTAAAGACGATATCAGGTACTTCAGAGCCACTCGCCATCAGAACGTTAAGTTTCTGTACTTCCTCCGAGCGTGGTACCGGAACAAACTGAACGTCGATGTTGTTTGGATCACCAAACTTCTCTTGAATGAAGCGAGTCAGATAACTGTCCGAAATGGTGTAGCCCGCCGGAGTGTTTCCCCGATCGAAGATTTCTACTTTCAAAGTTGTTTTTTCCCCCGAACCCGACTCTCCAGATGAAGATGTTGATTCGCTTCCCGACGAACATGCAGATAATAATAGAGTGAATGCTGTTACCACTGCGAGGATTGAACTTGCCTTGCCTGCCTTACGTCTTTGATATAATCTCATTTGACCTTTCCCCTTTCGCACACTCTCTGAATGGATTCACATGATTGCCACTCCACTTTGTTCATCCCATTTTGTTGCACCTGTGAATGTCACTAATCATTACATACGATCTGATATTTAGACAATAAACTATTTTCAAAATGTGAAATTCACGTTTTTTACGTTAAATACCGCGATATATAAACATATTTCCTGACAATATACAATTTTCACACCTTTAATGTTAACTATAATAACATATTGTGTTGCATTCATTTTGATTTCTCATAGACAATCTGGCATCACCCATCTTGCAATAATCTTTTTTCCATTAAATCTCTCTTCAAAAAATGAAAAAGAGACCACATCTTATGTGATCTCCTTGTTTAGCAACACGTGTAGAACGATTCCACGACTAATTCCTCGGCGGAAGATTAAACTTCATTTGACCAAACAACGTATCGATGGCATTTCCCGCAAATTGATCGATGACATGTTCGTTGATCGTGTCCGTATGTTCCAAAATCAACACATTATACTTCTCATCATAATGCATTCCGCCCAAAATAAATCGTACAGGAATGTTCTGAGCTGCCCCTGCCTTCGAAATGGCCTGAAGAAGTTCGGATTCATGCCTTTGTTGACTTGTCGTGTAGGTACCAGCAGGTATAGTTATCGTATATGACGAGTCATCTACATGAAATGTAAATGTGTTGTTGCTTGCTGTAATGGTAACCCTTTTACTGATATCTACTGATCCCCATACTTGCTGTCCGTGTTTGTACATCATTTTCACTCCTGCCCTATTAATCTATGAATTGTCATAATGCTAGTATAGGACATTCGTAAAATTCCTTAACAACATATCAGCCACACTGGCCTAAGATCGTGGTTGAACATCCAAAAAATCTCCTGCAAAGGACGATAAGGGACGAAACCTTATTGCCTCATACAGGAGATTTCATAGATATCTCTAGGATTATTGGATTTTACCCGATACTCGGATGTTCTAACACATGCAATTCCGTTATTGATCCCCTTGTTTTCCACCCTGCTTGCGGTAGTCTCCTGGTGTCACGCCCATAATCCGTTTAAATACTCTGCCAAAGGAGATGGCATTGGCATAACCCACTTGCAGAGCAATATCCTGAACAGCCATATCGGATGCAGACAACAGACGACAGGCCTTTTCGACCCTCAGTTTCACCAGAAAATCAACAAACTTCATCTCAAACTCTTCCTTGAACAGATAACTCGCATATTTGCCCGAGATCTGGAACCGATCACTCAGATGTTTCAGCGACAGATCCGGATCATCAAAATGCTCTTCAATATAAATCCGGAGCTCGTTGATCATCGCTCGATGACTTTTCGTTTCATTTACAGATACATAATTGCGATAAACTTCTTTAAGCCACTCCTGCAAAATCTCTTGAATTCCCTCGAGTGTCTCCACCTGCTGGATATCACTGCGAAGACGAGTCAGGATTTCCTCGGCAAATTGGCTTTGCAACCGCTCAGACAGCTCCCCGAATTCACGGGACAACATCTGGATTAACGCCTGCAGCAACATGCGAATATCGCTATCTGTAATCTGATCTTCATTAAACGCAACAAACATCTGATCCAGCTGCGTTCGCCAACCATCGCCGGTTAGTCTGAATTCACGGACAAAGTCTGCGAGTATCTGCAAATACTTGTACGATTGCAGCTCAATACGATCTGGCAGTTGCTCACTGAGAACGATCGCATCTTTACCCAGGGTAAGTCTATGCTGCAAACCCGCATCTGCACTCGCATAGGAACGAGTAATCTCCTCCCAGCCCGATACGGTTCGTCCAATCCCGAACGTAAACCGGAGGCGGAAGTTTTCCGCAATCCACATATGCATCTGTTTAGCCAGATCCATAAGTAATTCACGGTCCAGTCCTTCCTGCTCATCCGACGCAATCACCACAATAAGCCTGCGGTTCCCAAACCATTCAGCCCAACCGCCGAACTGGGTCTCATTCTGCACAAGTTCTTCCACTACGTTCATGAGCGCAATCTTCAGAATATTCTGATTGGTCGAGAGATCGTCACCATTCATCTCCGCAATGAGGACAGCAACACTCTTCGGTTCCATGAATCGTTCCTCTAACGGTTGCAGATGGCGAAGTCGCTGACGGAACGAATCCATTCGCTCTCCTTCCATCAGATCAACAAGCAACTGTCTGCGATGAATCAGCAAGTTTTCATGATGTTGTTTCTCATAGTCAACCGTTTGAGCAATCAGATGTTCCAGCGCACGGTCGATGAGTGCCAGCTCATCCTTGACGGATGGTGCTGCTTCATCCTCCTCGGCACGTGGCTGTAACGCCTGAATTCGATTCATGATGAGCTGGATGGGCCGCGTATTTCTGCGCGTAATGTAGATTAGTCCCGCCACTGCACCAACAATCGTTAATAATCCAATACCGATCCACACATAAGAGACGAGTGATACCCATGAATACAGCTGTCCGGATTGAATGCCGCTCTCAAAGACCAGACCAAGCTTGTCCGCAGTCACACGATTAAGGATTTCACCTGCAGAAGGGTCCATTTGATGCGCGGTATAGATCAGATTGTCGCTTTTGTCCCGAACCTGAAGAACAGATAACTTTTCATTGGTCATGTTATCAATCTGCCGTTCTACTGCATACATGCGGATGGTAATGACGAGCAGTCCTTCCCCGCCCCACGGCAAAGGAAGCCACTTATTCATGCTAATTACCTGTGAAGGTACGTCGAAGGAACGTTCCTTATAATCACGTGGCAAGTTCCAACCGAGATTCTCCCGATCTTTCAAGGCTTGCTCAATATAGGCGCGATCTTCAAAATCTTCCAAACGCATCATGCCTCTGGGCGTAAGAATCTGGGAATCGGACATGCGATAGAGATAAATGGATTGAATCATATCCTGCTGATCCAGCATACGTCCCAGCCCACTTGCTGCATCATAGATGAACTGACTCGATAATTGTCCCTGGCCAGCTTCCAGAAAGCGACTATATGTTTTGTTTGCGCCAATGTCTTCAAGCAACCGAAGTTCAATGTCACTTAGCGAGCGCTCCAGTGTATCCACGATATAGCGGGTGGAGATCATGTCGGCTTTTTGTGTTTCGTTACGTGAGAGTTCGTTGACAATCAGGAAGGAGAGAAAGATCAGAATGGAAATCGTAAGCAGAAAAATAGGAAAATACGAATACATCAACTTGGTGTGCCAATTCCGCTTCAGATTTACTTTCATAGGCTCCAGCTCCTTCCATCTCTATTCTAACGAGTATGCTCTTCTCTGTTCTTTGGCCTGCCTGCTGACGATATACAGAATCACTGATCCTAGTGCCGCACTGATCGTGCAAGCCAGATACATCAGTGATGGACCGCCGGAATCGAGTAAATATCCGTTAAGCATATTACCAACAATTCCGCCCAGGCCAGCAAACACCATGTTAAATAAACTTTGTCCTGTGGCTTGCATCTCCCGTCCCGTAACCGAAGCCACATATTCCACTGCTGCGATATAAAAGAATCCGAAGGATAACCCATGCAGCACCTGAACGCCAATCATGACCTCAGGTGTCGGCCATAGCCATTGTATTCCCCAACGTAACATATACGCCCCCGCTGCAAGCAGCATCGTGCGTTCATGCCCCCATTTTCGGAGTATGAATGCCGCTGCCAACATGGATGGAACATTGGTAATCGACGCAAGCAACAACGCCGTACCTGTCATGGTCACAGAACCGCCAGCCATCTGAAATGAAATAACAAAAAAGGAGTTAAACGCAGTGAGCGTTTGGTTAACCAGGAAACAACCTGTTAGAAATAGAAGGAATGTCCGGTTTCGGAGCAATCTTGCCAAACCTACGGAGAAGGTTACCGAGGACGAGGATATGCTCGTCTGCCGGGGGAGTGTACTTGCCAGTATAGCGCTCAGAATGTTAAACAGGAGAAATGGCAGCCATAACATGTGAATGGAAAACTGGGAGAGATACATCCCTGCGGCAAATCCCCCAACTCCCGTTCCTATGCTGCCGAAGAGTCGGATCATGCCATATGAGGTGTTCGCGGCTCTCGCGGCTGTAACCGCATAGGAGTCAGCAACGGGTATTTGAGTCACTTGGAATATAGTGCATAAAGTATAAATCAATATTAATATAAAGTACACTTGAATATTGTAGAAATACGCTAACGATGCAGGAACAAGCAGGCTTATCACCAGTACGAACCGTGTCTTTTTAAACTTATCTACCAGAATTCCCCATATTGGTTGAAGAATAATGGATACGAGTGTGCCAAACGCCATAATAAATCCGGTTTCTTTACTGGAAAACCCTTGTGCTACCAATATGGGATTAATGTACGGGTTAAACATCCCCCCGGCAAGCCCCATAAACAGATATAGGCCCTGTAATTGGAGTAAAACACGTTTTGCATCATTGGAATCGGCTTTTATTTTCTCTGTGTAAGCCTTCATATGTCTACTTCTCATCCGGATCTCCATCCTTTATTTCTGTAGTTGCTTCGCCTATTCTCTATTTTTAAGTGCGTGTCAGACTGGACTTGATTGCAGCCAATGCCCCGATTGCTCCTGCTTTGTTCCCCAGTTCAGCTACAGCTAGAAGTGTAGGCAGAACAGTGTAACGTTGGAGGCGTGTGCGCACTTCATTTAGATAATAGGATGGGTTGGATGCAGCCACGCCACCACCGATCACTATAATGGAAGGATTGAGTAAAGCCGTAATATTCGCCAGACCTCTCGCCATATAACGCATGGGTAGTTCCAGAATCTCCAGGGCAGCAAGATCACCCGACTCCGCTGCTTTGAATACATGCCTGGCTTCAATCTGTTCCGCTTCCCCTCCTGCCAGACTCATGATCAGGGATAAGGAACTCCCCTTTCCAGCAGCAAAATAACGCCTCGCCTGTTCGGTAATTCCCGTACCTGAAGTCACTTGCTCAAATACGCCAAAGGAATCCGCATCCGCAACGTAACCGGTATAAAGCCCTTCGTCTCCTGCAATGAAATGCCCAATCTCACCTGCTGCTCCATTCTGGCCGCTATAGAGCTGTCCATTCAGGATAAGAGCAGATCCAATGCCTGTTCCAACCGTGACCATTACACAGTGTTGATGTCCCTGTGCTGCCCCTTGATCATATTCTCCCATTGCCGCCATATTCACATCATTATCCAACATGATATTCCCGCTGTAATACTTCGCAATAACAGGGCGAATATCTAGCTCAGGCCACTGAAAAGCCGGAGCATTTCGCAGTATCCCCTCCTCTTGCAGAATCACACCAGGGAATCCCAAGCCTGCACCTTTAAGTTGATCCAGACTGCATCCAACTTCGCGGCAGAATATTTCCAATTCAGTGAATAACCATCGGAAGAACTCATCCGGCTGATCACTGGCAAGCGTAGGCAAGATACGTTCATGAACTTCATTTCCAGCCTGTTGTGATGACAAGAGCATTAATGTTTTGGTGCCTCCAATGTCAATACCTGCAGTCCAGCCGGATAGATCACCTCCAACCGTACCATTCTGATTGGTCTGATCATTATTACTTACGTTTTTCACGGATTCTGTCATGCCTTTTCCCTCCTCACATGTTGTATATCCAATCTCTTATTCCATGGCTTCCTGCTGAAGGTTCAGCATCGTTTGTTGTACGGCTACCTGAACCGCGCCAGTGACAACAGCTTGCTCACCAAGCTTGGAACAGATTAACTGTGGTTGCACAGGGAATTGCTCAGAGATGATCTGCCTCAGTAAAGGCAATAACACATCACCGTTCCCTCCTACACCTCCGCCAAGCACAATGAGATCTGGAGCAAGCACAACGCTAATCTGACGCAGAGCGGAAGCAATCTTCTGGCTGTATTGTTGTAGAATGTCTAACGCCTCTACTTCTCCACTGCGCGCAGCTTCAAATAACTTCTCGGGAGTCAGGTGTCTGTGAAGAGCATCTGCACCCGAATCAGCAGCCTCCAATAATAGTTCATCATGCTGATCTAGATAATCTTTCGCCAGTTGCATCAGACCATCAGCGGACAGCACTTCCTCCAGACGTCGGCCATCGTCCACCAGCATCTCCGCGATCTCTCCAGTTAAGCCACCTAAACCTCGAAGCAGTTGGCCATGTACCATGATGCCAGCGCCCGTCCCTGTACCGATGGAGAAAAAAACAAACAAGGGATATCCTGCTGCTACACCACTCCGATACTCCCCAAGCGCTGCAAGATTCACATCATTTTCTAGAATTACTTCACAGGGAAAAGCTCCTGACAACGACTCTAAAGAGAAAGCTTCTTCCAGACCCGCTAACGGGTCCACAATACGATTGATACGCCCTGATTCAGGTAGCACTACGCCTGGTATACCAAACCCGATGCACTGAATCTGATCCCAGTTCAGATGATTCTCATCAAGCAGTTCGTTCATATGGCTTCGAAGAAGCTCGAGCATCGTCGCTTCTGCTCGCTCATAAGCTTCTTGAACAACCATGGGATATGTTCGATAGGCAATGATCTCTCCATTCAGATCGGATAATGCAATCCGAATACGAGTTGCGCCGATATCTATACCACAGACATAATAAGCCGTTTCGTTGAAACGAATGAGGGTTGCTTTTCGACCCTGAGCGTTGTCAGCTGGCCCCATTTCCCTCACCAGATTACGGTCAATCAGATGTTCGACTGCCAAAGATACTGTTGGTTTACTAAGTCCGGTCTGACGGCTGATATCCGCTCTCGACATGGTTCCCTGAATTATGAGGGCATCCATAATGAGATTTTCATTCAGATTGCGGATATACTGCGGTGTGCCAGCCATGTTATCGCCTCCTCTTATAGTCAGCATTTTTCATAATTCGATTAAAGTCGCTCTCGGGTACAAAATATAGACGAATAACACCGTTTCGATCTATATCTTGCTGATTGTAAAACGCTCTTGGAAATTATGCTAAATGCTTAGTTAGTTAGGTTTATTAACAAATTGATTAAATTCAATATATCATCGTGTTTGGTAGGTGTACAGCTTTTTGTCATTGCACTCTTTTAGTAGAAAGTTTTACTAGAAAGAACCAACCTCCACCTGTAACACAGAAGCCCAATAAAGGAATTATTATACAATAATAGACGTTTATACATTTCCGAAACAGTGACCTGTTCATAGAATACCTTATCACGATCAGGGAGGTTTTAATATGTACAGAAAGCATCATAAATGTCATCATCCAAGACCAAAGTGTTTTTACAAAAAAATTACGAAAACTTGTGTTACCAAAGTGAAATATGTCCCTACAAAGTGTAAAAAACACTGTCATGTCACTGTTGAATATTGTGGAGTCAAAAAAAGAAGACATTACTAATACTCTTTTGCCCTTCTCTTCGGAGAAGGGTTCTTTCTTATTGAACTAGATTAATACCGGATACCATTAACCTATCAAAAAAGTTGCGGTGATATTCACCGCAACTTTTTCTTCCTTATATACATATATTCATCAAGTTTTGGAGAGCTCAATAAATCCTTCACCGAAAACATCACGCACGTCATGAATGGTGATAAAAGCAATCTCATCTTCTGCTCGTACAATCTTCTTCAGCATAGAAACTTCCTGCTTGCTAATCACAATGTATAGAATTTCTTTCTTATTTTTTGTGTAATAGCCATGACCGGACAGGACGGTTACTCCGCGATCCATCTTCTCAATGACTTGCTTCGCGATTTCATCCTGTTTGGAAGAGATAATCATAACGGCTTTTTTCGGATTGAGCCCTTCAATAATGAACTCCATTGTTTTGGTTCCGACAAACAGCAAGACAATTGTACACATTAATCCTTGTGGTCCAATGATGAAGTATGAGGAGAAAGCCACAATCAGATCGAAGAACAGAAGTCCGTAACTGATATTCCAATCCAGATATTTGTTGGCAAGTCGGGCCAGGATCACTGTGCCCGCCGTTGTGCCTCCCACTCTAACAATCAAGCCAATACCAAGACCGGCAAATAATCCGGCAAAAATGGTATTGATCCAGAGTTCATCCGATGCAATCGTCCAACTCTCCGTCAGATGCAGGAACAACGAGTTGAATACCACTGCAATAATTGTATATACCGTAGTCGTTTTATCAAGAAACCGATATCCCACAATTAACAAAATACCGTTCAGGATCAAGTTCATCAGTCCAGGGGACCATTCAAACAGGTAATACAAAATAATCGTGATACCCGTGACGCCGCCTTCAGCCAAATCGTTCGGGATGACAAACAGGTTCACCGCCAGTGCAAACAGAAATGCACCTGCCATAATAAATAGGATATCCGTAATTCGTTTCTTCATTATGCATTCCATCCAATCCATCAGAAATCAACCTAATCGACCCGTCTCATAAGTTGTCATAACCACTCAAGGATAGATTTTACCATGCTCCCAACAAAATTTGTATACATAATACAAATTGTTGCGTAATTTGTGCAAAGGAATTAGTAAAACCTGCTCTTCTGTCTTCTGCAGAGCTATTGAGTATCATACACCCATGACAAATGTCATGGTCCATCATTGATATTCATCATTACAGAAGGCTGACGTTTATGACTTACTGTCATGTTCGGATTGTTTTACAATGATAAAAACGCTTCCCACAGGAAAGTCTAGCGGGAAACGCCAAGTTGTAGCTGATTACAGTTATAACGATTGAAGGAGGACACAATTTTATGAACAGATCAAAAGAAATGGCCTTAAAAAAAGAAGTTACCCCTTACGAAAAAAATGATCTCAGACTAAGTATCCGCCAGTTAATCAATACATTGCTCCCGCTCTTCTTGTTATGGGCTGCAGCTTACTTTAGCTTATCGGTTTCCTACTGGCTGACCTTCCCGATTGCCTTGGTGGCATCCGGGTTTGTACTGCGGACCTTTATTATTTTCCATGACTGCTGTCATGGTTCATTCTTCAAGAGCAAACGCGCCAATGATATTCTCGGTACCATTACTGGTGTATTAACAGTTACACCCTATCAGCAGTGGAAAAACGAGCATTCTATCCATCACGCAACAAGCAGTAATCTTGACAAACGTGGTGTAGGTGATATCTGGGTTATGACGGTTGACGAATACAAAGCAGCTTCTCCTTGGGGTCGTCTCTTCTATCGGATTTATCGTAACCCGTTTGTATTGTTTTGTATCGGACCCATTTACGTGTTTCTGTTGGCTTACCGTTTTAACCGGAAAGGTGCTAGACGTAAAGAACGTATCAATACACACCTGACTACCGTATTGATCGTAGTGCTCTATGCATTCATGTCCTGGTTAGTCGGATGGCAGGCTTTTGTAATGGTGCAGGCACCTATCTTCTTCTTCTCCGGTTTCTTTGGTATCTGGTTGTTCTACGTCCAACATCAGTTCGAAGAGACGTATTTTGAACATGAAGATGAGTGGAGTTATGTAAAAGCAGCTGTTGAAGGCAGTTCTTATTACAAATTGCCAAAATTATTGCAATGGATCAGTGGTAATATCGGGTTTCACCATGTGCATCACTTGAGCCCACGTGTACCTAACTATTTCTTGGAAGAAGCACATAACGCAACACCACCTTTGCAAAAAGCAACGACTATTACATTACGTTCCAGTCTGGTTGCCCTGCGCTTCCGTCTGTGGGATGAAGATTCTAAACAGTTTATTAGCTTCAGACAGCTCAAAAAGCTATCCCGCAAGCCGTATGTTCAACCGCCTATCCGAGTAACCAATCCAGCGGGTCTGACAGAGAAGCCTTAACTCTGTCGGATTCGTTTTCTTGTGTTCAAGCCATAGTCATGCTACAGTCATGCTAAAGTTGAGTACAAGTTTGAGGAGGAGAATTCCATTCAAAAGTGGATGCAAAATTTTTATAAAAAAACAGGGTTGAACCTTTATGTATGGCTCGCCTTTTTCATCCTGCCATTCTATTTTATATCGCAATATTCTAAATTATGGACGATGGTAACCGGCATCATCATTATCCTCGTTTTCTTCGTCTGTTACCTGCTCGCCTTCATCACC
Source organism: Paenibacillus sp. FSL H8-0104 (assembly GCF_038050215.1). Classification (NCBI taxonomy): domain Bacteria; kingdom Bacillati; phylum Bacillota; class Bacilli; order Caryophanales; family Paenibacillaceae; genus Paenibacillus; species Paenibacillus sp. FSL H8-0104. Next base: position 2,896,014 of record NZ_JBBOTC010000001.1, on the reverse strand, counting down.
AAGGGCTGGCAGGTGTACATGTGGATTGGAATGCTTATTGCCATATCCATTACGATGACGATCGCCTATGATTATGCCTACTTCTCATTGTTTCTTGCTTTCTTTATTGGGAATATTAAAAATAAAGCCGGTTTCTTCACCCTCTACTCGGTGAACCTGGGAGCCAGTTTCGTAACCATTAATTATGGTTTCATTAATCAGAGTTCTCTGTTGGTGAGCCAACTCCCGTTTGTATTCATCAGCTTAATGGCCTCCATCCTGCTCCCAATCAGTACGTATAACAAAAACAAAACTGAACATTTGGAAGGCCAATTGGAGAATGCGAACAAGCGACTTGATGATCTCGTAAAAATGGAAGAACGCCAGCGTATCGCTCGTGACCTGCACGATACACTTGGTCAGAAGCTCTCTCTGATCGGTCTGAAAACCGATCTGGCGAGACGGCTGCTCCGCAATAATCCCGATCAGGCCGAGATTGAATTGAACGACCTCAGACAAACGGCAAGTACAGCTCTGAAAGAAGTCCGGGAAATGGTCACCACTATGCGTGGTACACAATTGGTCGATGAACTGTTCCGGGCGGAGCAGATTCTGAAGGCCGCTTCGATTGAATTTGTGCTGGAAGGTAATCCGAAGTTACAGGATACGTCACAATTGAATGAAAATGTGCTCGGTATGTGCTTGAAAGAAGCTGTCACGAATGTCGTCAAACACAGTCAGGCAACAACCTGTACTATCATCATTAAAGAAACACTAGCGGATAATGTATTAACCGTTCAAGATAACGGTGTTGGAATAGAACGAACTCGCAAACAGGATCGGCGCGGAACAGGAATTTTGGGCATGAAGGAACGACTTGAATTTGTGAACGGTTGTCTGGATATTCGCTCTGCGACAGACATCCCGGGTACAGCGATCATTATTCATGTTCCGAAACTCGTTCGCAAACCGATAAAGGAGGCAGAATCATGATTAGAATTGTAATCGCGGAAGATCAGCGCATGATGCTCGGCGCCTTGTCCTCCCTCCTCAATCTGGAGGAAGATATGGAAGTCGTCGGACGTGCCAGCAACGGCCAGGAAGCCCTTGCCCTTGTCCAGGAGCTTGCACCGGACATCTGTCTGATGGATATAGAAATGCCCGTGAAAAGCGGCCTTGAAGCCGCAGAAGAACTCAAAGGTATGAGCTGTAAGGTCATTATCCTGACCACTTTTGCCCGGACCGGATATTTCGAACGTGCCCTAAAGGGCGGTGTCCGTGGTTACTTGCTCAAAGATAGTCCAATTGAAGAACTTGCCGAGTCGATCCGCCAAGTTATGAATGGCAGACGCATCTTCGCTCCCGACTTGGTAGATGAAGCTTATGTAGAAGAAAATCCCCTGACAGAACGGGAGAATGCCGTACTAGGCCTCATGGCAGATGGGAAAAACACCAAGGAAATCGCCGGGCATCTGTTCATCACAACGGGCACGGTGCGTAACTACATCTCCATTATTCTCAACAAGTTAAATGCCAGTAACCGCATTGAGGCCATCACTCGCTCCAAGGAAAAAGGGTGGTTCAAATGAAAGCACCGCTTTAACCTATTGAAACAAAAATAGCATGTACCCCGGCTGCATAAGCTGCGATAACATGCTCAAAATAAAAAGCTTGGCCCAGCAATTTCTTCCTGGGCCAAGCTTTTTTTAGGTGTATCGTAACAATCCCACACTCATTGTTTCTACATTGCAGGATAACCGTAGAATACTTAAGATTTCACAGATACAACCATACCAAGAGCTTCTAATGGCACTTGATCGGTCTTAAGCTGATGAATTTGGTTACCGTCCTGCCATGAGATCGTTACATGAACAGACTGTCCACCACTTGGATATTCAACTTTGATATACCCTTTATCTTTAGGTACAGGCAAGGCATGTAACTCCAGGTACTCCACCATTTTTTTCGCTATGCCCGGATTATTCATTTCATCTTCGGATACCGAACGAATTTCCAGCGTCCATCTACCTTCTTGCCAAGTCAGATATTGACTGCCTGCGGCACCTTCACTCATACCTTTGATGCCATGTCCTAGATCCACAGCCATATCTGCTGGAATATCTTTAAGGTCCGTCTCAGGGAATATTTCTGGCTGATCCGGGTCCTTATAGGTCTTCACTTCATAGGAAGCCAGTACAGGTATCTTACTGTCGGATGCAGTTAAAGATTGATCATTAATGGCAACAGACTGAGTGGTAGCGTAGAAGTTTACCTTAAATGCATCCGCAGTATTGGACAGTATTGCCGCCCCCAAAGATGTACCCTTGTCCAATGAAAATGAAGTGGGTAACGCTGCATCCTTCATCTTCAACTGGTTGCGAACTTGTTTGATCACATCATTCACACCTGAATGACCAGAGGCAACTTGGTTGTCATTTGCCTTCGATCCTGATGTATCTTCATTATCTGTTGTGCCCGTATTCTCTTTGGTTCCTGTTTCATTTTCATTAGAGAAATCAGCACCACCGCTACCGGTCTCGGTCTGCTCCCCCACTGTTGTCGTTGGTGAAGAACTATTCTCTGATGATGCTGTATTTGAATTCGGTCCGCCACATCCTGCCAAAGCAAGTAAAACCGCTGTCGTTACTGGAATCGTGATCCATAATGGCTGTTTCTTCATGATGTGTACCTCCTTTGTTGTAGCCAATCTAAAAATTCAAAAGATTAACGCTTGTCGTTCCAGAAGTTAACAGGCTGTACTTTTTTGCTTAATACTTCAAAACGATACCCTTCTGCCTTCAATGTTTTCAATACTTGCGGTAATACTTTCAGCGTTGCTTCCTGGTCGTGCATAAGCACAACAGGTGTTGTTCCGCTCTTTTGCACATTGTGGATTTGCTTCATTACACTGTTATAGACTTTCTGGTGATCCTTCTTGTATTTCCAGTCTTCCGAGTCGACATTCCAATCCCATAGATGGAATCCACCCTGGCCCAGCAGTACATTACGGAATGCCGGTTTGAGATAAGGTTTACTACCATATGGCGTCCGAACGAGACTTGTTTTAACTCCGGCAACCTTGTTCAGACTTGCATTGGCCTGTTGCATCTCTTTCAATCCGCTATATGCAGATTTATAGAATTTGCCTGGAACGTGAGTCACACCATGCAGACCCAATCCATGTCCGTCAGCTACAATTCGTTTGGTAGCCTTCTGAAATTGCTCCATTTGAGGTCCCAGCATAAAAAACGTTGCCTTCGCATGATACTGATCCAGAATATCCAGTAACTGACCCGTATGAGCAGTTGGCCCATCATCAAACGTCAGGTATATGATTTTGGAATTTGCTTTGCTTGCTCCATCCTTGGATGCAGCTGATTTGGCAGATACCGACTGCGGCAATAATAGTGGAATGATTAGTAAAATAGCAAGTGTGACCATGATAGATTTACGAATATGTAGCATAATTAAAAGTCTCCCTTGTGTGTTATATTTCCCCGGGTGTCCATGTTTTTCTACCTTCATCCCTTGGCGATTAATCCTAATACTATCAAAGATAGTGGCTCCTGTTCTCGCTCCAAAGGCTACGGTAGAGTTACACTTTTGTCAGATAAACCTAAAATTTAATACGAATTTGATAGATTTGCGCAAAATAAGACCCCGTCAGGATAGATCAATTGTGACATATCCTCTATTACCCACATTCAGAATTTTGATAGACCTTTACTCCAATTCAAGCAAATCTATACAATCATTCAATCTGTGCATGCAAAAAAACCTGCACAAGTGCAGGCTTCTTTGTCTTCAATCAGCATATGGCATCAAACCATCATCCTTTGCAAGGAGATTGCCCCCATTGCTTTCAGGATCATTACCTCATGCTGTATGTAAATGGTGTTTTGACGCTGGAATCTTCTCGACTCCCTACGTGCAATTTATTCAGTTGGAGCAGTGAACGAACGTTTGCCAAACTCGGCATCCAGCATGTAGAAGGCATTGCTGTCTTTTTCAATGCGGCGCAGCTTCTGAATAATATTGTCAAACAAAGCTTCCTCTTCAACCTGCTCATCAATGAACCATTTCAGGAAATACATCGTTGCATGTTCACGTTCATTCAGAGCGATGTCAGCCAGATTGTAGAATTTTTTCGTGTTTTGCTGTTCATGAGCATAACCATGCTCAAACACATCCAGCATCGAAGCATATTCATTCTTCGGTTCTGGCAAAGCCTCAAGTGTGGCACGTTGCCCACGATCATTCAGGAATTTGTATATTTTCATGCCATGGAATCGCTCTTCTTCCGCTTGCACGATGAAGAAGTTTGCAAATCCATCCAGACTTTTGCTGGAACAATAGGCTGCCATAGCCAGATATACATGAGCGGAATAAAACTCAAAGTTCATCTGTTCATTTAAAGATTCTGTTAACGTTTGGCTCATAATCAAAACACCTCTTTCTTTCTCTAGGGATGGTTATATTCTAACATAACGTAAGCAGGACTTACACCGATTTTCTACAAAATTCGCCAAGGACTGAACGAACAAAAAAGCTCTGCCGCGATGGCAGAGCTTCTTTCATTCTTTAGAGATATGCAATTATACCAAGAACGCTTTGGAGATGATAACCAACAGGATGAACAGAACCAGAATGGCACCTACAGAAGTGAAACCTCCGTATCCGTAGCCTCTTGTTTCTCCACCTAATACTTCGCTCATTGACCGTACCTCCTCTGCAACAGGTATGGGTTATCTTATGCAGGAAGAACGACTTTGACAGGGCGGATGCCCTAATTATTCAGATTGCTGTTTTTTTCGTTCAGTACCGGGGAGATTGCACACGCATGATATCCAGAAAAGGTACCTTCGCTGTGAACTCTTCTTCGGTATACTCTACATGCACGAGTCGTGTACGGGAGTCCATTTTGACGATGACTCCTTGCACCTGATCTTCTTTGCCCCATACCGTCAACAGTACTTCCGAACGTTCCCGAAAAGCTTCAACCAGCTGGTTTCCCAACTCTTCGAGTTCAAACTCATCCCGTGTAGGTCTTTTTGCTACTTTTGCTTTTGCCAATGTGGCTGCCTCCTCTACTCCGACGTCCCGATTCCACGGGTTGATTGCCGAGTTCATATTCAATTAGTATACCATTCATTTACGTTCGTGTAATCTCATGGCAACCAGAATGAGCAAATTCCTCAGGCAAGTTACCGTTAACCGTGATACCTCCTATTCTTCTCTATACTCCACAATGATGCTGTACTCATTCGATCGGGTTTCGCCAGCCCGTTTTTGTCCATTCCATTCATACGTGTACCTGGCAATCAAGTCTCCTTGCAGCGTCCCCACCTTCTCAGAAGCTAACTTCGCTACATACGAGATGTTCTTTTCCGTTCCAGGCTCAATCACGCCCACATGCAGAACCCGTGGTGTGGAATACTCTGATATGCTCAATTGGAGCTGACCCGTAGCTTGACCAAGCCATCTGGCACCCTCAGGTAAAATGCTCCCAAGTTGTACACGTGCCGGCAAATTCCCCGTATTCCCCACACGTACCTGAAAAGTGACGGTACCTCCCTGCTCGACCAATGTGGGTGTCACTTGAACATAAGCCTGAATTATCGGCGCTTTCAATTCGACCACAGCCTCATTAGATGTAATCATCCGCTGCACTGACCGTGAATCCGGCAATCGAAATGTATACATCAGGCTAGCATGATTCACATACCTGTAGTCATCAGGCATCGATTCATCTCGATCTGGAAGTTTCGCTTCGAACTGAATATTCAGAACCGACCGGGCTGTCAACGTCCCCAGATTAAGACCTTTAGCCAGGTTGGTTCCGGGACGTTTAACCCCATTCCAGCGCAGACTGCCTTCGACAAATGTCATACCTGTTGGCAGTACATCCAGGAGAGTTCCATCCACCGCATAACTGCTTGCATTGGAGACGGTAATATTATATTGGACGGCATCACCCAATGTGGCCGTTACCGGGAGCACACTTTTCACCACAGAGACCTGGGGCTGTATCACTTCCAGAGTAACCTGATTGGAGTAGACCATCTCCTGCTGTCCTGCCGAGATATACGCCAGTACAGCTACACTTGATATTCCCTTTGCATCGCTTCCCCCCGTAACCTGAACCCGATATTGTATTCTAATTGAGCTTCCGGGTAAAATCTCTCCAAGTTGTATGCCCGTATCAGGCGTTACTTGTGGCGCAAACATTTCATCTACGATGACACTCGCAGGTATAAAAACAATACCTTGTGGCAAAGAAATCGTTACTTGGGCATTCGGGGCTGCAATAAAACCCGGATTGCTCACGATGACGGTGTACATGACAATATCCCCTGAGAAGGTATAGATGTGATCCGCCTGAAAGGAAATCTCCAGCCGGGATGAGACCAGATTGACCTCAACGATATTGGATTGTTCCATACCCGTAACCGATCTGCCTTCTGGTGTCAAAAACTCATAGTTAACCTGTGCCTGATTCAGCAGCTTCAGTGTCTCAGGTAAACGCAAGATTACAACTTGGAAGTGGTATCGCAACGTGGCTCCAGGCGCGATTTCGGCTGGAGGCAATCCTCTCTCCGGTGATGCTCCCGGTAACGGAATACCATCACGCAGTACACTGTTGGGAAGCAGTGCCGTCTCTGAAGATAGCTGATCCAATAGGTACACTAGGGCCGTAAGATTTCCGGTGTTAACAATTTCAACACGGTAGATAAGAGACTGCCCCAAGGCAGCCTCCGTGATATTGCAGACTTTTCTGACTTCAAGCCTGGGGCCGATCCACGGTGTTACAACCGTATTCGAATAAGATACCTGTTCCAGTTCAGTCGCACCCGAGCTGAATCGAACCAGGGACTGATTCTTTAGCCAGTGGGACAACGGACCGGAAGATTGGCTCATATCACCACAACCTCTACTCTGAATGTAACCGTAACGGAAGCACCCGCAACAATCGAACCAAGCGTGATGCCTGTATTCGGATTCCCTGTTGGTCTTGGCACACCATCCACCGTAACACTTCCTGGCACAAATACTGTACCGACAGGTACCGGGTCAACCATGACCACATTATTCACCACTTCAATGCCGCTATTGGTTACTACAACGGTATAGGTGATTACATCACCAACAACAGCATCAATGGCACTTGTGCTTTTGGCAACAACAACATTTGGTGCAGATACCGGGATAACCAGAACATTCGAAGATACGCTCCCCGTCAACAGACGGCCATCGGGTGGACTAAATGTATAGTTGGCCACCGCCTGGTTAACCAGTTGCTGATCCTGTGGCAACGAATCCACAGTCACTTCGAGGGTAACCGTTACAGTAACCGTACCTCCGGACGGTATGGTACCCACAACGATACCCGTCTCCGGATTGGCACCTGGCTGTGGAACACCATCAATCAGAACACTGTTGGGAAGCAGTACCGCTCCGTTTGGTATACTGTCGATTAATGTTAAATTAACAGCAAGATTCCCACTATTGATAATTGCAAAAGAATACGTGATGGTGTCACCAATCGTTGCATTGGAGGTGCTCCCTGTTTTGGTTACGGCAATAATCGGCTGATAGATTGGTGTTACAACCGTATTGGAATACGCTGCTCCCGAGAAAACACCCGATGTGAAACTTACGGAAGACTGACTGCTTACTTCCGGTGGTGTTGGCAGTGTATTGACCCGAACTGCATACGATACCGTTATCGATGCTCCAGGGGCTAAACTACCAAGGGCTATGCCCAGCGCCGGGTTTGCCAAGGCCCGTGGAACGCCATCTACCAGGACGCTCCCAGCAACAAATGTTACGGCCGGACTGATGGGATCGGTTAACACAATATTGTTTACAGGGTCAATTCCTTCATTGGTCACAACCATTTCATACACAATCGTGTCGCCTACCACGGCATCAACTACCGAAGCTGTCTTAACTACACTGACGTTCGGAGCAGATACTTGAATGTTGAGTGCGTTGGACGTAATCGTGCCTCCAAGTGTTCTTCCATCAGGTAATGTATACGAAAATGTCGCAGAAGCCTGATTGGTAATGGACTGGCTCAAAGGTAACGTCACAATTACAACGGAGAAGGTAACTAGAGTTGTTGTGGAAACGACACCAAGCGGAATACCCGAAGCTGGATCTGCACCTGGTGCAGAAGCCCCGTTAATAATAACGCTATTAGGAACAAACTCTGTTCCTGCCGGAATGGTATCCGTTAACGTGACAGATGCGCCATAGTTCCCGGTATTGGAAATGGCGATGCTGTACACAACGGTATCCCCTACCGTTGCTATCGTCTGATCTCCCGTTTTGACTGCCGCCAGAATAGGTTGAAAGACCGGAGTTGTAACCGTATTGGAGAATGTGGTCGCTGAGAAAGCCCCTGATGTAAAGCTGACCGTGGACTGATTGTTTAACACTGCACTTGCCGGAAGCGCCGTGACCTGCACACTAAATACAACGGTTACCGTTACGCCAGGTGCGATGGAACCAAGGGTTATTCCCGTAGAAGGATTGGCACCAGGGCGCAGAACACCATCGACAAACACGCCGGTTGGCGCAAGAACGGTACTTGTCGGCACTGCATCCGTGAAAACCACATTGTTCACCGTTGCAATTCCGTTATTGGTTACAGCGATGCTATACGTTACGATATCACCAACTGATACCGCCGTTGAAGTTGTAGATTTGACGACATCGACATCCGGTGCCGATACGGTAATGGTCAACACATTGGATAGAACAGACTCCGTGATGTTCCGCCCATCCGGCAATGTATATGATAGAGCTACCGAAGCCTGATTCACCAGTTGTTGCGGACTTGGCAGCGTATCAACAACTACTGAAAAGGTAATGGTGGTCGTAGCTCCGGGAGCCACAGTGCCTGCGGGGATGCCCGTTGCTGGATTTCCTGCTGGCAGCGGTTGACCGTTCACAATAACGCTATTTGGAACAAGGATGGTTCCGGCTGGAAGGTTATCTGTCAGGTTAATCTGGGCTCCAAAGTTTCCCTGATTGTTCACAGTTATCGTGTAGCTGACTGTATCCCCAACGGTAGCATTTTGTGTACTGGCTGTTTTTTGCGCTGAAAGAATAGGCTGGTACACCGGAGTGACCACGGTATTTGAAAAGGTTGTGCTTGAGAATGTACCTGAGGTAAAACTGACCGTAGAGCGATTGCTCAACTGATCACTTGGCGGGATCGCGTCGATACGGATACTGAATGTGACCGTCGCGGACGTTCCTGGCCCCAATGTACCAAGGGGTACCCCACCTGCCGGATTGGCTCCGGGTTGCGCAACCCCATTCACTGTGACACTCCCTGTAACAAAGGAGGCTCCAGCTGGAATCGGGTCTGAAAACTGAATATTGTTCACCGGTGCAATTCCGCTGTTGGTCACCAGAATGGAATAGGTCACCGTATCGCCTACCGTAGCCGCAGTGGAAGCTGTGCTTTTGACAACAGCGACGTTTGGTGACGAGACCGGGAACGTGAGTGTATTCGAAGTGGCTGAGCCAGTCAACGTCCGCCCATCTGGAGGTGTAAATGTAAAGGATGATGTAGCAAAATTGCTAAGCTGCTGTGGGGATGGAAGTGAATCCACAACAACGGCAAACGTGACAACAGCCGTCGCCCCTGCTGCTACAATGCCTACCGGAATACCTGTTCCTGGTGTTACTCCCGGCTCTGGCACACCGGATACAACCACACTGTTGGGTACAAAAGTAGTCGCAGAAGGAATATTGTCTGTGAGAGTAACATTTGCTTCCAGATTGCCAGCATTGCTGACCGTCACCGTGTATACAACCGTATCACCTACAGTTGCATTTACGGTATTTGCTGTTTTGACAAGTGAAATCTGCGGTTGTATGACCGGAGTCTGAGTGGTATTGGACGATGATGACCCTGAAAATGAACCGGACGTGAAGCTGACCGTCGACTGATTGTTAATCTGCGAAGGAATCGGCATGGTAATCGTCACCTCAAAAGTTACGGTAACCTCGGCTCCTGGAGCCAACGTACCGATTGGAATGCCGGCGGTCGGATTGGAGAGCGGGAACGAAGTCCCGTTCACAATGACACTTCCGGGTACAAATGGGGTATTCGAAGGAAGAGGATTGACATATACCACATTATTAACGGCTACTGTGCCGTTATTACGAATAACAGATGTGTATCGAATGACATCTCCGACTACGCCATACTCTACATTGTCACTGTTGACAATCGTAACATTGGGCAGAGACACTGGAATAGTGATGGTGTTTGATGACGAGAGACCGGCAATCGTTCTCCCGCTTGGGAGTGTGTAGGCAAATGAAGCAACCGCCTGATTAATTAACTGCCTTGCATCTGGCAAACTGGTAACCGTCGCAACAAAGGTGACCGTTGCACCTGAGCCCGCTGCAATCTCTCCTAGACTGATACCCGACTCCGGGCTGAATCCAGGTGTAGGTACGCCATTAATAATGACACTATTTGTGCTGAATACTGCTTCTGCTGGAATGGGATCTGTCAAGGTAACCGTTGCAGCTATGTTACCTGTATTGTTAATTTGGATGGTGTAATTAAACGTATCGCCTACCGTCAAACTTGTTGTACTTGCTGACTTCACCACTTGGATCACTGGAAGAAATATGGGAGTATTTACTGATATTGAAGAAGAAACACCGTTAAAACTGCCTGATGTAAATGCTGCATTGGCCTGGTTACTAACCAAACCCGTAGATGGAACGGAATTCACTCGGGTCTGATAGGTCACAGTTACACTGCTTGAGCTATTCAATGAACCCACTGCGATTCCCGCAACGGGGCTTGCGCTGGGAACAGCAGATCCATTAATCGTGACACTACCCGGGACAAATTCAGAGCCGGATGGTGCATCCGAAATCACCAGATTTTGTACTGCACTAATTCCTGCGTTTGTTGCAACAACGGTATACGTAAGCACATCTCCAACTGTCGCATCCGCTGTGTTTACTGTTTTACTAATAGAAATATTGGGAGCCGATGCAGATATACGAACGATATTGGATAAGCTGCTGCCTGAGAGATTCCTTCCACTTGGAAGCTGGTACGTATAACTTGCTGTCCCTTGATTCTCCAGTGTCGGGGGAGTCGGAAGTGTGGTGAGTGTAGCGCGAAACACCACCGTAGCCGCAACTCCCGGCAGGAGGCTTCCCAGTGTTATTCCGGTTAATGGGCTTGTTCCAGGACGTGCAGTACCATTCACAGTTACCGAATTCGGGACAAACGTCAGCCCCGCTGGAATCGTATCCGTCACATTCACTTGAGTCGCTATATTCCCACTGTTCGTGACCACAAGTGTGTATGCAATCTGATCCCCCAGTGTCGCATTGGTTTGGCTTGCCGACTTGTTGATACCAACAACAGCTTGGTATACAGGGGTTGTAATGGAATTGGAGTTGGAAATGCCCGTGAACGAACCAGAGCTATAGGACACTACCGCTCGATTAACTAACGAACCTGAAGCAGGCAAAGACTGCACATTCACCTGAAACGTCACCGTCGCAGAACTTCCGGCCGCCAATGTCCCAATAGAGATACCACTGCTCGGATTCGCAGACGGTACGACAGTTCCCCTTACGGTTGCACTGCCGGGAACAAAAGCTATTCCAGCAGGGAGCGCATCTGTAAGTACCACATTATTAATCACCTGAATACCGCTGTTGGTCGTAACTACGGTGTACGTGAAGGTTTCCCCGACAGCAACATCGGTAACGGATGCTGATTTTACCGTGGTCACATTGGGCAATGTTACCGGAATCGTTAAGGTATTCGAGGCGATGTTTCCCGTGATCGTCCGACCATCAGGTGAATTGAAGGAATAAGAAGCTGTCGCCTGATCCACAAGAGTCGGCGGTGTTGGCAAGCTTGTTACAAGTACCTGAAAAGTCACGGTATTGGCACTTCCTGCCGCGAGGCTCCCCAGATTAACGCCAGTAACCGGATTGGCGCCAGCAATCACATTTCCATTCAGACGAAAGCTGCCTGCTACATATGAGCTACCACTTGGAATGTTATCCCTCAATGTAACGTTGGCAGCAACATTCCCTCCGTTGTTCACCTGCAGTGTATACGTTACCAGGTCACCCACCGTGGCATTGGTGGTACTCGCCGATTTCACAATGGACAGGTTTGGCGAATAAACCGTAAGGGTGGAGTTGTTGGAAGGAATAACTCCGGTAATGACCGGCCCCCCTGCTACACTTTGAAATGTAAAGGCTGCATTGGCCGAATTCACCAGTTGCAGGATGCTTGCATCCTGACCGATGAGTGCTCGATAGGTTACAACAACACTGCTGGATAAAGTTAACGAACCCAACGGAATGCCTGCCGTCACATCAAGTGTTGGACGGGATACACCTGCAACCGTGACACTGCCAGGAATAAAGGTAAGACCTGCAGGAAGTGAATCGGATAAAACAACACTGGCCGCACTCGCAGTGCCTGCATTGGTAACGGTAACCGAATATAGGATACTATCCCCGGCAACTGCACCGGCGGCGACCGTTGCCTTAGCCAATGTGATCTTGGGTGCATTAATATCAACTTGAATTGCATTGGCGTTGACAATGTAGGCATCCCCCGAGGTTGTTAATGTCAACACCGCAGATGACTGGTTATTGATCAGTCTTGCTGAAACATCCACATTGGTAATATCCCAGCCTTGACGTCCACCGATAATATTCGTACCTGGAGCTCCATTGATCTGATTTCGTGTCCCAAACGTTCCTGTTGTATTAAGCGCTCCGGTATCTCCGTTAATCTGAGAAGCAAAAAAGTTCGCAGCTAGATTATTGGGCCCGGACAAAGCAACCGATGTAGCTGAGGTTGGCCCGAATAATGCCTGGTCACCGGTCCGGTTTGCGTCTCCCTCCTGCGCACTGAACAGTATTCTTCCTCCCAATACACCGGAAAGGGGCGTTGCAAATCCAGTCAGTGTGGTAACAACAGGTGGTGAAGTGGATTGAACGAGTACGCCGCCTGCACGCAAAGACATGTTGCGAAAAGGCAGATTAGGATTCTGATAAATGACTCCAAGTGTCCACCCCGCATGATTGGCCGTGGAATCATTTGTAATAACAATAGTCCCTACCACTGCTCCGGTGATATATGTACCTGCTCCCCCATTTTGTACAAGTGTGGTCACATTGGCGGAACGTACATAGCCAGCAGCACCGCCCCCCAGATCGAATTGATTGTAGGTAAGTGGATCAGGGGTAACACTGGAAGTCCCTGCGGGTGTAATAAACGTAACCGGATTGTTAATGGCAGCACTCAGATTGACTGTACCATTGATGTAACTGCCGCCCCAGATCAATTCTGCATACAGAACGGTACTTCCAGCAGGTAGTGTAAGAATGGCTGCTGAACTGTTGCTCTGATACAGGCTTGTCGTTCCTAGTGGATAGGTGCCGTACTGGAGGCTGGTGTTGGTTGTGATAAAACCTCCAATACTGTCCTGTGTTCCGGGTACTCCCGCTGTTTCCGAACGACTCAGTCCAAGCGTATTTCCTGTAAATGTAATTGCTCCCGTAGCATTAACGGTTGAACGAACGACAAGAGGAATGAAGATCACCTCCCCTTCATCAATGATTTCCTACATATGGAACGGAGCCATGTATATAGTCTATGAGTGTATTGTTGAGTTTTGTTTGTCCTCCATAAAAAGTTTGTGACAACTCGAAACTTATGTGAGTCTTGTTCTCACATAACAGTTAAATACATTTGCGTTTTGTTCATTGTGATTTATAATTATCATATACGAGAGTAATTCTGTCGTACCATTATGATGCAGTCAGCGGTGATATATGAAAGGTTTCCATACGCATAATAGCCACATTCCAACAGAGTACGAGTTCAAACATTCCAAATGGATTCAAAAAATGCTCCATGCCTACTGGATTGTTATCATTGCACATTTCGCCATTCAGATTGGCTGTTTCCTGTTTCTGGAGTATGATCGCACACCTACAGATTTCTTGATGAATGTCCTCTTCTGGCCTACGGCCGTCAGCTGTTCATGCATTTTGTTCGCAAGTTGGGTTGATCGGCGCTTCAGTTCATATTCCTTTTACACCATGTCTATAGCCAGCACGGTTATCGCCTGGACGATTATTCATGTCAATTATGACATCCGAATTATATTAGCAATCTGTCTGTTGCCCATCTTTGCTTCGGTGCTGTTTTTCAGTAAAAAGAGAGTCTGGATTGTCTTTCTGATGCAGATGACTGGTTACTTTTTGGTTTTGTTCGATCCGGCCTACAGGTTGTACCTGTCTTCATTTGACATGGTATCCATTCCTGCTTTTCTAATCCTAGGTACATATGTAGCACAGGTTATCGTAACCAGCGGCGTTGAGGTGCTCGATGATCTTCATGCCAGCATGCTTGCCAAGCAGGACCTTATTGTGCGAAATGCCATTATGACCAAACAGTCCAAAACAGACGGTCTAACCAACCTTTATAATCAAAGCTCATTCAAGGATTATTATGAAAAAGCATTTGAGTATGCCAACAGTGGCATGAGTCTGCATCTGGCCCTGATCGATATTGATGACTTCAAATCCATTAATGATACGTATGGTCATCGGGTTGGAGACATTATTCTGGAGAAAGTGTCCCTGATCATTCAGGAAACCATTACCTCAAGTGATATTGCAGCACGGTACGGGGGCGAAGAATTCGCCTTATTGATGTTTGAGCAATCTTTCAAGCAGGCTTATGCCTTGGTGGAACAGATTCGCCAAAAGATTGCCCTGATGGGCCATCTGGAACTTGAAGGAGCTTCCATCACCGTGAGTATCGGTCTCAAAAGCTACAGCCCTAATCTAACCAAAGACAAATTGTTCGAGGAAGTGGATGCCTGTCTGTATGCCGCGAAACGAACAGGTAAAAATAAAACCGTAACATCACTTGATCTGACTTCGTCCTTGTCAGAGAAAATATAACTAAAAAAGTTGTGCTGTACACCGGAATTCCGGTTTGTACAACACAACTTTTTTTGGGTTTGAATATAATCAGCACGCCGATCGTCTTCATACATCTATGTTTTCATTCCGCCCATTCCCAGCGATGGCGATTTTGCTCCAGCATCGGATGCAGGTATTCGGACGATCCATCAATGATGAGACGCAGCTCTTTGATCCAATCCTTGAAGGAATCAAATGAAGCAAACATATTCGCCATCTCTATCGTCAAATACAGAAAGTGAGGGGCTGGATATTCCGCAGTGATATGGCGTAGCGCGCTATCCACAGGTGTATATTTCTTTCTCTTGCCCTCAAGCCCCTCCACACGTATACGTGAAGTTGGATGTTCCCTCCGCCAATCATGCAGGCGGTCTTCTCTTTTGTAATATGCCTGTATCGTATCCTTGCTCATTCGTTTAAACGTGCTCTCGTGTAAAGGATACAGCACAAGCTGTATGAATGAACGGGTATCTACCGTTGCAGCGGCTCGCTCGAGTTGCTCATCGGTCACATGTTCAAACGAGTCATAAAAAGTCAGTGTACCTTTGCGGCTGGCCGCAGGTGGCTCATAACCATAAGGTACAGTTGTATATTTTCCAGACAATTTCACCCCTCCTTGTCTATACGCTTATTCGCACAAAGGTAATTGGGATAACCCCGCTAATGTTATTATACGCTAACGATCCTGCTTCAACTCGGAATAAAATGTCATTCTGTTCTTGCCTGCACGTTTGGACTCATACAAAGCTTCGTCCGCCATCCGGATAATCTCACTTGGGTTGTCGCTGTTGGTTGGATATTCCGCACCTCCAATGCTACATCCAATTCGAATTCGCTCGTATTCAATAATAAACGGCTTGTTCAGACTTTGAATGATGGCTTCTGCATAAGCCATGGCTTCTTCCCTCGGATGAATCCCAACAGACTGAAGTACAATCAGGAATTCATCTCCGCCCAATCGGACAGTTATCCCCTTCACCTGACCAAGAGCAGACAGTCGCTGGGCCACTTTCTGTAACAGCACATCTCCAGTCTGATGTCCAAGTGTATCGTTGACCCGTTTGAATCCATCGAGATCCAGATAGAGAAAAGTCAGCGTGTGATTTTCACTTTCGGTCTCCAGAGACTCCTCCAGATACACTTCAAGGGCAGTGCGATTTGGCAGTCTAGTCAACTGATCAAAATGCGCCAGATTCTGCATCACGACCAGCTCTGAGTTTTTATTCATAAGAGAGGTCAGCATATCCCGAAGCGAACGGGACAACACTTCAATCTCCTTAATCCCCTTAATCGCAGGAATCTCAAGCTCTTCCCCTGCACGCAGTCGATTGGCTACTCTGGTAAGACGCACAAGCGGGGCAGAGATCAGACGTGAGACAACCCAGCCAATCAGTGCAAACAGCACGGTAACGGCGAGTCCAGACCACACATTAAACCACATCAGGTCAAACACAGAAGCAAAAGCAGATGACTTGACTTGACGAATGACAACGGTCCAGCCTAATCCGGGATAATCCAGATGACCCTGGCTGTAGGCAAACCCTGTCACATATTCATTACCGTCAGGCCACTTTTCAATGGACCAACTGCTCTTGTTGAGCTGGGCCTCTTCGATGCCAGGCAACACCAACGGTTTACCGACCCATTCCTTCGGCCCGAGCAACACTGTATGTTCCTTTTTGCTTACGATAAAAAACTCAATGTCCTTTTCTTCCCTTTCCAATGGGGCAAGTACAGATTCCTCGACTTCCTTCGCCCATTCCCAGCTTAAATGTGCAGCGAGCACACCTTGAATCATTCCTTTGCTATCCTTCAGCGGAAAACTGATATCGACAAATTGCAACGGCTCTCCCGTTGGATTCGGAAGCAGCTTGGCAAGAAGTACTGCATTATGCACATCTCCAATGAATTTACCCTTGATTCCCTCCTGATACACAGGTCGCTCTGATAAATTTTCCCCAAGCAAGATACCATCCGTAGCAGCTAACACTTTTCCCTTCGGGTCCATGAATCCAACCCATGAGAATGAGGGAAAGCTATCTTGTAACTGATCCAGCAGCATCTGAATCTCATCAGGTTGGAATTCATCTTCCAACGAAGCCATTTGGCCCAGCAGGTCCAGTTCACCCGCACGAGCGGACATGAATCGATCCAGCTTGTCCGAAGCCTGTGAGGCCGTGCCTGTAAGCGAGTGACCAATCTCAGTCTCTACAGCAACAAATGACTTTTGGCTAAAAATAGACCCAATCGTCAGGGTAACCAGCAAGGATAACACAGCAAAGATGACTGTAAGCACAGTTCTAATTTTGAATGACATTACTTCCTCCATTACACGGTGAAACCATCTTGCTTCTCAACATAACTATGCTGTAAAGAGTACACGGAATGTCACCTATTCGTTTTCATATTTATCGGAACTTGTGTGTTTTTTTATTATACATGCCCATACAATATTATACTGAAATCTTCACCGTGTTTCTTCCATTCAAAGAATAGACACGATTCTGTATATACATACTTGGGTTATGAATATAGAGAGCAAGCATATCCTTCAAAGGATCATGCGCCTGTATGTCACACAGAGAGAAGTCGAAATTCTAAACATTGGGGGTGTAATGTTGAGCCTGCTTCATGTTGCTGTTATTCTGCCTTTTGCCGCTGGCATTCTTCTTGCCATGCTGCATCGTTTCTTCCGTAAATTACATTTGGGATGGCCGGTTCTCCTTGTCCCGGCACTATTATTTGTATACTTTGCGAGTCTCATACCCGCTGTGTCACAGCGCAATACCGTATCCGGAAATATCCCGTGGATCCCTTCATTGGACATTGGATTCAATCTGTATCTGGACGGTCTGAGCCTCATGTTGACACTGCTAATCACCGGAATCGGTGTCCTCGTTGTTCTCTACTCCATCTTCTACATGGATATGAAAGAAGCGCTGAACCGTTTCTACCTGTATCTGTTGATGTTCATGGGAGCCATGTTGGGCGTGGTACTGTCTGATAATATGATCGTGCTCTACGGATTCTGGGAATTGACCAGTATTACGTCATTCCTGTTGATTGCATTCCATTACAAACGTAAAGCCTCAACTTCAGGAGCACAAAAATCATTCCTGATTACGGTATTTGGCGGTTTCGCCATGCTTACCGGATTCATGATGATGTATCTCATTACCGGAACATTCAGTATTCGTGCAACCATTACAGGATTGGGTCAGTTTCAGGAAAGCGCACTATTTCTACCCGCACTTATCTTGATCCTGATTGGAGCTTTCACCAAGTCAGCTCAGTTCCCGTTCCATATCTGGTTGCCGGATGCCATGGAAGCTCCGACACCTGTGAGTGCCTATCTTCACTCAGCCACCATGGTCAAGGCCGGACTGTACGTTGTAGCACGGTTTACACCAATCTTCGGTGGACAGGGACTCTGGTTCTGGCTCGTTACCGGCGTTGGTCTTCTGACTTTGTGTTATGGATCATTCCTGGCGGTGAAAAAAAACGATCTCAAAGCGATTCTTGCCTATTCGACCATCTCTCAACTTGGTCTGATCATGTCCCTCTTAGGGGTTGGATCTGCTGCTCTCTACTTCGGATATGGCGAATCCTCTGCGATGTACACTGTTGCAATAACCGCTGCGCTGCTTCACCTGTTTAATCATGCAACCTTCAAGGCCGCTCTGTTCATGGTCGTAGGGATTGTTGATCATGAAACGGGTACACGTGACATACGGAAGCTCGGTGGACTTGCTTCATTCATGCCAATCACATTCACCGTGGCATTGATCGGCTCACTTGCCATGGCGGGTATTCCGCCCTTCAACGGATTCCTGAGCAAGGAGTTATTCTTCCAGGCGATGGTGGAAGTCACGCATCTACGAATCTTTGGACTTGGGTCCTGGAGTGTTCTATTGCCGGTATTCGCTTGGCTTGCAAGTGTGTTTACCCTGATCTATGCGCTTATTATCGTGTTCAAAACATTCCTCGGTCGTAGCCAAAGCGAGATCCCTGCCGAGAAGCTGCACGAAGCGCCCGCTGGCATGCTCATTCCGCCTGTTGTTCTAGGTGTTCTTGTCGTTGTATTCGGACTCTTCCCGAATCTGCTGGCCGGATCACTGATTGAACCGGCAATGGCCGCTGTGCTTCCATCCCTCTTGAATGGGAATGAGCGCTTCGATGTACATTTCTCCCTGTGGCATGGATGGACTCCGGAACTGATTATGACAATCGGAGTTGTGATTCTCGGAATCACTCTCTACAAGCTGTTGCCACGATGGAGGAATATTTATGAGCATTATCCACAAGGATTAACAATTAACAATATGTACCATGTCGTGCTTGATAATCTTCAGCATTATGCACGCAAATGGACGGAAGCCTATATGAATGGCTCGGTTCGTAATTATCTCGTTTACATTTTCTCATTCACGGTCGCGTTGCTGGTCTATGCCTTCTTCCGTTCAGGAGAAAATATTACCTGGAATCTGCAAGGCAATGCACCTTACTCATTTTATGAGGTGGTACTACTAGTCACGCTCATCGGTGCTGCAGTTTCGATTCCTTTTGCCAAGAACAGACTATCGGCAGTCATTATGACTGGAGCAGTTGGTTACCTTGTAACTCTGCTATTCGTACTCTTCCGGGCGCCGGATCTGGCGTTGACACAGATGATTGTTGAGACGGTATCCGTTGCATTGTTCCTGCTCTGCTTCTACCATCTGCCTGAGCTTCAACGTGGCAAATCAAGCCGCAGTTATCTCACGGTAAATATGATCGTAGCGATTGCAGTCGGAATCGTGATGACTTTTGTTGCATTGGCCGCAAGCGGAACAGCCTCACTGGACAGCATTTCTACTTTCTTCCTTCAGGAAGCCTATGACTCAGCTGGTGGTAAAAATGTCGTGAACGTGTTGCTGGTAGATTTCCGTGGCTTCGATACGTTATTGGAGATTATGGTGCTTGGCGTTGCTTCGTTATCTATCTACTCCATGATTAATCTGAACCTCGAAGCAAAAGATCTTGGAGCCCGCTTGAAGTTCCGTAAGAAGGACGAGAGTCAGGATTCCGAACCTGCTCTGGATGATGAAGCGGACAATACGAAAAAGTATGGTAACCGGGAACGCAGCTCATCCTCGTGGGATACTGTCCCCTTGCAGAGTAATGATGTATTGCTACAAACGACCACCAAGGTTGTTGTGTTCATCATACTGACGTTTGCCATGCACCTCTTCTTTGCAGGTCACCACAATCCGGGCGGAGGTTTCATCGGCGGCTTGGTCACAGCGGCAGCGCTCGTATTGATTGCCCTGGCATTCAGTACAGATACGATACGCAAAGCGTTACCGGTTGACTTCCGTATGCTAACAGGAATCGGATTGGGTATAGCTTTACTCACGGGTGCGGGTTCATTTATATTTGGAGTTCCGTTCCTAAGTCAAACCTTCGGCTATTTCGAACTTCCTTTGCTAGGAGAGACAGAACTCGCCACGGCCATGCTGTTTGATCTTGGCGTGTATCTCGCTGTCCTGGGTGTCACCATGACCATCATTCTACAGATCGGGGAGGATCGCTGATATGGAAATATTGATGTGTGTAGCCGTTGGCATTCTGTTTGCGGTTGCCGTCTTTTTAATCTTGTCGCGGAGCCTGCTCCGCATCGTACTTGGCATGTCCATACTAACCCATGGCGTGCATCTGCTCTTGATCACCATGTCACGTCTCAAAACTGGGGCACCACCGTTGCTTGGGGAGATGGCTGAACGTTATGTCGATCCTCTTCCTCAGGCTTTGATACTAACTTCGATTGTTATCAATTTTGGACTCACTGCGTTCTTCTTTGTTCTCTCCTATCGTTCTTATCTGAAGCTGAGAACAGACGATATGGAAGAAGTAAGGGGGCGCCCATATGAATAATCTCGTCGTTCTGCCCATTCTCTTGCCTTTGATTACAGGTGTTCTGGCTCTGCTATTTTTCCGAAAAATAAATATCCAGCGGATCATTAGTGTCATTGGACTTTTGTTTACAGCAGCGGTCTCAACGATACTCATTACGCGGGTAGCTCAGACTGGAGTTCTAACGCTTAATATGGGTGGATGGGCACCTCCCTATGGTATTGTGCTTGTTGCGGACATGGTATCGGCGCTACTTGTCGTTGCCGCTTCCATCATTGCACTGGCGTGTCTGCTGTATGCGTTCCGCAGTGTGAACAAGGAGCGGGAAGAGCACCACTTCTATCCGTTCTTTCATTTTCTAATCGCGGGCGTTAACGGTTCATTCCTAACCGGAGATTTGTTCAATTTGTTTGTCAGCTTTGAACTGATGCTCATCTCTTCCTATGCACTGATCGTATTGGGAGGTACGGAAAGACAGCTTCGGGAAACGATCAAATATGTCTTGATTAACATCGTTTCTTCAGCTCTTTTTGTCGCTTCCATCGGCTTCCTCTACTCCATAACTGGCACACTGAACATGGCAGATTTGTCCGTCAAAATTGCTGAAGTGGGACAGAGCGGAGTCATTACCTTAATTGCTGTTCTCTTTCTGATCGTATTTAGCATCAAGGCCGGACTGTTCCTGTTCTTCTGGCTGTCGGGCTCTTATGCGGCACCACCTGCTGTTGTCACTGCATTGTTCGCAGGATTGCTTACCAAGGTTGGCTTGTACGCGATTGTGCGAACATTCACACTGATCTTCTATCATGATCCTGATTTCTTCCATGCACTAATCGGATGGATGGCTGGAGCAACGATGGTCCTGGGTGTCATCGGTGCGATCTCATACCGCGATGTAAACAAGATTCTCATCTACAACGTGGTCGCAGGTGTAGGGTTTGTCGCTTTTGGTATGGCTGCGGCCAGTCGCCCTGCACTGGAAGGTCTGCTCTTCTATATGCTACATGATATGTTGATCAAAACATTGCTCTTCCTGCTCGGCGGTGCCTTGATCGCTGTTGCCGGAACATCCAAACTTGATAACATGGGCGGGTTAATCCATCGCTATCCGCTGCTAGGCTGGATGTTCTTCATTAGTGCACTTGCCTTGGCAGGTTTGCCGCCATTTAGTGGATTTCCGGGGAAGTTGCTTCTCTTTGAAGGAGGCTTGCAGGCAGGCTTGTATGGTCTTACCGGCATTGCGGTGCTTTCGAGCTTGTTGATGTTATATTCGGTACTTCGTATCTTCATACAAGCGTTCTGGGGCGAACCGCCTGCCGGGGTTACAAGACGCCCTTACGCGGTGAACGGCCTTCTGATTCCTGCCGGAATTCTGTTTGTATTCATCATCGTAATGGGTGTGGGGGCTGAAGGCATGTTCCAATTGACCTCCCGCGCAGGCGATATTCTACTGCATCCCAATATTTATATTGATGCCGTATTGAAGGAGTAGATGTCTATGGCCTTTCAGATTGTACTGAATCTTATCATTGCTTTTGTATGGATGTTTCTGAACAACGCCTGGAATGGTGTTGGTTTTCTCATAGGTTACCTGCTCGGACTGCTTCTCATCGGGGGGATGCGCAGATTCTTCCCCCAGCGCTTCTATATTGTGCGAGTCTGGGCCATTTTCAAACTAATTACACTGCTGTTCAAGGAACTGGTGCGAGCCAGCATTGAGGTTATACGCCAGATTATCAAGCCCAAGTTAGATATAAGGCCCGGTATTTTTACGTATAAAACTCAATTGTCCTCGGATTGGGAAGTTACTCTGCTCTGCTTACTCATCTCATTGACACCAGGTTCTCTGCCGCTTGAGATCTCGGGTAATCAACGTAAACTGTTTATTCACGCACTGGATATCAAGGATGAACAGAAAATGAGAGATGATATCCAAAATACATTCGAAAAAGCAATTATGGAGGTGACGCGTTAATGTTATCCTCACTGTTGTTCATCTCATTGCTCATTCTCTCCTTAGCCATTCTGGGTTGCTTGTACAGGGTGCTTCGGGGACCATCCATGGCTGATCGGATCACGGCACTGGATACCATCGGTATCAATGTGATTGCCATCGTTGCCGTTCTGTCGATGATGTTGCAAACCCAAGCCTATCTGGATATTATCTTGCTGATTGGCATTTTGGCCTTTTTAAGTACAGTGGCATTTGCACGTTATATTGAACGGGGGGCGGTATTCAAAAATGATGGAGATCGTTAAAATAACCGCTGAAACCGCTATAGGTCTACTCGTACTGCTGGGTGCACTACTCAGTGCACTCAGTGCATTCGGACTTATTCGTCTGCCTGATGTATATCTACGTGCCCATGCCGCAACCAAAAGTATGACACTTGGAGTGTTCTGTGTATTAAGCGCTACATTTTTCTACTTCTGGTATTTCGATAACTATATCAGTGCCCGCTTGTTGTTAGGTATCCTGTTTGTATTCATCACGGCTCCGGTCGCCGGACATCTGAACGGACGGGCCGCCTATCGCACAGATGTACCGCTGTGGGAGCAGAGCGTGCAAGATGAATTGGAACCCTTGTTAAAAGGAAAAAAAGTGAACCATGAAGCCAAGGATATGATGGAGTAATCCCCAGCCTAGGCATAACAAATACCCCCGAGGATCAGCCGCCCTTTTCGCGGCATGTTCCCGGGGGTATTTTTTATTTTTCATACACGGATCATATCAAGCACTGATTATGCAGACTGATTAAGTAGTAAAGTCAGAATCCATTCAGTCCCTGTCTTCTCAGATCCGCAGCCACAATACGTGCAAGCTCCGCAGCCCCTTGACGATTCGGATGCAGACTATCCCCTGTCATATACAGAGCAAGTGTTGCCGCAGGACCAATAGACGTGAAATAGGCAGAACTCAGCTTGTTCAGTTCAACAAGGGTAACCCCCTCTTCCTGAGCGAGTGCACGTGTGGATTGATTGTACCAGCGGTTCTCCGCTTGATGTACATTGGCTGTATTAAAGTCTGTTGCCCGGCCCTGAGGCGTAGAGAGGATAACCGTTGCTCCTTTGTTCTTCGCCTG
Organism: Paenibacillus sp. FSL H8-0104; assembly: GCF_038050215.1. NCBI lineage: Bacteria > Bacillati > Bacillota > Bacilli > Caryophanales > Paenibacillaceae > Paenibacillus > Paenibacillus sp. FSL H8-0104. The sequence goes on along the minus strand of NZ_JBBOTC010000001.1, from coordinate 2,872,042 downwards.
ACGTACCATATCCCGCATAATCTCTTTGAACTGCGCCTCCGTTGTATTGTTCTTGGCATTGGTATCGTTAATTCCGAATTGCAAAATAAAATAATCTCCCGGCTTGATATACTTCAGAATCGCTTCCATCTGACCATCATCGCGGAAGCCTCTCGCAAATTGACCACTTGACGCCATATTGCGAACCTGGAAGGTGGAATTGTTCACATAGGACGGAAACAACTGTCCCCAACCTCCTTGTACACTGCTGCCCAGCGGATAGTAATTACAAACTGTTGAGTCACCACCTATGTAGATCGTGCGGTTGGTAACGGTTTGATTGGATAACTTCCGGATTTCAAGTGCACTAAGTGTGAAGGCGGTGCCTGTCTTTCCTTCTGTAACCAGCAGGTTTAATTGCCCGTCAGTCACCGGAATTTGAAACTGGTCCGTTGCCCCGTTGCCCGTCATATTAATGATCTGGTAGACACCTTCTGCAGCCACACTCGCTCTGGCAGTATTGCCCAGGACCACTTTAACTTCATATAGGCCATTGGACAGATTCACATTGAAGGTATTGCTGCTCTTGGTGCCGTAAGTCAGAAACTGCACAGCGTCACTCTTAACCCCGCTTCCTGATGCAGGCACATTTCTCATATTGGCAGGTGTGTTGAAACCATAACCTTTCGTAGGCGTATAGGCATCTCCTGCGGACACGCCTGTGTAACCGTTCTCAACAGCACCCGAACCAAAATCAAATCTGTAATTGTCCGTTGCCGCTTCGGCGACTTGCCCTCCACTGCTTCCCAAACCGATGCCCATTGTACTTGCAAACAGAACAAAACAGAGCAGAAGCTTAACCGATATTGACCATTTCATCACTGAATTCTCCTCTCGAATATACTACGTAGACAGAATAACCTTCCAATCGCTGTTATCCCAGATTTTTCGATTCCCTTTTCTCAAGGGAAAATCCGGTGATAGCGTATGCTTCCGATGTAGCTTTCTTTCAGAAAGCTTTTAGGCGAAGTGTATGCTTTCGAAGTAGCTTTCTTGCAGAAAGCTTGTAGCTTCGCTTTTTCAGTTTTTTTAAGCCTCAGCTTCACAGAACTTGATCAAGCCAGTCATAAGCCTTCGCTCCGCTAATCTCATGTCCACCGGTAAAGAAATCCGCATCCAGTGATTCTGTTGCTCCCGCCTGCTCATATATGTGTGTCAAACGGGCATATGCCTCTCTCGCTGCAAGGATTGGGAACACCTGATCATCACTTCCAGCTTCAATAAAAAGTGGCCTAGGCACAATCAGGCCGATAAGATCCGGCAACTCCGCTTCACGCAGGATACCTGGCACATAGTTGTCCAGACAATGGTTCCGATCCAATATGCTGCCCTGGAATGTATTTGCATAACCGCTTACCACAGTTGCCCTGAACCGTTCATCCAACGCGGCTGTAAATGCGGTCACCAGCCCACCGCCCGAGATACCCATGCTTCCAATTCGCTCCAAATCCACTTCTGACCGAGTCGATACATAATCCAATACACGTGTTGTTTCATACACCCTATGACCGGCGAGGGTCTTCCCCACCATGAGCAGATGCGCAGCAATCTTCGTACAGGAGCTTACCCCTGGTGGCGCATCGCGGTCCTCTTCCAGTCTTCGATCACCAAATCCGAGCAACTCTGGAGCCGCAACCACATAACCACGCTTCACAAGAGCTACTGCAAAGTCCTTGTGTAATCCGGGCTCGCCTGTCCGTAGTGACCCATCCGGTTCCATACCCGATATCTCTCGGCTACCGTAGCCATGCCCATGACAAGCAACGATAGCAGGTCTCTTGTTTTCGGTAATGCTTCCATCACCCGGAATTAATAAATACACTGGCATGCGAAGTCCTGCATAGGTCGTGATTTCAATCCGCTCCCGAATATATCCGTCACATGTAATGCGCTCCAGTAAGACAGGATTCAGTGCGGCCGCCATCGTGGGAAAACCTCCCAGCCGTTCTTTCACACGTGTACGTAACTGACTGCGCCATAACTCCAGGGGTTGATCTGCATGATACGCGGAACGACCACGAAGATTCGTTTGTTGTTGTAGATAGGCTTCAATATCAGACATGGGCCTGTGTCCCTCCTGTTTTTCATAGGATAACGTAGATATAAGACTGTGATATGGAATTAATTCCATCCATTATAGAACATCTATGTCACCCATGAATTGAACATGTTTGCCTGTTTTGAATGGAATCACACGATTTCTAGCCAAAAAAAGGATATCTCCAACCTGAAGACAGGTTACGGAAATACCCTTCATTTCATCTGACCTGGCAGCCACCAGTTCCACCTGCCCATTAATTTCATCAATGCAGGTACCAGTATTAGACGGATTAATGTAACGTCAATCAACACCGCTGCCGTGATTCCGATCCCTAACTGCCTCACACCTGCGACTTCAGCAAAGGCAAACGGCACAGTCACCGCAAGCAGAATGGCCGCTGCGGAGGTGACCAGACGACCTGTAGAAGCCAATCCCTGTTGGACAGCCACATCGCTGTCTCCGGTTCGTCTATACACTTCCTGAATACGGCTCAGCATAAACACACCATAATCCATGGATATGCCAAACACCAATCCTGCAATGAATACAGGAATCATAATGGCAATAGCTGACGGCTCCATACCTAGATGTCCTTCATTGAACACCCACACCAATATGCCAAATGAAGCGGCTAAGCTGAGCAGATTCATCACAATTGCCTTGATTGGAATGAGCATCGATCGGAATGCCGCCAGTAACACAAGATAATTGGTGACCACTACAAATACCAGCACTTTGGGCAGTTGACTTGTGACTTCCTGCATTATTTCATACTGCTTGGCAGCTTCCCCACCATAACGTAGTTTTACGTTGTTGGAACCTGGTGCATGATCGCTATTCCTCATTCGTTCCAGCAAGTCTGCAACCTGTTCCGAACCAGGCTCCCCGTGCACCGTGGCTATCAATCGAATCGAGTGATCAGAGACCGTTGAACGCAACCATGCCGTCCTGGTTGACTCCTTGCCTTCTATGGAAGGAGTTAGCGCCGACGGTGGAATTTGAAAAAGGCTTTGCGAACCGTTTTGATTCGGCTGTAATAGGCCCCATGGTGAAACAATGCTCAATACGCTTGAGTCCTGCAGTAGTTGACGGGCTTTGTGGTGGGCCAAATGCCAGTGAGAGGCAGTCAACAGTTCCTGCTGTCCGCCAATCACGATCTCGATGGTGGAGGTATTCTTTTGCCCCAAATCATGTTGCAACTGCTCTGCTGCCTGGCGGGAGTCCATTCTCTCTGGCAGTGAAGAGGCATCCGGGACGGACAGTTCCAGCTGGGTTACTGGATAAACACACAGGAGAAGCACAACCGTACCTCCAATGGCCATACTGACGGGTCGTTTCATGACCATTGCTGACCATCTATGCCATACCGAGCGTCTGGGTAACCAATGGACTAACTTTCGCCTGAATACCCGATCCGCAGACAGTGATAGGAGAGCTGGCAGCAGCGTAACATTTAACAGTAGCGACAGGAGCAGAACAATAATAGCCCCCAATGATACACTTAGAAACATCGGCAGTCTGATCCAGAGCAAACCCAGCAGCCCAAGGAGCACGCAAGCTGCCGAGAACAACACCGCTCTGCCTGCTGTACGTAATGTTCGCTGAAGAATCTCGCTCCGCAAAACCTCGCTCTGCATATCCAGGCTACTGCCCGTAACGTTAACTTCGTCTTCATCTTCGTAGGCCCGCTGAACTTCTTCCCTGTACCTGCTCAGGATGATCAGGGCAAAGTCTATACTCAGTGCCATGCCCACCATGGGAATCACATTAATGATAAAGTTGGACAATTCCAGATGATAACCAAGGAGTGACGTGACTCCCATCGCAGTAATCACAGCACTGATCCCCATCATGACAGCAATAAACGCGGCATATAGCCCCCTGAATGCAAAACACAAAACGATCAGGGCAATCGGTAGGCCCACCATCTCTGCCCGTTCCAGATCACGAAAGCTCAGATGATTGACATCCTGCTGCACGACTGCCTTCCCCGTCAATTGCACCGTACCTGGACCGTCTGTTGCCAGCACGGCGCGTAGCTGCTCCAGTGGGGGACCCATCTGATGCGCGGGCACATCCATTTTCACAAGGGCATATGCCCTTTGGTCTTGCAGCGTCACTCTTTCACTAACATCCAGAGGGGATGTGATAGAGGTTACCGCAGGCAACACTTGAACCTGTGTCAAACGATCCTTGATCCACTGCCGGAACTGTAACGGCGAGGTATTTTCCTTTTTCTCAAACACCAGAATAACCGGATCAGCAGGAGTACCGAATTCGTCCTCCAGAACAAGTTCAACCGCTTGCGCATCCCCGTGAACCCGTTTTAATCCGTGATCCTGAACAATGTTAGGTAACTTCCATGCCCAGACCGCTGACATCCCGATGGTAAATACCCAGCAGAGAATAATGAACCGCGGATATCGGCTGATGAAGGCAGCAAGTCTGCGATAACCCATACCTAAGCTCCTCTGCGATCAGATTAGTTATTCGATTATGTTCATCGGTAAGATCATAAGCACATTCATACACTTGCGGTGTATATCTCCTTCACTCGGGTTCGTGAACTATTGGATGCCATGATTCACAGGTGTTCTGTTCGCTATGGGGGCAGGGATGTATGTAAAAGGAAGTAACTCTGCTGTCAGTCCCGGGCCAAAGGCCAGCGCTATCCCACTGGAATGCTCTTCCTTCTGTCTGTAATCCTCGCGGATGGCTTGAAGAACAAAAAGAATCGTCACGGACGACAGGTTGCCATAATCCCGCAGGATGTTTCGGCTGTAGGAGACCTGCTCATCTGTCAACTGATACAGCTTCTGAACGGCATCCACGATGCCTCTGCCTCCCGGATGGATCGCCCATATTTCCGGTAAACCGCTCCCCTCCAGCAACCGTTCTACCTCTGGACCGAGATGCAAACCAAGCAACTTCGGAATCTGTGGTGACAGGTAGAGATCAAAGCCTGTATTGCCGACTTCCCAGATCATTTCTTCTGCACAATCCGGGAGCAGCGTTGAGTGCCCTCGGCCTAGTCGAAAACATTCATTGCGGTCTGTTCCGGACGCACCAATAACACAGGCAGAGGCACCGTCTCCGAAGAAAGATGCAGCATACAGGTCGTCCCGTTTGGCAGATGGCTGAAAGTGAAGTGTACATAGTTCCACACACACGATGAGAACCGTAGCCTTCTGATCTGTCGTTACAATGGAATTCGCCAGTTGGATCGCCTTCAGACCGGCTGCACATCCTTGAAACACCAGTGGAATCCGGTTGATCTGCGGTGACAGTTCAAGCTGTTGGATCAGCCGAACATCAAGTCCGGGCAGGAATTGCCCCGTGCAACTCACCGTAATGAGATGTGTAATTTCCGAGGAGGTTACGTCTGCATCCTGAATGGCCTGTCCGGCCGCCTCGAGACCAAGTGGAACAGCAGCAGCTTTGTATTTGCCCATACGCTCGGATGTAGTCGGAACCTCCTCCGCACTGGTAAAGGGTAAATATCGGCAAGAATCAACAGGCTCAAGCAGATTCGGTTCACACGTGTACCGAGTCTCCACACCGCACTGATTAAAGATTCGTTTGGCCCACCTTCTCGCATCCGGCTCATGTTCCAGCGCTTGCGCGAGACGGGCAGACACATCCTTTTGCTCAATACAGTGGGCAGGCCACGCCGTTCCTATTCCCATAATACATGCCCCAGTATTTGCCTCAAGCTGGTTCATCGGCTTAACCCCCTTATAGTACGTGTTCAAAAGTAGGCTTTTTAAACAACCTATATATAAAATAGGTTCATATGACATGTGTGCAGGATATAGTACAAGTCTATTCACTACCTGTCCTGTTTATGTTCATATTAACAAGCAAAGGCGGACAACTTATGCGAGTTTCGCACGTGCTGTCCGCCTTTGATACCGGATTAAACCCGTTCCTATATTACATATTCGATCTGTCAGAACTATTCAGGCCGAATTATCGTGAATCTCTCCCCAAGCTTGGCATAATCATTACCCGCCAGTCGGCTGACTGGTTTCAAATGATCCATCAGGATATAGCCCTTGTCCGGATTGTAGACTTGTTCGCTGAAATGATACTGTACAATGCGTACCAGCAGCAGGTCACTCACTGGTTTGCCCTCATCATTCGTGATCGGAATGTGTTGATACAGCTCACACTCCATCCGAATGAGTGCTTCCTGAATTCCTGGCACAGCAACCTTGGTACTTTGCACTGTAGTCAGTTTTGTCCGCTCAAGCTCACTTTCGTGGGGTTCCAGTATGGCTGCTGTCTCATTCACTTCTGTTATGATTGCTTCATCACAGATATGCACGACCAGTTCTTGATGAGCAATCACATTACGTGCAGTATCTTTCATGATACCGTCTTTACGTGCAATAGATATGGATAACAGCGGCGGGTCCGAACTAACCACATTAAAGAAACTAAAAGGCGCTGCATTAATTACACCATTCTTATCTGAAAGTGTCGTCACAAAAGCAATTGGACGTGGCACCACCGAACCACTCATCAGTTTATAGTTGTCTCTCCCCGTTATTTCACGTGGATCCAATGTGTACATATGTAAATATCCCCTTCCATGCTCGTGAAGCAAATGACAACTCTACTTCATGATACGACAATGTTTCTACTTCTTTATTATATATCGTAAAATGCTAAATTAACAAAAAAACTCCCTGGTGCCCACTGCACCAAGGAGTTTGAACATGCCATTTCGTATTGGCTATTTCTTATTTAACGATGCTGTTCTGAATGTCTTCCATAATTTGAAGGTTCGCTTGAACTCCACTATACAGCCAGCTGCTAGAACGGGTAAATTCAAAGACATTACCTGTCTTTACAGCAGGAATGCTCTGCCATACGGCATCTTTCAGCGCTTCTGAGCCTGCTCCCTTGTCACTGTTCACCAGGAATAGATAGTCTGTGTCCATTTCCGCGATCTTCTCCAATGAAATCTCAGACCAGTTACCCGTTGCTTTCGCGGATGCTTCCTTCACAACATTAGGCTCTGCAAGTCCAAGTTCGTTGTACATCACTTCACCACTGGAAACATTGTTGCTTACAACATAAAACTTGTTATTGAATAACCACAACGCTGCAGCGGATTTTGTTCCTCCAGTAACAGCAGTTACTTTTTCTTTGATTTCCTTTGCCTTGGCATCATAATCATCAAGCGCCTTCTGCGCTACATCCGATTTGTTCAAAAGCTCGCCGATCTTGAGCAGAGCCTGACGCGAGTCCTTGTTGACCTCATCTCCGAGTACATAAGTAGGGGCAATTTTGTTGTACTGTTCGTATTTCTCCCCTTCCACTGTACTTTCAGAACCCATAATAATCAGGTCTGGTGAGAAACTGGCCATGGCTTCAAAAGGTAGATCACTTGCAATACCAGGTATGCCATTCAGATCATTTTGCAGATAATCCTGCAAACCATTGCCGTTGTTGATGGACCACTGTGCCGCTGGCTTAACACCGAGTGTAACGAGATGGTCTTCCAGATAAGACGCGATGACACGTTCAGGGTTAGCCGGGATGGTTACTTCGTGTCCCATTGCATCTGTTAATGTGCGCTCTGTAGCGGCTTCTGTTTGTGTCTCAGTCTCCGTTTTTGTATCGTTCTCTCCTGCTGCTCCATTCTCTGCAGGCTTCGCTCCACACGCGGCCAACCAGATGGACATAACCATCACCGTCATTAGAAGCATGATCATCTTTTTATTTCTCTTAAACACTTGATATATCCCCTTTCAATTCATTATAGAAACCTTATTCGGCGCTATTGTGACAGATTTCAATGTTCAAAAATATTGAAACTATTATTGATACATATAATATCCGCATGTACGTTTGTCCGATTCCATTGACAATGATAATTGTTATCAGTTCAGTTGTCAATTCGATTATATTCTGCGCTATACAGTTGAACTAAAATTTATTTACACTGACACTACGATGATAGAACAACCTTCCAATCGCTGTTATCCCCAGATTTTTTCAATTCCTCTTTCTCTAAGGGAAAATCCGGTGATAAATGCGAGCGCTTCGCTTTTTCAGGTTTTTTCTATCTTCTCCGTTTGGTGTAAATGATTAGTTCAACTATATAGATCATTTAAAATCTTCTTGACGGCATTCACCTATAGGCGGATGCCGCCATATGCTGAATGCAGAATACGACGACAGGAAGGATGTTCTGTACATGTATTACGAATATAACCCTTATCTAAGTTATGGAGAAGACCGTTCCTTTCAATTGCCTCCCCTGTTCCCAGGAGGTGGCGGTGGCGGCACACCGGGTGGTCCAACGTTTCCTGGTATCCCTGGCGGTCAAGGCGCCTATCCTCCATACATTCCAGGCGGAGGACCCGGTCCATATATCCCCGGAGGCATTCCAGGTACAATCCCGGGTACAGCACCAGGCGTACCTGCGCAACTGACTCAAGGCAACCTGCCCACCCTACTTAGTGCCTATCCTCGTCCGGTAGGTCAGCCTCCGGCAGAAATGCTTTTTCTGTATAACCTGATCAAAAGCAGCCCGGGTCTGCTCCCGCTCTTCCTCCAGCAACAGCCGCAAAGTCTCACTCAAGCTGTGCAATTTGCACAGACTGGTGCAGCGGCACCACTAGATAACGAAGAACGTGCGCTGCCCAACTTTTGCTATAACCGGTGGTCCCTTGTCTTCACATACAATGATGTCTACCTGATGTGGCCTGCAATTAATCTGTTTGGTTTTGTGGTGGGGTACTTCTATCCATTCCTCAGGCCAGGTATACTGTCCAATACACAGATTTTGTTTGCGCTCTGCTAAACCTGTCCTTACCTACAGCAAGAGCCCCACTTGGAAGCATAATTCCTTCCAAGTGAGGCTCTTTTTCGTCCTTTTATCCAGATGCACCTTTACATTACTAAGACTCCATAAACGCAAGGTGTACATAATCAGTACATTTAACTCAACACTTGATCGTTCTGGCACTTCCTGCCTTTACTGACCATTAGGAAGTAAATCACCAAGGCACCGAGATCCGCACACGCAATAACGATTCCCATTGGCACAGCTGTGCCTTCTCCCCTGAGACCTACGAGGGGAGCGACAATACCTCCGAACAGGAACGTCATCACACCAATAAGCGCAGAAGCACTGCCTGCCGACTTCTCCTGATTGGCCATCGCCAAGGCAAAGGACGCGGTATTGACCAACCCAACACTGGATACCACCAGAAATAACGGAATCAGTACAGAGATTAGATTACCTCCAGCCAGAATGGCGATGAGCAATGAAGTTCCTCCGAGCGCCGCGGTTAGCAGCCCCGCGATTAACAGGCGATTCTCTGATACCTTTCCTGCAAGTCTACCGGCAATCTGACTGGCCAGAATAATGCCTAACCCGTTAATGGCGAAGCATACACTGAACATTTGCGGGGATACCCCGTATATTTTCTGAAGCACAAACGGTGAACCTGATATATACGCAAACATGCCAGCTGCTACAAACCCTTGGGTTAACGCATAACCCATAAACTGACGATCCCCTGCGATTTGGCGAAACGTAATTAATGTCTGTTTCAATCCCCCGCTTGATCTGCGGTTGGAAGGTAATGTCTCTCCAAGACCGAAAATGACAGCCAACAACGTCAGTATACCGATGAGGCTGAGCAAAATAAATACGCCGCGCCACGATGTATACGTCAACAATTGTCCACCAATGATTGGTGCAGCAATCGGGGCTACGCCGTTAATCAGCATTAACAGAGAGAAGAACCGTGTCAGTTCCGGGCCCGAATATACGTCTCTGACGATTGCGCGCGAGATGACAATCCCTGCCGCTCCAGCTACACCTTGAATGAACCGCAGCACAACAAAAGAGCCCATCGTCGGGCTAACCAGGCAAAGTATGGAGGCGATCGTATAGAGCACAAGCCCTGCAATGAGCGGTGTTCGCCGACCACGTACATCACTTAGAGGTCCGGCAAGCAACTGTCCAACCGCAAGTCCAATCATACACGCCGTCAGACTGAGTTGAGCATACGAAGTAGATGAACCAAACTCATCAGCCAGCGTGGGCAATGCGGGTAAATACATATCCAGGGACAACGGCCCAAAGGCCGACAGTGTCCCCAGAATTAAAGCCATTCGTACACGAGATGTGGAGTTTGTGTTCAATGAAGCTGTTGTACTTTTCATCAAATACTACTCCCCGCTACCCAGTAGCTTGAGCAGGTTGGACGGCAGTGTGAACTGTTGATTGTTAATAATAATACGGCGCAATTCTTCTTCATCCCGCTCGTTATCGGCGTCCTTAATCTCCTGAATTTCCCGGTGAAGTCGCTCCATCTGTTGATCCAGCGCATTTGCCGAATCTGCCGCACTCTTTAACTCTCTGGTCAAATGCTCGGGAACATCCTTATTGTATTTATAAAAAATCTTATGCTCCAGACTCGCCCAGAAATCCATCGCGATTGTACGGATCTGGATCTCCACACATGCTCGTTCCTCACCATTGGACATGTACACAGGCACTTCCACCAGAAGGTGAAGGCTTTGGTAGCCGTTTGGCTTTGGATTCTCGATATAGTCTTTGACCTCCAGTACACGCAGATCACTCTGGTTGCACAGCATATCCTTAATGCGATAGATATCCGAGATAAAGGAACATGTAATCCGTACCCCGGCGATATCCTTGATATTTTGCTTGATGCTCTCAAACGTTAACTCATGATTTTTGCGGAACATCTTATTCATAATGCTCTCAGGTGATTTCAGTCTGGACTTTGTATGCTCAATTGGACTGTAATCATGCAAAGACTGGAATTCTTCCTTCAGGACTTCAATCTTGGTCTCCATTTGATCCAGAGCAAATTTATAGATCATCATAAATCTGGTAATTTCATATTTGAATTTCTTGAATTGATCAATTGGATGTGGAGCGTTCATCATGGCTTTCTCCCTTTCTTTCTGCACACTAAAATTAGTTTTATGAATATGAGAACAAGCGGTCAATCCACATGTCTCCTGAACCATTATAAATCATATGGAGCCAATAAACGAATTTCTCACATTTGGGCTGGCGATTCAGCCTGGAAGGTATGGGAACTTATTTTACGCGCATCCTATAGAAGCATCCCTGTCATTTGGCCTGTTATTACCGATGAAAGAGGTTGATTTTCCTGCTCTATCAAGTGACGTATTCATCCGATACACTTCGGGTTAAAGCTTATTTATACCTGCCACAAGGTTGTTCATTACCTGATATCACGACATATGAAACTTCTCATCCCGGCTCTATCTCCTCTGCCTTTCCAGACTTCGCTTCCATACATAAGCCTCTACATCTTCATCTGCAACCGCTCGCCAGCCATTACCCTGCTGCAACAATACATGATACGGATAACTTACCGGAACAGTGGCCGGTTTTGATCTATTGCCGCGGCGGACTTGGCAGCTATGGCGGGGTAAATACCGTTTGGCTTGAGCAATTTGTACATAAAGGTTATATCGTGTTCGCCCCATCCTATCGTGGCAACGAAGGAGGTGAGGGCCGTGACGAGTATGGCGGGAAAGATGCCGAAGATGTGCATGCCGCTTACCGGTTGATACAGCGTTTACCCTTTGTCGATCCGACTCGGATATCGTTAATGGGGTTCTCCCGTGGGGCCATTAATGCTGTACATACCGCAACGACCTATAATGAGGGACATGACAGAGTACATAAGTTAGTTCTTTGGAGCGGTGTCGCCGATGTGGAACGCACTTACCATGAGCGAACCGACCTGAGGCGCACATTGAAACGGGTGCTGGGTGGTTCCCCACGCACGGTTCCAGAAGCTTATCTCGCCCGTTCTCCCTTGTCGAAAGCGAACAAACTATCTTGTCCCGTGCTAATCATGCATGGTACATCAGATACACAAGTGAATTATAGTCACGGAACCCGAATGTATCACTGGCTTAAGCGGCGAGGTGCAGACGTCACATTTCACGCTTATGGCGGGCAGGATCATCATTTTCACGAGAAAATACATCAGTCAGCGGTGAACAATATGTTTGATTGGCTCGCTGCACCTTAAGTCTTGCGCGAATGAATTTCATTTTGAAGATGCATGGGTTATGGCTGTATACTGGAGGGGCTACGTTTTTTTGAAAGGACGGATAGGATGAATCAAAGCACCCTCCAAAAATACGCCATGTTGCTTCTCTGTATGTCTGCCGGAATGGTGGACCTGATCGGATATCTGGGACTGGGGCATGTGCTCACAGCCAATATGACGGGAAATGTTGTACTGCTCGGTATTGCCATTGCCCGTGCTCAGGAATTTGTCGTGCTGCGGTCATTGCTTGCTCTCATCGGTTTTATTGCCGGCAATGCCATTGCAGCACATATGGTTGGACCTGTGCAGACCAAAAATGGCTGGTCTTCTAAGGTCACAGCCGTATTTACTGTTGAAAGCATATTGCTCCTGCTGTTCGCGATCGCCATGATTAGTCCATTTTCAGAACAACTGTCTTATCTGTTAATTGTCATCCTAGCCGTTGCAATGGGGATGCAGACAACTGCGGCACGCCGCATTGGCATTGCTGGCATCTCAACAACCGTGCTCACCAATAATTTGGCCGCTGTGGTTGAGGATACCGTGAGCATCCTCAAAAAGCTGCGACGTGCCAATATCCGATCGTTAACCAAAGCCTTGTCCACAGACTCCTACCTTCGTGCAGGTGCTGTTGTCATCTATTTGATCGGCGTCATTGCAGCCGCATTGTTATTCCACCGTGTGCCCATGATTGCAGTCTGGATTCCTGTCCTGATCATTGGCGGCGTAACCCTATACGCCCGATTACATGCATGGGGAACTTCACAACAAAGTGAAGGTTAATAAAAGTTAATAATAGAAGAAGTACCCTGTCCATGTTCAAGTGGCTGTTCAAAAGTCCGCTTTAGGATACTGAAAACTGGTCTTTTTGAACACGTACTTTAAGTTGTTTTAAGTACAATCACGCTATTTATTTCATCAAAGTAGCTTCTTGGCGGATAAGCTTGACCAGATGCTGTGCAGCAGGTGATAATACCTCCCCGGCTCGTGTACATACGGCAACCGTATTTCTCAGCTGTACACCTCGAACAAACACACGTGCCAGCCTGCCTTGCTGCACATCTTCGTTCACAACCAAAGAAGATATAAAGTTGGCCCCATAACCTGCCTTCACCGCACTAATCGTTTCGTTCAGTCCGTTGAACTGAAGCGCAATGCGGGGAGCGGCCAGGTTATTTGTTGTGCAAAGGGAAACGAGTCGCTCACGTGTAGCACTGCCTTCTTCGCGCATGATGAACGGTTCTGCCATCATCTCATGCAGCTCGATTTCTTTTCCCGCATACGGATGGTCAGGGTGCACAACAAACCACATCTCATCGTCAAACAATTCATCCCATTGGACACCTGCATGTGTGATGCCACTTCCACCATACACTGCAATCTCTGCCTCATAACGAAGTAATTGGTCAAAAGCCATCCGGGTGTTGGTTGTGCTAACAACAATCTCCACATCCTCGTGCATTTGCTTAAACCGCGCAATCCAGCCCGGCAACAGAAAATTTGAAGGCAAGTAGGTTGCCGTAAGACGGATCAGTCCTTTCTTGCCCTCCCGAAAATCCTGCACAAAATTCTCGACATCCTGCTCCAGCATGAACAGACGTTCCGCATAACCTGTCAACTGTATCCCCGCATCCGTAAGCACCAGTCTTCTTCCCTCCGAAACAAAAAGCTGGATTCCCAATTCACGTTCAAACTTCTTCACCTGAGAAGATACCGCAGGTTGACTAATATTTAGTTCCTCTGCGGCACGAGTGACCCCGCCATATCTCACGATGGCATGAAATAATCGTAATCCATGCAGATTCATGTTTACACCTCTTCCACGCCAAATACATAATCTAAAGTTATATTATCATACATAATATATATTTTATTTATATATCTGCTCCATTTATAGTTGAAATATGAAATCCAATACAAGGAACAAGGAAAGGAACATGTGAACATGAAAAATATAAATACGACCAACCTACAGCATACCTGGACTCAAGTCGACTACTACATGAATGATCTGCTGATTCCATCAGATTCCCTACTGGAACATACACTGCAAAGCAATGCCGAAGCTGGACTCCCTGCTCATGACGTAACACCAAATCAAGGAAAGTTACTTCAGCTCCTGCTGCAAATCCAAGGCGCATCCCGTGTACTTGAAATCGGCACATTGGGTGGATACAGTACCATCTGGATGGCAAGAGCCCTGCCTGAACACGGACGCATCGTCTCACTGGAATCGGAATCACACCATGCAGACTTGGCCCGAGCCAATCTCACACGAGCAGGACTGATGCACAAGGTTGACCTGAGAGTTGGTCCTGCCCTAACCACCCTTCCCGATGTTCAGGAAGAATACAGGGAACCGTTTGATATGATCTTCATCGATGCTGACAAACCGAGTAATCCCGATTATCTGAGATGGGCCCTGCGACTGACTCGGCCGGGGAGTCTTATTATTGGTGATAATATCGTCAGGGACGGTGAAGTGATCCGCACAGACAGCACAGACCCCAGAGTTCAAGGCGTTCGATCATTCCTGCAGTTGATCGCGGATCACCCTCGGCTTGAAGCTACAGCACTGCAAACGGTTGGTAGCAAAGGTTACGATGGATTCGTCATTGCTCGTGTGATTGATGCCTCTGAACCAAAATAAACAGTGGTCAATTCTTCCGCAAATTCCCCTTTCCTGTTAAACTGGAATCACTGCACAGGCAGACTGGGGGGAACCACTTGAGAGTTTTACAACATATTAATGATGAAATTCGCGGCTGGTCCCGCAATATTCAACTGTTTTTCCTGGCTAGCATTCTGTATCAGATCGGAAATGGCATGTTCTCTGTCTTGTACAATCTGTACATTCAGGGTCTGGGCTATAATGATACAATGAACGGCCAGATTGTAAGTATTCAATCACTCGCAACAGCCATTATGTTTGTTCCTATCGGTCTATGCGGTGATCTATTCAGCCGCAAGCGATTACTCATTACCGGGGCGTTATTCAGCGGAATCTTTCTGATCGGACGCTCCTTCGATTATTCGGCTACAGGACTGATTTGGTTCGCGGTATTCTCTGGCCTTTTCGCTGGGGTATTCCAAGTATTGGCCATTCCTTATCTGGCGGAAAACGTCAAGAAAAGCCAGCGGCTGAAGATGTTCAGTTATTATTCATCCCTTGTGCTCGCTTCCCAGGTTCTTGGTAGCCTGGGTGGCGGCGTATTCGCAGATTTGTTACATACAGTAGGACTCGCCAAAGTGACCGGATTGCAGACGGTTTTATTTATCGGTGGTGCAGCAACACTGGCTGCATTTATTCCACTGTTATTTGTAACCGAAGGCAAGGCTGCTCCGCAGACAACAATTCCGGCGCAACCCGTTCTTCAACCCAATGCGGAGCTAAAAGAAAGTTCAACAAATACCCCAAGCACGGACGATTCGATCACGAAGAAAAAAGATTCCCGACTGATTGGTCAGTTTATAGTGACTCAGTTGTTAATTGGATTAGGTTCCGGACTGGTTGTACCGTATCTGAATCTGTATTTCACCAATCGATTCTCGGTTTCTCTGAGCGGCATGAGCTTACTAATTGCACTTGGTCAGATTATGACGATTGTATCCATGCTGATTGGTCCTACCTTGGCGGCAAAGGTCGGAAGCGTAAGAGCCGTTGTCATTTTCCAGGTCATGTCGCTACCCTTCCTTCTATTAACAGGCTTCACCAATCTGTTGTTCATCGCTTCGCTCAGTTTCTTATTCAGACAAGCATTGATGAACGCAGCCAATCCCATTCATTCAGCGATACTGGTGGATCGGATCTCGGACAAACGCCGCGGCATTGCCAATTCACTGATGCAGACCTCGTTCATGATTGGATGGGCGACCATGGGACCCGTTCAATCCTATCTGGTCACTACATACGGAACGTACTGGGGTTACGCGATCACATTCAGCATCACAGGCTGTCTATACGTTATTTCATCACTGATGTACTATGTAATGTTCAGAGAACCCAAACCTTCCGCTACGGCTCTCGCAGGATCTTAATGAATTGAACAGTAGCAGTCTGGTTGTTCCGCAGATAACGCAACGTATCTCATCATCAGGAGTGATCACACATGAACATGAATCCTTCATTAAACCTGAATGCATACCTGAATCTCATACCACCTCATTCAACCGGTAGGCTAAACGGATGGAACTGATGCGCAAGCTTGGTTCCCACGTTGTCTTTCGGTTTTTTCTTAGTCTGGGTGTCTCTGTTCTTGGCGGATTGCTGTTCACAGTCATTCATACACCAATCCCGTGGTTGCTCGGGCCAATGGTATTTATGCTGCTTGGCTCCCAAGTCGCCAAATGGCCGCTCATGTGGCCTGCCTCCATTCGGGACTATGGCATTCTGATTGTTGGTTATTCGATTGGACTCACCTTAACTAAAGAGGCCCTGCACGGCATTTTGCAACAACTTCCCATGATGCTTCTGATGACCTTGCTGTTAATCGGATTGTGTGTAATTACGGCCTACATCGCTTCAAAGATAACCGACTTTGACTTCCCCTCCCTGCTGGTTGGCAGCATTCCAGGAGGACTGTCCCAGATGGTGTCCCTTGCAGAAGAGATGAAATCCATCAATCTGACGCTGGTTACCTTTTTGCAGGTGACTCGGCTGATCATGATTGTCTTCTGTGTTCCGTTCCTGCTGTTCAGTCCGTGGATTGGAGGTATTGCAGGTGGCGGTTTGGATCATCCGTTCATTGACGTAGCGACGTGGGGTTCCCTTTTCCCCGAGATTCTTGTCTATGCTCCGCTCTGTGTAGCGGGTGCATGGGTTGCACGCAAACTCCGATTTCCGACGGCCTTTATGCTGGGTCCCATGATCGTCATGTGTGTCGTTCAATTAAGTACAACGATGCACACGCCCAGTCTGCCAGTCTCCCTCTTAAACGTATCGCAATTGATGATTGGCAGCCACGTTGGACTGATGCTCAAGCCGGAACAGTTGCAACGCAAGACACAGACAGTCACTCTAGCGGTGACTAGTAGTGTACTGCTCATTGTTGGTGCGCTTGGATTGAGTTATCTATTAATGAATGTGTTCTCCCTCTCCGCGGCAACCTCACTACTCAGTATGGCCCCTGGCGGCATGGATCAGATGAGTATCATGGCACATGAAGTGAATGCCGATCTTTCGGTTGTATCCGGGTATCAATTGTTCCGCATCCTGTTTATCTTTTTCATCGTCTCTTCCGTACTGAAGATGATTCTAGTACATATGTTAAAAGAAAAGAAAGCAGAGCCCTCACTTCAATGATCATATTTCGCCCCGATTCCATGACAAAGAGAGTATCCATTTGATGTCACATCCTGCGGATACTCTCTTTTATTTGTACAGACTCATCTTCAGCATTTGGCTTCAGTCAATTTTAAGCATAATGACTACTTATGAATAAATTCGGTTGTACATCCAGCCTACAATGCCCACCGTAACCACTGTTGCCCCAATAATAAATGCATAATAGCCAATCTTACTTTTGGACTCCGAAGTCTGATGGTCATAATAATCCGAGTTACGTCGGTAAAACCCCATCCATAACTCTCCGATCATATTCACAACAACCAATACAAAACGTTTAACAAGCCCCATTGTATTCGCATCTCCTCTCTCTGATCAACCTTCTTCCCTATTAAGTATAATTATCCCAATTCATTAAAACAACCTACTCATATTACCTTTGGTGCAGTTTCTTGCTCCAACCAGGTTAGAATATCAAATGCTTCCTGATCGGTGCTACCACACATCTCTTCCTCAGCTTGCAATCCACTGCATACCGCAGGACGATCTTTTTGGCCAAAAATTCCGCAGCGATTATCATCGGTAAGCTGCACACAACGTACACCTGCCGGCTTGCCATGAGCCATGCCCGGTATCGGTGATGATATGGAGATCGCGATACAACATGCGGCACAGCCTGTCCTGCATTCCATACATATTCCCTCCTCATTTCAATAACTATAGTACATACAATACATGTTCAAAAAGACCGGTTTTCAGTACCAAGAAGATGGGCTGAATTCCATATTCGATGCTGATGATGCCATTAGGCATCCTTCGTAATCAAAAGCGGACTTTTTGAACTACCTCTGATATTATGAGCGATTTATCCAGGTCCAGGTTCGAGCCAGCCCCTGAGCAATTCTCCGATTCATACTTCGATTGGAAAAATACCCCCCATGACTTAGCGGATTCCAACTCATAGCCACGCCGCCAGAGTTCACTTCAATGTCTTCTTTGACCGCTTTCTCATAAGCGGGATCAATGGGGCGTAACGGATAACCCAGAATATCGTCCCGATCGTAGAAGTTCACCCATTCCCCTTCCAGCCCTGCATAATACTGATTCACATGGGAAGAGGGCACCTGTATTGGGCAACTAAAGTCATGATAACGCAAACTCCATAAGGGCAGGGTTGTACCAAACGAGTAAAAATTGGTCAGGGTGTCACCTCGCTCCAAAGCCGAGTTCACATCCACAACCTCAGGAACACGACTGGACGGATATTGCAGATCGTAGAAGAAGTTACTGGCGATTACGGCACCCAGACTATGGGCAACCACACAGAGCGGAGCTTCCGGTCCATTACGCTGTGCAAGGGTATGCATCGCCTGATTCAACGTTCGATGTACAGCATCATAGTTATGGCCTTGATTTTCCACTGGTTGATAAGCAACCGCATCAGCCAGGTAATGGATGACAAATCGGCGCAACGCCTGAAAGTTCAATCCCGGAGAGCTGACGAGCTGTTGAAAAAGCGCCTCTTCCCGCTCCTCAAATACATCCGCCCAATATACAGGTTCGATATCCAGCATCTGTTTGGAGGCTCCAGGCAAGACCATTACCTTGTCCAATTCCTTATGCAAACAAGCAATCAGCTTGTCCGCGTACCCATCCTTCCGCATACCCAGCCCATGAATGACCATCACCGCAATACGTGTCATGGCTCTCCTCCTCATCGATCTAGGAACTCTTTCTCCACCATATGAACGCCACGACTCGAACATGCCTGAAGCTTGCTTTGTCAGAAGAACCTTTCCAACCACCATTATTTTAAAAATGTGATTCTTCCATTTTATATACAGTTTACCATGATCGTCATGAAAATAACGATCATACAGCAAAAAGGAGCTACATATCACGCAGCCCCTTCTTGTTGTTGTATTCAATTAACCTTTCAGATGAACCTTCAACACACCATTTTGATTAGATGTAACATCACCTGTCGTGACTTCCACCCGTTCAACCATATCCTGACCATCTGGAATGATAATCGGTGTAATCAGCGGGTATCCCGCATCTTCAATCACCTTACGATCAAACTCCAACAGCTTTTGTCCAGCCTTTACATGCTCGCCAGCTTCCACATGCATGTTGAAGCCTTCACCTTTGAGGGATACCGTATTAATCCCGACATGGATCAGAACTTGTAATCCACTCGCGTGTTCAAGAATCACTGCATGTTTACTTTTGATCACATGAGCTACCTGAGCATCAAACGGGGCAACAACAACGTTGCCGGAAGGTTCAATTGCTACACCCTCACCCATCTGTTTCTCGGCAAAAGCCGGATCTGGTACTTGCTCCAGTGATACGGCCTGGCCTGTTAATGGCGCCATGATTTCCAGTGTATTCACGGCTTCGTCTCCTACTTGAGCTGCACTACGTGTGCGCTGGTTTGGATCTTTTTTTGCAGTTGAAGAGGTAACACCCGAAGCAGACTGCGATGTAGCCGCTTTAGGCTCATTAACGGTTTCATTGCTTGCACTACGATCTTCTTTTCTCAGTTTGGCTCTGCCAAAAAGAACGGTCAGTACAAACGGTACAACCAGGACAATCGCCATGCCGATGAAGAAGACACCCCATTTGTCAGGGAAAATCGACAGGAATCCAGGTACACCACCTACACCGATGGAGGTTGCCTGAACATTATTCATCGTCAGCAGTACACCACCAATCGCGGAACCGATCATACCAAAGATAAACGGATAACGGTAACGGATATTCACTCCGAAGATCGCCGGCTCAGTTACCCCGAGGAAGGCCGATACCGAAGACGTTGCCGCAAGGCCTCTCATTTTCTTTTCACGCAGGACAAGCATCATCGCAAGTGCCGCCGAGCCTTGTGCGATATTGGACAATGCCAGCATTGGCCACAGGAACGTACCGCCTTGACTACCAATGAGCTGAACATCCACCGCGAGGAACGTGTGATGCATACCGGTGATAACGAGCAAAGCGTACAGACCACCGTAGATCAGACCACCCAGCGCCGCGTATGAATCGTATACATAGATCAAGCCGGAAGTAATTGCATTTGCAATAGCAAATGTAACCGGTCCAATAATTGTAAATGCCAGGAATCCGGTAATCAGCAACGTAACTGGTGCAACGACCAGCAGTTTGATCGAATCATGTACCCTTTTATTCAGGAAAATTTCCATCTTTGCAAGCAGATAGGCCGATACCAGTACTGGCAAAACCTGCCCTTGATAACCAATCTTCTCAATCTCCCAACCGAACAGATTCCATGTTGGCACCGTGCCATTATTCACAGCATCAGCGTAACCATATGCACTCAGCAGATCGGGATGTACCAGAATGAGACCCAGCACGATCCCGAGCAGCGGACTGCCGCCGAACCTTTTTACAGCTGCCCAACCAATTAGCGCCGGCAGGAACGTGAAGGCTGTACTTGCGATCGTATTAATAATGGACGCAAGATCCTTCCAGGCTGGATAAACATCCACTAATGATTTTCCATCAAAGAAAATGCCTGGACCTGTCAGAATATTGTTAATCCCGAGCAAAAGACCTGCCGTAATGATTGCAGGCAAGATTGGAATGAAAATATCCGAGAGTGTTTTGATCGCTCGCTGGATTGGATTTTGCTTTTTACCAGCAACCGCCTTCACATCATCCTTGGAAGAACGATCTCCCCCGGTAATCTGAATCATCTCATCATAGACTTTATCCACCAGACCAGGCCCAATAACGACCTGGAATTGTCCTTGGGAAGAGAACTGACCTTTAACCAGATCATTCTGATCCAGACTTTCAGTATCCACTTTACTCTCATCATACAAGGCAAACCGGAGTCGTGTAACACAGTGCGTAGCAGCTTCAATATTCTCTTTGCCACCGACTGCCCGGACGATCTCCTCAACCTGTTTTTTATCAATTGCCATAGTGTCACTTCCTATTTATAAAATGTGATTAGTCCTGTTGTGGCACAAGCCACATATAGGATGCATACGGACTGAGAGAGATTTCCTGCGTCAGCACAGGGGCTGCCTCCGTATTTCCTATGAGTAACTCTGCTGATTTGCTTGCAATGTGATCATTCCAGACTGCTTCCGGAAGCGAGAACGTGACGTCTCGTTTACTGAAGTTGGATACAACAATCAAGGTTTCACTTCCATTGGTCCGTGCGTACGCGAATACATCCGGATGTGCATCGTCCAATCGTTCATACAGACCGTCGATCAGCACGTTAACCTGTTTACGTAGGGCAATCAATTTGCGGTAGTGGTAGTAGATCGAATCTGGATCAGCCAGCTGCTGTTCCACGTGAATGGAAGGATACCGCTCATCCACCTTCAGCCAAGGTGTTCCAGTAGTAAATCCGGCGTTCTTACTTCCATTCCACTGCATCGGTGTGCGGGAGTTGTCCCGGGAACGCTCTTTTACAATGTTGAAAGCTTCTTCAGCGGATTTGCCTCGTTCTTCCTGAAGCAGGCGGTACATGTTCGTTGATTCGATATCGCGGAACTCGCTAACGTCATTCCAGACCGGATTCGGCATGCCGATCTCTTCACCCTGGTAGACATAAGGTGTACCTTGCATGCCGTGTATCGTTGTTGCAAGCATCTTCGCACTTTCGGCACGATAATCACCATCATCGGCGAAACGGGATAGTGCCCGCGGCTGATCATGGTTATTAAGGAACAGCGCGTTCCAACCTCCACCGGCCTGCATGCCAGTTTGCCACTCACTAAAGAGCTGCTTCATCGCTTCGAAATCATACGGCATCAGTTCCCACTTCTGACCATTCGGATAATCCACTTTCAGGTGATGGAAGTTAAACGTCATCGAAAACTCCCGGGAAGCCGGGTTCGAATATTGGATACAATGTTCCAGTGTTGTGGAGGACATCTCCCCTACGGTCACCATGTTGTAAGGCCCGAATACTTCATCGTACATCTCGGTGATGTACTCATGCACACGCGGTCCATCCGTGTAGTATTTGCGTCCATCACCCGGTGACACGCTACCATCATCATCAGGGAACCGCTGGTCTTTGGAGATCAGGTTGATCACGTCCATACGGAAACCATCCACACCTTTTTCGGCCCAGAACTTGATCATATCCCGTACAGCTTTGCGTACTTCTTCATTCTCCCAATTGAGATCTGCCTGCGTTTTATCAAATAAAGTCAGGAAATATTGTCCCGTCTGTTCATCGAACTGCCAAGCAGGCCCACCGAACTTGGATTGCCAGTTGTTTGGCACACCGCCATCCGGAGCAGGATCTTTCCAAATATAATAATCCCGATACGGATTATCCTTGGAAGAACGGGATTGCTGGAACCACTCATGATCGGTCGAGGAGTGATTCACCACGATATCAATCATCAGTTTCATATCACGAGCCTTCAGACCTTTCAGCAGTTCGTCAAAATCCTCCATCGTCCCATAATCCGGATTAATCCGGTAATAGTCCGCTACGTCATATCCATTATCATGCTGCGGGGATACATATACCGGCTGCAACCACACAATATCGATACCCAGATGCTGCAAATAATCAAGCTTCTCGGTTAATCCACGAATATCTCCAGTACCCGATCCGGTTGTATCATTAAAACTCTTCGGATATACCTGATACACCGTTGATGTCTTCCACCAAGATGACGGAGTTGTGTTATTAGAACTCATGTTAACGCCTCCAATAAATTGTAATGCTCTTATGTGATGTTCTCGGCTAACTTCATATCTATATTACATAAGTAAACATGTATATACAAGTTGAAACTATAATATGTATATTCTCCGCCTCTTCTACACATTCCCCATAAATCTTTCCTCTGTAACATTTATTTTGGAACCTGCGTTCGTGAACCCAATGATATCTGTATTGGGACAACAAGAAACCGTCTGTTCTTCCCACGATTGGAGTGGGCAACAGACGGTTTAATTTGGTTGAACTTGGTTGAACTTTTCAAAAACGCTTCTTACGACATCTCCGGTGAAACTACGGCTTTCCCTTGTTTTTCCTGCATATTCAACTTCAATAGAGATAGTGCAGCTTGCTCTTCCCTTTCCAGTTCAGCGGCACTGATCTCACCAGAGAGTACGGCACGCATTCGCTTTTGATCCAGCAGACCTTCCCATTTTGCCACCACAAATGCTGCGACACAGTTGCCCATCAGGTTGGTGAATACACGCATCGTATCCATGAATCGATCTGCACCAAGCAGCAGAGCAACCGCTGCTACCGGAAAAGCATTAACAGCCACTGCTGTTGCGGACAGGGCCAAGAATGCGGAGCCAGGTACTCCTGCCATGCCTTTGGAACTTAACATCAACACCAGCAAAATCGTAATTTGCTGCATCAATGTCAGTTCAATCCCTACGGCTTGAGCAACAAAAACCGTTGCCAACGATAAATAGATTGAAGCACCATCCAGATTAAACGAATACCCCGTCGGCACCACAAGACCCACAACCGCACGATCACAACCCGCCTTGGTTAGTTTGTCCATCATGCGTGGCATCACCACTTCTGATGACCCGGTTCCAATCGCCAGCATCACTTCAGAACGGGTATATTTCACAAATTGCAGGAAATTCAGCCCGGTAATCCACCAGGCAGCCAATGCCAGCATGACCAGAAACAGCAGTGCTGCGCCGTAACAGGCCAGAATCAGCAGACCAAAGGACGACAATGTGGAAGCCCCATAAGCACCTACCGTGTAGGCCATGGCTCCAAATGCACCAATCGGCGCGAGTTTCATGATATAACCGATGATACGAAACACAATGCCGAGCAAGTTCTCAATCAGCGTCAGTACATTCTCTTTTGCCTTACTCTCTGTTGCTGCCAGGGCAACCCCGAACAGGCAGGCCACGAGCAATACTTGCAGAAGTGCATTTTGTGCAAAGGCATCTACAACACTTGTCGGAATAATATTCATGATAAAGTCTACCGTATGCGGTAACTCGGAACCATTGGTTTTTGCTTCAATGCCGCTTGCATCTATCGTTGAAGGGTCCACGTTCATTCCGGCACCGGGGCGAAGCAGATTGGCTGTTCCCAATCCAAGTACCAGCGCCACTGTAGTTGCAATTTCGAACCACACGATGGCTTTCAGTCCGATGCGACCTACTGACTTCAGATCACCGATCTTGGCAATACCTGTCACAATCACCATGAAAATCAGTGGTGCGATGATCATCTTGATCAATTTGATGAAACCTGTTCCGAGCGGTTGCAGCAAGCTACCCAGATCCGGCCACAGGATGCCTACACCAATCCCGATGATTACCGCTACAATAATTTGAAAAAATAATGATTTCATAAATGACATGAACGCTCCCCCTGTTTGCGGTCAATTCGGATTTCCGTTTGGTTTCCGTGTAACTTTTTATATCATTCTAAAAGGGAGTTCAACAATGGAATTTCAATGTTTTTGTCATTTGTACCAACTCTATTGGTGAAAATTGAACCTGAAACCGAAAAAAGACGAATATCGCGTCAGTTATCTTGACGTGATATTCGTCTTTATCCATAAATCCATTTATTATTGAACAGGGGTTAAATGTGCATCACAGGGTAATCGATTCTCCCGGGGCTAGCACACGTCCTTCCAACCCTTTTGCAGCCAGTTGTTGCACGAAGTGTTCTGCATCCTGACGAATTACCGGGAACGTATCATAATGAACCGGAATCGTCAGTTTGGCATTAAACCATTCGGCCGCTTGCAGCGCATCCTCAGGTCCCATCGTGAAATGTCCACCAATCGGCAAGAAAGCTACATCAATATCATGACGATCACCGATCATTTTCATATCCCCGAAGAGACTTGTGTCTCCGGCATGCAAAATCGTTTTACCACCAATATTAATGATATATCCAGCAGGCAAACCTGCATACATGATCCGTTGTTCTTCTTCGAGCACAATCCCGGAAGTGTGGAACGCCTGAATCATTTTAGCTTGAGCAAAATCAAGATCCACCGTTCCGCCCATGTTCATGCCGAGTGTATCCAGACCTTTCCAAGACATATATGTAGCCAATTCCACAATAGCCACAACTTTGGCGTTATTCGCTTTGGCAATAGGTTCAGCATCGAGGATGTGATCCATATGTGCATGTGTCAGCAACACAACATCTGTCTTAATATCTTCAGGCTTTGTGACGGCAAGTTCGTTGCCACGCAGGAAGGGATCAATGATCAGAGACTTTTCTTCTGTGCCCAGCTGTACACTGGAGTGACCGTGGAACGTAATATTCAACAACTTGGATTCCTCCCGACATATGTTTTGATTATTTTGAGAACCACTATTTATTATAAATCATAGCTCTTCACCAACGCAAAATTACGCTAGCCTCTGTGTCACCGCTGCTTACGATATACCCTTGCTTCATATGGTTGAAGCTGAATGGCACCTTCATCGGTAGAATAACGTCTGCTCACATTGCTGATGATCAGCTTGGCATGCTTGGAAGTCCAGTCTTCTGGCCAGTGCATCTCAGGCTCATGCCCACGGAAATTCAGAATGACCAGCATCTGCTCATCATCCAGCGTTCGTGTATAGGCATAGATATCCGGATCATCCGGCAACAGCAATTCATACGCGCCATAGATAAGCACTTTATGTTGTTTGCGAAGCGCAATTAACTTACGGTAATAATGCAAAATGGATTGCGGATCACTTTCGGCATCAGCCACATTAATCTCAGGATAATTATCATTCACCTGAATCCACGGCTGACCCTGGGTAAAACCTGCGTGTTCCGTCTCATCCCATTGCATCGGCGTGCGGGCATTATCGCGACTCTTCAGCCAGATCGCCTGCATGACTTCATGCTTCGACTTACCTTGACCAATGTAATGATTGAAATAATTTTTGGTCTCGATGTCCCGGTATTGTTCGATATTCGGGAAAGCGACATTGGTCATGCCGATCTCTTCTCCTTGATAGATGTAGGGGGTCCCTTCGAGTGTAAGCATCCATGTCGCCAGCATCTGAGCAGAACGCACCCGATATTTACCGTCATCACCAAAACGAGAAACCGGACGTGGCTGATCATGGTTCCCCATATAATTGGCGTTCCAGCCTCTACCATGCAAAACCGTTTGCCACCGGCTCATGATTTCTTTGAGATCTGTCAATTTCCATTCCTTATAGTTCCATTTACCAATTCCGGAGGATTTGGCATCGATAAACATATGCTCAAACTGGAATACCATATTAAGCTCATCACGATCCGTCCCCACATAAGCCAACGCCTGCTCAGGTCCAAGTCCTGAAGTCTCGCCAACTGTCATGGGTCCGTAGGGTTTCAGGATCATGTTATTCAGTTTCTTCAGGATGGAGTGTACCTGTTCCAGGTTGGAAAAGAGCTGATACGCTGGAACCACCGGCAGATTATCCGGATTGTGGGCACTTGGCAGACCCTCTGCCTTGGCGATATGCGCTACTGCATCGAAACGGAATCCGTCGACCCCTTTTTCCAGCCACCAATGCACCATCTCATACATCTCTTCTGCCATCTGTGCATTGTTCCAGTTGAGATCCGGTTGCTGTTCGGAATACAGATGCAGATAATATTCATTTGTCTCGGGATCATGCTTCCACACCGAACCTCCAAAATAGGACTCCCAATTATTCGGCACCTGCCCATTTTTGCCTGAACGCCAAATATAATAATCCCGCTTCGGATTCATCTTTGATGAACGCGATTCAGCAAACCACGCATGTTCATCTGACGTATGATTCAGCACCAGGTCCATCATGATCTTGAGACCACGCTTGTGTGCCTCTGCCAATAATCGATCAAAATCCTCCATCGTGCCATACTTGCGTAAAATGCCGTAATAATCCCGGATATCATATCCGTTATCATGTCCTGGTGAATCGTAAATGGGACAGAGCCAGAGCACATCTACGCCCAAATTCTCCAAATAATCGAGATTCTCATAGATCCCCTGCAAGTCGCCATATCCATCTCCGTCCGAATCCTTAAAGCTGCTCGGGTAAATCTGGTATACCACACTCTCTTTCCACCAAACGATATCGCCCACCTCGCTCTCATCATTGTCTACTATATAAATTGAACTAAAGAATATTTACACTGGACTCCGATGACAGAACAACCTTCCGATCACTGTTATCCCCAGATTTTATGAATTCCCCTTATAAGGGGAATTCATAAAATCTGGGGATAGCTTATGCTTCCGATGCAGCTTTCTTTCAGAAAGCTTTTAGGCGAACGCTTTCGCTTCTTCAGGTTATTTCTGTCCTCTCCGTTTCGTGTAAATGTTTAGTTAAATTTATATATAATCTCTGCTCACTGTATTAAGCCGTTAATATGTTTTATCCGAAATGATTCCCTTGTAAACATTTGAAAGGTATCTTATGCAAAAAGACCCGGTCATGGACCGCGATCTGCGGTTCAATTCCGAGTCCTTTTTTGTGAACATAAGACTAATTTAAATCCGGCGTAACCGATCCAGGCACCGATCGTGTTCAGAATAATGTCATCCACATCAAACGAACCTACACGTGTAATCAATTGTGTGACCTCAACACCCAGCAGAAGCAAAACAACTGTAGATGTAAAGGTCAGGAACGTACGACTCCTCCGAAACAACCATGGAATCCAGATACCCAGCGGAATGAACAATACGATATTGCCAAACAGGTTTTTCACCCAGGTATCTGTATTGTACCTCTCCCTCTCCATAAGAAGTGGACGAATCGTCTCGAAGGGTACGAGATTATATTGATAATACGACCACTGACAAACAGTAAAATGCCCATAATCAGTATGTAGAGCGCTGCCATGCAAGCAACAATGGTCAGCATCCACTTGGAGTGGAGCCACGACTTTTCGCTCATTCATCTGTCCTCCGACCTTGAATTCCGCGAAGCGGTAAGGTCTATTTTAACGGGATATATATCTTCATGTCCAGTTGTTCAGGGGTCGATTTCCAGACATCCGTCACTTCAAAGTCTGGTCCTTCCCTCCGTTCATAGTTCGACTGCGGCAACCAGCTGCCATAGATCATTTTCCGAATATCCTGCCCGGAGCCTTCCACGGTGAACTCTGCATACAAGCCGCCCGGAATTTCAATCGAAGTAAAACCGGGTTCAAGTACCTGCGATGCTCCACTGCTTTCTTCACCCACAATAAAAGAAAATGCTCCATCCTCTTCAAAATGACAGGCCACACCATAAGCCATATCAGGGCGTGTCCTCTCCTGGATCGCCATGAATTTCTGTTCCATGCCAAAATCGTGATAAAATCCGGGTATTTCAGCATAATGCTGATTGTCATTCAGGTTGGTCTTATATTCATAGCCGACAATCCAGTTCGGTTCCCGTGTGACCAGACGGGGTGTGTTCATGTGGAAAGTTCCATCAAGCCGAGTTCGATAATCGTTAAAATCAATGCTCTGTTGCATCTTCAGAAGAGACAACTGATCCACTTCCAGCTTACGCAGCTTCGCCGGTGTCATTCCAAAGTAGGCTGAAAATGCACGGGTAAATGCCTCTTGAGATTGATAGCCAAAGCTCATCGCAATGTCCAGTATGCCTTCCGATGTGCCCCGCAGCATCCCTACAGCTTCCGTTAATCTGCGTCTGCGCACGTACTCCAGTACCGTGAATCCCGTGATCGCCTGAAATAAACGCTGAAAATGAAACGCCGAAAAGCTCGCAGCAGCGGACGTCTCTCTGATATTAAAATCATCTTGCAAATGCTGCTCCAAATACTCAATAGCAAGCTGAATTCGTGTGTAATGATCCATAGTGACGGCTCCCCTATCTAATTCAAAATATCAAACGATTTCTTATGTAGTATGACTGAGATCCAGATCTTTTTTTTGATTTTGTGTGCGAACTTGTATGACGAAAGATACGCGAGTTCCGATTCTCTTCAAGTTGAATGACACTATGATACACTGTATGCCAAAACCCCCTTGTTCTACAAGGAGATGCTCTCTACGCTGGTTGATTTACCAGCAGAGATGTCTCTTGTGAACAAGGGGACTTGTTTGTTTAACAATCTATTCTTAACCTTTCCAGTTCCCGGACACGGGATGAACACCCCAGATATCTGTCGCATACTCACTAATGGTACGATCACTGGAGAATATGCCGGAATGTGCCGTGTTTAATATCGCTTTCCGAGTCCAGCCCGGAATATCCCGATACGCCTGGTCAATCGCTGCATGCGCGTCTGCATAAGCAGAAAAATCACGCAATACAAAGTATTCATCACCATGGGCCAGCAAGGAGTCATAAATATCCCAGAACTCCCCGTCACGATAACAGAATGCACCTGGATGCACCAGTTGCTCCACGACCTCGCGAATGCGTTCATCGTGCTGCACGATCTCATTCGGACGATAGCTGCCGGAACGATAATACTCAAGTACTTCGTCTGCACGCAGACCATAGATGAACATATTTTCTTCCCCAACCTGCTCCGCCATCTCCACGTTGGCTCCATCCATCGTGCCAATCGTTAAAGCACCGTTCATCATAAATTTCATGTTGCCCGTACCGGAAGCTTCCTTGCCTGCGGTTGAGATCTGTTCACTAACATCCGCAGCGGGAATGATCTTCTCTGCAAGAGAGACGGAATAATTTTCGAGGAAAAATACCTTCAAGCGGTCATTCACGGCCGCATCCCGATTCACCGTGTCAGCCACGTTGTTGATCAACTTGATAATTTTCTTGGCAAAATAATAACTCGGCGCTGCCTTGGCACCAAAGATGAATGTACGTGGTACCATATCAAACGAAGCATCATTCTTAAGCCGGTTATACAGATGCATAACATGCAGAATGTTCAACAGTTGACGTTTGTACCCGTGTAGTCTCTTCACCTGTACATCAAAGATGGAATCCGGATTCACTGCTGTCCCGGTATGATCCAGAATATACGCAGCAAGCCGCTCTTTGTTATCCCGCTTAATTGAACGGAACTGCTCCTGGAATGATGTATTATCCGCAAAACCAGCCAACTGGTCCAGCTTGCCCGGCTCTGTTATCCATTCGTTACCGATTGTATCCGTGATGAGATCCGACAGTTTCGGATTGGCATGCATCAACCAGCGGCGGTGAGTGATACCATTCGTTTTGTTATTGAAACGCTCTGGATACAGTTCATAGAACGGAGCCATCTCGCGCTCTTTCAAAATCTCGGTGTGCAGAGCAGCAACACCATTCACGCTATGACTGCCTACAATCGCCAGATGTGCCATCCGTACCTGATCGTTTGCAACAATCGCCAAATGCCCTATGCGATCCTGATCTCCCGGATACCGGTCCAGCAGCATGCCACAGAAGCGTTTATTGATCTCTTCAATTATCATGTAGATTCGTGGCAGCAGCCTGCTGATCATGGATACAGGCCACTTCTCAAGCGCCTCACTAAGCGTTGTATGATTGGTATACGATACAGTACGGGTTGTGATATCCCATGCTTCATCCCAGCCATACCCCTTCACATCAATCAGGATGCGCATCAGTTCTGGAATAACCAAGGTTGGATGCGTGTCATTAATGTGGAAGGCCACTTTATCAGGCAACCGATCATACGGTAGCTCCAGCTTGTTGAACGTACGTAAGGCGCTCTGTACACCTGCTGAGCACATGAAGTATTGCTGCTTCAATCGCAGCAACTTTCCTTCATACTGAGAGTCATCCGGATACAGGAATTCCGAGATTGATTCAACCGATCGGCTATAATCCAGATAACCGTAGTAGTTCGAAGGGGTGTCGAGTGAAGTCTCGCGCTTTGGCTCGGCACTCCATAGACGCAATGTATTCACATGGGTTTGACCATAACCGATGACAGGCACGTCATAGGGTATAGCGACAACCGATTCGGCATCTTTTGTAACAAACTGATATTCTCCATCCTGCTCATGAGCTTCTACTCGGCCCCAGAACTGTACTTCCACCTTTTTGTCTGGACGGCGGACTTCCCATTCATTGCCCTTATCCAGCCAATTGTCGGGTAACTCTACCTGATTACCATTGATGATTTTTTGCTCAAACAACCCGTATTTATATCGAATTCCGCAACCATGTCCTGCATATCGTAGTGATGCGAGTGAATCCAGGAAACAAGCAGCGAGTCGTCCCAGACCTCCATTACCGAGTCCTGCATCCGCCTCCTGTTCTTCTATCTCTTCCAAGGAGAAGCCCAGCTCAGCTAAACTGTCACGCACCAATTCCAATTCATTCACATTCAACAGATTGTTGCCGAGCAGACGTCCAATCAGGAATTCCAGCGAGAAGTAATAGACCTGTTTATCCTGGCGCTGCTTGAACCCCTGATTCGACGCTGCCCAATCCTGGCCTGCATATTCACGAATCATGCTTCCCAGTACATGGTACACGTCTTCCTGTGTTGCTTCTTCAATCGGTTTGCCCAATTTGCTGACCAGATTCCGTGTAAATATACTCTTGAACGTTTCCTTGTTGTCAAACAAAAGTAGGTTCCTCCCGGGGAAATCCTGCAGGATGGTGGCGGTTCATATAAATTGAACTAGAGAATATTTACACTGGACACTTCGATGACAGAATAACCTTCCGATCGCTGTTATCCCCAGATTTTTTTGATTCCTTTTAAAATGGGAAAATCCGGGGATAAAGGCGAGCGCTGCGCTTCTTCAGGTTATTTCTGTCCTCTCCGTTTTGTGTAAATGTTTAAGTTGAATTTATATATTCAAGGTAAAATTTGAAGCCAGCATATGCTTTCGAAGCAGCTTTCTTGCAGAAAGCTTTTAGGCGAACGCTACGCTTCAGATTCGATTTCGTCCCCTCCACTACGTTTGCACGTATGAAAAGCTCTAGCAATGGTACCCGATGCTTAGAAAGTGTATGAACCTTAAATCCATCCTACAGGATTTTTATTTTATATATATTTATAGAAGATATCGGTTACGTGTGGGCATTAGATAATAGTACTTTTCGCTAAAATGTATGGATTCGACGGGTCGCCGATCAGCGTCTGTCCTCCGGTCAGCTTCACGTCTTTATCGAGAATGACATTCTCAAGTACCGTCCCCTCACCAATGTAACATTTCTGCATGATGATGGAACCTTTTATTTTGGCACCCTTGGCCACCTGTACCCCACGGAACAGAATGCTGTCCTCCACCTCTCCACCAACAATGCAGCCATTCGCGAGAAGTGAATGTTTAACATCGGCGGTATCCAGGTATTTGGCAGGCGCTTCGTATTTAATTTTGGTCTGGATCGGATCTTCCTTGAAAAGTTGTTCATATTGCCCTGTGTTCAGCAGATCCATACTGTTGCGATAATAACTGTCAATGGAATTGATGACTGCGTGATAGCCATCATATGCATACGCAGCGATATTCAATCCATCCGGATTTTTTTGAATGACATCCCGGAAGAAATGGCTCTCGCCATGATCGATGCAGCGTTGCACCTGGCGCAAGAACAATTCTTTTTCCATGATGAAAATTTCTGTATATATATTCGGGTGATTAGCGCTTTGGTGAATGTCCACCACGTTACCGTCCCCGTCATGTTCAACTTTGACACAGGCGTCATGCTCAGGCAGCAGCTGATCTACTTTTTTGCAGACCAGTGTAACGTCGGCTCCTTTACTGATGTGATACCTGTAGACATCCTGGAGGTCTGCTTTGGTCACATGGCGACTGCCCGCATGCACAACATATTGTCCTGCCCCTCTGTGGAAAAAGTCCAAATTGTTATGGAAATGTTGCAAATCCCCTTGTGATGTATCTGTTGGATCGTTCCAGTCTGGTGGCAAAATAAACATACCCCCATGCTTGCGATCCAAATCCCAAGGTTTACCGTCACCAAGATGGTCCATCAACGAGCGATATTTTCGCCGTACAAATACACCAATACTCTCAATGCCTGCATTCATCATATTGGATAGAACAAAATCGATCAGACGGTAACGCCCGGCATAAGGCACCGCGGCTCCGCAGCGAAAATACGTCAATTCCTTCAATTCTTCAAGTTCATGGTCAAGGTTAATAACTCCGATCAATTGTTTCATCGCATGCACCGTCCTTTTAACTTCAATTAGGCCTTGCTGGTTATTCCTTGGCGAAGCTGGCGTTCCAGTTCTTCCTGATCCACGAGCAATATATCACTCTCATCTCCCGGTGCAGGCGAAATCTGTGTTCCATCTGGAATAACCAATCCTTCTGCGATAATAGCTCGGTAAATGCTCACATTTTGCCCGATTTTCACTCTTGGCATGATGACCGAATCGATGACAGCACTGTTCTCGCCAACTTCAATTCCATAGAACAGAACAGAATGATTGACCTCACCATGCACTACAGTACCCTCACTAATAATACAATTCCGCACCTTGCCCGAAGGTGAGATGTATTGTGCAGGTTGGTTCGGATTACGTGTGAAAATACGCCAGTCCGGATCATTCAGATTAAACGGTGTGTCTTCGTCCAACAGGTCCATATTGGATTCCCACAGACTGTGAATGGTACCTACGTCTTTCCAATAACCTTCAAATGGATACGCATATAAGGATTTTTTATTTTCAAGCAATAAAGGAATAATATCTTTACCAAAATCATAGGAGGTGGATGCCTGTTGTTCATCCTGGATCAGGAAACGTTTCAGTACATCCCACTTGAAGAGATAGATACCCATGGAAGCGAGTGTGCTCTTGGGCTCAGGAGGTTTTTCTTCAAATTCATAAATGCTATAGTCATCGTTGGTGTTCAGCACTCCGAACCGGCTGGCTTCTTCCAATGAGACATCAATGACCGATATGGTGCAATCCGCATCTTTTTCTTTGTGATACTGGAGCATTTTTTCGTAGTCCATCTTATAGATATGATCCCCTGACAGAATGAGCACATGCTCAGGATCGAATTGTTCAATAAAGTTCAGGTTCCGGAAGATCGCATCCGCTGTACCCCGGTACCAGTTGCTACCGTCTTCACGTTCATGTGGAGGAAGTACATATACCCCGCCGTTTTTCCGATCCAGATCCCAGTCACTGCCAATGCCAATATAGGAATGTAAGACAAGTGGTTCATATTGAGTCAATACACCAACTGTATCAATACCAGAATTAGAGCAGTTACTCAGCGGAAAATCAATGATTCGGTATGTGCCCCCAAAATATACAGCCGGCTTAGCCAGTGATTTGGTCAATCCTTTTAACCTCTTACCTTGCCCTCCGGCAAGTAGCATCGCTACAACTTCTTTTTTCGCCATCATTACAGCCTCCTCCACGTGCATTCGTTCTGATTCATTTCAGAGCCCATAATCGATATTCTGTTGTGTGGACACTGTTGTCTTGATTAGGAGCTTGCTGTACAGATGTGTAACCGGTGAATCTTTGTTGCAGTTGAACTTCTTGGATTGTAAAGCCTGAAATAGAGATGATGCTGGTGTAGAATTGCTTGACTGTCTTACAGAGGTGAATGTTTAGATGCAGAACTTAAGGTGTAGCTCGTGAACAATGAAATAGTCTACTCCTATTTAACATTAAACACGAAACGGACTGGGGAATCTTACTGGAAAACATCGACATCAAGTTGCGGGTAAGATTACCCTTTCTCGTGCCGCTGTTATTCATATTGTATTCGATATAAGAGAAGTAAACTCCTTTTGGAAAATTCATGGTAAAAGTGTGACACTACTAGACCCATAAACCTATAAATCAAAAATGCAGGTCTTACGAATCAGAAAACGGCAATAAATTTGTAAATTTTTAGAGGAATATATAGAAATGTGTCGAATAGATAGATGTAGTATAGAAGTTATGATCAGATTTGCCAAAGCAATCTATCAGGAATTTACATACTAATAACTATAAATTATTTGGAGGTTGCAGTAGTGAAAGAAATCGAAAATCTAATTAAAGATCTGAAACCAAAAGTTGAATCGCTTCGAGCAAACTTCAACGTATCTCTTTTAACAAATACACGTTCCAAAACTAGAGAAATAAATAATAGCCTGATGAGTTACTCTACAAACAACGAGTTTTTCAATCAAGAATTTGAAGAAGTTTTAACAGGAATTCAGAATGCTGGCTTTTTTGTTGAGCCCTTCTTTAACGAGATTGAATTTATTCTAACAACTCTGAAAGAATCCTCTTATAGAAATAAGAGATTTGTTTACAATCTATCGCGAAATGGTCAACATACAGGAAAAAAATCACTTATTCCTTCGTTTTGTGACCTTATGTCAATTCCGTATACAGGGTCAGATGCACTTGTAATTTCATTTAGTAGAGCTAAATATATGTATACAAAATACTTAGATAACCATGGAATTAAAGTTCCAAATAGTTGGGTATATGACCCGGTTCATACTTGGCTTAACGGCGCCCAGCCGTTGGTAGAAACAAATATAATAATAAAGCCGATGCATGAATCAGCGAGCATAGGACTTTCGAAATCGTCTATAAAAAAATATAATCAAGAGTCTCAGTTGGAAATAACAAGAGAGAGTTTAGAAAAAAATACTCCTCTTTTAGTCCAAGAATTCATTTCAGGGTTTGAATGTGAAGTACCACTTCTTATATCAAGTAAACCTTATGCAATGAATCCAGTTGGAATTTCAATTGATGGTGAGAACCATGTAGGGCAAGAAATTCTAACCTACGCTCACTCTTATAGTGATAGTTATGGCTTCTATTCTTTAGATAAAGAGTTCCCGAAATCTGTTGTTGAAAAAATTCGGTCTACGGCTACACAAATTGGAAGGCTGGTAGGACTAAAAGGATATGGGAGAGTAGACTTCAGAATAAATAATCAAGGAGTGCCTTACTTAATGGATATTGCCGCTTCGCCGTATACGACCCAGCATAGTTCGTTTGCTTTCGCTTATGAACAGCTGGGTCTTAATTACCATGATATATATAGCTCCATTATCGCTTTATCAGCCAATTCTAATTAAGATAGAACTACGACTCATAAAGATGAAAATTGAAGATCTGAAAAGAGAAACAATCTACAATAAAACTGGCAAGCATCATCTTCATGCACTATGATCATATACCCATTGATCAAGCAGGAGAGGATCAAGCATAATTTGTGCTGCAATCATTTTTTCCAGGGCAATTATTCTGTTTTTCATTTTTTTAATATTTTTCTTATGAAATTCTGGCAGTTTGTTCTTAAGTTCAGCTAACAGTTTTTCAGCCAATAACCAATCGTGCTGAAGTAAACTTTTAATTAGTTCCAAGTTGGTAAGATAATAATCATAAAATTGATCTTCGTTGTTAATAAGAATCTGTGTTTTTAAGCTAACTAAGATATCTTCAAAGCGAGTGTAATCCTTATTGATTAAGTGCAGGTTAGCAATATTTATTAACATAATTGCATCTTTCTCGCTAGGTGTAAACGAAATCTTACTTTCGAAATCGATAATACTTTGTTCTATCATTTCTTGAGTAAGATTTTTGTTTATTTTAGCTGGGCGTAGTTTGGAAAGGAATCTCGCTAAAAATAAATTATTGTTAATTTTTCCTATTGAAGAAATTCAATATAATCGTGTTCAGACACCAGTTGCAAACATCTTTCCAAATGTAACATGGCTTCATCTAATTCGTTTAAAACAATTGAAATCCCTCCATAGTTACAGAGTGAGAAATAATACTGGACATAATCATCCGCAGCTTCAAAATATTCTACACTATCTAAAATATTTCTTTTAGACATTAAAGCGGACCTAAATAAAAATGATTTTCGATACATAATATTACGCATATAGTTGAAGAACGGCCTGTTACCTTGTTTATCAATAAAATTTAGTAATTTAAATGCCATCTCTTCACCTTTATCGAACTCTCCAAGTTTGTTTGTGTACGTAGAGAATAGTGCGAAGGAGCATTGAGCCCACTGTTCAGGTTCTTCTATTTCTAGCTCTTCTAACAAGTAAGATAATAACTTAACATATTTTCTTACATGGTTTGTGTTCATATTGAGCATCAGCGAAACCAGCAGCTGCATACGTAATACCTCAGCTCTCAATAACAATGATGATCCTGAGTCGGAAATATTCTGCAGTTCATTGTTTGCTTGTTGATAATTTTGGGCCAAATACTGATTACAGGCTTTAAACAGATAGTCTAAATCTTTAATAAGAGGGCTTAATTCAATGTCGCTTTGAATGATTTCATTCAAAGTTTGTTTAATCGATATTTGATCATCAGGTATCCATGATATTGCAATACTGCGGCAATAAGCTAATGCAAACAATCCAACAATTTCTTTAGTATATTTTTTCCTTGTTTGCCGATGATAGATGTAAAGCTCGTAAAGAATAACTTTCCGACCTATTCTGTTTCAAATATTTGTAGTATTTGTAATGAAATTTAGATTGGGTTTCGGTTGCTTTATCATAAAAAAAACTCTGGATTAGAGTATTTGAAAACGCGAATTGGTTTCCTTTTTTTAACAAAAGATATGTGCAAGACTGGGAGAGCAAATCTTCTGTTTCATATTTTTCATCACACAGGTAACTAACCTCATCCGTGTTAAAATCACCATCAATAACCGAAGATGCTTTCAAAATGTCATTAACATCTTTCTCTTTATTACCAAAAATCCTCAGTCTATTTTCCAAAATTTCATTTATACTAAAACCTTTTTCATCTGGATATAACTTTGCTTGTTGATCGTTATAAAGTCCATCTACAACCATGTTGATAAAATCAATGTTTGCTCCACTTAATGACATAATAGTATCAAGTTCACTTCGAGAAAGAGATAATTTATACCCTAATAAACTAATTATCTCAGTTAGTTCATTAATTTCAGGAGCAATTAATTTGTAATGTTTTCCTGATGTTATAAAATTCTTAAAACTTATGTCTGTCACTTTAGCACGATCTTCTTCATTTGTAATAATTACAAGTCTAATGTTTTTACTTTTTAGCAAATGTTTGCGACTTATTATGGCTTCTATAAATGATTTAGAGTGTTTGTCCCAGTATTCATAACTATCTGCGACAATAACAATATTACTTTCTGAAGATTTTCTAAGCTGTCTTAAAAAGAAATCTATTTTTGAATCAAAAATTTCTTTTCTCTTGAATGCGCTCGTTAACCCGACAGAAAATACCAAAGGAATACTAAATCCTAAATTGAAATTTGTTCCAGTATTCTCATTTATTCGATTCGATGTTTCTGAATGAATAATGGTAGAGTAGGCATCGATGTCTCCTTTATTGCCTTCAATATGATACCCTTTCCAATCTTCATAAGAATTTATGATTTCATCAAGGTATTTTTTAACCAAAAATGTTTTTCCAATTCCAGGAGGACCGCTTAAATGAACGATGTTTATTCGATCATTATTAAAAACTTCTTGAATTCCTTCTTTTACAAGTTGTTGTCTTTTCGTTAACACTACTGCAACCTCCAAATAATTTATAGTTATTTGGAGGTTTTTCTCTACACTTTTAGATTATTTCTCGGATTAAACCTCGACAGCACATCCTTCTTCCGTTCAACAGACACTTCTGTGTATATTTGGGTCGTGCTGACATTGGTATGTCCGAGAATTTCTTGGACTGATCGTAAATCTGCACCATTGTTCAGCAGATGTGTAGCAAAGCTATGTCTGAGGTAATGAGGTGTTGATTTTTTGCTAACTTTAGATAAGTCCCTGTATTTAGAGTAAATATCCTCAATGGAGTAAATGGAGAGTCGATCACCATATTTGTTGAGGAACAGAGCATCAGATTGGGGGTCGAAATGTTCGCGGGCATGCAACCATGTTTTAATTTTATGGATGACCTCGCTACTTGAGATGTAGAGCAGCCGCTCCTTACGACCTTTTCCAAAAATCAACACGGTTCTCTCTTCGAGATCGATGTGCTCCATATCAATATTCACTAGTTCTCCAATACGAATTCCAATAACATAGAGCAGTTCAATGATAGCATCGTTGCGAAGGTTGATTCTTCTTCTAAAACTCGTGTGCAATTGTTTCATGTGCTCTTGTGGTGCATTTAATAACTTTTCAACCTCTTTGACAGAAAGTGTCTTTGGAATACGTCTTGCCGTTTTGAATTTTTTTCCGAAACCAATAATTGGGGACTCGATTATATCACCGCTTTGAACCAAATAACTAAAAAATGCTTTAAAGCATATGTACTTTCTTTTAATGGTCGAGTCTTTAAGTGTATGCTCACTGTTTAATTGTTCCAGATACATTCTTAGATTTTCTCTGGTTACATCATGGATATTTTTAGTGTTAAGCCATTCTACAAGTCTGTTGAGATCAGACAGATAGGCTTTAATGGATTTAAGGGATAGATTACGCTCCACGCTTAAATAAGTCTCATATTGCTTAATATAGGTGTTTAGGTTACTTGTACTAAGTCTCATGATGCCTCCTGATGTCGATGTCATATGTTGCCAATGGCCCGACCTACATTATTACGCATTGAACACCATTTGTGAAGATGCCCAAAGGCGTAGATACAATATCCGAGATTTGAAAAACAAAAAAGAGCCGGATCCCCTCCGACTCGATACGTTCTCACTTATATAATTTTGCGGAACAGCTCCATCACCTCATCCTTGGACGGTTGATAGGGATTGCCTGGTGCACAGGCATCTTTCATCGCGTTATCAGCAAGCAGTTCCACATCGGGATCTTTTACACCCAATTCAGACAGTTTCTCAGGAATGCCGATTTCCTTCGATAGCTGACGTATAGCCTCAATGACGTAATCGGAACACTCCTCATCACTTCTACCCTTCACATCCATACCAATTGCCTTAGCAATATGACGGAATTTGCCGGGTACATGCTTGGCGTTCAACTCTTCCACATAAGGGAGTAACATTGCGTTACAGACACCGTGCGGCAGATCATATACGCCACCCAGTTGATGCGCCATCGCATGGACATAACCCAGACCCGCATTATTAAAAGCAATCCCGCCAAGGAAACACGCATACGTCATATGTTCCCGCGCTTCCAGATCACTGCCGTCTCTCACGGCTCTTGGCAAATATTCAAAGATCAGTTCAACAGCTGCTGCTGCTGTCGCACTTGTCACTGTAAATCCACCCGGTGTAACCATCGCTTCTACGGCATGTGTCAACGCATCCATTCCTGTGGCCGCTGTGAGACTTGCAGGTTTGCTGAGCATCAGCTCCGGATCATTAACCGACAGGGAGACCAGACTGTTGCGGTCCACCATCACCATCTTTACTTTTCGTTCCTCATCTGTAATCACGTAGTTAATTGTCACCTCGCTCGATGTGCCAGCCGTTGTGTTAACAGCCACAAGTGGCACGGACTTATGTTTCGATTGATGAAATCCTTCATATTCACGGATATGCCCACCGTTCGTAGTTACAATGCCAATGCCTTTGGCAGCATCCTGCGGTGAACCTCCGCCTATCGATATAATGGCGTCACAGCCATGATCCTGGAACACTTGTAGTCCATCATGTACATTCTGACATGTTGGATTAGGCTGAACCTCATCATATACTACATAGTCTAACCCTGATTTTCTTAGTATAGACAGTACCTGTTCAGCAACGCCTGAAGTAATCAATTGACGATCACTTACAACCAGCGCCTTGCGGATACCCATCTGTTCAATCATCTGACCTGCTTCTTGTAAACAACCTCTACCCATCAAGTTCACGGGCGGAACATAATATGCATGTGTTGCCATTTGAACCAGCCTCCTGTAACCCCTGATTTACTATCTCCATTGTAACTGAATCCGTTTTCAGATATAGTGAAATAAATCACAATGAATCCGATAAATGTTACACTTGAGGTTGATTTTTCCCCGCAATGAAAAAAA
Source organism: Paenibacillus sp. FSL H8-0104 (assembly GCF_038050215.1). Classification (NCBI taxonomy): domain Bacteria; kingdom Bacillati; phylum Bacillota; class Bacilli; order Caryophanales; family Paenibacillaceae; genus Paenibacillus; species Paenibacillus sp. FSL H8-0104. The sequence goes on along the minus strand of NZ_JBBOTC010000001.1, from coordinate 2,830,754 downwards.
CGACCCAGACACCCGAAGGTCTCCAAGCCGTCTTACTTATCTATCTTAAAGCTTTATCCACTACTTATACCTTACCAAAGGTACTTACACTAAAAGCATCCTTACGAAGGCTTACAGCGCCTTATCGTTCACGCCGTCAAGCCATGCCTCAATATCACCAATTACGGAGGATACACAGCCATCCTCGAATGGAGAGTTCAATCCAGCCAGTTCAACCAATCCGGTGAAGGACAGGCTTCCTCCCGCTTTGCACAATGTCAGATAATCGGCCCATGCGGACTTCATGTCCTCATTGCTGCGTTTCCAGAACTGGAATGCACAGATTTGTGCCAACGTATAGTCAATGTAATAGAATGGCGATGAGAAAATGTGACCTTGCTTATGCCAGAAACCACCCTGCTCCAAATACGCATTATCTTTGTAATTGATGTGTGGCAGATAGGTCTTCTCAATGTTGCGCCATGCCTGCTTGCGCTCCGTTGGAGTTGCACTCGGGTTCGCATACACAAAATGCTGGAATTCATCCACAGCTACACCATACGGAATGAACAACAGACCGGAAGACAGGTGATCAAACTTGTACTTGTCCGTATCTTCCTTGAAAAACAACTGCATCCACGGCCATGTGAAGAACTCCATACTCATGGAATGAATCTCAGCCGATTCATATGTCGGCCAGTTGTATTCAGGCACTGCAAAATCACGGCTCTCATACACCTGGAAAGCATGACCTGCTTCATGTGTCAATACATCAATATCACCGGATGTACCGTTGAAGTTGGAGAAGATAAACGGCACTTTGTAATCGTTCAGGAACGTACAATATCCGCCGCCCTGTTTACCTTTTTTGCTTACCAGATCCATAAGCTCGTTTTCGGTCATCATCTGGAAAAATGCATCCGTCTCTGGTGATAATTCAGCGTACATTTTTTTACCATGTTCGATAATCCAGTCCGCGTCACCCTTAGGTGTCGGGTTACCCGTCTTGAAGCTGAAGCCCTGATCGTAATAATACAGCGTCTCCACATCAATCCGATTACGCTGACGCTCTCTGAGCTTGGTCGCCACAGGCACGATATAATCACGAACTTGTGCCCGGAAATTAGCAACCATCTCGGCGTTGTAATCCGTACGGTTCATGCGATCATAGCCGAGTTCCACATAGCTTGGATAACCCAGTTTCTTCGCGATTTGTGTACGCACTTTAACCAGTTCATCGTAAATGCGATCGAATTCAGCTTCATGTTCAGCCATGAACGTGTATCTGGCTTCCGAAGCACGCTCCCGCATGGAGCGATCCGTGGACAGTTCAAATGGATGAAGCTGTGGCAACGTGCGCTCTTCACCTTCGAACGGAATTTTGGCCGATGCGATCAACTGATTGTATTCTGTCGAAAGTTTGTTCTCCTTCTGGAGTTCTTCAATAATTTCCGGGCTGAATGTCTTCAGTGAAAGATCCGCCAGTTGGAACAGCTGTGAACCCCATTTTTGTTCCAACTCGTTGCGGAATTTGGAGTTAACCAATGCACGGTAAAAATCCGTAATATATTCCTGTACAATCGGTGCATTCTCATCCAGAAATTCGTTCTCAGCCTTATAAAACTCATCATTGGTATCAATGGAATGACGGATGTAGACCAATTGGGCTTGTGTCTCAAAATCACTGCGCAGCGCGTTAATCTGATCCATGAACCCACTCTGTTCTTCAACCGTTGCCGCAGCTTCAAAACCGCTCAACAGCTCACGGAAAGATGTCTTGATGTGTTCCAGATTCGGACGTGTATACGTATACTCACTAAATTTCATTTATGTACACCCTTTCCTGTTTGGCAGAATTTCGGGAGTATCCCGAGTTAAACTACCCCCTATTATACAAAAGAGCAGCTAAAAAATCCCATCTTTACGAAAAATATTTGTCCATCGGTCAAATTGTGCAACATGAATGGTTACATATATTACGTGCTAATGTAAGGTCAGCGTCTCAAAAATTTTCCCCACACAAATAAGCCCGCCTCGCGTTAGCGAAGCCAGCTTATAGGTTGTCTCTCTTCTTTTCACATTTAAACAATACTAGCTTTGGTCTTTATCCATAATCTGATAGAACCAGCCCATTCCGACCATGCCCACGACCATAATAACGGCCATAATAATGATATATGTCATGAATGTAACCTCCCTGCTTCCGTATATTAATCACACTACTACTAGTGTACACGGTGAATCGCCGTTTGAATTGACCGAACATTGACAAAAATACGAAATCTTTAATTTTAATAAATGGATTATTTCCCCGATCACACTAAATCATACGTACCTCGCTGCACGGTGCAAAGTTTCATCCGCCATGCTTACGGTGTATACTATACTTCTATGAAATGGAATTTGGATTTTTACGCAGAAAGGTTGAAAGACATGTCAACTCGCATTCCCTTACGTCAGCTATTTCTTACTGTTTTATTAGCCCTTATGTTATCTGTTTTGACCGCCTGTGCTGATGGAGAAGCCCATCTAACGGTAAATATGGATGGATCAACGGATCTGGATCTCAATCTCAACGTAAAGAACTCCGCTCTTGGAAAAATTGGACAAGACAATCTCATGCCTCTGATCGCAGATGCATTGAATCGAAATAACTTCCAGGCAGAGGTTTCGGAACAGGGAGATCAGAAGCAGCTCACAGCGACCACCCATTATGAAAAAAGCAATAAAACCAGCTTTGATACGTCCAAGTTACCACAAGGGATCAAAGTTGAACAAACAACTTCCCCCGGCTTCTTCACTTCCAAGATGCACATTACAGCAGAAGCCGACCTCATGGAGTCCATGCCCGATGGTGAGATCAAAAATCAAATTAACAAGGTGCCTAGCTTTCTTAAAAACCTCTTGTTAAAAGATGTTAACTTTGACTTCAAGTTGTCTTTGCCCATCAAGGCAGCCGATTCCAATGCCGATCAAGTAGAGGATGGCGGAAAAACGCTCATTTGGCACGTTTCACCCCTCCAGATGAATAAACTGGATCTGACTGTACAGGTTCCTAATATCCGGAATATCATCATCATTGCAGTCATTGGTCTATTATTAATCGCTGCTCTGCTCATGTGGTTTTTTGTTCGTCGCAGGCGGGCCAGACAGCGCCACAGTGCAAGTTCATATCGCGGAAAAAATTAATTCTTCACACCAATTTTATTTGTGACTTGCCAAACGGTGTTATGGATAGTAGAATACATCCGTACTGTGTGAACGGTTAATTTTTTATTAAGCAAAGCTAAAGAGGTGACAGGTTTCATGAATATCCGCGAATGCCCACTACCTGGTATCGGAGTTAAGTACCAGTTTGATACAAAGGGCGGCCAGCAGTTAGTCATTATTGTGCATGAGGACGGACGCCGTGAATTATTCTCCGTTGATCCACAAGACAACGAAGAACTCACTCTGATTGCAGATTTGGAAGATGATGAATGCGTAACCCTCTCCGGGTTAATCGGAGGCTGGTCGTAAATGACAGAATAACCTGTACCTTGAATTTCAAGGCGCAGGTTATTTTTCCGTTACGTTACCCTTTGAGAGCGGATATATGGAACCCATGTATTTAATACGCGGCTAATCTCCGTGGAATGAAACGGTTTGCTGATAAAGTCCTGCATCCCGCATTTCAGACACTCCTCACGGTCACCGGCGCCTGCAAAAGCTGTAATCGCTGCAATAACCGGTATGTCTGGGTGGCTCTGTCTGATGTGGCAGGTCGCTTCAATCCCATCCATAACGGGCATTTGAATATCCATAAACACCAGGTCATATTGAACCTTGTTCAATGAATCGACGGCCTGTGCACCATTCTCAACGATATCACAGACTCCGCCAAACTTGCGTAGCATCTCCTCCAACAGATGACTGTTGACCGCTTGATCCTCAGCAATCAAAATTTTGATGTCATGGGCAAGACTCGCTCGATCCAATTGCAGTTCATCATTCGTGGTGATTTCAATCGGGTCATTACTTTCCTCTAACCACCGCTCCACTACGAGGGTGAACTGGAATTCTGCCCCCTCACCGATCTCACTCTGTACACCAATCGCTCCGCCCATTAATTCTACCAGTTTTTTGCTGATCGCAAGGCCTAGACCTGTCCCGCCAAACTTACGATTAATGGCCGGATCAAGCTGTGAGAAGGATTGGAACAACTGATGCTGCTTTTCTATTGGAATGCCAATCCCCGTATCTCTCACCTTAAAGGTCAACATCAGGTTATCCTGACCATGCTCATCTGAGAAATCAGCACCTACGCTCACCATAATACGGCCCTGCTCTGTGAATTTAACGGCATTACCCACCAGATTGATCAAAATCTGCCGGATCCGTGTCTCATCCCCTCGAATGCGTTCAGGAATGTGATCCGACACTTCACAATAGAGTTCAATATTTTTCTCTGATGCCTTCAGTGCAAACAGCTCGATCACCCCACCCAGCATCGCCTTAATATCTACAGGTGCGCGCTCAAGATCCATTTTGCCTGCTTCGATTTTGCTGAAATCCAAAATTTCGTTCAAAATGTACAAAAGGGATTCACCGCTATTAATCATGATTTCCGCAAAACCTTTCTGTTCATCATCCAGTTCGGTTTCCATTAACAGATGGGCCATGCCCATGATGCCGTTTAATGGCGTACGAAGCTCATGACTCATGATGGCGAGAAACTCGGACTTGGCCCGGTCTGCATGCTCTGCTGCTTCCTTGGCACGTATGATGTCCTTAACAGATGTCATATCACGGAAAACCAACACTGCTCCGCGGGTTCTACCCTGATCCATAATCGGCTTCAATTGGAACTCCGCCAGGAAACTGGACCCATCCTGTCTCCAGAATACGGATTCGGTACGTGGCAGACCTCGTCCCTCACGAACAGCCTGTAGAATTGGTGTATCCTTGGATGGGTAGGGGATGCCTTCGCTCTGCATTTGGATCATCATCTGCTCTAATGGTCTGCCATTCAATTCACTTGGACAGAAGTTCATGATCTCCGCAGCGGCCGGATTGGCAAAGTTCAGATTCCCTTCCAGGTCCAGTCCAATAACACCTTCAGACATGCCATTCAAAATCAATGCCCGTTCATAACTAAGATTCTCGATTTCCTCGACGTAACGTTTGGACTCAGTAATGTCACTCGTAATCCCGTAGATCCCAACAACTTTGTCCTCAAGTATAATAGGAACATTAATCACATTTGTTTCAATCCGCTGCCCATTTTTGTGAATTAAACCTATCTCGTAGCTCTGTGCATTGCCCTTCACCGTTTCCTCAAAATGATATCGAGTCTTCTCCAGATCCACAGGATCAATGAGGTGATCAAAAGGCCGACTCAGCAGCTCCTCCTTGGTGTGTCCTGTCAACTGTTCCTGACCCATATTGGCTTTCAGCAGATTGCCTTCCAGATCAAGAGAAGCCACACCTAGGGGATTACAGTCAAATAACGATCTGTACTCCTGCATGCTTAACTGTTGTTGCTGGCTGGCTGTGATATCGCGGGTTACGGCGACCATCTCCATTAATTCACCTGAATCGTCATATACATAGTGCGTAATCGTATCTGCCCATACCGTAGATCCATCCTTATGTAACAGGCGATAATTGAGCCGTTTGGGAGCCAGACCCTTTCTCTGCTCTTCTACGTACGCTTCAACCAAAGGCACATCCTCCGGATAGATAACAAATGTTCCCGGCTTACCTATAACTTCTTCCAACTCATAGCCCAACATGGTTTTACATGCATTCGATACATATTTAAATGTACGACTTGAATCGGCATCATGTATTGCAATCAGGTCTAGTGAAGACTCCGCCAGCAGGCGAGAGATGCGACTGCTCTCTTCCAATTGCTTACGTTGCACAATGAGGATTTCCTCTGCATCTTTTTGTTTCGTAATGTCAGCAGCCTGTACCAGCAGATACAATGGCTGACCATTCGTTTCATCCCTAACAATGCAAGCTCTAATGGTTGCCCATAATAACGAACCGTCCTTTCGTTTCAGACGAACCTCCGTCTCGTACATCGGACTTGTTTCATGAGTCATTTCCCAGAACTTGCTGCGGAATTCCTCCATATGCAGATCTTCTTCGTAGATCATATGTATGACCGAAGTATCGATCAGTTCATCTTCACTGTATGCAAGCATCTCGCAAAATGCAGGATTAAGCTGCAACCACCGTCCATTTACATGCGATGCGACAGCAATGCCGATTGGTGCGTGCGTATACAATTGTTCGAACAGAGATCGGCTCTCTGTAATGGATTTCGACATTACATGTCCTCCTTTATGAGAATCTGAATGTATTCCGTATGAATAGATAGACCTGAACATAACTTCATCTATAGAGTACTACCCCAAATGCCATGATTGATAAACGAGATCGGGCAAAATCCCTGCATGAATCGTCATATACTACACAATACCCGTGCTCTCCCGATTATACAATGTTGAATATTCGAATAGGAACGGAGGTTATGGATCATGATCATTGTTGCTAATCAACCCGTCCAGCTGAACCGCTCGGAATGGTCTGATTTTGAATGGTATTGGTTACAGCAACTCCAGAATCGTCCAACGAGGTATGTGTACCAATCCATGGATCATCTTCGATTTGAATGGGACTTGAGGGGCTCTCTCGTGGAAGCCGCGGAAGGACTGGATCGAAGCGGTGTGAGTTTTGCATCCTTTGAAAAATCCAGATGTAATCCTGCCTACTGGAATCGTAATGCGGAAGGTGGGTTTGAGCTAAGATCAAACGTGACCCCCGCCGACGGCATCCGGGATATCTGGAGGAATGGACACTTATATGCTTTTGAGTGTGCAACAGCTACCGTTATTGTGCTGTACGGTGGCGTGCTGGGAAGCATTCGCGAAGACGCCTTTAATTCCCTGTTTCGCAATCTGTTACTCTTTGACTGGCATTATGACAGTGACCTGCGATTGACCGAAAAAAACGGTAGTGAGACCGCCCTGCCAGGAGATGTGCTGTATTTCAAAAATCCGGATGTTTCTCCGGAAACCCCCGAGTGGCAGGGAGAGAATACGTTCATGCTGCGCGAGAACTGGTATTATGGTCATGGCATTGGTATTGCAAGCGGCGAAGAGATTATACGTACCCTGAATCAGTTCCGCGTTCCAGGTAGCCGAGTCTCCGCCTATTTAATGGATATGGTGATCTATCCGGACTTCTTTTATTTATCCCGATTCGCCAAAAACAGCCAGAATAATATTGCCGCTGGTTCTACGCCTGTATTACCCGGACAGTTATATGTACGACTTGGTGGCAGCCGTTATTTACGTAGCTGAACTACTGGAACGGAAACGGATTTTGCATTCAATTGCGAACAATACCTCAATCCAAGTGATGACAAACAAGCCCAATACAGTAGCAGTTAACCTGCCACCTCATTGGGCTTTTTTACATCCAAAAAATCATTACTATATCGACATTTGCTTTACCTTTGTGCTACATCGAGGATCGCTTCTGGCCGTTTACGCATTCGGGTCCAGTTGCACAACAACCTGTTTACCACTTACCTGAACACCTGTCGTTTTGCTACCGAATTCAGCCAGCGATTTGCTCAGTTGCTCAGCCCACTCCTTGCCTGCAACTCCTTCTTTGGCTCCATGCACCTGGATGACGAGTTTTACCGAATCACCCTTCTTCAGAATGCGCTCCGCCTGAGACTGCTTCGTCTCCCGGTCATGATCCTCCATCGCAAGGTTCAAGCGAATTTCCTTGACTTTACGTTTATCGGGAGATTTACTCGCTTTTTTCTTCGCCTGCTGCGCTTCTGCTTTGGCCGCTCCAGCTCCAATCAGCTTGCATGGCGGTGGACTTGTCATCAAGGACAAGCACACTAGATCTACTTTATGCTGCTTTGCAAGTAGAAGTGCTTCCTGCGTGGACATCACACCCAGATCTTCACCATTCAGGCCGGTCAGCTGCACTTCGGCTGCTTTGATCTTTTCATTTTTGATCATGATTCTACCTCCTCTACATCAAAAGCCTGTCCTGACCATTTACGGATCAGAGCAGGCTAGGATGGTGTTGCTACTTATTTGTAATACATATCAGCTTATGAATATGCCAATCGGTTTGATTTACAGCGTGTTGAATGCTTCCGTCAGAACCGGTACAATTTGTGATTTGCGTGATACTACGCCTTTCAAGATAGCTCTGCTATCAGACAGCGTCACATTGTAGGCTTTCTCCACTGCTTTAGTGGATGTACCATATGCCAAAGCTACGGAATCGTTGTTCAGAATGTCTGTTACGACAAATACAAACAGGTCGAGACCTTTGCTGGAAATGATCGCATCAATAGCTGCTTCAAGCTCAGGTTGCTTCACGAGAACATCATTCACGTCAACAGCATTAACCTGTGCAATTTCCACTTTGGATTGACCCATTACGAATTCTTTGGCATCCAGGGAAATCAGTTCAGCAATAGTTTTTTGGCTCAGATCCGCACCGGCTTTCAGCATGTCCAGACCATAGCTGTCTGCATCTACACCAGCAATGGCAGCCAGTTCACGTGCAGCGGCTACGTCCTGCTCTGTGCAAGTCGGGGATTTGAACAACAGGGAATCGGAGATAATGGCAGACAACATCAGGCCAGCAATCGGTGCACTCACTTCGATGCCATTTTCTTTGTACATTTTATTCAAAATGGTTGCTGTACAACCTACAGGCTCTGCACGGAAATACAGAGGTCCGCTTGTCTCAAAGTTAGCAATACGGTGATGGTCGATAACTTCAACAACAGTCACTTCCTCAATATCGCTTACACTTTGCTGACGCTCGTTGTGGTCAACCAGAATAACTTTGTTTACTTCATTTGCAGCGGTTTTAATCAGACGCGGTGCTGCAATTTTGAATTGATCCAGTGCAAACTGGGTTTCACCATTGACTTCGCCGAGACGAACAGCTTCAACGTCCTGACCCAATTTTGTTTTGAGATCCGCATAGGCGATTGCCGAACAGATCGTATCCGTGTCGGGATTTTTGTGACCGAAGATTAACGCTTTTTCCATATTCATAGCCCTCCGTCAATTCTGATTTATATAAGTTCAACCAAAGAATGTTTACACTTGCCACTCCGATGACAGAATAACCTTCCGATCGCTGTTATCCCCAGATTTTTTGATTCCCTTTTAAAGGGAAAATCCGGTGATAAAGGCGAACGCTCCGCTTCTCCAGCTTTTTTCTGTCCTCTCCGTTCTCGTGTAAAAAGTTTAGTTGAACTTATATAGAAAATATATGTCATATTTCAATCATACCCTACTGATTATAGCGCTAATAAGGCTAAATTCCAATCCCTTTACAGCGAATTAATTGCAAATCATTCTCAGGCAAGTCATTTTGGAAAATAGCCAAACTTGGTTCATTCCCTCAAGTCGATATGGTATGTATCCTATTTATTCCATCGTACAACCTTATAAATTAGCATACGAAACTCTGATACGCAACGAAAACATTAAATCTCAGTCTCTTCCGCGCTCTGCCCTTGCCGTACAAAAAAGGTCTGTAGACTGCCGTCCTCGCTAATCTCCAGCAGGTTCAGTTGTGCTCCGTAGGCACAACCACCATCAATGCCAATTTTGTCTCCGCTCGGGTCAAACCAAATGCCTGTCTCTTCATGCAAATGCTTCACGGGGGTGTGTCCAAATACAACCGTCTCTCTAATCGTTGTTGGTTTGGAATAGAATGATTCACGAATCCAAATGAAGTCCCGCTCGGACTGGCTTCTCCAATCCTCGATATCCGGGTTGATCCCGGCATGCACAAAAATATAACCCGGAATCTCGTACACCAGCGGAAGCTGTTCCAGAAAACGAAGATGGTGTTCATAGTGTGTACGTATCCACTTTTTGGCTTCAGCATAAGCTTCCCAATCTATCTGTTGCTCATCATAAGTAAGTTCCAGATCCAGATAACTTGCCATCGTCTGTAATCCGCCATTACGAATCCAGTGTTGATCATATTGCTCGACATCCTGGGTTAACGCCTTGACCATCATGGCATCGTGATTGCCTTTGATCACCATAATATCGTGCTGTTGCTGAAGCCGCATAATCTGTTCGATGACCTGTTTGCTACTTGGACCTCGATCCACATAATCACCGAGTAAAATCAATTCATCCTGCTGCGGATTATAATCTGCAAGCTTAAGCAGTGCATTAAATTCATCGTAACAGCCATGAATATCACTAATGACACATCTGCGCATGTGAATCTCTCCTCTCCCTGATCACGCAAGAGTATAACCGGAACCTTGCATGAGCAAGATTCCAGTCTGTTCAGAGTAGTTATTCCCGCTTGCTTACCATTAGTCCTGCTTGAGTCCAAAGGCTTCTGCAATCAAGCCGAATGAGCGCAAACGTGCTTCAAACGAATGGACCGCTGATGCAATAATGACTTCATCTGCTTCATGGCGTTCAGCCATTGCGGTAATTTTGTCTTTCACCTGATCCGGTGTTCCCACGATGGAAAAGGAACGACGTTGACGAATCTGTTCCATCTCCATCGCTGTGTATGGATAGTTGTTCACCGTCTCCAGAGATGGGAATGAACTTTGTTCAAGACCTCGTCCAAGGCGTAAGAAGAAAAGTTCATTGCTGCGCGCAAGTTCAGTGGCTTCTTCCTCTGTCTCCGCGCAGAATGCCGAGACAGCAATCATTGAATGTGGTTTGTCATTCAAGATGGACGGCTTGAAATGTCTGCGGTAATGTTTCATCGCTTCTTCGCCGCCTGGTGTTCCGAAGAATTGGGCAAACGCATACGACGTCCCTTGCGCTGCAGCAATTCTCGCACCTTCGGAGCTGGAACCCAGCAACCACACTTCGGGTACCGTGGGAACCGATGGTCCGGCTACCAGAGATGCAAACCGATGATCCTCGGGCAACTGCTCGTCGAAGTATCCGCCCAGATCCGCGATCTGTTGCGGAAAGAATTGTACATTCGATGATTTCCCCTCATTCAGAGCTCTGCTGGCAATCGGCATGCCACCTGGTGCTCTGCCAATCCCAAGGTCAATCCGCCCCGGATGCAAAGCTTCCAGCAGGCGGAAATTCTCTGCAACCTTATAGGCACTATAATGAGGAAGCATAACGCCACCGGAACCTACGCGAATTCGATCCGTATGTGCAGCCACATGTGCAATCATAACTTCAGGACTGGAGAATGACAGCGCACCACTACCGTGATGCTCAGACATCCAGAACCGGGAGTACCCCAATTGATCTGCATGTTGTGCGAGTTTCACCGTTTCCTGCAACGTATCCTGTACACTTCGTCCTTCATTGATATGTCCATGTTCGAGTACACTCAGTTTCATATATATTCAATCCTCTCGTCTGTTAGGTTCATAAGTACTGTGAATATGAGATCTGCGAATATTACGCGCTTTTGCTCACTTCATTCTTGCTCATTCCATTGTAACATTAATTATTACAGTTTCAAACTTTAGTTATTCTCTTTATTACCACACTTGTGCAAGAAACATGCAAAAAAACGCCACCAGCTTTTGAACTGGTGACGTTTTTGATCTGACCTATTGCAGAAAATTGATTTATGGCGCACGTTTTGGTAACAACTTCACATACTCGTCAGACAGTTTCATCAGGCTGAGCACATGTTCATAATCGGAACGATACGGTTCCAAATTCGTTACCGGTTCATATGTTTTGAGGGAGTAGGCTGTTCCATCGTCAAATCCTGCACCCGGAATAAACATGATGTCATTGTTGACAAATGAACCCGTTGGCAAGTAATACCGGATACCAAAGGCATTGTGGTCCATGTTGAGCAGATCATGTCCGAAGGCAGTGAACTTCTCATCTTGAAGGGAAACACCCATCAGGTTCATAATCGTTGGCAACATATCCAACTGACCGCCTGGCTGCTCAATCACTTGTCCTTTGGTCTGTTTCGGCGTATGAATCATGAACGGGATGTTGAATCGACTTACTTTACCGTCATAAGGGACGCCCAGATTGGCCTGAATCTGCTGTGTAATCTCTTCGTCAGCAGGCAGACCAAAGTGGTCTCCGTAGAGCACTAAAGTAGTATTATCCCATAATCCGTTCGCCTTCAACTCATTAATAAGTTGACCGATGGCATAATCCGTATAGTTGATCGCTTGCAGATAATCGTGAAGCAGTTTGTTCGTGATGGTCGCAGGAATCGTGATCCGTGCACGATCAGCGGGAACCGTAAACGGCGAGTGGCTCGATGCCGTAATGAACTGAGCATAGAACGGCTGATTCGCAGCCTGATGCGCAGTCATTTTTTCCACACCTACACGGTACAACTCTTCATCCGATGGTCCAAAGTCATTGAATCTGTCGTTCTCGAAGCTGGGCTTGTCGAAGTAACGAGTGAATCCGAGTGCCGGATACATCTTGTTCCGGTTCCAGAAGGTGACGTCATTGACGTGGTACGTCTCGGACTCATATCCCTCTTTTCCTAATAACTTCGGAAGACTCGGCAGTTCGCGGTCACTGTACCCTGCTGACATGGGAACAACTCCGGTTGGATAGATAGATGTGTTCGACATGAACTCCGCGTCTGATGTGTTTCCCTGTCCGATCTGTTGGAAAAAATGAGAGAAATAATAGCTTTCTTTGGCCAGATCATTCAGTACCGGTGTTAATTCCTGACCGTCTAATGAAGCATTAATCGGGAAATTCTGAAAGGACTCCAGTTGCAGTACGATCAGATTGCTGCCTTTGGCCTGACCAAAATATTTGGCTTTCACAGCTGTGCCGTCACTTGGTGTATCCTGATACGGATACTGGCTAACCAGCTCATTGATCTTGGCAATGGTTTCGTTAATGTTGCCATTCGCAATGGCCTCATTTTCTTTGCTCGTCAGAATGGCAGACGATACCTGATAGTTCAGGAAACCGAGATTCTCGGCTCGAACCAGCTCGTTATCAATCGTTTCACCTTTGACAATAAAACTGCCAGACAGCACGATGCAGAATGCAGCCGTAAGCGCAACGCCGAGTTTGCCCCAGTAACGTCTGCGAATTCTGCCAAACGTCAAACCGCTATCGCGGTAACTGCTGTAGTTACGCCCGCCAGCACGTCTGCGCATAATCAACCATATTGGCAATGCCAGTACGATGTCTGCAAAAAACAGAAAGTGTTCCGGTCGCACCAGCGGTCCGATACTTCCCCGCACTTGGGCAACCTGCCCCAGCTCACTTAGCACGGTATAGGTAGGTACCGAACTGAAATGAACGTTATACAGCGTAGCCGCGAACAGAACCAGAGAAAACAGAATATTGAATCCCCCGTATACTGCTCGCTTCCAGCCTTTGGGCACGATCAGATCCAGCAGGCATACCAACGTTAATGCACCTAATGCGTCAGTTAACAGACCGATGCCGGACAGACCCTGGAAAAAGAAATACCGCAGTAGTGACAGCTTGAGCAGCATAAGAATGAATAACACGGCGAATAAGGTCCGTGATGAAGTTCGTTCATTTTTGGAATTATACATGGTCGCTTTCAACCCTTACCCTGAAATTTTACGTTCCTTTTACAAAACGTATATTTCAGTATAACAGTTTTCTGGTTGCTATTCCATGGAAGTTCCGTGTAGGACAGAGTGATCGTTACGCAATTGTAGAGATATCCGTGTTCTGCGTGTCCGCTCCCTCTCTCTGTCCCTTAATGGCTGCTTGTGCAGCAGCAATTCGTGCATAAGGGATCTGTTCAGGCAAACAACTTACGTAATCCAGACCAATGCGGTGGCAGAACGTAATCGACTCCAGGTCCACAACATTTTCTCCGCAGATCCCTGTCTTCAGATGAGGTTTTCGAATTCGACCTTGGACGACAGCCATCTCAATCAGTTGTCCGACTCCCTCAATGTCCAGCACATGAAATGGATTATTCGTTACCGCACGAGAGTCCGTATCACGTTGAAGGAGAAGGAGCCGCTTCTCAGCTTCATGGCGACTATATCCAAATATCATCTCTGTCAGCTCATCCGTGCCAAACGAGAAAAAGTCAGCCTGGCGAGCAATGTGAGTCGCCGTCAGCGCCGTTCTCGGAGCTTCGATCATCGCCCCCACTCTATAGAGACAATGCCGCTTCTCCTCACCAAGCACTTGGTCAGCCACATGATCCACCAGATCTCTCATCACCTGAAGTTCATGCACATGACCGATCTGCGGGATCATAATCTCGGGACGTACCCACCAGCCTTGCCGGATGCCTTTCACCGCTGCGCGGAATATCGCTTCCAGCTGCATATCAACGATCTCCGGGAACACCGTACTCAGCCGACAAGCCTGTTGTCCCAATGTCGGATTATGTTCATGCAATTCACAGACTCTGCGAATGACACGCTCCAGTTCCTCCAGTTCATTCTGATGGTCTTTTTGCTCCTGCCACTCCTCTGCTTGTAACCACTCACGTCGTTTCTCCAACACTCCCAGATCCGGTAACAGTTCATGCAACGGCGAATCGAGCAAACGTATCGTTACCGGGTATCCATCCATCGCTTCGAATATTTGTTCAAAATCAGACTGCTGCATCGGCAACAGACGCTCCAACCCACGCCTGCGTTCGGATTCACTGTCTGCCAGGATCATTTTTTGTACAAATGGTAACCGCGCAGGTGATAACAGCATGTTCTCCGTCCGGCATAGACCTATTCCCTCGGCCCCTTGTAGCCGTGCTGTCATGGCATCCTGTGGATGATCTACATTGGCCAGTACCTTCAGCTCTTTCACTTCATCAGCCCACTTAAACAGTAGTTGCAGATCTGCTGATAAAAGTGAATCTGAGTTGTTATAAGCTGGACATTCATCATTAGTTACTGGCTGGATCTGTATGGGCAGATGTCCATTGCTCGCTTCGCTGATAGAAGTAGGATTGGTGTAAAGCTTCTGCACTTCCGTGATATGCGCAGGTTGGATGCGAAGAAGTGCATCCTCCTTGGTGAGGAGTCCTTCATGGACAAAATCCACAGTACTCCTCAGTGTGGCTGTTGAAGATAATCGTGCGGGCTGGGTCTGCACAACATACAACGCGCCGGATTCAATCACAAAGGTGATTTCCTGCACTTCTCCCTTATGCGTCTCCAGCTGGCTACCTATCTCCAGCAAACTTGTGTACAGCTCAGGTTCGTCATTCCGTAAACGCTCCAGGCTGTGATCTGTGTGGCTCGCGTTCCCGGTTGGGACATATTGTCCTGTAATTCCCTTTTCTCCTGTAAGTGGGTTACACGTATATATTGTTCCGATCCCGCTTGATTCTCCACATTTTCCATGCATCATCGTCTGTATAAGAACAGGAGCGCTTTGCTCCGAAGAGATGTAATATGATTTACGCATGATCTCGTCCTGAGATCTGGATGCTTTAATACGCTGTGAATGATATACCGCACGTACTGCTTCTTTGAATTGAATTTGAACATCTTGAGGAAAAGGGTTACGCCCCTCCCCTTCGATTAAATATTTAAACTCGGTAATGGTTAATTCAAGTTCCGTTTCATCCCGACCCTTGACGTGACTCGATATTTCTGTGAAAGATTCAGACGGAATTGCATATACCAGCTGTCCATATTCCTCTAAGTAATCTAGATAACATTGGAGTGCATACAACCGATCACCAGTTTGACGTGCGAGTCCTTCCACAGTAACATCATTCAGACCAACATTGAGCAGTGATTGTGTCGCAGTTGCTGAGGTTCGATCCTGGTCCGTACGTACCGCGAGTAGTAGCGGATTCTCCGAATGTCCGAAGAACTTCCCGGTTTGCTGTTCCAGATGCCGGATCGCGTTAATAATCTCTTCCTCTCCTTCACCGGAAAGATGTCCAAGACGGGTACAGAACTCGCGACAGCATTCCGTTGTGACTACAAATCCGGCCGGGATAGACCACCCTGCATGGATTAGCTCTGCAAGATCAGCCCCTTTACTGCCCATTAGCCCTTTCATCTCTGCCGTACCTTCTTCCAACAGAATTACCCGTTTTGTCATTACAGCTCTCCCATCCGCCATTCATGGCTATGCTTGAAGACTTCAATCCCTGCGTTACAGATCTGCCTTCACTCTAATGGTATGTCACAATCGTTCAGTCAAGGACATCCGCTTTTGCATTTTATGCTCGTTATCCAGTTTTTTTGTAAACGCTACACTAAAATAAGATGAAACAAGCCTTTCGGGTAATTGTATTGGCTCATTCATCACACACGTGGCGCAATGATATTTTTGTAATTTGTCGCTCATTATGATTCCTTCATTGTTCTAATCTCTGAAACGAAAAAGACCGCCAGATATATGACGGTCAAGCTTCAAGATGATTATTGAAATAGATATTTGAAAAATAAAACTGCACAAAGAACACCTATTATCAAAAATATAATTGCTGAGTTCCGATATTTCTTCCACATCCGAATGGCATTAGCAATATTTAGAATGCCTAGTGCAAGCATGTTAATACGAGAATCTACTTGAAACAAGTTGAATACTAACATAATGGCAACTACTATCGAGATACACCAGAACCAAATTGGAATTTTATCCTTGATCATTGATCTGCTCCTTTAGTTTATATACTATCTGTTATAATATATTCCTCAATCTAATTAAAATTCCTTTATTTAGTCTATTAAACAAGCAGATTATAGATTAACGAAAAGGATAATACCAGTAGATTCATAGAGTGCCCGTGAGTTACATCACAAAATTTTGATAGTTTTGAAAGTTATATGATTTTCTTGATTTTTTTTGAAAAACATCTCACAGACCATGCATTGTTCACGCCATAAACCGCAATATATCCTCAATCTTCTTCCCATGAGAGATCACACCGTAGTTCATCCACGACATGAAATCCACTTCGTACACATTACCGTTCTTCACCGCAGGCAGACGTTTCCATTCATCCCTTTCGAGCAGTTCGCGCTCCTCTCCAGGTTTAGCAGAATTTCCAGTGTCAAATGTAATCAACAAGTGATCCGCATGAAGCTGACTTAACTTGTCCAATCTAATGAAGACCCTCCGCTCGTGTCTTGTCCATTGCTGCACATGGGAATGCGGAGTCAGTCCAAGATCCTGATAAATTACAGGGCCGACGTAGCCCTGCTGATCCCCATAAAGAGTAATATCCGAAGCAGATATACGCAAAAAGGCTACCGTCTGACCACGCATATAACGTGCTAACCGACTCTTAGCTTCCATGGCCTTGTCCTCATACGCACCAATTACATCTTGAACCCGATTCACCTTCCCTAACACATCGGCTGTCGATCTTAAAATGGAGCGCCAGTCCTCTCCCAGATGATCTACGTAAAATGTAGGTGCTACCTGCTGAAAGCGGTCCAGATTCCATCGATCATATCCCTTATCCAGCATGATAAAATCAGGTACATTGCCTAGATTAAACTGCGCATCCATCTGGCTCACATCAAATTCAGGTACGTCATCCAACCCCAAATAATGCTGTCTACCCCAGGAGTGATGCGAACATTGCAGTACAGGTTTTACGCCAAGAGCCAACACAAAGTCCTCCAGATACGGGGCAAAGACACGAACCTCTTGACGGTGATGACGGCGGTATAACCCAGGTGAAATACCAGAGTATTGCTTAAATCGGCGACCAAAATAATACTCGCTGCTAAATCCCACATTCTGTGCAATTTCATGGATACGATCATCCGTAAGCTGCAATAGTTGCTTCGAGCGTTCAAGCCGAACCGCATTTACATATTCAAGCGGGAGCTTGCCCGTAATCCTTTTAAATTGCCGAGTGTAGCTGGCCCTGGTAAAACCAATATCTGCTGCGAGCTCATCCACGGTTATGGTCTGATCATAGTGGTCGCCAATATAACGAATTGAACTTTGAAGACGGGCACGATCATCGGGTACTTCTGTTTCGGGGACACTCTGGCGAATTAAGGCACGGAACCACTCCTGAAAACGAAGCTGTACCTCCCATTGCTCCAGCCAATCGCCAGTGACCTGTTGACGCAGTATTTGTTCCAAGGCTTCCAGACAAGAACTCCACGGACTGTAACTGAGTTGCATAAGAGGTAATAATGTCGGAGAATCTGGACTTTGGGAAAGTTCCTGCTGCTCCTCCGTGTTTCTTCTAGACAAACCGTTCGAAGTCTCTTCGCTTAACTCAGCCACCATCAGATCAAGCTTATAGTATTGCAATTCACTTCCTGTCCCAGGAGAACCTTCTATTTTAACGGATGTTCCAGCCGGAACAAACATAATCATTCCTTTTTCCAAATGAGATTCCCGATCTGAGCAAACTATTGAACCCTTCCCAGACGTTACAACAAATATAGCGTGTGAAGACGACATTCTGTATAACAAACGTTTATCGATATGAGATTTATGGTGATCTACGTATTCCATATGCTGAAGTGAGCATAGCCAGGGCTTAGGAATCAGTTGTATTATGGTGTGGCACATGTTCATCGTCCTTAACTGAGAATTATTATCATTTAAAATAGTGTATACGAAAAAAGAAAGCTCTTCAACCCTGGCTGAAGAACTTTCTTATGGGATCATGCTCGAATCAATTTCATGACTCACTAAAAATGGATTAAGGTCTTATGAAATTGATTCAATTATGGAGTCATTTTTTCCGATAGATCATCAATTTTCATGGAATTTGCTGTAATCGCACCTGATTGCCAATGTGCTCTTTCCATGATATACACCTGATTGTTCTTAACCGCTGGAAGCGACTGCCACAACTTGCTGTCAAGTACCTTCAAAGCTTCCTTGTTCTCAGGGGATGACCATTCTCCATTGGAAGGGAAAATAATAAGATGATCCGCATCAAGTTGCGGGATGGCCTCCTCAGACAAGATTTCCTGATATTCTTCCATCTTGCTAACCAGAGGATGAGGTGTTAGACCAAGCTCCGAATAAATAAATCCGGTAAATCGATTCTTCACACCGAACAACGCCAGTGTATCATCATTAACATTCAACCGGACAACTGCGACGGTCTCGTCTCCAACCGCTTCCTGCAACTTCGCCTTAGCATCTGCAACCTTAGCTCCGAATGCCGTAGCAACTTCTTCACCCTTTTCCGGTTTACCCACAACATCGGCAATGGTTTTCAAAATTTGATTCGAATCCTGCAATACGCTCTCAGGCAAGCGATACGTCGGTGCCACCTTGGAATACATCTCATATTTCTCCATATCCACTCCACCATCTACAATGATGAGATCCGGATCATATGCCAACAAAGCTTCAATGCTCCCTGTGGTGTCAAATTGCGGAACATCCAGTCCTAAATAATCCTGTACACCCCACAAAGGATGATACCACTGCACTACAGGTGTAATATCGAGCGCCTTCAGATAATCCTCCACATATATTCCAGCAATCCGCTGTGGTTGAACCGGAATCGTCACATCTCCAAATTCATCCTGTACAACTCGTGTCGCAGGCTCTGTCTCGTTTCCAGAAGTATTTTCTCCAGAAGCTGCACTTTCAGTTGAAGGAGTCTGTTCCGCATTCGTAGCGGTATTTGTACTACATCCTGAAATAACCAGACCCATGAGCAGTAATGTAATCGTCCACCCTTTGAAACCTTTAACTAAACCTACCATGTTACCCTTCACCCCTATGTGATCTGTTAATGTAACCGTGAGAATGTTTCACATATAATGATTATCATTCTCATCTATTGCTTAGGTGAATTGTAACTCATGCTTCAGCCGACTCACAATGTACATTTGATGCTATTTTTTTATACAAACGGAAACACCCTTGTTGGTCCTCCCCCCGCTTATCGCAGGGGCAACCTACCTTGTCGATAACTTTCCAACAGTTGATCCACAAAGGAATCGTTCGCCGTACCCTGTAACAGTGCAGCACCAATTAAACCCATATCATCACTTACATACCCCGCTAACTCAGGTTCGCCGGTGAGAGCCAAGGTCTGTTTGAACGCCTGTTCCCTGCATGCGCGCAGCACCTCTTCTTCAGCTACCGCGGTATCTTGAGCCCATCGTTCAAAAGCTTGCATCCACTCGTCAGCAAATGCAGAGGCATCCCTTTCATCCAAGTAAATTTCCACGTCCAATCCTTCGAATGTCTGCTGGGTCAGAATCCGTCCCTCGTTAAGATCCAACAGTAGCTTCTCCACATCCGTTTTGCTCATTGATCTCTCCTCCAGTTCCTCGTCAAGTCAGATACATCTCTGGTATAACGAAACGTTTCATCATCTGCTTTGGATCGGCTGTAAAATGATCCAATTGAAGTCCCTCATATTCGCTAAGGATACTTTCAAAGATACGAGCAATCACACCACAATCTGCCAAAGCATTGTGCCTGTGAATTCCATCTGTATTCAGATCGTAGTACCGAATCAGAAAATCCGTAGAGACAACCTCGGTAATCTCAGGATGAATGTAGGTGAACATCGCTTTTGTATCGAGCACCGGGTTAGTCAACATCGGAAGCCCATACTCATCACAATGCCGCTTCAAGATGGGCAGATCATATTCATATCCTGCTTGTGTTACAAGCACGTTATCACCAATGAATTTCTGAAATTCCTGAAATGCTTCTACGAACGACGGAGCCTCCAACATTTCCTCATTCGAAATGCCTGTTAATTTCGCCACAGCTTCTGGTATAGGTTTGTTCGCACGTGCAAGTGATGAAAATGTTGTATTACATTGTTGTCCTCTTTGGTAATGCATCGCACCAAATTGTGTCACATTCTCCACCACAGGATTAATGCCTGTACCTTCGAGATCAAATATGCAGTACATCCTATCCTGCAATGAAGATACGCTTAGATTTTCAATAAAGTATGTATCAGGCAACAGCGTAATTTTCATCCGTCCAACTCACTCCTCCCCACTATCATTCTGGCTAATGCATTTCTCATATATAACTCTGTCACTCCCACAATCGGGTGACCTGGACCAACTTGCGCGTTCCATCAAACTGCAACTTATAGATGTCCGGCATTGTAGTCTTCTCCCAGAAATCATAACCGTAGGAAGAATCATAGTGTTGTAAAATAAGAGTCATTACATCTCCATGGGTTCCGATGACTACCTTGTGACCCACATGTTTATCCAAAATTTTCTCGATGACCGCTACTGCTCTTAAGCGAGCCTGTTCACCAGACTCTCCACCTGGATGCGCATACGTAGGATCACGGTACAACCGCTGCTTGGCTTCACGAAAATTATCATGCTTCACATCCGAACTCGATAACTGACGTTCACGCAGATCTTCCTCTGTCACCACAATTCCACCTGACCGATCTGCCAGAATCTGAATCGTATCCACCGCTCGCCTGTAAGGGCTAGAATAGAACAGTTGAATCTGCTCCCCATGGAGCAGACTGGCAACCGTTCCCGCATCTTGATGACCTTGCTCTGTCAGTCCACGCTCGCGTTCTCTTCCTTCAACATATCGAGACTCCGCATGTCTGACAAAATACAAAAACGTACTGGCCTCACTCATCATCCATCCGCCAACCCTTTTTTCTTCTCAATGACAATCAGGCAGGTACTGTCTGGCAAAGGCGCAGGCTCACCATTTTCCTTCATGAAGATCATTCGTTCTCCAAGCGCTTCCGTGTACCCCTCCTGGAGAAAATGTCGGAACGTAATCATCTCGGCTTGTTCACCCAGCGCTTCTCGAATACAGTTCTCATAGGCTGTCGGCGTGAATATACCGAACTGTTCCTGAATTTCATGCACGTATGCCTCTTCGCCCCACGTATAGGTGTAGAGAAACTCCATTGCATCGTTGATCGGCAATACGACCTCATTGTCTGAGACCCGCTCATATTGAATTGCACGTCCCTGAAAATCCTCTGCATACCGCTCCAGCCAGCGCATCCCATCCGGTTCCAGAAAACGAATCCGGCGCTTCTGTGCCTCCGGTTCACTCATGATGCCATCCCGAATCAGAATTCTTCCTCCAGGTGACAGCACACGGAATGAACTTCTCAGCGCTGCCACAACCGTATCGGAATTAAATCTTCGACCGTCCAGTTCAATATAAGAATACAATTCATGCAGAATGGATGAAAAAATAACCGTATCCACTGTGCCCGGCTGCACATATTGCTCCAGTTGCAGAGCATCGCCCTTCATCACTTGCCAGCGATGTCCCTCACGCTGTTTTTTACGCTCCAGCACTTCAATGACATTGGCTGAGATATCGATACCAATCGGCTCCGCTTCCGGTTTTTCCTGCTCAATCAGATCCAGCAGAATTCCTCCACCTGGACCAATATCCAGTACCCGTTTACCAACGATATAGTCAAGCAGTACTTTTTTGTAATCACCGGAGCTGTTCATATCGGATAAATACGTCTCTTCGTTGTGGAAACGGTCATAGGCATCCCGGCGTAATCCGAACAGGTCAAATAACAGCAGTACAGCCTTCTCGTATAACGGCGACTTTTCAGCTTCAATACAGAATGCAATCAGTTTCTCCGCCGCTGGAGAAAATTCAAAGGTCACGAATAATGTATCCGGCAGATCCGTATGACGTTCAATGCGATGGGTTAGATGGGGATAGACGATCTGCTCCCCTGACACAATCTGTTCCCACGAATACTGTTCCAAATATTTTTCAATCATTCGTTTCTTGTAAATATTGAGCTTCTTGACGCCCTTGTAATCGTAATACATCGTATTCATCAATGGTTCGAAGCTGATATGGCGAACGATTTCAGATAGACTCTCCATGGATGTTGGATGCATGCTCTCGCTGCGAAGCGTCAACAGGAACACTTTCACCATCTCCTGCAACGAAAAATCCTGCATGGCCGATTCCACATACCATAATGTGCGATGGGCGAGCGGAGCCAGCGCCTGTTCTACATCCAGTTCCGTTTGGAGCTTGGCGTAAGCCGTATCCATAGCTTCTCCCTGCCGAATGGATGAACTTCTTAAGCGGGATAACCGTTCCTTCACGCTCCAGTCTTCATGATCTGGTCCAGCGATAATCCAGCCTACAATTCGCTGTACCTCAGCCTGAACCTGATTCCATAAAGCTCGATCAACGCCTGCAATAATGCACTCATTTAATGCCATCAGTATGGTGTGCAATTCATCTGTAGTAAGCCACCCTTTGACGATCAAGGCGTGGAGCGAAGCATTCTCGGCAAATGGAATCTCTCCGCGTATGTATTGACCAATAAGTCCATGCGTAGCAATCAGAGTACGAATAATCTCATGCCTTGGTGTGTGTGAAGTCAGTGCAGCATGCTCGCTTATATCCGCATTGTTACTTAGAGCACCACTCGGAGAACCAAGTTGATATATACTCGTCTCCTTGGTCTTATCGATGTCATTATCCAGGTGCTCCGCCACTGCGTATAAGTCATATAACTGAGCGGACCCCACATTGTGTACAAACAAGTTAACGCCCTGCTTTTGCCATACCCGCCGTTGCTCCCGTGATCCGGCCTTCGCCGTCTCTGACCAGATTAATACGTCTTCCAGAATTTCTCGCACCCAAAAAGAAACCTGAAGCTCCTCCAGTACGTGAAGTGTACGCTCGGTGTAGTCCAGTACTGGATTTGTTCCCTCAAGTTCGGCAATGGAATGAATACGTTCGAGGTTAATATGGGGTTTCTCCGCTGCTGCCAGCAGTTGCAGCCATAGCTGCTGGGCTTCCGGCGTGTTACCTGACTTGTATGATTGTATGGCCTTTAATGAATGCAGCATGAATATGTCCCCTCTCTTTCTCTACCCTTATATATAAAATCATTAGATTCGTCTATAGATGTTGAACTAATCATTAACACGATAACGGAGAGGACAGAAAAAACCTTAAAAAGCGAAGCGCTCGCCTTTATCCCCGGATTTTCCCCTTCGGAAAAGGGAATCAAAAAAATCTGGGGATAACAGCGATTGAAAGGTTATTCTGTCATCGTAGTGTCAGTGTAAATAATATGTAATTCAACTTTTATAACCGACGAATTCGTTCCTGAACAAACTTGAGCAGCTCTCTCCCTCTTGAGCGGGCAAATCCTCGTCTAGACGCGCGGCAGCAACTGGCAGCATCCAGGACTCTATAGCTTCACGTGTAATCCCGGAAAGTTGCATAAAATGATGGATGTAATATTCGACCAGCGATTCACGAGCCGTTTCAAAACCCATTCGTATAGCAGGCTCTGTATCTTCCGGCAATGTGCGGCTCATTAATATTACCCAGCTTTGAGCCATATCACCCGCAGGATCTCCCGCCATACCAGTCATCCAATCGATGACCCTATATGGATCGCCGCCCTCACTGAGCATAACATTATCAGGGTGAAAATCGCCATGACAGATCTGCTGTTAATCAGGCAATATTTTATTCTTTCTGGACTGCTTAGAGTGGAAAATCCATTCTATATAACTTCATAATGTGCTCGTTCGAATAGGCATAGATTTCCGCATTTCTTCCCTGACCGATTCGTTCCATATTTCCCCTCCGAACTCACTGCCTCTGACTTTGGAGAAAACCATACAATCAACCAGCGTACCTGTGCTGTCACGTCTCATCTTGCGCAGTATACCTTCCAGCGTATAACCCGCTCGTTCGGCAACTTTGGCACTTCGCACATTGCGGGCATCACAGCGGATCTCCAGCCGGTTCGCCTCCAGATGAGTAATGGCAAATTGCTCAATGCCTCTCACCGCTTCCGTCATCAAACCCTCACCAGCTCGCGATGTTCGAATCCAGTAACCGATCTCAAAACAGCGTGCATTCCAGTCAATGCGATGTAACCCACTGCTACCTACGAAATCATCCGTATGTCTATCACGCAAATGTAACATCATGTCGGTACGTTCCAGATATTGCAGCCTTGCTTTGCGAACAGTCACTTCAGACTCTTCCAATGAAGGGATTTTCTCGGCAAAAGGTAACCACAACCGCAGCTGCTCCGCACTCTCACGGACCGCCTCATTAACGGCTGCGCCATCCCCCCACTGTGGTGCTCGAATCGTGAGGCGTTTCGTATGGAAGCTCTCGGGAATCGTTAGCATAATTGGATTAAAAGAAGACGATTCTGTCATCGTTATACCTACTCCTCCACTTGAAAAATAGAATCAATGATCAGCGGCAAATTATCCCTTACGGACACTGCACCGAATACTGAACGAGCGTGTACCCCCTGATCCCCAAATACCTCCATCATCAGATCCGAGAATCCATTTAGCACTTTATGATACTCCTGATACGAAGCGGACGCATTAATGAATCCCTGCACTTTAACCACTCTCTTCACCCGATCCAGTGAACCCAACACATCTCGAACGACAGCAAGCACCTCCAGTCCAGCGTTCCGGGCAAAATCATATCCCTGCTCTGTCGTGAAGTCTGATCCCAGTTTGCCACGTTCAGAGGTATCCGGTCCTTTCCCGGATACATACATAATTCCATTCACAATAACGGCATTGGCGTATTTCGCTGCGGGGGCACTGGCCTGTGGCAAAATGATCCCCATTTCATTTAATCTTGCTTCAATCATCGTATATTCTCTCCCTCTTTTAGGGTCCTCACGGAACCCGATTCCTTGTATTCCTGTCTATAAACTCTTGGCGATACCTGAACGGTACGTTTGAACATCTTGCCAAAATGAGAGAAGTTACTGAACCCCGCAAGCCAGGCGATGTCCGTAATGGATTCTTCACTTTCTCGCAGTAAACGCTGTGCTTCCTTCACCCGTAACAGATTCAGATAATCACTGAAGGTAAATCCCGTCGTTTGTTTGAACAATCGACTCAGATAATGCGGACTAATACGAAACATGCCCGCCACCTCCGGTAATGTCAGTGGTTTCTGATAGTTCTCATTCAGGTAACGTACAACTGCCTGTGTCTTGGGATGAAGAACCGGCTCACGATCATCGGAGCTTAACCTGCCCAAGTGTTGATTACGATAGGCATGGAGCAACAATTCAACAGCCCGGTGACGGAGCAACAGGTTGCTTCCAGGTTGAGGACGAAGCATTTCATCCACCATTTCGCTAACCATCCGTTCTAGAACCTCCGTGACTTGAGATGGAAACCTTACAATAGGAATCTCCCAACAGAAGGGTTCCTTCAAGCCTTCAACTAACTCCGCGGAAATAGCTATGGCTGCAAAAAGCTCAGGCTTCAAATACAGCACCATCCGCTCATGGTCAGGCATACCGCTCTCCAATGTTTTATGAACCGTATTGCGGTCAACAAACACCAGATCACCAGCCTTTACCCGGTAGGTCCGGTCCTTAATGAAATAGATACGCTCACCAGACAACAGGTAATATAACTCATAATGATCATGCAGATGGTCATCCGTCATCGAGAAATATCCAATGCGACGATCATATTCGATGTGCAGTAAATCCGAGGGATCATGAAAATCTGCACTGAAAGGTTCTGTCATATCGCCCTCTCTCCTTTCCATAAATTATAGCAAAATATGCGGCATTTGAAAGCGGTTACGCATAAAATGCGGCGAAAGAAGTACTCCCTTGTTATAGTCTAGAGCTATATTCAAGGAGGCGATAGACATGAGTAACAAGAAACGTTATGTATTAGTCGGAACTGGCGGCCGCGCCGAATTTTTTTATGGTGCTTTGACCCGGGATTACAGGGATACATCCGAGCTTGTCGGCTTTTGTGATATAAATCAAGTCCGCATGAACTACGCGAATCAACTATTGAAGGAAAAGTACGAGTATCCTGAGGTACCCACTTATCCTGCAGATCAGTTTGATCAGATGATTGAGAACGAGAAGCCTGACTATGTCATCGTAACGAGTGTTGACCGCACCCATCACAAGTACATCATTCGTGCGATGGAACTGGGTTGTGACGTTGTCACCGAAAAACCGATGACCATCGATGAGGAGAAATGTCAGGAGATTCTGGATGCTGTCAAGCGGACTGGCCAGAACGTAAGAGTCACCTTTAACTACCGTTATGCACCGCACCATACTAAGATTAGAGAACTTATTCTGAATGATACCATCGGGAAAGTCACTTCCGTTCACTTTGAATGGCTGCTGAATACCCGCCACGGGGCAGATTATTTCCGCCGTTGGCATCGGGACAAGCGTAATAGCGGCGGATTACTCGTGCACAAATCCACCCATCACTTCGATTTGGTGAATTTCTGGATTGGCTCGCAACCGGATACCGTGTTTGCATTTGGTGATCTGATGTATTACGGCAGAGAAAACGCAGAAGAACGCGGTGTAACGCAATTCTACAACCGGGCAACCGGCAACCCGATCGCAAAGGATGACCCTTTTGCACTGCATTTGGATTCAGACGCACATATGAAGTCCATGTATCTGGATGCCGAATCGGAAGATGGTTACCAGCGCGATCAGAGTGTATTTGGGGATGGCATCAACATTGAGGATACGATGGGTGTTCTTGTGAAGTATCGGAACAAAGCGATTCTGACGTACTCCCTCGTCGCCTACCAGCCATGGGAAGGTTACCGCATTGCCATTAATGGCACCAAAGGCCGGATTGAGATGAACATTGTGGAGCAATCCTATGTCAACTCATTGGGTGACAAGAGTAAAGAAGGTGCATTGATCGGTAAAACGTTGCGGGTTCTTCCAATGTTTGATGCGCCATATGAGGTTGAAGTGGAAGAAAAAGCAGGTGGACATGGCGGAGGTGACCCGGTTCTGCTGAATGATCTGTTTGGAGAGCCTGTTGAAGATCCGTATCATCGCGCTGCTAACCACGTGGACGGTGCCAGATCCATTCTGACGGGTATTGCTGCCAATCGCGCCATCGCGACGGGTTTGCCTGTCAATGTCAATAATCTGGTTCGTTTCTAAGTCTCCCAGGTCTGCACTACATTATTAATTTCATTTAAAGGCTGCGCATATCACGCAGTCTTTTTTATATTTTTGTGGCTAATCTGCAAGTCGACTCGGACTTCTATAACGGTACCGTTCGGATCTTTGAATCGAATCAATAAGCAGACGCTACAAGGAGGAACATATGACAGAAGAGATATTAAATCGGCTGCGCAACATTTCGATTATGGAACAAGTTCAGCCAGTCAAACCGGAAGATCAGCAGTTATTACAGGAATGGCATGCGTCGGGTATCCGGTTTGCGGCATCGGGCGGACGAATGGAAGCTACGTATTATGCGGCAGTGGAGAAATTGCTTGCTTGCATCCTGCCCATAGGAGACAGCAATCCTATTTTACAAGAAGGTGGCATCTATCTCGGATGTTGGTTAGAGAGTACAGGTACCATCAATGCGGAGCTGTTGTCTCGCCTGCTTCCATCTGTGTCCGAAACAACGTACCTCGCATTTGCCAAGCAACAAAGAGAAGATGGATTGCTCCCGTATAAACTCACGGCAAACGGACCTTCTTTCCGGCAAATCCAGTTGGTCACTCCGCTGGCACGCAGTGTATGGAACCACTATCAGCTTCATATCAATCATGGCAAGCAGTCGCCTTTCCTGAACACGATGTATAAGGCTATGGTTCGTTACGATGAGTGGATTGCCCACAACCGTAATACCCGAGGAACTGGCTGTGTAGAGGCCTTCAGTACGTTTGACACCGGACATGACTTATCCCCGCGATTCTGGCATGTTCCGGATACACCTTATATGAATGATGCTTCTGCCTATCATCCGGATTCTCCGATTCTGCCTTTTCTGGCACCGGATCTGACCGCCAATATCTATTGTCAGCGCACGTATCTGTCCCGTATGGCTGAAGAACTGGGAGTATCGGGAACGGATTGGAAAGCAAAAGCCGAGTCTAGCCTGGAAAGTCTTTTCCGTTATTGTTACGACGAACAGGATATGTTCTTCTATGATCGGGATCGCAATGACGAATTGGTCAGAGTCCAATCTGATGTGTTGCTCCGCGTAATGGCCTGCGAGGTGGGTGACCGTGAATTGTTCGATAACCTACTGCGTCGGTACCTGTTGAATACAAGCAAGTTTTTCGCTAAATACCCGTTTACATCGATTTCAATGGATGATCCCAGATTTGATCCCTTTTCCTCCTATAACAGCTGGGGAGGGGCATCCAATTTCCTGAGTCTGATTCGGGCGCCACACGCATTCGAGTATCATCATAGATATGTGGAGCTAACCTGGGTAATGCAGCCTATCTTGTCCGCTCTATCCAAAGATAAGCGATTTGGTCAGGTACTAAGCCCCTGGACCGGAGAACAAGGTTTTACCGAGACGTACTCCCCCTCCATCCTCTGTCTCCTCGATTATGTGGAGCGATTATGCGGAATTATGCCTGTTGGATCGAATCAGCTCTGGTTTACCGGACTGCTCCCCATCGACATGGATCATGGTGAGATCGTATCTGGCAACACGGCTTATAGCCGGAAAGTCAACGGAGTAGGATATGAATTGGTCAACACGCCTGATCGCATGACGGTATATCTGGAAGGCAAGGTTCATCTGGACGGCCCGTCAGGGATTCGACTGGTGACGGATCATAGTGGACATCTGAAAGGCATCATTGGAATGAGCGTTCGCACCGTCGAGGGGGAGCTTTACTATCAAGGGGAGTGTATCCCGATTCAGATCAAAGGAAATGAAATGCAGCGTTACGCTGATGGAAATTTGAAAACTGAACGCGATATTGGCATCATCCATCCTACGTATCGTTAATTGTTTGTATGCAAAAAGCGCAAGTTGCGGAGGTTTACTGCCCCTGCACTTGCGCTTTTACATTTCTTTATTTCTACACCTTCCGGTTCCACGCCGGGTGGCGATAAAATTCAATCGTATCAATATAATTTACCGTGAACTGCTGTTCCACATCCGACAGATTCAACAGTTTGCGGTCGATTTGCTTCATCCCCATGACCACATCATGCCTTAGCAGGTCCATCGCAATTTTGCCTACAAATCCGCCTTCCATCTCTTTATGCTTGGTACGAAACTCTTCATTGTAGATCAGTTCAGGTGTGAATGCCGCTTCGACGAAAGCATTAACGAGCGTAAGCTCATTGCCCTCGATCTGCACTGCTAGATAATAATTGCCACGCTCATCCTTAATGAGGTCTTTATACATCTCTACGATCATGTGAATCACTCCTCTATTATAAAAGAAACCCCGTTAGACTTAACGAACATGGGCTATCAAACGTACACCTTCCTACCCCGTTCCTTCATATACTAGGTACAAATGGCGAACGGAGGAATACTTATGAGCTGGCAGCATCTCCATACTGGAAAAACACTTCAGCAGCGCCTGGCAGAACTCCAGGGGCACCTTGCAGAACTGAATACTCCACTCTCCGGGTTGGAACCGGGACGTATTCGTCGTGTCTATCCAAGGCAGTTTATCAAAGTAAACCGGCAGTTATTCATTCCACTTAGTCTGAATTCCATTCGGGTATTCGATATTCCTCGAACACGGCGAGGCGTCAGAGTGGGAATCCGCACGACTTTCCCTTCCAGGAATGCATTTAACAATATCAGACTTGTGGGCGTGGGACTGGATTATCTTGAACTCCAGGGAAAAGGCAGAGTCCCTTCCCGTATATTATTTCCTCTCTCCAGCGTCGAGTCGATCTATCGGCCAACCACCGGAAGAAAAAACCTGAAACGGCCTTGTAGACGGAAGTAAAGCTGGTTCTTTTCGCAAGCCATACAATGGTTCCCAAATGTCTGCATACGGGTGCTCCCTTCCAATATATAATTATAACCCATGCAACCACTTATCTGCTGAAGAATCATTTTATGTCAAAAAGCGGTGAGAACAGAACTGCTTCTGTATCTCACCGCTCAGCCAGTTAAGGATCAAGCTGACCCTTCATATGTGTACATCAGATGCCTGTCCATACATCCTTGGCATAACGACCATCCTGCTGAAGCTGATTAAGCCAATCCTCTGCTTCCTTCGCGGACTTGCCATGAATATCAGCGTATGCCTGCTGGAGTGTAGCTTCCACATCAGGTGCCATCTTGCTGCCATCACCGCAGATATACAGATGCGCACCCTCTTCAAACAAAGGAATCAGTTGATGGGCATCGTCTCTCATCAGATGCTGTACATAACATTTCTCCTCCCCGTCTACACGGGAGAAGGCCGTATGAAGTTTTACAAGCCCTTCTTGCTGGGCTGCTTCCAGTTCATTTTTGTACAGATAATCATGCTCGGGATTCCGGCATCCAAAGTACAGGTGGGCTTCGCCAACCTCTTGACCTTGTTCCTTCAATACATGCCTTGCCTGCAAGAAACCTCGGAATGGAGCAACACCTGTACCCGGGCCTACCATGATGACGGGAACCTGTGCATCCTCCGGCAGTTGGAACCCGGATTCCGGTGTCCGCGTGAACATCACGATCTCGTCACCTGGTTTCAGGTTAGCCAGATAGTTGGACGCAATACCTTTGTATTCTCCCTGTCCACTCCATGCCGGGGCGCGCACAACACTGACCGTAATACTCGCTTGATCGGGCTGAACACGCGGTGAACTGGAGATCGAATAATATCTGGCTTTTAATGAAGGCAATAATTCAAGGAAACGCTCAAACGGCAATTCACATGCCTCATATTTCACCAGATAATCCAGCATGGAGATCCGTTTGTTCCGCACTTCGTCCATATACACAGATTCATCAAGCAGCGCTTCAAGTTCTTTTTTATGCGGTGGACATACGGTGTATGCTGCCATTTCTCTCAACTGCGCACGCGTTGCAGCTTCCTGAAGCTCAACGCTATGACTGAGCAGATCATACAGGTTCACCGGTTGATGTAGCGGCAGATGCGCGGCACTCCGACCGGATGCATCCAGAACGAGATGCTCCGTTCCGGTGAATCCATAACGACGAAGTACACGTTCCACCAGCTCCGGTGGGTTCTGCGGCAGAATGCCCAGGTGATCCCCTTCCTTGTAGGTTATGCCTTCAGGCAATTTGATCTCCAAGTGACGTGTGCTTCGTTCACTGCCCGCGTCGTGAAGCTCCCTGTTCTCAAGTACTTCTGCCACATGTGCATCATACGTATCCGCAAGCGGTGTTACGACGAGCCCGCTGACAAACTGTACAGACAGTGAACTGCGTTCGCTATTGGAGCTTGTGTTTAGCTTCAATCCCATCGTTCGTGCGAGATCTGGCCATAATTGCTCTGTCCAATCCCCCACCTGTTTCTCAAAATCTCCGCTGGCATCTGATTCACCCAGTGGTGATAACCGCTCTGCTCCTCTGGAAGATAACTGTTCATCTATTAAACGCGGAATACGCTGATAGGTGCTGGCCCAGTTGTGGTCACCGCATCCAAGAACGGCGAAACGCACACCTTTGAATTCATTCGCATCTGCATGTTCGATCCACTCGACAAACATCTTGGCATTACTTGGCGGCTGACCGTTATAGGATGCACTGACAATAATGACGGCGCCCTCCTTTGGCAGTTTGCCAACACGATCATCCAGCGTAGCGACCTCACTCCGGAAACCCTGATATCTGGCGGTATCCGCAAGCTCACGTGCAATGCCTTCAGCGGTACCCAGATTGGAACCGTACAGAACAAGCATCGGTGTGTGGTGGGCATTTGCTGCATCCGGCTCCGTTCTTTTGGCAACCGGCTTTGGTTCTTCTACCGCTACACCCGGAACGGCCATGACTGGCTGCCCGCCACGCGCACGTACACGAATTGTGAAGTTATCCGGTTTGAGCGTCAGCGTTTCTTTCACTTTTAACTGATAATCAGAATGATCTATGAAGTCAAAATGCTTCAACACCATGCCCAGTACCAGCGTTGCTTCCTGAAGTGCAAACTGCTGACCAATACAGGCCCGTTGACCATTACCAAAAGGTTTATAGGCATCATGCGGCACTTTGCTCGGATCTTCGAACCGTTCCGGGCGGAATTCCTCTACGTCGTCTCCCCATGCTTCGCGGTCACGATGCAGCTTGGGAATAAGTACACTGACACTGTCTCCTTTTTGCAAAGGATATTGACCCGCAAGTACAGTGTCCTCTTTTGCATACAGAGAAAATGCCGGGGCCGTAGGCCATAACCGCAATGCTTCATTCAAAACCATACGAACGTACTTCAGATTGCGAACCTGGTTGTACGTTGGAACCGGATCTTTCAGAATCTGATCCACCTCAGCTTGGGCTTTAGCCAGCGTATCCGGATTCTTCATCAGATAATAAACGGCGAAGGATAACAGTCCACTTGTGGTCTCATGTCCAGCGATCAGGAATGTAATAATCTGATAACGGATGTTCTCATCATCCAGCGTTTCTCCTGTTTCCGGGTCCTTGCCGCTGAGCATGTGGGACAACAGATCATCTGCGCCTTCCTGCGGTTTCTCTTTGCGCTCGGCAATAATGTGATCCACCAAAGAGAACATGGAACGGATATCCTGTTCAAACTGTTTCTTTTTGGTGATCATCAGCTTGTCTTGCAGACGCAGTCGTTGCAATGAACTCATGGATTCATCCAACGCACGAACCATACTCGTAATGAATGGATGTGGTTCTTCCCGATAGAAGCTGTTAAACCGATAGTTAAACCCACACAGGCCAATCGTGTCGAGCGTAAGACGTGTCATATCATCCGGAACGTTAACCGTCTCATCCGGGTTCAATCGTGACCATTTCTGAACCAGCTGCACAGCCAGATCAATCATTTTGTTGTGATATCCCTGCATCGCACGTTGACTGAAACTTGGCAGCAGTACGTTATGGGCTTTTTTCCAATTCGGCTCCTCGGTCCAACTCGTAAATAGCCCATCTCCTGCAAAAGCACGAACCTTCGCAAGGGGTGCCCACACCCGTTTGTCGAATTTGGATTCATCTGTTACCTCGGCGACCAGTTCGTGACCTGAAATATACAATTCACTTCGCCCAGGGTACTCCATACGAAAGATCGGTCCGTATTCTTCAGCCAGTTTCACCAAGGATTGCACCGGCTCTTCAAAGTTCAATTGCGGCAAATTGCCTAGTGGGCCAAATGTTTTTGGTTGAGGCACTGAAATTGGTGGCATGACGCTCACTCCTTCTTCCCAAGTTAAGAGTTCTACAACTAAAAAATAATGACTTGATTTACAGACGTGATTACACTTACTCTTCAGATCAACAGATTCAAGTTATTTTTTGCACATTTTCATATTTCATCCAGATAACGATAAAACCATTTAAAGAACTAACTGACTGAAATGGTATATTGGTCATTTTTGATTAAAAAAAATGGAAGACTTCGTTATCTTCTTTTACCCTAACATTTCCAGTTCTAATCTTCAACAGTCCCAAAGTCATAGGACCTCAGGACAGGGATTAAGGTATACTTATGAATTCTTTAACAGAACCTGAATAGCTGACTCCATCTCTAATGGAGCTACTGTCGTTTCATAACGGCCATGGACGTCCCCATTACGGTCAATCAGGAATTTGGTGAAATTCCATTTGATGCCGTCACCTTGATACAATTCTGGATGTTTCTCCTTCACAAAGGTGTCCATCCACTCTCCTTCCTTCGTGTCCAGATCATAACCTTGAAATGGCGCTTCTGTAGTCAGATAACGAAACACCGGATGCATCGATTGCCCAACGACCTCAACCTTCTCGAAGATCGGAAAGGATATCTGAAACTGACTTCTGCAATACTCAACTACCTCAGCGCTACTACCAGGTTCTTTGTCGTTAAATTGGTTGCACGGGAACGCCAAAATTTCCAGCCCCTGATCACGATATTTCTCATACATCTGCTGAAGTTCACTGAATTGCCGGGAGTAGCTGCACCGACTTGCTGTATTCACAATAAGTAGCACCTTCCCTTTAAAAGCAGAAAAATCACCCTTGTGTCTATCCATAAACGGAACTTGGTAAGAAAATATACTCATCTGTATTCATCCTCCTCTTTCTCTTTTGTATCTCATATGAACTCTCTCTTGAAATGGATTATACACTTCCATTATTAATAGGTGAAATATATAATTAATATAATTTTAATAGTTTTTAACTATAGTTAACAAAATAAAAAACTGCCCTCAGCAGTCAAATACTGCATCTCGGACAGTTATCAAAATCATGATGTGCCATCACGCTAAACACATCGTTAACCCATAATTAAACCATATACAATGCCTGGTCCGTGTACCCCAATGGTTAAATCATTTTCAATATCGGAAGAGCGGCTTGGCCCGGAAATAAAGTGGATGCCTGCCGGAAGATTCTCTCTTCCCACTTCGTCAAATCGATCCAGCGTCTCACCCAGTCTGGTGTACAGTCGATCCACTGGGATAATGATGATGAGTACCGTAGGCAAGAGACTGACCGAACGACCTTTTTCCGGTGAAGAAAGTACAGTGACCGAGCCTGTGTATGCTGTTGCATAATCCGCCATGACCACACCAATATCAGCCTCAGCTGCCCGAGCCTTCCAGTTCTCATCCGCCTGACTATTCCACACTGAGATCTGTACATCCGGAAGCTGCTCTTCCAATCCGAGATCCTGTAATGCCTGTTCATTCTGTCGAATGATATACCTGGCACTCAGTTCATGAGATTTGTTGGCTATAAATTGAGATACTTCTTCCATATTCTGAACCCGGGCAATGTGTGCGCCTACACTCACAAAGTTATCCGTAAATGCTTGAATACGCTTCTCTTCATCCCATTCCAGCTCAGTCCAAAAGTCGGGTGCTCCCCGAAAGGGTTGGGTCGGCGCATGGCGTTGCCTTGGTCTTCTCAATTTCGAAGCAATGTCATTCATGAACTGCTCCTGTTTCTCCATCGACTTCTTCTCCAATTGTGCGAGCCATTGCTGATGTTCAGTGACCATGCTTACCATCCCCTTCCTCTCGTTCACGAATAATCTGCTCCATACGGCTGCGAACGGAAGAATCCATGGCCGATTGCTTCTGGTTCAGTTCCTGATCCAGCTTGTTCCATTGTTGCCGGAAGGATTTCTTGGCGAGGCTTGGCGCAACCCGATAATTGTTCCAGCCTTTAAGTGGACCCAATTTGAGTGAAATGCCGTTGTTGCGTACAACTGCCTTCTGCCCGATCTGTCCCAGGCGTATGGCCGCACTGAAACGTTTGGAATTGGATACAACAGCGGCAAATCCCTTCATGCCCATGCTCTCCATTTTGTTTCCATGGCCGTCTTCCACTTTACGCCTACGTAGATAAACGAGCATATCATGCAATGGAATTTTAACTGGACATGCTTCATAACAGGCTCCGCACAGACTCGAAGCACCCGCAATATCGTTCCATTCATCAATGTTGCCATTAAGTGCAGGTGTCAGTACTGCGCCAATTGGACCACTGTACGTCCCACCGTAGGCATGACCTCCAATATGACGATATACCGGGCAAGCATTCAGACAAGCACCACAGCGAATACAATTCAGCAACTCCTGGAATTCAGGATCACCGAGCTGTAAAGATCGACCGTTGTCCACGATAATAATATGCATTTCATCCGGCCCATCAGCATCCGCTGTGCGGCGAGGACCTGTGATGCCTGACATGTACATCGTTAGTTTCTGACCTGTTGCGGAGCGTGGCAACAAGGTTGCCATGACTTCCAGATCCGTCCACGAAGGGATGATCCGCTCCATGCCCATCAGTGTAATCTGCGTTTTCGGAACAGTGGATACCATACGGGCATTGCCTTCATTTTCGAACAAAACCATGGAACCCGTCTCTGCAATTGCAAAATTGCAGCCGGTCATGCCGATATCTGCTTCGAGGAATTTCTCACGCAGCTTTTTGCGAACAAATCCGGCAAGTACCGTTGTGTCCGGCTCCAGAATTTCACCCGCTTCCTTCGATAACAACTCTGCAATCTGGTAGCGGTTCTTATGGATCGCTGGAATGACAATATGAGAAGGGGCTTCGCCTGCCAACTGAATGATGTATTCACCCAGGTCGGTCTCAATAGCTTCAATTCCCGCCGACTCCAATACATGATTCAGGTGCACTTCCTCCGACACCATCGATTTGGACTTCACCACCGTAGAAGCTTGCTTATGCGCCGCAATATCCAGCGCAATCGCCGCTGCTTCCACCGATGTATCTGCAAAATGAATATGAACCCCGTTCGCACGGGCGTTATTCACAAATTCATTCAGGTAATAATCCAGATACGCAATCGTATGCAGACGAATCTGACGGCCACGCTCCCGCCATTCATCCCAATTTCCATGTTCTTCTGAGGCAGATTTCTTCCCGTTACGCAAACGTTCTGTCGTGAATTTGACTGCTTTTCGCAGAAAATCATCATTCAAGGCCAGTCCGGCACGTTCTTTGACCGTAGTATCCATGACTCCCGGTTGGCTCATCCTGTTCGCACCCCCTCATACAGTAGTTCCGCCAAATGCATTACACGCACCGGTTCATTCCGATAACGCAGATTACCTGCGATATTCATCAGACAGGCCATGTCCAGCCCCACCAATACTTCGGCTTGTGTCTCTTTGACATGATCGACCTTCTCCGTCACCATCGCTCCTGAAATATCGGACATTTTAATGGCAAACGTGCCCCCGAACCCGCAGCAATCCTCAGCAAATGGGAGCGGAACCAATTCCAGACCTTTTACTTGAGATAGTAGCGCCATCGGCTCATCCTTCACACCAAGCAGACGGCTGCCATGACAGGATGGATGATAGGTTACTTTGTGCGGAAAATGTGCGCCCAGATCGGTTATCCCGAGTACCTGAACGAGGAATTGAGTAAACTCATAAGCTTTGGCTTCCAATCGTTTTGCCTTCTCCAACCATACTGGTTCATCCGCGAACAGCTCGGGATAATGATGAATCATATACGTACACGATCCCGAAGGACATACCACAAAATCACTGTCGTCAAACGCTTCAAGAATCGTTTTGGCCGCTACCCGAGTCTCATCCCAGTACCCGCTATTGTAGGAAGGCTGACCGCAGCAGGTCTGCACCGGCGGGAAATCCAGCCGAACGCCATGAGCGGCGAGCAATCTGACCATGGCTTCCCCCACTCGGGGATAGATGGCATCGCTGAGGCAGGTAATGAATAAGGAGACCTTCATAATTACACGCTCCTATTAACTGATTAGTAGATAAATTGACTAAGAATATTTACACTGGACACTCCGTTTCGTGTAAATGTTTAGTTCAATTTATATAGATAAAAATTTAAAAGATTAAACCGTGATGATACCAATATCGTATCCGCTCAAACGTTCTGTCTGTTCAGCCTCCAATGGCTGATCGGTAACGATCATATGGACTGCATTTAACCCGGATACTCGGGCAAAAGCACGGACACCAAATTTACTGGCATCTGCAAGTAAGATGACTTGATCTGATATGCCAACCATCTTCTGCTTCAGCCTTGCCTGGAGTTCATTGGATTCACTGATTCCGCCGCCTTCGAGATGTACACCTTTGCACGACATGAACATTTTATCCACGTGATACGTTTCCAGAGAACGCTCCGCGAGCGGCCCAACAAAAGACAACGAGCGAGATGCCAACTGGCCCCCTGTTGAGATGACCTCAACCTTGTCACGGTTGCTGAGTTCAGTGGCAATTTGGATCGAGTTGGTTAAGACCGTCAGCGGAAAATCCGGCATGTTCGCTGCCATATAACCTGCCGTTGTGCTCGCATCCAACAGAATGCGATCACCCGGATTAATCATCGCCAGAGCGGCTTGTGCAATCCGCTTCTTCTCTTCCGCATGGGTTGTCTCCCTGATCCGGTAAGGAATCTCCGGTTGATCTTCCTTCACACTTACTGCACCACCGTGAGATCGGCGCAGTCGGCCTGCCTGTTCCAGCCGATCCAAATCCCGCCGGATGGTTTCCTCCGTCACCCGGCAGCGCTCACTAAGCTCGGATACACGCATACTGCCCTTTACATTCACCATCTCCACAATTCGGTCATACCGCTCGGCTGCCAGCATGTTACACCTCACTCCCCGCTTGTGAATTAGATGAAGCAGTCACACGCAGAAATCTGCCATAAGCATCTTCCCAGATTGACCTGTCCTGCGGTTCATACGCAGTTACCGGAAATGAATCACGAATGGCCTTACGAGCTTCCCAGATATCTTTAAAAGCTCCGCTCGCTATCCATTGCACAGCCATATTTCCGATGGCACTTCCCTCTGCCGGACCTGCCCATACCGGCTTGCCAATGGAATTTGCAGTCCACTGACATAACAGGCGGTTCTGGATGCCTCCACCGACCATATGCAATCCGTTGAACGTCTGACCCGACAATTGCTCCGTCCATTCCAGAACTCTTCTATACTTCAATGCCAGACTCTCCAGAATTGCCCGGGCAATAGCCCCCTGTTCCTCTGGTACCACTTGCCCTGTATCACGGCAATACTGACGTATACGCGTCGTCATATCTCCTGCGGGCATGAACAGTTCATCATCCGGGTCAAACAAACTAGCAAATGGAGGTGCCTGTTCCGCCTGCGCCAATAACGCATCATAGCTAATTCCCTGCCCTTGGCGGTCCCACT
The DNA here is from genome assembly GCF_038050215.1 of Paenibacillus sp. FSL H8-0104. Taxonomy (NCBI): domain Bacteria; kingdom Bacillati; phylum Bacillota; class Bacilli; order Caryophanales; family Paenibacillaceae; genus Paenibacillus; species Paenibacillus sp. FSL H8-0104. Next base: position 2,791,284 of record NZ_JBBOTC010000001.1, on the reverse strand, counting down.
CCCGCATGCTTTCCTGCAAAATCCATAAACCCATAATGTTCTTCAGCAGACGGAATGTTCCGCCCGCCCCGCCTTCATTCGTGAAGTTCAAGACCAGACTCTCTTCACTAATTGCCGGATGATCTATCTCCGTACCCATCAGGGACCAGGTTCCACAGCTCAGATAAGCAAATGAACGTTCCGTTGCAGGAACAGCCACAACGGCTGAACCCGTATCATGCTCCGCAACAGCGATCACGGGAATCGGGGACAATCCCAGATCGTTACAGATACTGCTTCGCAATTGTCCAACACGGGTACCTGGCAGCACGGCTTTACCAAACAGTTTCTCCGAAATACGAATATGCGCCAGCAACTCACTATCCCACTGCCCCGCTGATGGATTGTATAATTGTGTTGTGGTTGCATTGGTGAACTCATTCACCGCTTCCCCTGTCAGGAAATAACGTAGCAAATCCGGAATCATGAGAAAACGCTCTGCTTCATGAAGCAACGGGGAACCGCTGCGTTGAAGCGTTGCCAATTGATACAGAGTATTAAAGCTAAGAAACTGAATCCCTGTACGTTCGAAGATTCGCTGAGAGGTCAGCTCTTGCCGTACCAGATCCATCATGCCGTTAAACTGTGTATCACGGTAATGATACGGGTTACCAAGCAACTCACCATTACTGCCAAGCAAACCAAAATCAACGCCCCAGGAATCGATCCCCAGGCTCTCCGGCTGTTCTCCCTGCTGTTTCACAAGGGTAAGCCCCTGCAACAATTCATGATGCAATCGCAGAATATCCCAGTGCATCCGCTCGCTAATCTTCACTGGTTCATTCTTGAACCGATGAATTTCGCTTGTTTCGATCCCTCGATCATTCAGATGTCCCAGTAGCGCTCTCCCGCTCCCAGCGCCCAAATCATAAGCCAGCACACTCACCGCGCTTCACCAACCTTTCGAACCAATCCTATTTTCCAAACGGTATCCCTTGATTCAGACCGTAACTCTGTACTTTATTCTGTATTTATTTTTTGTTTGTTTTTGTTTAATACTGTTTTGCTTTATTTTACGAGTATATCACCAATGTAAGCGTTTGAATACCCTTCGGTTTTTCTTTCTTTTGGGTATACCAAAAACGACTCTCTCCCACCTGGGAGGAGCCGCATTTCTTTTTTTACGTATAAAATTGACCTTTGCTTACCCCCGACTGGGGTTGTACATCTCTCTCAAAATGCTTGAAACGTGTCCCCTGATACGTCAGCATCCCTCGATCATTTTCCACCATCATACCATAATGGTTTCCGCCAACAATCAGTTCAGTGCGCTCCCCATTGTCGAATTCAAATGTAACATAATACCGGGTTGTCGCACTGCTATCGCCGCTTCCACCTGAGACTTCCGTTCGTTTGGCTACCACCGTTGAGTGCAGGGTTAACAAGGCCGCTGCGTTATTCGATGACCAGGTGCGTACCCCTGAAATAATAACAAAAACAATAACTCCCGCAATGATGAGAAATATGCCGCCAATGAAAATCGAAGCAAATGCATTCATTGTAGCAAACTCATTAAATCCCGAAAAAAAACCACCCTGATTGCCTTCAAAACCTGGTACTCCATTCATGTCGTCAAACACACCAAAGCCGTCTACGCTTAATCGGCCCATCGATGAGGACACGCTTGTTAACGCCATTCATCATCGTTCCTTTCCCCTTGCAAAAATAAGATGCACCGCCCCCACGCAAGGAAGGCGGTGCATGCAGACAACCCGTTCTGCCTTGTCCATATACTATATGAACCAGATCAGGAATACAGACGTTCAAGTTCGTCGACCAGACTGCCGACATAAGCAACCGCAGAGCGAATCGGCTCAGGTCCGGACATATCCACACCCGCAAGCTTCATTAACTCCTGTGGTGTGAGACTTCCACCAGCTTTGAGTGCATCAAGCCAGCGATCTACCGCAGGCTGTCCTTCTTCACGAATCTGCTGTGCAGCCGCTGTGGAAGCCGTCAAGCCTGCCGCATAGGTATACGGATATAGTCCCATATAATAATGAGGCTGTCTCATCCATGTGAGCTTGGCCCCTTCATCAATTACCAGATCAGGTCCCCAGAATTCGGAAAGGATGTCTCCCTTGAGTTGACTTAACGTCTTTGCCGTAATGGGCTCATCATTGGTTGCGCGTGCGTACACCCTGCGCTGTAATTCACCTTCCAGCAGATGTGTAACGAAGTTATGGTAATACGTGTTCAACAATTGCAAAATGACCCAGCGACGCATTCTCGGATTATCGGAACGCTTCAATAGATGATCGGCCAGCAGCATTTCATTCATCGTCGATGGTGCCTCAATGAAATAAAGAGATGGCCGTGTATTCGTGAGACGTTGGTAACGTCCCGCAAGCATGAAGTGGCCCGCATGCCCCACTTCATGGGCAAGTGTAAATGCTCCGCGCATATTGTTTGCCCATGAAATTAAGATATAGGAGTGTGAACCATATATAGAGGAGCAAAATGCCCCTGTTGATTTGCCTGCGTTATCTGCGTAATCCACCCAGCGATCACTGAATGCGCGCTCTACGATCTCGCCGTACTCCGGCCCAAGCACATCAAGTGCTTCTCGTATGAGTATGCACGCCTCATCATATGTAATGGCAGGGCTAAATTCAGGATCAAGCGGCGCCTTCAGATCACAAAACATCAGTTTGTCCAGACCCAGTTCACGTTTCTTGAGAGCCGCCAGTCTGCGCATATGAGGTGCGAGTTCCTGCTGGATAATATCCAGAATATTATTGTACATCTCTTTGCTCACTTGTTGTGGGCTGAGAAGCATATCTGTAACATCGTCGTAACCACGCAGCCTGGATAAAACAACCTGTTTCTTCACTTCGGTTGCATAACCTTCTGCGAACGTATTTTTGTAATCATTTAATGTCGAGCTGAATGCAGCATAAGCAGAACGGCGCAGCTTTGTATCAGACGACATCTCATAATTATTTTCATAGAATGACCAGGACAGTGGACGATTATTGTCCTCTCCATCAAGAGCATCGTCAAACGTCATGTCTGCCAGTTTACCGCGCAGATAGATACGGTATGGCGAATCCAGTACCTCTCCTAATGAAGCGAGTACCTTCTCGGTCTCAGGCGTAAGCCGATGTGCTTTTTCTCGAATCAAACGCTCCAAACTGCGCGCATACGGCTCCAATTCCGGAAGCTCTTCAAGATAACGCTCAACTGTTCCCTCCGGCAGATCAACGATCTCCGAATTGACAAAAGACAAGGACGAAGACAGATTTGATAGGATATCTCCTGCCTTGGCTGAATTCTCAATATTAACCGGATTGGTGCTGTCCTCTGACTGCTTCAGTCGAGCATAAGACGCCGTCTTGCTGATTCGCTCCTGCAAAGCTTCACGCGCATCCAGACAAGCCAGTAATTGTTCAGCGCCTTCGCCCAGACGTCCTTTGAACGTTTCGATCTGGGCAGCAGCCTGAGGAAGTGATCGAAGCTCCTGCTCCCACTCTACATCGGTTACAAACAAGTCTCTCAGATCCCAAGTCGTTTCTGGGTTTACCTCAGCACGTGTACGTATTTTTTCCATCTTTAGTTGTCATCCTCCTTGCATTTCCAATATCTCTCATCGTATCATATTCCAGTTCAAGGGAGTATAGATTGGACTAAAGATTATTCTCACTTACCACTTCGATGACAGAACAACCTTCCGATCGCTGTTATCCCCAGATTTTTTGATTCCCCTTTTTCAAAGGTAAAAATCCGGTGATAAAGGCGCACGCTCCGCTTCTTAAGTCTATTTCTGCCCGCTGCGTTTGGAGTAAACTATTGATCCACTGTCCAAAATTTAAAAGTAACTAAAAAACCGCTGGTTTATGGAAGTATCCATTTACCCGGCGGTTCGCTGTGAATATAACTTATTTAGCTTTCTTTCCAGATTACATTTTCACCGTAATTTTTACCCCAGTTATACATTGCGTGCAGGACGGGCATCAGGCTTTGACCGTGATCTGTCAACGTATATTCCACCCGAGGTGGTACCTCGGCATACACCTTGCGCTCAATCAGTTTGTCTTCCTCCAGCTCACGTAACTGGTTGGTCAGCATCTTCTGGGTAATATGAGGGATTAGGCGTTTCAGCTCACTGAAACGTTTGGTGCCTTCCAGGCCCAAGTGCCACAAAATAATCAGTTTCCACTTGCCACCGATCACCGCAAGGGTCAATTCCTTCTCACAGTTGATTTCTTTCAGATTAATCCGTTCCTTCACTTCGGACGCCATGGCTCCGAGCCCCCTCATCTTCAATCTTATATCGCGTATAATACGCATATCACGGGGACACTTCACACGAGGTAAGTTTTCCGCTCCATGCATGATGTAATAAGTACATTCATTCGATACAGCTATCTATTAATTCTACTACAGCCTGGTCGGGATGCAAAGTTTAACTGTAAATCACGGATAAAACCTATACAGATGAATGATTATGTATCGCAGAAAAGACCAGAACCCTTCATAATCAAAGGATTCCGGTCTTTCATCTATTCACTATTCCAGGTTCGCGTGGCGGCCAAACATATCCGCTCCGGTCATACCCTTCATTTCCATCATCGTAAGGATGAGAGCATCCATGCCGATTAACAGTCCTTGTTCGAACAACGAGCCCATCGGCTGAATGGTTACTGCCGCTCCGGAAGTTGCTGTGTCCTCTTTGGCTGAAGCCGGGAGACGCACTACCGTAGTTGCCAGTTTCCCAATCGTGGACTCTGGCTTAATCGTAATGAGACCTACAGGCGCACCAGCTTGGCTAGCCTTTTGAGCCATGGCTACCAGACTGCCTGTCTCTCCTGAGCCAGAGCACAGCAAGAGAAAATCCTTCGAGCTGATCCCAGGTGTTACGGTCTCGCCCACCACATATACACGAAGCCCCATCTGCATCAGTCTCATGGCAAAAGCCTTTCCCATAAGTCCTGACCGGCCTGCTCCTGCTACAAAAATCTGTTCTGCAGCCAGAATGTGCTCAGCCATCGCTTGCATCTCTGCATCGTCGATCTGGCTTAGCGTACGTTCCAGCTCCTTCAAGATGTCAGCTGCGTACTGTGTTTTGCTCATCTGTTACCCTTGTTTAACGAGACGTTGCATTTCAGCTGCAACTGCCGCTTTGTCTGCTTGTCCTGTGATACCGCCGCCTACAATAACCAGATCCGGTTGTGCTTTGATTACTTCTGGCAATGTTTCCAGCTTGATTCCACCAGCGACAGCCGTTTTAGCATTTTTCACAGCAGCTTTGATCGTTTGCAGATCTTCGAACGGGCTTTGTCCTTCAGCTTGTAGGTCATAACCTGTGTGTACACAGATGTAATCTACGCCAAGCGCATCAATTTCACGAGCACGTTGTTCCAGGTTAGGCACGTTGATCATGTCTACAAGAACTTGTTTGTTTTGTTTCTTCGCTTCTGCTACTGCACCTTTGATCGTGCTGTCATTGGTTGCCCCAAGCACAGTGATCAGATCTGCACCAGCTTCAGCTGCTTTCATGATTTCATAACCACCAGCGTCCATGATTTTAAGGTCTGCAAGAACTTGCAGATTAGGGAATGCTTCTTTCATTGCTTTTACCGCGTGCAAACCTTCATTAATAACGATTGGAGTACCAATCTCAACGATATCAATATATTGTTCAACCTCTTTAACCAGTGCGATACCTTCAGGGATATTTACCAAGTCAAGCGCCAATTGCAATTTCATCATTTATTTCTCCTTTGTTGTTCAAGTATGATTTGTTCCTGTAAAAATAATAATCAGATATTTAGCCTGCACCAATTGGTCTGTTAAGATGCATGCAGTGTTTGTTTTGGCTACTCACTCATTGTAGACCCTGACTATCCATTCAGGAAGTACGCACTTTGAAGTGGGGTAGTTACTTGCACGATACTATTGATAATTATTCGTTGTTAGGTGAATCAAATATAGAATTAATCCTCTATCCCAATCCACACGCTTAAAGCAGAACAACAGCCTAATCATCCAATTAGATATTCAATATAAAAGACCCCGCCACATGGCAGGGTCTTTATCTTTATCGTTTCATTTTCAATCCAGCCAAAGCTGGTTTAGAAATTTATCATTTTACAGATATACAGGTTTCACGCATACCGGCTTGGATACACCTGTGCTGTGACCAGTGTATTTCAGACGTCCGCTCTCCTGATCTACCGTGAATGTCACGAGGTTGTTCGTATCGCGGTTAGCTGCAATCAGCAATTTGCCGTTAGGTGTCAGCGCAAAGTGACGCGGGTGCTCACCTTCTGCAGATACATGCTCAACCAGTGTCAGGTGACCTTTGTCTGCATCTACTGCAAATACAACGATGCTGTCATGTCCACGGTTAGAACCATATACATAACGTCCATCATTGGAAACCGTGATTTCGGCTGTTGTATTCTCTTTGCCATCATATCCATCAGGCAGTGTGGATACAGTAGACAATTCAGTCAACGTACCCGCTGTTGCATCATATTTGAACGAAGTAATGGAAGAATCCACTTCGTTGATGACATAAGCGAATTGACCATTCGGGTGGAACGCCAAGTGACGTGGGCCAGCTCCCGGATGTGTTTTGGTTTCACTGTGCAGAACAAGTTCATTCTTGTCTGCATCAATGGAATAGATCGCGATGTTATCTGCGCCCAGATCCTGTACCATCATGTATTTACCATCCGGGCTGAAGAATGCGGAGTGAACATGTGGCTTGTCCTGACGCTCAGGATGCGCACCTTTTCCTTCATGTTTCTTCTCGTCCAGAAGCGCTCCAACTTCACCGTTATCCGTCAAGGCTTGCAGTCCTACCAGACCACCGTGGTAACTGGACAGGATCAAGTATTTGCCGGAAGGGTCACGCTGGATATGACATGGTGGAGCTGAAATGGAGTTATTCCGGTTCAGCAACGTTAATTTTCCTGTAGAAGGATCAATGCTCAGAGCTACAGCTTCAGACATTTTATTGCCTTCAGCTGACGCTGTTTCACCAATCGCATACAGTTTATTACCCTCAGCATCCACGTTGACAAACGTTGGGTTTTTCACGCCCGCGATGCCGTCAAGCTTGGACAAGCTGCCTGTATCCTCATTCAATTCATATGCATAAATGCCCTCATTTTCCGCTTCGGCGTAAGAGCCGGCAAGTACGAGCAAGCGTTTTGATTCACTCATTACAGTTTCCTCCTCTATGTGTATGTAATCTTGTTGCACCTCTTCTATAATAAATCTGCCATATCAAAATAGCAATCCGCTGTCGCTGCCCATCAGGGAAATCCTTAGTTAAGCAAGGCGATTACTACACATCATCATACTGAAATCCATTCATATGAGGTGCATCTTCTGCTATGATAAGATAGGTTTTTCATCCAGAAGGGACTGAGTTGCATTGCTTCACTCATTTTTACTTACGTTATACCATGTGTTCCTGCCGATATCACTTCCCGTGATCGGAGGTATTCTGTTAAAACGCTTTAAGAATTGGGATACCCGGTCGCTCTCGACCTTTTCCCTTTATATTTTGAGCCCTGCGCTCATCTTCAATACATTGCTGCATGCAGAGATTACCTGGACGGACGTCACCAGCACGTTCTGGTTCTCTATTATTAATCTGATTGCTCTGTGGGCCCTCGCCGAGCTATTAAGCCGGGTTTTCCGTCTGGGTGCAAGCGAAAAAGCGGGTCTCACCCTCGTCTCCACGTTTACAAACTGCGTGAATTACGGGCTCCCGCTGGTACTGCTTGCCTTTGGTCAGCTTGGACTGGACAAGGCTTCTGTCTATGTTATTGGACAGATGATTATTGTTAATACGGTAGGTATCTTTTTTGCCGCGCGATCCGAATTCACGGTGAAAGATGCGATTCTGTCCGTTTTCCGTATGCCATCCATCTATGCTGCTGGCATCGCCATTATGCTACGTGCGTCCAATCTGAGCCTGCCTGAAGCGCTGGATGGAGGCATCTCCATGATGGCCGCGGGTTACTCTCCTGTCGTTCTCGCCATTCTGGGAGCACAGATGCTCAGACCAAAAGGTGCTACAGTGCCCTGGCTGCCCAATGTACGCCGAGCCTTCTGGACCGGACTTGTGGTCCGTCTCGCAGCTGCGCCCATCCTCTCCTGGGTGATTCTGACCGCGCTTCAGGTCGAGGGTACGTTGTTCAGTGTGCTGCTGATCCTCGCATCGATGCCGACCGCAGTGAACGCCGTTATTTTGGCTGAACAGTTCAATGCTTCTCCGCAGTTTGTATCCCGTTGCATCCTGTGGACAACCGCTGCATCCATGTTGATGCTGCCGATTATGATTGTGATGGCTTCCTGATTAGTACCGGAGGCGACACCGACGCTAGATCCGCTTGTCGGCGTTTCTCCAACCGGCGTTCATAACGCCGGTTGAGCGCTCTGACGTAGAAGAATTTTACGACAAAGTACGAAATCACACCCAGAATGACACCAAACACGGACATGCCTGCCAGAATATCCAGTCCACCAAGCAACAATTCACTCACGGCCGACCAGTTCCCGCGAAACAGCTCCATGAATGCACTCTCATGTACCGGTCCTTGTCCCATGCTGTGAGCAGGTAGAATCCAGGAACCAATCTGCTTCGCGAGCGGCATCAGAATGATAGGCAAAAACGTAAGTTTTCCAATCACGTTACCAACAATCGCTGCTGGCATCGAACCCCCAGACAGTCGCACAATTGGGTAGAATATGAGATATATCAGGGATGCGGTCGAGATCACGATCAGCTCCAGTCCGAACCCTATTGCAAATCCGGTGGATACTTTATGAGCACCTCCGGGAGCACGTAACAATTTGAGGAAATTCAGCTTCATAGCACGTGTTAAACGTACCCAGAGGTTAGTCTTGCGCTTCTGTGTGTTCATACCGAATTTCTCCTTATTTTGTACAAATGACGACTTGAATCGTCTATTCTTCAGTATATCACACCGCGTTAGCTCCAGTGATAACAATGACTGGCTGTGTCTCCATCTGGACATTACCTGCCACCGCTCGGGAGATCATACAGGAGGATTCAGCCTTATGCGCCAAGCGCTCAGCCTTGGTCAGATCCGCCTCAGAGGCATCTGCGCTGAGCACAATCCGAGGTCTATGTACGATCCGTTCGTACGTAAATACGTTATTCGTAACATCTACCGTTGCTTCCGATTCAAGCGTTAATTCATCCGGCGTAATATCCGAACGCTCCAGCATCGCTGCCAGCGTGATCAGGTAACAGGTGGAGGCTGCACCCAGCAGCATCTCGTCCGGGTTAGTTCCCGTACCGGGTCCGCCCATCTCCTGCGGAATCGATATGACCGTTTTTAATCCACCTGCATCGATTGTTCCCTCACTGTTACGCCCACCATTCCATACCGCTTTCAGATGAAAAGGATGTTTCATGACATTCATTCCTTTCTTGTTTACACACGTATACACGTAATATTCTGCTCAATCAATGCGCTAACGTGCTCTTCATCTACACCCTGATCTGTAATCACTTTGCCCACACTGTTCATCTCAGCAACTCTGGTAAAAGCCTGTATGTTAAACTTGCTGGAATCTGCAAGTAAAATGACCTCATCCGCAATATGGATCATTTTCTGCTTCACCAAGGCCTGTAATTCATTGGATTCACTGATGCCTTTGGTCAGATGCACTCCTTTGCAAGACAGAAATACTTTATCCACATGATAGGCATCAAGCGAACGTTCCGCCAGCGGTCCTACAAAAGACAATGACTTCGAAGCCAGTTGCCCACCTGTGGCAATCACACGAATCTGCTCCTTGTTACTCAGCTCTGCAGCGACCTTAATTGAGTTGGTTAATACCGTCAGTGGAATGTTTGGCAATCCTGCCGCCATATACCACGCCGTTGTACTTGCATCCAGAGCAATCCGGTCGCCGGATTCCACCATTTTCACCGCTTCGCTTGCAATTCTGCGCTTCTCTTCTGCATGCGCTACAGCCCGTTCCGGATATGGAATCTCCGACTGTAACTCATCCTTGTATCTTACGCTGACTGCCCCGCCATGGGACCGTCTGAGCCTGCCCGCCTGTTCGAGCTTGTCCAGATCACGACGAATCGTCTCTTCCGTCACCCCGCAGCGCTCACTAAGTTCGGTCACACGCATGCTGCCTTGCGTATCCACCCATTCCACTATTTTCTCATACCGTTCAGCTACGAGCATATTCCTTCACTCCAAACCGTTGATTATCCAGTTAATCCTGTTCATCCATCATACCACAGAGCGATGACAAGGAGAATTTGGACCATGTGCAAAAAGAGGGAGCTTTCGCCCCCTCCATTCCAGTCTTGAAGTGTATCTTATTTATCTTCTGCCATAGGGAACCAGCCTGGCGTGTGGATGATTGCATTCCACAATCCGTCAGGGATAACCAGACGCTCCTGATCCGATTTGGTCAGAATCGTCTCAATATCTTCTTCCCGTCCGCTCTCGATTTTCTCAACCCAATCCGGTTCAATAATCAGCTCACGTCCAATGGCAAGCAAAGGTACTCCCGTTTGAAGCGCCTCAGCGGCCTGATCAGCCGTATGAATTGAACCTACGCCAATAACAGGCAGTTTACCGTTCACACGATCCAGAATGAATTCCATTCTCGAACGCGTATCTGCTTCGCCACGTCTTGGCTTGGACCAGAACTCGTTCACAGAGACATGAAGGTAATCCAAGTTTTTATCTTTAAGCGCATCCACCAGTGCATACGTATCTTCCATTGTGAGTCCCGGTGTTTCCGGTTCTTCCGGAGAGAAACGGTAACCAATGATGAACGGCAGTTTGGTATGTTCGGCAACCACTTTCTGAATCTCATCTACTACAGCAAGCGGGAATGTCAGACGTTTCTCTACACTTCCGCCCCAACGATCTTCACGTCGGTTGGAATGCGGGGAGAAGAATTGCTGGATCAGATAACCATTAGCACCGTGAATCTCAACACCATCAAAGCCGGCTTCGATTGCACGACGTGTCGCTTCACCAAAGTCTTTGATAATCGAAGTAATCTCGGCATCCGTCAATTCTCTTGGTTCAGGAGATCCTGGACGCTCACTTGCAACCGCACTAGGAGCAACCACTTGACCCACAGGTACAGCTTGTTCAGGAGTCAGACGGCCCGCATGGAAAATTTGCAATACGGCTACGGAGCCTTGTTGTTTAATGGTCTCAGCCAGTTTTTTCAGACCAGGAATGAAGCGGTCGTCATAAACACCAAATTGAGCTGGGAAACCAATGCCTGTCTCTGTTACATGCCCTACAGCCGTAATTGACATGCCCGCACCACCGGTGCGACGTGCATAATAAGCAAGTTCAGCGTCGGATATTGTACCATCAGCATTCGAGGACATATGAGTCATGGGAGCGAGCACGATTCGGTTTTTCAGTGTAATGCCAGTCGGTAGTGAAACTTGTTCAAACATCTGGTTAAACTTTGGATTCATTCGTGGTTCCCTCCTGATTATAAATATCTCTTTTAATAGATATATGAATATATGCGTTCACTTACTGTAATGATTATAGTTACGTTTCACTGCAATTGCAACTTTTCATTTTCAGAAAGGAAAAAAAGAGCAGAGTGTCTCCAGACTCTCAGCCCTCTTCATTTTCTTCACATCATCCAAAAGATACTCAGAAACTCCGAACGTAAGCCAGCTTCTGATCCATCTCTTCTACGCATTCGTAACAATCGTGTTCATCGTTGGCGACCATTGGGGTTACTGGATACAGATTCATCTCTGTACTGTTATACGATTTCAATAGCGGTAACAACTGAGTCACCCGTGTATTTGCCGGGTCAAGCCAGGTGTTGATCTCTTCTTCGGAAAGGATCGCTGGCATTTTACTGCCAAACTCACGTGTAACCATATTTGCGCCTGTCATAAGCATCGTGCAGGTACGAAGCGGCTCTTTCCGTGTATCTCTCCACACCTCATATAACCCAGCAATACCGAACAGGCCACGATCCGGCATAACAACACGAACCGCATAACTTTTTTTGCCCTCTTGCCGCCAGTAATATAATCCATTGCAGGGAATAACGCAGCGCTTGGTCTCTACCAGTTTGTAATAGGAAGGATTCTCATGCACTGTCATGAGATTTGCGTTAACGGCATCACGCCCCCAGAATGGAATGAACCCCCACCGGAACTCATCCAATACACGCTCACCATCCTGATGCAAAATAATCGGCGTATGCTGGGTTGGGCTGATATTGTATCGGTTTTTGTAATAATACATCACTCGCTGAATCTTGAAATGATCTCTGACATCGTCCAAATCGGCTGCCAATGAAAAACGGTTGCACATGTTCAAGCACTACCTTTCCCTATGAGAAGTTGAACGTATTGTTTGTAATTTTAGGGAAATTATTCATGAACATTGAACAGAAAATGACTTATTTTGACACCATTAGGGTCGGATCAAGATATATTTCATGTTTTTCACGACAAAAACAACGACCTCGGACTCATTTCAACTCCAATATTACTTGTTACTATAATAGAGAATAAAATACATTTATTGGAGGTTTTAAGTATGAAAAGGAAGTTTTTGATAAGCATCATGTTGTTCTCAGCGATTGCGATGTTTGGTAGTACCATCTATGCGGCAACCTTTCTAACCTACGGTTACCCCAGCACCACCATTCCCATTCGTACGTATAATTACGCCGCCGCATGGCAGACTCCCATGGACACTTCCCTTACCAACTGGAACAATGCAGGTGCCAAAGTTAAATTCACCAAAACAAGTAACTCCCCAAACACCATCACCGCAGGAAACTTCAATAATACAGCATATGGTGTCAACTACGCCTCCGTCTCCGGCAGTCAAGTTGTAAGCTTCCGCATCGAACTCAATGCATCCACGATCACCCCTGACGCAACCAACTTATCCAACTTCATTCAAAGCGTATTTGTCCACGAACTCGGACACTCCATCTGGCTCGGTGACAACCCGACAACAAGTAGTCCTTCCATTATGTCTTACTCCCGTAACCGCAATTCCATGACCCAACCCCAAACTTTTGATATCAATAACGTAAAATCCAAGTACTAATCCGCTACGAACTTATCCCAAAAATCCAAGGAGGATTCCTGTCCATGAACAAAAATCGAGTATTAACGCTGCTTCTCTCTTCCATTTTCATTTTATCTGCTGTTGGATGTTCTTCTGTTACACCTACCGCGTCCCCATCCGATGCACCCATGACCATTATTGCTTCTGAAGATTACCCGAGTTATGGCAGCATTGGCGACCTGTCCGAGAGAGCAAATACCATTGTAAAAGGTAGTGTTGTTGAGACTCGTGTGGAAGCTTTAAACGATATCGTACAAGTTACTGATGCTGCCAATGAAAACGAGTTAAACCCTGCGTCCGATCCGGGCGGAGAGCCAGCTTCTTTTGACAAAATCTATACGATCCACACGATTCAGGTCGCTGAATCCTATAAAGGCGATTACACTGCCGGGGAAAAACTTGAAGTGAAGCAACTTGGCGGACAACTTGGCAACACCGAGATTATTAATGATGACAACCTCAAGCTGATTCCTACCAAAGACTATGTACTCTTCCTGGAAACGTATGAAGACACCCCTGCCAGCCTGCTCAACTCCGTTCAAAGTCTCTACGTGATCAAACCTGCCGCCAAGTCGAATCAGCCAGGTCAGCAACAATCACAGTCAGAAGTCATTGTGAGCGCAAACCCCGAGAATGACCTCACACTGCAACTGGAGGATCTGCAAGAAATTCAGAACGAACCAAAGAGCGAATAAACTCTTTATACGGTAATCACACCACACTGTTATTTCATCTCCGTACAGGCAGCTAATCCCCTCTACTGTTCAGTCCTACATAAGAAAATGAAAAACCGTGCTGCTCAGCAAACTGGGCGGCACGGTTTTTTGAAGTTCCTTATTTAGACGGTGTATTAAGTCCAATAATCCATTCAGCCAGATCCTGTGTCTGTTTCAACAAGGCAATAGGGTCACGGAACCAGGATTGTTCTTCCGTCCATATGTACACTTTTCCATTTTTGATAGCAGGCAATGAACCCCAGATCGGATCTGCCTGAAGGTCTTTCAACTGAGACTTGCTGGTCAGCACAATGTAATCTCCAGCGTATTTGGAGAGCAGTTCTATGGAGAATTCATGATAGGCGCCCTGCATCAACTCGGATGGAATGTTCTTTGGTGCTTGCAAACCAAGCAATTCGTAGATGTTACGCCCTCCCCGGCCCGACTGATTGCCAAAAATGAAGACTTGGCGATCATATTCCTGCATAACGGAGAATGTAGCATCAGCTGGAACAACACTCTGCACCTCCTGCTTGATTTTGGCAATCTCCTCATCAAAATCAGCCAGCCACTTCTCTGCTTCCGCTTCTTTGCCAAGGACTTTACCGAAATAGTTCACTTCGTCCTTGAGTGTCGGAAAAGTGATGGATGCGATCGAAACGGTCGGAGCAATCTTGCTATATTTCTCATAAGCCGCCTTGTCCGGATTCAATGTAATAATGAGATCAGGTTCCAGCTCCATCAATTGTTCAACGGAATCCCCTATCGTTACAAGACCATCCATGTGACCTTCCAGATAAGGACTGTTCATCAGAAATTGGCCTCCACCAATCGGTTTGACACCAAGAGCAAGCACCGTTCCCAGATAATCTATGGCAGCAACTCGCTCGGGATGTGCAGGAATCTCTACCTCACCAAAGGTCGTATTTACTATTTGGGTTTCCACGACTGCCGGTTGTTCGGGTTCAGCCGCAACTTCGGATGTTTCTGCCCCCTGCTGGGCTGTTCCACAAGCACTCAATGTGAGTACAAGCGCAAGCGACATAATCGCTGATTTAAAATGGTTAAACATGTTGATTTCCTCATCTCCCTTATATTGATAATGATTATCATCATCAATTAAAGGATAACGTTCATCCCCTCCTGTTACAATGGATTCATTTGTTGCATTTAATGTACTTTTTGAAACTGATTTCGAGTTTTCCTGCTGCTTCAACCGATATTGCCCTGGTGTGATTCCAGTCTCTTTTTTGAATATACGATTGAAATAAAACGGGTCCATATAACCCACATACGCAGCAATCTCCTGTAATGAAGCTTCTGTGGACGCAAGCAGACTCCTTGCCTCACCCATTCGTAACCGAATCACATATTCTGTAGGTGTACATCCCGTCTGTTCCTTGAATTTGCGTGATAAATATTGCGGACTGTAACTCAAGGATTGGGCAAGCAAATCAAGTGAGATGGATTCCCGGTAATGAGCTTTGATATATCGCAAAACCTGATCGGTAAGCGAAGGCTGTTCAAATTCGTTAGACATGCGACTCCGCTGTAACAAGACAAGCTGTACCAGTTGAAAAAAATACACTTTGACCTGAATTTTGCCCACTCGCTCCTGCCCTGACCAGCATTCATGTATATTCCGCACAAGCTCACGCAGCTCAAGTGTATGATCCGGCACTGTCGCCCAGGACTCTTCAAACGGATTACGCTGGTTCAACATCATTCGGTACTCCACAAGCACATTGGAGGGCAAGGTTGATTTGTACAAAATCAGATGTACCTCCATAACCCCTGTCGCTTCAAGTGTCAGACGTCTTCCTTTCCCCCCATGCAGCAGCATGAACTGGCTTGTAGTCCATACCTCTTCATCCAGCCAGACCTGACCCCTGCCTTGAACATACACAAATGCACTGGTCGGTAACACATAATTGCGTATGAACTCGTGTGTTGCGAGTGATATAAGACGCACATCAAGCACGCGAACCTGAACCTGATCCCACAGCTTGATGTCATTCTGAATTCCCATATAAACTCCCTCTCCTAAGCAATCAAACACACACAATACCTTGGTATTGTAACTAAAAACCCACCTATAATTGATAATGATTATCAATTATAACAATGATGGAACCATCTTTGAAGCCTACCTCCGTTTTTGTTAGATGCCTCAGAATCAAAAACGGTCGAAATCCCTCATAGAGAGATCTCAACCGTTCTAAAATTATGGCCTTATTATGTTTTGATAAAGTCAGCTGCCCTTCTCTACTCGACAAAAGACAATAAATATCCGTAATGTTCTTCCTCCATCTTGTCTAGCGGAATAAAGCGGATCGATGCACTGTTAATACAGTAACGTTTGCCGCCGCGATCTTCGGGACCATCATCGAACACATGACCGAGGTGGATGTCACCTGCCCGGCTTCGTACCTCCGTGCGTTCCATCCCAAAGCTCGTATCCGTTGTATAGGTAACAACCTCAGGTACAATCGGCTTTGTAAAACTCGGCCACCCGCAACCGGAATCGTACTTATCCCGGCTGGTGAATAACGGCTCTCCCGTTGCAATATCCACATACAGACCGGGCTCCTCATTATCCCAGTATTCGTTACTGAACGCATGCTCCGTATCATTGTTTACCGTGACCGCATACTGTTCGTCTGTTAATCGTTCCTTTAATTGTTCATCTGTTGGACGTGGATATTGAGCGGGATCAATTCCAATCTCCAGGTCATCCAGGACAGTCATATCAATGTGACAATATCCGTTCGGATTTTTTTCCAAATAATCCTGATGGTAATCCTCCGCCAAATAATAATTCTGCAGAGGCATCACTTCCGTTACAATGGGTTGGTCATATTTTTCTTGCTCTACCGCTACAGCCTGCTCGATGATTTTGGCATCTTCAGGCAACGTATAATATATTCCAGTCCGATACTGAACTCCACGATCATTGCCCTGCTTATTCAAGCTGGTAGGATCAATAACTCGAAAATAAGATTCAAGCAGTTTCTGCAAAGATACTTGCTGCGGATCATATTTTACATGAACAGTCTCCGCAAACCCCTGCTCCCCGCGAATAACATCCTCATAGGTTGGATTCTCTCCTTCACCGTTGGCATAACCGGAAGTCACATCCTGAACCCCCGGAATACGAGCCATATATGCCTCCACACCCCAGAAACAGCCTCCTGCCAAGTACAGGTTACTCAGGTTTTCCTCGGAGACACTCGATGCCTTGACAGGTTGAGTGGATATCGAAGATGAAGCTGAATGGCTCTCACCCCTGTTTCCACAAGCAGACACAACTATCGCTATAACAAGGAGGCACAGGCCCAGCAGCGTCCTTTTCATGACACTTCCTCCTTTCTCACAAAATCTCTTGTAATGATTCCATGATCTGTTCATTGGATGCATGCCCTGGCTGCGATTTCGTTAAAATACCATCAGAGCCAATATAAAAGGAACTAGGATATGCTCTTACGCCAAATTCCTTGGCCCATACACCTTTCTCATCCAAAAGAACAGTTATATTATCATACGGCTGTTGATCAAACCATTTGGTAAACGCTTGGGAGGATTTCTCTCCCTTGTAGTCTGGCGTCACAATCGTAATGACTTGAAAATCATTGTTTTGACCAGCCAGATTGTTCAGGTCTTCCAAACCCGCAAGGCAGATGGAACACCAGGAAGCCCAGTATTTCACATACACTTTCTTGCCTTGAACATCAGAAAGTCCAACCGTGTTTCCTTTAAGATCAAGCAATGAAAATTCAGGAGCCGTCTCTCCCTTGTTCATCATGGTTGACGAACTCATATCGGATGCTGGGGCTGATGATGACCCCGTTTGTTTTGATTCAGTTTGGTTTGATTCAGTTTGCTGTGTTCCACATGCGCTTAAGATCAACAGTACTCCAGTGAATACGATTACAGATACCATCCATTTCCGTGCCATCTTCATACTAAATTCCTCCAATGATTATTGAAACCAGGTCACCAAGCTGTTTAGTCGGTCTGTCATTAACAATAGTCCCATGACAATAAGAATACAGCCGGAAGTTATTTTGATGACGCCCATGTACTTGTATAAACGACGTATCCGCTTCATAACATATTCCGAAAAAACGGACAGAATCAGGAAAGGAATCGCCAATCCAAGGGTATACAGGAACATGAGAAACCCGCCATAGAGTGGAGAGCCTTCTCCTGCGGCGATACCAAGAATGGCCGCCAGCACAGGCCCGATACAAGGCGTCCAGCCAAAACTAAACGTTAGACCCAACAGGAACGCTCCGACATACCCTCCCCGTTTGGCTTGATTGCTTGACAGCTTTCTCTCCCGTTCCAGCCAGGATAGCCGGATCAACCCGGTTTGATAAATCCCAAAAAGCACCACGATGGCTCCGCAAATCGCAATAAACACAGGACTTGAGATCAAATTACCAACGATGCCGGAACCAAAACCGAGTAAAACAAATACCAGGGACAGCCCAAGAACAAATAAAAATGTCCGCAAAACAAGTGTGGACCGCAACCGAACCGAATGGGTGTCAGGCTGCTGCTGATTCGTACCGTTGACCATGCTTCCGGATAGATAAGACACGTATACCGGGATCAGCGGCAGAATACATGGCGCAAAAAACGATAACAATCCTGCACCAAAAACCCCGAATAGAAAAACCAAATCACTGGTCAAGTCATTCACCACCTGAATAAATACTACGTTTGATTAACCAAGGTTAACGACTGACGTAGATCGGAAGCGTGAACCAGAAGCAGCTTCCTTCTCCTTTTGTACTCTGAACCCCGATCTCGCCACCATGGAGTTCCACAATTGATTGAGCGATGGCAAGGCCAAGCCCGGCCCCCCCATTACTCTTGCTACGTGATTTGTCAATTCGATAAAAACGTTCAAATATACGCGAAGTCTCCTCCGCTTCAATGCCTTCCCCTTCATCCGTAACTGAAATTCGTATAAACGGCCCCTTTTCTTCGGCAGCCAGAATGATTTTTCCTTCAACAGGAGAGTATTGAATGGCATTTTGCAGCAAATTGGAAAGGACCCGCTTCATTTGTGCAGGCATCATGACCGCGGCTGGTAATTTATCGGGCAAATTGATTTCAACGTTCAGCGTTTTCTCGGCGAGATGAAACGAAAAACTCTCCAACGTACTGAGCAGCAACTCATCAACGTGACAAGGCTGAGGGTCAAATACCTCCCCTTGCGCTTCCAGGCTGGATAATTCAAACAAGTCTTGAATAAGCCCTCCCAAACGCTTCGTTTCAAGTCGTATCGTGTTCAGGTAACGTTGAAAGGTTTCTTTATCCTTAATGACATCATCCTCCAACGCTTCTACGAATGACTGAATGGATGCCAAGGGAGTCCGTAAATCATGGGATACATTGGCGATCAACTCTCGTCTCGCGGTTTCTGAGTGATGCAGATGATCAAAGCTTTCCTTCAGCTTGGAACTCATTTCATTAAATTGCTGTGCCAGGAGCTTAAATTCCTGCGTACCGATGAGAGGGACTTCCGTATGGAAATCCCCTTCGGCAATTCGTATTGTCTGCTGTGTAATTCGCGCAATTGATTTCTCCAATGGCTTAGTCAGCAAATATTGAAGAATAAACGAAAGTAAGCCTACCCCTGCCGTTATAGCCGATAACCAATACAATTGTTCGATCGTAAGTAGCATTTTGGAATAACTGATGAACAAACAAATTAATAATACGCCAATGCCCGTGAGACTGGACAACACCAAGTATGTGCGAAGTTTCATGAACTACCACCCGCAAACTTGTAGCCTATGCCCCAAACTGTTTTAATATATTTTGGATCAGAAGGATTCTCTTCGATCTTCTCTCGTAATCTCCGAACATGTACAGTCACCGTTGTTGTATCTCCCTCATAGCTAAAATCCCAAATCTTGCTTAACATCTGGTTACGGGAGAACACCTGACCCGGGTGACTTGCCAGCAAATACAACATCTCAAACTCTGTAACGGTCAATTCAATTACCTGCCCGCTGATATGCACTTCACGCTTGGTAAAATCAATGGTAAGCCCTTCATAATTGATCGTATATTCAGATGTTGTAACAGGTGATGCCTGCGCAATTCGCATTCTCCGCAGGATTGCCTTCACACGTAAAACAAGTTCTCTCGGACTGAATGGTTTGGTCAGATAATCATCTGCCCCCATCGTCAGTCCCATCAGACGGTCCTGCTCCTCCCCCCGGGCCGTCAGCATTACAATGGGCACATCCTCAGTTTGCCGAATCTCGTTGCAAACTTCCCAACCATTCTTATGTGGCATCATCAGGTCGAGCACAATCAAGCTTGGCGTTTGGCTGCGCCACAGCTCAATAGCCTCCAAACCGTCCTTAGCCGTCACGACAAGATAACCTTCCCGTTCCAGATACCTGCGACAAACGTCCGTAATATTTGTATCATCATCAGCAACAAGTACACATTCATTCAAACGAACCCACCCCATATTCCAGAAAATACATTTGAGCCAATCATATCATATGGTGATGGCGATGCTTAGCCCTTAAATTACTTCATTTCCATGGCTGGCATCATGTACTGTTTAATTAAAGACTCAGCCGCATACGAATTCCCTTCATGGATGACAGGCATCGATTTCAAGTTAACTTGCATACCGTCTACCATGATTTTTTTCGATCCAATCCACAATTTAATCGTTTTTCCCGCAGGCATCATCGTTTCTTCCATCATCATGTCGTCTTTCATCATCTTGTCGTCTTTCATCTTCATGTCGTCTTTCATCATCATGTCATCTTCCATCATGTTGTCGTCTTTCATCATCTTGTCGTCCATTTTGCCCATATACATCAAAGTTACAGATCTATCCTTGCTGTCCCACATAATGCTGTAATCATACATTTTCGCCGCCTGTCTCAATTGAACAAGTTCCATGCCATCCTTTTTAATCGTTTTCATATCTGCAGCACTTGCCAATCCAGAAAAGGCCATGGACATCATCAATACCGCTGCTACCATCACTTTTTTGCTCTTATTTGTTTTCATCATTCTTATCACTCTCCATTCGTTTATTACTTACATGGATTACAATAAGCAAGACAGCTTACGATTCTCTAAGCGAAGTATTACGAAACCATTACGATATATAAATGGGGTCAGGTTTCAATAAAAAAACGGTTGAATCTCTCTTCCGAGAGACTCCAACCGTTTCTTCTAGGTCAAACGAATAAAATCAATCATGGATCGAACCTCGATCGGTCCCGGATTTGATATCACATCATTAGACTGCAATCCCTCTCTGGAAGTGAACTGCACCTTCACCGGAATGCCAGGAATCAAGTCGAAGAAGTTATCTGAGAAGACACCCTCCACATCCGAAGATAGCCATACCTGTTTAGCAAGCACGTCACTTTCCAGTACCAGATGAACGCCGTTCTCATCCGCTCCTCCGCTTACATTGATGTTTGCAGGCTGCAGAGCAAGGTCTTTGGACGGTACAAAATAGTGTTCCTGTACGATATTCGCAGCACCTTCCTGTTTCAGATCCAGGCGCAGCAGCGTGTTAGCTGTATCATGACCTTCAAGCCATTCCGCGTTACGTAATGACAGCACTCGATCACCTGTATTAGGTGCCAAGGTCACGTCATGTGTTTCATCACGATGCACCGTTCCATCGAACCCGAGCAAACGAATCTGTAACTGCCCTTTTACAGGTTGTAATTGATCCGAGATGATATATATATCTGTTGTATCTTCTTTTGTTCCATCTACCGATACCAACACATCGCTGAAGCTGCGTTTCGCATAATATTGCAATGCTTTCCAACGACCAAGGTAGTCCATACCTGCCCATGAAGCCACTGGCCAGCAGTCATTCATTTGCCAGTAAAGTGTGCCCATGCAGAATGGTTTGCGGCGACGGTGCGCTTCAATGGCTGTCTTCATTGCTTCCGCCTGAAGCACCTGGCTCATATAAAGGAACGATGGGAAGTCCTTCGATTCATGCATGTACATATCCATGTACTGTTTGATCAGACGATTACCTGCCCCATTCTTTTGATGAGCCAGCATGACTTCCGACTCCAGAGCCAGATCTTCTTCTTCCGCGTAAGTGCGTACTGACTTGTACTCCGGGAAAGACTGGAATCCGTATTCACTCATGAAACGACCCACATGCACGTTGTAGTTCTCGAATGGTTCTACATTGTGCCACACGCCCCAGTAGTGGATATCCCCTTCAGCTGTGGATGGGTGCGCATGCTGCGTCTCATCCCCTGTCAGTGATACCAGTGGTGAGGAAGGCCAGTAATCCACACCTGGCGCATACGCTTCAACGACTTCTGGCAGCAAATCATGGAAGATGGCTTCGTAATCGGCCCAGATGCTTTCACGCTGCTCGGCAGTAAATTCCTTTTTCCAACCCCAGCCACCATTCTCAACATAGTGAGCCCAAGCCGAATCAATCTCGTTATTCCCACACCAGAGTGCAATACTTGGATGGTTGCGCAGACGTTTCACATTATCAATCGCCTCATGTCTCACACTGTTCAGGAACGCTTCGTCTCCTGGATACATGCTGCATGCAAACATGAAGTCTTGCCATACCAGGATTCCGTATTCATCACACAGTTCGTAGAACACATCCTGCTCATAGATTCCGCCACCCCACACACGCAGCATATTCATATTGGACTCGGCTGCGGATACGATCTCATGACGATAACGTTCACGAGTAATTTCAGTGATGAAGCTATCATTTGGAATGTGATTGGCCCCTTTGGCAAAGACCGCAACACCATTTAGTTCAAAGTAAAAGGATGCTCCTGCTTCATCTTTGTCACGTACCAGCCGAATGGAACGAAGCCCAGTCTTCACTGTAGATTCAGCCACAGCTCGCTCACCTTGAAGCACTTCGGTAAGGAAGGTGTACATATGCGGATCACCAAGCCCACGGCTCCACCACAGTTTCGGTTCATCAATAGAGATTGGAATCTCCACCGTCTGAGTTCCGGGTTGTAGTGATACGGATCTTTCCCATCTCTGTCCATCTGCGCCGATACGAATAGTCGTATCTACCGCTTGTGATGTCTCGACTTCCACAACAGCAGTTAATGAAGCTGAGGTAGCGCTTACTTCATTTTGCTGGATATACACATCATTGATTCGTACCTGTGTCCAACCTTCAAGACGTGCTTCACGCCAGATCCCACTGGTTACAAAACGCGGACCCCAGTCCCAACCATAGTGATACGGGGCTTTACGTGCAAAAATACTTACTCTCTTGTCGCCAAGTCCACCAACATCGGACTGATCATTCGATGCAGGTAATGCATATCCGAGCTTCTCCAGCTTCGGCAGATCTTCCTGAATTGGTGACCGAAAACGTATTCGGAGAATGTTGCCGTTCCCCTTCAATACAGACTTTACATCTGCCTTCCATATCCGGAACATATTATCTGCTGATAACACATGCACATCATTCACATACACATCCGCATATGTATCCAGACCATCAAACACCAGCTCCAGATGTTCTTGGGAGAACAACCCTTCGGCAACGTCAAATTCCGTCTGATATTCCCAATCTATCTTATCAATCCATTGTACTTCCTTCTCGTTTGTTCCATAAAAAGGATCTGGAATCTTGCCCAGCTTCAGCAAATCTGTATGCACACAGCCGGGCACCTGAGCCGGCATCCACTCTTGATCTTCGCAAGCCTTGAACGTCCAATTCTGAAAAACATGTGATTGTATTGTGCTCATGACAGCCTCCATTGTTGTTAGAGTTGGTAAACATTATTTTGTTAGGTTTTGTTATTATAAAAACAAATAACTTACAAAACAAAATTAACACGATATGCATCTTATAGTCAATCTGTTTTGTAATTTAATTTGTTAAACAATCTCTGCATAACAAAAAGACATGAAGCTCTAACCTCTCCATGTCTTTCACCTGATTTCATTTACCCGTATGATCATTGTTAAAATGAGCCCGTAAATTCATATCCCATTACAGTATACTGGCGTTATATTCATCACGAATAATTAATTCCGAATAGATCAGCTTGCGTTCATAAGGTTCATCCACGTGTTTGATCCGCCACAATAGCTGGTCTACTGCTCTCGTTCCCAGATTCTCTTTGTTAATATGTACCGAAGCAAGAATGGGTTCATCCGTCTGCGTATTGTCAAATCCGGTTACGGCACAACGTTCGGGCACCTGAATGCCTCGACTTTGGAGTGCCTGAATGACAATGACAGCTGTATGGTCATTTGCACACACGATAACTTCAGGGATATCCTCCAGCTCCATTTCAGCAATGGATCTCCGGATCTGATCATACTCTGGTCCCAGCAAGCCGTCTTGCTGTTCCCCCTCCAACTGTTTCTCTTCCAGCAGCATACGATATCCAAGCCAGCGTTCTCTAAAACTTGCTGCATCGGGCAGTTGTCCGGCAAACTGGAACCTTCTATACCCTTTACCAACGAGCATGAGAACCAGTTCTTTCATACATTTCATATTGTCCGTAAAAACCGAGTCTGCGTATATGGCAGGGTCTTCATGATCCACCATGACAAGCGGAATACGCAGTCTGTAAATCTCCAGCAATACCGATGTCGAGATGGTGCCCACGGTTATGACTCCGCTGATCGCTTCGGGATTAAGGACCGAGAACATCCGATCTGAAGAGGGTTCTGTCAGCGTTAAAATATCCATTCCCTTCTCATTCAACCTCTCAGAAATGCCATCAAATACTGGCCCCCAGTATAAGGAAGCTCGATTCTGAGAACGAACGTTAGGAAACAAAATCAATATCGTGCCTTGTCGCTCCGCTTCTGGCTTCATCTCCGCTGATATCTGTGTCTCCCCCGGATAACGCTTAGGCTCAGTTCTGAAATACCCAAGCTGCCCCGCCGTTCTGACAATCATCTCGCGTGTATGCTCACTCACACCAGGCTTGCCCGTCAGCGCACGGGAGACTGCGAATTTGGACACCCCCGCAGCATCCGCAATTTGCTGCATCGTTACTCTTTTGGCCATCCTACTCACCCGTTTTTCCTAATTTTCCATTCAGTGTAGCATAAAAAACAAAAATCAACAAAACAAGGTTATGTTATTCTGTTTTTGTTAGGTAGTTGTTTATCTGTTTCACAAGGTGTAGGACATGACCAAAAAAGGCCCTCTCCCCACCTTCATAGAAGATGACGAAAGGACCCTTTGTCCGCCAATTATACGCCTGGTGCTCCCTGATCGCCGAGTTCCGACTGTAAAACCGAGCGTTTTCTGCGCCAGAAGATAGGCTGTGGAAGTTTGATCTCTGTGATCAGAACACCAACCAACATCAAAGCTGCTCCCGCATACCCTTGCAACGTTAGCGATTCCCCTTGAAAGGTAAATGCAAAGGCTGCTGCAAACAGTGGTTCGAGTGAAAAAATCAGACTTGTTCTTGTGGGAGAGGCATGACGCTGCGCGAGTGTCTGCAGAATATACCCCAAGCCGCTACACAAAACACCTAAGCCGAGAATGGCTGCCCAGGATTCAGCCGTATCGGGCATACGTGGCGTTTCCAGCATAAATGTAGCTGCAATTCCCCACATCGCTGCAACACCTAATTGAACTGTCCCCAAAGTTAGTGGATCATGCTTCGGTGTGAACTTGCCAGCAATCATTATATAGATGGCATACACAAGTGCTGCTAGTATGCAGAGAATATCTCCCGTGTGCAGACTAAGCTCATGTTGAAGCGTCAACAAGCCAAGCCCGGTAACGGCAACCAGGATACTGAGCGTCAATCGTTTGTCCGGCATACGACGATGCTGGATCGTCGTCAGGATCGGTACAAAAATAACAGCCAAACTTATCAAGAATCCCGCTTGGGATGTCGTTGTTCGTTGCACACCATAGGTGATGAATACAAATGCAGCGAATAAAGCTGTCCCCATAATAGCGCCTGCCACAAGTGTTCTGCGATCCATGTTAAACAACCGCCGATGAAAAAGAAGCCCTGCCGCAATAAAGGCAATTCCAAAACGAAATGCGACCAGATTCAATTCTTGCATGGACTCCAGGCCCGATTTCATAAACAGATAGGAAGATCCCCATATAACCGTTGCGAGCAGCATCTGTATGTCCGCTCTTCTTGTTGTCTGACCTTGATTAACCTGTACACCATTCATCTTGCTTCAACCTTCATTCTATGTATTCTGAGCTGTGTGATCGTGCGTCAAACTAACTCGCCTTGGCAAGTATAAACGATCTCTTTGCATTATAAAAATGAATATTTATAATGGATTATATGAAATAAATTCATGCATCAAAAATGGAAAGGAACGGAACCATTCATGTCACTGATCAAATACGAAATATTGAATACCGTTGTGGAATATGGCAGTCTCACCAAAGCGGCAGAAGCGTTGAACATCACCCAATCCGCAGTCAGCCATGCCATCGCCAGTCTGGAGACAGAATGTGGTTTTTCCCTGCTCCATCGCAGCCGCTCCGGTGTGCGGGTTACCGCTGAAGGGGAACGCATTCTGGGATACACACGTGAGATTCTGCGCTGGACGGAACTGATGAACCAGGAAATCTCCCTCATTCGCGGCGCGGAGATTGGTACGGTGCGTATTGGTACCTTCGCAAGTGTCTCCACACAATGGTTGCCGGGCATCCTGAAACAATTTCGCCTGCGCCATCCCGGAATTGAGATTAAGCTGTGGGAAGGCGATTATGCTGAGATTGAGGGCTGGCTAGCTGGAGGTGCCATCGATCTCGGATTTCTATCCCTCGGCGATTCATCACCTTTTGAGACGATCCCATTACAAAAAGACAGGATGATGTGTATCCTGCCTCTGGATCATCCTCTCGCCTCAGAGGAGTCTGTTTCGTTTGATATTCTGCTGGAGCAACCCTTTATTCTGCCCAAGTGGGGCGGAGATAACGAGATTGAACGACTGATCCGGCAGCATGCAGCCAAGCTCAATGTCGTCTATGAAGTAGCCGAAGATCAAGCCATCATGGCGATGGTCCGTAATGGCCTCGGTATCAGCCTGCTTCCGGAAATGGTTCTTCAAAATCATACCCATGCACTCGCGCTCGTTCCACTCTCTGGAGATCCTTATCGTACGATTGGCATGGCCTGCCCATCTTTGGGCAATCTATCGCCAGCTACGCGACGTTTTATAGAAGAGGTGAAACAGTGGCTCGGCCAGGTAATGTAAATTTGGAGAACTCACTACCTGTCGTCATGATCGACTTTTTCTATCCATTACTCACAAATTGGATAACACCAAGAGTTAGCAGCAGTACAGATATAATCGCAATCGTGATGCCAAAACCAATCAGGAAGCGCACGCCAGGTGAGCGTTTGCCCTGCTGGCTATCTCCCAGGTTATCCAGCTTTTTCTCAATTTGATCCAACCTTTCATTTACCTGTTTCAGATCTTGATTGGAGTTCATTCATCCATCCCCTTTTCTGTGTATTCGATCTATTCCCACACCCGGTCGAGCTGATCTGCGTAGTAACGGATTGCTCTGTTATAATCATTGATTCTCTTGTCACTTGATGTGTCCGCAAGTTGCACGAGCAGTCTTTGCATCGCTTCTGCATGTTCACCCAGATTGTAGAGCACCATGGCATAGAAAACCTCAAATTCCCGGTATGCCGGGAATTCTTTCATCCCTTTTTCAAACCAAACCTTTGCCTGCTCATACTGTCCAAGCGTTCGATATGTGCTGCCCAGCCCGAGTATCGCCCCTGCTCTGTCCTCATCAGAAAGACCAAGACTTAGTGCCTTCTCATAATGCGGAACAGCTTCCCGCTCCAATCCAAGCGAATCATGTGCCCAAGCCAGCTGATACCAGACATTCGCATTCTCGGGTTCCTGGACTGTAATCTCTTGCAGTAGTTCAATCGCTTCCTGCACCTTGCCTTCTTGTCTCCATCGCACGGCCTGTTCCAAATTACTCATGCTGTCACTTCCCATCTTGCATTATAAATTCCACTTATATGATTCAATTGTTTTATTATACCAAAAAAGCACCCTATAGAATATGTTGTAACAACTCAAGGTTGTCCAAACGCTATTCCATCGTGTGCTTTTTCATTCGATGCAGCCAGCTAGCTTAAGCTGAAATCTCTCTGAAAACGATCTGTTCATCGTCTAATTAAGACCATACCGTATTCGCTACCATGACAATAAATACGAGCATGAGATAATTAACAGAGATCAGAAAGTTCACTTTTGCCCACTTCTCATCATCCTGTGTCTTCAGTCCGCTAAGTGTATGCACAAACCAGATCAGTCCACCGACCAGAGATACAATCAGAAATACCAGACCTACGTAGTCGTAATAATACAACAGAAATACAGCAGGAAGCAGCAGAAAAACATAAGGAATCATCTGAAACTTGGTGCGTTTCACCCCTTTAACCACTGGCAACAACGGGAAGCCAGCAGCACGATACTCCTCTACCCGGCGAATACCCAATGACCAGAAGTGTGGTGGTTGCCACAAAAATAATAGTGCAAACAGCAACCAGGCACCTGCATCAATCTCATTGGTTACAGACGTATAACCGATGACAGGCGGCATCGCTCCGGCAATTCCACCCAGCGACGTGCTCCACGTTGAACTGCGTTTCAACCACATCGTGTAAATCACGATGTAAGCGAACCATCCAAGCAGTGCCATCCAGCCTGATAACGGATTCACCAGGAGATACAGTACTGCTACTCCCACAACACCTAGGATAATGCCATAGCCAAGCACAAACCCTGGCTTCAGATGGTTAATGTAATCCATCCTTTTTTTGGTGCGCTCCATCTTTTGGTCCAATTCACGATCCCAATAATTGTTGATTACACAAGCTGAAGCAATAACCAAAGTTGATCCAATCACGACCATGAGCAGAGATAACCAGTTGATATCCCATTTTGAAGCTACCCAGAATCCTACCGCCACCGCAAACACATTTAACCTTAGAAGTCCGGGCTTAGTTAATGCAATCATGTCTTTAAGCATGAGGCTCCTCCTGAACTATGTAAAAACGCCATTCCAATAATGATACATGTACCTACCATTAATTACAATCGCTTTCATGAATTTGTCATAACCAAAAAGCATCCCTCACCGTTCCAATGAACAGGAGGAATGCTTGATGATGAATTTCATCTTATTTTATGGAATGTATTGTTGCACAATTTTAGTAACTTTTCCGTCCTGCACCGTCAGGTGATACGGGAATACGGAGAGATCAAGAATACGGGTATTCTCATACAACGATTCGAACTTGGATAATGTCACAGGTTCATTCCACTGAATATCTGCGCCCTGCATCGTACCATCCCGATCATACAACTGCATCAATACTTCAGCATCCGCACTAACCTCAACCTGTTCCTGCTCTTTGCTATCATTGACAATATAGTAACCATCTGGAGCACCGTCTATACCTGCTTCCGGATTGCGCTGTGCAAAAATCGTATCGGCTTCTTCACCCTGATACCAGCCAATCTTGTCCACTGTCATAAACAATTTGCCGTCTTCTATATGCATACCTTCAACATAGGCTGTAAACATCTCGGAGTTTGCAACTTGAGCTTCTTTCGCAGAAGTTTGTTGAGCGTCCGTACTACCTTGAGCATTCGCAGGGGTAAGTAAATATGTAGTCAGCACAATCATACCAAGTAAAGCAACAACTGCACCGATCATTCCTAGTTTCCATTGTTTTGTCGCGTTCTTCATAGGTAACATCTCTCCTTAATATGAACGTTACTATTCCTTAACCGGAAGTCTTGCTTCTCAAACGCTCATGTGAACTATCGATTCCAACGTTCTTTCTTTTCCTATCATACTTCGAACAGGGATTATAAAAGTATCAGCCAGATTAAAAATAGTTACAATGTGCGTCATCACTCCTTTCTGTAGTCTCCGTAAACGGCAATAACCCCTGAAGGCATCGCCATTCAGAGGTTATTTACTGGGGTGTGTCTTTTAAACTCAGGCAAGTGATACGTTGAAGGATGTCTGTGTCCAGATAGCTAAGGAATCGAGGACATCTTATTTGGCCATCTGGCGCCCCTTTTATTTTGTAAGGAACATGAGACACGTTATTTGCCAGAATTCCCTGAAAACACGCTAATAACGGCTGTTTATACCAATATAACGTGTGTCAGATTCCTTAGATTGCTGCGGGACTTTCAAACCCTTGAATAAGACGTCACAGGTTCGTTAGCGCCCCTCTATCTGCCCTGCTCCAGACATGCTCAGAGTTACGCTCCAGCTTTTGGCAGGTTTTTGGCAGGTTTGAAGACCTGCTCAAAGTATTTCCTATGCTTACGCATAGATGCTAATCTTAATGATTGGGTGTGGAGCTTTGTGCCAAACGAACGAGCATATGAGCCAGCATGTGGCGTTCATCTTCCTTGCCGACATTCCACAGCTCCTGAAGCAGTTTTTCTTCACGATTACGGGGTTCCTCCCGAGCTGCCAGATAATCCGCTACTTTCTCGGCAATTTTGGCCATCTGCTCCTCACTT
This sequence comes from Paenibacillus sp. FSL H8-0104, assembly GCF_038050215.1. Lineage (NCBI taxonomy): Bacteria > Bacillati > Bacillota > Bacilli > Caryophanales > Paenibacillaceae > Paenibacillus > Paenibacillus sp. FSL H8-0104. Next base: position 2,760,887 of record NZ_JBBOTC010000001.1, on the reverse strand, counting down.
AGTCCAATCGATTCTCCCATGGCAATTCGCTTACCTAGGTATTCTTTGAATGCATCAAAGTTCTGTAAAATCTGTTCTCTTTCTTCCGGCGCAATCTTCTCAATTGCATTGTCCACCTTGTCAGTTGAAACTTGGCCATCTTTATGGATTACATGATTTTCTTCATTCATTTGAATAACCTCCTGCATAATAGTTGTTTATTGGTTTCAAGCTTTAAACTTAATACTCAGGTTATCTATAATATAAACGTATTGCTGAAGTTTAATCAGTACGTTCAATTCTGTATATATCTTCTATATATGAGCAAGTACACGTTTCAAAAGAACTACAGCGGTTAATCGTTTACATATACGTAACGGTGTTTGGATATGTTAATGAACACCTTATACAATATCGAACCAGGAGGGATTTCCCATGCGTGATAAAACCAAACATGAGAAGACAAACGATGAACTTGAACCAGGAGTGAATACCGTTATCCATCCAGACAAAAATAATCCCGGACCAACCGATATGATCGAAGGCGTGGTTGGTGATATCGTGGACAACATTCGCAAAGACTTCACCCATGACTCAAAGGACAAGACGTCTTCTTCCAAGTCAACGGATTCATCAGACAAATAAGCGTAACTTTTCTCCCTAGCAAAAGATAGCTCAAAAAGTCCTCCTGCCACATGCATGGCTTGGGAGGACTTTTTGGTAATGAACGATTGAATAATCAACCTCATATCTGGAGGTGCAATTCAACGTGAATCTTTTGTCATCTGCTGTAACGCCTTATGAATCCAGATCGCGGCAATGGAACCTTCACCCATCGCAACCGTTGCTTGCTCTGCATGTAAACCCAGATCCCCGGCAATCCATACATTCGTCGCTGCCTGTAAGCTGCGCGGATCGGCTTCTACATGTTTATTATCTGCGATTACAGCTCCCAGCTGCTCTGCCAATTCATAGTGCACCCGATTGCCTCCAAAAGCGATAAAACCACGCTCCGACTCAAAGATCTGTCCATCTTCGGTCAGAACACCGGTGATATGGCCATCCTCAATCTGTTGTACTTCCTGAACAGCCGCTTCCAGATAACGAACTCCCGCCTCTTTCATGCTCCGATGCAACTCTGCAGATATGGGAGCCTGCTCATGATTGATATATAACAGATCATTCGTACGCTGAATTAAAATCATCGCCATATTGGCACCTGGTTCGCCAGATCCCAATAGTACCGTACGTTGATCCTGAATCTCATAACCATCGCAATCAGGGCAGACATACACCGTTCGGCCCAGCGTAGGGGTTAGTCCCGGAATGTCCGGAACTCTATCCGTGAGCCCCGTTGCCAATAACACGGTTTTGCTCCTATATTCAGATCCGGAAGTACCGAATAATTGAATATGTTCTCCCTTACGTTCCGCTTTAATGATACGGTCTTTCTCAAAAGATACACCAGTCCGCTCTGCCTGCATCCTGCCTCGTTCTCTAAGCTCTTCACCGGATACCCCATCGGGGAAACCGAGGATATTATGATAAGTCCGGCATAACGTCGATCTGCCTTCTCCCGCGTCGATTACCAACACCTGATGAGCTGAATAACGTCCAAGCTGAATGGCTGCCTGAAGCCCTGCGAGCCCTCCACCTACAATTATGCAATCAACCTCTCGCATGCTCCTTCTCCTCCTGAACTTCCATTTATCTAATTTAATTAAACAGTTTGTCCTTATATACATTAAACCGTTCAGCCAAGCTTAAACGTTTCCTCATATTGCTTATCTTATACCAAAATAAACAGGCCCAAACCATCCGTAGGAATCACGGTGAGTTTGGGCCTATAAGATTTATGATTGCTTAGAAGTTATACGATTCAAATCGCGATGCATTCGAGATGGCGTTCCATACATCCGCTGTTTCGCCGCCCATATACCAGTAAGCCAGTCCAGCAATTTGCCGTTGCTCACTCATTAACACTTTGGCTGATAACGAACGACTGTCCTCTGCCCATATATATCTTGGCTTACCATTACTGTTGTACCCGATAATATATTGAACCAGACTTGCATCCCATCGTCTTACAGATCCCGTAGCATGCGCACGCATTCCCTGGTCTGCCAGTGTAATGTCCCAAGAACTGGTTGCCGGATTCACGGAAGACCAGTCTCGTGTATATAACGGAAGGGCCAAAATTGTTTTGGCACGTACCACCTCGGAGAGCATGGTATCCAAAGCCTTTTCTACCCATGGAAGAGACGCCACTGATCCTGCTTTCGGATCACCGTTCCAGTGTTCCTCGTATCCCATCAGCACCATATAATCCGATACAGCGCCCAGTTTGGCATAATCAAATGCATCCGTCCAATCAGTACCCAGGTCGGGCGAAACGTCCACGGACACCACAGCACCGAGTGCGTGCAACGTAGCCGTCAAAGAGGTCACAAATGCCGTCAGCCCTTCACGATCCGCAGGATCAACATTCTCAAAGTCCACATTAATGCCGTCCAATTTATAGGTTTTGACATAAGCGGCTACCTGTGAGATCACTGCAGCTCGGTTGGCCGAACTGGATAACATCTGATGCGTAAGTGCCGAATCCGAACGATTACCGAGCAATGGCCATAGCTGCCTGTCGGTGGCGGATGCCCAGGAGATCAATGCAGGGTCCGCGTGATCTGTTACTTTCATACTGCTGTTCAGGAAAAACCAGCGTGGGACAAGTGTGTTGACCTCAGACTGTTCCACTTGTTTCTTGAATTCAGTTGTAGTGGAGTTATATTGCCAGCCCAGCTGAACGCCAAGTTCATCCCCACGTTGTAACTGCTCAGACCATGTTTTCTTTTGTAAAATGGCATCGAGCATTACGGCTGCTTCTTCTCGCGTTACCTGGTCATGTGGTCGAAACACGCCTCCGCTTCCCCGCATTAGTCCAAGTTGATATACCGTCTGAACATAAGGACGTGCCCAGTCCGAGATATCCGCTGCGTCAAAATACGTTGAAGATAAGAGTGATGTCTCTACGGGTTGTTGTTTTAACATTCGAACAAGAAGGGCAGCCGCTTCTTCGCGCGTAATAGAAGCATTAGGCTGGAACGTTCCCTGACCCTTACCCTCCAGAATAAAAAGATTCGTCATGGCGGCAACATTGCCGTAATACCAAGCATTCATGCTTATATCCTGATAGGGATTAATATTATTTTTAACGGGCTTCAAACCTAGTAATCTCACCGCAAACGTCGCAAATTCTGCACGAGTAACGGCTTTCTTCGGTTCAAACGTAGTCTCTGACGTACCGGCAGCAATGCCTTTTGCCACCAGATGTGTAATGGCATCCTTGGCGTAACTGGTCTGCGTATCCTGAAACTGTTGCTGCACGGTTGCAGCCTGAACAGTAGAGCCATATCCAGCCAGCGATCCAAGTGTTAATAACCCGCATAAAGCCATTTTCCATATCCGTTGGTTCGTTATGTCTTTTAATCTATTATTCACATCAAAAAGCCTCGCTTCATTGGATTACGATCAACTATCATCGTATCAAATTGAAGCGAGGCCGTATGTGGTTAAATGTTGGGAAATGCGAAGCTTACTTGTGTACTTTTACGCGCTCTTCAATGGGTTGGAATTCTTTCTCACCCGGTGCTGCCGTTGGTTTACCAAATGGCATCTGAGCGATCAATCTCCAGTTCTCAGGAATGCTCCATTCTTGCTTCACTTTCTCGTCAATCAACGGGTTGTAGTGCTGCAAAGATGCACCCAGACCTTCTTGTTCCAGAGCAGTCCAGATTACCAGTTGCAACATACCGTTGGATTGGTTAGCCCAGATTGGGAAGTTATCTGCATAAGCTGCAAAATTTTGTTGAAGCTGTGCGATCGCATTGTTATCTTCGAAGAAGAGAACCGTACCATATCCGCTGCGGAATCCAGTCATTTTCTCTGCTGTGGATTTGAAGGCTTCTTCATTACCTACCACTTCACGCAAAATTTCTTCTGTGTGATTCCACAATTTATCATGTTGTTCACCGAGCAATACAACGGCACGGGATGTTTGTGAGTTAAAGGAAGTTGGTGTATATTTCACCGCTTCTTCTACGATTTCCTGGATTTTAGCATCCGAAATTGTAGATTCCTTGCTGATTCCATAATAAGATCTTCTGTTTTTCAACGCATCAAAAAAAGTTGTCATTCTTATTCGCCTCCCAAAATTTTTTTTCAGTTGCCAACACAGTAACTATAATATAGTAACATACATTAGTCAACAAACTAATTTATTTTCACTAAATATACATTCACTGAAAACATTTCAACAAGTTTGCCCAATACAGCAATTGAAATTATCCTTCGCCCGTCTTTTTACGATAATCCGCCCGGTATTTCTCTTCCGTAGACGAGTTACTTTTTGTCTGATCTTTATTCTTCTCTTCCTGAGCTTCCATATTCAGATCTTCCATCGGAATTGGATCTACGGTCTGTTCTTCTTCATGTCGGTCAAGCAGACTTTCGTGCTCTGTCTTATATTGTTCAGGATTGTCACGGGATTGTTCCTGTTGGGTATCGTTGTTATTCTGATCCGGTGTGCGCTGTTTCATTCATATTCGCCTCCTCTGGGTTCATTACCTTTCTTTACCTGTTCTGCGTGTCCTCTAAACACAGTCGGATGCATTCCTCAAACAAAAACCAACAAAAAAAGCCAACCAGACAAGCTGGTCAGCTCAAAGACGACTTCTATGATTGGCGATGCAATTGGGTACGGTACAGATCAGGCGAACATCCCACACTTTGTTTGAACATCCGACTAAAATGCGAAAGGCGTTTGAAACCGGACAATCGACTTGCTTCTGTCACGGTGATCTCAGGCTGAAACTGAAACAAAAGCTTCGCCTGATTGATACGGCGGTCATACAGGTATTTAAATATCGTCAAACCTGTCATTTCCTTAAACATGCCTGCCAGATATGGCTTGGACAGATGTAATTCCAGTGCCAGATCATCCAGACCAATGTCCTTCATATAATGGGTATCCACATAACGAATAATGTGTTGGACATGCCGCTCCCTCTCCGATGAGGGAAGTTGTTCCTGGACATCACCCTGGCAGATCTCTGCTACAAAATACAACAGATCACACAGTCTGACATTCATTCGCTCTTGCCTGAAATTGCTCTGACTTTGAGACAGACGATGAAGATCATGCAATAGAGCTTCGAATTCAGAGCGGTTATCTCCCTTCAGATTGACCCGGCAATTTCTGAGTTCTTCAAATGGTCTAAGGACCTCAGCCATACGGTCCGGATGCAGGCTGCTGCGGATTGCAGACGGATCAAAATGCAGTGTGCTTCGCTCATAAGCACTGCCTGGCTTCGGATGTGGTCGATGAAGAGTCAGGCCATGCATTAACACCAGATCACCCGGCTCCAGGTTATATACCCGGTCTCCTATGATATAGGTACATTCTCCATCATGAAAATAATAAATCTCATAATGTGGATGTGAATGGAATCCATCTGACTTGCCTGGGTTAAATATGCTGGTGGATCGGTAACTATACTCCAGTGAAGCGCTAAATTGCATCATGCTCGGCACATTCATGCACCTCCTGTTCGGAAGAGGGAAACGATTTGTATCATGCCCCTGTAGGATATATGAAAGTGAAATTATAGAAGCTGTTTAATACTCTCTTGAATCTCGTCGATGGAGTCGATAGGTTCGAAGCGTCTGACCACACGACCCTCTGCATCAATCAGGAATTTTGTGAAATTCCATTTGATTGCATCGCCGTGTAACCATTCTGGTGCCTTCTCAGCCACCATTAATTTCAATAATTTGGCCTGTATATCTGTTTCATCAAAGCCTGCAAAAGGCCCTGATCTTTTCAAAAAGTCGTAGAGCGGGTGCGCCGCTTCTCCATTCACATCCAGTTTGGAGAACATCGGAAATTTCACACCATAGTTAATCTGGCAAAACGATTCCGCTTCCGAACTGCTTCCAGGCTCTTGCTCTGCAAACTGGTTACACGGGAAACCAATAATCTGAAGTCCTTGATCCTTGTACTGGTCATACAGCTTCTGCATGTCATCGAACTGGTGCGTATATTTACATTTACTTGCCGTGTTTACGATGAGCACAGGTTTTCCTTCATATTGATAGAGTGGGAAACGCTCTCCACTGGTTCTGGTTACGGTAAAGTCGTAGATGGTTGGCATAAGTCTAGTGCACCTCGCGATAGTTATGTAGTCATACAGCATCATATGTCATTGTTAATTATATACGAAGTTTGAACTATTGTATCGCGCAAGATAAGTTACTCTCCCTTTCAACAGAAAACCCTTCTGCCGCGAAAATCTCTTCGTTCAGCAAAAGGGTTATTATATGGGATCACAGTGACAGCATCTTCAGCCCTTAACGGCACTTCCGGCCACGCCCTGAATGATATAATGCTGACCCACGAGGAAAACGATGATCATCGGAATAATGCCTGCCGTGGCAGCGGCCATCATGCCGTTGTAGTCCACATTATTCTCCAGAATAAAGTTCTGCAGTCCGAGCGGAACGGTGTACAAGTCTTTGTCGATCAGGAACACAAGCGCATTCTCATAGTCATTCCAGTGCCAGGAGAAATCAATAATGGCCAGTGTAGCCAGCGCTGGCTTCGCCAAGGGCAGAATCAGCCTGAAGAATATGCGCAGGTGACCGGCACCGTCGATGAACGCCGCTTCCGAGATCTCTGAAGGCACGGACAGGAAGAATTGCCGCAGCATAAACACCCCAAAGATCGTGAACATTCCGGGCAGGATCAATGCCCAATGCGTATTATATATGCCTACCCATTCAAACATCAGGAACTTCGGTACAAAGAGTACCTGCGGTGGCACCATCATCATCGAGAGATAGATCAGGAACAGTGTCTCCCGGCCTTTGAATTGAATCCGTGCGAAGCCATAGGCTGCAAAAGCCGAGAGAAATACAGCTCCGACCGTGCTAATTAGCGATATTTTCAACGAGTTCAGATAATACGTCGCAAAGGTATCCGCTCCACTCCAAACCTTAATATGATGCTCCCAGTTCAGGCTGGAGGGTATCCACTGGATGGGATAGGTGAATACGTCCGCAGGAGATTTGAACGACGTGCTGATCATCCAGATGAACGGCATAATCATCAGCAGGGCAAACCCGGACATCAGAAGTGTCAGTATGATTTTTCGAATCTGCGTCAAGGACTCCATGCGGACTCTAACTTTAGGTGAATGCGGAGCTGTGGGCTTCGCATTCGCGGCAATTTGTTTCTCCATAACGACTCCTCCCCTCCTTAGTAGTGAACCCAACGTTTCTGACCAAGCCACTGCAATACAGTGAAGACCATAATGATGGCAAAGAGTGCCCAGCTAATGGCAGCAGCGTATCCCATCTCGTAGTAGCGGAAGGCATTCTGGTAGATAAACAGCGACAGTACGGTTGTACTGTTCCCCGGACCACCCTGGGTGATCGCCTGAATGATACCAAAGTTTTTGATGGTCATAATCAATCCGGTAATCAGCAGCAAAAAGGTAGTTGGACTCACAAGCGGCCAAATCACTTGGCGTATCGTCTGCCAAGGGCGGGCTCCATCTATCCTTGCAGCCTCAATCAATTCCTCCGGAATTTCCTGCAAAGCGGCCAGATAAATAATCATGTTGTAACCCAGCATGAACCAGATCCAGATGATATCAATCGCATACATGGACCATTCGGTTGTTGATAACCATCCGGGTGGATTCGTAATACCGATCCCCCGCAAGAAGCCATTAATGGGCCCCGATGTTGGCTGGAACAGCAGCATCCAGACAAAAGCGATGGCAACACCGCTGGTGATATAGGGCATGAAATAGAGAGCACGCAGCGTTTTTTGCCAATACACCGACTTGTTCAGCGCCACCGCCACGATAAAAGCCAACCCCATCGATACCGGAACCGCTAACAGAAATACAAATGTATTTCGCAGCGCCACGCCAAACAGATCATCATTCAACATCCGACGGATATTGTCCAGCCCTACGAAATTCGTCTCCGGGCTCATGAATTTGTAATCAGTGAACATGAGATAGAACGAATAAACAGCCGGTATAATAAAAAACAACAGCACGCCAATCATATTGGGCCCAATAAACAGATACCCGAGTCTGCTCTGCCGTTTCATCCAGGATTTATGCATATGCTCCCCACTCCTTAACATCTGTTCTGGAATTAAGCATAACAAGATGTCCTCTAACATTTAAGGAACATAACCCTGTACCTGATATCACAGATATATGTATTTCGGCAGTGCCTTTCGGGAGAGAAACAACATGGAATTGTTCTATTGCTTATATAGAAAAAACCGCCCCATTGGGACGGCCTTTGGACTCATTGCTTTTGCAACCTATTGATTCTGCTTCAGCCAGTCATTATGGCGTTTGACCATGTTCTGTACCGTAACTTCGGCAGTCTGGTTACCGAGGAAGAACTTTTCATACTCCTGTGCACGCAGATCAACCACTTCCTGCGCAATGCTGCGGACAAACGTAGGTGTCTCGTCACCGTACAACACAAATTCCAGTGACTCTTTATCATAAGAATCGGCATAATCGCCAAGCAAATGATCAATGGCAGTCTGCTGATCGACCGCATTCGAGGAAGGTAAACGCCCACCCGCAGCCATCGGCATCATTCCCCCATCGGCGTACCATTTCAGGAACTCCCATGCGGCTTCTTTATTTTTTGACTTGGAATTAATCGCAATAAAGTCACCAAGTCCTCCACTCTTCACCATATCTGCTTCTTGTGCAGCCAGTCTCGGTACAGGGGCAAAGGCGATTTTCCAATCCCGCGGGAATTCGGTCATATTGTTTGATGTGCGGATCAGCCATTCGCCGATATTAATCATGGCAGACTCACCGCCAAGGAACATGTTTTCCACCGGCATTTTAGAAGTCAGCTGCTCTCCGAGCGGAGGAGTGGTTGCATCCTCCTTCATCATTCCGTTCAACGTCTCCAGCCATTTGGTAACGAGTGGATCATCAAGATTGGAAGAACCGTCTGCCTTAACATAGCCGTTCTTCACCAGAACAGAATCGAGCGGGTCTACATAGGAAGCAGTATGCTGCACCAATCCGTATTTGAAGCCAGCAGCCTTCAGTTTGAGTGCATATTCACGAGCTTCATCCCATGTCCAGGCTGTAGGTACACTCAGTCCGGCCTGATCAAGCGCTTTCATATTTAAAGCGAAGAAGGCAGCGTTTTTCTTGGTTGGCATCCCGTAATATTTTCCGTCCACTTTCCAGGAAGCCGCATCTTCACCCATTTTCTCATCAATGTTGTAGTCGGTGAACTCGCCCAGATCCAGTGCTGTACCGCCCTTGATGCGTTTATCCAGATTCGTGAGGGTATAGTTGACATACAGGTCAACGTTTTGCCCGGTGGACAGCGCCGTATCCAGCTTCAGGTTGCCATCATCGTCATTCACAAACCGCACATATTCCACCTGAATATCAGGATGTTCCGCATTCCAGGTATCCACCACTTCCTGTGGACCATTCTCGGGCGGCACCGCGCCCCACATGGTGAGCTTCACTTTTCCCCCTGCCGCTCCACCTCCGTTATCTCCACCGTTCGTCTCATTTTTACCTACACAGCCGGCAAGCAAGCCCAGCATCAGCGCACCTACGATTAATCCCGTTAATCCTTTTTTGATTCTCATCTGGTCACATGACCTCCCTGAATTGAAGTGTACCTTCCGTTACATCGTAGCAGGGACCTTGCTGGGTTCATAAGATACATATCCATGATTCGGATTGAACAAAAATACGGATTTACTTGTGCTTGCTTGAGCACTCGGTACACATATTCCTTCTACTCATCCTGTGAGTCACGAACGATGGCGATACTGGCTGGGCGTGCAACCGGTCCAACGCTTGAATATTTTAATGAAATAATTATCACTTCCGAACCCTACCCGGTAACCAATCTCCTGTACAGGAAGGTCCGTCTCGCGCAAGTATTCAGCCGCTTTCTCCATCCGTACCCCATGCAAGTAATGAATCAGGGTATGACCGGTTTTCTTTTTAAACAAAGCACTCACATAATTCTCGCCCATCATCACATATCGTGACATGGATTTGACGGTAATGTCCTGGTCGTAATGCTGTCCGATATACTGAATTATTTTGCTAATCTCCGGATGTTTCACAATCGGCTCACGAACAGGTGTAAATGGAAGATCCGTATCAGACGGGGGCGCAGAAGGGACCGTAAGAGAATCAGGCGAAACAGGCGTTGATGTGAGAACCGATGTGGAAGGTGGCACTTGATGAGGATCTGTCTCTGTCCGGGCTTCAGTCGAAGCTCCCAGTTCTGCACTTACTTTACGGAGTGTATCACGCAGTGAATTCACACTCATGGATAGTTTCAGAATATAATTGGAAGCCCCGTATTCCATTGCACGGCGTACATATTCGAACTCCCCCATACAGGTGAGCATGACAAATTTGGTTTTCAACCCGGCCTGACGGGTCTGTTTGAGTAATTCCAGACCATCCATACCTGGCATGACAATATCGGTCAGTACCAGATCCGGTGTATCCTCTATAATCATCGCCAGCGCTTCGGTCCCGTTACCGGATTCTCCGATGACCGTGAAACCCAGCTCTTCCCAGGAAATAATCTCTCGCACCGACTCTCGTACGAATACCTCATCCTCTACAAGTAATACTTTCCACATGCCAGATTCCCCTCTCCAGTCGTGTAGGACGTGTCTCAAAACTCGCGAAGTGCATCTTTTACCGCCTTTTCGCCCCATGCTGCGTCACTTCCCCTTGACGTGCCCCGGCACGCCTGCGGAAAACTTCCTTGCTTGGAACGAAAATTCAGCAAAATCTGCTTCCTTCGGAGTTTTCAGACACGCCCTAGTCTGACCGCTTCTGTAAGTAAGGCGTCGACAATAAAAAAGGAATGCTGAACCTCACTAATGTCCCCGGCTTGGTATCAATCACTTCAAGTTCACTTTGGCCTTTGAACAATAATCGCAATCGTTCCTTAAGGTTAGACAGGCCGATCCCCGGACGTGTGCGGGTCATCTGCTGACGTCGGGATTCCTCCATGCCAATTCCGTTGTCGGCCACCTCCAGCATCAGTTTTCCTGTGTCTTGCCTGTAAATGCTGATACGGATCTGACCAAGCTGCTCCAGTGGCCCGACACCGTGGTGAATGGCATTCTCCACCAGTGGCTGCAAGCTCAGCTTGGGCACGAGCGCATACTCCAGTTTTTCGTCAAATTCACAAGTCACCTCAAAGCTATCGCGGTAACGAATCCGCTGGATATGAAGGTAGGCTTGAACTAACTCAATCTCGTCCTTCAGGTATACCAATTCGACCTGTGAATTCAGGCTGACCTCCAGTAATTTGCCCAAGGAAACACACATCTCGGAGATCTCTTCATTCCCGCTGCGGATCGCACTCCATTTCATTGTATTCAATGTATTCAGGAGAAAGTGCGGATTCATCTGGGCCAGGAGCATATGAAAATGTACCGCTTCCTTCTGGCGTTCCTCCGCCTTGAGTCTGTTGATCATCTGATTGGCATCATCCAGCATCGTATTGAACGTACGGGTCAGTTCCAGCACTTCTCCGCGGCTGCGGCCTTCAGGGATACGGACCTTGAGGTTTTTGCGTACTACCTCCTTCATCTGGTTCTGCAGATGTGATAAAGGCCGAGTGAACGTCGCCGAGATCATAAAGGCCATGAGCACAAATGCTGCTGTGAAGCCAAAAAACGTTAAAAAATAGCGCTGCTTAAGCCCCGATATCTCCGTAAACAACACAGCTAGTGGAATACGATTTACCATGTACCAGTCCAGTGACTCGATGTATACGTAGTTAATCAGCGTATCTGAATCATTATCCGTCAGATAGGCCTCTGCCGGATGAAGTGCAATTTCCCGGGTCACGTCTGGGGAAAGTACCGCTTTTTCGGACGAGCGGGCAATCGTTTCCCCATTGCCAGTAATCAGGAAATACTCCTGATTGCTCTGCGAATCCTTCAGCATAGACTGAAACCAGTACGAATAATCGATGCTGATCCGTGCCATTCCGTACCTTTTGCCGCCACTGTCCTTCATATACGCATAGAGGGACAACAGATACGGGCTGGAGGATAGCTCCCGCAGGACATGGTTGGTATCCCGGGCATCCCAGCGGTAGAGTAACTCTTCTGATGGAAACGAGTTTGAATCAGTGTTGCCCTTGATGAAGGTCATTTCTCCAAGATGCTTGCGAAATTGTTCCCGATAAGGGCCATAGGCCAGAGCTTTTTTGGGCAAATACGAAGTGTAAACGTTATCATGAAAATCTAACAGCGTGAAGTACACGGAAGGATTATATAGAAAAAAGCTGTTGTTGATCATCTTGAACTTCTCTTCCACCAACGACTTATTCTCAAGCGGAGAACGATTGTCTGGAGAAGTCAGGGCGTTTCTTACGGCTGAATCCTGTTCCAGAAAAATCAGGGTTTTAAATGCAATACTCATCTGGTCCTCCAGAGAACCATACATCTGCACCAGTTGCTCGTGGCTCTGTTCGCTGATTTTTTGCTCAACCAGAGATTCGATCTGTCCATAGTTGTAGACATTAAGTACGCTGAATGGTAGCAGAATCAACACCACAAACGCACCAAACAGCCGATACCTGAGCTTATGCGGCAAAAAGGTCTTCCAGTCGGGCTTTGTCATCCCCTCAGCGCTCCCCCTGCAATTATTGAGATCATTATACCATCAGTTCCCCCGCTTCGGCCGGGGCCGGGCTCATTCGCATGGATATGTGATACCAGTTGCCAGGGACGGGATACGGATACACAGATTTGTTCTATTGCATTAAAAAAACCGGAGATCTGGGATCTCCGGCTAGGCTAGATATAACGACTTAGCAAATTAGGATATAGGCTCCACTCCCCAGACAAGCTCGCCGTTCCGGTAAAGAGTTACCTTGGTCCAATCGGCAAAAGAGGTCTGCAGCGGGTTAAAGGAATAATCATCCCCTTCGCTGTAATTGGACCAGTCTGCTTTGTGCAACCGGGTATGTATCTCCCCAGAGGTTCCTCCGACCGGGATCACGCCTGCTCCGGTACCGAACTTCAGTTCCAGATAATGGTCCGCTCCAGGAACAGGTGCAGGCAGTTTCACTATGCTGCCGCTGATCTGACTGCCTCCAAGCTGTGCATAATCACAGAAAAAGGATTGTTGTTTCTCCCCGTCCACTGTATACCAGTAACGAATTGTCAGTTCATTCAGGCTAACTGTGGAGGTACCGTTATTGTAAATAACAAACTGCGGTTTCATTTGGTTATCGAGCAGATTTGTATCCCCTGCACGATAGGCTAGAGTCAGATTACCAGCAGGCTCTGGCGGCCCTCCACCCTGGACCTTTGCGGAAGCTTGAACGGAGTTCACACTCTTCCCAACGCTGTTAACCGCATTCACCACATAGTAGTAGGTGGTTCCAGCAGATACCGCCATATCCTTATAGCTTGTTCCCGATACAGCGGCCACAGATGTATACGGTCCGGCTGCTGTCAGCGACCTGTTTACCGTATAGGAGGTCGCACTTGCAGATGCACTCCAGCTTAGATTGATGCTGTTGTCGCTAACCGCAGTGGCGGTCAGATTCTGCGGAGCGGCAGGTACTGCCTCGACCTGGACCGTCTCTAATACGGACCAATAGGCTGGCTTGGACTGGAGTCGCTCGTCGAAAAGCAGCGGCCAGTTGTTGCGGGCGACCGGGAAGGTTCGTAGCCAGGTATTGGCATCATCCTTGCCCCACAAGGTAACATTTTTGACTGTATCCGTATGCCTCAGGAAGATCTGGAACAGGGACTTGTACAGCGCCGCCTGCTGTGTCTTCAGTTCTTCCGGGAAGATATCATAAGATTGCGAATCATTGGAATATACACTTACATCAAGCTCAGTAATATGTGTTTCGAGGCCCAGCGCCTTAAATTTGACAATGGAACTCTCAATTTCCGAAAGGGTTGGATAAAAGAGGCTGATGTGTGTTTGATGGCCGACTCCGTCAATAGGCACACCCTTGGCTTGAAGGCGAGTGATCAAATTGTAGAGGGCCTGGCTTTTGGCCGGCTCATGGGTATTGTAATCATTAATGAACAACTTGGCATCCGGGTCGGCTGCATGGGCGAATTCAAATGCTTTCTCAATATATTCTTCCCCGGCAATCTGGTACCACAGACTGCGCCGCAGGCCATCCGGCTCGGAGGCATCAATGACTTCATTCACAACGTCCCAAGCGTAGATCTGGCCTTGATAACGCTCCATTACCGTCTCAATATGCTGCTGCATCCGTTCATACAGCACCGTTTTGCTCACCAGATTGCCGTTGGCATCGTGGAATACCCAATCCGGAGTTTGTGTATGCCAAACGAGGGTATGCCCACGTATCTCTTGTCCGTTCGCTGCTGCAAAAGCGACTGCGGCATCCGACCCGCTGAAATTATACATACCCTCTTGCGGCTCGGTACTGTCCCATTTCAGAACATTGCCTGGTGTCAGACTATCAAAATGCTTCGTAAGCAGCTGCTTGTCAGGTTCGGTCAGCAGTTCATTGTTCGTGAAGGCCGTCCCAATTCGAAACTTGCCCGCAAAAGCATCCTGTAGGGAAGGAATGTCTTCTTCGATCACAATGGGTCCGAGATCCGGCAACTTCTCCAATCGGAAATCATCCACATAAAAAGAAGCTGTGGCACGGTCTGGCACTTCAAAATAAACCGATAACTGATTCGCTGGTTCCAGCATTTTAAACTGTGCAGTAAGCTTGGTCCATCCGCCTGCGGATGCGGTACCGAATGTTAAATTTTCATAATGTGTTGTATCTGGCAGGGTACGCTGTAAAGACATATTGAGGTTTGTGCTGGACGCTCCCGCCGGAAGCTTCACCCAGCCGGTGAACACATACGTCTGTCCCACCTCCAAAAGTTCTGTCACATCCAGCGCTGGCCCATGCCATGTCATAGCACGCCCGCTCACTTCCAGTCCATAATCTCCGGTACGAGCTGCAACGGCGCTTGCATGAAGCGTTTCTACTTCACCGCGTCCGCTCCAGCTCTGGACCGTGCCATCTTCAAAATCATGACTCAGAATCAAGGTATTCTCCCCTTCTGCCGCATGAACAGACTGAGCTGCCCAATACGAAGGAACTAACAAAGTTATCATCAAAACAAATTTAAGCGCTTTCAAAAATATCATTTTTCTCATCGCTTCCATTCTCCTTTATCGAATATTAGGATGAATTCCTTATTCCAAAGGCTAAGGCCATATCCACCTCCTTGGTTTTAGTTATAAAATCAGAGTCCTCATTCAAACGGATACGGGGGGCATACGTTCGGATAAGGACTCCATATGGTAAATTATAGTATAAATCGTCCATGATCTACAACTGAAATGTACTTCCCCTCTAATTTCGGTTAGAAATGCAGTATCCGTTGCTTCTGCACTCATTCGCACCAGCTCCTCCATAATCTGGGCAACCCGTAACGAAGTGTATACCTGGTGCTCCGCTGGCTTCAAAAGTTGTCTTTAAAGTTGTCTTCAAGCTTTCTGCTTACTTCTTTCAGCCTACACCCTGTGTCTCCTGCGATACTCAGATGGACTTATGCCCAACGTTTTGGAGAACACTCTACTTAGATAAAAACCGTTCTCATATCCGCATCGCTCGGCAATTTGGTTAAGGGTCAGGCTGCTGTCAGCCAAGAGGTTCTGCGCTTTTTTCAGACGGACCCGTTTGAGATAGCCTGATGGCGTCTCCTGAAAAGCTTCCCGGAAACGCCTTGTCAACTGCACCGGACTCAAGGCCAGTCGCTGCGCCAATTCCTGAAGGCTGATCTCCTCTTCCGCCCGTTCCTCCAGCAGCGCTGCCGCTTCAGCCATTCGTGCGTCTTCGGTAAATCTCCGCTCCTTTAAGCGATTCTGTCTGCGTTCCACCTGATACAACTGCCACAAATCCATCATAAAATGTGTCTTCCAACGGGCAACTTCCCCCTTATTCTCCTCACTGTCCTGGCGTAAATAAGCGTACGTCGAGGCTAACCGCTTCGTGTCATTAATCAGCGATTTTCCGGCTGGTGGCAGAAACTCCTCCTCCTCCGGGCTACTGCTAAACTGTAAATAGTGAAATGTCAGCGGGGTAATGACTGTCCGCCGAAAAGGAACCGCCGGGGGGCACAGCACCAGATCGCCAAAACTCGCTTCTCCGATCTGACCTCCAATCTCATAATGGAATATTCCCTCTTCGACGGCAAAAGCCACCCAAGTCGTATAGATATCTTCCGTAAGAGCAAATTCCCCTTTTTGCTTCCAGTAGATGTGGTTAAGCAGCTCCATGACTTGACCACCCTTTCTGTGAAATAAAGTATATGTTTGATGATAGTATAGTGCATTTAAAAAGTGAATATATAAATCTAAGATGAAATTATAGATATGTAGTTGGAGTCAAGGTGGATCTAACTTCAGTTAAGGAGGTCACAGATATGAAACAAGAGCATGTACAATACGACATCACCGTCATCGGCGGAGGACTTGCTGGTGTATGCGCCGCGGTAGCCGCTGCCCGCATGGGGCAGCAGGTTGCGCTGGTGCAGAACCGCCCCGTGCTTGGCGGCAATTCCAGCAGTGAAGTACGCGTATGGGTCTGCGGCGCTACCGCCCACGGGATTAACCGCTATGCCCGCGAGACGGGTATCATGGGGGAATTGTTTGTAGAGAACCAGTACCGCAACCCGGAAGGCAACCCGTATCTCTGGGACTTGATCATTCTGGAAGCCGTTCGAGCTGAACCCAACATCAGCCTGTACCTGAACACGGATGTACATGAAGTCGAGGCCACTGGGGATGGAGATGAACGCATGATCACCTCTGTTACCGGGTGGATGATGGGTTCTGAGCGCAAAATCCGATTCGAAAGCCAGATCTATCTGGACTGTACGGGTGATGGATTGGTCGGCTTTCTGGCTGGAGCCAAGTTTGCACTCGGCCGGGAAGCCCGCAGCGAATATGGCGAAGAGTGGGCACCTGAGGTGGCTGATCAGATCACGCTGGGCAGTACACTTCTCTTTTATACCAAAGATGCTGGTGCGCCTGTCCGCTATATCCCGCCCTCTTTTGCCAAGGATATTACACAGACCAGCATTCCGATTCGCCGGGTCATTCGCAGCGGCGATTCCGGTTGTCATTATTGGTGGATTGAATGGGGCGGTGAACATGACACCGTTCATGACAATGAGCTGATCCGTGATGAACTGTGGTCCGTGATCTACGGGATCTGGGACTATATCAAGAACTCCGGCAAGTTTGATGCAGATCATATGACGCTGGAGTGGATTGGTTCTCTACCTGGCAAAAGGGAGTACCGCCGCTTCACGGGTGACTATGTACTCACCCAGAACGATATTATCAGCCAGCGGGAGTTCCCGGATGCCGTTGCCTTTGGCGGCTGGTCCATTGACCTGCATCCCCCGCAGGGCATGTACGCCGAAGCGAGTGGCTCGAAGCATATGCATGCCGATGGCATATATCACGTGCCGTTCCGCTCGTTGTATTCCGCAAATGTGCGGAATATGCTCATGGCCGGGCGCGACATCAGTGCATCACATGTCGCCTTCGGCACGACCCGCGTCATGGCAACATGCGCGGTCATCGGCGAAGCCGCTGGTACGGGCGCGGCGCTCTGCGCGGCCATGGGGGTATCGCCTCGCGAGCTGTACGCGAGGCATCTGGCGGTCCTGCAGCAGACGTTGCTGCGGCAGGACGCTTCCATCATCGGGGTGCGCAGCCACGATGAGCTGGATCTGGCCCGGCGTGCCCAGGTTACAGCCTCCAGCACGCTGACGGGCATCGCCCTTGAGCAGCCTGGCGAGACGTACCCGCTGGGTACAGATGTCGCCCTGCTGCTGCCTGTGCATCCAGTGCTCAGCGGCCTGGAGCTGTTGCTGGATGCATCCAGCGATACCGCACTGACGGTAGAGCTGTGGGATACGGGGCGTAAGGAGAACTACGTCCCGCATTTGTTACAAGTTACGGTGACTGTTAACGTTACAACAGGAACTGCGCAGTGGGTGAAGCTGCCGCTCGAATGGCGACCGGAAGAACCGCAGAATGCTTTTATAATCATCCGCTCCAATAAAGCCGTCTCACTCTACCATTCGACAGAAGCACACAGCGGGGTGCTGATCTTCTTCAAAACAGAAGAAAACCACGTGTCCAAAAATCTGGAGGATCATGCCACGGATCAGCCAGTCGTATTATGGTCCATGCAGGGGTTGGCGCGTCAGCCCTTCTGCTGTCGTACCCTCTCTGAGACCACGGCCTATTCAGCGGACAACACGATCAACGGTTACCATCGCCCCTTCGGTGGACCGCAGCAGTGGATGTCGCAGCCGATGCAGTCTGGCAAGCCGGAATGGGTACAACTGACATGGGAAGAGCCACAAACCTTGGCTGAATTGCACTTGACGTTTAATGATGATGTGAACGAGGATCTGGTTAATTTACATCACCATCACACAACATTCCGTGTGATGCCTGAGCTGGTGCGTGATTATCACGTGGAGGTACTGACTCCGGCTGGCGAATGGACACAAGTCGCAAGTGTGCAAGAAAATCACAAAAGAAAAGTTATTCATTCCCTGGATGTCCCTGTATCAGCTCAGGCTCTGAGAATCATAATTGATGCCACAAATGGCAGCAGATATGCGGAATTAATCGAGATTCGAGCTTACTAAAACAAAAAGGAGGATACAGGAAACTGTATCCCCTATCCTCCACACAAAGTCCACCTTTTTCTATTCGGCGGTTGGAGCCCGCAAGCCCTCAATCAGGATAAACAACGTAAGTGCTTGTCCATATCCCATCGGACTGATCGCTATATCTTTATAAAACTGAGCATCCTGCCCCACAGGTGTACCATAGGACACCTGCTGTACAACTCCGTTATCATCAATTTGTTTCAACACCGCTTCAAGCGCACTCAAGCCATTCTGGCGATAGGATTCATCCAGGTATCCATACCGGATTCCCTTGAGAATGCCGTATCCAATCGCTGCCGTTGCCGAGGTTTCTTTGTAAGAGGTTGGATCATCCAGCACAGTGTGCCACATGCCATCCTCACCTTGAAGCTTGCTCAGTGCTCTGACTTGAGCGGTTGCTGTATCCAACAGATATGCCTTTAGCCCGTCTTCGATCGGAATGATATTCAGGAAATCCATAACTCCCGCCGTATACCATGCATTGCCTCTTCCCCAATGAACAGCACCATAGTTATGATTTTCATTGAAATCCCAGCCATGATAGAACAATCCGGTTTTCTTGTTATATAGATATTTGATATGCACAAGGAACTGTCGTTTGGCTTCTTCCACCATGTCGGGTTTCTTGAAGTATACCCCTGCCTTGGCCAAAAATAGCACCGTCATAAACAGGGTATCAATCAGAATTTGACCATCATTGGCATCTCCCGTGATCATATGTTGAAACGCACCATCTCCGGTTCGCAGCAGTCCATCCATGATCCAACTGCTCCACTCCTCACAGACCTGTTCGTACTCCTTGTTTCCGGTCAGCTCGCATAATGAGATCAAAGTAAGGAGCGGAGCGCAGGTGTTCACATTTTTTTCCGGTACCCCTTCCATCAGCCTTGCATTATACCATGATTCCAGAAATTCTAGCACTTTGGGATCTTTCGTTGCCTCATGGAGCTGAAGCAAGCCATACAGACCGACACCTTGCGGCCATTCCCATAGATGTATGTCGATTAGTCCGATGGGAAACTGTTCATTGATGCTTGTGTTTTTCATAGACTCCATCGCTTGGGATACCTTGCTTATTCTCTCCTGCAGCACCATTTGATTCAGCATGTTGGTTATCACTCCCTTGGTTTCTTACACACGATTCAGCGCTCCATGTCCAGTAACTTCAGTTGTCCCTTCACTCCATAACCTTCGTGTATAATTTCCTCTTCTTTAATAAGAAAAGGCTTGTTCATTCCCCATTGAATTGGACCATATACCGGGTCTGTTAGAGTGAGAGTTAAAGCTTGATTATCGAATTGCGGGCTTGCAGAACGAACTTGGTTGATAAAAGCGTCAAATGACCCGAATTGCTGTTCGCTTCCTGCTCTTATAATCCAGGCGTTACGCAAGCCAGGTGAAATAAGCTCACGTTCTCTTGTCACCCCGCTGCTCTCCATACTCGTCCCGTTGGCCGCATATATAGCTGCATAACCCTTATCCAAACGGGCAAAGTGCCAGTTCTCATGCCTTACCCATTCCGTGAAGGAGTGAGTAGGAAAATAAGCATGTGTCCAGTCAGAATTGTGATCCGCAGGAATATCAAACATCATCAAAGCGATCCCCTCATGCTGAACAACATCGGGCAATATCCCATTCCCAGCCCAGAAGCAAGGTCGACCATCCCCATGCTTGTATATTTCTGCCGGATGATTCACCCAGATCAGCGCCTCAGGTGACAGGGATAAATGCTGGACATGCTCCTGATAACCTGGCTTGCCTGGACGAAAGCGAATGATTGAGGATAAGGAGTATTCCCTGGTCCGACAATGATAGAGCTTGGCGTAACCTCCCTTACCCTGCTGATTGGCGAACACCAACTGCTGATTCTCTCCAAGCAACAGATGCTCCTGATATGCTGCTGGAGGACTGTAATCCGATAAACTCAAGGCAACATTGCTTATTGAATAATTGTTTACATTGCCAACGCCGTAAGCGATCCAGCACATTGAAGTGGTTCCCGCTGCATAACCACCCAGCAGTTCCTTCTCATAGCTGCGCCCAAACGTTGTGGACAAGACTCCTTGATGCATTTGAACGGTAATATAATAGAATAACAGGTCCATTGCCTTTTTGGCTTGCTGTCTGAGCTGTTCATTATGGGAAAATTCATAGATATGCAACAACCCAACCGCATCAATCGGAATGTATGCACTTGAATTCCATTCTGCCAATCCTTCATCCAAAAAGCGCTCAAACCATAATGCAAGCCTCTGCTCTGCTTTTTGACGGTGTACTTCACCGGATTCACCACTGTTGCTGAACATTTCATCCCCAAACAGCTGTCCGGCTAACAGTTCATTGGTATGGAACAACAAGGCATGATTCTCACTGAAGAACCACATCACATCATCGCCAGGTTCATCAATCCAATATCGATAGCCCAGAATGCTTGCTTTTACCCGATCCCAGAACGATTCACTGAACAGACCGCTATTTCGCTCATCTCTCCAAAGACGGAACAGTCCCACCAGATAGAAGTCACTGCAATCCTTCCGTTGCTCGATCCCTTCCACACCCTCAAGCAAAATGTTCTCCGCTTCTTTCAGATTGCCTCCTGTTTTGAGCATGGCGATGGCCTTATGAATATTGGGACTGCCCTTCTCGGCAATGCATCGCAGAGCCAGGGATTTGCGAGCTTCAATATCCGCAGCTTGCTGAGCAGCCTCATCATAGCTCGTATCATAGGATTGGCAGCCAAACTTCTTGGTTAGTACAACATTTGAAACTGAAATAGCCAGCGTGAAATATACGTAATGATGACCGAGTTGATTCGTATGTGCCAGGACCAGGTCCGTTTCCTTTTCGGCGATGTGTATTGTCTTATTTTCGGTACCGTCAAAAAAATTGCCATACTGGATATCAACCTCTCTAACGATATCCGGCAAGGGAAGCGGCAGCTTGAGCTTAATCTGCTCACCTCTGAAGAGATCCGAAGGAAAATAAGCCTGTTCGAGAGCTTCCTCTGCGGATTTTACAGACTCCGCCAAATGAGAAGCAATAGGCAGGGAAATCACCAATTCCTCGTCTCCCAAATATTCCACCGCAAAAGCATACATGGTATCCCGCTCAGCCAGATCCTCCCAGCAGGCATAGATCTCATTAATTCCAGCTAAAAGTTCAGCTTTAATTACGATTTCCTGCTCCTTGTTACGCATGAGTGGCGCAAAATCCGTTACCATTTCCCCATTCACCCACAACGTCAGACTGCCATAGGTCTTAATCCGCAAAGAAGCGGTATGAGCAGTCGGAGAAATGAGTCTTGTAGCCGCGTAACTGCGCAGATGTGTCGGTACAAACCAAAATCCTGATTGCTCCACCCGTGGATTATTCCAAGGAGAATACAGTGCCCAAGGCATTCCGTTCTCTTCTCCAACGAAATCGTCTCCCGGGCTAGGAAACTCGCTCCATTGATCAAAAAATCGGTTCACAGGCTGCGTTCTCCTATGTTCTACAAATTCCTTTCTGCATGGATTCTCATGAATGGCAAAACCATCAATAAGCCAATCATTAATATCTCCCTCCATCGTTGTTGGAACAAAGGCAACAGGCTTTGTATATATGCCGCTGATCATCCAATGATTAATGACCTGATTGTGACCTAATTTCATAGGTTTATAATTCAAGGTATCCATCCCACTCCGGGTGGTATCTGACATTCAACTCATCCTTTCATTCCTGAAGTAATCATACCGCTGACAAAATACCGCTGGAAAACCATAAAAACAATCAGTACCGGAAGCATCGTGATGACGGACATCGCAAGCAAACTTCCCCAATCCACGTTGTATTCACCAATAAAATTAGAGAGCGCAAGCTGAATCGTATATTTCGATGGATCACTAATCGCAATTAACGGCCATACAAAATCATCCCATCTCCACATGAAGGAGAAGATTGCAAGCACCGCAAGAATCGGCTTCGCTATCGGAAGAATAATGCTCCAGTAAATTTTCCATTCGCCCGCTCCATCCATCCGGGCAGCTTCCAACAGCTCGTCCGGTACGGACAACAAATACTGCCGCATAAGGAACACACCTGTTGGGGTTGCTGCTGGCGGGATAATAATCGCGAGTAGGCTATTATACAACCCCAGTGCACTCAGCACTTTGAATATAGGGATCATAATTACCTCAATCGGAATCATGAGTGTTGAGACAAAAGCAATTAATATGATCGCGCTTCCGCGGAAGCGATATTTCGCCAATGCAAAACCTGCCATGGAGTTAATCAATAACAGTAGCAGCGTTGAGCTTACAGTTACGATTGTACTATTCATAAAATACAAGCCAAAATCGCCTTTACTGAATGCCTCCTTGAAATGCTCGAAGGTGATTGGCTGCGGCCATAACTTGGGAGGGAAGCTGTACAGATCGCTATTCGTTTTTAGAGAAGAAATCACGACCCACAGGACAGGCAGGAGCCACACCACTGCGGCAACACTTAACAGACTGTAGATGAAGATTTTGACCATAGGCTTCATTACCATTACGTAGCCCCTCCTTTCGATAGACGGAATTGCAGAGCCGAGAATCCACCAATAAGGATAAACAGTATCACCGACATCGCACTGGCCAGACCGAGCTCCTGTCTGTTAAAGCCAATCTCATAAATATATTGAACAATATAGGTAGTATCTTTGCCCGGACCACCACCTGTAAGCGCAAACATAAGTGGAAATGCTTTGAACGCGTCAATCAGAGTCAGCATAACAACAAGCAAGCTTGTCGGCTTCAAAAGCGGGAGCGTGATATAGCGGAACACCTTCATTCCCGTTGCCCCATCCAAGCGGGCAGCCTCATAATAATCCGTAGGTATAGCCTGCAAACCCGCGATAAAAATGACCATGAAAAAGCCTGCACGTGACCATACTGTCGCGATGATTACAGCCGTATTTGCCCAAAAGGAAGAGGTTAAAAAGCCGACAGGTTCCACACCAACCACGGTTAACAGATGATTCAAAATGCCAAATGAATCTCCGAAAATCCACTTCCAGGTCAATCCAACGATAATGTAAGAAATCATGGTCGGCCAGTAAAATACGGCCCTGAAGAACCCGCGCATTCTAATCTCGCGCGCAAGCAGCAAAGCAATGCCTAACGCTGCTGCATATATTAGCGGGACAACAATCGCTGCATAAATCCCCGTTCGTCCGATGGTCGACCAAAATTCCCGATCCCCTATAATTTTGATATAATTATCCAGCCCGTTGAACTTCATTGGGTTCAATCCATCATAGACATGAAAGGAATAATAGAGGCCCAATAAAGAGGGAAATACGATAAAAGTTCCAAAGATCAGGAGGTTGGGTAGTATAAACAGATAAGGAGCAATAATGAGCTTCCTGTTCTGTTTTGCCAGCGTATTTTTGTTTAATCGTTGTCCTTCACTCATCTGCTTGCCCCTTCCTTATGCGTTATTCGAAAGGGAGGCTTTACAGGAATCGCTAAGCCCCCGTATACGAATTAACCACATGGCTTTACGTTTATTGACTGCCAATAGCCTCGTTAATCAGCTTGGCTGTTCGATCCAATGCCTCCTGCGGAGTTGCCTTATCGGATAAAACCTCAACAATATTATTTTTTAGGTCCGTTGAAATTTTGGATATAATGGTCTGTCTGGACCAGTCATTAGCTGCAAGAGGCGAACTGTTCTTCAGTTCATCTGCGAAAATTTCAAACATCTCCTTGCCGAATTCATAATTCAATACAGAGCTGTCCTTCCGCGGACTCATAAACAATGATTCTTGGTTATATTTTGAATTCACTTCTTTGGACGTTAAGTATTCAATAAATTCTGCCGCCTCCTGCTCATATCCGCTGCCTTTGAATGCCATCAGAAACTTCCCGCCTGGCACTGAAGAACGTTGTGTTCCTTTTGGCATATAGGTGACTCCCCATTCAAAATCGGTGATATCCTTGTAATTGCTGATCATCCAGTTGCCAGCCCAGTGGGTAGCCACCGTCCCGGAACGGAACAGGTTGTTCGGATTTTCCCCTCCGAGCCATACGGATTCGGGCATGATACCTTCTTGATGAAGCTGCTTGAACTGCTCCATGCTACGGATTCCGGCTTCACTGTTAATCGCTGCTGCAGTGCCATCCTCTGTTAAGATGCTTCCGCCATTCTGATACAAAAGAGTGGACCATCTATGCGGTGTGACATCCCATACCATGCCATAACGTGCTCCGCCTTTGTCCATAACCTCTTTTAACGCAGCTGTGTATTCATCCCACGTCCATACCTGGTCAGGAGAGGTCGGTACTTTGACGCCCGCTTTATCAAATAAGGTTTTGTTATAAATAAGCCCATTCGCTGTAACATCCATAGGCGCCGCTACCAGCTTGTCATTAATAACATAATAAGGTTTAAGTGAGTCAATAAATTGATCCTCGAATTGGTCCGCATTGTCCACGTAAGGTGTCAGATCAACCGCCTGATTAGCAAATGATCCGGTATCCGTGACCCGGCTCAGAGCAGGTGGCTTTCCACCGGATAACATTGTTTTTAATTTGGTTTGGATATCCTTGAAGCCAACTTCAATCAGGTTGATTTTAACCTTGGTATTGGTCTGCTCATAATCTTTAATGATTTCCTTGATGACTTCTCCTTCTTTTCCGTCAGAGAACCACAGGAAATCCAGGGTTGTTTGTTTTGGATTAGCATTGGTACCTGATTTTCCGCAAGCAGTCAATACGATGAGTAACATGACCAATACCATGCTAGTGATGAGCTTAAACGTTGTTCTTCTTGTCATATCAACATCTCCTTGGAAGGTTCTAATGAATTTTGGCTTCGTTGAGCAATTCACTTTTACGGAATAACTGTGGTGATACACCCACATATTGTTTAAAGGCCCTGCTAAAATATACAGGTGTGTTAAAACCTAGCGTCTCAGATATGGACAAAATCGGTGCATCCGTAGACAGCAACAATTTTTTGGCCTCTGCAACTCTTTTCCGTATAACATAGTTGCTTATGGTATATCCCGTCGTCTCTTTGAAAGAATGACAAATGTAGTATTTATTCAAATGGAGTGTTTTGGACAGTTCATCCAATGAAACATTCTCCGTATAGTTCTGGTTTAAATAATGAAGAACCCGGCTTACGCTTGTCTGCTTCTGGGAAGAACATAAGATAGGATTGGCGGATTGCTCACTAGTTGTTTTCCGGTAAATCCGCAGTAGCAATTGGGTAAGACTTAATTTGACCATTGTTTTGTACCCTGTATTTCCTGCCCCCATCTCCTCCTTGATTCCCTTAAATATAGCTGTGATATACTCACGCTCCTCCGGAGGCCAATGCACCAATAACCCATTGGGATGACGGAATATGGACATCAGATTCTCCAACTGACTGACAGCAAGCATGTCCAAAAGCAATAATTCCGTGAAATTGACAAAACTTCGCTTGTACACCATTTCTCTTGAAGGATTGATTCGGTGGGGCACACCGCCTCTGAATATAAACATATCTCCAGGCAGCGGCTTATATATTCGGTCACCGATTAAAAAGGTTGCATCTCCTTGAATAAAATAATGTATCTCATACCCATTATGCGTATGAACAGGCCATTCATCCTGAAAATTATCTGCTTCTGATCGCACATAAACTTCATTTTCCTGCAAAGCAATATTCGTCGGGGTGTGTATGGTTAGCATCAGTAAGATCTCCCTTCCCAGAATATAAAAAGCAATATAGTTTAATAATTTACAATGATAGCGCTTTACAATGAATTGTATCACAGTTATTTCGATCTAATCTGAACTATATTGCTGTATTGTTGATCACAATTGTTGAAAATGATTAGAAAGGAATTTATAGGGATTTGAAAGATGAAAACAAAAAAACCGCTGTCCAGCCCGTAGGCTATCACGCGGTCCATTAGCATTACCTTTCAAACCCATTCATCCCAATGGTTTTCAAGAAAAATGACTTCTTTCTCATAGTGGGCCAGATGCCCCTCTTCGACCATCTTCATAAAAGCGACATCTCCATCAGCCGCACGATCAGTCAGTGTTTTACACATGAAACGGATACGTGATATGACCCAATCCTTCAAATCTGCTGGAACACTCAGCCCGTACGTAGCCATGAATAAGGCAATCCGTTCTTTTCGTACAGTTCCGTGTGCCTGGCTGACGTATGGCATTACACCCTTTCCGTCCATCTCTGGTGAGAAATTTGCGAGTGGAACGGACGTATACAAGACATAGGCGATATCCCACATTCGCGGACCCGGACCCGCCATATCAAAATCAATAATGCCTTGAGGACGGCCATCCTTGTACACCACATTATACGGCGCAAAATCGTTATGACATACAACTTCATCTTCTGTTATGCCTGGATATCTGTTCGTTGATACTGATGTTGTTGTAAATCCAATGGTCGCATCATGGTAACTTCTCAACAGTTTTGCGACTTCAATCAAAGATTCGTCTGACCACATATACTCTTCTAGATCAGGGTAGTCATTGCCTGGAACGATGCCTTCGAGGTAAGAGAGCGTTTCTCTCCCCTGTTCATCTATTCCCAGAAATCGAGGGGCATGATCATAACCAACTTTTTCGAGATGTAAAAGCAGTTCAACCACATATGGATTTGGCTTCACATGCCGGCGAACCGTCTCACCTATTCTGACGACCTGATTCACATTACCTCCTGATAACACTTCCTCCTGTTGGGCCACTTTCATCCCTCCTCAAGCTAAACTTCCTTGTTATACCCATGATTACGATTTTTCTTATAACTCCCCGGGAATCCCGCCACCAATAGTATGAATCCAACAAAAAACATGAAGTATACGAGTAAACCTGTTGGATGCTCGTTCATCTGAGCAAACTGGGGTACGTTCGTCCCTCCTGACGCATATCCTGCTTCTACTATAGCGACAGAGACTCGGATTGAAATTCTGTCCATCGTTGAAATAAACACACTGCCAAGCATGAGGACTACACCCAAAATCTTGTTAATATTATTCATTTCATGCCTCCTTGATTAACCGTCCACTTTTTATGAGGTTATCTACTTAATGTCTTTCGATTCTCTAGTCCATATTCCTGCATGTTATATTAACGGTCCGTTCCTATATCATCATATCAAATAGCGGCGTCATCACTGACGCCGCTGTTGACGCTCTCTGAATAAGTTACGTAGCTACCACTTGGTGCAGATCCATACTATTTTCGAAAAAGGCTGACCGTTCAACATAATACAGATCATACATCTGTTCATTCAAATTAATCCGTTGATATACATCTGGATACACATCATTGGCTAACTTCACATAAGGCAGTTTTTGTACCGCTTTTCTGGATCTTATATTCTGCTTGCGTATCTTCATAAATACCGTTTCAATCCCATGTTCCAGAAACAATTCAACAAAAAAGGCTGATTTGGCTCTTTGGCTATACCCGTTTCCAAAAAACGGTGAACCAATCCAAGTGGCTAAAAAACCGCTTTGATGCTCAATATGATATAGATCAATGGTTCCAATAGGCTGCCCTGTTTCATTCAAAATCGTTCGGGAAATCACTGTCTTTTGCTCTTCTTCGACCATCAATTGTTTGGTCAGGAATAGATATTCTTCATACGATTGGCATTGATAACGAACGTAAGGAGAGACTGCGGGGTCCATCATTAAGCTGTACAGTGAAAGGCATTCCTGCAAATCACGTTTTTTTAACATTCTGTCTACCACCTAGTCCTTTTAGTTCGCTATATCAAGCAAATTAAGTATATAAAAGCTATTGTGGGATTTAATGAATTCTGTATGTGGCTTATGTAAAATGCATTGGTAAATGTTGTTCATCTTCATCTCCAGTAGCACAAAAAAACGGCATGTCCCTTTTACAGGAACACGCCGTTTACACGGATACAGCCAGACAGTAATTTATTGCATACCTTGCATGATGGCATTAATGATATTTTGCTGCGTCACGGTTTTGTTTGAACGGTTAAACAAGGCGAATCCATGTTGACCGTTATGCCCGTTATCCCAATAAACAGGAACCATTTTGTATTTCTTGGCTTTTGCTGTAACTGCTTTGGCGTAAGCAGCACGATAGACATTGTTGCTGGAATCATAGGACGTTTTATCAATGGAACCGAACTCACCAATCACTACGGGATAGCCCTGAGTCACAAATTTGTCGTACATGGACTTAAACTGCGATTCAAGATAATCCTCTTGGCCCCAAGTAGACTTTTTGGCAGGGTTCGTAGAAGTTGCACCCCACTGTGTGATATTGCCGTTTTCCTCACCTGCAAAATCCCACGGAGAGTAATAGTGTGCTGAGATCATGATTCTCTTCTGCGAACTAGGAATAGCTGAGGATCTGTAATTATCTGTTGGAAGAGCAAAGCCATAATTACCAACAGTGTAGTCAATATTGGTATTCCAGCCTGGAATCAGCAACCATCTGGCATTGTTGTTACCTCCAGTCTGACGAACCGTATCCACGAAGATTTGATTGTATGCGTTCAGATTGGCGTAATAGGCCGAGTTTGGATTGCCATAGGTACCATCGAATACTTCGTTCATGGATTCAAAAATAAGACGATCATTGTAGTTGCTAAACTTGGTGGCAACCTGCTGCCACACCTTCTTATATTTTTCCTTAATGGCAGTCTGATTGCCACCATTCACGAGTAGCCATCCACCCTGTACGGAATTAAACCCATCACCATGAATATTGATGATCACATACAGACCTTCATTGTACGCATAATCCACGACTTGCTGAATTCGATTCAGCCATGCCGCATTGATTGTATAATTGGGAGCGCTTCCAATGTTACTCAAATAGGAAACGGGAATACGAATGGATTTGAAGCCTGCCGCTTTTACCTTTTTGATTAACTCTGGAGTTACCGTAGGATTGCCCCAAGCTGTCTCATTCGGTGTACCGTTCACCGCTGCTTCCAGCTGATTGCCAAGATTCCATCCTGCACCCATCTCAGACACTATTTGCGAAGCGTCCGCTGCTGATGCTTTAGCGCTCCATCCCGTAAAGGCTACCGCAGCCACTAATACCAGTGCCAAGCCGCTGATGCCAAATTTCTTCCATTTTTTGAACATAACCATACCTCCGCTTATTCTATTATTTTTAACAAGCAGTGCAGTTAATCTATGCATACAGATTGAATGATCGAGAATACGTGCCTCCTCTCTCTAATCGATCAAACAAATGAATTCTTCGTCCAACAAAAACATAATAACACATTTATGGAAAATAAAGCGATATCTTTATTGTTTTTTGTGACTATTTACTACAAAATAATCCATCTATCCGTTTAAGTGGATTGCTTGGATTTGTTCTCTATCAAAATCAATAATCATAATGTGATCGCGCAAAATATGATCTCCGCAAGATATTGTTGCGCCGTAGTCGGTTACACTGTTAAATGTGATATCCACACGATAGACTTCAATCTCATTAAACCAATTCTGATGTACCTTTTCATGAAGTTCATTCTCATAATATTCTCGAAAGACAGTCTCACACGTTGAAAACCACTTAATGTAGTCTTCTATATTATGAACAACTGAATCTAACGGTGTATTAGTAGACACATATATTCGAACGTCATTTAAATCCTCATCCTGTATGCAGTGTTTAAATATTTGCACAGTATTTTGCAGAGTGTAACACCGGTAACTCTCATCACTCTCTTCTTCAAGCTCAATGAATTCATTTAACAATATGATCTTGCTCCTCTCAATGCATATTAAAATAGCTCATTTAACCACTTTACGAATTTTTCTTTCTCTTCAAACTGTGGGTAATGCGCCGACTCGTTGAATACAATGAAGTCTTTGATCGGTGCATCCAATACGTCAAAATAATCACGTGCTGCATTTGCAGTGGTCATATAATCATATTTACCCGTTACAAAATAGGTAGGAATCTCCAGATGATCAACAATATCAGGTAAATTTTGATCAAATGCTTCCCTCAGTAAGATGTCTTGTGAACTGAACATCCCTGAATAAAAGCGAATCATATCCAGCCCATTATATTCGGGATTTAAAAGGAATCCTGAAATATAATCTCTATTCTCGTTGATGAGTCTGGCTGCACCACCGTACTTTTGCAACAAAATTCTAGGCGTAAGTTCCTTTCCTTGCTCGATCGAGCTGCGGATTAGCTCCAGTTTTTTAACATCATCTTCATTACCGGCTTGTTTCGCTTGCTCGTACGTGTACTCCAAACTTTCCAGTTCGCTCTGAAGTGTATTCGCCATCTGTCCAATCCCTATATAAGCGTGAAACTGAGTAGGTGCTTTAGCCGCAGCTTTCATCCCGATGTATGTACCAAATGAATGACCGATTAATATAACCTTCTCTTGACCTAACTCCTTAGATACATAATCCCTTAACGCTAACAAATCATCTACTAATACATCTGTTGTGAGATTCGAGTAATCTTCAAAAAAGTGATAGGACTTCCCACTCCCACGTTGATCGTAATGCACCACCGTGAAGTGTTGCTCAAGCTCTTTCTGATACTTCCTTACGTATGGAATCTCCGAGCATCCTGGCCCACCATGCACAAAAATCAGGATAGGGTTAGTCCGATCAACACCCCTGATCATGACTTCATGTCCTGTACCGTTAATTTCGACCTGTTCTAACATGCTGATGCTGTTTTCACCTTTAATTTTGGGTGTCCATGTGGGAAATATCAGAGCTACTATAACTATTAAAATAATACTGAATATGCTGTACTTGAGTGTTTTACGTATTTTTTTGCGCATGTAATGCTCCTTAAATAATAAGTTTCATTTGTAATTCTACCAACGGTTCCTTTATCGTAACGGATACAACAATTCAACGGGTTCTATCATCAGCTCTTCTTGGAAGATGTAATTGTGATCGGCTCCAACGATACAGAGGATTCGTTTTCCTGGATGAGCTTCAATTGTATTTTTGACTCTTTGAATCATAATCTGATTACGGACCACCCAGCGAAAGTTCTGTGCCTTCGCGTTTACCTGATGCAACCATTCATATTTTTGTCTGGTTACACGATCGAACTCCTTTGAATTAAAAGGAATCTCGCCAAACTGATACGTCTCCATTTGCTCTGCAAACCAATGATCATCCCGTTGTTCAAGTTCTTTGCGTTCCACGTCCGAATAACCGTTGAATGGATCAAAAGCATTCCAGACATCCAATTCAAACCAGTCAATAGGGACAAATGGGATGTTATGCTCCTCGCATAAAGGGAAGACCAATTCCCAATACTCACTGGCTGGTTCTCCCCAGTATCCTCTATCATGTTTGTCCTTCAGATACCTCAACCAACTCTGCGGATGAACTTCACCACAAATGAGATCTGGTTTAAACTCAGTTATCACATTCTTGTAAAGGGAAAGAGAACAATGATATCGCTCTCTGAGTTCTGGATTATGAATGGTTCCGAGTATCCCAACCGTTGTCATGTGCCCAGCTCCTTTATCATGTGTATATCTTTCGGCTCTTTGTCATAAAGTTCTTGATCAATCTCGCTTGCAATCTGACTGCCCTGACTTTTATAAAAGGATACCGCTGATTTCGTCTCTGTGGAGGAGATATACAGATACTGTGCGCCACGTTTCTTAGCCTCTTCACCTAACTCGTTTAGAATACGTTTTCCAATACCTTGTCTTCTGTACCAGCGTGAGACATACATCAAGTCAACTTGTAATCGATTTCGTTCTTTTCCTCTATATTGATGTGCCAGCACACCAAATCCGATTAATTGATCCTCAGCAAACGCGCCATATGCCATGCCACCTTGTTCTAATTCGTACACATATCGATTTTGAATCTCTTTCAAAAGCATCTCATCCCAGTTTGAGCATTCATGATTTTGTTCAAGTTCAACCAATCGGTTCTCTCTCATTTCATAAATGAGATCAATATGTTCCGAGCGATCTATTTCCTGCAGCTGATTCACATCATCAAGGGTCAACGTTCTATACGTTATCATGATTGTTGCCATCTCTCCTTCCCCATGTTATTTCTAAGATCCTATGGCTTTATTGATCGAAGTCTGTATTTATCAAAGACCCTTTTATCGTACAAAATAGTGTATTCCTTGTTCTCTTCAATTAGTTTTGACATATCCATTGGAACGGCTATTGTTCTTTCAAGATTATTAAAATTAATTACAGTCATTTCATTTTCACTAATCTTTTGAACAGTAACTGCTTCAAAAATTGAAGTTCGAAAGGAATTCCATAACAAAATTAAAAGCAATAAAAGTAATAGTGACATGATGAGTCCCTTATTCTTATTCACTAGTTCTTTTCATCTCCTTTAGTTTCAAAACAGAGTTCCTCCAACTAAAACTAGCTTATTTTAATTTCAGGTAACTCATTCAAATGATTTATTTCGATAGTGTATTTCTTAAGCTTATGGTTCTCAAGTCCATCCCATCTGTCTGAGAAACGATAAAACATATCTCCGAAGTTCATCCCTTCAGGTAATACATCCACAAGCTTTATTTCATCGATTTCAGACTCCGGTAAGCTCTCCAGCAATTTAACCTCAGCATAAGAAACCATACCAAAGCTCCCATTCCATTCATATACACCATAAGGTATTAATTCGAAGTGTACTGCCCCTGTCTCTTCATAGAGTTCTCGACTTGCCGTGTGTAAAATGGTTTCCCCTATTTCTTTGTTGCCTCCTGGGATCTCCCAACCTCCTCTTTTCCTATTTTTTATAATGATGAATTTATTATTGTATTTAGCGATCATAACTGCAAATTTGATTAACTCCGGATCAAGTTCATCTAGATCAAACCAGTGGCTCATGTTATCTCTCCCATAAACAACTATTCTTTCAATATATAATTGTTAAACCATTGAAGTGGTAACAAGCTATCTTCGGATATAATCGTTGTGAATACCGCAACCAATCCTCGCTTTTGGTTAACAAAGATATATTGCTCTCTTCCTCCGCCCATACCCATAGCATAAAACGTTTTATTTTCAGCGCATTCTTCCTTGTTACTTTTCATTATGCGCCAGTGGTAGCTATATAAGGTTTCGGAAGTAAGAGAAAGACTTACACTTCTAGCAATCCAGTCAGCAGAGATGAGTTGTTTCGAATTCCACGCTCCATTCTGAGCGTATCACCCCAAAATTCAACATATCTTCAATCTTCATTCGCAAACCAAAACCACCTATGGCAATCCCTTGTGTATCCTGATACCAATGGAAATCGCTAATGCCTTGAGGTGCAAACAAGTACTTTTTTGCAAATTCCAAAGTGTTCATACCAGTCGCCTTCTGCAATATGGCGCTAAGTATATGCGAACTCCCGCAACTATATTTCATTTGAACTCCAGGTTCGAATTCAACAGGCTGCTCAAGAACAAATTCCGTCCAATTCCTAGATGGAATCATCGCTTCATTCCCCGGATAGTGTAGGCCCGAGGACATCGTTAACAGATGCTTAATCGTAATCCCCTTTTTGCATATCATCCAGATCGTTAAAATAATTCACAATTGGAATATCCTCATTCTCAATGTAGCCCTGTTCTATAGCTATTCCCACCAATGCGGATACCACACTTTTTGTAATTGAATTCACTTTATGTTGTTTTTCTTTCGTTTTTCGATTCCGATAATATTCATATTGAATTGAGTTTTCTCGGCATATCATGCAGCTCTCCTCTTTATTTCGTTTTATCTCTCTTTCGAGATCATTAAATTCAGTGATATATAAAACTCCCTTGTGGCTCGCATACTTTCCGCCATCCTTTTGTTTCTCTAAAATTCATCTTTCGTCTTATAATCTTTTTTTCATAAAATATTGAATGATTCCATTAGGATACTCATCAATTAATCCAAACACTTCATAGCCCATTTTTTGATAGAATTTCGGTGATTGATATGAAAATGTGCTTGTGTGTGCAAGCTTACATCCTAATTCAGAAGCCATGCTTTCTGCTTGCATGATTAAAGACTTCCCATATCCTTTCTTTCTGTGTTCCTCATCTATCCAAAAATTATCAATATATAATGTTTCACAATATGTAGCACAGAAGATCCCACCAACTGCCTTACCTGTCTTGTTCCGTAAAAAAAGATTTATTGTCTTTCCAGGCTTCTTTAATAACCCATTTGTTTCAGAGACGTTATAGTTATATAAGTTATTACAAACGTTTTTGTAGTCTTCTTCATGATCATCAAATGCGATTTGTAATTCTTCTTCATGATTCATACGATTCATTGTTTAAGTCCCCTCATTTAGAAAGTCATCACATGTAATCTTTACACTATTCAAATTTCTTATTTTATTTCCAACCTGTAGATCACTTCATCATCTGAATTGGTTCTGTTCTCACTAATGAAGGACATGCTCTTATACAAATTCTGTGCTATTTCGTTATCACGTTCAACCGTTAATGAAATAACCTTGCACAACGGATGCTGTTTTGTAATGTAATCTAGAATGGCTCTTATAGCGCGCTTTCCCATTCCTTTGCCTTGATAGGATTGATCGATTTGAAAACCACCAATCCAGTAATTATCTGTACTATCGGGAGTGTAACTCAGATAAAAGAAACCAAATACCTCCCCATCAATCTCAAGTACGTAAGGATCAAATGCTTCATCCCACGGTTTTATATAGGCGTAAGCGATCCCCTCAATAACAGATGGAACTAATGAGACTTGGTGTTCATACAAAGAGATCTTCAGCGCCTCTTCCCAATTCTCTCGTGTGACTGGTTGTATCTTTATATTCACCACTGTATCTCCTCTTTCGATAATCTTTGATTACCTCTAAGGTTCTTTTCACTCTCACTTACAACCACTTCCAAATGATGTTCAATCAACTGTATCGCTTGTTTTTTATTCTTCGTGATTGTTGCAGTCTTATGGTTTTTGTTAATTGTACATATAACTTCTTTTATATTATATTGATGGTTCCATTTCACAATCATCTTGCATAAGTTCTTGAATGACTGCTTGTAATTCCACGGTTGCAAACCCATTCTGGACAATACAAACCTTTTTATGATCCGATAATCTCTAATGAAAACATTTGGAGCTAATACAAAAATCAAATCCGCTTCCTGGATGGACTTTATTGTCCAATCTTTGCACTGTACTCCTTCTATGATCCAAGTTTCGGAACTGACAATAGATTGGAGGGTTTCATCCCTAACATGTTCAGGATATCTCAGATTTTCGGCACTTCTGTCCCAGATGAGATTGTCTAATTCATAAGAAGGAACACCGTATTGATCCGACAATTCTTGGGCTAATGTTGATTTCCCACTACCGCAAGATCCAATAATTCGGATTCTCATACATATTCTTTCTTCAAAATTGCATAGATGACATTATCAACAAATCGATTTTTCCAATAATAATGTTCTTTCAATATGCCTTCTTCACTGAACCCAATTTTCTCAAGTAACTTCCTTGATCCCGCGTTCTCTGGCTCGACAAATGCTTCAATTCTGTTTAATTCAAGATTCTTGAATCCATATTCAACGATTTTCTGAGTTACCTCGGTCATGTAACCCTGCCGCCAGAACTCTGGTGCTAACTCATATCCCAACACAGCTTTATGATGTTGTTTCATCCAACCATGAAATCCGCATGTTCCAATAATTCTGTTGTCCGATTTCAAAGCAATTCCCCAGCGGATCACCTGACCATTTTCGAATCGTTCTTTCCACCTTTGTATAAGTACTTCTGCTTGTTTTATAGTTGTGAAACTTTCTACATCGTAGAATCTTGTAACTTCATCTGAAGAAAAAATATGAAATATGTCTTGGGAATCACTCTGTTTAATCTCTCTTAACAGCAATCTTTTGGTTTCTAGTTCAGGAAATGGAGTCATATTCACTTCACCTCAATCGAGTATACTGCTACATTTTTCCCAATTATATCTACGTCCTTCTCGTGTTTCATACCATTCTTTTGCGCGACTTTCATAGAACCCACATTGCCATGTTGAATTAACGATATTAATCTTTTCTGCTTCAAGTGATCCATGCCATATTCTTTCCACGCTTTTGCTTGTTCATAACCATAACCCATTCCCCAGTATTGCTCTACAACCCAGTAACCAACTTCAAGCTCATCATTGCCTTCAATGATTTGAGGAATCAGTCCAGAGGTTCCAATTAACTTGTTATCCTCTTTGTTAAATGCGAGGAACAGCCCTTTATCGTCTTTATTCCAGTTGATGAACTTTTCCAGGCTTTGCATGGTTTCTTCCTTGGTCCAGGGTCCTCCATGTCTTATAAATTTCATCATATTTGGCTCACGAGTCATCTCAAAAAGTAAATCAAAATCATTTTTGGTATATTTCCGAAATATAAGTCGTTCTGTCTCCATCTTTCTCTCAACTCCTTCTTCATTCACTTCAAAATCGTTTGTTCGCGCTCTACTGTCGATGTGAAAAACGCTTGCCTAATCTCTTCTCGAAATACATCTTTATACCGATGTCTTCCAATCTGATCAAAACGGGCTTGAACTCGCATTACGTGTTCTGTATCTGATTTTATCTTTTTCTCAATCTCTTCGTATTGTTCAAAGGTATCGTATTCCCACATCGCAAAAATTTCGCTGGTTTCATCATCGATTGTTGTGTGCCATCTCCCAATAAGTCTTGATCCGTATTTCAACTGGGATGGCAGCAAAATATCATTAAACAGAGCATTAAACTCATCTACAAAAGAAGTCGCAATAATATAGGTTTTTCTCCTATATATCATCATGTGTACCTCCTTATGTGTAATAAAAGCAGTACACCTATCTCGTCACAATTCCCGATGTAATTTTCATGTTCGGAGCATAGGTTAACCAAGTTGATAATATCTACTAAATTTTTAATCTTCCATACACGTTGAACCAAAAACAAAAATTCAAGATAATCATCGTTATAGTAAAGCCACCGCATATTTCTCAGATATTCAATTTGGTCATCCCAATAGTAATCAGACAAGGCAATTCCCCTGCTTCATAAAGATGTAATCGTATTCATAAACATTCAAATATCATAGGGAAACGGACTAGAGCGTGTCTGAAAACTCAGGCAAGTAAACAGTGATGGGTGCCAGCTTACCGTCCGAAAATTGCTGAAGTTCAGAGTGACTGATGCTGGCGAATCGCCAGGCGATTTTCTAAGGAACACAGGACATCTTATTCGGCCTTCACGTCCTCTTTTAAAATTGTAAGGAACATGAGACATCTTATTTTCCAAAATCATCTGATAAAAACGCTACAAAAGGCTATTTTACCTGGTATAGCGTGTCTCAGGTTCCTTAGATTTCGGAGGGCGTTTCAAATTCCCGAATAAGACGTGTCAGGTTCGTTAGCGTTAACACCTAACTCATCGCTATTAATCCCATGCTCCTTTATCACCAGACCGATAGTTTTGTCCTAGCATCATTCTCATCCGTTAAATATGCGAGAGATTCAAATCCCTGTCTATTTATATGATTATATAATTCCTCGACTTTCTCTAAATCTTTACAATAAACCGTGACGTAGGTACTATCGATCACAAGAAGAACCATCTGACAGTCACTCTCCACATAATCTTCATAGGTGATAATATCTGTTATTTGTGAGCCTTTTGGAAATGCTTTTAAATTCGCAAATATTAAATAATACTCGTTGTCATCAATAATCTTCTGTAATTCTTCTCCATTCATACCCATAATCACATCCGGAAAAAGATCATCCCCTAACGTATCATCAACAACGAAATAGGACTCCTCCTCACCAATAAACCAATCGAAATTAGATACTTCCATTGGTTTTAAAATCTCCCCAAGAAAGCGACCATAGGCGTTTGGGATTTCAAAACGTATTCCTCTGTTCATCTGTTCACCCTCTTATCATTTTCATTTCGAAGCATAATAACAGTACAGTTATTTCAATCGATACTTCTCATTATTTATAATTCCACTTACTATTTCAGGTAATTGTTCTTCTGTAAAATAATTAGTATACAGCTTGTTATCTACTCTCAGATCGGGATGATTTTCAAACTCATCCAGCAGAATTATACTTCTTTCTTTCATTTGATATTCTTCTGCTCTTAGACGGTCTCTACGAATAATGGTTTGACGATCAACCATTAATACAACATAGATTATGCGAACATGATAGTCTGCCAATTCTGCCATTAATCCATCAATGTCTTCCGGAAGGGCCACATAGTCCAGAACAACATCGTATTTATAATCCAATAAGTTTTTCACTAGACTAGATATATTTTTCCAAGTTAAGTCGTTTGTATCCTTATCAAGCCAGGGTTTACCTCGCCCTTTGACCGGAAAGTGACTAACCGCATCTCCTGAAATATAAGCACTTTTATCTAAAGTCTGAACCAGCAGCTTGGAAGTTGTAGATTTCCCTACTCCAGGGGGGCCAGATATAATATATAGGTTTCTACTCATTCTCTATTCTCCTTACAATATCTTTTGGAAACTTCCGATATCCAGCTTTCTATCGAATTTATATCCAATCTCTTTAAAGAGAGCACATTGTTCATAACCATTTCTCTCAAATAATGATTTACTTCTTGTATTCTCCATGCAAATCGTCGCAATTAAGGTATGAAACCCTTGTTCTTTTGCAATCTTCTCAATAAAACGTAGTGCTTGTTTCCCTAAGCCTTTTCCCAAAATATCGGGCTTCAAATATATAGTGACTTCACCACAAATGTCATATGCCTGTTTACTCTTATACTGGGTTATCAGAACATAGCCCATCATTTGATTGTTTTCAAGAATTACATAAGTTTTATACCGTGTATCCTTGTTCATGACAGAGGATTTAATCTGATCAAGATCTAATTCCTCCGTATGAAACGAAATCGTTGTATTCATTACATAATAGTTATAAATCACTCTAATTTCAGGGAGGTGTTGTTCGGTTACCTCTTCAAAAGTCACTGTCGTCAATTAGGTTCCATCCTCTTCTGTTCATTTCTTCATCATATGTATGAAATACCGCGTCTAGATTTAATTCACCGTAAATATGAGGATATTCCCTGCCTTCATTATACAGATCTTCCCATATATCTTCTGACTTTATTTTAGAATCCCATTAATCAACGCGGCTTCCCACTCTTTTCTTAAGAGTACATGTACAATCATCATCCTAAAATCCTCCTTAATAAAAAAGGATAATTATTTGGATAGGACCTTCCTCAATATGAGTTCTATGATTTCACTAGTCTCCAGATGATCGGTAATAATGCGAGTTTGAAATTTTTCATCCTTGAAAGCTTCAACACACTTTGGTGCTTGTTGATACTGCCAGCCTCCATACTCATCTCCACGTTTAGCCAAACGATGATAAATCGTCTCTTCTGTAGCCGTAAGGCAAAAATGATGAATGTCCTGATCGATCTCTTTCAACCCGTTATAGATGTAATTAAAGTTTTCCTCTTTATAGATGGTCATGGGGATAATTAAGTGTCTGTTGTATTTCTGCTTTACTTCTTTAGCCGTCTTTACGGTTAGAATTTTCCATAAATCGATATCTTGAAAATCATCCGTACGTTCCCTTTCCTCTCTACAATTCTCTGGAAGAAGTTTTCTGAGCATATAACCTATTTCTTCAGGATCGTAGATCATGCTGTTGGCAATTAAGGGCTGAAGTGCTTCAGCTGCAGAAGTTTTTCCCGAACCAAACGCTCCGTTAATCATGATGATCATTTGATGATTTCACTCCCATTCAATGAAACTTTTCAATAGAAACCAGATTCTTCACATACAATTTCATCCATTATAAATGTTTTCCTTCCACTTTTGTGTTACAAAATGGAAAAAAACATAATGAAATCCCATTGGGTCAACCCAACGGGATTTCATTATAGTGCATTATTTTTCAATCAACCTAAGCTTGTTAATGTATTTCCAAGTAATCGATATATATATCCCATGTCCCATCATCGGCTGTTACAACCAACTCAATGACCTGATTTCCCGTCCCATGGCTGATATTATTCAGGGTATAAACCGCTGGAGCGCTTCCGCCAAAGTAAAAGGTTCCCTTCGTCTGTCCGCCAATCTTCAAATCAACTCTAGCCATGTTGGCATTGTTTGAAGCTCCACGAAGCGAGAAATTATGAGTGCTCGTTGCAAAATTCTGAGTGTATTTAACCAAATCATTGTTGGCATAAAGGACCACACCATTGAAAGGAGAACTGATATTGCCGGTGTATTGTCCACCTTTGGTCATGTTCTCAGCTTCCACTTTTGTTCCGTTACTCGGGGGATTGGTAGTGCTATTATCGGGCGCGACTGCCCGACCGGTAGTTGATGAGATCATACCTGAGCAAAGGCCACGATTCTTCAGATTTTGTGCAATCTGCGGAATGGCCTGAAGTGTCGTCTGGTACTGATCATGCATTAGTATGACGTCACCACTTTTCATCGTATTCACAGCTGCTACAATCTGGGCTGCGCTGGCACCATTCCAGTCTTGGGAATCTACGTTCCACAGTACTTCCTTCAGGCCGTTTTGGCTCACAACGGATTTCAAGGTCGCATTTGTCGCACCGTAAGGTGGTCTGAACAGTTTAGGTGAACTTCCGGTAATAGACTGGATCGTCTGTTGTGTCCGAGTAATCTCTGACGACATCTGAGAACTGTTCAATGTAGTCATGTTTGGATGTGTATAGGAATGATTGCCAATCCACATACCAGCTGCTACTTGTGCAGAAACCAGAGATTTATTATTTTGTGCATTTTGTCCAACATTGAACATCGTTGCCCGTAAGCCAGCCTGCTTCAACGCGTTAAGCATGTTTGTTGTATTTCCAGATGGGCCATCATCAAACGTCAGACCTACATAACCATTCGGACAACTTGCATCTGCAGCACGAGCATCAGGCACCCCCGGAATAGAAAACAAGGTACCGAAAAGTGCGAGAGATATTACCGCCTTTGCCAGCTTAACTTTGAACATAAAATTACCTCCTCATAATATATTCACAGCATACTACCTTCTACACTCCCTCTCTTTATCGAACTCTCACCCCTCGAAAAAAGCGCTTTCAAAAGTATGTAATCCGCTACGTCCTTTCTCATAGAGAAGAGCTTTTAGTTCAAGGTGAGTTCAGTATAAACGATAAGTTTATTTAAAGTAAATTGAATTTTATCCAAAATGTTCTATTTATTCACGAATTCTAGAATCGCCTGTTGTACATCTCCCGTTTAGCACTCTCCTGTGTAAAGATGTCCTCCGGGGGCACCATGCGCTTCGGGAGTGTACGCCCTGCAATAATTTCTTTTGTAGCCTGCATAAGCTGAGGACCAAGCAGCGGGTTACATTCCACCACAGCGTTGATTTTCCCACTCGCCAGAATTTCAAGTGCTTTGCGGGAGCCGTCCACCGAGACAATGATAATGTCCTCTCCCGGCTTCAGCCCAACTTCTTCTATCGCTTGTATGGCGCCAAAAGCCATTTCATCATTATGGGCAAAAAGAACCTGCGGCCGTTTGTCTTCCGGGACCTGAAGGAATTCTTTCATGACTTGTTTGCCATTGTCCTCCGTAAAATCGGCAGGAGCACTTTGTGAGAAAATGATATCTGCTCTGGTTTCGAAAATGCTTCTAAAGCCCTCGCCACGCTGGATAGAGGGTGTAGAACCACTCGTGCCTTGCAGTTCGGCAATCCGTATCAAATCCGGATGATTTCGCATCCGATCCTGAATATACTTCCCGGC
The DNA here is from genome assembly GCF_038050215.1 of Paenibacillus sp. FSL H8-0104. Taxonomy (NCBI): domain Bacteria; kingdom Bacillati; phylum Bacillota; class Bacilli; order Caryophanales; family Paenibacillaceae; genus Paenibacillus; species Paenibacillus sp. FSL H8-0104. The sequence continues at coordinate 2,718,345 of NZ_JBBOTC010000001.1, read as the reverse complement.
CTTCACACCTTCCTCATAAAAGTCCGATCCAATCGTTGTCACAAAAAGTGAAGTGTCTTTGACATCAACTGACCGGTCTACGATGATAACAGGTATACCTGCATCCCTGGCCTCCTGAAGAATACCATCCCAGCCCGATTCCACGACCGGTGCAATGGCAATGACATCTACCTTTTGCCTGATGAACGACCGAACAGCCTCGAACTGTTTCGTCTGAGACTGTTCTGCATTTTTTATTACAAGGGAGATTCCCGATTCAGCCGCAGCATTGCGAATAGACGTGGAGTTTGCCAGACGCCAGGCACTCTCTCTGCCCAGTTGTGAAAAACCTAAGACAATCGGTTTCGTAGAGGTATCCCTTGCTACCGCTGATTCCATCCATTCCTCAACGGAGGGAAGAGTTTCTAAGTTGTTAGACGAGATGGGAGGAGGAACAGATTCAGACTCAGGGGTTGTGCAGCCGACAAGCAGCAGTAGAATGAACAAACACAACCAGTTCACATGTCTTCTCACTCACGCATCCCCCATCTCATTGTCATATCATTTAATTCGATCAACTTAATGCAGTGATTTCGAGGATACTCGCCGCCCGCTAAGAAGTCGTTGGAACAAAATAAAAACAAACAGCATCAGGCCAATCACAATCTTGGTCCACCATGAGCTGAGCGTACCTTCGAAGCTAATTATAGTTTGGATAGCCCCCTGGATCAATACACCAATAAAGGTTCCCGCCACATACCCTACACCACCTGTTAACAAGGTGCCTCCTATTACAACAGCCGCGATGGTATCGAGTTCAAGACCCATGGCGTGTAATCCATAACCTGATAACATATAGAAGGTAAAGACAACACCGGCAAGCGCGGAGCACAAACCGCTGAACGTGTACACCAGGATTTTGGTACGTGCAACCGGCAGTCCCATGAGCAGCGCGGATTGCTCGCTTCCGCCGATGGCGTAAACGTTGCGCCCAAACCGGGTGTAATGTGCCAGGTAGATCGCGAGCAGTACAATGACCAGTGCAATAATCACATTAATGGAGACAAAGCTGCCACCTGGCAGGGAAATTTTCGCCTGCGCAACCTGTGTGTAAAATGGATTCGTAATGGTAATGGTGTCGAGACTGATGACATAACACAACCCCCGCGCCAAAAACATGCCTGCCAGTGTCACGATGAAAGGCTGAATTTTAAAATAGTGGATGATCGCCCCCATGACTGTGCCAAACAACGCACCCATAACAAGCACCATAGGTATAACGATCGCAGGCGACCACCCTTGCTTCTCGACCAGACTTGCGCTAATGATGGTCGTCAGCGCAATGACAGAACCTACCGACAGGTCGATTCCTCCCGATACAATCACAAAAGTCATGCCAATCGCCGTGATAATCAGAAATGCGTTATCAATGAGAAGATTAAGCAGTACCTGTGTGGAAAAGAATCCCGTATACCGGAAAGAGCCTATGGCAAACATCACAGCCAGCAGACCGAAGGTGACAAAGACCGGGAGATACTTACGATTAAGAAACATGGCGGTTAACCCCCTGTTCGGCTGGAAACTTCCGTTTTTTCCAACGGATCACCATGGAATTGCGGAATGAATCGGATTGAATCAAACATACGGCCAGTACTACAAAGGCTTTGACAACCAACGTAACTTCTGGCGGGACTCCAATCATATAAATCGTCGTTGTTAAGGTTTGGATAATGAGTGCTCCAACGACGGTACCCATTAGATAGAAACGACCACCATTGAGCGAAGTACCCCCGATGACTACAGCAAGAATGGCATCAAGTTCATACCACAGACCTGCGTTATTGCCATCCGCACTGGATACATTCGAGCTGAGAATAAGCCCGGCAATGCCGGCACACAGACCACAGAAGACATATACCGTGAGAATAACTGTTTTTGAACGAATACCTGCCAGTTGGCTCGCGTTTGCGTTACTTCCGACCGATTCGATAAACAGTCCAAGTGCCGTTTTTCTCGTCAGCAATGAGGCAACAAGCAGCACAGTTAATACGATGAAGATGGAAAAAGGCAATGCTGCAAGCGAACCTGCCCCGATATAGGCATAGTTCGCGTTGGATACAGTAATAATCTGTCCACTCGTAATCAATTGCGCAATCCCACGTCCAGCTACCATCAGAATAAGCGTTGCAATAATGGGTTGGATTCGGGCAACCGAAACCAACGCCCCATTCCATATGCCCAAGATCAGTGAGAGACCTATAGATAATCCAAGTGCACCCAACATAAGCCAGAGCGAACTCTGATCCACTCCTCTGCTGATGCTCATACAAGCCACGGCACCGGAGATCGCTACAATGGAGCCCACGGACAAATCGATACCTCCGGTCGCAATCACCAGTGTCATGCCGATCGATACCAGAATTAAAGGCGCTCCAAAATTGAGAATATCAATCAAGCTGCCATACAGATTCCCTTCACGCATGACGAGGGAGAAGAAATCCGGAGAGTACAGCAAATTAAAGATTAAAAGTAAACCAAGCATACATAACGGCCAAAACAAATGATGTTTACGCATCTTGCCCGCCATCTCTTTAACCTCCTGCCATTGCTTTCATGATTTGCTGTTGATGGATCTGATCCCCGCTAAGTTCTTGCACTTTTTTGCGGTCCCGGATTACGGCAATCCGGTGGCTGACACGAATCACTTCTTCCAGCTCGGACGAAATGAACAGCACGGCCATGCCCTGCTTCGACAGAGAGAGCACCAACTTCTGTATCTCAGTCTTGGCACCGATATCAATTCCACGCGTAGGTTCATCGAGAATCAACAGATCGGGGTTTATCAGCAGCCACCGTGCAAGCAACACCTTTTGCTGATTACCGCCGCTCAGATTTTTAATTAAATGCTCCGGGTTTTTCGGATGGATATTTAACAGGTTGATGTACTTTTCGGCGATCTCATCCTGTTTCTTGCGTGAGATGGGTTTGGACCAGCCTCGTGTCGCTTGTAAAGCCAGAATAATGTTCTCCCGAATGGTCAAATCATCGATTATGCCTTCGGTTTTACGGTTCTCGGAGCAAAAAGCAATATTCTGATCAATTGCATGACGCGGAGACTTGACCGTACTTCCTGTATCTACAACGAGCAGCTTGCCTTCATCTGAACGATCTGCACCAAAGAAAAGGCGAGCAATCTCAGTACGACCAGACCCCAATAATCCAGCCAAGCCAACGACTTCTCCTTTGCGAATGTCCAGATCAAATGGCTCAATTGCTCCTTTACGTCCAAGTGCCTTAGCGGTAATTAACATTTCTCCCGACTCCGCCTGGGCAGCATCTGCTTCCTTCGGAAGCTCCTCAAGCACCTCAAGCTCCTTGCCGATCATCTTGAGCACCAGTTCCATGCGTGGAAGTTCTGCGGCTATGTACTCTCCTTCCAATTCCCCGTTACGGAGCACCGTTAGACGATCCGACATTTCGTATACCTGATCAAGAAAATGAGTAACAAAAAGAATTGCGAGACCTTCACTCTTTAATTTGTGCATAATACGAAACAGTTGCTGAACCTCGTTTTTGTCCAGACTGGATGTGGGTTCATCCAATATGAGCACTTTTGCCGAGATGCTGAGTGCTCTTGCAATTGCAATCAGTTGTTGCATCGCGACCGAGTAGGTCTGTAAAGGAGCCTTAACGTCTATGGACAGATGTAATCTGTCTCGCAGAATGTTCTCCGCATCTTTGTTCATTTGCTTCCAATTGATTTTGCCAAATCGCATCGGCTCCCGCCCGATGAAAATATTCTCAGCGACCGTTAAGTTCGGACAAAGATTGACCTCTTGATAAACGGTACTGATTCCCGCCTTTTGCGCTTCAAGCGGACCGGAGATCGAAAGATGCCGGTTATCCATGGTTACCGTTCCTTCATCAATGGAATAAACGCCAGTCAGAACTTTAATAAGCGTCGACTTCCCCGCTCCATTCTCACCCATCAAGGCATGAATCTCGCCCGGAAACAAGCGAAAGCTGACGCTGGATAGCGCTTTAACCCCGGGAAATTGTTTGGTGATGCCTGTCATTTGCAAAATGGGTGCTTGCTCGGCCATATAACCCTCTCCTTTGTTATGGAAAAAAGTCATTTAGCGACAGCCTGGTCGAAAAATGACTTTTCGGTGTTATACGAATCTGCTTTTAATATTCACGTGTTGGCAATGCTTCTTTGGCTTGCTCCGATGTGAAGGTCGTCTCATCCGTAACGATTCGGGGTTCGATGTCTTTCCCGTCCACTACCGATTGAACCGCTTCCATTAATTGAGGTCCTAACAAAGGATTACATTCAACGATAAAGTTGATTTTGCCATCAGCAGCAGCCTGCATACCATCCTTCACGGCATCCACAGAGATAATGGTAATATCTACGCCTGGTTTCAATCCTGCCGCTTCAATGGCCTGAATTGCCCCAAGTGCCATATCGTCATTATGTGCATAGAGAACATCTATTTTTTTATGTGCTTTGAGGAAAGCTTGCATGACTTCTTTGCCTTTGGCACGTGTAAAGTCACCCGATTGTGAAGCAATCACTTTAAGCTTCGAATTGGAAGCAATCAATTCCATAAAGCCCTCTTGACGGTCATTCGCTGGTGCGGAGCCTGTTGTACCCTGCAGCTCAACAATGTTGATTTCGTCTTGTGTGTCTTTGTATTGGTCACTAAGCCACTGACCTGCTTTGCGTCCTTCTTCTACAAAGTCGGAGCCAATAAAGGTTTTGTAGAGGGTTTTATCCGGCGAATCCACAGCACGGTCCGTCAAAATCACGGGAATTCCTGCATCCTTCGCTTCCTTCAATACGGTATCCCAACCGGATTCTACAACAGGGGAAAAAGCAATCACCGTCACCTTCTGTTGTATGAAGGATCGCAAAGCTTTAATTTGATTTTCCTGCTTCTGCTGCGCATCGGAGAATTTCAAATCATAACCTGCTTCTTTGGCTGAATCCTGAATCGACTTGGTATTCGCCGAACGCCAGCCACTCTCTGCACCAACCTGCGAAAAACCAAGCGTAATTGTTTTGGCGCTGGCAGGTGTACTGCCATTCCCACTCGTTGAAGTTTCATTATCGGAGCCTGCTCCTCCATTGGTACTGCTACATGCCGTGCTGACTAGCATCACCATAGCCAATGTTATGGCAAGTCCCCACTTTTTTTTGGTTCGCATGTTGTGATCCTCCCTTTTTTCGTTTCACCTTGTGGTGTGACCACATTATAGAACGCTTTCATTCCGAGCTTATATGGAGTCTCATACTTTATTTATGTAATAATTTAGTAATTTCAAAAAATGGAGTTTAAAAAGTGTAATTTCTTTGTTTAATTGTGTAGTATTTAGCGATTCTCTTACATATTAGAAAATCATGTTATACTAATGATACATTTTTGATCCCTTCAGATGGAGTGGAATACGTTGAAACTCATTCAATGGATTGCTTCAAGCCTCAGGCTTAAATTACTCAGCATGTTTATCATCCTCAGTTCAGTGCCACTGATCGTGGTTGGATTGATTTCTTACCACAAATCCTATACGGTCGTATCCAATCATAACAAGGCCTCAACACAGCTGGTTGCCGACCAGCTTGCCAGGAACATTGACATCTTGTTTGAGGATACGGAACGGCTGCTCGAACTGGGCAAGAACCCGCAAGTGCTTCAATACTTGTATTCTCAATCGGAGTCCTACCCGGAAGCCAAAGCCATCCTTCAGACATACAATCTTTATCGGGAAACCTACAAGTATGACAAGGTACTTAATATCTCATTCGTGAATTTCTATGGAAAAGGCATAAGTGAACGAAAAGGCGTGTTCAAGCTGGAACGAAATCCGCTGCGTAACCCGTACTTCAAGTATCTAATACAATATCCGGATGCCATTCTGCGCATCCCTCATTCTGCAGCCTATGCGGAATATAACAGGCTGGATGGGTTTGCTTACCCTAAACAGAATGCGCTTTCAATTATAACCACGGTCAAAGAGCGAATTACACATGAGGTCATCGGGTTCATAGTGATTGATTTGAATGATTCATTCATTGATGATTTTTTGACGAATACCCCCATTAAGGATTCCGGTTTTTTCTATATTAGTGATCAATACGGAAATACACTCTTCAGGCCGGATGTCACCCCGGCATCCATAACCATGATGGATCAGATCCAATCGGTCCCTTTACATCTACAGCACGACAGCTTTATCCTGTCAGCAGGATCAAAGCCCCAGTTTGTTGTATACAGCACCTCAAAACAGACCGGATGGAAAATGATCGGGGTAGCTCCTTATCAGGAAATCATTGCAGAGGCCAATAGCATTCGCCAATTGATCATCATTACGGTTTTGTTAAGTGCTTTCTTTGCGATATCGTTATATTTTTTCCTGAATAATCGACTGATTCTTCCCATCCGGATTCTGATGAACAAGATGCGTAAAGCTGCAAACGGTTACTTGGAAGCCAAAGTCACACCACACGGCTCGGACGAAATTGCTGATCTGGGTAAAAGCTTCAACGTGATGCTAGATAAGCTCAAAATGCTAATCGAAAAGAGCATTCGAGAGAATGAACAAGTGAAAATAGCTGAACTACGTACGCTACAAGCTCAAATCAACCCTCATTTCCTGTATAACACGTTGGAATCCATCCTATGGATGGCTGAAGCAGAGAAAAAAGAAAATGTAATCAAACTTGTGCAGGCCCTCTCGAAGTTCTTTCGTTTGAGTCTGAACAAAGGATTCGACTGGGTATCCATTCAAACCGAGCTTGAACATGCGCGGAGTTACTTGGTTATTCAACAGATGAGGTACCACGATATTCTCACCTACGAGATCAGCGTTGATCGTGAGCTTCAGGATTATCCCATTTTGAAGATGACGCTGCAGCCCCTGATTGAAAACGCGCTCTACCATGGGATCAAGAACAAACGCGGTCAAGGGCTGATATCCATACACGGATATGTAGAGGAAAATAGCATCATTCTGACCGTACAGGATAACGGAATTGGCATGTCTGCGGATCGATTGGCACAATTACGTGAAGAGCTGGAGAAGCCGGCCGGTTCCCGTTCACCCCAAGATGACGAGCAGGAAGGCGGATTTGGTCTGCTCAATGTACATCACCGGATTCGACTCTATTTTGGACCAGCTTATGGCGTTGAAATGGAAAGTACCTATATGGAAGGCAGCACATTTATGATTCGTATCCCCAAAAGCAAGGAGGTTAACCGTTGAAAAAGGTGATGATTGTGGATGACGAAATTGGAATTCGGGAGAATATACGGAGCTGCATCGATTGGGAAAAGGAAGGTTTTCACTATTGCGGGGATGCACCCGACGGCGAGCTTGCGTTACCTTTAATTCATGAATGGGCTCCGGATATTCTGATTACGGATATCAAAATGCCATTTATGAACGGATTGGAACTGACCTCCATCGTTCGCACTCAACAACCTGATATCAAAATCATTATCATGAGCGGTCATGATGAATTCAGCTATGCCCAGGAGGCTATCCGACTTGGTGTGACCGAGTACTGTCTAAAGCCCATTAGCGCAGCAGAGCTAATCCAAATGCTTCATAAGGTCAGCAAACAAATGGATGAAGAACATCAACGCATGACAAACCGGACGATCACCAAAGAAAAACTGCTGGCCGATCTGTGCGGAGGACTCATCGGTACAACCGATGCGATTGAATCAGCCAAACAACTCTCACTTCCACTCTCGGCCCGGTATTATACAATTGTCATTATCGACGTTCGATTAACAGATGACTCCCGGGACCCGGAATCCCTGATGAAGAAGTTGCTTCCCATACTGGAGGAAACTCGTGATCCCCACGTCGAACTTCTTCCTTATATTCGAAGCCGGACCGAGTTGGTGCTTCTGCTCAAGTATCACTCCGATGACAACATATCCGTATATCTGGAGCAGCTTCGCGGGCGGGTTCGTATGGAACTTGAGCATACGTTCAAATGTAATATTATTCTGGGCATTGGCAGTCAACAGGAACGTCTGCAAGGAATTCATGTCTCTTATCTGGAAGCGGAGGAGGATAAATATATTAATCGACTCACCCTTCAAAACAGAGCTTCTCTAAGTGAAATTAACCTGGATGAGCAAACGACTCTTTTTCTCGACAGGAATTCGTTTCTTGAATTTCTCAAAATCGGCAGCCCCAATCTGCGTGACCATTTTGTGCAAGAGTTTGCCGCTCCATTACAGTCCTTCGACTGGAAGTCCTCCTCGTATGGCTTCTATCTGTTGAATGATCTTACGCTGGAGTCATTTCGGCTCGCCAATCAGTTGTTCCGCATGAGTGACCATTCGGATGAGAACATTACTTCCCTGCAACAGACGATTCGGAAGATTACGTGCTGGGAGGATTGTACCCAATATCTGTGTTCCCTGCTTAACCTGTTATGGCAGAGAAGAGCAGCGTGCTCTGGAAAATACAGTGATGTCATTGATCAGGTGAAAGCCTATGTATCCCGTGAATACAATAACGAACAGGTCTCGTTGAAGATGATTTCTGCACACGTCAGAATCAGTCCAAGTCATCTAAGCAAGATTTTCAGTCAGGAAACTGGTCAAACGATAACGGAGTATCTAACTCAGATTCGAATCGGCAAAGCCAAGGAGCTGCTGAAAACAACCAACAACAAAACCTTTGAGATTGCTTACAAAGTTGGTTACAATGACTCTCACTATTTTTCTAATATATTCAAGAAAACAACAGGTTTTACGCCAAGAGAATACCGAACTCAAGGAACCGAGGAATCGCAGGCCAGACCATCAGATATGAGAAAAGAGCCAATGTATGAATAAAGCCAGATTTGCACTTTTGTTTACGCTAATACTTGTGTTCCCGATGATCATTTCATCCGGTTCGGCACACATTCGCCCACAGCAAATGGCTGCAACACTTCCTGCGACTTCACCTGTAGAGAAATCTGCAGTGAGCAAAACTTTCGGTATTATCTATCCAATGACGTATCCAACCTATGAGATGATCACGAAGGATGCAACGGAGTATGCAGGGAAACATAATATTACATTAATTGTAAACGCACCTGATGAAGCCAATACCGAACAACAGATCCGTATCATGGAGAATATGATCAAACAGCATGTGGACGGGATAGCTATATCTCCTGTGGATGCTGCTGCACTTACACCCGTTATTGATGCAGCCCAAGCTGCAGGTATTCCTGTCATTACATTTGAGTCAGATGTCCCATCCAGTCATCGAATCGCTTATGTGGGCGCCGATAACTATCGCACTGGCCAGCAGTTCGCGATGACGACTACACGACTTCTGCATAATCAAGGCATGATTCTTGTCGAGAATGGCTTGGAGGAGATGCAGGGTTTGCAACAGCGGCTTAATGGATTCATTGATTATATCCGCAGTGAAACAGACATCGAGATCTTGGAAGTTCGTTATCATCAAGGGAATGAAGATCAAGCCATGTCCGATATGGAGAACATGATTCAAGCTCACCCTCACTTCAATGCAATTATCGGGCTCGATTTTGTTTCTGTCTCTGCCTCTACCCTGATCTGGAAAGCAAAAGGCCTTAACCGGCATTTAATCGCGTTCGGTGATAGCCCGACCAGTGAAAACGGGTTACTTAACGGTCAATTGTCTGCCGTTATTTCGCAGAATGAAGGAGTCTGGGGTACCAAAATGATGGAGACCCTGTTACTCGCTAGCGATGGTGTGCCTGTGAAGGAATTTATTGATACGGGGATCATTGAAATAAACCAGAAAGAAAGTAATTAAGGGGATGTCCTCCTGTCATTCTGATGACAGGAGGACATCCCCATTTAAATTTTAATACACGTAGTTATTACATCCGTTCATCGAAGTGTTTCTCAAGAAAGATGACTCTCAAGTATGATGTTCCTTTTGAGAAGTCATTTTTTCCATTCGTTTTCTAATATGCTCATCTCGATAAGATTCCAGAATGTATCTTCATATCTTCTCGCATCACGAATAAGTCCTTCTTGTACAAAGCCCGCTTTTTCATAACATCGGATGGCTGAGACATTAAAATCAAATACGCCCAGACTGATCCGGTGTAACTTCTCCTCTTCAAATCCAATTCGAAGTGCCTCATCGATCATTTGCTTCCCATAACCTTTACCCTGATACGGCTTGCCAAGTAGCACCTTACCAATACGCCCTGAACGATTATATCGATCGATACCGCCAAGAGCAATATGACCTACAATCTCCTGAGTCGATTCATCCATCACTTTATAAATGAACTTATTTGAAGTGTTCTTATCATTGGCACCATGCAAATAATCCAATAGCTGCTCTCTGGAAAGTGGATATTGGAACTGAGGGCCTGCCCACTGGAGCAAAAATGCTTCATCCCCACTCCATTCGATCAGTTGATCAAAATCTTCCGGTTCAAAGTATTGGAATGTAATCATGTGTATCCGCCCCTTCTTTTTTATGTCATATCATATCCTATTTCAGTTCTCTTGTGTCGTCATGATTATGAGTTTCATCAAACGCTCTGTTTCTTATATTCATTTCACGAATGTAGTTTCTGACAACATTCATTGTACTAATTAAACAGATAACTCCACCCAAAATACATATCGCGCCTATCCAATAATTCAGTGCAAAATTCACTTGATAAGCACTCGAATCATAACTGCCAGCTGCTGCTGACTGGAATGCTGTATACCCTAGCTTGGGAATTACCTCTTCAATCATTTTCGAGATTGTAATAATCACAATTCCTAACATGATAAAGAGTAATGAGAAAATAATGTGTACACGCTTCAAAGACAAATTACCTCCTTTACAATCCAAATCGCTTGTGATTTGGCACTACTTGCATCTTAGAAGCCGAACGACTTCGCCATCAATCAGCCCTTCACTTACGCTGTGAAAACCAAGTGATTCATACAGATTTTCGGCGATACCATTTTCCGGCCTGTGTCCAATCATGATGCGTTTGCAATTCTGCGATTCTTTCATTAGATCAATTAACTTCCTCAATGCTTCTCTTCCATAATCTCTGCCCTGATATTTTGTATCTATCATTAGAGCAAGAAGCCAGTAGTTATCCTCATGATCCGCCTTATCTGAGTACACGGCAAAACCAACCAGATCCGAATCAAAATAGATGGCCATGGGTCGAAAATCGGTCACAACCTTGGATTCAGCAATCCAATATACAACCGGCGCGGGAAAACTTTTTTTCTGTTCTTCCGTTACATTCAGTTGAGTACATGCATACCAATTATCCACCGATACACGTTTTAAATGAATCATTATTTGAAATTCCTCCTTGTGAAAATTACACAGAGGAATCCCCCGGAACTCTTCCTTGGGTCCCTGCGCTAGACAAAAACACCTCTTGCAACTTCATTTCTTCTACTCGGATTCGTATTGTTTCTCATATCACATCACTCCTCTCACGTATATCTCAGCGTTTCAACGAAATTTCACGATTAAGACTTGTTAAAGCTCGCTTGCAGTGTCCATTCTAATCTGCGGAGCCATTCCCTATGTACATCTGGATGAGCATTCTTGATTCGGTGCATGATCTGTATTACTTTGGATGTGGAATATGCCCGAATTAGATCATTTGTTACATCAATATTTGTACGTTCTGTATATGCATTTAAGAAGACTTCTGACAGATCCTTTGCCATGTGAGGGTAATGAAGATGCACAAACCAGACCACCCATGCGATATCAAACAACGGATTGCCCCATCCTGCCCACTCCCAGTCCAAAATGAACATTGAATCGTTGGATAACATGACATTATGTGGTCCGTAATCTCCGTGAATCAGAGTTTGCTCCCCATGATCGGAAATGTCCAACACTTCTTTTACCATGCTTTTGATTCCGGAGGGTACAAACTTAAGTTCCTCCACATCATTAGCGGACTTCGTTATGACTGGCAGCTCTGCTTCGCAGTCACCTCGTTTGATTGTGTGCACGTCTCTGGCGAGATATATACCAAGTTGCTCATAAATTTTCCTGCCTTGGTCACGTCCATCTTGATCCAGCAGCCTCTGTGCATTTATTCCTGGAGCATAATCCATCATAACAAACAGCCAGTTTTCTTTTTCAAAGCAATCATGCACTCGCGGAGTCACGCCAGAATGATTTAACAACCTTAGCGCGCTTATTTCTGTCCTTGCATCTGTATTTTCTACATGATAGATTTTAGCAATCATCTGCGGATCAGTTCCCTCAAGTAAAAGGGTCGTATTGGTATAACCACCTGTTAGTTTAACAATGTTCACATTCGGAAATCTGTTTAACAAGATGTCATGGTTCACTTCATGCATTCCTTCTTTCTTAGTCCTTGAAGTTCAGTCCTCTTTTAGACAACCTCAAACCTAATCTTCGATCTCTGAAAGCATAGGGCTATGTTTAATCAGTTCAGCGATTTCAAAAGATTTATTGGCACCTAACACTTCCCTAACAGCTTCAACCCCCTCTGACTTCCAGACCGAACAGACATATTTAGAAAAAGCATACCCATTCAAAGCATATCCATTGTCCTGTAGCCGTCTGAATAACCCCACACTTTCCTCTACCTTTTCAATATCTGTCAAAATACATGCCAGATTGTTCATCGCGATGTGAACATCTCTCTGTGAGTTACTGGATGAATTCAATTGTCTCCAGCTACCTACAACTTCCTGATTTTTTATTTGATCTAATGCTGACCAGTCGATCTTGTTTATCAAATTCAGCGTTTCATCCAGAAGCAGATTTACTTCTCTAACCTCCCCAACATGATACAGATAGGCCAGACGCTGTTTGTTATATGTAATCCGGGCAAAAAGAATATTGGACCATGTCTCATCTTCTTGTATAAGCTGGTTCATATTTTCAAGCACACTGTCCATTTCACTGTATCTCTCCAAAACCCAAAGCGAACCACCCAAAGCCCGATGGCTCTCGAATCGAACACCTCGGTTGGTATCCAACTTCGGAGCATTATCGCAAGCATATTGGTACCAGTCCATCCAATGATCAAAGTAGTTCCCCAGAGATAACGACAACGCTTGTGTCGAATCCGAAACAATCCAGTGTAACTGCTCCGGAGCGAGGTTTTCTTTCCCCCATTCGAAGAATTCCCGGTGATTGGCATAAAGCGGTTCCGGCTCTCTTAACAAGGCATAACCATCTGAAACATTCCAGTAGACCCAGCCTCGTTCATGGACAGACAATTTCCTGGATTGTTCGTAGTTTTTCAGTAACTCAATCATACCCTGATGATCGCCTCGAACTACTAATTCCTGAAAAGAATGAACGATATTCATCCCCATTCTCCGTCCCTAATTAGTTTCAACCCAGCTATGTCAATGGCTTCGTGCCGCAAGCTGTAATGAAATTCATCATGGCATAGGCTTCCGGCGAATGATTTATCGCTTCAGAAGCTTGTTGCAGCTGAGCAAATTCCTCCGAACTGATCACACCTTTTTCAGCAAAATGTACAAAACGATTAAGATTAAACTGCTGCTTAAACCCTTCTATGCCTAACAGATCACTATGTTGAAGGACAGAATCAATGTCAACATCGATGTATCCGCTCTCAGAAAGGAGACGCGGCAGACTTCTGCCAATTAAACGATTACCGCCGTGTTGTGCTACATAGTCCGAAATTTTCATTAATACCGTATGCAAAGCAGGAACATCAGGATTCACTGCTCCAAAAACGCCGTCATCCACATCAATAATGGCAAGACGGCCGCCAGGCTTCAGTACACGATATATCTCTTGTGCAGCTTCGTCAGGATTGTTCAAATGAAGAAAGATAAGTCTTGCCACGACAAAATCAAAAGAATCATCAGGCAGATCCATCTGGTAGATGGAAGACTCTACAAATTGTAATCGCTTGGAAGGAATATCTTTCAGCCGTTCTTTGGCTTGTGCTTGCAGTGAACGATCAATCTCAAGTGAAGTAAGCTCGCTGTCCGGCAGATTGTTCAATAGTTGCTCTGTAATGTAACCTGGTCCGCTTCCGACCTCCAATACACGCATTCCATTTTTCAAACCATACCACTCTAGATTTCGAAATTCTTTGGACCACCCCATTATCGCCTGCATCTTTAACCTCTCTAATTCCTCTTGTAAACTTAACACTGCCGTTTGGATACTGTATGTTGAACGCGGATTACTCATATATTCCCTCCTGTTCTTCTGTGGAAAAATAAAAACATATATCCTTAGACCTTTTTCTTCCCTAGAAAAAGGGCAACCTTATGTTGTTTCTCTATCGTTCCACCTGCAGCATCAATGGAATGTTTGATTCGCTCTAGAAGTGAACGCCGAACATCAATAGAAAGCTGCTGATGTTTGGAATTGGTATTTAACAGCGTGACATACTCTTCGCTGGAACAGGACTGTATCCAGTTATACTCCTTAACCTCAATATCCGTGAACAAGCCAGATTTTTCTGTTATTTCTTTATGCTCCTGGATAACTTCATCTGGCGAAGGATAGTGAGAATCATCCAGATGAGGGGCTAATGCGAATTTCATTGTGCAGCTGGTCATAGACCGGTACATGAATCGTCCAGAAAAGTCCAATGCCGCCTGTATTCTCTAGCAATTCCCAAGCCCGGTGGTAACCGACCTCCGGATCAATGAAGTGAAAGGCCGTTCCTGACACAATCAATTGAAATCACTTTCCTTGGCCTGCCCCGTTCCGCAGCCAATCTCAAGAATGGAACCCTCTTTACTAAGATTCAGGTATGTAAAAATCTCATCAAACATTTCACTCGGATAAAGGGGTCTATATCGTTCATATTCATGTGTTACGAGATTAAACGTTTCCTTATTTTCCAAGTTCGCATCCTCCGATTTCAATTGTGATTTTCCTATAACACATTGACTAAACTTACCATATCTTATTATTCTTGATAGTAAGAGGATAAACCTTTCAATAAGAGAATGATGATAGTTTAAGTTCAAATTTTATATCCTGGAGGAATGAGGTGTTCTTGTGAAAAGTATATTTGATACGATGAATGCTGCTGAAATTACAGAGCGCATGGATCAACTTAGTGAAAAATCCATCCCTGAATGGGGCACGATGCAGGTCTCTCAAATGCTGGCTCACTGTTCAGCATTTCATGATATCCCCTTAGGAAATGCTTTTCCACCTAGAGGATTACTTGGAAGACTTATAGGACGGTTCGCAAAACCAATGTTTTATAATGACAAGCCCTTGCCCCATAATATGTCTACGATCCCGACAATCATTATTGATGACCAACGACAGTTTATGGCAGAAAAAGAAAAGCTTGAGCAGCAGATTAATATCTTTCAACAAGGTGCTTCAGAAAATTTCTCCCGCCACCCCCATCCCTTCTTCGGAAAATTAACAGCCGAGCAATGGGGTAAGGGCATATACAAGCATTTAGATCATCATCTAAAGCAATTTGGAGTTTAGCGGTTATGCACGGTGTGCCAGTTATGCATGCTGTTCTATTACTGTTTCTGGATTACATTCTAAATTAGCAATGACTCAACTTCATTAACCCAATCTCCTTCTTCGTCAGCCAGTAAAGTCTTCCAACCAAGTAGCTTAGCAGAATGTAAATTTTTCTCTTGATCATCTATAAATAGAACCTCTTCTCCAGCTGCCAGGAGGGTTTTGACCCGTTGGTATATCTCAATCTCAGGTTTGCATAAACCCACTTGATTAGAGATGGTTACACTTTTGGTAAATGAGCTTAAACAGCTCAGATTCGGCTCAATCCATTCCTTACAATGATTGCTGAGTAGATGGATATCTGCGAACTCACTCCATCACTCAAGGTATTGAGCGGCTGGTAAGGGAACAATTGAATTGTATAAGATGTCCTTCGCTCGGCTTATTGATAATTCGGGATACATCTCCTTCAACGATTGCCAGAACTCTTCTTCCCTCATCATTCCTGTCCAGAGCTTTCGTTTGATTCCTGCAAAATGTACTTTCAAAGATTCTGCCGATAGGTTGGTTTCCTCACTCATATCTTTCCAGCACGTCAACGACATATTACTTAACAAAACCCCTGCGATATCTAAAACGATCTGTGGTCTGCCTTTCATTTTATCGACCCCCGAGTTCAACTAATACGACGTATAACAGGCCTTAAGTCACTTAAAAGCGTCATGCGGAAGGACAGCATGCACACCCTTAACGCCATTCACAATTTGGGTGATACGCAGGTCAATTACCGCGCTTCCAAGTGCAATCGCTTCCACTCGATCTAGTCCATACAACTCACCCATCAGATTGAGCATCCCGTCTAATGCTTCAACCGTAGCCTCATTCAGATCTTCATGAAAACCGAAGGTAATCCAGCCGGATGGCGTATGTGCACGAGGATTGGTCAAAATCATATCATCAATCACATTAAGCGTGACATCCACCACTTTCATCGGACATTCAATGGCCTGACAGCTGACTTCACCGTCTCCCTGCAGTGCATGACCATCACCAATCGCGAGATAACCCCCGTCTACGGGGATAGGTAAATATAATTTACTTCCCTGCACCAGTTCCTTGCAGTCGATGTTTCCTCCACAATAGCGAGGTGGCCAAGTCGTATGAATCCCACCTGAATCTGGCGGCATGCCCACTACACCCATAAACGGCGAGAGAGATACAGTGAAGGACTTTCCTTTTATTTCACAGGTTCCATTCATCGTTTGGCGATCAAGTGTCCAGTTCAGCGACAGTTCTTCAATCTCTGTTAGATGTAACTTCTGGTTCTGCCAGTTCGGATATTCGCCAGCGGAAGTAAACCCGTAACTCCCGGGTACGATCTCATTAAAAACAATCTCCAACGTCTGTCCTTGCTTCGCCTCATCGATATAGATCGGACCGATTAAGGCATGACCTCCATCTTTTTCACCTTGACGATCAAAAGGTTTCATGCGTTCCGCATAACTCACCCCTGTTCCCCAGCCCGCATCCAGCGTCTGAAAACGAATAGAGTCACCAGATTTCACGCTCAAAATGGGAGTTACCTCATTGGTAAATGAACCAATCAGATTTTCCTGAGTTAATTCAATTGTATGAGTACTCACTACAATCCCTCCCTGGTTTGGGATACATATTATATTCAAAGCAAGCAACATGCTGTGTTCCGTGTCACCCCCTGCCTGCTAAATCCTTTATGCTTCAAGGTTGGCAAGATATTTCTTCAACGGTTCCATATGATGCTGGTCATGCCATATAAAATCTTTAAGGTATTGGGGAATATAAAATACGTTCCCCTCTGCGTCCAAATACGTCTGATGAAGCTGTTCCTCCGATAACCCTCGAATGTCATTCATAATTTTATGGCGGTACGTGATAGCCTTGTTTACGATTTCGGACGTCTCTGTGCGGTTACTAAATTCAATAGCTTTGCGATTAAACTCTTCAAAATTCATATGTTTCAACGTAACTGGCTGCTTCAGAGCAATCTTCTCAATCGCTTCCTTGTAAAAATATCGGTCCCATAACATGATATGACTGACGATGGATTTTATCGTCCATTTCCCTTCTTCCATACTGGAATTCCAGGTCTTCTCTTCAAGATGATTCATCGTCTTGACAAACAACGCCCATTCTTCAAAATTTTGAAGCAAATGTTCAATCTCTTTAGTCATGATTACATTTCCCCCTTCTATCTTTTTTGAAATGATTCACTGCTCGATATGTTCTCTTCGGTTACGATTCATCCATCCCAAAGCATAATCAACCATCTCTCTTTGGGGTATCAGATAACTCACAGATTCCCCTACCATTCCTTCGGTAACAGCGTTAGTCTGGATCTTAAACTCATTAAAAATCAATTCAAAATCATCTGATTCATTGTTAATATCATCGTATGTAGTCCATTGCTCAATTCCATCCACCAGCATTTTTACTCCCCAGACTTTTGGCTTAACAAATGAATTCTGCTGTTTATATTCGGCCAGGTGCAAGGAGGTGTTACTATTTTCAGGCGCACCAAGTAACAGAATGTATCCACTCAAATCATAGATTTTTCCTAGCGGAGATTTCTCATTTAATGCATAATGCAAGTTGTGATCTTCCATTATCCGTTTGGCCTCTTTCCCCCAGGCAGCAAAAGACATATGCGGATGTGAGCTTCGAAACACACCATCTTGCCTCCGAAACACCTCAGAAATGATACCCATATACGAGGTTGGGGTTAAATCAGGATAATAAATAGGCATATTGTCTTTGATGAACTCAATTTCCGCTGAGGACAGGTTCGCGTCATGCTCTGAAGGTTCACAAAGATGTTCTGTTTGAGTGGGCATGACAATGGTTCCATTGGTTCCAACGGCTTCTTCCAGAGCTAAAATAACACTTACCGGGCCGCCTATAACCTTACCTATTGCTTTGAAGGAGGAATGAACGATTATCGTCATGCCCTCCCTTATCCCCATTGACTTTAAATCATGAACTATACTTTTTCTTGTTTGTAACTCCATTGAAATCCTCATTTAATCCTCCAGACTAAAGCAGACAAAGTTATTACTAGATATCGATTCCGCTACAGCTTCGTAATATAATTTTTACATATTTTTCAATGGTTCATGATGGTTCTTGAACAGCGCTGCAATAATCTTCTCTGCACATTCTTCCGGTGTGTTCATACTTGTATCAATCGAATAGCTATAGTTGATGTGTTTAGCCATAATTTGATGTTGCTCATCCGATTGCTCTTCTCTGCGATCACCACGCTCAATTTTACGCTGACGACAGATATCGAGAGGACAGTGCAGTTCAACGATATCCAGTGGATACCCTTCAAAAATCTGTTTGACTTGTTCATAATGCGGCGCGAGCTCCGGTCTTTCCACAAGAATGCCATCAATCAGAACATGCTTTCCATGGTCTGAAAATACTTTTGCCGTATGATACATCATTACTATCGCTTCACTCAGATACTTCCAGTAATCCGTCTGAAGATGTTTATCACCAATCGTATTTTCAAATAAATCATTAGCCACAACATAGAAAAACGGATCATCGTATGATTGCATCGCCTCTACAATTGAAGTTTTACCAGAGCTGGTTACACCGTTCAAAAATATAATTTTGCCTTTTTCCATGATAGTCATCTTCCTTTGCTTAAGTATAATTTCATAAATGTAATACAGCGTGTACTACGTGTGTTTCATTGATTTTTTGAGCAGCATGATCTGGCCAATATGATAGGCGTTATGAATACATAGATTTGATACAATTCCCCACCATGGCGCGTTGAAATAGGTAGGGATTTCACGGGTCAATTTATGTTCTTCACTATCTTCGAGTGCCCTGTTCCAATCACTAAACACGGTTTTCAGTCTATGTAATGTCTTGCGCCACTCCACATCATTCAGGTTAGACGTATCTATCTCGAATGTATCCTCATTATTCACTGAATTCTGCCCGTTGACCTGTTCGGCAATATATCTCTCAAGCCACTTCTCATTCCAGAAAATAAGATGATTGACGATCGCCCAAATGGAATGCTCTCCCTCATTCTTTACATAAGAGGCTTCCGCCGCATTGAGGTCTGTCAAAATATCATGAAGTGGAATAAACCAGCTCTTGTCATGATAACAGGCGTTTAATTGGTCTATGAGAATAGCTTTGTAACTCATCGTTGCACCTCACTCAGATTAACATCATCATTTATCCGTTCATTGACTTCGCAATCTTCATCACAAGATCTTCTGACATGTTTCTACCATTGATCTCGTATTGCAACGCCTTCCCATGCATATCCTCTTCGATCCATATCAATTGGGAAGTTTCGTTATTGAAAATATAAAATGCTTGGACGCCACGTATGGCTACCTGTTTAACCTTAGTACCATCATGATCAGACAATGCGATCCGGCTCTTTGTTGTCCCGAAAATATTAAGTTTATAACCACCGTATTCTTTATACGTTATGCTGATGCCCACAACCTTCTTATTGGGCTTCAGGTCTCGTATCACTACATTTCTACCTGACCTGTTACTTTCTTCAATCATTTCATCGATTTCTTGCGGAGTAAAATTATCAAATCCATAAAATACATGAATGGCATCTATATCAGAATCAATCGGAAATTTCGGCTGCCATGGAGAATAATGTTTCTGCAATTGTTCCAAACCGTCTTCCCATGGAATAGCTGCATAATTGGTCTGTTGCGTGAATTGGTTCTCTGTAACATCTGCGGTGTATATCGCCTTCCCTTCACCAGGCTTTAAGTCAATGACTATCCGGTCAATCGCATTATCATTGCGTAAGGATTCAATTTGAATTTTTCCAAGCACATCTCCGCTTTTGTTTTTGATATCCATTGGTCCTTCACTCCTTTGCTTTCAAAACATCTTCCTGATCCTCATACAATAGAAAGCCGAGCCCTACAGAAGATAAAGCGATCATGAGGACTCCAAATATGCAAATGGTCGGCAAGATATCCTCGTAACCATAACTTGTCGTTTAATCGTCTGAGATAAAAACCTTTTGGAAATTCATTATCCTCCGTAAGGGCTGCAGATGCTATGGTAATGGAGCCGGACGGAGCTTTGTTACCCTCTGAAATATTGGTAGAACATATCTCGGGCTGATCCAAATATTGCATTCTTAGATAAGGTCCTAACTCAACCGGACAACATTCTAACCCAAGATCATTTGCTCTTCGAAAGAGCTGAAAAGTCGTAGCACCATCTGAAAATCCAAGTTGTCTGACGGTCAACTCAACCGTTTGCAAGCTTTGCTTTGTACCGGAAACTACAAATCTCTCATCATTTAACAACTGTTCTCCATATTTATTTAATAAAATAGAGTGTTGGTCCAGTTTCTGAATAAGCTCTGGCTTTGTTAAACCGCCAACGTCAACTATTCTAATTTCAACTGCGCAATCAGGGTATACTTTTTCGTCTTCAATCAACATTTGTATCTCCCTAATCTAGTTTTCTTATAATTGACTTTATATTTAAAACGCAGTCACTCATCTAGTTCTGAATCCGTTTACATACAAATGCTCAGTAAATGATAGCAGCAAACCAAGGCTCCTCAGAAATTCAATTCACAATCACGGTGTTCCCACACATCAAACAAGTTACCGTCCAGATCTTCTAACACAAAAAACTTCCCATACTGTCCCTCATCACTAACAGCCCCTACTTTCACATTCTCTGATGTTAAGTAGTCATGTAAAGAACCAATGTCATCAGTGAAAAATGTAATGACCCATCTCTTTTTCTGATGCACTTCAAATGTCGCTCGTGTTTCATTGTCGCTTTGAATCAAGTCCAAAATTGGGCGATCACCCCGAAATAAACTCAAATATCCTTCGCGTTGGTGGCGAATGTTAAATCCAAAATGCTTTACAAACCAGGCAGCTGACAATTCCAAATCTTTCACTGGAATTACATTATATGCTATGCCTAGAATTCTTCCTTTCCCCATTATGTTACCTCCACACTTGAAATGTATAAAACCCTACCACCCTTGCGATGTTATACAAGATTTAATTTGAGCAATATGATGCTGCCCGTGCCATACAAATCTTTGAATCGCGATATCCAATGTAATTGCACCTAACACTTCTGTTCGGAGTGTTCGTCTAAACTGATCGGGATGTAAACCAAGCAGCAGAGTGAGAAATCGCTTGTGCAGTATCTCCATCAGCAAAATTGAATCTTCGATGGGCGTATTCCTGTAATCAAGTAATGATGCCCATAAATCCTCTCGATATGAGCTTGCCATCGGTTCCTCTTCAGTTAACGCTCTCTTAAATCTGATATAAGCGTTCATGTCATTGTCCGCAAGGTGGTGCACAATCTGTGTAATCGTCCAACCGCCATCACGATAAGGAATACAAAGTTGATCATCATTGAGATGTTGTGTAATCTCTCTTAAGGTTTTCGTAATTCCGGGAATTTGACGAATGATGTGGATTCGGTCCTCATTAGAGAATTTAAGACTTGGCTCAAAGTGTCCTATCGGAAAGCGTACATTTTCATCCAAGGTTGACCACCTCTCCATTTCTCTACTATAGAACCAAATCATATCCAATATAACCCACAATGTTCCATTTGCGAAGTGTAAAAGCAAAAAAAGAAGCAACCTGTATTCTCGGGCTGCTCCTTATATTAGACTACTCTCATATCTGTATTTTGATTAGAAACTACCGCAATTAAACCTGAGTTACAAAGGTACAATTATATAAAAATCGCCCCTATCTTAGGTAGAATGGTGTTTGACTAGAACATCACCAACCAAGATAGGAGCGGCTTTAAGGTGGAGTCTACCATAATGAGTGACCTTATTCTGAAAATTCAATCAAAAAAGGATGGCTTTTCTCATCTAATGCATTATGAATTCTTTCATAGAAATTCCCCCATGTTATCATTTGCCCAGCTTCTTCTAAAGTAAAGTAGCCCACTTCTTCACTTTCATCACTGGTAGTTAAAGCTCCACCAATCGGTTTTCCAGTAAATATATTGTTGCATACACCGCGCGTTATGTTCTGATACAAACCACAAAATTTAATTAATTCAATGTCAATCCCTGTTTCCTCTTTCACTTCTCGAACTGCTGCCTGCCTAATAGTCTCTCCTTCTTCAACACAACCTTGAGGCATTTCCCAACCTCTTCGACCTTTCATGAGTAAAATCTCATTATGTTCATTGATAACGATTACACTTGCAGAAACAATAAATTTCATTCTAATTCCTCCTATGTTGGTTTAAATAACCACTCTCCCTCGAATGGAATAGCTAAATGCCTAGAACTGAAACATAATCATGAGTGGTTAATTGCTTTTTAATCCATACAACAAACTCTATGATTAATTCACGAAGTCTCTGAACACTATTGAGAAAATCTTGTTGAAACTCATCTTTAGAACTGCCAAAGAAGAAATATACATGTTCATTTATTAATTCCATTGTTACTTTTTCATCAAGGAGATTAGCAAGCGTTTTCAAATCCTCAAGGATCACCTCCCACGTTTTTCGATGTATTTCGTTAAATGCATAATGATCATATCCAGAAAATATATTTTCTATTGTTTTCTCTACAAAGCCGAATACTTCCTCATCAAAGTAAATTGAGTCCTCATTCCAACATTGCCCAAGGTACTTCCCGGGTAAAACTTCAATATAACCAGTTCCTTCAAGTTCTTCCCTATCTCTTATTATCTTCATCGTTCACCCTCATTAAATAGTTTCGTCGATTTCACATACTTTTCTGTATATAAGACCCAGCGTAGGCTGGGTGTACTGCTTATTGGGCCCAAGGATCAATGTCCACCGTTTAATTGTTATATTACCTCCTGGTCCTCTACCAAAACTTCTGCTGACAGAGGGACGTATATCCCGATGTGTAAATACGGAGTTATGTGATTTCACTGCCTTCATTGAGTAAACTTATCATTTGCCTGTTGGTTTTTATGATTATCACTTTGTCTTTATAAGGGGACAAGAAACTACAGATTTCTTTCCGATTTGTACTATTAAATTTATGATTCCAAATAAGCATTTCAATTAGTCCTCTTAATGTTTGCTTGTATATAGATCTTTCTGCGCCTATTCTTTGTTTAACAAATCTCATGATAATTCTAAAATGTCGAATCAATACATTAGTGTCTAGGTAATAAATTACATCTGCTCTTGAAAAGCTATCAGAAAGCCATTTATAATATACTCCCTCTACAATCCAACTATCATTATCAATTATTTTATGTAGTAATTTATCTCTCACGTCTGGAGAATTCTTTCCTGAAAACTTCACTTTACTGCTCCACATGACTGTATCTAGTTCGTGAATTTTTATATTTAACTTCTCTGACAAAACTTGACCAAGGTATGTTTTTCCGCTACCAGTTGAACCTATAATATGAATTCTTAAAGGTCTAGACATAATTAGCTTCTCCTCTTTAATTTATTGCAGTGATTTCTAATCACCTTCCTTTTTTTATGCAGTTCAACAAACTCTCGGAGGTGTCTGCCAAAATATCAACTTCGAAATCCATTTAGCAGACCAAGGCTCCGTTAGGAGCCGTTGCTTTATGTCATACGACGGAATCTCAATTTTGGTTAACAGCAGATGTTATCATCCCATCATTGATCTGCTATATGCTCCAATAGATTTCCAGGCTGACATCCCAATGCCGTACATAATTTATCGATTACTTCTAACGATACATACTCATTCGTATTAAGTTTTGCCATCGTTGCCGATGAGATCCCCGTGATTTTTAATAAATCCTGCTTCTTAATCTCCCTGTCAATCAATAAATTTTGAAATGGTTTATAACTTATCATCTGGTATCCCTTCATATCCGAATTGAAGCTTTATATAGGACCTTCTCAAAAACAAATTCATCTATAATCAATTCTCATCTGATCGGAATCTTTACTTCAATGCTATACCATATCTGAAATAAACATGGCTTTAGTTCCTTCTTCTGGCTTAAATCCAAATAATCCATAGAATTTTTCTGCACTATCATAAGATATAAGCACTTTTGTCTTGATATTAGAATATCGACTAAGCATTTGTTCCATCATTCTCTTTCCAATTCCTAATGATTGATATTCTTTGTGTACTAACATGTAATGAAAATATACTGTCATCACGCCGTCAGACAATGCATTTATTAAACCAACTAATTTGTTATCATCCCATGCAGTAATAACCGTATGCGAGTTGTTTATTGCTTGTCTAAGATCTTCTGGGAAATCTCCTGATTTCCAGTCCACCGAATGAAACAGTTCTTGAATTGCCTGTGTATCAATGTCTTTTATTTCTTTGAAAATGATTGTCATAATATTGCTCCTATGCTTGTTGTTTTGATTGAGAGTATTGGATACCGTTTCTGTAATCATGAACCCCAAAGGGGGGTGTCCGTTGAAAATTTTCTCGAAATCCATCCGCAGTCCCAGGCTCCGAAGGAGCAATGCATGAATATTATGTTATAGGACGGAATCGTTTCTCAAATCGACCTTCACTATTTATTTTGCTCCTGGTACGTATTCAATCAAATCAGATAATTTACAATTAAATGTATCGCATAGCTTGAATAAGGTTTCCAGCTTTGTTGTTTCTATATTTGTTTCCCTATAGAGTTTATTGATCGAATTCCGGCTTAAGCCCGATTTTGCCATCAATTCTGTTATATCATCTATTCGATGTTCTGCCATGAGTTCTCGTATATTACATTTGATTATGTTCATCTTTTTCCCTCCATAATTCTATCTTCTGGAGTGTCATAGGGAGTACACTCAGCTTTCTGTGGAGACAGATGAATATTTTAAAACACTTCGTGATGCTTTGCCCGATAAACTTCAACATACAGTTTTTCTTTACGAAGACGCACAAATCTCACTCCAATCCATCCTAGAAAGAAGTATCTACATACAAGGTTGCAAAGATGCCCTACAACTATTTAGTGTATTGCAGAATTCTAGTATTTAGAGGGCTATATGACCCTCTTTTCTATTGTTTTTGATTCTGTCGTATAACGTCCTGCACGTTCACGAAAATACCCAGCCTTAGATAGCTCTTATCTTAAGCTGAGTCGTATTTTCTAAGTGTTCTTCCATGATTATACATCTTACAACCAAAGGGTGGTATCCCTACAGCTTGAATACATTATTATGCGCCGTTACTCTCTTCGAAGCATCACCTAGAACCTATAATAAACATTCCAACTTTATTTTTTACTTTGGTATAAAAACTCAACTTCACCATCTAACAAATATCGATATTCAAATAATTGCATTGTTCTTTCCCTAATTCTCTCCCGTATAACCGTGCCTAGGCTTACCGATCCTTTTGATCCAAGGTAACCATTATTAATAAATGCCTTCTCTACAAATTTTGTTTCCTTTAAGTGATACTGTAACCATTCTTTCTGCGATTCGATTAGTGCTTCTCTTGGTTCTCTATCCAACTTAGAACGAAGCTTTTTATATATTTGATTCAACTCTTTATCCCAAATCTCTGTATATTTACTTTCCAACGCCCCCCATCCCATTGTTGTAATAATCTCTTTTGAATTTTGAGCCTCATTAAATTCCACTTCATAATCATGATCTATAGGATTTCGAAGCATTTCATCATAAAATTCTCCTTTCAATTCATAGTTCCCAATGCTCATGGATAACACTTCATTGTTAGAAGCATCTGATCGACCTTCAGTTATTTCTTTCGGTTCTGTTCCATTACCTGTACTCTCTTCATCAGGAGGCAGTTCAGAATTCATTTTTGATTTAGTTTCGCTGTTCAAGGTAGTCGATTGACTACTATTTTGGCAAGATGAAAACACTATTGTAATAAAAACTAATAAGAGTATCTTACCTTTCATAAATTATCTCCTTTAATGGCGCATAACGTTACTGTATCCACGACCCTCCCACCAACTTAAGCGACCAATTGGAGCGGGCGCGATGCGGTTAGTCGTACGGATGTGTCCGCTGAATTCTCTTCCCTGCCGATTGCTTCTCGCCGATCGAGGAACTGTCAGGCTCCCAAACGTGGATATAATGTTAGCCGAAGTCAGTTGCTTCTAGGTGTTAGCTCAATCCTTCTCTTACAATTTTCAATAGTTCTTCTTTGTGGTCTGGGTGACATGCAATTAAATAAGGTTCTTCTTTCATTCCATTAAACTTATTTCCTTCAAAATCTATAACAAGCCCCCCTGCTTCCTTAACCATTAAGATACCTGAATACAAGTCATCACCTTCAGAATTGTACAGAACAATTCCATCAATATCTCCTTTGGCCAACATACACCATTGAAGCGTTGGAGCCCACAATCTTAACATTCGTTTAAATCTAATATCAATGTATTGTCTTAGTTTTACTGCTTGTGGGTCGTTTTGTACTCTGTGACCTTGAATCCAACCTATATTTCCTTTGAAAATATTCGGGTTACTCTTAATTTGTATTTGTCGATTATTGCAGCTTGTCCCTTCACCAATAACAGATACAAATAAACGTTCTGTTAGAGGTTCATAGACCACTCCAAGCACAGGCTCTCTTTTGTACATTAAGGTAATTGATATCGTAAAAACAGGTAAACCAATCGCAAAATTATTAGTTCCGTCTAAAGGATCAATTAACCATAACCAATCGTGCTTAGTTCCGATAAGCCCTGCCTCTTCACTGTGTATCTGATGATTTGGAAATACGCCTTGTATTTGTTTGATGATGATTTCTTCACAGATATGATCTACTTCAGTAACCACATCCCCAAATTCATCTTTAGATCTCAGTTCAACAAAGTTATCAAACTTCTCTTTAGAGATTAGACCTGCTTCGCGAATAATTCTTATTGCTATCTCTTTTGCGGTTTGAATAATCTTACGATCCATTACGCACCTCATATTGATTTTGATTTTAACTGATTTCATCTAACATTTTGTGTTCACGACGACTGGCTGGATACATTCTTCTGTTTATAGTTTCTACCCGACCAAGGAGCACTAGCGACAATGCTTGAACATCTGGTTAGGCAATGTCGTTGCCCTCCATGATTACCCTTACATACTCATCCCAATTCTTATCATCTGTATTGATTTCTATTGTTGGCACTCTTGAGATTTGAGCTTGATGTCTTAATACATTTTGGATTCTTAATAATTCACTTACCGACGATCTTACTTCTTCTTCTGTTTTATAGATCCATTCTTCTGGTTGTCTACTTTTAATTCTTTCTTCTACAACTTCGGGCGAGATTGTAAGCAAAATACACCTGGCACCTAAAGACTCAAGCTGTTCTTCTATTTTATTTATCTCATCCAAATCCGAATCTACAAATGCAGCTCTATGATTTAAGTGAAACCTCTCCAGAACATAAAATAGTCCCCTAGATCCTCTAGATGCAGGACCAAGTTGAATTGCCCATTCGTTAAGTTTCTTTAGCATTTCAACCCGCTCTTTAAGTAACTCAATATGTCCTTCTCGGGTTAGACTTACATATTCTCCATGTTTATTATTCAAAATTTGAGTATAATGTTCTCCAAGGATAACTACGCTCCGTTCTGAGGATTCTTCTTGTGATTGATATCGTTTAATTGCTTTTAATACTGAAGTCTTCCCGGCATTTGAGTACCCCTCAAGAATTACTCCTCTAATATGCATTTAAATCTCCTTCCACTAGCATTATTTCGCCTAACGTTTCTGTATTCATACGTTCAACTTAGTTTAATATTTTTTATGAAACGCTTTCATTCGGTAGACCAAGGCTCCGAAGGAGCCGCAGCCTGAATATTATGTTATCTGATGCTGATACCTCTTTTAAATCCCCAAATACATTCTTTAGTTTTTATCTCTTCAAAAGGTCTTCCCATTCTTCGATTGATAATTTATTGGATATATTCTTTAAGTTTTCAGGGACACTTACAAAACACATTAATTCTAAACTATTTCCATCTGGATCATTGAAGTAGACTGAAGCATTTCCCTGATTAGGCCTTACAAATGGATTTATTGAATCTCTTTTTCCAAATGGGACAGGCTCTATTTCAATAGTTTGAAGCCATTTCACACTGTCTCTAAGATCTTCATAACTAACTCGAAATGCTATATGCCTTAATGATGGATGATAAGAAGTTTTATGCTCTTTGCCTTGCCATAGACCGACCCAACTCTTTTCTTTTTCAATCCAGAAGAACGCTGTATCATCATCTCTCCAGGCCAGCTCTAATCCTAATTTAGAATAAAATTCGATAGATTGATGTAAGTTACTTACTGGTAAATGTGCTTCATACAACCCAAGTATCATATTTTCTCCTTTCAATCTTGCAAGTTTCAGATAACGTTTTGTATTGGCGATGTCCCGACGGGCTAAGGGGCTGAATGTGGTCACTCGCTTCTCAAGGTGATTACGATCAATTTCTGGAAGCAGCCATTGTATTTAAAGCATTCTCAAAATAGCGATATAATTCATCTGCAATTCTCAAAAACTCTTCAACAAGTACATTGCTACTATCCAAGTAACAAGCATATAGATACTCAACTAAAGCGGAGTCAATCTCACAATAGTTTAATATGGCATTCTTCATCTTAATGATTTCATCTTCCCATACCCCTGTATCTTCTAAAACCAAAGAATATAATGCACGAATTAATCTCTTAGAGTAACCTTTAATATATCTAGTTTTCATTGAGTGATCACTAACATTAGAAAGTGATCGATGTACACGATCTACTTCCTCCTTAGTATCTGTATTTAAGTCTAAAATGAATTCTGGAGAAATTATGATCGGGGGTACTTTTTCACCAATGTCCTCCCCATGTATGCAAACACAAATAATCTTAATCCAAAAACCCCAATCATTCGGTCTACTTAATACATCATCAATCGAGCAAATGATCGTATCCATCTTAGTGACGAATGGATATTCTTCCAACAGCCTGTCTTTGATATTTGACAATCTTTCGTAATCAATATCTTGGGGATTTGCACATACAATAGTAAAGTCTGCATCTGACTTAAAAGGTTGAGCCGTTCCTTTGGGAATCGAGCCACACATATAAATGCTATGAATCTTATCTTTGAATTCGTTAAGAATATGATCCACATACTTATCAACCAAATCTTTATATTCACTTTGTATTGCAATTCTATTTATAACTTTTTCTAATATCATATAGACCCCTCCTAAAATAAGAACTTCTTTCGGCTAAACGTTGTTGTATTCCTGACGTTCAAGCAGCTTACCGTAGGGAACGGGTTAATAGACTTAGCTGATTGAATGGGTCGCCTTAATTAACTTCTCCGATATCCTTCTTGGCGACCGAGGACCAAGTGAGACGGTGTATGAATGTACTGTTAGATAAAGTAACCTTGAGTTACCCACAAAATCTTTCTAAACTTACAGCAACACCGTTTTCATCATTATTAACGGTTATTTCATCAGCAATTTCCTTCAATTCCCTAATCGCATTCCCCATAGCAATAGAATATCCCGCCATCTTAAAGAGGCCTACATCATTATGATCATCACCAAATACAATAACGGAATCCAATTCTACATTATATAATTCACAGAGTTTAGTAATTGCCATTTCCTTAGATGCCAGAAGAGGCATGATTTGTACTAATTTATTATTATCCGTAATTAGTATATTCACTCTACCCTCGAATTTTTCAAACAATCCAGAATTGTGATTATTGCCAGTCAGAAGTATCTTCGTGGCATCATATTGCTTTAATTCTTTTAAGGGTTTTACTATGGGGTTTGATTGTGTGTTCATTGAGCTAATATAATCAAGCTCTCTTAAACTAAACCACTCATCCTTCACTTCCATAGTCAGTTCAATTTGAGGGTCACACTTCAAACAGTAATCAAGAATTTCTGTAGTTACATTAGCAGGGATTGATTCATTAATTTCTATCTTGGTTTCCTTACATATCACTTGAGCTCCGTTGTAATATACAAAAGCCCCGATATCTACTAATCCTTGTGGAAGCAACCAATTAACCGCCCTGGGCGGTCGAGCTGTTGCAAATATTATTCTGATTCCTTTCTGATAACAAGATAAGACCGCATCTACATTTCTCTTAGATACTTCTTTTTTTGAATTTAATAATGTTCCGTCCAAGTCAAGAACTACAGTTGAATACTTCAATGAATCAACTCCCAATATAAACTTCTTCGTTATTTTATCTACCGTTGTTGTATTCACGAACCCGAGAGATTGGGTCGAAGACTTAGCCTCGCAGGAGTTGTGTCTGCTGCCACGCTACTTCCTCGGAACCCTCTGGCAGACCAAGGGGCGTAGCCCCGCAGCGATAATACGGTGTTGGCAAGATTTTAGGGGCTTCTTCGAGCTACATTCAATGAATTTATCACTTTCAATGTGCTTGGTTCATTAATATTGAGATATATTCTTCATCTTTAAGCCTTGTCACCTTACATTTCTCATTGCATTCAAATTCTACTATTCTCTCTTCAATTGTTTTATTAGTACTATCTTTAAATATGTCCTCTCGATCATAGTGAGGAAAAATAAGCTTGTCTGTTACACCTAATGCCTTAAAATCCGTTAAATTCATTGTGTTCATCTGTGGAGTAAAGAAATCGACAATGTTAATATTCGGCCCCAGTAATAACGTTCCTGCACTTACTCCAACTATAATTACATTCTGTGCGGCCAGTGTTTTGATAATTTCATCAGCACCACTTTTCTTAGCGTAATACAAT
The DNA here is from genome assembly GCF_038050215.1 of Paenibacillus sp. FSL H8-0104. Classification (NCBI taxonomy): domain Bacteria; kingdom Bacillati; phylum Bacillota; class Bacilli; order Caryophanales; family Paenibacillaceae; genus Paenibacillus; species Paenibacillus sp. FSL H8-0104. Next base: position 2,687,145 of record NZ_JBBOTC010000001.1, on the reverse strand, counting down.
AGTGTAAATGGATTCCCACCATTAATATATATAACATCTCTATGTAAGAGTATTTGCGGGTCATCAAATTCAATATCTACAAAATTGATATGCTGAAATCCCATGTCCTTAAACTCTTGCATTGCTCTTTGTGCATATCTATTAGTTTCTTTTCTAGGGGATGCTGTTGTAATAATTGAGACTTTTAATTGAGAAATATCTCCATCAATAAAATCCAGAAATTGATTTTTAATATCTTCAGTATAAAAACCACAAGAGGTTAGTAACAAGCTACTCATTGAAATCACCGTCCTTAACTAATGATTTATCTAATCTTTATAATTTAATTAAGCTTTCTCTTGATTTCCTATAACGTTCTTGTATTCACGAACACTCACTGGCTTAAGCGCGACAGCACGGGTCCGACGGACTTAGTCAGTGCAGGATTGTCGCCTGACACATCTCCCTCGATATCCCTCCTAGCGACCTAGGGCGAATACCAGATGCGTTAATATGATATTAGATGATTCACCTTATTTTTTCGAATTACTACATAGAAATCCTGCTTGCTTTATATGATCAGTTTTGCGAAAATATCGCCGTCTTCATCTAACTCCCCTGTTTCTACAAAACCAAGAGAAGAATAAAGTTTCCTTGCTACCTTATTCTCGGGCGAATAAAGAATCACGACTTCTGAGGCCTTTCCATGCGGCAAAGTTCGAAGTAACTCAATTGACTTTTCTATTGCTTTTTTGCCATATCCTTTGCGCTGATATCGTTTATCTATCATAAATCTATATATGTCATAATAATTTTCAGAATCTTCACTCTCAGAAATAACATATGACATTGCGATAAATCCAACCATCTTATCATTACAATAAATCGCATATGGCATTGGAATAAAACTGCTTTTATTTGTTATAACAACATACAATTCCGCAAGAGTATATATAATAGATGCTACAAATCTGCCTTGCTCTTCCTCAACTCTTAAGTCCAGACATTCTGAAAAATTATCAAATGTTATTTTCCTAAGTTCTATCATTTATGTTTCCCCCTTAAAAATGAAATGCACTCAAAAGTATTAGTCTTTATTGATTGGGGATTTCATCTAACGTTCCTGTATTCATGAACCCCAACGGTTGTCTGCTGAATTGCCTCTCTGAATTCCTTCCCGCAGACCAAGACTCCATCGGAGCCACAGCTTGAATATTATGTTATCTGATGGATTGACTTTCTTCGAGCAGAAATAACACGTTGAATTATAACTTATTTATTGATAATCATAATATTTCTTATTAACATTTTGTAAACAAGTCCACTTAATCCTATTTTCCATCTGATTTGAATTTGATAGGTTTCAGCGATTTACAATTAACAATAAACCTTTATTTTCTTTTGTGATTATTATTTCTCTATTTTTTACGGATATCTCTCACTTCATTAATTAACACATCTAATCTTTCAATAATTCTTTTATCATTTTCAAGTTTCTTTTTTAATCTCCCATCTATAATTGCTACTCCCATAACAATAATTATAAGCAGGATCAAAATTAGCACCTTGATCACTTACCCCTCTAGCAACAGAACGTTGCAATTGAATTAACTCTATAATTAGATAATATATACTTTTACTTTTTACAGTTTTAATCATTTTTCAATCTTACAGATAACGTTCTTGTATTCACGAACCCTCACTGGCTTAAGGGCTACAGCCGGGTCTGACGGACTTAGCTAGTGCAGGGTTGTCCGGCTGCTCCCAATTCCCCTGCCTGACCTAGGGCCGAATGGCCCGAGGCGTGAATATATTGTTATACGCAGTGCCCTCTTCTGTGACTAAGCTATGGGCTATCTGTTATTTAGCTTTTCCAATAATTCTACCTCCTCTTCCTCTGAAAGTTGTTCTTCCGCTCTTGTTTTTGTTTCATCTATCTTTAGTACTTTTAATCCTCTTTTTATGAGCCATTCTTCACCAGGTTTCATGGTAGTTGCTGGATGTGGATATACATCCTCACTTATAATTTCCTCATCAATTATGTAAATGTATCCACATAACTTACCATTATGAAATCTTGCGCCATTCTCATCAAAAGAAACAATAGATGGTTTCTGCGAAAAGATTCTTGCTAACTCTCGATCTTGGGTTATTGTGCTTCCGACTAGTAATTCATTTAGAAATAATGGCGAGCCATGAAACCAAGGCTTACTGTAGTCCCATTCTTTCATAATTATCACCTTCAATTAAGTTTTATTATGTTTCTTCTTTTATTGTTCTTTAGTTTCTTCTTAATTTTAGGGTATTGCGTATAACGTTGCGCATTTCTGACGTCCAAACGGCTTAAGGACCGGAGGTCCGGGTGGCTTTGCCACTTAGCTGGTTGGATGTGTCCGAAATCCCTCTTGAAGACCGAGGTGCGTCAGCGACGAAGCAAAAATGCATTGTTATACGCTGCCCCTTCTTCTTCGATTCCACATCCTTATATGTCTTGTGTGTTTTATATATTTAATATGTCTTTACGTGTTTTATCTTTTGGTTCTATCTTTTGCTCCTATCAAATCCGTTTCGCATAGGAAAGATCCCCTCATTTACTCTCGTACGCCTTCAGCAGTATCAACTTTGGTCTGTGTAGTAACTTCATCCAGTGAACGCTAGCCATATAAGAGGCTCGTGTTCCTCGGACCGGAGATTTGCCAATGGCTTCATTCAGATTCCTGCTCACGTTGGACACCCCTGCCTTAAGCTATGGCTTACTTCTACCCTCACCATTCGGGATTTAATCCTTGATATAGAATACATGCTGAACGCACAATCAAAATTTAAGAGGATTGTTGTCCTCCCTTTAATTCGCAATAGACAAATATGTATTAATGACATGCACAATACCAAAAAGTACTGTTGGTATAATAGCCAGATAATTTTGAAGCCAAATCTCAGCTAATATAAAATATACTACCGGGAGAACGGCCATCCCCAAAAAAATAATAAAGTTTGCGTTGCCTGTAAAATACAATATCCATAGCCCATAATAAAAAATCAACATAATTGCCATACCAATTATATACGGACATCGCACTTCAGATGCTTGTTTTCTTACAACAAATATCAGAAGAAAGAAAAATATCGCCTGACTTCCGTGCTCCAAAACATCTAAAATCAAATGGCTATTTGCATGGTTTCCTGATATATCTGACGCAGGAATTAAAAAATAAAATATATTTGGTATCATTGGCAATAAAAAGATTATCAGACCCTTCCATGAAAAACCAAAATGATAATTCATTTGATCCTCTCTTTCGCATAATAGCAATATTCTTTAGTTTGCACTTTATTATGAATCCGCTTCTCTGGTATTCCTCTTGATGACCGAGGAGCATAACTAACGATGTGGAAATTTATTGTTATATGGTACACCTTCTAATATTCCGTTCATCCTGGTTTTCAACTGCTACCTTGTAAATGTATTCTTTCACCTATATTTATTATCTGTTATTAATTGGTTGCATGATTTAACATTATTAAGGGTTGCGTATAACGTTCTGTATTCACGAACTTGCGCAGCAAGTTGTCACATGAATCAACTCCCCTGCCAAAAACATCATTGTGACCAAGGGGTAACCGCAGCTTAAATATGGTGTTATAGGATTTCAGCGTCTTCTTCGATATAATTACAAAAGCATTCTAGTTTCCCTGATGTTTAAATATATTTTTTAATTCAAGTAAGCCGTCAATAATAAAATCCGCTTGTGCAAGCTCCCCTTCTTGGGCAAAATCAAATCGACAACCAATAGCCTTCAACCCATTGTTTTTTGCGGCATTGAAATCAGAAATCCTGTCCCCAACTACAGTTGCATTGCTGATGTGATGTTTTTTAAGAATATGACCGATTAAGTCATCCTTATTTTGAGTTCCTATTTGTTGGATGCTATAAGTTTCTGCCACCCACTTATCTAATTTGTAGCAGTTAACGATGGCATTAAGGTATTCGTTTAGTCCATTACTTGCAATAAAAATGAAATAGCCTTCATGTTTCAAGTAATTAAAAATTTCTTTGACATGCGGATATAGGGCGCCATTGCCATTATTAATATTTGCAATTAGTTTCTCTAGGAAGATCTCGTCCACAATTCGTCTGATTTCATTTGAATGGTTCGGCAATAACGTTTCCCAAACTACTGGTAGAGGAACACCCATTATTTCACGATATTTTTGAGTTGGAGTCTCACTCGACCATTCATTTAGAGACCTCAAGATAGTAAATGTTTCTTCTAACGATAACTCTAAGATTTTGTTTGTTTGAAATAGTGTACCATCCATATCGAAAATAACCGCTTCCAGCATGATTTCACTCCTATTCAAAATAAAATAATGAATTGTTATACTGTTTTTACGCTGATTTCAATAAACGTTCTGTATTCACAACGCCCCACTGAATTAAGGCTCCGTCAAGAGACGGAAGCGATGTGGTTAGTCGGTGAGGAAGTGTTCGCTGAATCTGCTTCCCTGCCAATCACTTCTCGTGAACATAGGACTGTCAGGTCCGATGCGTGGATATGATGTTATATGCTTTACAGACTTCTTCGATCCACATCTACATCCTCATTTCATTGCACTCTACAAAACTGTTATTTTTCTTTATAGTCATTTGCTTCCTCTTTAATTCCTTCATTTTTAGAATTAATTCCCAATACAATTCCCCAATCTAGTAATTTTGGAATTGCCTCTGAAAGTAGCTCTAACAATCTACGATACTCCCATTCATCGTCAAGACAGATTGCTGTTTTAGCTACATTAGGAAGATGTTCTATTAGCCAATCAGAAGGAATTGTTTTAATCTTTTTCCTCGCTATTTCAATTGGGTGGGTATTTTGTGGCTGGCAAGCCCATTCAATAAGGATAGTGAGTATTTTTATTCCAAGCCCCGTAGGGATAAGTTCAATATCTTCTAGTCTAGTTGATATATTGGGAGATATTTGATTAATTTCATAATCTATTTTCAGTTCTTGCCATGATGCCATACCATGATTCATCATCCTTCCCTCCTAATACATTCATCCTCAATTGGAACTTAGATCTCCGGGATTGCATATAACGTTACTGTATCCATTACGTCCCATCGACTTAAGCCACATTAAGGGCGGCCGTGATGCGGTTAGTCGGTGCGGATGTGTCGCCCCTGCCAATTCCCTACGTGCTGACCCAGGGGGCGTCAGGACCCGAAGCTTGGATCTGATGTTATCTGACGTAAACCTCTACTGTGAATTAGCTATAATCTTCTTCGTTAAGTTAAACTCATGACGGCATTCATAGTAATAACTTTTGAGTTTATATCCCCCAGATTTAAATACAGGCTTATGTTGATACCACACTATAATTAGCGTTCCTTCAAAAAGGATTCTACGAAGGATATAAACTATTCTGTTAAAGAGAACGCTTCTATTTTGAGCAAATTTATGAAGTGTTTCAGATTGAAACTGAACATGTTTCTCCTCATCACTTAAAATCTGATTACATAAATCGATTAATACTTCTGACTTTGTAGATTTTTGCAAGGCTTTATAGTACAACTTAGCAATAATCTCAGCAGTTAATAGAACAATGACTGATTGTTCTAAACTCGCATATCGACGTAATCTTCTAAATACATTGTCCACCCAATGTCTACGAAGGAGTGGGATTCCCTGTACCTTCATAAATCTGCCTAGATCTCTAGCGTGCCTCTGTTCTTCTTTAATGAATTCTATAAGCGCTTCATAGTAATCCTGATCTTGCGTCTGATGTACATATTCTTGCGCACGTTTAATTAGATATTTACCTTCGGAGTTTTCTCCTAATTGAAACTGTTGAATTGACTTAATGATTATTTCTCTTTCATTAGTTGTTAATTTATAGTTGTCATCCCAATGAATATATTTGAGGTTTTGATTATTTCTTCGATAATATTGCACCCATTTCGAGAAAGTGATATTCATTATTTTCTCCTAAAATGTAATAGTTTTATGTCAAATAACGTTTCAGTATTCATGAAACCCGAAGGGGTTGTCTGCTGAAAAGCCTCTTCGAAATCTACCCCGCAGACCAAGGCTCCGAAGGGCCGCTGCTTGAATATTATGTTAGGCGATGCCAGCCTAAATTCCCCCTCACAATTAATTCCTTGTCCATGTTGCCCGGGTATATCCAATTCTCATACCCACTCTTTCCATATTCCGATGGCTTTGCGAGCCAAATGAGCACTGACTAACAACGAGATTACAATTGTTGTAGGTATCATGAATTCGTCTAAGTAATAAATTTGTTTGAAATCCTTTATTTCGATATTCAGGTAGTGTTGTCGCAAATGTTAATGAAGCAACATTGTTCTCTATATACATTACAGCTACTGCAACTGGATAGCCCTGATCCAACCCCAAATAATAGTGCCATCCAGGACGAGAAAACAGTACTCGGTTATTTGCAGCTACGTGTTCTTTCCCATCAAGTGATAATCCTGTACCTAAACAATGAATTTCTGCATATGTATCGAACTCATCTTCGAGTAGTTCACGAATTTCCAGTTTATGATGATCAAACGAATTTAGATTTCCAGGTTCACAAAAAAGCGTTGTATGAAATCCTGATTGATAAAAGCCTATATTATGGAGTTTTTTCATAACTTCTTGATTTATATTACCCGGGATGACTTGAATCTCAAAATTCCTTTCCCGCTCATTATAAAAGTCTAAGATATCTTCAATGACATCTTCAGAAATCCTTCCCTTTACATTATTAAAAAGACCCCATGGCATCGTTTTACTATAAAACGCCGTGCTCTCCCCGAATCGTTTTATTTCAATTCCCTCAGGGTTTCCTTCTCGTTCTCTGATTGCAGTCATTCGATCAACCATATAATTAATTTCAGATTTTTCTAAAATATCCGCTAATTCCAAATTCAATATCATTCAATTTATCCCCTTCCTTGATCCGCATATAACTATACAATTACTCCTGAGTGGTTTCGTATAACGTTCCTGTATTCACGACCCAGCATATGCTGGGTGTCCGGCGAATGCCGGACCAAGGACGTATGTCCGCAGCATGAATATTATGCTAGACGAAGTAGACTGTAGGCTCACATACTAAGAGCCTCCCTCATAAATTGGTTTGGAAATTTTTTTAGCTTTACTAAGGGAGTCGCGTTGTTCATTTTATTTAATTCGATGATGTTCATTTCTTGTATGGGTAAATAGTCTTCAATCATGAATTCAGTCATTTTAACCATGTCTATCATGGATCCAATGACGCTTCTATCATACGTTTTGATGAACTTAATGCTGTTTGCATGACTGATATAGTTGTTAATTAAAGGTTCAGAGATTCCTTCTGCTTTTAAATTTTCTATCAGTGCATGGAGAAATATCTCTTTAAAGTTTTTATAGTGCTCTTTTCTTATTCCAAACAAAATAAAGCAATACCTTGTCTTATTATTCATAATAATTAAATTATTCTTTTTAGCCATTCGAAATACATTGGCATGCCACTTGTAGAGTTCGTCCTCTAATTCGTTGTCTGGTTCTTCGACAAAAGAACTAGCATCAAATAGCTTCTTGGTACATGAGATTGTTATCATATATATATGTCCTTTCACAGTCTATTTCGTCTAACGTTCCCGTATTCACGACTCGACGTATGTCGAGTGTCCGGCGACTGCCGGATCAAGGGCGTATGCCCGCCGCGTGAATATGATGTTATATGCTGCCTGTGACCTTCCAATTTGTCTTAATCTTATTTCATTATTTCCTTCTTCAATTTTATGCTTTCTTTCTATCTTTTTAAAATGATTTTTAACTCTTAATCCGTTTTTTTAGATCTATTTTCTCTTAAAACTCTTTTTCCAATCTCTCTTTCTACTCATTTGATCTGAAGCCACTTCATGCTTCCTATTTCAACCCCCGATCTCCTGATTTAATCGTCTTTTTAGCTTTAAATTTTCTTTGATTTTTAAACCCTAAACAAAAAACGCCGATAGATGATTCGGCGCTTTCTTATATTTCTATCATTACTATATATTAATTTTTTACCTTTTAATTCATGTATCACTATTAATCTTTATATATCCAAAATAAGCAATCTTATTTTTATAAATCATTACAAATATATAATTAAAACACTTAGATACCAGATCCATGACATTTTTTGTATTTCACTCCACTCCCACAAGGGCATGGATCATTTCTACCTGCTTTATATAAAGTTCTTCCTACTTTTTTAGTCTCCTGATCAATCATGTTTAATAAAGAAATAAAATCCGGATTTTTTTTACTACTAGAAAGCATATCTTCATCAACGTAAACAAAATTGTTCACTATTTTTCTTCTATCATCAAGAAACGTACATAATCCTATCCATTCCTTGGCTTGTGATTGATGCATTTTAAATACACAATGTGCTTTTAGTTTTTCTAAAATAATAACTCTATCTCTGGTATAGCCTGACATTATAGTTACTCCATAAATAGAACCAGTTAACTTATCATAATTAACAGGCTTTGAAATGTCATGCAAATTACCATCGTTTTGTGTCATTTTGACTACTCTATCATACATTTCAATGATGGTATCCTGTTCATTCATATAAAGATCTATCAATTTTAGTCCAATAGTAGTATGACCATATTGATTTAGTTGATTTAATTCCATCAAAATTATTTTGAATTTATTGTTAAACTTTCTTCTATATGGTTCTGAAGATAGTCCTACATTTTTATCATAGTAATGTCTGTTATATATTGGAGAATAATCAAGAACTTCAGAATAAACATTTTCTTGAGTACCTAAAATAATATTCTTCATCACTTTACCAATATCAATTTCCTCAACATGGTAATCTTGTCGCTCCTCCTGGTCTTGAAAAAGATACAACCCAAAAATATCAAGTTCATACGTAGATTTCAAGGCGATATTATCATTCATTCTAGTACGTAAAAAAGCATAATGTATGAACTGGGTGGGAAACTCAATAAAATCAGAAATAACTTTAAAATCAGCCAAAGATATAGACCATGGGTATTCCTCTGCTTTATATAATCCCACCTCTTTCAAACTTGTTAAAGAAGTAGTTATATCCGCAAAATAATCCAAGGTAGTATTCATTATAAACTTATTTTTATAAGTTTCTGATTGAAGTTTAAGAACTTTCTTACCACTACGATTATAGAAACAGACTTCTTCCTTGCTTTCAATAAAGTCTTTTGCTCTTTTGGCTTGTATCAATGCATATTCAATATTCTCTTGAATGTTTTTTTTCAAACGACCAAGCCCACCCTTTTTTGCCGGGGAGTGAAAACCTCTACTTTTTGATTCTATTATAAATAGATTACTGTCATACAACACTAGACCATCAAGCTCGTATCTTTCACCATTATGTTTGTAGTATAACTCAGAATGTATATCTGCTTCAGGTAAAATTTTTCTCATAACATTAATAGTCTCTTTTTCTAAATAATCACCTTTGATCTGTCCATATTCATTCCACATTTCTTCATTTTCTTGAATAACTTTTTCCATTTGTTCCTGTAAAGTCCACCTTAAACTATTAGGAAACATCAGAAGATAAGAGTCTTCATATTTGAGAATAGGTTTAGCTCTAAAAATATTATCATCGCTTGGGAAACGATATTCTTGAACTTCTTCAGCGATATTAGTAGAGAAAAACTCAAGGAATTTATTTAATTTCTTTAGTTTCTCATCATCAACTTTTATATCAAAACTCGAGAACAAAAGTTCATCTTTTAGACTCTCAGAAAATAATATATAAGGAACAAGTTCATGAATCGCTTTTTTATGATTTTTGGAATAATTTTTCACTATCTTCTTAATATTTTTATCCCTTATTTCCCCTTTTTTATAATCTTCAAGAATAAAAGGTATCATTTCATTTGCTCTTGTAATAGATTTTTCTGCTAATTTCTCAAGTTTTTCTGAATATAGCTGTGTTAGATGTTCAAAAAACTCAAAACAATCTCCTATTGTAAAACCAATAGTATTTTCTAAATACTCGTCATAGTTATTCAATAGATCTATTATTTGCTGTTGCATAGGAGTAAACCATGAATATCCTCTAACAATTCCATAGTTGCTCGTCATATTCGCTGCTACTATTGCTTTACTCAATTCTTTTTCACTTAAGTCAAAATCTATTTTTCGTAAGTAATTAGAGATCTTCCAATATGACATGAAGTGATCAATAGTTTTTATTAAGTCGTCTATTTCTAACGGATTTGGTATTTCTTCTTTAACTACAAATGTTCTATTTAGTATAATACCCGCTAAGTGTTCTAAATTAGCAGGTTGAATATATTTATATCCCTTCTCACTATCTATTGTAATATAAGAAAAATAACTTAACCTAGATAGCATTTCTATTGTATCAAATCTATTAATAAATTCATTGATTTTCATCTCTTGATTTTGTAAATCTACGACTGTTTTCTTTTTTAACTCATCCAATTCTTCAATGTTCATTAAAACACCAACCATTTCTTATGTATTATTTTAAGTTTCATGTGACCCTTTTATCTTCATAACCCAATATACTCCAGTTATTTAGCAAAGACTAGATAAAAACCGTATGTCATTTTTGGTATATTCTAATTTCTAATGGTCTTAACCAAACATTTTCTTATTTAATTTTATGCTTTCTTGCTATCTTTAAGTAATACTTTTTTAGCTTTTGTAATCCTTCTCAACTCTCTTCGTATTCTAAAGCAATTCGTTGTCCCGTTTATTGTTCCGAATCTTTCCCGCAATTTTTCTGCCTTTCTTTGGATATGCTTTGATGCTTTAAATCCTTTTGGTTGCCTCTAAAAAAAGTTTCGGATCAAGAATTGGATCCTTTGAAATTTGACCTTCTCAGATATGGCTGCCTTTCAGGTTGCATATAACGTTCCTGTATTCACGACTCGACGCATGTCGAGTGTCCGGCGTATGCCGGACCCAGGACGAATGTCCGCAGCGTGAATATGATGTTATAGGATGTCCATGTCTTCTCTGAATCACGCTAATAGGTTTTCGATTTGTTTCTTATGATGTTCATCATGGTGTACGAATATTTTTAGATATCTTTCATAGGTATAAGGTCGTTTATCATTGCCTATAAAAAAGTGAATTTCTGAATGATCTACCTCACGGAATTGGTTGACTAAATGGGTTCGAGTTTCAATAAAGGTTTTAATCATACTTTCTCTGTCTGTAAATTCTTTAGCCTTCTCTATTGCTTTTAAGTTATGGGTATCATGATCGACGAATCCTGGGAGTTTCACTTGGTCTTTTATGTGTGGGAGCATTGTATTTAAAGTATATGTATCCCAATTCCATAGATGGGTCACGACTTCCTTCACCGTCCACTTTCCAGGAGCAATCGACTTTTGCCAAGTCACATCATCAATTGATTTTACAAATTTATTGAAATGTTCAAACTGCTCTAATAGTTTCTTGTTCATCTTCTTTAGTCCCTCCTGAATTAACTTCGCATGGATTTCCTATAACATTATATCTACGAACTTCGTAAACACCTCTCTTTTCAAACAATATCCGAACTACATATATAATATAACCCATATTAATCCATCTGCGAAGTCACGAACATACTCAAAAAAGCAGCCCCAGTGTGAACTACTCCATTCGTTAGACATAACTAACCTGTTGGATGCAGTTTAACATTTGGGCTGCTCTTTCTTCACTCAACAAAAGAAGATTTACGGATAACCTTTAGTGATCAACCTTTGCTCTCCTTCACCTAAAATATTTACTTCGCTCCGCTACTCCACACCACGCGCTCGCTCATCGCTTTATGTTGTGCAATCAGACAGAGTTCTGCGGCTTTGAATGCATGTTCCTGTGTCATGGCTGTCTCGGTGCGATCCAGACAATCGCGAATGAGTTGGCCGAAGAACGGGTAACCTACCTTGCCTTTTACATTGTAGCGGTACTCCCCTTCATGATTGACCAGGTACACCTGATCCCCCTGAGGTTCCCTTGCGATGTCGATATACTTCCGCAGCTCGATATAACCGTCCGTTCCCAGAATAACTGTACGCCCATCGCCCCATGTGCCCAGACCATCCGGTGTGAACCAGTCCACTCGGAAGTAACCGGAAGCTCCGTTATCACCAATCAGAGAAGCTTCGCCGAAGTCTTCCAGTTCCGGGAACTGTGGGTGATTGAAGTTATGCACACGACTGAACCCTACCTCAGCGTCCGTACATGATGCAAACGTCAGAAATTGTTCGATCTGGTGACTCCCGATATCACAGAGAATGCCGCCATACTGCTCATGCTTGAAGAACCAGTCGGGTCTTCCTCCAGCATTTAAGCGATGCGGGCCTGTGCCCATAACTTGCACTACTTTGCCGATTGCCCCTTGTTCGATAAGCTGCCCCGCATAGATCGCACTTTCTACATGCAGTCGTTCACTGTAATACACCATATACTTTTTGCCTGTTCGCTTCACTTCTTCTCGTGCAAGCTTTAATTGCTCCAGTGTGGTAAATGGCGCTTTGTCTGTAAAATAATCCTTGCCTGCGGCCAGAACTCTCATGCCAAGCGGCGCACGATCTGAAGTGATCGCTGCACTTGCCACCAATAACACCTCATCATCGGCGAGCACTTCGGCTTCAGATCCAGCAACTTGAGCCTGTGGGAACTGCTTCCGAAATGCCTCTACCTTCGCCGGGTCCGGATCATACACCCACTTGAGAGTAGCTCCAGCCTCCAACAATGCCCCAACCATGCCGTAGATGTGTCCGTGATCCAGCGCAACAGCAGCAATCGTGAACTCACCCGGACCACATACGACCTCTTTTGTAACACTTTTTGGTGCATAAAACATCCCGTCTTTAGCCATGTCATCCCATCCTTTTTATAAAATGTTGATTACAATGAACTCGTCTTACATAACAAATCGTCTTCATTTAAACGTCTGACTCAAATCAGCAGGTTGACTGCCACTGAATGCCTTGTCTTTCTTCGTCGTTGAGCCAGCAATGCGTTCCTGCAGATGCTCATAGAACAGATCCTCATCGATCGGCAGATCCACCCAGTTATCCGTCCAGGTGGACAGCAACATAGCGTTCGATAACGTCAATCCGTGTATACCATCCTCACCGGGAGCAATAAGTGGTACGCCTGTACGAATCGCATCAACCCAGTTACGAATCAGACCCGGGTGACCCGTTTCCACACCTGTAATCGGAATCTCGCATTTCCAGCATTCTGGCTGTCCAAAACCTCCGGTAAACCGCTGATTGAATTCAGGCTCAGATTCCCGAAGTCGCCAGAACGTAAGTTTTCCATCTTCGATCACGATTTTACCCCGGTCTCCGTTGACCTCGAATCGATTGGTACCCGGTGCTTCTCCAGTAGTCGTTACGAAGACACCCGTTGCTCCATTTTCATACTCCACATAAGCTGTTACATCATCTTCCACTTCAATGTTCCGATACTTGCCAAACGAACAGAACGCACGCATTCGTACCGGCATCATGCCGATGGTCCACTGCCACAGATCCAGTTGATGGGGGTCCTGGTTAATCAGTACACCGCCCCCTTCACCTGCCCATGTTGCCCGCCAGCCGCCGGAATCATAGTAACTTTGGGATCGATACCAGTTCGTAATAATCCAGTTGGTACGCCGTACTTCACCCAGTTCGCCCGAAGCAATCAAGTCTCTCAGCTTAATGTAGAGTGGATTGGTTCGCTGGTTGTACATCATGGAAAAGACTTTGCCACTGGCTGCGGCCGCTTCATTCATCTTGCGTACCTGTTTTGTATACACACCGGCCGGCTTCTCGATCATGACATGCAAGCCATGCTTGAAAGCCTGAATGGCCTGTTCCGGATGATCATAATGCGGCGTTGCAATAATGACTGCATCAATCGTACCCGAAGCCATCATCTGCTCTGCATCCTGCCAATAGGTGACCGTTGCCGGAAGGTGACTGGATACCCAGCTCTCCATCTCTCTTCTTACATCACATACGGCGACCAGCTCTGCACCGGGTACTTCTCCAGCCACCAACGTTCTGGCATGTGCTGCTCCCATGTTTCCTATACCAATCACCGCTACTCGTACGATACTCATGACTGCTCCTCCTCGTCCACACGACGCTCAATTTCGGCGAAAACGTCTGCAAAATGCTGTAACATCGCCTTGGATTCCAAGGCACCACTAAAGTCCTCAATTCCGTAGTATCCGTCATACCCAACGGCACGAAGATCCCGCACCATCTGTACCCAATCGACCATGCCTTCAGTCAGCGGCGTCCAGTGACATTTCCAGGCTGTATTCAAAGCCACTCCGCTACTCTTCTCAGTCACATTAGCCTTTTGTGAATCTTTCCCTTCTGGTTCAAACCACCCGGCATTTTTTACATGCACATGAGCCAGATAAGGCCCCAGCAACTCAAGTCCCATCCGATGATTCTCATATCCTTCATGCACCATATTGCCTGGATCGTACAATACACCAACATGCTGCGGGTCGAGCAATTGCACAAGCCGATAGGCCAGCGATGCCGTCGGTGCTATCGTCTGATGATGCGTCTCTACAATCGCCTTGATGTTGTACTGTTTGGCCAAATCCTGTACTTCACTCAGGTAATCAACGGCTTTACGATATAACTCAGGATAACTGGTCTTGCGATCATATCCAGGAACACCTACACGCATCATTGAAGCTCCTAACCCAGCCGCAACCTGAAACGCCTGTTCGGTGGCAGAAAGATCTCCACAGTTCAGATAAGGTACAAGTGCGATGGATTTTCTACCTTGCCCTAACGCTGCTTCACGAAAAACAGTAACCTGTTCCTCCCAGCGGCTCGGATCTACCGAGCATCGATTATTTCTCCAGTAAGAAGGCTCTTCAGACATAGCATCTTCAGGAATTCCACGGAATCTCCACTCAATTCCATCAATTCCCGCTGCTGCCGCAGCCGATGCCAGTTCTTCTGCATTCAGATCAGGGGTAGCCACCGTGAATACAGACAGTTTCATCATGATCCATCTCCTTATGTAAACGTATTCATTTCATGTCGTAAAGGCATTGTATCACTCCACTGAACGTCACCATAGGGGAAAAGGCCAACAGATGAATGACAGATAACGATCAGAGCACATTCCCCATTCAGAGATAACTTCTCAAGAGAATGATGTGATCAAAAATCAAAAAAGACATCCCTGGAACAGATTTGAATTCTGCTCAAAGATGCCTTGTACAATAATCATATATATAATATGAAATTTAAGGAAAAGGTTCCCTATCAGTTATCAAGTCGCCACTTCAGTAGCTGGTTCTGGTTCTGGCTCTTGTACTCGTCCAACTTGCAACCAGCGCTTATCTCTCTAATCCCGATCAAAGAACACATGTTCAGCCTGTATTTTCCCCTGTTCTATTGTCATGATGCCAAATGAGTATTGTTTCTGAAAACGCCGATCCGTAGGCGACCCCGGATTAAATACCAGTGTGTTGTCCACGGTATGCATCACCGGGATATGTGAGTGTCCGTAGATCACAGCATCCACATGCTGGCCTGCAAACGTATGAATTGCATTCTGCTCCGTACCCTTTGATCCCAGATGACCGTGCACAAGACCCAGACGAAGCCCTTCCACTTCAACAATACGAGAATATCCCAGTTTTTCAGCGATTTCGGACGGGTCCGTATTACCCGCTACACCTTCAACTGGTGCATACTCACTAAGCAATGGGTATACACTCCAATCCGACCAGTCACCGGCATGAAGAATGAGATCTGCACTCGGCAATACATCCAGGAGCCTAGTCGGTAACTTCCGTGATTTACGTGATAAATGCGTGTCAGAGATGACTAAAATCTTCATATAACAACCCACCTTTCCTTTAAGAGGTCGTTCAAAAAGTCCGCTTTTGATTACGAAGGATGCCTAACGGCATCGCAGCATCGAATATGGAATTCATCCCATCTTCTCGGTACTGAAAACCACCCTTTTTGAACATGCACTTTAAGTCTTTATTGCAATCTATTCTGTCTGTGATGGAACAGCTTGCATCTGAGTACAGGAACGTTCCATATCTTCGAGTGTAATGGATGCAAAGAACTGCTCCACCTTCGCCTCGGCAACCTGATACAGATTGGTCAGCAAGCTGTCTATATGCAAGCCCACTTCACAATCCGGGTTACAATTGCCGTGAATCGGGAACAATGGACCTTCGTCCTTGGCAGCCTGATAGATCATGGCTAATGTGATTTCACTTGATGGCTTCGCTAAGTAAAAACCTCTTGTTCCAGGAGAGGAGTTCACCAATCCTGCCTTTTTCAGCCCGCCCAGAATACGTCTAACGACGACAGGGTTGGTATTCACGCTACCTGCAATATGTGCAGACGTGATTCGTTCAGGCGCGCTGAGTGACAATAACAACAAACAATGCACACTGACCGAAAAATGAGTACTCATGATTAACCACCTTTATTTAATATAATCCAGGACATGCTGACGTTATTCAGAGAACAGATCCTTTTCGGGACGTGCTCTGATCTTGAGCTGTCGCACACTGTATTCCAGTTGTTTCACAATATCATCCAGTTGTTTGCGATCAATCTTGGTTGGATCTTCCACCGGTTTCGCGGACGACTTGAGATCGCGGATCGTTAACTGCTGTTCTTGCCATTTGTCCATCAGATCTGCAATATTGGCATAGAAACGTTCGTAATCTTTGATGACCAGATCAAGATAAGCATCTACCTCATCCGGATCATAACCACGAAGTTTATAATTAAATTGTTTTTCATGAATCGATAACGCATCTAGCTGCACACCCAATTGTTTGAACAATTGTCTTTGTTTATCCAATCTTCGTTTCATATGTTCATCCATATTGACAACCTCCATTATAGGCCAAGCCGTAGTTCTATTTCTTGGGAAGAACACACGGCAATTTCTCTCTCTATTTTTTATAACACATAATCCGTCAGATATAAAACGATACAGCCCTATTCCTCACCAAAATGATTGCTTTTCTTCCAATTCGGGTAAAGACACACTACACCCCACAACGGGAAAGGAGCATGTCCTTATGAGTACATTAACTAAAGATCAACATCAAATACTGAAAAACGCCCTTTTGGAGCAACGTGAAAACTTGCAGCGTCATTTTGAATCCAGCATGGAAGACGGTGCTCCAGTCGAGTCGCTGAAAGATTCAACCGGTGAGCTGTCCTCCTATGATAATCATCCGGCAGATGCCGGTACGGAAACATTTGAACGTAGCCGTGATCTGGCGATTGACGATACATTAACAGACGAATTCAATCAAGTGAACGACGCATTGGAACGTATGGAGCAAGGTACATATGGAACCTGTGTAACGTGCGGAGAAGATATTCCCTTCGAACGACTTGAGGCTATCCCTTATACCGCTTACTGTATTGACGACACGCCTAACCGGGAGATCAGCAACGATCGGCCCGTTGAAGAAGAGGTAATGACCATGCCTCCGAGTGGTGCTGGAGAAGGAAGACAGCAGCGGGCCGGCAAGTTCGACAACGCAGATGCCTGGGAAGCGGTCGAAGAATATGGTACATCCAACTCCCCCGCAACCGCAGCTAAACGTGATGTGAAGGGCTACGATGAGAACATGTAACTTTGTTATGAACCGAAACGTTAAGCGTCAAAATTGATTGATTCCATAGACCGCTCCACCATTAGCCTTCCTTATCACGCATTAAAAAGCCGCCATTGGGCGGCTTTTTCTAGTTTTCTCCATAGCAGTCTCTCACATTTGCCGTTACTTGCTTCCTGCGATAACGCTAAACCCATGTATTCCATCCATTTATTCTTCCGACTCACTACCAGATGATGCAGATTCCTGCCGCTTAGACACAGATCGAGACGTTTTCGGAGTTGCTTTACCCATACTGGACGTAGCTTTCTTTTTCTCTTTTGCATCTGTCTTAGAAGCAGGTATTTTCACTATAGGTTTAGAGAGAGCAGAGAATAACTGAAAGACCTCATGTTCCCCTTGTCGATTCTCTTTTGTAGTATAGGGTTCACAGAGTTTTATGATGTTTTTATACAGCTGCTCTACTTCCTCACGGGTTGCATACAGCGTGATGTCCGAGAGAAACATCCGATCTTCGTTTTCCGCCTGATGCATGAATCGCTGACGACTCTGTTCGAACATTTCATTTAATAATTTGAGCGTCTCGGACCGAAACACCTGTTTCAATGGAGAGTTTTCCTTGTCTTCATCTTCGTGACGGAGATGGATCTCTCCGGTGAATGGTTCATAATATTTGGCGATAATCCCATTAATCTCACGCGTGGAAACGATGGTCAACAGACCAATTTTCTCCAGCTTTTTTACATGATAGTGAACTTTGGCTGGCACCTCACCCATCTGGTCGGCGATCTCTTTAACAGTGGATGGTCTGCCCTGCTTGTTAAACATATTCATAATCTGTATCCGATACGGATCGGAGTAGATTTTAATTTCTTCAATTGTTGAAAGAACCTTGTGCGCCATCCCTGTATCCTCATTTCCGGAGTACCTGTTGTCCATCGATATCTCTATTATAACGTTGCGTCAGGACTTCGGTCAAAACGAGCGAGAAATGACTTGATACAGAAAATTGGCTAATGATCACTTCTGAATATCTTCACAGGGCACTTCGAAAACTTTTGCTAAACAACAGCATACCTGCTGACATGGCAAGCATAATACCAAAAACGATAAACAGAACGGGCATGGTCATCCAATCTGCAAGTGCTCCCGAAGCCAGACTCCCAAGGGGTGCAACACTCAAGACGAGCATACTTTGAAGGGCATACACTCTACCCAGCATCTCCGAAGGGGTAACTTCCATAAGATAGGTGGCCAGCGGTGTTGTAGCCAGCGGAATCCCCATACCCATCAGTAGACAAAAGGCCGCTGCAACCGGCAGTTGGAAGGAAGTCATGTAAGCGGGTAGTGCCGTCATCGCATAACTGAGACCCAACATGACAATACCGCTGATGACCAGCACACTTTTACGATAATTCGCTCCCCTTTGTGTCAACCATACACCGCTAAGCAACATACCTCCCACCATCAGCCCACTAAGCAGACTTAATCCCCCAGCGCCAGCATGCAACGTTTCAATGACATAGGGTGTACGAAGAACATTAAACGGCATCAGGCAGAAATTAACGAAAGCAAACAGGATGGAGACAATTAACAATAAGGCATGTTTACGGAGAAAATGAAAAGCTTCCGCCATTTCGGAGAATATACTACTTTTTTTGGATGAAAGAGAATTCATTTCAGTTAATGTTTTATCTTCATTGTTAGCAGATGTTGAGACTTCAGGATAGCCGACTCGGCTCATAATTAAAGCACTTAGCGCAAACAATCCAGCATCAATCAGGATCGTCCAGGCAATGCCTATTGTAGCAATAAGGGCACCAGCCGCTGCAAGTCCTGCGAGTTCGGCCACTCTGGTTGCGGAAGAGGACATGGCATTACCTGAAAGCAGCATCGATTGGGGAAGCAATCGGGGGACACTGGACACTTCCGCAGGAGTAGTGAAACATTCCAGCAAAGAATTCAGAATTGTAATGACAAACAGATGCCAGACTTCAAGTTGACCCAATCCAAACAGCAGAGCTGTAATCCCCACAAACAACCCGCGACCGGTATTCGTAATCACAATCACTTTTTTCGGAGACATGCGATCAACCAAAGCCCCGGCGAACAGACCCAGAAGGATATTGGGCAAAAAATTCACCGCCAGCAACGTACCCATCAGCACTTTCGAACCGGTTAGAATGTACACCATCCAACTGTAGGCAATCGAGTCAATCGAATCACCAAATCTGGATACAACTTTACTAAGCATAAATTGCATGTACGGTCTGATTCGTATTAACTCACCCATACCTTGCTTGCCAACTGCTGTGTTATCGCTCATCCCTTTTCACTCCTCAACGTTAAAATATTTTTCATGTTAATTTTATTTTAACGTAAGTTATGCAGAAATCAATACCTCCGTGAAAATAATTTTAACGATAAATAAGCAAAGTTATAGCTCGCTATTCTTTCAGAGAATTCGTAATCAACACAGGGACTTTTGGGACAACCTTTTTGAACAACCTCCTATAACACAAAAAAAACAGACCACATGTGGTCTGCTCGGCTGGACGTATTGTATTTGAACTGTCTTTATTTGCTGCCTACTTCTCAACAAGCAATTGAAATCCAGCCTGTTCAGCCTGTACCTCCAACATCAAATCACGTACCCGGTTTGCTTCATTCCCAAGGCGTTCTTCGCTGATTTGGTAGTTGGTCCATTTTAGCTCAAGTGGAAGTTCAATCGTACCCGTCAAACAATCCCACAATGCATCAAGATTACCGCCATAAAAATCCGGTAGCTTCAGCTTGTCCTTTAATTGTTGATGAAGTTCAGCGCTACTCGTAAAGCCTTCTCCATCCAGAATCACGGTATTCATGGCTGCTCCTTCCTCTACTTCAAACGTGTAAATGATGCATAGTGATCTGTCGTTTTGTAGATGAGTCCATCATTGGAGTACACAATTCGATCCGAATTACGGAAGCCGGAAGTATAGTTAATATCCGCTTCGCGCCATGTACGTCCGCTGGCCGAAGGCAGAAGCCCCTCCCGATTGCCAAATGTATCCCCACCGATGCTTTTCCCAGGAGCAACTACAGCCAAGTTTCCTTTTGACGCTACCCAGCCAAGTCCTGTTGCCTGTGATTTGGTAATAAAGTTACATGGCAACGTTCCATTTGCACTCAAATAATTTGCTACACCTGTAAACGTATTGATGATGGTACATGTTGCAGCAGATGCCTTCTGCTGTGCGACTGGAGTGAACTGTGAACCTGTGAGGAAAACAAACGTTAACAACAATGCCAGTAATGCGGTGGATATCAATTTTTTCATCAATCCGGCCTCCCGATCCCTCAAAGTAGATGAACGTTGTCACGATATGCGTTCTGCAAGCTGTAATGGTCTAGTTGTATGTTCTGCTAGATTATAGTAAACAAGTCATCTCATGACTATTTATATCACATCATTTTGGTAGAAATATCAAATAAAGACGTTGAATTTGTAAAATATTATAATGGTAACATTTTAAGACAGAAAACAAGACTCTCATCCCTGAAGATGGAGTCTACTTTTCTAGTATGTTTAAACTGACCTGACCTAATCTAACCGATCAATTGCACACGTTGACGAGTTCGAGCCGATTCCAGGCACGCATCAATAACGCGCATGTTTTGAATGGTATTTTCCGGACTGAAAGGTAAGGCCTCTCCTTCAAGCACAGCCGTTGCAAACGTCTCCACCTGAAGCACATAGGAATTCGACACGGATACACGTTCCTCACGGCTGACCGAATCGGTGTGCACAATAATCTGAGGTGGAATATCGCTGTTCTCCCAGCCAAATACTTTTGGCAGTTCAATCCGCCCTTCCGTCCCGAGAATCTCCATCTCCGCTCGACCTGAAGCCCACATGCCACAGTCAAAAGTTAAAGCTACCGAATTCGGAAACTCTACCAGTCCCGACGCCATCATATCCACGCCATCATGCTCGTCCGAGAATAGAGCGTGAACTGTCACCGCTTCCGGTTCCTGTCCCAGATACATCCGGGCCGCCGAGATCGGATACACGCCAAGATCGAATAATGATCCGCCGCCCATCTCTCTTTTGAACCTTACATTCTCCTTGTCATCAGCGGTATTACAGGTAAAATTACCATGGATGGCTCTGACGATGCCAATCTCTCCACTAGCTATAATCTCTTGCACACGTCTGTGCTTGGGATGATATCGATACATAATCGCTTCTGCAAAAAGAACACCATGCTGATGACATACCTCGATCATTTCTGCCGATTCATCTGCATTCAAGGCAGCCGGTTTCTCACACAACACGTGTTTGCCAGCCTGTGCCGCTTTGATGGTCCATTCTTTGTGCATATGGTTAGGCAAAGGAATATAGACGGCTTCAATGTCCGGATCAGCGATGAGCTCTTCATAACTGCCATACGATCTGGCAATGCCGAGTTCTTCGGCAAGGGTTTCTGCCTTTTCTTTGCTGCGGCTGGCAATTGCCAACACCTCACCACGTTCAGACTGCTGGATCGCCGGAATGACTGCATTTTTGGCAATGGTTGACGTACCGAGTACACCCCACTGTAACTGTCTGTTCATGCTCATCTTCCTTTCGTACCGTAATTGTCCTCTTCTGCCTTGTGTAACATGCCGAGACAACGATCCAGATCCGTTTTGACCTGTTTCTTGTATAACTCAGCTTTTTCCGCACCATCATCCGTAAAATGATATAAAACGATTTCCTGAAAATCGACCTTTGGATCATTGCCCTTCAGCTTCTTCGTGCGATAAAAAACACCTTGCTGTACCAATTCATGCAGTGCCCGATATACCTCGCTCTGGGGTGGTACATAACCGTAGTCTTTGAATTCCTGCTTCATCGCCTCCAGCATCTCGTAACCATACCCCCTGTGCTGTTCAACCATCGTAATCAGATACAGCTTGATAAATGCCCGCTGTGCAATCATAAAAGCCACGTTCATTCCCCTCCTGTCAGAACCTATATATCTAGTATTATAAAACTTATGTTCGGGTTCTGCCATCTTTCTCCGCTTTGCCTCCCTTTTATCCATCTTCAAGGAGGGCGAGCAAGAAATCGTGTGAATACGCGTTAACCTGGGGGAAGCACGGAAAAAGGTTTTCTGTTGTGAATTTTTCAGGTAATGAAATTTTAATTTTTATTCAAAAGAATCAATTTCATAATACTTTTAGCTGCTTCAATCAAGGCTGGATATAGATCGAAACGGTTCAATTTGTCTATATCCAGTTACAGAAACTCATTTTTAGTGAGTTATGAAATTGATTCAAAAGTTGTTTATTTCAGGGCTCAGGGTGTCGTGAGATCGAATTTTAATGACAAGAAAGTCTGTGCAAAAGCTATAAAAGCTGTAATACCTGTGCTCTGTATCTTGTGTTCGTATACTCTCGTACTCCCGTACACTTCTGTGCGGCTGTGGTGATCTATTGTGAATTTTTCATATGTTGATGTTTTCATTTATTGCGGACAGATTTCGGTACGGCTCCCACAATCCATTTGCCCCAGCTTACACGCGAGATAAGCCATGTCACTACACAGGATAATGTAAGAGCCAACAACCAGGTGATGATCATTCGGACGACAGGGTTCCAACCCATAGCAACGTAAAACAACTCATCCGGAATGTAGCTATACCGCAGCATCAACATATGCATCAGATAACCGCCATACGATACACCACCAATCCATCCCAGCAATCGTGTAGCCATGAGGTTATGAAGTTTTCCTGCCAACTGGTACATGACCATAATGGAAGCGATCAGAAAGAGTGCCATATCAGGGCGGATCAAGCTGACTGTGTAGAACGTAATTTTGATTCCCTCCGGCTTTTGAAACTCCAGCATTAATAAATAAGTAAACCGCAGACCCAGAACAATAAACACTGTCCAGTATATCCAGCGCAATCGATGAATCCATTCATTCCAGTGCTGGACGGATAACCCCGCTGCTGCACCAAGTACAAAATAAATAAAGAAATAGAGGAAATTACGGTCTGCATACGTTGTAAAAGCATCTGTCAGCACCGGGATATTCAGCCGTTCCATGAACTTGGCGATGTTTCTTAATTGATCCGCAAGTACAAGATACACCACACCAGAAATCAATAATGCGATCAAGCGCCCCTTGGCCTCATATCGGTTATATACATAACGAATGGCTCGCAAAAAGAGCGGAAATAACAGATAAAACTGAATCAACATAATGATGTACCAAAAGTGTGAAGTCGTTTTGCCCGTAAGCAACTTCAGGCCTAGGTCCGGGATGTCATTCCATCCAAATCCGGTCCAGCCCCGCGGTGCAAGTGTAAAATAAATGAGTGACCAGATCAGATAAGGCACGATCACGTCGTTTACTCTTTTTCTCATAAACTTGCCGTAATTCAGCTTGTCTCCCGTGTTATAAAACAGCACCATACCTGTTATGAATATGAATAAAGGAACTGCAAATTTGGAGAGCATCAGCAGTATGGCCAGTAACACGCCATCCTCCAGTCTCGTTTCCGGGACTAATGAGTAATGTGCGATGGAATGCTGGAGAACCACCGCTCCAAAGGCAATTCCCCTTAAGCTCTCTATTTCTGTAATTCGTTCTTTGCGAGGCATACATTCAGCCATCCTTTCTTGGTTTTGCGATAAAAACAAAGTACAATGAAGCCGTATATTTAATGAACGGAGTTGATTCACATTTCTTTAACAGACAAAGACGTAACCACTACCGATTCCAAGTATGTCCAGCAACATCTGGCTAACGAGCGAACTTTTCTGGCCTGGGTACGCACCGGTATTGCCATGGCGGGCATCGGCTTTCTTGCTGCCGGATTTGGCTTCAATTCGTCGGCGTATGATCGGCTTGCACATATTGCGGCGATTATTACGGGTATCACTTCTCTGATTGGGGGCATATCCATCATTGTGTATTCGGCAGCAGCGTATCATCGGAAGCGTACACAAATCAATGAACAGACGTTTCAGGCATCGACCGGATTAATCCGGTTTCTTACCATGATGTTACTGGTGATTGGACTCGCTTTGGCTGTACTGTTATATGTATTGTTATTCCCTGCTTGACTGGGTAAAAACACCATCCAACATTATTGACACCCACCCATATGCAACACAGGGACAAAAGCCGGCTTCCCTTAAGGAAACCGGCTAATGACCATCTGGTGGATCATATATGTCATTCCATTTTGCAGATAATAAGTCATTGGGTTTTATTTCATATCGATTAAATTCGCGGCAAGATCACAGGAATGTATTGTTACCGAATCGTGCTGCCTTGTTTTGGGCTTCCAATCTGCGTTCTTCCATATCCAGATCCGGACGTTCGGCTGGCACATCTCCGCGATGAGCTGCTTCGGCTCTGTCTCGGTTAAGCTGGCTGTTGCCACTGAACACATCATACACATCGGAGTCCCGATCCGTAGAATCTACGAGCAGCAGGATTTTACCATTCTGTACATACTCCTCATACTGTTTAGCGTCCTCTTCCGGAATACCAAGACCCACAAGTCCACCCACCAATCCGCCAGCTCCTGCACCCACAGCTGCACCGGTAAATGCTGCTGCGATAGGGCCTGCGGCCAGAATCGGTCCTATGCCCGGTATGGCTAGTGCACCTATACCTGCGAGCAGACCAGCTACGCCACCAAGGACACCACCTGTTGCTGCACCAGCAGCCACGCCCTCAGGGGCTTTGGTACCTGTCTCTTCCCGAATTGCCTTCAGTTCGTCCCGATCTTGTGTAACAACGGAGATTTCGTCTGAAGTGAATCCTTGTGCTTTCAGACCCTCGATAGCCTGCGATGCTTCACGTTCTGTATTAAACACACCTACGATTTTCTTTTGCATAATGAATCCCTCCTCATCTGATTGAGTGGTTCGTTATGTTATTACCCGCCTTCGTTTCTTTCAAACGCTTGCAAGTCAATATCGTATGTGTTAATAGCAATGAATTGCTGAGGTTCATTTTTTTCATGCCTCATCAGGTTGCGCCTTCAAACTCAGACATGTGATACGTTGTTAGGCATGTTCTACGTTGAAGGATGTTAGGGTCCAAAACATCTTGAAGTCCAGACTGGCTGATCCTGGCGGATTGTCCCAGACGATTTTCTAAGGAACCAAGGACGTCTTATTTAGCCTTCGGGTCTTCATTTAAGTTTGTAAGGAACATGAGACACGTTATTTACCAAAATCACCTGACAAACCCGTTGTATACAGCTGGTTATTCAGATATAAGGTGTTTCAGATTCCTTAGATTGCTGCGGGCGCTTCAAATCGCTGAATAAGACGTCACAAGTTCGTTAGCGCTCCGCTCCATGGTTCTGCTCCATGTTCAGCTCCACTCCAGGCACGTTCAGTTGCGCTTCGGCTTCGGCAGGTTTGAAGATACGCTCTAGGATGTGTCTTCAACCTCAAAAGAAGCAGATTATTCCAAATTCTCGTTCCATGCCGGAAGTTTTCAGCAGACGTCAAGGGAAAGTAACGTAGCATGGAGCGAAAAGGCAAAGTGACGTAACATGGGGCGAAAGATAGTAAAAGATGCACTTCAGCGAGTTTTGAGACATGTCCTGGTTAAAGGGTAATTCTTTAAGGTAGAGAATTATCGAACAGCTACAAAACCGACCGTTGTTCC
This sequence comes from Paenibacillus sp. FSL H8-0104, assembly GCF_038050215.1. Lineage (NCBI taxonomy): Bacteria > Bacillati > Bacillota > Bacilli > Caryophanales > Paenibacillaceae > Paenibacillus > Paenibacillus sp. FSL H8-0104. The sequence goes on along the minus strand of NZ_JBBOTC010000001.1, from coordinate 2,660,864 downwards.
AGCACAGTCTAAGCCTGATGCGCGCCCTTTGGGAACCTAGTCGTTAATATCTTAAAAAATGAAGTAATTCATCTATTTCCCCCGTGGTTTGGCCCGATTTGTGGCGACCGCTTCAAGTGGATTATCCGGCCAGTAGTGCTTCGGATAACGACCTTTCAGGTCTTTTTTGACGTCAAAGTACGTCTCTCGCCAGAAGTTGGCCAAATCTCGTGTAACCTGTACAGGTCGCTGAGCTGGCGATAACAAGTGGATGGTCAACGGGACTCGCCCACCCGCTATACGCGGTGTCTCCTGTTGTCCAAACATCTCCTGTAATCTTACTGCCAGCGCCGGGTCCTCTGGACGACTGTAGTCCACAGGAATACGTGAGCCACTGGGCACCTGTATATGCGTCGGCGCTTCATCGTCCAGTTGTTGTCGTTGCGTCCAGCTCAATCCACCCAGTAATACATCCTGCATCGACAATCTCTTCAGGTCGGCTGCCGATCGCATGCCTGTCAGATAAGGGGTAAGATGTTCTGCCAGCTCTTCGGTCAGATCATCTTCAATCAGGTCAGGCCACTCAGGTAGATGGAGATGCAGGAACCGCAGCCTGTCCGCAAGTTGTTTGGACGTTTTTGTCCAGGGCAGACAATCCAGCCCTTCCATCCGTATCCCGTTTAACAGTGCTTCTAGCACCTGATCTTCAGGCGGCTGTGCAATACTGCTCTCTTTAATCACAAGGGCTCCAATCCGAAGTCTCTTATGTGCCCGCACGCTGCGGGTATTGGAATCCCAGGCCACTTGCACTTCATTGTGCAGCAAGTGCTGTCCTGCCTGCAACAAGGTCTGCTCCTGCAACGGCGCAGCCAGCAGGATCCGCGCATCTGCGCCCTGGTCGTCTGCCTCGGCTGCGACCAGATACGCTGCACGGCTCAGCGATTCTGTCGCTGCGAGCCGTACGCCGCGGCCGCTGCTCAGCAGATAGCGGCCGTCCTCCCGGCGTTGCCCGATCCGGTCCGGATAGGCGAAGGACAGAAGCAATCCGCAGCTGTCCTCATCCGGCCGCACCGGATCTGCCGCCGGGCCGAGAGCCGAGCGCAGCTGGCGGCTCTCCTGGAGCATGCGCCGCACGGCCGCGCCGTCTGCGACAGCCGCTGCCGCTTGCGGCATGCCGCTGCTGTCCGCGGTCAGCAGCGCCTCTACGCGCGGGCGGAGGTCCGTGCCCGCGCCTGCACTGCCACTACTGCGGAGGCCGGCAGGCTCCTGCAGCAGTGCCGCCAGCATGCTGGCGTAGCTGGCCAGCCCAAGCTCCGCCGCGCGGAGCAGCATGCTGGCCAGTCGCGGATGCACGCCAAGCGTGTTCATCCGCCGCCCGAAGGGCGTGATGCGGCCTGCGTCGTCCAGGCCGCCCAGCTGGCGCAGCAGCACCTGTGCCTGGCCGTAGGCGGCGTCAGGCGGAGTGTCCAGCCATTGCAGCTCTGCTGGGGACTGGACACCCCAGACGGCAAGCTCCAGCGCCAGCGGCGCGAGATCAGCGGAGGTGATCTCCGGGCGAGCTGCCTCAGGCAGCCCCCCATGAACCTCTTCGCTCCATAGCCGGTAACACACCCCTGGGGCAATTCGCCCTGCACGACCCCGCCGTTGATCGGCTGACGCCTTGGACACCGGCAGGGTAACAAGCCGGCTCATGCCCGTGCGCGGCGAGAATGCCGATGCTCGGCTCAGCCCCGCATCCACCACAATCTTGACTCCAGTTAGTGTGAGGCTGGATTCCGCAATGGAGGTGGACAACACTACTTTGCGCGAGCCCTCAGCCGCCGGGCGTATGGCCTCATCCTGTTGTTCCACCGGCATACTGCCATACAGGGAATGAACTTTCACATGTCCAGGAAGAGAACCGTTCGATAACTCCCGTTCTGTACGGTGTATCTCTCTTGCGCCAGGAAGGAAAACAAGCACGTCTCCCTCCTGTTCGGCTAATGCCTTAGTCACCGTCTGAGCCGTGAATTGTTCCAGCGGCATAGCTGTTGGTCTCGGCACATATCGTGTTTCCACCGGAAACGTGCGACCCGGACAGTGAATTGATTTTGTACCTTCGCCAAGCAATGCACAGATGGGAACAGGATCAAGGGTCGCCGACATCACCAGCAATTTCAAATCTGGACGTAACATCGCTCGGGATTCCAAGGCCAGAGCCAGACCCAAATCCCCATGTAGATGCCGCTCATGAAATTCATCGAATATAATCATTGCCGTATCTTCAAGACCCTGGTCCTGCTGCAACATCCGGGTCAATACCCCTTCCGTCACCACTTCAATGCGTGTCCCCTGACTCACCCGGGTATCCATGCGTACACGATATCCTACAGTCTGACCCGCTTTTTCCCCAAGCGTAGCCGCCAGTCTCGACGCAGCCGAACGCGCGGCCAGCCTCCGGGGTTCCAGCATTATGATTTTCCGTCCCGCAACCCACGGTTCTTCCAGCAAAGCCAGCGGTACAACAGTTGTTTTTCCCGCTCCTGGCTCTGCAATTAACACACCTGTATCTTGATCCCAAAATAACTGTCTTAACTCAGGAATAACCTCTTGTATCGGTAACTCTGTATGCATATGATCGCTCCTATTGAATGTACCTACTGCTCTTCAATATCTCTATTCGAATGTTAGCATTATAACAAAAAAAGCCGTTCCAGAGGAACGACTATCGCAGACATACCCTAAGACACGCCTTAGCAAAAATGAAATTTATCCAGAATGCTCACTTAGCTGAGCAATGATTCTGCACCATCAATCACGATCTCTGCTCCGGTAATATGTCTGGATTCGGACGATGCAAGGAAGCTTACCAGATCGGCAACATGTTCCGGCTGACCCGGCCCGTCCGCAAGCGGTTGCTGTCCTTCCGGGAACTCCATCGGAATAATGATCTGTTGTAGATCATCCGTTTTGACCGTACTTTGATCGATATTTGTCGCAATCGCTCCTGGACAGATCACGTTCACACGTATCTTGAACTTCGCCAGTTCAAGCGCAGCCATCTTGGCAAAAGCAACCTGTCCTGCCTTCGACGTGCTGTACGCCGACATGCCAAAGCTTGAGAAGCGTTGATTGCCGTTGATGGAACTCGTAATGATAATACTGCCACCACCCCGTTTTTTCACGTGAGGCAATGCATATTTAATCGTGAAAAATGTACCATTCAAGTTGGTTGTAATAATCTGTTGCCAATCTTCAACCTGAATTTCCTCAATGGGTGCCGATACACCGTTAATGCCCGCATTGGCAAAAACAATATCCAAACCGCCGAATAACTCAACGGTTTCCAGTACAGCCTTTTCCACACGTGCCGGGTCGGAAATATCTACATCAAATGCTCTTGCCGCACCAGGGTGCAGCGCATTAATCTCTGCTTCTGTTTCCGAGATCCGATCATTCACCAGATCAAACAATGCAACATGTGCACCCTCTTTAGCCAGCTTGACCGCAGTGGCTTTCCCGATACCGGAGCCTGCTCCGGTAATAATCGCGACCTTGCCTTGGAACCGCGACTTTCCGTTATGTTGTGTCATTATCCATCCCACTCCTTCATTTTAGCAATTATGTAAGAATGTACGTTTAAGCTCATCATTAAAGAGGTTGTTCAAAAAGTCCGCTTTTGATTACGAAAGGTGCCTAACGGCACCATCAGCATCGAATATGGAATTCAGCCGAAATAAGTGTGGGCTCACGAAGGTTGTTTCCTTCGGAAACATTGCGGTTGCTCACGTAGCTCTATCTAGGCTCCACTACTCCATTTCTAGCTTTATCCCATCTTCTTGGTACTGAAAACCGACCTTTTTGAACACGCACTTAAAATCAATTCTTCACAAGATTACCCAAAAAGAGTGTCTTTTAAATCAACACCAACAAGTTTTTTCACAGTTGATCTTCGCCGCTGTCACAGCAACATCAGGATCGGTCCACAACTTTGTAACTGGCACTCACCATTCCAGCTCAATGAAAGCGGCATCATCTTCAAGTCCGCCCGTATGTGTAGCATCCAGCAGTACCTGAATGTGTTCATCCGGGATATAGGCTTGAATGGCATCCAGGTCGTTCAGTCCATCCGTATATAACTGTAGACGCAGTGAATCTCCTGCGGACCCTTTCATCTCGCAGATGTGCGGCTTACCACCAACAGGTCCTTCAAGTGTAGACCAACGCTCATTTGTCTTGCAGTGAGTCTGAAATAATTCAGACTGTTCCTGACCATTACGCCACAGACGAATACGCGAATCTCCTTGCCACGCAAGCCACACCCGACTTTTGCGACCGCCTCCCGTAAGCTCAATCCGTCCACATACATACATGGCTTGACTGCCCCGACTTCGCTTTTCCATCAACACTTCACGCAGCAACAAAGGGGAACTTTCCAGTGGCTGTAATTTCTCCAGTTGCTCGGATGCCGGAAGGGTGAGGTCATGAAGAAGACGCTCCACGGCATCCTCCGTCGGATGCTGCGTCGTTTCCAGCCAATCCAGTAAGGCATTCCCCAGAAAACGCGCTGCAAAATCACCCAGATAACTCATGCCTACCCCATCACACAATACAAAATTGCAGACATTTCCTTTCATACGTACCGCAGCAAAGTCCTGTCCTGTATCTCCCTGATGTACCGTCTCAGCCGCTCTGCCATAACCATATCTGCACTTAATCGTGCCCTGATAGCGAGTTAGCGGCTGTTCCCCGGTCTGTACACTCACATAGCGAAAGTTGCCATGCCGTTGCTCGGCATGGCCCCCCTTATCTCCAGCAGACAATGTTGCCAAACGCATCGCTCTCATGATTCCCCTCCTATCTCACAGGCGTAGCAGCGGACATCTGGAACCCGATTGATACCAATTCTGCACATGTACCTGGCAGCATCATGAGTGCACCGGGTGCAAGCAAATAATCAGCTTCAACAAGCATTTCCCGATAACTTTCGGGTAGGACGGATGACATGTTCCGTAGCTTCTCTCCATGCTCATCCTGTAGATTCGTTTCCGAAGAGATTCCCTTCCATCTTCTAGGTTCAGCAATTGGGCCTTCCAGCAGATGATCCGATATAAAAATATTCTCCACCAGCACATTCCCGTCAGGTACACTCATACCCATGATTCTTTTCGCGATAGGCTCGGGATCTTCACCTGTGGCTACCCCATCCGTCATGTGGCATACAAGTGGCGCAGGACAATCCTGCATATTCGGAATTTCGGCCTGTAGAATCTTTTCCGCCTGCAGGAAAGCCTTCGCAGAATCTGAAAATCGTCTCGGAGTCAGGTCAGGCAAAGAACCAACTGCAGCGATTTCGTCAATCCCTTTGATTCCGTTCAACAAGTCATATACATCATCGCTGTAAGCCAATATGGCTATACGATAGCGAGGTGTCAGACGATTTCCCTTGGTAGACCGAAACACCATTTGGCGGATCGCGAGAGATAAGGCATCATAGACGACGTCAATCCGTCGACGATTTTCCAGAACCATATTCATGGAGGCGCTAATATCAATTAAATATATAATAAGTGCAGGTGTACGCTGTGATGCTTGAATCGTGTAGTTCATCTAGGGTGAGTCACCTCCATCATTCACGTGTTATTTATAAGTTAGGCAACGTGTAGCTATTGTTGCTCAGGAATTTGTTAATGGCGCTCATTCGAGCGGCCACTTTGCCGACACCTTTGAAATAGGAAGCATCGGTATTGTAGAGATTTTTGAAATCACGGGCATACGATTCCGCATTTTCAATTTTTCTGCCTTTTTGCGCGTTATACGTCTTATTGTAATGAGCAATCAGCGTGACCACATTCTGGGCACGTTTTTTCTTCAGAGCTGCTTTCTGAGCAATCTCCTGTTGACGTTTAACTTCAGCTGCCGCTTTACGCTCCGCTTCCTGTTTTGCAAGCTTCGCATCATTCTCTTTTTTCCAGACCTGATAAGCTTCATATTTTGCCTGTTTATCATACTTCTCCTGCTGCGCTCTCTTAGCAGCTTCTTTCTTCTGCTGTTCCTGCTTCACCAGAAAGGCCTCATATTTCGCCTGTTTGTCGTACTTGGCCTGTAACGCCTTACGTTCTTCTTCTTTTTTCTTTGCTTCAGCTGCCTTCTGCTTGGCTTCAGCAAGCTTTTTCTTTTCCTCTGCGTCCAGTTTCGCAGCATCTGCGGCCTTTTGCTTCTCTTGCTCTTCCTGCTGTTTGAGCGCAGCTGCCTTTGCTGCTTCAGCCTCTTCCGCAGCTTTGATATCTGCCAGTCGTGTGGCTTCCTGCTGTTCTTTCTGTTTCACCTCTGCCTGATCGGCGAGTATTTTGACCGTTGGCACGCCACCTGCCAGCAATACAATAAGCACAGCGGAGGAAATCATGAACTTTTTGGATCTGTAGAATGGCACAGGTACGGGCTTGTCTGTGTCTTCTTTTGGATTAAGCTTTGCATCCAGTTCCTTGATTGCAGCCTCGACTTCCATCTGCATCGCGCTGTTATGAGGAATAAAATGATAAAGCGAACGGTACACTTCCAGTGCTGCAGCCGGTTTATCTTCATCCTCAAGGGCTCTTGCTTGCAGGAACAGACGGTTCACAACCGCTTCCTGATCGGGAGAGTGAGGCGTTTGGGGACGGTTCCCGTCTTGTGTATTCACCGGTTCACTTACTGGTTCTGAGCTCTTTTTCAGATTCACATCAGCTTCGGACGGATTGGCAGCTTTTTCTTCCGATGTCGCAGCCGCCGCATTGGCCTGATCCACGTCTACCGCAGCCAATGCAACATACCACTCACCAAACGTCGGACAACTGCTCAGATCGTGACTTTCCCAAGCTCGAATAAACAGATCGGACAGTTTGGAACCCCAACGCTTCCCAAGGGACTCCCGCATCGCATAATACCGTTCACTTACCGTTTGCATTTCATGCTGATCAAAATAGCTTTCGCCCCAGGCCTTCTCTACAATCACAGGGTCCGACCAGCTTAACATTTCAGCAATGATAACAGCTCCGGCAAATCGGTCAGCATATGAACTCCACAAACCGCTGTGCACTGTTCGATGGGCTGCATAACCGGGTGACCCCGCAAGCAGGGCATCCGGACGATCCATCTTGGAACCGTACATCTGCTCGACATCCACAAGTTCTACCGCAGACATCTTCCCCAGGTTCTCCACTTCGGAAAAAAACGGAATCATTACATTGGGAGCGGACATATCGCAATGAGCCAGTCCACGTTGTTCCATAGCCGAACCTGTTCCAGCAAGCGCTCTAGCCAGCTTCAGGCTCTCCTCAGCCGTCAACTGTCTCTGATCACTGATCACATCGAACCAGGTCTGACCTTGCACCCATGGCATCAACACCGCATATAACAGATCGGGATGTTTTCCAATGAGCGCTCCGTTTCTTTCCGGAGTGAGCACATCACGCTTGCATACCTGCAAACCTGGCAGTTCACTATAAGACTCCATATGCTCAGACTGATACACCATAGCCGGAATACGGAATTTAGGAAAAAAGACTTTTAGTGCTTTAGCCCCATGAATGGAACCATTTCGGGGTAACAACTGATAAACAATCCCCTGCCTTCCGGCTTGGGCATAAGCCAGACCCGGCGCTGCCGGATGTTGCCCAATCGTATAGGCAATGTCGTTAATCACCACTTCATCCCCGGGATTTGGTTGAAAAGACATGCTTATCCCTCTCTCTATCCTAGTGTCATAGTTGCAGCAAAAACCGGGTGTTGTGACAACGCCCGGTTTTTGCTGTAGTTGTACATCTTCAGCTTGCTATCCACCTATAATTCAGGACGAATTCAGACTTCACATCGGCCTGATCTATGTAAAGCAGATTAACGAGCTTGGTCAGCTGTACGGAATTTGTTAGCAATAGCTGTAAGTTCAGCGCTGATGCTGTTCAGCGTTTGAACGAATGATTGCATTTGTTTGCTAGCTTCTTGGAACTCTTGGAAGAAGCGTTGCTTTGTCATACCTTCCCATTGTCCTTCCATGCTTGTGATGGATTGAGTCAATGTAGATACGATTTGCTGACTTTGCTCACCGCTTTGTTTAAATTGGTTGGAAACCTGATCAAGCTGCTCTGGGGTAACTAAAATACGTCCTGCCATTTGTAAATTCCTCCTTGGTTTGTGCAATTAAATTTTTACTTGTTCAAATTGTACTATACCAGGATCGATCGGACAAAAGCCGAAGGACCTAATCCTATTTACCCCATTTTCAGTGCTTGAAACTTCTCCTAACAGCCTATTTACAAAAAAAGATTCACTTTCTGCTGTTACTTTCATTCACCCTGTTCAGGAAACCACAGGCTCGGTCCCTCTTCTTCCCCGAAAGGAAGGATCTGTGAATCTCCATGCTACAGGCTCAGGCTGCATAGCCTGCACCAGTGTAGCCGGGGAGCCATCAGGCGGAGCGGCATCCTGTACACGATATACGGCCGCCATTGCGGAAAGGGGATCGGATACTACAGCTACAGTTGCAGAATGTGCAGGCATGATTTCTCCTGCACGATTGTTCTGAAGAACATTCAGCATATTGACCGCATTACCATAGGCTGTGTTCACATGACTCAGCACGGAACGGTACTCCATGTCTGCCTGCTGGAATAACAACGCTTTGCGTCCCAGCTGTACGCTTAAGTCCATTAATCGACGCAGCGCATCCTCGCCCAGTCGTTTACTGTGATTCCATTCATTCATCACCGCTGAGCGGGATTCAACCTCCCACTCCAGCGAATGAATCGCCTGATCCAACACTGTCATCTTTTGCTGTATTTGCTCCGCTGCATACTGAATCTGCTTGCTCAGTGCCCGAAGCACATCCGGTTCCACACGAATGCGCATTTACCATCACCTTTCCTCTTCCCCTGCAGGCTGTTTAAGCCAGTCCAGCAGCATCTCGTGAAACTGTTCTCTAGTCGTTAGTGCTGCAACAAGCCAATCATCTGAAGCCGCAGTGCTCATCCGGAACAACCAGTTGGATACCGCACTTGCAGCAAATGCTGCCGACTGCGACTTCCACCCGTCTTCATTCCATACAAGCAACCTGAGCTCCCCGTCTGACTCCTTACCCACCAGACAGCGTGCCAGTGCAAGTGAGCCCTCAGGATCACTTGTCTCCTGTTCGAGTTCCGCTGCCACGGTCTGTACTCCGCTGTTTTCGAGCTCATTCATGACATCATAAAATTTTTTCTTGGAGCACATTAGGGCCGGTTTCTCCGCAGGAGAATGGCCGCTCCATTTCATCCGCTCTATCAGAACATCAATGGCTTCACGAACACTTCCCAGATCGCTGAGCCGGAACGAGTCCGGTACGTCGTCAACACGGGAAACCTCAACGACCCGCTCATCCGTGCAATGTATATAACTCTCATACGACTTGCCGTTGATCGTGTAGCGAATCCAACAAGCTCTGTCGGACAATCCGGCAATGGCTACCCTGGAGAAAACGGTCGGTGTCATGATCAGCTCATCGGTATCCTGATCCCGAATCAGATATCCTTTGTCAAGCAGGGAGGTTTTGACACGCTCCCACTCCATCGCGATATCTTCCGCCATATAGCCGCGAAACGGATCTTCCACACCAAGCAGTCGGTCTGAACCGAGAATACCAGCCAGGAAAAAAAGTTCCTTTGTTTGCAACGTGACTACCTTTTGCTTAGAATCATGAACCGTCAACATTATGAGCCACCTCCCCTCAAACTACAACATGCCATCGGTCACGAATTTCAGAAATCCAATCGGTCATTTTCCAGCTGTCATCACATGGAACTGCACCTTTAACCCTGGAATATTTACGTTTTACATAATAACCTTGACCCGGAGGCAGTACCTTCAGCCCACCTGAACTACCTCCGGATTCGGAATAAGGTATACGGAAGAACGAGAGATCGTTAGGGTCTAAAGTCCCGAACAGCATTCCACTCTGGGAGGCCTTTACATCCGTTACCCAGTCAGAACCAAAGGTTGGGAAGTCTGCCGGAACTCCGGATAGAATCACGTGTACACCGCGATCCCTTCCTTGACGAACAATCGCTCCCAATTGATCTTTTACATTAAAATCGTTTAGCTGCTTGGACAAGGTGTCCGCATCGTCGATGACGAGCACAAGTTCCGGTCCACCGGAAATCTCGCCTCTTTTCAGAACTTCATCGTACAACTGTTGAATGACAGGTGCAAGCTGTTCTTCTCGCGATACATGTCCACGGACATGGGGCAAACTGCTGATTTCCCCCAGCCCACCTGATCCATAACGCATATCTACTGTGTATATTTGCACAGCTTCCGGAGAAGCATGATAAGCCAGTGATAACATCCATGTCAATAAAAATGTCGTTTTGCCGCCTTCCATCGGACTCGTTACCATGAAATGCGGACCTTCACGCAGATTAAGCTCGAATGGTTCCAGATCATCCGTAAGCAGTCCCACAGGGACAGTTACAGACGATGTATCCCAAGCCTGACCATATGATCCTGTCCGAATGAGCAGATCCTTGAGTTTGATCTCTTCCGGAAGTGGAGCAATCTGCGGCGCTTCTTCCCCTGTCCAGCCTTGGCGAATCTCAGCAATCGTACGGCGCAGTGCCGATGAACGCTTGCCCTCATCTGCCCCTGAAGAAGGTAATGCCGCCTGGAACATTAACGGAGGCACTTGCCCTTTGACCAGACCTCTTCCTGGCGGAAGTTGGCTTGGCGCCTTGGAAGGTCTTCCCACGGCATAATAATAATCGCTTGGATCGGATAACTCAAATGAAACCGCATTGGGAATATTGCTTCTGAATTTTTCAAATACATCTGTTACCCGATTGGCGGTGAGCACAAAGGTGATACCCAGACTTCCGCCTTCACGCAGGATCGTCTCCAGAAGTTCATTTTCTTCCGGATAGGCATTGCGGAATGAAAGATAACCATCGATAACGACCACAACCTGCGGGACAGCCGCGTGAGCTGTCCGGCGGTACGCCGAAATCGTTTTAACCCCCGCCTCCGAGATGATATCTTTACGTTGTGCTGACAGCTTGAGAATATAACGGAATAACCGCTTGATCCGGTCTTCCTCTTCAGCCATCATCACGCCACCGATTTGAGGTAGTGCTGCAAAATCCTTCATCATACGGCCCATGTCGATAATGTAACCATGCCAAGGCTCAGTTCTGTGGGAACGGGCTAGAGACATAAGCAAGGTCTGAACAAATGTTGTTTTGCCCAGTCCTGGCATGCCGTACACGACCAGATGTCCTTGATCCACAGGCAATGCGAGCGGTTGTTGGCGCTGATTCGGGAGATCATCCAGCAAACCAACCAGTGGTTTCAGACCATTCGCCCCGCCATCAAGCAGCAGATCCCGATTCTCTTCTTCCTGCCAGTCCTGAAGACCTTCCCATTCCAGTGTCTCTGGTAAAGGTGGCAACCATGGTCCTGGCAAACGACGGATACCGGCATCCGCTGCAGACTGCGCAACATAATCAATAAATACCTGAAGCTGTTTCGGAACATCTTCACCTTTGAGGACGGCTCTGCGCTCTCCAGTTAACAGAGGCTCCCGCTTACCGTTCAGGCGCACTTCCATAACAGGCAAAACTGTTGTTGAATCCTCCTGCTGGTTATAAGGTGCACCACTCCAGGCGAATTGCATTTCTTCAAACACTTCATCACTACCAACCTGGAAATATCCACGACCAGGCTTTGTAATCCAGGCAGCATTTGGAATTTTGATCATATCCCTGCTATCTCCCTCACTCTGTACACGAAGGCAGATCCGGAAGCGCGAATTACTCCATATTTTATCGTCCACAACACCAGCTGGCTTTTGGGTTGCCAGAATTAGATGAACCCCAAGTGTCCGGCCAATGGCCGCGATACTGATCAATTCATCCATGAACTCCGGTTGGTCCCGCTTCAATTGCGCAAACTCGTCAATGATAATAACCAGATGTGGCAGTGGCTGTTCATGTCTGGAACGCAGAATCTTGTAATATTCATCAATATGCTGGAGGTTTCCCGCATCATTTAATATTTTTTGCCTTCTGACCAATTCGGCTCGAAGTGAAATATTCGCCCGCTCGATCAGATTCCCATCCAGATTGGTGATTGTCCCTACCACATGAGGCAGATCAACAAATGTATTGGACATACCGCCACCTTTATAGTCAATCAGCATGAAGGCCAGATCATGTGGATGGAATTCAGCAGCGAGTGAAGCTACGATGGACTGGATGACTTCACTTTTACCTGAACCAGTTGTACCTGCAATTAGACCATGGGGACCATGACCCTGACGTTCAATTTTGTCATGCAGGTTTATCGCAATTTTTTTGCCGCCAGCTCGTACACCCATTGGTACAGGCAGCGTATCAGGATATCTCGTCTGTCCCCACCTGGACACCACATCCAGATCTTCCACGCGTGATGTACTCAGCATATCGAATAACGGAAGCACTTGCGGGATATCTGAAGCAGATGAACGCTTTAACCGGATCGGTGACATATAACGGGAAAGCGCCTCTGCCATCTCCTTCGAGATCACATCAGGCTTGTACGTTTGTTGAATAACATCCGCATCTTCCGTTTTTTTGATATACACCCCTTTGCCTTTCGAGGCATCCATAATCAACTGACAATGCATCGGTAGAGACTCCTTGCGATTAGCCAGTATGATGGTGCATACATCAATGTCCTGAGCCGACTCCAGCAGCAGCGGAAGTAACGGTTCTTCTTCAATCAATTGCGTATCGGAGAGAATCACAACGTAACATGGAGTTTGTACGCTTTTCTTGTAGCGGTCTTCCTTATTGTTACGACGCCGATTCAACACGGAAAACAAGCTGTCCGCCAATTGATGCGCACCGCTGTGCCTGTCGGCCATATAGCGTTGTCCTTGGTCTTCATCCCAGATATGGGGCATCCAGCGAAGCCAGTCCCATTCCTTGCTGTCCTTTTCTTCATAGAAAGCAGCAAGCTTCAGTTCATCCGGGGAATGGCGTACCGTCAGTTGTGAGATGATGACTCGCAGGGAAGCAAGCACTTCCTCCCGATCACCGACAAGTCCCATAACCTTCGATTGGAACAAAGGCAATGTAATGGAAGCATCTGGTACCGTCTGGAATTCAGCCGCAAGTTCATGGGCCGCTTCAATCAGCTCATCCTTCTCGTAACCATCAATCCGCGGAACCTGAAGTTTGATGCGGAATGGAATCTCTCCCGTGCCAATGCGCACCTGAAGGAAATCATCATCCTCTGGTGAACGCTCCCACAAGGAACTGTTCCGGTTCTTCACCACTTGAAGACACACACCCGGATCACCATGAATTTCGTATAGGCTCTTCACTTGCTCCGCCTGAGCTTCTTTCAGTTCTTCCCGGTGTTTGTCCAGTTGGGCAAGATACATTATTTTTCGTTCTTCCAATTTTTTGCGATATGATTTCTTGTTGCTCAGATACACGAAGAATGGAATGGTGTAAGAAGTAAGCATCATCATGACCGTCATCATCTGAAACATCATATAATTGCTGTTATTCATTTTGCCGGTCATATTGATATATACGTAGAAACCAATGCTGACCATAGTCATCATGATCGGCACAATAATGGATATCATGGAAAACGTGGGTTTGCTCGGTTCTGTTGGAGGCCTGAGTATTTCGAGTCTCTCTTCCTTGAGAACCGGTGTCATTCTTGGAGAACGCTGATATAACACATTCACGAAGAGAAGACCTCCTTTAGTTCGTTCAATAATGAATGTATACGTTCAAAAGCCCTATTCGTTGCTGTCCTGCTGAAACAATGAACGTCTTCCATATACAGGCGCTTCTTCCGAAGTCGTTGAAAAAGCCCGCTGAACACGTACGCAACTGCCCTGTCGCAGCCCTGTTTCCATTAACTGCTGTGCGTTCTGCGGAGAGAACCACAGACCTTCCGGAAACTTGGCTTCAAGGATGTACTGAATGCCGTCTCCCGGTGCCTGTCCAAAAATGCGAACGCCGAGTAATGTCTTCAAATGTTCAATGGTACATTCGTCCGGAACATCGATGTCGAACCATTCTCCTTCCTCGCGGCCGGAATACACGGTTAGAATCATCCGAATCCCTCCCATGGTCTCATATGTAAATTGTCCTAATGTCAGATTAAATCAAAAAAAAGAGAATGAATCGTTATATCAACCCTATTTTCTTACATAAACACCCTGTTTGCAATGTACCACCTGTAATTTTGTTACATATGACCCACGTATATATTAAAATATCGTACATTCGACTCAGAACTTTCGTGGCAGTTATGCAATTAATTATTGCGAGGATACGAAAACTTTAGTTTTTTGTTCCATTTAAATGGTAATTAAGTTACGTTTTTCAGGACTTTTATTCCTTCGCTCACAATTGAATTGTGAACACTTTTCAAACATTACCCACCTTTATGTTTTCATAAGCTGATTTTAAGGTAATTTTAAGCATTGGAATTTAATATTAGCTGTATGAAATAACAACCGTGAGGTGATTTCAAGTGAGAACCCTAATAACCTTTCAAAACAAATCAATCCCTGTATATTTTAATCAAGAAAACAAACAACCTATGCAGAAGACATTAAGATTGCTTAGCAGTGCTCTTGAGCATAAAATTAGCAACGGTAAACGCGCCATTCAAAAATGTCTGCATTCTTTAATTAGTATTGAGATTGTTAATGGAGAAGCCATTCTCCACAGTCGAAGTGAAAACGACTCTCTTGCTTTATCTTTATATTAAAAGGAGTCAACCAAAACACATCCATTACAAGACATGAAAAAGGAAGCTGTCGTTATAGACAAGCTTCCTTTTTTGAGTTGTATACCCGTTAACAGCGGCTCGCAATTATTATCAGCCATCGCTCAGTGCAGTTTGCTCAGGACATAGGCGGCATCATGTTCTTCCGCAATCTCGGCTTTACGAATACGAATGACAAACAGCCGAACCAAATTGGCACGTGTATGTTCTTCCTGACAGGTATTCAGTTTCCTCAGAATAAAGCGGTCAATGGACATGAATTTAAGCCCCTTTGCCATTGGATTTACGGATCGATTCTTCCGTGTATCCATAAATAACCAGATAGCGTCAGCCCCAAACAGCTTTTCCGCTCTTATATTAAGCCGTATTTTGCCAAGGTGTAATATTGTGCAAAAAGCCCGTCCCACCAAGCTGGAGACGGACTTTCGCATGATTTGTCGATCTTTTTGTAACCCACCCTAATCATTCATAAATGCCCCTGCTAATTTACTCTTTTTCGACTTATTTCACTCCTGGATATTCCCGATATTGGTGCTGAAGGCTGATCCACCGAGTACGTGTAAACTTCTCAATGGCCCAATCCCCACCGAAACGTCCAATCCCTGAAGCTTTTTCACCTCCAAACATCACATGCGCTTCATCGTTCACAGACTGATCATTTACATGCACCATACCCGATTCAATGCGCTGGGCAACCTGATATCCTCGATTCAGATCTTTGGTGAATACGGAACCACTAAGTCCATAAGGCGTATCATTCGCCAAACGTACAGCTTCCTGCTCATCATGAGCCTTCATGATCACTGCCACTGGGCCAAACAATTCCTGCTGCACGATATCCTGTTCAGGTTTGACATCGGCAAGTACAGTAGGAGAAAGCACACTGCCTTTACTGGACCCTCCGAGCAATAACCGGGCTCCTTCAGCTTTGGTTTTGTTCACAAGCTCCTGTAATCGTTCTACCTCTTTTTCCCGAATGAGAGGACCCACGAGTGTTTTGGCATCCGCTGGATCACCTGCCTGGACATTCTTCGTTTTGGCAACAAATGATTCGACGAACTTATCGTAAATATCGGCATGCACAATGATACGATTCAGAGCCATGCAGATCTGTCCCTGATGCAGAAACTTGCCAAAGACCGCCGCTTCAGCAGCACGTTCAATGTCCGCATCTTCCAGCACAACCATCGCGTTGTTGCCTCCAAGTTCCAGTGCCGTTTCTTTTAAATGTTCACCCGCCAGTTTACCGATCCCTTGTCCAACTTCTGTGGAACCCGTAAATGAAATCACTTTGGGAACCGGATGAGCGACAAAGTAATCCCCGATTTCGCTGCCACTTCCCGCAACGACATTTAGCACGCCCTCAGGCAGACCAGCCTGTTCAAACAAATCGGCAATGAGCCAACCTGCCGTAATCGGAGTGTCTGATGCTGGTTTAATCACCACACCATTACCAAGGGCAATCGCTGGAGCTACAGATCGCAGGCATAGATGCAAAGGGAAGTTCCACGGCCCGATAACACCAATCACTCCCTTCGGCTCACGAATCACACGGTTCTCTTTGCCAGGGGTGTTGGACGGGATGATCTCACCCTTCATGCGATAAGGAAAAGATGCTGCTTCATCCACAATCCGTTTAGCCGCTGCAAACTCCGCCTCCGATTTGATTCGGGTACTCCCGGATTCCGTGATCAACAGTTGAATGATCTCCTCTTTTCGCTCCGCCATCAGGGATGAAACTTTACGCAATACCTCTTCTTTCGCAGCAGGTAATGACTTTGCCCATTCAATCGAATTTTTCTGAGCTGACTCATAAGCCTTATCTATGTCTTTCTTATTGGAAGAGCGCCATGTGGCAATAACTTCTCCCGTATAAGGATTGATATTCTCCATTGTTTTCTCACCGGAGCCTTCTACCCAGCTGCCATTAATATATTGTTTCGTCCATGTTATATGTTCAGTGTCTATTAAAGTCATGTGAATACGCCTCCTGATCAAGATTAAATGTCACACCTGCACAACGGTGTAATACATCATTAACCTTGTTCAGAAATACGCAAACGTGAAGACCTGAATTAACCTTCCATTCCTTAAGCATAAGGAAACAACACAACCCACAGTATTTTGCCGCCCTGTAAGTCTTTCATCTGTCAGGCAGGCTCTTCTCTCCAAAGAGGCTCAGATCTTCCCATACGTAGCCAACTTCGATCAGATCTTGACCACCAATGCGGAGGGACTGTGTCTGGACTGGAGTGCCTCCCATCTTTTCATAGAAGCGACAAGCTGAATTACGCTCCAAAGCCCATATGATCAAACGTTTCATATTGTGGGTCTGCAGATGATGAACGACATGTGTCGCGAGTTGCTGACCTATCCCCGTTTGTTGCACTTCCCTCAGCAAATATATAGCGTACAACTCCCCATCATAAGGTAATTTGCCTTCACGTTCCTTACCCCCACAAGCAAATCCGACAATGTTCCCATCATCCTGTTCAGCTACCACCAGGATCTGATCCTTTTCGCCACAGCGAATATTCTTTTCCCACTGGGACAATCTTGATTCTGTAGTCAAATGATCCAAAAAATCGTCGGGCACAATTCCCCGATACGTTGTTTTCCAACTCTCCGTATGTACATGGGCTATCCCCTGCGCATCCCCTTCACGCGCCCGCCTGATCAGCATAGCTATCACTCACTTTCTCACGCAACTCCCTTAGATTTACCATATTATATATTCTTCTTTCTATAATTCCAAATTCATCCACTTCAGTCCTGATGCCGCTAGGCATGATTCGTAATCAAAAGTGGACTTTTTGAACTACCTCTTATAAAGTAAAATCCGGCCCTACGGCCGGATCGTTACCCTGGTGCCTACAGATACCTTGGAAGACAGATCCAGTACATCCGAGTTGTACATGCGTATACAACCATGGGAGACGGATTTGCCAATAGACCAAGGCTCATTGGTTCCGTGTATGCCATAATGGGGAGCAGACAGTCCCATCCAGAACACGCCAAATGGCCCACCTGGATTCGATTGTTTGTTAATAATAGTGAACTCCCCGTTTGGAGTCTGCGTGAGCATCTTGCCGGTGGCCACAGGATAGCCCTTAATCACCTGATTGCCATCCAGAAGATATAACATGTGGTCAGACAGATCTACAATAATCCTGTAATCTGGCATAATGACATCCCTCCTGACCTATCTTATGCAAGATACCGGATGATGCCCGCCTGATTTCAGGCTTCCTCCCACTCTTTCACACTATGGGAGTGCTTGGGTTTGCGACTATTGGCCGGTTTGCTGGAGGCGGTACGCCTTCTGGATGCCACTTCTTCCTTGCGTTGCTGATATTGCAATTCCTTCTGCATTTTCAGATAATTATTCAGTCTTTTTTCATCCAATGAACCATCCTGTATGGCCTCTTTCACTGCACATCCAGCTTCCCGTGTATGACTGCAATCCAGAAATCGGCACGTGGCGGCAAGTTCTTCAATTTCTCCAAAAGCATGCGACAGCCCATCATTGCCCTCATCCCAGAGATTAAGCTCGCGCATTCCTGGAGTATCGATCAATACGGCTCCCTGTGGAAGTACAAACATCTCCCGGTGTGTTGTCGTATGTCTCCCACGGCTGTCTCCCTCGCGGACGGATTGCGTAAGCTGCACATCCTCACCCATCATCCAGTTCACCAGCGTCGACTTGCCACTGCCAGAAGATCCTGTGAGCGCAACAGTCAGCCCTGGCTGCAAATATCGTTCCAGTAAGGATTTCCCTTGACCCTCCACTGCAGATATCGCAAGCACTTCAACGCCTGGAGCAATTCCCTCTACACTTCGGATCTGTTCTTCCACATTGTTGCACAGATCACTTTTGCTCAGAACAATGACTGGCCTTACGCCACCATTCCAAGCCATCATCACGTACCTTTCGAGTCGTCTAAGGTTGAAATCATGATTAAGTGCAGCCACGATTAACAGTGTATCTACGTTTGCGGCGATTAATTGTTCCTTGGTCACTGGACCTGCCGCCTGTCTCGATACCCTGCTCCGACGGGACACCAGATTGTGAATAATTGCTTCTTCACCTGCCTGACCTGTAATGGCCACCCAATCTCCAACCGCTGGTACCAAGCTGGTCTCCAGACTATCATGACGCATTCGGCCCGAAATTCTTCCCCAGCATTCGCCCTCTTCTGTAATCAAACGTTGCAGATGTCCATGGTCTGCGATAATTCTGGCTGGCTTTCTCTCCTGCTCTTCCATCCCTGTCTCTTGCCACAGTTCCTGCCACTTTGCAGACCAGCCGTACTTCTCAATATGGTTATCTAAAATAAAAATCCCTCCCAAAATAAGTTGTTTACTTCATTCAAGCCGAGTGAACAATCATCTCCGGTTCAGATCAAAACAAAAAACCACGGGTAGAAATACACCCGCGGCAATAAGCAGTTAACCGAATCAAAGATCATCCCTTCTTGTAGATCTACCGGATAAAATACTTAACCATCCGATATAAACAATTCAGGAACACCCTTTTATCGGCAAACAAAAAAGCCACGGGTGCGTCACCCGTGGCTTCATGTGAGCATGCGCTACTTCACGTTACAATGGATACTGCTATCCAGCTAACGCAAAATTACATGCTTTGATCCGTTCCGGAGACGCTGTTCATATTCAAATTAACGTATACTGCATTTAAATTTGTCATAAACAATCGCCTCCCTTGTAGAATTATCCATTATGTTACACACTGAGCTTTACAGTTGTCAAGCCCAAACTTTTTTACCACCAGCTACTCTATTTGACCTGATCCCAGCGTGTCCACATTTCCTTCGGATTCAATTCATAGATCTCCTCTTCCCGATACATGAACTGATGCATGATAAATTCCCGCCGAATCGTGGCAAAGTCTTCATGGTATTGCTTTATAAATGTATTGATTTCTTTTTCCGTATACTTCCGACCAAATTCAAGCTGCTCGACCAGATGACCAAGTACAATCAGTTTTTTCTTGTATTGAGCCGGAATCTGACGCAGTCGTCCATCTTTGGAGAAAAAATTTCTCATGACCGACGCTTTCAGTGTTTCGTTCACATCACTCATATCCGCAACCTCCTCTCGATTAAAGATAAAATCAACCGAAGCCTGTGCATTCTCGCGGATAAACGAAGGATTGAGTGTGAAATACACTGTATTTTTCTCCCGTCGTTCCTTAATCAGCGCCGCCTCTCTCAGCTTGGATGCATGATGTGTCACGGTTGGCTGTGACAGATTCAGTCGCTCGGCAAGTGCCTGTCCGTGCAGTTCACCCTGTGCCAATAACAGCAGCATGCGAAGCCGGGTCGGGTCAGCCAACGCTTTATGATAAGCCACAATTTTCTCCAGCTGCATCATCGTTCATCTCGCTTTCAATTAGATATATATCTAATTTGATATTAGTCTTTTCTTCTCTGCACGTCAACTCCTTTGGTTTCAAGTAAGCTTGTCTAATTAAACTCCACGCTTGAACTGGCATTGGCTCGTTATTTACGGTAGGATTATATTGCTTGAAATAAGGAGGATTAAGAACATGGAAGATGTCATTATTATCGGCGGAGGCCCATGCGGTCTGTCTGCTGCAATTGAATGTGAGCGGCTGGGACTGTCCGCTGTGATCGTTGAGAAATACAATATCGTTCAATCTATTTATCTGTATCCAACCCATATGCAGTTTTTCAGCACAGCCCCGCTGCTTGAGATCGGAAACGTTCCGTTCAGTACACCTAATGATAAACCGTTTCGTTATGAAGCACTTGCCTATTATCGCAGGGTAGCCGAACATTTTGGTCTGCGTGTTCATAACTATGAGGAAGCCCGTGAAATTAAACGCAAGGATGATGGTACGTTTGAGGTACATACGCTCAATCGCCGCGGGGAAGCCATCGTACATGTTGGACGCAATGTAGTTGTAGCTACCGGTTATTTTGACCATCCTAACTATCTGGGCATCCCTGGAGAAGATAAAGATAAGGTAACCCACTACTTCCGGGAAGCCCACCCGTATACCCGTACACGTGTCGCCATTATTGGCGGAAGCAACTCAGCCGTGGATGCGGCCATGGAACTGGTTCGGGTCGGAGCACATATTGATATGGTTTATCGCGGCAGTGGTCTGTCCCAGCATATTAAACCATGGGTACGCCCGCTATTCGAGAGCATGGTGACAAAAGGTCATATCACACTCCACCTGGAATCACGCGTGAATGAAATACTCGATGATTCGATTCGTCTGATACACACGGATGGTTCCACTCGGGAACTGGATAATGACTTCGTACTGGCAATGACCGGTTTCCGTCCAGATCGTCAACTACTCACGTCGGTAGGTGTGGAGATGTCTGATGATATGGATAAACCTCTATATGATGCACAAACGATGGAAAGCAGCGTACCTGGTGTATATGTGGGTGGAGTCATCGCTTCGGGTCGTAATGCCAATGAAGTCTTTATTGAATCCGGACGCTGGCATGGACGGTACATTGCGGAACATATCGTTAGCAAACAACGTGGACAGACTGAAGGGAAATGAAAACAATGGATATGACTTCCCTGCTGTTGCTCGTATTTGCGGCTCTCGGGATTATCAGCAGCAACACACCTGTGACTGTAGCGATGGTATTTCTGTTGTTGCTACGAGTCCTGAACCTGAATCAGGCATTTCCATGGCTTGAAAAATACGGACTTACACTGGGCATTATCATTCTGACCATTGGCGTGATGGCACCTCTTGCCAGTGGCAAGATGAGTCTGCAGACGATCGGTGAGTCTTTCCTACACTGGAAGTCCCTGCTCGCCATTGGCGTAGGATTACTGGTGGCATATCTCGGAGGACGTGGCGCTACGTTGATGGGTACACAGCCAACTGTCGTTGCAGGGCTGTTAATCGGAACGGTACTTGGGGTTGCCCTGTTCAAGGGTGTACCTGTGGGTCCATTGATTGCGGCGGGAATTTTATCATTGCTCCTGGGCAAATCCTGATTCAAGTTGTGAAGGTTGTGACCTGACATGCTATGCAGATTGGCTGTATTTCCCACCGTTGTGTGATATACTTCTATTCATGCAAATTGTGTACACGAGTCTACAACAGAATAATCCACATTAGAGGTTGTTCAAAAAGTCCGCTTTTGATTACGAAGGATGCCTAGAGGCATCATCAGCATCGAATATGGAATTCAGCCGAAATGTCCGTTGCTCACGTAGTTTTCCCTACGCTCCGCTACTCCATTTCTAGCTTCATCCCATCTTCTCGGTACTGAAAACCGTCCTTTTTGAACACGTACTATTATGGTTATGCTGTTGCATGAAATATAGATTCACTTTGCAACTATTAATGGCGCAGGAGGATTAAGGAACCATGTCACGTCAGTTTATTACAGAAGCCGTGATGGTGGCCATTTACGGTCAATTGCTAGCGCCGCCCGCGCCTGTTGAATATATTGTTCCTTATACCACCATCCTTGAGCTATATGAATTCCAGACCAGTCCTGATCCCATGATGGATAACCCGGCAGATGATCAGCATGTGAAATCCAAAATCAATGAAATGATTTCTTATTTCGAGGAACCGCTGAATAAGAAAAAAATAGAGCGTGCGTTACTTGTTCCATGGGCCAAAAGCCCCTCCATTTTATTTGGTGACCAAGTATCCATTGCCATTATCAATGCAATAGATACGGCACAGTACGGGGAGTATTTCGATCCCATTGAGACCGAACTGCTGCTGACATCTCAGCGCCTGAGTATCCCGATTCTCACCGATCAGGTTGAACTGATTGCACGCATAATTGAGTCTGAATCACCTGTACAGGTATTTGATATTGATGATTTTGATTTTGCGATGGATGATGAACCTCTCGATCAGGTGTAATTCATGCTCTGAGCACGTGAATCGGATTTTTAAAAAAATGACCTTGGCATCCACTTTATCGTGCATGCCAAGGTCATTTTTTTGCGTCAATACTTATTTTATTCTGCAATATCCCTCGCTAACAGGATTCGGCTAATCTGATTAAGAGGTGGTAACGACTCCAGTGCAAAAAACTTCAGACCTGCATCACTATTTACACGCGACTCCACAAGGTCATCCTGAATGATCACTGTCCGGAAAAGAGCAATGACATAATACTCTTCATCTCCGCTTGAATGCAAATACCGAAGGTCAGGCCCCGAATAGAGATCTTCCAGTGTCATGGTATCAGCAGTCCAACCTGTCTCTTCCCATAACTCCCGATGTGCAGCATCGTCAATAGCCTCACCCGGGCGCATCTCACCTGCTGGCAACCGCCAGTGACCATGTTCAGCATGTTGAATCAGCAGTAATTCACCTTGTTCGTTCTCAGCCCGCACCGCCGCTTTTACAACAATATGAGAGCGTTTTGCGATATACTGGGCCAAATCTCGTGGTGGCAGATTCACTGCTTATCCCCTCCTCCTACTCGGAAGCCGGTGGCGACCTGTAATCCATCTATTGCTTAGACTTCCGTATAACGATATTCGATATCCTGACCTTCATCAACGATATCCACATGCAGTTGGTGGCCTTTCAGATACCAATAATCGTGATCTTCCATAAAAAATTGAATCCCCGACACTTCGGTTTGATCCGCAGGATGTCTTGGTTTCTCCACAGCAATACCTAGCGAAAATCCAGGGTGAAGACCTCCGCCAGAGCTATAACGGGCAAAAAATCGAATGCTGTCTCCCTCGTTCAAATTCAGTTCTTCCTTGTACCAGCGAGCAGCTTGATCGGATACATGTATGGTACTCATTTGGTGTCAGCTCCTTCTGTATATATATGTTCCATCATATCTCGACAGGGACTTGAATACAAACCCGAGTGACCACATAAAGACAAAATAAGTTGTGAAAAATGTTTGACAGATTGTAAAAGCCGGTGTTAAGATGCAAACATACGAGGTCTACATTGTATTTATTTCCAAAAAAAGAAAGGGTGATTACGGTGTTTAACAAACATATGATAGGTCAATTCAACGCACAACTAAATACCGGAGCACACCCGAAATCATTATTCCGTTCATAAGTCGGCATGACAAGGCGTTCTTTCATTAGAACCTCTGTGATGTTTACTCACAATCGAACTTATATATGGTGGCGGCTCTGTTCTCTGAGCCATGCTGCCGTATGATTATATGAAGACATACCGCCTGCGTGCGGTATGTCTTTTTTTGTGGGTACATTTCGGCATTCATGAACGGAATTTGCATTTCTCGGACATCGAAAGGAAGGGATAACACTTGTTCTCTGTACTTAAAAACCTGGCCTGGTTCTTCCGGCTGGAACGCAAACGATACCTAACCGGTGTCATCTTGCTTATTCTGGTGGGCATTGCCGAACTCCTGCCTCCTCGTCTTCTTGGTAATGCCATCGACGAGATTGTGCGCGGTTCCATTACCGGCACCTCACTTACCCGTTATATTTTGCTTATTCTGGGAACGGTCATCATTATCTATCTGGTTACATACGTTTGGATGCACAAACTGTTTGGTGGTGCCAACCTGGTGGAGCGGCTGCTTCGTTCACGCTTTATGGACCACTTGTTACGGATGACTCCTCCCTTTTTTGAGAAAAACAGAACAGGAGATCTGATGGCTCGGGCCACCAATGATCTTCGTTCCATTGCTACTACAGCAGGCTTTGGCATGCTGACCTTAACAGACTCTACGGCCTTTCTGGCCACCGTATTGTTCGCCATGGGTTTCCTGGTCAGCTGGAAACTGACCCTGGCGGCAATCCTGCCATTACCTTTTATCGCCATTGCCATGATGATCTATGGTAAAGCTGTACATCAACGTTACACCCTGGCACAGGATGCATTCGGAGATATGAACGACCAGGTGCTGGAATCCATCGCCGGGATTCGTGTCGTGCGTGCCTATGTGCAGGAACGTCTGGACGAGAAACGGTTCGCCGACGTGACCGAAGATGTGTATCGCAAAAACCTGGCTGTTGCCAGAATGGATGCCCTATTCGAACCCACCATCCGGCTCTTCGTAGGACTCAGTTATGTAATTGCACTTGCCTACGGCATATATCTTGTATTTCATAATGAAATTACCCTGGGGGATCTCGTATCGTTTAACATGTACCTGGGGATGATGATCTGGCCCATGTTTGCCATCGGCGAATTAATTAACCTGATGCAACGTGGTAGCGCTTCGCTTGATCGGGTCAACGAGACACTATCGGTAGAACCTGCCGTACAAGATGTGGAGCAACCTGCTCACGTTACGAATCCAGAAGAAATTGCGATGCAGGATGTTACATTCCGTTACCCAAGTTCCACTGTCGACAATCTCAGTCACATCAGCTTTTCGCTACGACGGGGTCAAACATTGGGTGTTGTGGGTCGTACGGGTAGCGGTAAGTCTACTTTGCTCAAACAACTACTTCATGAATACCCTGCCGGTTCGGGCACATTAAGCATCTCGGGTCATCCGATTCAGGATATCGCCAAAGATGACTTGCACAGCTGGATCGGGTACGTACCACAGGAACAAGTTCTGTTCTCCAAATCAGTTCGTCAGAACATTCAATTCGGTCAACCTGGGGCCAGTGATGAAGTCATCCTGGAAGCCATTCGTACCGCCGCTTTTGACGGGGATCTGGGAACCTTATCCGATGGACTGGATACACTTGTTGGTGAAAAAGGAATCTCTCTGTCCGGTGGACAGAAACAGCGGGTATCGCTGGCGCGTGCCTTTATTGCTAATCCTGATATCCTGATCCTCGATGATGCCTTATCTGCTGTCGATGCACGTACTGAAGCCAAAATCATTGAAAATATACGCAACAAACGCTCGAGAAAAACCACGCTGATCTCGACTCATCGCCTGTCTGCTATTGAACATGCTGACCGAATCATCGTACTGGAGCACGGGAAAATTACGGAAGAAGGCACTCACCAGGAACTGTTAGCCATGAACGGCTGGTACCGTGAACAGTATGAACGGCAACAGGTCGAGTCCAATCTGTCCACGTAGGAGGTCAATTCATTGAAGTCTAATACAGGCAAAAGGCTGCTTGATTACGCCTTGAAAGCCAAAGGAACATTTATTGCTGCATTAATTATGCTTACCATTGGGGTTGCGGCCGAGCTTGCCGGGCCGTTCATCGCCAAATCGATGATTGACAATCACTTGCTCGCGATTGAGCAGCCTTTCTATGAGACAACAGCTTCAGATGAAGCCGCAGTCTACAACGGTAAGAATTACAAACGCGAAGGCTTGTTCGCACCGGATGAAAACAAAGGTTCCGAAGTCCGGGTATTACAAGCCGGCAGAAGTTTTTATTTTGTAAACGAACCGGTAAGCGCACCTGACGGGGACCGCACATATACGGATGGAACCCTCACGGTTACACGCGCAGGTGAAGTGACAGGCCAATATGCAGCAACCCCCCTGTCCGCTGGTGAACTGTTTGCTTTTTACAAACCGGAGATGCCCAGCATCTATCAATTAATTGTGTATTACATGATCTTCCTCGTGATCTCGGTCATTATGGAGTTTGGTAAAACATTCTGGCTGCAATCCTCGGCCAACAAGGTCATTCAAAGATTGCGTAACGATGTGTATGCCCATATTCAGCGACTGCCGGTGCACTTTTTTGATAACCTGCCCGCAGGTAAAGTTGTATCTCGGGTCACAAACGATACAGAAGCCGTCAAGGATCTGTTCGTTGCCGTTCTTTCGAACTTTTTCTCAGGTATCATCACGATTACAGGTGTATATGTCGCACTCTTCCTGCTCGATGTTCGCCTCGGCCTGATTTCATTATTCGTTGTGCCGATGCTCATTACATGGATTGTGCTCTATCGCAAATTCGCTACTCGTTACAACACGATCATTCGATCCCGACTGAGTGAGATCAATGCAATCATTAACGAGTCCATTCAGGGGATGTCCATTATCCGCGTATTCCGCCATCAGAAACAAACCAAACAGGAATTCGAAGATCTGAATGATGACTATATGAAACACCAGAACAAAATGCTGAACCTGAATGCCTTCACTTCACACAACTTGGTTAACGTATTACGGAATATCGCCTTTGCGGTGGTCCTGTGGTATTTTGGTTCCAGTGTGTTGGATGGCACAAGTATTATCTCCCTGGGTGTTCTGTATGCCTTCGTTGATGTCCTTGGCCGCTTGTTCCAGCCGATTACCGGCATGGTCAATCAGCTCGCCAACCTGGACTCCTCCCTCGTATCCGCTGGTCGCGTCTTTGAGCTGATGGATGAAAAGGGAGAAGCCGTAACCGATGGCTCTATGCCAAGATACAAAGGGAATGTTGTCTTCGATGATGTATCCTTTGCCTATAAAAAGGATTATGTGCTCAACAATATCTCGTTTAAAGCATCCCAAGGTCAGACGGTCGCTCTGGTCGGTCATACCGGTTCGGGCAAAAGCTCAATCATCAACCTGCTGTTCCGGTTCTATGATCCGCAAAAAGGCAAGATTACAATTGACGGTCAGAACGTCAAAGATCTGCCTAAACAGTGGATTCGCGAGCATATGGGGATTGTATTGCAGGACCCGTATCTGTTCACAGGCACCATTGCTTCCAACGTCAGTCTCGGCGATGAAAAGATCTCCCGTGAGCGAATTGAACAGGCGCTGCGTGATGTAGGCGCTGAACGTATCCTGGCTCATTTGCCTCAAGGCTTTGACGAACCTGTCATCGAAAAAGGAAGCACATTGTCTGCTGGACAGCGTCAGTTGATCTCCTTCGCTCGTGCACTGGCGTTTGATCCGGCCATCCTCATTTTGGATGAAGCGACTGCCAATATTGATACGGAAACGGAAGCATTGATTCAGAACGCACTCGAAGTCCTCAAAAAAGGACGTACCACCTTCATCATTGCTCACCGTCTGTCTACCATTCGTTCGGCAGATCAGATTCTGGTTCTGCATCGCGGGCGTATCGTTGAGCAAGGTGCACATGATGAACTGATGGAGCTTAAAGGCCGCTATTATAAAATGTATCAGCTCCAGCAAGGTGCGCAAGCAGCGGCGGTCGCAACGCTCGAGAATCCGTCAGGTGATTCCGTTCCAACCTCAACCTCCTTTGCCGGGGGCAATGCATAACAGAGTAAAACAGAAAGCTCTTTAAGTAACCAATCAAAATGATGTACTCGACGGCAAAACAAAAAACGATCTACACAGTTACCTCAGGGTTTGCGGTGTAGATCGTTTTTTTGTATTTTCATCGGGATTCAGGTTCCGTTACTGTTTATTTAGGCCAGACAAAAAAACAATCCGCGTGCAACCTCATGGCTGCTGCGGATTGTCTATCCATCCTTTGATCGTATATCCCATGTACATCACGGTCTCTCTTGCGAGAAAAGGAAACTTGCTGCGCCAGGTTTGATACGCCGTTGTTCGTGTCGGAGATGGTACGGCATCCATGCCCAGTCCGGCAGCCAGTTTCATGGCCCGTTTCATATGTAATGGATCACTCACAATCGTATAGGTTTGATAACCGGCCTGTTCACCAATCGGAATTGAATTGACTAGATTCTCCTCGGTAATTCTGGATTTGGTCTCTATGCGAATGTCCGCAGGATCTACTCCATGTGCGATGGCATACTTCTGACCCACTTCAGCTTCCGTATGTTCTCCATCACCACTTGATCCACCTGTGAAAAGCAGATTACGAACGGTACCCTGACGGTATAATTCAATCCCGTGTTCAATACGTTCGCGAAATACAGGTGAAGGGTTATCCCCCGCCACGGCTGCGCCCAGAATGATTGCTGCATCCGATATCCTGGATGAATCCTCATCCGTATATGCAGATATACGGATTGCGGTAATCCCAGTCCACAGGATTCCAACCAATACTACAGCCAGAGCCGTCATTAATATCCAGCGTTTCGTTATCCGTTTGCTTGTCATTCATCCTCTTCCAAAGCCCTTGCTTGCATACTCTCGGTATGCATCCGCTCCAGCGTTTGCAGAGCTGCTGCGGATTCGGCATCCAGACCAAGCTCTGCAATCCATGCACCCGTATACTGCTGAAGACGGATCTCCAACTCCTGTGCACGGTCTTTGAAATCCTCCAATTCCTTAATCATGCGTGATCGTCCTTCCGGACTGAATGTCTCGTGAATTCGTTCCTTGAAATAATGATGTACGATACGGTTACGTTGCTGCCATAATTCATTCAATTGAAGAGTCTCTTCCTCGGAGAATGTAAAATGATGGCGCACTTCGTGAATGAGCTGCCCCAGTGAACTGCTCATTTTTCGTTCGTACAGATCTTCCAGATCCTCTTCAGACACGGCTTTGCCCTGAGACATTTTCATTAATAAAATCAGATTGACCAGCTGCTGTTCAAGCGCCTGCCCGTAGTACACTGCCAATCCGTAATAGGCAAACAATTCCCTGGAGTGTTCGCTGTCCAGCATGTCACCATTCTGGATATCTGTATTTTGCATATGCGAGCGCCCCCTTCAACCGTACAATGTTAACCATTCCATGTCACTCTATCCTAACCAAACCAAGAGCAACATTCAAGTTATCGGGAAGCGCGTCTTCTAACTCCGCAGATCTCTTCTTCCGGACAGCCACACATGGATGATTAGTAACACCGATGCATAGAACACAGTCCATAGCATAACCGAAACAAAAGAGCCCATCTTTAATTCATCAAATAACATCATCTCACGAACCAGATAAAAGGCTGGTGGAAGAATGCGGCCAAGCCATTCTAACGATTCAGGCAAACGTTCACTTATGGAACCTTGAACAAACGAAAGTAATAATACAATAATGAGAGCAGGCATACTTCGACTAAGCAAGGGAATGTACGATTTTTGAAAAAATACACTGATGCCTAATCCCAGCAGTGATAACCCCAAATGTCCTAACCAAGTCACCATCCACTCCTCACCTGTGGGTTGTCTCTCAAACATTCCCGCGAACACGGGATACAGCACAGTGATTGCGGTGAGCATGAATTGCATTATCCAGGCACAGATGAGTTGACTTGTTACAACCTTACGCCTGCTTCCTGCATGAAGGACAAGTAATTGATACTGCTTTGCAGGTTCGGTATTCATCACCATTACTCCGAGCCAAGCAGCTGCCAGAAATAACAGCATAGCCGTGACACTGTAACTGTCCGCAATAGGGTTGGGTTTGTAGGAATAGATCAGCAGCATGGCGATGATATAAAAGATAACCGGTGCAAAATATTTCTGTGAGCGAATGTGATGCCTTAACAAATATCGGGTCAGATTGATCATTCAGCTTCTCCCCCCGCATCATCCATGGAAGAGCTTAAGTTCACAGATTCTGTGACACCTCCACGACTCGCATGTACAGCTGGATGTTGTCCTTCCAGCAGACTTTCCATATGTAATTGACTTTCTTCCTGTTGTACAGACACAACCGAACCTCCGGATGCCAGAATCATTCTGAGGACATCATCTGTTGATTGTTGAACTACTTTCCAATCCCACAACCAAACATTGGATATCCCTGAACTTGTATTAGGAACTAAAGACAGTACTCCCGGTTGTTGTACAATCGATAGATCGTTAGCCAGATCCTCTCCAGCTTCCGTCAGACTTTGAATACGTACAACGGGTTCGCCAGCTTGTAGTATATCTTCACGACTCCAGTAGCGGAGCACACGGCCTTTCTTCAACACAATCACCTGGTCTGCCAAACGTTCAATAAGCAACGGTTCATGACAAGCTGTAACGATGGATGTCCCTTCATCCTTCCATTGCCCCAATAAGGATACAATGCCCTCTTGAGCTGGAATATCCAAGCCTGACAACGGTTCATCCAGCAACAAAAGACCACCCGGTCCAGGTAACAGGGCCTGAATCAGATTTACTTTTTGCAATGTACCCTTCGATAATAAGGGTAACTTCTGATCGATCGCGGTATCCAGATATAAAAGTTCACTAAGTTGTCTAATCCGCTCATGCAGTATTTCGGGGCGAATGCCCCGAATCCGACCCATGTCCCACAAATACTCTCCAGAGGTAAAGGGTAAACGTGGCAGGCCATCTACTGCATACCCATCAGAACCCTTCATTGTGCGCTGGATCGATCCTGTATCGGGTAACAAAATACCTGCCAACATACGTAGCAACGTGCTTTTGCCAGAGCCGTTTCTACCAACAAGTACAGCACATTCGCCCTGTTTCACTTCCAGAGTAATTTCATCAAGTACTTGAGCATTACCTAATCGCTTGCTCACTTGTTGAAGCAACATACCTCGACCTGATGAGTCTGGTACATCTTGATTGGCTTTCTTGAAAAGTCCACGTGTACTCCATATCACCTGGGATCACATCCGCTCTGGAGCTTGGACACCTAGCAAATGTAAACTGTACGCGAGGCGTTCGGCAGTCCGTTTGGCCAATGCCACCCTGAAGGATCTTACATCAGATGACGCATCTGCAATCCGTTCGGCGTGATAGAAACGGTTGAATGCTTGAGCGACATCTATAGTATATTTGGCAATGACCGAAGGCTCATTCCGATGAATTGCTTTTTCAAGATACTCGGGATATTCACCGAGCAGTTTCAGCAATGCCCATGAGGTATCTCCGACACAGGATGGAGTGGTCACTGTGTCAATCTCACCATCCGCAAGGCCGGGGTTAGGCAGAGGGTTTTCATTTTCCACGCGGATCGCTTCTTCTGCCTTGGCAAGCACACTTTGAATCCGAGCATGGGTATATTGCACATAAGGTCCAGTCTCCCCTTCAAAACTCACCGCATCTTCCAGTGAGAAGTCCACATCGTTTAACCGACTATTACGCAGATCACCGAAGACAATGGCACCTACACCAACAGCCTCAGCCACCTTCTGAGGGTTCTCCAGATTCGGGTTTTTCTCCTGAATAATCTGCAAAGCACGAGCGACTGCCTCATCCAACACTTCCTGCAAAAAGACGACTTTACCGCGGCGGGTAGACATTTTCCGTCCCTCAAAACGCATTAATCCAAACGGGATATGTTCACACTTCGCAGACCATTCATGACCCATCCGGGATAGGACCGCAAATACCTGCCGGAAATGTAACCTCTGCTCGCCTCCGACCACGTATAACAACCGATCTGCCTTCATCACCTCATGACGATAAACTGCCGTAGCCAAATCCCGAGTAGGATAGATTGTTGTTCCATCTTTTTTGATAATCAGGCACGGGGGCATGTTCTCATCTTCCAGACGTACCACGAGTGCTCCATCACTC
Organism: Paenibacillus sp. FSL H8-0104; assembly: GCF_038050215.1. Taxonomy (NCBI): domain Bacteria; kingdom Bacillati; phylum Bacillota; class Bacilli; order Caryophanales; family Paenibacillaceae; genus Paenibacillus; species Paenibacillus sp. FSL H8-0104. The sequence continues at coordinate 2,628,832 of NZ_JBBOTC010000001.1, read as the reverse complement.
TCTTCAAGTAAACCTTTTGCCTTCAGTTCTTCAACCACTGCGCCCATCTTGTCATTGTAAAAGCTTTCTCCCAGCGTATGGTCGAACTGTACATTCAGGCGTTCATACATCCGGTTGAATTCCTTCATGCTCACTTCCACAAAGAACGCCCATAACCGCTGTGCTTCATCATCCCCTTGCTCCAGCTTGCGGAACCACTCGCGTGCCTCAATCTCCAGAGAAGGATCGTTCTCCGCCTCATCGTGGAAGCGCACATACAGTTCCAGGGACGTACGGATCGGGTCTGCCTGCAACGCTTCATCATTGCCCCACCGTTTGTACGCTGCGATCTGCTTGCCAAACTGGGTTCCCCAGTCTCCCAAGTGATTCACACTTACGGAGGTATAACCCGCTTCGTTATACAGCCGATACAGTGCTGCACCGATTACAGTAGAACGCAAATGTCCAATTCCGAAGGGTTTTGCGATGTTAGGGGAAGACATATCAATTACAACACGTGAACCTTGACCAAGCTGAAGCTTACCAAATGCCGCATTCCCCAGTTCTTTCAGCAGATTCGGCGCGAGCTTCTCCCGATTGAAACGGATATTTACATACGGCCCGGCGGGAGTCGCTTCAATTCCAGATGCCTGCAATCCCGTTGCGAGCTCGGTCGCAATGACTGCCGGTGCTTTTTTTAATGACTTCGCTAATACAAAACAAGGGAATGCTGCATCACCCATCTCCGCCTGTGGTGGGACTTCCAGTAATCTCAGAACCTCTTCTTCATTCAAACCCGTTAAAGGGGTAATATCGGCCGCAGCCTGCTTCATCAACATGTCAAACACTCCTTATCCATTCATTATTGGCTGAAATTAAACACAAAAAAGCTCTCGTCTCTAAATAAGAGACGAGAGCTGAATTAACAGTTCCCGCGGTACCACTCTAGGTGAACAGCTACTCCTAATATGATTCAACATGCATACCAGTAGAACCTGTTCCGCTCGATGCGTATAACGGTCGCAAGCCGGATTACCCTCAGACAGATATGGCCTATCCCCGGTCGGGATACGCACATCTTTTCGGATAACCATCTCACGGGTGCGGTTCACTCAGGTCATGTCATACCGGCTTCCACCTCTCCCGGCTCGCTGTCATGTATGGATCTGGCTACTCTCCCGATCATTGATATTCTTCGTTTCAATTCATTGCCATCATTATACATACCACGATCAGACTTGGCAACCTACATTAAAAATCCCCTACTGAAAGGCAACACATAGGCACATCGTCTCAGATGCTTGTGTTCACTGCCTTTCCTTAGGGGAAAACGGTCATTATAGGTTTTAATTATATATTCCAGTGAAATAATATTTACGCTACTGCTGCCATCAACCGGCAAGCTTCTGCACATCTGCGGCAAGCCTCTGCACATGCTTGGCAGTGATCATGGTGGTGTTTGCCACACTCAGCGGCGCAAGCTTCACAAGCTTTCACACACAATTCACATATTTCAGCAATGAAATCACTTCCACGTGTCATCGCTTGTGCAGCAAAACTGCAGATCTCTGCACATTCCCGATTCAAACGAATGCAATCACGCAACATCGCCAGATCATATTCTTTCAGACTCGATATGTAACATACGTTGCATGCATTCATGCACTCCAGGCAAGCATCGATACATTGTTGATATTGTTGTTGTGTCATTTAAAGTTACCCCCCAGGCAAAGTTTGCTATGCATCTTAATACCCAGTTCGGAGGAATATTGAATCATCTAACCTACTTTATCGCTTCCAATTCCAGTAATTGGTCACGAATGACAGTTTGGTCAAAATGTTCACCTATAAACACAGCAACATTAGGGACCTCTCCCTGAGGTGTGATCTTCATGTAATCCGATTCACGGTAGGCATACTGGAACCAGAAACGGCTCGCCGTGTCACTAAACGATAAGATGCCTTTTGCTCGATACACATCCCGTGGCAAAGCAGATACAAATTGTTCAAACGCCTCACTGTTCACCGGATGACTGAAATAATGTGTATACACCATAACATGTTCGTGTGAGGCATGAGGAGCAGAATGCTCGTGACCGTGGTCATGACTATGGCTATGAGATGCGTCAGTATTCGTAGCATCGCCTTGGACTGTATGATCTGTATGCTCATGTCCATGATTGCAGCCATGTGTACCACAGGTTTCCGTATGCACATGATGCTCTTTGTGAGCCGGCTTGCCTGCTTCAGAAGCTGAATCACGTACGTGCACGTCTGCCCCGCTGCGAAGCAACAGATCCATCTCCACCTCACATTTGACCGTAGGGATTACAGGTGCGAAACCATTCCATTTTGCCAAAAGCTGCTCCAGATCCTTCAGTTCCTGTGCACTCACCCGATCCGTTTTATTCAAGAGAAGCACAGACGCACAACGAATCTGCTCCTGCATTAGCTTGAAGGTCTGCCCCTTCTGCTCCTGATACAGACCAGATAGATGTGCTGCATCCACAACCGTAATGAGACTTTTCAGTTCCAATCGCATGTAAAGTGAAGTCTCAGTTACTGCATCCAGAATCTCCATTGGATTCGCCGCACCGGTTGCTTCAATGATGATCACATCAGGGGATTCCTCCTGAACGAGATCGGCAAGTTGCAATCCCAAGTCACCACGTACGGTACAACAGATGCAGCCGCCTAACATCTCTGTCATCGGAACGGTGGAATCCACAATCTGACCATCCAGATTGACATCGCCTAACTCATTCATAACCACTGCGGGGCGCAAACCCTGCTGTTGCCAATGTTCAATCAACTGAACAAGCAGTGTTGTTTTTCCACTCCCCAAAAAACCTGACAGTATATATACAGGTATGGATTGTTCTTTTATAATCGTTTCATTCATGCGTATACACCTCTCTGATTGTCCTTCTTGTAACCTAGTCTATCTATATCTAGCGAGTGTACACCATCCCGCATTCGTTGTGCAATAACGTTCAACTCTTCCCCAGTACATTGCCTGATTCTAACGGATGGTCTATGCTATGAGGACATGTTGATTGAAGGAGGAAGTTTCATGACTAATTCAGTGGAACAACATCGCCAGGAAGCCCCTGACACGGTATCGTGCATGATTGTTACAGTGTCTGACACACGAACTAAAGACACCGATACCAGTGGCCAGCTCATGCACCAGCTTTTGAATGAAGCGGGTTATCAGATTGTTGAATACATCATCACACCAGATGAGACGGAGAACATTCGAAGCATCCTGCAAGATGCAGCTGTTCGTGATGATATTGAAGCCGTGTTACTTAGCGGCGGAACAGGGATTGCACCCCGAGATACAACTTATGAAGCAGTATCCTCATTACTCGACAAGGAACTCCCGGGCTTTGGTGAGATCTTCCGTTTTCTCAGTTACACCGAAGATATCGGTTCCGCTGCCATCCTGAGCAGAGCCGTCGCTGGAACGATTGGACGAACAGCCGTATTCTCCATGCCGGGTTCCAAAGGAGCCGTCAAATTGGCCATGGAAAAACTCATTTTGCCCGAGCTGCGGCATGTGATGCGTGAAATATATAAACCCGTCTGAAAGATCAGACGGGTTTTTCGGGTTTATTTTTTAGCTGTACGGTAAGGATTGAAAGTTTTCTGTGCTCCCATCTTCTCTTACCTTAGTTGCCCCAACACATGTTGGAACACCTGCATAACATCCTGTTCATACTTGTCCTTTTCTCCACCGGAAGCTGTATATACGAGTGAGACGTACCCTTTGCTACGAATCGTTGTCCGGCCAAGCGCATTCTCCAAGACAGCCTCATCACGATTCTCACTATACATTTGTTTCATGCTGGCCGCCCGGGTTGTCGCATCACTGAAAATATGGACTTTCACGATGTGTCTGCCACTTCCATTCAACAAATACATATAAGAGATCCCGCCATGGTCGTCATCGGCAGACATGTTATTCATAAGTTGAATGCCTTTTGCTTCAAAACTCTTACTGATCTCACTCACCAATTCACCGTTTAATCCGTGTCCTTGACTCTGTGCCCGCACATTTCCTTCATCCGTCGCTTCGCGCGTGTAGACCTTCCGCTCCTGCTCAATGGATGATGCCGAACAAGCCGCCAGGGACCAGACACTCGTGATCAACACACCACTTACAAGTACCGACTTCATTGTTTTTCCAACCAGACTTCGCCCTTTTCTAGCAAACCACATGCCAATCCTTCCTTTCCAGCCACGTGTGCTGTGACCCAATCAGGTAGAATTAGCATGTCTAAGGACTTAGAATCTTATGCGGATGGCAGATCTGATATTGTATTGACCACCGTACGACCCACTGCACCACCTTGGAGTATCGTCTCCAGCGTAAGAGGCAATTGATCTAGAGAGATCTCCCGGATTCCCAGTTCCAGCGCGCGCTCTGGTTTCCATTCTCCGCCGAGCAGTTTCCACAATCGTTCCCGACGTTCCATCGGACAATATACAGAGTCTATACCAACAAGCTGGATGCCACGCAAAATAAACGGAAGTACCGTGGATTCAAAAGCTGTGCCTCCAGTTAACCCGGATACCGCTACCGCACCTCCGTATTGAATCTGTTTCAATCGCTCCGCAAGAGCCGGTCCTCCTGTTGGATCAACAACTCCCGCCCATAGCTGTTTCCCCATGGCTCCTTTAGCTGGAGCATCAGCTTCTTCACGAGTAATAACCTCTGAGGCGCCCAAGTTTCGGAGCAATGACTCCTCCTGATCCTTCTTGCCTGTGCTGGCTGTTACTTCAAAACCAAGTTTCGCCAGAATGGCAACTGCCATACTGCCAACACCACCCGTTGCACCCGTAACCAGAATCTTGCCCATCTCCGGTGTCACTCCAGCCTGTAACAGCGCATCTACCGAAAGTGCAGCCGTAAAACCTGCAGTTCCAATTGCCATGGCTTCTTTCTCATTGAGACCCGGTGGCAGAGGCACCAGCCATTCACTGCGCAGACGAGCATACTCGCTGTACCCTCCGTAATGGGATACGCCAGGTTCAAATCCTGTACTGATAACCCGATCTCCTGGTGCAAAACGTCCACTGACCGACTCCTCTACCGTTCCTGCCAGATCAATTCCCGGTACCATCGGGTACTCACGAACGACACCGCCTTTGTCAAGGGTAGCGAGTCCGTCTTTATAATTGACACTGGAATACTGCACCTGTACCGTTACATCTCCATTTGGCAGATCTTCCTTCTTCAATTGCTCTATAGCAGCTTTCACTCCGCCCTGTTCTTCTTTACGGACCACATATGCGTTAAAATGGTTTATCATCTATAGCCACTCCTCTTTTGGATTTTATATATTTTTCCATTAAGCACATGAATTGTTCGCATTCAGGCTTAACGGCTCCGTTTACCTATGGAATTCTTCAAATATTGATGATCAAACTCTGTCTCTCCTGAGCGTCAACAGATAGATTAGTGGACCCACAATAGGGATGATGCCTGCCGCGGTCCAAGCTGCTGAACGTCGACTCACTTTAGTATCCCTGTATATCGCAATCATGGAAAGTAAGGTCAGCAGTACAAAATCAATCGTCATGATATGTACAAAGGCAGATTGATTGAATGCTTCCATATATACATCCGGATGACCTTGCGTCACGGCATAGAATGCTGCCCCCAGCGTTAACAGCAGAAGGACTACATGCGTCAGCTTGTGGGCTGCTACCCGTCCAATTCCCGACTCCCGCTGACGACCAAAATGTAAGTTTGCGTAACCCGAAGCTCTATTTGCGGATGATGACCATGCATAATAGGGAAGAAGGGTAAAAGCACCCAATCCGAAAGAAAGTATAACAAAAGGCCAAGCCGGTACACGGCCACCTCGTTCTTTCACAGATGTTCTTAACAGCATACAGGCATAAACTGCCGGGAAAATACCTAACCACGAAAATACCGTAAGTAACCAGGGCTCTTTGCTTTGCATTGTAATCAGTTCTTTGAATATCGGATCACTTCCAGGTGACTGCCCCGGTGCCAACAACAATGCATAGGCAATAAAAGCGATCCAGACCAGTCCTAATATCCATCTCATGTCTGCACCTCCTCTTACTTTCATCCCCTACAGCTACGGGATTGAAACAATGCGATGCAGAATTTGGCGGCTCCTGCGCTTTCCCGAGAAATAATTACTACTTTTCCCCTACAACCTCTTGAATTGGGCATGACTATTTCCAGTATAGCCTGTTACCATGGCAGTCTGTCCATGAGATTTCTTACATCACTGGTCCACCTCATCGGGATCATATAGAATAACGTCTATCAACTGTCGACGTACTTTCACAGAAGACAGAACGCGTATAGCTGAAATTACTTCTTGCGATCATCGAATTGTTCAACTCCGCTAAGAACGTATACATTTTATAGGCATCAAAAAGGCATAAGCCAGTATACCTCACTGGTTATGCCTCTCTGTAATTCTTATGTGTGAATTATTCCTCTGTGGATTTCACATGTTCCGCAATGAGCTTCTGCTTCATATTCCATGCCGCAGGGCTGATGTTCACACGGTAGATCTCCGGGTTGAGCTTCCGTTGGTATTCAGGCCAGAAGAGGTTCATCTGTTCCCGGTGGTACGCCCGAATCTCATCCAAATTAGGCAGTTCATACACTTTACGTCCATTCACAAAGATTGGCTCCAGCATATTCACCGCTTCGTAGCGGGTAACCGTCTTTTTCAGATAAGGGTGTAGCGGGTTGAACAGCTTGAGCGGTCCGCCCTGTAGCGGCTGCTCTTCCTCTGGATAGCAGATATAATCTGCAATCGCTTTGCCATGTTTCGGATCAATGATCCGGAACACTTCCTTTTTACCTGGAGTGGACACCTTTTCAGGATTGGCAGATATTTTGATCGTAGGCAGCATGGCACCGTCCACTTCACGCTCCACCAATTTGTACACTCCACCCAAAGATGGCTGGTCAGAAGCGGTAATCAACTGTGTACCAACACCCCATGTATCAATCCGTGCTCCTTGAGCCTTTAGGTTGAAAATCGTGTTTTCATCCAAATCATTAGATGCAACAATTTTCACATAATCCAAGCCAGCCTCATCCAACATCTGACGTGCCTGAATCGACAAGTACGCTAGGTCACCACTGTCGAGACGAATGGCATTCATCTTTTTGCCTTGGCTCTCCAACTTCTTGGCTGTCTTGATGGCGTGAGGTACTCCACTGTTCAATGTGTCAAAGGTATCAACCAACAGTGTAACCTGATCAGGCAACACTTTGGCATACACGTCAAACGCCTCCTGTTCGCTCATAAAGCTCTGTACCCAGGAATGGGCATGAGTACCTGCTGTTGGGATTCCGAAGCGCTCTCCGGCCAGCATATTAGACGTTGCATCGAAGCCTGCTACATACGAGGCACGTGCGCCCCAGATGGCAGCATCCGCTTCCTGCGCACGCCGTGTGCCGAATTCGAGCAACGTATCCTGTTGTGCTACCTGTTTGATCCGCGAAGCCTTGGTTGCAATCAACGTCTGATAATTCATGAAGTTAAGTATCGCCGTCTCCACCAATTGAGTCTCCATAATGGAGCCTTCTACCCGAATGAGCGGTTCGTCAGGGAAAACAATTGCACCCTCCTTCATGGAATGAATCGTCCCCTGAAATGAAAACTGGAGCAACTCTTCCAGAAAGACCGGATCGTAATTTTCCTCTTGTTTGGATAAAAATTTGATGTCGTCCATCGTAAACCGAAGCTGGCTGATATAGTTCACAATACGTTCCAATCCGGCAAATACCGCATATCCGTTACCAAAAGGAAGTTTACGGAAATAGGCTTCAAATACCGCCTTCCGCTTGTGAGTACCATTCACCCAATGGGCGTACATCATATTGATCTGATATTTATCCGTATGTAAAGCCAGGCTAGTTGTCTGCATTTGTCTCATCCTCTCTGACTTCCGCTCGTGCCCCCAGATTTCATCTGTGAACACGGGTTAACATATGGAGACTCATTCTTCATGATTCTGTTCATCCGTATTAAACAAACAAGTCTCCCGTAAAAAACTCTATACACCATTCACCACATTCATCCGGTTCCTAACATGGAGTCAACCAAACATGACTATGGAGTAAATTAAGCCAAGACTGTCTCGCTCGCCTTAACCACCGAAGCACCAAGGCTGGAACGAAAATGTCCAAGTGCCCACTCATGCCCTGCCGGATTGAAGCTGGCAACGGCATCTTCGTATACCGTAATATGAAAACCTTTATTGTAAGCGTCCACTGCGGTATGCAATATGCAAATATCCGTGCATACCCCAATCAGTGCAATATCCGTAATACCACGTGCACGCAGTCTGAGTTCCAGATCGGTCCCACAGAATGCACTATATCTCGTCTTATCCATCCACTGTATATCTGTTTTCCGTTCTTCCATCACTCGGGCAAGACGACCATATAACTGTCTTCCCTCCGTATTTCTGATGTTATGAGGTGGGAAAAGTACAGTCTCCGGGTGATACGGATCATTTTCTTCGTGTAGATCCACAGCCATGATTACCTCATGTTTGTTCTTACAGTAGGCCTCGGTTACAGCTGCAATTGTCTCTTCGATCTCTACTGCCGGCTGACCTACAGGCAAAGAACCTGTCACAAAATCCTTCGTAAAATCAATGACAATCAGTGCTTTCATCGTCAACACTCCCTTAGCCCAGAAATGGTTGATCCTGATTCAATCAGATTGACACATCTACACCTTATTACGTGTAGATGGACAGGCGTGGTACGAGTTCTGTAAAACGATATAACTGCGCCGGACGCTGCGAGTACTGGTTGGAACTCACCAGGTTCCCCTCTTCATCTCTTACTTCTTCCACAATGCCTTTACGGCTGCGGGTAGACGTAATCTTGCGAATGAAGTTTGGTTCTTCAAAATCCGGTACAACACTTTGAATAACCTGATATAATTCACTTAATGTAAAATCACGTGGCAGGAACTGACGAGCAATCGTCGTTTCCAGCATCTGCTGTTGAATACGTCGATAAGCATCTTCAATGATTGTTCTGTGATCAAAGGCCAGTTCCAGTTCTTGCAGCGCCTCCTGAATCGTGAACAACCCAACATCCTCAGCATCATCTGCCGCTTGGCGTTGATCCAGCATCCATTCTTCTACAAGCGCGAAAAATGCGTGTGAGATAATCCAGCCCCTCGGGTCACGACCCGGCTGACTGTATACATTCAAGTATTCCAGATGTCCACCGTCTACACCTGTCTCTTCCATCAACTCACGCTTCGCTGCACCGTAGATGGATTCATTCTCCTGACAAAATCCACCGGGTAATGCCCATCTGCCTGCAAAAGGCCAGCCTTTGCGCTTGATCAGCATCACTTTCAGTTCCCGAATGGGAAGTGTCTTCGTCACCGTCTTGCGCTCCCGCTTGGTTAAGGTGAACATAACGATATCCGCAGGAACACCATCGGGGGTACGATATTTTTGGGAACTATAAGCACGTGCTGCTTGTTCGTCGCTCTCTGCATTAAAGTGTTCGTAGTTTTCGCTCATGGGCACCACCGACTATTTTCATTTTGATAATTTCATTATGACATAATAATATCTTTTGTCAACCGCAGGATTCATGCGTTACGTTCTCGGGCGTGCTATGCGGAATGTCGCCGTAGCCATACATCCCAACGTGCCCGACGCATCACGAACCTCAGATTGAGTCGTAACACTGCGTCCTGCTTGATGCAGTACCGTAGCTGTCACCGTTAATTCCCCTTGTTTCATTGGTGCAAGAAAATGTACGTTCAGATTTGTTGTCACACAGCCATCCACTTCCATTGCTGCTGTTGCAACCATACCCATTGCCTGGTCCATCAGTGAAGTCAATACACCCCCATGAATGATCCCCATGGAGTTGGTATGATGTTCGCCTGCTGTCAACGCGATCTGTACTTCTTTTCCGTCTCCTTTAATATAACGACAACCTAGAAATCCCCAGAATCGTCCGTCTCCGTCTTCCACCATTTTGTCCAAAATACTCATTATTCATTTCTCCTTTATTCACTGTACGTATCAAGCTCTCTTGATGTCATGTGCCTTTATCATTAAAAATCAGCTACGCCACACAAAATAACCCCACAGCGTGGAGCTTTGCTTGGAATTATATTCCGAGTACTTGGCGATAGCCACTCCACGTTAACAGTTATGTAATGTCAAAAAAGGCGCGGACAGCGTCCGCACCCTTCCGTCATTTAACCGCAACTGGTCGGAGGTGAATCCGTTCCAGCCTCCACGTTTACTTTTTCAGAAACCGTATCCCGGATTACAGAGATCACTAGTTGAAGTAAGTAGTTGATGTCGCTCTGGCTCTGCTGGAATTCCGTAACCAATGGAATACTGTCCAGTTCGCTTTGCAGATCTTCAATTTCCTGTTCAATTTTGCTGACCATCTCCACATTTTTGAAGCTTTCAAAAGCAACAATCTCTTTTTGTTTTTTCTTGATCGTTGCAATCAACTGCTGGATGCGCTCATGATCCCGAATTTTGGTTTCAGCCTGTTGAAACTGTCTAACTTCCTCACTCGTTCCGAGCATATCAGCCAATTCTTTGGCTTTTCCCATAATGTCGTCGCGTATGACCAGATTGCGCGTATCGTAGGTTGGCATTCCATAATGGTTGTACTGCACTTCTTCCTGCGCCACTGAAATCGCTCCATTCTATGAGATGATATAAGATGAAAACTCACTGTTGCACTAAGTTCAGCTGACTGCTGAGTGACCGCTGCGGTGTCGGATCGTTCTTTTGATCGCTGTTGTCTCCGAATTTTTTCGATTGAGATTGTTCAAGGTTAATATTCGGAGACAAAGGCGAACGCTTCGCTTCTACAGAATCGATTCCGTCACCTTCGCTACGCTCGGCGTAACCCCGCTAAGTGCAAAAAATCATTCATCTTATTTGTGTGTGTGTATTACTGATTGGCAGCTACCGGCTCGGAGAGCAGGTTGCCCCGAATATAAAAAGTCATCGGATCGGTGATTTCCACTTGTACGAAAGTACCGATCAAATCTTTAGGTCCTTCAAAATGCACCAGCTTGTTGCTGCGTGTACGTCCTGCCAGAACTTCGGAATTCCGTTTGCTCTCGCCTTCAACGAGCACTTCAACGATTTTACCGCGTTGCTCTTCATTGCTTCGGTGGCTGTATTCGTTGATCGTTTCGTTCAAGCGCTTCAAACGTTCCTTCTTCACTTCCATCGGTACGTTGTCTTCCATCACTGCAGCCGGTGTACCTTCACGCGGGGAATAAATAAAGGTATAGGCAAAATCATACCCTACTTCACGGACAAGGGAAAGTGTATCTTCAAACTGTTCTTCCGTTTCCCCCGGAAAACCAACAATAATATCCGTTGTCAACACAACATCCGGGATGGCCTTTTTAATTTTGTCAGCCAGCTTCAGATAGTGTTCCCGGTTATACTTGCGGCTCATACGTTTGAGTACTTCTGAACTGCCAGATTGCACCGGAAGATGAATGTGCTCCACCAGATTTCCGCCCTTGGCCAGCACTTCAATCAAGTGGTCATCAAAGTCACGTGGGTGACTGGTTGTAAAACGTACTCTTGGAATATCAATTTGGCGAATGGCATCCATCAAGTCACCAAAACTGTAGTTCAGGTCGGTGAAGTCCTTGCCGTACGCATTCACATTTTGACCAAGCAGCGTGATCTCCTTAAAGCCTTGTCGTGCCAAATCCCTAACTTCGGCAATGACATCTTCAGGACGACGGCTGCGTTCTTTGCCCCGCGTAAACGGAACGATGCAATATGTACAGAACTTGTCGCAGCCATACATAATATTCACCCAGCCGCGCATACCCTCACGTTTCTTCGGCAGGTTCTCAATAATGTCGCCTTCCTTTGACCATACCTCAACAACCATTTCTTTGCTGAACAACGCTTCCTGGATTAGATGTGGCAGTCGATGCACGTTATGTGTACCAAAGATCATATCCACAAAGCCATGCTTCTGCATGATTCGGTTGACGACGCCTTCTTCTTGGGACATACAACCGCATACGCCAAGTAACAATCCCGGACGTTCGAGTTTTAGCGTTTTGAGGTGACCGAGCTCACCAAATACTTTATCTTCCGCATTTTCTCGTATGGCACACGTATTGAGCAGAATAATATCAGCTTCTTTGCGATTCTCTGTAGCCTGATATCCCATAGACTCAAGGAGTCCTTTGATGGTCTCCGAGTCATGCTCGTTCATCTGACATCCATACGTATATACAATATAGTGTTTACCTTTCCCTATGTTTTTCAGCTCATCGGGAACGGCATTTTCGTAAAGCACCTGGACGTCTTCCTTGCCCCGCTGTTTCTCCTGACGATGATTGGGTTCCGATTTGATGTTAATCTCACGGCCCCGGATTCTTATCTTTTTGCTGAATTCATCTTGCGAAATTACTTTGGCATCGGAGAAATCAAAATATTGGGAGTAATCCTTTTTTGAGTCTTTAGCCATTTCCTTCGGTCACTCCTTACAGCCTCTATTAATAAAAAATCGTTCATTCATCCCTGTTCCACATGAATATCTTGCTTGGAACATTAAAAGAGCATTACAGCAAATTATAGCATGAATTGGGCTGTAGTTCCACATCCAAAGCGCATCTCCCTTCGTCTAATCCGAAACATGCCATGCTCAGAAGAACACTCAGAAAACACAAAAACCTGAGCCTTGCCATCAGGGCTGGTAATAACCGGCCCCTGTTGGCTGTGCTCAGGTTTAACTGTTATTCAGACCGCCATAATTGGGGGCTGAGGCTATTACATGTAATTAATCGATGATTTCAGCAGTGTCGCCATTACGAGCGCCAGCAGCGTTAGCTTCATCTGTATCAATATGCATGTCCAGTGCAAAAGAATCGGATACACGAGCCAGTACATTTTCCAGTACCAGACCACGATCTCCACCCAGACGAACTTTCAACATTTGTTTGTCCTCGATACCCCATTTAGCAGCATCAGAAGTATGGAAGTGAATGTGACGAGCAGCAACGATAACACCTTTATCAATCGTTACTTCGCCAGCAGGACCTTTAATTGTGATTCCTGGTGTACCTTCAATGCTTCCAGATTCACGTACAGGTGCTTTAACACCAATCGCAAATGAATCTGTCATGGAGATTTCCAGTTGCGTTTCAGGGCGAACAGGTCCAAGGATACGCACTTTATCAAACTGTCCTTTCGAACCAATTACCGCTACAGTTTCGTTAGCAGCGTATTGGCCAGGCTGGGACAGAGGTTTAAATTCAGTCAGTTCATAACCTTTGCCAAACAAAATTTCAACGTGCTCTTGGGATACATGAATGTGACGGGCAGATACGCCCACAGGTACTGTTTTACTCATTGTAAATTCACTCCTTGTTTATCTATGGCCTGTACTCAGGCTCTTAACAATCCAATGGTATTATACCCCTTTTTGGAGTGAAATGAAAACGAACTGGTGAAAATTCATGAAATACACTTATTTCACCATCATTCCCCTCCTTTATTTGGAAAACAAGTTTCAATTCAACACATTCAACGCACACACCAGTTCACTATTTCATGGAATTCCCCTTCATCTGCATCTTCGGATTGCTCTCTGGCAAGTGTTCCCCCAGATAACTCATCGCATTCCCCCACAACCAGCCGCGCACTAAATGTTCATCATAATGCTTGAGCAGGATTTCCGTCAGTCTCGGATAATGTCCTGAATGTTCAAGTTTCTGAATATACGTTGAAATCCCATCAAAATCAGACCCCATCATCAGGTGATGTTGCCCGCCCAGAGAGCAGATCTCCTCAATATGAGGCAGCAGATCTTCTATACGTACAACACCCTCCTGCTTTACAAACCAGGGTACAAACGTCAGTCCAATCCGCCCTTCCCGGGCAATGATAGCCTGAATCTGATCATCTTTCAGATTACGCACATGGGGACATACGCTGTAGCTGTTGGAGTGGGAGGCGATAAAAGGACGTTTACTCAAGTCAGCCAGTTCCCAGAACCCTTTCTCTGTCAGATGTGACACGTCGAGCAGCATTCCGATTTCATTACACTGGCGCACCAGTTCCTTCCCCTTCTCGGTCAGACCTGCTCCACGCTTCTCCATTACTCCGTCAGCCGCCCAATTGGCATAATTCCACGTTAGTCCAATAATTCGAACGCCCATCTGATAACATAACTCCAGATAGAACAGGTTGCCCTCCAGGCCATCCACACCCTCCAGTGTGATTAACCCCCACGGACCCTCTGTTTGCCCCACCTGAGCCACCTGTTCACGCCATAACAACGTCTGTGTGCCGCCAGGCCGCTCCTGACTTCTCTCCACACGTCTACGATAAATCTCCAACTGCCCCATCACATGTTCAAACTTGCCTCTGCCAAGTACTTCGGGTAAATAGATCGCGAACGCCTGCAACCCTACATTCCCCTCTTTCAAACGTTGCAAGTTCACATCCAGTTGTGGAGCATCTTGGAATGAAAGAGCAGGCTGCATCAAAATTTTGCTCAGTGCATCACAGTGAAAATCAGCTACACGCCAATCAGACATGGACATCTTAAACCCTCCTCAATATGTGATTGCAAAAAACGCAAAAAAACCTGTCTACATCGTAAACAGGTTCAATGCATACTGCATGTATTATCTGGGCTCCACAATCAGCTTAATGGCCGTTCGGTCCTCGCCGTCGATCACAATGTCTGTAAAAGCTGGAATACAAATCAGGTCAACTCCGCTTGGTGCTACAAATCCCCGGGCTATCGCTACCGCTTTAATGGCTTGGTTCAGTGCTCCCGCTCCAATTGCCTGCAGTTCAGCATTTCCACGTTCACGAAGAACCCCTGCAAGAGCGCCGGCTACAGAATTAGGATTGGACTTTGCTGAAACTTTTAATACATCCATGGTAAGTACCTCCCTGGGAATGTTGAAAGTTTGTTTCCACTTACTAGATGTTATTCGCGGGAGGCAAAAAAATTCCTTCTTTTTAGACGGGTTTCCCTGCAAATTGGGACAATACCCCTATTCCATGCGCCACTCGTCCTCCATCAGACGAATTTTTTCGATGCGTGTTGCCGCACCTGTGGCTTCATCAATTTCAACAAAAACACCATGGAAGTGCCATTTGCCATCATCTACAACAAAACGTACAGGTAGCTGGGTGTAGAACTTACGCAGCACGGCCTCACGCTCCATGCCCAAAATGCCGTCACGAGGCCCTACCATGCCTGCATCCGTCAAGTAAGCTGTTCCTCCAGGCAAAATCCGATCATCATTACTCTGTACATGCGTATGTGTACCTACAACGAGAGACGCACGTCCATCCAGATGCCATCCCATGGCAATCTTTTCTGACGTTGCTTCAGCATGCATATCAACTAAAATACATTTATGGTCTTGGCGCAGCTCATCTACAATTTCATCAGCTACACGGAATGGACAATCCAGAGCAGGCAGGAACGTTCTTCCTTGAAGATTGACAATCGCCAGCTCTTTCCCTTCGCCTTTGACAACCGTGTACCCTCGTCCTGGTGTGCCTGGTGGAAAGTTCGCTGGACGAATCATGCGGGGCTCATCATCTATAAAATCAAAAATATCCTTATTGTCCCAAGTATGATTACCAAGTGTAATACCATGTACACCCCAGTTGAAAAACTCATTTGCGATTGCGCCGGTAATGCCGCGACCTGCTGCCGCATTTTCACCATTCACAATCACTACATGTGGCTTATACTTCGATTTCAGATACGGTAAATTTTCCTTTAATGCCTTACGTCCCACGTTGCCTACAATGTCACCAATAAACAAAACTTTCATTGATTACTGCCTCCTCAATTCCTGCAAAGTCCTCTTACTTCAAATGTTGAACCTTTGCAGGACTCTATCTCATGCTCCATGATGTGTAGTTGCCTTTAACAGGCTATCAACAGGAAAAGTGGCCCACTACTGCGGCCACTTTTCCGTAATGCTCTATTTTGCGTATTCAACCGCACGGGTTTCCCGGATGACGGTGACTTTGATGTGACCCGGATAGTCGAGTTCATTCTCAATCATCTTCGTGATGTCACGGGCTAAGCGGAATGCTTCAGCATCATCGATCTTCTCAGGCTGTACCATAACGCGAACTTCGCGTCCGGCCTGAATGGCGTACGATTTCTCGACACCTTCGAAGGATTCTGAGATTTCTTCCAGCTTCTCCAGTCGTTTGATATACGTTTCCAGCGTTTCGCGGCGTGCGCCTGGTCTTGCTGCGGAGAGCGCATCTGCTGCGCCAACCAACATGGCAATGACCGAAGTCGCTTCGCAATCTCCGTGATGGGACGCGATACTGTTGATTACAACCGGATGTTCTTTGTATTTCTTCGCCAGTTCCACGCCAATTTCGACGTGTGATCCTTCCACTTCGTGATCCAGCGCTTTACCGATGTCATGCAATAGACCTGCACGTCTTGCCAGAGTTACGTCTTCTCCCAGTTCGCCAGCCATCAGTCCAGCCAGATAAGCGACTTCCATGGAATGTTTCAAGACGTTCTGACCGTAACTTGTACGGAACTTCAACCGGCCCAAAATTTTGATCAGATCCGGATGCAGACCATGCACGCCCACTTCAAAGGTAGCTTGCTCACCGTATTCACGGATGCGCTCATCCACTTCTTTGCGGGATTTCTCAACCATCTCTTCAATCCGTGCCGGGTGAATACGTCCATCAGCCACCAGTTTCTCCAGGGCAGTACGGGCGATTTCACGGCGAATCGGGTCAAAGCCCGACAGAATAACAGCTTCTGGCGTATCATCGATAATGAGGTCAATCCCTGTAAGGGTTTCAAGCGCACGGATGTTACGTCCTTCACGACCGATAATCCGGCCTTTCATTTCTTCATTTGGCAGGGTAACAACAGATACCGTTGTTTCCGCTACGTGGTCAGCCGCACAACGTTGGATGGCGAGTGTAATAATCTCGCGGGACTTTTTGTCCGCTTCTTCCTTCGCTTGTTGTTCAATGTCCTTGATCATTTGAGCCGTCTCATGACGAACTTCCTGTTCTACGTTGGACAGTATGATACTGCGTGCGTCTTCCATGGTGAGGTTGGATATACGTTCCAACTCTGTCACCTGGTTTTTGTAAATCATTTCGATCTGCTGCTGAGTCTCATCAATTCGTTTCTCTTTGTTAGCCACTTGCTCTTCTTTACGTTCGAGTGATTCCAATTTTTTATCCAGCGACTCTTCTTTTTGCAACAATCGTCTTTCTTGTCGTTGAATTTCATTCCGACGTTCACGAGTGTCTTTTTCAGCTTCAGCGCGAATGCGATGGATTTCATCCTTCGCCTCCAGCACCGTTTCTTTCTTCAGTGCTTCTGCCTCTTTCTTCGCGTTCTCCACGATTTGTACGGCAGCTTGTTCCGCACTAGAGATTTTAGCCTCTGCAAGAGATTTGCGAATAAAATATCCTACTCCGAACCCAATGAATAGCGCGGCTGCAACGAGAGCGATCGTGATTGCAATTTCCATACTGTTCACCTCCTCGTTGGTTCCTCCAAGGCATTCCTTGGGTCAATTTGCAGTTTTCAAACCTTACATATGTTTGGGAATAACGAATACTCACGGCGATCCCCCGCCGATTTTCATTTCACATGTACATGTTTCCACGTACTATTCACTGTTTCCAGCGAACCCATAATTAAGAATGGTATAAATCTTAAGAAACCGAAACCGCTTTTTTGGAAGGAAAAAGGGTTGTCCATTTCTTACAGACTCATGTCCATTTTAGTATTTGACGAAAGAAATTGTCAAGAGAATGCAGTATAGAGACTCTAGTCTGCTAATCCCATAACAACGCTTCGTCATCTTCAGGGTCCCCAGCCTCATCTTCTTCAATTAAACAATTCACGACCCGGCGCACCATATCCATTGAAAAACCACGTCTCATTAGGAAGGGAAGCGTTTTATTTTTCTTCTCTTTGACGTCCCCTTTGACCTGATTCCATTTTTTTCGTCCAGCACTCAAAGCAGTCTCAAATTCCGCATCTGTACTTATCCCTTCTAGTGCCTCAACAATGAGATCATTGGCAATGCCCTTTTGACGCAGCTCTTGCCTTATCCACAGTTTTCCCTTCCGCTTGCCCTCCATACGCTGTCTTGTCCATTCCTTCGCAAATAGATCGTCATCCACCAGGTTCTCCCGCTCAAGCCGATCCAGCGCCTCTTCAATCAAAGGTGCAGCAAACTCCTTCTGACGAAGTTTCTGACTTAATTCATGGCGCGTACGTGGCTTATGCTCCAAAAAACGCAGAGACTGTGCATACGTCCGCTGTCGCTCATCAGCTAGAATGATATCTTCCAGATCCTTCTTCATAAACGTATTACCTTGAGTCATCCTGTATTTAATCATCACATCTTCAAGAACCGTAATGGAGTGGATGCCAAAAGTGATTCGATAACGAGCTTGCCTGCTCTTCGTTCGTTCTACACGTGTAATAATAAGTTCTTCGTTGTCCGGAAATTGGGATAGGCCGTCCTGTTCTGCTTCTTCATATAAATCCTCGTCATGTTGATCCATTCTGGTCTCCCCTTTCATAACATTTTCATTCTGACTACGCCAAGCACATCTTCACATAAGACAAAAGAACACCAATAATACAAAAGACCGGGAACTCTGCCCGGCCTTTACTCCACAGTTAGCGTGCTAACAGCCCCTGTCCATTGGGACAGGGGCTGTTAGACAGCACGAGTACTCCCACTACAATCCATTATCCAGATTGATCCAAGCTCAATCAGATAAGTTTACGGAGTCCAGTGGGGAACACCCTCAGGGTCCTCCCTACAAGAGAGGTTTTGAGAGATTACTCGTTGATTTCAAACAATTCTTGTTCTTCTGCTGCTTCTTTTTGTTGCTCTTCACTCGTTGGCGCAGGAACTGCAGTAACCAAGTTACTGGCTACACGAATTTTTTGTTCAATGATGTCAGCAATATCTTTATGCTCTTTCATGAACTGCTTTGCGTTCTCACGGCCTTGTCCTAAACGCTCGCCTTCGTAGGAGTACCAAGCACCACTTTTATTAACGATGTCCAGCTCTGTACCAATGTCAATGATACTGCCTTCTCTCGAAATACCCTCGCCATACATGATATCCACTTCCGCTTGTTTAAACGGAGGTGCCACTTTGTTTTTCACAACTTTAATACGAGTACGGTTACCAATCATGTCATTGCCTGATTTGATACTCTCAATACGACGCACATCCAGACGTACTGTGGAATAAAACTTCAGAGCACGACCACCAGGTGTTGTTTCCGGGTTACCAAACATAACGCCGACTTTCTCACGAAGCTGGTTAATGAAAATTGCGATTGTTTTGGATTTGCTGATTGCACCAGACAGTTTACGCAGCGCCTGAGACATCAAACGCGCTTGCAAACCAACGTGTGAATCGCCCATTTCGCCTTCAATCTCTGCTTTTGGAACCAATGCGGCTACAGAGTCAATAACGACGATATCTACTGCACCACTGCGTACAAGAGCTTCTGCAATTTCCAGCCCTTGCTCACCCGTATCTGGCTGAGACAGAAGCAATTCATCAATATTAACACCAAGTTTGCTTGCGTACTGTGGGTCAAGAGCATGCTCGGCATCGATAAATGCAGCTTGTCCACCCGCTCTTTGTACTTCAGCGATAGCATGCAATGCTACGGTTGTTTTACCAGAAGATTCAGGTCCATATATTTCAACAATACGGCCTTTAGGCAAGCCGCCTGTTCCTAATGCAATATCCAAAGCCAAGGAACCGCTGGGAATAATTTCCACATTCATATGAGTGGACTCACCCAGTTTCATGATGGATCCTTTACCAAATTGCTTCTCTATTTGACGGAGCGCCATATCAAGCGCGGCACGACGGTCTGACAATAAGCTCACACCCTTTACTGTTTATAAGATAATGATACCTTGTTTTAACACGTTTGCCAAGCTTTTTTTCGAACATACATTCGTTTTTTTTGTAAAGGCCGAGGCGCCTCTTCCTCAAGGAAACTTTCCATTAAACAGAAAAAAGAACCGTAAACAAGGCTGTAAAGCCTAATTCTACGGTTCTTCCGTCTTCCTTAATTATACTTGCTTGGAACTGTAAATGCAATCGAAGCTATTAACTAATCAATCCATCGCCACAAGTTTTTGCCATAAGCGATAGAGAATCGCTTTGGCTGAACGAATGCGAACCGTCTCGCGATTACCATTAATACGCAGCTCATGAATTTCCGTCTCTTTTCCACGTTCAGCAAGAGCGATGAAGACAAGTCCGGGTGGTTTGCGTTCCGAATATCCCGGTCCAGCTACACCGGTAACAGCCAAGCCAAAATCAGCATCGCCAATCATGCGAATCTGCTCAGCAAGCACTTTTGCAACCTCAGGACTTACCGCCCCAGGTGCATCTTCACCTTCCAGATAATCATGAGGCACATTCAGCAGCTTTTCTTTAATTTCATTGGAGTAACAAACAATTCCACCTTTGAGCATTGACGCACTTCCGGGTATAGAGGTCAGACTTTGCATGACAAGCCCTCCTGTACAGCTCTCAGCAGCGCTGAGCGTCAGCCCCATGTCAGACATCATGGTTACAATCGTGTACTCTATAGGCACATCCTCGTTCGCGTAGAGATGTTCTGTCAAACGCTCCCGAATCTGAACCTCCATCGCATCCAGCTTCAGCTTCGCCTCTCCCTCACTCGCAGCCTTTGTGGAGACGCGTACCGTAACTTCGCCTTCGCTCGCGTAAGGAGCAATCGTAGGGTCTGTCTGCGCGTCAATCAGATCCAGAAGTCGATCTTCCAGAGCAGATTCACCAATACCTGCGAATTTGAGCATTCGGGAATAGATCGGCATCTCTTCTGTGAGTACATGCTGGAACAGCCAAGGTTTGACTTCCTGTTCAAACATTGGAATCAACTCTTTAGGTGGTCCAGGCATCACAACATAATATTTGTCATTGTCAGAAATCGCATTTCCTGCCGCAAGGCCCGTTTCATTGGCCAGAGGTGTTCCGCCATCAATAACGATCGCCTGACGTCGGTTATTCTCTGTCATATCCACATTACGATCTCTGAAAAAGCTCTCAATTTTGTCCATTGCCATTCGATCTGTATGCAGTTTCCGGTTAAGAACAGCTGCGAGCGCATCCTTGGTCAGATCATCTTGGGTAGGTCCGATGCCACCGGAAAATAAAATAACGTCTGCACGGCTCTGCGCAATGCGAATAGCTTCACTAAGTCGGTTCAGGTTATCCCCAACCACCGTTTGGAAATATACATCGATCCCCATCGCAGCCAATTCACGGGATAGGTATCTGGCATTGGTATTGACGATTTGTCCAAGCAGTAGCTCTGTGCCAACTGCAATGATTTCTGCCTTCATTGAGCATCCTCCTGTACACGTGGTGAGTGATCAAAGGGCAATAGGATAATTTCCTATTGCCCCTGACCCAATGCTTCCTTCATGATTACCCATTTAAGAACAAACCATTATGCTTTTGTTAAATGAAGCAAATTTTTGTTTTTGATAAAGTAATCGATACCCGACCAGATGGTAATAAGCGCTGCTGCCCATACCGCGATAATATCGACGTGAATACCCGTGTATGAAAACGGGAAATTGTTCAACAGCAACAGCACAATCGCCACAATCTGCACTACAGTCTTCAGCTTGCCCCAAGCACTAGCGGCAACAACCGAACCATCCAGCAATGCAATTTGACGCAAGCCGGTAACTGCGAATTCACGACTAATAATCACAACTGCAATCCAGGAATCCAGCTTGCCCATCTCCACAAGCGAGATCAAAACTGCAGTAACCAGCAACTTGTCTGCGAGTGGATCGAGCAGTTTCCCCAGATTGGTAACCATGTTATTTTTCCGCGCAAGGTATCCGTCAATTCCATCTGTGCTTGCGGCGATGATAAAAATAACAGCAGCAATCAGTTGATTATACGGAAGCGACAAGCTTCCAAGCTGCAACGGCTCTGGATAAAATGGAAAATCCACGAGCAGGAACACCATCAAAAAAGGGATTAAGCAAATTCGTGCAAGCGTAATCCGGTTGGGTAAATTCACAAGACGCCCTCCCTCATATCCTCCATTACTCCAAACAATCATCATAATCCCGTTATCATCATCCGGAACATGAAATGTACAGTTTCAATGTCAATCCATATTAACATGATCCCACTATGTAGAAACGCAAAAAATAAAGTCAACCGCTCAAAAGCAAAACGCTTTAAACGTTCCGGTGACTTCCAGAAGATGTACTGCTTTTCACAAAGTCAGCAAACGATGAGGACTGGACTTGATGCTTGACTGCCAGCAATGCACACTTAGTATAATATACGCCCAATACCGTGTCAAAAAACACTTTTGCTACAAAAAGGCCTTATTACTTGAAATTTGTATATTGCAAATCCAGAGGCAGGTTAGCACCATTTAGCAACTGCATGACAGCTTGCAAATCATTTTTACTCTTACCAGTTACCCGAAGTTGATCTCCCTGAATCTGACTCTTCACCTTCATCTTGGAGTCCCGAATCAGGATATTGATTTTCTTGGCGATGTCCTGATCAATCCCCTGTTTAAAATTCAAACGCTGGCGGACTGTACCAGAAGACGCTGGCTCTACCTTTGCGTAATCAATGTTTTTCAATGGTAGACCACGCTTCGCCATTTTGGATTGCAGCACTTCAATGACAGCCTTGAGTTTGGTCTCATCATCAGATACGATCGTTAACGCATCCTTATCCAGTTTCAGGCTGCTCTTGCTGCCCTTGAAGTCATAACGAGCGCCAATTTCTTTCTCGGTTTGTGTAACGGCATTTGTCAGTTCTTGCAAGTCCATTTTGGACACGATATCAAATGAATTTTCTGAGCTCAAACCAGTCACCCTTTCAGTTAATCGTATGTTCTGTAACATTATAGAGGATACCTTAAGCAAAAGTCTAATTTCAAGCTGTTTTACACAAAGAAAAAAGCATTTTTGGCTTCCACTTCAAGTGGCTGCCAAAAATGCTCGCTGGTTTAGCTTCCAACCTAATAGCGGCTGCGGTTGGGCTGTCTGAACATATCGAGCACACCCAAAAGTACATGTGCAAGTCCAAAACCCAATATTCCGTAACCCCAAGCACTTGGAGTCAGGTAATAACCCAGGAGGCTGACAATGATCCCTAAACCTGTTACGATCCAGCTGACTGTCACAGCCATCCACCTCACTTCACCAAAAGTTAACTGCAAGTTAAGACACGATTATTGTCTCCTGCAGTTGACCCGGTTATTCGCTACCCGTGGTACCTCCTGTACCATCCGTTGATCCATTTTCAACACCTGTGGAAGTAGTACCACTACTGTCTTCACCAAGCTTCAAACGGATCCGATTGGTCGCCTTGCCATCCGTTACAACTTGCCCGCCAACTTCAATCGTGGTCGCTGCAGCGTAACCAGACTTAATATACATGCCTACACTATCCAACTCAAAGGTATAGCTGTCACCTTCGGCTGTGTTACCATACTCCAACTTCTCTCCACTGGAGTTTTCGCCTTTATACACTTCCAGCCAGCTATTACCTGTTGCTTTGATCGTAACCGTTACAGGTTGCCCTGCACTACCGTTAACTTTAAAGTTCGTAATATTCCCTGATTTCCCATCTTCTGCAACAGTCACATTAGACGGTGAATTGTCAGTTGGTTTTTCCTCAGTTTCATCCGTCTGTCCGTCCGTTTGGCCATCAGTTTGACCGTCCGTCTGTCCTTCCGTGTCTGTACCGCCACCGTTACCGCCAGCGTCGCCCTCACCAGTACCGTCAGTACCTGAGTCTGTCGCAGGCGGATTAGATGCCTGTCCGTTGTCGGCAGGTTGATCCGGTTTGTCCTCAGGCTGTTGTTGACTGTCTGTAATTTTGACCTGATCAAGACCCGGATTATCTGATTCATCACCATTGTTATACACCACGTATACATACAACAGTACTACGATCAAAACAGGGAATGTCCACATCAACGCGACAGACATCCACCGATTACTACGCTCAACCGGACGGCTGGAACGCTTCTGAATAACCGGTTCCATCGTTGCTTCCGTCTCTTCTTCGGGTACGTCTTTTTTGTGTCCCTCCAGCAGCTCATCAGGGTTCAGTCCCACGGTCTCCGCATAGGTTTTGATGAAAGCACGCACATAGAAGCTACCCGGCAGCACTTTATAGTCTCCTGCTTCTATGGCCTCCAGATACCTCTTGCGAATTTTTGTCATTTCCTGTACATCGTCAAGACTCATCCCTTTTTGCAGCCGGGCCTCCCTTAACTGCTGACCCAGTTCAGACATGCCATCTCCTCCTTATGTTTATCTCTTGAGTTGTTGCTAATCTATTCCATGATTCCGTACGGTTCCTTACAATTCATCGGTGTAGCTAGCCGTAAACGTATCATAAATAATCTCTTCATTGGGAATGTTACGCAATTCAATAATAATATCAAAATCATTAAAATCATATTCGGATTCCTGTACAAAAATATCCGGATGTTCAATAACTTTGGTGCTAGGCATGGACATAATATCCTGCAACAGGTTGTAATGCCGCTCACTGGAACGAATCGTACTTACAATTCCGTCAATGATGAAGACATTGTTTGGGTTCAATTCGTCTTCGGACATTTGACTCCTTATCGTCTGACGAAGAAGTGTGGAGGAAACAAACGTCCATCGCTTCATTGCACATACGCTGCCCGCAATAATAGACTCCGTTTTGCCAACACGAGGCATTCCGCGCAAACCGATGACCTGATTGCCTTCCCTCTTAAATACTTCACCCAAAAAGTCCACAAGTAACCCAAGTTCATCTCGTGTGAAACGAAATGTCTTGCGATCATCCGAGTCACGGTCAATGTATCTGCCATGACGTACGGCCAAAATATCCACCAATTTAGGTTGCCGCAAAGCCGATACGGTGATGCTGTTTACTTTGCCAAGCATTTCACCAAGCAAACGGATTTTTTCATCATCATCCGATTCAAGCAACATGCCTCGAGTTTTGCCTTCAACACCGTTAATGGTCAATATATTCACTTCAAGCATCCCCAGCATAGAGGCAATATCGCCTAACAAACCGGGCCTGTTCTTATGTATTTTATATTCCATGTACCATTGTTTAGATTCCATTTCAACACCCCGTAATGCATTATTCCCCATTATTCGACAGCAACAGAACATATCCACTGGACAACAATCTGAGACATCTTCTAAAAATGGGTCACGTTAATGATATATAAAATGAAAATGAATTACAAGAACAGCTCTGTAATCCGTTTGTAATCATTAGAGAAAAGCCCCCTTGCGGGAGCTCTTCATCTGTAATCTTATGCGTTTTGTTTGGCCAATTTGACCATCAGGCACGCAATCGTACGACGCTCATCAGCATCGCCGACATCCCATAACTCTTTCAATGCCCGGTTGGAATGGTTCGCCGGATCGACTTTCTCATCAAGGAAGTCGCCGATTTCATACGCAAGTTTGTTGATGGTTTCTTCACTCATCCCCATCTTCTCTGCTTGCAGTACGCGGTCACCCAGGAACTTCTTCCATGTGTCAAAACTGGAGAGCACTGTTTTTTCTGTTGACATGATAAATCCTCCTTAGATGACGCATGAGATTTAAAATCAACAGTTGTAATATGTGCTTTCGAGGCATTTTATATACGAGCATTTTGAAAATAATCCGGAAAGACGACTGCTTCTCAGCAACCTTCACCTGGTTCGTTCACAGCCAGTCAAGTTTTCTTGCTTTTTTTACGTTAACCAACCGCCATTTGGACTGATGATCTGCCCATTGATATAACCCGATTCAGGGAGGGCCAAAAAATAAACCAATGATGAGATTTCATCAGGTTGAGCAAGTCTTCCTGCCGGAATTTCCTCTTCCAGCATCTTCAGTTCACTCTGATCCAGATGGTTCAGCATGGATGTTTGAACGGCACCAGGAGCAACGGCATTTACGGTTACTCCGGAAGGTGCGAGTTCTTTCGCAAGCGCTTTGGTGAATGCATTCACCCCACCTTTGGTTGTGGAATACAGCACCTCACAAGAAGCACCAGACAGTCCCCAGATCGACGATACATTAATGATCCGTCCGTACCTTTGGGAGATCATGTGAGGCATCATTTCCTGTGTACACATAAACGTGCCTTTGAGGTTAATCGCCATCACTTCATCCCAGATCTCCTCTGTAACATCAGACAACATCCCATAGTGCGAGATTCCTGCATTGTTCACAAGGATATCTGGCATGAGATTGTGCGACTCCAGCTTCTCACGCATACGCTCAATCTGTTCCCGGCTGCGAAGATCCGCAGACACGGTCATGATTTTTCCACTGCCTTGTTCCATGCACCGTCTGGCGGCTTCATTCGCTGCTTCATGCGATCTCATATAGTGTATAACAACATTCATTCCCACTCTGGCAAAGCGTTCTGCGATAGCCGCTCCGATGCCACCGCTTGCGCCAGTTACCAGTACAGTCATTTCCCCGATTGCCTTCAATTGTCCCGTTCCCCTCTCCATATCACGGACTCACGACTAGCGATACAGCCAGATGATCCCACCGAATATGCTCTCTCAGTCTGAGATTTACATCTTCCAGTGTAATCGATTCATAGAGCGGCAGCATATTGAAAAAATCACCGCCACGGAATTGCTGACGTGTAAATTCATGCGCAATGTTCTCCGGAGAATTGAGCATACGCAAATATCCGCCTATTTTCTTTTTGCGTGCACGTTCAAAATCCGTGGATTCGAACCCTTTTTCTACAATGGCATCCACTTCTTCACGTATACGCGCGAGCAGTTGATCCGGGTCTTTTGTATCACCACCAATGGCTGAAAAAGCATATTGCGGCGAACTGTTATACTCATGTCCAAAGCTGTCCGAGATCAGATCTTCATCGTAGAGCTTCTGAAATAATCGTGTGCTTGAGCCAAACAAAAGGTCCATCATCAGCTGCGTTGTCATATCTCGCCGTAACAATTGTTCCCCGGTAAGTCCAACGTCCGTCTCCTTGAATCCAAACAGACATTTGGGCAGTGAAACAGCCAGTTTCGCTTCCCGTCTGGCTTCTCCTACCTGCTCAGGCTCCGGTTCGAAGAAACGTTGAATGCTCCCCTGTGGCTTATAATCCTTCTGCTCCTGGTTCGATCGAACCATATCAATGACTTCTTGTGGATCTACACCACCCACCACAAACAAGAGCATATTACTCGGGTGATAGAAGGTGTTATAACACTCATATAACATCTCTT
The DNA here is from genome assembly GCF_038050215.1 of Paenibacillus sp. FSL H8-0104. Classification (NCBI taxonomy): domain Bacteria; kingdom Bacillati; phylum Bacillota; class Bacilli; order Caryophanales; family Paenibacillaceae; genus Paenibacillus; species Paenibacillus sp. FSL H8-0104. Next base: position 2,601,487 of record NZ_JBBOTC010000001.1, on the reverse strand, counting down.
TGGTAATCGTACGGATGGATTCCACCGTTCCTGCAATATCGATATGCACCGGATGTTTCTGATACATGGCTTCGATCAATCCAAAATAAACACGCCAATCCGGATTATCAGCATACATGTCAATTTCCTGTCCAATAATGCCTTTTTCCTTTTCCACATTTTGATCCGTGAAGTAAGGATTTTGCACAAAGTTGACTAATGTTTGTATATTTTCATTCACATATTCAGTCGCTGAAAACAAATAAACCGTCTGATCAAAGCTCGTAAACGCATTAGCTGAGGCACCGTGAGACGCAAATGTTGCAAAAATATCGCCTGTTGGTTCTTCAAACATTTTATGCTCCAGGAAATGAGCAATCCCATCCGGGACCTTCACTTCTTCCTGCCCCTCAACCTGAAAATGATTATCCACCGATCCATACTTGGTTGCAAACGTAGCATACGTTTTCTGGAACCCCGGTTTAGGCAAAATATAGACATGCAGTCCGTTATCCATTACTTCGTAATATAGTGTCTCCTGCAAATGCTCATACCGAATGCTCTCCACCGATTATTCCTCCTTCTCGTCCCGCAAGAAATAAATCGTATCCAGACGGAATTGTTCTGCCGCCTCACGTACATCTTCCTTGCTAATATGTTCTACCTGAGCCAACAGTTCTTCAGCCGTTCTTTCTTTACCAGACAACTGTCGATTGAAGTCATAAGCGATCATCTCAAAAGCAGAATCCTGCATTTCCTTAAGCAGGTTACGGATCATTGCTTTGGTCTGAGACATTTCCAGATCACTGATTGTACCGCTTTTCATTTCTTCCAGCTGCTGCTTGATAATGGTGACAGCCTTCTCATAATTAGGGATTTCAATCCCGGATTGAATCGTTGCAATGCCCTTATGTCCGTCATATCGCGATGACGCGTAATACGCCAGGCTTTCTTTTTCACGAACATTGACAAACAGTTTGGAATGAGGATAACCACCGAGAATCCCGTTGTACATTAGTGCTGCGGCATACTGTGGATCTCCATAAGTGATAGATGTACGGAGTCCCATATTGAGTTTTCCCTGACTCACATTCAGTCGCTCAACAACAGTCTCCACTTCCTTATCTCCTCGAACCGCTGCCTGTGTCTGGTAATCAGAGGAGGACGTTCGATCTACATTGAAATGACGCTGAACAAGGTTCTCGACCTCCTCCAGTGTCGTATCCCCTACCACGTACAGATCCATACTCGCCTGCTGCAGCCACTCCTGATAAGACGCAGTCAGTGTGTCGGGCTCAATCCCAGGCAGATCCTTTCGCTCACCCAATGGATGAAGACGGTATGGCTCGTTCTTGCACATTTCCTCGATACTGCGTTCAGCAGCATAGCGCATTTTATCATTCACGATGGACTCCAGCTTTTTACGAACAGTCTCTCGCTCTGCTTGTACATAAGACGTCCTGAAATGTCCATTCTCCTGTGCAGGTCGGGTAAGAACCTCTCCAAGGAAGGCAAATGAACGATCGAGTAGCTGCTCATCGCCTCCAACAAAGGAATCATTAATGGTATCCATTCGGAACTGTACAATCTGGTAATCCCCGCGTTTATAAACGTCAAAACCAAAACCTGCTCCATACAGATGCTCCAGTTGCTCACGGAATTGCGTTGTTTCCGGATAGGTCTCCGTGCCGCGTCGCAGAACAAAAGGTGTCAGTGCTACTTTGGTTACTGTATCTTCCCGTAAGGGAACTCCTGCATATAACGATATAGCAAACGTTTTAAAACGTTTAGTGGGAAGCACATGTATACGAAACTGTCTCTTGCTACCTCGTTCGAATCCTGATGTATTCAAATGTCAAAACCCCTTTACGGCGTCATTTATCATGCAATCGTATTAAGCTAAACGTAACAACCATTTTAACCCATTCAAAAGGCAAGAAGCAACCGAAGTCACGCCTTCTGGTTGCTTCCAACATCATCACATACAAAAGATATGCTGTCCGATTGTTTTCACTTGTGGGCGGGTCCAGATCCATTTGGATGTTGCTGTCTTCGGGTTAAAATAATAGAGACATCCACCGGACGGATCCCATCCATTCAGGGCCTGCTCAACTGCCTTTTTGGCTTGTGCGTTTGGTTCCAAATAGATCTGTCCGTCCGCTACAGCCGTAAATGCACCTGGTTGAAAGATCACGCCTGAAGGCGTATTAGGAAAGCTTGGTGATTTCACGCGATTCATTATTACTGCCGCTACTGCGACTTGACCTTCAAACGGTTCACCCCGGGCTTCACCATATACAGCGTTAGCCATAATCTTGAGTTCATTCTCTGAGAGACCAAGGGCATTGGCAGATCCCATATTGTCTTGCTCTTTATCTGCCGTATTGTTGCTACCTCCACCTCCACCTGAGGATTCCTTGTGTAGCGGCGGCTCTGTTGGCGACCATTTGGTTGACGCATTGTACAGCTTGAGCTTGGTCTCAGCTCCAACCACACCATCTGCCTTCATGCCAAACTCGGATTGAAACCATTTGACGGATTTCAGTGTGCTGTTGCCAAAATTACTGTCGATTTTACCATTGTAAAATCCCAGGTACTTCAGACGCCCCTGAAGCTCATATACATCCTGACCGTAACTTCCATATTTCACAGCGTTGCTGCTGAAAGTAGGCAAGGCTTTCTCTTCATCTTGTGATGTGCTTTGATTCGAACTTTCGGTTGCTGCATTCTCAGGAAGCAAATAACGGATTCCCAATGCGGACATCAGCAAAATAGCAGTGAAAAGCCATATGTTCATTTTTCGCATCGACTGTGCTCTACCTTTCTCTTGTGGGATTAACAGAATCGCTAAGGTTATTATGACAAGCCTGCTTGCTTCCTATGCACCAAATCATCCGATCATTGGACATCATGGTAAAACTTCAGTCAAATTGTATGAAAAAAGCCCCCAACCATTAAGGTTGAGGGCTCGAATCGCCTGAATATTCATGTGCATTACAAGCTACGAGCTTATTTTGTTTTGTTGGTACTCTTCAAGCGAGACCAACACTTCCCGTGGTTTGCTACCCTCGTAAGGACCAATCACGCCCCGGGATTCCATGGAGTCAATCAAACGTGCGGCACGGGTGTATCCTACTCGCATTCGACGTTGTAGCAGAGAAACAGACGCTTGCTTGGCCTCCAGAATAATCTGTACTGCCTTTTCGTATAACTCGTCCTGTACTTCATCTTCAGCCTGGATAGAGTCGTCCACCTCAGGTACAAGGGACTCATCATACTGTGCTTCACCTTGACCACGTACATAATTCACAATATTTTCCACTTCTTCATCACTCATAAAAGCACCTTGTACACGAACCGGTTTCGATGCGCCCATTGGCATGAATAACATGTCTCCGCGACCCAACAGTTTCTCGGCCCCACCCATATCCAGAATGGTTCGAGAGTCCACCTGTGAGGATACACCGAAGGCGATACGAGAAGGTATGTTGGCTTTGATTACGCCAGTAATAACATCCACAGAAGGCCGCTGTGTAGCAATAATCAGATGGATACCGGCTGCACGAGCCATCTGGGCAAGCCGCGCAATCGCATCTTCAACATCTCCGGCTGCAACCATCATGAGATCTGCAAGCTCATCCACAATGACAACAATATAAGGCAGAACAGCCGCAGGATTATCTTTCATCAGATTATTGTAACCTTCAACGTTACGAGTGCCTGATTTGGAGAACAGTTCATATCGTTTCTCCATCTCAACCACAATCTTTTTGAGAGCAAGTGACGCTCTCTTAGGATCAGTTACTACCGGTGCCAGCAAATGGGGAATCCCGTTATATACGTTCAACTCAACCATCTTGGGATCGACCATCAGGAACTTCACTTCATCCGGCTTGGCTTTGTACAATATGCTGGTAATAATTCCGTTAATACACACCGACTTACCGGAACCTGTAGCACCCGCAACCAACAAATGGGGCATACGAGCCAAGTTACCAATAATCGTCTGTCCCGAGATATCTCGGCCAAATGCAATGGTCACTTTGGATTCTGCCTCCTGGAACGTTGCTGTCTCCATTACTTCACGCATCGTTACAACCGATACTTCACCATTAGGTACTTCGATACCAATAGCAGACTTTCCGGGAATCGGTGCTTCCATCCGAATATCTTTTGCCGCCAGAGCCAACGCGATATCATCAGTTAGGCTGACAATTCTGCTGACCTTGACACCAATGTCAGGTTGAATTTCATATCTTGTAACGGCAGGACCACGAACCACTTCAAGTACTTTGGCACGAACACCGAAGCTTTCCAGTGTGGCTTCCAGCTTACGTGCTGTTTGCATATAATCCTTCTGGTCACCCGCCTTGCCCCCATTGTTTGGCTTGGCAAGTAGACGGAATGATGGTAGCTTGTACGGCTTAGGAGGTGGCGGTGGTGGTTTCACCGGTTGTGTGTCCTGCCCTTCAGGAGTTGGAGTATCTGTTCCCTGCATTGCATCATTAGGTACTTCTTCTCCACTCTGAATCTCATCCACAGCATTCATCCCGTTTGTACCTGCATCGGATGCAGACCACTCTGTCTCTACCAGTTCATCCGTTATTTTAATGGTATGCTCGCCCTGTTGTACTACGTTTGGATCGGCCAGATTATCCGGGAAAGGATAAGCATCGTCCAGATCATCTTCAATGCTTGCCTCTTCTGTTCTGACATGCTCAAAAAAGTCTCGAATGATCGGCGCTGAGTTAGGTTTAGCCTGAACAGGAACACGTGATGAAGCTGATTTGTTAGTTACGTCTTCGGTTGCATCCTGCCACGCCTCTAGATTGTGATCTTGTTCGGCGCGGTACACAATCTGTTCTGTTTCTGCCGAATCGACCTCATCCATTTCACGTCCTGATGTCGCCTGTTCCCGTTTAGCTCCCCATTTCCCAAAAAGTTGGAAGAATATGGGCGAGTTTCGTTTTGGTAGATGCTGTTCCTCTAATTCATCCTCATACTCGTCTTCGTCATCTTCAACAGGAACAGGTACCACTTTACGGGCGTTACCTTTCTTTCTGGCATCAGAAGTTGAAGCAGAACGTGCAGAGGGTCTCGACTCCAGCTTTTTGTACATCGAACTCCCGGCATCCCAAATCTTTGTTCGGAATATTCGTATCAAATCCACATAAGATAGACTCGTAATCAGCATAAAACTGATGATAAACATGACAATCATGATGAGTCTCGCCCCAAGACTGCCGAACAGCCACAGGAAAAGAGCAAATTGCCCAGCTCCGAGATAACCACCGCTGATGTCCTTGTTAAGCATGGAGTCCCTCTCACCTGGTACAGCAGGGGTTAGCAACTCGGTTTGCATATCATTATGTACCTGCGTAATCACAGCACCAGGCTCAAGCGCACCAACCGGAATGAGCTTCTGGTGCATTGCAGAGACAGTACTCATCAAGGTTAAGGCAAAGACCAGCAAAACAAGTCCTGTCTTGCGTGTGGTCCAACCACTCGGCCATTTCCGGTGAATCATCACCATGAGACCATAATAAATACCAACAAGTGGAATCGCAAAATAAAACTTACCAAGCATCAGTCCGAACATCTTGGAAAGCGAACGTCCAACGGTGGCTTCACCCGATAATGCTATGACAGCAAGGGTAATAAGCACAATCCCGTAAATTTCATATTTTAAAACGCCACTAAAACCAGCGCCCTTTTTTTTCCTCTTTTTTCTTCTGGCCAAAATCAGGTCACCCCCAGAAGAATATTATACCATACAAATATAATCCGTACATATGTTCTTTTTCTGCTCAATTTGTCTGAATTCGTCGCGTTATGCTGATCCCAAGTTACCCGAAATCGGAATGGTCGAACCCGGCATATTGGCAGGATTGAGATAGGCTTCAAGTGGACAATCCAGCAAACGAACAATAACGGCTTCATTGTCATTAACAGGTCTTACCTGCATTAACAAACCATTCATTTTGATCTCCCTCGTATCTTCGCCCTCTTTCCACATTCCCGACCAGAGTTGTTCCGGGGGCATCACTGTATATAATGTCATTGGGTATAACCTCCCGCTTGCAGAGTCTGTCTCTTGTCTCCTATGAGCTGATTTAACTGAGCAATAGCCTGTCCAATCCCGCCCACTGCATCCATTAATCCATGTTTCACTGCATCTGCGCTTCCTACAGCTGTACCAATATCCCGATTCAACTCACCAGTCTTAAACATTAGTTCTTTGAACATCTCTTCAGAGATATTCGAATGAGAAGTCACGAACCGAACAACCCTTTCCTGCATTTTCTCCATATACTCAAACGTTTGAGGTACACCAATGACAAGGCCGTTCATCCGAATCGGATGGATCGTCATCGTTGCACTTCCGGCAATCAGGGAATATGTTGAAGCTACAGCAATCGGTACTCCAATGCTATGCCCGCCTCCAATGACCACAGTCACCGTAGGTTTGCTTAGAGAAGCAATCATCTCTGCAATGGCTAGACCCGCCTCTACATCTCCACCTACCGTGTTCAAAATGATCAGTATACCTTCAATACGCTGATTTTGTTCTGCGGCCACCAGCTGTGGAATGATATGTTCATACTTTGTTGTTTTGTTTTGTGGCGGCAAAATCAAATGCCCTTCGACCTGTCCAATAATGGTCATGCAGAAAATATTCGACTCACCTGCAGGAGACTGTGTCTGCCCAAATTGCTGAATAGTCTCTGTCACGGGAGAGATGGCCTTTTCCTCCTGAATCGGAATTTCCGGCGCTTCAACTTCCGGTTGATTGGATCTTGACGCCTGCTTGTCATTCATACGTTCATTCATTTCAATAATCCCCTTCTCCAGAAACATTTAATGTATTTCCTTAGTATGGGGACTTTTCCAACCGCCTTATACCCGCTACATCAAATTGCTTCACATATTGACTTATCGCAGATCTTCCTGAAAACGCAAAAAAAGCCCCTTCTCTACGAGGAACCGTCCAATATTACTCGTAGAGAAGGGGCGACTGTGTGCCTGAATATATGTTTTTGTTTAGCCTATTTTAAACTTCCATAATGATTGGCAAAATCATCGGTCTACGACGAGTTTGCTCATACAGGAAGCGTCCCAGTGCATCTTTAACATTTGTTTTGAGTGAAGCCCACTCGTTAACGTTCTCACTCATCAACTTCTGCAATGTGCTGCTAACGATCCGGTTGGCCTCATCCAATAGTCCTTCCGATTCACGAACATACACAAATCCGCGAGAGATGATGTCAGGACCGGAAACAATTTTTCCATCCTGTTTGCTGAGTGTTACCACAACAACAAGGATACCATCTTGTGACAACAATTTGCGGTCACGAAGTACAATGTTACCCACATCGCCTACACCCAAGCCATCGATCAACACATTACCTGCAGTAACTTTACCTGCTCTACGTGCTGCTCCACCTTGAATTTCAATCACTTCACCGATATCCGTGATGAAAATGTTCTCAGGTTCTACCCCTACAGATTCAGCAAGAACCGCGTGGCGACGCTGCATACGGAATTCACCGTGAATCGGCAAGAAGAATTTCGGTTTCATCAGGTTGAGCATCAGTTTCAGCTCTTCCTGGCTACCGTGACCAGATACGTGGACGCCACTGTTAGCACCGCTGTAATGCACGTTAGCACCCAGACGGAACAGTTCATCAATTGTACGGCCTACATATTTCTCATTACCTGGAACCGGAGTTGCTGCGATAATGACGGTGTCACCTGGCAGGATGTCCACTTTACGGTGCGTGGAACGAGCCATACGTGTCAGTGCTGACATTGGCTCTCCTTGACTTCCTGTGCAGAGAATCACGACACGATCAGCTGCCATCTTGCCTACTTCTTCAGGTTCAATGATCATGCCATCCGGAATCTCAAGATAACCCAGTTCTGAAGCAATACCAACCACGTTCACCATGCTGCGTCCGATAACTGCAACTTTACGTCCAGTCACTTCTGCTGCATTGATCACCTGTTGGATACGGTGTACGTTGGAAGCAAATGTCGCCACAACAACACGTTGACTTGCTTTACGGAAGATATCTTCCAGCACGATACCCACATTTTTCTCCGATGGTGTGAATCCAGGTTTCTCAGCGTTCGTACTATCGGACAACAGCGCTAACACGCCATTTGTTCCGATCTGTGCCATACGCTGAAGATCTGCATATTGACCATTGACTGGAGTATGGTCGAATTTGAAGTCACCTGTGTGAACAACTGCACCTTCCGGTGTTTCGACACATACACCAACAGAATCCGGAATACTATGGTTAGTAGCGAAGAACGATGCTTTCAGAACAGATCCAAGTTGGATCTCGGAATCAGCATCAATCAGAATACGTTTTGTATCACCCAGCAAATTCGCTTCTTTCAACTTGTTTTCTACAAGTCCAAGCGTAAGTCTTGTTCCGTATACAGGAACATTCAGATGTTTGAGAACATATGGCAGACCACCAATGTGATCCTCATGTCCGTGAGTAAGGATGATTCCTCTTACTTTGTCACGGTTCTCAGTCAGGTAAGAAATGTCAGGGATGACAATATCAATACCAAGCATATCTTCTTCCGGGAATTTAAGACCAGCATCTACGACTACAATGTCGTTGGCGTATTGGATGACGTACATATTTTTACCAATCTCGCCTACGCCGCCCAAAGCAAAAATCATCAGTTTATCGTTATTATTTTTCTTAGACAAATGAATCTAAACCTCCTATGGTAGTTGGACGTCGTACCTTATTATTTATTGTAAGTTAAGAAAAGTAGTCCATACATCACATACCCACCTATCGGGATGAATGCAAAAGAACACCTTTATTCACGATATTTGGAAGAAGTTCTTCGAAGTTATTCCCTTTGACCAACAAGTTGGAGTTGAAATTCCCTCTTAGCCGTTCCTTCCTTTTTCACCGCAAAGCTACACCACGAAGCGATGTCGCTTTCAATTTCAAAAAAATACCGCACCCAGTCACTTGACATCATTATACATGATTAAAAACAAAAAAAACAAGTCACTCTCTCGTTAACCTGTAGGTTTCCCCTTAGCAGTGGAAAAGAAACCTCACATTACTCGTAAAAAAAAGAACCGCAGCCTCTACGAAGAGGAGCGGTTCTTTTGCTGATCTGAAGGATATTCCCATGATTAATAAAATAGTCCATATACAACCAAAATGATTACAAATTAAGCAAACCTTTGATATAAACCTGCTCCTCTTCCGTTGGCGGAATAAGTGGCAACCGTACGGAACCAACGTCTAGACCACGCAATGTCAGCGCATATTTCACCGCTACGGGGTTTGGTAGAGGCTGTGGACACTCAAACAGGCCTTTGAACACCGGGAACAACTGCTGATGAATCTGAGCAGCCTGAAGAGGTGCTCCGCCATAGAAGGCGTCAATCATTTTCTTCATTTCTGCCCCTACGACATGACTGGCCACGCTGACAATTCCATGTGCTCCAACCGCAATCGCTGGTAAGCCTGAAGCATCATCACCGGAATAAACTCTGAAATTTTCTGGAGCACTTGCTGCAATCAGCGTAACCTGCTCCATAGACGCACATTCCTTCGTAGCGACGATGTTAGGAATCTGTGCAAGACGAAGCGTTGTCTCTGCTGACAGGCTGGTTACTGTACGCCCAGGCACGTTGTAGAGCATAATTGGCAGCTTGGTGGAGCCTGCAATCGCTTCAAAATGTTTGAACAAACCTTCTTGGCTAGGTTTATTGTAATACGGAACAACCAACAAAATGCCATCCACTCCGGCACGTTCAGCTTCCTGTGTCAAATGGATGGAATGTGCCGTGTTATTGCTTCCCGTTCCGGCTATAATTTTGCACCGACCGGCCGCATGTTTCACTGCAAATTCGAATAATTGAACTTTCTCAGTATCACTAAGTGTTGGAGACTCCCCTGTTGTTCCAGAAACCACAAGCGTCTCCGACTTTTGATCTACAATTAGATAGTCGATTAGACGTGCCGTTTCCTCCCAATGAATCTCTCCTTGTTCATTGAACGGAGTGACCATTGCTGTAATCAATCTTCCAAAGTCCAATTCGATTCCTCCTTCAAAACAGGTTTGGCTCCTCTGACTTCAGTTATTTACAAATGAAGTTCGAATGAGGCGTGAAGTGCCCTCAGGGCCTGAACCATATCTTCTTTTTTTACGAGTACCCAGATCGTTGTATTCGAATCTGCCGATTGCAGGATCTGAATGTCTGCCAGTGTCAAGGACTCCACGATTCGAGCCATGATTCCAGGTACACCATTAATGCCTCCGCCAATGACGGACACTTTGGCACAACCGGACAGGCTTTGTGGCTTGAGACCTATCTCCTGCAATACCTGTATGGCTTTCTCGGAATCACTGTCAAAAACCGTATAGACAACTCCCGAGGGGGTAACATTAATAAAATCAACGCTGATTGAATTCTCAGCCATGGTTTTGAACACTTTTAGTTGCAATCGATCTGCACCACCACCAGGCACATCCACCGTAATTTGCGTTACATTGCTCACGTAGGCGATGCCTGTTACATAACGGTCAACAATGCCTGTCTGCACATCCTGGAATCCTTCCGGATGCGTAACCAGCGTTCCTTCCGTGTCTGCAAAAGTAGATCTTACCCGCACTGGAATCTGGGATTGCATCGCAATCTCAACCGCACGTGGATGGATTACCTTGGCCCCGTGGTGGGCCATGTTACAGATCTCTGCATAACTCACAACAGTCAGTGGACGTGCATCCTCAACAATTCGCGGATCAGCGGTGAGTATCCCGTTCACATCTGTGTAGATATCCACCATTTCAGCACGTAATGCTGCACCGAGAGCTGTAGCAGACGTATCGCTTCCCCCACGACCCAATGTCGTGAAGTCTCCGTTCTCTGTCTGCCCCTGGAATCCGGTTACAACAACGACACGGCCAAGCTGAAGCTGCTCCAACACACGAACAGGACGGACATCCAATATCCGGGCATTCCCGAAATTGTCGTCCGTCACAAAACCTGCTTGTGCACCGGTCAGCACTGTAGTTGGAATGCCTTCATGTTCGAGTAAACTGCTCAACGTTGTCGCCGATATGATTTCACCACAGCACAGCAGTAAATCCTTTTCGCGTGCGGATAGTGCGTTTCCGTTCTGTGCAGCCCAGTCCAGCAACGTATCGGTCGCATATGGCTCGCCGCGGCGCCCCATCGCAGACACAACGATGACCAGACTCAATCCTGCTTCAAGTTCACGTTTAACATGACGGAGCACATGCTCTCTCGCCTGAACAGTGGAGAGAGACGTGCCTCCGAATTTCTGTACCATGATACGCATCTTTATTCCTCCATTTGTGTACGCAAGAAGACTGGACACGGGTCAAATCAACAAATGGATCACTCTAGGGAGCGTTCTGATGCGATAATTTCAGCATTTTATACGGCATTCCATGCCGCTCCTTATTTTCTGTAATTGTCTGGGACAATCGCAAATCAAAGGTCGCGGTTGTTATCGAGGTCATGATGCATACATTCACAATAGACCTCTCCCGCTTGCTTAACCTGTACTGCCCGCAAGCAGGAATGCCTTATAGACAGGAACGTGGACATAGTAGCTGTTCAATCCAGCATATTGTCCCCCATGATTTTCTTTGTCTCTCGAACCCTTCTTCATTTCTCCAAGCGCATAAACGTTGTCACCAAATCATTGTTCCATCAAGCCTGTGAAGAACGCTCCACAATCATCGGCTGCAACTGTTTGCCCTCAAGAGCACTCCAGCAAGCCTCTGGAATCAATTCCATTTTGGCGACTAACGAGTTTGGTTTTTTCACTGGATCGTCTTGCCCAAATGGCACAAAATACAAGTATTTAGCCACAAGCAATTTGGCGATATTCGCAGCATTCAAGCCCAGACCGTCATTCGTGGAAATCGCGAGCACAAGCGGACGCTGATTGCGCATCTGCGCTTTGGCTGCCATTAGCACTGGACTGTCGGTCATCGCATTAGCCAGCTTACTTGTTGTATTCCCTGTGCATGGAGCAATAACCAGCACATCAAGCAGCTTGGAAGGCCCTAATGGCTCCGCTTCAACAATTGTAGAAATGATATCATTACCTGTTATATCTTTCAACTGTTTTTGCCAATTTTGCGCCGTACCAAAGCGTGTATCCGTCGTCAGAACCGAATTCGAAATAATCGGAATGACGTTGGCACCTTCAGCTACGAAGCGGCTAATTACCGGCATAACCTCTTCAAACGTACAATGAGAACCCGTAATTGCATAACCTACCGTTTTTCCCTGCCAGTTCATGATTTAACCTCCCGTGCGTTCTGTTCTTCCAAAAGCAAACGGATCAACGCGTCGGCAATAATGCCGCCAGCCGTTTTGGGAGCAACAATGCCGGGGAGGCCTGGCGCAAGTAGCGCTTTGATACCGCGTTTGTCGGCATACCTGAAATCACAACCGCCAGGAGCGGATGCGAGGTCGATAATGACAGCCTTTTGCGGCATTCTGGACAGGATTTGTGCTGTGATTATCATAGTCGGTATCGTATTAAAAAGCAAGTCAACTTCCCCGGTCTGAGCGGCCAAATCCGTTGTCATGAAAGGCTTCCAGCCCATTATTGTAGCGCGGGCAGCATCCTCTTCCCGCCTGATTCCCACCCGTACATTTGCTCCAAGTCCCTGCAGTGTTTTGGCCATTGTGAATCCTGTTCGACCAATGCCAAGCACAATGCATTCCGAACCATGGATTGTGAAGTCCGTCTCCCGAATAGCTATGGCGATGGCTCCTTCAGCTGTTGGAATAGAGTTATAAAGTGCAATATCATCACGATCAAGTACTTCAACAAGTCGCAGCCCATTTTCAAGACAAAGTTCGCGCAAGAACGGCTTTGCCATACCCGTGAACACAATACAATGCTCTGGTAATGCTGCAATATGTTCCTTTTTCAAATAGATCAGTGTGTCACTGAATGAAGTACTTACTTTTCCCTGCTCATCGCAACCGACAACAGGCAGTACGAGTACATCTGCGGAAGCAAACACTTCATCCTCCAGTTCCTGGTGCTCGATCCCTGGAATGGAACGCTCTATTTTATCGAAACCCACCACACTTACCGTTGCATCCAGCTCAGCGCACTTTTGAATGACTTCAAGCTGCCGCGCATCACCGCCCAGGACTACAATCCGGACTCCGGTCAGCATCGGGACGTCACTCCTTTCACCACATGTATGCCTTATCGTATGCAGGGGCCCACAGGGGGGTGAAAACAATAATTGCATTCCACCGTCCGTTTCTCAAATGTAAAAAAGAGCCGCCCCTGTCAGGGACGACTCTAAAGAATGAGTATATTTACGCTGCTTATTTCCCGGTATGACCGAATCCGCCTTCGCCACGTACCGTTTCCGAAAGTTCATTCACTTCCGTCAATTCAACCGCAGGCACGGTCTGGAAGACGATCTGTGCAATGCGCTCTCCCCGTACAATCGTGAACGGTTCCTGACCCAGATTAATCAACAGCACTTTAACTTCTCCGCGATAATCCGCATCAATGGTCCCCGGTGTGTTGAGGCAAGTAATACCATGTTTGAAAGCCAGTCCGCTCCGAGGACGGATCTGCGCTTCCAATCCAGCTGGCATTGCCATCGCAAGTCCGGTAGGAATCAGCGTACGCTGACCCGGCTGCAATACAACATCTTCCTGAAGTGCAGCTACTACATCAAAGCCGGATGCCAGCTCCGACATTTTTTGAGGCAGTTTAATATCTTCATTGCCCGGCAGTTTCTGTATTTGAACGTAATACAACAAAATCATCCCTTCTCAATCCAGCGATCGTTTTATCTGAAGCGCCAACCATAGCAAGTGCAAAAGGTTCAGCAAACATCAGATCAATTACCGCGTTAATATCGTCCATGGTAACTTGCTCAATTTTGGTGATCATTTCATCCAGCGTATGGTGTCTGCCCAGCATGAGCTCGTTTTTACCCAGACGATTCATGCGACTGCCTGTGCTTTCCAAGCTCAGAATCAAGCTACCTTTCAGCTGTTCTTTTCCTTTACGAAGCTCATCTTCGGACAAGCCGTTTACAGCCAAGTCGCGTAGAACCTCTTTGGTCAGATCGAGCACTTCTTTGGTCTGTTTCGGTGCTGTACCTGCGTATATCGTGAAAAGTCCGCTGTCCGCATGAGAGCTATGATAGGAATACACGGAGTACGCAAGACCCCGTTTCTCACGAATTTCCTGGAACAGCCGGGAGCTCATGCCTCCACCAATGGCGTTATTCAGAACAACCATAGCGAATTGCAGCGGATCTCCGATTTTACAGCCCGGGAACGAGATACAGATATGATTCTGTTCCGTTTTCTTTTTGTGAAAGAGCTGTCCGCTTTGGAAGGCTGGCATCGTGACTGCTTCCGATACTCCATTTACATCAAAAGCACCAAAATGCTTCTCCATCAGATCGATTACACTGTCATCAATATTACCCGCGATACTAATGACCGTGTTCTCAATCGTGTAGTGCTCCTTCATATATGCACGCAGATGGCTGGAATCCATCGCTTTGAGACGTTCTTCCGTACCCAGGATTGGGTATGCGAGTGGATGCTCACCATAGGCGGCCAAGGCCATCAGATCATGAACCATATCATCAGGCGTATCTTCATACATCGAGATTTCTTCCAGAATGACGTTTTTCTCCTTGATCAATTCACCATCATCCATTTTGGAGCGGAAAAACATATCAGACAATACATCAACCGCAATCGGCAAGTGCTCATCCAATACTTTAGCATAATAACACGTGTATTCTTTGGAAGTGAATGCATTCACGTTACCACCAATCGCATCGAACTGCTCCGCAATCGCCTTGGCATCATAACGATCTGTTCCCTTGAATAACATGTGTTCAATAAAATGTGATACTCCGTTACTTGCAGGTTGCTCATTACGCGAACCTGTCTTGACCCATATTCCGAAAGACACAGAACGGCAGGTCGGTATCTGTTCCATGACAACTCTGAGGCCATTGCCCAGCTGAATTTTTTTCATGGTTGGCCCTCCTACATCTCTATAATTGCCTTGATCTCAACCTTGAAATTGAAATCGACATTTGGTTCCAACTGTTTGATATTAACAAAAAAACAACGTTCACTCAACCGCAGAGGTGTTTACACGTTCCGAAGACAGCGTCTCACTTACTGTTCCGAGCACCAGACCTTTGGCCCGTATGGATTGAATCATGCCCTTTAAAGCTCCCGAAGAAGCAGCTGTAGGGTGCATTAGAATTAACGTTCCAGCCTCGGTATTTTTAGCAATTTTGGCAACAACGGCATCCGGGCTTGGCTTACGCCAATCCACAGTATCTACTGTCCATAACACGGTGTTCAGTCCCATGGATGAAGCAATGTCAACGGTCTTCTGATTAAAGTCACCGGAAGGCGGAGCAAACCAACGATTTTCTACGCCCAGTGTTTTATGGAGCAGATCCTGGGTTTTGCTAATTTCCAGCTTAGCCCGTTCTGCGCTCAATCGACTCATATTAGGGTGAGAATATGCATGGTTGGACATCTCATGCCCACGTTTCTGAATTTCTTTGGCCAGTTCAACATTTTTGCTTAACCAACTTCCATCCAGAAAAAAAGTAGCCTTCACTTTCTCGGCATCGAGCGTATCCAGCATCGGTTTAATGTATTCGTTCCCCCAGGCCACATTAATCATAAAAGAAACCATCGGTTTGTTTGCATTCCCCCGATAGATCGGATGTGCACCCAAATCCTTAAGCTGGATCTCCGGCTCAATCTGACGGTAGACATACGCTATTTTGGTATTCAATGTTCCACTCAGCGCCTTACGGTATGTCGCTTCCACATCAATCTCCATGCCATTATAACCAGGAATCGCTTTCCATACCCGATCCACTCTGGCATTTATCGGAGCAATTTTCGTTTCAGCCGCTTTATCCCGAATCGCAGACAACAGCGCATCTTCTCCAGTTGCCTCCTTAAACATGTCAAAAGCATTTTGCGTACCTGGCCCATCACGGATCTCCGTAATGTATGTACGTACACTGCCAACTTGTCCGATCAATATGACCGCAGTCACACCCGCCAGAACAGCCGCCAGCTTTTTGGATTGGTTTCCCACAGCTCCATCCTCCCGCCGTCTTTGTCCCCATCATATGAGGACAAGGGCAAAAATATGAATGCTGAGCCATGGTTTCATCCTTGCTTTACGTATTTAAACGTTAAAAAAAGAGCCAGAAATTCACATTCTGTCTCTTCATTCAATCTATCCATTTATAACCTGTCGCTTCGGTATCCTAGGATTGAGCCGGAGCTTCAGCAGTCAAAACTGCTTTACGGGACAAGTTGATTCGACCTTGTGGGTCAATTTCCGTTACTTTTACCGTAATGGAATCACCGATAGCTACAACATCTTCCACTTTGGCAACACGTTCAGTTGACAGTTGCGAGATGTGTACCAGACCTTCTTTGTTCGGAAGTACTTCAACAAATGCACCGAATTTTTCTACGCGTTTTACTTTGCCGACATAAATCTCGCCGACCAATACTTCGCGCACAATACCTTCGATGATCGCTTTGGCTTTATCATTCATCTCCTGGTTGGAAGAAGCGATAAAGACACGTCCATCCTGTTCAATATCAATTTTAACACCGGTTTCTTCGATGATTTTATTGATGATTTTACCACCTGCACCGATAACATCACGGATTTTGTCCGGATTGATATGCATCGTTGTAATTTTAGGCGCATATTGTGATAACTGCTCACGTGGAGTTTTCAAAATTTCGTTCATTTTGCCCAAAATGTGCATACGGCCTTCTTTGGCTTGCGCCAATGCATCAGACAAAATTTGACGATTAATACCAGCAATTTTGATGTCCATTTGGATTGCAGTTACACCTTCAGGTGTTCCAGCTACTTTAAAGTCCATGTCACCGAGGTGATCTTCCATACCTTGAATATCACTCAGAATGGATACATGATCTCCATCTTTGATCAGACCCATAGCTACACCCGCAACTGGAGCTTTGATTGGTACACCTGCATCCATCATAGCTAAAGTGCTGGCACAGATACTTGCCTGAGATGATGAGCCGTTGGATTCAAGAACTTCAGATACCAAACGAATCGTGTATGGGAAATCCGTTTCGGAAGGAATCACTTTGGAAAGCGCGCGCTCACCCAGAGCACCATGTCCGATTTCGCGACGGCCTGGAGCACGCAATGGACGCGCTTCGCCTACGCTGAATGGTGGGAAATTATAGTGATGCATGAATCGTTTCGTTTCTTCAAGACTGATTCCGTCCAAAATCTGAACATCACCCAGTGCACCAAGTGTACAAACGCTAAGTGCTTGCGTTTGACCACGCGTAAACAGTCCTGTACCATGTGCACGTGGCAACAGAGATGTATCACATTCAATTGGGCGAATTTCAGCAAGTCCACGTCCATCCGGACGAACTTTATCATGCGTGATCAGACGACGCACTTCTTCTTTGACGATATCGTGCAGAACTTCCTTCACGTCTTTGAACAATTCCGGACTTTCAATATATTTCTCTTCAAAGTGAGCAACGGTTTCGTCATTCACTACATCGATTGCATCTTGACGAGCATGTTTCTCGGCGATTTTAACCGCTTCGACCAGACGAGCGCTGGCGAATTCACGCACGCTACTGTTAACTTCAGTATTAACGGTACGCAACTTAACAGCCATTTTTTCTTTTCCAGCAACTTGCACAAGTTGTTCGATTACAGCAATAATATTTTGGATCTCATCATGTCCAAACATGATTGCTTCGAGCATCACTTCTTCCGGCACTTCGTTTGCTTCGGCCTCAACCATCATGATGGCATCCTTGGTTCCTGCAACGACCAGTTCAATATCACTGACTTCAAGCTGTGCAATCGTTGGGTTAATGATGAACTCGCCATCAATACGTCCCACTTTCACGCCACCAATCGGTCCGCTGAATGGAACATCCGAAATGCTCAATGCTGCCGATGTACCAATCATTGCAGCGATTTGCGGTTCGCAATCCTGATCCACACTCATAACGATATTCAAAACTTGTACATCATTCCGGAAGCCTTCCGGGAACAAAGGACGAATTGGACGGTCTGTCAGACGGCTTGAAAGAATGGCTTTCTCACTCGGTCTGCCTTCACGTTTAATAAATCCTCCTGGGATTTTACCTACGGCGTACAATCTTTCTTCATAGTTCACCGTTAATGGGAAAAAGTCCAGATCTTTCGGCTCACTTGATGCTGTCACGGTACACAATACCACGGTATCCCCGTATGTTACCTTAACGGCAGCATTAGCCTGCTTGGCCAAACGCCCGGTCTCAAGCGTAAGTTTTCTTCCACCAAGCTGCATTTCAACACGCTGTTCCATGAAACCCCTCCTTTTATTCGTTCCTAATTCAATGGATTCTGCATATTCACAGTATTTCCTGCTTGTCATGCATTCATTAGCTATGTATGGATCTTTCAACATGCTAACCTGCACAACAAAAGCTCCTCACGGAGCCCCATCTACAAATATATGGCAACATGTTCATCTACAAAACAACCCGGCTGTAAGTTCCGCTTGTCCTTTTAGACAAAAGAATGACGGATAACAGCCAGGTTGATTTTGAAAACATGTACGATAATTAACGACGCAATCCGAGTTTTTCGATCAGTGCGCTGTAACGTTTAACATCTTTGTTTTTCACATAAGCCAAAAGCTTACGACGTTGACCTACCATTTTCAAAAGTCCACGACGTGAGTGGTGGTCTTTCTTATGCGTACGCAAGTGGTCTGTCAAACTTGTGATGTTTTCCGTAAGGATAGCAACTTGCACCTCTGGAGATCCTGTATCGGACTCGTGAGTTTTGTGCTCGTCGATCAGTTGTTGTTTACGTTCTTGAGTCAATGCCATCCTGTTCACCTCCTTCAATATAATCGCCATTAGCCTCGTCACCGCCGGTGAGAGCAAGCAACCAAGCCAAGGTTAATGTTGTCTCAATCGACAACGTAGTACAGTATATCATAATTGCCTAGTTAAAGTAAATGTAAACATGCATTTAATACTGAACCTTTAAGATAACAGGCGGCCGGCAGTTAATGCATCTTCACGAATCTGGCTAATTAATGCCTCAATGGAGTCAAACTTTCGTTCTGCACGAATATAGTGAACGAGCTCAACCTTTAGTTCCTGGTCATATAAGTGTCCATCAAAATCAAGCAGGTGCACTTCAAACGTAGGTTTCATCCCGCTTTCGTGAAACGTAGGTTTCACACCGAGATTCATTACGCCAGGCAGTTCCTGTCCGCCATACTGCACACGAACAGCGTAAACACCCTTCGACGGGGTAACGTAATGATCTGTGAGTTCAAGGTTGGCTGTAGGAAATCCAATCGTTCGTCCACGCTTCTCCCCGTGAATGACAGTTCCTCTGATGCTGTAAGGTCGGCCAAGCCACTGACTGGCCTCATCCATCTCCCCACGCTTCAACAGGCCACGAATGAGAGAACTGCTCACTTTTTCTCCATTTAACAAGAAAGGAGGAACGGTTTCCACCATCATCTCTCCTTCTCCCAAAGTACGAAGAAGTTGTTCATCCCCTGCACCCTTGTGACCAAAACGGAAGTCAAAACCCACCACCGCTGTTCGCGTCTGAAGAGGAATCAACAAGTCGTGTACGAATTGTTGCGGCGTCAACCGTGAGAAATCTTCATTGAACTCCACCACATAGAGTACATCAACGCCCATTCCTGCCAAGATCTCTTCTTTATCTCTCAAGGGAGTTAAATAACCCTCGTAATCCCCTTTGCGCATAACTTCCTTCGGATGTGGATGAAAGGTCATGACCGCTGCCTGCATGCCCGTTTCCCGCGCAATGCGGACAGCTGATAAAATGACACTTGCATGTCCGAGATGCAGTCCGTCGAATTGACCAATCGCAAGCACTTGGGGCAGTGTGCTCAGCTCAGTCGAATGTAACGTCTGCGGATAGGTTAGCATTACGGTTTTCACAATCATTCACCTGCATTTCACTAGATAGGCCAAGCTAGAGCATCACCACAACTCCAAGCCCGAAACCTCTTTATTCCGGCAAAAAGACTTTAACTGCCCTCACCGTTGGTTTTAGTTCATCCCGCTCAAATATCCCCAGAAACGTACCATCCTGAGCATACAACCGCAGCAAACCAGGTTGCTCCACAGGCGGTTCCAGAAGACGCGCAGACAGTTTCTGACCTTGCAGTGCTCCTTTGGTTAGTTCTTCTCCAACCTTATGGGCCGGAATTGAAGCAATAGCCTCGTCAACAGGAATCAGCGCCTCCGCCAAAGTCCCGTCAGCCATAAGTTGTTCCACTTCTTCAATTCGAAGACAACGATCTGCAGAGATACCTGCCGATATCGTACGCTCCAGTTGAACCATGGTTGATGGATATCCGAGTTGCCGACCAATGTCTACACACAATGTCCGAATATAAGTTCCTTTTGAACATAAGGCCCGGAAGGATATATCGGTGGTCTCACCCTGAGTCTCAATCCCAGTAAGTTCGAGCTCATAGATTGTGACCTCACGGCTCTTACGCTCTACCGTCTTACCTTCACGAGCAAGCTCATAAAGACGTTTGCCGTCTACCTTTACGGCAGAATACATGGGTGGTACCTGTGAGATCGTGCCCAGAAACTGCTCAAGCACCTGTTGAACCTGTTCCTGTGTTACTTCCACAGTCGTTTCAGCCCGCTCAATGACTTCCCCTGTCATATCCTCTGTGTCAGTAGACAGTCCCAGTCTGAGCGTAGCCAGATATTCCTTCGGAAGCTCCTGCATGTACTCTACCACACGTGTCGCCCGTCCAAGACAGAGCGGCAGAACGCCTGTAACTTGTGGGTCAAGTGTGCCCGTATGCCCAATGCGCTTCATTTTGAGAATGCGACGCATTTTGGCTACAACATCATGAGAAGTAAAACCCGCCGGTTTATATACCGGAAGTACACCTTCAAATGGCTTTACCATTGTGAATTCACCTGCTTCAGTACTTTTGCGACAATATCATCAAGTCTGCCTTCCAGACGACATCCGGCTGCGAGCACATGCCCGCCTCCGCCAAAGGTCTGTGCTAGTGCAGCAACATCAATCTTACCAGCTGAACGCAAAGAAACCTTGACTGCATTCTCGTTGATGACTTTGAAAAAGATACCAACTTCCACGCCCTGAATGTTGCGTGGATAGTTCACTACCCCTTCAAGATCTTCATTAGCTGCTCCACAAGCCACCATATCATCTGGTGTAATAACAACCCAGGCTATCTTTCCATCATCTGTCATCTGCAGGCTTGATAGTGCCTGATTCAAAATCCGAACTTGCGGAAGAGTCACCTGCTCCAACAAGGTCTGGGCGAGATAGGGTCCATTCACGCCATGTTCAAGCAGTCTGGAGGCCGTTTTCATTACATTTGGGCTGGTGTTGGCATAGCGGAATCCACCTGTATCGGTAAGCAATCCTGTATAAACTGCCGTCGCAACATCTTGATCCCATGTTACTTGGAACAGGTTAAGAAAATCGAACAAGATTTCAGCCGTAGCAGCAGCATCTGACTTAATGATGTTGACTGTACCATAACCGTCATTTGTAGGGTGATGATCAATATTCAAGATAACAGCATCATCTTCGAAATAATGACGTGTCAAACCTACTCTGGCAAAGTCTGCACAATCCACACAGATAACAGCTTTATATTTTCGCTGCGGTGGTTGTTCGGTCATGTTCACAATGTTGCCTGCTTCCCACAGAAATTGCATGCGCCCGGGGATTTCACCTTCATTAATCATCGTGAATGTCTTACCCAGACATGACAGCAGCCAGCCCACCGTTACCGTCGAGCTGACTGCGTCACCGTCCGGCTGTACATGCGACACGACCAGGTAATCATCATGCTCCAGTAGAAATTGCTTTCCGGCCTGGAGCGCCTGTTCATAAGTGTGCATTGCCGTCTCCTCTATTCTGTTACTGGGATTCGTTCTTGTCGGAACCAATATCGCCAAGCAGCTTCTCAATTCGGCTGCCATAAGCGATGGATTCGTCAATCTTAAATATCAACTCGGGAACATGCCGGAACCGGATACGTTTGCCCAGCTCCGAACGCAAAAATCCATTTGCTTTTGCCAGAGCTTTCAGCGTGTTATCTTTTTGTTCCTGTTCACCGAAGACACTCAGATAAACTTTGGCTTGCGACAAGTCTCCTGTCACTTCGACTCCCGTTACCGTAATAAAGCCGATACGTGGATCTTTCAGTTCAGACTGGATGAGCAGACTTATTTCTTTCTTGATCTGCTCGCCCACTCTACCTGTACGAATCTTAGCCATTGTTGTTCACCTCATGCTTCCTTGCTTATCGTTGTACTGTCTCCATAATGAAAGCTTCGATAACGTCGCCTTCTTTGAGATCATTATATTTATCAAGTGTGATACCGCACTCGTAACCTTGTGCTACTTCTTTGGCATCATCTTTATAACGTTTCAGGGAATCCAGCTTACCTTCGTAAAGGACAATGCCATCACGAATCAGGCGTGCTTCCGCAGAACGCGTAATTTTACCCGAGGTAACCATACAACCAGCGATGGTACCCACTTTACTGATGGAGAACGTGCTCCGAACTTCAGCATGACCGATAACTTTTTCTTTGTAGATCGGATCAAGCATACCTTTCATCGCTTGTTCAATTTCTTCGATAACACTGTAGATCACGCGATGCAGACGAATGTCTACTTGCTCTTGATCTGCAGTTGATTTCGCCTGGTTATCAGGACGAACGTTGAAACCGATCACGATAGCATTGGATGCTGCAGCTAAAATGATGTCGGATTCTGTGATTGCACCAGCGCCGCTATGAATAATTTTCACGCGTACACCTTCAACTTCGATCTTCGCAAGGGAACCTTTCAATGCTTCAACCGAACCTTGTACATCACCTTTGATGATTACGTTCAGATCTTTGATCTCGCCATCTTTGATGTGCTGGAACAGATCATCCAACGTCACACGAGTATGCGTACCCAGATCGGATTCACGTTGCGTGATCGAACGTTTGTCAGCGATGGAACGCGCTTTGCGCTCATCTTCAAACACCATGAATGGATCTCCCGCACCTGGAACTTCAGTCAGACCTGTGATTTCTACAGGTGTTGAAGGTCCAGCTTCTTTCAATTTGCGACCTTTGTCATTGACCATCGCACGAACACGACCGAAGCAGTTACCTGCAACGAAAGCATCGCCGACTTTCAATGTACCGTGCTGTACGAGGATACGTGCAACTGGGCCACGTCCTTTATCCAGCTCGGCTTCAATCACTGTACCACGGGCACGTTTGTCCGGGTTCGCTTTGTATTCATTCACTTCTGCAACGAGCAGAATCATTTCAAGCAGACCTTCCAGACCCATTCTTTGTTTCGCTGACACGTTAACAAAGATGGTATCTCCGCCCCACTCTTCCGGAACGAGTTCATAGCTGGTTAATTCTTGTTTCACTTTATCTGGATCAGCGCCCGGCTTGTCAATTTTGTTGACAGCAACGATGATTGGTAGCCCAGCAGCTTTGGCATGGTTAATCGCCTCAATGGTCTGTGGCATAACACCGTCATCCGCAGCTACGACAATAATCGTCATATCCGTAACTTGTGCGCCACGTGCACGCATCGCTGTAAACGCTTCGTGACCCGGAGTATCCAGGAACGTGATTTTTTTGTTGTTAATTTCAACTTGATAAGCACCGATATGTTGCGTGATTCCGCCTGCTTCGCCATCGGATACATTCGTGGAACGAATCGCATCCAGCAAAGTAGTTTTACCATGGTCAACGTGACCCATGATCGTAACTACTGGTGGACGAGCCTGCAAGTCAGCAGCATCATCATTCTCTTCCAGTGTTTCGAAACGGTCATCTTCAAGCACAATCTTCACTTCAACCTCAACACCGAATTCACCTGAAAGCAGAAGGATCGTTTCGATATCAAGCTCTTGGTTGATTGTTGCCATAACACCCATAGCGATGAGCTTTTTGATAACTTCGGAAGCATCCTTATGGAGCAACTTCGCTGTTTCACCAACGGTCATATCACCACGAACGATGATTTTCTTAGGTGTGTTATCAATTTTCTCACGTTGTTGGTACTGTTGTTGATTTCTGTTGCGGTTGTTCTTGCCACCACGGTTACCACGGAAGTTACCGCCACGGTTGTCATCATAACGACGTCCACCGCCACCGCTGTTCGAACGGTTACCACTATTGTTGTTGCTGCCAGTAGTACCACCTGGGCCGCTTCTACGTTGGCCTTGTCCTTGGCTCTGACCTTGGCCACCGCTACGGTTGCCAGCAGTACCTGTATTACCACCGCTGTTAGGGCCTGAAGTTCTTACTTGACCGCCACCGCTGTTATTCGGACGTTGACCACCCGTTCCTTGCGGACGGGATGCAGTACTGCTTTGTCCACCTTGAGCTGGTCTTGGACGGTTAGTTGATTGTCCTCCTTGGCTTGAGCCTTGGGAAGAGTTCGTTCTGTTGCGACTGTCTTGGCCGCTGGGTCTTTGAGTGCCATTGTTATTGTTGGAATTTGGTCTATTGTTCATACCTACCTGCTTTTCCTGTTGTATTTTTGTTTGTACGGGACTACCGGATGGGTTGCTGCTAATCGGCGTGTTCACTCCGCCGGCCGGCTTGTTGCTGTCCACTGGTTTGTCACTACGTACTGCCGAAGTTGCAACTGGTTTTGCATCGTTGCCTTGTTTCGAAGCAGCAGTGGATTTTATATCTTTAAAAAATTGTTCCACCTTACCGACTGAACCATTCTCCATGACACTCATATGATTGTTTACGGGAATTTCCAGCTTTTTAAGAATGGTTATAATTTCTTTACTACTCATATTAAGGGACTTCGCATATTCATAAACCCGCAATTTATCCTTGTTTTCCTGTTTACTCAATATACTCCACCTCCGACATTATACCGACTTGCTTGGAGATCATTTTTGCAAACCCTCGATCCGTTACTGCAAGAACAACACGCGTGTCTTTACCGATACTTGAACCCAGACTATCCCGGTCAAATCCGATCAACAGAGGAACCTTATAAGTTCCGCATTTATCGCGAAATTTCTTTTGTGTATTGGCTGAGGCGTCACCCGCAACAATAACCATTTTAGCTTCGGAAGAACGGATCGCTTTAAGTACAATTTCTTCACCTGTTACAAGTTTACCTGCACGCATAGAGAGTCCCAAATAAGACAGCGTTTTAATATTAGTCATGTTCACGCTCCTGTGCTGCTATGAATTCATCCTCAACCGCGATGAAGTCAGCTGCTAATTGCTCGTAAATTTCAGGTGAGACTTTGCCTTTTAACGCCCGATCCAAAGCCCGGTTTTTGAGTGCGAGCTTAAAACAGGACTCTTTGCCGCATAAATAGGCACCACGTCCGGATTTTTTGCCAGTCAAATCGATCAGCACTTCATCCTCTGGCGTTTTAACAATGCGAATCAGCTGCTTTTTGGGCATCATTTCTTGGCATGCCACACATTTGCGCAGCGGCACTTTTTTTGGTTTCATACGTCAGCGCCCCCCGTACTTTACTTTAGTCGACGGAGACGGAATCCTGATGCATTTCAGAAGAAGAATCTTTTTCTCTGCCGAATTCCTGTTCCGCCTGGCTCTCGCTCTTAATGTCGATTTTCCAGCCGGTTAATTTGGCTGCCAATCTGGCATTTTGGCCTTTGATACCAATTGCGAGGGACAGTTGATAGTCCGGAACGATAACCCGAGCCATCTTTTCTTCCTCAAATACATGAACTTCCAATACTTTGGAAGGACTCAGTGCATTAGCAACATATTCGTCTACCTGATCGGAGAAACGAACGATGTCGATTTTTTCACCGCGCAGCTCACCCACAATGGTCTGCACGCGCATTCCCCTAGGACCTACACAAGATCCAACTGGATCAACTTCCTCGTTGCGGGAATGAACGGCAATCTTGGAGCGGAACCCTGCTTCGCGAGCGACGGAGCGAATTTCAACTACACCGTCAAAGATCTCAGGCACTTCCAGTTCAAAGAGACGTTTCAAGAGGCCCGGATGGGTACGGGACAAAATGATTTGCGGCCCTTTCGTCGTATTCTCGACCTTGGTGATATACGCCTTAATACGGTCACCATGAACAAACTTCTCGTTCGGCATCAATTCGGTCAGCGGTAAAGCCGCTTCGATTTTGCCCAGATCGATGTAGATATTGCGCAAATCCTGACGCTGCACCACTCCCGTAACGATATCTTCTTCCTTATCTACGAAAGCGTTGTAGATCAGGCCGCGTTCGGCTTCACGAATCCGCTGGGTCACTACCTGTTTGGCAGTTTGTGCCGCGATACGTCCGAAATCACGCGGCGTAACTTCAATCTCCGCAATATCTTCCAGCTGGAAGTGTGGGTTGATTTCTCGTGCAGCAGGCAATGAAATTTCGGTACGTGAATCCAGGACTTCTTCCACGATCAATTTACGGGCATACACCCGAATAACTCCCGTATTACGGTTCATGTCAACACGCACATTCTGGGCCGTGTTGAAATTCCGCTTGTAGCTGGAAATTAGTGCAGCCTCGATCGCTTCAAACAGCACATCCTTGCTGATCCCTTTTTCCCGTTCCAATTCATTCATTGCTTCAATAAAATCCGTACTCATGAATGTTGATCCCCCTTTCAAACATGGCATCTCATACGTAAAACGGCGAAAGGCTCTGAACTCATGAGCACCTTGCCGTTATCGTGAGATGTGTCTTTTTCATTAATAAAGTGAACAAGGCACTTAAAACAAAATAGCTAGGCGCGCACTGGCAACCTTATCATAAGAAATGGCATGCTGTTTTTTGCCTGCTTCGATCACGAGTTCATCGTCATCAAAGGAAAGCAGCTTGCCTTCAAATTCCTTCAATCCGTTCACCGGCTCGTAGGTTGTAACAAAAACATTTTTGCCTACAGCTTTGGTAACGTCCTCAGGTTTTTTCAGTGGACGCTCCGCACCGGGAGAAGACACTTCAAGGAAATAGATGGTTGGAATCGGATCGTTCTCATCCAGCTTGGCGCTCAGCTTTTCGCTGATCAAGACACAATCGTCGATGTCGATGCCACCCTCTTTGTCGACATACACCCGTAAAAACCAGTTGCTGCCTTCTTTGACGTATTCGATGTCAACCAGCTCGAAGCCTTGTTCGTTCAAGTAGGGTTGGATCATTTCTTCCACGGTAGATTTAATGTTCGTTGTGCTCAAAACCAATAACCTCCAACTTAGGTTACACCAGCAAAAAAAGCACTGGCAGATTATTCAATACCCAAGATTCTTGTATACCAAAGACTAAAGAGTGGGTTTCCCCACTCTTTAGAAATTCGTACTATCTCGTTCACTTCAAAAATTATAACATAGTCTGGTAATAGTGACAAGTAAGCGATGCTTCAGGCAGTTTACTTACTAATGAAGGAAAAATTACGTTCCCTCAACAATCGCTATGGTTAGATCCAAATTCAATCCTAGAAAAGGGAAAGCTGATTGCTCTCTGGCAAGCCACGGAAACATCCCATATTCGACAGGAGTTCAACAATGGTCTTACTTGCTTTCGACTTCTGCTGGAAGTCTTCCACCGACAGGAATTCACCATGATCTCTTGCCGCAGCAATATTGCGAGCTGCATTATCCCCGATTCCTGCCAAAGCTGAAAATGGAGGGATTAGTGTTTTTCCGTCAACGATGAACTTTGTCGCTTCTGAACGGTATAAGTCAATGGATTTCAGCGAGAATCCGCGTGCTGCCATTTCCAGACCCATTTCCAGGACAGGTAACATGTTTTTCTCTTTTGGAGGTGCCTGGAAACCTAATTGCTCAATTTCCGTAATTTTGCGATAGATCGCGTCATATCCCTGACACATCAGTTCGATATCAATCTCATCCGCACGAACGGTAAAGTAAGTTGCGTAATATTCAATCGGATGATACAGCTTGAAAAACGCCGTACGTACTGCCGAAATAACATAAGCGGCCGCGTGAGCCTTCGGGAACATGTACTGGATTTTGAGGCATGAATCAATGTACCATTGAGGCACTTTACAATTCTTCATCTCGTCAATCCATTCCTGTGGCAGACCCCGTCCTTTACGAACACTCTCGGTAATCTTAAATGCCAGACTTGCGTCCATTCCCGTTTTATAGATCAGAAATAACATGATATCATCCCGACAACCAATTACCGTCTTAATGTTACACGTTCCGTTCTTAATCAGATCCTGAGCGTTTCCAAGCCATACCCCTGTACCATGGGACAATCCGGAAATCTGCAGTAAATCGGCAAAAGACGTCGGCTGGGATTCAACAAGCATCTGACGTACAAACTTCGTTCCCATCTCCGGCACGCCAAACGTCGCGACTGGCGACCTAATCTGTTCCGGTGTAACACCCAAAGCTTCGGTTGAGTTAAACATGCTCATGACTTTCGGATCATTCATCGGAATGGTCGTTGGATCGACCCCTGTCAAATCCTGCAACATCCGCATCATAGTTGGATCATCGTGCCCCAGAATATCAAGTTTCAGCAAGTTTTCTTCAAAAGCATGATAATCAAAGTGTGTCGTTTTCCACTCCGCATTAACGTCGTCAGCCGGAAACTGAACAGGTGTAACGTCTTCGACCTCGATATAATCAGGTACTACGACAATACCACCGGGATGCTGACCAGTACTCCGTTTCACCCCAGTACAGCCAGAGGCCAAACGATTCAATTCAGCTCCACGCCATTTCTTCTGATGATGTTCCTCGTACTTCTTGGCAAAACCAAATGCTGTTTTCTCAGCCACCGTACCGATGGTCCCCGCACGGAAAACACTCTTCTCACTAAATAGTACTTTCGTATAGTTATGAGCATGAGGCTGATAATCACCAGAGAAGTTCAAGTCAATATCGGGAACTTTATCTCCTTTAAATCCAAGGAAGGTCTCAAACGGAATATCCTGGCCTTCTCCTTTAAGTGTGCCACCACAATCCGGACACTCTTTCTCTGGAAGGTCAAATCCACTCCGAACACTGCCGTCCAGGAACCACTCGCTGTGTTTGCATTCTGAATTCACACAAATATAATGAGCAGGTAGTGGATTAACCTCGGATATACCCAGGAATGTAGCAACAACAGAGGAGCCAACCGATCCCCGCGAACCTACGAGGTAACCATCCTGATTCGATTTTTTAACCAAGCGTTCCGAGATCAGATAGTTGGCAGAAAAACCGTATTTAATAATTGGAATGAGCTCTTTCTCTAGTCGTGCAACTATTACTTCTGGTAATTCCTCGCCATAGATAGACTTGGCAGTGTCATAGCAGGTATTACGGATTTCTTCGTCCGCACCTTCCAGAATTGGAGTAAACAATTTGTCCGGGAATAACTTAATTTCCTCAAAGCGGTCAGATAACTCTACCGTATTTGTAACAACGACTTCGTAAGCTTTATCTTGGCCCAGGAACTGGAACTCTTCCAGCATTTCCTCTGTCGTTCTGAAATGTGCATCCGGTTTACGTTGATCTTTGAGTGGACTAAAACCTGTAATTCCGTGAATGGTAATATCCCGATATAACTTGTCACGCGGTTCCAAATAGTGCACGTTACCTGTGGCTATGACTGGTTTATTAAATTTTACACCTATATCGATGACTTTACGGATCGCTGTTTTGATTTCTTCGGGTGTAGCCACCAACCCTTTATCCACCAAATGCATATACATGGTAAGTGGTTGGATCTCCAGTATGTCATAGAACTCAGCGATCTCTTCCGCTTCTTCGAGCGATTTGTTAAGCACCGCTTCGAAAAACTCCCCTTTTTCACAGCCCGATATAATAACAAGCCCTTCACGCAAATTAATCAGTTTTGATTTGGGAATGCACGGTACCCGCTTGAAATGTTCCGTATGAGAGAGAGATACCAGCTTGTATAGATTTTTCTTACCGACATCATTCAATGCATAGATTCCACAATGGAAAGGTCTTGTATTCGACAAGTCGACACCTACATAATCGTTCAAGCGATCAAGCCTCGTTAACCCTTTCATCTGAGCAGCATCATTTAATAATCCGATCAGTATACCCGCGAGTGCAATCGTATCATCAATGGCACGGTGATGACTTTCAAGTCCAACCTTATATTTATCTGCCATCGTATTCAGACGGTGGTTCTTATTTTTTGGAAATAACAATCGCGCCAGTTCCAACGTGTCAAGGACAGGGTTAGGAAGCTCTGGCATTCCAATTTGCTTCAGCGAAGCCTGGATAAAGCCCATATCAAAACGTGCATTATGCGCAACAAGCACACCATCACCAGCAAACTGCACAAACTCACGAATGACAGGCTCCAGCTCAGGTGCGTCTTTTACCATGTCATCATTAATATTGGTCAACTGCTGAATGTTGTAGGGAATGCGTTCATGCGGATTCACAAACGTTGCAAACCGGTCGATTTCTTTACCATCTTGCATCTTCACGGCTGCAATCTCAATGATTTTGTTCTGTGTTACCGACAAACCTGTGGTCTCGATATCAAATACGATGTATGTTGCTGTTTGGAGATCCAATGGCTGAGGAGCCATTACAACGGCAACAGAGTCATTCACGACATTGGCCTCGAGGCCGTAGATCATTTTAATCCCGTTTTTCTTAGCAGCCTTGGAAGCCTCGGGATATACCTGCACCCCACCATGATCAGTGACTGCAATCGCCTTATGTCCCCACTCTGCTGCCATTTTCACGTATTTGTCGATTGAAGTTACAGCATCCATCGTACTCATCGTAGAGTGCAAATGGAACTCCACCCGTTTCTCTGGTGCATTATCTTTGCGAGACGGCGGTGCTTTAACTTCAATCAAATCCGATGGAATCATGGCCAGTTCAGGAATTTGCATAAACCGGTCATATTCTACACGACCACGCACTTTTACCCATTTACCGTTAGCCAACAAACTGAGAATTTTAACATCCTCTTTTGTTTTGGCAAACATCTTCATTTGCATGGAGTCCGTGAAGTCGGTCAGGTAGAAGGTAAACAACGTATTTCCGTTTCGCAGTTCTTTACGATCCAGTCCAAACACCGAACCTTGAAGCGTGACCTTTTTCTCTTCATCCTGGATTTCCTGCATAGGTACTGCAGGTTCCTTGATGTCATAACCCATTTGCAAACGCAGATCACCCTGCTCCTCATCCACCGGGATTTCTGTGTCCACTTCACTCATCATCTTCTCGATGACCTCAAGTTCTTCTACACGTTTTTGGGCTTGGAACTGTTCCATGGCCTCTTTATTGCTTCCCACTTCACCCACTTGCATCTTGATGCGAAGAGGTAGATGAAAGTATTTTTCATAGAATTTCGTAATAGCCTGATCTATCTGTTTCTTACGAGCCAATTCCATCGACGTTGCATCACTCATTGTCAGTTGTAGGAGATCCTCTTCACATTCAAAGGTTGTCCGGTTCATCCAACCATTTACAGATGGAATCTCACGGGTAACCCACTCCAGAAAGAGATTCCAATATTCACTGACGATATCACCATTTTGTACTTGGTCCGTGTATTTGAAGCCAAATGAAATTTTGGCGATATGATTCATTTTCTCTTGGATATGCAGGCAAAATGTGCGATAGATTGGAGCGGGTACCAACGTATCCTTTGCAATCAGAATATTCCAATCCCGATTACTTCGATTGGTCTCTACTTGTTCAATCCATCCATCCAAAAAATAGGGCTCTAACAGACCAGCCGGAAGCTCTGCCTGTTTCATCAACAACTCAAACCGTTTTCTTTTCTCCTCGAATCCGCTCATCGTGTTCCTCCTTGTACCCCCTTAAAGCATGAAAAGCCCCTGCATTCAAAAATGTCACCGATCCGAACTCGCACCGACTCATTTTATCCGACAGAAGCTCTCCATTCATTACTCTTACAGTCCGTACGTGCCATTATATACATTGAACAAAAAGATATTTACACTTACCACTCCGATAACAGAACAACCTTCCGATCGCTGTTACCCCCAGATTTTTTGATTCCCATTTACAAAGGGGAAAATCCGGGGATAAAGGCGCAGTGTATGCTTCCGATGTAGCTTTCTTTCAGAAAGCTTTTAGCTCCGCTTCTTCAGGTTATTTCTGTTCTCTACGTTCTCATGTAAATGTTTAGTTCAATGTATATAGTCATGTGACCCTGACTTAGTATGCTCTTGCAAACACAACCGTGTGTTCTGCCTGTTCACCACAAGCCAGGCACGTATGCTTTTCTTCCGCAGGCTGGAACGGAATGTTCCGGCTTGTTGCACCTGTGACTTCTCTTACTTTATCTTCGCAAGTTTCCGAACCGCACCATCCGGCCAGTGTAAACCCGCGTTTATTTTCCATCAGTTCTTTCATCTCATCGAGTGTATCCACGGAGTAGAAGTTATCCGACATAAATGTGCGAGCACGCTCTAACATATCTACCTGGATCTGTGTCAGCATAGCCTGGATCTCTTCTACCAGGTTTGCTTGTTCTACCACTTTCTTCTCACCTGTGATCCGTGATACGAGTACACAAACGCCATTTTCCATATCACGTGGACCAATCTCTAGACGAATCGGAACACCGCGCATCTCGTATTCATTGAATTTCCAACCTGGGCGAACATCGCTGCGATCATCCATTTTCACACGGACTCCAGCTTTTTTCAACTCAGTGAACAACTCATCTGCACGCCCAACAACAGCATCACGTGTTTTCGGAGGTCCAATTGGAATCATGACCACTTGAGTCGGTGCGACTTTAGGAGGAAGTACGAGACCACGGTCATCTCCATGAACCATAATTAATGCACCGATCAAACGTGTGCTTACTCCCCATGAAGTAGTGTAAGCCAGCTCCAGCACATTATTCCGGCTAAGATACTGGATTTCAAATGCTTTTGCAAAGTTCGTCCCCATGTAGTGAGATGTACCTGCTTGTACTGCACGTCCATCCTTCATCATGGCTTCGATCGAGTAGGTATCCACCGCACCCGCAAACTTCTCGGACTTGGTTTTCTGACCCACAATTACAGGAATAGCCAAGTATTCCTCAACCACTTCACGATAAATCTGAAGCATTTTCATCGTTTCTTCACGTGCTTCTTCTTCCGTCTCATGCGCTGTATGACCTTCCTGCCACAGGAACTCACTTGTGCGAAGGAAAGGCAACGTTCTTTTTTCCCAACGAACTACGTTAGCCCACTGGTTGATCAGTACCGGAAGATCCCGATAAGACTGAATCCACTTGGAATACATGTGACCAATAATCGTTTCGGATGTAGGACGGATTGCCAGACGTTCTTCCAGCTTCTCTCCGCCAGCTTCCGTAACCCATGGTAATTCAGGGTTAAAACCTTCCACGTGCTCTTTTTCCTTTTGAAAGAAGCTCTCAGGAATGAACATCGGGAAGTACGCATTGCGATGACCCGTTTCCCGGAAACGACGATCCAACTCATCCTTAATATGTTCCCAGATTTCAAAGCCGTCTGGTTTGAACACAATACAACCGCGTACGGGTGCATAGTCCATGAGATCAGCTTTTTTGATAACATCAATGTACCAGCGTGAGAAATCCTCACCCTGTGGTGTGATTTCAGTCACGAACTGTTTATCATTTTCCTTTGACATAAGACTCCAGCGTCCTCCCATAACGACTATCTCTGAATGTCCAGAGCGTAGTCCAACCGTAATTATCCGTTAATTAAACGTAATATATCATTGTAAGTTACTGCCAGCATCAACACAAACAACATCGCAAATCCGACGAAATGCACCATGCCTTCGCGATTGGGATCAACAGGTCTGCCGCGCAGCGCTTCAATTCCCAAAAATACCAGACGGCTGCCGTCCAATGCAGGTATTGGTAGCAAGTTGAAAATCCCAAGGTATAGACTCAAAATTGCTGCCCATCTCGTTAACTGCTCAATCCCTTGTTTAGCAATTTGTCCTGTCACTTCAAATGTGCGAACTGGACCACCAATATCATCCATGTTGAACTGATTGATCAGATGTTTAAAACCTTCAAATATTATTTTGGTTGTGTCAACCATGGCCACGCCTGAGACTTTAAATGTCTCTACAAATCCAACAGATCGGGTTGGTAACGTAGGTACAATTCCCACTTTACCGCCCTCTTGTCCTTCTACAGCACGTGGAGTAATCGTTATATTAAACGTATCCGAACCCCGGCGCAGCGTCCATTCCATCGGCTTGTCTTTGGAATCGGCAATCATCGACACCATTTTTTGTGAATCCGTACCAATTGCAGTACCATTGATGGTTTCGATAATATCGCCCTTTTGCAGGTTCGCCTGATCCGCTGCCCCACCTTCAAGCACTTCACCAATTACAAGATTTTTTGGATTTTCCACTGGAACTCCTGCCATCTGCGCATATACAGCAAACAGCACAAAGGCCAAGATAAAGTTCATGAGTGGGCCCGCAAAAATAGCCAATGCACGCTGTCCAACAGTTTTGCTGCCGAATTGACGATCTTTCGGTGCAATCTGCGTTTGTTTACCTCGACTTACCAACATTGCTTGAGGATGAATACGATACTCCTGAATCTCTCCATCTACATCGAGTTGAAGCTTCAGCGCTCTCTCCATATCAATGGAGATGACTTCACCACGTATTACATTTTTACGGTTATCCAGCTGGTCCAGATAGATCATCTTCACCTGGTCATCCGCTGATCTTACCGCAATGGTCTGTCCTTCCTGGATCTCTACCAGTTCCGGATCTTCCCCTGCCATCCGTGCATATCCACCAAAAGGCAACAAACGCAATGTAAACTGGGTCTCGTTTCTTTTATATGAGAACAATTTGGGACCAAAACCGATCGCAAACTCCCGTACAAGAATACCGGCGCGTTTGGCAAAATAATAATGCCCCCATTCATGAACCGTCACGATGACAAAGAACATGAGCACCGTTAGAAATACCACTTGTATGGTTTCCAATCCCTATCCATCCTCCTTCACGGCACATACCGCAGTCTGTCCCTCTAGATTATCATTATTCTCTGATGCCGCACAAGAGAATCACTTCTTCCAATTTGTTATGAAAAAAGAGATTACAGACTGGCCGCAAGCTTACGGCTCTCCTGATCACAACGTGCGATCTCCTGCAGATCAGGCTCGTCCACATTGTGGTGTGCTTCCAGCACAGAAGCAATAATATCTTCTATTTTAAGGAATGAAATCTCTTTACGCAAGAAACGGGCTACAGCAACCTCGTTGGCTGCATTAAACGCCGTTGTTGCGGTTCCTCCCATTTTACCACACTCATACGCCATTCTTAAACACGGGAACCGTTCCATATCCATATCACGGAAATGTAATTTCCCAGCTTGAGCAAGAGACAGACGCTGTGCTGGTGATGGCAAGCGGTCAGGGTAAGTCAGTGCATATTGAATTGGAACTCGCATATCCGGATTCCCCAGTTGTGCGATGATGCTTGTGTCATCAAATTCCACATATGAATGAATAACACTCTCTGGGTGAAGCAATACATTAATCTGATCATATCGAAGACCAAATAACCAATGTGCTTCAATGACCTCAAGACCCTTGTTAACCATCGTTGCCGAGTCTATCGTGATTTTGGAGCCCATTGACCAATTCGGATGTTTAAGTGCATCCTCTATAGTCACGTTCTTCAACTGTTCACGGGTAAGATCACGGAATGATCCACCTGAAGCGGTGAGCGTGATGCCTGTCAGGCGTTCTCTGTTTTCACCATTTAAACATTGGAATATCGCAGAGTGCTCACTATCAACGGGCAGTAAAGAGACTCCTTTGGCAGCCGCTCTTGTCGTAACGATATGCCCCGCTGTAACCAATGTCTCCTTATTGGCCAGTCCGATCTGTTTGCCTGCATCTATGGCAGCAAGCGTTGACTCCAATCCAATACTGCCCACCACCGCTGTAACAACCGTATGCGCATCGGTTCCTGCCGCAACTTCTACGAGTCCTTCGTTGCCATAAAATAGTTGCGTTCCTGCTGGCAAATGTGGAGCTATCTTCTCCGCCAGTTCTTTGGACCCCACTGATACTTTGTTCGGCCGGTAACGTTTGGTTTGTTCGATCAGCAGGTCTGTATTGCCTCCGGCAGCCAGTCCCTCCACTTGAAAGAGTTCTGGATGCATGTCAACTACATCCAGTGTCTGGGTTCCAATGGAACCGGTTGACCCAAGAATCGCAATTTTTTTCATGCTGCACCTCATCTTTAATTATCCAATGCCTACGGCGAACAATGCTGTTATCTCAGACTCATGTTCTTCTTTAGTAGGGCAGTAGCATTAGTATATGTACGAATGGAAAAACAACAATCCAGCTGTCGCACCGATCAAGAATGCCTCCATGCCCTGGGAGAAGACTGCCTGAATCCTTGATATTATATACACGTTTGTATGCAGACTGGATCAAGTCACCCATCTGACCTACAACTGCACAGGCAATTCCGATCACAATCGCTCTCTGCCAGGAAAGCAAACCATCTGATACTAATGCAAAAATAACAGAAGTAACAATTGCAATTACGATGCCACCCAGTGCACCCTCTATAGTTTTGTTTGGACTGATAGAAGGCCACAGTTTGTTTTTACCAATGAGTTTCCCTACAAAATAAGCTCCTGCATCACTGGCCCATATGGAGCCCAGCAACAGGAACGTCCAGAACAACCCATGATGCAGATGTCTGGATTCTGCAATGTAATAGAAACCGATCCCTATATACAACACGCCGAGGAAAAGCATGGCCACTGTATTCACGGGAACCTTATTTTTGGTGACAACCGAAGCTGTCATCAGTACAAGCATTACTATCCAGATGACCTGAAATAAGGATAGCGGTCTTGCCTCCCAAAACATTTCCCAAGGAAACACAATGGCAAACACACCAGCATATCCAATCAGGGCCACACCTGAAAAAGGCATCACCCCGGTCATTTTAACAAATTCATAATAACCGATGAGAGCCATAAGCAATACCAAACCATGGTACCAGGGTCCGCCCAGCATGCAAAAACCTAAAAACAACACACCTGCTATGATTCCTGTCGTTAGTCGCTGTTTCAACGGCTTCATCCTCCATCTATTTCAAACCGCCGTAACGCCTTGTTCTGCGCTGATATTCGGCTACTGCTTCAAGCAAATGCTTTTTGCCAAATTCGGGCCAGTATATATCCGTAAACCATAATTCACTATATGCAAGCTGCCAAAGCATAAAGTTGCTTAATCTCAACTCTCCGCTCGTCCGGATCAGCAGATCCGGATCAGGCATGTCAACCGTCAGCATATGTCTATCAATGAGTTCAGGTGTTATATCCTCTGCCGATAGTTCCCCCGATTTCACCTGCAGAGCGATCTGTTTAACACAGTCCGTCATTTCACGACGACTTCCATAGTTCATTGCAAAATTCAAAACGAGACCTGTATTATGTTCCGTAAGACGAATGGCTTCCCGCAAGGCATTAATGGTATGAGAAGGTAAATGTTCCTCTTGGCCCATCATGCGAATGCGCACATTTTTTTCTATAAGTTCATCCAGCTCTATAGCTAGAAATTCTTGCGGAAGTCGCATCAGAAAATCCACTTCTTCTTTTGGACGCGTCCAGTTTTCTGTCGAAAAAGCGTACATCGTCAGATATTTGATGCCCAGTTCATCCGCCGCGATGGTCGCACGTTTGACCGCCTTCATGCCATTTTGGTGCCCGGCTATACGCGGCAGCCCCAAACGTTTGGCCCATCGTCCATTGCCGTCCATGATGATGGCGACGTGCTGCGGGATATTGTCCTCGGATATAGTCAGCGTTTCCTGCTTGTCAGCCCCATTCCACCACGACCGAACCCGTTTGATCATTCCTGTTCCTCCAAAATCCCTGAAGTTTCTTTATCTGAAGCTTGGAAAAAGAGACAAAACCCCACCGTATTGGAGGGGCTGCGCTTGTCTTACACTTCCATGATTTCTTTTTCTTTGGCAGCGAGTACCTTATCGACTTCAGCAATAAACTTGTCGGTCGATTTTTGGATATCATCTTGATGTCTCCGGGATTCATCCTCAGAAATATCTGACTTTTCCAGTTTCTTGATGTCATCATTCGCATCACGGCGAATGTTACGAATCGCTACTTTACCTTCTTCACCGAACTTCTTCGTCAGCTTAACAAGTTCCGCTCTACGTTCTTCCGTCAATGCCGGAATAGACAAACGGATCATGCTACCATCATTGGCTGGAGTAAGACCCAGATCCGATTTCATGATGGCACGCTCGATGTCACTCATGGAGGATTTGTCCCAAGGCTGAATCATCAGTGTACGGGAATCCGGAGTACTGATATTAGCGAGTTGATTCAATGGCGTCATTGCTCCATAATACTCTACCTGAATTCGGTCCAGAAGAGCTGGAGTTGCGCGGCCTGCACGCAAAGTAGCCAGGTCACGACGCAATGCTTGAATTGCTTTTTCCATACGCTCTTCGGCATGTTGTTTAACCGCTTGTGGCATTAATCTACACTCCCTTTAACGATTGTTCCGATACGTTCGCCCAGAACAACACGTTTGATGTTACCTTGTTCCGTAATGGCAAATACGATCAACGGGATGTTGTTGTCCTTACAAAGCGAGGATGCCGTTGAATCCATTACACCAAGGTCTTTGTTAAGAATATCCATGTAAGTCAACTGATCAAATTTCACAGCTGTACTGTCCTTAAACGGATCTGCTGAGTATACACCATCAACTTTATTTTTGGCCATCAAGATAACTTCTGCTTCAATCTCCGCTGCGCGCAGTGCTGCTGTTGTATCCGTGGAAAAGAACGGGTTACCTGTACCTGCTGCAAAAATAACGACCCGGCCTTTCTCCAGATGGCGAATAGCTCTACGACGAATATAAGGCTCTGCAATCTGTTGCATTGCAATAGATGTCTGTACACGCGTAGGCACTTCAATCTGTTCCAAAGCATCCTGCAGTGCCAGCGAGTTCATTACTGTCGCCAGCATACCCATATAATCGGCAGTTGCACGATCGATGCCGTTTTCGCTACCGGCAATTCCACGCCAGATGTTTCCGCCGCCACATACAATAGCAACCTGTACACCAAGTGCAACAACCTCTTTTACCTGTTGGGCAATCGACGAGATCGTATCTGCATCAATACCGTAGCCGTTTTGACCGGAAAGAGACTCTCCGCTGACCTTTAAGACAACACGTTTAAATACTGGCTGTTCCAATTATTCACCCTCCACTTTGAATCGAACACGCTTGGTGTTCAACCAACAAAACTTCTCGCGCATGGCCTCCTGCTTAAAAAGAAAGGAACACAGTTGTGTTCCGCTCTTTTAGGAAAAACGTTTAACCGGTAAGGCACTGTTTTCCTGAGATATAAGGGAGTTTACGCTTCGAAGTTTCATCATTCTTATATCTTCGAAAATCAATTCTGCTCGCCGGTTTATAGAAACCGTCTTATTTGTTTACTTGGGACATTACTTCTTCTACGAAGTTGTCTACTTTTTTCTCAAGACCTTCACCCAGTTCGTAACGAACGAAACGACGGATGGAGATGTTTTCACCAATTTGGCTGATTTTTTCGTTCAGCAATTGAGAGATCGTTTTGTCTGGATCTTTAACAAAAGTTTGTTCCAGCAGGCAGTACTCTTCGTAGTATTTACCGATACGGCCTTCAACCATTTTTTCAATGATTTTTTCTGGTTTGCCTTCGTTAAGAGCTTGAGCTTTCAGGATTTCTTTTTCTTTTTCCAGCTCATCTGCAGGAACTTCTTCACGTGTAACGAATTTAGGATTAGCTGCAGCGATTTGCATAGCTACATCTTTAACGAAATCCTTAAATTGATCCGTTTTACCAACGAAGTCTGTTTCACAGTTAACTTCAACCAAGACACCAATACGTCCACCAGCGTGGATGTAAGATTCAACAACGCCTTCAGTTGCTGCACGGCCTGCTTTGCTTGCTGCTGCAGAAAGACCTTTCTCACGCAACAATTCAGCTGCTTTTGTTACATCACCGTTTGCTTCTTCCAGTGCTTTTTTGCAATCGAGCATACCAGCGCCCGTTCTTTCGCGAAGTTCTTTTACTGCACTCGCATTAACTGCCATTATAAATTCCCTCCAACATTAAGTATTGTACGTACACTCTAAAAAAAGGGCAGTGAGAGGTTATCCACCTGCCAACCACCCTTTTCATTTAGTTTATAACATATGTTCGAATCTATTAAGCGGAAGTTTCTTCGCCTTGGTTAGCTTCGATTACAGCATCAGCCATTTTACCTGTAAGCAATTTAACAGCGCGGATCGCGTCGTCATTACCTGGGATAACATAATCGATCTCATCCGGATCGCAGTTAGTATCAACGATACCAACAATTGGGATACCCAATTTGCGAGCTTCCGCAACAGCGATACGCTCTTTGCGTGGATCGATGATGAACAGGGCGCTTGGCAGGCCTTTCATATTTTTAATACCGCCCAAGAATTTCTCCAGACGATCTTTTTCTTTGCGAAGCAAGATTACTTCTTTTTTAGGCAATACAGCGAATGTACCGTCTTCTTCCCAAGCTTCCAACTGTTTCAAACGATCAATACGTTTTTGAATAGTTTGGAAGTTAGTCAGGGTACCGCCGAGCCAGCGTTGGTTAATGTAGAATTGACCAGCACGTTCAGCTTCTTCTTTAACAGAATCTTGAGCTTGTTTCTTAGTACCCACGAAAAGAATTTTACCATTCTCTCCTGCGATTCCTTTAACGAAATTGTAAGCCTCTTCGACTTTTTTCACCGTTTTTTGCAAATCGATGATGTAAATTCCGTTTCTTTCAGTGAAGATATAACGATCCATTTTTGGGTTCCAACGACGAGTTTGGTGACCGAAGTGTACCCCAGCTTCGAGAAGCTGCTTCATGGAGATTACTGCCATCTTCACACACCTCCTAATATGGTTTTTATTGTGTCCTCCGCCGGCATCATTTTTCGCCAAGACTCTCCATAAGGAAAGCACCCTCAACAAAATTAGCACATGCGTGTGTTTTAACACCGTTATCTAATATAGCATAACTGACTGTCCGATGCAACAGTCTTTGAAGCTAAAAACTACTTTTCGTTTTTTGCTAGTATCGAATCATTTTAAACTTGATATGTAACTCAGGCGCTAATTATTATCAAGCTTTGAAAATGTACCGTTTAATACGCAAAAACCGTCCTGTCCGAGCATGCTCAGTTTGACGGTTCTTTCGTGATTTTTGCGATAATGGATTTGAAACTTTCGCCTTTTTCAAGCGCATAGGTACCCACCTGGATTTTGGTATTGATTCGCTCAGCCTTGCCAGCCTTTATGAATGCTTGAGCATCATCTACGATTCCCGCAGTTTTTAGGTTTGCTGCAACGATCGCCAGACTGTTGCCTGAACGTACTTTAAATGATACTGTTGCGCCTTTCGGATTGCTTGGCGTTACAGGTTCTGTTGTTTTCGGCTCAGTTATCTCTTTCTGCCCTTCAACTTCACTTGTAGCAGGCTCTTGTGGCTTCTCAGGCTCGGTAGGTGTTTCCGTAGAGGTTACTGTCTCAGGTGGTGTTGCTGTTTCCCCTTGCAACTCACTGCTTTCCTGCTTTTTCTTCTCTACCCACTCAGCTTCTGTGTACAATTCCTCTTCAGAACCGACCACCTTCATATCCAGGCTTTTTGCAGCTGTTTCAAGCTGTTCTTTGGTCATATTGGCAGTCTGCTCGGGGTCCAGATTACTATCCGACAATGCATTTTGTCCAACTGTGGCCAGTTGAAGCAAAACTGCACCAATAATCATGCCGCTCCCCAGACCAATCCATAAGGATCGCTTGTCCATGACTTAGCTTTCCTCCCGTTCTGCCAGTTGCAGTATTAACTGTACCTCACCTCGCTGAATGCCTGTCTGCTTGGATATGGCATCCATCGACTTACCTTCAGCATGTAGATTAAAGAGTTCTGCATATCGATCTTTAATCGATTCACGCCCAGGCAAAGATTCGACTTCACTGGTCTGTTGGTCTGCTTCTAACGCCTGCTGGGCCGCCTCTGCTTGTACACTTTTCACGAGTGCTTGTGCTTGCAAACCTTCGGAAGATTGTACAGATACATTACCGGAGTGTGGAACAGGTGATGCGACAGCTTCGTTCTTTTTGCTCTGTTCCAGCTGATCCAACCGCTGCTGTAATTCCTGAAGTTGCAATTGCATACGTTGATCGGCTGCTGTCGCTTCTCCCTTCATTTCAGCCACACGTTGAATAAGAGCATCATTATCATTTTCGATCTCGGTCATGTAGTGCTCAAGCGTAGATTCCATCTCCTGCACCAGTTGATGCCCAGGCTCTTGCACCTTGTTTTTCCGTGGCATAATACAAGCGTAGGCGATGGCGCAGGCCCCTAATATGACAATAATGATCCATGGTGACAAATTGGGTTCTCTCCTTCTGATTCAACCATCGGTGCGCAAGACTGCATGTCCATAACAACCATTTATTATAAAGACAGATCTATGTGTTTTCCCTTGTAAGGGTGCTCTGCAGGTTTCACAGTTTCTTGAGCTTGAGCCTGAACCGTCTCCTGTCCATCGGAACCACTCTGCTGATCTCCATCATGGTTATGCCCATCACGCACCGAAGTCTGTGAAGTTTCGTCCATTGCTTCACTTCGTTGCCTTGCTTCATTTGCTTCTTTCGACGTTTGCTCTGCCAAAAGATTCTGATCCGTAATCGGTCGCTGCTGGGCTTCACTTTGATAACGTCCCGCTTCACTTGTTCGTGGTACCGCAATCTGCAACTCCACTGCTTTGAAACTCATACGCTCACCTCACGGTTTCGAATGGATTTCTTCCTGTGCCTGAATGCTGTACTTAAACGTATGGAACCATCGTAATATCACCATCGTGATAATAAAATGAAATTCGACTCACTGGATCTTTAATAAATTTCGTGTATCTGCCGATAACTATTTTAGAGCCTCCATAAATCATCTTCAGAATATCAACACGAGCATTACTTGTATCTTCAAGTGCCTTTTCAATTTCAAAGATACGCATTTTCGTTTCTTCACTTATACGAAGAGCAGATTTCTGCGTAGCATTCAGTTTGATTCGCATCGACATCTTATCTGGAGTTAGTTGTCCAGCGGCAGCTAATTGATCCAGCAATGTCAAAGCTTTCTTCGTTTTGTCCAAGGAATCCATCTGTTCTCTGACTTCCTTACGCAAATCATTGAGTTCGTTACGCAGCTTTGGCAGCACACCAACTTCTATGGAAGTGACCGTGGACATGCTGTTGCCCACAACACGCGCTGAGACGTTCTGACCAGCCTGGATCGAGCCACCAACAATAAGACCTTTGGTTCCCGCACAGATGACACCGTGGCCAGCACGAATATTAGAATGCATAATACTTTGGGAAACCAGAACATCTTCACCGGCATCTACGTTGCCTTCTTGAATGAAAGTACATTTAACATTATGGCCTGCTTGTACCAGTCCTTTGTTATATCCAATAATACCACCGGTAATTTCGATTGAGCCGCCTGCTTCCAGTTCAGCTCCTTCGACACCTCCGACGACACGAATG
This sequence comes from Paenibacillus sp. FSL H8-0104, assembly GCF_038050215.1. NCBI lineage: Bacteria > Bacillati > Bacillota > Bacilli > Caryophanales > Paenibacillaceae > Paenibacillus > Paenibacillus sp. FSL H8-0104. Next base: position 2,557,765 of record NZ_JBBOTC010000001.1, on the reverse strand, counting down.
TCACCTGCTGCTTTTACTTTAAATCCGGTAAGTACATTGCCTCGTATGACAACTGTGCCTACAAAGTCGATATTACCGTTATTGTAGTCAACGTCACCATTGACTTCATAAACCGGAAACACATTCAGTTTGTTACCGTCCGTTTTGGTAACCAGCCCATCCAGTGCAGCATACATCGCAGAACCATCCGGGTTAATCACAACGTTTTTCCCAACTTTAAACCGAGCTTCTTTTCCCGGACGATAAGGAATTTCCTCACCCGTTACTGCCCTGCCTGGTATGCCATCGCTAGGAGCGATCCGCTCTGCAATGATCTGACCACTACGGACATTGTTTAATCGGGTCACTTCTTTGTAATCGACAGTTCCATCTTCCGATTCCAGTGGTCGTCGTTCATTCGTATCGTCCATTCCAACCAGGACCTTGATGAAGCCATCTGTTCCTTGAATGGGAGCGACACCTTCTGCAATCTTGTATTTATCTTTCAAATAGGTTTCAGGGTTGTTCACAAAAAGTAATAATGCCTCTCGCGATACACCTTGTTTGATGCCCTTGTTTGCCACAAATTGTTCAAGTTCATCGATCGTGCAGGCAAAGCCTTCTTCCTCTTTGGAAAATTCAAGGTAGGCTGTGCATTTGTCGTCCGATAAAACAATGTTTAAACATTGTTCCAAAGCAGTCCGCTGTGTCACCGCAATTCTTCCCCCTTTTAGACTTTCCACTCCCCAAACTCCAATGATATTACTTCTCTCTATTAATCTTTACGCATCAACAAATCTTTCTGTTTGTCCAACGTGCCGCGTAATCGTAATATTGCCTTGGAATGTAACTGGGATATACGAGACGGAGAAAGAGACATAACCTCAGCAATTTCACTAAGAGAAAGATCATCGTAATACAAGAGTGAAACAACCGTTCTCTCTTTTACCGTCAACTTGTCAAGCCCTTGCACCAAAGCTTCCTTCAAATAAAACTCATTCACTTTATAATCCGGATTTTTGGCTTTCTCATCCACCATCAAAGACAGACGAGTCTCAGACTCTTCCTCACGAATTGGGTCCTCCAGCGAGCAAAGTGACATGACTGCCACTTCCTGAAGCATATGTTGAAAATCTTTAGTGGATACGTCCAAGTACTCGCTCATTTCCTCATCACTAACAGACCTGAGATAACTTTGTTCCAGCTGTTGGTAGGCGTCTTCAATTCGCTTGGCCTTCTCACGCACAGAACGCGGAACCCAATCACCTTGACGCAGACCGTCAAGAATGGCTCCGCGGACCCTCCATGATGCATAAGTTTCAAATTGCAGACCACGTTCATAGTCGAACTTCTCCAATGCATCAATTAACCCCATAACGCCATTGCTCTCCAAGTCATCCTTGGGAACATTTTTGGGTAAACCAACAGCCAGTCGACCGGATACATAATTTACAATATGAAGATACTTTTCAATCAACGTTTTCTTGGCTTCAAGATCTCCATGTTCTTTCCACTTTTCCCACAGATCAGAATGGTTCAAATGTGAAGCTTTACGCTCGTTCAATTACTTTCACCCTCCTTATTTGTCTGTCAGGTGACGAACGGCCTGCGCCAATTCCTCCGGATCCTTGGTCCGGACAAGTTTAGGCGGATCCAAAGGGGCGAATCCCGTTGGAGCTTTCGTCTCAGATGGCGGAAGATCGTCCCCAGATGAAGCGTTCTGTCCACTCTTGAGCAAATCATTCAGCTCTTGTCCATCGTCTTCGATTTTAATGTCCACCTGTGAACCTCTTTGATCTTGAGCACTTGGTGAATCATAACCATACCCATTTCCCTCGATCTGAGGGTTCAGCAGCAATCCCAATCCCCAGCGTAAACCATATGCAAGGACAAACCAGGCTACGAATCCGATCAATCCGCGAATTAAACTGGTCATCAGCACATTGCTGCTGTATGCTACAAAAAAAGTAAGAATAAACCCAACGATGCCTGCTCCAAGATTAATGCGGTAGTTTCCTATCATAGTCTTATAGTTCCTTTACACCCATTTGTACGCTTCGAATAGTCAAAAGTCCAGTTTCACAATCCATCTCAATCGTTCGTCCATAATTCCCACCCGTATCTTCTGCTAGAAGAGGGATATTGAGTTTTTGAAGCCACTCTCGACAAGAATCTGCATTCCTTGGTCCAATACGCATTGTATCTCCAGCGCCAGCAAAGGCAAACATCTGAGAGCCTCCGGCCATTTTAGACACAATACGTGAGTGAGAAGCGCCTAGTTTAATCATCTTTTCCAAAAGCTCAGGCAACGCCGTATCCGCATATTTCGCAGTGTTCAGTTTCCCTTCACGGGCGATCTCTGAAGTAGGAAGCATGACATGCGCCATTCCAGCCAGCTTCAAATGTGGGTCATACATTGTTAATCCCACACACGAACCCAAGCCAGTCGTACGGATTACACCAGGAAGATGAGCGATGTTTAAATCCGCCATACCGACTTTAACGACGCTTTTGTCCTCAATCATGGCTCAGTGGCACCCCTAGTGATTCAAATATCTTTGCAAAGGATGGTGGATCCGGAATGAGGAAAAACTGACCCTCAACTTGATCTTCACCTTCAAAGAAAGATGTGTCAATCAACAATGCAGCGTCACCCATCTCGCCAAATTGCAGCAAGCCATAACTTAGAATGGCACCCGCCATGTCGATGGCAAGTCCAGGGACAGTTGGATACATAGACAACTTCGTGAAATCTGCCAGAGAAGAAAGATAGGATCCAGCCAAAATATTTCCAATCTCGGAAAGCGCTGATTGTTCCATATCTGTAAAATCGAGTCCTTCTTTCAGATCAAACCCGGCAAGTCTATTCAACAACATTTTAGCAGCCTCTGGTGTCATCATAAAGAAAAGATTTCCCGGTGCTTCGCCTTCTACACGAAGAAACACGGTAACCACGATGCGTTCATCTCCGCCCACTTTTTCGGCAACTTCTTCAAAAGGGAGCATTTGTACTGTAGGTACACCCATGTCAATCGGTCTGTTGAGGAGTTGAGACAACGCCGTTGCGGCGTTGCCTGCTCCAATGTTACCGACCTCTTTGAGCACATCCATCTGGAATACCTCAAATCGGTTGAACATCTCCACGGTACTAGCCCTCAACACTTTCCAGCTGTACAATCTCGCTTTTATTTAATACTTCGTTTAGGTTGAGCATAATCAACAAGCGTGAATCTTCCAATTTAGCAACACCTCGCAGGTATCTCGCTTTGACGCCGCCAACCACTTCTGGGGGGCTATCGATCGCACTGCTTTTGATATCAATAACATCATTAGCAGAATCTACGATAAAGCCAACTTGCATGTCGTCTACACCTACGATAACAATACGAGTCTGATCCGTGTATTCCGTTTCCGGAAGGGAGAAACGACCGCGTAGATCAATGACTGGAATTACAACACCGCGTAGATTAATAACTCCTTTTACAAAGGAAAGTGTCTTGGGGACACGGGTAATTGGCATCATGCGCTCAATCGTCTGAACCTTGTCTACCTCAATACCATACTCTTCGGAACCCAATTTAAAGACGATGACTTTCAACTCTTCTTCCATGTAAAAAACCTCCCTATTAAATGTAAGACTTAGCTCTATGCTTATTTAATAAATGCATTAGGATCAAGAATCAGGGCTACTTGTCCATCTCCGAGAATGGTTGCTCCAGAGATTCCTTCAATAGCAGGAAGATAGGTTCCCATTGATTTGAGAACAATCTCACTTTGTCCAATAAATTCTTCAACAGCTACGGCTGCAAGACGGTCGCCTTTGCGAATCACGACAATTTCTGTTTCTTGCTCATCAGCGTCATTGAAATCCGGTACAGAGAATACTTCGCTCAAAGACAAGTACGGAATCAGTGACTCACGGAACGTGATCATTTTATTGCCATGAATATTACGAACTTGCTCACGTTGTACAATGGCCGTCTCTACAATGGAAGACAACGGAACAGCATATTTCTCAGAACCAAGTCGTACAAGCATTGCAGCAATAATGGATAGTGTCAACGGAAGCTGAACAGAGAAGTTCGTGCCTTTGCCTGGAGTTGAATGAATCGTTACATTACCCCCAAGCGAAGTGATCTTCGATTTCACTACATCCAAGCCAACACCCCGGCCAGAGATATCCGAGATAATATCAGCAGTACTAAAACCAGGTGCGAACAACAGCTGATTCACTTCATCATCACTCATTTTGGCACCTTGTTCTTCGGTTACAACTCCACGTTTGATCGCGGTTTTCAAAAGCTTGTCGCGATAGATACCTTTACCATCATCTTCAATCTCGATAAATACGTGATTTCCACTGTGGAAGGCACGCAGGTTTACTGTACCCATCTCTGGTTTACCTGCAGCTACACGCTCTGCAATGGATTCCACACCATGGTCAACCGCGTTACGCAGTAAATGCACAAGCGGATCACCAATCTCATCAATTACCGTACGATCCAGTTCCGTCTCAGCACCTGTAATCACCAGATCGATTTTTTTATCAAGTGTCTTAGCCAGATCACGGATCATGCGCGGGAATCGATTAAATACGGTATCTACCGGAACCATCCGCAATTTCAGTACAATATTTTGCAAATCTGTGCTAACTCGACTTAAATGAGCTACTGTATCGGATAAATCATTGTTGCCTGTTTCACTGGCCAGTTGCTCCAGACGTGAACGGTCAATCAACAATTCACTGAACAGGTTCATCAATACGTCGAGACGTTCAATATCCACACGAATGGTACGTGAAGGTGCAGCAGCTTGCTTCGGTGCAGCTGTTTTAGCTGGTGCCGTTGTGGCTTCTTCTTTGGGTACAGAATTCTTATCTGGCGAAGGAACCTCAGCTACAGCTGTTGGTGCGGGTGGCGCTTCAACTGTAGCTGCTACCTGATTGGCCATCTGCTGGAGAGTCTCCTGATCCAGTTGAATGAGCTTTGCACTTTCAATTTCAGAGATACTCATGATGCCTTCTTCCAGTTCGTGCGCTTCTTTAGTTGTTATGTAATACAACGAGAAACTGCGCTCAAACTTCTCCTGCTCAATATCCTGAACGGATGGGTAAGCTTTAACGACTTCACCTGAACGTTCCAGCATATCAAAGACCATATAAGCCCGTACACCTTTTAACTGGCTATGCTCGCTAACAAGCACATCCACGTAGAACACACGATGACCTTCGGCGATCGACTGATCCAGCACTGAATATTGGAATTCATCCAGCTCCACAGCCGAAGAGATTGAAGCGTTAGCCGGCTTGTTTGTTTCTGTAGCAGGTCCATTTCCGTTTGTCATTTCACCATTTTCAATGGCTTGAAGTGAAGCTACGATTGACGACACATCTGCTTTACCTTGTCCACCTTCGGTAATATCCTGAACCATAGTTTCCAAAGCGTCCAGACTCTTGAACATGGTATCAAAAATGTAATCCTGCATTTTCAACTTCTCATTACGAACCAGATCCAACACATTTTCCATTTTATGTGTCAGTGATGCCAAATCTTCAAAGCCCATAGTTGCTGCCATACCCTTCAAGGTATGAGCAGAGCGGAATATAACCTGAACTATGCCCAGGTCTTCCGGATTGCCTTCAAGTTGAAGCATGTTTTCGTTAAGCGATTGCAGATGATCATTAGACTCATCAATAAACATGGATAAATATTGGTTCATGTCCATTGTGAGGCACCTCCTCCGTGAGTTACACTCCGTTATTTCACTGCTTGAACAAGTTTAGAAGCAATCTCCTGCAATGGCAGAAGATGACGAACGCATTGCAGCTCTACAGCAGAACGCGGCATACCATATACAACACATGTTTCTTCATTCTCGGCAAAGGTTGATGTAACTCCAGCTTCGTATAATCGCTTCATCATACGTGCTCCATCACTTCCCATTCCCGTTAGCAAAACAAGATGCCTTTGTAAAGATGTAAACGGTAGAAGTGACTCAAACATCGTATCCACTGAAGGTCTATGTCCATTCACTGGTTGATCTTCAGTCAACTTCACGATAAACTTCCCGTCTGCTGTTTTGTTAACTTTCACATGGAATCCGCCGGGTGCTATATAGGCGGTTCCTTTTTTCAGAACCATGCCCTCTTCAGCTTCAACCACATGCAGTGGACTGAATGTATTCAATCGTTGAGCCAGAGAACGTGTGAAATTGGGCGGCATATGCTGCACAATAATGACCGGTGCAGGCAAATCAGCAGGCAACTGCTCGAGCAATGTCTTGAGAGCCCTCGGTCCACCCGTAGAACAACCTATTGCCACAAGTTTGTTGAATGGTCCTTCCAGCCCTCCTCCACCTTTGGGAACAGGATTAGGCTTGATTACATCCTTGGCTTTTGCAGAGGCAGAAGTTGCCGCTATTTGATCAGCTGCCACTCTAGCTGCATTAGGTAGTCGAACTTCCTTTGGAGTCTGTACTGGATTAGCTGACCTCACTGCTTTTTCTGCCTTCGTCCCCAAATTACGCTCAGCCTTTGGCAAAGGCTCCGGTTTATTCTCTACGCGACCTGGTTTTGAAGGTGACAATGGTTCAATTGGTTTCTTGGCTTTGGCCTGAAAGGCTTCAGTGCGCTCTCGAAGAGAGCGTTGAATCGTCTCGACAGGTTCGATCGTTTTTTTCACAGGCTCCGCTCGATCCCTAGCCGGCAGTTCTTTCTGTACTGGCTGAGTTGGGGGAGCAACTGCTCCTCGCAACATGTCTCTATTTTTCATGGATAACTCACGATCAGCTTTTCTTTTGATCTCATTCATCGCAGCACGCATGCGCTCAACCAAGGCTTTACCAACTTGAGCAATATCCTGGTCATGTGAAATAGATGGTTTGCGAATGAAGTCAAATGCCCCGGCTTCAAGCGCCATAATGGTTTCTTTCATGCCTTGTTCATTGATACCAGAGAGCATAATCACAGGAACGAAAGATTCCTTCATAATTGATTTTAATGCATCCAACCCATTCATTTCGGGCATCTCAACGTCCATTGTAATAATATCGGGTTTCAATTCTAGTGATTTTTGAATCGCTTCTCTACCGTTTGATGCCGTTGCCGTAACCTTGAATTCCGGATCCGCTTGGATCAAATCCGTAACAATCTTACGCATAAAAGCGGAATCATCGACAACCAATACTTGATACGCCGCCATGTTGTGTCACCCCTGTTTCCTTTATTCAGAAATCATGTTGTTCGTTTAAGCCACTTATTCATAAATCCCCTGATTCCTGTCAAGGTTCCGGATCCCGGAGTTGCAGGTACAGCCAGATAACGAAGAGCAAGTTTCTCTATATCTTTAGAGGCTTTGGCATTCGGATAAGCCAGACTATAGGGCATTTGCCTTTTAACCGCCTTGACTACCTGGGCGTCTTCTGAAATATACCCAAGCAGCGGAATATCCGTCTGCAAAAACCGCCTCGCCACTCCAGCTATTTTTTCTGCCACCCGTTCCGCTTCTCTTTCGTCTTCCACCCGGTTAACGATCATCCGAAAGGGTGTAGCATTTTCCTGGCCGTGCATAACTTTGACTAAAGCATAAGCATCGGTTATTGAAGTCGGTTCAGGTGTAGTTATAATCAGGCATTCATCAGCAGCACCGATGAACTTCATATTCTCTCTGGAGAGTCCTGCCCCAGTGTCAAAGATGACATAATCCATTTCCTGGGCAATATCCTCGACTTGACTGGCGAAAAACTCCAGATCACGATCAGACAATGAGAACAACTCTTTCATGCCCGATCCTCCAGCAATGTAAGGCAAGCCACTGGCACCCAGTTGTATGATTTCCCTTATGGATTTTTGTCGGTACAACAGGTGGTAAAGATTATAGGAAGAAGACGTACCCATAAGAACATCAATATTAGCCATTCCAATATCGGCATCAAATACAAGTACCTTTTGCCCCAAAGCCTGCAATGCCAAGGCAAAGTTCAGTGTGAAATTGGATTTGCCAACACCTCCCTTACCACTGGCCACAGTAATGATTTTCGAGGATCGAATATCTCGCTCAATGCCTTCCATTTCCAATGGCGCGGAGACCATACTTCGAAGTGTAGCTGCCTGATCCTTCATTGTGACCATTCTCCCAGCAACTGTTTGGACAACGAATCTGCATCTGGTTTCAACAAATCATCCGGAACATTTTGTCCATTTGCCACATATGCGAGCTTGAGTGGAAAACGGTGTAACAAGTTAAATAGCGGACCGCAGCTCCCAGTCTCATCCATTTTGGTGAAAATCACCTTATCCAGTCCATATTTACTGAAATGTTCCGTGATCTGCACCATATCAGCACTTTTGGAAGTCATACTCATGACCAGAAAGGTTTCGCTATTCTCTACAGGAGCAAGCAAACTTTGCAGTTCCGAAACAAGTAATTCATTTCTGTAGTTTCTACCCGCTGTATCCATAAAGATCAAATCACAATTCTCTAATCGAGAAATGGCACGTTGTGTATCACCAGGCGATTGCACCACCTCAAGTGGAACATTCAGTATAGATGCATACGTTCTAAGCTGTTCTACCGCCGAGATCCGATACGTATCTGATGTAATGAATCCAACTTTACGCTGTTTTTTGAACATTTGTTCAGCAGCCAATTTTGCAATTGTCGTAGTTTTCCCTACACCGGTTGGTCCAGCTACATAGACGATTCGCGTGGTAGGAAGAATGCCTTCTTCAATACGTTGCTCCAAAAAGTGCATAACCTCAAGCTTCACTATTTGCTCTACATCTTGTTCTTTTAATCCATTCTCAGACCATTTTGCTTGAATTGAATCAAACCAGGATTCCCATACTTCAGGCCAAACATCTTGTTCTGTCAAACGTTCTCGGATCGTATGCAGTTCCTCTGGCACAGGGTCCGCAGAAGTACCTTGCTTTGAAAGCCTGGTCACCATCTGTTTAAGATCCTGCAATTCAGTCATTAACTTATCCTGCTGCAGGTCTGAACCTGTTGGCTTCGGAGCAGTTGTTGAACCCGAAAAATCCGCCCCTTGCGGTCGCGGTTTATGATCCGTGCTCGAAGAACCTGAGCCGCTGTCTATGTTTGAACCGATATTACGCGATTCAAACACAGACGGTGCAGCCGCAGATTGGTCCTGTACACTTTGATCAGCTGTATTCGTTGTCACCGACTCATCAGAAGCCGCAACAAACGAACGAGCTGTTTGCCGATAAGCCTCAGGTACAAATGCACGAGGTACAGGCGTGAATTGATTTTGTACTGGCTTTGTTGTTTGCTTGTTTTCTTTCTTATCCACTGCAGCTACAACTTCGATCCGTTTTTTGCGAAACATTCCCATTACACCGCCCACCTTAATCTCTTTGGTGGACAGAATAACGGCATCACTTCCCAGGTCTTTGCGAATTTGAAGCATAGCTTCGGGCATGGTCTCAACAACGTATTGTTTTACTCTCATAAGTTCACCACCCCGATACTTTGAATTTCAACATTCGGCTCCAACTCGCTGTAGGAAAGCACAGGAATGTCCTGCATAGTACGTTCAATAACCTGACGCAGATACATCCGAATGGTTGGAGAAGTTAATACAACAGGTTGTTGACCTGATTGAATCAAACGGTTCACTTGTTCACTGAGCTTCTGATATACACTTTGTGTAGATACAGGGTCTAGCGCAAGATAACTGCCTTGATCCGATTGTTGCACACTTTCAGCAATTTTCTTCTCAAGACCAGGTCCAACCGTGATCACTCGAAGTGTCTCACCTTTCTGTGAGAACTGCTGAGTAATCTGACGTGAGAGGGATTGTCTGACGTATTCAGTCAGCACATCAGGATCTTTCGTATACGTACCATAGTCAGCCAGTGTCTCGAAGATGGTAACCATATCTCGAATAGATATTTTCTCACGCAATAACTTGGCAAGCACTTTCTGTACATCACCAATGGAAAGTAGAGAAGGGATCAGTTCATCCACAAGGGCAGAATAGTTCTCTCTGAGATTATCCACAAGTGCTTTTGTTTCTTGTCTTCCAAGTAACTCATGCGCATGTTTCTTAATCAGTTCCGTCAGATGTGTAGCCACAACGGAAGGCGGATCAACGACCGTATATCCTGCAAGTTCGGCTCTGTCTTTGGTTACTTCATCAATCCATAGTGCCGGAAGTCCAAAAGCAGGTTCCGTCGTTTCAATACCTGTCACAGACTCCTCATCATAGCCAGGACTCATGGCAAGGTAATGATTCAACAACAGTTCTCCGCCACCTACCACATTACCCTTGATTTTGATAACATACTCATTGGGTCTGAGCTGGATATTATCTCGAATCCGTATAACCGGAACGACCAACCCCAGTTCAAGAGCACACTGCCTCCGAATCATAATGATCCGATCCAATAAGTCCCCACCCTGCTGATTATCAGCAAGCGGGATTAAACCATAACCAAATTCAAACTCAATAGGGTCCACCTGAAGCAGGTTAATTACACTTTCAGGACTTCTAACCTCTTCAATCTGCTGTTCTTCTTCCAACTGTTCTTCCGCTACTTGTTTCAAATTCAGATTATTCTGCATACGCCACGCGGCATATGCCAACACACCTGCCAACGGAAGCGTAGTAATAACATGAATTGGTGTGAAGAAACCGAGCATGGCAATAACGAAAGCTACGATATAAATTAGTATTGGATATGTAAACAGTTGCCCCGTAATATCATCTGCCAGGTTTCCTTCTGATGACGCTCTGGTGACGATAAGTCCTGCTGCTGTGGAAATAAGCAGAGCCGGGATTTGGCTTACCAATCCATCTCCGATAGTCAGTACAGAGTACGTTGCCATCGCATCTGCGAAAGCCATCCCATGCACAGTCATACCGATAATAAATCCACCAATGAGATTGATCAGGAGGATGATAATACTTGCAATTGCGTCACCTTTTACGAATTTACTTGCTCCATCCATCGCTCCATAGAAATCGGCTTCACGTTCAATTTTGGAACGACGCTCACGAGCTTGTTGCTCGTTGATCAGACCCGCATTCAGATCCGCATCAATACTCATTTGTTTACCAGGCATCGCATCAAGGGTGAATCGGGCAGCAACTTCAGCTACGCGCTCAGACCCCTTTGTAATAACGATAAACTGAACGACAACGAGGATCAAAAACACGATAAATCCAATTGCAATTTGCCCTCCAGCAATCCAGCTACCAAAGGTAGCAACTACAGCTCCAGCATCCCCTTCACCAAGAATTAGCTTGGTAGTCGAAATGTTCAGAGCCAGTCGGAATAGTGTAGTGATCAACAGCAAAGCTGGAAAAATAGAAAACTGTAACGCTTCTTTGCTGTTCATTGCAACAAGGAGTATCATCAGTGCAATTGAAATATTGACGACCAGCAACAAGTCCAACAGCCAGGTTGGGATCGGAAGAATCATCATCAACACAATGCCAATGATACCCGCAAGGACAGCTATATCTTTAATCTTCAATGAATGTACGGCCTCCGATCCCCTTTTATTTCGTTCTGCCCTTTAGTTTATATACATAAGCCAGCACTTCAGCTACCGCTTGAAACAAATCGGCCGGTATAGCGTCACCAATCTCGGCTCTCTGGAACAATGCCCGTGCCAGCGGCTTGTTTTCCATCGTAATAACACCGTTTTCTTTGGCTATTTCCTTAATACGCAAGGCGACATAATCCTGACCTTTGGCAATAATCTGTGGTGCCTCCATCTCGGAACCTTCATACTTTAGCGCAACCGCAAAGTGGGTCGGGTTCGTGATGATCACATCCGCATTTGGCACTTCCTGCATCATGCGCTGCATAGCCATACGACGCTGGCGTTCCCGGATTTTACCTTTGATCAGCGGATCACCTTCCATTTTCTTGTACTCGTCTTTGATGTCTTGCTTGGACATACGAATCTTCTTCTCATGGTCATACTTTTGATACATGTAATCAAATATCGCAAGTATCATTAATGCCACTGCAATCTTGATACCAAGACTTAAAGTAATCGACGCAGCGAAATGTAAAATAGCATCCAATGAAAAATGAGAAAGTGAAGCAATATCTGACTGGTAGCCTTTAATTGTACTGTAAACGAGATAACCGATAAGCGACATTTTCAAAATGGATTTAGCAAATTCCACTAATGAGCGGAGAGAGAATATATTTTTGAAACCTTTAATCGGGTCCAGTTTCTCAAGTTTTGGCTTCAAACCTTCCCCTACAAGAAGAAAACCAACTTGCATGTAGTTAACGATCAAAGCAACCAGGAACGCACCCAGCAAAACGGGAGCGATCAATAACAAAACTTCAATGCCATAGCGCATCATAAGCGCCATCACATTCTCTCCGGTGATATCCATACTCAATCGATTGATGAAGATATCTGTAAACAGACGAACTATACGTTCTTTATAGAAATTGCTGAATACCATCATGATCAAAAACACGATTAGGAGAATGGATGCGCCAGATAGTTCAGCGCTTTTTACAACCTGTCCTTTTTTTCGTGTATCCTGTCTCTTTTTCGGGGTAGCTTTCTCCGTCTTCTCCCCTGAAAACAACTGGAGGTCGAGTTGAAGTTTCATCCGTGTCTTTTCCTCCGTTTCACTCAGCCGGGCCTTTGTCCAATGGTTCCAAGCAATTTTTCCATCGATCTGAATATCGCTTCGAACAATTGACTAAATACAAAGGAGAAACTGGGAACCAGCAAAAGCAAAATAGCAAGACCAACGAGTAACTTAAGCGGCAACCCAACTGCAAATACATTAAATTGAGGAGCAGTTTTGGCCAAAAAACCCAATCCAACATCCGTCAAAAACAACGCAACTACAATCGGAGCCGACATCTGAAAAGCCAGCATAAATGATTGACCTAAGGTCTGAATCAAAAATTCAGCAATACTTCCATCTGCCAACCGTAGGAAAAACACATTAGATAATGGTACCCACCGGTAACTGTAAACTATCGCATCCAGCAAATAATGGTGACCATTCATCGTTAGAAACAGAAGCATAGCAAATGCATACTTCAAGTTACCCGTAAGTGGAGCGGAAGCACCTGTCATTGGATCGTATACATTGGCCATACCAAAACCGATCTGTAGATCGATAAAGGTCCCCGCAGTCTGAACAGCCGTCATCAACAGATAAGCCACAAAACCTAAAAGCAGGCCAATTAGAATCTCTCTGATGATCAATAAGACATAACTCAGGTCTGTGGGTACGGTCTGGTCTATTCCGTAAATCAGATAGACAGATAATGTGACAAATGCAGAGATACCTATTTTAACTGAAGCCGGCACATTTCGAGCCGAAAAAACTGGCGCAGTTACAAAAAATGATGTGATTCGACAAAACATAAGCAGAGCGACAGGGAAACTTTGCAACAATGTCTCCATCTGCTAAAGCCTACCCTATGTATCTGTATAGATTATCGAGAATGTTAAACGTGAAATCGACCAAGATATTTAAGATCCAAGGTCCAAACAAAAGTACTGACAGAAGTACGGCAACAATCTTGGGCACAAAAGCTAATGTTTGTTCCTGAATTTGAGTTGTCGCTTGAAAAATACTGATTGCAAGTCCTACAACCAGAGCTAGTATAAGCATAGGTGCGCTGGCCAGCAATGACGTGTATACCGCTTTCCCGGCCAGACCGATAATAAATTCCGAAGTCATGACCGTCCTCCTTTAACTTTCCGGATCAAGTGTTAAAACTCAGTAACAGTGACTTGACAACCAGATACCACCCGTCCACAAGGACAAAGAGCAGTATTTTGAAAGGTAATGAGATCATGACCGGCGGAAGCATCATCATCCCCATTGCCATGAGTGTACTCGCGACAACAATGTCTATAACCAGAAACGGAATAAAAATCATAAACCCCATCTGGAATGCTGTCTTCAACTCACTGATTACATATGCCGGCACCATAACAGTAATTGGGATATCCTGATAGGTCTTTGGTTGTTCAGTCTGATTGTACTTCATAAACAGCAGAAGATCTTTTTCTCTGGTGTGACTAAACATAAATTTCTTCATGGGATCCGCTGCTTTTTCAAGTGCCTCGGTTTGCGTAAGCTCTCCCTGGAGATAGGGCTGAAGCGCTACCTGATTTATGGAAGACAACGTCGGCGACATAATGAAAAGTGTCAGAAATAGCGCCAAACCGACCAGCACCTGATTGGGTGGCATTTGTTGTGTACCCAAAGATGTACGTATAAAACCGAGCACAATTACAATCCGGGTAAAGCTGGTCATCAGTACAAGCATTGCTGGAGCAATACTAAGCACTGTAATTAACAGAATGATGGACAGTGAACTCGTGCTTGGTGTCCCTCCATCACCGTTTCCAATCTGAATATCAATATTCGGAATGGGTTCGGCAAAGGCAACCGTTACAGATGCCAGACTGATAAGTCCTAATAAACAACACGCTAACCAAATCTTTTTCTTCATGAATCCCTCGACCGATCTGTAGTATTGTCTTTATCCAGGAGCTTTTCCATCTTCTCTTTACGGTTAGGCATCTGCCGAAGTTTGAATTCAAACATTTCGTGAAAAGAAGTTGTGTCCTCTAGTTCCATTTCCCGCGGCGGTTCTTCTTTACGGAAACGTTTTGTGAGCTTGGCAATGAGAGGTGAGAGATTTCCTTGTTGTGCAGCAGCATCTCGTTCGAAGGAATCAATGATTCTTTGGGCCTCTTCCAAATCCGAAACCTTATCTATCAACTGGATGTCTTCACCTACACCAAGCAGATATACACACCCACCAATTTCCATAATTTGCAATGACTTGTTTTGCCCCAGTCCAACTCCGCCCAGGGTACGAATTGTGCCGTGCCGGAACATTTGCTGATTCCTTTTGTTTAGAAAACGGATCAGATAAACAATAAGGGCCAGGATGACGGCCAGGACAACAATCACCCATACAAGCTGTAAATAATAATTACTTCCCACGCCAGCTCCTCCTGGAATATCACCCTGAGCCATCATCATGTCTCTTAAACGCCCAGTGTCTTGCTGATCGCTTCGATAACCCGGTCAGATTGGAACGGTTTAACGATAAAGTCTTTAGCACCTGCTTGAATAGCGTCGATTACCATCGCTTGTTGACCCATCGCGGAGCACATAATTACTTTAGCGTTAGCATCAATCTTCTTGATTTCTTTCAAAGCTGCAATGCCGTCCATCTCAGGCATCGTAATATCCATTGTGATCAGATCCGGACGAAGCTCTTTAAATTTCTCAATTGCTTGTGAGCCATCCTGTGCCTCACCAACAACCTCATATCCATTTTTGGACAAAATGTCCCGGATCATCATTCTCATAAATGCAGCGTCGTCTACGACTAAAATTCGGTTTGCCATCTTGATTCAAGTCCTCCCTAAATTGTGCTTATTGTAATTTCTGAATTCGGTCCCATTGGCTAACGATATCTATAACACGAACACCAAAGTTTTCGTCAATAACGACAACTTCTCCCTTGGCGATCAGTTTGTTATTCACCAAAATATCGACAGGTTCCCCGGCTAACTTATCCAGTTCGACAATCGAACCCTGTGACAGTTCCAAAATATCTTTAATTTGCTTCTGGGTCCTTCCTAATTCTACGGTGACCTTAAGGGGAATGTCCATCAATAAATTCAAATTGTTTTCGTCTACCTGACCATACGCCCCATTTTGCAAATTGGCGAATTGAACTGGTTGTACGTTAACATTCCTATTTGGCATTCCACCGTAATGTTGAGGTGCACCATAAGGTTGCTGCGGTGGCATGCCATACGGCTGCTGTGGCGGCATTCCTTGAGGCATACCCATCGGGGCCTGTCCATATCCGTTATAGTCCTGAGCAGGCTGTTGTGGAGCCTGTGGAGCCTGTTGGTGCTGAACGGGCGGCTGCTCCGCAACCGGTGGTGGCGTTGCTGGTACAGCTGCTGGCGCAGGTTCAGGTGTTGATGCCACTGGTGCGCTGGCAGTTGACTCCTGAGCGCCTCCAATCAGCATATCTACCATGCTTTTGGCAAAATGTACTGGAAGCAACTGCATCAGATTGGAATCGATCAGATCCCCGATTAACAAACGAAATGAAACTTGGATAAGTGTCTCATCTGCTGGAAGATTACTTAC
The DNA here is from genome assembly GCF_038050215.1 of Paenibacillus sp. FSL H8-0104. NCBI lineage: Bacteria > Bacillati > Bacillota > Bacilli > Caryophanales > Paenibacillaceae > Paenibacillus > Paenibacillus sp. FSL H8-0104. The sequence goes on along the minus strand of NZ_JBBOTC010000001.1, from coordinate 2,541,637 downwards.
ACCCTCTCCACTCTCCAGATTGAGAATATCGATTCCCGGAGGGGAAATATTCACAAAACGATTAAAAATCGTGGACATTGAGGTTGCAGAGGAACCCATCATCTGGTTCATCGCTTCCTGTACTGCACTAATATGGATTTCATTCAGTTCTTCATCGACCGGATTTCCTTCTCCACCCAACATCAAATCAGCGATGACTTGGGCATCTCTCTTCTTGATAACAAGTGAGTTAATACCTTCGAATCCATCCACGTAATTCACATGAACGGCAACATGTGGCTTAGGAAAAGCTTCTTCAAACTGCGTTCGACTAATGATAGAAACTTTAGGTGTTGTAATATCTACTTTGAGGCCTAATAGCGTGGATAAGGCTGTTGCCGCGCTACCAAATGTAATGTTACCAATCTCCCCCAAGGCATCCTGCTCCAGCTCGGTCAAAAAATCATCAACCGTCTTTTCAGCGGGTTCCGAGCTGTTTATCGATTCCGATTGCCTGAGCAAAGCATCGATTTCTTCTTGGGATAAATAATCCTTACTCGTCAAATTCTTCAACTCCTTCGGTGACAATCTTGTCTATTTGCACAGCCACACGGTCTTTGATTGTCCCCGGACTGCCCATGTATTTCAGTTTGTCACCCACTTTTATGGAAAGTCCCTCATCAACTGGTTTGTTCAACGTAATGACATCGCCAACGGACAGACCCAGAAATTCTGCAATTGAAATTCTCGATTCTCCCAATTCCGCAACGATTGGTAACTTGGCTTTGTTTACACGCTCTTTTAGAGCATCATACTCCTCCGGAGCTCTCGTTTTCTTCTCCGAAACAAACCACTGATGAGTTGACAACCGTGACATAATAGGTTCAAGAACGACATGCGGTATACATAGATTGATCATGCCTGTCGTGTCACCAATTTTGGTACTGAGCGAGATCAGAGCAATGGTCTCATTGGGAGATACAATCTGCATAAATTGCGGATTGGTCTCGAGCGCTTCCATCCTTGGGGAAATATCCAACACAGTTTTCCATGCTTCCTGCAAACTTTCAAATGCTCGGCTGAATATCCGCTCCATGATGGTCGTCTCAATCTCCGTCATGGATGCGATCTTGGTTGGAGCAATTCCGGTTCCACCAAGCAGGCGATCCAACATCGCATATCCCACGTTTGGATGGACTTCCATCACCATTCGTCCCTGTAGTGGCTCCGCTTCAAAAATGTTCAATATCGTCATCTTAGGAATAGAACGGATAAACTCATCATAAGGCAACTGTTCGACCTGAACGACATTGATTTGAACGAACGTCCGCAGTTGGGCTGAAAAATAAGTGGTGAGAAAGCGTGCAAAGTTTTCGTGAATACGAGTCAAGCTTCTGATATGGTCTTTGGAAAAACGCACTGCCCGCTTAAAATCGTACGATCTGATTTTCTTCTGAGTTTCTTCCTTCTTCAATTCTTCTGCGTCCATTTCACCAGAAGAAAGGGCTGCTAATAGGGCGTCAATCTCATTCTGTGATAATACATCCACCATGTTCTCACCCCCTTACAGGTCTACAGCGTGTTCTGTTCATTTACATTGGCGCCATTACAAAAGCTGAAAAACTGGTGCTGCTCAACTTACCTTCAGGTAAAGCTTCATTAATTAGTCCCGTCAATCTCTCATTAAATTGTACGCGGCCCTTCGCTGTAGCCAGCTCCTCAGACTTTGTATCCGCAAACGTCTGAATGATAATAGGCTTCACTGTAATTTCTTTGATTTTCTCGAAATCTTCTTTGGCTGTTTTGTCTGACAACTTGAATGAGAAGCTGACAACTACAACATGATCCGTATCAGCCAAATTGGTTTTAATTTCTCCAAGCTCAGAGGAAACCTCTACAATCTCATCCGCAGTCATCTTCTTAGCTTCTGAGGCTGCCGCCGTATGTGTGTCGTCCTTATTCCCGTTCTGTCCTTGCATAAATACAAACACAACCACCACAATGAGTGTTATCGCCAGCAACATTGTTGCAAGCCAGGGCATCATTTTTTTCATCAGGATTCCTCCGTTTGCTGCACTTTAATAGTGGCTGCCTGAACCCCGATTTCACGGTTGTAATCTTTAATCTTGGAAATAACGTCAGCGGCTTTTTCAAGCACAATCAGTCTCTTTCCAGTTACCAGAGTAATATACGTATCCGGCGTCTCTTCCACAATTTCAACCATCAGCGCATTTAACCACATGGGAGAACCATTTAACCGCGTAACCGAAATCATGCTAAGCCCCCTTAATCAGAGTGGGAGGAGCAAGCTCCCCCACGTTTTAAAAATTCATTAATCAGTTATTAACGTTTCAGGTTAACAACTTCCTGAAGTATTTCATCCGACGTTGTAATGATTCGGGAGTTTGCCTGGAATCCACGTTGAGCTACGATCATCTCAGTAAACTCTCCTGTCAGATCCACGTTAGACATCTCGAGCTGTCCAGCAATGATTGCTCCTGTTCCGTCCTCAGCACTGTTCGCTGTTAATGGTTCCAGCGCCCCATCCGGATTCGCGTTTGCTGTCATACGGTACAAGTTGCCCCCAATTTTCTCAAGGCCTTCTGGATTGACAACTTTACCTATTCCAAGCTGTGGACCCGCTTCGATGGTTCCGTCTGCCATGGTTTGGTTAATTGTTCCATCCTGACCTATCGTGAAGGAAACAACATCATCCGGTATCGTAATATTTCCACCACCGTTATCCAGAACAAACAATCCATCCGAAGTCAAAAGGTTACGTGCAGCATCCACATGGAAATCCCCTGCACGAGTCAGGTAAGGTACTTCCTGATCTTCACTCAAACGTACCAAGAAGAATCCATCTCCATTAATCCGAAGATCTGTTGGATTATTCGTTGTCATTGGGCTACCTGCCAGATGCAGCGTATCAATTGAACCTACCGTTACACCAAGACCGATTTGTTTCGCATTGACACCACCACTTGCATCGCCAGGAGCAGTTACCCCTGCCGTTGTTTGGCTCATAATATCTTTGAACATAACCCGACTGCCTTTGAAGCCAACCGTGTTTACGTTCGCAATATTGTTACCAATTACGTCGAGTTTTGTTTGGAAACCCCGCATCCCGGAAACGCCTGAGTACATTGATTTTATCATTTTTAAAAATCCTCCCAGTCTTCATTTGGTTACCGCATCAGTCGGTCAGCGGCATTCCGGCTCCCGAGAAGGGCCAGCCGGTTAAGAAATGATTACGGCACTATCAATCTGAGTGAACACATTATCCTTCATGCTCTCACTATCCATAGCTGTAACCACAGTACGATTTTTGACATTGACGATAAAAGCCATATCCTGCATTAAAATCAATGACTCTTTGGCTCCTTTGGCAGCAGCTTTGTCCAAAGCAGAACCAATCTGTTCCATTTGCTCAGTCTTGAGTTCAATACCACGCTGTTCCAATCGTTTGGCAGCATGATTGCTCAATTTCAGAAGGTTATCTTCCAGCACTTTTGCAAAAGGTTTTTCGGGTATAGCCAAAGCTTCTCCCGTTTTGGGTCTTTGAAGCATATTCGGTGTAATCGGGCCTGCGTATAATTGTCCAACCGTTATGCGATCACTCATATCGTTTTCCCGCTATCTTCCGTATCACCCGTTTCAGCGGATGATTCAACTTCCTGGCTCTCGTTCGTTTCAGGAGTTACATCCTGAACGTTCTGTACCGGAGTTTGACTCTCTTCTGCCTGTTTTGGATAATTCACCTGAATGATCTCATCCAGCTTAATCTCGTCGTTGCCCACTTTTGCGTATTGAACGCTATCTCTTACAATGATGGAATCTACAATACCCTGACGAAGAGTTCCGTTATCATCTTTATTAGAAGAAAGCCAACTTACCTCCATGCCAATCATACCGGATACAGCACCAAGGGACTGGTTCAATGTTTTAAGCTGCGTAGAAATATTGACCAGTTGTTCCACTGAGCTGAACTGTGCCATTTGAGCGATAAATTCCTTATCCTCCATCGGCTGCATCGGGTCTTGATTTTGCAGCTGGGTAATCAGGATTTTTAGAAACTGATCTTTACCCAATTCCTTTGTTGCGGCACTTGTGGTTGCTTTATTGGCTGCCGAATAGTTCGGCCAGGTATTATTCGTTGAAACAATTTCATTAGCCATATGCTCACCTCATTTCTGTTTAAGCCTCAGCACTAAACGTATCTCTCTGTAATTCATTTCCTTCGACTTGCTCGCTACGCCAGTTACGCAATTCTTCTTGAATCCCTGCTGTAGCTATAGCATCATCCGATTGTTCCTCACGCTCACGCGAACGGCGTTGTTGTTGAGAGTTACTTCCCGGCTGACGGCCTCCGTCCTGATACATCTGTGATCCGATTGAACTGTTCTGGGTAACCTCAAGTCGTTCCACTTGAATTCCCTGGGCTTGAAGTGAAGAACGCAGCTGCGTCATTTGTTGTTCAAGCATGTCTTTAGCCATCGTATGCTCAGTCATAAACCGTGCAACCAACTGCCCGTTCTGTAAGGTAATTTGAACATCCAACTTACCTAGATGCTCAGGCCGAAGTGAGATGGTCGCCTCGGAAAATCCTTTTTGCTGGACAATATCCAGCTTGTTAACAACAAACTGGGTCATTTCCTTCGCAAACTGTGATGTTTGCATTACAGGTTCAGCCGGTTTTCCTGCTGTTGTACCTGATGAACGCAAGGACAGCTCTCCTGCAGTAATGATGGTTGAGTGTTCCACTTCTCCACCTGCATTTGAAGCAGATGTTGTCTCAGCTTCAGCTTTCACCTGGGTTCCAGAATTCGCCACTGCCGCAACAAGAACTTGTGGTACGACCGAATCCTGTTTGGATGTTTGAAGCGAAGTACTTGGAGCAACTTGTGCAGTCTGATCCTTAACTGCAGTCAATGTATCCAGTATGGATTTCAGTTCAGTCCATCCTTTGTTACTAGTGGTATCCACTCCAGCCTCTTGAAGCTGACTCTGCAGAGATTGTAACAAATGTTTGAATTCAGGAGCGTTCTTCGCAACGTTACTCTCAGGATCATTCATTCCAGCTACTAATTGTGTAAGCATATCTTGCAGAACAAAACGTACTGCTGCAGGATGCTGCGACAGTTCAATTGCGGGTACTGTTTTTACACTTTCCGCTCCGTTCGAAGACTCGTCGGAACCTTCTGCATTAGTACCTGAAGGATCACTTAATTGTGTATACATCTGTTGAATCAGAGTTTGCAAACCTGCAAGTAGAGCTGGGTCATTTTCCAAAGCTTCGTCAAGTGAATCCAAGTCCGTGAACAACGAATTCAGTATAGCCGTGATTGATGCCGCTTCTCCTTCTTCACTTGTAGCAAAGGAAAACACCAACGGATTGGCAGTTAAACTTCCAGTAGCGCTTGAACTATCACCTTCTGTGTTTCCTCCAGATAGCGATTGTGCAAGAGTTTGGAGAAATTCACCGCTAGCACCTACAGCTGAACCTTTCGATTGTGCTCCGGTTGTCTGACCTGTCCCCGTTACTTTTGCAGATGCTGTGGATGCCATTTGATATACAATCGACATTTATTTTCACCTCCTCTCGGTTATACAGAGTAATCAGTTCTACTTGTTACCCATTAATCTGTTCAAAATTTTTGCAGTTTCAACCGAATCCTCTGAAGACATGTTCTCAAGCAATTGAGAGCGTGTTGCATCATCTACTGAATTCAGGATGGTCAATGTTTTGTCAGGACTTAACTTGTATGTTTCCAATAATAGCTTGGCACCACTTGAAGCAGACATCGAAGCAAATGTTTGACTAAGCTGGTTTTTATCCAGGTTTTTGCTTGTGGTTGTGGATGCAGTTGAAGTTGCTGTGGTTTCTTTCTTCAATCTGGATTGCAGCGCATCCAGCGCCAGATCCCCGGACGGTTTGGCATCCTTCATCATCACGGTGACATCGGCTGCCGTTTTCGGGTCCATCTTTTCAAGCACCTTGGTCCGAGCAGATGACTGCATGGCATTTAACAACAATACCATTTCCTCATTCGTCATATTTTGCAAAATCGGTGCAGCTTTGCTTGGGCTCATGTCAGCATACATTTTAGCCAAATCTTTGATTTGTTTCTGATAATCAGATTCCGTTTCGGGCGTTGCTGCTGTAGCCGTTTCAGCCGCTTTTTCCGCATCATCCAACTTCTTCTGAAGGTCCGTGGCCTTCTTTGCTTCAGTTGTTGTCGCTTCCTGTGCTGCCTTGAGCTCTGTTTCTTTGGCAGTTACTTGGGATTTCAGCTTTTCGATTGTGGCTTCAGCACTTTCAACCTGCTGCTCACTCTTCTCCAGCTTCTCCTTCTCCGGATCCAGTACAGGATCAGGTACCCATTCCTTAACTACCGGTATCTTGTTGGCAAATTCAAACAAATTATTACGAATATCTACATTAAATAGTGTAAGTAGTACACCTAGCAATACCACGGTGAATACAATCGGGATAGAAATCATGAGAAACTTTTCCCAACCGCCTCCCGACTCTTTTTCCATGTCGCTATCATCTTTAACAGCCATCGTTTATTCCTCCTTCACGAGACAACTTCGCGTCCGGCTCACATCAATTCGCGCGTCCGGCTTTGGCAGCGAAGCGTACAGTAGCCATCTCGTCCAGATCGTTCTGTTCCCGGAGGAGCATCTCCTGCTGAAATTTGATTTTTGCCTTGTCTCTCGCTCCAAGCCATACTTTTTCATCAACCATCTTACCGTTCAGAAACGTCTGATTCCGTTGCACATTGACCTGAGCATGTTTAACATCACTGTTTTTGCGTGAAATGCACTCGTCAAGGTGATGTACATAACGCTGCATCTCCTGCAGACTGTTTACAGACGCTGTATTTTCCGTAGCAGATTGGATAATGCCGATCAGATTACTTCTATCATTAAGAAGTTGTATCAGATGTTCTTCCTCCGTCTGAAGTTTACCGATCGCTGTGGATAACATCCACTCTGCCTGTGTTTTTTCATTACTCTTCAGGTCAACAACTTTCTGGAAATGATATCGAAATTTCATCGTTTACCCATTCATCTCCTTGCAAATTCAAGAATCAAACGTTCCTGTACTTCACTTAAAGTGACTTTCTCGTCGACTTTCTGCTTGGTAAAGTTCCATATACTATCAATCTGGTCTATCGATTCATCTATGGCTGCATTTGATCCCCGCTGGTAAGCTCCAATATTGATCAAATCTTCCGATTCTTTGTACACAGCCATCAAACGTTTCATATTATTAACGGCTTCCAACTGCTCTTCTGGAGCAATATCCTTCATAACACGGCTTATGCTGGCTAACACATCAATCGCTGGAAAATGACCTTTATTTGCAATGGATCGATTTAACACAATGTGTCCATCCAGAATACCCCTTACCGCATCCGCGATCGGTTCATTCATGTCATCCCCATCGACCAGAACGGTGTAAAAGGCTGTAATCGAACCCGTAGGTCCTGTACCCGCCCGTTCAAGCAGTTTGGGCAAACTTGCAAAAACCGATGGCGTATATCCTCTCATTGCCGGAGGTTCGCCTACAGCCAGACCCACTTCCCTTTGTGCCATCGCATATCGGGTTACCGAATCCATCATGAGCATCACGTTCATTCCACGATCTCGGAAATATTCTGCAATAGTGGTCGCAATAACTGCTCCCTTAATCCGAATCAGGGCAGGCTGATCTGAAGTTGCAACAATGACTACGGAGCGTTCCAGTCCTTCCGGACCCAGATCCCGTTCAATAAAGTCACGTACCTCACGTCCACGCTCACCCACAAGCGCGATGACATTGACATCTGCTGCTGTATTACGAGCGATCATGCCCATCAATGTACTCTTACCAACACCAGAACCGGCAAAAATACCTACACGCTGTCCCTTACCTACGGTCAACAATCCGTCGATAGCTCTTACACCAACACCCATCGTTTCAAGTACACGTGGACGATCCATTGGATTAACCGGTGTATTGGAGGTAGAGTACATCGGCATTCTGGATGGAAGGAGGGAACCGTCCAGCGGTTGTCCAAGTCCGTCCAATACTTTACCGAGCAATTCGGAGCCTACCTGAACGCCGAGTGGTTTACCCGTACCTACTACATCGCAACCAGGACCGATGGATTGAAGTTCACCCAGTGGCATAAGCAGCACTTTGTTATCTCGAAACCCAACAACTTCGGCCTGAAGAGGCTTGGCCGATTTCCCAGGATAGATATAACATACGTCACCGATACTTGCATCTGGCCCTTCTGACTCCACCATAAGACCAATGACCTGAGTAACTTTGCCGTTAATACGAACAGGATCGAATTGGCGCAAATGTTCCATATATCGCTGTGAACTAAGAACCTTCATGTTGATTTTTTCGCTCCTCATCCTCAAGTGCTATGCGGACCAGTTCTTTTTTAATCTCAGCAAGCTGTGTATCAATTCTCGCATCTACACTTCCGAACGAAGAACGAATGACACATCCCTTATCTTTGACCGTTGAATCAGGCAAAATCTGCAATTCTGCCTGAGAGTCAATAGACAGAGACAATTCTTCACGAGCTGCCTGTACAAATGTAAACTGATCAGGTGCCACACAGAGTGTGATCAAACCCTGTTCCCGTTTACGTGACAAACTCTGACGAATCAGTTCCAATGTATGATCGGGTTCAATGGTAAGTTGCTTATCAATGACTTTCTCAGCGATCCCGCAAGCGAGCTCCACGAGGAACGGTTCGGCTTCCTGAATGATCTGATCTTTAGCTACATAAGCTTCCTTGAGCACTTCCTGGGCTTCAATCATCATCTTTTCGATTTGCACCTGGAGATCCAGTTCAGCTTGTACTTTGCCTTCTTCAAAACCCTGTTGGAAACCTTGTGAACGAAGCGCTTCAGTCAGATGTTCATCCTGTTGTCGTTGTTCCTGCCACCAGCTGTCGATCTGTTCACGGGCCTCTTGAAGCATGCGCTCTGCCTCTTCTGAAGCTTCACGTACTTGCTTTTCTGCAAACTCCTTGGCATCTTCCAGCATTTCTGCGGTAAGACGTTGTGTTTCTTCGTCCACGCGTGCTTGAAGTGTTTCAACTTCAGAACCTTCAGCACTCACACCATTTAATTCCGTTTCAGACTCCTCAGCACCACCATAATGATGATGATTTTCAAGTTTTTTACGGTCATCAACGGGTACATACTGGAAAGATTTAATCAAATTAGACAATGATATCATCTCCTCCACCGCGTGCGATAATGATCTCACCGGCTTCTTCCAATCTGCGTATCGTTCCTACGATACGTGTCTGAGCTTCCTCAACATCACGCAATCGCACAGGTCCCATGAATTCCATCTCTTCTTTGAATGTTTCGGACATCCGTTTCGACATATTCCGGAACACGGCATCCCGAACTTCTTCGCTTGCCACTTTGAGTGCCAGCTGCAAATCTGCGTTGTCGATATCCCGAATAATGCGCTGAATCGAACGATCATCCACATTGACGATATCTTCGAATACAAACATGCGTTTTTTGATTTCCTCTGCAAGCTCTGGATCCTGAATTTCAAGCGAGTCCAAAATAGTACGTTCTGTACCCCGATCGACTCCGTTCAGAATCTGAACGATCGATTCGATACCACCTGCATTGGTGTAATCCTGCGTTACGGTAGAGGATAACTTCTGTTCCAGAACCCGCTCCACTTGAGAGATGACTTCCGGCGAAGTACTATCCATAACAGCCACCCGGCGAGCGACATCTGCCTGTTTCTCTTGTGGCAAGGATGATAGAATCGCTGCTGCCTGTTCGAATTGCAGGTAAGACAGAACCAGGGCAATCGTTTGCGGGCTTTCATTCTGAATAAAGTTCAAAATTTGATTCGGATCTGCTTTGCGCGCAAAGTCAAATGGTCTGACTTGCAGCGTAGCTGTCAAACGATTAATGACTTCAAGTGCTTTTGATGAACCCAGAGCTTTTTCCAGGATTTCTCTGGCGTAATTGATACCGCCCTGAGAGATATATTCCTGCGCCAGACAGATCTGGTGAAACTCGGCCATGATCATATCCTTTTCAGAAGAATCAACTTTGCGAACGTTGGCAATCTCCAACGTAAGTTGCTCAATCTCCTCATCACGCAGATGTTTGAATATCTGAGCCGATACTTCCGGACCTAATGTAATCAACAATATTGCTGCTTTTTGTTTGCCAGTCAAACCTTGACTGCTTGCCTTTGCCAATGCGCTCACCTCTATTCGTCAGCCAGCCATGTACGCAGCAGATTGACGAATTCGTCTGGCTTTTTCTTGGCCAAACTCTCCAATTGTTTGCGCACCTGACTTTCGTTCGTTACACTGTCCAGCGTAATGGACGGGAACTCTGTTGCTATTGGAAGAGGAATCTCTTCTTCTTCGACTTCGTTTTGTTTGCGGCGTCGGCGTACTAACAAAATAACTACCGCTGCGATCAATGCCGCTATGAGTGCGCCTCCACCCCACATCATCGTTGAGGAAAGCTGGAAACCTGTATTGTCTGCAGAGGCAGTCTGGAAGCCTTGTGACATGACTGAAACTTTCTTTGTCAGATCGGCGTCACTTATTAGAGTGCCTGAGTCTGCCAGTGAAGCACGAACAATGTTAACCAAAATGTTCTCAATTGCGTCCTGAACCGGTCCCTGTAATTCTGTTTCTCCATTCGGTGGTTCAACCGCAACGTTAATGGTTAAGTCTTTTACAGTATACGGACTGGAAATAATATCCTTGGCAATTCGATTAACATCGTAGTTTATAGTGCTTGATGATTCTTCGGAGGTAGAGTTACCGGTTGCATCAGATGATGGGTAACCCGGAACTTCCTCTTGTCCTGTGCCAGCAACACCACCTGTTGGATTGCTTGCGCCAGTGTAGCTCTTTTGAATCTCCTGCACACTGATCTCGATGCCTTTCATATTATCTACATCAACAGGTGTGACCAGATTTTCCTTACGTGTTTCTTTGTCAAAATTAAGCTTGGAGGCTACCAAAACATTAACTTTGTCTTCGCCTACAATCTGGGAAAGGAATTGCTTTACGTTATTACGGACATCGTTTTCAAACTTTTTCTGTAGTGCCATGTTCTCTTGAACTTCGGAAGACAACCCGCCACTGCCACCTCGGGCAGTTGGAATCAATTCTGCTTCATCTGTGTTCGTAATTGTGATGTTCTCAACAGGCAGATTAGGAATTGCAGTCTTAACCAAGTTAAAGTAGCCATCTACCGCTGCCTGATTTGGGTGATAACCCGGTTTGAATTGAAGAGCTACCGATGCTGATGCTTTGTCTTGTTCTTCTAAACCAGCAAAGATGTTATCTTTCGGCATATTAACCAGTACTTTAGCATCCTGTATCCCTTGCATCCGCTGAAGTAACTGTTCAACTTCTCCGTTTATAGCGTTGTTGTACTTTACATCAAACTCTTTATCCGTCATCCCGATGGGGGATGATGACTCCTCGAATGACTTATACCCTAATGAACCATTCTGAATAATCCCTTGAGATCCAACGTTCACCTTTGCAATTGCAACACTTGTACTCGGTACGGATATGGTCTTGCCATCTGAACTTAATTTGTATGGAATGCTAGATGAATCGAGATAACTGATCACGCCCGCTGAATCACTTGCATTCAAATCTGTAAAAGCAACTTCATATTCCGTTTTGGACAATTGCATCGTGAGTACAACTGCAGCCAAAATCAGGAACAGGAAGGTGGATATAAATAATACTTTTTGCTTTTTGCTAAAACTATTCCAATACTGGGATGCCTTATCCCTGTACTGGGCGATTCTCTCATTCACTCTGTCACCCCATCCGAAACTTTGCTTAGTCTGTCCTTACTCAACCCAAACCGTTTCATAGGTTGACGATCAGGAGCAGCATCGCAGCTGCTTTGTTGTAATGATCAGCGCTATTATCGAAGCGCAAGTAGGTTATTCTATAACTGCGTTCGCATAACTTCTTGGTATGCTTCGACCACTTTGTTTCGGACTTGAGTTGTGAGTTGTAGGCTTAACAAGGCCTGTTCTGAAGCAATCATCACTTGATCCACATTCGCTTTGCCGACCAAAAATTGATTCGACATTTCATGCGATTGAGCCTCCTGTGCTGCAACGGACCCTAATGCATTCTGTAAGTATGTACCGAAGCTCTGAATGGTTTCGGCTGGTGTAGAAGGCTTACTTTCGGTTGCACTCTTCATCTGTAGCGGTTGTATCCCCTGTGTGCTAAACATGTTGTTCTGAATCATTAATGTCCCTCCCCTTCATCCTGGTTTGTATTTTTCTTATTTTCATTTTTAAGCAGATTATCTTCCAATCTCCAAAGCTTTGGAGATCATCGCTTTGGTTGAATTCAGTGCTGTTACGTTTGCTTCATAGGAACGCGAAGCAGAGATCATGTCGACCATTTCTTTCGCAATATCCACATTAGGCATAAATACATATCCTTCTGCGTTTGCATCCGGATGAGAAGGGTCATACACAGGTTTCAGAGGTGACTGATCCTCGCGAATCTCCGTTACTCTTACGCCATCTCCTGAACCGCTACCTCTCATCTGATTTTGCAGCATCGTACCAAATGACGTTTTATTCGGCTCAAGCACAACCATTTTACGTTTGTAAGGGACCGCTTCACCATTGGATACGCTCGCGCGCGTAGTCTCTGCGTTGGCAATGTTGGAAGATATAACGTCCATCCGCAACCGTTGGGCTGTCAGAGCTGAGCTACTGATACTAAAACTATTACTAATGTTCAATTTAGGTTATCTCCCTTCCACGCCAACACGCATGATTTTAATTTGTTCATTCACTTGCTGAATATAAGCGTTATAACGTAACTGATTCTCCGCCAGAAGACTCATTTCTCTGTCTATATCGACATTGTTTTCGTTGTTATTCATGGAGGTTGACTGGTCCATATTAACTACTGGCGTGGGTACGGAAGAGGAAGGACCTATGACAAAATGCCTTGCATCAGTTACTTTACCCTTAAGAACAGGCATATCTCCATTCATTTGCCCTTGCAACATTTCTTCAAAAGAAACGTCCGAGCGCTTGAAATACGGGGTATCGGCGTTCGCGATGTTGTCAGCAATTGTTCGTTGTCTGATATTGGACGCATCGAGTGCACCTTGCAATCTTTTAAAGCTGATATCGTTTAAAAGATTCACAATCCCCCTCCTCTCTTTAGAAGTTATGGAAAAAGATTGTATCTTTTCCCTTGAAAATTCTTATGTTTTTTTCGACAAAAACATTCGTCTTTACACGGTTTTCTAGGACTTAAGTAGAATTAACTCTGATGTTGTCGTATAACATAAGTTTCTTCGAGTTTGGGATTTATTACAATAAGAAAAAAGCCCTATCTTTTCTGAAAGACGGGGCTTTTTGTGTATTTTCTGCAAATTATGAATTTTTTCGTAAATGTTCGGGCCCAAAACAAAAGTATGTTAATACTCTCCCTTATTGTTCTTTAACATTCTTAAAATAAAAAAAAAATTTCGAGTCTCAGCATGAGCTTATAACGCCCGTAATTATGTATATTTCCGAATATTTCATAGTTGATAATGTTAGAATTTTTTGCCGTCATACTAAGGGTTTAAGGACAATATGATAGGTATACATACAAAGCTGTATATTAATCAATTGACAAATTATCTTTCAAGAATAAAGAAAACTCGTCTTGCCCACACAACACTTTCTTAACAATTCAGTGGGGTCTATATATTTTAATTTTAAGAAAACAATTAGTGGCTTCAAACTTTTCAACAATTCATCATTTTGCGCATTTACGCAACATTTACCAATCTGTCGACTAAACCGATGACCAGACTTGGAATAAGGAAAATTCTTTTAATGGGAATCATTGGGTATGGAATGGAAGAATAACTACCACTCCGATAGGTTTTAACTCCGGATACATGCGGCACAAGTCCTAGGTTTTGTCGATCCGTATAACAACCACACATCTTTTATCGGTTGTAACATCAAAATCCTTTAGATAGAAACAAAAATAAACGATATGCGTTAAGTAAGAGGGCCTTTGTGATTCGTTAAAGGATCGCTTCCCTTTGTCGATCACACAAATGTTCTCTACTCTCTTGCATACCGTTCATTTATAACATCATTTTAACAACTACATTACTAGCCGCAGCCGCATGTTACAGGATATACTGACTCAAATCACGATCAAGCGCAATATCATTTAATTTCTCCCGGACATACTCCGGAGTAATCACCATACGTTCCAGTGTAAGCTCAGGTGCCTCAAAGGATAAATCCTCCAAAAGCTTCTCAAGAATCGTATGCAATCGACGTGCACCTATATTTTCTGTATTTTGATTGACGGATTCAGCCAATTTGGCAATCTCGCGAATAGCCTCATCCGAGAACTCAATCTCAATATTCTCTGTGCGCAACAGATCAACATACTGCTTGGTCAGTGCATTTTGGGGTTCAGTCAGAATGGATACAAACTCCTCCAGTGTTAGACTGCTTAGTTCCACACGAATTGGGAAGCGTCCCTGAAGCTCAGGAATCAAATCAGAGGGTTTGGCGACATGGAATGCGCCAGCTGCCATAAACAGAATATAATCCGTTTTGACAGGGCCATATTTCGTCATCACTGTAGAGCCCTCTACGATAGGCAGAATGTCACGTTGCACACCCTCACGGGATACATCGGGTCCACTACCGCGTCCTTGACTGGCAACCTTGTCGATTTCATCTATGAAAATGATACCTGTCTGCTCCGCCCGGCGAATGGACTCTTGTGTAACATCATCCATATCGATCAATTTGCCTGCTTCTTCCTGGATCAACACTTTGCGAGCTTCTTTGATAGCGAGCTTGCGCTTTTTCGTACGACGAGGCAACAAGCTACCAAACATCTCCTGCATGTTCATGCCCATCTGATCATTACCTTGACCAGCAAACATGTCCATCATGTTAGGCGCAGTGTCTTCGACATCAATCTCAATGATGTCATCCTCCAACTTGCCGGACAACAGATCAAACTTGATCTTACGGCGGCGTTCGGCAACCCCGGTATCTGGTTCTGGCTCATCCTGTTCCTGAACGTTGTTGCCATTATTACCAAAGATCATCTCAAAGGGATTACGCTGACTCTTGGACTTAGACTGTGAAGGAGCCAAAATATGTACAATTCGCTCATTGGCAGCTTCTTCAGCTTTGTCCTTCACTTTTTCAGTCCGCTCCAGCTTCACCATCCGCAGTGATGTCTCAATCAGATCACGCACCATCGATTCAACGTCACGGCCAACGTAACCTACTTCAGTGAACTTGGTAGCTTCCACTTTCACAAATGGCGCACCTACCAGTTTAGCAAGGCGACGGGCGATTTCCGTTTTACCCACACCGGTAGGTCCAATCATCAAGATATTTTTAGGCACAATGTCGTCCTGAGTGTGCTCAGGCAAAAGGCTACGCCGATATCGATTACGAAGGGCTACAGCTACCGATTTTTTAGCTTTCTTTTGACCTACAATATACTTGTCAAGCTCTGCAACAATCTGTCTCGGTGTTAACGCTTGAGTATTCATATTGCTTCCCTCCTACCAGTATGTTGAATTTATTTTTCCTAACAAGGACAAAGAATCCCCTAGACGTCCTGGAGCAGATTACAGAATCATGCTCCACTACGGGAGATTTCTTTGGCTTATAACTCTTCTACAATAATATTATTATTGGTATATACACATAGCTCCGAGGCAATCTGAAGTGATTCACGCGCAATATCTTTCGCTTCCAGGTTTACTGCATGACGTTTCAACGCACGCGCAGCAGATAAGGCAAAGTTTCCACCTGATCCGATAGCAATAACGTCATCATCCGGTTCAATTATCTCCCCGCCGCCTGAAATGAGCAGCATACCTGATTTGTCCATCACAATCAACAGTGCCTCAAGCTTACGCAAGATCCGATCCTGACGCCAATCCTTGGCAAGCTCTACAGCAGCACGTTGCAAGTTACCATGGTGCTCCTCGAGCTTACCTTCGAATTTCTCAAACAGGGTGATCGCATCCGCCACAGAACCAGCAAAGCCAGCAACAACCTGTCCGCGGTACAAACGTCTTACCTTCTTGGCTGTATTCTTCATCACAACACTTTGGCCCATGGTCACCTGACCATCTCCTGCGATTGCAGCCTTACCATTATGACGAACAGCACAGATCGTTGTAGCATGAAATGACATATCCATGATATCAGCATCCTCCCACGAATAATTTATACGCGTTCCGGAACAGTTAGACCTTCTGCCGCAGCAAAACTAGTAATGCCATCCAGTGCACGCTGTGCAAGAGCTTCATTTTTTTCCTTTTTGTTACGAATCTTTGTTTCAAGCTTCGGCAACAAACCAAAGTTTGCGTTCATTGGTTGGAAGTGCTTGAAGTCAGCAGTTGTAATATACTGAGCCATACTGCCAAGTGTTGTTTCTACTGGCAATACCACCAGTTCCTGCCCAAGTGCTGCTTTGGCTGCGTTCATGCCGGCAATAAGCCCTGATGCAGCAGATTCCACATATCCTTCTACACCCGTCATCTGACCTGCAAAGAACAGGTTTGGACGCTCTTTAAACTGATACGTCGGAAGAAGCAGTTTAGGAGAGTTAATAAATGTATTACGGTGCATTACGCCATAACGAACGAACTCTGCATTTTCAAGTCCAGGAATAAGGGAAAAGACACGTTTCTGTTCTCCCCATTTCAGATGCGTCTGGAAGCCCACCAAGTTATACAGGGTTCCAGCTGCATTGTCCTGTCTAAGCTGAACAACCGCATGTGGCAACTCTCCTGTATGAGGGTTAACCAGACCTACCGGTTTCATTGGACCAAACAGAGCCGTCTGTTTCCCGCGTTTCATCATCACTTCGATTGGCATACAGCCTTCAAAGTAGATTTCTTTCTCAAACTCTTTTAATTGAGCAACCTCAGCAGTAATGAGAGCTTCATAGAAGACATCAAACTCTTCTTCTGTCATCGGACAGTTCAGATATGCCGCTTCACCCTTATCATAACGGGAAGCCAGATACACTTTATTCATATCAATTGAATCTTTTTCGATGATCGGTGCTGCTGCATCATAGAAGTAGAAATATTCTTCACCCATTAGTGCCTTGATTTGCTCAGACAATGCCGGTGAAGTCAACGGACCCGTTGCCACAACAACGATACCATCTTCCGGCAGAGAAGTTAATTCCTCATTCACCACTTCGATGAGCGGATGCTGGTGCAACGTGGATGTAATCTCACCTGAAAATCCATCCCGGTCCACAGCAAGCGCCCCACCTGCGGGAACTGCATGTTTGTCTGCTGCTGACAATACAAGAGAATTGAGCATTCTCATTTCTTCTTTTAACACACCTACTGCATTGGTCAATCCATTCGCACGCAGCGAGTTGCTACATACCAGTTCTGCAAATTTATCCGTATGATGGGCTGGCGTTTTCACAACAGGTCTCATCTCGTATAATTTTACGCGTACGCCGCGACTTGCAATCTGCCAGGCCGCTTCTGTTCCTGCCAGCCCGGCACCAATAACGGTTACTTGTTGTTCATTCGTCAAAATCATTTACCCCCATAAAGCAATTTCATATTTCACTATAATTGTATTGATTCACATATATACTAATCTGCTGATTCGTCATCCGGTTCATCCACCGGCTCCTGATGATCACATGAAGTACACTGCAATCGTGCTCCCTTTTTGTTCCGCTTTTCAATCATTAGCGATCCGCAACTTGGACATGGTTTGGCTGAAGGTCTGTCCCATGAGACAAAATCACATTCAGGATATTTGTCACAACCGTAGAAAATACGTCCTTTTTTGCTACGACGCTCAACAACATGACCTTCCTTACACTTCGGACAAGTCACGCCGATATCCTTGATAATCGGTTTGGTATTCCGGCAATCAGGGAAGCCCGAGCACGCAAGAAACTTGCCAAAACGTCCGAGTTTATAAACCAGCGGTTTGCCGCACTTCTCACAGATCTCATCGGATACTTCGTCTTCAATCTCGATTTCTTTCATTTCTTCTTCCGCAAACTCAAGGCGTTTCTCAAAAGATTCATAGAATTCTGCGAGTACTTTGACCCAATCCTCCGAACCTTCCTCCACATGGTCAAGATCACCTTCCATGTTCGCGGTAAACTCTACATTCAGGATTTCAGGGAAAAACTCTTCCATCTGTTCGATGACCAGTTCACCCAGCTCGGTCGGCATGAATTTCTTTTCCTCAATTGCAACATATCCGCGCTTCTGAATGGTCTCCAGTGTTGGCGCATATGTACTCGGACGCCCTATACCCAATTCCTCAAGCGTCTTAACCAACCTTGCCTCCGTATATCGTGGTGGCGGTTGTGTAAAATGCTGTTTTGGCTCAATCTCCTGCTTCTCAAGCACATCTCCACTTTTCAACGGGGGCAACAGACGATCTTCATCGGTTGTACCATCGTCGTTTCCTTCAACATATACCTTCATGAAACCTTGGAATCGTACCTTCGAACCTGCTGCACGGAAAATGGTGTCCCCCGCAGCAATATCTACAGAGAGTGTATCCAAGATAGCCGAAGACATTTGGCTCGCTACAAAACGTTCCCATACCAGTTTATACAACCGGAACTGATCGCGACTCATGAATGACTTGATTGAGTCAGGGTCACGCAAAATTGAAGTTGGACGAATCGCTTCATGCGCATCCTGAGCATTAGCTG
Organism: Paenibacillus sp. FSL H8-0104; assembly: GCF_038050215.1. Lineage (NCBI taxonomy): Bacteria > Bacillati > Bacillota > Bacilli > Caryophanales > Paenibacillaceae > Paenibacillus > Paenibacillus sp. FSL H8-0104. Next base: position 2,522,879 of record NZ_JBBOTC010000001.1, on the reverse strand, counting down.
CTTTTTTGGAATAGTTTCGTGGAGTCTCAGGTGCAAATGGCTCACCATACTTACCAACGATATATTCTTTGGCTTCTTCTTGTGCAGATGCCGCAATTCGTGTGGAGTCCGTACGCATATACGTGATGAGACCTACTGTGCCTTCTTTTCCAAGGTCTACACCTTCATATAGTTGTTGGGCGACCGACATCGTCTTGGAAGCTCTGAAATTCAATTTACGCGCCGCTTCCTGTTGCAGCGAACTTGTCGTAAACGGGGCGGAAGGGTTACGGCTCCGTTCTTTCTCTTTAACTTCCTTGATCGTAAAGTCTGCACCTTCGATCTGTTTCAGGATCGCTTGCACTTCCGCTTCACTGCCCAGCTCTGTTTTGGCCCCGTTCAGTTTATGAAACTTGGCTTCAAACGGATTGCCGTCTGCTGTCAGCTTGGCGGTAATGCTCCAGTATTCTTCCGGCTCAAAATCATCAATTTCATTTTCACGATCTAAAATGATTTTAACAGCCACGGACTGAACCCGGCCTGCAGACAAACCTTTTTTCACTTTCTTCCATAATAACGGACTAATTTTATATCCAACGAGCCGATCCAGAATACGTCTTGCCTGCTGCGCGTTAACCAAATCCATATTGATTTTCCGCGGCGTTTTGAACGCATCTTTGACCGCCTGTTTTGTAATTTCATTAAATACTACCCGGCAATCTGCCGTATCGTCCAGTTCAAGGGCATGGGCCAAATGCCATGCGATAGCCTCACCTTCGCGATCCGGGTCAGCTGCGAGATACACTTTTTTCACTTTCTTCCGTGCATCCTTCAGTTCTTTCAAAATTGAACCTTTGCCGCGGATCGTAATATATTTCGGATTAAAATCATTCTCTACCTCAACGCCAATCTGACTCTTTGGCAAATCGCGAATATGCCCCATCGAAGCTTTTACGATGAACTTGCTGCCTAAATATTTGCCTATCGTCTTCGCCTTTGAGGGCGACTCCACGATTACGAGTGCATCCGCCATAGGTTCATCCTCCTCTCAGTCATGAAACTGTCATGAAACTGTTTCTGTAAGCTTATGCATAGTTAATAACTTCTGCTAATTATATATTTCCACGCACTACGTAGGTTGTAGCTTGGTCATACCCTCGCGTATTTAGTGCCTGGTAATTGGCTAATCTGCTTTTTTATGATTAAAGATAACAGAACTGAATGCAAATGTCCAAAATCCCAACCAAGCAGCTCAACCATTTGATCCAATGATTGTTCTCCCTGTTCCAACAGATAAATCACACGTTGTTCATCTGGAGAGAGCTTAACCTCAGCGAATATCCCTCGCCCGGAAAGCTCGGTTGTTACGGTCGAACGTCCTCTATTGTAAGGAAGTTGTTCTGCATTTGGCAAGCCCAATCGATACTCTTCCAATACATCTGCTGCACAAGTGACCAATTTAGCCCCTTGACGGATAAGATTGTGTGCTCCCCGACTTTTCGGCGATGTAATCGGTCCAGGGACTGCAAATACATCCCTGCCTGCTTCAAGTGCAGCATCTGCTGTAATGAGTGAACCACTGCGAATGTCAGCCTCAACAACCAATGTTCCCAGTGTCAGACCAGCAATGATTCGATTCCGTTCCGGAAATAATCCTTGGCGTGCTCTCGTACCTGGTGGATATTCCGACAAAAGCAGCCCCGTCTCCGCGATTCGTTCAGCGAGGCTTGTATTTTCGGGTGGGTATATATTATCAATCCCTGTTCCGAATACTGCAATCGTTTTTCCTTTAGCACGTAGTACTGCCTCATGACATACGCTATCAATACCACGGGCAAGCCCGCTTACAATCGTCAGTCCTGCATTGCATAATTGCTCTGCCAGCTTTTCTCCAACTTTGCGCCCATACACCGTTGGCATACGAGTTCCTACCATGGCAATAGACGAATTGTGTAGCAAACTAATATCCCCTCGAGCATACATTACCCAGGGAGGCTGAACGGTTTCCTTCATTAATATGGGATATTTCTGATCCAGATAAGTAATAACCTCTATCCCCTGATTGTAAACGTGTTCTCTTTTACTCTCGATCCAGTCGATAGTAAATTGGCTAGCCAAGCGTGCAGCTTGATCTTTGCGCAAGCCTGCTGCGACCCAGTCGCTTTCCCCATAATTCAATAGTTCGGGTAATTCATGTTGTCCCAGAATCAGTTTCGAGATTGTTTTCTTGCCAATGCCCTCCATCTCATGTAACCCAAACAAGATCCATCTTTCTTCCATACCATAAACCTCCCAAAGCGGGAAGAGATCTTCCCTCATATTGTGTGTTAAGTGACCACGGAATGCAAGCGTTTACGCAGATGAGAGACAATTCCTCCCCCTTTTCCCGTAAAAAAAACGCAAAAAAGCAACCCTTCGCCCTGTTCAAGGACAAAAGGTTGCTTACCTTTTCCGTAACCATAATAGTCGGTCTACCAGAAATAAATCATTTCCGAGCCGTTTCTTCTATTATAACGAAAAAGAATTAATGTGTCGTGCACAAATTCAAAATACCGCGTTCCTCAAGTACACTCACCAAAGTCGAACCCATCTCAGCAGGAGTTGGTGCTACTTTGATTCCACATGATTCCAGCTTAGCAATTTTCTCTTTGGCTGTACCTTTACCGCCAGAGATAATAGCGCCAGCATGGCCCATCCGTTTGCCTGGAGGCGCTGTTACGCCACCGATAAAGCCAACAACCGGTTTGGTCATGTTTTCACGTACCCAATCTGCAGCATCCTCTTCAGCTGTACCACCAATCTCACCAATCATGATGACCGCATGAGTCTGTGGATCTTCATTGAACCGTTTGAGGATATCAATGAACTCCGAGCCTTTTACAGGGTCTCCCCCGATTCCTACAGCTGAAGATTGTCCAATACCACGTGTCGTCAGTTGATGAACGGCTTCATAGGTAAGTGTTCCACTACGGGAAACAACGCCTACGTGCCCTGCCATATGGATGTAACCAGGCATGATACCAATTTTACATTCTCCTGGTGTAATGACACCTGGACAGTTTGGTCCGATCAGGACAGTATCTTTACCTTCCATGAAGCGGTCAACCTTGATCATGTCAAGAACCGGAATACCTTCTGTAATACAGATCACGAGGTCCAGCTCAGCATCAACAGCTTCCATAATGGAATCTGCTGCAAATGCAGGAGGAACGTAAATGACGCTCGCTGTTGCGCCTGTAGCTTCCTTCGCTTCCTGCACAGTGTTGAACACCGGCAGACTAGCTACTGTACCGTCTTCCAACGTGATATCCACATTAGTTCCGCCTTTACCCGGTGTAACTCCGCCTACCATCTGGGTTCCGTAGTCCAATGCGCCCTTCGTGTGGAACATTCCCGTTGAACCCGTAATGCCTTGCGTAATGACTTTTGTATTTTTATCGATCAAAATACTCACGTTGCTTCACATCCTTACGGTTATTTTTCAATTCCCGGACAGCTCCGGTACTAAGGAATGAACTTATTTTACGAGGGCAACAATTTTCTGTGCACCATCGGCCATGGAATCAGCAGGAACGATATTCAGGCCAGATTCACCCAGAATACGTTTGCCAAGCTCCACGTTAGTTCCTTCAAGACGAACAACCAGCGGTTTGGTCAGGCCAAGCTGCTTCGCGGCTTCAACAACACCATTGGCGATAACATCACAGCGCATGATGCCACCGAAGATGTTAACAAAGATCCCAGCTACTTTGGCATCGGATAAGATGATCTTAAATGCTTCAGTCACCTTCTCTGTTGTTGCACCGCCCCCAACGTCAAGGAAGTTGGCCGGGTCTCCACCGTAGTATTTAATAATATCCATCGTTGCCATCGCAAGTCCCGCACCATTGACCATACAGCCGATGTTGCCATCAAGTGCTATGTAGCTGAGGTCGTATTTGGAAGCTTCGATTTCTTTTTCATCCTCTTCATCCAGGTCACGCAGTTCCAAAATGTCTTTGTGACGGAACAGGGCGTTGGAGTCAAAGTTTAATTTCGCATCTAGCGCGATAACGTTTCCATCTCCGGTAACAACGAGAGGATTGATCTCTGCAATAGAGCAATCTTTTTCGACAAATGCAGTGTACAGCGCGAGCATGAACTTAACAGCTTTGTTCACCAGTTCATTTGGAATCTTAATGCTGTAGGCCAGTTTACGGGCCTGGAACACTTGCAATCCAATGGCAGGGTCAATGATTTCTTTGAAAATTTTCTCAGGTGTAGCTTCAGCTACTTCTTCAATCTCAGTACCGCCTTCTTCGGAAGCCATCATAACTACACGGCCTGTGGCACGGTCCACAACAACACCCACATAATACTCTTTGCGGATATCGCATCCTTCTTCAATCAGAAGACGTTTCACTTCTTTACCTTCTGGTCCAGTCTGGTGTGTTACCAATACTTTGCCCAGAATTTCGGAAGCATAGGCACGAACTTCATCCGTACTCTTTGCCACTTTTACGCCGCCGGCTTTACCCCGGCCACCTGCGTGAATCTGTGCTTTGACAACAGTCACTGGACTGCCCAATGCCTCAGCGGCCGCGACCGCTTCATCGACTGTATAAGCAACCTTTCCGTTTGGAACGGTAACTCCATACTGTTTCAGTACTTCTTTTCCTTGATATTCATGGATATTCATTCTCGAATCCTCCTATCAACATGACTGCAACAAGGCGGGTTGGTAGACTAACAAAAGACAAATGTTGACTATTTTCACTCAAGCCCAATTCATTGTAACACGTTTTTAAAACGCTTTCCTTAAAAAACTAATGGTTAATAGACAGTATTTTGATATGAGTATGATCCCATATTGTGAATGCTTGGGTATATATGGAAAAAACCCCAGATAAAAACTGAGGTTTCCTTGATGTAAAACTAGATTTTATTTTTTGGCTGCGTTGGTGTTGGTTTCGTGAACTTTCTCCAGCAATCCTTTGAACTGACCCAGCAATGTTTCAAACTCTGTGCTGTTCAAACATGCATCTCCCTGAATGGATTCAGGTATGGATAATGCCTTGTTCCGCAACTCACGGCCCGAGTCGGTTAGTGTAATTAATACTTTTCGTTCGTCCTGAGCCGAGCGTTCGCGATTAATAAGTCCTGCTGACTGCAAACGTTTGAGAAGTGGTGTCAACGTTCCCGAATCGAGATAGAGAGCCTCCCCGATCTCCTTAACCGTACATTCTTCACGTTCCCACAAAACCATCAACACCAAATACTGGGAATACGTTACGCCAAGTACCTCCAGATAAGGCTGGTACATCTTCGTAATCTCACGTGAACAAGCATATATGGCAAAGCATAATTGGTTATCCAGCTTCAAACTGTCAGTCTGCATATGTCTTTCTCACCTGCCTATTGTGCAATCTATTCCTAATAATACAGGAACTATAGATCTATACTATCACAAAATAGAAAAAAAACAGAATAATTGAGCACAAATGATTTTACTATTCAATTTAATTATGATAAATTAGATTGTGTAAAACATAAAGATAATCAGCAGTTCATCCCCATGATTTAACAACAATAATAGATAAGTCCATCGAACAGATTCACGCTTTCTCGGGTCAAATTTAATAAACATAATGAAAGTTTATACGTAGCCATTTTGGCCAAAGTAATTTAATGATTTCCTTCCAGAAATAAAATTCAGGGATCAGGAAAGATGACTACAGCAATGATAATGACAGGTTGACTCCATGATTCCTTTTATATAAAATGCTTAATAGAAGCTGAGGAAGCACCTTAATTCGTAGACTGGCCCGTATTATGCGGAGTCAAGAATCGAGTGAGGTGTTTCTTTGTTATGTACGGAAAATTACACAGTGCGTGTTTGTACGGAATTGATGGCGTTCTGATCGAGGTGGAAACTGATTTATCCAATGGTCTGCCACAGACGTCCATCATCGGTTTACCGGATTCAGCTATTCGTGAGGCCGTTGAACGTGTCCGTGCAGCGATTAAAAACTGCGGGTATCAGTATCCTTTACAGCGGATCACAATCAATCTGGCCCCCGCTGATCTACGCAAGGAAGGATCTTCCTTTGATCTAGCCATTGCTATTGGTTTACTTATGACAAGCGGCCAGCTTGTACTTCCTCCCCAGGAACGGACACTAGTGGTTGGCGAACTGGCGTTGGACGGTTCGCTCAGGTCCGTGCCGGGCATTTTATCCATGGTGGATCTGGCCAAACGGCAAGGCTTTACGTCCGTGCTCCTACCTTTGGATAACGTGGAGGAAGCGTCACTGATTCGAGGTATCCAGGTGTTTGGCATTCGTCATTTACAGGATATTGCTCCGGAAAACCCAGATCAACCCTCTAGTTCAGTGGGAATACCAAACAATTCGAATGCAGGACCAGTCGTGTTGAAAAATTATGCACACCTCGCTGCTCCTATAACTGATAAGACTCATAAGATGGCGGATAGGAAGCCGAGACAAACACCATTATTTGCAGACGACTATAGTGATGTTCTAGGGCAGCATCATGTAAAACGCGCGCTTATGATTGCAGCAGCAGGCATGCATAACATATTGCTCGTTGGACCGCCAGGCACGGGCAAAACGATGTTAATCAAACGGCTACCCTCCATCCTTCCTCCTTTGTCAGAAGATGAAGCGTTGGAAGTCACCAAAGTATTAAGTGCCGCAGGCAAATTGAAAGAAGCTCCTCAAGGCCTGATTGCAGACAGACCTTTTCGCTCCCCTCACCACACGATATCCACCTCTGGTCTGATTGGAGGCGGTGGTATCCCAAAACCGGGTGAAGTGAGCCTTGCCCACCGGGGCATATTGTTTCTGGATGAATTACCTGAATTCCAGCGCCAAGTGCTGGAGGTATTAAGGCAACCGTTAGAGGATCGCACAGTGACAATTAGTCGGGCACGGGCTGCTTTCACCTTTCCGGCCCAGTTTATGCTTGCATGTTCCATGAATCCCTGTCCCTGCGGATATTTGTCCGCTCATTCGGAGGAGCAACGCTGCATATGTAGTCCAGCCCGTGTTGCCGCGTACCGAGCCAAAATTTCAGGACCACTTCTGGACCGCATTGATCTTCAGGTTGAGGTTCCTCCACCAGGCGAGTGGCGCAAGTCTGCTGCTTCTCCTTCCTCTGAAGAAATGCAGGCAAAAGTGATCCACGCTCATCAAATTCAGGCTACACGTTATGCCAAAAGTTCAGTCCGTTGGAATAGCCAGCTTTCGGGCACGCTTTTGCGACGAACGATCCATCTCCCCCAAGAGGCAGAGCAACTGTTAGAGCAAACGCTGCAAACGTTAAACCTGAGCATGCGTGCACATGATCGGATTATCAAGATGGCGCAGACAATTGCCGATCTGGACCATGAAGGTGAAATTGTGACAGCTCATGTGGCTGAAGCCATCCAGTATCGTCAATTGGATCTTAATTTATTTTGAAGCTATTTTAGAAGCATATGGAGGGAAGAACAGGCCGATTTACGCAAAGGCAGTGAAATGGGCATGAAACTGTAAACAGCAGAGGAAGATCGAGAAGGATTCCTTATGCAGATTTTATAATGCGGATACGCCAACATGACAAAAAAACGTACAAGCCCTTCTCTTCTGTGAAGAAAGGTACTTGTACGTGGATTTCCCCTGTAAACGTAAGGGGATCTTATATAGCTAAGGTCTACAATAATTTATTATTCAAAAAGAGTGAGTTTGTCCTTGGCTGGTGTGCGTTCTTTGGCAGAAGGAATAACATCAGGGTAACCCATATAAATCATGCCTACAATCTTCTCTCCCGCCTCTATTCCAAGCGATTTGCGGAATTTGGGAGCGTACAAAAATGGCTTGGTCACCCAGAACGTTCCAATGTCTTCACTCCAGGCTGCAAGCATAAAGTTTTGAACCAATGCACTAACCGCAGCGAAGTCTTCGTCCCAGATATTCTGTCTTGGATCTTCTTCCAGCACAACAAGCATAACGGATGGAACTTGCATAATATTGGGTGAGAATTTGTTGTCTTCTCCCATTTCTGCATCAATAGCCTCAGCCAGTTTCTTCCGTCCATTCCCTGTAAACAACAAAAATCTCCAAGGTTCACGCAGTTTATGGTTAGGAGCCCAGACTGCCGTATCCAGCAATTCTATAATCTGCTGTGTAGGAACAGCTTCTTTTTTGAATTTTTTCACCGTACGACGGTTTTGAATCGCATTTCTGACTTCATTTGTTGTTTTCGTAGCTTTACTCATCGGCCGTACCTCCTGTTTATAAAATCATTTGCAACCGCAATAGTGATTCGCGGCCTTGTACATTCAATATAATTTCTTTATGACATAATAAAATACCAGTTTACCTTCTTGATTATACACCCATCTGATCACGAGATTCAAAGGGGAGGCAAAGGTCAGTACCGTTAGGGTCATTCCAACAGAAAAGACGACTCTGAATCTTGATTCACCACGAGGGATCATAAAGTCAGAACCGTCTTTTATTCTCATGTTATTGATTCACATATCATATCAACGATTAATCAATCGTCGTAACTCTCCCCTTCAAACGTGCCATTCCCTTCAAATGTGCCATTAATAAAATCCATTTTGTTGTACTTCTCCTGGTTACCTGCAACATCTGTACTATAGTACTCTACCACCTTGACATCAGGGGCATAAAACTTGACGGGTCCTTCATAGTTTTTCCATTCTCCCCCGTTAATTCGATATTGCGTTGTTTTTACGCCCGAACCTTTGACTTCGTCTGTTGCCTGAAGTCTGAATGTAAATCCTTTGATGTATATTTTCCCGTTCACAGTATCTGTAATAGGAACTAATCTGTACTTGGTTACTGGAGGTGTAATATCTGCATCCTTCTTAAGTACGATATTAAACGTATTATGATCTCCTTTTACAAGAGTAACGCTCAGGCTCGTTTTTAGATATCCTGCTGCTTCTCCCGTTATCGTTCTAGCCCCTGTTGGTACGCGCTTTATTAAATAGTTGCCTTGAGCATCTGTTGTTGCCGAACCTCCAGCATTAACTTTAGCCCCACTTACTGGATTGCCCGACTCATCTACAACTTTTCCCCGCACGTGTGCCGCCTCTGCCAAAACAACATCCATTCTCAAGGTTCCTCCCTCCCGGACACCCAAGCGATCCTGTTCATATAACATATAATCATCGGCATCTACCCATATTGCAATGTTCGGATTATAGGCGTAATCAATTCCTGTAACCGCATATCGACCTTGCTGATCAGTTTTCACTATACGATCAAAGACACTTGTTACTTTTATACGAGCATCTGGAACCGGTCTGCCTGCCTGATCTTTGACTGTTCCTACAATCGTGGATGGCTCATAAATACGAAAATCAAGTTGTATTTGCTCTCCACCGGACAATCCGTAGGAGCCATAGTGTCTGTACGTCACATAACCCTCTGCTTCAACTACAAAAGTAATGTCCGTATTGTCTTCAACGGACTCTATAATATGATACCGTCCATTCCCATCCGTCTTCACGCTTTTCTCTGACGTATCCCCACGATAATTAAGCCAATACTTGACAGTAGCGTTCTGGACAGGTAATCCCTGACGATCAATAACTTTACCTGATACACTTGCCTGTGTAGACGGATCGGCTGCATAAGAAACTCCGGAATACATGATTCCAAACAAAATGAAACATAAAGATAGTGTACTTAGTCGAATGATCCATTTGATACTTGTCTGCATCTTCTCACTACACCTCACCATTTATTTTATTGATCAAACATTCCTCTTTAACTTCTTAAATTAACTGACCATAAGCTCAAGCTTCCAGAATTCTCCGTCCCAAACATATTGCCAAATCCCCTGTCCACCGTTCATGGTCTCGCTGATATCCAGCACTTCCATCCGAGGGCACTCCCATACTTGTTTTACTGTGTTGTTCGAAGTATTCTGAAGCTCTTTCATACATCCCACCAACCTCTCTTTAAAATTCAACTTTCTTAGTTTATTACAAATGATACATTTTGTATCTATAAATTTCTGAAATACAATGATTTTATTATCAATGCTCTATCCTCTGTTTAATGATTTCATAGTTAAATCAAAAAAAGCCGCAGATCCTGTATAAATAGGAACTAAGGCTTTAATATATTAACTAATTTTAAAACTAAAACGAATGCAAAGATAAAACATAATTAAACTTGTACTTCGAAATAACTGACCGACTCATATTAAAAAAGATACAATTCGTATCGATTAATGCAGCAGTAACTTCGAATGTAATTCTTAAAAAGCATTAACAATATGATTCACAGAGACAATTTCTCCTGCTTGATCAAGCATTACGGCAATTACATCAAAACGGATCTGAAGTTCCGTCTCTCCCGTCATTTGCAAATATACGGATGCGGTTGAACGTACCTGCTGCATTTTACGCATATCAACCGATTCCTGAGGTGTACCGTACTGAGCGGCTCCACTTCTGCTTCTTACTTCCACAAAGACAATCAGGCCCTCGTAGGAAGCAATGATGTCAATCTCACCGCTACGGCAACGCCAGTTCTGTCTAATGATCCGATAATCGTGCTCTCGCAACCATTGACAGGCAGCCTCTTCACCTAATCGGCCTTTCTGCTGTCGTGTGAGCTTTAATCCTGGGTCCTGACCCAATCTACGTTCTACCATGACTCATTTTCCTCACGTCCTGAGGCCATGCGATCTGCACGGTAGACGTACGTTAGCACCTCTGCGACCAGTTGATACAGTTCTGCCGGAATCTGTTCATCCAGATCCAACTTGGAGAGCACCTCCACAAGTGCTGCATCCTCCTGAACAGCCACGCCGTTTTCTCTGGCTTTATCCAGAATGGCTTCTGCCACTTTGCCGCGCCCCTTGGCTACAACAACAGGTGCTTCACTCTCTCCAGGGACATACTTTAGGGCAACCGCCTTTTTGGAAAGCAGGTCCGGTTGTGACGACTCGTCTTTCATACCTTCAAGTCCACCCCTTTGTATCGTTCAGGACTATAGTCCGAGGCCCGCGTTTTTCGTTCCGCGCCCGGCTCCTGGCCCGCAGGCCACGGTTCCGCCTTGAAGGTCAGCAGTTGATAGCCCAGCTTGTCCAATGCCTGATGGATCACCTCTCGTCCGCTCTCCAGAAGCGGTCCCATTCCTTCGCGATCATTTAATACACGCAGACTGACAATGTTATTAACCACATGGACATCTACCAGAGTAGGCCCAAGACTTTTCATGTCCAGATCAAACCATAGACGGCAGTTGGACGCATCCAGCTCTCCACGAGATCCACGACGTGATTGAATCTGGACAGACGCCGTTTCTTCCCCGTCCGGTCCAGTGATCGGAATAAACCAGTGCATCTGTGCAAAAGTAGCACTGCGATCTGTCGTCAGCAATAACTGCTGACCTGTCAGATACTGCACAGCCTGTCCGGCGGCATCCTTAAGCGCCGCCGGTGCACCTTCGCTGCTGGCAAGTTGCAGCAGTAAGCCCTTCAGCGTGTCCGCATTTGCCGGACTCGCCGCATCCCCCACGCGCGGCTGCACTGCCGCGCCGTGAACGGCCTGCTGCTCGTGCTCCGCACCGAGCAGCTTCAGCACGCGCCCCACCCACGGGTCCCCCTCGTGGGTGACAGGCGCGTGCACTGCCGCAGCTCCCGCAGGTGCTGCGGCACTACCGCCAGCCGGCGGCGCATCAGCGCCGGCTGGCAACGGCTGCGGCACGCCTCCGGCAACCGCAGCCGCCTGGCCGCCCTGCGATGCAGGGGCGCCCTGTGCTGCCGCACCAGGCTGTGCCGGTGCGGCAGTGGACGCGCTGCGCAGGGCGTCCAGCAGCGCCAGCAGCTTGGGCGCCAGCTGCGCTGCCGTAGGCGCTGCTGGCGCCGCCTGGCCTGCTGCGGACGGCGTCCCTGCAGCAGCAGGCGTTTCAGCGCGGCCGTCAGTCCGCCCGGCCGCGCCTGTTTCAGGCTGGCCTGCACTTACACGGCCAGCCACAGATTCAGTAGCCGCCCCCGATGTACCTGGGCGGCTCCCAGCCTGCCCCGCGTCAGCCCAGCGCGAGCTCTCTCCAGGTATTCCGGTTCCAGACGGAATACCTGCGCCCCCTTTGCCAGCCGTTTCAACGTTGCTGGCAACTGCCTTTGCCCCGGCTTCAGCATTTCCTGTGCCTCCGCCGGTCTGCACGTTTCCTTTCACCGCAGTACCTGCATCCTCTGCCCCGCCATCCGTCATGGATATAGATCCTGCCAATGCCGCTTGTCCTTGTTGCGTTGACAAAGCAGGTGTTCCGGTTCCAGTCACCTGACGACCATTGCCTGATACAGCCAATCCTTCTTCCGTCTGTGAAGCATTCGGTACAACAGGTGCACCAGCCACGACTGCTGGTTTCAACGTAGCAGATTGTTCTCCAGGCAATAGCGGTTTACCTGTTGTTTGAGTCAGCATCGTTTCCAACTGGTCAGCCAACCCGCTTAACAACTGGTGCAGAGGGGGGCCAAACACCGTCTGGTGTAATCCTTTTACTGTTTCCGCCGTAACCGGAAGACCACGCTGAAAAGCAATTCCTGTCGCCTGCACCCATTCTTCCACAGGGACCTGTGCAGGTTTGGCAGTCATCATATTCTGGACCATAGCCACATTATCCTTCGTGAGAGGCAATCCGCTACGCTGCATGGCAAGTAACAGTTCCCGGTTCCCTTTTGTATCCGGCAGTCCTACATCCTTAAGCAGGTTGTTCAGCGAAGCTTGTGGCAGCTCAGCAAGTGTACCCGTCATAGGTTTCATTACCGTTATGCCATTTTCACCTGGAGGCTGCACTTGAAGCAACGTGGTCTCACCCGGACGGAGTGGAGTCTCCAACTTGGCGCGCACTTGCACACCTTGAATCTGCAGAACTGCTTCTCCCCCATCATCGGATACACTAACGACGGAGCCACGAACCACCTGACCTTCCTTTAATTCAAGCGGTTTGGCATTGCCGGGCTTACTGTCTCCCATTAACCCCTTTATCATGGAACCGATATTCAAATCTCTCCCCCTCCTTTCTTCAAACCCGTGTTTAAAACAAAGATTGCTGCTCTCCAAGCAGGTTGCCCAGAAAACTGCGCCGATGCATCGGGGTTGCCCCCAATGCCATAATTTGCTCCCGATGAACTTTTGTTGCATATCCTTTATGTATCGACAAACCATATTCCGGATATAACGTATCCCATTCTTCCTTACACAGCCGATCTCGCGTTACCTTGGCAATAATAGATGCCGCTGCGATCGATTGACTGTTAGCATCACCTTTAATAATGGACAGTTGAGGTACATTCACATCCACCTTCTCGGCATCCACCAGCATATAATCAGGAGTTTCTCCCAATGCTTCAACCGCACGTTTCATCGCAAGTCTCGCAGCCTGTTTGATATTAAGCCGATCAATTGTCTCTGCATCCGCGTACCCGATACCTACCGCCAGCGCTTTTTCCATAATGATGTCATATAATGCATCCCGTTTTTTCTCCGTTAATTTCTTGGAGTCATTCACGCCTTCCAGGATGAGATCCTTCGGTAAAATAACCGCCGCTGCCACAACATCCCCAAACAAACAGCCCCGCCCCACCTCATCAATACCAGCAATACGTTCAAATCCACTGTCCCAATACTCCCGCTCATAGAGCAACAGATCTCGAGGTTCACTGACTTCTTTTTTCTTCTTTGGTCCAATCGGAGTATCCAGTAGATTCAACCCGATCTCTTCATTATTTTCAACCATAACGCTCATCTCCTCTACCCACGCTTTTTCAGCATACGTATCACTTACAACTTTTTATAATATAGACGTAGATCCTCTGTCTTTTGTTCTGTACAACCTGTCTCTCTCAGTAAAACTTTTCCTTGAGATTTACAATATAAAGATAGTGATGTCTTCATTTATCGGTATTTGATGGTATAAATTGAATATATCAGACCTCGTCTAATTTAAATTGCACCACCATTTATCATAGCACGATTTAGATGCACCTGATATATAGGTCAGCCAATTCCATAAAGCGTACTGTTCTTCAATCCTCTTCCATTTTATCGTTTTCGACGTATGTTCCAGCTCTACTTCCACGTTTGTATACACAAAAAAACGACCGCTCCCGGTAATCCGGTAACGGCCGCTTCTTTCGGCACTTGTATATATGAAATGAACAGATAAAGATAATGATCTCCATCGTGTAGAGTCCATTTTTTTAATAGGGAGCTTCCATAGAGAAACGTCCCATTTTACCCGCTCGCAGTTCACGCAGAAATGCTCGTGATGCCTTTTCCAGATCAATACGTCCACCGCTTACAATGCAACCACGTATACGGCCGACTTGTTCCATAATCGCAATAACACTGTCTGAATCATCTGCATCCTTGGAGAACTCCTGAAGTCCGTATCTCTCTTCAAGGGCGTCCCAGTAATAACGCATCAGGTAACTGATTCCAAAAAAGGCGATATCCTCTGCATTCAAAATTTCCTCTTTGATCGCACCAGTTACGGCAAGACGATAACCTACATTTTGATCTTCGAACTTAGGCCAAAGAATACCTGGAGTATCCAATAACTCCATTTCTTTGCCTACCTTGATCCACTGTTGCCCCTTCGTCACACCAGGACGATCTCCTGTTAACGCAATACTCCGTCCAGCCAATCGGTTAATCAGTGTGGATTTACCTACATTGGGAATCCCTACGATCAACCCGCGAACCGCACGAGGATTAATCCCTTTAGCAATTTGACGGTCAATTTTTTCTTTAAGAAGAAGCTTGGCCTGCACGGGAATATCTTTAACATTGGTTCCCGTCGAAGCATCTACAGGAAAAGCGGTAATTCCTTCTTTTTTGAAATATTCAATCCATTCTTGCGTCACTTTTGCATCTGCCAAATCCGATTTGTTCAACAAAATCATCCGGGGTTTATCCAGCAATATTTCGTCAATCATTGGATTACGGCTGGAGACAGGCAGACGGGCATCCAATAGTTCGATGACCACGTCGATGAGCTTTAACTTATCCTGAATCTGGCGTCTGGCTCGAGTCATATGACCTGGAAACCATTGTATCGTCAACTTGTCTTCACCTCATTATTTACTTCAATTTCAGTGGTTGATCCACTTAATCTCACCGATCGGCCAGAAAATCACATCTGCACGACCAATAATATCTTTTAACGAAACATAACCGATCATACGGCTGTCTGTACTATTTGGACGGTTATCTCCCATGACAAACACATGACCTGCCGGCACTTTGCCATCAGGGAACTGTTCATTCGGGAAATCCTTCACATTATAGGTTCCACCATTTGCTTCAGCTGCATCAATGGCTCCTTGAATATACGTTTCATCAACCTTTTTACCGTTAACCATCACGGTATCGTCTTGAACCTCAACGGTATCACCTTCTACAGCAATAACACGTTTAATGAAATCTCGACCTTCGGATGGTACGTGGAAGACGATAACTTCACCGCGCTTCGGTTCTCTGATATCATATAAGATTTCGTTGACGATCACACGTTCACCCGTTTCAAAGTTCGGCTGCATGGACGGACCGTCCACAACAAACGGTTTGAAGAGCAACCACCGAATGAGAATGACGAGAACTAATGCGATAACAATGGCTTTAAGCCATTCAACAATTTCATTTTTGGCTTTTTTGGATCGACTATCTTTCTCTTCGGCAGGATTGCCCCGGTCATGTTGAACTTCTTGTTCCATTCAAGATCTTCCTCTCTTCACAGTACATGTTTATAGCAGTACACACATCCAGCATTCTGTATCGTTCCAATAACTCAATGGATGGATACAAAACATTCACATCAGTTATGTAATCTTACACCAAGCATTACAGTACATTTAATCCACAATTCAAATGTTATCAATAACTGATTTTACAAGCCTCCCGGACTATTCCCCGCATGTGTTGCCATACCATTTTACTCGGAAGTGTACCTCCGGTTCAACTTTTCCCGGACAAAAACGAAAAGGGCTTGTCTCCAAGCCCTTCCCGGTATCCGTTATATTAACGAATTTCTTTAATTCTCGCTGCTTTACCGCGTAGTTCACGAAGATAATAAAGCTTCGCACGACGAACTTTACCACGGCGAGCCACTTCGATTCTATCGATTTTAGGGGAATGAAGCGGGAAAGCTCTTTCCACACCTACACCGTAAGAAATTTTACGAACTGTAAAAGTCTCACTGATTCCACCACCACGGCGTTTAATCACAACACCTTCGAACAATTGGATACGCTCGCGAGTTCCCTCGATTACCTTAACGTGCACTTTCAAAGTGTCACCAGGACGAAAACTCGGAAGATCCTTGCGAAGTTGTTCTTGTGTAATCGCTTGAACGATATTCATCTATGACTCCCTCCTTCCATACAGGCGTTCATACTTCTTCCAGAGATCACCTTGTCTCCTTCATCATCCATAGAGGACCGCCGTATTCCACATAACAGACTTATTGTATCACGCAGCATATCAAAACACAAGAGAAATTAAACAAATGCCTATTGTTCAATCTGCCACTCTGAAACTCATCCATCACATGTTAACTTCATTCTAAAATACATTCTCCCGTATGGAAAGTGAATCAACGCTCTCATCTGCAAGTCAACCTAATACAGGAAAAAATACTGTAACTTCCAGTGTAGTAATATCGTCTATGATATAACTTATTGACCACTTTAAAAGGAGAATCCCAAGACTTATGAAATATTGGAAAAAGATCACACTTGCCCTACTCGCCATGCTCACATGCTCCATTACACTATATTCATATGCCGTAACTCACCCAACGAATGCACTGTCACACAAAGCCTGCACATCCTGGGACATAGTCAAACGCAAAGCATTCGAGCTGTCACACACTGACTTCTCTAGCCAATCTGCGCTGGATCGTTCTAACTTTAGGATTGAACAAGGTACCGCTACAGAAGTTCCTGTGCTGATGTATCATTACATAGAGCCCAAACTGAATAATCACGAGACAGATAATAAATCCATCATTAATCTGGAGGATTTTGAGCAAAATATGAAATACCTGCATGATGAAGGCTACCGCTCGATTACATTGAATCAGCTTGAACAATATGTTAGCGGGAAGATTTCCCTGCCACAGAAGTCCATTGTGATTACCTTTGATGACGGATACCAGAACAATTATACTTTAGCTTACCCTGTGCTTCAGAAATATAATTTTCATGCCTCGCTGTTTGTCATAGGCAGTAAAATTCAGGATCAACCTTCGGTATTTGAGCCCGCCATCAACAGTTTCATCTCCAAGCCAGAGATGCAGGCAGCAACCGACGTATTTGAGTTCAACAGCCATACCTATAACCTGCATCATAAGGGATTTATGCGCTGTGGGACCAGCGTACCTGTCGGTCTGGACACCAGTCTTCTGGATGATGATATCCAGCAAATGAAGGAAATCGGAATAGACACACCTTATTTGGCCTATCCTTTTGGTTATACCAGCACACAGATGATCTACAAGTTACAACAACATGGATATCGCATGGCCTTTACCGTAAAGTCTGGATTTGTGCATCCAGGAGATCATCCCATGAGGCTGCCTCGCTTGACGGTCACGACAGGTACTGATTTGGCGACGTTGCTTCAACCCAAATCCAATCCGCAGAACGAATTACCTGCATCGGAGAATGATCAGTAAAATCTAGATTTTAACTTCACCGCCCGGATACAGAGTCGAGCTATACAGCCTTTTGAGCTGAGGCTTGGCTCTTTTTGCATCGGTAAGTGATAATGTCATCGGAGAGCTGGAATAAATCACTGCTTCCTCTGCGTCATAGATGATGATCTGCTCTTTCCCCGTCTGAACCAGGTCTGCATGTACCGCATATCCCTCTTTCGGGAATTCAGTAACCGTTTTCATATCTCCATCTACCAAAGAAGGCAACACATCTCCCCCTCGGCGATACGCCAAAATATAATCGAGTCCACCCTCATCCCAGTTACACACAGGCTCTATAATGGTTAACCAGCCCCGAGTTGTGCGGTTTTCTTTCCAAATTTCTTTACCAGCGCTATCCAGCATGAACATTCCATCCTTACCATGCTCATCCCCCCGGACAATCCGGTCCAGACCTGCAATCTGTAAACCTTCCATTCCAGTACAAAAATGGCCTAACGCAATATGCTGTGATTCAATTGAATCTTCATAACGCCATTTCTCATTTCCGTAGCGGTCCATCATGACCGTAACACTGCCACCAATGACAACCTCGACTTGCCCATCAACGTCAACGTCGCCAAACCATATACAGTCAGCATGATCATCGAGATTCTGACAAGACCATAATAATGTCCCATCATGATCCAGCATGTCATATCCGGCCATCACTTCATCTTTCCCATCTCCATCGATATCGTATACCCATGGAAAATGTCCTGGATTCCCTTCATGCTTCCATAACAAATTAAAATCATGGTCGAGTGCCCACAACGTCTTATAGCGGTCTTTCAGTATAATGTCCATTCTATGCTGGTTACCCGTCAGGTTGGCGAGAATAATGCAGTCATGTGCTTCATCACCTGGCAGATCACGTGTTTCTTTGATCTCTCCGGTCCGGCCATCCAACACGAGAAATTGTTTGTCCATCACACACAACACTTCATTATTTCCATCTCCATCCCAATCTGCGACCTGAGCGGGATAGTCTGAACCCGGACCCCCTGCATCGGGATCAGGAGTTCCGACCTGCCATAGTAATGTTCCTTCCAGATCAAACGCAGTCAAACAACATACCTGATGCGGGACATACCGATCGTCTATACCCCCATCTGCCTGTACCAGCAACATTTCAAGTCTGCCATCCCCGTTTAGATCTCCTAAAAGCATTTTGCAGCGTTCTCCGGCTTGGCTAATATTTAGACTGGCGATTTCATAAGGCTGAATGCTCATCATCTTCCTCCTCAGCTTATCGTTGTTATTCAAATCCAGCTGAGTTCACCATAAAGAAAACCCCTATTTTTTACAACCCTATTATGTGGTCATGCAAAAATGTTCAAAGTTGCAAAAAAGTGCCTACGTAATTAAACGATTTAAACGAATGATTTTAAGCCCACTCTAAAAACTCAAGACGATTGCCAAAAGGATCATTTATATAAAAACGTCTTACACCTTCATCTACTCTTGCTTCGTCATCGACAATATGAATTTGGTTATGAATGAGATGATCACGTAACTGATCCAAATGTTGTACATGAAATGCCGGATGAGCTTTTGTGGCGGGAATAAAATCTTTTTGTACCCCAATATGCACTTGGTGTCTGCCACACTCGAACCATACACCACCCCGTTTTCTCAGAATTTCAGGTTTGGGAATCTCCGTCCAGCCCAGAACTTTATTGAAAAAATGACGTGCCTCCTCTTCACAGCCTTCTGGTGCTGCGAGCTGAATATGATCAAGATCAATAATATTGTAATTCATTCTTACACCGCCTTTGGTTTCATTTAGTGAAACTTAGTTTTAAAATATACCTCCATTTTATAGAATTACCCAATGAATATCCAGCTTTCTTTACAAAACACATAAGAAAAGCCAACCTTTGGTATCAAGGTTGGCTTTTTCAAACTCTATAAAAAGATATATTTACGTGTTTATACGATACATATACTTATTCTGTGCTATGTTTACGGTTTGAGCGTATCTTTTTCAACCAAATACGTTCTTTATCCGTCAGATCAGCCGTTTCCAACATCTCCGGTCTGCGCTCCAGCGTACGAAGCAACGACTGTTCTCTGCGCCATGCCTCAATGTTCAGATGATGTCCCGACAACAGCATATCCGGTACTTTCATGCCCCTAAACTCGGGTGGACGTGTGTAGTGTGGATATTCGAGGAGTCCAGTACTGAATGAATCCGTCACAGCACTTGTCTCATTGCCAAGCACACCGGGAATAAGGCGTACGATGCTGTCGATCGCAACCATAGCAGGCAATTCCCCACCAGTGAGCACGTAATCACCAATGGATAGTTCATCCGTCACGAGAAATTCGCGAATTCGCTCATCGTAACCTTCATAATGTCCACATATAAAAATCAAATGATCTTCCTGTACAAGTTCTTCTGCTTTTTTCTGTGTAAACGTCTCACCTTGCGGACACATTAAAATGATACGTGGAGCTTTCATGGTTGCCGCGGCTTCTCCGCGTTGCTCCAGTACATCTTCAACAGCAGCAAAAATCGGATCTGGTTTTAGCACCATGCCTCCACCCCCACCGTAAGGAGCATCATCGACCGTATTATGTTTATTTGTGGCATAATTACGGAAGTTGGTTGCACCGAGGGACACCAGCCCCTTCGTTTGGGCTTTACCCAGAATGCTTGCTCCGAATACGCCATCAAACATCTCCGGGAAGAGTGTTAATACATCCACTTTCATGTTACAGCAGCCCTTCCATCAGGTGAATCTTCACTTGCTGCTGTTCGATGTCCACATCAAGTACTACATCATCAATAACGGGAATCAGCACTTCTTTACCTGCTGGCGTTTTGACAACCCATACATCATTGGCACCCGGAGTCAAAATTTCAGAGATAGTTCCAAGCGTTTCACCCTCTTCGGTGATAACCGAACACCCAACGATTTGATGGAAGTAGTATTCACCTTCCTCCAGCTCAGCGAGGTTCTCTTTTAACACTTTGGCCATACCGCCTTTAAACTTCTCTACTTCATTAATATTGCCATACTCTTTCAGACGAAGAATATACATATTTTTATGCAAACGTGCAGATTCCACGTTAACCATGACTGGATGATTATCTGGTGTAAAGAAAAACAACTCTGCATTTTTCGCGAAACGCACTTCTGGGAAATCGGTTATAGGCATGATTCTCACCTCACCGCGAATTCCATGCGTATTAACGATTTTACCTACATTCATAAACTCTGCCATAATTCCTCCTAAAATCCATTCATATGGTACTCATATTTGATGATCTCCATGCGACCGTTCCGGTTACGGATCGTTCTTCGGATCGCTGTTATCCCCTAATTTTTTTAATTATTTTTAAAGGTGAAAATCCGGTGATAAAGGCGAGCGCTGACGCTTCTTCAGAATCGATTCCGTACCCTTCACTACTTCCGCAAATAATCATACTTAACGAGCTATTTCAATCATATTATTTAAGTTTCAGCATGCACGAAAAGGGGCTAGGACATGCATCCTAACCCCCTTTCGTATATCTTTAAGATATGATATCAACGGTAACCCGTTTATCCATCTTAACTGCTGCTGATGTGACGACCGTACGAAGTGATTTCGCGATTCGTCCCTGTTTACCAATTACCTTCCCGACATCGTCAGGATGAACGGTTAACTCATAAACGACAAGCCGGTCTTTCTCAACCGTCCGAACCGTCACATCTTCCGGATGATCGACTAAAGCCTTAGCAATTATGCTTACTAATTCTTCCATAGATGACCCTCCGAATCAGCACTTTATTTAGATAATTTAGACTCGTGGAACTTCTTCATCACGCCCGCTTTGCTAAGCAAGTTGCGGACAGTGTCAGATGCTTGTGCACCGTTTTGAAGCCATGCCAATGCTTTATCTTCATCGATCTTAACAACAGCCGGTTGTTCAACCGGGTTGTAGTAACCGATCTCCTCGATAAAACGACCGTCACGTGGGGAACGGGAATCCGATACCACTACGCGGTAGAAAGGAGCTTTGTGAGCACCCATACGTTTCAGACGAATACGAACTGCCATTTGAAAATTCACCTCCTTCAATGAAATCTGTATATGATCCAGCTTCGCTTAAATCAACGGAAAGGAAACTTCATTCCTTTACCGATACCTTTAAGCTGCTTCATAGCTTTATTTTTACCGCCGCCTTTAGGTCCCATCATATCCGAGAACTGTTTCATCATGCGGCGCATCTCATCAAATTGCTTGATCAGACGATTTACTTCAGCCAGAGATGTTCCGCTTCCGGTAGCAATACGCTTCCGGCGGCTATGGTTGATCATGTCCGGGTTACGTTTCTCTTCGGTCGTCATTGAGTAAACGATCGCTTCGATCCGGCCCATCTGTTTATCATCAACCTTCAGATCCTTGGCTTGTTTCATCTTGCCCATGCCGGGAATCATATCCATGATCTGGTCGATTGGTCCCAGCTTTTTCACTTGATCCATCTGCTCCAGGAAATCTTCAAACGTGAATTCTGCATTACGCATCTTCCGTTCCATTTCCTTGGCTTTATCGGTATCAATGTTTAATTGTGCTTTCTCAATCAGAGATAACATATCACCCATACCGAGGATCCGTGAAGCCATACGTTCCGGGTGGAACGGCTCCAAAGCGTCAAGTTTCTCTCCAAGGGAAGCAAACTTGATTGGACAACCCGTAACTGCTTTGACGGAAAGCGCAGCACCACCACGAGTATCTCCATCCAGCTTGGTCAGGACAACCCCGGTCAGATTAAGCTGCTGGTTAAAGTGTTCTGCTACGTTAACCGCATCCTGACCTGTCATGCTGTCTACAACAAGCAGTACTTCATCCGGATTCACTACGCTGTGAATCTGGCGAAGTTCTTCCATCAGTTCTTCATCAACATGCAGACGTCCAGCTGTATCGATAATAACATAGTCATTACCGTTATCCTTCGCATGTTGAAGACCTTGACGTGCGATCTCAACAGGGCTTGTCTGATCTCCCAGTGTGAATACCGGCGCTTTGATCTGCTCGCCAAGTACTTGCAACTGTTTGATCGCTGCGGGACGATAAATATCTCCTGCAACAAGCAATGGTCTGCTGTTTTGCTTTTGCAGCATTTTAGCCAGTTTACCCG
This sequence comes from Paenibacillus sp. FSL H8-0104, assembly GCF_038050215.1. Lineage (NCBI taxonomy): Bacteria > Bacillati > Bacillota > Bacilli > Caryophanales > Paenibacillaceae > Paenibacillus > Paenibacillus sp. FSL H8-0104. The sequence goes on along the minus strand of NZ_JBBOTC010000001.1, from coordinate 2,500,044 downwards.
ATGTGGTTGTTTTACCAGCACCCTGCAAACCAACCATCATCAGCACCGTAGGCGGTTTGTTCGCTTTAGCCAGTTTCGCTTGGCTTCCACCCATCAAATCCGTTAGTTCCTTGTTAACGATGTCGATGATGACCATTCCTGGCGTGAAGCTCTCCATCACTTCTTTGCCAACAGCCTTCTCTTTCACCTTGGCGATGAATTCCTTGACCACTTTGAAGTTTACATCCGCTTCGAGCAATGCCAGACGTACCTCGCGCATAGCCTCGGCTACATCTTCATCAGACACCTTGCCTTTGCCGCGCAGCTTGCTGAACACATTCTGTAATCGGGTCGTTAATCCTTCAAATGCCATGATCCCACCTCCTTAAGCTTTAATACTGTTTGCAAGACCGATACGTTCCGCTCAGCCAATATTTCATTCACTAAGCTGAGCAACGATATCGTGTATTTGTTTGTTGTTATCAATGGAGACGCCTGCGCGTTCCAATGCATTTTGCAAATCTTCAAGATTGCGATTACGCCGTTCATGCTTTTCCAGCAAGCCCAGCTTGCTTTCGTAATTTTCCAGCACTTGTTCGGCACGCTTGATATGCTCGTATACCGCCTGGCGGCTGATCTCAAACTCGGCTGCAATTTCACCAAGTGAGAAATCGTCATGAAAGTAATACTTTAGAAAAGTCTGCTGTTTCTCGGTAAGTAACAATTCATAAAAAGCAAACAGCAAGTTAATCCGGTTTGTCTTCTCAAGCCGATTTTCTTGACTCACATCGGGGCACTCCCTTCGTCAAGGAAAAACACTTTACACTCTTGCAACGTTCCTAATAATACCTAAAACAAATCAGGTTGTCAAGCAAAAATACTTGTCACAATAAAAACAGCTCTGATGATACGTTATTTCGATGTTTAACGGGTAGTTTATGCCCTTCTTCACTACAAGCAAATTCTATCTGTGTCCCTGCGACCCACCTCTATGTAGAAGAAAAAACGAATGCGTCTCAGTCCGTGGAGATGCATCCGTCTATGGTGTTCTAACGAAGTGGTGTCAGGTACAGCAGTACCATAAAGAAATGAAGAATACTGCCTGCTAACACAAAGAGATGCCAAATCGCATGGTGGTACGGAAATCCACGCCATACATAAAAGAGCGTACCAAGTGTATACATCAGGCCTCCAGCAACCAGCAACACAATGCCGCCTGTAGGAATGGCCGCCATAAGAGGTTGCCAGGCAATAACGATCAGCCAGCCCATCGCAATATAGAAAATCGTGGACATGAATAGAAACTTTTTCGTAAAAAATGCCTTAAAGATCACGCCGAATAATGCGATACCCCAGATTATGCCAAACAGGGTCCATCCAAGTGTACCGCGAACAGCAATAAACAAAAGCGGAGTGTACGATCCCGCAATAAATAAATAAATGGAAGAATGGTCGAAAATCTCAAATAAATCTTTCACTTTTCCATCTTTCCATGCATGCACGAGTGTAGAACTTGTATAGAGCAACAGCATGGTGATTCCGTAGATCGTGAAACTGACCACATGCCAAGCCGTGCCTTTCATACTTGAAAATACAATCAATATCACCAGTGCAGCTACACTGAGTGCAGCGCCGATTCCATGTGTCACCGCATTGGCGACTTCTTCACGGCGAGAATAGGTATACGTATTGGCCATTTTCAACCGTCCTTTCTAACCCTTTAACATTGCCTGCTTTATTCCTCCATTATACACGTATTGCCAGTGACATTACACGTGACACTTATCACGTATATCACTGGCAATACGGTTAACATTATTAATTCATTCTATTATTAATGATTCTAGGAATTAGCTTCCTCTTCTTCAGCACTTTCCGCTGGCTGTTCTTGGATCAATCCGGCGAACAAGGCATGCACAAATTGCTCCGAATCAAACGGCTGCAGATCATCAATTTTCTCACCCAGTCCTACGAGCTTCACAGGCAAGTCCAGCTCCTGACGGATCGCAACAACGATCCCCCCTTTGGCTGTTCCATCCAGTTTCGTCAGTACGAGGCCAGTTACACCGCTTTTCTCACCGAAAAGTTTAGCCTGGTTTAAAGCATTTTGACCTGTTGTTGCATCCAGTACCATCAGTACTTCATGCGGAGCATCCGGAATTTCACGCTGAATGACACGATAGATCTTGTTAAGCTCGTCCATCAGGTTAGATTTGTTTTGCAGACGACCTGCTGTATCACAGAGCAGAACATCCGCACCCCGTTGTTTCGCTGCTTGTACCGCATCATACATAACCGCTGCTGGATCAGAACCAGATTGCTGTTTGATCACATCGACACCGGCACGTTGCCCCCATACTTCCAGCTGTTCAATGGCTCCGGCACGGAACGTATCTCCAGCTGCCATGATGACTTTTTTACCTTGTTGTTTAAATCGATGTGCCAGCTTGCCAATCGTTGTTGTTTTACCAACACCGTTAACACCAACAAACAAAATGACGGTAATGCCATCCGGGTTCATTTTCAATTCGTTATTCTGTTCACCGCGAAGAAGACCCGTCAGTTTCTCGGACAATACAGGCTGCAGCTCAGCCGCATCCTCAATTTTGCGTTTTTTCACCTCAACGCGCAGGTCTTCGATCAGATTCATGACTGTATTCACACCAACGTCTGCTCCGATCAAAATCTCTTCCAGTTCTTCATAGAACTCTTCATCGATTTTTTTGCGACGGATTACGAGATCCGACACTTTTTCCACTAACCCTTTACGTGTCTTTTCCAATCCATCCTTAAACTGTTTGGTGACCGACTCCGTTTTGCTTGCAATGCTGTCTCTAAGCTTTTTAAAAAAACTCATAAAGCCCCTCCATCGTGTACATAATCTAAGCGGTTTTGCAAAAATGCTCAATCTGAATGATTTTCAATGATTACAATGAGTTCGTTTGTCTCGCAGGTTTGGATCAGATCAGGCAATTACTGCTTCCTCATCTTCCAGTTTAACCGAAACGAGCTTGGATACACCGCCCTCTTCCATTGTAACACCGTACAGCACATCTGCCTCTTCCATCGTACCTTTACGATGGGTAACAACGATAAACTGTGTCTGTTCGGAGAATTCACGCAAGTACTGGGCAAAACGTACCACGTTAGCTTCGTCCAGCGCTGCCTCAACTTCATCCAGCACGCAGAATGGTACCGGTTTGACATGCAGAATAGCAAATAATAAAGCCATCGCCGTCAAAGCCCGTTCCCCACCGGATAACAGTTGCAGGTTTTGCAGTTTCTTGCCTGGTGGCTGAGCCACGATATCTATTCCCGTTTCAAGCAAGCGCTCCGGGTCCATCAGAACAAGGTCAGCACGTCCCCCGCCAAACAGCTTGCTAAACACGGTACCGAACTCACGGCGGATGGCATCAAACGTAATCTTGAATCGCTTCGCCATCTCGTCTTCCATTTCCCGAATAACCTGATACAACGTTGTTTTAGCTTCCACCAGGTCATTCTTCTGTTCACTCAGGAACTCGTATCGCTCATTGACTCGCTGGAACTCCTCAATCGCTCCCAGGTTCACATCACCCAGGGCGGATATACTGCGCTTCAGCTTCTGTACCTCTGCCTGTGTATGCTCCACGTCTTCCGGTACAGGATAACGCTCTTTGGCCAGTTCATAGCCCAGTTCGTATTCATCCGTCAGCTTTCGCAGTATATTTTCCAGCTCAACATCCAACCGGTTCACGGAAATTTCCGTCTGTCGCATCTGTTCTTCCACAGCTTTTAACTGCGTGCGCTGTTCCTTCGTTTCGCTCTCGGCAAGCTCAAGCTTTTTCGACAACTCACTTCGGGCAGCACGTTTGAAGTCCAGATCCTGAGAAGCTTCCGCTTTTTTCAGCTTATACTGGTTCAGATCTTCAATCTGTTTAACACTCTCGGTCTGTGTTTTCTTGAGATCTGCTTCCATCGAAGCCAGCAACGTGCGATTCTGACGAAGATCTTTCACCAGCGACTCTACTTCCCGCTCCAGACGTCGCAATTGTTCTCCATTGGAGAATCGCTCCTGATCCAGCTTGCCTTCACGCACTTTCAATTCGGTGAGTTGGCTCTGCAATTCTTCCTTCGCGGATTCATTGGCTTTCCGAGCAAACTCAGCTGCATGAATGGCACGATGAGTCGCTTTTTCTTCCTCTTCAAGCTGCTCCAGCTTCTTCACAGCGACGATCCGAGCCGTATCCAGCTCTTTGATCTCTTCGGTAAAGCCGCTCTTCTCCTGCCCGGCAACGGCAACCTGTTCAAGCACATGGCGAAGCTCATGCTCTACCTGTTTCATTTCCATCGAAGCCTGCTGTTCTGCATTTCGGGTATCATCACCGGACTGACGAAGTTCATCCAGTTTGTCCTGACACTGTTCCAGTTGGACTTTTACATCATCCACACTGCGATGCAGTTTCACGATTTGATTTTCCGTATCCAAAATATCCTGGTCGAGCTGGTCCAGCTGCCGTTTCCGGCTGAGCAGACTCACATTTTTCTTGTGCTGGCTACCACCTGTCATGGAACCACCCGCATTGACCACGTCACCTTCAAGCGTCACAACCCGGAAACGATACTGACAGCGAGCCGCAATTTTATTGGCGACCTCCAACGTTTCGGCAATAATAACATTACCGAGCAAGCTGCCAATGATTGAAGCATACTTGGATTCGAATTGTACAAGATCAGCACCGATCCCCACAAAACCCTCCATACCTTCAATCATAGAACGTTCAGCCGCTCCAATGGCACGAGGACGAATGACATCCAGAGGCAGGAACGTTGCACGCCCCAACTGGCGTTGCTTCAGAAAAGCAATTGCCTGTCTGGAAACTGATTCATTTTCCATGACCACATGCTGCAAGGATGCTCCCATTGCTGTTTCTACCGCAAGTTCGATCTTCTCGGGAACTTTTACGAGTTCAGCCACAGCTCCATGAACACCGCTCAGCGTACCTTTACGTGAAGCCTTGAGAACCTCCTTGACACCCAGCATGAATCCGTCAAAATCATCCTGCATCTCTTTCATCGTATCGCGGCGGGAAACTTGAGCTTCACGCTTCTGTTCCCATTTACGGACCGTACCCCGACTTTCTTCAAGCAGCTTCTGCAGCGACTGGAGTCGTTCACTTTCCGTAATGTATCCACCACGTAGATCACTGATTTCTTTGCCCAAACGAACAACTTTTTTCTCAATGTCCGCTTTACGACTTTCCAGTGTCTCTTTTTGATCTTCCCATTTGCCCGATTCCTCAGCCGCGCGATTCATTCTGCGCTCCAGCGTTTCTTTCTGCTGGTCCACATAACGAATTTCATTTCGTGTCTGAGCCATCTGATTCATCAGTTCCAGCAAGTTGCCTTTGAGGCTTTCCTCTTGCTGTTGACTAATGCCACCTGTGACACCGATGAGTTTGGCTTCTTCTTGGGACAACTGATTTCTCACATCATTCAGTTCATGCTCAAGTTTGCCAAACTTCTCACGCAGTGCAAGCAGCTCGGTTTCCCGTTCGCGATGTCTCTCTTCACTGGCGGCAAGCGTTACTTTGAGCTGCTCCTGATTCGTTTGCAGATGGTGCGAGCGCTCCTTGAGCAATTCTCCAAGCCCTTCACTTTTCTCCGTCGCTTCACTGAATTGCAATAAAGCAGCTTGCAGTTGCTCTGTCTCTGTTTCCAGGATACGCAACGCATTCCGGTCATTTTCCAGCTTGGCATCATGCGTAGAGACAATCGCCGCCAGTCCAACCTCTTCCTGTTTTAGCGATTGCAGGCGCTCGTTCGCTTTACTCCAGGACGCATGAATCTGTTCGATCTGGTACACATACATGGAAATTTCCTGCGATTTGAGCTGAGAACGAAGTTCCTTATAGTGGATCGCTTTCTCCGATTGTTCCTTTAGCGGTCCAATCTGATCTTCCAGTTCAGTCACCAGATCATGAATACGCAGCAAATTTTGCTCTGTCTCATCCAGTTTGCGCGTCGCATCCCGCTTGCGGGATTTATATTTAACGATACCTGAAGCTTCTTCAAAGATACCTCTGCGATCCTCTGAACGGGTACTCAGAATCTCTTCGATTCGCCCCTGTCCAATAATCGAGTAGGCTTCCTTACCGATGCCGGTATCCATAAACAGCTCCGTGATATCCTTCAAACGACAAGATTGTTTGTTGATAAAATATTCACTATCTCCGCTGCGATGTACACGACGAGTCACCGTCACCTCACCAAAATCCAATGCAAGTGCGTGATCCTCGTTATCAAGTGTTAGCGACACCTCACCGAAATTAACGGCTTTCCGTGCGTCACTACCTGCAAAGATGATATCTTCCATTTTGCCACCACGCAGCGACTTAGCACTTTGTTCCCCCAGAACCCAGCGAATTCCATCCGATATATTACTCTTTCCACTTCCGTTCGGACCTACAACAGCCGTAATGCCACGAACGAACTCCATCTCCGTTTTGTCGGCGAATGACTTGAATCCACCCAATTCAATCCGTTTTAAAAACATAGGGTTTCTCGTCACCTCCTCTTGCAAATTTCAAGTATTGCATTCCAGCGCCTAAATAAATTGAACCAAAATAAAGTTCACTTATTTAGTTAACGATCAGGTAACCTTCTCCTGAACCTCTCTACAAAAAAAAGAGCAAAAAGCAGTCCGGCCGATTACTTCCGCCGGGGCGGACCCGCGGGCTGCTCTTTGCTCTTCGTTTGTCTATGCGCTATCGGTTAAGCTCCGGCTTCCGGAAGCTTCAGTCGATCAAGTGCTGCAGATGCAGCCTGTTGTTCCGCTTCCTTTTTGGAACGTCCTGTACCTCTGCCAAGCCTTTCTTGACCCATGTGGACCTCCGAGACAAACTCACGTTCATGGGCAGGTCCCCGTTCCTCAACGATACGGTATTCCAAAGCTCCCATATTGTGATGCTGAGTAAGTTCCTGCAGTTCCGTTTTGTAATCACTCATTTGCAGCTTGCTGCCCAATACGATTAATGGGAAGACATGCTGATCAAGAAATGTCCGAACAGGCGCAAGCCCCTGATCCAGATATAATGCACCAATGAAAGATTCAAACACATCCGCCAGCAGAGCCGGCCGTGTCCGTCCTCCAGTTAGTTCCTCACCTTTACCAAGAAGTACATACTGCCCAAAACCCAACACTTCAGCAAATTTGACGAGGGAAGGCTCACAGACAATGGATGCCCGCAGCTTAGTTAATTCACCTTCCGGACGGTTAGGATACAAATGATACAAGTACTCCGATACAGTCAGTTCCAGCACGGCATCGCCCAGAAACTCCAGACGCTCGTTGTCCTGATGCTGACTGAACCGGTGTTCGTTTACATAAGAAGCATGGGTAAACGCTTGTTTTAAAAGCTGCCTGTTGTCAAATTTGATTTGAAGTTTATGTTGTAACTGCTTCAGATCTTCACTCAAACGAACTAGCCCCTTATGCTTCAAATTTTTTGAGAATAATGGTGGCATTGTGACCGCCGAATCCAAATGAATTGGACATGGCAATATTAACTTTGGTTTGACGTGGAACATTTGGTACATAATCCAGATCACATTCCGGATCCTGATTTTCCAGGTTAATCGTTGGAGCCAGTGTCTGATGTGTCAGTGACAATCCGCAGATAACCGCTTCTACACCACCAGCAGCGCCAAGCATGTGGCCCGTCATGGATTTAGTGGAACTCACGGCGAGCTTGTACGCATGATCACCAAACGCCTTTTTGATCGCAAGCGTTTCGGATCTGTCGCCTACAGGCGTCGAAGTTCCGTGTGCATTAATGTAGTCCACTTCTTCAGGCTCAATACCTGCATTACGAAGTGCCATCTTCATGCAACGTGCTGCTCCATCCGGATCTGGTTCTGTCATGTGATGTGCATCACCTGTCAGACCGTAACCGATCACTTCACCATAAATGCGTGCACCACGTTTTTGAGCATGTTCCAGGGATTCCAGAATCATAACACCAGCGCCTTCGCCCATAACAAAACCATCACGTTCTGTATCAAAAGGACGGCTTGACTTCGCAGGATCATCATTACGTGTAGACATTGCGCGCATCGCACAGAACCCTGCAAGACCCGTTGGTCTGATTGTTGCTTCCGCACCACCACAGATCATGGCATCTGCATCACCATTAGCAATCAGCTTGAAGGAATCTCCGATGGAGTGTGTACCTGTTGCACAAGCGGTAACAACGTTAATGTTAGGACCTTTGGCACCAAGGGAAATCGACATTTGGCCTGAAGCCATGTTGGAGATCATCATGGGAATAAAGAATGGGCTTACCCGTTTTGGACCTTTTTGCAATAATGCATTATGTTGGTCCTCCCACGTACCCAATCCACCAATACCTGATCCGATGGATACACCGAAACGCTCTGCATCAATATTCTCGTTAATTTTCAGACCACTGTCTTCAACGGCTTTGAAGCCGGCTGCCACAGCGAACTGTACAAAACGGTCCATTTTGCGAGCATCCTTGCGATCCATATATTCTTCCGGGTTGAAATCCTTGATCTCGGCTGCAATCTGTGTCGTGTATTCACTAACATCAAACGCCTCAATCTGAGAAATTCCGGACTTTCCTGCCATTAAACTGCCCCAGAACGTTTCCAAATCTTTTCCGAGCGATGTCATTACGCCCATTCCGGTAATTACTACTCTTTGTTTCAAACCGAGTCACCTCTATATCGACTGCATTACGCAAGTATTTTGTGGGAATATCCGCAAACAGACATCTACTCAACCAAGATAGCCTGCTTGAGTAGAGCTGCATGCGGAATGAGAAAAACCAATGAATGATGAGAAGTCCCGCCTGTTCGAAAACATGTGCGGGACTAAAAATGACTTTAGGTATGAGATTGTATGTAGTTTACAACTTCACCTACGGTCGTGATTTTTTCTGCATCTTCATCAGAGATTTCCAAATCAAATTCATCTTCCAATTCCATGACCAATTCCACTACATCCAAAGAATCAGCACCCAAATCTTCTTTGAAAGATGCTTCAAGTGTAACTTCAGCTTCGTCTGCGCCCAAGCGGTCGACGACGATGCGTTTTACACGCTCCAATACATCGGACATCCGGTTCACCTCCTTCTTTGGTATTATACGAGAATCGCAGGCAAAATGCCATAGAAGACATATGCGGCTCCCGGCCGGGGAACCCGGCCTTTTTCCGGCATTTCGGATCGTCCAGCGCCTGTTCCCCGACTATTGATCAAGTCCGGGAAGAATTACATGTACATGCCACCATCGACATGCAACGTCTGCCCTGTCATATAAGATGAAGCCTGTGAAGCCAGGAAAGTGACTACACCAGCGATTTCATCCGGCTGACCCAAACGGGACAACGGAATACCACTTAGCATACCGTCCACCAGCTCCTGGGACAACTCTTTTGTCATATCTGTCTCAATGAAACCTGGCGCAACACAGTTAACTGTGATTCCACGAGAAGCCAGTTCACGAGCAGATGCCTTTGTCAGGCCAATGACTCCTGCTTTGGCAGCAACATAGTTCGCTTGTCCAGCATTACCGAGCACACCTACAACCGAGGAGATATTGATAATTCTTCCCGACCGTTGTTTCATCATTGGACGTGTAACCGCCTTAAGGCAGTTAAACACACCTTTGAGATTGGTTTCAATAACCTGATCGAATTCTTCCTCTTTCATACGCATGATCAGATTATCACGGGTAATTCCAGCATTGTTCACCAGAATATCAACGTTGCCCCATGCTTCGAGTGTAGCTTTGACCATTTGTTCAGCTTCATCCATCAGGCCAACATTGGCTTGAAGTGTAATCGCCTTGACTCCTTTGGCACGAATCGCTTCTGCCACTTCCTCAGCTGCCGCTTGGCTACCCGCATAATTCACGGCTACGTTCGCTCCAGCTTCTGCAAGTGCCAGTGCAATACTGCGCCCAATGCCCCGGGATGCCCCGGTAACAAGTGCATTTTTACCTTCTAATGGTTTAGACATAATCATTCCTCCTTTCCCCAAATCTATATCAGTTCAACCAAAGAATGTTTACACTTGCCACTCCGATGACAGAATAAACTTCCCATCGCTGTTATCCCCAGATTTTTTTGATTCCCTTTTATAAAGGGAAAATCCGGTGATAAAGGCGAACGCTCCGCTTCTTCAGTTTTTTTCTGTCCTCTCCGTTCTCGTGTAAAAAGTTTAGTTTAACTCATATAATTCCTTCTAATTCACTTGCCGTTGCTTCGAGCGTTTCAAGACTGTTCACATTGTACAGTTTTACGGTTTTATCTGTTTTTTTAATCAAACCGGTCAATACACTGCCAGATCCAATCTCGATGAACGTATCCACACCTTGCTCAATAAGCCATGTCACACTGTCTTCCCATAATACAGGAGAATAGACCTGAGCTGTCAACAAATCCTGAACCTGTCCATCCTCTGCAGGTCTTGCAGTCACATTAGCGACTACAGGGACCGCTGCCGGTGAGAACGTAACGGTTTTCAGTTTCTCTGCCAGCTTCTCAGCTGCACCCTTCATCAATGAAGAGTGGAACGGACCGCTTACTTCCAATGCAATGGCGCGTTTACCTCCTGCTTCTTTCACTCGTTCCGCAACAGCAGCTACGCCTTCCTTCACACCAGAAATGACGATTTGTCCCGGACAATTAATGTTGGCAAGTTCAACCGCATGACCACTTTCAGATACGTCACGGCAAAGCACCCCCAGCGCTTCCCGATCCGCACCCAACACAGCAGCCATCGCTCCTTGTCCACCCGGTACTGCCTGTTCCATATACTGACCACGTGCCCGCACAGTGCTCACTGCGTCAGCAAACGAAAGAACGCCCGCTGCCACCAGTGCACTGTATTCTCCCAGACTGTGTCCAGCCGTATAGTCAGGCTGAATTCCTTTTTCTTTGAAAGCTTCCAGCAAGGCAATACTTGCTGTCAACAGAGCCGGTTGTGTATTTGATGTCTGTTTCAACTCGGTCTCCGGTCCTTCAAATACAAGGTTGCTCAGAGAGAAACCCAATGTTTCATCTGCTGTGCGAAAAATTTCGGTTGCCGCAGGCACGGACTCATACGCGTCCTTGGCCATGCCTACAGCCTGTGATCCCTGTCCGGGAAATACAAATGCTATTTTACCCATCTCATTCATCTCCCAGATGTCTATTTTACCAAATGAGTACCGATGCACCCCATGTCAAACCGCCACCGAATCCAACCATCAGAACGGTATCTCCGGCTTTCATGCGACCTTCCTCTGCTGCTTCTACCAGAGCCAGCGGGATGGAAGCAGCAGATGTGTTTGCATACTTATCCACGTTGACTACAACCTTTTCTTCAGGAAGTTCAAGGCGTTGCATCGCAGATTGGATAATCCGAATATTCGCTTGGTGAGGAACAAACAGATCCACATCCGTACGCTCCATACCAGCTTTGCGTAATACCTCAATGGTAGCCGTCCCCATGACACGTACCGCAAACTTAAACACTTCACGACCGTTCATGTTGATGTAATGTTTTTTATTTTCAACGGTCTCTGCAGTAGCAGGCAGACGGGAACCGCCGCCTTCCATCTGAAGAAGACTACCGCCAGCACCTTCGGCACCGAGATCGAACGCTTTGAATCCGCGACCTTCCGGAACTTCACCAACGACTACCGCCCCTGCTCCATCACCAAAGAGGACACAAGTGTTACGGTCTGTATAATCCGTAATACGAGACAAGCAGTCCGCACCAATGACAAGTGCATTGTTGTACATACCGCTTTGGATGAAGCTCGTAGCACTAGCCAAACCGTATACAAATCCGGAACAAGCAGCCGACAGATCAAATGCCGCGGCACCTTTTGCACCCAATTTGTCCTGCAAGATGCAGGCTGTCGATGGGAACGAAGAATCCGGTGTAATGGTTGCAACAATGATCAGATCAAGATCACTGCCTGTCATCCCTGCAGATTCAAGGGCTTTAATCGCCGCTTCGTATGCCAGATCAGAAGTTGCCTGATCGGGTGCAGCGATGTGACGCTCTTTGATTCCTGTACGACTGACGATCCACTCGTCATTGGTATCGACCATTTTCTCCAGATCGCTATTTGTCAAAATTTTCTCAGGCACATATTTCCCTGTACCAATAATCCCTACTGGGCGCAAATTATTCATATCGTCACTCACTTCCCGCTAATTTCCTTAGATATGCTCTCTACCAGGTGATTCTGCACTGCAATCCGAGCTTGGCGCACAGCATTTTTGATGGCATTGCCATCAGCAGATCCATGACTTTTCACAACTAGTCTGCTCAAACCGAGGAGTGGCGCTCCGCCATGCTCCGTATAATCCAGCTTTCGTTTCAACCCACGCAGCTCAGGCATTAGTACAGCTGCAGCCAGTTTACTTTTGAGAGAAGATGAAAATTGTTCCTTAAGCAAGGCGAAAATGGCACCTGCTGTGCCTTCCAGCGACTTCAGCAGGATATTCCCTGCAAAACCGTCACATACAAGCACATCACAAGCACCAGTCAGTACATCACGTGCCTCAACATTACCGACAAAACGAATTGGGAGTTGTTCCAGTAAAGGGTATGCATGTTTGGTCAACTCATTTCCTTTGCCTGGCTCTGTTCCTACATTGAGCAAGCCCACTCGTGGGGACTCAATGCCCTGTACTTTTTGCCGATACAAACTGCCCATCAAGCCATATTGTGCAAGGTGCTCCGGTTTGGCATCCATATTCGCTCCTAGATCCAGCGCAAGCACACCTACATCATCAATCGTTGGAATCATAGGCGCAAGCGCCGGACGTTCAATGCCTTCCATGCGACCTACAACAAGCAAACCCGCTGTCATGAGCGCTCCAGTATTGCCCGCCGAGATCATCGCGTCCGCTTCGCCCTCTTTCAGCATGCGGCCTGCGACCACCATGGAGGCATCCTTCTTGCGACGCACTGCTTTGACGGGTTCATCATCCGAACCAATAACTTCGGAAGCATGCCGGACCGTAAGATTGGCAGGTCTCACACCTGACTGACTCAAAAGAGGTTCCAGCTTGGCTTCATCGCCGATCAGGACGATCTGTGTATCCGCCCATTCCGTGGCTGCGGCAATCGCACCTTGTACCGTTGATGCAGGTGCATTGTCGCCTCCCATGGCATCAATGACGATTTTCATTCCAAATGACCTCCTTCTCCGCTGTCTTCTCCACCTGAATGGTAGATTACAAAGTTGCCTTGAAACACCATTTCTTCACCTACATAAGTGAATACTTCCACTTTGGCTTTGCCCTTTTGACCCGGGATCGATCTCACATAAGCCTTTGCAATACATTTCTCTCCCAAATGAACCGAACGGACAAAGCGAATGTCTGCTGATGCAGTCAACGCGATCTCGTCATTAATAATCGCTACAGCCAAGGAGTTGGCCTGTGCAAAGACATAGTGTCCGCGTGCAATCCCTGTTCTGGAAAACACGTGTTCTTCCTTAATCTCAAACAGGGAAATCCCGCTCTTATCCAGTTGCAGATCCACAATATCACCGATAATCTCATGCAAGGGCAACGAGCGTACCTGATCATACGAGAGCTCTGCCATCAGTTTCATCCGCTCCCGAAGTTCGGGTATTCCAAGTTCCAGCCTGTCAAGACGAATCGTCTGAATACTCACCTTCAATTGGCGTGTAAGTTCCTGATCCGTCACAAACGGGTTCTCTTCTATCATTCTGGTTAACTGCTGTTGCCTCTGTCTCTTCGGTACACGTTCGATGCCTGACACCCCCCGCTGTATCGTTTACGGAACCGTCCCGTCCGGCCAGTTCAACCATTCTTTCGTGTTGCTTCTATAGTTGCATCCCTGGTCACCAGGGTCGTTCTCAAACGGATTATGGTTCATCTATATGTAACGTCAAATCTTAGAACCTGGTACTAAACTATAGTATATCTCATCCCGTGTCAAAAAGAAAGACTGGCCTAACAAAAACAATTCACCCTTCTGGTGCAAGGATTTCATGCTTGTTAGCTCACTCTACCTACACTCTCTAATCCAAAAAAAGTAGCACCTCATCGAAATGAAGTGCTACTTAATGTCCAACTATTATTGAGAGATGATCTCTCTTGCTTTGTACGTTCCGCACACTTTGCACACGTGGTGACTAAGTTTAAGTTCGCCACATTGTTCACATTTCACCATGCCCGGTACAGCCAATTTAAAGTGAGTGCGACGTTTGTCGCGACGCGTCTTGGACGTTCTCCGTTGAGGTACTGCCATTATTCCCACCTCCTTATCAAAATCAACCTTTGCAGGTAGTCTTAAAATGTTCGATTTTCAATCATGCTCATTTAAAAAAATCCTTGAGCCCTGCAAGCCGCGGATCAATAACCTCGTTATCACAACCGCAGTCACCTTCGTTCAGCTCATGGCCACACTTGGGGCATAACCCTTTGCATGTATCGCTACATAGCGGTATAAACGGAAGATCCAGCAGAAAAGCTTCCTCGGCATAACCCTTCAGATCAACGCTATCTCCATCCACATAGAGCGTATCATCGTCTTCGTGTAATCCCTCTGGCTGTTTTCCCTGCTTGAATTGCTCATGAAAATCAATATGAAAATGTTCATTGATTGGCTTAAGACAACGGGAGCACAACATGTCCACTCCTACAGTCAGCTTGCCATGAACATCCACAACGTCACCTTCTCTGAATTCTGCAGATAAGTCCGCAGTCAGCGGGGTAACGGCTGTGATATCTTGTCGGTTAGAAACCAGTTCCTTGATCTCCCACTGTTCGTTAAACTTCAGGGGACCATCACTGGTAGCCACTTTGCGAAATGGCATTAACATTTCCATCACTCCAAACGAAACCAATTTCATAATTCGTATCAAACGTATCACGACAGTTATACAGGTCAAGCCTGCTTTTGTAAAGCAATAAATCCTGACTGTATGTATTCTGACGAATCTTCGTTAAAAGTATTATGAAATTGACTTAACAAACAAAAATCATTATACCGATTTTTCAAGACGTTTGTCAACACTTTTAACTTTACACCCTATTTTAAAACCAATGGCCCAGAACCGTTTACTCCATCTGGTCTATTATAGACTCACTTTAAGATAAACTACAAGTCGTCATTTTAATTGTAGTTCCTTGCAAATAGCGGTCACATTTCGTTAACGTTTAGTGTGATCTATGTCACACAGACCCGCTTGCTCCCTATCTATACTTGCTATAAACCGAAGCATGATCAGCTCCATGACCGATTTATTATCCAACTATTTCATATTATATCGGGAGGGAAAATGTATGTTAAGCGAGCACACCATTAGAGTCATTAAATCTACAGTACCTGTACTTGAAGTCCACGGCGAAGCGATCACACGCCATTTCTATGAAACGATGTTCACAGCTCATCCGGAACTACTGAATATTTTCAATCACGCAAATCAGAAACAGGGACGACAGCAAGCCGCCCTCGCCAATATGGTATACACCGCTGCCCTGCATATCGATAATCTGTCCTCCATCCTGCCTGCCGTCCGGCAAGTTGCACATAAACATCGCAGCCTGGGTATCGTTCCCGAGCAATATGTGATTGTTGGCACCTATCTGCTTCAAGCCATCAAAGATGTACTTGGAGACGCGGCAACGGATGAAATTATCACGGCGTGGGGCGAAGCCTATAATGTCATTGCAGACGCCTTTATCGGGATTGAACAGGATATGTATACGGAAGCGGAAAACCAAACGGGTGGCTGGGAAGGGTTCCGTACCTTCAAGGTTGCCAAGAAAGTGCAGGAAAGTGAAATCATCACGTCCTTTTACCTCGTTCCAGACGATGGCCAGCCCATTGCTAGTTATGAACCGGGACAATACATCAGTATCAAAATCAAACCAGAGGCACAGTCATTTACCCAGATTCGTCAGTATAGCCTTTCAGATACCCCGGGTAAACCCCACTATCGCATTTCCGTTAAGCGTGAGCGAGGTGTATTAGAGCGTCCTGACGGAGTTATCTCAACGTATCTCCACGATCACATTGAAGAAGGTAGTCTGGTGGAGCTATCCGCTCCTGCTGGGGACTTCACGCTGATTGCAGACGATAAGCGGCCTGTTGTTCTCCTGAGTGGTGGTGTTGGCTTAACGCCCATGATCAGTATGTTAAATACGCTGGTTAACTTGAATGAAAATCGCAACATTACATTTTTGCACGCAAGTCCCAATGGTCAATCGCACGCGTTCCGTGATTATGTGGACAGTCTGGCAAAACGTAATCAGGGCGTTAAAGCTTATTATTGTTATACTCAACCTGAGGATGCTGATCGTGAAAATGAGTATTTTCATAAGGAAGGTTATATAGATGCGATCTGGCTTCGTCAAGTGATCGATGAACTGGATTCCACGTATTATCTGTGTGGACCGGTTTCGTTCATGCGGGCAGTGTATACGGAACTTCAGGCGCTTGGTGTTGCAGCGGACAACATTCATTATGAATTTTTTGGGCCAAAAGCAAGTCTATCTCCCGCGCCGGAAAGTGTCTAAAGCGTGCTGATTTATTAAGTTGAAGAAGCCGTTCTCCGAATATCGAAAATCTGTAATATACAATAGATTTGCAGGCACAGTCTGACATCTGCTGATGTTGGAATTGTGCCTTTTTCTTGTCTGAATTGGTGCTTGATTTGATCTAATACATGACATCCCCTATGATGGAATGGATGTTATACATACTCGGTTATCCAATCGAAAGGAGTACGTCTAATCATGAAAGCCGTAGGCGTTATTGTTGAATATAACCCCTTGCACAATGGGCATGTCTATCATTTGCAGGAAGCTCGGCGGCTAAGCGGCGCAGACGCCGTTGTTGCGGTCATGAGCGGCCCTTTTCTCCAGCGTGGCGAACCCGCCATCGTGGGTAAAAGGGCACGCACCGAGATGGCGCTACACGCAGGCGCGGATCTCGTGCTTGAACTGCCGGTTGCGTACGCGGTCCAACCGGCCGAGTGGTTTGCCTTCGGTGCGGTATCACTGCTGCACCGCACCGGCATTGTGGACTCGCTCTGCTTTGGCAGCGAGTCCGGCGACCTGGACAGCCTGCAGCGCATTGCGCGCGTGCTGGCTGTGGAGCCCGCAGGGATGCGCGAGGACATCGCGCGCCGCCTGCGGGAAGGCGCCAGCTACCCCGCCGCGTACGCTGGCGCGGCGGCGGCGCTGGCGCCCGGCGGCGTCGATGCTCACGACGCCGCTGCACTGCTGGAGCAGCCCAACAATTCGCTTGGGCTGCACTACCTGATCGCGCTGCAAAGACTTGGCAGCGCGATCCAGCCCTATACGGCGGCGCGTACCGGTGCCGCGTATCATGAGGCGACGCCCGGGCCGGGGGCGATCGCCAGTGCCACAGCCGTGCGCCGCCTGCTGATGGCGGACGGACCCAACGCCGCCGCGCCATACGTGCCGGCGGCAACCCTTGCCATTCTGCATCGCGAATGGCAAGAAGGGCGCGCTCCCATACACTGGGAGCGCTTTGCACAGCCGCTGTTGCACCTCGCGGCCACCCGCCGTGCCTCCGAGCTGGAACGCATCGCCGAAGTCACGGAAGGCCTGGAACACCGGCTGAGCCGTACACTCACTCAGCTCCCGGAGCCTTCAGTCGAAACACTCCTGAATGCAATGAAGACCAAACGATACACACGCACCAAGCTCCAGCGTATGCTCGCCCACTTGCTCCTGAATCACACCAAAGCCGAGTGTTCACCAGAGCAATTGGCTGCCGGACCCGGATATCTCCGAGTCCTCGGATTTAAGGCTCAAGGGCAGAGCCTGCTTAAACAAATGAAGAAAACCGCGTCACTGCCTGTTGTGCTGAAACCATCGACGTTCACACACAATCAGCTGGAACTGGATATACAAGCTCAGGTTGCGTATGGGCTCGCTTGCGAGCACAGGGACACACGTAGGATGTTCAGTGACTACTATGAGTCGCCTGTGAGACTGTAATCCCCTTTTGACCATAAGGCTTCATCTCTATGGAGCTTTTTATTCCATCATCAAACAGATCATTGACATCCACTGTTCCACACTCAACTATACAATTAAAAAATCCCCTTGTTGCGCGCCTCTCAGGCACCTCGCAACAAGGGGATTTTCTTATTCACTTCTCTTATTCTCTTAATTCTTGTTCTCTTAAATCTTTTGGGTATCTCTACCCCTTTGGGTCTAGTGAGTCTGTTGATCTTCTCAAATCTCTTGATCACATTTCATTCCACTGTAATCAATTATTCCGATTTCATCCGTTCTTTATCCATCCGGTTCAACTCAAATCGATCTCTTCCCGCCCGATTATAACCTATGATTTCACGGACAAGGTTTTCAAATAAGCCAGCGCATCATCCACCGTGCTCACAGGCACAAGTTTCATTTTGGTGCCGATCTGTTCAGCCTTGGCTGCTGCTTCCTTATAGTTATCTTTAGGTACAAAGAAGATCTCCGCTTCTTTTCGATCAGCGGCTACAATCTTGTGTACTACACCACCAATGGCACCCACCACACCCTCCTTGGTAATGGTACCTGTACCCGCTATTCGATGCCCCTTGGTCAGATCTCCAGGTGTTAACTGGTTATAGATCTCCAACGTAAACATCAAGCCGGCAGACGGACCACCAACCTGAGTATCGGTGAAGGAGATCTGTTTGTCCGGATCTTCAGCTTTCACCTTCTGAACCGTACCAATCATTACTCCGAGTCCCGGGCGGGTTTCACCTGTTTTATTGTCTTTTACCTGAATCAGTTTCACATCCCGGCTAATGGTCTCTCCACCACGTTCCAGTTGCATTTCAACCGTATCTCCGACCTTTTTATCTTTTAACTCGGCAGAAAGCACCGTATTATCCGGCGTAGCTGTTCCGTTCACTCCCAGAATGATATCTCCCGGAGCAATGTCTCCTTCCGGTTTTGGATCTTCAGACAGTCCAAATACAAAGATATGTTCAGGTACAATAGAGTAAGTCACACCAGCCTGCTCATATGCAGCCTCCATTGCGGAGGATTGTGAGTCACTCATGAACCACACCTGTTCGGCAGAGTATTCCGCTTCGCTTTTGCCGCGCAGTCGGTCTTCCTTTTTATCCACTTGTGCATTTTTATTGAACAGAGAGGTTCCTAGCAAAAACACGTTGGCATATGTTGCCGACACGGTTGTCATCATGAACACACCGTGTTCTTCCTGGTCTCCGCCCTTAACGGTTACCATTGGTTTTACTTCATCTGCACTGCCAGGCATATATATGATATACGGCGTTGGCATGTACACGGCAACATAGACGACCAGAGCCACCACGATCACAAAGATCGAAGCTCTGAATCCGCCAGATTTCCGAATCCGATTCATCGCATGAGCCTCCGTTCTTTGTATCTCTATATAAGCTGAACTCTACACTAATCAGCAATCGTAATTCCATCTTGTTTAATCATTTTTTTCAAGTCTAACACTCTGGTCCTTGTGCATACAATGGTACAGGCCGGATAGGCCGCTGTATACAATAGCCTGTCCGGTCAAGGCCGAACCGCCCTTCGGGCGTCATTCGGCCGTCCATAACGATTCAGATGCCAAATAGGCGTTATCTGATATGAGGTGAAACGATGACATTACAGAGCGAGGTTAGAGATTCTGGCCCGTTACGAACGATAATCCTAAGTACCGGCGCTTTAATGTTGGTCATTGCGGTAGTTGCGTCCCCCAAAGAAGCGTTTGACGCCTCTATTCAAGGTCTGGATATATGGTGGAAAATCATCTTCCCTGCCATGCTCCCGTTCCTCATGTTATCCCAGATGCTCACTGCGTTTGGCTTCACCCACGCGATCGGCGCCTTGCTTGGACCGTTAATGCAACGCTGGTTCAGACTCCCAGGCAACGCAGGTCTGGCAATTGCCGTTGGCATGTGCGGCGGATTCCCCGCAGGAGCAGATGCGGTATCCCGTTTATTTCAGGATAGACAAATTACCGCCAAGCAGGCGGTTGTCCTTGCGGCGGCATCTCATTTTGCCAATCCAATGATGATCATTTTGGTCGTTGGTACTGCTTTTCTCCACCAGCCAGCGGCCGGATATTTTCTACTCGTGGTCCACTGGATCAGCGGCTGGATTGCTGCCATTCTTGCCACGCGTCTCCTGCCAGCACCGGGTAAACAGAAAGACAGGGTTGGCTCAACAGCCTTACAAGCAGATGAGAACTCTCTTGATTCTCAGCCTGCAAGTTCCACAAGTCGCTCATCTGCCCCCCACCATGCTACGAACAAACGACGCAGTATATGGTCTGATATGATGATTGTAGCGAGGGAAGCACATCGTCGTGATGGAAGAGGATTTGGCAAACTGCTCGGTGACACCGTATCCCAAGCTGTGCAGACCTTAATGATGACTGGGGGATACATGATCGGTTTTGCCGTATTTATCCGGTTGGTCTCCCTTTATCTAACTCCTGGGTCCTCTGCTGCGCTGTGGCCAGCCTTCTTCGAGCTTCACCTCGGCACCTATCATTTGAGCCAGACTTCATTAACACCCATGCTGCTCATGTCTCTACTTGCAGCCGTTCTGGGATGGGGTGGTTTATGCTCCCATCTGCAAGTCTCTGCTGTCTTGAAAACAACTGGTCCGGGCAGCAAATCGATGTTGTACTTTGCTGGAGTTCGTCTGACTCATGGATTAATCGCCTTTTTCATCAGTCTGTTCCTATGGATGCCGTTCAGCCGTTATAGCACAGAAGTCTGGACCACATTACAGACGAATGCAGAGCAAGACCTCTCAACACCATTTGGTTGGCTTCTCATACATAGTCCTGGCAACACATACACGATCAACACCATTTGGAGCGTCTTCCCTGCTGCATGCATGGGTCTTGCGTTACTTCTTGCAGTCATGGTTAGTCTATCAGGTCTTACCTTCTGGTTTAACCGCCGGTTTTCTCGCTGATTTTCTGACGGAGCGCAGCTTCCACTTCAGGTGAGACAAGATCTGTAACATCTCCATGATAATGAGCGATTTCTTTGACGATGCTGGAACTTAAATAGGAATACTTCGGATTTGTCATCATAAATATGGTTTCCGCATCCGGGTTCAACTTGCTATTGGTCGACGCCAATTGCAACTCGTATTCAAAATCAGTTACCGAGCGTATACCACGAACGATGACCTGAGCTTCCTTTTGCCGGACGTAATTGGCTGTCAGATCGCGGAAACTGTCCACTTCGACATTCGGTAGATGGCGGGTTACTTCCGTAATCAGTTCCTTGCGTTCCTCCACCGTAAACAGCGGATTTTTGCTCATATTGTTCAACACAGCCACAATGACGCGATCAAATTGCTTCGACGCTCTGGCGATAATATCCAGATGCCCCATCGTTACGGGATCAAAACTTCCAGGATATACGGCGATCCGTTCCTGTCGATGTATCATTTCAGTCATGAGGAGCCTCCTCTTCCGGTGTAATGGATTCTCCATCTTCAACTGCTTCTGGCGCATAATAATAGATGGATACTGCCGTCTCCCCATACAAAGCCTTGCGCGTTTGTTCAAACGGGCCGAATTGCTCAGGGTAATCATGTTTGGATTCATATTCAAGCACGATGGTTGCTTCGGGTTCCAAAAGTTCCAGTTCGTGCATGGTCAGCATTAACTCGTGCCCGTTCTTCATGCGATATGGCGGGTCGAGAAACACCAGATCAAACGTTGTGCCTCGCTTGGCGAGTGCCTTCAATGCTCGACCTGCATCATTACGATATACGGCCGCCTGGTCTTCCAGCTTGGTTGCCTTCAGATTCATGCGGATGACTTCAATACTTTTCGATTCCAAATCAACAAAAACAGCCTTGTCCATGCCGCGGCTCAGCGCCTCAATACCGAGACCTCCACTGCCTGCAAACAGATCCAATGCTGTGCCGCCCTCAAAATAAGGACCAACCATGCTAAATAACGCTTCCTTCACCTTGTCGGTGGTCGGCCGCGTACCCGTGCCAGGAACAGCCTTCAGCGGCCTGCCTTTTGCACTCCCAGATACCACTCTCACTTGACGAGTCACCTTTTCTCTATGTAAGTTTATTGATACGACTATCGTACCACATTCGGGTTCGGTTTGAAAAATGTGCGGTCTTCATTTCCCTTGGAAAATTGTTGACGAATTGTTGACGCTATGTATAAAAAGGAAACAATCGGGCGATTCTATAATTATCGACATCACAAGTGTCGTAGACAACCGCGGAGAAGACTTACGTTTCCCCATAAGCTCTTCGTCCGGTTTCTCCTCTCCCATGAAAAAGAAGCTCTCGAAAGAGGGCTTCTTTTTGTTGTTTATGTTTTAATTTATTTTGCTAGTTATATTTTTCTTCAAATTCACTTATTTCTGCTTCTTCTTCAGTCTGCAACCATCCGATCTCCCTCAGCCACATGCCCATATCTGCAATAAACTCATTCACTTTTAAATGTTCAATCTTGTATTTCTGGATCTTTTCACTTAAAAAAGCATAAAACTCATGGCTTAAGACATACCGTTGTTTGCTTTTGCTTAATGTCTTATAACGATCCTCGCTGACCACCAGATCAAAATAGATGACATTCTCCTTCTTCACATGCCTAACGGTGGATCTTCTATCGTATTCTTCAGGAAGACACCTGAAAACAAAGAAGAGTTCAATATCAACTATTTTATATTTGCTTTCTGCTTGATCAAAAACAGACTGCAACTCATCCGAAAGATTGGCAACTTGCGTTAAACCTGAAGTATCCGTTGATTTTCCGAAGATCATTATTGAAATCCTCCCGTTCATTTTCACCATTCATAATCATACAACTAGAAAAGGTTGACTAGTGATGTAATCTCCGTCAACCTTTCCTATGTTCATCCCTCTTGTGCCTTACCCCAACGTAGCAAGACCTTACGAGTTCAGCTCTCGATGTTTTCGATTAGACCTTCGCAAATTGATCAATGGAATGATAAGTAAAACAACCGGCAAGAGAAGATTTATCGAACCCGTCTTAATCATCATGAAGGTAATAAACAACACGGCGAGCCAAGTCATAATCTCCATCATTTCATATTTGGTTAACGTCAGCTTGAATGCTTTTTTCGAAATGAAACGAATCAAGAAATAAGCGATCAAGCTATAGAACAGGATCATTCCCAAGATAGCAACTAGGATTATGAGGTACATATCCACCATAAAAATCTCACCCGACCCTTATATCATTTCCTTAATTTTACCATATAAGAGATAAGGTGTCATTCCAAATTCCAAACCAGCGCTTCGTCAAGACTGGCAAATTACGCTTACTTCTCTTCAACAACAATCGTTGCATTATAGATCACAACACGTTTCCCATTGAGATCAAATAATACTTTATTGCCGTATTCCGTATCTTCCACGTCAATCTTGCCATCATAGGTCTGAATCAATTCACCATTATTGCTGTACACTTTAACAACCCTCTCCAGGCCACCCGAGTTATTGGACCTCATTGTTTTGAGTGCACGTTCACCTGAAGCGGTATTGAAATACCATATGAAACATCCAACTATGATGCCCAAGAAGACCAACACCGTCACCCATATACCTGTCTTTGCTTTTTTACTCATCTTGAACCCCCCTCTTATGTTTCCTGTCTCGTACATTACGAGGTTGGAGAGAGAACGGTTTCATACCAAGCCTCTCAAGCTGTTCGTTGACATAACAAAACAGAGGCCTCCGATAGCGAAGACCTCTGTTCTTTATAGTATACATTCTTTATTCTGTACGATTCTTTTACTTACAGTGCACGAATGACAAATTCAAATGTCAGTTCGCCGTCCGAAGGGATCAGGTATTCCGGATGAACTGGAGCACCCCAGCTGTCATCACCGCCAACACCCATTTGTTTACCCGCTACAGTCACGACCGTATAGTGTACAGGAGGCAAATCGTACGCATGTTGTGCGTTCTCCAGCTCAAATGCCGTATATGGTGATACATTCAGTTCAACCGGGGTTCCTGATGCTTCAATTTTGAAGCCACGTCCCGCGTTGTCTGTCAATTTGGCCCAACGTACGCCTGTACGGTTGCCTGATTCCTGTGGTACCAGATATGGAGCCATGGTATCAACTACCTTGCTGCCATGGATACCCAGACGTGCGCCAAATGCGCGGTCTGCATAGTTTTCTTCGGGTCCCATCGCCAGCCATTCCACGTTTTCGAAGTCAGGTGATGTTCTGAAGGACAATGCATGAATTGGCAAGTTCGGCAATCCAGATGTACCTTTGTACGCATTATGCACACGCACGCTTCCATCTGCATGAACGGTATATACCACTTTCACTTGTACATCCTCCGAAATGTTGAGCTTGTACGTGAACTCGATCCGGTATTGATCCGGTTTCTGTTCCGCTTTCCACTCTACAGAACGTGGCATCAGACTCGCTGCATACCAGGCGCCCAGTTCGAAGCCCATCGCCATACCTTTGTCATTATCCGTCATTGCACGCCAGAAGAGCGGTGCAGGTGGTACAGCAATCGTCTCGCGACCAGACAATTTCAGGGAAACTAGTGTCCCAAACTGTTTGGAGAACAGCGCATGTGTCTTGCCAGCACGAACACCAATGTTAACGTCACCTTCGATAACGTGTACATCACTTACAAGGTTCAAGTCGACTTCAACTGCATCATTGACCTGATCCTGGGTGAAAATAAACTGTCCAAATGCCACTTCTTCGCCTTTGTCAGCCCACAGTGTAGCTTCTTTTAACACAAATGCAGTGTTCACAGCATACTCGCCGCCCGCCAGAGCTTCTGCACCCAGCGGAAGTTTCACTACCGTCTCGCTTTGGGCATCCACGTTCACTTCCAATGTTCCACGCAGCACTTCATGTCCCTCGCGCTCCAGGCTGTATACCAGTTCCAGCGCAGATGTATCTGCGAACAGATTACCGTTCACGATTTTAACACCTTCACGATCCGGGAACAGCTTGATGTTCTGGTAAAGGAATTTGACCTCCTGCATTTTCGCAGTTACTTTACGGTCAGCATGGACGATCCCGTTGCCACAGAACGAATAGTCTGATGGACGATCACCAAAATCTCCGCCATAAGCGAGGAACTCTTTGCCGTAACGATCTTTTTTGTAAATGGATTGGTCGATGTAATCCCATATGAAACCACCTTGATACATCGGATATTTGTCTTCCAACTCCGTATATTTGTGCATACCGCCAATAGAGTTACCCATGGCATGCATGTACTCACAGCTAATATAAGGTTTCGTCGGGTTTGCATTCAGGAATTCCTCAATGTCCGCCGGTTTGGCATACATGCGAGTCTCCATATCACTTGTTTCATCGAAACGGCGATCATGGAATACACCTTCGTAATGTACCAGACGTGTTGGATCAGCTGATTTGAAGTATTGGGATACTTTGTAGATGACTTCACCACCGTGTGATTCATTACCACAAGACCAGATCAGAATGGACGGATGGTTTTTGTCACGCTCCACCATGGATACAGCGCGGTCCATAACGATATCATGCCATTCCGGTTTGTCACCTGGAATAACCCATGAGGGCTCAACGGCACCAAGTTTCTGCCAAGATCCGTGTGTCTCCAGGTTCATCTCATCAATAACATACAATCCATATTCATCACACAGCTCATACCACAGACTTTGGTTTGGATAGTGTGACGTACGTACAGCATTCATATTATTCTGTTTGATCGTACGAACATCCCACAGCATATCTTCCTTCGTAACTGCACGTCCACGACGCGGGTTGAACTCATGACGATTCACACCTTTGAATACGATACGTTTACCGTTGATGTGCATCACTTTATCGATCATTTCAAATGTACGGAAACCAACGGCTTGAGGAACAACCTCAACCAGTGTACCCGCAGCATCATATACACGAATATAGAGACGGTACAAGTATGGAATCTCTGCGCTCCACAGGTTCACTGTACCAATATCTTCCCGAAGACTTACTTGTCCATCGTTAACCTTGGTTTCAAACGTTTTAACGGTATTACCTTCACGATCGCGAAGTTCAGCCTCTACACGTGCTCCAGCAACCGCTTTTCCTTCCAGTTTCAAATCTAGTTGCAATGTACCGTTCGTATAGGACTTGTCCAGATCTGTGCGAACATGAACATCACGTACGTGTGCAGTCGGGACGGTATACAGATACACATCTCTGAAAATGCCGGAGAAACGCCAGAAATCCTGGTCTTCCAGCCAGCTGCCTGTGCTGCGTTGATACACCTCAACCGCGAGTTTGTTCTCTCCATCCTGTAGGAATGGCGTCAGGTCAAAATCAGATGGCGTGAAGCTGTCCTCCCCGTATCCTACGAATTGTCCATTAAGCCATACATAGAATGCAGACTCTACACCTTGGAAAGAAATATATACCGGATTCGACTCCCAACCTGTCGGCAGGTGGAATGTGCGAATGTAACTTCCAACTGGATTTTTATCCTGTGGTAATGCCGGCGGACGAATTTCGTTCAGGCCATCCCAAGGATATTGTGTATTTACATATTGAATCTGTCCGTATCCTTGTAGTTGGATATGCCCCGGAACTTCAATATCATCCCAGCCTTCACTGGAAAAATCGGATGTATAGAAAAACTCAGAACGGCTGTCCGGACGAATCGCATAGTTGAATTTCCACGTACCATTCAGATCATAACGCATGGACATCGCGCCTGAACTTACAGCCTCGTCCATTGTTTGGTAGTAACGGTGATCGGAATAGGCATGAAGACGGTTTACCTCAAATACACTTACGTCCCCCAACCAGTTAATATCTGCCTTTGTTGCTTTCATCGGCTCTCTCTCCCTTTAAAACGTTATAGTTTGACTTATTCAAGGTTTACGCTGGATTTCCTTTTGCTTTACATAAACAAAAAAGACAGAGGTACGCCATAACAGCGCCCTCTCTTCTTTCCTGCATCCGTCATTTGCACGGATTATGCTGTTTTCATTACTTCACGGAACCTACCATACCTGCAACAAAATGTTTCTGCATGATGAAGAAAACGATTGCTGTAGGCAGTGTTGCAATCACGATTGCTGTCATGATTACTCCGTAATCCGGAGAATAACCAGCACCCAGATTTGAGATCAACAGTGGAATCGTTTGTTGGTCAGGTGTTTGCAATACAATGAGTGGCCACAGATAGTTGTTCCAGCTACTCATGAATGTAATGATTGCTGCCGCTGCATATGTTGTTTTCATGGTTGGCATATAGATCTTCAAGAAGATGCCCAGTTCACTCAA
The DNA here is from genome assembly GCF_038050215.1 of Paenibacillus sp. FSL H8-0104. Classification (NCBI taxonomy): domain Bacteria; kingdom Bacillati; phylum Bacillota; class Bacilli; order Caryophanales; family Paenibacillaceae; genus Paenibacillus; species Paenibacillus sp. FSL H8-0104. The sequence continues at coordinate 2,472,756 of NZ_JBBOTC010000001.1, read as the reverse complement.
ACCATCAATACGTCCAGCTTCCAGCAAGTCTTTCGGGAACATTTTGGTGTTCTGACGGAAGAAAAAGATCAGGAACGCTGTTGCGATGGTTGGCAGGATCACTGCTGCCATCGTGTTGATTCCGATAACCGGTGCAACTCCCGAGATTGTTGCAAACATACGATACAGTGGTACCATGATCGCTGCAAACGGGATCATCATGGATAACAACAGGATATTAAACACAATGTCACGAGACTTCGTGCGATATACCTCGAAACCATAACCTGCCATGGAACCAATAAACAGTGCCAAGAGAGTGGAGACCACAGAGATAATCGCCGAGTTTCCGAGAGCCTGTACCAGATTTGTCGAATCAATCAGTTTGTTGAAGTTATCAATGAAAGCTGAACCCGGTAACAATCTGCCTTTCGTTACATCGACAGATGCATTCGTTGAACTGACCAGCATCCAGAAGAAAGGGAAAATGGATACAAAGGCGACGATGGATAGGAACACATACGTGAAAATCCGTTTTGCTTTAGCTTTAGCCATTTTTATTATCACCTGCCACTTTAAACTGGATGATGGACAATACAATAATCAAGATTACGATGGAATACGACACTGTTGCTGCATAACCGAAGTCCGGTGAATATTTGAACGAAAGGTTGTAGATGTATTGTGAAATCGACATGGTCGCATTACCTGGACCACCTTTGGTAATATTCATGATCTCATCGAAGATTTGCAATGTACCAATCGTTGATGTGATGGACGTGAAAAGGATAATCGGTTTAAGCAAAGGTACAGTGATTTTGAAGAATTGTGTAAAAGCATTCGCTCCGTCAATTCTTGCAGCTTCATAGATCGATTGATCGATGTTTTGCAGGGATGACAGATAAAAAATCATGTTATATCCGGTCCAACGCCAAGTAACGGCGATTATGATCGTAATTTTAGCCCAGAACGGGTCTGTGATCCATTGAATTGGATCGCCAATAATGTGCAAGCCCATCAGGAATTGATTCACCATTCCATCTGGTGCGAACAGATATTTGAATACAACAGAGTACGCTACCAATGAAGTTACACAAGGCAAGAAAATCGCTGTACGGAAGAAGCTCCGGAAACGTAGTGTGCTGTCATTCAGCAATACGGAAATAAACAAACCAAGGATAATCATTACAGGCACTTGAATAATCAAGTAGATAAAAGTATTCGATAATGCTGTACGGAATGTTGTATCAACTAACAATCTTTTGTAGTTAGAAAGGCCCGAAAATTCAAGATTGGCTCCTACACCAGACTTGAACGATAAGAGCAGCGCTTGAATCATCGGGTAGAAGTAAAATGCAACAATCCCGACAACAGCCAGCAAAACAAAAGCCCATCCAGTCAAATTATTTTTCTTTTGGAGACTGTCTCCTGTATTCATGGCTTTCACAGTATGGCTCCTCTCTCTCCATGGAACATGGGTAGAACCCACGGAGCCTCTCGCCATATCCGGTTCGACTTGCGCCGGACGTGGGAGACGGCTCCGATGTTTCCTAGGGTTCTATAAGTTACCTTGGGTATCTTAGTTTAATTGTGCTTCAGCTTGTTTTTGTGCATCAGCCAGAACGTCATCGATTGATTTACCGTTCAGGAATGCTTGCATTTCTACAACGAGAATATCTTCAATGGCATATGTGTTGATACCATAGTTTACGCTTGGAATTTCTTTCGTCCAATTTGCAAAGTCTGTGAAGATTTTTTGTCCGCCGAAGTACTCGTCTTCTTTGGCATACGCGTCACCATCAACTGCTGGTTTGTACGTACCAATTGCGCCGATGTTGTTCAACAGATCTTGATACAATTGTTTGTCAGAACCAAATGTTTTTGCTACAAAATCAGCTGCTTGATCTGCACCAGGAACGTTGTTCATAACATACCAAGAGCTACCACCCAAGTTGGATGCGTGAACAGAGTTTGCTTGACCAGCCATTTTCGGTATTGGAGCTACAGCCCATTTACCGGATTGGGAAGCTTCTTGACGTACAGATGGTGAGAACCAGTTACCTGTAGGAATTGTTGCTACGCTACCGTTATTTGCGTTGGCAACGAATTGACTCCAGTCAGAGTGCAATTTAACAATGTTCGCATCCATCATTGCTTTGTAAGTAATAAACGCTTCTTTCAGAGCAGCATTATTAGCAATGTCAGGTGTTTTACCATCTTCTGCGGAATACCATTTACCTGCAGTTTGGATCATCATACGAATCAAACCAAGGTCATTCGGGTCAAGAGAAAGAAGCTCTTTACCTGTTTTAGCTTTTACGTCTTTACCAATTTGGATGTAGTCATCCCAAGTGATGTCTTGCAGGTCAGCTGCTTTGTAGCCCGCTTGCTCCAGCAGATCTGTTCTGTAGTACAAACCAGCAACGCCGGAGTCAAATGGTACTCCGTATTGTTTGCCATCAAACGCTGTTGGTCCGAGTTTGTAATCTGCAAAATCGGAAGCCGTGATACTGGAAGACAGATCTTTGAACGCATCAGGATATGCATTCAGGAAGCTTTGTGAACGATAGTCTTCAATCAGAACTACGTTTGGAAGACCACTGGCAGTTCCGGAGTTAAGACCTGTGTTCAGTTTCTGAATGATATCAGCTTGAGCGTATTCAATGATGTTAATTTTCACATCAGGATTTGCTTTTTGATATGCTTCTTTTGCTGTTTCCATTGCAGCTACGTTAAAAGCTTTGTCCCAAGCCCAGACCGTGATTTCGTTTGTTTTTTCGTCACCACCACTAGCGGATTTACCTCCGCCACCGGATGAACATGCGGACAACAGCAGTACTGTAACGAGCATCAATACCCACATTTTTTTCAAAACATTCAACTCCCCTTCGACCTCTTTGTGTGTAATTTGTTTGCGTTTTCTGAAAGCGGTTGCTTTCGATGTATTCATCTTATCATTCCCATATCTCCATTCGTTAGTAATAATTTTGTACGGATTTGTCATCTTATTGCCACAATGAAAACCTTTACAGAAACCGTTTGCATTAAATTTGGTTTTTTGTAATTTCTTTTGATTTTGTAATTTCTTGATCTTGAAATAGTACAAAAATGATTTCACCCGCTTTACCTCTGACACGTAAAATCCCCCGACTCTGTAGAAAACAGAAGCGAGGGATCTCGATTTTAAGTGTATTTAATGGAATCGGGTTTCGATTCAACTCGTGATTAAAGGTAGTGTAACGGTGACTCTCGTTCCTTCCCCAACCGTACTCATAATGGTGACACCATAAGGTGAACCATATAATAACTCAATACGGTCATGGACATTGCGAATACCGATCCCACTGAATAGTTGACGATTGTTCTTTGGATTGGGCAACGTTTCTCCCATGACAAGTCCTTCAATTCCATCCCCGTTGTCCATAATCTCACAGATGAGTGATTCTCCCGCTCTGGAAACCATGACATGAATCGTACCCGTTTCTTTCTTGATGAATCCATGGAAAAATGCATTCTCGATAAACGGCTGGATCACCAGTTTGGGTACATGATAGTGTGTACAATCCGGAGCCACGTAGAAAGCTGCTTTAATCCGGCCACCATATCTGACGTGATTAATGAAGACATAATTTTTCAAATTCTCGACTTCTTGTTCCACTGTAACCGTCTGACTCACATCACTGATCGTATTTTGCAGCAATCCAATTAATGCATTAATCGTCTCCGCAGCCCTGTCTTTGTTGCCTTGTTGCACCAGAACTTTGACAGATGCAAGTGTATTGTACAAGAAGTGAGGATTAATCTGACTCTGTAATGCCGCAAGCTCTGCGTTTCGTTGTTCATGCTGTGTCTGTACTAACTGATCCACATAATCATGCAGTTCATCAAGCATGTAATTGTAAGCATGACCAAGCTGCCTGCTCTCGTAGCTTCCGCTCACCGGAATATAGTTGTCCAGATCACTTTTTGTAATGTTGGACATCTGCTTCACAAGTCTGCGCAGTGACTTGGTAATCTGGCTGGTGATGAGAAACACAAGGATGAGTGCCCCCACAACGATAGCTGCGCAGATCAGGGCAACCGTCTTCATGTCGATAAGTTGACCCATCGCCAGATCCTTATCCACTACATTGACAATATAAAACCGATAGAACGGTAAATACTCGGATAACACAACGCTATCCTGATCCATCACACGAGCATTAATACTTCTCGGAGAGTTGTTGTTCATATCCCGGGCATACGATAGCAAATCCAGCTGAGTTGTTCCGATCCAGTCTTCACGATTCGATGATACAATCTCACCTTTTTCATTCATAATGACCACATCATTGCCACGACTTGTAAAGCTGCTGTAAAATTGCCGGAATATGTCTTCTCTCATCGTGACATAGAGCGTACCGTATATCCGGCTGCGTGTTCGGTCCGTCAACGCTTTCGTCGCAGAGATCATCTGCTGACTCCCGAGCGTTGCCTCGTTTTGGTAAACATCAAAGATAAGACGACTCGGCGTCTCAGCGGCTTCCATCGTAATTGGCTCCTGCTTCAATTCATCCACGGACAACTGAAGGTGAGCACGATTCGTGGAATAGCTGCGTCCATTAATCCCGATAATTGTTATCCCAACTTCGTAGGATTCTGTGATGGATTGAATTCGATCCATCGTTTCCCTCATATTATAGAAGGATTTGGCCATCGTGAGGGAATCGGCATCTCCTTCGGACAGGAATCCTCGGATCGATCCACTCTGCGTCACATTATTCGATACGGCAGCAATGGCCTCATTAAAGGATTCAAAATTTGTTTTGATCTGATTAAGCACCTTGGAGTTTGTGATACTGAACGTCTCAGTAAACAGATTGGTTGACATGTGAATGGTCGTCCATAAGATGAGTACAGAAACGAGGACAATACTGACCACCATAACCAGAAACAACTTAGGAAACAATCCGAGACGAGATAATTGGTTCATCCATTTCTTCATGATCTTATCCTTCTGACTTTATGCCCAGAATTTGCGCCGGTATCGGCTTGGTGATAATCCGGTGAATTTTTTGAACACTTTGCAAAAGTAACTATGATCGGAATAGCCTACCATACTGCTAATCTCAGAGATCGTTACATCATCGGATCGGAGCAGTTCCTCGGCTTTTTCAATCCGAATTTTATTCAAGTATTCATTAAATCCTTCTTTTTTGTGAGATGAGAAATAACTGGATAAATACGATGGATTAAAATGAAAGTGCTTGGCTACTTCAGCAAGCCCGAGCGGCTGATCAAAGTGCTCATGCATGTAATCCAGCAGCATCTTCATGTTGGGATCACTTCGTTTTCCACCCGCACCAACGGTGCACTCCTGAACTTCCGTCATGAATTGGTCAAGCACAGTCATGACTTCGTCCAGGCTTGAAGCCCCGTCTACATTTTTAAAATACGTATATTTGCTCTCTTCCAGCCCGGCAGACTGGACATCCATATCCGCGAGGGTAATGGTCACGTTAAATATCAAGTTACCGAGAAATGATTTGATTTCAAAAACATCGGCAATATAATCCCGTCCAAGTGTTTTTGCATGATCCTGTAAATACTCCCTTGCCGCTTCGACCCGGTTACGCTTCACATGCTGCAAAAACATATTCACATTAAACTGGTAACCTGCGGGATGCATTGGAGGCAGTTCACCATACACCAGGATTGGTCGATCCTTATAATAGAAGCGATATTCAATCAGCTTAATCAGGCGTTCCCGGTAAACAACACCCATCTGTTCAAATGAAGTAAAGCTTTCACTAAGCACCCAACCAGGACTGTCTTCTCCTGCTACATTTTCACTGGCCAACTGTCTGATCCTCTCAAGCATCCATTCATCTCTCGCAGGATCGACATTAAGAAGCATCACAGGTAATGTACCCTCTGCGGGAACCATTGCACATTCTACTTCAGGCAGATCACTGCGGAGCTTGGACTCAATCTGCTCCTGATCCATCTTCAGTGGATTCCCTCCAGCACCCACGGGTTTATACACAAGCAAGCGAAAGGAGTCATACGGAAAGGTATCTCGAATGATCGGCATTTCGCTATCTTCATCCAATGTAAATCCGGACAGCATCTTCTCCATCAGTTGCCCAAGTCTCCAGCCATCGTGCGACGGCTCGAACTGTAGCTCCGGAATTTTACCCGCTGTTCGTTGAAGGACCTGCAATAATTCATTCGTATCCAGCTTGGGTTTCAGTATATAATCGGCTGCCCCGTGCTGAAGCGTTGAACGTACATACTCGAATTCACTGAAGCTGCTAAGTACAATAACTTCAATCTGCGGATTACTGGCTTTTAGTGTACGGACAAACGTTTCCCCATCCATGACAGGCATGACAATGTCGGTGATCACAATATCCGGTTTTAACAGGTTCACCTGCTGTAATCCTTCTTCACCGTTGGAAGCTTCACCCACAATGATAAATCCTTCCGCTTCCCAGTTCATATGGTGCTTTATGCCCTGTCTTACCAGAAACTCATCGTCAACAATCAGCACCTTGCACAACCGGTTCATGATCGCGACCCCCTTGTCTAATCTTTCCTCTATATCTGTACAGGCTATACCAACTATTATATATCGGTTATAAACACTTTCCAGTGTTAGCGGTTACATTAATTCTAAATTAATTGTACTTCTTTTTATATCCTAAAACGATCCTTTAAGCAATGGTAACTATCTATAGTTTACACTATATTTCGACAAAATAAGAAGCCCCGACTCGCCATTTGATCATCTGGCGAATCAGGACCCCTATTTCAATCCTTTATTTCGTTAAATCACTCACTTATGGTTCAATTCCCCATTGGAGACTTCCCGCGATATAACCAGTGACTTTGGACCAGTCCGTATAGGAAGTCTGACTATCTGCAAAAGAATAATCATCCGTTTGCGTATAGTTGGTCCAATTGTTCTTGGAGATGCGCGTATGGATTTCTGTGCTTTGTCCTGCATTCAGAGTTCCAGCGGAAGCTGTGAATCCAATCTCAAGCACGTGGTCAGCACCTGTCCGAACTGGATTGAGTGCACTGAACGTGCCTGTTACATTCGCACTGCCAGCAGTCGCCCAGTCAGCGAAGAAGTTCTGAGGCTGTTCACCGTTTATCGTGTAATAATATCTGATTTTCACATCAGACAGATTCAAGGCTGTAGTACCTGTGTTTGTCAGTTTGAATTTGGGACTAATCGAGCTGCCCGTCGCTGAAGTGTTGCTGTTAAACATCTCAATGCGTATGGTTCCAACAGGTGTAGCTGTCGTGTCTTTAATGAGCAGATTCAAGGTCGCAGGAGCACCTGCGCTGAATTGAAAGGTTAGCGTCGCTGCGCCATTGGGAAGTGAAGCCAAGTAGTTTTTACTTAATACGACCTCATTGCCTGTCAACGTGTAATCTGTACCTGAAACCAGCGTTGCATTCCCATTGCGAATGGATGCAAGTGTATTGCCGTTAAGTGTTAACGTGACTGGAATATTAATCTGATTGCCTGCTTTGCGATCAAATTCGGCTGTAACCGGTGTAATCGCAGAGTTGGTCACTGGAGTACCCCCGCCGTCTCCTCCGCCATTGTTACCTCCAACACGGTCAGCATACAAAATTCCGCGGCCATTTGTTCCGAGATATACTCTTCCATACAGACGCGGATCACCCGTAATTGTGGTTACACGAGCATACTGATGCTGATCATCATTGATACGAACCCAATTGGCACCACCGTCATCGGAGCGGAAGAATCCACGTGTTCCATCGATCTGTGCAACCGTGTATAACGCAACAACGCTCTGCCCAGGGGCCGCTTTACCAAATCCGATACTGTCTGCTTCCTCTACATTGGCAAGCTTTGTGAATGTCGCTCCTGAATCCGTGGAATGCCATAATCCGTAAGGACCTTCTTCCTCACTACCACCTGCAAACCAGAGTTCGCCTTCAACACCTGGAACGGCATCCAGATCGGCATTTCCTTCCATTGGAAGTCCGATCGCAGATGATGCCGTGAAAGTAGCACCACCATTCACACTCACATAGATTTTACCCGCTGCAAATCCATAAAATTTGTTTGGATTGACACGATCCGAAATCACTTTTGCCTGTGCAGGTATCCCCGTACTTGCCGTCCAGGAATTGCCGCCAGTCGAATAATGTACGCCTTTATCTGATGTGCTCCATACGAGTCGGTTACCATTCGCAGAGATGGCTACGGTCCCTCCTCCGGTTGTGCCGGCAGGTTCTGCATTGGCCTTATACCACGTAGTACCTCCGTCACTGGACAAACCAATGGATTTTGCATTGGGATCAGCAGCATAATCTGCTTTACCTACGCGAACCATCGTATTTGGACTTAACTCTGCAAAATCCAGACTTTCTGTGGAAGGATAGTTCGGGCTCGTAAAGATGGTAGCTGGAGCCTGGTCCAGATTGTTATGACGGAATCCGGAGACATCTCCCAATCCGCTTATCAAATGTGCACCACTTGGCGGGCTGACCAGATCCAGTACAGCAATCTCCTCAACCCCCTTCGCCATCACTGAAATATTGATTTTTTCATCATCATCCCAGTCTGTCAGGTTCTTCGTTCCATAGATCGTAGCACCCGTTCCATACATCATGCGATCGGAATCAAACGGATCAATCTCCAGATCACCGATCATCCAGCCCAGTTTTGGGGTTGTTTCGGGTGGGGCAGGATTGGTGCCAAATGTGAGCCATGGTGCTGCCGAAATATCCTGTGTATAACGTAACTTCCGATTCGGATATCCTTCAAATTCCCATATGCGTGTCCACGTCGCTCCGCCATCTGTACTCCGGAACAAGGTGGCATCCGGCCACCAGGAATTTAATGTCGCAACCATCAATGTACCGGGATTCTGTGCATCAACAGCCAATCCGCCATATCCAAAATAATTATCCGTGCTACTGCTTGGAACAGGGCTGATGTTGGTCCAGACACCTGTAGACGTATTCAGTTTCCACACGTCACCTTTTGCCCCATCATAGGGTCCAACACCATCGCTGTACGTAATATAGAGGCTTCCGTCTGAATCAAACACACCATGATGCGGAATATAACCTGTAGGTTGACCAGCAACAGCTGACCAGGTCAGGCCGCCATTTGTGCTGCGATATACGCTTTGATCTTTATCCGCAACACCCACATAGATTGTCTGGGTTGCTTGCCCTGCCGAACCTGTTGTTTTGTCAAATGTAATCCATGCCAGACCTACGATGTCACTGGTATATTCATTCGAAGGATCTTGCACATAATTTCCCGGATTCGGGAAGCTTGTGACTTCGTTCCAGGTCACACCGTAATCGGTACTTTTCCATAACCCATGACCACTTCGTGCACCGAAATACAGAATACTGTTATCATTTGGGTCCACGGTCAGGCGTTCTCCCATTGAACGTCCCGGCATGTTGCCGCCCACTTTGAACGGAAGTGTTGTGGTTTGCCATGTATCTCCCCGGTCCGTAGAGCGCAAGATGGAGCCATTATTTTGGTCCCACGAATTCGTATACGTCCCAACTGCCATATACACCCGATCGGGATCAACCGGGTCCGTAGCCAGTGCGTCCACACCATTCTTGTTCCAGTCATCCCAGCCGACAAAATCCGTTAAGGGTATCCACCTCTCGTCTGCCGCATTCCAGCGATAGGCTCCCCCGATATCTGTACGGGCATAGATCAGATCCTTTTCCGACTCGTTGAAAATAATGCCCGGTACAAACCCGCCTCCTGCACCCGTCACCACATTTTTCCACTCATAGGCTTCACTTGGTGCCGCCGCTGTTGTTCCAGCAAGTCCTCCCAGCGAGGCGGTTACTACAGCAACCGTCAGGCTCATCAATCGCAATTTCCCCATAAACGTTCTCATATCAACTTATCCTCCTCTTCTACTTCGTTACTGCATTTCGGTCTATCCCCGCTGTCTCATCGTGCTGATGATGGCGTGCCAGACGAATCAATGCATCCCTTGATACAAGAAGCCTCACCCCCTTCCAGTCATATTGTTAAGCGCTTACATAATTGTTCTTGATTCGCGGTTATCTGGATAATACTTTCAATAAATAACATTCGCTGGCAATCTCCAAACCCCTCTGTCGAAATTCCGATTTTTGTAAAATATTTTCAGTGTTCAAACTGGTTTATACAACAAAAAAAGATGCTGTTAGAACAGCACCTTTCGACATTTTATATAAGAGTAAAAAAATGGAATCGTTTCTTTCCTGGCAAACCAGGCAGAGGTTCACTAAGGTTCACTACATAATTGGCACCTGTTTATTGCTGGCTACCATAAGCGTGAGTCTCCTGCCCTTTAACGCCCGGTCTGATGACAAAAAGTGAGCCCGCATCCGGTGTCTCTTTCAAACGTTCTTCCTTAATCCCTATACGTGCTGTTGTAATGTATAACTCTTCGAGATCCGGTCCACCAAAACAGCAGGATGTTACCTGATCTGCCGGCACCTCGATCTGTTGCAACAGTTCTGATGTATGCGGGTTCCAACGAGTGACTCTTCCTCCGCCCCAGTGCGCAACCCACAGCATGCCCTCACCATCAACCGTCATCCCATCCGGAAAACCGAATTCCTCCGGTATGTGAATGACACTTGTCCGATTTTGTATCGTACCTGCCGTCAGATCAAAATCAAACCGGTCAATAGAACGTGTCGGGGTATCAATGTAATACATGGTCTGCCGATCCGGACTCCAGCCCAGACCGTTGGATGTAGACACACCTTGTACCATTGTGCGAACGGGTTGCCCTTGCTCCAAACAATACAATGATCCGGCTTTGCTCTCATTATTCATGCTCATCGTGCCTGCCCAGAAGCGGCCCTTCGCATCACATTTTCCATCATTAAAACGATTGGTATCCTTACCTTGTTCAGGGTCCTCAATGGCTTGCAGCTCACCCGTAAGCAAGTGATACGTATGGAATCCACTGTGTAAAGCAACCACAACTTCATCACCACGATAGGGAACAACAGCCCCGACATGTTCACCGACATCATAAGTCTGATCCTGCCCTGTAGCTGGATCATACACATGCACCTTGAAGCTTTCAATATCTACCCACAACAATCGATTGTTCTCCGCATCCCAGCTTGGACCTTCCCCCAGTAATGCCGGGGTTTGTACTGCTACAGTTACGTCGCTCATGCCCTCACGTCCTTATTCAGATTTGACGCCGCCTGACCATTCGAATCCGATGGCATCCAAGAATGCTTTGGACAATACCATATGGCCCGTTGCATCCGGATGTACCCGGTCATAAGTCAGCACAGACGTATAGAAATGATCCCAAAATGGAGCAAATGCAGCCTGTGTATCCACATACACCGCATCATACTCACTCGCTACCCTGCGTACCGCTTCTCCGTAGATATCCATCGTTGCCCGCATCGGGTCTTCCGGATTGGCCTCAAGATAATAAGGTGTCATCAGTACCAGACCTTTCAGGTTGGGACGAACCGAAGCCACCAGTTCACGCAATGTGGATTCGTATTCTTCAAGAAACACATGTGAGTCTGTTGACAATGGGTTGTCGAACTGACGCCATACATCATTAATGCCAATCATGATCGTCAGCCAGTCCGGTTTAAGGTCCAGCACATCACGATCCCAGCGCTGCTTCAGATCACGAATCGTATTTCCACCATTACCCACATTTTGGACACGCAACATCAATTCCGGATAGATGGACCGCAAGAGGGCATAGACTTGCGCTACGTAACCATGTCCCAGACCGGAGCTACCTTCGCCTACAGGATGTTCCCGACCACAATCTGTAATCGAATCACCGATAAACAGAAGCTTGTCATTTTTTTGCAATTTCATCGTTCTTTTCTCCTTCGCTCCAAGGCGCTAATATAAGAATAATTGATTAATCAGACCGTTAAGTTGTTATCCAATCAGTGATTACCAGCCTTGATTCTTGAGCCATGTGAGACACAGATCTGACCATACCCGAACCGCGTGGTTGTCCTCAGCCAATCCAAGTCCATGTGACCCTTTCTCAAAAACGTGCAAGTCATAGGGGATGCCATGCGCACCCAATGCAAGTGCGTAACGCAAGCTATTCTCTACAGGTACTGCCTGGTCATCGCTGGTATGCCAGATGAACGCTTCAGGAGCATCCGCTCTTACCTGCTGCTCCGCACTGAAAGCCTTGATCTGCTCGGCAGAGGCGTCCGACCCAAGCAAATTCTCACGGGAACCGGCATGTCCATAGGACTCCATCGTAATGACCGGATAACAGAGAATAACTCGGTCCGGGCGTGAACTCTGGCGTTCGATGAGGTCCTCATGATCCGGTTGTCCCTCGTCATACAGCGTTCCCAGTGTTGCTGTGAGATGTCCGCCTGCGGAGAAACCAAGTACTGCAATCTTAGCAGGGTTGATGCCATACTGCTCAGCATGAGCACGAACATAACGTATGGCACGCTGACCATCTGTTATCGGTGCAGGATGCTGGTGAGGCGCCACCCGATAATTCAGGACAAATGCACTTATACCTGCACGGTTCAACAATTCCGCTATTGGAGCACCTTCATGATCAGCCAAAAATCCATAACCGCCCCCTGGACATACAATGACAGCGCTCTCGGAACCGGGCTGAATAAATGGAATCAAATGTGGCATCTCGTCTTCATGACCCTGGGCTGCATAAGGTGCAGCATGATCCCATAAGGGTATAGTTGTTGTCATCTTCAATCATCCTCTCCAAGTAGAACGGATACATGGGTCCGTTTAAACGTTTTCGAATCTCAGGAATCGATACCATCATAACGGTAATGACCCTAACGCATCAATACCTTCCTGGCATCACTTTTTGATCATTTGGGTACATGTTAGTACAAATTACGGAACTGTTCAGGAGTCACCCCCTCAATCCTGCGAAAAGTTGCTACAAAATGGCTAGCATCTCGAAACCCTACCCTAATCGCAGTCTCCCTAATCGTCAGGGCGGTATCCCCTGTCATGATTTCCTTGGCTTTGCGAATGCGCAGCAAAATGAAATAACTGTAGGCTGTCATGCCAAAGGACTGCTTGAACAAGGTGTTCAAATGTCTGGATGAGATCCCCGTGACGTCAGCCATATGTTCGAGACCAATCTCAGGATTCGCATAATGCTGTTCCATGAATGCAATGAGCGGAGCGAGTCTCTCCACGGCATGAGAGATCGATGAGCGATTGCCGGTCATGCCATGTTTTTTGAGCAAAATCAGAAATCGATATATATCCGCTGACGCCTCGAGTCCCGACAAATCCTGATCACTTCTGATCGAATCCAGCACTTCCTGGCCGTAATCATTGAACGGACTGCTCTGCTCCCACTGATGCAACGCTGCTTCACCCAGACTAAGTGACTCCAAGATTGCCGGACACTGGGAACCGCCAAATGTAATATAGAATGTCTCCCACTCTCCTTGGGCGCGCACATATTCATGCGGTTCATTTGGCGGCAGCAAAATACCTGATGCTTCCCCCAGTACGACCGTGGACCCGGCAAACTTGAATTCTCCGGCTCCCTTTACTGTCTGAAGCCAATGGTAACAGGGATACCCCACAGGTCTGGACACCTTCTCCTGATTGCCGTTATAACCTAGGCTCTCAATATAAAGGGGCAACGGCTGATCACGTGACGTCATGAAATATCGTTGATGTCGGGGGGAGATAAACATGGGATGCCTCCTTGGGTATAAGTTGAAGTAAACTTCCGTATTCTTATATGAGTCATTACTTTTATTATATTTTAAAAGTCATATGTATCATATAGTATAGGATTATTCTTATACAAGAGGTGAACACATTGATTAGTAACAAACTGCCCAAAATGTTCTACGGGGGCGATTACAACCCGGAACAGTGGGATCACGAAACCCACCTTGAAGACCTGCGCATGTTCCAATTGGCAGGCATTGATATTGCCACAATCAACGTATTTTCATGGGCCCTGATTCAGCCTGATGAAGTTACTTACCGTTTTGAAGAACTCGACCAACTGATTAATCGTTTACATGAAAACGGTGTCTATATATGCCTTGCAACAAGCACTGCTGCCCATCCGGCCTGGATGGCAAAGAAATATCCAGACGTGCTTCGTGTAGATGCCGATGGACGCAAACGAAAATTCGGTGGGCGCCATAATTCCTGTCCCAACAGCCCGACCTATCGCAAATACGCTGAGAAGATTGCGGATAAACTGGCCGAACGATACAAGGATCACCCCGCGGTTCTCGTATGGCACATCTCCAACGAATATGGCGGTGAGTGCTACTGTGACAACTGTGAGAAAGCGTTCCGCGTGTATCTGAAAGAACGCTATCAGACTCTGGAACAGGTCAACAAAGCATGGAATACAAATTTCTGGGGGCATACCTTCTACGATTGGGACGAAATTGTATTACCAAGCAACCTGAGCGAACATTGGGGTAACAACAATTCAACGTTCCAGGGAATCTCGCTGGACTACTCTCGCTTCAACTCCGACAGCATGCTGGATTGTTATCTATTGGAATATAATGCGATCAAACAACATATTCCGGACTCCGTCGTTACTACCAATCTGATGGGATTTTTCAAGCAATTGGACTATTTCAAATGGGCAAAATATTTGGATATCGTCTCCTGGGACAGTTATCCTGGTCTCGCAACACCCGTCAGCTTCACGGCAATGGCTCATGACCTTATGCGCGGACTGAAGGATGGTCAACCGTTCATGCTGATGGAGCAAACACCAAGTCAGCAGAACTGGCAGCCATATAACTCACTGAAACGTCCAGGTGTCATGCGTCTGTGGAGTTATCAATCTGTTGCGCACGGAGCCGATACCATCATGTTCTTCCAGCTTCGCCGCTCCATTGGTGCCTGTGAGAAGTATCACGGTGCAGTTATTGAGCATGCTGGGCATGAGAATACACGTGTATTCCGCGAAGTCGCTGAGCTGGGCAAGGAATTGCAGATCCTTGGAGATACCACGCTGGATGCATCTGTTGAATCCAAAGTAGCCATTGTGTTCGACTGGGATAACTGGTGGGCCATCGAAAAATCAAGCGGACCTACGGTTGCCCTGAACTATGTGGATCAGATCCATAAATACTACGCAGCCTTCTTCCGCCGCAACATACAAGTAGATATCATCAGTGTGGATACGGATATGAGCAAATACGACATTGTCCTTGCCCCTGTTCTTTACATGGTTAAACCAGGGTTTGCCGCCAAACTGGAGAAGTATGTTGAAGCAGGTGGAACATTCCTGACGACCTTCTTCAGTGGCATTGTCAACGAGAACGATCTCGTGACCACAGGTGGATATCCGGGAGAACTTCGTAAACTGCTCGGAATCTGGTTGGAAGAGATTGATGCCCTGCTGCCTGAGCAAAAGAACCGCATTGTCCTCAAAGAAACCTACGGTGATCTTCAAGGAGAGTATGGCTGCGGCATGCTGTGTGACCTGCTGCACAGTGAAGGAGCCGAAGTCATCGCGGAGTATGGAGACGACTTTTATAAAGGCATGCCTGTTGTGACACGTAATACCTTTGGCCAAGGTGAAGCCTGGTACGTTGCATCCGACCCGGATGAGCGCTTCCTGGATGGTTTGCTGGGACAGCTTGCAGCAACCAAGAACGTAGAATCCTTGCTTGAGACACCAGAAGGTGTTGAAGTAAGCGCACGAACCAAAGACGGCAAACCCTACCTGTTTGTCATGAACCATAACGCAACCACACAATCCTATGATCTGGGAACAGCTAAGGCACATGATCTGCTCACCAATCGTGGGCTTTCGGGAAGTGTTGAGATTGAAGCCCGTGGAGTGCAATTGCTCGAAATGAAATAAGCGATTTCGCTTAATTGAAATCATTCGGAATAATATAATGTGATAGAAATTCCCGCGATACAAAGTGTCACATATTCATTCCTTTTATACTTGTTATTGTCTTCAGCGAGGATATTGGTATAGATTTCAGACCTTTATCGTCTTCTGTAAGCCAAAAGCTGCTACTTCCCGTATCCGTCTACACCGGATACGGGTTTTTGGCATGATCTGTGGTCTTTTTGATAGAAGGAAATATCAGTATGCAAAGCGAATTGGACGAGAAACACATTTTAACAAAGCCTGCCGGAACATGCTTGTGAATCCTGATGCTGATCCATTATAAAATAATGAACAGTTGAAAAATTGGTGACACTCATGATGTCACTTATTCGTTGTTACAATAGAAATATAACTACGACATCACTTTCCGGCGGCGCAGATCGAAACGGAGTGGCTGACATGAACAGAACAAATCGGCTTGCTGCCATTGTAATGGCATTACAGCATGGTCACGAAACGGCACACTCATTAGGTGAGAAATTTGAGGTTTCCCGTCGCACGATTCTTCGGGATATTCAATCCCTCTCCGAGATGAATGTGCCCATTATTGCCATTTCCGGTCCGGGAGGCGGTTTCAGTCTTATGGAGGGTTACGTATTACCCCCATTACAGCTGGACCCGGTAGAAGCAGCGACGCTCTTATTCGCTCTTGAAGGTCTAAGTCGCTACGCCGACACACCCTTTCATGAGAAACGCTGGACCCTGATGAACAAAGTTAAGGCTATCATTCCGGATGATATTATGTCGCGAATTGATCCCATGCTCAAACAACTGCATCATCATATTCCAGACCGCAATTACATTCTTCCTCATCTGGACGCACTGCTGGCATGTATACCCGAACACGGGTGGCTTAGTGTGCTGTATCGCTCCGCATCACGTCAGCGTTGGTTGCATATCTGTCCCACACGGGTATATGCTTCCTCTGGCTTCTGGTACTGTGAAGCATATTCCCTCGAACATGTTGAACAACGTCTGTTCCGGGTTGACCGAATTATCGAAGTCAAAGCGATCGAACCACAGGATGCACAGATGCTTAATGAACAGGCAGAGCAACAGCAGAGCAAGCCGATCCCTCCAGAACAGCCGCCAACCCTGGTTAAGGTACAACTGAGTTATCGGGGAATGATTGAAGCTGAACAGGACGAGCATATTGGTGAAAAGATGACTGAAATTGCCCCGGATCTCTGGGAATTATCATTCCTTTGTCCACCAGGGGAATGGGACTGGGCCGTACGATTCTTTTACCGATTAGGACGTGAAGCCGAAGTGATTGAACCTCTCCAACTTCGCAGTGAGATTCGTCAGCATGCCGAGGAAGTGAGCCGGAGATACCTTGCTTCAACCAAGTCGTAGCTTGACTACACACAAAAAGGAGCCTACTGATATCATGACATATGAAGCCGTTATAACGTACGAAGAAGCAGTACAGCGTATCCAGTCTATAGGGCTGCTGCCTCTGGCACCACTATTTGCCGATTATCCTTCTCTGTCATCGCTAACCCCCAAAGAACATTGGCACAAGGATGATGAATTCGATCCTTGGTTATGGCGTTCACGCCTGGCTGAAGAGGGCATTGCTGCATATGGAAAATTTGTCAAAAAGAAAGCGCTTCTTGTCTCATCTGAATACTTCCCTTGGGTACACCGACTGCTTGCCGATTCCAGAACTATCAAGGAACAGTATGAAGCGGGTCTACTCTCCCGTGAAGCGTTCAAACTTCATGCGTTAGTTGCAGAACAAGAAGGCATCGATGGACGTGCCTTGCGATCACAAGCCGGTTTCGGGGCAAAAGAGGACAAAAAAACATTTGACCGTGGACTTCTGGACCTTCAGGGCTGTGCAGCCATTGTGATCAGTGGCACCAAAGAAAAAGAAGGGCTCGCAGAAGGCAAAGTCGCCTGGAACAGCTCCGCATACGAGACTGCTGGTCACTGGATGGAACGTCACGGCATTAAGCCATATGAAGGCAGCATAGAAGAGGCACGTGAACTATTGATTGTGCAACTACAACAACATGCTTCACCTGCAGCATTATCAAGCATCTCCAAAGCGCTTGGCATCCGTGGAATCTAAATAAAGCCAATCCCGGTTGTAGTACAAATTTCAACCGGAATTGGCTGTGGTTCACCATATAATGTAACCCAGACGATCAACAGCCCCCATCGACAATGGATTTAGAGAATTACGCCATCCTTGAATATGGCAATCTCCCGGAATCCATGCTGCTCACTAAGTGTGTGTGACCGCCCAGAAGCAATGTCAATCAGTTGGCTGAACAGCTGTACCTTCACCTCATCCATCGTCTGCCCCTCCAACAGCTGGCCTGCGTTGAAGTCAATCCAGTGTTTTTTGCGATTTGCCAGATCGGATTGGGTCGCAATCTTGACGGTAGGTACCGGACCTCCGAAGGGAGTCCCCCGCCCTGTTGTGAAGAGCACAATATGTGCACCCGCCGCAGACAGTGCCGTTACAGATACCAGGTCATTACCCGGTGCTTCTACAATGTTCAGACCGGTTTGAGTTACACGTTTGCCATAACGTAGAACGTCGACTACGGAAGAACGTCCTCCCTTTTGCGTACATCCAAGTGACTTTTCCTCTAGCGTTGTGATGCCACCAGCCTTATTCCCAGGTGAAGGATTCTCATAGATGTTCTGGCCATGGTTCACAAAATATTGCTTGAAGCCGTTCACGAGGTCCACCAAATCGTGAAACACCTGCTCATTGGCAGCCCGGTTCATTAAGATCGTCTCCGCACCAAACATCTCCGGAACTTCCGTCAGAATAGCCGTACCCCCGGCAGCAACCAGCATATCAGCAACTGCACCGACCAGTGGATTGGCTGTAATGCCGGATAAACCATCGGAACCGCCACACTTCAACCCAATTTTGAGTTTACTGAGCGGAAGCGGCTGCCGTTGTTCATGTTCAGCGATCTCCACAAGTTCTTCCATCAGTCGAAGCCCTTCCTCAAGCTCGTCATCCGTTTCCTGTGCTTTGAGAAACCGTACTTTACCGCGGTATTCCGGAGCAATACACTCACGGAATTCATCGACCTGATTGTTCTCACAGCCCAGACCGATGACGAGCACGCCTCCTGCATTCGGATGCTCCACCAAGGAGGCCAGCAACTGTTGTGTATACTTCAGATCATCACCAAGCTGTGAACACCCGAATGGATGCGGAAAGTGAAATACACCATCGACCCGGCTTCCAAACTGGGACTGCCCCATACGTGCCAAAGCTTCACAAACTTTATTAATACATCCAACCGTATTCACAATCCAGATCTCATTACGAATACCTGCGTCACCATTGGGGCGCAAATATCCATCAAATGAGCGCAGATGTTCCGGAGGCATGTCCGTCTGAACCTGCGCGCCCGGCTGATACTCATATTCAAGCAATCCGTGCAGACCTGTCTTCAGGTTGTGACTATGAATCCAGCTTCCCTGCTCAATCTGCTCTTGGGCAATCCCGATGGAGAAACCATACTTCATCACATCATCACCCGGTGCCAGGGTATGCACAGCAATCTTATGCCCTTTGGGCACGTCATCCAGCAAGGTAAAAGAAACACCGTCTGGCAGGGTAATGCATTCTCCTTTCGCATAATCCCGAAGCGCTATAATGACATCATCCTGTGGTTGAATGGCAATCCAGTCATTGATTGTACTTGTTGTGTTCATTTCCCTTCACCTTCCAACAATCCGATTTCACGAACAAGTGCTGCACGCAGCCCTTCTCTTGCATCCAGATTTTCGCCCCAGATCAAGTTATCCGACAACACAGCCGCTACCCGGTCATCCAGTTGGTTCTGATTCCTGTTAAGCGTGTCATAACCGTCCCAGTGTGCAGCCAAAGCAGCCAGGACATCCGGGTCATCCCGCAGCAGAATGTCCTCTCCATTCAGTCTTTGTGCCTTGTAACCTTCTGGCGTATTTACCGGACGATAGAGACACAATAATCCAGCAAACCCTTGAATTAAACGTTCTGGCCAACTTCCCTGATTTTGCTCGTAAGACAATAGTGTTGGCAGCACACGCACCTTGAATTTTCCGATCGTATTCAAAGCAATATCTTGCAATTTGTGATCAATATATGGGTTAAGGAACCGTTCGAACACTTCTTCTGCATACTGGTCCAGCTGATGATCGGGCATATCCAGAGCAGGCACGATCTCCTGATGCACAGCTTCCCTGATCCATGAGCCAAAATACGGATCTTCCATCGTTTCTCTCACATGCCGCTTACCTTGCAGAATGCCGAGGGATGACATTAAGGTATGTGCCCCATTCAAAATACGAACTTTGCGTACCTGAAAAGGCTTCAGATCTTTCACCCAATGTACATTGAGACCTGCCTGCTTGAGAGGAAGTTTTTTGTCCAATGATTCATCACCCTGAATGGCCCAAAAATGATATGGCTCTGCCGTATTAATCAACTGGTCCTCATACCCCCAGCGATTCGTCAGGGAATCGGCTTCCTCCTGGGTCGGCGCACCTGTTACGATTCGATCTACCAGATTGTTCAAGAAGTGATTATGGTTCTCGATCCATGAGCGGAAGCCTTCCGAATACCCATAATCCTCACTATGACGGAGGACACAACTGCGCAGCACATCACCATTGCCTTCAAGCAGCTCGCATGGCAGATGAATCAAACCTCTGGATGGATCACCATCAAATTTCAAATATCGCTGATGCAGGAAAACCGTTAATTTCCCCGGAAATGATTGGACGGGTTCACCCTCGATATAGTCCGCATACGTATATTTCAATCCTGATTCGGTTGTATTGGAAATAACGAACTCAAGTGAAGGCAGTTCCGCCAAGTTCAGAAAGGCATCCCATTCCTCATACGGATTGATACACTGTGAGAAAATGGAGATCAACTCTGTCCGCTCAACCGGCTTTCCTTGAGACAGCCCACGCGTAATCATCGTATATAATCCATCCTGATCACGAATCTGCTCCAGCTTGGCTTTGCCTCCCGGTCGTGGTTGGGTAACAGCTACACTTCCATGGAATTTGCCTTGTCTGGCACTCTCATGAAGCATCCAGTCTGCAAATCCCCGCAAGAAATTACCTTCTCCAATCTGCAAAACCTTCACGGGACGCTCCATAATCTCCTTGCACTTGCGCTGACCATCGCTCCCCAGTAAATTCAGCTTCAACCTTGGCCGTTTCGTGCTTGCCGACATGGACACTCACCTCATCGATTATTTGTACTGTCGGAATGCAGCTCGAAGGCTCTGCACCCTTTTATTGTAAACGCTTTAAATTCATTGTATCATCAATAAAAGGAAATTAAATTGCTTATATTGCGGTAAATATACTCTCTCATGACCAGGTATAACATCTCGTTGAAGACGATCGTCTGGAAAGGAGTCTTTATGGAACGTTCACCTGTTCGTACGACTATTCAAGCAGAATCCGGTATTCCGTTCCGCCTGGTGTACAGCGATACCAAATCCCCTCAGAACGAATTGCCAGATCACCTTCACGACTGGCATGAAATTATCTATGTATATCGGGGTCAGGGAAGCATCTTTATTGATACGGGACTTGAGAATATGCAAGAAGGAGATCTGTTCATTATACCGGGCAGCACGGTTCACCGAGCCTTGCCGGATGCAGGCAATCCTGTCACATCTTCCGCATTGTTCTTCAGCCCGGGCTTGCTGGCATCGACCGCTGGAGGCGCTGCTTCTTCCTTGCTAAGCCTGTTTGAACGTTGTCGTAAACAACGCGTGTATAAGAGGCATCTGAACACAGAGGAGCAATCACAGGTGGCCACCCTCATTGATAATATTCAGACCGAATTCCAGCTCGGTCATCATCTAAGCGCACATGCGGCCCTGTTAAGGCTGCAACTGTTGCTCATTTTTCTGGAACGTCTGGAAGCTGCGGGACCTGCGAATCCGGGTAAATCCGCTCCAGGTCCCTCATGGCTCTCTTCTACGATCTCTCATATTGACGATAACCTTCGGAATGGCCTGTCCCTCCCTGAACTGGCGCAGCACGCCTCTGTATCCCCTGCCCATTTCAGTCGTGCCTTCAAACGATACACGGGAATGACTCTAACGGATTACGCATTAGCACGAAGGGTCATTATGGCGAAAGAGCATCTGGTGCAAGGTGATGAGACGATGGCAGCCGTTGCCGATGCTTGCGGGTTCGACAGCCTGCCCCACTTTTACCGTCAATTCAAAAAATTAACCGGTACAACACCCGCAGCATACCGCAGAACCATGAACAGTTCTCGTTAAAATAGAACCAGACTGGAACATAGGTGCCTGGGCCTAATCATATATATCCACATATTCTTCCATATGGAAGATGTGGTATGATAATCTGGATTATTACTTGTCGGAAACATTGCATTCCGTTGTCAGAGGAGCTTAGCATTCCATGTTAAACGAATTGAATCGCAGGAATATTGGTATCTTCGCCCATGTGGATGCGGGGAAAACAACCACCACCGAGCATATGTTATTTGAGAGTGGTGTCGTCCGCAGTCCGGGACGTGTAGATGACGGAACAACAGCCACAGACTCCCTGGACATTGAGAAAGAACGTGGCATATCCGTTCAGGCAGCCATGACCTCTCTGATCTGGAAGAACACCATCATTGACCTCATTGATACGCCTGGTCACATTGATTTTAGCTCCGAAGTAGAGCGAACGCTACGGGTAATGGATGGAGCTATTCTCATTCTGTCGGCAGTAGAAGGCATTCAGTCCCAGAGTGAAGCCATCTGGCATGCCCTTCGTTCACTTCGCATCCCAACCATCATTTATATTAATAAAATGGATCGGATTGGTGCGTCTGCCCCAGCGGTAATGGAGCAGATTTGTTCCACCCTGTCCCCTTTCGCATGCGAAATCCAAACGTATCAGTTCCACGAAGATTCATTTCATGGCATCGACTCGCTATGGAACCCGAATCAAGATTCTCTGTCAGATGGCACACCTTCCATTCCAGGTCTGGTCGAGATACTTGCCGAGCTGGACGAAAAGGTCATGGAAGCCTACATCCAGGAGACTCCGTTATCACAAAGGGATCTGAATGAAGCATTCCTGCGGTATGTGCATCAGGGTGAGATGTTCCCTGTGTGTTATGGGGCTTCCGGCAAAGGAATTGGCGTCACGGCATTGCTGGACACGGTCCTTGCATTTCTGCCTCCACCTGCACAACCAGTGGACTCTCCCGTATCCGGCGTTGTGTTCAAAATTGAACGTGACCGTACGATGGGCCGCACGGCATACGTCCGTATGTATGGTGGCATCTTACACAATCGGGATACCATCCATAATTCGACGCGGGAGCTTGAAGAGAAAGTGACGCAGATTCGCCGTATGGATGGACGGAAATGGGCGGATACCGGTGCCGTTCACGCGGGGCAGATTGCTGCGCTGTATGGACTGAGTGACACACATGTGGGTGACATTATCGGCAATCCTGAAGGTGTACCTCCTCTGCCACAGATGGCTGTGCCTTTGCTGACCGTACAAGTACATGGCAAGGACCCGGCACGTTACCCCGATCTTGTCGCAGCATTGCAAGAGTTGACGGATGAAGACCCCTTACTCGACCTGCAATGGTTGCCGGAGGAACGAGAACTGCATCTCAAGGTCATGGGAACCATTCAGCTTGAGATTTTATCCAGCCTGTTGCTGAGTCGTTTCGGATTGGATGTCGTGTTTGATCCGCCATCCGTCATCTATAAGGAGACACCACGTACAGCCGGAGAAGGTTACATCGCTTATACGATGCCTAAGCCCTGCTGGGCCATCCTTCGCTTCAAGATTGAACCTTTGCCTCGCGGAAGCGGTCTGATCTATGCCTCAACCGTAAGGACAGAAGATCTGCTGTTACGTTATCAGAATGAAGTTGAACGACGAATTCCGGAAGCCTTGTCTCAAGGTATGCTCGGTTGGGAAGTAACCGATCTGCGCATCACGCTGGTGGAAGGGGAACATCATGTCTGGCATACACATCCGCTGGATTTTGTTGTAGCCACGCCTATGGGAATCATGGATGGATTGGCGAGAACAGGTACCACGTTGCTGGAACCCCTTCTTCAGTTCCGGCTGACGGTCCCGGAGGAATACGGCGGTAAGGCCCTTAGTGATCTGGTACATATGCGGGCAACCTTCGAAGCCCCCGTCATTGGTAGCGGACGTTGTATTATTGAAGGAGTTATGCCTCTTGCCACCTCAATGGATTATCCGGTGAAACTGCGTTCCGAGACAAGCGGCCGCGGAGTGCTTACGACTTCGTTTGCCGGATACCAAGATTGTCCTGCGGGTGTGAATCATACTTGCAAACGCAGAGGAGTTAACCCGCTGGATCAGTCGAAATATATTTTAAGTGTACGAAACGCGATTACATCATAAATGGAGTTGAACCTGTGCTTATTAAATTTCTTATCTTTGGCCTTCTATGGCGGATTGTAGGTAATCCGTTCATTGCCATCCTCATTTTACTCGTTATACTGTATTTCCTGGATCGTCGTTACGTTGGGGTGTTCCCAAGCTTCACGAAACCTCTCAAACGTATGCGTAACATCTCACGGCTTCGGCAACAGCTTGCCATGAGTCCTAATGAAGTTTCTTCCAAGCTGGAACTGGCTCGCCTGTTAATTGAGCGCAAGCGTTACAGTGAGGCACATGCGTTATTGCTTGAACTGGAGCGTCCTTACGAACAATCGGCTGAGTACTGGGAGGCACTGGGGACAACTGAGCTTCATTTGGGCAACATCGAAAAAGGCGAACGTCATATTTTGCAAGCCCTCGAGATCAACCCCAGAGTCAAGTACGGACGCCCGTACCTAACCCTTGCTGGAGCCTTCAAAGATACGCATGAGGACAAAGCGCTGGATTATGTGCATCAGTTTCAAGAGATTCATTCCTCTTCCAGTGAAGCTTATTATCTGCTCGGTTCGGTTCACCGTTCCCTTGGGCGCAATGCAGACGCGAAGCAGGCATACGAGCAATCGTTGAACGTTTATCGTTCGTTACCCAAATACAAAAAACGTCAGGAGCGCCGCTGGGCTGTCCGCAGTTGGTTCCGCAAACGTGGATTGTAATGTCATCCGCTATACACCGTAATCTTCATATATCACTTTTCTAACCAATAAAAGTGCACTGATCTCTGCCCTCGTATGAGCAGAACCAGTGCACTTTATTCTTAACAGCGATATTAATACACCAATATCTCACACAGTCGTTCTTCATGGAGATTCATCCAGTCGATCCGCTGTTTGAGCTTCACAATCTGCTCCACAGCCACTTCCGGCTCATCTGTACCCTCGAACATCCGACTGATGAAATGCATGACCACATCCAGACTACGCAGCAAAATCAATCGAGGTATGGCCAGCAACTCTTCCGGTTTCAGGCTGACCTGTTCCCCAAATCCCCTGATCAGTCCCTCCTGTGCCTGCCACATCCAATCTTCACTCTTGTCCATGGTAAGGAGGTCAGACATCGGAACAGCCAGCTCCATTACCCTCAAATCCCATGTCGCAAATTCAAAATCCAAAATGGCACAGATTTCACCATCCTGCTGATCTACCAACACATTCGAGGCATTCACGTCCCCATGAACCAATTGATGCGGCAGATGTTCCATGCCCCGCAGGGCTTCAAACAGATCTGGAAGCGCCTCTCTCAGTTGCTTCAACTCATTTGTACATGCGGCCAATTGCTCCGGCGGCGATGTGCATAGCTGTAATAATCGTTCTGGTGAACAGAGCGGATACGCATCCTGAATTCGATAGTATGGTGGATACACAGGTTCAAGTGGTATATCCAGCGTAGCCATAACAGTAGACAGGGCCCCCGCCGCTTTACCGAGCCCTATCAATTGATCTGGTGTGTGCCAGATGGGATTGACGCCTTCCCTATAATGAAACAGAGTCACTATTTTGGTATGACCAGTGAGGGTATCTTTTACAGGAAGGAATGTACCTCCCTCACCAGATAACCGCCTTACAGGTGAAGGTGTATCAAGCTTAAAGTTCGAACGTTGAAGGGCTGCCAGCACCTCGTGTTCAAAGGTGATTTTCATCGGATCATTATGTGTTTCATATTGTCTCATGACGTAATTAGTCCCGTCTACATGGAGCATGTAAGTAGAATTATTCATCCCACCCTTTCCACGCTCGCCTTTCCAGTCCGATGTGAAACCATATAAGGCCAACACTTCGGATATACGCTGCTGCTCTGAAGGATGGAGGGAACCGGAATCGATGTTTTGCACCAAAAATTAACCCCTTTATCTCACAAAATGGAACTGTCTTTTATTTATCTTAAAGGAAGTCCATCGCTTGGTCTAGTTCTGTTCCAAAGTGATCAAGAGAACGGGTAATATCCCGTCCGATTAAGCTGCTCCGCAATGACACGATACCCTCTTGCATTAGGATGTACTCTATCCCAGAACAACAGTTCACGTTCACGACCTTCGAACCTGTCATAGACCTGAGCACACGCATAGTTGCCTGATCCGGCTCCATTCAAAAACGAATTATATTGGCGCACCCAGTATGCAGCTTCCGTCGCTTGTGGATACGGGTTGTACAATCCGATGGATCGGACCATATACTCATGGTTGCCCTTTAACTGCCGAATGTGCCGCATGATCTGAGATACATTACTGCGGGTTTCTCCGAGCACCTGTGTCATTTTGCTGGCATTTGGAATGCCATTACTTGCTTTAAACGTACGAATCAGATCATTCCCGCCAATGGATATGGTAATGATATCCGCTTCACGGAGCGATTGCCGCACTCGGGGATGCGAAGAGATCATCTGCAACATTTCCCCCGACGTCAGTCCATTCACGCCCATATTTTCCATGGATACAAACGTACGAACATTCATTTCTGCCATTCGCCGATATAAAGGAACAAAGCCGGTGCCCAGCAACGCTCCTGTACCTACCGTTAATGAATCTCCTATAGCCACATATCGATATACCATCCCGTCGCCCCTCTCTGCTGTGATTTCTCTGAACAATAATGAACTGCTCTATATCTTATGATGAGTGGCAAGACAAGGCGCGGGATGGTGTCCTTAGGCATGCACCTTTCTTTTGCATAAAACCATATTTCTTCTTCTGTAGAGGTAAAAAAAAGAAAAAAGCCCTGCCGCATAACGCGGCAGAGCCTGATTCATTGCAATGCATTACATGCCTATGGTCCGATCCGAATCAACGGAATCTGATTGTTCCTTGTTCGGGAACGGCCACCAGTTGGCCCGGCCAAACATCTTCACCATCACTGGGACGAAGAATGGCAGGAACAGCAGAGAGTACAAGATCAGTCCGCTAAGGACTACTGTAGCAATCTGCATCATCGAGAGAACACCAGATGGATACATGGCAGCAAATGTACCGCTCAGAATGACTGCTGCAGAGAGGATAACGGTTCCCATGTTCTTCATCGCGTACAACATGGCATCCTGTACTTTCATACCTTTGTTCTCATTGAAACGGTCCATCAGGAAGATGCTATAATCCACACCAAGTGCAATCAGCATAACAAATCCGAAGAACGGAGTAACCCAGCTAATGCCTGCGAATCCGAGGATATTAACAAAGATCACTTCGGTTAACGCCATCGATGTGAAATAAGCCAGTAATAAGGAAACAATCAGATACAATGGCATAATGACCGAGCGAAGCAGTACAACCAGAATAATGAATGTACCTGCCAGCATCAACATTACAGTACGTGTATAGTCGTTATTCGAGATCTCCTGCAAATCTGCAAACGTACTCGTAACGCCACCTATGGCGATGTCCGCTTTTTCAAGCGTACTGCCTTGTACCGCGCGATGTACTGCCGCCTCAATGTCAGGAACACGATCAATGGCTTCTGTTCCGTATGGATTTTCGGCGAAAATAACATCAATCGTCATCGTTTTCCGATCTTCAGACAGATACGTATCAAATACCTGTGTGAAGTCTTTGCTGTTCAGTGCTTCATCAGGAACGTACCAGCCTGCCAGATCGGAATCTGGTGAATTTTGCAATTGCGTCAGGTAGTCCTGCGCTGAATCCAGTCCCCCGGATACCTGTTTGATACCATCGACACTCTGGTTCAGTCCATCTGTCAGTTGTGTCAGCTGACCACTCAGATCCGAGAAGCCTTGCTGAATTTTCTCCTGACCACCCTGAAGCTGGCCAAGTCCATCCTGAATGGAAGGAATTTCGCTAATCACTTTGCCCTGACCATCCGCAGCCTGTTTGAGACCGGATTGCAACTGACCAATTCCCGTTACAATCTGGCCCAGACCATCGGCAAGCGCCTTTTGTCCGGCTGCTGCGGAGGCAAAGCCTTCATTGGCCTGATTAATTCCAGCAGCGGCTTCCCCAAGTTTGGTCTTAATCTGACCCAAACCTTGAGCAAGCTGCGCTGTACCAGAACCTGTTTCACCAATCGTACCTTTGATACGCTGGTAATCAGCATCTTGCTGCAATTCAGGATAACGCTCTTCAAGTGCTGTGAAGGATTCGGACAGACTGGTTAGAGCTGTTGAAACCCCGTTCAGCTGTTGTTCCAGTTCGCGGGTTCCATCCCCCAGCGCAGCGACCCCTGCTCCCGCCTGACGATAGGCTTCAAGCAACTGATTGTTCGCCTGCGCAAGCTGATCTGCACTCGTTTTGGCTTGCTGAAGACCGGCTTTCAGATCCCCTGCACCTGCCGAACCATCTCGAATACCTTTTTCAATCTGCCCTAGTCCCTCACTGAGTTGCTTGATACCCGATTGCAACTGGGAGGTTCCTTTGGTAAGTTCACCTGCTCCATCAGCAGCTTCTTTTAACTGTGGTTCATTTTTACTTAGCTGACTGCTGGCTTCACTCAGGCCATCACGGATTTTGTCCAGACCCGTCTTGCCTTCACCCAGTCCATCCGATAATGTTCCCACTTGCTGTGTAACTTCAAAATCTTTAATCTCATCACCCGTAGGTCGTGTCATACTGCGGACACCAGAGACTCCGGCTACTTTCTCTACTTCCCGGCTAATTTTCTCGGCAACGGCCATATATTTCGCATTATCCATCGCTTCATCGTTCTGGATGACGATCTGACCCGGCAGTGATTCACCCGGACCAAAGCTGTCAGAGATAATGTTGAATGCTTTTACGGAATCATATTTCTCACCAATCTCATCGAGACTGTTGAACGACAGTTTGCCATCGTAGGTTGCCAGAAGAGGCACACAGACAGCTGCAACGATGAGCAGCGCAGCCCATGGACGTTTAAGTGAAAAGCGACCAGCTGCACCATAGATCTTGCTCTCGGCATGTTCAAGTGAACCCTTCGACGGCCAGAATAACTTCTTGCCTAACACCACCATGAAGAATGGCACGATGGTCACCAAGGCAAGCATCATCACAGCAATACCTACAGCTACGGCAACCGCAGAACGGTACAACATAAACTGGGCAAATCCGATCGCAATGAATCCAACCAGCACAGCTAGTGCTGAGAAGAGTACCGTTTTACCGGCAGTACGATAGGTGGCAATGATGGCATCCCACGTATTCTCATGATGAGCCAGTTCTTCCTTGAACCGACTGATCAACAGGATGCAGTAATCCGTACCAATCCCAAACATGACGGCGACCATAAAGATCTGTGTAAATGTGGATATCGGGAAGTCGAGCCCATCCACCAGAAATGCAACAATCTGTTGCGATACAATGTAACTGATCCCCACCGTCAGTAGCGGGACAAACGGAGCTACAAACGAACGGAAGACCAGGAACAGAATGAGTAAAATAAAGACAACTGTAATATATTCCGATTTCTTAAGTCCCTCTTGGGAACTTTCAATGGTGTCTTCATCAATCAGACCTTTACCGGTTATGTAGTGCTCCACATTGACGGACTTCAATGCTTCATTCAGGTCTTCCCGCATTTCCTTGACCGTACGATCTCCCTGATCAATGGATAGCGATGTTAGAATCGTTTTGCCATCAGCTGAGATCATCTTCTCGGACAGTTCAGGCTGAGAGAAAGGTTCCAGAATGGACAGAATGCCCAGCTTCTCCTTGTCGGCCTCCAATTGCTTAACGGCCTTCTCTGCCTCTTGTTTCCCCGTGGTGCCCAGACCATCGGGATTATAAAATACAAGGGCGATCTGGCTCCCCTGTTGTTCTCCTTTTTGTGCTGCAGCTTCATTCAGAATCGCTGCTGCCTGGGTGGAAGAGTACCCTTCCGGAACCGAAAACTGTCCCTTTTCCCGAATCAGTTCACTCATGTTAGGGGCGGTAAACATCAACACGGCAGCTACAACAACCCATAGCCCCATTAACCACCATCTTGCTTTTAGTATCGTTCTCATTCGTTCTCCCGTCCTCCTTCATGCGATAGCAAAGCTGCAAGCTTCTCAAAAGATTCAATGAAAATTCGGACTTCTTCCGGTTTAAAATGAACCAGATACGGCTCCAGAATCTGCTGTATTTCCTGTTCTGTTTCCCTGTATACCTGTCGTCCGGTATCCGTCAGTGTCAGATATACAACGCGGCGGTCACGTTCATCCCCGGCCCGATGGACCAGATCGCGATCCACCAGCTTGTTGACCAAAGCGGTAATGCTACTCTTACCTATACACAGAAGCTCTGCAAGATCAGAGGGCGTGCAGAAAGGTTTCTCTTCAATCAGACGAAGTGCGCAGAACTGATCGGTCGTTATGGTCTGCCCCACTTGTTCGCGTATCCGCGTATCAAACCGCTTATTGACCATAAAGGAAGCATCCAAATAGCGGTTCACCAAACTTTTTGCATCCGGTGTACTCATTC
This sequence comes from Paenibacillus sp. FSL H8-0104, assembly GCF_038050215.1. Taxonomy (NCBI): domain Bacteria; kingdom Bacillati; phylum Bacillota; class Bacilli; order Caryophanales; family Paenibacillaceae; genus Paenibacillus; species Paenibacillus sp. FSL H8-0104. The sequence continues at coordinate 2,442,048 of NZ_JBBOTC010000001.1, read as the reverse complement.
TTCATTCTCCTTTCCCAAATCTATATAGTTCACTTAACGAACTATTCTTCTGTGAAACTATTCTATAATGAAACAATCTTACAAAGCAATACTTTTTTCCTGCTTTTTAGATGAAAACGACAAAAAAACAGGACGTCCGACTCAGCTCATTGCCAAATCCAACATCCTGTACTGATGATAATCCATATATTTCTTAAAGTAATAAAAGGTCTCTGTGCTACTCTTCGTCCGTATCTTCCTCTTTTTCAAGCACACAACGGAATCGCTCCACACCTGGGTATAATTCACCCAGACTATATACCACAAACCCCGTATTCCGATAAAACTCGACGGCTTCCAACTCGGTCTCAGCGATCAGTCTATCGGGATTGTATGTTGCCAACAGTTGTGAGATCATACCACGTCCATAATTTTTAAAGCGGTTTTCAGGCAAAACCGAGATATGATGAATGGTAACCTCACTTGTTCCTGTCTTCTCATATCCAATCAGACCGATCAATTGTCCCTCATCTTCGTAACCGCCCATTTGCAATTCGTCTTTCTCTACATATTGTTGCAACGCACGGTTCAAGTGATCCGGATCAGGAAAGACCGAGTAGGACAACAGCTCCTGTACTTCCGGCTCCTGTATGCGTGATTTCAGATTAATTAACACTTTGATTCCTCCTATACCTTGCTTGTTTCCGTTATCGTATTGTAGTCGTTAGCCTCTAAAAGTTCAAGTCGTGTGCCGATTCGACTCCGATACCCTCCAGCACATTTTGCTCAGCATTGGTATCGTAATAACGGTTGCAACCATTCTTTTGCACATAGGATACAATCTTCCCGTTCTGATCTGCGACAGCCACACGCGTGTGGCTCCCTCCTCCATCCATCCCTATTACATATGTATTCATCCTTAACCATCTCCCTTCAGACCGCACATTAAGAGTGCCGGGTCCATTGTCAGGTCCCGGCAGAGAATTTATTGCTTTTGCACAGCGAAACGAAGCAGTTCACAACGAAATTGTGTCGGTTCATCATACTTTTCCTCTTCAATCGTCTGTGTAACATGTTCCTGAAGCAGAATATTCCAGCCTTTGTAGGCATCCTCCAGTATAGCAATCGCCTCGGCTGTGGGCAGGTTCAGTTCAATTAATGGTTTAATCTCCTTGCCTGTATTGATTTCTTTCTCCTCCACATTGGTACTCATCGTAATACAATGAATGCCCCCTGTACGAGTTCCGGCCTGTAACCGGTCTATCGCTTCCATGAAGGCTTGCTTATTTGAGACATGTTCCAGACAAGAGCAAGCAGCGATATAGTCAAAATAGTTTGGCTCCACAGCATAATGTTCAACATCTGCTTTCACTGCCTGTACGATATGATCAACCTGATATTCTTTCGCATACTTGCGAAGTCCGTCTACGGCCTCATCCAGTAAATCCACACCGATGACTTCACTCTTCGTTTTTGCAAGGCGCTGTGCAATCGGTATCGTATGCCTCCCCACTCCGCATCCCAGATCGAGGACACGCAATTCCTCCTTGTGAGCAAGTAGGCGTTCCAGCATATCCATCACCATAGGCATGGGCCTCGACATCCAGGTACCAGAGGCGAATAATTCATTATTCTGATAGAAATTGGAATGATAACCTGCCTCTGCTTTTCGCGCAGCCTCAAATTGTTCGTTTCCCATCAAGATACCCCCATCGTTTAGAAAATGATTTGCATCTTCTACTTAATACCCAGATTGTCATAAAAAAATCAATTAAAAGCAGGTGACAGATTTTTCTTCATAAAGGATTCCAGCGCCGCCTCATATCCGGTGCGATCGACTTGAAACGCTGTGCCATGACCGGCACGGGGGACGGTCAGCAATTCCTTTTTGGTTGGGCAGGCTTCATACAACCTGTACACCATTTCCGTTGGTACAAACGTATCAGCCTCACCGTGGATGAATAACACGGGAACGTTAACTTTGGCAAGCTGCTTGAGAGCCGAAGCCTCTCTAAAGGAATACCCTGCTTTCCACCGGGAGATCAGACTTGTGACAGGTATAAACGGAAATGCAGGTAGCTTGTATAATTGCTTCAACTGGAACGTCAGTTCTTCTTCCACGGATGTATACGCACAATCAGATACAATCGCTTTAACCTGAATCGGCAGAACTTCACCACCTGTCATCAGTACGGTTGCTCCTCCCATGGATACGCCGTGCAATATGATTTCCCCTTGTGTACCCAATTTTTTAAGCACCCAGTTGGTCCACTGGACATAATCCTTCCGATCTAACCAACCAAAACCAATGATATCACCTTCACTCTGTCCATGACCTCGATCATCTGGCATGAGTACGTTATAACCGTGCTTTTCCGCATAAAACCGGGCAAATCCAGCCATTTCTCTGCCTCTACCCGAATAACCATGTGCCAGAATAACCGTCTGATTCGACCCTTTATTGGAACCGAGCCATGTACCATACAGTTTTAATCCATCATTTGATTGAAGAGATATCTCTTCTGTAGGCTGAGCATCCAGCCACTTCAAGTCAGAAGCACTGCTAATGATTTCATTGTCCGGTTCAGGCATCAGATTTGGATTATCTACCAAAAACGTTTTTGCTGTACGGCGAATGGCCGTTTTGAAAAAATAAAGCCCTCCTGCCCACAGAAGAGCAAGAACGATCAGTACCAGTGCTGCAAGTACGTAGAATAACATGAACGAGCCCTACCCTCTTTCCTTATTAAGATATATTCAATCTTTACTTACTCGTTGCAGTGCTACACATGCTGCTTGATAGGCGGGTAACAAAGCATCTAGCAAAGGTTCTGCTTTCCGTGATTGACCTTCCTTCGCCAACTGCTCTATCCGGGCAAACAAAGTTGATAAATAACGAATCCCCAGGCTCAAACTCCCTGATTTCAGATCATGGGCTACCTCGGTTGCAGCAACATGGTCACCGGACACAATATGTCTGCGCAGCGCCTCAATTTTGCCAGGTGTATCGGTACGATACATGTCCAACAACATACCAAGGAGTGTACGATCGCCATCGGTGTTTAATTCCGCAATCTCATGTACGATGCTCATATTTAGTACCTCGGTCGGTTCGGAGGATTGCTTCCACTTCTCGATCATCTTGCTCAGAATTTCCAGCGTGAAGGGTTTGCCAATAAAGTCATTCATCCCGGCTTCCTTACACTTGTCTTTCTCTCCCTGCATGACATTACCTGTCATTGCAATGATTGGTGTGGTATGGCGCATTTCATCCATTTCTATCGAGCGGATTTTGCGTGTTGCCTCCAAACCGTCCATCAATGGCATCATATAGTCCATGAGAATCAAACTGTATTTTTTGCTGAGAAAAGCAGCTATTGCCTCTTCCCCATTCACTACAGCGTCCACTTGGGTTATTCCCAGTTTCTTGAGCTGCAACATAACAAGCTGTCGGTTGATGACATTATCATCGGCCAGCAATACAGATACAGAAGGAGCTTCATCATCCATATCCTGCCCCTGTTGCTCTTGAGCGGAAGCAACAGACTGGTTACCGTCTTTCTTACCAAGTGTAAGTTCGAACCAGAATGTTGATCCTTCACCCTCCTGACTGTCTACTCCAATCCGACCTTCCATCAGTGTAACGAGCGACCTGCAGATCGATAATCCAAGGCCCGTTCCTCCATACTCACTTGAGCGTCCTCGTTCAGTCTGCATGTAGGGTTGAAATAACTGGTTCTGATCTTCTTCCGAGATACCAATCCCCGTGTCTTCGACTTCAAATCGGATCATTTGTGTAACTTCATCATCTTCCACAAGGGTGACTCGTATCCGCACCGTACCTTCTGATGTGAATTTGTTCGCATTCTGAATTAGATTGATCAGTATCTGTGTAATCCTCGTTGGATCCCCTTCAAGAAGAGTAGAGATTCTGGGGTCACAGTCTATCGATAACTGATTTCCGTTCTTTCTGACTTGGGGTTCGAGCAAACGAACAATATAGTTTATCGTCTCTTGCAGATCCACTTCTCCCAGTTCAAGTCGCATCTGACCCGCCTCAAGTTTGGACAGATCCAGAAGATCCTGAATCAGCTTAAGCAGCAGTTTGGCAGCATCCTGTATAACGGAAACGGAATTCTCCTGTTCTTCAGACAATGGAGACAGCTTCAGCATCTCAGCCATCCCCAATATGCCATTCAATGGCGTACGAAAATCATGACTGATGCCTGCAATAAATGCGATTTTTGAATCACCTGCATCTACTGCTTGCTGACGTGCAGCTTCAAGACTGTTATTGTTCTTTGCAAGCAGACGTTGGAGTGTCACCAGTTCATTATTCATATCCGAGAATTCCGTAAGTGTCCGTTCCTCTTGCTCTTTACTCCGGATCATCTGATCCGATAACTGCTCAATCGTTCTGCGTAGCCTCTGTATCTCTCCGCCCTCATTAGACATCACATCATCCCTCTCTTAATCCCTAACCATATCAAGCTGATTACACGTAGCTGGCTGAGCCAGTAATTGTTCTGCAACCACTACCGCTTCATCGGCTCCTGGAGCATAACCGTCAGCTCCTATCGTTTTCCACAACTCCTGATCAATATTAAAGGGATATCCCCCAACCATAATCTTCACATATGCCGTTGCCGGATGATGACGGATCAGATGAATCAACTCTTTGGCCAGATGAAGGTGATACGTCATCGTAACTGAAATCGCAACAACATCGCCCTGATGCAGCTCAATAGCCTCTATTACACTTCCATTGGGAACATTGGCTCCCAGATAATGCGTATCCCAACCTTCCATCTCGAACACATCTGTGAGCATACGCAGTCCGATCTCATGTTGCTCACTGCCTACACAGGTAGCCACTAGTTTTTTATCCTGACCCGTATGAATCAACCAACGATAATAGAGACGTGATATGAATGACTGGGTCGCTGCCGTACAAAAGTGTTCCTGCCCCACACTAATACGATGGCATTGCCACAATCGTCCAATTTCATATTGGGTAGGCTGAAAGATATATCGATAAATATCACGAATCGTCACCCCGGCTTCTAACTGGGCTTCAATGATCTCAAAGGCTTCTTTCCGTTTATTCTCAAGCAAACACTGTAAGTACGATTGCGCGGCATCTCCATATGGCATGGATTCGTTGATGTAACCCGCCTGTGACTCCATATGTGTTGTTCTATATATTCCCATCTCCAGATACTCGAGCAGAAGCGCCTTTGACGGATGGTCAAATTCTTCTTCCAAGGTCTCTTTGATCAGATTGAGATTAATCACCAGGTCTTCTGGTGATACCTTATAACCCTCAAGTAAAACTTTCAGCCAGGCAATATAATGAGTAAACAGACCTGGACTCTGTACGAGCGCACTTTCTGCCAAATAGTTCAAGCTATACTCCGAATCCTGTTTGGTTCGCATTTTTCCATTCTCGCCAAATCGCTCAAGTAAATCGGGCTGTCTGAGATACTGTTTCTCCGTTATTTTATCAGCTAAGTTCGCAGATTCCTGGAGCAAACGTTCTCCTGCTTCTTGATGACTCATAGATGCCACCCTCCTCATACCCGCATCACACTCAATCTTCATTCGTGACTAATCCAGAATGAGATCGATGTTAGTTAACTTGCAATCGGGATAGGTTCTTCTACTTGATCCAATCCATCCATTCCGCTCTTAATCGTTCTGTTCCATTATACATGAACTTTCGATGATCATGTTTTACACACGATGAATGTATAGAACAATCTTCCTATATTATGGAGGGCCTTGCAAGTCAGTCAGCCAGTATATACCTGTACTTTTCGAGATCCACAAAAAAAACTGACCTGCGTTATGAACGCAAGTCAGTTTTCCCTTCTGCCGCCAGTCCCAGCTTCTTCAACATCTTAATCGCATCCACTTTCTCGGAAGGGTCAAGTCCTTCCAAAGCATCAATGATGACCTGATGGTGTTGAGGAAATATCTGTGTGAACAATTCTCTTCCTTCTTCGGTTAACTCAGCGTAAATGACACGCCGATCTTCCTTGGATGGTCGACGAAACAGCAGATTTTTATTTTGCAACTTATCTACAACATACGTAATATTACCACTGGACATTAACACCTTTTCACCAATCTTTTGCAATGCCTGTGGTCCCTTATGATATAACAAATCAAGCACACCAAATTCTGTCGTATTCAGTCCGTGACTCTGGATGTCACGATTGGAACGTGAGGTCACAGAATTGTAGGCCCGAACAAGAACCACGAATAATTGTAAAGACAGTTCCCGGTTGTCCTCCGTGTTCAGCATTTCAATAATCCTCCATCAGTTGTTTACATTTCGGCTCGTATGAGGGGCCAGCTTCTGCTCCCACTCCTCACGGAGCATCCCCATACGAATTGAATCATAATATTGCCCGCGAACGATACGACACTTCCGCATTCGCCCCTCCACCTGTAATCCGGCTTTCACAGCCGCACGCATCATACGTTCATTACCAGACCAAGTAGTCAATCCAACCCGAACCAAAGGCATCTGTTCGAACAAATGACTTGACCACATGACAAGTGAGCGTGTGCCAACCCCGCGTCCCCACTGGACAGATCTGTATATTACAATCCCCATTTCCAGCCACATGGATAACTCATCTTCTATGTAATAGCTGATTGTACCCACAATTTGTCTGTCGGATTCAATAATACGGATTGATACGGGTTTGGAATCGCCTGGACCTACTTCCATACGTTTGAGCATACCTTGTTCAAAACTTTCATAACTTTCGTGTTTAAGTGGGTAATAGGGTGCATCCCATTGCTTCCATTCAGGTACGTCATCACTGTAGATCAATTCGTAGAGTTCTTTCAGATCCTGTTTCTCCACACACCTGAGTACAAGTTCACCATCAACGATTGGCAGTTCTTTCATACGATGAAAAGCACCCTCTTCCATATTAAGAACGATGAAGTTCTTCGATACTTCCGTCCGCATTGGCAAGAATGACTGTACTAGCCATATCCACAAATAGTCCGTTATCAACAACACCTGGTAACATGTTCAATTGAACATTAAGGTCCGCAGCGTGATCAATCGCCTCCAAGTGGCAATCCGCTATCAGGTTTCCGTTGTCTGTCAGATAACGTTGCTGTCCATCCATCCGCCACTGTGGTTGACACCCCAATTTTTCGAGCGCCTGGAAGGTCCACTCAGAAGCAAATGGAACCACCTCAACTGGAAGCGGGAATTTCCCCAACTTTTGCACGGCTTTGCTGCCATCCGCTACAATAATCAATTTGTCACTATTGGCCGCCACGATTTTCTCACGCAAAAGAGCCCCGCCCCCCCCTTTAATCAGGTTAAATTCGGGATCAACTTCATCAGCACCATCAATGGTCAGATCCAGACGTCCAATTTGGTCAAATGGGACGATGGGAATCCCCCATTCACGGGCAAGCTTGTCTGAAGCCTCTGAAGTGGCAACCGCTTGAATGTTCAATCCATTACGTACCCGCTCACCGATCCGGCAGATGGCATAATAAGCTGTTGAACCTGTACCCAATCCAACCTTCATTCCATCTTCAACATATTCTGCCGCACGCTCTGCTGCTATCTGTTTAAGATTCATCTATAAACCCCCGCTGCTCATAATTTGAGAAATGCATATGTAGTTATTATAGATAAAACCGCTTCCGATGTATATCCGTGCCTTCTGTTGCATCTCTGCCATCATATTTTTGTTTTGTTGAAGGATGTATTTTTACCCACCATGTTATAGAATACAGAATGAAGCTAAAAAATGGGAAATTTTAAAATAAACAGTTCTAAATACCTATAAACCATCTGATATGTCCATAAATACGTAAAATATTAAAAATAATTTAACGATACTATTCAATTTAACGACATTTTATACGACATATTAATTATAGATGTGTTTTAATAATTAGACACCTATGGTTCATACGGTACATAAGTCTCTACGAAAGCGACTGATAAACCAAGACCATGGTCGCATAAATTTCCTTTGGAGGGGATCACGGAATGATCTAGTTCACTGTACCAATGCAACCCTAAAGTTTCTTAATTTAAAGAAGATCAGGAGTGGAATTTAGTGAAATCATTAAGTTGGAAAAGCATGTCGTTTTTCTCCAAAAATTTGTTACTCTCATTTACCAATATCGTTATCATCGGGGTAGCACTTATCGCAAGCAGTTACTATTTTCAAAAAACAGTTCTTGTTGAACAGCTGCATGGACAGGTGGAACAAATTACCAAAAAGTGGGCTGAAGATATCAATCCTACCGAGGTACAAGCTGCTATTGCGGAAGGTAGCTATGATGGAGCAACACAAACGAAATTACGAGCGTATTTCGATGAGATGCAAGAATATTATCCTAACATTGCACAGGCCTACATCTTCGGTGTTGAGCTCGGTGGCGATAACAAGAGATTAACTTCCCTTGTAGCGATGCCCACCAATCTAAGAGAGGCTTTTCAAAGTGAGAACGTAAATATTGGTGACATGTATGAGCAGCCGGTCGTTGTAGCCAATGCACTGAAAGAAATGCTTAATACGGATCGCCCAACATTCACAACATTTTATTCCGATGATTTCGGAACATGGACAACCATTGCATATCCAATCAAAGACAGCAACGGAAAGATTTTCTCATATTTTGCCGTTGATGCAGATGCATCAGCCGTACCTGCGGGACTAAACTCCTTGCTCAAAAACGGAATTATCATCCTTGTAGCCTTCTTGCTGTTATTCCTGATTATCCAATACCTTGTAGTCAAAAACACACTTTCCCCTATCCGTCACTTGATCAAAGGAATTGATGACGTAAGTCGGGGTAATTTGAATGTCAACATTCCGACAGGCAAAGACGATCTGGGACTCGTTAACGAGAAGTTCAACACCATGGTTCGCAAAATCAACGATACTATCGTTAAAGTGCAAATCACGTCACAAGAAGTAAATCAGTCTGCCAAAGAGCTATATGAAGTTTCCGAGCGCAACAGTGAGAATGCAGATTCTATCAATAATAATGTAACTCAAATCACTTCCAACATTCGTTCACAGGAACAGGCAACCCGGGATAGTGCACGTGCCATGTCAGAGATGGCTACCGTGATCCAGACGATTGCCAGCAGCTCGGCAAGTGTAGCGGATGAAGCCTATGAGATGGAACGTCGTTCGCAACAAGGTAACAGTGTTGTCCGTCAGGTGTCTGAACAGATGAATCTGATTACGGAATCGGTTAAGAATACCGCTTCTGCCATTGAGGTTCTGGAGAGTCGTTCACAGGAAATCGGCGATATTCTCAATATCATCTCGGGTATCTCCAGCCAGACCAACTTGCTTGCTCTTAATGCTTCCATTGAAGCAGCTCGTGTTGGTGAAGAAGGAAGAGGATTTGCAGTTGTTGCAGGTGAAGTACGCAAACTTGCCGAGCAGTCTGAACAAGCAACCAGCCAGGTTGGCGTATTGATCCAAGAGATTCAAGCTGGAATTAAACAAGCTGTACGTGCAATGGAACAAGGTACGTCAGAAGTAGATACAGGACTCAGCGTAGCCGATCAAACAGGACAACTGTTCGAAGATATTTTAGAAGCAGCGAAAAAAGTATCTAATCAGATTCAGGAAGTATCAAGCGCGACAGAAGAAATCTCTGCGGGTACGGAGGAAATGACCGCTACAGCGGACGACTTGTCTTCAAGCGTAAGCAAGACAGCAAACAGCAGTGAACAAATTTCCTCATCTGTTGATGAGCAAAAAGCATCTTTGATTACACTGGTAGACTCCTCCACACGCCTTAACAGCATGTCTGAGGAACTCCAAGAATTGATCTCTCATTTCAATGTAAGCAAACAATAATTCAAATCCACAAACATTCGGTTTGAACCAAGGAGGAATAACTGAAGTGATTGAAAACCAACCATCTTCTTCCCATTCCATGGAATCTAGCTTGCCAGTTCTGCAGATTCCACTGGATTTTGGGCGACGTCAACAATCATTCTCTTATCAGTCTGCTCAAATCACATTACATGCTTCTCTGAGCCGTGAACTTAAACAGAAGTATGGAGAACAGATGGTGTACCCGGTACTACTCTCAGCTTATGCAGCCTTGTTATTCCGATTGTCAGCTGAACAGGAACTTGCCATAGGTATACTTTCCCCCGATCAGGCAGCTTCCTATCTTTCATTACAGATTCAGGGGAAATTGACCTTCAGCCAACTATGTCATCAAGTTTCAGAGCAGCTCAAGATTGAATACACGTTGCAAAACGGTGGATACCCTGAATCGTTTTTTATGCTGAATAGTGTACAGTTGCCTCAAGCTCCTCAAATATTAAACTGGAACGTTCGAGATGATCAGAACATGCTCATCCTCGATCTGTTCTATGATAGTTCACTGTTAAAAGAGTCTACCGTGCTGAGATATGCAGAATATTATCAGACTCTTCTACTCGCCCTCGTGCGTGACGGTGAGAAAGCAATCGGTACGGTAGATATTCTTTCCGCCTCAGATCGATTGCTTTACCGTGAAATGAATGATACTTCTGTTCTCGAACCAGAGAATCAAACGGTTCATGGCTGGTTCGAAGCAACGGCAGCGGCATATCCAGATTCACCGGCGATAACATCGCCATCCAAAAGTTATACGTACAGGGAATTGAATGAACGAGCTAATCAGGTTGCACGTGTTCTGTTATCCAATGGATTGCAGAAAGGTGAATTCGTCAGTATCTTTATGGATCGAAGTCTGGAGACGATCATCTCCCTGCTTGGTATTCTGAAGGCAGGTGGTGCGTATGTTCCTATCGACCCTGAGCATCCACAAGAACGTAACAGTTATATCGTGGAAGATACGGCATCCTCCTTCGTGCTGACAACGGAGGCTTCTTATGCCCAAGCTTCCAGCTTGTTCTCCAGTATAGCTACGGTCCGTCAGATTCTCGCTGTGGATGGTCGTTTAGCCGGATTTGCAGCAAGTAACCCAAATCTGGATATTCAGCCCGATGATCTTGCGTATATTATCTACACGTCAGGGTCGACCGGTAAACCCAAAGGTGCACTGATTGCCCATCGGGGTGTAACCAATCTTGGCAGTGTGGTTCAGCGTGATTGTGACATTCAACCAGGTGATGTATTAACCCAGTTTGCTACATACAGCTTTGATGCATCCGTGTGGGATACCATTGGCGCCTTGTTCTATGGAGCAGAATTATATCTGTTGTCTGCGGAAGAACGTGTATCCGTTGAAGAATTCGCAAGTGCAATTGAACGGACAGGAACAACCATCATTACGATACTGCCTACGATTTTCTTCAATCAGCTTGCTTCCTACTTATCCGATGAAGGTTTCCACAAGCTTGCCAAAGTCAGAATCATTACTGTAGCCGGAGAAGCGTTGTATGGTGAACAGGTTCGTGCCTTCCAGCGCAAATTTGGAAACCAGATTGATATTGTTAATGTGTACGGACCTACCGAATGTACAGTAGCCACAACTACTCACCGCATCAGTGAGCAGGTTCCCGAACATGTGGTGAACATCCCTATCGGTAAACCGATTCATAACTACAAAGTATACATTGTAAATGAAGAACAACAGCTCTGTCCGGCAGGTGTACCTGGTGAGGTATATATTTCTACCCCTGCATTGGCCAAAGGTTATCTGAATCAGCCAGAACGTACAGAGCAAGCATTCATTGAGAACCCGTTTGCGATAAGTGAGAAAATCTACAAGTCTGGCGATATTGCCAAATTGCTGGATACCGGGTTGCTCGAATATGTTGGTCGCAGTGACTCACAGCTAAAAATTCGCGGTCACCGGATTGAGATCGGGGAGATTGAAGATCACTTCGCACGGCTTGATCAGATCCAGAACGTTGCCGTCATTCCGAAGAAAGAATCCGATGGACAAAATATGCTGGTTGGTTACTTTACATCGAAAGATGGCAGTACCCTCTCTGTTTCGGACATCAAGGCAGAACTGACGGAGAAACTTCCATCTTATTTTGTACCAAAGTGGATCTGTCAGCTGGATGAAATGCCGATTGCACCAACTGGAAAAATCAATCGCAAAGCGATGGTATCCCTGCCTCATGTGGAACGACATGAAGATCGCCCTGACCGGGTCATGCCTGAGACGGAGACGGAATCCATTATCCTGGACGCATGGAAAGAAATCCTTCAGCACGATGACTTCGGTGTCGAAGACAGTTTCTTCAATATCGGTGGGGATTCACTCCGGGTCATTCATGTACTGGTCATTCTGAAGCCACATTATCCGCAACTGAACATTGCCGACTTCTTTGCCGAGAAAACAGTCCGCGCTCTCGCTCGTCGTGTGGAAGCATTGTCTCTCAGTGCAGCAGTAGTTACGGATTCAGTGGTAACCGATGGCATGATTACACAATTATCCGAACACCCTGTGGAGCTAACATCCCAGTTGGGTTATCCGCTCATTCGTGAACCTGAGCATGTGTTACTGACCGGAGCGACTGGTTATCTGGGCTCTCATGTGCTGCAACAGTTAATTCTGAATTCCAGTACACGAATCTACACCCTTGTTCGTCGACCTTCCAATGGAATAACTGCAATGGAACGTTTGACTAACGTGCTGGAAGGATATTTCGGCAAACAACTGACTGACCAACTCTCCACTCGTGTGGAGATTATTGAAGGGGATCTCGAACAACCTAATCTCGGTCTGTCCGATGAACAAAGGGCTTATGTTCAGGATCGAATTGACCGTGTCATCCACTGCGCTGCAGACGTACGTCATTTCGGCGATGCCGATCAGTTCGCCAAAACAAACGTGGAAGGAACGGTCGCATTGCTAGACTTGATTCGTAGCAAACCAGGTGCTTCCTTCCACCATGTATCCACGATGGGTATTCCGGAAGATCTGGCACTCAGCGGACAATGGGAATCTTCCCTGCAATATGATCGGTTCCCGGCTGACTTGCATGTGGACAACCTGTATTCGGACAGCAAGCTTGAAGCCGAGAAAGTGCTCATGATTGCGGCAGAGGAAGGTGTACCTGTCAGCATCTATCGTGCAGGTAATCTCACTTGCCACTCCGAAACTGGACGCTTCCAGTCCAATATTGATAGCAACGCCTTTTATCGTATGATCAAAGCGATGTTATTGCTCGGCAAGGCTCCTGCGGCTGACTGGATGGTTGATTTTACACCGATCAACTATGCAAGTGAAGCTATCGTTCATCTGGCCTTACGTCAGGATACCGCTGGTCGTGTATTCCACATCTGTAATCCGGAGCCCATCCGTTATGATGAGCTGATCCGTTCTGTGAATCGGGCTGGTTACGAAGTCGAGACGCTACCATTCACGGATTACACACGTTGGTTGTTCGATGCGAGCATCAGCAAAGAGCCGGAAGCTCTTCAGTTGGCTATTGCACAGCTTGAAGGCGACGGTGCGAAGGATTCAGCATATGTCTATGCTTGCCCTGTCACCACGGCTTATGTGGAACCTGCTGGCATCTCATGTGCAAAAACAGATGATCGCTTCATCTCCGCCATGTTAGACTACGCCGTTCAGATTGGATATTTCCCGTCTGCAATCCGGCGCCATAACGGCACTTCTACAGCAATGGAGTAAGTTCCGTGAAGTTCAACTTTAACTAATAGGAATACGCAGAAGCCACCTCATCGTCATTCACTGACGAGAAGGTGGCTTCTTTACTTCGCATTTTTCAGACGTTTTAGCATTTCTGGATCAATCTTTTAGACCCATCGGATAATTGCAATGATGGCAAGATGCGCTGGATAGAAATAACGCCAGACCCAACGTGGCCCCTTCATACGGAATCCCGCCTGGTAATACTGAGCAATAGCAATGCCGGCGGTTGCCAGCACACTATACATTTGCACAGAGCTGTTATGCAGCAGAAGATATAGTGCATTTAACAAGACATGTGCTACGACAAGTACAGGACCCTGGAAATAACGGAATAACAGAACCAATAACAACCCGTACATCCCGTAATCCATTTGGCTAATTTCCATGAACCACCCTGCTCCAATTACAATCGGAATCCCTAGTAGTTTGGATGGCAATTTATCGATAACGAATAATACCAACAGGGCTGACCACAATGTCCACACCACGTTCAGAGAATAATGATTAAAAGCAGCCATGAACGGCACCTGTGATATGATCGCAATCCAGAACAGCCGCCATATGTATTTTTGTACGTCTCGTGTATGTTTATAACCGATATACACTGCAAAAGCATAGATTGGAAAAGCGATACGACCTATGATCCTCAACTCTATAATATGTGGAAAAAAGACAGCCCCTATATGATCAATTAACATCGTGATCATGGCAATCCACTGCATCATGTTGCGACTCCCCTCCCTTGTTGCCGACGACACGAGTGTGCCATTCATTCATATAGTCCATCTTTTGGTGCAAACTCTTATACATTAAGTTCATAATACATGAATTTGGTATCCTGTGCATATCCTTCGGATTCATATAAAGCTTGCGCTAGCTTGTTACTTAACTCAGTTGAGAGTGATATACGAAGAACTCCTCGCTCAGATGCCAATTGCTTGGCTGCTTGCAAGAGATTCCTGGCAATGCCTTGCTGACGATAATCCGGATGCACATATAGATCATTAAGCACCCAGACAGGCCCCATCGATACCGAACTGAAACTGGGATATAGCTGAACGAATCCAGTACAAATTAAGCCTTTCGAGAGTGATCTACCGTTACTTTCATCTGTCCCATGATCACTTTCCGCATCTGTTTCTGCTACCAAAATCACCGATTCATGGCCTTCCATTCGTTCTCTAATATACTGACGTGCTGCCTCAATATCAGCATTTTGGTTGTAGAACATCCTGTACTCATTGAACAAACGTCCCACTTCGTTACAATCAGGGAGATCCGCTTGTCTGATTCGGTGTTGCATTTCACTCAACTCCTCTGGGATGGAGACCATCGTCTCCTCCTTTGTATTTCTTTCAATTGTAAAACAGTCCTTTCCTTTTCCCCATTCATCATCTGCATCAAAGTTTGTAGTATCTTGAGCTGCGAGCTGACATTCGTTCGTTCGTGCGCGCTTCCAGATTGCATCCTGCTTATCTAGTCCATGCCAATTCTGTACGTTTTGTTATATTTACTTCGTATTGGCAAAAATAAAAAAGGCGACCAAAGCATCCACTGCTCCGTCGCCGTAATTATTCAGTTCGATTCAGCATTCTGCTGTTCCTGACCAGGATCAGCATCGGGGAAAATGACACCTTTCTTCAAAATCAGATTGGCATATTGCGCTCGCTCACCAGTTGCAACAATCACATAGGCATTCGAAGCGCGTTTATAAAAATCAAATCGTTCTTCATGATCAAAAGCATCCGTGATGCCTTCATATTCTTCAATCAACCGGCGGTAGTCTTCCCATATGATCGGGATCACCTGATCCCCTTTCACAACCTGCATGACAGCAGCGGGACGCTCAGCATAGGTATCCAGTGGATATAATTGCAGGATGGCATCCAGCAGTTCAACAACTCCCAGTGCATCACAACGTACTAGTCGCTTGGCATGACTGGCTGCGGGGAAATTGCCATCCGCCAGAACCAACTCGTCTCCATGACCCATTTCGGACATGATTTTGAGTAACTCTGGAGGTATTATTGCGGGTATATTCTTTAGCATACACAGATCTCCTTGTTCATCTCCAACATCAGTTAGAGCAGATTGGTTTTCTCCATTTTTCAAGCACGCTAGACATCGATTCTATAAGAGCGGTTTCATCACTATTCTAACAGTATTTCTGGATGATTGCACAGCGCACACGTACGTTCGATATGAGAATATTTCATTTTGACAAAAATACTTGTTTGACATATAGTTGTTGTAACAACTAATTAATTAGGACATTTTATTATGGAAGCGAGGTCTAGCAATCACATGGACTATACACTGGAACAATCTGTTGGATTCATGCTGGGTTTCACACACCGTAAAGCAGTAGCTTTACTTGCGACGCGATTCAAACCTTATGATATTACGACAGAGCAATTTTCTGTTCTCTTTAATGTTGACCGCGGTGAAGGTGTGAATCAGAAGGAACTCGCTGCACGTGTCTTCAAAGACCAACCCACCACTGCGCGGATTATTGATCTGCTTGAGAAAAAAGGCTGGGTAGAACGCCGGACCAGCGAACAGGATCGCAGAGCCTATCTGTTATATCTCACCACGGAAGGCAAAGCGTTAATTGATATCCTCGTTCCGATTGAAAGAGAAATGAATAAAGAACTTGCTGAAGGTATATCCGAAGACCAGATGGAAGCATTTAAACATACTCTTTCCCTCATTAACCGCAACTTGTAATGAATCACAACTCAGGGGGAATACATCATCATGAAAGAACAATCTACACAACAAGTTAGACTATGGACCACCGATTTTATACTGCTGATGCTGTGCAACTTCTTGTTGTTCTTGCAACTGCACATGATTGTCTCTCCGCTTCCGTCCTACGTTCAGGAGCGATTTCACGCCAATGCATTTGAAGTAAGTTTATTCACCTGTCTGTTTGCACTAAGTGCCATAGCAGCCCGTCTCTATTCCGCGAAAGCACTGGAGAAGGGTCTTCGTAACGCCATGATTTATATAGGCCTGTCCGTAGCCCTGCTGGCAACGCTCGGCTATTATTTTGCTGCAGGCATAGCTGTGCTCTTGTTGCTCAGAATGTTGTTTGGTATCGGGTTTGGTATGAGCAGTACCGCTTTTCCAACGATGGCCTCGGACATTGTGCCCGTCAAACGAATGGGTGAAGGTATGGGTTACTTTGGTCTATCGACTAGCCTGGCTATGTCTATGGGGCCAATCATTGGGGTCACTCTGCTCCAGGGTGCAGGTTTTGTAACCCTGATGTTATGTACTGCGGGTGTACTCGCTGTGATCTATCCACTGAGTTATTCGCTGACACGCAAAAAAGCAGTCAGAACCGATAGCAGTACAACCATCATGCCACAAGCCACAACAAGTGCCTCAGGGTCCAACCCAAAACAGAAGATACCTTTCAACCGCAAGCTGATTCTGCCCAGTGTGCTGAATTGCCTGTTATCCATCACCTATGGTGGGCTTGTCGGATTCATCGTTTTGTATGGTAAGGAAGCCAATCTGGCCAATCCTGCGCTGTTCTTTTTGTTCAATGCACTCGCCGTGTTATTGGTTAGACCATTTGCAGGACGGATCTATGACAATAAAGGTCCAAAAGCACTGCTCATTCCAGGGGCAATATTCGTTGCTGTTGGCCTCATTCTGCTCTCGTATGCAACCTCCATGTCCCTCCTGTTCATTGCTGCCTTTATCTACGGAATCGGTTATGGTTCCATGCAGTCGTCTCTCCAGACCTGGATGATTCAAGTTGTATCTCCTACTCAACGGGGTATGGCTAATGGTATGTTTTTAAACTCGCTGGATCTGGGTATTGCGACCGGTGCCCTTCTTCTTGGTGCCATTGCGGCCATAACCAGTTATACCGATATGTATCGATATTCCGTGATGTTTATGATTCTGTTCTTGCTTATATATCTGATTCAGGGAAAACGAAGCGGCAGCTTCTCCATTGAACCTCATGCTCTGCTCGCTCATACTCATATTACCGCAACGGAACCACCTCAAGATCAATCCAAGAATTCAGAATCTGGAGCCGGCAACACCGAAACTAGCCAGTCAAATAAAAGCAAACACGAATGATTGGTTAAAGTCATTCTGCTCATAGAAACGAGAAACGCGTTTACACCGAGAAAGCAAATTCATCCGCTTTCTTAGGCGTAAACGCGTTTTTTTTGAACAGATCTGGATGTTAAACTTAAGACAGCATGGAAATGAACGCAGCATACAGCACCGTCTATCTAAAATGGACTTTTCTTGCGACCTATGGAAACATACCCTCTACTCGTCTCGATCACATCTATAGATGTTTCATCCTGTTTCTGCTTGCTTCCTGAAGTAGGTTGATCTCCCTTATCCGGCTTAACTGCAAATAAGGTGAGCAATCCGCCCACTGCGCCAGACGCAGCGAGCACACCAAAAAGCAGGAAATGATGAGAACCGATCAACAAAGAAACGACAGGTGGACCGAGAGATACCCCAATGAATCGCATGCTGCTGAACAGAGCCGTGATTGTGCCCCGCTGTTTTTTGTCCACGCCTTCTGTAATCAAGGCATCCAGACATGGTAACGTTGCACCTATTCCGGCACTCCCCAATGTGAAAAGACCTACTACAACATAGATATTATCGAATAAACCTATAACGCCAAGGGATACCGTCAGAAGCGCAAGTCCTGCAAAGCCAAGCCATTTCATTCGCGTTTTGTTCTTCCCAATCCACTTCCCTGCCAAGAAAGAAGACAAACATAACGCTGCCAGCGGAATCGCAAGGACAAGTCCTTTAAGTACACCTTTCAGGGCAAATTCGCTCTCCAGCGTTTCGGATAGATAATATAACACACCAAAGATGACAAACATGCAAATACCGCCGATTGCAAACAACGCATACAACCAGCGTCCCTTTTCTTTTAATACGTCACGAATGGATGCTACAAATTCAGGAAAGGTGGGAGGCTTTTCTTTTTTCCGGGGAGTCTTCACCAGGAAAATAACAAGAACCAGCGAAAGCACACAAAGGATAGGAATAGCCATGAATGGCGCATACCACAACCAGACTGCCAGCGCTGCACCCAGAATCGGACTTATGACTTTACCAAACGTATTCGAGGTCTCAATGATACCCAGACTTTTGCTTACTTCGTTCTCATCATTAAACATGTCCCCAACCAACGGGATAACAATAGGAAATGCGCCGGCAGCACCTATTCCCTGCAATAACCTGCCACCCAGAATGGTCCAGTAGGCTATGTTTCCGTTCAGCATCCATGCTGCCACACCAGCGACAGCACCTCCGACAGCTGCAATAACGAGGCTGGGAATGATAACTGCTTTTCTGCCAAAACGATCCGACAAGTACCCTGCAAGAGGAATAAGCAGGATGGCAACTACAGCGTAGACTGTAATGAGCATACTGACCTTAAATGCAGATACCTTCAACTCACGTTCAATCTGTGGCAGGATCGGTATTAGCATGGAATTACCCAAGGTCATAATTAAAGGGATGGAAGCAAGTGCGACGAGGTCCCACTTTTTATCGTTCATACCACAACCACCTTTACAGATTCTACACACAACAGCATTATTGTGCTTGTTTCGGAGGTTGATTATTCAGGACATGCTACAACTACAACAATCTAAAGTGCCGTAACGCTGCTCCACCTTTGAAGACAATATATAGCTCATTCACCTTATGCGGCTCCTCGAGCGAACACTGAACTGTTGTCCACTTGATATCTTTCCCATTCACACTGCCTCCAGGTCCAGAAACTTCATACACACCGAGCAGTTCACCCTCCAGTCCTCCGGAACGAATCTCCAGTCTGCCCTCTTCCCCAAAAGCTGCCACTCTGGCTTCAAATCCTTGTACTTCCTGAACAGCATTATGGTTAAAAGAGATCCAAGACGACTGACCCTCTCGATATAAAGGTTCCTCCGGAGTGATTGCCCGAACTGCCGAACGTCCTTCCAGACATTCATCCAGTAGAACACCTGCACAAGCATCGTAATTCTCGGCAAAGGTAAGCAAGTGCAGCGGACGATCGGGAATCATCTCACCTTCAATTTCAATATCAGCCGACTGACGTATATCTGTGGAAGAACGCCCTGCCAGGATGGCCCAGGTCGCGGTCTCCACGCAGTATCGATCTCGGGTAACATCCCATAGCGCCAGCTTCTGAACAGGGACTTCGAAACTTATCGTGACACACGTCCCTGCTTTGACATGAACACGACGGAAAGCAAGCAGTTGCTTCTGAGCACGTTTCACTCGGGAGGTATGTGAAGATCCATAGATCTGAACAACTTCATCACTGTCACGCTCCCCTGTATTGTGTACCTCCACTTCAATCTTTAATTGATCTGTGGTGGTGGATTCATCCGGAGCACTGCGACTTACACGAATCGCTTCATATCCGAATTCCGAATAGGTCAGACCATGACCAAATGCATATTGAACTGGTCCTTCATGATACATATAGGTCATGCCATTCTGAATGATGTCATAATCCATCATGTCAGGAAGCTGTGATTCGTCTTCATACCATGTCATATTTAATCTGCCTGCCGGGGCATAATGACCTAACAGCACATCTGCAAGCGCGTTCCCCAATTCCTGACCTGCATGTGTCATATAAACGATTGCGCGGGCAATACCTTTCAACTCCTGCAAGGCAAATGGATAACTGCCCATAATGACAACCACTGTATTGGGATTGGCTTCACACACGGCTTTGACAAGCTCGACCTGACTCGGCGGAAGCAGCAGACTTGGGCGGTCAATTTCTTCTTTGCCGTTTATATATGGGCTGTTGCCAACAACAACGACAGATGCCTGACTGCCACGTGCAGCTTCTACGGCTTGTTGTATTCCGCGTTTCACAATATCAATATTGAATGCAGAAAGTCTCTGTGTATTACCTGGTGATTGAATTGCGTGTCCAGAGTCACCAACATCATTCGGATTTGTACCTGTAGCTGTAGTTTGTTCTCCTTGTGGCCGGAGTGGTGATACAGCAGATTGTCCCTGATATTCGCTCAGTCCAACAGGGATACCGTTCCACGTCCGCAAGGTGTTACTTCCATCCGTTAGAGGATCTATACGAACAACTTCCTTCACAAACCAGCCACCAATCTCCGGTGCGTTTGCCTGATATATGCCTTGCTCGGTTAAACTAACGTATCGATTATTGTTTACACTTCTCAGCGTATGACTTCCCCAACCCCAATCCTGATGTTCAAATTCGGCGGCAGTAGGTGCACTGACTTCCGGTATAGCGACGAGTGTACCTTCCACACCCAAGGTTATAACCTGACCGTTTGTTGACTTCAGCTGAATACGGTCATTCCCATCCACATAGGTCACGTCTGCTTCAGGTAGGAGATTGCGCAATCCATCTAGGACGGATACTCGATAAGGCAGTGTGCCACTGTACCAATCCGTATAGACAACATCGGCAAGTGGTCCAATCACACTGATTTTCTGCAACACTTCTGGCTGCAACGGAAGCAATCCATCATTTTGGAGCAAAACAATCGATTCGGCGGCGGCACGATAACTAACTTTGGCATGTTCCGGTGCACATAATACCGACTCGGGAATAGACGCATATGGATTGAGCCCGGACTGATCGAGTTGTCCAAGTCGCATCCGCACACCAAAGATGTTGCGGATTGCTCGGTCCAAATCACCGATCTCCAACAGATTCCGGTCAAGAGCCTCCTCCAGAGCAGATAAAACAAGATCAACTTCATCTGTAAGACAATCCACTCCTGCTTTCAACGCACCTGCTGCTGATTCGGCATGACTGGTGTGATAACCATGATAGTTCACCGTCTGTGACAGGTCTCCACCATCACATACAATGAAACCTGGCATCGCCCACTCACCCTTAACCACATCATTCACATATGGACTTTCAATGGCAGGTGTACCATTGATAGAATTGTAAGCTGTCATCATGGACAAGGCTCCACCTTCCACAAATGGTGTCTCAAATGCTTTCAAATAATATTCCCGCAGATTGCGCGGATCAATGCTGGATGAACAATTCAGCCGATCTTTCTCATTATTATTGGCAAAAAAGTGTTTCAATGTCGCGACCATTTTCAGATAAAAAGGATCATTTCCCTGCATACCTTTGACGAGAGCCGCCGACATTTCTCCCGTGAGGACCGGGTCCTCGCCATATCCCTCTTCCGTTCTGCCCCAGCGTGGGTCACGTTCCAGATCAACCGTTGGTGCCCACAATGTTAACCCGTGAACCTCAGGATTACGGTGATGGTATGCCCTCGCTTCATCGCCAATGACTGAACCAATCTCCCGCATGAGCCTTGTATTCCAGGTACTTGATAGACCGAGCGGTTGCGGAAATACCGTTGCCTCCCCTTTCCAAGCAACCCCGTGGGCAGCTTCGCCCCCAACGTTGTAGGCTGGAATGCCCAGTCTTGGTACAGCTGCTTCGCGTGTAGGAATTAGTCGGATTTTCTCCTCCGTTGTCAATCGTGCAATCAGGTCATCCAACCTTTCCTCAAGTGAAAGTGACGCGTCCCACATCGGGTATTGATGATACTCCTTCATCCTTCATTCCCCCTGCGAATTAGTTAAGTCCAAGTTGCTTCCATTGCTGCAGTAAATCCAGCGTGCGCTGGCGATACTTCTGACCATCTTCAGGTTGATTAACCTGATGTTCATGAACGTAGGCATTAAAATACGAAGACAGTATTCGATAGGCAAGCCTGCGTGCCTGTCCTTCAGCGGATGAGTCCAGTGGACGATCATATCCTTCATGAAAAGCCGCTGATTCTGTTGACAATATGGCTTCAAACTCCCTGTCTGCAAACATGGAACGATCTCCGTCAATGATGGCCGCAATGTTCAGCTCGCCATTTTCCTGATGAACAAGTACATTCGCTTCCCAGAGGTCATTATGAACGAGTACCGGGCGGGTCACTTGATCAAATAAGTCTTTATTTTTGATGAAAATAGCAGCGATATCTTCTCCCACACCTGACATATAATCGACTTGTGCCGCTTTAAGTGCCGTTTCTTCTGCAAAAGAGTGCAGCACCTCGGACCATTGATCCGAGCCTTTAATTGAACCGTCCCCTTGCGGCCAACCAAACGAAGCACCCTCGACCTGATGCATGATGGCGGTATAGGCGCCTAGCTGATGGTACAATCGCTCTTTGTCTATATCTGAAATCGATGCGTGATCCAGCTGCTTACTCGGGATAAACTCCATAAACATGTACGTTCTTGGAATGATCGATCCGCTGTCATCACAAGCGATAATGTTGGGAGCAGGAATGCCTGCCTTACGGTAATATTCATACACAATCGGTTCAGCCGCCATCATCGTACGTTCAAAAGAAAATAGGGGATCACTCGCAGAACCAGCCGCCATCTCTCCCCGCTCTGGAGCCAAACGTAAAATCACATCCGTATAGGATGTATGTTCAAGGTGAATCCGATAGGTTGTATTAAAAAGTCCACCTTGCAGGAGACCAAACTCCTTCACTTTGGTATCGCTTCCAAAATGAATTTCTACCAGTTGATGCAGCATCTCTGCTGATATCGTGCAGTGCAAACCCGAATTCATTGTACTCATTTCATTCAATCTCCTATCATCGTAGACAAACAGACGGCACCTTTCGGCACCGTCCTTTTCTTTTACTATAACATTTTACAGTTGGATTGTAAGCGTGCTTGCGCCTGTTGCTGCCGTAACAACAACACCATTTGCACCAGTCACTTGGGAACCACCTTCAACGCTGGATACACTTTCAATACCGCGAAGTACGATGTTCCAAGGTTTGCCCGCACCTTCAGCACGAACATCCAGCACTGATCCATTACGTGTAACGTTAACTGTCAGCTCCTGTTCAGCTGCTTGGTTCACAACAACAGCTTGAGCCGTTTGACCATCAGCCAGTTCGAACAAGTGCAAGGACACATCATTTGCAAAGTCATAATCCGGTTTGCTATCCACCGCACCCACAGCGATCAGGCTGTTTGGCTTAACCATCATTGGCAGTGTTTTGAAGTCATGGTTTTCACTGATCCAGCGTCCACCTTGTACTTTCGCTCCTGTCAGATAGTTCGTCCAAGTTCCTTCAGGCAGGTAGTAACGAACATCACCCTCTTTGTTGAAGATCGGAGCCACCAGGATTGAATCGCCAAACATGTATTGCGTATCCAGGCTGTATGTTGTTGGGTCCTCTGGGAAGTCCAGCAGCATAGCGCGCATCATCGGAATACCTTTTACCGTCGACTCCACCGCAGAATTGTACAGGTACGGCATCAGGCTGATTTTGAGTTTGGTAAAGTCACGAACAACGTCCACGGATTCCTCGTCAAACAGCCAAGGCACACGATACGAAGTGCTTCCGTGCAGGCGACTGTGTGAAGATAACAGTCCGAATTGTACCCAACGTTTGTAGACATCAGGGCTCGCTGTGCTTTCAAAACCACTGATATCATGGCTCCAGAATCCGAAACCGGAAAGCCCCAGTGAGAGGCCACCACGAAGTGATTCAGCCATGGATTCATACGTGGAAGAGCAGTCACCGCCCCAGTGAACCGGGAACTGTTGACCACCTGCTGTTGCAGAGCGTGCAAACAGGGCAGCTTCGTTTTTGCCAATCTTCTCTTCAAGCAATTCAAATACAGCTTTGTTATAGAGCTGTGTATAATAGTTGTGCATTTTAACGGGATCAGAACCATCGAAGTACACAACATCTGTCGGAATTCTTTCGCCGAAGTCGGTCTTGAAGGAATCTACACCTTGATCCAGCAGGACTTCCAGCTTGCTCTTATACCAATTCACAGCATCCGGATTCGTGAAATCAACCAGAGCCATACCTGCTTGCCACATATCCCATTGCCATACGCTTCCATCGGCTGTTTTAACCAGATAACCATTCTCCATACCTTCATCGAACAAGTAGGATTTTTCTGCAATATATGGATTGATCCAAGCACAGATTTTAAGTCCCTTTTCTTTCAGACGTGCAAGCATGCCTTCCGGATCCGGGAACATCGCTTCATCCCATACAAAATCAGACCATTGGTATTCCTTCATCCAGAAGCAGTCAAAATGGAATACAGACAGCGGAAGATCACGTTCAGCCATGCCATCTACGAAATGATTAACCGTTGCTTCATCATAATCCGTTGTGAATGATGTTGTCAGCCACAGACCAAAAGTCCATGCCGGTGGAAGCGCCGGTTTACCTGTTAATTTCGTATAATTATCAAGTACATCCTTTGGATTGTCACCGCCGATAATGAAGTACTCCAACGTCTCGCCTTCTACGCTGAACTGAACTTTAGATACATTCTCGGATGCAATCTCATACGATACGCGTTCAGGATGGTTTACAAATACGCCATATCCTTTATTGGACAAATAAAACGGAATGTTTTTATAGGACTGCTCACTGCTTGTACCGCCGTCCTCATTCCAGGTATCGACGATTTGACCATTCTTAACAAACGGTGTGAAGCGCTCACCGAGTCCGTAAACGTATTCACCAATACCTAGATCAAGCTGCTCCCGGAAGTACGCTTCCTTGCTTGGACCTGTAATATAACCGGCAGCTCTTTGACCGCTACCTGTAATCCGTTTTCCTCCATATAGGAAGCTAACGTCCCAACCGTTTGTTTTGTCGATTTGAACTTCCAGGTTGCCACTTTTCAAAACTGCGCCTTGTTCATTTTTTGAGATGTCAACGTTCGCATCTTGCGTGTTAAGCTCAAATACAGGCCCTTTTTTCACTCCGCCTTTATGATGATTCAAGGTTACACGAATAACGTTTGGCATAGGTGAGCTGTACGTTGCTTTCAGCAATGTACCGTTCAACGTGTCGCCTTTGCTGCGAATATATTTAGTTGCCGCATATACGGTCAAAGAATTATCTTTTTGCACAATATCACGAATGTCAGTCGGGTTTTGAATCTGGTACCCTTCACGAGTCATCCAGAATCCATCAGTAAATTTCATATTTTCTTTCCCCCTTTGGTTATATTATAATAATATTGATATTAATAACGAATTTCTTCTCTTATTTTGACCAAATATATCACGATTTTGATAATAAACATCCGATTCTTGAACATCATCACCAATCTATGGAAACGATTACATTAATAATGATACAAAAGGAGAATCTGATATGGAACGTGAACGATTACGGGAAGACCGGATTCACGGCAATGCCATGTATCCAGTCAGTGTGTACCCGGATATTCAACAACTGAACGGGGATAGCATTCTCGATTGCCACTGGCATGATGAGATGGAGTTCACCATGGTGACCCAGGGCTGCGCCGTCTTTCAGATCGATATGAACACTGTTGAGGTTCAAGCTGGAGAAGCGATCTTCATCAATCGAGGTGAGATTCATGCGGGGTATCTGAAGGGCGATGTGCCCTGCGTATTCTCTTCCATTGTATTTAATCCCGAACTGCTTGGCAGCCGTACCTTCGATACGGTCCAAGAGAAATTCATCGGTCCACTGGTACGCAAAACGGTGATTCCCCCCAGTCATATCAAGGCAGATGAGAACTGGGGACAAGAAATTCTGGATCTCCTGAAACGCATATTTGCAGACCATGCTACCCGAACCGAAACGTGTGAAATGTCAACAAAAGCGTACCTGTACCTCATATTTGCCCGAATGTTCGAACATATGAGACCTGCTCCGCTCAAAGGCACTGTGGCTACAGGGAGTCATGACAAGGTAGAGCGCCTGAAATCCGTGCTCAGTTATATTCACAAACGGTATCCTGAACCATTAAAACTGAAAGAACTTGCTGATGAGGCCAATATGAGTGAAGGGCACTTCTGTCGTTTCTTCAAACAGATGGTGCAGAAAACCCCAGTTGATTACATTAACTATTACCGTGTTCAGCAGGCCTGCGTTCAGCTTGAGAATACGGATCACAAAATTGTTGATATCGCCATGGATGTGGGTTTTGAGCATCTAAGCTACTTTATCACTACATTCAAAAAGCATAAAGCCACCACACCTTCACAGTATCGCAAAATGTTCTATGAGAACGTAGGAATGGAGTCTGCCCTAGTTCAGGTGTAAAAGAAGAAGGTGCTCACAGCTATTCAGCTGCAAGCACCTTCTTTATCTTCTTCATCAACTTTCCTGCTAACGAGTGAGGTAACGATCTGATCTGAGCCACATTGGCTCAGTTAGAAATCATCTCATTGGCTGCTATCAGCCTTACGCTTTGAAACTTAACAGTGTCTTACTTTTTTAGCGTCTTCCATGAAATGTACTCATGTACGGAGAAACCGTTAAAGGACGCATGTACTGAAGCCATTTTTTCGACCAACTTTAATTGTGCTTCCATATAAGCAGATCCCTCTTCATAAAAAGTAATGAAGTCGCCTTCCTTGCTTTGCTTTGTTTCCACGGCGATTGAGATCGTCTTGCCGAGCAGAGCTGCTTCTGCAAGTTCATCCTTCGCTACACTATAGATTGCAGCAGCTGTATCGCGGTAAGCCATAATGGTGATGGAATCAAACTTGCGAATCATCCAGCTGCTTACGGCCATCGTGGAACCCGGAATTTTGTAGTTATCGAGCCAGAAAGGCAGATCAGCCGCTACCGGCATCTTCAGCCGTGATGCTCGCTCAACAATATACTCCACATTGCCTTGCCACTGGGTAATTACACTGGCCTGATTGATTTTCCACTGAGGGTGCACATGTGGCTCAATATCCAGATGAATACCAGCAAATTTCTCATTGGACAACGCCTGCGCCTGATATGCCTCGATCCAGTCCAGGAAAGATGCAATCTGCTCCCGACTTTCCGTCAATCCCCACGCTGATCTTCCATCCATGACGTCAACCGCAATGTTCTTGGCTCTCGCCTGGCGGATAAAACTTTTATACTCAGGAATCTTTATATCCCGGTTCATCTGCAGATAGATCGTATTGATTTTGTTCGCTGTAGCGTAATTTAACACTTCTTGAGGAGTACTTCGGATCTGGGTGGTATCCCATACCCAAGTCGCTCTTACTGGCACATCAAGTTTTCCATGAATCGTTGCATAACTGTCGACTGAACCATCCGCTATGGCTTTGGAAGAACAGGCTGTACTCGCACACAGGATCAAACAACTCAGTAATACGATAAAACGGTAACCCCTTTTGCTTTTCATATTTGTACACTCCCTCTGAAGTTATCAGCTCTGACGTGCAAATCTGGATGAAATTGTGTCGTTTCATATTCATTTAATGGATACTTATTAGGTACGACGAATTTGGTTTGCTTTTATATGCAATATCATCTTTAAGACTTACGACGAAAGAATCATATAACTATATTTCGGGAATTCGTAGTTCTGTATGTATAGTTCAAAAGTCACAATTATTTATTATTTTCAAATTCAATCCTTATTCCAGCATGACTTCAGTCATTATTGCCATATGTACACCAAGCTACAGAAGACCTAGAAAGCGCTTTCTCTCAAAATACACCAAAAAACCGCCCTAAGGCGGCTTTATATGGAACCCTATTTAATGATGTCTTGTCGACATTTCCGTTCATTCATTACCCGATGGAGCTACAGGTGTGTTGTCAACCACTTCATCGAAAAGAGACACCAGTTCAATACCTTCTGCCGAGATCCGCACAAGCCCCTTGTCAGACAAACGTAATTCTGGAATCACAACCAGCGCCAATAACGAAAGCGTCATGAACGCATTATTCAACGTACATCCTGCGGACTGTAAAGCTTCACTGATTGCTGCCGATTGGGCTGCAACGACTTCGAATGGCTCGGTTGACATCAAACCTGCAATCCTTAGCGGGAATTCGGTTACACCTGCCGCCGTTACCACGGCGACCCCGCCCTGCATACGAATGACGCGATTACCGGCTTCAGCCATTAGCGCATCATCATTACCGATAATCAACAGGTTGTGACTATCATGAGCAACTGTCATCGCAATCGCTGCAGGTGATTTGAAGCCGATGCCTCCAACAAGCGCTACCGCTCGATTCCCGGTTTGTTTGTGACGCTCCAATACAGAAATTTTGCATACTTCCCCTGAAGTTGAAACCACAACCTTGCCGTTCTCTACGGTAACAGGCAAGTGTTTCTCCTTTGTATCCACATGGTTCTCTGTCACATGAATGATTTTGGCACCAATCGTCCCCTCTACAATCGGTGCAGCCAACTCCAGATCTTCCGGCTGAATATTAGCTTCTAACTTCACCGTGTTCAGCGCTTCCTCAGGGTACGTGAAGCTGTCCCAGACCGCCGTCATTTTCCCGTTCTCAGCTACAACTTGCCCGGCAGCAATCGTCATGCCCACACGTACATCCGCCAACCGGCCGTCCAGCAGAATAATATCGGCTATATTGCCTGGAATAATCGCTCCAATGTCGCGCGCAACACCGAAACGCTCAGCCGTATTAATGGTTGCCATCTGGAAAGCCGTGACCGGCTTCACCCCTTGGGAGATTGCGAGACGAACAACAAAATCCATATGTCCTTCTTTGAGCAGCGATTCAGAGCTTCGATCATCAGTCACCAGCATCATCCGGCGTGTATCCAGACCAAGCTCAGTGCAGGCTTTGATCGTCTCAGCCACATCATGCCATGCTGAACCTTGGCGCATCTTCGCGTACATCCCGAGTCGCAGACGTTCAACCACATCTTCCTTGGTCACACATTCATGATCCCCTGTAACACCACTCGCTGCGTAGGCTGGCAGACGCCAGTCATCTGCAGCCCAGGTGAAATGACCGTCTGCCATTTTACCTGCCCGGAGCGTTGCCTGTATCTCACCAATCATCGTCTCATCCCCATAGACCACTCCAGGGAAGTTCATCACTTCACCAAGACCAATCATGTCCGGACCCCAGGAAAGAGCCTCAGCTACCTCTTCAGGCCCGATATAAGCACCTGTTGTCTCCAATCCTGGATGCGTGGAAGGCACACAGGAAGCCACCTGCATATAAGCTGCCATCGGTGTGGTCCGTGCTTCATCTAG
This sequence comes from Paenibacillus sp. FSL H8-0104, assembly GCF_038050215.1. Taxonomy (NCBI): domain Bacteria; kingdom Bacillati; phylum Bacillota; class Bacilli; order Caryophanales; family Paenibacillaceae; genus Paenibacillus; species Paenibacillus sp. FSL H8-0104. The sequence continues at coordinate 2,412,383 of NZ_JBBOTC010000001.1, read as the reverse complement.
CATTAGTCTCAGACCTTTCAGACCAAGCACGTTGGAGATCTCATGTGGGTCAAAGAAACCTCCGGTCGTGCCTGAAGGCAATACCGCTCTCGCAAACTCGGTTACTTTCATCTGTGTACTTTCGATATGGCAGTGTCCATCCAACAGACCAGGAGCGATATACTTACCGTTTGCTTCAATGATCCGGGTATGTTCTCCGATGGTGTGGCTTACATCTTTACCGACATAAGCGATTCGAGCTCCCTGTACAGCTATGGACATCTCAGGCAAAATCTCACCCGATATCACGTTTACCAGCGTACCTCCCCGAATGACCAAAGTCGCTGGCAAATCTCCCCGTGCTGTAGCGACCAGATCAGGTACACAATCGGCCATAAGTGGCCGTTCAAAAGATGATTTGTTCATTTTGTTGCCTCCTTTAATAAACGATCCAAAAAAATATATTGTTACGATTATATGAGTCCGGACCTCATGTGTAAAGAAAAATCACATCCATTGTCCTTGAATACAAATTATCAAGTCATTTTTATCCACGGGACCCAATCCTTACGAATTCACGTTAGGTATTTTTATCAATACGATCACTTATATGGCTGTAACCTCATCACGTATAATTCCCTCGCTAAGCTAGCTTCTTCCCGATATATGTATCATATACAGAAAAACTCCCGTTCCATTGAACGGAAGCCTTCCTCATGCATATGAAGTGTTATGTCAGTCCACTTGCGCAGTAGACACCTTGCCAAGATCATACTGTTCTTCCGACTGGGCGGTAATGAACGGACTTGGTGTGCCCACGCAGTAAACGTGCAGCAGATGCATCGCTCGTGTGCAAGCCGTATAGAACAACTTGCGTTCATGCTCCTGAGCATACTGCTCCGCAGAGCCGTCATAGATCAGGACTGCATCGAATTCCACACCTTTGGCCAGATACGCTGGGATGACATGAACACCCTGCTCAAAAGCCAGCGTCGTTTTTTTGATTAACTTCGGTGCTGTGGGCAGCGCCTTACTTAATGTAGCATGTACGTCTCTGCTCTCTTCGGCGGTTTTGCAGATAACTGCAACCGATTCGTACCCTTCCTTAATCAAGTGCTTGAGGTCTGTCGTGATGACATTCATATGACGCTCTGAATCAGAAGAAACGATCACTTTAGGTTTCTCACCGCTGCGGTTAAATGGAATAATCTCTTCCCCACCAGGCACCATGCCACGTGTAAACTCCACGATCTCCCGGGTAGATCGATAACTTCTGGTCAGCTCAATGACTTCCGTGTTGTCTGGTCCGTACAGGTTAGTCAAAGGTCCTGTTCCACTAAGTACTGAAGAGTGGGCATAGATTGCCTGATTAAAGTCACCAAGTGCTGTTATTTTCGCCCGTGGGAACAATCTCTTCATAAATGCCAACTGAAACGCGGAATAATCCTGGGCTTCATCAATAATGACATGACGAATATTCGAGTTAATATGGAATCCAAGCATAAGCTCACGCAAGTACAAGTATGGCGTAATATCTTCATATGCCAACTCCTGAAGCTTCAATCTGCGTAAAGTCATCTTACAGATTTCATCCCATTGAGCAGGTAGCACTTCGTCACCCAGCAATCGCTCCATCTGAGCCTGATCGTTGAATAGATGTGCATATAATTGTCTTATATCAACGAATCGTAAGGACTTAATCCATTTTCGCAACGGTTTGAGTCGGTCACTGACCACCATACGTGCCAGAATCCCTCTTTCCTGCTCGAAGTCATTAAACGTATGGGTCTTTCCTTTTTGCTTGCGCTTCAACCGTTGATACGCACGTTGCAGATCCTCCGGCTCCATCAGATCAAGCTGCTGATCAACCCAAGGCGCATCCAGTTCACCTTTACCAAAGGCAGACAGTTCTTTCAGCATCCAGTCCCGTAACATCTCCAGTCGACTCACCAGCTTAACGGATGACTCGAAGCTGTAGAATTTCTCAGCCATAGCCTCTGACGTGACAATCGCTCGGCCCTGGAAGCGAACCGGCTTGAATTTCATGCCACCTGACAACATACTTTCCTTATAACGTGTAATTACCTTGAGGAACGTTTCGGACGACTTGAAGCGAATGCTGGACATGCGAACATCGTAATCGGGATCTTCCGTCCCCGTAAGTACATATTCAAGCTGAATAAACGGATCTTCCAGTTGATATTCACGACCCAAACGGCGCTCCAGATACTCCTGGAAGGTCGTTTGCAACATGTTTTCCTCCCCAAGCTCAGGCAGTACCGTGGAGACATAACTGTTGAACATTGGATTTGGTGAAAAAAGAACCATCTGATCCGCTTGCAGATGCTCGCGGTATTTATAAAGAAGATATGCCACACGCTGGAGCGCCGCGGATGTTTTGCCACTGCCGGCTGCGCCTTGCACAATGAGCATACGTGTCCGGTCATTACGGATAATCCGGTTTTGCTCCTTCTGAATGGTCGCTACAATACTCTTCATCTGTGCATCCGAAGTTCGACTGAGCACGGCCTGCAACAACTCATCACCAATCGTGACCCCTGTGTCAAACATAAACCGGATACGACCATCCCGAATGACAAACTGTCGCTTCATCTCTATATCACCGCTGATCTCCCCACTGGGTGTATGATACGTGATTGGACCCGGTGCTCCGTCATAATACAGGTTGGAGATTGGCGCACGCCAGTCATAGACCAGAAAAGATTCCTCTTTTTCATCCAGTAACGATGCAATGCCCAGATAAATGCGTTCTGCATTTGGATATCCATCTTCCTTAAAATCAATGCGCCCAAAATACGGTGAATGATGCAGTCGTTTCATTTTATCCAACGCAGCTGCTGTATTGAGATGGCTACGCTCCCGATCGGACAATACCTGTGACTGCTGCCGCATGCTGGTTGAAGTCTCCCCGACATCATCCGCTTCGCTAAAGTTCATCGTGACTTCGTCCCAGAAGTCTTTTCTCATGCCAACCACTTCGTCACGAAAGGAACCAACTTCATCTTCCAGCGTTGTGATCTTGCGTTCAATCTGATCGGTCACGGTGTTGACCCGTTGTTGTTCCTCATTCCATTGCTGATCTGTACTCATATGTTAATAGCCCCTCTTTCCCCGGATTGTGTCCTCAAAATCCCATTTGACAAGCCCGAAAAGGCAATGGTATAATTATTAGAAAGTAAACATTTTAATTATATGTTAATTAGTTCTAATTTTCTGAAAACCATTTTTTATTGTACCAGTGACAACGTCCCGATGCAAGCGGAGGCGTTTTTTGTTGTTTTCTTCTTCATTATTACCCAATCACCGGGTCCTCAACTGACCTAGCTACTCCTGCCTACTTTCGTAATTCTTCAATTGTCTCTTTCCAGCGTGTAATTGCTCCAAGTTCATCCTTCAATTGAAAGGTTATTCCTGAAGTGATCTCCGCATATGGCGCGTGATCCACACGTACATGGAGCACTTGTGCTTCAAAACGATCTCTCGGATGGACAGCCCCCTTCATCTCAGGCAGCCGTTCTACTTCTGTACGAATATGCAGCAATCGATGTCCTTGAACCGCAATCAAGGTAGCCTTGCCTGTTTTGCTCATGTTCATACTGGTCTGTGTACCTGGCCATAGAGCCAGTCTAAGCTGATGCGGATTTATCGCAATCACTTCCCCCATACTAATCATCGCCTGATGCGGCCATTGATCCTCAGATACGGTCAGCAGTTGCATGGCTTCATGCTGTTTATGCTCCAGATTTGTCCCACTCAACCATTCCATTAGTTCAGCGTCCAATTCCTCTATAATCATGTCTCTATCCCTCAGTTCGTTAATATTCATTCATGCCCTTCAGCCCTATGTATGACAAAACAACCCGGACACGATGGTCCGGGCTATGTTGTAACTACATTGTATATGATCGCCAAGCAGGTGCGCAATTCGTTATCAAGGCCACTTAAGCCAATTCAAAATTTTGTCCTGTGATTCTTTGTCTTCACTGGCGCTATGCACATGTTCGGCAAGTCGATTCAGACGTTCCAACTGATATCCATAATCATAAATGGCAGCAGCCACGATGGACAATCGTAACATCCCTTCCTTGTCGATATCAAACTGGGTGATCGCCTGCTCCATGAAACGGTCATTATCCAATACAAACTGTGCAGCCTCTTCCCCATTAGGCTTCAGCTTATCCTCGAACTTGAGCAGTGCATGCTCATGGAATTTGATAACCAGTTCAAGATGTGAGTCAAAAAACTGATCCATGGCCGTTGTCCGCGGTGCCTGGAAATAGTGGCGTTCCACCGAATCCAGCACCTCGTACCCTTTTTGCAAACTCAGCAGCATTTGTTTGTAGACCACCATCTGACGAGTTTCGCTGAATTTCGAACGTTTCATCTTTTTCTGTTCCTCTTCGAACAAGTTATACTTGTCGGACAAAGACTTAATGGAACCGCCAAGGTTACTTTTCTCCTCCCGGAATACAACTTCCTTGATCTCATCCGAGATCGAAGTTCGCAGAAGCAACGACATACCGCTGAATACACTATGGATCTGCTTCACGAACTGAACCTTCGGTTTCGGAGGAAATACCGTAATGTTGATGAGAAACGCCGATACAATACCAACCAATGTCAACAGAAAACGATTGAGTGCAAAATGCCAGTCACCCGAGGCTTCCATAATGGATACAACCGTGACCAGTGTCAGGCCAACCGTCTCACCCATATTCAATTTAAGACAGATCATGATGACAAGTACAATAATTAATCCAACGGCGATTGGCTCATTGGACAACACCATGCCCCCCACCAGGGCGACAATAGCTCCCAGCGTGGTCGTTTGCAATTGATCCAGGAAGTATTTCCAGGAACGATAGATGGAAGGCTGCATGGCGAATATAGCCGCGATTGCGGCAGGCACGGGAGATTGCGGGTTCAAGAACAGGCTGCTTAGGTACAAGGCAAGCGTGACCGCGATCCCCGTCTTAAGTACACGTGCACCAAACGACATGGTGGTGACCCCTCCTCTTTACCGAACCTGAAATTTTACATTTGATGATCATGTTCATTATTACCCCATATTTCTTTTTTTGCCTGAATTCATTCAGGAGAACGATTTATTGTACCATGTAAGGTCTTCCGTTGCCATGTCATAAGTCAGAGGTATTGTGAAATTGATTTCTTTATGTATGTTAATACACATTATTAACCCAAAAAGAAGCAAATCTTCAAAATGGATTTTCACCACTTCAAAGATTCGCCTCTGTTACTAATTATACCTCTTTGGAATACTCATGCTTATTATGCCTGCCTAACGATCCGTGCCCTCCCATTCTCTTTTGAACTGGTCCACAAACTGCACCATATAATCATGACGCTGTTCCGCCAACTCCTTGCCATAGGAGGTATTCATCAGATCCTTGAGCTTGAACAACTTCTCGTAAAAGTGATTTATCGTTGTGCTGCGCCCATTGCGATATTCCTCACGGGTCATATGCTCCCGTGGGGGAAGGGACGGATCGTACATCTCGCGCCCTCTGGCGCCTGAAAAGGCAAAGGTTCGCGCGATCCCAATCGCACCCAATGCATCCAGTCGATCCGCATCCTGTACAACCTGTGCTTCAAGCGAGCTAACCGCAGGACGCTGTCCTCCCGCATATGAGATGGTGCTAATAATACCCACAACCTTATTACGTATATCCGGGTCAAGAGGCTGGGTATCCAGCCAGTCATTCAGTTTGGCCATCCCGGCTTCCAAGCTCTCATTCAGCTTCTCATCCGGTACATCGTGTAATAATGCAGCCAGTTCGCAGACAAATGGATCTGCACCCATACGGTGAGCGAGTTCAACCGCAAGTGCGGTTACCCGTTCAATGTGCGGCCAGTCATGACCATCACTATGCTTGGATGAGTCCCCTTGAACAAAGGATCGGGCGGCGCGCAGAACAGCCTCTCCTGCCGTTATTCCATCTATATTATGCATGTGCCCTAATTTTTGCAGATTCCCACCAGGTTGAAGAGGGTTCTCTGACATCTTACGATTCCCCGCCTTCACGGGCCTGTTCACGAGGAATACGTCGAGCTACACCCGTCTTAATAGCTGCTTCAATTACGCGACTGCGCATCGATTTGACTACTTTATCATTGAACACACTCGGAATAATGTAATAACGTGTACGCTCTTCGTCCGTAATGGCCGAAGCAATCGCTTGCGCGGCTGCCAGCTTCATTTCTTCATTAATTTCAGTAGCACGGCAATCCAGAACTGCCCTGAAGATACCCGGGAAACATAACACGTTGTTGATCTGATTCGGATAATCGGATCGGCCTGTTGCCATTACAGCCACAATGTCTTCCACCAAGGCAGGCATAATCTCAGGTACCGGGTTTGCCATTGCAAACACGATTGGATCTTCTGCCATGGTCTGCACATCTTCGCGAGTTAACAGATTCCCGCGGGACAGGCCAATGAACACATCGGCTCCACGAATGACATCACGCAGCGAGCCAGTCTCCAGTTCGGGATTAGTACGAGCTGCATAATCACTCCAGACTTCATTCTCATAGGTTTGTGTTCGTACAATTGCACCCTCACGATCGACACCTATAAGCCGGCTGGCCCCCGCGGACAATAATATGTTGCTGCATGCTACACCTGCTGCACCGATGCCACAGACCACAATCTTCACATCTTCAATGGACTTGCCCACCAGTTTGAGCGCATTGATCAGACCAGCATATAACACAACCGCTGTGCCATGCTGGTCATCATGAAATACAGGAATGTCCAATTCCTCATTCAGACGACGTTCAATTTCGAAACAACGCGGTGACGAGATATCTTCCAGATTAATGCCGCCAAAACCAGGTGATATCGCTTTCACAGTACGTATGATTTCCTCAGTATCCTGTGTGTCCAGGCAGATTGGGAAAGCATCCACACCAGCAAACTGTTTGAATAACATCGCTTTACCTTCCATGACAGGCATCGCTGCACGGGGACCAATGTTGCCCAGTCCAAGTACCGCACTGCCATCAGATACGACGGCCACTGTATTCCGTTTAATTGTCAATGAGAAGGCTTTGCCAGGTTCTTCTGAAATGGCTGAACATACACGAGCCACATCCGGAGTGTACACACGTGACAGATCTTCCCGGTTTTGAATCGGGGTCTTTGGTGTTACTTCGATCTTACCGCCCAGATGAAGCAGGAACGTCCGATCCGATACGTTAATAATGGATACACCTTTGAGCTGGCGCACCCCTTCTATAATTTTACTGTTATCTTGTGCATCTGTAACTGCGACCGTCAAGTCGCGCACGCTTACATCCTGATTGGTGGAAATCACGTCGATGGCAATGATGTCTCCCCCAGCTTCCGAGATGGCCGAAGCCACTTCGCCAAACTTGATATCCTTAGTTGTCATTTCCAGTCGAATAATAATGCTGTTACCATCCAGATTCCTTTGATTCATTTCCATTCCTCCCAGACTGAAAGTCTTGAGTTACATGTTACGTGTTTGTCTTCGCTGCGCGGACACGTTTATCCTTTATCTTGTCCAGAAAAAGTCGTTCAACAGCCAAATGCATAAAATAAAAAAGATGCCCTGAACACCAATGCAGGCGTTCAGGGCACTCTTTTTCTAATTACTAACTTCATTTATTTAGTAACATATAGAATCTACATTATTTCCGGGCAGCCGGTCTGCGCAGAACACAAATGTCATATGGCTTCAAGCTGAGACTTGCTTCCACAGCATCACCACTGAGCAGATCGGTATAGGACTGTCCATCTAGTTTAACCAGCTTCTCATCTGGCGTGTAGTTCTGTACAAACACATAATCTGCTGTACCATCTGTACGCGTATGTGCCGTTGTTCCGGCAGGCAGCTCAGTTTCAAGTCCACGCTCAATGTTCAGGTCAGCGATTAGCTTCGCATAGAAATCATCATAGAATGGTGCTTTCAGACGTGTCGCTACGTAATATGCTTTTCCTGAACCCAACTGGTTAACCGTCAATGCCGGACGTCCGGCATAGAAGTCAGAACGGTACGTAGCCAGGGACTTCGCGCCTTCGAGATGAATCAGATCACACAGTTCAATTGCATCATACGCTGTATTGAGCTGAAGCTCATTGCCCTTCTCAGGGATAATTCCGTTCAGATCACGATCATGCAGTCCATCAATTTCCTCGGACCAGATGCCAAGTGTCTTACGCAGCGGGCCTGGGAATCCACCCAGGAAACACAGATCGTTTTCGTTAACAATACCAGACCAGTAAGTTGCTACAAACGTACCACCTTGTTCTACAAACTTCTCAATACGTTCCCCGACACCTTCACGTACCAGATAGAGCATTGGAGCAATCAGCAACTTATACTTGGACAGATCTGCATCCATATCAATTACGTCTACAGCGACTCCCTTTTTCCAAAACGCTTCGTAATGCTCTTCCACCGTCTGCTCATACTTCACACCGATATTACGCGGACCCTGGGAATCATTAACGGCCCAGCGGTTTTCCCAATCAAATATGATTGCAACTTCTGCCGGAACCGCTGTTCCTACAATAGCTTCCATGCCTTCAAGAGCCGTTCCTACGTCGGTGACATCTTGGAACACTCGAGTGTGTTCCGTTCCTACGTGGTCTACCACCGCACCATGAAGTTTCTCACTGGACCCACGGCTTTTTCTCCACTGGAAGTACTGAACACTATCGGAGCCGTGTGCCACAGCCTGGAGAGAAGAGAGCAGATGCATGCCCGGTTTCTTCAGTTTGCTGACATCTTGCCAATTCGTCGAACTTGGAGTACTCTCCATCAGCAAGAACGGCTGACCGCCTTTGATGGAACGAACGATATCATGCATCATCGCGATACGTGATGCCTGTTTCGCATCGTCATTTGCATCATGCCAAGTCGGATAACTGTCCCAAGAGAGGAAATCCAGAATATCAGCGAACTTCCAATAGTTCAGACCGCCATAGAATTCCATCAGGTTGGTTGTGACTGGCAGATCAGGATTCTGAGCTTTTAATGGTTTCGTTTCATGCACGATAAAATCAGCTGTCTGATCCGTAACGAAACGGCGCCAGTCCAGATTCATTGCGTGTACCTGTGTCTCACCGTGTGGCGCCGGAGATTCCACTTGACTCCAGTCTGTAACCGTATGGCTCCAGAATGTGGTCCACCACGAATGATTCAGTTCATCGAGTGTTTTATACTTCTTCTGAACCCAACCACGGAATGCTTCCTGACAATAATCACAATGACAGTCTCCGCCGAATTCGTTCGAGATATGCCAGCCAATTACAGCCGGATGATCCGAATAACGTTCTGCCAGTTTTGTGTTGATCGCAGTAACCTTCTCACGGTATACCGGGGAAGTATAACAGTGGTTGTGACGGAAACCATGCAGATTGCGGACACGCTTCTCGGATACACGGAGCACTTCCGGGTACTTCGCGGACATCCAAGCAGGTCTGGCACCACTTGGTGTAGCGAGGAATGCATAGATACCGTTTGCTGCAAAACGATCCAACACCTGATCCAGCCATTCAAACGTGTATACGCCCTCTTCCGGCTCAAGGGATACCCACGAGAAGATACCAATGGACATCACGTTACACTTGGCAAGCTTCATCAAGCGAATATCTTCTTCCAGAACTTCAGGATAGCGGAGCCATTGCTCCGGGTTATAGTCTGCGCCATGCAACATGTGCGGGGCTTTGGAACTTACAGGTGGAAATTTGTATGTCATAAGGACAACTCCCTTGCTTTAATTACTGTTTTTTTAGTTTATATACGATAACGATAACGATAACAACGACTTCACAGACGATACGTATTACGCTAGATTACACGTATGTCACGACATCTGATTCTTCAACAGTAGCAAGTGCTGTAAACGATTCCAACTTGCGACCTTTAAAATCAAACATGGTGAGGTTGCCCCAGTTATTCGGATGTCCGACGGACCATTCTTCTTTACTTGGTATCCAGGCAGGTTCCCAATAATAGAATCCGTGCCCCAAACCACCAGGAACTTCGCGAATAATCTGCAATAGATCCTTCAGATATTTGGTCTGTCCCTCTACACTTGCAGGGTATCCTGGTAACAACATATCTTCCTGATTCAAAATCCATTCAATGCCTTCCGGCTGCTCCAGCGTCCAGGGATAAGCGGTTTCAACTACATTGATAGGTTTGCCATAACGCTCAGCCAGATCATGAAGATTGTCACGTAACGCATCGAGTGTTCCATGCCACCAAGGGTAATACGAGAGACCAATGATATCAAACTCCACACCCAGTGCTTCAAAGCGATCGTAAAACTTGCGGCTCTCGGCGTTATCTCCACCACGATCAATATGTATCATAATCTGAATATCCGCGTCAACGGATTTGACCGCAGCAATTCCATACTTCACAAGGCCTGCAAAACGCTCCCACTGTTCATCCGTATCATGCTCTTCTCCACCGACACGTCCCTCATTCCATAACATGCCTGGTGTAATCTCGTTGCCCACCTGCACCATGTCCGGAAGCGCATCGTGTTCCTTCAACGTTCTCAGAACGTCAGCCGTATACATGCATACCGCACGTTGAAGCTCTTCATAGGACAGATTCTCCCATGCTTTCGGCTTCCATTGATTGGCTGGATCAGCCCAGCGATCAGAATAATGGAAATCAAGCAAAAATTTCAATCCCTGTTCCTTGATCCGTTTGGCTACCTCCACCGTCCGCTCCAGATTGCAGAATCCACCAACAGGATCATTCCAGATTCGAAGTCGTATCGCGTTAGCGTCATTAATCTTCAGGATGGACAGCAAGTCTTGTTCCTTGCCATCCACATCACTATAACTCCCGCCATGCTGTTCGATTTCATCCATAAAGGACACATCCATTCCCAGAATGAATGTCTTTTCCGTCAAGTTGCTCACTGTATCAACCTCCATTAATTTGGGGTACAGGCTCAGCCTTTAACTGAGCCCAACGTCATACCTTTAACAAAGAAACGTTGCAGGAAAGGATACACAATCAAGATTGGTGCACTTCCGATGAAAATCTGAGCTGCCCTTACCGTAGTTTGAGAGAGAGCTTCCATTTCTTTTGGATTCATGCTCATGCTACTCATATCACGTCCAATAATGACCGTTTGCATAAATGTAGCAAGTGGGTAATCCTTAGCGTTATTCATGTAGAGCAATCCATCAAACCAGGAATTCCAGTGGAACACCATACTGAACAATGCAATTGTTGCAATGGACGGCATCGAAATGGGAAGGAAGATCCTGAACAATGTTCTGAAATGGTTAGCTCCATCCATGAGCGCCGCTTCCTCCAGCTCTTTTGGAATACCGCGGAAGAAGTTCAGCATCAGAATGACAAGGAATGTGTTAACTGCTCCTGGGAGTACCAGTACCCAGAAGGAATCCATCAACCCGATCTTCTGGATAACCATGTAGAACGGCACCAGTCCCCCGTTGAAAATCATACTGAATACAAAAATCCAGGAGTAGATCGTTCTGCCTTTGAATTCACTATTCTCTTTGGACAACGGATACGCCGCCAGGAACGTAATCAGCAAGGTAATAGCTGTACCGATCACTGTACGTAGAAGTGAAATCCAGAGCGAGTTCAAGAAAATTGGATTGTTCATCGTCTTTTTGTAAGCCTCAAGTGAAAAACCTACGGGCCAGAGATTGACCAGATTGGCATCGGCAGCAGCCTTTGTACTAAAGGATACTGCCAGTACATGAATCATTGGTACGATACACATAATGGCGACCAAAATCAGAAAGCAGGTATTGACTATATTAAACACGCGATAAGGCAATGATTTATGATACATCGTGGTCCCTTCTTTCTCTGTTCATTCGTTTAGAATATGCGATATCCAGCGTATTTTTTGGCTAAGCTGTACGATACAAGGATCAAGATCATACTAATAACCGATTTGAACAATCCGATCGCGGTTGCAAAGCCCATCTCACCATTCTGCATTGCGGAACGATATACGAATGTATCAATGATGTCACCCGTTTGATATACGAGCGGGTTATACAAGTTGAATATCTGGTCAAATCCGGCATTCAGTACGTTACCAAGCGCCAGTGTTCCTACAACCATCAACATCGGCACAAGTGAAGGGATTGTAATGTGCAGTGTCTGTTTCCAGCGTCCTGCTCCGTCAATTTCCGCTGCTTCGTACAACGCTGGATTAATTCCGGCAAGGGCAGCCAGAAAGACAATCATGTTATAGCCAAATTCTTTCCACACATCTGTCAGAATGACCGTAGATCGGAACCAACTGTTGTCTCCCAGGAAGAAATATGGCCCAAGTCCAAAGGTTCCCAGAACCCGGTTAACCAAGCCGCCTGTTGACAACAGATCTATCAAAATCCCGCCCAGAATGACCCAGGACAAGAAGTGAGGTAAATATACGAGTGTTTGAATCGTTCGCTGTACAGCCATCTTGCGAACCTCATTCAAAAGAATGGCAAAAACAAATGGAACAAATAAATTGAAAATCAGTTTAAGTACAGCAATAATTAATGTGTTCCAGATGACCTGTAAGCTGTCTTCACGTTCAAACAAATATCTAAAGTTGTCCAGCCCAACCCATTCAGAACCGCTAATCCCAAGCCATGGCTTGTAGTTCTGGAACGCCATAATGATTCCGCCCATAGGCACATAACTGAAGATAATCAGAAAGATAATGGCTGGCAACAGCATAACGTGGAATGGCCAAGTGCGTTTCAAAGTTCTCATGATTGCTCCCCCTGTATTTCTTCCTACTCAAGTACTCCCTGAGTGGCTTATAATGCGATTATATCAACCTTTTACGGGGTCCAAACAGCACATAAAAGCAATATAAATGGCACAAATTCAACCACTTTGCCTTAACTTGAATAAACAAAAAAAGCGCCCAGACGTTAGTCGTCTGAGCGCTGCTTGTAACTATTTTTTCACACTGTCATACCATTCGTTAACCTCTTGCGTAATTTGGTCACCGCCACCGGATTTCCACGTTTGTACAAAGGTATCAAACGCATCAACCGGATTTTTGCCATAGATAATTTCGTTAAATGCTTGATTCTCGATTTTGTTCAAATAGTCAAGCTTGGATTTCATCGTCTTTGTTGTCGGACCTGTGAACATGTTCTTGAAGGAAATTTCTTCTTGGCTCAGCAACACTTTCGCTGCTGCTGGAGTCTCTTTACCGTAGTTGACAGCAACATCTTTTTCAAGCTTGGTTTCCGGCTCTTTGCCATTGGCCAAATTCATCAGAGCTTTCATCTGTGCATCTGGAATACGAGCACCGTCACGAACAAGCAAATAACGTACAACGTTCACGTATCCGCCTTCGATCTCGTCAATCGGCATTTGTTTTCCATTTGCATCCAGTTGATAGTCATAGCCTGCAAACAGACCGTTATCATAAGGGCTACCTGGTGCCGGGTCTGCATAATTGTCGAACAGGTAGTTCTGGTACGTAAAGAATGCTTCTGGATGCGCCATATCTTTTTTGATCAACGTAACACCATTAACGAACTGTGTCCCGTGACGCATCGCTTTGCCTTCAGGACCGGTAGGAATTTCAATCGGTTTCCACACGGCACTCGGTACATTTTTCACTGTATCGAGAAGTGGCCATCCACTCATCCAGTAAGGTCCTGGAATAATACCGGCAGTTCCTGCAACTGCTGGCTCTGCTGTTTTGTTCTCATCCCATAGAGCTGCTTCCTGCGGGATATATCCTTTTTTGAGCCATTCGCTCAATTTGGTCAGACCTTGCTTCATACCCGGATTGATGGAGCCATACTCCAGCTTGCCGTCTTCCCCCAGATTCCATTGGAACGGCAATGTTCCATATGCTCCGAAGATCCAAGATGGGTCTCCCATCCATGTATTCATGGAAGTTTTGAAACCAATGCTGAGCGGAGTGACTTTATCAGGAGCCAAGCCGTCAGGGTTATTGTTTTTGAATGCTTCCATCACTGCTTCTAGTTCGTCGATGGTTTTTGGCGCCTTCATGTTCAGCTTATCCAGCCAATCCTGACGAATCCAGAGCAAGTAATCATTGTTGTAGGCATAGTCCAGAACAGGGATACCCATTCTTTTTCCATCACGACTATACTGGTTCCATACGTTTGGATCTTGTTCAATTGCTTTTTTCCATGTGTCCGAAGCATATTTATCGAACAGTGGACCTACTTCTTGATACATTCCAGAATCAATCAGATCCTGAGCAAGCAGATTATCACCTACGTTTACAATATCAGGCATTTCCTGTCCTGATGACATCGCAAGACGAAGCTTGGTTGCAAATGCTCCATTTGTGTCTGTTACTGACCACAACGATTTGATTTCAATCCCGAATTGATCTTTGGCCCACTTGGTTGCCACGTTATTTTCCATGGATTCGCCATTTTTAAATTTCAGCTCTGGATCGATTCCCCATGCTGTAGTAATAGTAACTGCCGGATCATATTTCTCTTTGTATTCGTTTTGGGTTCCAGATGTACTTGGTGTTGCACTATCTCCGCCCCCACTGCCTCCTGAACATCCTGCAAGAACGACAGTTAGACTCAGCGTTGTAGCGAGAAGCGTCAAGAATCTCTTTTTTGTTGATTGCGCTCTCATGTTGTTCCCCCTTAAATCGTTTTGGTTACCCTTTCATTATAGGCTGACCAGGCCTTTGAGCCTATGATACGAAATCAAGATTTCTGCACCTTTGCCAACCTATATTCTGGAATGTTGTTGAAATTATGCCTGATCCCGAAATTCATTTGGTGTCATACCATAATGTTTTTTGAACATTTTGCTGAAATATTGCGGATTTTGATAGCCAAGTTCACTCGTAATCTCGTATATTTTTTTGTTGCTATTCTTAAGCAGATATAGAGCACGTTCCATGCGCATACGAATCATGTAGTCCCCAAGACCTTCCCCAGTCTCTGCCTTGTAAATTTTCGATAGATATACGGGGTGTAAATATACCTTGTCCGCAATCATCTTCACTGACAGATCCTGTCCTGTATCTCTTGTCACCAACTCCTGAACCTGCTTGATCACATGTCTGCGGCTCTGCACACCTTCCTGATCGGACAACTCTTCCTGAAGCTTCGCCAGCATCTCGGTGGCCCAACGCCGCAGCTTCTCGGGGGATTGAATCAACTGATGAGCAAGGAGCAGATCGAATCCCGCATGATCAATCTCATGCACCAGATGCCCCTGTTTATGGGCAATATACATAAATGCATTAGTTACCGACAGATACATCTCATACACATGTTCTCTGGACAATCGTACCTGTTCTGCCGCGTCAAAGACCGTGTTCAGCTTACGCGCTGCCGCTTCCCATTGCTTGGTCTCAAGCAATTGCGGAAGTACAGGTGGTTTATATAGCTCTTCGAGCGCCTGCGTTGCATCATTCTCCGGTCTTTTGCTGAGTGCCTGATCCATGTCCATGTATATAATCTTGTGTTCTTCCGGTCCTGAAAGGACAAGCGAACCCAGACTTTTTCGATAAGCTGCTGTCAACTCGTTAAAGGGAAATGACGGTGTAACTACCATGGACAGATCTCCCTGTAAATATCGAATGACATGCTCACGGAAAGTTTCAGCTGAGATTCTCAACGTCTCCAAGTCCATCTGCGGAGCTCCGATCTGATCTTGATTCTGCAAGAACATAACCAGACACTCATGGGGTCCGCGACCAAACCACACGTTAAATTGCTCTCCAAGTACTTCCTCTGCAATATTACCTACCGCAAAATCCATCAGATCCAGAGACTGCTGGTCCATCGATGAGAAGCGTCCTGTAAGACGAATCAGCATCATCACAGCCGATTGTTCTGGATCGATATGAATCTCATATTGTTGCAGTTGTTCCCGAAGTGCCCGCGCCGTGATCTCACGCCCCAGCAGCAGATCATGCATGAGATTTTCCCGCAAAATTTTATAGTCAGACTTCCGACTGTATAAAAGCCGGTGATATTTATCGAATTCATCCCACTCATCGCGAAGAGACGTGATGGCTGCCGACACCGATCCCATAAACTCATCATCGTTTACGGGTTTCAGGATATAATCTGCTGCCTGCAATTGAATGGCTTTTTTAGCATAATCAAAATCACTGTGACCCGTTAGTAAAATACAGCGGATATGAGACCAGCGCTTGCTTACCTCTGCAATGAGATCCAGTCCTGACATGCCAGGCATGCGAATATCGGTAACCACGATATCTACTGCATTTTCCTCCATAATCTCCAACGCTTCCTTACCGGATGCGGCACGCAGCACGGTCGTTACTCCAAGCTCTCCCCAGGGGATCGTAAGTTCCAGACTTTCTGTTACGTAAGTCTCATCATCTACCAGTAATATATCAATCAAGTGATTCACTCCCTATTTCGTTCATTCTGCAAATGGATTCCATCGCTACACATTCCAAGTGCTTATCCTTCATTCTCCAGAAGAAACTCCTGTTCGGCAGGCCATGACAGCGTTACGCGTAATCCACCAAGTTCCGATTCCGTTACACCCAGCCCTGCCTGCTCCCCATATCGAAGCTGGAGTCTCTGATTCACATTCCACAGGCCACAGCCCATCTCCTGATCCATCGTTCCCCTGAGCTTATTCAGAAGCGCCTCACGTGCCTCCTGCGTCATGCCTTGCCCATCATCTTCAACGACAAGAACCATGACACCGCCCTGTTTTTCCCCTGATACTCTTATTTCTCCGGCCTCCGCGTCCGCTTCGATACCGTGAATCACCGCATTCTCCACTAGTGGTTGCACGATGAGTGGCGGTACCTCCTGTCTTAACATCTCATCAGACAGATCAATTTTGTAATGAATGCGGTCCATACGCATCCGTTGGATCTCCAGATAACAGCTGACAAATTCAATCTCTTCTGTCAACGGTACCACGTCCCGCTCCTGTCTTGTTGTATACCGATAATATCGCGATAGATTATGCGACATCGCTACAACAGCGTCCATACGCTTGAGTTTCGCCATACTTGTAATGAAGGAGAAACAATTATAGAAAAAGTGCGGGTTAATCTGCGATTGCAGCTGCTTCAACCGAGCTTCACGTACATGAATCTGTTCCAGGTAAACGTGTTCAAATAACTGCTGGATCTGCTCCACCATCAAGTTGAAACGTTCGGACAGGAAACTGAATTCATTGCGGCCCTTTGGCTTAATCCTCACTGAATAATCCTCCTGCTTCAATCGCTGGAACCCACGAATGAGTTGTTTCACTGGTACCTGCACCTGTACATAGAACAAATACGCCACACCAAAACTCATTAACAACAAACAAATCATGGAAGAATAGAACAGCATATTGGATTGATGAATGGGCTTCAGAATATCTGATAGCGGCATATAGTCCACCAAATACCAGCCTGTTGTACTGGATTTCACAGTGTTGACCATATATGGCTCGTTCCCGATCACTACTGTACGATTATCAACGTCCTGAAGTTTATGGATGGACAGTTCTTCCATCAACTGATTCGTTAATGAACGATCTGAAGTCCGGTTATAGATAACACCCGATTCTTCACGGAAATAGAAGGGGTCATGCCTGCCATCGTCTTTGAATTTGTCGAGCATATCCCGAATGTTGTCACTATCAAACTCCAGTTTAATAATCGTTTCTGCATTATTAGCCGGGTCTTTAATACCGTATGGAGATACCGTAATCCAGCTAAACATGAACCGATCATCTTCCCCATCCTGAATTTTGCGTACATCCCAGCCGGAAATGATATTTTCCCTTAGCGCTTCTTTATCGTAAGAACGTGCGTCCCTTTCGGAAACCACCCTGCCCAGCGAAGGAGAATACAGATATAATTTCGTGGCCCAATTGGATGAGCTTTCCTGAATACTCAGCTTATTCTGAATACGTTTGACCAGGTTGATCGCATCCAGATCAAAGTAGTTACTGTCCGCATAGATTCGCCGGAAGCTGCCAATATCAGGATCATGTATGAGCAGATTCGGCCATGAGGATAACAGTTCGATGTGTGTGTTCACTTGATTTTGGAAAAATTCAAGCTGGTTACTATTTGATCGATTCAACTCATCTCTGAGAACAGCTGTTGTTTTGTGATTGGAGTACCAGTACAAAAGCACTACCGGAATCAGCATAATCAGAATAAGAATGACCATTTTGGAAAACAGGTTTGTCCGATATGACATCTTTTCATCTCACCTTGTCTTAATTTGTCGTGACATTAATTGTAATGATGTAAGCGCTAAAGACAAACTATTTTTTTTGAGACAAACCGATTCATTATCTAGCGTAAGCGTTACCAATTCAAGGGGGAAGGAGATAAAACCAATATTTCTGCACTAAATGCAACTTCCACGCACAAAAAGAGCCAGCGATTAGCCAGCTCTCTATCTAATTTCAGTATATATCTTTAATCGTTCTATTCAACTCAAACTTTATTCCACTTCTGTTTATGTAATTATTCTTTTTTTCTATGAAAATATCAACTATGGAATATCATAATCAAATACCGTATTCGCTCCGTCCACGCCTACATCCAGCACAATATCCATAAGTTTCCCATTGACGAACAGAGGGGATTCCGCTTTCCCGTAAAACTCCAACTTACCTGTAAACGTTCCATGGCGTTCAATCTCAACATGTACGGGCCTTAATTGGACAGACTGCAAGGCTTCCAATAGTGGATCGTCCTTAAACTTATAACTGCGTGCGAGATCAGGCAATAACACGGCGGATACGGAATCTCTGCCGTAATTTTTGAGTGTCAGATCACAGGTTGCTCGGGTCTCACCCGTTTTCAGCACGTTAAAGGTACAAGAACTTGCATTCTGTACATAGGATACCGCATTAATGCCTGAAGCTCCCCACTTGGCTACATACATGAATTTATCCGTCATGTACGAATAACTGAGAACGATAGCGATAACTACGATCCATAACCCTTTTGCAAGAGCGGGGAATGATTTCCCGATTTCTTTGCGAGTAAGGTAGAATCCACACGCGAATATCCCCAATCCGATGAA
Organism: Paenibacillus sp. FSL H8-0104; assembly: GCF_038050215.1. Lineage (NCBI taxonomy): Bacteria > Bacillati > Bacillota > Bacilli > Caryophanales > Paenibacillaceae > Paenibacillus > Paenibacillus sp. FSL H8-0104. Next base: position 2,393,341 of record NZ_JBBOTC010000001.1, on the reverse strand, counting down.
AAGTGTGATATGAACTCCACTCAAGTAAGATGTAGTATACGGTGATATACCTATTGCTGACAGCATGGTATCTCCAACAGAAAAACCAAGATGATGGTTACATGTAAAGATAATAGCAAAAAGCAATAAAGCCCCTGAGAACACAAATCTGGTTCTCGACACACGAACACCCCCTAATCAACCACCTTATTATATCATATTTTTCCTATTTATGATTAACAATCCAAATCAAAAAAACAACATAAAAAGAACGCCTTCGGTTGTTTACCGAAAACGTCCTCCATTTTCACCGCTGACAAGAGCTTGTAGTAACACAGGTCTCTCTGTCATGGCTGACGATCATTTATTGCTTAGACAAGAATGCATCGAGTTGTTCCTGTTTGGCTGCAATAATTTTATCAATTCCTGCTGCTTTCAATTTCTCCAGATATTTCGGAATCATCTCATTTGGATCAACGGCGCCCGATGTCATACCCGGCTTGAACTGTTTGTTCACGTTGTTGACCGCAGCAATTTCATTTTTGACAGATTGGCTGTTGAATGTAAAGCCCAGTGCTGGAGACTTGACACCTTTGGCGTTAAATTCTTTGAACTTCTCCCATTTCTGTGGATCTTCATTATCCCAGAGGAAGTTCAGGAACTGGTTACCAAGCTGCCATTGGGCACCTGGGTTATAGGTACGACTGTTGGCATCTACGCCATCAGGGAGAGCAATGATATTATCCTGTCCGTCTTTTTTCACATAATGTGTACCTTCAATTCCGAAGTTCAGCAAGTTGTTAATTTCCTTGTCGGAATGCAGCAGGTTAATGACCTGCATCGCTTTCTCGGGTTGCTCGGAAGAACGGGAGATCGCGAGCATCGCTCCAGATGCATCACCCGTCGTGATTGTCGGCTGTGTCATCTCAATCTGAGTGAGTGGGAAACCCACATACCCTTCTTCTTCTTTATCCTTGCCTGGCTTCATGCCATCCGTCCAGAGAAACGCTTTTCCAGCCTTCGCCTGGTCTTTCGGGAACACATTGGACGTAGCAGCATCACTGTTGATATATCCCGCTTGATACCACTTGCGAGCGAGTTCAGCCGCTTCTTTGAATTCTGGGGTCTCCACTTCATTCAGCACCGTTGTTCCGCCTGCTGTTTTGGAGATAACTCCAGGTACGGAAGCATCACCGAGATAATCCCAATCCAGATTCTCCAACAGCCCGTTACCATTGGTATTGGACATATAGAATGGTGTGATGGCTGGCTCGTTTTCCTTGATTGTTTTGAGAAGTGGCTCCAGATCAGCCCATGTCTTTACAGCTGTCAGGTCCAGTTTATACTTGTCAGCCAGATCTTTACGTACCAACACACCACGTGTGGCAGCAAGTTCCTTATTCGTAGGAACGCCGTAATTCACGCCGTCCACCTGGGAACCTTCCAGAAAGGCAGGGTCCAGGTTTTTCTTAATATCCTGACCATGTGCATCAAGCAGATCATTCAAGGGCAAGAATGCGCCTTTAGCTACATTCACCGTGTAGTTCTGCCAAGCTGCTGTGAAGATAATGTCTGATTTTTCACCTGAAGAAATCATGAGATTCAGCTTGTTATCCCACTGTCCCCAGTCAATCGCATTGATCTTAAGCGTGGCTCCGATCTTTGGTTCCATCTTTTTGTTAATCTCGGCTTCCACCAGAGCGACATCCTTCTGTGGTGTCCCTGGGTAGAACAGTGTCACTTCATAGGGTTTGCCCCCACCTTCACTTGCTCCTCCGCCTTCTGCGCCAGGTGTTGTTGTTCCACCCTTGTCTGATGAGCAAGCTGCCAGCACCAGGCTCAGCGCCATAACCGTTGCCATCATGCGTGACCATACCTTTAATGATCTAACCAATTGAACCCCTCCTGTCATGTGTTGAAACATTCAACCGAATTCCCCAATTCACAAATAAACCGATAACTACTTCTGTATATGCCCTTTCAGTCCATCTTCATTTACCTTGCCCACTCCGCTAACCGGTTCAGAGTTATCCCTTCACAGCGCCAACCGTAAGACCTTTGATGAAATAACGCTGGAAGAACGGATATGCCAGTACAATTGGACCAATACCGACTACAGCCATCGCCATTTGCAGAGTTTTGTTAGGCAGATTGAGCAATCCACCCTGCGACGAAATCTGTGAAGAGACGTTGGAGTTGGTTGTTAAATATTGAATATCGAGCAGCGTCCGGTACATAAGGTACTGAAGGCTGATCGTCCGGTTATCTGATATAAAAATCATGCTAAGGTACCAGTCATTCCAGTAATTCAATGTACTGAACAACGCAACGGTTGCCATTACGGGAAGAGAGAGCGGAAGCACGATACGTGCAAACGTTCTCAATTCTCCCGCACCATCAATCCGAGCCGATTCCAGAATAGACACCGGAATGGAGTTCGCGAAGAATGTACGCATGACCAGTACAAAGAATGGAGATAGCAGTAGCGGCATAATGAGTGCCAGTAGGGAGTTTTTTAGATCCAATACGTTGACATAGACCAGGTACCAAGGTACCAGACCCCCGTTGAACAACATCGTGAAGAAGATGAAAAAGGCGAACCAGCCCCGGTAAGGCAGATCTCTCCGTGAGAGCGGATACGCATACAATGCGGTCAGCGCAACACTTGTAATGGTACCTACAACGGTAACGATAAAGGATATACCATACGAGTGAATGATCTGATCCATATCTCTGAACAGAAACTCATAAGCCGTCAGGCTGAACTTCTCTGGAATAAGCTTATATCCATTGGCAATGACTGTTGTCTCGTCCGAAAATGAGATGGCGAAGACAAGCAGGATCGGCACGATACAGGCAATGGCATAGAATAGAAACATCGCATGAATAACGGATGCGGAACGCTTCGATACGGCTAGTGGATCACGTGATTTCACAGCTGACTTGCCTCCTCTCAAAATAATGCATTATCTTTATCTATTCGCCTTACGATGGTATTGGATACAAGAACCAGCACAAATCCAACGATTGCTTGGTATAGACCGGCTGCTGATGACATCCCGATATCTCCACCGATAAGGAACGTACGATATACGTAGGTATCCAGTACATTCGTTACAGGGAACAGCGCTCCCGATTCCAATGGAACCTGATAGAACAGACTGAAGTCTGCATAGAATATACGGCCAATTTGCAATAACGTCATAATGACGATTAATGGGACGAGAAACGGAATGGTGATGAAACGTATCTGATGCCATTTTGTTGCTCCATCAAGCACAGCTGCTTCATAATATTCTTCATCGATACCCACGACAGCTGCCAGATAAATGACGGCATAATATCCAATATTCTTCCATGTGTTCACCAGTGGCAAAATATACGGCCAATACTTCGGCTCTGAATACCAATCGATCGGCTGACCGCCGAACATCTGTAGAATCGTTGAGTTCATGAAACCTGAATCCTTGCCCAGGAAAGCCAGTACCAGATAACTGACCACAATCATGGACAGGAAATACGGTAATAACATAAGTGATTGATATAACTTGGACATTGCCTTGTTCTTCACTTCATTGAGCAGAATAGCAAGCCCGACACCTACAAAGAGATTCAGTGCAATAAACACGGTGTTATACGCGAGTGTATTTCGGGTAATTTCCCATGCATCACTGGTTGAGAACAAATATTTGAAATTGTCCCACCCACTCCATGGGCTACCCCAAATACCATCAGCATAGTTTACATTTTTGAATGCGATCAGAACGCCGAACATCGGCATATAGTTGTTCACCAGCAGAAACAGGACACCTGGCAAGAACATGAGATACAGCACCTTGAATTTGCCAAGATTGTGCCACACAGACTTGCGCTTTCGGACTGTTTCTCCCGGTATTTCCGATATCCGTACTCCCTTACCCGCCTGGGGTTGTGTCTTCATAACTTGTTCTCCCTCACTCCTCTTGAATTCTTCCTCAGGATGAAGCTCCGTTGCGGCTCCTGTGGTTCAAGTATACGGCGGGGCGAGTAAGACCTCTATCTGCTGTGGTGACCTGTTGACTTATCAAATTATGACTTTAGATCCAGAAAAAACAAAAGACGCAGCATGCTGCGCCCTGAACTATACGGTACGTGACTGTTTTCGAAACTCCTGTGGCGTTATACCCGTGCACTTTTTGAACATTTTGGTGAAATGCGAGTAATTGTAGTACCCCACCTTGCCAGCGATATCCGTCACTTTGACGGTGGACTGGGACAACAATGTCTTCGCTTTGGCTACTCTGCCCTGCAGGATAAACTCAGATAGGGACATCCCCTTCTCTTTCCGAAACAGACGTGATAGATAAGCGGGATTGAATCCGGCAAAAGCTGCAAGCTCCTCTCGCATAAGTTCTTCACCAATATGAGTTTCAATATAAACGCACAACTGATCCACAATGGTCATGGGGCTGTGATCGTCCGGGTACAATACCGGGATAACACGATCAATCAGATCAGCCGTCCACTGTTTCAACTGCGGCAACGACCTTGTCACCATACTCTCTTCCGGCTCCCGTTCACCCGGATAAAGACTGCGTATTGACACGTTTTTCTGATGAAGCAGCGGATAGACCACATGCAGCATGGCATGATAGTAGAGATGCAGCATTTCAGGAGACAAACCCTCCTGGGCAGCAAGCAACTCAAAAATCTCATCCACACGTTCTCGCAAATCTCCTACTTTACCTGTCTCAAAAAGAATAGATAATTCCGAAAACCATGGAATAGGCAAAAAGCGATCTTCCTGATCTCTTCCCCGCTCATCATAGACAAAAACTTCTTCAAGCTCCTTAATATTGCGCCGTTCCATATCCATCAGTTCATTTAACATGCCTTGCAACTCAGTTACAGCAACCGGGGCACCAACATAACAGGACAACCGACAGTAGAAATACGTACCACATTCCTGAATATATCCCTGACAACGTTGTGCCACTTCGCTCGCACTTGGAATGATGCCATCTTGCTCATAAGCAAGCACAATATTTAATCCACTTTGATCCTGAAACACCTCACCGGGCTTGTCGCCAAGCAGCATCTCTTTGGCTGCATTACGAAGGGCATATTCCAATACCTCTTCGTCACGCAAATCAAAATCACGCACCCATTCCTCTACTGAGATCACAATAGGTAACACACGAGCATGCGGATCAATCTCGGCACCATACAGTTCTGCGAGCTCTTGCAACCGTTGTTCGGTTAACGTGATACGCTGAGAGATGGCATCTTTCCAGAAGCGTTCCGTCAGTAGCGGTTTATGGGTTTTCCAGCGTTTGTATACGGTCTCATAAACTTCGTTGGTACGGGTACGCTGCTCTCCATCCTTGATCTTCTCCACCGCCTGGGTTACTACCTTAATCAATTGATCCGCTGGAGCCGGCTTCAACACATAATCAAAGCTGTTTAGCTTAATGGCTGTCTGAGCATAATCGAATAAAGCATGCCCTGTCAGGAAAATGGTCATTATACCTGGATCATGTTTTAACACCCAACTTTGCAGGTCAAGCCCTGTTTCACCAGGCATCTCGATATCACAGATCATGATATCAATAGCATTAGCCTTTAAAATCTTTCTTGCCTCTTCGGCATCACCAGCACTGTATACCTGGTCAATGCCTGCTGCTTGCCAATCGACCCCTTCCACCATCGCTTGTAATGCATACACTTCATCATCCACGATCAACAGGTTCCGCATAGGCTCCCCCTTCTTCCTCTTCGGTCTGAGCGGGTAAATCAATGATGACTTTGGCGCCATGATCCACCTCATTGCCAAACTGCAAACTGGCTTGATCACCATACTTCACTAAAAGCCGATGAGCCACGTTCCATATACCGATATGCTGTCCACTCGGATCTTCAGCGTATTGTCCATGTTGCAGACGCCCCAACAATTCCTCTTCAAATCCAACACCATTGTCCACAATCATCAGTTGAAGCACCGTCCCATCGACCTGACCGGATGACTTCTCACCGAGGCGCGCCACGATCCGAATGACAAATGCTTGTGTCCGGCGCTGAAATCCATGAATAATGGCATTCTCCACAAAAGGCTGAATGGTTAATGGCGGAATCACATAATGTCCCAGATTCGGCTCAACATCCAGTTCAAAATCGAATCTGCTTGGAAACCTCAGCTTTTGAATTTCTAAGTAATGACGAATGTGCTCGAGCTCTTCATCCAGACGAATAACACGTTTGCCTGCACGCAGACTGAATCGAAAATAATCGGCCAGATGACCAGCCATCTGCTGCACCAACTCATGTTTTTGCAAGGAAGCCAGACTATGAATAATATTGAGTGAATTCAGGTAAAAGTGAGGATTGATCTGCATCTGCAGTTGTTTGAACTCTGCCTCCCGCGTCCGCAACTGTTCCTCATACACATCAATCTTCAGATGCCTGATCTCACTGGTCATTTGATTGAAACTTCGTGTCATAAATTCAAGCTCCGACGAAGATGGCGGGTCCAGCTTCACATCGAGATCTCCACGGCTCACCCTTCTCATGCCTCGGATTAACGCATTCATCGGGCGGAATAACAGATGCCGCAAAAAGATCAGTGCGGTAACCAGAATTACTGCCGCACCAATGGGAAGCAGACGAATGATCTGCTGGAAAAACGGGAGGTTACGCATCATGTCTTCCTCAGGCAGCAGCACGATATAATTCATCTGGGACATGGCCGAGGCAGTACCCAACATCAAATATTGACGTGCTTCTCCCTTGTTCACAACTTCAGAGATCACCTGATACGGATTCTTCAGGCCGGGAAGATGCGCTGCAGCCAGCTGAATCTGTGCAGTATTCAATGTGGAATCCGATAGTGCCCCACCGTCTGTTCCAACAATGACTGCACCTCCCCGATCTCCGGATTCAGTGAATTGTTGTGTATGATTCAGTGCATTCATATCAACAAGTGCACCTGCATAGAACTGCTGGTTGATTCGCACCGTTTTCACCAGCGCATTCCACGTCCCGCCACGCACGATGCTCCATTCCGGCTTCTGGATATCCCCTTCCAATTGCTGCATCTGGACTGGCATACTCTCCTGCACAACCGACTTTTTGACATCATAATTGCCTGAAGTGGCGAGCAGCAGATCATCATTCACGGCATCATATAGAAAAAAAGAATCGATTAGATTATAAAAACCGATATCTGTCATGAATTTGTTCATAATCCGTTGCTTTGCAATGATATAATCACCGCTGCCGTATTTCAGAAAAAACAGAGAGATAATATCCGGGTCCCGCTCGCCCAGACTATATAAATACCGATTCGTCTCCTGTAACACACGTTCATTCTGCTCCACACTCTTGGCGAGATGATTCATATTGGTGAGGGATACTTTGTCACGTACAACTTTCATGGCGTAGACGTTGTTGTAATAAAGCAGCATGAATAATGGCAGCATGATCAATGTAAGACCCACTATAAATTTAAAACGAAGTGAACGGATAAAGCTCATGGATTATGGATTCCCGCCCTTTTAGAGGTAGTTCAAAAAGTCCGCTGTACTGAAACCAGACTTATTGAACACACACTTTATTTCAACATAGTTTTTTTCTATTTTCTTCCTTATGATGGCATGTTTATTGTAATCACCCCTGCTTGCCACTGTCTATGGGGTCCCGTGACCTTCACATATCAATTCTGGTGACTTCCATCCGCTCCAATTTCAAGAGTAACAAGCTTCATGTAGTAATAAATTCTCCAGTTGTAAAAAAAATCCTTCATTATTACTCAGAAGCTTCACCCTAAAAATAAATGCTGCGGCAAGCCCCGGACTCCACGAACGCCCGATCTTGACATGCATACGATATATCACTCCTCGGGTTAGTCACCAGGATGTAGGGAGGCCTGTTCGATGAATATTCAACTCACTGCGTTACACTATGTCTATCTGGCATTTATCGTCTTGATCATCGCAGTTATGATCCGGCGCAGGGACACCACCATCATCTGTGTTGCGGGTATTATGACCATTGGACTTCTGGCAACCGAAACCTTAAGCGGGTCAGTTGCTGGGATCTTCAGCAGTTTTATCTATGCAACAAAAGAATTGCTGAGTACAATCTTTATCATCTCAATTATTGTGGCAATGAGCCGTGTTCTGATCAGAACCGGCATTAATGAGGTCATGGTAACACCCGTCACCCGGTTTATCCGTTCTCCTCAGGTCGCGTATTGGGGTATCGGATTGATCATGATGGTAGTATCGCTATTTTTCTGGCCATCCCCGGCCGTAGCACTCGTTGGTGCAGTACTGCTTCCTGTAGCCGTGCGTGTAGGTCTTCCTCCGATTGGAGCTGCTATTGCGATGAACCTGTTTGGACATGGGATTGCACTGTCGGGAGATTACATTATTCAGGGGGCTCCTAAACTTACAGCTGATGCGGCGGGTATACCAGTCACTTCCGTCATGACGGCCAGCATTCCTTTGGTCATTGTCATGGGCACCGTATCTACACTTACAGCCTTCTGGATGCTGCGCAAAGAGATGAAATCAGGTTCACCTGTTCATTCCCCAAACGTTACATCAGGTACCGTGAGCACGGAACCTTCTTCTTCATCAGAGGCTGTGTCCACCTCCCTACCCACTGATCAGCCTGTTGAACGTCAAGCCATGTCACTCCGTTTGCAAAAAGCATTCGCTCTGCTTATCCCTCTGTTATTCGCAGTTGATGTGATTCTGATGTTTGTATTGAAATTGCAAGGCGGCGACGCAACAGCTCTGATTGGCGGAACCGCTGTGGTTATACTGATCGCCGTTACCCTTGCCGCACACCGACATGCGGGACCAGAGGAAACGACCAATTATTTAATAGAAGGATTTCAGTTTGGTTTCAAGGTGTTTGGACCGGTTATTCCCATAGCCGCATTTTTTTATCTGGGAGATGCTGCGATTACGGAGTTGTTCATCAACCCTCTTCCTGAAGGTTCACACGGGATTGTGAATGATCTCGGGGTCGCACTTGCTGGGCTGGTGCCATTAAATGATACGGTGGGCGCGATTACAATGACGGTAACCGGAGCAGTGACCGGAATGGATGGTTCGGGGTTCTCGGGGATATCCCTGGTTGGCTCGATTGCATCCATGTTTGCAGGTTCGGCAGATTCCGCACCTGTACTGACAGCATTAGGTCAGGTTGCAGCCATATGGGTAGGTGGTGGAACCTTGATTCCATGGGCATTGATTCCTGCTGCTGCAATCTGCGGAGTCAATCCTTTTGAACTTGCAAGACGCAACCTGAAGCCTGTACTGCTGGGACTCACGGTAACAACAATTGTAGCCATCTTTCTGATCTGACCAAAGGTTATTTCCACTGACACTACGATGACAGAAGCACCTTCCAATCGCTGTTATTCCCAGATTTTTTTGATCCCCTTTCTCAAGGGGAAATCCGGTAATAGCGTATGCTTCCGATGCAGCTTTCTTTCAGAAAGCTTTTAGGCGACCGCTTCGCTTTTTCAGGTTCTTTCTGTCCTCTCCGTTATCGTGTAAATGATTAGTTCATCTCAAATAGACATTTTAAAAAGACGTGCGCGAACGCGCCCAGTTCCAGAGATCTTCACGTTTCATCTCTGCCAGATGCAGCATGTCCACATATGGATCTCCCTGTAGTCCAAGTACAGAAGCAAAAGCAGGCTCCGTCTTCCACCCTGCCTGTTTTAGTCTGCGGATCTCACGGTGTCCCGCGTCTCCCCACAGTTGCAACAATCTCCACTCTACGATCATATGTAGGTATGCATTCTGCCTGTAAACTGGAACGGATTGGGCAAAAATCTCCACAGGCCAATGTCCCACTTGCAAATTACAAGTCATATAAGGACGTTGGTCTGGAAGATCCCCACCACGTACACATTGAAATTCAGTAACGGCTCCGATTCGATTGTATACCTCGGCTTCAAACACATCCAGATCCTCTGCATAACACAGCAGATCCAGATCACTGCCCGGAATATCAATATCAATTGGCACCGTTCCTGCTGGATATGGGTGATAGTCAGCTAATATATCGAGCAATCCACTGCTCTGTAACACATGATAGGCGTCCTGCTGACGTGTATTACCCGAAGCCAGATGTGCCATTACTTCTGCCGTATTACTCATCTCCCCGTCTTGGGCCACAGTTAGTTCGAGCCTCCTGTAATGACCTGTTTCACACGTCCCACATGACCACTCGTCAGTCGTACTTTGATTCCGTGTGGATGCGTAGGTGACTTGGTTAACAGATCCTTCACAATGCCACGTGTCAGCTTACCTGTAGCTTGATCCTGCTTCAGCACAATGTCCACTTCCAGACCTGGCTTAATATTTACGCGTTGTTGTCCATTCATTATGTTCACTCTCCTCTATGTCGTAATTCATATCTTGTATACTATATAACCCTTAAACACAAAGCTCCATCTATTGTAGACGTTTTGGTTTCAAAACAAAAGGGACACGGCAATAACCTCCTACGCCTGATTCCATGGTTGATATGAAGACCAAGATAAAGAAACCGCAGGTCTCTTCATCTGAGACCTACGGTTTCTAATTGGATTACCATGTTCAGGGCTTTACGTTCTTCAACGAAGAAGAAGGTGAAGTCCCATCCTTCGCGGCTTCGCGTGCCTTTACAGCAAGTAGCTCAGACACCGTAACGAATTGGTACCCCTGCTGCTGCAGTTTCGGCAGGATCGTTTTGAGTGCTGCTACCGTATGCGACTTGCCTTCCACCTTATCGTGAAAAAGTACAATATCCCCATTACGTGCGTTCTTCAACACTTTGTTAACGATAGCCGATACACCTGGAGAAGCCCAGTCCCGTGTATCCTGATGCCAAGACCAGAGTACAATGGTATACCCTTTTTGTTTGGCAGCCTGGATGACCATGTCATTGTAATAGCCGCCCGGTGGTCTGAACAACAGGGGACGCTCCGCGCCAGCTTTAATAATGGAACTTTCTGTTTCGTTCATATCCTTCATGTACTTTTCCGCACGTGTTGATCGAACTGCATACGTGTGCGCATACGTATGGTTGGCGATTTCATGCCCTTCGAGCTGTTCCTGCTTAATCAGTTTAGGAAATTTATCTGCCCATTTGCCAAGTACAAAAAAAGTTCCTTTAGCATGATACTGCTGTAACAAAGCCAGGATCTGCGGAGTCTGAATCGGATCTGGTCCATCATCAAAGGTAAGGGCGATGAGTTTATCCTGTGTGGGAACTTCCCACACAATCTCTCCTCGTTCCTCATAATACTGACGGTTCTTCTGTACAGGCTTCGCATAGGCAGAACTGCTACCCAGCAAAATAATTAGCGTGAACATTCCGATGACTCGGGCTGCCTTCAGGTTCATGTGGTGTCCTCACTTTGTCTTCATACGTAAACTCCCTGTTAGCATTTCCCGATTCACCCGAACTCATTAACGAAAGATCTGATCCACGACTGCAATTTCCTCAGCAGTTAATTCCACATTTAATGTTTGCAGATTGTTAGTGACCTGCTCTGGTCGCTTGGCACCCGGAATCAATGCATCAATAGAAGGCTGAGTCAGGTACCAGGCCAGAACCAGATGAGCGACCTCAACATCCTTGGATTGTGCTATGCTGCGCAGTTGCTCAACTTTATCGAGATTTTCAATGAAAGCTTCACCTGTGAACAGCGGGTTCTTTGCCCGTCCATCCTGAAAGGTTGTATCACGATTATATTTCCCGCCCAGCAGTCCCGCTGCCAGAGGGAAGTAAGGAACAAAAGAAATGTTATGCTCAGCCGTATACGGCAACAGCTCTTTTTCCGCATCTCTTTTGAACAGATTATATTCAGATTGCAGTACGTCTACATGCCCGTCCTTGTTGGCTTCACGCAACTGATCAATGGAGAAATTAGATACGCCAATGGCACGAATTTTGCCAGCGTCTTTTAAATGTTTTAACGTATCTACCGCTTCATCCTTAGGCGTATGTTCATCCGGAAAGTGGATGTAGAACAGATCAATGTAATCGGTTTGCAGACGTTTCAACGCCTCATCCACGGCTATTTTCAGAAAAGCAGGTGAGTTATCTATGACAATCTTGCCATCCACAAATTTATGAGCTGCCTTGGTTGCAATGATGGTATTCTGCCGCTGACCGGTTTCCTTCAGTACTTCACCAATCAGTCGTTCGGAATGCTCCGGTCCATAGATGTATGCCGTATCCAAAAAGTTAATACCTTGTTTTAAAGCTGTACGAACTACTTCCTTACCTGTCTCATCATCCAGCATGTCCGGATAGATATTATGTCCGCCTACTGCATTCGCACCCAGTCCAATGGGATTCACGATCAGATCCGTCTTGCCCAACCGAATTTGTTGTTCTGCCATGTCTCATCTCTCCTTCACTGATCGAATAAGTATAATTTAGTTGTAACGTCTTTCTTGTCCCATATTATATCAAACCGTTTAGCATATTTAAAATATCGGATTTATCGGATTAGGTGTTTTTCAGCGCAGTTGCTTCCACGTCGTTAATAAACCGGCGCAGTTTTGCAGCCACATCACGGGTGATTTCGCCGTTTTCATACAGTTGTTGCACTGTATTACGCTGTTCCTGAATCGCCACCATCTGCAACTCCAATTTCTCCTGATTAAATGGATCTTCCGTTTTACCCTGGTTCCAGGTACGCAATTTGGCAATTACACGCTCATACTTGGCAATGACCGACAGTGCGACTACTCGATTCCCATCGTTCATATGGGCACGAATAGCCTTAATTGCCGCTTCAGAGGTGCGCAGCTTCACCTGACGGAACAGTTCTGCATTTTCAAGCATAAATGGTTGATTCGGCTTCTGGGACCGGTTGGTGAAGAGATGTCCTAACACACGACCGATCTCGCTGATCGAAGTCATGAACTGAGTGTTTGCACGATTCGCCAGCATCATTTCCTTGCGATCCAGCCAGCTGTCACATTTGAAGGCCGCATCAGAAGCAATTGCATTTTCGTCTAACATTACTTCAACTTCTTTACGCTCCGCCCGGGTGGCAATCAGGTTAATAGCCGTTTCTTGTTTCTGAATATCTTTGCGTTTATCGGCGGTAAGCTGACCTGCGGCCTGTCTAATGTACTTGGACAAGTCGGAGACAACCGCGAGTGCCGCAGCTTTGTTCTCATCGTTCATTTCGGATTTGACAGCTCGTATTGCCGCATTCAGCATAATGTCATGTGCTTTTCGTTCTGACTTCTGCGGTGTTTCTTCTGTAGATTTCCCATCGTCCTTGGCCAGAACTGGAAGAAACACGCTCGCCGCAATCAGGGAGAAGAGGATAACCCCTGCCGCGAGGAAAATAATCAGATCCCGTTCAGGGAAAGGTGATCCATCCTGAAGCACATAAGGAATGGAGAACGCACCCGCCAATGTTACAGCCCCCCGCACTCCAGAGAGGGAAATGATCGTAATATCCTTGAATCTGGGCCGACCAATAGAGGATTTGGTACGCAGCAATTCATTCCCTTGCCAGAACAGATAGATCCAGAGAAAACGCAGAACCAGCAGTAGCACCGAGATCAAGCCCACATATCCCAACACCTGCAGATTATTAAACGAAACATTTTCAAAGATGGTACTCAACACATCCGGTACCTGTACACCCAAAATAACAAACACAAGGCCATTTAGTATAAATAAAATGACTGACCATGTGCTCGCAGATACCACCTGCATTTTCAACTGAACCGATTCAGCGCGGTCACGCTCAATGGCGTGGATAATACCGCCTGCCACTACCGCAAGAATACCTGATACCCCAATTTCTTCACTCACCAGATAGATGATAAATGGCGTCAGGATTTGCAGCAGCATGTGAATGGTCACATCTTCCATGCCCAGTCTACGGATCCATACCCCTAGCCTGATTAACAGAAAAGATAACAATGCCCCGACAAGAAGTCCGCCAATCGCAATCAGAATAAAACTGAAGGTTGCATTCGCCAGGGAAAATACACCTGTAACTGTGGCTGCAATTGCGAATTTGAAGGCCACGAGGCCAGATGCATCATTCATTAATGCTTCACCTTCAAGAAGCCTATGTATGCCTTTGGGCAAATGTACCCGGCCCGCCATGGCGCCAACGGCCACAGCATCTGTCGGGGACAGTATGGCTGCAAGAGCAAAAGCAGCAGGTAACGGAATCGAAGGAATCAGCCAGTGAATGGCATATCCCGCCACGACCACCGTCACGAATACAAGCCCTAGTGCAAGCAGAAGTATCGGTGCACGCAGATTCCATAATTCATTCCTTGGCGTTCGCTTACCATCGTTGTATAACAAAGGAGCGATGAACAGTACAAAGAACAATTCCGGATTCAACGGCAGGTGAACACCTGCGGGAAGCAAAGCTATAGCTACACCAAGCACGATTTGAATGAGCGGAATGGGAATAAAAGGTACAAACCGGTTTAAGATATTGGATAAACCAATCAGTACCAGTAACACAAGTACGGCAATAAATATTTCCATGATGACAATCCCTTTCCGCTATAGAAGTGGTGAAACCTTTGTTGTATAGGTTTATTTTAACATAATCCAGACTTTATTATAAAAATGTTGTCATATTCATATACCCAATCAACTCGCCTCAGACTAGTCTGAATGAAAGATTTCTGATGGATTCTGTATATAAGATGTTACAATATGCTCAGGACAATACCCGTTTGGAAAGGAACTTGCATCTATGGCATTTGGAATTAAACGACAAGAGCTTGCTGCGTGGAAGGAACAAGTGGCTCGGGGTGAGATTGCGTACCTCACTCATTTCTGGATTGACAACCGATTTCCCGGTATCACCAGTGTCACCAAAGTTGGCTGTGCAGATCTGGAACGTCTCGAACGTTGGTGCAACGATCATGGGCTGGACCCGCGATACATTCATCGGCGGCAGCCCTTTCCCCACTTTGACCTGATGGGCAGCAAGCAAAAAGAAATTTTGATCCAAGAAGGCATGACAGATCATGTGGTTCGCTTTCATTTGTAAACCAACTCAAAAACGCCAGTCTTCAAGGTTCATCCCCCCGCAATTAGGGACGAACTCATGAGGACTGACGTCTTCAAGGAATCAAGTCATATTATGGACTACCGGTGGATCTGCTCAAACGACTTCATGTTCTCCAGCAGTTTCAGTTCAATTTTCTTCAGCATGCCAAACATCTGCTGTTGCTCCTCTTCGGAAAGTGCTTGCAACAATTCCCACGTCATTCGGCCGCGATTCGCATTAAGTGTCTTGGCAAGCTGCGCGCCTTCATCCGTTAAGGACAGCCACACAATTCTCCGGTCTTCTTCACTGCGCACCCGCTGGATCAACCCTTCCGTCTCCAGTTGATTCAGTACAATGGTGGTTGCGCCGGAAGACAAACTGAGTTGTCTAGCCACATCAACCGCCATGCAGCGTTTTTCACGTAAAATCATGCCCAATATATGACTTTTTGTCGGATTCAGTTTACAGTTGGTTTCGGTCTTCTGTTGCTGATCCAATACTTTATTTTTATATCTGAAGAAGGCCTCCAACAATTGATCTACGTTTGCCAATTGAGAGTTTCGCTCCGTATCCGGGCTCATAAACGTTCCTCCGCCTTTCATCATAACCTACCTTATATTGTAACATATCTACACTATGATGTTTGTGAAAAATGCGCTTGTATCCAACACCTTATCGTTGACTGCAAGACTCTTGTTTTATTTTGGGTTTCGCCTATTGCATTATGGCAACGGGTTTGTTTATAATAACCTATATCTTTAAAGTTACTTTTAGTTACTTAATGATTTTAATAAATCTGTTGTTATAAAGTAAATAAAGCGTCACCATTATAATGCAAGGGACTTATGCACATGAATCAGAATACACAATCACAACTCAAAACGGATGTTTGCATCGTGGGCGCTGGACCTGGCGGTGCTTTGCTTTCTTATTTACTGAATCAAAAAGGAATCTCCACGATGCTCATTGAGCGGCAGCCCCACCTGCACAAGTCGTTTCGCGGGGAGTTGCTTAATGTGGACGGCGAAGCCATTTTAAATAAACACGGCCTCTATTCCCTCATTCAGCAACGCGGAGCGCTGCTCTTGGAACAGATTCAGTATTGGGAAAATGGGCAGATTATTCATACGGTATCACCAGGCAATGGAGAATCTCATGTTGGTATTCATGTACCCCAAGATCATCTCCTGGAAGCCATCGTGTCGCATGCTCAGCAGCACAATTCAAACGAACAAGTACTATTCAATACGATTATGACCGGTTTGTTACGAGACAAGAACGGCCAGGTCGTGGGTATTAACATTCGGCAGAAGGGTGTTCCTGCCTCCATTGAAGCATCTGTAATTGTGGGTGCTGATGGCAGATACTCTGCTGTACGCAAACATTCCGGTATGACCCCGGAGATTCGTAAGCATGGGTATGATCTGCTCTGGGCACGCATTCCGGCACCCGTAGGTTGGGAACCCGCTGTTCGAATGGCCAGCATGGATGGTCAACAGCTCGCACTGTTCTCACAGTTCGGCGGTTATGTTCAGATTGGATGGAACATTCCCGAAGGAGCTTACTCCAAGCTGCGAGAGCAGCCGATTGCTCCTTTTGTAGATAAACTTGTATCTGCTTTTCCTTGCCTGTCTGATTCAGTAGCTGCCAACATTCAGAGCTGGAGTGATTTTGTTCTGTTATCTGTTGAAAGCAGCTATTGCCAGTCGTGGGCACAGGACAATGTTGTACTCATCGGTGATGCCGCTCATACCATGACACCAACCGGTGCGTTTGGACTTAATGCCGCGCTCGAAGATGCGGATGTGCTCTCCGAATTACTTGTCCAAATGGCTGCAGATCAATTCAGTTCCACTGCACAACTTCAGGAACTTCAGACGATTCGCGGTGCAAAGGTACAGCAGCAACTGGCACGACAAGTGGAGATGGAATCCTCTTTCCAACAGCGGTATGAATCCTTTCTCTAAACCCAGTTAATACAGATAAAATGCCTATATGCCCAAACAGCCGATCACTTCCTCATAGAGAAGAATCGGCTGTTTGGTTTGTTGGTTTATCTTTTTTATGTAATTCCGTATCCTTCTTCATTTTCGTTTGCGTGGAGCAAACGTGTCTTCTCTGGGTGCTCCTTCTTGTACAGTATCAACGTCCTTCGGATAGGATGAGATGTTATCTTTTTCATATACTGCTTTCTCCAGATTGCTTAAGCGGCGCAATACTTGTTTGCTTTTACGAACGATATATACGATACCAATAATCAGCAGGATCAACATCAGAATGAATATAACCATCTCCGGGTAAAAGACAAATGACATGAATCCACCTCCTTTGAAAACGATTTCTCTATATCATTCTAACCTTAATGATTCAAGATGTGAACCCGATTGGAAGTTTCGCTTGTGGAATAAGGACTAAATTACCTGACACAACGACATGAACTCACCCTGCTGCAAAAGTAAAAAAGGTGGCATCCCTGATCAGGATTACCACCTTGAACCTCGAATAAGATTCGAAGTCTGTGATTATTATTTTATCCTTCTCTGCCGTTCATGGCACTAACTCGAAGTTCTGTCAGTGGCAGAGACGTTTGCTCTGGGTGAAGTAGTCTCACTGTTCGGCTCTCACCGGGGAGCAGATCGAAATAATTGTCACTGAATCGGACACGCCCAAGGGGAAGCTCCAGCTTCACCAATCGTGCAATCCCACCACTGGCCGTAACCGTAACAGACTGCTCCTCCTCGTTCACATGTACGCTCAATTGCGACTCTGGCAACGTCACATCCTTAGGATCGCGCAAGAAGTAACGATTACTCGGTGCCGCAAATCCTTCGGATATCAACTCAACCATTACTTCCTCCGCGCGTCTACCCTGTAACACCTCTACTTCAGTTAATTCAACAATACACCGTGAGGATTGGGATGTTACTTCAACAGCACGTGAGCCGGAGTAGATCTTCTCTCCATCCAATGCATAGACATTGAGTCGAAGCTCCCCTTTCAAGACGTCACGTGTATCGTTCACAACCCACAACGCAAGCGGCTCACCCGGCTCATGCTCCAGTGACAACAGGACAGGATGAAAGAATATTTTCCCATAATAAAAGGATGCCTTCGGCAGCAGTTCATAATCAATCATGGACCAGCTTGTTCCTGGCCAACTATCGTTCAATTGCCATACAAGCGCTCCGCTGTTGCGGTGATTGATGCGCCGGAAATGTTCAATTCCATATCGTAGCCCTTCTGCTTGAGTAAGCATGGAGTAGTTCATATACTCTTCTATATTTTGCGGAATCCCTGTGTAACCCTCCATCAGCAAAATACCTTTTTGATGATTGGTATCTTTGTTACGATAGGCCATCTCCGGACTGCCCCAGTAAAACTGACCTGCGGGCATATTTTTCTCCAGTGTGTAACGATTGGCCGAGGCGTGCATACCAAATTCACTGCTGAACAATGCATGATCGTTTTTGTAATTTTTGAACGTTACACCTTCAATACTGTAGTCCAGCAGTGGTGGCTCTCCATGCTTCCTTGGATAGACCGAACCATGCCATACCTGCCAGTTGTGGCGATCCCCCACATCCGGGTCATTCGCATCCTGACCGTTGCTGTCTCCGAACGGCGAAGAAGGCCAGTACGGACGAGACAGATCCAAGCGCTCCAGCACTTCAGGGATTAGCTCATGATAGATCTGTTCGCCGTAGAACGGACTGGTAATATCTCCACTTGCCGACTTCATATCATAGAGCCAGTCAATCTCGTTATTACCACACCAAATAGCAAGCGAGGCACGGTTACGCAGGCGCAGGACATTGTTTTCTATCTCTTGCCGTACATTATCCATGAAATCACGATTGAAATCCGGGAATAATGCGTTTGCGAATGCAAAATCCTGCCACACCAACACCCCTTGCCGATCACACTCATCGTAGAAGACATCCTTCTCATATACACCACCAGCCCAGACACGCAACATGTTCATATGCCCTTCCACCGACAGCTCGACAAGCTCACGATATCGAGAGTTCGGGATGGCGCCAATCAGATGATCAGCCGGAATCCAGTTGGCACCCTTGGCATATACTTTGACTCCGTTCAGAATAAAAGTAAATGCATCTTCACCCCGTTCATTGTGAAGAGCCAGCTCAATCGTTCGTAACCCATAAGGCTCGCTATAACGATCCACCTCAACGCCATCGGCGAATAATGTAACCTCCAGCGTATACAGATACGGCTCACCCAGATCATGAGTCCACCATAACTGAGGTGACGTAACGTTTAATGTGGTATCTGCTATACCACCCTCTACGGGTAGTTCAGTGACACCTGCCACCTCGTGTCCACTGCGATCCAACAGACGAACATTACAGGTCGCAACCACAGCCTGCTCACGTTTCTGTCTGTTACGGTAAGACAAGACCGACTTCACATCAGCCGTGACATGTAAGACAGCTAGCTCTGAACTGACTGATTCCGTTCGAGCATATACACTTTCCAGCTTGGCGATTGTTCGTTTTTCCAGCCTTACCGCACCCCAGATCCCCACCGTAACCATGCGTGGACCCCAGTCCCAGCCAAAGTTCATCGCTGCTTTGCGCAACCATGGCCGTTCCTTCGTATACGAGGACCAGTCAAAGGTTTCTTTGTCCCGGTGATGCAGGTGAAGCGGATCAAACTTGACAGCAATCGCATTCCAACCGCTGCGTACCAGAGACGTTACATCAAATGCATGTGACATAAGCATATTGGCCGTTTTCCCGACTTCATGGCCGTTGACATATACCGTTGCAAACGTATCCAATCCTTCGAACACCAATTCAAAGTGCTCCTCCGTCTCTGCATCTCTCACCAGATTGAAGGTTGTGCGATACCACCATTCCTTTTGCTCAATCCAGCGACTTTTGGCATCATTATGTCCGTAATAGGGCGGATCAATGATACTGCGCTCAACCAATGCAGCATGTACATCGCCAGGCACTTCAGCCCCGATCCAGAAACGGTCATCCAGTGTAGCTGCTGCCACATCCATTGCCCGCTTCTCTCCAACTTCAAAATGCTGTATCTTCCATTGTCCCGATAAATCCTGACTTGAACTATAGGTCTTCATCAGTATGCCCTCACTCTCCAATAACCCTGAGTAATACCATATCGAAAACGTTTGCAGAAAGGTAAAACATGTTTCCTAATCTGCTCATTTCTAACTTCCCGAAGGCTTGAACAACAACGCCTCTTCGCGATACTCACTCGGGGTCTTGCCCGTATGTTTTTTGAACAGTCTGCTAAAATATTTCACGTCCTCGTAGCCGCTGATTGCAGCGACTTCACTGACCTTCGCTGGAGACACCGCCAGCATATCCATCGCTCTTCGTATACGCATATCGGTGACAAAATCTCCGAAGGTCACACCCATTTCTTTTTTAAACAGCTCACTGAGGTGACCCGGATGCAAATGAACATGTCCAGCTACCTGTTGCAGATTAATATCCTGCGCCAATGATGATTCAATATAACCGATAGCCTTCTGCACATGGGCAGCCTGTCCCTGGCCCATTCGGCTATGATATACATGCATCAGGCCATACAGATGATGGAACAGCATATCCCCGAGCTCCACAGCTTCGGCATCCGGTTCCGGCAACCAGGGCTCGAGCCTTGCGGGTTCTTCACGCCCTGTGGCTCGCATTGTGCGAGTCAGCCAGCGATGACCTGCAATGACAGCCGAGTGCAAACAAGCACTGAACGATTCTGGTGTGACCTCCGGTTCTGTAATCAGATTAGCCACAAGTTCCCGCGTCCAAGTCGTTAACGTGACTGAATCATTATCCAGCAATATTGTACCAAGTCTGGTCTCCTCTTCGTGCGTAAGTACAGTTTTACCACCTTGGCGATCCTGAACGTGCTCATAATGCCATACTTTATCATCCATCAAACCCCGATATCGGAAGGCAACTGAAGCAGTTCTATAGCTTTCGTGCAGATCTGCATATCCACGCATAGGCAGACCTACCGCTGCGCGGAGGGTGCACTTCAGTAATTGCTCCACCCGACGTAGTGCACTCTCCAGCCTGAACGTAGTTTCATGTTCCACAGGCGGCCATGAAACTACACAGATAATTTGCTGTTTCTCTACATGAGCAATGGCACCAGGTAACATATCCTCCAGGGTATTCTGCACCGCAAATCGTAATAGCGCATCCGAGGATTGATCCCAACCCTCTGCTCGAAGAATAATGACTTGTCTGAGAATCTGTTCATCATCAAGGCCAACAACCCCTGCCTCTTTTCCAGCATCAGATCGCAAGAATGAAGGAAAATGGCCCGAAGCGGTGTCACCATCAATGATCCATCCAGCAAATAACCGCTCTCGATTCTCCCGCATAAGCTGGCCCTCTCTGGACTTCTCTGCCCAACGTTCCGTGATTCGCTGTTTGGCCTGTAATACGGTTTTGATGATCTCTTCCGGCTTGCTTGTTTTGAGCAGATAATCTGTAACACCTTGGCGAATGGCCTGTTGGGCATAAGAAAAGTCATCGTATCCAGACAAAATAATGACCTCCAGCTCAGGTAACAATCGTAGTCCCTCTTCTGCCAGTTCCAACCCCGATCTGCCTGTCATCCGAATATCCGTCATCAGGATATTCGGACGTTCCTCAGCCATGCGTGTTAACGCCTCCTCTGCCGAGGCAGCAGGTTGAAGAAGCTCAATTCCGAGTTCATGCCATGCGATAACGCTGGCAAGCCCTGTACGGATAATGACTTCGTCATCAACAATTAATAGTCTCATGGCGAACCCTCCAAGATTGGAATGGAAAACGAAATCCGGGTACCTCCCCCAACTCTGCTGTCTACTTCAAGCTGTGCATCCGCTCCATAATGGAGCAGCAGTCTCTCATTTACATTGCAGAGCCCATAACCGCCTTTGTTCAGCTGTTTTTCCGGCTGTTTTCCCTTCCATTCCCTAATGCTTATCCTTAATTGCTCCAGTCTGTCCGGCTCCATGCCGACACCATCATCCAGCACCAGCACATTTATCTGTTCATTATCCGGGTCCTTGCGAATCATTATGGTGATGGTACCCACGCCTGCTTTGGGCTGAATGCCATGAATCATGGCGTTCTCAACAAGCGGTTGCAGCAATAGCTTCAGCATCATTCGCTTCTCAAGCGCTGGATCTACGATATAATGCAACACAAATTGATCAGGGAAACGAATCGACTGCACACGCACATAATGGCGAATATGAGCAATCTCCTGTTCCACAAGGCAGTAATCCTGACCATTGTTCAAGCTGATACGTAGAAAATCACTTAGGCCCTCAACCATATCCGCAATCCGCTTCTCTTCAGACATCAAGGCAATCCAATGAATTGAAGAGAGCGTGTTATATAGGAAGTGCGGATTAATCTGCGCCTGAAGCACCCGAAGATCCGCTTCTTTTTTGCGAGCTTCACCTCGAATAACCTCTTCCTTTAATAACTGAATATGTGCACCGAGCAGATTGTAACTCTCCCCAAGCCTGCCAATCTCGTCATCACTTTCAGATCGAAACAGAGGAAGCGGGCGTTCCGGATCAATTCGGGACAGATGCCGGGTAAGCACACGAAGCGGCCTCGTCACACGCCGCACCGTAAACCAGACCAAGCCAGCACTGATCACAGCAGACATGGCAACGGCGCAGCCGGTTAGAATAAGAATGTACCGATTCTCGGACTTGTACTGGTCGTATGGGACTGTTCCAACCAACGTCCACCCCGTCAATCCTTCCGGATAATAGAGCAATGTCCGTTTATCGTCACCACTGCCATACGTGGTGGTTCCGCTACCGCCATCCTGAATTAACGTCGAAATCCCTGGTTCGACACCTTCCAGCTTAAGTCCAAGCCGGGATTTGTCCATCGAAGACAGAATCTCTCCAGAACTGCCGATGAGCTCCAGTCTGCCTTGCCCTCTGCCTAATCCCAGAGCGGCCCATCCCTTGGATATGGCCTTCTCATCCAGACTAATGGCTAACCAGCCGATGGGTCGATAATCATGGATACTACGGATTGGCCTAACCAATGTGATCACATTTTGTATACCCGCATAATTCTGGACCGGATATACCCCCGTCCATTTTTTCACTGCTTCTCCGCTCGGCACTGGTGGATAAGATAAGCTTGAATTATTGGATTCATACCAGGTAGCCGTAGACAATGTGGCATCGAATCGGCTTGGATATATGGCGATGTTGGCGATATATTTCTTGGAAGCCGCCAGATTGGTCATCCTGCCCAGGATATCCACCCGGTCCAGCTCATGATCTTCATTGTGGCTAAGATACTGCTGGATGTCCCGTTCTCCAATCAGGAAAATCGATAGGTTCTCGGCATCTTGCAGCATATAACGAAGATTTGCTTCCACCTGTTTCAGCGTATCCATGCCAGACAGTTTTGTTTTTTGCTCTGTAATGCGGGAAGAGATCAGAAAGGCGAACAGACCCAACGCCAGCAATGGCACAATCATTGAAGCCGTCACGACGACCGATAGCTTCCTTTGTAACGAAGATGTGAGCCAGCGTGCCAAACGTTTCTCCTCCTCTGGATGCGCTTTCGCTTATCCTTTGACAGCTCCGGCTGTCATGCCTTTCATAACTTGTTCCTGGAATACGAGATACAAGATAATGGTTGGAATAACCGACAGGGTCATGGCAGCAAGCGTTAATCCGTAATCGGTTTGATACCCATCCGCAAAGTTCGCAATGGCCAGCGGTAACGTTTTCAATCCGGTTTTGTTGATGAATACAAGCGCAAATGAAAAGTCATTCCACGCATGCAAGAAACTCAGGATCGTAACCGTTGACAACGCAGGCACAGACATGGGTAACATGATTCGGGTAAACAGCCCCCAAAGTCCTGTTCCATCAATAAAAGCTGCCTCTTCAATATCACGTGGAACACTTGTCAGATAAGCCGTAAGCACAAAAATGGCCGTAGGCAATGCAAAAGCCGTATAAGGTAATATTAAGGCCCAGTACGTATTTAGTAAGGACATCTGTTTCATTAGAATAAATAAGGGGACAAGCGTACTATGGATCGGAATAAGCATACCAACAACAAAGAAGGTCATGATCAACCCTTTCCAGCGAAACTGGAAACGAGCCAGGATGAATGAAGCCAGCGCTGCAATAAACAGCGTCAGAATAAGTGAACCCACCGATACGATTAGTGAATTGCCAAAAGCAGTCCCTAGCCTGGAGCTTTCCCATGCATTGCTGAAATTGGCAACATTCCAGTTTTCCGGCAGACCAAAGGGCCTGCTATAGAAATCTTCATTTGTTTTGAATGCACTAATCACGAGCCAGTAGAACGGATACAATGTTAAAATACCATAGACCGTTAGCAGCGTCCAAACAATTCCGCTACGTAAGCGACGAATCGGATGGCCCGAGCTGCTTCGAGGTGATGGCATGGATACAGGTGTCACGCGCATGATAGCTCCTCCTCTCTATTGATTCTCTTTTCGTTTGCGACTGGTTAGCCACTGGCTTGTTCCGATCAGCAGCAGGGAGATCAGTACGATGGTTGTGGAGATCGCACTACCAAAACCATATCGGTATGTTGTAAAGGTTGAATTGTACATATACGTTGCAAGCAGTTCCGTCGCATGTGCGGGACCACCCTTGGTCATGATGTAGACCAGATCGAATGATTTCAGACTACCCGAAATACATAGAATGATCGCTACCTGAACCGTACCCCAGATTATGGGCAAAGAGACCGATACCAGTTTCCGGATTCCTGAAGCACCGTCTATTTTGGCAGCATCATGAATCTCGCCTGGAATATTCTGTAGTGCCGAGATAAAGATAATCAGATACAACCCGACAAAGCTCCAGAGCAGCGGCGGTACCAATGAGAAAATGGCAATCTTGTCATCGGAAAGCCATTGTAGCTTCCAACTTTCCAGCCCCAGAGCGTCCAGCAGAAAGTTCAATATCCCGATCTGCGGATGATAGATATACTGCCAGATCATACCGATAACGACAGTGGATAACACCATCGGCAGAAATACGGCTGAGCGCAGAAACCGCTGTAATGGATTGCTTTTGTGTAATATGACCGCCAACATCAACGCTAACGGAATTTGTCCAAACACCGATGCCAACACAAAAATAACGTTATTTTTCAGTGCCCGCCAAAACACAGGATCATGCCAGATCTCTACGTAATTATCCACACCAATATATTTGGATGCGCCGATGCCGGACCAGTTGAAGAAACCGTAGTATGCCGACCACACGACCGGTACAAATACAAACAATGCATAAATGATGACTGCCGGGGCCAGCCCCAGCATAATAAAACGCCGACTTCGCAGTGCGTTCATCTGTTCACTTCCCTTCCATAAATTCCTTTACCAACTTGCAACTGACTGTCTCATTCATACTTAAAACCCCTCCCCTGCCGGGAAGGGGTTTTAACGAATGGTTACTGACTAACTGCATTGGCTTGAGCCGCCTGAATTTTAGCCGCAATGTCTTCGGCCTTGCCGCCCATAAGCAACTCTTGCAATGCATTATTAATAACCTCAACCGTTGCCGATCCCAGCTTGGAATCGTATACTGGCGTGATCTTCACTTCCTGCATCAGATCATATAATTCTACGAACAATGGATGTGCTTTGGTTTTGTCCAGATCAATCTTGTAACTCACCAATGTGCTGCTATCCAATGTGGCCTTCTGACCATCAGGTCCTGCCAGCGCGTAGAACAGCTCCATCGCTGCCTCTTTTTGTGCACCGCTCAGCTTTTTACTTACACCCAATCCGGTTCCTACTACACCGGATGTTGTTCTTGGTTCACCCTGACCTCCGTCCACTGGAGGAAGAATCGTAATATGTGTGTTGTTCAACACCTCTTCAGGTGCATTGTTCACCAGATTTGCCAAGGCCCATCCGCCGTTCATGACCATCGCTGCCTTACCTTGGAAATAAAGCTGCATCATCTGTGTCTCATCGATACTGTTGAATCCATCTTGGAATGCTTTGGTGTTGCCAAGCTCCTGCATCTTGTTCAAGGCTTCAACAAATTGTGGATCGGTAAAGCTAGCACCCTCTTGTGCTGCCGCTTTCAGGAACCAGTCCGTACCGGTAATCCGATCAGCCAGTGTACTGAATATCGTTGATTGAGCTACCCAGTTGGCTTTGTTGCCAAGTGCCATGGGAATGACTTTATTTTGATTAAAAGTAGCAATCGCTTGTTCCAGTTCCGCCCATGTCTCAGGCACTTTTACGTTGTACTGCTTGAAAAGAGCTTCATTGTAATAAATGAAGGAACTCGGCGCCAGATTCATCGGCACGGAGTAGATATTCCCGTCTACGGTGTATCCGTCCAATGCATTCGGGATAAAGTTATCTTTCCACTCCGGCTTTGCGTCCAGCTCTGCATTAATGGGCTGTAACAGGTCCCCTTTGACAAATTCCTTAGTCATGGCATCCGGCCACATCACGAACAGGTCTGGCATCTCGTTGGCAGCTGCCACCGTACGAAGCCGGGTTTTGAGACCATCTGTTGGCAAGCCTTCATCCACAACTTCAATATCTGGATGCGCCGCGCGAAAATCTTCAATAATTTTGCGCATCGCAACCGCCTTTGCATCCTGTCCGGTCCAGTTGTGCCAGAGTGTGACGGTTACTTTGTCATTGCCGCTGCCTCCTTCTGAAGTGTCCCCGCCAGCACAGCCAGCAAGAATAATGGAGAACAATGTTATTGCCAGGAAACCTGAAAGCCATTTTTTTAACATCTCTATAATCCCCCTCGGCGATTTGAATACACTTATTGTAAATGTTAACGCTATCATACCGTAAGGTGACGATCCACGGATGCAGGGGTGAAAAATATCGGTTCCCCTGTTTGGAATTTACTTTGCTGACTTATTTGTTCATAACAACTAAAAAGAGCCCTCACAATGAGAGCTCTTTCTTGTTGCAGCCGTTGGTAGCTTCACCCCAGGCTATATATAATGAATAAGTGCTAAATCGTATTAAATATGGATTGCGTATTATTGGATACTGTTTTTCACCAGTTCTGCAAAAGCTTCGGACCCTTGCGTAGTGAGATGTACGCCATCTTTTTCAAAATATTCGTCATGTCCCTCACTTGCACTGTTCCAGTCAATCAAGGAGACATTGCTGTATTTGGATGCAGCCTCATTCAATGCCCTGTTCACCGTTCGTTCCCACGGACGAGGTACGCGCACAGTAACCAGAAATACCTGATCCTCATCTTTCAGATAATCAAGCACAGCATTCAAGTTTTTGGAGTTAAAGGAACCATTCGTCCCGAGCTCCAGCACCACTTTGCTGCCCATTTGGTTGTTTTGTTTCAGACCTTCCAATACATCGCCTGCCTGCCACATCTGACGACCGACATGTCCGTCCACATACACTCCCGATATACTTTGCTCCAGATACGGTTTTGCATCCAAAATCACCGAATCTCCAATGACGGTATAATGAACCTTGCCATCCTGGGCAGGAGGAGCCGTTTCTTCATTGTCCTGAGATGAATCAGGTGCATCATCCGTATGATCCGTATTATCGGATTGATTCGCTCCGGCGTCATCCGGTGTATCATTCTCGTTAGTCACGGAGTCATCGGCCGGCTTATCTTCAGACTGACCGTCCTTACCAGGATTCACTGAATTGTCTTGGTCGTCAGGTTTTGAATCTGGAGCAGACTCTCCCGTTGGCTTCTCATTTTTCCCCGGATCATCTTTCGTTCCTGCTTCCGGTTTATGGGTATGAGCATCGTTCTTTTCGCCAGAGCCTGACGTCGCTGTAATAGCTGGCAACACATCCTGTCCCTGTTCCTCCGCTACGGAATTCTCTCCATTTAATGTGTTGGACATCGATACCGAATGGGAGTCAGAGTTCGCTGCATGTGAGACCATCATCTGAGATACCGTATAGGACAACAGCAGAATCGTCATCAACAGACCTGCCCGCTTCCACCATACGTTACGTATACCGATTGATGACCGCCCTCTTCCCCATATTCGGGACCAAGAATCACGGAATCCATTGTACCGAATCGGATTTTCAATATATTTAAGGGACAATGAGGCCAGTACAACCGTTGCAGCAACCTGTAAAATGATTCGTACAGGATGTGCTCCTCCCGTATCCACCGCGGGATTGGTTAACATAATGACTGGATAATGCCACAGATATAATCCGTAGGATCGCTCTCCGATCCAGCGTAATGGCTTCGCGCCAATGATACGTGCCAGGAAAGACGATGGGTGAGCCAACACCGCTACCAGCAACGTTGTTGCGATAGCTTGAAGCACCATGCCCCCTTGATACAGAAACGGATCATATTCACTGCTGTTCAGCATCATGTAGATTAACAAAGCGAGCGCAGCAAGTCCCGACACATCGAGCACAAGCCGGTTCATGCCAGACAGAGAGTTCGATAGCTTGCGACTAGGCCACACCACGGCAAGAGCAGCACCAGCAAGCAGTGCAAATGCCCGCGTGTCTGTTCCATAATATACACGGCTCGGGTCCAAATCCGGATTATACATGATGGCCATTGCGCCAGCAGATAATTCAGCTGCGACGACAATGAAAACGACCAGCCATCCCTTTCTTTTGAACACTACGATTGCTGCGATCAGTAGAAGAGGCCATATAAGATAAAATTGCTCTTCCACAGCCAGTGACCAGAAATGTCCAAACGGTGATGGAGGGCCAAAACTTTCGAAATAGGAAACGTTGTGAAAGATATACCACCAATTGCTTATGTATAATACACCCGAAACGATATCACCACGAAGCGCAGCAAGCCGGGATGGATCTGTACAAGCCAACCAGATCATCACCACAGCTGTCATGGTCAGCATGCCTGGAAGCAAACGCCTTACCCGTCTTACCCAGAAATCACCGAGTGAAATGCGTCCATGTTCCTGCCACTGTGACACGAGAATATCTGTAATTAAATATCCCGAGAGAACAAAAAATATACCTACACCGAGCAGTCCGCCCGGGATAAAATCCAAATTTAGATGATACGCGATTACCGCAAGTACAGCGATGGCTCGCAAGCCGTCAAGTCCGTTCATATGTCTCTTACGATTTAACGATTGTGACATGCATGCCCCTCCTTGTTACTGTGAGTCAACAACATCGGTGTTGGGGGCATAAAGGAACTCCTGATCGTTCTGGTTGTCATTAACATACGTATTGCACCTTCCATCTTTCATTTACAGCATAAGAAAAGCTTCTGTTTGAAGCACGATCCGATGATGCGACATTCTGTGTGAATTCTATAATCTTAAAGAAGACGATTTGCCTGTCCATTAAGTTTAATTATTAAAATATTCTTTATATTCATTCGTGAGTTCACGTTTAGCATTATACGCCCGAAATAAGCCTCATACTTTACAGGAATAGTTACAAACGATTAAACCGATGTAACCTTTCCTGCCAGCTCATATAGCTGTAAAATCATACTCTAATTTTGTCGTTAAATATAGTACTTTTCATCGAGTGGCTAAAATTACCTGTCTCACTTGCGCAAACCAGCATACCCACGCACACATCGATTGAAACAATTGAATTCATAACAAAAGGCTGCCGACTTGCTCAGCAGCCAATATCCATTATAAACCTATGTCAGACCGGATTGAAAGTTTTGCTCATAATTGCTTCTTCTTGCCTAGGACCCTAGAGGTGGAACGGGTGAATCTTTTCTTCTGTCCTCGCATCCATGATCCGGTATGCTGAACGCCCTGTGTACATTGGGATTTGCAACTTCTCCAGATCAACCATTCCATTCTCCAGAAAGTACTTCTGATCCTGATATCGCTGCAACACTTCGCCTGCAATCCATTCATGGTCACCATATGTCGTAATATCCATAACCTTGCATTCATAAGCAAAATAAGCATCTGTCAACATGGGTACACTTACCTTGATTCCTTCCTCATATGGAATGCCGAATCTTGTGAATTTATCCGTATCTCTTCCACTGAACGTTCCTGCAGCTTGAATCCACTCTGATCGATGACCTGGTAGGAAATGAACACCGAATACGCCACTCTTCTCAATGAGTTCATAGGAGTATGTTTCCTTACGAAGGGAGATGCCGTATACGCCTGGTGATGACCCGATGTATGTATGCCATCCGGACGCCATCACATTCTGGACTCCCTCATGACGTGAAGTCACCACCGCTACCATTCCAGGATAAGAATAAAATATGGGTTCTTCTATCGGCTGACGCATCTAATCCCCTCTCTTCTTCGTTATAAACACAACTTTAATTATAAAGGAAAGAAACAGGTTGAAAAAGCGTTTTGCAGAGGATTTCGCTATAAGCGACACATTCAGTATCATGTTATACTGAGATGGATCAATTTCTAAAAATACAATACTGGGAATGTGATAGGATATGGTCAAATCAGTCAAATATACCTCCTAAATAAAAGACATTATTCAAATTTAGGAGGTTATAACTTATGTTTAATTCAATCGTGTTAGATCAGTGGGATCGAAAGCCATACTTTGACCACTACTTGAATCAGGTCAGATGTACCTACAGCATAACTGCTAATCTGGATATCACTCTATTGATCAACGAACTGAAGCTTAAAGGATTGAAGTTCTATCCGGCTCTTATTCATATGATCTCTACGGTTGTCAATGCACACAGGGAATTTCGAACCTGTTTTGATGCCGAGGGGAAATTGGGCTACTGGGACGAAATGTCTCCGAGTTATACAATTTTTCATGAGGACAACAAAAGTTTCTCAACGATCTGGACAGCATTCCATGAAGATTTCGAGACGTTCCACATTCGTTATCTGGAAGATATGAAGAATTACAAAGATCACAAACAATTTGTTGCCAAACCCAATGAACCGCCAAATACTTTTCCCGTTTCCAGTATTCCTTGGGTGAACTTTACGGCATTTAATCTGAATATTTACAACGAGGGAACCTACTTGTTGCCTATTTTCACGATGGGGAAATATGTACAACAGAACGATAAAGTATATCTTCCCTTATCCGTTAAGTTACATCACGCCGTGTGCGACGGCTACCATGCTGGTGTTGTATTTAATGAATTGCAATCACTTGCAGATCGATGCCAGGATTGGTGTTAGTTAGCTAAATGACAAAAAGGCATTCCTGACTTCATGATGGAGTCAGGAGTGCCTTTCTTTTTCTCTTTTTTTCAAAAGATATTTAATTGCACTTACTGTACCCGCAGTTGCTGCATGTTCTGCATCCTTCCACATTCATCAGGGATGCCGAGCCGCATGAAGGACATAAATCTCTCGATTCGGTAAAGGTTTTCTGATCCTCCACTTTTGGATACGTGCTCTCCACTTGACTCTGTTCTTGTAATGCTCCAGTTTTGTTCTCCTGCACATCGCTCTGTACATGACTTTCCAATGCTTTGGCGACTGCATCAGCAATCGATTCAACCCTATTGGCTCCGAAACCAATCGCTCCCGAACCACCGATTCCCTTGAGATGTTTGATCAACAGTTCAACCTTTTGCCCATGATCTCCGTATCGAAGGAACAGAGAGCATACTCGACCGAGTGCCTCAGCCATGGCAAACACATCCGATCCCGCTTTGCCCACGTTCAGGAAGATCTCACCCGGGGTTCCCTCCAGATCATTGATCGTAATGTAAGCCATACCAAATGGCGTATTGATTTTGTATGTCGCACCGCGCAGTACTTGAGGACGGCTTCTGTATTGTTTATCCAGTACTGTAGAAGAGGACGGGGCTTGATCAGAAGAATGCGTTCTAACACCAACCTGGCTATTGGAAGTTCCATCACTTGCCTGTACTTCAGCATTATTCGGGTTTTCTATAGCAGATACGACTGTCTTCTCTTCAGCTTCCGCCGTGTTCTGATCTTCACCTTGGGTCTCTTCCTTCTTCGACGTGGACAACACCTGCACATCCCTGCTGCCGTCGCGGTATATCGTTACTCCCTTGCAACCAAGGTCGAAGGCCAGTTCGTACAGCTCAGCCGTATCCTCCACTGTAAAATCAGCCGGACAGTTGGCCGTCTTCGAGATCGAACTATCCACCCATTGCTGGATCGCAGCCTGCACCCGTATGTGATTCTCAGCCGACAAATCCATTGCCGTCACATAATAGTCTGGTAAAGCTTCACCCGGATGTTCATCCAGCCAGTCTTGTGCAATCGGTACGAACTGTTCATCATAACCTAGACGGCTTTGACGGAAATACTTGAAGGCGAAATACGGCTCAATACCTGTTGATGTGCCCACCATCGTACCTGTACTTCCCGTTGGCGCTTGTGTGATCAGTGTGACATTTCGAATGCCCTGTTTACGGATGGCCTCTCCCACTTCAGGGTACGTCGCAACCATGTTTTTCATGAATCCACTCTGTAAATACGGTTCAGCTTCGAAAGCTGGGAAAGCTCCCTTCTCTGCTGCAATCTGTGCCGATGCCAGATAGGCCTCCTTCGCCATGAATCCATACAGTTTATCCAGAAAAACAAGAGATTCAGGACTGCCGTATCGAATACGCAGCTTAATCATCAGCTCTGCCAGTCCCATCGTGCCAAGCCCAACCCGGCGTTCCCGCTGCTGATTCAGTCTATTTTCCTCAAAATGATATGGTGTTGCATCGATGACATTATCCAAAAATCTAGTCGAGATACGAGTGGTTTCCGCCAGTTCATCCCATGCCACATCATGATTTGTTTCATCGTAGAATTTGGACAGATTAATGGCAGACAGATTACATACACCCCAGCCAGGCAGGCCTTGTTCCCCGCACGGATTAGTACAGATAATCGGATTGAAATACCAGCTGTTGGACATCTGGTTGTAGTACTCCATGAATACCACACCAGGCTCTGCCGATTTCCAGGCTGATTCAATAATGGTATGCCAGATTTTGCGAGCCTTCAGTGTACGATAGTGCACCACCGAATGACCTGCGGCTTTCCATTGCTGCATATCCCCGTTCCACTCGGTGTCGTAGTCCGGATCGTTTGTATCGGGGAAAACCAAGTCCCAATCTCCGTCCTGCTTGACAGCCTCCATAAATGCGTTGCTCACACATACAGACAGATTGGCATTGGTCACCTGCCCCATCGTTTGTTTCACGGTAATAAAATCAAGCACATCTGGATGCCAGTCATTCATCATGAGCATGAGCGCACCCCGGCGGCTTCCACCCTGTTCAATCAGTCCAGTCGTATAACTGAACAAGCCACCCCAGGATACGGAACCGCTAGATGATCCGTTGACACCTTTCACCACCGCTCGGCGAGGACGCAAAGAGGACAAATTAATACCTACGCCTCCCCCACGTGCCATAATTTCCGTCATCTCGGTCAAAGTCTTCATGATGCCACCCCGACTGTCTTGCGGAGATGGAATGACATAACAATTGAAGAGTGTCAACTCATCGCTTGCCCCCGCACCTGCAGCAATTCGGCCTCCGGGTACTAACTTCCAATCTTCCAACACAGAGCGGAACTTGGACTCCCACGTTGCCCGCTTATCAGCTGTGGATTCGACAGAAGCCATCGCTTTGGCAAGACGGTCCCACATCTCTTCCGGTGTTTTTTCTATGTTGAGTGTCAATTTCTCCACACTTGTCTCGATCATCTCTCCGCTTCGAGTTCTTACCTGTACAAGCTGACCCTGACGTTCTATGATTTCGCCCACTTCCTTGGTTGGGAACTTCGGATCATCCTTCGTTAATACCAATACCACATCTCCGACCTTGGCATGATTCGAATCAGCGTCCTTCCAGGCGTATCGGTCCAGAAATATTTTTTCGCTAAGTCCTTCTAATTGGTACGATCGTTGGTTCGATTTCATCGCTACATTCAACCTCCCCGGTATAAAGCTCCATGTTCACTATATGAGTAAATTATGATGAGACACCACATATAGTGATATAAATTCAGTATAATACACCATATATTGATTTTCCATATGACTTTTATCATAATCCATCTTCATATACTCCCTATACTCGGACAAGCTTCTTGTAAATAAACTGTAGTTCACATTGGTTCAACTAAACTTTTTACACAAGAACGGAGAGGACAGAAATAACCTGAAGAAGCGAAGCGTTGGCCTAAAAGCTTTCTGAAAGAAAGCTGCATCGAAAGCATACGCTATCCCCGGGTTTTCCCCCTTTGGACAAGGGAATCAAAAAAATCTGGGGATAACAGCGATTGGAAGGTTATTCTGTCATCGGAGTGACAAGTGTAAATATTCCTTATTTGAACCCACATAGTTATGAACTGACTCTCATTCGTCCATACTATTACCTACGAATAAAACGTCATCACGTATGGCAGGGGAGGAAACACCATGAACCGGAAAAACCCGCACCACATGAATCAACCTGTAGCCGAGCTACCCGTTCCGTTGGAATTTGATCGGACCTGGATTAATCAATTGGAATCACGACTGGATAAAGGAGGTCCTTGGGGGGATTATCGACTCTTCCAACTGGGCATTCAAGCCGAAGAGACCAACCTGATTCCCAATTTTGACGAGATCCAATGTCTCAAGCATCTACAAGGCCTCACTCCACTCCCTCACCAGATGGACACTGCTCGCAGAGTATTATTTGAAATGTCAGGCCGGGCCATTCTCGCCGATGAGGTGGGTCTGGGCAAAACCATTGAAGCCGGTCTCATTCTGAAAGAATATATGGTTCGAGGTCTCGTATCCAAGGTACTCATTCTCGTGCCTGCCTCTCTTGTACTGCAATGGGTACGGGAGTTGAATTCAAAATTTGGCATCCCTGCTATTGCCCAGAAAAAGGCCTATTCCTGGCAGAATGAAGTGGTTGTTGCTTCCATGGATACAGCCAAACGTGACCCGCATAAAGATATGCTGCTGAATACTGATTACGACATGATTATTATTGACGAGGCTCATAAGCTCAAAAACAAGAAAACAACCAACTATCAATTCATGCTCAAATTGCGCAAAAAGTATTGTCTGTTGCTTACAGCTACACCTGTGCAGAACGATATGAGTGAATTGTTCAATCTGATCAACCTGCTGAAGCCCGGTCAACTGGGTCGTCAGGGTGACTTTGCGGCCAACTTTGTTGTAGACAAACGAGTTCCGAAAAATCAGGAACAGCTTAAGAACGAGTTATCCAAAGTCATGATTCGTAACCGCCGCGGCGAAGGCCCTGTTCAATTTACCAAACGGAATGTCTCCAACGTGAATCTGCAACTATCGCTCGAAGAACAAGCGCTTTATGATGGCGTGACTTCCTTTGTTAAAGACCAGTACCAGGAAGCTGGCGGTAACCTGAGCAGCATGCTCTCCCTTGTTACATTGCAACGTGAAGTGTGCAGCAGTCGGGATGCTGTATTCGTGACGCTGGTTAATCTGTCGAAGAAACTTCCGCTGGACTCTCCCCTTCGGGACAAGATTTGGGAACTCGTTGCCCATATTAAAGCGATCAAGGAGAATACCAAAGCGGAGAAAACGATGGAGCTGGTTCGGAACATGAATGAAAAAGTAATTATCTTCACTGAATACCGGGCCACGCAGGAGTATCTGCTAAACTATTTCCGCAACAATGGGCTTACGGCTGTACCCTATCGGGGTGGCATGAATCGAGGCAAAAAAGACTGGATGATGGATCTCTTCCGCGGGCGTGTGCAGGCCATGATTGCAACCGAAGCGGGTGGTGAAGGCATTAATCTGCAATTTTGCCATCATATGATCAACTTTGATTTGCCTTGGAACCCTATGCGGGTTGAGCAGCGGATCGGTCGGGTACACCGGCTGGGACAGCAAAATGACGTGAACATCTTCAATTTATCCACGACTGGAACCATTGAGGAACATATTTTGAATCTGCTGCATGAGAAGATCAATATGTTTGAGATGGTGATCGGCGGGCTGGATGTCATTCTGGAACGGTTAGAGAAGAAGGAGTCTATTGAGAAAAGTTTGTACAAAATCATGCTGGAATCACAAACTGATGATGATATTCGCCGCAAAATGGATTCACTTGGACAATCGTTGAACTCTATTCAACGTGAGGTTTCAGATGAAGGGCCTGCCGTATCCGGGTTGTTAGATCTTCGCAAAGGAGGTAGCTAACTCATGACCATGTCTCCCCATGAAGTACAGGCTTATGTTCTCACCTATCTGGAAGCACTGGATTGTCAGATTATGGAGCGTTCCCCTGCCCATGTTACAGTCAAACTCTCGCCTGAGGCGGACAAAGCGTTGACCAATCGCCCCTATTATTGGGGGTTCGTGGAACGAACCGGAGCACCCGCTGAGACGATGTCCTTTACATTTATATTTGATCCTGACAGTTATCAGCAGGCCATTGAAGCAGCAGAAGCCACAGCTGCGCAAGCATCACCTCCTGCTGTTCCTAACCCTGATGGAACGAATGGCGTAACCAACGGCAGTCCTCAAGGGGAGCCACCAAAAGAAACTATTCTAGGCCGTTACTTCGGTATTACGCCATCGTTGCCACAGCTGGGGCCAGGACGAATATTGCGTGAAGAAGTGGTGTATGGCAGTCGCAGACTGCAGCAGATTTTCGGCGCTGCCCGTGAAGGCGGTGCCTTCGTGAACCTGTTCGAACAGGCTGCCAAACGGCAATTGCGGGCTACAGCGCCAGCCGTATATGAGCCTTGGCTTGGTGTCTGTTTCAAGGTGGAATTCGCCTGTGATTTGAAACGGGAGGAATTGCATTTTCTCGGCATCTCCCTTCGCTCGGGTGAAATTATAGAAAAATTCGGTACTAAGCTGAACCGACGTGATCTCAGTCCGAGGCTTGCGGAGAACATGCATGTACAGACAGCTAAAGTTTCGTTATTTGATGCCGGAGCTGCTTTGGAATCTCATTTGACGAACCGCTTGCTGGAACTCGATTATAGCTGGGCAGAGAAAGCCCAAGAGCGGCTTGATCTGGAGCTGGACGTGTTGGACACCTACTATGAGGCGGTACTCCGGGAAGATACGCCTGAGGTAGAATTACCAGGTAACATAACCTCAGACACGGAGAATGAGAATGTCCATTCTGACCGCACGCCACCTGCACCACTGATAAAAGTTGTGGATATAACTAACGCTAAACCCATTGGAGCAGATGTAGAACTGGCGGCAGAGGCCGCAGTACCGATCAACTCCGAGACAGATGCCGAAGAAGAGAAAGCAAAACAGGCGGTAATCGATCGCGAAGCTATGAAACTGCAGTATGAGACACGCCGGACCGAGATGATCTGGCAATATGAACCCAAAGTGAAAGTGACTGCCATTAGCAGCGGCATGTTTCACTTAAGATAGACGAAGACACTACTTTTCCTGCAAATGCTGGCAAAAGTAGTGTTTATTTATGATCAGCTACCCGACAGGTTGTAGCAACCTTTGCATAACCTGTCCCCTAGAATGAAACTAGGACCCGCTCAGGTAACGGATAAATGAAAAAGTAGGTGTAAATTTGAAACGATTCTTTCATACGTGTTGGAACAACGCTTGGAAAACAACCTGTATAACCTTGGGCTTGCTCAGTTGTCTTGCCCTATTCTCTTTTTGGTCGATAGCCAATGCAGAGGAACTAAAAACGTCTTCGCTATCCCCCGCATCATCAATTGAGTATAGTCCCAAACATCATGCCATTCAGAATGAAAAGCTAGCTCCCGTTGCTGTGCAACGGTTTGCAGAGCAACAAGCTGTTACACTTGGTACAGCTAACGGCGAAGTGCATTGGAAGAACGCCGACCTGGACTTCTACCCTCTGGGGCCGGGTTTACATAGCTGGCTCGTACAAGCTGTGTTTGAAGGCAAACCGATCGGATATATGATTATTACGGCCACAGAGCAGGGTCAGTTGATGCTTAGTGAATATGGTCATGGAGAACAGTCACCATACAACAATGAACTTCTTGGACAAACCTTGGATCGACAACATGTGGACCTTGAGGTATTACTTGCTGGAGCAGGAGAGCTTCATCTTGGTTATGCTCTTCCCCTGCTGGCTTATTGGAAAGTGGAGCAACCTAATCATCCTGCACTTTATATTGATGCTACCAACGGAGATGTACTACCGTCAGAGTTTCTGAACCTGCTGGAGGCTGATTCCAAACAGACCTCTGTCAGCATAACTGATTTATCCACAACGCCATCTTTATCAGTCGACCCACTTCATCTCCGACCCGTCTTCAATCCGGCTGACAATCTGTTGTGGCTTACCTCCAAACCTGTTGCTGCCGACCGGGCACAAGATGTGATACAACACGGGGAGAATCAAGAGATTGTTTTCTCAGCGGGTGATCGTAACGTTGTATACGGCGGTCCTCTACCTGTTAGCGGTTATCAGCTGTGGCATACAGATCAGGTAGCAGAGTCCATTCTATATGTAGCGCTAGGTGGAAAATCATCCGTTCAACGCTTTGTCCCTTTAAGCACATTGCAGCAAGATGGCCATTTTTACCTCGTAAATCCTTGATCATCAGCAAATTCTTAAGACACAGTCAGATAATTTGTAAAACAACAAATAAGACGCCTTCCCATTTTATTAAGGGATTGCGTCTTTTGGTTTACCATTAGTGAAATAGGTAAGGGATAGTCACCCTTTTCCCGAAGAACTTCGTTTATGAGACTGTGTATCGAATTCTTTTTCCTTTTTCCCCACCCACAGGGATACAGCGAAAGGGATCATACCAAACCACTTCATCGCCCACGGCTCTTTCCTTTTGGTGCGACCTTTCCGCTCATCCTTCGGCGTATCGATATAATGTACTACACGTTGCGTAATGTATTTTACCAACTCATCACTTTTGGCCATAACCTCTGCCTCCTTCGCTCCTGCACTTTCACGGAGCTTACGATAGTTCTATTGTGTGCAGGATGTGCAATGGTTAAACATTTTTTTATTGAAAGGAGTATGAAAACCCTCAAAATGCACAGTCTAATGCCAAAGGTATCCATACAGTCTTTAATCTGCATCCGGTACCTATTTCATGAAGGAGTGTGTATTCCCATGTATAAGCTACTGACCGCTTCGGTGGCCTTGCTCATTAGCTTCCATTGTCTTCCCATCCTGCCCCACCATGTCGCGCATGGAAAAGCAGCCCCGTCCCAGAACAGTCCATCCATGCTACCAGTGACCGATGGAGATGCTTATCGCTCAAGTCATCATGCCTTTGCAGCACCCGTTATCCTGCTCGACGTAGGCCATGGGGGTATTGACGGTGGTACGTCAGCCCAAGGTGTGCTGGAAAAAGATATCAACCTGGCCATTAGCCAAAAGGTCTATCTCCTGCTTCGCAGCAAAGGTTATGCCGTTATCATCAATCGACTTGGTGATTATGCACTTAGTGATGAGAACCGCTGGCTGAACAGCCGCTCCCGTCATACCAGAGATCTTGCTCAACGTAAAAGCCTTAGCGAAGAAGTAAGTACAGATATCGTGGTCAGCATTCATGCGAACTGGAGTCCCCGATCGACAGCACACGGCCCGGTGGTACTGCACCAGAAAGAAGGCAGGAGTTATTTGCTGGCCCAATCCATTCAGGATGCCATGAACAAGTTGTACGAAACGGAGCACGGGGTTGTATGGGGCAAGCCCTTTTATATATTGAATTACGTGAAGCAACCTGCCGTCATCGTCGAAACCGGATTTTTGAGCAATGCGGCAGATCGAGCCAGAATGAATGACCCCGCTGAGCAAAAACGAATCGCCCAGTCCATTGCCAATGGCATTATTTATTATCTGTCGGTAGTGTAGGAGCAGACTGCCATTGCCACACATCTCGAACCAGATCACCAATCCCTACAAATTGGACCTGATTTTGCAGACGGGAGACGGATTCACGAATTACTGCGGATGTGTTCATCCCCGAATGACCGACATGACCAATGACAACACAGATATCCTTGTCGATCGCACGCTGAGCAGCCAGATCCAGTTGCTTGCGAATGTGTTGCTTGGAGTTTTGATCATCCAGGAAAATGTCATTACCTACAGGTGGCATGTTTTTGGATATGGCCAGTTCCCCCACCACGGAGCGAAAGTTCGTACGACTGTCTACAAAGAAGAGACCCCGCTCCTTGCATACATCGAGCACAATGGACATGATGCGTTTGTCCGAAGTAATTTTGGAACCCATATGATTGTTCATGCCAATGGCGTGGGGCACATCATCAATCGCTTTCTCCACGCGTGAGCGGACTTCTTCATCTGTTAGATTGGATGTGATTGCACCCGGGCCCAGCCATTCAGGTCGTCCTTTCTTGGGTTCCATGGGCATGTGCACAATCACATCCATTCCCTTTTCATGTGCAGCCATCGCATCTTTCTTCGTTGTTGGTAAAAAAGGCATAACCGCTACCGTCAGTTTGACTGGCATCGCCAGGATCTCTGCCGTACCCTTCATGTCATTACCAACATCATCGATGATAATCGCTAACCGTTTGTGATTCGATGTGGACTCTGAAGCTGCCGCTGTAGGCCCTCCTGCCGATATGCCTGCGTAAAACACAATCAATAATGCCATGATACCTGCAATGAATCGATAATTCTTTCTCTGTACCTTCATCATGATTCCCTCCCCGTAACTTCTGTGATCTCATTGTTTGATAATGAAGGGAGGAATATGTAAGCCAAAGCCTTCCTTAATGATCATACCCCCGCCCATTGAAGACCTCTATCTCAAGCGAATCCCCCATCATTCCAGTTTTCCCTTTTGCATTCAGACAAGAACTGTCATTGAATAGTTAGAAAATAGAGATTAATTAGAAAAAATACTGTAATTTGTCAGGTTTTCAGTTTAGGAATTTTTTAGTAGAATCAACAAATGAAAGAGGTTCTATGCTTCAATTCTATCCTATGATTTATGGAAGGAGGTTTTGAAAGGGTTTACATAAAATAAATGCCAGACAATCCGCTATTCTTGTTTGTTATTCCTGGTTGCGGTTTCTCTATGTAACTTACTATTATCGAGGAGGATGAAAGTAGTGAAATTCAAACTAAAAAAGACGATTAATGTTCTTTTGGCCTGTTTAACAGCCCTGCCTTTGATGTTAACCCCGACAAATGTGTCAGCAGCCAGCGATGCCAACATTAATTTGTCCTCGGAAAAACAGCTGATCAAGGGCTTTGGGGGCATTAACCTTCCTGCCTGGATTGGTGATCTGACTCCCGCTCAACGTGAAACTGCTTTTGGTAATGACCAGAATCAATTAGGCTTCTCCATTCTCAGGATCTACGTTGATCCAGATTCCAATAACTGGTATCGTGAAGTTGCCACAGCCAAACGGGCTATCGAAAAGGGTGCTATTGTATTTGCATCCCCATGGAATCCTCCAAGCAGCATGGTTGAAACATTCAACCGCAATGGGGACACAAATGCCAAACGTCTGAAATACGACAAATATACCGCATATGCGCAACATCTGAACGACTTTGTAACCTACATGAAAAATAACGGCGTAGATCTGTATGCCATTTCTGTACAAAACGAACCGGATTATGCTCATGACTGGACTTGGTGGACTCCACAAGAGATCCTTCGATTCATGAAAGAAAATGCCGGGTCCATCCAAGGTACCAAAGTCATGGCGCCTGAATCCTTCCAGTACTTAAAGAACATATCCGACCCAATCCTGAATGATCCGCAGGCACTTGCCAACATGGACATTCTGGGAGCACATACGTATGGAACCCAGATTTCGAATTTTGCCTACCCTCTCTTTAAGCAAAAAGGAGCCGGTAAAGAACTGTGGATGACTGAAGTGTATGTTCCAAACAGTGACAACAACTCAGCAGACCGCTGGCCTGAAGCATTAGACGTTTCCTATCACATGCACAATGCCATGGTAGAAGGTGATTTCCAGGCCTACGTGTGGTGGTACATCCGCAGACAGTATGGTCCGATGAAAGAGGACGGTACCATAAGCAAACGCGGGTATAATATGGCTCATTTCTCTAAATTCGTGCGTCCAGGCTACCTGCGAGTCGATGCAACGAAAAATCCGGATACGAACACATTTGTCTCAGCCTATAAAGGTGATAACAAAGTCGTCGTCGTGGCAATTAACCGTGGAACTTCAGCCACAAGCCAAAAATTCGTTCTGCAAAATGGTAATGCCTCTACTGTGTCCTCATGGATTACGGACAGCAGTCGAAACCTGGCAAGCGGAACCTCGCTTAACGTATCCAATGGAGCCTTCACGGCACAGCTCCCGCCTCAGAGCGTAACAACGTTTGTTGCCAACGTTACTGGCGGAAATAGCGGCGGGAATACAGGC
Organism: Paenibacillus sp. FSL H8-0104; assembly: GCF_038050215.1. Lineage (NCBI taxonomy): Bacteria > Bacillati > Bacillota > Bacilli > Caryophanales > Paenibacillaceae > Paenibacillus > Paenibacillus sp. FSL H8-0104. The sequence continues at coordinate 2,351,022 of NZ_JBBOTC010000001.1, read as the reverse complement.
AGTGGCACGACGTATGAAGCCGAGACCGGAACGTCACTTACGGAAGCTGCCATTGAAACAATCTACCCCGGTTACACTGGCTCCGGGTATGTTAACTTCAATGCGATGACTGGTTCAGCCATTCAATGGAACGGCATTAATAACACGACAACAGGTACCAAAAACGTAAAGTTTCGTTATGCGCTGGAAAGCGGCACTCGGAACCTCGACATTTTTGTGAACGGAACCAAAGTCATCAGCAACGAGCCCTTTCCCGCTACGGGAAGCTGGTCCACTTGGGTTGAAAAAACAATACAGGTCCCCATGAACACGGGGACCAATACATTGAAAGTGGTTACCACCGGATCGGAAGGACCGAATATTGACAGCGTTAATGTTACCGCAGCACAATAAACGTTCCGTATGGCTGATGGAAGACATTTGCTGTACGTGCAGCTAAGCACTAACCTCTTGAATACTCATCACTAAAGTTAGTGTTATATCAAAAAATGCAAAAAAAGACTCCTTAAGCGTTAGCTTAAGGAGTCTTTTTATTAGATGCGGTCGAGAGGACTCGAACCTCCACGGGGGTTAGCCCACACGGACCTGAACCGTGCGCGTCTGCCAATTCCGCCACGACCGCATATTGTATCTTCGTCATCCATATCGGCGACAAGAAATAATATATCATGCGTAATCTATCATGTCAACACTGAAAATAATAACAATAAAGCCCGAATCAGACGTCCATGTCGATTCGGGCCTTACCTTTAACTGTTGCTAATAGTTTGGTTCATTAATACGGAAGCATACTACAAATTACAGCTTGGAAGGCCAGTTGCCATACCATGCATAACCGCCTCTTCTTTCTTTATCAATATCACTTAATTTGTATTTAACTACCCCGTCACGACCAATAAAGATTGGTTTATCCGTTCCGATCTCATAGAAGCGTGCCCAAATTGGTGCAGCTTTGGAATCAGCGATAATTTTACTATCTCCATTAGCTCTTTCATACTTGTAACCCGTAATTTTCACTTTGTTAAACCAAGCCTCCGCTCCTTTAATGGATGCGGTAATTTTAGCGTTAGCAGGTCTGGTTTTCAGAAATTTAACAATCGTTACACTCTCTCCAGCTGTCAGCGATGGCACTTCGTAGATTCTTGCGCTCGCTGGTTTAAGAGAGCTGGAATCATGTTGTTGTCCCCATGCTGTCAGCTTACCACCTGAAACGACCTGTGTATTCAGAATCGCCTCCACACCTTTGGCAACTGAATTTTTACTGCGGTTAGCAAGTGTACTGTCGATAAATGAGAAATCACCTTTGCGTGCCGCTACTTCATCCAGCATGATCATTACATTAATCATGGCATCATCATTGTAAGTGATGTGCTTGTGGTATCCGGAGCTTTGGTAAACTTGTGGCCACCCGCCGTTTGAATACTGCATGTTGATCAAAAAGTTAATTCCTTTGATTGCAGCTGTGGAGTAACGCGGATCATTCGTCTTTTTAAATTCCTTCGCCAATCTTCTAATTTCTGAGTATGTAGCCTTGTTGTCTATCGTGGACTTTGCCCACTCTCCACTTGTCTGTTTATAATCTTTTCTCCAACCTCCATCCGGCAGCTGGTTCTTCAAAATATCAGAAATACTCGCTGTAGTACCCGACGCATCTGCAGCAGATACCGTCCCTACAGGGAGAACTGCCATTCCAACTGCTGAGAACACCATCGTACATGCCAGGACAAAAGTAATTATTTTCTTCGCTTTCAAATGTAACACTCTCCTATGTTCGTTTTTATAAATCTTCCACTTCTACTTTACCTATGATACGCGTCTCTAAACCTCCTTTATTTGTATTTATCGCATAATAAAATCAATTTTAATCCAATATGTGGATTGGATAATCAGATAATATGCAAAAAATCGATTTTTGTCAATATATGCAACTTAATGAATATAATCTCTCTAATTCTACATAACGGAATAGTTCTTTTAACTCATGACAAACCTATCTATTTATCCAAATTCGTCTTACACGAATCAATAATGACGTTTTTGTCATGAATGATACCCAAACTCGATCCCTTTTTTCATATAAAAACCTTAATTCCGCTAACATTGAGGTATTAAGAAAGGGTTTAAATGGGTTTGACAATTACGCATTTATGCAATATAGTTTCAAATAGTTACAAAAACTTAATTATTCATTGCCGAGTTTCATGTTTGAAAACGGGGGAACCAATTTGGGTGAATTATTCTTATACATAGGAAATATAGGGAACCTTCTACCGAACCCTTAGCTAACTCCGTAGGCATCGAAGGGAGAACATTGATTTTGAAAAAACTGATTATCTCCATTTTTGGAGCAGCTGTATTATTTACATCCGGGGCAACAAGCACAGAGGCAAGCAGTATCAACTCCGTAGTGAACAACATGACAGGTATTCCTTACAAATGGGGTGGCACAACTGTAGCCGGCTTCGACTGTTCTGGTTTTATGAGATATCTTTTCAACAAATACAGCATTGAATTACCACGTACTTCGCAGCAGCAAGCCAAAGCAGGTACTCCCGTATCCAAGAGCAATGTTCGGACAGGTGATCTGGTGTTCTTTAATACAACAGGCAAAGGCATTTCACATACAGGTGTATATATCGGCGGCGGACAATTCGCTCATGCCTCCAGCAGTAAAGGTGTAAGCATCACGAAGTTATCGAATCCATACTTCAATGATCGTTATGTAACCGCACGTCGGGTAACTGGACAGTTTATGTATGATAAAATGTTAGGTAAAATGTGATTCGCATACAAAAAGGCATCGGTTATTAACCGGATGCCTTTTTTGCACTTAAAAATGTATGTTGCATTGCTTACTAATGCAGCGCCTTCTGCACTCGCATCGCACCCTGAGACAGGGCATGTCCTCCTCCAACAGCTCCGGCCACCGCAACGGTCTCCATAATCTCCTGATCTGTTGCTCCCTTGGCCCGGGCTTCTTCTACATGGTAGAAGGTACATACCTCATTGTTTGCGAATAATCCAATGCCAAGCGCAATTAGCTGTTTTGTCTTCGCATCAATCACACCAGGTTGGAAACATTCTCCGGTAAACTCATGATACGACTTCACCACACCTGGCAGCACATCGCTTAATGCTCCAATCTGATCCTTGTAGGCATGAACTTTATCATTCATCAATGTCATGGCTTGTAGCACACCCTCTCGGCTATAGTTACAGATCTTCCTCACTGTACCTATCTTCTCTCCCGAGTGAGCCATTTATGCCAAGAAATCATGGTAATTCCAAACATTTAACGCGCATGGCTCTGCCATAATTATAAGCTGTTACTCACTAAGTGGACTCTGGCGCGGCTCGCTGAACAGCTGATAGCTGTAACCTCGGTCCAGCTTAACGACACGTCGATTCTGACGACGGATAAGTACCTGCTCGCCATCCCAGGCAACCACAATCCCTTTCACGTCGTTCGATTCCAGCTCGTCCCGTACTACTCTAACTTTCTCACCTGACAGACGCAGGGCGTCCAATTCTGTATCACTAATCATCTTCATGGCTCCTATATTTCAAATTTATTTACAAAAAGAGACCTAAATGAAAAGTCATTTAGGTCTCACGTGACTGTATTGGACTGTCATGTCATTCGAAATTATGTCCCGACTGAAAGTTACCGCTGCGCGTGCTCTTTGCTGTCGTTCTTCTCGAACCAAAAATCAAGCACTTTGGCGGACATCACACGTTCTTCAAGGTACTCCACTTGATGCGGTGTAAATTGTTCTTTCCAAGAGAAGGACAACTCTTCGCACAAGCCTACAATCGTCAGTAATTCTGACCAGGCAACATAGCGTTTGTACCAGAAAAATTGAGGATGTTCAATCATATAGGGATAAAGGTCATCGAATTCCGTATGTTTACAATCCAGGGCACGTTCAAAATGAACTTTCGATTCCGCCAGCTTATCATTAAAAAATTGTTCTGTTGCCGGTTGGTTCCCCATGGTGTTGCCTCCTCTCCCTAACATAACCCCATTATAAATGAAATCGGCGGTCATGCAAAGGCATAGTTCAAAAAATAGGCCCTATTCCTTTAAAATGTCACATTTCGTTATCGTCAAATTGTACTGTTCCATCGTTCAGGGAACGAATGCGTACCAAGGCTTCCACCGGAATACCCTGTTCACGAATCGTGCGTGCCCCCGCCTGAAAACTTTTCTCGACCACAACGCCGAATCCGACGAGTTCCGCACCGGAACGCTCGATAATTTTGATGACGCCACGAGCGGCATCTCCATTGGCAATGATATCATCAATGAACAAAATGCGGTCATTCTCATGAATGAACTCGCGGGATACCATAATGTCAGTTACAATTCCTTTGGTAAAGGACGGTACACGTTCACAGTAAGCATCAGGATCAGCCAGAAGTGTTTTTTTACGACGGGCGAATACAAGGGGCACCCCAAGTTCATAGGCTGCTGCAAAAGCAACCGGAATCCCTGAGGATTCTACCGTGATTACCCGAGTTACTCCACTTTCACGAAAACGGGCAGCAAACTCACGTCCCATCTCCATCGTTAATGCAGGATCAATCTGGTGGTTCAACAGACCATCCAGCTTTAATACTTGATCCGAGATAACCACACCTTCTTGTAATATTCGTTGTTTCAATAATTCCATGATTTGACCTCCCAAGCCTATCCTATGAGGTAAAAGTATCATATATCTATCTATAAGTTCAAGCGAAATTGCCTGGGCGCTGTCCTTGAGACGCATTTCAAGCCAAAGCTCATTATCGATTGTCATGACTTTCGTGGGTCAAGCATACCTTGTACCATGGTACCCGCATGTCCAAACTATACAGGGGCCTGAGAGGGGAAACACATGAAACAGGCATTTCGGGTGCTGCAGATCGCATTTACATACATCGGAACGGTTGTTGGAGCCGGCTTCGCTACAGGGCAGGAAATTTTGCAGTTTTTTACCCAGTATGGCAAATGGGCCACCATCACCATAGGCTTATCCACCATGCTCTTTGTCTGGTTAGGTACCAAAATGATGCTGATCGCTCACGATACCGGGTCCCGCTCTTATGAGGATCTGAACAAACATTTATTCGGCCATAAGGCGGGCAAATGGATCACCTGGGTGACCCTTCTCATTCTCATTGGCGTGAACAGTGTCATGCTTGCCGGAGCAGGCTCCGTTTTTGTCGAACATCTGGGTTTGCATTATCAGACAGGTCTGATCGTCACACTTGTAGGGACATATCTGCTTCTCGGTCGGGGCATTCAAGCCATCCTACAAATGAATAGCATCGTTGTGCCCATGATGCTCCTGTTATCTCTGCTCATGATCACAAGTACCATCCATCATCCAGGTGCTTCCCGATTCATCACACTGACGACAGACTCAAACCCTATTCAAGTGTGGCTGTCTCCACTGTTGTATACTTCATTCAATCTGGTTTTGGCTCAAGCTGTTCTTGTGCCTGTAGGTAACCAGATTCGTAGCCGGAATGTGCTGAAGTGGGGTGGAGTATTGGGTGGAATTGGCGTTGGTTTCATGCTGATGGCAGCTCATTTTGCCATGTCAGCTCAGATGCCCGGCATCATCCAATTCGAAATCCCGATGGGCAGCATTGCCTTTCAACTTGGATGGGCAGTGCAATCTGTATATGTATCCCTTATTTTCATGGAAATATTCACTACCTTTGTAGCCGATATCTATGGAATGACCTTGCAACTGAGACAACATATACGTGTCCATCCCCGTTTCATTACATTAACCATTATGCTATTGTGTTACTCACTCAGCCAGTTTGGATTCAGTTCCCTGCTGTCCATCCTTTACCCCATCTTTGGAACTATGGCATTAATCTGGGCTGCCAAATTGGTACTGAACCGCTGGGGCACCTTTCGTAAACGCAACAATATATAAATCTCACGGTCCATGTATTTCATGAATATGAGCATCCGTTTGCCTTCTAACCACAATTCACCGCGGGTACTCTTTCCTTAAACATGACAAAAGGCCGCTGTTTATCACAGCGGCTCGCACTTTTTGCTCTACGTTTTAGGCTTGGCTAGGAAACTGAAGATACATCTTTTTCAGCTCATTGACTGATCTGCCGAGCGAGTAATGTGTTTTGGCTTTTTCACACGCTGAACGGGCAAGTTCATAACGATAAGCCGGGTCCAGCATCACCTTTTCAAGCGCTTCAGCTAATGCAGAAGGATCTTCTGCCGGTACAAGCAACCCATTACTACCGTTCTCGATCTGTTCCGGTATACCACCTACATCCGTACCCACAAGGGCAAGACAACTCAGCGCCGCTTCAGCAAAGACGGAACCAAATGCTTCTGCCCGTGAAGGAAGTACAAAAATATCAAAGAATGGCATGAATTCCTCAGGGTGCAGTGTGTAACCATAGAAGATGGTCTCATTATAGATCCCCAGTCGCTGCGCCAATTCTTCCAGGTCAGGACGAATCGGTCCATCTCCAATAATATGTAACACATAATCATGACCTCGACCCTTCAGTTCCGCACAAGCTTTGAAAAGAATATCCAACCCTTTTGCCGGAACAAGCCGACATACCGTGACCAGCTGTGGTATCGCATTATCATGAGGGATCGGCTTAAAACGCTTCTCATCAAATCCATTGGGAATCACACCGATGACATTAGGTTCCTTCACGTAGGGAGCCAGATAACGGCGGAACGAATCCGACACCGTCAAAAGGCGCTCTGCCTGGTGTTCCAGCTCACCATATATCGCAAGCAGGAATCGATGCTCCGGTCCATCCGTTTCAATGCGTCCATTAAGGATTAATTCTCGTTCATAACTGGAGTGAATCGTCTGAATGAGGGGTGTATCCGGGAAAACTGTTTTCATCGCAAGTCCTGCAATTGGATGGTGGGCATGAATCAGATCATAGGGCTTCTGAATTCGCAGTTTGGTCCACCAAAGATAATCACGATATGTTTGAATATATTTTTGGACAACAGGACTATCCTGATATTCAGTCCAGTCAAACGTTTCGAACTGAACTTCCTCTCTGCCCTTATTGCGAATTCGCTTTGGCAACGAGAACAGATCCATTTCCCACCTCGGGGTTGTAAATCTCTCTTGCATATACGGAATCATAGAGGATACACCTCCGGGCTGCTCCGGAGGAAAGAAAAGCGCCTGCAGCAATTTCACCGTTAGTTTCCCCCTTTCTAACTTACGTACTACTCTACTATCCATTATGACATAGGGAAGCCGGAACATCTATATTACGATAACTCGTATATACAACATATTCATGAAACGTCCCCATCAGAAGCAAAAGCTTTAATTCAGCAGTCCATCGCTTGCGGTTGTCGTCAACATATTCATAGGATAGTCAGAATTCTCAGCTCAGTGGCTCCACGGGCTTCTCATATGTACTGTAACCATCGGTCACTCCCAAAAAAGTATACCCGTTCCGCGCGTAAAAGGCGTTCAACGTAGCATTGCTCGCTCCGCAATCTAACCGAACAGTATGTTTGCCTTTAAAATGTATCCCGCTGCTGGACCATTGCAAAATGGACCGTCCTAAACCGCTCTGAGCATATTTTCTTCGAATCGCTAGCCGATGCAGATAAATTGCGCCATCCTCGGCATGAGCTTTTGAACCCCAAAGATGAATATCCCAAGGACTTGGCTGAACCAAAAGGATGACCATCCCCGCTACGTCCGCCCCTTTTCTAAATACAAACACATCCCCACGCCGAATCGCCCCTGCCGTATCATGTGAATCTTCACCTTTAAGCAAAGCGTTCCATTGGGAAGAACCTTGGCTCTGTAACCATTCGGCTGTCTCCACCAGCAGCGACATCACATCCTCCATATCTTCCGGCTTCGCCTGAACCGCTTGAAAACCATCGTTAATATATTCGCTACTGATCCTGAATGAGTGCATCATTGTTCTCCTCCGCTTCCTGATCTCTTTTAAACTAATGGTACTATACCGGGAAATGGATTTTTCGTCAAAATGAGAACAAAAAAAGGTAAAAGGCGGTTGCCCTTTACCCATCTATTCTGGCTTCATCAATAATCTGATTTCGATACAACATCGTCAGGTGCAAGGTGTCAAACTCCATTTCCTTGTCCAACTCCTGCATCAACACTTCGACCAGGGTCTTTCGCTGAATGCTGGTACCAGGAACCTCGTATTCAATGTATCCCGTCAGATCGGAATGAGAAGTGTCTATTGTTGCTGTTCCCACAGGCAATCCACCTCGCTCCTGAAGAAACAGCTCATATACCCGGAACTCCCGATCCTTACGCTTCAGCATGACATAACATGTTTCTTCAGCAGCTTCCAACTCATCCAAATCCGATTCATCGGTATCCTCAAATTCCTCGGAGAAATCGCGATGTACCCACTCTAACGTTTCGAGTTCGTTGCCCTGATGCCACATGCGGATTGTAATCGTATCGATGATATCTTCATCCAGCTCTCTGACCAGTAACTCTGCCGCAGCTTCCAATTGATTCTCTTCCGGCTCGTCATACCAGTGTATTTCACCTTGTACATCAGCGCCATATTGTTTTAAGGAAGCTTCTGCTAGTTCCTGCCCTTCGACATCATTGAAAATATACGTCGATATGCTGCGTCCTGCGCTTACCATTTCCATCTCCAGAACCTGATCCCGATCTTCATATGTAAACGATTCGGATTGTGAAACAGGGATTACCTTACTTCCACTGCTACCTATATCGTCATAGCTACCTTCGTCATGATTCATCTCTTCAGACGGCCACACTGTCTCTGACTCAGGCATATGCAGAACCGTATGTAATGAGCCACAACTAACCAGCACTTCATAATACGCAGCTTCCAACGCATCTGCAAGAGATCGGACATAGGCATGTACTTTTTCCACGATACGTTGCTCTGTATCATCTGGCAGAGACTCCTGCTCGATCTGAAGACTACCTGATAAACGATCTCCTTCTCTGTACACAAGGAAAAGTGATCCTGCATATTGACCATTGACCATCACGTCCTGTACTTCTCCACCTGATGTCCGCAGGTCTGCAACCAATTCCACATCATATTTCATCACGTGTCCTCCTCCATTCCTAACGTTATTCTCTTAGGATGCCCCGAGGACGGTAGATTATGAGGAAAGCGTACATTTTAAGTATAGGATGTAGGGTTAGACGGATAACACATATTTTTGGATTGCGTGTGCCACACCCTGCTCGTTATTGGAGAGTGTAACCTCGTCCGCAGCAGCTTTCACCTCGTCCGGTGAATTATCCATGGCAATGCCTTTTCCCGCAAAAGTCAGCATCGTAATATCATTGAAGTAGTTACCAATCGCCATAATCTCCGAAGGCATGATTCCTTTCGATTCGGCAAGCCTTTTCAGCGCAGCGCCTTTGGACGCTTCGGGATGCATCAGATCAATAAAAAAGTCACCACTCCGTGTCATATAATAAGGCAGATTCCAAGTAGACCATTCCTGAAGTACTGCATCCATCTGTTCAATCGGACCAAATGCAGTGAACTTCGCCAGCGGTTCTGTCATGTCAACCCACTTGGGTAACTTCAGTGGCTCGGCCATAAAGTTGTAATACATCTCACGCACCTGCAACCCCAAACCTTCCGGTTGATCCACATACAGACCAAATGCCGTATTGATGTCAAAATGTACTCCATTGGTTCGACAGTAGGATATGATCGGCTCCAGTCCTTGTCCATCTAATGCAAAATGATGAACTACCTCACGGGTATCGACTTGTGCGGTAACGGCGCCGTTATGCGTAATCACATATCCATCCAGTCCCATCTGCTCCATAAAAGGAATCGTGTTGGCAGGACCTCTACCTGAACACAGGACAATCTCTGCTCCCTGACGGGAAGCTTGGATCAAGGTCTCCTGAGTCCATTCGGTAAGTTCATGATGATCATTCAGCAATGTTCCATCTACATCAAGTGCAATTAATTTATAAGTCATCTGGCTTCATCCTCATCTGTTAGTAGTCGCACCCACCCAAACCCTCCCTTCCGAGGGAGGGCCCCAGAGGGCTCTGCCCTCTGGACTCCCGTCTTGCTCACCGTTGTTAGGTCGGGTCTTGCTATGTCACGGTTGTCGTCGGAACGCTTGTTGCCGGGCACACCGCTGGTCAGCGGCGGTCCCGCCCAAGCTTAACCGGGACCATTACAGGCAGGGCTTCGCTCTCTGCCCGGCTCCCTGCTTCACTTCGTGAAGAACGGGAGCTTTCTCGCCTGCGGCGTTAGTATCGGGGCTCCGCTTCCCTCCACGACTCCCTGCTTCACTTCGCAAAGGACGGGAGCTTTTTCGCCTTCGGCGGTTAGTATCGGGGCTTTGCTTCCCTCCACGACTCCCTGCTCGCTTCGCAAAGGACGGGAGCTTTTACTTCCGCAGAAGGCTCAACTCATCTGCGGTTAGTTCACGATAGCTTCCGATAGTAAGATCGGAAGCTAGTTCCAGATCACCCATAGCTACGCGTTTCAGATAAATCACTCGCTTGCCTACCGCCTGAAACATACGTTTCACTTGGTGAAACTTCCCTTCGTGAATAATAAGCGAGATCGACGAGATCGTACCTTCTTCCGTCTCTTCCTGACCGAGTATAGTCAGCTGAGCAGGTAATGTCTCGTACCCGTCATCCAATTGAATTCCCGCCTTGAAACGTTGCACATCCGCTTCATCCACGTTTCCCAGCACACGGGCTTCATAGGTTTTGGGCACATGCTTGCGTGGAGATAACAGATCATGGGCAAGTGGACCGTCATTCGTAAGAATGAGCAGTCCCTCCGTATCCTTATCCAGTCGTCCCACAGGAAAAGGATTGAACACCCGATCCTCTTTGCGCAGCAGATCCAGTACCGTCTTATCTCTGTTGTCCTCGGTAGCAGACACGACACCCGGAGGTTTATGCAGCATCAGATAGATCATCTCCCGATACACAATCCGCTCTCCATCGGCTTCAATGACGTTGACCTCGGGGTTCACCTGTACCCCGCTGTCTTTCACCGCTTTGCCGTCCACATGGATTCTGCCTTGTTTCACCATCTTTTTAAGTTCACTTCGTGTTCCCACACCCATATGGCTTAATATTTTGTCCAGACGCAACGTTTGTTTTCCTTTTCCACTCATACCGATGTCCACCTCCAACCTGCCGGATATTCATTCTTCAGTACACCATCCAGCCATTTTCCCCAGCCAGCGGCATAACCATCTACACATACAAGAACATACCCTTTGGCAAACGTATCCGCCTTGAGCACCACTCGTTCTTCTTCAATATTTAACGTTTCACCCTTGAGGTATCTCACGGCTTCGCCATCAGCGGATGACAGATTTACGCTTCGCCGTGCTTCAGATGCATTCAAAGCACACGCAAGCGGGTGGGACGGAACAAATCGCCCATTCTTAATCGTGCCCATAAACCAGCCTGGACGAATGACTTTCAGTCCCTCCAACCGAGCTGCACCAACTGATGATTGATACACCCGATCTCCGTAACATACCGTCTCTCCAGTTAACTCAATCTCCAATTGTTCTTTCATAAACTGACTGTATATCGCAACCGGATCAATACTTGCCGGATCAGCTCCGCGTCCCTGACCTCGTTCCGATTTACGTCCACCGTGATCTTTACCTTTTTTGCTCTGTCTACCCGAATTCTTGCCGCCACCAGCCTGTCTGTCATGGGACTCTCGGGATTCGATTCGCAATAAACGTTCCTTTTTACGATCAGCCTTGGTCATAGCAATTGAAGAAGCAGCAATAGAGTGATCCTTGTTCCCCTCTGCTTCAATCCTGGACACATCCACGACCTGTCCATACTCCATTGCTCCTTCTTTAACTACTCCAGGTTGATCTGTTTCTATTTCTTGCCCTGCACGATGCAGCAACACAGCGACATAATGCCCCTCTCCTTCCAAAAGGTGAGGCCACAATCTTGCGGTGCCACGCGTTTGATCCAGTACAGCTTCCGTCTCCTCTGCCTTCTCTGGCATCATCTTACGTACCCATTCCGGACGTCCTGGAGCGAATCCTTTTTCTTCAGGAATGTCCATTACTACGAAATCACGGTTTACATTCAGGAACTCCGCAATCATTGCTTCGTTTTCCTCCGGCGCAAAGGTACATGTCGAGTACACAATGGTTCCTCCCGGGGCCAGCAACCGTGCCGCAGTCTCCAAGATATCCCGCTGCATGAGCACACATTTTTCCACCGAATGATGTTCCCACGATTTCACCATGTCTTCATCCTTGCGGAACATGCCTTCACCTGAGCAAGGCGCATCAATTAATACTTTGTCAAAATAATGAGGAAATGCATTTGCGATCCGCTCTGGCGACTCATTCAAAACAACCGCGTTACGCACCCCGTACAATTCCACGTTCTTGGCCAGCGCTTTTGTGCGTTCAGCATGGATATCGTTCGTGACAAGTACACCCTTGCCTTGCAGCTTTGCAGCAATCTGTGTCGTTTTTCCTCCCGGAGCAGCACATAGATCTAGCACACGATCTCCAGGCTCCACCTGCAATAATTCAACTGGAGCCATTGCACTTGGTTCCTGTATATAATACAAGCCTGCATGATAATAAGGGTGCAGCCCCGGTTTAACACCATGAGGTACATAGAATCCTGTCTCACACCACGGAATAGGTCTTAGATCAAACGGAGCAATCTCATCGAATTGTTCCATCGATATTTTTAGCGTATTCACTCTCAGCCCCGCATGTGGAGACTGTTCATAAGATTTCATAAATTGTTCAAACTCATCACCCAGCAAACTTTTCATTCGCTCAGCAAATATCAAAGGTAACTTTACACCCATATTCCCACTCATCCTGTCTTGGTAAGATTGCAATATCGTTTTATTTTATCATATCCAAGCTTTGCTTTCCTATCATATCGTATCTATTCCACTACAGCGTGTAATGTAGTATAATGGCAAGTAGATTGATTCCTGAGCAAAAATTCGGGTGTTTATGCATATTATCCCAACCTTTATTTTTGCCCAAACTATATTTCGATATGATCGATGGGGGATGTCCAATGAAATCCAAGAAGAAAAAGAAAAGTGCTGCGATCCTTATTTTCCTGGGTATTTTAATCATTATGATTGCAGCACTGGTTGTCGTAGACCAGCAATCCAAGAAACAGATGGATTCAGTGGAAAATGCTTATGGCATCGCTGCTTCCAAGCTTAATCCAGCTACACGGGAGCTACTTAGTGATCCCAACTATCAACAAATTATTGTACCCACTGATCTCAAAGCCAAAATCGATAACAAAGACAGCTTTTTTGTTTATTTCTTTGCTTCCGACTGCTCGCACTGCCGTGCCACAACACCTCAGTTGATGCCACTGGTTGACAGTGAAGGTATTGAGCTTCCACAGTTCAATCTGCGTGAATTCGAAGCAGGATGGACCGATTACAATATCGAGTTCACGCCTACACTCGTCTATTATGAGGCTGGTGTCGAGAAAGACCGTATGGTTGGCGGACTGCAAGAGAATGGTAGTGACCAGGGCTACACGCTGGATGATTACAAACAATTTTTCCAAAAATATAAAGGCAGTGCCGCTCCTTCGGCAAGCTAACTGCTAGATCCGTTCCCACAAGTATCTACAATCAGGCACTTGTATCACCAGACACTGTTCTGTTGAAGGACAGGCTATGCCACCTGCAATCATCTGAATATGACGCAACATTCAAAAACACCCCGATCGTTCCTTTTACAGGAATCGTCGGGGTGTTTCATATACATGGAACTTCATATCCATGGGATGCTCATTTGAATGTTAGCGTGATTACGGTTCAACTTTTACTCTGATCCATCGCCTTCATCTTCTCTTCGTATATTCGCCCTCTGGTAGGACTCCGCCGTTGCGGAATATTTGGTTTTAGCTCAAGCGATCTTCTAGATATCTCTTGTTCTAAGACCTCATCAACAATTCGTATGGACAAATCCCTATAAGTCGCAGACTGAGCGTCAGGCTCAGACAGTTGCTTCACGATTGCCTTTACTTCCTGTACCAAAATCCCAAGCTCAATGCCCAGAGTGGTAGCAGGATAAGGTTCCAGAAGATCAAGTGAGCTCTGTAACATCATCGTTCCTCCGCGGAGATTGCCATTCCTGAAGTGGTATAAACCAACCGCAATTTGCAACAACCCTTTATAGAGAGAATCCCGGTTACGTTCAAGCCACAATTCTTCCAGCACCTCATGACACTCGAAATAATCCTGATCCCGATTGAAGTAAATTAAGTAGTCAACGTACAGCGGCTCATAGATGCTCATCCGGGTTTTCGCCCTTTCTGGCGTTGTTCAGAAGTTTCTTCACGTCATCCAGCAAGTCTTTGAGCCCTTCCATATCATGCCGTTCCCAGTAATCGTTGAATCGCTTCTGTGCTTCAATTGCTTCACTAACAAGGTGGTAGAAGTATAATTGATGAATGATATTCAATGTTCTTGACACGATATTGGAATCATCCTCAAATGCCTTCTGCGCCTCCAAAATTTGTAGACGAATTGCAGACATCTCGTTGTCCAGTATAAACGCGGCCTCAGCCGTTTTTTTCAGCCTGGTTCTCATCTCATCAGGTAACCCTTCCCGAAACTTGTAACTCAGCGAATGTTCAATGGTAGCCCAGAAATTCATGGCAAGCGTCCGTATCTGTATCTCGGCCAAAACTTTCTTTTGTCCCAGAGCCGTCTGAACGGGATACTCAATAATCATATGGAAGCTTCGGTAGCCGCTCTCTTTGAAATTCGTAATGTAATCTTTCTCAATGAGTACTGTGAGATCCTTACGACCTCGAATATACTCGGCAACCCGACGGATATCATCCACGAACTGGCACATAATGCGGATACCTGCAATATCCTCAATGCCTGTTTCCACGTCATCAAGCGACACATTCAGTCGTCTGGATTTCTCCAGAATACTGGATATTTTTTTGACACGACCGGTAACGAATTCAATCGGGGCATACTCTTCCCGTTTCTTCAGTTCCGCTCGCATTGTCTTAAACTTGACTTTCAATTCCTCTACCGCTTGTTCATAAGGAAGTAAAAATGTACCCCAGTCTCTACCGTCCATGCTTATGCCTCCTGTCTCTATAGCGTCCCCTGTTCTATTCCATTATACATGATGTTTGGTGGGGGGAAGAGTCCCGAACCATTTTACGCTCTTCCCATGCTTCTATATTTTCATTCCGGGGATTCACATTCCTTCTTAACGATGCTCCGCACCAACCGCTTCAGAGATATGACGATAACCGTCCTTGCGCAGCAACTCACGCAGTCCGGCATGAATGCGCCGATTCACCTCAGGTCCTTCATAGATCAATGCTGTATATATTTCGACCAAGCTTGCTCCGGCTTTAATTTTCTCGTATGCATCCTCACTTGTGAAAATGCCACCTGAACCGATAATCGGAAGTTTGCCTTCGGTCTGGCGATAGATCTGGCGAATAATCTCCGTTGAACGGTCACGTAGAGGTTTACCGCTCAGACCGCCTGTTTCCTTCGCATGTTGGTGGGAAAGTCCTGTACGACTGATGGTTGTGTTCGTTGCAATAATACCAGCAACACCGCTGTCTGCAATTGTGCGAACCATATATTCAAGTTCCTGATCATTCACATCCGGTGCAATTTTCACCAGAACGGATTTGGTCGCTCCGCCCGCTCGTGCATGCTGCACGTTCATCTCGTTCATAACCGCAGCGAGCAGTTCCTTCAATTCATTCCCATGTTGCAGATTACGCAAATCCGGTGTATTTGGTGAACTGATATTAACCACGAATAGATCAGCATAATCGTATAGTGCCTGAATGCACTTCGAATAGTCCAGGTGAGCTTCCTCATTAGAAGTTGCCTTATTCTTGCCGATGTTAACAGCCACTGGAATACGCCGATCCTGTAGACGTGCCAATTCACCTGCCATGGCTTCCGCACCAAGATTGTTGAAGCCCATTCGGTTCACCAACGCCTCATCTGGAGGCAAACGGAACAGCCGTGGTTGATCGTTACCAGGTTGTGCAAGTGGTGTCACGGTTCCCACTTCCATGAATCCAAATCCGATGGAAGAAAAGCCCGTTACGGCCTGCCCGTTTTTGTCCAGACCTGCAGCCAGACCAACAGGTGTAGGGAAATGACACCCAAACATGTCAACACCCAGATCAGACGTTTCACGAACGCCGTACATCACACGCAGTCCGGAAGGAACTGGACGGATGCTACCCACGCCACTAAGGCCGCCAATAATCAGATGATGGGCCTGTTCAGGGTCCATTTTGAACAACAAAGGTTTAGCAAGACTTCTGTATAACAAATCACTCACTCCGTTCTGGTCCGGTACGCCAAAAAGCCGTTGTCCGTCTTTTCATATGTAAAAAAACACTCTACTCACAAGTTTATCTGTTTCTTATTAAAAAGGAAAGTAGTTTGCGCATAGACAGCACAAATCGAATAATACAAAATGCTCACAAGAAATCCACCCGCCCACTGGAAATGACGAGTTGAATTCTTTACAATGAGAGCATGGTTACTCTACACCAGTTCTATTCCAAATAAGGAGGAATAACTCATGGCTCCCAAACGTAAACCACCTGCATTACAGCAAAAGAAAGAAGAAGTGAATCGCAAAGCCATTGCATGGACAGCAGCCAGTGTAGGCGGCCTGATCATCATCATTGGTGCTCTTATCATTATTGCCAACATGTAGATGATTCAGGCTGAATCCATCTGATTCTACATATCAAACAGATCAATTCAGCCAGTGATACGTTTTGTTCGGATTATTTTGCTTTGGAACAAGTGTATGCTGATAACGCTGCTTTGCTTCTGGAACAAGCGTCAGATCTGGCAGTACATCTTCTCCAATGCGTACCGGAGTGCCTTGCGGAGCAAGAGCGAATAACTCTTCTACATCTCCTGTGCGCATTCTCACACATCCAAGGGACTCATCCAGTCCGATACTGTCTGGCTCGTTGGTCCCGTGGATGGCATAATTCGTATTCGAGAGTTGCATACCTCTGCTTCCAAACTCCCCGTTCGAGCGTCCATTCGGATTGACCACTTTATCTGTAATGACAAATGATCCCTCCGGTGTTCGATCACCGCCAAGTCCCACATCATACATACGAATAATGGTATCCCCACTGATTAATGCAAGTTTATGTCTATCCTTATCAATGACAATCTCCAGCGGTTCCTGCAAAAAAGGCTGACCTCCCAGCGTATCTGCAAAAGCGGTATTTTTGCCTTGAGACGAATTCGAAGTCGTTGAACCATTCTCTTTACTACTCGAATCGATCTTCCCTTCCTGTGCCTTTCCTTGATGCAAAGCTAACAGCTTCGGAAACATCTCGGTCATCCCTGACGCAGTCTCTCCCAGAATATTGTTCGGAAATGGCTGAGCCATTTGCGTTACACTCTTGGGCCAAGCGTCATTTTTTTTGCGATAGGCAACGATTGCACTTGATAATGATGCAGCTGCTTCCTGCTTGGCGGTCCACGCCAAGGCCATCTTTTTGATTTTCGGTGTAATTTCAGGAGGTTCACAGTTACATTGCTTGGCATCATAACTCTGTGCAGTTAATTTCCCGCTTGTATTGGTTTGTACTATGTATTTCACAGGCATATTTCGCTTCCATAAAGACCAGTCATCTGAGGTTTGCATACCCAGTACAGCAGAGGTCTCTACTTTTGGGCCAGACCCGGACCAGGCAGCTGCGAGCGCAGCCTCGCCATGATTACCTCCACCAAATGCCGCAGCAGTGAACACATTGCTTGGAGCAATGGATGCAGTTCCAACCTGTTTATCCGCTTCTACAGGCGCTTCGATGTCATCTGTGGATTCCAGTGCTGCTGACAGTGCGTCAGCTGCTTCACGACTGAAACCCGGAGCGTCCGCAGGTGGCAGACCTGCCAGCACAAGCAGCATTAACAATGTAAGCCACATTTTGCGTCTACGTTGTTTTTTCTCCTTTTGCTCAGACATTTCCACCAGTTTATCCTGATAGTCTACCCAGATGTCAGCAGGAGCTTTACTGCGTTCAAATGCCTCATAAACCTCGCCCGCTTGCTGAAAGCAATAGTTGGCTTTGGCCTCCTGTCCTTCGCCCAAATACTCCTTTCCGAGCAAGTACCAAGCCATTTTATTGTCGGGATGTTTCTTGACATATGTTCTTAGATGAGTATTTTGCATCCGATCCTCCACTATTTCGCCTTTTTCCGTATATCATTATATATCGGCATAACCAGGCGTTGAATCCATAGGACTTGAGTACCCGGTGGAAAAAAGGGGGTTCGACAATGTTCGTCCTTGATCCATAGTCAGATAATCACAGTTAAATGAATGCAAAAAAAGCACCTTCCCTTGTCGTTAAGACAAAAGAAAGTGCTCTATGTTCATGTGAGAGATACTTAGCCTTCTTTATTGAAAGGCTCGTCCGCTACTTTGATTGAATCTGTAGGGCAGCCATCGCATGCATCCTGCATATCGTCAAACAAGTCGTCTGGAATAGCTTTGACACCATGGTTAGCATCGCCGTCAAAGATAACTTCAGCCAAACCTTCATCATCATAATCGTAGATGTCTGGAGCCGTTGCTCCACAAGCGCCACATGCGATGCATGTGTCTTTTTCAACCCAAGTATATTTACTCATTTACATTCTCTCCTCCTAAAATTCAAAACGTACAGTGTTTTTATCTAGAAACATATTAATACAAAGTAAGGATAATTACAAACATTTTGCAACCACAAGTCTCTATTATCCCTTATTTAATCAAGACTTTGCAAGTTATCTTTTTGCAGGGAAGTACCGCGCACTTTATGATTACGAAGCAGCACGGAAGGATCGTCTCCAAGCATGCCCGCGGTCACAACAGCATTCTCACCAAATTTATCACGTAACTGATCCATAATCCGAATCAGATTGTCCTTCTTGGGCTTCTGCTCATATTCGAACAAGTCCATCTGTACAGCGGATTCCTCTCTTGGAATCAGGTTTTGAAGTGTCACACCCAGCATGCGTACAGGCTTGCCACTACCCCAATGCTTCTCAAATAGTTTACAGGCCTCACGGTAAATGACCGTTGCATCCTCCGTAGGAACTTCCATTAGACGTGATCGAGTGATTGTCTTCATATCCGGTGTCCGGATTGTAATCTGAATACCCTGGCTGAACATTTCGTGCTTACGCAACCTTCTGGCTACCTGGTCACTTATATTGAGGAACACCCGATGAATCTCATTCATATCCGATACATCCGCCGGTAAAGTGGTTGTATGCCCAATGGATTTATTGGCCTCACGTTCCGCGTGAACTGCGGAATGGTTAATGCCATTTGCGGAATTTTTGAGCCATGCTCCATTAACTCCAAATAGTTCGGTCAACATGTTCTCATCCGACTTGGCCAATTGACCAATCGTTTCAATGCCCAGTTTTTTTAACTTTTCAGCCGTTTTTTTGCCAATGCCAAACATCTCGTTGCATGGTCTGTGCCAAAGAATCCGGGGTACATCCCTCATGCGTAAAATGGAGATACCGTTAGGTTTTTTCAGATCCGAAGCCATTTTCGCCAGTAATTTGTTGGGCGCAATGCCTATGGAACATGGCAGCCCCAATTCATCCTTGATTCTCCGCTGAATGCTCTCCGCAATCTCCATTGGATTCCCGAATTGCCTTGAACCTGTAATATCAAGATAACATTCATCAATGGATGTCGCCTCAAGTTGAGGCGTATAACTATACGCAATCTGCATGAAGGCTCTTGAATATTGACGATATAAATGAAAATCAGGACGTATCACAATGAGATCAGGGCACTTTTTCATGGCTTGGTGCACAACCATACCTGTTGAGATGCCTCGATTACGAGCGGCATATGAGCAGGTTACAATTACACCCTTTCGCAGTTCACTGCTGCCCGCAACGGCCGTTGCTTTTCCTCTATATAAATCTGGTTCCTCGGCTTCATGTACAGAGCAGTAGAAAGCATTCATATCGACATGCAGAATTACCCGTCCGGCTGCAGGGTAATATTGATCCACATTTGCTGGAGGATTGCCGCCTGAAGACATCATGAACCCCCGCCCTTTCTTGCACACTAATTAATGAAACGAATTTCTTTCTTCTATAGTATATCAAACCCGTTATGTTAATTCAGTCATGAGCATTTATTTTCTGCGAGATCTGATCAGAGACCGAATAATTAACCAGCCTACACTCACAAAAAGTATCAAAGTGATCAGAGCAATAATCGTATTTTCCCATACAAAACTCAAAATTAACCCTCCTTTTCTTCCATATATTACAATTAAAACTCAATAATAGATTATAACATACATCCGGATTATGATTAACATCCTTCTTTTTTCTCTAAAATACGTTAATTGTTACATGAAACTGCGATTTCTATGTAGCATTTGGCTATAATGGTGCTATAATAATTAATTATACAAATTGACGACTTTAGGACAAATCAGCGCATTGAGTTTAACACAGTGTAGCGTTGCCGAATCGAAGGATTCGTCCACTAACGTACTTAACAGCTTTTCCTAACTTAAAATCCAAACTTTTAAAAGAGCGCTTTATCTCAAAGGAGGATCTTCATGTCAAAGGCCATTTCCATCTTCGATACGACTTTACGTGACGGCACACAAGGGGAGGGTGTCAGCTTATCGGCAGACGACAAACTCAAAATTGCCAAGAAGCTTGATGACCTGGGTGTCCATTATATTGAAGGCGGAATTCCCGGCAGCAATACCAAGGACATTGAGTTTTTCAAAAGAGTCAAGGAATTAAACCTGAACGCAAAGGTTGTTGCTTTTGGCAGTACCCGCCGAAAAGGCAGTGTTGCTAGTGAAGACGCCAACCTGAAGCGCATGATCGAATCTGGTGCTCAGGCTGCAACCTTGGTCGGTAAATCATGGGACTTCCATGTGCATACCGCTTTGCAGACTACTTTGGAAGAAAATTTGTCCATGATCTATGATTCCATCGCCTATCTGAAACAGAATGGAATGGAAGTGATCTTTGATGCAGAACACTTCTTTGACGGATTCAAACATAACCCGGAGTATGCTCAAGCGGTCTTGACCAAGGCCCACGAAGCTGGAGCGGACTGGCTCGTTATGTGTGATACCAACGGCGGGACGATGCCAAACGAGGTGCACGAGATCGTATCCACATTGCATAGAAGCCTGCCTCATGCACATCTCGGGATCCATACACATAATGATTGTGAACTGGCTGTGGCCAACACACTCAGCGCTGTACAAGCCGGAGCCCGTCAAGTGCAAGGAACGATGAACGGTTATGGAGAGCGTTGCGGTAACGCCAATCTCGCATCCATTATCCCGAACCTGCAACTGAAACTTGGCTATGAATGTGTTACTGATGATTCCATGAGACAACTTACAAACGTGGCTCGTTATGTTAGCGAGATTGCCAATGTGAATATGCCGATTAATCAGCCTTATGTCGGCAATGCTGCTTTTGCTCATAAAGGTGGAATTCACGTCTCTGCCATCCTGCGGGATTCACGTACCTATGAACACATCGTGCCTGAACTGGTTGGTAACAAACAACGTGTGCTGGTCTCTGAACTTGCCGGACAAAGTAACATTGTATCCAAAGCACAGGAACTGGGGCTTGAGTTCGATCCAAGCAGTGCCAATTCACGTCAGATTATTGAGAAGATTAAAGACCTGGAACATCAGGGTTACCAGTTCGAAGGTGCAGATGCTTCGCTTGAATTGTTAATTCGTGAAGCGAACGGTGACATGAAAGAATTGTTCACGTTTGAATCATTCAAAATGCTTGTGGAGAAAACGGCGGGTAAATCCGTTGTTTCTGAAGCTTTTGTCAAAGTGAATATCGCTGGAACAAGCGCTTATACCGCTGCTGAGGGCAATGGTCCGGTTAACGCACTCGATAACGCCCTTCGGAAAGCGCTGGTGCAATATTTCCCTTCACTTGCCAACATGCATCTGTCGGACTACAAAGTGCGTGTTCTGGATGAGAAGGATGCTACAGCTGCCAAAGTTCGTGTATTGATCGAATCCAAAAATACGGAAAACACATGGAACACTGTTGGTGTATCCGAGAACGTAATTGAAGCAAGTTGGGAAGCGCTTGTTCACAGTTTCCGCTATGCTTTGCTTCAAGAAAAATTACAGGATGAGCCGGGCTCACTCCCTATTCCTGCTCATGGGATAAGCAACCACTAAAGTGCATGTTCAAAAAAGCGTTTTTTGAACAACCTCTTAACGCTTATTTCCCGGAAAATATAAAGAAGCCTCTGTACCCATGATTCATGGATGCAAAGGCTTCTTTGTTTACATGAAAATTAATTCGCAATTAACTTTTTAATCTTACGTTCCAACTCTTTCTCGGGTAATATGCCCAGAACAATCTCCTGTATAACTCCTCTGGAGTCAATCAGAACATTCGTTGGAAAAGCCACCCCATTGTATTGAGCATACACAGTCCCCTTCTCATCCAAGGGAATAGGGAATGTCAGTTGGTACTCATCCACAAAAGCTTTGGCATCCTTGAGTTTATCGTATGACGTTACATTAACCCCATACATGTCAAGCTTATCCTTGTATTTCGCAGACATTCTGTTCAGCTCTGGTGCTTCCTGCTTACACGGCTCACACCAGGATGCCCAGAAACTGACGAACGTGGCCTTATCTTTGGCACCGCCCACACTGTACGTCTCTCCATCCATTGCTGTCAGAGAAAAAGCAGGTGCCAGAAGACCCGCACGTGGTCCCGTCTCAGTAGGCATGGGTTCTTCCTGCTTAAAGACGGCTGCAATGCCGTCACCCGCATTCTGGGCCAGTGCAATACCAACCAGCAAGACAGCACCAAGGAGTATGTATATGTTTCGTTTCATAACCCGCCACCCTTTTATATAATTAGCACATTGAAACTGAAACCGTAATTTCTGCACATGCTAAGTGTTTATCACGCTCTATCATAGTTCACCAGAACATGATTCCCAAATGTTCTCTTTATTATTGTACCCTTTTCCTTTAAAATTTTACAATCCGCATCACAGAAAATAAAATGAAAAAGGACTCCTGCCATAGCAGGAGCCAAAGAGAGAGGGGTGAATACAAATGGCAGCACTTCACGGGCAGCAAAACGCCTTCTACATCCCTTCTTCCGTAGAACAAGAGATGTCAAAGCACATGTTCCTTTCGCTGCCGCAAGAAGCCTGCGGGGTTATGCTGGGTGAAACCGCAGCGGGCGGTATACGAATCAGTCGGTTTCAGCCCATTCGTAACGTAGCACCTGACCCGCTGCACCATTTTACTCTGGACGATGCCGAATGGATTCGGTGCGTATTCTCCGAGCCCAAGCTCATTGGTATCTTCCATTCTCATCCCAAGACCAGGCCTGTTCCTTCCTTAGAGGACTTGCAAGCTCTTCCGGCCTTCGCCGGTTTGCTTCAGATGTACCTCATCGGCTCACCCGACCTTACAAGCGGGTCGCGATCTCATATGCATCTGAACGGTTATCTGATTGAATCTTTGAAGGAATCGCAGGATCCGGCACAACACGTTGTGCCTTCATACAATCTGCTTCCCGTTCCGTTATGCGTGACTTAGCTGGGTATACAGATCACCCAAAGTCTCCACATTTTTACGAGTCATGTCCTCCAAGTAGCAGGACCATAACTGTGCAGTCATTTTTGAATCTTCCAGTGCATGGTGACGTCCATAGATCGGAATCCCTCTAGATTCCAGCAATTCATCCAGACCATACCCCGGCCTGCTTGGTTCAAGCCAGCGGGCCAACATCATCGTATCGATTAAACGATGCGTCAGCCTTACCTTTGAAGTCCGCCACAGAGCTGCATTCAGAAAGGCTCGGTCATGCGCACTTGCGTGTGCAATCAGAACATTTCCACCTACAAAAGACATGAAATCATGCAACCCTTCCAGCAAAGTTGGTGCGTCCAACGTCATCTCCTGTGTAATACCTGTAAGTTCAGTAATATGTTCCGGAACTGCGGTCTTGGACTGCACCACCGTGTAGAACTGCTCCCCTTCCAGTACCACACCACCATGTATACGGACCGCACCAAATGAGATAATCTCATCCCCATGCTGGGGCGAAAATCCCGTCGTTTCCAGATCAAATACAACTGCGTCCAACTCATTTAGAGGTGTATGCAGAACCTCAGGTCTGCGCTGTTCTCTCATCATAGAGCGGATAAACGCCATGTGTTGCGCCGTAGGGGCTCCCATAATGGAAGCGATGGCGGAAGGAACCCCTCCCTGACGCAGCGAATTCCAGAATCCTGTATTGCCCCTTGCCGGCTCTCTCATGGACGTCTCCTTTCTGCAAAACGCAACTGTCTTTGCAAAGCACGATGCACTCGTCGTACCAACCCGAGCGTATCCCTGAGCTCATAATGAATCTGTTTTTGTTTCATCTGTTTCTCATCCAGGAACCCACTGCTATGTTGCAAATCCCCTTGGATGACAACCGGTGTACTTCGGCGAAATTTCAAAGCAGCTAAGAAGGCCCGCTGGCATGCATCCAGTAATGTAAATGGAACAGCTTCAAGTGAAGTCAGTCTCTCCATTCTTTTTAACGTAGATGACTCCTTGATTCCATGTTGCAAAGCCAAATAACGAGCACTGTTCACCAGCGGAATGTACAAACCATACTTGATATCAAATCCGCCTGCATGTTCACCAAATCGTTCTGTGACCACACGTCCAAGTACATTTAATGTAGCTTTATGTTTAACCGTATTGCGAAGAACCGCATCCGAAAGTTCAGGAATCAGTCTGAACTGTTCATAAAAACTCGTGATCCATTCCTCCGCCAGACTTTGCTCACCTGCAACAAAACGCATGTCTGAAGCAATAATCAGATTACGAACAGGCTCCCAATTCAGATCCGAGCTCCAATCTGCTAATTGTTGTTTCCATGACGCCAGCGTTTTTCTCCAGAGTGGCTCAGAGCACATGACTTTACCTTCGCACTTGGCGTAACCAAGCTCTTCTAACACATCCGTCATTCGCTGTCCGAGCTGAGCAAAATATTCCTCTTTACCTTCATGCGGAGTATCGCTAATGATCATGCCATTATCCTGATCACTCCATAACGTTGCTTCTTCCCTGCCGGAACTGCCAAATACGATAAAGGCATAGGGGACGGGAGGTTGGCCGAAGCCTTCCTCAACCATCCCCTGAATGCATAACTCTACTGCTTTCCGTGCAATCCGGTCATGCAGTTCATTTACCGTTTGGTACCACTCGATCGGCGACAAGGAAGCGGACAACAATTCCTGGAGCTCGTTCTGTAATATTACACGTGCCTGGCGCAGTTCTTGAGAAGACACCGCACCATCGATTCCCTGATAAGACCAGGAATAGTTTGTATACGAGATGGGTTCCATCATGTCCAGCCTCCTTGAAGCATGATTCAGCATCATTCACCTCAGGAGCTGAACGTACCACCATTGGATTTAGAATCTACATTTTTCATTTGTTCAGGGTATCCGTAAGTACCGTGCTCACTGATATCCAGACCCATTGTTTCTTCTTCTTCAGTAACACGGATGCCCATGATCGCTTTCATACCGCCCAGAATAATGAAGGACATTACCAGTACGAAGGCAAAAGCACCTACCAGACCGAGAAGCTGTACGCCCAATTGGTGGAATCCACCACCATAGAACAGACCCGCTTGACCTACACCCGCATGCTCAGCAAGTTCTGGTGTAGCGAACAAACCTGTGGAGATTGCTCCCCACATACCAGCAACACCGTGTACGGAGAAAGCGTAGATTGGATCGTCAATTCCTTTACGATCGAAGTACTGTGCTGTGAAGAATGTGATAACACCAGCCAAAGCACCGATAACCAAAGCTGCCCAAGGTTCTACAAAGGCACAAGCACCTGTAATTGCAACGAGTGCCGCAAGCACACCGTTCAACATGCTAGGAATATCGGACTTGCCAAGAACTGCCCAAGAAATCAACAGTGCAGCAACACCACCAGCTGCAGCAGCTACGTTAGTAGTTAATGCAACATAACCAAAGAATCCGTCATCCAAGGCCGTTAACGTACTACCTGGGTTGAAACCGAACCAACCGATCCAGAGGATAATAACCCCGAGTACGGAATACACTTGGTTGTGACCTGGAATGATGTTAGGTTTGCCGTCTTTGTTGTATTTACCAATACGTGGTTTCAACAAGATGGTCGCTACCAATGCTGCAGTCGCACCAGTCAAGTGAACAACCGTCGATCCTGCAAAGTCTTGCATACCCAGCTCAGCCAACCAGCCGCCGCCCCATACCCAGTGAGCAACAACCGGATACATGATAATGGTATAAAGTGTACCGAATACAATATATACGCTCATTTTTGCACGTTCAGCCATACCACCGCAGGCAATGGCCAGAGATACCGCCGCAAAAGCGAGGTGGAAAACGAATTTAACAGTCAGTGGAACATCGGAGAAAGCCAGTGATTCGAAGGAAGTAGCCATCTTGTCACCGCTCAGGAAGAATCCTGTTGTTCCAAAGAAGCTGTTACCATTACCGAAACCAAGACCGAAACCCAAAGCCCAGAAGGCAATAACTGAAATTCCCAATGTCAGGATGGTCTTACCCGCAATGTGTCCTGCATTCTTCATTCGTGTTGAACCCGCTTCAAGTAAAGCAAATCCCCCTTGCATCAAGAACACGAGTACAACAGCCAGAAACGTAAAGGCTGAGTTCAAACCACTTTGAAGTTCAATGTTAGTCGGACCCTCCGCAGCCGCAAATGCGCTAACCGGAAAAGCGAACAAAGTAAGCATTACTAACATGGAAACCAACCATTTCTTTCTCATATACCCCACTCCCTCTTATGTTAAGTTTCTTCACATAACGTGAAACTCTTAATGTCATTATAAGCAGAAGAGAGGAAAGTTGACAAGAGTATTTTCATCAAAATTGAAAATTATTTCTGGGAATAAAGTCATACGTCTTTTTCTTGCACTTAAGTACATAATCACATTCTATGAGTACATAGATATAGAAATGCAGTATGCTGATTGCCAAAGCATAACGTTTGACTGTACGGTTAAAGATCATGTATCATACTTATTAGTAAGAAAAATGGGCGTAGTCTAGAAATTCACAAGTGGAAACTACAATTCCCTACATTTGAACTTGCAAGCGAGGTGAATATCATTGGGGATATGAAACTTTTTCGGATTGGCGAACTCGCCAAGACCGCTGGTGTTAGTGAACGGACGATTGATTATTACACAAAGCTTGGACTAATCGCTCCCGAAGAACGTACACAAAAAAATTATCGTCTCTATAGTAATGAAACTTTAACGAGGCTTGAACGTATTGTACAGATGAAACAAGAGAAGTATAGTCTCGACGAGATTAAGCAATCTCTTGAGAAGTGGCGTCTGGTTAGTACAGAAGAACAAGTTGCCAGCAAATTGACAACATTGGAACTTCACGTACAACAACTTGAGCGAGAGGTTAACGAACTCAAACCGCTACTTGGAGAGATGAAACCTGTACAAGCACGTAAAATGATGGCAGGACTCCTCACCAAAAGTGCCGGTACAATGGAGGCACTAAAAATCTTGCTTGAGAACACCATGATGTAGCTTATTCTTAGAAAGCGGAGGAATGAATATGAGTTTTAATAACGGTATGTTCGTATTGATCATTATCGCCTTTTTGCTCTCTTTATGGGCGCAATTTCGCGTTAAAGGTACGTTTAGACGTTGGTCGGAGGTTCCGAACCAGAACGGAATGACTGGTTACGATGCCGCTCGCCAGATGCTTGATGCTAACGGCCTGCACGATGTTCCAATTGAACCTGTACGTGGTACACTCTCTGATCACTATGATCCGATCAATCGGGTTGTACGTTTATCAGAACCAGTATATTACGAAAACTCAATCTCAGCTGTTTCGGTAGCGTGTCACGAAGTTGGCCACGCCATTCAGCATAAAGAAAGTTATCCGATGCTGGCACTGCGTCACCGAATCTTCCCAATTGTGAACTTTGCATCCGGATTAGCTCCATTCCTGTTAATTGCAGGATTCATCTTCAATGCCATGAATCTTGTAGGTATCGGTATCATCTTCTTCTCCGTAACTGTAGCATTCCAACTCATCACTTTACCGGTTGAGTTCAATGCAAGTAATCGCGCTAGAGAGATTATGGTATCCGAAGGGTACATCCGTAATGAAGAAGAAAAAGGTGTTGCAAAAGTTCTGAATGCCGCAGCCTTGACTTACGTTGCTGCAGCGTTGATTTCACTGCTTGAGTTGATTCGTTACATCGGAATCTTCAACAGCCGCGATTAATTGGATACTTAATACAACAAAAACAAAAAACAATACCCCACCGTTAATCGGATGGGGTATTGTTTTGTTGTAAACCGAAATAATCAAGCAAGAATGAACGAAAGGACTGAGCAACCAGCGGCAGTTTATCATGCGCACGATGAATTAACCCGATAGTTCGCGTTACTTTTGGATGGGAGATAGCCACATGTGCCGGTTGCAACGGATTCGTCTGGAATAACGCCATCTCAGGCAGTAGACTGACCCCCATGCCCGCAGCGACCAATCCGCGGATGGTGTCGGTCTCTTCCCCTTCAAAAGCGATCTTGGGTGTAAAACCAGCTTCCAGACAGGCATGCCACACAATAGGACGAAGAGAATAACCTTTGCTAAACAATACAAATTTATCATCCTTGAGCTGTTCAAGCGCAATTGTCTCTTCACCAGCTAACGGGTGATTAGGAGGAAGGATAGCATGTAATTCTTCCGTGAGTACAATATCGCCATCTACTTGATCATGCTTCTCTGGAAAAGGAGAAATGAATGCCAAGTCTACCTCTCCGGATAACACATCACGAATCAGCGTAGGGAACATCCCCTGCTTGAATCTGAATTTCACGTTGGGGTAGCGCTGACGGAAAGCAGCCACCACGGAAGGAATGAGATGAATTCCCAGGCTATGCGGAAACCCAATTCGAATCTCTCCATGCTCCGGGTCCAGAAACTCATGAACTTCCCCAACTGCCTTGTCCAAATCTTTTAATATACCTTCAATTCGTTTGCAAAAAAGCTGCCCCACTGCAGTCAACTGCAGGTTTCGTCCCTTTTGCATAAAAAGGTCCACGCCCAGTTCTTCTTCCAGCTGATGAATCTGACGACTCACCGCCGACTGTGCCACATGCAACTCTTCAGCAGCCTGTGTTACATGTTCCTTCTGTGCCACTTTCAAAAAGTAATGCAACTGTCTTAATTCCACTCGCCTGATCGCTCCAATCTGTTATACCCTACTTATCCTTGACTGTATTCCATCTTGAGAACGTTCTGACTACCGCTTTAAGCTGCGGGGTTTCCACAATCTGATCAACAGTCCGTAAATAAAGAATCCACCCAACAATCCGCCAAGGTGAGCCATCCAGTTGATGCCTGACATGGCGAAGGAGAATATGATCCCGAACAAAAGCAATGTGTACATCGTTTTGCGCGAAGCCTCGTCCATCATCGTTCGCTGGAACAGCGCTACATACAGGAATGCACCATAGACGGCATAGATCGCTCCTGAAGCACCTACCGAGATGGTAATACTCCCAACCGAGTTGTACCACGCAACAGCAAGAATATTACCCAATACACCACCACCCAGGTACAATACACCATACCTTACCGACCCGAGCAACCGCTCCATCGGTGGAGCAAATACGATTAACGCAAAGCTGTTAAACAATAAATGACCGAAGCCCGCATGCAGGAACATGGATGTAATGTAACGCCACCATTCATGCGCGAACAGTTCATGATTCGTAAGTGCCCCGAATTTCAGCAGCACCATATTGTTCGTTGATCCACCGTTCACCGTTAACACAATAAACATGACTACATTGGCAATTAAAAAAAGCGACGTCAAAGGGAAATACTTCAAATAACCTTTCCAGTTCTCATAGCGAATAAATATCATAAATTTCTTCTTTCACTCCACCCTGTTCAGATCGGACTTACATCTCTGATCCATCGTAATGGTACATGTCCGAATTGGACAATGCCTTTCATAAAAGATTATAATGGATTTTGGCACGGATCACCAATTTATAAGGAGGAACATTATTATGACACAAGAACGTACAGGCGCAGCCACATTTAAAGGCAACCCTATTACATTGATCGGACCCGAACTGAAAGTGGGCGATCAAGCACCTGATTTTACACTGAGCAAGAACCTGGTTGAGGATGCTTCCCTGAAAGACTTCGCAGGCAAAATCAAATTAATCAGCGTTGTCCCTTCCCTGGATACTGGCGTATGCGATGCGCAAACTCGTCGTTTCAACGTGGAAGCTGGAGAACTCGGAGACAATGTTGTTGTCTTGACAGTCAGTGTTGACCTTCCCTTTGCTCAGGCTCGTTGGTGTGGAGCAGCTGGTGTTGACCGCGTAGTTACATTGTCAGACTACAAAACACGTTCTTTCGGTGAAGACTACGGCGTTCTGATCAAAGAATTCCAACTCGACATGCGCTCCATTTTTGTTTTGGATGCCGAAGACCGGATTACATATGTGGAGTATTTGCCTGAAATGACAGACTCCCCTAACTTCGAACAAGCGATTGCTGCTGTAAAAGCTTTGCTGTAGAAGTTATCATACGTTCAGAACAAAAGCGAGGAAGGTTAACCTTCACTCGCTTTTTGTTATTTATCATCTATTTCAATCATTTGCTTTATACTTGCTTAGCTTTTTATCCAGTACAGAGAATAAGTTCATAATCGTGCGATAATTGGAACCCAAGTCTCCAAGTGAACCACGTGAAGCTGAATACATATCCACCGCACTTCGAACAGGACTTACTGAGATAATGGAAACTGTAATATCCATCGTCCGTCCAAAGGTAGTCCGCTTCTCCAGAATAACTTCTCCAACAGAAGGCACTTCATGCAGCACTTTATAACCCGGAATCTTTTTGAGTGTCGAAGAGACCTCTTCCCAGGCTCTGTCTTTGGATAAGTTATAATACCGTGTTTTTAATTTGGGATCCTTGGCTCGATCGCTGGTCCCCTCCATGCTGCGGATGATACCGACGAGCGTTCTCTTTAAGGTCAAGACCCTTCCTCCTTTGATTGTAACCGTTCCATTTATGTATCTTAGTGTAACATTGTTCAAGTAGTAACAAAAGGGCAAGCATCATATTTATCATAAAACCAATCAAAAACATTCATCACAACTTAAAAACACCCTGAAATTCCTTTTGTAGAGGAAAAGTCAGGGTGCTGTACATGAAGATTTAGGAACCCGCCTATGCCGTCCGGCTACATTGTCTTATGAACCTGCTTGGCAGGTGGGTGACCGCAAAAATGCTTTTTGAAGTCCCCATGTCGTATAGACAGGGCTTTTCAGCAACATTCTGTGTTGATCTCCCGAAGACATCATCATTGGTTCAAAACAACGAATAACCGAAACGTACATCGCAGGATGTACAATTATTATATCCCTAACTGTGTAAAAAGTAAATGGCGATTCATCATGTTTTATTTTTGCAATGTAATGTTTTTGTCGTCTGATGGCTCAGGTGTTTCACCATTCTCTGCTGATTGTTCAGCCAGTGCAGCAGCTTCCTCTTCTTCCTTCTTGAGTTGCATCTTCTCCATCTGCTCCTGCATCTTGTTGAAGGTTGCGTAGAAGTTAAAGAAAGCAAACCAGGCAATGATGCTGATAATGAAGAAAACAAACAAGACCGGATAACGGAAACCGATGTAGAACAGCAATCCACTTCCCAGCAATGTGGAAAATACACGGAATGGTCTGATCAGCGTAAGCAATACCGCGTTTTTGATAATGAGTCCGATGGACATATGATAATGTACAACCATCGAGAAAAAGTTAAAGAGTGATACAAATAACAAGAGAAGCAGTACTAACATGATGATTCCCACGAGCTGCATATTGCGGAACTGAGTCATGTACACTGTATAATCCAGATACATAATCGCGAATAGCAGTGTGTAAAAAATACCCCCAATTAAACTTTGCTTGTAGTTTTCCTTGTAACCTACAAAGAAAGTACGGAAGATCGGTACATCCGTATCGCCCATATTCCATTTACGAACAACCGTAAACAGCGCCGAAGTCGCCGGGAACAGTGTAAGCGGTGCCACAATAGCTATAGCCCAGTTCATTTGCAATGATTCGTTTGCGAGGTTCTGCTGCATCACGAGCAGTTTCATAATCAAGAAAAACAAGAACGGAGACGAACAAATAGCCCACAACAGATTGGTTGCGGCCAGTCTCGTAATCCACTCTGTAAGCCGGTAGATCCCACCCATAGCTCCTTTAAATTCCAAACATTTCTCCTCCTCTGCAGCCTTGCGAATTACCTGAAGTCTAATATTAATATACCTTATTATAGATAGGAAAAGCCAGTACTTCCCGAAAAGAGATCGTCATTGTCCTTAGCTAGCGCTTCTGGCCGCTTATGATAGTAAAATAAAATGATGCAGTCACTTTGAAAATAAAAAAATGGAGCAGTTGCCCGCTCCATTTTTCAGATCATACGTTTATATTACTCGAAAGAAGAATCTTTCGCTGGACGACGTCCTTCGTTACTGCTTGGACGCGGTTTGCGGTCACGGTTGTAACCACCTTCTCTGCTTCCACCGCCAGTGCCAGTGCTGCTGCCGCTGTTACGATCACGGTTGTAACCGCCACGTCCGCTGCCACTGCTGTTGCGATCGCGGTTGTAACCACCACCACTGCCGCCGCTACCACTTGTGCGGTTGCCGCTGTAACCCGATGGTTTACGTCCGCCTGAGCGAACATCTGGTTTACGACGTTTTGCACGGATTGGATCTTCAGGAGTCAGATCAACTTGAGCATCCTTTTTGTCACCTGTCAGGAGCTTCAGTGCAGCCGACAACAGTTGAACAGAATCATATTGCTCAAGCATTTGAATCGCAATACCCTTGTATTCGTTCAGTTCGCCTGATTGTACGATTTCCAGCAAGCGCTCTGCTGTCAAACGTTGTTTACCTTCAACCGCTTCTGCCATTGTTGGCAGTGGTTTACGTGGAATACGGTGACGTGTTACACGCTCGATGAAGTGCAAGTGATCAATCTCACGCGGTGTAACGAAGGACCAAGCAGCACCCTCTTTACCCGCACGACCTGTACGACCGATACGGTGAACATAGCTCTCCGGATCTTGCGGAAGGTCAAAGTTAACAACGTGAGTTACACCAGATACGTCGAGACCACGTGCAGCCACGTCTGTTGCAACGAGTACGTCAATGCTACCGTCACGGAACTTACGCATTACCGCATCACGTTGATTCTGGGACAAGTCACCATGAAGACCGTCTGCAGAATATCCACGTTTTTGCAAAGCTTCAGCCAATTCGTCAACACGACGTTTTGTACGTCCGAATACGATCGCCAGTTCAGGAGATTCCATATCCAACAAACGGCTCAATGCTTCGAATTTTTGACGCTCAGGTACTTCGATATAGGATTGGTCAATCAATGGTGCACTAACATGTTTCGGAATCACAGAAATGTGTTCAGGATTGTTCAAGAATTGTTGTGCCAATTTTTGAATGTTAGGAGGCATTGTTGCTGAGAACAGCATAGTTTGGCGCTCGTCTGGAACTTGTTTCAGGATGGATTGGATATCCTCCATGAAACCCATGTCGAGCATTTCATCTGCTTCATCCAGTACAACAGTTTGTACATCATCTAGTTTGATTGTTTTGCGGTTGATGTGGTCAAGGAGACGTCCAGGTGTACCAATGATGATCTGTGGTTTTCTTTTCAGTGCACGGATTTGACGCACGATATCTTGTCCGCCGTAGATTGGCAGGGAGCGCAGACCTTTGAAGCGAGTGAGTTTTTCGATCTCTTCAGCAACTTGAATTGCAAGTTCACGTGTAGGTGCCATAATAAGGGCGCGGATTTTCTCGTCACTTTTTGAGATTTTGCTGATCAACGGAATACCGAATGCAGCTGTTTTACCCGTACCTGTTTGAGCTTGACCAATCAAGTCTCTGCCTTCGAGTGCCAAAGGAATCGCTTTGGATTGGATCGGTGTTGCTTCTTCAAACCCGAGCTCAGTGATGGCTTGCAGCACCAGTGGTTCAAGATTGAAATCTGTAAAGTTTAAATTTGTCAAAATTATTCATGCTCCTTTTATATGGTGGACATGGTGGACAATCCACTTTGTTGTCTGTATTCTTAAGTAGCGTTAATATTTATAGGGTATCCCAACGGGACGAATTATTTTCACTAACGAATATAATTCCATGAATGGGTCCCCAACATAAGACTAAAACTACATACATGTGTTTGAAACATTTCAAAATTTTATTGCTCCATTTAGGAAAAGTTTCCTACTCAAGAATATCCACAAATTATTATATCACAAAACAATTCAAGATTACCAGCAATCTGGTTTTAAATATAAATGAGGTGATTAAATTGCCCAAAATAATTTGGCACTCTTTAGTGATCATTTTGGGTGCTGCAGCTATTGCCTGCGGCTTCAACTGGTTTTTGGTCCCCCATCAGCTTTTAAGCGGCGGGGTGTCCGGTATTTCAATGCTTCTGGGTTATTTTACAACGTTGAATCTTAGTATAATGTATTTTGTTCTTAACATTCCCCTGCTCATTGCAGGTTGGTTTATTCTTGGACGACGCTTCATTACATTAAGTATTCTTTCGGTAGCAGCCACTTCCTGGTTCATTGCGCTTCTGCCTGTTTTTGCTGTGGCTACAGACCCTTTACTTAGTTCTGTATTTGGCGGTGTGCTTATTGGAATGGGCACTGGCGTTTCCTTCCGAGTGGGCGGCTCCACAGGAGGACTCGACATTGTTGGGTCCATTTTCACGCGTAAACGAGACTTTCCGATTGGTACAGTAATGGCCGGTATGAACGGTACGATCATTATGCTTGCAGGATACCTGAGTGACAATTGGAATACAGCCTTGGCCTCGATGGTATCCATCTACATTACAGGAAAAGTGCTTGATCTGATCCATATCAGTCACGTCAAAGTAACACTGTACATTATTACAAACGAAACCGAAGCCATGTTAAAAAAATTACTTGTTCGGCCTCGTGGAGTTACCAAAATTAAGACTCAGGGAGCCTACACGGATATTGAGAAGGACATGCTCATGACCGTTACCACCCGCTACGAGTTGGTTGAAATTAAACGTATTATCAAGGATACAGATCCAAACGCTTTTGTTAACATTGTGGAAACGGTTGGTGTTATGGGTTCTTTTCGCAGAAGTTGAGACACCTGTACGGTTAACAATTCACAACATTGTGGTATAATAACGGTGTACGGCTCCTAAATATGTTGTATAGCAGGTTCAACCCTTCAATTTCACAGGCCATATGCTTTCCCGAATCGCGCCGAATGACTTACCATTTTGGAATTCGAGTAGGAAAGGGTGATTATTGTGGATATGGAAACGGTAAAACTGTTTGAGATTGTCAACAGATGGTGCCCGGAAATGCTCCCTTTCTTGAAACCGAATGAACTCGACTCACTGATTGTCCTCCGGGATGGGCTGGGCATCCTGGAACAGGGAGACGCAATGGAAATCATTCAGTACAGTATTTGTGAGCATCAAAATGAGATTTACATTCAATAATTTTTTTCAGATTGATCACGCCGCTTCTTGCAGGGGATTTCCTCAGCAGGAAGCGGTTTTCATTTTTTCCATGTGTTTCATTACTTGATTAATATGGTTAAAAGCCCAGAGGCTTTAATGTATAATTCATACATGGAATGCACACATAAGGGAGTGGAAATGAATGAACATGTTTTGGGCTTTAATGGCTATGGCCTTTGGAAGCTTTGGTGGTGCCCCCGCAGTGGCGGACCAGGGAAATCCTCAATTCCAATCGTTAACCAACAGTTTTAACACCGCAATTATCCAATCTCAAAAAGATCAGGTTGTTATTGATGCCGATAACCCACCTGCCAAAATTGATCCTCAACCTGATGCACCCGTGGTCAAAGGTATCTATGTAACGGCCTACAGTGCCGGCGGTGCACGTATGAAAGAATTGCTGGAACTGACCGACAGTACAGAACTGAATGCCATGGTCCTTGATATCAAAGACGATCTCGGATACATAACTTATCCCACAGAAAACAAAGCGCTTCAGAAAATGGGTAAATCGCAACCTTTTATTCGGGATATCGATGCCTTGATGAAACGATTGCAAAAACATGAGGTCTACCCGATTGCACGTGTCGTTGTATTCAAAGATACGATTCTTGCCAAGAAAAATCCGGAGCTCTCCTTCCGCAACAAGGATGGATCTGTATGGGCAAATGGCAAAGGCGACAGCTTTGTGAATCCGTACAGCAAGGAAGTATGGGACTATAACATTGAGATTGCAAAGGAAGCTGCCAAGCTTGGATTTAAAGAGATTCAATTTGACTACGTTCGTTTCCCGGAAGGTTTCGAAACTCGAGCCGATGTACTGAAATATACCAAATCTGACAAGTCACGAGTGGATGTTGTGGCTGAATTCGTGCAATATGCACGCAAGGAGTTGGCACCGCTAGGTGTTCGGGTATCGGTTGATATTTTCGGTTATGCCGCTTCTGTACCTGCGGCTGAAGGCATTGGACAGGATTTTGTTAAAATATCCGAAAATGTGGACGTAATCTCACCGATGGTATACCCTAGTCACTATTCTACTGGCTGGTATGGGGTCAAGGACCCTGACAAAGATCCTTACACAACCATCAAGGGTTCAATGGAAGATACACACAAGAAACTGGACCCTACCAAAGAACTCAAACCCGTCATTCGTCCGTGGATCCAGGACTTCACAGCAAGCTGGCTGGGCAGTGGGCATTATGTCAAGTATGGCAAGAAACAAGTGGAAGACCAGATTAGAGCGATGAAAGACATGGATGTGCATGAATATCTGCTCTGGAATGCGTCCAACCGTTATACATCAGGTGTACAATATAAGTAGTCCGCACTCTTTCATACTTCTCATTTCATCCAACCTCGTTCTGCTTGAAGCGGAGCGAGGTTTTTTGGTGTTCATTTTTCTCTGCCCCCTACTCTGCTTCTGTCCCTATTCAAATTGAACAAAATCCACTACAATAAATAGCTGTCCAGATATGACACTTGGATGACATCTCTATAGAATAGTGAGGCACTGCCAGTGAACATGAACACAACAAGTTTTTCCCAAAAAGTGAAGCAATTCCTGATTATATTTTTGCCCATCTTCACCACTCAAATCGCCCTCTCTGCCATGTCGTTCTTCGACACGAATATGTCAGGCAAGTTTTCCCCAGCCGACCTTGCAGGAGTTGCAATCGGCACAAGTCTGTGGATGCCAGTTCAAACTGGACTAAGCGGGATTCTGATCGGTATTACACCTGTCGTTTCCCATCTGTTAGGTTCCAAACGTAATGATCAGATTGGGTATAACGTCATCCAGGCGCTGTATCTCGGGATTGCAGTCAGTCTCGTCGTTATCGGAGCCGG
Source organism: Paenibacillus sp. FSL H8-0104 (assembly GCF_038050215.1). Lineage (NCBI taxonomy): Bacteria > Bacillati > Bacillota > Bacilli > Caryophanales > Paenibacillaceae > Paenibacillus > Paenibacillus sp. FSL H8-0104. Next base: position 2,313,435 of record NZ_JBBOTC010000001.1, on the reverse strand, counting down.
GGCGTTGTTACTTGGCCCTATACTGAACGGAATGCCTCTGGAGCCCAGGGTTGCCCAAGTCGCCTTCTATTTTTTGTGCGCACTCGCTTTTGGCATTATTCCGCTCTTCGGATATACAGTGCTGCGCAGCTTCATGGATGCACTTGGCCAGACACGGACTACGATGTTCATTACGTTGGTTTCCCTGCCCGTTAACATCTTTCTAAATTATCTGCTAATATTCGGCCGCTGGGGTTTTCCACAATTAGGCGGTGTTGGTGCTGGTGTTGCTACAGCATGTACATACTGGCTGATCTTTCTTATTAGTCTCTTTTTTGTCCATCGGGTCGAACCTTTCGCCCAGTATGGCATTTTCCGTCAATGGACCCGTGTCTCATTCTCCAAATGGAAAGAGTTACTCAAGATTGGAGTGCCCATCGGATTTGCGACTTTTTTCGAAACGTCCATCTTCGCTGCTGTGACTTTAATGATGAGCCGTTTCGATACCACAACCATTGCTGCCCACCAGGCGGCGCTGAATTTCGCTTCTACGCTCTACATGTTGCCTGTGAGCATATGTATGGCTCTTACGATCCTTGTGGGCTATGAAGCAGGTGCGGGGCGTCTGAGAGATGCCAGACAATACACTCTGCTTGGAATTGGTGGAGCCATCGGGCTCTCACTGCTGACAGCGATCGTGTTGATTGTGTTCGGCGAACAGATTGCAGGCGTGTATTCAAACGATCGAGAGGTCATTGCACTTACGCAGCATTTCCTCATCTACGCCATTTTCTTTCAGATCTCGGATGCGATTGCTACACCGACCCAAGGAGCATTGCGTGGCTACAAAGATGTTAATCCGGCACTGATCATTACGTTCATAGCGTATTGGATTATTGGGTTGCCTGTAGGTTATCTAACTGCTACGTATACTTCACTCGGTGCCTTCGGATACTGGATCGGCCTCATTGCCGGCCTTGCTGTAGGAGCAACAGCGCTTCTCTGGAGACTCTTCCTGGTACAAAAACAAGCCGCACTCCGCAAGGCGTAACATCGGAACACTTACTTACTTTGGAAAACAACAAAAAGAGCACAATCCTCGTCAATGCGGGATTGTGCTCTTTGCTTATGAATCGAATTATTGGGACAAACGTTGTGCAAGCTCGTAAGTCACCATATCGAAATCTTTTTTTGTGTTAACCACTTTATCAATATCCGTCAGGGTAAGTTCACCCTTGATAATGCCACAACCTTTGTCTGTCTCGCCTGCAATCAGACTGCGAACAGCGAAGTCGCCAAGACGGCTTGCCAAGTTACGGTCGAAAGGTGTTGGCGTACCCCCACGCTGAATGTGACCCAGAACGGTTACACGCGGCTCATACGTTGGGCAACGTTCCATCAGTTCTTTTGCTACATCTTCACCCTTGCCCACGCCCTCAGCAACGATAATAATACTGTGACGTTTGCCGTGTGCAAAGTTAGCTTTCATCCGATCTGCTACTTCGTCCATGTCAAACGGAACTTCTGGGACAAGAATCGTTTCAGCACCCGAAGCAAGTCCGGCATGCAGAGCGATATCTCCACAGTGACGACCCATAACTTCAACGATGGAAGAACGTTCGTGTGAAGACATCGTATCACGCAATTTGTTTACTGCATCAACTACTATGCTTACAGCTGTATCAAATCCGATGGTATAGTCGGTGAATGAAACATCGTTATCAATCGTTCCTGGCAGACCCATGGTGTTAATGCCCAGCTTGCTGAGTTTGTTTGCTCCGTTGTAGGAACCATCCCCACCGATAACAACCAGACCGTCAATGCCACGCGCACGCAGAATGTCCGCACCTTTTTGCTGACCTTCAGCGGTATAGAACTCCTTGCAACGTGCCGATTGAAGAACCGTTCCCCCACGTTGGATGATATCCCCTACACTCCGCAAATCCATTGGGAAAATGTCATTATTCAAAAGACCCTGGTATCCACGTTGAACTCCAAATACTTCGAGACCGTGAAACAGTCCGCTGCGAACAACCGCACGAACAGCCGCGTTCATCCCCTGTGAATCACCACCGCTCGTTAATACTGCGATTTTCTTTACTGCTGTCATGATGTTTCTTCCTCCTCTAGTTTCACTTCAGGCTCCGCAATATCACACCTGACTTACATATTTTTCCGTATCCAGCGACTGAAAATGAAGAAAAATATTCTTGTGATCGGACTATTTTTCAGCAGACGTTTGGATACAACGCGAACTTCCTGTTGTTCGCTGACTTTGGGATCAGACAGGTAAATGGCAATCAGTCCTTCGATGATCATCCGGTGAAAGGAGCTTCCCGGAATCTTCTGCACATCGCTGCGTGCCATCTCCACAATAAAAGCAATTCGGTCCAGCATTGTCTCCACATTCTCATAATAGTTGCAGAAGTTGAGATCTCCCCCGATGCGGTCCTCATCCTGATCAATTAAATAATCGAGCATAATGTGCAATGCGCATACATGTGGGAAATAGGCCGTGTGGATCGAGGCCGCTTGCTCTTCAGTCAACTGATCGTCACTCGCAGCCAGAAACAGCATGAAAACGCCCAGTGTAGAGCCAGTTGCAGCAGCAAATTCGTTCCAACGAAACTGAGGTGTGCGATGACGATGCTCCGACCACCATTCGAGCAGTGCCGTTTCTCTCAGTTCCGGCTTGATATGCTTATATACCTGCAGGTCCGTGTATAGGCCTGCCAGATCCTGAATTTGGGGCTTGGCGGACGTATAGCCTGGTAACTGACGGGTCAGTTCCTGACATGTGGTCACCAGATTCCGCAGATATCCACCGTCATCCTGCTCCTCACGGAGGGCATAATAATTGACGGGAATTGCTTCGGGATCTACCGCATCAAGCATGGATTGATGGAGAAGACGAAAGTCATCCGGGTCCATCGACGTGCTGCGGTCGCACAGATTGTCCAAATAATCACTAATAGTTTGATATGAAACGATCAGCGGAATCAGAATGTGTCTGTTTGGCAAATCAGCTAATGCGTAGACGGTTCCGCCTTCACAGTGAAACTGTTTATCCTTCAGACTGGCAAGTGCCTGTGTACGCAATTCCTCATTCGGAATCGCCTCAGCTTGAGCACGCCATCCATTCAGTGCCTTCCGTGTTTCCGGAATGGTGTATTTGTACACCCCTCTCATCAATGCCAGCGGTCCACGCGGATATTGATGACGTTTTCGATTTGATTGGCTCAAAATAAATGTGCCTCCACTTGGTTGAATACGTATTAGAGCGATTTTTAACCATTCCTATTATAATATGATCCCCTTAATTGTACAAATGATCTGCCGTATATTCCGCATAAAAAATCGCATCCGCGCCCAAAGCTTTGTGATATACTAGGCATATTTCATCCATCAAAGGAGTCGTTGACATGTCGTCAAGTGAATCACTTTCGTGGAGACGGTTATTTTCTTTTTTTGTGCCACTTGGCATTTCCGCCTCTCTCGTCACCATTTCTCACGTCATTATAAACAGTACATTAGCACGTTCCGCTCATCCCGAGACGGTTATTGCCAGCTATGCCATCGCCGGTAGCTTGTTAACCCTCACGGAACGCCCCTCCACCCTGCTGCGGCAAACCTGTTCCGCACTGGTTCGCGATCGCCTTTCCTTTCAGGCCCTCACGTTTGTGACCAAAATATTTCTTGCCTGTGTGCTTCTCATTGGGTTTCTTATCGTATACTCTCCCGTTGGTACCGGGGTGTTCAAATACTTGTTTGGTGTAAGTCCGGATCTGCTGAACAAAGTCATTGACGTATATGAAATTCTCATGTATGTGAGTATCTTTTCAGTGATCCGCAACATCTATCAGGGGATCATCATTACGAATAACCGCACCAAGTGGTTAACCATCGGGATGGTATTCCGTTTAGCCGGTATGTACGGCCTTTCCCTCTATTTCATATATACAGACAGCATTAACAGTGGACGTGTAGGCGCTATCATTTTTGCTGCTGGCATGATGATTGAAGCGCTTGTCAGCTTTCTGGAGGGTAACAGCATCAAGCGCAAGATGCCAGCCAAGCTTGAGGATCATCCCGTCGAGAGCAAGGGAGACGTATTTCGCTTTTATAAGCCACTGCTTTTATCCAGCTTTGTAGCGCTGTTCATAGGACCGGTTATTAACATCGTACTTGGCAAAACGACCGGGATCGCACTAGCCATTTCATCCTTTGCCATAGCAAGCAGTCTGATGCAGTTGATGCTAAGCTTCTTTACATACATCCATCAGATCGTGCTGAATTTCTACCTTGTGGACGCCAAATTGGTACGAAAATTTGCACTTGTCACCGGATTTATTCCGTTTGCGATGATGGTGTCGATTGCCTATACCCCCTTGGGACCATGGGTACTCGAAAATGTCATGAGCGTTCAGGGCGAACTTTTGCAACAAAGTCTGTGGACACTGCGTGCGTTCGTCTTATTTCCACTGATCTTCCCTTTTCTGGATTTCAGCAATGGCCTCATTCTGCTTCGCGGTCAGACAAAAACGATGTTTCGTTCGCAAACGGCGAATGCAATCTGCACGGTGATTGTGCTGCTTATACTGGTTAGTATTTTTCCTGCGTGGAACGGCATGATTGGCGCTGTAGCCCAATCCCTTGGCCTGCTCGCCGAACTTATCATTGTCTGGCTTGTCATCCGGCGCACGAAGCAAGAACCTACGATGTCCGTGCCTAGAGCCCGTAAATCAACATCCCTGAAAGGGTAATAAAATCATTGAATTGTTATCAGGATTGGAGTCTCTCATCATGAAATTAAGTCACAACGCCCGCCCGGACCAGAACTGGCTGCGGGCTCTCATGTTCACCATCTTTGGTTCCACCGTCCTCGTGGTATCCTACTTCCAGCTTTACTTCAGTCATCTGGGTTTCAGTCGGGCTGAGATTGGATATCTCTACGGAATTGGCCCCCTCATCTCTGTGTTCTCCAATATGTTCTGGAGCATGGCCAGCGACCGCTACCAAACGGTACGCAAAGTGATGATCATTCTGCTTGGTGGTCAATTGATCACAGGGATCATGCTCGCCAATGCAACAACTTTTGGTCAAGTATTTGTACTCGTGACCCTGTTTTACTTTTTCTATTATCCGGTCTATCCACTCTCCGATACGATGGCTATTACAACGGCCAGCAAGTACGGCCGAAATTTCACTTCCATTCGAGTCTTCGGATCGATCGGTTATGCCTTCTTTGCATTAAGTATCGGGTATTTCCTTGGATCTTTTGGTCCAGCATGGACGATTTGGGTCTGCGTTGGTCTTGCTGCAACTACACTATTGATCGGTTTTCAATTGAAGGATCAACCTTCGGGAAGCAGTAGCAAAATGGATCTATCGGGGTTATGGGCTATTTTGAAACGCAGAGATGTGCTCACCTTTTTTGGCTGTGTATTTTTGCTTGCCATGGGACATCGCATGAACGAAGCATTTCTTACCATCACGCTAAAAGATCTGGGTGCCAGCGAGGGGCTGATCGGCTGGTCTTTGCTGATCTCTTCCGTAAGTGAAATCCCCATATTTCTATTGCTCAGCAAGTATGGAAACCGTTATAAAGAACTGCCGCTAATTGCTTTTGCTGCACTGATGTATACGGTTCGTTTGCTTCTCATGTCTGTCTCCGATACACCTGCAGCTGTTGTTGCGATTCAGACGATGCACAGTGTTACCTTTGGTATTTTCTACGTTACGGCGGTCCGCTACATCATTCGCCTAGTTCCGGACGGCTACAGAGCTACAGGTATGGCTTTGTTCACCATTGTCTGGTCCAGTGCTTCGGGACTTCTTAGTGGAACGTTGGGCGGACTGCTGCTGGAACATGCAGGCAGACAAACCTTCTATCTCACCGCTATGGCTTTCTCCCTGGCTGCACTAATCGGTTTCGGATTGAAGTTATGGTCCAGCATGACCAATCGTGTCTCCTGAACACACAGGGAAACTTACATCGTATTCAACCGTTATTTACACTGAAAATGTTAGAATCAAAAAAAGCACAGCCTCCCTTGGGGGACTGTGCTTAGGTTCTTAATATTCAGCTATAAATTTATAATATATAAGAAGTCCGTTAGCCGGATAAATTCTTACAGTTTGTTTACGTTAGCTGCTTGAGGACCACGGTTTCCATCAGTGATTTCGAATTCTACCGCTTGACCTTCTTCCAATGTTTTGAAGCCATCTCCTTGGATTGCGGAGAAATGTACGAATACGTCCTCGCCGCCTTCAACTGAAATAAAGCCATAGCCTTTTTCTGCGTTAAACCATTTAACTGTACCTTTCAAATGAAAAACCTCCTAAAAATATCGCCATCTATGGCGAATACCCTTATTATACTGTATGGGCTTCCATTTTGCAATTTATCTTTCCATAAATGTCGAAAAAATTTGCTTTGAATCGTAGGGTACGGTATCATTTTACCAAAACCGTTAGTTTGGAGACTACCTATGATAAAAAAACATGAAATATACAAAACAGACAAGTGGAATATGATGACCGTAGAAGTTCAAGGCAAATATCTCGTACTGCGAGAAATTTCGGAAGAGTGGGGCGAAGAATGCCATACATTCCTTAGCCGTCCTGCATTAATGCACTGGGCTGAACGCCGTTTTCCAAAAGCAGATTTTGAGAACCGTGAGGATGAATGGCGTCAATTGATGGCTGCCTTCAAAGGGGTCTAACCCATGCAGCTTGACTCAAGCAATGTCGTCATCTTTATTATCCTTGCCTTCTCTCTTGGTATTGTGCTTATTCTGGGACGCAATTCCATCCCGGATCGATTAAGACGGGGAATGGCGCTTATTGCTACCCTGCTCATTTGTTTCGCCTTTTTCCTGATCGTTTATTTTCTGTATAACATGGGAGCCTAATCACGGGGACCCAGATGCTCAAATATTTCAACGTGCCTAAGGTCATACTATACGAGATTATTCGTATCGTAAGGAGGAAGGCCGTTGAAATACCAGAAATCGCTATCTGTTATCCTGGTACTTAGTCTGATTCCTTCGTCTCTCTCCGCACAGGCAAGCGAGACGAAGGCAGCTTCGTCCATACATTCATCAGATCATCAAAGGAGGATTTCCATGAGTCAATTATTGAAACGTTCCGAGGTGCCGGCTGAACATAGCTGGAAACTGGAAGATTTATTTGCCGATCAGAAAGCCTGGGATCAAGAATATGAAGAAGTATCGTCTTTGACCAAGAAGGCCTCCGAATTCCAAGGCAAACTGAATCAACCTGATGTACTCAAATCTTGCTTCGAATTCGAAGATGAGATCAGCCTCAAAATAGAACGCCTCTTTGTGTACGCACGTATGCATCAAGATGAAGACACAGCGAATCCTACATATCAAAACCTGTCCCAAAAAGCCCAGAAATTAGGCGTACGGGTTGGTGAAGCACTTTCTTTTGTCACACCGGAGATTCTTTCCCTGCCGGATGATCAGTTGGACGCATTTATTGCAAACGAAAAACTTTCTGCTTATACATTTACGCTGGAAGAGATGAAACGCGAAAAAGCCCACGTTCTTAGCCAAGCAGAAGAGGCTTTGCTTGCACAGGTAGGCAACCTTTCACAAGCACCACAGACAATCTTCAGCATGCTGAATAACGCCGATCTCAAGTTCCCAAGAATCAAGGATGAACATGGTAACGAAGTTGAGCTGACACACGGCAGCTACATTCAGTTCCTGGAGAACCCTAACCGTGAAGTTCGCGAACGTGCCTTCAAAGCGGTATACGAAACGTATGCCAAACAGAAGAACACAATTGCGGCTGCCCTGAATGCAAATGTAACCAAAAATATGTTCTATGCTAATGTTCGGAAGTACCCTTCCGTGATGGAAATGTCCCTATATGGAGATAACATCCCAACGGATGTGTATACCAATCTGGTAGACACCATTCACGAGAGCCTTCCGTTATTGCATCGTTATATGGACCTGCGCAAAAAGTTGCTGGGTGTGGATCAATTGCACATGTACGATCTGTTCGCTCCACTCGTAGACGAATACAAAATGGATATTACCTATGAGGAAGCGAAACAAACGGTTAAAGACGGTCTGAAACCACTCGGCAAGGACTATGCTGACGCATTGCAGACTGGATATGATAACCGCTGGATCGATATATATGAGAATGAAAATAAACGTTCAGGCGCATATGCCTGGGGCGCTTACGGCACTCACCCGTATGTCTTGTTGAATCACAAAGATAACCTAAACAGCATGTTCACACTCGCACATGAAATGGGTCACGCTCTGCATTCACATTACTCGGATACAACACTTCCGTATCGTGATGCACAGTACACCATCTTCCTGGCTGAGGTTGCATCCACAACCAACGAAGCGTTGCTGATGGATTATCTGCTTAACAAATCAACAGACCCAAAGGAAAAATTGTATCTGCTGACCTATTATGCCGATCAATTCCGTACAACAGTATTCCGCCAAACCATGTTTGCTGAATTCGAGAAAATCATTCATGAACGTGCGGAACAAGGTGACGCATTAACACCACAATTGTTATCCGAGATCTATTATGATCTGAACGTTAAATATCACGGAGAAGGCATGGCTGTTGACAAAGAAATTGAAATGGAATGGGCTCGTATTCCCCACTTCTATAACAGCTTCTACGTTTACAAATATGCTACAGGCTTCTCCGCAGCAACAAGCTTTTCCAAGCAAATCCTGGAAGAAGGCCAACCAGCTGTTGACCGATATCTTGGCTTCCTGAAGAGTGGTGGCAGTGATTACTCCATCAACATTCTGAAAAAAGCAGGTGTGGATATGTCTACACCACAGCCAATTCGTGAAGCTATGAGTGTGTTCAAGGAATTGATTGAACAGATGGAGCAACTAACCAAATAAGGTTGTCTTTCCATGTGACCTGCATCCCTTGCCCGTTCGGGCAGGGGATTTTATCATCATTGCAAGATGCAACATACCCGAATATGGGTAATGCATATCTAGTTCTCAATTGTTCAACAAGGAGGCAACACCATGAAAATGCAATGGGCACTCATAGCAGGTCTTGTTTTTGCACTGCTCACGGGAATCTTTGCGGTTATTAATGTGGATTCCGTACAAGTCAACCTGTTATTTAACACGGTACAAATCCCGCTGATCTTGCTGATTCTCGGCTGTACCCTGATCGGTGGAATTATTGTAGGGTCATATGGCATCTATCGCCAATACAGACTGCAACGCGAGAACAAACAATTGAAATTGCGTGTATCTGAATTGGAAAGTTCCGCGACAAGCAAATCTACGTTGGATTCTTTCAAATCGATGGATTCGCTTGACTCAAATGAATCCGACAGCCTATTGGAGAATGATTCGATCCAGAGTCAGCGCAAAGGAAACCCTACGGGAACACTGTAACCAATCAGAGACAGCCTGCTGGCGAGTCAGGAATGGTAGTATCACATTCTCTCCCCCAGACAGGCTGTATTTTGTTTCACACCATACCCATGATCCGAGGAGGAAATTACACAATGAGTTTTACAATTGATGAATCATACGTTCTGTCTTTTCTAAAAAAATTGTTGGATACACCAAGCCCAAGTGGTTACACACATCATATTATCGAGATGATCCGGAAGGAAGCAGCCGCACTAGGCATCGCTTGTGAGCTGAATAACAAGGGCGGTGCGGTGCTTACATTGCCCGGACAGGACTCTTCCAAGACAATCGCTTTAAGCGCTCACGTGGATACGCTAGGGGCCATGGTACGCTCGGTTACATCCTACGGCACATTGAAGCTTACCTCTGTCGGTGGCTTTTCGATGCAAAGTATTGAAAACGAATATTGCAGCATCCATACCCGGGATGGAAAAACATACACAGGCACCATTCTCTCCCTTCATCCGTCTGTCCACGTTTATCCGGATGCACGTAGCTTTGAACGGTCCGAGAGCCATATGGAAGTTCGAATCGATGAGGTCGTCTCCTCCAAGGAAGATGTGTTGAAACTCGGGATCTCTGTCGGCGACTTTATCTCCTTTGATGCTCGCGCAGTCATCACGCCGAGTGGTTATATCAAATCACGTCATCTGGACGACAAAGCCAGCGTGGCTGCCCTCTTTGGCATCCTTGAGTCTGCACATCGTGAAGGCTGGAAACCATTACATAACGTCTCTCTGCTTATCTCGAACTATGAAGAAGTTGGACATGGCGCATCGTATATCCCTGCGGAAATCAGTGAAATGATCGCTGTAGACATGGGAGCTATGGGTGATGACCTGAGCTGTAAAGAAACCGACGTTTCTATATGTGCCAAAGATTCTTCTGGCCCGTATGACTACGATATGACCAGTCGTCTCATTGAACTGGCCAAACAAGATGGGATGAATTACGTCGTCGACATTTATCCCCACTATGGCTCAGATGGCAGTGCAGCATTACGCGGAGGAAACAATATCCGTGCAGCACTGATCGGTCCTGGAGTTCATGCATCTCATTCCATGGAGCGTACACATAAGGATGCTGTCCTGAATACGGCACGATTGCTCGCAGCCTACATTACAACCAAGTAAAACAGAATCATTTTTCTACGAAATCATTATGGTGACATTCATATGTCTTGTCTAATCAAAAAGGCCCCTTCCAAGCACACTGAATTGTTGTGCTTGGAAGGGGCCTTTGTTGTCATATCTTTTAATCTGCCTGTTCGACATATGCATGATACTTACGATCCAATATCTCTAACTCTGCCTTATGGTCACGCATTTCATTTCTTAACACATGCATGGTTTTCCGAACTGCACTCAGTCCATCCTTCACCTGACGTTCGGCTTTGCGAATTTTGTCCTGAACCATCCAGTCCACGAAGAGGTTATCGAAGAAATAGTCTGCGAATGAAAGCAGACTTCCCAGATGCAGATCCGCGTGTACAGCCATCTCTACATCCTCCAACTCCTTCTGGAAACGTCGTAGACGCTTACCTGCATCCATGATGGCGACCTGAGCGTCATCCATTCTTCCTCGCTTGATATGCGTGGAGATGACTCCACCGCCCATCATGTCATATATCCCCCAATTACCTGCCGAAGACAAAGCCTTCTCGGCACGTTCAAGAGCATAGAGCAGATATTCTCCCTCCCGGAAAGCTTCATCCAGTTCCTGAAGCTCACTCGCCAGATGTTCCCGATTCTCAGCCATGTGTTGCAATTCCGCATCCTGGTCCAGCAGTCGACCTTCCTTCTTCCCCCACAGCGCGTTGTAATCGCTCTGCCAGTACTGATACTGCCGTTGGCCCTCTAACTCCTGCTCCACATGAATTCGTTGCTCCTGTACGTCTTGTAACATGCGACAAGCGGTGTCGTATGCAGCCTTGCTCTCCATGAGTTCCATTTCTTCCTTCTCCAGCCGTTCTGTCTTTTTGCCAATCAATTGATAGAAAAATGCTGACAATGTCATACTGTTCAGTCGATCAACGTCCTTCTGCTCCTTCTGGAGATGCTCCAGACGACGTTTTACCTTTGCTTCCCATTCGCTTTCCTCCGTTTGAAGCTTCTCCAGACGTTTGGTCCATTTCTCGTAAATTCTCCCCTTTTCCTTGAGCACTGCCAATTGTTCATTAATTTCCTTATACATAAGTGTGGTGTTCTCTCCCTTCTATGGAATTCTTTACTTATAAAACGTTATGAACATACAGAACGTTTCACTTTAATGCGCAAATTTGCAGACAAAAAACGCCCTCTCCTCCTATGCGACATAAAGTCACTGTAGAAGAAAGGGCGATGTTTAGTTATAAATCAAGACTTGCTCTGTTCAATCTGCTCTGCAAGTTCATTCAGAACGGTCCAGCGTTCCATCAATTCATCCAGATGACGTTCAGCCTCAACCTGCTCCGCCATCAACTCCTGCAGACGGGCAGAATCACTAAACGACTCTTCCATCTCTTTGTTAATCCGGACAAGATTGGCTTCAGCCTTCTCAATATTTTCATCAATCTGGTCGTATTCACGTTGCTCCTTGAAGCTGAATTTCAACTTCGGTTTAGCCGCTGACACAGCAGGAGTCGTTTTCTCCGATGACTGCTTCACCTTCGCCGCTCCTGTGTCACTCTCTTGAGTAACTCCGGGTGCATTTTTCAGCATCCATTCCGCATATTCACTGTAGTCGCCGACGTGTACACGTACAGCACCGTTGCCCTCAAAAGACAATACTTTATCCACAGTACGATCAAGGAAATAGCGATCATGGGATACGACAAAGACAACACCGGGGAAATCATCCAGGTAGTCTTCCAGTACAGCGAGTGTCTGGATGTCCAGATCATTCGTCGGCTCATCCAGCAGCAATACATTCGGAGCAGCCATCAGCACACGCAGCAGATACAGACGACGCTTCTCTCCACCAGAAAGACGGGAGATTGGCGTCCACTGGGATGCCGGAGTAAACAGGAACCGCTCCAGCATCTGGGATGCTGTAATCAGAGAGCCATCAGCTGTTTTCACATTCTCGGCCACTTCCTTGATGTACTCAATCACACGAAGAGATTCGTCCATCTCCTGATGTTCCTGTGTGAAATAACCCAGATTGACCGTAGGACCAACGTCAACCACACCTGCATCAGGTTCCAGCTTGCCAGATATCATCTGAAGCAACGTGGACTTACCACTACCGTTCGGTCCGACAATCCCTACCCGATCTCCAGGTACGGCAATATAACTCAGATCTTCGATCAGCGTGCGGCCACCCACGGATTTGGAAAGATGCTCGATCTCCAGAATCTTTTTACCCAAACGAGTGGAGCCAACGGATACTTCCAATGAACCCGAGCGCTGGACTCCTTGTTGGTCTTTGAGTTGTTCGAAGCGATCAATTCTCGCTTTTTGTTTTGTCGTCCGTGCCTTGGCACCACGACGAATCCATGCGAGCTCTGTCCGAAGCAAGTTCTTGCGTTTCTGTTCGGAAGAAGCTTCCCGTTCTTCGCGCTCCGCTTTCAGTTCCAGGAAACGTGTATAGTTCGCTTCGTATCGGAACAAACGTCCATGATCCAATTCCAGCATGACATTCGCCACACGATCCAGGAAATACCGATCATGCGTAATCATAAGCAGTGCGCCGCGGCGCTTCTGCAAGTACTGCTCCAACCAAACGACCGAATCGTTATCAATATGGTTCGTCGGCTCATCCAGAATGAGCAGTTCACAAGGATGAATCAGCGCAGCAGCAAGTGCTACCCTTTTGCGTTGTCCACCAGACAATGTGCCCATCAGTGCATCGAATTGACGAATACCCAATTTGGACAAAATGCTCTTCGCTTCACTCTCCATCTGCCAGAGCTGAAGCTGCTCCATTTGCTGATTCAAACGTAATAATCGCTCTTGCAACGCTGGATCGGACGAATTCAGTTCCAATAATTCCATCGTTTCCGTATATTCACGCACGGTTTTCATTTCCATGCTGTCACCTTCGAATACTTGTTGCAGTACCGTATTATCCGGATTGATATCCGGATTTTGCGCCAGGAACTGAATACGTACGTCATTACCGATGGAGATCTGTCCCGCATCTGCGGGTTCCATACCCGATATCACACGCAAAAACGTGGATTTACCGGTTCCATTTACCCCAACGACACCAATCTTGTCCTGATCAGCCATACCAAATGAAGCATCCTTGAACAATATTTTTTCACCATAACTTTTTGCAATTTGTTCTACCGTCATTATGTTCATTGCTCGTACCCACTTCTCTGTGAATTAAAATTCAATATTACGTACATCCGCGCACTTACTTTAAACTTGTAAAAAAGAACGGCATCCATCCAGAAACAACGCTGCTGCAAAAGCAATTCGTTTGTTCAGATGTTCCTCATTAAACTCCGGATTCAACATGATATCCATCTTCAGCCGGTCCAGAATTCCGATATATGCTTCAGCGAGCAATACAGGCTCAGGTACACTTGCACTCTCCAGTACCTCACACACCATACTCATGTATTGATTCATGAATGCCTTCATGAATTTCATCAGATCCGGATCATTATTGGGTGCCATAAAAAAGAGCTTGGTATGATTGCGACGCTCATAATAATACGTAAGGTGGGTCTTGGCTATTGCTCCAAGTTTATCACCTGTGTTCTCATACGAGTTCAAAGCATATTCAAGACGGCTGATAAAACTGTTACAATCCCGCTTGGATACTGCGATAAATAATTGTTCCTTGCTTTTGAAATATAAATAAATGGTGCCTTTTGCGATGCCGGCTTCGTCTGCAATATCAGACATTTTGGTCTCATAAAAACCTTTCGAGCCAAAAATACCATAGGCCGCATCCAAAATAGCCTCCGATTTGTCTCCCTGTACAGTGCTCAAAATGTACTCCCCCCTACAACGCCAAAATGTTACCTAAACCAATCGCCACACATCCGCCGATCACCGAGCTAAGCACGTTCACCAGGTCGTTACTCATCCATGCCCAGCCACGAGCCCGCACCGTTGGATGCCCGCAATGTTCATGTACCTCAACTTCACGGCCACACACAGTACAACGATACATCATCTGCACAGTTGCGCCCAGATAGGAATCGGCAAAAGCCCCTGCCAACCCGCCTGCAAGACCGACAAAAGTCCAACTAAACAGACTAAGCCCTTCTATCCCGGCGATCCAGGAAAACAAGAATGCTCCCGCACCAATCAGAGCCCCGCCTACGGCTGCAGCCACGGTGCCAAGAAGTGAAACACCTCCTGAAGCACCTGGCGTAAGTACCTTCCACGTGAGCACAGAGCGCGGCGGCTTGCGACTGAGACTCCCAATTTCGGTTGCCCATGTATCCGATGTAACGGTAGCCATTACACCAATGAAAGCATATACCCATGCCGGATGTGGAAATATCCAGTATCCCAGACATAGGAACATGCCCATTCCACCATTAGCCATCACTTGCCCAGCATCCCGATTTCCTGACTTGGCATAGGATTTCTCCAGCTCCTGCTTCCGATCTTTACGAAACCTGGAGAGCAACGTTGAAGTAATGAAAAACAACAATAACGTGCCAAACCAGAACAGGTTACCCGCTCCGTAATATATCGTTCCCATCATGATGGCTGCCAGGCAGCCAGACAAGGTTAGCGACTTTTTCGCATAGGCAGCACCTGCCACCATAGAAGCGCATACGGCGCCAATAATCCAATCCATAATGTCTCCTGCATGCAGCGTATGTACAGCCCGCATGACGTTTATTGTATTTTTGAAATTCAATTATACCACGGTTTGATCCCAATGCCGAAACTCCTTACGCCAGCACACAAAAAACCTGTTTTGGCCTCGTGTAGAAGTGCCAAAACAGGTTATTGATCAAACGTTAAAAACAAGATAACTTCCCTTTTCAAGTAACGTCTGGAATTCGGTGTTCCCAAGTTCTGTTTCAGGCCCGCTTCGCTCCTCCAATGACCCCATATCGGTAGAGTACTCTGCGACCAAACCAGTTGAACAATCGATCCGTCAGGAATCCCATAAAACCCAGGGAAATCAGCCCGACAAAGATCCAATCTGTTCGGAAAAAGAGTCTGGAGTTCCAGATTAAGTAACCCACTCCCTCATTCGAGGCAATCATCTCAGCACCGATTATGGCCATATACGAGGTTCCCATCGCCAGTCGCACACCTGTGAAGATATACGGGGTTGTCGCCGGAACAATCACATGCAGCAGAATCTGCCGTTCATTGGCTCCCATACTGCGGGCCGAACGGATTTTGTCTTCTTCAACGGAGAGTACACCTGTCAGTGTATTCAATACAACAATGAAGAAGGTTGCATACATAATGAGCGCGATCTTGGATTGCTCACCAATTCCGAACCACACCAGAAATAAGGTAATAAAGGCGATCGGCGGGATAAAACGTATAAAGTTAAGGAACGGTTCCGCGAACAGCCGGATGAGATGAACTTTGCCAATAATCAGCCCTACCGGAATAGCAATGATGCTTCCGAGTACCCAGCCCGCCAGTACACGAGTGAAGCTGATTCCGATATACTCCATCAGCGTACCGTCAGCTATCAGTTCGCGTGCTCCCAGGATCGTGTGCCACGGACCAGGGATTACGTCAGGCCCATAGATGAGGGCACCAAGCTGCCAGATTAAGATGACCGTTACCCATAGAAGCGGGATAGACACCCATTTTTTCTCCAACCATTTCATCTTGTATATCACCTCAATTATTCTTCAAAGTGGCCTTGAATTCGGTCATACAGGGTGTTGAACTCAGACGAGGCGATGTTCCTCGGGTAAGGTAAGTTGTTGTGGTAAATATCCGTTATATTCGAAGATGGACCTACAGACATAATGCCTATGCGCTCACCAAGCAATAACGCCTCCTGAATATCGTGAGTGACAAAGATAACGGTTTTATGTGTTTCTTTCCAAATTTTAACCAGTTCTTTCTGCATGGTCCGCCGCGTCATTGCGTCCAGCGCACCGAATGGCTCATCCATCAGCAAGATCGCCGAGTCATTCGCAAGTACCCGGGCCAATTGGACCCGCTGCTTCATGCCACCCGAGAGTTCTTTCGGAAATTTCCCCTCATGAGCACTCAATCCAACAAGCTGAATGTATCGATCAGAGATCTCACGTCGTTTTGTCTTAGACACCTTGGACATTCGAAGTCCGAATTCAACATTTTCCCTCACAGTTAGCCATGGAAAGAGAGAAGAATCCGCCTGCTGGAACACCATCGCCCGATCCCTGCCCGGTCTGTCGATCTCCTTGTTGTCTACCTTGAGCTGTCCGCCTGACTTGGAGATAAAGCCAGCGATCATATTCAGCAACGTTGACTTCCCACACCCACTGGGACCAAGCAGGACAAAGAACTCTCCTCCCTTGATAACCAGATCGACATCCTTAATGATATAATGCACATCCCCATTGGTCGGGGCATGATACGTTTTCCGAAGCTGTTCAATATGAATGGTATGCTGAGTTGCAGGTAAGGACATAACGGACACCTCCCATTTCCATAAGAATTATTTACTAAATGTCACTTTTTCCGGCAGAGCCTGCTGGAGAGAAGTCAGATCGAGTTTGGTGTCGAGATCAAAATCCTGTTCGATGATTCCAGTGTCCACCATATATTGCTTCTGACCTGCCAAACTATCATAAGCAGCCTGCGTAAATCCAACTTCCCATGGATTGATCGGAAGGTCTTTCAATGTGGCATCTTTAGGCTGTTTGGTCTCTTGATACATCAGATCGGCAACCTCTTCAGGATGCGCTTGAGCATACGTGGATGCTTCATCCAGCGCCGCAAGGAAGTCACTGATCTTTTCAGGGTTTGCCTGGATGAATTCATTACTTGATACCAGTCCCATACCAAGGCGTATAGGCGTCTGAGACATATCCGTCAGCTGATGTACTCCTTCGAGTGCATCGAATTTATCGGTTAACGCGGAACCTATGACCCAAGCGGCATCAAGGTCTCCCTGTTTCAGTGCGATGTAGGCCTCATCAAAAGCCCCCTGACCAATTTGCGTCACATCACTCAGCGCCACCCCCTGATCTTTCAAATATTCATCCCATAGATACGGAATAAATGTGCCTCGAATGAAACTCACTTTCTTGCCCTTCAAATCCGCTCCACTCTGAATATCCTCCCTTGCATACAGCTTCCAGGCGGCTGCCGCTTCATCCGTAGTCTGGCCTGCAGAAGCGATGACTGAATATTCCCCTTTAGACAAAGCATTTAATACAGGGAAGTCCGCCCCGTACGCAATATCTACCTGTTTGATAAATAGTGCATTTACACCTTCAGCTGGTGAGCCAAACGTAATACTCTCTGCATCAATGCCCCTGTTTTCAAAAAAACCTTTGGCAATGGCTACCCTGAACGTTGGGTTCGTACTTGTATCTGCGATTCGAATTTTTACATTATCGGTATTCTTGCCGGTAGCGTCTTTTGCTCCAGATCCTGCTGCGTTTGAACTGCACCCGGATAATAGGAGTGCCGTAGCCAGAAATAATATCAATATGCCGGTTACTATGGATGGTTTTCTCACAATATACACCCCATTCGATCTAATCATGATTCTTGACGCCTAGCCGCCTGACTTGCCTTCATCCGACGTTGCCACACAGGCTGCACCCTCCACAAATGGAAGAGTTGTCTCTACGCTCACGATGGATGCAGAACCTTTGGGTGCTGCTCCCGGGACCCTGTAGGTAGAGACATCAATAGCTTCGATCGCAACTTCCTGCGGTTTCTCCAACTGTGGAACCCACTGATAAGGAACTCGATACGAGCGATAGACCATATTGGTATTCCGCCCATCGGTGTAAGGAGAAACATACTCCCATACCAGCTCATGCTCCGCTGTCACTTCGAACAATCTGCCATTGGAACCCTCGGTTATTAGGGTGTTGCCGTTAGGTAAACGCTGGGCGGAACTGATGTATGGGCTATAAAATTTATAAGAATCCGTCGGAACCGAGAAACCTGCTTCTGCCGAGGTATATTGCCAGACAATCTCCAGGGTGACCGGGTTAATCTCCAGTACACGGGAGTGATCCCGAATCGCATGTTTCAATCCAAATGGAGAAGCCGGATTTGGAAGGCCGTAACCTGCCCACCCGCCATTGTCGAATACGAGCAAATTCCCTTCACCCGGTAGACCTTGGGGAATAATATGTGCATGATGCTGCCCGATAATTGTGCCGATGTGTTTCACTTCAGGTGAAGTATAGTCTGGCCCTAATCTCCACACGATCTTTCCACTCTGTCTGTCTGTAATGGCGATAATGTTGGCCTCTCTGGCATCCCAGATAATATTGTCGGGGTGGAACCGTTCGTCTCCTTCTTCATAGAAACGGTTGGGTCCGACATAAGAAGCAGAATTAATATGTAACCAGTCACCAACACCAACACCCATATGACCGAAAGAACGTGTATTCGGATCACGGAACAGGACATTTCGAGCAGCTTCATCAAAACCTAATTCTTCAAAATGTTCGTTAGGCAGCCACTCCCAGAGTACCTCCCCCTCCCAATCGACTTCGATAATGGCATCATCAAGCAATGGCTTATCTGAAATTTGCGGGTTACTCACATTTTTGTGTGCCAGAATAAGTGTTTTACCACTCTTCGTCTTTGGCGCAAGGCCAGGTGCATAATAACCTACCGGATTCCCCTCACGCTGATAATCATGATGCTGGCGGGCATACCATAGTGGCTCATACCCCGGATCTTCGATGTGTTCGTAGCTATTGTATTTCCATACAATGTTGCCGTCCCAATCCACTTGGACCAGATCGACATTATCCTGAATACCGAACTTCGGATCTCTCCGACCCGTGCTGCCCAGCACGTAGCCGCCAGGTAATATTTTGGCCGGAAAACCTAACAATCCTTTCCACAGGTGAACCTCCTTGCCATTCATATCGATCAATACTACGCCTTCTTCACCTGCCTGATAAACGGTATAACCGCCCCAAGCCTTATCCGGATTGTATAACGTCGCTCCAGTTGGATATATTGTTGAGTGTCCCATTGATCATCTCTCCCTAGAATGTTTGTGGTATATCAAAATGTCGTTACATTGACCCAACCTCAATAACTGAGATAGTTCCTCTTCCCGGTATTGTCCCGCTGCTTCTGCTCAAGGTCACTTGTGGAGGACCGATTATGTTCTTGTATCCCGTTGCTCTCCGCCAATTCCAGCACCGTGTCCGAGAATCCCTCCAGATTCGCTACTACCCGCTCGTAGAATTGACTTTGCTGCTCCAGTTCCTCACTCGTAAAACCCTCAAACAGAAGCGTGATACATCGGGCACCGATGTTGCTGTTTCTCGCATACATCTCCCGCCCGCTGGATGTGATGTCCAGTAAAACCGTCCGGCGATCGTCTTCCTTTCGTCTGCGGATGGTGAGTCCCTTTTTTTCCAACTTATCGGTTAGAGCAGTAATGGCACCGGATGTAAAGTCCAACTGTTCTGCCAGATCTCCAAGCCGCTGTTCTCCCTCACGAATGATTTTGTGCAGGATAAGCATGCCTGGCAGGCTGATACCTTCTACAGAGATGCGATCCCGCTCTTTGACAAATCGTCTGACCATTTTGCGAAATAACCAATCCGTCCGCTCCAACGCTTCCCAGTCTCTATCACTCATTTCATAACCTCCTTGATCGTTTGAAGCTTCAATAAAGATACAAAAAAAGGCCCCCGAGGACATTCCTTAGAGGAGTAGTCCCGGGAGCCTTTGGTGGTCCAATCAGCTCAATGCAGTTTTCAGTTCAAATTAGTTCACTGTTCATTTAATGAGTATTAAAATAATTGAGATTATCATATAACCAACTAACCCAACCTGTCAAGTGAGAATTAAAATATAGATCTACTTTTACAGTCATTACCCGCCGGTTTGAAATTACTTATCCTGTTTTAAGTTTCACTTCAGGTTTCCCGTTTACACTATTCTCAGATCGAAACATCTACAACTACATCAACGACAAGCTACGATTCAGTTCGTACTCAACTACAGAAATGAGGATTATCCATATGAATATGAAAAGAGTCATTATTATAGGCACAATGATTGTCACTATGTCCTTCGCTGGAACAGCATGGGGCCAATCCGCCATCTCTCCCATACCTACTGCTAAATGGTCCATCGTTGACTTGGACACTCGTGAGGGAAGCAGTGATGAGCTGCTCGACGCTCTGAATCAGGCTTCAGAAGCGGATCTCTATCAAGAACTGTACAGCGGCAAATCACTGAGGACGATTACGGAAGAAAATAACGGGAATTTGGATGAGGTCATTGCTATTCAAGTAAGACAGCTCAGAGAGCAGTTGGATGAACGGCTCGCAAGTGGAAGTATCAGTTCGGAGCAACATGCTGCACAACAAGCTGAACTGGAAGAGTTGGTCACACAGAGCGCAAACACAGCATACAGCTTGGCGTAAATTAGTAGCGTATCCGTACGATGAAGGTATAAACATATATCCACGATAGCACGACAAAAAGGAGCGTATACACGCCCCTTTCTTGTAACCTATTCATTTCAAGCAGGTATGATGTGTAATCCTTATTGCACTGCCCCAATCGTGCAGGCACCCAAGGATTCGCCGTCCCATGCCAGTTCGAGCACATCTCCTGCTTGTGTTGGTCCAACACCTTCCGGTGTTCCTGTAAAAATGACATCGCCCGGCCCCAAGCCGTAATGATGACCTACATAATCCACAATATCCTGTAAACTAAAGATCATGTTACGAATATTACCACGCTGGACTTCCTCACCATTTTTGGTCAATGTAAAGTCTTTCTCCAGTAATGCTGCCGCACCCGGGAATGCCTGAAATGCAGTAACCGGAGCGGAATTTTTGAACCCTTTGGCCGCTGTCCACGGGTGGCCTTTTTTCTTAATCACGGTCTGTACGTCACGTAACGTAAAATCAATACCAAATGCATACGCATCCACCAGCTCATCTACCGCCATACCTGGCTCATAACTCCGGCCGATTTGCACGACCAATTCAGCTTCATAGTGAACTTCACCCTTGGTAGCAGGCAATCCAAGGGTTTCACCATTCAAGGGCACGACTGCATGGGAAGGTTTCATAAAGATCATTGGCTCATCCGGAACCGCGTTACCCAATTCTTCCGCATGAAGTTTATAATTGCGTCCTACACAGTATACATTGCGAATGTTAGTCAACATGGGTATATTACCACCTTTATCGGATTCATTAGTGCATATAGTAAAGTTAAGGTCTGAAAAATCGGCTGCTCGTCTCCTGAAATGCCAGCTCCCATACGTCAGGACGGTTCGTACATAACATCAGTTCTGGATCAACTGCCGCCAGTTTCTTCATAATGGTCTTGTCATCCACTGTCCAAGCCATCACCCGAATACCTGCACTCCGCATCTCGTTCATTAAGGATTTGTCTACATTGGTGTATCCAATCGATAGGAATGTACAATTCATCTGCCGCAACGCGGTTAACAGATCACCTGGTCGTGCATCGATAATTAGCCCCGTCTGGATCTCCGGTGCAAGTTTCTTCACTTCGATCAGAGCGGCTGGTTCAAATGATGTGATCACAACATCATTTTGCATATGTCTTTTTCTCACTTCATGTATAACAGCCGCAGGCAGACCCGGGTACATGTCTCCCTGCGTTTTCAGTTCAATGTTCAAACGTACTCTGCCGCACGAGCGATCTAACAATTCACTTAGCGCCGGAATCCGTTCGCCTTTGTAAGACTTGTTTTTCCATGCTCCGGCATCCAGACGTTGCAGATCAGCCCAATCAGTTTCCCGAACCAGACCCTTGCCATTCGTCGTGCGATCCACTGTAAAATCATGAATGACCACTGGTACACCATCACGCGACAACTGCACATCCAGCTCCATCCACTGAACTTCAGGTCGCTCCATGGCCATCAGGAATGCAGCCATCGTATTCTCTGGTGCAATAGAAGAAAATCCACGGTGTGCTACACAAAGGTTGTTCATTCGATTCCCTCCTCAAAAAGGTTTTTAATTAGGCGAAGCGACTCCATTCCCATCATATCGAATACCCGGGGAGAGCTTTGCCATCTGTTCCAACAGCAGTTTGTTCGCCTCATCAATCATTGGAATGGCCTGACCTAGCCCGGCCTCATAAGGGATAACTTTCATGCTGCAAGCTGCATCTTGACTACAGCGAGCCTGAAATACCGCCGTTTTCCAAGTCTCTTCGGTTGTTGATCTGGAGAAAATGAAATTTCCCGTACTGTATGCAATCCACTTCCCCTTATAGTACTCCAACCCTTGCAACACATGAGGATGACCACCTATGACCAGATCAGCGCCAGCATCTACAAACTCATGAGCCAATCGGGTCTGGTCACTATTCGGAGTACTTACACGTTCTTCTCCCCAATGTGCAACCACGATCACCAGATCAGCCTTCTTACGGGCCTCCTGGATCGCTTTGACTGCTCCTGTGGAATCATAGGCTTCAGCCACGCCAGCCCGATTGCCTTCCGCCTTCCAACTCGTTTCCGGTACAACTCGGGAGAACCCAAGCAATGCAATCTTCATGCCTTTGCGTTCCAGATATGCTGGTGCATAGGCCTCATCCCTGTTCATACCTGCCCCGGTGTGAGCTATGCCATATTCCTTGAGATAAGTTAACGTATCCACCAAGCCCTCTACGCCCTGATCCAAAATATGATTGTTAGCCAAATTGACAGCATCAAAACCCGCAGAGGCCATTGCCGCCAATGCTTTGGGCGAAGATTTGTACACATAGGTTTTGTCAGCTGCACTGGTACCACCATGAGTTATTGGTGTCTCCAGGTTACCGATGGTAAGATCATCATCCTTGAATAACCTGCCGAGTTTGGCAAAGGGATAATCATAACCGTTTTTATCCAGCAGTTCAGCAACTTTGCCCGAAAATTGAATATCACCAACAAAGTTAATTGTGACATCCTTCGCTGAATTGGAAGGTTTCGACGTCCCTGATTCCTGATCCACACCTGCATTTCCCTTGGTACCGGACGGTGTCGAATCTGCCGTAGGTTTTTTCGTTCCGGATTCTGTTTTCTCACTATTGGTATTGCTTGAAGTGTCAGGTGTCGCTACTCCAGATGTCTTATCTGCATCCGCTGTTGTCTCTTCATCCGTAGCTTTGGGCTCTTCTTCCGAAGTCTCATCGGATTCCGAGTCTGGAGAACTTACTTGATCCCCGCCTTTGGCATCATCTCCAATGGAAGGCTGATCCTGATCGACGATTTCTTGTTTCACCGGCTGGTCTGCCTGTTGCTGACGTGTATTAATGACATAAAAAATGCCCACCAGACCAATTGCAATGATCAATACAATATTAACTGTCCAGATGATTGTGATTGTATTGCGGGTGCGTTTACTACCTTTTTTCTTCTTTACACTTCGCTCTGATCTTGGGGGATACATAAGCAACTCCTCTTCTTCTTCACAGCCATACATACCATTATATCAGGCATATTCTGGATTTCCATCATTCCTTGGAACTGTATCGATTGAAAGGGTATGAACTCAGTTAGCTTCCAGATCTTCACATAAAAAAAGCCATCTCTCCAGTAGATAATTCTACGTTTGAGACAGCTCTCTTGCTGTACTTAATCTGCTGCAAGCTCTTGTGTAGCCTGAACAGACATTTCCTTCGCTTGTCTGATGCAATCAGGCAAACCTACGCCCTCATAACCTGCACCTGCAATGTACACACCCGGTAATTTGCTGCCAAGCTCCTCACGGAGGGCAGCAATATGTTGGAGGTGTCCCACCGGATACTGTGGCATGGATTTACGTAGCCTTGTAATCTCGGAGAAGATCGGCACTGCTTCAATACCCATCGTCTCTCTCAGATCCTTGAGAACGAGATTCGTCAGCGCTTCATCCGGAAGCTCTACGTTCTGTTCGTCACCGGAGCGACCAACATAACAGCGAAGCAGTACTTTATCATCGGGACTGGTATGCAGCCATTTCGTCGATGTCCACGTGCAAGCCGTAATATTACGCCCCTCTTTCCGCGGAACAAGGAAACCCGATCCATCGAATACATGCTCGACCTCTTTTTTCTCAAAAGCAAGCACCACATTGGCTACAGATACATAGTTAATCGCATCCAGTGCCGCCGTGTCCACGTGAGGTTTCAGCAGCTCCGACGCGACATACGTTGGCACAGTAACCACTACATCATCGGCTTCAAGCATTTCGCCATTACCAAGTTCAACACGGTATCTGGTCTGCGCTCCATCAAGACGTTGCAGCGACTTCACCGCAGTGTTCAGACGTTGATCCACATCCTGCAACTCATGGACGAGTGCATGAACAAGGCTCTGCAACCCCTGGCGAAAGTTCAGAAAGGCACTTCGTTTTGTTCCTGTATGCGTCTCAGCCGGTTTGCGACCCGTCATCATGCCCCGGATCAAGCTTCCGTAATCGCGCTCTACTTCTCCGAACTGCGGGAAAGTAGCCTGGAGGCTCAATCGCCGCATATCACCTGCATAGATTCCTGCGAGCAGTGGTTCCGTCAAGTTCTCCAGCACTTCTGCTCCAAGACGACGTTCAATCATATAACCGAGCGATTCATCCTCTGTTGTACGACGCGGCGGGATGACAAAATCCATCAACGCCCGCAGTTTGCCTGCCGGAGAGACCAGACCACTTCTCAAGAATGGTCTTAGTTCTGTCGGAATACCGAGAACAAGTCCTGCTGGCATAGGATGAAGCTTGCCACGCTGCATGATATACGTTTTCTTCGACTCCGGATTCTGACTGACCAATTCATGATCAATCTCCAATTCTTTGGCAAGATCAATCATTGCTGTTTTGCGAGCCAGGAAAGAATCGGGCCCTTTTTCAATCACAAATCCATCCCGGTGCAGTGTCTCAATCATGCCTCCCATGGACGAGCTTTTCTCGACCAAAGTAATCACAGGTTCAACTCCTGCTTCCCGGTAATGCTTGCGGATATAAAATGCCGCGCTGAGGCCGGTAAGGCCACCGCCGACAACAACAACACGGCGTTTCTTATCACCCATTACTCATCCGACCCTTGCTGCCATTGGCTTATAATAACGTCGCTTAAGGTCTCCATGTATAGAGGATCGCTATTGAGAGAATCAATACGCATCAGGCGCATGTCGATCTCTTTGGCAATCGATTTGGCCTCAATATCGAGATCATAGAGCACTTCGAGATGATCCGAGACAAACCCGATTGGTGCAACAAGCACATCCTCTACCTGTTCACGAGAAAGCTCCTGTAACGTATCCAGAATATCCGGTCCAAGCCAAGGCTCAGCTGTTCGTCCGGCACTTTGCCACGTAAATTGCCAATTGGTTATGCCTACACGTGATGCAATCACTTCCGAAGTCTCCAGCAATTGTTGCGGGTATGGATCACCCATCTCCACAATACGCGCCGGCAGACTGTGCGCACTAAACAACACCTTCACATCTCCGCGTTTTGCTCCAGCTTCTTCGAACGCATCCAACTTGGCACTGACACGTGTGGACAACGCCTGAATTAACTTTGGATGCAGATGATAACTCTCAATAAAGGACATATGAACGCCCAGCTCTTCTGCTTTTTCACGCGCACGTTTGATATAACTGCCTACACTCATCGTGGAAAAATGAGGAGCCAGTACAATACCAATCGCTGTCTGAATTCCATCCTTCGCCATCTGCTCCACGCCATCCTCAATAAACGGATAGGCATGCTTCAGTCCTTGATAACAACGGAATTCCACATCAGTGCCACGCTCATCGCGGTTTAATGTCTCTTGAAGGGCCTTGACCTGATTGTCTGTGTTCTCCCGAAGTGGGAAAACACCGCCAACAATGGCTTCATAACGATCCGTCAGTTCTTTCAATTGCTCTGGTTCAGGCGGACGTCCTCTGCGGATATGTGTGTAATACGCTTCAACACTCTCCATATTTTCCGGTGTGCCATACGACATCACCAGTACACCTACAGTATTAGTCATTGGTTACCGTCACCCCAGTCTTCATTGCTTCGGCAGAATATTCATGAATATACGCCGTTAGTTCTCTGAGCTTCTCTAGCGATGCTTCAGGAAATAATCCGTGTCCGAGGTTGAATATATAACCCGGCTCCTTGATTCCTTCGTCAATAATCACTTTGGCTTGCTCTTTAATCAGTTCCATCGGGGCAGTCAGCAAATATGGGTCCAGGTTACCCTGTACTGCAAATTTGCCGCCAAGACGTTGACGCCCTTCCGAAATGGATACTCTCCAGTCCAGTCCAATCACATCGGCTTGCAAATTATGCAGTGCTGGCAACAACTCACCAGATGCAACACCAGGGAAATAAATCTTCGGTACATTCAAATCCGATAATTCGGTAAAGATACGGGTAATCGTAGGCAACACATATGTTCTGAAGTCTTTGGGAGAAAGTGCTCCAACCCAGCTGTCAAACAACTGGAATGCCTTACCGCCATTCGCAATATGCGCACGGACATATGTAATAACCATATCACCAAGCTTCTGCATCAGCTTGTGCCACACCTCAGGCTCGCTGTACATCATCGTTTTGGTGCGGATATACCCTTTCGAAGGTCGTCCTTCAATCAGATAACTCGCAATCGTGAATGGTGCGCCCGCAAACGTAATAAGAGGCACATCAAGCTCCTTATCCAGAATTCGAATGGTTTCCAGAATATGTGACAGATCTCCTTCTACGTCGATGGGACGCAGCCGATCCACATCTGCAGCGGACCGAATAGGATTATCGATAACTGGACCAATATTTTTTACAATGTCAAAATCAATGCCCAGAGAGGCAACCGGATTCATAATATCGGAATACAAAATAGCCGCATCTACACCAAGTTTGCGTACCGGCATGAGTGTAACTTCAGCCGCCAGCTCGGGTTGTTTGCAGATTTCTAGCAAGGAGTACTTTTCTTTAATTTTGCGATATTCAGGATCGTAACGTCCAGCTTGACGCATGTACCATACCGGGACACGGTCTACCTGTTGTTTGAAACTTGCCCGAATCAGTCGATCATTATAGCTCATGTAAGAAGCCTCCAATAGTTTTTGGACTCATAATTACCATTATGCCCTTTTTAAACAGCCGTAACAACCACATGCAGATGCGTTCTACGTGACAATACTATGACATTCCTTACACCCATCCCTCATATGCCAATTATGTTATAATGAAAGAATGGTGTTTTTTTGAGAATTACAGAAATATCTTTGAAAGGAAGTGAAAGCACTTTGAAAACGTGGAAAGTAAACCTCATTGTGCTTTGGTTCGGACAATTTTTGGTCAATTCGGGCATGACCATGATTACCCCATTTTTGTCTCTTTATCTCGCAAGAGATCTGGGTGTTGTTGGCGAACATGAAATTGGCATTTGGGCGGGCTTTATTTTTGCAGCCAATTTCCTCACCTCATTTTTGTTCCAACCGCTCTGGGGCAAGTTATCGGACAAGTATGGCCGTAAAGTTATGCTGCTGCGGTCGGGATTCGGGATGGCCATCGTAATTGCCCTTATGGGTCTGGCACAGAATCCTTGGCAGCTTCTCTTATTGCGTTTGCTTAACGGTACCATCTCCGGTTTCAATCCTGCAGCTGTTGCACTGATATCGGGTACCACACCGAAAGACCGCATGGGTTTTGCCATGGGAATCAGTCAGTCCGGGCAGGTTGCCGGCACCATCCTGGGTCCACTCATTGGTGGCTTGTTAGCGGATGCGGTAGGCTTCCGCCCCATTTTCTACATTACAGGTGGACTGATCTTTGTTGCTTCCATGCTCGCCATGTTCCTGGTGAGAGAGAAGTTTGACCGTCAAGAAGCAGCCAAACTGCCGGCACAATCCGTATTGTCCGGTCTGAAGGAATTGAACAAGTCACCTCAACTGCCCGCACTGTTTGCTGTGACGTTTCTGTTGCAGTTTGCGATGATTAGCCCCATGTCACTCTTGCCGCTGTATGTGCAAAAATTGCATGCTTCGGATGTAAATGTGGCCTTCTGGGCAGGACTTGTCGGTGCAGTTACGGGACTATCCAATATGGCGATGTCTCCGATTCTCGGGAAACTGAGTGACCGGATTGGTCCTCACAAGGTGCTGACGTTCTCTCTCATAGGAACAGGACTCATGCTTATTCCGCAGGCATTTGTTCAGACCGTGTGGCAGCTCATTCTTGTTCGTTTCATGATGGGTGTGTTCATGGGTGGCTTGCTTCCGAGCGTTAATGCCCTGATCCGTTCCTATACATCCGATAGCATGATCAGCCGTGCATTCAGTTTTAATACGAGTACTCTGGCGCTGGGCAACATGCTTGGAGCGATCATTGGAGGATTTATGGCAGGATTCATCGGGATCGAAGGTCTGTTTATCGTCTCTGGCGGACTGCTGCTGCTTAATATGGTTTGGGTCCGATTCAAATTGTATAACAAACCTGCTTCTATTCAGGAATCCTGATTCCCTATTCATTTCTTAAATAGTCCATCTTAATTTTTCATTTGAAAAAGCCGCTTCCAGCGCCTAATTGGCCTGAGAGCGGCTTTTGTCATTCATGCGCCATTCATCATTTATTTATTAGATTGAATTCTATCGGATAATGTTTCACACCAAATACAAAAGCACTTTGTATCGGTTGCAGAGCCGTTCCAGACACAAGTTGAATGTTTCCCATGTGCTGAAGCAATGTATGAAGAACTACCCTTGCCTCCAATCGAGCGAGTGGTGCACCCAAACAAAAATGAATGCCAAAACCAAAGCCCATATGCCTGTTAGGCTTGCGATCAGAGATGAAGTCTTCCGGGTTTTCAAATTGGGCACTGTCCCGATTGGCTGCTCCAACCCAGGAAATCACCTGCTCTCCAGCTTGAATCGTCTGACCATTCAACTCTACAGTTTCCTTGGCGACCCGCCCAATCGCCACAATTGGCGGATAATATCTCAACGTCTCTTCAATCGCAGAAGTAATCCGCTCAGGATGTTCGCGCAACTCCTGTTGTAGCTCGGGTTGTTCAGACAGAATACGAACCGCATTGGTAATCAGGTTGGTTGTTGTTTCATTACCGGCAGCAAGTAAGAGAATACAGAAGCCTACCACTTCATCTGAAGTCAATTGCTGACCATCAATCTCCGCAGCAAGCAGTAATGAGATCAGATCATCTTTTGGCTGCAACCGACGTTCTTCCATAATGCCAGTGAAATAGATATGCAACTCCTGCATATTTCTTTTTTTCTCCTCCAATAACTCCTGGAAGGCCTGCTCACTATCATCACGCGCGCCTTTCACCAATACATCAGACCAGTCTTTGAACTTTTGACGATCCGTCGCAGGGACTCCGATCAATTCCGCAATGACAATGACGGGCAATGGTGTTGCAAGGTCATCGATAAGTTCCATATGTCCTTCTGACAGGTGTGGAGCAATTAACTCATCTGTGATTTCCTGAATACGCGGAGCCAATGCTTCAATTGCCTTGGGTGTAAACGCCTGGTTCACCAGATCACGCAGCTGTTTGTGTTTGGGAGGGTCTGTCGTCAACATGCTCGTATTGGCACGATCACGTGCAGAAGAGAATAGTTTCGGATTTTTCAGAACATACTTCACATCTTCATAACCAAAAACATCCCAACATTCTCGATGCTCATCATAGCGGACTGGAGTGTTATCACGAAGTTCTGCATACACCTTGAAGGGAGATAACCTCTCTTCCAAAGTCTCCAGTTCCCGAATCGGAATGTAATTTGCATACTTTCTCGGTGCCTGTTTCATCGTTTCTCCTCCAATCAATATTATATATTTATTTACATATGGTGATCACCCCTATTATAAACATAACTCTATTACGAAACCACTCTTTAGACCGTAATTGATCCCCATTACCTAATATGCGTTACTATCATCCTCTCATTCTGTTACCTACTTCTGATATGAGTCCCAATTCGACATTCTTTTATTA
Source organism: Paenibacillus sp. FSL H8-0104 (assembly GCF_038050215.1). NCBI lineage: Bacteria > Bacillati > Bacillota > Bacilli > Caryophanales > Paenibacillaceae > Paenibacillus > Paenibacillus sp. FSL H8-0104. The sequence goes on along the minus strand of NZ_JBBOTC010000001.1, from coordinate 2,282,975 downwards.
AAATGCTTCATTTTATCAGGACAAAAGACTCATTATGTAATATTAATTAACATTAAAAGGGCTTATTTTCCTTCAAAAATACTAAAACCGCTTCTTTTCTATCTCTAACCAAAATGAATAATCTTTCATAATTCCTTATAAACAATCATTTTACTCTCATTATCTATGAATGTAACCGATTACTCTATTGTTATCTATATTTGTCATATTACTTAACATAAAATACAATCAATTTGAAATGGTATACATATTCTTCTTAACAAACTTAACATCAAACTTACTTGAAGGAGAGTGCTATTCATGAGTAAAACATCCAATCTTCGTCCCTGGGCCGTATGGAGTACCGCAGCTTTAACAGCATTGACCATCTCGTTGTCCCCCATTGGAACCTACGCCGCACACGCAGCTACGGTAGAGGTGAAAGGCACAACAGGTGCTGTTCAGACAGCAACTACTACTCCGGCTCGCAATACTTCCATTCCTGCAATACCAGACTCTTCCAAACAATCTGCACTTCCTAATGTATTGGTGATTGGAACTGGCGGAACGATTGCCGGTCAATCCGAGGATGCCACCAGCTTCCAGAATTACAAGGCAGGTACACTTCCGATTGGAGAGATGGTAGACGCCTTACCGGATAAACAGAAGATTGCTGATGTTAGCACACTCCAATTCGGAAACTCAGGTTCAGGTTCCTATAGCATGACCGACCTCTATGACTTGTCGCAGACGGTAGACAAAGCTCTGGCAACGTATGACAGTGTTGTCGTTACCACGGGTACAGATACAATGGAAGAAATCGCTTATTTCCTCGATATGACGGTTCAGAGTGACAAACCTGTCGTGATCACAGGCTCCATGCGTCCATGGACCGTCATCGGTTCTGACGCTCAAGCCAATCTGTACAACGCCATCAAACTTGCAGGCAGTGGTCGTACCACTTCATTTGGCACAGTACTCATGTTGAATGACACAATTCAGCTCGCTCGCGGTGTAACCAAGACAAATGATTATCGAACAGATACGTTTGAAACGCCGATGCTCGGAGCTGTAGGATATATTGATGAAGAAAACATTCGAATCTACCGTGCTCCTGCACGTGCCTTGAAACCTGAAGGCACAGCGAAGCCCGTATTTGATCTAAGTAAAATCACAAAGGCAGATCTGGCCAAAGTAGAAATTGCGATCTCATATCAAGAAGCTGGCGGCGGAGCCATTGAAGGATTCGTGAGCAGCGGTGCCAAAGGAATTGTGACTTCCGGTACCGGAGCTGGCGGTATCTCCAGAGCTATGGGACAAGCTCGTACCAAAGCCATTGAAGAAGGTGTCATCTTTGTGACCACCACTCGGACGGGTTCAGGAAGTGTGTACGGCGGTGGCAAAGGTATCATTGCAGGCGACAACCTGAGTCCACAACAAGCTCGTGTATTATTGATGCTGGGTTTGTCCTTCAGTGATGATTTTGACACCATCAAAAAATGGTTTGAAACGTACGGAACACCTGAAGTATAAATAGAACTACTATAACGATATCTGTAAACACAAAGAAAGAGACGATACTCCCTGTGATTCAAGGTGTGTCGTCTCTTCTTTTTGTTTTCAGAAAACTCCGTACAGAATCACGATCCCCTCACAAACATAAAAGCGTGAGATCGTGCTCCATCGGAGTTTTATCTTTAGGAAATATCCACTTTTACTTCACCCAAGCAAGTACCAGCCCATCGTAATCCGGCAGCATCGTCGTCACCAGACGCGGGTCACTTGCCATCTGTTCATTGAAACGGCGAACAGCCAGCACGGCCGGACCCTGCTTGTCCGGATTCAGCGTACGACCACGCAGGAAACAGTTATCACCAACAATAACAGCACCTGGCCGAGCCAGCTTGATGGCATAGTCAAGATATACCGGATAATTCTCCTTATCTGCATCAATAAAGAAGAAATCAAATGTGCGACCTTCCTGCTCCAATTGCTCCAGGCTGTCTGCCGCCGGGCCAATGCGGTACTCCACCTTTTCGCCAAAACCGCCTTCCTCCAGATGACCACGCGCCATTGCCGCATATTCCTCTTTCAGTTCCAGCGAAGTCAGGGTTCCATTCTCACGCAAACCACGCGCAATGCAGATCCCACTGTAACCGCCCAGCACGCCGATTTCGAGCGCAGCTTCTGCTTTGGATGTCTTCGCTAGAAACGTGAGCAATCGTCCATATGCCGCCGCAACCGAAACTTCCGGCATACCGTTCGAACGGATGGCCTCTTTCACTTTCAGCAAAAGCTCATCCTCTTGAAATAATTGATTTACATATTCATCAGGGGTCAGATTCACCACTAAAATCCTCCTTGGACACTTGGACTGCTTTCCATATGGATGCCAATGTTCTATAATAAATGTTTGTTATCAACACAGGCGGTTGACTGATGCATCACTTCGAAAGAGGCGTGCATACGTTCACCGCATTTCTCATTGTAAGTTTTTTCACGGAAAGCGGCAAGGCCGCACCGTTACTATACAGCAGAGAGAAGGATTTCCCTTCTCCAGCTTGAAATGGAGTTGAAATGAATCACATGGCTCAATTGCAATTGATTGCAACCTCGGCGATGGGACTCGAGGCTGTTGTTGCCCGGGAACTGAAGCAACTGGGGTATGAAGATGTTACGATCGACAATGGCCGGGTTTTCTTCACAGGAGATTATATTGATATTTGCCGTTGTAACCTGTGGCTGAGAAGTTCGGATCGCGTATTGGTGAAAATGGGTGAATTCCCTGCCACGACTTTCGACGAATTGTTTGAAGGCACCAAAGCGTTGCCTTGGGAAGAGTGGATTCCAGCCGACGGCGAATTCCCTGTAGAGGGTCGTTCTCAAAAATCCCAGTTAAGCAGTGTGCCTGCATCACAAGGGATCGTGAAAAAAGCAATCGTAGAGAAACTGAAGCTGACTTATGACACAGAGTGGTTCCCAGAGGATGGATCTCGTTATGTGATTGAGGTCATTCTGCTGAACGATCGCGCCCTGCTTACTTTAGATACAACGGGACCAGGTCTGCATAAACGGGGTTATCGTAAACTCGTCACCGAAGCGCCACTCAAAGAAACACTTGCTGCCGCTCTTATTCAGCTCAGTCGCTGGAATGTATCTCGTCCATTCTATGACCCATGCTGTGGATCAGGCACAATGCTGATCGAAGCCGCTATGATCGGCTGGAACATTGCACCAGGACTTCGTCGGACCTTCAACTCAGAGGACTGGGCTGTCATTCCTGAAGAATTATGGGAACAGGCGCGCGAAGAAGCATTTGATGCTGTTCGTGACGATATCCCGTTACAAATTTCAGGTAGCGATATTGATCCGGAAGCGATTGAAGTTGCTATGGCAGCGATCAAAAGTGCTGGGTTCGCCAAAGATATTGAAGTCAGCGTCCTGCCCGCTCATCGCGCAAGACCACAGGGTGAATATGGTGTTATCATTACCAATCCCCCATATGGTGAACGTTTGAGTGAAGAAAAAGAAGTTCAGAAGTTGCTCCGCTCATTAGGGCGCAGTTACCTCGACATGCCAACATGGTCCTTTTTTGCAATCACGTCAACCAAAGCTTTCGAGGAGTATTTCGGTCATAAGGCAGACAAGCGTCGCAAGTTGTTCAACGGACGAATTGAAACCCAGTACTATCAGTATTTGGGCCCACTGCCCCCACGAAATAAAACACCACAATCTTCATAATTATTTCGAATCTAAAGTGCTCCTGCCATCTATGGCCGGGGCGCTTTTTTTTGTGCGTTATTCTAGTCATATGAATTCACCGACTTCGGTCTTCGCTTCCGCAGAAATCAATTCTCCCTGAGGCATAGTTGAAAACACATGAGGCCACGCTATAATGGATGGAGCCCTATTTTACATTCCGATAACAAAACAACAAAAGCAAGGGGGACATACATATGGTTGTCACTCGGCTTACGCGCAGCTCCATGCCACGCGGGCTTCTAAATCATCCATTAACGTTATATCTTATTTTTCTTGTGCTCATGCTGCTCAAACTCATGTGGCTCCATCACAATCTTCACGCTTATAACATTACGATGGGACTGCTGGATAAAGTCATTGCTATTGGATCTTTACTACTCTTGTCCTTCTGGACCTGGTTGCTGCCACGTAGAGGAATGATCGTGTCTCTCGTGGTGCTTAACCTGCTGCTTACCGCACTAATCTACGCCGATATGGTGTATTATCGCTATTTCCAGGATTTCTTGACCATCCCGGTATTGTTGCAGGCGAGACAAGTTGACGCATTGGGTGACAGCATCGCTACATTGATCTACACAAGCGATCTATGGTTCTTTGCCGATTGGCTTGTCGTCATTCCGTTCGCTGCTATCGTACTGTTCAGCAGACGTTACCGTTCGAAGCACTCCAGTACGTCTGTTACTGGTTACGGGAGTTATTCGTATAACGATGGCAAGGCACGGTTGCGCCGCCGTCTCACGGCTGGCAGCATCGCCCTTGTGCTGGGACTTGGCCTCGCGGTTGGCCCGATTTATTTCTACAGCAAAACATGGGCCAAAGGCCTGTTCGATAACAACTGGTGGAATGTATCCATGTATAATGTGACCGGACTGCTCGCTTTTCACGGTTATGATCTGTACAACTTTGCCAAAGACCACATCGGCTCCGGGCCGCAGGCTGATCCCGCTGATGTCGAACAAGCAAAGGCATTCTTTGCTGAAAGGCAAGGAGCTGAACCACAGAACGATGCCTTGTTTGGAAAATATAAGGACAGCAATGTCATCATTGTCCAGGGTGAGGCTTTTATGAACTTCATGATTGGCCAGAGCATTGGCGGTCAGGAGATCACGCCCCATTTTAATGAACTGATGAAGGAAAGCCAGTATTATAGTCACTTTTACCACCAGACCGGTCAGGGCAGAACGTCAGATGCCGATTTTGGCGCAAACATTTCCCTACATCCACTTCCGGTTGGATCCGCGTTTGTACGTTATGCAGACCATACGTATGATTCCCTTCCTTCCATCCTGAAGGATAACGGGTACAGCACCAACGTATTTCACGCTTATGAGAGTGGCTTCTGGAATCGGTATACGATGTATCAGAACATGAAGTACGACAAGTTTTATAGTAAAAATGATTTTGCACAGGATGACCCGCTTGGCTGGTCCCTGTCTGATGAATCCTTTTTCCGGCAATCCGTTGAGAAAATGAGTAGTGAGGTGACCGAACCATTCTATTCCTTCCTAATCACTCTTACCAGTCACCATCCGTATGCCTTGCCAAAAGAGAAGCAGCAACTGGATGTAGGCGAGTTCCAGGGAACCATGTTTGGTAACTATCTGCAGTCCGTTCATTACGTGGATTCGGCGCTCGGCAAGATGGTCGAGGATCTGAAAAATCGGGGATTATGGGAAAATACCATCTTTATGTTCTACGGAGACCACGACAACTCAATTAAGGAACAATCACAATACGAACAGTTCTTGGGACGTTCGCTGAACGAACTGGATATGGCACAGATCATGAACGAGGTTCCCCTGCTCGTGCATTTACCTGACGGAGCAGCTGCCGGAACCATCAACGAACCTTCGGGACAACTGGACATCACGCCTTCCGTAATGCATTTGCTAGGTTTATCCGACCAGTCCTATTATCACATGGGTAACAACGTATATGACGGGTCTGGGCGTACGGTTGTGCTGCGTAATGGTACATTCTCGGATGGTTCTGTATTCTATATTCCATCGGATGATTATATCTATGAGAGCGGTGCTTGTTATGACCTGTCCACACGCGACAAAACGGACATCAATGCTTGCCGCCCCGGTCATGATGAAGCAACCAAGCGATTGCATGTCTCGGACACGGTCATTACTTATGATTTGATTCAGCACTTTCGAGAGGAAGACAATTCAACAGCAACATCACAATGAGCGATATCGTAATGACAAGCTAAACAAATACACGAAATGAATTAAATTGGATTTAAAAAGGGGAACTTGCATTACATGACATCACACACTGAACCACTCAATATTGAACAGCAATTGTTCAATGCAGCTGCAAAATTTGTGAAGCAACGTTATCCTCAGGGATGGGGCGGCGCGGGTGCCGTCTATACCGAAGCTGGATCGCTGCTGATTAGTGTAGCTCCAGAGGTCATCAACGATGCGACGCATCTATGTATGGAAACAGGAGCTTATCTGGAAGCCCACAAATTGAACGAACGTGTCACCCACTCCCTCTGTATCGCTCGTGATGACGAGCATTCAGAATTCAAGGTCCTTACACCTTGCGGTGTATGCCAGGAACGATTATTTTACTGGGGCGAAGAAGTCAAAGCTGCCGTATTTGATCCTTCTGGCCAACTGGTCTTCAAGAGACTGGATGAGATTCAACCTTACCATTGGTCCAAGGCATATCGGGATAAAAAGTAATCTCCTTGCGAATTATAGAAAGTGGCTTTATAATTGTAACCATATTGGTTTCAACTAAAAGGATGATGGAGGTTTTAATAAAATGAATATTGAGATATGGTCTGATTTTCTGTGCCCTTTCTGTTATATCGGTAAACGCCGCCTGGAGAATGTACTGGAACAGTTCCCACACCGTGATGAAGTGAAGCTGCAATTCAAAAGCTTCGAGCTTGATCCAAACGCTGCATTGAACCCAGGCAAAACCAATTCGGAATATTTGGCTGCCAAATATAATATGAGCGTGGAACAAGCCAAAGGTATGAATGCCCAGATGAATGCCAATGCTCGTACGGCAGGACTGGAATACAATATCGATGCCATGATCCCTACAAACTCCTTCTCAGCTCACCGCTTGACACACTGGGCAGATACACAAGGCAAAGCGCTTGAACTGAGTGAACGAATCTTCCAAGCTGTGTTTATTGAAGGTAAACACTCCGGCGACACTGAAGTGTTGGCTCAGTTAGCAGAAGAAGTCGGCTTGGATCATGACGCAGCTGCGGCAGTGCTGTCCAGTGATCAATTCACCGACAATGTCCGTGCTGACCAAGCAGAAGGCGAGCAACTTGGTATCCGCGGTGTACCGTTCTTTGTATTCGACCGTAAGTTCGCCGTATCGGGCGCTCAGCCTGACGAGGTGTTCCTGGATGCCATTCAAAAAGCATGGGACGACCGTTCCCCTTTCACCATGGTTGAATCCAACACAACAGAAACAGACGGCAGTGGCATCTGCACAGATGACGGATGCGAAGTCCCGAAAAAAAATTAAGCCAATTCACATACAAAAAGCAGCAGGATCAGGGATATTTCCCGATCCGGCTGCTTTTTCTTATACTTCTTAATTACCCACCAAATCTAAAGATGGATTTGTAATTTTCACGATAACGGAGTGGGCAGAAAAAAGCTGGAGAAGCGGAGCGCTCGCATTTATCACCGGATTTCTCCCTTGATACAGGGAATTTCAAAAAAATCCGGGGATAACGGCGATCGAAAGATTGTTCTGCACAAGTAGTGTCTTAGCGTGACCGATTATGCTACATCTTAAACCCACGAAGAACGATTCCGTAACCGGAACAATCACAAGTAGTTCATCAAACACTTATATTCAATTAGCGCCACCTACTTAATCCCAAAACAGTTGATCCGGATGTGGACCCGTCCGCTTATCTGAATCCAGTGCATCAATCTGTTTCAACTCATCCGGTGTCAATTCAAAGTCAAAGATGTCCGCATTCTCACGAATCCGCTCCGGGGTAACCGACTTCGGAATCGTCACAATCTGATTCTGAATGTCCCAACGCAGAATAATCTGTGCTGGCGTTTTCCCATATTTCTGGGCCAGCGCTTTGAGGGTAGACTCTTGGTTCAGCTTGCCTTTCATGATCGGGCTCCAAGCCTCTAACTGAATTCCCTGCGCCCCGCAGAAATCCTGAAGTTCCTGCTGGATCAGACCCGGATGCAGCTCTACCTGATTAACCGCAGGCACCGTTCCGCCCTCATCTATAATATCTTGCAAATGGTGTACTTGAAAATTACTCACACCAATCGCACGAATGCTTCCTTCGCTATATAGACGTTCGAATGCTCTCCACGTCTCCTTATACTGGTCTCTGCCAGGCCAGTGAATTAAATAAAGATCAATCACATTCAATCCAAGTGCCTTCTGACTGGCTTCAAATGCTCTCAACGTTGAATCAAATCCCTGATCCTCGTTCCAGAGCTTGGTCGTCACAAACAGTTCGTTACGGGCAACACCACTGCTTGCAATAGCTTGTCCCACTTCTTCCTCATTGCCATAGATGGACGCGGTATCAATACTACGATATCCAACCTCCAAAGCGGTCTCAACCGCCTGTTGTACTTCCTTACCTTTTGCTTTATATGTTCCAAATCCTAGCCATGGCATCGTTACTCCGTTGTTCAGAATCGTACAATCTGTAATATGTTTTGTCATTCTGTACCTCCCGTATGGAATTTTGCCTGCTCTTGTTCTATTAACCTTCTCACAGAATTTTAAGCGACCATTCGACATACTGTCGGAGTAAACCCATGGACCCAGAGTCTTTGCAAAAGATATGAAGAACCCGCAAAGCATTGCTGCCCTGCGGGTTCTGATGTGACAGGAACGTTATAAATTCCCTTGACCGTGCTGACTCTGGATTGAATTCAATTTTCTCTTCTCCTCGATGAACATTTCCTCTGCCAACTCAACACCTTGCCCTCCGAGTGAAAGCTCTGCTTGTCGCATCGCCTGCTCCGTGTGTGCCAGACGTCGCTCCGCCTGTACAATGGTCTGTGCAGTCGGATGAGACATGGCCTGAGATACAGCATAATGAAGCTTGTTCACCGCATTTTGCGCCTGAGATACGGTGGTATCGGCTTGCAAACTGGAATCATAACGCTTCGGCATGAGTATTCCTCCTTGGGATTATCATGTTCCTGTTACCCCTTTAGGATGGATAACACAAGCCTTCCTTATTCTTCTTTTGTGTTTTTATCGTAACTTTAGTTGATCACGCTACGTTTATTAGATAATCATGTGAGTCGGGAGGAATTTATTTGAAGAAAATATTACTGACACTTTGCATGTTGCCCTTGCTCATTTGGGTACAGGGCTGCACTCCTGCTACATACGAGATAGAAGGATATACAGCGTCATCCATGAACCCAGACATCCCGGTTCCAACCAATGCAAAACTTATTGAGAACATAACTTATTCCGATGATCCAAATCTTAAAAAAGGCGCTAATTACGAACTGAAACATATTGGGGGTGAGCAAGGACTATACCCGCCAATGGATTATTTTCAGAAGCTAGCGGATACAGGATGGGTGGAATTAGAGGAAGAACGGCTGGGACATGTACATTTTCTGAAAAAGGATACGACCGTCATTGCCATTGAAATTCGAGAAGATACCTTCCAAATTACTGAGTTGGTCAAAGGTGCTATGGAGTAACACACCCTTTCACCGCTACCCAAACGCAAAAAAGGAGAGGCACGTAGCCCCTCCTTTCTGATGTGTGGACAGTTTTCTCCACTCACCTTGTTATATCCTATTACTTCACAAACTTTGCGACTTTGGCGAGCACTTCTTCTTCTGTCGGCGCACTGATATACCGACCATTAATAAAGACAAATGCACGTTTCGCGCAAGGACCGCAATAGGATTTGCACCCAATCTTGATCTCCGTGTCTGGAGCCATTTTCTGCAACTTGGGCACAATCGATTTCAGTCGGACATGATTACACTTTTCGCATACGCGGATATCGTTAGCCATGAGTTCCCCTTCTTCGCGCCCTTAGTGGTCGCCGTGATTACCCTGGGACGGATTTGTAATAACAAATCCCTCTTCCGGGAAGTAGAGGTAGTCAATTTTAACACCGTTTAACAAAGGCTGATCATTCGCGAGAATGACATCAATCTCTTTATCGGTAGATACAACTGTATCATTTTCTTTTGGTGTGTCGATATCCAGGCCGTAGTGAGCATGGTCACCATGTGCATGGGTGATGACAACGCGCAGTTTTTTTCCTTCGTTCTCCGGCTTGTCCAATTCAAGCTTCAATACTTTAGCAGCATTACGCGTAATTTTGCAGTTCATTCTCTTCATCTCCTATATTGTAATTGCAGATTTCAACAATTTCAGCATTCTTAAACTACAGCATCTATTGTAAAGAAAGTTACCGCTCTTCGCAATAACATTGATGCGAATTCAATGTCAATATGATCCATTTAGGCACAAATTAAGAAGGAGCCCCTTCCTGAAGCACAGGATATTTACGTTCTGCCCGGCTTACAAACCAGTTCATCAGAATCAAAGTGACCCCGATATCATCGATGGGCATAAACGGCATTACGTCAGGAAGTACCCAGTACAACAGCGCTGGAATAATAAACAACAGCTTTTCTCCCAAAGGAATCTGCGGAGCCCGGAGCAGCCGGGGGAGCCTTTTGAAAACTTGTGTCCATCGTTTGAACGACAGCAGTCTTCTCCACTTCATTTGAATCCCTCCGTATAATTATATATGTCGCCGAAAAGGCACATCCATCATTACCCGTTCGAAAACCATTCAGAACGAATGACGTAACATGCCATTATAAAAAATAATAAAAACGGAACGTCGCTCATAGCGTCCGTTCCTGTTATACGAATGATCTACTGTTAAGTTTCACACCATCATAATTCAGGGTCTTGCCTCATTGTCCATTGGATAACAGTTCAGCCAGCAACATTCCCACTTCTATACAAATATCATCAAACTGTTCTACGGGAAGCGGATTAACACCCAATCCAACTTCTACCGTGAAGCCCGGTCTACCGAAATCTTGAATAAACCAGTCCTTGTATCCGGCATCACTGCCACCGAGCTTCACCGCCTTGTAGCCGGAAGCTTTGGCGAGTCTACGCGACAGTGGTCCACTCTCCCTGGGTTCCAGATCACGGTAGTTCCAATAGATCTCCTGTCCCTGACTATGCAGGGATACAACCGCATCAAATGTATGTTGCTGCGTCCACTGCGCAAGCGCCTGTGCCTCCGGTTCTGTCAATGGCGCTGTCCCCGCATAATCCCTGGGGCCCGGTGAGGTTATACCTCTTCTCGCTGCCTCTTCATCCCAATGGGCTGGAAATTGATCATTCAGATCCACCCCTCTGATGTTGGCCTTCCAATGGGTGAAATGTGATCTGTCGGCATTCCAGGCCAACAACTGCTGTGCATGTGGATGCTGATTGACCACACCTTCCTGAACCAGTTCGACCCCGTCCGGATTAACCATCGGCACGGCCCAGAGTGTCGTCTCTTGCATCCAGCGTTCTGTCTGGTATTGATGCCATGCCCTATGCGCACCATACGCCTCGGCATACTCTTCAATAAACTTCATCAGAACTGCTGTTGTCAACCACTCATTCGCATGAACGGAAGCGTTAACATGGATATGTCTCGCCCCTTGCCCAATACGCAAATAAGGCAGTGACTTGCCCATGACACTTGTTCCGATTGAACCCGTTTCAATAAACGGGTATTGATTCTCCAGCTTGTCTATATCCCTGATTAATTCTCGATAACCATACTCTCCCTGAATCTTTACAATAGTTTTTCCATTCGAAGCCGGAATATGAATACAGCGACCAACCCAGTCGGTTATATTGGTAATTTCAGGATTGGCCTGGCGCAACAACTCTTCGTCCAGACCAAATCTCCCTGCAATCTCCCCAACACTTTCTCCAGGCGGTACAGCGTATCTGCGACCTGTCCCGGGGACAATACGCAGCATCTGACCTGCCAGCAAGTATGGCTGGGAAGCCACTTCCGGGTTTAGTGCAGCAAGGAACTCTTTGGTCATATGGTGTGATGACGCAATTCGCGGCAACGTATCTCCCCGCTGAACAATAATCCACTGCAGATCCATGTTGTTCTCCTTTCCACAGGAAAAGACAGGTCTCCTGTCCAGTTCTGACCAATTTCGTGTCTGTAACATATGTATGCAGGTCAGGTTGTCCGTCATGTGACAAGAATCATGTTTATCTCCGGTTAATGCATAATGACGACAAAAAATCCCGGAACTTCACAGTTCCGGGATAGTCCACAACCAAATTACATTAATTAAAAGTCTTATTCATGCATAATTTGAGTATAACTATGATAATTGCGTAACTTGCCAGACAACAGGAGTCTTGGAGATCTGCTCCCCCAACCATCGACGGGTGATATTCTGGAACATTCTCGGGTCACCCGTGCAGAAAAATTGATGCACCGGAGTCTCATCCCCACTGGCCAGCTTTCGTTTATCATATAAAATCGTACTGATTTCACGTGCCGTTTCATCTGCTGAACTGATTAACTTCACTTCCTGTCCCATAACTTCCTGAATCGTGTCCATGAGAAAGGGATAATGCGTACAACCCAGAATAAGACAATCGATTGGCTGTTGTTTGATCTCGCCCAATGATTGTTCCACCGTATGTGTCGTGTGCTCGGAACGAAATTCACCTTGTTCCACCAACGGCACCAGCGCCGGACAAGCCTGACTGACCACATCAATATAGGGGGACAACTGCTTGAGTGCCGATGTATAAGCCCCACTACCTATGGTACCTGTGGTACCAATCACACCAATACGTCCTGTACGTGTCGCTGTGATTGCGGCCCGCGCACCTGGATGTATAACACCAATGACAGGCATATTCACCTTGCCACGGATATACTCCAACGCGGCTGCTGTTGCTGTGTTACAGGCGATAACGATAACCTTCGGATCGAATTGGATCAAGAAATCAACGATTTGTTCCGTAAATTGTTTTACTTGTTCGGACGAACGGGGTCCGTACGGTGTCCGGGCAGTATCCCCAAAATAAATGATCTTTTCCCGCGGGAGCTGACGCATCACTTCCTTGGCGACGGTCAATCCCCCCACACCGGAGTCTAATATAGCGATTGCTTGCTGCACGAACACACCGCTTCCTTCTTCATTGAATTGGTTCTCAAAACGATTGTTTCTCAGAGCTTTCTTCCTACCGTATGAACATTCCGGCAAAAAGGTACCTACATCTTACCCGATTTCATCGCAGGGTTCAAATTAAATCCACGCGCTACGTCATCTATGTGTGGACACGCAACAAAGCAGGCTCTCCTCTAAATAGAGGAAAGCCTGCTTATCAAGCTTTGCTTAGTTATCGTCCTTGGACTCATCCGCAGGAAGCTTCGCTACAATGTCAATTCCGGGTTCATCCACTGTTTTATCGATATCATTATCAACAATGGCTGCCGAGATGCGAATTTCTTTCCCTTCAGCGCAATTACGCCAGGATTGAATATCCTGAATCACAACATCTGCGGTCTCTTTAACTTTGGATACGATCTGCGAACTTTGTTCTCCCACGATACCAGCCAGTTCCTGACCTTTCTCCGACACCTGACGAGCACCTTCTGTAATATCCTGACGAAGTTCACGTCCCGATTTCGGCGCCAGCAATAATGCCGTTACTGAACCAACCACGGAGCCAATAAGAGCTCCCCACAACAAACTTTTGTTAGAATCCTTCACGTCACATCTCTCCCTTTACTATTGTTTAAGTACCGGATCAGAAGCAACGGTCTGTCGCTCAGCCATCCGGGCGAATGCCTACTCTGTTGATGCATTATAAGCAGCACAGGCTTGACTTGACACTCCAGATGTTAAAAATAATCTGAACGCCCTTTTTGAATGGATGCAAATGACGGCTTAAACTCAGTTCTGACGAGCCGGCTCGAGATCAGCCGCGGCATGCTCATCCCCCGGGTCCAAATCAATCACATATCGTCCAGGTGCAATCAATGCTGCCTGATGTTCACAACGCCAGCGACGTCCACCTGAAGAACCCAGTGTCTGTCCATCTTGCAGAACATCCCCCTGATCAAATATGTAATATGCTGCACCCAGTAAGGTCTGAGCCACCGTATCGGGATCAAGACCAACGAAGTGACACTGGACATCAGGTACACCCAGCGCAGATAATCCCACGGTATCCATGACCAACCCGCGCTGTTCCTCTGTACCTCCGGCTTGATACATTCGAACGTTCATGGCTGCATACAGATGTTCCTCACGTTCCTGAGCTTGCGTGTATGCTTCCGGTTCAACCAGCTTATCACTGCCATACCAATACAGCGCGTCACAGGTCACACTCTCCATGATTGCCAGTACAGTCTTCTGAAACAGCTCCAGGCGCTGTTTACGAGGCATGGCAGCCGTGAACATATCATGTATCCGAATGGAGTAACGCGCAGCTTCCACAGCTTGTCCTGCATCCGGCCAATGCCATGCTTGTTGCAGAGCACCGCCAAAGCGAGCACGATCTGCGATTTCATTCACAGGAAGCATACAAGTCTGAGCAGGGATATCCCCTTCCTGGAAGGATACCTTGTGGTCCAGATGATAGAAGACAAGCATCTCATGCTTTTGCCCTCCGCTCTCTTGTTTCACATCCAGTCGGACTTGTCCTGTATGACGGATCATAGCTTCCTGCAAACGCAGGCGATCCACCTCTGGACGTTCCCGGAACAAAAGTTCAACCATATACACCGGATGGAATCCGGAAGGTGTTTCATTTGTTTCGTTACTTTCAGTATTTACTTCATTGAATTCTTTTGATTCATTTGTCATGCGATTTCCCTCATTCCTTACGCTGTCCCTCGGCTTGTGCCGTATTGAAAGGACCAAGTTCTTTTTCCACGTAGGCGCTAACCTGAGTAGTAAAATGTTCAAGTATACTCGGCAACTCTACGCTAAGCGGATGGAGCTCAGACCGCTCCCAAGTGTAATAATCCTGCACCAGTGGCTTGCGTAACGTGACAAGCTGACGCAATATCTCATAGGTCGGATTATCAAAAACCTTTTCTTCATAATTAATCTGAATAATATCATCATAGCTGCTTGCATCTCTCATGATGAAGCCGTCTATCAGATAACTTCCCACATCGGTAACAATCTCGATCGCCAGGTGAAGACAACGTTCCTGTACCATACCCAGCATGAGACTCCCATCCCAAGCTTCTGCTGCCCCGCGAAGCCCTTCAGTTACTTCTGGTACAGCAGCAAGCCGGCGGGCAATCTGTTCTCTGTTCACATAATACATTCGTTCACTTCCCGTTCAGTGAGTTATCGGTTCCGTTTCCCTCTTCGCTTAAGCCAGAATATCATCACAGGACAAGCGATTAGAAACACAACAAAAATATATAGAAATTCCATAACGTCTCTTAAATCGCTCATGCAGAGTCCCCTTTATCTCAACGTAGTTTGAATGAAAGATCAGATTTCGTAGTCCACTGCAATTGACTGTTCTCTGACTTCATTCATGTACTTTATAACTTCCTGATGAAGCGGGTGTACCTGATACGCCTGGAGATCCTCCAGTGACGCAAACTCAGCTGTGAGTGAAATGTCGAACGATCTCTCCGAGCGAAGCACATCAATCCCGATTTCAAGTGAAACCAGGACATCAATTTTACCTTCCAGATTGCGAAGCACCTGAGCTGCAGCTTCAATACTTTCTGCTGAGCGATCTTTCATTTTGAACAGGACAATATGTTTTATCATCTGGGCAAACACCTCGTTTAATATAATAGTAGAAATGAATGAATTTTCATGTATCCAAAATATATCATAACGTTCTCTATTACGAAAGGATACTTGGAAACGTTCTCTTGATAAGAAAAACTAATCCGAACCGTTTCCTTTCGATTCGGATTTCTTTTGCGATCCATCCTCCGTCTGTTTCGCGGAGTCATCCTGCAAAGTTTGTCCTGTTTCAGCCTGCTGCTTGATGTTGTCTGGAGTTTGCTGTGGTTTGGCCCATTCACGATTCATCAGATCCTCCTGATCTTCCTGTTTCTTCAACACTGCAATGGCCTGTCTGAGCTTTGCAGGCAATGGAAGACCGATTTTGGCATAATTCTCGGTAATCGAAATGAGTTCATTCACCAGATAGAAATAAATAGCTCCTCCTTTGATAAAATCGGTTCCCATGATCAGATCAATTCGATGAGCAAGCAAAACAACGGTCAGCATGAGCCCTTTGCGAGCAATCCCCCAGAATCCAATGTTGCTATTCAACCCGGTACCTGTTCTTACCGCCGCTGCCAAACCTGTTATATAATCCACAGCCATCGCGACCGCGAGCAGGCTCAGCAATTGATCCCATCCGCCAAAAGCAAACGTAACAAATGCTCCCGAGATGACAGCAAAGGTATTCACAGATAGATGCACGTTCCTCACCTCTCCTTTACACTTGAGTATCATACAATATATGTAAAAGTAAGAGATTTGACAGGTCACATGTCATGCTGAACATGCGGATTTATCATTTCAGATTTGTGCACATCCTCTTCTCAACAGGGGAACGAAAATCACATGCTTTTGGGGAATTCAGGGAAATAAACCGCATCATATCAACAAAAAACAGATAAAAGTTCTTTAGACCTATTAATAAGTAATTAGAACTATATTATTTTTATTCCTGTTCAATTTCTCCCCTCATTTTTAGTGAAACATTGTAATCTAGGAATATACTAGGATGTGAATTGCGCATGGTCTAGTTCGTAGTTCCCTCTTTATCGTGAATTCACGCATTGACGCATTTGTAACCGGTAATCCCGGCACTTGAAAGTACCCCGTTGTTTATTGTAGTATTTGGTTAAAAAAAATCGGAGGAAATATGCCTAATCAACCAGAACAACATTCCATCCAGGCGTGGTCTCTGATCAACCGTAAATACTTGGGAAAAGGCGTCCGTGTTAAACGATTCCGAAAACCGACACGCTGTCAAATCCGCAATCGTGTTCTTCTTGCCGTGCTGATGGCCAATGATATCAAGTTGTCCCAGCTTGCTGAAGACCTCTCCATCTCTTCACGTAGTGTCAGTGCGTGGGTATATGAAGGGCGGATACCCGGCAGTACCAATTTGGACAAGACTTGCCAATTACTCGGCTACCCGCGTCATATTCTCTTCAATGAAGAAGTTGTGCGTAATAGCCCTGTCATATGTCAACCCGAGTCATCTCGCTTCATGAAGCGTACGGTGACCCGTTCTCCGGTTAGTAACCGTATTTTGACAGGCTTGTGTATGGTCCATGATCTGTCGGTGACAGATGTCAGCCACTGGATCGGGGTTCATCCCGGCACTTTCCGCAAATGGCTGCATCAGGGAACACTGCCTTCTGCTGCATTTCAGGAACAAGCGGAGCAATTTTTCCGTATCCCGAAAACTATTTTGTTCGCAGATGTCATCTTGAAAGATCGTCGCAACAACTAAATAAGCGAACAGCCAAAAGGCTCTGATCTCCCCATAGGGAGGCCAGAGCCTTTTTTAAAATAAAATGTATGCCTTCTCTCTCGGATTTGAAGCACTGTTCTGGCTACTCCATCAGAAATGTCAGATAACCTATCCTTCTTCACCTTTTGCTCCCAAGGAGAGCCATCACAGCCCGTTACAAGCGAAGTTAAAGCATTTCATCATGATCATTCTCTCTAAAAGGTCATCCTAAACTCGTGTTTAACACTTCATTGATATATCTCAATCCGGTATATCGAGGACGAAGCGTATGCGCTGTGTTGAATGCATGTTCCACCATCTCCGGGGTTACACCGAGTTGCTCAGTAGTCACAGGTCCACCTACTTGTTCCAACCATGCGATGAGCTGAGAAGCCTCCGGCAATTGATCATATATCCCAAACACTGGTTCACCCGATGTCTGTGCAAGTTCTTTATATTTCACTGTAAGCAATGCACATGCTACACCAACTTTGGCACCATGCAGAACCGGTCTTTCTTCCGCTTGCATCAGATCCATCTCCAAAATATGGGACAGATGATGCTCACCTCCGGATGCCGGACGGGAATGGTCAATGATCAGCATGGAGATACCGGAAACAATTAATGCGTCCATTAATACAGCCACTCCCTCTGCTCGCCCCTCCGCAATCGCTTGTACATGATCTATGCAGGTATTCAGCGCTTCTTCTGTCATCCGATAAGCAACCGGACAGAACGGTTCCCCGCCCAGATCACGAGAAACAATCCAATCTGCAAGGGAAGTATATTTGCCAAGCATATCTCCGAATCCGCCAGCCGTCATCACTTGGGGAGCTTGCTCCAGGATATTCATATCAGCAAAAATGGCTTCAGGCGGAACAGCCTGAAATGTCTGTTTGATTCCGCTTACAATTAAGGGTGCACCCGCAGAGGTAAAGCCATCTACTGAAGCCGCTGTCGGTATCGACAGAAAGGGCTTATTCATTTTGGAACAAACAAATCTCACCAGATCATGAATGGTACCTGAACCCACCGCAATCACAGCCTGACTTTCGAGTCTCACACCCAACATGACCTGTACAATAGCTGCTTCATCCGCAATGATATCCCCCGTGCGATTCTCCGGTAGAGCGATCTCATCCACATGCATTCCCGCTTCGCGAATACTACTCAGCACATCAGATCCGGCGGCCCGAAACGTATGTCGATCATAAACAACCGTCACCTGACGATATCCTTGCTCAGACAAATAACCCGGTAACCTCTGAATGGCACCAGCTTCCAGATGTATCAGCATATCCACCACTCTGTGTTGATGACCGCAAGCACACTGCTGTGCTTCCTCATTCCATGCTGCAATTCGTTCGTTCATATTCATTCGCTCTTACCCTCCCATATGAGATATCATGCATAATTAACGGGTTAAAACCACAAGATAAAAAAGGAAATAAAATGTGATGATTTTCCTGATCACACTTTACTGCCTGTACCCAATATTTGCAAATCCATATCTCACATTTCCAAGTAGGTGAAGCAATGAAATTAACGAAAGAATTAGGAATTTCGCTCGGATTTCTCGCCGGAACCACTTTTGGCAGCGGTATCGCTTTTTTGTTTCGTCTCCAGTCGGTTGAAGTGGTTGCCAGTGTAACGCTATTTGGTATTGCAGGAGCCATTGCCGGGATCATCACGGCAGTCATTCTGCGCCAGCGGCAACATTAGCATTGGCATGCTGGTAGCAAAATGTAGGCTTCACACGAATGATCCACAAAATAAAAAAAGGTTCGTGAATTGCCCTAGAGCAACTCACGAACCTTTTTTGTTAGATGCGGTCGAGAGGACTCGAACCTCCACGGGGGTTAGCCCACACGGACCTGAACCGTGCGCGTCTGCCAATTCCGCCACGACCGCATAATATGTATCTCCTCATCCATCGATGAAAAGCGTTCTGGTGAAACAATTCCTTGTTTTACCGTAATTCAGAGTATACATGCTCCAAAATAAAAATGCAACTTCTTTTTTATTCATTCAAGAATAGGACATATGTCCTTTTTTCTCAACTTCAAACACCCTATCGTAGCATTAAACAACAAATATACCATCCATACGAATGCAAAAATGAAGGAGAGATCCACCTTGAAAACAACCCATCTGTGCTTTATCGGTGCCGGGTTTCATGCATCCACGAATATTTACCCTTCTGTTGTTGAAGCCGGAGCGCAGATCCAGGCCATTGCCACACGCAGTATGGAACGCTCTGAAGCAGCTCTGCTGCGATTTGGCAGCAACGGACAAGCGTATGACAATGCTCAGCTTATGTTGCAGCAGGAAATCTGTGACGGAGTCGTTGTGGTCGCCCAGCCTGTAGATCAGACCGCTCTTGTTCTCGAATGCATTCGGGCTGGCAAGAATGTATACGTGGATAAGCCGCTCGGATGGAACGCAGCGGAAGCCGCGACTGTAGCAGAAGCTGCCGAGCAGGCTGGCGTCGTTGTCATGGTCGGTTTTATGAAGCGTTATGCCCCCATATACATGAAGTTGAAGGAGCTAATTGATAGAAGTTCGCTAGGTAAGGTACGTTCATTCCAGATGAAATTTGCTGTAGACAGTACCCCATTTTGCAAGGATGAGGAACAGTTCATGAAGCTCGCTGCCATTCATATGGTTGATCTGATGCGTTACTTATTCGGAGAAGCAATACGAGTTACAGGCACAACCGTGAAGGATGGGGAACACATTAATCAAAGCATTTCCCTTGTATTTGAAAATAACGTAGTAGGTAGCGCTTATTTTACCGGCATGAGTGCTTGGTCACGGGAAAGTGAAAGTGTACTCGTCACCTTTGACAACGGATTTGCGTCAGCTGAAGAGATCAACACACTTACTGTTCATCAATCCCGAAGCTCGACCAGCCTTCCCTGGAAATCTCTCGAGGAGCAAGATACTGTGTATACACCTTCCGGATCTCCAATGTCCGGAGCTTATCGGGACCTTTATCTACGCGGGTTTGTTGGTGAAATGGCGCACTTCATCGCGTGTTGCCAGAATCAGACTGTCCCACATTCCAGTGCCAAGGATAATATTGCAACGATGGCTCTATGTGACTCCATTCTAACGTCACTGAAGTAGCGTATATACGCTCATCATCATATTTTATTCATCCAGCGAAGAGCCTAAAACCCGGGCTCTTTTTTTATCTTATAGACATCAACACATCTGCCTTCAACTATAATTAGGGTTTATAATCCGCATCATAAGTGATATGCTCTTTCATGAACTATACGTACGTTATGTAATATAACCACCCAAATAGATACTATAGAAAATCACCGGAAAGTGGAGGTGTACTTATAATGAAAAAGGACGCAACCAAGCTATGTCCCGCGCCATACGGCTGTTCCGTGGAAGTTACCCTCAGTGTGATCGGAGGCAAATGGAAAGGTGCCATTTTGTATCATTTATTCTCCGGTCCTTTGAGATTTAACGAGATCCGAAAATTGTTTCCTGACATCACCCAGCGTATGCTCACCCTGCAACTTCGAGAGTTGGAAAGCAGCGGAATTGTTCATCGTGAAATATACCCCCAGATCCCACCTAAAGTGGAGTATTCCCTCACACCATTCGGTGAAACGTTAAGGCCGATTATCTTCAGCATGCGAGATTGGGGAGAAACGTATACAAATGAGGTTCTGGCCAGATCCTCACAAGAGGTATAGTACACAAAAGAAGCTGTCCCTGGTTTTTAGGGAACAGCTTCTTTGCTCGCTTATTTAATAACCGATTGGATCGTAACCGTACGGTTACGTCCCTCTTCCTTCGCTTGATACAGTGCATTATCCGCCAAGTGAAACAGTTCTGTGGATGTTGTGGAGTGCTTCGGATATTCAGCAATTCCAGCCGAGATGGTCACGGAACGATCTATAGGCAATACGCTTTCTTCGACCGTTATTCGGATACGTTCAGCAATCTCAAAAGCGACGTTAGACTCGGAATTTCTTAACAAGACTACAAATTCCTCTCCACCAAACCTGGCGCAGACATCTTCTGGTCGAACAGACAATTGAATGATATTGGCAATGTGTTTTAATACTTCATCCCCAGCATGATGCCCGAATGTATCATTAATGGACTTGAAGCGGTCGATATCCAGAACAATAATGGAGAATGGCACCTCATCCTGAATCCATTCCTGAATGACTTCTTCGAAGGTTCTGCGATTGTTCATGCCTGTTAAAACATCGGTTCTGGCATCATAGACAAGCTGGTTTGTCTGTTTCCTAAAGTTCGCCAATGCGCCAACAACTGCTCTTGTTAGAAGGTCTGCCTCTCTATTCCAGTGAGGCTTCATCACAGGCAGATCTACTTGTCCCTTATCGACCTGATTCACCAAATCAGCCAGCATAGCAAAAGGACTGGCCAGCTTGCGTGCAACCCGAACCACAATAAGGGTCAGGATCAGAAAAGGCACTGAGGTGTACAGCAACAACATACGGATATGATGATTCAACTGATCGTACACCGTTTGGGTTGGAGACACGATTACGACGCCCCAACCTGTTGATGGAACTTTGTAATAACCTGCAAGCGAATCCACACCTGCCAGGTTTTTGTATTGTTCTTTACCGTTCTTGTTTACTAGCAGCTTTTGCACCACTTCATTTTTACTGACATTTTCACCAATTCGGTTGGTGTTTGGGTGAAATAACAATGTGCCCTTCTTATCCACAATAAAAAAGTAGGAACCATTACTTGTCTTGAGCTGACTGCCAAAAGACAGACTCAATATATTATTTTCCTGTAAAAAGATATTTCCACCAATCGTTCCTTGGTACTCCCCTGCCGAATCAAAGATCGGTTCACTGACAAATACAATTCTGCGTTTGGTTCTGGGTGTCTGGTACGCTTCGGAGATATACGAAGTTCTCAATTTAACCGCTTCTTTTGCTGCATTGGAACTAACATGGTGACCTACACTAGCCTCTGAGTAAGGTGAGGTTGACCTGACTACCCCCGCTTTATTTACCAAAGAAACGGAATTGAAAAAATTACTGCTATTGCGAACTAAATCCAATGTGGAATTCAACTCTTTTGTATTGGAGTGATCCATATCCGGGAAATAATTGGCTGCATATTTCAAGCTCTCCTGCATGGAATAAAAAAGCGAATCCAGCGTTTGACTCATTTGCACAGCGCTTGCATAGTTTAAGGACAGGGTGTTATCAATGAGTGACTGTTTCTGAGATGTATAAGATGAGATGACCATGAGGGTCAATGTCATTATAACTGAAATAGTGACCAACCCGCCGAGTAAAGCCGTGAGGCTGATCTTCTTGATGTTTTTTATTTTTCTTCGTAATCTTCTAGATCTCTTGATCTGTGCAATCATCGTTTACTTCCCCCGGATTTTCATGAAAAAGCATATTCCTTCTATCTTATACGAAAGTTGTTAAGATCAAATAAAGAGACTGAGAAATCTTAACAATTACATCGTAAGATTGACGATTTAATGACATTTTACTTTCCCTGGAAGAATCACTGTTCAGGATCGCCCTAATCGACAATGATATATCCTTCTTCTGGCTCTTGTTCAACAAACCCTGCCATCTGACGAACCTGAAATTCGATCGGGTGATGACTACCCATTAAAATGCGATTTTGAACTTCATCCGCTGTTTCTGTAGGTAATGCGAATGCACGTGTATAGGCAAACTGTGCCTGAAGTGTCGTATAGATCGCATTGACAAGCCGATCATTGCCCGCACGCCCGAACACATTAAGGATCACAGCTCCGTCCGAGTCCAGCTTGTCCTTGACCATGGCAAAAAAATCACTGGATATAAACTGCTCGGGTGTACCCGTTGCCGTAAAAGCATCAATAATAATATAATCATATGACGCAGCAGGTTCCTGGCCCAATAATTCACGACCATCCCCAATGAGCACAGGACTTCCCTCATATCCAAAAAAGGTCCGGCTCAACTCCACGACCTCTGCGTCAAGCTCAACCACCTTTACCTGACGATGAGACAAGTAGGTTGGCAATGTGCCAATACCATGTCCCACCACAAATACGGTATCAAACTCAGGATCATTCCGTTCCATTAGATGCACTATCGCTCTCGGATACTCCAACACCATCCGGTTAGGCTCATCCAGATCCATGGCTCCCTGCACAGCTGCGTTGGAGAATTCTAATACACGAAACTGGCCCTTCTCTCCATAAAGCTTTTTGGTATCATATACCGTCAGCTCATGCTGTTCACTTTTATTCCGATACAGAACTCTCACTAACCGTTCTCCCTTCAATCTATTGCACACATTCGACATATACCTTCATTCTATTACACGGGATGACAACATACCACCCTATACTTTAAAGATCATAGTACAACAAAAAACCGTTCCGACTCATTCGGAAACGGCCTTTTGATGAACCATTTAACACTTCTAAGACCCTATGGCCTCATGCAGAGCCTGGACATATGCTACACCCAGATTAGAGAGAGAAGTGCTCTTGTGGCTTATCCACCCTACATTAATGGACTCCTCACATTCCAGCGGAACAGGAATGATCTCGTCTCCGTTCAGATCAGCGCTAAGTACACCTGTAGAAATCGTATAACCATTCAGACCAATCAACAGGTTAAACAATGTTGCGCGGTCATTGACCTGTATGCTTTTGGGGTGAGATAACGTGCTCAGGATCTCTTCGGAAAAATGAAAGGAATTGTACTCTCCCTGATCAAATGACAAGTAGGGATAATCCTGCAGTTGCTCGATTGCAACCGACTCCTGCTTCGCCAGCGGGTTCTTCACACTGATAAAGATATGAGGCTTGGCTGTGAACAAACTGGTGAAAACCAGCCCCGCATCTTTTAACAATTTGTTAATTACCTTGGCATTGAACTCATTCAAATACAGGATGCCAATTTCACTG
The DNA here is from genome assembly GCF_038050215.1 of Paenibacillus sp. FSL H8-0104. NCBI lineage: Bacteria > Bacillati > Bacillota > Bacilli > Caryophanales > Paenibacillaceae > Paenibacillus > Paenibacillus sp. FSL H8-0104. The sequence goes on along the minus strand of NZ_JBBOTC010000001.1, from coordinate 2,258,767 downwards.
CGCAGGCTTTTCACGTCCTGAATAATCTCGTAGGTCTTTGTCTCCCGAAGCGCCAACTCGTATTCATCCTGACCATACTGCTGTACCAGACGAACAAAGGCATTCACTGCAAACGCATAATGCTGCGTCGATACAGAGAAGTGCTGCGGGGATGGCTTGGCGTTCAGATAACGATTCTCCAGCAATTCAGCTTGTTCTACCACCTGACGTGCATAACTCAGAAACTCAACGCCTTCTTTAGACAGAGATATTCCCTTATTGGTACGTTCAAAAATAGTAATTCGCAACTCCTGCTCCAGATCCCGAATGGCATTCGAAAGGCTGGGTTGCGAGATAAACAACCTTTTGGCTGCTTCATTCATGGAACCGCGCGTGGCAACTTCGATCACATATTTTAGTTGTTGTAATGTCACTGCACTATTCCTCTTTTCGTATCAATTGAATCTATTATATACCAAAAGAGGATCCGAACTTAAGCCATGCTTGCTGTCGGTCTCACTACAATCTCATTTACGTCCACCTCTGCCGGCTGGCTAATGGCGAACAATATACTTTGCGCAATCGCCGAGGCGGGAATGGATATGCGCCGATACTCTTTCATGAGATCACGTGCTTCTTCATCAGAAATCGTATCCGCGAGTTCCGATTCCGTCACGCCCGGTGATACAAGGGTTACACGGATACCTCCGCCTACTTCCTGTCGCAACCCCTCCGAAATGGCGCGGACCGCGTATTTGGTTGCACAATACACCGCTGCCGTTGGTGACACGGCATAGGCTCCAATAGAGGCGATATTAATAAACTGGCCGAAACCCTGCTTTTTCATGACGGGCAGTCCAGCCGCAATGCCATGCAGAACACCACGAATGTTAACATCTATCATGCGATTCCACTCATCTACTTTTAACGATTCAAGGGGAGATAGCGGCATAACTCCAGCGTTATTTAAAATAACATCGACACGTCCATAGCGAGTTTGAGCGAGGTCAACGATGGTTTGCATCTCTTCCAATCGGGTAACATCCAGCGAATGATACTCCACCGATCCGCCTTCCACACGAATGGAGGAGGCCAATGCCTCCAAACGTTCCATACGTCTAGCTCCAATAACTACATGTGCTCCATGCTGTGCAAGCAATCGAGCTGTTGACTCGCCAATTCCACTACTCGCACCGGTAATGACAACCACTTTCCCTTTTACATTGGACATATTAAATCACTCCTTATTTAGTTGTTATTGTACATTTTCTCTATACAAAACCATGCCTGCATGATACAAAACGCCGTCCCTGAAGTCTCCATCCGCTGTAAATCCCGTATCATCCACGTACTCTATATGTTTCCTACATACGGGTGTTTTGGTTCTTGTTGGTTGCCCATTGAATTGCGCTCCATTGTCTCTCACTCCTTTCTGCTTCAAAAGATTCCGTTGCTTATCTCCATTATGTAGAGGATCAGTCGTTGTACGATAGAAAAATCCCGCAGTATTCTTGCCTATTCCTCCAGAGCATTTTAAAATAATAGTAATCGTGGTTTACAAGGGGGACTGCAATTCATGCTTATCAAAACAAATGAAACGGATACGGGCATCACGGAGCAGCAGCAACAATTGGCTCAACTTATTGAGCATTTCACCCCAAATGATGGGATACATACAACAGCAATTCCATCCCTTGCCTTAATCCGTGCCTCCGAGATCTCACAACCCATATACTCCGTTCATCAGCCTGCCCTCTGCATTGTCGCCCAAGGTTCCAAATTAGTTATACTCGGCCGCGAGAGCTACACCTACGACTTGTCACAATACTTGGTAGCTTCCGTAAACTTGCCTATTTCAGGGCAGGTTGTAAAGGCTACAATCAAACATCCCTATCTATGTATTCGACTCGATTTTGATTCAGGACAGATTTTCGATCTGATTCAGGATACGCCTTCTGCACAACCCAAACCTGACCATTCAACACGGAGAGGATTGTTTGTTAGCTCAACCAAACCTTCCCTTCTTGAAGCCGTGATCCGATTGGTTCGGCTGCTGGATACACCTGAAGACATTCCCGTCCTTGCCCCTATGTTTATCCGCGAGATTCTATATCGTATTATTCAGGATGAACATGGACATTCCATCAAGCAGTTTGCGATTCAGGACAGTCATGCACAGCACATCGCCGAGGTGATCGAAGTCATCCAATCCGATTACGCTAAGCCACTTCGGATTGAGCAACTTGCTGCCATGATCAACATGAGTTCTTCCTCATTACATCATCATTTCAAAGCCATTACCGCCATGAGCCCTTTGCAATTCCAGAAACAAATTCGATTGCATGAAGCCCGGCGAATGTTGCTTGCAGGTTCAACCGATGCCGCCGACGCTGCGTTCCAGGTTGGCTATGAAAGTCCGTCTCAATTCAGCCGGGAGTATGCCCGCATGTATGGTCTCCCTCCCAAAAGCGATATCAAACGACTTCGTCATACACTCGATATTAAATACTAGAAACAACAAAAAGACCCGCGTCATCATGACGTGGGTTTTCAGATTCATATAGGCAGCAGTGCCATCAAGAGAATAGGCTCTGTTTTTCAAAAACAGACATCTGGTTCTCCCTGGTAATAGGACATTCATCAGGATACATACTTCGTTTCTCCAACTTCTCGTCGATAAAATCAACCACCTGCTGTAGCGAAGCAATCTGTGCTTCAACTTTCTTCCGGTGATTCACCAGCATCTCCCGTTCATCCGGGAAATCTGAGAGATCGGAATCCATGGACATTTGTAAATAAGGCTTCATTTCCTCCAGAGACATTCCTGTTTTTTTCAGGCAAGTGATCAACTTCATCGTATGGATATCCTCCGAGCGATATACCCGATGGCGATTGGCCTTGCGTTCCGCTCGGGGAAGCAGCCCAATCTTCTCATAATAACGAATTGTATCTTCTGATAATCCGGCCTGTTCTGACGTTTCTTTAATGGAGAACACTTCATTCTCACTCATCATATGGGCCTCCTCCACATTCATTTCTCTCCATATTACAACTTGGAGCTGACTCCAAGTCAAGCATGATCCATTCCATCCCAACACCCCTTGACTTGGAGTCGACTCCAAGTTATAGAATGAGCGCAGCATACAGATTCGTTCTGTAATCCCATTCTATCTGGAGGTATATATGAATATACAAAATCAGCTTCGCACCGCTCTCATCACAGGTTCAACGTCAGGAATTGGTCTTGAACTGACACGCAGGTTACTCGCTGAGAGATGGCAGGTAATCGGTCTCAACCGTTCTGCTTTCCCATCCGAGGATACCGATATTCAGAACGCCTTACGTTCAGGCCAGCTCCGTTGGGTTCAGGCTAACCTGACCAACTATGACAGTCTGAGAACTGCACTGGATCAGATTAAATCCGATACCGATTCGATTGATGTCTTGTTTAACAATGCCGGGGGTAGCGCTGCCGAACTTCGTTTCTCTGATCAGGGGCATGAACTGCACTTTGAACTTCAGACGATAGTCCCTTACATCATCTACATGGAATTAGTTGAGCGATTACTCAAAGGACAGATGAAAACAGTTATTAATACTTCCACCACCTCGTTCAATATGGTCAGACAATTTGATATGAACATCCTGGAACGTCCAGCCGAATTCAAAAAGCTGTTTGGTCCTTATGCCACCTCGAAGCTCGGCTTATCCCTATGGACACGCGAGGTTGCCAAGTCTGCCAGTGCGGATGGCATACAATTACTAAGCGTAGATCCCGGTGGAAATAACACGCTAAGGGGCAACAAAACATCCGGCCTGCCCTTCTATATCAAACCTATCATGAAATGGTTCTTTCCTCATCCAAGCCATGGCGCTTCGTTGCTCTACAATGCGGCCTTATCCCCAGCCAGACACGAATCCGGTGCGTTCCTGGTTAAAAATAAAGCGACAGTGCTTCGTTTCACAGAGCAAGGCCCTGCTGTTTTAAAGCGGGTAAACGAGATCTACGAGCAGCGTTTTCGTACAATGTAGTCTGGAATAAAGACGTGATCACATGCGGTCACGTCTTTTTTTGTCGTTTGTCCCTCATATTATCCAGGCCCTGATTCATAGGTGTAAACATAACGATACAATGTCGCGTGTGACATGTTATTGAATCTGGAGGGATCACTCAATGACTAAAGGACAGCAACCTAACGAAAAATCATTTATTATCCCGCAACCCATTCGCAGTGATGGCGCTGGTGGACCTGATCTGGGACCCAGAGACGTCATGAGAGATATACAAAACCCCGATATGCTGGTACCTCCGGCAACCGATAACGGGTTATTGCCCAATCTGAGAATGTCTTTTTCCGATACCCATATGCAATTGAACCATGGGGGTTGGTCACGTGAAATCACCGTACGGGATCTCCCTATTGCCACTACACTGGCAGGTGTGAACATGAGCCTGACACCGGGAGGTGTAAGGGAATTGCACTGGCATCAGCAATCCGAGTGGGCCTATATGATCTGGGGAACGGCAAGAATCACTTCGGTAGATCAGAACGGACGTAATTTTATTGCGGATGTCGGGCCTGGCGATCTCTGGTTTTTCCCCAAGGGTCTACCCCATTCCATTCAGGGACTGGAGGATGGTTGTGAATTTCTGCTTGTGTTTGATGACGGGTCCTTCTCCGATCTGAATACGTTATCCATATCCGATTGGTTTGCCCATACCCCACCAGAGGTATTGTCTGTCAATTTCGGCGTGCCCGAATCCGCTTTTCAGTCAATGCCGATGGAACAGGTCTACATTTTCCAAGATACCGTCCCGGGTTCCATCGAGAGCCAAGAAGTTCAGTCGCCATATGGTACTGTTCCTCTCACATTCAAACACCGATTGCTGGCCCAGGAACCACTCATTACCCCCGGCGGAAGCGTCCGGATTGTCGACTCCACCAACTTCCCCATCTCAACTACCGTTGCAGCCGCACTCGTTGAGATCCGACCTGGCGCCATGCGTGAACTGCACTGGCATCCCAATGCAGATGAATGGCAATACTATCTGACAGGACAAGGGAGAATGACTGTCTTTGGAGGCAATGGCATTGCTCGCACATTTGACTATCGGGCTGGAGATGTCGGATATGTTCCTGTCGCAATGGGACACTATATACAAAATACCAGCACAGACACTTTATGGTTTTTGGAGATATTCCGAAGTGATCGATTCGAGGATGTATCGCTGAATCAGTGGATGGCGTTAACCCCGCAGGATCTGGTCCGTGACAATCTGAATGCGCCGCCTGAGTTGCTCAATGCCTTGCGTAAAGTAAAATGGCCTGTCGTTTAATTTAGTATGTATATCTATCATTTAAGCTGAAATGGGGTAATTGTCAGAGAATCCCACTATATAAGGAGGAATATGAAAGATGAGAGCCGTTACGTTTCAGGGAATCAAGGACATTCAAGTCAAAGAGGTTGAAGATCCCAAACTGCAACAGAAGGATGACATTATCGTTCGTATTACTTCCACAGCTATATGTGGATCGGATCTGCATATTTATCAGGGAGCCTTGCCTGCTGCCAAAGATTACGTTATCGGTCATGAACCGATGGGCATTGTAGAAGAAGTAGGTCCAGAAGTGACACGTGTGAAGAAGGGGGACCGTGTGGTCCTGCCTTTTAACATCGCTTGTGGTGAATGCTTCTATTGCAATCATGACATGGAGAGCCAGTGCGATAATTCCAATGGCAATCCGGATATTCATACAGGTGGATATTTTGGATTCACCGAACGTTACGGAAACCACCCCGGAGGTCAGGCAGAATTATTGCGTGTTCCCTACGGGAACTTCACTCCGTTTGTGATTCCTGAATCCTGTGAACTGGAAGATGAGGCTTTATTATTCCTGTCCGATGTTCTTCCAACCGCATATTGGAGCGTGGAGAATGCCGGAGTTAAACCGGGAGATACGGTCACTGTACTCGGTAGTGGACCCATTGGGCTGATGACGCAGAAGTTCGCCTGGATGAAAGGTGCCAAACGCGTTATTGCTGTGGATCGCCTGCCCTATCGACTGGAGAAAGCCAAACGTTTGAACGATGCAGAGATCTTTAATTTCGAAGATTACGATGATATGGGTGAGCACATTCGTGAGATTACACAAGGCGGAACCGACGTTGTTATCGACTGTGTAGGTATGGATGGTAAAAAAACCACGCTAGAGGAGATCGGACAGAAGCTGAAACTTCATGGCGGTTCACTGAGTGCGATCGAAATCGGTATGAAAGCAATCCGCAAATTCGGTACACTCCAACTTACGGGTGTATATGGCTCTTCCTACAACATGTTTCCGTTAGGTAATTTGTTTGAACGCAATATCAATCTTAAAATGGGACAAGCTCCTGTTATACATTACATGCCTGAATTGTTCCGCAAAATCACTGCTGGTGAATTTGATCCAACGGAGATCATCTCCCATCGGATTTCACTGGAAAATGCAAGCGATGCATACCGCATTTTCAACGATCATGAAGACGAATGTACCAAAGTTATACTAAAACCCTGAACCGTCGCTTTGATTATAAATATACAAAATAAAACAAGCAGAACTACCTGTTCAAGGTACTCTGCTTGTTTTATTTTATCAACATTCATCCTGTTACCGTTGCATAAACTGCTCAACCAGCTAAATGGTCTTTACCTAATCAGACATGAGTCGGTTTAATCGCTTGGATATACACACTTTCCCCTTCGAAGCTGTCGAGCTTCCCGTTCGTTGTCACTTCAAAGTTGAAGAATTTTCGGATGATGGACGGTGCACTCAACATACTTGCTTCAAGTTCCCTTCTCTCCCGTTCCGGCAGTGCCGCACGGTTACACCACTCTTCAAACTTAAAGCGCTTCTGGAAGGAAACCATCGTTTCCATTCGGAAGCCCGCATACTCCAGCATATGAATCCATTCCGTCTTGCGCCATGCTCGAACATGGCTTGCATCCCGGCACTTCTCCACTTCATTGTAAAATTGGTCATTCTCATCACGTTCAGGTGCCACGTTGTCAATGAATAACAACCTTCCACCGGGCTTCATGACTCGTAATGTCTCATGAACAAACGAAGAAACGTCCGGAAAATGGTGAGCAGCGATTCGGCAGGTCACAAGGTCATAGATATCATCATCGAATGGCAGCTTCTCTGCATCCCCGGCAACAAAATCTACATTACGGTGTCCATTGCCCTGGATAAATGCTTCAGCTACCTGAAGCATTTCTTCCGTTAGATCGAGGGCTGTCACCCGCTGAACAAGTGGAGCCAATGCATTAGCGACATGCCCTCCTCCAGTGGCGATATCCAGCACATTCATATCTGGAGTGGCTTGAGATAAAGCCACGAGCAACGCGAGATCCTCACCTTTGGCATGCCCCGAACTCGTCACGTATTTACCAGCATTTTTCGCAAACTGCTTCTGCACCTGACTTTTGATTACATCAGACATTCCAATTCCTCCCGCATAAGTTTCATTAGACGAAACACAGTTTCAAAATATAATTATATTTATTTTACCATAGATGAATGTAAAAGCTAAATAAGCATTTTACACAAATCCGGAGGCAACTTTCCACTACCTAACCAAAAAGCTGAAATAAAAAACATCCCCCAAGTGAGTTTCACCCAGGAGATGTTTCTTATATTTGTTACTTCACAAGCGTTGGTGACTTCTTCCACAGTCCCAGAATCAGACCGGAGATCACAGAACCAATCGCAACAGCCAGCAGGAACAATAATGCGTGGTTCGCCAGTGCTGCAACAAAGATCCCGCCGTGCGGAGCTGGTACATTAATGCTCCACAGTTGTGTCAATCCGCCAGCAACAGCGGAACCCAGAATACAAGAAGTCAATACACGTAATGGATCAGCCGCAGCAAATGGAATTGCACCTTCTGTAATGAAAGAGAATCCAAGTACATAGTTAGTCAGGCCTGATTTGCGTTCTTGCTCTGTAAATTTGGATTTGAAGAACGTTGTTGCAAGTGCAATCGCCAGAGGAGGCACCATACCGCCTGCCATAACCGCTGCCATCCATGCACCGTCTGTGTTACCACTGGATGTGAATACCCCAATAGCAAATGTGTAAGCCGCTTTGTTGAATGGTCCACCCATATCGATGGACATCATACCGCCAAGCAGCAAGCCCAACAATACCGCATTACCTGTACCCAGATTACCCAGTGCATCTACAAGCCAGGTGTTCAGGGAACCAAAGATTGGATCAAAGACATAGAAACTGATGGCACCTACGATCAGCAAACCAAATACCGGATACAGCAAGATTGGTTTCAAGCCATCAATCGCTTTTGGCAATCCTTTGAACAACTTACGGAGACCAATAACTACATAACCCGCCAGGAAACCGGCAGCCAAACCACCAAGGAAACCGGCGTTTGAGTTAACCGCCATCAATCCACCGACCATACCAGGCATCAAGGCTGGGCGATCACCAATACTCATCGCGATAAATCCGGCAAGTACCGGAATCAGGAAGTGGAACGCACCTGTTCCGCCACCGATCGTTTGAAGCAATTGTACAATCGGATTCTCAGGGCTAGCGAGTTGTTCGAACAAGAAGGAGATTGCTAGCAGGATACCGCCACCTACAACAAATGGCAGCATATGCGAGATACCGTTCATCAGATCTTTATAGATTTTGCTACCTACACTAATTTTGCCAGTGCTTGCGCCCTCTTCCTTGGCATTTCCGCCTTGGCTGCGATAGATCGGTGCATCACCGTTAACGGCCTTGCGAATCAGCTCTTCGGATTTACGGATTCCATCACTCACCGGTCTTTGTAATACCGGTTTGCCATCGAAACGTGCCATCTCCACATTTTTGTCTGCGGCAACGATAACCCCTTTAGCACGAGCGATCTCATCAGCAGTGAGAACATTCTGCGCTCCTTCAGAGCCGTTTGTCTCTACGCGAATATTAATGCCCATTTCCTGAGCTTTCTTTTTAAGTGCATCTTCAGCCATAAACGTATGAGCTATACCGGTTGGACAGGCTGTAACCGCAACAACAAAATCTTCCGAATTGGCATTACCTACAATCACACCAGAAGTATTCTGTTGCTGACCAGTAGTAGAAGTGGATGCGGCATTTGCTGCTTTTTCAGCTTTTGCTTTTTCTTTGGCTGCTTCCTTCTCAGCTGCTTCAGCCTGTTTGGCATCAAACAATGTACTAACTTCGGCTGGTGTATCTGTACTCATCAATTGTGAGATGAAATCGCTATCAATCAACAACCTGGAAAGAGCTGCAAGCGTACGCAGATGGGTATTACCTGCGCCTTCTGGAGCCGCAATCATGAAGAACACATGAGCTGGCTGATCATCCAACGCTTCAAAATCAAGCCCTTTTCTACTCTTGGCAAATACAACTGTTGGTTCGTTCACCGCTGTTGTTTTGGCATGTGGCATTGCAATTCCGCCACCGATACCTGTGCTGGATTCAGCTTCTCTTTTATAGATCATTTCCTTGAACAGGACCGGATCATTGATTCGTCCGCTTCGGTTCAGGCTTGCAATTAGTTCATCAATAGCCTCATCTTTGGTTGTGGCTTGCAGGTCCATGATCATCGTTTCCTGGATCATCAAGTCTGTTATTCTCATCTTGGTACACTCCCTTAAGTTCAGTCGGCCTGCATAGGCAGGCCTCACTACATTACAATTACAATGAAGACCGTCTATAAGACCGTTAGACTAGATTGTCGTAATGGTCACTTGATTACGCAATTCATCAATCAATTCTCGTGTTGCCAGATCATCCGAGAACGCAGTTGCGCTTCCAGATGCAACCCCTGTGCGGAAAGCTTCCAGCAAATCTCCGCTCTGTACATAGGTACCTACGAATCCGCCAATCATGGAGTCACCGGCACCAACCGAGTTTTTCACAGTGCCTTTTGGCACATTCGCATGATGAACTTCGGCTTTGGTAATGAATAATGCACCCTCGCCTGCCATGGAGATCAACACATGTTTGGCACCGGCTTCCAGCAACTTACGCCCGTATAACACCAGTTCCTCGCGAGTATTAATCGTTACACCGAACAGTTCAGCCAGTTCATGATGGTTTGGCTTCACCAGCAATGGTTCATGTACAAGAGCTTCCATTAGTGCAGGTCCAGTTGTGTCAATTACAAATTCTGCACCCGTTTGCTTGCAAACTTTAATGAGACGATCATAGAAGTCCGTTCCAAGTGACGGTGGTACACTTCCGGAGAGAATGACAATATCTCCTTTTTGCAATGAGGACAATTTGTGTAGCAACTGTTCTGCCTCTTCTGCACTTATTGCAGGTCCAAGACCATTAATCTCTGTCTCTTCTCCATGCTTCAGCTTGATGTTAATGCGAGTATCGTCTGCAATCGTAACAAAGTCTGTCCGAATGTTATCTTCTTGCAACTTGTCATTAATGAAACGTCCCGTGAATCCACCAAGGAAACCAATAGCCGTGTTATCTGCTCCAAGTTGATTCAGTATGCGAGAGACATTAATGCCTTTGCCACCAGGGAGCTTCAAATCCCGATTCATTCGATTCAATCCGCCAAGCTTCAGCTCATCCACTTCCACGATGTAATCAATGGACGGGTTAAGTGTTATCGTATATATCATCGTTATCCCTCAATTATTTTAGTTTTCTGGGCGATTCCAGGCCGCCAATGTTCTGGCATCTGCTCGGTAATCAAATCGGCCTCCTCCAAATCAAACAATTTGGCAAAAGTAATTTCCCCTATTTTGCTGGAATCAGCCAGCACATAAGATTTTCCCGACAATTGATGTGCACGCCTTTTAATCAAGGCTTCCTCCGGATCAGGTGTTGTATACCCCATTTCGGGATCAACTCCGTTGCTTCCAAGAAAACATTTATCAAAACGGAAATTATCCATGTTCTGTAATGCGATACTGCCAATGACTGCTTTTGTATGAATTTTCATCATACCTCCGAGCAAATAACTGCGAATACGCTTGCTTACCAAAGCCTCAACATGCGAAAGTCCATTGGTAACAACCGTTACGTCTTTAGCTTCAATAAAAGGAATCATGGCTAACGTTGTCGTTCCTGCATCCAGATAAATGCATTCGCCATTTTCGATCTCCTGTGCAGCCAAACGGGCAATCGTCGTTTTTTGTTGAATGTTTTTGAACGTTTTTTCTTCCATGCCCGGTTCCAGCGTTTTTTCATTCACCAGTGCGGCACCGCCGTGGATGCGTTTGAGCATCTGACGACTCTCCAGATCGATCAAGTCACGCCTAATCGTTGATTCAGAAGCACCCAACACATCAACAAGCTCTTGTAATTTCACAATTCCCTGTAAATGTAAGCGCTCTATAATTGCAGCATATCGTTCTTCAGTCAGCATCTTCATTCCTCCAACTGCTTCTATAGTATCATAATTCACTCAAAAAACAACCACTTTCATTCAAAATAATTTAAAAACATTCAAAAACCCGCATCTTTCGACTTATTTTCTTGTCCAATTGTCCCTTTCCCTTACTTCATGTTCTTAAAGTTGGAATTCCGTGCCCTTCAAATCTTCATTAAAAATCCTGCAGCCTCCAGCGCTGGATGCGCGGCGTTGCAGGATTTTGCTGTTCATGGGAACTGCATGACGTTTATGACTCTACAACCATAGCATCCGGTTTGGGTTTAAGCCATTTGCCATCTTCATTAATAAAAGCACCCTTGAAGCGGCCCATCTCCAATTGTTCAATTAGCCTCTCCTCGTCCATGACCAGAATCTCAGCGAGCTGCCCCGAAGTGTAATAGTGAGCGGGATTGTAATCGAGCAGAACAGGAACAGACGTATCATATAGTTCTTTGATCAGATTCTCAAAGGAATGCCGACCCAGGTTCTCCATATCTCTATAAAACTGCAAATGTTGGGACACCATATTACGGAAAGATTTATTCTCCAGATGCATCCACAACGTATTGCAGGCCCGAACACTCATATGATTTTGTTCCACATCGTAAAATTGAACTTCTTCAATCTTCATGTATTTCTCTTGAAATGCTACGATCTTAATCAAAGGTACATTTCGTTTACGCGACGCTTTCTTCAAATGGGCTCTAAATTGTTCATAGTTCATTTCATTCATCTATTATCCCTGCCTTTAACATGTTCCAACCGACATTTTACAACAAATTAAAGGCAAGTGTAACCTTCATCATATGAAAAACGAAAAAACGTGTAGCATCAGATGCCACACGTTCACAATATTATAGAGTGCGATTACTCAGCGAGCGCACCACTTTTCACCCACGTAGCCGTAAATTCCTGTTCTTCATACGCATAGAATTGTTGCAAAATAATCTCCCGATCATCGAGGAACAATTGATCCGCTATGGCAGAGACCAGTTTCGGCACCGCGCTCTTGGTCCCCGATATTGCCGATGCCGACAGACCACAGCTGGCAAGTGCAGAGTAGTTGAATACAAACAGTCCGTGCAACGGTTTCTCACCCTGTTCACTCCTGCTTGTCATTGCAAACCCGGAACTCAGGTATGGATGTGCGTCCAGCAACGCATTGCGAAGCTCTGGCGGAGCCTGGTAACAATCCTCCCAACGTGCGATGTATGGTTCCACAAGCTTCAGTTCAGGACGGAGTGCCGGATCACTGAGAAGACCTGTGCTAATAATTAGAAAATCAAACTCATATGCACCCTGTGCGGTATGCACAATCGCGCCTTGGTCTGTTGCTTCTACACTCAGCCAAGGCGAATTCAAATGTAGTTCGAATCCTGGCCAGGCTGCCGCACGATTAAACGTATCATTGGTTGGGGGTTGATTGAATTTGAAGAAATGAGAGATCACTTCATATTTATCAGCAACCGGAAGAGCGTGGTACCGCTCAATCATACCAGATTGTTCCATCTGACGAATGGGATTAACACTAGGCAGCTGTTCCCGCCGGACAAATACATGAGCTTCCGCCACACCCGTGGCAAGGGCATAACTCGCATTATCGAATGCAGAAGCGCCGCCGCCAAGCACAGCAATTCTTTTACCTTTTAACCGATCAAAATCAATCCCTTCAGACGTGTGGGCATACAACTCCCGAGGTAATCTATCGGCAATCATGGATGGCACATGCCACTGTCCACCACCTTGTATTCCCGTAGCAAACACTACTTTGCGAGCAAGTATAACATCCATCTGAGATCCAGCCTTGTTCACATGAAGTCGATGTATTCCGTTCTCCATAGGCTCAACCAGCGTCAATTCTGCCTCATTAAGCACAGGCAGATTCAGCACTTTCCGATACCAGCGTAAATAATTCATCCAGTCTCCACGCGGGATTTTATCTACCTCTTCCCAACCTTCGGGCCCTACCTGTGCTTCCCACCATGAGCGAAAGGTTAACGAGGGGATACCCAGATCGATGGAAGTCAGATGCTTGGGTGTGCGCAAAGTAACCATACGTGCATAAGTCTCCCAAGGTCCTTCAAGCCCCGATGCATTCTCGTCAATGACTACAATATTGGAGATCCGTTCACGAAGAAGTCCAAATGCCGCTCCTAATCCACTCTGGCCTCCACCCACAATGACGACATCATAGACATGACCATCCACATGTTCTCTTGGACGTACCCAGTTCGCGCCACCAAATGACAAATAAGCCAGATCATTCTTCACACGTTCATTTAATGCTTCCAGGCTCATGATTCATCAACCCTTTCGAGATACATATATGAACTAGTCTTTCTTTGATTATTTGATGTAAGTTTGTTGTTAGTTATATTGAGAGTAATTGTGCTTTTTGTTTGTTTTTCTGAAATATATTAGCGTTATTATATGAGTTATCGGGGATGAATTGAAGTTCGCGGTAGATTTATTGTCATCAATACTAAAAATAACTGACATGCTTGTTAATTCCTACGAAACTCTAATTGGATTTTTGATGCAGTTCCTGCTGAACGGATGATTTGCAGAAAAAAAAAAGAACAGACCAAGATGTAACCTCGGTCTGTCTTATTAAAGGAATGCTATTGGCCGGCTTGTTCACGGCGCTGCAATTTTTCATTGGTTAATTTCTCAGGGGTCACATCATGACCCAGTGGGTCCACAACGGATACTGCCAGCATGGTTGTCAGCACCTGACCTCGAATAGCCTGTAAATATTGTTTTCTAAGCTCCTGCTGCTCGCTTTTTTCTGCTTTTGTCAAACCGACGCTGCTACGTTGTTTTCGACTTAATTCGTTAATGCGTCCCAAAATAGGAATCATGAAATCCACCTCACTTGTTAGTCCACTTGCCAAAAGATATTTCGAATATCTTCAAACTAACTTATTACAACTTTACGAATTTGTCCATAGGCGCAATCCGTTGTGAAGTGTTTAGGTGATCTCATGCACAGACCATACAATGCCATTTGTAGCACCACTGCCCAGGTTCAATGTAATCGTCAACCCGTTTGCAGCATAGAACAGTCCAATCACATCTCCCGCATTCAATGCGACTTCCACTGCCAAAGTCACGGAACCACTTCCCAGCACTGCCCGCAGTGTAAGTAGCGTAATCGCGACATTTAGGACGGGCAACAAACCACTGACAAGTGTCGTTACCGTAGGGGATGTTCTTTGTACAAGAAAGGCTGGGTTAACGCCTGCACCCAGAGATAGAGCAATCGCTGCAGTCGTTGCATAATTGATCGTGGCCACAATGGAGTATCTTCCGGTTACCGGGACGGTATAGTTTCCTGTGGTTGCATTGAAGTTGGCATTACCGTAATAAGGAGCCGTGGTCGTCCAGTTGGTTAACTGAGTGCTGGTTGCTGTCGAAAGTGTAGCCAGGAATGCCGAGAACCCTTGTGTTGCAAAATTGGGGCCGGTTGGGCCCGTGGCTCCTGTCTGCCCCGTTGCCCCAGTCGCACCGGTAGTTCCTGTTATGCCTGTTGCTCCAGTGGCACCCGTAGCTCCGGTTGCACTCGTTACACCGGTTGCCCCCGTAATTCCATTAGCCCCAGTTGGTCCAGTCGGGCCGGTTGCTCCTGTGATGCCTGTAACCCCAGTTGCACCTGTAGTTCCTGTTGTCCCAGTTACACCAGTTAGTCCTGTAGCTCCCGTTATTCCTGTTTCTCCAGTTGTTCCGGTCGCGCCAGTTATACCTGTAACTCCTGTTGAACCAGTACTTCCGGTGGCACCTGTTACACCCGTTGTACCTGTAGTTCCTGTAGCACCGGTCACACCCGCAATACCCGTAATTCCTGTTGTGCCTGTGAGCCCTGTAGCCCCAGCTGCTCCGGTCACGCCAGTAATACCCGTGGTTCCTGTTGTTCCCGTACTTCCTGTTGTTCCCGTCGCGCCGGTCGTGCCTGTAACGCCTGTTACACCCGTCTCTCCTGTAATACCCGTGGTTCCTGTTGCTCCAGTCACACCTGTGATCCCAGTGGCTCCAGTCGTACCTGTTGTACCTGTTGTACCCGTAACACCAGTTACGCCAGTTGTGCCAGTGGCACCAGTCGCACCCGGAGTTCCCGTTGCTCCAGTAGCCCCGGTGGGTCCCGTCACACCAGTCGTACCTGTGCCCCCTGTTAGACCCGTCTCTCCAGTTTGACCAGTTGTGCCGGTGGCACCTGTAATTCCAGTAGCTCCAGTCACACCCGTAATGCCAGTTACGCCGGTCGTGCCGGTTGCTCCTGTTTCACCAGTAATACCCGTTGGACCGGTTGCCCCTGTAGCACCAGTCGTACCTGTAACTCCGGTTATGCCAGTCGCACCAGTGGCTCCGGTTGGTCCTGTTGTACCTGTCGTGCCGGTAACGCCTGTTGCACCCGTCTCTCCAGTCGAGCCGGTTACGCCAGTAACTCCCGTAGTTCCGGTTGCCCCAGTGGCTCCGGTTGCCCCAGTGGCTCCGGTTGCCCCAGTGGCTCCGGTCGCACCGGTTGGTCCCGTTACACCTGTTGTACCAGTCGCACCTGTAATCCCGGTTAGACCCGTCTCACCTGTCGTTCCTGTGACCCCTGTTGGACCTGTAGCACCAGTAATTCCTGTGGCTCCTGTGCTCCCAGTTAGACCCGTCTCTCCAGTGACGCCTGTTGCTCCGGTCGCACCAATTGTGCCCGTAACACCAGTTACGCCAGTCGTGCCGGTTGGCCCTGTTTCACCAGTAATACCCGTTGGACCGGTTGCTCCAGTAGCCCCGGTGGGTCCCGTCACACCAGTCGTACCTGTGCCCCCTGTTACACCCGTCTCTCCAGTTTGGCCAGTTGTGCCGGTGGCTCCTGTAATTCCAGTAGCTCCTGTAACACCCGTAATGCCAGTTACGCCGGTCGTGCCGGTTGCTCCTGTTTCACCAGTAATACCCGTTGGACCGGTTGCCCCTGTAGCACCAGTCGTACCTGTGACTCCGGTTATGCCAGTCGCACCAGTAGCTCCGGTTGGTCCTGTTGTACCTGTCGTGCCGGTAACGCCTGTTGCACCCGTCTCTCCAGTCGAGCCGGTTACGCCAGTAACTCCCGTAGTTCCGGTTGCCCCAGTGGCTCCTGTAACACCGGTTGGTCCCGTTACACCTGTTGTACCGGTGGCACCTGTTACGCCCGTCTCTCCAGTGGCTCCTGTCGTTCCAGTTTGGCCAGTTGTGCCAGTGGCTCCTGTAACACCTGTAAATCCAGTTACCCCAGTAACTCCAGTAGCACCAGTCGCACCTGTAATCCCGGTTAGACCCGTCTCACCTGTCGTTCCTGTGACCCCTGTTGGACCTATAGCACCAGTAATTCCTGTGGCTCCTGTGCTCCCAGTTAGACCCGTCTCTCCAGTGACGCCTGTTGCTCCGGTCGCACCAATTGTGCCCGTAACACCAGTTACGCCAGTCGTGCCGGTTGGCCCTGTTTCACCAGTAATACCCGTTGGACCGGTTGCTCCAGTAGCCCCGGTGGGTCCCGTCACACCAGTCGTACCTGTGACCCCTGTTACACCCGTCTCTCCAGTTTGGCCAGTTGTGCCGGTGGCACCTGTAATTCCGGTAGCTCCAGTCACACCCGTAATGCCAGTTACGCCGGTCGTGCCGGGTATTCCTGTGTCACCAGTAATACCCGTTGGACCGGTTGCCCCTGTAGTACCAGTCGTACCTGTAACTCCGGTTATGCCAGTCGCACCAGTGGCTCCGGTTGGTCCTGTTGCACCTGTCGTGCCGGTAGCGCCTGTTACACCCATCACTCCTGTAATGCCCGTGGTTCCTGTTGCTCCAGTAGTCCCGGTGGGCCCCGTCACACCAGTCGTACCTGTGACCCCAGTTAGACCCGTCTCTCCAGTGGCTCCAGTCGCTCCCGTCGTTCCAGAAATTCCAGTATTACCTGTAACCCCAGTAAGTCCAGTAAGTCCAGTTACTCCCGTCTCACCAGTTGTGCCGGTGGCGCCGGTAATTCCAGTAGCTCCAGTCACACCCGTAATGCCAGTTACGCCGGTCGTGCCGGTTATTCCTGTTTCACCAGTCGCACCTGTAATCCCGGTTAGACCCGTCTCCCCAGTTAATCCAGTAAGTCCAGTTACTCCCGTAACTCCGGTTGATCCTGTCACACCAGTTTGGCCAGTAATTCCAGTAGCACCAGTCGGCCCGGATACGCCAGTTATTCCTGTGGAACCCGTACTCCCCGTAGCTCCTGTAACTCCAGTCGTACCTGTGACTCCAGTTATGCCAGTCACACCTGTGGCTCCGGTTGGTCCTGTTGGTCCTGTCGTGCCCGTGGCTCCAGTTAATCCCGTAACACCAGTTGGACCAGTAATTCCTGTTAGACCTGTTTCCCCTGTGATACCAGTTGTGCCTGCTACACCAGTAGCTCCCGTAGTACCCGTACTTCCCGTTGCTCCAGTCGTACCCGTTTCACCGGTTACACCAGCAATTCCTGTTATGCCACTAACTCCGGTTGCTCCTGTAACACCAGTTGTTCCCGTCGTACCCGTACTTCCAGTTATACCTGTTAGTCCTGTCTCTCCTGTTGGGCCATTCAAACCGGTAGATCCCGTTACACCTGTAGCCCCGGTGACACCAGTGACTCCTGTTAGCCCAGTTGCACCAGTTGTTCCGGTTGCGCCGGTTACTCCCGTGGCACCTGTACTTCCTGTTTCTCCAGTCAAACCCGTAGGACCTGTAATACCAGTTGCACCCGTTGTGCCTGTTGGTCCTATTTCACCAGTTTGGCCAGTCGAACCGGTAGGGCCCGTCACACCAGTCGTACCTGTGACCCCTGTTGAACCTGTATCTCCAGTAGTTCCGATTGAGCCGGTTGCTCCTGTCTCTCCAGTGACGCCAGTTGCTCCCGTCGTTCCAGTAATTCCTGTGAACCCTGTTTCTCCAGTAACACCTGTCGTTCCGGTTACGCCAGTCATTCCCGAGATACCTGTAATTCCGGTTGCTCCTGTCGCCCCAGTCGATCCCGTCGGTCCCGTCGCGCCTGTGAATCCTGTTAGACCTGTTTCCCCAGTGACACCAGTCAGTCCGGTCGCGCCTGTGATACCCGTTGTTCCAGTAATGCCAGTTAGTCCAGTTGTACCTGTAATTCCAGTTTCTCCAGTTGCACCGTTCAGTCCCGTCACACCAGTCGGACCTGTAATACCAGTTGCACCTATACCTCCTGTTAGACCCGTCTCTCCAGTGACACCTGTTGCTCCGGTTACTCCTGTAATACCAGTTGTTCCCGTTATACCACTAGTGCCAGTAGTTCCGGTCACACCAGTAAGTCCCGTTACGCCAGTTAAACCAGTCGTGCCGGTTGGTCCCGTTACACCTGTGTTCCCTGTTAGACCAGTCTCCCCAGTAACGCCAGTGGTTCCGGTCGCTCCCATAATTCCTGTAGCTCCGGTACCTCCTGTGACACCCGTGGTTCCGGTATTGCCAGTTAGTCCAGCCGCACCTGTAATTCCCGTTTCTCCAGTTGCACCGGTCGATCCCGTCACACCAGTCGTACCTGTGACCCCTGTTGGACCTGTATCTCCAGGAGTTCCGATTGAGCCGGTTGCTCCAGTAGGGCCTGTAACTCCAGTGATTCCTGTTTCACCTGTTGGACCCGTAAATCCGGTGACACCCGTTGGTCCTGTATTTCCCGTCAGACCTGTAGCTCCTGTCTCTCCAGTGACGCCTGTTGCTCCGGTCACACCAATTGTACCCGTAACGCCAGTTAAGCCAGTTGTGCCGGTTGGCCCTGTTTCGCCGGTGACCCCGGTTATGCCAGTAGCTCCGGTATTACCAGTTGAACCAGTAACCCCGGTGAGTCCTGTCGCGCCAGTTACGCCAGCAATTCCTGTTGTGCCACTAACTCCGGCTGCACCTGTAACACCAGTTGTTCCCGTCGCACCGGTACTTCCAGTAGCTCCAGTTAGACCTGTTAGTCCTGTCTCTCCTGTTGGGCCAGTCGAACCGGTTGAGCCCGTTACACCTGTAGCCCCAGTTAGACCCGACTCTCCAGTTACACCAGTTGTTCCGGTTACTCCCGTGGCACCTGTACTTCCTGTTTCTCCAGTCGCACCTGTTGGGCCAGTTACACCAGCTGTACCCGTGATTCCTGTGGTCCCAGTCGCACCCGTAAGACCTGTAATACCAGTTGCACCTGTACCTCCTGTTAGACCCGTCTCTCCAGTGACACCAGTGGCCCCGGTCGCTCCCGTAATTCCCGTCATTCCGGTTACGCCAGTCACTCCCGAGATACCTGTAATTCCGGTTGCTCCAGTCGCCCCAGTCGGTCCCGTCGCTCCTGTCGTGCCTGTGAATCCTGTTAGACCCGTTTCCCCAGTGACACCAGTCAGTCCGGTAGCTCCGGTCACGCCTGTGATACCCGTGGTTCCAGTAATGCCAGTTAGTCCAGTTGTACCTGTAATCCCTGTGGCTCCAGTCTCACCGGTGATTCCGGTTACCCCTGTTAACCCTGTCGTTCCTGTGACCCCTGTTTGACCTGTATCTCCAGTAGTTCCAGTTGCTCCAGTAGTTCCAGTTGCTCCAGTAATTCCTGTGGCTCCTGTTACACCAGTATTGCCGGTTATGCCGGTTATGCCTGTAACGCCGGTTGTACCTGTACTTCCCGTTGCCCCTATCGCCCCAGCAGATCCTGTAGCACCTGTAACTCCGGTGGTACCCGTTTCTCCAGTAGTGCCGGTGTTCCCAGTTAGACCCGTCTCTCCAGTGGCGCCAGTTGCTCCGGTAACGCCAGTTATTCCTGTGGTACCGGTAGTTCCCGTTACTCCTGTATCCCCGGTGGGTCCTGACACACCAGTCGTACCTGTGACTCCGGTTGTGCCAGTGGCACCAGTTGCTCCGATCGCACCTGTACTGCCTGTAAATCCAGTAATACCTGTTGCACCTGTTATTCCAGTCGTTCCTGTTGTGCCCGCAATTCCAGTAACGCCAGTTACTCCGGTTGTACCTGTTGGTCCTGTTTCACCAGTGACACCACTTATACCAGTGGCCCCAGTGAGTCCTGTCACACCAGTAATTCCCGTGAGGCCTGTAATTCCAGTAGAACCGGTTACACCCGTGGTACCCGTAACGCCAGGTAATCCGGTAGTACCTGTTGATCCTGTTTCACCAGTATTACCTGTTATTCCAGTACTTCCTGTAGTTCCGGTTGTTCCTGTTTCGCCAGTGACCCCGGTGGGTCCCGTTAGACCAGTCGTGCCTGTAACTCCTCTTAGCCCCGCCTCACCAGTACTTCCTGTCGCTCCGGTGAATCCTGTCAAACCAGTCGTGCCGGTCGCACCTGTACTGCCCGTAAATCCAGTAATCCCTGAAGCACCAGTATTTCCAGTAACGCCAGTGATGCCTGTTTCGCCGGTTGCTCCCGTCACACCCGTTAATCCAGTTGCCCCCGTAGTGCCTGTTGTTCCAGAAGTACCAGTGCTTCCTGTAGTTCCGGTTACACCAGTAACTCCCGTAGACCCGATCCCCCCAGTGGGGCCTGTCGTACCAGTAAGTCCCGTTTCCCCAGTGGCACCAGTTGCGCCGATCGCACCTGTTATCCCTGTCATGCCGGTTATGCCAGTATTTCCAGTTGGACCCGTACTTCCCGTTGCTCCTATCGCCCCAGTAAATCCTGTAGCGCCTGTAACTCCAGTGATACCTGTGATACCTGTGGTTCCAGTAATACCAGTTGTTCCTATTGCTCCGGACGGGCCTGTGATTCCAATTTCGCCAGTACTTCCCGTTAATCCAGTCGAACCTGTAACTCCTGTGAATCCTGTTTCACCAGTAGATCCCGTTAGTCCCATCACACCAATCCCAGTTGGACCAGTTGCTCCAGTGAACCCGGTAGCCCCAGCTAATCCTGCAACTCCAGTTGGACCTGTGAAGCCGGTTATACCGGTATTTCCTGTAGCACCGGTCACGCCTGTAACACCAAATCCGGTAATTCCAGTTGCGCCGGTTGTTCCTGTGACTCCAGTCGATCCTGTACCCGTTGCACCTGTAACTCCTGTGCTTCCTGTAGATCCAGTTGCTCCCGCCTCACCCGTTGGACCGGTCGGACCTGTAAATCCTGTAGTACCAGTCACACCTGTGGTGCCCATCAGTCCGGTAGCTCCTGTTGCACCTGTGACTCCAGTTATTCCGGTACTTCCCGTGGTTCCGGTTACTCCGGTCCGTCCTGTTAAAATGGTTGCTCCCCATATGCCGGGATACCCAGGGTCTCCAGTTAACCCAGTAGCACCTGTTGCTCCAGTGAATCCTCTCATTCCCTGATAACCCCGTGGGCCGCGAAGGAAAGGAATCCTGTGACTTTTCTTTTTTTTGCATTTACGTCTGCTTTTCTTACAAGACTTACTCTTCTTCTTTGGGATAGAGTGTTTTTTTGATTTTTTTGCTTTCCGTTTACCTGTACTGATTGAGGAAATTTTGCGTTTCCTTTTGGATATACCGCTCACAAGAGAATCCCCCCTCCTTGTACACCACGTCAAATCCCCGCATTTTACAATAGTACACTCTATGCCCTGGACTAGCTTTGTGCGCCCCCCTATTCAATATACCTATGAAACCTTCACAGTTAGTGATCAATCAATTACTTTTCTCTAAAAAATATATTCCCCTCTACTCCCCCTGCAACTCCAACTCCTTAATCGTCAATGCAATTCCTTCTTCAAAAGTTGTTGCCACAACCGGGCCAATCCGTTCCTCATACTTCAGTCTACTCAAGATCAGGGGTTCCTCGGTCAGATATAACATTTCTACAATTTCTTTCATAACGGGTACACCTAGTCCAATCAAAGACAATCCCACTCTTCCTAACGCCATCACAGGTTTGCTTCTTCCCGCAGCCTTCTGTGCCAATCGCACGATGTCATGACCCGAGATGATCCCCGATCCAGGAATGTTCCAATTCTGTCCATACGTCGTCTCTCTGCTTGCCAGCTCCACCACCATGACCGCTGCATCCGGTAAATAGATGTACTCTCTCGGCACCTTCATATTTCCGATAAAAAAAGCCATCTTACCTTTTGCTATCGCTTCAAGGGTTGAACCCAGATAGGAAGCTTGATTAGCCGATGGGCCATAATAATCTGGCAAACGAACGATCATCACCTGAGCTCTGCTCCAACTTGTGCTGAATAACATCTGTTCATAGGCAAGTCGTATCTTGCCTTTACGGGTATGTGGCTGTTTCGGATGTTCTTCGGTTACCTCGTTCATTTGTCTTCTGCCATAGGGGTAAATTCCGTCTATTACCACCACTTTCAGAACCAAGTGTTCTGCCGCCGCCATCACAGATTCACCGAGCGGAATCAGCCTGCTCTCCATCTCGTTATAAGGGACATTCGCACTATGAAATATGACATCGGCACCCTGGGAAGCAGCAATAATATCCTCCGACCGAAATGCATCTCCAACTGCAATTAGCAGGTGATCCGGATATCCCAATTTTACCGCAAGTTGCTTCAACTTTTGACGGGAGCGCCCAAATGCGATCGTTGAAATCCCTCGTCTAATCAATTCCTCCGTAATTGCTGCACCTGTTCCACCTGTGGCTCCAATCACAATAGCTCTTTTCATCGTAGATCGACCTCTTTCATCCATTTAGTGATTGATCAATAACTAAAATATAAAAAGGGACTTTACCTCCCTCTCTATCGTTCCTTCAACTCTGGCATATCCAGTGCATTAGATACATTACACAACATCCCGATTGCCAGAAAAATCATGGTTCTTTTCAGCGGTTCAGCAATTCCTGCAACGGTGAAAGCTTCCAGTACCATGGCTCTTACATCACTAATGCCTTTTTGCATAGCCTGACGAATGACTTCCTCCCGGATCGTTTGCGCCTGCATCTGAAGCAAGATCTCGCTCTTGTGCGATTCCAGAATCTTATCATAGGCTTCAATGAGATCATTCTCTAACTGATCTGGTGTCGCCATCTCCACCACAATTCGAAACGAATCAATCACCCGTGTCCATGAGACCTCAATTGCAGTTAATAATAAAGCTTCTTTTGTTTTGAAAAAACGAAATATATACGGCTGTGAGATCTGTGCCCGTTCAGCCACCTGGGCTGTAGTTGCACGATAATAGCCAATTTCCGCGAAGACGTCAATTGCTGCAGAGATAATATCATTTCGCCGGTTAACCGACGCTGCTTTATCCTTTGCCATGATAATCCGCCCTCCAATAGTTAGTGATTAATTGATCAATAGCTTGAAGTATAACGAATACTATCCCTCGATGCAAAGGTATCGTGACCTTGTACAAAGCCAACAAACCCGCAGACGCTGGCTCAAGCCGCTGCAGGTTGTGTAACTTGTCGATCATAGATTCTATCCACTGGAAACCGAAGAGAACATGGTTTGTCTGAAACAGATTCGTACCATGCGGTACAAGAGTGTCTGTTCACTGCTGAAGAAGTTTACGCAATCGGGATTCCGAATCCAGCTTCGGACAACTGTCACAATACCCATGTGTATGACTTCCGTCTCCAACCAGATAAGCCAAACAACAATATCGGCGTAGCAGGAACGGAGGTCCCTGCCACCCGGAATGTTCGAAGCGCTGCAGCTCATTGGCAAATGTACATGCATTATCGTTTTGCCGATCCAGCCAGAGGCTTTGATCTTCTTGAATCTTTGCAAGCCGTTCATCTGTCTTCCAAATGCTCTGATCATTGATCATACGTGCATACAATTGTTGCACATTATGGGCAACCAGAGACCACATGACCTTATCGCTCGCTCTTGTAGCGACGGCTACCGCTCGCAGGACAGGTTCCAGATGTAGCAGCACTCTTTTCTTGAGCAAGCCACTCTCTGACCTGCGCTGAACAGGATCTTCACCCTCCAGAGAGGTTCTCTCCAGCAGAGTCTCATATCGCATGCCACCTGCACCATTCAATTCAAACCGCACATCATCGTCTGCAACGCTAAGTATAGTATCGTATAGACTGAATGCTGAAATTACGGACATCACGAATACGGAGTAACGTTTGGCAAAAAGTGTACCGACGGCCGCACTTCCTCTTCCGCCCAATTGAAGCCCTTGCTGCATAGCCTGTTCACGCAATATCAAGTTTCGTTTCTCTTCATTCAGCAGATCCTTCACACGGAAAGGATACTTGGAATCATCGCAGTCCACTTGGATCGTCGTCACAAAAAATTGCTGTAACACTTCCGACATCTCTGAATAATCATGTCTTGGATAATGTCTCATCTATTGAATCATCTCTTCAACTTCGTTGATAATCTCGCTTCGCCCAATCGCTCCCCAGCCCTTAAACAACCAGAACGAGTCTGTCGTATAGACCTGATCTGCACCGACAGCCGGCACTGCCTTCCAGAGTGAGCTTGCGTTGATGTTGTTTACATACTCATCGGCATTCGGGTCAATCTCCAGAACTACGAAATCAGCATCCACATCTGCAATTTTCTCCATGGACAGGTCCTCACGTTGTTCGGCAGGTGTCACAGTCGTTGGCACAAATCCAAGATCATGATACAAAAGTGTGTTGGTTGGATGTCCTTTTGCCGCGTATATTTGCAAGGTCTTCTCTCTTACACGCAGATAAGCCAACTTTTTTTGATCCAGTTGTTCGATCTTCGCTTTTAATTGCTTCGCCTGCTGCTCTACCTCGGCTATCTTTTCTTTTGCCAGATCCACTTTGTTGTACATCCCGGCAATGGTCAACAGATCCTGTGTCCAATATGTTGTATCATCAACAAAATCCAGCCATTCAGTACCAAGTACAATCGTCGGAGCGATTTTCTCCAACTGATCATACGTACTCTCCGCAGTTCGACTCTCAATAACGATGACATCCGGATCAATCTGAAGGATAGCCTCCAGGTTAGGACTGTCTGCAGACCCTACCGTTGGAATGCCGGCAAGCTGATCTGCAAAGTAAGGCAAATAATCTCCTCCGTAACGAACTTCTACATTAACGCCTGCTGGTTTCTCACCAATCGTCAACATGTGATCGATGTAAGCAGCAGATAATACCACCATACGCTCTATTTTTTGCGGTACAACCGTTGTTCCTTTAAGATGCTCAATCGTTTGCGTACCACTCTCTTCCACAGGTGTATCCTGTTGCGGAGGCGTTGCTTCTGTTACTTCTGATGCCTTGCTACATGCCGTCAGAACGAGCACAAGCAGGGCCAACAGTATCATCGTTGTTGCTCTCTGTCTTACCATTTGTAGTAAATCCCCTCTACTATTTAATAATAATAATCATTATCACTATAGTAGGGAAAAGCATACAGGCTTACCATGGATTATTCCACTCTCTTCTCTTGCACAATATCACCGTAAGGTAACCCCAAGTTGCTCTGCCACATATCGCATGGCCCACATGCGTCCGGTGGGACCCAGCGTTTTGAAAAAAATATCTCCTGCATTATATACATGGCCTTCTTGAACAGCCTTTAATGCCAACCATTCACCGGATTGCTGTAATTGCCTCAGTTGAGCACGTGCCTCTTCTGTGGGATCGACCATTACAAACACATGATCCGCGTCGTATAACTGTAAATCGCAAACTTTACTCTCTACAGCCCACTGTTGTTCCGGAAAATCACGAGGCAAATAAAATCCCAGATCATCATACAACAGGGCCCCTGTCTGGTTGTTCAATCCATACATTCGGTAGAAATGAGAAGTCACCCGGATGAACATGACACTCTGTTTCCCCCACCTCGATTGAATGCGTCCTCGAAGAACCCGGCTCAGTTCAGCATGTTGTTCTATCCACTGTACGGCCTGTTCGGTGCGGCCCATAATGTCCGCCATATACAGAAGCCTCTCGCCAAAATGGTTGGTGTGCTCCAGCATGGTGGTAGGCGCGATACGATTCAGGGAGTCATTTGGCTCCAAACGATCACTTGTAATGATCAGGTCCGGTTGGACTCGCCTCAAATCATCATAGTTCTGATTGAAGCTATCCAGAATAAGTCCCTGATGACTGTGTGCTTGAAGCGCAGGTATGGCAACATGTCGAGCCACCCTCTGACCATAGGATAAAGCGGATACTGGCCTCAAACCAAGCGTTATCACATAATCGTCCAACCCGTAATACAAGGTGGCAATGCGATTCACTTTATTTTTCATATACAACGTTGGGGCGATTCCTTCGTTTTTCTTGAAAACTCTGCTGAAATAGTGCTCGTCCTTATAACCCACTTGCTCCGCAATTTCCTTGATTTTATCTGAAGAAAATAACAACTGCTTGGCCTTTGCCATACGTAGTTTCAGTATATATTCAATCGGGGTCATATTTAATTGTCGTTTGAATGTTCTTATAAAATGATTCACACTGAGCCCTGCCATGCGGGCCATCTGATCAATTCGAATGTCTTCCCTATACTGATGCGTCATATAATCAAGTGCCAAATCCATCCCCGCTACAGGGGGTGTTGCTTCATTCACGTGCATCATTAACTGAATCAACAACTGATGCAAAAGATGTTTCCTGCGCGTCTTTTCCAGACTCGTAAACGAGTGTTTTCCACTCATCAGGGTATCCATCATCTCCTGAATATCACGTGTATTGGAAGGAACATTAAGCTTGCCCGTCACAGGGAGATCAAATGCCTCGGTATGCCAAGCATTCCGACGCCGGGTAAGTGTAACACAGGAAAATAAAATGATCTGATATCGGACAGGTGCTTCCATATCCGTCTGAAACTCCACATGCATTCCTGGCTTCAACAAAAACCACTCGTCTTGAGATACCGTATGTACAATGTTATCCATAGACAAAGATCCTTTGCCCGCGATGACCCTGCAAATGGCGAACCTTTTCCAGATCCGACGCTGAACAGCCCCCGGATTGCTAGAGTAATGGCAGACGTGGACAGCAGAGAAATGTAGTTGCTCCAGTTGTTTGATCCAATCATTTTCCTTCATGCTCACGTCCCCTCCCTGTTCTGATCGATTCTATGTGAACTGATTACACTCTATTTTTCAGCTCCCAATAGTAAATTCTTTATACTATCCAACTGCAACTCCAGTGAATAGGGATCTTCCATGACGAACTCATCCTCTGTACCATCCAAGGAACCATAGGTGTAGACTTGTCCTTTCTGCACAGCAGGCAGACGTTTCCAAACCTCGCTGTTCAGTATCTCTTTGGCGTCCTCACTACCCGAACCATATAAGAAGATATGATCTCCCATATACTCAGGCAGTACTTCAAGGGAGATCGTCTCGAATCCATCCTTCATTTCGAGTGCTTGCTGAGTTGGAGGCAGTTTCAGCATCTCATAGATCGTGGAACTACCATAGTTCCCGCCTTCTGCACCAAGTACATACAACGCTTTGTACCCTATTTGTATGATGGATACGGTCTCGCCTTCTTTAATTACACCATCAATCTGCTTCTTAGTCTCTTCGATATTCTCTTCATATGTCGTGATCCATTGCTCTGCTTCCTTCTCTTTTCCAAAAACACCAGCAATCCGGCGCAGCTTTTCCAGTGGGCCAGAAGTTTTATCACCTTCCCAATAAGGTAAAAAGACGGTCGTTGCAATTTTTTCGTAATCCTCAATATTTTTATCAATGGAACCGATGATGAGATCCGGCTCAAGTGACACTAACTTCTCCAGATTCATTGGGAACTCTCCTCCCAAATCTTCAATACCCGCTATAACATCAGTAGCAATGCCAGACTTTTCAATCCATCCTTCGTTCAGCATAAATGTTCTTACACCAACCGGTACTATGCCCAGTTTCAGCAGGTACCCCATATATTGATCTGAAGCAACACGCTGCGGATTGGCCGGGATTACCACATCTCCCCTCATTGTAGAGACGGTCCGCGTCTCCGGCTGTGCAGTCGATTTCCCTGCCTCCGTTGCCTGGTTACCCGATTGTGTAGTAGTCGCATTGGTCTCTGTTTGCGTACCACTTGCAGACGGCGCTGGACTGGAACAGGCCGTGAGCAATAGCGTGAGACACAACATCATGCTTAGTGCTGTCATTTTGAATTTTCCTTGCATTATTAATTCCCCTCCAACACTCTTTTGATATTGATAATCAATATCATTATATAGATGGGAATGTAACGAATGAAGGGCATTTTCTTGCATTACACTGGGCAAATCTTGCTTGTTGTTCAATACCAATGGGTGTTTCGACTTGTTTAACCGTTGACTTACTCCTTTTTTGTAGCGAATTGGAGAAAGCCCTTTTATTTTTTTGAAGCTGCGGCTCAGTGAATGTGCATCCGGATAGCCGATCTGTTCTGCAATCTGTTGCAGCGTTGCACTGGTATGCACCAGAAGATGTGCGGCCCTCTCCATTCGAATCTGTCCAAGATACTGGATGGGACTGATGTTTAACTTTTGTTTGAACAGCCTCGACAAGTGCCCCACACTGCATTCCATTGCTTCTGCCATTACGTCAAGAGCTATGGGCTCATGGAGATGAGCTTTCATATATTCAATAGCCTGTGTGACCGTATCCGGTTTATGTGGCTGAATGGATTGTTCGTGTAAGTCTGTCAATAAAAGATATACCCATTGATGAAATAAGGTTTTGGCATGTAACTTTGCAAGCTTAGTAGACTGCTCCCACTCCTGTTTCAATTCCTCCATACACTGATACATGTGTAGCGGACGGGTTGGTACAAGTGCATATTGGTCCTGAAACGGACGTTCATGGTCCATCAGATACTGAATTTCCATCCCACAGGGCAAGGCTAGGATGGCTTTGTACAAAATCATATAATACGCCACGCCCGAATCCGTCTCCATGTTTAAATACGCCTGCTTGCCTCCATGAATGATGTGGAATCCCTCCACGATGTATCTGTGTTGATCCATTCGTATCCGTGCACTTCCGTCGGTGATATATAGATAGGTACTTGCTGGTAGTTGATAATTCTTCAACTTCTCCCCAGGATGCAAAGCGTTTTGGCGTACATCCAGTATTTTAACAAAAGCATGATTCCACAACCTGATGTGATCATTCAAATTCATATCCGCTGTACTTTCCCTCCCGCCATATTACATCGACATACCTTCTTGCTATTCTTTATGAAGAGCCTGTAATTTTCGCTCAGTATGTATATTTCATTTCATTATAAATCAATTGATAACAATTCTCAATAACATGCACAATCAATATTAACTTACCCATTTGGACAACATATATGGACTGCAATGTATACGTAGCGGGATAATAACGCTAGAATCAGCAACATTTTCTAACCTGTTGCAAAATCATAAAAGGCATGATATATTAATTGAGCCATCAATGATTGACGCATCAAATATTGATACATCAATGATTCGAGAGCATCCAAATAATCATTAGGCAATGGCATTGTATACTGCAACATTAATCATTGGTTAACATACGCCGTTGTTCATGATTCAGATTCACCCGGGAGGTCTAGTCATGACACGTATTGTTTCCAAAGAAGAACAAATCATCAATCTGTTGAACGTGTTGGGTAACAAACTCAGTCCCAAGTTCGAACGCTGTACAGGTATCAGTTCCTCTCGCTTTGAAATTCTGCATGAGCTGGATCAGGTCGATGAGATTAACCAATCCATGTTGCAGAAAATCATTAACATTGATAGTGCTGCGATTACACGCCACTTGAAGCAACTTGAGGCGGACCTGATGGTTACAAGACGTAAGAATCCCGATGATAATCGGGTCACTTTTGTTCGTTTGACGGACCACGGTCGGAAGCAGATTGAAGGCTACAAAGCTGAGAAGACCAATTTTATCAACCAGATTTTACAGGATTTCAGTGAAGACGAAGTTCAATCACTCGCCGATTTCCTGGAACGTATGCAGAACAATTTCTAAACCCATATATAGAGGAGAGATCCATGCATGAGTACAATTCAAAGCAAATTCCAAAAAACCAATGATTTTAACGAAATCACCTACGGTCGTCGTTCTGTTAAACTTTACGATCCTGAAGTGAAAATTAGCCGTGAAGAAATGACTGAAATTCTGTCAGAAGCTTCCCGTGCACCATCTTCGATCAATTTGCAGCCTTGGCGTTTTCTGGTTGTAGATACAACTGAAGGTAAAGAAAAGCTTGCTCCACTTGCGAGATTTAATCAAAATCAAGTGTTGACTTCCTCCGCAGTCATTGGCGTATTCATTGACATGAAAAACGCGGAACATATGGAAGAAATTTTTGGTAAAGCCGTAGAACTCGGTTATATGCCACAAGAAGTTAAAGATATGCAACTATCAAAAGTATTGCCTTATTATGAAAATATGCCTGCTTCCGCTATTCGCGAAGTTAATATGATCGACGCTGGACTTGCTTCCATGCAATTAATGCTTGTAGCACGTGCTCACGGTTATGATACTAACCCAATCGGTGGTTACGAAAAAGATCAAATTGCAGAAGCATTTGGCATGGACAAAGAGCGTTATCAACCCGTTATGTTGATCTCGATTGGTAAATCGGCCAAGGAAGGTCACCCATCCTACCGCCTGCCTGTAGAAACAATCACAACTTGGGCATAATATCAGGGACGGTTTCCCCTTTCTTAACACATTCCAAACAAACACAATATGGAGGTTTTACATTATGATTATCATTCACGCTCATCTGCAAGTTAAACCGGACCAAGAGCAAGCATTCCTCGCAGCTGCGAAAGAACTGATGGCTGCAACACGTCAAGAAGAAGGTAACATCAGCTACGATTTGGCAAAAAGCACAGAACGTGAACAACAATACACGATGATCGAACTGTGGAAAGATGAAGCTGCTACAGCATCCCACAACACAAGCGCGCATTTCCAAGCTTTTGTTCAACAAGCAGCAGCATTCATGGCCGCTCCAATGAACGTTGAAGTATTTGCTGGAGAACAAGTTAAAGCTTAATAGCGCTTTAACTGCCATGCGTATCTAACATGTGAATAAGCTGCTCTTGGTCATATGACCGAGGGCAGCTTTTTAGTTTCCTTTTGAAAATAAGTTCACTTCAACAAAAAACACGCCAATTAAGGCGTGTTTTCTTCACTCATTGAAGAGATATTAAACAAGTGAACATGGACTACACTATCCGAGCCGGAGTGATACTTTGCGGATTGTTGAACACATTTTTTGGGTCATACTTGGCTTTGACTCTCCGCAGTCTGGCATAGTTGGCTCCATAGTACACTGGACCGGAATTCTTGATCCCTTGGTCTGGAACGTTGATATAGGAACCCACAATGTATGGTTGCAATTTCTTGCGAGTATTACGAGCGAGTGCGATATTTTTGGCGGCATGGGATGGTTTGAGCCACGTACTGGTCCATTCCACATAAAACTTCTCTTTACGCCAGAAGAAGGCGGTTGATCTAGGTGATTTGCGACTTACTGCTCCGCCCCAGTTGAGGAAATAGAACCCGCCTGGCCCCTCTTCCAGGTTCTCCAAAAATGTTCGCATCGATTTGATGGCTTTGTCGGGGAATGGTTTTCGTCCAAAACCGGACGAGAACTGGTTGCTATACCGTTGAGTTTCGGTCGGATCAGGTTGTAATAAAAACTTCACAACTTCCGTGTAAGGTAACAAACGAACAATGGAACTTGTCGGTGTGCCAACACTCGTAATCGGCTGCAATAGACGGAGTGCCTCTGTTTTTGACCCTAGGAACAGCCCCTCCATGACGACATTGCCACCCTTTTTCGGTCCGATGGACAACTCGCTACCCAATCTTGTATCCACAGAGGGAGCCCACCTCTGCCATACTTTGAGCACCTTTTCGAATTGAGCCCATGGCCAGGTGATCTTAAATACAGTTGCTTTCGCAGGAGCACGGCGCACTTTGAATTTGTAGCGGGTGTATACTCCGAAGTTACCACCGCCTCCTCCCCGCGAGGCCCAAAAGAGATCCGAATTACGATTTTTATTGGCCCGAATCACTTTTCCTTTGGCGTCCACCATCTCTACCTCAAGCAGGTTATCACTGATGAGACCGATGGTACGCTGGAGTGGCCCAATTCCCCCACCTAACGTAATTCCACCGATCCCTACAGTAGGGCTGTCACCAAAAGGAGCTATGAACCCTTGCTTGGCAAGGGTATTTGCAATTCTTCCCACTCGGTTTCCTGTTCCAACAACAACCGTTCCATTTTTTTTATCAAGCTTGATGGAATTCAGATCACTCACATCAATCACGATACCGCCATTCACCTGTGAAAGATTCACTTCAAGCGCATGTCTGCCGCTCCGCGGCCTGACCGGTACATTGTTTTCACGAGCCCATCGGATAGCATTGGATACATCCTTCGTCCGTTGGGCAAATACAAACACTTTGGGAAATTTGTCCGTATGCGGGTCCCAGTTCTTACGCGCCGCTTCATAACCCGGATCTCCTTTATAAATAACCCGTCCGGTAAGCTTTGTTGATGATTTCACACGTCCCACTCCCTGCTGAATAATTGTCCTACAGCCTCTGCTACATTGAGCACTTTATACTGTATGACGGACATTCGCGGAGGGATTGGGCTGTTGCCCTTAATTTCAAGGTTCATGTTTCAGAGGAATCAATTCTGATTAACTTGCGCGCTTCCTGTTCTTTTTCACCATACCAGACGAGCACATCGGCAAACAGATCCATGATGCGAACAAAGTTCTGCTTATCCGCTTCTGAAATCTGATCTGCATACTTGAAAATCTCATCAAAGCAAAGCTCCCTTACAAATTCGGTATACTTCGCATATACCTCGCGACCTTTCTCCGAAGGTTTGACGTAAATGTCTTTGCGGTTACCGCTTAAATGAAATTTTTCGAGCAGGCCTTTTTCCGTCAGATTCTTCACGTTCTTGGAAAATGTACTGCGGCTTACACCCAGACGTGCGGCCATCTCCGACATCTTCTCTTCCTTGTCCTCGGCTTCCAGAATGTATTCCAGCGTCTGAATCTGTGAAGCCGAGAACATCATGTCTGTACCATAACTTCGCTGCAGCTTATAGGTGTTCGAGTACGCATTACCGTATTTGATAATTTTCTCAATCAGTTCCCGATGGTCGCCCATCCAATCTAATTTCATGCGTAATTCCTTTCATATTCAGATTCTCTCTCTTACTCTACTGAAATCAGATCCGTTTTTCAATCCATGTAATTGCTTCTTCAATAACATCATCACGAGTCGGTTCATTAAAGATCTCATGCATCAGATGAGCATAAATTTTGAGTGTTTTATCAGTTGAAGCGATATCGCCGTAAAAGTCACGGGAATCCTTTTCGCTGACCAGTCCATCATTGGCCCCATGCAGTACAAGCACGGGATCTGTAAACTGCTTGGCGTTCTCCTTGAGCCACATTATGCCATTTCCCAGACTATTAAATAAATCTACAGAGATCTGCTTTTCAACCAGCGGGTCATTCGCATAAGCGGATACAACTGCGGGATCACTACACACGCCGTTGCCCAGCTCATTTGGGAAATAGGTGCCTGCAGGAAGATCCATCGGCAGTTCTCCGGCAACTTTTGTATTGTACCGAGTGAGCGCTCCGGATAACACGATGCCTTTGACCTTGCCTGGATATTTCGTTCCAAAGGACGAGGTTGCAAAACCGCCCATACTATGCCCGATAACAAACAGCGGAAGATCGCCGCTCTCTTGCAATGCCGCCTCGACAATGACATGAACATCTTCAATAAGATGATCAAACTCTTTATAAAACGTACGTTGTCCCTCGGATCTGGCATGACCCCGATGGTCGAAGCGATACACGCTAAACCCACGCTGATTCAGCTTCTCTGTCAAATATTCGTAGCGCCCTGCATGTTCAGCTAGTCCGTGAACAATAACGACAGCGGCTTTTGCATTTTCTACTGTATCCTTGCTGAAATAAAGCTGTGTACCATCAAAGGATTGAATGCTTGTCTCGATTTTAGTCATCGTTTCCCCGTCCTTTTTGTGGTGTCCAAGCTTAAGCTCCGAGAGATCATTTCCTCCGCCCTACCATGGACACGTTTATTATTGTTTTTCTCAAAAATAATATTGTTTCTTATAGAAACAATATATCATCCGACATAGCTGTTGTCTACAATAAATTTAAAGCGCTTTCAAATAAATAGTATCACTGCTATGCATCATAAAAAAACCACTAAACACTCGAGAATCCTTGTGTTTAGTGGGGGGCTTTTAGGTTACATTCTAATCATTTATCTCATCAACGGCAGTCTTACCAGCGATTCGTCCAAAAGTAAATATATCCGTCAAGGCATTACCGCCTAAACGGTTGCCTGCATGTATACCTCCTGCAACTTCTCCAGCGGCATACAGATGTGCAATCGGCTGACCATTTTCATCCAATACGCGAGTTTGGGTGTCGATCTTGATACCACCCATGGTATGGTGAACTGCCGGCTTTCTAGGTGTGGCATAGAATGGAGACTTCTCGACTTTTAAGCTAAACGTATCCTTATGGAACTCCGGATCAAAGCCCGCATCCACATATGAGTTATACTTATCAATCGTATTTCTAAGAACTTCAGGTTCCATATTGATTTTCACTGCCAGTTCTTCTATGGTATCGGCTCTAAACAAGGTACCTTCTTCGACTTGACGGTCTATCTTTTCCTGGCTTGTGTTCGCTGCCGTTTTCTTGATCTCGTCATCCGCAATCAGGTAAAATAAACTTCCCTGCTCGATAGCTGCTTTCGTTAAGACATCTCGTCCAGAGAATTCATTAACAAATCGTTCTCCCTTTTTATTAACAATGACAAAGTTTTCAGGCGGTACTTGCAGTCCACTGAAGAGTTCGCCCGTATCCGGATCGGCTACCGGCATCATTTGAGTGAAGCCCATGCCTGTCAGCGCTGCTCCTGCACTCTTACCGAGCGATATTCCATCACCAGTCATCGCATAGGAATTTGTTGTTTTGATATCATCGTCAATATGGCTCCAGTATGTGTTGTATTCCTTGAGCATCTGTGTATTTGCACCAAAACCACCACTAGCAAGAACAACCGCTTTAGCATGAATGGTAATTTTCTGACCATTGACACCTGTTGCGATAACACCTGTTATTTTTCCATCTTCGATGATCAATTGTTTGACCGGGCTATCTGTAATAATTTTTCCTGAATGCTCTTCTACATATTTGCTAAGTGCAATGATAAAGGCAGAGCCATAACTTTTGACAGGTTTATGGCCACGACGCCAAAGGGCACCCACTGGAGCAAATACGATACTCTTATCATACTCAACCCCGATATCCTCAAGCCACGTTACACTTTCCAAGGCACGGTCTGTAAGTACTTTGACCAGATCGTATTGTCCATAGATCATGCTCCCATTCAGGTCTGTACGTTTGCCCCCAAAATACGTTTGCATTCTGTGAAGAAGTGGGGAGTCGAATAAATAAGCCTTTTCTGTGCCGAACTTATCCTGATACGCAGTAAACTCTTCTTTGAGTGCATGGAAATCATCTACATATTCTGGATGGATCAAGCTCTCATCGGTACTTAACAAATTCTCAATCGTCTGTCTTTCCCCTGGATTCTCAGTGAACTGTTGTTGCCATACAGGATCTGCAGCATTGACAGGACCACCTGAGCGGATCGTATTTCCCCCAACAGCAGGATATTTCTCAAGTACAATCGCACTTGCTCCTTGTTGTAAAGCTGTAGCAGCAGCACTGAGTCCTGCGCCACCTCCACCTACAACGACCACATCGCAAGTGTATTCTTCGTCATCTTTCATCTGGCTGCTAGCAGGTTTTGGACGTCTTTTCAGGATGTCAGGATTCACTCCGGCAAGCTTAACCGCTTTGGCTACACCATTGATGACAGCATTACTGGTTTCAGAAGCACCTGAGAGAGCATCTACATTCAGCGTCTGTCCCTCAATGATTTTATTCGGAATTCTTACAAAAACAACATCGGCGATGCCTTCGGTTTCACCCTTCGAATCGATATCGATGCTTTCAATTCTATTTTCACTAAAGGATACCTTCATCGGCAGATTGCCACTGTGACCTATGGCATTGACCTCATACACACCGGGTCTATAGGTAAACTCCTCTTCTTCGTTGAGCTGATTTGAAATTTTGGCAAACCGAAGGAACCGCAGGAAACATGTTTCCAGGAAATCGATCGTTCCTTCATTGTTCAGGTTGCCTGATTCGTCAAATGCTTTATGTGCGCTGCCAAGCAAAAATTCATACCCTGGCATCACGTTAGCTTCGACACCTGGTGCATCCAGGATTTGACGAAGATGCAGTTGTGCACGCGAGGAACCTTGTGTTCCCTGTGACGCACCTATGATCATCACGGGTTTGCCAGCCAGCGGATGGATTTCAAAGCTCAACCATTCCAGCAGGCTTTTAAGGGATGAAGGGATGGAATGGTTATATTCTGGAGTCGCAATAATGACACCATCACTTGCGATAATTTTTTCATTAAACGATTGTATAATTACACTGTTTGTTTGGTTATCGGACTGATTAAACATCGGAACATCTGTAATATCGAGGATTTCAATGGTTGCTCTGGACTCAAAATGCTTTTGTATGAATTGAAGCAACTTGCGATTATACGATTTCTTTGCATTTGTGCCAACGATCGCTATGATTTTCATTGTGATTAGCCCCCTACTCTTGCCAGGAAAATTTTTTCGTTTTTTTCTTCAACGTCCTTTTGGATAACAGTTCCGTAGTGATCTCCGTAAACAAAACAAACTCATTGAAGATTTCGTCAAGCTCGGCCACTTTTTGAGCGTCAATGAGATTACCACTGCTATCAAATGCACTCTGGGATTTTCCCAAAAGAAACTCGCTACTAGGCATCATTCTCGCACCAAGCTCAGGTGAATCCAGGATTTGTCTAAGATGCGCTTGTGCCCTGGAAGAACCGAGTGCACCATGTGAAGCACCTACAATCAGAACAGGCTTGTCTTTCAAGGTTTGAGTCGTGTAGCTGATCCATTCCAGAGCACTTTTCAACACGGCAGGGATCGCATGGTCATACTCGGGAGTAGCGATAATGACACCTTTCGCTTTAGAGATTTGATCTAATAAGTCTTGTACTTTCACAGGAATATCAACTTCAGCATCCTCTAATTCATCTTTTTCAATAAAGGCAGGCATATCCTTAATTTCAAACAAGTCAATCTGGGCTTCACTAGCAAAATGCTTTTGCATAAATTGAAGCAGCATGCGGTTAGTTGACACATCCGAATTTGTGCCCACGATAGCTAAATAGTTCATCGTAATCCCCTCTCTGTCATTCGAGATGATGCTCGTAACTGTCAGGCTCAATCTTTCGGCCTAACTCTAACATATCAAAGCTCAAATGATCTAATAGTTATTCATTGCAGTTTGATAACTAATTTGTTATAATCACCTCAAATTCAAAGTTTGTTACTTTTTTCACAAGGGGTGAGGAACATGTCTAAGTTAGAATCTCAAGATATCTTGTGTTACATTGACAGCCTATTAAAATACAGCAACTATAGCAGGGCCGCACAATCCCTTTACATATCTCAGCCCTACCTCACAAAGGTTATCAAAAAAATCGAAATTGAGTTGGGCTGTGAGCTAATCACTCGCAACAAACTTCCGTACCGATTAACCGAGCAGGGGAAAATATATTATCAATACTTAACTTCACTCGAAAACAGCTATGCCAAGCTTATTAGGGAAATCTCATATGTATCGGATATTGGCAATAAGGTGATACGGATCGGCATTCTTCCGAGCCTCGGTGTGTACTTAACGCCCCTTTTTTTACCAGATTTTCTCGAGCTTCATCCTGCTTATAAGATTAATCTTGTCGAGGATTTACCTGAAAAAAATGAGAAACGTCTCCAAAATAATGAGCTGGACTTCTGGATCGGGCAAAATTCAAGCAGTATCTCCCCTAACTTGAACTCGTTTAACTGGGGCAGGCATAGTTACCAGGCCATCATTCCGCGTTGCTGCGAATTATATCAAGAGAATGTTGCAGTCATCCCGGAGGGCACAATTGAGATCAGCACCATTTTGAATCAAAAGCTTATTCTAACGTCCAAGGGTTCGGCAATCCGAAAACAGATTGATCAATTGCTCAGTGTCTACAAGGTACAGCCTAATATCGTTATGGAAAGCAATGAAATCTACACTGTACTCAAGCTTGCAAAGCATAATTTAGGTCTAACTTTTGTGCCTGAAAGCATCCATATCAAGGAGTGCCCTTCGGAATACAACATCTATCCAATCCCTCTAGAGAAGATGAGTCTGGATTATTTTATAGCCCATCATGGAGCAAAAAAGCTGAATAGCGTGGATCATGACCTCATCCATACTTTTCTCAATCACGGACAACAATGTGCAATATAGGAGGCTATCATGAAAGCTTTTACGAGAACGATACCACTCATGGGAACGAACATATCCCTCTATATCGAGGGGACAGATGCTGAAGAGCTTGCCGAGGAAGCCGTGAATATGCTCATCCGTTATGAACAAGTATTTAGTGCCAACAGTGAGCAATCGCAGCTTGCCCTGCTAAAAAAAGAAGCCGCATCACATCCACTTAGAGTAGACAAGGAACTGTATGATCTTATTAAGATAGGCAAAGAACACAGCCTGAATAAAGATTCATTTTTAAATATTGCGATAGGGCCTTTGATCAAATTGTGGAGAATTGGTTTTCGCGAGGCACATGTGCCGGAAGATACCGAGATTAAAGCAGTGCTGGAGCTCTTGAATCCGGAGCATATACAGCTTGACGATGAGCTGCAAACGGTCCATTTATTCAAAAAAGGCATGGAAATCGACCTTGGAGCGATCGCTAAAGGTTATTTTGCTGATCAAGTTATGTCATTCTTCAAGAAAAACGGAGCTGCATCAGCTATGGTCGATATGGGCGGCAATGTTCTGGTTCATGGCGATTCTCCCACCGGGTCCAGTCACTGGAAGGTTGGAATTCAAAATCCCTTTTTACCTAGAGGAAATGCAGCAACACTCGTTAGTATACGCGAGCAATCCGTTGTTACATCAGGAATATACGAGAGAGTTTTAGAAAAGGAAGGGAGTCAGTACCATCATATATTTAACAGCAGAACAGGTTATCCCATCGAAAGTAATATCGCTTCTTTAACGATTATTGCGGATCGATCGCTCGACTGTGATATATATACTACAGAATTATTTGGGTTAGATGCGGTCTCCATTATTCATAAAGTTAATAATATGAAGGATATCGAAGCTGCCGTAATCACGACGGATGGAAATCTGGCCTATACAGATAATCTTAGAGGAAGAATTGAGCCCGTATTAAGGTAAAGTTAACAGCTACTTCTTTAAGCCAGGATCTAACGGCTTTTCCTGCTCGCTGATTAAACAGACAATAAAGTGGACGGAACAAGTTCTTCCGCCCAACTTTATGATCTGAGTGAATCAATAGCAACTGCCTTATAATTAACGTGTCTACATCAAACCCAACACATTATAGATCATCACTGCTGCTTCTGCACGGCTGGCATTCTTCTTCGGTGCAAACTCATCGTTACCTACACCGTTTATTATGCCTGCTCCCTGTATTGCCTCTACCGCTTGCTTCGCATAACTTGCGATGTTTGCTTCATCCTTGAAGGCTGTAGCTTCACCACTTGCTAACGCTAGTTGCTTAATTTGGACAGCCTTGTATACCATAACCGCCATATCTTCTCGCGTAATGTTCTCATGAACTCCGAATCGTCCATCTGGTTTCCCGTTCACAATCCCCAGCTTCTGCGCGGTTGCGATATTTCCATGGTACCATTCTCCTTGCTTCACATCACTAAAACTTGTCGTTGCGCTCTCATCCGATAGCTCAAACATATTCATCAGCATGGTGATGAACTCTGCTCTTGTCACTTGACCATTCGGATTAAACTCGCCGTTGCCTACACCCTTCACAATGCCTCTTGCTCCCAATGCTGAGATCGCATCCTTCGCCCAATCTTGGGTCACATCCTTAAAGCTCGTTGCAACATACGCTACCGTATACTTGCTCAGATACGTTGGCTTGAACTCTACTTTTCCTGTCGCTGCATTGTATTTACCATTCGTCACCACTCTTAGCTCTCCGTTGTCCTTCACATCGTATACAACGACGTTGTTTGGATTTTCGTTAGCCTTTAGTGTGTATGGCAATTCAATCACGAGATCATCTCTGCCATCAAACTCTATAAGTTTCTTACCATCAATCGTTAGCTCGATATCGTATACGACCTCACCGTTCAGCTGAGCTTGTGCGCCAGCTGGCAGTTGATTAGCTGCAATTTTCTTAATCGACAATCCTAACGTTTTTCCCGCACTTGTTCCTGTTCCAAGCAGTTCGGTTGCCACTGTTACGACTGCAGAGCCTGTGTTGATCTCGATGCGATCTATCGTAGAAGATCCACTTGTTAAGCGCGCATCTACTGCGAGCTCAATCGTTAGCCCGTTCAAGCTTGCATCAGCTTCAACTTGCATGTGTAACTTACCGCCTGTCGTTTGATCAAGCGCACGCTTCAGCGTATCCGCACTTAACTTCACTTTAGAAGTACCGCTCTCATTTACAACTGGTTTAATGTTTATTTGGCCGTTGTCCATGACCACTGGCTCATTTCCACCTGGAGCTGTTGGTACTGTAGGTGCAGGAATGTTACCGTCACCGCCACCATTTCCATCACCACTGCTTGGTGCTTGTGGTGTTCCATCGACCAATGGTGTTACCGTTACCGTAGCGCTTGATGATAAACCACCATCCACTGTAGTTACTGTAATCCTTGCTGTTCCTGGTGCCACCGCTGTTACTTGACCTGTCGCACTTACAGTCGCTACAGCTGTATCGCTAGAGCTCCATATTACTGCTTTTTTCGTTGCATTAGCTGGTGCTACCGTAGCTGTCAATTGCCCTGATTGACCTTCTAAGATGGACAACGTCGTTTTGTCCAAGCTAATTTCGCTAACGGGTACGTTCTTCCCATTGAGTGCATCATACTCACTTTGTGTAATTGGAATTACCGTTCCGTGACGCGGACTAGCTGGTAAGTTGTAGTTAGAAGATAATGTCCAGACACCTGATGCAAGATTTGTTGTCTCGAATGGAACATAACCTCTTCCACCAAACTCATCTACGAATAAATACCATTTTTCATCGGTATTCGATTTGAAGATCGTTGGACCCTCGACCCATTTGATGTTACCAACGCCTTGATTA
The DNA here is from genome assembly GCF_038050215.1 of Paenibacillus sp. FSL H8-0104. NCBI lineage: Bacteria > Bacillati > Bacillota > Bacilli > Caryophanales > Paenibacillaceae > Paenibacillus > Paenibacillus sp. FSL H8-0104. The sequence continues at coordinate 2,217,202 of NZ_JBBOTC010000001.1, read as the reverse complement.
ATCATCTTGAAGGTTGGATCTAAGATCGAGTCACCCACCTCTTGGAAGATCATCTTGCCAAATGGAGCAGAAGCTCCGTTGTTTTGCTCATCCTTCGTAAAACGATACACTTTTCCTTCATGCTCAATCATCGTTGTGTCAATAATGGAATATCCATAATCCAAATATACTTGCGGTTCAGTAAACGTATAGAAATCTCTTGTCTTGCTATACATCATTTTTTGGTAAGCATCGCCTGTATGGGATGCATCATCAAACATTCTTGATGCCCAAAATACGATATATTCACCTGTTGTGTTGTCGTACATAATTTCTGGTGCCCATGTATTACCCGCTTCTTCCGGTGCAACCTCTACCATGCGTTGATCTGTCCAGTTGACTAGATCATTCGATTCCCAAACCATAATGGAACGACTGCCCCATGTGTGTGCTCTGCCCCAGTTACCATTGCCGTTAATTTTCAGATCGGTAGCGATCATGTAGAACTTATCACCTTCAGGCGAACGAATAATGAACGGATCACGTACACCCTTCTCCCCTAAGGTAGAGGTTAATACAGGTTTACCATTATTCAATTCTCGCCAGTTCAACGGATCATTACCGTTACTTAGTGCAAAGTAAACTTGCTCCCCTGTTGCAGTACCTTCTCCAGTGAAATATGTGAAAAAGTATCCCGCATATTTTTCATCAGCAGGCAGTTCCTTCACCTTCGCAATGAATTCCTTCGTAGTGGATGCTGAATTCAACTTAATCGTAGCTGTAAGCTTCAGATCTACATTTCCACTACCGTGTGCCGGACGTTTTACTTCTCCAGTAACTGAAACGACGTTTGGTTGTGCAGAAGCCCAAGTAATCGTTGTTCCATATAGACCAGATGTTGGTAATGATATATGACCTCTTACATCATTAATGTTATGAACGACTAGTGCTGCTTTTGCTTCATCTACAGAAGTGACATCGTTTGGCAATGCCTTAACCGTCAACTGAAAAGTTTTGTTAACTGTCTCTGTACCATCTGTAAATACTGCTGTTAACGTTACAACTTGATCACCTGTTGCGTTAGCTGGTCTAGTTACGGCACCTGTAGTTGAGATGACATTCCCCTTATCTGAAGTCCAGCTTATTCTCGTGCCATAAGCACCTGATGTTGGCAATGTTACATTGCTTATAATCGTATCTTTTGATGCATTAGCAGCAAGAAGATCATGAATCGTTAATTTCTCCGTCGCAGCCGATACAAGCATGCCCTCCATTTTAGCAATCTTCTGATCTGCATGAGCCTTAAGTGATGTAATATCTGCCGCAGTCATTGCACCATCATAGATTTGGAAGTCTGCAATCATACCGCCGAAGTATGGATCAGCTGTATAAAATGACTTACCGATGGTTCCACTACTGCCTGAAGTATTTTTTATTTGTTCTAGTGTCATTCCATTCGTTGAGCCTGATGCAACAGCAACACCATCAATATAAAGCGTTAGTGTACCATCCGTGCCTGAAACAACAGTCGTAACTACTTTCCATTCATTATTCTTTAAGCCCGTGGTAGAAGTTGAAGACTCATTATTCCAAGCATTCGTCGCGATACCTAGGCGAGCTAGACCGTTAGCGTTATAACGTGGTGTGAAGTACGTATAGTGTGTATTATTGTTTGGTCTTCCTAATGCATATAACCACTCCGCAGCGTTTTTACCGCTCCAGTTCACAATGGATGAAACAGTCATATCCGTTAAACCATCGAGAACTCCTTGTGGTAGTTCTACATAAGAGTTAGTTGTGCCACCAGTAAAGCTTAGTACACCAGCATCTTGTGTACGAATCCATTCTGCTTTAGACGGATTCATCCATTTTCCGTTGAAGTTTCCTGTTTGGTCAATAACCGTTGCACCATCAATATCATCCATATTGTAGTGAAGAATGAGCTCTGCCCCAGATGGCTGCTCTACTGGAGGAGTAACGTCTTCATCAGCTAATGTTGCAATCTCTTCAACGGATAATGCACGATTATAAATACGGAAATCATCCAATTTACCATCAAATAAACTATGAGAGCTGTTTCTCGATTTACCAATATAATTCATCGTTGTTTCCAGTAACATTCTCGGCTCAACGTTAAATGTCGAGCTACGTTTAACCTCTTGACCATTCACATACAATACTGCATCAAATTCATCCATTGTAATTGCAACATGCTGCCAAGTCTTCGTTGGTAATAACCCGGAATTTCTCACCGCATATTTATATTCTGATCCTAGTCGCGTGCTGTCATTGCTAAATTTCTCTGTAAAAGGTGTTACGACAGCAAACTCTAGACTACCTGTATCACCTTGTGTGCTCAAGTACATGGTGTTGCGGTTAACCTGTCTGCCTGTGTCGGAAGCAAAATCAAATATTCTTTGATTTGCTTGATTTCTGTCCATTTGAACCCATGTAGAGAACGTAGCCTTCTCAAGATTCAAGGATTGAATCAAGTTATCTGGCAGCTTCACATATCCTGTTGATCCATTAAGCTCTAGTGCACCACCCGTTTTACCAATACGATCCTCTTCATTAATCGTTGCTCCACCTACTAGTGTTGCGTGATGACCATTGCCAGAAATGTCATTCACCGTTGTACCATTCACTGTATTTGCATCAAATGAGTAATGTACAACCGGGTCTGTTGATGGTGCTGGACCTTTCCAGGCATACTTCTCTTGCAAAGCATCATACTCTGCACGTGAGATTGGAATTACGGTTCCGTGTCGTGGTCCTGGCGGAAGTGCATATTGATCACTACTTAATACATTGTTCATATATTGTGTGCTACTATCCAGATCTGTTGTATATCGAACATGATATGGCCATGAATCAAGGAACAGATACCATTGGTCTTTATTATTATCCTTAAAAATCGTTTGCCCTTCGTTGTTTCCATTATTTCCGATCAAGCCAAGTTTATTATCACGTGTACCCGGAACAGCGTCGTATTGAAGGCCGTTTGCTGCAATACCGTCCTTGTCATAATAAAAAGTTGGTGCTTTCTCCACATACACTTTAGTATTCACTTCTGATTTGGTGAATCGGTACAACATATCATTATGCTCAATAAACGTCGTATCAATGGTCGGAAGTGACTCCTCAATCATGACCTTTGGCTCAGAGAAGTTGTAGAAGTCTCTTGTTGTTGCGTAGTACATCACATTGTACTGGCCTGCAGGTCTTCCGTTATAATCACCATATGTCTCTGTGTTTTTCATCGATGATGCCCAAAATACAATATACTCTCCAGTTAGCGGATCATAGATAGCTTCGGGTGCCCACGTATTTCCTCCATTCTTAGGAGCAACCTCGATCATACGCTGCTCGCTCCAATGAACGAGATCCTCCGACTCCCAGATCATCATGTAATGACTACCCGTAATTTGAGCTTGGTCGAAATTTGTACTTTCGCCCATTTTCAAATCGGTTGCCAGCATATAGAATTTATCACCTTCTGGAGACCGTATAACGAATGGATCCCGAAGTCCTTTTTCACCCATATCAGATTGAAGGATCGACTTACCATTATTCAACCCTTTCCAGAACAATGGATCTTCAGCTGTAGCGAAGGATATCTCTTCACCACCCTCATATTCACCTGTAAAGTACGCAAAGAAGTAAGCATCATGCTGTACTGGCGCAATTGCTTGTTTAATCGTAACGTTAAAAATTAGCTCTTTAGAAGCTGCACCATTTGTAATTGTAGCTATTAGCGTAACGGGCGTATCCGTAGCTTGACGACTTACCCAGCCTAGCTGTTTAGCATTACCAGCCGCTTCAGACGTTCCTTTCACAACAGCCGGTTTGCTAGATAACCATGTAATTGTGGAGCCTTGTTCACCTGTAGCAGCAAGACGTATGTTACCTTTAACGTTCTCAGCATTGTAGATCTCTATTTGTTCAGCGTCCAGATCAACCTTCTGCTGATCATCGAATTGCTTCAAGATCGTAACAGGGAATACAGCTGTAGTTGATACGCCTTGATACGTTAAAGTAGCCGTAAGCTCTGCCTGAACATTATCTGCTTGAACAGCTGGACGTTGTACAGTGCCATGGTTAGAAATGACAGTAGGATGACTGGAACTCCAAGTAATGCTCACGCCGTTTTTACCGCTTGTCGGTAATGTAACGTTTCTTGTTATCTTATCGGTGCTTTTATCGCCTTCACCTAAGTAACGACTGATGTTGAGTTGATTCGCTGCATCATCAACAGTCAGCTGACGTATTTTTGAGATGTGAGTTGCTCCTTCTTGTTGATATAACTCGCCTACTTCTTGGTCTGTCAACGCGCGATCATATACTCGAAAATCAGCTACGCTACCTTGAAGGTATGGATCGTTTGAGAAGATTGATTTACCGATAAAGCCAGAGAAAGTAGCATCCGGATTAATAATTTCTGACAGCTTTAGTCCCTTTGCATTACCCGAAGCAACCTTAGCTCCATCCACGAATAACGTTATCCTATTGCTAGCTTCGGACAAGGACACCGTTACATGCTTCCACTGCCCACCGATAAGGTTTGAGTTTGCGCTACCTGTAACTAATGCTTCGTTCGGCCAGCCATTTTTAGAGATACCTGTGGCAATCATATTACCTGATCCACTACCGTGACGTGGTGTTACGAAGAAATATTTGTTCGTTTCTGGTGTTAATACAGTACCCAAACCGAAGATCCAGCGATTCGTCCCATCATTCGTCCAGTTCACGATTGAAGATACTGTAATCTCATTCAGACCGTGTAGTAGATCTAATCCATTTGAGCCCTTAGGAATCTCAACATGCCCACTATTAGATGTAGAGCTTCCACCATTGAAGGAGACAAAGCCAACCTCACTGTTTGAAATGAATTGTCCATTGTTTGGATTTCTAAATATTCCGTCAAATGTAACTGCCTTATTGGCAACATCCTTCAGTACGAGTTGACCGTCTACTTCTTCAGTCGTCTTCATGTTGTAATGAAGAATAAGATCATCTTTTAGCGATTTTCCCTTAACGGTAACGGCTGATGTAGCTGTAAACTCTCCATCTTCAGTCTGTACCGTAATTGTGGCTGTACCTTCACTAACAGCTGTAACTTTACCCGTTGAATTGACAATCGCTACACTGGAGTCACTAGATGCCCAGATAACTCTTTTATTTGTTGCATTTGAAGGTGAAATAGTAGCTACTAATATCTCGCTGTCCCCCGCTGATAAAATAAATGTAGGTTCATTAAGCAAGACATTCTTAACGGCAATCTGCTCAATAGAGTCATCCTTAGGTAGTAAGGTAACAATAAACTCCTTCGTTGCCTGGCTTCCACCTAAAGAAATGGTTGCAGTTAACGTCACTTGTTGCTCCATTTCTCGTAAGAACACTTCCCCGGTTGCACTAATCGCACTCTCATCACTAGAAGTCCATGAGATCATTGCGCCATTCTTATCTTGAGTAGGCAGTTCAAGAGATTCTGTAACTGCCGATATATCACCTAACGTTAGCTCTATTTTGCCTTGTTGTATTTGCTTTTCATTAAACGATTGTTCATATACTACAGCGATATCTTCATTATCTAGTGCCTCTCCGTAAATTCTTAAATCTTGAAAGCTGCCTGCAAAAGTAGCATCCCCTAAATAATTGGAGCGACCGATGTAAGCATGCAAATCAGTACCAAAACTTGCTGTTGTTTTCTCTTTGGCGGTCGTGCCTATACTTACACCGTTAATGTAACCTGTAATAGAGCGTTCTGTAATGACCGTCGTATAGTGAACCCATTGACCTTCGTACTGTGACGTAGAAGTGCCTGATACCCCTACCTCAGTCGTCCAAGGCTGGTCAACATTATTGTTATTCGTAAATACTGACTTAAAATCACCACTTGGATTCGATGGATTAAACATCCAGTAATTCGTTGGCAAGTTATTGCCAGCTGCTGGAGTACCGTAGAATAATGCTGAGTAGTTCCCACTTCCAGTGTTGCTCTTGATCCATACAGATATCGTTGTATTTTCTTGATTATCAAACAAACCAGTAGGAAGCTGAACGTAGTTTGTATTACTATCTGTTCCCCCAGGTAAAGTGAGACCATCGGTGTAAGTAATGTCTCCTACGGCCGTTCCATGCTTTTCATTACCTGATATATCCTGTACATCCTCAAGCAATGGATAATGCGCCAACATCGTTGGTGTTATTGTGTCCGCTGAAGCTTGATTGCTAAATGGCAGAACAAGATTAAACCAGCTACTGAAGGTCATAAGTAAAACTAACATTAGGATTGTAATTTGCTTCCGCATAGCATTCTTCCCTTCGATTAATTTTCAGAAGCATACAACCCATATCTCTCACCTATAAAACCAGACCACCTCGCTCAAGGAAATAGAGATACGTTTTAAAAAAAAGAATGCGCTTACATTTCTTCTCATATTACGTCTTCAACACTTCCAATTCAATGTAGTATCTTGTTAATAAGGTGGATTTTTTTATTGCAATTCAAGCAAACTTCAACACTATCTCTATACTTCGAAGTAATCGTTTTCATTCTATATATACGCTATGTTTAAATTAAAGGATTGAACGCCTGATAAACATAATATATATAGTTGGGCGCTTGTCATATGGACAACGTGTCCGAATACGATGCGGTAAGCCATGGGTGCACCGCATCGAAAAATAAGGAGGATTTTCATTTATGCCAAAACGATTTAGCAGAATGCTCGCGTTCCTCTGTTGCTTGGTAATGGTGGCGTCGCTAATGCCTACCAGCTATGCCGCCGCCACTGACAACATCGAGAACGCAGAAGCGAATGAAACACCCACCGCCATTTTTGGAACTCCCGAACTCGGGTCAAACGACCCACTCTGGGGCCAGACCATGGAGCATCACATCAACAAAAGCACTGTGCCCGCCGATCCCAGACCCCATGCCACGGGCACAGCCAAAATCCTTTGGGACCATGACTACCTGTATTCCCGAGTAGTTGTGAATGACAGTAATCTATATCAGGGAGCTGGCGGAGATCACCAGTACGACAGCCTGGAGTTTTATGTCGGCACCGGAACCGGAGGCTCAAACCAATGGCGCGTCAGCGCGTCGGGTGTGTTCTCAGGGCAGGCCGCTCCGGGCAGAGCTGCATGGACCCAGATCACGGAAACAGGATATATCGTGGAGATGAGAATACCCAAAAGAACCTTGACCTTGGAGGAGGGCAAGCTTACCTTTGAGGTTTATATTAATAACTCAACGGAAAAGGGCGGTGACCGCTATGAAGTCGTTTCCAGTTTCGGAGATCCGGACGCGGCTTACACCAGCGCTGCTTCTTTTACAGACAGCCTGCAGCTCTCTTTAGCCAATGAAGTGGACACCAGATTCTCAATCACCGCCACTGCGGGACCGGGCGGCCGAATAACGCCGAACCCACCCGGCGATGTTCTGAGAGTAGATCGGGACTCTAACAAAGAATTTACGTTTACCCCCGATTCCGGCAAAATGGTGGATACCGTAACGGTAGACGGCGAGACCGTGACTCTATCTGCTGGCACTTATACCTTTTCGAATATTGAGGCTGACCATACAATTCACGTAACATTCAAAAACGATCCGGACGCGGGGATACTTCCCTTTATCGTATGGAATGACAACTTCGCCAGTGGCGAGTACACAACGGCTGTCATCATCGACTTAGGCGAGGGGAAGGCAGCGTTAGGCTCCGAGCTTAATTCGGGCTTGTTTACCTTGTCAGCCAGAAACACAACCCTGAACGGCGAAGCGGTGACCTTTGAAGGAACGCGCAAGATCACAAGGGTATACGCTAATGACGAACCGAAGGTACGCGGCTATCTGGGGCCGGTAAGCAATTCACCAGATTATCAGGACGGACTGGCAAGCGGCCGTTACATCGTAGTTGAGTCTGAGTTTTATTCAGCGAGCGGCGGCAAAACAACGCTGGATGGCAGCAGTAACTCGACAAAGCAGGTTTACAACATCGTCCCAAACGGAGAGATCGTACTGACAGAAGGGAGTCCACTTCGCAACGTGGTTTTTGAACAGGAAATAGTTGTGAATCCGATCCTTGACAAGTTTACAACATTCACGGACAATTCGGTCAATCGCTCGCTCTACCTTCACAAGGATGAAGACGGTAAAGTGATCAAAGGATTGCCGCTGTATGTTTATACCCACGGCATGTCACGCGGCGGCACAAACGCTGCGACAGACCAAAAAGCGGCCATGAAATCCGCCAACGGCTCGGTCGCTCTAATGAAAAAAATGGAGAAAAATCCTGACAAGTACGCCAGCCATGTACTGAATATTTCCTATAATGGCGTATCTGTTCCCTCAACAGAGAATGTTAAGAAGGTCATAGACGCCCTGATTGCCAGCGGCGAAGTAGACCCTAATCGTGTTTACGCGGCGGGCTTCTCATGGGGCGGCCAGTATACAAACAACTTAGTTAACAGCCATCCTGGCTTCTTCGCCGCCGCCGCACCTATGGCCCCGGTAAGCGGTTCACCGAATGCTAAGGACAACGACGCTCACAACAATCTGGCCTATTGGATGTTTTTAAATGCTCATAATGTTGGAGGCTACCAGACTAACCTCAATAACTTCATCAATAACAATATGCCAAAAATGATCAACGCGAGGGCTTCGCGCTTTGAGAGTAATGAGGTCCTTACGTGGCCCTACAATCAATTTGATCAGCCAAATCTGAGGCCTAATCCGGCCAACACACCTGTTCTGGCTGATTACATAGCCCACGAAGTTGAAGCGGCGGTTCTTTACAACCAGATAACTATGGGGAATTGGAGCATAGCTCCCACGGCGCAGTCCTCTAACTTGCCGGCTTGGAACAATGACTACACAGACGTCTTTGATTGGATGTTCGCGCAGAGAAAACCGGTCGTGCCAGGTGCTCCGAGCGGCTTCAAGGCGACAGCCGGTGACGGACAGGTCACATTGAACTGGTCCGCCCCTGCTGACGACGGTGGCAGTGCGATCTTGGGCTACAAGGTATGGTATGGCAACGGGACGCCGATCACACTGGATGCGACGGAGACCAAATATACCTTCAAGAACCTGACAAATGGCCAAGGCTACAACTTCACCATCATCGCGGTGAATGCAAAGGGCGACGGCGCGGAGATCAGTGCTACGACGACGCCGATGAAGACGACGACTCCCACTGTGCCTGATTCTGGCGGCAATACGGGAAACACCGGAAATACCGGAAATACCGGCAACATCGGTAATACGGGCAACACCGACAATACGGGCACCGGGACAGACGCTGGAACGTTGAAGTCGACCTACACAGTGAATACACCGAAGGATAAACCCGCGATCACAGACAAAAACGGCAACACCACCCTTCCCGGTGGCGGCGAGATTGCGACCAAAGGCGGGACGAAGATTAAGGTACCCGAAGGCACATCGATAGACTCAAACGGTAAGTTAACCATTCCGGCAGACAAGAGCGCCGAAGTGATACTACCCGGCGACAACAGCACAGTGACCATTTCGGGAGGATCGACGATAGCGAGCGACGGTACGGTTACAGTAGGCGGCAAAGACGCGCATGTGACCCTGCCCAACGGCAACCGTGTGGATATTCACGGCGGATCGAAGATACGGAGCGGCGGAGCGGTTGTGGTAGGACCGAGCGGCGCAAAAGTTAGCTTAGATAACGGCATGTCGTTGAACATCCGTGAGGGTACGGAGCTGGCGTTTGATGACGTCACCCCACTGGGCTTCCTCGTGATATCGGGCAATCCTTTCAGGGATGCCAACATGGACGACTGGTTTTACAACGATATAAATTTCGCCTACACATACGATCTTTTCAACGGTACGACGTCCACGACGTTCTCACCGGGCAACGCAATGACGCGAGCAATGTTCGTGCAGGTACTGGCCAATCTTGAGAACGTAAACCTCTCCAGCTACACGAGTTCCCGCTTTAACGACGTGACGGACGGACAATGGTACACCGCGGCAGCCGAGTGGGCAGCCGAAAAAGGCATAGTCCACGGTACAAACGCAGACCTGTTTGACCCCAATTCACCAATGACGCGCGAGCAGATGCTGGTGATACTGTACAACTACATGAAGTACAAAGGCTATGAGCTCCCTGAAAGCCAGGCTAAGTCCTTCACGGACGAGAGTGAGATCAGCTCCTGGGCATTGGAGGCCGTTCAGGCACTGCGGGACATCGGCATTGTAGTAGGCAAGCCGGACAACTTCTTTGCTCCCAAAGCCACCGCCACCCGCGCCGAAGTAGCCACGATCTTTGTAAGATTCGTCGAATATCTGGCTAACTGAAAGCGTATACAGATAAATGCAGACCCTTCCGGTTGGACAATATCCAGCCGGAAGGGTCTCCTTGTTTTCAAACTGTACTTTTTTTGACAACTCCACAGTCAGGACTTTAAACCCTCTATTTTTGCATCTAGAATATTCGTCCCCAAGTCCAAAAAATTCTAATTAATTATGCATGTTCTGATTTATTTCACCACAAAAAAAACGCCATCGCAATAATGTGATGGCATTCTTGATTATGGAGCCTAGGGGGATCGAACCCCTGACCTCATCGCTGCCAGCTCGCAAGTGTCTCCGCTCTGTCCAACGTTCAGTCAACGCTAGACTAAAAACCCCGCAAAATAGCGTGTTATCCATCGTACAGACTACGAACTACCCGCGCTATTCCCTTACCGATACCGTTATTATACCGTTTAGGAGCGTATATCTGCAAATTGTACGGCGCATATCTGCGTAACAGTGGTCGACGTCTACCACTCGCAGACCCCAGGAGTTTATTTTGACGCGTGGATTGTAAATGTACCTGATTGCGGGGAAAATCGGAGGGGCCTTGGGGTCGTCTACTTCACCGCATTAACGCGTAGACTCTTGCACAAAATCCACATATGATGAATATATCTATAGTAGTTACAACTCGGCCTAAACGTTGACAGGACGCGGCTTTACGGCGTTTACGATACATGCGCGTTACCTCCGCCAGCCCCTCCGTTTGCACTATTCCGCATATTATCGGCTCAAATTCGAGCTTATTCCGGTCCCTTCGAAAAGTTTACGGGGGGCTGTCCGCCAAGCGCGAGTTGTAGGAAAAAAGCACCGGAAGTGCAATTTTGGGACACTTTAATAACGCCTAATCCCCGCGCCAGCCATGCGATGATCTCCGTTTTCCTCCAATTAACGCCGGTTTACGTCATCCTACGAGCTTAGTAGCGCGGAGAATGAGCTCGATGTCTTCAACCCGACTAATTTCGTACACTTTACGTTTCGCTCTCCGGAAACGAGCCGCAGCCTTTTGTCTACCCAACTCGCGCCATGCCTTATCGAAGTCCTTGCGTAGTCGCCAGCGGTATAACGTTCGGCGGTCAACCCCACACGCCCGCGCGATGTCATCGAGGTTCGGCGTCGGAACTGTCGTTAACAATTCAATCGCGAGATAATGACGATCATCTAACGCGGCGCGGCGACGCTTCCGTTTCTTCTTCGCTCCCATAGTCTTCCTTCCCCTTTCTCCCTCTCAGTATTGATGAATTAATACCTATTATGTTGCAACGAGTACATAACAAAAAGACCGCCCCGAAGGACGGCCTATGTTGAACTTAGTGCGTTATTTAGTTGCACTAAACTGTTCGATCTCTGTTCGCAGTGTGACGATCTTAGCGTCCAAAGCCTTAATGCGCTCAACGGTTTCCTTATAAGAGTCCGTATCCTGATACTTCAAACCAGTGTCACGGTACATCGGGATCTCCGCGTACATCTGAACGTTGTAATCAATACCTTGCTGTAGGCGCGCGATCTCCGCCTCATGAACCTCGATGGCCTTCTCACGTTGCGCAATCTGTTCCGCTCTCACGTTATCGTCGAATCCTGGTACTTCCATTCCCGGTACTCCTTCCGCGGTACTTTCTAGGTCAACGACTGACCCGCTATATGAGACGTCGTATCCGGAGGACTCGCCAATCTCACGAACCGGCGCGTAAGTCACTCCGTTTACGATTATCGCTTTGTTCTTCGTAGGCTCCCCGTCAATCCTTACCGTTACCTCTTTCGCTACCTTCTTACCAACGAGAGTAGGCGCGGCTGCTAATGCCGTTGTTCCTCCAATTAGTAATACCGCCGCAAGGACACCCGCTGTGATCTTCTTCTTCATACGTTGTTCCTCCTAAATTATGTCTTGCGACCAGTATACCAATATCAGGAACTTAGCACTACAGTATTTACGCAGATCTCGAAGTGGTGAACGTTCCGCCCCAGTTCTGATTCGCGGTATTACCGTGATTGTGGGTAGGTAAAGTTACGTTGTGGGTATGGTTGTTAATTGCCTGCCACATCGAGTCAATTTGAGACTGCAGCCCGTTCACTAAACCGATATCAATTCCGTATGTGAAATTAACGCGGGAGCCAAGCGTAATCGTACCCGTACCTCCAGATAGATATAGACCGTCACGCGCGGTCATGCTGAGGTTTGAAGGCGTACCAATTAACTGCCCGTGCCAGCTTCCTGCCGGATCAAAGAACGCCAAACCGGAGATCCCTTCGTCTGAATCCGTTGCTATCGTAATGCGCGCCCGCCCACTGGTATCGATCGCACGGAATCCGTTCGTATTCAACTCAACACGTCTCCCACTCGCGGCTGTCCGGATTAACGCACCAGTTACGATACCGCCTGTAATCTCGCCCTGTGCGGTGATGTTTCCGGAGAATACGCCGTCCTTCCACGTAGACGCATTAAGATTAGATTCGAAGATATTCGCGGAATTCGCCGTTAATCGATTAGCTGTAACGTTACCTTGCATGTCCACGCGGAAAGGCGCCAGGCTATACGTTGCGTGGCCGGCCGCTATTCCGTTCGTATTGATTTGGTTTACGTTATTTCCGGAGCCAATCAGCATAGATACGAAGCTACCGAACTGGCCGACTACGGTTTCCGCAAGTACGCCGCGCGCTGTAATGGCCGTCCTAGCGGTGTTCCCGCCATCCGTAGAGAGTACGATACCATTCGAAGTCATAATGACTTGGTTACGGGCGTCTGTCTTATCCTGTAGGACAATGCCGCGATTATCGTATTTGATCTCCGTTTTGGATGCGTCCACGTCATGGATCGCCTGTTTAGCGAACGTCTCGAACACTTCCGTCCGGACAAGGCCGCCACTTACGATGTTGCCGACGATCTGCTTCGTCTTGTCGAGATCCGCCATCACTTCCGCGTAATCCTTACGCATGACGTTAGCAATTGTCACCTGAGCATGTTGATCGCGAGCATACGGATACTCCGTGATTTCAACGATACGTGCCGTAATATTGGTGAGCTCCATTTCCGGGTCAACGCAATAAACCGTGTCACCCAAGTTCGGAGCAGCTTCGGATTCATACAGCTTATGGACGTCCGCCGCACTGACAGTCACTTCTAGCGCAGGCACCTCGTTATCGGCAAGCTTCTTACGTGTCTCACGCAGCAGCTCCGTAATGTTCGTAATATTCTGCTCAATCAGTTCCGAGTCATAATACGGAGTGTCAGCCGATCCCCATACGCTCGCGTACTGAGATATAAGGTAGTTCGATTGCAGAATACCATTAACGATCGCGCCAGGAACAGCGGCAAGTCTCACGCGCTCATCCGCGGTCAATATAGTCGCTGGTTGTCCGATCCAGGTACGTCCATCCTTCATCTGCGCGAACATCCGAGTACACAATGAGTCTCCGCTGCTGGAATACGTAGAGGATACGATATTCTTACGGATTCGGTACTGCATGCCATTGTTCGCGCCGATCTTCTTGCGCAAGTGAATGACGAAATTATCCGGATCAACTTCCGCGCCATACATCGAGACTACCGCGTTCAATGCTTCGAGCGCGTTCGTGCGGCCCCAATCCTTTACGTCGCAAAGGTCAAACGTATCATCTACGGAAAAAGTAAAGCGGCCGTTAGTGGCCGCCGTAATGATATCCGTCAATCTCGTAATAGGAACGCCGTACGCTTCTGGGATATAAGAGGAGTATAATACCTTGTAGTCCACGAGCTTGAACATAAGATGCCGACATTGGACTTGCGCGGTGAGCTTCTTGCCGTCTCGCACCCGTTGGATGCTATTGACCACGTAGAGTTGTCCGCGCTCATCCTCGACGTATCCTTTTAGCTGGATTTTGCTTTTGAAGTCCTCCGAGATCATCGGGACAAGGAACGTGAGCTCATCGTCCGAGTTAATTCGGCGCAGCCTTTGTACATCTTGCGCGTCTACTAGGACGCCGATCTTCTTACGGTTCTTGTCGTATGATTGAAGGTATTTTGTATTTATCATACTGCTTTACTCCCCCTTGTTTGGTTTCTCATTGCCATACGTTCCCGCTCCGTGAAGAACAGATCGACGTCCGCTCTATCCGAAAGCGTGAGCTCTGCAACGGACATATCGAATTGGTTGATAATCTGAGGTGCCTGCGCGCCTGCTACGCTGCCAGTGTCGATCATCCGGAACAAGTTACCGATCTGACCCGCGTTAAGAATCATTTCTCCCGCATGGGCAATAACCGGCACTGCCGATCCCGCCGCGCCTTGAACAACTCCGCCGACTTTAAACTGCTGAAGCTTGCCGGTATCCTTCTCGATTCCGTACAACTTACGCAGCTCCTCATTGCGTGAGCTGAGGCGCGCCATTTCCGCAGTATCGCCTTTTGCTTTCGCCGCCGTCCAAGCGTCCTTATTCGCGTTGTACTCGGCCAGGTCCGTATTAGCACCGCCAACCGGAGCCGCCAACGAAGCCATCTTCGCGTTATACTCGGACACAAACGAATCCAATTGCGTAAGTATCTCCGTGTTAGCCGCCGCGTTAGCGTTCTTCCGGAACTCTCCGATAGCCGATTCGATAAACATGATATCGTCTGAATACGCGTCGAATGCCGATTTCAGCGCGTCGTACTTGGCCTCCGTCTGAGTCTTCTCTGCGTCGAATGCGGAAGTACGTTCGTCTTTCTCGTCCTGTAGCGCGGATTTCTGCGATTCCAGCTCACGCTTACGTAGGTCACGCTCATGCTCAAGAATCATCCGGTCACGTTCTTTGATCAGATCCTCGCGTTCCTGAATACCTTCCGGACTCACCGCCGAAGCTAACAGGTCGATGCGCGCATTCTTCTCGGCGAGCTGCGTACCGTAATCCGCGTCGGAATTGTACTCCGCTTCCTTCGCTATGAGTGCGTCGATGGCTGCAATTTTCTCGTCCTGAGCGCTAACAAACGCCTTCTTGCGCTCCTCGATCGCATCCAATTCCGCTTTCTTCGCATCTTCTACCGCTGTTTTCTGAACTTTAACGAGTTCCGTCGCCAGCTTTTCGGTATCCTGCGCGAGCTTTTTACGGAGACTGTAGAGCTGATCCTCGGCGCGCTCGTAATACTCCGAATCCTTCTCATGGCGATCTCGGATACGTGTCCAGGCCGCAATCTTCATCTGAGTAATCTCCGCCTCGGACTTACCGGCCGCTTCCATACGGCGCTCCTCTTTCGTAATCCACTTCTCGGAAGCAGAATACGCATCCGCTACGGCATTTTCGTTTGATTTAACGAGGTCCTTCCGCGCCTGATATACCTGTTCGTCGGCTTTCTTGTACTCCTCGGAATCCTTCTTGTAGCGATCCCTCACGCGGGTCCAGGCTGCGAGCTTCGAATTAGCCATCTCAACCTCAGATTTACCGGCGTCCTCCATGCGACGTTGATCCTTATCGATCCAAGTGGATGAGAAGTCATAACGGGCTTTGACGCTATCCTCCTGAAGCCGCTTGAGCTGTAGGTTAAGAGTCCGCGAATCTTCTACCGTCTCTTTGAGATGTTGCGCATGGGCTTTACGAAGCTTTTCATATGCTTTGATCTGTTGCTCAGCAGACCAATCGTACATGTCGGCCTGATAACGTATCGTGGCAAGATCCGCGTTATAAGCTTTGTCGCGGAGTTCCTTAGCGATTTCGGCTGCAGATTTCTCCTTTTTAGCCTTGCTCGACTTCGCCTTCTTCCCGCCGGATTTTTTCTTATCTTCTCCGCCAAGATTGATCCCACCTACTCCGGCCGTTTTAGTACGATCGAGTGCGGAACCGTCCGTAAGTCCCTGTTTGTATTGCTCAACTTCGCGGATATGCTGCGTCTGATCATACAAGTCTCCAGATAGGCCGCCGAGCTTCTGCTGTACCTGCGTTGCATAATCACCCGCGTTATTCTGGATATGGTTTTCGAGCGTGGGGTTAACGCTGACTCCACCGAGTCCCGTAACCTTCTGCTTCATACCGGATGTCGCACCGGCTACCGCGCTTAGTGTACGGAGCAGCGCTTGATAGTTGCTGATTTGTGCTTCGATAGACGCTTTGTTCGCACGAGCCGTTGCCGCCATATTATCCATGTATATAGCCATCATGCGGGCTGACTCGTTAACGAAGTCTCTCTCAGCGGAAAGATGATCGTCCACGATTCCGATATTGGTCAGGCGCGCCGTTCCTTCGGAATCAATTTCGCGGATGAGGTCCGGGTACTCTTTGCGGAGCTGGTTTGTGAGATCCGTAAGCTCTTGTTTCTGATTTGCGTCCTTATTCTGAACGGCTTCAAGGTTCCGATACCTCGCAACCAATTGTTCCGTCGCCGCTATCTTCTCCTTTTTAACAATGAGGTCCTGGATCTCGGCCTCTTTCATTTTCAGGAGCGCAGGCGTCGAATTATTGATCGCAGTGTTCATCTCTTCAAGCTTGGCAGTCGCGTCTTCTACGCCGTCGTAGCCCATACCGCGCAATTTACCGTCCATCTCTTCGAGCTGATCATTAATCTCGAACATTTCGTTAAGAAGAGCCGGCGTTCCGAGTCCTTCCTTTTGAAGAGCTTCGATCTCGTTGAGCCGCTTTTGTACCTCTGCACGCTTTTCCAGTTCAGCAACCAGATCAACAGTCTGCTGTTGAAGCTCCTGTAACTGTGCAACTGACCTGTCTAGCGGAGATTGTGATAAAGTCTCGTTGAGCGATTTCTGCGCATCGTCGTGCTTCTTCACTGCCTCCGCCGCCTCATTGTTACTAGAGATGAGCGCGGACACTCCTGCCGCTATGAGTCCAATAGCTACTGAGACCGCAAGCAAGACCGGGTTCGCTGTGGCTAATCCCCATAGAGCAACAGACAACGCTCGTATCGCCATCACCCCGCCCATAATAAGAGGTGTCGCTGTTGTAAATGCGATAATAGCGGTTTGCATTGCCGGGTCCAGGTTGTTAAATCCTAGCAATAGGCCCGTTATTTCCTCCGTAACCATACGGACAGCAGGCGCGAATTTATCTCCTACCGTGATACCTACACCTTCAAGCGCGGATGTCATTTCGATAATGGCGCCTTTGAGCGTATCCATTTGGATTTCCGCGATCTCTTGAGCTGTACCGCCCGCGTTTACCAGACTATCCGTAAAGGAATCAAACGAAGCCTGCCCGTTGTTGATCAGCGTAAGGAAACCGGAGGTAGCTTCGACACCCGCGATCATACTCGCCGCTTGCGCTTGCTGTGACTGAGTTAAGCCGCCGAATGCGCGCTCAAGCTGTCCGATTATGTTGCCGAGCGGCAGGAAGTTACCTTGCGTATCCTGTAACGTCACGTTTAACGCGGCAAGGGCTTCGCGCGCTTGCTTCGGTGGTTTTACCAAGCGTAAGAGAATCGCACGTAACTGCGTGCCCGCCATTTCGCCCTGAATACCGGCGTTAGACAAGACACCGACGGCTGTCGCCGCCTCTTCGATGGATACGCCTAGTGATGCGGCAACAGGAGCCAAATATTTCATCCCATAACCCAACTGTTCAATATTGGTATTACTGGATGTCATCGCTTTAGCTAATACGTCGACAACTCTTCCCGTTTCGCCTGCCTCTAGTTGGAAACCGGTCAGGATGTTAGATGCAATGTCCGCAGTCCGCGCAATTTCCATCTGGCCCGCAGCCGCCAAGTTCAAGACACCCGGCATTGCCTGCATAATCTGAGTTGTTTTAAATCCAGCCATAGCCAAAAATCCCATTGCGTCCGCGCTTTGCGAAGCCGTAAACACCGTAGTAGCACCGAGCTCTAACGCCTGGTTACGTAGGTTTTCGAACTCTTCCGCAGTGGCGCCAGATATCGCCTTAACCTTCGCCATTGATTGCTCGAATGTCGCGGCAGTCTCAACCGCCTTTGCAATCACGCCCGCCATCGCAGCAGATAACGCGATGTAAGCGAGACCGAGCGTTTTCAACTCTCCATTAGCGCCCTTTGCCGCTTTCGCGTTCTTCTCCAACCCGCGCGTAACCTGATCTATCTCCGAGCTACTTGCGCCTAATCGTTTCATCTCCGTTCGGACGGCTTCTAGCTGTCTCCGTAGCAAATCCGGATTAGCCTTACGCATACTCGTATTGATCTTCTCAATCTGCGCGGCGGACGCTCCAACTCCGGCAAGGCTCGTATTCAGCGCAGAAAAAGAAGAGGACGCAGTCTTACCCGCGTCCCCTAGCTCTTTTGCCTTAGCTTTGGCTTTGTCCATCGTCTGGTTATATCCGCTAATATCTGCCGTAATAACTGCGCGTATTCCCCCAACGTCTACAACAGCCATTAGCAGCCCTCCTTGTGCATTACTTTTACAAGCGCGATTATTCCTTCGGTTACGACTCCGCGGTGTTCTTCGGTTGATAGGCCGGCCGTTTCGAATTTAGCTGCTGCGCACTCCGCACCGTACCTTAACGTATCTTCTATCTCCTGTTCCGAAGCTGACGTATCCAAGATGCTCAGCATGTTCTCCATGTCCCGGCCCACATACTCATAAGTCAGCAACATAATTTCCTCGTTCATTTAAATTCCCCCTTATAAATAGAAAAGAGGCCCGAAGGCCCCTCGCGTTTAGCTACGTATATATCCATAAAACGTCATGTGCTGCTCGACAGGATCATCTCTGTCAATCTCGACTGTCAGCTCGGTAAAAGGCGCCAGGTTCTCGTCAAAACACTGCCCGATTGGTAACGTAAACTCGTTGAAATACTTTCCGTTCACACTTGTTCTGAATCGAATGCGTGTGTCCCCGTTGTTCCTGATAAATAACGAGCTGGCCGTCCTTGGAAACTTGAAGATTAATTTATCCTCGTAATTGCCCGTGAATCTAAACGGGCTGTGTGCAAATGGTTTACTCATTCAACTTCCCTCCCTTCTGCAACGCTAGATCTATAAATCTTGCCATCACGGTACGCACGCGCTACCTCCTGTTCAGAAACACCGTGTACCTGGCGTGCATTGCCTCGATAATGTAGGGCTGGCTCCGGAAACACTAGATTGCCTCCTCGTTCCAATCGGTTCGCGTTTGTTTCTTGGCCTGTGCTGTGCCAGAGGTTGTAAGATTCCATACGCAACGTGTGCAGACCTGTGACAGCTTGGAGATACGCATACTTGGCGTCCTCGATCGCTTTCAACTTCGCGTCGTAGTTATCGTGAAAGTGTCGATACGCTTCATCGCGAGCAGCTTCGATTGCTTCGTCGGCTAGTGCGATGAGGCGGCCGCTTGCCTTCCCGCTAATAGTCCGCGCACGTTCTTCGGCTGCGGCAATATTCATCGTCAGTTCCGCAACCTTGCGTTGTAGGCCCGTCTCTCTTTGTACGTTCTCCTCAGTCGGATCGGATAGCGTCTTATCTTCGGCTACTACGAGTTGAGCATGTACGTCTTCGAGCTCCGCTCTGAGTTTTGCCGCGCTTTCGTGATGGAGCCCCGCCGCCTTACTAGACTTCGCATGCTCCTCCTGATAAGTCTTGATCGCTGTTTGTACCTTTTGTGGCATCTTCATTTTGTCATTTCCCCTTATCGGATAATTTTGTTGGAGCCGGTTACTATATCCCACGCCAGCCTAAACTGACCGCGCGGGGTCCTTGCCTCTTCTAGTGCCGCCAGACACTCGTCGAACACGCTGGCCTCTTCCGGATTAAGCTCGTCGCCCTTCTTCATCGCGGCCAGCTCGCAGGAGTTGAACCGCTTCATGACGCGCTGAGTATTTCGGCATAGCGATGGGTACAACGGAGGATTGACGCCAAGTAGCTCGAAGCCGACGTCATTTGCGATGTTCTCGTCTAGCACAACGGTAATGTCCGCTACACCTTCCGCCTTGTTCGCCGCTGTCCGGAGTGCTCGTTGGATAGCGACATGTCCGCAGAATGAATCGTCAAATTTTCGCTCACCTCCCGTCAGGAACGTTCCCTGCGCGACGATACCGGCGTAGTTTGCGAGAACGAACGAATAGGCCGCGCGCTTATCATCAGCGGCAGCCGCAATGTACAGTTGGTATCGGATTGTTACGCACTCCCTTCGTTAGCCTGCATGAAGCCTGCCGGATCATTCATCGCTGATCTTCCGATCGGTCCGAGCGCCTTGTCCGCACCAAGTTCAAGCAACGAGTTATACGCTCTTGTCTGGCGAAGTTGCGCGATTTCTTGGAGTGCTGTGCGAGCTTGTACCTGTTCCGCGGTATCTCTGGCGCTCCGCAGGGTTCCATAGATCGTATTAACACCAATCGGGTTCTTCGTATACTTGATAAGCGCGCCACCGAGCTCCGCATAATCTTGCGTCAGGAGATCCGCGAGATATGGATCGTTGACCCCGCGCATGAACTCAAGAAGCTGACCGGCTGCTCGTGCGTTTGCATGAACTTGGAGGTTTGCTTTGAGCTCCGCATACTTCTCGTTGAACTGGCGCAATTCTGTGTCCGGGGGCGTTGGGGGTAATTGCGCGAGGGCTTTGTTAGCTTTCGTTTCGGCTGCGTGGAGTTCGGCGTTAACCATGTTTTGGTTCGCGTTGAGCATGTTAGCGAGATGGTACGCTCCGCGTTTACGGGCTTCATCTTCTTTTTGAATCTTACCCATTGGAGATAGCGTTTTGTCTTCCTGGATTCCCTTAACCTCGTTTTTAACAATGTCGAATATATCTTTTGAGATGCCCACCGTTGTATCTCCGTGAATCATGTTCGTTGCGTACTGAATATGTGTGTTAATGTCTGTCATTTGTATTCCTCCTTTAGATAGCTGCGACTAAAGACTCGCCGCGCTGTAAAGCATCGTTTGCTAATTCCTTGAGTTCAGGTATGCGGTTTTCAATGTTCGGCTTCCAACTAATCCGGATACCTACGTTCCGACTTTCCGCGAACAAACGGACATGCTGCTCATATTGGCGGTATCTTTGGAAGTGCGGCGCGTTCCCTCGTATAACAACGAACTTCGTGCGGCTGTCTACGTTCCGGATAATGTCCTTGATCATGAGCGGTATAACCTGGCGCATGGTAATCGTCTTCGTATCGCGCTCATCATAATGAAGCGAAAGCACTGCGTAAGGCTCATACCATACGGTACCTTCGACGCTAGGGTCACGCTTAGAAAGGCGGACGCCGGCGACAATGCGGCCGTTACCCGTGTTAAGTATCGCGACATGGGCGTATGTGATTTGATCCGGTAATAAACGTTCGTCCATCATCTCGTCACCCTCCGTAAATTAATGTCACCCGTTTTCCGACCGGCCGCCGATCTCCCGGTACGATATCAAGCGCGACGGTATCTCCGACCTGTAGCGTTGTGCCCTCGGTGCGTATGTTCGACGCGTGAACAAACACCGTGCCCTCAATTCCCGCGCAGCTAACGAAGCCAAAACCGCGGTCTATATCGTAATATTCAACTCGGCCCGTGGCCTCCATCGTCTGCACCCGCCTTATGTCCATCAATGAGCGCCAGAATTGCGGCACGAATCTCGGCCTTCTTGATTCCGAAGTTCCTGGTTGGCGCGTGCTCTTTACAGATCTCGATCGTTGCCTTCTCAATCAAGCGGCACAAACGCGGCTGATCCAACTTTACCGCCGTACTCATGATGAAGCTTCGATAAACGTGGTTGTAAATCACCGTCAGAAAATCCTCGCGCTCATAGCTATCGAGCACGTACGGTTCGAATCGAAGAGGTCGGGATGCTCCGTAGCTTATTTCGAACGGTTCCGTAATCATTGCGCCTCAGCTCCTTTATGCTGTTTCCGCGCACGTCCTCCGCGGTACATCCTACGTCCTTTGAGAACGTACAGTCTCAGGTAGCGGCAGTCCTGCGGATCGTCGCGCCATAACTTACAGCGCGGATCAGTTTCGCCGGATAGCGCCATCATAATAGCGCATGTCTTGTCCGGATTGATATATTCGCAATGTCGTGTGTCCTCTTTATCCACTTACGTATTCCCCTCTCGCAATCTATCGAATGTGTCTTGAATAAGACGAAGCTTTTCCATGTCCAACCTGAGTGCCTCTTGTATCTGACGTGCTCTATCTGTAGGAAGTGGGCAGCGGCCTGTTTCTATAAGACTGATGTAAGATGGATCAACATCCAACATTTCGGCCAGGCTGCGCGCGGATACACCTGCGTACATTCGGACTGTTTTGAGGTTGTCTGCGGTAATCATTGTGATCTTCCTCCTTTTTGCGGACAACAAAAAAGCAGAGAGCCGTTCGCTCCTGCCTGGTTAATCCGTTATGATGCACTGACGAGTGCTGAGTATTGTTTTCTTGGTAATATTCCTCGGAGTTGCTTTTCATCGTAAAAGAAGCGCAAGCACTGAGGCAGTGTTTCCCCACTACTAACGTCCATTACCGGCGATTCTTCTTCGGTATCACGGAGTGTCATCCGGTACACGTTTGGCTTCTTCTCAACCGTGCCGCGTACTTTCTGATCTCTCTGGATGACTTGAATGATTCCCACGTTCTCAAGTGTGGGGAGGTTCCTCCATACAGTTGTCCGGTTCATTCCTGTTGCCTCCGCCATTTGTTTCATCGACATGTAAAAAGCTCCCGTCTCGCCCGCCCACCGTTTAGAATGAATCAGTACCGCGTAGGCAAGCGCCTTGTGATTCATGGACGGGCATCGCTGCATGATCTCGTCGATTTCCCCGAACCTGACTGTGATATCGCGATGTTCGACGCTGAGCGTTTGATTATTGTCGAATACGTAGTTGACGCACTCCCTCAAGTCCTTTAGGCAAAACTCCGCATCCGACTCGTAATACTTCGTATCTTGCCATTCGAACCACTCCGTTATGGCTTCAACCGCGCTATCCCGGTCTACTCCGTTGTGGTTGAAGAGGCGCGCCAGCATCAGAAACGATTTATGACGTTGGCCCGGCCCGGTCAGTCCGTTGTTGTAACGTTCAGCCGCTCGGCTCAGTGTGTAACTCTCCGTCTGTTCGTACGTATCGAGCATCGTGTGGCCGCTAATGACCGTCTCCATTTCGGAAGCAGCCTCGATATCTCGCGCCAGATCCTCCTCGTCCTGAATAACCGCGAGCAGTAACGTATGGTCCGTCTTCTGAATTGCATGAATGTATTCCGTTGACTCTTCCGGACTCATAACGCGGAGCCCGTCCTCAACGAGACAGAACCCGCAATATTTTCCGGTCTTTTGGTGCGTGCCGATCGGAAGCTTAACACCTTGGGTTCCGGACGGACGGTACTCAACTTCGCCCCCGGACACGTTGTTTAGATCCGCGATCCTAACGATGTGGTCGAAGAACCGACGTGATGTCTGAACGTGAATGGCTTTATTGAGGAAAATATCAACGTGGTACCCCTTGCCGCCACTGAATGAGACTGCGTAGTCTTCGATTCCGACTGAGACTAGCGCCGCGGTAATCTTGTACGTTACCCACTTCGCCATTGCCTCATCTCTAAAGTCCACATCGAACGTCATGAATTTAGTGAAATGCTCTCCGCTGAACGTGCCGATTGTTGCCTTTCCTTTTAGATGGTTTTCGAGATGGTAGCGTCTCAGCGCTTTGCTTCGGTCAGAGAATGTTCGGTATCCTCCGCCTTTGAACTGAATGAGGTAGTGGTTATTTTGAATGATGTACAACTCGAATAAACGGTCAATTAAATCCGGCATCGGCACGTCTCCTCTCTAAAGGTTGAGTTTGTAAAACATGAATCCATTCAGGCGGATTATACTAACGATTCCGGCCTCTTCCAATTCGGATACGCCTTTCTTTGCCTCCTCTACGGGCAGACCTGTCATGTGTGCTAAGTCCTCGTACGTGGCAGGAGCGTAACCTGCAGGTACTTTAATTGGCCGAATCATTGTCATTTGTTTTCCTCCTCAACTAAATTAAAATGAGTAAAAGGCAAAGAAAAATAAGCCGCCCGTTCCCGAGCAGCCACCTTCATAAAAGTTTATTCAAATGCTAGTTGCTTCTTTTCTTCCCGTCACTATTGTCGAGTCCATACACCCAAAGTTTAACACTTTCTCATGAATTTCAGAGCTCGACTCAGGCTTGCTTCGTGTATTCCAATCCGCGCAGCCATCTTTCTGTTGTTTAAAATGTACATTCCTTCCTTATCAACCGCATAATCCTTCCCGTCGTATTTACGCATGTCCACCTTTACCTCCTCTGCAATCTGATCGAAAAGTTTCCGCTGTCTCACCGATAACCTTCGATAACGACCTGGAACATAATCTCCCAATATCGTGTGCTCAACTTCACTGCTGAACGTTGGGTCTACGTGAATTGTTTCTCCTCCCCTACGGACGCGGCGCATCCCTTTTGTCTGGATACGGTAATACTCACTCCGGGCTGCTTGGTTAATGTACCGGGTCACTTCCCTCGGTGATCGTGATAAATCAACCCGTTTAAAAGCGTACTCTAAAGCTTTGGACATGTCCGCCCAGTGTTGCTCGACTATCCTTTCTTGAATCTCGATCGCACGCCCAGCCGCGCCGGTATTTATTCTTTTGTAGGCCAGATCGGCGTCTCTTATTGAATAACCAAAATAGTCCGCCATTTCCGCGCGGTGCTCCGGATAGTTTTCAATTGTTACGTCAACTCCGAACCAATCTCGGTACGGGCCAGCGAAGTCACGGTAAAACATACGCAAGTCTTCGTCATTCCCTTGAATGTTCGACTCGCCGCGCACCTTGCCGTCGTTGAGGCGGTATTTAATCGTACGGAGCCTTCCCGTAAGTAACCCCAGACAGGCCAACGCGACAAACTGTTCGGGGCGTCCTTCTGCGGGCACTTTCCGGTAGAAATCGATTTTCATAGCGTCCTTGACCATTAATAAGGCGGCTATATCCGCACCAACTTGGTAATCCTCGATAGCCTCCATAAAATCCATTCCTGATGTCCTCCTTAATAGGAAGCGACAGCCACCGTTAAGCAGCCGCCGCGTATTCAATTGTGGGTACCCGGGTCTCTGTTATTATTCAACGTTGATGTGTGCCAACCTCTTCGAAAAAACTTTTTCATCATTTTGGAACCAATAGAACACCTGTTCCGTATTACCTATTATAACACAAGCAAGACGATGCCTGAACCGGATAAAACCGGCCGCCTTACAAGTTGGAGAAGCAGTTCCCGCTGTCCTCCGAAAGAATCTATGTGAAGCGATGTGCCTGAGGGAGTTGCCGATCCCCACCGCGAATGTTCTAAGAAAAGCCGGAGTCGTTGGCGCGAGACCGGCGAAAGTAAATCAGTATTAAACGTCTGAATGGCGATCCTCCCGATTGGCGTCAGAAAGTACAGACTATCCGCATAGCGATCCGCCAATTAGCGTTGACGGTACGGATAAATAAGAGAATTAGGCGATTGCTTCAACGGTTAGAGGAATTTTCGAGACAATGAATCCGAGGTTGTCCGCCTGTTCCAACGTGACATAAACTGTGTTCGCGATGGATCGGCGGTCTATTTTGGTTAGGATGCGGAAGAATGCGCCAGGTAACACAACGATCTGCTGGCGACGGCGGTTACTGTTAGGATGGAATGATTCGTCAATGAGCGTAACAATGAAATTACCGGTGCGATGATCGCGTACATAACCAATTTCAATTAATGTCGTTTTTTCCATGGATGCCTCCTCGGCGTTTTTAGTCCGCGCGACTATTAAGTAGAAAGCAAATAGATATCGTTACAGTACGCCGTTACTTGATATTTGCGGATGACCGCGACCGTCCGGACATAGTCCGTAGGTTTCGTCTGGCTCCGCGCACAGACTCGTCAGGCGGTATGTTAACGTAATCGTTCAAGCTTCAAATTAATATCTCCTCGGTCTGTCGTCCAAAGCAACGTGTTCAATAGAAAGTCCAACGCCGACATACTCTGTAGACGCTCTATGATAATGTCTATAAGTTCGCGGCCATCACCTTCAACATTCGCGATAACCATTCCACCCGACTCACCGTCGACGTATAAGTGATCCATGTTAGTTTTATGTACATGTCTAAGCCATAGTTGAGAGTCGTCCACGATAAAGATGAATCTTTCATTGAGAACGTAACCTGTGTACAGAGCAAATTCCCACTCATTATCAAATGGACCAAGGACCGCAGAAGCCAATTCCAATTCCGCCCGGCCTCTCATGCTACGATCTCCTTCGTAATAATAATCAGGCAGTAGACTGCGCGAAGTAGTTTCAGAAACCTCCGACCGTAGGCGTTCGATTTAATATTGTTAGACGTAGTTTGATTATTATTGACGGTAAGTTGCATGTTAGGTATCCCCTTTTCAAATCATATTTTTAAAGTAACTCGAATGTTGGATTAAGTTTCACGATCTCAGACCGGGCCACACTATCGCTTGATAATGATGAAACCATTTGGTACGATACTACGTATAAGATGTTAACAGGTTATCTTGTCAACTAGTTTACTTGATTACTAATATACATCCCTGCGTTACTCTTGTCAACTAGTTTACTACATTATTTTTTGGAGGAATTTTTGTGGCTATCCGATTCTCACTCGATAAGATAATGAAGGATCGCGGACTCGAACAGAAAGACGTTGTTCAAATCACTGGAATAAACCGGAACACCGTAAAGGCTCTCGCGCTGAACGCTAACGCACGGATTGACTTTCCTACGCTGAATACGTTATGCGTAAAGCTAGGTGTATTGCCTGGCGATTTAATCGAATACATACCGGAAGACAACGAAGAGGGACGCTAATCATGCGTCTCTTTCTTTTTTACGTGGAATTATCGTGTATTAAGCGTGTTTAGGCTCCGGTAATAGGAACGTACCCGGACGGGCTTGGCGCGCTATATGTACGGTGATCTTACGGGGATTCTACGTGATGTAACGACGTCGTTACATGTTGCGACGTCGCAACAAACCCGACGATGTCGTCGCATTCAAAACGGACGACGTCGTCCGATATAAACCCCTACCAAGTACCGAACCCTGAGGATGTCGCGACATTTGTATACCTGGGCATACGTTCCAACGTCGGAACATTTAGTGACGTCGCCTAACTAGGTTCCCCACATGGGGATGTATCGACATCGATACGTAGTCCACGACGTCGTGTGATTTGACTAGCGCGGGAGTGGCGGATTATACAAGAGGGAGAAACCTGGCGACGTCGCCAACTCTTGAAATTACGCGGATATGCGAAATAAGTAGTTGCAGCGATGCGCTCCCGTAACGAAAAAGCCCGCGAACGGAAACGAGATCCGCTGCGGGCAATAATGTACTCGTTGCAACATAATAGGTATTAATTCATCAATACTGAGAGGGAGAAAGGGGAAGGAAGGGCCCCAGTGGGCCTACCGTTTAGTCTTTCTAGGCTTTTCCAGCTTCCCAATAACCGCGTTCAATGGGGAGAACTCGTCGTGGTTCTTCTTCACGTTCTTGTCAGATAGGTGGGTATAGTGAGCAGTCATACGGCCGTCCGCGTGACCAAGAATCACTTGCAAATGACGTTGTGAGCCGCCTTCCTCAAGAAACAGCGTTGCCCCCGAATGCCTCAGTAAATGCGGATATACACGTTTCTCAATTCCCGCCCTATCCGCATATTTCTTTAATTGGTGACGGAAGTGATTCGGAACCAACCGTTCCCCGTAATTATTAAGGAATATATACTCACTTCCAAACTCCGTTGATTCACGGATTAACTCTTGCATCAGCTTAGCAGTTCGTTTTGTGATCGGCACAATTCGAGGCTTACGCGTCTTGGTCACTTCGCGTCGTAAAGTTGCACAACATGCGGTGAAGTCTACGTCAGTCTTTCGTAATGTTAACGCCTCGTCTACGCGTAACATTCCGTCAATTAGGAGATTTATCACAACGAAATCACGGAAGTCGCTGTATTTGCGCTGGTTTGGCGCTTTGAGGAGGTCGTTCATTTCCTCCGCGGTAAGTACCTCAATATCCTTCCCAATGTCCTGTACGTTCTTTAAATACGTAAACGGGTCTGCTTCAATTACTTCCTCTTCTTTTAGAAACTTAAACATCGTCTTCATATTTTTAATGCGCGTGTTAATTGATTTCGGAAGCAGTCCCACAGTGCGAACAGATTCCGGAACGTTACAGTTATCACTAAACCTCCGTTTTTCATCACGTAACCAAATTATGTAATCACGCCCTACTTCAACGTTGATATTCCGGATGTCACGAATGATCTTACGCTCGTCCAGAAATTCGCAGAAGTAATTGTAATTTTGTACGTATGTCTTTAGCGTATTCTCCGCTCGACCTTCCGACTTCTTCGCTTGGTAGTAATAATCGAATAAATAGTCTAACGAATGTTGTAAGCGCGTTGATGTGCGCTCACTCTTAATTGTTCTTCCTTTTCGTTTATCCATTCCATACCGTCTCCTTCGATAATAATTACGGTAAGAAAACGAGGGATTAGGCGCGTATATCTGCGATGCGTGGAGCGTATATCTGCGAGGTGTCCACGTTAACAGTCAACGTCTAGACAAACGAAAAAACCCGCTATATTAGCGGATTCTCTACGAGTATGGAGCCTAGGGGGATCGAACCCCTGACCTCATCGCTGCCAGCGATGCGCTCTCCCAGCTGAGCTAAGGCCCCAGGATATGAAATAGATAACTTGTCCAACACTGCTACGTTCCACAGGCGACTCCTATATCATATAAAATCCAGCTTTCGCTGTCAATCACTTTCTCAAGATCCAAAGTGATTGGAGAAGAACAACCGATTTCTCTGGTACACACGGACTGGAACTCCAGACTGCTCTTCTCCCTTTACCAACTTCACTAATCCTCCAGATTGTCTTTGGACAACAGGGATTTCAGTTCTTTCATGAACATATTGATATCTTTGAACTGGCGGTATACCGACGCAAAACGGACATACGCCACTTCATCAACTGGAAACAACTGTTCCATCAATAACTCACCAATCTGGCGACTCTCCACTTCAGCATCAGCTGTATTACGCAGAGATTTCTCCACTTCAGATACCATCATCTCCAGGGTCTCTACGGAGACTGGACGTTTCTCACAGGCACGAATAAGCCCACGGAGAATTTTGTCCCGGCTGAACTCTTCACGACTGCCATCTTTCTTAATGACGATCAGTGGAGTCTCCTCAATCATCTCAAACGTTGTAAATCTTCGGGCACACTGCTCACACTCACGGCGACGACGAATGGATTTTGCTTCGTTGGCCGGACGCGAATCAAGCACTTTGGTACCCATATAACCGCAATAAGGACACTTCAAAACAGATCACTTCCCACGTTTTACTTTTTACCACATATTCCCTGTACTGATTTTGTAATGAAAAACGCATTGCCGACACATAATACTTTTACCAACCCGCGAGGAGGTGAACAGCAATGGCACAAAGCAATGGTAACTCCAACAACTTGGTGGTAACTAAAGCTTCCGCAGCACTCGAGCAAATGAAATATGAAGTTGCTCAAGAACTCGGAATCAGCATCCCACAAGACGGATACCAAGGTAACATGACTTCTTACGAGAACGGTTCGATCGGTGGATACATCACGAAGCGTCTGGTAACAATTGCAGAACAGCAATTGGCAGGTCAATACCAATAATATCTGCATCGTAATACGCTACACAGAGGAGCATGGAGCGGCCGGTGAATAACCGGCCTGCTCTGTGCTTCTACTTATATACTTAGAACGTATTATAGATCTTTACATACTGATTATAATAGTAAATGACTCTTTGTACATAGTGACGCGTCTCACCAAACGGAATATCTTTCACTGTATCGAACGAGCCATCCCATACACCATCTCTAAGCCAACTGTTTACTTTGCCTGGACCCGCATTATAGGCAGCGATCATAACTGCTTCATTGCCATCAAATTGATCGGACAGATTCCGCAGATACCATGTGCCTAACTGAATATTTCGTTCAGGCTCGTGCTTCAATTCCTCCAGCGAAGTGTCGGGAATTTTGGCTTGTTCCAGTATCCAATTCGCCGTGTCAGGCATCAGTTGCATGAGCCCAATGGCACCTCGTTTGGATTCCTTGCTTGTCTTAAAATTGGTCTCCACCTTGATAATGGAAGCAATCAGAAACGGATCAACCTCATAACTCTGAGATTGGGCACGGATCTCTTCCTTATAATGTATGGGATAGAACCATGCCATCCAGTTTGTATTCAGAAATAACACCAGTACAAAAGACACAAACATCAACAGCAGTACACGTTTCTTACGCAATATCTTCATAACAAACCCTTACGCTGTAGATATGAGTCAATTTGCTGTTCCGTCGCAGGCCATAAGCCGCTGTTATCGATGACAATGTCAGCCAGCTGTTTTTTGCGCTCAATATCCATCTGTACATCCATTCGAGCCTCAGCCTGCGCTGCAGTCATTCCATCCCGACTCATCAAGCGATCTCGTTGCACCGATCTCGGGACATATACAACCATGACTTCCTCGAAACCGTCCTCCAGACCTGATTCGTAGAGCAAAGGAATATCAGATACCACAAGTTTATCCGGATGTTGCAACGCATATGCAGCAGCCCGTTCGCGCATCTCTTTTCGGATCGCCGGATGTGTGATAGCCTCCAATGCCTTTCGTTCCTCTGGTTGTTGAAAAACAATACTCCCAAGCTTTTTCCGATCCAGTGTTCCATCTTCGTTCAGTATGGCTTGTCCAAACCGCTTAACAGCGGCGGCCAACACGGGATGCCCGGGCATCATAACTTCCCGGGCAATAACGTCTGCATCGATGAGCAACGCTCCCTTACTGGCGAGATAGGCGGAAACACTGCTTTTGCCTGTCGCGATCCCGCCGGTTAAGCCTATATTCATCGTTTCACCTCATAACAACTTCATTATTCCCATAATCATTAACAATAGCGCTGGCAATACAGACAGTCTTCGCATCCAGCGCAGAGCTGAGAATCGTAGGCCAACCTTCATGCCGAGTGACAGAAACGCCCCACTAAACAGTGCAATAATGAGTGCTGTCCATAGTGTAGGGAATCCCAGAAGTGCCGCTCCCAAACCTGCTCCAAACGCATCCAGAGACAGGGCAATACCCAGCCACATCGCTTCTTGAGCAGATATACTTCCCGAGTTATCCATATCCGCCTTGGAGGGACTACGAAGGATCTGAATGACAACGCCCAGCTTGCGCAGCTCCAGTGTAAATACCATTCGTTCCAGTGATCCATTTGAAGCCGACTGCTCCAGATCCAGTGCGAGCACCTGATTCCTGCCCTTTGAATCCGACAGTCTCTCTTGTGCTTCTCCCACTCCAGTTACCTTTGCTTCTGCTGCCTCACCCATTCCAGTGTCTGTTTCCAGCTGTTCTTTGCCTTGCTTTCGAATTAGTTGCAACAGTGACCATGCACCAATACCTATCAATATAACGGCTCCCACGATCGAAGCGATATCCGGTGACACCACATGGGACAACAACACACCTACTTGCATCGACAAGGCAATAACCAATCCCGAACAGATCGAAATAACAGCGATAGATAACAGGGGAATCTTAGTCCTCCGTAACCCATATGTAATCCCGACTCCAAAACCATCTAAACTAAGCGCCAAAGCAAGCGCCAGCAATGAAATAAAATGATGCAGCACCCCGGACTCCTCCTCTGTGCGGTACTCGTGCCAACTGAAGATGCCAGTATGGGTATACGCCCGCTTATTTCTGCCATATCAGTATATGGAGGGAGGAATCCAAGGGTGCTATGATTTCATCATTTCGTTCATTCAGTTCATGTTACAGCAGCTGACAGTTCGGACAAAAATGCGTGCCACGGCCACCAACCACCGTTTTTTCAATTAACGTACCACAAGTTGTACAAGGTTCTGATTTGCGTCCATAGATTTTCAGTTGATGCTGGAACATCCCCATCTCACCCTGTCCATTCACATAGGACTTGATGGAAGATCCCCCTGCATTCACTGCATCTTGCAACGTAGCTACAATCGCTTCATGGAGCACCGTTAACTGAGCTTCGGTCAGTGTCTTGGCGATGGTCTCGGGATGGATACCTGCGCGAAATAGAGCCTCGTCCACATAAATATTCCCGATACCAACCACATATGCCTGATTTAAAAGTACAGCCTTGATTTTGGTTGTACGCTTGCCAACCGCCTCGCGGAATGCAGTTACCGTAAAGGCTGGATCAAGCGGCTCCAGTCCCAGCTTCAGCAAAGGTTTGGACACCAGTTCCTCACCTGCATTAAACAGATGCATCGTACCGAACTGACGCACATCCTTATAACGCAATTCCGTACCATCATTAAAATGGAAGATCACATGTGTATGCTTTTCCACATCTTCATGCTGCTCGTACACTCCGTACCTTCCTTCCATCCGCAGATGGGAGACAAGCACCAGCCCGTCCAGCAAAATACGCAAAAACTTGCCGCGGCGCTCCACCCCAATGACGGTATGTCCCGCGAGTTCCATTGCAAATGCATCTATGTCGTCCGGCCGCTGAATAATCCGCGGCAAGCTAACGGTAACATGATCAATCGTTTTGCCCACAATAAGTTGATTCAATGTTCTTCTGACTGTTTCGACTTCCGGTAATTCCGGCATGATGTTCTCACCTCCCCTATATTATAACGGAAGATGGCGCTCAGCGGGACCCTTTTCTTATATCTCGGACATGGAAGGGCCTATTGTAAAATACCGGAAAAACCGCGCAGCACTTGATTTATTTCGCTTCGTACCAGTTATCACCAAAGCTGACTTCTGCTTTCAGCGGAACCGACAGTTCCAATGCTTTTTCCATGACAGAAGGCACTAATTCCTTCATCAATTCCAATTCATCCGCAGGCACTTCGAATACAAGTTCATCGTGCACCTGAAGCAACATACGGCTCTTCAACTTGCGTTCCCGTAGCGCTTCATCCATCTGTACCATGGCCAGCTTGATGATATCTGCCGCTGTTCCCTGAATCGGTGTATTCATCGCCGTACGCTCTGCGAAAGAACGCAGGTTGAAGTTACTGGCATTAATCTCTGGCAGGTAGCGACGACGTTCCAACAACGTTTTGACGTAACCATCCTGGCGAGCTTCCTTCACAATATCATCCATATATCGGCGCACACCCTGGAATACTTCAAAATACTGATCTATAAACTGCGCGGCCTCTTTACGTGTAATATGCAGGTTTTGTGATAAGCCATAATCACTTATTCCATACACGATACCAAAGTTAACTGCCTTGGCGGAACGACGCATATCCCCATCCACATCCTCAGGCTTCACGCCGAATACATCCGAAGCGGTCTTTGTATGAATATCCATATCATTGACAAATGCTTCCTTCAAGCGCTCATCGTCCGAAATGTGGGCTAGTACACGCAGTTCAATCTGGGAATAGTCTGCTGCCAAAATGGACCATCCAGGTTCGGAAGGAACAAATACCTTCCGGATTTTGCGACCTTCTTCCATCCGAATCGGAATGTTCTGCAAGTTCGGGAATTGACTGCTAAGTCGTCCCGTTGCAGCAATGGTCTGACGATAATACGTATGCACCTTGCCATCCCGATTGGATATCTCTTTGAGCAATCCTTCCACATAAGTGGATTGCAGCTTGGCAAGCTGACGATATTGTAAAATATGCTTGACCACATCATTATAAGGAGCCAATTTCTCCAATACTTCCGCATCTGTGGAATAACCCGTTTTTGTTTTCTTCACCACTGGCAAGCCCAGTCTATCAAATAAAATCTCACCCAGTTGCTTTGGTGAATTCAGATTAAATTCCGTTCCTGACAGCTTGTAAATCTCAGCCATCAACCTGCTGATCTGTTCTTCAAACTCACTGCCCAAAGCCTGTAGATCGGCTGTATTGGCCTTGATGCCCTGTTTCTCCATGTCCGCCAATATACGTGACAACGGCATTTCCAGTTCATGGAACAGTGAATTCATCTCATCGGTTTCCAACACCTGCTCCTGAAGTGGAATAATGGCTGCTACTGCAGCAGCCTTCCGACATAGGAAATCCCCCAGTATTTCTACTTCCGGTACCTTGTACTTGGCCCCTTTGCCCATAACCGTGTCATCCTCCACAAGTGAAGGCAGACCATACTTGGTCGTGAGTCCACTAATCGTCTGGTTGGATTCCGTTGGATCAAGCAAATACGCAGCTAGTTGTACATCAAATGACGCACCAGCGAATTCAATGCCATGCGCATGCAGGGCCAGGTCCACACGATGAAGATCATAACCGCGCTTTGGCTGGTCTGAATTACCAAGCCATGCCCGCACTGGAGCCGCAGCTTCGGAATGAAGCAATTCGGGAGATATGAACGTATATGTTCCAGCGGAACCTACAGCAAGTCCAATCAATTTCGCTTGGTGCGGGTTATCCCCATGTGTCTCCACGTGGAGGACATCAATGGAATTCAGTGAACTGAACAGCTCACTGATGTTGTCCTCTGTTGCAATGGAGGATTCAACTTCGGCAGCAGGGACCGCTTCCTGTTCAGAACCGATGCTGCCACTGAACGACAGGCGTTCGAGCAAGGATTTGAATTCCAGCTTGGCCAATGCAGGGCCCGCATTTTCTTCTTTTAATCCAGCGAATTGCATATCCTCCCACGTCTGCTCCAGCGGAACTTCCCGGTGAATCGTCGCGAGTTGTTTGCTCATCCGGGCATCTTCGGCATGGGCCTCGATCTTTTCTTTCATCTTGCCTTTCAGCTCACTTGTGCCGTTCAGTACATCCTCTACCGATCCGAACTGGTGCAGCAGCTTCAACGCTGTTTTCTCTCCAACCCCGGGAATGCCTGGAATGTTATCGGACGCATCGCCCATCAGACCCTTGAGATCAATGATTTGCAGCGGCGTCAGACCATAACGCTCCTTAATCTGAGCAGGATCATACAGCTCAATATCGGTTACCCCTTTACGCGTCAGCCCGATATGTACATGTTCGGAAGCAAGCTGCAGCATATCTTTGTCACCCGATACAACAAGCACCTGTCTACCCGCTTCATCTGCGCGTTTGGTTAACGTTCCGATGATGTCATCCGCTTCAAATCCAGCTAGCTCAAACTGAGCAATGCCAAGTCCTTTCAGCAGTTCTTTGAGCAAAGGGAATTGCTCTGACAACTCTGGTGGTGTTTTCTCCCGTCCACCCTTGTATTCCTGGTACCCTTCGTGGCGGAACGTGATTTTGCCTGCATCAAATGCAACCATGACATGTGTAGGCTTATGCTCTTCAAGCAATCTCAGCAGCATCGTAGTGAAGCCATATACCGCATTGGTATGCAGACCTTTCGAGTTGGTCAGAGGCGGCATTGCAAAAAACGCCCTGTAAATAATGCTATTTCCATCTATGAGAATAAACTTGTCCATTCCAGCACCTCGCGTATTATATGGTCAACCTCTTCAAATTACATCTACTCTCATGATACCATACCCACCTGTCACATCAAAAAGAATAGCCTCTTTCACTTCACATTTAATCGCAAAAAAGAACCTTCTCCACAGACAGCTGTACACAGCCTACCTGAGAGAAAGTCCTTTTCCATTCATATGATTGCATTACTTAATCAGTACCGATTCCCCAATTCCAAATCAATACTCTTCTATTGATTCAGATCTGGACGTTTACCTGTCACCAGGTATACCGTGCTCTCACCAATGTTGGTTGCATGATCGCCAATCCGTTCAATGTAACGTCCAACCATCATCAGCAGCATAGCCTGTGAAGCCTGATTCGGGTGCTCAGTCATTAAAGTGTAAAGATCACTGATCATGTGGCTATACAGTTGGTCCACCTGATCGTCCGTTTGAGCCATTTTATAGGCCAGGTCTGTGTTTTCTTTCAGGAAAGATTCGATGGATTCATCGACCATGGATTTCACGATTTCTGCCATTTGCGGGATATCCACCAGAGGTTTAATCAGCTTCTGTCCATCCATCCGGAGTGTCACCTTCGCCACGTCGAGTGCAAGATCTCCCATACGCTCCAGATCACTGGAGATTTTGAATGCCACAATAATACGTCTAAGATCCTTCGCCACCGGCTGTTGTGTGATGATCAGTTTGGAGCCAAGTTCCATAATTTTGTCTTCAAGGGCATTCAGATTCGCATCATTCTTGATGATGACCTGAGCTTTCTCCGCGTTCATCGTTTGTAAACTCTCAATAGCACCATCCAATGCTGCTCCTACATGTTCACCCATTTGTTTGAGCAAGGTACGCAGCTCTTCAAGCTCCTGATCAAATTCTTTTCTGCGAATCATAGATTTCATGTCCTCCTTATCCATCATCTCCGGGTATGCCGGGATCATTCCAATTCAGCTCGCTTAACCGAACCTTCCAGATATATAATCCTCGGTCCGGGAATCTTGCGGTGTGGAGAATAACGTCTCCGTATCAGCTGCCTCCACCACTTCACCATTCAGGAAAAATACCGTGCGTCCAGATACCCGTGCCGCTTGGTGCATATTGTGGGTAACCATAACGATCGTGTACTTGTGATGCAATTCCTTCACCAGTTCCTCAATCTTCAATGTGGAGATTGGGTCGAGTGCAGACGTTGCTTCATCCATCAGCAGAACGTCAGGCTGTACAGCCAGCGCCCGTGCAATACAGAGACGCTGTTGTTGTCCGCCGGACAAACTAAGTGCCGACTTTTTCAATACATCCTTCACTTCATCCCACAATGCAGCATGGACAAGACTTTGTTCCACCAACTGATCCAGTTCAGCCTTTTGGGTTACCCCGTGCAAGCGCGGTCCATAAGCCACGTTATCGTATATGGATTTTGGAAAAGGATTCGGTTGTTGGAACACCATGCCAACTCGTTTGCGCAGTGTCTCCACTTCAATCTCATTACTGTAAATGTCAGAGCCATTCAGCATAACCTGTCCTTCCACACGAACACCCGGAATCATGTCATTCATCCGGTTTAACGTGCGAAGCAATGTCGATTTACCACAACCTGACGGCCCGATGAACGCAGTAACGGTTTTTTCCGGCAGATCCATCGATATATTTTTAAGCGCGTGATGCGTATCATAATATAAATTAAGATTTTCAATGTGAATGAGGTCCTTCATGGATGTTCACTTCTCCTTCGCTGCAGGGACACGGAAACTCCCTTTACGTTGAGACCGATACTGATAATCTTTCATCGCTGCTCGGCCATCTTTAATATCCTACCCTTTCATTGTAAAAACAGTATCACTTTCATGTTAACGGAATGTAAAAAAGACATCCTTAACCTTCATGATCTGCTTGATGGATCAATCTGATTGCTGATGCCTGCTTTATTGACTACCTTATAGTTTACTCTCCATTCGAAACCATCTCATCCAGCTTCGTACGAATGTGCTCTGCAACTTCTCCAGCTTTCCCGCCTTCCATGGCGATCTCCTCTGCTATACGAGACAAATCTCTCACCGCACTGTTCAGTTGTCGGAACGTTGCTCCCCCTGCGGTGACATGCACCGAACTGTCGTCAATCTCCGCTCCGCTTGCCTTAACCAGTTCAACAGTCTGAAGGGTCAATCCACCAATATTCTCTAGCAATGAAGACATGTTCCCCGCAACCTCACGGGTCTGTTTTGCGAGCGCTCGAATCTCGCCTGCAACAATCTGAAAACCTCGTCCATATTCACCGGCATGAGCTGCTTCAATGGAAGCATTCAGGGCGAGGAGACCACTTTGATCTGCCAGGGAGCGAATGGATTGTGCCATGCCTGAGCCTGTTTTGATCGAATTCAGCATGTGATCCGCATGTTGACCTTGACTTTCCATATGCTGATGTACCCGGTTATAGGAAGCATCAACGTGCTTCAAACTCTCTTCGCCCTGTTTGGACAATGCCATGATCTCACGGGCCTCATGAACGGTCTGATTCGCAGCATTCACCAGCTTGGTGACCGCATCGTTGATTCTGGATATCTCCTGTCTGCTCTCGGTTACTGTACGTATACGCTCTTCCGTAACAGCCTGTTGCAGTCTGCGAGAGAGGGACATTACGTCTCGCATCGTCAGCACACCAAGCAGTCTGCCTTGTTCCGTAACCAGCAGACAATCGTAGAAATGCTGTTCATTCCGTCCAAGTGCGATATCAATAATCGTTGCGGCTTCCATATGAATATCTGCAATAACGGGAGATGTATTCACTACTTGTATGACCGGCTTACGGTAGAATAGATCTGCCGCAAAACGGCCATTTAACATCCGATATAACGTCTCTCGCATTAACAATCCAGTGGGTTCCATCTGCTCATCACACAATACGATACATGGGTGTTCCTGATCCTGATTCATCATCGTGGCAGCTTCTCCACAGGTGGTATGGACTCCCGCGACAGGTACCTGACGATAATAGTCCTGCAAATGGATCACAGATTCTTCAGCAACTAGTGCTACTTCAGTTTGCTCCATTATGGGTGTCGTTAATTCTTCATTATGTAAAACAACATGAGGCTGGTCAGGTTTCACTTCGAGCAACATGGGCATAAATGCGCAATCTCCTTTACGTAATACCTCCGTCTTGAGGTGGGTTATGTAGGTACAAAGTATCACTCAGATAAGTCCATGCTACTCCCTCTACGTAAAGAAAAATCTTCCTTTATGTTAAATGAACGTAAAATAAAACTCCCCGATCATTGCTAACTTGAATGATGGGGAGTTTTTCTTTTGACAACCAATTTATAACCTACACCACGAATGGAATCAATGTGAACCGATTCCGGGTCCAACTCCAGCTTTTTACGTAATGAACTGACGTGAACATCCACCGTTCGTTGACCTCCGATATAATCAAAGCCCCACACAGCGTTCATCAGATCATCCCTTGTCAGTACCACACCCGGCTTTTTAGCCAAATATAGAAGTACTTCGAACTCTTTCGGACGCAGACTGATGGATTGTCCACCCAGTGTCACTTCATATTTCAAAGGGTAAATCTCCAGCTCTCCCAGAATAATTCGTGAGCCATCCTTGTCCTCAAGCTGTGGTAAATCTTCACCATTGGAATAACGTCTTAATACCGCATCCACTCGGGCTAATAACTCAGATACACCAAACGGTTTGGTAATATAATCATCGGCACCTGATTTCAGTCCCTGTACAACCTCGGCTTCACCGTTCTTGGCCGTCAGAATGATAACAGGTGTACTAACACCCTGTATTCTTAACTTGCTCAGAATGTCCAGACCATTCATGCCCGGAAGCATCAAATCCAGCAAAATGAGATCAAATTCCTGGGACAAGGCCCGATCATATCCTGCAGATCCGTGATCCTCTGCCGTAACGTCATAACCTTCCTGTGTCAGGTTATACGTGAGTAATCTTGATAATGTAGGTTCATCTTCAATAACTAGCAAACGCTGTGCCATGATACCCCTTCTCTCTTCATAGGTTGTCTGTTGCCACAACACTTTTTCTATCATAGCACTAATTTGTTAACGCGGTGTAAAACAATACACACTTTTTACATTTTGATACCTGACGCCTACATCTCTTCGTCTTGAATGAATGGAAGGATCACACGGAACGTTGTCCCCATGCCCAGTTCACTCTCTACAGACAATTTGCCATGATGCAATTCCACCAGATGTTTAACGATGGAAAGTCCAAGGCCTGTGCCCCCTGAATTACGGGATCTGCCTTTATCAACACGATAGAACCGCTCGAAGATTCGCGGCAAATCTTTTTTCGGTATGCCAATTCCTGTATCTGACACCGCAAAGACAACTTCATCATCGTTATCCATCGTCACCTGTAACTT
Organism: Paenibacillus sp. FSL H8-0104; assembly: GCF_038050215.1. Lineage (NCBI taxonomy): Bacteria > Bacillati > Bacillota > Bacilli > Caryophanales > Paenibacillaceae > Paenibacillus > Paenibacillus sp. FSL H8-0104. Next base: position 2,177,198 of record NZ_JBBOTC010000001.1, on the reverse strand, counting down.
CACTCGTCCACCATCGGGGGTATAGTTGATGCCGTTGGATAACAGATTAATGAAAATCTGCTTCATCTTGTCCTCATCCGCTTCAATGTACAGTTCCTCCGGAACATGCATTTCCAGACGAATCTGCTTTTTCTCCGCCACCTTGGACAAGGTGCCCAGCACCATTTCGAAGAAAGAGTGTACATGAACAGGGGAGCATTGCAGCGGTGCGCGTTTCGATTCAATTTTGGATAACTCCAGAATATCCCCGATTAATCGGTTAAGTCGATCTCCTTCATCATAGATGATTTTCAGGAATGATCGCTCTGTCTCCTTATCCTGTACCCCGCCACTGAGCAACGTTTCGGCAAACCCTTTGACCGCAGCAACTGGTGTCTTGAGCTCATGAGAGACATTTGCAACAAACTCACTGCGCATGGACTCCAATCGGCGAATCGCCGTCACGTCCTGCAACAGGAACAACATGCCTCGATACCCACCATCATCTTCGGACATCGGTACTCCATCAATACGGATCAGTTTTTCCTCCGGGTTGAACACACTCACTTCTTCATGCATCCGTTCTTTCAGTGCAACACTCTCTTCAATGGTGCGAGTTAATTCGTAGTGTCTTTTCAATTCAGTATAAGGTTTACCCGTAACCTTTCCTGCCTGAATACCAAGCATACGCTCCGCTTCCCGATTGACCAGTGCAATGGATTGCCCTGCGTCGATCATGACAATACCTCCGGTCATGTTCGCGAGGACACTCTGTAACAACGCTTCATTATCACGGATCGTCTTCAGCTGGGACTGCAAGCTGTCTGCCATTCCGTTTATGGCAAGCCCCAGCTGTCCGATCTCATCTCTACGCGTTACATCAACTCTGGCATCGTATTCCAGCTTGGTGATCCGATGGGCCACTTTTGTAATATGCTCAATCGGGGAGGTTAATCCACGTGCAACCCGATAACTGACAAACGCGACAATTAAGAACAATAGCCCAAGTGCAGCAAACATGATCATCCAACCACGCTGAAGCCCTTGATCCACAGCCTGTAGACTCATGGATAGACGAATGTAACCATCAAATTTGCCACTAGGTATTTCAATCATATCACTTTGATCCGAATTCACAGGTAGCGCTACATACAGCATGTCTTGTCCCAATGTCTCACTGTAACGTATGGATTGCCCGTATCCATCTCCGACGGCACCCTTAATCTCCTCACGGTTCAAGTGATTATCCATGGATGCCGGATCACTCTCGGAATCTCCAATGACCATGCCGTCTTTATTGATGAAGGTTACCCGGGAATCCGTCAGACGATCCAGTTCCAGCGCCCGATCTGAATAATACTTTCGTGTGGCTTCCGAGGTTGGATCACTTGCATCATGGAATGGAAAAGTTGCTTTGAGCAAATTAATCTCGCGCACCATGGTTTGCTCCAATGCGGCTATATGCGTAGTCTTAAACACTCTGCCCATCGTATATCCAGCCACAATGACGGATACACCGATCAGCACCATCATAATGATGGCAAGGCGAATTCGGAACGGTCTCATCTATCTCTTCCTTTATGATCAGATTAATATCTAATGAATTGCTCTACATTGAATCCAGTTCAATTCGGTCCCCACGGGTACCCGGATTGGAAATTACAAGAAACTCCACTTCTTCGTCGCTCCGATTCATCATCTGATGCGGCATTCCGGGTGCAATCTCTATTCCTTCATGGGTTTCCAGCACAAACGTCTCTCCATTAAGTTCCATACATGCTTCACCGCTGAGGATGAAAAAAAACTGACGGCTTACCGAATGATAATGTCGTATTTCAGCCGTTCCTGCGGGCATTCGTTCATGAATGATGCTCAATTTTTCGTTTTGAACAAGGTGCCAACCATCGCAATTCCCACCCCATATATAATGCGCCGCATTCTGTTTGCTAATTTTCATATGACTTGTCCCTCCGAGTATAATTGCTCGATCTATCATATCACAGATTAGGGGACTCCCAATCTTTTCAGTCAGTACTTTGCAATACGCTATCAACTGCAGTGAGACAAGGCTAATAATAAAATATCATAGTTGTATCAACAGAGATGCCGACTTTTGTAAACAGGTGCTAACCGCATCTTTGACATACATATTCACCTGATATAAAAAAGACGCACCGCTCAGCCATGCTGAAAGCGATACGTCTCTCTATATAATCAATCCTATCCTGAGTCTAAACATTCATTACGTATTATCCGTTCACCACTTCGCCGCCATTCACATGTATCACCTGTCCGCTCACATACGAAGAATCATCTGAAGCTAGATATACATAGGCTGGAGCCAGTTCATCCGGTTGTCCTGGCCGCTTCATTGGCTGCGTTGCGCCAAACTCACTTACTTTTTTCTCATCAAATGTGGATGGAATGAGTGGTGTCCAGATCGGCCCTGGTGCAACGGCATTAACACGAATTCCCTTCTCAATCACATTCATCGATAACGAACGAGTGAACGAAGTGATTGCTCCTTTGGTAGATGAATAGTCAAGCAGGGTCGGGCTGCCGCGATAGGCTGTGATGGAGGTTGTATTAATAATCGTACTGCCCTTCTTCAGATGTGGAAGGGCTGCCTGCGTCACATAGAACATGCCGAAGATATTGGTACGGAATGTACGCTCCAGCTGTTCTGGCGTAATATCCTCCAGATTCTGCTGTGGATGCTGTTCTGCTGCGTTATTCACGACAATGTCCAGTTTGCCCAGTTCATCTACTGTCTGCTGAACCGATTTCTTCGCAAAGGCATCATCACCAATGTCCCCTGCAATCAAGATACACTTGCGTCCTTCTTGTTCGACCTGACGTTTCGTTTCCTTGGCATCTTCGTGCTCGCTCAGGTATACAATGGCTACATCCGCGCCTTCCTTGGCATACGTAACAGCAACAGCACGTCCAATTCCGCTGTCACCCCCTGTAATAAGGGCCACCTTACCCGTCAGTTTACCTGCTGCCTTGTATTCAGGCTTCTCAAATTCCGGTCTGGGATGCATCTCCGATTCAATACCGGGGCGTTGATCCTGATGCTGTGCTGGCATTGTTTTTTGATTTTGCTGTGTGTTGGTTGACATCTAACATTCTCCTCTCAAAATGTGAACATGTTTGGATTACAGAAGACATGGACCCTAACTGTATACTTCCTTGTCTTTCGTTCTCTGAAAAAGTCTCATTCTGTAGGATGGCATGAACAGTTCAGATTATTCTTCTGCGATGAACAGCAACTTAAGCCTCAGCGTGCTGTCTCTAATCGTTATTTACCACTCTCTTTGGATATCAAACAACCAATTTGCTTTAATGCCTGTTTGGCCAAAATTCGAAATTTATTCGAAATTAGACTGTTTCATGATACAAAGTGTATTCCTATGCTGCTTGGGCTGATGTACAATGTACAGTATACTGATGTGCTTTAACTCTCATCTTTATTGGTTTAATCATTCTAACCTAACATGGAGACCTTACAATGGAATCGCATATTAATTCATATATAACACTCGTCGCTACTTCAGCCGTGCTGAATGTCTTTTTGTGTTTATATACCTATTTCAGAAGATCCGAGATTCCAAGTTCCAAAATATTCATTCTCTACACAGCAGCACTCTCCATATATACTTTTGGTTATGCGATTGAGCTGGCCAGCAACACGCTGGAGCAGATGATGTTTTGGACCACCGTGGAGTATACAGGCATGCCCTTCTCCGCATCTCTTGGCCTCATGTTGATGATAAAGTACACAGGAAAAACGTTATCCAAAAAGGTAACTGCCTCGCTGTTTGTAATCCCTTCCATTACACTAGGTATGGTTGCAACCAATGACTTTCATCATCTATTTTATAAAAAAGTATGGCTGAGAGAAGATAGTCCCGTTCCTCTGATGGATATCGCAGTGGGTCAATGGTATGTTGTACATGGTGCATTCACCTTCTCCTGTCTGTTATGTGCCTGCCTTATTCTGATTGGACAATGGAGACACACCAAGAAGATGTATCGTCGTCAATTACTTACTCTCATTACTTCACAGATTATTCCCATGGTCGCAGCTTTTCTGTATTTGCTTGGTTTGACCCCCGGCGGGATGGACCCCGTCCCCGTGCTCATGTGTATCACATCTGCCATGTATATCTGGGCGATTCTATCCTCACGTCTACTGACCATCGTACCCATCGCCAAAGACAGTATTTTTGAGAGTATGCGTGAAGGTGTAATTGTACTGGATAGTTTCAATCGACTGGTCGATTACAACAGATCTCTGCGTGACATGTTGCCAGAGCTTAATACAACCATGATTGGCCAACCCTTGGATGATATCTGGCTTAATCTTGCTGGAAAGACGTTTCCCGTTGAATACGGAAGAGAAGGATTGCAAACCGATCTGTACTGGCAGTTAAACGGAGAGACCGTCTGTTATCAGGTCAGGACATCTTACGTGTATAACAAGGATGCACAGACTGTGGGCAGTCTAATTATGTTAATCGATATAACGGAACAACGCTTCTTGCAAGAACAGCTGAAACAACTGGCTTATTTCGATGGTTTGACCAAAATCTATAATCGCACTCAATTTTTGCATAGAGGACGGGAGATTTTGAGTGAAGCTCAGCTTAATCCGCAACCTGTTTCATTCATTTTATTTGATATTGATTACTTTAAACGCATCAACGATACGTACGGGCATGATGTTGGCGATCAGGCCATCATTCATGTGGTCTCTGTCTGTAATCGATATTTAAGCCCTGAGATGTTATTTGCCCGTTATGGAGGAGAAGAGTTTGTCATCGCTCTTCCGAATACCTCGCTTCAAGAAGCCGAGAAACTTGCCGAAAAACTGAGAGTTGCCTTGTTGAATGACCCCCTGGATGTTAAGGGAGTGCCTATTACGCTCACCTCAAGCTTTGGTATTGCCCAGTACAATGGAGGGTCAGATTCGCTGGAGTCCTTGTTACGCGATGCTGATACTGCCTTGTACGAATCCAAGCGTAATGGTCGAAATGCAGTGCGGGCATATACTGTGAGTACAACCTAACCAACGTAGACCGTGTCAGATGAATATGTATGATGATATGTAGGGTAGTGATCCCTCTAGTTCCAGTTCAAAATAAACCGAGTACTGCTGATTTCATCTTGATAATAACAAAAAATAGACAGCCAATGAGGCTGTCTATTTTTTGTTTGTTCCAACGAAACACCATCTTACATCTCATCCGGCTTGTCCTAATTGCGTCTGCAAACGCTTAACCAACAACTAACAATACATCTTCGTAGGGTGGATTAACCGTCCGCAACGCACTTAGATCACCTGATTATTCACCATCAGGTACACCATGATTAACAAGAATACAGCCAGAAGTGTACTGAACATACGGATCTTGCTTTGCTCAGGACCCACATCACGTTTGTTTTTCACACCTTCTGCAGCGAGTCGCAGCGGTTTACCCATGATTCCTCCAATAGCCGCAATAGCCAAAAGCAGAACAACAACGACAGCCATCCAGACATGAGAATACTCACCTTTGGTCATCAGGTAACCACCAGTAAGAAGTTGGATTACAAGTCCATACTGCGCGACTTTGTTCAAAGAACGAAGTGATGCAAAGGCTCCCTCTTGTGCTGCGGCATTCAAGGTACGGATTTTACCGACCACAAATGGCAGAATCAAATAGAATCCCATCGCCAGTGCTCCAACAATATGGAGCAAATACATAATCATTGTCAAAATTTTCATCCTCCTCAACATTTTCGGTGTGCTATACATCACATCCCATTATACTGGGGAACTTATCCAAAGAAAAGAAAACCTCCGGGTTTACCGGAGGTTTTCTTTTAGCTTCTGTTCAAAAAGTTTTCAAACTTACAGGTTTACTACCGAAATGACGTTGCGAACCGAATCAGCAGATTTGTCCAATCCTGCTTTTTCTTCCGCTGTCAGGTCAAGTTCGAATATTTTCTCAATGCCATTACCACCCAAAATGGTTGGTACACCGAGGAACAGATCATTATAGCCATATTCACCTTCAAGATAAGCGATCACTGGAATGATACGTTTCTTGTCCTTCAAAATGGCTTCGGTCATCTGAACAAGCGAAGCTGCTGGTGCATAATAGGCACTGCCGTTACCCAACAAATTCACAATCTCGCCTCCGCCAACACGTGTGCGTTGAACAATGGACTCAATGCGTTCTGCCGGAATCAGCGTGTCAATCGGAATACCACCTACACTCGAATAACGAACGAGGGGTACCATATCGTCCCCGTGGCCGCCAAGAACGAATCCACGAACATCTTCAACAGATACATTCAACTCTTGCGCAATGAAGGTACAATAACGTGCTGTATCCAGAACACCTGACTGACCGATAACACGGTTTTTAGGAAAACCAAGGGTCTGATAAGCTGCATAAGTCATCGCATCCACCGGGTTGCTTAGAATAATGACGATGGAATCAGGGCAATATTTTTTCACATTTTCACAAACGGACTTCACGATACCCGCATTCGTATTGACCAGATCGTCGCGGCTCATACCCGGTTTACGGGCGATACCAGCGGTGATGATTACAATCTCAGAACCTGCAGTATCTTCGTAGTTGGAAGTACCGACGATATGACTGTCAAATCCTTGAACAGGACTTGCTTCCATCATATCGAGTGCTTTCCCCTTCGTCGGGTTCTCCAGTTGAGGAATATCAACCAGCACAACATCCCCGAGTTCTTTTTGGGCAAGCATTAATGCGGTCGTAGCACCGGTAAAACCGGCGCCGACTACTGTGATTTTTTTGCGCTGAATAGTCAAGATTCACATCTCCCCTTACAGGTTTTTAATGATTTGATCCGCGAATTCAGAACATTTCACTTCAGTAGCGCCGTCCATCAGACGTGCAAAGTCATACGTTACTGTTTTATTGTTAATGGATGTTTCCATACCTTTGTAGATCAGGTTAGCTGCTTCTTGCCATCCCAAGTGCTCAAGCAACATTACTCCGGACAGAATAACGGAACCAGGGTTCACGACATCTTTGTCCGCGTATTTAGGTGCAGTACCGTGAGTTGCTTCGAAGATAGCATGTCCTGTTACGTAGTTGATGTTCGCTCCAGGAGCGATACCAATTCCGCCAACTTGCGCTGCAAGTGCATCGGACAGATAGTCACCGTTCAGGTTCAATGTTGCGATAACATCAAATTCGCCTGGACGAGTCAATACTTGTTGCAGAGCGATATCGGCAATCGCATCTTTTACGATGATTTTACCAGCATCTTCAGCAGCTTTTTGTGCTGCATTCGCTGCATCTGTACCTTCGTTTTCTTTGATGATGTCGTATTGTGCCCATGTGAATACTTTGTCAGCGAACTCTTCTTCAGCCACTTCATATCCCCAGTTTTTGAAGGCACCTTCTGTGAATTTCATGATATTACCTTTGTGTACCAATGTAACCGTCTTACGGTTATGGTCAATTGCGTACTGCACTGCTGCACGTACCAGACGTTTCGAACCTTCGGAAGAAACTGGTTTGATACCAATACCGGAAGTCTCAGGGAAACGGATTTTGTTAGCACCCATCTCCTGTTGCAGGAACTGGATCACTTTTTTCACTTCTTCAGAACCTTCAGCATACTCGATTCCTGCATAGATATCTTCCGTATTCTCACGGAAAATGACCATGTCTACCAACTCAGGACGTTTAACCGGAGAAGGTACACCGTCGAAATAACGAACAGGACGCAAGCATGTGTACAGGTCAAGCTCTTGACGCAGGGCTACGTTCAGGGAACGAATACCGCCACCGATTGGCGTAGTCAATGGTCCTTTGATCGCTACGATATACTCACGAATGGCTTCCAGTGTATCATTCGGCAACCACTCACCGTATGTATCGAATGCTTTTTGTCCAGCAAACACTTCATACCATGCGATTTTTTTGTTGCCATCATAAGCTTTTTCAACAGCTGCATCCAATACACGTTTGGAAGCTTTCCAGATATCACGGCCTGTACCGTCACCTTCGATAAATGGAATGATTGGATTACTAGGTACTTGAAGTGTACCGTTATCAATTTGGATTTTTTCGCCTTCAGTTGGGTGAGCAAATTTTTCTAATTTCATAGTTAAAATTCCTCCTAGGTTTCGTATATGCAGTATTCATCATACCACTAGTCTTGTTGAGAGAAGGGTCCTGAGAGCTTAAGCCAGTAAAGCCTCTGCTTTCCAACCCTTCACCTCGTCCATATTATTATACTGTTTTTGTGGCTATTAGCGAAGTTCAATAGAAACGTATTTCTGTTCTGTAGGACCAGTGTACTCCGCACGTGGACGAATGATGCGATTGTCCGCAAGCTGTTCCAAAATATGCGCAGTCCATCCCGACACCCGGCTGATGGCAAAGATCGGAGTGAACAATTCCTGTTCGATCTCCAGTTGGGTATATACAGAAGCAGAATAGAAGTCTACGTTAGGCTTCAGTCCTTTTTGTCCTGTTACCAGTTCCTCGATCTTCACAGACATATCATACAAACGCGTATCATTGTTCATCTCGCCAAGTTCCTTGGACATCTTCTGTAGATGTTTGGCGCGTGGATCACCGTTTTTGTACACCCGATGTCCAAAGCCCATGATTTTTTCACGATTATTCAGTTTTTCCTGAATTGCCGCTTCAAGACGATCTGGCGTACCGATCTCATTCAACATTTTCATAACGGCTTCATTAGCACCGCCATGCAGTGGTCCCTTCAGTGCGCCAATGGCGGAAGTTACACCGGAATAGATATCCGACAGCGTAGCAACCGTTACACGGGCTGCAAATGTCGAAGCGTTTAACTCATGATCCGCATGCAGGACAAGGGCTTGATCCAATGCTTTCACTGCGGTCTCGGATGGTTCTTCACCAGTCATCATATATAAAAAGTTCTCTGCGATGGAAGCGCCTTCTTTTGGAGCCACAGGTTCTTTGCCCTGACGGATACGGGCGATGGCTGCCACAATCGTTGGCAACTGTGCTTGCAACTTAACCGCTTTGTTCTCATTCGCTTCCGTTGTCATCTCATCCGCTTGCTCGTCGTACAGTGCAAGTGCAGAGACAGCGGAACGAAGTGCTGCCATGGTACTGACATTTTTCGGGTACAATTGGATTTGTGCAATCAACTCGCTCGGAATCGGCGCGTAATCGCTCAGGCTTTTACGAAGGGATTTCAGTTCATCCGTTGTTGGCAATTTACCAAACCACAACAAATAGGCAACTTCTTCAAAGCTGGCATGTTCAGCCAAATCGTCGATATCGTAACCACGGTATGTGAGCACACCGTCTACAATAGAACTGATCGAAGAGGTTGTCGCAACGATGCCTTCCAGACCTTTGGTAGCTGTCATATACATCTCTCCTTTAATAAGCGAAATCAGGAACCATTCCAGAGTGTCATATAAGTGCCAAAATGCACCTATTCTCTTTTTGTAAACATTTTCATTTTAAAATTAACAAATATTTCAAACTAAGGTTTTCCTATCTGTCAATCGGTATTTACTTATAACATCATACTGGATTTTGTCGTTTATGTGAACATGATGAGAGTTCATTCGCACATCAAACTTCTTTATCGGTCCGATAAAGCATTTTTGAAAGCCTTTACAAAAACAAGGTTGACATTTAATGTTTTTTAACCAATCCTGTCGTATGAGGAACTTTCTATTGCTATATTCTGTAATACTAAGGCATACTCTAGGCAAAAGAAAGAATCCTCGTAGATCTTGTGCAAAAGTCCACTCTTGAACAAGATCTGTTAACATCCCGGCGTTTCAAAACCTTGAAAATGCTCTATATTAATTAAGATAGCCATCTATTTCTAATACTGATTCATGGATCATACATAGGTCGGCTTAATTGAAATAAGGAGAGTTGATGCTTGGATAGAATAATAATGAAACGCCTGCTCCGTGGCTTATGGGTTATCATTGCGGCCGTTCTGATCGCCGTTGCCATATACTTGCTGTTCCCGCTCTTGTACCCTTTTGCGATTGCCTGGATTATCGCCTATGCCATGAATCCATTAGTGAAACTGCTTCAGCATCGAGCACGATTCCCGCGCTGGCTGGCTGTGACTCTTTCATTGATCCTTTATTTTGGAGCCATTGCGGTGGTGCTGTCTGCGGCGATTACCCGTATGGTAAAAGAAGTCATTTCACTTACGACAAGCTTTGATCTACATGTTGATGAGATCAAGGACACGTTTGTGCGCTGGACCCAGAATGACACCATTCAGAGTTTGACTGCGCAGATCAATGAATTTTACAAGGAAAATCCCAACTACCAGGAAACCATCAACAGCAATATTAGTAAAACAACTGAAACGGTGGGTACAGCCGTGACAGATCTGGTCACCGGATTTTTCAACATGATTCTGAGTCTGCTGACTTCCCTGCCGAACATGGGTGCGGTATTAATCGTTGTTCTGTTGTCTACATTCTTCATTAGCAAAAGCTGGACCAGGCACAACATCACCGTATCGGGATGGGTACCCTCTTCCATTCGCAAGCCGATATCCGACATATGGACCGACCTTAAGAAGGCACTGTTCGGATACGCAAGAGCACAATTGATCATGATCTCGATTACAGCACTATTCGTCATGATTGGACTGCTTATATTGCAAGTCAATTCAGCCTTCACCATCGCTCTGATGATTGGTTTGGTCGATCTGCTTCCTTATCTGGGTGTTGGCCTTATCATGGTGCCTTGGGCAGCGTACCTCTTTATGAATGGGGATCTGTATCTGGGTATTGGGATTAGTATTATCTATCTGATCTTATTGATCGCCCGTCAGATTATTGAACCGAAGGTACTTGCAAGCAGTGTAGGGCTCGACCCACTCGCCACGCTGGTTGGCATGTTTGTGGGTTTGAAGTTGTTTGGTGTTCTGGGCTTGATTATTGGCCCTGTCAGTCTCGTGATTCTCGATGCGTTCAATCGGGCTAACGTATTACGCGACCTCAGAACGTATATCATCAACGGACGTGTCCGATGAGGCATGACCTTATGAGCACGCAGGAAAAATAGAAAAAGGCTTCGTTCAACAGAAATCATCTGTTGAGCGGAGCCTTTTCATTATGCAAAACAACTGGTGTTTCATTTCGGACGACGATAAAACGTAATTTTGCCACTTTTCATTTTTTTCTCCAGCCACCCCAGGAAGAACAGACGGTACACCGGACGTGTTAAAGGAAATACCAGTGTAAAGCCGATCAGATCCGTTACAAAGCCTGGAATCAAAAGCAAGAAACCACCGACAAAAATAAAAAGACCATCGACCATTTTTCTTCCAGGTACCTTGCCACGCTCCATCTCGGATTTGGCGTCCACAAGTACTTTTCGCCCTTCAAACTGCAACATTGCTATACCAATCAAGGACGTGAGAATCATGAGAAGCAATGTCTTTCCGGCTCCGATCCAGTCACTCATCAGAATAAAACCAAATAATTCAATCACCGGAATGATTAAGAGTAAAGCCCACATCCATTTTCGCATTGACGTATTACCCCTTTCCCGAAAGCCACACCTTTTCAAGCGCGCTGTATAACTCAGAGGCTGCCTTATCCAGCCGAACTGGCTTCCAGTCCCCATTCACCCATACATGCTGGGTAGAACCTGTAACTAGCCGTTCACCGGGGAGTGATTCATCAGTTGACCATACCCGTTCTCCAATCGCCATATGCTCATCAGGTTCTTCAGACATGCGTCTTACGTCATACTCATAATTCAGTCGCAGACCACTAAATGCAGCAATACGGGTGAATATGATAATCTCATCATCATATCGGGCAGGCTTGTGATACTTCACATCCAGTCCGGTTACGGGAAGCAGTAACCCCTGTTCCTCCATTTTACGATATGTATACCCCATTTGGCGAATCATCTCAGTTCGACCGATTTCAAACCAATTCAAATAGTTCGCGTGGTAGACCACGCCCATCTGGTCACTTTCTTGATAGCGTACACGAAGACGTGCCGCATACCAGTTACCATTGCTCTGTTCTCGCACGTTATCGGCCTCCTTCGTTCTATCATTCATACGTGTTACCTCGTTGTAAAGTGTCAATAAGATGGAAAAAAAGCAACGGGACAATAAAGCCCCATTGCTTCTCTCCTGTTGCTTCTCCATCCAAGACGCTATTAAGCGTTGTTTGGAATTTGGCTTACTTTAATCAGGTTGGTAGAACCGGAACGACCCAAAGGTACACCTGCTGTGATCACAACCAGGTCTCCTTCTTTAACAAGTCCGGATTTTACGCCGCCTTCAATTGCATTTTCGAACAAAGCATCCGTGGAATCAACCAGTCTTCCTTTGACAGGAGTTACACCCCAAGCCAGAGCCAAACGACGGGAAGTTCTGTCTTCCGTTGTCACAGCGATGATTGGAGATTCTGGACGATACTTGGAAATCATGCGTGCAGTATGTCCTGATTCAGTCGAAGTAATGATCGCTTTTGCGTTCAAATCTTGAGCTTGGAGAGCAACCGATTGGCTGATTGCTTCCGTAACTGTTGTTTGTTGAGCAACACGTTGTTTCAGGTACAACTCTTGGTAAGGCAGAGCAGATTCTGCTTTTTCAGCAATACGGGACATGGTCAGAACAGATTCAACTGGGTATTTACCCGCAGCTGTCTCACCGGACAACATGATTGCGTCCGTACCGTCGAAGATCGCATTCGCCACGTCACTTGCTTCCGCACGTGTTGGACGCGGGTTACGCTGCATGGAATCCAGCATTTGTGTAGCTGTGATAACCGGTTTACCTGCAACGTTACATTTTTGGATCATGCGTTTTTGTACCAATGGTACTTCTTCCGCAGGAATCTCAACACCCAGGTCTCCACGAGCAACCATCAGGCCGTCAGACACTTCAAGGATTTCGTCGAGGTTATCGACACCTTGTTGGTTTTCGATTTTGGAGATGATTTGGATATGTCCAGCATTGTGTTTTTCAAGCAATTCACGAATCTCAAGTACATCACTTGCTTTACGTACAAAAGAAGCCGCGATGAAATCGACACCTTGTTCGATACCAAATACGATATCGTTAGCGTCTTTTTCGGTGATACCCGGTAGAGAAATGGCAACGCCCGGAACGTTAACACCTTTTTTGCTTTTGATCGATCCGCCGTTAACGATACGGCATTTGATCTCGGTGCCTTGCACTTCCACCACAGTCAGTCCGATCAGACCGTCGTCGATCAGAATTGTAGATCCCGGTTCAACATCATTCGGAAGATCTGTATACGTAATGGAAAGACGTTCTTTGGTGCCCAGAATTTCTTCTGTTGTCAAAGTGATGTACTCGTCTTGAACCAATTCGATCGGTTCAACTTCGAGTTTACCTGTCCGAATTTCCGGTCCTTTGGTGTCCAGCAGGATCGCTACTGTTTTGTTCAACTCTTCGCATGCTTGGCGAATCGCAATGATCCGTCCGCCGTGCTCATCGAAATCACCGTGGGAGAAGTTCAGACGGGCCACATTCATACCGGCCATAATCAATTTTTTGGTGTTCTCCAGAGATTCACTGGATGGACCAATGGTACATACAATTTTCGTTTTACGCATTTTGGGTTTCCTCCGATTTTAAAGGTATTACTCTTTATCTATTTTTCTTTTTCCAACTATTAAATTTACTATACTTTTGCTCATTTGTATAGGAAATTCGTCACATTATTCAGCATTTCCCGACAAATTACTCGCAACATCGACTTTTACAAGCTCTTGAGGGGCTTCATTGGATGCTTGAGGTTCAAACGTGACCGATCCAATTTTACGGAATTTCTCATAACGATCCTGTTTCAGCTGATCCCCGCTCCAACCCTTCATATCGTCGAGATGACGGACCAAAGCTTCACTGATGAAAGCAGCAGACGCTTCATAATCCCGATGAGCACCGCCGCGTGGCTCAGGGACAATCTCTTCAATGACTTCCATCTCTAACAGGTCTTTGGCTGTTATTTTCATTGCTTCAGCCGCCTGATCTGCCTTGGATGCATCCTTCCAGAGAATCGAAGCAGCGCCGTTCGGAGAGATTGCAGAATAGATCGCATGTTCCAGCATCAACACACGATTACCCACAGCCATAGCGAGGGCACCGCCGCTTCCACCTTCGCCGATGACCACAACAATAACAGGAACCGATAGCTTCGCCATTTCCATCAGGTTGCGAGCAATCGCTTCCGATTGACCTCTCTCTTCTGCAGTATTACCCGGATACGCCCCTTTAGTATCAATAAACGTAATAATAGGACGGCCAAATTTGTTCGCTTGTTTCATCAGACGAAGTCCTTTTCGGAAACCTTCTGGATGAGCGCTGCCGAAAAAGCGGGCGATATTATCCTTCGTGTCTTTCCCCCGCTGTTGTCCGATTACCGTTACTGTCTTTCCATTCAACTTGGCAAGTCCGCCAACAACCGCAAGATCGTCTCCGAACATGCGATCACCGTGCAGCTCAATGAAGTCCGTAAATATCAGCTGGATCAGGTCCAGCGCCGTTGGGCGCTGCTGATGACGGGCCAGATGCATCTTCTGAGCTGCTGTTATGCCAGTGTAGATCTCTTCTTCAAGTCTATGGTAACGTTCTTCCAGGCGGGCAATCTCGTCCGTGAAGTCGATCCCTTTTTCCTGTCCAAACTGTACGAGTTCATCAATCTTTTTGCGCATCTCAACCAGAGGCGCTTCATATGGCAACTCACCCGCCATTTAGACCCCTCCTTTTTCACTATGCATATCCAAAAGCTTGCCAAGAGTGGCCCGAAGCTCTTTCCGGTGCACAACCATGTCCAACTGACCATGTTGCATATTAAATTCAGCCGTTTGGAAATCATCAGGTAACTTCTGACGGATCGTCTGTTCGATAACGATTCTGCCGGCAAAACCAAATACAGCGCCAGGTTCGGCAATGTTAATATCGCCCAGGCTCGCAAAACTTGCCGAGACTCCACCTGTTGTTGGGTCCGTAATGACCGAAATGTACAACCCGCCCTGTTCATCCAAACGGGATAAAGCTGCACTTGTTTTGGCCATTTGCATGAGGCTGAGAATACTCTCTTGCATCCGAGCACCACCTGATGTTGAGAAAATAATCAATGGTAACCGTTTCTCTGTGGCATGCTCAATGGCACGGGTAATTTTCTCCCCTACAACAGAACCCATGCTGCCTGTGAAGAAATCAAAGCTCATGACAGCAACAACTACAGGAAGGCCATCAATGGTTCCTTCCCCTGTAATTACCGCTTCCTTCAGGCCCGATTTCAGACGCTGTTGTTCCAATTTGTTGCTATATCCAGGAAAGCCAAGTGGATCAACCGATATCATATCAGCATCAAACTCAACAAATCCTTGATCATCAAGTACCATAGCAATGCGCTCCATAGCGTTAAGACGCATATGGTAACCACAGGCAGGACATACTTTCAGATTTTTCTCCAATTCCTTGCTATATTGAATGGTGCCGCATTTGCTGCACTTGTTCATAAGCCCTTCAGGTATTTCACGTTTTGGGCGTTCTAGGACTTCCTGGCCTTCGCCGGGAAGTGCACGCTCGGAAGGTATGGTAGCGTACTTCCGTTTCTTCTGGAATATATCTTTGAACACAACTACACCTCTCCAGCCGTTGATTTGATGGCCGCAACCTGCAGAGCGCTGCTTGTGGCAGCTTCATCCGCGTGTTACGGTAAACCGCTTACGACCCACACGCTGCCATGGGCCTTGTCCAGCATTCACAACAAAAAAATCCGCCGGTACAGGGCAAGGATCACCGGCTTCTGTCAGCACGATTGATGTTACCTGCAAAAACCGAAAGATTGTTGCGCCGATGTTTGAATCTATCTTGGTAGGGTCTCCGGGAGCAACCAGGTCGGTCCTTGTCCTAACAAAAAAAGAAGGAAGGACAGCAGCATACAATACATGCAAGTCGATTCCTCTCTCCGCTTACGCGATTAGTCCCTTATGTACCGATGGTACTTCTTCATCTGCCAAGGCACGTTGATGTCGAACAAATCAGGAATGCAGAATGGAATTCAACACTTCCTGGACCTCTTCCAATTCCCCAGAAGGGACACGAATCTCAAATTGCTGCTTGGATAAACTGATGGGACGGGTCTGTACCAGAAAACCTTCTTCCGAAAGCTTGGTCTTGATCTTGTCCGCAACCTTTGCTGTCGGTGCAATGTAAATCACCGTCCACATGCCTTGTCCGCCCCCTAAGCTAATGTTCAGAGCCCGTATATTGGACTAATGATAACATACCTCACTTTTTTTCTGCAAGAAAGGGTTCGGGACCTTTGGGGAGAATTTGGGATCATGAGGGACATTAGTCCCCCACGAATAACTCATATGGTTGACGAAATCTTCTTGTTCATACCTCTTCCATAAGCAGCCGCAAGCTTATCAGGGCAGCGTCAGCCGCCCTTGAAGACCTTCATATGAGCCATTAGATTGACCATAACAGACAAGCATGGAAATACAGGGGGTTAAAGGTCTGAGGGGTATTTTTTGGCTTTAATATTTTTGTGTGCAATCCGGGCAGAAGCCGCAGCAGCCACCCCTGCGACCAGATCATCCAAAAAGACATGAATGGCTGTTGTGTGTTCGTTCAAATCATGAATTACACCTATTTTTTCTTTATCCAGGTAACCAAAGCTGGTTAAACCAATCATACCATACACATGAGTAATGCCGAGGGCCAGAGTCTCGTCCACTCCATACAGGGATTCATCCGCTTCCATAATAGCCTGTAACGGTTGGGGCAAGAGTTTTTTCTCCGCAAGTTCGTCGAGAGCAATACCCGTATAGAGCGTATATTGCACCTCTCGTTTCTGCAGAACGGATTTCACGCTGGTTACACAGTCGTCCAAGGTCAGTTCGGGGTGGTACCCTTTTTGCAGACGGTATACAATTGCTGCGATTGCATCAATCCGTACACCCCGCCGGGCCAGCATGGCTTCTACGATTTCATATGACATATCTCGACCTCCCGCATCAATCCCCCGAGGACCACGAGGTCCTTCGGTGTTCTCAAGTGTATGCAGCAACCTGTTAAAATGTTCATAAAATGTGCGGATGGTTAAGACCAGTCGCAGCCTAAACCTGTTTCAGGATTGTACATTCCGCTCTGGTCTGTAGCTGGCCTATAACAAGTCTGCAATTTGTTTGTTTAAACCCTGTCGTCAGGGAACCGAGCTCGCACTAAAATAATCAAAAAAAACCTGTTCAGCATTGAGCCAAACAGGTTTCATACTATGGATAAGTGCTATCACTTACGGGACAGCCTCTTATTTAATTTTGACCGTGCCTTCACCCAGCATTTTCTCCATCTCGGAGAACAAGGTTGGTGATGGCTTAATCCGGTAGGCATCACTCAGCGCAAGCAGCTTCTGCTGTTGCTCATAGAAGAGCACTGTCGCCACAGGTCCGGGATGCTCCTGAAGTAGCTGCTTCAGACGTGCCAGAAGCTCAGGCTTCTCCGCATGCGGGGCAATCTTCACGAACACCCGCTGCTCCACAGCCCGCGGTTCGCGGCTCTGCTCCGGGCTGCCTGCCGCCGCCGTGGCTGCGCCCGTACCTCCCGCATCGCTGCGCGTCGCTGCCGAGCCTTGGCTCCCGCTGCTACGCACAGCGGAAGCATCCCCGCCTGCGCTGCTGCGCTGCGCTTCGGCTCCTGCGCCCGCTGGTCGCCGCGGCGAAGCCGCCTGCGCCGCGCGCGAAGAGCTGCCGCTGCCGGGCTTGACGCGCCGGTCACGGCTGCGCAGCTGCTGCTCCAGTGCCGCCGGTGACAACGCCACCACTTCCTCAGCCAGCAGCTTAAACCCTTCGTCCTGCTGCTGCACTTTGGCACGCACGACGAGCAGTTCACCTTTCCCGACATGTTGCTGGCTACGCCGCCATACCTCGGGAAAGAGAACCACTTCACAGCGTTCAATCTGGTCTTCCAGCTCCATGAACGCCATAGCCTTGCCCTGTTTCGTCGTAATCGACTTCACAGACACAACCATACCCGCGGCGACGGTCATCGTGTCGTCTGCCGCCTCGGTCAGCTCCATGATCCGGTCAGCCCCACTCGATTCCAGCACATCTTCATAGTCATCCAGCGGATGCCCGGAGAGATACAAACCTAACAACTCACGCTCCAGCTCCAGTTGTTGCCCTGAGGAATAAGGAGGAATTTCCGGATATTCAATCTCCCAGTTTGGCGTCTCAACAAAGTCAAACAATTGAATCTGCAAATCCTCACGTTCCTTGCGCCATTTCAACGCTGCTTCAACAGTCTCATCCAGCATCGCCAGCAATTGGGCCCGGTGCCCAGGTAATGTGTCAAAAGCTCCGGCTTGGATCAGCGATTCAATCACACGTTTGTTGCATACACGCAAATCCACACGACGACAAAAATCGAGCAAACTGTCGAACGGTCTCTCCTGCCTTACGATCATAATGCTTTCCATTGCCTGGGTACCGACATTTTTCACAGCGGCCAGACCAAATCGTATTGCACCCGTTAATTTTTCCTCATCCGAATTATCATCAGACACTGCAACGTTCTTCTCCACAGAGGACAGCTCCTCTTGTTCCGCGCGCGAAGAAGACACCTCTTGTCCTTCGTCATTACCATTATCCATTGAAGAAACCGTCACCAATCCCGGTTCCTTCCGGTTGTCGGATGCCTCAGGCATGGTTGTCGCTGCCTGCCACTCATATCCACCACCGTCCTCTTCCGGTCCAGGACCGGGATCATCCGGCAGAGGTGCTTCACCATATTCGGCTTGTCCCGAATGCCCATCATGCTCATGAACGTGATCTTCCCTCAAGGAACTCCCGTTACTGTTCGTGGCATGTTCTTCGGCAGGGCTTCCGGCATCACTCTCTGCATCTGCTCCCGCAGTCTGCTGCGATACATTGCTCTGATCCCCAGTTCCTGCGTTGCCGGACGGCAGAAATACAGGTGTAAACAGAATACCGCTCTCATTCACATCCGGCGGAAGCACCTCCATGTCCATACGCCGACATTCCACCACGTACTCTGCCACTTTCCGATGACTGCCCATTACGGCTGTTAACATGGATGCCATAAAATGAACCGGATAATGCGCCTTCAGATAAGCCGTCTGGAACGCAAGCACACCATATGCCGCGGCATGAGCACGCGGGAAGCCATAGTTTGCAAACTTGACGATCATATCATAGACCAGTTCTGCCTCTTCTTCGCTATACCCTTGTTTCAGGCTGCCTTGTACAAAGTGTCCACGCTCCAGATCCAGCACTTCCCGTTTCTTCTTGGAGACCGCTCTGCGGAGCAAATCTGCCTCACCCAGCGAGAAACCCGCCATCCGGGAGGCTATCTGCATGATCTGTTCCTGATACACGATGATCCCGTACGTATCTTTCAGGATAGGCTCCAGATCCACATGGGGGTAATCCACTTCAATCTGTCCATGCTTGCCCTGAATGTATTTGGATATGAACTCCATCGGACCCGGACGGTACAAGGCAAGTACAGAGATTACATCTTCAAAACTACTTGGCTTCATCTCTTTCAGCACACGGCGTACCCCGGCAGATTCCAGTTGGAATATGCCCATCGTGTCCCCTCGCCCAAGCATCTCGTACGTTAACGGATCATCATCGGGGATAAGGCGGAAATCCGGAATTTCTCCATGTTCCCCAATCCAGCGTACACACCGCTCAATGATTGAGAGGGTACGCAAACCAAGAAAATCCATCTTAAGCAGCCCAATAGACTCCAGGTTTTCCATGGAATACTGGGTTAACGCTGTCCCTTCACTGCCCTCCTGAAGTGGCACCGCATCGGTCAGCGGGTCACGGGAGATAACCACTCCCGCAGCATGGGTCGAAGCATGACGTGGCATGCCCTCGACCTTCATCGCCATATCCAGCAGCTCACGTGTCTTAGGCTTGGTTTCATACAGCGCCTTCAGCTCAGGTGTAGCTTCCATGGCCCGCTCGATGTTAATACCAAGTTGCGCCGGAATCAGCTTTGCAGCCTTGTCCACTTCGCCATAAGGCACATTCAGGGCCCGCCCAACATCACGTACGGCTGCACGGGCAGCCATCGTTCCAAACGTAATAATCTGGGCGACATGGGCTTTGCCATATTTATGCGCGACATAATCAATGACCTCATCCCGCCGCTCATCGCTGAAGTCAATATCAATATCCGGCATGGAGATCCGCTCGGGATTCAGGAATCGTTCGAAGAGCAGGTTGTATTTCATCGGATCAACATCGGTAATATGCAAAGTGTACGCTACCAGACTACCTGCCGAGGAGCCCCGGCCCGGTCCAGTAACAATGCCTTGTTTATGCGCATAGGCGATAAAATCCCAAACAATCAAAAAATAATCCGAGAATCCCATGCTGTCGATTATACCCAGCTCATACGCCAATCGTTGTTCGAGTTCGGATCGAAGCTCTGCATCTGTCCAACGTGTGGACTGCGCATAACGCTCCTTCATTCCTTCTTCGCACAGCTGACGCAGATACACCGAAGGGCTGAGTCCATCAGGAAGCGGTCTGTATTCCGGCAAAATCGATTTGCCAAATTCCAGCTTCAACTCACAGGAATCCGCAATGCGGACGGTGTTTGCCAGAGCTTCCGGTACATGAGGAAACAAACGAGCCATCTCTTCTTCACTTTTCAGATAGAGCTGATTGGTTCCAATTCGGAGCCGATTCTCATCATCCACGGTCTTGCCTGTTCCGATACAGATCAGTACATCCTGAAGCTCCGCGTCCTCTTCGGACAGATAATGTGCATCATTGGTGGCTACAAGTGGAATCTCAAGCTCGGCAGCCAGTTTGATCAACTGTGGATTTACCCTTTTTTGCTCCGACAGCCCGTGATCCTGAAGTTCCAGATAGAAGTCGTCACCAAAAATATTTTTGTAGCGTAACGCCGCACGTCTCGCCTCTTCTTCTCGTCCATGCAGTAAATGTTGTGGTACTTCACCACCAAGACACGCACTTAGACAGATAATGCCCTCGTGATGGGCAGCCAGACTTTCCATATCTACACGGGGTTTGTAATGAAAACCTTCGAGATGTCCAATCGAGCACAATTTCATCAGATTTCGGTAACCCGTCATATTTTTGGCTAACAAAATCAAATGATGAATCGGTTGATCCTTGCGGCTTCCCCGCTCTTTGCGGGACCCTGCTGTCATGTATGCCTCGCACCCTATAATCGGCTTGATGCCTCGTTCAACGCAGGCTTTATAGAAAGGAATAGCACCATACATCACGCCATGGTCGGTCAGCGCCAGTGTTGTCATTCCGAGATCTGCGGCTTTGCCCACGAGATCCGGAATACGCGCAGCGCCGTCCAGCAAACTGTATTCGCTGTGAACGTGCAAATGCACAAAAGAACTCATGTTTTTTTCTTCCTTTCCCCACTAAAGACATTCCATTAAAAATCTATAAATAAAAGACGTATGCTAAACTTTGCAAAAACGTGTGACTGGGAACAAAAAAAAGAGAGGTAACAGATATATCATAATATCTGTACATCTCTTTTTACAAGTCTGTGTAACCTTCTTATCCCTCTTCATGACGAATCCAGGTAATGAGTTGCTCTGCCGGTTTTCTGCTTACAGGTCGTGAAACAGCATCTTCTCGAAGGTACCCAAGATGAAGTGTCCCCACCAACCGTTCGCCGGAATTCAGGCCTATTTTCGCGGCAAACGTATCCTCCCGGTTGTATTCGTTTGTTTTCCATACCAGTCCGATGCGTTCTTCCCAGGCGAGCAATTGCAAATTCTGAATCAGCCCAGCAGCTGCGAGCAAAGCCTCTTCATTTTTCCAACGATCCGTACCCTGTCGAACCACAACGCACACATGCACTGGCGTGTCTTCACAATAGTCCTTCGCTGCACTCTGCCCAAACTGTTCGAGTTCTTGTGGTGTATATGTCGATAGCACAGCATTGCTGAACATTTTGCGACCCTCGTTCATAAAAACGATAAAGCGCCATGGTTCTTGTTTGGAATGATACGGAGCCCACACCGCAGCCTCAAGCAATTCAAGCAGCTTATCCTCAGATACGGGTCTGTTGCTGAATGACCGTACTGTTCTTCGCTCACGAATAACGCGCTCCACCGAATTAGATTGTGTATTCTTCATCTTAGTGATTTCTCTCCCTAATTACAGAAACAATATCCTCGACTGCATTCAAAGTAGCGACGGATGAGTACCCAAAGTTCATCCACTCCTTGTCCCCAACCAGATATACCTGATCTTCCTTGACTGCCTTCATTCCTTTCCAGATGTTACTTTCTTTCATTTCATCGTATAATTTCTGGGCATCCGTGTTGTCATCGCCACCGTCAATTTGGAGAATGATGTGATCAGCCTGATATTCGGTAAGCAGTTCCAGCGAGACCGGCACACTCCCTTCATTTTTAGGATAGGCTGCTACCGTTTTCAATCCAAGCTCTTTATGAATCACCATACCTCTGTTGGACAGTTCACCCATAACATAGCTTTCTTTGGGCATGATTCTTAAGTAAATAAACGTCTCGTCTCCTACAAGAGCTTTTAGCTCATCGCGAGCAGTCGCAATTTTCTTATCATAATCCTGTATAGCCTGCTCCGCTTCCTTCTGCTTGCCCAGTGCCTCACCCATATCCTTCAATTCATCCCGCCAATTGTCCCTATCGGGAAGAAGAACTGTTTTGGCAATCTTGGCGTACTGGTCATATAATTTCTCATCCCGCCATTTCGGCGCGATAATGATATCCGGATCGGTTGCGAGAATGCCCTCCATGTTGGAACCATTACCTAACTTAGGCACGCTGTCGAATTTGCCTTCCAAATAATCCGGATAATCCGAATGATAGTTCTCTGCAGCCACAGGAGTCACACCAAGAACATACAAAAAATCAGGATATGTCACCGAAGTCGCAACCACGCGCTGTGCTTGTGTCTGAGGTTCGGTTCCCGCATTGGGTTCCGCCTTCTCTCCATTCGTCCCCGCGCAAGCTGTAGCCAGTAGCAAGGTAAGGATCATTCCTAATCCAAACCATTTGTTCGAATGTTTCATCTGTTTATCCCCTTCGGTGTTTAAATAATAACGATTCTCATTCTCATTATATACACACCCAGATATTAATGAATGGATATTTGGGCGTCCCGATTTGGATTTTTGCGAAGTCGGCAAGTTCAGGTCATACGTCTTATCAGTCTCTTCCTCTTCAAAAGATCTAACATCTCATGAATGGCATATTGAGTGGCAAGTGGGGAAAACGAGAAATTATACCACTCCGTATTGCTAAGCACATACACCCGATGATTCTGCACAGCCAGAAGCCGATCCCACATCGGGTGATCATAAAGATGAAGCCGGGCATCTACCCCATCCTCCATCTGAAGCAGAATATGATCAGGCTGAATTTCAGCGAGATGTTCAACGGCAACCAGCGTTCCCTCCCCAGAAAAAAGAGATGCCTTGGGCATGTTCAAATCCAGCTCCCGATACAGCATACTCCCCCTTGAAGACTGTTCCCCATAAAGCGTTATTCCCTCACGGGTCAGACGAATGTAGACGATAGTCTCATCAGGAATAAGCGTCTGTAACTGTTCTCTTGCCTGGTACAGCCCCTCATCAAAATTGCTGATCACTTGCAGCGCCTGTTTGCTTTTTCCTAATAATTCTCCCAGATCTCTTAGTTCCTCTCTCCAGTTGCTGCGCTCAGGCAGAAGCACCGTTGTTGCAATTCGGTTAAGTTGCTCATAATTCATGCTGTCCTGCCATGCGGACGCAATGATCAGATCGGGTTTCATCCTCCGAATCTCTTCCAGGTTGAGTACATGACTTCTCTCCCACTTGCGAACTTGCTTAAACGATTCTTTCAGGTAATGCGGAAATTCACAAAACGGCGCTTGGGCAGCTATTGGAGTCATCCCAAGTGTATATAACAGCTCAGGTGCAGTCATCGTGGTTCC
Organism: Paenibacillus sp. FSL H8-0104; assembly: GCF_038050215.1. Taxonomy (NCBI): domain Bacteria; kingdom Bacillati; phylum Bacillota; class Bacilli; order Caryophanales; family Paenibacillaceae; genus Paenibacillus; species Paenibacillus sp. FSL H8-0104. The sequence continues at coordinate 2,153,202 of NZ_JBBOTC010000001.1, read as the reverse complement.
TAAATATCGACGATTATGCAGATACAGACGGGGGGAACGTCCTACTTTTTGCTTGAATCTTCGGCTGAAATAATGCTCATCTTCATAACCGACCTTACGGGCAATCTCATAGACACTGTCTCCAGTAAGATTCAATAACTCCTTGGCCCGTTTCATGCGTAATTCGGTGATATAATCACTTGGATTTTGATTCGTGATTTCCCTGAACCTTACGGTGTACCATTTGCGGCTGACATTAGCCATCTGCGCCAGTTGCTGGACCGTGACAGGTTCGTCGTAATGTTCATCTAGGTAGTCAATCGTTCTTTGTACAGCCTGATCGGGCTGTTGCGAGTGAACTTCGGGTTCAGCTTCCCTTCTTATATGCTCGACCAATTTACATATCCATTGTTGAAAAAGAAGATGACACCACATTGGATCATGCAAGTCAGTATGTTGAAATGCCTCCACGATCTTCTTAATATCCTCCACAGCAGCATGTTGAAGAGCAACGAAGCTGCTTGGCTCAAGCTCGTGATCGTCCTCATCATTCTGCTTGTCCCATGGGTCTTCCGTGGGTGCCAGCTCCTGCGTCAGCCGAACCCTATGACATTGAATGATATAACAGACCAGTGGAGTTGAACCCCGGTTGACCATAAAGGGCGACTGCCCTTTTTCGATTAAAAGCAAGTCATGGGGACGAATGGATTGGATGCCCTCTTCCAGTTCAACCTCTCCATCGCCGCTAACTCCAAGAACCAACTCCACGCCAGATACGGCAGCAGACCTCACAGCTACACCTGTGCCGAAGTTATACTTTTCCCCTGCGAGCAAGCTGACCTGCACGGCATCTTTCAGCACCATGGTCCAGTCTCTGAATAACAATCCGTATTTCGTCTCCAAGTTCATATCTTTATCTCCCCTGCCAGACTGTGAGTAACTTTAATCGCTCGATACATTTTTATCGACATTCTATCATAACGTTTGGGGGCACGCCCATACAATAGAAGTACAAGCCGCTCCCCCTGTGACAGACCGAAGACAGGAGGTGTGCTGCTAGGTCTGAAAGGGGTGTTGCCAGTGAGCACATTTTTGTCCAAAGCCATTCTTGATTTCTTTATTGCGTTTGGAATCGTGCTGGGCGGCGCGATGATCGGAGGTATTGGAGCCGTGATCTCTCTTCAGCCTCCGACACAGACGATGCTCGATATTTCTGGAAAAATAAAGATATGGGCACTCGCAGCCGCTGTCGGCGGCACAATAGATCCCATGCGTGTCATCGAGAGCAATTTTCTGGATGGTAACCTGTCTCCGGCGGTCAAACAAATCCTGTATCTGATCTCTGCTTTTATGGGCGCGCATATGGGAACCGAGCTAGTGAAATGGGTGTGCGGCGGAGGCCGGAGCTAATATGAGACAGGAACAGCGTTCATGAGAGTTCCGCCATTTTCTCGTTACCGCCCGCTGATGCGAATGACCGCTGTGTTTGTTCTGGGAATGATCGCTGGATGTGTCGTCTACAACGGTGTATTTCACCTGAGTTACAATGCGTTGTGGCTGAACAATCAGGAGCTGCAGCTTCAGCTGCATCAGAATGAGGAGGATATCAAAACGCTGAAAAAATACAGTAAACGCCAAACCGTTATCAAGGAAATCAAAGTCCGTGCAGAAGAATCGGATAAGGGGCCAGACGAGGCTTCTCTGAAAGTGATGTTACAGAAGCTCGGAGACGAACTTGAGGTACTTCGGGGCAGAGATGTATTCAACATCGATGAATATAGCAAAATGACGCGAATCATGCTGAATCAGAAAGTGTACTCGGTCAGGGAAAAGGAGTACACCGTTCAGGTCAAAACGATGCTGGTTATGGAAGGGGTACTGCAAGTTTGGGTACAGATTCGCATGCACGTTCCTGCGTAACAGCAAAAAACTGCCCTTGTCTGCATCTCTGCATGGTACAATAAGGGCAGTAAATGCTTTCCAGAAAAGGAGCTGCGTCTTTGTGTTCATTGATGTACTCAAATATGCTCTAATCGCCATCTTTGCTGTTGCCATGGTTTTTGCAGCGTTGAACAGTATTCGTTCACACAGAAGTTCGGATGCTACCAGCGCCGGTCTGTACCGTTCGTGGACAAATATCTGGATGGGTGGCATGCTTGTTGTTCTTGCCCTGATCCTGATGTTTGTCTTCACGGGCTCCACTTTATCTGTGATTGTGGAAGCGCTATTTCTGATTATGGGTGCGTACAATGTATTTGCCGGAATACGTAACCGCAGTTATTATGCACGGCTTCAACAACGGTCCAGTAACGGATCAGGTACAACCTCCGGACAATCTGCATGATTCGTTGAAGCTATATCGTTGTGTCTGCAAAAAGAGAGTACTTCCCCTTCATTAAGCGAAGCCAGAACCGCGCGACAGCGCAACCCGGCAGAGCTTCTTGATCAGGGAGTACTCTCTTTGTTGTCTATGCCCGAGGCAACGTACCCTGCTAGGCATGGTCAATCGACTGCAATGTCATTACCGCTTTGCATACCACACTGCCTTCACGGGTAACCACAATGTCCATTTTGCACGTTCGACGACTGGTTTCCAGAATTAACGGTCGAACCAGGATCTGATCCTCAATCTGTACTGGTCGAACAAAATAAGTTGTTACATTATCCACCACGTGGTCGTTCCCTGTAACATCCCACGCTGCCCGCCGGCCAGCCTGGGTCATCACATTCAACAGAACACCTTCGGAGATCGTACCCAGATCCGTTGCCATCTGAGGAATGATGAATCCGTGAAATAACAGTTCGTTCTGTTCACCGCGCTCCTCGGCAAACCCGTTCCAGATCAGATGATCAAACGTCTCTCCCAGTTGTGGCTGCTTCTGTGCATCCCGCATGGCCTGAAGTACTTCCTTGCGTGTGACGGACGCAATCAGTTTGCGATTCCGATCCACGATTGGCAGAAAATCGATACCTTCCCAGGTCATAATCTGGGCAGCAGAAGCAAGAGATGTCTGCAATGAGGCCGTAATCGGGCGGCGTATCACACATTTCTCAATACTTTGATCTTCTTTCAGCTCACTGACATCCTTCAGACTCACAATCCCGATGACCCGGTTCCATTCATCCACGACCGGGAAGCGATGTTCACCCGTCTCTGAAACCAACATATGAAAATCTGCGGCTGAACTGGTCACCTTCAGCACCTGCAAGCGAGGTTTCTGACCAATGATATCCTCAACAAGCATAATTTTTTTCTTAATCAGCCGGTCGAAGATCGCACGGTTAATCATCGAAGCCACCGTGAATGTATCATGTCTGGATGAAATAATTGGTAGCCCAAGCTCGTCAGCCATAATTCTTACTTCACGACTTGTCCCGAAACCACCCGTAATCAACACGCCCGCTCCCTGTTCGAGGGCAAGCGAGTGAGCATCTTCACGGTTACCCACAATCAGCAGACTCCCAGCGTCAATATAACGGGCCATTGCCTGTTCCTTCATCGCGCCAATCACATACTTGTGTAGCGGTTTGGCGAGACCTTCGTTCCCCCCCAGCACATGGCCCTCCACAATGGTCACAACATCAGCAAAGGTCAACTGTTCTGACATGCCCCGAGGTCTCTTCTCGATCCGCACCGTTCCAATTCGTTCCTTGGTCACGACCAGCCCGAAGTTCTCCGCCTCTTTCACCGCACGATACGCTGTCCCTTCACTTACACCCAGCTCCCGCGCGAGTCCACGTACTGATATTTTGCTGCCAACCTTCAGTTGTTCAATATGTTGAAGTAACTGTTCATGCTTCGTGACGTTCTCTTCCTGTCCGTCCAACTGTACCACCCCCGAAGATGCATCTGTACTATACTGTATCTATTATAACACGGCTTTAGGAAAATAACCCCACCCCTACCCATTCTCACAGGCAAGTTCGCCATCTGAATTTAATCATTCCATTAACCTCTAATTCTGTATGTACCAAAAAAGACCGGGGCCCCTTTGTACCAAGGGATTCCGGTCTTCCATGTTGGATCTCATACTGTACCTTATACAGACTCGCTCCGCTCCTGCTTGTCCAGCAGTTTCATCTCCCACTGCCGCAGCTTCGCCCGGCGAACGGCTTCCAGTGCACGCTTCTTCTCTTCATCCACACCGAGAATAAAATGCAGATGTGCACCAACGATTAATAAGGAGAACAGCACCCATACGATGCCAAAAATATTAACCCAGTCCATTCCTCCAGCAAAGGAAATCCGCGGCAGTGCAATGACCAGCATCGACAACGCAATAAGCAGATAGATTACATGTTTTGCTTTTTTCAACCTCTTCACCATTCACAGCTCCTTCGTTCTTGATCGACTCTATATGTCTAGTCTATGAACGATAAGGAGCTAATATGAAAGGTTCAGGTAAAAAAACAAGACAAGCGTTTAGTACGTGTTCAAAAAGATCAGTTTTAAGTACCGAGAAGATGGAATGAAGCTAGGCATCCTTCGTAATCAAAAGTGGACTTTTTGAATTACCTTTTTACGCTTCAGCGCCACCGTACAGATGACCCAGGCTGTCAGCAATAATTTTATTCACGTCTTCAATGATGACACTGAGGCGACGCTCCGCATCAAACAAGCGACGGATATTCAGATTCAAACTCAGTACTTCAAACAGTTTCTCCATTTTCTCCATCTCATCCGGAGCTGGCATATCCCCGCTCATCATACGTTGTTGCAATTCCATTTGTTGATCACGGAAGTTATCCAGCATTGCTTTTGCATCCGGATCAGCTTCAATCAGCTTCATCGCGGAAGTAATCTCTTCCACCTCGCTGCTTTCTCTCAGTGCTTTGGCCAAATCATTGGCTTTGTCATAAATGTTCACTATTATTCCTCCTCAGATTGGTTTGTTCATCCGTGTTAATACACGCTTTTCTCTCCTGTCAAACAAGGGCGCTCTGAAACAGGCCATCCATAACCTGCCTCGAAATCAAATGCATTTAATCCATATGGGTCAATCACCAAGGGTTATATGTCCTCATATGATGAAGCACATGCCATGTTCAGATGCCGTTCAACTTCGAGATCAGACATCAAGTTGCCGCCCGGAAGGAGATCCGTGATGTCCACTAAAAAAGTAACGATTCAGGTTACCGGCTCGGGCATCCTGCAGGACGACGTCATCATGCTGGGCGAAGGGGTGCTTAAGGCGCTTAAAATCCCTTCAGGAAGGCCGCTTCAGTTGCAATTTGGCTCTTTCCGCCGCGAAGTCACTGTTATTCCGGTACCAAGGTATGACGGGCTGCGCATCAATCAGACAGTTGCCAGCAAGACCGGTCTCGTTCCACGTTCGGTCCTGAGGGTATCCTATCGTTCAGCCAGCCGTACGCTTCGCCTTGGACCCTACATCAGTGTACTGGTTAGCCAGGACTATCCCGATCAGCCCGATCGGCCCTTTGGCTCCATCACGATGTTCTGTCAAGAACTGGTGAACGCCTGCCGTAAGCAAGGCGCCTATGTATCCTTTTTCACACCGGAGGATATTGGAGCGGTAACGGGTTATATGAAAGGCTGGGTGTATGATGACGGCTGGAAAAAGACTGTTCTGCCTGTAGCAGACGTCGTCAATAACCGGCTAACGTCCCGCAAGCTTGAGAACAAACCTAGCGTACAGCATTTTATGAAAGAAGTAAAATCGCTCTACGGCACGCAAACCTTCAATGAAAAGTTTCTGGACAAAAACGAAGTGTTTGACGCACTCAAGTCCATTTCAACGCTTAAACGAGTTCTTCCCGAGTCTCATTTGCTCAAGACGTCTGCCATGCTCAAGACGATGTGCAACCGACATCCGGTTGTATTTCTGAAGCCCGTCCGCGGTTCTTTGGGCAAAGGGATCATCCGGGTCTCACGTCAGATTGACGGAAGCTTCCTGACTCTGGCGACTGGCGTCGGGGGGACCCGGAAACAAACGTATACTTCTCTGGATAAACTGTATGCCAGTATGTCTGGGAAAATGAAAACAACGCGTTATCAGATCCAACAAGGGCTGACTCTCATTGACAACAGTGGCAGACCCGTGGATTTCCGTGCGCTCGTGCAAAAAAACCGTACAGGTAAATGGAGTGTAACCTCCATCGTCGCCCGGATTGCGGGCGGGAGTCACTACGTATCCAATCTGGCACGGGGTGGAAGTCTCAGCACCGTCAAGGATGCTGTTGCCAAAACACAGTTGTCTGGATCAGCCAAAGCTTCCGCGTATGCAGGATTGCATACCGCAGCACTGGATATCGCTAAAGGAATCGAGAGTGCCATCCCTGCTCATTTTGGTGAACTTGGTATTGATCTGGCCTTGGACACCACTGGGCGCGTATGGCTGCTCGAAGTCAACTCCAAACCATCCAAGAATGATAATACACCACTGAGTGAGAGCAAGATCCGCCCTTCCGTCAAAGCCATGCTCGAATATTCTACGTACCTGGCGGGTTTTTGAAAAGTTATTCCCTATTGGAAACAAATCTGATAGAGGAGAGGTGCAGCGTAATGTTTCCAACATCTCAGACCAAGACACTGGCCATTCTGGTACGTGCAACCGAAGGCTCACCTCCCTTTACGGATGAACTTTTCTGCCGTCGTCTCAGTTTGGGGAGCATGAAATACGCCCTTCAGATTATTGTGATCCCGATATCGAATGATGCAGTCCATCTCCCTCTTCAATGGGGATATGTCTATCATCAAGGGAAGTGGAATTCGGTACCTGTTCCTGCAGTCGATCTCATTATGGATCGTTGTCTTCGCCCTATCTCCAGGTACGTCAGACAACAGCTTAAGGAATGGATACCAACCAACGGCACAGATCAACACCGTTATTGGTCTGCTTCCCTTCCAGGAAAATGGGAGGTACATCGTGTGTTGTCCCGAAATCCTGAATTGAGGTCACAACTTGCTCCCACAACCCGGATCGGATCGCATATTCCTTGGGAAACATGGCTGGACCGTTGGCCCAAAGGACTGTTCTTCAAACCGGTATCCGGGACTCATGGCAAAAATACCTTTCGCCTGTCTCGGGGAACGACTCCATCAACATGGATCGTGGAGGGCCGTAACGAGGACAATGAAACCTTTTTTCTTACATTCAACCATACCCAGGCTGTATCTTCCTGGCTAGCATTACATCAGGCTGAACGTAAGATGATCGTGCAGCCATATCTGGAGCTTAGCCATCATGGAAGAGCATTCGACATACGGGCTCTAATGCAAAAGAATGGGCAAGGTCGCTGGACGCTTACCGGATGTATGGTACGGGAAGGACCCGAAGGTTCACTCACGTCCAATCTTCACGGTGGGGGTAAAGCATATCCTGCCCACGCATATCTGCTCCAGCGATATGGAACGATCCGCACGGAAACTCTGCTGAAGAGCATCCGGCAGACTGCTACTCTTATCCCCACCCTGCTGGAAAGCCGTTTCGGCAGGTTAGCCGAATTGGGGCTTGATTTCGGAGCAGATGCAGAGGGCCAACTCTGGCTAATTGAAGTCAACTCCAAACCAGGCCGCACCTCATTTGCAGAAGCGGGCGACCGACGCATGCATACCCTGACTTATACCCGGCCGCTTGCCTATGCCCGTTATCTGTTGCAACAACATGTTCTCACGGACGTCTTTCGTCCAATGAAATTGCCGAATACATCCAGCAAAGCTGGCCTGAAACCCATCCCGATTCACGGCGGCTGAGGCCCGCAGCGCCCGCTTGCCATGGAGCCCAAGGATCTTTTCAGGATAGGAGGATAAATCATGAGTTTGACCTTTTGCAATCTGCATTTCACCAAGCAACCGGATAAAGTGGTTTATGTATCCAACGCTTTAATGAAGAGCCTCAACCTGTCCGGCAAAAAAACGGTGCACCTTCGCTTCGGGCGTGACCGGGTACCTGCAACGATCAAACCAATCAAAAAAGCAGGTAAACATCTGTATCTCGCTTCAGGTATCCGTAATATGATGAACGTTCCCAAACGGGGCAGTATTTATCTCCGGAATTTGCAAAATGATGAGGTCCAGTTAGGTCCACTGATCGGCGTACTCTCTGATGGGCCTGCGACGAGCACGAATCCATTCGGTTCCCGTACTGGTTTCATCAAACAGTTACTCCGTGAAGGCAGCCGTAAATCCTACATTTACGCATTTACTCCTCGGGATATCAATTGGCAGAATGAGACGGTATCCGGTTTTTTCCTGAATGATAACGGAAGCTTTACCCGCAGAACGGTACCTCTGCCCGATGTTGTCTACAACCGGTTACCAAGCCGTCGTTCAGACTTCTCACCAGCAATCAACCAGCTGCGGGAACGATTTGTTCGCCGAAAAATTCCGTTCTTCAACTGGAGCTTCTTCAACAAATCGGATATCTATACGTTGCTGGAGAACGAGCCGGCAGCAGGACGGTATATCCCTGAATCGATTACCAATCCTTCCGTTGAACAGATGAAGGAAATGTTGGAACGCCATCAGTTCGTCTACTATAAGCCTACTGCAGGAAGTCTGGGGAACGGGATCTACCGCCTGACTTATTCGCCCAAACGTGGATATTTCGCACGTTATCGCAAAAAAGGCGGTAATGCACTCCTGCGTTTTGGGTCCTTCAACAGTCTGATGCGCATGCTTCAGGGAAGACATGGCAAACAGCTACGCGGATATGTAGTTCAGCAGGGAATACGTCTAATTGAGATTGATGAATGTCCAATTGATTTCCGTTTTCACATGCACAAAAATGGTAACAATCAATGGGTTGTTGTCGGAATTGGAGCCAAAAAGGCAGGACGTGGCAGCGTCACAACACACATCAAAAATGGCGGCTCCCTAATGACTCCTGAGCAGGCGCTCAGTCGCAACTTCGGCGATCGTGCGGGAGAAGTTCTTCAGCATGCCAAATCCGTCGCTATTACACTGGCCCAGGCGATTGAAACCCAGCACCAGCATCTGATTGGTGAGATTGGCTTTGATCTGGGCATTGATCAGGAGGAACATGTATGGATGTTCGAAGCGAACGCCAAACCCGGGCGCTCCATTTTCCGTCACCCTTCACTCCGGGTGGAGGGCAAATCGTCGGTGGAGCACATCTTGGAACACTGCCTGTATTTGAGCAAGTTCCGGAAGAAGGAAGAGATTTGATGACCCTTCATGATGATTTCAAACCTGTCATTGCTGTTTTGACCATGCATGATAAACAGCGTATGTTCAGGGGAAATCATCAAAATTTTCAGGATATCTTACAGACAGGCGAGAGCATGGGATACGTGGTGTACATTGTAACTGTACGGGATCTGAACGTGAGTGGCCCCACCGTGAAAGGATATACGTACAACAAGGGGAGTGGAAAGTGGGTTTCACAACCTTTCCCCCTTCCCCATGTTCTGTACAATCGTATTCCCAACCGGGAAGACGAAGGAAAACCTTCCGTGCAGCGTAAAATTGACGAATGCATGCAATCAGGAATCGAACTGTATAACCCATTCTTTTTCAACAAATGGGATCTGTTCGAATGGCTCAGGAAATCCAAATCGACTCAGCAACTGATCCCTTATACTCGGCGGATGCGAAGTGCTTCTTCTCTGGGTGCCGTTCTACGGACGTATCCCTATCTGTACCTTAAGCCCGAGAGCGGCAAAGCTGGTAAAGGAATCATGATGCTTAAATTTCAGGAAAAAGAACGGCTTCCCTATCGTCTCAAAATACAAACCACACGTAGAAGCACGACCTATAAAGCATCTACACTTGCCAAGTTATGGGCACGAATTCGCAAAGAAACCGGACATACGCCCTATATCATGCAACAAGGCATTGAACTGGCATCCTCTCGTAAACGCCCCTTCGATTTGCGTGTTCTTGTACAAAAGAACACCAAGGGCCAATGGAGCGTAACCGGTGTAGGAGCGAGACTTGCTGGCTCCCGTAGCATTACAACTCATGTGCCGCGCGGCGGGAGCGTAGAAGACCCTGAGAAGCTGCTGACCGAGCTTTTTGGCGAAGAAATGTCAACAACCCTGATGAAACGTGTGAAATCCACTTCATTAATGATCGCAAGACAGGTAGAACGGGGATCAGGTTACACGCTCGGAGAAATGTCCATGGATCTGGGCATTGATGACCTGGGGGAACTCTGGTTCTTCGAAGCCAATGCAAAGCCCATGAAGTTTGATGAACCACAGATCAGACGGCGGTCATTGGAACGTATATTTCACTACAGCGCTTATCTTGCCCGTCAGTCCAAACGATGATAGACAGGAATACTGCAAAAAGAAGGTGATTGTTTGTGTCCTCACCTGTTCTGGGCATTATGACGTTGTACTTAAATGAACATCGCGCTCTTGAAGAACGAAGCGTTTATCGCAGAATGATTCTTGAAGGGCGCAAGCGGGGACTCGATATCTATGTATTCACACCAGCCGACGTACACCCCGGCGGCAAACAAATTGAAGCCATGGTTTTTCATGAAGGAAAAGGCTGGTCCAGGGAGTGGCGATCATTCCCGGACCTGATCTTTGATCGTTGCCGGATTCAGCGTAACCGAAGGTTCCAGCAATTGCTTGCTTTTCGTGAGAAATATGGGCATCTGCTCTTTCTGAACAGGCCACTGCGCAATAAATGGACCATCCACCAGACCCTTTTGCAAAAAGCCAACTTTCGTGAACACCTGCCGGAAACCGCTCTATTTCAGGATATGTCCGATGTAAACCGGATGCTTAAAGTTTCTTCTCTGGTCTATCTCAAACCCATTAATGGAACAGGCGGACGTGGTATTCTGCGCATTGAACGCAGCAGTAGCGAGGCTAATACAGTGCTTGTTCAAGGGCGGGATCAGAAGCGTCGTATCATCACTCCACGTAAAGTTCATTTATCACGACTTGGCGCGTTGCTCCAGCACTGGAACATGAAAGACAAGTATCTTGTACAAAAGGGCATTCAACTTCAGCTTCCGAATGGACGTGTGCATGATTATCGCATGCTCGTTCAGAAGAACGGAGAAGGACAATGGGAGCTTACTGGATGTGCCGGACGCATGGGTGCAGAAAAAAGCGTGACCTCCAATCTGCATGGCGGCGGTCAGGCAATAGCGATGGACCGACTCATGAAGCAATGGATCGAAGATGACGACCTCCGGGCAGAAATTAACACAACTGCAGAGAAATTCGGCATTGATGTTGCTTCGTTTCTGGAAGATACGTATGGGGACCTATGTGAGTTGGCACTGGATTTGGCGATTGACAGAAGCGGGCGTATCTACCTGCTTGAAGTTAACCCCAAACCTGCACGTGAAGTATTCGCTCGCATCGGGGAGCGGGATATCTATTATAAAGCCATCACTCAGCCGCTGGAGTATGCCTTATGGGTATATCGCAACAGACCTCCCGGAACGGCCAGAAAGCCAGCCAGTCCCAAGCCCGTTACGCAAAAATCACCCAGAGTAAAAAGAAAAAATAAAGCCAAGTGAGTGAAGAAAAAGCAGGAGTCTATGTTCGCCAAGTGCGAGCATCTGCTCCTGCTTCACTGTTTTTATTTCTGTTCTTTCGACCATTGCAGCGTGTCGTTGTCAATCACAATATACCCTTTTTCCTCACCTTGCACATAAGATAATGCCAATCTCATCAGGTCAGGTTCCAGTTGGCATGTGGTTACACGTGTAACCTGGTCTGTATGATCCGCGGGGAGGCACAACGTCAGAATACCCACTTTACCCGAGAAATCAGTCTTGCCCTGGATGACCGATGTTTCCGACTTGGAACCATACACCTCAGATACCCAGCCGGGCTGCTCCGTCAACGCGAAGGCTCCCTTCCCGATGCCTGCCGTAACCCATTGCATCGTCAGCGTTATGGAAGATGCCTCATAGCTCATATCCGCCGTCATTTCTCCAGCTTCATTCATTCTCAACGCAATATCCGCTTGCGGATGCAGGTGAAAACGTTGCTCCAGAGTATGCTCTGCTTCTGCCTCCAGCCAATCCACAATTAATAGTATAGGGATCTCCACCCCTGCCAGCATCCACCGACGATGTGTAACTGGATCTGGCAAATGTGTATATCCATCCTGTGAAGCATCAATGAAGTGATAGGTGTCATTGCTCTCCCAACGTAACGTTGTGGCCTGAGCCTCCGGTTCACCCCATTGCTGTGTGGAGAGATAAGGTGTCTGATCCAGACCATCCACCGTGACGGTATTGTGTGCCCGCGTACTTTTGAAATACCGACGCCATTTCCCTTCTTCATACGTATAACGTCCGGTGTCCGTGAAGAAAAGCTGGTTCTTCCACATCCACTCCACATTCAGCGCATCCGCATGTCCGTGTGCTCCGCCCATGGCAGCCGCATCAAAAAAAAGATATTGATACTTGTCCCTCATGACATAATATCCTGTCTGCGGAAAGGCTCGGCTCGACAACACCGGAGAAGAAGAAGCCTGTAGTCTGAGGCATCGCTCATATTTTTCTACACCCAGCAACCAGAGACACTCCGAGCTATCCGTTCCGCGAGCCATCAAATCATCATCGTCCAGGATTGCTCCAAGCAGGGTCAGTCGTTGTCGTCCATCGCCAACCCAATCCGAATCACCAATACCGGTAGACTGATGATCTGGTCGGATCAGCGCCTCAGTAAATGCGGCCATTTGGCGTAGACAGCGGGCATACCATGCCGAGAAAGGATGTCCTGATATCTCGCCCAACCGATAAGGGGTGCCAAACATTTCGATGCTGGCATTGTGGTAATGTGTTGTCAGTTCAACCTGTATTCCCTCTTCACCCAACTGATGCAGCAAACACAGCTCAAGACGTTCCATCGCCACTTGACGCCAGTATGGACTTCGCGGGTGCTGGTGGTAGAACGTAGCGATCATGAACAACCCTTGCATATGCATAATGGCATGATTGATTTCCGTGCTGCCGAGGTAACGGGTCAAAAACTCGGCGTGCTCGTCCAGACCTTGTCGAAACTCCGCCTGAAAGCCTTCGTCTATCAGTGAACTCGCTTCCATATATTTATATGCCGATATCCAGGACTGCACACGTAGTCCCGTCTCCAGCAGGCGCCACGGACCGGGTTTTTGAAAGAACACAGCCTCGTCGTAAACCAGATTTACAGGTACCGGGTTTTGCTGTCTCCAGCTACGGAAGTGGTCAATAAATGCTGTTACATATAGCGGATTGCCCTTCATCAGATACGCCTTGCCCAGATCGAGCATATGCCAGTGTCGATTGATGCCCCATGTGAACTCCAGATCATTGGTCGGGTTGTGAAGCCAGTCCAAGGGTGTCCCCATCGGAATCCAGCGATTCAGATCGTTGGTATAAGGAACGATAAATTCATTCAGGATGGCACGATTGGCAATCGTGAGCGAATTTCGGGCTTCTTCCGGAAAATGTTTTTCATAATATTGGGCAGCCCGTTGCAGGTCCGTTGCCGAAAGGTAAAAATCGCTCATTGGGACGCCTCAAGAAAATCCTGACGGAACGGGGTAAACACATCCAGAATGACGGAGTCCTCCAGTGCCTTAACCCCATGCGGGACGTTAAAACCGGCATAAAAGCTGTCCCCTGCTTTTAAGATGCGAGTTTCTTCACCGACCTGAACCTCAAAGCTACCTTTGACGATATAACTGACCTGCTCGTGCGCATCATGGGAGTGAACTTCTCCAATACCACCTTTAGCAAAGGTAACCTCCACCATCATTAATGTACCGCCCATACCCAAGATCTTGCGGGAACTCGTTTCGTTCACGATATGTGCATCGATAGACGCATGATTAATAATCATTTTGCTTTTCCCCTTTCCTTGTGAATAAGCGACCGAAGTAGTTAAACCACGGCCGCTATGAACGTTTATTAGTCTTCTGTGGACAATTTACCCTGAAGTTTGGAAGAATCAAACGAAGGATCAGCAGTTATGTTGGTCAGCCCTGCCGCTTTGGTTTTCTCCAGAGCTGCATTATACCTTGTATCCAGATCCTTGATCACAGCATCGAGATCGCCACCCGTGAATACAAAGATTGAAAAAGCCTCACCCCATTTGGTGCCTTCCAGTGAACTCTCGGTCACCACACTTGGATTTGCCGGGAAAATGGCATCATATCGTTTGGGCAGGAAACCTTCAATGCCCGGAATGCTTGGTTTTTTGTCAGAGCTTAGTACAGCAGGAATCAGTGAGATTCCGTATCCTTTTTCGTAATACTCACTCTGAAGATCTGTGCTGTACACATACGCCATAAACTTCCATGCCGCTTCCTTGTTGGCAGAATCTGCATTGATGCCGATGTAGGAGCCCCCGATGACTTGTGAAGCGCCCTTGATCGTTCCATCATTAGTTGGTACAGGAGCGGCTGCCCAATTTTCTTTTGTAGGAAACTGATCTTTATATACACCTGGTTCACCGGAGTGGTTAATGTACATTCCGATTTTGCCTTGAGCAAACTGGGCTCTGAGTGGATCGATGTCCAGACTTTCAACCCCTGGCAGCATGCTGCCATCCTGATTCATCTGACGAAGCGCCATTGCGATATCCTTGTACATCCCAAAATCAAATTGACCAGTCTTGTAGTTGTAACCATCAATACCAACATTATTGCTTGCACCTGCAATCGTATTGGCTGCTCTCCAGAAGCCGCTGCTGCTCTTGAATGGGCTGGCAAAGCCATAGATGCCTTCACTTTTACCAACTTCGGTAATTTTTTTGGCATCCGCTACCATCTCAGCCAACGTTTTTGGCGGACTCTCGATCCCTGCCTTTTTGAAAATATCTTTGTTATACACAAGCCGCCAGACCTGCCCTGTATTGGGGAGGGAATATATTTTTCCATCAATCGTGTTTTTATTTTCAATCAAGCTGTCTTTAAACACGGCCTTCATCTCATCACTCATGTATCCATCGATCGGGGCGAGATACCCCTTCTGATAATACGTCTGAAAATCATTAACTTGCAGCACATCGGGTGCCTGCTTGCTGGCAAAAGCAATATCGACCGCCTGTGGATAGTTGTCCCCCATCACGGTCATCTCCACTTCAATGTTGTCCTTGTTCGTCCGGTTGAACTCATCGATCTTGGATTTCATAAAATCAGCATCATGGCGGTCCGGTGTCCAATATATGATTTTGGTTTTCCCTCCGGCATTCTCCCCGCTGGTCCCCGATTCGCTATTTGCCGAAGTACCACTGTCAGCAGAACAACCTGCCAAACTTAGCGCCAGCAATGCACTTAGCGTAGTCACCATCCACTTTTTAACCATTGATATGCCCCCTTATGCTTGTCTGGACAACCCGTTTGGTTATCCGTTAACGTAATGATAATCGCTACGCTTTCATGGAGGTGAGGGACATTCTGACTTTGCATGGTGGGAAAAATGACGATCCGTATCGGTTTCAATTCTCATACATTTGCCTGAAGCAGGTTGGCGTCATGCCGCAATATTTCTTGAACAAACCGCTGAAATACGGCCTGTCCTCATAACCCAGCCTCTGGCAGATCTCTTGCACCTGTACACCTGCAACCAGCAATTCTTTGGCCTTTTCCATCCTCATCTTAGTAATATATTGAATCAGCGTTATGCCCGTTTCCTTTTTGAAGGCATTGGCAAAGTAACTCGGACTTAAATGTACGGATTGGGCACAGGCATGCAGCGTCAGATTTTCTGCAAGATTCAAACTGATATATTCCTGCGCCTTGCTAATCGCCTGTTTGACATCGGTGAGTCGTTTTTTGTCCATAATCTCGCAACCCATACTGCTAAAATGTTTGATATATCCCCTCCAGCCCTCAAACGTCAAGGAGCGCATCGCCTCAAGCACTGTCAGGTCGGCCTCCAGACGCAAGCGTTCCTCTGCTGTAATCTCATCACAAAAGGCACGGTAGATGGCAAAAGCAAGTCCAGACAGCAAACGAATCATCGTGAGTGGCTCGGGAAAACCTTCGGAAACCTGCCATTCTTCGAGAATTTCATCAATGATGCGGTGACAGGTGCTCTCATTACCACATTTCAGTGCATAAAAGAGCTCTTTCTCCTTCTCCAGAGGATATATCGGAGCCACACAGGCCTGATTTTCCAGTTCAGTATACTGGAGGATGCAATTTCCTTCACTGTAAAAACGATAGGATATCGCCTGATCTGCATGTGCGTAGGACGTCCAGATCTCCTGTGGTCTGCGGGCAATCGTACCCACACCAATCGAGACTGTTTTTTTGCTGAATCGCTCCACATTTTGGCGGCATTGCTCCAGTAGCTCGGAGACGTCGATCTGGCTTGTTGTGTTCAATATAGCTGCAAGCCGGTATCGGTTTTCCCGTAAAACAACGCCTTTGGTATAACGATTTATGGTTTCTCCAACAATATTTTGAACCGCAAAAGGAACGATTTCGGCATCCAGATGCATCGTGTATCCATATCGCGTATAACCATCCACCTCGATAACCATGACGATAAGATTGGAGGAATCGAGATCAATATGCAGCTCGTTCCAGCGACTTTCATTCAGGAATCCCCCGACTTCATGACGCAACAAGCCCAGTAGATAGCTGTGACGCTCGTACTGGCTGCTGCTCTCCACCTTCTGCTCCAACTGTTCCAACTGTTTGCACTGTGCCTGTTCTTCCTTAATCACCTGTCTTACCTTCAACACCGCACCGAGTATTTCTTCAGGGGTAAACGGTTTGAGTAAATAATCGGATGCACCCATCTTGATGGCTTCCTGTGCATATTGAAAATCCGAATAACCACTGATGAAAATAAATCTGGCTCGCAGTCCGGCATCCAATGCCCGCTTCATTAGCTCCAGCCCGCTCAACTTGGGCATCCTGATATCACTAATCACGATGTCGGGTTGCTGCTCCAGCAACAAGGACCAACCGCGCTCTCCATTACTCGCCGTGCCTACAATCCGAACCTGATGATCTTCCCACGGAATAGTTGAAGATATGCCCTTTACAACTGCCTGGATATCATCCATAACACACATCGTCAATTGGCCCATACTGCCCCTCCTCAGGTGATCGGAATCGTGATAACAACCGTTGTTCCCACATCTGTACTGCTATGAAATACAATTGAGGCCACATCCCCATAGTGCAGGCTTAATCTGCCATGGAGATTGGATAGGGCATAACCTTTGCGTCCCCCGTCAGGAACATCCTCAGCATAGATACTGGCTACATCCATCCCACATCCATTGTCAGCCACCTCCAGCCGTAGTGTGTCACCCTGACGATCAATGCGGATCAGGATAACGCCCAAATCTTCTTTGTCCTTGAATCCATGCAGGATGGAATTCTCCACCAAGGGCTGAAGCAATATTTTTAAAATATCAACAGCGTAACAAGAGGGGTCCCCCACCTCAATCCGATAAACGAACAGATCCTCGTAACATTTTTGCTGAAGCTGCATGTATTGTTCGACATGTTTGATCTCCTGATCCACACTGGTGATGTCTTTCCCATCATTCAGTCCCAGACGGAATAATAAGGATAAGGAGACGATCATCTCACTTACATCCTTCTTCTCTCCGCTCTCACTCTTCCAGAACATCGTATTAAGGGTATTGTAGAGGAAATGAGGATCAACCTGCGCCTGAAGCGCCTTGACTTCAAACCGCCGTTTGTCTTGCTCCGTTGTCCGTACTTCTTCAAACAGAATCTGAATCTGGTCCAACATCCGATTGAAACGATGCCCTACAGCGCTAACTTCATCGTCATACTTGCTGCGAAACCGCACATCCAGATCATTGGACTCCACCTCAACCATCAAGCGTCGCAGTTTGTTCAGTGGCTTCAACAGAGCGGAGGCCAGCAGCTTGGACAACCCGAGTGCGAGCAAAATGCAAAACAACATGATCAGGATGATCAGCCAGCGTATCTTTTGTAGGGGGGACAACAAGTCAGCCTTGGACTGTACACTTACCATGACCCAATCCTCGTTCATCGACAATGCCGAATAGTTAACAAGCATGTCCTCCCCCTGATCGTTCCTGTAGGTAAAATCCCCAGCATCGCCACGACTAAACTGTTGGGTAAAGTCAGGCTCCATAATGAAATCGTAATTTCGGGACCTGGGCCGAATGACTTCATTTCCGTTTTTGTGCAGCAAAAACAGTTGAATCTGGTTATTCATGAGATCCTGCGTCAGAATGTCTCGCATCGCCTCTTCCTTCATATTGACGACCATGTATACATTCGAATAGGTATGATTATCGATCACAATGGGTTTGAGCAACAGAGATAACACATTTCCTTGGGACTGGAATAACTGACTCTGATGTGAACCAAACCACATCGTATTCCAGCCTTGCAGCTTCACGTAGCGTCCGTATTCCTTGTTGAATGAGTTATTGTGATTCGGAAAATCTTTGGTCGAGAAAAAATCACCGATGGGTGTGGTCAGATATGCGGTATCAATCAGTGGCTCTACGAGCTTCAATTGAGCAAACGATGTTTGCAGCAGCGAGAGATTCTGATAATAATGAGATGTGTTATTTTTTCCCACGTCCTTCATGACCTGGGTGAACGTTTCATTGAGCATAAAAGAAAAAGAGGATACAACAATGTGCCTCAGATGTTCATCCATAACCTGCACCGATTTGTTCAGAATGCTTTGTTTCAGTTCAAGTGCATTCTGCTCAATGCTTCGTGCAGCAAAGAGATAAGAGCATATCCCGGTCACACTGATGCACAAGACAACGAGAAAAATGTACAGCAGCTGTATTCTTTTTTTCAGGGACATTTTATAAAAGTTGAATATCATCGGCGCTCGCTCCTTGAACACGGCTTGGCCCGTCCGCTGTGAATTAAAATGAGTATAGCACAGTGGAATAACCCGTAAAACCGTTTCCATGATTGTGCTCACGCCTATCCTTTCACAGCTCCCAAGGTCACCTGCATGAATGATTTGTTGGCAAAAATATAAACGATGAGCAGTGGCAAAATGGACAGACAGGCTCCGGCCATCATCAGTTGGACCTCAGCCGCAGCTCCGATGCCATATCGCAGATTAGCCAGCCCAACCGGCAAAGTCTGCAAGTCCGGATTGCTCATGGTGAACACAAAAGGAAGAATATATTCATTCCATGAACTCTGGAATACACCCAGACCTGCAACGGCGAGTCCAGGCCGCAGGAGCGGAAGAATAATTCGCCAGTAGGTGGTGAAGAAATTACAGCCATCAATCATCGCCGCTTCATCCAGTTCGCGCGGGATGCTCTTGAAGAAACCAATCAGAATAAAGTATGTGGCAGCGTGTGCGCTGATCAATATAATAATAACGCCCCACAACGTGGTATTCAGCCCCAGCTTGACCATGAGGTCAAATTGCGGACGCAGCACAACCGCGCCTATGGAAATAAACAGAGTAGATGCCATGAGCAAGGTGTACCCCTTTTTCCCTTTGAAATTCACTCGATCCACAGCGTAGGCTGACATCGAAGCTACCAGCAGTGTGCCAACTGTTGTACTGATGCTAACAAACACGCTGTTAATGGTAAAACCCGAAAAATTGGCGGTTTTCCAAGCCTGAGCATAGTTGGAGAACTGCCAAATCTTCGGCCAGATGGTAGCTCCTCCGGTCAATTCCTGGTTTGTTTTGAAGGAACCGAGCAATACAAGTATGATGGGGAACAACGACAGCAGAGCGATAGCGATCAAAAACAACCAAAGTACCGTTCGTTTGGTCCAGCGAATGAGTTGGGGAGACCCTGAGGGCGCAAGCACGTTTTGAGTCATCATCGTTTCCTCCTGATAGGGATTAATAGACATCATTGAGCTTTTTGGATATACGGAAGTAAATGAGCGTCACAGCCCCTACGATGAGAGCCGTTGTGAAACCGACTGCACTGCCATAACCGAGCTGCTGGAGTGATTGTGTGTCAGCCGACACGGGAAACAACAGTTTGAACAAATACAGATACATCACCTCTGTTTTGCCATACGGCCCCCCTTCGGTCAGCACCATAATACTCTCGTAACCTTTCAGCGCCGTGGTAATCGCCAGCATGATAATCATCTGCAGAACAGGACCAAGCAAAGGAATCGTCACATTACGCAGCTTCTGAAACTCACTGGCTCCATCCAGTGATGCCGCCTCGTAGAGCTCTTCGGGAATGCTCTGGAGACCGGCAATGAACAACAACATATAGTTCCCCACAGCACCCCAGATGGCAATGATAATGGTCGTCAGCATAGCATGCTCAGCTCCCAGCCAGCCGATCGGTTCGGAGATCACATGATACTTAAGCAGTAATTGGTTCAATATTCCGTTATAGGAGTTGAAAATAATAAAAAATACAATCGCCATGACCGAAGCGCTAAAAATAGTGGGAAGATAATAGATCGCCCTAAAGAGGGATCGCCCTCTCCATTTGCGATTCAGAATAATCGCCAAAGTTAACGACAGTGGAATCGTAACGACGAGTTTGCCCAGGGCATACACACCCGTGTTGCCTACTGAATCCCAGAATTGGCCGTCACGCAAAATTCGTCCAAAATTATCAAGTCCGATGAAGACAGGCGTCCCGATGCCTTGATAATCATAGAACATGTAACGCAGCGCCCATAACAGCGGATAGATCCCGAATACAACAGTTAAAAAAAGACTTGGAAAGATGAACATATAGGCATGTATTTTGGATGGTTTCACCAGAATCGGACCCCCTATAGCTTTTGAATGAAGTATAGAGGGAATATGGAGGAAAGCGGGATAGGGAAATCAACTTTCTACAGGGGAGAATGTGACTGCATGATCATACAAAAAAACCTGTATTCAACGAATTTCCGTTGAGTCTACAGGTTCATATCATGTGGTTCGTAATCTTAAATCTCAGGATACGTATACGGCGTAGAGGCTACTCTGCTTCATCATACAGACGCAGCAGTTCTGTAAAATCAGAGATGAGCACATCTGAGCCTGCAAGCTCCTCATCACGACCAAACCCGGCATAGGCACAGCCGATGACCGCCTGACCGTTCATTTTACCCGCTTCCACATCAGAAGAGCGATCCCCTACCATCCATGCGTCCTGAATACGATGTTTCTCAAGCAGGATCTGCACCAGATTAATCTTGGAAGGAGTCTTGTACTGGCCTGCACTGTATACCCCTTCAAAGAAAGGCATAATCTCGTGTGCAAACGCCACACCCTTCACATAGTCCTCCAGCCCGTTACTTGCGACAAAAAGACGCACTCCTTGTTGTTTTAATGATTGCAGTGTTTCTTTCACCCCAGGATACAATTGAGAACTTCCTTGATCAAGCCCCTCAATCTCCAGTTGAAGCAACAGTTCGTCTGCACGGCGATGTGCCGCTTCCGACGCCTCAGGCATAACCACTTTCCATATATCTTCGAGCAACATGCCCAAACTTCCCAGCATCCGTTCCTCGGGTGGAGTTTCTCCTTCAAAGTGCCCTTCGGCACGCAATGTATCAAATAGTTGCTGGTAAGCTGGCAACAACAGGGTCTCTGTCTGGAACAGCGTACCATCCATGTCAAAAATCATCGCTTCCGGTTTGAGCAATACCTTCTCTTTATTCATGTCCAATGTTCCTTTCGGATTGGGATATTGTATATGTAATTGGAATCGTTCCCTTCCCATGATAAACATAACGTTTGAACGTGTAAACCAACGATTGTAAAACATCATCAACCCCAACCTTATACAGCATTAACCAAACGTTATATTATAGTTAAACAAACTATATACAAAAGAAGTTTCTTTACGTATAATACTAAAAAATAGTTCTTTAGACACCTAATCTAAAGACCTACAATTATCACATTTCCGGTTTTTTCGACAACTACATATACCCCATAGAGAGGAATAACAAACATGAAAAAGCGAAAGACCTTTAAGATTTTCTATAAGATTGGATTAGGATATTTACTCGTACTGGCTGTACTGGCTGGTTGCATCCTGCTGATTCAGAACAGCACAAGTCAGCTCCAACGGGAACTGGATTTTCTGGTCGATCACGATATGAGGGTACACGCCCTCACCTATGAACTCGAAAGAAACATGGTAGATATGGAAACAGGTCAACGCGGATACATCATCACGGGTCAGGACAACTATCTCGATCCCTACACCCAAGGAAAAGAGCAACTTATTACACTCAGAGATGAACTTGCTGCTTTAATTTCGGATAATCCGGCTCAACTTGCACTTTTGGAAGACATACATACTAATATGGAGAACTGGGTCCAGGTCGCTGGTGAACCTATGGTCGCCCTTCGCCAAGCCAATAATACACAGGCCATTCGAGATTTTTTCGCAGATGATCCAGGTAAAAGAGACATGGACCAGATTCGGACTGCTCTCGATACGTTTCGAACCAACGAGCATACGTTAACCGATAACCGTACAGAAGCACTGAAGCAAAAAAACACAATACTGAACTTGGAACTGTATGGGGCACTTATCGTTGTGGCCATTATCTCGTTCATCACTGCTTTGGTCCTGTCACGTGCCATTGTTAAAAACATTCGTACCGTAAAGCAGGCATTAAATGACATCGGTTCTTCCAATGGCGACCTGACACTGAGAATCGCTACGCCAATGAAAGACGAAACTCGTGAACTCGCGGAGGCGGCCAATACAATGCTCACTGGTTTGCAGCAAATGATGCTGGACGTTCAGAGCAATGCCATGATTCTGAGCACAGCTTCGGATCGATTGGATAAAGGTGTGGCCGATAGCCATCTTGCAGGAAAAGAAGTTGCCACTGCCATGGAACGTGTCGCTGAAGGCGCTGATGAACAGGTTGCTCTTACGCAAACCATGGTAGCTGCGATGCAGCAATCCCTCAACGGGCTTAATCGTGTCGCCTCCTCGGCAAGTGATGTGGCAGGCCGTGCAGTTCGTACCGAATCCATTGCTGTGGATGGGCAACAGCGCATTGATAATGCTGTAGGTAAAATGAGTTCCATTGAGCAATCCTTCCTCTCTGTACAGGAAGCCATTAATGAAATTTCGAAGATGTCTGATCAAGTGATCAACATTGCAGATTCAATGTCGGGTATTGCGAGACAAACCAATCTGCTTGCACTTAACGCCGGAATCGAAGCTGCCCGCGCTGGGGATAATGGACGCGGCTTCGCTGTCGTTGCCGCGGAAATCCGTAATCTTGCAGACCAAAGTGCAACATCAGCCAAAGAGATTACAAGTATATTGGAAACCGTGGTAGCAGGTGTTCAAAGTACGGTGCAAGTGGTTGATGAGAGCACTCTACATGTGAATGAAGGATTGCGGACCATTGAGGATGCAGGTAATGCTTTTTCAACCATTACTCAGCATATTCATAACCTCAGTGGTGAAGTTCTAGAGGTATCTGCTGTTGTCGAGGAGTTAACTTCCGGTAGTGAGGCTGTGATGAAGTCCATTAATGAAGTATCGGCTGTTGTGGAAGACACTGCATCAGCCACGGAAGAAGTATCTGCGATGACGGAGGAACAACTTGCTTCTCTGCAGGAAATGTCTGACACGTCCAAGCAGTTGAATGAAATGTCCGATGCACTTGATCAGCTGGTTAAGCAATTCAAGCTGGCTTGAACTGAATCAACATACTGATCGAGTATCTAAATAGCTGTATCATGAGCATATATCAAAGGAAAAAAGCATCGCAGACAGACTCACCCGAGCCTCTGCGATGCTTCTTTGTGTTAAGGAGAGCTGAATCAGGAAAAGGTACACCGTGCACCTCATATGAAAAAACCTAAGCACTCCTTTTCTTATCTCGATTGTTCTGTGTTCCGTAGCGCTTCCAGTACCAATTGTGCCTGATACCCATCGTTAAAATCATATATCTTAGCTGGTTTGCCTTGTATACGGGCAATGACATGTTTAAGAACCGGCAATTCACTGGCGGATTCAAGCACTTCCACTGGAGAAAGTGGCTGTCCCACCAGGCCCGTCTTCAATTCTTCCCAATTTTCCAAGGCAATCGTGCCCTTCGCACCGTACACCACCATGGATACACGTTCTTCCCCGGCAAATTGAGAGATGCCGTTCAGCTGAATTCGGGTTCCGTCTTCCAGTTCCATTGCAGCCTGTACTTCTAGTTCACAGTCACCATTCTCAGGATATTGAACCTGAGTGCTAACAACCCGGATGGCACCAAACACCTTTTGAATCATATGAATCCAGTGAATCCCCACTTCAAGAATAAATCCACCCTGTTCCCGGCTCGTAATCCATGCATTCTGTTGCCATGATCGTGGCCACTGCGGAAATTGCAAAATGAGATCTATTTTGCGAATGGCCCCCACTGTACCCTGCTCAATCATCTCTTGCAACTTCAGCACGGAAGGTTCATGCGGCATAGAGAAGTGGATGGCATGAACTACGCCCGCCTGCTCTGCTGCATCCAGCATCTTTTTGGCTTCTTCTACACTATTGGCAAGTGGTTTCTCGCAGAATACATGAATTTTGCGCTCCAGTGCTTCCATGACAACAGGGTAATGAAATTTAGGTGGAACTGCAATATACAGCAGATCAATCTGATGTTCATTCATCAATTGCTTGTAATCCGTATACGTCCTAACTCCCCGATGAGAAGCTGCAAAAGACGCCAAACCGTCCTCATTCGCATCACACACCGCTACAATCTCAATCTTTGTACCCATCTTGGTATTCTCGATTAGATGAACCATATGTAATCCCATTTTACCCAGCCCAATCAGAGCCATCTTGATGACTGTCATTCCATCCCCTCCCAATTCCTTTCCAGTATAGCAGAAAGCAAAGAATTGCGAATGCGATGCGTTGTTACGAAAAAAAATAAACCTCTAGCTTTCAAGTTGCTATTAGAGGCTGAAATTCTTCATTTACAGTCATCATTTTACATTATTTGTAATTCTGTTGCGATTGGGTAATTCGTTGCAGGGATATATAACCAATTGTTTTCACTTTAACCAGCAACACTTAAAGCGTTACCAACTTAAGAATCAGGAATTTAGACTCACAAAAACAGGTTGACAAAAAACCACAAAAAAAGATACTCTTCCTAATAACAATGAATATTTCCTCTTACAACCTTAGACTGTAACTTGCATTCAATAAATGGAATATGCGTATGGTTCTAATAACCTATTTCATGAAGCGAGGTGTCCCGCATGAGAACAGTTGCGGACTATTTGGCAGAAACTCTGCGTAATCTAGGCGTTACTCATGTCTTTGGTATTATTGGTAAATCCATCTGTCCTGCTGTACTGAAAATGGTGGATTACGGATTAGAGTTCATTCCAGGCCGTCATGAATCCAGCTCAGGTTTTGCCGCATCCGGTTATGCATTACAGACAGGTAAACTCGGCGTTGCCTTTGCCACATCCGGTCCAGGCGGAACCAACCTGCTTACTGCAGCAGCCCATGCAAAAGCCAACAATCTGCCTGTACTGTTTATTACGGGTCATCAATCCATTCAGGAACTGGGGCTCCCCCAGTGTCAGGATTCTTCTTCCTATCTGGCTGATCTGGCCGAAATGTTCAGGCCTGCTACGCTATTCAGCAAACTGGTTGAGCGTGGAGATCACTTCGGCACACTGCTGAATCATGCCCTTTCCATTGCACTCGGCCCTAATAAAGGCCCTGTTCACCTCTGTATTCCTTTTGACGTACAGACTGAATTGTTATCCCAATGCCGGATTGTTATTCCCGAACCGGAACCTCTGCTTAGCGTATCTAATCTGAATCGCATTTTTCCTCTCATTCAACAATCCAACCGCCCTTTAATTATTGCTGGTAAAGGCGTAAGTCGCGCCAGAGCCCATGATGAATTGCTTCAATTGGCCGAATCGTTCAACATTCCCGTCATTACTACTCCTGGTGGAAAAGGAGCGATTGCGTGGGACCATCCCCTGTACCATGGACCTTGTGGTGTTGGAGGTTTCCCGCATGCAGACGACATGTTGAACCAAAGTGACCTTTATATCGTACTCGGTTCACGTCTAAGTGACATGACCCTCTGCAATCTGAAGCCTGAACATCACCCGGCACACCTCATTCAATTTGACGCTGATCCTACATTTGTAGGCAAGATTCTGAGCGCTCAAACCTTACATATCACCGGTGATTTGAAGGACAACCTGCAATATTTGTTGGGCATATTAGAAGACCTCCCTACTCCTGTGAGAACCACGGCACCCATGGATTACACTGTCCCTTTACCAGATCTCCCCCAACTGTCTCTAGCTTCTGTACTAGATGGAATGAGTGATCTGCTTCCGTATGATCATAAGCTGTTTGTTGATGATGGCAGCCATGGATTTCATGCGGTCCAGCGATATAAAGTCAAGAAACCAGGCAGCTTTGTGTTTGACGCGTACTTTGCCTGCATGGGGAACGCCATTGGTATGGCGATAGGTGCAAAGGCCGCTTCTCCTGAAGAGACCGTTGTATGTATCACCGGGGATGGATGTTTCATGATGCTGGGGACGGAGATCAATACCGCAGTATGCAACAATCTGAACGTCATCTTCATTGTCGTTAACAACAAACAACTGGACATGGCACTCAAAGGAATGGAAAAAACAACAGGCAGAATTGATGGCACGTTATATGAAGTTCCTATGGATGCTGCCAAATTTGCCGAATCTCTCGGTGCGGTTGCGTTTCGAGCAGAGACTCTTGCTGAATTCTCATCTGCGTTGAACACAGCCCAGACGTTGAATCAGGTAACTGTTATTGAGCTTCTGACCGATCGAGATGAAATTCCACCCACAGCTCACCGCACCGTAAATTTGAATTAGGAGGAGCATATCATGAGTGAACATGTAGCTCAGGGACTAGACCGTTTCGCGAAACTATCTGGTGAGTACGGCGCAAGAGCTCTCGCACCCATCAAAGAACATTTTCCCGAATTGTCGGAATTTATTATGGGGACGGCGTACGGGGATATCTTTCAGCGCACCACGATTACGGATCAATGGAAGGAAGTTGCTATCATCTCTTCGTTGATCACCCAAGGACAGTATGAACAATTGGGCGTACATTACACGATGGCTCTGAGTGTCGGGGTAACTGTAGATCAGCTCAAGGGAATATTGCTACATCTGGCGCCATGTGTGGGTGCTCCACGCATTATAAGTGCATTTAATATTTTGCTTGCCACCTTGGACGAAATACAGTAATTCACTTTTCTACATTTTTATACATGATTCGA
The DNA here is from genome assembly GCF_038050215.1 of Paenibacillus sp. FSL H8-0104. Lineage (NCBI taxonomy): Bacteria > Bacillati > Bacillota > Bacilli > Caryophanales > Paenibacillaceae > Paenibacillus > Paenibacillus sp. FSL H8-0104. Next base: position 2,126,072 of record NZ_JBBOTC010000001.1, on the reverse strand, counting down.
CTTTTTTATTGATCTTTTTACATTCCTACCTTTATAATATGGTTAAATTATCCTTCGAACCAGCTCTCATCTTAGAAGCTTTCAGCAGAGGCCCTATGGGGCTGTGTATCCACTAACAGGATAGCCTTAACTCATTTAAAGGAGAGAGATCAAACATGGGAAATTTCATTCTGAAGACTGACGTTCCAAACAAGGTGTTAAACATTGAACTGGAGGGTTCTTTCTCTCAAGAAGACGGTTTGCGTTCCATCTCGGCCTATCAGGATACGATCGCTTCTATTAACACCAAGGAGTATGACCTGAACATCGATTGCAAAAAGTTGAATGTTACTGCTCCGGAGATTGTTCCTCTTCTGGAAGGCTGCCTTCAATTGTTCAAAAAAGATGAATATAAAAAAGTCGTGTTGACCCTCGAGAACAACGCGATTCTAAAAATGCAATTGTCCCGGCTCGGCCGATCAGTCGGTCTGGACAATCTCGAAATCATATCTACCGTTACCACTTAATAAACCAGGCGGACAAGCTGTGAATTCACCCTTCCGCTCAAGAGGAGAATGAAGATGGCCGGAATTCGTATTGTAGATATCGATATCTATCATCCAGCAACCAAGGTGCACAATGATTTTTATATTGAACATTTTGATGCAAGAGGTGTAGATATTCGTGGATTGTTACAGGCACTGGGTCGTGATACACGTTATAAAATTGACAACGATGACGAAAATTCACTAAGCATGGCCTATGAGGCAGCCAGTAACCTACTGGAGAAAACCGGACTCACCGGTGCAGATATTGATCTGATTGCTTATGCAAGCCAAACGCCAGAATACATCTTTCCTACGAATTCCCTGATGATCCATCGCCTGATTAACGGAGCTTCTCACACGATCTGTATTGACAGCAACGCCAACTGCGCGGGTATGACTGCTGCTTTCGAACAAGTTAGCCGGCAGATGCTGGGCAATCCTCGAATTCGCCGCGCATTAATCATCGGCTCTGATTACGTGGCTCCTCACGCCAGTCCCGATGATCCCGTATACTTCGCCAATTTCGGTGATGCAGCAGCGGCGGTTATTGTAGAGCGGGATGAACATGCTGTCGGTTTCATTGATTCAATCTATCAGACGGATACCTGCGTGTATGGTAATTCTCTTTTTCCTGCACAAGGCTTGGCAAAGCTGGGCAAAACGGGTGTAGATGCGGGTGCCTTTCATGTGAAATTCATCCCATTTGATGATTCCATCTGTGTGGATGCTGCTTCAGAGTCCATTCGTACCTTGCTGATACGTAACGAGATTGGACCAGACGAGATCAGAGCCGCCTGCTTCTCCCAGCTATCCATTAGTAACATTCGGGCTGTATCCGCGAACGTCGGCATTGGTGATGATATTGCCGTCTATATCGGAGATGAGTTCGGGTATACCTCAACCAGCAGTCCGTTCATCGCATTACATCGAGCGGTTACAACCGGTCAGATTCAGCGTGGTGACAAAGTTCTGTTCTGGACCGTTGGAGCCGGGTGGCAAAATGTTGCCATGGTAGTTGAATATTAGGTAAACACTTCAAATTCAATAAAACCATCTCCAGTAGTATACTGGGGATGGTTTTATTTTCTCCTTTTTCTCCCCCTATCATTGAAGATTAAACATCCACGATTGTGAAAATAGACACTTACATATTATTACACAAAAAATATTATTTAAAAGTAAAAAGTAGCAGTCCAAAATTATTTAATCTTGGAACTGCTACTTTCAAATTTATAATAAATGCGTTGTTATAAGAATCTAAATACTAGAAGGTTTAATCTACCATTTCTGATTATCTGTAAACGGTCCCTTCGTATCTTGCAGCAACTGTTCCATTCACAGTATTATAACTAACCAACACCAAGGTTCCAACATAACCGTCACTCGTCTGATAATTCGTAAGATATTGCGGTACTCCAGAACCTACAGCGTAATAATTCACTACAGATACAAATCTGCTTTCAAGCTTAGCAGCTACTACGTTTGATACACTTGCACTAGTATTCGGTTGAATATTTGCCGCAGACACGCCTGCACTTGAAATGGAAGTGGTCAGAATAAAGGAACATGCAGTCAACATAAGAACTTTACTAAGTCTCAAAATGATCATCTCCTAAATAGAATTTTTAACTACTATTTCATTGTATAGTATTCTAGTGTATTTTACAACAATATTTGTAAATTATATAATTATATGTAATTTTATTTTAAAATTAATCCTTTCATAATATGATCCTTTCATACAAAAAGGCAGCCCTTATGGACTGCCAGACTTCTGCCTTATACCAAACGTTCAAAATATCTTCTTCGTATCCCGATCGTCTTTCAGAATCTCCACGGCCTCCCGGAAACGTAAGGAATGCACAATCTCCCGTTCCCGCAGAAACTTCAGACTATCCTGCAGATCCACGTCATCGGTCAGGTCAATCAACCATTGATATGTAGCCCTGGCTTTCTCTTCTGCTGCAATGTCCTCGTACAAATCTGCGATCGGGTCACCCTTTGAAGCGATATAAGCTGCTGTAAATGGTACTCCTGATGAATTCGTATAAAACAAGGCAGAGTCACGCTGCGCATAGTTCGGCCCAAGTCCCGCTTCTTGCAACTGTTCTACCGAAGCGTCCTTTGTCAGCTTATAGATCATGGTGGCAATCATTTCGAGATGAGCGAATTCCTCAGTTCCTATATCTGTCAATAGCCCGATAATTTTGTCCGGAATCGTATATCGCTGGTTCAAATACCGCAGTGCCGCCGCGAGTTCCCCATCCGCTCCCCCGTATTGCTCCGCCAGCAATTTCGCCATATGAGGATCACATTTACTAACCCTTACGGGGTATTGCAGTTTTTTCTCATACACCCACATGCCAGACGCCTCCCTCTATGTTATCAAAAAATGCCCCTTCTTCAGCCCCCGAGCTTCCCGAACTTTATAGTCTTGCAAGGAAACCCGAGGCTGCTGCTGTTGTCACACTTGCCATGGCCAAGGTGTCTGAGACCATTCCCAAGGATACTTGGAGAAAGCATGACCAAAGTTCATCAACGGTCCATACAACTGCTGAAATTCATGGGCTACCCGCATTCGCTCCTGACTGAACTTGTTGTACTGCTCAATGCTTTGGAAGTCTCCCGGATGGGTGTCCAGGTACAGATTCAGTTCCACTAACACGAAATCCAGCGCCTGAAGTTCTTCAAGCAATTCGTAGTATTTAGGGTCACAGGGTTTCGGTACTTCAGGTTCCATCCACTTCCACCTTCCTTCCCTTTGATCTCGCTGGTGTATAAGGGCTGTATAATGCAGGCCACAACGTTCCCACTCTTAATGCTTCTGCCGGACTGTACTGTGGCCAGCCCATAGGCTGAAATGGAATAAATAATTGCGGAGGAACCAGATACGTTCGAATCTCTACAGGCGGACAAGGATCAAACGGCCCCACAAAAGGGGCGTAAGCACGAAGTTGCGGATCTTTCACAAAACAACGCCTCCTTATTACATCGTTGGTGCATATTGAATAACACTGAGTTCTTTCCCGCTTCCCGTCTCTATATCCATATGACGCTGTCCCCGAAGTTAATCCGAAATTCGTTTGAACTATGTGCATAATTTCTCCAAATTCTTCTTTAAAATAAAAAAAGACCTTCGGTTCGTTCCCCTTTCAGGTAACGTCCAAAGGTCTTACATCCTGGCAGATCTTCGTAATCTGCATCATTTCATACTTTTGCTCGTCTTATCTTACTCCTGCAACGAGTTCTATTCTGCTGGTTTTTCTTCCGAATTCATGTCTTGAGGGACAGATTGCTTGTACACTCGAACACGGGTAATTCGCAAACGAGTCGATTCTTCCACTTCAAAAACGTACCCATTCAGCTCCTGCGTTTTCCCCTTGGATGGATTGCCCCCAAGCTCTTTAAACAACCATCCGCCGATGGTATCCACTTCTTCATCCTCAATGATGGCTCCGGTCCACTTATGAACTTCTTCTATAAGCGAACGACCATCAATGGAAAATGAATCTCCACTCCGTTCCATATGCGGACGCTCATCCTCAAACTCGTCATACAAGTCTCCAACGATCTCTTCCAGAATTTCTTCCGCAGTCAGTAGTCCCGCTGTGCCACCATATTCATCCACAACCAGCGTCATCTGTGAATGTTTCTTCTGCATGAGACGCAGCACATGGCTGATTTCCATCGATTCAGGAACGTTTAAGATTGGACGAACAAGTGAAGCCAGATCATGTTGTTGCTCCGGTTTAGCCAGCAACAGATCGGTGATGTGTATAAATCCAATGATCTCATCCTTGTCTTCTACTGCTACGGGATACCGGGAATGTTTGGTTGCGTTAATGATCTCCAAGTTCTCTTCCAAAGACATATGCGTGTACAAACAATCTATGTCTGTACGTGGCAGCATCACTTCACGTGCCAGCATATCGGAGAAATCAAAGATGTTGTCCATCAGTTTGATCTCATCTTTATCGATGACACCACTTTTGGCACTCTGCTTCATCAGAATACGAAGTTCATCTTCCGAGTGAGCTTCGCCTTCACTGGCAGGTTCGATACCCGCTAGACGCAGCAATGCATTGGCCGATACATTCAGTACCCAGATGAACGGGAAGAAGATTTTGTAGAACAACAGCAAGGGCGCAGATAAAAACAATGCCACTCCGTCTGTTTTTTGAATTGCCAACGATTTAGGTGCAAGCTCACCCAGCACAATATGCAGAAACGTAATGATACAAAAACCGATAATGACCGACACGGTCGAAATAAGCCCTGTATCTCCTACACCAAGTTTAAACATGAGTGGCTCAACGAGCAATTCGGAGATGGCCGGTTCTCCCAGCCACCCGAGTCCAAGCGATGTCAGCGTAATCCCGAACTGAGTTGCCGATAGATAGGAATCCAGTTTACTATTCACCTTCAGTGCATAACCAGCCATACGATTTCCTTCACTCTGCAATTGAGTTAAGCGTGTCTGCCTTACTTTCACAAGGGAAAATTCCGCTGCGACAAATACGCCATTCAAAAATACGAGCAAAAAGACACAGACCAGATTAAATACCAGCTGCCCAAGATGAAATTCGGTATGAATATCCAAGTTGAAACTCCCCTTTTCTATCTATTTCAGGAATACACCTGGAATATCAACGTGTGATTGCCTTTCTCGATTTGAAATCCACACCTTTGTAATACATATCTGCCACTAGCAGGTTTGGTCCGCAACAGGATGCAATATCGCAATGGCAATTGACCGTTTGATTCAACGGATGTTCAGCTGACCATTCATGGAACACATCATCCAGTTTACGATCACGAATATTACCAAATTCCGGGATATCGGCAAAATCGGTCACATACACATTACCCGTGAACATGTTGACGTTAACGCGGTTGCGTCCGTCCGGATCATTACGTACCGTCACATTTGGTTCGCTGTATAAACGGTTGATCAGTTCCCGATCCTGCTCTGCTGCACTGCACGCGAAGAATGGCAGAGTACCAAAGAGCATCCACATATCTTTGTCACGTGCATCAAGCAAACGATGAATCGCTGCTCTCATATGGTCCAGTGATAACACGGGCAACGACGAAGCAAAGTTCGAATTATACATTGGATGCACTTCGTGACGAACACAGCCCATCTCACGAATCAATTGATGAATACCATCCAGCTTGTCGTGTGTACGGAAGTTAATCATGGACTCGGCAGAGATAAACATGCCTGCTTCACTTAATTTGCGGGAATTTTCAATCATTTTCTCATACATCTTCACCGCGACTTCACGTTTCACAGGTCTGCCACTATTCGCAAATCCAACTTGATGGAAATCGTCAGCATTCAGGTAGTTGAATGAGATATGCATAACGTCCAGATACGGCAAAAGTTGCTCATATCGGCTGATATCCAGCGTTAAGTTGGAATTGATTTGGGAACGGATTCCACGTTCCTTGGCATATTTGAGCAGCGGGATGATCATCTCATCCACTGTTTTCTGGCTAAAGCTTGGCTCGCCACCCGTCAGACTAATCGTCTGCAGATGCTCCACTTCATCCAATCGTTTCAGCATCAGCGGTAATGGAAGAGCCGGCGCTTCACGCATCGTAAGCATATCTCCTACGGCACAGTGCTCACACCGCATGTTACACAGATGTGTCACAGTCATTTCTACACTGGTCAACACATGGCGTCCATATGTACGCAGAGAGCCAATCGGATCCCACGGATCATTCGTTGGAGATAAAGGCATCGGTTGTACCGATCCTGAGTTTAGCATGGTCATTGTTCTTCACCTTATTCCTTTTATTAACCTAAAAAGTTTTATTTACATCATACCTTGTGTTTCTCTTTTTGGAGTTATCTTTTATCATAGCACAATTTTGAATGCTCCGGCATACGTAGACCCTGTCCATTACATGACAAAAAACACTCAGGTAACTCCGGGCCGAATCACGAAACGGCCCCGATATTACGACATGAGCGCTAATCATTTCTAAGCTTGTTCAGCTTTCCAACCGTTCACTTTGGGCAGATGAAGGTGTATCCTCCAGACCCTCTACACCTGTGATCATCACAGACAGTGCTGTGGACAGGTTAATTTCGTAGGGCGAAGATAAGGTCTGGCCGTCGGCATCCTTGAGCACCCGGATAAGTGGACGTTGAGGAACACGTGGATGAATCGCTGCGACCACCCCAACCTCTCCCGTACTGAGCGTGACCGATAGGCCCACGGGGTAGATCGCTACACAATCCCTGAATCTCTCCAGCATTCGTTGTTCATAAAGCGTTCCTGAGCCCGTATACAGCACCTCTACGGCCTGATGTGGCAGCAAGGCTTGCTTGTAGACTCGATTCGTTGTCATGGCATCATACGAATCAGCAAGCGCAATCCACTTGGCATACTCATGAATCTCTTTATCCTTCAGCCCAAAGGGATATCCGCTGCCATCAATTCGCTCATGGTGCTGCAATGCACAATGTGCAGATAGAAGCGGTATACCTGGTTCGTCTTTGAGAATACGATGTCCATATGTAGTGTGCTGCTGAATGATTTTAAATTCCTCGTCACTTAATCTGGAAGGCTTATGCAGAATTTCTGGTGCAATCTGAGTCTTGCCAATATCATGCAATAAGGCACCCAGGCCAATCTCCATTAATTGCTGGCGTGTGTAACCCGAAGCGACACCAAGAACCAGTGTATACACACATACATTCAGCGAATGATTATACAGGTCAAAATCACTGGAGTTCATGTCCATCAGCATAATCATGGCTTCCTTCTGACTGCCGATGTCTTCCAGAATCGCATTCATCACACCACTAAGCGCTTTACCGAAATGAGGAATCCGATTTTTTGTTTTCAGTCCTGACATGCTCTGAAATTGCTGTTTAATCTCGACCAGTGCTTTCCTTCGGGTCTCTTCCTGCAACATTTCAGGAACAATGATGTCCTCTGTCGCAGCATCTTTAATATACACATAACCGACTCCGAGATCCTTAAGGCGTCCAATCAATCGACTGGTTAGCTCTACATCCTCACTAAGTAATACAAGGCCTTCTTCACTATAAATACGTTTCCCCAGCTTCATGCCAGGCTGCAATAAGTTTATATGTACTAAACGCACAGCCTATCCTCTCCCGCTCCGTAGATGTAATTACCACTAGCCGCCGCTTCAGCAGAAGGCAAGCACTTTAAATTTAGCTTTGATGCCAGCGGGCTCGCAGGCTGTCGTCCAGAGCCCCTGGTCGTTTTATTTCCGTTTCCAGCAAATCGCGTATGAATTCCGGAAGATGATAGAGCGTACGGGTTCCATGAGCAAGAGGAGGATACCCCACATTGAACGTAAACATGTCCAGTGTCCCAACGATATACTCACATTGTTCGTCCATAGGCTCCCCATTGATGGATATGGTCTGGATCTTCTCATAGGCTGGCGCATCTGGGTTGTATTGAACTTCTATTCCGTCCATACATAACGTGCCTAGAATATGACCACGAAAACCAAATCCCACAATGGGCTTACCTGAAAACTCGTCCAACAAGGACTGCTCAAGTGCTTCACGAATATGACTTCCACTCAAGCATATTGTACAAGCATTTATAGGAGATGGACATAGGGAATGCAACATTCCTTTTGTAATATTACCTTGTGGAAGATCTCCGAGAAGCTGACCTGCATTCACCAGAGACAGCTGTGCCCCCGTGAAATGACGTACAGCTTGTGCAAGCAAGGTTGCAAACAGGGATTCCCGGTCGTACGTGATGGGCAGCACCCGATCCGTTATCACTGCCGTCTGATTGAGTGTCCTTTCAGCCTCCGTACGATTCGTAGCGATTGCCAGCGCGACCTGATCATCCAGTAATATACTCTTGGCAGCCATACAACCGCTACTTACCAGTTGGAGAGGTTCTCCCACACTTGTTCGTTCCAGAACCACTTTCCCAAGCCATTGGCCAAATTTTCCAGCTGCACCCAGCACGGTCTGACCAATGACTAAGGGTTCTTCGAGAACATGATGGGTATGTCCACCGAGAATAACATCAATTCCCGTAATCTGCTCTGCCAGTCTCCGGTCTGTCGAAAGCCCCAGATGAGAAAGAATAACCACAACATCTACTTCATCACGTAATGCTTCCACTTGAGCTCTTAATGACTCCACAGGGTCCAGAACATCCCACCCGAGCAATTCATAGAACGTGGTAAAAGGGGCCGTTGCCCCCAGCAGACCAACGCGAAATGGACCTTTCTCCACAATCAGAGAAGGTTTCATCCACACTGGCGCAAGTCCAGTATCTTGCTCTACAACATTGCTGCATACCACAGGACACAGAAGTCCAGCGTAGGACTGTGAGAGCTGATCTGGCGTAAAGGTTAGTCCTTCGTTGTTACCGATTGTAATGGCATCGTAGCCCGTCAGGTTAATAACATCAACATTAGCCGTACCCAGTGTTCCCTCTGTTTCAACGGCCATTCGGTCCATATGATCGCCGATATCCAATACAAGGAAGTTGCCACCTTGGTCACGTTCCTCATTGATCATAGCGGCGATGGTACTCATGGAGCCGAAGTGACTGTGGATGTCGTTGGTGTGCAGAATCGTTAACGTTTGCTTCTCCCTGGTGCTCATCACACCGCCTCCCCTGCTCTTCAATAAACGTTCATTCTTCTAATGGATAAGCATAACATTTTCCGCGTCGTTATGATATATTTATAGGGTTTAGAGATCAAAAAGAGGTGAGTCATATCTATGAAATTGACAATTCAACTATTTGCAGGCATTGCAGAACGTTTAAATACATCCCTTCTGGAGTTTGAGTACATTGGAGACATTCCAACCGCTGCCGATTTAAAAGAAAAACTGAGTCTGGCCTACCCAGAGGCAGCTTCTCAGATAAGGACATCCTTTTTGGCAGTTAACCAGCAGTACGCTCCTGCCGATACTATACTTAGCTCAGAAGATGAACTTGCGTTGATCCCTCCCGTCTCTGGAGGCGATGGTACGGATATATCCGATGAACAGCTTCGCTCTAACGTTCCAGAGCATCGGACTGAAGATGGCTTATTTCTAATTACAGAATCCACTTTGTCCGTGGAAGCAACAACGGCGCTAGTGATTACCCCAAATCACGGGGCAGCTCTTACTTTTGTAGGTACAACTCGTGAAATGACCGGTGAACAGCGCACCGTCCATCTTGAATACGAGGCCTATGTGCCGATGGCTCTTTCTCAGATGGCAGCCATTGGTGTGGAAATCTCCGATCGCTGGCCTGGTGTATTATGTGCAATCAGTCACCGAATCGGGAAAGTGGATGTAGCAGAGATTAGTGTAGTCATTGCTGTTTCCTCGCCTCATCGCAACGACTGTTATGATGCAAGCCGTTACGCCATAGAGAGACTGAAACAGACCGTTCCGATCTGGAAAAAGGAAATTTGGGAAGATGGATCTGAATGGAAGGGACATCAATTAGGACCATGGAACCCCATGGAGAACTAAATAATGAGCCTTTACACCTTCTAGATAGAGTGGGTTAATAGTAAATAAGTCGTTGTCAACCCATTTTTTTCTTGTTATTATAATTATATGTGTCGATATTAGTCGAGAAAAGGTGGTTTATACGTGAGAGTGCATGTTACTGATCTTAAACCGGGTGACCTGTTACAAAATGATGTATACAACAGTTCGGGTCTCCACATGCTGATGAAAGGTTCCACCCTCAGTGAAGATGACCTATCCAAACTGTTGCAACATGGAATCGAGTACGCAGATGTAGAACACACACCATCCGACCTACACTCTGATGCACAAACCTTACCTTCCGATCAAACCCGTCTGTTAACTAATTTGTTTAACGATACGATCAAAGGTACTGAATCTCTATTTCAACAAGCGATGGAGAAGGGTTTTATTGATGAGACACAGGTCGATGAGATTTTGTTTACCCTAACAGAACAGTTGGAAAAACAAAAAGATGTTGTCTCCTTGTTGCTTATGCTGGACGGGGATAGCGATTATACGTACAACCATTCATTGCAAGTCGGAATGCTCGCTTTTTATATCGCCGGCTGGATGGGTTACAACCCCGAGGAATGTCTAACTGTAGCCAAAGCAGGATATCTTCATGATATCGGCAAGTCCAAGATTCCTTCTGAGATTTTACATAAACCTGGTAAATTGACCACGGAAGAATTTGACGAAATGAAGAAACACACATTCTATGGGTACGATATCATTAAAGAATCCACGCAGGATGAAATTCTGGCAATGGTTGCACTTCAACATCATGAGCGCGAGGATGGAAGTGGTTATCCTCATGGACTGCGAGGAGACGAGATCCACCCATATGCCCGTATAACTGCTGTAGCAGACGTTTACAGCGCCATGACGACGAATCGGGTATACCAGACCAAACAGGAACTGATCTCTGTTCTATGTGAACTGTACAGCCTCAGCTTTGGTCAGTTAAATGCTGAAGCAACACAGGAACTGATCAAGCATATGCTGCCTAATTTTATCGGTAAAAGGGTTCTGCTCACCACGGGTCAGACGGGGCTCATTGTCATGAATAATCCTGCGGATTATTTCCGACCACTCGTTCAGACCTCTACGGCCTTTATCGATTTAGCGAAAGAAAGAGATATTGCTATCGTTGAGATTTATGTACAGTAACTGTTCATTGTACACAGCATGTATACGAAGAACCCCATAGTAACTGAAATAACCAACTTATAGGTTGGCGTATGACAAAAGGGAAGCCGTAATCGGCTTCCCTTTTGTCTATTCCGATTCAATCATGTTGGATTACACGCAGAATGCTTTTGTGATGATAACCAACAGAATGAACAGTACCAAGATTGCACCAGTGTTTGTGAACATATTGTATCCACCAACGCCGCCTACTCCGCCTACATTGCCACCACAGCCATATCCTACTTCGCTCATGTGATTGCCTCCTCTTCATCAGGTATACCCTAACATATGACGTTTCCGTTGGAATGAACCGGGCGAACAGGCAACATTCGATAAATGGTTGTCTGTCTGCATCTACCTGAGTGGGTTAGCCTTTTGCTACTCCCTGTTCTTTACAGGGATCTATATATCGGACTCCGAATGAACCTGGATGCCTTTTTCCTTGCGGTACATGATAACAAGTAATCTCCAAAATTCATAACTACCTTTATCATTCATAATAAACGGTCGATAATAATCAAATGCTTGCTTGGCCCATGCGGGACAATCCATATTGGAAAGTTGCTCCTGTTGCTGAATCCATCCCCCTTGAATCTCCAGCGTTTTCTGCATAGCTTCAAACATTTTCTTCTGCTCAGTGGTCATCGGCGGAGCCTCCTGTTCCTGAGATCCAGTTCCGTATTCGGCCTGTAGATACGCACCCGGTTCCGTCACACCATCTTCGCTGGCTGTATACCCGTAAGATGGTGTACTTGTTTTACGAATCTCATAATGTACATGCGGGCCAGTACTCTGACCCGTGCTTCCCTGATTACCGATAAGCTGGCCTCGCTTCACCCGCTGCCCAACGGTTACGGCAATCCGCGAAAGGTGAGCATAACAATGCAAGTAGCCACGATGATCTTGAAGGGCAACTGTAAGCCCGTAACCGCCGAATCCGGAGCCTGTAACTCCTTTGGAAGCAAAACGTACCCTGCCTTCCATAAAGGCGTAGACGGGGCCATTCCAGGGCTCTGTCACGAGATCAATTCCGCGGTGGAATGTCTGTCCACCATGAATAGGATGAATTCGATAGCCGAATGAACTTGTAATCCGATATCCCTCGAAAGGGTTCACGCTCATACACTCACATCCTTTTCTATCATTAAATGCTTAAATCTATGAAATGGCTTGTGCTATTGGTCTTATTTTATTCCACAAAAATACCGCTCAGAATATCATTAAGGAAACCTTATGGTCTCTCCAACGGTATATTCCAAGCGGCGCTGTGCTAATATGAACACTCTATGAGATGTATATATTATTATTTCATTTTAACCACTGCTCACTTCTAATTCAGAGGTCTGTATATGACGCCTAGCTGATCCAATTCCTGTCCTGCTCTTCCATAAAATCCGGCAATGTACCACCCCGCTGGTGCCTCAAGTTTGATTTGTTCTGTGGTCTTTTGTCCGCCTTCTACTTTATTTCCAAGATTGGTGGACAACTCCACGTAAAAGATCCGTTTATCTCCATTACGTGTCACCTGACCAATTGTAGCCTGAGTTAAGTACTCTCCGTCTGCCAGGTTCAGTGTGACAATGTTGGATTGACCACCATGTGCCAGGTTCGTTCCATCCCTGTACAACGTTGAAATGCCGTCTACACGGTTGCCCGAGTTAAGTACCACTGAACTAGGTCTGGACTCCGGAATATGATTTAGATCATTAAACCCACTTCCTCCAGATCCTCCGATTGTTGAACTTAGTTGGTACTGAGAAGATGTGCTGTACACAAATTCCGCTGTAATCGGATAATGATCGGAGAGTTGCTTCCCACTCGGATCAACAAATGTTTGATTTTCTAACCGATAGCTCTGTGCATTCAGAGACAACGCTTTACTTCCGCGATACAAAATTTTGTCCACGATCTCATAGTTGGGTCCATTTAAATTGCTTGCATCCATAAGGGCTTCTCCATCAGCGGGAATACTCCCACCTCGAATCAAATCGATCCATGGATCTCTTAAACCATTCTCAGACATGAGTAGCTCTATATTGTCAGCGGCACGGGTGTACCGTGTATTGGTATCCCCAAATACGATAACTGCGTTCCCGTCCGAGTGCTCCTTTATGTAATTGGAGAGTCGCTTGCCACTCCGATAACAAATAATCTTCTGATCACTGTTATCCCCAGATTTTTTGAATAAAAATACCCCCTAGAGAGACTTTTTAGAAAGTCTGTTCTAGAGGGTATTCGATCACATAAAAAGATATCTACCGCTTAACATCAGCAACTAGCTTCAGCTTTACGGCTTCGAAAGGCGCTGCATTGGATTAACCAATGGAACCTTCCATTTCGAACTTGATCAATCTATTCATCTCAACGGCGTATTCCATTGGCAATTCCTTCGTGAATGGCTCAATGAAGCCCATGATAATCATCTGTGTTGCTTCTGCATCAGTCAGACCACGGCTCATCAGGTAGAAGAGTTGATCCTCAGACACTTTGGATACTGTAGCTTCATGCTCCAGCATGATGTTATCATTCATGATTTCATTGTAAGGAATTGTATCCGATGTGGACTCATTATCGAGAATGAGTGTATCACACTTGATGTTGGATTTCGCGCCCTCAGCTTGACGTCCAAAGGAAGCCAAACCACGGTACGTTACTTTACCACCATGTTTACTGATCGATTTGGAAACGATCGTAGATGTTGTATCCGGAGCCAAGTGGATCATTTTCGCACCTGCATCCTGATGCTGGTTTTTACCAGCTACAGCGATGGAGAGTACGGAACCTTTAGCTCCACGGCCTTTCAGTACAACCGCTGGATATTTCATCGTCAGTTTGGAACCGATGTTACCATCGACCCATTCCATCGTTGCATTTTCTTCTGCAACCGCACGTTTCGTAACGAGGTTGTAGATGTTTGGTGCCCAGTTTTGAATCGTTGTGTAACGAACACGAGCATTTTTCTTACAGATGATCTCAACAACCGCACTGTGCAGTGAGTTCGTGCTGTAGATTGGAGCTGTACATCCCTCTACATAGTGAACGAAGCTATCTTCGTCCGCAATGATGAGTGTACGCTCGAATTGTCCCATATTCTCGGAGTTAATCCGGAAGTAGGCTTGCAGAGGTACTTCACATTTAACGCCCTTAGGCACGTAGATGAAGCTTCCTCCGGACCATACCGCACTATTCAATGCAGCAAATTTGTTATCTGCTGGTGGAATAACCGTTGCAAAATATTCACGCAGGATTTCCGGATGCTCTCTCAGAGCCGTGTCCGTATCCATGAAGATTACACCTTGGTCTTCCAATTCCTTTTGCATGTTGTGGTATACAACCTCGGACTCATACTGAGCCGATACACCTGCAAGGAACTTTTGCTCTGCTTCAGGGATACCCAATTTATCAAAGGTTTCCTTGATTTCGGAAGGAACTTCCTCCCATGTTTTACCTTGTTTTTCAGAAGCACGAACGTAGTACTGAATTTCATTGAAATCCAATCCGTCGAGATCTCCGCCCCATTTCGGCATTGGCATCTTTTCGAATTGCTTCAGGGATTTCAAACGGAATTCCAACATCCATTCCGGTTCATTCTTAATCTTGGAAATTTCGGTAACCACTTCTGCAGTCAGACCTTTACCGGTTTGAAAGATGGATTTGTGCTCATCGCGAAAACCATATTTGTACTCTTCCATTTCTGGTGCTTTTTTAGCCATCTTGCTCTACCTCCCTATCGTTATTGTACTTTGTTCTCTTCGTCAATCCCTTTGCGTAATGCATTCCAGGCCAGAGTGGCACATTTGATGCGTGCAGGGAACTTGTTCACACCGGATAGGGCTTCGAGATCTTCATAATCGTCGAAATCGACTTCTTCACCTTTCATCAGTGAGGAAAAACGGTTAGCGATATCGAGTGCCTGTTCCATCGTTTTGCCTTTGACGGCCTCTGTCATCATCGATGCAGAGGACATGCTGATGGAGCAGCCTTCACCCGTATATTTGGCTTCCTGAACGATTCCGTCTTTTAGCAAAATTTGCAGTGAAATCCGGTCGCCGCACGTTGGATTGTTCAAATTCACCGTGACAGCGTCATTATCAAATGTTCCGCGGTTACGCGGGTTTTTGTAGTGGTCCATTATAACACGTCTGTACAGATCATCAAGTTGCATCGCCAAAATACTCCTTTGTCTGGATTAAGGCGCTGACAAGCCGATCTACATCTTGTTCGTTATTGTATAGATAGAAGCTGGCACGAGCTGTTGAGCTAACTTCAAGCCAGCGCATTAGCGGTTGACAGCAATGGTGTCCGGCACGAATGGCTACGCCACTCGCATCCAGCACAGTTGCCACATCATGCGGATGAACATCCCCCAGATTAAAGGTAACAACACCCACATGCCGCTTGGCTGGGCCATAGATGGTTAACCCATCGATCTCGGCCAGTCGTTCTGTTGCATAAGCTGCCAGCACACTCTCATGATGTGCGATCTCATCCATACCAATCTGCTCCAGAAAATCAATGGCAGCTCCCAACCCTACCGCACCTGCGATAATCGGGGTTCCACCTTCGAATTTCCAGGGAAGCTCTTTCCAGTTGGATTCGTACAGACCCACATCATCAATCATTTCACCACCGAACTCAATGGGTTCCATGGACTCCAGCAGCGCCTTTTTGCCGTAGAGTGCACCGATTCCGGTTGGTCCGCACATTTTATGACCGGATAATGCATAGAAATCACAGTCCAGATCCTGAACGTCCACCTTCATGTGAGGTGTGCTTTGTGCCCCATCAACAACGATGACAGCACCATTGCGGTGTGCAATTTCAGCAATTTGTTTCACAGGATGGATCAGACCCATAACATTGGATACATAAGCGATTGCTACAATTTTAGTATTGTTCGTAATCGTCTTCTCGACATCAGCCAATTCAATATGACCGTCAGGCTGAAGCGGAATGTATTTCAATGTTGCACCTGTCTCCTTGGCAACTTGCTGCCAAGGAATCAGGTTACTATGGTGCTCCATTTGCGTGATAACAATCTCATCGCCTTCTTTGCAATTGGCGCGGGCGTACGATGAAGCCACCAGGTTCAGGGCTGTCGTTGTCCCGCGAGTAAAGATAATCTCCTGTGTACTACGGGCATTGATAAACTTGGCTACCTTCTCCCGTGCGCCTTCGTAAGCGTCAGTTGCACGGCTTCCAAGGGTATGAACACCGCGGTGTACGTTGGAGTTCTCATACTCATAATAATGTTTGACTGCTTCGATCACAGCATGAGGCTTCTGTGAAGTTGCAGCACTATCTAAATATACGAGCGGGTGTCCGTTAATTTCCTGGTGGAGGATCGGGAACTGCTCGCGAATGGACGGGTTCATTGTCCCAGCTTCTTCTCAATCAGGGACTGCAATTGGGTGCGCAGTGCTTCCAGAGGAATATCCGCCACCACCGGAGCCAGGAAGCCATAGATGATCAGGCGTTCGGCGTCCGTACGGTTAATTCCGCGCGACATCAAGTAATGAATCTGCTCGGCATTGACTTGACCAACAGAAGCCGCGTGACCTGCTGTTACATCATCCTCGTCAATAAGAAGGATTGGGTTGGCGTCTCCACGTGCTTTAGGGCTCAGCATCAACACTTTCTCTGTCTGCTGTCCATCAGCTTTGGTAGCGCCTTTCTCAATCTTCGTGATGCCGTTGATGATTGCAGAAGCTTCTTCACGCATAACTGCACGTGTAATCATCTGGCTTGGCGTATTCTTACCGAAGTGACGAGCTTCTGTGGTGTAGTTGATTTTCTGCGAACCGGAACCTACAGCGATGACTTTGGAATCAGAACTTGATCCATTGCCTTTCAGCACGGTCATCGTGTTGCTCGCTGTGTCGCCATTGTTCATTTCGCCTACAATCCACTCGATGGAAGCATCATTCTCCAACACTGCACGACGGAATGAAACATCAGTTACATTCACACTCAGTTGATGAACCGATGCGAAACGTACTTTAGCACCGGATTTTGCGAATACTTCCACAACACCATTATGGAAAACAGGTGCGGACAATTCACCAGATACATAGTTATCAACATAAGTTACTGAACTGTTTGCTTCTGCAACTACAAGCACGTGAGGTGCAAACGTTGCAGATGCGTCGTCCGTAAGCAACACTGCTTGCAGTGGTACTTCGATTTCGACATTTTTCGGAACATACAGGAAGACCCCGCCATTCCAAAGTGCCGCATGTAATGCAGCGAGGGAATGCTCATCCGCTTTCACTGCTGTGTTCAGATATTGTTTTACCAGATCGCTATGTTCGCGAACCGCTGTAGCCAGATCCGTGAAGATAACTCCTTTTGCTGCCAGATCAGCAGACACCTTGGAGTATACCGTACCGGAATTGCGCTGGATAACCAGACTGCCTTCAGCTTGATCCTGAACCAGATCTTTGATAGAAGCAGGTACTTCTGTCAAAGAAGAAATGGCTTCACTTGTTTTATATGTTCCGTACTCGCTGACATTCCAGCGTTCGATTTTTTGTTTTTCCAGTTTAGGAAGCGCAAGCCCGCTCGCAAGCTTTAAAGCTTCAAGCCGCTGTTCGGTCAACCAGCCGGGTTCATTGTTGCTTTCCGACAAGGCGCGAAGCGCTTCAGATTCAACCGGAAGAATTGTTTGTGTAGTCATTAATTAATCCTCCTCCGTTTTGTCTTTACGCTTCTTGGCCTACAGTTTCGTCTGTAATTCCCAGCTCTGCCTTTACCCAGTCATACCCTTCCGCTTCCAGACGGTGAGCCAATTCAGGTCCGCCGGATTTCACAATACGACCTTGCATCATTACGTGAACATAGTCAGGCGTAATGTAGTTCAACAGACGTTGGTAGTGAGTGATGATCAGGAAGCCACGGTCTTCGCTCTTCATAGCGTTCACACCGTCAGCCACGATTTTCAAAGCATCGATGTCCAGACCGGAGTCAATTTCATCAAGTACTACGATTTTCGGATCAAGCAACATCATTTGCAGAATCTCGTTACGTTTTTTCTCACCACCGGAGAAACCTTCATTCAGGTAACGGTGAGCGAACTCAGGGTTCATGTCGAGTTCTTTCATTTTACCTTCCATTTGACGAATGAACTTGATCAGGGAGATCTCGTTACCTTCGCCACGACGTGCGTTAATTGCACTACGCAAGAAGTCGGAGTTAGTAACACCTGCAATTTCACTTGGGTATTGCATAGCCAGGAAGAGACCTGCACGTGCGCGCTCATCTACAGCCATATCCAATACATCTTCACCATCAAGTGTAATTTTACCGTCTGTTACTTCATATTTCGGGTGACCCATCAATGCAGAAGCCAGAGTGGATTTACCTGTTCCGTTCGGACCCATGATTGCGTGGATTTCTCCACCTTTCATTTCCAGGTTGATGCCTTTAAGGATTTCCTTACCTTCGATCGTCGCTTTCAGACCTTCAATGACGAAATTCGTAGCCATGTGTATTGTTTCCCTCCATTGATTAAATTGATGTTAGTTGTCGAAAACGAAAAAGC
Source organism: Paenibacillus sp. FSL H8-0104 (assembly GCF_038050215.1). Classification (NCBI taxonomy): domain Bacteria; kingdom Bacillati; phylum Bacillota; class Bacilli; order Caryophanales; family Paenibacillaceae; genus Paenibacillus; species Paenibacillus sp. FSL H8-0104. Next base: position 2,107,315 of record NZ_JBBOTC010000001.1, on the reverse strand, counting down.
GCCTATTATATCTGAACAGGGCTTCCCCTGAATTTCTCCTGTACTCGATTCTTAAAGCAAGAACACTTTAGAATAATTCTAAACTGATTCTCAATGATAATCAAGTCATTTCCTAAGAACCTTTGTGCCTTGCATGAAACCTTATTCTTTCTGATTCTATAGTAAAAGACAAATTGAATCAAATCAGAAAACATCTTAAGCACAAATGCACAGTGAGAAAAATCACAGCAATTCAAGCTTTTATGTCATCTGCTGTACACTAATCTAAAAAAGGACTCATCCATATTATGGACAAGCCCCTCCGTTAAATAACGTTACCATTTACAATTTGAGCATCTCGTTAATCTTCTGTACCTGTTCGTCAAAATCCGCAACGTCCACCACCGGCGTCATTTCGCGCGGCACCGGACCATTCGGAATAGAAATCCATGAACGGCAACCATTATATTCAGGCAGTACGGGGATTTCCATCGGTTCTTTCAAAAGGTACACACGTAAAATCAATACATGGAGCGGATCTTTGCGTTTCCATTTCAAACGGTCTTCGGCAAAATCCGCTGTCCACATATGAAAGTCAAGAAGTCGATCCAGCATCTCCTGATCTCGTATCTCCAGATCCTGCGTTACTTCGGCATATGCAGTAATACGGATTGTCGAAGCTTCGGGCACCCATTCGGCCAGTGATTCTTCAACATAGGATTGATCCGAGGACTTAATCAGTTCTTTACGCTGATGTTCATAAGTCGGATACAGATAAAACGCTGGACTTTTCAGCTCAAAATGTCGGGTTTCCTCTACAATCCCACCTTTGCGCATCACCATAATCTGGCGACCCGTTTCCAGTGCTTTGATTGCAGAAGCCCATTCTTTTAAAGCCGGTATCGTTGGTTCTAACATAAGCGGTCCCCTCCCCTATCGTTCTTGTCAGCAGTATAGACGCTCAGGGCGTTTCTGACAACATGATCGGGGATCAGAAAGCTTACGCAAGAGACCCACTTGTATTAGGCAAAATCTTGGCTATATTAACCCAGGAAAGAGCGAAGCATCCACATGTGTTTCTCCAGGTCAGCCTTAAAGCCTGTCAGCATATCGGATGTTGGTTGATCTTCAGCTGCATCAGCAACTTCGATACCTTCCTGATATTCATTCGAAAGTGTAGCGAAGTCCTCGATCAGGTTTTGCACCATTGTTTTTGCGTCTTCTCCGCCTGCTGCTTCCTGGATAGAGGAAAGCTCCAAATACTCTTTCATTGTAGCCGCTGGGCTACCTTTCAGCGTAAGGATACGCTCTGCGATTTCATCCATTTGTACTGTAACTTCGTTGTAGAACTCTTCGAATTTCACATGCAACGTGAAGAAGTTAGGTCCTTTGACGTACCAGTGATAGTTATGGATTTTAACATACAATACGTTCAGGTTAGCTACCTGACGATTAAGTACTTGTTCCACCGATTTTGCTTGATCTGTTTTGTTTTTTGTAGCCATATTAATCCCATCCTTTATTTAAAATTAGTCTGTCATGCCATGATAAGCAGGTTGTCCCGCAATGCATAACAGAGAGTTAATAATGTGTCACCACATGTAGTGGAGAGGCTTGTTAACGGCGTTTCTCTCAACCGTCCGGCCTATTTGTTTTTACCCTTGAACCGGAAGTTCGAATCATGATCGACTTGACTTGTCTCAAAAAAAAGTTCAAAAACCGCGTTATTTCCGATATACTGACATATACCAAGCAAAGAAGTGGGTTTTCCTGTTTCTTCATATATATGGAGGTGGCACCTTTGTCCCAATATCGCCCGTTTACCCCCCAGGATGCAATTGAACTGGCCAAAACATTACCGGGTCCATTTGCGGCAGATGCAAATCTGGATTGTCACGAGATCGGCGATGGCAATCTGAATTTGGTATTCCACATCACGGATCAGAACTCCGATAAAAGTATCATTATCAAACAGGCGCTTCCTTATGCGAAAGTGGTTGGAGAATCATGGCCGCTCTCTCTGGTACGTGCCCGCATTGAACGTGAGATTCTTCAGGAAGAGTATCGTCTGTGTCCAGGGATGGTACCCGAAGTGTATCATTACAATGATGACCTTGCGTTAACGGTTATGGAAGATCTGAGTGATCATGTGATCATGCGCAAAGGCCTGATCGAAGGTGTTTCCTATCCTCTTTTTGCACAGCATATCGGGGAATTCATGGCAAGAACGCTGTTCTTCACATCCGACTTGGGCATGGATCAGCAATTGAAGAAGGAACAACAGGGCAGATTCATTAATCCGGACCAATGCAAAATAACGGAGGATCTGATCTTTGATGAACCCTACCGGATCGCTGAGAAAAATAATTATGATGTTTCCATTGAGGACGAGGCTGAAGCCCTTCGTACAGATGGAAAGCTTCACCTTGAAGTGGCCTTGCTGCGGGAAAAATTCCTAACACATGGGCAGGCATTGCTTCATGGAGATCTGCATACAGGCAGTATTTTTGTTACACCTGAATCAACCAAGGTCATCGATCCCGAATTTGCATATTACGGCCCCATGGGATTTGATGTCGGTGCAGTCCTTGCGAACCTGCTCTTGAATTACGCATCCCTGCCAGGATGGATTCAGGATGAGACTGCTTTGCGTGAGCGTGAGACGCTTTTGCTGAATATGGTTCGTGATGTATGGACTGAATTCGAATCTCGTTTCCGTGCCCTCTGGGTTAATGACCTCGTTGATCCGATGGCAAAAACGCCAGGCTATCAGGATCTGTATGTGCAACAATTGTTCAGAGATTCGATCGGCTTTGCAGGTGCCAAAATGGTTCGTCGTATCGTGGGACTCGCTCACGTGGCGGATATAGATACCATTCCAAATGCGACTGAACGTGAACATGCTCAGCGTAAAGCGTTGTCCATTGGTAAAGCATTGATCAAGAACAATCGTCGCTTGAATACCATCGGCGAAGTATTGGATATTGTATCCACAGCTGTTACTACTACTAAGGCTTAACATAAGGAACGGAGGGAACCACCCATGACAACCCCTGAATATCAGCCTCTGTCCTCTCTCATCTGGAAAAAGGACAAGCTTGAAATGCTTGACCAGCGTCTGCTGCCCGAAACCATCCTCATGCTGAAATTGTACACTCCTGAGGAAGTATGGGAATCCATCCACTCCATGAAAGTGCGCGGTGCTCCAGCAATCGGTATTGCTGCTGCATTTGGTGTCGTACTGGGTGCCAAGTCATATGACGGATCGACCATTCAAGGTTGGCTGGATCACGTAAAATCCATATGTGCTCATCTGGCTACTTCCCGACCAACAGCGGTGAACCTTTTCTGGGCACTGGATCGCATGATGCAAAAAGCAAATGAGGTCGTTGAATCCGGCCTGAGCCTGGATGAGGGCAATGATGCTCTTGAAGTAGAAGCTCTGTTGATTCAGAAAGAAGACGAAGAAGTATGCCGCATGATCGGTGAGAATGCACTGCCATTGTTCGAAGATGGTATGGGTGTACTCACTCACTGTAATGCAGGTGGACTGGCTACTGCGAAATATGGTACGGCAACTGCTCCAATGTATCTCGCACAGGAACGTGGCATTCACCTGAAGGTATTTGCAGACGAAACTCGTCCCGTACTTCAAGGTGCACGCCTGACTGCATTTGAGTTACAGCAAGCCGGCATTGACGTTACGCTGCTCTGTGATAACATGGCAGGCATGGTGATGTCCAAAGGCTGGATTCAAGCCGTTATCGTCGGAACTGATCGTGTTGCTGCGAATGGCGATGTAGCTAACAAAATCGGAACATACAGCGTGGCTGTGCTTGCCAAAGCTCACAATATTCCGTTCTATGTAGCCAGCCCATTGTCGACCATCGACTTGTCCACTCCATCCGGGGACCTCATTCCAATTGAGGAACGTGCTGCGGAAGAAGTCACTGAAGGATTTGGGAAACGTACAGCACCGCAAGGTGTTAAAGTATACAATCCAGCATTTGATGTAACGCCTAACGAATATGTAACAGCTATTATCACGGAAAAAGGCGTTGTTCGCGCACCTTTCCAAGAAAATCTGGCTGCCTTGTTCGCGAAGGAAGAAGCTTAATTTAATAGAAAGCGTTCGTGTGTATAGAGGTGGGAGCTACGATGTGCCAGGCTCTGTATTACGGCGTTAAATAAGGGCTTCCCATAGGGAGCCCTTTTGTTAGTGCTTAGATCATTTTCAACAAAGCCTCTACACCCGTCATGCCAACCGTAATGCCCATGGCCTCGGCTTCTGTTGTCACCGACTCCATAGGTGCATGCAATAATTGCTCCAGTGTACGCACACCAACCGCCCGAGCTGCAATAATTTTGCGATCCCCGAGCTTCTCATTAAGTAATCCCACGTCGAGTGCTCCGCACATGATATATCCTTTGGATGTGTTAATAGTCAGCAAAGTTGTTTTGGGCAGTTTGACTTCTACCCCAACTAATACATGTTCTCCAACTACAATAGGCTCCATCGTCACCATAATTTCCCGATCCACCTCCTCTTCCACAGGTCACGATAATTGTATGCCTCATTCTGGATTGTCGTGTGGACACCTGCCGTGGTTGAGAAAATGTAGGTACTTACAGTTCAAATATACTGTTGGTAATTCTCCTCGCAGACTTAGATATAGATATACACTTTCATTGGAATATGAAAAGCCACCTCAGAAATGAGGCAGCTTTTTAACAGGACAAAAAATGCGATATAGTACGAACTGGACTTCTTTTTATTTTCTCATAAAATAAAAAAACCGATCTATTAGGACTGCTTAGTTACTGTTAAAATTAATCTTTTAAAAATGAAAAAATGCCCTATAACGGGCATCTCATTTTTATTCTAATATCAACCTATTTTGAATCTACCTCTAATCCAACAGCAGTTTTCGCTTCCATTAATTTCAAAATACCCTTCATAACAAATGAATCTGCCATAGAGATTTCTTCTTTAAATTTGGACATATGACTGGGCTTCTGATCGTCCAAGAACTCAAGAACTGCATCGAACGCTTTACCTTTAGAATAATAGGCTGTACTCAAGTTCGAAGCCGTTGCATTCAACATTTGTTTCACATCTTTAGGGAGATTTTCTGGAACATCTAAATTATAGAATTTGCTCTGCAAGTGTTTGGCGGCCTTCTGTGCATTTTCTGTTGCTTCATAGACAGTATAGATGTCAACCGTACCATTTCCTAAACCTGTCATAGCTTCTTGATATGTATTCATAATTGGAGACATAGTCTCTTCAAATGCATAAACTGATTTTTCAAATGCTAATACTTCTTTTTGATTGGCTTTTTTAGCAGCAGCGTCAGTTTCGTTTTTCAGCTTAGCCTCTTCTTTAGCCTTTTGATCATCTTTTTTCTCGGTTTTTGTATCAACCACAGCAACTGCCTTTTCCACTTTTGGTGCTTTTTCCTGTGAGGCCACTGCATCTGTTTCTACGGTTGCTGTCACGTTTGGCTTTTCCTCAGTTGGTATCACAATTATCAATAAAATAAAGCCAGCCCATATAGCACCGCCGATTTTCGCAACCTTGCCAAGCTTCTTCCATGAGACAAAAATCATAATGAAAGGAACAAATAACCAAGCTAAAATTCTTAACAACTTCAAAACACTACCTCCTAATGTACTATTTACATTGCTAATTATATAGTAAATAATGACTAATGTCTTTAAATAATTGCCATTTCATCCCGCGATGTTCATTGAAACAGGCCTTAAATACCGGCATAAAATTTATCTTTCATTTTACATTCAATTTGTTTCTTTACGTCTATCTCTTTTGAACCATATAACTATTATTATAAGATTCAGGCAGACTCTCCTCTAACAACTTTAAGTACGAACAAAAAGACAAATCCTAAACATGGTTATGGATGTAGAAAACAACAAAAGAAATCACCGAAAAAAGACTGTAGTAGCAATAGAGAACCTGTTGTTCGTTCCTCTCCACTTTCAGATAAAGCTATTAGAAATAATCAATACATCAATATATCGCAAGAAAATAAAAAACAGAGGGCGCAAGTATATAATCACCACCTATCATCAATCTCTGTTTCAGGAGGTGGAGATGGTTATTTTTGACCCTCACCCAATTAGATTCAAAAGCAACCACATCGGCGTCTATATCTTTTTCTACGTCTTTGCTATCATAAATTTAACTGGTTAAAATAGACTATAAATGGAATTCACACCATATGAAAACGGATTAAAGCGTCGTCTAAAGTGAGCCAAATTGGGCCTACCTTAAAACGTATGCTCATCATTCTTTAATCGTCTTATCTCCGTTAACTCTCTTCTAATTCCCAGTACACGTCTATGCAGTACACTGCGGTCTATTGATTCAGCTACCGACTTTTTGAACTGGACATCCAAATCACTTAATGGCTCCTGAGCTAGTTTCTTTTTATGTATTGGTTTAACTTGAATTTTTGTAGTTTCAGGCTTGATAGGCTTCAATCTTTTCTGCTTCATAATCTGTTCAAATACGCTGTCCTCTTGACGCATGCTCTTCATTCCTTAATATGTGATGAACACATTGTATCATAACGAGAAGATGACTGTTACATAATAAAGTACAGATGCTTAGAGTTGGGCAAATCCTAAACGTAAAAAAAAAGAGGGCCAACGCCCTCTTTGATAATGTACTCATTCTATAAAATGTAAAAATACGCTTGATTTCCTGGACTCTTCACAATTACTGTGGTCACTAAATCACTGGCATCCCGTTTACGGATACTTGTGATCGAATCCAATTCTTCATTTGCAACAACTCTTGGTCGGATATACGCAGCCAGATCAGGCTTGGAAATTGTCATTTCAGTAGCCATATCGACAATCTGTCTCACATCTACTGTAGACTGCATATCCTTCCACTCTCGCACCTGAAGATAGCTATCCAAGTATTCTCTTTCCTTGATACTAATGTGTGCATCCAAAACATCCATATACTTGACCTCAATGCTGGAAAGCACATCAGGTCTTGAAATATATAATTGCCCAAGCTGCTCTGCTAAGTAAGGAATCTCAAGACTAGCTGCCCTCTCATCATGATCTAATGCTTTGACTTGAAGATCACTATTCAGATCAGGGTTATTAACCTTAATCTCCGAAATCACAGTCGAATCACCGTCGTACATGACCGTAAGCAAAGATCCCAACGTTGAAGTTGCTTTTATATAATTGGAGACTTCCAATGAAGCATGAATATCTGGTACGGATACAATTAAACTCGTATCCCGTCCATCATCGAACAACTGTGATATCGTTAACGTACTGACAAGAGACATTTGTCTATCTACCGTAATAACTGAAGGAAAGTCAGGATGAGACACTGCGATTTCTACAGTTTTTTCGTCGTCCAGACCTGTTCTAATGGCAAGATTACCGTCTGTATCCTTAGTTGTTCGTATAGCAGTAATGAACTGCGAATGAAGCTCGGGCTTAGAAATTGAAACCCATGTTTCTTTCTCTTCTGTCCTACTTTCAGCAATAGAAATGTTCGAATTCAGTTCCGCATCTATACGTTTAGCTACTATCAGATCTACATCCAGGTCTGGACGGCTGACCGCGATTACTTGAGGTATATCATGATGCATGTGATCCTCATATCGGTGGACGTACAACTGAGATTTGAGCCAATCCAGCCCAATATCACTGTGTACAACTAACGTTGAACTAATCTCCTTGCGACCTGCACCATAAATAAAAACTTCACTTTCGATTTCGGTTCGACCGATAGAATAGATTTGAGAAGTAATATATTTAATCTGCAAAACAGGTGGTTTGGAAGACTCACGAGTGTTGAAATATATCGGCGTGTTACCGCTAGACTGAATAATCATTCCAACATTTGAAAGAATACCTTCTCTCCATATTTGAAATAATTCCATCATATCAAACTCAACATAACGTTCAGTCGTATCCAGGGTATAACTGGACGATAAGAGCTGAATGGAATGAGGTCTGTTCGCATACGTAATCCCGTACTCACGCCACAACGTATCAGGCTGATGCAGCTCAATGTGTGCTCCAGGTGCCAGGGTTCCTGTGTAATATAACCTCAATTTAGCGTCTTCCAGATATAACAGATCAGGTATTTTAGTATCCAAATCACCGAAATGTATAAACGATTCGAATTGCTCTATCTCGTCTCTACCGATCATCATACGCTGTGTATCACCAAAGTTGAGCGTCTGCAGGTGAGTTTGGCTTCGTGTGGTCGCATCAGCAACAGGCTTCAGGTTAACAGTCACACGCGGTGCTTCCAGTAATTCATATTTGCCGTGTGCACGGTTATGTGGTCGAACGTACAACATGCCTCCAAGATCAACTTTGGATGCCGCTTGAATGGTTGCGCTCAGATCTCCTTGCGACCTGTACATCACCGATAGCGAATTGCTCAATTCCTGTGACCGTCTGACACGTACAGATACACTAGAGACGATCTCGGACACTTTTCTTGTAGCAGCTATTAGGGTTGAAGACAGTTCTTCATCCACCTGATTGTACAGAATATACTTTGCTGTAAAACGATTTTCCGGACTTTTAATATGTATATAACTATCTAATAGAGTCTCCCCGTTATTAATTCCACTCACTTCCTGTCTCATTGTATTGAGAGCTACACCCGGTCTGCTGTGACTTTCATTTCAAAATTGCCATTAGGATTCGGCTTGGCATGAATATCAGTTGCGATACGAATATAAAAATCGATGCTATCCTCCGGTTGAATCAGACCATAGGTCAGATAATCGATCGGAAGAAACGGGTCGGCCTGTCTGGATAATTGGACTTCAACACCATCCGTTTCGAATTTCTTATCCATCTCCAGGTAAACATGATCCACAGCATAACCAAGCAAGTTTTTGATTCTGACTTTCTTTGTTAACGTCGTCTGTCCGGCAATGATCACCCCATAATCAAGTTTTTTCAAAATACCACCAAAGGTATCTGAAAGAAAATCTCCAGACTCATCCATAAACATTAATCCTGAATACGATCCGATAAACTTGATTTCCCGTGAGTCTACGGCACCCCAATAATCCTGAAATTCAACCTTCAATGTATTCTCTACGCCAAAATTAACATTTCTCTCGTCAATATTGAGTTCAATATTGAATGGAGATGCTGCTAGTCGTGTAAAATTGCCATCCGCCGGATAATACGTTTTACCGTTCAACAAGACGCGGTATTTAACCTTGCCGTGATCTGCATCATCCAGCACACCTGTAAGTTTGTTACCAGAGAAGGTCAGGTCGATTGTGGCTGTGGTGTTTAACAGTTGCAGTGACATATCTCTAAACTCCACTGCATGTCGCGGTGCATCAACGACCATTTTCACTTCGTCAAGCGAATAGCTGTTTTCATAATGCTTACTGCTATCGAAGTAGTAGGCAATTCGAGTTAAAGCTATTAGATCCTTTTCAGGGATGGCGTTGAGTGTGTCCAGGTTCATTCCTTTTCTTTTGAATAACGTTGTATCCTGGATATCCAGATCAAGCCACTTGTTGAAACGGTATGTCTTCCATGTGAGCCCTGAGTCGAACGAAGCAGCCATTCTTAATATACCTTCCGGACTGTTCTCCGTTACTTTCGTAGCGACAACCTTTTTCACGTCTCCATATAACGCTATGTCTGTTGGTTGCACAATTAATTGTTCAAACGGTAGCGCGTCATACGTTAGCATCATGTCCCGATTCCCTGCAATTACCTCTTCATCATTCGTCCACGTAACCACGTCAAAATCTCCCTCAAGTTCATCCAATGGGGAGTAGTTAGCCGTGATATTTAGTTCCGCTGATGTTTTGGAGGGATCGTCTGTGTAGTATAGAACGTCTACACTATCACCCAGCTCATCGTAGAGGGTAAACGGTTCAGTTTCAATGGTGATCGTTGATTCGGTTTGTTTGGGGTCATCAGTGTATTCTATGATTTTGATCTCTTTGTCTTCCCACTCTTCGGCTAGGGTGAAGGGTTCGGTTTCGATTGTTACCACCGATTCTGTTGCATTGGGATCGTCTGTATAATAAAGTACTTCAATATCCTTGTCTGCCCACTCCTCTTCGAGAGTAAAAGGTTCGGTTTCGATGTTAAAGGATGCATTCGAAACTCTTGAATCTGTTGTGTAATAACACAATTCTATTTCGCCTACCAACTTTACCCACATGTCTTCTGGAATAGTAGTGATATCATCTATCCCGAATTCTTTATAATCATTTTCCGTTGGAATTGCATTAATCAGAGTTGTCCAGTTCGTACCATTGATATATTTATATTGATCGGCATGGAAGACTAGCGTTTTGTACAAGCCAGTAGCACCAAATTCACCAGAACTATCAATATCAATAGCATCTATCCAAATATTTGCGTTTTGATTATTTTTAATTTCGACAGTGTGGACTTTATTAGTCAAGCTTGATTTTTCATAAGTAAGAACTTGATAAACTAATCCAGCATTCTGAGTGGTTTTTTCAACTACTCCATCTATGATGACACTAATATCACTACTACCAGTTGTATATTGAGCACCGATTAACCTGATTTTAGTACCCTTAAAGGTAAACTTAACAGTACTATCATTAGTCGATGCTAACATCGCTGTATTGTTATATAAATCGCTAGATGCTGGTTTTGACCAACTACTTCCAGCGTAGGTGATTAGCTCATGTCGATCATCAATTCTCTGCCAACCCGATTCTGGAGATGGTAAAAATTGTCCTATTGTTGCCATTGTCTCACTCCTCTCTAAATTCTAAATCAAACAATCATTTCACATAGTTATGTAACTGATGCTTTCTTGATTGGTATTTTAGTTGTATCTATTTTTTGCTTGAAGACTTTGCCTGAACCAAGCGTTGCAGGTGAAATATTTAGAAAACTGATTGATCCAGTATCTGCAAACAAATCAATATTATCTCCTTTGTCCATTCCATATCTAACAAACATTTCTTCAGATGCAGAAGGGAGTTTGATATGCTTTGGAAAGATTATTTCAAACATCTTCAATTCATTTACATCTGTATAATTTGCAAATCCATTATTAGCTGTCCAATTTAAACGATACATCTTGAATTTCATATAATGGACATGTTCATCTAATAGATAAATTTTATCTGTATATTGAGTTGTCCAAGTTTGATTAATCTGCGTATCCAGTACAACCCAACTAGATCCATCATTACTGCCTTCAAATGTCCAATCCTTCGGCATTTTATTTAGACTACTTGATCCGCAAGATCGAACAGCGTATTTATATAATGATATAGAATCACTGAATTCATATCCTAAATACCCTACTCCACCACTGCTCTGTCGCGAAGCGTATCCCTCTGCATCATCAACACCATTAAATGCGTACCAAGGAGCATAAGCTGTGTTATAAACACTTTCAGCAAAAGCCCTGCCAGATGGTGCTGTATCAGAAGTCATTTTTGGTATTGCAGTATCATTGATTTTCTTTCCAGCAACGATAGAAAGTGTTTCGGCACCAGATGAAATTAAGAATTTATGTTCTGGAAGCTTCTCCATCATCTTTATCTTACGCACTTGAAGAAATGTACCTGTAGCCGATTTAGTTATATCGAACTTATAGTATCTGTAGCTTTTAGGATTTTCAATAATAAAAGTCTTAGTCTCTACGCCATCTGGTGCAATTTCACTATCCAATACAGTTGCAAGTACTTCTTGTTCGCCAGAAAAAAGTCCTGTATTACTACCTTGCACTGTCCATGTTTTCGGAAAATAGCTTCCACTCTCAATTTCATATTTTCCGATTTTTCTTTGTTTGTCTAACTCAATAATAATAACACCACTATCTCTTCCAGATGTAGAGTTGTTGGGATACCATCCATTGCCTGAAGACGCAAGTATTCTCCAACCTTCAAATCCAGAAACGAATGGTGTTGCTGTTATTGATACACCATCTACAGGACTTGCGGACGTAAAAATTGGAAGAATATTATTGCTGTATTTCGCCATTTAAACATCTCCTTTCAAAACGAATAGAACACACCATATAGATGTGTTCCTCATAAATTTAGCCTAATATAATTTTTTTTGCTCTATGCTTCTCCCTGTCGATTGGTTGTCTGAAGAGTTTGCCTGATCCTAGCGGAATTGAATCTTCTTTAATATGTTGTTTAACATTCAACACTTCAACTGTATCGATTTGAAATCCTTTGTCCATACCATTCCGAATATAACTCCCCTCGCTAGAAGGGCATTCTAATAGAATAGAAGGCATCAATCCATAAAACTGAACAGAAAAAATGCTCACCCAAGCATTTCCACTAGTCGCTAATGTCGCTTCTAGTTTGTAATAGCTATAAAGCTTATCGTTCTGTATATCAAACATCTGTATTGTTGAAGTATTCGATACTAGTGACGTTTGGGTGTCAAGGGTATCCCAGGTAGTTCCATTATTGGATGCCATGAATTTAAATGTTCTCAGGCCCGCTAAAAAAGAATATCTTTTTACACACACAGGATCATTGAATCTGAAGCCTACATAAATTGGTTTTGACGAATCTGGTATGAAGTTAGTCCCATAAGCGGTAGTATCATCACTATCAAAGGCTTTCCAAGTGTAGCCAGTCGAATAACTTGCTGATCCAATAACGCTACCAATTGTATTCTCATATCCGTCCATCAAAGGAATTAGAGGTTTGCCGATCTTTCTGTACAATGAATATGTCGTGTCTTCAGATGAAATCAAGAATTTATCAAAATAACCGACTCCAAACATTTTCAATTCATTTATTACAACTTGTGCCCCCCCATTGTTGGATGTCCAGTTTAACCTATATGTTTTGTATCTTTTAGCTTTATTGTAATCAATAATATATTCTTTATCTGTATTTGCAGTTGTCCATATTTGATTAGACTGTGTATCGAGAATAGTCCAACTAACACCATCATTAGTGCCTTCGAATGTCCATGATTTAGGCATATGAGCAAAGTAAGTTGAGGATAAGCTCCTAACAACGTACTTGCCAATTCTAACAGAGTTCACGAATTCATATCCAAGTTGTCCAACACTACCATTCCCACTCACAAATCCATAGGTATCAGAATTATCAAATGCCATAAACGCACCATTGAGATTAAAACTACTTGCAAAAGTTCTACCTTTTGGAGTGGTATCTGATGTCATGATAGGGATCAAATTTTCTGTGTATGTTACCATTCAACCCTTCTCCTTTCAAAATTAAATAGAACACACCTTATAGATGTGCTCCTCATAAATTTAGCTAAGCGTAATTTTATCCACTCGGCGTTTTGACATATCAATTGTGTGCTCATAGGTTTTGCCTGAACTTAATACATTATCTTTGGTTTCAACGGACAGGACTCCGTTAAACAGGTCAATATCAACTAATAAGTCCATACCATATCTAATAAAAGTTTGTTCTGATTGATTAGAGATGATAGCCAATTTATCTGGATTAATTTCATAATTATACATTTCAAAACCTCTGATAGATAACAGACTACTTCCGTTATTATCCGTTACGTTTACCCTGTATTGAATGAAAGACTTCTTATTAATAATTACAAATTCTCTTTTCATTCCTGATTGCCATCCAACCTGATTGGTTTGTGCATCTAATACAGTCCAATTAACACCATCGTTAGAACCCTCAAATTTCCAGTTTTTAGGTGCTTGAGTTAACTCTGCGCTATTTGCCAGTAAAGTATATTTAGCAATGACTACAGGTTTAAAGAACTCATATGCTAGCCAGCCAATTTTAGATGTTGATGCCCAAAGAAATTGATCATCTAATCTGTCAAACGCCTTCCACGCCCCATAATTATTACTGTAGATGCTACTTGCAGATGCTTTTCCAGCTGGAGTGGTGTTAGATGTCATGATTGCTATCAAATTATCTGAAAACTTCTTCATTAGAGAATATGCTTTATCGCCTGATGAAAGTAAGATTTTATTTTCATATCCCTGATATCTCTCGTACCCAGAAGGCATTTTGTATCTAAAGGTTTTTTTTCCAAAATTTGCAGTTACAGTGGATGCTGTTGATGCTGCTCCGCTACCATGAGTTGGATAAATCATTCCAAGACTTTTTAAGTCATTAAATGCAACTCCTTGTGATACCCCATTTTTCCAGAACTCCAATGTGCCATTATCCAAATCCATCAATATACTTATTGTATCTCCTATAATGAAAGTGTTCGCATAAGCTACTCCTGAAGCACCACTCCATTTCTTACCGTCAGAGAAATATCCCCTATGATTAACTGTATTCCATACTTTCACACCCGTTGTGACGCTAGTAACACCAATCATTGCTAAATTGTCCGACAAAACCACTTCCCAATACCACTTACCCGAACTCCTACCTATTGTAGCAACTGCAGCATAATTATGGTTTAGTGATGTTGCAGTTAGATCATCATTCGACAATGTGATACCAGGTAGTTGTTGCCAAAATACACCTGTCATAAATCTATCTCCTTTCATATAAATAAAAAAAGAAGTAGAGCATACATACTCTACTTCACACTCACATTTTTTATTTCAATATACTTCTTCAGATCAATGCTTCCTTTAAACAATTTTCCTGATCCTAGTGATCCATTGGCAGTCATAATCTGAATTAAATCTACATTCTTTCTATCAAATACAGACAGATCATCCATTCCATCATTAATAAAAGTGCTTTCTGATGGTAAAGTTACTGAAATCATGCTCCATTCAGATGGAATTGCATCAATTATACTCTTCTTAATTAATTCCAATTCTCCTACTGTAGTATAGTTCAGTCCGTTATTAGATGTAATATTTAGTCTATAATTGAAGTATGAATATTCTTTATCTAAAACAAACTGCCTAGTTTCTTTCTGACTCCATCCTGTTGAGTTGCTCACCGTGTGAATTACACTCCAGTTAATCCCATCGTTAGATCCTTGAAATGTCCAATCTTTAGGTGCTGAACCTAAATCTGATGCGTCTCTTGACGTTATGGAATACATACTTAATGTGGTTATATCATTAAATTTATATGCTAGATGCCCACTAGGACTGCCAGCACTTGAAGCCCAACAATCTTCTGTACCTGTTGCTCCACCATTAAATGCTCTCCATCCTTCATAACTGGAATTATATATGCTACTTGCACTTGTTACACCTGATGGAGTAGTATTGGATGTCATTAAAGGAGTAATGATTAGAGTTTTATCCACTTTAGAGCTCCCCAATTTAAAGCGTTTGTATTCAGCGTCATGCTTAATTAATGATCTAAACATTGGGAGAATTTCAATTTCCATTAATGGTCTAAAGCCAGTTGCAGCAGCAGCACCCACATAAGACGTTGGATTATATCCACTCGCTCCTACATTTCCGCCTGTGCCACCTCGTCCAGTTCTGTTTGCTGATCCACCAGTATTTGTTGTAGAAGTCCATGATGCGGCTCCGCTCCAATTCCATACACCATTGCTACCAGAACTGATCGCTCCATTTAGTGCAGAGTTAACAATATATTTATCCCATTCATTATCCTTATCCGTTGCGTTGATACCGCCTGTGGGAAGTCGAATTGAGGTTGAAATCTCTTTTGTCTTTAATAATGAAATTGGTGCACCGCCACCACCAGCCATTCCATTTGCATTTATAGAGTCCCAACTTATGCTGTGTTGAATATTTCGATCAGCGACCAACAGCTTGTGATCATCCCCATCTTCTACCATAATGAAGTAAAAATCACCATTCGGTGTTGCAGAACTTGATATAGGAATAAGATCAGAAGATTGCTCTCCTAATCCGCTAAACAATCCAACGTTGTTCGCTACTGAAGTCTGGTAATGACATCTGATACGCTTACCAATCTCAAGTTCAGTAACACTTGTTACTTCATCTGGATGGAACAATCGACCATCAAGGTCAATGTCTATAGCATCAAGAGAAAATGTTCCACTCGAACTAGTTGTCGATAATTTCACTTCGTGTAAACCCTTTGTTAAACCTGATATTTCGAAAACCAATACTTGATACTTATTCGCTGGATTGTTGGGATTCCATGTAGAGACTTCTCCATCAATTTCTATGGTCACGTTATTCACTCTATTAGTCCAATAAAGATCAATGATTCTCAATTTTGTTCCATAAAAATTGAATTTGATCCTATTAGATGATTCTCCATTCAACGAAGTATAGTGGGCTGTCCCTGCATAAGTATTAGGATCACCTGTAGCGGAAATCCAACCTACTCCTTCATAATTAATAGCCGAATTATTATCATCATACCTCTTCCACCACTCATCTGGAGTTGGTAATCGGGAACCAATACTAGCTATAAGTTGTCCATTATCATCAATGTCAATAGCATCAAATCCATATAATCCATTGCCTTTGATTATGATACTATGGTTGCCTAATGAAAGCCCTGACCTTTCATAATCAAGTGATTTATACAATAGAGCTCCATTTTGAGAGAATGATTGATCCAAAACTCCATCAATTAACACCTCTACATTAGTTGACCGATTTGTGTTTTTAGCTCCGATCAGTCTAAACCTTGTTCCATAGAAATTTATTTTTATTTCGCCTGTAGTATCTTGAATAAATATCGCGGATGTGTTGTGAAAATTAGTATCTGTTGAATTTCGTGCAAAGTTCCCACTGGGAACCACAAATGGATGACTATCATCATACCTTTTCCATCCAGATTCTGTCGCCGTTAAAGCATACCCACTCAGATACCCTGTTTCATCAATATCTATAGCATCTAAAGTGAAATTTATACGATTATGACCTGTTGCAATGGTAACTGTGTGAAATGCAAGAGGTAATCCAGTCTTTTCATACACTATGGATTGCTGAAGGCTAGGGGAGCCTACTGCACGAAAGGCACTATACGTCTCTGTTACACCATCTATCGTGATAGCGTTATCAGAATGCCTATGCTCATAAAAGTCGGAGATTATCCTAAGTTTTGTTCCGTAAAATGAAAATGTAACATAGTTATTGTCGACAGCTCGGCTAGTTACTCTTATACTGCCACCATAATAACCTGTATTGGATGGGGATGGGGTGGTCCAAGTTCCTGTATACTTTAAACCTATATGTGTATCATCATAACGTCTCCATCCTACCTCTGGTTCTTTTAGCTGATCTCCTACAGTTGCCATATATTACACCTCCCTATATTCAAATACTGGACGAAAGCCCACTGCTACATTAGAGTAGTTAGAAGCTGTACTCCAAAGTCTATCTTTGCTGTTTGTTGTATTCTCAGAACGAACTGTTCTGCCACCTGTTGTCCAACCTCCGGGTACTGTTCCAGATAGAGATATTGTCGTTTCTTTACACCATGTCATGCACTTAAAGTTCCATACATCATTTAATGATTTTCCAGAAAGAATCTTATTCATTGGGAAATTAACAACATATGTATCCCACTCATTTATCCTAGGCCAAGCCCCATACCCTGTATTTGTGGTAGTTAAAACTTTATTTCCACTCGCATCGGCATATGCAACACCTCCGCTTGGGCAACGAACCACACCTGATGTTTCACTTATAATGCGTGGCGAACCTTCGACGAACTTATTGGAATTTAACCAATCCCATGTTGTCGTGTTACTTACGACCCTATCTGCTATTAGTAAACCTTTATCCACTTTGATCGCATACCAGAAGTATTTCAAAGGCATACTGGCTAACGGATTTCCTGTTAGCGGAATTTCTGTATAACCGGTCGTACTTCCTCCAAAAATATATCCACTTGTTGTATTGTCGTACTTCCAGACAATATAGTCTCCGATCTCCATATCAGAAAGCTTTTCTCTCAACTGCCCTATAGTCGCTGGAACTGCCATAAAATCACCCCTTACTCACTCTGATTCCATCTACTTTTTGAAATTTCGTATTTTCAACCTTCTGACGTAGCACTATCCCTGTCGGAGTATCCGATGCTCGTTCCATGTTCAATTGATATATTCTCTTCAAGCCTAGTGAACCCGAATCGCTTTCAACAAAGGAGTTGTTGTATTTCCCCTTCTCTTTAAAATCGTCTATGTAAAAGTTCGAATATTTCTTTTCTGCAAAAATCTCAATTTTCACCTTCGCATACTTTGCAGGCGATTTGGACACAGCGCTATTAGCAGAGATTTCCTCATACGCCCCCCACTCAAACCCATCCTCAGATGTACTCCAGTAGATCTTGTATGCTGCGCCACCCGCAATATCTACGCTTGCAGCCACACCTTTAAATGAAGCAATCTTATCCTGAATCCGAATGGGAGTGGACTCCCAAGACCCATTAGCTGGATAGATTGAATTCCCGTCCGCATCCTGGCTCAACTCTCTTAGTTTCAACTTCTGGGCCTGATATATCGTATCTTTGAAAACACCTATGGATAGATCTATATCCAGTGCTATTTCTTGAATCGCCATACTTTCACCACCTTCTCATCTCAAAATCCAACTCAACGAATGTCCCAGTTTATGATTCCTGCATGATTTGCCTTCAGAGGGGCTACAACTTGATCTATGACAAAGCCATTTTTACGAATAACTAATTGCCCAGGCAGGTCCTGATCTGAGGTAATTTTAATTTGGAGAAAAGCAGTTTCTTTCAATGGCAGGGAACACACACATTGAAAGTTAATCTGCACATCGTTCAAATTCATCATTTTTTTGTACCCGAAGTTAAAACATTCAATCGTATTATTGAAAGCCCCCGAACTCCCAGGACCTGAATGTCCACTCATATTCACATCTGAAGAAACATTCTTGAATTGAATGATGTCACTGTATAGAAAGGTCCTACCCGTTAGCGGGTATTCTTGTTCTTCACATACGTATGATATAGAGTACCGATCCGCATTAATATGAAATACACCGTTGGCAACGTTGTGATACACGTGAGATCCTTGCCCGATCAATCCAAAAGAGACCAACTTTTCCTTGTTAATTTTATAAAAACTGTTTGATTGTTGTGTCTGCAAATCGAATTCGCTTAAATAAGTACCATCATAATAATCAGCAATCCATACATAGGCTTGAGATACAGGTGAGCGCGTAAATTGTGTATTACCTAGAATCACAGGACTTCCCCCTTTTAATAAAAAGGACAGGCTGCAATAGCCTGTCCCATAACTGTTTCTTTTTTTACACGTAACGGTAGGAAATACGTTTCTTGAACTGTTGCTTGCCACTTTTCGCGTTCAGCGGTACTACACATTGAATGGATAGCGTTACATAGTTACCAGCCGCATCTTGAGGATTTCCATTGTTACTAACGCCCAGGATTTCTTTCGGTCCCGGTGCAAATGGTGTTGCATAAGCGGTTCCCGTATGATCTTTGGTTGTCTTGCCTGTTGTTCCGATGGGTTTGGAAAAATCCTTACCAATACGTGAACTTTCTTCTTCCAGGTCTGTCTCCCCCAAGGAATCAACCTGAACGTGGAACCAGTTATTCTTCACCACTTCTACATCATGAGCCTCCGTGTCACCAGTACCACCAGTCATATCTCGCGTTGTAATCGTGCAATCTTCCATTTTAGATACGTCCGAAGCACCATTTTTATTGTTCCATACATTGAAAATAAAAATATCACTTTTACTATCCGCATCAATAACCTTGTAGTCAAAAGGGGTAATAATCTCATTACTATGTGTAGCATCCATCCATGAAATAATTGGTTGTGTCATTATAATCCATCTCCTTTTTTTATGTTCTGATCGTTAATTGAATCGTAAGATGTTGAATGTTTGAACCGGCTTCGATGATGTTGATTCTGAAGATATCTCCAGCCTCCACTTTTCTCACCTCAAATGTAGCCTCACCATCATCTTGATGTTGAAATGCTTCAAATTTCAGTGGACTCCCCATCACATCCTGCCAGTGAATGAGATCCTTGGATCGTTCAATTCTTATTTCAGTCGCGGTATCTCCAGAAACTCCACAGTAGCCCTTTACATGTAAAATCTCGCCATCGAATGGAAAGGGGGCTAAAATCCCCAGTACTTCCGGGTACACCCGTGATTCTTTGCAAAAGACTATAACCCGATCCTTTACTTCCAACGGAATCTCATTTAATTTCAGGTGTTCAGCTGTACTCATGAGCCCATCCATATCGGAATTAACCACCTGAAGGTTTTGACCAAATACATCAATCTCTACCCATGTCTGTCCATCAAAACGATATCTTTTACCATCCTTATACGTCTGCACCGTCCAGCCTATTTCAGGAGAAGGGTATTGCATACTTAACTCCTCAAAATCAGCAACTGGACTCTGATACACAAGTCGAGTCGTCTGATAAGCCTCTTTTGCTTTTCCGGCGGCCTGTAAGGCTTCGCCAGCAGCCTCCAGTGCCCGCTTGATAGCGAGTTCAGTTTCGCCAGGATCTCCTGGCTGCCCGGGACCGCTATGTTTCACCGCTTCTCTAATTAAAGACTCTACATGTGCTAAAGTTATCCCATTTGACATAATTCACCTACCTAAGCGTTATGTAGCATATTTTCTTTATAAGACTGTTTCCAAGTTGATACCTCCCCCATAACTAGGAAACCTGTCTCTGGCTTATCATTAAAGAAATTCTTGAACAACCATGCAAAGCATTGCTGTGTCTGGCTTTAGAGAAGTTTTCTAATTGGACTAATGCCAGCTTTTTTGCACTCCTTGCAGTATTTCATTCGATTCGATTTTGCAAGCATTCGTTTTCCGCATACGGTACAATTTTTGATGTTTTCTCCTTTCCAGTGAGAATACTCCAACACAAAATCATCGAAGCGAACTAACTGGAAGGCAACCTCACCATGCTCCGCAGCGAACAAAACCTGTACGTTAGTTGAATCGACACGTTGACTTTCTTTGAGATACCCTAACTGAATAAGTTTGTGCACCAATAACCCCTGATCTTTTTTGCTTACGGCCATTTGACTATCACCGTAGATTTCTTTCCATTCATTATTAATCCAGTACGTATCATTTTCATTGATTCGATTATTAATCTTGCTGTAGACCAGTAAAACAAAGGCCAATTTCTCGAGTCGTTTACTTTTAAGTTGTTTGATCTTTTGAAGTTCTTCGTGCGTTACAGGTACATGATCAATCTCGATTAGCGTGCTCTTGCTTGCCTCCTCCCTTATCTTGATATACTTCTGAGACTGCTTAATGATACGATTGAGAAATGTATCCCACTGGACAGCATTGTAGTCTGGATAATACTTGGTCATAAACTGATTTAACAACGCATATGCATCTTCGGCGTTCTTCCCTTGTTGAAGCCCGTATTTAGCTAAACAAATCAACGTTTTGGTTGGCTTCTTATCCATTTTCCCATGTGCAATTGCTTGCTCGGCATGATGACGTTCATTCAGAATGATTTTCAAGGGCGCTGCTCCTTCACATACATTTGGGTCATTTTAAAGGTTCTTCCGGCATACTCAATATCGCCGTCCGGCTCTCTAACCGGATAATGGATGATGTGATCATTGCTGAGCAATAGATTGCGAATAATCTGATCTCCTGACACATCCCATACAAATTGCTTTGATTTCTCCGCATTTCGATAACACATGTCCACAATCATATTGCACAGATCTTCTTCGTTATTACAGATCTCCAGCGCCTGCTCCTTAAAGCGTGAAACAAACAACTGCCATCGGGCAGATCTTTCTTCCTTTTTCACCTTACTCTTGCGCAAGTTAGTCATATAGCTACGTAGCTCTTCGTTATGCATCTGATATAAACGTTGAATCTCTTTGTAACGAGCTTGTGAGTATTTTTTGGTACTCATCAATATCGTATGATCAAATGGACTCTCGGACTGTTTTAGCTTTAACTTGTTGAACTCATCTTCCACTTGATGACATAACCGGTTCATCACAGATGGTGCTGTGGATACAGGCATTCTCTGTTCATACTGTGCCAGGAACTGTTCCTGATCCGGAGATAGCTCCTTATTCGAATACAACTCATCCACAGTCATGCCAAATAACTGCAAGCACTTCTGACTCGTTTTTTCTACATAGGTGGTATATTCTTTTTTCTGTTCCGGGTCATTGTATATAAAAAAATAAGGTTTCTTGTGTGCTACCATTTTCAAGGCAGACTCGTCGGTTACCGCAGCGCGAATATCATACCAGTGCTTCGGCATTTTTTTACATTCAATACCTTTAGCCTGATCAATGGCATTTTGTTGATAATGCTGACCACATTGAATTCGGTACATCATTTCCTGATATCCTGCACTATGCTCCTCATAATTGGCTAATACATCAAACATCGACGTGATTTTGTTCGTTGTAAAACCGATCAGATCACCAAAGCTGTCTTTGTTAGCCTGAATCAGATCCTTCTCATCCGGAATTTTTTGGGCTGAGGTTTTCTGTACACATACAATCGCATCAAGCTCCTGAATTGCCCCAAGAATTGTGTCGTTGTCTGTAGTTAAGACCTGATCACTATCCATATCTGCACCATTTAAGGAATGCGTCGTCGTATCCCATGAATTTAAGATCGTGACCGTGTTCATATAGCGATACCAATGCTGCATCTCATCTGTATTTTGAAAACGAAGCACCTTGATATTGTTATGACAAGTCATCGGAGCTCTGAAGCAAGCTACGCGGTCCACATGGTGTTCATTCCAATATCTGGAGTAGAACTCACCCGAGCTCAGCAATCCTGTTAAAGGCAAGCCAAAAATGCTCTGACACAATGTATAGGGATCGCCAGATATAATGCTGAAATTGCCTTTCACTCTTAGAACTCCGATCTTGGCTTCATTCATTCGCTTACGTAATAAGGTATGAATTTTGTTGCGCACAAAAGGATCATCTATAAGTCGCGGGTCTACCATCAGCCCTTTAATATAATCATCTGGACTATTTCTATAATCGTTCTCATGGATGTGAATTCCTTTGAGAAATAACAGTGCCTTGCGATAGTCTTCACCTAGCACATTTTTAATCGAGTCTACCGTAGGCCGAATAAGTTCACCAATCTCATTATCATCCAATTGGAGCGACTGAATAAACTGGTAGTTTAAATGACGCTCGTCCTCGAGCTCTTCAGGTGTAACCTTCGTTACGCTAAACGTGTAGCCATAATAACCGCAACATAACAGGTAATCGTCGATACTGTTGTATGAGCTCCATAGTTTGAGCATAGACGTTGTGATGATCAGGTCTATCTCTCGAATATCCACAGGATTACCCCAGGCATCGTCCACCATATAATTACCTGCAACTCGATCAGCAAATTCGTGATAATCAAATGTAAAGACCATACCTTTACAGAAGCTATTGCGAATACAAAATCCACTCGGGATATATTTATGTCCCAGCTCGATTGCCCATCGTTCACTAAGTGCAGGAGAGATAAGACCGAACCCATCACTCATGTTCATCTGAATAGGCTCATTTTTCCTACTCTCTATGCGAGGGTATTCTGTCTCGGTATCATCAATCTGAATTATGTCTGCGCCAAATTCAGTTATACAATCATGAACAACCAATACCCGCTCGGGATGTGACACAGGCGTGCTTGTACTGCAAGCCAAGGCCTTATACGCCTCCAGTTTGGCAGGAACCAGCTCTTTATTGGGATCTCTGCCGTTGTTCAATCTTTTCTCTAACAGCGGATGAATATCCTCACTCACATAAATGACCGTCGAACTTTTGGCTCCACCTGTCGTAGCCAATAACCGCTTGTATTTCTTGCCGTTGATGGAGAAAGCTTTCGATGAATTCAGCCGATCATAGTCTTTATTATTTTCAATGACTACCAGCAGGTAATCATCGGCAAACTTCAGATTTTTCAGTTCTTCATGCAATTTCTTCATTGTTCTTTTATGTTCAGCATTGGTTTTCAAGGTTTTTAACTGCTGCATTTCCAACTTGATTCTAGCCAGATCTGCCTCTCTATCCTTGTAGCCTCGAATACGATCTATAAAACGAAACACCTGATGACTCCCAATAGATGCTACTTCTCCATTTACTGTCGCTTCTTGATAAGTAAGATGCAGATCATAATCCGCTTTTCTAATTCTGGAAGATGTAATTTTATAAACGTATCTCAATCGATCCTGATATGCATTGCCCATTCCCGATTCCCCCTGTTGCTTCCTGTCCTGATTAAATAAATTATAGAGTAGACCCGCACGACTGGCGCAGGCAAACAGGACGATCAGGGGATGAAAAAAGAAGAATATTTGTTCTATTCTGGAGAGAATTTAAGGGGCACTCCGGGACTAGATTCATCTCGAATCGGCATATTTCTGCGTCTCTAGCACTATGATAATTTCCTTTTTAATGATATAGTGAATTGAAGCGTTTTTTTGAGCTGACATAATTTTTAACGGGGCTGGGATGAATGAAAGAAACCTTATCCAATCAAGAGGACATCGGCTTTTTATTTAATGTCGATATACTTATTAAGAGCCGCTCAAATGCATTGGCACTGCAGTCCCTGTTGGAGTTCATAAACAATGAAGAACAAATTGCGGACTTTCGGATTCAATCCGGCATAGAGCTAGGCAAAATTATTGAAGCGACACTCCAGTCCAAGAAGGACTCTTTCGTCACACTTCACAACGAACGCAAAAAAGCCAACGCAGCACAGAAGGCGTCCACTGCAGCTCAGACACCTGCCTCACCTGCTCCAGTCAAAACACAGAATCTACAAGAACAACCGGTTAGCGAGATAAAGCCTGCCACCCAAACATCCAATGTATCCGATGGAAACTCGTTTGATGCGTGGATTGACACACTCATCAAAGAGAATAAACTCACCCGTATTGTTGTCAATAACAAGAACGGTAAACATCAGAGCATTCCTTGCCGTATTCTGAATTTTGATCGTGATACCAGTATTGTGAGCATCTACCATGTCGATGAAAAACAGGTGTATACGTTCCGAACCAATGAAATCGATGAGTTCCTGTAACTAACTTCATCGGATTAAAACAAAAAGCAACTTGCGTTAGAATGACGGTACATTCTAACGCAAGTTGCTTTTTTAGTTCTATGGTTCATGTAGAATTGAACCCTCCGGGATTTGTTTGGACCCATCAGGAGCGATCCTTACCTCGCTGCCATACATCTAATGCCAATAACAACCATCCGGCAATGAAGGCTACCCCACCAATCGGTGTGATGGCGCCCAGAATCTTGATGCCAGAAATACTAAGCACATACAAGCTGCCCGAGAACACAATAATTCCGATAAACAACAGACGCGCTGCCCACTTCAGTTTTGTCGATGCTCCAAGTTGACCAGCCGTCAAACCAATAATGAGCAAAGCCAATGCATGAATCATGTGATATTGCACACCTGTCTCATATGTAGCTATGGCCGCCGGCCCAATCGTATCCTTGAGCATGTGAGCACCAAACGCACCAATCGCCACCGATAGCATGGTCATTACAGCTCCAAGCATCATCCATCTTCGTTGCATATAAGTTCTCTCCCTTAATTCAACTACACTTCACTCCTATTATTGTAGCGAATCCACTCCTCCTTTACCAGTCGGGGTGGAGCTTCATAGATCATATGTCTGTTTATACTTACTAAACCTATCCCTACCCTAAATATCGTAGAAAACTGGCGTATATCCTTGATTTTTATCGATAATTATGGAAAAGTAAACAGGTATGTAATCGTTGTATTTTAAAAGGAGAATCATTACTCATCGATTAGGTTAATAACACTCAGTACGATGATTAAGGGAGGCAAGTCAACATTATGGATAATCGCGATTCCTATAATTCAGGTTATAACAACACGGATCAGAATCCTGGCCGTGCAGATCCATACAATAACAATGGGTATGAAGCATACCCGCCAGATCATGAGAGGCAACCAATGGCACCACTGAAACATTCCGGACCTGGGATCGCCAGCTTTGTCATTGGGTTGGTTGCAATCTTGGGTTATATTCTGATATTCTTTATTGCCACCATGGCTGTAAACGAGTCCATCGGAGTTCTAACCCCGTTGCAGACAGAAGAGATCGCCTTGCATCCAGCAGTGGCTCTGGCTTCATTAGCCATCCTGGTCTGCCTGATTCTCAATCTGGCCGGAGGCATCGTCGGAATTATTGGTCTTGTCCTCAAGAATCGAAAGAAAGTTTTTGCCATTATCGGAACCCTATTAAATGGGATCATGATTCTGTTATTCGTTGGACTTATCTTGGTAGGCATGACGCTGATGTAACGCTTTGCATCAGCGTCATGTTTCCTTATAATTAAAATGAATGGGTTTACACATAAGTATAATCTATATTTTTTTGCCAAAATCATTGTTTTCAAAGGAGATTGACATGTCACGAATCAAAATTTTTGCGGACAGCACAAGTGATCTGGCTCCAGAATGGATCCAGCAGCACGATATCGGTATCATCCCCTTATATGTCGTGTTCGGTGAAGAATCACTGAAAGACGGTGCTGAGATTAAGCCTGAACAGCTATATGAACGTGTTAGCCAAGATGGGCGTCTTCCCAAAACAGCTGCACCTTCCCCCGCTGATTTCATAACGGCATTTCAACCTTACATAGATCAAGGGGATGAGATTTTATATATCAGCTTATCTTCTGAACTTTCCTCTACCTATCAAAATGCACGACTAGCGAGTTCCGAGTTCCCGGAAGGTCGAATATCGGTCATTGACTCACAGAATCTCTCATCAGGAATTGCACTGATGGTGATGAAAGCTGTTCATGCTGCTGATAAAGGACAAAACCTGACTCAGATTACACACCTGATTGAGGCGATGAAATCAAATGTACGCACGGAGTTTGTTATCGATACACTAGAGTATCTGCATAAAGGCGGACGCTGTTCGGGCATGCAGAACCTGATTGGAAGCCTGTTGAAGATTCGTCCTGTCATCCGGGTAACAGATGGCAAGATGGCACCTGCCTATAAAGTGCGCGGCAAACGGGAGAAAGCTCTGGAACAAATGCTGAATAATACGCTCAGCCAGAAGGATCAGATCGATCCAGACCTGCTGATTGTTGTGCACACCATGGCTGAAGAGGATGCGCTTGACTTGCAGAAGTCTTTGCAGGAACAGACGGGTGCCCGAGTTGAACTAACCACTGCTGGTTGTGTAGTATGCAGTCATTGCGGCCCGAAAACGATTGGAATCATCTATAATACTGTTTTATAGTATTACACTTTACATCGTATCGTATTACCCAATCCAATCCTTTCTTCTGGATCTGTATGTGGTACATCCAATACTTGGACTGGCATAACGTTATAACTAAAAAGGGCATTCCGAGCTTAATCGCTCAGGATGCCCTTTAATATTTTTGCTAAACTTTTGAATGACCTACACTTGGTCCATTGCTCATTATGATAATGGATCAATAACTTTTGGTCCGCAGATCATCCAGACTTTTGAATGCATATCCTTGCTTGCGGGCCTCATCAATAATGGAACCCAGAGCCTCCGTGTTATCTTTGGATACTGAATGAAGCAAAATGACAGCGCCCGGATGGAGTTGTTTCAACACCTGTTGATGAGCATATTGTGCGCCACGCTGCACATTGGTATCCCAATCTTTATAAGCAACAGACCAGAACACATTCACATACCCTTGGGCATGACTCTCTGCAAGCGTACGATTGTTAAAAATTCCTCTCGGTGGCCGTAAAAAGGTCGCTTGTTGACCGGTCAGCCGATTGACCTCCGTCTTGACCTTCTCAAGTTCCTCTCTAAGCTTTTCATTGGAGATGCAGGTCATATCCGGATGACTCCATGAATGATTACCGACAATATGACCTTCAGCCGCCATACGTTTGACCAACTCAGGCTGATCTTTCAGATAATGACCTGTCACAAAGAAAGCCGCCGGCACCTTCTTGGTACGCAAAACATCCAGTATGGCAGGTGTGAATCCATTCTCATACCCGTTATCAAACGTGAGATACAATTCCTTCTGTTTTGTATCCCCCAGGAAAATGGCATCGTTATGTTGTAAGATTGATTTGAAGCCTTCCTGATCAATGGAGGGCAGTTGACCGTTTTGACTTTTTTTGAAGCCAAAGTGATACGCTCCGGTAACCGGTGATGCTTCAGTCTGTGCCGGTACCATACTGATGGATAACAGTCCCAACAGTATATATAGAACCATTCGCTTCATTCTATCCGCTCCTGTTCCTGAAAAATTCGGTTAGTCGTTTGCACACACGAACACCTTCAGGTAATATGCCACAGGAACGGCTAATGTATGTAAATCATTAACGATCGAAACGTTTATTTTCAGGTTGTGGCGGAGATTGATGGAACAATTCAAGTAAGGTCTGAGGTTTGCCACTGGAAGCAAGCCATTCCCTCACGGTCTGTATGGCACGGGTCTGTCCATCTCCCCGATCACGCCATGTAAGCAACTCGATAACTTTGATAATCAAGGCCGACATATTGTGATTATCCAGTTCGGACCGCTCTGCCCTCAGCTTGTGATACAAAGCCTCCTGCTCCCAATCCAGTAGAATCTCATCACCGATGGTTGGCTTCAAAAGTGTATACGCTCTGTCACAACCTTTACAACGAACCGTGCTGACCTGTTCATCTATAAATTCCGCTCGGATATCCTGCTCGCAATCCGGGCATTTGAACCCAACTTGTATGTTTTGAATGTTTTTGTTCATGACATTGTTCCTCCTGCTATGTGAGCATTTTGCATCATTCGATTCAAAATACTCCTTGGATATATGCATAATGCTTATGTATGTACTACATCTATACCCGATATTTTGTCGATTCACGCTTATTTTGAAGAAATCTGTAAGGTGCTATAATCTTGTAAATATGTTAAAATATTATACATATCATGGTAGGGAAAAGGCGGGATACTCATGTCGAAGGAAGAGCGCAACATAACCTGGCAATCATCCAGCATCAACAGGCAAGACCGGGAGAAGCATAATGGGCACCATAGTCGTGCCATATGGTTTACCGGGTTATCAGGTGCAGGAAAGTCATCCCTTGCATTTGCCCTGGAGCAGTATCTCTACGATCAAGGCGTACGCTGTTATGTTCTGGACGGGGATAATGTACGTCATGGACTGAACCGTGATCTCGGTTTTACAGCAGGGGATCGTCAAGAAAATCTGCGGCGAATTGGTGAAGTATCAAAGTTAATGGTAGACGCCGGGTTGTTTGTACTTTCGGCTTTTATCTCTCCTCATGAACAGGATCGGGAGATGGTTAGACAGTTATTTGAACCAGATGATTTCATTGAAATCTATGTGCGCTGTTCAATTCAAGAATGTGAGCGTCGTGATCCCAAGGGTCTATACAAAAAAGCACGCAATGGTGACATCCCGCATTTCACAGGCATTTCCGCCCCCTATGATGTACCCAAATCTCCTTCATTTATCATCGATACAGAGCAATGGTCCATTGAGGAAGCCGTGCAAGAGATCGTACAGCATTTGGAGCAGATCGGTGCTCTTCAACTGCCGCTTCCTACGAAAACAGCCCTCGTTCATTAATTCTTGCTCATTATACTAACTACTTACATGAAAGGCGCACCAATCGTGGCGCGCCTCTTTACGTGAACCCATTGCTGGTTATACCATAGATAAATGAATAAAGAGAAAAAGATACACACTCTATCATCACGTTTGAACGTCTTCTGATGTCCACTCACTCACTTACTGCCCCACAACACCCGCTTGCATGTTCAAAAGTTTGCTGAACGTCCCTACCGGATCAGTAGATAACTGCTGGTACCCGCCCTCTTGAATCACCCGACCTTCATCAAGTACAATTACACGATCTGCCGTCCGAATCGTGGACAATCGGTGTGCAATCACGATAATGGTCACATGTCCTTTTAACCGTTCCAGCGCCTCATGAATGTACTGTTCATTCTCACTGTCCAGCGCACTCGTTGCTTCATCCAGTACCAATACAGAAGGATTACGTAGCATAGCCCGGGCAAGCACCAATCGCTGACGTTCACCCCCGGATAGACGAATACCCCGATCACCAATAATCGTATCCAGACCCTGAGGCAACTTCCGTACAAATGCTGCAGAGGAGGAAAATTGCAAAGCCTGCCACATCTGTTCTTCACTTGCATTTGGATCAACCAGACGCAGATTCTCACGAATACTTGTGTGAAACAGGAATGGATCTTGGGAGACATATCCGATTGAACTTCGCCAGCTCAATAATCGTTCTTCTGACAGAGGAACACCGTCAATCAAAATACGACCAGTTTCAGGCCTCACAAGGCCCATAATCAGATCTATCAGCGTGCTTTTGCCTGCTCCGGATTTCCCCACAATTGCGGTCATACCCCTTGCTGGAATCGAAGCTTGCACATTTCTCAATGAGTAAGCATCACTTCCCTCATAGCGATAGCAGACATCCTCACAGGTGATAGATCCCTTCAGTTCCATAGGTTGAATCCCATCAGTTCCAACGTCTCCTGCCGAAGCAATCTCTTCACTAATCTCACGACTCTTCGCCGTCTGCGCTTGTAATTCTCTGACTACCCGAAATGCAGGCAGCATGGAGCTGATGTACTCCAGATTGGACTGAATTGCCGTAAACCTTGGCCATAAGCGGGAAAAGATTAGGATGATGAGCAGCAGACTTGCGGGTGGCACCGTCATTACACGGAGAGAAAGATAGATGAATGCCGCAATAATGATTGCCGCGGACATCCGGTGAATCAGCTGTGTTCCACTGTTCAATTGGCTAAACTGAATGACATTGCGTTCTATCTGTCTGCACATGCGCTCAAACCAGTTCATGTGTGAGCGCTCAAGCATGTTACTCTTAATATCCTTAATGCCGTTGAAATGCTCGGTAATGCCGTTATAATAACTTTGCGAGAATTCAGAGGTCTGGTCTCCGATCTGCTTGGCCCGCTTGACGAATTTTCGTAAGACAAAAAATAATAACAATCCACAGACCAGCACAAGTGCCGTCAACTTGGCGGATAACCAGAAAGCAAGACCGATCTGAATGCCCGTAAAGATCAGAGAGGCTGCCATTTGCAGCATAATGCTCGTACCCTGGCTCACACGTGCAAGTTCAGTCGTTAATATATGGTTAAAATCGGATTTTCGTTTTTGGAGAAAAAATGACCATTGCGCCATAATAATAGCACCATAGGTTTCCATGCGCAGCGTTCGTACAAATTGCTGTTGGATTCGAGTATTACGGATCGTCTGGAGACGCTGCATCCAGGCCTGTCCGGAGACAATCAACACAAAGGTGAACAATACGAGTAACAATTGGCTATTTTCAGAAAAACGATTCAACACGTCGCCAAGCCAGGGAATGTTTAAGCCTGTGGAGCCCATCTCAAATATGCCAATCAGACTCAGCATCGGAACAAGCATGTAGATACCGATCCCTTCCATGAGACTGATACAGATCATCCCTAGCAGATTCCAATATAAAATGGGCCCCGTGACATGATGCAACTTTCGCATGAAATACCTTAATTCCGAGATCATACTTTACCCCTTTCCGTCACCGTATACCTTTTAATTCGCCGCCAGAACCAGAGAAACGGACGTAACGGAAAGTACAGAAAAAACAAAGAACGCGGAAGCGGCAGTTGATCCACATCCCATGTACTTGGATATAAACGTTCAATAAAGAAAAACCATTTCTGTTTTGTACTTCGAAGTTTAAACAAATACGATTGATAAGACTTCATATCAGCCGGACTTTCCAGCATGTCGTTCATGAACTTTGCGCCTTCGTTGGCTAATCGCTTGCCTGTACGGTCACTCAAGGACATCAAGGACCTGTACTCTACATCCAGCGGCGTATTCAGTAGCTCCGAGGCCAGATAAAGAGCCTGTGAACCAATGGATAAACGTCCCTCCGCTTTCAGACGTCTCTCTAATTTCTTCACATCAAGTGGCATGCTGCGGATCATCTGGTCGATATCCAGTAACCAGCGCAGTCTGAACCAGCCGTGTCGTGCACCATGAGTTACGAGATAGGCCCATAGGTCTTCTTGTTCGAGCATACGGACAGGTGTCTGTGTGTATGAACTGAACCGGCTGCGTTTCCACAGCAATTCAAAATCGGTTTCTTTGCCCGAATCCGGGTTCAAGCGCCAATGGATCTCCACTTGAGTCCTTTTGACCGGATGGGTGTAACAGATATGATGTTCCCGCCATTTCCAGCTGCGCACCGTAGGTGCCCGCTCCCCTTCCTTGGATATATATCCGAGGGTAGCCAGAATGCCTTCAGCCGCTTCCACATCATCAAACGGAATCAGGATATCCAGGTCTTTGGAGGTTCGCATCGATACATCGCCATAGAGATCATGGGCGAGCGCTGGCCCCTTTAGTGTAATATTGCGGATACCACATTCACGAAAAGCTCCACACACCTGCTCCATCTCAGCTGTCAGATGTAACATGCGAAACGTATTGACCGTATATTGTTGTCTCAGACTCTCCATAACATCTGCAGGAATGATTGCAGAGCTTAATTCTTTCATTTTTAAATAAAGGACAGAGTATAAGCGGTGATGATAGACAAGCCGCAGAAAAAGCTGCCAATCGGTTCCTTGCAAACCCGCCTTGAGTTCTTCAGGGGATAGAGCCGTCAGATCACCTCTAATCATGCTCAAAATCAGCTTAAGCTCCTTCGGAAACCCTGATGAATAGAGTTCACTTTCATGTATCATAGACAATCTCCCCAGATCCCTTCTCCGGACACCGTTTGCCAAACACACCGACAACCGTATATTGGTCCATAGTATCAGCTCCGGTCACGATCAATTTACCACTTCGCAGCCAGGCATGAGCCATCATATGTCCTTGCTTATTCCGTGCAGTCCCCATGTATAACGTACTCTCTATCTTGCGTCGCTCAAGCATCTTCATCCCGGCAATCGCCATTACAAGGCAGCGGCTTTCCCATAACGTATATTTGCTGGCGAGCGAAATTGCTTTGGAAATATTCCGTATAGTGATGACCTCCCTGCGTTCGAGTCCTGTCATCGGTGTTTCTACCATAGGCGTACCCAGCCCTGGCGCGATTTTAGCGAATGGCATAGCCTTCTGTATGCGTGCCCAGCCAAGGAGGATATAGGCCTCCCATACCAGTCGACGCATCGACCGCGGGAGCGAGAGATAAGCCTTTATTTTTCGCAACATCATTCTACACTCCGCGAGTAACGTCGATTAAACCTTCACGGGACAGATGTTCCAGGAATTGTACTACCTGCTCACGACATACATCTGGCTCAATCTCATACTCCGCAGCAAGTACCTCAACAACTTCACCCAGCGTGCGTTCTTCTGCGATCAGATCCCAGATTCGTCCACCGGTACTCCCGAGATTATAGTATTTTCCAGAGCTAATGCTCATCATGACTTTCTCACTGCCCATATCACTGACCAGATTGCCTTCCTTCCGGGTTACCCGGTCTTCCACATTCATCGGCGTAGTCGCTGTCATTGTCCTGTATGCACTCCTTTACGTATATGATCTGTGATCCGATTCACCATCTCAAATGCTGTAAACTCAGCACCCGTTCTGACCAATCTGCCAATCTCCACACTTGCTGAAAGTCTTGAAGCCGTCTCAAACAACCATTGTGCCAGTCCCTGTCTTGCAACGAGTCCACCACGGAACGTATGCGAGCATAACAGATGCAGTCGTTCCAGCCCCGTCACTTCCACCAGTTGAACAGATGTATGGTTTGCCTCCGGTTGTGGAGCAAGTTCAAATATTCCACCTAGTGGTACGGCCATCTCATGAAAATAGTGCTGAACAGGTATCGCATACTTTGTAATCTCTGCGTGAACCGTTGCATAATCCTGTTCCTTCATGCCGAAGCCGTCCAGACTGGGCTGCCATAACTTCTGTTGCGGGTAACCAGGTGATACGATAGCTCTTCCTCCGGCATCCCAGGTCAGTGCAACAACATCATCGGTGAGAAGTGGATATCCGCGTGATGCCAGTGCGGCCGACAGTGTCGATTTGCCTGCTCCCGAATGTCCGACAAATGCGTAAGCCCAGCCATCAATAACCACTGCACTGCCATGCAATGGAAGAATGCCACGCTGCATCATAATGACCGCCATACAGGTGCCCAGGATGAATAATCTGACCTTTTTCTCATCCGCTCCTGGCTGAGGGGATACAACAATGCGCTTTCCTTGTTCCATTAGAAACAGACCTGTATCTTCGATTTTGAAAAAAAGACTGCCCTCTCGTGCCACAAAGTTGTCGTTGCCTACATCCCAACCCTCCCACAATAGGGCCAGATCTGAAGACTCGATGTGCACATCCACGACATCAAAATCAGTCTCTGCATCCTTGGGTGCGATCTGTAGTTCAGGCATTCGAATTTGACTCGACCAGCGCAGACCATACGCCACATAATGCAAAGGCAACAATGAACGACGCCTCCTTCGTAATAAAATGTAAAAAAAAGCCCTTATATTCATGTTGCTCAATATAAGGGCGGAGGCGAAAAGCTGGATTTGTTGCATTTCCGCCCTTTAAGTATGATGACACTTCATAAAACTAAACAACTTAGGAAGTTGGATCGTACAGATCCGCATCGTGAACCGTGATCCAGTCAATTTGTCTGTAGCCAGTACCGGCCATTGTTTGATTGACTTCCAACACTTCAAGAGCTGGTGCTTGCCATTCCTTTTTTTCCATTTGCATCGTATTCACCTCCTTTTCGCACTTCTAAGTATGATGGCATATGGTAAAGCTTTCTAACTAGTTCCGTAGAGATCCGCATCGTGAACCGTAACCCAGTCGATATGTTTGTAACCTGTGCCCGCCATTGTTTGGTTGACTTCCAATATTTCCAGTGCTGGTTCTTGCCATTCCTTTTTTTCCCTTTGCATCGTATTCACCTCCTATCATGAGTCAAATGTAAGAAAAATCCGGGCCCACAGTTCACCGGGCTATATCAGAATTTCCGAATGAACCGATAGACAATCAGACTATGCATCATCAATCGCAGATCTGGATGCGAAGCAAGTTCAGGTCTTGGACTCGGGAAATTGGCCAGGGCAGACTTGATACGCTCCGTGTTTAATATGCCAGCGACCTTGCTGTCAGAACACAAAGCACGTAACTCGGCGGTAAAAGCATCCCAATTCGGAATGATGCGATGTAACCAATCTGCAGGCTGCACACCCCGTACCCGCTGATTCAGTCTGACCTTGTCAGGCAATTCCGGTGAAGTAGCCCGGCGAATCAATGAACGATCCGTCCCTTGTTTCACATATTGTTCAATCGGAACGGACAGACAGAACCGGATGACTCTGGCATCACTTGTCGGATCACGTTCCCAAGCGCGGTAACGCAGAGAACATTTCGTAGCTACAGCACCGTTTTTGTTGGCGATGGCCAGGTTATTAAATTTCTCGGCACGTACTTTGAGTGCATCAGCCTGGGCACCGCCCTGCAGAACAATAATGGATTTGAGTCTTTCCAGTACACCCGTTCTCTGCGCAAAGTCAGGATGGATCAATTGTACGGATGCGGCCTGGCTGGCTCCTTTGGACTGAGCCTTGAACCAATCCGGATATGCCTTTTTCCCGGTGATCTTGGCTATACGTGAGAAAGGCATGCCCGTTCGTTCACTATACTGCTGCATCTCACGGAACCAGCGGTACCAGCGGCCACTTTTCAGTAGACTGGCGTAATAATCCAGAGCCGGTCCCCAGGAGATGGTGAAATTACCACGTGCCCCTGTGAGCAGGATGCCTGCATCTTGCTGGCTCGCTTTTTCATAGAATCCGCGAATCCAGAATGAATTTTCAAAGTATTTATAGGGCATTTCCATAATGTCGAGCCAGGTATCTACTTCACTGAGTGGACTTCTGCCTTCAAAATCGAGGTAGTTCTCTGTGATATTGCCGACATGATTAATCGTGGAACGTATGAAGGGCCGTTCGTCTGCGAGCAACGTTTTCGACGTATAATCTGTGAAATCGGGTACGGGAACATAACTATAGGCCTGCAGCCGTTTGCCCTGACTTCTCAGTGTTCCGGAAGCAAAACCAACCACGGCTCCCGAGTCCAGTCCGCCACTTAATGCAGCAGCCACCTGTCTGTGCGTTCGCAATCGTGATCCAACCGCCTGCCCAAAGACCTCCCGAAACGCTTCTACATACTCGCCATCGGATTTAAGCCTTAGAGGTTCCACTTCATTCCAGCGATGATATTGCTTCAGCTCCAGTCTCCCATCCCGGAAGACAAGTGTATGTGCAGAAGGCAGCTGGCTTATTCCCCGATATACAGTTGAATTGATATCTGCTGAATCATGCATGTCAGGAATGGCAAGGAATTCGGACAGCCAGGTCTCATCAAGTTCTTTATGTACCCCTTCAAGCCCGAGCAACGGATTCATCAGTGTGCAGAAAGCAAAACGTGAACCATCATGTCGGTAATAAAAAGCTCTCATGCCTGTAATGTCTCTCGCTGCATACAGTTTTCGATTCCGCTCATCCCATATCGCGAATACAAAATCCCCCAGCAATCGGACGGCTACATCGTCTCCCCAGCGCTGATAGGCACGCAAGATCAATTCACTATCCGCCAACATAGCCAGTTCAGCTCTAGATATTTGTAATTGATCTGCCAGTTGTTCCCGGTTATCCAGAATGGCATCTGCCGTGATGGTCAGACCACTTTCCTCATCATATAAAGGCAACTTCTCGCTAACCGATTCCGGTGTAATCCATTGGGCATGACAGCTGAGGAACGCCTCATTGCCTTTCCATACTCCTGTTGTATCCGCAGGGACATGCCCCAGGCTTGCGTACAGACGCCAGCTGTCTTCCCATAGCGCCTGCTGACCATCGTTGTGAACAATTCCTGCTATGGCGCTCATGACTTGCCTCCCCGTAGAATCTTGCGCTGTGAAGCCCATGCGCTGATCTGATGACCAAATGGTACCCATGATTTGATACGCTGTATTTTGCTTTGAGCAGAAGCCAGCTGGACTTTCAAGCGTTCTCGCTCACTGTAACCCCGTTCCAGACGATGATCTGCTGCACGTAATGCGGCTTGCAACTGTCTGATCGTTACCAGTGCAGCTAGCGTCGGGTCTGTCTTTTCCGGTTCTTCGACAACTGGGTCATTAAGATTCCCAACCGGATCATGAACGACAGAATCTGCCGGCTGCATTCGGTATTGTGGTTGCCACTGGCAACCGGTCGCTGCTGTCAACTGATGCGTGATTCGGTCAATGACCTCTTGATCCGGACTTGCATCATAATGTACACCCGTCCATTGTTCGGCTTCTGCGAGCTGTTCACTGTATCCCATCTGGTGGAACAGATCTGCCCCCATCACACGGCAATACAGTTCAACTTCATGTGGTTCTAATATGTTTTTCCAGTTGTTAACAGAACCCTGATGTGCCTCTTGATGCGAAGAGAGGAAAGGATCACCCACGCCCATACTGTAGAACATGTCAGACTTGGCACTGTCCAGAAACTGTCCATACTGCTCCATTCCCTGTTCATATCGAATTCCCAGAAACGCGCATAGTTTCTCAAGTTCTTCCTGAGGATTGGAAACCAATCGTTCATATTGCAATTCATACGCATTGGAATGGGGTTTGGCAAAATAATCATTCAAGCGGAGCATCCCAAGTGTGAGATCTACGGATTTCATATTTAATTTGGGGCTCTGCAGACTATGAATCAGGTCGAATCCTTCTCCTGTGTGGCGGTTTACCTTTTTGAATGATGCTACTACGGCCAGAGGATTACGCTGGAGATGAATGCGCTTGGACTGTGGGAACAGACGATCCAGCCATTCCAGCATGTAATAATAACGCGGAGATTTATCAACGACGAAGTCTGCTCCGCTCCCCTCCAGGAATCCATTGTAGACTTCAAGAGCAAAACTTCTGCACGCCTTCTCGAAGACATCCTCAGATACCATGGCATTGTAGAACTGGCGCATGATGGAGCTGCCACCGTAAGCACGTGAATCAGCCTTGGGTAAATCGACAAGATTCATCAGAAACCACATTTCCTGGGTGGCAAATATACGACTATGATTTTGCAGCATTACGGTGGATAAGGAACTACCACTACGGGGAACACATAGTAAGAAAACAAGTCCGTTACCTTGAGCATCGATCAATGGCAGCCTCTCCTCTGTTCATTAGTATAAATGTGTAGCTGGGATAGACCAGACTCTACCTTTGTGTTTGGCAAAACGAGTAATATGCACGCTATAGGTCAGCATTTTGCAATATTCCGTCGGAAGTTCACCCGGGAATGAAGCAAAACACATGGTTACATTCGACAACTCTCGGATACAATATGTATTTATAGTTTTACTCTATGATACAAAATGTATCATGTCAATCTTTTATTTTCACCTTTTCATAAATTGATACTCTTTCACTGTATTCTGCTGTCTGTCATTTAAGCACTTATTCATGGATCAATTATGTTCTGATTGCACAAACGCGAATAAGCTCCAGACATGTTCTGTGAGGAACAATGCCTGAAGCCATACGTAATCCGTTGAGAAACTTAATATGAAAACGGGTGAACAACCATCAGGTAAATCTTACATCTGAACTTTTCCCAGTAGCTCCAACGCTCCCATTTCGCTCTTCTTCCTGATCTGCCCGTGTAGCATCCTGCATCCCCTTCTGTACCTTCACGGTTAACAATACAGCAATGCCCGCGACGAAAAAGAAGATGAGCGACAGAATACCCCAACGTGTGGAACCAGTGATCTGCCCAACATAACCAAACACAAATGGACCAAAGATCGAAGAGAATTTGCCTGTAATATTCACAAAACCAAAATACTCTCCTGTTCTGCCTGCTGGCATCAGATTGCTAAACAGGGAACGCGCTGTGGATTGACTCACACCCTGCACGACACCAACCAGCCCGGCGAGCACATAGAAGTGGATCGCTTGTGTCATGAAATAACCGAGAATCACAATACATATGTAGACCGATAAGCTAACGATTAATACCTGCTTTGCTCCCCAACGCTGTGCCCATGCTCCCAGTAACAATGTACACGGGAACCCGATGAACTGGGTTAACAGTAGCGCGAGCATCAGGTCGGCTGTGCCTATGCCTATACTTGTCCCATAGATCGTAGCCATTAGAATGATGGTATTAATGCCGTCATTAAAAAACCAGAAAGCCACCAACATGCGGATTAACTGGGGAAAACGCCGCATCTGACGAAAGGTTTGCCGCAGTCTGCGCACGCCCACCGCAACGTACCCTGTCCACGTTCCGGGCAGATCCGGTGATGCAGGCCGTCTCGGAGCATGGCGGAAGATCGGTATCGAGAACAGCAACCACCACAACGAGACGGAGATAAAAGCAAGTCTTGTGCCTGCCAGTGTACTGCTCATCCCGAACCAGCCCGGTTGCTGAATCATCAGCAGGTTCACTGCAAGCAACAAGCCTCCTCCAATATAACCATAGGCATAACCTTTGGAGGATATCATGTCCCTTCGTTCCACGGGTACGAGATCCGGCAGCATTGCATCGTAAAAGGTGTTACCACCCGCAAAACCGATTGTAGATATGACCAGCAACGCGGAAGCAAGGAACCAGTCCCCTTCACCGATTGCGCTGAATCCCAATGTAGCAAGGACGCCTATAATTGCAAATACACGCAGGAAGTCGCCCTTCCGTCCTGACAAATCAGCTAGCGTGCCTAGCAACGGTGTTAGCAGAGCTACGCACAACATGCCAATGGAGTGTGTATAGGCCAGGTAGGAGGCGGCGGTATCCGTATCCAGCGTTGTTGCAGCCACCGATGCATAGAATACAGGCAGTACTGCGGCCAGCACAGTTGTTGCATAAGCCGAGTTGGCCCAATCATACATAATCCAAGCCTTGATCGCCTTTTTATTCACATAAATCCTTCCTTTACATGCATCTCTATATTAGTGCGAGTTCAACAAGTCTAAGTGGACTTTTTGAACAACCTCTATTAGATGCCAGATCGATGTCTTTCTCCTATTGTAAAGGAAGGATATCACACTTGTTCACTATTTCTGTAAAAAATGGTGCAGTTCTGTTCTTACGACTCACCTTACCTCTGAGGTGAACTTGCGTAATTGTATCATTTTATATCCACTCTCATCACATATCGTCCTCGCCCGTGAATATACTTAATTACCGACAGGCCAAACTGTGCCGCGTAATCAATGGGGGGTGCCTACATGTCAAATTCACACCAGCCTTACTCGTTCGTTGTGTCGAAGGAAGATTGGTCGCTTCACCGCAAAGGGTACCAGGACCAACAGCGCCATCAGCAAAAGGTGAAAGATGTCATCAAGCAGAATCTGCCTGATCTGATTACGGAAGAAAACATCATCATGTCTGATGGAAAACAAATCATCAAGGTACCAATCCGCAGTCTGGATGAGTACCGTTTTGTGTATAACTACCAGAAGCAAAAACATGTCGGTCAAGGAGACGGTGACAGTCAGGTCGGAGACGTCATCGGTCGGGATCCCTCTGCTTCGCAGAAACCCGGCAAAGGCGAAAAAGCTGGTGATCAGCCTGGTCATGATATTGTGGAAGCCGAAGTGAGTATTGAGGAATTGGAAGATATGCTCTTCGCTGAGCTGGAATTACCCGATCTGAAGCAGAAAGATAAAGACCTGATTGAGACACATACGGTAGTTTTCAACGATATTCGCAAAAAAGGCATGCAGTCCAATATTGACAAGAAACGTACCATTCTGGAGAATCTGCGTCGCAATGCAACGACTGGTACGCCAGGCATCCATCACATCAGTCCGGATGACCTGCGCTACAAGACATGGGAAGACAAAATCATTCCACAATCCAATGCCGTTATTATTGCCATGATGGATACATCCGGGTCCATGGGTTCGTTTGAGAAATACTGCGCGCGCAGCTTTTTCTTCTGGATGACCCGTTTTCTACGCCGTCAGTATGAGAAAGTTGAGATTGTTTTCCTCGCCCATCATACGGAAGCCAAGGAAGTAACCGAAGAAGAGTTCTTTACCCGTGGCGAGAGCGGAGGCACCATCTGCTCCTCTGTATATATGAAGGCACTGGATATTATTGACAGTCGTTATCCACCTTCAAGCTACAACATCTACCCTTTTCACTTCTCTGACGGGGATAATCTGACCTCGGATAACGAACGGT
This sequence comes from Paenibacillus sp. FSL H8-0104, assembly GCF_038050215.1. NCBI lineage: Bacteria > Bacillati > Bacillota > Bacilli > Caryophanales > Paenibacillaceae > Paenibacillus > Paenibacillus sp. FSL H8-0104. The sequence goes on along the minus strand of NZ_JBBOTC010000001.1, from coordinate 2,066,168 downwards.
GTGTGAAGCTGATCGGTGAGTTAATGAAGCGTAGCAATATGTTTGGATACGGCGAAGTGAATCAGTACAACCGCAGCAGCACACTGATGTCGGCTTACCGTCATATCAAGATGGATCAGTTCATGTATTATGTGATCAAAGAAAAAGGCGAAGTGTACAAAGCTTTGCGCAGCTTTTTCCAGAAACGGGAAGGAGGCAGCGTTAGATGACAGATGAGATCCGCGACCTAGAATACGCTATTGCCGAGATTATGGAGATTGCCAATGGTTTTGGTCTGGACTATTACCCCATGCGGTACGAAATCTGCCCATCGGATATTATTTATACATTTGGAGCCTACGGCATGCCGACCAGATTCAGCCACTGGAGCTTTGGCAAAACATTTCATAAGATGAAAATGCAATACGATTTTGGACTCAGTAAAATTTATGAGCTTGTCATCAACTCCAACCCTTGTTATGCCTTCTTGCTGGATGGCAATTCCCTGATTCAGAACAAATTGATCGTAGCCCACGTATTGGCCCACTGCGATTTTTTCAAAAACAATGCCCGCTTCTCCAAATCCAACCGTAATATGGTCGAAAGCATGGCCGCTACGGCGGATCGGATCAGCAATTATGAGATGGAATACGGAACGGAAGCGGTTGAAGCATTTATCGATGCCGTGATCGCAATTCAGGAACATGTGGACCCACAGCTGATTAAACCCCGCCATTTGGACAAACAACGTTACATGGAGATGAAAATGCGGGAGCAGCGCGGTGAGAAAAAACCACGGCCGGAAGGCCGCTATGATGATCTGTGGTCACTTGATGACGTGCAGACCGAAGAAGCACCCGCTGAAGGTATTCAGGTTCATCATTTTCCGCCTGAACCGGAGAAGGATGTCATGTGGTTTATTCAGGAATTCTCCGAAGTGTTGACCGACTGGCAACGGGATATCATGAGTATGATGCGTGAGGAGATGTTATATTTCTGGCCACAGATGGAAACCAAAATCATGAACGAAGGCTGGGCATCCTACTGGCATCAACGCATTATCCGTGAGCTCGATCTGAACAGTGAGGATACGATCGAATTTGCCAAACTCAACTCCTCCGTGGTGCAGCCATCCAAACAAAGTCTGAATCCGTATTATTTGGGACTGAAGATTTTCGAGGATATTGAACGCCGCTGGGATAACCCAACCCGTGAAGAACAGGAACGTTGGGGCCGCAAACCAGGGCAAGGTCGTGCCAAAATGTTCGAGGTGCGTGAATTCGATTCCGATACCTCCTTTATCCGCAATTACATGACCAAGCAATTAACCGAGGATCTGGACCTCTACGTATTTGAGAAAAAAGGCCCGGACTGGAAAATCACCGACAAGTCCTGGGAGAACATACGGGATCAGCTCGTATTTTCACGTGTCAACGGGGGCTCCCCTTACTTGGTCGTGCAAGATGCTGATTATCTGCGGACAGGGGAACTCGTGCTCAAGCATCAATATGAAGGCATTGAGTTGGATCTGAAATATATGGAACGCACTCTGCCTTATCTGTATCGCCTCTGGGGACGTACCGTGCATGTGGAGACACGTGTCGAGGATAAACCGATCTGGTTTACGTATGATGGCAAGAAACACCACCGCAAGTTTATGTAAGGTTTTCGATTATCATTATAGGAAACGAAAATATAAATGCTCCTCATGGGTGAGTTTAATGATTAATAAAAGATAAGACATAAAAAAGCGGCAAGTTCCCGACATAAACGGGGACTTGCCGCTTGGCATACATAAAATTAGGATGGTGCCGGTGGTGTACCATTACCCTGCAATCGCAGCGGCACAAAAAAATCATGCTCCACTTCACTTGCCGGCAGTGGGCGACTGAAATAATAGCCCTGAATCTCCCGGCAGTCATTCTGCATCAGAATATCCAGTTGGCCTTTCGTCTCAATGCCTTCGGCAATGACTTCCATCTTGAGATTCTGTGCCATCGATATAATGGTCGCCACAATGGCTTGATCGCTGTGACTCTCTGTAATGTCCGTCACAAACGAACGATCAATCTTAAGCTTGTGAATCGGGAAATGCTTCAGATAACTCAGTGAACTGTATCCCGTACCGAAATCATCCAGGCTGATCTTCACACCCAGTGCTGTCAGTTCATTAAGAATCGCCGTGGATACGGCTGCGTCCATCATCATGCTCTCTGTTATTTCCAGTTCCAGATATCGAGCATCCAGCCCTGTCTCCAAGAGTGCATTCTTGACCTGTTCTACCAAGTTGGATTGGTGGAACTGCTGGCTGGACAAGTTAACCGATACCGGAATGAGTGGTCCGCCACTGGCATGCCAGAGTTTCATCTGCCTGCATGCTTCACGCAGCGTCCAATTGCCAATCTCATAGATCATGCCTGTCTCTTCTGCAAGCGGGATAAACACATTGGGTGCGAGCAGACCTTTGAGTGGATGGTTCCAACGTATGAGAGCCTCCACACCAATCATGCGGCTATCCTCGGTACGAATCTGTGGTTGATAGTACAGGACCATCTCATCGCGTTCCAACGCTTTACGAAGATAACCCTCCAGCTCAATGCGTTCATATAGTTCCGAATCCAGTTGGGCCGTGTAGAATTGGAAACCATTTTTTCCGTTTTTCTTCACTTCATACATGGCGGAATCCGCATGTTTCAGCAAAGCATCCACGCCCACTCCATGATCCGGATACATCGCAATTCCAATGCTGGCGGTTACGTAAAAGTCATTCTCCTTCAGTCGATAAGGTAACTGAATGGCTTCAACAATCTGTTTTGCAAGTTCTGCCACTCTTACTTCTGTCGCTTGACCCTGGGTCACAACGAGTGTGAACTCGTCCCCGCCCATCCGGGCCAGCATGACATTTTCCATAGCCAAGGGATCAGAAGCTTCTATGGCTTTCATGATCCGGTTGCTCACTTCTCTTAGAAATACATCTCCAATGGAATGTCCCAGCGAGTCATTAATCATCTTGAAACGATCTATATCCATCACCATAACGGCAAAAGAATTCCCTTTTTCTGCTGAATCGTTAATCGTACAAGCCAGCACATCATCCAACTTGCGCCGATTGGGCAACCCCGTCAACGGATCATGCAAAGCTTGGTGACGAATCTTCTCCTGAGCCTGCTTCTCCTCCGTTACGTCTTTGATCAAAATGTGACTTCCCACATGTCTGCCATCAATGACAACAGGAACTACAACAATACTAAGGTCCAGAAGTTCACCCTGTACATCTCTCATTTTGGCCATGTAGTGCGCCTGCTCCAGCCCATGATCATCCCAATCGATGGAATCAAATTCACTTATCCACTCTATATCGATTTGCTGAGCGATCTCATCAATGGAACGATCCATGACCTCTTTTTCAGGATATCCGGTGATTGTTGTTACAGCAGCATTAATCCCTTTAACAATACCTTCCTTGTTCACTGAAATAATAGCATCCGAATGGTTATGATACAGGGCCTGATACCATTGCTCATTCTCATGAATCCGTCGATCTTTCTGTGACATTCGCTGATTGATAAATATGCCAAACAACGTCAAACCCAAAGCAATAAATGTGCCCGATGCGATCAAGTAGGCGAGAATACCTGGCTCAATCTGCATACCTGAACTTACCATCGAGCCATGTGAATGATGGAAATGTGCCGCTGACATCCCGGTATAATGCATGCCAGAGATTCCAATACCCATAATGAGACCGCTGCCCATCTTGTAAACCCAAGTATGTCTTGATTGATGATAACGGAAGAAAAACATGAGCCACAATGCCGCAAATGAAGCAAGCGCTGCAATCAGAATAGATAACACCACTCTGCCTGGTTCATACGTAACCGGAATTGACATCGCTGCCATTCCCACATAATGCATCGAGCTGATCCCCGCGGTCATCAGTACTCCAGCAATCATGAGTTTGCTTATCCTGCCCGATTGTCTACCCGCAATGTTCAAGGCCACCCCCGATGCGACAATAGCAAGTAGAACAGATAAAACAACCTTACCGGTGGAATAGGAGACTTGCGTAGGCAGAACAAAAGCCAGCATACCTACGAAATGCATGGACCAGATTCCCAGCCCCATCGATACTGCACCGCAGGTAAGCCATACATTCCGCGCCATCCCGCTAGCCTGACTTACACGGCCTGCAAGGTCAAGGGCAGCGTATGAAGCTAACGATGCAATAATATAGGATAAAATAACAAGTTCTAAGTTGTACGTGCCATGTAGGTGCTCCACTCACTCTGTCCTTTCAACCGGGAAATGCCTTGTATGTATGCAAAAATGTAAAAAAGAAGCGAGTGCGCTGTCTGGATGACAGGCACTCCCTCCGCATCATTTGACTCGTGACAACAGACTTAGTTGAAGCCGTTGTCATACATTGGAACCCGTTTATATGAATGTATATAGTCTAAACGTCCCAGCCTTTAAAATCAACACTTATTTCCAGATATACAATGTTGAATAACTAACATTCTCATATTCTAATTCACAACTAAATATTCTATTTACGAGTCAGTAACAGACTGCCAAAACCGGAAGTATCTTGATAAGAATTACCTGATGAATCACTCCAGATGGACACACTGCTTCGCTTGCCATCTCCCGCGCCATCATCATTAACTTGAAGATCAAACCCAATCCATCTTTGCCCTTCAGCACGAACGCTGTCTAGTGGGATTGCCACTTCAACTGTATACCCTCCGCTTGTTAATCGGGTAGCTGATTTGAAACTTTCTTTCCGTGCATTTCCACCAAAAGAAGCCTCATTATCAAAATTGACCCGGTACTGGGCGTCATCCTCCTGATAGAATGTTGTCTGATCTTTGCTCGGGTCGATAAAAATCTCGATTGAATCCTGCTCATGTGCATTAGAACTTAATTTGCTTCGCAATGGATCTTTCACATCTGCCAATACGTACAGGTATTTCTCATCCCATAACAGCTGTGCAGTCGCCGTTGCACCGGAGTTTCCGACCACCCAGACATCCGTTTTAACAGATGCAGCTTTTTTCCAGACGTTATCCTTTTTTGCATCAATGACAGGTTTGCCATAAGTGACCTTGGTTTGTTTCAAGACAGAACCGAGCTTCAGTTTGCCCCGGTTGGCTGGTTTGTCGGGCTGTTGATTGGAAATATCATTCCAAACAATGGTCGCTGTCTTTCCAGCAGCATGTTCATCCGTAATCCGAAAATCCAGAGACAAGACCTGGCCTTCGGTAAGTAAAGCAGCTGACATAGGCAGTGATGCGTATACAACATACCCGGTTTTTGTCTCCTGTACGTTGTAAGTATTTTTATCTTTGCCTTTACCGCCATCCCGTTTAAATGTATATTGACCATTTGCAGACGGCGGATTTTTCTTCTTGGCAGACAGATCAGCTTCAGAAGTTACAGCGCCTGTCCCCTTGACTTCTTCCGCGAGGAAAACCTGCACCTGATCCCCTTTGCGACGTGTGGTATCCTTCACTTCAACTCGTAAATTCACCTTTTTGGCATCCCACATCATACGAGCCTCACCCGTAACCGCAGATGTACCATCTGCCAGATGATTAATTTCGAGTCCTTTCACAGCACCCCAAAGAATATCTTCCTGTCCTTTGTGATTTGGGAAAGAAGGGCTGGCCTTCAATGCTGTCCATTCATTACGATAGATCGGAAGGGTGGTAGGGTCCACCAGTGCCCAAAATGCCGGTTTTGCTTTTAATTTACGATCAAATAACAATGGTGCATCTTTGCGTCCTTTGACTGGATGATTATCAAGCCATGTACCATCATCCGCAAGTCCCCATACTGTAACACTGTCCATTACGCCGCGTTTTCCCAGCTCGTCGAACAGGTCGAACAGTTCACGATAACGGTAAGCTTGTTGCAGCATTAATTCATCTGTGACAGGCATCTCCAGTTCAGAATTACTCGAATAGATCGAAACGTCCAGCTCTGTAACCTGTACATTTACACCAAGAGCGATCACTTTCTCAAAAGCCTCACGAATGAGCTTTACATCCGGTCCGTACATGGATACATGCATCTGGAATCCAACCGCATCAATCGGTGTTCCTTTGGCAAGCAGCTTCTCTACAAGCTTCACCATATCATTCACCTTGTTTCCATTGCCCTCCATTCCATAGTCATTAATCACCAGTACAGCATCGGGGTCAGCCTCACGTGCATAACGGAAAGCCAGCTCAATGTAATCACTGTCATCTCCGTCGCCATCTACATCCCCAATAATATCTCTCCACTTGGAATTACTGGCCTCATTCCGCAAGCCACCTCCGTCTGAGATGACTTCATTGACGACATCCCATGTATGAACCTTTCCTTTGTACCGGGTCACGATGGTTTGAATATGGGTTTTCATCCTTGCAAGCAACTGTTCCCGCGTGGCAGGTTTCGATGCATCATTCGGATCAGTAAAGAACCAATTCGGCACCTGACTATGCCATAACAGCGTATGACCTCTGATTTCCATGTCATTTGCTTCGGCAAACTTCACCAGGCGATCTGTCTCTGACCAGACAAACTCTCCTTCCTTGGGCTGCATCGCATCCATTTTCATAAAATTGTCCGCTGTAATACTATTAAAGTGTTTCGTCAACAACTGGGAATGCTGGTTTTCCGCGTCTAGTGCAGACTGGTTGATGGCAGCTCCCATTGCGTAATTTTGTCCCACGATATCGACCAGATTCGGAATATCCTTCTCAATTTCAATTTTCTGAGCAGCCGTAATCAGAACATCATCCACGTAAAATGAAATCGTATCTGCCGGCGTCACTTCCGCTGACGTCTTCCATGGTGTCTCCACATACATGCGGAATCCGGTGATGCCACTATTTTCTTCGGGAATCACCACATCGGCCTCGACTTTTTTCCACTGTCCTTTGTTCAAGGTAGCGGAGGCAAAGGTAGCATATTCAAGACTCGAAGCGTCTTTATTGTATTCTTTCTCGAGTGCACCGTTAAGGACCTGACTGTCCGGCCCTTCATCGTACATGGCCCAAAATGAAATATGAACTGTGCTGCCCTTCTGTACATGATCCAGCACTTCAACTAAGGGTCCATGGAACGTTTCGGTACGTGAAGAGGTTCTCAGGCTGCGTGTACTGTCATGACCTACTTGCGTTACGATATCAAGCTTTTCACTTGCACGTGGACGCCATTGTCCCAACACACCATCTTCAAAATCAGCCTTGAACAGTACTTCATCATCGCCAGTCTTAACGTCCGCTGCCGAAGCACGTGTCCCTCCTGTTCCCACACTTGGGAACAAACTGAAGATCAATACAGCCGACAAGCACAAGCTCCACCATTTTCTCAAATGCATCCGATCTCCTCCTTGGTTCGTTGTTTGTGAAGAATAACCTTTGCTCTGCCATGTGCCAGCCCTTTACAAGATCGTTATACAGGATGGATAGATGCAAATGGACAGAAAATTGTAAGCACTTTCATTATACGATTGCCAGCAAACTTTGTTTACCCGTTAAACTATAGGATTTGCACCACTCCATAATCCATATGTTTCCAAATGAGATATAGAACGACAAAAAGCACAGCTTATTAGCTGTGCTTCGTGTAAACATCTTTACTATTTACGTTTTTAGTCTTTTAAAGGTGCTGTCGTCTGACGGATGACCAGATTGGAAGGTTCCGTCACCACAGGAGGAGAATAAGATGGATTCTCGATCATGGCAATCAGATATTCAATGGACTTAATGCCAATGGAATAGATATTCTGATTCACCGTGGTCAACCCCGGTTTGAATACCTCAGCATAATACGTGTTATCGAACCCGACAACCGAGATATCTTCCGGTACACTCAGTCCATGCTTTTCAATTTCATGAATCGCACCAAAAGCAGACATGTCTGATGCACAGACAATTCCCGTTGGTTGATCCTGAAGTGCCAGCAATCGTCGGGCAGCCTTGCTTCCCCCGTCGAAGGAATAATCGCAGATCTCCAGATATACCGTAGAATACGGGATGCCGCATTCTCGCAGCCCTTCCCGATATCCTTCCAATCGCAGATTGGCTACAGCAGGTCCAAGTGTCCCTGAGATATAGGCAATTTTGCGGTGCCCAAGCTCATGCAGATGTTTGACACCCATCGAGATCCCGTTCGCGTTATCCGTAGTAATGTAACCGGCACGTTTGCCCAACATGTCCGTATCAACAAACATCGTTGGAATCTCTGCATCCACCAGTTCCTGAATACTCGCGTTTTCTCTGCCTTCCCCGAATACCACAACGCCATCCACATTACGACTGCGGCAATGTTTGATGAACGAGTACGCCGGATCATCGAATCGAGTAGACAACCGGACCAGGTCATATCCACTGTTCTCCAGCGCTGTCTTGATCCCTTCCAGCAACTCCGACACAAAAGGGTTCGTAAACGGAACTGTTAACAGTACTCCCACCGTCCATGAACGGCGTTTGACAAGTCCACGTGCGACCACATTGGGTTGATATTTCAATAATTCGATGGCTATATTGACTTTTTTGCGTGTTTTTTCACTTACATCAGGATAATCGTTTATCACTTTGGAAACGGTTGCAACAGATACTCCCGCTTCCTTGGCTACATCATGGATAGAAGCCATCTGATCACCTCAACCTCTTTCGAATCCCCTGTCTCCGGCTGCATTTTCTATAACATCGGCAGGTTTGTCTACCCATTATAGCTTAAAACAGCCTGAAACGGTATGGAAGGTTCCTAATGCTTTTAAGCTCTATTCCTGCTGTTCCAGATTCTTCAAATCCAGAGACAGTTTCTCCATTGTTGTTGCAAATACAGCGAGTTCAGCCGAGCGTGAAGCTTGGCTACGTGCTCCGCGAGACGTATGATCCGACTCCTGCTGCACACTGCTCAGTTTCTTCATGATCTTCTCCAGATTAGACTGAATCTTACCCTGGGCATCCCGGGAACTGGCTGCAAGCTTGCGCACCTCACTAGCGACTACTTCGAAGCCACGTCCAAACTCTCCTGCATGAGCAGCTTCAATCGCTGCATTCAGGCCGACAAGATGACTCTGATCCGATATCTCGCGAATGAGTTCACCCATTTTTCCGATCTGCTGGATCTCTCCTGTTAATTCGGTAAGCAGAACCTGAGCCTGATCCTGAGAAGCCGCTGTTTCTTTGGCAACACTCGATATAGCCATTGCACTTTCATTTAATTCACTAATCATGCCTGTAAGCTCTTGGGTAATCTGCGTAATTGCCTGTAATGTATGTTGTTGGTCATCGGCAAGCTGATGTAACTTTTCTTTTTCTTTCTTCTCATAGGCTTCAAGGACAAGCTGTGAATCCAGATTAAACATTTTGCTGAGCGCTTGAATGACAAGATGCCAGGAATCAGGGATAACCTGTTGGAATATGCTCGTTGCAATATCCAGGTAGACCATATAGGTACCCAGATAATAATCTTCAGACAGACCAATCCGTGAATGCACAAGTCCAATCGCAATCCGTTGCTCAATATATGCGTCGTCCACGATTCCATCCGTCATTGATAACCAGTACATCTTCTGTGTTTCTTTTAGACGATCAATGGTAGAGAATCGAGCGATCAGATCTACCAATTCAGGATAATTCCCCACATGATTGTAGAAATGATCCACCACTTCATTAACGACTTTTTTAAAAACAGGCCGATGATCGGCAAGCAGTTTTAGATCCCCTGCGGTTAATCCCATGTAATCAAGTTGCTTCTGTCTTGTTGCGGAAATACTGCTCATATCTGGTTCAGTCAGCTCCTTAATAAACACTAAATTACTTTAAATTGTAAATATATGTATTGATTATAGACTAAAATACCTAAATATACATATACCATTAGAACTAATTCTCTTTAAAATTAACCTTATTTGTCAGCTTTTTAGACTAATATGACCTTCATGTAATTAAAAAGGCCCTGACCCTGCTGTGAAGGAGCCTCACAACAGGCATCAGGAGCCTGATCCGGAATGGTTCGTTGCCGATTAGCGATTAAGCAGACTACCCACATAACGTAACAGTTCATTCGCGCTGGCTGCGGTGTATCCATGTTCCTCAATTAAACGTTTAATGACTTCATTCATACGTTTCAATTGTGTTGCATCCGGTGTTTTGGTTGAGGTTGTGATCTTGACAATATCTTTCAGATCGGTGAACAACTTTTTCTCAATCGCTTCACGCAAACGGTCATGGCTGCTGTATTCGAACTTGCGCTCCTTGCGGGAGTATGCCGAGATTCGGATCAGAATCTCTTCTCTGAACGCTTTCTTTGCATTCTCGGAGATCCCGATCTGTTCCTCTATGGATCGCATCAGACGCTCATCCGGGTCCATCTCTTCATCCGTGAGCGGGTCACGCATCTTGGACCAGTTGCAAAATGCTTCAATGTTATCGAGGTAATTCTCGAATAACGTTCTTGCGGATTCCTCGAATGAGTAAACAAATGCTTTCTGCACTTCCTTCTTGGCCAGTTCATCATACTCCTTGCGTGCAAGAGCAATGAAGTTCAGATAACGCTCCCGCTCTTCCTTCGTGATCGAGGCATGTTGGTCCAGACCATCCTTGATCGCCCGCAGAATATCCAGCGCGTTAATGCACTGAAGATTTTGCTTAATCAAAGCACTGGAGATCCGGTTAATGACATACCGTGGATCAATGCCGGACATCCCTTCATCCAGATACTCATTTTGCATCTCGCGCAGATCAGCTTCTTTGTATCCTTCCACTTCTTCACCATCATACATGCGCATTTTTTTAACGAGATCCATGCCTTGTTTCTTCGTTTCCTTCAAGCGGGTAAGTATGGAAAAAATGGCTGCAGTCCGCAGTGCATGCGGTGCAATATGAACATGCTTCATGTCACTTTGCTGAATGAGCTTGGCATAGATTTTCTCTTCCTCGGATACCTTCAAGTTGTACGGAATAGGCATGACAATCATCCGGGATTGCAGTGCCTCATTCTTCTTGTTGGAGATAAAAGATTTATACTCCGATTCATTCGTATGCGCCACAATCATTTCATCCGCACTGATTAAGGCAAAACGTCCCGCTTTGAAATTTCCTTCCTGCGTGAGCGACAGGAGATTCCATAGGAATTTCTCATCACATTTCAACATCTCCTGGAACTCCATTAACCCACGGTTCGCCTTGTTCAACTCCCCATCAAAACGATAGGCACGTGGATCGGATTCGGAACCAAACTCCGTAATGGTGGAGAAGTCGATACTCCCCGTCAGATCGGCAATGTCCTGTGATTTCGGATCAGATGGACTGAACGTTCCTATCCCCACCCGATTATCTTCGGAAACAAGGACCCGTTCCACCGGCACCTTGCTGATATCACCACCATATTCGGTACGAAGTCTCATCTGGCAGGATGGGCAAAGGTTACCCTCAATGCGGACTCCAATTTCCTTTTCCACTTCAGGACGAAGCTCCAGTGGAATCAGATGTAGCGGTTCCTCATGCATCGGGCATCCATCAATGGCGTATATGGCACCTTTCTCTGTCCGCGAGAACTGTTCAAGCCCCCGCTTCAGCAGCGTCACCAGCGTCGATTTCCCTCCACTTACAGGACCCATCAGGAGCAAGATCCGCTTCCGTACATCCAGACGGCGTGCAGCCGAGTGAAAGTATTCTTCAACCAACTTTTCAATCGAACGGTCCAGCCCAAAGATCTCCTGTTCAAAAAACTTGTACCGCTTATGCCCACCTACTTCTTCCACCCCAAACGATTCAATCATCTCATACACTCTGGCGTGAGCCGTCATTGCCGGAGTCGGGTCCTCTCTCAGCAGTGCAATATAATCTTCAAATGTTCCGTTCCATGTCAAACGGTCACTCTCTGCCCGATGTTCCGCAACGCGTTCAAAAATATTCATGCTTGGTACCTCCCATGGCTCCTTTAGTGTGATTGTCAACCATTCCGAATGGTATGAAGAAATCAATAGAATTGCGGCTCCTGCTTGAATACCAATCTTGCGGTCCTGTGTTGTCCCGCCACCTTCTGTCCAAACGTCTTGTTTTGTTGTGAAAAGTGTATTACATACCTATGCGGCAATTCGGATAAGTTGACCTCTTTTTTTCAATCAACCGCTTCGAATTTTGGCTTTTCCCTGTTCTATCAGACATCTTGTGCCTTCAGAAAAAAAAGAACGAATATGATATAATGAGGGTTCTAAATTCAGGAAACCGGACAACACATGGTCAGAGACAGGCCACTTCTGGAAAGGAGCACGGACGATGGCAGTGAAATACGAAACCGAATTATATTCGCCCGTGAAGACTTTCTTCGAGCAGCGTGGCTTCGACGTCAAGGCGGAAGTCAGACATTGTGACCTCGTCGGAGTCAGATCAGACCAGGACGAACCACTCATTGTGGAGATGAAAAAAACATTTAACCTCTCCCTGTTGCTGCAGGGCATGCAGCGCTTGAAACTTAGCCCGTTCGTGTATCTGGCCGTCGAGCGCAATCGCAGTAAACGCGGAGCCGTGAACCAACGCTGGAGCGAACTGACCGCACTATGCAGACAGCTCGGTCTGGGGCTGCTGACTGTCACATTTTACAAAACCAAAGCTCCCCTGATTGATGTATTGTGCGAGCCCTCCGCCCTGATCCCCCTCACTGGCCCCAATCAGGTTGCCCGTAAAAGCGGTGTTCGGCGGAAACGATTGCTCAAGGAATTCGACGAACGCAGCGGAGACTACAATACGGGAGGCAGCACACGAAGACAGCTGGTCACAGCATATCGTGAGAAGGCTTTGCGTGTCGCATCCGCTCTACGGACGAACGGAGAAGCCTCTCCGGCCAACCTTGCCAGACAGACAGGCGTAGGTTCTGCCGCAGCAATTCTGCAAAAAAATTATTATGGCTGGTTTGAACGCCTCTCCCGTGGAAAGTATATTTTGACGATTAAGGGAGTACAGGCGTTAACCGAGCATGCACACATGCTTGAGGATAATGATATGATTGAACGAACCATTAATGAACTCGATGTAACGTATTCTGTATCTGGTGAAAATAAGGACGACTTGCACACATCGCTGAAACAGTGGAGCAGTACTTAAAAAATACAGGCCATATCTGATATGGAATCATCTGAAGTAACGGATGTGAAAAAAAATGAGAAGGCAAAAAAACACCTGTAATCTCCACTGGAGACTACAGGTGTTTTGATGTGTTCTATATAGAAGATTGTTATTAGAATTTTACTGCTACTTCGGAAGCCAATTTCAGACCTGCAGTAACGATTTCTTCAGCACGATCAGCAGAAGCGTTATGTCCTTCAACGATAACCACTTCAGGGTTTTGAATGCCCCACAAGCCGAGAACTGTTTTCAGGAAGTTCAGGGACATTTCAGCAGCTGCCATTGGGCCTTCGGAATAAACGCCACCACGTGCGTTAAGCAAAGCTACTTTTTTGTCGCCAGCAAGTCCTACAGGACCTTCAGCAGTGTATTTGAATGTTTTACCAGCTTGGCTCAGGTAAGCAATGTAGTTTACCAATGGAGCTGGAACAGTGAAGTTCCACAGTGGGAATGCAAATACAACTTTGTCAGCTGCCAGGAATTGATGTTGCAATTGTGCTGCAAGTGAAGCTGCTTTTTGCTCGTCAGCTGTCAGTTCAAAACCGTTAGCTGCTTTGTAAGTACCTGTGATAGCAGTGTTACCATAGAATGGGAATTCTGTATTGTAGAGATCCAACTCAGTAACTGTGTCACCTGGGTGGGACTCTTTGTATGCGCTCAAGAATGCATCGTACAATTTAACGCTGACTGCTTGATCTGCAGGACGGTCATTTGCTTTAACAAATAAAATATTAGACATGTTGAATTTTCCCCCGTTAAATAAAATATATGAGTGCTTTTCCTGAACTGGCCACCATTGTAGCTTATATAAAGAAACCAACAACTCATTAATTCATATTATATATAAAAATGTTAGTGGATGCAATAACGTAATCACTTTGGTCATGAACCAATTTTAATTTTTGCTACAAAATCTATTTTTGATCTGACTTAGCTACGAGCCGTAAATTCGGAAATGGCTTCACTGATCAGGTTCATGCCAAGTAGCAATTCATCCCGGCCCGGGTGGCTAAAGTTCAATCGGATGTAACGTTGATCCTGTACACCTGTGGAGCATAGTGATCCAGGAAGAAAGGATACACCTTTGGGCAAAGCCGCCTTAAGCAGAGCGCCACTATCCAATCCTTCCGGCAACTGTACCCACAGATACATTCCGCCCTCAGGGATGTTGTACTGACACCCTTTCCAGCCCGGCCTCTTCAACAGTTCAAGCATCAGTTTGAGTCTTGTCTTATACTCCCGATTCAACATCGATAGGTGATCACTCCAACGAAATGGGGAATGGGCAAGCAATTGATACAACAGCCGCTGATTCATCGGACTGGACTGACCATCTGCAATTCGTTTAACCGAGGCCATTGCCTGAATCAGCGCAGGATGTCCAGCGGCCCATCCGGTTCGAAGAGCGGGCGCTACTGTTTTGCTGAATGAACCAATGTAGAGAACATGTCCACCCTGATCGGCAGTATCCAGTGCAAAAAGTGAAGGATATTTACGATAGAATTCCGTTGGCTCAAGCCCATCGAAATGGAGCTCTCCGTAAGAATCATCTTCCACGAGCAGTACACCATAGCGCGAACACAGCTCAAGGACTGCCTCCCGCCGCTCCATACTCCACAAAGCACCGGTCGGATTCGAGAAACTGGGTGCAGCAAAAAGCAGCTTCGGTCTAACCTGCTGCATGTGATGCTCCAAAAGGTCTGGAAGTATGCCGTCCCGATCACCCATTACGGGCACAATCTTGGCTCCTTGCATCTCCAGAACCTCAAGACAGCCTGGAGATGTGGGATGTTCAACCAGTACAGAATCTCCTGGCTCAAGCAATAGACGCATCACCAGATCGATGGCCTGCTGGGTACCAGTGGTCAACAGAATCTGCTCGGGTACCGTTCGTATGCCTTTGCGTGCATTCCAGTCTTTGTTCAACCACTCTCTTAGGGGTGTGTAGCCTGCTGGCTCTCCATATTGCAATGCGGAAGGGCCTGAACTAAAGACAGACACCGCTGCTTCTTCCAACAATTTGAAAGGAAACAACTCCTCCGCAGGCAATTCTTCCGCCAGAGAAATGAAATAATCCCTGCCAGACATCTCACGTATATCCCTCAGTGGTGATGACAAAAGCCTGTTGGTACGGGAAGCAAAGAAATATTTCATCGATCCGTTCCCCTTTCGTCCCTATTCCGAAACTGTACTCGCAGTCCGCAGCCCTACAACCTATTCCTGCTCGCCATCGAATATGACCGGATGCATACCGAACTGTTGTGATCATGGGAAGAACAAACCTGTTTCGTCAGGATCCCGTCTTCACTTGTCTTGCATGCAAGGCATAACGTTCAATGGCCTGTGCTCTACTGCTCACTTCCAGCTTCACGTATATTTTACGCAGGTAATTATCAATGGAACGTCTGCTAACGTTGATCTCATTCGCTATTTTATCATAGGTTACACCCTGAACAATTCTTTCCATGATAAAAGTTTCGGTTTCTGTTAATTCAATAACACGTGCTTCTGTCGGAGACTCCACAGGTTGCGCCCACTCCGCACTGTTTAACCACGACAATGGAATGGACACATGGCCCTCACGCAATCCAGAGATCAGATGAATCAGCTGGCTAGGGGAAGCCTGTTTGGATAACATGCCGCTTGCACCAAGGCTCATCAGATGACGAAACAGCTTCACATTGTCTTCATCCGTCAAAATAATGATGTGACTGTGAGCTGACAGATTCTTCATCTGGGCAATATATTGATCTGCCTGACCCTCCGGAAGACGATAATCCATCAGAATCAGATCAGGCTGGTGAATATTCACCAGATCGAGCCCTTCTGTTCCGGTCGAAGTCATACCACGTACCGTCAGATCTTGCTGCTCTTCCAAAATCAATTTTGTACCGAGCATGCTGGTGGGGTGGATATCTATGATGACCACCTGCCATACTTTTTTCATTGTTGTTCCCCCTGTTATGTATTGGACAAATAACTTTTAAATTCTGTCATGATGATTTCATCGTCTATGCGACAATCCGAGTATAGAAGAAGCATAGGTCGGATTATGTCGAAAAACAGAAAAATACAGGAGGAAGCCGATAAAAAAGCTCTATTTTCACTGTATTTTGTTATAAAAACACCATGACGTCCATCTTTCCATCCCCGGAAAGGTCAAAATATAGTATAAATTTCCTGCATTTCTATCTAAAAAAGTCGAAAAACCTGCCCAAAGTTCCTACTTATTGCATCTATAAGAAATTGTATCCTAGGACTTCCTTCCGATGCAATCTCTTTTTACTCTATTAAGTAAAGAATTTCATTTTTGCGTAATCAATAGGGGCATGATAGAATGAGGACTGGAAATTTTTTTGTACCTATAAATGACCAGGAGTGATGATATGAAACCATCTGACCCGTCCTCTGACATCCATCACACCCGGAGCGCCAAAGGCAAGGCTGGATCTTCAATCAAACTGTTTCTGGTAATGTGGATTGTTCTCATTGCACTAGGAGTCGTTGGAACCTACTATTATAGTAACCATCTCCAGCAACAGATGATTAACCAGCTTCAAGCCCATAATCAGCAGCAGATTGCAGCGCTAAAAACCGACTACGAAAATCAGCTAACAACGATATCAAAGGAAGTAGAAGACCTGCAGGGACAGGTTCAATCCTTCAATGAATTGCTGACTTTCACCAAGGATAATGCAAGTGACAAAACGGATAACAGCAACAAACTGTATACCCAGCTGAGCGAAGTCAAAAAACAACTGGAGACACTCCAGAAAAAGATGGACCTGCTCAAATGATTACACCCGTCAAACAGGTTAATCGTTTTTTTATGCTTGCACTCGCTCCTTTTGTTGGATTGATATTATGCCTGCTGCTGCTTCGTCCTCCACTTGAACCCGGAGGTTTGATGCCTACCGAACTGTCAGAGGATACGATTACACCCCGGACCCAAGCAATTAGCCAAGAGCTTGCGGGGGCAAAAGATGCTGCTGTCCAGACTTCTTCTTCTATTAAAAGAACGACACAGCTCTATAATAAAACAACAAGTACGATGTCTACACTTGTGCAGAAGGCTTCCACCCAAGCGGATCGTCCGGAAAAGATTTACAACAACCGGATTTCATCCAAGCTTGGCGTTCCATTTGAACGGGTAGACAGTGAACGGCTAACGATTGAAATGTACAGAGTGAATCCTGGCAGCTATAAGGGCTATGCCATGAAGATCAAGCTAAAAGACCCTACAGCCATGCAGATGGCTCTAGACAGTGAACCTGGGCGTTCTGAGACGACCATGCAGGCTGTGAAGCGTAACGGCGCAATTGCCGGGATTAACGCAGGTGGATTTGCTGACAGTGGGGGCAAACGTTATCCACTTAGCACAACCGTCATGGACGGGAAGTACGTGAACGGTTTTCAGGCCAGTTTCAAAGATCTGTTTTTTGTAGGACTTAACGATGCCGGTAAACTGGTCGGAGGCAAGTTCTTCGACAAAAACTCACTGGATCGCCTGCAACCACAATTCGGGGCTACGTTTGTTCCGGTGCTGCTACAGAATGGGCGGAAACCCCCAATTCCCGACAAGTGGAAAGTATCACCCAAACGAGCACCACGTACAGTCATTGGCAATTATAAAGATGATCAGTTATTGATTATTGTAGTTGACGGATATAATGAGGGCGGAAGTTCCGGTGCTACCCTTGAAGAGTTGCAAGGGCGATTGTACAAGCTTGGGGTGATTGACGCCTATAATCTGGATGGCGGTGGATCATCCTCGCTTATTCTGAATAATCGGGTTGTGAATAACCCTTCAGATGGCAGCCTCAGACCGGTTCCCACACACTTTTTATTTTACAAATAATAGGGTGAAGCATTTCTTTTCTACCTATAATGGTTATAATAGAAGAAAATGAGCTTGTGCAGGAGGTGCGAAGGGCATGTCATTTTCACTGACATTCTGGATTATTGCAATCGTATTGACTCTCTTCATTACAGGCATTCTCACTTCATCCTACAACAATGACAAAACAAAAGGCTTGTAAAGGCCAAGCCTCTCTCCGGAGAGGCTTTTTCTATTGCTTCATCCTCTAAATAACAAGAGACAAGGCTTAAAAGAATGATTCGATTCTTCTAAGCCTTGTCTCTTGCTGTATTCGGGATCAATAGCTAACCGCCCGGTCATTCCGCATGGATATAACAGAATCAGACGGAATAGGCCCACTCACCGACCCACCCTCAACTAATGTCACATAAATTCGTTCATGATCAACGGGTTCTCCAGCAATAATTTTGATCAATTGTTCAGCAGCGAGTGATCCCCACTTGCGCTTGGAATAATCAATGCTCGCCAATCTCGGCTGGACGTATTTGCTCAATTCAATATTGTCGAATCCGATGACATCAATCTCTTGACCAACGCCAAGTGCACTGTCTGCCAGACGATCACACAAGCCAATAGCCATCTCATCATTGAGGCAGAATACCGCTGCGGGTCCATCATACACCTGCACAATCTGATCTGCGGCTTGTTCTCCACTACTCTTCTCAAAATCTCCCGTGATCTCAATCCATTCCACACCGGCTTCACGTTCTGCAACCTGTCTCACAGCCTTTAACCGCTGCACAGAGTCAAACGAACCTTCCGGTCCTGTCACCACGTAGATTTTCTTATGTCCCTGTTCAATCAGATGTTCCATCGCAAGTGTCGCCCCGGCTTTATTATCCAGCAGAACCTGATTAATGTTGGGATGGTCCATCTCACGGTCCAATACAACGATTTTGTGCCCACGATCGGCATACTGCATTAGTTCCTCACTTGCAAACGTATGATCCAAAATGATTGCACCATCAATCATCCTCTCTGGAAGCATGCGATGGGATTGTTTACCACTGCACACGATCAGGTCATAGCCTTGAGCATTACATACGGCTTTCATGCCACTCAGCAAGTCTCCATACACATCTCCGCTAAAATCGGTCAAGAATACACCTAGAATTTTGGATTCCCTCTTCTTCAGTGTTCTTGCTGCGGCATTTGGAACATAGTTCAGTTCTTTGGCAATGGCCAAAATTTTGGAACTCGTCTCATCGGTCACTTTGTTGCTGCCATTCAGCGCATATGACACAGTAGAGATGGAAACTCCCGCCTGTTTGGCGATATCCTTGATACTGACCACATTCTTCGCTCCCCTGTTATGTTCATCAGGCCTTCCATAACAAAAGGCCTGACACATTACTCTTTCCATTCATCAGATTAAACAAGTCTGAATGATTTCTTCTGAGTATCCCGACTGTTTGCACCCACAAGAATATGGAACTCGCCTCGATCACTGCGGTAGCTTAAGTCAGAATGGTGATAACGAAGCTGTTCTTCATTTAACGTAAACGTGGCTGTACCACTCTCGCCTGGCGCCAGTGCAAGCTTCACATATCCTTTCAGCTCACGCATAGGACGAACGACTTCACCCGTTACATCACGAACGTACAACTGAACAGTCTCCACGCCTGCGCGCTCACCCGTGTTCGTTACACGTACTTGAATGCTCAGGGACTCTTCGGTAGTCATCTCATTACTTGACACTTCAAGATCACCATAAGAGAACGAAGTGTATGAGAGACCATAACCGAACGGAAGCAAAGGTTCATTCGGGCTATCAATGTATTTGGAGACATAACGTTCTTCCGTCTTCTCCGGGTTCAGTGGACGACCTGTATTGAAATGGTTGTAATAGACCGGAATCTGACCTACGGACTGCGGGAAGGACATCGTCAGACGTGCGGATGGATTCACTACACCTGTCAGAACATCTGCAATCGCGGCTCCGCCTTCACTACCCGGGAACCAGGCTTCAAGAACGGCATCCGATTCATCGATTACACCATGCAGATCCAATGGACGGCCGTTAAAAATAACGCTGGCAATCGGTTTTCCCGCTGCTTTGAGCTGTTTAACCAATTCCAATTGGGCTGCTGGCAGACGAATATCCGTGCGCGAGCCACCTTCTCCACTCATCTCGGAGTCTTCACCAAGAGCAAGGACAATCAGGTCTGCTTTGCTTGCCACTTCCAGGGCTTCGGCAATCTGCTCAGCTGTAATCGTATGAACATTACTGCCTTGAGCAAATTGAACTTTCCCACCCGTCAGGCGTTCTTGCAGAGCTGTTCCCAACTTAACTGCATCTTCCTTAACTCCTTCGCAGGACCACCAGCCCAAAATATCAGGACTCTGTGCAAAAGGACCAATAAGGGCAACATTAGCGTCAGGTTGAAGTGGAAGCACGCTCTCATCATTCTTCAACAGGACAGCTGATTTCGTTGCCAGTTCATACGATACCTGACGGTGCTCTTTGGAGAATACAATCTCACGTTCACGTTCAGGATCAGCTGCACGAAGTGGGTTATCGAACAATCCCAGCTTTTCTTTCAGCTGCAGAATTCGCAGAACGGCTTCATCAATGAGCTTCTCATCCACTTCACCACTCTCAATCAGTTCAGGCAAATGATGCACATAACAAGGTGTCATCATCTCCATATCTACTCCTGCGCGAATGGCACGATATGCCGCTTCACGATCATCTTCTGCAGCACCATGCGCAATCATCTCGCGAATGGAAGCCCAATCCGAGATTAACACACCATCAAAGCCCCACTCGTCACGCAAAATGCCACGCATTAACTTCTCATTGCCACTTGCCGGAATACCGTCAACCGTATTGAACGAAGTCATAACCATCTCCACGCCCGCATCCAATGCTGCTTTGTACGCTGGCAAATAATACTCACGCAGGTTACGCTCAGACATGTCCACCGTATTGTAATCCCGACCACCCTCAGCCGCTCCATACGCCGCAAAGTGTTTAACACAGGCTGCAAGACGATCTGGCTCATCCTTCAAGCTGTCGCCCTGATATCCACGTACAAACGCAGCCGCGAACAAACTGTTCAGATAAGGATCTTCTCCTGTCGTTTCCATCACACGGCCCCAGCGCGGGTCACGAACCAGATCCACCATAGGTGCAAAGGTAACATGCAAACCGGATACAGCTGATTCACGTGCTGCAATTTCAGCACTTTTCTCAGCCAGTTCTGTGTCCCATGAACAACCGATCGCCAGTGGAATCGGGAAAATGGTTTTGAATCCATGAACTACGTCAGCCATGAACAAAAGCGGAATGCCCAAACGACTTTTTTGCATATAAGCTTGCTGTACATCAATGATGGCCTGCGCACCGGACAACCCCAGAATGGACCCACTGGCATCTACGGACTGCTCCGTAATTCCCATCTCTTCCATCGGCCCTGTGATCTGACCTTCAACATTTGTTCCTTCATAAAAGTTTGCAGTCAACTGAAGAAGCTGAGCTGTTTTTTCCTCCAACGTCATCTGTCTTACCAGATCTAGCAACTGCTCGTTATTCATCTGATCGTATCCTCCACTATAAGTTGTTGAAATAAAGAACCCGGCTGCGTTCGGGGAGAGACCGCGCACCGGGTTCAAAATTAATTACTGAATGATTACTAGAATTTATCGTTTAGCTCATCCAGATAAGGTTGAACCAGGGACATTTTACTGTTTACCCATTCTTTCCAGTTTGCCTCTAGATCTCCGTTTTTGAGGATCAAGTTGGCATATTCATTCTGGTAGTCGAATGAAGCCTGACTCTTAGCTTTGGAATCGTACAGGTTGACATCCCAATCGTATGGTGCAAGCGATTTGCCTTCTGTACCAAGTTTTGCTTTTTCTTCGAACAATTTCACGGCTCTATCACGGTAATCTTTTTTGATTGCAGGGTTTACAACACTGAAGTCGTCACCAAGCAGATAAAGACCTTCGAAACGAGCTGGATATTTATCTTCCAATACCGTTCCTTCTGGCAACAAGCTAACGAGTTCGTTGTTTTCATCATATTTCCAATCTTTTCCTTCAAAGCCCATGTTGATGAGCAACTGTCCTTCTTTTGTTGCGGAGTAATCGATCAGATCCATGATCCGTTCGAATTTCTCGTCACTAATGTCTGGATTGAAGATCAATGCAGACCAGAAGTTGGCTTGTTCCATGTTACGGTATTTACCGTCATCGCCTACTACGATTGCTGTGTGTACCAGTTCATCACTATCTACACCCAGATTTTTTTTCATATCGGAATCCAGACCTTGTCTGTAGGAAGCCAGTCCGCCCAGACTTGTTACAGCAGCTGTACCTGTTACTTTGAAGTTGTTTTGACCTTCATTGTTTTTCCATGTGTAGAACTCAGGATTGAGCAGTCCATCTTTATAGGCTTTTTGCATCAATTTAAGTCCTGTCAGCGTTTCAGGATCTGCTGGTCCCCAGTGGAATTGGCCATCTTCACCTTTGTAGAACGGAGAGTCAGTCATGGCATGCACACTGTTTGGCATAATCATGTTTGTCATAGCATCTGCCGCATTGTAGGACAGAGGTACAAGTTTGTTACCCACTTTGCCTGGATCTTTTTCTTTCACTAGCGCAGCATATTCATTCAATTCGGTTGTTGTATAAGCATCTTTCAGTTCAAAACCAACCGCTTCAGCCCAGTCTTTACGAAGCGCAATGACACCAATTTGGTTCGTGAGTGGGTCAGCTGGTTTGTTCTCGAAATAGATTGGTCTAGGCAGGACATATGTTCCACCTGTCAATTCTTCCAACTTGTCTCCAAGACCCGTCAAATTGTAAGCTGCTGCCACGTTAGGCCAGCGTTCTTTCCAGTCATCCGGGAATTTGTAGAACAAACCTTGTTCAATGCTGTTAATGGCATCGCCATGTACGTAGTTCCATACCGCTACATCCGGCAAGTCGCCAGAGTTGATCCACAGACGAAGCTTCTCGCCCCATGAATCCCAATCGATATAGTTGTAGTCCCATGTCAAATTAAATTTGTCTGTCCAGAACTTGTGGAAATCATTATCCAGGTTCCCGTTTTTGATTTCTGTCAGGTTAGCTACAGAGATGGTCAGGTTGTCTTTGTAATTTCCCTCTGCATCTTTTTCGTTACCACCTGAAGCTCCTTGACTGGAACAAGCGGTCACCATCAGCATAACTACACTAAGCGTGATGGCAAAGAGAGCTCTTACTGACAATTTTTTTTTCGTTTTCATGTTTTACCCCCATGTTTTTAGTAGAATTTTATTGCAAAATCCTATACGTATATCAGGTCTTGATTGCCCCTGTTAATACCCCTTTGGCAAAGTGTTTTTGCAGCATTGGGAAGAAACACATAATTGGTACCATGGTGACAAATACGGCCGCCATCTTCATACCCATTGAGAAGTTGCTTGCTTGAGCAGCATCCACACTGGATGCATTGGATGCATTCGTCGTAGATGTCACGATAATATTTCGGAGTACATTCTGGAGCGGTAACTGATCCGCTTTTCGAAGGAATATCATCGCATCATACCAACTGTTCCAGTAAGCTACACCGTAGAACAACGTGATTGTAGCCATAATTGGTGTAGCCAGCGGAAGAACAACGGAGAACAAAATTCTCCACTCTCCGGCTCCATCCAGTCTCGCCGATTCCATGAGTGATTCAGGCAAGGTGTAGAAGTAGTTCATCATCAGAATCATGTTAAAAGCACTGAAGCTTCCCGCCAGGATAACGGACCACAGCGTACCTGTAAGATGAAGTGATTTCATGATCAGGTACAGCGGTACGATACCACCATTAAAGATCATGGTGAACAGTACCAGGAAAAAGAGAAATTTCTTAAACGGAAATTTGTTGCGACTAAGGCCATATGCCATGCTTGTTGTCAGGAACAAGCTGAGTGGCAAGCCGATGACTAGCAATATAATTGTATTTTTGTACCCCGTCAGAATCGTTCCGTCAGCGAACAATGCCTTGTAGGAATCCAATGTCCATTCTTTAGGGAACATCAAAAATGGATTGTCAGCATATTCTTTTTGTGTTGCAAACGAAATCATGATGACATTCCAGAACGGAATCAGGATCATCAGGGCAAGCACTAGTAATACGGCGAAAATAATGTAATCGAGAAGTGTCATTTTTTCTGTACCAATTCTCGGTTTTTTGTTAGCTTTCTTGCTCATCTCATTTTTCCTCCTCTCTTATCGGAACAAACCGTCTCCGCCAAGCCACTTGGCAAATCTGTCAGCAAGAAGCAGCAAGGCCATATTCACCAGGGAACGGAACAAGCTGACCGCTGTCGAGAATGAGAAATCGGTAGATGACTGGAACGTAATCCGATAGATATATACATCGAGTACTTCCGATACATTTTTGGTAGCGGCATTTGCCAAGTTGAAGATCTGGTCAAACCCGGAAGACATCAATCCACCAACCGAGAGAATAAACATGATTGTGATGGTTGGAAGGATGTTCGGCAAAGTAATTTTGAACATCTGTTGCATACGGGAAGCCCCGTCAATCTGTGCTGATTCATACTGATCCTGATCAATACCGGAAATGGCAGCCAGGAATATAATCGCGCCCCATCCACTTGATTTCCAAATATCAGTCAACAGCAACATGGGTACAAAGTTGGATTCGGACCCCAGGAAGTTAATCGTTGGCAATCCGAGTAATCCGAGCGCGCTATTTACCAGTCCGTCATATGCCAGTACATTGATGACTACCCCGGATACGATGATCCAGGAAAGGAAGTGCGGGAATGTAAGAACGGTTTGGAACAATTTTTTTCCTCTGCGCATCCGCAATTCATTCAGCAACAGCGCCAGAATGATCGGGAACGGGAACTGAATAATCAGTTTCAGAATATTGATGTACAGCGTACGCCATACTGCGTCGATAAAGGTTGGATCACGGAAAACATATTTGAAGTTCTCGAATCCGCTCCATGGACTTCCCCAGATGCCCAGGTTGGCCTTGTAATCTTTGAATGCCAGAGACAGGCCACCCATCGGCATGTAGGCAAACAGAATTAGCCAGACAAGCCCCGGAATAAGCAGGGTGTATGTCATTCGGTGCTTCCAGATTTCAGTCCAGAGCGAATTGCCCTTCACGTTTCCCTTCAGCTTTTTGCTAGGTCCTTCGGCTGCAGGTTTCACATTGCATCTCCTCACTCTACTATGGTCTTGTCGTTGTACAGAAAATCAAACATCGTTCTCAGGTGGTGCTCCCAAAATCTCCATTCATGAGCCCCCGGCGTCTCCACATACCGAAAATCAAAGGCAGTCCCCTGCATGTATCTCGCATAGTCGCGATTCATCTCTACAAAGGGGTCACTATCGCCACAGCAACTGAGGATATCCGGTAAAGGAACACCCTGTTCCAGCAGCTTGGCCGACAGTGCGTAAATATCCTGATCGGCTTTTACCTGTAAACGTTCTCCAAAAACCGCTTTCATTTCCTTGATCATTGTCGCTGGCATATGGGGATCATGAAGCCGTGTCTGGATATCCGTTACGCCGGATAGAGACACTACTTTGCGATATCGCTCTGGATAAGTTAGTCCACATTTCAGTGCACCATATCCACCCATGGATAAACCTGCAACGTATGTTTTCTCCGGATCAGGATTCAGATTGAGCAGACGCTTGCATATTTCAGGTAACTCCTGAGTGATGTAGTGGAAGTAATTCAGGCCGTATTCCATATCGGTGTAATAGCTTCGATTCGCTTCCGGCATAATGATCGTACAGCCATATTGCGCTGCATACATCTCAATTGTGGTTAACCGCTGCCAGGTACTCGCATTATCGCCTGCCCCGTGCAACAGATATAGTGTACCGCCTGAAGTCTCTCCGGAGTCACTGGACACAACATGTATGCTGGTATTCATGCATAAGGTTGGCGATCCAGTTTCGATCGTTATATGTGCCATAAATGTAACCCCTCTCATCATCGCCTGCTGTCTTTACTCATTCGTTTCTCTGGCGTTGGATTGCAGGCTGTTGTAGATTCCCTTGTATTACGATGGGTTATCGAAACGATTTTCTCGAATCGTTTCAAAACATAACCAACGTTGATCCACATGGACTTCATTACAACACTTTTAATGTGGAAGCGATTTCTTCGAATCGTTTCGAATAAATCATAAGCCCGATGAGTAAATCCTGTCAATAACCTTTTTACAAATTTCGCGTTTTTTTCTCAAAAAAATGCTCTTTTAAGTCTAAATTTGCGTCCAAAGACACTATTATTACGAAAAAATGAAAATTTAGTAAGTGCTATTACAACTTTAATTGACACCAAACCAGGTTTATACTAACATGGGTTCTGATTTTGCATTCGAATTACGGAAACGTTTCACCAACCGATTTTACTCAGGTTTCACCTGATATTAGGGAGGTTAATATGTCTGAGCAACTCAAAGGTTTCATTCATACGATTACGGAGCAACAATTGAATGTTTTTTCCATTCGTATATTACAAAAAGGGCATCTGCTTGCCCATTGGGACCGGGATAAGGATCAGCGCAGGGTACAACATTCCATCAGTAAATCCTTCACATGTATGGCCGTTGGTCTTGCTCTTGAAGAAGGTCTGATACATCTGGATGCGACACTTGGTGATTATTTCTCTTATGATCATGCATCCGTTGCACAACGCAATCTCCCATCGCCGCAAGAATTGAGACTGCGTGATCTTCTCCGAATGACTTCGGGTCATGACTCTCCCCCTCTTTGGGCTGATGAACGAGCTTCATTGACCGAAAAGGACTGGGCGAAATATTATATGTCTCTGCCTCTGGACAGGGTACCTGGAGAACAATTTACATATAGCAGCGGGGATACATTTATGATCTCAGCCATGCTACAGGCTGCTACCGGCCAAACCGTGAAAGATTACCTGACTCCACGGTTATTTGATCCGCTTGGCATCCATGATGTAGAGTGGGAAACCTCTCCACTCGGCGTAACGCTTGGCTGTGCAGGTCTTTGGATAAGCAATGAGGAACTGAGTCGATTTGGACAGTTACTGTTGCAGGAGGGCTTTTGGGAAGGCAGACAGATTGTACCTGCGGATTGGATTCGACAGGCTACGTCCCAGCAGATCGAAACGACTGGAGACGGAGATTGGGGAAAAGGTTACGGGTATCAGTTCTGGATGTGTTCTCATGACGCTTACCGCGCCGATGGTGCCTATGGTCAGTTGTGTATCATAATTCCCTCAAAGGAAGCTGTCATATGTATTAATAGTGAGGAAGAAAATATGCAAAGCATCCTGAATGCCGTGTGGAATGAGGTTTTACCCCTTTACACCCAGCGTTAGTATACGTATTTTATCTTTTTTTCAAATTGCAATTATGCCATTCAATTGAGAATAAAACAAAAAAAACGCCACGGGGTCAATGGACCCCATGACGTTATTTCTTATCCGTGTTGTGGAAGCTGAGTCATTTCATCTAAACATTGTGCGCATATGTAACGCTCTTTGAACTCGTTGACTTCCTCGATGGATCCGCAGAAAATACATTTTGGACGATATCTCTCCAAGATAATATGGTCCCCTTGTACTAAGATTTCTACAGGATCTCCCTCATTCATTTGATACCTTTTACGCAAAGATTTAGGCAATACGATCCTACCTAATTGGTCAACTTTGCGAACTACTCCAGCTGGCTTCATAGCTACGGCACACCTCTCCTATCTTACTCTAAATTTCTAGGTACATTTGTACTATGTTTATAGATTCGCCAAGATTTTGTCGAATCCTGCTGGAAATAAACATTTTTTGTCCTTTTTTTTGAAAAATGTTTTTTTACCGAATTCTAGCCGTCATTTATAACCTCAATTTATCCTTCTAACCCGGGGAAATTGAGCTGGCGTAACGCTTCATATACAATAATTGCTGCCGAATTGGACAGATTTAATGATCTAACGTCACCAGTCATTGGCATTTTCATGCATGTATCGGGATTCGCAGCAATTAATTCAGGTGGCAGGCCTTTAGTCTCTTTACCAAAAACGAGGAAATCCCCATCCTGAAAATTAAAATCACTATATCGGTTCTTGGCCTTCGTAGTTGCATAGAAGAAACGACCTTCCGGATATTTTTCCTGAACCTCAGCAAATGAGTCGTGGTATTCAATATGGACAGCATGCCAGTAATCCAGCCCTGCACGTTTCAATGTAGCATCATCTGTTCGAAATCCAAGTGGACGTACGAGATGCAGATGGGTACCGGTTGCCGCACAAGTACGCGAAATATTGCCTGTGTTCGCCGGAATTTCTGGTTCAACCAGAACGATGTGTAAAGCCATATGTGTTCAATCTCCTTTTCATTTCATGTTGACGACAACCCTCTAATCTTAAAGAAAAGCCCTCCACACGTCAATGTGGAAGGCTCCCTATACTTAATTATCCATTTGTCTTCTGGAAGTGGCTCATGAAGTCTGTCAGTGCCTTAACACTTTCATAAGGAGCAGCATTATAAATGGAGGCACGGAGACCACCCACACTGCGATGTCCTTTCAGACCTACAAATCCTTCTTCCTCCGAAGCCTTGATGAACTTTTTCTCCAGTTCTTCAGAAGCAAGACGGAAGGTTACATTCATGAGGGAACGATCTTCTTGTTCAACACAACCACGGTAGAAATCACCGGAAGCATCAATTGTGTTATAAAGCAATTCCGCTTTTTTCGTATTTTTTTGCTCAATACCAGCCAGTCCGCCCTGTTCTTCAATCCATTTCAATACTTCATTCACCATATATACCGAGAAGGATGGCGGCGTATTGTACAGGGAGTTGTTATCTACATGTGTGCTGTAACGAAGCATGGTTGGAATCGTTTTAGGCGATTCGCTCACCAGTTCCTCACGAGCAATTACAACCGTAATTCCGGATGGACCCAGGTTCTTCTGTGCACCCGCGTAGATCATGCCGAACTGATTAAGATCAAATGGTTTACAGAAAATATCACTCGACATGTCCGCAATCAGAGGTACTGAACCGGTATCCGGGAACGACTTGAATTGCGTACCTTCAATCGTTTCGTTCGAAGTCAGATGCACATAAGCCGTACGTTCTGGCAAACTCAGATTCGAAACATCCGGCAATTTCATAAATTTCTCTGCTTCCGAAGATGCAGCAACATGTGTCTCGCCGATCAACTTCGCCTCAGACAGAGCCTTCTTCGCCCAGCTGCCAGTCATCACGTAACTTGCAGTCTGCCCTGCGCCGAGCAGGTTCATTGGCAACATCGCGAACTGAGTGCTTGCACCGCCCTGCAGAAAGAGAACCTTGTATCCTTTTGGACTGCCTAGAAGCGACAACAACCGCTCCTGAGCTTCATTATGTACAGACTCATACACCGCTCCACGGTGAGACATCTCCATAATCGACATGCCTGTATTACGAAAATCTACAAATTCCGCCTGTGCACGCTCCAGTACCTCAAGTGGTAACGCCGCAGGTCCTGCATTAAAGTTATACGCTCTTTTTGTCACAAAATCCCCCGCCCTTTCCATCCGTAACTCTGACATCCAAACAGCATTTTGCACAATTCGATTAGAATCGCTCACGGGTATAAGAGTTGGACAGGAAGAAGCATCCTGATCCAACCAACGTATAGACAAATTGAAACATTTTGATCTATATCTTACTTATTGAAAGACGCTCTATGGATTTGTGCAAAATGCACTCAAAGTGAATATTATCGCTATGATATCAGTATTCTCTATCTGCTTCAAGGGCAATATGCACTGAAGTGTTGAATTCAGGTTATCAAATTCCTTTATCACCCTGCAAAGTTAAAGCACTACATTGTTTAATTTAAGGAAAAGCCTCCGAGAGCGTGTCCCGGAGGCTTTAAGTTGGAACAAGAACTGTTCCGACCTCGACAGATTAGCAGTCGAAGTAAAGGCTGTACTCGTGCGGATGAATGCGGATCGCTACTGCTTTCGCTTCATCACGTTTGAGGTTGATGTAGTTATCAAGGAAGTCTTTTGTGAATACGCCGCCTTCAGTCAAGAACTCGTTGTCAGCTGCCAGAGCATCAAGTGCTTCTTCCAGGGAAGCTGGCACACTGCGGATGTTTTCTTTATCTGCATCAGACAGGTCATAGATGTTTTTATCGAGAGGACCATATCCAAGCTCAGTTGGGTTGATTTTACGTTTGATTCCATCCAGACCAGCCATCAACATTGCGGAGAATGCCAAGTATGGGTTAGCTGTGGAGTCTGGTGTACGGAACTCGATACGACAACCTTTTGGTGTCACAGCTGCAACCGGAATACGAACTGCTGCGGAACGGTTACCTTTGGAGTAAACCAAGTTAACTGGTGCTTCGTAACCAGGTACGAGACGTTTGAACGAGTTCGTACTAGGGTTAGTCAAAGCGATCAGTGCCGGAGCATGGTACAGGATACCTCCGATGTAGTGCAGAGCCATTTCACTCAGGTTAGCATATCCCGCTTTGTCATAGAACAATGGGGAATCGCCATCAAAGATGGATTGGTGAACGTGCATTCCGCTACCATTATCACCGAACAATGGTTTTGGCATGAATGTTGCTACTTTGCCATATTGACGTGCAGTGTTGTGCACGATGTATTTGTATGCAAGCAGGTTATCTGCTGTTTTCTTCAGTGTATCAAAACGGAAGTTGATTTCGGCTTGACCCGCTGTCGCCACTTCATGGTGATGACGCTCGATTGACAGGCCAGCTTCTTCCAAAAGGCGACACATTTCGCTACGAATATCTTGTTGTGTATCCACTGGTGCTACTGGAACATATCCGCCTTTAGTACGAACTTTGAAGCCCAGGTTTCCGCCTTCTTCCTGACGGTTGGTATTCCAAGAAGCTTCTTCGGAATCTACGAAGTAGGAAGAGCTGTTCGTGCCGCTCTCATAACGAACATCGTCGAAGATGAAGAACTCGGATTCAGGTGCGAAGAATGCTGTTGTACCTACGCCGCTTTCTTGCAGGAAAGCTTCTGCTTTAACAGCGATGCTGCGTGGGTCACGCTCATAACGCTCGCCATCCGGAGTGAAGATATCACACATAACATTCAATGTAGGGTGTGCAGTGAACGGATCGACATAAGTCGCTTCAGGGTCTGGCATCATAACCATATCGGACTCTTCAATTCCGCGGAAACCTTGGATAGAAGAACCGTCAAAAGCTACTCCATTTACGAACGTGTCTGCATCAACAGCCGAAGCTGGCAACGAGATGTGATGTGCACGACCAGCTAAATCTACAAAACGAAAATCTACCCACTCGATGTTGTTCTCTTGAATTGATTTCAATACGTTTTCAACCGACATGTATTCGTCCTCCCAAATATTCCGAACATTAAACAACCCCACTAAGAAAATGTCTAAATTCGAATTTTTTTCTGTCGTCATTATAAATTTTAAAACATGACATCGTCAATACTTATGTAAGGTATTTTTTGAAGGGATGTTAGATATACTCACACTTTATAAATAACATAAATTCATATAACAACTAGTTTTATATACATTTAACTGGTTTAATGCGGTAAAGCGCCCTCTATTTTAACCTAAATCATGGGAAAAACTTCACATCATAAATGTTTCTTATCACTATTGATTAATAAATACGTTCAAAACTGCAAAATATGCAAAAAACCGAGCATCTATCTGATTCCGTTACAATGAACGAGATCAGAGGAGATGCCCGGATGATGATCCAGACCTTGACTATGAAATTCTTATTACACGCCTACACGTGCCGGGAAAAATTCTGCCGGTTGTTTGGCTGTGCTGAATGATTTACCCACGATTGGTGCCAATTTCTCCAGATCCTGCAACAGGTTAGCGAATTGGTCAGGGAACAAGGATTGCACACCATCTCCTGTCATGGAGTTATCCGGATCGGTATGCATTTCAATGATCAGGCCATTGGCACCCGCAGCAACGGAAGCTTTTGTCATCGGTTCCACCAGTTCACGTCGTCCAGTACCATGGCTCGGGTCAGAAATAACCGGCAAATGGCTCAGAGACTGCAGAACAGGGATCGCTGACAGATCCAACGTATTCCGTGTGTAGGATTCAAACGTACGAATACCACGTTCACACAGCATAACATTTGGGTTACCACCCGCAAGAATGTATTCAGCCGCATTCAACAATTCATCGTATGTCGCACTGAAACCACGTTTCAACAATACGGGTTTACCACACTCGCCCAATTTGCGGAGCAGGTCAAAGTTCTGCATGTTACGTGTACCTACTTGCAGAATATCTGCGTACTCGGCGCAAATATCCACATACTCAGGTGTCATGACTTCAGTAATGGTCAGCAGGTCATGTTTCTTGCCTGCTTCCGCCATCATGATCAATCCCTCTACACCCGTTCCCTGGAAGCTGTAAGGACCCGTACGAGGCTTAAATGCTCCCCCACGTAACACTTGCCCACCAGCAGCTTTCACAAGCCCGGCAATCTCATCAATCTGTGCAGCGGATTCAACCGCACATGGTCCGCCCATGACAACAAGTTCTTTTCCGCCGATATCTACACCTTTGATGGAGATCACCGTATCTTCCGGATGGAAGTCACGACTTGCCAATTTGTAAGACTTCGAGATTTTAACGACATTCTCGACACCTTTCATTTGGCGAAGATGCTCTTGCATTTTAGGTTCAACTTTACCAATCAAACCAATGATAGTACGATCCTCTCCGCGAGAGATATGCACCTGAAGCCCTTCTTTTTCAATAACTGCAACGATATCCTGAATCTGTTCCTCCGGTGTAGCTTTGCCTGCAATAACGATCATATTAATTCCCATCCTTCCTTGTATGAGAGCACAATAATTTCCTTAACGTGCGTCTGATTAAATATAAAAATTCTGTCGTGCTTAAACGCTTGTTCGCTTTTAAGCTTTTATCCGTTAAAGTGAATATACCATAGTTATCTGATTGCGTCAAGGTACACATTCCTTATCCATATACAAAAAAAGAATCCTGCTCCACAGGCTCCGACATTCGGATCTGCATAACAGGATTCTTCTCATTCACATCTCGTTTTTAATTCACATACACTTAGACTTACTTTTACATTTCCTAAGGTGTACGTGTTTTTTCTCTAACTGGAGGCAACAGTTTGCTCATGTTCACGGTACGTTTGATCTCCCACGTCTCCGGCTTGTCATGTTCATACTGTTCCAGGTAAAGGATGACTTCTTTCGTGATCGGTGTTGGTGTTGATGCACCCGAAGTAACCGCCACCTTATTTACACCTTTCAGCCATTCTTGCTGAATCTCGGAAACATCAGATACACGGTAGGCCGTAACACCCGCAATCTCCTCCGACACTTGTGCCAGACGGTTAGAGTTATTGCTGCGAGGATCACCCACCACGATAACCAGGTCCGACTGACCTGCCTGTTCCGCAACAGCTTCCTGACGAACCTGAGTTGCAAGGCAAATCTCATTATGAATCTCTGCGCCCGGAAACTTCTCCAGCAGACGGCTCATAATGTGCTTGATATCCCACTGGCTCATCGTTGTCTGATTTGTAATAAGGATTTTGCCTGGAGATACGTTCAGCTCTTCGATCTCTTCTTCCTTCTCGATCAGATGAACGAGATCTGGTGCAACACCAACGGCACCTTCTGGTTCAGGGTGATTCTTTTTGCCGATATAGATGATCTGATAACCTTCTGCCGTCTTCTCCCGAATGAGATCATGGGTCTTGGTGACATCAGGGCATGTTGCATCCACTGTTGTCAATCCTTTGTCCCGTGCCAACTTGCGCACTTCAGGAGATACACCGTGAGCTGTGAAAATAATCGTGCCACTCTCCACTTGGCTCAAAATATCCATCCGGTTCGGACCATCCAATGTAATAATACCTTCATCTTCAAAGGAATCCGTCACATGTTGGTTATGCACAATCATACCCAATATATAAATAGGTCGTGGTAAATCCAGATTGCGTGCCGCTTGACGCGCGAGCACCATCGCATCCACAACGCCGTAACAATATCCCCGCGGCGAAATTCGTAGTACTTCCACTTGGTTGCCACCCGCTTTCTTTCTCGGCAACGTTGCCGATGTAATTGCAGTCCTGTCTATTATACCTTTATTCGATAGGCGGAGCAAAGACAACCGGCAACCAGATAATAAAGGTGGTTCCTTCTCCACGTCTGGTCACAACCTCAACCGATCCATGGTGTTCCTCAATAATCCACTTCGCAATCGAAAGTCCCAGACCTATGCCCGGTGTAGCCCCGCGGGATTCATCTGCCCGATAAAAACGATCAAAGATGAACGGCACTTCGTCCCGATCCATCCCAATACCGGTGTCGCTAATGCGTAGTCCCACCTGGCCCTTGTATAATACGGCATCCAGCGTCACAGAGCCTTCAGGTGTGTATTTAAACGCATTTTCGATGAAAATAAACAGCATCTGTTGCAGATAGTCCTTGCTACCATTCACATAAATGCCGTTCAGGATGGAAAAATCTCCTGGAAGCCAGTCTGCCTGACGATCCAGAAATTGTGCTCTGCGTGCTACTTCCTGTACGAGTATCTGCAGCGGGATCGGATTCAGTTCAATTTTCTGACCCGTATCCGCTCTCGCCAGCGATAACATGTCGCTGATCAGCCTGCTCATACGTTTTCCCTCGTCCGCCATATCTTCAATGGCTTCCAGCGACATTTGTTTGACAGTCTCCTCATCCAGATTCGGTCGGTCGCTTCCTTCCTGATCCCACAGCTTCTTCAAGAAGTCTACGTTCCCGCGAATGGTGGTCAGCGGCGTACGCAGTTCATGCGATGCATCGGATACAAAGCGGCGCTGGGCAGCATTCGTTTCCTCCAAACCACGGAATGACAATTCTGTACGTTCAAGCATATTATTCACCGTTTCAATCAGACGCCCGATCTCATCCTTCGGCCCAGCATATTGAATACGTACACTTAAGTCATCTCCAGATTGAATCTGATTGGCGGCATCAATGACAGTCACGAGCGGACGCATCGACTTGCGAGCCAAGACGAGACCTGAGGTAATAGCCAATGCCATCGCTACCAGCCAGCCAAAAACCAAAATATTAAGCAACGCTTCCAGCAAGCGCTCCTGTGAACTTACATTGGCACCAACCTGAAGAATCCCACGTACTTCATTGGTTCCCTGAAGAGAAAGGGGAAGCTGATTCACCAGAAACGGTGTACCATCCACATAGATCTTGGATATGCCTCGCTTTTCAAGAATTTCATTGGCTTTTAATACCGGAAACTGAATCTCCAGTTTTTTCATATTGCCGGAAATTATGCCTGAGCGACTCTGATAATCCCAGAGTTGAATGTAAATTTGTGCCTCCTGAAGCTGGCTCTCTGTAAATGGGTCCAGATCCAACGACTGCGAAAGAGGATTTACACCAATTTGATCCGTAATCCGGGCACTTTTCACCTTTAATTGCTGTTCGACTTCCTGATAGGAATTAAAATAAACAAAGGCATAGATGACAACGCCCCAAAAAATAAGCACGGCGGCCAGAATACCAGAATACCATGCGGTTAGTCTTAACCGAATGGACATGTCAGGAGTCACCTCTCAGAATATAACCGGCTCCCCGGATGGTCTGGATTAGACGTTTGCCACCGTATTCTTCAGTCTTCTGTCTGAGCATGGCAATGTATACTTCAAGCACGTTAGACTCACCGCTGTAATCATAACCCCAGATTTTATCCATAATCAGATCACGGGACAGTACCCGTCTTGGATTTTGCATGAACAGATTCAACAGTTCAAATTCTTTGGCAGTCAGCTCCAGACGCTGCCCATCTCGCAATACTTCACGTGAGTCATTGTCCAAAATGATATCTTCATACATTAAGCGGTTGTCCGGCGTACCCGCACTATCTGACTTGCGGCGCAGCAATGCACGGACACGTGCCAATAATTCTTCCAGCGCAAAAGGTTTTACAAGGTAGTCATCGGCTCCTGTGTCCAGTCCGGTCACCCGGCTCTGTACTTCATCCTTGGCCGTCAGCATCAGCACAGGCACTTTACTGCCTGCTTCTCTCAATCTGCGACATACCTCAAATCCGTCAATCTGCGGCATCATCACATCCAGCACAACGATGTCCGGCTCCTTGTCCATCAGTTTGCTGAGGCCTTCAGCTC
Organism: Paenibacillus sp. FSL H8-0104; assembly: GCF_038050215.1. Taxonomy (NCBI): domain Bacteria; kingdom Bacillati; phylum Bacillota; class Bacilli; order Caryophanales; family Paenibacillaceae; genus Paenibacillus; species Paenibacillus sp. FSL H8-0104. The sequence continues at coordinate 2,030,016 of NZ_JBBOTC010000001.1, read as the reverse complement.
CATTGGAAGCCGTCTGTACCTCATATCCTTCAAAAGCCAGCCCCCGGCGGAGCATGGATACAATTTTTTCGTCATCATCCACAATCAAAATAGTTGAGCGCATGGTGGTCTTTCTCCTTTATCCTAACGTTTTATCCCATTGTAACAGGCAGAAGCACAATCTGCATCTTCAAGTAGGCGTCTCCAATTCGTCCTGGTCCATTGTAACTCTGCTTCATCAGGGCAAAAAAACGGAAGGGCCTTCAAACCCTTCCGTTCTGTCAATCCTTACCTAATATTTATGGTTGCTGCTGTTGTGTATCTGTTGTTTGTGAAGTATCAAAATCATTTTTGTTGCCGATTTTGATTTTCAGATCCATCTTCTTACCATCACGCACCACGTTCAGTGTAACTTCACTACCGATTTCCTGTTTCTTGATAAAATCAATCAGATCTTGACTTGTCGCGTACGGCGTACCATTGGCACCTGTGATGATGTCATATGCACGAAGATCTGCTTGGTAAGCCGGTGATTGGAAGATCGTGCTGGCTACAACTGAACCTTCGGTAACGTCTGTTCCCATTTGTTTAGCAACTTCAGGCGTGAGAGCCATCAGAGACGCACCGATAAAGGGTACTGGCTCTTTGGGAACTTCTTTGTTCTCTTTAAGATATTTAACGGCTTCAGAGATGACGCTCGACGGGATTGCAAAACCAATTCCCTGTGCATCTGCGCTTACTGCAACGTTCATTCCGATAACTTCCCCATTCAGGTTAAGCAACGGACCACCGGAGTTACCCGGATTAATCGAAGCATCTGTTTGCAGCAAATGGCTGTACTCACGTGTTTTTCCTGTTTCTTCATCTGGAATGCTGATCGTACGTTCTTTGGCACTCAGTACACCTGCTGTAACCGTGTGTTCGAATCCTTCAGGGTTACCAATAGCTACAAGCCATTCACCGACTTGAGTACTGTTGGAATCACCCAGTGGAGCTACAGGGAACGCATCGTCACCACTATTTTTCTCAATTTTCAATACAGCCAAATCCAGATCAAAGCTGCTTCCCAGCAATTTAGCCTCATAAGGCTTGCTGTTGTTCTCCAGGGTTACCTGGATTACATCTGCACCCTGAACAACGTGTTGGTTCGTCAGGATATATCCTTCTTTGTCAAAAATGAACCCGGAACCAATGCCCATAGGCACAAGCTGATTACCGCTTTGTGGTTGCTGGCTTTGGCCTTGATTGCCTTCCGTTCCGCCCCCATTACCAAAGAAGTATTGGTACAGCGGATCACTTGTATTTGATCCACCCTGACCCAATCCTGTACGTGAGGACTGCTTCGCGAGTGTTTCGATTTTGACGACAGCCGGACTTGTACTTGTTACTACGGAAGACACATCTTCTTTGCCTGTTGGCAGTAACGACGCTGTGACATTGTTGCCTCCGCCTGTGTTTGTGGACGCTTCCTGTCCTGAACTTTGATTGTCTGTGTTCGTAAGTGCCGTCTCCGGTGTGAACATGTTTGTTCTATCAGCTGTGTACATGAGAACGGTGATGACCAGCATCCCGGCAATAAAGGAAAATAGAAGTGATCTTACGGAAGAACGTGGCTTGCGGTTATTATAGTTCCAGTTGCCTTTGCCGCCATTCCCTTGATCTCCACCGTTACCTGAGCCGTTTCCGCCGCCTGCTGATGATCTTTTCGCTTGTTCGGATGGTTCACTATTATAGTAAGTAGGTACGGGTCTCACCGGATCAGGTTTTGTAATCTCTACATTTCCTTCTTCACGCTGATTAGTGCTTCCCATGTGATTTGCTGTATCTTCCTGATTCACGGACTGAAAAGGTCCATAAGAATAATAATAGGAGGATTCGTCCGTTCCGGAAGAATTGCGATTCTCCGTTTGTTTGGTTTCGTTTTCCTCGTCTTGACGGTTCGATCTATAGTTGCGTTCGTCCATGCCTCTCTACCTCCCAATCTCTTATTCGCAAGAGATATTCTTTAACTGTCCTTATTTTGTACTTTAAACCTTAACCGTACCTTAAAAACAATTAAAAAGGAGATAAAAGCACATAAGAATAGACTCTTTTCCCCGTCACGACAGCATTTTACCCTTTCGTTTTCACCCATCCCTGACGATGCGCATAGATGGCCAACTGTGTACGATCGTCCATCTCACATTTCATCAGCAGGTTACTTACATGTGTTTTGACGGTTTTGATACTGATATGTAATTCTTCTCCGATATCTTTGTTGGTCTTTCCCTCTGCAATAAGCAGCAGCACTTCCTTCTCCCGTTCAGTCAGTCCCGATTCACTCTCTCTCGCTGTACGTTGTCTGATTCCCCGGGTTAACGCCTGCGAAACATCACCTGTCATAACAGGCATGCCTCTATATGCCCCTTGCAGAGCATAGATCAGTTCTTCAGCAGAGACTGTCTTCAGTACATAACTTACCGCACCCGCTTCAATCGCTTGTACAACCAGATCATCCTCCAGGAAACTGGTGAGCATCACAATTTTCATCCCTGGAAATTCAGTCATGATGGCTTTTGTTGCTTCAGCGCCATTCATTACAGGCATCATCAGATCCATCAGAATCAGGTCCGGCATTTCACTATCATTTAACTTACGTAACTGATCAAGCGCATCCTGCCCATGGCCCGCTTCTCCCATCACATGAAAAGTAGGTTCCAGCATCAGATATGTTTTCAAGCCCATGCGCACCATATCATGGTCATCCACAATCATCACGTTTACTTTACCACTCATTGCGTCTCCCCCTCTGGTTCACTCAGGAACGTTCGGGAATTTCGGGATCAATACCCGCACCGTCGTTCCCGCTCCCGGTTTCGATATAATCTGAACTTGCCCCCCAAGCTTCTCCGCCCGTTCACGCATGGTAGATAACCCGTATGAACCCGGACGCTCCGCTTGCTGTAAAAATCCCTGACCATCATCGCTGATGCTCATACTGATCTGATGTTCACTCTCCCGTATGGACAGACTAACCACTCCAGCCTCTGCATGCTTCACAACATTGGCAACCGCCTCCTGAATAACAAGAAACAGCTGGTGCTCAATGGCATCCGAGATTCCGCCATCCAGTTCCAGCTCTTTCACACCTTTAAGACCATTCTGCCTGCAATAATCAGGAAACCAACTATCCAGTGCTGCGGTGAGGTCACGCCCTTCCAGCTCCACCGGTCGAAGTTGGGCAATAAGTCCTCGCATCTGACGCTGTGCAATATGCGACATCTGGATTAACTGGTCCAGTACTTTACCGCCATGTTCCGGATTCATCTCCAGCAGTCGCGGTAAGGACGAAGCCGACATATGCATGGCAAACAGCTGCTGGCTAACCGTGTCATGGAGGTCCCTTGCCATTCGTTTGCGCTCTTCAAGCACAGCCCGCTCCGAGGCTTGCTCCTTCTCAATGACTTCCTGCTCACCGAGGCGCTGAAGCAGTCTCATCTTTTTCTCAATCGAATCCATCATGACATTGAACTCCTGATAGACACGACCAAACGAAGCGTCATCCGCTTCAGGCATGCGCACCGCCAGATTACCCTTGGATACTTTCAACATGTTGAGATCAAGCAGGTCGATCTTGCGTTGGAGTCGTAATGCAGCGATATATCCGGTTATAGCGGTGGCCAGCACAACAACGGCAACATAGGTCCATGCCCGCTGACGACCAGCCCCCATCAACACCTCTCCATACAATAGATAGAATCCGCCCAGTGTAATCAGACCAGTTAGCGCAAAATACATCATCAGTTCCCATTTATTGGCCTTGAGAATTGTTCGAATCATGCATTAACCCACCTTATTCACTTTGACGTCTCCGATAAACACACTTACAATAATCCGTACCTTTTTGCTTGCTTCATGGTAATGGGCAGTTTCAGCCTGGGCACTACTCAGGAATCCGCCGCGTTTCTGATTCAACAGTGACATATCTCCAATGAAGGAATTTGTCGTCACCGTCACACCCAGATCCATATCTTCCGGAACAAATACTTTCACATCCCCAATAAATGAAGAAATGACAATCTTCGTCTCCCCATAAGGAATCTGTGCCTTCGTCAAATCAATTACAGTATCTCCGATAAAAGCCGAGATGTTCATTGGTTTCAACGAGAACACTTCCTGCCCCATGTACAGATCACCGATGAACGCCGATTTATTAATGGTATTGCCACTGCCATAATCCCCATAACCATTTCCGTAGCCATCATCATAATGTTCTCCGTATCCGGTATCGTTAGAGTTATACGATTGATGTTTCTTCTTATATTGATGCCCTTGTGATGATGAATCCGTTGATCCTGTGAAGTGAGGGCCATGTGCATCGTTTTTCTGTTCCTGTTTTGGTTTGCCAAATGTTTTCTCGAACTGTTCGTCAAACGATGACGGCATCTCCAGATCCTCCGGAGCCAACGGTTTATAAGGTTGCTCAGGTGCTGGAGGTGGCTGCATCTTGTCATGATGTTTCCGATCACGACGTCGTGGCCCGATCAGTACGAACAATCCTCCGCCAATCAGCATAACCGGGATCAGATAACGAATGAACTCCCCCATGGAGTAATCAATCCATCCCAGGTTACGGGCAAGAAAGTAACCACCAATTGCCAGTACAATTACCGGTCCTATAAAGGCGTAACCCCCGTTGCGACGAATCTCGGAGATTCCTTTGACCCCCCACCAGATTAGAAATAACGGCCAATATGTTCTGAAAATATATCCTACATCAATGTCATATCCCAATTGTCTGAACAAGATCATCGCACCAATAGCAATAAGAGGTATGCCAACCCACCAGCGGTCACGCGTCGATCGTTTCATCGCTCATGTCTCCTTTGTCTGTATTATGTAATCAGTGTAACTCAGACAAGACAATGAGAACAGCGGCGGCAGGTGGAATTCATCTCGGTCTTGAGACTGAGATGGGAGGATATTAATGTAAAAAACTTCGCATATGTAAAACACCCCGGAGCTGCAGCTCCAGGGTGCTGAATCTTCATTTGATTAATGAATCTTCAATTATTTTTTGTATTTCGATGCTTTGCCTTGACCTTGGCCAGTTTGGCCTGTGTTTTCTACACCGAACTCGGCATTGTATTTTTCATCAGGTGTTTGGAAATTATCTTGTACTTTGTTTTGAGCGGATTGCTTCACTTTTGCTGCTGCATTCTCTTCTCCAAACTCTGCATTGTACTTCTCGTTTGGCGTTTGGTACCCTTGTGATTTTTTAGCCACAACGAATCACCTCTCTCTTCATATTTACGATGCATTGCTACACCGCGGGGTTCGTCCCCAGTCAGTATTATGTGAAGAGAGCACTTCAGTTATTCATGTTCAACATGTGAAATTAAATGGCCTTGTCCAACCACGAATCAGGTACAGATTTGTACACATCGATTGCATCGGCCAACTCGCTGAGCATCTTTTCTGTGCATTTCCCAGCTCCTTGCCTGATCACCTGTACCTCCACATCCTTTTTGCCCCACTCTTTGTACACTTGCTTGGTTGTCGGGAAATACAGATCGATTTTATTACCTTTGATCGCTGAACCCGTATCTGCAACAATTCCGTAACCATAGCCTGGAATGTACAGAATGGAACCCATTGGGAACAATTTTGGATCAGCTGCAATCGTGGAAACTGTTTCTTTATCACGACGTACTTTGACACCGGAATACGTAATTCCGTATTGAGGATGTTTGGGTCCTTTTCCTGTAGACTCAACACCTGCCGTATATCCCGTTGCTGTAACCTTTTGTGTACCCAGGATTTGTTCTGAACGCGGAGCAAGCACAGGCATAGACGGATCTGCCACTTGTTTCTCTGGAAGCTCAGGTCTTGGAATGACCATTGGTTGTGGTGACCACAATAAAGCCATATACACCATGGTCGTCAACTGAGCCTCATCGCTGTATTGATGGCTAACCTGTTCCGGAAATTCTTGATCAGACTTGCTCGAAGTTTCAATAATTGGACCTTCAATGCCGCTGCTCTGACTCTCGACATGCAGTACTGTACTTTCCTCTTCAAATGTATAGGCATCCGCCTGATTCAGGTTGATCATCATCCCGGCGAATATTACACAGCCAACCAATAAACCCCGTATATGTTCCTTTTGAATTGAGAATTGCTTTTTCATTGTATAACCTCCCCCTCACTGCAAAGGTTTTCCAAAAAGCAATTAATCTATACTTTTTACTGCAAACACTACGAAAAAACGCCTGAATAACATAGGTCAATCCCATGTTATTCAGACGTTATTCAGAGTGATCAGCGCAACTTATGCACTGGTTATCTGATAGATCATTTGTTCATTTATACCAAACGTGTTGCAATTTCTTCTTTCAATTGAGCGATAATTTCATCGACCGGTTTCATGCCCAGATCGCCTTCTCCACGCTTACGCACGGATACGGCTTCTGCATTACGCTCATTCTCACCAACAACAAACATATAAGGCATTTTCTCAAGCTGCGCCTCACGGATTTTATATCCAAGCTTCTCGTTCCGCAGATCGGCTTCAGCAGAGATTCCCGCACGTTTCAGTTTCGCTTCCACTTCACGCGCATAATCGTCGAAGTTTCCGGATACCGGGATCACTTTTGCCTGTACCGGAGACAACCACAATGGGAAAGCTCCTGCAAAGTTCTCCAGCAAGAATGCTGTGAAACGTTCCATTGTACTAATTACACCGCGGTGAATAACGACTGGACGATGTTTCTGTCCGTCATCGCCCACATATTCAAGTTCAAAGCGCTCAGGCAACAGGAAGTCCAGTTGAACCGTAGACAATGTCTCTTCTTTGCCCAGAGCTGTTTTGATCTGTACATCCAGCTTCGGACCGTAGAACGCCGCTTCACCTTCAGCTTCATAGAATGGAAGGTCAAGTTCTTCCACAACTTCACGCAGCATGCGTTGGGACATCTCCCACATCTCGTCGTTCTGGAAGTATTTCTCGGTATCCTGCGGATCACGATAGGACAGACGGAAACGGTATTCGTTAATACCGAAATCCTTATAGACTGTTTGAATCAACTCGATAACACGAGCGAACTCTTCTTTGATCTGATCCGGCCGTGCAAAAATGTGTGAGTCGTTCAGTGTCATTGCACGTACACGATGCAGACCTGTTAATGCCCCCGACATTTCATAACGGTGCATCATACCAAGCTCTGCAATACGGATTGGCAGATCACGGTAGCTGTGCATGCTGGACTTGTACACCATCATATGGTGAGGACAGTTCATTGGACGGAGAACAAGTTCCTCGTTATCCATTACCATTTTCGGGAACATATCTTCCTGGTAGTGCTCCCAGTGTCCAGATGTTTTATACAATTCCACGTTACCCAGAACTGGTGTGTATACATGCTGGTATCCCAGGCTTTCTTCCAGATCCACAATATAACGCTCCAGAGTACGGCGCAGCTTCGCACCGTTAGGCAACCAGATTGGCAAGCCTTGACCGACCAGTTGGGAGAATGTGAACATTTCCAGCTCTTTACCCAACTTACGGTGATCCCGTTTTTTAGCTTCTTCGAGGAAGTGCAAATGCTCGTCCAGCTGTGCTTTTTTCACAAAAGCCGTACCATAGATACGTTGAAGCATTTTGTTTTTGCTATCTCCACGCCAGTAAGCACCCGCGACATTCATCAGTTTGAACACTTTGATTTTGCTAGTTGATGGTACGTGAGGGCCACGACACAAGTCGAAGAATTCACCTTGCTCATAAATCGTAATCACGCTGTCTGCTGGCAAATCACGAATCAACTCAAGTTTGTAAGGATCGCCCACTTCTTCGAACGTTTTGATCGCGTCCTCGCGGCTAACTTCCTTACGTACAATTGGCAAGTTCTCATTCACAATACGTTCCATTTCCTTCTCGATCTTTTGCAGATCTTCAGGATTGAGCGCATGTTCAAGGTCCATATCATAGTAGAAACCATCTTCAATGACAGGGCCGATACCGAGGCGTACCTCTTTGTTACCATATAAACGTTTCACTGCTTGAGCCATCAAGTGAGCTGTACTATGACGCATCACTTCAAGTCCTTCTGGTGAATCCAGAGTTACGATCTCCACCAATGCTCCCTCATGAAGTGTTGTGGACAAGTCCACCACGATACCATCCAGCTTGCCGGCTACGGCATTTTTGCGCAATCCGCTGCTAATTGAAGCGGCTACGTCCTCAATGCTACTGCCATCCGCGTACTCACGTACCGAACCATCCGGTAATTTAATGTTCACTGCCATTTGTCTCATTCCTCCTGTTAATGTAACCTTTGTGTCCAGATATTTATGGACTGATTATCTATTGCTATTCCAGTCATTTTGCAAAGGAACGCAAAAAACACCCGTCCCGGCAAAGGGACGAGTGATATATACTCGTGGTTCCACCCTAATTCAGCTGATTCATCCATATTCGGAAATACAGCCCTCATTGGCATGACGATAACGGGCATGACCCGGCAGATCCTTACTCGCGGATAATCCCCAATAAAGGCGATATTCTAACTCCACTTTCAAAATTGCAGCTACAAAGGGGTAAACCATACGGGATATCCGGAGGAAATTTCAGCCTTGGTTCCTCTCTCTGCACCGATCTTGCGTGTGGTTGTTGTCTTTGTCAACGCTTTTGGTTCAATGGTTCACATGAAAAATTCATGGATCAACAGTTATTATAATTGCCGAGATCACTTGCGTCAAGACCTGTCAACAATCCTGAGCGCAGCACTTCGCATTCCGGGCAATGATGACATATTTGCACTTTGTCTTCAAAGATCTGGCATATGGTCGAGATGATTGGCAGATCCGGGGTGCGTGTATGGAGCATGACCTTCTCAGGAGAGATTGAGATGAGTGTACTTACAATCATATCTTCAATATCCATCTCCAGTTCAAGACCCGGCATTTCCACAACGACCTGTTCATCCTTTTGCACGGGTAACAGATTAAGTCCAGCATCCAGGACCTGAAATTCATGCATTCCCTTGTGTACAAGATGAACCAGAGGTACTTTGGCTTCTTGAAAAAACACAAAATATTTTAACAACCCCATAAACTCTTCATACTGCCGATCCATCCAGAACTCATCCAGCGCATACTCCACTAATTCCTGAAGCTCCTGCTTATATGGCCGTATGCGGAAGTTGATAATGCCTTCAAGGTGAAAAAAGTGAACATCCTCTAGGTCCTGCCGTAGTCCACTGGCTAACGTAGTACGACGGCGCTCTCGAAGTCCGGGCTGATCCAGATCACCATTTAATAGAAGTGGCATGCAGATTCGATTGACCTTTTCCACCTCATGCTCATCCATGACAGAACACGCCTTGGCGATCATATCCTCCACCATGCTCCGTTCTTGTGTCTCCATAATGAAGTCGGCGAGTCCAAGGGAGAGCAGATCACTGATCCGGGGAAGCCATTGCTGGAAGTCTTCGTGATTCTCATTCCCTCTGCACACCCAGGTTGCTCTTCCATCATTATGTTTGAAGGTGAGCCGAAATCCTCTTTTACTTATATGTAAACCTTTGGTTTTTTCCTTGACACAACGATAAAATTGATCCGCTTCCTCTTGCCCCGATACATCGGTCCATACAGCAAACAGTTCCACAAGAATCACTCCTTTCCTTCCTGTTCAAAGTATATGGCAAGGCCGATGGGGATATACGAAGCGGATTGATGGAAAGCGTGTCATGATTTCTCAGTATATTATAAAGAGGTTTGGAGTTAAGACAAAAATGTGTTATTATTTTAATAACAGTATATTTCACGGGAAAGGAGGGAAGCCAAAATGAGACAACAACCTAGAATACTCCACTACACTATCATTATCATTTTGTGCGTTTTCCAAGCCTTGTGCTTCCCTATTCCGATGCAGTCCGAATCTGCCGTTGGGGTGTCTGTAGAAGCAACTTCCAACAAGGAAGTGCTGTTGCAAATACCCGAATCCCAGCAGAAACCTGTCATTCGCAAATATCCACAAGTTATGTCCAAGCTGATTGCGGTTACGCATAATAAGCCTGTCTTTCTTGTCCTCGCATTGTTATTGATGCTGCGAATCCCTACAACGGGTCTGTCCTTTAAACCGTGGTATTGTCTGTTTAAACGCAGATTATTTCTGCTACCTATTAAGTTTACCAGCATGTATGTATCCCTCACCCCTATAGCACCAAAATACGTGAACGCTCTTCACTAGCCGTTACGACGTATTTACAGGTTGCTTTTGCATGAAGACACCTCTGTAATTTAAGACGGTGCGCTTGTGCATAACTTATAACCCTTTTAGCACACGTTAGATAAACCCATGTTTATGACAGTACCTATTTTTGTTGTACCCACACCGACAAATTCAAATCATATGGCTGTGTCAGGAATTTCTGGCTCTGTTTACCCGCATCTTTTGATGTTCCCTTGAGCAGCAGATTAATCATTTTCGGGAAATAAGCCTGTCTTCTATGGCCAGCCCCTAATTATAAGGAGGCAACAATCCATGGATGTACGCGAAACAGACTTGCCGGGAATCGGCAAAAAATTTCAGATTGAAACAAGCAGCGGTGATAAAATTGTCATAATTATTCACGATGACGGTCGCCGGGAAATGTACCACTTCGAGTATGATGATCCCGATCAAAGCATCTCGATGATCACACTTGACGATTACGAAGCACGACAGATTGCTGCTATTGTTGGCGGATTAACTTACAAACCAAAACAGCTTGAAAATATTGAAGTAACGTTTGACGACCTGATTATCGAGTGGTACAAAATCGAACCATCCTTCGGAAGTATCGGTAAATCCATCGGTGAATTGGACGTACGTCAAAACTCTGGGGCAACGGTTATCGCCGTTGTAGAGAAAAATCACAAAAAACATATCAGCCCAGGTCCGGAGGTAGTTATCAGTGCAGAATCCACGGTGGTAGCCGTTGGCGAACGCAATCAGCAGAAACTGTTTAAATCCCTCCTCCTGACTGGAAGGGGGTAAATAGATGGATCATTTGATATTCGAAGTAGGTCTGGCCCTTGTGCTCATTGCAGCAGCCGGCCTTTTATCGGCAAAACTAAGATTTTCGGTCGTTCCATTTTATATTCTGATCGGGATGGCCGTTGGGCCACATGCCATGAAAATCTGGCATCTGGACTTCCGTTTTATTGAGAGTCAGCCTTTTATTGAATTTATGGGTCGGATCGGTATCCTGTTCCTTCTCTTCTACCTTGGACTTGAATTCTCGGTAGGTCGTTTAATTAAATCGGGTCGCTCCATTGCAGTAGGCGGCTCGATCTACATCGGCATTAACTTTACGCTGGGATTAATATTCGGTTTTGTGTCCGGTTTCCCAGTTGCAGAAGCACTTATTATCGCAGGTATAACTACCATCTCTTCCAGTGCCATTGTGGCCAAGGTACTCGTCGATTTGAAACGAACGGCCAATCCGGAAACAGAGATGATATTGGGTATTATTATGTTCGAAGATGTATTCCTCGCTGTATATATCTCGATCTTGTCCGGACTTGTGCTTAGTGATTCATCCTCCATCGGAGGCGTCATCATGTCCGCACTTATTGCCCTCGGATTCATGCTTATCGTGATTATCCTTGGACGCAAAGCAACACCGCTACTAAACAAATTGCTTAAAATTCGATCGAATGAGCTATTCTCTCTCGTTGTATTTGGAGCCTTGTTCCTGGTAGCTGGTTTCTCTGAAACCATTCATGTTGCCGAAGCGATTGGTGCATTACTGGTTGGTCTGGTGCTTGCTGAAACAGAGCACGCAAAACGGATTGAGCACTTGATTCTACCGTTCCGTGACTTCTTCGGAGCCATCTTCTTCTTCAGCTTTGGATTGTCCATTGATCCGTTGTCCTTGGGTGGCGATGCCGTATGGTTAGCTCTGATTGCAGTTGTTATTACATTGTTCGGTAACTTCCTAGCGGGTATGCTGGCCGGGCGCAGTGCAGGACTATCACCCAAAGCATCGGCGAATATTGGATTAACCATTGTGTCACGGGGTGAGTTTTCCATCATCTTGGCCAACATGGGTAAAGCCGGGGGACTGTTGCCAATGATTCAACCGTTTGCCGCGCTGTATGTCCTAATTCTGGCCATTCTGGGTCCTTTATTAACCAAAGAGTCCAAACATGTATTCCGTTTATTGGATAAAATATTCAAGTTCAAAGATCCTCGGAAAAAGAAAGAAGAACCAAAGGTTCTGCAGAAAGAAGGATAATCCCTATGTCTGTACAGAACAGACATACTAACGTACTTCGCGGCTCTTACGCCGATCTTTCTGTGACTAACCCAGGGAGAATGGCTCGAAAGCCGCACTAAGGAGGATGACCTATGAAAGCACCTCTGATATCGGCTAATCCGGTGCCAAACACCGCCAAGACCAGGATATCGTCTACCCGCCGCTGGTTAAACCTGTTTCTCGTTATTGCGGGCGGAATTCTGGCCTCCGTGGGACTCGAATTGTTCTTACACCCCAATAAGATTATTATTGGAGGCATTACAGGTATTTCCTCACTCTTCGCCCACTGGACCGAAATGAGGATTGGTTTGTTCCTATTTTTATTCAATGTGCCGTTTATATTTCTGTCTTACAAGATTGTGCAGAAGAAATTTGTACTGGTTACTGTTCTAGGTCTGGTTGTCTTTTCGATCGGTGCCATTGTGCTTCATCCCATGCCGCCACTTGTAGAGCATCCGCTGGCTGCTGCCATGTTTGGCGGATTATGCCTCGGACTCGGAATTGGACTCGTCGTGCGGTATGGCGGGACACTGGATACGCTGGAAATCGGTGATCCGTCTTCCCGCCCACCTGAACGTGTGTTTAGCGGAAAACGGATGCTTATCGAAAAAATAATCATGCTTCTTAACTTGTTGATACTGACAGCCGCTGGTTTTGTCTTTGGCTGGGACCAAGCGATGTATTCCGTAATCGCCTACCTTATTGCTTATGAAATGGTGTACATTGCGTTCAGGGGCTTCTCTTCCAAACGCAAAGTATGCATATTGACCACACAAAGCTCTCAAGTTGAAAAAGCTGTACGCAAACGGCTACGCCGTGAACCTGGAATTCTGGAAGCCACTTCTGACTCAACACAACTCGCGATGGCGGAAGGATGGATCAGGCAAATCCCGGGTGCACTTTATTATGAGGTACATGTGCTGGAGATGATCTGGTTGAAGTCCATTGTGCGTCACATTGATCCACATGCGGGTATTGTAACGAATCCGGAAAAATAAAAAAACGCTCTCTTCCCCTATGGATGGACAGTATTGTCCACCAAGGTCAGAGAGCGTTTTTTTCTGTTATTATAATTAATTGATATTATAGTTCAACGATAGCTTTGACTACATGTGAATCTGGCAAAAGCCATTGATCTATTGCAGTAGGTAACTCATCAAATTCCACTCGGTGTGTGATATACCCATCCATGCTTAATTTCTTTTGACGCAAGGTCGACAGGACTTGTTCAAAATCTTCACAGGTTGCGTTTCGACTGCCCAGGATGCTCATCTCCCGCTTGTGAAATTCGGGGTCATGAAAGGTAATATCCGCTTTCACCAGTCCTACAAAAATGAGTTGACCACTATGCGCCACATATTGAATGGCCCCATTCATGGAATTCACGTTACCTGTTGCATCGAAGACAGCTGTAGCATAGTCGCCACCAGTAATTTCAGCTACTTGTTGTACAGCATGTTCATTGGCCTGTACCAGGTCATCCGCTCCAGCCCAAGTCCGGCTAAGCTCCAGCCTGTCCAGATTACGATCAACGGCAATAACACGCGCCCCCGCCTGTTTGGCAAATGCCATCACACCCAATCCAATGGGTCCAGCTCCAATCACAACCACATGCTCACCAGGTTTAATTCCTGCTCTTCTGACAGCATGGGCTCCAATGCTTAATGGTTCTACCATTGCCGTCTCATCCAGTGTCAAACCCTCTGCTGAGAGCAGATGTGAGACAGGCACGTTGATTTTTTCTCTCATGCCTCCGTCTACGTGCACACCCATGACTTGCATGGACGCACAACAATTGGTTTTTCCACTGCGACATGCAATACAGTGACCGCAGTGCAGATACGGAATAATACTTACCTGATCCCCAGGCTGTAACCCAGCCTCGTTCGGACCGATTTCTTCAATAACAGCCGCCAGTTCATGGCCCAGAACACGAGGATAGGTAAAGAATGGCTGGTTGCCTTTGTACGCATGCAGATCCGTTCCACAGATCCCAATCCGCCGAATGGCAACCAACGCCTCTCCTTCTGCTCGTTCCGGTTGAGGCAGGTCCTGGAGCTTTAATTGATCTATTTCTTCACATACAATGGCTCTCATCGTAGTTCCCCCTTGGATGCTTCTGCTGTCGTGTTGCTTGGCTTCGTATTATATTCAGGTCTTCCGCTTGACCATGTCTCGTTATGCAATGGAGCCAGAATGCGCAGCACTTCATCCAGCAGGCTCTGATCCATCGGTTCCTCTATCCAGGCTGCATTATTGAGGATATTGCGCTGGCTGGCACTGCTCACCAGTGTTGTCGGAATTCGTTCATTCGACGTGGAGAATTGCACGGCCAACTTGGTAATGTCACTGCCTTGTTCTGCACAGAAGCGGGCAGCCTTTAGGCAGAGCTCTTTCACCCGATCATCTGCCGGATGCCAGGCAGGAGCCCCTCGGGTACTCAACAAGCCCATAGAAAGAGGCGAAGCATTGACGAGGCCAATTTCTTTTTTTTCCAACAGGGGCAATAACGATAATAATGAGGTATCATTCAATGAATAATGACAATACGAGATGATCGCATCCGCATCGATCTGTGGCAGAACCTTCTCGAACAACGGCAAGGGCAATCCACAAATGCCCGCATGTCGTATAACTCCCTGCTCTTTCAGACGCAGCAACGTTGGAAAGGCTTCTTCTACGATGATCTCTGCTGGCACAAATTCAATATCATGCAGGAACAGAATGTCGATATAGTCTGTATGCAGTCGATCCAGGCTCTCTTGCACGCTATCCAGAATCCGCTGACGTGAAAAATCAAACTCATTTTCCCCATACCGTCCGGCTTTGGTTGATAACATATATGAACTGCGCGGCAAGCTACGGATGGCTTCACCCAACACGGACTCCGCTTTTGTCAGCCCGTAGTAAGGCGAAACGTCTATGTAATTCATCCCCGCATCTACGGCCGCATGTACAGTGCGAATCCCTTCGTCCCGGTCAATGTTACGAAATACAGAACCGAGTGAGGATGCTCCAAAACTCAATACAGGTACGTCCAGTTCCGTCTTGCCAAGTATTCTTCTCTTCATCGGTTTAACCCCTTCCAGCGTGTCTGACTACACAAGTTCCCTTTCATTGTAACAGTTCAATTTCAATATAAAATATCGGCAATTGCGTAACATGTACTGTTTGATGACCTCGAACCGCAGAAAGAAATCAAAAAGCCCGCCGTCTCTCCAAACGGAGTAGTCAGCGGGCATGGCTTCATAAATACTTATCTAACGATCAAAGTTTATAAAGAGTAGTATTGAATTAATTAGAATTAGTTCTGCATTACGAAATCTTCATGTACGGCATTTTCTTCGTCGAACATGCGCACAATCTCGTATCGGGTGTTACGTTGTGCCGGGATATAACCGGACTCCCGAATCAAACGGAGAATGGATTCAATGTTAACTTTGTAAGTTGCACCAGCAGCAGATACAACGTTCTCTTCAATCATCGTGCTACCGAAGTCATTACAGCCAAATTCAAGCGACTTCTTACCGATCTCAGGACCCATCGTTACCCAAGAGGATTGAATGTTCTTGATATTATCAAGTACCAGGCGGCTGATGGCTACAGTCTTCAAGTACTCTTCTGGAGTCTGACGCTCCAGCTTGAGGTTTGTATTATCCGGCTGGAAAGTCCAAGGAATAAACGCCAGGAAACCTTCGGAGTCATACTTGTTCGCAATACATTCGTCCTGAGCTTCACGTACACGGAGCAAGTGTAATGCACGCTCTTCCATCGATTCACCAAGTCCGATAACCATCGTTGCCGTGGTGTTCATACCGATGCGGTGTGCAGTTTGCATAACGTCCATCCAATCGCGCCATGAACCTTTCAAGCGGCTAATTTTCCGACGTGTGCGGTCATCCAGAATTTCAGCGCCACCGCCAGGCAAGGAATCCAGTCCAGCTTCGTGAATGGCACGAACAACTTCTTCCAATGTAAGGCCATCGGATACTTCAACCATTTTCATAATCTCCGCTGGGGAGAAAGAGTGCATCGTGATGTTTGGGAAACGCTCTTTGATGGCTTTCAACAGGTCTGTATAATAGCTGAAAGGCAAGTTTGGATTCGTTCCACCTTGCATCAAAATCTCGGTACCATTCACATCTTCCGTTTCCTGAATCTTCTGGAAAATAACTTCGTCCGGAAGCACATAACCTTCATCCGAACCAGGTCTGCGGTAGAAAGCACAAAAACGGCAGTACACATCACACACGTTTGTGTAGTTGACGTTACGCCCAATTACAAATGTTCTGTATGGTTCAGGGTGCATGCGTTTCATAATGACATTAGCAGCTGCCCCGATTTTGTCCACTTCATTCGATTCAAATAGCTCAATCGTGTCTTCCAAGTCCAAACGTTCGCCCCGAAGGGCTTTATCTAAGATACGGTCTACCGTACTCATCGTAAAAAAGCCTCCCTCATGAAGAGAAATTATATAACGATCCGTCCCAACTTGTTCAAGAGAAGCAAGTTCTGGTGGCAACATCGTATTTCTGTACTCCACATATCGTAACACAGGTTACATGTGAAAAAAAGCACCTTATGTACAGGTGCTTTAAAAATAAGTAAAAATTTTTACATATGGAAAAGAATTAGTTCGAACTTAAGTGATACACATCGGCGTATTCGGGCATCCTTTTTTGTTAGGATTCCTGAAGTGCTTGCTCCAAATCTACAATCAGATCTTCGATATCTTCCAGACCTACGGAGAAGCGCAGCAATCCATCTGTAATGCCACGGTCACGGCGAACCTCAGCCGGCATTGCCGCATGAGACATCATCGCTGGGTAGGACAGAATACTCTCCACAGCTCCCAAGCTTACAGCAACAATAGGTAGCTTCACCCGGTTAAGAACTGCTTTTGCACGATCACCTGAACCGACGTCAAAAGAAACGACAGCTCCATATCCTGTGGACTGGCGCTCATGTGCCTCACGGCCCGGATGATCCTCCAGTCCAGGATAAAAGACAGCGGTAATATCACTGCGCTCATTAAGCCATGCCGCCAGTTTGGCTGTGCTCCGTTCACTATGAGCCATGCGAGCCCCCAAGGTTTTCATCCCGCGCATCAAAAGCCAGGATTCTTGTGCCCCGAGTACAGTTCCAAGTCCATTTTGCAGCTGTTTCAGTTGTACGCCAAGTGATTCCGTGCGAGCAACAGCTAACCCTGCAAGTACATCACTGTGACCTCCGAGAAACTTCGTAGCACTATGTACGACGATGTCCACACCAAGCTCAATTGGACGCTGATAGTAAGGTGTCATAAAGGTGTTATCCAGAATCGTGATCAGGTCATGTTCCTTCGACCAGTCAGTTACGGCAGCGATATCCGTAATTCGCAGTGTAGGGTTGGACGGTGTTTCCATATAAACTGCCTTGGTGTTTGGCTTGAGTGCCGCTTTCACTTCATCTATATTGGTCATGTCTACAAAGGTTGTCTCGATCTGCATACGGCTTAATATGGAAGTAAGCAAACGATACGTACCTCCATATACGTCTTCCGTTACAATCATGTGGTCCCCTGCGGAGAACATCATGAACACGCTTGAGATCGCAGCCATCCCCGAAGAATAGGCAAAGCCTCGTGCGCCGCCCTCCAGCAATGTGATGTAATCTTCCAAAGCCTGACGTGTCGGATTACCCGAACGACTGTAATCATGTTGAGGCGGATTGAAGATATCAAAATGATGGAATGTTGATGCTTGGTAGATCGGTACACTGGAGGCTCCAGTCGTTTTGTCAATCTCATCGCCAAAATGGAGCAATTTGGTATCAAATTTCAACTCGGAATTGGGCTTGTTGTTGGACTCACTCATGAGTGCACGCCTCCTTCCACTTCCTGTTGTGCAGCTGTCAGAGCATTGCCGAGATCTGCAATCAGATCGTCCGCATGTTCAATGCCTACAGAGAACCGGAGCAGACGGTCATCCACACCTACGGCTTCACGAATTTCAAGCGGAATATCCGCATGAGTCTGTACTGCGGGATAAGTCATAAGTGATTCGACTCCGCCGAGACTTTCGGCAAAAGCAATGAGTTTGATATGACGCAGCAACGGTTCAACATAACGTGCATCCTTCACTTTGAAAGAGAAGATACCTGTGTTACCGGTAGATTGTTTGTTCTGTATCTCATACCCCGGATGATCGGATAGACCTGGATGATACACTTCAACCACCGCTGGGTGCTCAAGCAAGTATTTGGCAATAGTAAGTGCATTGTGCTCATGACGCTCCATGCGAAGAGCCAGCGTTTTCATACCTTTCATCAACTGGTAGGAGTCACTTGGAGATAATACCGCTCCAATGGAATTATGCAGGAACGCCATCTCAGCAGATAACGCCTCACCTTTGGTAATAATTAGTCCGGCGAGCACATCATTATGTCCGCCCAGATATTTGGTAGCGCTATGAATGATGATATCGGCACCCAGTTCAATCGGACGTTGGAAAAATGGAGTCAACAACGTGTTGTCAACAATGGTCAACAGGTTGTAACTTTTCGCCCAGGAAGCAACGGCTTCCACATCGGTGATCATCATCAGTGGATTGGTTGGTGTCTCAATAAATACAGCTTTGGTATTCGGCTGACGAACCTTCTCCAGTGCTACAAGGTCATTCGTGTCCACATAACTAGCAGTTACGCCGAAACGGGACAGAATACGTTCCAGCAGACGATAGGTTCCACCATACAGATCCAGCGATACAATCAGATGATCCCCTTGACCAAACATGGCAAAAATCGTTTGCAGCGCAGCCATTCCCGAGCTACAGGCAAACCCTGCATCACCGGACTCCAGCGCTGCGGCGGCTTCTTCCAATACTTTACGGGTTGGATTAGTCGTACGAATATAATCAAACCCCGTGCTTTGTCCAAGCTTAGGGTGGCGAAACGCAGTGGATTGATAGATCGGAAAGTTAATGGCGCCTGTTACCGGTTCATTGATGGACCCAATTTGTGCTAAGCGGCTTTCGATTTTCAACTTGTTGTTGTCTTCCATTGCTGCATCCTCCTGTAATCTCGATTAGATTTGCGGGCCAATATCGTAAGGTGTTTCTTGATACACATAGTAATTGAGCCAGTTAGAGAATAATAAGTTGGCATGAGCGCGCCAAGTAGCTGGTGGCACACGGGAAGGGTCGTCATTCGGATAATAATGCCTAGGCAATGCGATATCCAACCCTTTGGCTGCATCCCGGTCATACTCCCACTTTAATGAGAACGGGTCATACTCGGCATGTCCTGTGGCAAAAATCTGTTTGCCGTCTTTGGTAGCAACCAGGAAGATCCCCGCTTCCTCGGATTCAGCCAAAATCTCTAAATTCTCATTCTTTTCAATATCTTCGCGTCTCACTTCCGTATGACGGGAATGTGGAACGTTGAATACTTCATCGAATCCACGCAACAACGGAACATGTGGTTTATTGATGGTATGTGGGAAAACGCCAAAACACTTTTCATCAAGTGCAACCTTGGGTACGTCAAAATGATGGTATAAACCTGCCTGAGAAGCCCAACATATGTGGAGGGTTGAAGTCACATTGGTTTTGGTCCATTCGAAGATCTCCTGGATTTCATTCCAATAGTTCACGTCTTCGAAATCCATCTGTTCCACCGGGGCACCCGTAATGATCATTCCATCGAAACGACGGTGCTCAATCTCATCAAAGGTTTTATAGAACAGATCCAAATACTCTTGAGACGTATTCTTCGACGTATGGGATTTGGGATGTACAAGAACGACATCCACCTGAATAGGCGTGTTTCCCACCAGACGAAGCAATTGTGTTTCGGTCGTTTCCTTTGTGGGCATCAGGTTTAATATAGCGATACGGAGTGGACGAATATCCTGCTGATATGCAGAAGTTTCATCCATGACGAAGATATTCTCTCCTTCAAGTACTTCTTTTGCTGGTAGAGTATCGGGTATTTTGATTGGCATAGTAAGTCTAACTCCTCCTTGTGCATAGATAGATGCAGCCACCCTTGGCTTGATGTCTTCACATCAATACAGTTATAGACTGCCTTGAGCTTGTAAAAACATTGAATTGCTCTTTCATCCAACGTTACAAACAACCTCAAGTTCCTTAGCGAAAATCACTGCTGAGAAGTCGGGGCATATAACAAAGACCTTCCTCGGATTTCGAGAAAGGTCATATGTAAAAAAGATATGCGCCTCTCTCATCTCTCAGTTACAACAGTGCCACTTGACACTTAGTCACTGCAAGAATTAGCACCGTGCGGTATACCGCCGGTTGCCGGGTTTCATCGGGCCAGTCCCTCCACCTACTCTTGATAAGATTTCGCTGTATTAGATTGTAATTAAATATGGTTCACCGTCTACTTTATTACATTAATGCCCTCACGTCAAGATGCAGTTCGATGTCTGCTTCCCAGATCGGAACCGTTCATCATCCGTTGTCATACACTGCCTCAGGGCGCGAAATAGACACATTTTTGCGCTTGAAAGCACCTTGTACCAGCGGTATACTAAACAAGGTGTTATAAACCCTTATGTGAGAGGTGACATATTAAATGGATGGCGACCCGAGGCCTGACTGGCAGCCGAATTCCGACAAACTGCATAGAGAATTGACATCAGCATGCCGGCAGCGGGACGTGACTTCCGTTTGATTATATAGTGAACGCAGCCCTGATCTCCAGGCTCCGCTGCCGACCGGCTGATTTGTTCTTTTTGCGCCCATAATGATAATATCCGCCAAGTTGGCGGGTGCAGAAGGAGTAGATTAACGATGAAAATCCGGTTGGTTAACAACGGTGTATTTATTCCGGTGGACGACATTCAGCAGGCGCTGACTCCACCAGCGGAAGGATTTTACTGGATTGATGCAGACGTAGACGATTTGGCGGTACTTCAGCCGCTGTTCTTGATGCATGATCTGGCTGTGGAAGACTGTCTTAGTGACGAAGAACAACGTCCGAAGATTGAAATTTATGAGAACCATTATTTTATTGTGATTAATAGCATCCGTTTTGATGATGAAGAGATATTTCTACGTGCGGTCAACCTGTTTCTCGGCAGACATTTCATTATTAGTGTTACCAAGCACAAGGTCAGCGAATTGCGTACACTGAAACCCATCCTGTGGGAACAGGAAATCAGTACACCGGATCGTCTGCTGTATTTGCTGGTTGACTTGATTGTTGATAATTATTTCACCGTAGGTGACCGAATTGAAGCACGGATCGAGAAGCTTGAGGAAGACATTCTGATGCACACCAAAAAGTCACATCTGAATGAAATCATCGGGCTACGCAGTGAGATTCTGTGGCTGAAAAAAGTCCTTGGACCTCAGAAAGAGGTTATTAACACCTTGAATAAAAAAGATCTGCGTCTCATCGATGATCAACTGCAAAAGTATTTCAGTGACATCTATGAGAATGCTGTAAAAATATCTGAAACCTTTGAGACTTATCGCGACCTGATGGGCAACTTGCGAGAAGCCTACCAATCCAGTATTGCGAACCGGGCGAATGAGATCATGCGTGTATTTACCGCCATTACCACGGTCTTCATGCCGCTGACAGTCATTACCGGTATATACGGCATGAACTTTACGAATATGCCAGAGCTTAACTGGAAATACAGCTATTTTGTTGTGATTGGTCTGATGGTTACACTGGGCCTGAGCATGTTCTTCATTTTCCGCAAGAAAGACTGGGTATGAACTTTTATGAAATAACAAAGACGAAGCGCTCCTCCGGGAGAAACGCCTCGTCTTTTTTCATTTCTGATTATTAACCAACATTCTTCTCTGTCTCTGCGTGCCGACGGAAGCGGATTCGAATCATGCGCAGTCTTTCATAGACCTGCTCCAGACTTCCTCCATCGGGTTTCTCTCCTCCATACACCTTATGTAATACTGGCTTCAGGAACGTATCTCCCAGCTCCTCATACGCACTCCATACGGCCTCTTGTTCGTTCTCTGGCATCACTGCCAGCTCCACATCAAGAAGACAATCGGTGTCATAACCTTCGTGATCCAGTGCCTCTAACAGCTCAACCAACTCGCGTCGGGATAATCCGGATCGATTAACAATCTCCTCTAACGTATACCCTTCCTTCATGCCTTCAAGCACCTGCTTACGTGTGGTGAACTTATCAAGTTCCTGCTTGTACTTCTGCTCTCTCTGCTTGTATAACCAACTCTCATACTCTTCTTCCTTCAGCGCCGTGTATACCCAGTCCAGCGGGAATGTCGTTGAACGCTCCAGTCCGGTTGTAATCTCCATCCATTCCGTACCATACTCAGTTGCTTTGCTCTCTCCTACGCCCGGAAGTTGCATCAGTTCATCCAGCGATTGCGGAACAAAGGCACTGATCAAACGCAGCAGACGATTTGTTGCAATAAAATACGGTGCCTTCCGGTCAGACACAGCTCTCTTCCTGCGCCATGTGCACAGATCCGTATATAATTGCTCATTGCCGTATAACTCACTGTAACAATGGAGCCGCTGTCCACCATAACTGCGTGACTTCAGATCATCATTCTCATGAAATAACCCCTGCAACTGCGGTCGGTACCCCTCACTCATCTGTATGGCAAGCTGATGACGGTAAATATGAAGCAGCTCCTCCCAAGAAGTCCCCTCATACCAGATGCTGTCCTCACGCTCTCCTTCCTCGTAGCGACTCCATCCCAGCTGCCAACTATCTTCCTCTTCCCCAATCCATAACTGTGCATACTCTGCATTCTGATCTGACATTCTGGACAATCTGTTCATGAAAATGACTTCCATTTTCGTTCCCTCCCTTTGAATATTCAGCTTATACGAGTTAAAGATGCTACCTATAGGCAGCACAAAAAAACACCCCTCCTGCAAAATCCATGCAAGAGAGGTGCTTCCTCATTAACCGTACTATGCTGTTGCCCATATCATACCACAATGGTAAAATTCGTCAATCCCTTAATGACCTACTTATTCAATGCCAACTTGGCAAGCGCCAGTGAACCACACAGACCCGCATTGTCACCAAGTCCTGGTGAAACAACATACTGGTCAATGTCGGATTGAAGTGCCGGATGCTGAACGTATCCAGCCAGCAACTCCTGCAGTTTGCTACGGACCATCGGGAACAGGTGCTCCTGCTTCATTACTCCGCCACCCATGACGATTTTCTGCGGAGAGAGAATGAGAACATAATTCATCAGTGCATGTGCCAGATAATGTGCTTCGATCTCCCAAGCTTTATGATCTGCAGGCAGTTCATAAGCCGGTTGCTCCCAACGTTTGTTAATGGCCGGTCCTGCTGCAAGGCCTTCGAGGCAGTCACCATGATACGGACAGAAACCCTCGTATGTATCCTCCGGATGTCTGCGTACAATGATATGTCCCATCTCTGGATGTGACAATCCATGGACCATTTTACCGCCAACCACAGCACCTGCACCAATACCTGTACCCACAGTGATATACAGACAGCTCTCAAGACCTTGTGCAGCGCCCCAGGTTGCTTCTCCAAGTGCCGCACCATTCACATCCGTATCAAATGTCATCGGCACATCAAAATGCTCCTTGAGCTTGCCAATCACGTTATACTGTCCCCAATGTGGTTTCGGTGTTGTTGTGATATAGCCATATGTTGGGCTTCCTTCAATCGGATCAATCGGACCGAATGAACCTACACCCAGAGCTTCAATGCCTTTGCCTTCAAAAAATGAAATCACTTGAGCCATGGTCTCTTCCGGTGTTGTTGTTGGAAAACTTACGCGTTCCAGAACTTCTCCGTTTTCTGTGCCAATACCACATACAAATTTGGTTCCGCCTGCTTCAATTGCGCCTAAGATCGTCATGTTAGTCACACTCCCAAGTTAGTTTAAAAAGGAATTCGAATTGCTTTACTTGATGACACGATAATTAGCCTGCTACTTGTTCTCCAGCTTGGACAATCGTTTCATTAACGTTTGCCTCCAGCTGTCTGACAGCGCAGGAATGGCCAGCAACGCCTGAATACCTTCGACATTTTCTTTCCCCTGATGCATGATTCGATTGGCTTCAAGAACCGTCATTGAGGCTGGATCGGTGCTGATCCGTCGAAATATCGATGAAGGCCTTACCTCACCTTCTTGCAGTACACGAAAGTAAAAGCCGGTATATCCACTCTCCTGAAAATAAACAGGCAGCTCCTTATAGTCATACCTCGCACCCAGCTTGAAGCAAGGTTGTCTGGGCTGACTGACCTGTACTGTGGCTTCGCCCAACTCGTACACATCACCAATCCGTACGTCTTCTTCGGCACAGCCTTCAACCGTCAGATTTTCTCCACAAGCTCCCCAATCCAGCTTACGATCCATCAGTTGTTCGAGCACCAGATAACGACTGTAATCGTATACACAAACGGCTTTGTCAGGGCCGCCATGATGCACCAGATCCGCCTGAGCGTCCCCTGTCATTCCAGTGAATGACAGGAAAACCGCGTCGGATACAGGATGTTTCACAATGCCGCTCAGCACTTCACGCTTCTGCCCAGGGAGCGGTTGCGGCAGTCCTACATTAATGGCCAGAACAGCTGTATTGCCCTTCCCTGGCTTTCGATCAGATGTGAGTGTCATTTGCGTCATACCTCCCATAATCACTTTCTTTTAACGCACGGAGCCGCCAAATACGAGTGTATTACTCAAGAGCCGGCCTGGAGAAGTCAGCATTTTGCCACCGGCATACATACCCGAGGAAGCACCGCCATCCAGATTCATGGCCTGTTTGGCACCAAGCTTCTGCATCACCGCTGCCCACTCCTTGATTGTTGCTCCGGAAACGGTAGCCAGCATAACAGAACCGTCCGCCATGATCGCAATACCACTTCTGGCTCCGGAAGCATTAAGAATCTTGGCATCCTTGAAACCTTCGCTCGTCGGATTGACAGCTACCTTGCCGTCTTTTACCAGACGGGGTCCTGCCCCAACAGCAGTCACTACATCTTGCCAAGGGATCTCTTTGCCTGCTGCGTTCGTATACTTATAATTCATTTCTACGGTCGAACCAACGGTGAAACGGTCCGAAGAAGACTTCTGATTACCTGTGAAAACCAGTACCGAGCCATTCTTAGGAATCGCTACATTTGTATTGGGCACTTTTTTGGTCACGATACCTTTCTCCATGACAACCGCAGTGCCACCTTTGAATCCAACTGTGGCACCTCGTTCAGGCGTATACAGCATCGTAATGCTTGCGTTCGCTGAAGGTGTTCGATTAATAAAGGTTGCATACCAACTCCGTGATTTACCTTTTGTATCCGTTACTTTACCTGTCAAACTCACCTGAAGTGAATCCATGATCGCCGAGCCGTCTTCCTTAAATCCGATGGATGTTCCGTATCTTCCAATATGTATGACCTTACCATTTGCTATTAACATACCGTATGGATCTGGTGCTCCGTTATATGCTTCAAAAAATGCTCCGTTAATGGCTGCTTGCGCACCATAGGCTTTCACAATCGATGGCAATGTTGCCGTCTGACCAACTTGCTTCTTCGCGAGTCCCACGGTAACCGGTGTTCCCTTTGGAATCGAAACGGTCTGTACGGTAAAATTACGTCCTGCTGCTTTTACTTTCTGTACTTTGGTGTTAATTGCTGCTTTGGCATCCACTGTCTGTGGTGCACTTACTGCTCCCGAAAGTATTACGGGCAAGGCCAGGACGAGGGCCATAGCCCCTGTCCACCACTTTTTGCCTGTTCGTACGTTATTCATGTTGCTCACCCTATTGCCACTCCCATCCAAGAGCCAAGGCTCTTCATCTCAAGTTGTTCAAACTTGTCCATCACCATATCCGGATCAAGACACAATTCACAGATATCCAGTGCACAGGCAACCGGAACAGCACAATGAATCTCTGCCAGTTTGCGGGACAGATGAAGCATGTCCAAATCATTCTCAATCTTGTTACGCACCGAAGGGGTCAGTTTATCCATGTTGCTCAGAATCCCCTCAATGGAGCCGTATTCCTGTACAAGCTTCAACGCTGTTTTCTCACCAATTCCCCTTACTCCGGGATAATTGTCGCTGGCATCTCCCATCAGACCCTTCATGTCAATCACTTGACGAGGTGTCAGTTGTTTCTCAGCCATGAGCGTTTCAGGGTTGTACACCATGTAGTTGCCATGGCCTTTTTTCATAATAATGATACTTGTGCGGTCATTGATCAGTTGCAACATGTCGTGGTCACCCGTCAGTACCATAACATTCATATCGGTCTCTTCGGTATAATACTTCGCAAGCGTCCCGATGCAATCGTCGGCTTCGAATCCTTGTGCACCTATATTCGGAATACCCAGGCTATCCATCACTTCACGAATCAGAGCAAATTGGGGAATCAGGTCATCCGGAGCTTCGGCCCGGTTGCCTTTGTAGGCTGCATATTCTTCACCGCGGAACGTCTTACCGCCCATATCCCAACAACATACGACATGACTTGGCCCAAAAGTCTGAACCGCATCCCAGAAATAACGGATAAATCCGTAGACTGCGTTGGTAGGCAATCCTGCCTTTGTACGTCTGATATATCCGCTTGCAGATGTCGCATAAAAAGCACGGAACAACACCGCCATACCGTCTACCAGCAACAAAGTAGGTTCATTACGTTGATTCACTTGAATTTGTTCTCTCCTATCTAAATCTAGCATATAAAATATCGAAACTAATTCTATCATTATAGCATAGTTCCGCCAACCATCGTTCAGCCAAAAAAGCCCTGAATTTTGAACAATTCAAGGCTGATATTCAGCGCGTTTATGCGTTATTCCATTCCTGCTCGTACGTTTCTTCCTTGAATCCAACCGTCACCTTTTCTCCATCCGTAACGATCGGACGTTTGATCAGTCGACCATTGGAAGCCAGTAAACGAATCTGTTCATCAGCGGACATGCCTGGAAGCTTGTCCTTCAATTGTTGTTCTTTGTATACTTCCCCACTCGTATTAAAGAACTTTTTCACTTCCAGCCCGCTCTTTTGGATGAGTTCTGTTAGTTCAGATTCTGAAGGCGGTGAGTCAAAAATAGGGATTAACTCCAGCTCATGTCCTTGAGCTTCAAGCCATTTTACAGCTTTGCGGCATGTGCCGCATTTGGCATATTGATATATTTTTAAGTTACTCATGGTATGTGTTCCTCCAAATGCTCCGGTTTCGACTTCTCGCTTCCCTTGGTTTGCTTCGCAAATCCAAAAGTCGCTCCAAATCGATACCATCGCCATGTAATTTTACTGACTTTTGCGAATGAGATCAAAAACTCACATTCGTCTATATTTTTTCGGATCAAAATCTTACAGCTTTTGTATCCTTAAAAGCTTTTGAGATTTGAATTCTTGAAATATTTAACATCAAATTGGTAAACATCAATACATTAACCATAGAACCATAAAGATTAGCCTACGGCATGTTGTTCGGGTGCATTAAGCATCCCTCACAAGGGTAAGACAAACAGCGTTGAACTCCAAACAGGACAGGCTGTGCAGGAAACTGCGATACGAGGTGCAAAACTAAGAGCCCCTTCGCAGCTTCCTACAGTTCTTCTCTGGGAGCTGCCTCATCATTCAAACGCTTCTCTAGCGCGGCCATATCTGCTGGAAAAGGAGCTTGGAACGTTATGCGTTCCTTTAGAATTGGATGTTCAAACGTCAATTCACAAGCGTGTAATGCCTGGCGTTCGATCCAGGTATCCCGTTCTTCTCGAACAGCCATGGTCTGCTCATCGATCTCATGCACAGGTAGTGTCTTGTACATTCGATCACCTATCAACGGGCAGCCGATGGACGTCATATGTACCCTGATCTGATGGGTTCTGCCACTTTCCAGCTTGAGGCTTATCGCACTGGCGCTACCCCCTGACCAACGTGTTAAGGTTGTGTACAACGTTCTTGCAGCGTAACCATCAGGTGTTACGATTCGGCGGTGTGGCTCTTCAGGATCGCGATCGATCGGGCCATCTACTGCCCCTTGTTCCGGGACAGGGCTGCCGTGCACAAGTGCAATATATTTCTTGTCTACTGTTCCAGCGATCATCTGTTCAGAAACATGCTGATGCACATAAGGGTTCTTGGCTATTGCGAGCACACCTGACGTTTCCTGATCAAGTCGATGAATCGGTCTGAACCGGAAACGCTCACCCTTGGTTTTCCAGTAATGAACAATGCCATTTGCCAAAGTCCCCGTGTAATGTCCATGTGTTGGATGAACGATGATGCCCGCATCCTTGTTGACAATAAGCAAGTGCTCATCTTCATACAGAACGGTAAATGGAATAGGCTCGGGCAAAATATCATCCGATTCCTCTTGCTCCATCCGAACTTCAACGACATCACCCGTAGCTACCTTGACGCTAATGTACACGCGCTCTCCATTAAGCATGACACCTTGCTCCGTCAGCTTAATTTTGGACAAAAGCTTACGCGACACCAGCAGCCGCCGCTGAAGCACGGTCTTCAGCAGCCAGCCATCTTCTTGTTCGGTCACCGTGTAGACAATCGGCGAATAGTACTGGCTCATTCTTTGCGGCGGAAGACTTTTTTGCTCCGCACATATTCAATATCGGCCACCTGTTGTCTCGCGTTGGCCGTCCGTGCAACCACGAAGAAATAATCAGACAGTCGGTTTAGATACCGTCGTACAGACGGATTAATATCTGTATGTTGTCCAAGTGTTACCGTGCGACGCTCTGCGCGACGACATACAGTACGGCACACATGAAGAGCAGAAGACAGCTGACTGCCACCAGGAATAATGAACCGTTCCACTTTTGGGTTCTCTGCATCATACTGGTCGATCCATTGTTCCAGACGTGTGACCATTTCATCTCTCACCTTATATTTGGTCTCACTAATCTTCACAAAGGCCAGATCCGACCCGCAATCAAACAGTTCCTGCTGAACTTCCAGCAGATGTTCACGCAGATCTTCAAATTCCCCTTGAGCAGAGTCAATAAGGCTGATCGCCTGGCCTACAAAACAGTTCAATTCATCAATCGTGCCATAAGCCTCAACTCGGTCATCATCCTTGATGACGCGTCCACCGATGACCGAAGTCTGTCCTTCGTCACCTGTTCGTGTATATATGCCCATCGTTATCCCTCCAATTGGTAATATAATAATGAATACGGGAATGCCATTTTTTCAGAAACCCGTCTATCGCTTTACACGTATATAAGAATTGGTGTGCTCTGCCGAGTATACGACAAATCAAAGGAAACCAAAAGTAAAGGAGACGATTATGCAAAACTGGATAACCGATTTCATGGAACAATACGGCTACATAGGCATTGCACTCATCATTGCTCTTGAGAACGTATTTCCCCCAATTCCATCCGAAATCATCTTGCCGTTTGGCGGATTCATGACCACCTATACCAGTCTCACTCTTCCAGGAGTTATTATCGCCGCAACTATTGGTTCTGTCTTTGGTGCTGTGATCCTGTATGGTATTGGTTTACTCATTGACGTCGAACGCCTTGAGAAAATTGTGGAACGCTGGGGACATGTTCTGCGCATCAAAAAAGAGGATATTCACCGTGTCGATGCATGGTTTGACAAATATGGCATGTGGACCGTATTATTCTGCCGAATGGTTCCCCTCGTCCGTAGTCTTATCTCCATTCCCGCAGGCATGTCCAATATGAAATTTGGTTTATTCCTTCTCTTTACAACCATTGGTACATTAATCTGGAATGTCATTCTTGTCTGCGTTGGTGCTGCGCTTGGCGCATCATGGGAGAGCATTTTGCACTTTATGGACGTCTATTCCATTGTAGTGTATGTCATTCTGGCCATCATTCTCATCGGATGTATCATCTGGTGGATCAGACGTAGCAAAAAGCAGAAATAAAAAGAATAGCTTAATAAATAAAGCCTCCTCGCCACCAATTCGTGGTTAAGGAGGCTTCTTTATGTCACCCGTTTATGTCATCTCGCTATCGTTCATCTTCATTTCGCATGCCCTGACTTTTAAGATCGATAGCCAGACCAGATACCAGCAAGTACATCTTTTCAGCATGTATCTGCAGCATCCGATTAACCGAAGCCATTCTCGCTGTAAATATTCGTTCTTCCTCGGTAGGATGCAATGTGCCATGCATTTCATTGGTAATCACAAGCAACTTCCCCTGATAAGACAATAATGCATCAAGCAAAAGCTGTGTCTCTGAACGCTGATGATCCAGATCCTTTGTTGCCCTGAAACCGGCAGCCATCCAGGAGGTCAGACTGTCTACAATTACAATTCGCTGATCCGCCAAAAACAGATTGGATTCCCGATTAATCTGGGTGATCACCTCTGTCAGATGCTGACCGTTCCCGGCATGAATGGCACGATAATGAGCGGATGGCAATTCGGGAATAACGGGATCATGATCACCGGTGGATAAATATACACCCTCCCGGCTAATCCCGGCTGCGTACTTGAGGGCAAACCGGGTTTTACCACTACCTATGCCGCCTGTGACCGTAATCAGCAATCCGCTTCCCTCCTTCCATAGCCATTCTGAATTTTCTTTACTCTGTCAGCGCCTTCAGCACTTTTTTGGATTCTTCGACATTAGAAGATGACACTGGAATGGTAGCGAACAAATTGCTCGCAGCATATTCTACATCTTTAAACATTTTCATATCTTCGAGTGGAATGCCGTAAAGATGTGATTCTTGCTTGAGATCTGAACCTCCATCTCCTTCACCCTTCTCTACCAATACTCCACCCTCAAATACACCCCGTTCAAACTTCTTGGGATCAAAAGTATCATCCAGCGGAACATTGGAGCCATTACTTCCGTATTGTTTCATGTCGGTTTCAGGCAATATGAAGATATCATGTCCTCCAGCCGCATATTCTACCATAATTTTCTGAACATCATACATCGCACTGGTGATCACTTCTACCTTGGGTTCCTCGCCCAGTTTCTGTTGCAGATTGGCCTGTAACTGCTCTGAGATTACAGATGGATTTCCTTGGTTATCAATGATGAATATGGAAAAACCATCTTTACCTCCACAACCAGCAAGCAGAAAAACGATAGAAATGATTGCAGTAAGCCCCCAAAATCTCTTCATTCCAGTTCCCCCTTTAGTCTCCTATGTCCAATATATCACAATTGTTCCACGCAAAAAAATAACCTGGCTTATCGGGGGATCACCCTGCCTTTTCACACAAAAAAAGAAGACCTTCTCAGGTCTCCCTTTCTTTACTTTCTAATTCGATTAATGAAACGTTTCAATCCAGCATAAACGTTATTTTGCTTTAATCGGGTTAGCCTTCATATATTCATTAATCTTTAAATCCAGCAAACTGCTGATTTCAATTACAATATCGGATGTGAATGATTTCTCTTCGAGGAAGATCTGTTCCATCTTGCGACGAAGCATATGAATTTCATCTTCCAAGGAAATGTCATGCAAAGATGCGTTATCGGGTTTCACCGACCATCGGTCGCCATGATCGCCTTCTGCCAGATAGTGCCCACGATTCGTCGGTAAATCATATTCAACACAAAACAAAGCTAACCCCTCCTTGGAAAAATGGTTTCCAAATTTATGAAAACTTATTTCAAATTGAAATTATATCACATTATTTTGTAAAAGAAAGTTATTTTTTTCCAATGATAAAAATGTCACATTTGTAAAAAGATTCTACTTTAGTATTAACCCTCTTTTTGCAGTTTGTAAACAAAGTTTCCGATTCGTTCCAAAGCTTCATTTAATTGAGTTACAGAAGTAGCATAAGAACAACGCAAGAAGCCTTCACCCTGAGGGCCAAAAACATTGCCCGGAACAGCAGCCACTTTATTCTCCGTTAACAATCGCTCAGCAAACAGGTCTGAACTCATACCCGTCTTTTGAATGCTCGGGAATGCATAGAATGCTCCCTGAGGTTCATGACAATCAAGTCCAATATCTCTGAAGCCCTGCACAATTAAACGTCTACGCTGATTATACGATTCTACCATCCGATCTTTCTCACCCAAACCATTCGTCAACGCCTCAAGTGCAGCAACCTGACCCATGGCCGGCGCACACATTACCGTATACTGATGGATTTTGAGCATGGCTGCAATAAGCTCAGGATGACCACACATGTAACCGATCCGCCAACCTGTCATTGCAAAAGCCTTCGAAAATCCGCTTACGAGAATAGTCCGCTCCTTCATGTCAGGGATAGCTGCAAAACTAACATGTTTTTGCGTATACGTCAATTCAGCGTAAATTTCATCCGCGATCACAATCAGATCATGCTTTTTAATCACTTCAGCAATAGGCAACCACTCTTCATACGTCATGATGGCTCCAGTGGGATTACTCGGATAACACAGAATAACCACTTTCGACTTCGGTGTGATACCAGCTTCAAGTGCTTCGGCCGTTAACTTGAACTGATCTTTCGCGTAGGTTTCAACACCAACTGGTATACCGCCACCGATAGAAGCGATTGGTGAATACGCCACGTACGAAGGTTCAGGAATGAGAATCTCGTCGCCAGGTACGATTAATGCGCGCAAAGCCAAGTCAATCGCTTCACTGCCACCCACGGTAACAATAATCTCATCCTTGGGATCGTATTTGGTATCAAACTGAGTATCCAAATATTCACTGATGGCTTCTCTCAACTTCGGCATACCTGCGTTGGATGTGTAACTGGTCATACCTCTTTCCAGCGAGTATACACAAGCTTCACGCATATGCCAAGGGGTAACAAAATCAGGTTCACCCACACCCAATGTGATAATATCCTTGTTGTCTCCAACCAGATCAAAAAATTTACGAATTCCGGATGGAGGTATCTGCTGCACGAGGGGTGCCAGATAAGATGTCATTTTCTTGTTGTTCCCGGTTGTCTGTTCATTCACTATCATGACACATCTTCCTTTACGGCGAGATCATGAGACGGTTGTCTTCCTGATGGTCTTCAAAGATAATCCCGTCCTGCTTATATTTTTTAAGAATAAAATTCGTTTTGGTTGAAAGTACAGAGTCTATCGGAGACAGTTTCTCCGACACAAAATTAGCGACTTCACGCAGGTTGCCACCTTCCACTTCAACGAGCAGATCGTATGCACCGGACATGAGATATACGGACTTTACTTGCGGATAGAGATAAATACGTTCGGCAATCCCTTCAAAACCACGACCACGCTCCGGCGTGATCTGCACTTCAATCAGGGCCGTTACTTTTTCATCATCTATTTTGCTCCAGTTCACGACGGTTGCGTATTTCACGATGACGTGGTCTTGTTCTAGCTGTGCCACGGCGTTCTTGATCTTGTCTTCCGACTCCCCCAGCAGCGTCGACAGCAGTGCGGGAGTCCTTCTCGCGTCTTCCTTCAGCAGATCCAGAACTTTTAATTGCAGATCGTTCAAATCTTTCATGGTTTTCCCTCCAGCGTCATCCAGGTTCCTGAAAATGAATTAATACTTATATTACATGAATTTGACGTTGATGCATAGACAAAAGACCGCCTGCCCTGAATTCAGGCAAGCGGTGGTATGGTCCTGTAACGTTAGGTGCTTCAAACCTCTTTTGCAAAGGTTACATGTAATAAGGGTTACCGTAATTCGGTTGATGCTGAGACACATTAGGAGCTTGGCTATATGAACTGTTCTGCGTATTCTTTTCCTGAATGAATTGCTGACACTTTTGTTGGGTCTGGTGGGCGGACTGAATTTGCTTGTCCACGTCCTGACGAAGTGCCTTGGACGAGACAGAATACATGTTGTTTTGCTGCATCAGATTGAACAGTTCCCCTTGTAATCTTAGGGTATCGTTCGTCAGGTCTGTGAACATTCGACGTGTCATGGGGCAGGAAGCTTCCGTTGTCGCAGTCGTATATTCGCGCGAGGTTCGTCTTAAATCTGCAAGAATCGACTTCAGCAGATCCTGCTCCTGCATAAAAGCGCCATTAGATGATAAAGATTGAGAATACATGCGTTTTCCTCCTATACAGTTAGAGTTGTCTTCAATTACTGACTTGCGCCGGTGCAAGAGACTGATGTTGCTGCAGTGCATTGACAAGCGTGTTCAGATGTTGTTCATGTGAGCGAACATAGTGATTCAGAGCTTGTTGAATTTGTGGATTATGTGTGATGGAAGCTGTGGCTGCACACTGCTTAATCAGCAGTTCTTCATTGGTGATAGAGTCCGCAATGTAGTTCAATTCCTTGGGACTCAGCGCTTGCATAGTATGATTCTGCATGTTTCGATGGCCTCCTCGGCATAAAGTTTATGCGCAATTATTGTTAACCCGGTCACACAAAAGTATACAAATTTAAATTATAAAGGAGATGTTTCTAATGGATCTGGTCTATGGCACACCTTTCTGGCCCTCCACTTTCAATTCAACATTTAATTATTCTGCTCTGCAAGAAGACATCTCTTGTGACTGCCTCATCATTGGTGGGGGCATGGGGGGCGCATTGACATCTAAACTACTCACGGAACAGGGTGTTAACACTGTTGTGATTGATAAGCGAGACATTGCCAACGGCAGCAGTTCTGCCAATACAGGTCTTTTACAATACACCAATGACAAGACACTAACCTCATGTATCCACACTTTTGGTGAAGCCACAGGCGTACGTTTTTATGAGCTTTGTCGTGAAGCCATGAAACAACTTGCTCAAATTGCAGACAGCCTGGATACAGACCCTTGGTTTATCCCACGAACAAGTCTTTGTTTTGCGAGCAGTGAAGATGATGTGGCCCTATTGGAGGAAGAATATCAGACCTTGAAGCGTTATGGTTTTGAAGCTGAACTGTGGGATGCCGACAAAATAAGCCAGCATTTCCCCTTCAGCAAACCCGCTGCACTGTACACCATGGGAGATGCGGAAGTGAACCCCTATCGTTTTGTTCATGCCTTGTTTGAATCCGCCAATAAGCGTGGCGCTCGAATCTATGGTCAGACGGAGATGATACACTGTGAATACGATGAAGATGGTGTAGTCTGCCACACTGCCAACGGTAAAATCCGTGCCAAGAAAGTCATATTTGCTGCCGGTTACGAGACACAGGACATCAAAAAGGATCGCGGAGCCTATCTGAAAACGACCTACGCGATTGCTACCAAACCGTTGTCTGATCTTAGTGAATGGTTTGAACACAGCATGATTTGGGAGACAGCTCGCCCATATTTGTATATGCGAACAACACCGGACGGAAGAATCATCGCAGGCGGTTTGGATGAAGAAACACCTCGAGAGGATCAACGTGAAATACGTTCAAAACACCGGGGAGATACACTCCTGGAAGAGGTCCGTTCCTATTTCCCTTTAGATGATCTTGAAGTCGATTATGCCTGGGGCGCTGTGTTTGGTAATACGAATGATGGCCTCCCCCTGATCGGTACACATCCCGATTATCCGCATTCATATTTTGTAGAAGGATATGGAGGTAACGGGACCGTATACAGCATGATTGCTGCTTCTTTAATTGTGGATGCTATTACTGGCAAACAAAACCCTGATATGGATCTGTTCTCTCTCACACGTACAAGTAAACCATCTCCTGTATAACCAACAACTGAATCAATACAACTACAAATAGGGTACAGCACACGGAAAGTTCTCTTTTCCCGTCGCTGTACCCTGTTTATATATTGGGAAGCCTGCTAAGCCGTGGGCTCTTGCCCTTCCGTTCGGTTCAATAACTTGCGCATAAAGATCCATCCAATTAGCGGAGAAGCACCGAGGACAATAATAAGCCAGGTTAACATGCGTAGAGACGGAGCATTTAAGACCGTCACAATAAATATGGCCAACCCACATAGTCTGCCAAGCATCAGGCATAACTCTCTCAAAACGACAAGTTCAACCCTTTTCTCCACATTTTCGCCACTTGTGCCCATCATGTCGAATCCCGCTGATATCATCGGTAATACATATAACGGCATCGCAACAGCACTCCCAATCCCCATGATTAACAGCGTCCCATAGGTCACTTTCCAGAGAAGAGGAAGAAGCACAACAAGCAGAATGAGGGCTCCAATGAACATGCCTTTTGATCTATACTGTGGTTTGAACCATTTCCCGGCTGCCCAATAACTTACTAGTGCCACAGCAGAAGTGATGAGTGAGAACTGCCCCAATTTGTACTCCTGTGCGGTAGCCAAATATACAAGCAGTGCAATCAGGAAGGCAAAGACACCTTCACGTGCACCCTGAGCGAATAAACCCAAACCTAAGGTCCTCCAGGGACTATCCCGCTTGGATAGCTGTATCCAAGGTTCCGACCAGCGGTATGTACCGCTCACCTTTCTTTTTTTCAGAAAAAAACTAAAAACTACTGCTATGACATAAATAACGAGTGATACCGTGAAGA
The DNA here is from genome assembly GCF_038050215.1 of Paenibacillus sp. FSL H8-0104. Lineage (NCBI taxonomy): Bacteria > Bacillati > Bacillota > Bacilli > Caryophanales > Paenibacillaceae > Paenibacillus > Paenibacillus sp. FSL H8-0104. The sequence goes on along the minus strand of NZ_JBBOTC010000001.1, from coordinate 1,993,408 downwards.
TGAGCCGATATCCTGTGTTGTCTGTCATGCGAGTAATAATCAGACCGGAGAACCATGGACCTATAATTCCTGTCATCGAACCAAGTAACCCGACCCAGCCATTGAATAGATCCCTGTTTTCCCGATCCGTTATTTCAAAATACACAACATTAAATGCAATCCAGAATAACCCCAAGGAACAACCTAGTAGCATACCCAGAGGCCATATCCAGTCTACAGCTTTGGACCCAGCCCAGAGGACTATCATATAAAATATGCCGGACAGCGCAGTACCTAGTCGTAGTGCACTCATTTTATTGTGTTCCTTGACCCATTTGCCAGCAAGCCAGAATGTCAGTCCAATGGCCAATTGCTGGCTGAGAGTGAACCACCCCAACATGGCATAATCCGGACGGCTTTTCCACAGAAACACATTCAAAAAGGTTCCCGACAGCGCTCCGGCTAACGCAAACAATCCATTCACGCCCAAAAGCAGAATGGATTGTCGGCCTAAAGTAATCTTCATCTGCTCCTCCTTCATCCACCTGAAGTGAACTATGTACAGGTAGGTCTTAGGGTTAACGTGCCCCAAGCAAGAGGAAAACATGATGAATCTTCAGGATTGCTATGAAATTGGTTAGAATCTCCGAAATGTTTATTCCTGCGTACTCAGGTTCTTGATCAGACGCAGACGATCTTCCTCAGACAGACTGTATTGAACTTGGAAACATCCCGAGCATACATAGGTCAATACTTTAAACGGTGATGCCAATAGTGACCCTTCGCCTGAAGCTGCGTTAGCAACTGGTGTGAAGTTATCCTGCGTTGCAGCTTGTGTACCTGCGAGAATCATGAATTCGCGGCAATTCGGGCACTCTGGTACTTCTTCCTGATGATCAAGTTGCTTCTGTACACCTTGTTCATACTGAATGAGATCATTACCTTCATCCGCGTATTTGGTTAACGTTCGCAACTCCGGCAATTTGAGTTCAACTTCATCCCCCCACAGATCCGAAAGATCCGTAGTCTGTTTCTCGTTCGTTACATCGTCTACATCATAGATGTCGTCCTCAGCTTCATCGTTCTCTTCATCATCGATGTTAATGTTGAGTGTACGGTATCCTTTTAACTCATTGTGGCAATAAGGACACTCTTCTTCAGGACCGAGCTCCTCATCCCATACAATCTCCGTCTGACACCAAGGGCATACTGTTGTTTCCATATTGATCAACCTTTCTCTTTCATATAATCATGTATTCATTACATAGATGACACCGATGGCAAAAAACACGATCGATGCCGCAAACAGAATTCGTATCAATATCTTCATGACCGATCCCCCTAGATAATGCTCGCGCCAATTACAAACGACAGCGAGACTGAAATAATCATGGATATCAATCCGACAGCTCGGTTATCCGATTCGATCTCCTTATCAATGGAGAACACGGGTGTCAGGAATTCGAACAAAAAGTAGGCAATGAGCAGAAGGATAAACCCTACAAATGACCACGTCATGGCTTCATACACCGAAGATTTCGCTTGTATGCAGAACCGCAATACGTTGCAGATCCCGAAGATCTTACCTCCTGTAGCCATCGCAACGGCCACATTGCCCTTCTTGATCTCCGTCCAGCATTTATACTTAGTCACCAGTTCGAAACAAGCCAGAAATACGAGCAGCTCCATAATCGCTACCGAGAAAAAACCGAGTACCATCCCCAAGGGATGAGACAGCAATTGGTCAATGCTTTCTATCACGCACCGTTCCCCTCTCCCCATCTGCGACCTTCATGAATAAGGTCGCAGAATATCATTGATTCATGGACCGGCTATTCCAATTCTGCGACGGTCACACCGTTACCGCCTTCTCCGTAATTGCCCAGCCGGTAGCTTTTTATATGTTTATGCTTACGCAGGTAATCCTGAATACCGGAACGTAAAATTCCTGTACCTTTACCATGAATAATATAAACTTGGCCCAGGTTGGCAAGGAAAGCTTCATCAATGAACCGGTCTGTCTCCATCAGGGCTTCTTCCAGGTTGGTACCACGCAGATCCAATTCACTTTTCACATTGTCATCACGTGTGCGCTTCATACCCGTTACCGGTTTTTGCTTTGGTTTGGCTGCGGGAGCCGATTGCTGCAGTTCCAAGTCATCCAGGGACACTTTCATTTTCATAATCCCCAGTTGTACCATAGCGTCTTTGCTGCCCGCCATCTCTACAACATGGCCTTTTTGATTCAAACTGTAGACAAGCACTTCATCACCAGGACCGATAGCACGAGTCTTCGGCGCTGTTGCCGTTTTCTTAACCGTTTTTCTGCGTTTCTCCGGTTCAGCCTTGTCCAGCTGTTTGCGGGCAGCAATGAGTTTGTGCTCCTTCACGGAAGCACCTTCTTCCATAGCCAACAGGCGAAGATCTGCTATAATCTTCTCCGCTTCCGCGCGAGCCTTGTCCACAATACTGCGTGCATCTTCTTCTGCTTTTTCAATCCGGCGATCACGTTGCTGTTCCAGTTTCTCCAGTTCGGTCTGGTGACGACTGCGTAATTTCTCCATATCCTGGCGCAAGCTCTCTGCCTTCTCACGCTCTTGTTCAGCCGTAAGACGGTTCTCTTCAAGAGAAGCAATCATGTGCTCAATCCGTTGATCCTCTTCCTTCACTTCGCCACGGGCGTAGTCGAGAATGTAACCCGGCAATCCCAGTCGCTCTGCAATGGCAAATGCATTACTTCGTCCAGGTACACCCACCAGAAGGCGATAGGTTGGACTCAGTGTGTTGATGTCAAATTCCATGCTGGCATTAATAACACCTTTACGCTCATATGCGTATGCTTTCAGTTCACTGTAGTGAGTGGTTGCAACCATGCGACATCCCGTCCGGTGCATATGCTCCAGCATGGAGATCGCCAGTGCGGAACCTTCAGCCGGATCTGTCCCTGCGCCAAGTTCATCAAGCAATACCAAACTTTTTGGTGTCATGTTTTTCAGAATGCGAATGATGTTGGTCATATGACTGGAGAAAGTACTCAGATTCTGCTCGATACTCTGCTCGTCCCCAATGTCTGCATAGATCGCATCAAATACACATAACTGACTGCCATCCTCAGCCGGAACAAATAAACCGGACATGGCCATCAGGCTCAGCAATCCAATTGTTTTGAGCGTTACCGTTTTACCACCCGTATTCGGACCTGTCACGATAATGGATGTGTAATCATTGCCCAACTCTATGTCAATTGGAACCACGTTTTCAATCGGAATCAGTGGATGACGGCCTTTCTTGAGCTTCAGGAACCCGCGGTCATTCATGCGAGGCAATGTTGCTTTCAGTTCACGAGCCAGACGTGCTTTGGCAAAGATAAAATCAAGTGATCCCAGCAAGTCGACATCATACAACAGCCACTCTCCCTGCTCACTGACAAGTGCCGTCAATTTCTGCAAAATAATTTCTATTTCGCGTTCTTCCCGAATCCGGGTTTCACGTAATTTGTTGTTCATTGCAACAATCGATTCCGGCTCAATGAACAATGTCGCACCCGAACCAGATTGATCGTGCACAATCCCGCCAAAGTATGAACGATATTCAGCTTTCACCGGGATAACAAAACGGTCTCCTCTGATGGTGATGAGCTGATCCTGAAGCATCTTGGATACGGTAGAGGATCGAATCATGGAATCCAGTTTTTCGCGAATTCGCGCTTCTCCGCCTCGCAGCTCACGACGAATCTGCGCCAACGTTACGCTTGCACTATCGGCAACCTCTGCATTATCGTCAATACAGATTTTGATGGCATCCTCAAGCGTTTTTTGCTCTGACAGTTGATCACTGATATAGAACAATGATTCGATGGGCTCATCTTCATGCAAAGTACCAATCTGACGTTTCAATCGCCGCGCCGCAAAGGTTGTATTGGATATTCCCAAAAGTTCGTGAGGGTTAAGTGTGCCTCCAATTTCAGCACGTTTGATGGAAGCCGTAATATCTACAATTCCTCCAAACGACGGTGAGCCTTTCAGGCGATCAAATGTGAAGGCTTCATCGGTTTGCTGCAGCAATCGCTTCACTTCTTCAAGTTCACTGCTTGGTTCAAGTTGCTCCGCTTTCTTTTTTCCCATGGTCGTCTGGGCAAAGCTGAGCAATGTATTTAAAATTTTGCGATATTCCAGTGTGTGTAAAATTTTCGTGTCCAAGTGTACAACTCCTTCCAAACTATATCTGTATTATAACGAAAGAAACTTTCTTACGCTATTTAACGAATCCTTCCACACATAACTTCAACCATAACACCACAAACTACAGGTGTCAGGATTGTGCAACCTCTCCATCCCCTTGGAGTTGCCCTGCTCAGTTCAATCCGAATAAAAGGAGGTAAACACCATGAATTTCCTGGGACATGTCGTGCGATTTGTCATCGCTGCAATTGTATTAATGGTGGTCAGCTGGATCGTTCCCGGATTCGCCGTTGGTGGCTTCTGGAGCGCTCTGTTGCTTGCTCTTGTCATTGCCCTGCTCGGCTGGATCGTTGAAGGTATCTTCGGCAAAAGAGTCAACCCGTTTGGTCGCGGTATTGTCGGATTTATCGTTAGCGCACTGGTGATTTGGCTTGGTCAATATGTTGTAGATCATGTTGAAGTCAGCCTGCTCGGTGCCATTCTCGCTGCGCTGGTTATCGGGATTATCGATCTCTTCATCCCGGTATCCACCCCTTTTGATGCCGGACGAAGCTCCAAAAGTTAATCTCCACTTCACCCTAACGTCCCCATGTATTCTCCTAAACCTCTGAAGGCCCTGTGCCGGAAGGGGTTTATTTCATTCGGGCAGTACACACGCTCTGCCGTACATGTACAATTTTCAAGAAAACGACATACGCAGCGTGTACAGGCATCCACATATTGCGGTATGATGACTGGAGCAATCATTCAAATTTTATCCATATCACGCTTTAAGGAGGCACATGATGAAGAAAGGCATAACATGGCTTGCTGCCTGTATGTTAATTCTGGTCCTCACTGCATGTGGAGGAGCAAAACAGTCCGCAGAATCTGGCAGCAATGGATCCGATGCTGATGCTGGAGTTACAGCCAGTGAAGAATTGGTCATCAAGGCGAGTAACTATGAATTCGATCAACCTGAGTACCATCTTAAAAAAGGCGTTCCCGTTAACATTGTTTATAAAAATGAAAACGGAAATCACGGTATCCTTGTGCCTGAGCTGAATCTTCAACTGGATACCAGAAATAGCTCCAAAGTCATAACCCCGGACAAAGTTGGTGAGTTTGAAATGTCCTGTTCTGTCTTCTGTGGTTCAGGACACAGCAGCATGATCTCCAAAATTATCGTTGAAGAATAGTATTCAAGACAAGGAGCCCCCGCAGCGACGGGAGCTCCTTCTTTAGTATAACAAATTGTACCAGAGTACGTTGCCCACGAGCCAGTTCTGCTACATTCATTCCGCTAGGCCTGGTCCTGTTCAATCAATTCAATCCATTCGTTATATTCCGTCTGCAATTTCGTATATTCATCATGCAACTGACGATATTCCGTGTTCAGCTGCTCTGCCTTCTCCTGCTCCATTTCACGTTCAACCTGTAACAAACGTAATTGATTGGCCGCTAGTTCGTAACGCTCCCCCATCTCAAGCAGTTCAGTTTCCATGATCTCTTTCTCTTGGGTCGCTTCTGCACGTAACTTGTCCAGTTGCTGTCGTTCTTGCTCCAGTCCCTCCAGCAACTCACTACTTGCAGCACTTTCTCTCTTCCAAACCGTCAGTTCATTCTCAAGTGTAGCCCAGCGTTCCTGCCAGGATTGTTCCTGAGCCGCCCATTCATCTGCACGGCGTTGCCACACCTGGTCGTTCTGCTCTGCTTGTTCAACACTTGAGCGAAGTTCTTCTTCACGTCTTGTCAACTGCTCCAGACGGGATGCCAACTCGGTCTGTTTGGCTGACAGTTCTTCGTATTTGATCTGCCATTCCAACGCTTCTTCCTCAGTCTGGGCTAGCCGGCTCTCTTGCTCAGAGTAACGCTCGGAAAGTTTAGCCGAAGACTGTCTCGCTTCTTCAAGTGAGCTCACAATCTCTTGTTTCTCCTTGCTCAATTCATCCAGCTTGGAACTGTAATTCTCTTCCCGTTGTAATGCATCACTGTAATCATTACGGATTTGTTTATAGTTATCCTGAAGTCGGTTCAGCTCTTCCCGAACAACATTTAGCTCAACTTCAAGCTGATTGCGTTTCTCTTCCAAAAGCTCTGCATCCTTCTGGTATTGCACAGCCTCTTCATGGTTGAAACGAGACTCTTCCTTCACCACGGACAATTCATCATGAAGGGATTGCACACCAGACTCCAACGTTTCATTTTGTTCAGCAACTTCAAGAATCTGATTCTCCAGGTCTCCGATCTCAGCCAATCGCTGCTCAGCAAGGTCCTTCCAGGACTGCTCACGTTCCGTAAGCGTGCCGATCTCATGCTGCAATGTACGCACCGCAGCATGAGCCTGTTCAAGCACCTTATGCAACCTGCGCTGTTCCTCTTCCGACTTCACTTCAGCCTCACGAAGCTTCTGAACTTCCTGTTCAAGCTGTGCATGTTGCTCCTGAAGTTTGCGTAGCTGTGCTGTGAGAGAGGTTTCTCTATCCACAGTTTCATTATACTTCTGCTTCCATTGTTCCTGTGAATCACGGGATTGCTGGGCAGCCTGTTCCGTTTCACGCAGTAGCTCCTGCAACTGGGAACGGTCCTCTTTCAACTGCTCCAGTTGTTGCTCCAGTTCCGTAATTCGGCGAGTCTGAACTTCCTGCTCCTGTTTACGGACCCCATGCTCATGACGTAACGATTCCAATTGACCACGCTCGTGCTGAAGCTGCTGTTCTTGCTCTGCAACCATGTCCTGTGCACTGATGAGCTGGGTCATCACTTCTTCTAATTGCTCTTCGACATCTAATAGTCGAGTCTCCGCCTGTTTACGTTGGTCCTCAAGTTGCTGCTTGAGCTTGCCCTGTTCTTCTTGCAACAAGGCCTCTGCCGCCGCTTCGGCTTCTTTTGCCTGGGACGTTGCTGCTTCCTTGGCTTGCTGCAATTGTTCCTCGAGGGTTGCTTCTTTTTCCATCCATTCGAGTTCCAACTGCTCGGATAACGCCTTGAACTCCGCATTCAACTGATTTATCTCAGTCAGGCGCTTCTGCTCCGCTTGTTCCTGCAAGTCAGCCCGTTCCTGATTCGCCTGATCCGTGAGCTCTTGTGTCTGTTGTAGCGCTTTTTCTTCAGCCTGTTGAAGACGAAGTTCCATCTGTTGCTGAAGTTCGTTATATTGCAGCGCTGCCTCTTCCTGAGCTTTCTTCAGATTGCTCTCTGCCTGCTCCAACTCGGACAAAATGGCCGACTCGGCTTCTTCCTTGGCTGTCTGGACCTGCTGCGCAGCCTTGGCTTCAATCTGTTGACGTTCTGCAACGGCACGGCTTTCGGCTTCTTTTAATTGAGCTGCAGTCTTGTCCTGCAACTCTTTATATTGCGCCGCAGCTTTGGCCTGCGCCTGCTGCAATTCGGCTACAGAACGGTTCTGAGCTTCTTTGAGCTGGGAAGCAGCCTGTGCCTGTGCATTTTTAAGCTGGTTAGCCGCTTTCTCTTCCATTTCCTTCAGCTGTTTCGTTCCCTTGGCTTCTGCTTCCTTCAGTTGTGCTGTCGCTTGGGCCTGCAATTTCTGCACTCGCTCCGTTGCTTGAGCGCGTTCTTGCTCCAGCAGCTTATTCAACTTGGCTATCTCTGAATTTTTGTCCGATTCGGACTTTTGCAACGCCTGCTCTGCTTCAATCTTCAGCTGTTGCAAATCAGCAAGAGCCTGGTCACGCCGTTCCAATTCTTGTTGATGTTCATTTTGTATGGCGTTTAACCGATTCAATTCGTTTCTCAGTTCTGTACGTTCTCCAGTGAGCATCTTCAGTTCATTACGGATTTCCTGAGTCTGAAGAGACTGTTCAGCCATATGTACAGCCGCCAGTACCGCAATACGCGGAGTATCCAGACGGGAATTTTGCTTGGAGATTGCGCCCATACGCTCATCCACCAGGTTAGCTACTTGTTTCATATAGTCGGCACTGCTGCCAACCAGTTTATAGGAAGTCCCGTAGATCTCTACGGTGACGCGTGTACGATCAGGTGTAGTCACAGTTGTGCCCTCCTTCAAGTCTGTATGTTGATTCTAAGCTGTAATCACAAAAAAGTCACATCGATCCTCTAATGCTAAGGATTCGATGTGACTTCAAACAATTCCTGCTAATCTTTGTTCAAAAAATCTTCTTTTGTCCTATTTACGCAATTCCGCTCCGAATTGCTCTTCCAGACGAGCCACTACACGGGCATGAACTTCAGTAACTTCCTCATCGGTCAGTGTACGTTCACGATTCCGGTACACCAGTGCCATTGCCACGCTTTTCTTGTTTTCGCCCAGTTTACTGCCAGTAAACACATCGAATACCTGTACGTTTTGTAACAATTCACCCGCCGATTCACGAATGGCGCGCAGCATATCTCCTGCTTCAATATCCTCATTCACAACAACCGCGATATCACGTTCCATGGCCGGGAAACGCGGAAGCTCACGATAACGAATGTCAGCGTCTGCTTCATTATAGATCGATTCAAGTGCAATCTCTGCGATGTACACATCATTCAGATCATACTGCTGTTGCAGTTCCGGATGCAATTGACCCACTGTACCGATCAATGTACCTTCCCCGCCATCCTTACCTTCCAGGTAAACCGATGCGGAACGTCCCGGGTGGAATCCTTCAGGGCTGTTTGCTACCAAGCGAATGCGTTGTTCAAGTCCCACATAGGCGAACAGATGCTCAAGAGCACCTTTCAGATCAAAGAAGTCTACTTTCTCCGCTCCAACATTCCACTGCTGGCTTGCACGATTCCCGGTGAGCAGCAAGCCCAGTACCGGAATCTCATGTGGTTGCTTGGTCAATTGATCTTCTTCGGTGAAGAACACATTGCCCACTTCGAATACAGCCAGTGAATCCTGTTTACGGTTCATGTTATACACCGCTGCATCCAGCATTTGCGGCAAAATGCTCGTACGAAGCACACTGCGGTCCTCACTCATAGGCATCGCGAGTTTCACGGCTTTACTGCCTTGTGTCAATGCCGGAAACAATGTCGCTTTATCCGGGTGTACAAAGGAGTAACTGATCATTTCCTGCCAGCCACTGCCTGAGAGCAATCCACGAATCGTGCGGCGCATTGCTTGAGAGCGTGTATATGCCCCTGGAGTCGTCGGCCCTTCAATCCATGTGGTTGGAATGTTGTCGTATCCGTACAGGCGTGCAATCTCTTCAAACAAGTCTACATCAAGCGTAATATCCCCTCTGCGTGTTGGCACTTCCACATCCAGCAATCCTTGATCAGCATCACCACATGCAAAGTGCAAGCGAGCGAAGATCGTTTTTACCTCAAGCAAAGACAGATCAGTTCCCAGATAACGATTCAGTCTGTCCAGCGACAATTGAATTACACGTTTCTCCGCAACTTCTGCTCCAGCTTCCACGATTCCCTGGTGCACTTCACCTTCAGCATAACGCTGAATCAGTTCAGCCGCACGATCCAAAGCCGTAATCACCGCACCCGGGTCTACTTCCTTCTCAAAACGCATGCTTGCTTCGGAACGTAGCCCCAGTTGGCGTGACGTTTTCCGAACGGTTCCGCCGTCGAACTTGGCGGACTCCAGCAACAGATTCACCGTGTCTTCCGATACCTCGGAATTCTCGCCACCCATAACCCCAGCGATGGCTACTGGTTTCACGCCATCCGTGATGAGCAACATGTGTGGCTCCAGCTTACGCTCTTGTCCATCCAGCGTAACAATCGTTTCGCCTTCGTTGGCCATCCGCACTTCAATATGGCCCTTTTCCAGCTTATCCGCATCGAATGCATGTAGCGGTTGACCGTATTCCAGCATGACATAGTTCGTGATATCAACGATGTTATTGATTGGGCGAACACCTGCCGCCATGAGACGGTTTTGCATCCACAGCGGGGAAGCACCCAGCTTAATGCCGGTTACATAACGAGCTGCATAGTGAATGCATTGCTCCTGTGCCTTGATCTCTACAGAGATATGATTCGCGGCTGCATCACCAATTTCAACCAGTTGGTCTTTGGGACTTGGCAGCTTCACTTCACGACCCAGGATGGCACCCACTTCATAAGCTGCACCACGCATGCTGAGACAGTCGGAACGGTTCGGTGTCAGGTCCAGTTCAAGAACATGATCGTCAAGACCAAGAACCTGGCTGATTGGCGTGCCAACCTCTGTTTGTTCCGGCAGAACGAGAATACCTTCCTGCTGATCTTTCGGCAACAATTTGTCGTTCATGCCCAGCTCTTTGGCGGAACAGATCATGCCAAGGGAGACAACACCGCGCAGTTTGGCTTTTTTGATATCCAATCCACCAGGGAGCTTTGCTCCAACCAGGGCTACGACTACTTTTTGGCCTGCATCCACATTTTTCGCACCACACACGATCTGCAGATCTTCTTCCTGACCAGCATCGATGACACATACATTCAGTTTGTCTGCATCGGGGTGTTTCTCCTTGCTCTTCACATAACCTACAACAACTTTATTGACGCCCTTGTTGCGGTTCTCCACTACATCAATTTCGACACCCGCACGGGTGATTTTCTCAGCCAATTCCTGTGGCGTCACACCTTCAAGGGAAATATAATCAGACAGCCAATCTGTCGATACTCTCATGGACGTTCACTTCCTTCATCTATAAATTGGTGTTCCCGGTTCATTCGCTTGCTCTATATGGTTAATCTTTCTTGTCTTAAAGTTACAGCCGTCCAAATTGCTTCAGGAAGGTCAGATCGCTATTGTAGAAATGACGGATATCATCGACACCATACTTCAGCATCGCAATACGTTCTACGCCCATTCCAAATGCAAAACCACTGTATTTCTCCGGATCGTATCCACCCATTTCCAGTACTTTCGGGTGAACCATACCGCCGCCCAAAATTTCAAGCCAGCCTGTTTGCTTACATACGCGACAGCCGCTGCCGCCACATTGTACACAAGTTACATCCACTTCCGCACTTGGCTCTGTGAATGGGAAGAAACTTGGGCGCAGACGAATTTCTGTGTGGGAACCGAACATTTCGCGTACGAATTGCAGTAGGGTTCCTTTCAGATCGCTCATACGAATGTTTTCGCTAATGACCAATCCTTCAACCTGGTTGAATTGGAAAGAGTGTGTCGCATCGTCATCATCACGGCGGTATACTTTACCTGGGCAGATGACTTTGACAGGCACTTCGCCCTTCATGCTCTGCATGGTACGTACTTGAACCGGAGATGTATGGGTACGCATCAACAAGTCTTCGGTAACATAGAAAGAATCCTGCATATCGCGCGCCGGGTGATTCTTCGGCAGATTCAATGCTTCAAAGTTGTAATAATCCATTTCGACTTCAGGACCTTCCGCAACGCGGTATCCCATACCGATGAAAATATCTTCGATCTCCTGTACCACTTTGGTCAGTGGATGCAGCCCGCCTTGACGTCCGCGACGTCCTGGCAGGGTCACATCAATTTTCTCGGATTGCAGACGCTTCGCCGTCTCTTCCTTCTGGAACTGATCCTGCTTGCTGTCGATGACTTCCTCAATGGCAGCCCGAACATCATTGGCGACTTGACCAATAACTGGACGTTCCTCCGCACTAAGCGCACCCATACCACGCAAAATCTCAGTTAATGCACCCTTTTTCCCCAAATACTTTACACGCAGATCACCGAGCGTCTGCGGATCATTCACACCAGACAACTGCTCCAGCGCTTCGATCTTCAATGCCTCTAAACGTTCTTTCATGTGTAATTGCCCCCTTTTTGTGGTGTTTTTGCAACAAAAAAAGGCCTTCTCTCCCCTGAAGGGACGAAAAGACCGTGGTACCACCCTTGTTAGACATCCATTGCTGCGTGGCCCTTATGGCCTGCAACTGGTTCTGTCTCACTTTGTACGGAATAACGACCGTTAACCGTTTGCCCCTACTGTTGCCTCTGTGTCTGCACACAAACAGGTTCAGGGAACCGCTTCGGAGTGAATTTCGGCAGCCTTGTTCTACAGAAACGCTCTCAATCTACGGCGCTTCCTCCCTGTCCAGAGGCACTGCTTACTTATCTCCATCATCACGTTTGCTTAGTTTACCTATATCGATGTAATCATCGATGATCGTTCATAATTATATGCAAAATAGATCGAAATAGCAAGCCGTCCATGTTCTAATTTATGCTTGCACCATTATCTTTCAATTGTTTCAGGCGCTGCTGGATTTCGCGAATCTCAGCTGCCTCGACTGCTCGCTCATTCGAATGCTCGGGCTGTGTCAGACTGTCTTTCCCAGCAGTGCTCACAGGAGACAGCAACTCCGATAGGCGCATCTCCAATCGTAACCGCTCGTCATCGGATTCCCGGGTCTCCAGCGCCACCTCCCGAAGTTTGGTGGACTGCTCCCAATCCGACACACCTCCTTCAAACAGAGTTGCTGTGCCACCAGCCTCCAGATCGCATAACCGATTCGCGAGTGACTTCGTCAGCATCCGGTCATGGGATACAAGCACCAAAGCACCTGAAGCTTGTTTTAATACATTTTCCATGACTTCCTGGGTATCGATGTCCAGATAGTTGGTCGGTTCGTCCAGCACCAGCAGATTGGCTCCGCCAAAGTACAGTCTCAGAAATGCCACTCTGCACTTTTCCCCCATGCTCAAATCCCCAATGCGCTTGAATACATCATCTCTGGAAAATAGGAAACATCCCAGAATGGTACGTGCCGCACTTTGTGTCATGGATGGAAGAGTAAGCAAGCTGTCCAGCAGCGTCTGATTTTCGGGGAGCCCTTCCAGCTCCTGTGAAAAGTAACCGATTTTCAGCTGTGGATGCCGTGTGACCTTGCCTTGCGAAGGTTCCAGTTCACCAATCATCAACTTCAGCAGTGTTGTCTTGCCCGTTCCATTAGGACCTCGTACAGCAAGCCGATCTCCACGTTCCACAGCAATCCGAAGATCGCGCAGCAATGTTTTGTCTCCCGTATATGAAAAACTCACTTCTTCCAGCGCAATCAGCTGGCGTGCAGCCAGTGGATTCATCTGTAATTCCATGTTCAACTTTGCAGCTTCACGAGGTTTATCCACCCGTTCCCGCTCCAAACGTTCCAGCTGTTTTTGTTTCGCATGGTAACGTGAAATATTTTTGTTGGCTTTGGCTTTGTAGAAACTCTGGGTGATCTTCACCTCCACATCAGTCGCCGAATTATGCGCTTTATGGAACCATTCCTGATAATTTCGAATCGTTTCTTCCAACGCCTTACGTTCCAATTCCTGCCTGCGGTAGATCGTTTCCTGTTCGCGTAATTCACGCTCTTTGTGGATCTTGTAGTCGGAGTAACCTCCCTTGTATTTGGTCAGGGCATCTGGACTGAACTCAATGACTCCTGTTGCTACCTGATCAATAAACGTACGATCGTGTGATACAAATAACAACGTACCTTCATATGAGGATAACCACTCTTCCAGCCAGCGCATGCTTCCCTCATCCAGATGATTTGTCGGTTCATCCAGGATCAGGAACTTGGGTTTGCTGACAAGCAGCCCCGCCAAACGAGCCTTTGTTTTTTGTCCACCGCTCAAGGAATGATAGGGTCTGTTCCAATGCTCTGCGGATAATCCAAGGCGAGTCAGTACTTTCTCTACCTCAGTCTCCCACATATAACCGTTCAACTGTTCATATTGCTCCATCACTTGTGTATAAGCTGCAAGCAGCTCTTCATCCGCTTCAGTGCTCATGCTCAACCGTTGTTCCAGTTCTTCCAAGTTCCGTTTCACTTCATAGATCTGACCGCTCTCACGGCGGACCGCATCCAGTACATTCATCCCGGTCTCAATCTCCGAGCGCTGGCGCATGAACCCCCATTCCTGCTGAGGGATATGACGTTCAATCCGTCCTCCACCATGCTCCTCACCCAAAATGATACGTAACAACGTTGTCTTGCCACATCCGTTGCGACCCAAAATGGCGAGTCGTTCGCCCTCATTAATCTCCAAATTTAATCCTGTAAACAATTCAATACCGTTCCATTCTTTTGATACTTCATGTAAGCGTACCAATGTCATCATGAGGCCTCATCCTTCCTGCATCCTTTTTGCTGAACAAAAAAAACCGCTGGCATCAGCCGGCGGTTTGGCAATTCAGGGTTGGATCAAGCATTCAAAGACAGATCTAAGGTAAGCTACGGCATGAACAAAGAAACCCAAAATACAGGGTACACGTAAACCTCAATGGCTTACTTGCTCCATACCTTTTCCCATAGCTGAATTTGGACACACGAATCCCCTCATTGCTCAGCCGCTCTGGCTGACTGCGTCATAAAACCGTCTGCAGTTAACTGGGGTTCAATTCATGTGTTTTACTTCATGGGACGTATGGTTACCTCTCATTCATGTGTAGTATCAATTTCTCCGTTATTGTACCAGATCATTGGAAAAAAGCAAAGGGTATATACATTAAACTAAAGAATACTTACTTACTCGCCACTCCGAAAACAGAACAATCTTCTGATCGCTGTTACCACGAGATTTCTTTTAAGGTAATAGAAAAAGCCCCTGCATCGCAAGGACTCCGGTACTACTTCGTTAAGCGGGTGATGGGAATCGAACCCACGCTATTAGCTTGGAAGGCTAAAGTTCTACCATTGAACTACACCCGCATGATTGAAGATTTATTGTTAAGTTCCTTAGGAATTTAACAGTGATTTTACAAATAATAATATACCATGATCCTCTATAGCATGCAAGTCATATTTTCCATTTTTTTCATTACGCATCCATCAAAAAAAAGCAGGAGCACCCTCGCGCCCCCGCTGTTCCCTATCCTGTAGGCTTATCCACATCTCTCAAAAACTGCTTTTCAAATTCAGCGGCTTTAATCGGTTTGCTGAAGAAATAACCCTGAGCCTCGTGACAGTGTTGATTGCGAAGAAAGACCATCTGATCTTCGTTCTCCACACCCTCAGCTGTGACTTTCAGTTGTAAATGATGCGCCATTGAGGTGATGGTAGATACGATCGCTGCGTTATTGCTGTCCTCCATGACTTCATTCACAAATGAACGGTCAATCTTAAGCCGATCAATCGGCAGATCCTTCAGATAGTGCAACGAGCTGTATCCCGTTCCAAAATCATCAATACTGATATGCACACCAATTTCTTTGATTTTGCGCAACTGTTCGAATGACCGGTCTTTATCAAATGTCATGCTCTCTGTAATCTCCAGTTCAAGCCATACAGGCTCTAGTCCCGTCTCTTTGAGAATGCCATTGATATTGTCCAACAAATGGGAGTGCCTGAATTGTCTCATCGACAGATTCACCGAAACACACAGTTTACGATAACCGGCTTCCTGCCACTGTTTGTTCTGTGCACACGCTTCACGAAGCACCCATTCTCCAAGTGGCACAATGAGCCCACTCTCTTCTGCCAGAGGAATAAAGTCCGCCGGAGATACCGAGCCTCGTTGCGGATGCTGCCAACGCACCAAGGCTTCCATGCCAACGATTAGCCCACTTTGCAGATTAACCTGCGGCTGGTAGACCAGGTAGAACTGACCTCGATCCAACGCCTTGCGCAGATCATTCTCAAGCTGCAAACGCTCCTGTGCCTTCATCTGCATCGCATGGGCAAAACGATTCAGTTCCATTCCTTGTTCCTTTGCACTGTGCAAAGCCGTATCGGCATTCTGAATAATCTCCAGTGGTGACTCCCCATCATGTGGGAAAATGGCCATCCCAATTCCAAGTGTCAGATGATACTCATTGCCATCAACCAAGACGGGCTTCTCAAAAAGTTGCAAAATGGATCTTGTCCGACGCAACGCTGTATCGGTTGAACTGAAATCTGTCATCGTTAATGCAAACTCATCTCTTCCCAATCCAAAGACTTCTTCTCCTGGAAGGGACAATTGTTTCAGTCGTTGACCTACCTGACGCAAAACACGGTTAGCTGCTTGCTGTCCAAGCGAATCATTTATGGTTTTGAACCGATTAATATTCAGGACCAATACACCAACAAGCTGTTCCTGCACCACGGCGTCATCCATCATCTTTTTCAGCTGCTGTGAAAGGCGACGACGGTTTGGAAGTCCCGTTACATCATCATGATGAGCAATATAGTTCATCTTGGCTTCCGCGACCTGCTGTTGCAGGAAAGGTGTGTCCACTACGGACGTATACAGTCCTTTTTGGATGAAAAAATATGCCATACAATTACTCAGCAATCCTAATAACAGATTGAGATCGTTCACCCCAGTTGCTGAAACAAAATAACATTCACCAAAAAAGAAACACAGAATGCCACATAGAATGGTTGGTAAATCACTGTCTTTGGTTTTTTTCCATTGTACAAACAAAAGAACTGCAATAATGCCATAGAGCAATCCAACCATAAGATGAACTCGAGTGAAGATACCACCAAGCACTTCCCCATCAAGCATACTCGGCAACATGCTCCATTCCTGAATAGCCAGTATGTACAAAATAACAAAGGTACCCAATGTCCCACTTAACAGTAAGAATTTGCGTGGTAATGCAAACTCTTTCTCATTTAAGGTATACACGAGCAGTAAACCTACGGAACATACCAAAGATCCCATGGTTGACATCATTAAGGAAAACTCCGATTCCATCATGGCTCCATTTGGAATCTCTTCTGCAAATGAAACGATATGAACCAGTTCAAATAGTCCAATCAATAAAAAGAGTGTTGTCAATAATGTCCTCCGAAGCGTTAGCTTCTGTGTCCGAAACAACCAGCTTTGATTATAGATGCCGATACAAGCCGCTACCGCAGCAAATCCACCCAAGAGTGTCAAAACCGGGTAACCCGATATGATCAGATCAGAGCTTGAAGAAGAACGAAACCATTGACTTGCGAGGAAACATAATAAGCCGCCCACAGCGACCCAAATTATTTTTCTCTGATCTTGCAGATTAACCTTCATGCCGTGTTTTCCTTCCCGGGATCACCTATCCTGAATTACATTAACCAAACTTAACAACTTACTACACGATTCGACAAAAAACATATTAACCAACGTTCAATTCACATGCATACACATGCTATCTGGTACATAATAACATTTAATTTTGTATACGTGAACTAAAAAATAGTTACTCCTAGGAATATTTATTCACAAATATATAGAAAAACAAGGCATTAAGAACTAAAAAAACATGGATCTCCAGTTAGAGTCCATGTTTTCCTATTTTGCAACTGTATTTCAGACTATATTACTTCTCAAAATTCACTTCTGGTGTTGTTAATTTATCATAGAAATCAACAACCTTATCCTTGTCTTCCGATGAGCGAATCGCCATTGCTGAACGTGGATGCTCGTCCAACGCGCCTGTAATCATGTAAGGCAGAATGTAACCCCATTCTTCTTTTTCTCTGAGTGGAACCATCAACTGTTCCAATACACCAAGTACTGGACGCAGATTGTATTTTGTTCCTTTCAGATGAGCTACGAGCAATTCGGTTGGACAGTTTCCTGCCGCACGTCCCATACCATACACAGAAGCGTCAAGCAGTTCAACGCCAAGTTCTGCCGCAACCAATGTGTTAGAAAACGCAAGTTGCATATTATTATGTGTGTGAACACCAAGACGTTTGTTAGGCAAGTGAGTCTTGAACTTCTCTACCAGATATTTCACATCATTATGGTCCAAGCTACCGTAGGAGTCTACAATGTAAACAACATCCACAGCGCTTTCTTTGATCAATTCAAATGCTTCCAGCAATTCATTCTCCATAACATTGGAGAGTGCCATAATATTAAGTGTAGTTTCATATCCACGATCATGGAATGTTTGAACCAGTGCAAGTGCCTTGTCTACATCTTTGCTGTAGCAGGCAACCCGGATCAGATCCAGCATGCTCTCACTGCGAGGCAAGATATCATTTTCGTCCACACGACCTACGTCAACCAGCGCAGACAGTTTGGTATTGCCTTTTTGAGGAATAACTTTACGCAGGAAATCATCGTTCAGGAAACGCCATGGTCCTGCTTCCTCGGCACCTTTAAGCAACTTCGGAGAGTTCTTATATCCAATTTCCATATAATCAACGCCAGCTTCATTCAATCCAGCATATAGCTGTTGAACAAAGTCCACGCTAAAGTCCCAATTATTCACCAATCCGCCATCACGGATCGTACAATCTACAATTTTGCAATGATTTGTCTTCATTAATGTCTGCTCCTTTTCTGACCAACTTGTGTATTCCTCTCATGATACTTGAACGTGACAAGAAAAGTAAAGGGATTCCGGACTTATTTACTTCGATAAGATCTCCAGATTCGGTCAATCTCAACCATATCGGAACGATCGGGAGCTTTCTCTCCATAACGAACGGCATTATACGTATCTGGCAGTCTCGCAGACAGCTCATCTTCTTCTACCTTCATACCATTCTGAATAATGGTCTGTGCAGCCTCCAGCGGAGTGTGTGTCCCCTGTATTTCCACGCCTCGATGAGCGGCTCTTTCAATCCAAGTCCGATAGTAATACCGAACACGTTCGGCATCCTGTGCAGGTGGCGCTTCTTTCTTCCGAAACCAATTCTTTCGGACTTTTGCTGGCGCATCAAGCGTCTCACTGACATCGATATACTCCGTCCGTGGTTCTGCCTTCTTTTCACCTGGTTGTAACATCCCCTTGAATCGGTCCATAAGTCTGTTTATCGTTTTTTGACCCAACCTCAGAAGCAACCACAGGATTGCTCCTGCTACAGCACACATCACTACCCATCCGAGGATGTTCCAGAAGACTGAGGGCTCGGATGGCGGCTCTCTCCAGTCATTCGGTATATTTAACTGCTGATTGGGGTTGTCCATTGGTAATCGTGGCTCCTCGCCGGAAATCGGACCAAACCATCCCCTGATCCATGCGAGCAAGCGATCACGCAGCGGTCCCAGCCAGGCAGCCAGACTTGGGAAAGCACCAATCGCTACGATAACAATAAACATCCACATGAACCGCTGATGATTCGCACGTGCAAAATCTCTTAATACCAATCTTCTCTTGCCGTCATTGAGTATTGCCTGATCCAGTTGCAGCATATATCGTCCAACTAGCCAAAAGGCAAAGCTGATCACTCCGGCAATATAGATCCATAGGGTATAGGTTTGTATCGGCTGCATGAATTCCAACGAGTTCGAAGCAATCATAAGCACGATTGCACTGATTACACCCATAATCTGCAAGCGCCATAACAATACAGAATGAAAGACTGGCTGGAGGGTCAGACCTGCATAAGCCGAGATGACTCCACACAGTACCAATGTGATGATATCCGGCAACGGGAGAATAAGGCTCAACCCAACAACGAGTGCGAAGAGAAATCCTATGACGAGTGCCGCTAGTCCACGAATGAGTGTACTTTTCTCGCTAAAACCTGGAATTTTATGCTGAATGAATTGTCCCAACCAACCTACAAGAACAACCAGGATGAATAATGTGTACGGCAAATGTTCCATTGCGTAGAATGAAGCAAGCGTAAATATCGGAAAAAGGTATATGCCAGCCATCAAGACGGCAAGCATTGTTATGAGTCCTGTGGTCGTTGCTACCGGTCTGTTCCTCATGCACTCACCGCCTTCGTATTACCCTTCACGTCCTCTACCGGGAGAATCGTTACACGATGTCCTTGTTCGTGCAGACGTGCAATCTCGTGCTCCATAGCGGCAGATACATAGGATGTAATCAGCAGATAGCTGCGGATTTGCTGTGCTTCTTCATTCAGACGTACTTCATCATTCAGGAATTGCTCCATGGGCACCATGCATTTCAACTCTGTCTCAGCCATAGCTTCCAGTAACCGTTCCAGATGAGGCGTGCCATAATCCGGTTCAATCCGAAGTGTATCGCGGCCTCCACCCACATGATAACCATTATGGGCGAAACCTGCTGGCAACCCTCTACCGATGGCATCCACTGCAGCCGTGGCAGCGTAACGAAGTGCCCGCTCAATCTTTTCCGGTCGAGTAACAACACTCCACATATCTGCAGATTCCTGAATGTTGACTACTATCCAGGATTGCGGATCAGCCGTCCATCCCTGCTTGTAGACCTGTAATTCACCTGTACGTGCACTCGCTTTCCAGTGAATACGATTCATGGGGTCGCCTGCACCATAAGGCCGAACACCCAGAATCAAGAAAGGATCTTCAACGATCCATCGTGATACTTCCACTTCTCCCTGCCATACCTGATAAATTGCAGGAAGATCCTCTGCATTCACTAATGAAGGATACACGATCATAGACATTTGCAAAGGAATCGGTTTGGTGGAACGCCACACGCCAAAGAGATCCCCACCTGTCATCGTTGCTGTATTTAATGGATAAATTCCACGCTGAGTACATGTAAAAGGATGTTTGCGCGTAATACGAGTAAACGGTTTTAACGTAAAAATACTCTTATGGTTCTGATAGATTTCGCCTTGACTAATATCCATACCTGAGCCGGAACGAAATACAAACGACACTGGCATCATCGATTCAAGTCTGAGCCACGGTACGGAGACTCGTTTCTCATTCGATATCGTCTCCACCATCTCAAGTTCATCTCCAGCGTAACAACGCAGCTTGCTGAATTGTCTGCTGTATCTGAGTTTTCGCAGTGCAGGTCGTCCAAACCACACACCATGTATAACAACGACAATGCCTCCAACAAGGACAAGCCATAATAATGCCATAAGATTAACGCCCGCTTGTAGCGAGATTCTCCGTAGGCACTTCTGTCTGATTCAGAAGTTCCTGGATGATACGCTCCGCCAAGCCCTCTTGTTGTCTGATCCGGTTACGGAATACCAGTCGGTGGGCCAGCACAGGTTCCGCCAGTACTTTAATATCATCTGGCAAAACAAAGTCTCTGCCATGCAGTGCAGCCCATGCCTGACTTGCCTTGAGTAATGCCTGAGCCCCTCGTGGACTTACGCCAAGCGAGAGCTCTGGATGTTGCCTTGTCGCTTCGGTTAACTGAATGATATATCGTAGCAGATCTTCGTTGATTTGCACTGTTTTATACGTATCCTGCGCCTTCAAAAGTTCTTCACGACTGATCACTGCCGAGAGATCATCAACAGAACGACTGGCTACCGTACGTCTCAAAATTTCTACACTCTCTTCACTGCTTGGATAACCCATGCGAATTTTCATCATAAAACGATCCATCTGCGCTTCAGGTAGCGGAAAAGTTCCTTGGTTATCTACAGGATTCTGGGTGGCGATAACGATGAATGGCCGTTCCAGCTGTCTCGTTGAACCGTCGATACTGATCTGGCGCTCTTCCATACACTCCAGCAAACTTGATTGTGTACGCGGTGTAGCCCGGTTAATCTCATCGGCTAGTACAAGATTGGCAAACAAGGGGCCGGGTCGGAATTCAAAATCCCCTTCTTTTTGATTAAAAAAATGAATCCCTGTTAAGTCAGAGGGCAGCAAGTCCGGTGTAAACTGGATGCGTTGGAATGTGCAGTCCAATGAGGAAGCTACCGATTTGGCGAGCATCGTTTTTCCGGTACCCGGTACATCCTCCAGCAGCACATGTCCTGACGCTATGATCGCTGTCATCACCAGCTCTATCGTATGCTCTTTTCCCACAATCACTTTTCCCACATGATCCATCAATTGTTGATTCATTCGTTCCATTCCTTGGATTTCCATCTGCATCTCATCCTTCCGTTATGGAGCTTATGTATTCGCATTCATTACTAACTATAACCGTTATTAGCAACATAAAACAAAGGAGTTGGCAAATGGCCAACTCCTCGACTCCCCGCTTTTCTCAATATACCAAGGGTAACATAATTATAAACCGCGTGCCTTCACCCTTTTTGCTATCCACAGAGATGGTGCCTCCATGGTTCTTGATGATTCGGTAACTCACCGAAAGTCCAAGCCCCGTTCCGCTCTCCTTGGTCGTGAAGAATGGATCAAACAGACGTACAAGCGTGTTATGGTCCATCCCATGACCGTTATCCGCGATGGAGATCTGCACGAACTTGTTTTCCGTGGCGGTAGATATTCGAATTAGACCCGTATGTTCTTCGCCAACTTCCTCAATGGCATCCATTGCGTTTTTCACCATATTCAAAATAACCTGCTTAATCTGTTTGACATCAATGGACACATTCAGCGGGGCATCCCCTTCATCCAGTACGATCTCGCATCCCTTCATCAACCCTTCGCTTTCGGTCAGCAAGACCACCTCTTTGAGCAAAGAGTCGACGGATATCACGGTCTTCTGTGGAGCTGACGGTTTGGAAGAATTCAAAAATTCGTAGATGATGTCATTCGCCCGATCAATCTCCGTCAGTATGATTCGAGCGTACTCGTCTTTGCCGAGCTGCAGCAAATGGGGCCTGAGCAGTTGAATGAACCCACGGATTGCAGTCAACGGATTACGAATTTCATGAGCAATAGATGCTGAAATTCGCCCCAGCATCGCAAGTTTGTCATTTTGATAAGCGGTCTGTTCAATTTGTTTATAATCAGATACATCTTTGACGCTGAACAAGAAGTCGCCATCCATCTGATCACCGTACGTCACAGTAACCAGCCAATGCCTTCCGTATTCATCAATCAATTCATGATAGCGCTTACGGTGAAAAATAGTTTCCCGATAGATACGTAAAATTTTCTTTTTCTTGAATCGGCTCATCTGCGGATGATGCAGCATTTGCATCAGGGTGCAGCCGCTCAACAGACTTCTTGGAAGTTCCAACAACTTTGCCATCTGAACGTTAATAAACGTCAATACACCGTGACTGTCAAACAACATAATACCGCTATCCAGATGTTCCAGTACATTCTCGTACTTGTTGTTATCCAGATGCACAGGCGGGAAACCATCCGTTGGTTGAGGCACTGTATCCTGAAATTCACTAATCATGTCAGGTTCCTCCTTTTCACGTAAATGATAAACTTGCCATTCGGACATCATATCATCACAGAAACAGGAAGGGCCGATTTTATTTTTCATTACCGGTGCCCTTTCGTTGGGGGGCTGAGCCGAAAATATGGATGGCATGGCCGGAACTCAAGCTGGTCTATTCCCGGTAACCAACAGTCGATCCGGAAAATCATATACGTTTGTCCCATTCTGACCTTCTCCTATTCCCAAACACGAACATTTTTTGCTCCGCCTCTTTTGCAAGTCTGTTTTTATCATAGACAAGTTTATAGAAGAGAGTCAATCGGAGAAAGTGTCGAATGGAAATTATTTTAAAAAAAACCTCGAATTAGTTCCAGAACACAGCACAAAAACGAAGCCGTTTCACCCAGTAGGCAAATCAGCTTCGTTTTTAATATCTTTAATTGGTGATATATCCGAGAGCATCTATAGTCCGGTCTTATTATGCTGAATTTTCAGTCTGCGCTGACTCATCACAGCTAATCGACGTTTAAGTTCGCTTTCCCACTTCTCGTCTTTGGTTTCCTTGGCGAGCCTGAGCAAATCCAGAGCCATATCAATCTGGCGCTGCACAATGACCATGGCATCCTCGCTCTCACGGTTTACACAGTTTTCAAAAATCGCATCCTCATCTTCTGTAACATAATCTTGAAAGTCGATCTCGGATGCACCGTCTCCATGCGCATATTCAGCCAGGATTTCGTATTCGTTTTCCACTTTATAATGCACCTCAACCCGGTGACACACCGGGCAAAACAGCAGGGGAACATTATGAACCTGGGTGCGGTAATGCTTCAGCGTGCCCTTCGTTCCAACCATACTTGCCCCACAACAGTAACTCATTTTTGTTCACCCTCCTTATTACGTGCCGGGACTTTTTTGTTAAAATGCCATCCCGTACACTTACAGCACTTCCGAAAAGGAATAGTTCCATCAGTGTATCACATTCATGTACAGATTATAAATGCAGAGCACCGGAATATTTACCGGGTTTCCATACCCTATTCGCCTTAAAGGCCATCAATTCCTCTTTCAACTGATAAAAAGAAGACTTTCTTCTAATATATTATTAACACGCTTAGCCGCTTGTTCAAACACTTTTGATTAACTTCGTGATAACTTCCGGCAAAAGGGTGCAAAAAGCCCTCAATCCCTAACGGGATGAGGGCTTGAACAAAAACCGTTCAAGTTAACTTGGCTTACAGGTTAGTGTCGCCTGGTTTCCAGTTCATTGCACACAATCCGCCGGATTGCAGTGCTTGCAGTACGCGAAGTGTTTCTTCAACACTACGGCCTACATCGTTGTGGTTAACCACTTGATATTTCAGTTCGCCTTCTGGATCGATGATGAACAGACCGCGCAATGCTACGCCTTCTTCTTCGATCAGAACGCCGTAATCTTTAGCCACTTGCTTCGTGATGTCAGAAGCCAGCGGGAAGTTCAATTGACCCAGACCATTGCTGTCTACAGGTGTATTGATCCATGCTTTGTGGCTGTGTACGGAGTCTACACTCACGCCAAGGATTTCAGTATCCAAAGCTTTGAATTGCTCGGAAGCAACGCTCAAAGCTGTAATTTCAGTTGGGCACACAAATGTGAAGTCCAAAGGATAAAAGAAGAATACAAGCCATTTGCCACGATAATCGGACAGTTTAA
This sequence comes from Paenibacillus sp. FSL H8-0104, assembly GCF_038050215.1. Classification (NCBI taxonomy): domain Bacteria; kingdom Bacillati; phylum Bacillota; class Bacilli; order Caryophanales; family Paenibacillaceae; genus Paenibacillus; species Paenibacillus sp. FSL H8-0104. The sequence goes on along the minus strand of NZ_JBBOTC010000001.1, from coordinate 1,968,737 downwards.
CGGAACCGAAGTCTTGTCCGTCTCCCGATACTGTTTCCATTGCGAAATCCGGTGCTGGTCTACCTACCAAACGTTCTGCCATAACTAAAAATTCCTCCTTTGGGATTATGTAAGCATCCTTGCGGATTGCTCATCATCAAGAAAAACGCGAACGCTTTTCCTGTAATTAAAATGATTTGAACCTTGATAACAAGTACAAGTAAAATGTTATCATCCGGACTTCCCAAAGTCAAGATTATAAACATTATTTTTTTATAATCATTATAAATAAGGATTTTTCGTGGCAAAAATGATAAAGGAACAGCCCTCTGTACATTCCATAACTGGAAACAAAGGGCTGCCTGTAGTTGGTAATATAATTACGCCTGTTTCTGAATAGCCGCCACGATCAAATCGCCCATTTCGGTCGTGCTGATCGCTGTGCTCTTGTCTACAGCAATATCACTCGTGCGGTGTCCTGCATTCAATACATCCGACACAGCTGCTTCAATGGCATCCGCACCTTCTGTATACCCAAAGGTTGTACGGAACATCAACGCCAAAGAGAGGATGGTTGCAATCGGATTAGCGAGACCTTGACCTGCGATATCCGGTGCGGAACCGTGTACCGGTTCATAGAGTCCGAAGCTGCCCTCTCCCAGTGATGCAGATGCGAGCATACCGATGGAACCTGTCAACATCGCTGCTTCATCACTCAAGATATCTCCGAACATGTTTTCCGTTACGATGACATCGAAGCTGGACGGACGACGCAGCAATTGCATCGCGCAGTTGTCTACCAGTACATGCTCCAGTTCAACATCCGGATAATCCGGTGCTACCCGGTTCACGACTTCACGCCAGAGACGGGAAGTTTCCAATACGTTGGCTTTGTCTACAGAAGCCAGCTTTTTGCGACGTCCTTGCGCAATTTCGAATGCCTGACGAACGATCCGCTCCACTTCTGTTACATTATATGCACATGTATCTACTGCCTCTTCGCCCTGTGCACTTTCACGTCTGAATTTCTCACCGAAGTAGATCCCACCTGTCAACTCACGTACCACCATCAGATCTGTACCTTCCAGTACTTCAGGCTTCAGAGTTGAAGCATCCTTCAAGCAATCAAATACAACAGCCGGACGCAGGTTGGAGAACAATCCAAGTGCTTTGCGAATACCCAGCAGGCCTGTTTCCGGGCGAAGCTCCTTGCTGTTGTTATCCCACTTTGGACCACCAACCGCTCCAAGCAGGACTGCATCTGCACTTTTACATACAGTCAGTGTTTCTTCAGGAAGAGGCGTACCCTTCTCATCAATCGCGATTCCGCCAAACAACGCATGCTCTGTCTCAAAACGATAACCGAATACTTCCTCCGTACGTTTAAGAACTTTCTCAGCCTCAGCTACGACTTCAGGGCCAATTCCGTCACCTGCAATAACTGCAATTTTTTTCACGTCTGCCATTGGGTTGTCCACTCCTTATATTTCATTCATTAATTATTCATAAAGTAACGTCTCATATTAACTCTCTCCTTTGTATCATATTCCAAGGTCATTTGACCAAGATATACAATCTATGACTTTAATAGATTTTACCTATAAGCCAATAGAGATTGGCCTTTCCAAGTTGTTCTGACCTCCCGGCTGGGTTAAAATATAGCTGAATTCAAATCAGGTACGCAGGAGGGATAAGCAATATGCAATATTCGTATTTGGGTAAATCAGGCCTCAAGGTCAGCCGAATCTGTCTCGGTACCATGAATTTCGGGCCTGCTACAGATGAAAAAGAAGCTTTCCGCATTATGGACGCAGCACTTGATGCAGGGGTGAACTTTTTTGATACCGCTAACATCTACGGTTGGGGTGAAAATTCCGGCCTTACCGAAGAAATTATCGGACGCTGGTTCAACCAAGGTGGGGGCAGACGTGAAAAAGTAGTTCTGGCCACCAAAGTCTATGGCTCCATGCATGATGATACAGATGGCCCCAACAACGAAGCTGGCCTCTCCGCCTACAAAATCAGACGGCATCTGGAGGGTTCCCTCCGCCGCTTACAGACCGATCATATCGAGCTATACCAGATGCATCATGTAGACCCTGCCATATCGTGGGACGAGCTGTGGGGTTCGTTCGAGAATGCCGTTCATCAGGGTAAAATCGGTTATGTAGGATCGAGTAACTTTGCTGCATGGCAGATTGCAATCGCTCAAAGTGAAGCCAAGAATCGTCATTTCCTCGGCCTGGTTTCCGAACAACATAAATATAGTCTCAACTGTCGTTTGCCTGAGTTGGAAGTACTGCCCGCAGCCAAAGAGCTGGGCCTCGGCGTCATTCCATGGAGTCCACTGGATGGTGGTTTATTGGGACGTAACGCTCTGCAGAAGCTGGAAGGAACACGCAGCGGGGGCATCGCTGGACGGATCGAGCAGCAGCAAACTCAGCTTGAAGACTTTGCCACACTGTGTCGTGATCTCGGTGAACCACAGGATACGGTGGCTTTGGCATGGGTTGCAGCCAATCCGGCAGTGACCGCCCCGATTATCGGACCGCGTACGCTGGAGCAGTTTGAGACCGCACTCAAATGTCTGGACGTGACTTTGGATGAAGCCGTGCTCAAACGTCTGGATGAGATTTTCCCGGGTCCAGGTGGACATGCACCTAATGCATACGCATGGTAATAGCTTGATGGCGTAAGCCAATACAATAGGAAGCGTAGAAAAGGTTCTGTGTTTTACTGCCATAATCATATAAATAATAAGCAAAAGAGTCTGGCCCTCCACAGGAGAGTCAGACTCTTTACGTACCTCACTAAACGTAACAAAACAAGCCGAACGATCTTCTATATCCATTAAATTAAAGATAGATCATTCTAGTAGCATACATGTGTCTCAGCTTAAAGTTCAGTTCAATGAAAGGTGCGTGCTTCTTGCATTGGAGCCTAAAGATTAACGTTTACACGGTTCGTATATGTCTTGCGCTTCTCAATCAATTGATTCAGGCCGTCTACATAGGCACGTGCACTTGCACCCAATATATCTGTGCTTACGCCACGTCCTTGTACCGAAACCTGATTCTGTGTCAGCACAACATGTACTTCACCCAATGCATCCTTACCATGTGTTACCGATTTGATGGAGTAGTCCGACAACGTTACGTCTTCCCCACTCACTTGGTCAATCGCATTGTAGATTGCATCTACCGATCCGTTACCCTCTGCTTGCTTCTCAAGCGTATCCCCGTCAAGCGTTGCAATGCGGACTTTGGCCGTTGGTACCGATTCATCTCCGTACGTAACAAAGATCGATTCCAGTTTATACACTTCAGGTGCATCCTGCAATTTCTCTTCAATTACAGCGAGCAGATCTTCGTCAGTAACTTCTTTTTTCTTATCAGCAAGATCTTTGAACTGAGCAAAAGCACGATTCAATGCTTCTTCTTCCAGCTCATATCCCAGATCAATCAACCGTTCACGGAAGGCATGACGACCAGAATGTTTACCCAGTACAAGTTTGCTTTCCTTCAGACCGATGGACTCTGGAGTCATAATCTCGTACGTGGTTTTTTCCTTCAACATGCCATCCTGGTGAATGCCGGATTCATGTGCGAAGGCATTCGCCCCAACAATGGCTTTGTTTCCAGGCACAACCATACCTGTCAAACGGCTAACCAAACGACTGGTCCGTGCAATTTCAGACAACTGCAGCGATGTTTTCGCCTGGAAAAATTCCTGACGTGTCTCCAGCGCCATAGCAATTTCCTCGATCGCCGTGTTTCCGGCACGTTCACCAATGCCATTGATCGTACCTTCGATCTGATCGGCTCCGTTGAGAATGGCTGCAAGTGTATTGGCCGTCGCCATACCCAAGTCATTATGGCAGTGGGCACTCAGCTGTACCTTTTCAATACCGTGTACATTCTCCTTGAGATGTTTGAAAATGTTTCCGTATTCATATGGGCTCAGGTAACCAACCGTATCCGGAATATTCACGACAGCTGCACCTTCTTCAACAGCCATATTCACCATTTCCACGAGGAAATCATACTCAGTACGACCTGCATCCTCAAGTGAGAATTCAATCTTCGAGAATGTTTTCTTTGCATAACGAATCGCGGAACGAGCTGTATCCAGTACCTGCGCTTTGTCCATGCGCAATTTATGTTGGCGGTGAATAGGTGAAGTTGCCAGGAAAACGTGAATGCACGGGTCCTGTGCACCTTTAAGTGCTTCCTTAACCGCATCAATGTCTTGCTCTCTGGAACGGGACAAGCCAATTACAGTCACATTTTTGACCGCATTTGCTACTGCATTGACAGCTGCCAGATCACCTGGAGATGCCGCCGGGAAACCCGCTTCCATCCGGTCAATGCCAAGCCGCTCGAGCTGATGGGCAATTTCCACCTTTTCACGAGTGTTCAGATTGACTCCCGGGGATTGCTCTCCATCACGTAGCGTTGTGTCAAATACATAGATTTTACGCACGCTTCGCACCTCCTGTACTTGTTATTATATGTTTCTCTGAACCAGCAATAGCGGCTCACGCATAAGCACGGCCGCTATTCCCAGTTAAAGCTCTAAGTTTACTTGATTACCTTAAAGTGCATGCTCTAGAAGTTAATGCTTACTTCTTGATCCAGTGCATCATCTCACGCAATTGTCCGCCAACCACTTCGATTGGATGTTCAGCTTCGTTACGACGAGTTGCTGTCAAGAATGCACGTCCGGATTGGTTTTCCAGAATGAAGTCGCGTGCGAATTTACCTTGTTGGATATCCGTCAGCACTTCTTTCATTGCTTTCTTCGTATCTTCAGTTACAACACGAGGTCCAGTTACATAGTCACCGTACTCAGCTGTGTTACTGATGGAATCACGCATGCTTGAAAGTCCGCCTTCATACATCATGTCAACGATCAGCTTCAGTTCGTGCAGACATTCGAAGTATGCCATTTCAGGAGCGTAACCCGCTTCAGTCAATGTTTCGAACCCAGCTTTTACCAATGCACTCACACCACCACACAGAACAGCTTGCTCACCGAACAGATCTGTTTCTGTTTCTTCACGGAAGGAAGTTTCGATAACCCCTGCGCGTGTACAACCGATACCTTTAGCATAAGCCAAACCGATTTCTTTAGCTTTACCCGTTGCATCTTGCTCAATCGCGATCAGGCCCGGTACACCAAAACCTTCCACATAAGTACGACGTACCATGTGACCAGGGGACTTAGGAGCTACCAGCAATACATCGCTGTTTTTTGGAGCAACGATTTGACCGAAATGAACGTTGAAACCGTGTGAGAAGAGTAATGCAGCGCCTTCTTTCAGGTTTGGTTCGATTTCGTTTTTGTATACAGAAGCTTGAGTTTCGTCTGGCAGCAAGATTTGAACTACATCTGCGCGGCTTGTTGCTTCAGCCGGGGACAGAACTTCAAATCCGTCATTTTTTGCAGTGTCGAAGGATTTACCTTCACGAAGTCCGATGACTACGTTCAATCCACTATCACGAAGGTTTTGAGCTTGGGCGTGGCCCTGGCTACCATAACCGATTACCGCGATCGTTTTTCCTTTCAATACGTTAAGCTCTGCATCCTGTTCATAATAAGTAGTTACTGGCATGTTTATAAGTCCTCCTTTGTATTGTAAAGAACCCTTCATTAATGAGCGGGTGTCTCAAGGGACCGCCTCGCTTGGAGTGTCAAAAGCAATCTCTGGTCTGATCCGATCCGTTCAGACACCCGCCCATTAATGCGGGAATGTAGCTATATTTTCAAGCGTTACATCACTAAAATGTTAAATTACAACTGTTAAGGGACTGACACTCACATAAGATCAACTGTATATGTTAGCTAACCGTCGTCCCTCTTCATTCATTATAGCTTTATACGTTGCCGCGTACCAATGCAGTTATGCCTGTACGGGACAATTCGCGAATGCCATATGGCTTGAGCAATTCAATCATAGCATCAATTTTGTCCGTATCTCCGACTACCTGCACAATCAGGCTGCCTGGACCAACATCTACAACGGATGCGCGGAATGTTTCTACCACACCCAGAATTTCAGGACGCTCGGAAGGCTCTGCTTTCACTTTAATCAAAGCGAGTTCACGGGCTACCATCGGTTTCAGGCTGAAATCAACCACTTTAATAACATCGATGATTTTATACAATTGTTTCTCAATCTGCTCCAGCGTTTTATCGTCACCAATGGTGACAATAACCATCCGGGAGAGTCCTGGTTCTTCCGATTGACCTACGGTAATACTCTCAATGTTAAATCCGCGTCGACCGAACAACCCTGACACACGCTGAAGGACGCCTGGCTGATCGTTTACCAATATTGAAATCGTATGTCTAATCATTCGTCAGCATCCCCCATCAGCATTTGATCAATTGTTGCTCCCTGCGGAACCATTGGATACACATTTTCATCCTTGCGTACTACGAATTCTACAACGACTGGTCCTGGTGTATCCAAAGCTTCCTGCCAAGCACGCGCTGCTTCTTCCTTATTCGTTGCACGCAATCCTTTCACGCCATATGCTTCAGCCAGTTTTACAAAATCCGGGCTTCCTGCCAAATCAATGTGGCTGTAACGGTTCTCATAGATGAGTTCCTGCCATTGGCGAACCATTCCAAGTACCTGATTGTTAATGATCACAATTTTTACCGGTATATTGTTAATGGCACAGATTGCGAGTTCTTGGGAACACATCTGCATTCCGCCGTCACCGTTAATGGAGATAACGAGTCTGTCCGGATTGGCCATCTGAGCACCAATTGCAGAAGGGAATCCAAAGCCCATCGTTCCTAGACCACCCGAAGTTACCCATGAACGTGGTTGATTAAACTTGTAATATTGTGCCGCCCACATCTGATGTTGTCCCACATCCGTAGTCACAATCGCTTCACCTTTGGTTGTATCATTCAACATTTCAACAACCCACTGCGGTTTCAGCACTTCGTCTGAATCCGTATAGCTGTATGGCTTCTCTTGTTTCCACTGTTTGATCTGGTCTCTCCATGCATCTGCACGCTCTGCACGTCCAACTTCTTTGTTGGCTATTTCAAGTACGGTCTTCACATCACCAACGATTGGAATATCGGTTGCAATGTTTTTACCAATCTCAGCCGGATCAATATCGATATGAACGATTTTGGCATGTGGAGCGAATCCGTCCAGCTTACCTGTTACCCGATCATCGAATCGTGCGCCGATATTAATCAGCAGATCCGACTGTTGGATGGCCAGGTTGGATGTGTATGTTCCGTGCATTCCTGGCATCCCTGTCCATAGTTCATGCCCACTTGGGAATGCACCAAGCCCCAGAAGGGTTGTCGTAATCGGAATACCTGTCTTCTCAACAAACTCGAACAGTTCTTCATGTCCTCCCGAGTATACCACACCGCCACCGGCCAGAATCATTGGACGTTCTGCTTCCTGAATGGCCTGAGCCAAACGGTCAACCTGCAGTTTGTTTGGTACTGTCCGTGGATTGTACCCTCTTAATGTAACAGGTTCAGTACTTGGTTCAAACAAGGTTTTGTTGGCTGAGACATCTTTCGGAATGTCGATCAGTACAGGACCTTTACGGCCGGTGTTGGCAATATGGAATGCCTCATGAATGATACTCGACAAATCCTTAACATCTTTTACCAGATAGCTGTGTTTGGTGATCGGCATTGTAATCCCGGTAATATCCGCTTCCTGGAAAGCATCCGAGCCGATCAGGCTGGAATTAACATTTCCCGTAATGACAACCAGCGGCACAGAATCCATATATGCCGTGGCTATTCCAGTAACCAGATTGGTTGCTCCCGGCCCGGAGGTAGCGATACAAACACCAACTTTGCCGCTTGCACGTGCATATCCGTCAGCTGCATGAATTGCACCTTGTTCGTGACGGGTTAAGACGTGTTTGAAATCCTCGAAACCATACATTGCATCGTAAATGTACAACACTGCGCCACCCGGGTAACCAAATACGCAATCCACACCTTCAAGCAACAAACTTCTCAGCAGAATCTCGGAACCGCTAATGACCTCCGGCTTCATCCATTTTTCACGTAATTCATCTGTCGATCGTACTTCTGGAATTTGAGCTCCCATTAGTCATCCTCCTCTCGGAATTTACACCATTCTGACATTTAAAGTTACAAAAAAAACCTTCCATCCCCTGCAAACAAGTTCATGCTTGCGAGGGACGAAAGGTTATCGCTTCCGTGGTACCACCCAACTTTGCCCGAAATTTCGCAATAACGGACCTTACCAGGTACAACAAAACGAATAGCTCAAACGAACATAGTCGTTTCCCATACCTGTTGTCTGTAACGCAGACATACGATTTTCCCTAATACGCGAAAGGAGTGACATCCAGTGCTTTTCAGGAAAACAGCTCCGAGGTGAGCTCGTATATAAGGGATAATGGTGGTGGTTTCAGCAATTCCAGCCACTCTCTGAGCAAAAGAGCCCTTAAAACTTCGTCCTCTTCATAGCCGATGAAATATTCTCGTTAAATGTTAGGAACATTATATGATTCCTCCAACCGATAAGTCAATACCTGTTTTGCATAAAAATTCAGAGAACCTTCCTTCCTCCCTCTTCAGCCTATAAGGTTGCCCTAATCCTAGCGCTTCATTCAGTCACCTTTTATCTTACTTCAGGCATAGGATATACGAGCAGCACGACTGGTCCTGAAAGGAGGCTCCGCATGGTGATTCGGCAACGCACATCCAAGCTGGATGATGGCGCCATCATGAAGCTGATTGACACTCAACTTGTTCCTTTATCCCATATGAGCGAAAAGGAAATTAATAAAATCCGCAAAGAAATACCCCTGCGAATGAACAGGGGCATGACCTTTGTTGTCTCGCCGGAGCCAGACAAAGCTGCTGTGGCATTCATCCATTTTCTCATGCATGGGGAATTGCTCTATGTCGATATGATGGCCGTTAGTCCGAAAGAACAACGCAAACGTTACGGGCAAACTTTGTTGCTCAAAGCAGAGAGCTTTGCGGTATCTCGGGGTTGTCGAAGATCTAAAGTGATGGTGGATGAGGGAAATACCAAAGGGCTTCAGTTTTATCAAAAAAATGGATACAGCGCGATTCGATACATCATGATAAGCCGCTGCTACGAATTGGAAAAAACATTATAGAATGTCCTAGAAAAATCCTGGTGGGCGTGGACCTGGACCATAAGGGCCGAATCCAGGACCAGGTCCATATCCGCCACCAGATCCTCCAGGTCCATATCCCGGTCCGTAGCCTGGACCATATCCAGGGCCTGGTTTTGGTCCAGGTCCATATCCGGGACCGAAGCCGGGACCACCTCCATAAGCATAAGGCAGTGTGGCAATAGCGAGCAGATCAAACAATACCAGTGGCAGAATCGCTTTTGTACGTACTTTTTTGCCATTCAAACGCTTGAGTACCAGTTTGTTGCCCGATACTTTCAACAGCTTTCCCGTAACCCGAGTGCCGTCTTTTTTGATTGCAACAATATTTTTGCCTATTAATTTCATCGCTTCATCACGCGTAACTTGTTGTTTCATACTTTCCCCTCCTCCTCGGATCGTTCAAAACAGTGTATTCGTCCATCACTGAATTCGCCTGTTTCTTTGTCCCTACCTGAAAATATGGGTATCTGCACGAGAACCAAGTTAAACGTGAAAAAGTGGCTTGGTGACGCTCAAAAAAACAAAAAAGGCCCGCACAAGGCGGACCCTTTATCAAAACTCTGAATAGCTAAACTGATATAGAAAAGGTTGTTACCTTTTCCCCGGATCATATGCTTCACCGAGTGCAGACGGAGCCGAAGAACGTCCAACCGCTGCAACGAGAACGATGATGGTAAGCAGGTAAGGCAACATGAAAATAATTTCCTGGGGAATACTTTGTGACCATTCAAACAACTGTACATAGTTTCGGATCGCTTGTGAGAATCCAAAGAAGACAGCCGCACCAAAGGCACCAATCGGATTCCACTTACCAAAAATCATAGCTGCAATGGCAATATAACCTTGGCCGGAAACCGTATTGTGTGAGAATGTACCCGTAGTCGTCAACGTAATCGCAGCTCCACCAATAGCCGCAAGCGCACCACTGATCATAACGCCAATATAGCGATAACGAAGCACTTTAACACCAACCGTATCAGCCGCACTTGGATGTTCACCTACAGAACGAAGGCGCAGACCAAATGGCGTTTTGAACATGATGTAATACGTCAGGAATACGAACAGAATGGCCAGATATGTTGTTGGATATACGTTCTTGAAGAAGGCTTCTCCAAGCAAAGGAATGTCTTTCAACAATGGCACATCAAACTTGCTGAAGCCTTGAACCAACGGTGAATCACCAGAACCTTCAAACAACAGTTTAACCAAGTACAACGTACTTCCTGCTGCCAAAAAGTTAATGACGATACCACTGATAATCTGGTCTGCCTTAAATGTGATAGACGCAACGGCATGAATCAGAGATACCATTACGCCCAATACAATCGCGAGCAAAACCCCCATCCAGGCCGATGTCGTTCCGCCCATGCCCGCTTCTTGAGCATAATGCGCCCCGATTCCAGCTGCAAAGGCACCAAAGACCATAAAACCTTCAAGTCCAAGGTTGGTTACACCTGATTTTTCCGAAAAAATTCCGCCGAGTGATGCAAAAATCAATGCCGTAGCAAAGACAAGCGTCGTATTGATAATTTGCCCAATTGTCAACAAGTCCATCTACAACACCTTCTCTTTCTTACGCTTCGAATAGAACGGTTTAAGTATCCAGCGCACGATGCCTTGTGCCGCAATGAAGAAGATAATCGAACCGATCACAATCCGAATAATCTCAGGCGGAACATCCGCAGCAAAACTCATACCTGCAGATCCGTACGTGAGGGTACCAAACAACACTGCCCCCAATAACACCCCAAACGGATGATTCAAACCAATCAGGGCAACTGCAATTCCGTCAAAGCCTGTTCCCGGTGAACCCGACATTACGGTTTGGTATTGGAACACACCAAGAACCTGGAATGCACCACCAAGACCGGCTAGCATACCACTGATAAACATCGCTTTTACGATATTCCGGTTAACATGCATACCTGCATATTCAGCGGCATTAGGGTTGTAACCTACCGCGCGGATTTCATAACCTTGTTTTGTTTTCCACATATAGATATAAAAGAGCACAGCCATCACAAGGGCAATCAACGTCCCCATGTGTACACGGGAATTGCCCATCAGCTCAGAGAGCCATGTCAAACTAATCGAAGCCGATTCGCTGATATCCACGGAACGATTCTCGCCCTTCAACAGCAAGAATTGGCGAACGATAAGGTTGGCGAGATATAGACCAATCCAGTTCAACATGATACTACTGATAACTTCATTGACCCCACGCGCTGCTTTCAGATAACCAGCAATCGCGGCCCACAGACCACCAAACAATGCACCGGCAATCAAAGCCAGTGGCGCATGAAGGTAGATCGGCAAACCTGCAAACTTAACACCAACAAATGTTGCAGCGGTCATACCAACGAGAAATTGACCTTCTCCACCAATGTTAAACAACCCTGCACGTGATGCAAATGCAAATGCGAGTCCAGTCATGATCAGTGGCGTCATTTCCCGTACTGCTTCACCAAAGTTGTACATGTCGCCAAATACCTTGGTGAACAATGCACCATAGGCTTCAATTGGATTGTAACCACCAATCAGCATGACAACTCCACCGAGAATAAGACCCATAATAATAGCTACTACAGGCAAAATAAATGAATCTCGGGTAAACCATCTCAATACGTTATTCATGCGCAGTACCTCTCTTTTGGGTGCTGCCCGCCATCATCAAGCCGAGCTCCCTGTCATTGGTTTCTTCCGGCAGCACCTCGCCAACGATCTGTCCTTCATAAATAACTGCAATTCGGTCAGATACATTGATAATCTCATCAAGCTCAAATGAAATCAGCAGAACAGCCTTCCCTTGGTCGCGCTGTGCAATCAGTTGCTTTTGCACGAACTCAATAGCCCCTACATCCAAACCACGTGTTGGTTGCGCAGCGATAAGCAGTTCAGGGTTTTTATCTACCTCACGGGCGATAATGGCCTTTTGCTGGTTTCCTCCGGACAAGGACCGAGCTTTGGTCTCGATGCTTGGTGTACGCACGTCAAATGCCTCAACAAGCCGCTTCGCCTGCTGTTTGATGGCATCGAAGTTAAGGAACCCTTTACGGGTGTATGGTGCTTTATAATACGATTCCAGAACGATATTTTCGCTCACTGAAAAATCAAGTACAAGTCCGTGTTTATGGCGATCTTCCGGAATGTGGGCTACACCCGACTCCGAGATATGGCGCGGAGAATGATTGGACAGCTCCTTGCCTTCCAAAAGAATCGAACCGCTCTCTACTTTACGAAGTCCGGTAAGAGCTTCAATCAGTTCACTTTGCCCGTTACCATCCACGCCTGCGATTCCGACAATCTCTCCTGCACGTACGTTTAGGTTAAGTTGGTTCAGAACCGAAATACCTTCTTTATTCTTGGCCGTTAATTTACTGACTTCGAGCACATTGGCTCCAGGTGTAGCCGGTTTTTTGTCCACTTTGAATGTGACATTCCGCCCCACCATTTTCTCTGCCAGCTCATTCGGATTTGTTTCCGAAGTTTTGACCGAATCAATCACTTTACCCCGACGAATAATCGTTACCGTATCGGAGATTTCCATGATTTCTTTCAGTTTGTGCGTGATCAAAATAATGGACTTTCCTTCAGCTACAAGCTTCTTCATGATGATCATCAGTTCTTTGATCTCTTGAGGAGTCAATACGGCTGTAGGCTCGTCAAATATCAGAATGTCTGCACCGCGATACAACGTTTTAACAATCTCTACACGTTGCTGCATTCCGACAGAAATATCATGAATTTTGGCATGAGGATTCACCTTCAGTCCATACTGTTCGGAAAGACGCTGAACTTCAGCGGCTGCTTTTTTATAGTTAATATTGAGACCCTTCGTTGGTTCAGATCCCAAAATAATGTTCTCTGTTACCGTGAACGGCTGTACAAGTTTAAAATGCTGATGCACCATGCCTATGCCAAGATCGATCGCTCGGTTAGGGCTGTCGATGATGACAGGCTTGCCATTCACTTCAATGGAACCTTCATCTGGCTGATAGAGACCAAATACAATATTCATCAACGTTGACTTACCAGCGCCGTTTTCGCCCAGTAGCGCATGGATCTCGCCCTTACGAAGCTGAAGGCTGATGGCGTCGTTGGCAACAATGCCTGGGAAACGCTTCGTAATTTGTTTTAACTCAACGACGGGGGTTGCTGCACCCATGTAATCACCCTTATAACTGATATAGTGTGGTTCCGCAAACGTAAAAAAAAACGTCTATCGACGTACTTTCAAAGAAGACAGACCGCGCTTAGCTGAAGTTTTTCTTGCGATAATCGAATGGTTCAGCTCATTAAGAACAACTCAATTCCATTATCTTAAGAAAAGCTCCTACCGGAGCGTTGGTGCACAGTGACCTTGTACAATTGTTATGATGACTTGATCAAATGTTCCTGTTCTTGCAATCATAAGGCCGGTCAAGACCGGCCCCAATGATTATTCATTTGCGACTTAGATCAAAATTACTCTGTAGGAACTTTGATTTCGCCGCTGATGATTTTTTCTTTGTACTCTTCTACTTTTGCAAGTGTATCAGCAGATACATTGGCAGTAGAGGTATCAGCAATACCTACGCCGTTTTCTTTCAAAGTCAGGTTCTCGGAACCACCAGCGAATGTACCATCAACTACTTCTTTGTTAACGCGCTTAACTGCTTCGTCAACTTTTTTGATCATGGAAGTCAAAGTGATCTCATCACCAAACTCAAGAGATTGATCTTTGTCTACACCGATAACCCATACATCTTGACCTTGTTTCTTACGAGCACTTGCTTCGTTAAACACACCGTTACCTGTTGCGCCAGAAGCGTGGAAAATAATATCTACGCCTTCATTGTAAAGTGTTGCTGCTGCTGCTTTACCCAAGTCAGGTTTATCAAATGCACCTGTGTAGTTAGAAATGAATTGAGCATCAGGGTTAACTGCTTTAACGCCTTCTCTGAATCCTACTTCAAACTTTTTGATCAGTGGGCTTTCCATACCGCCTACAAAACCAATTTTGTTGGATTTTGTTGTCAGACCAGCCACAACACCAACCAGGTAAGATCCTTCTTCTTCAGCAAATGTTACGGATTTAACGTTAGGAGCATCAACAACACTGTCGATGATCGCGAGTTTAGCATCAGGGTTTTGCTCAGCTACAGTTTTGATTGCATCAGCCAATTGGAAACCGATACCCCAAGTCAGATCATATCCGCCTTTAACGAATTCGTTCAGGTTAGGAATGTACTCTTCATCGGATTTACTTTGCAGGTATTTAACAGCAGTACCTGTTTCTGTTTCAGTCGCTTGCAGAGCTTCCCAAGCGGATTGGTTAAAGGATTTGTCATTAACTCCACCTACGTCAGTAACCATACCGATTTTGAGGTCGGATTTCGCTTCAGTGGATGTGCCACCTGTATCTCCTCCGGCATTTGTTTCTTCTTTCGGTTTGCTACCGCAACCTGCGAGCATAACCGATACCGCCAGCAACATTACCAAAGACAAGCTGAGCATCTTTTTCATTTCTCTTTTTCCCCCTTAATGATATATCCCTCATTCCAATCCAGCCTACAATTGAACGGTTAACAGATAGCAGGAATGACTTTTATGCAGAATGTATGGTTTCTTCGACATTAAAAGCGCATTCTCACCCTTGAAGCATCCTATCATCTGTCGAAAAACCGAACATTATGACATGGAGAGAAAAATCTAGGACTAGCCTACTAGAGGTGATTATACAATCAACCAGTGTTAAAATCCAGATGTTTCATCACCAAAAATCACATATTTTTGTTCTTTTTTTATTGAAAACGCTTAATAATTTAGCGATTTAACACACTAACGTTACAACGATGTGATGTTATATAACAAAAACATATCGTGAACTTTAGTGATGAGAGGGATTTACCTGTTTTTATTTGTATTATTTCACCGTTCGTATTTTATGTATTCCAATGGACCGTTATTCACCAGTTATCTGGTTTCATTGTTCCCTTCCAGACTACAGCCTATTCGCTCTACTCATTCAGAGATTCATCTTCTAATTTCTTCCAAGCCGTAAAAAAAGCCGCCATATAGGTACGGCGGCTTGTATCATACAATTTAAGCGTTGATTTTGCCTTTAGCTACAGTAGCCAAAGAGTTGAACGCATTGATGTCGTTAACGGCCAGATCAGCCAACATTTTGCGGTTCATGTCTACTCCAGCAAGTTTCAAACCATGGATCAGTTTGTTGTAAGACAAACCATTCATACGTGCTGCAGCATTGATACGAACGATCCACAGTCTGCGGAAGTTACGTTTCGTGTTGCGACGGTCACGGTATGCGTATACCAGGGATTTCATTACTTGCTCGTTAGCTGTTTTAAAAATACGGTGTTTGGAACCGAAATAACCTCTTGCCAGTTTCAAAACCTTTTTATGACGACGACGTACTACAAAACCGCCTTTTACTCTTGCCATATTAAAGAACCTCCCAAATAAATATAAATGTATCCGTGGTATGTGTACGGCCGTAGCCGATCCCCCATACGGAATGTACTAATTAAAATTAGCCTTTCAAGTTAGCCAAGCCTTGTTTCAAACGTCTAACATCCCCGGCAGCCATAACTGGGTTACCGTTCAGAACGCGCTTAGCACGTTTGGATTTGTGGGAAAGCAAGTGGTTTTTGTGAGCTTTGTAACGAAGGACCTTACCGGAACCGGTAATTTTGAAGCGTCCTTTCAAACTGCTGTGTGTTTTCATTTTAGGCATTTTGTGTTTCCTCCTCCAATGTTATCAGGCTTTAGGAGCCAAAATCATGATCATACTGCGGCCTTCCAATTTCGGTTGACGTTCAACAGTACAAAGTTCTGCAACTTCTACCTTAACGCGCTCCAAAATCCGTTGACCAATCGCGGCATGTGCAATTTCACGTCCGCGATAACGAACAGAACATTTCACTTTGTCGCCTTCGTTCAAAAACTTAACTACATTACGAAGCTTCGTTTGATAATCGTGCTCCTCAATATTGGAACGGAACCATACTTCTTTAATATCAACAATTTTCTGGTTCTTACGGGCTTCTTTATCTTTCTTTTGTTGCTCATAGCGGAATTTGCCATAGTCCATAATACGACACACCGGCGGTTTAGCCTGTGGTGCCACATTGACCAGATCCAAATTCAGGTCAATCGCCATTTGCAGTGCTTCGCGAATGGGCGTAATCCCAATTTGTTCTCCTTCAGCTCCGACAAGGCGTACTTCCTTCGCCCGAATCTCATCATTAATCATGTGATCTTTACTAATAATCGTCCACCTCCAGGTCATTTTGAATATCCAGTTACACAAAAATAAAAGGGATGCCGGTCAAGCTACCGACATCCCTGTAATCAACACAATTCTTCATGAGTATACACTTCATAAATTATTGGGATCGTTGACCAGCCAACATGTTTGTTGATCAGGTGAGAAGTCGGACTTCTGCTTGTGATTCCATTACTATTCGTTTTAAGGCACTTGAATACTATATCACCCATGAAACACATTGTCAACATTTTTCACAACTTTTTTTTCGCAAATTATACATTTGTTATATCAGATGTCAACAAAGTATCGCACGCATGTTCCTTACCCTTGCTTGCTCTGTACCTCATCCAACCGTACAACACGTGTATGTTGAGTGTGGCTCCACTGTTTGTTGTTCTGCGTAAAGAAAGCGTAGAACGTAATCGGGTACCAAGACAGCAGGTAGATCGGGAACAAAATCAGATATAGATAAACTTTGGCAAAGGTAACCTTCTCCAGCGCCATGGACAACAGGAACGTCAGAATGTTCAAACCAATAGCCACGAACCCAACCCATAACGGGAAGTATCCATAAATATTAGCAATGTGCGGACCACTGAATATAGCCATGTCTACCCACATCACAGCCGTCATCAGGAACGTAAGCAACACCACATAGACATTGGCTCCGTAGATAGCAAGGTCAAATTTCACCAGGCTTCTTTCCTTAATGGACTGCCATAACAGCGGGAAGAAGTATCTACGTGCAACTGTAAAGTGACCTTGCATCCAGCGCAGACGTTGTCTCGCTGAAGCTTTAAATGTTAATGGCTTCTCATCAAATACTTTGGCGTCATAGTTGAAAACAGGATACACATTACGTTGCACACTGCGCATCGTAAACTCCAGATCCTCAACCAGACTTGTTGCACCCCAACCAATTTCCTTCAACAGGTTGGTCTCAAAGCACATTCCGGTTCCTCCGAGGAAATTCGCCATATTCAAGTTATGACGAGACAACTGCCACAGACGGTTGATGTACCAGTAAGATACACCGTAAGCTGCTGTAATCCAGGAATCCTCCGGATTTTTCGTATCAATGTATCCTTGGATAACACGCGAACCATTGTTCAAGTCATCATTCATCTCAAGCAAGAAGTTACGGTCAACCAGGTTATCCGCGTCAAACATAACAACTGCGTCATACTGACGTGGCAATTTCCACAGGTACTTAAGCATCCATTCGATGGCGTACCCTTTACCTCTTAAATCGGCATTGGTACGTACACAGGCGTTTAATCCATGCTCTCTGACAATTTGAGCCGTTCCATCCGTACAGTTGTCACAGATGACAAACACATCGTACAGATCTTCCGGATAATCAAGTTGTTTCAAGTTCTCCATCAAGGCACCAATGACTTGTTCCTCATTGTGTGCTGCGACGAGTACAGCGAATGATTTTGTCGCCGGATAATGTTTCTTTTTCTTTTTCTTAATCAGACCGAACAGCGAAAACGTGAATTGGTACACGGCTAGCAGTGCCAGAATGACCTGCATCGTGACGAATATAGCGTCCAACATCGTTCTCTGTTACCCCCTTTTTTTCAAAACCCAGTTTACTCAAGCATTTCTCTTCCTGATTCTGCAATTTATTTTTTTTTGATCTGCAGAATATGACCCTGTTCTTTTGTGTACTACGTGAATATATCAGGCAATGTTTCAAAGCTTGGTTGCTATCAGTTGGCTGCTTTATCGATTCTGTATCCTTTTCAGTCATTTGTCAAAACCCCAATTCCACTTTTTGAAGCAGAAATGTGATCTTTAAACGCTGAATAGACACTTCGTGATACCACAACCTCGCATTCATGCCTGTTATATCTTATTTTCAGCCGTTTACTTGATTTTTATTTCTAAAGTCCCTGCTTTTTTCATCAGCATGTTATTCTTCGTCAGAGGCTCTATAACAAATAACGCAAACAGACCTCAAAAAGTTTGAAACAGAACTCACATTTTTTTTACCTCATTTCAGCCATGTTGAATCATTGTATCTTTTTTGGCTGACCCAAGTCAAAAAGTTAAGATGGGTATATATCCACTCTTTAACATGAATTTCACTTTCTTTACATGGGTTCTTCTTGAAAAGGACAACATTTAAAAATATGATAAACATATACCTGAAATAACCTCAAGTTCATGAAAAACGGTTATATACTAATCAGGACGAAACCGGATGCAGAAAATCACCGGAAATAATGCCGCCATTACGGGCGGCCTGACTGGCAGGAGGCCAATATGAGCCGTTTATTCTTAAAGTTTCAAGATTATGATCGAAATGTTTTTATGTGGATCAACGGCCGACTTCATAATCGTTTTATGAATTTTTGGCTGTATTATTTCACCCATCTGGGTGGAGCAACTTCATCTATTGCAATATCGTTGTTAATCTGGCTGCTTGCTCCAGCTCCATGGAGCACAACAGGACTCCAGGCATGTATCGCCCTTGCGGTCAGCCACATCCCTGTAGCCATCGCGAAAAAATTGTATCCCCGCATTCGACCTTATCTGGCCTTGCCGGATACAATTACGTTCCGTAATCCCCTGACGGATCACTCGTTTCCTTCAGGGCACACAACTGCCATTTTTTCGGTCACAGTTCCCTTTATGACCACTGATCCAATCTTATTGCTAATATTGTTGCCTGTGGCCCTTATTGTCGGATTCTCTCGAATTTATCTGGGGTTACACTATCCTTCCGATGTTCTGGCGGGTGCCACAATAGGTACTTTAGTCGCACTTGCAACAGTTGCATTCTGGTCTTAAAGCCGATATGTTAGACTCAGAAAAACCTAGCAGGAACAGGTGAAGTAAGCGTGGAGAAAAAAAGAGTATTACTATTATCTGAAGGCTTTGGTACGGGTCATACTCAAGCCGCCTATGCACTGTCCAGCAATTTGCGAAAGCTCTCGCCAGACGTGCAGACAAAAGTGCTTGAATTGGGAAGTTTCTTAAATCCAAAGGTTGCACCTCTGATTATAACAGCATACAAAAAAACGGTTACCAACCAACCCAAACTTTTCGGATACGTATACAGACACCAATATAAAAAATCATTGAACAGGCTGACCACACTGGCGTTGCATAAACTGTTCTATACACACACACGCAGCGTTGTGCGCCAGTTACGTCCCGATGCGATTGTCTGTACACATCCGATTCCAAGTGCTGTCATATCCAGACTGAAACGTCTGGGTGTACAGGTTCCCCTATGCACAGTCATCACCGACTATGATGCACATGGGACGTGGATTAACCGTGAAGTAGACCTTTATCTGGTTTCTTCAGATGAGGTTAAGTCCAAACTAATGCTACGAGGCGTACCTGCAGACAACATTCGAGTCACGGGCATTCCGGTGCATCCAAATTTTTGGGAGCATCCCGGGCGAGAAGAGATCCGAAGCAGATTTAACCTCAAGAACATGCCTACTGTACTGGTGATGGGCGGCGGTTGGGGAATGCTCAGCGACAAGCTGGTCCATCCGCTGCTGACACGCTGGCATGAAGATATTCAGATCATTTTTTGTCTCGGTCGCAACGATAAAACACGGATCAGCATGGAACAGAACCCCATGTATCGCAAAGAAAACATTCACATTATGGGATACACCAACGAAGTGGACAAATTAATGGAAGTATCCGACCTTCTGATTACCAAACCTGGGGGAATGACATGCAGTGAAGGCTTGGCCAAAGGAATTCCCATGTTGTTCCACAATCCTATACCTGGTCAGGAAGAAGAAAACGTCCATTATTTTACGGCAAGAGGGTTGGGAGAACCCATAACTTCGCCCGACGTAGTGGTTAAATGGATGAACAAGCTGTTGCATCACTACCCGGATGTTGTACGTAAACGCAAACGTCATCTGGCGGAAATCGCCAAGGTTCATCCAATGCAGAGCGCTCAAAGTATTATCGATCTGCTGGAGGACGTTCGTCCTTCATCCGCAGAAGAGGCCCGTTTATGAATTTATCCCATTAGGATGTCGCTTCCCGTATTCTTCGTCCAATCATGCCTCTAACCAACGGCTTCAAACAAGCCTGCAACCACATTGAAAAGGTGCCTTCGAACCTGAAGGCACCTTTTCTTTATGAAGGAAAGTACAAACTATTGAGTGCCTGCTGACTTCAAATACTCCTGCCACTGCTTGGTGTATTCTGTCTGAATTTTTTCCAATCCTGCTTGTTTAGCCTTCTCCATAAATGTGTTCAATCCAGCCTCTACGTCTGCCACCAAACCTACATTAAGCGGATACAGATATTGTTTTTCCACTTGTTCCAATGCAGCCTTCTCGGCTTGGTACGGTGTCCAGTCTTCAGCAAATCCGGTATAAATATCCGGCTTCTTGATTTTGTCGAGATCTTCAAACATGGTCAGCACGTCATCAAAGGTTTTGTCATAGAGCATGAATTCCGGATTACGCCAAGCCCAGCCATTCATGCCTTCACGCGGGAAGCCGTTGGTTTGTGCATCTCCGACCATTTTGTAGTATCCATTATCTACCTCGAAGTTTTTGCCTTCAACGCCGTATTCAGTCAACCAATTATATCGTTTGTCTGTCACCAGTTTCTCATAAAATGCCAATGCTTTTTCCGGGTTTTTACTGCTACGCGGAATCGCAAAACCATTGTGGATCGGGTGAACCGGTTGTGCAAACCCTTTCGCATTCGGGTACGGGAAATAAGCCAGTTTCCAATCTGGATGAGTAGACTGCACCTTGATAACATCTGCATTAAATTTGTTCGGGTTCTCCCCGGACAGAACAACAGCCGCTTTTCCATTTTGCAGCAATGAGTTGGAAGTATCCTTTACATTCAGTACGTTTTTCGGGAAAAAGCCTTTATCCATCCAGCGTTTGTATGTTTTCAGGTCTTCCAGATGTTGCGCCGATCCCCAGTAGGACGTCACGGTTGTTGGTGTTTCATACATAATATCCAGTCCATATGGAAGTTGACCTGCTGTATTAACCAGCTTGGATGTCAATTGACGAATACCATGGGTATGGTTGGCATTGCTATCCGCAATCGGAATCATATTGGGTTCGTTGGCTTTGATGCCCTCCAGATACGCTTCTAGCGTCTCCAAGGATTCCGGTTTTGGAAGATTGTACTTCTCGCGCAAGTCCTCACGGTACGCAATTCCCTCGGTTACATACTCAATCCAAGTTGATGGAACAGTATAGATTTTGTCATTGATTTTGACAGCATTCCACATGTCATCAGGTACATGAGCTTTCAGCGCCGGCGCTGCCGTAGGCAGCATTTCATCCAGTGGCAGGAACGCGCCCTTCTTGGCATAGGACTGGTAGAATGTCCAATCCGCTGTGAAGATCAGATCGATCGGCTGTCCGGAAGACAGCAGCAGTTTATATTTTTGATCCCAGTCGGTCCATGAGGTGTAGTTGAATTTCACATTGACGTTCAGATCAGCCTCCGCCAGCTTATTGATCTCGGATTCAATAACAGGTAGATCTTTCGGAGCATCCCCAAGCATGTAAAATTGGAGCGTGACTTTCTCGCCTTTGTTCCCGGATGTTCCTCCCTGCTCGCTTCCTTGCGTCGATCCCCCCGAATCGTTATTACATGCGGCAAGTACCCCGGCGAACAACATCAGGGCAAGTACCAGAGACAGGTGCCGAATTGTTTTGTTACGCATACGCATCCTCCCTTTTTGTGGTGAACCTTTATATGTTAGCGCAGACTCGCCATGTTTCAGACCTGAAATGATATCAGTGGCCTGACGCCCACAGCGCGTTCACGTTCTAACCTTTCACTGCACCAATGGTGAGTCCTTTAACAAAATAACGTTGTACAAACGGATACAGGAACAAAATCGGTCCCGTTACAACGATAGCCATTGCCATCTTGGTTGATTCGGTAGGCACATCCTGACTGAGTGTGATCCCTGTGCCAATCGCCATCTGGTCAATGAATGTAATCGTGTTCATCGTGTTGTAGAGATAAAATTGAAGTTGGTACATATCCGGGTTGTTAATGAAGAGGGATGAGGTAAACCAGTCATTCCAGTAACCCAGTGCCAAAAACAGCCCTACGGTGGCGATACCAGGCATCGCCAGTTTCAACACAATGCTGAAATAGATGCGGAAGTCATTCGCTCCATCAATTTTGGCGGACTCAATCAATTCATCCGGCACTGCCGAGCGAATGAAGTTTTTCATCAGGATAATGAGGAATGGCGTCATCAACCCCGGGAAAATAAGTACGGTGTACGTATCTGTGAGATTGAAGTAGTTCGCCAGCATAATGTACCAAGGCACAAGTCCCCCACCAAACAGGGTTGTGAAGTAGATAAAAAACGAGAACGTGTTCCGATATTTAAAATCCTTACGCTGGAGCACAAATCCGGCCATCGTGATGAGGAACAGCCCTAGCGTAGTCCCCACCACCGTTGTAAAGACCGTTACTCCATAAGCCTTGAGTACCTGAGTCGGGAATTTGAACACCATTTTGTAACCTTCCAGGGAAAAGTCCGTTGGAAAGAGGTGATAACCATCCCTCACAATGGACTCGTTGCTGCTGAATGAACCGGATAGAATCAGCAGGAACGGTAGCAAGCACATGATTGATAAAATGATGATGAAGCTGTAGGAAATCAGTTGAAACATGAAAGTGAATTCCGAATCTCTGAGACGAGTATTCGTACGAGTGTGAGTATTCATTGGCGTGTTCATGATCGTTCTCCCTCCTGCCCTGCGGGCGTTCTAGAACAAGGCGTAATCCTCATTTACTTTGCGGATAATATAGTTGACGGTCATGATCAAAATGAATCCAAACAAGGACTGATACAGACCAGCAGCCGTTGCCATCCCGATATCAAACGTTACTTTCAGTGAACGATACACATACGTATCAATAATATCTGTAGCGTTGTACAACACCCCGTTGTTGCCGATCAGTTGATAGAACAGGTCAAACTGCCCCTTCATAATGCTGCCGAGTGAGAACAACAACAGGATGACAAAGGTTGGCTTCAGCATCGGTACTGTAATGTACCAGATCCGCTGAAATATATTGGCCCCGTCGATTCGGGCAGCCTCATAATACTCATCACTGATACCCGTTATGGCGGCCAGATAGATGACCATGCTGTATCCAAGATTTTTCCACAGATAAAAGATGATGATCAGGAACACCCAGATCCAGGGTGTGTTATAAATGTCGACCGGGCCGGCCTCAAAACGTTTGAGCACCGTGTTCACAAAACCCGACTCGTAGTTGAACATGTTGTAAGCGATTACACTTAATAGTACAAATGAGATGAAATACGGCAAAAACATGACGGATTGCGTGATTTTTTTGAATAACCTGCCCCGGATTTCGCTAAGCATGATCGCACAGAAGATCGCCAGACCGTTTCCTAATATAATGAAGGCGAGATTGTAACCCACAGTGTTGGTTGTGAGCTTCAGCAGCATTCCGGATTGCCACAGGAACTTAAAGTTCTCCAGACCGACAAATGGACTACCAAATAATCCGCCTTCAAAATCATACCGGGTGAACGCATAATAGATGCCGACCATCGGAAAATACGAGTTAATCAGAAAAAAGATCAGCGTGGGCAACAGCATCAGAAACATGATTTTGTTTTTGTTCAATTCTTTGAGCATGGCTCGATCCCTCCCGAATTTCTTGCGGTGCTGCGTGGTGGAGCTCTCTTTTTATTGTAGATGCTCTCTTCACT
Organism: Paenibacillus sp. FSL H8-0104; assembly: GCF_038050215.1. Lineage (NCBI taxonomy): Bacteria > Bacillati > Bacillota > Bacilli > Caryophanales > Paenibacillaceae > Paenibacillus > Paenibacillus sp. FSL H8-0104. The sequence continues at coordinate 1,944,577 of NZ_JBBOTC010000001.1, read as the reverse complement.
CACGAATACTGAAGCTTCCCGTCAGAAAATGAACGATTCTGCGAAATGAACTATGAACAAAACGAACGAACCATGAAATGAACAGACATCGACACACATCTGTTCACAAATGTTGATATCGTGCATAGGCTACACCTAGTGAACAATCCAGCGAAAGCTGAACTTTATGTAGAGAAAACAGGCAAAACAACCTGTCCATCATTGATGTAAACGCATACATAATATATAATTCAAGTTACTCTTGCTCTTCTGCTCATCCAACTATGAAGCCTCACGTATGTATATGAAATTCTATGTTGTTCACCCAAAACAGGAGGTTCGAGGGGGAAGAAGAATGCGTAAACGTTCAGAGGACAGTCAAAAGGTCTTCACACGGATTCTGATCGGCATTATTATCAGTACCGTCGCTACCTTACTTGTGGTTTCTTCTATTTTGTACGTCAACTATAATCGGATTGCTCTTCGTCAGGTGTATCGTACAGATATGAACAGTCTTACTCAAACCAGCCGTGAAGTGGCCAAAATGACCGAGACTGCAAAATCATTGTCATATCAGATTTATCAGGACTACACCATCTCTTCATTACTGCTCTATTCCAAACCAAATATTTATGAGATCACATCGGCGATGGAGCAGCTAGACAACTACCGTATGTCCCTTCCCTTTATCGAATCCATCTATGTATATAACTCCAAAAGCAATGAATTCTTTATCAGTTCCGACGTGCGCAATGGGCAGCAGTCCGTCTCGGAGATCGATGATCAGGGGATTACAAGCATCCTCCAACGCTTCCATGACTATAAACCTTTTGTGCCCATCCCGCGTACATATCAGGTCGGCTCTACCGAAGCAACAGAGGTTAACAGCTACACCTATCTCTGTTATGACACAATTAATGATAACGCGAAGCTAAACTATGCTGTCATCGTTAATATCAAGGATGATTGGCTCAGTCCAAATATGAATGCTGTGGATCAACCCGGCAAAACCTTTATCGTGAATGAGAATGGAGACCTTTTATCTGACTTTGGCGACCGTGCATTGATGAAAAATCTCTCCAGCGAAGCTTTTATGAAGCCAATTTTGCAGGATACGGGGCAATCAGCTTACTTTACCGAGAAGGTCGACGGAGAAAAATCTCTCATCACCTATACCGCTCCCGATGACCTAGGTTGGCGTTATGTAAGAATAACACCTTATGATCTGATTACCTCAGATATACGGAGTATGCGCACACATACCGTTCTGTTTTGTGTTGGACTTTTCTTCGCAGGGTTACTGCTCTCTTACCTTGTGTCCCGAAAACTATATCACCCTATTGATAAGGTGCTTGTTCGTTTACGTGTAATGGAAGCAGAGCGACGTGGCAGTCTTCATTTGTTACGGCAGGATTTTCTACGAGGGGCCCTACAGGGCCGCGAAACAGTAACTGGAGGTATGCTGGAAGAACGGATGAAGTTCTATGGTTCCTCCATTGATGTTCAGCGTGCATCCAGACTGGTATTGCTGCGTATTGACCATTTTACCGAATTCAGCGAAACGTATCGTGATGAGACCCAACTTGTAAAATACGCCATGATGAACATCTGCACCGAGACAGCCGATCTCCACTACAATGCGGAAGCTGTGGACATGGGCGGTGATCTGATCACACTCATCTTCAATGAAAAAGCGGAAAGCCATGAACTTGAGCAACCTGCTCATAACCGGATCGAAGAGCTGCTACGTATGATGCAGGCAGCTGTAATGACCCATTTGAAATGCTCCATCTCCTGTACGATCGGCACGGAAGAAGATTCATTGGAAGACAGTATTGCATCCTACACCAGATCAGCCGAAGCCTCACTGCATCGTTTGTTCATGGGACCGGGCTGTCTGATCTATACCTCTGACATCATGGCTTATCACGCCAAGGAGTACGCATTCCCAGCAGGTAAGGAAAGACAACTTGTTGATCATCTAATGACAGGTAAGACGCAAGAAGCAAAACAAGTCTATGCAGATATCGTGGGCGAAACAGCTGCATATCCATTTACCGTCTTCCAGCTAGCCTTATCCCATCTGACGATGACACTGAACCATGTACGAAATACCCTCAAGAAGAATAATCAACTCACGCTTGATTCAGTCTCGGATGGTCTAATGCTGCCTGTCAAAGACGCGGAAGACATCAGTGAAGTACATGAACACTTCTATCGGATGTTTGATGAGCTTGGTTCCAAAGTCGAGGAGAAACGTACACTGAAGCACGAAGAGTTGATTCGTAAAATCAATGGCATTATTGAGCGGGACTATGCGGACCCCAATCTATGTCTAACTTCTATCGCAGATGAGTTGGGCATGTCGCCCATCTATGTAAGCAGGCTCTACAAACAGCTCACCCTGAAAGGGCTCACGGACGTAATTAACGAAACCCGCATAGCCAAGGCCCAGCATCTGCTGGTGGAGACAGAAAACTCCGTTGCCGACATTGCCGAGAGGACCGGATTCACCAACAGTTCATACTTCTATCGCATGTTCAAAAAGTTCAATGGGGTTACACCAAACGATTATCGCCGCAAAGAATTTCATTCAGAAAACTTTTGAAATCATCCCAGACTTGAGTTTATGGAGTAATGCACATCGATTGTTAATGCAGAAAAAGAGCGACCTATGAGAATGAATCATTCACCTCATGTGTCGCTCTTATTTAATGAGTTTAAGTTAGATTTCGATTTATTCCTGTTCCTGATCTTCACCAGACTCATCCGAAGCTTCACGAACTTTATACTTGTCCAGACGTGTCTGCTGATACTCACGCAGGGCCTCTTCACCCACAATCACTTCAACCCGGTGAATGTTCATACCTTTACCCATGAATTTCTGCTCGTACTCCGTCATCACATGTTCTTCATTCAAACCATCACGATGCAGATTCAAAGAAATATTGGTCATTTGTAGGCCGAAGTCGGCAATGGCGTTGAGTGAGAAATCAAACAGCGTCTCCGAATCGGTTTTGAAATGAATCTGACCTTTGGGATTAAGCAATTCCGTGTATTTCTTCAGGAAGCGCGGATGCGTCAACCGACGACGTGCATGCTTTGCTTTTGGCCAAGGATCACTGAAGTTCAAATAAATGCGCTCCAGTTCTTCCGGTTCAAAAACTTCTTCGATCTGTTCGATATTTGCCAGCGCAAGCTTCAGGTTAGGGGGTGTCTCCACATCAGCCTGACTCCACGCATTACGAGCTTTCTCACTGGCACGACGCACCAGTTCATCATACATATCAATACCGATGAAATTAAATTCCGGATATTTATAACTCATTTGGCTGATAAATTGACCTTTACCCATACCAAATTCCACGAAGATCGGGTGATCATTGCCAAACAGTTCAGACCATTTTCCTTTATGTTGCTTGGGGTCCAGTACAACAAGATCAACTTGTTGCTCCAGATTTTCTCTTATCCCTTTTCTGCCACGTAAACGCATTTTATTCCTCCGTTTGTCCCATACTTGTCTCAGACTTATTTTGCCGAAGAACTGGCAAATTGTAAAGAGCAATGAAAAGGGAATCTTCGGATCTGCCACTTTGGGCAAATCTCAAAGATTCCCTCTTCGATTTATTTGGAATTGGGGTCCAACTACTTTAGTAGTTCATAGTCTACCTTATCTTGGTGTGAAAAATCAAATGTCTTTTCGAAAGCATCGCGAACTTTTTGTCTTGCAGCCGCTTTCACTTTCGGATTTCCATTAAAACGAACACCTGTTAAAGCCAGTGCTTCTTCTGCCGTCAATTCAACAGACACATGATTCAACTCATTGTTTTTAACTTGGGAATTCATTCATATCACCTCACGGTATAGTATGGTCCATGACGTCAACGTTGATTCAAATGCTATGATGAATAATACCCATTAGATGGTGTCTGACGCTGATTTAAATATAACATAAGGTGTAAACTATAGCAAGGAGAAAACCTTGATTTTACGGCCTATTTTTGCGTTTCGATTCCCTTTTTTTTTAGTTTTTTGATACAATGATAAAGTGAGCATTTTGCATAAATCCCATAAGCGTCTTCCAATCAGCAAGATATGGATCAGGATGCTTTTTCCTGTCCATATCTTGTACCCGTGAGCGATTGAAATCGAATAATGCAAAATGCTAAAGTTCATGAAGACACCTATAATCGCTATCCATCGTCTATGACGGAAATCGCATAGCGCTTCTTCTTTTGTTCACGTATGATTACGGTAATTCGACAGCCAAAGGAGTACCCTGAAGATGAATGCACCTGCATTACAGTCCCCTCTCCTGTGGGGAGATAAACGATTCCATACCTGGAATTATGAGATGCGAGATCAATTTAACAATAAGGTTTTCAAAGTGATGCTGGATGCTGGATTCACCTGTCCCAACCGCGACGGTTCCATTGCCAAAGGTGGTTGCACATTCTGCAGTGCGCGTGGATCAGGCGATTTTGCTGGCAGCAGACGTGAAGATCTGGTCACCCAATTCAATACAATTCGAGATAAACAGCACCTCAAGTGGCCTAAAGCCCATTATATTGGCTACTTCCAAGCCTATACGAATACGTATGCTCCGGTTGAGGAGCTGCGCGAATATTTTGAAGAAATTCTTGAGCAACCCGGTGTTGTTGGTTTGTCCATCGCCACTCGCCCGGACTGTTTGCCAGATGACGTTGTTGATTATTTGGCTGAACTGAACGAGCGCACCTACCTGTGGGTTGAGATGGGGCTTCAAACCATCCATGATTCCACATCAACATTGATTAATCGCGCGCACGACACGAAGTGTTATGAAGAAGCGGTTGAGAAACTGCGCAAACGGAATATACGTGTGTGCACACATATCATATATGGTCTGCCTCAAGAGACACATGAGATGATGCTGGACACTGGACGGGCAGTTGCCAATATGGATGTACAGGGAATCAAGATTCACCTGCTGCATCTGATGCGCAAAACACCAATGGTGAAACAATACGAAGCTGGTCTTTTACGTTTTCTGGATCAGGACGAGTATATCAAGCTGATCGTAGATACACTGGAGATGCTTCCACCGGAAATGATCGTACACCGTCTTACAGGCGACGCACCACGTGATCTGTTGATTGGACCGATGTGGTCCATGAACAAATGGGAAGTGTTAAACTCCATTGATCGTGAGCTGCGAGAGCGGGATTCATGGCAAGGTAAGTATTGGAGGCGAGCATAGATGGGCTTTCTTTCGGTTCTCAGCTGTGCGCATCAGTGGATTGCTTCCCGTCTGCAGCCAGGTGATCTGGCGATAGATGCAACGGTGGGTACAGGAGCAGACACACTATTTTTGGCACAACAAGTAGGCAGGCGTGGTCAAGTCATTGGATTCGATATTCAAAGTGAAGCCCTCACGCTGGCACAGGCCCGGATTCGAAAACAAAATGATGAAGCCAAGCTTGGCTCCATCTCCATGCTTCAACTAAGCCATGATCGAATGGCAGAAGCAGTTCCTGAGTCATGGCTTGGTACGGTTGGTGCAGTTATGTTCAATCTGGGGTACCTGCCTTCAGAAAGTGCAGATTCCTCCATCATCACCGAGACTGACAGCACGATCGCTGCACTCGAGGCTGCACTCGCTTTATTACGTCCTCGCGGAATTATTACGGTTGTGCTCTACCCCGGTCATGACGGAGGGGCACAGGAAGCAGAAGCTGTATTGGACTGGTCCTCTGCGCTGCCGGTGGAACAGGCACAGGTTGTGATCTATCGCCAATTGCAGCGAGAAACTTCTCCTTTTCTGATCGGAATCGAGAAAAAATAATTTCCTTTGTTCACCAAATACAATAAACTAGACACAATCGCAAGGCGAGCTATTAACGGCTTTTTCTTACTGCGATCTGTGTTCTACATCTACATATGCAAACGTATTCACTTGTTTGCTCATGGCGACTACATGCCCATGACTGATTAAAGCGATCCACCATTTCATATACTAGAGGAGAGATTACTGATGTCTACGCCATACCCATTACAATTCCAACCTGAGTTCAAAGAACGTGTGTGGGGCGGTCGTGCGCTGGAGCAATTCGGCCTTACGCCCCCTGAAGGACATATCGGAGAAGGATGGATGATTGCAGATCATCCCAACGGTACAACCAAGGTATTAAATGGAGCACTGGCTGGCAAGGGTCTGGATGAAGTTCGTGAACAACTGGGCACCGAATGGCTTGGAACCAAAGGTGTCTCTGAAAAAGGCGGCCGTTTCCCCCTTCTGATTAAGCTGCTTGACTGCAACGATGACCTGTCCGTTCAGGTTCATCCAACAGACGATTATGAGGCACTTCCTCCAGGCGAGCTTGGCAAAACAGAAATGTGGTATGTACTCGACGCAAAACCGGGCGCACACATCATCTATGGCTTGAACGAAGGCGTTGATCGGGCAACATTAAAAGAAGCATTGGAAAACGGCACGGTGATGGATACCCTTCGTCAGGTACCTGTAGAGGCCGGCGATACGTTCTTTATCCCTGCCGGAACAGTGCATGCGCTCTGTGCAGGTGTCGTTGTCGCTGAGATTCAGCAAAACTCGGATACGACGTACCGCATATACGATTATAATCGTCCAGGGCTGGATGGTAAACCACGTGAGTTGCATGTTGAAGACTCATTAAATGTCACCGCCTATGAGGGCGCAGGTGCCTCAACGATGAAAACAAATAACGCTACTCCTGGTGAATGGCTCAAGCTTGCGGAATGCCCTTATTTTGTAGTTGAAAAAGGTATTGTGAATAAACGTTGGGAACTCTCCACCAATCCTGACAGCTTCACGATTCTCGTTGTCTGTGAAGGAGAAGGAACTTTGGAGTGGGCACATGCTGAATCAGACAGCATTGAATTGAAAGCTGGACAATGTTATCTCTTGCCAGCCAATCTGGGTTCTTATACATTGAACGGGAATACCACTGTTCTTCGCTCTTATCTGCCCTAAATCAAGCTTATATGTAACCTGTGAAGGAGGAATTACACGAGATGCAGGAATCTACCTTTGCCTTGGTCGCTAGTGAAGGTACCCGTATTCATGTGTACCGCTGGCTTCCCGATCCGGAATGCAACGTTAAAGGTGTAGTGCAAATTGCACACGGCATGGGCGAGACAGCAGCCCGATACGCCGAATTTGCCGACATCCTTACCCAAAATGGCTATGCGGTTTATGCCAATGACCATCGGGGTCATGGCAAAACTGTGGAGAATGCCAAGTTGCTTGGTAATGCTGGTATCGATGCCTTCCGCTGGATGGCGAGTGATATGATCAATCTGGGCGAAGTAGCCGCCAAAGAGAATCCTGGGGTGCCCCTATTTCTAATGGGACATAGCATGGGCTCATTCTTGGTACAACATCTCATGTACGCTGGTCATGAGCAGTACCATGCCTTTATTTTATCCGGGACAAACGGCAGACGCGGTCTGCTCCGGTTTGGAGAGAAACTCGCCTTTTTACAATGCGGCATTCAGGGGGCTACCCACCCCAGCATGCTGCTCAACGCGATTGTATTTGGTGGATTTAATCGCTCTTTCCGCCCTGCAACGACACCGTTTGATTGGTTGTCCCGGGACTCACAAGAGGTTCAGCGATTCATTGATGACCCCCTGTGCGGAGCAGTCTGTACAGCAGGCTTTTTCCGCGACTTCTTCAAATTGCTGCTTGAAGTCCATCTTCCACACAATATGGAGCGCATACCCAAACACAAACCCGTATACCTGTTCTCAGGTGAGAAGGACCCTGTCGGACTTCATGGCAAAGGCGTTCTTAATCTGGTCTCGCAGTATAAGAAGCTTCGGCTGGAGAACATTGAGTATCGCCTGTATCCGGATGGACGGCATGAAATGCTGCATGAGATCAACCGGACAGAAGTGGCTCAGCATGTTGTGAACTGGTTAGAGCGGAATACCTCTGGCCCGAATACACACTCTAGTCCGTTGAACCTGACTGAGACGGCTGACTCTATATAATAGAGTCGGAGACATATCAAGAGCAAAAAGAAACCCCTGAATCGGATGTACAGCTCACGCTGCGCACCAGTTCAGGGGTTTTCTTGTTAAGCGATATGAATAATAGCTATAATCAAACGTTATGGATTAACCTTCAATTAACAGGGATTCCGGGTCTTCAAGCAGTTCTTTCACGGTTACGAGGAAGCGAACAGCCTCACTACCGTCGATAATCCGGTGATCGTAGGACAACGCGATGTACATCATTGGACGGTTCTCCATCCGTTCTGCATCAATCGCCACTGGACGAAGCTGGATCTTATGCATCCCCAGAATACCCACTTGAGGTGTATTCAGAATTGGCGTAGACAACAAGGAACCAAATGTTCCACCATTGGTGATGGTGAACGTTCCACCTTGCAGATCAGATAACGCCAGCGTGTTGGAACGAGCTTTGGATGCCAGATCCGCAATGCTCTTCTCGATCTCGGCAAAGCCCAGACGATCTGCATCACGCACAACCGGTACAACCAGTCCTTCCTTCGCAGATACGGCGATGCCGATATCATAATACTTTTTGAGTACAACATCTTCGCCATCAATCTCTGCGTTAATTGTAGGGAACTTTTTCAGAGCCCCCACAACCGCTTTAGTGAAGAAGGACATGAAGCCCAGGTTAATCTCATGTTTCTCTTTAAACTTGTCCTTACGGCGTTTACGTACATCCATGATGGCAGTCATATCAACTTCATTAAACGTAGTCAACATGGCTGCTGTCTGCTGAGCCTCTACCAGACGTTTCGCAATGGTTGCACGACGGCGAGACATCCGCTGACGCTCCACTGGTTTGGTATAGGTAGAACTTCCAGCTGCCGGCGCACTTGGTGTTGCTGGAGCTTTACTCGCAGGTGGAGCAGCAGGTGCAGGCGCCTGATTGTTATGGCTCTTCACATCATCCTGGTATACCCGTCCAATCGGATCTTTGCTCTGAACCTGATCCAGTTCGATACCACGTTCACGTGCAAGCTTACGGGCAGACGGTGAAGCCGTCTTGGCACTATCGGATGACTCCGGTGCTGCCGCAACAGGTGCTGGTGGTGGTGTTGGAGCTTCAGGTGCAGGAGTAACGGCCTTTTTCTCTTCAGCTGCTGGTTCGGAAGCGGGTGCACCGCTTCCTCCTCCAGAACCAGCTGAGAGTGTACCGATCGTTTCACCGATCACGACCGTCTCTCCTTCCTGACGAATGATCTTCTCCAGCACGCCACTTTCTTCTGCGCTGATCTCAATATTTACTTTATCCGTTTCCAGTTCAAGAAGCACATCACCCTGATTAACGGTATCCCCTTCTTTAACCATCCATCTGGATACAGTTCCCTCAGTTATTGACTCACCCATTGCAGGTACTTTAATTTCACTCACAGCTGTTACCTCCCCAGTGGAATATTATTCTTCGTCGTTTGTTTCAACGCAGATGTAATAATCTGTTGCTGTTCCATACTATGCACAAGCTGATAACCGCTGGAAGGACTTGCGTGTTCCGGGCGACCTTCGTATCTAACGGTTGTGCCTTCCGGGGCAACTTCACGAAGACGAGGCTCCATGTATGTCCAGGCACCCATGTTTTTGTTTTCTTCCTGTACCCATACCAGTTCTTTTACATTGCTGAAACGTGCGAGTATGCGTTTAATCTCTTCTGCCGGGAACGGATATAGCTGTTCCACTCGAATGATGTGAAGCCATGACCAATCTGCTTTATCTTTTTCAAAAGCATCTTCCAGGTCAATGGCAATCTTGCCACTGCACAAAATAATGCTCTCTACGCGATCCGGCTGTGTACCCAGTCCGGCTTGCTCCAGCACAAGCTCAAACTTGCCTTCACTGAATTCGACTGCCGGTGAAGCAACACGCGGATTCCGAATGAGACTTTTCGGTGACATCATCACAAGTGGACGAGCATCTTCCGTTTCAGTCAACGAAGCTTGACGACGCAACAAGTGGAAGTACTGCGAAGCACTCGACAAGTTGGCAACCGTCATGTTGTCTTCTGCACAAAGCTGCAGGAAGCGTTCCAGACGAGCACTTGTATGCTCAGGTCCCTGACCCTCATTCGCGTGTGGAAGCAACATGACCAGACTGGATTTCTGAGACCACTTGGCACGACCCGCTGATACAAACTGATCAAAGATAACCTGTGCACAGTTGGCAAAGTCACCGAATTGAGCTTCCCAGATGACCAGTGTATCGGGTGAATATACGTTATATCCGTATTCGAATCCAACAACGGATTCTTCAGACAACGGACTGTTATAGATTGCAAAGGATGCTCTTGCCTGTGGCAAGTGATGTAATGGGCAGAACTTTGCTCCATTCTCCGAATCATGCAACACCAGATTCCGATGAGCGAATGTAGCACGCTCGGCATCCTGTCCACTAATCCGAATTGGCTTGCCATCTGCCAGAATGGTTGCAAATGCGAGTGTCTCCGCAAGGCTCCAATCCACTTTTTCCCCTTCGTTCAGGGAAGTGCTCCGGCGTTGCAAAATTCGCTGTAACTTCGGATACACATTGAAGTTCTCAGGCCATTTCAGCAGATCGGCATTAATGCTGCGAAGATTCTCAAGCGGTACCGCAGTCGGAGTAATCGTAACAGCCTCCGGCTCACTGATTTTCCGCTGATAATATTCATGTACTTCATTTTTCTTCATCTGGTCATAAGCTTCTTTTAATTTGTTCGTTACTCCATCGCGAATGCTCGTAATGGATGCATCATCGATAATCGATTCCTCTTTCAACTGATCCTGATACAAGTGGCTTACCGTTGGATGGTTTTTCACCTTGTCATAAACGATAGGTTGAGTTGTTTCGGGATCATCGGTTTCGTTATGGCCGTAGCGACGATAACCGATCAAGTCGATCAGGAAATCCTTTTTGAAGCGATTGCGATACTCGGCTGCCATACGAATGGCTGCAATACAAGCATCCGGATTGTCCGCATTCACGTGTACAATCGGAATTTCGTACCCTTTAGCAAGGTCACTTGCGTAGTACGTTGAACGGGAATCACTGCTATCTGTAGTGAAACCCAGACGATTGTTGACGATAATATGGATGGTTCCGCCATTCTGATATCCTGGCAGAGCTTTGAAGTTAAGCGTCTCTGCAACGATCCCTTCTCCAGGGAATGCTGCATCACCGTGCATCAAAATGGTAGCTGCCTTCGTCACGTCTTGCTTCGGATATCCAGGGTCACGACGGTCATCCTGAGCGGCACGAGCAAACCCTTGTACAACCGGATTAACGTATTCCAGATGGCTCGGGTTATTCGCCAGAGTAAGGCGTGCCTGCACAGTTTCCCCGTCTTTCACAAAACGGTTGGCACCCATATGATATTTGACATCCCCCGTCCAACCGTAGTTGATCCCAGTCGAACCTTCCGATGGAACCAAATCTTTGTTCGGAGCATGATGAAATTCAGAGAAAATCTTGCTGTACGGTTTGCCCAAAACATGAGCCAGTACATTTAACCGTCCACGGTGGGCCATACCCATCAGAATGTGGCTTGATCCGGCTTCTGCCATGATGCGAACAGCTTCATCCAGCATCGGCACAAGCACATCGTTACCTTCGATGGAGAAACGTTTCTGCCCAACAAATGTTTTGTGAAGATAATCTTCAAATTGCTCGACTTCAACCAAACGTTCCAGCAAAGCCTTACGTTCTTTCGGCGTAAGTGGAGCCGGTGATGTCCGAGATTCCGCACGACGATTCAGCCACTCACGCTCTTGAACTTCGTGCACATGACTGAATTCGTATGCCATGGGTCCAGTGTATATCTGACGCAAACGTTGGATTGCATCCCATCCGGTTGCTGTCTGCCCATCTGCACCTTCCCAGATCAGGGAAGCAGGCAAAGCTTTCAGATCTTCTTCGTTTAATTCAAAATGCTGAGGTTCCAGCAAAGATGTGTCTGTATCTTCACTGATTCCAAGCGGATCTATATCTGCAGCAAGATGACCATAGGTGCGGATGTTCCATACCAGTTTACCCGCTGTAACCGCTTTCTGTAATAGTTGAATGTCTACGCTTCCGGAAGCCGATTGGGCGTTGCCGGAATTCAAGGTTGTGCGTGCATCCCTGCCAGACATCGGCGGTGCACCCCATTGTTCAAATAGTTCACGATAAGCCGGTGTAACCGAACCAGGGTCTTGAGTGAATAATTCATATTGTTCCTGTACGTATCCCATATTGGGGCCATAGTAACTTTCCCAGGGCTTCTTGTTGCCTTCCACGATCGTCATCGACGTTCCCTCCGTCTTGATTTAGTCATAAGTTTTTGACGGAAATCATTGACTAAGCCGTAATTTGCGTTCGTTCAACATTTTAAGCGAAATTTTTCATGAAGTCCAATAATCGTGCTGTTGGTGGTAGTAACGTTAGTCCGACGCTCCCGTCAAGGTTTGTCTGCGTTTTCAAAATCAAAGTAAAACAATGATTGTATATACCGTCGCACAGATGTCGAATACTGTCCTGATCCGTTCGAAGGTTACACTTTCTCCACTTCTTCAAGTGAAGTCCATGTTCTACTATCTATTCTATAAACTTTTACGCTCAGGAGCATTTCCTATTTTTAGTTCAATTGATGCATAAATTAGATGAATCGAATAAATCGATCAATTTGGGTAGAACAACGAACGCTTAATTACAACAAAATAGGCATACGATCTCCCATTTTACCTCCTTAATTGAATTGTGGTCCATTATGTGCAAAAACAAACCGTCAAGTTAAACATTAACCATTTGACGTCACATTCAACAAATAATTAGGGTTTTCTTCAGGAGACCCACAGCAAAAAGCTGGCCCAGACATAAATTATCCGAGCAGCTTCTTTGGATTCATCAAATTTAAGTTAACAATAAAGTTGAGGATGCACATTAAGATGTACTTTTGCTAATCATATACTCTGCAAACGGCGTTAGGGAAAGATCTCTAACTTGCTCCAGTGTAAACCAGTCCGCGCCCAACGAATCTTCACCATCGGGTTCTTTTTTGATATGATCCGGCTGACTGGCTGCGGTCAAAACAACATCATACAACATCCCGATATGGTGCAACTCTTCCGGCTCACCTTGATACACCCATTCCAGTACCGTAGACTCCGCAGAACGAATCATCACTTGTAGATGGGTCAGGCCCGTCTCCTCTTCAATCTCACGATGAAGAGCAGTCTCTGGCTGCTCGCCAAATTCCAGCCTTCCGCCTGGTAAATCCCATTGCCCCTGATATGCTCCGCGAGCCTTATGAATCAACAGGAATTGGCCCTCCCAAGCTACCAAGCCATATACCCCAATATGTGTATGCCGATTCACTTAAGGACTCTTCCTTTCGTTTTCATCCTCTGTAACAGCATCCAGATCTATGGCCATACGGATCATATCCACACAGCGGATACCATCCTCTATAATCTCTTCCTCATAATGCCTCACAAAGAAGTCACGATCAACCCCGATAATGCGGAAACCGCAACGTTGGTATAACTTCAATTGATGAAAGCTGGAGTTTCCCGTCCCAATCTCGAGAATTCGGCATCCCAATCTACGTGCAGCTTCCATCGCTTCCTTAATCATGTGTTTGCCTACACCTTGTCCCTGCAGTTCTTCCTGTACGGCAATATTAACAATCTCCGCAGTCTCTGGACGAGTCTTCAACAATACGAACTCCCCAACCATCTCTCCTTCATACTCGGCAATAAAACAAACACCCCGACTCAGGTATTCATCCACAATTGCTTTTGAAGGATCAGCCATCAACAAAAGTTCGTAGGGTCTCTCTTCTTCCCAGTCCAAAATCCGGAACGACAATTTCATGCCAATCTCCACCTTTTCATCGTACAATATTCATTTACGTTCTGTTTGCAGAAGCCTATGTATGGCAAATCCACAAATATATCATTCTTCATTTCAACAAACTAGTTTACTCAATCTATTAATCACACACTATTACCCACAGACTAGTCATCTCCTATAAAAATAGTAAACTTCATTATATCATAATATTTGGATATAAATATATAGATATGGATGATACATTATGAGGCATTATTTTTTATCCTAACCCAAGCTTAAATGCTCATGAATTAATTTCCATTCCCCATCAAGCGGCGCCGCAATGTATCCTTGCAGGGCATGCTGGTATCCCATGATTTTTCCTCCTTCTGACGGTTTAACTTATCGGGTCCCACTCTGTTCAAGTACGGAATCGCTATACACCATAAATGTTTCTTGCAACGTACGTCCGGATGATTTCTCCCAGATCACACTCCGCTCAAAAGTGCCTTTTTGGAAAAAACGTGGGAAACGTTCAGCGAACCAATCCTGCATAGGCAGCTCAAAAACCCGCTTCATCGGCACCCATAACAGCTCGCCTTCGGGCGGATCTTGCAATAACCGACCCTCGAATGAAGTCGCCAAATAGTTAAATACCATGTACCGCAATCCTTGTTCGGGATCACAGAACTCATCAAGCCCTTTATATGTAATCTCATTAACTATTAGCCCTGTCTCCTCCAGAACCTCCCGCACGGCACCATCCACGATACTCTCCGGAAAATCTACCTTCCCCCCAGGAGCGATGTATCCCGGAAATCCTTTGCGGTCCGGCCGATTCATTAACAGCACCTGATCATTCGTTTTGTCCCATACCATACACATCGTTAATATCTCTATTCTAGTATCCATATTCGTCCTCCTGCTAACATGCGTTTCTCTGTTGTACACTAACATTTCTGGGAATAACCTGTGTTTTCCTTCTTTATTCCCACTCTGATTCATTCGTATTTTCACCGGTCTCACAGTATAGTCTATGATGATATATATGCATACGAAAGGCGGACGCCCTGTACACCTGTACATCAGAAGCCCGCCTGTTTTGTTATATTCTATGCTGCTATTTCCTCAAGCCTGGAGTTTCCAGTTCTCAGTGCAATTCCGTAATCAACACCCGGCGTTCCTTCCATTCAGCCCGGCGATAAGCCTGTTGCATACCAAATTTGCGGATACTTGCCTTTGGTACCGATTTATATGGTAAAACGATCGTAAAGTCCTCATCAAACGGGAAAAAAGACAGGCCTACTTTTTCATTGGATAACCACTCTGCCTGAATCGGTTGTCTGGAACAGGCATCAAATGTACAACTGAGCCCTTCTGCAAAAAAATCATAACGCGCAGCAGGTGTTCCAGGTTCCTCCATACAGAGAAACAGACTGAGCTGATCACAGAAAAGCATAATCTCCACATCACTTTGCAGCCTCTTTTTCAGTGCTTCAGCTTCACCACCAAGCTGTTTCTCCCAATCCAGCTGACGTTCGTGTTCTTGCTCCAGATAATCTCGGATGTCATCATCATCCTGAGCATTGGCCCCCAGATTTTTCTGAAATAGCTCCGTGTACATTAAGCTACACAATAATCCGGCGTAGAGGTTTTTCTGACGAACTTCTTCAATCCCTTTATGGTAGAATACAAAACGCGGACGCAATGGAAAGTCACGAAACGAATACGGCGATTGACTGTAATCATTCCAGAACGGAGATGAATCCAGTTCAATCCAACCACGGTCATGTTCCTTGGCCGCTAGAATCAATTCATCCCGATGCGCAGCATCGGCTAGTAATTCATTTTTCCAGTGGGAAGCCATCTCTCCGGCTACTAATCCATGCTCATGCTGTGCAGTCAAAACAAAATCATGCTCTCTCTCATATACGATCATTTGCTGTCACCCTTCCGCATGGTATACGTTGACTTTAACATAAATTGGGTTAAACTTTCCTAGTAAGTTGTTTTTTGCTCCATTTTGACGAAAGGCATTATGAAAGGCACAATGTAAAGGTGTTGTCAGTTTCCTGAAATTTGATACACTAAAGGTTGTGTCCACAATTATATTACATACAGAAAGCGGGATCTCATGAATTTATACTCTCCTTACATCGAGTTTAACCGCAAGGAATGGGCTGAACTTAAAGAACATCAGACCACTCTTCCACTGACGGAAGCCGAATTAGAACAGTTAAAGGGATTGAATGAAGAGGTATCGATTCAAGAAGTCGAAGATATATATTTGCCTCTTACCCACTTTATTGACCTATATGCAAGAGTTTCACGAGAGCTGAATCAACTGACGGCCTCCTTTATGAAAAAAGAAGCCCTCCCCACTCCCTACATCATTGGAATCGGGGGGAGTGTTGCCGTGGGCAAAAGTACAGCGGCCCGCTTACTACAGGCACTGCTCGCCAGAGGTAAGAATAGCCCGAAGGTTGACCTTGTCACAACCGACGGTTTCTTATATCCCAATGCGGTGCTGCAAGAGAAGGGCATCATGAACCGCAAGGGATTCCCGGAAAGTTATGATATCAAATCCCTGATTCACTTCATGGGTGATGTGAAATCTGGCAAACCCGAAGTGAAAGCACCCGTCTACTCTCACCTCGCCTACGATGTCATTCAAGGAGAAGAGAAGCAGATCTGTCAACCGGATATTCTCATTATTGAAGGTATCAATGTACTTCAGATCAAAAAGGAAACGCCTTTGCTGGTTAGTGATTTCTTCGATTTTTCCATCTACATTGATGCGGAAGAAGAGCATATACGACACTGGTACGTTGAGCGTTTTAAGCTACTCCGCAATACAGCGTTCCAGAACACAGATTCCTTTTTCCATCAACGATTCGCCAATATCGATGAAGAAGAAACCGTACGTACGGCCAACCAGATCTGGCAAGATATCAATGCCAAAAACCTGCATGAAAACATTTTGCCAACCAAAGGACGTGCCAGACTGATTCTGAAAAAGGAAGCCGATCACTCCATTGGGCAGATTCAATTGCGCAAACTGTAGACAACACTCGTGCAGTACACTTTGATGTTATATCTAATTACCCTTAAAAGGAGAGAAAAACACATTGCAAACCCTGATTATACTCGGCAGTATTATGATGTTCCTGGCTGTTGCATTGGGTGCTTTTGGCGCACACGCGCTCAAGCGCAAACTATCCGCTGACATGATCAAAATCTATGAAACCGGTGTTCAATATCACCTCATCCATGGACTTGGGATCATCCTGATCGGACTGCTGGCAGACCGCCTTGAATCCTCTTCGCTCGTCATGCTTGCCGGGTGGCTGATGTTCGCCGGAATCATCCTGTTCTCTGGCAGCCTGTACGTTTTAAGTGTTACGGGTGTTCGCAAATTGGGAGCCATTACCCCACTTGGCGGAGTCGCATTTTTGGCTGGATGGGTTATGATCATGATTGCCGCATTGTAAACTTGCCCCGTGGATAAACGAAAAGAGTGTTCTGGCTGATATAATATCGCTGGAGCACTCTTTTGCTGTTTAATCTGTCCACATTCTTCGAATGGTGGACAGCCCTGCATCCGGTCGTTGTCTCTCCAGCACATACACATCCGGGTTAGACAGTTTGCTCCACTCTTCATAACCAAAGGATGGTTCATACTCACGAATAAGCAGTGATAACAAGTTTCCATGTGTAACCACGGCCGCGTGCTGTTCCGGTCTGCTCCACAACTCTTCCAGTAGTGCCAGCCCCCTTGCAGCCGCGTTTCTCGAAGATTCCCCGCCTTCTTCCACCCAATCCACATCATCGTATGTACGTTTCAGTACATCCATCCAGTTAGACAGATCAAGAGAGCTAAGTATCCTCTCCTGGAGACGTTCATCCGTATGTATATGTTGCAGCGTTGCTATGCCCAGTGGCATAGCCGTCTGAACAGCCCTTTTCCATGGACTGGAGACAATATACGTTATGGAATGATGAGCCAAGATATCTGCAAGTTTTTCAGCCTGCCTGATCCCTTCATCTGTAAGCTCTGCATGGGGTTCCTGCCCTGTGGCCTTGGCGTGACGGATAAGATAAATCGACTGCATAGCTATCACCTCCTATGGTGTAACTTACTTGGAGTTCATCTCAAGATATTGAAGTGCACTGTACATCTTCTCCTGCTCTTCCAGTCGGCCTGATGAACTGAGGAAAGTGACTTCTTTCCCTGTTCTGTCTCCATGTTGAGCCACCAGTCCAAGCTGCTGCTTCAGATGGTTCACCGTGCCTGTACTGCCATCAATAATCTGTATATGATCGGGCAGAACCGTGCGCAGAATGGACGTATAGAATGGATAATGCGTGCAACCAAGCACCACTGTGCCATACCCATGAAGATCGAGATCTGCCAGCTTCAACCTGAAATAATCAGCGATTTTGTCCGGTTCAAAATGTAGTTGTTCACACCACTCCACAAGTTCCGGCAGCGCAATGGAATCCACACTGTGGTGATCATCAACACGCGATACCAGTTCGTTATACTTGGTTTGGCTCAAGGTGAGGGCCGTGGCAAATACAAGCACTCTCTTTCCACTATCACGATTCATCTCCACGGCTGGTTTCACCGCAGGCTCCATGCCAATGATCGGGATATCGTACTTGGCGCGCAGATCCTTCACAGCCAGACTTGTTGCTGTATTACAAGCAATCACTATTGCTTGAACATCCTCCTGAACGATGGCTTCCACACAATCAAAAATATGTCCTCTAACCTCATCCGCAGATTTGGTTCCATAAGGGACATGCAAAGTATCCGCATAATACAGAAATTGTTCTTCCGGAAACTGTTGTAATGCCTTATGCAAAACGGTTAAACCACCGATGCCTGAATCAAAAAAAGCAATTTTCTTTTTCAAGGATTTCACCTCTATAATGTATTCTTTCGGGTTCCAAGAACCTCTCAATGCTGCTCATGCTGACTGGAGGTGAGGTTTGTACTTCCGGCTCATCACACACTACAGTGCTTGACGGCTTGCGGGAACCATTCCGGTTACGGATCGTTCTTCTAATCGGAGACAAAGGCGAACGCTATCGCTTCTTCAGAATCGATTCCGCCCCCTCTATTACTTCCGCTAAGTCAGGTACTATAGAGAAGATAAACCATTATTCTACGTTCATTTTATACTGCTTGAGCCAGTCCTTGCCACTATGCCACGCCTCTACAGGGTTATGCTCTCCGAGCAGTTCAGTACTTGCCTGAGCCATGATCCATTCCTTGAGACCATTATCCGGACTGGATTCGAGCTGCTGTAACAGGAAAGGCAGTCCTGCCTCACCCGTATTCAAGATGTCGTCGTAAGCCTCCCGGTTACCACCAATATAATCATTGGGATTACTGCTGGTCACGAGGACAGGGTCGCTAACCATCTGCTGCAACTTGCTTTCAATGGTTTCTGATAATGCTTGGTCTTCTGTCCGAGTCGAACATGCTACTACCGTCAAGGCTGTGCATACGGATAACAAACCCAGAATCAGTCTTCTGCTATTCACTGTGCCACTCCTTTCAACAATGAGTTAAAACAACAGATCCGGCTTTCATGCTCAAGCCCCCGGCCAACTACAGAACAAGTTCCCATTGTTCTTCGGTAAGCTCCTGACCTGACAACATCTGCTTGCGGACTTCCTTCACTTCAAAGCCCACAGATTGATATAATCTACGCGCGCCATTGGTGATAAATTCAGCAAAGCTATGATCATAATTATACTCGTTTCGATAAATTCGGATATGCGCTTCAATGACATACTTCAGATCCTTTTGTACGAAAGTGCGAATCATCAGACATCACAGTCCTTCCTCAAATCCACAGTTGTGATACTGAAATCCACACCGAACTGAATTAATCCGAGTTTACGGGCAACTTGCTGTGAAGCAAGATTATCCCAAGATGTACTGTAGATTGGCATGCGTCCACGCTCCTTGACATAATACTGCCAGCACTTTACTGTCTCCGCTGCATATCCATGTCCTCTATAACCGGGTGCCGTATACAGACTCGCTTCCGCCCCATGATCGGAAAACCTTGCGGAGCAACACACTGCCACAGCAGAATCCCCAATAACATAAGCGGCAACAGGGCTTTTTTCATATAAGTAGTCTGTTAATTCAGGGAAATGCTCTGCCAGCAAATAACGCTGCTCCTGACCAATCAACTGAACCTTCTGATTCCACTTGTAAGATATCTCAGGAAAAGCATAGGCGGGTCCCATCCACACACGGTTAACTGGCTCAAAGTTCTCCACCTTTCGAATCAGTTTCGGAATATCCAATGGAAGCTCGCAATCCTTCCCCAACTCATCCATTAGATCCGGCGGTAACTGCTCATGATAATAGATCAGTGAACCAGCAGAAGTCATGCCGATAAAAATGGCTGGAGCCTGCCCACCACCCGGCTCGTTGATGCTTAATAGACGCTGCTGCTCGTTAATACTATATAAAGTACTCACCTGTATTTTCAACATTCCCATAGACGACAGGTTGGATTTTGGAACCATAACTATGAAGTTAACCTTCGCAATAATCGTTTGCCTACACTGCCTTTACCAGCTTCCTGCTGCTCCAGAAATTCGGATAATTGACGTAATTCTGCAGGTCGATATCCAGCCCCGCACCCGCAATTATGATAGGTAAAACCATGACGATACAGCATCATCACTTTGGTCCATTGTTTGGTATCATTTTGCTTGGGCGCCTGGAAATCCTGTCCCATGCTGACCATAGACTTGGCACATTGCGGGCATTTATATTCAAGTTGTGCCACCACCTCAGGGCTCAGGTCATGTCTGGAAACTTGTTTAAATGATTTGCGACAAATGAAACATGCATAGATGTCTTTATATGGTCCTGACAAGGCATATCTGCACATCATCTGCACCCCCTTAATAATTTCCATTATACGGGATTTCACACACATATACGAATGGATTTTGCATATTTGCGAAAATTCCACCCACTCACTATTGACCTTTAATCGCGGCTTGTTTCCAGGAGTCACCCAATTCCGCAATCGTTGCGTACCGCTCGGACCGATCATCGCTCACTGCACGTATCACAACCTGATACAACGCTTCTCCGGCATCCCATCTGGCATAGGAACGATCTTTCTCCCCGCCAAGCAAACCAAACGCCATTGCCCCCATATTGAATACATTGGTAACAGTATCTACGGGTGCACCTAGCTCAAACTCTTCGGGAGACATAAAGCGGGAAGATCCCCACATACGACCCATGGTATTGATAAAAGAGCCCTTCCGATACAAGTCGATATCACAAATTTTCATAAAGTTTCTGTCAAAATCATAGATCAGACTGCCATCATACAGATCTACAGCCACATAGCCTCTTCGTTCCACCTCGATATGAAAATCCAGAATCTGCTCCATTGCCTGAATACTTGTCTGCACTGGGAGTTGTCTGAACCGATAGTAGGGCGAACGCGGATCTTCATATTTGGCCGGAGGCGGAAAATACCAGTGGGAATGCAAACACTCCCCATCCACCCAATCGAATACACAGGCATACCCCTCATCCGTTGCAAAATGATCCGTTAGTCGAATCAACGTGTCATGCGCCAAATCTTCGTAAACGGAAACAGATGATTTCAGATTACGAATGGCTTCCGGGGGACTTCCCGTATGATTCGCATGAATTGTATGTGCTCCCGCATATTTAACGAACAATCGCTTTCCATCCTTTTGCACAATACCAAAAGAGAGATTCCCTGAATCCTGCTGATCGAATACGCGAAAGACCGTACCCAAGGGCTGTAACCAGTCGAAAGAATGAGACTCTTTTAAGACAAAGGAAACACCGTCGATCTCAAGTTCAAATTGATCTGTCATCGGACTCCTCCTGTGCTGGTATCTTCATTCAATGTTGAATGCTCCGTGTAAAAGTAATTCATATGCGCCTCATCATATCCCTGACCGTTGACTTCCAATGCGTTACGCTCGATGCCGAAAACTTCAAATCCATATCGCTCGTATAAACGTCGGGCTGATTCATTCGTTGTCACTACACTCAGATTAATCTGCTTGATGCCTTCCAGATGTCTTCCACGATCCAGCACCTCGCGGAGCAAGAGCGAAGCCAGCCCACTTCCCCGATATGGCGGAGCAACATAGACGCCCCAGATCATGCCTTTGTGCCTGAGCTTTAGGCCATATTCTCTTTTGAAACCCATCATTCCCGCCAAGGTTCCTTCTTCTGTGTATGCTCCCAGAATATAATCATCCGGTTCATTATGTATGCGCTCCTGCACTTCACTCATGGGGAGTTGAATGGACAACTCGAACGAAGCCCCGAAGGCTTCAGGATGTGTTTTCAGTGCTTCCAGTCGCAAAGGCCAGTAGATGTCTGCTTCATCCCGCTGAATATTGCGAATGATATAAGTCTCTTGCTTGCGATCTGCATTCATTCTTCGACCACTCCCTGCATCTCATAAGGATAATCGATCTGAAGTTTTACATTCGCTGCCGCTTCCTGTCCTGCAAGCAACCCAACAACATAAATCCCAAGGTCAATGGACGTGGCCACACCACCGGCAGTAATTACATTTCCATCTTTTACAATCCGCTTCTGAATCACCTCGGTGACATACGGCTCAAGCAAATTATATGCACGGGGATGTGTTGTTGCTTTTTTGCCGGATAAAAAACCAGCCGCACCCAGCAGCAGAGAGCCTGTGCACACCGAAACCTTCAAAGGCACAGACTCAGCCTGTTTCAGCCAACCTACAAAGGTCTCGTCATATCGAAGCTTGCGCGTTCCCATGCCTCCGGGGATAAACACGAGATCATATTCCGATAGGTCAGGCTTCACTCGATCCACCTTCAATGTTAGACCAGACTCATCCGTGACCTGGTCTGTCATGGCACAGGTTTCCCACGTCGTTCCTTTGGTAGGTTCAAAGAAATTCAACCGATTGATCACATCATAAAATCCTGCAAAATCAAGGAAAGTCAGTCCATCAAACAAAACGAATGCCATTTTCATTGGTAACCTCCGCGTTTTAATTTGGAGCATCCTGATTATGTTTCTGATTCCGATCCCGTTCCATTGCTTCCTTCACCCGGTCACGCGCTGGCAGCTTACTATTGATATGAAAGAGCAGACCCACAATCGCAAGAAGTAAAATAATGACGATAAATTCGAATATGGCTAATCTCTCCTTTTCGGAAAATACGCAATCGTGACTCGTACCTTATCTCTATTTTAATCCACGGGCGATGATCCACTCCAGCCACTTCCAGGGTAGCAGTACTTTACCTATGATGAGCACACGCGAACCTTTTCCCAAAGCATATCGAAGTCTTGGTGCACGCATCCGTGCAATTCGGCCAATCAGATCGGCTACCTCCTGTGGATCAGGTGCCGTCTCGCTCGCATGTTTGGAATAACGAAGAACCGCGTCCAGCTTATGCTTATACGGAGAGTCCTCGCTCCGGTGAATCTCACCCAAACCTTTATTCCAGATCGGTGTGCGATAAGAGCCAGGCTCAACTAATACCACCCGAACACCGAACAAAGACATCTCATGCCGTAAACTTTCCGTGAATCCTTCCACAGCGAATTTGGAGGCAGCATAGGGCGCATACCCTGGAAAACCGGACAACCCACTGACGCTGGACAAATTTATAATTAACCCCTGCTTCTGTTCACGCATCACAGGCAGGACCGCACGTGTCACAGCGATTAATCCAAATAGATTTGTTTCCATCTGGCGCCGCCAATCCTCCATTGACACTTCCTCAATGAACCCGCCCACCGCAAATCCCGCATTGTTCACCAGCATGTCGATTCGGCCATTATTATGAAGTACGGACCGCACAGCTTTCTGCACCGATTCAGCATCGGTCACGTCCAGTTGCACATATTGCAAACGTTCAGCTAACCCCGCCTGTTCAGCCAGTTTCACCAATTCTTCTCTTCGACTCAGATCACGCATTGTAGCAACAACAAGGTATCCCTGCTTGGCAAGGGTGATCGCGGTAAGCATACCGAAACCACTGGATGTACCCGTAATTAAGGCCACCGGAGCGTTAGTTCCTTCCTTCGTCTTTTTCACTACATCAGAACCTGCATTAATCCGTCCCTGTCCGGCTTCTGTTAAGTTTTCCTCTACTGTCACGGTGTGTCCTTCTTTCCTCGGTAAATTACTTACTTCCCGTTCCTACCTATACCGCACGGCCCCTGCTGCTTAATCCGCCACTCCATTATGCCGTCTCTCCACCCTGCGCAGCTTCGTAAGTCCCGGTTCAAACGTATACGGTACAAATCTGATCTCAGGTAAGGTGCATTCAAGCCGCTCTCCCAGCTTCATCAGTTCCAGCAGTACATTGGTCTCAACCTGAGCCATCACTGCGTTCCCGCCAAGTCGAAGGGATACCTCCATTGTTCCGTCCCCTTGCTGCACCACACGATAATGTTCAATATCCGGCGAAGCCGCAATGACCGAACGGGTAACGAAATCCGGAAAGACCGGTACCGCCTCACCCGTATGCATGTTTGAAAAATAAAGCGTGTCATCACAGCGGCCTTCAATCCGCTCAATGGCAGTAAACGGGGAACCACAGGCACATGGCAGCGCCGCCTCGGTCAGAATATCATTCAGCCGATACCGGATGATCGGCTGTGATGTTCTGGAGAAGTCCGTAATAATGGGCACGAACCGTCGGGTGGCGGGATCAATGAACTCTTTTTCAATATGCACGATATCTTCATTCAAATGCAGTGTGCCATAACGACAGGTTGCACCCAGGAACCCTTCTGTACACTGATAGACTTGATGAACGGTCTGTCCGAAGATCTTCTCCAACACCTTGCGATCCAGGGGGTCCAGCACCTCGGCAACAGAGATGATTTTATCCGGTACAGCAGTCAGATATCCTGCCACATACGCATCCGCCAACAGACGCAGCATGGATGGAGGAGCCACCCACACGGTAGGTTGGTAGGTTTCCAGCCGCTTAACCAAGGTCTCCACACGTTCCAGCAGATCAAAGTACTGAAACTGCAATTTTCCACGTTGCACCGATTCATACAGATTACTGTTGGCCCGCAGGAAAAACGCAATCTTCGCAGGTTTCCACAGTCCACCAGGCAGCAACTTGGCCAACACCGTACCCGTCCACGCATCCTGCTCCCGATCACTCACCAAAAATATCCCCCGGTTCCCTGACGTGCCCGAAGACAGTCCAACCGTCACACCTTGAATGGAAGGTTTGAAGTCACGTGTTTCTTCACTTTCACCTGCAAGAGCCAGCGCTTTGTCCTTGGTAATACCCACCGTGTTCAGTGTATCAAAATATTCCATCATGGTTGATTTGTCAATCAACGGAAAGCTTCTCCAGTCGGTTGCGTCCACGCCACCCCACCACTTCCGGTAAAACGGAGATCGGGCACGGATCTGATGAACATGCCGAATAATCCGGCGCTCTTGCCAGCGCTCAAGTTGTTCTCGTGTTTTCCATGTTCGCAGCCCACGTGCGAGTGCATAATGAACCACAATACGAAAGGTATTACTCATCGTTTCAGCCCTCCTGCACCCCAAGCGTCCAGTACATCTCGACAATGACTCGGCACAATCCGAATGTGGGGAGATTGCTGATGCAGCTGAACCAGCTTGTCAAAGTTACGATGGTATTCCTGTCGATTCGACATAATGATTCCAGCAAAAATATTCGGTCTGCGCTGTTCACGAAAAGCCCGACTCGACCATACCGCGTCCGCGCAGAGAAAATAGTCATGTTCTTCTGTGCGCAACAGGAGTCCCATCATGCCTTCCGCATGACCGGATACATCCACCCCAAGCAGACTGCCATCACCAAAGATGTCGTAGACCTCATCAAAAGGGAAAGCTTCCCCCGCTCTTATCCATCGCTCAGGCTCACACGTAACTGGCAATGATCTGACTATAAAATCCTCGGGCAACAGCCCCGCAAGAAAACCTGCTTTTACAGCCGCAATCGGACCAAGTGAGCGCACAGCATCATAGGCTCTTGGCAGATAGATGAATTGTGCCTCTGGGAAATCTCGTACACCCGCAATATGATCGCCGTGAAAATGAGAGAGGATGATATACCGAATATCCGAAGCTTTCAGTCCAATTCGAGCCAAAAAATGAACGGCACTATCCTCTTCACGATAGACCACTGGTGTAATATGACGATACATTGCATTAGGCAAATGAGCCGTTTCCTCAAAAAAGCGGGAACTATATCCCGTATCCAACAGGATCGGTCCATGTACGGGATGAATGATGCAGGCAAATCCTGCCGGGAAATGTACTGGACTCAATCGACCACCACGCAGCGTCAGAAACTCTGGATGTGTACAGTAACCCGCCGCACCCAAATATAGTTTCACCGGAGTTGTTGTCAGCATGATTCAGCCTTCCACCAGTCTGCAAATTGTTGTAACCCCTCTTCAATGGACACCCGAGGGACGTACCCCAATTGCTCCCGTGCATCCGTAATATCCAACGTCTGTGGGATGGATAAGGAGCCGACTGTATACCGTGTCAACGCAGGTTCACCCAACGCAGGAATAGAGCCATGAACTCGCTCTAGCAACGCTGCCACACCATATGCCATCCGATAAGGAATGTTTCGACGACGCAAGGGCATATCCAGCATGCCAAACAGACTGCTCACCAACTCATTAAACGCCCTTGGATCGCCATTCGAGATATTGTAGGCTCTGCCGAGCGCTTCGTCAGAGGCATCGCGACACAATAATAGGGCATCCACCACATTATCCACACATGTCAGATCGATTAAAGCCTGTCCACCACCGATCATGGGCACGCCCGATTTTGCGTTTGCTGCGACAATTCTGGGAAATAACGTCTGATCATACGGACCAAAGATCGCTCGCGGTCGAATCATGATCGATGGAAGTCCCTTCGCATGCCCCTCCATTACAACCTGCTCAGCGAGAAGCTTCGTGGCTGCATAATGATTGGCTGGTTTGGATGGCAACGGATCATTCTCATGTACGTTATATCGCGGATTGTAATTAAAATATATACTCGGAGTTGAGACATGTATGAATCGCTGTACTTCATTATGCAGGCAGCTATCTACAAGATTCTGCGTTCCTTCCACATTGCTGCTGTAAAAGTCACGATATTTACCCCATGGCGATGATAGTGCCGCACAGTGAAAGACCATATCCTGCCCCACACACGCTTCGTTCACTGCAGCCTCATCCCGTATATCTCCATTCAGGAATCGGATTCCTGCCAACTCAAGTTCTGCACCAACCTTTGGCTGTCGGCCCATGCCAGTGACTTCCCATCCCTCTTTGGCAAGCCGCATCGCTAGGTGCCTGCCCAGACATCCCGTAGCTCCCGTAACCAATGCTCTATTCATTGTTGTTCACCGTTCCATTCTATGTCATGAGTCAAAGCTTCAGTCAGCGAGCACTTCTGCGATCTTGCCAGACGCCATGCGGCTAGCACCACTCCGAATTGTTCCAATACAGGCTGGATATCCTGCCCTACATAGACCACATCCCTGGTTCCACGCCATGCTGCTATCCATGCACGGAGCTTTCCTTTGCCTAAGATCTGCTGTACTCCACTTCCCAGCATGGGAAGCATGAGCATGGCTTTGCTGCCCCGTGCGGGCGTGATCATTTTTCCTTCCTTGACCAACGTCTCCGGTTCAGTCAATGCACGCACCAAGTCATCTCCGGGGTGAAACAGATGAATCCCACTCGTTGCCCTCGGATTACACTCAATCGCGTACACTCGCCTGTCCTGACCTTCTATAAAATCAAACCCAATCTGTCCGCTAAACCCCGTTGCCTCAACAAATTGTCTCACCCACGCAAGGGCATCCTCATGTTCCACCTGTTCAAAAAAAACACTGGCTCCCACGCTTCCTGTACGATAGCGACTGTCGTAAGTGGCATGTGCAACCAGTTGCCCTTCATACGCTATGCTGTATGTACATAACATCTGACCAGGAATGTAGGCCTGTGCAACCCAAGGTGAAATAGATGATAGTGCTACCTCGTCCGGAGGGTCGTTACGGAAATGTCGACGTTTCTTTTCACTTACGTTTCCTTCCTGATCCGTCCCTGCCCTAGCCTCATCGTTCATGAGTGTTGGCATGCGAACTTTGGCTGCGAAGCGGGAATACACCGGTTTCCATACCCAATCTCCTACTTTTCCCAGAACAGACTGAGCTTCCATCCATTCCTGCCGACTTTGGATCAGGTGTGTATCCGGAACCGAAAGACCAAGTGACCCTGCAAGCTGGATAAAATCATATTTATGGTGCAGCTCATGCAGCTGCTCCAGAGTTGTAACCAGAACACGGCAATATACACGCAATCTGTCTGCCCCTTGGGCAACATAAAAGACTTCTTCACACATTGGGATCAGCAGGTCAATCTGCCAATCCTGAACCAACTGTTCCAACTCCGCCAGATACGCAGCTGTGTCATGACGCGGCGATGGGACCACAGCGCACTGTTCCACTGCACTGGATGATCTGGTCAGATGCCGTATGGCACTCTCCGCAACATAGACCCGATGGCCTGCTCGGCGAAGCATGCGTGCCAGATCAAGCGTTACGGGAGCCCTTCCGCCTGTAAGCAACACACGGAGAGAATCAGCTGTACGATGTCCAGTTTTCCCAGATCTAGTAGTCAAAAATGAGTCCTCCCAATGATAATCCGGCAGCCGTGCCAATCATCAACACCCGATCTCCACGCTGAATACGCTGTTGTTTAATCGCTTCATGCAGCCCCATCGGGATTGATGCCGCAATCGTATTGCCGTGATTTCGTGTGATGTCCATAAACCGATCTTCAGCAATGCCAAGCTTCTTGCGAATCAGTCTCATCGCCATCGCACTTCCCTGATGAGGAATGACCAATTGGAAATCCTCCATTCGATTCCCGGTCGCCTGCAGCATATCACCAATGAATCCAGGCAAAAGTCTGGAAGCCATGCGGAAGATCGCCTGTCCATCCATATGAAAAAGGTAGGGTTCAGGCTGATCTGCCTTATAATTCGAAGCATGCAGCCGTGTACCTCCACCTGCAATCTCCGAGAAGCGAGCACCTCGGCTGTAGGTTTGAAGGGAAGCATGTACAATCTGAGAGGATGACCCTTCAGGCGAACGCTCAATAATAACAGCGGCCGCTCCATCTCCGAACAGGGCCGCACTCTCTTTATCAGACCAATTCAGTCCGGCTGAGGCAATCTCGGTGGCTACGAGCAATACTCGCTGGTAACGTCCGGCATCTACCATATAGGAGATCACATCGAGTCCGTTCAGGAAACTCAGGCAGGTTGCATCCATATCAAAAGCAGGTACGCCAGAATCTTCCTGCCCCATGGCCTGCTGGATAAATACCGCCGTACTTGGCAACGGTTGTTCCTTCGTGCCACTGGTGCACACCAGACAGTCGATATCACTGAATTGTAATCCTGCATCCGCCAGTGCAGCTTCCGCAGCCCGCGCGCCCATAAAAGAGGAGGTTTCTTCACCCGAAGCATAATGACGTACACCTACGCCTGTAGCTTTGCTAACCCAGCCCGCAGGCACGTCCAAGCGGCGATCCAGTTCCTCATCGGTGACTTCCTGTTCAGGCAGGTACTTCCCTGTTCCCGCGATCCTTACTCTTCTAAGTTGCATTTCCCCAACCTCTTTCTGTTCATCTGACTGATTAATATATATTCAGCTAATTGTACTTACACAGACACTGCGATGACAGAACAACTTTCCGATCGCTGTTATCCCCAGATTTTTTTGATTCCTTTTGTAAAATGGGGAAATCCGGGGATAAGCATATGCTTCCGATGCAGCTTTCTTTCAGAAAGCTTTTAGGCGACCGCTTCGCTTCTTCAAGTTATTTCTATCCTCTCCGTTATCGTGTAAATGTTTAGTTGAACATATATAACAAAAGGGCAGATGCCTCTGCCCTTCCTGTTGTGTTTTCTTTTGTTATGAAATGTCATTTCTTCTTATTCAAAATCTCGGCAAGAGCTGCATCTAGTGTACCGTATGTGAACGTGAAGCCTTCCCTCTCCATTCGCTCGGGAATCACCCAACGGCTTTTGAGAACCAGTTCCGTCTCGGTCTGAATGAAGCGTGCGCCCAGTTCAAGCATCCAGCGAGGAGAAGGTAGTCCAATCCGCGCCCCCATCTGTTCTCTCAGACGCGCCATTAGCTCCCGATTCGTCACCGGATGCGGAGAGGACGCATTGAACACACCATTCAAGTGTGGATGCTCTTGCAGATAAATTACCATGCGGAAGAGATCCTCGATATGAATCCAGCTGAACTGCTGTGTTCCTGCGCCTTGAGATCCTCCCAGTCCAAAACGGACGAGGTTCGTCATGGGCACCATCACGCCGCCCTCGCCCAGCACAATCGCAATCCGAAGTGCAATCTGACGCGTAGACGGCAGACTGAATTCGAAGAAAGCCTGTTCCCATGCCTTGGCAACGTCGACCGAGAATCCGGAGCCAATCTCGCCCTCTTTTTCCGTCATGGGACGATCTTCAGCATGTCTGTATATGGTCGCTGTACTCGAATTAATCCATAGTTCGGGAGGTTGATTACAAGCTAGGACGGCTTCCCCGAGAATGCGCGTTGTACGGGTTCTGGATTCCAGAATGACTTTGCGATTCTCATCCGTATAACGGCAGTTCACCGATTTACCTGCCAGGTTAATCAACATTTCTGCTTCTTCCAGTGCCCCTATAATTCCTGCACGATCCTCCCAGGCAATATGACCGGGCTGACGCGAGATAATTAACACCTCATACCCCAGCTTTCTGAATCTTTGGGCAAAATCCTGTCCAACAAATCCCGTTCCACCAGCTAATACAACCTTCTTCACGGTATCCCCTCATTTCCCATACTGGGTAAAGAATTCGCAAGATATAGATTGGAATGTTTCTATGCATGCAAAATACAGATATTAGATTAACACCGCCGGTGACCCGTTGGTTTGATTTATTTCGCACCAAGAGCTGCGTACAAGCGATCCCGCTCTTCGATAGCCCATGCGTTTGCAGGGTTTTGTTCCAGCTGATATCGGAGTTCATCATAAAAATCATGGATCATGAATCCATCTGGCAGATTGCCAAGCATGGCTGTAAAGTTGTACTCGGGCAGTGTTCTCTTTCCTTCACTGATCTGCTTCAGCCAGTCCATCCACTTTGCAAGAGTAAGCACTTCCTCCTGCCATAACTCAGCCTGTAACCCAAGCGCATCCTGAAGTTGCTCGTACGCCAATGGATCGGCGAAGACCCGGCAGGCCTGAACAGCCAGTTCGTACAACTCGGTCACTGCACGGCGTACCTCATGCTCAAGTTCGACCTCCAAGCCTCCCATGTAATCCTGAACCTGGATGCCCTGTCCATCATCATATAATAGTGGTGCCTGCGCCAACAGGCGTACAATCTCTTCCATCGCTTGCATTGAAATTCGCTTCTGCTCATAGAGAGCAGGTAATTGATATGCTGTAATGATCATTCACTCCTACATCGTTCTTCTATTAATGACCTATATTATAACATGGTTTGGCAATCATCTATCAGGATAACTTGACTATCCACTACAAGTTGTAGTAGTTTATACGTACTACGTAGTGTAGTAATACGATCGTTATGGACGCATAACGATGTTAAGGAGTGTTCACTGTGAACCAGATTCAAAAATTATCCGAAACAGAAATGGAGTTAATGGTTGTTATATGGTCATGCGCCCCACCGGTCACCTCCACAGAACTATTAGACATATTTGCTGAGAAGGGGAAAGCGTGGAAAGCGCAGACCATGTCTACCTTTCTGTCACGGTTGGTGGATAAAGGCGCTCTTACCGTCACGAGACGTGGACGGACCAATGATTATGAGCCTCTTCTGAAACCCGAAGATTACAAACTACAGGAAACGCAGCATGTTCTTGATGGACTGTATCAAGGTTCAGTCAAGAATTTGGTTTCGGCCATGTATGACGGTGACAAGCTTTCAGACGATGACATTTCAGAACTGAAAAAATGGCTTTCGGAAAAGTAGGTGCAGATGATGAATATCTTTTTTGAGATTCTGTGCAGCCTGACCGTGGCGGGAAGTATCGTTTCTGTTTGTATTTTGGCACTACGACTTATACCCGGTTCTGTCTTTCCGACCAAGTGGCTCTACAGACTCGGTAAACTGGCTATCTTGTTTTATCTGTTCCCGGTATCTCTTGGCCTTTCATGGCTTTTGGATATTGCATTCCAAACGACATCAACTATACCAGGTACGGAGAATGCAGCAGCTTCGGATGTACTTGCAGGAACGTTTATCCCGGAACAAACCATCTCGGTAACCACAGCCTGGTTCTTGTTATGCGTCTGGGGCATTGGAGTCATTGGTTTTTCTGCATGGCAGGTGTACTGTTATCGAAGATTTCTGAATGAATTATCTCGTACACGTACCCCAGTCCTCTGTCATAGTGAAGCAGCTGTACAGCTACCATTAATCAAAGAAGCTTTGGGTCTCAAACGTAATATCACGCTTGCTCACAGCACGCTAGTACGAAGCCCTATACTGGTTGGCTTGTTTAAACCCACGATATATCTGCCACCCGAAAATACGGTGAAAATGGACATCAGTATGGTAATTCATCATGAGTTGGTACATCTAAAACATAAAGATCTGTGGGTCAAAGCTTTGACCTTGGGGGTTAGTGCCCTGCACTGGTTCAATCCCCTGATTCATATGATTCGCAGGGACATTCATACCTGGAGCGAGTTGGCCTGTGATGAAGATGTGGTGAAAGAGATGTCCCACGAAGAACGCAGACGATATGGTGAGACAATTTTAAATGTGATGGCGGGAACCAAGAAAATGCCTGCTCAATTTTGTTCGTCCCTATCGGGTGAAGGCAAACAATTAAAAAGGAGATTGATGATTATGTTTAATGTAAAGAAACTGAAAAAGAAACATTGGATGTTAAGTATGGGAGCCCTCCTGCTTATTACAGGTGTAAGTACGTCCACCGCCGTATGGGCATCAAACCACACGGTTAAAGTGGAGGCTGAGGCTTCTGAAGCTGTGACTGTTCCTTCTACGGGTGGATCTTCTGAAATCGTAGCTTCTCCCAACAAGGTTGGAATTTCCGAAGCTGTAACTGCTCCTTCTACTTCCGAAACTCCTGAGATCGTGGCTCTCCCTGAGGATGAAGTTTCCGAAGCTGTGCCAGTTCCGTCTGCTACTGTACCTTCTACTACTGTTCCATCTACTACTGAACCTTCTGAGGCTAAAGTTGTAGAATCAGCCACTGTTCCTTTTACTGGTGAATCTCCTGAAATGGTAGCTCTCCCTGGGGATAAGGTTTCAGTAACTGTACCTGCTCCTTCAGAAAAATAACCTATCGTTAAGGAGCAATAGCCATCCTTATATGCAACAGGACGAAGCATAGATCATAGATCTCCGCTTCGTCCTGTTTGCTTTTTTCTGTCATGTGCATTAGATAAATGTTTTGATCGTAGCAAAATATTCACGGATCATGTTGACGGGTTTCAGATAACCCGGTGACGGGGCCGATATGCCGTATTCTGCTGCATAACCGTTCTTGACAGCGATGTATTTGGAACGGAACATATGATAGTCACTGGTGACAATCATGATCTCAGGGTGCTCTAACCCGGATTCAAGAATGATTCTTTTGGAAAAGGCCAAATTCTCCTGTGTACTTGTGGAGCGATCTTCCATAATGACTTGGACGGGGTTAATCCCCTGTTCAATTAGATAGTTTTTCATGGCGAGCGCTTCAGGAATGGATTCTCCAGGTCCCTGCCCACCCGATACAATGACGGGTGTCTGAGGGTGGCTGCGAATGTAGTCCAAACTTGCATCCAACCTTTGTTTCAGGGTCAATGACAATTCCGTTCCACGGATGCCTGAACCCAGAATAATGACATAGTCTGCCTCATCCGGATCATTCGCACCGAGCTGTGTGAATACAAGGGCTTCGATAATGACAAAAGAGACGGCAGCCACGCTAATTCCGGTAAGGATAATCCGTTTCAGAATAACATGCTTCTGATAGTCAATCCGTCTTAGAACGATAAAAGCCACCGTGATCATTCCGAAAAACATGACTGGGAATCTTTGGCCCCAGAAGGCCAGGAACGCCACAAAACATGCCAACAGGACAAGATCAATGATCAGTCCATTTTTTTGTAAGAACTTTTTTATCAAATCCGTAGACACTCCTTCTTGTACCCACTATTCCGCAAATCACTTATTATTCAATAATTACGAATATATCCTGCACCTATGTAACTTTGAGGCAAATGGAGACTACGAACTCTCCGCAGGTCACGCATTAATTGCTCGTGTTGGATGATCGTCTGAATGAATGGGTTCTCATATAACATATCTGCCTCCTGCGGTTTACCTCGTTGTCCTCTTATTGCTGTTAACCTTCGTTCCAATATATCATGTTTACCTATCCGCAATAAAATGAACAACGCTTGAACATCCTCTGTACAACTTCGAATCTCTGATTAATCACAACCAAATAACCCATAAACAGCTTCGGTTATCCGAATGTTTATGGGCTACAATGATCGAGTTTGAAACGGTTAAAATTTATTTAATCGGTATCCAGATTTGTGGCGGTTGATTGGGCCCCGGATATACTTCCAGCTCCGGCATATATGCGTGCTCATACGGGTTGGATGGAAACCATTCCGAAATAATCCGTTTCCATAGAAGCTGCATACTCTCCGGCATCGGGCCTTCTACTTCAAATACACTCCATTTGGAAGCAGGCATAGTGAAGCTTGATAATCCTTCCGGTACTTCACCATCGTAAGTCGTAGCAATCCAGTATTGCATCTGTTTTTCCTGGATTTCGCTCTGATCCACAACGACGCCAAGTAACCCTGGAATATCCCTGTTGTTCAGTTCAAATAAACGATCCTCTGTACCGCTCGTCCACGCTTCCTGCCACATCTTTCCGATTCCTTGCAGATGTTCTCCATCTGCATATGAGAAAGTCTGCTCTACTCCGACCAACGTAAATTCGGGATGTTCAACGATTTTATATTTCATCGGTTCTGCTCCTTTTAGACTCACTTGAATCACCAGACGATTATACGATTGGATAGCGTTACCATTCTTACGAGCCTCACTGGGTGCGATCCCATGTTGTCTACGAAATGCTTTGGAGAAAGATTCCGGTGTGTCATAACCGTATTTAAACGCCAGATCAATGATTTTGTGATCACTTTGTAGAAGCTCATGTGCCGCCAGTGTCAATCGTCTGCGTTTTAGGTACTCGGCTACAGTAACATCCGTTAATAAGGCAAAGGTACGTTGAAAATGAAAAGGAGAGATATGGACCTGTGCTGCAATCTGCTCCATCGTCATATTTTCGAGCAAGTGGTCTTCCATATATTGAATAGCGACCTGTAATGCGTTGATCCAGTTCATGTAATAATCACTCCTTGATGTCTAATATAACGGATAAACCACCCAAAAACCTGTCATGTTGTGCTCTCATATGTCCGGTTAATGTGCAAAGACGTTGTTCATATAACGCCCTGCCCAGGCTTTGAACTAACCAAAGAAAAGGGGAGTCACAACATTTGACAATGTCTACGAATTATTATAGCCTACAAGTATAATGATCGTTCTATCTTATTTTGAAGGGAGAGTATCATTGAATATGAGCAGCAAAAAAGAAATGCTTTTGAACGTGGCTGAAGAATTATTCTACCTCCATGGCTTCCATTCCATCGGTTTGAAGCGGATTATCACGGATGCCGGGATTGCGATTATGACGCTATACAATCACTTTGAGTCCAAGGATGATCTCATTGTCCAGGTACTCTTGCGACGCGAACAGCGTTATTTAGAACAGCTCAGGCAATATGCAGACAATAAAGCACAACCTATGTTTCTCAATCTGGCTGAAGGACATGCAACCTGGTTGAAGGAACACGAATCACGAGGTTGCTTATTTTTACGCGCCAAAGAAGAATTCGGAGGTCATACAGACCATATCATCGTCCAGACAGTAAATGCGCACAAAAGACATATGCGAACTTTAATTCAAACATTGGCGCCTGTTGCAAGTGATCGAGATCTATTGCGATTCTCCCTGCTGCTGGAGGGTTCCACGGCACTTGCTGAGACAGAAAATGTAAATAACGTCTGCCGTGAACTGATCCATTTGACGCAGACCAGTTTCAATTAATGCTATTCCGGGTGAGTTAGTAGTTCAACTCACTTTTTTATTTAATGAGAAATATAATGATCGTTCTATCTAAAAGGCGGTGGATTTAATGAAAAAAATTATCTTTCCAGGCATTGCACTTATCGCTGTATGTTATGCATTCGGGCGATTCAGTTATGGATTGTTTATGCCGGAAATTTCGGAAGCCTTACAATTGAATGATGCAGCCTCTGGCGCGATTAACTCAGGAACGTATATTGCCTACTGTCTGTCCCTTCTAACTGCACCATTGTTGATTAATCGCAAGGGACATCATTATGTCATTCAATTGGCAGGGATCAGCGCAGTGCTCGGATTAACCGGCATCGCCTTGGCTCAGAATGCATGGGTTCTTACATTTAGTATATTTCTAGCAGGTTTGAGTACAGGCTTGGCCTCTCCAGCCCTCGGTAACACGGTTAATGCCGAGCTTGCTCCCGAGCTACAAGCAAGAGGCAACAGCTGGATTAACACCGGAACCAGCTTCGGGATTGTAATATCGGGCCCACTCTACTGGCTGTTCACGGATTACTGGCGTCTAACCTACATCCTGTTTGCTGTAATCGGTGTTGTGGTTCTTTTGTGGAACAGACGTGTTATTCCGGCAACCAAGACGCTTCCTTGTACCAAATCTCTCTGGACATGTATGAAACCTACCAGACCAGGGTCTGCTCTGCTCATGGCTTGTCTGTTGACAGGTTTCAGTTCTGCAATCTACTGGACCTTTGCCCGGAACTTCCTCACAGACGAGAAAGGGGCCTCCGATTCGGAAGCCGTGTTGTTCTGGATTGTGATGGGGGTTATGGGGATACTCGGTGGATGCGCTGGTCGCATTATTGAACGATTCGAGATTGGGTGGTCCTACCGAATAGGCATACTTTTATTGGCTATTTCGCTCGGGGTTATCCTTCTGCCATCAATGACTGCCAGTCTCATCTCTGCGATCATATTTGGCAGCACGTATATTTTCCTGACAAGTGTATTTATCGTTTGGGCGACGAGACTATTCAGTCCAAATGTGTCCATCGGAATTAGCCTTGCCTTTCTCGCGCTGGGTGTTGGGCAATTCCTTGGCTCATCTATGGCAGGTTATACGATCGAAGTGTTTTCCAATACAACGGCATTTCTGGCCTTTGCTATACTCGGTCTGTTCGGAATGTTAATTCGGGTGAAATAAATGACAGAACAACCTTCTGATCGCTGTTATTTTACCCGGCGAACACTTCCGGTCACCCCATGTTGAAGCTCTACGTCAGTAAAAGTAACCGTGGTCCCTTGCCCAATGGGGGATTGGGCCACAATGCCAACTTTGATCTCTTCCGGGCAGTCGAGTCCGAAATAACGAACCAGCTTCCACTTCTCTCCATCTTGAGAATAATGGAAAGCAAAGCTGTTGCCTGCCCGGGCTACACGTAAATAAGGCTTATTAACGTCTACAGGTGCTGATACACAATCATCCGAGTTACCACGAGTAACAACACTAAGAATAGACGGCTGTTCTTCAAAATATTCAAAGCAAACTTTAGCCCAATTCGTATCGTCAACCCTCACCATCAGGCAGCCCGAATCATACTGTTCTTTCATGTCCACCTGTACTCGAGTGACGATGCTGAAATCTCCCTTGACTATCGTATGTAAAAATGGAGCTGAAGCTTTCACCGGCTCACCACCCGGATCAATGAAAAAGTCACTGATCGGCGAAACGGTTATCGTTACTTTGCCGTCTTCAACGGACCAATCTGTTGGCTCGTTCAGCCATCCCAGGTTGGCGGATAATGTTTGACCTGAACAATGTTCGAATAGATTCGTCATGTGGCACACCCTTTGTGTTGGAGTATAAGTTTTCTAATTTCTCTATTTGTATTCGATATGTAACATGGTTAATCCTGTAGGTTTTTCATTAAGTTCCCATCCCTGATATCAGTTGATAGAAATCGGAACTCTTTATTATTAATAAGGTAATTTTATCCAAAATATGATAAACTGGACATACGAGATTACTTCAATAATTTGAATCACAACAGGAGGTCATCCTATGTTTGGTGTTAACGTGAAAAAAGTAGAAGATCAACTGGTTATCCGGTGGCAGTTTTCCAAAATTGAAATTCCTATCACACATATCACATTGGTCACCCTGGATGATACGTACGGTGGAAGCGAACCATCCGCCATTCGGATCGGTCCAGTCAATGGCACAAGCGAGAGGATTCTGATCCGTACAGTGAATCAATCGTATATTTTATTCACTTCCAGCGTGAATTTATATCCCAATATCCAAGCTATGTTACACCCGTCAAACTAGATTCTTGTTCAACCGGATTCCAATGTTTCTCGGAAGAGGGGTTCCATTTACATACGTGCGCTACCAACAAATGAAGCGTTAGTATTCGCATGAATTCTTACAGCGAATACTAACGCTTCATTGATTCCAATTCAAGTTGGAAGTGGGGTTCTTATAACCAACTCCACTTCGGTAACTGATCGAGCGTAATGACCTCTTCGCTGTTATACACTCTCTTTAAAAACGCCACATCATTATGCGTCCCGTCTCTCAGGAATCCACCTGTCCAGGTACAGAACCAACTCCAGTGTACATCCTGTTCCTTCATCTGCTTAGGGTCAGGGATGGAGCCGTTCTCGGCCAGTGCAATGATTTTACTATCCTTCACAAGCTCTCGCAGGTTGGTGTAACGTGCCGCCAGCGGGCTGTGATCTCCCGCTTCCGGGTATACATCTACACTCACAATATCCACGATATCATCCCCTGGATACCATTCCGGTTTTTCCGAGTTCCAGACCCAGATAAGATTGTGCAGCTGATGTTCTTGAACCAATCGATCATACAACAAACGATACAACTGTTTGGCAGGTTCGGGGCCTTTCGCTCCCCACCAGAACCAGCCACCCTCCGCTTCATGAAGTGGTCGAAATAATACAGGCACACCAGCATCCTTCAACTCTTGCAAATGTGTAGCAATAACATCGATATCCCGAATCAATAACTGATATGCTTCCGATTCAGGATGCGCCAGCGCTGAACCCAGATCATAGGTGGTAGCATCCGTATAGAACCCCCGCCACCACTCTTTACCCGGTTCATCGATCAGATCCGTCGGTGCGTTCCAGTGCCAGCATAGTGTCACGATCCCGCCTTGTTTGTGCCAGTCTATCGCATCCCGAATCTCTTGGGAGACCGCACCGCGCTCTGTTCTTGATGGCGAATATTCCATGAGATCAAAGCCAATCACAGCTGGTTTCCGGCCTGTATTTTCATTAATCCAGTTTAGATTGCTATAATCCTGCTGGCCTGACAACATCCCTTTTTGATAACACTCTACCAGGAACGCCATCAGTTCTTTTGCTTCGGGAGTCGCTGCTTTATTCACCGGAACTCTGCTGATCTCACACACTGTCATCTCTACACCTCCAATTGGGTTTACCATGTTAACCCACTACACCGGAACGTTCAATACTCTCCACGAAATAACGTTGCACAAACAGATACAAAATGATCAGGGGTGCAATAGCCAGCAAAATGCCTGTATCCACAATCATCGCCACATAGTTTGGATCGGCCTTGATGCCCGAGTTCGAGCCAAAGCCCATCAGTTGCGGAATCAACTGGTTCGCCTGAGCAGGTAAGGAAGCCACTTTCAGCGAGATCAGTGGACTTTCACTCATGAATAATGCCGAATAGAAGGTATCGTTATACTGCCATACAAACGAAAACAGAATAACCGTAATCAACGGCGAGATTGCATTGGGCAGCATGATTCGAGCAAACGTTTTGAATCCGCCTGCACCGTCAATCAGTGCGGCCTCCTCGATTTCCTTTGGCATGCCCTTGAAGAACTGACGGAAAATATAGATGAACAGCCCCGCCTTCAGCCCTCCCGCTGTAGCAGCCGTAATCATGGAAGGCCAATACGTATTCAGCAGATTGATGCCATTTGTTCCAGTGAACAACTGGATGATGCCTAGAAAGTCGAAGCTGCGGAAATGCAGATACATTGGCACCATAAGCGTGCTTGTCGGCACCAGAATCGTCAGAATCACCAGGATGAAGAGCACATTACTACCCGGAAACGAAAACCGGGCGAAGCCATATCCGGCAAGTGCACAGGATATCGCTGTCAGAAGCGTTGTGATGGTAACAAACAATAACGTGTTCGCCAGCAGAGGCAGGTAATCCATCACTTGCGCCGCAAGCCGAATATTATCCAGCGTAAAATGCTGGGGAATCATATAAATCGTCGGATTGTAGATATCCTGCTTATCCTTGAACGCAACTGACACTTTGAGAAATAATGGATACAAAATAATAAATGAAATGCCGATGACCAGTGCATATCTGAATATAGAATAGAGAAGGTCCGATGTCTTGTTTCGCACCCGATGCATGTGATAATTCTGCTTCGGAACTACCACCATGCGATCTGTCCCTGATGCAGCCATAATCTGAAGCCTCCCTTAATATTAACCGTCAGTTGTAGTGAACCCGCCGTGACAATACCCAGCCCACTACGATCAGGACAAGACCAATCACCAGTGTGTACAGCCAGGACATCGCCGAGCTTAAGCCAAAGTTCTGCGTTTTGAATGCGGTTTGGTAGATGGCCTGTGTGACTGGACTCCCGGCAAATGAATCAATGATCGTATAGATGACATTTGTCAGGATCAACGGACTGACCATGGGAAATGTAATTTTCCAGAATGATTCATAAGCTGTCGCCCCTTCGATCTTCGCAACCTCATACATCGATCCCGGTACCGATTGCAGCGCGGCGAGGAAGATCAGAATCTGAACACCTGAGCTACTAATAATCTCATAGATCCGCATGATGGCTTCTACAATGTAATCCACATAGGCCATCGGTAATCCCACATCCGCCAGCATCCGCACAATGGATACCACGTTGAACGAAGCACCACCATCGGCTGATGCATCCACCGCACTCGCATCCCCCATCAGATTGATTAATCCCGCAGACTCAGCTGCT
Source organism: Paenibacillus sp. FSL H8-0104 (assembly GCF_038050215.1). Lineage (NCBI taxonomy): Bacteria > Bacillati > Bacillota > Bacilli > Caryophanales > Paenibacillaceae > Paenibacillus > Paenibacillus sp. FSL H8-0104. The sequence goes on along the minus strand of NZ_JBBOTC010000001.1, from coordinate 1,903,484 downwards.
GCGACTGCACTCGAAGCCAGAATAACCGGCAGGAAAAAGATGGCACGTGCCATCGTTCTGCCTCTGAACTTCTGGTTAAGCAGTGTGGCCGTAAACAGACTGAAGAACAAAATCATCGGCACATTCAGTAGCATCGCTCCAACCGAGTCGACCAGAATCCGGTTGAACGTCGCGTCAACCAGAAGCGCATCCTTGAAATTTTTAAATCCAACGTATTCCAGAACGTACCCGCCCGGAGCAACGGACAGATTACTCAGACTGAACCGAATTGATTGCAGGAGTGGTGTGGCAAAGAGGAAGATGAAACCGATCAGCCACGGCGATATAAATGCAAGTCCAAGCAGCGCTCTCCGTGACTTCAGCGATAATCGAATGGTTCTCATCGGTTCACTCCTCCCACCACATAGTCCGTCCCGCCAACCGTTGTTCCATCCACGGTTACTGCATCCGCATTGTAATTCACAAGGATGGATGTACCCCCAGTATAGGTGATCCGGACAACGCCATCCTGAATGCGTTCATGCTTGAGAATCTGCTCATTCGCCAGATTTCCCAGCACTTCATTGGCCTGCTTATACAAGGCAACGGCATCATCCACCCAATATGCATACTCCGTTGCGTAGGCCGAATCATAATTCGTCAGCTTTAGCCTGGATGATGGTTCATAGGTCCATTGAAAATACGGAGCTGCCCCGAGTTCCAGACTGCGCAGCAACTGTTTGCGGAGATCCTGATCCCCCGACGTATTCATCGGAGATGCCGCATAGTTCATGTATCCATGAATGACCATCCCATAAAAAGGAACTTCTTCATCGGTAATATTGAACCGACTCGATCCTGCGGGCACATTTACAACATGTTGCGCACTTCCCCAAGCGTAGCTATTTGCAGCAGATATCATCAGGTTCGGATAGGACTGTTCCAGCTTGCCCAGCTGCTCCTTCACAATGTTTTTCGCCGTCTCTCGATGAATCACCCGACTATCCCGATAATCTGAAGTCAGGATCTGCCCAAGATCACGAAGGGATAACCCGCCGAGATCCAGTTGATTGAATTTGTCAGCAAACTCACTCACTACATAAGGAAGCTTGGCCGCTGAGAGCAAATAATAGCTGTCCCTACTCTGATCCATGCGATTAAGTGCAGGATTGTACGGATACAATTCTGCTGTCTCCTTTGTTACAAACCGCGCTGCATCCGAGGAAGGAGCAAAGCGCATATCATCGTGATAAATATGTTGGAAAGCCACATCCGGAAACAGAGCTCCACCCGACTGCTCCAGCTTAGCGGACAACGTTTGCAGTTCGGAACGACTGCCTACTTCACTGTCCAACTTCACCCGGGTTGGCGTATGATGGCTGATGCCACCGCCGAACCATCCCTGATACCGCATTTGTACGCGGTTCACACCATCCTGCTGTAATTTCGCCGCCATTTCGGTGGCCTGTTCGTACGTCGTCATGGCTAAAGTGGTCCGATAGGGCACACTCAGGAACGAAGCCTTTTTGTCCACTGCACCAAGCACATCCACATAGAACGGCAACTCCGTCTGTTCTGCGAGCGGCTTCAATACATCCTGCTCGATCAACTGCTGCTGATACAGGCGGGCCATACCCGAGTAACTGGCATCTTCTCCATGAAGGAAATGATAACGGACCTGAATATCTCCACGGTAAGGCTCTTCGCTAAGCAGCTGGATCTCCTGCATTTTCTGCGAGGTGTACATCTCCAGTTCATCCTCACCCCGCAGGGAGAAGGTTGCATGCACGTGGTTGTAACTGTTCTGCCTGCCTCCAATATCTGCGGAGATACTGGCAATGCCGTCCCCTTTTTCAATCACCGCAAACCAGGCATTCTCCCCGTTCTTCAGACCAAACACAGGCATATACGCGGATTCACTAACCTGAGGACGACTGAGCGAATTATCATTGGGGTCTGCGCCGTACACGCGCTGTACATACTGCTCTTCCTGGGTTTTCCCGTTGTTTAGGTGGATCAGGCTGCCGGAACCGTCAGGTACGAGCATGTAACCCTCGCCCTTTGTATCCGCAGCACCGAAGTAAGCGAGCAAATCAATATTCCGAATGCGGTATTGCCCACTTTCTTCTATTTGGCTCAGAGGCACGGTCACAACGAGTGCCCCCTGCTCAAGTCGATATTCCACAGAAATGACGAAGCTAGGCTTATCCGATACACCTCCGCCTTCGACTCCATTCTCCTGATTGTCAAAAGCCAGATCGTCCGCCGTGTACCCCGCCGTCTCAAAGGCTCCCAACATCTTGTTCAGCACAAGCTGCTTCGAGATCTGACCATCCAGCCGCTCCAGAATATCCGGATTGTTCTTGGTTGGATAATATCGGGCAGATGTGTACCTTGCCACAGTAGCATCCAGCTTGGAAAGCACTTTCTCCTCCAGTCGTTGTTTGCTAATCAGTTTAGGCAGCGCATCAATGCCAAGTGATGTATCACCAAGTGTATAGTTCACCCGTATCCCTTGATCGATCTGCCCCACAGTGAATTGTTTGTTGCTGATACTGGAACTGAAATTCGGAAAGTTCTCCAGTGTGCCCATCGAATCCCGGAAAGACACATTCAACTGGGAGGACAGCACTTCTTTTTCATATGCGGAAGCAAGACCATCCTCAGCCCGTTCTTTCGGGTTGCTATACCAGATCTCTCCACTTTTCCCGTCACGTACTGCAATTTCCGTTGTCTCCTCGTTATAATACAGGGCGAGTCCCTGATCCTCGGCGACCAGCTGCATACCAGGCACACCCTGCGAGGAGTCACTAAGGAACTGTAACGGTTCTTCCGTGACGGGCATGGCTTTGGTTGTCGTATCCAGATAAGCCGCGGCTTCTACGGCAGGAACTCCCCTGTTGTTTATATACAGCAGCCCGGCTGCAATCATGATTACAGCTGTACCACCAGCCAGCACCGTATATAATCGTTGCCTTTTGTTCACGGATGCCGCCTCCTTTAGGTCCGAAAAATCAACTCGCGGTAAATGTTATAACCGAATTCGTACAACTGTTGCAACATGCTGAAGACCAGCGCGCCAAGGAATACGATAATGCCCATCACAATGAGCGTCAGCACCATCGTAATGATTGTTCTAATCACCGTGTACTGGTGTACCGTCATCATGCCAATGAACAGAAGCAGTACAAACCAGAAAAACGCGATACTATTGAACAGATAATAAAAAGCAGTCTCCTCCTGCACCATAAAACGGCTGATCACGATCATTGGGGCATAGATCAGAATAACCGGAATGAGCGAGTAACCTGTCGCCAGAACGATTTCCTTGAACTTGCCTTCCCCTTCCATCAAAGTTGTTACCGCCCAGTTGGCCATGCACCATAGAAAGAAAGGTACTGCAACCGTGGCGATTTCGATGATGCTATTAATCGTACGAGGATCGATGTAATTAACGAGAAATCCTGCGTACTGCTTTTGCAAAACCATCATAACAATGGTAAGCGCCAATGCTGCAAAAGCAACAAACAGCCGTCCCCGGTTATCCGACTTGAGGTCCCAGAATGCATCAATGGGGTGAAAAATGAGATGCAGCGGAAACTTAATGAAATCCTGCTTCACGATCAACCTGCCTCCTCCGTCTCCATTTAACTGCTACCCGGGTCAGGATCAGAATGACAATCAGCGCGATTGCAACGGTCAGGAATGTACCAAAATGTTCTTTCATCATCTCCCGCCGATGCCTCTTGAACGCGACAGAATAACTCTTGCGGTCCATTCCAAGTTCGAAGTAACCTAGCGCTTCCTCGTTTTTCTTCTCCATTAATAAGGACTTGCCGATACCGATATAAGCGATGTCATAGTTGGCATTCAGCTTCAGCACTTCTCTCCATATATTCACGGCCTCCGTGTCCTCGCCCCGATAGTGGAGTACCACCGCTTCATTCACACGGGCACCAAAACGGGTTGGCTCATAGACAACAAGGTTGTTCTTGCCCCGATCCAGAACCAAGTGATGCTCACCTGATTGTTCAATCGCGACAGGTGTTTTGAGCGTGCCCACCTGATTTCCTTTGCCACCGTATATGTAGAGCAGATGACCTTCATCGTCGTACGTGAACACCCGGTTCTGTGTCGCATCCAATACACTGTACATGCCGTCGCCCAGCACTTTCACATCGATCAGTTTGGATGGACCCGGATTGTTGCGGAACCGGATATCGCCTTTGACGTCGTAATAACCAAACCGCTTCAGTACATCTTCACCAGACGGATTCAGCCGTTTGATCGGTTCATTTGAGCCGGGATCAATATTCGTTGCATACACAAATCCTTTGTGGTCAATATCCGCATTGGAGAACTCCGTTGGAACAAAGAGAACCATCTGTGCGCGCTGGGCTTTGGTTGATAACATGCGCCAGATATATTCGCCGTAGTCCCGCTCCACTTTGTTGGTACCGACATATCCGATAAATTTCCCACTCTCGTCAAACTGCATAATCCCTTCGTAGACCCCCTGCGCCACAACATACACTCGGCCTACATGGTCCACCGTCAGCTTCAAAGGCTGGAACTGGAATTGGGTCGACAGGATATCCGACTCGGGCTTCGTGATGGTTTGAATCAGTGTCCCTTCTCCATCCAGGACAACCACACGACCGTTGCCTGTATCGGCGACGTATATGCGTTCTTGCTCATCCACGAACAATCCGCCCGGAAGGTTGAAGGTCTCCTTGCTACCATCCATCATGAATCCATCAATGACGCGCAGCAGCTTAAAGCCTGGGTCCAATACAACAATTCGGCTGTTGCCACTATCCAAAATATAGATCAACCCGGAAGGTGAAACATTCACATCACCAGGGTCTTTAAACTCACTAATGCCGAGATCACGGCCTGATAGAGTACGCTCGGGCAGATAGGCATCCGGTGAAGGTACAGCCTCTTTCCAGTAGTTGTAGTTATAACTCTCATACGGCGCCGGGGAGGCCGCCGCAGGCACGGCATTCACCAGCAGCAGAGATACTGCCGCCAGGAGAACAAGCCATCTTTTCACTGTGCGTGCCATATCGTTCCCCCTTAATCCTTCATGCCCGAACTCGCCATCGTCTCAATGATTCGGCTCTGAGAGAAAATAAATAGCGTGATCGGCACACTCATCAAAATCAGTGCTACCGCAGCACCCGCTCCTGCCCGGGATATTCCGCCCTGAATAATCTGCCCTGCTGCATAATGCAGGGTCTTGAGCTGCTCGCTGTAGATGTACCCATTGCCATCACTGCCCCATAACATCTGGAACAGCAGAATGATCAATGTAAGCCACGCGGGCTTCACATTGGGCATAACAATGGACCAGAAGATCCGGTATTCACTGGCACCATCAATCTTGGCTGCTTCCAGCAGTGCATCCGGGATCTGCTCCATGAACTGTTTCATCAGATACAACCCGAGTGAATAGGCAAATGCCGGAATAATGACGGCCCAGTACGTGTCGATCCATCCGAGCCATGACATGATCATATAGTTTGGAATGGCCGTCACCGCAGGTGTGAACATCAGTGACAGTACGACCACTTGGAACATGAATACTTTGCCCGGAAACTTGTGTTTGGCAAGCGGATAGGCCGCTGCGGAAGCTAGCAGCACATGGCCTACGATACCGATACCTGTAATAAATACCGTGTTGAATATATAACGTGAGAACGGCACCCACGAGTCACTCAGCAGATTCAGCAGATCCGTAAAGTTGCTGAACGTCGGATTTTTGACAAACAGCGTTGGTGGAAAGGTGAAAATCTCATCCAATGGTTTGAATGCATTGTTGATCGCATAGATCAACGGTAGCACCATGAAGGCACCAAATACGAGCAGAAGGGCAAACAGGGAGAGGCTTCCCGATAGCGAGCGATTCACGCGTTTTTTGCCTGTCGCAATTGCAGCCATAACTATTCTCCCACCCTTCGAAGCAGTTTCTGTACCAGCAAGTTGGTGCCCACCATAATCATGAACAGTACGGTGGCAATTGCTGATGCATATCCCATCTCAAACCGCGTAGTACCAAAGTCGATCAAATGGGTTACCACCGTCTCTGCTGCATAGTTCACACTCGGGAACCCGGCCAGTGCGATTGACACATCGGCCACGGCAAACGAGGTTGTCAGCTGAATGACTGCGCCGAACATCAACTGTGGACGCATCGAAGGCAGGGTAATGTACCATAGTTCCTGCCAGCGATTCTTGATCCCATCCACCGCTCCCGCTTCGTACAATGTCCGGTCCACCGTCTGCAAACCAGCGATAAACGCAAGAAATCCGGTTCCGAGACTCAGCCATAGCTGCACGAGAATGAGAATAGGCATAATGTAGGCTTCCGTCTTCAGCCACTGGATTGGCTCCAGCAGAAACCCCCATTTGATCAACAGCCCATTGGCAATACCATAACGATCTCCCGAGAAGATCATCAGCCAGATAAAATACACATTGCCCGAAATGGAGGGCGCGTAGAAGATCAGCGTCATGAACGCTCTCCATTTCGGTGTTAACTCATTAATGATCCACGCGAAGACAAAGCAAGCAATATAACTGATCGGTCCGGTAATGATGGCGAACAACAACGTATTCTTGATTGCAATCAGGAATACATCATCCTCCAGAAACAGGCGAGTATAGTTCTGCCAGCCAATAAAACGCGGGAATTCCAGCATGTTAAAGTAGGTGAAGCTGAGTATGATCGAGATGACAACCGGAATCACGGTAAACATGAGGAACAGGAGCATATAAGGTGCAAGCAGAACATAGGAATGTTTGCTGGCCTTCATTTCCTGGAGCTTCCAGCTCCACCACGATTTCATGCCCATCCTTGACGCTTTCTCAGGAGGACTGTCTTGTCCGTCTCGGAGTGATATTTGTGGCACGATTAACCCTCCCTCTGCTTACGGAAGACCAAATTCATTACGTTTGACTCGAATCTCGTCCTGAATATATTGGGTATAATCCATGATGGATTCCCTGGCTTCCACTTGGCCAACAACGGTTTTGTAAAATGCATTGAACAGATGGCGGCCTGTAAAATAACCACCGGGTACTTCAGGAATGCCCTTCACCGTTTCGAATTGTGCCTTGAGATTGGCGTAATCCTCCGCAGGCCACGGCAGGGAATCCAGCGCCTTGATGTTGGCCGTTGGATACCGGGCAGCTGCGCCCATCAGTCCTTCCATCTCCCGTCCGAATTCCGCCTGAATCGGTGTACTGGTCCACCACTTCATGAACTCCCACGCCGCATCCTGATCCTTGGCACCCTCCAGCATCATGACCGCGCTACCTCCACCCGGTACGTCCCGATTCAAGGTACCATCTGCTTGAACGGTTCCCGGCACTGGAACGAATCCCCATAGTCCGCGAATCTCCGGTGCAAATACAGACAACTGGTTGTACATGGTGTAATCCGTTAGTCCAATAGGCATCTGTCCTGTACGGAAACGGTTGGCAAAGTCATATTCCCGCTCCAGCTTGTAATCGGTATAGAATTCCGTCCACTGCTTGAACGTCTCAATTCCGATCCTTGAATCCAGATCCGACTCCTTGTCATCGTTCCGATAGAAGGCGCCGCCGTTCTGAAGCAGCATCGTGGCATACTGAGAGTTCGGCGGAATATTGACACCCTGCATATTCGCTTGGGTCACAATCGGCATACCAAATTCCATATGATTTTTGCTCAGAATCGCGAGCAGAGCTTCGACATCTTCCCAGTTCTGAGGCACTTCAAGTCCGAGTTCTTCGAGCACGTCTTTACGATAAAACAGCATGTTAAAAGTTTGCGTTTCCGGCAGGGCATATACGCCTGAATCATAGGCATACGGCACGATTGCACTTTCCCTGAACTCCTGTTCCACGGTGTTATAATCACTGAATTGCGTCAGATCTACAGCCGAGTTCCGCATCGCAAAGTTTACCGGCAGATCATTGCCGATCTGCATCGCTACATCCGGACCTTCACCGGACAAAGTCGCTGGCAGCAAGGTTCCCATATTCACCAGCTTCAGATTCACGTTAATGCCACTGTCTGGTGTGAAGGTCTTGTCAATCATCGCTTTCATCGTATTCGCCTGGTCACGTCCGCTACCAATCCAGACTGTTACCGTACGCTGATCTTCCGATGTGGCTACATTGCCGATCTGGTTATAATCAATGAAGAACGAATGATAGAATATCTTCGCTTCATGACCAAGCTTGGCAAGTGGCCCCATACCTGTTCCGGGAATATCTTGGTCAATCGAAGTGACGTACAGTGCGTCAATCTCAAGGGGCTGCTCTCGTGCCTGCTGCACCCATGTGCCGAGACCGCCTGTATTGGTTTTGTAAGCCGCAAGCCGTCTTGGAATGGTATCTGGCTTATCAATCATCTCGTCCAGCTGCAGCGCCATCGTCTTAATCAGCGCTTCCTGATCACTGGACTGTCCTGACAGGAGACGAAGCTGTGCAGCCACGTCCTTGAGACGTTTACTTTCTCCGCTGAACACTTCCAGCAGGTTCGGAATCTGTTTTTCCACCCGGTAATCCCGGAATTCATCAGGCTTGGTGCCTGTAATCATCAGAATACGTCGGTACATGGAGTTCAAGTTGTACAGACTGTCCTCCACATTGCGGATAAGCGGTGCAAAATCCCCGAGGCTGTTCTCCAGCCGCAGCACATGTTTTCCTTTTTCCATGTGAAACTTGTATGCTTCCTTGCCGCCCATCACGTCAATACGATAGTCACTTTGATAACGGAAAGGTGCTTTCGCCATCTCTGCAAACGGAACTTCACCATCGATGGTCAGTTTGCGTGTAGAATAGATGCCTTTGACAAAATTCTGCTGAGCGGTAAAACCGATATGATACAGTCCACTTTCCGGCACATCCACTTCCCATTCAATCCATTGTCCTGGCAGACGCCAGTTAAAGCCGCCAATCGTATTGATGCGTACCTGGGAAGCGCTATAAGGAGATACAGCAGAACTTGACCTTTCGCTGGTCGGGTATAACGTAGGTGAAGATTTGGCAATCGCGGCTTCTCCTTCAATGCGAATCAGTACATCCTTCGGCTGCCCAGAGGAGTCCGATTGTTGTGCCCCTGCAGTCTCTGTGTAAGGAACAGCTGTCTTCTCATTGAAAAGACGAATGGACCGAATCACCATGGGTTCACGCGATGATTTTAGCGTTAGCGTGTGTTCCCCTTTTTCCAAATAAAACTTGAATGGAGTCTGTTCGTACCCGTCGGAGTCCTGAAACGTTTCTTCCAGCCAGCGTGGCTGCTCCACTTGTCTCGGGCGAAGGTCATTGCCTTGGTTATCCTGTTCAACGACATCTTTCTCATTCGCCCATACCCGGTCAAACTGCAAATAGGCGGCTTCCGCAAAAGGAAGTTCACCATCAATGTACAATGCACGCTCAATGGCCGAACTCTTGCCTTCTACGGGAAAATAGATTGCGGACAGGTTATACAGCCCGGTCTCCGGCACATTAATCGTCCAATCGACTTGTCCGGTCTCTCCGGTATGGAGAGATACACCATCCATTCCTTCATAATTAGTCAGTTTGCGGACGTCTTCACCTTCGGCTTTTATGTAATCTCCTGCTTCAATGGTGATGTCCACATTCGGCTGTGTAGCCTGATCCGTTCCGGATCGATACTGTTCGTATCCCTTTTTCTGCCGGGTCTGCTGCAAGACTGCATCCACTTCAATGGCAGGCAGACTGCCAGGTGGAATGTTTGCACTCTTTCCATCAGCGCCGGAAGTTATATATAGAATGATGCAGGCTGCCGCCACGATGATTACTGTGGACAATATCCATGTCTTACGTTGTAGAATTCCAGCCATCCTACGAGTCCTCCTCATCAAGGCTGATGCCAGCAATGCCGATTTGGTGGTTCAGGAAAAGGGGCTCCGTGCAACATTGCCGACACGAGCCCCCCTGCCTGAATCGTTTGCTGGTGATAAGTGTTGTTATTGTTTGCCGAGTTTATCAATTGCAGCTTGTGCCTGTGCCTTGTATTTCTCGGCTGTTGCTGTCACGGAAGCATTGTTTTTGATGATATCGTTCACATAATCCCCGAAAGGGTATCCTGTGTAGGCATCATCCAGCAAGATGCGGCCGGTTCCAGCGATGTGCTCGCGAATGATCGCAATATCCTTCTCGTCGGTATAACGACTCTCCAAATAATCTTGACCTGGATACTCTTCAATCTGCGGGATGTCGAAGGTCTCTTCATAGATTTGGTAGACGATCTTTGGATCTTCCACACCTTTTGGAATGAACTTCGCTGATGCTGCATTGTTTGCATACGTTACCTCTTTGCTACCCTGTGGCCCGTTCGGAATCGGCACAACACCAACAGCAAAGGTGAGATCGCCCAACTGCCATTCAGCAGCGGTGAACAGAGCTACATCTCCATCTTTGAACGTATTGCTTTCCTCCCAATTGGTTTTGTCGCCGGTTTTGACCTTCACGACATTTTCCACGTTATACAGGCGTTTGACGAATTCGGCAGCTTCAATCGTTTTCGGATCGGACAATCCTTCTTTGCTATTGGTATCATCCACGATCGTTCCACCATTGGCTGCGGTAAAATGACGAACGACATCAAGCGCCCAGCCAGAAAATCCGTATACGTCAGTTTTGCCGTCGTTATTGGTATCTTTGGTTGCCTGTTTGGCAAGTTCCATGAATTTGTCCCAATCCCATTTGCCTTGGTTATACAGTTCTTGAGGATCAGGCAAAGATAATTTTTTGAACAAGTCACGGTTATAGTGAAGTCCCAGACCAATGCTGGTTGGAGATTCGAAGGCATATTCGTTGCCTGCAATGGCAGGAAATTTTGCAATCAGGTTAGCCTCTTGGTTGATGTTATTCTCAGGTGTAGTGAATTCGGAGATGGGCAATAGTTGCCCTTTGAGGATGGCGGGTAGTGCGGATTTGTACTCCATCTGAACGATGTCGGCGAACGGTTCGCCAGCCAGTGCAGACGTTGTGAATTTGTTCATGTATTCTTCAAAAGGTACGTTAACAAACTCCAGTTTTACGTTGTATTTCTTCTCGACCTCTGCAATTTTATCAAGTCTGGCCTTATCGGAGGCCGTCTCTCCCGCCGGTTTCAAGTCCCACCAGGCCGCGACCTTGATGACACGCCCACCCAGATCAGGCACATTAACCACAGCTTCTTCCGCTTCGCCCTCTTTCTCTGTCTCAGCGACCTCGGTGCTGTTACCTGAGTTCGTTATTCCCTCTGCTTCGGTCCCCGTCTGCGCTGTCCCCCCACCACTGCAAGCGGATACAAAAATCATCACAGCCAATAACATCAGAGGTAGAACATTCCATCTTCTCATCATGATTTTAACAACCTCCCCGAATGTGTATACCAATCATGGTTCACCCTAAATCGTTAACCCCATTCATCAACCAATCGAAAATAAACAACCACCACCATTTGTTATTTCTTTGTTTGCTTTTTACAAACAAAATTTAACACAGCAAAATGTAAGCGTCAACATTTTTGTTGTTAACATTTTCTAATTACTCTGATAAAATGCTGATTAAGCTCAAATTATCCTGTATTTTATCTTATTCATGAGTACGTCCACTAAGTACATGCTTATTAAGCTATGATTATAACTTTGTTTATTTTGTTATTTTTATAAAATAACAAAATAATAATTAAGCAGACAAATTTCGTCATACTATCTGAAAATATGCTTACCGTCACGTTGAACGTTCATCCTAAAATACTGTGTATTACTAACATTTTGAATTCTCTGTCCGTTATTAGATTAAGAGAAATACATCATGCTATACTAGAATCGTTGGATATCGCTCCAAATAAGGAATACGGCAGAACTACGAGTGTAAGGATGGTATGATGAAGACAAAGGTAACAATTCAGGAGATTGCACATTTTACGGGTTTGTCGAAATTCGCGGTGTCACGAGCTTTGTCTGGAAAATCGGGAGTTAGCGATCAAACGAGGGATGTCATTCTCAAGGCCGCTGGCAAACTTGGATATTTCAAAGATAACAGCATGTTGTCTGGTGAACTGTATAACAGCCATGAACTTCAGGAACCGAAGAACACACGTTCAAGCGGAACGATCTTGATTTTGTTTCCCAATGTTCGGTACCAAAATCAAGACTCCGTATACTGGGGACCCGTCTTTAACGGGATTTCTTCCAAACTGAACCAAAAAGGTATTAATATTCTGACCTTAACGGAACCCTCAGCAGACCAGCTATTTACCCTGCTCAACCCGGATGCCATTCGAGGAATCATTACCGTCGGCTCTATCTCTACCCCGATTCTGCTTGAAATCAAGCGTCTCAGTATTCCGGTTGTGATGGTGGATCATCTGGACCCTGTTTTTCACAGTGACAGCATATTCACCGATAACTTTGCATCCATGCGAGAGATCATGCTCTATTTGCTCCGCAAGGGTTTCAAAACATTCCAGTTCGTTGGCAATATCGGGGATGCTCATAGCTTCTATGAACGCTGGATTGCGTATACTTCTGTGCTTATGGGTCATGGGATGGAAATACATCAGATTCCCGAGCTGAGTAATCAGGCCTTGGATGAGTTCCGCCAGACGTTCACTTCGGTGATCAGTGAGGATAACCTGCCTGAAGTGTTTGTATGTGCGAATGATTTCTATGGGCTATACACCATAGAAGCCCTTGAGAGTATGGGTATTCGTGTACCCGATCAGTGTGTTGTCACGGGATTTGATAATCTATACGACAATATCCCATTACTTGCCACAGTTAATGTGAACAAGGAGTTGCTCGGTGCGCGTGCAGTGGATCAGATGTTATGGCGCATTGCGAATCCAGAGAGCAACGTCGAGAAAAAGTTGATTCTTGCTGATGTCATTATTCGTGAACAGTTTGGCAGACATAGTGGATAATATGGCAGAATATCAAATACCCCTTTAACCGTATTCGTGCGGCTATAGGGGTATTTGTATTGTTGTATGTTGTGTAATGTTTATTGTTTATTTACAATAGGCCGTCACATCATCCTGTTCTACGTGTCTGTACGCACATCATCCCACGCCTGATCCAGATAACAGATCAGCCAGTTCAATGCCCGGTGACGTTCATAAGCCACTCCACCATTCAGGCCAGCGGGAGGTGTTTTGTCATTCACACGACTATCAACGCACACCCAGTTATAACGGTAGATCAGATCTGCTTCATCCAGAATCTCGCTCTTGCTGCGCAGAGATGCATCGGAGAGAAAGTCGGTAAAACTATCCTTCTGTTGCAAATAACCGACATCCTTCCCTACGTTACACAACTCCGTTGGTGCACCCAGTTCCTTCACATAACCAAGCGCCCACAACATCACGTGGTACGCTTCATATCCCCAAGAGAAGGAGATGATCTCCTGCTGCTCTGCTCCTTGCTGGTCGATAAACCTCTTCTCTACGGGTGAGAAAAAGGATCCAGCCTCATACTTGTCGATCACTTCCTGAACCAGTGCTGCGGTATCATCCGCACTTTCGCCGGCTCCCAGACACTCACCCTTAAGCGCGGCAAGACATAGGGCAACCGCACGACGCGCGACTTCCTCTTTACTCCGAATCGTGGTGTGCTCGTCTCCTGCCCTCGCGGGCAAGTTCGCATTATACGGAATGCCTTGTTCAGTCAACAGTTGCTCTGACCGCGCTTTACGTTGAATGCCCGACTCCGACTGCGGTCTGTTACCGTCAAGGAAACTGGTGTGCGCTGTCACCGTGTAATCCTCCACCTCAGATTCTCCATTCACATCCAGCAATAGCTGACCTTGTGCATTCAGCAGAGATCCACCTCCCCAGAAGATAACAGCATCCAGCGCATCAGCCAACCGTAATAACTCGCCGAAGAATTCTTCCGAGATATCCTCTTCCGTCTCAATACCAACCACCATGTTCAATGTGGAACATTTGATCAATACCTTTTCCTGTAGCGAAGCATTGCGCCCTTCAATCTGACTCAAAAATCCAAGCATCCCCTGAATCATTGTCGTAAATTCCTCAGGATGTGTCTGGCTGGTCATGATATTAAAGCCTTTGGTTTTCTTACTGAGCCATTTTTTCTGAGTCACTTGAATATGGGTCTTGTCTTCCCGGCGTTCAATCGTACCCTCAGGATAAATGGATTGAATCAATTCAAACAGCTGATCCAGGTCAAACTGACAGCTATATATCGCACAATTCCTCATGAAGTTCACCCTCTTCTCTCTGACTAATCCTTATACGGATCGAATTCATTACCTCCGGCCATGGCGACACCAACGGGACGCAGCACATGGTTGATCTTCAACGTATTCGCATGTGCGTTCAGCACGTCTTGCAGTTTCTTGTACACAAACGGACTTTCGTCTGTGCCCGCTCCCCGCAGTTCGACACCATAGGCACGAATCGCCTCATGCATCTGTGCTTCGCTAATCTCACCGCCCATGCGTGTGCGCAGCTTGTAATTCATTTTGCCAGCCGCCTGGGTTCGACTCATCGTGCGCCCTGCCCCATGTACGGTGCTGCGGAATGACTCGGTGTTCTCCTCGCTGTGGATCCCTTCCACAATTACCGAGATATCACCCATACTGCCTCCGACAAAACCGAGTTGCCCGGGTGCCAGTGGCGTTGCACCTTTGCGGACCACAACTACCTCTTCACCCATGTGTTGTTCCTTCCAGGCAAAGTTATGATGGTTATGAACGGCATATTCAGCACTTGCCCCCAGAATTCCGAGCACCTGTTCAATAACATAGTCACGTCCTGCATAGGCGTATCGGCCCGCCAGAATCATTCCATCCCAATACATATCACCCATTTCGCTGTTCAGGTCAAACAACGTAGGCGGTTGATCCATCGATTCGCCAGGAGCTTTGCCACTGAACTGACGTCCTGCCGCAAGGTTAAGGAACCCACTCGCCACTTTATGACCGAACCCGCGGCTGCCAAAATGATTCGCGATCCACACCTTCCCCGTTGCCTCTTCTACAAAAATATCCACGAAATGATTGCCACTGCCTACGGTTCCGAGTTGGTTGCGTGCAAGTGTCTTCAGCTTATGTTGTAATCCCGGTTCAATGGTATCAAACAGCTTCCAGCTCGCGTCGTCGAACAGTTCATGATCTACGGGTGTTGGATTGTTACGACCCACGCCGAAAGAAATGGTCGAATTGATGTCATCCATGATCGTTACAATCTGATCCCGAATATCTTCCCACATCAGATTTGTACGCACAGCCTTATTGCCACAGGCAATATCATATCCGACACCTGACGGACTGATCATATTCCGATAAGCGACAACACCACCGATGGGTTGCGAGTAACCTTTGTGATGGTCGGCCATCAGAGCCACACCCAATACATCTCCATATTGCGAGCAAGTCACCGCCTGACTTACGGCGTTCTCCAGCGGCTCCCCCCAGACTTTAATGTTATCTACGATACGCATAATTGTGTTAACCTCCTATGTACTTTTTTTTGAAAATACATCTTTTATTTCTATACTGTTGTTCTCATTAGTTTAACAAAGATTAGCGTGGCTAGAAACGTCGCCTTACTTTAGATCAACAATTATTTACGCATAAAAAAAGAGAGCTCAGCTCTCTTTTCTCACGGTTGGTTCCTATTCACTTCTTGCTAATCTTAAACTTGAACGCCCAAGTCGCTGTGTTACCAGAATATCGGCCTCTGTTCTCGGTCACCACCACGGAAAGTGTCTTGTTGGTTGATTTGGAGAACGAAGATAGTTTGACGTTGGCGCTTTTATCCCCGTAATCGGGAATTTTGTCCTGTTCTTCGGCGATGGCCTCCAGTTTCAATGTACCCGTGGATTTCAGGTTTAAAGTGACTGACGAACCCTCTTCCAGATCTTTGCCGTTCACACTTGCTCCGATGGCCCACTCATTACCGACAGAGTTATTCTCGACAAGCTCTGCGCTCACCAGCGTAACGGTTACCTTAACCGTTTTGGCGGCAGCATAGGAGGTTGGGGAACATACGGCGAATACCAGGCTCAGAACCATGAAAACATTAGCCCATTTTTTGAACACGAGAGTGCCTCCCTCTTATTCGTTTCTTTTGTTAAGACTATGCCTTATTCGCCGTGTTCCTTAAGTAATCCTTCCACTCGTGTAAGAAATTTTCACTTGAACCTGTCTGTTAAAGATGCTTCCGGTAACCCTGAACCTTCTCATCCTTGAAACCTAACTTCTCATAAAATATATGTGCTTCCTTACGCTGATCGCCAGACACCAGAATCATGTAACCACAACCCATATCTTTTGCAATCCGCTCAATCTGGAGCATTAACCTCTGCCCAATGCCCTGCCTGCGTACCTGATCCGATACAATCACATTCTCCACAACCATGAACGGTTTGCATGGCCCTACCAGATCCATACACTCAACCCCCATAACGGACCCAACCAGTTTGCCATTGTAAAATGCCCCAAGCACATGATAATGGCCATTCTGCTGTATGTAATGAAACATCTTTTTCATCTGCTGTTCATTGGTAGGCATCCCCATCAACTCATGGTATAGCTGGCTTAGTGCCGGTAAATCTTCAAGTTCGATTCCTTTAATGGTAACCATCATAACCCTCCTGATTTTTCTTATTTCGCATGCTTTGTCTGTCTTAAGTGAGGTCTTTTTTAAAATAATAATGACTGTGTCCAGTCGGTGCATTCTCGATCGTTGTGATCAATTGGTAGCCATGTTTCTTGTAAAATTCCGGTGCTTGATAGGAGAAGGTGTTCAACATGACAAAATCACAAGATTTCTCTCGCGCAATTCGCTCAACTTCAAGTAACAACTGTGAACCATATCCCCGATGCCGTTGTTCAGAATCCACCCAAAGAATATCAACCTCCAGCTAGTTCCAGCAAAGTGTACTAAGCACACCTGCAACAATCTCGCCAGTCTCATTTTTGATATTGAAATTCAGTTCTTCGTACCGATGCCTTAATTCCTCACTCACATGTGCAGCATTAAATGCGATAAGTTGCTCGCGAACATACTCTGAATCTTGCTCGGTACTTGGGATTATATTTCCTTTAGACATCTCCTAATTACTCCTTTTATCTCAACAGTTTATAATTTACGATAATGTAATTCATTCCGGATAAGAGAGTAACGCCTGTTGCAACCCATAGTAATGCCACATCCACTCTGATATCAGTCAACAAACTAAACGGAACATTATTCAACAAAATGGCAATGATCGCTGCCACCTGAAGCACCATTTTGATCTTACCATATCGATCCGCTGCAAGAGCAATACCCTGTTCTGTGGCTACCATTCGCAATGCAGTAATGACAATTTCACGTCCTATAATGATTACAGCGATCCATGAACTGATCATATTCTCCTGAACCATCATGACCAGCGCTACCGCAATCAACAGTTTATCCGCCAGTGGATCAAGCAACTTTCCCAGATTCGTGATTTGGTTATATTTCCTCGCCACATATCCATCCAATTTATCCGTACCTGCCGCTACTGCAAATATAATTAGTGCAATCATCACGCTTTGCTGATTGAGAAAACAGATCATAAACAATGGAATCAACGCGATTCTAGCCAACGTGATTTTATTTGCCAGATTCATTAGACATCTATTCTCCCCTCATCCATGTTGGCTAAGTGACCTTTTTTCCATTTACGTAATCGGGTCCGAAAGGATTTAAAAGGAGCTACCGAATTAATCTGGATCCACTTCACCATAGCCCATCCGGGCTTAGTCCCCGTCCACTGTCTTATCCCTTGTACAAATAATTCCTCTTCGCTCAGCGAGGCAATCCAGTTCTGCCATTGTTGTTCTGTCTCCCGAAACAATGAGCGTAACTCCTCCAGCGTATAGCCTGAATACTTTTCGTAAAATGATTCATTTAATTGCCCCAGTTGGTTCCATTTATACCCTGGTGCAGGCATATGACATTCATGTCCCAACTGTTCATTTCTCTCCCACTCCATCACCAGGTTCATCCATCCTAACTGGTAGGCGATCATCTGGGCAGGCGTCTTGTCCACACCTTCAACCCACTTATCTTTGTCGCTGTTATGGATGTCATTGAACTCACCCTCAAACAATTCATAGGTGCGTCGAATCGTCTCACTTAACTCTTTCTTCGAGGCATATAGAACTCCAGGCACGCTACTCCACTCCCCTCGTTTCACCGTTATACATGAATCAGAAGCATGGACTCTATCATCATTTCGACTCAATTCCATAATCATCCTTTTTTTCATGAGGCATTATACTTAGAAAAAGAAAAAAGAGCAGTCTGTAATCATTACAGCTGCCCTTTACTCAACCTATTTTTGCTAAATCAGCATACTCGTGATCCCAATTCTACAAAGCTTCCTTAATCACCCGTTTATAGTACCACACAGACAACAGACCAAAGATCGAATATAACAATGTATAGACTATCATGACAATGACCGTAGGTGTCGCCAGCTCCGTACCAAAGAAAAACCAACCTGATTTCACGGCAAAGTAACTATGACTCAGCCCCACCATAAGCGGAATACCAAAGTTAAACAACTGCTTGATCTGAATTCCACGCAACAGATTGCCTTGTGTAAATCCGAGTTTTCGCAGAATGGTATAATTGTCCTTCTCCTCTTCACTCTCGTTCATTTGTTTAAAGTACAGGATACATCCCGATGTAATCAAGAACGTCAAACCAAGGAAACCAACAATGAACATAATTAAGCCCATATTATTACGTTGGTTATTTCTGAACTCAATCTGGGAGAAGCTCGGTGCTTCCAACTGTAGCTCCTTATATACGGCATATGCCTCTTCAGCCTGCCCCTCATTCAGAATACGTACACCATAGTAATCCGCCCACTCGGATTTTTGCAGCTCGGGATCGAGATCCTGCCGCAACTGCTGGTATACCGTTTCATCTACTACCGCTACAGGCGTGCCCCCAGAATAGTATCCAGGAAGAACCCCCTTTTGGGTGGTTCCGATCAGTTGTTGGTCTAGCGTTCGCTTCAATCCATGCAAGACAATTGGACCTGTCTCCTGAATGGAAATCAACTGCTGAATGGCTTTTCCGTATCCCATGAAGACCGCTTCGCCTGGTTGCAGATCAATGTTATCTACCATCTTGTCACTCAACACACTACTGAACAGGTACTTTTCCGTCATGGACTCATCCATCACTTCATGAGCATCAATTTCAATATAAATAGGCTGTCTATGATTCTCCTCATATGGAATCTGTTTATGTTCCAACTCCGTTACAAAGCGATTTTTCACCTCAACCTGAGCAAATGAAAAATCCTCTGGCAAGCTTTCCTTCGCCTGAGCCTCTGCCGAATAATACGAAATGTAGCTGAGTGACAGCATGCCAATAGCAAGCGCCGAAACGGTTGTAATAATTGTGAGCAGCAATGCGTTGGACTTCATGCGGAACATGATTGAAGATAACGATAACACCTCATGAATGGATAGGTAGCCGTTTTTGCTTTTGCGAATCAGATTAAAGATAGTACTTACCGACCCCTTATAGAACAGGTATGTCCCCAGTATGACCGAGAAGAGAATCAGGATCATCGTATACATCAACTGCTGCATATCCATTGCTTCACCGCTAAACAGCCGTGCAGACATAAAGTATCCATACACAATCAGGGCAATGCCCAAGAAGCCAATAATCATCTGTCCAAATGACATCTTCTGCACCTGCTGCTCCGAAGTGGCCGATACCCGAAAGAGCGAGAGAATGCTCTGTCTCTTGATAAAAGTGTAGTTCATCAGCATGATGAGCAAATACATTATCGTAAAGACAATCACCGTTTGCATCAGTGCCATCGGAGAGAAATACAGTTTCGTAATCGCATCCACACCGAGAATTTTGAACAATATCATCAATACCAGCTTGGACGCAAGAAACCCAATTAACACACCAATAGCCATGGAGCCAAAATAAAGGATACTGTTCTCCGCACTCAAAATAACAAAAATTCTGCCTTTTGTCAGTCCGATCAATTGAAATAATCCAATTTCTTTGCTACGCCGCTTGATAAAGATCGTATTGGCATAGAGCAAAAAAATGCCGACAATAAAGATTAATAATACCGAAGATGCGCCTATAGCCGCCGCACCTTTTGTTGAAGCAGCCACCTCATCCATGGAAGGATCATACTGTAACGTCACAAAGGAAAAATACAAGGCCACACTGAACACAAGCGCAAACACATAGAGATAATAATTCTTCAGATTTTTCCTGAGATTGCGGAAGATAATATAATTCAAGCTCATTGCTGCACACCACCCAATACGCCCTGGGTTTTGATAATATCGTTGAAGAACGATTGCCGTGACTCGTCTCCTTTATTCAACTGGGTGTAGATCTGACCGTCTCGAATAAAGATCACTCTGCTGCAATAACTTGCGGCAACCGGATCATGGGTAACCATAATAATAGTCGCTTTTCGTGCGCTGTTCATATCACTTAACTTGCCGAGAAGATCCGAAGCGGACTTGGAATCCAGCGCTCCTGTCGGCTCATCCGCAAAAATGATACTCGGCTCGTGGACAAATGCTCGTGCTGCCGAAGTCCGCTGCTTCTGACCCCCTGAAATCTCAGATGGATACTTGTCTTTCAATTCGTAGATTCCCAGTTCACGCGCGATCTGTTCAAACTTCAGGTGTGCCTCCTGCTTTGGAATGCTCGTAATCGAGAGCGGTAATAATACATTTTCCTTTACCGTAAGGGTATCCAGAAGATTGTATTCCTGAAAAATAAAGCCCAGATGATGTTTGCGGAACTCAGCCAGCTGTTTCTCCTTCATTCCGGTGAATTCCTTGCCCTCAATATCTATCGTGCCCTGGCTCACCCGATCGATGGAGGAAAGTACGTTAAGCAGCGTCGTTTTACCCGAACCCGAAGGCCCCATAATACCAACAAACTCTCCCTTGCTTACCCCAAGATCAATCCCCTTCAGCACTTCCTGTTTATTCAGTTTATTACCATAGACTTTATGAATTTTTTTGGCTTCCAGTATCCACATATCCCGCTCACTCCTCTTAGATCTTCTGCAAAATGCTCGTGTCTATATCATAATCGGGATGTGCAGTGTTATCGTGTGATTCACCGAACAAAACCAAAAAGCATGTGACATTGTTGTCACACGCCTGCAAGATGCACCATGTCGTTTTTTCGCGGAAAAGTAAGTGTGACGGTTGTGCCCTCACCAAGAGAAGACTCTACATGAATGCTCATATGAAGCGTCTGGACCACCTGACGAACCAGATACAGCCCCATCCCGGTAGCCGCCCCATCCATTCTGCCTCGGGTGGACGTAAATCCTTTATCAAATATACGCGGCAGATCTTGAGTCTCAATCCCTCGCCCGTGATCCTGAATCATGAGTATGATGTGTCCATCCTGTTCCCAACTTTCAATGAGGATGTCCGATGAATCGCTATATTTCACCGCATTGCTCAACAACTGCCGGAGGATGAAGCCTAACCATTTGCTGTCTGTGAGCACGCGCGATACCATTAAAGACACATCAAAGCCAATGCCTTTGGAAATGCACCACGATTTCAGTGCTCGTATCTCGCTATTCAATACCGGTTCAAGTTCCGTCTCTTCGATGAACAGATCATTATGCATAAACGGAATACGCTTCTGGTGAAGCTGCTGATCCAGCAACTGATGAATTCGTAACCATTCATATGTCATTTGGCTCTGTAACTTGTCATCTGGTAAGCGCTCGATCATCAGTTGCAACGCTGTCAGTGGGGTCTTCACCTCATGAATCCAGGACAACATCTCGTCCTTCTCCTGTTCCAGAGCGATAAAATGATGTGACGACTCCTTACGATACCGCTGTGTCTGGGAACTGACGGCCTCATGTACAATCTGCTCATATGGACTTTCGGCGATATCAAGTTCTCCCAGATCATAGGTATGATCCCAGATGCTCAACTTTTTATAGAAACGGGTCTCTTTCAGGTATCTCGCCCAGATAAAAACAAGGCATACCACTACATTCAGTCCTACGATATACACCACAGATTGGAATGGAATGGACGAGTCCAGGTAGGCCACCAATAAAATAATAAGTTGCATGCTTACCAGTAGCCATAACCAACTAGCCCTTTCTCGTATGTACTTTCCGATCATGCTTCTGCCTCTTCCGTTGCCATGTACCCCTGACCTACTTTGGTTTCAATGTACCGCTCCAAGCCGATGGGTTCAAGCTTCTTCCGTAACCGATTAACGTTAACTGTTAGCGTATTGTCACTCACGAAATGCTCATGATCCCACAAGCTCCGGATGAGATCCTCACGGGTAACAATCTGATTTTTATGCTCGACCAGCACTTTAAGGATGAACATTTCGTTTTTGGTCAACAGGACAGATTCATCCCCGCAGGTCAGTGTATTTTTCACATATTCAATAGCCGCACCGCGCCAAGTTCGGAGTTCAATATGCTCTGTATTATAGTTATACACCCTCCGCAAAGTCGCTTGGATCTTGGCAATCAATACATCGAAGTGAAAAGGCTTCTGGATAAAATCGTCTGCACCCAAATGCATGGACATAACCATATCCGCAGGATGATCCCGTGAGGACAAAAAGATAATCGGCACATTGGAGTGCGAACGAATGATCCGGCACCAATGGAACCCGTCATATTGTGGTAATTGAATATCAATAATGACCAGTTGCGGCTGAATTACGCTGTACTCCTGCAATACCTTTCCAAAATCCTGCACACCATACACATCATACGACCATTGGGACAAACGTTCCTTGATTTCACTGAATAACGATTCGTCGTCTTCAATGAGCATAATTTTAAACAAGAGATTCACCACGTTTCTGATCTTCTAAGGTTGAATAAGGTAAATAGACTCCGTTGTTGCAGGATCACCTTTACCGTTACGAATCGTTCTTCCGATCGCTGATTCCAGTGTACAGGGAAGTTGGGCTTATATCAAAAGGTATCCATACTTCGTAAAGATAACAATCCGAAATACATATATCATATTAGCTCTCAACAGTGTGTATAACATGGCTTGCATCACTGTGTTCGTCCATCCGCTCGATCAACTGCACCGCTACGTCTCGTGGCGATCTTAATTGGCCTGCTTCATATACTTGATTGAACATACCCGCAAGGGCGAACTCCTCTGCACTTTTGCCTCGTGCAACAGCCTGCAATTCCGTATCAACCATCCCCGGATCAAAAGCAATAATCTCAACAGGGTTCTGTTGGCCCGTTTGTTCCAAAGATACGCATTGGGTGAACATGTTCATACCTGCCTTGGATGTACAGTACACTGCCATTGAAGGCGCGGGATAACTTCCCGAACCCGATGAGAGATTAACAATTTTACGTCTGGCGGACAGGTGATTTGTTTGTTGAATAAAAGATGAACTCAATATCATTGGTGCTGCGAGACTGATGTTGAGACTTTGACTTATCTCTGCCGCACTGCACTGATCGATAGGTTTTAGAGGCTCTAGCATCGCTGCGTTATTAATAAGTCCAATGAAATCGGCTTCCTGAGACGGAATTTGGTCCAATATGCGTGTAACCAAATCATCGATCCCATTCAGGTCGGCAAGATCATACTGAACATGGCGGTAACGACCGCTCCATTCCTCGCTTGATTCCAACAGATCCGAACCCCCGCGTGAAATACCGTAAACGTAATCCCCCTTAGCCAATAATAACTCTGCAAGTTGTAAACCGATCCCTTTGGATGTGCCTGTAATGATAAAGTGTCTTTTTCCTGTTTCTGTTCCCATTCCGATACCACTCCTCCTCTATTTTCAATGCATGTTTATTTCACTATTCTTACGAGTTTTTCTTTCTCCACAACGTGGCCCAGAGAAAAGGTACACCAAAATACGGTTCATGTTGCTCCAGCGACTTCATTGCACGGAACTCCACACATTCAAAGCCATCTTCCAGCATGTAGCGAAGCTTCTCCTCCGTGAACGCAAGACCACCGCGCATCGACTTCTCTTGATACACCTGCCAATCATTCATAACGATCTCAGGCCCACCAATATCGCCAAAACCAGGAGCAAAACAAGTCATTCCAAAGTATCCTCCAGGCCGGAGTGCATTGTGGATCATCTCTATGTAGGGAATGCGCTGATGTGGCAACAGATGGTGCAGACAACCCGAGTCGTAGACAAGATCATATTCTTGCTCTGGGGACAATTCGAACACAGATCGACATTCAAAATGCACGTCCAGTTGCTCCTCTGCCGCCCTCTCTTTAGCCCAAGCAATAGCTGTCTCCGAAAGATCATAAGCATCTACCTGATATCCTTGGCGGGTTAAATACAACGCATTTCTGCCCGGGCCACACCCCAGTTCCAGTGCCTTACCGCCGCTCAGCACACCTTCGTTCACATGCGCTACCAGATTCTCATCCGGTTTGTTTGGGAAAAAGGGGATTGGTCTGTTCCGATCCTCATAGAAAGGTTCCCAAAACTGCTTGGCAGATCTGAAATCCGCATCGAGCATATCATATAGATCCTGTACACTTTTAATCGTCTTTTCCACAACCACATTCCTCCTTAACTGCTCCATTCAAACCTTCATTTTCGACTATTCATTCCTCATCATTTTCAATAAATCAGCCACACTCTATTATAACATTTTTACCCAGTAGTTCTCTATTTTTCTTGTGCTTTTCTACTCCAAAACATAAGCTTTTTCCCAACAAAAAAACGACCGACATGGATGTCGATCGCTTACAATCTTAGCGGTTTTAAGTTGTAATTTACTTCGCCCGTTCCAAGACTGCAAAGTAATTTCCTTCGTTATCAGCAAAGTTGAAGACACGCCCCGTTGGCATCTCGACAATCTCTCCAACCGTTACATGTTTACCAGCCAAGTCGGCATATAACTGATCCAGATTTTCGGTGAAGAACATTAATGAAGGTGTGCCCAAATTTACACCTGCTGACATCCGCTCCACAAACTCCTTGTCATGAAGAATAATGCTCGTCTGCGAATTTGGGGTAGGCGCAATCTCAATCCATCTCATACCCTCGTCAAGGTTTACTTCATCCACAATGTGGAACCCCGCAACTTCCGTCCAAAATGCCAGTGATTCATCCTGATTGTTGACATACAACATAATCTGGCCGACTTTGCTAAACATGGATCAATCACTCCTCTGATCATCTAATCTCTCAACATCCTGCTTATCATTCCTCAAATTCCAATAGAGTATAACATGCAAGACAGCTTTTTGATCATCTTTCTTTGCAAATACTAACTACACATTAGACTTATTGCGTGGCTTTTAACTTCTTCGTAAGATAAAGTACAACATCGTCGTCCATAATCGTTTCTTCACCCGGCTGAATGTAATGATCATGTTTGTGTACACCGTGACCGTCTGGTATGTACCCGCGATGGGCATATAGAACTTGCGCTTTGCCATAATCGGAAAACACACCTACACCAATGCCTGCTACATCCGTTCGTTCCAGAATAACTTCCTCTGCTCGGTCCATCAACCGTGAACCAATACCTTGGCGCTGGAACTTCATTAGTACATTAAAATCGTTAATTTCGGGAATGCCTTGTTCCCTGAAAGACGGGTAGCTGGAATTCCACAATACATTCACGTATCCGGCAAATTCTCCATTCAACTCGGCTACCAAGGTTACGCGTTCCCCATTCTGTTGTTCAGCCAAGTAATGAAGATACTGCTCAGGGGATCTCCCCCAACCCTGCTCCTGAAACGCCTTTGATATGATTACAGGATCGTTCTCATTTAATAGTCTGATATGTACACTCATTGATGAATCCTCCTTAAAAGATATTTCTAATAGCTATATTCCCAATCTATCCCGAAGCGATGTGATGTGAGCAACATGGTGTTTGCCATGCCAAGCATACATGCCCAGATTGTAATCCAGTCTTGTCGTTTCTTCCGATGAGGGATGATAAAACTGTTTGGCATAATCTGCATCTGTCAGCGCGTTTAACAGAAACACCCAACGACGATGGAGGGCATCCAGAATCTGAAGCGAGAATTCGACATCCAGGTCTCGTGAATCACTCAGTTCAGCCCAGCGCTCTTCATAATAAGGCCGAATCGTTGGTGTATCCTCTGTCAGTGCCAACTTGAAACGAATCATACTGTTCATATGGCTGTCTGCCATGTGGTGAATGACTTGTTTGAGCATCCATCCACCTTCTCGATACGGCAGACTTAATTGCTCTTCACTCAGTCCCTTTACCGCTTCTCGTGCGCGTTCAGGCAACTCAGCAATGTCCTGAATCCACTTCTCCCGCTGTGCCAAAGTAACTTCACCCGTGTGTACAAATGGTCCTATCGGAAATCTTTCATCCATCCATTATTCCTCCTTGTTTATATGATTCAAATAACTTTAAACAGGATCTACAGGGCATATTCCATAAGCCAACAGTCTCGCATCTGTCCTTCGTGCTGCTCATGTTTCTCCATCAGCTTAATCTTTTGGAAACCACATTTCTCGTAACAGGATATCGCCCTTAAGTTCCAGGATTGAGGGTCCATAACCACTTTACGGGCTTGTTTTTCATTAATCAGATAAGCAAGCATGGATTGCATCAACTGTGTACCAATGCCTTTATTCCAGTATTCTACCTCACCAATAAACTGATCCGTTCCATAGATGATCTCATCCGTGTCTCCATAACCATACTCCGTTCGCTCTTCTTCCTCAAGCTCATAGAACTGAATGTATCCAATCGGATGTCCTCCATACTCAACGATACAACGAGTAGCACCATCTTTCTGATTGTAAAAATGCTCTCTCACCTGTTCCAGATCATGCGGCCGATCACGCCCTTCATAGTATTGAAGAACTTCCAGGTCTGACAGCCACTTCACCAGATGTTGTTCATCTTCTGTGTCCAAGAAACGTACAGTGATTTCATTCGATTCATATACATTCATCATTCTGATTACTCCTTATTGATCTCCAGATTCTCACTCGTAACCCAACTCAGATCCTTCCCTAACAAATGCTCGTTGTGAACATAATACACCACGGGATTCTCAAGCGGCTGAGTCGTTCCATCCAAAGATCTGAGCGTTAACCGCAACTTGTAGCTCCCTATCTCATCAGGTATCGCAAACCCTATCAGATTATCAGATGATTTCATGGTCATCCCCTGCGCCTTCAGATACTTTTCCAGAATGACTTGATCAAGATAGGAGCTGCCAACAGACGAGGGCATGTACCACGCATCATCTTGTTCTTCAGTGAATGTGACCCCTTCCCATCCAGGGACAACGGGATACACCATATGCTGGTCCTTGTCTTCTCTTTTTCGCGTTATCTCTAACTCTACCTCAACTACATCCGTATCAATCTGCCTGATTGTGCCTGCCATCACAACATCCTGGGCACTCACACTTGGAATAACATAGCTGTATATGAGCAGAGTCACCAAGAGAATTATCGTTACTCCCGTAATCCAAAATATTGTATTTTTACGCATCTGTCTGATCCTCCCGTCTAATTAATCATACTTCTGGAGTAGCTCCTTCTCTGTTAAAGATTGAGTTAACCTATCCAACTCAGGGGATGCCGTCCAATCACTGGAGGTGTTCAATCCATGCTTGATGGTATGTATCGCGCTATGTGCAGACATGTATATATTATGGTGGATTCCAGGTTGGACAATGATGTGCTCTCCTGCGCGCATCACTCGAATCGAAAATGTCTGATCGTCTCCATAACTGGCATACGCAATCCATCCGGTTTGCACCACATAAAACTCCGTTAGATTGATATGTACATGACTGTTTTGCCAAGCTCCGTGGGATGAAGCAACGGTTCTGCAATAATAACTGCCATCTTCTGATATCATTTTATATTTTTGTTCCCCGTTTGCCATCTGCTCGAAGCTGGTTTTGACACCCATTTCACCATATTTCTGTTCTGAAAATTCTATATTCAATCGGCTTCATCTCCTTATGGCCTGCCAAATATACTTGCATTCTCTTACAGCAGTTCTACCATCAACCCGGTTCTCCTTCAGCTTGACTTTCAGCTGTTCCCGGTACTCAGGCTGTGTATAATCCGGGTTTCCGGGGATATCGGAGAGAAAGATGGCAAACTCTTTTTCATCCGAGAAAATCATAAGTGCTTCGTTATATTCCTCAATCTTGATCTCCTTAAACGCATTTCTTTCCAAACGCTCACGTACCTTTGTTATATCCGTATGAATACCAATCATAACTCCACCCTTTTGTAGCAATCTCCCATGCTCAATAATGGAAGTTGGACCTCTGCGATCATAGATCAGACCAAATTGCTTATCTTCAAATGGCATCTTTTCTTTCGTGCTTACACAGACAAATTTCACATTTGTTTTCGTGCTTGAATGAAGACTGTTCCGAGCTATCTTTATCATCTCTTCCGAATTATCAACCCCTATAATGTGATCGGTATATTCCGACATTTTCAACGTAAACTCCCCATGTCCACAGCCTGCATCGAGCACGGATGTATACTGAGGCAGAAGCTTAATCAACCGCTCTTCAAAAATATCTTCAGCAGAGTTACCTTCCAGCGTATACAAAGCCCTACCCTTGTATCCCCCATTACGTTGTGCAATCATATCGTACCATTCCATGCTCATAGAGTTCCCCCTGACAAAAATTCCCTTTATTTAAACATTCGACATAGGTACGTCGATTCTCCTGTTTGGATATACGATATATCTTTGCTAAAATATGAAACGCTTCTCTTCCAGCTTCCGTATTAAGGTCGAAGCCGTATGTATCCCATATAATAAACCATCTGATCTGGAGGTAGAGCGCATGTCATTTTTCAAGAAAATGTTAGCCAGTGTAGGTGTTGGAGCAGCCAAAGTAAATACGGAATTGCATACACCAGAGGTCACGCCTGGAGGAATCATCTCGGGGGTTGTGTACATTGAAGGTGGAGATGTGGAACAGAACGTAGATCGAATCTATCTTTCAATCAAAACCCATTACATACGGGAGCACGATGATCGTAAAGTAAAAGAAACAGCCGTTATAGCCAAATATCTGCTCACCGAAGGTTTCACCTTACAGCCTGGAGCCAAATTGGAGAAAGACTTTTCATTTGACCTCCCAGAAAATCTGCCAATTACACTGCATCGTGCAGAGGTATGGGTGGAGACGGGCCTCGATATTTCAAGTGCTGTAGACCCCTCAGACCGGGACAGACTGCATGTTGTTCCTAGCAAAGACATGAACACCGTGCTCGATGCAATTGATATCCTTGGTTTCAAGCTCCGTGAAGTAACCAATGACTATGCGCCGAAGCTGGGCGGTAATCTGCCATTTGTGCAGGAATTCGAATTTGTACCAACAAACAAGTTTCGTGGGCATCTGGATGAGTTGGAAGTGCTGTTCTATCCCATGGGCGATTCGCTGGAGCTGCTATTACAGATCGATCGCCGCGCTCGTGGACTCAGTGGAATATTCTCGGAAGCGATGGGCACGGATGAAAGTTTTGTCCGCCTGCATCTATATGAAAGACATCTGGCGCGAGGGGCGCATTCTGTCGCTCAAGGACTAGAAGAAATCATTTCCAAACATATCTAATCTATAGTTTGTGTTAACGAATAAAAACCGTCCTCTATCAGACAAATCTGATGAAGGACGGTTTTTCCCTTTCGAAAAGGGGATCAGAAAAATCTGGGGATAACAGCGATCGGAAGGTTATTCTGTCATCGGAGTGTCAGTGGAATTATCCTTAGTGAACTTATATATTAATACGCTTCGGTACTTTTTAGACTCAACGTTTCGCATACAAGTTGGGCAAAGGCATCGAAGCTACCGCAGGATCGCAGGCTTTCCAGCTGCTCCTCCTGTCGGATCAACTCTACAAACAGATCATAGATCCCCATAGCCTGTTCGTAATCCTCTTTGCAGATGGATAACATAAATACAGCATGTACTTCATTCTCCTCATCCCACGGAATCGGCTTCTCAAGCAGACATACCGATACGGTCGTACGAGTTGAACTCAGCTCCATGGGATGCGGAATCGCCATACCTCTTCCAAGCGCGGTTGAAGCCATCTTTTCCCGCTCCTGCACAGCTGGCCAGAATTGCTCCGTTACAATTTCCTTCTCCAACAGCGCCCCGCTCATCTCAGCCATAAGTGTCATTTTGTCAGGCTGATCGGACCGAAACATGAACAACGCTGGATCAAAGTAACGCAGCAGCGTCATTTCCTCCTGCTCATCACTAGTTCGCACCAGATGAGTGATCGTTGCCATGTCTCGTTCCGATGGAATCGCAGCAATGACAGCTGACGGCTTGCCTTTGGACTCCCGTAACCGGATCGTGGAAATAACCAAATCTTCGGGTACACTCCCCATCTCCTCATACTCCCGTAGCGAAACCACACGAGAGACCTCCAGCTCGGCAAATAACGAACGCAATCTCGATTCAAGAATACGGGCTGTGCCGTATCCTGACCCACAGACGAGTAATACGGATTTCCGTTTGCGATGAGGAATCTGATATTTACGTTCCAATGCTGCACCAATATGAAGAGCCAGGTAACCAATCTCACTGTCATTGATCTCATGAGGTACGTATGTCTGTAGCTGTTTCACTGCACTGATCGTAATCTCATAGGCCAGCGGATAATATTTACGTATATGTCCCAACAGTGGATTCCGCATATTCATGCCATGTTCCAAGCGCGTAATCATGGGTTTCAGATGCGCATACAGATCATTTGGCAAGCGGTCATCATCACGCAGATCATAGGTGTACCGATCATAGATATGACTCAGCATCTGCTGTACAGCAACATATAATGGGTCAATTTTTAGTCCATTCCAATCGGTAGCGGTCATTTTTTTGCTAACAATGTGCAGCAGCAGATAATCTCGCTCTCCAACTGGACAATGAATGGAATATAACAACTCCAGATCCTGAATAATCTGCTGCGCAAGTTGCTGATCCTGAACATTCGCCTCCACTTTCTCGAATTGCTCTAGTTCATGTCCCTGCTTAATACGTAATACCATAACAGCCAGATGCGTAATCAGATCTTTCAGGGCCACATCTGCAATACGAACATTCTGTTTGCCTACATGGCGAATGACGATCTCGCGGATGTGTGCGGGTTCGATTGGGTACAACAAACGTTCCTGTGCAACGGTCATTCCTTCGGGGCCCAGTTCTTCATCTCGCGCATCGGCGTACTCGGCAAGGCAATAGCGAAACCTTTGCTCGTCTCCGACGACCTTCACACCATGTCCTGGCTTGATCTGAAGCTGAAGTTGGTAGTTCTCCAGAATCTGACGAATGATTTTCAGATCATTGTTCATCGTTGCACGGCTTATATACAGCTGATCAGCGAGGTCTTCCATCTTGATATGACCCGGTTCACCAAGCAGCTTGAACAATTCATAACGGATACGCTCATCAGGCGAACCAGGTACTGGAGCACCTTTTTGCCCATCATCCTTCCGTTCCTCCAACAGCTCATTATACCGCTTCGCATCATGCACACGAATGGAATAACCCCGCCCACGCTTGGATTCCAGGCTCCCGCCATGCCCCGCGAGGATAAGATCCAGCTTTTTCAGATCATCCCGAATAGTACGTACAGTAACTTCCAGCCTGTCTGCAAGTGCTTGGCTCGTCCAAGCCTGTTCCTGTCCTTCACCATGAATGAGGTGGAACAGCTTTTTCAACCGTTTAGTTGGAAAAATCATACCGATATCCGACCTCCCTTCTGATCAGGATTGTGTCAAACTAAAGCCCACCTTATATCGATACAAGTACCGTCATCAATTTACAATGTGCGAGTTCCGGCAAACGAACGACCTTTTCTCCATCGGTTAACCTCTGCTGAGGCCCCAGTGGTTGTTCACCAAGAGATACACGCTCTGCATGTACAGGTTGATTAAAGTGCATGTTCACGTTTGCAGACTGCGCCAAATATGGATTGAAGACACGTACAATGTAACCCTCACTCTGCTCTGCTTTCTTAAAACTGCTTAACACCACGTTGGAATCGTCGCTGAACGACATGAGGCTGTAGTCTGTATCAAGAACACGTTCCTCATCGCGGAAAGCAAAGATCAGACGTCCGTTCAAAAAGTCGCATTGCTGATAACTGCTGATCGGTGTCAAATATTCACGTGCAGCACGAGCTACATTCGCTTCGTTGAATCCGGAAGCCTGGATATGCAGGCCAAAGGTAAAGAAGAGCTCGCCAAGCAATTGCGCATCAGGTGTAGCCACAATTTTCTCACCGGAGGCCCGGCCAGGACGATACAACAGGTTTTCCTTACCCATGAAACCAAAAGTACGGAACAAGGTCAGGGCAATGGTATCCATTTGCTCGCCAACAATCTCATACTCACGTACACCCTCCGTCATCACAGCCATACCACGCGTACCGTTGTTCAACCCCGCATAACTCTGCATCGCTTCAATAGTGATCGGTTTCTCCTGCCATTGTTCGCGCTCCCATACTTCCACTTCTGGCAATGAGGTTGGACGAGCAATCACACCGAAAGGCTGGTCTGCAATGGATAGGGCGGAAGCAATTCCTGTATCAAAAAGGACACGCAGACGGTGGCTGAACACCTCATTCTGCACCTGAACCTGGAAACGGATCAGATTCTCTCCTTTGCGAAGAGATATCTCCACTTGCATTGGCAATGCTCCCGACGTGATACCTGCGGCGCGCTCTTCCAGATCGTAGGGAACATCCAACGTGAAACGCAGGGATAGTGTCTGAGATACAGACGTTTGGGTGGTCGTCGCACTCATCTGGCTACCTGCCGAAGAAACAATCAGATCCCGCTCGGGAGGAGAATAATTGTAGGAATCTCCGTCATCCCCGTTATCTTCAAAGACCATTTGATCCGCATACACTTGGCCAGATCGCTTATCTGTAATTTGCAAGGTGCCGTTTGCTTGCAGCGCAATAGTGAAATGTTCATTTTCAATCTTGTCCTCGTTACGTCGTTCAATGACAGGTGCAGCGCCCTGACTGAAATCAAAAACAATCTGGGTGTAACCCATCGCCGGGGCCTCTTGCAGTTCCACCAGCAATTTGGCGCGATATACCCGTTCCGGCAGATGTACTTTGCGGCTTGGATTGAGATCGATGTGCTGTCCAAGCACATAATCGGTCTGGTCTACTTTTTCCACAATGGTGTAGGCCAGCTCGCGCCCCTTCGTATCCCGAATCACAAAGGATTCTTCCGGAATATAAGCTTCAATCTCAGTAACCCCGCCTCGCACATACGGTAGCGTGTTGAACAGGGTGAACGCAAATGTCTCCTCCTGCTGTATCGTTGAAGCAATCATCCGCATATGCAGGTCAAGCAAATTCAGTGCGATATCATAGGCCTGTTTGTAACGGAACGCAACGTCCTGATTCGTTGTATCGCTGTTACAGCCACCGATGCTGTCATGTGCCGCATTCTCAAACAACAGCTTCCAGATGTCCTCCACAATGCGATGCGGGTAATCATGCCCGAGAGAATGGCTAATGGCAAGTACAGGTTCGAGCGTGTTAGCAATCAGATTCTCAATTCGGTTATTCTGTTGCTTGAGATCCGCACGGGTGGAAAAAATGGACTTGTGAATCCGCATGTGCTTGGCTTCCATTAATTCACCTCGAAGTACAGGCAGATCCTGACTATCCGCTTCGATCTCCGCCAGAAAACGTTCCGGTTCATTCATCACATATTCGCGTTCTGTATCCAGTGCATTGAACCGTTTAATCAACTCCGGCAGGTTCAACCGGACAGGCGCCTGGTCAAACCCATTAGGGAAATAGATATGTTTGGTCGAGGCTTTGCGTTCCAGCGCACCAATCTGTTTCTCCAGATAAGGGATTAGATCTTCCTCATTCTCTGGAATGTTACCACCGTAGTAATATCCGAATGGCATTTGTACAGCAAATACACGGCTGCCGTCCGATCCTTCCCACGTAAACTCGGTATGTGGATTCGTATTATCTGATACGCCTCTCCAGAACAGGAAACGTTCAATGCCAAACTCGCGATAGATCTGCGGCATCTGTGCTGATTGTCCAAACGCATCCGGGACATAACCAACCTTCATCGCATGTCCGTACTTTTGTGCTGTTTTCATACCATAATACAGGTTTCGGACCATGGATTCACTGGAAATAACCAATTGATCCGTCTGTGTATACCAGGGTCCCGTCATCAGTCGTTTGGCAGAAACCAGTTGGCGGATCCGTTCCTCATCTTCGGGACACCAGCGGATGTAATCATCCAGCAGCGAGCCCTGTGCATCCAACAGGTAATAATGGAATCCATCGATATTCTCCAGTGCATCCAATACTTCCTTGACGTGTTTGACGAGATACACTTTGGAACGGGAGGTCGTAAAATACCATTCCCGGTCCCAGTGCGTATGTGGAATCACATGTACTTTGGTACGATTTCTCTCACTCATATCTCTATATCCCTCCAGATGCTTTTTTTAGTCAAAAACGAGTTCTATTTCTTCCCCGTTTTTCTTCACTGAAGCTTCCTGAGTCTTGGCAGGCTGTTTCTCTTCTTCATCGCGGAAGTTCACCAACATGGTGCCACCCGCCACGATCAGTGCGCCGACAATGCCTCCGGCAAGGTACGCGATTGGGGTACCTACTGACACAGCTCCATATAAGCCGCCAATTGGTGGCATGATGATATGTGCTCCCAGCAGTGCAGTCAAGGCAGCGCCCGTTGCACAGGCAAACATGTTGACCAGAATCATTTTGGCAGGGTTACGCAGTGTGAACGGAATTGCACCTTCCGTGATACCGATCACACCCATAATCACTGCACCTTTTCCCGCTTCCTGATAGGTTTTGGAAAAACGTTTCTTCATCAGCAATGTTGCCAAACCATAACCAAGCGGCGGAATGCAGATGGCAATATTAATGAAAATATTCGGCAGATAGACACCGGACAGGAACAGGGCATTGCCTGCCATCCATGCCGCTTTGTTGACAGGTCCACCAAGATCGAACCCGATCATCGCTCCCAGAATAATAGCAAGTAGGATGGTATTCGTTCCGCTCTGGCTCATGTTTTGAACCCAAGCAATAAGATACTCATTCAGTGCGCCCAGCGGGCCACCCAGAATGACCGCCATCAGAAATCCGGTTAAACCTACGGTAATCAGCGGTAAAATGATTAACGGTACCGAGCCAGCGGCTGGACCTGTAATCTTGACTTTGTTTTTGACCCACAAGGTGATGTATCCGGCAAAGAAGCCTGAGATTAATGCGCCCAAGAAACCGGCGTTGGTCTGCTGTGCCAGCACCCCGCCGATCAGACCTGCGGCCAGGGCAGGTTTGTCGGCAATCGAGTAGGCAATGTAACCGGACAGGACAATCGTCAATAGTCCGATGCCGCTCCATCCTACATTTTGCACGAGATATAAAATATGCAAGAATCCGCTTCCATCCTTGTACGGATCAAGATCGGTAATGCCCATCGATAGTGCGATAATTTTACAGATGGCAACGACCAGGGAACCCGCGATAATGACCGGCAGCAGATAGGAGATACCTGTCATTAGATGTGTTTTTGCTTCACCAAACCATTTTCTCATCGTACTCTCTCCTCATGTGGAAGGTGGGGTTAAGCTTGTGCGTTCACAGCCTCGACGGCTTTGGTTAATACCGCTTCTGCCTGACTTACGGCATGACCAATTTTGACACGTACGACTTTTTTATCGCCAAACCGATCCATGTCCTTCACCGTTTGATCCGCTGCAATCAGTACAAAATTCGCTGCAGCAATATCTTCTTCCGTCAGCTTATTGACTTGTCCCATGGCTCCCTGCTGTTCCACTTTGATCTCATATCCCAGTTGCTGAGCTGCTTTCTCCAATGCTTTGGCGGCCATCGGGGTATGGGCGAGACCTGCGATACATGACGTTACACCTACGATTTTCATTATGACACCAGTCCTTCCGTATATTGATGAAGCAACGCATATACATCTTCCGGCTGCACCGCTTCCGCGATGGCCTCTTTGAATGAATCTTCCAGCAATAAGGTGGCAAGTGAAGAGATAATTTGTAGATGGGATACGTCTACACGACCTTTAGGCACAAGGATGGCAAAAATATATTTTACCGGCTTGCCGTCATGAGATTCCCAATCAATGGGCTCACGCAATCGAATGACCATCACTGCCGGACGTGTTACAACTTCACTCTGGGTATGGGGAATTGCAAAGTGATCCTGAAGTCCGGTGGAGTAGACACGTTCGCGTTCCCACAGATCAGCCGCAAGTTGTGCACGGTTTGTAGTGATGCTGTAACGCTCTGCCTCCGCAGATATAAAATCAAATACGTCCTCTTTGCTATGCAATGTCTGATCGAGATAAATCTGATTGGTTGTAATCATGATCTCTGTCTCTCCTCCTCTCTCTATCCAAAACGATAAGCGCTTACAAGATCATTGTAACGGATTCTTCCTTGACCTTGGATCTAGAAAATTTCCCCTTCGAAGCGGAAAAACATTAGCCATAGCAAAAACCCTGAGTCTAATAGACTCAGGGCAGTTGTAAATGAGTTTCAATTGATATGCTACAAAGGCAACGTAAGTAAGTACAGAACATGGACTCTAAGCGGATAAAACATCAAGAACGCTGTGTCCAACGCTGCATTCCTGATCGAAGACCGTAATATGCGGCGGCTAGCAAAATAAATCCGGAAACAGCCATAATCATGGATGTTGTATCCCATTGAACACGGCTTCCAAAAGCAATCTTGGATTGCAATGGGGTAACAGAAGAAGCGGTGTTCGTAAGATCAGGTACATAATTCATGGTCATGATCATGCCTTGAACGACATTCCAAGCTACAAAACCGATGATGAATAACAAGGTAACCAAAAAGGATTCCAGCGCTAATCGTTTGTTCATGATTGTCATTTTGCCTCCTCTTCCCACTCAATTAGACAAAACGTGTTGCATCTCCTGTTTCAAACGTTCTTTATTTTCGTCCACATATTGATACAGCAGGTCAAAGCTTTCTTCGTTATCCGATTGCATGCTCAAATTCGCGGCTTCCAGTTCAATCTGCTGTAATACCTCATGAATCTGTTCCCCGTGTGTTTGCAGGCTTGTCGTGATGTCATCTTCGGACAGGCCATTCACATTATCTCGTAATTGCCCTTGGGTTACGCCGCTTTTGGACAACATCTGCTCTATCTTCTTCAGGATCACGGTATCTGCATCATTGCCGATCCGCTCCATAGCTGTTATCGTCTCACCCAGATACTGCCCGCTGGCATTTTCAAGGAAACCAGTCATCCCGTTCATGGACAGCTCGGTATCCAGATCAATGATTAGAATGATATCTCGCAATACTTGCGGAAGTTCCGACCCACTTTCTCGAATCGTCGCAAATTCAGCCCGATAAAGGTCCATGGCAACACTCCCCACCACTTCTTCACCTGACATCTCTTCAAGCTGATCAAGTGGTAACAACTCCTGCAATTCTTCTTGTAACTTGTTCATCTTTCTCTGCCTCCTGTATCTCTCTTTCTATATATACGCCGACACGTTATTACATCATAGCAGAATACGCTATACAAATTGAAGTTATGGAAGTTTACATGTTCGTGGCGAAGTCATTTTACAGGGAATATCATCAAGTTAACGTGCACTTGACCTCGGGAAAATGTTCCGCTGTTATGATCTTGGCATCACGAGTCTTGGGAGGGGTAATGATGCGCCTGGCCTTGTTCACAGACACCTATCTTCCGGAAACCAATGGTGTTGCTGGCACGCTCCACCGCTTGAGTAACCATCTGAACCGCAGAAGAATTGAACATCTGCTGTTTACTCCGAACTCCGTCATTGAAGGAAGCCATGAGACTCAAGTCCGATCGGTTGCCAACATCCCTTTTTTTCTGTATCCCGAATGCCGCATTGCTCTACCCAACAGAGCAGACACACACAAGCAGCTACAAACCTTTCAACCCGATCTGTTGCATATCGCCACGCCTTTTAATATGGGGCTGCTTGGTCTGAGGTATGCGCTCAAACACCATCTTCCGCATGTTGTCTCCTACCATACCCACTTCGATCGTTATCTCGAATACTACCGGTTGAAAAGTATGATTCCTCTCTACTGGAAGTATATCCAGTGGTTCCACCGTGCCTGTGATGCAACCCTAACTCCATCGCAGGAAACGTTAAACACCCTGCAAACCCAAGGCATTCAGCGTCTGAAACTTTGGTCTCGCGGGATTGATTGCAACCTGTACTCCCCTGATAAACGCAGCTCGGATATCCGTGAACGATACCACATCACCGCTCCCCTTATTCTACTCTACGTTGGACGCATTGCCCCGGAAAAAGATATCGCTACACTCACGACTACCATGCAGCAGTTGCCCCAGGAAATGCAGTCCCGTGTACACTGGATCATCGTTGGCGACGGCCCATCTCTCCCGAAAATGCGTCTGCAATCCCCACCCAATGTCACCTTTACAGGTTATATGCATGGCGAAGAACTTGCTGTTATGTATGCTTCGGCAGATCTGTTTGTGTTTCCTTCCTCTACGGAGACATTTGGCAATGTGGTACTGGAAGCGATGGCTTCAGGACTCCCTGTGGTGGCGGCCAATGCTGGAGGTGTAAAGGATCTGGTATCCCACCATCGCAATGGTGTGTTATTCGAGCCAGGTCAGGCTGATGCACTGATTCGGGAGATATGTCTCTGGGGAAATCACATGAACCAATTGAGGATGATGGGACTGGAAGGCAGAAAGCTGGCTGAGCAGCGGTCGTGGGAGCATATTTTTGATACACTGATCGGGGATTATGAGGAAGCGATAGAACATCGGAACAGACAAACGAAAGATCGAATTATTACAGCATAATTTGACGAACTGAGTTTCTTCCAACAACCCATAACAATCGCCTCTGCCCTATGCTAAATTAAACCGGTTCGCTCGTTCAGGCTGCCATAGCATTTACACTCTGCTACGGTCAGCCTGAAACATGTTTCCAATACGTTTCATAACAAAACCTCCTTCTTGGAATGGGTTAAGCTATTTATTCCGTATGTAGAAACATAGAAGCCGAAGTTATTGAAATTATTTAGAGTATTTTGAATGATTGTATAAATAGAAAAAGACATGACCTCATTGAACTGGATCATGCCTTTTATTACAAACAATCTATTGGTTGAATTTACTGAACGGGACTTTGATATCTACAAACCCTTTAGCGTAGGGTGCAACCTCATAAGGGTGGAATCGGATGACGATACCTTTGTCATATAAAAAGAATTCAGATGTTTGATCAAGCTGAAAATCATAAATATTTTCTTCAAAAATAGAAACTCCTGCATTATACATGGCTAATAGACTGTTGGAGATTGATTTCTCTACTTTCTCCATTTGAGTATCGTCTTTAACATACTTGCTTAGCTTCAGTTCTTTCCCCGTTCTTAAATCATAGTTATATGATTTTGTCGCATCCATTCCATGTGCTCCGCCAGTGTACACATGATCTTCATATACCACAGATAACTTTTCTTTTGCATTGTATTTTACACTGGCCATGGTGATGTAGAAATATTTTTTGTTTGATTTCTTTTCTTCTTTGTCCAGGCGAGCTGCTTTCACTGCGTGGAGTTTAAATGTCTTGTTCAGTTTATCCGTCACAGATTTATTACCACCTGTTAGATGTATGTATGGCTGTCCTTTGTAATATTGGACCTTCGTTTTCACTGTAATCGTGCTGCCTGCCTCCACATGACTACTCGGAAGAATGATAGCAATCAGTACAGTGATCAACAGGTAATTTATCCATCTCAATTTTTTTCTTTCCATTCTATATTTCAACATTATCGATTAACCCCCTTTGGCTCAAATGATAACGTTTCCTGCATTCTGTTCCATATTACCTGTGGAGTGTTCTTTAGGTCTGTTCCGCTCTGAACGTTGCCAATCCAGATGTCCTCTGCTCCTGGGTGTTGTAAATAGTGCCTAAGCGTTGCTTTGATCAGAATAGACGAATTTAAGTCCAACACCTCATCCAGTGGTATCCAGAATAACTCGCCTTCATCCGAGGGCACAAAATGTCGATGCGTCGTCTCTCCGAAATATACAAACTGTTGCCAAATCTCACCACCGTTAACTTCCAACAGAATATATCGAAGCCGAAAGTGTTCGACATCCTCTTGCGTGAACCCGGTCTCTTCTTCAATCTCCCGATAGTTGGCGGTCATGGGTGTGTTCAGTTCCCCTTGTTCCAGATGTCCGCCAATGCCACCCCAGAATTCAAAATCAAACAATCTGCTACCCGCCTTCTTCATCATCAGCATGTCTGAGCCATTGCTCAAAAACGCTGTAGCCATCTGTCTAATTTCCATATGTTCCTCGCTTTCCAAACTGGGATTATAGGAGTCTTTATCTATTTAAACTGAACTAAAGAATATTTACACTAGCCACTCCGATGACAGAACAACCTTCCGATCGCTGTTATCCCCAGATTTTTTGATTCCTTTCCTAAAGGGTAAATCCGGGGATAAAGGCGACCGCTCCGCTTCTTCAGGTTATTTCTGTCCTCTACGTTTTGTGTAAATGTTATATTCAATTTATATAACCGCCTTCTACAGCAATTCCTTTAGCTCACTTAGATGCTCAATCGTATGTAAAGGACTAGTTTTAATCCTGTCCTGCCACGGCTGGTTGACCTTCATCCAGATGGTGCTCATGCCTACGCTTGCTGCTCCTTCAATATCGTTCACCGGATGATCGCCAATGTAGATGCATTGCTCTGGGCTTAGACCGAAATGATCTAGCGCAAGCTGA
The DNA here is from genome assembly GCF_038050215.1 of Paenibacillus sp. FSL H8-0104. Taxonomy (NCBI): domain Bacteria; kingdom Bacillati; phylum Bacillota; class Bacilli; order Caryophanales; family Paenibacillaceae; genus Paenibacillus; species Paenibacillus sp. FSL H8-0104. The sequence goes on along the minus strand of NZ_JBBOTC010000001.1, from coordinate 1,862,635 downwards.
AATATGCGTGGATCGGGCTTTTTGACTCCAGCCTCTTCTGAAACAATAATATGGTCGTAATCATCCCGGATACCGAGTTGATCGATCTTCCCATACTGAATATCGGTCTGCCCATTGGTAATTAACCCGGTTTGATATTTCCCCCGAAGATGCTGAACGACTTCTCGCGCCTGTTCCATCAGAACTGAACTTCGCACATACTCTCTGCCATAGAACTCCATCAGTTCTGCATGTGGCGGATACTCTGCCCAAGGCAGTTCATTCAACAACTCGTTGAACAGAAGGGGTTTGTCCTTATAACCATCCTGGTCGAGTTCAATAATTCGTTTGCTTATATCTTCGGTTGACTCAAGGTGACCAAAATAGGTTTTAATCAAACTCTGCGTGAAGCCGTCAAAGGTCATTGTTCTGTTCAGAATTGTATTGTCCAAATCAAAAATAACGGCTTTAATATGATCCATCTTTCTTCTCCCCCAATTCTAGTACATGCGTTATCTTCTCCATACTCGTCACTTCTCTAAATCCCAAGTCGCGATAAAAAGAGCCGGCAACCGGTTGATCCGTGTACAGAACCAGTCGAGCGTAATGTTTTTCCGCTTTATGAATAACCGCATCCATCAGCCTGCGCCCAACCCCATGTCTTCGAAATTCTCTCATCACATAAAGCCTGCGAATTCTTCCGGTATCAGTCACTTCAGAATAAGGATCTCTGTTCAGACCGCAGATCCCAACCACCTTATCGTGCACTCTGCATTCAAAAAGCGCTTCATCTTCTTGCTCGAATGTATTGATTCCTGTCTCATATTCATGGATTAATCGCTCGATATGTCTGAACCCCTCACTGGAGCTTTCGACCAGCATCGCCACTAAATCGTCATGATTCCACACCGATATCTCCTGTATTTGCATGGTGTAACCGCCTCCATCATTTTAAATCAATGGTACACATGCAAACCCAACCATACATTGAACGATGGCCGGGTTTATCTTGTACAGCTCATTCTCATTTTTTCTTTTTGTGAAAGTGATAACCCGTGCACAGACCCTTTTGTTTGGATTTGGCTGAACAGTTATGTCCACCGTTCTTATCCAGTCTGCCTGGATGAGCATAAGCGGAAGAGGATACACCAACAAGTACGACAAGAGACAGGATTACGATAACAACCTTTTTCATAAGTCACCCTTCGATCAACACCCTATGCTTTAGGGCTTAATACGTGCTATATCATTCTACAATAAAATCCACAATTTGGATATCCTTCATCTTTTTAGCCGATCCATTCTCATAAAATCTTAAATTGCTTCAATGCATGGGTGACTCCATCTTCACTTGCCCGCAGGGTGACATAATCGGCGCTTTGTTTAATTCGTTCTCCGCCATTTCCCATCGCAATTCCGATTCCCGCATACACTAGCAGATCCACGTCATTCTCCCCATCGCCAAAGGCCATTGTATCCTCTCTGGATATCTTCAGGTAGTCGAGAACTTTCTCTGCGGCTATAGATTTGCTGACTTCGCTCGCTTCCAGCACATTCACTACATACGGATGGAATCTCACGAATCGTAAGGAAGGAAATCTGGATTGGAATTTCTCCGTCTCCGCTTCATCCGCATATAAACAAATGCAATATACGTCCTGTTCCAACATGCTGATTTTCTGTGGGGAATCCATAAGTCCAAGCGTATCTCTTAAAGCGTCAGTAACACGACCATCTGTTGTACACAACCCGTTCGTCTCAAATGACTCTGTAAAATATGAAATACTGTGCCCCTGCAACTCGGCAAACTCACTGAATGCTCTAACCATCTGTGCTGAAAGTACAGACTTATGTATCACTTCATCACCTGCTTTGATCAATGCCCCATTAGCCGAAATGATTGTATCGATTCCGAGATTTCTGAATTCTTCGCATAAATTATAGGGCCTGCCTGTGACGAGTACAACTTGAACGCCTTTACGAATCAATTCCCGGATCGACTCAGCTGTACGCGGTGATAAACTCCGATCTATTTCGCTCAGCAACGTACCGTCCACATCAAAGAATACAGCTCTAATCAAAATTTACTTCCTCCTCTGTCTTCAATTAAAAAGAGCAAGCACAGAATAACCTTGTGTGGTCTTCCTGCACTTGCTCTTGCAATTAACGGGTCTGAACATCTTGGGTACGACCCATGTACCATGATTGAAATGATTTGGCCGTATCCAGGGAAATGTCATGTGCCCGATGATGCAGTACTGGCTTGGCGCGGTTTACCGTATGAATGGAAGCCACACCGAACCAACGCTGTAACACATTACGGGTGATCTGCACTTCGATGACTTTCTCACGTTTGGAGATGAAGAGGGTTGAAGTGAGCGCACCGGTTCGAAGTTGAATGAAATTCTGATGCAGAATGTATCGGGTATGGAAAAAGTCCATCACTCTGCATGTTGCAATCCACACGAGCAGAATCGCGGAAATCACCCACCAGGCATGTTTCTGCCCAAACACCAATGGTTTGAAATACCACAATAAACCCGTAATTATGATCCACCCCCAGCTTGGTTTGAGCAGGCGCAGCCATAGTGATATTCGTGGAAGTTTTTCCATCTCCTGCGTAACCCGATAGGATGGCAGGATCTCCTCAATCAGGGTATAGGCTTGCTTCACAGGCAAGAAAGGATAGAGCGAGTTCACCTCCTGCTCGGATTCCCCCAGACTACCTGCAGTGGTCAGTTCTACTTCCGCTAATCCAAGCAGCCTTTTCATCGGTGACTGTGTAATTTTCACGGCCTGGACTCGCTCTTTCAGGATTGAAAATGACGTTTGCTCCATCATGCCCTTCGAGATATAGATCCGTTTGGCATCCGAGGTGATCTGGAAATTACCATACTTTACGAAGGTTCTGACTATGCCCAGAGCAATAGATATAATCAATAAAACTAAAATCATCAAACCGGCAATCCACCAGGAATCAAGCCAGGTTAATAACAAACTTTCCGTTACTTCTTCATCAGGGAAGAAGTCCTTCACCCAGGAATAGAGCGTAGCCAGGACCGGAATCAGTACGAGAAAGCTGAGCGAGGTAAAGGATGCTTTGAATATGTCCTTGCGGGTGGAATGATAATGAACAACCCGTTCCTGTTTTTCTTTTGCAGGCAGAGACATGACTTCATCAGTTATAAAAGGTTCGGATTGCGCCTCTCCCTCTTCCATAACCTGAACTGCATCCAACCTATCATGTTCCTCTGTTGCTCCTACTGTTTTTGCTTCTTCAGCCATATGACCTGCTACAATCTTCTCCAGCTGTTCCGCTTCGGAAAGTGAAACAACGTGTAACTGAAAGGTAGCATCTTCTCCCTTAATTCCGGTCTCGAATCGAATCGACGTCACCCTGAATAACCGATGAAACAACGTTGTATGACGATTCACATTCTGGACCTTCGTATAAGGTATCGTTCTTCGGGTACGGTTAAACACACCACTATAGATATGAAAGGCTGTATCGTCTGCTACATAACGCGAGGTGAACCACTTCAGGATCATGGACAGGATGCTAATGGAGACACCTACATAAAAAGCGATTCTTCCATAGAATATCCATTGGGACTCCGAGCCCTGACGGAAAACAAACAAAAAAAGGACGATAGCGAACCAATTCTTTACCCGTTTCCACAAGCTCCACAGCATGGTTAATGGATGATGTCGCTTCATATCGATCATTCATCCACCTCATTAATCCGCGCATAGGACGCAATCTGATGACGGAGTGCAAGTGCGACTTCCTCTGGCAATGCCGGGATTTCATGCGATGAACCCATCGTGCCAACCGATACGGAATAGAGTCCATATTTTCGCATTAAAGGTCCCTGATTTGTTGTAACCGATTGCACTTTCGCCATGGGGATGATCTGATGTACCTTGGTTAGCGCCCCACGCTTCAGTTGCAGGAACTCCTCATTCACATCATAGTACCAATGCTTGTATAACCATGAAGGCTGGATGAAAATATCCCACACCGCATAGAGCACAGATATGGCCGTAACGCCCCACAACAACCACCCAATCCACGTCTTCCATCCATAGATGGAGTCGAGTATTAACAGTACGGCAAGGATCAGGAAACCTATTGCATTCCATATGATGGCGCTAATTCTCCACAGGTTTACTGCATGAGGAGATAACCGTTGCTCGGGTGTATTCCACTGAATTGACATATGTTCACTCCTTTTTTCCTCGGGTACATAAAAACCACATGATACAATGTACGAACAATCGTCCACGATCGATGCAAAAAGATAAAGAGATGACCCCTATACAATACAGGTCGTCATCTCTTTTGTTCATTTCATTTTACTTTAGTGCATGTTCAAAAAGACTGGTTTTCAGTACCGAGAAGATGGGATGAAGCTAGAAATGGAGTAGCGGAGCGTAGGGAAAACTACGTGAGCAACTACAATGTTTCCTCAGGAAACATACTTCGTAAGCCTCCCGCTTATTTCGGCTGAATTCCATATTCGATGCTGATGATGCCACTAGGCATCCTTCGTAATCAAAAGCGGGCTTTTTGAACAACCTCTATAAAATCCTGTACTTCACACAGCCAAACCATATGATCTGTTCCTTCGCCCCAATAGTTGTTCGCCACCACATAGGGTTCACCGAATTTGCGTTGCCACTTCTTCTGTGCGATCTGGTAACCGCTATCCAGGCAGAATTGCTGAATTCCCAGCCGTTGCAGTTCACTAACCAGTGCAAGAATGAGCGCCGAACCAACCCCCTGTCCTTGAACCTCGGGCAACACATACAGGCTACCCAGTTCTCCGGTATCGTTCAGCCGGCCCTCTGTACATTCTCGAATCTCCTTACCACACGGTCCATACGAGATTGTGCCTACAATAACATCTCCCATTTTGGCGACGAGGAAAAATACACTTGCTTCGATGTTGTCCTTTGCTTGCAGTGCCTTGCGAATCATCACTTTTTTGTGTGTTATTTCACCCTGAATATCATCCAGAAGCGAGCCTATTCCCTCCTGATCAAATGCTGCGGGGATGGTTGTCTCGAACACCTGATACACTCCATCTGCATCCGATCGCGTCAAAGGTTCAATGGTAATTTTGTCATCCACAGGTTCTTCTCCGTCCCATATACCTTCTTAATCTGTACGTCGCTGAATCAGCCTTCTTAGTTGATTCGAATCCTCAAGAGGAATGCTATATCCAGTGTTCGTGTCTTCAAGGTTTACTAACAGGCCTTGCATCTTGGGATCCATTCCTAATGAAAAATCATACCGTGTTATCGAGCTGTCCGCATTTGTTATGCTCATGTCGTACTGTGCACTATAATTGAGAATACCCGGCATACGCTCTGCCTTATGTATTGCCTCCATCACGATCCGTATCTCATCAGATCGATCAAACTCAACATCTTGACATGGTTCCAAGGTGAGGTCTGGATTACACGTTAAGGTGATCAACAGAGGAAGCCCCTCTTCCGCGTTCGATTCATTCGGTTTACTGCACCCTGCAATGAACGTGGCAATGACAAATACGAGCAACACTCCTACATATTTCACCATACTGCGTGCCTCCCTGACTTAGTATTAAATAAACTAGTAATGAGTAGAGAAGTAATAAATACAGTATATAATGAAATGACTCAACTGCACTAACTATCTATATTCATATCAAGTTACGTAACTCCGGGTCCCATGAAGACAACATAGCTATCAGTCGCTCTACGGTCTCTTCCACAAATACCTGAACTCTCTCACCCGTGATGAACTCAGGAGTAATTCCCGGTTCTTCCCCATTAAGAAAAGAAAACGTGTGGTCCCGCCAGCGCACAATCTCATCAGCAGTTAAACGACCCGTCATGTCATAACCTGGTGAACTGTTGAGCACCTGCCATACCTCTTCGCTCCAACTCGAACCTTGATAGAGATTGAAATCGATCTGGTCCGTCTCCTGGTAATATAAACGCGCTAGTTCATCCTTCGATCTGCTACTGCCTATATGTTGATCTACCTTGTTGACCCGTTCGACGAATTCGGGATGCACACTACGGAACCAGTAATAATCTGTTAGCACATGCATAAAGTATCCTCGCACAAACCACTTCCATCCTTCATCGGTAAGTTGTTGCATATAGAATGAGTAAAGATCCTTCAATTCACCAACGTAATCTCCATCATCTTTTGGGTTGAAATGGGTGTATTCCTTATCATCTCTGGTTGTACCTTCGCGCATATGTATGGAATCTGGGGCGATATTCCCCAGATATAATGAACCTCGATCAGCCTGAATTTGCAGCGAGTCTGCAATCAGATTAGCAATATTGAGATGAACCATAGGTAACGGCATAGAGTTGATCTCCTTTTATCGGGAAGTATTCTACTATACTTAATAAAAAGAAACGATATAACCTACTGGTGCAACGCAGATCACTGGAATAGTGAGACTTCGCTAGGTTCCACCTTTTTTTCACCGTAGATGCGTGATTAACCCTGAATTCTCTCCACTTGCATGCGGTCAAACAGTTGCTCCAGATCCGTGTGGTACTCCGGATGCTCCTTCACAAGCAGACTAATATATTCCGACCCACACTCATAGAACATCAAGCGGTTAAACGGAGCAGTGTCTCCCATATGATTGCTTTCCTGCCCGAATTTTGCCCGAATCAGATTCTCAATATAACGCGCGTAACCCTCGTTCCACTCCAACCAGCTCCAATACTCGGCTTGTTCTTCATTTAATGAAGTGAACAACGCCTTTCTAGCTGTGTGTACTTGCGTCAGGTCTTTACTCTTCAAAGCTGACAACAATGAGTTTATCCGCTCCACAACGATTTCATCTTCGTACGGAAATTCATAATCCAGTTCCCATGTTACGCGCTTCAGCTCGTCCATTTTATGCTTAATTTGAAGACGGTTGACGATCCGCTCATCATATTTCTCATATATATAACAATGAACATATTCGTGGAACAGATAAACTTTCTGCTCCAGATCTTTGAACGCTGTATCCGTTACAATCGCACACATTCGTCCGTTCATATGATGCACCGGCATCGCAGCAAGGCATTCATCTGGAATATATAAATCGTCCGGTACCGTCTTCACCCACTCATATTGTTGCGTTTTGGACGAATAATCATAGATATATAATAAAGCTTCATAGGCTACAACCACTGGATAATGTTCTGCAAACAAAGGATGTATGCTAACCAAGTCTTTCTGAAGCTCGTTTAACTTGTTAATTTGCTCTAAAAAAGCATCCATGTCATTAACCCTCTCTTTACTGGATTGATGCGTTAATCATACTAGATCAGGAAAGATAAAACACTGAGAGAAAAATGATAATTCTGTTCGAGTGTGAGATGGTGAACGTTAAAAACGCTCTCCCCGTTTCTCATACAGGTAGATATCCAGTGCCTGAATCCCACGCCGGGCCAGCTTAATAAACAAGATCAGCGCATACACGCCCAGTCCATATAACAACACATTAATCAACATTGCAAATATCGTAACTATAGAACCAACCATCATTATAATTCCTCCTATTTTACCCTTTTAAATCATCACTCCCTATTCTAGCATATTTTTCCTTAGTTAACTTTTTTGGTAGATGTGAGAGTTGTTAGGTATGCTTATTGTTTCAAAACAAAAAAACTTCCACATCCGTATGTGAACGGTGGAAGTTTTTTAATCTGGTATACAGTTTCCTAAGTTCGCTCACCACTGACTATATGCCAATGCTGATGCTTCGAGTCTTGATAACTGCCCAAGTTAGTTATAATCTTCGACGAGCCTGTCTGAGCTAACAAGTCAGCAGCAATCTTTTTAATGACACGCATCATTTCTAAGAGTAGTTCATCATTATTCTCTTCCTCTTCTGAAATGAAGGACTGAATATGAATCTTGGGAATCACCACGATATGGTGTTCGTAGTATGGTCGGGTATGGTGATAAGCCATAACGTTATTTGTTTCCATGACAACTTTGACTTGAATTTTACCACTCACAATAGAAGTCCTGCGTCATAACATACCCTCCTCTTACTAGTGAGTTCTAATATATCCTGCCTTCTTCAACACATATTCCGTAAACGGATTGATCTCAGGGATCGGCTGATTCAGATCAAAATATCGGAGTTCCAGCCCTTCATCATCCAAAATGGTTGGGCTGCCCTTGATACCTGAAGCTTCATAAACAGCCATGACGTTGTAAACTTCATCACCATGTGGATACTGATAGTACATGTCCTCACCTGAAAAAATGCTAATGAGTTTGAATGATTCCGCTCTCAGTCCGGCCTCTTCATACAATTCCCGCGCAGCTGTTTCCTCCAAAGACTCCCCGGGTTCCATGGATCCCCCAAGTGTCCCCCAATCCAAGCTATCTGTACGTTTTTGTAGCAACAGGTGACCTTCCTCGTTGAACACGAGTACACATGAGCCCGCCATAATTAGAGGACGCGGGCCCACCAGTTTTCTTAGCTCCATGATATATCCCATCCATGCTTCTCCCCCATCTTCAAAGTGCATACGTGAAACCTACCCTTATGATTTGGTCAAGATTCCCTGATCTACGGATTTCTGAATAAGCTGCTGCGCATACTCCCACAATGTTTCGGAACCGTTCGCAATCTCACGGTTTCTGTTTAATACCTGATCACTTGTAATGTTATATTTCTGCCACGTATCTCCCTCATTCTGATGATTATGTATCAGAGGCTGCAACCGATCCAGAGATGAGGCAAATTGTGCTTCAGGCGTCTGCTTTGCTTCAAACTCTAACCATAATTGGAGTAGTTCTTCAGCCTGTTCCTTAGGCAACATACCAAACAGCCGATGAGCTGCTTTGAGTTCACGATCATATTTATCCGTGTGTCCCACCGTATCATAAGCGAACGTATCTCCGGCATCAATCTCGACCAGATCATGAACGAGAAGCATCTTAATGACTTTGAGGATATCCACATCCTTGTTGGCATGACTCTGCAAAACCAAGGCCATCATCGCCAGATGCCAGGAATGCTCCGCATCATTTTCAAGTCTCTCACCGTGCATAATTCTCGTCTTTCGTTCAATCGTTTTGAGTTTATCAATCTCAATGAGAAAGTGAATCTGATCCTGTAATGATTCGCTCACAGCACATCCTCCTTCATACCCATCTATGTGGATAGATCATACCAGTAAACTCTATAGTTAAAATCGAGTGACATCCCCACACCTTTTGCCAGACGAATTGAGCCTGTATTGTCCGGTGAACAATCCCAATACGGATGTATACCTACACGACTGCATTCTTCCACAAAAGCTTTTGCCACCATCGCACCATAATTCCTTCTTCTGTAGACTTCAACCGTTTCAATATCAACCGCATGTGTCTGATCTGCGATAAATGCCGAAAAGCAAACACTCGCGATATCATCGTTATGCACTGCAATATAGCCAAAGCCATGTTGTAAAAAATCATCTATTGTCTTCCAAAAGTGAGATATTTTATCTTTCAGGAATGGAGAATTGTTATATCTTTTCTCTCCTAATAGTACTTCATCTATCCTGAGAATTCTGACTTTCTCGTCCTGTGAAGCACATATGTCGAGAGGTGCTTGCTGACTTATCGAATTTGGATTCAACTTGAATACATGCTGAATATCACTGGAGATATCTCTTTTCCCGGAGATGTGCCGAAGAAAATCTTCCCAGGCTTCGTCCACCACACCAATTTCAACAGCATGCATATGTAAGTCCAATAACTCAGGTTCAATACGTTCCCGCATGTACTCTTTCAATTCATTCAAAAAGGGTTCACTTCGAGAATCTCCGATCAACTGAAAACCAGATTGTCCATGTACCCAAATTAGAGCTGCTGTGATATTCTCTGCATCATCTACATATATCCGTCCCGGGTTCAAGCCAGACGCCACCGCCTTGACTTCAATATTCTGACACGAGTCCGTGAGATGTTTTACTTTGTGGAAATCATGTTTATTAATCTCGGTAATCATAGGTTCATTCCTCCCGAATTCAAGACAAAGCCATAAAGCGTGTGTAACCTCTATCAAATCGTATATTCATAGATTCTCGTCTCTTCATCATCGAGCAGATATCCTTTGCCGATATAGGCCCAGTTATTTTTTTCATAATAATCAGTCAGATCAGTACATAAATACAGCTTGTCATACCCTTTTGCTTTCACCTCATTTAATGCATGGGTCTGAAGTTGTCCACCCAGATTTCGGCCCCGATATTCTGGATCAACATGAAGACATGCAAACCAGGGAAAGAGATCCTGCCTGCTATTCAGATCACTTCGCAACAAAGCGTACCCACCGACAATTCGGTCTCCGTCCAACATCACATAAAATCTTGGCACATCACTCTCTGTATCCACAGAACGCTCTATACAATCCCGATAGAAATGGAAGCTTGATTCCGAGCCCCATTGTTTCCAGAAATACTGTACTGCTTCTTGCATCACGTCCGGCTTCTGCCGAATATCAATAATTTGCAAAATGTTAATCTCCCTTCGCGCTTTTTGCTTTCGTATATGATCAAATGTCCAATTCAACGTTTAGTTCACGCACAAATACAGCTGTCCCCTTCATTCTGACATCCATATCCTCACCATCCCGAATCACACTCACTTGAACCTTTCCATCTCTTCCAATCTCATGCCCTTGCTCTATCACAAACTGTACCTCATCAATCTCTGGTTTCACATAGGTTAAATAATAAGCACCCATCACCCCGGAGGCTGTTCCAGTCACTGGATCTTCCGTCGTACCAGAGTAAGGTGAAGAGAAATGTCTGGCATGCATCATCGCATCGGAATCACGGGTTTTGAAACAAAAGGGGTGTAGGGAAGCTTTGGGATTCTCAATTAAAATTTCAGGGAACAGGGAAGAATCCGGTTTCATTTTAATAAAAGAGTTCAAATCACGAATCGGGATTAATACCGTCCAGGTTCCCGTACTTCCATAAACGATTGGAGTTGAAAGGTCAACATCATCCAGAGTGAGATTGATGGCGCTTACCAGCTTCTCGATATCCCCCTGGAATGGTATAAACTGCGGCTGATCCTGTTTCATTTCCATGTAAATGGTGTCGGCATTGCGCTCAAATCGTATGGGTAATGTACCTACATTGGTTTCAATTGTGATTAACTCGCTGTCACTTAACATCCCACGCGTCTTCAAACCATACAGTGATGCCATTGTGGCATGACCACACAGATTAATCTCATGTCCCGGTGTAAAATAACGTAATCTGACGTCAGCTATTTCAGAGTTCAACACAAATACTGTCTCATTAAAACCAACCTTATAAGCGATCTGCTGCATCTCCGTCTCACTGAAATGATCCGCATCAAAAACCACTCCTGCCGGGTTACCTTGACCCGGAACGGTAGAGAAAGCATCATAATGATAAACCGTAATTCTCCCCATGGTTATAACCACCTTTGCCCTAATTTACGAGAAACACAACAGAACCAACGTAGTCATCTTATTTCCTCCCGTACCTATTAGACTGACTTAAATTCTCTATCCAAAATCGAGAAAAAGTACTGGTCTGTCCACTGATTGTTCCACCATAGTTCTTCCTGGTAGACGGCCTCCCGTGTCATACCCACATGCTTCATCAGTGCTGCTGAGCGAACGTTTTGTGAATTGCACATACCGACGACCTTATGAGCTTGTAACTCTTGAAACGCAAATTGTAACAAAAGATGTGTAGCCTCGCTCCCATACCCGTTGCCTGCGTATTCCGAAAGCACACCGTATCCAAGTTCCCAGCTTTTTCGGTAATCCACATAACTCCACATCTGAACAATACCAATGGGTGTATCTTCCGGATCATTCAAGCGGCGTATAACAAAATCATAGGCATACGGTTTCTCATCTGCGACAGCAAAATGGCTGCCATATTTCTCACGGACCTTTTCCTCATCCGTTTCAACAGTTTCCTCAAAGCTCCATATATTTGTGTCACATTCAAGTTGACATATGAAGTCGAGGTCCTGCTCTGTGACTGTTGTTATTCTTACCTTCTCTCCCACGAATTCCATGTGTATTCATCCCCTTTATAAAAAAGATCATTGCTTCGGAATCTCCCACTCTGTATTAAGCACACCTCTACCAATATTCCATTTGGCGAGCAAAGCTCTCTGTCTGTTTTCCAGATCAAGATAGGGTGCTGCAACACAGGATAACGTGTCAAACATATGGATAAAATGAGGCCCTTCCTTGAAACGTCGAAGTCCGCCATATTCTTCATCATCCGCTGCCCATACAATCTTTTTAATACCCGACATTAATATGGTACAAGAGCACATAGGACAAGGTTCACAGGTAGTATAAAGCGTCAAGTCTTTCTTCTTCGAGAATTTCTTCTTCTCTACATCCAGCAAATGTTTTCCTGCCCGACGAATGGCATCCACCTCAGCATGTGCGGTGGGGTCGCAATCCGAGAAAACTCGGTTCCTGCCTTTACTCACGACAATCCCATCCACATCCACGATTATCGCACCAATCGGATACGTTCCTTCAATAAGTGATTGTTCTGCTTCTTCCAGAGCCAAAGTTAAATATTCATAATCCGATAACTTCATTTGAAAGTCCCCCTAAGTACAGTTATAGACCACCTACAAAACAGACTCCTTGTGCAATGTGTAATAGAAGAGATTGACGGAATCACCTTTAATCGTTAAACGTTTCGGATTGTGTACTGCCCGGCTTCACCCAGAAAATCACTTTTGGTTAACTCTTTTTCTCCGAGTAACATCCTGTAGTTCGATATCGTACCGTCATGTGAAATGATAAACGTATTGCCGCTCTGTTGCCTGCACCATTCAAGAAGCTTTTCAGCTAATATCTGGAACCGATCTGCATCCATCTGATTAATACTTTCTTCCCAACAATCCAACCCCAAATTAAGCATTCTTATGTCAGTATACTGATGGCTGAACTCTTCCTTGGAATAGATCTGATCACAGACGAAAGGTACAAACTCTGGATTCTGAAGAAACATTCTTGGGCCAACCAGCGGGCTGAAGAACACAAGATTTTTGTTAGGGGTTAGGAGTTGTGCTGTTTCAATAGTACGTTTCGTTGGACTAACCAAAATGACGTCTTCAGGCGCAAAAACCACTTGTTTACGCAACGCTATAACCTGACTTTTTCCCAATTCAGTGAGGCCCGGATGCTGACAATTTAATTGATTTGGGTAATCCATCAAGTGTTCGCCATGACCATGACGAATAAATGTAATGTCCATAGGCACCTATTCCTCTATTTCTGAATGAAGTGTTTGATGCCTTTTGCATCAAGAAGGTTAGTCAGTTCCTTTTTCAAAAACACAGGATATACTTCCATCCGCTCCAGTTCGTCCAAGGAAAACCATCGGAAGATTAACTTACCGTTATCCTCTAGACCTTTGAATTCAGTTTCACTATATAGTTTATGGGCTTCCGGCAATGTGATGAGATAATAAAAGCCAACTTCATGATACTTCAGGCCATCATATTCAAAGAAATCTTCACTAACATATGCGAGCCTTTCCGCTTCTACATGAACACCCAGTTCCTCCATCATTTCTCGTACAATAGCCGCTTCTGTTGTCTCGTTTAATTTCACCCGACCTCCGGGCAGATTCCAGAAATCATCCTGTTCAGTCGTATGCAAAAGAACTCTTCCCGCATCCATCACAATACCTGCCACACGGAAGTTGAATTTGTTGTTATTTTGTTCATACGATACATTATTGTTATCTGCAGTGGTCATCTCGCTGACCATCCATCAGCAAATCCGTCCATGAATCCCATGATGAATGAGGGAATGATGAGTACGAGCAATAAAATTAAACTGGCTATGCCCCATCTAAGAATTACTTTCCGTTTGCTTCGAACACCGATAATAATTAAGATTGCGGTTATTGCAATTAAGGCTACTCCATAAAATGTCATAAAACTGACCTCCGGTATGTATTCGTATTTCATTAAGGTTACTGCAGAATCTTTTCTAGCTTGTGCCTACAAGCCTCGCGGTCATAATCCGAATTATCCAGCCATACCTTATCCATCTGAAGTAACCCATAGATTTCGGACTCCAGCTTCTTTCTTTCCTGCAAAACCTGTACCGTACCCTCAACACCCTGATAACCCTGTGCCTGCCCCAAACCCTGGTTCGTATAGTAATTAATGAATCCCTCTGACCATTCTTTTGGTCTTTCACTAACCGCCTTATCAAATGTATAGGATATATCTTTCTGGTCGATATAGATGAGAAGCGGGTTCAGAGCATGAATGATACACCCAAGTTCCAATACATACTGCACGTTTTGCTCTTTGGATTGATTGCATTTTACAAGACCCATGGTTAGTGGATTCTGGATAAAACAACATTCAAATATCGTGATGCAGTCATCATTCGTTCTTAACACGTTTTGGGAGAAATCTTGCCACTTCCTGGTGATCAGCTTAACATTTTGCTCAAAAGGAATTTCGTAAATATCTCGTCTGAAAATATCCTGTACAATGTGATCGGGAAGCTCTATTCCCCATTGCTCTTTCATCTTACGGTATGGAATCAGGAAGCCTTGATCATAGGCAATCGCATTGCTTTCCAGAACCTCTCTGTAATCTTCATGCGTGCCCAATAAAGCCTCGAAGTCTCCTGCATAATAAAAAGATACGCCCTCGTAATCAGCAGGGTGATCCAGGTTCCCTTCTTGAAATAGTTGTACCTCTTTGCCTTGTCCTATCAAAATTTCGGATACCATTTTGGCAACCGTTGATTTGCCTGAACCCGGTAACCCTTCAATGAGTATTAATCGCCTATCCATCATTACATCATCCTTTAGGTTGTATAAAATTTTCAGCTCCATGATCAAGACAGTGTTCTACTGTGCTTAATCAATGTCTGCAAAAATCCATTGCGCGTTATCGCCATCTTCTTTCTTTTTCCAAAACACCATCGTATTGCTATACTCTTCGTCGTTCTCATTTATCTCATTAACTATCACCACTGCCTGATAGAGTTTCCTTTGCTCCTGTATAGTGATATCGCTCATGGAAGTAACCTTGAGAACTTTGTATCTTCCCATACCTGATATAGGAGATTCAGGATCAATCAAACTCATATATGCTATTTCATCCTTTTCGTATAAATAACGTATACGGGCATTCATAAGTTTGACGATTTCCAATTTGTCACCGGTATAGTTTGTTTCATCGAGATACTCTGGTGGGATGTCTTCCTTCTCATGGGATGTCGATATTTCTTCATCCTGTTGTGTCTCTTTTGCTGTGACACTTTGAGCCAAGGAATCTATTGATTGTTGTGCATCTTCAGTGTTTTCCTGGTTCTGACAGGCCACCAGAAGTAGAAATAATACTGAAACTACGGTTAACTTTTTCATAATCAGCCCTCCATTTAGTCATGGATAACACTCCCCTGGTAAAGACCTTAAATGACTTTTATTTAAAATAGAGACTTCCTATGTATGTAAAATTTTCTCTCAAGGTACATCATAACCCATAATGTGGAATTTGCGAATAAACGAAGTAAACCATCTCTGTTTCTATCGCATTTCGCGCAAAAAACCACGCTTCTCTGCACGAGTTACATCATGCAAAGCGCGTGGTTAACAGCAGAACTTTCACTCAACTTTTGTAACTGTCCACAATCAATCTACCTATCTATCAAATAACATATTTATTATGCCGACCGCTTCAATCTGGATCTCTTTTTCTTCATTATCCGAGAAAAGGTAACTATATGTTGAAAATATTCCCATATGCAGTATATGTCCACCTTTATAATGAAGCGTCTTTTCTTCACCGTCGATCGTCTGCGTAAACGTCCTGCCTTCATTCACATCATACGAAGAATGGATGTTATGTTCAGTTGCAAGCCATGCGACAAAATCTTCTTCGTTTGGATTGGTCATGACTAGAATAACGAACAGAACAACAAGCACAACAATGCCCGTTCTTAGTCCTCCGCCCCTCTTGCTACCATGCTGCGTGTTCTCACGCTCCATCCCGCTCACCCCGTTTCTTGAACAGAAATCTCTACGTTCTTTGCCAAAACCCAACCACTCAATCCATACGAGGATGAGATCACCATGTACTTGTAATTCTCTTCTATCAGCCGAGTTTGCAATTCGTCATAGGAATCATAACTGGCAGGCCACCCCTGACCCATCCCCGATTCTAACAACTCTCGATTATAAGGGATAAAATGCTCTATTTCCCACTCATCCAGATCCAAAATAATGCTGCCATGCAGCGGTGTATCAAACGCATGGGCCATTACACCAGAGAATAAAACATCCATATTTTTCGACACATCATGACTTGAACGAGTACGCATCCTGATTCTTTTGTTCTCTAAATCAACTTCGTAACTTAATATGATGTTGTCATGCAAACTTGGCATAGTCCCCCTCCTTCCATACCTTATAAATCCGAATCAAACACCATAATATTATTTATAGTGTGAGACCCATTCCGCGTTGGAGAAATTAACAAAATCATACGGTTCTAGGCTCCAATCCGTACAGCTGCAACAGTTCTTCCTCGTTCATATTTGTTCCCCTTACCTACTTGAGAATGTTGTTTAACTCTTCCGCTTTTTTCCTGCTATCCATTCTAGCATAAAAATAAAAAGCGATGACGTGTAGCACGATAGATAATAACCACATGCCGGGGAACCAGGGAGCGATGAATTGGAACATGTCTACCGAGAATAACCATACCATCGCCATACCTCCTGCAATATTGAATGTGGAAGAAATGACGATATTCCATACCGGTTTTAACGTAAAATAGTTCCACAGTATGTTATACATCATTCCAAACAACAAAGCTGCAATAAAAGCAATACCCGCTATGTTCCATAAATAGGACATCTGAATGGGCAGATCACCAAAGAATATTGTAGCCAAGAACGTGATCCATAGCGTCATTATAGTGAATACTTGAAAAAAAGAATTTCTAAGTTGAGTAATCATGATAATTTCCCCCTAAAGTTTTTAATATAAAATCGGCTGACGAAGTAACTGGAGCTATCGCTCAGGTCTACCTTAATTCGAGCTTGGTCTGTTGCAGAGAATGCGGTGATGTACCGCGTATTGATGATCGTTTGATTATTTATTTTTACAAAATGAAGGTCATCCAGATCCTCTTCTACAAATTTCAGACGTTTATGAAGCAAGTACCTCTCACCTGAGATCACCCGGACACAGCACATCCGATCCTCTGATTCAAAGGCAACCACTGAGCTCAACTGGATCTGTATATTGCGATTATTCTTGGCATGGATGACCGTTAATTGAGTTTCCGATTCACAGATTGCCTTCTGAATACGGTCCCACTTCGACTTCTCCGCAGGATGGGTTATGACCTTGGCTAACCTTTTTTCAACTGTCGTGTCCTCTTCAAAAATGACTTTCATGTGTTTGCCCCTCCTCTCACAACTCATATTACAAGCATAGTTACGGCAATCCCACTGTATTGCGTTTTGTTGCATGATTTTGCAAGTTTGTTGCATCGGTACTGCATAAATACTAAAAAGAACCACTCCATGGGAGCAGTTCTTTTAATATAAGGAGGTGCTACGTTAACCTTACTCAATCTCCAGATACATATCCCGATTTTGCAGGATCATCTCATTCATATGTGTAATAGCTGCTTGCGCCACGGTCTGATAGGTGTCATATAACACCTCTGTTCTCTGAAGCAAGATTGGGTCCTTATCCAGATCTGTTGCCAGCACCTCAAGCCACTCTTCACCCACTTTATTTTTGTCCGTAATGAGACTTTCAATCTGTTCAAGTACATTAACCATCTCATCTAAATGAAAAAAGTGCATCCCATTTTTTATTCCATTCCAGCTTTTGATCTCAATGATGTTATATGCCGAAAACCAATAAAATTCTGCCAGACTTTTCGTGTGATTGTGATAGGAATAGAACAGAAATAAAGCTTGTTGCCCTTCGTGTAACATTCGGTATATCTCTGTTTTGGCTGCCATATCTCTGCCCCGTACCGAAACAAGCATTGGTTCAATACACAGCCAGCTAAGTTGCTTTGAATATATATCTTCTGGTCGAAGTTTAGCCTTCATAACATGCCCCTTTCTTTTTACCTATTTAAGGATTCTCTGGTACTTCCACGGCCGGGTCATTCTCTCCGCCCATTCTGCGTCTGGATGTCTCCATTTTCCCTGTCGAAGGCACATGGTCAGAAGCTTTAGCTAATCCGAATTTGGGCATGTTGGCGTATATGGTCTCGAAGGAACCCGACTGAGCCTTGTATGTTTCATGATATATCCCTACTGTTCCGTCAGTACCAATGGATCGGTTGAATTTTTTCCAAGCTTCCAAGTGTAATCCGCCTCGTGCGTATTTCTCCAATTCATCGTAAGAGCGCCAGTATTGTAGTAGCGTCACCCCACGCCAACTTATAAAATACTCTGTACTCAGAAATCCAGTCTCCGGATTCATATACAGTTCTTTAATCATCGGTCCCATGGACTTAAAGACAGGCAACCATTTGTGTATAGCCCACAGACGATTGATCCTCATTCCGATGATAAAAACAACAAATTCTCCCTCAATCTGAGCGGAGTATCTTCCCTTATGTATGTTCACCATGTCACCCCTCCTTCTCGTCAAACACATTCGATTTCATCGGATCTGGACGACCCTGCCTATCCGCTCATAGGCATTCAGGGGAAATTCAAAACTCCACCGTTTGTGATATTCCTCCGGTCCCATTTCCTTCATTCTGCTTAGTTCTCTGTAAAATAGCTTAGTCAACTTGACCAAGGATAACTCCTCAGACATAAGCAATCGCCCCTCTGTAACGGCTTCCGTGCTAAAGTTATCACTCATCTCATACACCATGAATTGAACGATTACCTGCGAACGTTTCTTGATCCAGAAGCGATATTCTCCAGGTTCGGTCTGCATAGTCATGGTTACCTCCGTGGCTCCTTTGTGCAATGCAACGAATTGACGTGCTATCTCATCCACCGCATCCGACAAAAAAGAAACCGGAATCTCAATCTGTTCTCCCTGATCAGGTTGAACCAGGATATCCAGCCATCCGTGCGGTTCAAGCGTCATAACGATGTCCATGTCCTTCCTCCTTTATGTGATTCTATGATGCAAGATTAACTGGAAACCTACTTTCAGATATAACCGCTGTGCCGCAATATTTCCTGCATTTACAGCTAAAATAATCTCATTGATCTTCGAATGCAGCATGCGAACGAATTTGTGCAGTGCCTTCATTGCTGCGTAAATCTTCATACACATTCCATTTTGTATACAATTCTTTTAGCGCTAACGCCGTTTTATGTATGAACTCTTCCATAGCTTCCATGGATAACATATTTAAATCACCCAAAGGTTCGTTGTCAGGGTTAACTAAAAACTCCAGTTTTTCTTCCCTATACTGATACACTTCGGATTCCAGCAATCCACCTAAATCAAATGCTTTTCCCACGTTCAGCTCATTTAACCATTCATGGGCCCCTTTCCAATTCTGTAGAATCATAAACTCTAACTTTGTGACATCCTGTGTATACACGCTTCTTCCATTGGGGTGGACTTCATATGCAGGATACATATCGAATGTCCACACGCGATCCGTATAGATATGGGCGATGTAACCGCACAGATATTGCAGGAATTTGGGATCACTATAAGCTAACTTCTTTTGGGTTTCAAAAAAGTCTTTAAGTTCTTCGTCTGTTGCAAATCTTCCTGCCTCCGGCATGAGGTGGGTTTTTGCCTTTTCTGTACGAAGATTAGTTCTTACATGGATCGAATCAGGAGCAAGGCTCCCCAATAACAATTCAGGGGATGGCTCGGATATCAACTCGGATGCAATTGCAAAATGTACCATCGGCCAAGGCAATGTAAAAACTCCTTTCTTTATTAAAAGGCTCAACTATGATGTTCTATGACTTACAAAGCTAAGTGCTCACTCTCTTGCACATGTATCAATTCAATATCCTCACAATAAAATCCTAATATTCCGTCCTCATAGTCTTCAACGTAATATTTCATCGGATGATATCCGTGGTCTTTCAGATCTTTAATCTTAAACCCACTGATCTGAACTAGAACACCATGAGGCTTATAATGAAAACTTTCAATATTAGTGAATCTAAGAAGTAATTCATATGTAACATTTAATAATTTTATTAAAAATGTAATATCTGCTATCGAAATATTTTCATAATATTTGTCTTGTTTTATATACAGATTCAACCCAGCAACCCACTCCAAATTTTGAACAGAAAATGCTGGGATAAAAGGTTGAATTATTGCCATGTTTTTCACCATAATCTAACCTCTATTCATTTTGGGCTATTATATTTACGCAATTACTGGCGTAGCAATTTAGACTCTCCTTGCTTCAAATCTACAAATATAGGCTTCTGCACATTGTTAATTGTGGAAATATCAATCTCATCCAGGCTTTTAAAAACAAGCTGTAATGACTCCTTCTGTTCATCTTCAAATAAAAGAGTTAATTGATCATCACAGAGTTTTCCTTCCAACTCCGCAATAACGTCAAATAAAAACATTACAAATACTACTTCATTTCCATCCGGATACGTATAGTGCATCCTCTCGCCCGTATAGATGGAGGCCAATTCATAAGAATTCACCTCAAGCCCTGTTTCCTCTTTCACTTCTCTAATCATGGTTTCTTCGATTCGTTCACCTGGTTCCATACCACCACCGGGTAATCCCCAATCTCCATAATCTGATCTCTTTTGCAGCAGAACCCTCCCCATATGATCTCGAATAATAGCTCCACCCGTAACTACAATACGACTAGTCATTATTCTTGCTCCTCTCTGTTGGATTACTTCAACAGCTTACGATTTTAATCAGGAACCTTTTCTATTGATTCATATTCCAAAATGTACAATACATTTCCCATTTATCTCAGCGTACTTTGCCATGTTCGCAAGCTTGTTTAATTCGTTGATTAATTCAACTTTGTTGTACACGAGTTTCTCGTAACTGCCCTTCTGTTCTTTCCCATCAACACAGTAACTCCCTGTTAGAACAATCGGATCCGTCGCATGGCTGAATAGATCCATCCAAGCCCGAATCAGTTGATGAAACTTCAACAAAACATCCTGCTCTTCAATAACGGTTAATCCATAGTTGTTCAGTCCACTACATCTCATACAGGTAGATGGATTCCATGTATCCAACCAGCAAAGGGAATCATAGATGTACGCAATGAATTCGTCTTCCAAGGTCGCATGATTCTCTGTGGTTAATCCATTTCCATGTATCACGCCGTTAGAGTCCCAAGAATAGAAAGTATAGATATCTTCGTTTACTTGCGATTTGTTTTCAATAACAAAATGATGCTTCGACATACCCGCACCTCCGTTACAGTTCCCCATGCTTCAATATCTGTTCAATCCTCTTAATTCATCATAACCCATGTATTGGTAAATGCGAAATCATTTTGAGCATTGAACTCTACCATTTATATTCTACTCTTTTCAGAAAATCAAAAAAGCCTCCACAGTCTTATTCGACAGTGGAGACTCTATTAGCATCTATACCTTCATCAGAAAAGTCACTAATGAAAATGGTCTTCATACATAAATATCAGGGTGTAGCAGTAATCTCCCCCGTACCAACCGTCTGAGTTGCTGGGGCAATATAATTTCCTGCATCAAGCCCTGTAAGAGTATACTTAATTGTTATTACTTTACTGGTACCAACAGCTGCATTATTGTATGTCGCTACAGCATTTACTTGTACGTCATCCCCATAGATCACGTTAGTTAATACTCCTGGTGTTACATTTGCTGCAAGAGTTCCGTCATATACTTTGGAGAGTATTAATGTCGGATCCGTGATCATCAATTGCTTTGCAGTGATCACACCTGTATTCACTTCGATACTGGTTGGCGGTAAATAATTTCCTGCACCATTACCCGATAGAGTGTACGATACGGTTATCTTCATATTTGTTCCTACATGTGTATCATCATAAGCTCCTGAAGCACCTACCGTTACGTCTTCCCCTGGACAAATTCCACTACCTGGACAAGCCCCTTCTCTAGAACCCGCTGCTACATTTGATGCTAAAGTTCCGTCATACTCTTTGGAAGTTGTTATCAGGTCTAGGATAATCCCAGTATGTCCGGTGTATTGTACATAAACAGTGTAATTCGTATTATTAGCTGGAGCAATATATTTGCCACTATCCGTACCAGCTATTGTGTAAACCACAGTTACAAGTGCCGAATTAGGCGGGGAAGTTGTATCATATACCGCCTCTGCACTCACCGTCACATCCTCACCTGGAACAACCCCAACTAAGGAACCGGAAGATACGACTACCGATGAATCTCCATCTGTCTTCTCAATAACAGTCAACATCGGCTCCCCGATCGTCAACTGTGCGGCTGTAATGGCACCTGTCTGGATTATATAGTTTGCAGGCGCAATATACTTGGCCGCATCCGCTCCGCCCAACGTATAAACTACAGTTATTGTTTTACCTGTGCCTATTATTGCATCATTGTAGGTGGCTGCTGCACTCACGGTTACATGGTCTCCAGCAGCAACTCCGGTTAGTGAATCTGCTATTACTGTAGCCGAAGACGTTCCATCGTACATTTTCTCGGTTGAGAGTACTGGAGTCGAAACGGTTAACTGATTTGTACCAATCACGATCTCTGCCGAAGCCATCGATATATTGTTCGCGAGATCAACGGCATATACGACATACGTACCTGAAGCTAATCCCACTGTATTAATTGTGGCATCTAAGTTTGCTATCACAGACTGCTTCTTGCCTAACAATCCTGCAACAGATTGATTTAAACTTGTGATTGTTTTTGGTGTTGCGGAAGGAACCAAATACAGATACCCATTTTCATTGCTTCTACCCACCACAGGATCTCCACCTGCAATATGACCACTCGTTACATTGGACAGAGTAGGAGCGATTGTATCCGTTCCTCCAGTGGAAGGTGAAGTCACAGGAGCAGTTGGAGTAGCTGGAGTCACTGTATTTATGACTTTATCCAACAGTCGAATTGTAGTTTCAAAAGTCGTACCACCTTTAGCAACGGAACTCAGCGTCACCTTTTCAATAGTACCCGTGCCTAGAATTTTAGCGACTGCATCTAAGAAAAGGTTTACAATCGTTGCATCCGTGCCTAAGTTAAGAGTCGTCCCCGTTGCTGTAACTGCTACGATAACGTCCTTAATACGGCCTTCAGGAATATCCACCTGAACCCCACTGCCTTTAATGATTAAGGAATCAAATGTTCCTTTCAAACCTACTTTTGAACCCGCAGGTAACCGCTCGGATAATGTAATCTTGCCGAAGCCATTCCCCGTAATATCCGTTTCTTGTAGCGTAGCAGGGGAGTGAATGGTTACTTCTCCAACTGTCGTTGAACCTTCTACAATAATGAGAACGGGTCCTTTTTTCTTATCAACAATAAGGGTAGATGTTACGGTATTTTTTAAATAGATGGTACTAACGCCCCCACCCTCTACCCGTGTCACACCTTTAATCGTAACATTCGTAAGGTGTACATCTCCTTCTTGGATACCTTCACTAAATAATAGGTTTCCTTTGATGATCATATTCTTCAATTTAACCCCAGCCGTGCTAATGAGCACATCCCCATCAATGGTCTGCGTCCCCGCCTCAGGGCCATATGTTCCAGCTAAGCTGTAATCCGTTGCTCTTGCATTCACTGAACGATCCAGCGCAACGACTGCTTCAGCACGAGTGATCGGTTTATTCGGATTGAAGTTATTATCGTAGCCCTGTAAAATCCCTTTAGCCACTATAGCATCTACCGAATTTTTAGCCCATAAGGCTATCATATTGGAATCCGTAAAGTGATTTCCAGTACTAGCTTCATTCGATAGATCCAGAAGATCATTGATAATAACTGCAACTTCTTGTCTAGTAATGGGTTTATTGGCACCGATTGTACCGTCCCTATAACCCTTTATGTATCCAGCTTTTACAGCTTTGGAAACCTCAGCATATGCCCAGTTAGATGAAGTAACATCCTTGAAGGATACAGATGCTGTTTCAGTAAATCCATATGAACGATTAACCAATGAGAAAAACTCTGCTCTTGTTATGGTATTGTTCGGTTTAAAGCTGCCATCTTCATAACCATGAATAAAACCTTTGTCGATCCATTTCGTAATTTGGCTTTCTGCCCAGTTTCCCTCGATGTCTGATGCCGAAGATTCGGCGGCACCCAATACTACATTAAACGATGAAAACAACATAACTGTAATCAATAGAGTGGTCACAAGCTTTTTAGCACAATTCATGATATTAGTCCTCTCACTCATAGTATGATTACTGGATCTTACTCGCTCAACTTATCACAAAGATCAGCAATAGTATACATAAAATACTGACCATGAAATATGGCTACAAAACCCAGTCTGTTAAAGAGTTTAGAGCCCAACTTTCGGTGCATACAGTATACATTTTTCTACTCCTCCCTATCACATCAGAACTGAAATATAACAAAAAAAAGGACACCTCGTTGTCGTATCCATAGGTATCCTCGTTTATTAAATTAGGTAGTAAACTAAAGTGCTGAATCGTTAGTTTCCTCAATGCTCACATTCATAAAATCCTTCGTCTAATCAGAAATGCTGTTCCTTCTTCTCGGTACATCTCTATAGATTCATTGGTCACATGATCATGCCTCAGTGCTCCCATATAATCTGTTCCAGGTTTGTTCGATCTATAATCTGAATCAATCGTGTAGATATTGAAGTGCACCTCATCTTCATCCTCTGACACATCTGTTATATCAAAAAGTGCAATCACTTCATCTTTACCAAGAAACCTAAATGGAGAATCCTGACGCTCTATAATATAAAATGGATATGTGATGTTCTCTATCTGAATGAATTTCTGGTAATCCCTTAAGCTCCTCGGGTATGAGATCCATATACTGTCTAGCTACATCTTCTGCCTGGAATACACCCGAAACCCACTTCAAACTCCCCTTGGTTGCTACGATAATGAACATACTAATCACCTTCTAATTTAAATATTATTTCTCTCTTTCACGCACAAAAGTCTGGGACAAAATCCGGTGGCTACCAGCGATGTTGTCAATTTCAATGTTATATTCAGACTCAGTATATTCTATCTGATGTTGCTCATAATATTTTTTCCAGAACGAAACTGCTGCCGCATTATTAGCAAGCTGTTCCACTTTGAATGTACCCTCAAATTGAGCAAAAACCAAGTCAACCGCTTGGGCTGCCAGCCCCTGTCCGCGATATTTTTTGACCAAGAACAGCTCTTGCACGGTATAATCCACACCTTCCGGCACATATGGAGGTGAGCAGACCAGTACGAATCCAATAACCTTTCCTTCATACTGAATCAAAAACGGATGTAATTCATCGCGTTCCAGATATAGATAGGTGTTCGTTGGATCATATTTCCCCTCTTCAAGTAGATCCTCGCCAGAAAATTCGGACAGATCATATAAGTACAAGTTGTACAGGTTGAGGAACAATTCCTTTTGTTCTGCCAAAATACTCGTAATTTGTACATTCATCTTCATTGCACATCTCCCTCAGTTAATGAGTTGGCTAGTGGTCCATACATGACATTACCGATGTCCACAACGAGTTTGCTGTGCCCTGTTCTCAATATATTCTTTCAACCACAGCAGATATAGGCAAAGTTTGGTTTAAACCATGGAGTAACCTTACTTTCACAGTGGACATGAACATTTGGACAAAAAAAGACTCCCTAAAGAGTCCGATTATTGGTCTTGTCTTTATTTTTCACCAAATATCCATTAGCACTTAGCTAATAATTATCGAATTATATAGGTTCAACTAAACTTTTTACACAAAAACGGAGAAGACAGAAATAACCTGAAGAAGCGGAGCGTTCGCCTTTATCACCGGATTTCCCCTTTAAAAAGGGAATCAAAAAAATCTGGGGATAACAGCGATCGGAAGGTTGTTCTGTCATTGGAGTGCTCAGTGTAAACCTCTTTAGTTGAACTTATATAGATAATCAACCACAGGATATGAGATCACATTGCGATCTCTGTACGTTGAAGTCACTGCTTCGGGATGTGTGCTAAGAATTCCATTTTGCAACATCACCGGCCGGAAACCTCGCTCCATCGCTCCGTTGTAGGTGAATAGAACACATTCCTCTGCGGCAAAACCGGCGATGATCACCAATTCAACTCCATGACTCTTCAACACCTGCTCCAAATCGGTCTGCCAGAAGGCATTGGAGGCTTCCTTGGTAACGGTGAGATCCTTCTCATTCACGTCCACCTCGGGTATGATGCGATACTCATCTGACACTGCCTCCTCCATGCCCTCCACATCCTGCACGTGAACGACCGTATGATCATTCGAACGCAGCACATTAGCCACATGGTTAATGTACTCACAGGCATGGTCTATCGAAGTCTGATCCATCTTTTTCCGCACAATACTCTCCTGCATATCAACAATAAGCAAACCTACTTTCATCCAATCTCTCCTCATAAATAAATTTCATGTCGCATGGTTGAGTGACTTCCCTTGTTAAACTGAGAACTTAATCTTTAAATAATTCATTCAGCATCCGGTCGCGGTTCTCCAGAAAGCTGCGAGTAATCTGATAATGATCGGTCTCCTCATAGGCTACCTCTTGAATATGGCTATCGTCAAAACTTAAAATCTCTGCCCCCGGATACCCCAGTAAAATGGGTGAGTGCGTCGCAATAATAAATTGTGAAGTGCCCGACAAATCATGAAGGATACGCAATAAGGAGAGCTGCCTAGCTGGAGATAAAGCGGCTTCGGGCTCGTCAAGCAGATAGATGCCTTTGGAACTGAAGCGATTGACGAACAGACTGAGAAAAGACTCCCCATGTGATTGTTCATGTAATGAACGCCCGCCATAATATTGAAGCGATGCCGGCATCTGATCGACATGTGATGCGAATTGATAGAACGATTCAGAGCGCATGAAGAAACCATTCGTTATTTTGGGTAACCAGGCCAGCCTGAGATAATTCCCGAGCGAGGATTCCGAAGCATGTGTCTCATAGGTATTATTCCTGCCGCCCCCTGCGGTATTGAATCCACATTGATGAGCGATGCCTTCGAGCAGCGTAGATTTCCCAGAACCATTTTCACCTACAAAAAAAGTAACGTTATTCGTGAGCTCCAATCGTTCCAAGGACCGGATCGCGGGGATGTCAAAAGGATATTGGTTCCGATTCTCGATCTTGGCCGACAGGAGTTCCACACTTCGAAGATACATAATCATCCTCCCACATTTATTTATATAAGTTCAACTAAAGAATATTTACAATTATGAGGATAACGAAAAGCTGCGGGTTTATTGCCTTCATAATAGAAGTGCCCCATCCAGGATAAAGCGTAATGGGTGACAGCGAGTAGGAGCGTGACTTTGATATCAATAAACAAAAAAATCCATGCCACAAACGCCGACAAAAACGCGAAGTAATGCAAAATGCGGTTTTTCCGATCCTGATGCTCCTGAAGATAATAACGCAAGTCCTTGCGCACACGATTCAACATCAGTCCACATCCATTTCACCTAAAATAAGGCTCCTTATATCCCACTCCATCGTAACCTATTTCGGGGTACATATGAAACCGTTTCAACCAAAAAAGAGCAAGCCAGTGGCTTACTCTCTCCTCAGAGTTAATAGACAAATCTGCGCTGTGCCCAATAGCTGAACAGGAAGATGGATACCTCGGTCAGCAGCTTAGCTGCGAGCAGCGGGATAATTAATTTTTCATTATAAAAATACAATAAACCGTAGTTTAATAACAGCACCAGTAGGACAAGTGAGAAGTATTTGGGCAAAGACTGCCGAACCTTAGAGGTTCGTCCAGCGGAAAATACGTACTTTCGATTAATCGTGTAGTTGAAGATGGAGCTGCACAGCCTTGCTGCGACAACCGACAGAAACAGATTATGCGTCAAATACTGGATGACGAACAGTAATCCAAAATCAATCAGTGCCGATAGCACCGAAGATGTGCTGAACATCAGGATTGGCATATAGATCCGGAACGAATCTACCAGTGGGCGGAAATGAGAGGACTCATTGTGATCCAGATACACCGTATCAATAAACTCCTCCGTAATCTCATACCCTTCCTTGTGTGCCGTTAACAACATGTTCATCTCGTATTCAAACCGATCCCCGGGAATCTGGTTCAGCCAGTCCAGCATGGAGTAGGGAAAACCGCGTAGACCGGTCTGCGTGTCATATACTTTGGTACCTGTTGTGAGGGAAAAGACCGCCCTTGTGACTGTATTGCCAAACCGGCTACGTGCTGGAATTTTACCACTGAAGCGACGGCTGCCGAGTACAATTCCTGTTGTGGTTTGTGCGAGTAGCACTTCGAAGATACGCTTAATATCATGTGGCAGATGCTGTCCGTCACTATCTGCGCACACTATACCGCCCTGAGGTCCATACTCCTTAATATACTGAAAGCCAGTCTTCAAGGCCCTGCCCTTACCCAGATTGACGGGATGTGTCAGGACCGTACAGCCATACGCTTCTGCCGTTTCAAAAATTCCACGGTAACCGGGGCCACTGCCATCATCCACAATCACAATGGGTCCAAGTTTAAAGGTTTGCAGTTGCAAAACGAGATTCAGTAAACGCACATCGGGTTCATATGATGGAATTAATATCGTCATGATCCTTGTCCCTCCGTCAGATATAAAATGTCACTTACGCCACGTTCCTGGTTACGCCCCAGCGGGTTATTGACAACTCTGCCCATAAAATACATGGTGGATGAACCGCCACCATCCAGATTGTAGGCCTCGGTTGCTCCCAGACCTTTCATGACATCAGCCAGTTCTGCCAAGGTCATGCCTCGGCTGTTGTCCTGCCGTCCGTCCACCACCACAAAGACGTAATGATTCGGAGCAATCATGCCAATCGCTGTTCTTGGATTTGTATCCTGGATGGAGCGGTTGCCAAAGTTGTTATCGATTTTCACACTGCTAAAATCACTGACGATCTCGCCATTTTGAATCAGAATGGGCCCAAAGGATAGTGTATTGGTTGCACCTTCAGCCAGCAGTTCCGAGGAAGAAATTTCATTCTCGTTATATGTTTTCATCGTACCGTCGTTGAATAGGGCAAGTGCATCCCGCGTTGGGCTGTCCCGGTACAACGTTCCATTTCGGATAATGACACCATCATCACGGAATCCGTAGTAGTCACCATTAATGGCCAAGATCGCATTATTGGCAGCAGCAATCTCTGACGTATTCTCGGTGATGTTCGTTCCAAAACTGTTGTCCGCTAGCGCAGTTCGCAGGCTGCTTGCATCCGTTAGCTGAACATCGGCGACATAATACGCAATCTGATCCGAGCCTGATCCTGTCTGTACCTTTTCAATACTGACTTTCATATCATCACTCGAATAATTCCAATCATCTGACGTTGCATTCACTTCAGTCGTAGTGGTCGTAGTACTGCTGGAATCATTGGCGTTGCCCGTTGCTACCGTTGCCGTGTTCTCATCCGCCACAACCACCTGCACATGCCGGATCAGGTAACGGTCAGCCAGGCTGTACAGGATTCCACCTACTGCAAGCACGATGACAAGTGTGATGATGAGCCATCTGTGCTTTCTTGGAGAGATCGGTCGTTTATGTGGTTCTTTCCGGGTTGGTTTCTCATCAATCTTTATCATGTGAAGCTCACCTCTTCATCTAAGTTCTTAAGGCCATATTAGGCTGGGTAGCTTAAATGAATCTGAAACCATATCAATTGAACTAAAGAATATTCACACAGACACTACGATGATAGAACAACCTTCCAATCGCTGTTATTGTGTAAATGAATAGTTCAATCAAAAAAGGCCATCCGTTTTCCCATTGAGGAAATCAGATCACCTTGATTTTCAATCTATATAACCCTAAGGCCACTAATATCGTGTACATATTCGTTCAACATTCATATCACATATCTTCAACAGGTCTTCCTGTTATGCATCTGCAAAAAGAGCATCGTACGCGGGACAAGGCCGCTTCTCCAGGAATTCCGTTAACGCCGGGGGCTGCTGAGCGTAAATATCCTTCAACGACGTTCCAGTATAGATGTTGCCAATCACAACAGGATGGCATAATTCACAGATGAGAATATCCCCGTTGCCGTGCAGATGCAGCTGTTTCGTGCCATCCACACAATTAGAGAAATACACACCAGGTTGTTCGCGCAAATTCAACTGTTCAGCGAACCGATCCATACAGGTGAAATAGAGCGTTGTATCTGGCTTTTTATGTTTAATTAATTCCGTAACAGATCGAACAAGGGACTCTTTGGATACAATCTGGGTCCAGTCGGTATGCGGCATCTTAATACTGTTCTGGATCTCATGGATGCGCACACCCAGATCATACACCTTATCGCTAATGGCCTGCATGTTCGCTTGGTTACCCTCAAACAGTAACGTTTCCAGCACCGTCTCCAGACCAGCTTCCGTACACATATGGATATTCTGCTCCAGTCTCTCATACATGCGAGGATGCACGTGGTAGTACGTAGCATACGACTCCGCATCCGTATAATTGAACGAGATATGAATGTTGGACAAGCCTGCATCACGCAACGCCATGATTCGTTCTTCAGTCAGCAGACTGGCATTACTGTTCAATTGTGTATCGATGCCATGTGCCGCACAGTACGTCACAATCTCCAGGCAATCCTGATATTTCAGAGTAACTTCTCCCCCTGACAATCGCACTCGCTTGAGACGAGGAAGCTCACTAATAATACGGATGACTTCCTGACTATTGATGCACGCTCCATCATCCCGATTGTAGGCGCAGCAGTAGTCACATTTATAATTGCAGTTCGATGTCACTCCCACTTCAAGCCCTTCTAGCTCATATACGCCGGGGGTTTCCAATTCGAGTGATTTATATTTGTTTTTGGTCGTCAATTCGTTGTACCTCCTGGTTCTTTCATTCAATCCACATTTGGATAACTTGAAGATTATAGCGGAAGGCACCAGGTTCAAGATATGACATTATGTACGTTGCTTGCTGAAAACAAAAATAAAACCCATTTCCTCAATGATCGGGAGTGATGTAAGGTAATCCCATAATCCTCTATTGTATGTCATCCTTGTTGAACTCAGGATTATAGGCAAACTCATGGCTCGCCAGCATAATGAATGACACACGACCCTTTTGATCAAAATTCATGGACAACCCTTTCATGTTCTCAAATCCTCCTTCCAATATTGCATGATCAAAGGACGGTATGACATGGTAATTACCTTGTTTATTTTCCTCCATGACATATGTAATACTTTTTACTTTTCCTTTTTTAGTATCTATAAAAGCTTTTTTGCCGTATTTTTGGAAGACCTCCTGAACTGTACTTCCATAACCTATCCCGCTTGGCGTTTTGTACGTTTTGAACTTTGCCGGGCCATCAATCATAATGCCATCCACAATGCCATCTTTGTAATGAATTCTCATATCTTTGTACTGATAGACATTCGTGTAGTAGTAATAATCCACGTGGAGTCCAAGTTGCTGCTCAACCTCTTCACGAGTACTTCCTAATTTAATCGTAATATCTTTGGATTTAATCTGAAATTGGAATTCATCCTCAGTAAATATCTTTGTTGCATGAGATGCAGGAGGTTCTTTTGAAACGGCATTACGATTGTATGTCACTTCTGAGCTACTTAAAAAAGTCATGAATAACATAAGATACAGAATTCCTTTGTTCATCCTCGATCGCCCTTTCAAAAATACGTTCTTTATTTAACACGAGTATAGAAGTCTTCTTTTACGATAGCATACATCTTCAGATCTTGAAGCTCATTTTTTACCTTCATGTATTTCCTCAGCACACCTTCGAATTGCATGCCTGCCTTCTCCATGACCTTGGCAGAACCTGTGTTTTCCACTAAACATCTGGCCTGGATTCGCTCGAGCCCCATTTCGTCAAATCCAAATCGGATGATTCGTTTCACTACTTCAGTCATGTAGCCTTGATTCCAATATTGATCAGATAACACATATCCCAGCTCAACTCTCCTGTTATCGCTATCACACCCTAGATAGTTACAACTACCGATCAGCCTCTTGGTGTGTTTATCTTCAATCCCCCATGGGCCTATTAGATCCGTCTCATAGCGACTCATGACAAAATCTAAAAAAGCTTTGGTGTCTTCTTTGCTCTGATGCGCGTCCCAGGTGGTGAACTCCGATACAGCAGGTACAACGCAGTAACTATACATATCCTCCAGATCATCATAGGTAAGAGGTCGAAGTAACGTCCGTTCGGTTTCCAACATGGGAAATGGTTTGAAGAAACTTTCAATCGTTTTCATAGATTTATCCTCCCTCAGATTGTTAGGAAAAAGAAACACACAGCAGTTCGGTCCGTGTTGCCTAACTCACCTGTTGTACAATCAAGGCCACAATCTGAGTGTCTTCCACTGCCCATCTTGCTTTACATATTGGACTCGTACATGCTTGCGCTCCGAATCTCCCTGCCAAAACTCCACCTCTTGTGCATTCACGGCATATAGACGCCAATGAGGTGTAACAACACTGGGGTCACGTCTTATTTTTTCCTTCTGAGCTTCAATGGAACTATCCAGCACTTCCTCGCTATCCAAAACCTCACTCTGATGCCCTGTCATGGCAACTGCTCGCGCTCCAGCTGAACGTTTGCGGAAATCATCAGCACCCGCTTCATCTCCACAATCTTCGGCAATTCCCCTTATCCGAATCTGTCTTCCAAGGGAAGGCCAGTAGAAGGTGAGAGCCACATGAGGGTTCTCCTTCAACTGCTGCCCTTTTCGGCTCTCCGAACTGGAGGCAAAATAAAACGTTTCGTCAATTACGTTTTTCAAAATCAACACCCGCGCATCAGGATAACCGTCTTGATCCACGGTGGAGATTGTCATAGCATGAGGTTCTTTCACTTCGTTCTCAACCGCCAATCTCAACCAATCCAAGAATAGCTTCCCGGGCCGATCCGGCAACTGCCCCGTATCCCACGTTGGAAAAGGGCCGGATAAAGATTTTAAACGTTGCAACAGTTCAATTGGTTTATCGCTCATGTCATCGCCTCCGTCTTCTATTTAATCTATCATGAAAACAACTAATGTAGATGACTTAACACATTTGCACTGCTAAGTTTCCAACCATGCCTTCCCTTTTCAACGGTATGTACACTGGTGTTGTCCATGGGATAAAAGCTGGACTTATTGCTCCATTCCCTCTTCTCAAGCAGATAATACAGGATGTTAATCACTCCGCCGTGAGTAATTAATAGAACATTGGACTTGACTGTTTGGTCCTCTATATCTCTAAGAAGATTCTCGAAAGATATGCTTATCTGGTTATAAAAATCCCCTGGACTTTCTCCTCCTGGAAAAGGCGAATCCATCTCAAGGGTGTTGAAATAAATCCCTGGGTAATGCTCTTCAGCATCCTTATGGAGCATGCCTGCCAAATCTCCGTTATTCATCTCCCGCCAATCTTTCATTAAGCTAGCTTGCATGTTTAATTGTTTCTCAATTTCCCGTGTAGTCTGCACTGCACGAGGAAGATCACTGCTAATAATCGTATGTATGTTGTACTCCTCAGCGTAACGATGCAAATGCTCTCCCAGTTTCTTTGATTGAATATGACCCTGTTCCGTAAGTCCACGATCGCTCCATCCGCCTCGATACCCTTCCTCATCCATCCCATGCCTTACCAGATAAATCTTCAAGATCTCTCCTCCTTTTCACTTCTATAATGAACAATGTACCTTTACACTGTATGACTAGCCCGGCATATATACAATAAACCCGACCTCAGATAGCTTCTATCCAAGATCGGGCATTTCCTGCTTACCATTTATCTTACAAATGTGTTATGAACTCGCTCGGATTTGATAAAATAAGGAATCCAAATGGCACAAGTGATGACAGATTTAGCAATTTCTCTGATCGAGCTTCCATCTTCCAATTCTTTTGCTAACGGAATCTGGAGCAATAATAGGTAATCAATAATACCTACAATCAGACTGAGACCATAGAAGATGATCATCAGACGGGGTAATATTGCTTTCTTGCTATAAAACACAAAAATTGTATATACACTGAATAATAAAAACAGCGTATTGTACACCATCTCAAAAATAAGTACTGGACCCCATAATGGGTGATAATAGTCTGATTGTTTGGAAGTTAGCATTTCCCAAGTCTCAGTTGTGAATGTGGGTATTATCTGCTGAAATAATTGCACTGCAAGTAGAATTACCGTAACAAATAATCCAATCTGGATGAGAATCAGCCAACCACCCAATCCCGACACGCCTAGTGGACGGTAGTCTGTTTTTTGCTCTTGAATATGTGGTTCCACCTCGTAACACTTCCTTATGCAGTTTTGTTTTTCTGAGATGAGTCTTCCTCGTAATAGTAATAATGCAAATCGAATCTACGGGTGCTTCTATCCCTTTACTTCACGTGCGTTGTATGTATTTTCACACTCTCCTTATAGCGATCTCTCCGTCCTCCTCTCATATAGAATTTTACACAACTTCCTTATTGTACTACGAGTGTCAAGGACGAAGCAGCATTTTCAAAAGATCTTACTCATACGCTGCAAAAGCCATAGAAGACCTTCGCTATACTTCCGCCATGTTCAGTTTAGTACGTGAACGTCATAATCCTCTTATACAGATGCAGATGGTGACTCTGCATTTGACTACAAAGGAGGATATGGATATGCCCAATCCTAAAGTAAAACTTTTGCCTTTTGCCGACATTTCAAATTATGTCGAGGACTTCGATATCGTTTCCACCCAGTGGGGCGGTGATGGCCTTGTCTATGTGTTGTTGATGAATCAGATCCCCGAGAGAGAGCGAGGTATGTTCGTCCAAAGTAAATTGAAGCAAAGCTATACGTACAAAGTGCTTATTGTGACAGATCAAACTATTGAGGAAGTTGTCATCTGGGGGCAGACGTTCAATTATCATTACGTACAACCATTACATGATCATCTGCTGCTCGTCGGAGCACGGTGTGCGAATTACGGAAATGAACAATTTGATTTGAACGCCAAAGTGTGTGATTTAGACGGAAATACAATTCGCGAGTTTCTGTTGGGAGACGGTATCCAAAGTGTACAGGTCACAGAGCAGGGAACAATCTGGACCAGTTACTTTGATGAAGGGGTATTTGGTAACTACGGATGGGCCGATCCAATTGGATCAAACGGTCTGTTGGCCTGGGATGAGCACGGTAATAAAGTGTACGAAAACAGCGCAGCTGACATTGCAGATTGTTACGCACTCAATGTGGTGAATGAGAAGCAGATCTGGTTCTACTTCTATACCGATTTTGAACTCGGTTGTATCTCAGGGGGAACCAGTGAACCTAACGTAACATTTATGAATCCAAACATCTCCGGTTCCTCTGGCCTCAGTACGGATGGTTATCATTTCTTGTTCGATGCCGGGTACGGTAAACAAGGTACGTTTGTCCTTAAGAAAATGGAGAAGCCCGGAAGAATGAGCAAGGGGCAGAAGATTGATTTGCTAAATGAAGATGATCACCCCTTCAAGCAGGCACGACAGGATTTTCGCCAACATCGTCTGCTACTCAGTGAAGGTAACTTCTTGTATCGGGTAACGATGGAGGAGATTACTTCCGCTTCTGGTTTGGATTAGTGGAACAGCGTGAAGAGGGTTATTTCTTAAAAGACAATCCCTCTTCTTCCAAAGCGCTTCGCAGTTTGGGCATGGCAGATGGCCCGATTCCGTGAAGTTTCAGGATCTCTTTCTCCGTGTACTCCGCAAGTTGCAGTAGTGTTGTGATGCCTTCATTCTCCAAGGCCCGTCTGGCGGGAGCTGACAATAAGGCTAGAAATCCCTCTGTCGGTTTACGTTCAGCTTCGCACGTCGGACAGGTTGGGCAATCACTTTTTTTATAATACAAATGTCCTTGTTCGCATGTTCTGAGTGTTCCTTTATCGTTTGCCATGTGGGCATCACTCCTTATAAATTGTATAATATAACCAAGGCAACCTGAATGATAGTTTACTCATAGGAGTGTGTAGAATGGAATTAAAAGACAAGTTGTTATTAATAAAAGAGAATGACTACCAAGCACCTTCAGATATATTTCCATTAGTACAAGAAATGATACATAACATCGGTTCTTTGGATGCCCAGCTACGTGATGAATTAATTTACACAACCTTATCGAATTGGATTCCTGGTCATGCTCTGACTGTGTACGAACTAGAGCAAATCTTACCCGTAGTCTTGGATGAAAACCATTTGCATTTTAGACTTGGAGAAACAAATTCAGACGCTGTATTCACTCGATCTTTCTCTATGTTGGTTATATCGCTCTTTTTATCCAGGCATAGAGAATCACCATTTCTCTCAAAAGAACACATTCATCAGATAAAAGGGAACGTATTCTACAATGTACAAAAAGAGCGTGATTACCGTGGACATGACGAAGTAAAAGGCTGGGCTCATGCCATAGCACACGCAGCAGATGTTTTGGATGATTTAGCTCAATGTAGCGAACTAGATGAGACCGATCTCTTAACTATCCTCGACCTAGTTTATCAAAAGATAACCGTCACAGATCGCGTGTACTCCGATGGGGAAGATGAAAGAATGGTGAAATCCATCATTAGTGTCTTAAATAGAAAGATACTTAGTGAGACTTACATAAAGCAATGGATTCAACGTTTTGGTGATGTAGAGAAAGATGCAGAATTTCTTCCCGCGTTTAGGCAAAAGAATAACATAAAAAACTTTCTAAAGAGTCTATACTTCAGGATTAAATTTCACCAATTGGATGCTGATCTCGGTCCAACTATTGAGCACACGTTATATAAAGTAGAACCCGTATATTACTCATGATTATCAGTCCTTCCAAATTAACACCCTTATCTCAGACATATTATTGGAAGGAATCGCAATTTTAATTATTGTTAAATTCAGCTCCAAACAAATTGAAATTAGGTTATGAATTCGGCTTGTTTTCTTACCATATAACTTATAATCCGTACTCGGCAAAAACGGCTGCATATTTCTTTTCTAATATCGTCCAGCGCTTTTCGGCTCCGTATTTGGCGTGCAGTTGCTGTAAATAATGCTTGGCTTCTTCCGTATTGCCGGCTTTTAGCAGGAAGCGGAAGGTTACTTCGCTTAAATATAGCGCTGTCTTGTCCATATAATAATGGACTATATCTTTGGCCCCTGTTAGCGAGTGTAAGAATGACATACCCTCTTCCAAATGTGACACCAGTTCTTTCGATAAAGCGTCTGGATCGATATCAGGCGTTAAGGTATAGTGGGCCGGAGCGGAAGGGGCTATTTCTCTGATTCGGCAGGTAAAATGAGATGTGAACTCCAATATGTCTCCATTCAATCCAACGGAATGCAACTCCGCAAGTTCGGTGGAATGAACACCACAATTAACATAAAACTGGACTTGTCTACTGGTGTTATACTTTGCTCTTTGAATGTTGAACTTATATGCGAGGTTTCCATCCGCTTTGTAGAAATTCAGATTTTTCTTCGAATAGCCGTGTTTGGCAAATACGGGTTTGACGTCTGTTTTGATGATCTTCTTAAAAAGTTCCTGCATTGATATCACTCCCAAGGCAAAGTTTATTTAATTCGTTGTTACCCTTTTTTGTTCAGAATCATGCTTGTTCTATTTTATAAAAATAAGGGCCACACATGGATTCGTGCGTATACACGTACGTCCATGTAAACGCTCGGTCGAAGATATAGATATCCTGCTCCGAATCAAAATCCGCTGCAATAATCCGATTCGCGTTTTCGTATAAAAGCACCCAACCACCACTTTCATACATCACATATACTTCATCTTTCGGCTCGGCATTGAAAGCATCTCGTGCTTCATCATGTGTCAGACATTTCTGTTGTTCATAACTGAACATATGCCACTTGTACTGGCTATAATGGATAGACTCTTTGACCACATCATCGATATTATGGGCAAATACGCTGTCCCATTGCTGTACAATCCCTTCGGATTCCTCATACAGTTCGGATACGACAACCCCTTTATCCTGCAATTTCTCCTTGAACATATATTCCTGATGGATACGCTCAATCCCCCAATATGCTCGGTTCAGTTCCATTTCGGGTAACGCATCCAGCAGCTCGTTAATTTTATCTCGAATCATCATTACCTCCGTAAGTTATCTGGAATTATAATACCTGGGCCCTTGCCTGACTGTTTAGCTTCTTCTCGTAGCATATGAGCCAGTTTGTACATCTCCGCAATGTCATATCTGTTCTGTTCCTGGAATCTTCGGATTGCCTTATCAATCTCTACCACTTCCACCGCAACCACCTGCTCGCCATCTTCCGGATTCAGTGGATCACCGACAAGTTCAACATCTCCATATCCGATGATTCGTACAAAATGGGGATGCGGAATATGCGGCCGATACGGTTCCAAAGCACTGGATGTGCAATAGAATTGACCAAAGATCTGATAGGACCGCATGTTTGCCCCAAGCTCCTCCATCAGTTCACGCTTCAGTCCATCCATGTAATGCTCACCTGCTTCAAGCGTACCCCCAGGCAGCTCCCAGGCTCCATTATCCAGTTGGAAGACAACACATTGATCCCCGACAAACGGAATGATGCTAATATTACTCACCAGCTTTTCATCCACGATCTCGTTTAATCTGAACTCTGCCTCAATAATTCCCCAATGAATTGACGTACTCAGCGCCGGAAATAATTCCGCACTCAAGCTACTCATCCGCACCCGATCCTCTCTATTTAATTCCACTATTCTTCCAATTATAGTCGAAAACATAGAAAGAAGGCCACCTTCCCACCGGGGAATACGTGACCCTCTTCTTACGCTCTCTGCAATTAAGCCTTGGAACAGTGTTCTCTCCAGACTCTCAGGCCATTCTCCCTAATGCTGCACCAGTTTCCCATTTTCCAAAAAAAGAACCCGGCTACAGAGCGGCAAAATCCGCTCATCATGCGTAACCATCACTGCACTCTTGCCCTGCTCTTTCACGAGCCGTGCAATCATGCCTACAATATCCAGCCCACGTTCCGCATCCAGACTGGCTGTCGGTTCATCTGCGAGCAGGACAGCCGGATCGTTCATCAATGCCCTTGCAATGGCGACCCGCTGACGTTCTCCGCCAGACAGCTTCTCTGCATATGCCTTCCGCCGATGGGTCAACCCCACCGTGTCTAATAGCTCATGAACGCGCTTCTCCGCCTTGTTTTTTTCCGTTCCGGCGAGCTTTGCAACGACCATGAGCTGTTCTTCTACTTTCAGATAAGGAATGAGGTTGGCACTTTGAAATATAAAACCGAGTTGCTGAAGCCGTACATCGGATATATCTTGTTTGCTTTTGCCCATAATAGAGTCTCCGTCCAGCAAAACCTGTCCTTCCGTCGGTTCAAGAAGTGCGCCTGCAATGGACAAGAATGTACTTTTGCCCGAGCCGGAAGGCCCCATCACAGCCACAAGTTCCCCTTCAGCAACCTCAAGGTCCAGTTTGTCCAGAATCGTGCGTTTGCTGCCGCCATCTTCAAAGGTCTGTGTAATTCCCTGTAATACCAATCGGTTTCTCATGCTGCTGTCCTCCCAATCGCATCAAGTGCATCAATTTTGCTAACCTTCCACACCGAGAATAACGAACCCGCCACAGACATGAGTATGAATAATACACAGGTCAGTGCGAGAGTGGACAAGCCTAATTGAAATGGCATTGATGCTGGCAAGATGGACTCGAACAGTCGAACCAACAGTACGCTAATGACCAGACTACCAACTGACAAGACCAGAACTTGTAACGAAACGCTACCCGCCAGATAACCATTCCGCGTTCCGATGGCTTTTAATATGCCGAACTGACTCGTCTTCTGAATTGTGATGACATAGAAGAATACCGCAAGCACAAACGCCGAGATGATATATAGAAATGCAATCATCATGAGCAACGATCCCTGCTCTTCCTTATATCCAGGAATGGCCGATACAGCATCCGACTTCGTAATTATTTCTGTATTTGGTATTGCAGCACTCAGGCCGTCTACCTGCTCGCCTGCACCCTTAATCGCAATAGCATTGTATATCGGAATCGGAGCATTCGCATTGGTGTCTGCTGAAGCTTGAGAAGTCCGTGAACTTCCCTGGAGTGCGAGCCATTCCTGTTCATTCAGGAATACGACCGGGGAGTGACTGAAGGACTCATTTTGTACAAATCCACCAACGGTCCACTCCGTTCCCGAAGCTTGATCGACCAGAACGGTACCAATCGTGACACCAGATTCAGACAACTTTTGGTCCACCACAACCTGCCCTTTTGTCTGATCTGTAATCGGAGACCCTTCAGTCACCGTTGGAGCAAGCCAGCCCTCCGGATTAACCATGAACAGCGTGACATCGATCTTTTTTGTGTCGCCGGTTGGACTGACGGTTGTCATTTTCACACCGAGTGGCTCAGCGTTCTCTTGCCCCACTGCGGAGCGAGCTTGATTAAGTTGATCCTGATCCACTTGTGACCGGGTAAATCGATGATTCGAATCCTGCTCCAGCACAAAGTGGGTTGCTGCCATATTTTTGACCGAAGCTGCGTTATCATACGCCAGCCCCTGTGCAAGACCTGTAACAAACAGTACCAGAAATGAAACCAGTACCATGATTGTAGCAATTAAGGCATAGCGCCCTTTGGCATACCTCATTTCCCGAATAGCCAAGTACATGTTCTGTGACCTCCCTCTTGATAACCCAAGTATAGGAGGCGAAAATGAACGGCAAATGAATAACAGATTACATCTGCGGAAGTGTCACCGTGAAGACTGTACCCTCAGGCGAACTGGAAACCTCGATTGTACCGTCATGAATTCGGATAATTTTCTGCACAATGGCAAGTCCAAGCCCGGTTCGTCCAGAAGAACGTTCCCGCGCACGATCCACCCGATAGAATCGATCGAACAGGAAAGGCAGATGCTCCGCAGCAATCCCGTCTCCTGTATCCCGAATCTGAATCACACACTGGTTATCCGACTGCTCGG
This sequence comes from Paenibacillus sp. FSL H8-0104, assembly GCF_038050215.1. NCBI lineage: Bacteria > Bacillati > Bacillota > Bacilli > Caryophanales > Paenibacillaceae > Paenibacillus > Paenibacillus sp. FSL H8-0104. The sequence goes on along the minus strand of NZ_JBBOTC010000001.1, from coordinate 1,821,490 downwards.
CATGAATCTCAATGCTTCTTCCCTGTGGAAGATGATTCACTGCATTGCCCAGCAGATTCATCCACACCTGCATGAGCAGCACTTCATTGCCGACCAGCTGGATGGATTCGGGCACCGATATCCGAAGCAGCAGTTCTTTTTCTTCGAGTTGCCATTGCAACACCTGAACCGCTTGCCGGAATTGATCTCGCAAAGAGAACTTTACTTTAGACAGATCTTCGTTGCCTTGTTCAAGGGAGGACAGTAAAAGCAGTTGTTTACTGAGCAAGGAGAGATGACGACTCTCTTCCTCAATGATCGATGCATAGTGCTCCCGCTCCTGTTCAGGTAGATCCCGATCCGCAACTAATTGGGCAAAACCCTGAATCGAGGTCAGAGGTGATTGAATCTCATGGGATACGTTGGATACAAACTGCTGCCGCGCCTGATCTACCCTCTCCAATTCACGACTCATGGTCATGAAATGCTGGGCCAATTGTCCAATCTCGTCACGCCGTGCAGTAGGTAGTATTAGATTATATTTTCCTTGTGCAATGCGCTTGGTCGCCTCGGACAGACGTTCAATCGGATTGACCAGATAGCGGGTACTGATCAGAAAGATCAGGATACTAATACCTATCGTCAATGCTCCAATCAGCGCAAAAAAGATCCGCAGCTCACCGAATTGCAGAATTACATCCGGACGCATAAAGAGTGCGTAATTTGCATTGTCCAGCTGTAGATGAACACCCACGGTATTGCTTAATTGATTATCGAAGAATCCGGTAATAAACGGTTTGCTTGGAAACTGGGCGACGCCATGGTATACCTCACCATTCAACACCAGTTCTACAGCTTGCTTGTCCAAATCTTTCTCTCGAAATTCGCGGCCGTAGAATTGGTCGTTGCCTTTTCCATCCGTCACATAGATTTCGTACCCAAGTGCGGCGGCATTGTTCAAATACTGCTCCATCGTGCCGGGTTGCTGCTCCACAAATTGCTTCATATGCGACGCGATGCCCACCAGCTTCTCATCATTAAAATCCTTGAGCTTTGTATGATAGTAGATGTTGGACAAAAGAAAACCGAGCATGCCGCTGACCATAATCACCGCAATTGTAATGAGGAATACCCGGACGTACAAGGTCCTCAAGGTGCTTTCACCTCCATCTTGTAACCAATACCCCGCACAGTCTGGATGATGAAATCGTCCGTATAATCGGCAAAACGATCACGCAATCGCTTGATATGTACATCAACGGTACGGTCATCTCCTTCGTAGTCTGCTCCCCATACGAGCCGAATGAGCTCATCCCGCGAGAACAAACGGCCCGGAAACTGGGCCAGCTGTGAGAGTAATTCAAATTCTTTCATCGGCAAAAAAAGAATGGATTGCCCGTCGGTAACCTCCACATTGTTACGGTCAATGACAATCCGGTTCATACGGATGATATCGCTGGATGTGCGATGGTACCGACGAAACAACGCCTTTACCCGATAGACCAGTTCTTCCGGTTCAAATGGCTTGGTCACATATTCATCTGTTCCTTTCAAATAACCGTCTCTCTTATCGGATAGCTGATCTCGTGCTGTCAGCAACATAATTGGAATGTCGTAATGCTGTCGAATGTAATCACATAACTCCAGTCCATCCATGCCTGGCATCATCACATCTAAGATCGCCAGATCGATCGGTGTTTCTTGCATCAGTTTGACCGCTTCCAGTCCGTCCTGCGCTTCATGTACCCGATACCCTTCCTTGGTCATGACATGCCGCAGGAGTGCTCGAATATTGGCATCATCGTCTGCCAGCAGCAGATGTTTCATATCGTTGTCCGCCCTTCTATGTAACGAGTACATCTCACTTTGATCCTGCACAGATGGTAGCATAAAAGCAATCTTATTCGCCAGCACATGCATGGAGACACCTTGGACATGTTTATATTTTCTTAAATCTGGTTGACACTACTAAGAGGCAGAACTATAATAAATCCATAACATATGAACAAACGCTCATATATTCATTTGTAGATGATCACACATTGCCAAGAATCATCTATATTCCACTAGAAACCATATTACATAACGGAGCAAGGCTCCAAAGGAGAGGATTTATATGTCCGGACATCATCACGATCAGAACCATGGGCACGATCATGGACACAATCACGCTCACACCACCAATAACAAGAAAGTCCTGTTGTTTTCCTTCATTATTATTACCATCTATATGATCGTTGAAGCCATTGGTGGATTCATCACTAACAGTCTCGCGCTTATCTCGGATGCAGGTCATATGTTGTCCGATTCCATTGCGCTCGGGATCGCTTTGCTGGCGTTCACCTTTGGTGAAAAAGCAGTAAATACCGGCAAAACCTACGGCTACAGAAGATTTGAAATTTTGGCCGCTACGTTAAACGGAATTACGTTAATCGCCATTGCACTCTACATTTTCTACGAAGCGATTGGGCGTTTTATCAACCCGCCAGAAGTCGCAACCGTAGGCATGTTAATCATCAGCGTCATTGGATTGCTCATCAATATTCTGGTGGCCTGGATCATGATGCGTGGTAGCGATACGGAGAATAACCTGAATATGCGCGGGGCTTATCTCCATGTCATCAGCGACATGTTGGGATCGGTTGGGGCCATTGCGGCAGCCCTGCTCATGATGTTCTTTGGCTGGGGTTGGGCCGATCCACTGGCGAGTGTAATTGTCGCGGCGTTGGTATTGCGTAGTGGGTTCTATGTCACCAAATCATCCCTGCATATCTTGATGGAAGGCACTCCAGCCAATGTGGATGTGAATGAACTGGTGCAGACCATCAAACAAGTCGATGGCGTCAAAGGTGTTCATGATGTGCATGTCTGGTCCATTACCAGTAACCTGAATGCGCTGACCGCACATATCGTGGTGGATGGAACGATGGATGTCTATGCATCCGAGATCCTGGTTCAGAAGATCGAACACATGCTGGAACATAAAGAAATCAAACATGTGACGCTCCAAGTAGAGTCCGAAAAACATCTGCATGACACCTCGGTATTATGTACCGTCAAAGGCGACGCACCAGATGCCCATGCGCATCATCACCATTGAGATGGGTAACAAATATTAGTTGCTTCTAAATGAAAACAGGGCAGATTCCCCGATGAAAGGAACGCCCTGTTTTTATTTTCCTAAGTTCAGCTTTTTGGTATGAGTAGAAAATAGAATAGCCTTTACCTAACCGCAGCGGGCTCTGGACTACTTATATCTGGAGAGTAACTTCTCTTTTTTTTGATCGAATTCATATTCTGAAACGATATTTTTCTCTTTTAATTCCCCCAACTGTAACAGTTGTTCATGAACATTCACAGGGGTCTTTTTTCTCTTGCTTGATATGATCAAGGCTAGAATTGAGAAAAGCAGACCATACAGGACACCCAAAATCCCCAAACCTGCCGCTACCTCCGCACTTTCTTGCGAACCATCTATAAAAACTACGATTAATAAAAAATTGAGTAAGAACCCAATAAGGCTAACGATTGATAATGCTTTCAATGAATATTCCTCCTAAATGTTATGTATGTTCTATTCAAACTTCAGGAAAGATCGGTCAGAAGACTAAACATTAACCTCGTCCCAGTTTATAATGACGTATCCAAGCTGAAACAACAGGATGACAACATAACTGATGTTGATTCCCAAACTGGTCTTAACTTTCTTGATCTGATCCAAGTAGTCTTCTTTGTTCATTTTTCCGCGTTCCAGCTTGGACTTCATCCAAGCCTTTCTCAATTCCTTGCTTAAAGCTTACATTCACGCTTAAGGTCAGAATGACTAAACCAAAACCTATAAAACTTAAATACGGTGTAAATTTGTCGCTTCGCATATGATCTTCCTTTCCGGCAATCTTCATTGGTCTTGTGACTGTTTCATTCAAGATTACAGAGTCACTGTAGCCCAAATACTCAACTTCATTAATCTCCGCCACCACCACAAGATGAACAGCTGGATGAGCTGCAAGAAGAGTCGGAAGATGACCCCGAGGATGATCCAGATCCTCCCGAGGAACTACTACTGTCAGTACATTGATCAGCATAACAGCTGGAACTGCTCGTGCAGCCACTGCTTGACGAGGAACCATAGGCTGCCTTTTCCTGTGGAAGAATTTCCTGTTCTAGCCGCCCCATGTGTAGCCCATATGTCGCCTCGCTATGCATGGAGTAATACACCATGGCGCTAGCCATGACGAGAGCTACATCGCTACTTCCGGAAAATGCTGGAGATAGCTCTTCTTCACTTAGCGTTGCGGATCTACGTAGTTGATCAATCAAGTAGGCAATCACCTGAGCAGCTTCAGGATCTTCCTGCTTGCGTCTGGCATGAAACAGTTCATTCACCAGTTCAGATTGATCTCCCTGTGCGATCAGCTTCTGTACATCACTGGTTAATGGGTAAGTGAAAAAATCACCCCAGATTGCAGCACTGTAGGGAGTGAACTCAAATAATTGACAGTACACCCAATCAAACCATGCACGTGCTCCTGGCGTTTCGCGGCGGGTGATTGCCGGCTCATGGTGCACCGTGGAACCCATGAATTCTGCACAAAAATCAGCGTAAGATTTCGTGAACATCAGCATCTCATGCCACAAATCATCAACTTCATCACTGAACATGGGCACCTGCTTAAGTAATGAAGCCATAATGAAATATCGCTTAAGCTCTATCAATTTCCACCGATACTCCAGCGTTTTCATGTGAGGATATTCCTTTTGAATTCGGATCTTGAGTTTGTTGGCAAAATGCTTATTGTAACTCTTCTCCAATTGAAGAATGGTTTGCTGATAGGAGACTTCTTCTCGAAGTCCAAGATTCAATGGTGCTTTTTTTCGTCTGTACGTAACTTTCATCTGTTTTCTGCGTCTTCCTGCTGCTGGACGGAAAATCTTGAGCTTACGTCGAACCAAATAGGCTGTTACAACTAATAAAACTGCTGCAAGGTAGTAGTAGGTCGGCATAATAAAAACCGCTCCTCTCCGTGATCTTCTCTATGTAGGGTTAAACTATCATTAGTATATATAACAATACCGATATTTTAAAGAGCCCTAGCATGTATGTTCCCTGCTCATCATCAATTAACAACAAAAAAACCAGGCTCTATTAAAAACATAGAGCCTAGTTTTGTACATCAGTAAATTATCCCATCAGTCATTCGGGTTATCAATTAGATTGGTCTCTATCAAAAACCTTTGCACTATTGCTGCAGTTTCACCTCGGGTAAGGTTCTTTGTAGGCATCAAGCCTTCATTCGATCCTTCTACAAGTCTGTTCTTCACAGCTGCAGCCATGGCCTGCTTTGCCCATAATGCAACCATTGTTTGGTCTGCGAATGGAGAAAGCAGAGAGTCTGGAGAGGCTCCGTCAGCTGCTATACCCGCCAGTCTCATCGCCCGGTTTATGATCACCAATGCTTCCTGCCGAGTAATAGCTTGGTTAGGAGCAAAGGTCCGGTTCTCATAGCCTTCAATCAAGCCATACTCCACAGCCTTAGCGATAGAGCCTGCGTACCAATCACTGGACAAGACATCATTGAATGCACTCTCGGTGCCAGTGTCAGACAAGCCCAACGCACGAACCATAATGGCTGTAAGTTCTGCTCTAGTGATGACAGCATTCGGTTCATAATGATTCTCATCTTTACCTTTGATAATCAATCGGGAAGCCATATCATTAACGGCCTGCTTTGACCAGTGACTTTCCACATCCGCAAAGGTCTTTGGATTCCAGATCAGGAAGTAATCGCTGTTGGTGAGACTGTTCACGGTCGCATAATTCTTCCCTTCACGAGTCGTGAGATAGGTTGGTACGTGGCGTACACGGCCATCTGAATTCAGCACGGCTGCCGTCGTCACCTTGCTCACATCGATACCAGCGGGAAGCGGAATTTCACGTTCCACGTAGCTGCTAAACTGCTCAACAGCTACTATTTTACCATTGTAAGAAGCTGTTACATTAAAAGTGACCGGCGGGGCAGCAACCTCAAAGCCTCCTTGCGCAGAAGCAGTCTTGGCGAGAACAGCTGTATCCTCATCGCTCTTAGCAATCTCCACCTGAACGACAATGTCAGAAAGTTTAACTTGTTCGCCCAGTTTAGAGGAAATATCATCGATGTTAATTTGCCCAGCAGGCAGCTTATAGGTACCGTTTGTCGTTTGTACCTCCAAGATCGATTGTTTAATTTCCATACTTTTCACTGCTTCACCGGTCAAAACCACTAATACTTTGTCTGTTTTGGCGGTCACAGGAATGACCACGGTGGATTTGTCAGCAGCCTTCTTAAGTTGATCAGCTAGTTTGAATGAATCAATTGTAGCCTTCAGCACCGATTTTCCGTTCTCTATAGCCGTCGATCCTGTAGCAATTTGGTCTTTCACAATACCGTCAACAATGACTTGAAAACCGACTGGTTTATCGTCGGACGACGTACTTGGAACGGATGGCATGCCAGAGTTATTTGAGTTATTTGAGTTATTTGAGTTGTTCGAATTGTTCGAACCATTGCTTGTCCACTTCGCATACAATGTCATATCCGAGGTGACTATATCCGTTGCATAGTTCCAAGCATTTGTACCCGCTGCTTCTTGGTACCAACCTGCAAATGTGTAACCGGCTCTCGTCGGTGCTGTCGGAGCACTGATTGTCGTGCCACTATTCACATTGGAGATACTGGAAACCTCGCTACCTCCCTGCGAGTTAAATGTAACCATATGTTGCACTGGTCCCTCGATTACGGTTACCTTGCCAGGGGTAAGCGTTTTGTTCATCTCTATCCCTGATTCATCCATGATGGAGAATAGAGCGGAATCTTCTGTCTGCACTGTCAGCGCCTTCTCGCCTAACACTGCCTCGCTCTTCACTTTGAAGCTAACAGTAAACATTCTCTCTCCGGCAAGGATCGGTGTATCTCCCCCATCATTATCTACCCATACTGTTTTGAGCCAGCCTGCATCGTTATCGTAATTGGAGTCGAAGTAATCTCCAACGTTTCCCGTAACTCCCGTTACTTCCAAATCTTCTGTGTCAAAATCAAGCTGTACGCTATAGGCTGCTATTCCATAAGTTAAGTCGGTCACTGTGACTGGTACGTCCACCGTGGAGCCAGGCATTCCGCTCACCGAGCCAACCTGAATCTGCACCGCGTGCCGCGTCCATTTCGCATACAACATCATATCAGACGTTACCGCGTCTTCTTCAAAGTTCCATGCATCCGCAACGGACGCATCCTTGTACCAGCCTGCAAACGAGTAGCCCGCCTTCGTCGGCGCTGGAGGAGCACTGATCGTCTTGCCGCTGTCCACGTTGGTCACACTCTCTACAACACTGCCTCCCTGTGAGTCGAATGTCACAGTATGCTTAATCGTACTTTTTGTCTTTACCGTTACCTTCCCAGACTCAACTGAGGTGGAAGCGAGTTCATCACCCTCGTAGAGGTCATGTTTTATCACATTAAAATCCCAGTCTCCAGGCTCTGCAGAGTCCGTGATTTTGAAATGAAGAGTGAATGCCTTTGTATCTGCTTCTGTAATGAATACTGGATTAGCCTTGATATTGATCGTCCCATTACTAGAAAAATCCGATTCAAAACCCCCTTCATCAGAAATGACCCCCAACTCATCTGTCACTTCATTTCCAGGTACCAACGCCAACGTAGATTCATCAAATCCAATCGAAATGTCATAGTGATTGATCAGATCCTCCGGTGTCAAATGTACCGAAATGTCAACGAAATCTCCAGGATATCCTTGTTCGCTGCTTACCTTAATCGAGTTTGAAGCTACATCTGAACTAGATTCGGCATAACCCATTGTTCCAAAAGTTAAAAATACAACGACCGCCATCATTATTGAAATCCATTTTTTCCAAGCCATCATATCAACCCTTTCCTATGGCGATGGCAAGAATCGCTTTGACATCCTCATCGTCCCATTTCCCATCACCATTCATATCAAGCGCGTGCAATTGCTCCGGCGTAAGTGTAATCTTGCCTTTCATGTATTTGGTTAACAAAAGTGCATCAGCAGCAGTCACTTTACCGTCGCCATCTGCATCTCCCATGACAAACACCGTGTATTGTGCAGTATACGTTACATTAGCTGTTACTGTGGATGTACCTACTTCATGACTACTAAGCTTAGTGATGCCACCATCGCTGCTCCATCCTGCAAAATGGTACCCCTTAGCAGGCGTGACTGTAGGCACGTTTACTGGATGTCCGCCAATCTCTACCTGCTCGCTCGTGCCGTCGATTGTCCCATGCTCTCCTTGTAAGTAGCTAACCGTCACGACCTTTGGTGTAGTGTTATTAATTGTAACTACCAGCTTCTGTGTAGCCCCTGTACTAAAGGTAAAGTTCAGGTCTATTGTTCCTTCTGCTTGTTTGACCAAATACTCCTTACGGATCGTCACAGTACCCGCAACCATCTTGTAATCGCTGTCCAATACGAGCTTCTCGGCTCCATTTTCAATTCCAGTGAATTCATTCCCATTTAAGACGACTTCTGTTTCAATATCCTTGTAATCTGCAGATGAACTGTTTTTGTCAAAAGAAGCGGTTGTAGGATCGATCGTGCTGTTCATAACCGATTTCCGCAAAATAAGTCCATCCAAACCTATCACTACATCCTCGCTTCCGCTTGAGATGCTGCCGCGCAGATCAACCTTTGTCCCGCTTATTTGCTTGGTCCAAGTGATACCATCCGGTGAAGTAAGCAGGACTCCAGAGTTACCAGTAGCCTTAAATCCATTCATGTCATAATGTATACCTTGAAGCACATTATTTACCGTACTCGTTACAGTACTCCAGTTTTCCCCGTTGGAAGAAGTGATGATTTTTCCACTTGGTCCAACGGCAATAAACAAACCGTTACCGTATGCGATATCATATATATACCTTGAAGAGTCACTCGGTTGTTCCTTCCATGTAACCCCATCAGGCGATGTCACAACTGTACTCCCGCCTACGGCAACATATAAACCATTTCCATAACTAATGTCAGTAAGCGGAACTGACACTCCACTTGTTCGGCTCGTCCAAGTTTCACCATCCGGTGAAGTCATTATTTTGCCAAAAGCCCCTACAGTCACATATTGATGATCACCATATACGCTATCCAAGAGTGTCCCTTCATCTAATAATTGCTCTGTCCAAGATACTCCGTTAGATGAGGTCATAATAAGCCCAGTATTGGAGAGTCCGGAAAGTTCTTTATACCCTACGGCTATGAATTTGCCGTTACCATAGCTAACACTACTGATATAATCTCGTTTATACGGAAAAACTGCCTTTTTTCGGTTTACCCAATTTTGTCCATCTTCAGATGTGTAAATTGCACCTATCAGACTCGTCGATCCTATCATTTCATAACCAGCTGCAACAAATATGCCATTGCCATAAGTCAGGCTTTCAAGACCTGCAGCTGTTCCCCTCAACTGATCTGTCCAAGTCATTCCATTATTAGAGGTTAAGATCACACCACTGTAACCAACAGCAAAAATGAGACCATCCCTAGCAAAAACACCATTAAGATCCTTTATAGTACCTGTGGTTTGAACTGTCCAGTTCGTTCCGTTAGCTGAGGTCACAATGGTGCCTCCTCCACCGACTGCTACATATAAGTTATTAAGGTTGTCATAAGTCACTGTGTTAAACGTGACCGTGGAATTGCTGATTGCGGTTGTCCAACTGTTACCATCACTGGATGTGGCAATCAAACCACCTTGACCAACAGCTACAAATTTGTTATTGCCATAAGTTACTCCATTAAACATATAGGTATTGTTGACTGTTGCTGTGCTCCAAGTAGTTCCATCGGCAGATTGGATCACAGATCCTCTTTGCCCGACACCAACAAACTTATTCTTGCCGTAAGTAACACCCATATGATATGTACTGGTTACTGGCTGCCCCGTCCAAGTTATCCCGTCTGTGGATGTCATAACAATTCCATTGGCCCCTACTGCTACGAACTTCCCGTTGGCAAATACAACGCTAGTTATAGCGTAAGAGGTGATATTCTGTCTCTGAATTTTCCATTGAGTTTCACCGTCTACTAGGGTTACTATCAAACCACTTGATCCAACTGCGACAAATCTGCCATTACCGTAGATGATACTTGCTAGATTGGAATTCACTGCTTGTGGATGGTCCGAGACTATCCAATTCTTACTATCAGTGGAAGTGATAATTACTTGATTTCGTCCCACAGCGACAAATTTATTGTTGCCATAGGCTACAGCACTAATCGAATTAGCCGTAGGGAATGGACTCACCTGTTCCCATTCGCCAGAAACAGCTTGCGCAGAATTTTGTGTCATGAATGCCACCATTATCAAAAATGCCAGCATAATCACTAGCCCTCGTTTGAAAGATGCCATCTTTTTGCCCCCTATGCTCCCCTTCAAATCATGTTCCTCCTCATTTACATTTAAAATTTGAAACTTCACGTGAATTATAACAAACGATTCTGAACCGATTCTGAACATGCGTTTTTTGTTTTCCCAGCCGAAAATGCCAAAAAACGCCATACAATTCATAATTATGGCGCTTATATTCGTGAAGGATCGCTTTCCGTTGTGGAATCGTTGAATCCCCGTCCAGTGCCAGACTAACCATCTGTTTCAGTGTAGATACTTTCATACCCGTTGCCCTGAAACAGGACATCAGTCTCATCCAATCCAGATGTTCTTCCTCGAACATCCGATTTCTATGTTGATCCCGTTGAATGTAAGGGAGCATTCCCTCCTTCTCGTAGTAACGAATTTTATGTGCAGGACAACCCAGCTGCTCCGAAGCTTCTTTTATCGAGAAAGCCATACTGCTGACTCCACCTTTATATTCATTTTTGGATGCATTTGGCCGGTTTTTTTACATCCTAAGGCTTAATGTTCACATTAAGGCAAGCACAAATTTCAAAAAAATCAACTGAACTGACGTTCACTATTCTAACAAATGGAGGACATAACACATGCTTCAGTACTGGGAAATAACGATTAGAGGAGATATGACGAAAAGATCGGTGACAAGCTGATATTCAGAGGAGAAGAGTTTGGAGATGCTGGGCTACTTTATCACTTACTTCAATCGTTTGGTGCCATAAAGTACCCGGGCTTGATCACAGTTCAATTGTTCGGTAAAAGGTACTTCCAAGAAGTATTCCAGCTGCCATTGCTGCGTTTTTAGAGCCTGTTTACTTGTTGGTTTGTCCCAAGGCGGATATACACGTATTGCGCGCTTGCCACCTTTGCCTTGATCCGATAGGATATCTCGCTGTAACAATACATGCTTCGGAAATACAAATTGCCCAAAGTGGCTGCCTGTGTGCGTACTAATGACATACACATCTGCTGGATCTGATCCATCATATGGCTGTGTCGTTCCATCCTCACTCCGCTGCCATAGGGTAACAAATTGTCCGATCTTGGTTGGCGTGGTTTTGGCGACGCGAAATCGAATGGAGAGAGCATTTATGGTGAACACATATGCACCATATTCAGCATTTTGTGTTTCTTCATGTAGTTGTGAGCATACAAAGCCACACTTGTCATAGATAAGTTCTTTACTGGCAAGTAAGTCGCCATGAAGCATCTCGGAGGTCGTCCAAGAATTCGGACGATTCAAAAACCTTTTGTTATCCAACTTGTGATATCTCTCCTGTCTTGTATAGTCTGAACTAAGGCACTTGCGATAGCTGTAAAAAGTTTGTTAGTTCAAAGTTCCTGACATAATCGCTTCCATTCATGCCAAGCCTTCAAATACTCAGGCAGATCATCAGGATGATGCTTGTTACTCAGCCCAATTCGGCAATATAGATGGACCAGAGCTTCCTCTATCAATCTGGATTTATCCATATCTACTTGCTCTAAAAGTTCGAACGTAGCAAATAATGTTTCGGTGTTGATATCATCCGGCGAAGAGCTAAAAGCATACAAGAAATCATAGAGGATAGGTCCAACCATTGGAGATGGGTCAATAACGCCGATGAGTTCATTTTGATCATATACAAAATTATGAACCCCCGTATCGCCATGTAAAAGAAACTTTTCTTCTTCCTCATGAAAAAGACGATCCACTTTGGATTGAACCAGATTATAATCATCTGTCGTTAAAACACTTCCGATATTCATCTTTGCTTCATGAATACTAATCTGATTGAATTCTTTCCATGTCCTCTGTGGGAACTCTATTCTGCCCCATGATTTCGTATCTGTAGAACGCACATATGTATTGAATAACTCTTTCACCAGACGAGTTAACCAGTCTCTCTTCAGGCCCCGGTTGAAATGGGTCGTACCTTCCATATACGTATAAATGAAATAAGTGTTATCCGGATCCGTCAACAAAACTTCAGGCAGTAACGAAGAATTCTTATACGTATCCAAAAACTTCTGGGCGATGTGAATCTGTTCGGGTTCATCTGATTTCAAAATATAGTGCTTATTCAGACTTGTACTCAACCGATAAATACGTCCAGCTGTGGTACCTGACAAACTTTGAATTTCAGATATTTCTTCGTTGATAGAATGCATCTTGAATAAGTCATTGATCTCATTAATCGTTGGATTAATTAACATATGGTTCTCCTCATAATAACTAGGATCTGAATTCATTTGGTGAACATAAGATGTGTTTGAATTCCAGTTGCACAGTGGGTTGAATTATCTTTCAAAATGGGCTCGTTCTTCTTGGTTGGAGCTAAAAATTATTCTCTGAATTCTCTTCCATGAATGATCCATTGTACGGCATCCCAAATATCCTCTGCGATATAATCAGGTTCGGTCTCCGTCCATTTGTCTCTGAATTTGGTTAGTGAAGATTCCCCCCACCCTGTTCTCACCATAATCTTGGTCGCTCCTACGGCATGGGCAGCAAGCATGTCTGTATCTCCTACATCTCCAATAACTATGCATTTGGATAAATCCAGACCGTGTTCCTCGGAGGCCTGTAATAACATTCCGGGTTTAGGCTTTCTGCAACTGCATTCTTGCTCATGCGGACATATATAGGAGTGATCGAATCCATACTCACGAAATTGCTCTTCAAAATCCTCAACACTTGCTTCTCCACGTGAGATTCGATATTGATTCGTAAAAGCCAGTACCATAATTCCTTCTCGCTTTAAATGCATAATTGCTTCTTGAGCATTGGGGTATAATCTGAAATCTCTCGGATGAATAAAATGACCTGTACCACCAATTGTTCCATCTCTGTCTATAAAAACAGCTTGTACGTTCCCCTGTGGTTTCATCAAGGTCCGTTCCCTTCTCAGAAAAATTTCAAGTCTTGTCGTTCATCTATACTTTCTCGTCAATAATATGCTTGCTACCATCTTGCTGCTTATGGTGTTGCAATTTTTTAATTTCAGTTTTCAGATAGTGTACTTCTTTGATTAATACATCCAGCTTTTTAGACGTTTTGGATGAATCTATCGCATAACGTACAATTGCAGCAAAGATAAGAACGACAATTAAACTTATAATTGAGATCACTACAGTCCAGATAAATTCAAAAATGGTGTCCAACTCCTTGCTGTCAAAATAATAAGTCATAAAACTCTTTCGAAAACCAAAACCATATGGTCCCTAGTATAACCATTATGGTGCCTAGTACTTTTAATATTATTTCGATATGTTTAGGGATATCACTGTTAGGAGGGTTATCTTCAAACTCGTAATTCGGTTTTATTTCTCGATATCTTATCAGGACAAATATTTTGTATAGAAAATCAGGAAAGAAGTAACATGCAATGCCCACGACAAATACGGGAGTAGATAAATAACCAAAGGTACTGGTGGTCCATTCCATCTCTATTCCCTCCATATTCATCCTCTTGGCCTCTCTCATTCTACCTCTACGAGAATGTCAGCACAGCGAACAATCAATTCAGGCATATTCGCACCATCAAATAAAACATGAAGCTCATATCCGTTATCCATCCGATACAGCTCTTGATACATCCAGTAACTGCCTACAATCCCACCGTCTTGCTTAAGGATTTCCGGCGCAACGAGCGTAAGTTTATTTATATTGGTGAAGCCCCCACGGGTGTCAAAACGAATGACCACTTCATCCCCTGTCAGCAGTTCCGTCACTGTACAATCATGATATTGAACCCGGCTATATATTTCATCGGAAATATCCTGTGCGATCATCACTTCTCTAAATTCTTTCGATATGCGTTCCATTTCTCTTCTATTCTCTGCACTCTGTTTATTCAGCTGGAGCATAACTTCTCTCGTGCAGTAACCCAACGTAAATACACGAATATCCGCAATTTGTTCAACGATGTCCTGTGGCAAATTCTCCGCCTTGTATTGAAAATTCCACTCTATCGATTCTTTGTACTCTTCCTTACATTTCTTCTCATCAAACGGAGGACGTACATCATATTCTGCAATGAGTTTCTCGATATGCGCTCGTTCTTCCGGAGGCATGTGAAATACGATCTGATCCTCTTCAGTCACTTCTTCCTCACCGAAAGCTTTGTCTACGCGAGTAAGTACTTGACCATCATGCTCCAGCATGAAACGTGGGTCCAAGTTATATTGCTCTCGCTCCTGCTTCACATGTGCTTTTTCCTTTCTTTTATACAGCCTTAAAAATAGATCCTCATCTGACTCGTAAGCTCCGTTATGTACTCTTAAACCAAAATGAAGATGTGTCTGCTGACAAAGCTCATACCATTCTTTTGTTAGATATTTCATATGCATCTCTCCTGCTGATTTACAGAATCTACTTTGCTATTGAAGCATAGACCTGATCTCGTTAGAAACTGCTCTATTGTTTGCATCGCTACTCCTCCAAAATCTTCAGCCCTAACGATTCCTTATATTCACAAACACTGTTCTACCCCAAGGTTTGAAAAAATTTATATTTGATCTCTTTGTCATTTCGCGCCGCCCATTCATACACTGATTCTACGCCTGCGGACTCCTGACCTCGTTGAAAATAAAAACATAGATCCATCGGCACTAACCGTTTACCATAGAGTTTGATGCCAATCCGTCTGTAATTCATATAAATACACTCAATCTGAGATGCATCATATCTCTGGTTTTTCGTAGAAATCACATGATCGCTTTCCAGCGTAATACTGGGTTTAGTGAAAAATAAACGCCAGAGCAGAAAAAAGATATAACCGAGAATAAAGGTCAATATAACGATCAGGAAGTACTTCATAATACCATTTTCATCATAAATAATATTTCTGAAAAACATAGCTTCAATGACCAACATACATAATAGGCTCAACCATGCTCTTGGATAAATCGTCTTGTATGTGATGAGTTCCACCTCCTAATTATTCTGACCATTAATCCGAAGCCACTCGGAAGGGGCTTTTCTGACAAAATGCTTTTCAACAAAATCCAAAATATCATCAATTCCGGGCAATGCCGCATTTTCTTTAGCTTCGTCAAACGTCATCCATTGGTACTCGATATGTTCATGATTTAACCGGACAACCTGGCCTTCATCCACATATCCTACGAATACGGGAGCGGTATAGATATACTCCCCCATGGGTGAATAATATTGTTCGAATTGATTGGCAGAATACAACCGGACTTCCGTAATACCTGTTTCCTCATGAACTTCTCTAAGTGCAGCTTCCCATGCCTTCTCGCCCTTTTCTATCCCGCCGCCAACATAACACCACTCGTTATGCAACATACGACCAGCCCGCTTTAGCATCAGTACACGGTATTGATCGAGGCTTTTCTTCAACAGAACTACAGCCACGCCTTCACAACGAATAGGGACTACCTGTTTCACGTGCTCCGCACCATTCAATTTCTCGCCCCCTTCTCTTCAGAATCGAAGTCCTCCAAAACTTTAAACTTATCTCCGTGGATTTTATCCAGATGCTCTTCTCCCCAATAACACAAATGGTCCAGGGCAGGCTTGAGTCCCCAGCCGTAGTCCGTCAACTCATATTCCACTTTGGGAGGTACCTCTGAATATACCTTGCGCTGTATGATCTCATCCTTTTCAAGTCCTCTGAGCTGTGTTGTCAGCATCTTTTGCGTAATGTCCGGTATTAACCGCCGAAGCTCCGACGTACGTTTCCGTCCGGTCATCAAATGATAAATAATCAAAGGCTTCCACTTCCCACCCATTACTTCCAAGGCCGCTTCCACGCCTACTTTATATTTTTTTGGAGCACTCGTTTCTCCATGTTCTGTCATTTTTGAACCCCTCCATAAATAGGCTATCAAGGTGAAGCATGATCTTTTTTTCTGCTATTTTTTCCATTATTCAAATCTATTTCAAGGCATTCATTTAGGGTACTTTGATGTTCCTATGGCACTTCATTCTTCCTATAGAACATCAAAGTGCGTACTTCCAGATGTTTTCATACCTGTTTATAATAGCATCAGCCACTGATTTATGGCTACAAGACTGGAATCCAGAAAGGTAGTGAAAGATAAGATGAACGTACTCGTTGTAGTATCCCACCCAAGAAAAGACTCCTTGACCTTTCAGGTAGCTCAACGTTTTGCACAGGGTCTTACCGATGCCGGTCACGGTTATGAGATATTGGATTTGCATGGGATTGGCTTCGACCCAATTCTCCGAGAGATGGATGAACCAGACTATACCCAAGAAAATCAGGTGTTCTCGCCTGAGGTTGAAACGGAGATGAAGCGGTTGAAGAAACACGATGCTGTGGCTTTTGTGTTTCCTCTCTGGTGGTGGCATCTGCCAGCCATGTTGAAAGGTTATGTGGATCGTGTCATGAACAACGGATTTGCCTACGGCGCGAACAAGCTCTCTCATCAGCAGATATTGTGGATCGCTCTTTCGGGTGTGACGGAAGAACAGATGCATAAGCGCAACTATGGTCAATCGATCGCCAACCTGCTCAATGTGGGGATTGCCGATTACTGCGGCGTGTCCCAATCGAGGGTTGAGTACTTATATGAAACGTTGGAATCCAAGCCTGAGCATTATGAGGCACTGCTGAACCATGCACATCACTTGGGACTGAACTATGCCAACGATATTCCGACTTCATGATCGTATGAGAAAAAAGGTATGACCCGAATATGAATTCTGAAGTTTTGTGGTACGTTCAATAGCGGATTACTATACTTGAACACGGCAAAAAGGTCGCTCCGAAGAGCGACCCTGCCTGTGTGTCTTGCATTATTTTACTGTCGAGAGAAGAAACTTCTCCAGCATAGTGATATCGGTAATACTATGGTTGCAAGCTGTGTTATCCATGCATACGTACTGGGCAATGGAAGAAAAGTTATCCGGCGAATGAGCCTTGGTCTTCACGTTGAAGAATCCGAGCTCCTGATGACGATGACAGAACATGCAGTACCCCTTTTTGTTCGTAGGTGTAATCCGTCCCTCAATACCGAGGAATCTGCCTTCGTACGGGTACACGATGAACAAACGGCTCGTCGCAATGTCAGTCCATCTCAGATAGGTTGTGTGTGCGTAATCGATGGATTCGAGATCGGGCACTTTGAGCTTCTTGGCCTTTGGAAAAAGCTTCTGAATCTGCTTCGCTGATACTTGCGGATATGGAATCAGATATGATTCGAGCTGGTTCAGATAGGTCTGCAATTCATGTGTCGTCTCATACGTGGATAACTGCTCCAGCAGTTGCTTCTGCTCCTGAGTGAGTTCATCGAAGATGCTCACCGCATTTGTGCCGACCGTATAACGGACAGTTTCCAATACTTTTGGATCCACAACCGAGCGTAGCGTTTTCAGCAGGAAATCAGTTTGTTTTTGAATATAATTAAATTGATGATTTTGAATAAATGGTGTTTGCATGGCTTTCAGCCCCTTATATTTATTAAGAAAATAAAGTAAGGTGCAAAGCCTGCGGGATGTAACATTATGTTGATGTTGATTCCAGGGCAAACAATCTCATTTTGTCGCGCCCTACACAAAGTCCGCCCCTATTCAGGCTTTGCATAAGGCTTTCTAGCGAACGAGCAATCCGGCATCATCCATATTGCCACGTCATAACCCCCAATACGATAGATATATCGAAATTATAGCAGGGCTGCATAGTGTAGGCAACGGGCTTCGTTCCAATTTCCTCTGTTCAAGAAATATAATTACATCTTAGGCTTTCTTCCCATTTTCCAAGAAATGATCTACCGCTGACTGCTCAATGGCCAGTCCTTCCGTGTAACGCTCCATGAACAAGGCAAATCCATTCACATCCGCGCTATTTGGAGAAACCTCTTGTCCTTCTGCATCAATAAACACCTTAGTGGTAAGGTAATCCGCCAAACTATCGTGCTGTTGCTTATTAACCATGTAGGAAGCCAAAATAGCCATTCCCCATGCGCCACCTTCACCAGCGGTAGACATGACCGACACGGGAATATTCAGTGCGGATGCGCATATTTTTTGAGCGACTCGTGGGGTTTTGAACAATCCCCCATGCGCCCAAATGTGCTCAATCGTTACGTGCTCCTTCTGTGTGAGAATATCCAGCCCGAGCCTTAGTGCAGCAAACGCAGCAAACAGATGGACTCTCATAAAGTTTGCCAGGTTGAAGCGGCTCTCTGGAGAACGTACGAACAATGGACGACCTTTTGCAATTCCTGTAATGTTCTCGCCTGAATAGTAGCCATAGCTCAGTAAGCCACCGCCATCAGCGTCAGCTTTCAGTGCTTCATTGAACAACACACTGAATAACTGGTTCATATCGGGCTTCTGTCCCATCGCCTCATAAAACTCACGGAACAAGTCGACCCAGGCATTAATATCGCTGGAGCAGTTATTCGCAAGAACCATAGCCACAGGATTGCCATCAGGTGTAGTCACGATGTCAATCTCAGGGTATACCCTAGATAGGTTTTTATCTAATACAATCATGGCAAAAATCGATGTACCTACGGAAATGTTGCCCGTACGTTTTTGGACACTATTCGTAGCAACCATGCCTGTTCCAGCATCGCCTTCCGGAGGGCAAAGTGGAATATTGGATTCCAAGTTACCTGATGGATCTAACAGTCGGGCACCAGCTTCACTAAGATATCCGGCATGTTCACCTGCAGTGTACACTTTAGGTAAAATATCTTTAAGATTCCACGTGTAGCCTTTGTCGGCAATTATATCGTCAAACTTCTTCAACATATCTTCATGGTATTCCAGTGTGGATTCATCAATTGGGAACATACCTGAGGCATCCCCTATACCAATAGCTTTACTGCCAGTTAACAGCCGATGTATGTAACCCGATAACGTCGTAATATAATTGATGTTCGTAACATGCTCTTCTCCGTTCAAAATCGCTTGATACAAATGTGCGATGCTCCAGCGCTCTGGAATTTTAGTCTGGAATTTCTCGGTTAGCTCTGATGCAGCCTTCCCCGTTGTGGCATTACGCCATGTACGAAACGGAACCAATAACTCCCCATTTTGATCAAGTGCAATATAACCCTGCATCATAGCAGAACATCCGATTGAGCCAATTTTTTGTATCGTTACGCCATATTTTTTTTCAATCTCTTGCTTTAATTGATGATAAGTTTGTTTCAACCCATGAATCATTTCATCGATATGGTAAGTCCAGTAACCGCCAATCAATTGATTTTCCCACTCATAACTGCTGGAACAGATGGTATTAAAATGGTGATCTATGAGTACAGCTTTGATTCGTGTGGATCCAAATTCAATGCCTAGCGAAGTTTCTCCCCTGACTATTGCTTGTTTCAAGTTTTGATCCATCATCGTATTCATCCTCTCTCAATTTGGAATTCGCCCAATTCGGAAATAGGTGATTTGAATAGCCAAATCAAGGTGTAAATTTCATGAAGAAAGAGCAGGATTGGAGCTGTAACGGACAATTACAAAGTTAATACCGCCTGTACTTCGCCACATGCCAATATTTCACCAGTTTGAATAAAACCAAGAGAGTCATAAATTTTCTTCGCAACGACATTTTCAGGTTTGTAGGTGAGTTCTACAACTTTGGCTTTTCCACGTGGGAAAGTCCTCGCATACTCAATTGCTTTTACTACCATTTCTTTACCATATCCCTTACCTTGATATCGCTGGTCAATCATCATCTTGAAGATGCCATAACTGCTATAATCAAAATTGCCATCCCCGTCATCATAGTACATCGAAATAAAACCTACCATATTGTCTTCCTTATAGACTGCAAAAGTAATAATAATCTGCCCCTCATCTGAGGCAACGTACGCTTCAGCAAGTGCATGTTGGTTCGAGGATATGAACCTTTGTTGGTCTGGAGTGACTTTAAGTTCAATACATTCGATAAAATTATCCCAAGTTATTCTTCTAAATTCCATTTTGAATTCCCTCCCGCACTTATCATCATTACTATTCTCTTCCTATTTTGTTGCACTAATATAGCTCAATTTAAAAATACGATCATACATATATGTGTAAGAATCGTAATACTCAAGCGCCTTTTTTCTCTCTTCGTGGAAAGACTTTAATCTTTCCTTGTCCCCGGTATGAACATAGGCTATTAACTCAGTACTCGCTTTTTTATATGATTCCACACTATAACCCGCATCAGAAAAATCAAATGAATTATAGTCTTGTACTGGAGTAAACACCTCTGGACGGATCCAGCCCTTAAATTCGGCTTCCTTTATTAACTGTTGTAATCTGGAGATGTCAACTTGCTCTTCTAATATCACTTTACTAAGAACATCAACCACTTCTTGCTCGATCTTGTTGAATTTGCTTGTAAATTCATGATTGGAAAGATGCATCTCTATTAAATTTTTAGTGTAATGAGAATAGCTATTCACTAGATTAAGATTGGAGTTCTTATACTCTACCGCAAATCTTGCATCACGAAGAACACTGGCCGGGATATAAGCATGATTGTCAATTATTTTGACTTCTGTCCCTGCCCTGGTCTTTAGTTCTTTTCCATTCAAAAATATACTTATCTTCTGTGGTGCGCTTGTCGCTGCAAAAGCAAGAGAAGCGCTTACTAACGACAAAGCAAGAGTAACGATTATCATTTTTTTCACTTCGTACACACCCTCTGATATGAATAATAAAGATAACTTTCAATCAGCTATCATCGTACCATTTTATTCAAATAAAGGTAATACACTACATATATGCAACCTTCTTTATCCATACACAAAAAAGAAGCCACCTCCCTGGCCTTCCCCAGTTCAGTGACTCCATTTTGCAATCCTATTCATTCCCTACATTCAACTACTCTTTCACAGCACCTACAACAATCCCAGTCACGAAATACCGTTGCAGGAACGGATACACGAGCAGGATCGGCAGTGCGCTAATAAAGATCTGCGAAGCCCGAATGGTCCGTTGGGACAGGTTCTTCACCGCTTCTGGATCAAGCTTCGACATATCGGCCTGCACGATGATCGTCTGCATGAAAGTCGCAAGTGGCAGCTTTTCCGCATCACGGATGTAGATGATTCCGTCAAAGTATGCGTTCCAATGCCCAACCATCATGAAGAGCGAAACCGTTGCAATAACGGGTACCGAGACAGGCAGATAGATTTTGATAAACGTCTTAAAGTGCCCTGCGCCATCGATAAATGCCGCTTCTTCCAGATCCTTCGGAACGGTACGGAAGAAATTCAGCAACAGAATGATGTTAAACACTGCAACCAATCCTGGCAGGATCAAGGCCAGCAATGTGTTCATCAGTCCCAGCTTCAGAATCAGGATGTACCCCGGAATGAGGCCACCGCTGAACAGCATCGTGATGACAAAATACCATAGATAGATGTTACGTGCGCGGAACACCCGCGTCTCTTTGGAAAGCGCATAGGCTGCAATCGTATTGACGATTAACGCAAGTCCAGTACCAAGTACCGTCCGCTCCACAGATACCCATAAGGAAGAGAGGAAGTTGGTATTGGCAAATGTCTTGGCATACGCCTCCAGTGTAAATCCAATTGGCCAGAACGTTACGAGACCCGCATTGGCAGGTGCAGATGCGCTAAGTGATACCATGAGCAAGTGATACAAAGGCAGCAAGCAGAGCAGTGAAAGGATGGTCAATAACACATTGTTGAATATGCTGAATATGCGGTAAGGCATCGTTTTATGGTACATTCGTTTGTCATCCTTTCTAGAAAATTCGATATCCGGCGAATCGGTAAGCCAGTCGGTACGAGATCACAATCAGGATCAGGCTGATGACCGATTTGAACAGATTCACGGCGGTAGCGAAACTGAACTGCCCACTAAGCAGACCTTCTCTGTACACAAACGTATCGATAATATCTCCTTGTTGATAAATCAACGGACTATATAAGTTAAAGATCTGGTCAAAGTTGGCGTTAAGCACATTACCCAGTGCCAAGGTTGCGATTACGATCCCAATGGGAATCAGTGCCGGGATGGTAATATACATCGTTTGTTTCCAGCGTCCTGCCCCATCTACTTCAGCTGCTTCATAAAGTGCAGGGTTAATGCCAGACAGTGCCGCGAGGAAGATAATTGTGTTGAATCCAAACTCTTTCCAGACATCACTCGCAATAATTGTGAATCGGAACCAGCTGCCATCCCCCAAGAAGAAGATCGGTTTGATGCCGAATACCGAAACCAGGAACTGATTGACAATACCCGTCTGGGCCAGAATGTCGATCAGAATGCCTGATAGCGTAACCCAAGACAGAAAGTGTGGAAGATACACGAGCGTTTGAATCGTTCTTTTCAGCGCCATCTTCCGTACCTCATTGAGCAATAAGGCAAAGATAAACGGAATTATCAGATTCATGACGATCTTCGTACAGGCAAAAAATAACGTGTTCCACGTAATTTGCAGGAAATAATCATTTTCCCACATGTACCTGAAGTGCTTTAGTCCTACCCATTCGGAATTAAAGAATCCCAGTGCAGGTTTATAATCCTGAAATGCCATCAAAATCCCGGACATCGGAATGTATGAAAATATAAAGACCATAATGGCCGCCGGCAACACCATAAAGTGCAGAATCCATGGCTGTTTGTAGCGTTTTTTTCTCTTTTTATCCAGCTTGTTCCCAACGTTTGCCTGCGGGATCCGCTTACCCTCCAATTTAGCCTCCATAGCGCTTCTCCTGTTCCCAAAAAAAGTTTTTGTGTGTGATCGGGTTCTCTGATATAAATAGTATCAAGCCATTCTGAGGTCTGCTATATAACATTGTTAGGCTTGATAGTGTTTTGTTAGGGTATCATCAGAAGAGGTAGTTTACACACGAATTAGAAGGAGACTTTTCATGTATATATGGAAGCGCTTAATGCCTTTTCAAGGTAAAACCAGATCCCCATTCAGTCTTTTTGCCAAAATAAACTTGTTAATTGTGGTCTTGTTCATCCCCATTCTAATCATGTACACCTACTCGAATAACGTCACCTATGATGTCGTCAGCAAAGAACTGCAGATCTCCAACACGAAACAGCTCACGTTTCTGTCCAGTCAGATCGACTCCCGCATCAATCAGATGATGGATTTCAGCCTGATTCTCTCCCGAGACCCCAATGTCAGAGCATTCAACGGCCTCAACATGTGGGATGATCGGTACGACCGGATGCAGACCCGTTATGTGATACAAGAGAAGATGATGCTGCAAACCGGCGTTACGGATATATGGCCCACCCGATATGCGGTGCATTCACAGCAGAATAAGGATGTCATCGCTAACTACAATCAAACGACAGGGTATGATGAGGCGTATTTGAAAAAAAATATGAGTGGACGATGGACCTATGGGGATCAGGGTGCCGCATCACAGGACGAACTGAACTCCTTCTATTGGTTCTATACCGATTCCTTGGCACAGCCGGGGATGCTCACGGGAAGTAACCTGGTGATTGAAGCCAGCTTCAGCTACGAGAACATTCAAAATATGCTGGATACGTATAAAGCGGGCGGACAAGGCGATCCTTTCTTGTATCACAAAGGAAATTCCCCCATTCTCAATCGCAGCGCGGACAAGCAATTATCCGCAGAACTCATTCAGTATCTGGACACGCATTCTCCGGAAGATACTACACAGGATGTCGTAGAGCTGAACGGTAAGAACTATCTGGTTAGTTCCGTGAAGTCCACTTATCTGGATTGGCATCTGGTTGACGTGATTCCACTGTATCAGATTTTGAAGCCCATCTCGCTGAGTCAAAATCTGTTCTACACCTGTATGATTTTGCTGCTGGTGGTGGGCATCTCTGCTTCAATCCTGCTGTACCGAAATGTTCAATATCCAATCAAAAAGCTAATTAAAGGCTTACGCCGTGTAGAGCAAGGGGATTATTCTGTCCGACTGTATAGCAAAAACCAGAATGAGTTCTCATTCCTGTTCCGCCGATTCAACGATATGTCCCATCAGATTCAAGATCTGATCGAGAATGTGTTCCATGAGAAAATTAGAGCCCGGGAAGCTACGCTGAAGCAATTACAAGCGCAGATCAATCCGCATTTCCTATATAATTGTCTTGGTTATATCATCAACATGGCTCAGATGAAGGACGAGCAAGCTGTCGTCTCCATGGCGCATAACCTAAGTGCGTATTATCGCTACACCACCCGTATGGAACGGGAGACGTCGTCGCTACAAGAAGAGATTAAGCTGCTGATCAACTATCTGGATATCCAGAAGCTGCGCAATGGTCGTATTGAGTATCACATCGATATCCCTGAGGATATGCTCTCCCAGTCGGTGCCACGATTAATGCTTCAGCCGATGGTTGAGAATTCCGTCATACACGGCGTGGCGAAGTCCTATTCATCCGGGGAAATCCGAATTACCGGGGAGCAATTGAATGGTTTTGGCAGAATATACATCGACGACGATGGTCCTGGCTTAAGCCCGGAACAGTACGAAGCGCTGAACTTGAAGATGCAGGAACCTTTACAAGAAGAAATGGGCTGCGGCCTTTGGAATACGTACCAACGAATCACGCACCTGTTCGGCAGTCACTCCTACCTCCTATTCGGCCCATCCCCACTTGGCGGATTCCGAACCGAAATCATCTGGGAGATACCAAAAGAGGATACAGATTCCGATAAAGGTAATACCGATAATATACGTTGACTATTTGATTTTGAACGAACCATTTACACGTGAACGTAGAGGACAGAAAAAACCTGAAGAAGCAAAGCGTTCGCCTTTCAAGCACCATTTTAACCTTATAATCATTTAATTCAGAAAATGGGGCTTGAACAGCGATCGGAAGGTTGTTCTGTCATCGGAGTGGCAAGTGTAAATATACCTTTAGTTCAACCACCAAGGGAGACATTATAATGCACATGATGATCGTAGACGATGAAGCACACTGGGTCGATAACCTGTCCATGACCAAGCCCTGGCACACGCTGGGGATCGAACATGTGCATAAAGCATACTCAGCACACGAAGCACTACAAATGATCGACACCCACCCCATCGATATCGTGATCTCGGACATCCAGATGCCCGAAATGACAGGAATTGAACTGATTGAACGCATCCGCATCCGGGACAAAAAAATAAAATGTATCCTGTTATCCGGGTATTCCGAATTTGATTACGCCAAAAAAGCCATCCAGTTCGAGGCTGTAGACTATCTGCTAAAACCGCCGACAGATGATGAATTAATGGGGGCTGTTCAGAAGGCCATCGATCAATTGAACAACGAATGGGAAATTGTCAGTTCACTGACACGAACGCAGTTTACGTTGCGAGAGAATCTCCCCCATTTGCGGGGACGACTACTCCTAGGAGCTTTACAGGGACAACGAATCGCCGCTGCCGAATGGGAGCGTAAGCTAGCCAATTACGCTCTGCCCTTTCATACCGGGGATGCCGCATTAATGCTGGTACGTCTGGAAGAAGAATTCGGACACTATGACAGCAATGATCAGACCCTGATCGAATATGCGATCATCAATATGGCGGAAGAGATTATGGGTGAGTTTATGGAAGTTTGGGGCGTCAAGGAGGAGCACGGATATCTCGTGTTTTTACTTCAGTTTAAAGATCGGAAAGGCGATATTGGGAAAGAAACCATTCTGGAGAAGCTATCGATTCAGCTCCAATCCAAAGTAAAACAGTTTCTGAAAGGCTCCCTCTCCATCGTTATCACCGAGTGGTTCACCTTTCCGGATCAGCTCTACGATCGTTTCCGTCAGGCTTCCGCTTATTTCCGGCAGATCGTTGGAGACGAACGCGAATTTGTCATGCGTGTCAGCGATGTCGAGACACCTGCGGCACAAGGTCCCTTGGATGTTCTGTACACCCCGCCCACCTTTATTAGTTTGCTAGAGAGCGGACAATGGGATGCAGCGGAGGAGAAAATACGCGCGGTCTGCGCCGAGTTGGATGAGAAATGGTCGGAATCATGGGAGCACTGTATGGAGGCAGGTTTTCTTATTACGGCTTCATTCACCAATATTGCCCATCGGAACAAGTTGACTCTGACCACTTTAATGGGAAATGATGTCGAGGATTTGCAAAGTGGGGAAGTTTTCGCTACCATCAGCAAATTGCGGAAATGGTCGCTCAGTGTACTGGGCAAACTCAAGGAAGGCACGTCCAACGAGATCAAGGACATTCGTTCCGAGTATGTGAAGAAGATTCAGGATTTTACAGATAAGAACCTGCATCTGGATGTGTCTTTGCGTGTGCTCGCTGACCATGTCAATCTGCACCCGACCCATTTATCCAAAATCTATAAGATCGAAACGGGCGAAGGCATCAGTGATTATATCTCACGCCTGCGCATGGATCGGGCCTGTCACAAGCTGGTCACGACCACCAAAAAAGTGTACGAAATCAGCATGGAGATTGGCTATATGGACCCAGCTTATTTTATCAAAGTGTTCAAACGCCAGTTTGGCGTTACACCGCAGGAATACAGAGACCAGCATAAATAACATGACTGAAAACCGATCTTTTTGCACATTCACTAATAGAGTCCTATGGAAACTAACAAACTCATATAGATGCCCTCCCGTCCAAATTGGTACAGTTACATTGTAGAGGTTGTTCAAAAAGTCCGCTTTTGATTACGAAGGATGCCTAGCGGCATCATCAGCATCGAATATGGAATTCAGCCGAAATGTCCGTTGCTCACGTAGCTCTATCTACGCTCCGCTACTCCATTTCTAGCTTCATCCCATCTTCTCGGTACTGAAAACCGGCCTTTTTGAACACGCATTTTTAAAGATCATACACCGTAGGGGGATTGAACAATGATCAAATTCAAAAAAACATGGTGGTCACTGCTCATGGTTATCGCGCTCATTACGATCACTGCGTGCGGCAGTGGCGAGACAGGCAGTGACAATGGTAATAATACGCCGGGAACTGTCGGCTCAGCTGAAGCAGAAGCTGCTTTTGCTAAAGGAAAATATGACCCACCGATCGAGTTCAGTTCGGTATTGATGCCGAAGAAATACGTGCAAGGAGATACCAAAGAAAATAACGTGCACGATCGCTGGATGCTCGAAACGCTGGGTATGAAGCATAAAGATACTTGGTATCCAGCCAATGACGATCAATACAGACAAAAGCTGCAACTGGCTATCGCCTCTGGCGAGAAACTGCCTGATTTCGTAACAGTACCTACCAATGCGGTATTGACCAATCAGCTGATCGACTCCGGTCAATTCATCGCAATTGATGAGTTGTTCGACAAGTACGCGAGTCAGACCCTGAAAGATCACGCAGCAGCACATCCTGAACTGTGGTATCCGTTCACCAAGGACGGCAAGAAATACAACATGCCGATCATGGAGTACACCGATAACGACGATACACTGCTCTGGCTCCGCGAGGACTGGATGGAGAAGCTGAACCTGGAAGCTCCGAAAACCATTGCAGACCTTGAGAACATCATGGACAAATTCAAAAACGAGAACCCGGACGGTCTGTCTCCAGACAAAGTATTCCCGCTGGCGATCTCGCTGAAAAATAACACCAACACCTGGATGGGTCAGCTCGACTGGTTGTTCGGTGCATACGGCACAATCGAGGAGCAATGGAACAAAGACGCAAACGGCAACCTCGAGTACGGCTCCGTTAACCCGGGTGCCAAACAAGCCCTTGCCAAGCTAGCTGAATGGATGGATAAAGGTTATATCCACGCTGACTCCGCTCTGTGGGACGAAGGCAAATCCGCTGAAAGCTGGACAGCTGGTAAAGCAGGCATTCTGCCTGGCGCAAACTGGGTACCGGACTGGCCTGCACCTGACCTGCTGAAGAACGTACCTGGCTCAAAGTATAAAGCTTACCCTGTTCCAGCGGGCCCAGACGGCAAGATCGGTACGAAGTGGCAGAACTCTGGTGTCAACGCAAGTATCATGATTAACAAGGATGCGAAGCATCCAGAAGCAATCTTCTTGTATTACAACTACTTGCTCGATAACCTGGCTAACCCGGCTGCGGGCAGTGAGTATGAATACGGCTTCGCCAAAGGTTATGACTGGGATATCATTGACGGACAACCGACCAGTGACAAAGAGAAGATCAAAGACTTCTCCAACGAATTCCCTTTCCTGACCGGCCCGGCACGTATCCCGGATCTGTACATGAAAACACTCGTGAAGCTAGCCAACGGCGAGAAGCCTGAAACACCGTACGAGAAACAAATGGCCGAATTCCGTAAACCGGAAAACTGGTATGCAGGTAAAGTGGTTATGTCCCAGATCGACGTCCGTAAACAAAACTACTTTACTGGTGCTGCAACACCAACCATGGTATCCAAATGGAATCTGCTCCGCCAGTCCGAGATGGAAACCTTCAACAAAATCATCTACGGCAATCTGCCTATTGATGCCTTTGACCAATTCGTCGCCAACTGGAAATCCAACGGCGGAGATCAGATCACGCAAGAAGTGAATGATTGGTTTAAATCGGTAAGTGCGAAGTAAGAATTGGATTTTAGAAAAGTAGAGCGTTAAAACCCGAGCCGAAGCGAGTTATTCACGCTTCGGCTCGGGTTTTTAAGTGTAGATCAGGGTCGCTTCCCCTCTGTAATTCAAATAATATCCATTGTGCTACTTAAAATACTTTTCACTTACCTCATTATATAAGGCAGAATAATGTTCATCTTTTTCGGCAATATCCAGATCACTAGTGGATTGAATACTCATATTACTTTGACTTTCCGGGTAAACATATTTACCCTGATGGTTGCCGATGATCTCATATGAACCTGAAGGTTCCTCTGGACTTTGATATAAAAACAATAGATAGTTTTTATCCGACGTTAAAGGTTGATACAATTCATTTGGATATTTTACATATGCACCTGCTACATCTCTCCACTTGGCATAGTATTCAACTACGTTTAGTTCCTCCCCCTCCTTCACTGCACCCTTATATACTTTCTTCACTTTTATATTTGAAAATGTACGTGTGTCCAATGGATACTTATCCTTTTGATCTAATTCAACGATTGAATTCGTTTCCTCTTCCCAATCAGCCTCCACTATAACAGTAGCTAATGATTCTATCTCAGAAAGAGCGTAATTGTGGTAATCTGCATCTGGACGTAGTTCTTGTGCATTTAAATGCTTATATCCAAAAAAAAGGCTAACCCCCATCACAGCTATAACCCCTGCCATTATCCACTTTTTCATGTCAGCACCTCCAAAGT
This sequence comes from Paenibacillus sp. FSL H8-0104, assembly GCF_038050215.1. Taxonomy (NCBI): domain Bacteria; kingdom Bacillati; phylum Bacillota; class Bacilli; order Caryophanales; family Paenibacillaceae; genus Paenibacillus; species Paenibacillus sp. FSL H8-0104. The sequence continues at coordinate 1,791,905 of NZ_JBBOTC010000001.1, read as the reverse complement.
TTAATTTCCATATTTCTCTTTTATATTTGACTTATCATAGGTCTGTACAACATAGTATCCATTATCCCCTTGTTTCATGATGGCGTTAGAAGTAGTATCTGGATGTTTAAGTCCTAATGAGTGTCCCAATTCGTGCAGGAATATTTTTTTCTTTAAATTAGCACTATGAAACGAATACCCTACTTTCGTGTTTGAATCCGTGTTGGTATTAAATTCAATAATGGAGTCTTTCCAAGATCCGCTCCAATCACACGAGTAACCCCATATAACACTATATTTATAATTGCAAGCTTCTGCCCAGTTACCTGTAGAACCAAGATTCTTTCCAATAATATTGATTCTTGCGAAGTGTGGTGTTTGATCTAGACTTGATTGTTCATAAGGCTTTGCCAAGCCTACTTTGGAGGATACACCATTCCATCCGGTATACCAGCTTTGAAACGAACTTAAATTGGATGACATACTCGACCCTACTGCTATACCTAAACTGGTTGTACTAGTTGTATCCCATGATCCGCTATAATAATCCGAGCTTGCTGCCTTTACAGATGCTGTAATGAGGAATGCAGCCATTAAACAGGTTAACATTACCATCCAACGTTTCTTCAAAATATTCACCTCTCCGTATAAATTTGTTCAGCATTTGATGAAATACAAAACATACTAAATTTCCTTGTGAAATTAACTAAGCCCCCCTTGTAAAGAACGAGTCTCAAACGTTCTATCTTTAAAATAAAATAGAACCTTCGAGCTTTTAGTAAGTCCACCTTCATCCCGATAATTTAACAAGCATATTTATTGTAAAAGAGAGCATTAAAATCTCTCTAATAACAATCTGAATCTGCACTGTCATTTAACGAATACAAGCAGCTTTCTCGCGATAACTAAATGTTGAACCCTCTATTTATACAAACGTAACATATATGGAAAATGTTTACTTAATATTGTGTCTATTTTGTGACTAATGGAGTTTGGATATTTTCTTTTTTTATGAACATTAGGTCAAGTTCCTTTAGTTTTCGTTTGCCAAATAAAAGAATCACGATTAAATACTTCAAAATACAGCAACTTTAACAGAATCTGTACCCATAATTCGGTTTCCATTTTTCTCTTATGATCCGACCTCAATACCAATTTTTAATGACTCAGAGGGAGGGACATATCCTTTTGATCTTGACTTAACTCGATCACAATCGTTCCAGTACCTCCGCCATTTGCTATGTAATTTCGTTCTCTCCCAATTTCAATCATTGTGCGCCATGAAGAGTCATCAGAAGAATTCATCCAGGTGGATACATACTCAGCAGGCTTCAACTTCGATTGATGTTCAGGATAACTGCTGGTTATACTGGAGACACTCCATTGATCAGGGATATAAAATGCAACACCACCCCAGTCAGCAGGGTCAATCTCTACATGTGCTACTATTTTGATAAGATCAATATGCTCCTTCTCACCCTCAACGAATATTGATCCTTCTGTCATTGTCTTTAAATTCGTTGATTTGGCATTCAGATCAAAGTTTTTGACGTGAATGATATTGCCATTAACCACTAGCTCATTGGCTTCATTTTTATTGGTATTCAAAAAAAGAAGAATAAACACAATCGCAATAAACATAAAAAGCACGATTAAGTATTTAGATCTTTTTTTCAAATAACCACACCTCGCTTCTACCCTTGTTTCTTTATGCTTAACACATACTCAAAGCCCTCCTTTTCTTAATTTAGAATTTGGAAAAGTAGAGCATTAAAACCGGAGCGAAGCGATAGATTCACGCTTCGGCTCCGGTTTTTAAGTTAAGATTGGGCAGCTTCCCATTAGGCAGCTTCCCCTGACTTTTGGGTTCGCCTTAGTGGATCAAGCCTCTGTATCGGTCTCCTCTGGCATCGACTTCGACTGACCCAGCAAGGATACTGTGAGCTGAATGCCATCTCGTAGTCCCTGCATATACAACCGCTCATTTTCTATGCCTTTGCTAACAATAAAACGATTCTCCCACTCGTTATATTCAGGTGTTTGCTCGACATCTTTACCTGCAAACAAAACTTCAAATGCTTCGTCTGTTCCCCCACGTACTCGACTCAGTTCAGGATCATGTTCAAGCCGGGCAGTCACCTCATCCAGCCTTGCTTGAATCGCTTGTTGCATCCACGGTGGAAATTCCATTGCTTCTCCTCCCCTACGCATTTTGTACCTCTCTCATCATCTTACAACTCGGTTATGTCTCGCCTTCATCTCACTCACTTGGGCCACCAGTTCATCCACCCTCCGGCTCTGTTCCTGAACCTCAGGGTTCTCCCACAACGGAATCGCTTGCTTCAAGGATGCCTCTCCAAGTTGATTAAGCTTGCGCCGTTCCTCTTCCAAATAAGTCAAGCAAACGGCTCATACATCCACCTCTCTGATGGGTCTAACTGCACCATGTCTTGTTGAGACTAGACGTGAACAGTCAATTTTAAAGCGATTATCTATACCCGATGTTGAATACTAATATTTTCATCTAAACCAAATTTTAAGATAAACTATGATTGCTTTAATGCGGCAGTCGAATTAAAAATAAAAAAACACCGATATAAACTTTCGGTGTCAATAATAAGACGAACTCTCAGCTTCCTATCTAACCTCACAGTCACAGCAATTTCACTTGTCTGTTAAGAAATTTCTCCCCCCTCCAACCAAGGCTTTAAAAAGCTCCTACTCGATCCTCCATTAATCTCATCCTCAACTTTCAAATGTGTTGTATCTTTTGTTTTGTTTAGGGGTTTTGTTTAACGTTCGGGTATCTACGAGCCCTCACTGCCTTAAAGGAGCGTAGCGACTGGCCGCGATGCGGTTAGGCTGTGAGGGTTGTCTGCTGAATATACTTCCTAGAATTTCATCTTGCAGACCAAGGAGCATCAGCTCCGCAGCGTAGATGAATTGTTATCCGATGCCCCTTCTTCTAGGATATACAACCTCTATTTTTCCCTACTTTTATTTGCAAGTTTTTTTAGAATTCAAAGTCTAAATTAATGTCATCAAAACTATATGAGTTAGATTTTTTCATTTTAAACTTTTGATTTAGATTTTCAGCCCCAACATGCACTACTAAACTTTTTATCAAGAGATTATAAATAAAAATCTCCTTTAACACTTCATAAGTTTCTTCTTTATTAACTTTACTCATATTAGAAAGAATATGCTTCGAAATGAACTTCTGTGGTTCGAGTCTTAATTCAATATACTGGTAAACATCATAATCACTAAACTCCTTATCTTTCGCAGTTTCCATTAAATATTCATAGAATCCATTTATACTTCTTTGAGATTGTATAACCTTTATAAATCCCTCAACTCTTTTATGTTCTATGAACTTCTTTAGATAGAATACAATCACGAAAACAAAGACAGTAAAAACAATAATATTTAAAATTGATTTGTCTAAAGGAGAATATTTTAAAATTTTGCCCGTAATTTGCTCAATTTGTGTCAACACTGCAATTAACGTCGAAAGTACAATAGTTATTCCTAATACTTTAAAGTTTTTTGAGGTTGGTCTATATGTTGATATTAATTCATCAGATTTCTCCGAAATTTTACTTGTTCGTAAAGTTTTCATTTCGCTTTCCAGTGATTTTACTTTATTTGATAAATTAATGCTTGATGATTGAAGAAACAGAATCTCATTCTTATATCTTTCCAATTCTTTTTCATTTTTTATCATTTCTTGCCGTCTCTGAAGCATTTCAAATTCTTTGTCATATACAGTTAGTTCCTTTGGGTTAATCATCCTATCTTTATTTATATAATCTGATAGTTCATCTAAGTATTTATAACAATCCTTAAACCTATTCTCAGCAGCTGATTTTTCATCTTTGTCAATAAATAAATCAGGATGAGTTTTAGATCTGTATTGATATAATTTTTCATATAAATCACTTGGAGTAATTTCATAATCGATATCTAGAAATTCCCTTACTGTTTGAATTATTTCCGAACTCAAAGAAATTGACATCTAAAATACACCTCGTAATAATTTATTTGTATCTCCAAGGGGTTTCGGATAACGTTCTTGTATTCACGACGCCCGACGGAGTCGTATGTGTCCGGCTACTTCTACCTCCTTGAAATCACTCTGCCGGACCGAGGGCGTATGCCCGATGTGTGAATAATATGTTATACGCTGCCCCGGCTTCATCGATCAAGCTTCAATACTCTTTACTTTATCTCTATGTTTTCGTCTTAATTCAATTACGCTATTTGGAAACTCAGAACATCTATCTTCCCAATAGCGATCGTTTGTTAGGATTAGGAAACTTCTAACAACTCCACACTGAGTCCATCTACTTTCTTCTTCGTCAATACCTATATTGTTCTCATAGAAAACTTCCTGCTCAAATTCAGGTAATAATCCCTTGACTTTAATGTATGATTCATTCAATTCTTCTAAAGAAACTTCGTATTTCATTAATTCGTCCAATAAATCTATAATATCATCGGTGTCTTTAACTCGATCTGGAAAATTAAAGTCCAAAAAAGCTTGGAGACTATCTAAATTTAGTTCTTGAACAAGATTGAATTGTCCATTGTTAATCATACTATTACGATATTTTTCACGCTCTGCTCGAAGCATTTCAAATCTATCGTCTGCGATCTCAAACAATGCACTTAATTGAAATAAATTTCTCTGAAATAATTCTGGAATATGTTCTTTCTTTTTGTAAGATAGCTTATGAGAGATATCTGCCCAAGCATGCATCAATATCGTTCGTACTTGAATTTCAGCTTTTATACCTTCTAATCCTCTGTAATTGGGAACGTTTAACCACTCGTGTCTTAGCGTTACAACGAAATGATGAGATCTATATCCAAATTTGTCTGGTTCAAGATTATCAACCTTATCTTCTGAATTCACAATGACAAATTCTTCGGCTATTATTTTTTTAATTTGCAAAATGTCAGAAGGATAGTAACAAACAATACGTAAACCACAAATATCTTCAATTTGATCAAATGGTTTTTTATATTGTTTCCGATCTATCTTATCGAAAAATGAATCAAACTCTTTAACTCTTGAATATACGTCTAAATATGGGATACCACTATCTTTAAGTAAGAATTTTAGAGATTCGGTTATATTGAACGATAGCCGTTGATATAATGGATTAGCTTTCAAAAATTCTTGTTTTAAGGTTTCTTTGTTTTCCATTTAATTTATTCCTTCCAAAATAGTTTTTTTGGATTCATGGGTTGCGTATAACGTTCCTGTATTCACAACTCGACGCATGTCGAGTATCCGGCGAATGCCGGATCAAGGACGTCTGTCCCCAGCGTGAATATTATGTTATAGGATGTAAGCAACTTCGTCGAAATCACTTCATTGATCTTATAGCAGGGTATACATCCTCTATTAATTTCCTTCTAATTTGTTCTATAGATGAGTATCGCTCATTTTTGTCAGACGATATTCCTTTTAAGATAAACTCCTTAACGACATCATTCTTTTCTTTATGAAAATTTGTTTGTCTCCCCGTTAAAATAAAGTAAATGATCTTGATTAGGGCAAACGTTTCATGACGTACTTCGTAGTTCTCAAATCCGACTACAGCAAGATCAGAATAATCATTAATAGCTCCTTTTATTTCTGTTCCCTGCCGCGTAAGCTTACTATCAGGTCGTTTTACTAAACCGAAGTCTGATACCTTTATCATTAATGAACTATCTTCATAAATTTTCACGAGAATATTTTGATAGCTAATATCCCTATGCAAATAACCTTTTGAATGTATATATTCAAAAGCATTCAACAATTGATTTATCAAAATTCGTCTTCTATCTAAATTTAATTTGGTATTATTCTCACTCATAAACTTTTCAAGAGTTTTATTTGCATATTCCATTGTGTACTCTTTTTTCTCATCGTCATAGTAGTATGCCTTAATAATAAATGGAGAATCTAAAGCCTTTAAGTCGTTGTACTCATTCTTAAATCTGATTAATTCGTCTTCCCTTAAATCTTCTTTAGCTCTTTTGATTACAAAATCACAATCATAAAACGGATCTTTATATTTGAAGACCTTTGCATATGAACCTTCTCCTATTTGCTTCAAGTCTATTGTAGCTGTTGCTTTTAACGTTTTTATTACTGTTGTATCAAGTAATATAAATACTGGTCTATCTTCGATTATATTAATTCGCGTTAATTCATCTGGAATTGCGCTGCCTCCACTATCCGATAAAAACTTCTCACAAAAATTCATAGTATCTTGATATTCTTGATCTATTTCAAAACTATAATCATTTTTAAGGGAAGTTTGAAGAACTCTTATATTATCGATTATTTCGATCAGAGATCTACTCTCATGAGCATTATAATGCCCACCTAACCCCGGCCTGTTTTTACTATTCATAAATGAGAATAAATCATTCAAGCTACTATGAAGTATTGAAAATATTTCTTTTAACTTTTCATTAGGTATGTTTCTGTAAAACTCATAAAATAGTACAATTTTTTCATTTCTATAAGTTGAAAGTTGGCTGATTTTCAAATTCAAGAATCCATCTACATTCTGCATGTGTTCACCTCATTAGGTATTAAAAATTTTCTGCAAGCTGATTTCCTATAACGTTCCTGTATTCACGATCCGACGCATGTCGGGTGCCTGGCGAATGTCCGCAGCGTGAATATTATGTTATGTGAAGTGCATCCTTCTCAGTTATACTTTTCAAATAGTAATTCAAACTCTCTCATCCCTTCCATACAATTATCATACAAAAATTCAAAATAATCGGAGTATGAGCGAAACCGTGTTGTACCTAATAATTCTTCCTTTATTGCTTTATCTATTACTTGATCAACTTCTTCTTTTTTAATTTGCATTACTCCACTTTGAAATTGGTAAAGAAATTTACTAGAGTAAAGTGCTACTCCTACATATTTAACGCAGAGATTCTTGTAGATTTCTTTATCACCATCTGAAGCTTTTTCGTAAAACTTATCCATATCTAATGGGTCAGTATAATCCCTTAGCGGTAGACTAATTTCATTAAGTGTATCTAATGTACATTCAAGCCATCTTTCTATGAATACATCTTGAAATTCATTCCAACTTAAAAGATGAACATTTGTGTTCTTAACTGCATCATAAGCACCTGATTGAAAACCGTTCTTAACAATTATGAATCCACTATTGGCCCCAAAGTCATTTAATACTGTCCTAAAAGAATGAATCACTGCTTGAGGAATATCTGCTGACCAATACTTGCACTCGAATAAATTTATTGACTTTGGAATAGATTTAACATCTTCTGCATATACATCAACATTTACATGTCCTCTAACTGTTTTAATTTGCTTATTTACTGTTGCTTTGAATCCGGAAGCGTTTAAAATCTTTGCAACTTTCACCTCTAATTCCTTCCAGTCACTTGGATGGCTTTCTAATATCCTCATAAATACTCTCCTTGGCGCCTAATGTATTTCACATAACGTTACTGTATTCATGAACCCCGAAGGGGTTGTCTGCTGAAATGCCTCTCCGAAATTCATCCGCAGACCAAGGCTCCGAAGGAGCCGCAGCTTGAATATTATGTTATACGACGGAATCACATCTTCGAGTTAACCATCACCCTCTTATATTCTACTCTTTCATTAAACCGTTATATGTTCCAACAATTCTACGACATCGGGAATGCAGCTTGTTTTCTGTTTCTTAGTTGAAGTCTGTGAATGAAACGTTACGGTGAAGAGCCTTTTTTTCTACTGAACAACTGGATATTCACACATTTTTTATAATCAAAACATCTGGAAACTCCGGCACCCTTAGAAAATACCGAATAGAAAGAAACTAGCCTAATATGAGATGAGGCTCACATTGGGCATATAGGCTGACTGTGAGCCTCATCTCATCGTAATAAACAAAGTTCAAGGTAGGAGTTACAGAGAAGTAATTAATCGCCATACACGTCATAGAGCATCGTCCAAAATCTTGAAGGCTCTTTATCAAATATTCTTCCATATTTATTTCGTTGCTTTAGTGATCTGACTAAGTAACAAGCTCTTTTAGCTCGGCTTATACAGACGAAAAAAACTCTGAATTCTTCTTCTAACTTGCTAGGATCTTTACTGTTGATACTTTTGAAAAAAGGGAAACTTCCATCTTCCAATCCCAGCAAAATAACAACTTCAAATTCTAATCCTTTCGAGCTATGTCGAGTAGAAATAGTCACTCGATCAGAAGATTTTAAAATCCCCACAAAGTTTTTTAGAGAAAAATCTTGAAACTCACCATCATATGCAAGTTCTTTGAGTTTCTTTAAATTCTCATGTTCGTCTGAATAAAAGTCAGATTCAAAAAGTAGATCTAGCAACTGTACCTGTTCGTCTATACAATCAAGCCAATCTGAAAGGTTGTCAGATGCTTGCTTGCTTTGAGTAAGGGCTGCATAAAAGAGTTTTTGTTTAACAACATCATTTGTAATGGAGTGTCCTTTATGAACCCCGAAAATATTTGCCCAAAATAAATATAAATCAGAGAAGGATTCCTTAGTTGAATCTAAGCACCAGTTTGCACATCCAATTAACCATTTAACGATCTCTGTGATTTCGAAGTCTTTACGTTTGTTGATGTAATATGGGATATCTTCACTTTGAAAAAGCTCACCTAGTTTCTTAGCGTTATCATTACTACCAACTAAAACGCATATTTCTCTGTATGGAACATCATTTTGAATACATTCTGGAATAATCGATGCTACAACCTTTCGATATTGATCCTCAAGGCCCTCGTTACAAGTTACAAATTTAAATTCAGCTTCTTCATTAAATCTACTTCCGGCTTTATAATTTTTAATGCTGGCCGGAGGCATTGCAAGTGTATAGGCATCTATAATGCCTTGGTTACTTCGAAAGTTAGTTAGCAGTTCGATGGAACTCATTTCTCTTAAAGCAGATAGTTCTAATAGATAATCAGGTATCGCTCCGGCAAAGCTATATATTGATTGATTGGGATCACCCACTGCAAAAAATTTAATTTTTGTTAAATTAAAAAGGGATAGAACCATTTCATGTAGAGGCTTACCCAAGTCCTGATACTCATCAATAAGAATCCAAGGGAACTTAGCCTCCAAGCAATCTCTAACATACTTTTCTTTTTGAATAATTAAAGTGGAACATTTGACAACATCAATGTAATCTATTCTGCCACTAGCGTGTAGTCTATCCTCAAATTCTAAAGCGACTCTTAATGCTAGATCATAGCTAGGAATATGCACTTTACTTATTCCTTCAATAATTAAATTTCGTTCCTTATCCATTTCTTCAATCTTTAAATCATCATTCGATATATGCAGCACCCTGCACACCTCGTTAAATAATAGCTTTCTTTCTTTTTCCGAAATGATTTTTAATGGCAAAGGAATCTCGTAAATAGAAAGATGTGCGAAAGGTGCGATAACCTCTGATATACAAAAAGCATGAACAGTGCCAAGAAATACATTGCTTTTGGGTTGATACCCGTATGACAGTAACCGTTCTTCAAATTCTCTGGCTGCTGCACGACTATAAGTAATACAAGCAAGACCTCTTGGTTCGGCAATTGCATCATGAAGTAAACTCATTATTTTGAGAGTTAAAACAGTAGTTTTTCCACTTCCAGGCCCAGCAATAACTACTGTATTTGTTTTAGAAGTGAAAGCCTCATGTTGATGAGGATCTTTCTTGATTTGAAGTAGCTTCTCTATATAACTACTACTCATATAAGACCATCTACTTTTTCAAAAATTTTATCAATAGCATCTTCTATATAGCTTGGAATATGATGTTTTGTACATTTCATAGAAAGACGTTGGGCGAAGCGACCTTTACCTATTCCATTACTGCTGTTTTCTATTTTTCTCAAGCAGGCATCATACTTTCCTTCATTTAGTTCTTTTTTGAAATTCTCTTTTTGTTGATCGCCGCCGCTTGTTAACTCATTAAAGGTTTGCCAGATCTTTTCTTGGGCCGATATGTTAGATTTACAATTTGCCATTATTTCTGTTTCTAGGGTATACGCTCCTAGAAAGAAGCCTTGCTCAGAAAATAATTCATCCTGTTCTACCCATGACATATCATCAGGAAGAGTCTTTATTTTTTTTAGGTCCACTAAAAGTTGTCCTATAATTTCATTTCCTAAGTATCCAAAATTTTCGTGATCAGATTCTTTCATTAGACCGTACTTTCTAGATTCCTTTCCTTCCTTATCCTCAACAATGATGTAGTAATCACCATCCGTTATACATACATACGGAATTCCAAGTTCATAAAGATATTTTACGTATGGAGTGAAATTAGTGGAGTTAATATTGCAAACCAAAATCCCCCTAGAATCTAACGGCTTGTCGAGTAATTCTGCGAATTTAGGAATCAAATATTCTTCTGCTATTCCTTCTACCAAAATAACAGCTTTTCCAAAATACAATTCTCCCCGCTTTACGTCTAAGTACCTTTCTAAATCCTGTTTTTCATTAGGGGGTAATTTGATATTTGCAGTTGTATTTACAAGAGTTCCATCAGATGTCCAAAGCAAATGTACAATAGATTCAAGAGGAGCAACAGAGGTAACATGAGGAGAATGAGTCGTCATCAGTAACGATGTATTTCCCTGCATTACATCTCTATAAATAATACGCTGCAAAGTAGGATGCAAATGTGCTTCAGGTTCTTCAAGGGCGAGAAGAGTAAATCCTTTTGCCTCTCTGCTAGGACTGTCCATAAAAGCATATAAGGTTCTTGATATTGTTTCTTCTATATCGTTTTTTAACTTGAAGTTACCTTTATCAGATTCTTCATAACAATCATCAAGTATTTCTGAACCTTCTAGTTCTTTCAAAAAATGATATTGAGTGGTACTTAAAAGACTTGGGATAGTTTTATCTTCAAGCAAAAGTAAGATAAGGGAAATATAAAGGAGATTCGTTAATCCCATACTAGTTTCACTCGTAGATCTCTTATGCTGGCCCATCACTAGTTTAAGTGCTGAAATGAGTCGATTCGCTTGGAAGTCCATTGTTTCAAGCTGCAATTCAGAATCAGGTTGAATTCCAATCACTTTGCCAAAACGAGAATTCATTTTAGTAATTGCATCCTGAATTTCATCCATAGAAAGCAATTCGTTACTCTCTGTTTTCAAATTAGAAGCTATTCTTTCTAACTCATCTTTGTTAAATTCATATTCTTTTAATAACTCAATAATTGGAGATTTCCTTGAATTTCTCATTTCATTTTCTACGTCCCTTAAAGCGCTGATCACTCTAATATTGAAGTATTTTCGTTGTTTATGCGTAAAAAGATTAGCCTCATTGTTCCCTTGGTAAATTGTATAGTTATACTCCTTGGAACCGTCTTCTTTAGATATAGGATAATAACGATATGTGAATTTTAGAGTTGCCGGACTTGTAGAAATCGAAGCATCGCATAAGACGGCAAGTAAAGTTTTGTTATTTTCATATCCTTGAACCTCAATAGAAATTTTGATCTCCTCACCATTTTCTAAAGGATCTAATATTCCATTGTAGAAATCAGACTCTCCTAGCATACGATCTTCATCACTTAATCTTGGATCTAAGATAAGCTGTATAGCCCGGATAAGATTGGTTTTACCTACGTTATTTTCACCAATGATAATTTGCTTATGGCTCAATGAAGCATCTACATTTCTAAAGTTTCTAAAGTTTTCAACTTTCACACGCGATATAAAGGGAGATTGCATATAAATCCGCCTTTCAGTTATAAGAATTTTAATTCTTTTTGTAGCTCTTCACCGCAATTTAAGATTTATTAACTCTTCATTAATTGAGATAACTTCATCATACTTACTTCGTTCTGTCGTATAACGTATTGCAATCAAGAACCTCACTGCCTGATTCCTCTTCCTTGAAATCCCTCGGTGTGGACCAAGGGGTACGTTAGCAACCAGCATCGTGAATGCATTGTTATGTGATGGACTTCCCTTCTTTGATTTACTACATAAAGAACTCATTTCCCATCAACACTTAAAGCAAAACTTATTTAATAAATTTATTCCATGGTTTATAGTCTTCTGTTTTCAGAACGCTTAACATATCGCAGAAACTCTTAAAGTCCTTCAGTTCAAAAAAGTCAAACTTTCTGTTATTTAAAACATCATTCACTGTTTCCTTGGCTCCTTTAGAGAAGTCTTTTGCAGTTGATAAGAATATTCCTTTCCGAGCATCCTTTATATACATAGATCCAATAAACTCCCGGATACCGCTCACTAACTCAATATGGTTTGCAGACGTCCTTCGCTTTACTTGTACCAAAATTGGATCATCTGAAAGCACAATAATTAAATCTATACCGCCATCACCAGTTTGACCGACGTGTTTAACCTCACAATTAAAATATGCAGAAAATACATGTTGAGCAATTTCTTCAAATTTGTAAGGATCGATACTATATAGTATCTCCTTTGTTCTCATAAGTTCGTCTATAAGTGTATTAATTGGAATTTGTTTGTCACCAATATTAAATTTTTTAACAATTCCATGTCTTAAAATATCCGAGTTTTGTGTATGTAACTCTGAAATATGATCTTCCTCTTCGCTAAATTGATCTGAGTATTCCCACCACTTGCACGAGTCACATTCCCATACTTTGATAAATGTCCACATTTCTTTACCCATAGTAAATTTATCTGTCTTATTAAAAACTTCCGGAATGTTTTTCATGCAAAATGGACAAAAACCCCTTTTTTTAAAAAAGTTGCTGACATCATTGGGTTTTCTGTATTCTTGAGTTAAAATATTATCAGTTGGCCCAGTTCGACTGTATTCGTATCTATCTTCATAAAAATCTGAGAAATCCAATAAGATTTTTTTTGTCATATATGCCCTCCGAGTATACTTCATAGCATTCATAAAGTTTTTCTTTCTTCTATTTTCTTTTTTACTTGAAAATAATATCTGAGTAATATGTAAATCTATCAATTATTTCACATTTCATTATTTATAATTTACGAGTATTTCACATAACATTCCTGTATTCATGAAACCCAAGGATTGTCTGCTGAAACTCCCTCCTAAATCCTTCCATCAGACCAAGGCTCCGTTAGGAGCCGCTGCTCGAATATTATGTCACACGACGAGATCTCTTCTCGAAACGCCTCTCACTATTTATTTTCTTCTGGTACATAGTCGATTAAATCAGACAACTTACAATTAAACGTATCACACAACTTGAATAGTGTTTCTAATTTTGTTGTTTCTATATTCGTCTCTCTATATAACTTGTTGATTGAGTTACGACTTAAGCCTGATCTCACCATCAATTCGGTTATATCATCTATTCGATGTTCTGCCATGAGTTCTCGTATATTGCACTTGATTACTTTCATCTTTTCCCCTCCATAGCTCTATCTTATCTTCCACATCAATAATCATCAACGAAAAGCAAAATTTTAACTCTACAAAGTCAAATATTCACCTTGTAATTAACCTTATAAGGTTATATAATAACTTCGCAAAGTTAATTATAAGGAGGATTAATTATATGGTTAATACATTAGAATCGTTAACAGAACCACTAATAAGAATACGTTTAGAGTTACTCTATACTGAGCTTGTGGAATGTCATACGGAATACAATCAGCTTTCTACGGAGGCAGATCAATACTTTAAAACACTTCGTGATGCTTTACCTGATCAACTTCAACATACGGTTTTTCTTTACGAAGACGCTCAAATTTCTCTTCAATCCATCTTAGAAAGAAGTATCTACATACAAGGTTTCAAAGACGCTTTACAACTCTTTTGTGAATTGCAAAACTCTAGCATTTAGAGGATCATATGATCCTCTTTTCTATTATTGTTTTTGATTCTGTCGTATAACGTTCACTATATTCACGATCCGACGTATGTCGGATGTCCGGCAACTGCCGGATCAAGGGCTTATGCCTGTAGCTTGAATATGATGTTATATGCTGCCTGTGACCTTCCAATTTCTCTTAATCTTATTTCATTATTTCCTTCTTCAATTCTATGCTTTCTTTCTATCTTTCCACAATGGTTTTTTAGGTCTTAATACGTTTTTCAGCTCTATTTTCTTTTAAATTTCTCTTTCTGATCTTCTTTTCTATTCATCTGATCTGAAGCAACTTTGTGCTTCATGTATTAACCCTTGATTTTCTCATTTAATTGTTCTTTAGCTTTGTATTCCCTTTGATTTTTAACCCTAAACAAAAAACGCCGATAAGCAATTCGGCGCTTCTTCATTTCAATCTCTCTTATGATTTCCCAGTCTTTCAGGTTGCATATAACGTTCCTGTATTCACGATTCGACGAATGTCGGATGTCTGGCGAATGCCAGACCAAGAACGAATGTTCACATCCTGAATATTATGTTATATACTGCCTGTTTTTTAGATCCTCTTAAACTTATTTATTCATTTACTTCTTTGACTTCATGCTTTATTTCTATATTTTTACAGTATTTTTTTAGCATTCTACACTTTTTTAATTTCTCTCATGTAAAAATATATGTTTTTCTATTTAGATAGTTACAGCTCTTGCTTATTGTTATATAATTCCTTTGTAATCAAGCATCGTTGTATTATAAAATCTAACTTTAGTTTGGGAGTGATTTTCTTGCAAAAGTATCTACTCGTTCCTGCAGACAAATCTACTGTTCGAGGTTTCGATGACGAAGAAGACTTGAAAGCTTATCTTGTTGATCAATTTCAAAAAGACAAGTCTGATTTTGCTGTAGATGAAGATCTAGATATTGAAGACATAGACGATTTATCTGTGCCAACCGATGGTTATTACATATACGAAATTAAGGACATTATTAATGCTATTTCCACTTCACAAACAATAGATGCTGGTGAAAAGAAAGAAATTCTAAAAAAACTTAAAAAGGAAGAAGTAAAATTCAACAAAGATAAGTTTACAGATTTTGATGACATACTCGATGAAATCAACGAAGCAGATGTAGACTTTTGACTGATCTCTAAGAGACTCACTACAAATCAGACTGGCCAATAATTAAATTGGCCAGTCTGATTTATTTGGTTCTCTATATTTCTTCTGCTATTCAGGTTGCATGTAACGTTCCCGTATTCACGACTCGATGCATGTCGAGTATCCGGCGACTGCCGGATCAAGGGCGTATGCCCGCCGCGTGAATATTATGTTATATGCTGCCTGTGATCTTCCCAAATTCTCTTAATCCTATTTGATCTTTTCCTCTTTAATTCTATGCTTTCTTTCTATCTTTCTCCAATGATTTTTTAGCTCGTTCTCAATCTTTTTCAGACTTCCTTTGATTTGAAATACTTACTAAATTCCCTTTCTTTATCTGTCTGATCGGAAGTGACACCGTGCTTCCAATTTCAAATCTTGCCTTCATTTCTTCATCATTCTTATCTTTGTCAATCGCTTTGCTTTTTTAAACGTTCTAACCCTAAGCCAAAAACGCCGATAAGGAACTCGCGCTTCTTCATCTTATTCTTTCCTTCATGGTTTCCCATTCTTTCACGTTCCTGTATTCATGAAACCCCAAAGGGGTTGTCTGCCGATATACTTCCACGAAATCCTTCCAGCAGACCAAGGCTCCAACGGAGCCGCAGCGTGAATATATTGTTATACGACGGTCAATACTTCAATGACTATTTTAGAAACGCTTCTTTCTTATACTTCATTTTCAATATTTAAAAAACTTGAATAAATGCATATATATGCTTTAATTTATTCATACTACTTTCACTTGATTCATTTTCTAGATTTCAGTTCAATTTGTAATTCATGTGCCTTAAGTCTTCGTTTTCCGCCATCTGTCTTTATATAAACTTCATCTTTACCATTAGCAAAAAAATATTCAGATTGATGTGGAAGAACAGTAACTTCAATAATATATTTATCAGTTACTATATTCATATTTTCATCATACAATTGAACTAATGAAATTGAACAAACTTGACTTGGAATAGGAGGAGTTACTTGAGAAAGTTTGTTAACTATTTCTCTTCTTAGTCTATCCCTTTCGGTATAGTTTAGCCGTACCCCCTTAACAATTCTATCATCACTAATTCCCCATAAAATTGTCCCAATTGTATCTCTCTCTACATTTAAATAAGCCACTACATATTGATCCACGACACTTAGAATTGAGTCTACAGGATTACCTCCTTTTACTTCTTTAAATTCCATAGTAATATTTTCCTCGAATTCAACTTGTGTATTTATAAGGTATTTAACTATTTTATTTTTATTTTTTAACGAGTTAAATATTCGATTTTCGATAAGAAGAGAATCGAAGAACCTATAATTAAAGTTTATATTATTTCTTTTTTTGTAATCTACTGAAGGTAATATTCTGATAGACTTTTCAAGATCTAAAGGTGGGACACGATAACCACTCATAGATATAATTACCTGCATTCGTTTTGACACTTCAATTATTAAATCCCATAGAGCTGAAGCTGAATGAGAATCAAGCATACCTGCAAATTCATCAATAATAATCAATTTTGTTTTATCTTCCAAGGCTATAGACAAATAAAACAATAGTTCTAAAATATACATGTCTCCGCCGGAATGAATTTTATACGAATTCTTAATTTTTGTTTTTTCAATACGATTAATTATCCTTAGTAATAAGTCCATCGAAGTATCCTTAATTTGAAATTGAAGAAGATGCTTCTTTATAAGTTCTATGTTGAATTCAGTCAAATTATTTTTATAATTGATAATATTCATTGATATCATTAGTTTTAAGACGAAATATTTTATTATTTGAGATATAGTGTGTGTGATTCTCAACATAAAATTTATTGTTTGTATAGCCTCGTATTAGTTCAACTTGACTATCTGGAAACTTAAATTTTAAAGAAAGACGCATTTCTTCTGTGTTTGTGTTATCGTTTACGGAAATTGAATCTTGTCCATAAAAAACTCCAACTATAGCTCCAAGCAATTGCGTCTTTCCAGAAGCATTTGGGCCGAGAATAATTGTTATATCTTTATTGAAGTTCATTTCAAATGTTTTAAATGGGCCAAAATTATATATATTTAGCTTCTCTAACATATTTCCTCCTGTTAAGTAAATCCAATCATTTTATTTTATTCATAAACCCCCGAAGGGGTTGTCTGCTGAAATTCCTCCGAAATCTATCCGGAGACCCAGGCTCTTAAGGAACCGCTGCTTGAATATTATGTTATACGACGGAATCACATCTTCGAGTTAACCAACATCCTCTTATACTATTCTTTCATTGGTCTGTTAGATGTTCCAAAAGATCTCCAGGTTGGCATTCCAATGCCGTACTTAATTTATCAATTACCTCTAACGATACATATTCATTCGTATTGAGCTTTGCCATCGTTGCAGATGAAATCCCCGTCATTCTCAATAAATCCTGCTTCTTAATCTCCCTGTCAATCAACAATTTTTGAAATGGTTTATAACTTATCATCTAGTATCCCTTCATATCTGAATTGAATGCTGCCACTCCATGTAGCTTCAACAAAGTATACCTACTGTCAATTTTTCCTCATGGATAACAGTAGACGATTGAACCCGCAGGTATTTCGTCTGGGGATATACTTTTACCCAAACATATACCGATATTTTTTTTACCGGCTATAGAATGGTTAATTTGAGTAGAGACAACTTCAAATATTTGCTCTTCCCCATCCGTTTTTTTGATGATAATCTGTTTACCGATCATCTCTTTGATTGTTGAAGGAAGTAGTTCATCCAACTCTTCATTAGCCCCCATAACGATGGTTCCGAATTCCGGAGTATCGAAGACTAACCCCACGCCAAACAGTATTTTAGTTTCCATTGTATGGCCTCCTTATCTCTGATCTATGAATAGCTCGCCTTTGACATCTCGCACTCTGAGATCGGCATTACGAAGTCTAACCATCGCGTCTCTCAATAAAGCATACCGTTCAGTAGAATTGAGTTCAGGAGCAAACCTTGCTGCCCGGATACTTGCCTGAGCCTCATCAAGAGCATAGTTTCTTTTGATGACTTCAGGAGGAAGATCATAAAGTGGGAACGATCTGCCTGCGATAGAAGCCTCATAGTGCCCAACAATCTCGTGAGCTAGTGTAGCATTCATTGAAATGCGTGTATTCGCACTCAAAGTCCCTACTCCCGGGGCTGCTGCTGGTAAGACATCCGTATTGATGACCAAGCGATTATACATCATGCCTGTATTCCAGGTATCATAATAACCAGGTTGTGCGATTAAGATATTTTCTTCGGGGAAATCAAGCTTGTTCAAGTAACTCTTTATCTCAATCTTTTGGTTATCCGTAAGCGGAAGCTCATTGCGTTGTCCGTCACTGAGAATCTGTCTAAAATCTACCGCGCCATCGTATTTGACAGGGGTATCGATATGTAGCTTAGGTTTGAAAACAGAGCTGACGCCTAATACCATACCACCTGTACCAAGCATACTTGCCCAATGTTCACTTGACCAAGCATTTGTAGGCAAAACGGCTTCCCTAATCGTTCCATGGACTCCAAATGTCAACCAGTTCAGTGTGTCTTGAGGCGACTCAAAAGCTTTGTCAGCTCGATCAACATACCCGTTTACGAGTCCACTCGGAATACCAAATGTCCAGTAATCCAGAAATCCGCCTACACTATCATATCTCTTCTGATATCGGTCGTCTGCCGATTGTATAAATGCTTGTCCTAGCTCTTTTAAACTATCTACAGACTTCTCAACTGCATTACGATCGTCTACACCTTCCTGTGGGCCACAAGCATTCGGTGGGGGTGGTAAACAGTTCATGTCTACTTGCCCTTCCGACTCGCGATCAGCTTGGAGAAATCGTTCTCCATGGTTATGTAACACAGTTGATATTGAACTCATAAGTGTGACAACTTCAGTCATAACAAGGTGTGACTTCTTGAAATCATAGTAGAACCTTTCTCTAGTACTCCC
Source organism: Paenibacillus sp. FSL H8-0104 (assembly GCF_038050215.1). Taxonomy (NCBI): domain Bacteria; kingdom Bacillati; phylum Bacillota; class Bacilli; order Caryophanales; family Paenibacillaceae; genus Paenibacillus; species Paenibacillus sp. FSL H8-0104. The sequence goes on along the minus strand of NZ_JBBOTC010000001.1, from coordinate 1,772,964 downwards.
ATCCCAGTTCGCTTCTATATCAGTCATGCTTCGTAGAAGACTTTCATTCATGTGTTGAAGAGTAGTATAAGCTGTATAGAACTGTTTACTAATTGCGAAAAGTTGCTCTGGCGTAATCATAATTCTCGTCATAGAATACCTCACACCTACTAACGAAATACTTAGTTTCTTAATTCAGGGAATATCTGGATTTTACCGTTCATTTATTAACTGTGTCAAATACCTGTAGCACTAAGCCAGTGAAGGATCTAAATTAGAGCCCTGATCATTTTTGTTGTTACCTTTGACTTTGTTTATATACTTGTCCAACTAATTTAAAGACAGCAGGTCCCGATAAGGAACTGCTGTCTTTATGTCTTTGTAATTGACCTCACTTAATATCACTTATATATAGGAGTCATCCGCAAGCCTTTGTAATGTTTGAAATATCTATATTTAGCTTCTGCCCATCTAAACATACAAATTCCACCCCACAACAAAGGCAGCTAATATAGCAGCCGAGATGCCGGACATGATGTACATCACCTTTTGCTTTTTGCTGTAATTGTTCTTCCGTAGTTTGAACATAAGCAAGCCAAGATACGCCACTGCTAGAACCACATAAAGTAGGTTAAACAATAAATTGATCCGTATCGAAGAATAAGCAGGATAATTTGGAAATTTCAACTTCGTTTGTAGGATGAAAAGATTAAGAAGGAGTGCCACACCTGCAAAGTTAATTGCAAGATGATATTTATTAAAATTAGTGTTAGGATTTCTTCGTTTATTTAGTTTATTAAAAAGCATCCGGATTACATAGCCGATCAAAGCAATTAAAGTGAAAATGGCGGCAATCAAAGCAGGAATAAAAGATATTTTAATCAAGTTTACCTTTACATTCGATATAGGCAAGTAATCAATGTAAGGAGTAAAGGAAATTTTATCAACAACACCATTATGCTCGACAACATGATAAGAACTACTTAATTCAGCTTTTGTGAATTTCCTTATATCAAGAGCCGTAAATAAATTAGTAAATTTAGATGCTGCCCGTCGTGCGGATTGAAAATATCCTCCCCCCTCCGAAATAATTCTATTAGAATTGACGTTATCACCAAAAATTTCTTTGATAAGTCCATAATAATAAATTTCCTCAAAAGACTGGTTTGTCATGACGACCATCCCAAATTTAGATTCGGGATCAAAGACAACTTTGCTGGAGAATGCTTTCAAATTCCCCTCGTGCATCAGTGTAGGCACCCAGTATTCCATCTCAACAAACCCATGCGCAAATCGCGGAGTAGAAGTCCCGTCATAATAGAGACTTGTCGACAACATTTCGTTTAACGTATCCCTGTTCTTAAATAATACATTGCTATCATCTACAGGCATCAGCGCTGCAAGGAATTTGCCTAAATCTTCTGCTGTCCCAATCGCTGCCCCGGCAGGATAGAATGTTACGTATCCTCTGTTCTCAGGGATCAGTTTCAAATCTTTCGTATACCCTTCAATCTCATTCCTTCTTTGTACTAGGTCTGGATGATCTTGTCCCGTTGGATGAATTGAAGTGTCGTTCATATGAAGCGGTTCGAAAATATGTTGATTGACATATTCATAAAAAGGTTGGCCACTTATCTCTTCCACGATGTAACCAGCTAGACCAACGCCGTAGTTCGAATAACCCACTATGCTATTTGGTTTATAGATCTGTTTCGGCTCATTTCTACGCAGTGTTTCTCCTAATTCTAACGTTTCATCCTCAGAGTAATAAAACACCTCGGCCGCTGTTTGATCTTCCCAACCCGCATTGTGATGCATCAGGTTCATTAGCGTAATCGGATCATCATATTTCAGCTTTTTGAAAAATCCCTCTGGCAGATATTCCTGGATATCCGTTTCCAAATCAAGCTTTCCTTGTTCGACAAGCTGCATCACACTCGTATAGACCAACAGTTTCGATATGGAAGCCCATTCAAAAACAGTAGAGGTATCCGCCTTTCGCTGATTCTCAATATCTGCGTAACCATATGCCTTATTCACAATGGTTTCACCGTCTTTGATAGCCACAACCGAAACGGCAGCGGTATACTTCTCAAACGAGGCAACATAAGCATCAATCGTTTCCTCTAACTTGGATAAAGGAATTCTGGATGGTGTAGTCTCAACCTGTTTCTCATCAGCGTGGGCAGGTACTGCTATTGCCATAATGATAAATATGAATGACAGAACACAAGCGATTACTTTGTTAACCGTGTGATGTCCACGATTCATCTGCATTAGCTTCTCTCCTTTTATATGAAATGATAATTACATCTCTTGTTTTCGAGTATGCGTTTTCAAAAGAGTCCTCACGAATCTAAATTATTCTTAAATACAATTACACTCCATTCAGGACAGAGGCCGAAGAATTTGACCTTTCCAATTAACGATGTTTATTTCTTTATCTTTCAAGAGGCACCAATCAATGATTTCACCTATTAATTTTGGCGTGATGATCTCATCGCTCCATTGCGGTGTTAGTACTCTTCTGTATCCTATATATTCTGTTGTCCAGCCTTCGAATTCTTCTCCGATGATGACTATATATGGGGTCTTGTTCTTAATACTATGTTGTCCCACTTCATAAGTGACAATTAACTTCTTATCCTCAGAAACGATATGTAATTTGATTTTCCCTTCATCGTCTATATCCGGTTCAACATACCAATAAAATAATCGATTGGAGCGAACGATTTTACGTTTATATTTTTTTCTTACGCCCATAACGCACCTCGCATATTTCTTTTTCCTTTACTCGCAGTATTGGGTCAGTTATCTAAGACATAGCTAGAGTAGCTTTGGGATCTGTTATAAGAATCACACTAAGATTAAGGAGTAGTACTTTTATAGAAATCAATTACTTTATCAAAGATTTCGATTTCTCGTTTTTTTATGTCCGGTAATGTTTCGCAATGCTTTACAATATGATGTATATTATCTGCTACAGTCTCTGCTTTATGAATCCCCACATATCCTGGTACCAGTTCATTAAGGTAATGGAAGTATCTCATTTGAGGTTCAATCATGCACAGATGTTTATCAAAATTTCTTCTGGATCTTGTCTGATCCATCTCCTTTCGCTTGCGTAGCTCAACTTCTTCAGCCCAGAATAGTACATAAGCATCCGGTAATGATATTTCATTCTTCAATAACTTCTCTCTAAAAAAGTTCGCTGTTTCATCTAAAGATAGGTGTTCAGAACCATATATCCAGCTGTACCAAATCTTAAATACATCGCCATCCAATATCACATACTCATGTTGTTGATTCTTCTCATATCCTATATGCCATCTATCGATTTGTCTCTCCAGCAACCACATCATAAGTTCCTTACCGTCAAGTTGAGGAGATTCAAAAAGGAACCCTGTTTCTGGAACTATAAATGCATCATATTGTGTAGCGAACTGCTGACAAGTGGTACTTTTACCTACAGAACTGGCACCTTCGAGACAAATTATCGTCATTCAATTACCACCAAATATTACTCACCAAATGATTAATCAGCCTTCACTGGCTCTTAAGCGATCATGTTGAATTTATATTAGACTATGTATTGTAGATTTCTTTGATCCTTAGCCATGTTTCATACCAAAATGTTTTTCGTTTAAGAGGTTTTATTACCTTAATCTCGACTTCTTTTCGTTTCAAATAAACCGTGCCATCCACTTCAATAAGTCTATCGCCAAATGAAAATACAATATCCTTGCAGTCTTTGTGATAATGGGTCTCTCTTGTTTCTGACCACTCCGCTTTTTCAATAGAATGTCGTTTTCTCATTATTTAAAATCCTCCTTTAAGAAAAACACCACTATTTTCAACAAAAAGGATACTTGTCCCACATCATAAACACTTTGTTATCCGATATTGATGAGCCTTAAGGTTCGTTTATTCCTACATAATGTTATCTAATGTCCATTCCTTCAAAGCGTGTCTTACAAACTTTATTTTCTTATTCCAATTTTTCATCATTATATGGATTTGCATACAAATCAACATCAATTTCAGCATGAATCATATTAACAAATTCAATAAAATCAGAATCGAAATAAAGAGCAGGCGTTTTCCCCTCTTCTATTCTTATTACAATGAAAAATTTTGTTCTTAATTGATGTTCAATTCGAATCGAGTTGATCTCTTTTACTTTGTTTCTTAACATATCGACTACTTTTATTAATTGGTGATTTACATCTAATGATTCTTCATAATCCGTACCTAATGTCCATGATGTTTCTTTTATTCGATGCTTTTTGTTAATTATGTCGCCTTTGTAAGCCGTATTGGTAGGTTCGATTCTAAGTATTGAAGTTACATGATTCGGATCGAATTCATCCCCAAATAAACAAAAATAGGCCATCACTTTGGTTTTGTCTTTCAGGAGTTTCACCTCTTTAAGAATTGATGTATGGATTTTTTAGAAATAATAATTAATCAGAAAATATATACCAAGCGAATTCCTCATTTACTCCATAAACTCTTAATATCTTCTACTATAGTTTTTGAAATATGTTTGGATGAATCCTGCGGATACAACCATACTGTTACGATAAGAGTTAAACATATCGTTAATCCTAGAATAACTCGCCCAACAACTCTAAATCTGGTGTATCTAAGCAAATAATAAACTAAACTAGATGAGATCAGAATAATCACACCATTCATCAAAAAGGTCATGGGCAAGCTTATAATCCTGCCTAACCCGGTGTTAGGATATTTTAATAAAAGTAAAATCTCTAATACTACAAATGGAACTGACAGTAGAACAATATAAAAAAAATGACTTTTGAATTTTCTCTCCACCACTGAACTCACCTACTCTAACTCTTTTAATACAATTGCACATAGCGTTCTTGTGTTTACGAGCCCGAGAACCCTAACTGACCAGTAATTATTCTTTCTTCCATTGATGTGATTCGTGTAGTTTACCAGTTTCATAAAAATACTTTAGCACTTCAAGCATGGGTATTAATTCTATACAAATGTTATCGCAATAATTTCCTAACTGACCACCAATAACTAGAGAAATTTCACTATTTCCCTGCTTATCATTCATAAGCGTATATATATGTTCATCCATTGTAATAGACACTACAAAATATTCCGGTCCGCCTCCAACTAATGCTGAACCTGTGTCAGATACCTCAAAAAAAACTAATGTAAATTTATCTCCATCGAGTTTTTTCAAAAAACGTAAACTGTCTGCCCATGTAGGGTTCATAACTATCTCTTCATTAAATGTGGTCCCATTCCGTTCATCAATGCTAATAGAGTTTATCATTTTTTCTTTTTATCCTTCTTAGATCATTTTATTGGTTTAGATCCTCCACCTTGAATGCTTCACTGTAGATTTTACGCAGCTCAGTGGAGTTATCATGCCACTTAATGGGTTTACCATTGATGATTTGCACCAATACATCCAGGCACCTGTGCCATCCTGCGGCGGTATTCACTGCCCATGAATCTCACAGCCTCGTTCATTCATCACATATATCCATCTTCAGGTTCACCAACATCAAAACCCAACACTTTTGTAGCTTCCAACTTAAATGTTTCTATCCATGCATTCCAATCATTATCATCCATCTGTGCATAAAATGATAATCCACTAGCCTCAACGGATGCTTCAATGAAAACATCATCCTCTTCAGTTCCGAACCAATATGGAATTTCACTTTTATAACCAATCCACCCTGGCATCCGCTCATATACTTTAGAAACTTTAGCCCACACCTCATCAGGCAGGTCATATCTTATATTTAGATTGCAATTATGAGAGCTTAAGTTGTTCATTTACATTCTCTCCTTCTACCTTAGACGTATATCAAAATTCATCCTCTATTTTTATGTAAAGTACTACAACTCTTCCACCACTTGCTCAAAGTTGTATCTCTTGGTCCTTATAGACTTTTTTCGTTTATCGTTTACCAAATATCTTCTCCCTTTAAGATTTCTTTTGTGGGCTGGTCTACAGCTAACCAAGTAGAAATATCCTCTTCTATTTTTCTCTTCCAAGCTATTAAAAAATGTACTTGGCATATCTGGTGGGAATTAATCTCTGTCATAGATACTTCAATGCCTTGATCAGAATGTAAGACAAAACTACACTTCTCAAAAGCAAAGTTCAAAGCAAGAGATTTAGGAGTCCTATCACCTTGTTTTCTTTTTCCCATTATCAGTGGTTCTTCTTGGGTTCCTATGTGTAAGCGGTACTGTTCATTCTCATATTCGACAGCTTCAAGATTTTCTCCCGTGTCAGATCCGTAATCTTCCCAGCTGTATCCCTCTTTCCACAAAGCAGAAAAGCTACAAGTGCTTATCTGATGATATGCATTGGGTTTGATTCTAAATACGGCTCCCCAGCATTCGTCTACTTCCTGAGGTGAAGAAAGATTGTGGTTCAGATTACAGAGCACTAACTCGCAATCAAACGAGTCGTAGTAATATTGGTAGAGCAATCCGCCATGTTTGAGCTGAGTACAGTGAGTAGGAAAATAACATTCGCCAGAGGCAGCAAGTGAAAGTTCAATTGTTCCAAGAGGCGTATATATTGAAGGTTTTATAAGATCAGTATCTTGAATTAAAGCTTCTTTTCCACGAAAAAGCTTCATTATGTCCCTCCTTATAGTCTTTCACTTAAGCGTCCAGAACTAAACATAAGCGGTTTTAGGAAAAAACCTCTTTTCAAATTTTGATTTATTAATTTCTGGAATGTTCCAGCATCACGACGCCCCCCTTTAGATAGCCCTTATCTTAGGGAATGGATGTACCTGCTAATCCATTCCACAGAAATATTACGGGCAGATCAAAGGGCGCAAGCCCCTACGCGGGAATATGATATTATACGAAACCAATTTTAATTTAATTTGAACTTGTATATTCTGAAATTTTGTCAAGTGGCCCTCTTGCTATCGCATAAGACTACAGAGGTCTCAATTTGTCTTTCTGGAACATTCCAATAGGTATTTAATAGCTTTTTCTTCTCATCAGGTGCTACCAGTTTAAAACCATTCTTTAAGTAAAATTTCTTAGCCCATTCAGCTGAGTCCCATGTCCCTATTAAGATCGGTTTATTTGTTAAAGCCACCATATGAGTTAAAAGCTTCGTACCTATTCCGCTATTCCGTTGGTTTGTTCGTACATATGCGTGTCTAATTAAACATACATCACCCTTATCTTGAATTCCCATAACTCCTAATAATTGATTTTTTTCTTCAAACCCCCAAAATACTACACCATCGTTCATTTCGCACTTTAGCTCTTCCAATGTCATATAAGGCTCATGATACCTATCGTCAGGAATTACTCCTTTGTATGCCTTTGCTGCATCATTAATAATCTGATACATTACATCCGTATCCATGCTTTTACACAATCTAATCACGTAATTGGCCTCCTTATGGTTTGATGTCGTTTCGTAGATGCTAACCCACCACCGGCTTAAAAGCACCCGAAAGGGTGCGGCTGCATGAGCACAGTTAGCTGGTGCGGGGTTATCCGCCTATATCCATAGTCTCTCACGAACTCATTATAGATTATATTTCGTTTTCATTCTTTCATATAATTTATAATCCGTATTTCGATTTACAATCTCTCCAATTAACTCTTTCCATCTGTTTTCAATCCACTTAGGACTTTGTTCTTTCAGAATATCCTCGTTAAATTGACTATCGATATACTCCAAATCTTGTTTAAGCACTCCAATATCCTTAATCAGTTGATTTCTCGATTCTTTTTCTAGCGATATCTTATTCGATAAAATTTCGCCTATGATTTCTACTCTTATATGCGTATACATATCTCTAAACACATTATAGATTAAATAAGTTGATGATAATTGATCTTCCCTGAAGTCGGATTTCAGAAAGACAAATGATTCTTCACCAACTTTCAAAGATACCGCCACATTTCCTAAGGCATGTATGACTGTTTCCTTCGAAGAGCCGTCCTCTAAGCTTTTTATCACATTATCTAAATTAAAGATTGATTCTTTTATACCCATTTGAGTTCCATGATTTAGTTTAACCGTGTATTCAACTTCTTGATTATCTTTGTACGCTTTGAATTGATAGTTGAAGTACATGCTTATTACCAATCCAACCATTAGTATGATTATTGCAATATTTTTTCTCATTAAGTCACCTCCTACTTGTGCCTGAACTACGTATATGATAACCCATATTGTTACAATTGCGAAGGTGAATTGGCTAATAAGGGAGATTTATTAGTTTTCTCAACCCCTTATCCAATCGATCCAATAGGCTTTGAATACGCTGAATATATGCAGGGTTGTACAGGACGCGAGTATGCAGTGGAACCTTCCGTATAGTAATAAAACAAAAAGGCCCTTCTTTATCCCATGGGGAATCCGACGACCTTCCGATGCATTTGGAACATATCAACTTTAAAAAAGGTAGAGCGTACCAACTTTCGCTGCAAGCGGGCTAGCGCCAGCAACTACCTATCAAGCCAACAACGCCTGTTCAATCTGATCCACTATCCCATTAATACCTGTCGGCCCATAACAACCGATCCATGTTGCGGCATCGACCGAGTGTATGTGCTGGCCTTCATCCGTATCGAGCATCCCCCAGACACGTTGCTCGGTCGCAGATATCCCATCCTGCATAAACTCATTACTCAGCAAAAAGTAGTGGCTAGCCTGTACTGCAGGTAATCTCTCAACCGAGATATGATAGGCCGTGTCGGTGGTATCTGCCACAAATAACGGAACGGGCAGACCCAGATCCCGGTACAACACAGCGCCTGTGCGATGAGCAGCAGAATGGACGCGCACGAGGGAATCGAGTGGACGAATCAATGCCACACTTTTTCCTGCCAGTACGGAGGACAATTCCTCGGATAGCAAAGCTGTTCGGCGATGATAATCCGCGATAATCTGCTTGGCCTCTGCTCGCTTGCCTGTCAGTTCACCGAACAGACTTAGAATGGTCTGCCAGTTTTCGTTACGCTTGAACATGAGTACTGGAGCGATTCCACTTAACAGTTCATGGTGCTGATCATGCACCTCGGTGCAAATAATCAGATCCGGCGCAAGTCGCTCTACCGCCTGGAGATCGGGGTATTCATACGTACCAAGTAATGCTGTATGCTGGAGTCCTGACCGGAGTGATTGAGGGAACGTTAACACGGTACTTCCAAGTCCGACACTTCCTACCGGAGACAAGCCCAGTGCAAGCAAATGATCAGCATATTGCACATCGAGGACAGCTATACGCTGTGGTATTTCGGTGACGGTGTACTCCCCGCGCATATGGCAGATGACCGGGCCTTCGGCTGATTCATAGGAAGAAGCTGTGCGATGTTGCAGCAAAGCATTCGCATAGTCTGCATCTCTTCTCGAAGCGGCGGCATGCCGGTAATGTAGCGGTGGGACGCCATTATATTTTTTAAATGCCCTACTGAAATAATACATGTCGCGGTAGCCCATTTTTTCAGCAATTTCCCCAATGGACGCATCCGTATGACGCAGCATGCGTGAGGCACTTTCCATACGCAGCTGAATGACGTATTCCATCGGTCCAAGCTGCTTCTCTTGTTTGAATCGTCGCTGCAGCTGTCTTACACTACAGCCCGCCAGGGCTGCCAGCTCTTTTAGCTCCAAGTTTTGACGATAGTGCGATGTGATATAAGAAGCGACTACATCCACCATGTCGGACTCCGCTCCCCCTTGACCCCGTTCATACTCCATGATCAGCTCGTAGATCATTCCTTGAAGCAAAGCGTTGGCATAGAAACGTTCCAGTCCTTCACCGCGGCGCCATTTGACAACGATTTTTTCGGCGTTTTCGATCCATTCCGCATGGGTTGCCGAGTTTTGAACAAATGACCTGCGCAGCGGGTGCTTGCGATATGAAGGCACAACAAGAGAGGCACCCTCTATGGAAGAAGCCTTGTACATAATGACAATATAATGAATGTCCTCTGATCTGGCCGTCAGCGTAAAGGATGATCCATTCACCACATGACAGGCAAAAGAAGCTCCAATGTGGCAACCCTCGCCATCTATTGCAAGCTCCCCTTCCCCTCCATATGCCAGCACCAGCACATTTGAAGTTAAATTCGTTTCGTGTAAAACGCTGCCTGTCTGCAAAGTACCGCTATCCCCGTCAAGCATCTTGATCGTTGTATCACTCCATAGACTTGTCTGTTCTTGCAGCGGCATTTTTCTCATCTCCTGACAATCACATAGGCATAATCATTGCTGTTGTTATTGTAGTTGAGATTCTTTCTCATTGTCAATTTTCGGACTCGGCACACCTCTTCGTCATGCAGCTCAGGCAAAGCAATGGTCAGAACACTATGAGGGAAACGAATATTCAGTTGTTAGGCGAAGATTCAGCAATGTTGATCAAAGTCTCGTTAATCCCCAGCAGTATCCAATCATTTAATAGGTTTCACATATTTTTAACTTGTCTGTATAACAATTACATGTATAATGGTGGTAATTAGAAGGAGGTGAATACATATGAAAAAATTAGAGATTAAAGAATTGATTTCTAAATCGGAGAAACTGGCTAAAGTTAATGATATGTGGTATTTTGTCAGATCTGGAGAGGGTGCTTGGATTGTAGGTTCAGGAGGCGGAAGCAAGTAAAATGTCTTTTCTGAATCTGTGAATTCCATAAAAGCTAAAACTCAAATTAGTGGTTGAGTCATCTAAAGCTCCAAGCTTCTTCATCAATTTTGATACATACGGGAATTACTCATGTGAGCTCTGGCACAATTTGCGCCTGAAGACTGCCAACCACTAATTATGGGGTCTGGCTACTTTATTAGGAATTATTTAGTAGGAATTTCGAGCGACTGTGTATGAAATAACGCTTTTACATCTCACTTCATTTAAGAACGGTAGAAAGGAAATGTTCATGTATAACAATGCGGTCATAAACCTGGGAGCGAAATGTAACGCAGCCTGCGCTCATTGCTGCTTTTCTTGTTCTCCAGCCTCGACTCAGTCTATGGAGCCAAATTACATAAGACAACTTGCCCATGAATTGGCTGAAAATAAAAAAGTAAACTTGATTTCATTCACAGGTGGAGAAATTTTTTTGAACTATCCATTTTTACAAGAGCTATTAGAAATTATAAAACCTCATCAGAAGAGAATCACCCTTATTAGTAACGGCTTTTGGGGTATGAGTAGAAAAAAAACAGAACAGTATTTTAACGACATGGAGTATTACAATGTGACCAATCTAACAATAAGTTATGATGAATTTCATGAACCATACGTTAAAGCAGACGCCATTAAAAATATACTGGAATGTAGCAGAGACTTCTCTAATACGAGCGTGGCGCTAAATATGGCTGTAACAAAAAGTAAAATGTCTAATCGTATATTAGAATATATGGGAGAATCTTTGCTTGGGATCAGAGTGACAAAGTTCCCACTCATGCCAGTTGGAGAAGCAAAACATGAAGAACCGGACAGCTTTCAACATATTTATAAACTCAGTAACGAAAGGAGTTTGCATTGTCCTGGATTTGAAGTCGTGTATCATTTTGATGGTCAAATATATCCTTGTTGCTCGCCAGCGGTATTTGATACCAAATTGCATTTGAGAGAAAGTATGGATCAAACGTTTGACAGAACCATTGAAAAATTAAACGCCAATCTTCTATTTTACATTATGAGAAAGGAAGGGTTTAAATGGTTTATTGATATAGTTCAGAGCAACCCTGAATTTAATCATATTAAAATTCCGGAACAATTTTCATCAATATGTAACATTTGCAATATTTTATTTAAAACGGAAGAGAATATTGATTTGTTAACACCATATATGATGAATTACTACGAGAATATGGTATGAAGCAGTGTTTTACGTTTGAAAACGAAGAATATGAAATTTTTGTAGAAAACGAAGTCTTTGTTAAAGATAAGTGCAAAAAAGAATTTTATAAGACAAGTATTATCCATTTAAATGAAACTTTAAAGGAGCAGTTGACCGAATATAAGAGTAAAATTAATTCTGTGAATTTCACCATTTATATCACAATTTTTTTAATACTACTTGTGTCTAATCTTTATTTTATTCATTTTTTCGGTTATAAATTCCCTGGGTTTGAACATAACCTGAAAAACTATTTCATTTTTGCTTCTTACATGATTTTTAATGTCTTTATTCATGAGCTAGGCCACATAAAATCCATGAATTTTTTTGGGCGGAAGCATAATAAAGTTGGATTCAAAATGAACTTTTATGTTTTTCCTTCTTTTTATGTTCAACTAAACGATATTTATATGTTATCCAAAAAAGAAAAGCTCATTGTTCATTCAGCAGGTATTTACATAAATTTATTCATTATTTTAACGTTCCAGATCATCAATACGTTATTCTTGAAAATGGATATATTGTCGGTATCATATATTTTCTTCTTTTTAGCATTATTATGGAATGTGATCCCCGTGTTGAACTCTGATGGATATAAAATTTTACTTACACTCCTAAATAAAGATGAATTTGAAAACTCTAAGAAAAATCATTTGATTATTAAAATAATTCAGATTATTGGAGTTTTACTAGCTATACGTTCAGTATTATTGTGGTTTTAAAAGAGGAGGAATTCATGCCATGGTTTTAGATATAAGTGGCTATACGTTAAGAATCAAAAATAATCTCTTGCTTGATCACGCACATTTACATTTTCAACCAGGGAGTGTCAACCATATTGTAGGGAAGAACGGTGTGGGGAAATCCAGATTGGCGAAAGACTTTATTCTAAATAAGAGCGGTTTTTTCCCGAAACAACTATCCTCAAATCTAACCGTAATCTCAAGTTATTCTAATATACCTGAAGATATTTCCGCAAAATTGCTTTTTAAGATATTAATTAAAAGATATGATCGGATGATGTTGGATCAGCTTAGTGATTTATTGAATATTGAAAATATACCATCCAACATTCTCATTAAAAATTTAAGTGATGGACAGAAACAGAAGCTTAAGCTGGTATCATTTCTTTTAGAAAATAAAGAGATTATCATTCTGGACGAGATCACTAATTCTCTTGATAAAAAAACAGTCAATGAGATTCACCAATTTCTTAATATCTATAGCAAGCAGCATTCAAACAAAATCATATTAAACATCACTCACAATTTATCAGATCTCAAAAACATCGAGGGAAGGTACTTCCTCTTTCAAGACAAAAAACTAGTGCAATACGAGGACAAAGATCAACTAATAAAAATATATATTGAGGACTAGTGACTATGATTGAATTTGCAAAAAGCCTATTTAATAAAGTATTTATGTTTCTGGCACTTATTTTTGTATTGTCGTTCTTAATCGGTTGGTTCCTTCCTATTGGAATTGATAAAGTTACATCTCTAAGTTATCGAGAGTATCTCTTCAGTACGTATACTGTGTTTACTCAATTTGGATTTTTAATGTTCTCGTTTATCATTGCATTCTTCGTTAATAAAGAATACTCTAATAAAACCATTCTGTTTTATAGATTATTATCGTATGACAGTCTTAGATTTTTTTTGAATAAAGTTGCTGTACTTTTTATGGAATCGCTTATTTTAATTACAATATTACTTTCATTTGTATCTATGATGTACAAGGATTTTAGCCTGTTTTTTCTTATGGTGTTTTTGTTGACGTCTGTAGTCACACAATATATCCTCATTATTGGGACAATCAGTTTGCTTTCATCTAACATCTTGATGAGTATTGGTTTAAGCATCTTATACTGGATATTAGGTGTCGTTTTAGTAGCTAGTTCTGATAAATTAACATATGTTGCTGTATTCGACGCTTCGAATCTCCTTTATTCCCATATTGACCAAGTGTTTGTACAAGGGAGCAATTTCATTTCTCTAAGTAATGTATTAACGGTTATTGTCTATAATGGTATCTTATTTGTAATGAGTGTTCTGATAAGTAAACTGATGAACAAACGTTGGTTAAAGCTTGGAATTGACTAAAAAGTTGATGTACAAGCTGGACTTTGTGGCAATCTGATATCAACTCTTTTTACACCATTATATGGATAGTCCCATCAAAACATAAAGGTTGCGTATTTCTGAACCCTAACAGTTTTCTGCTGTGATTCCTCTCCGAAACTGATCTGGCCGTCAGCGTGTACGATGATCCCTTCACCACATGACAAGCAAAAGAAGCTCCAATGTGGCAACCCTCGCCATCCATTGCAAGCTCCCCTTCCCCTCCATATGCCAGCAGCAGCACATTTGAAGTTAATTCCGTTTCGTGTAAAACGCTACCTGTCTGCAAAGTACCGCTATACCCGTCAAGCATCTTGATCGCCGTATCACTCCATAGACTTGTCTGTTCTTGCAGCGGCATTTTTCTCATCTCCTGACAATAGCAAAGGTAAATTTGTTGCTGTTGTCATTTTAGTTGAGATTCTTTCTCATTGTCAATTTTCGGACATTTGAGACAATATTCGCCTGACATCTGGTAATAGAAACAGCAGGTAATTCGCTCGCTTTTGGCAACATGCACATTGTCCTTACAATCGGTGAAGCGGGTTAACGGATTCTTCCTCTCACCAAACACTTCCCCGGATGCCACCTGCGTCAGATATGAAAAGTCCTCTCGAATGATCTTACTTTCCTGCTCAGTCTCGGCTTCATCAGGAGCGAATAGTCGGCCGATACGTACCATGATATTCTCCCAGAGAATACTCATCGAAAGTGGCGCAATCGCAGCAAGCGTCTTTAACAGCGGTGTAAGTTGTACTGCAAACATCTCCTCGACCACCTTTTCCCGCCACACTGCCCTGTCTCCCGTTAGTCCTTCAGCCTGAAGTCCATTCACCGCTAGAAAAGGAAATCGTGTGCCGCCCTCATGATCTGAGAGCGCCGGATGATAGAGAAAGCTGTTCTCCAGCTGAAACGAAACATGCTGATGATGAAAAGTCATCGCGGTCACCAGCGGAGCCGTCCACAGATAGCCAATTCGCTTGGCTAACATGGAAGCGGCAACCTTCATGTCAGGAGCATCGATGTACTCCTGAAACCAGCTGATGTACTCTCGGCATGCCGCTTCGTCATGCAACTCACTTAGAGCAATGGTACGGACACTATGTTCAGGTGGCTCACCGAGCAAGATCGAATAATCCTCCACTGTCTCTTTCCATAAGTCTGTCGAGAGATATGGGTTCATATTAATTCGATCCGAGCAGGGCTTCCGATGCCTGATCTACAATAAGATTAATCGCAAGAGGTCCGTAATATGCAATCCACAATGTTGAGTTAACGTCATACGTGCGGTTATTTTTCACAGCATCAAGGGACTTCCACACGGGATTACTTAACATAGCCTCTGCCTCTGCCGCAAACAGCTCATCCGACAGCACAAAATAACGATCTGCCTTAATATCAGGGACTTTCTCCATCGAGATCTCAACAGAAGTATCATCCTTGATTCCCTCAACAAGTGCAGGCATTTTCAAACCCAAATCCTGATACAGAATGCCGCCTGTGCGATGCTCGATACCATGAACACGAATGCCTTCTTTTCTCGGACGAATAAGAGCTACCGTTTCATCGCCCATCTTCTCCGCCAGCTTAGCCTTCAGTCCAGCAACTTTCTCTTCATAGGCTGTACGCACTTTCTCCGCTTCGTCCTGCTTATCTGTAATCTTAGCAACTGTGGCTAACGTATCACGCCAGTCTTCGTAGAAGTCCAGTACGAGAGTAGGTGCAATTTTGCTTACACTCTCATACTGCTTCTCCTGGAAATCCGTCATAATAATCAGATCCGGGTCCAAGGCTACAATCGCTTCCAGATTAGGCTCGTCCCGTGTACCCAGAACCTGTACATCACTCGGCTGATCGCCTAAGTATTCTGGATAATCGGTATTACCTCCAGCGATAACACTGCCAGCCGGCTTCTCACCAACCGCTAACATTTGATCCAGAAACTTAACATCAAGGACTGCAATTCTCTGTGGTTTTTCGTTTAGCGTCAGCTCACCCTTCATGTGTGTGATCGTTACGGGAAAAGCTCCGTCCGTCTGCGTTTCCGCATTCGCAGCTGTCTCCGCTGGCGTTGCCCCAGATTGTTTACCGCTATCTGTACCTGTTGCGGCACCGCAAGCCGTCAGGACAAGAATAAGGGCCAACATCAAGCCCATGAATAATCGTGATTTGTGAGCAGCATATGCCTTGCTTCCGGCAGCCTGCCTCTTTGTTCCTTGATTCATGATGAATCCCCCTTATGTATAATACTGATAATGATTTTCATTATCGAAACATAAAGAGAGTATATACGATCTACGCATCGCGTTACCATGTACTTTTGCGACATTTGAGCCGGACTAATGCGACATGGTGCGGAGAAAGGCAATAGCTTCTTGGAAGAAAATAAACCATGCTTCTTGTGCTCAAACCGGAGAACGGGCAATCGGTTTCATGGCAGCGAATCGTGCTTATGTTTAGTGTTGGTTACGGATTAGAGTAATGGGATAAGAGCATAATTCAACTGTTGAAAAGCGCGTAGGATCTAGAACAAAAAAACCCAACAAAATTTGTTAGGTAAAAACCACTTGTATATGTATCTTATTATCCGAAACGCACTATAAATAGGTCTCATTCATTACTATAATTTTCAATAATGTAATTCTAATATTTTCAGATCAATTATAAAATTTTGTTGTTTCAGAATATCCAATCCGAGAAGCCCTTTATGTTCTTTAGGTAATATGCCTACATCTATTTCTATATTCCCAATGCTTTTTGTTCCTATTTCAATCCTGTCCATGACTTTGGTGTAGAAAGGAATACTTCCTCCAATCCCGTATGCTTCATATATCGAATCGCCGGTTTCATAGGTCACACCGACTTCCTCTAAAAGATCGTATGTGAGGATCCTGTATCTATAATTACATCATCTATTCTTAATACTCTGCCTCTAAATGTAATGGTGAGTGACGTTGTAATTAACTGACCATCATAGTTAATTTTCATTCGTATTACGTCTCACTCTCATTAATGGATCTCTGCGAAGGTTGATCACAAAGTCTTGATTTGAAGTATGATACACGACGTTACCAGGCTCTACTTGAAAAAACTCTTTATTTACATCTCGTTCTGATATGGTTCGGATTGGTGCAACTTCATCTACTATTTTTTTGTTATCTTCCTCATGATAATGAATGATAGAAACCAGAACAAATTGGTCAGGGAACAGTTCTCTAACTTCTTGCCATTTCATGTGTTCTACCTCCTGTTATTGAGTTAGTTCTACTTTCTGTAATTTTAACATATCTCCTGATCTCATTTTACCGTATTCGAGACGTCTGACTTGACCAGATGTGGTTTGCTGGAATAACCCACCATGATCTATCTTATACTGTTTTTGCATTAGAGGTCTCCGATGAAAATCCAGTTTCTCTAACTCTCCATTTCAAACCGTGTTTGAAGCTCTTTAACAAATATCTCAATGGGTTTTTTATAGTCGATGGGTTTATACATAGATCTATTATTCCTCATATGCCGTTCATCTTTATCACGAAAATCATTATCTTCAACTTCAAGCGTCTTCATCACAAGCATGATTTCATTCATGGTACTTATAACACTTCGACTATCGGTTTTGGTGATCATGCTCTCATTACATTTTTCCAAATAATAGTTCACCAGGTGGTCAGGAAGTTTCTCAACGGCCAAATAGTCCTCTAAATTCTTTTTAAAGATTCCTGCCAGTTTATTCGCTTGATTCGTTCTAATCCCATCGACAGTCAAGCTTAATCTGGACAAATCATTCATAAACACATAGTGTTTTCTGCCATACAACGTGAAGAAGTTTGCATGCCAACTAAAGAAGTCATCGCTGTCTTGGATGGTTTCCGGTTTGGCATGAAGATCTTTTAATGTGAGTTGGGTTGCTTTGAAAATAATCATGCTCGACTCCTCCTTACTCCTTAAGCTGATTATAAACTACTTCAAGCGAACTATATCCAAATTTGTTTGCAAAATACAGACTTTGTCTTGAGGTCTAATCCTCCATCTCCAATTTTTGACCACCTTACCAGCCTTGGTCTTGAATTCATTTCTTTTACGGTGTTTTTACCTCTCTTCTGCTTAATTTCTTAAATGCCGAGTATTCCTGATCAGACTTCATATAACTTAATATCTTTTCCGCACATGCAGCTGAGCTAAGCTCTTCCGTATTCACTTCCAGATCATATTCATCATAGGAGTAGATGTAATCAAACTGGGAATGGGCAAGTCCAATCTCGCGGTCTCCCCTGCTCTGCTCTCTTCTGGTGAGTTCCTCTTTCGAGCACTGCACGCCTACAAACAATATCGGATAATCCGATAGTAACTCATAAAAATCATTAAACCACTTGTCATTGCTGATGACTGTATCCACGATGACATTCAAACCCATTTCCGAAAATAGCTTAATGGTTGCACAGTACATCGAATTGATGGGATCGAACAGGATATCGGTCATCACATGGTGTTCCACTTCTCTTGTTGGTTTCATATCTGGATATGTATTGTCGATAAACTGATCATAATTATGCAGAAATTGATCTACAGATAGATGATGAAACGGAATGTCTCCCTGATTTTTCATTTCCATCGCAATGCTTGTCTTCCCCGAACTTGACGTTCCGTTCAAAAATATAATGAGTCCTCGTTCCATATTGATCACCCTTATCATTAAAATTGGAAAACACTGTTCTGCCGAATTACCACTCTCTCCATTCTTCCGTAATGTCTTCATCCTCCTGGATGTCTAATCCAGCCAGTCTAGCCGCCTTGTCTATAAAATCAGCCAATTCTTCACGTTCCATCGTCTCAATAAAATAACCATTGGCCTCATTCATTTCATTAAACCTAAGCACAACTTCTTCTACAGCCTTCATCATGCGCTCAGAATCTTGCGTTTCTTGTAATGCTATTAATTGGTGCAAATATGTATCTAGGGCTTGATCAGACATGAGTAATCTCTCTTCTGTGAAAAGCTCATCTCCGCCTTCAATCATTCTCTCATTCCATAGTTTCGTTGGTTTTCCAAGAAACAAGTTTTGTAACGTCATTGGAATCACTCCCCTGTAACCAAAATTATGAACAAGCGTTCTCGCTTACTCACTTTCATTCGCTCCATAGCCTTGTCACGTTCTCTAATTCCATCTCGTCAAATTGTAGTCGATAAATGTCCGGTTTCTTGGTTTGATTCATAAAATCCAATCCGTAACTCGAATCAAAGTAATTCATCATCAACGTCATTACATGTCCGTGTGTGCCGATCGCCACTTTTTCACCCTTGTATTCTTCTAATATCTGTTTCAACACGCCCACTGCTCTACTCTGGCAAACCGTGTTCGACTCGCCCCCTGGCAATGCATAATCCGGGTCATCGAACATCTTCTTCGAAGCAGGCTCAAACTCTTCATCCGCAATCATATCATCTGAAAAATGCCTTTCCCGCAGATCCTCCATGATCTGAATATCTAATTCTAACGCTGCTGCCACACCCTCTAAGGTCAGAATAGCCCTGGCATAAGGACTTGAGACAATGGCATGTATTCCTTCATTCGTTAATATTTCCGTTATTCGTTCTGCATTCATCTTGCCCTGTAGGGTAAGCCCCCTCGTTCTTTCCGTTCCTTCCGTATACGGTGACTCCGCATGCCTTACCATATAAACGATGGTCTTCATAGGACCCCCTTGAATTTCTTTTATCAAAATTTACTGCCCTCTTTAATCTATTTCACTTCTTTATCAAGACTAACGTCAAATGTTAAAGTTATCGATTTTTGTCTAAAATCATTGGGTATCACTTTAATCTTCACGTTTAGATGTATAGATTCAGGCAAAGTCATTTCAGTTATATTCTCATAACCGATGAAGTAATAATGCTTTTCGTCCAGTTCTATCAAACCTCCACCTGTTGAGCCAGAAGTTGAAATCAAATGTCCGTCACGATAAAGCTCACAAGCAATATTATATTCCTCCAAACTAAACCCTTTCACTTCATATCCAATCTTGATTTGATTTTCCGTATAATCAGCATTTCGTAAACTGATCGCACCACCATCCACCATTTGGGTCTGAATTGCAATATTTGCCTCAGGCATCTCCGGTTTCTTTAATAGATAGCCTACTTTTAGGTACCATATAACTCCTAATACAACTACAGCAAGTACAATTATAGCAATAATAATCTTCTTCTCTTTTTTATCCATAATCCATACTCCTTACATCGGAACACTCTTAAAGTTCTTTCCAAACCTGTATTTCAAATAATACATTATCCCTGTGCGATCAACATCTGGGAACTTCCTTGGATCATCCACCCCATTATCCTATAAATATATTGTTAATTCTGTGTCGATCATAATCTAGAATCCAATCGTTATATTCTGTATAGATATCCGTTAGTGCTTCTTTTGATGCTGAAATCACATCGCAACCTCTATCATCATAGATATGAAATATCGTTTTCTTACTTATATTAATGAAATACACCCTATGATATATCTTTGGCTTAATTCCAACCTCATGATTACATATAGCTTTGATTAACTGATTATATCTCAAGCCCTCAACTCTACATTTAGTCCAATACCTATACATGTTGTTCCTTGGGTTTAGGATGTCATCCGGTTCACAATCCAAACCTGGAAATATCTCAAGGCTCAAGGCTCTAATCGGCCCTTTCTTCTTGATATATTTTCTGTACAGGTTCAATTTTTCCACTTTGTGTTTAAGCTTATCTGCAAAATAAGCTTGAGTTATTAATAGGACTTCATCTTCTTGATCATGAAGAGCTTTAAATAATTCGAGTGATCGATGATACACTTGTTCCATGTAATGCTCTGTATTCATTCCAAACATTAGTGGATTGCCAAGTTCGAATCGTATTGCAACATCCCAATTATAAAAAAGAGGCGGTTCTAAGGTCAGGTTTGGAAAATGCTCTGCCAGGTACGTCTTCAGATCCATTCTGTGGCCTCCAAGTTCACTTTAAAGATGAATGCCAGATTAAAGAAGGTATCCGTCTCTTCAAAGGTTTGCGGTTTTATATTCAGATCTTTTAATATTAATTGGGTTACTCAACCCCCCAACGCCTTTTCAGAAATATTAACCCCAGAACATTCCGTTATGACCTTCGTCCACGATCTTGAGCTGTGTTTCAAAATCTTCGTTCGGATCGATATCATCGATGTAATACCACTTTCCTTTACTGTCCTGCCAATACACTTTCCATACCTTCTCATCCATTCTGAATTGTGCTACCGGCATCTGTACCCATTGATCGCTTTGAAAGGCTTGTCTTTCTTCAATCAACGTCACATGGTTGCCTCTGATTTTATAACTAATCTTTATCTGACTTTTCACATGCTCAGGTACTGCATTTTCGGTGTAATGGTCCATAATCTTTTGAATGCGTTTCTTCGTAAAATCATCCATGTTTTCTAACTATCCTTCCTTGATCCATTTTGTTTTGATTATATCATGTTGTTTTCTCCGATTTGAATGATGCTTTACTTGTAAAAGAAACCGGGACACGGCTTGTGCAAGGGCAAGCTGTGTAAGGGTGAGGTGCTGCGCCCAATGGGGCAGTACCTCACGGAGTTGCACCGAGTGCATCAGCGCGGTGCTCATGCTGCCATCTCGAGCACGCTTCCGTGATGGCAGCACTTGGTGCATCCACCGTTGCTACGCTGTGTGATGCACGCCACAAAGCGCCACGACCCCATAGCCGTGGCGCTTCCCCCTGCTGCATGATGCATTCGGCCATGCAGCTTGTGTTACGCTGCTGCGTCCCATAGGCGCAGCAACTCTCGGGGAAAGCGCCGCGTCAATGATCGCGGTGCATCCCCCGAGGTAGCTGATTGAAAATTATGTTATACGTTGTCAACGAATTCTTCGCAAGTGCATTCTTTTTAGACTATCAAATGCGTGAATACGTGTTAGAGCCCCGCTCCTTTGCGATCGCTCGTGAGTTTTTGCCCTGCTGGTGGAGGATTTCTTGCTGCGTTTGGTTATGCTAAGATGTGTGTAACTCATGGTGGATTCTCCCTGAGTGAATGGTGTTGTGGTGACTTCATTCTACACGAATCCGGCCATGGACCCTTTTTTATTTATTTCCAATAGGTGTCGCACTTCATATTACAATACGTTGTCGAGTTTATGAAAGATTTGCTGCACAGGATTTGGAAAGTGAGATCTAACGGAGAGATTGGCTTGCGCAGTAAGCGAACTATCGTAAATGCTAAGGAGACTAATACAAAGACGGAAACATTCAATGGGTACCGCTTAGAGTTGAAGGAGATGGAAGAAGTGATACTTATTTTTGTATAATCGGAGCATATAATACTTGGCTTCTTAACTAAGGCTATATAGAAACAGTCCACTCAATAATATATAGTTAAGATAAGTTGACGCCAATTGATGTTAGCTTCAACTACTTATTCAAAGGAGATATGATGTATAGAAAACTAATAATTTTTGCTTGTCTGATAGAAGTGTCTTTTTTAATTTTTTTACAATATCGTCACAATAATGTTTTGGATGTGGTTGCTTTTATTGGATTGTTAGTTTTTTTCATGGTGTTGAGTTATTTCTTAAAAGCTCAACCAAGCAAAAAACGTAAAGAAATAGCACTTTTTTCACAAACACTTTCTTTAATATTTATTCCAATTTATGTAACTGTAACCCTTCCTCAATACACGTATGAAAGTGCGGTAGCTAAGGTCACTCAGAACTTAGAAGAACCTTATGTGGTTAATAAGCAGAAGAATACGTTAATAAAAAATGAATCTAATGAATTAAAAAAAGGTTATACGTTTTCTGTGGAAAAAAATTCAAAAGTAAATTCATACGTTTTTGATCCGTGGACTGGTATCTATCATGAAGTACGAGATTGAGGTAAGATTGGCTACTCGGTTAAATTGTAATAATGAGACTTACTTTAAGAATCGGTTCCCCGATTCTTTTTTTCTTGTACGTTACGCTTCATATCATGCATACCGGCGAATACAAGACCCAGAACACTCCGAAAATCTTCCCGCAGACCAAGGCTCCGAAGGAGCCGCTGCTTGAATATTATGTTAGGTGATGTCGAATTAATCTTCATTGCTCTCACTTTCGAATTTCTTCTCCTGATTCTGCTTGAATGTCCTTCCATTAATATCTATCCACTCCACAGGGCCTGCGGCTTGACGCCCCAGTACTACAGCAGTCGCTGCACTAATACTAGAAAAAATCGCATTCTCATTAAATATATAAAATTCTCCGCCATCGATTAGAACTCCGGTTTCTATCAACTTATTTCGCTGCTTGATCCATCCTTCAGAGATTGAACTTGATGTTTGTTTACAGCTTTGAGATCCAGACAGAACTACATACCCTTTTTCAGTTTCAATTAATTTAGCAGAAGCTTTTTTGCTTTTCAGTTTATATACAATGTCACCATTAACTTGTAGCGGCGCTACCACAGTCTCAATTGATTGTTTGAGGATAGAGGGAACCAAGAACATAAAATTAACTACTGGAAAAATCAACTTCATCTGTTCTAAAAAGTACTCCATATCCGAAATATCAGCTTCAGGGAGAGTCGTTAGTTCAGGCTGATTGGAATTATCAATTTCGGCTGTTTTCGCATCTTTAGATAAAGAGATAATTCGAGATTCTAAATACTTTATATGAGACTTAGTAAGCATTTCGTCTTTGCTTATAAAAGCTACAATTTCAATAAAGTCCTTATCAGAATCAGCTAAATGTTTCTTTAATCTCTTTTTGAGATTTTCCGATTCCCCTATGTATATACGTTCATTATAGTTGTCGCTGTTAGGTAAAGATTTTAGAATATACACTCCAGGTCTATTAAACTCAGAGCGCTCTATAATTTGGGGCAGAGAAGAGCGTTGTGAGTATACAGCCTTTCCTGACCAATTACCGATTTCAATTGTTCTGGGCCCTGTTTCTGAGCCATCTACAAGAAATATAGTTAGTTTCTTTCCCACTTTTGTTTCTCCTTTAATTTGATTTCTTATAACATTCCTGTATTCACGACCCAGCGCATGCTGGGTGTCCGGCGAATGCCGAACCAAGGGCGTATGCCCGCTGCCTGAATATTATGTTAGACGGAGTAGACTGTAGGCTCAGATACTAAGAGCCTCCCTCATAAATTGATTCGGGAATTTTTTTAGCTTTACTAATGGAGTGTCGTTGTTTATTTTATTTAATTCGATGATATTCATTTCTTGTATTGGTAGATAATCTTCAATCATGAATTCAGTCATTTTAACCATATCTGTCATTGATCCAAGGACGCTTCTATCATACGTTTTGATGAACTTCATACTGTTTGCATTACTAATGTAGTTGTTAATTAAGGGTTCAGAGATTCCTTCCGCCTTTAAGTTTTCTATAAGTGCATTGAGGAATATCTCTTTAAAGTTCTTATAGTGCTCCTTCCTTATTCCAAACAAGATAAAGCAATACCTTGTCTTATTATTCATAATAATTAAGTTATTCTTTTTAGCCATTCGAAATACATTGGCATGCCATTTGTAGAGTTCATCCTCTAATTCATTGTTCTGTTCTTCGATAAAAGAGCTAGAATCAAATAGCTTCTTAGTACATGAGATTGTTATCATATATATATCCTTTCACAGTCTATTTTGCCTAACGTTCCCGTATTCACGACTCGACGTATGTCGAGTGTCCGGCGAATGCTCGCAGCATGAATATTATGTTATACGATGGAATCACTCTTCTCGATATACTCGCATAATTAATTCTTCATTATTATTTAAACAACTTACTATTGAGAAAAATATTCTATTAAAGTTTTAAGTATCTTCCCCGTACTTCCATCATTAATGTATGAATCCACTATCGTAACTGTGGCGGAAGTTGTGGCAAGTACACTATTAAACACATTAGAAATTTTCAATTTAAGAGCATTAGGTACACTACTATGTTCTCTTATATTAAGGTGTTCTATCAATTCATTCATTACTTCGACTATTTCCTCAGACTGTGATTCCAATATGTTAGGCATGATGTCCTGTACATCTTTTTTTGTCACTTCTTCAAATTTGCCTGCATTTAAAGCTATCGTTAAATCAAAGGTATCATGATAATTAGTCTTTCTATGTATATTGAAATCGCCATCATATTTCTCAAAATCAATTGCCATACTGAATAAAGATCTTTCAGTAGTATGAATTAGTATTGATGCCTCCCTTGTAGTTGCATTAACATAGAAATCAAATATTCCAGGATTTTCATAGGAAAATCCTTGTTTATATACATTAGGCTTTGGACCGAATTTTATTAATTTAGGTATGTAGCCTTCTGGTCCTGTTACACATATAACAAATCCTTCGGGGACTCCATAGTCGTCTATGAATCTAATTTTATTTTCAGTGGTTCTATAACAACTTGTTTCTCGTCCTTTTGGCTTCTCTTGGATTGTTACTCTCTGATCAGTAATGGTTATAGGAAACATGGGGTTATTAAGCTTCTTAGAGGGACTTTTCATTGTTTCATAGGTCCAATTGATGTATTGTCCTGTTGCAAAGTAAACCTTTAAGTCTGCATGTTTATTTATTTTTTGGACTAGCACAAAATTGTGATACATTCTACACCTCCATAAATATTCTATGTATGTGAATTAATTTTCTTTAACCATTATCTTTGATTTTTTTTGTTTGATTCTGTCGTATAACGTTCCTGTATTCACGACTCAGCACATGCTGAGTGTCCGGCAAACGCCGCACCTAGGGCGAATGCCCGTAGCGTGAATATTATGTTAGACGTTGTTGCCTGTCTTCTTGAAATACTTGCAAAGTTCTATACTAGATTAAATTTATGACCACAATAAGTACATATTGGTCCGTAACTTTCAAAATCGACCCCTTCTGAATCCTCACATACAGGACACATTATTCTCCTTATTTGACCTTTATCAGTGTATAGCTCTTGAGCATGATTCCAGATTTCATCAAATTCCTCAATAAATTTTTCGATCAATTCAATATCACTCGTTTTAATTAAACACTCATAATTTCCATGCAGTGCCGCTGTAGTCCAATTAACTGAACCAAATATCACAACATCATCTGAAACCATAAATTTATGATGCATATTTTGATACCTGCCTCTTGATCTTAGTCCAAGGCTTTTTATTTTTAGTTCAGTGTTGTAGTCAGCTTCATTAATTACTTTCATCAGTTCTTTAGAAACTACTATTTCCGAACTAGCACCTACTGGGCGAATAATATCAGATGTATTTAATAAAAAGTGTGTCCTCCTTCCCTGTTTATTACGATTTATTAAGGCCGTGGCTATCTGAGGATGTGTGAAATATGCAACTGCTACTCTTATAATTCTTTCTGTGTTATTAATTACTGAAATAATTTCATTTAAAGCTTCATTTTCTACTCCAGGTCTCAGAAAAATGATTTCCATTGTATCTCTCCTTTAATCACTTAATAGGCTATTTCGTCTAACGTTCCTGTATTCATGAACCCCAACGGGGTTGTCTGCTGAAATCCCTCTTTGAAATCCATCCCGCAGACCGAGGCTCCAACGGAGCCGCTGCTTGAATATTATGTTATCCGAAGCCCTAAACCTCATATTATTTTCCGATGTCTATATATGACTTCCAATAATTAATTCTCTCTAAAACTTCATTCATTATTTCACTACTTTCATCATAGCTTCGAATTGCTAAAAGAAATTCTTCTGTTGTATTTGCAGCTTCTCTAGCTTCATTTCTAAGATCCTTTATAAATTCGATAATGCTTAATAATTCAATTCGATCTTGTAATGGTTGTAAATGAACTATTTCGTTTCTTAATTTAATAAGTTTTCTCACCTTTTTTGCTAGCTTATTGTTAATGGGTTTAGATTTTTTAGTTTTCTCTTTTATAATTCTATTCCATCTATTAAACGCACCTATATTTGTGGAATTGATTATTGGTTGAGTTATGGTATTTCCATAAATAAACAAAGCAGCCTCAAGTGTAGCAACTGTGAAAAATATAACAGTTAGCGAATGTTTGAAAACATCTTCAGCATATCCCTGTAATTCTATTCTCATTTGAGGATTATTTTTACATTCTTCAACCCCCTCAAAACTTGACTGAATGTGAAAAAATGAGTCATGATACATATCAACATACATACTTGCATTAAATTTTTCTTTTACATTCATCTTCGAATCCTCCTTCGAGAAATATGAAAGGTTTCGGATAACGTTACCATTCCTGACGTTCAAGCGGCTTAAGGACCGTAGGTCCGGGTCGTCAGACTTAGCCGATTGAATGTGTCGCCTGATTACACTTCTCAGAAAATCCTCTTGGCGACCAAGGAGCGATAGCGACGACGTAGGAATGTTATGTTAGCCGATGTCCTCTGAGTCACCTTCATATCCATTCTTTCTACGATTTTCTATATCTTTTTCGTATTTAGTGATCTTTTCCCCTATAAGGTTATCTAACTTAGTCTTAACATCAATTATTTGTTCCCATAACGCCATTTCATTGTTCTCTATGTATATGTGATGTTTTTGGATTAATAATTTTTTTAGTGAGTATTCATATTTATCTTCAATTGGCTCTCTATACATATGGAGATGTCTTTTAAAATTCGCCCTTGCTTCACTTAATGTATAGTCTCCATTTGGCCCTCCCCACCTTTCTTCAGCATGCGAGTCGTCCTGTCCATCGTCTTCCCAGTTACACATGCTACATATTTCAAACAGTTCGAAAAGGGTTAAGTAACCACAGCAAGGACATTTGTATCTCTGTTTCATAATCTATATTCTCCTCTACGGATTTCGGCTAACATCTAATTTATGCACTTCGTAAATACCACAGATCTTGCCTGATATCCGAACTACGTCTATGATAACCGATGCTGTAGTATTTGCGAAGAATAATTTGGTGAAAAAGGTAGATTTATAGGAGAACTCACTCTCCCAGATCCAAACGATCCAGCGGGCTCTGAATACATTGAATATTTTTCATACTCACATGCGTATATCGCTGAGTTGTTCGTTCACTCGTATGACCAAGTCGCTCCTGAATGTAGCGCAAGTCTGTTCCGTTTTCCAGTAAATGCGTAGCGAAGGAGTGCCTTAAGGCATGAATACTAACCTTTTTTACAATACCTGCGCGTTGTCTAGCTTCTTCAAAAACCTTCTGTACGCTGCGTTCGGTAAGAGGCCGATCCGAAGATTGTCCCGGAAATAACCAACGATTGGGTCTATACTCCATAATGTATTCCTGCACAATTTCCCAAGCTAGGTTAGAGAGAAGAGTTCTCCGATCCTTCTGACCTTTTCCCTGCCGTACAATAAGTGTCTGACGCTCAATATCCAGATCGCTGCATTGAAGACGAACGACTTCGCCAAACACGAAGACCAGAAGAATACGTGAGAAACAGAATCGTCTTATGCTTTAGATTGGTAACAGATTTGAGCAGTTGAGCAACTTCTTTTTCTGACATGACTTTAGGTAATTTTATCTGCTTTTTGGGACGAATATACTGGATATCTGTAGGATGATGGAGTACATGTTTGCAATAGAAGCGAATTGCGCTGATCGTTTGATTCACGCTTGAATGGGAGATGCCTTGCTCTAGCAAACCTAAGCAATAAGTCTGCACATTGGATGCAGTCATATCTGTACTTTCACGAGGAATGCTCCTTAGAAAACGTTCGACCTGATTACAATAGGCTTTGATCGTTTTGCGGCTGTATCCTCGTAATGTTAATGCCTTCTGTAACGGCTCTTTGCTCCATTGATTACTTCCCTTGCTAGTTTTCCATTGCTGTAAATCCTCGCTTTCCACCCACAACTCCGGGGCAATCTGAACATCTTCTGAATCAAATTGATTCATGAACTCCTGTATAGCGGCTCTGGTGTAAGGGATGATCCACACTTTTGGTTTGGATTCCCACCTTCTGCCCTTGATCCGACGAATGCGCTCAATATATGCAGGGTTATACGGGATGTAGATGTGCAGTAATTCAGCGGAACCTTTTGTTATGGTAATCGTCTCTGTGGTAGTAGCATGTTCATTCATAGGAAACTCTCCTTCGATTGGGTTGTTTATGCTATTGCTATCATTCTGAAAAACAAAAAGGAAGGCCCTTCTTCATCCCCTAGGGAATCAGACGGCCTTCCGATGCTTTCGGAACATATATGCTGTTGTAAAAAGTAGTACGGAGCGCGACTTGTGCAATGACAAGCCGCGTAAGGATGAGGTGCTGCGCCCAATGGGCAGCACCTCATTGAGAAGCACCGCGGTCAATAGCGCGGTGCTCATCAAGTCGGGCATCCCCCGCACATAGCGGTGATGCCTGCCCCAAACGTGCCACGGACCGTAAAGCTGTGGCACATCTTCCTGCTGAATGATGCCAATAGGCCATACAGCTTATCTCAGGCCGCTGCACCTACATAGCAGCGGCTTCTTCTCCCAGCGGCAGCGTGTAATACTGCGCCTGCTGCCCTTCATGCTGCTGGTACACAACGACCAGCAGCGTCCGGCCTTTCGCGGCAAGCGGGCTGGCGCCAGCTAGCACACGCTCAAGCCGGAACGGAAGCACATCCAATACGGTGTGCTTCTGCAGTTCCTTTTCGCCGAGACCAAGGTCGGCGAAAGCACGGGCACCCATGACCGTCTGTGCGGTCATGGCCGAGGTCATCGGCAACGCACGCGAAGCGTTGCCGTCCACCATGTCCGCCGCTCCATCCGCGGCGGACCCTGTTGCGTCGCCCGAAGTGAGCGACGCTGCATCCCCGACTTCGCTGCCGATCACACCCGCCGCATCTGCGGCAGAGTCTTCTCCGGCAGCAGCCGAACTTCCCGCAGCGACACTCGCACCCGTGCCGCTGCTTTCCAACCAAGCCGTGCCTGCGGCGCCGGCAACACGTGGCAGTCGAACGTCTTCTGGACGTTCAGCCAACGTTTTCATATAACCCGCCCACTGGTCTTTCTGAAGCGGATCTTCCCACCAGATTTTGCGTGGTTTGTATTTGTGACCGAGGAAATAGTCCAGCTTCATCAGGCCAAGCACGATATCCATATGCGGCGTATTCCGCGACTCCAGGAAGCTGTGCAGACGAGTGAACAAATCCTCCAGTTGGTGACCAATCTTCTGCCAACCCTGACCTTCCCAGTAATCCCCGAACGCCTGGAAGAAATCAAACGGCGAGTTGAACTCCTGCTCCATCAGATACTTCAGCGTATGGTCCATCCGGTGTGCGTTCCAGTATTTCTCCAACACATCCTCCAGCCGCTTCAGGCGTACGATGTCACTGAACGGCAACACGTCACTGCCCAGAATCTCATACGGCGCGTGATCCATGTATGTGTAGTTATACTTCTCCGCATCCAGACGCAGACCTGTACCACGTAGCATTTTGAGGAATCCGAGTTGAAGCTCTTCCGGCCCCAGTGCAAACACATCGTTAAACGTTTTGCGGAACGTATTGTAATCTTCCTCCGGCAGTCCGGCGATGAGATCCAAATGCTGGTCGATTTTCCCGCTGGCTTTTACCTTGTTCACGGTCCGGCTCAGCTTGGTAAAGTTCTGGCGACGTTTCACCAGTTCATTGGTCGGATCATTCGTGGACTGAACCCCGATCTCGAACCGGAATGTGCCCGGCGGCGCATTCTCTGCAAGATAGTCCAGTACTTCGGGACGCATAATATCCGCCGTAATTTCAAACTGGAACACCGTCCCCTGATGATTCTCGATCAGGAATTTGAACATTTCGAGCGCATAATCCCGCTTGATGTTGAACGTCCGGTCCACAAACTTAATCAGCTTTGCGCCCTTCTCAATCAGGTACAGAATGTCCGACTTCGTCCGCTCAATATCGTAATAGCGCACGCCGACCTCTATACTGGACAGACAGAACTGACAACTGAACGGACAGCCCCGACTGGTCTCAAAATAAACAACCCGTTTCCCAAGCTCCGGGATATCCTCATCAAAACGGTGCGGTGATGGCAGATCGTTCAGATCCGCTTTCGGGCGTCCTGGCATGAGAATGACCTCTTCCCCTTTGCGATATGCCAGTCCATAGACAAAGTGGAACTTCTTGCTTCCTTCCAGCTCCATCAAAAGCTGATGCAGCGTCTCTTCCCCTTCACCCATCACGATGAAATCCACATTGGGAATCCGGTTCATCCAATATTCCGTGTCGTAGGACACTTCCGGCCCGCCCAGCAGAATTTTCACGTTCGGCATAACCTTTTTCAGGTTATCAATGACCTTGATCGTCTCTTCAATGTTCCAGATGTAACAAGAGAAACCAATCACGTCCGCGCCGCGCTGGTACAGATCAGACACAATATTCATCACCGGGTCCTTGATCGTATACTCCGCCAGGTCAATATCAAAATCCTTCTCACTGTACGCCTTCAGACATCGCAAGGCCAAAGAGGTATGGATGTACTTTGCATTTAATGTAGAAAGAATAACCTTCATGGTTCACAACCTTTGCCTGGACACCCAGACCATATTTTTTTGATAAAAGGAAAGCTGCACAGCCATCCTGCCCCGGATGCTGTTCATCTAAACCTCTTTTGAACTAGCCATTCCATGTCTCATGGACATATCCAACTTTTGTCTTTCAAAGAGTGGACACTCTTTTCAAAAAGACATATACACCCCGTCAAACCCGAACCACAACATACAGCACAAAACCCGCACCTAGAACCTACATGTTGTATACGATACGGTCGACCATTCCTAACGCCAATGTCCACCCTTTGAAAGACAATTCGCCATCATTTGTCCACTCTACAGAGACGCGACAACCAACTTCAAAGATTGGAAAGTGAAAATTAACAATTCATACTCAATTCACTCTTACTCATTTCATACTCACTCATACTCGTAAAACGCATCATCATCTGTATCCACTTCTTCGCCCGATTGCTTCTGGAAAAACTCCAGGAACGGAAGTCCGTACTTGCGGTACTTGACCTCACCGACCCCTTTGATATCCAGCATGTCACGTTCTGTCTGTGGACATACCACACTCATCTCACGCAGGGTCGCATCATTAAAGATAATGTATGAAGGTACATGCTCTTTCGCCGCCAAGTCGCGCCGGATCAGGCGTAACTGTTCAAATACCGTCTCATTAACCGCAGATGGCATCGCATCGCGTCCGCGGCGTCCACCATAGTTCGTACCCGAAGCTGTTGCCGCTGTCTTGCGGACAACACGCTGCATCACTTCACGCTGGCCTTTGAGCACTTCAACCGCTAGTGGCTGCAAACGCACAACCGGATACTGTCCCTCAGACAGCATCAGATATCCTTCGGATACCATCACGTTGATGATCTCCGATATCTCACGCTCTGTCCGATTACCCATCACGCCGTAGGTTGGCAGAGAGTTGAAGCCGTAATCGAGCACTTTTTTGGCACGGGAGCCCTTGAGCACAGAAGCGACCAGCGATACACCGTACCGTTCACGCATGCGGTGAATGCAACTGAATATTTTCTGTGCATCAATCGTCATGTCTACCAACTCGCGGTCGTCCGTACAGGAACTGCAAGTACCGCAAGGTGTATCGTCATGCACCTCACCGAAATAATCCAGCTGCGCACTGCGCAGACAACGCGTCGTGTAACAGTAATCCACCATCTGTTGCAGCTTCCGGTAATCGTTCTGTTTGCGGTCGCCGTCCATCGGATTCTGCTCAATCAAGAACTTCTGGGTGATAATGTCCTGTGCCCCGAATAACAGAATACACTGGCTTGGCTCTCCATCCCGGCCTGCACGTCCGGCTTCCTGCACGTATGCCTCCATATTTTTCGGCATGCTGTTATGAATAACGTAACGCACGTTCGACTTATCAATCCCCATCCCGAAAGCATTGGTCGCCACCATCACTCGGATATCATCGTACAAAAAAGCTTCCTGGCTCTGGGACCGTTCATCGTCCGTCATGCCGGCATGGTAGCGTCCTGCGGGCAATCCCGCCTGCAACAAACGCTGATGCAGATCGTCCACGTCCTTACGGGTCGCGGCGTATATAATACCTGGCTCGCTGGCATGCTCGCGCGCATAATTCAGGACAAAATCCTTCTTGCTCTCGCCACGCAGCACGCTAAACGCCAGATTATCCCGCCCAAGTCCGGTCACATACGTCTGCGGGTCCTGCAAACGCAGCAGCCGCAGAATATCCCCCATGACCTCGGGCGTCGCTGTAGCCGTAAAGGCCGCAACCACCGGCCGCTCCGGCAAACTGTCCACAAACGGCGCTACCGCCAGGTAGCTTGTCCGAAAATCATGCCCCCACTGCGATACACAGTGGGCCTCATCCACGGCAACGCAAGAGATCGGCAAATGGCCCATCTCCTCGCGGAACCAATCCAGCTCCAGTCGCTCAGGCGCGACATAGAGCAACTTCAGCTCACCGCGCTGCGCCGCGCGGATGCGATCATTCACTTCTTTGCCGCTCAGTGTACTATTAATATACGCGGCAGCAATTCCGGCGGTCGTCAACGCATCGACCTGGTCCTTCATCAATGAGATCAACGGGGAGACAACAAGCGTCAGACCCGAATATAACAGAGCGGGGATCTGATAACAGATCGACTTACCGCCCCCGGTTGGCATAATACCCAACGTATCTTCACGTTCCAGCAGACTGGCTACAATCTTTTTCTGTCCCTCACGGAAGTCGGGGTAGCCATAATATTTTTGCAGGAGACCCTGCGCTTCTTCTAATGTAGGTGTTTGCACACTCATGTAAAGACTCCTTACTTATCACCGGCGTTTTTCCACCAGCTTGGTCCGATCCGATTCTGACATCCGAAAGCGGCACATATCCCGCATCCTTGACAACAAAATGGCGTTCTCATGACTTGTCCGTCAAGCAAACGCCGCTCCCTTTAGTTTAACGGCCCAGCCCCGAATGAGCAACCGCGTTTTACTGTAAAACGTTTGAAGCCCCTTCAACAAAATAAAAACAACCGTCCTGCCTTAGTTGGACAAAACGATTGCTGTAAACTTTTATTCACAACCGACACACTCATATCACGCTAGTGTACCCGTACCCATTCATCTGGTGAAGCTACTATACCTTACAACCTTACAACTTCACTTTAATCTTTTAACGACTCTACCTCAGACTCCGGCTTACCACTGGCCTTTGCAATAACAGAAACTTCGAGCCCTAGTGAGAGGAATTTCTTCGCAATCTCAATCATCTTTCTTTTTTCCCCTTCTACTAATCCCTTTTCTATCCCCTTGGCTGTTCCTTGAGCTATTCCCTTTTCCGTAGCCCACTCAATCATGGAAGCTTCGTCATGCAAATACTTCTGCCGCTCTTCATACAAACGACGTGCTTCCCGATCCTGACTCAAGAACTCCAGCGTATCCATTACTTTCTTAACCCCAGATTCATTCATGTTGTATCACCGCCTCTTGCATTCATACGATAATACAATCCTTTCCTCTGCATCAGTTGTTCATGCGTCCCATCCTCCGCAATTCGGCCATGTTCCATCACAAGGATGCGAGAGCACTGACGAGCTACCTCCATACGATGTGTGACAAGCAATCCTATGCTGCCTTTCATAAAGTTCAGCAAGTGATTCATTACGTTCTGTTCTGTCTGAATATCCAATGATGACGTTGGTTCGTCCAGAATATACAGATCGGATGACCTCGTAAAGAGTCTAGCAAGCGACAGTCGCTGTTGCTGGCCTCCAGATAGATTGGCCCCTTTCTCATGCAACATTGCTGCGTATTGTCCTTCCTGTGCCTCAATATATTCATGCAAACCTGCCTGCTCTGCCGCAAACTTCACTCTGTCCAATGTAACGTCTGAACTCAGACGAATATTATCTTCAATCGTTCCTGTGAAAAAAGTAGGTGTCTGCGGCATATACGTGAGTCTGGACTGGTCATCCATCTCTACATACTCTGCAACATGTTTATCACCCAGTAATACGCTTCCGTTTATTGGCTCGATCAACCCTGCACACACTTGGCACAGTGTAGATTTGCCAGCACCGCTGGCGCCAACTACCGCAACCAGTTCACCAGGAACCAGATTAAGCGTAATCTGATCCAAAATCTTCCGACCACTGTCTTCATCGGTTACCGTAACCTGTTGAAGACGTAGCATAGCAATTTCGTTCTCTTTATGTGCCCCTTTTTGTGTACTCCCTTGATCTTGGGTACAAATTCCCTGTGCAAGCTCCTCGTGCTTAGTATTGGATGTGTCTGCCCTCTTGTTCTCCGCCAATTTCAACCATGCAGAGATACGTCCAAATGCACCCACGCTGGCTTGCATCTGACTCCACTGGCTGGACAAGCCGAGTACTGGCCACACCACCAGTTCAAACAGCAGACTACTTGCAACAACCATGCCCGGAGACAAAGTTCCCCTAGCCGCTGACAAAGCAATAAGGAACAACGCTGCCAATTGAGCCAGGCCAAACACCGCCATCGCCACGTTATCCGACATACTCAGGGTCATCTGCAACTTAGCCTGAACACGATTCAGTGATTGCTGTTGTGTTCGAAATCGTGCGAGAAACCACGGTGAAGCATTATACATCTGAATCACCGGTATCCCTTCAACATACTGTTGAATCTGTTCTTGGGACTCGCCTTCCCTGGATTCGACCTCATCGGACAGATGTATAATTCGCTGATCATACAACCTCGCCGTAAACCAGATTGCCCCTGCGCTTACCAAGGCAATAACCGCAACCCATGCGTCTGCTCTGTACAAGTATCCCAGCGATAGAGCAATGATGAATACAACCGTAACACCCTCTGCAATAGCCTCCACAACTTCTGCACCATGCTTGGTGTCTTCCTTGATGCGAAGCATCACATCCCCGGACTTCTGTCTGCGCACCCAGGAATAGGGCATCCGGTTTAACAGTTTCAACAGATCCATGGACATATCCCGTTGCATCGATTCCTTGAGCCATACCAGCACATAACGATGCATCGCGAGCAATACAATAAATCCTGCCAGAATGGCGATGAAAATCATTGCGGTAGCATTAAGCTGTTCCTGTCCCCCATCATGAATAGCATCCACGAAGAATCCCTGTACAAAGGCTAGTCCCCAATCAAAGACCGCATCTGCTGCGATAAAAATGAACAAGATCGCTACAGCTAATCCATAAGGCTTCATCCAGCGAAAAATAACGGGCCATACCGTTGCCAATGATACAGCTTGTTTTGGGTCATCTGGAACATCACTTTCGTTCATCTGATGATGAGCTTCATTTTCGATATTTTCATTTTCATTATTTTCATTTATCTCATATGCTCCGCTTTTCTCATGACTGCTTTTCATTTCAACGTCATCGGCATATGCTGCATCTTCAATCTTGTTACTCATGCTGTTCCTCCACTTCCGTATCCTGCTCCGCAATATAACTTCGATATCCGTTTGGACGATCCAGCAATTCACGATGAGTCCCCGTATCTTTGACGCGTCCTTTCTGAATATAGATGACCTGATCCGCCCGTTCTATCAGCGATAATCGATGAGTAACTGCAATAACCGTGGTGCCTTTGTCAGCAGTGATTCGGGCAAAGAGATCATTCAATCGCTGCTCATGCCACGGGTCTTGGGATGACGTCGGTTCATCCAACAATAGAATATCCGGGTTCCTCAGCATCGCTCTGGCTAAACTAATACGCTGAAGCTCACCACCCGACATCGTCCCGCCTTGCGGCTGAAGCTCTGTCCCATAGCCGAGCGATTGACGCATAATCGCGTCATGTGCATGCGTCATATGGGCCGCAACCTTTACTTGATCCGCAGATATCCCCTCTTGTCCAAAAACAATATTCTCTTCCACTGTACCTGTGAAGATAAAGGCTTGTTGCGGAACATACACCTGATTGACATGCCCTGTCTGAACTTCGTGCATATCCTTCAGTGAATTCTTCTGATTCATGACCTGGATCGAACCAGTAACAGGTCTATCTAATCCGGCTATCAATTTCAATAACGTGGTTTTCCCGCATCCACTTGGCCCCGTGATTACAGTAAGCTTTCCTTTCTTGGCCTCAAAAGAAATATCTGTTAACACTTCTTCTTGCTCCGCATACCTATAAGACACATGCTGCACGTTGATGCCAGCCGGTTTAGATTGTTTTTCAAGCTGGCCTAAATGCGTATCGGACCGTACATATGTATTTGTACCGGTATTAGCAACCGTGTTCTTTCTCTCCAAATCCAGCACTTCAAAGATTCTGGACGCATGAGAAGCCGAACCAATAAAATCATTCCACAACCCAGATAACGATTCAATCGGACGTGTTAACTGACTACTTGCTACCAGAAAAGCTGCCAGTCCGCCTACATCCATATGTCCATTCAGGACCTGCATGCCGCCTAGATAGAGAATCAGAATCATGCCACCATACGTGGAGACCCGTCCGGCTGCTTCCGAAAGTCGTTGTAACACAGATACGGACATCGTATATCTGAACACTTGATCCATTCGATCTTTAAAATGATGGTGTACATAACCCGCGAGTCCGTAACTTCGGATCTCAACTGGGGCTTGGATGATTTCAGTCAGTATCTCATCTCTTGACGCTGCGCTGGTATTCAACTGATCATGCCGTCTTTGTAGACGTTTACCAAGTCCTACCGTTACAAGAGGATAGATCAATGTGAATGCAATGATAGCCAACGACAGCGGCAAGTTCACCCAGCTGAAGTAAGCAAAGGCAAGAATCAGCTGAATGATATTTTTGGCGAGTTCAATGCCATGTTGGTTTATCCCCTTCTGTGCTTCCTTGGCTGAAGTCCAGACCCTAGAGGTTAGGTCACCCGTATGATAATGTGCCAGATTGCGTGTCTCTGTGTTGCTAAAGGATGAGAGCAGTAGAGACTGCACAGACAATAATGTCTTTTGCTGGAATAACGTCTCGACCCTCGTCATGAATGCGGTTACAATCAATCGTAATACTACAATGCTAACGCCTATGATCAACCCTGAGTAGAGTAACGAAAACTGTGCTTCAGTCGCGCCTTTGACCAGTCTTCGGATCGATTCCAAATAACCGACCTCAATCAGGGAGACCACACATGCGGCGAAAAGTAACAGAATGATGAACATACGGTACTTGCCCGTTAGTGTCCATAATCGAGTTAACATGCCTAACGTTGTATAATTTTTTTTGTCAGCAAACATGGATGCTTTCTCCAATCTTGTCATTAAATTATGTACTTGGTTATGATATCATCGGTGATAAGGAAAAAATGAACATTTATTGCTGTAAGTACTATTAGAAGTAGGGAGATTGATATGCAACATGATCTGCTAGACACATTGGATAAGCTATTCGACTACATAGAAGACCATATTCAAGACAAATTAACGCTGGATCATCTGGCATCTGTGACTCATATATCCAAATTCCACCTGCATCGCATGTTCAAACATGTCAGCGGACAATTGCCTGGAGAATACATTCGCTCACGCAAATTGGCACGCAGCCTGGAGCAATTGGTGAACCTGAATTGGAAAATCATCGATATCAGCGGACATTACGCTTTTGAACATGAACAATCCTACATACGTGCTTTCAAACAAGCCTTCGGCATTACCCCCCTGCAGTATCGCAAACAGGGAGCTGGAGACCTTGAATTTACAGCCCGCATGACTTCGTCCATGATCACAACGCTTCCATATGGATACATTTTCAAACCAACGTATGTACGAAAACCGGCTATGAAACTCATTGGGCAACGGTCCCACATTCGGTATGCAGATAACGAAGAGCACTATGAAGCCAATTCAGCAGGCAACGACTTTTTCGAAAAACACTTTCATTCGATTCCTAACGTGTTGCAACCCAACGTATATATCGGATTTACCAATGAAATTAACGAGGATTACAGTACATATCAGCCGTCTGTAGAGGTCACCAGTCTGGATCATATCCCTGAAGAACTGGACGGAATTGAGGTCCCGGCCAACCAGTATGCCGTATTCAAATTTGTCTGTGATTTCCATCCAAGTCTCATCAATATTGATCATCTGGACAGTGTCTGGACATTTATCGATGAATATTGGCAGAGCCATTCGGGGTACGAGAAGAGTGATCCATACTATTTTGAAAGAATTGACGGCAGTCTGGCTCAGGACCACTACGGAGAGTTGGACATTTATATTCCTGCAAAGCAAATTTCACTGTAAGTTGCAAATGGAGGTTCAACCTTATGGACTCAAATACTCAAGCTAATTCAAGTTCATCCCATACAGATTCTCGCAAACCTTGGATACGTAGACACCCTATTCTCACTACATTTACATTGTTGATTCTTGTACTGTTTGCCGCTGTATTCCTGTATTTCTGGCTCCGTCCTTACTTCTCCACGTTTGACCGTTCTGAGCTGGGGGAATTGAGTTATTCCATGCCTTCAAGGAATGGTGAGTATACTGCCGAAATTTACGGTTTACCTTACGGTGGTGCGGCAGGCGGCGTTACAATCTGGTTCGATGTTAAGAAGACAAATGCACCTGAGGACGCCACGGTAAAAACGATCTATCGTGCCAAGCACCACGGAAATAACCATCTCGAATGGGACAGTGAAAACATACTCCGGATTGAAAACTGGAATGAATATACGGATGAGACCATGACCCTCAATATCGATGACGA
Source organism: Paenibacillus sp. FSL H8-0104 (assembly GCF_038050215.1). Taxonomy (NCBI): domain Bacteria; kingdom Bacillati; phylum Bacillota; class Bacilli; order Caryophanales; family Paenibacillaceae; genus Paenibacillus; species Paenibacillus sp. FSL H8-0104. The sequence continues at coordinate 1,733,290 of NZ_JBBOTC010000001.1, read as the reverse complement.
AATATATGATGGCTGGGGCTGGGCTTGCAAAAGCTTACGAATGAAGGACCAGTCTGTGCGATGCCCAGCACCCGAAAAGTAAAATAACTTAGCCGCTAATATGATGGCCTTGAACACTCGACGGCTCATCTTGATGAGTAATCCTCACTGCACCGCATGTCAAAAGTCCCAATGCTCTGTATGCCTTGTGAAAATTTCACCAAATGCTACTTTCATTACACCATGGCAAGAGGTACACGCGCCACGAGAAGCGTAAAAAGCCCCGCTCACCGACTCTTTCGGTTAAGCGGGGCTACGCTTGTTCTACATGTTATCGTGTAATTACTTATACTTCATTGTGATCTAATATGCTTGTTTATTAACAACTTCGTAGCTATGGAACTTTAAATATATGGCAGCACATAACTTATCTATCACATCTATTCTACCTCTTCTGCTTCTGCTTCTGCTTCTGCTTCTGCTTCTGCTTCTGCTTCTGCTTCTGCTTCTGCTTCTGCTTCTGCTTCTGCTTCTGCTTCTGCTTCTGCTTCTGCTTCTGCTTCTGCTTCTGCTTCTGCTTCTGCTTCTGCTTCTGCTTCTGCTTCTGCTTCTGCTTCTGCTTCTGCTTCTGCTTCTGCTTCTGCTTCTGCTTCTGCTTCTGCTTCTGCTTCTGCTTCTGCTTCTGCTTCTGCTTCTGCTTCTGCTTCTGCTTCTGCTTCTGCTTCTGCTTCTGCTTCTGCTTCTGCTTCTGCTTCTGCTTCTGCTTCTGCTTCTGCTTCTGCTTCTGCTTCTGCTTCTGCTTCTGCTTCTGCTTCTGCTTCTGCTTCTGCTTCTGCTTCTGCTTCTGCTTCTGCTTCTGCTTCTGCTTCTGCTTCTGCTTCTGCTTCTGCTTCTGCTTCTGCTTCTGCTTCTGCTTCTGCTTCTGCTTCTGCTTCTGCTTCTGCTTCTGCTCGCAATTGTGCCTTACACTCTATTTCCACTCAACCCTTATTTTCACTGATCCGCCCTATCGCATCCTACCAGCAACGAATTAGTTTTTGTTGTTATTTCACTTCTACTTCAATTTATTTCCCCCTATTTCCTAATCCCGCGTCAAACCCTTCTGTCCTCATCTGTCCCAGTTCGTCTCCCTACTTACGCGGTGACACTTCACCACGTTCTTCCCGCTCCTTCATCTCTTTGCGTACCACAACTTCGAGCTTCTGGCGATTGGCAAGCAACCCGGGATCGTTGGGCAAGTACTCACGGGCTTTGGTGTTATGCATGAGTGCCTGCTCCCAGTTGCCCAGATGGGCATAACAAAGGGATAAACGAGCATGTGGCAGCCATGTACGGCAAGCCATAGGCACCGGGCGCAGACCCGGATCGCGGCTGCTCACGTCCACCGCCTGCATATACCAGTAGATCGCCGAGACGGGTTCCTGCCGTTCATGGAAACAGGCCGCAATAGCGCAGCAGAAATCGGCATGTGGCAGATCATACTGGAACGACTGCAGCAATGCGCCGAGCTTACGGCCCGGCTCACCCAGTCGTTCATAACATTCCGCTAACCGCGCGCAGGCAATCAGGCGATCCTCGCGGTAACCGCTTGGCTGCTCCAGCAGCTTCGCGTAACCGAGTGCCGCCGCCGCATAACGCTGGCGGTCATAACATTCGCCTGCATAATAAAACAGCAGGCGACCTTGGGCTACGCCCTCTTCGGCGATCCATTTGCGCAGAATGCGCACGTTTCGCGCCGAATGATGTCCCGCTTCGCGGCGATGCGTGACGGCAATATCTGCCGTAATGACCTCGCCCCGCGGAAAGCTAAGCTGCTCGTGCAGCCGGCCATGCCAGCGGCACCCGGCATCCCGCTTGACCAGGCGAAGGCGTCGGTCCGTCACAAGTGGACTTCCCTCCGCTCCCTCGGCCAGCGTGTAGTTCAAGATCACAGCTTCCGTCTTCCCCCCGGACGGAAGCTGCTGCTTCAACACCTCCAGCTTCGCCCGTTCCGCGGGCAGCAGCACATCATCCGCATCCAGCCACAGGATATACTCCTGCGTGGCCTTGGCGAATGACTCATTCCGCGCTCCGGCAAAGTCTTCCGTCCATTCATATGTGTAGACCTGGTCGGTATACTGCGCAGCGATGTCCATCGTGCGATCCGATGAACCGGTATCCACAATGACGATCTCGTCCGCGATGCCGGCAACCGAGTCCAGACAGCGCGCCAGCGTGCGTTCCTCGTTCTTCACAATCATGCACAGACTGATGGTGATCACGTTTTGAGCCCCTTCCTGTCGTACGCGTATTGCGAAATGTCATAACGGGTTTGTTCTTTCATTGACCAGGTACTGGTACTAAGCCACTCCAATTTTCTCTTCAAACTTACGATTAACTTGTAAACCAAGAATCAGCGCTACCACTACAAGAGGCTGCTTTCACACTCATTCTCCCAAATCTCAAAGTTCAATAAAGAATTTATTTCATCTTCACTGTGGCTAACGAACTGAGGCGACGCTATTCGGTGTATTTCAGCCAGTTGGTAAATGTAACGAATCTGAGACCCGCTATTCTCGCATTATAGGCATCCATTCGTCGTTTATCGCAGCTTTCAGATGAAATAGCGCCGCTGAGATTCGTTACATTTCTCATCTCGTCTAATTCATCAAAATAAGACGTGTGAGATTCGTTAGAATACCCCTGCCCTTGCCACTGTCCCTACCTTCACCGCTACCCTTCCCCACTCTCCTGACGGCGAAGCCGTTTCACCTGCTCCACCGCACTGTCCAATGCCTTCTTGCGCTGTTTCATTACGCGGAGGTGCTGATGTTCCACCTCGGCAAAATGGACATGATCCAGCTCCATCCACTCCATCAGTTGGTCCAAAGTCGGCGACATATGCAGCTGTGTATTCCGCCGTTTGCGGGCCACGCAACATAGATATTTATGATGAATTTCGAGTTTCAAGACTTCAAAATACGGCATCAGGGTCATCGCCAGGCTTCCCGCATAGAAGGTCTGCTTGTGGTCATAGAACGGGTGATACCCATACGGCACAGTCACAACCAACGTCCCATCTTCTTGCAACAGCCGATAAATCTGGATCAACAACGTCTCCGGATGAGCAAAATGCTCCAGCACTTCTCCAAGCAGCACAGTATCAAAGGCAGTCCTTACTTTCCATTGCGTAATATCCAGCATTCGAAAATCCACATTGTTCCTAACTGGCCTAGACTCTTTCGCAAGCTCAGCTTGCGCATACCGGACACTTTCTTCTTCCAGATCGATCCCTGTCACACGAAATCCTTCACGTGCCAGCAGAATGGACGTAATGCCCTGACTGCACCCGACATCCAGGATGCGTTTGCCTGTCGCCTCACGGCACATCCAGTGGATACGCGTTCTCGTCGCTTCATGAGAATCTTCCGAATTAATCTCGCCGTAATAGCGTTCACTCACTCGATCATGATTGGCCATAGGTTTCTCCCGTTTTCACCCGGTGAACCGGCTGACCCAGCACCACAATATTTCCCCCGAGGCATCCGGCCGTTGCATTGCGTGTATCAAAAATCAGCTTTGCATGGTCTGCCATCTCCTGATAATCGAATGCCGAATGATCCGTGGTGATGATCACCAGATCAGCTCCTGTCCATAATTCTGGCACCGCTGGACAAGAGTGCAGCACTGTACCATCATCCTTACGGAAGACAGGCACCATTGGATCGGTGAAAACCACATCTGCGCCCGCTGCGCTTAGCAGCCGATAAACGTCCAGCGCTGGCGATTCACGCAGGTCATCAATGTCTTTTTTGTAAGCCATACCCGCCAGTACAACACGTGCTCCTCGCATAGTTACACCATTCTGCTCCAGCAGCTCCGAGGCACGCTTCACCACTCTCTCTGGCATTTGTCGATTGGTTGCATCCGCCAGCTGGATGAATTGCAGCTCCGATCCCTGACGGTTTGCAGCCCAGGACAGATAGATCGGATCGATTGGGATACAGTGCCCGCCGATGCCGGGACCGGGATAGAATGGCATATAACCAAACGGCTTGGTTGCCGCCGCATTCAGTACTTCCCAGATGTTTACCCCCATCTGTTCACAGGCTGGGGTCAGCTCATTCACGAGTGCAATATTGACACTGCGAAATGTATTTTCGAACAGCTTTGCCGTCTCCGCTACCGTTGTTGAACTAACCGGAACAACTTCGTTGAGGAACGAGCCGTAGAACTGGTTACCATAATTCAGACATGCGGGTGTCGAACCGCCAATAATCTTCGGGGTATTTTTCACACCATAATGCACACTGCCCGGATCTACACGCTCTGGAGAATAACAGACGTAGAACTGTTCTCCAGCTCGCCAGCCGTTTGCCGCTTCAATCGGTTGTTTCACGCGTTCCTCCGTTGTGCCCGGATATGTCGTGCTTTCCAGAATAACCAGGCTGCCTTCCTGCAAATACGGAGTCATGCCATCCACCGCGGCCGAGATATACGAGATATCCGGTTGATGCTCGGCAGTCAGCGGGGTGGGCACACAGATTACAATGACATTGGCCTGTGCCACCGCTGCATAATCGGTGCTTGCCGTGAATAACCCAGCCTGCATAAGCGACTGCACAACATCATCTTCTATACCTATGACATACGAATGCCCGGCACACAGCTTAGCTACCTTCGAAGTATCGATGTCAATCCCGTGGACTTGATAACCGGCCTGTGCTATCTCTACAGCCATGGGTAAACCAACATAGCCTAGACCAATGACAACAGCTTTTAGGGAGCGGTCATTAATATGTTGTATTAGGGTACGTTGCTGTAACTCTTCATTACCTTCGTGCTGGTTGTGCTGATGATTTTCTTCCATTCCTACCACCTCCAAACGCTCCGCCTCCCCTCGGTGGGCGTGTCTGAAAACTCCGAACGAGTTTTGAGATACACCCTAATCGATATAGCCACCTTCACGCAAAAACCGGGCAATCGCTGGTTTGTTCATCATGGCACTGTCCGAGCGATACTCGGAGAAGTTCACACGTGGCAGACTGCTGTACTGATCCGTCAGGCTCTTGTCCTTGTGCTCCGGCAGGATGACATAATACTGCGCATCATATTGATACGTACGCGGCGCTTCATAGGGCGAGATCAGGACTTCATGTAATTTCTCGCCTGGACGTATTCCCGTCACCTTATAATCGAAGGATGGACGACCTGCCTGTTCCAACATGACGGATGCAAGTTCCGTCATCTTGCAAGCTTTCATTTTCATCACAAAAGTCTCTCCGCCCACGGCCGCCTCAGCCGCCTTAAGCAGTAAATGTATAGCTTCGGTACGCGTCAGGAAAAAACGGGTCATGCCTTTGTCCGTAATGGTCGGGCTTTTGCCTTCATCGATCTGACGACGGAACAAGGGCACAACACTGCCACTGGTTCCAAGCACATTGCCCCCGCGGATGCAGACAAACCGGGTACCTTCACTTAGCCAGTTGGCACGAATCATCATTTTTTCACCCAAAGCCTTTGTCATGCCATATACGTTAATCGGATCTACCGCCTTATCTGTGGACACATCGATGACTTTGGCAACCTGCATGCGTATCGCAGCCCGAATAATATTCTGGGTACCGATCACATTGGTCTTGAACGCTTCATCTGGCTGGTCCTCGCAGACCGGAACATGCTTCAGTGCAGCCAGATGGAAGAGCACATCCACACCTCTGCATGCATCTTCCACTGCCCGATAATCGCGGATATCCCCAATGATGAATCGCAGACGCGGATCATGGTTGAACTCTCGCTGCATCGCAATCTGGGCGTATTCATTACGTGACAGAAGGCGAATCTCAGCCGGGTCCTGCTCCAGCAGTACCTCAGTCAGCTTTTGACCCCAGGAGCCCGTTCCTCCAGTGATCAGAATCGTTTGTCCTTGAATCATGGATGAATCCCTCCCTGATCAGATCATGAATTCGCGTAGTACCTGTGCCATCTCATCCCGGCTTAACCGGTCTTTGGGCGGTACCTTTTTGGTTGAAGTATTGCTCGAATGCACGATGTTGACATAATTGCGCGGAGCAAGCAGCTCGTGCGGCAGTTCAATGACATTGCCATGTGTACCTCTGCCCGGAAGCTTGACCCGGTATCCTGCTGCGTATTCGGCTGTCTTATATAAGTAGACATAGAACTGTGGAGAACGGTGAAACGCTGGGGCCATCTCGTTATTCACACTGTCCCACAGATATCCGTTCTGGTTAATCAATGCCATCGTCTGCTGCTGTGGTTGAATATCGTAGAGCTGTTGAACAAAGGTTTTATGGTATAAATCATCCGAATCCAGACGGGCAATATAGAGTTGCTCCGAACCATTGGCAAACGCCAAAATGGCACGCACACTCTCCATATTGGTTCCAAAACGAATATTGGAGGGAAGCGGCTCCTGACCCGCCAGAATCTCCTGCATTAATTCCCCGGATTCCTTGGACAACTTCACCACTGTGAGGAAATCCTGATTCGTCTGCGCCTTCAGGCAATGCAATGTGAACGTGCGGAAGATGCCCATCCGACGCTCCAGCCATTCCCGCGTTAATCGCTGTGGGTCCATCCCGTAATTGTTAAAGTTAATCTCAATCACAACTTTCCTGGACATAACATTCCTCCTCATGAACGCTGCAAGTTCCGTTTACCGGATACAGACTGTTTTCATAGTTTTGATGCCGTCTTCCTACGAAGACCATCTTCTATCTATCTGATCGCTTTCAAGCCACATCTCGCTTGTGAATCCAGCACTCTATATCGTATGAAACGTTGATAGAAGCGGTACCGACAGATGTACTAACTTTCATATAAATAGATTGATATACAACCGAAGATGGCGCCCTTTGGGTCGAACGTACATATCGTTACGGTATTCGCAACATAGAATAGAACAGTTCAATTTTCAAAGGAGGCAACCCATCAAATGAATTCGATCTATCTTGAAATGGAAGGTGTGCTTGATCAGCTCGAAGCGGCACTTCTGGAACACCGACCGCTGTCTCTTGTAAGAGTCGGTGATGGCGAGAATATCGTCATGTCTCAAGAAACCGTATGGCCCACGGAACAGGTCCTTCAGGAGCGTTGGGCTAAGAAAGCCAACTTAGGGCAAAAGGGACTTCGTCTTCCCAACCCGAAACTACGGGATGAAGTCGCCGCTTCCTTGCAACGTGCCGATATCGTGGGCATTCTTCCTCGTGGTGACAGCACCATCAATGCTCCCGATTATCTTAAAAGACCCCTGACCGACATGGTATTTGCACACTTTGGCATCTCTCCTCCGATGACTTGTCACGCCTGTGTTAATCGGGAACTGGCGCAGAACCCGCGTTTCTGGCAGATGCTTGCAGGCAAGCGTGTGTTACTCGTTACTCGTGAAATTGAGGCTCTGCGTGCCATGCTCGAACGTGATCCGTATAATCTGAACATTGTGACTGCCCTGCCCTTCGACAGCTATGATCAAATGGATGAAACGCTGCACTGGATTCAGAATAATCAACATACCTTCGATGTCGCTCTCTTCTCCTGTGGCGTCAACGCGGTTATCCTTGCGGAGCGAACAGCTGCACTTGCAGGCAAAGTGGCCATTGACTTTGGCAAAGCCAACAACATCATTCTGAAAGGCCGTGCCAACTGATCCTGGACAGTTTCAAACTTTAGTTTCGTGATTTGTATTGAAACGTGCAGTTGCTTGTACGGCAAAAACCCCCGACTTCTTGAGCCGGGGGTTTCTTGCTGAGCGCTAGTCGAAACCTATCGTTGCATTGTCTTGCGTATCTGGGGTATGAAGCGAACTCTGCCGTCAACAGAAGTGATGACGAAGCACTCTGCCTGTTATATTTCGCCTTTCACTACTAAACGGTGGCTGCAATACCGTATAACATCTCCGGCCCGGTTCTTACTGCTGTGGACACCCCCGAGATGAACGAAGTATACACACTTTCCAATGCTGGTGGTGCAGACAGATCCTGAGCTGTGAACGAATGGAATTCGGCACCTCCGTTCTGTCCAATCGTACCTTCAGCACGGTAGATGATATAGAAAGGATCATATAAAAAACCCCGCACAAGCTCCACAACAAAGGTATCTCCCAGTTCTCCCGTAACACCTACTGTCCCGTTCAACGTAATAATGGGATTCACCACACCCTGCGTCTGTAGACCAATGGTGCCAAAAGCTGTCGGGGATTCTGACAGTGACAAACCGGGCTGTCCTACGGTTGCCGAGTTCATCGAAGTTCTCATATCGAGAAACACGCCCATGAGTAACACCTCCAATGCTATGGGATACCCTATCCTATGAATCTCACTACTCTTATGATTGGATGTATAGCAGATTGTATGAACCTATTTTTATTTGTCGACTGTTAATGGTATATTGAACTGCATAACGAAAATGAACGGATCGTATGCACACAAGCGGTACAGGCTGTTCAGAAGGAGATTACTATTCATGAATAAACGCAAACGTCCAACCAGCAAGACATCGGCCTCGGCCAAGGGGAAATCTTATGCAGGTTCATCTTCAGCACGTTCCGGCAAGTCCAACTTCTCATCTGCCAAAACATCAGGTGCTCCCGCATCACGCAATACGGAGGAGAATAAGAAGCCAATAACCGCGAAATCATCGGGTGCACCCAAGAAAGCTGGAGGCAACAAACCCAAAAATGCCAGCGCATCCAAACGACCAGGCAATTCCTACTATCGCAAGCAGGAACCACCACGCCAGTACAAAGTAACTGAACCGGATGAACTGTTGAACTTCCTGTTGCAGCATCTGAAATCAGGACGGAACGCAGTGAAGTCCATTCTGGGTCGTGGACAGGTATCCGTGGATCAGAAGGTTGTAACCAAGTTTAATGAAGCGCTGACGCCAGGTCAGATTGTCTACATTCGAAAAGAAGGTGCAGTTGCTGCTCCATCCTTGACGGGTATTAACATTTTGCATGAAGACGATGATATCATTGTGATCCGCAAGGAAGCCGGACTATTGTCCATTGCCGCTGACAAGACAGATGACCTGACGGCTTATCGCCAACTGACAGAGCATGTGCGCCGCACCAATCCGCTCAACCGGATCTTTGTTGTCCATCGTCTGGATCGGGATACATCGGGTGTGATGATGTTCGCCAAAAGTGAAGAGGTACAGCAGAAACTGCAAAACAACTGGAAGGAAAATGTGCAAGACCGCGTCTACGTTGCCCTTGTTGAAGGTTCGGTAGCCAAAGAAGAAGGCACCATCTCTTCCTGGCTGAAGGAAACCAAAACGCTGAAAATGTACTCCAGCTCTCGTCCGAATGATGGACAACATGCCATCACACATTACAAACGTCTGAAATCGAACCGTGAGTTCTCCTTGCTGGAAGTGCGTCTGGAGACAGGGCGTAAAAATCAGATTCGTGTGCATATGGAAGATCTCGGACATCCGATTGCTGGTGACAGAAAATACGGTGCACGCACAAGAGACCTTGGCCGTCTCGGACTTCATGCACGTATACTCTCGTTTATCCATCCCACAACGGATGAGTTAATGTCATTCGAAACGGATATTCCGAAGCCATTCCTGTATCCGTTCCGTGCAGAAACTCCACCCGCGAAATAACTTTACCTTGATCATGCCTGAAAGGAGGAACGGACACTGAAAAACCTGTTAATCACCGGTTACCGGGCACATGAATTGCAGATTTTTGGACAGAAGCATGAAGGTATTCCTTTTATCAAAAAAGCCATCTCTTCCCGCCTCACTCCCCTTGTCGAGGATGGTTTGGAATGGGTGCTGACGCCGGGACAATACGGTGTGGACCTGTGGGCCTGCGAAGTGGTGATTGATCTGAAGAAGACGTACCCACATCTGAAACTGTCGATCATCACTGCCTTTCAGAACCCGGAGGAGCAATGGAAAGAAGACAAGCAGGAGTATTACCGTTCCATCCTCTCGGGTGTGGACTATTACGGTGCGATTAGCAATCAACCTTATATCGGGCCGTGGCAGTTCACTGCACGGGATGACCTGTTGCTGCGTAAAAGCGACGGTCTTCTACTCGTCTATGACGAAGATGCCGGCGAAGGCAGTCCCCGTTTTGTGAAGGAAAAAGCCGTGAAGAAACAGCAGAACGCGGACTATACAATCATCAGTGTCACTTCAGAGGATATTCAATCTGTAGCTGAGGATGAGCGCATGAACGATATTGCGGACTTCGACGATTCTTCATTCTGAAAAAATGTAGATTATCTGAAGTCCTTTCATGCATAGCTGTGATCAGAGGAAAATCGTATTTCGAATGACGTACATATGTTTTTTTTCGAGGCAGGTTGGGTATAAGTAGTATTATAACTGCGATGATATGTCGTATGGGATAAGGGGAACTGCAACCATGACAATTACGCCAGAGCAGCGCATTCAACTGCATGGATTTAACAACCTGACCAAGTCGCTCAGCTTTAATATGTACGATATTTGTTATACCAAAACCAAAGACGAACGCGAAGCTTACATTGAATATATTGATGAACAGTATAACGCCGCACGGCTGAGCAAAATTCTGAACAACGTCTCCGATATCATCGGAGCCCACGTGCTGAATGTCGCTCAGCAGGATTACGTGCCTCAAGGTGCGAGTGTTACGATGCTTGTCTCGGAGGGTCCAATCGTGGAGATCCCCGAAGAATCACTTGATGAATCTCCCGGCCCTCTGCCCGATAACGTTGTCATGCAGCTGGATAAAAGCCATATCACTGTGCACACCTACCCTGAATTTCATCCTAGTGAAGGTATCAGTACCTTCCGTGCGGATATTGATGTCTCCACCTGTGGTGAGATCTCACCGCTTAAGGCACTGAATTATCTGATCCACTCCTTTGATACGGACATTATGACGATGGATTACAGGGTCCGTGGTTTTACGCGGGATACGAGCGGACGCAAGCTGTTCATTGACCATGAGATCGGCTCGATTCAGAATTATATTCCGGATGAGATCAAGAGTAGCTTTGACATGATTGACGTGAACGTCTATCAGGAGAATATTTTTCATACCAAATGTAAACTGAGGGAATTTGATCTCGACAATTATCTGTTTGGGTACACCAAGGATAAGCTCAGCAAGAAGGAACAACAGGAGATTACAGAATGGCTGAAGCTGGAGATGGACGAAATCTATTACGGCAAAAATATTAATCGTCCCTCTTAAAGAGGTTGTTCAACGCTGATCCATTAGGGCAAAATCTAAGACAAGATTTCATGAAGGCAGGGTTCTTCTTATCGGGGGGCCTCCGGCATGTGCTTGTCTTTTTCTTTGTTATGTTGACAGTGTGCAACTTAATTTCTTATTATAGAAGTAACTGTACAATCTACAGTGAAGGAGACTGAGCCCGTGATCGAAACGAATACGACAAGACGTAACGAATCACTGTTACAAGCGCTTACTGCACAGCATAATGCCATTACCAACAACATAGCCAATGCAGACACGCCTAACTACAAAAAGAAAACGGTAGAGTTTCAGGAAGAGCTGAGACGTATCGTTGAAAATGGCAAAACAGATCAGCTCGCCATGAAGCGGACTCATGACAAACACTTTCCTATCAGTGATCCCAATTCTTCCATCGTACAGTACCGAATTGTCGAGAACAACGAAACAGCCATGAACAATAACAACAATAACGTTGACATTGACAAGGAAATGGCGAATCTTTCGGAGAATCAGCTCATGTATAACTACATGGTTGATCGGGTCAGTGGACATTACAAAAAAATGAAGAATTTATTGAATGATCTGAAATAATGAATGTACAAGCAGCCCGAAACGGCTGCTTTTTTTTGTTGTTTTTCCCTGAGTGTAGCTCGTTTGGTGCCATTTTTCGGTATCCTCTCCTGTTCGTAGTATAATGGGAAGAAACGAATGATTTCATATCGTATAAAAGAGGTGCAACATGTCTCCACGTCATTTAAATGGTTTTCAAGGTTCCAAAGTCAGATTAGCGGCCCCATGCCCGGAAGATTGCATGCGTCTCTCCCGCTTCACAGATGATTATGAATATTTGCGCAACATGGATACCGATATCGCGATCCCGTTAACGCCGGATGAAACGGGTTCTTCGTCTGTCCGCCGAGACAACGGATTTGAATTTGCATTGCGTACACTGGAGGGTAACCGATTCATTGGATTCACAGCCCTCTACCGAATTGAATGGAACAATCGGTCGGCTCGTCTGGCCATTGGTATCGGCGAAGAAAATGATCGAGGTAAAGGCTACGGAAGCGACGCTCTGGCTCTGATTCTTCGATATGGCTTCCACGAATTGAACCTGAACCGGATTGCGCTGGAAGTCATTGAATACAATGAAGCGGCTAGACGTGCGTACCTAAAAGTCGGATTTCGGGAAGAGGGTCGCCAGCGTTCTGCAGTTTTGCGGGATGGCATGCATTATGACCTGATCTCGATGAGTATCCTTGCCGAAGAATGGTCGGCGCAGTCTGGGCTTCCATTGTCATTCCAGTCTACTCACACTCCTCAATCTGGGGAAATGGACGCGGGTGGTTTTTCACAACGTAATGGGAACGAACAAGCTGCGCTGTCAATGTCGGAATTAAGTTCTGTTCCAAAAGGTGAATCTGAAATTTCACCTCGTATCGGCGTAGGTGCGGTCATCCTCAATGAACGGGGCGAAGTGCTTCTCGCCTGGCGGAATCGCCAGCCCGAGCAGCACACCTGGAGTATTCCCGGCGGGAAAGTCGATCCCTACGAATCACTGGAGACTGCCGTCATCCGTGAAATCAAGGAGGAAGTGAATCTGGATATCGCCATTGACAGTCTGCTCTGCACGGCGGAGACGATCCAGCCACAACAGAAGGAACATTGGATATCCGTGCTCTATTCCACCAAGGTGATTGGCGGTCATGCTCGTAATCTGGAAGAAGGCGGAGCCATCGGTGAGATCGGCTGGTTCCCATTGAATGATCTGCCCTCTCCACTCGCCTGCTTTGCGGTACCGGGGCTGGAAGCTGTGAAGAAGCTGTATAATGAATCCCTGTAAATTCTAATATCTCATCAGATGGAGGTATTCCTTATGAATCATGCAGAACAGATTAATCAACTATTTCAGGCTGCACAGTCTGGAGATGTGGCCAACCTGCAATTATTGCTCGCTTCTCACCCGGAACTCACCAATATTGAAAATCAGGATGGGTTAACTCCGCTGGGATATGCCTCTCATTATGGACAAGCAGAAGTAGTTCGTCTTCTTCTGGAGCATGGAGCAGATGTTAACAACCTTTCTCATTCCAAGATTTCCTTTATCCCGTCCAATACTGCACTACATGCCGCGCTTGCGGGAGAACGTTCACCAGAAGTTATCCAACTTTTGCTCGAACATGGGGCATCCACGGGTATTCTGGACAGCGATGGACAATATGCGTTGCACTCCGCAGCATTTCATACGGATCAGATCGAACTTATCGAGATGTTACTTCAGCATGGAGCTGATCCAAACGTGCTGAACTCAGCGGGCCAGACCGCACTGGATATTTCACTTGAACGTGGTAACACGTCTACAGCTTCATATCTACGAGCAGCCATTACAGCGCATCAGCAATAATGATTGGATAACGTAAGCAATACGCGAATAACCGTCAAGACTCTTTTTGGAGTACAAAGAGAAAGTCTGACGGTTATTTGTTGTCCTGTATGTTCTCATTCAAATACGTAGTTCAACTATATAGAAATCAGGTATATACATATTTTCTAAGAAAATAAGAACCGTTTGGTGCCTTATGCGGTCTAATACTCAACATATCCATGAAAGGAGGAGCCATGTGACCCCTCTTCAGCTCACCATCGCCGCACAAAAAGGGGATGCCGAGGCTTTTACAGCCTTAATGGAATTACATCAGAGCCAACTGTACCGTATCGCCTATGCCTACCTGCATAACGAAGGTGATGCGCTCGAAGCGATTCAGGAATCAACGTTCAGGGCCTTCCATAAACTCAAAAAATTAAAAGAGCCCTCCTACTTTGGCACTTGGCTCATCCGCATTCTGCTCAACTACTGTGCGGACGAACGCAAACGCAAAAGTCGGTTCAGTCCCGTCACCGAGATTCATGAATCCAGCAGCTGGGATCGTCCTGCGGACCCCGATCTTGCTGCGGCCGTATCCACCCTTGACCGGGATTGCAAACAGATTATTATCCTGAGTTATTTCGAAGGTTTCTCCTTAACTGAAGTTGCCGATATTCTCGAAATCCCGACGGGAACCGTAAAATCCCGATTACATCGGGCACTCGGACAGCTCCGTGATCAACTTGAAACGAAGGGAGATGTATCCTCATGACGGATGAACAAAACTCATTCGACACATTGGAAGAACGTCTGAATGCTCGAAAGACGGAGTACGAAACAATGCCTGTGCCCGATTCCGCCGCCTATCAGGCTGTGCAGTCCGGAATCCGCCAGGCTGCCCGTAAGCGAAAGTCCAGACTGCGTTGGTATATGAGCTCCATCTCAGCAGCTGCCCTGATCCTGCTATTTACCGGATGTATCCGTGTCTCTCCCGCCTTTGCGTCCTTTGTGGAGCAATTGCCTGGCATGGAAGGCATTGTGAGCATGATTCGCCAGGACAAAGGATTAATGATGGCGATCGATCAGTCTCTCTTGCAGAAGATCGGTGTCACCGACGAGCATGATGGTACTTCCTTGACCGTTGATGGCATTATCACAGACGAGTCACGTATGGTTATTTTTTACACGATGAAAGGCATGAAAGATCCCGAGAAATTCAACTATGATATTGATCTGCTCGATGAGAACGGTAATGATCTTCCAGTTGCGTTTACTCACGCTTATCCAACACCTTCACCAGACGAGAATGTGAATGAGAATATGATAGACGTGATCTTCACGGATGGAACCTCTCCTCCTGAAGAGCTGAGCGTCGTGTTTAAGGCCAGAGATACAACGCGTGCAGAAAAGTGGAAAATAACGTTCCCGGTAGACAAGAATCTTACCAAAGGCATGAAAAAGGTCATTCCTGTGAATCAGACGTTAACAGTGGATGGACAGCGTATTGATGTGAAACAGGCTACTATGTATCCAACCCGTCTTGTACTTGATGTGAATTTTGATCCAAAGAATACCAAAAAGGTATTTGGGCTCAGCGATCTTCAACTGGTCGACGAACAAGGTCGCGCGTGGAGAACAGATACCTCGACAGGTGGAGATGAACGCTCCATTTACTTCGAAAGCATGTACTTCTCCATACCGAAAAAGCTGACCTTGCAGGGATCTGGCTTCTCGGGATTGGATAAAAAGAATCTGGATCTTTCCCTTGATCTGAAGTCACGCCAGATTACAGGTGGACCACCTGGATTGAAGATGGTAGGCAGCAAGGTCGAAGGCAAAGATCTAATTATTGACTTCTCCGTTGCTGGCAGGATGGACGGTGGGTTCGTTCTAACTTTCAGGAAAGTTACAGACAGTACAGGGAAGTCATATGAAGTCCCTGGCTCCAGTTGGAGTAGTGGAGAGGGAACGGATGACAGTCATACGATTGTTTCTTCTACTATCAAAAATGGAGCCAAATTAAAAGGGGAAGTGAAAATGAACATCTCCACCTATCCGATGAAAGTAAAGTCTCCCTTCTCATTGGACATCCCTGTTAATCCTTAATTTTCTACCAGTAGGCTGTGATTATCGCAAATATTCTATATAATGGAAACATTCATTATTACGAGCAATGATGTTCATAGGGAAGGTGTCTTTAGATATGAATCAACGTTCCATCCGTTATCCGCAGCCACTCGCTCCGGGAAATACCATCGGTGTAGCAGCACCCTCCAGCGGTGTAGGCGAATCCCTATACCATTATCTTGAGGAGAGCAAACGTAATATGGAGCGCCTTGGTTTTGGCGTGCTGGAAAGCCCATCGCTCCGCCACAACACCAAATGTGTGAGTGCCTCCAAAGAGGAACGCGCCGAAGAGATGAATGAGTTTTTCCGCAATCCAAATATTCAAGCCATTATCCCTCCATGGGGCGGGGAATTTCTGATGGATATCCTCCCCCTGCTGGATTGGAAAGCTTTGAAAACATTACCGCCCAAATGGGTCATGGGATATTCGGATATAAGTACGTTCCTGTTCGCCTATACCCTGATCACCGGAACAGCATCAGCACATGGCACCAACTATGTTGATCTAAGATCAAACGCCCTCGATCCCGTGACTGCGCGCTGGATTGATGTGTTACAGACCAAATACGGCGGACAGATCACACAATCGTCTTCCACACATTATCAATCGGCATGGAAACCGGAATTGCCTGGATTTAACCTGGATACACCTTCGCAATGGAAACAGCTCGGCCACTCGGAAGATGCAGATACCGCTGTGTCGTTCTCCGGTCGGCTGATCGGTGGCTGTATGGATACAATCTCCAGTCTGATTGGCACGCCATATGCACCTGTTGCATCCTATCTGGAGCAATACTGTGCAGTCGAAGGTACCATCTGGTATCTGGAGAGCTGTGAGATGAATGCGGGGGATATCTACCGTCATCTGTGGCAGATGAAACAGGCTGGCTGGTTTGCAGGTGTGAAAGGTTTCATGATTGGACGACCTGCGGGTTATTCCGATACAGCCGATTTTAATTTTACCGATGCCCTATCCTCTGCACTTGGGGGTCTGGATGTCCCTGTACTGTACGATGTGGATCTCGGCCATGTTCCGCCGCAGCTCACCTTTGTGAATGGAGCATTGGGCAAAGTCGCTTATGAAAATGGACGCGGGAGCCTTGAGATGGCGTTTGTGTAATCACCTTTTATAGGCAGATGCATACCTTGAAGTAAGAACTTATTTTGAGGAAGGGTTGTGCATCATGTCTGAATCCACATCCACGCCATCCACACGTGTCGTGTATCAAGCCAATCAACCGATGCTTCAATCCGTGCAAAATGTGCGGAATATGCTTCATCATACAGCTCGGCAGCATATAGGCAAGAAGGTACAAGTCCAGAATATCGATGGGCAAGTGTGGGAAGGTGTCGTCATCAGTGCAGACCGGGGAATTTTGTATCTCCAGGTTACCCCGATGCATGGATATCCTGAACCGCGCGCTTTGTTTGGACCAACGATTTTGCCGCTTGTGCTGTATGAATTGTTGGTTATCACACTGTTGATGTAGTGGTATTGTACTTCTATATCCGAACCTGTTCCAAGAAGCTTCGCTCCTGAGATCTTCAAGTCTTGGGAACGAGGCTTTTTTATCGTCTTGGCGATGGTGCGGTATGATTCCTTGCGAGCGTGTGAAATATGATACAATGGTGTCGCACCACCCCATATCTCATATGAAACGGAGCTTGATCCGGTTGGAATACATACGTCATGATTCATCACCCGTATCACAAGCCGAGACGGGTATGATTGGCAGCAATCCTACTGAACAATCACGCGTGATTGCCATCTGTCTGCTCGCAGGCAAAATCATGCTACAAAGCGGTGGTGAAACCTACCGTGTGGAAGATACGATGAAACGTATGGCAGCTGCGCTGGGCTTACCCCATTCGCACAGTTACGTTGTTCCGACAGGCATCTTCTTCTCTGTTGATGCAACCGAACCTGCCAAGCTCATTCGTATCTCCGAGCGTACGACGGATCTGGACAAGGTGTCCGAGGTGAATGCGGTCTCCCGTCGCATCGGACAAGGTGAGCTATCCGCTCAGGAAGCCCATGATCTGTTGATACAGATCGAAGGAAAGCCCTCCTCCTATTCAACGGCTGTGCAGCTTACGGCCGCAGCGTTATCCAGTGGTTGTTTTACCATTATGTTTGGCGGGGGCTGGAGCGACTTTCTTCCGGCGTTAATCTGCGGGGGCATAGGTTATGCAGCCGTTATTGCCTTTCACAGGTTGGTGCGGGTCAAATTCTTTGCCGAGCTTACGGCATCCTTTGTTATTGGCTTACTCGCTTTTCTCCTGATCTATATGGGAGTGGGTCATGAACGGGACAAAATCATTATTGGTTCGGTTATGCCGCTGGTTCCGGGGTTGCTGATTACCAATGCTGTACGCGACCTGATGGCCGGACATCTCGTCTCCGGATTATCCAAGGGAGCCGAGGCATTTCTGACTGCTTTTGCTATAGGTACAGGCATTGCAGTTGTATTTTCACTTTTTATGTAAGACGGAGGAATGCAGGATATGCTCCATTTTATTGAACAAGCCTTGACCAGTTTTGTCGCCTCAGCCGCGTTTGGGATCATCTTCAACGCACCACGGCGCATGCTGCTCCACGGTGGATTTGTCGGCATGATCGGCTGGATTATCTATATCGTGCTTGAATATGCAGCGGATGCGGTTCCTGCTACACTTGCAGCGACCATAGCCGTAGGTGTCATCAGCCAGGTATTCTCTCGCATGTTTCGCGCACCCGTTATCATCTTCAGCGTCGCAGGCATCATCCCTCTGGTTCCTGGTGGACTGGCGTATAATGCGATGCGAAGTTTTGTGCAAAATGACTACAGTGCCGCTATGGAGATGGCCGCCAAGGCACTCATGTTATCCGGCGCTATTGCCGTAGGCCTCGTGCTGTCAGAGGTATTAAACCAGATGATACGCCGAATTCCCGCCTCACTTTGGGCAAAATCATCATCGAAATAATCGTTCTTTTCACATATTCAGCACACGTAAGGCCCGTTAGCATACAGGATAAAATCTTGTATACCTACGGGCCTTACGTGTCGTTTTTTATAGAGCATTATAGAGCAGCAGATCAATCAATATTCTATTTACTTCACAAACGTATTTTTCACACGTACCGACCGTAGGAAATACGGGATAAAGATACAACATGTCAGAAGCGATCGGATTGTTAAATTAAATGCTGATGTTGGATCGAGCACATGTTGCTCTCTCGGAATCTCAATTCGTGCGATCATGATCCATGTCACGACTCCAATGAATACATTTGCAATGTACAGAATAATCATCATGCGCGGAAATCGCCTTTTTTTCTTATGAAGCAGTACGAGATTCACGATAACGAGCATTAGTAAAATGACGCTGCTTATGACTCCAAACCAAAGGAGCGGGCGTATCCCTTCAGTATAAAGTTCCGGATCAACACCACGGACACCCTCCCACCTTGCTGGATCCATAATGACATTTACCTGCGACATATCCGCAATAAGAAGCACCAGTGTGACCCACAGGCCAATCTGAATTAATATAAGCCATCCGCCTAATCCGGAGATGCCAGGCCGTTCCGGTCTGATACCACTTTTAGGCTGCAGCGAGCTTGTATCCAGTTCCGAGTTCCTATATTTATAGTTCATTTCAGCCTCCGTTTACGATAGATAAGACACATATTATACATTAGAAGCTATATTCTGTGTTATCCAAGAGAAGGAAAGAACCATCTGGACTAAGGTCTCTCTCTTGCATTCTATTGGGTAGCACGTCTCATCACTGTTGCGAACAACTCCGCTGCAACACCACTTCCTGACTTCATATAATGTTTTGCATCCGTATGATCAAATCCCATCCAGACCGCCGCAGTCCAGTTGCTCGTATAGCCCACAAACCATAGATCCCGATTGGCCTCTCTTCCCACACCAGGTAATGCAGCCTGTGTTGTTCCCGTTTTCCCTGCTACCTTGTGCTGACCGAGTTGTGCCCGGCTTCCTGTTCCCTGACTGACTACATTTTGCAGCATTCTGGTCATGGCATTCGCCGTACTGGAGGAGATTACCTGCTTATTTTCCGACTTATGAGCAAATATTGTCCGTCCTTGTGAATCTGTAATCTCGCGTATCAGATGGGCTGTATTCAATTTGCCATGATTCGCAAACACCGTATAGGCCTGCGCCATCTTCATTGGCGACACTCCCTGATGCACACCTCCCAAGGCAATTGAGAGGTTTAGATCTTCTTTCCCCAGTTCAATACCGAGTCGTGCCGCAAATTGATGTGCATCGTTCAGTCCGGTCTCATGAAGTAGCCATACGGCTGGGGCATTGATAGACTTTTGCAAGGCTTGGGACATGGCTATTGAACCACTGTAACGCCCACCGAGATTGGAAGGTTGATAGCTGCCATATTGCATGCGTTTATCCGGTAGTATACTCTCTGGCTTGAACTTCCCCGACTCCAACGCAGGGCCATATGCAATAATCGGTTTAAAAGATGAACCTGGCTGCCTTGCATCCATAATCGCCCGGTTGATGCCCCCTTTTAAAGGATTACGTCCACCCATCATCGCTTTCACTTCACCGTTGTGCTGGTCGATAATAACCATACTTGCCTGGACCTGCTCGTCTTGGCGATCATCGGGGAATCGGGTAGCGTCTGCAAATGTTTCTTCCATCGCCAGTTGTGCCTGTTCGTCTAGCCCAGTTTGAATAACCCAACCTGCCGATTGAATCTCTGCTTCACTTTTACCTGTGAGCCGAGAAGCCTCCTGAATCACAGCATCCACGGCAGACACATATGCGGGCTCGCTCAAGCCCGGTGAAGTTGTTGCATTCAATACGGTTTCAGGCGGCGTGAAATCGACATCACGGGCTTGGAGCACCTGCTTTCGTGTAATTAGTCCCTGTTCATGCATTAGTCCAAGGATAACGGCACGTCTTTGTTTGGAAAGTTCAGGATAATCTACTGGATTGTATATGGATGGACCTTTAGGCATTCCAGCTAATGTAGCAATCTGCCATAGTTTCAATTGGTGCATATCCTTAATTCCGAAATACCGCCAGGCTGCCGCTTTTACACCATACTGCTGGTGTCCCATGTAGATCTGATTCAGATACATTTCCAGAATTTCATCCTTGCTATACTTCTTCTCCAGGGCCATCGCAATCGATATCTCATTCACCTTTCGACTCAACGTTTTATCCCCATTCAAATACAGATTTCTTGCCAGTTGCTGCGTAATGGAGCTTCCTCCCTGACTCAGATTCATATGTAAGATGTCTTGCATAATGGCTCTGCCAAGTCCGATGAAATCCAGTCCATCATGGTTGTAGAAACGTCGATCTTCTGTAGCCAAAAAAGCCATCTTTAATAAATCTGGCATAGCGTTCAGTTCAGCATATTCGGAATACCCTTTGGTCTCCGTATGCAACCTCGAAATTTCGGTCCCCTCTGCATTCGTAATCATGGTTGAAGAGGCCACCTGCATGGCCTCTGGACGATTGCGAAGCATTCCTTCGCCATAAGTAATCAGATAGAGATAGAAAAGGGTCAATATCAAAACTACAACCACTGCAACATCAAAAACGTAATACATCCATCGCTTGCTCCCGTGTTTCAACATTCAGGCTCCTTGTGTACCCGTTCAATTGAAACTTCGTGTTCCTGTCTATCTCGTTGTGTAATCTCCAGAGCATGATGAAGCAGCAATGTCTGTTCATACGCCAACCTGACCCAATGCTGAACTTCCATCTCGTCCTGACACCGCCCTTGGATGATCTCATCCAGAGAAGATTGAATACCGTAGAGAGTAAGTTTTATCGGTAGGTCAACCTGTGTAGAAATAGTTTGAGTGTTCTCCTTGTCTTCTTCATTATGTTGCTGAAGGCCGGGTTGCTCATGCTGAATAGACGCTCCCTCTGCCTCTCTGCTCTCATGTTTCGGTTCTGATCTGCTCAGTCCTTCCTCATGCTGGAGAATAGCAATCCTATTCAGATTTGCAGCAATTTGTCGTAGTTCACCACCACTTAGAACATCAATTCTTCCAGGATTGTGGCCCAATGCAAGTTCGGCTGTTCCGCGTGCAAGTTGACTGAAATCTTCCGCAATCTTCTGGGATCGAATCCAGAAAAAGATCACAAACATGGCTCCTCCAATGAAGATAAAGAGCGGCTTTGTTCCGATATGGTTGATTCCCCAGTTCATCATACGCGTTATCCGTGCTGCATCTGGAAGGATGTGATTGTGGGCAAACCGTAGCACGTGATAAACGACAAAAAGGAGCGCTGCGCTCAGTAACGCGCTTGCTCCTCCAATGTATATGTATCTTAGTCTTACTGTACTGAATTGAGACTTCATATTCGGTATCCCCCTCTATACAATAATATGGTAATAGAGGTAGAATACCGAATATTTCTTAATGAGATAGTGGTTAACTTCTTACCAAATTCTTAATTTTTATTCCTCTGAGTAATTACTTGGTGAAGCAACGGTTACAGGGAAACGGGTAACAAAATCCGTTCTGCCATTTTCACTGTAAGCAACGATACTTCCTCGATGTAATTCAATCATCGATTTGGCAATCGCCAGGCCGAGACCGGTACCTCCCGTATCGCGGGAACGGGATTTATCTACCCGATAGAATCGATCAAATAGATGTGGCAGATCTTGTGCCGGAATCGGATCACCATAATTACTGATGCGGACTACAGCCTCTTTACCTTCAAGGGCCAGCCCAATCTCCATTCGTTTACCTTGCGAACCATACCGAATGGCATTGCTGAACAGATTCTCATATGCTCTTACAAGCTCCCCCGGAGCAGCTTGTATCCATAGTGGGTCTTGCCCGCCGATGATCTTGTAGGTCATGCCAGCATCCTCCAGCATGGGAGCAAACTCTTCAGCCAGCTGCATCAGAAACGAATTCAGGTTCAACGCTTGCAGAGATAACGGAAGGCTCCCGCCACTCACGCGCGTATATTCGAACAAGTCATCAATTAACTTGCGAAGGGTCAAGGATTTCTCATAGGCAATGCTAACGTAATAGCGCATCTCAATCTCATCTTGGTAGCGATCCTTCTCGATGTACTCCAGAAATCCCAGAATAGAAGTGAGTGGTGTTCTCAGATCATGTGATATCCCCGTAATCAGATCGTTTTTGGCAGCAACTGCATTACGCTCTTCCTGAAGCGATAACTGCAATTGTTCAGCCATCTGATTAATGCTTGCAGCAACGACTCCGAATTCATCCGAGGTTTTCACTTCGATGCGATGGGATAACTCTCCTTTGGCAACCTCCTGAATCCCCGCCGTAATTTCATCCAGGACCCGCATCACCTTGCGTGAGAACAGGAAAAAAAACAGCACAAAACCAAGCACGCCTACCACAATCATCAAAGGCACCGAACCGATATTATTCACCAACCACCTGATCCCTTGGGCTGGAATGGAATAATCCGGATACGTCTGAGCTTCCAGGATGGTCTGCCCCACCTTACTACCTCCGTACAAAATAACTGCAGTTAATATACCGCTCAGCAGAAATGCATAGATAAATTTCCATCGGACTGTATTAATCAACTTTGAATTCATAGTAGGAACTCCCTGAATGTGTTCATGTTACACGACATCCTGTGGATGAACATGTTTATTGCGGTTTGATCATCTTGTAACCAACACCCCATACGGTCTGAATGAACTTGGGATGTTTGCTATCGAGTTCAATCTTCTCACGAATCTTGCGAATATGCACCATGACGGTATTATTCGACTCCATGAATTCTTCCTTCCAGACCTGACGATAGATCTGTTCCATACTAAGTACTGAACCTTGGTGACGAGCCAGTAATTCAAGAACAGCAAATTCACGCGGAGTCAGACGAACCGGCTGCTCGTCCACCCAAACTTCATGTGTATCGGTATTAATGACCAGATCATCAATAACCCACTCGTGCTCTTTGTTCTCCCGACCTTCATTGAAGGTATGATACCTGCGCAGCTGGGATTTCGCCCGTGCGACAAGTTCAAGCGGGTTAAACGGCTTGGTCACATAATCATCGGCACCAATGCTTAGCCCTGTGATTTTATCCATATCCATACTTTTGGCGGACAGCATAATAATCGGCATTTTCTGCTCTTCCCGAATTTTCATACAAGCTTCGATTCCGTCCATATTTGGCATCATGACATCCAGAATAATGAGATCGATCGACTCTTTTTTCAATTGTTCCAGTGCTTCAAGCCCATCATTCGCGGTGAGAATCCGATAACCCTCGTTGCCAAAATAAATTTCCATCAGTTTAATAATCTCCTGCTCATCATCCACAAGCAGAATGGTTGCTGGCTGTGCCACGGCATTATTCCTTTCCCTTCCATAATTCCTTACCTGTTCAAAGTATACCACCGAGGGATGAAACTGCGAAAATCATCGTGATCTTCACGGACACGCTCGATCTTGGCCATCATCTCAAGCGTCTCTTCAGGCTTCACCTGCTGAATCCACACTACAGAAGACACCAGCGCCATAGCCGTATACAGTGAATACAATCTCCAGAATAACTCATCCGGTTCATTGCCATCGAAATAGCCCTGAATTTGACCTATGGAATATGGAATACTGATCTCCGAAGCAAACAAACCCAGCTTCAAAAATTCATGAATGGGATCACCTTGATCATAACGATTAAAATCAATCACTCCTACGAGTTTATCCTGCTTAACGACAAGATTGCTCGGGTGAAAGTCATCATGCTGAAATCCATCTGGACGATTTTTCATCCAACCGAGATGGTCTGCAATAAACGTTAGAATAACATGATCCTCTTTCATCACGATAGGGCACTGTTTATAGCGCTCCACGTAACGTTGATGCTTGGTGCTCTTGCGTATGTACCATGATTCGATCTGTCCCTCCATCGGCAACTGGTGAATCAGCTGTAGCTGCGCTCCTGCTTCCAAACCAACCGCCCACTGCTGCTGTTCATTCAGCTGAGGCAGTCTCTCGGAAGCATCTTCGCCTTCAATGTAGCTAAGAATCATATATCCGTTCTTCTCATCCAATCTACCTGTGCCCAACGTTGCTGGACACAGTACACCTAATTGTTGCATGCTCTGCAAATATTGATATTCCCTTTGCTTCATCCATTCCTCAGCAATATCATACACCCTCACCAGCACATGGCCTTGACCAGGGATAAACATTTTGAATTTAGTATCTGCTGAATAACCCTTCATAACAGGTTCAATCCGCGTGGCCTGACCAAGTTCAGGAATCTGTTTTAACCTGTCAATTAACGTATTGTCCATCGATGCATTCCATGTATCGTGTTGTTCCACGTCCCGAATCCTCCGTTATTTCACGTATGGCGTGTAGTATCGTCGGTCTATTCCCACTTTAACCCATGATATTTCCTATAACATGCTTATATGTATTCTATCCGTTTCTATTTAAAAAGTACTGATTCGGGTTCTTTGCCCGTCAGGGTCAGCATCGTATACAATTGTCCTCTGTGATGATATACATGCCCCATAATCTCAAGTAACCACTCCAGCCGACTATAGGAAGCTCCCCAGTACGAATCCGTCACATGTAATAACTCTTCCGTGTTAAACTGCCTGTACCGTTGGTATAGATACATCTGGTTATCAATCAGAGCCTGCTTGATCTCACGGAGCGAATGCAGCTGATTCTCTGCATAGAATTGAGCCATCTCTTCTTCCGATGCACCTTCGGAAATATAAACATCCGCTCGGCAGATCACAGACAAATGGGCTAGTAGTTCTCCAACAGGCCGTTTACCTTCAATTGGAGTCAAAGCCAAATCTTCTTCCGACAGCTGATCACATATATCGATTAAAGATGTTACAGCCACGTCAATATGTTTAAACGCAGATTGAATCAACAGTTACACTTCCTTTTTATCCCATTATACAGAACATATGATCGGTTTTCAACCAAGATACCCCTCCTTAATATATACCCCAAATCTATCAATCTACGAACAAAAAAAGTCCTTCCTCCTTCTTATAGACGGGATTCAGGACATTTTGTTGCCTATTTGTTTTCAAATCTTTGCTCAACTTGAGTATAACGAACAATACGTTTGCTCGAATCGTCCAGCCTCCAAGTCAGACTTGCGAATGAAAAATTGCAGCTCCCCGCAATCCCACCATTGGAAACCAATAGCATCATGCGTATCTATCTTCAACAGTAGCAGCGTATCGGATAGTTCCTGCCGTGTCCGATCCTCATCACCGCCGTAATGTTTGGTCAGCTTCTTCTCACACTCCTGCTCATTATAATCGTACTTTTCTCCCAGTGCGATCTGTAACAAGGCACGATGCTCGGCATCCGGATGCTGCCCGTCAGGGTATCCAAACATCCCACCCCAATTCAGCGTACTTGGATGATTCCAGCTCGACTCGAATTCAAGGTAGCGGTCATACAGACTTACTTCCGATTCGGTCTCATCGGTCTCAAGCCGAAGCGGCGAGAGCTCATTCAGCGCATTGGCGTCAATGTATGCATATGTAGGAAACTCAAGATTAGGCAGCACGGTCACCGAATGTGCAACAAACGGGGCTCCATCCAGCGCGGTATCACCTTCAGGCTCTCGCCTTATCAGGTTATGAGAACTCGGCTCAAAAATCACACGATGTTCAATGGGACAAGCAGATTCATCCGTGCCAATGAAAAAGTATAACATTCCACGTTCAGGCAAAGTCCCGCGCCCATCATTCGGCGTATACGGCGACAAATCCACCAGGTTCAGTTGGGCCAGGAAAGTCATTGGAACTCCTTCTTGTGCTACGGGCCATTCCATGCGACTTGGCAAATCCGGATGTCCACCCACACGTGAGTTTCCTGTTCTGCGATATTCGTCCAGTGTGGATACATCGAGGCGAATTCCCCAGCGGCTTGAGGACAACAGCAGATCGGCAGCAACTCCCAATCCATATTCCTCAAGTGTTTTACGGGCTTTTCTGGTCAGACGTTCACATTGTTCTGGCTTAATCATATAGATCCTCCCCTTTTGACAATACACCTATGCTGAGACATATTCAGGTTCACACCTGTATATTCTTCTGCCCGGACGTCTTTCCCTGCTTCTGTATAAATTGAACTTAAGAATATTTTACACTTACCACTCCGATGACAGAACAACCTTCCGATCGCTGTTATCCCCAGACTTTTTTAGATTCACCTTTGCAAAGGTAAAAATCCGGGGATAAAGGCGAACTCTTCGCTTCTTCAGGTTCTTTCTGTCCTCTACGTTCTCGTGTAAATATGTAGTTCAATTTATATAGAAAAAAGAGACTGACACTCCTTGTCAGTCTACTTCTTTATCCTATATTCCATTTAACGATTTGGATCAGAAGACTTTTCCTGGTAAGCACGCATATGCTCCTCACCGTCCAGGAATTCATGGGCCTGATGGGCTGCCATCACCCCATGATAGCTGATATCCAGACCCAGATCTTCCTCTTCTTCTGTCGAACGTACAGGCACAATTTTGCCAATCAACTTCAGCCCGATCCAGGTCATGGCGAATCCCCAGATGACCAGGGCTGTAAGGCCAAGTGCCTGAACACCCAGCAACCTCCAGCCGCCGCCCATGAATAATCCACCATCCGTGGCAAACAGACCCACAGCAATCGTGCCCCACATTCCTGATGCAGCATGCACCGGGAAAGCACCAACCGGATCATCAATCTGTCGACGGTCCAGCCAGTTAGTGGCAGCCATCATCAACAAGCCGGATACTGCCCCAATGAATATCGCTGCTACATCGCCAACAAAAGCACAGCCTGCCGTAATACCGACCAGTCCTGCAAGCGAACCGTTAATGACCGAGGGTGCATCTGAACGATTGAAGCGGAATAACGTATACAGTAGCGTAACTGCACCACCCGAAGCCGCAGATAACATCGTGACAATCGCAATGTGACCAATTCTTACATCTGTCGCGCTGAGTGTACTACCCGCATTGAAGCCAAACCAGCCGAACCATAACAGAAATGCACCTACAGATGCCAGTGGCAGATTGCTCGGGAGTGCAATGGCACTTACGCCAAGTGGCGTGTACTTCCCTTTACGCGGGCCGATGATAATCGCAGCCGCCAATGCCGAGAATCCGCCGAGTGCATGGATGACAGCCGAACCGGCAAAGTCCTGCATCCCCAGCTGACTAAGCCAGCCGCCGCCCCATGCCCAGTGTCCACCAATCGGATAGATGATTGCCGTCATCAATATGATATACAAAAGATAAGCACGGAAGTTGATCCGCTCGGCTACCGCTCCCGAAACGATGGAAATAACGGCAATGGTAAAGGCCGCCTGGAACAACCAGAATGTCTCCAGAGATACCGGCACGTCCAGGTGAGACAAATCCCCATTCAGGAAAAATCCCGTTACTCCCGCAAAACCGCCAACGTCCGAACCATACATCAGTCCAAAACCGATCGCATAGAACAGTAACGTCCCAATCGTAATGTCAGCAAAAACCTTCATAATAATGTTCACACTATTTTTATAACGCACAAAGCCAGCCTCGAGCAGGGCGAATCCACCCTCCATCAATAAAATCATCGCTGCACTCAGTACGACCCAGACCGTATCAATCCCGGTGCTTAACGTCTCCAAAGTCATGCTTGTACATCCTCCGTTTCACTAAGCTGTCTGAGCTCACGGATTGTATCGGGCGCAAGCTCAATCTCGTCCCGCTCAATGCTGTCCGGATGCTTAATTCGTTCTGAGATCTGATCTAATTCACGTATGCGTCTGCGAATCTGTTCCATCTTGCGAAAACGTTCCTTCACCTGCACCATATACTCCACCGCCTGATGATGGGATGCGGGGCGGCCCGCGAACCATTTGCGTACGGGCGACAACGATTGATAAGCGATCTCTTCCGCTCGACGCTTTTGTTCGAACTGTTCGATCTTCTGCTTGAGCGTTTGGATCTCATTTTCTTTTTTGACCTTCAGCCGTTCGATAAGGTACAATAAATCGGACGATGATATTTGCAATGCTGTATGGTGATACACCTCGTCGATTACTAACATATCATGTCAGGACTCCTTACATATCAAGTTACTTGTACCGATTATAGTTTGCCGGGGTCAGCCCGTCAATCTTTTTTTGGACTTGGGATGGATTTAAATGAACCGTTCATGGAGAACGGCTTTTTTTTATTTGCCACGAATTACATCTAACAAAGGATAATGTTGCCCAGGTTCGCATTCACTCTTTCCATTCTCAATGCTTATAGAATAAGCATCCACATTTGGGGTAATGAACATACACAGACTACCCGCATCATAGAACCTGTATATAAGGAGAGGATTCCACAATGTTTACTCGTAATGACAATATACGCAACCAAATCTGGGAAGCAGTCTCTGGACTCGAAGAAGAACAATTGAACCGAAAACCTTCACCCCAACAATGGAGTATTATGCAAGTACTACGACATCTGAATCTGATGGAAAATGTTATTGGAAAACAAGCCCGCCTGGCCCTCGAGAAGGAACAGACGGTGTCTGTGGACAAAAAACCATATGAATTATCGTTGGACCGCAGCCGCTCCGTCGAGGCACCACCCCATCTTCAGCCTCCAGCAGCGCCTGAAGCACTTGCAGACGTCCGCAGTGATCTGGACGAATCTCACCAAGCGTTAAACAACTTTGCATTGGATCATGATCCTGACCTGCTGCGCAGCAAGTCCTTTCCTCATCCCGTATTTGGTGAGATGGATCTTACCCAATGGATTGACTTTACAAGTTATCATGAGGAACGTCATCTGGGACAGATTCAAGAGATTAAAAAGCAGCTTGGCGTGTAAACACAACCTACACTTTCACATAGCATAGAATATAGTCGAACGACAAAAAAACCTCCAATCCTATTAATTTAGGTTGGAGGTTTTCAGTGTTCTTATGTTACGAA
Organism: Paenibacillus sp. FSL H8-0104; assembly: GCF_038050215.1. Taxonomy (NCBI): domain Bacteria; kingdom Bacillati; phylum Bacillota; class Bacilli; order Caryophanales; family Paenibacillaceae; genus Paenibacillus; species Paenibacillus sp. FSL H8-0104. The sequence goes on along the minus strand of NZ_JBBOTC010000001.1, from coordinate 1,703,680 downwards.
TAAGAACGACACTTATATTTTTTTGCCCAAAATCGCCAGATCTCTATTCACACCATCCAACACGGCCACTTCGGGATAATAACCCCATTGTTCAAAACCATGCTTGCGCAATAACCCCAGACTCGGTTCGTTATGCCCAAAGACAAATCCAAGAATAGTCTTAATTCCAAGTGCAGGACATGCCGCAAATACCGTTTCGAGCAAACGTCCACCAGCCCCAATTCCGCGGCATTGCTGATCCACGTATACACTGACTTCCACCGTTCCATTATACGCAGGACGTCCATAGAACGAGCTGAGACTCGCCCAAGCTACCACCTGTCCTGCCTGCTTCATCACCCAAAGCGGACGATGTTCCGGTGTATGTTCCTCGAACCAAGGCAAACGTTGCTCCACCGTCACTGGCTCCAAATCCGCTGTTGCCATACGGCCCTCAATAGTAGAATTATAAATCTCCACAATCCTCGGCAAGTCCTCCAGGCGCGCATATTCAATCTGCACATCTTCCAGTTTCATCGCTATTCCTCCATCATTCCAGATCGTTCTATTATCATAGAGGATATTATAACGGAGAAGAGAAGTTTTCGTCACCTCTAACATTCTGACAGAGAATTACTCATCAATACCGCGGGCGATACGCCACCATCATTACTCTGGAAGTCCCTGTATTGTGTTCCCACGAGTGAACTGCTGACTCTGGTCTGCCCAACGAATGTTAATTGAGCGAGATGTGAACAGATCCGGGCCATCCGATACCTGGAAATGCAGATGAGCTTCACTGGAATTTCCCGAATTACCAAGCTCACCGATAGGGTCCCCCTGCTTGAGCTTATCTCCTTTTTTGACCGAAACACTGCCTTTCTTGATGTGCCCGGTGATGCTGTATTCACTGTTGCCATGGTCGATTACCACATAGTTACCAGCCGGTTCTTCCGGATTCATGACACCCGGCACATTGTCCGGTATATCGTTCTTGATCTCGACGACAGTACCATCGGCAGCTGCATAAAGTGGTTCACCAAAAGCATAGTAGTTTTCGTTTGCCGTTGCATCACCTTGATAACTGGATTGTTCTTTGGTCCGAACGATATCCAGCGCATACCGCTGGGTTTCATGCTCATAATGATAGTTCGACAAGGCATCATTGCCTCCCCAGAATACGTACCATTCCCCCTTCATCGGCAATTGAAATTCCGTTTTGGTGAATTTGGCATCCGTGTCCTCATGAGCTTGCAGCGGTTGGATCGAGAGACCTTCAATTTGATTTTCTTCGGAAAAATAGGCTCGAATTCCTTTCGTCCCAGTCTGATCCTTCCAGGCCACCTCAGATATTTGATTCATTTTGGCGTCTACCACTTGCTCCCATGATTCAACACCCTCCAAAAAAGGATCGGCCGTCGTTTTGAACTGTTCAAGCGTTAACGTCCCCTTCAATTCGGGAGAGAATTGATTATAGATTGCATCCTTTGAACCGTTCATCAGCGTATCTATGAAATTGTCCGGTGTAACCACCGCGCTCACCTCTGAACTTGAGTTCTGCTCCTGATTGGAGTTCTCGCTCGCTTCATTATTGGACGCCTGTTCGGCTGACTGCTGCTCCGCCTGGTCGGAAGTAATGGAGTTACTGTTGCCGCAAGCAGACAATATCACGCAAGCTCCAAGGGTAATCGCAAGCACCTTCCAGCCCTTTTTATTCTGTAATTTTGAATGTGTATTTTGTTCTGATTTCAGATGACCTTCTCTGTTCATTCTCAACATCCCTTCTGCTAGGACGCGTCTCAAAACTCGCTGAAGTGCATCTTTTACCGCCTTTTCGCCCCCTGCTGCGTCAATTTCCCTTGACGTGCCCCGGCACGCCTGCGGAAAACTTCCTTGCTTGGAACGAAAATTCGGCAAAATCTGCTCCCTTCGGAGTTTTTAGACACGCCCTAATCGTTATACTTTCCAGTTAAGTGTACAGAATGAGTCTTATCCTTCGTCTAACCCCATCTTACATGTAGTTAAACTTGCAACGCCTTTTGAGGTTGTATAATTAAGATTCCGTTAAGATAGCTCGTACGCTATACAGCCTTCTTGGATGGTATGATTAGCAATACACACAACGGAAGGATCAGGAGGTCATTTTTAAACTATGGATAACGTCTCATTACTGCTTGTGGATGATGAACAGGCTATTCTGCATATGCTCAAAACCGTTCTGCTCAAAGAGCAGTTTCTCGATATTGATACCGTTACAACAGGCGAAGCTGCCATCGAGGCATGTAACAACAAGACGTATCATTGCATCGTGCTCGACATCATGCTTCCTGGCAAAAGTGGACTGGAAATCTGTCCTTTTCTACGGCAGGTCACCGATGCGCCCATCCTGTTTCTAACGGCCAAAACAACCGATTATGACAAATTAACCGGATTCGCCGTTGGTGGCGACGATTATGTCGCCAAACCCTTTAATCCGCTGGAAGTCGTTGCTCGAATTAAATCATTACTGAAGCGTTATTTACCATCTAAAAGCGTAGCGATCTCGGATCATGTCCCATCTAACGTAAATACGTCATCTCCCAGCACATCGGAAGGCGTGTACGACTTTGGACGGTTTCAAGTGCTGGAGTGGGCTGGTGAACTTCGTGTTGAAAGTGAGTCCGTATCTTGTCCGGCACTTGTGTTCCAACTGTTACTCTTTTTCTGCAAACATCCCAATCGAATTTTCACCAAATCAGATCTATATGAGCGGGTCTGGGGCTCGGAAGCCATTAGTGATGACAATACCGTGATGGTTCATATTCACCGCATTCGGGAGCGCATTGAAGCCGATCCTTCCAATCCGGTGTTTCTTGTTAACGTCCGGGGTCTGGGGTACAAACTGATTCAGCCGGAACATGTGTCACGCCCATGAGTATTCGTCGCAGGTTAATGACCCGGTTTATCGGGATGCTTGCCGGTGCAGTCGTTCTTATCATCCTGCTTGGTTCTGTAGCCACTTACTGGGTCGTGCAAAAGGTAAATGAAGTGAATCTGATCGATGATTTTGCTCTTAACGGTCTGGACCAATTGATTAGTACAGCAGAGATCATGCCGGATGACACCATCCGATATGACCCCGAATTGCTGAAGCAAGTGGACAAAAATCAAGGCTGGCTCCAGGTTCTGGATGAACAAGGTTACGCCATTGATGAATATCACACACCTGCCGATGTTCCTACTCACTATAAACCGGGGGAATTGATTGCATACTGGGAAAGCCAGAAGCCGTTCCCTTATCAGATCGCCATGCTGATCCGGGAGAAGAACGGAAAGGATTTTACCTTGTTATATGGTGAGCGTAACCCGGCCAAGTCCTTAATGAATAACATTCGTTCAGATCTTGCTTTTACCAACGGGAAGCTTAATCTTCAGCCCAACCAACAGGAGGCCCTTCGTACTGCCAATGCTTATCTTCAAATATTGGACCCGTCAGGACGTGAAATTTCTTCCTTCAACAAACCAGCCATGGGCGTACCGACCGAATACACCATTCAGGAACTCGTTCTGCAAGTTCGCTATCCGAGTCGATCTGGCCTGTCTGTTGCAACGTGGTACGACGAACAGAGTGAAACCACTTGGCTGATTAGCATCCCTGTTGATCCGGCGTTGAACAGTGATCAGAACCCCTACAATTTTATTCTGGAACCGGCATTGGTTGTATTGATTGTATCCATCATCATTCTGCTCATTTTGCTTGCCTTCTGGTATGCCAACCGATTCGGTTCACCCATGCTGCATATGCTCCAATGGTTACAGCGTCTGGAACGAGGACATTACGAGGAACCTACCGGAGCCTTTGGAGTGCCTCGCAGTCAGCGTCGTAACGGAAAGTGGAAGCGAAAATACAACGTGTATGCTGAAGTGCTTCGCTCCATGCAGGCCCTGTCTCATACTTTGAAGCAAGATGAAGAACTTCGGAAACAGACCGATTCTCTGCGGGAGGAGTGGATTGCTGGCATAACACATGACCTGAAGACCCCCCTCTCCTCCATTCAGGGATATGCTCATATGCTTGAGGCGGATAAGTATAGCTGGACCGCGGAGGAAGTCAGGGAATTCGCAGGCATAATGCTCGATAAGTCCATGTATATGGACAGGCTTGTCAACGACCTTGCCATGACCTATCGATTACGCAGTGGTGGATATCAACCTGTGGTGGAAGAGACTGACGTAAATACGTTACTCCGTGATCTGATCCAGCGCGCAGAACGGAATCCGGCATATGGGGAAGGTCGCATCCTATTTCAACCTTCCGAAGTGCCTGTGTATGGACTTGTCCATATTCCGTCGTTTGAACGAATTGTGGATAATCTGACCGCCAATGCCCTTCTTCATAATCCGCCCGAGTCCATCCTGGTTGTCAGTGTGCATTCTGGTAAGCAATCAGATGAATTCAGCATTCAGTTTGCCGATAATGGAAGAGGCATGGACTCCGAGATGGTATGGAAGTTATTTGAACGATACTATCGCGGTACAGATACAGGTACATCGGACGTTGGATCAGGGCTGGGCATGGCGGTAACCAAAGGTTTGATCGAAGCCATGAATGGTCGTATTGAGGTACAGTCCACCCCTGGTGAAGGAACGATCATTCGCTTAATATGGGATGGGCCGTCCGAAACCAATTAAAATGTTCCGCTTGACCTTTCCATTTTCAGTCTATATAATCGACACTCAATAACACCTGTTCCAATATATTAATATTGAATGCAACACATTTCAGAATAATTTGAATGAGTTGATCTAACATATTTGGCGATGACCAGAGACATGATTTCGTTTGCGTGCTGCCCAGAGAGAGAGGGGATTGGTGAAACCTTCTTCAGCGAACGGACCGGAATTACCCCTCTGCAGCCGTGACCTCGAACCTCAGCATTTCGAACTTCCCTCGGATGTTTGGCTTGTTGCCAGTAGAGTTCACCGCCTGATCCCCGATAACGGATTCCAATGAGGGTTATGATGTTTTCTGTTCCGGCGGCTGGCCGAGAGCAGGGTGCACCATAACCAAAATTAGGGTGGAACCACGAGCCAAGCGCACTCGTCCCTTTTCCGGGACGGGTGTTTTTTGCGCTTTCATTTTAAGAAATGGAGAGTGGTTCACATGAGCAAACAAGAAAACAGTAACTCAGTAAGCAACAAATCAGGTAACGAAATAAACAACCAAGCAAATGATCTTCAACCATCCAGTCATTCCATTGAGGTCCATCTGCAAGGTGGCGCGATACGTTCTTACGAAGCAGGCATCACTGTAGGTGCGGTTGCCTCATCTATCAGTACAAGTCTTGGGAAACAGGCTATCGGCGGTATTGTAGATGTTCAAAATGTCGATCTCGATTGGGTGCTCCAGCAAGATTGCGAACTTGTTATCGTTACTTTAGAAAGTGCGGAAGGTCTGTATCGTTATCGTCACAGCGCAGCACATGTGCTCGCACAGGCGCTCAAACGCATTTACGGTGCAGAACAAGTGAAACTGGGTATCGGCCCAGTCATTGAAGATGGATTCTATTACGATGTTGATCTGGAGCATGCCTTGTCCATCAGTGATTTGGCTGCCATTGAACGGGAAATGAACAAAATCATTCAGGAAAATCATAAGATCAGTCGCCGGGTCGTTAACCGGGAGGAAGCCCTCCGTATCTTCGGAGAAATCCAGGACCCTTACAAGCTTGAACTCATTCGGGATTTGCCAGAGGACGCCGAGCTTTCGATCTATGATCAAGGAGAGTTCTTCGATCTGTGTCGCGGTCCCCATCTTCCATCCACTGGTCGGATCAAAGCGTTCAAGCTGTTGAATGTAGCTGGTGCGTACTGGCGGGGTAACTCGGATAATAAGATGCTGCAACGTATCTACGGCACTGCTTTCCCGAACAAAGCCCAACTGGATGAACATCTGCACATGCTCGAAGAAGCAAAGAAACGGGATCATCGTAAACTTGGCAAAGAGCTTGAACTGTTCATGTTCTCCGAAGAAGCGCCCGGCATGCCCTTCTATCTGCCCAAAGGTATGACTGTTCGCACTGAACTGGAGCAGTTCTCCCGTGAGTTGCAATTGCAGGAAGGGTATCAGGAAGTTCGGACTCCTCTTATGATGAACAATCGTCTGTGGGAGCAATCCGGTCACTGGGAGCATTACAAGGACAATATGTATTTCTCAGAAGTGGACGATGCCACTTTTGCACTGAAACCGATGAACTGTCCTGGGCATATGCTGATCTTCAAAAATACACTTCATTCCTATCGCGAATTACCAATTCGCATGATGGAATTTGGTCAGGTTCACCGTCATGAATTCTCAGGTGCCCTGAACGGCATGATGCGTGTGCGGACATTCTGCCAGGATGATGCCCATCTCTACGTCATGCCAGAGCAGATCGAGGACGAGATCAATCAGGCGATCTCACTGATCGGACGTATGTACGATATCTTTGGATTCGAATATAAGATTGAATTGTCCACTCGTCCGAAAGATTCCATGGGATCGGAAGAGCTGTGGGATCAAGCGGAACGCGCATTGCAAAATGTACTAGATCGTCGGGGCGTGGAGTATCGCATTAACGAAGGGGACGGTGCTTTTTATGGACCGAAAATTGACTTTCATATCCTCGATGCGCTGAAGCGTAGCTGGCAGTGCGGAACAATCCAGCTTGATTTTCAAATGCCGGAGAAGTTCGACCTCACTTACATTGGCGAAGATAGTCTGAAACACCGTCCTGTCGTGATCCATCGTGCCATCTACGGTTCCATCGATCGTTTCATCGGCATCCTGACTGAACACTATGCAGGAGCATTTCCACTCTGGCTCGCACCTGTGCAAGTGAAGCTGTTGCCTGTATCAGATCATTACGAAGACTATGCACTCCAAGTACAGAGCCAACTCCGTGCTGCGGGCATTCGGGTAGAAACAGATCTTCGTAGCGAGAAGCTCGGGTACAAAATCCGTGAATCCCAGATGGAAAAAGTGCCTTATTCGCTCGTGCTTGGTGAGAATGAGAAAAATGCCTCATCCGCCTCTGTCCGTGCATACGGTCAGGGAGATCAAGGCATCCAACGTATTGAAGCTGTTATCGAAATGATTCAACAAGCTGTGAAGGCAAAAGTATAAAATATGTAACGACTCTATTCATGAGTCACTCATCAGCTTGTGCTGAATTACAACTTCTCGTCATCTCTTAGCCCCACCTGTTCTTCGCTCCACGTCCAGAAACGCTCAGCTGAAGCATCGGCAACGGCATGTGCCTTCAGCTGCTGCTCTTTCTGTTGATAGAAGTAACGACCGGTGATGCCGACGACTTCAGGGCTTGTGGCCAGATAAACAGCCGTTCGCGCCCCTTCTTCAGGGGACAGAAAGAATGGAAGTTTACCTGCAAACGCCATAATGCGTGTGCCAAATCCGGTATTGCGATCTACGCCAATACTCGTTCCCACCGCACCAGGGTGTAGACAGTTCACTGTGACAGACGTACCTGACAGTTTGCTAGCCAGTGCACGAGTGAACAGCACGTTCGCCAGTTTGGATTGAGCATAACTTTTGATCGGATTATAACCTTTGTGCAGATGTGGATCTTCGAAGTGGATTTTGCCGGCCTTGTAGGCACCTGACGAAACGTTCACAACCCGTCCCTGCTTCGCAGCTTTCAGAGGTTCTATCAAAAGTAAGGTCAGCAGGAAATGTCCCAGATGGTTAATGCCGATACTCTGTTCGAACCCGTCTGAGGTTTCCTTCCGCTTAACCATCACTACCCCCGCATTATTAACCAGAACGTCAAGGTGATCATGACGCTCGCGGAATGTGCCGGCAAACTGGCGTATACTTTCGAGTGAACCCAGGTCACACAGCATCAATTCAATCGCAGAAGAACCGGACTGACGCACAGCTTCCTGAAGAGCCTCCTGTCCGCGCTTCTCACTGCGGCATGCCATAATTACGCGATATCCTTGCCTTGCAAGTTCAATGGTGGTTGCCAACCCCATACCTGAGTTAGCTCCTGTTACAATTGCTGTCTGATTGGACATGAGGTACTTCCCTTCTGAACCTGAGGTTCCGAAATTAGAGGCGCGACGACGGACAATATGAGATAATGATAGGATCACATCTCGGTTTCCATGGGAGGACAAGTATGCTGACCAAAGAGGATTTTAAAAAAGTTAAAAAACAAGCCAAACTTGAAATCGCACTACTCGAACAGGAATATCAGGAAATCTTGCAGAACGTTGATTCTACGCTGTATGAAAAATACGGTATTTTGGACAAAGAAGAAACACGTGAGCTCACCCGAAAACGTAAAAACCGAAGATATGCTTCACTGGTCATCGAACTATGCGCCATTATTGAACAAATGTTACATCAACTGTACAGAGACGTATATCAGAAAAAGTTTAATTCGACTCAGCTGATGAAAACTCCTGCCTACCGTGCACGCTCCAACATGGAGATTATTCAGGCCGAACTGAGTAAAGAGTTCATTGCTCTGGAACCCGAAAAAGAAAACTTCGCTGAAGCCCTTAGTCTGGTGTTTCAGACGAGGAACAAACTTGTTCATGATAATTTCTCATTTGTCACCATCGTTAAGGACGGCAGTAATGAAGAAGAAACGTTCGAAGCACTGCTCCATACGGTAAAAAAATATAGAAAACACTTGAAATATAATCGCCCTGAATAACAACAATCATCGCTAAAAAATATAAGGAGGTGTACCGGACTACGGTCCGAATAACCATGAGCCATCCAACAACTTCGATTACTGTGCTAAATCTTCAGATTCCCACACCTTCCGGGAACAGCCCCATATTCCCCGTCATGCTTCGTGATGTAGATGGCGTTACCTTGGTGGATACAGGCATGATCGGACAATTTGCAGAACTTCAATCCGCATTGGAACAAGAGGGCGTACAGCTCTCGGACGTCAAACGTGTGATTATTACTCATCAGGACATCGATCATATCGGTAACTTGGGAGCTCTGCTGGATGCCATCCCTGATCTGGAAATCTGGGCACATGCCGATGAGATTCCATATCTAACAGGTGAGAAACCTTTGATCAAGTTCACGCCTGAACGTCGTGCTCTGCTACCCGCGCCCGTTTTGGCACTGGCAGATCAACTGCTCTTGCAGCTCCCTGAAGTGAACATTAGCAGAGCGCTGGCAGACGGGGACATATTACCCCTTCAAGGTGGTACACAGGTCATTCATACACCGGGACATACACCAGGTCATATCTGCCTGTATTTCGGGGAGCAACAGTTCCTGCTCGTTGCCGATGAACTTCGTGTGGTCGATGATGAACTGGTTGGCCCTGCACCACAAGCGACACCGGACATGCCTGAAGCGCTGCGAAGCCTGAAGAAACTGACCGACCTTAAGCTCAATAAGGTTCTCTGTTATCACGGTGGAGAGTACATGAATGATCCGGCTCAGCGTATTGCCACACTTGCGGAGAGCGCAGAGTAGTAAAGAACGCGGAGCTGTGAGTTTTTTGGAACGATAACGCATCCTATTAACGCTGTTTCTCTTCGTGCGGCATTGTGCGTTGTAGCTCATTCAAGATTAGGATGACACATACATTACAATCAAGGAGCTGTCCCAATGTCATGAACTTGACGGGGACAGCTCCTTTAGTTAACCACGCACTTCTACTACTCTACTGCACTGGTGTTGTTTTGTAACGAATCTCAGACACCCTATACGCAGTATTTTGAGTATCAAGTTTTTCTAACGAACTCCAGACACCTTAGTTACTCATTTCATTGGTTTTTCCGCAGGTTTCGAGTGAATTTTGGCATTATAGCGTGGCTGAGGTTCGTTAAATTCTATGAACGCCGCCAAACCTCTATTTAAGGTGCGTCAGGTTCTTTAGAAAAATTTTATTTAGAGCGATTCAGATTCAGAGCACTTCAGGGCTTTGGCTCAAGATAAGCGGCAACCGTTCGTTTTAAACTTACTCCATCCACTACCTTACGGGGAGACGAGTTCGGTTCGACGTTGTCCTACAACACTGATTTTCTCTCCCCTGACCCCGACTCAGCTCTCCGGAGTTAGTACAATCAGCTTGTCATCTCCATCACGTGGCGATCCTCGTCCATCCCGATTGTTCGTAAGCACATATAACTTCCCGTCCTCACCAGCACTCACATTACGAATCCGGCCCCATTCATCTTCGAAGATGGGTTCCACCTTCTCCACCTGTGTGCCATCTTCCGAAAGAGTGACCTTCAGCAGCTGCTCTCCACGCAGATTTGCAGCAATCAGTGATCCAGCCCAAGGTCCTTCTTCTACAAAAGCTACACCAGACGGCGCCCATGTATCGTTCCCACTATGTGCAAGCGGAGCCTGATATGCGCCATTGTCATCGTCGTCTCCTTCTACCTCGGGCCAGCCATAATTCTCTCCGGCCACAATCCGGTTGATCTCATCATGATTACGCTGACCATGCTCCGTGGAATAGAGGTAACCGTTTTCCGGATTCCATGCCAGTCCCTGTGCGTTACGGTGTCCCATACTGTATACAGGTGAATTCGGCCATGGGTTGTCTGCTGGGATCGATCCGTCGAGACCTATCCGCAATATTTTACCTCCAAGGCTATCTTTGTTCTGTGACAGTTCCGGTTCATAACGCTCACCTGTCGTGATATAGAGCAACTTGTCCGGGCCAATTTTGATCCTCCCACCATTATGATTCGTTCCGCCTGGAATGTTACCAAGCAACTCTTGATCTATGACCGCTTTGCCATCATTCACCTTGAGGCGTAACACCCGATTCGCAATATCGTCGCCTTCCAGATAGGAGTGGTATGCATACAAGTAACCGTTCTCCTCAAAGTCCGGATCAGCTGCAAGGCCCAACAGACCTCCTTCACCTCCTTCACCTTCTTCATTAAACGGGGCTAAGAAATCAATCAGTGGTTCAGGTGCTAGTTTTCCATCCTCAATGACCCGAATCGCACCAGGGCGTTCCGTTACAAACATCCGACCATCAGGCACACTCACAATCTCCCATGGTGCATTCAGTCCTTCAACCAGTACGGAAGCCTGATACGGAATAACCGTCTCTCCCTGCGCTCCACTCTCATTTCCACTTGCACCGGTATTGCCTCCGTTGGCCGTCTGTCCCTGACCTGTTCCCTGTCCCTGAGACGTCTGCTCTGTTCCTCCCGTAGAAGGTTCGCCTGAAGAACATGACGCGGTTAACAGTGCCACACTTAATAATGAAGCATACAGCGGAACGGTTACTCGATTATTCATGATTACATCTCCCTTCGTATTTCGTTCTTCTGTATAAAATAAATAAGTCAAGCTTCAACGTATTATTAATGGATTGCTCTCTATTGTTGTGGTGTTATTATTCATCTGTTAAGCGGTTTCGCCCTGTATTACCCTTCATACCAGCCGCTTAAACCGAGAATTCAAGGTATTCCGACGATATGAAATCACCGCAGTTTGGAATTCCATCATAATCTTTTATAATAGAAGGATAGTATGAATGGAAAGGTGGACAACTACACTTATGAATCAAAACCCTTTATCTCGTCTTGAAGCCGATCTGTCCGGGCAAGGATTGGACGCCATGCTGATCACAGATCCAAAACATATCTACTATTTAACTGGATTTGCGAGCAATCCGCATGAACGCTTCCTCGGTCTGGTGCTCGCAAGCGGCGAAGAGCCCCTGTTGATTGTACCCGCACTGGACGCAGAAGCTGCCGCTGCCGCTTCCTCGGTATCCAACATTGCCACTCACACGGATACCGATAACCCATACGCTTTGTTTGATCGTTATCAGGGGCGCTTGGGCCGGGTAGGTCTTGAAAAAGAATACGTAACAGTCGCACGTTATGAACAACTGACCGCCGCTCTCGGTGCTGCCAGCTTTGAAGATGTTGGCCCCCTGCTTCGCACATTACGTGTGAAAAAAACACCGGATGAGGTAGCCCGCATTCGCCACGCCATTTATCTGATTGAAGAAACATTGCGTCAAGGACTCTCTCATGTTCGCACAGGCGTAACCGAGATCGAACTTGTCGCAGAGATGGAGTATCAGATGAAAAAGCTGGGTGCCGATGGTCCTTCCTTTGATACCATGGTGCTCACGGGACCCAAAACAGGTCTGCCACACGGTACACCGGGTGAACGGAAACTGCAACATGGTGACCTGTTGATGTTTGACATGGGTGTGTATGCTGGAGGGTATGCCTCGGATATCACACGTACATTCGCCTTTGGTGACATCTCTCCTGAACTCAAAACCATCTATAACACTGTGCTCGCAGCAAACGAAGCTGCTATCCAAATCGTGAAACCAGGCATTACCTGCGCCGAAGTGGATCGTGCAGCACGCCAGGTCACGGAAGAAGCGGGATACGGCGAACGTTTCATGCACAGAGTAGGCCATGGATTGGGTATCGACGTACATGAGTATCCTTCTCTTCATGGAGAGAATATGGACATCCTGAATGAAGGTACCGTATTCACGATTGAACCGGGCATCTATACCGCAGCAGGCGGCGTCCGTATCGAAGATGATGTAATTGTGACCGAGACGGGTATCGAAGTTCTGACGACATATCCAAAAGAACTGCAAATCCTTACTGACTAATCCAATTGGATCTATGTCAAAAATAGCCCAGATACATCAATGCTTAGCCGATATTATGCATCATGAACTAAACTGCACAAAACTGTGCTGAACCGTATCTTCAAAATAATATACTCCTTTCGCGTACGCCTCAGGCCTGTATACAGAAAAAGTAGCACGTACACACGCGAACGCAAAAATCCCGCAAATCCATAAATATCATGGATTGCGGGATTTTAATTAATACAAAGCATATCCTAAATTACTCCGTCTGCATTCTACGTAATTTTATTCCTGCTCACTCATTTACCATTAGTCAAACTCATGCGTGATATCCTGCCAAGACTCCAGCTGTGGCAGCTGTTGCTTCCCCCAGTAATCCAGAAACCATTGAATAATCCCAGTCGTATCTGTTGTTCTGCAGCTGTAATGTCGGAAACCGTCCTCGCCTTCCTGCAAACGAATCTCCGCCACCATCTGCCCTGGTTCCTCAAGCGCAGCAGCCTGCATATACATACTTCCCTCCACCAGCTCGGAAGGTACAAGTACTACGAATTCCTGCAATTCCAGATTGGAGATCAACTCCACCAATAACGAGGCATTAATGCTATCATTCTCGTAGGTTGTGCCATTGCTTTCCAGTGTATAACGCAGTGTAGAGTACATGTGCGATTCCCCTTTGTATGAAATGATCGTTCCTATTGATACACGCTCATAACGACAGGTCGTTTATATTATAACTTTTTCATAAAAATGTAAAAAGGATTTTCTTGTTTCGGGTCTTTTCTATGAAAAAAAACCTTGCAGAGTCCGAATTACAATTGACCGCGCAGAGGTTTTTTTCAAGTGATACTCTTTGAATATTGTCTAAGCTTCATCCTTAAACTTAAAGCTACGTGCAGCATACAGAAACGGCGTTCCGACCGCAGTTAATACAAATTTGATAATATACGTCGTGAGGAAGATTTCCAGCCAAACATCCCAAGGATAGATGAACGCAAACGCGATTGTGCAGAACACCAGTGTATCCACAAATGAACTGATGATCGAACTACCGTTGGTGCGAATCCACAACTGATTGCGCCCTGGGGCCACCTTGCGCAGCCAGGAGTACAATCGTACATCCAGGAACTGACTGATGAAGTACGCTGTCAGACTTCCGAGTGCCAAACGTGGCAGCAGACCGAACAACTTCGCCATAGATTCCTGTGCAAAGTCTGTTGGTGCCGGTTCAAAGAACAACACCATCTGCATCAGAACCGTTGTCATGATGAGCGTGAAGAATCCAAACCATACGGCCTTGCGTGCCTCACCTGGTCCATATTTTTCATTAAGAAGGTCACTGGTCAGGTACATGCTGACATACATCGTGTTGCCTAACGTCAGTACAATTCCCATGATATCTATCGTTTTGGTCACCTGAATGTTGGCTATAACCGTAGCCACACCAATCCAGGCATAGAGACCTTTTTTACCGAACAAGCGGTAACACAGCAGGAAAAATCCATAAGTTACGAGAACAAAAACTGCTCCCCACCCTAAGTTAAACATAAATACATACACTGCCTTCCTAGTTTTGATTACGCGGGATGGTTACGAACCGCGGTTTGGCTCAGGGCCAAAACATGAATACTCTATCACATTTCTCGTCCCATGAACAGAACTAAATAACTCCAAGCGTGCCTGAGTGACTACGACCCCTTCTATATTCCTCCGCTTCCCTCTCGACCATACTAGTTTTTCCTACCTCTATTCCCCTTGCACCGTGTATAGAAAAAGAAGACTGCTTCACCACTGTGCACAGCATAGTTTGATTGCCGCAAAAAAAACCGCCCTCCGGATTCCTCCGAAGGACGGCTTTTCTCACTTGATTTGTAGACGGCTCTAGCTATCTTAATGTGAGCTTCTATCTAATCCATTCTGTATTAAGCCTGAGCCGCAGAATCCAGCTCACGACTCTGATCGTTAAACGTGTCCCGATCGTTTTCCTTCAAAATTCTGCTCGTTACGAGTCCTGATGTCATCGACCCGTTCACGTTAAGCGCTGTACGACCCATGTCGATCAGCGGCTCCACGGAAATGAGCAGTCCAACCAGAGCCACAGGCAGATTCATGGTGGACAATACGATCAGGGAAGCGAAGGTTGCCCCACCGCCAACGCCAGCCACACCAAACGAACTGATCATGACTACGAGGATCAAAGTCACAATGAAGTCCCAGCTCAGCGGGTCGATGCCGACCGTCGGAGCAATCATCACCGCCAGCATGGCCGGATAGATCCCGGCGCACCCGTTTTGCCCAATCGTAGCCCCAAAGCTTGCAGACAGGTTCGCAATGCCGTCCGATACGCCGAGTTTCTTCGTCTGAGTCTCCACATTCAGCGGGATCGCCGCTGCACTTGAACGGGATGTAAAGGCAAATACCAGTGTTGGCAGCACCTTCTTCAAATACGTAATCGGGTTGAACCCAGACAGCGAGATAATGATCAGGTGAATAATAAACATGATCGCCAGCGCGATATAAGATGCAATCACGAATTTGATGAGCTTTAATATCTCTTCCGCATTGGTTGTCGCCGTTACCTTTGTAATCAGTGCTAAAATCCCGTAAGGCGTAAGCCTCAGCACCAGTGTAACAATTCGCATAACCACCGCGTATACCGCATTAACCATACCGCGGAACGTCTCCGCCTGCTGAGGTTTTTTGCGATCCAGTCCAAGAACGGCTACACCGATAAACGCGGAGAAGATAACCACCGCCAGTGTGGATGTACGACGTTCTCCTGTCATATCTGCAAATGGATTCGAAGGAATGAATTCCAACACTTGCTGAGGGATGGTCTGATCCTTCACATCAACAAGCCGTTCCTCCACCTTCTGAATCTGCGCATTCTCCCGGTCTCCTCCTTGAATCTCAATGGAAGTCAGGTTGAAGCCCAGACTGGTCACAATGCTGACCCCTGCGGCAATCGCTGTGGTGATCAACAGAATGGCAATAATGGAAACACTCATTTTGCCGAGATTTTGTTTGCCCTTCAGATTCATAATGGCCGAAATGATCGACACCATGATCAATGGGATCACGACCATTTGCAACAAACGAACATATCCTGAACCGACCAGATTGAACCAATCGACTGATTTCGTAACTACATCAGAACCTGATGTGTACACCAATTGAAGAATAACCCCGTAAACAACCCCCAGTCCCAGACCCGCAAATACGCGTTTCGTAAAGGAGATATGCTTTTTCTGCATCCAGTAGAGGATACCAAGTAAGGCAAGTATAACCACTACATTCAATATGACTAGAAAAGTATCCATTTCTTTAAATCCTCCTCAGGCATGTGTGTAACCGGAGAATATCCGGTTTTCTCTTCTATCTTTTGTACTTCCGACAAAGACATTTTACAATATAACATATAACAAACTATTCTGGTAGGTATTAATTGATATTATGTAATATGCATGTAACAGATTCATCTATTTCTGAAAAAAATACACCAAATCGTGAAAATTGTTCTATTCAACCTCCGGTTAATTTTGTAATATAGGTATATCCGCTTATTCCCAAGTTTTCTCAATGTTCAATTTAGGTCTTTCTTCATTGGTAGATAGGTCTTAGGATTACGGAAAAGCGACAATGTTAATGAACTTGACGTGAAAGGATGATCATATGTTTCGTAATCGCACCGTTGCCGGTAAAATCAGAGGCACCTTGTTCCTCGTTCTGCTGGTTGCTTCCCTGTTGTTCAGTATTAGTTTTTATGCCGTATCGATGAATATTATTCAAAGCTACGTGCTACCGCAGTTTGACAAAGTCCTAAACACGTCCATTCAGGATATATACAAGAATACTTCAGCATCCAAAATCCTACAGGTACAGAGTGGCGGAGCCGGTTCTGAAGGTGCTGCCATGACCGTGGAATCGTACCTGGCAGATAAAGCAAAAGAACATAATTTGGATGCGGCTTACGTTGTTGCTATTCAAGATGGCTCAGCCAAAGTCGTTGTGGCCAACCCTTCTTCAAACATGAAAGCCCAGGATGAAATTAGTGTAGAACCCGCAATGAATGCAGCTATTGAGAACAAAGAAATGGTAATCAGCGAGGTCTACTCCGATTCCTTTGGTGTACATAAAGCAGCCTTTATCCCCATTGCAGGAAGTAACATGATTATGGCTGTGAGCATGGATGCCCAGTTCATTCAAGACAAGATTACCCAGATTTTCTGGTTGTGCCTTGGGATTACAGCATTAGTGTTTGTGCTCGGCTGGCTTATCTCCACTAGTATGATCAAAAGAGTTACCAAACCAATCATCAAGCTCGTCCAACATAGCAAACAAATATCCCAGGGTGATCTGACCGCTGAACTAGAGATCAAAGGTAAAGATGAAATTGCCCAGCTTGCCGCAAGCTTCCAGACGATGACGCATAACCTGAAAGAAATGATTAGCCGTGCCTTGTCCACGTCCAATGAAGTTGTATCAGGCTCCAATGACCTGCTTCAGCGGGTTGAATCGATGTCCGGTATGGTTCGAAACTCCAGCCGCTCTGCAGAAGATGCAGAAAAAGGCAGCATCAGCATTGCGTCAAGCGCATCCGAGAACGCCAGAGCTATGGAAGAAATTACGCAAGGTATCATGCATATTGCTTCTTCTTCTGCTGAAGTGTCTGACCAGATTGGTGAAGCAGCCAACGAGGCAGTTAACGGTAACCGACTGGCTCAGAATGCCATTGAGCAGATGGAGCGTGTAGGCCAGACAGCAAGCGAATCGTTGCGATATGTTGAAACTATGAATGAACGTTCGGTAGCCATCGGCACCATTGTTGCTTCGATTTTTGAAATCACCAAACAGATTAACATGCTGTCACTCAATGCCTCCATCGAAGCAGCACGTGCCGGAGAGCATGGCCGCGGATTCGCTGTTGTTGCTGGAGAAGTTCGCAAACTTGCCGAGCAATCCAAGACAGCCACCGAAGAAATTTCGGATTATCTGGGTACCATTCGTGAAGATGCTGAACGCTCGGTTGATGCCATGAACCGTGTAACCCAGGAGATTGGTTCAGGCACAAGGGTCGTTCAACAAGCAGGCTCTGCCTTCCAGCAACTGAATGAATTGATTCAGAACGTGAATCTGACCATTCAGACCGTCTCGGCTTCTACACAACAAGTATCTGCTGGTGCTGAAGAAGTGAGTGCATCCGTTGAAGAAACGGCACAGATTACGACCAAATCCCGTGAGAGCATGTTACAGATTGCTTCAACAGCAGATCTGCAGCTCAGCGAGATGGACTCACATTCGAATACAGTTCGTCATCTGCATGAACAAGCTGTAGAGCTGCAATCCGCTATGAAAAATTTCAAAATAAACTAACAGGTTAACCATTAACCTATCATCACCTGTTTTAAACCTCATTTAATCATAGGATATACAATACCCCCATGCCGCTAACATTCCGTTTCTATAGAACGGTTTGTCCGACATGGGGGTATTGTTGTTTCACTCGGGTGCCTGAACACCCATAATCTCGTACACACGCTTCATATCCAATGCTGAACGCAACGATTCAGCTACCCGATCGAACTCCATCTCCTTACGCTCATGCGCACTATACGTCTCCTGAAGTGGAGCCAGCCCCTTTCCTGCACGCAAGGCATTCAGCCACGAACGTCGGAATTGATCACTTTCAAACAAACCATGCAGGTAGGTTCCCCACACGCTGCCATCTACTGAGCCCCAGCCTTCTTGGAAAGGTTGACCACCTGGATGCGAGATTTCAAACAATGCGGTTACACGTTCAGGCTCGTGACACTCCGTAACGCCCATATGAATCTCATATCCGTTAATGGGTAATGAAGCATCTGCTACATCTTGCTCACCATACAGACGAATCGGGTGATCAGGCTGCACCCGTCCGGAAGCTCTGACGGTCTGCTTTTCCTGAAGAAATGTTGTCGATAGCGGGAGCCAGCCAAGTCCTTTTGCTTCCTGGATCTGATTGGCCTCCACAGCAAACGGGTCCTTCAGATGACGTCCCAGCATCTGGTATCCGCCACATATTCCTACGAGCTGAACATGATCACGCTCGGTCTGGCTCGCAATCGCCTGCTCCAGCCCAGACTCACGCAGAAATGCCAGGTCACCTATGGTATCCTTCGTACCTGGTAGAAGAATGGCATCCGGACTACCCAATTCCTCTGGCGAGGTCACGTAACGCACATTCACATCCGGTTCACGGGAAAGTGCGTCAAAGTCTGTAAAGTTGGAAATTCGCGGATATCGGATTACCACCAGATCCAGCTCGGTTTTGCCGGATTTACCATGACGCATGGAGTCCAGCACCACCGAATCCTCTGCTTCAATCTGAATATCTCTTATGTAAGGCAAAACACCTAATACTGCAATGCCTGTCCGTTCTTCGAGCCAGTCGAGTCCTGGTTGCAACAGGGACAGATCACCGCGGAACTTGTTGATAATGAACCCTTTGACTCGCGCCACCTCATGGGGTTCCAGCAGCTCCAGCGTACCTACAATGGAAGCAAACACTCCGCCCCGATCAATATCGGAGATCAGAATCACCGGCGCATCGGCCCAGCCTGCCAGATTCATGTTGACGATATCCCGGTCCTTCAGATTGATCTCGGCCGGACTGCCCGCTCCTTCCATCAGCACAATATCATAGGTATCCCGTAGCCGGTTCAACGCATCCATAACCGTCTGCTTTGCTTCAGGCAGGAAATGCTGACGGTAGTCCGATGCACTCATCTGGGCAAAAGGTACACCATGTACCACGATCTGCGAATGCATGTCCCTCACCGGCTTGATCAGGATTGGATTCATATCGGTTGTCGCCTCAATACCACAGGCTTCGGCCTGTGCCCCCTGGGCCCGACCAATCTCCTTGCCATCTTCCGTCACATAGGAATTCAATGCCATATTCTGTGACTTGAACGGAGCAGGCTTGAAGCCATCCTGCTTAAAAATCCGGCACAATGCCGTTGTGATGACACTTTTGCCCACATCGGAAGCCGTTCCTTGCAGCATCAGTACCGCCGCTGGTTGTGATGGCTTATCTTCCACGCTCTCTCCCCCTGTCTCCATGTTATATCCAGATCACCTTACTCCCAACCTCATGCGTAACACTTTCCATACTGCTTCATATTTCAAAAGTTACAGCCAGAACAGTCCTTGAAGCACACTCAGCACGGTCAACAAAGCCGCCTCCAGCAGCTCATTCATGGCACCATACGTATCCCCGGTTAAACCACCGAGCCGTTCACTGATCCGGGCAGCCACGAATCGGCCGATATAATAACACGCCACAGGCAGTATAATAACTGCCGTCACCGGGTATAGCCACCATGGCAGTGTTCCCAGCCCACTCACCATCGCATCCGCAATCCCCATATCCGGCTTGAAAAGCCACACCGAGGCAAACGTAAGTGCCCCTGCGACCAAGGTCAGGCCCACAGCTGAACTTCGTGCACGCTGGACCTCCTTCCTCTCACCCAGACCTTTAAACAATACGGCAAGTCCATCATCTTCGCGCGCATTCGGCCAGGCCGACATTGCATACACCATGAACCAGCGGCTCCAGATCATGGGCAGGATCAGCAGCGCACCGTACACCCACTGGCCCCGGGCAATAAAATCGGCGATCAGCGCAGCCTTCATCATCAGAAGCAACACGCAGGCGATCACGCCCATTGCCCCGACACGGCTGTCCTTCATAATCTCCAGCATCCGCTCACGTGTACGATAACTGAGCAAGCCATCCGCCGTATCCATCCATCCGTCAAGATGGAGCCCTCCGGTTAGCCATACCCATAACGTCAGGGTCAGGACGGCAGCCGGAAAGGCCGGAAGCACTGCACCACTTAAGGCTCCCGCGAGCCAGACACACAGACCAATCGCAGCACCGACCAGCGGATAAAAGACTACACTTTCCCGCAGCAATGGCGGGACAAAATCGATTTGCATTTTGACAGGGAAACGGGACAAAAATTGAAAAGCGGCTGCCGCCGCATGTTTGCGCTGAGGAGCAGGCGTGCCATCCTTCATAAGCGGTACTCCTTGCTTTTTAGTTCAATCGCAATGCCTACGGTCACCAGAAACACTTCACCGCATATCGCCGCAATACGCTGATTCAGTACACCGGCCAAATCCCGATATTTCCTGCCAAGGGCATATTCCGGTACGATCCCATCTCCCACTTCATTTGTAACCAAAACAAGCAAACCGGGATAGGTTCGAATCGCTTCAACCAACGCGTCCAAATGTCCCTGTAACACCTGCTTCTCGTCATGCTCATGCGCTAACAAAACATTTGTCAGCCACAGCGTCAGGCAATCCACCAGAATGGTGGGTGCAGAAGTCCCTGTATGCCCTTCACCCATGCGGCTTATCAAAGCAGGCAGATGTATCGGTTCCTCCATCGTGTGCCACAGATACCCTGATGCCTCCCGCTGATGCTGATGCATCGCGATACGCTCACGCATTTCATCATCGTACGCCTGAGCTGTCGCCACATACCACGCCTCCGAGGAACGCTGCATGCAGAGACGCTCGGCAAAGGAGCTTTTGCCACTGCGTGCGCCGCCTGTCACCAGTACACTCATCGTGAACTCTCTCCTTGCAGGGATGAATCAACCGACGCAACGGAATCTGGAGCAGGGCTTGTTCCATCCGAGACACCCGCGCTTGCAAAGGTTGCCATCTCATTCAGAATGAGACAGGCTGCGTCAATCAGATGAAGACTAAGCACGCCGCCCGTGCCTTCACCCAGACGCATGTCCAGATCCAGCATCGCTTTCAGGTCCAGTTCACGCAGCAGCGCTTCATGTCCATTTTCGTGTGAGGTATGAGAAGCGATCATATAAGCTGTACTCAGAGGTGCAAGTTGTCTCGCCACCAGCGCTGCGGCGGTAGAGATGAACCCGTCTACAACGACCGGACAATGATGAGCAGCTGCTGCGAGGATAACCCCTGTGAGTCCGGCAATCTCCAGTCCACCCACCTTGCACAGAACATCCAGTGCATCTTCCGGGTTTGGTGCGTTTACGCTAAGCGCCCGGCTGACTACAGCAGCCTTGCGCTGCAAGCCTGCATCATCAATCCCTGTACCTCTCCCCACAGCGGCAGCTGGTGCAACTCCGGTTAACGCGCTCATTACCGCAGCACTTGCGGTGGTGTTGCCAATTCCCATCTCCCCGGTGACAAACAGCTGTGTTCCCTTCGCCACCTCTGCTGATACAACTTCGGCTCCTGCAAGGATAGCGCTGACTGCCTCATCCCGGGTCATCGCTGCACCCCGGGCCATGTTGGCCGTGCCTTTACGAATTTTACGGGAAAGCAGGTCCGGATGTTCAAGATCGGCATTCACACCAATATCCACACAGATCACATCTGCTCCGGCGTGACGGGCAAGCACATTCACCGCCGCACCTCCAGCGAGGAAATTCAGGACCATCTGCGGGGTCACTTCAGCAGGAAAAGCACTGATGCCCTCTTCCACTACGCCGTGATCTGCGGCCATGACAATGACCGCCCTGTGATCAAAACGCGGACGTGCATTGCCAGTCATGCCTGCCAGACGGATCACCAGCTCTTCCAATTTGCCCAGACTCCCCGGCGGCTTCGTCAACGAATCCACGTGCGCAGAGGTTTCTGCCGCCACTTCCTGGTCAGGAGCAGTAATCTTACTTGTTAAATGCTCCAACACCTGTTCATTATTCATACAACCAGCACTTCCTTCATCAAAATATGGGTTGCCCCGTTTCATTTAATCGATGTCCCGCCGCAACA
This sequence comes from Paenibacillus sp. FSL H8-0104, assembly GCF_038050215.1. Taxonomy (NCBI): domain Bacteria; kingdom Bacillati; phylum Bacillota; class Bacilli; order Caryophanales; family Paenibacillaceae; genus Paenibacillus; species Paenibacillus sp. FSL H8-0104. Next base: position 1,681,283 of record NZ_JBBOTC010000001.1, on the reverse strand, counting down.
GCAGTTGAGGTATGGCATGGTCGGGATGAGAGACAATCGCGGGTTTGACGCGAAATATATCCTGGATATTCTCATCGTTGATCAATGTATGAGGCGTACCCTTTCCAACCGCCATGCCCTCACGCAGCGCCAGAATGTGATCGCAAAATAACGCGGCCAGATTCAGATCATGCAGCACAGCCACAATCGTAATGTTATTTCTCTGTCGCCATGCCGATAACAATTCCATGAACTGCAATTGATATTTAATATCCAGAAACGTGGTCGGCTCGTCCAGCAGCAGCAACCGCGGCTCCTGAGCCATAACTTTGGCTAGTGCGACCCGCTGACGTTGCCCGCCGCTGAGTGCATCCAGCGGTCTGTCCGCCAGTTCTGTCAATCCCAGGTCTTCAAGCACCCTGTCCACTACAAGTGCCCCATCACCCGTTTCCCGCCCCAGCCAGTTCTGGTATGGATATCGCCCCATCTCCACCACGTCTCTTACAGGATAGGAGATGGCTGGCAAGCCATCCTGCTGCAATACAGCGATCATGCGTGACAGGTCCTTACGGCTGTAAGAGCCGATATCTCGACCATCGATACGGATCTGACCTTCGTTTAACTGTTCCGTTCCGGCAATAAGCTGGATCAGGGTGGACTTGCCGCTGCCGTTTGGTCCGACAACTCCCCACCAGTCACCTTCGCCAACATGCCAGTCTACATTGTGCAGTGCCTGATGATTGCCATATGACTTCCCTGCTCCCTTAATGGAGATAAGTGAAGTCGAGTTGAAACTGGTACTGGAATTCATGGCATCATCCCCTTCTGCAACTTTTTGTTCCGGTTCAGCAGGTAAGCAAAGAACGGCGCACCAACAAAGGCGGTGACAACACCGAGCGGAATTTCAGTTGGTGCCAGCAACGACCTTGCAATGGTATCGGCCCACACCATGAAGATCGCTCCACCAATGGCAGACAAAGGTACCAACAGTCGGTAATCCGGTCCCACCAGCAGCCGCAACATATGCGGGATCACCAATCCAACGAATCCGATGACACCCGATACCGAGACAGCCCCAGCAGTCAACAATGTGCCAACTGCCAGCACCGACAACTTGAGCCTGTCCACTCCGATCCCGATATGTGACGCTTGACGTTCTCCCAGTGCAAGCACATTCAATGAGCGTGCGCGGCTCCAGAGAAAGACCAGCCCTAACAGAAAATACGGGAAAAGGATGGCCGTATACGACCACCCACGCAGAGCCAGACTTCCCATCGTCCAGTATATAATTTCATTAATCGTCTGTTTCGACATGGTCGACAGGAAGGAAACAACTGCGCCCAGGAAACTTTGCATGACCACACCAGCCAGAATGAGGCTATGTGTAGGTATTTTACGCCCTTCACGAGCCAGTGCCATAACAAACCATAACGTGATTACACCCGTCAAAAACGCCACCAGTGGCAACGTCCAGATTCCGATCAGTGCATACTGCAATCCGAAGAAAATCAGAAAGGCTGCACCCACCGAAGCACCGGATGATACGCCCAGGGTGAACGGGTCTGCCAGCGGGTTCCGAAGAACCCCCTGGAATCCCGTACCGGCAATTGCCAACGATGCGCCCACGAGCACGGCAAGCAGTACACGTGGGAATCTGACTTTCCAGATAATCTGTTCGGCTGCCTTATTCCAATCCGCTGTAATCCAATCGCCCACCCAGGGAATTTTGTGAATCAGGATGCCTGCAATATCCCGGATCGGCAACGCTACTGAACCAATGCCCGTGCAGATGAGCACGGTGAGCACCAGCAGCACCATGCCCGTCGTTCCGAACAGGATCAGCTTTTTACTCATTGGAACAAGTCAGGGTAGATCGCTTTGGCTACTTCTTTCAACCCTTGAGTTACACGTGGACCCGGACGGCTCAGCAGGTTGGCATCCAGGCCAATAACCGCGTCATTTTTCACAGCCGTAATTTGATCCCAGCCGCTGCGCGCCTTGATGATCTGATCCAGTGTTTTGGAGTTTTCATCAATTACATCGTTGGCATACAGGATCACATCCGGGTTGGAGGCAATCACGTTCTCTTCATTAATTTCATACCAACCCTCTTTGTCCGAAGCAATATTGCTACCACCAGCTACAGTGATGAGTTCATCCATGAATTCGCCTTTACCCACAGTCCAGCCCGGGGAGAATTCAACGTATACTTTTTTCTTCTCTTCCGGTTTAACTGCCTTCACCGCTTCGGTTACATCCGTCACGTCCTGTTTCATCTGTGTGATGATTTCTTGTGCTTTTTCCTGATGATCGGTGATTTTACCGAAGGTTTCGATATTGTTCATCACATCGTCAATGGATTTAGGATCCGTTTTAAAAATGGTAATGCCCAGTTCACGCAGTTTCTTCACTGCATCTTCGCTCATGGAGATACCTGTGAAGACAATGTCGGCTTCAGCTGCAATAATAGACTCTTCATTGGGCTTGGTGATACCGCCCATTTTAGCTTTGGTTGTTGCCGCTTCCGGATAATCATCATAGTCGGATACACCAACGATCTGGTCGTCCAAACCAAGGGCAAACAGGGATTCCGTCTCAGCCGGAGACACGGATACGATTTTGGCCGGTGCCTTTTCAAAGGTGAACGATTCACCCGTTGCATCCGTAACGGTAAGTGGATATTGTGTTTTGAGGTCCGTCTGCGCCTGGCCTTGGGACTGCTCCTGTGCCGGTTGCTGTGAAGTACCTGTGCCCTCGTTTGTTGTTGCATTGCCACATCCGGCCAAAGCCAGTGCGAGTGCCGCTGCACTTAGCAGGGACGCTACGTTTTTCCAATTCTTGAAATTCATTCTGTTATTCTCCCCTTCTCTATTTGTACTATTTTCTTGCATCGTGCTCAAACTCTTACTCCCCATGCCTTGGTGTTCCTGTGTAAGGTTTGAACTGCAATATTTACACGCTAACGGAGAGTGCAGAACCAATCTGAAGAAACGAAGTGTTCGCCTTTATCACCGGATTTTCCCTTTCAAAAAAGGGAATCAAAAAATCTGGGGATAACAGCGATCGGAAGATGGTACTGCAATCGGAGTGACCTCGTGTAAAATTGGTCTCGGTTCATCTTACATGAACAATAAAAAATCCCCAATCCATACGTCCAGGATCAGGGATGACGTCTCGCATATGGCGATCTGTACATGTTCAACCAAGGGTTGTCCATGCGCATAGAATAGCCCGAAACGCTGTCCTTTCCTCGAAGGAACACCGGTTTGTACGTCCAGGGCAGGTAACCTGACTTACAGGAATCATCCTGTTTTACAGTGGCGGGACCGTGCCGGATTTGCACCGGCTTCCCCATTTCACCCTTGTGTGTTCATGACTCATACTAATTTGCCATGAAAACAGCCTTCACACGCGGGACCCTTGGTCGCTGATATGGTAAACCATTGTCGTGTAATTTCTGCATGCTACATACTCGTTCAGGCTTCACACCTGCAGCGTATCTGTATCCATGCTGAAGTCACACTTCTGTTGTGATTATAGGGTATATTGTACATCCTTACAACCCGATCGGCGGAAAAGTCACTCTGCTGCCAAACCACTGATTCCCCTGTTGATCAAGCTGAACCTGAATCGCCTGTCCCGGTACTACATGTGTATCCCAGAACCCAAGCCCGGCAATCAGACGGGACAAGGCATACCGGATGACACCACCATGCGTAACCACAACTATGGTTGACTCGCGCCCCTCATCAACGTGCATCGAAGAACGCCCCTCCAACAACATCTCTCGAAGAAAGGAATCTAACCGTCCGGTAAACTCCTGCCACGACTCCCCTCCGGGCGGAGTGACCTCCTGCGGCGCATCAATCCAGTTTCGGTATTCAGGGTTATCCTTGAGTTGCTCATACGTCAGCCCTTCCCACTGTCCAAAATCATTCTCGCGCAGGCGCGAGTCGAACTTCACCTGTCCGATGGCATCAGGAAGAATCTGTTCCAGCGTCTGTCGGCAGCGAAGTAGATCACTGCAATATACCTCATTCCACGAAACACCGCTCAATTGTTCATGAAGCGGAGCCAGCTCTTCTTTGGCATTTGGCAGCAGACCGATGTCGGTATGCCCCAGGTATCTTTTTTCCACATTCCACAACGTTGTCCCATGACGGACCCACAGAATGTTTCGTTTCAGCGGCCCGGGTTGATCCCTATGTACTTCATTGCCTGCATTCTCTTCATTTACGGCCATAACAACGTCCCTCCTGCCAGCCACACACCCAGCGTTATGAACACGCATAGTACCACAAAAGCCCCTGCCGACCAGAACATCAGACGTGACGTTTGCACAATATCCTCGGCTTCCATCGGCCGTGTGGCTTCACCCATGTAGGCACGAAATGAAGCAACGCCGTGATACACGTTATGTCCGCCAAGCCGGATGCCCAGTGCTCCAGCCACCGCTGATTCGGGAAAACCGCTATTCGGACTTGGATGTAGTCTTGCATCCCGTGCAACCATGCGTGCTGCTCCTTTGGCGTCCAGCTTCATGACCCAGGCACCCACGATTAACAGAATCGCGGTCAGCCGGGCAGGTATCCAGTTCGCCACATCATCCAGACGGGCCGAGGCCCAGCCAAGATGCAGATACTTGTCATTTTTATATCCGACCATGGAATCCAACGTGTTGACGGCGCGATAAGCCATGGCTAGTGGAGCTCCTCCAATGAGCGCATAGAATAAAGGCGATACAATGGCATCAACGATATTTTCGGCAACTGTCTCTACCGTTCCCCGCACAACCTCGGGTTCATCCAGATGCGCCGTATCACGTCCAACAATCATGCCCAGTGAACGTCTGGCCGCCGGCCAATCCTGCTGCTTCAGATGACGATATACTTCCATGCCTGCATCCTTCAGTCCTTTTGAAGCAATGGTCGTTGCTATGAGCACCACTTCAGCTACTGTTGCAATGACAGGGTCGATTAGCCCAAGCAGATATACGAGTCCCCATGTGATGGCAAAAGACCCCCCCGCAATCACCATCGGGAACAACAGCCCGGCTCTCTTCAGTCCCGAATCTGTGATCACACGCGAGCGAATAACACGCTCCAACGCCGAGATGCCTTTTCCCATGCCAATCACGGGGTGGGGAATCCAGCGCGGATCTCCGATACATCGGTCCAACAGGTACGCTAGTATAATAATCCAGGCTCCCGCCATGCCTGTCCAGAACGGCCAGGTCCATAGATGCTCCAGCTCAAAAGTCATTTGTTCCTGACCCTCTCTTTCCATAACAGTCCGGCCCGAAGGCTCTCTGTCACCGTGTCGTATACCAATCTGCCAATCGCCGCCCCTGCCGTAGTCGCTGTCCCGGCATAAGTGATCATCGGCTGAGGTTCCTCCACTGCCTGACCTACCGCAATCACAATGGCGTCGGTTGTGGTGCCGGTAGCGGGCAACCCGTTCTCCGAATCCAGAACACCCGCATCCGCCAGCGCGGCCGCTTTGGCTTCCACCGCCGTCTGTACTGCATTCACCATCGCCCCGGTGGTCATGCGTCCATTCAACCAGAGCATGATGTTAATTGTACCCGGGACATAGGATGGCATCGTCAGATTCCGTGCTGAAGGAGCAGAGCGCTTCCTGCCGGAAGACATCGTCTTATTTCCCGCCGCATCAAATACCGTTCTCTCCGATCCCGCTCGTGCGGCATTTGATACACCCGCAGTGGTGCAGCACAGAAGGCCAAATTCCTCACTTGTATATTCCTGAATGGAGCTATGCTCCAGCCTTACGGCCGTCAATAATCCGGCACATTGATCGCGTGGCTCATGCCATTCATTCAGCGCTTGTTCGATATCACGCGGCGGATCATCACAGCGGTAATGCCTGTCCACATAGATGTTAAATATGCGATCCAGTTCAAGCATCCCGCCGCCATATACCGCACTCGACAGCGCTTGGGCAGACCTTGGGCTCTGAGCTTTGATATGTCGTTCATGTGCGGATATCTTCAGTCCCGGCCAGGAAGAGGAAGCATATTCATTCTCTTCTGTTTCTCCATTCGTAAAGTAGTTATAAAACGGGAGTGTCATTGCCGCTTCCCTCCCTGTTCCTCATCTTTCGTCTGATCGACATTCGGATATCCCTTGGTTTCCAGCACGCTGCCCAGCCCTTCCAGTAATGTAGCATTGGCATCTGCATCCTTGACCGCGAAACGTACATGCCCTTTGTCAAGCCCCGGATACATGGCACAGCTACGAATCAGAATGCCTCTTCGGCCCAGCGCCTCCTGCATTGATGCCGCTGTCCAAGGGGCCGGCACACGTGCCAAAATAAAATTCGCCTCTCCCGGTGTCACCGTACATCCGTACGCCTTCAGCCCTTCGATGAGACGCCCCCGTTCCCGCGTGATCTGTGACATGGTCTCCTGTTCGTACCGTTCTCCACTGCGCAGACAGGCTTCCCCTGCCATGAGCGCCAGACCGTTGACACTCCAGGTCACCTGTTTCTTTGTCATCGCCTGAATGTATTCGGCACGGCCCAGAGCATATCCGAGACGCAAGCCCGGTATGGCATAAAACTTTGTCATCGAGCGAATGATGATCACATTCGGATAGTCATTCAGTTGTGCTGCCAGGGACTGACGCCGGTCTACCGGAATAAAATCCATAAAGGCCTCGTCAATGACAAGTACGGTTCCCGTTTCTTCCGCTTTGCGGGCAAGCCTCTGTAATACCTCAAGCGGATATTGTACACCGTTTGGATTGTTGGGCTGGCCGAGGAAGAGCAGGTCTACCTTTTCCATGAGCTGCTCGATGTCCTCGGGTTCCGCTCGCCACGCCAGTTCTTCTCTTCCCTCCGTATGCACCACCTCGGCACCGAATTGTCGTGCCAACGCCCGGTACTCCGAGAATCCCGGTTCCACGGTACCCACCTTGCGCGGGGCAAGCCCCAGCAGAATGAGCGCCATGCTTTCGGCTGCGCCGTTGCCCACGGAAATCTGCTCCTGCATCACACCAAGACGCTCGCTCAGTAGTGCTTTGAATTCCCGATGCGCCGGATCGGGATACCGAATCACCGACTGCAATCCTTGCTGTATAGCCTCCAGCACCCCTCTGGGTGGACCGAGTGGATTAATGTTGGCACTGAAATCCAGAAAATCAGCGGCTTCCCTCCCAAATCGTGACGCAGCCGTCTCCACGTCCCCGCCATGTCCGAACACTTCGATATAACCGGTCATTCTTCCGTCATCCTTTCTGTATGTCCTTTTTATTATGGATGGCACGGGAGGTGTGGGTCAATCCTGTTTTCTTTGTGTCCCAACCATAATTCGTTTACAATAGAAGAGGAATTTCGGTTCCTTTTGATATACAAGGTTCACTACATAAGGGACTAGCAATCCCTCACATACATTAATGGAGGAATGACCATGCTGTTTGTAGACAACCAGGGCATTACAGATCCTTCTGTAAACCTTGCGATTGAGGAGTACATTCTGAAACATCTGCCGATGGAGGATGACAGCTATCTGCTGTTCTACATCAACCGTCCGTCGATCATCATCGGAAAACATCAAAATACGATTGAAGAAATTAATATCGAGTACGTTCAGGATAACGGTGTGCAGGTGGTTCGTCGTCTTTCTGGAGGCGGAGCGGTATATCACGATCTGGGCAACCTGAATTTCAGCTTTATTACAGCGGATGACGGTCAATCCTTCCACAATTTCCGCAAGTTCACCCAACCTGTGGTTGAAGCTTTGCACGAGCTTGGTGTAAATGCCGAGTTGACCGGGCGTAATGATCTGCAAGTCGGCGAAAAGAAAATTTCGGGCAACGCCCAGTTTTCCACACGTGGGCGCATGTTCAGTCATGGCACATTGATGTTTGATCTGAATCTGGAGCATGTTCAGGCTTCCCTGAACGTCAATCCCGAAAAATTCAAATCTAAGAGCACCAAATCCGTGCGCAGCCGGGTCGCCAACATACGGGATCTGATTGACACCAACCTGACGATTGAGCAGTTCCGCGATGAGCTGTTACGTCACATTTTCAGAATGGAGCCACAGGACGTCCCGCAATACAAGCTGACTGACAAGGACTGGGACAAAATTAAGGAAATCTCCGCTGAGCGTTATAACAACTGGGACTGGAACTATGGCTTGTCTCCGGAAAGCAATGTGAAGCACACACGCAAATTCCCTGTTGGCATCATCGATCTGCGCATGAACATCAAGGATGGACGCATCGAAGATATCAAAATCTTTGGCGACTTCTTCGGTGTAGGCGATGTGGCGGATATCGAAAATATGCTGCGCGGCAAGAGGTATGAGGAAACCGAGGTGCGTACAGCTCTGGAAGGTCTGGATGTAAAACATTACTTCGGCAACCTTGAGCTGGAAGACTTTATCGGCCTTGTTTTTTTGGAAGAGTAGGTATATAAGTTCAACCCAAGAATGTTTACACCTGCCACTCCGATGACAGAATAACCTTCCGATCGCTGTTATCCCCAGATTTTTTGATTCCCTTCTTCAAAGGGAAAATCCGGGGATAGCTTATGCTTCCGATGTAGCTTTCTTTAAGAAAGCTTTCAGGCGAACGCTCCGCTTCTTCAGGTTTTTTCTGTCCTCTCCGTTATCGTGTAAAACGTTTAGTTGAACTGATATAGATTAAGTCGGGTATAGATACAAATAGATACAGATAAAAAAGGAGAGAAACACAGATGAGCTACAAATTGATTGCAATCGATATTGATGACACACTGATCAACGACAACAAGGAAGTAACCCCTGCTACACAGACTGCACTGGAACAAGCAGTTGCCCATGGTGTAACTGTAACGCTGGCGACTGGACGTGCTTATGCTTCCGCACAAGCACTGGCTCGTCAAACAGGACTTAACGTGCCGATCATTACGTATCAAGGCGCATTGGTGAAAAACCTGCTGGACGAAAAAGTCCTCTATGAGCGTTACGTTCCACAGGAAGCTTCCCGCAAATTGTATGATTACTGCCTGGAGAACAATCTCCACCTTCAAACATACATTGACGATAAGTTATATGCCCGTGAGGAAAACGACAAGCTGCGTGATTATGCCAAATTAAACGGCACCCAATATTACATCGAATCTGATTTCATCAAAGTCATCGAACAAAAAACACCAAAGTTGCTTATTATCGATGAGCCAGACTACTTGGATAAGGTTGCCGTTGACTTGCGTGAATTGCTCGGACCTCAAGTCCATATCACAAAGTCCAAACCTTACTTCCTGGAGATCATGCACAATGAAGGAACTAAAGGTCACGCCCTGACCTTCCTGGCTGACCATTTCGGTCACCAGCTCAGCGAGTGTATTGCCATCGGCGACTCCTGGAACGACCATGAGATGCTCGAAGTTGCTGGTCTTGGTGTAGCGATGGGAAATGCCATTCCTGCGCTGAAAGAGCTGGCAGATTACATTACGGCGAGTAATAACGAAGACGGCGTGAAAGAAGTTATCGAGAAGTTTGTGCTGAACGCAGAGTAAATAAGATCAACGAACAGCCCAGTCGGCGAATTTCGCCGTGCAGGGCTGTTTTTTTGATTTTTAAAATATGTTCATTATCCTATTTAGCGATTATATTTGGTATATTTTTCTGTTATTTTTTATGTTTTGAGAGCAACAATGCGGTAACTTTCACGCACCACGATTTATTGTTTTACTTACTCATGGCATGCTGGAAAGACTCAAGCAGTTTTTTTATTTGCCCATCAAATTCCAGTTGAAATGACGGAATGATCTCATCTATTCTTTGCTGGAATAACTCCGGATCTTGGACACCAAGCTCTGCTCTTAACTCCATTTCTTCTTTGGAACCATTGTCGTTCAGGATCATGTTCAGGATTTCACCTTTAAAGTATTCACTTGGAGGAAGGATTAGAGCATTCATCAGGAACTGGGTAAAAAAGAGATCTTTATTATTTTCCTGACTCGCCTTTTTCATCGCCTGCTTAGTAAACAAGTTTATATACTTCTGAGCAAACGCAACCCCTTTCATTCGGGAAGGCCCAACATGTTCGACCCCTTTCCAACGCAGATCGGCCACAGAACTAAGCCACCAGGCCGGTTCAATGGCCTGCTGCATACGAAGCAACACTTGGCGCTCAAACTGCGGCTCAGGATGCATTCGCTGCTCATCCAAACATTTCGCTATGGTCTCGGCTTCAATTGCAGCGACCGTCATGCCTTGACCATGGATCGGATCGAAGCTGCAAAATGCATCGCCAAGGACAAGTAATCCGGAGGGCCAATTCTCCATCAGTTCAAAATGTTGACGGACAGACTCGGAAATACGGTATCCCCGCGGTCCTTGAAACGGCTCCAACTGGTCTGCCAAAGCTACGATTTCATCCGAAGCAAACAGATGTTTGATTTGCTCTTGGAACTCATCCGGATGGGTTGGAGGATATTCATCTCCTCCTGCGTTGAACAGTAATAGTCCAGCGATATCATTTTCAATGCGCCACAACATGCCTGCACGAGTTCCTTGCACAGGATCGGACTCTGTTATCACCGTTCCCCAATCATTTTGAATAGAGGATGGTATCTTATAATAGCGGGTGCTGTAACCAAGCGACACCTTCAGCACTTCCGGCTCAGGCACGGACAACCCTATCTGTTCAAGCCATCTGATCAATTTGGAAGAACGTCCCGCGGCATCAATAACCATATCTGCTACAAGCATTGCTTCCCGGTTATCCCGGCCTCTTTCTTTGGTATACACGCCTGTAATCAAACGCTGATCTTCTGATGCCATTAACCCGGTAACTTCCGTACTCGTTAAGAAACTTATATGATCTATGTTCTGGACTCGCTGACGCAGTACCCATTCCAGCAGGGCTCTGCTGCTCGATGCAATTTTGAATGAGGAAGCAGCATTCGCCATATTAACTAATGTACCGTAGCGATTGGCAATCATAAACTTCTCTTCATGTGAAGGAATGGCACCAAGCGCGACCAATTCGTCATTGTATCCGGGAAAGTAGTGTTCCAGAATGAGTCCGCCGCGCGGTAATACACGATGTGGATGAAAGGATTGAGGCACACCCTGCCGATTCGTCGGCTCAGAAGGCAATTCATCTCGCTCAATGATACATACCTCATCATAATAATCAGATAACATCCTTGCAGTGATTAACCCTGCAATACCTGCCCCGATTACCACAGCTTTTTTCATGTCGGACATCGCCACTTCATCCTCTCTAATCCATCATATTTTATCTACACTTGTAGCCCTATCAAAAAATTACTTATAATACCAATATACACTTGAAATCTCGTATCATGTAAGAATCAATGTGTTGATACTATATAGCTAAACTACAATAAGGAACTGATGTAGATGAAAATGATTGATAAAAAGGTGGATTTGAGAGTTACCCGAACTCATAAATTGTTAACGATGGCGCTACTCGATCTGTTATGTGAGAAAGGCCAGCTATTCAGCAACATCACAATTAATGAGATATGTGACAAAGCTATGGTTCACCGAACAACGTTTTACAAACATTTCAAGGATAAATTTGCTCTACTGTCCTCCACCCTAACTTGGGTCCTTCGGGATTATTTACACATGAATGTAGAAGACCGGTTACAGCAGCCTTTGCAAAGCATATCTAAAATTCTGTTTGGAAATGTACTGGAGACAATTGTGCAGACCCAACAGAAGGATGAGGGGTTTAACAACTTTTTCATACATTATATCGGAGAGATATTCAGACGGGATTTTCTGGAATTGAAGAGAAGAGGTAAACAATTTTCACTTCCCATAGAACTTGTTGCCGAGTTTCACTCGGGGGTGATTCGTTTACTTGTGATGTGGTGGATACAACATTTCGAAGAAAATGTCACGGCAGAACAGATGGATGAATATTACTACCTACTGGTTAACGAGAATATCATGTTGAAATAACAAACAGCTCAACCTAAAATCAATGGCTGATTTTGAGATTGAGCTGCATACCTTCAAACTTTACCTATTTTAAAACAGATTCGGAAGCCTGCACTGTCATCCTCCCACGACTTCTTTTCTTCAACCAACCGCTCACCTTCTCATTCATCGCCAGCAGACCTGAAACGACCAGCACTACACCGATCCATGTAACCCAGCTGACATGCTCACCGTAGACAACAGCACCAAGCCCTACGGCAATGGGTGGTGAAATGTATAACCATGTTGCTGGAAACAACGGGTTGGTACGCGACATAATCCAATAGAACAGACTATGCCCCACCATGGAGCCGATGACAGTCAAATAGATGATCGACGAGACGGCAGGCACCCAGTCCAGAGCAGACATATTCCACGATTCCGTTCCGACCGAGAGCAGGGATAACAGCAGTCCCCCATACATCATCTGCACCGCATTGATCGCTACAGGACTAGCCTCCTTGAACTGATGAATAACCTTTTTGGAGTACAATGCACCTGCTGAATAACAGACTTCCCCCACTAGTACCGCGATACAACCCCACATGAATAGGGAACCTGCACCAAGCGATACACCTGGCAACACAACCAGTACCACACCGGTGAACCCGATCAGGCAGCCCACAATCATACGGGCAGATGTTTTTTGCCGTAACAGCGCCGTCTGCATCAACATAATCATCAGCGGCCCTGTCGCTGACAGAATGGCACCCACACCCGAGCTCACATGCTGTTCAGCCCAATATAATGTGGCAAAAGTGCCGAAGGTCAGCCCCGCTCCCGTTAACAACATCTCCTTGCGGAACAGGAGCGACCAGCTCACTTGGCCCTTCATCCTCATCCATGCAAACATCAGCGCTCCCGCGATTAAAAATCGCAATCCGGCTGACAGAAAAGGCGGCATGCCTGCCTCTACTCCAATTTTAATAGCCAGAAATGTTGTACCGAAAATAAGACACATAACCGTAAATGCAATCCCCACCATGATAACCACTCCTTTATCTGTTCTCCATCATATCTCATGGTCTACAGAACAGAATGAACAAAACAGAACAGTTTTCTCCCATTAGCTGTTACAATAGAGTTCAAAAGGAGTGTGAGCCGGGTGGGCAGAACCATGATGATGACAGATAACAGCCTGAAATTATATGAGCAAGTCATCCATTATCTCGTTGTACGTATAGAAGCGGGAGAGTGGGCCGAACATGAAAAACTGCCATCTGTACGAAGCCTGTCCGAGCTACTCGGCGTACATCGTCTGACCGTATTCAAAGCCTATCAGGAGTTAAAAGAACGTGGGAATGTTTATGTGAAGGATAAGTCTGGCTATTATGTCAGCCCAGCGACTCCATTCTCAGTAACGGATCAGGCGGATGATCCCGCCGTGTCTGCCTGGCTGCATTGGGATTCACTAGCACGGGTACAGTCCCTTGAAGCAGAATACCAGTTTTCCAAATCGTTAATCGATCCCTCTCTGCTGCCCAACCGTTATTGGGGAGAACTAATGCGTGATCTGCTAGATCAATATCCCCGTTTGCTCGGAACGTATTCCACGATTCAGGGAGATCTGGAGTTGCGAAGTGCGCTGGCAAGCCATCTAACGAAAAAAGAACGCTTCTATCTCTCCGCAGACGAAGTGCTCATTACATCGGGGGCCCAGCAAGCGATTGACGTCATCTCGCGGACGCTGGTCAAACCCGGGGATCGGGTGTTGATGGAACGGCCTACGTATGGACCAGCAATGGAGATTTTCCGTAAACAAGGTGCTCGTCTGATCTTTACGGATATTCACTCGGATGGCTATGATCTGGAGCAGATCGAACATCTGATGAAATCGGAGAAACCACGCTTATTCTACACGACGCCAACTTTTCATAATCCAACCGGCGTTAACGTTCCAGTAGAACAGCGCAAGCAGTTACCTGAACTAGCAGAACAGTATGGTTGTTTTCTGCTCGAAGACGACAGCACCTATGATATCTATTTTAAGGAGAAACCTCCTGCACCGATTTTCACCTATGACACCACTGGACACACTCTGTACATTCGCAGTTACAGCAAGTATGTTGCACCCGGGCTGCGGATTGCAGCCATCATATGCCGTAAGCGTTTCATGCCAGGACTACAGGCTGTAAAATCACTGACAGATAACGGATCGCCCCTTCTGAACCAGAAGCTTTTTCTCCGTTATTTTCAGTCAGAACGCATGCATCAACATCTGTCCAAGCTGCGGACCGCCATCCAGCTACGGATGGAAGTGATGGAACAATCTCTGCTGGAAACGGACTGGACGTGGACCCGGCCGGAGGGCGGACTCAACTTTTGGGTGGAGCTTCCTGAGGGTGTGGATACAGGGAGACTGCTCCACCTATGCATGGAACAATCCGTTGCCTTTGTACCCGGAACCGTATTTGATTCTTCGGATAATTCAGCTAGCCGCAAGCTACGTTTGTCCTTCTCTTATGCGCATGAGCAGCAGATTCGGGAAGGGATGAGCAGGCTCATTACGCTTGCGAAAGAAATGTAACATTTTGATACTCTTGGATTGAAGCCAATCCGAAGAATATCAAGTGCAATTGCCCTCTCACCCTGCTGCATCAAAAAAAGTCGCCTTATGGCGACTTTACTTTTGGTGTTCTATATTCTCTACCTGCACCCGCTCTGTGCTTAAAGGTCTTTTCTTGCAAACAGGCGGATCGTAATAAGATAAGACACTACAAACAAACCTATAATGCCTATAGAAACCGATGCCATTGTCGTTGTGGTAATCATACCGTTCTCGTTGGCCATACTCATGAGGTACGCAACGGGTTGCGCCAGTATAATCATGCAGACCATGAATATCGCATTGATGATACCAGCACCTTTTTTGCTAAGTCCGTAGAAAAGAGGCATGTATATGGAAACTAATACAAGCACCATGCCTACGGCAATGACAATATCCCTAAGTGAATAATTCGGCTTGTTCAGTTCAGGATAATTCAGGTTCACAAGCTGGTGAATCCCAAACGACGCGAGTACCCCGAATAACGTATAGATTATAGCAGAAAGGTACTTGGCTTTTACAATCTGTTTGCGGCTAACGGGGAGTGTGACCAGGAAATTGTGATTATGGTTTTTGATATCAATCATGGTTGCCAGCATGACCGAACCAAAGGCTGTGTAGATGCCTACAAAATACATTGACATTTCACTCTTAGGTATAAAGGCGAGACTAAATACCACCAGGTATAACCCAATCGTCCACAGTGAACTTTTTAGTACAATGAAATCTTTACGAAGCAAGTTAAGCATATTTGCGTCCTCCCTTCGCCGTAAAATAAATGAGGTCTTCTAACGTAGGTCTTTGTAAAAGAGCTAACCTGCCAAATAACTGTTCGGCCTCTGCCTTATGATCCGACAATGCTTCAAAACCAACGGCTGTCTCGCGTATTCCGATGAAATGTTTCCGAATGTCGGAATCAAGCAGACCCATATCCCCTTTTACAATCGTATACCTTTCCAGCACATCATCTTTTGCCTCGTTAAACACCAGTTTCCCTTGATTAATAAACGTAATGTAGTCTGCAATACGTTCCAGATCCGTCGTAATATGCGTTGAGAAAATAATAGACCTTGTTTCGTCCTGTATCATATCTGCAAGCAGATCAAGCAGTTCCCGCCTAAACACAGGATCAAGCCCGGATGTCGGTTCATCCATAATCAGCAGATCCGCTTCATGCGACAAAGCTACGGCGAGAGAATACTTAATCTTCATGCCTTTTGACAGATCCTGGATTTTCTTTTTGGGAGACAGTTCGAACTGATCCAAGTAGTCATTGAACGCTTTATTATCCCATTTGGTGTAAAAAGGAGCGATCATTTGTGTCATCTCCCGGATCGTTAGATGCTCATAATAAAAGCATTCATCTGACACAATGCCAAGGCGTTGCTTGATATCAACTTCCTGATTTGGCATCTCACTGCCCAATGTCTTGAGGCTCCCCTTATCGGGCTGGATCAGACCCGTGATCATTTTGATCAAAGTACTCTTTCCCGCCCCATTCGGACCAATAAGTCCCGTGATATACCCTTTTTTCACATCCAGAGATACATTATCTACTTTAAATAAGGGATACGTTTTGGTTACATTACGTAATTCGATAGCGTTCATTATGCTTATTCCTCCTCAACCAACAATGTAAGATGATGGATTACATCCTGTGAACTCATGCCCAGTTCTCTGCTCTCACGAATCACTTCGAGCATCTTTTCTTCCAATTGTTTCATCCGCCGCTCTCGAATAAAGTCCTGATTGGCTCCGGATACAAAGCTCCCTTTGCCTACAACTGAATCGATCAGTTTCTCCTTCTCCAGCTCTTCATAGACACGTTTAGTTGTAATAACACTGACTTGCAGATCCTTGGCGAGCTGCCGAATGGAGGGAAGACTATCTCCAGCAACCAATTCTCCGCTCAAGATGCTCTGTCTGATCTGAGTTAGAATCTGCATGTAGATCGGATCGCTCGAAGCATTCGATATTAAAATGTTAATCTTTCCTCACCTCATTGATGTTACGTAGTTTCCAGTAGGTATAGTGTGTATATATAATATATACACTATACCTACCGATGGTCAATCTTTATTTCACATTATTCTCATTCTGATTCGATCCATAGACACGGGCTAGCTAATCTGGACGACAAAAAGAGGACGTCAGTTTCCTGTTCGTCCTCTTGATTAATCAAGCCCGAAAGGTCATATGACCTCCCAGGCTAATGTTATGTGCTGGATATGACCTTATCCACCAATCCATATTCGACTGCTTCCGCAGCGGTCAGGAAATAGTCTCGATCCGAGTCCTTCTCAATCCGCTCAATCGACTGCCCTGTATGGTCGGCTAACAGCTTGTTAAGACGCTGACGATGCTGAATGATACGGTTAGCATGAATCAGCATATCCGACGCCTGCCCTCGCGTACCGCCATGTGGCTGATGGATCATGATCTCACTGTTTGGCAATGCCATACGCTTGCCTTTTGTTCCACCTACCAGCAATATCGTGCCAAAGCTTGCCGCCATACCTGTACAGATTGTGGAGATATCCGGCTTCACAAATTGCATCGTGTCATAGATCGAAAATCCTGCGGTCACCGACCCACCAGGACTGTTGATGTACATCTGGATGTCCTTCTCCGGGTCCTCTGCAGTCAAAAACAACAACTGAGCCACGATGGCATTTGCCATCTGATCCTCAATTTCTCCAGACACCATAATGATCCGATCTTTGAGCAAACGTGAATAAATATCATAACTCCGCTCTCCGCGAGCTGTCTGTTCCACTACATAGGGTACTACATTCATGTGTGTCGCCTCCTCGGTTTAGGCAACCATGTTGACCGTGTACCCACCTCCATACGACATCGAGTTCATACTAGAAGTGGAGTACCCGTACATCATTGGCTGCATGGATGGAGACGGCAAAGCCTGCTGCAAAATCGTGCCCGCCACAGCCATCGGATCATCAGTCTGATTCAGGCACAGATCAATAATTCGAGCTGTATCTCCATTACGAAATGCCAGCAGATAGCTGCGCAGTTCCTCCCGATTGTCCTCGACTGCGCCTTCCTCATACTGCAATTCAGCGTCCGATTGTTCCAACCTGTGCCTCACTTCAGCTATGGCAGAGCGAGCACGACTTAACGCTGCTTTCACAGCGCCTTCTGTCGTATCCAGCATTTCCGCAGTCTCTGCCGCCCTATAACCCATTAATTCACGTAATACATATATCACTCGCTGCCACGGTGGTAGCGTATTTACAAGAAGTTGTACGGCAGACTCCAATTCCTCGAATCGCCTTTCCTCCTCCATTTCGTGAAGGAGCGGCTTCAAGCTATCCAGTTTATAAGCCAATCTCTCCCGCTGACGTAAGATATCAATCCAGCTGTTGCGAGCAATACGAATCAGATAAGCTTCCCAGTTTATATCTTTATTCATCCCGGAAGTTCCAACCACTCTCGACGACAACACTTTGAGACAGGTCTCCTGAACCAGATCCTCCGTGTCTGGAACTGATTTCGTCAGAGATAGACAATACGCATACAACGAACCCATCAGATCGGGTAGTACGGTATGGATGCTTGGGTTCAATTGATTTTTTCTGTCGTTGCCATTAAATTCAATATTGAATTTATCTTGTTTACCATCATCATGTGGTCTGTTGATTCTGCAATCCACGGACTTCACAAAGGCCATCTTGGGGGCCCCCCTTTGCTGGTTCCTGATTGATTTTGACTTACACTATGTAAACGAAGAACCCCTTGTAAAGGATACGCTCTTCTGAATTTATTTTTGTTACGCTAGTTAAGTTGAGTTACGCATTCGTTTCCAGCTTTAATGTTCCAAGCGGCACCTTCATCCCGGTAAGGGCAATCGTAATACTTCCATCCAGATTATAATTCTGCCGTACATCGACGTCATGAGACATATGTGTAAAATATGTATGACCTGGCTTCAGTTCCCACAGCAGCTCCTGCGCCTCACGCATATCGTACACGGAACGTGTTGAGAATTCCGCACGCTCATGCACAAAGCTTGTTCCAAGCACCAGCAGATCCAGTCCGTGCAACGGCTCTTTCTCGGCATCCTTCAGGTCAATAGCGTCTGAACAATACGCCCAGCTATACCCACCCTGATCCAATCGATAGGCGTACGAATACCCGTTATGTCCATGGCATACTTTCCAGGAATGTACCTTCCAGCCGCCTAGTTCAATATCATCATCCGTTTCCAGAAAGTCCATATGACGAGCCAACCAAGGAAACTGTCCCTGAATGGCGGCAATCACTTCACGTGGTGCATACAAACGCCCCTTTACACCCAACCAGCGGCATGCATCCGCCCATTCTGGCAATCCTCCAATATGGTCAAAATGGGCATGAGTGATGAGCAGCGTATGCACCATACGTAATCCCTGATCCTCCATCTGTGATCTCCAGTCTGGTCCGCAGTCAATCATGAACTGTTCACCCGCACCATCCCCACCACCGTCAATCAGAACAGAAGAGCGTTTCCGTTTATTCTCTCCCGTAAGCCTCGCCTCTGTACATACGTCGCAATCACAATACACACGTGGAACACCCATCGCATCGCCTGTGCCCAGAAATGTTAGCTGATCCAATCCGCATTCCCCCTGAATTAATGATATGTAGATTGTAATCGTCCACCTCCGTTTTTGCAAAAAAAAGACCATCCCGCTGCAGTTCTCCACTGCAATTCGGGACAGTCTGTGGTCTGACCGTTCACCGTCAGACTTTAATTCCATGCTTCGCTCCATTCGGGAGCGTACGCTTCGTCAGCATGTGATGCAACCTTATAAGCGGGTCATCCGCATGAAGATCAGGCCTTACCTTTTACACAGGCCACGACTAATTAATTCGAGTCACACCCACCTATCGCTGGAATTATACCAGTGCTCGCAGCTTCAATGTCAGTTCCCGACCCGCAGGTACATCCTTCGAATCCGTAATGACCCAGTTCGATGCAAGCCGCTTCGCCAGTACCTCTGCCTGCTCCGGTTTCAACTGTAATCCGGTGATGATTCCTTCACCCACTGTGAAGTCTTTCTCGGGCTGTACCTTGAAGGCTTTCTCCAACCAGATTCCAAGTCCACCACGCGTGTTAAAGGTAATCCGGTAGCCATCTTTTACTGCTGCCTCCAGATTTTCACCATGCTCATCCGCATACGAGAAAAATTCGTTATATCGGTATTCCTCTTCAGACACGGCGTCAAAAGCGGAAACGTCTTTCGCTTGAATAGCTTTTAAAATTTCTTCCTCAGTCATCCCCTTACCGCGGGCCTGCTCCAGTCGAATTGCTGTACTTTGGGATAATTTGATCTCTGCACTCATCCAACTCACACCTTCCTGCTAGTACTATGTAACAATCATGATTCAGTATACCTCTATTATAACCTTTTGGCAGTAAAAAACCTCCATCTCTACTTCCATTGAAATGAAGGTTTAGTATCTACATGCTCGCTTACCTATTCGATTACATCAGCAATACTCATAATCCAGCGAGCACTTGATACCACACGCCGCGTTTGGAGTACAACGTACTGCGTACCTCGTCCCATCCACCCAGATAGTTGATATCAAATAGTCCTTCTGGCGTTGGGAATGTCGACTCCGTCTGTGCAAATACATCCGGATCTACTGAACGAAAACCATGCTTGGCAAAAATACGCTGTGCATCTGGTGTACGCAGATATGCGACAAAAGCTTCCGCAAGTTCACGATTCCCATGTTTATCGGCATATTTATTCACCACAACTGTCGGGTTCTCAATCAGGATCGTATTCTTCGGAATGACGATGTCATAATCTACACCTTTGGCGATCCGGGCAAGCAATTCATTTTCATACGTGACGATGACATCACCGACACCATATTCGAATGCCGCCATCGAAGAACGCCCACTCTTGTCCAATGATTCAACGTTACGATGTACCTGTTCGAGAAAAGCCTTGGCTGCGGCAGGATCTTTCTTCCCCTCTTGCTCCTCCGACAGTTTCAATCCGGCACCATAAATGGCATTAATGTCCCATTGTGCGCCTCCGGATGTCTTTGGATTGGGGTACAGTACCTTCACTCCTGGCTTGGTTAAGTCCTGAAAATCACGAATACCGAGCGGGTTGCCCGCTCTTGTGCCCAGAACAACAATTGAACGGGTGATCATGCCCTCATTAGGGGTCTGTTTCCAATCAGAGCTAACCAGATCGGCTTTGACCAACTTCTCGATATCACTCTCCATCGCGAGCAAGGCCACATCAGCCTCGAATCCACCAACGATGGCTCTTGCCTGTGTGCCCGAAGCTTCATAGGATTCTTGAAAGTTAATCGTCTGTCCGGTTTTTGCCTTCCACTCCTCTTGGAACTTGGGTAGCAATTCGCCTACAGCATCTTTCGCTACACTATAAGCACCAATCACCAGCGTATTGGATGAATCGTTACCAGAGGGCTCGTTCTGTTCGCTTGACTCCTCCTGCTTGCTGCATCCAGCGGTCATGCAGACGAGCAGAAGCATGAGGGCGACATATAAGAGTATGGCTTTCTTCTTCCTCGTCTGCATGGGCAGCCCCTTTCTTCCACTTGATCTAAATCATCACCGGCATCGGATCTTCCTTCAGTCGGTTCTCAACCACCCAACTGTTGGAGTCATTGAACAGGTATGCACGGTGTACAAGGACGCGAATTTGTTGACCGATCTCCAATGTCGTTTTCTCCAGGGAACGATATGTGATTAACTTATGACCCTGTACATCCACCTCTACCATCCATTCACTGCCGCGGAAATGAAGATGTTTGACTGTGCCTTTTTCCGTAGCAGAAAGCATGGTGAACTCGTTTTTCAAACCGATCTCAATATACTCCGGTCGAATCAGCGCTTTGGTATGTTCACCCTCGACGGCATGTTCGAATCCTTTCAACTGGGAGGCATCCTCCACAACCGTAGACTCCCCGATAAATGTAGCGACAAACGGTGTCTGCGGGTTTTTGTAGATATCCCAAGGTGTGCCCTTCTGTTCCAGACGACCCTGACTGATAATCATAATCTCGTCCGCCACTTCAATCGCTTCATCCTGGTCATGCGTTACAAAAATCGAAGTGATTCCCACTCGCTCAATCAACTCACGCAACCATGAACGCAGTTCCTGACGGATCTTGGCATCAATGGCCGCGAACGGTTCGTCCAGCAATAACAGCTGTGGCTCCGGGGCGAGTGCTCTGGCAAAAGCAACACGTTGACGCTGCCCACCAGATAACTGATGTGGATAGCGCTGTTCGAAACCTTTTAACCCGGTCAATTCAACCAGTTCCATCACCCGATCACGGATCTGGGCTTTTGGCGTCTTCTTGACCTTGAGTCCAAAGGCGATATTCTCAAATACCGTCATATGTTTGAACAAGGCATAGTTCTGGAATACAAATCCGATGCCCCGCTCCTGTGGAGGCAGATGATTCACGACTTTTCCGTGAAAGCGAATCTCTCCGGAACCCGGATTCTCCAGACCCGCCAGCATCCGCAGAATGGATGTTTTCCCACCTCCGCTGGGTCCAAGCAGACCGATCAGATGGCCTTTGGCAATATCGAATGAGACATCTTTTACCGCATGAAAATCACCGAAATGTTTGTTCAGATCACGGACTTCTACATGCATATCAATGCACTTCCTTTCGCTTCTTGGCCCATTCCATCATGAGCAGCAGCCCGACGGAGAAGGTGACCAGCACCAATGCCACACCATTTGCGGCTGCTACATTAAAATTCTCTACATCCTGATACACCAGGGTTGTTGCTGTCTGCGTTTTGTTCATGATATTACCGGATACCACCAGCACTGCACCGAATTCCCCAAGCGAGCGCGCAACCGTCAAGACTAGACCATACACTACCGCCCAGCGGATCGAAGGCCATGTCACACTCCAGAACGTTCTCCAGCCGTAGGCGCCAAGTGTAGATGCGGCCTCCTCTTGCTGAGAACCGAGTTCCTGCAGTACAGGCATAACCTCTCTGACCATCAGTGGAAAGGTAACAAATAACGTCGCGATCACCATACCTGGGAAGGCATAGACCACATTGAATCCAACCCCTTCAAAAAAAGCACCCATAATGCTGTTAGGTCCCAACATCAACACAATCATCAAACCGCCAATGACAGGAGATACGGCATAAGGCAGGTCTACAATGCTGTTTAGCAGCCCTTTTATCCGTTCACTCAGCCATCCGGCACGAACCAGATAAAGAGCCATCATGATGCCAAACAATGTATTTAACAGGGTGACCACCAGAACCACCAGTCCGGTCATCATCAAGGCATGTAACGCCTCAGGACGCATTAACCCTTTCAGGAATCCACCTGCCCCGTCTTCAAATGCGCCAATAAAAATGCGTCCAAGCGGGATGATCAGCAGTACAATAAATACCGCAAACGTCAGTCCGATTAACAGTCGTCTCATCGTCTTCTCCCCCGCATCTGCACCAGATTGATCAGCCAGAGGATCAGGAAGGAGAGCGTCAGGAGCAACACGGATACAGCAGCAGCCCCCGTTGGATTATCACTTTCAATCTCCCCGTAGATAAATACGGAAGCAGTCAGTGTTCTTCCCGGAATGTTACCAGCCACCAGCACAACAGCCCCGAATTCAGCCAGTCCTCTGGAGAAAGCCAACATCCCCCCACTGATCATGCCAGGTGCCATGGAAGGCAGAATAACCTGCATGAACGTGCGAGCCTTGGATGCCCCCATCGTGTACGAGGCTTCTTCCTCGGAAGGATCTATTTCTTCCAGCAAAGGCTGCACTGCACGGATAACAAACGGAAACGTGACAAAGGTCATCGCGATAACAATGGCGGGCTGGTGAAATACAATCTCAAATCCCATAGATTCTGCCAGTTTCCCAATGGCACTGACCGGACCCAAAAGTAGCATAATCATCAAGCCGCCCACCGCTGTTGGCAGTGCAAACGGGAGATCAACCAGACTATTGAGAAACGATCGGCCCACAAAGCGATACCTTGTCAAAACCCAGGCGATCATCGTGCCCAAAACCACATTAATCAGCGTGGCAATGACAGCCAGCCGAATGGTCAGCAGTGCGGCTTTCCACGCGATGGGGTCCATAATGCTCTGAACAAAGTTGCTCCATCCTTCAGAGAAGGAATTGACGTACACACCGATGATTGGAAGTACAATAAGTACGATAAAATATAACAATACGGTACTGCGGAATCCCCAAGTCCATCCCTTATGACGAAGAACGGTATTCATTGCTGCGTTCCCTCCCAGCCTCCGGCTTTAGCTCCGGTCGGCAGTCTTCCTGGCTTCAATACGACATTTTTCCTAAATTGGATGATATTACTTTAATATTATTCCCATTAGTCTACTTGGTTTTGCTTTTCTGATACTTTACCAGTTTGCAGTGCTAATCGTCAATGCTTTTATTGAATATAATTGGGCCACATATGAGAACGATTAATAAAAATCGCACTGTACACTGCGCAGCCAGAACAACCTTCCGATCACTGTTATCCCCAGATTTCTTTGATCCCCTTTTTAAGGGGAAATCCGGTGATAAAGGCGAAACTTATGCTTCCGAAGCAGCTTTCCTACAGAAAGCTTTTAGCTTCCGCTTCTTCAGGTTATTTCTGACCTCTCCGTTATTGCGCGATTCAAATATCCGTCTTCATATGTGGTTTGTTTGGTATGTAGTGGTTAAGGTACAATCGAGGGTAAGAAATGAGATCCTAAGGAGTGATTTAACATGTTATACAAGAAGAATATATCCACTTCCACACGAGATGAAATGAAGGATATCACATGGGACGTAAAGCAGGTTGTCCAGAGTAGCGGGGTGCAGAATGGGACGGTGCTCATCTACTGTCCACATACGACGGCAGGTATTGCCATCAACGAAAATGCAGACCCGGATGTGAAACACGATGTCTTGTTACGCCTGGATGAGGTGTACCCCTGGGAGCATCCCGAATATCGACATGCCGAAGGCAATACAGCCTCTCATCTGAAATCGATCACAACAGGACCATCACAGACGGTGATTATTCACGAAGGCAGACTGCTGCTTGGCCGCTGGCAAGGCATTTACTTTTGCGAATTCGATGGACCACGTGAGCGGGAGTACTTTCTCAAAATCATGGAAGGTTAGTTGGGTCCAATAGGCCTGCCACCTACTCGTTCATTTTTGCAAACACAAACAGGCGGTCCACCCTCATTTCGGGTCGGAGCCGCCTGACTTGGTCTACTGCGCATATTAACTTTCGCGAGACAACGTTATAAAGAATTAAAGTTATGACAAATCACCGCCCTGAAGTGTAGGGGTGCAACAACAGCGCCATTATTGGTCGCCAGGCTGCTGACCCAGATTGCGGCACAGCACTTTGACATGAGACAGCGCAGACGATTCAATCTCCACAAACGTTAAACGGTCCTGAATGTAATAAGAAATGAATCCGTGCATAGCCAAAAATAGCGTACGCGGTACCCTTTGAATATCCTCTTCCGTACAGTTCGCTTCATTCATATACTGCCTTATAATCGATGCAAACAATTCGAAGCAACGTCCCTGTTCGGTACGACAATAAGACAACAGTTCTTCGTCCCTGATCATAAACATAATTTCGTATTGGTATGGATTCTCCAGACCAAAGCGAATAAACTCCATCATAATGTGCTCTACCTTGCTCACATCATCACGAACTGGCCTGACCATGGCTTGTAGCAGCAAATGCCCCAAATGATTGAAATCTTCAACCACGATGGCATAGAATAGCTCTGCCTTTTCCTTAAAGTGATAATACAGCGACCCATGACTATAGCCCAGATGCTGGCCGATGCTTCGCATCGAAATGGCGCGGTATCCTTTGGTAATAAAAAGGTGCCTCGCCGCCTCCAGTATCCGCTCCCTCGACAACTCCTGTTCGACTGCTCTTCTAGCCATATATTTTATTCCCCTTCAATAAAATAAAGCCGCTGTCCCTCCGTGATCCGGGATTGCCCTTGCGTCAAATCCGTGATCCAGGCTATAAAAGCCTCGGTTTCACTATCCGGCGGAAGACAAGTCAACGTAACCTTATCGGTGAATCCAGTTTCACCTGTACGGACTTCCCGGCTTCTTAACTCATTTTCCACTTTACCCAGCCACGTATAATCCAGTTCAACAAACACTTCACGATGCAGCACGTTGGTAATGGCTTCTCCGGCTTCAATGGCTGCTACAGCTCCATCCGTATAAGCACGAATTAACCCGCCAGCTCCAAGCATAATTCCCCCGAAGTATCGCGTAACCACAATTGCCACATTTTTTAATTTCTGATTTTTGATCACTTCAAGAATGGGTTTCCCTGCTGTTCCGCTGGGTTCACCGTCATCGGATTGCTTCTGGATCTCGTCCCGCTCCCCAATCATGTATGCAGAGCAGTTATGAGTGGCATTCCAATGTTTTTTCTTGATCTCATCGATGAAGGCAACAGCCTCTTCCTCTGTCGTGACCGGCATAATATGACCGATAAATCGCGACTTCTTGATTACAATTTCCAGATTGCCCGGTCCTCGAACCGTGCGATAACGTTCAATCATCCTAAATCCAACTTTCTGATCTTTTCCTGAGTCCATTTTACAAGAAAGCAGTTCACCGCGCGAACGCGGACGAACTGCCCTGGTTATCTACATCCGGGAACCCTGCATCTTACACAAACAGTGATTACCGGTTAGAATTACATTACCTTATTCAACTATATGAGCAGACCGATGAATTATTCGGAAAGTCTCGCTTCGAGCGCTGCTTTCTCTTCTTCAAAGCCTGGTTTGCCCAGCAATGCGAACATATTTTTCTTGTAAGCTTCCACGCCTGGTTGGTCAAATGGATTGACGCCCAGCAGGTAGCCACTGATACCGCATGCTTTTTCAAAGAAGTATACCAGATATCCGAAAGAATATGGAGTCATATCTGGAATGTTCACAATCAGGTTTGGTACTTGACCATCTGTATGTGCAAGCAGTGTTCCTTGGAACGCTTTTTTGTTAACAAAGTCCATAGTTTTGCCTTCAAGGAAGTTCAAACCATCCAGATCGTCCGGATCGGATTTGATTGAGATATGCTCAGCAACTTCAGTAACCTGGATAACAGTTTCGAAGATATTCCGGCTACCTTCCTGGATGAATTGACCCATGGAGTGCAAGTCTGTAGAGAAATCAACGGATGCAGGATAGATCCCTTTGTAATCTTTACCTTCACTCTCTCCAAACAGTTGTTTCCACCACTCGGACACGAAGTGCAGGGATGGCTCATAGTTTACAAGGATCTCAGTGCCTTTGCCTTTGCGATACAATGCGTTACGAACAGCAGCATATTGATATGCTTCATTCTCAGCTACGTTCGGGTTGCTGTATTCTTTGGATGCGTCAGCCGCACCTTGCATCATTTCTTCGATGCTGATACCCGCTGCTGCGATTGGCAGCAAACCTACAGCTGTCAGAACGGAGTAACGTCCACCTACATCATCCGGGATAATGAAAGATTCGTATCCTTCTGCATTTGCCAGTTCTTTCAATGCACCACGTGCTTTGTCTGTTGTAGCATAGATGCGTTTGCGAGCTTCTTCTTTACCATATTTCTCTTCCAGTGCTGCACGGAAGATACGGAAAGCAATTGCCGGCTCTGTTGTTGTACCGGATTTGGAGATAACGTTGACGGAGAAATCTTTGCCTTCAACCAGATCCAGCAAATGAGTTACATATGTGGAACTGATATTGTTTCCTGCAAAATAGATTTCAGGCGTTTTGCGTTTGTCTTTTGGCAGATTGTTATAGAACGAGTGAGTCAGCATTTCAATCGCTGCACGTGCACCCAGGTATGATCCACCGATACCGATAACAATCAGTACTTCGGAGTCGCTTTGGATTTTGGCAGCCGCTTTTTGAATGCGAGCAAACTCTTCTTTGTCATAAGCCGTTGGCAGGTCAATCCAGCCCAGATAATCGGAGCCTGTTCCTGTTCCGTTGTGAAGCTGCTCATGAGCCAGACGAATCGGTTCTGCGAAATAATCCACTTCGTGCTGATTTACAAATTGCAATGCCGTGCTATAGTCAAATGTCACTTTTTTTGCCATGATCTCAAAAACCTCCTGATTTCGATTATAGTGCGTGTTCAAACTTTGTAATCAAAAGCGGACTTTTTGAACAACCTCTTATATTATGTCCGTATTCCATTCTAAACAACTTGCCTTAAGGATACTTCAAATCCACGGGGCTGACAAGCTTGCAGCTCGAACTTTGTCGTTAGAATTCAAGAAGCAAAAAGGGTAAACCGAATCCGCGGGTTGCGGTTCTGCTTACCCTTCTTATGTTATTCCGCCGGGTACGAGCAGACGTAGTCAGTAACGCTGCGTATCTCCAGTTTAAATTTGGATTCGGCAGGCACGTGGAACGTAGCTTGACCTTGAATCTCTTGCCACTCTTCTTCTCCGGGAAGCAATACTTTCAGATCTCCAGACAGAATCTCCATAATTTCACGGGAATCCGTACCGAACTCATAACTGCCTGGAAGCATGATGCCCAGAGTCACTTTGCTGCCATCCCCCAAAATAACCGTTCTGCTGGTTACCTGACCATCATAATAAATGTTGGCCTCTTTCACTACACTGACTTGATCGAATTGTGACATGCGTACCCGCTCCCCTGAAGTTAATGAAAACAAAAGGCAAAACAGATCAAGGCGATAACGAGTCACCGCCCATCTCTGCGGAAATAAATTACTGCCATGGATCAGGACAGCATGACGCCCTCCCAATCATAGCAGCGCTTATGAAGCTATTACAGCAATGCTTTTACGCGGCTAACCACGTTATCCACCGTAAAGCCATACTCTTGGATAACACGGTCGCCAGGCGCGGATGCACCAAATGTGCTGATTCCGAGAATGTCACCTTGATCTCCAACATATTTCTCCCAGCCCATTGGATAAGCCATTTCAATCGCAAGACGAGCTTTAACATCCGGAAGAAGAACGGACTCTTTGTAAGCTTTGTCTTGTTTCTCGAACAGATCCCAGCTTGGCATGCTGATTACGCGAACTTGGATGCCTTGTTCTGCAAGTGCTACTTGAGCTTTAACAGCCAATTGCACTTCAGAACCTGTAGCGATAATTTGTGCTACCGCTTTGCCATCTTTTGCATCAGAGACAACATAAGCACCACGTTTCACGTTCTCACGTGAACCTTCAACCGTACCTTCCAGGATCGGCAGGTTTTGACGAGTGAGTACGAGTGCAACCGGGTTGCTCTTGTTCTCAAGCGCGTAAGCCCAAGCAGCCGAAGTTTCATTACCATCAGCCGGACGAATAACCGTCAGGTTAGGAATGATACGCAGGGATGCCAATTGCTCGATCGGTTCGTGCGTAGGACCGTCTTCACCAACAGCGATACTGTCGTGAGTCAGAACGTACGTTACAGGCAATCCCATCAGGGCAGCCAGACGAACAGCCGGACGCAGGTAATCGGTAAATACGAAGAACGTACCTCCGAATACTTTCACACCGCTGTGCAGTGCCATACCGTTCATTGCTCCAGCCATACCGAATTCACGGATACCGAAGTAGATGTTACGGCCGGAGTAATCTTCAGGTGTGAAGTTCTCCAGGTTGTTCAAGTGAGTCATTGTGGAGCTTTCCAAGTCAGCAGATCCACCTGTCAGTTGTGGCACGTTGTGCGCCAGACCATTCAGAGCGTTACCGGATGCTACACGAGTGGAAAGAGCTTTGTCTGTTGCTGCATATTTAGGAAGATCACGGTCCCAACCTTCTGGAAGGTCGCCGTTAATCGCTGTTTCGAATTGAGCTGCCAGCTCAGGGAAAGCTTTTTTGTACTCGGCAAATTTCTCGTCCCAAGCTTTGTTAGCAGAGATACCACGATCTTTCACTTGTGCAAAGTGATCGCGAACTTCAGCTGGTACGTGGAAGTTTTCTTCGTAAACCCATTTGTAATACTCTTTAGTCAATTTGGCTTCGTCTGCACCCAGTGGAGATCCGTGAGTACCGCCGTGGCCGCCTTTACCTTGTTTGTTCGGGCTACCATAACCGATAACCGTTTTAACTTCGATCAGTGTAGGACGCAGTGTATCTGCTTGACCTTCCTGAATTGCTTTTTCGATTGCAGGCAGATCGTTACCATCTTCAACGCGCAGCACTTGCCAGCCATAAGCTTCAAAACGCTTCGCGATGCTTTCGGAAGAAGACAGATCCAATTTACCATCCAACGTGATGTCATTGGAGTCGAACAACATGATCAGTTTGCCCAAGTGCAAACGTCCAGCAAGGGAAGCTGATTCATGAGATACACCTTCCATCAAGTCACCATCACCACAGATTGCGTAAGTGTAGTGGTCAACTACGTTGAATTTGTCTTTATTGTATGTTGCGCCCAGTTGAGCTTCAGCCATCGCCATACCTACAGCCATTGCAATACCTTGACCCAGTGGGCCTGTAGTTGCATCAACACCTGCAGTATGTCCGAATTCCGGGTGACCCGGAGTTTTGCTTCCCCATTGACGGAACTGTTTCAGTTCTTCCATTGGAAGATCATATCCGCTCAGGTGCAGCAAGCTGTACAGCAACATGGAGCCATGTCCTGCAGACAGGACAAAACGGTCCCGGTTAACCCAAGTTGGGTGGTCCGGGTTATGAGTCATCGTTTTTGCAAAAAGTTGGTACCCCATTGGAGCGGAGCCCATAGGCATACCCGGGTGTCCGGAATTTGCCTTCTCAATTGCATCAATCGCCAAAGTACGTACGGTAGTAATCGACAGGTTGTCGATTGTAGTGTTCTCGTCCTTTTGAATCGCTTCGTTCTTGTCAGTCATGGTTTGTCCTCCTCATGTCTTTAGATAAGTCGGGTGCGCAAGCGAATCCCTCTCATCATACAAGCAAACCGAATTTCACAATAAGTGAATCCGCTTGAGTGTTTCATTTTGACTTATTCACTTTTGTATTGTATCACTTGGCGTGAAGCTTTTCCATAACCTTCTTTTAGAAGTTCGTGAAAAATCGGTGCTCTGTGATGAATATTCCTTGGCCTATCAAGCAAAAATCGTACTGTACAAGGTACTAAATTCCAAAAACAGACTTAAGGCGCCTCGCAAATCCATCGCATGAAGTATAACCTTTAACCTGAAAACCATGCATTTTTTAGATATTCATCCTCAATTCACATATAATGTTCCTGAATATGGATTCGAAAGTCGGGCTGTGGTTTACTTTTTTCAGATGTACACGCGTCAATCATAGGAGGTCGCGATTATGCCAGATCCTGCTGCTCACCCATCAACATCGCTAAAACACTCATTACCCTGGATATCTGGTATTTTAACGGGGATTCTCTCCGGAGTTGTCCTGGGATTTTTCCTCAAAATGATTCAGGCCAACACAGGTGAACAAGTATATACCCTGCTGCTGAATATTGATTTTGTGCCTGGTCTTCCACCAACCTTACCCGAAATCATTGAATTTTCTCTGCATCTAATCGTGTCCGTTGTCATCGGTATCTTCTATCTGTGGTGGGTAAGGCATTCAGGCCGCCCTATGATCAAAGGAATTTTACTTGGTGCGGTCTCGTCCTTGCTCTATATCCCACTCTATCAAATGTCATCACGTGTGCCAGACCTATACGATGTGTCCGCCATCCTCTACTGGATTGTTGGACATCTGCTGTTTGGTATTGTGCTTGGCTTGTGCGGAAAGTATATCAACACAACAAAAAAAGCGACTCCCGCTTCGTAAACGAATTGGGGTCGCTTTATTGTTAGTCTATTACGTGGTTCCGAATCAACCTTGCACAGTATTAAAGCGTGAGCTTAAAATACAACGGTTTTATTTTCGTGAACAAGCACGCGGTCTTCGACATGCCATTTCACGGCACGTGCGAGCACAACACGCTCAATGGTACGTCCAATACGCTTCAGCTCGGTTACATCGTCCCCGTGGCTTACACGCTGCACATCCTGTTCAATAATCGGGCCGCCATCCAGTTCTTCCGTAACATAGTGCGCTGTCGCACCGATTATTTTGACACCGCGGTTGTACGCCTGCGCATACGGTTTACCACCCACGAAGGCTGGCAGGAACGAATGGTGAATATTAATGATTCGATTGCGGTAGTGCTCAATGAACATCGGAGAGATAATCTGCATGTAACGAGCCAAAATGATCACATCCACATCGTTGCCGATGACGTCCAGTTGGCGCTGTTCCGCTTCTTTCTTCGTATCTGCTGTAACTGGGATATGATGATATGGAATGCCAAATGATTCTACATAATCCTTCATGTCCAGATGGTTGCTGACCACAAGAGCAATATCGGCATCCAGATCGCCTGCCTGCCATTGCCACAATAATTCAACCAGACAGTGATCTTCTTTGGATACAAAGATAGCCAGTTTCTTCTTGCGGCTAACCGCAGATAACGTCCATTCCATTTGGAAACGGCTTGCCACTTCTGCAAAATCGGCTTCCAGTTTCGGCAAATTGACCAACAATTGCGGAAGATCAAACTCAATTCGCATAAAGAACATGCCGCCAGCAGGGTCCATTGTATACTGGTCCGACTGAACAATGTTTGCACCATGCTGGTGTAGGAAATGAGATACGGCAGCTACAATTCCTGGACCATCAGGACAGGAAATAAGCATGCGCGCACGATCGGCGCGGTTTTTAGAATCAGGGCGTACTTGTTTAGCGTGGATCTCCATCGGGTTATTCTTCCTCCTTCAATTAAGCCATGACCTGCGGGATTAACCCGCAAGCCATGCAATCAAGCGATGATTCAGTTGTTCTTCATTCAAATGCGGGAATAGTGCAGCTTCAGTCACCATGTCATAGAGGCGTTCCAGCGGTTCGCGCGGATCTGCCTTTTTGGCTTTGGCATCATTTTTGAGCAACGTCCACACATCCAGAATATACGAACGAGACTCAATCTCTTTACCTTTGAAAAAGTGTTGCAACTGTTCTACTTCAGTCAGGAATTCCTGGCCAAATCGACCGGCAACATCCCCACGAAGCAGCGCAATCTCAACCTCATACATTGGACGCTGTGTCTTGGACTCTTTACCAATCCAAGGTGTCTCCAGAATAAATGGACGTCCTTGAAGCTTCTCATGGTTGACGATGCTGTTAATCGCTTCAAACCCGATCCAGCCAGAGCCAATTGGTGTATGACGGTCCTTGTGCGCACCCACAGCATTCTTACTATCATTAATATGCATTACGGCAATGCGGTCAAGTCCTACCGTACGATCGAATTGTTCCAGTACACCGTCAAAATCATTAACGATATCATATCCGGCATCATGAATGTGACATGTATCCATACACACAGTCAGGCGCTCGTTATATGTTACTTTCTCGATAATCTGAGCGATCTCTTCGAAACTGCGACCCATCTCCGTACCTTTGCCAGCCATGGTCTCCAGAGCGATGTTCACATCCGTGTCTTTCACACCCTCCAGCACTTCATTCAATCCTTCTGCGATCCGTCCGATCCCATAGTGGGCATCTTTGTCTGTAAATGCGCCGGGATGTAATACGATGTTCTTCACACCAATAGCATGTGTCCGACGAATCTCTTCCTGAAGGAAATCTACAGCCAGTCTAAACGTATTATCTTTGTATGAGCCAAGATTAACAATGTACGGTGCATGGACAACGATATCTTCCATTCCACCCTCTTGCATGGCAACCTTGCCTTCTTCAATATACATGGACTCAATTGGCTTGCGACGTGTATTCTGTGGTGCACCCGTATATATCATAAACGAACTGGAACCGTACGAGGACGCTTCCTTCGTTGCACTCAATAATCCCTTGTCCGAAAAGGACACGTGGGAGCCGATTTTCAGCATTATTGATCCCCCTTATTCTGAATTATCCCTTATTCTAACGCGATTATCGAAATAAATCTAGAAATGCGCTATAATTCGGGATAGAGGCTATTTTTTACAGCTAATATGTGGAACATGGGTAGGCGGAATCCGTCTTTCCGTGAAAATCAATGAACCGAGGTGACTCCGCAATGATTTTCGACTCCTACGCGATAATACTGAACAGCTATTCCCCCAGCAATTGGTTTATGAATACGATCGCATTCTGGACTTTTTTATTGCTAGGCAGCATGTGTATCGGTGGATTTTTCATGATGCGCAAGTTTTTGAAAGTGCTACCAAAAGCAGACGGAAAGTCCAAACTGGATTGGCAGAATTATTGGGTTGAAGCCAGCCGTCACTTATGGACAGATGAAGCCAAAGCTTTTTTGGATCAACTAGTGGAGCCTGTGCCCGGGCCATTTCGTGACATCGCCAAACATTCCATTGCTGCAGAGATCGGTAAGATTGCAGTCGAAGACAATGCCACGGAAGTATCGAGAGATCATTGCATCAAAGGATACATTATTGCCACACCGAAGCGGGACAATAAGTTTTTGGTAAAATTTTTGGAGAAAAACAAAATCGATTATTCCCCTTATCAACATTTGATTAAATAAAATAAAAGATGAGTTAAGTGGCATATAGATTTGGTTAATTAGATACAGATATGCTCCGTCAGGTAAGTTGTTCCCAACAGGCATTGCTTACCGTACGGGGCTGTTTGTCGATCCAACGGTATGTATCAGCGCAGTGAAAATACAGAGAGGATGTTTGATATGAAAATTGCCATTTGTGGAGGTACCGGATTTGTAGGAGGAGCACTTGTAGATTACTGGTTGCAAGCCGGGCACCATGTGAAAGTTATTACACGAAAACTGCCTGACTTGCATAATCCAAGTAAAAATCTTACATATATATCGTGGGAACAAGTCGAAGAACAACCTCACTTGCTGGAAGGTATGGACGCTCTCGTTAACCTTGCCGGAGAAACGCTGAATCAACGTTGGACAACCAAGGCGAAGCTGGAAATTGTTGAATCCAGAGTCACGACCGTAGCGCGGGTAGCCCGATTGGTAGAATCCCTTGAACAAAAGCCGGAAGTGGTCGTTCAGGCTTCTGCCATGGCCATCTATGGAACCTCTCCTAACGAAACCTTTGACGAGAGCAGTCCGCAAAAATCAATGAATTTCCCCTCCCGGGTCTCGGAACAATGGGAAGTTGCTGCAGATGCTATCAAAGATGTAAGACTCGTTAAAATCCGGGTGAGTCTGGTGCTTGGACATAAAAGAGGTGCTTTTCCATTGATGAAACTTCCTTATATGCTAGGTGTTGGTGGCAAGATCGGCAGTGGCAAGCAATGGACTAGCTGGATTCACATTATGGATATCGTAAGACTCATTGATTTTAGCATTCAAAATAAACAAGTGTCAGGTCCGGTCAATGCTTCCTCACCGAACCCTGTTACCAATGATGAATTCGGTCGTACGGTCGGTAAAGTGTATCATCGCCCTCACTGGTTCCCCGTACCCAGCTTCCTGATTAAAACCTTGGTCGGAGAACTATCCGTTGTCGTGCTTCAAGGGCAGAGAGTCATTCCGCAAAAAGCTCTCGACCACGGATTCCAGTTCACCTTCCCAACCTTAACCCAGGCACTGGAAGATCTGAAACACCGCGGCTTATCTGACTGATTGAACTATGTCTTATCCAACCGACCGATAAGTGTAGACTGATTCCGCAAGTGTAAATGTGTCTCCATCCGCCAATGGATACTCCTTATACGGAGCAAGAATATTGCCCTGAAGAATGGTTCCATTGACGGAACCCAGATCCTTAATCACATAGCCCGATTTGTTCCGGCTCAATTCCACATGAGCACGGGACACCCCGGTCGCTTTGTCCACCCACTGAACCATGTCTGCTGATCTTCCGATGACAAAAGATGCTCCTTGCACATCCATCCGTTCATGTTGGTCACTGCTTCCCGATCTTCGTTCAAGATAATAAAACGCCATCACCGGGCCTACCCCTGTAACATTACTTCCACTCAGATTCTGCAAATTCACGGTTGCCTCTGCAACTGCATCCTGTCGAATTAGCTCTGAAGTTGAAGCTACCGTTTCCACATGGCGTTGAACGAACGGTGGTTCGGAGTGTTCAGATGCCATATGCAAATTTTGAAAACGGGAATGCTCGCTACCACCTTCTGAGGCGGATGCAACCGTTTGGTTTATGCGTTCCACTGGCCTTTCAGCTGCATTCCAGCGCCAACTCTCCTGAAATTGCTCCTCTTCATCATCCGTCTGCTTACCTTTGTTCTTACCTAAATTGAATGAAAAAGACCGCTTATTCTCTGAGGCATTATGAGGGCTTCCCTTACGCTTCCACGTCCATCCTGCTACACCAAGCAAGCCAAGGCTGAGTACCATACACAGGATCATCTGCGTCTGTCCCGGTTGCTCCATGTAAATAAATCTCCATACCAATGCCATGGCAACCATACAGCCCAATATGATATAAGTTACTTTGGAAGATCCAGGCTTTTCCTCCACTTCCATATCAACACGCTCTAGCGAATCATACGAGTTACTTCCTTTCTTATCCATACCGTTTGAACTCTCTAATGGAACTTGCTCAGGTGAGCGCCTGCCTGGAAAGGTTCGAGATCTCACCGGAATGTCTTCAACCTCGAATTCACTTGTTTTCTGCGGCTGACGGAAATTTAGTTGCGGCCCTACACCAACATTTTGAACGGGAGGACCGGGTTGATATGGCCGAGAAGTACCAGTGGCTAGCCTGCTATCTCGCTCAGAAATCGACGAATGAAGATCACCTCTTGGATCATTGGGTGTGTCCAAAGTTCTGGACGAGAGAAATGCTGCGCCTCCTCCATTCTCTTGCTCGTCAGCGTATAACTCCAGCAGAAGCTCGCGCAACTGTCTGATATCCCAGCGTTCGTTGTCACATAACTGCAGAACACGCTGAATACCTTCTCCCTGCAGTTCCTGTACATGTGCCATCAATCTGATCACTAGTTCACGGAATTGCTGAGGTGTTGGATCAACTTCAACTGTATCCATGATTGGCACATATACCATTCCAAGTTCACCCTGTTCGAATGAACCGTTAATGAACAAAGACTCTTCCTGGATCAATAATTTACGAGGCTCCAACATATACTGTCGGCATTCCGTGAAGGCATCGGCTAGTTGGAACAACAAACCATACAGAACACGCAATTTGATTTTGCTTGACTTTAACATCTGAGATAACATCTTGTACCCTGATATGTCGTACTGCAAAGTTACATTTCGATCGACTTCCCGAATATGAACAGGAAGAAGTCGCGGAATCTGATTGGAGGACAACATCCCCATCTGTACACGGCTCAATTCCTCCATTCGTAACCCGTCTGCTTTCTCCAAAACCATGAACGCTCCGCCGTTACGAATAAAATCTCTCGTTAATCCATACATGCCAATCCTCTCTTTCCATTGTTATTCTCAAATTTCTCTACTTCTTCACTTAAGGGAAAAGTCCTGAGACAAGGACCGTGATAAATCCAGGTAACACCGCCAGCATAAACGGAAACTTCAATGTCTTCTCTTTGTTTACCAGCTTGAGCGAACCGAGCATGAAAAAACCTGCAAGACTACCTGCCATGCCTCGAATTCGTTTCGCTGAATCTTTACGGAATAGAAGTATTACTAGACCAATTGCGCCCGCGTACAAAACGGAGTAAATAATGACATGAATGCCAAAAGCAAGTCCCGTCCATGCGCCAATCCCACCAAACAATTTCACATCTCCTG
Source organism: Paenibacillus sp. FSL H8-0104 (assembly GCF_038050215.1). NCBI lineage: Bacteria > Bacillati > Bacillota > Bacilli > Caryophanales > Paenibacillaceae > Paenibacillus > Paenibacillus sp. FSL H8-0104. The sequence goes on along the minus strand of NZ_JBBOTC010000001.1, from coordinate 1,644,062 downwards.
CCCCTACGGCTCCAATCGCATACATCAGAAACAAAATGCCAAAACCTGCTGCAAATCCAGCGGCTGAGAACAAGAAACCATCCCAACCTCCCCATATGATGTGGGCCAATACGCCTGCAACAGTCACGGGTAAAGTCAATCGATTTGGAATTTTCATTGAACGAATATCTGTAATAAAAGCTGCAATGATGTATATGCCACAGGCAATGTAAAACCACTCCACCTCCATCATCTCCTCACTTATTTTCTGGAGGCCACGGTAAACGTAGTCTCCGTCTTGGCACCGTCCCCTGTCTCGACAACAAAACTCCATGTTCCTTCTGTTGTCCGAGTACCAACAAACCAATTCCATTCAATAATTCCATTCTCATCTGCGGTGGCCCAGCCGATGTGCTTCGCAGAACTTTCACCTGACTTGTAAAATATCGTTAAGTTGGCTGTCGCTCCTGGTTCTACCTTCACCTTAATCGTTGCATTGTTGCCTATGTATGCCGGGTCAGGCTTCGACAGTACCGTTGCTGAACCCGCAGTATCCCCGTCTCCTGCGCTGCCATCTGATCCTTCTCCGGTATCTCCAATCCATACCCGTTCTGCCGCAGCAGCCTGAATCCGAAGCCGTTTACTGAGAAAGGGGACTTTTATAGGCAATTCATAACTCAGTTCAAGTCGGAAATATGGATTTGTTTTGTTTTTGAGATCAGGTATCGAAATACCATTCACATGAACACGTTCCATATTAAGCAGCGTTGGCTCGATAAAAGGTCGAAGCAGCGGTTTTACCGTGGGATCAAGTACGGTTTCCAAGACGGATGTTTTGATCTCCTGTAGTGGCTGTTCACCACTGGCCGCCGCTGAACGTACCCAATCACTTAAAGGCTCGGGTAGAGAAGAAGCATAACCTTCTGCCCATTCCGTCAGTGATAACTCTGGTATCTTCCAACCCCCTCCTGAACCTTCTCCGCCAGCAGAATCAGAAGGTGTGAATGCAAGGGAAACGGGATATATTTTCGTTGACAATTGCTTCACCGCTTCACCCGCCGTGCTCTGTAACGCTGTGGAGATTAGAGTCATTTGCACTATGAAGATGAGAAACATGATAAAGAATATAAAGACAGGTAACACCAGTGAAGCTTCCAGAACCATGCTACCCTGTTCCTTTTTTTGAGAACATATCTGCTTTTTGAGAGACTTCAAACGCTGCAATCTGATTATTCGTGTTAAACGAATCTGCTTTTGTGCGCTTTCTTTTTCATAATGTTGCTGCTTATCCATAATCCCTCCACCGAAACGATCCTGATCATTCAATAGGAATAATCCGCCTTCCGCTCAATGAAAAATCGTCCATCTTCAACTTGGTCCGCACTACCCATAACTGCACCGATGCTTCTAACCACCCCTGGTAAAAACCACAGCTTGATGCTACTACGCATGTTACCCGAAGCATACGTCTGTTTCTCATCTGGATTCACACCGGTATTCATTCGAATTAGCGCCAGCATTCTGGACATTTTGCGTTCATTGTTGCTATGCATCAATAGGAACAATCGGAGATGGTCCCTGTACGTCAGTTTGACTTTGATATACTTGGACAATTCCACACTGCCCTCTTTTGCTAGTTTCACCATATCCGCGATGGCGTTTGTAATCCCGTATAAGATTGCCGCCGATAAAACCAGAAGTGGATTCCCAAGCTTGCTGTGCTCAATTAACCCTTCTGCCGTCCGAATAGCCAGCCGCATACCAAATATCTCCGCATATGCCGCAGCGATGTTACCCGAAGGATTATGAAACCCGTAAACGATATACTCCAGTTCCTGATTCTCCAGTTTGAAAACATCACCAGCATCTCCACTACCTTCAGTCCAGGTAAATAACTGACCAAAATCCATGGAGTTGAAATAGGCTAAAGCATATTCATTCTGAAACAATTCGTCGCCAAGACTGTCCAGCAGACCGGACATCCCGCCAAACAAACTGTCCATCCCTTTCATGGCATCGCCACCAGAGTCATAGGGATCTCCAGCAATCTCTGCCTTTTTGGCTTCCTCACGACTAGCCTCGTTAAAAGCAATATTAGCGTTGTAATATTCCTCCAACTGTTTGAAAGCGTCCATGGAACCCGAGCTTCCATTCTGAATCTGCGACAAGATTCGTTTGACTTCCTTCAATTTCCCTTTGGATTCTTTGTCATTTGCTTTGCGCTGGGCATCCGACCCACGACCACTCTCCAGCTGCTGTTTACTCTGTTGGATGAGATTGGAAGGACCGCTACGTACATAGGTGTCAATATATCGTTCCGTAACCTGACTTGCCTGTCTGACCGCCGGTTTAATCGGAACACCGCTCATGGCCGTGACACTGCGAAGCTGTGTATTCAATTCCATGTTGTCTCTTCTGACGTTAGAGAAGTCCGAATTCTGGGAAACAACCCGTGCCTTCAATTGATCAAATAGGCTATCTGCCCTCACAAGCTCCGAAGCAAGAGAACGCGTGCTTTTAGCTTCACTGCCTGATCCAGTAGATGCAGGACTCGTTCCAGGCAAACTCGAGTTGCCCACGTTGTCATAGCTCGCATTCTGCGAACGGTTCTCCCCCTCCGCGATCACACGTTTCATTTCCTCATTAACTTTGCGCGCTTCTTCGATTTTGGACTGTGCTTCCTCCAGCTTTGTTTGATGGGCCTGTAACGCGGGCTGTATGATCATGCTGATGCCTGTCACCACATTACCAACACCAGTCCGATAACGAGCCAGTTCCAATATGTATTGTTGCTCTCTGAATGGCAGTCCCTCATCCGCCTGTTTCTTGTTCAGATAATCTGCATAACGTGCCGCTGCCTCGGCAGCTGTCTCTGGTGTATCTTCCAGCATCTCTTCATAGATGGCCTGTGAAGGCGGGTCCATGATCAACTTTGGAAGATTCTTCAGTTTCTCCGCGGATTCTGTCTGATTGGCAATGGCTTCATCCAGTAATTCTTCACGTTTGTCATATAACTTCTGTAATTTTTTCAGCAAGTCTACCGTGTGCGCGGCTTCCTTCATCTCGTCTGATATCGGTTTGAACCGATTGATCACTTCAAGGGTAAAATCAACCGGAGCCCGATACTTCATATCCTCCTGAATCTGGCGATTAAATATATCGTATCTGCCCAGTTCACGCTCCATGCTCAGCGAAGTTGTATCCCACTGGATATCCAGAATGGGGAATCCATCTTTTACAGCTGAAGGCTTCACGCTATCATTCAACACTTTAGCCATAATTGCATCCCCACTGCTGTCGCCATACCCGAATAGACCATACTCCCGGAGTGATGTGTCATAGGCTGACATGACGGATCTCATCGCAGCATGAGTCATGCGTTCGGTCTGCACCTTGAATGCCGCTATACGAGCGTAATCAATAAATATTGCGACAAACATATAAACTCCGGCCAATATTAATATTAAAAAAAGGGTTACGGCTCCCGACTCACCGTCTTTTTTTCTAAACAGCTCCGCCCTCCTCCTTTTCTCACTTTTTGCTTTTGCCAAAATGCTGCACAACCAGTCCGGCTTCTGCCGCTGTACTGGTCGCCGCACCGCCTTTCCCTTTAAACTTGGCTGCATAATACCGGATTAAATCTACCGTTCGAATGAATTCAACCGGTTCAACAACTGCGGACGATCCTTGAGTGAGGACACGGTTACCTGAATCGAACAAAAAAGAAGGAAGAGGCAAAGAAATTACTTGTTCCAGCTTGGTTGTTACTTTCCGCTGAATCAGAGAATTCTGATACTCAATCGTTCCTTTCATAGCTGAGGGCATATGTTGCACCGCTTGTGCTAATTTCTGTTCCGAGAGATTGCCACCTTCACCACCAGGTATAGAGACGCTAACCTGATTATCCGCTCCCGCCCAGCCAAACAGTGCTCCAAGCATACGATCGTCCGTCAGTCTCCAGTACAGATTGTCATGTTCTCCAACACCATATTCACCCGTCATCGCCTGTTTGTGGCTGTTGTCCCAGCTATAGGCTGCACGTTCCGAAGCTGCATAAGCATGTTGATTCAAGAATGTCTTTTGATACATGTACATGGTGAAAAAAAGCAATAACACAAGAATAAACAGCACAACAGGGAAGATCAGGGAAGCTTCAACGGTGAAGCTCCCTTCTTCCTTTTTGAACTTGTTATTCGAAAAATTCATTACTTTTATTACTCACATTAGTTAACAGTCTCTCTACCAACGTCTTAATTTGGTTTTTAAAAATCAAAGCAATAATGATAATAACCCCGATAATCAGAATCAGTTCCAACGTGCCGAGTCCGTCCTCTTCTTTCCAAAATGCGCTTACCTTGTTTTTTAACACTTCCATCATCCCAATTCCTCCTACATATTCATCATCATAAAAGCAGGTGCCCCGATCATGACCACAATCGTAAAAAAGATCAGTACCATTGGAAACACCAGTTTGGAAGAAGCCTGTTCTCCCTTCGCCCGACTGACAGCCTTGCGTTTCTCCCACAACACATGTGACAGATCCCGCAGCGCCAATACAAAGTCACCTCCCCCACGTCGGAAATTCAGCAGCACTGTTGTCGTAAAAATCGTCACTTCCTGTACGCCGCAGCGACGACTGAACTGTTCAAATGATTGTTGAAAAGAGTAACCATTATTCCAATCCCCCACCGTCTTTCTGAGTTCGTTGTACAACGGATGATTCCGTTCCCCCTGGCTTGTCACACAGTGAACGATGGCACGTTGCACGGTTTCCCCTGCGCCAACCAGCAGTACAATTCGGTTCAGTAGCTCAGGCAGTTCCATAAGAATATCCTGGTCTCTTCGCTGTACCTTTGTATTGAGGTCTTTGTAGAGCGCAAAAGGCAACGCTGCACCGAGCGCGAGCCCACCCACCATACCTCCGATGCCCATATCTCCAACGAGTGATAACAGGCAGCCCACCAGCAGCATGAGCCACGTGTAGGTCAACATCTCGGCGCAATACAGCATCGTTTTCTCTCCACTGTGCTGTATGCCGTACATTTTCTGAATGGCATGTTGCATTCGAAACATGAGCACTGGCAATCTGCGTCCAATCTCGAACTTGTCCAATATAAACAGGAAGGGACCATGCAATTTTTTCAGTCGTAATCCTTCCATATCCAGCTTGCGCAGATGCCGGTAGGTCTGCCCCCGGGTTCGATCCAGCACCAGCCATCCCGCTCCGAGCATCCCTGCGACTATAACGGGAAGCAGCATCGTTTCAGCTCCTTATACTTTGATATCCATAATGCGATTAATCCACATATAACAGCAGGCGAGTACTACCAATGCTCCACTAGAGATGAGGTACCCCATCCCGCTATATAACGGCTCCATAAAGTCCTTGGCGGTCAGATTGAGGAATATCAGAAAAATAAATGGAGCGGCAAACATCACCTTTGATTCGAACTTTTTCTGCGATACCGCGACCATAATATCCTGCTGAATATCCAGCTTCTCACCAATCACCGCAGAGGTACGACGCACAACCTCAACCAGATCCCCGCCAGTTCGTTTGCACGTAATGAACACATCTGCAAAGTTCGTAATATCTTCAATCTGCGCCCGATCCGAAAAATCCTGTAGTGCCTCTTCAATTGGTTGTCCATACTCCATCCGTGTCCGCAATATCGTGAACTCACGAATCAGATCGGTATCCGCTTCCGGGTTCAACATCCGCAGATCCTCCACGGATTCCTTGAATCCATTTTCCACCGATTTTCCTGCGGCCAGTGCCGAAGATAATGCATATAACGCTTGCTTAAAATGTAAACTGAGTGTCATTCTTCTTCGTTCCAACAGCACTTTAGTCCAATGTTTTGGTACCCATATGCAACCCGCAGCCAGGATCGCTCCAGCCAACCAGTGATGGTAGAACAGAATTCCGATGCCAAAAAACAGCAGACCACTAATCAGCATACAGACCATTCGTTGTCTCCGGGAAAGCGTATATACGGTGTAATCCGTCAACATCTGTCTGGCTTCACCCAACAGTAATCACCTTCCAATGGCTTTAATTCATGTTGTTATCTGATGAATCTATTCCAACACTATATTGTTCTATGTATTCATCCAGCCATTCCCCGAGCCCAGCCATCTGAATTTTATCCACCTGATTCAACTTTCCAACCTGCACTAACCCGCCAATAATTTTGCCTTCACGCTCTTCTTGTTCCTGGAAACGAAACAGTGGATTCAGCATAACCTCACCGTCCTGCATGCCAATCACTTCACTAATCTCTGTCACCCGCCGTGAGCGGTCTCGTAGCCGGGACAGATGTACAAAAATATCGATTGCTGAACTAATCTGCTGCCTTACAACCGCAATAGGAAGATCCGCACCGCTAAGCACCATCGTTTCGAGTCTGCTGATCATGTCCGAGATGGTATTGGCGTGCCCAGTTGATAAGCTTCCATCATGTCCTGTGTTCATGGCCTGTAACATATCCAGCGCTTCTGCGCCCCTGACTTCCCCAATCACAATCCGGTTCGGACGCATCCGTAAGGAAGATTTGATCAGATCCCGAATAGATATCTGTCCCTTGCCTTCGGTGTTTGCATTCCGCGTTTCCAGTGATACCAGATTGGGTACCGTAACAATCTGTAACTCAGCCGAATCCTCAATGGTAATAATCCGCTCATCGGCAGGGATGAACTGTGATAATGCGTTCAGAAAGGTCGTTTTTCCCGATCCGGTCCCACCTCCAATGAAGATGTTGTATTTGCTCCGTACCAACTGCTGCAATAATTCTGCCGCTTCTTCATGCAGGGCTCCCTTTTCAATCAGATCAGACATCTTCATCGGTTCACTGGGGAATTTACGAATCGTCATCGTGGGTCCTTTCAAGGCAATAGGAGGCAACACGATATTGACCCGCGAACCATCCTTTAAACGGGCATCTACGATTGGAGAAGACTCATTCACAATCCGGTTTACCCCGGACACAATCATCTGGATGATATCCTCGAGCCGTTCCCTGGACTCAAATTCAAGGGTGATCTGGCTGACTTCACCTTCCTGCTCCACAAAAATCTCCTTGTGACTATTGATCATAATTTCCGTAATATCGGGATGATCCACAAGTGGCTGCAAAATATCCAATCCACGAAAGGAATCAAACAATCGCTGTACCAGCGTATGACGCTCTCCTGAGGTCAGATCATCCAGCTTCGGGTCGGTGAGAACTTTGCGTTCTATCCCCTGCCACAGTTCATCATCTCCTGCGGAAGAGGTTAAATCGAGGCCAGCCCTGACTTCCCTACGCATCATCTGAAACTGTTCTTCACGATCCAGTATTCTATTGGATGAATCCGTCATAACGCCCACCGATCCTGCTTCTGAATTCGTCCGGTCTGCTTCAATTCTTCTTCGCCATCTTGTACCAGCATGGCACATAATCTCTTCACTTCACGTTGGAAGATCGGAGAACTAAGCATGACTTCCTCCTGACTGAGTTGCTTCCAAGAAGGGATATAGGGCAACACTGCATCCAGATGCAGATCAGGGCGTGGAAGTGCATTGACGACATTGTCCCGATATTTGTTAACCACAAAGCGTGAACGCTCGAGCATACTTTCATACAAATCTGGCTTCGTACGCTCAGCATGCTGTAACCATTGTCCCCAACGATGCATGGCAGATATATCATCCTCAACCAGCCAGACAAATGCATCTGCAGTATCCAGCACCCCTTCACTGCGCCCATCCCAACTGGAATCCCCATCCAGAATCAGCACGTCATACTGTCCACAATCTGTTAAATAACGAAGCAGATTCGACGTATCCTCACGAGTCATTTGCAACAGTTCTTTCCGATTCGATAATGGCCAGAACACATCGGATTTCAGCGCTTCATGCCGGACCACATATCCGTCTACGCCCTTCGATTGTAACTGTAACTGCTTGCCGGATTCTTTTCTGCCCACCTTCAGATCGTATAACAGGCGTGACAATCCCGTCTCCGTATCCGGGTGACGCTGCCCACTTCTAGTAAGTCCCTTTTCCAGAAACGGGAGCGTACTGTCCAGCGTCTCCAGATTAAGATAGAGAACAGCATATCCTGCAAGTCCCAATTGCTTCGCCATATGCAGGGCCACTGCCGTTTTGCCACTTCCACCCGAAGCGGATACTACACCGATGGAGAGAGTCTCTTGCCCTGGATGGTGAACCTTCTTACGGCGCGGCTGCCGGCAAGCATGCATCACAGCATCCAGCAAAGCAGGCAAGGGTTGATATTTCATCAGCCGCTTAGCCTCATCCACCTCCTCCATCCCTTCACTAAGCATTAGCCAAGGTACACCTGATACTTCTCCCCCGTTATTCAGCCAGTCATTCAGAAACTCCGGTTCCGCAATAACCAGATCCGGTAATTCTCTACCTTCTTGCTCTTTCATGTGATCCTTGAACGAATCCCCTTGGGAGAATGCTGTGAAACGCACATGAAGACCAGATGAATTTCCCTGTACATAATCAAGCCAGGCGCTAATGTAATCTCTATCTTTTGAAACCAGAACAACCTTCAGTACAATCAACTTTTCCTTCCCTCCCTGTCAAAAAGCACAAAAAAGCACCGTCCAATAACCGCATGAGTATGCGATATTTGGACGGTGCTTCCGTCACGTGCTATGAATGTATGGATAATATAGCATACAATTTCTGGGGGAGCAAGGGATTTATTCTAACCCTTTTTCCCTTAAGAGTTGTACGGTGAATCGAACTCAATAATGTTACGGTCCGGATCAAGCACAAAAATCTGCGCGAATCCAGCCACACTGTCAGGTCTTGCTTCATACTCAATTCCCTGCTGCTCCAACCAGGCTATAGTCCCTGAATAACTGGTGACCCAGATCGCAAAGTGACCGTCTGTAGTATCAATACCCGCTTCGCGTAACGTGTGACCCTCCGGGTGCTGAAGCAGATGAAGCTGCTGACTTCCGATAGCATACCATGTACCTGTGGAGCGGAAAGGAGGACGTTCAATCTCCTGCATGCCCAGTAACCCCGAATAGAATTTTTTCGCGATTTCCAGATCACGTACAGCCAGACTAACATGGTGAATGTGTGCATATTCAATCATCTTATATCTCCCCTCTCTACTTCAATATGACTATACTATAACACCTTCAACCCTGACCATAATCTCCGCTAAACAGAAAAACACCCCTGATTCTAATCCGGTAAACCTCTCGGCTCACACAAATCTAGTTCAGAGGTGCCCTACAAACGGCATACATTGATGCTCGCTTACCGCATTAAATCATCTTCAGCACATTTGGCATAACCAAATTATTTAGCGCTATCCAATGCTTCTTGTGGAATCTTGATCTCTTCCACTTGATCGTGGTTAGAAAATGTACTGTTCATCTTCATGTCCATCGTCATTTTCTGTCCATTCTGTTCCATCTCCATGACCATGTTTACATCCGTACCTGCAGGCAGATAGGTTTCCTTGTTAATCATATATTTCATCTTCATGCTTGTAATATTCATTTGTTCAAGCATCGCTTGGGTCTGGGCATTCGATCCGTTTTGCTCCATCACGGCTTTGGCCAGTTCCTTTACGTTATCACCGGATACATTAGCGTTAATGACATAATTGTCGCCATCTTCTGTAACTTCGGTGTCTTCCTCAATCTTTTTGAACTGATCCAATTCACCTTCTGGATTCATGCTTGCTTTCATCTGCTCCACCAATTCTTTGGTTTGAGCTTCAGGAATTTTAACCCATTGTTCTCCCACTTGTGAATAGATCGTATCTGAAGTGATGTATTGCTTTACATTCTGCGCTTCCTGCCCAGACATTTCCATTTTCATCTCTTGATAGATCATCATTGGATCTTTGATGATATCCATTTTGAGCGATGTTTTAACCTGTTGATCCTGTGACTGTTCACCAGCATCCAGTTTCAGATTCTGATCAATGTTTGCTTCAGTTGTGAAGCTTTTCATTTCTTTGGTTGCTGCATTCGTTTTGGTAATCAACTCATCCAGGGTAGGGATCTTTGTTTCCTGCTCCGCAGGTGTATTACCCTCGTTAGATGTTTCATTGTTGGTCGCTGGCGGCGTTGCCGTGTTGTCTGTGTCGTTTCCGCATGCTGCCAAGCTTACTGCTAATAATGCCCCGATAATTAATGTAGTCCACTTCTTCAAGTTGTTTTCCTCCCAAAATAGATATGATCTGTAGTCATTACCCAATTATTTCCGCTATTAATCATCAAATTTGGATACAATGTGTCGCACGAGACTTTTTCACAGAAATCGATCTTTGATCTCCGGTGTAGGCAACATACACGCTTCATCCTTGCCAAACCAGCGATAACGGTTGCGAGCAACCCAGTTATAGACTGCATTACGAATAAATTTCGGTATCATGATGAACACATATAACAACGGATAAGGAAACTTTAGACCCTTAGCCAATCGCAGTGCGGCGGTTGAACGTGTATAGTATTTTCCATTTTCAATCAGCACAAAGGTGTCCATACTATCTGTCGACAAATTGCCTTTCTTCAGCAATTCCTTGGCTACATCCGATTGAAGCGATGCAAAATGATATTTTCCTTCCGGGTCACGCTTGATAATCCATTTGGTTAAGCCCTGGCAGAAGTGACAGACACCATCCACCAGTACGATCGGATGTCCCTGATGCACATCTGTTTGATTTGCTGTCATATTGGCTGCCTCCTATTGTTGCGGTTAGAGTAACTTACCCAATCTGGGCCTTCTTGTTCACTAATTCTAAATTTATTTCTAGAGGTAGTTCAAAAAGACTGAACACCGCTCTTTTTGAACACGCATAAATGGGAAATATAAAGAAAAAGAGCGCAGGCATTGTGCCCACGCTCGTATCTGTCCGACAATTATTCCGTAACTGCCTTTTCCATCCATTGGTCATCGATCATCTGTTGATGCAGGTCACTTGCCCACTGGTCCATACATTTGCAAATGAAATCTTTGCGACATACTGGACAAGGGGTTTTCTGCAGACGGCTGATATTGGTCATCTTCCATTCCGGTGAACGGGTGTAGAATACACGGCATTTTGTACCGTCTACCAAATTCATTTTGAATTCATACAATCCGTCTTCCTTGTTACCATAAGCTAATTCTAAATCTGCAATACGCGGTCTATAAGACATGGATATCACCTGTTTAATTCAAATTTGGTTCATGCAATGACACTACTCAGTACTAAGTTATATTAAAGAAAATTCAGATCAATGTCAACTCGCGCATGTCTACCCGCCAAACAGAATATCCAGAATCGTCCCTACCTGTCCCTGTTTTTTCCCTTTCAAGACATCCGGATCAAATACTTCAACATACCCGCAGGAAGCACAAGCCACGAACAGGTAGTGATTATGCTGTATATCAAACATCTTACTCAGGCCTGCTCCTGACATGGAAACTTCCTTAATGTTACAATCCGTGCCCCTGCATTTTGTACACACAAATCGCCGCTCGATCATCTCTTCAATACTCATCTTCGTTCCCCCTTTATGGAATGTGTAGCATGAAGTGAGAGTGCAATTATGTAAAATAGTACGCGATCTGGCATCTAATCTCCTGCATCATGTCCTTATATGATAATCAACACAAAACCCTGCCGATTGCCAGCAGGGCTTTGTAGTCGAACATCAGGTATCTGGGATAACCTGCTCTATATGTTCCCTTTACTTACCAGGAGTCAAATCTTAAACTACGTTTAATACAACATCAATGTTGCCGCGTGTTGCTTTGGAATATGGACAGAAATCATGCGCCTTGCGGGCCAGTTCCTCTGCTTGACTGTGATCTACACCAGGCATGCTAACGTCCAGACGAACAGACAGCTGAAAACCGTCATCCGCAGGGTCTTTACCAATGGATACGTTACTTGTAACGACCACATCCTCCAATTTCACACCTGCTTTGCGTGCTACATTGGCAAGGGCACTTTCATAACATGCTCCATATCCAGCGGCAAAAAGTTGCTCAGGGTTAGTACCTTCACCACCGGAGCCACCAAGCTCTTTTGGCATTTTCAGATCATGCTTAAGCACGCCATCCGAAGAAGTCACCGAACCTGTACGTCCACCTTTAACTGTCGCTACTGCTGTATATAAAGCTTCCATTCAGAATCTCTCCCTTATCCATATAGTTTTTTACTGCCTTCCTTTCAATTTAAACTTCTGGCTCATTTTGAAACGCAATTTTGTATCTTTATCAGCTTTTACAACTTTATTATTTTCATGCATTTCAATGCCATGGCTGTATTTTCCCTAAGGTTGGGTAATATACGAAGGGGCATATTCAAGCTACAACCGAAATTTTGTGCTGATACATAAAAGTTGCACTAGACAAAAATAATTGAAGGAGTACAATGTAACAATAAACATAAAAATTTAGATATATCATGAGCGGTTTGTACCGCATCAATATCTCCAAATCAATAATTCAAAGTCAGGTGATTATCGTATGAGTAAAAAAAATCCGTTCAACGCTCCTTCAAGAGAATCATTATCTACTGCGGGCATGGCCCCTTCCCTTGGAGAAGCACATAGTTCCATGAAAGTTCCGCAGAATGCTGCATGGTGGAAGAAATTCCTCGCCTTTGTAGGCCCAGGATACCTCGTTGCCGTAGGTTACATGGACCCGGGGAACTGGGCAACAGATATCGCAGGCGGCTCGCAGTTCGGGTATACCTTGTTATCCGTTATCCTGTTATCGAACCTGATGGCCGTTGTCCTTCAGTCGCTGGCTGGCAAGCTCGGTATCGTCACTGGACGGGATCTGGCTCAAGCCTGTCGTGAACGATTCAGCATGCCTGTTGTTATGATGTTATGGATTCTGTGTGAGCTTGCCATTGCAGCTACCGATCTGGCTGAAGTCATTGGTTCTGCCATCGCATTAAAACTGTTATTTAACATCCCCATGTTATACGGCGTTATCATCACCGCAGTTGATGTACTCCTGATTCTTGTTCTGCAAAACAAAGGCTTCCGCGCTTTGGAAACTCTCGTCATTGTGCTGATGGCAACAATTGCCCTCTGCTTCGGGATTGATCTGTTTCTGGCAAAACCGGATATGGGCGGTGTTCTCCATGGTTTTGTACCAAATGTTGAGATCCTGCAAAACCCGGCTATGCTCTATATTGCCATTGGTATTATCGGAGCAACCGTGATGCCGCATAATCTGTACCTGCATTCTTCCATTGTGCAGACCCGTCAGATCGAACAGACACCACAGGGCAAAAAAGAAGCCATTCGGTACTCGACCATGGATTCTACGATTGCGCTGACACTGGCCCTGTTCATCAATGCAGCCATCCTGATTGTATCTGCCGCTGTATTTCACAGTGCTGGTATGACGCAGGTTGCTGAGATCGCTGATGCCTATCATCTGCTGACACCTCTATTGGGTACTACGGTCGCAAGTATCCTGTTCGGTGTGGCGCTGTTAGCATCAGGTCAGAACTCTACCCTTACAGGTACACTCGCTGGGCAGATCGTTATGGAAGGTTTCCTGAACATTCGAATTCCGGCTTGGCTACGCAGACTGGTCACACGTCTGATCGCCATCATCCCGGCGGTAATTGTGACAGCCATTGCAGGAGAACATGGCACAGAAGAACTGCTCATTTTGAGCCAGGTCGTGCTGTCGCTTCAATTGCCCTTTGCTGTAATTCCCCTGGTGATGTTCACAAGTGATAAAAAAAGCATGGGTGCATTCGCCAACAAATTGTGGCTCAAAATCATCTCATGGGTCATTGCCGCGATTATCGTTGTGCTGAATGTATATCTGATCATTCAGACGATCCGGTTGTTCTAATCTCATTTTAATTGGCTAAATACTAAAAAGGCTGATCAACTCCGGTATTTTATACCCAGTTGATCAGCCTTTATTGTTGCAATCCAATAAACAACCATCTGAATCTAATCCTGATTTGGCATCAGTAACGGCAAGAGTTGATCCAATGATTCAACAGTCCAATCCGCACGTTTGTCATCCGATAGATCTGGCTGGAATCTTCCGTAACCCTGCATAATTCGAATCGTACGCATGCCCAGATTCCGAGCAGGTATAATGTCGTTATCGATCCGATCTCCGATCATGACGGCTTCCTCCGGTTCACAACCTGCCTGCTTCAAGGCCACAGCGTATAACTCAGGGTCTGGCTTGGACACTCCTTCTTCAGCTGAACATGCCAGAACATCAACATACTTCCGCAAGCCGTAACTCTCCAGTCTCTCTTCCGTTCCAGGACTCTGATTGGCAATAATGCCAATGCGATAATGCCGTGACAACTGCTGAAGAACAAAATCTGCTGAAGGAAAAGGACGTTCAAGATCTTTTTGAAACTTCAGCTTGTCCTGAATCTGTTTTTGATGCCCCTCGTCTTCAACAAATGTGCGAATCGCCACTCTCATAGGCCATTGCTCATATTTTCGGTAACAGCTCGCGAACAGTTCGCGTACCGCCTCAATTGTCACCGGATACCCCAAAGCACAAGCTTCACGGACAAACTGTCCGATAATATCATCAACCGGCTCCCATTCATCCACCAGCGTATCTCCAACATCAAAAAACAACCATTTCAATCCACCTACATCCGGCACGCCAATTCCTCCTTGTAAGCCACAGGTGATTCCTGATCCTAATCGAGTTCAAAAAGTCTGGTTTTCAGTACCAAGAAGATGGAATGAAGCTAGAAATGGAGTAGCGGAGCGTAGGGAAAACTACGTGAGCCACGGACATTTCGGCTGAATTTCATATTCGATGCTGATGATGCCGTTAGGCATCCTTCGTAATCAAAAGCGGACTTTTTGAACAACCTATAGAAACCATAAAAAAGAAGACTCACCATCCTGCATGAGTCTCCTCAAACTTCCGTTTATCGATGAATCAATTTCATAATACCTTGAGTGAATTCTGAAATTGATTCTAATACATTCAATTATAACAGGCACCTTACACCTGAGCAATCAGAAGCTATGGCATTAACCATTGAGGAGAAAGCCAACTTCCCCATTGAGCGAATATACAATCCGGTCTGCGCCCATGCCCCGATAGATGCCCTTAGGATGACTCTGCTCCGTAATGACGCACAGGGATTTCGATGTCCATGAACGGCAGATCTGTAAATAACGACAGGTCAGATTCAGACTGTTCTCGAAAATAAACACGTTGCCTACGCTGCCCTGCGGCAAAAACCATTTTTGAGCTGCAGCCGTATTCATGCGAATGACATGTTCTACTCCGATTCTACGGAGTCTTCGCTCTTCCCCTGCACTGTTGGTTAGAACGGCAAACGGCATTTTTTTGTACATCAGCAATTTGATAAATTTGCGTCCTGCTTCATTTGGAGCAGTCACTAAGACCATCTCAGTATCCATCATTCGTTCCTCCCTTGGCGTGAAAAGACAACAAAAAAGAAGCGTGGGGGACCAAGGCCTCCCGAACGCTTCTTAAATAACCCATGGCGAAAACACCATGAACCAGCGTACGGCTTGTTGCCTCTCCCTTTAACGCTTACGAGGTTAGCTGACGGATTCGGGCGCGAGAGTCGCCCTATTTCCGGCTGTCACCGGAAAATTCACCCCATGAATGCCCACTGTCCTGGACAGCGCATTCCGTTGGTTCCCCCGTTTTCCACTCATCAATGAATGGAAACTCAGCGATTAAAACATCGTTCGTATATCTTAAGGATAAGATCGAGCGATATTATCGTTTGTTTCGTTTTTCAAGTACATTTTAGTTTAAATTGAAATTACGTTATGAATCATACACCCATGCCATGTCGGTGTAAAGTCCGCCCAGATCACCAAATCGGCAGATTTTTGCCAATTCCTATCCATAATAACGCTTACAACAAAGTTATACTCTATCTATCTCTTCAAGGCTATCTAATTCTCACTCTGGCGTAAATCACTTCGCAATTCATTCACGTATTCTGCACAACTTGCCTGTTTTGATTCTTTTAACACCATATTAGTTTTGCAATATTTAATTGCAACCAATATAATAGAAGATATAAGAGTAAATAAATGGAGGCGATTTAGATGACAGTCTACGATTACAAAGTGAATACCCTTCGCGGTCAAGAAGTTGAAATGTCCGACTACCGTGACAAAGTGCTCCTGATTGTGAATACGGCAAGCTCATGCGGCCTTACCCCTCAATTCAAAGGTCTGCAAGAATTGCAAGACAAATTTCAAGATGCTCCATTTGAAGTGCTTGGTTTCCCAAGCAACCAGTTTGCACAGGAAAAAGGATCTTCCGACGATATTGCCGAGTTCTGTCAGATGAATTATGGCGTGAGCTTCCCCATGTTTGAGAAAATTGATGTGAACGGCTCAAGCGCTCACCCTCTTTTCCAACACCTGAGCACAGAAGCTCCTGGCCTGCTCGGCTCCAAAGCAATCAAATGGAATTTCACCAAATTCCTCGTGGATCAGAACGGACAGGTCATTAAACGTTATGCTCCCAAAACAACACCGGACAAGATTGAAGAAGATATCAAGAATTTGCTGCAAAAATAATACACAGGCCACCCGTAGCCGGAAGGTAGAGCAACATTCCTCCGGTAATGGATGGCCTTTTTTCAACCCAGATGTCATACTGTTCGAAAAAGACAAAAAAAAGAAGCTTCCCATTAATGGAAAGCTTCTTTTTAATCGTTCATATGATGCGGTCGAGAGGACTCGAACCTCCACGGGCATACGCCCACTACCCCCTCAAGATAGCGTGTCTGCCATTCCACCACGACCGCATGTCGTAAATAATCGGCAACAGAATTGATTATACCGGGTTCAGAACTAAAAGTAAAGTATTATTTAATACTTCTTTTTCAGCTAGGCATTTTCATCAAAAATCGCATAATCTCGTCATCTTTACCCATGAACTGCATATCATTAGATTTGATCCCCTCTTTTCCGGCTTGAGCCGATCTTGTTGATTCATTTATATATAGTCCTTCCTTATATAGTCCTCCCTGCACTTCGCCACATAAATAACACGATAAGTTATATAAAATAACACAAATATTAAATTCCAGATTTAATACATTAAATTTAACGGATACTATTGACAAAAAGCGGACATTTATGGGATGATAACTATCATATAATTCGGATTCTCAAACATAAAGCAAACAAAAAGGAATATAAATGTTACTTTAAGTGACATTTAACGAACACAGGAGGCGAATGATTGTGAACCGTGGGAATAAGCTGCTCGATTATGTCAAACTGCTTGATTCCTCTATTCAGGTTGGAGGGTTCACCCATTCCTTCGGCATGGATATCCATATCAGGGAGGGTACCATTCGTAATGCTGAAGATCTCGAATCATTCATGCGTTGTCAGTTGCATCCGAGCATCGTTCGTCTTGAAGGTATGGCTATCAAAGGCATCTATACCGCAACAGATCACAAGGATACATGGCGGATAGCTCTGATCGACAAGCTCGTCCATGTTCAGCGAACCCCTGGAGATCTCAGAGAACAAGCTGCCGCCATGGGTAAACGATTGATCAGACTCGCACGCGCTCTGCACCCCTGGATTGAATTCAGCCAGCTCGAACAGATCTTTGCCAAATATGATTCGGTTGGCTGCCTCTCCACTGTTCACGCCTGGATTAACCACCACCTCGACATCCCGGTCGAGGAGGCGGTCCTTGGTTACCTGCATTCAGCCATGAATGCCTGCATAACCGAAGCCTCCAAAGTCATTCCCCTGAACAACGATACAACCAAGGATCTGATGGTCCGCCTGGCCACAGATCTGGAGAATGAATGGAAGACCGTCAGCGCCTCGGCTGCGGATGGACTGGCACAGCCAACCTCGATGTCCATGAAATCGTTTTTCCCCAGTTTCCATATGCTCGGAGCTGGACTTCATGCCTACAGGGCCTAATCCTCTTCCTCCTCATGCCTGCTCCCCTTCATTCAAACAAACTAAAAAACACGCGGCAACCTCCTTGCCGACGTGTTTTTTGTCATTTTATTTGTTTTATTTACGTATTTACGCCATTTATAATCACAAAATACACTTTTTTCCGTCTTTTTTAATTGTTAGATGACGAATTTACGTATATAATGAAACGTACAGCTCGCATTTCTATATATACTACATGAAGAAAGGGCGGCTGAATACTACATTCTAACCAGGGGTGAACCCTTTTGAACAAGAAAAAACCAGTTACTCCGTTCGGATGGGCCATCAAACGACGGCTAACCGAACTTCAAGTGGACCAGAAGACCTTTTGTGAACAGCATGGCATCCCACCCTATCGTTTATCCAATCTCATTCACGGCACACGCAAAGCAACCCGATTCAGGCACCTGGTCGCTGATATTTTGGACATTCCAGATGAACTGAGATAAGATTTCTGCCAAAGGAGGGTCTCATCCATGAGACATGTTACATCCGATCTGGAGAGGCTGTCGTTCCAGTCCATACGTCACCAGCTCATCATCGTTGATGACAATTGGATTATCCAAAGTTGTAACCGTGCCTGGCAACAGGGACTTGGTCAATGCTCACCAAACCCGGATATACACAGTAGTCATAGACACTACCTGCACCTGACGGAAGCCTGGGCAAAACGAGGCAAGAACGCTAACATGGCACTTGTCGCACAGAATTTGAAAGAACGCGGAATACCCTTTAATCGAAATCATACATATGACATCTGCGTGTATACTGTATACAACGAAAAGAGGTGGTTTCGTGTAGAACTCACCCCTCTATCTTATTCAAATTCAATTCTGGATACCGATCTTGCTTTAATTGCACACATGGATATTACCGAACAGAGAAAGACAGAACACCAATTGAAGAAGGCATTGTCCGAAGTGCGCACATTGCGCGGACTGCTGCCTATTTGCGCCGTCTGCAAACAAATCAAGGACGAAGAGGAACACTGGAACTCCGTTGAGAGTTATCTGGAGAAGCATACCCACGCCGAATTCACCCATGACATCTGTCCGGAATGCATCCGGCGGTTATATCCGAAATACTCGAATATCCTGGACAAGCGCTCCTGAAACCTTTCTCCACTGGCCGACTAACTACAACTATACGGAGAGATGATGTTCAAACTGCGACATATCCAGTTCTTGCGGTGTCCCATGCAGGGTTATGGTTCCTTTGTCCATGATATAGATGTAATCTGCGGCACTTCGTACAAAATCAATACTCTGCTCTACCAGCAGAACCGAGAGGTTCCCCTTTGCCTTGAGCTGCAAAATAACCTGCCGAATGTCCTCCACGATAGAAGGCTGGATGCCTTCTGTCGGCTCATCAAGGAGCAACAACCCCGGACGCGAAGCCAATGCCCGAGCGAACGCCAACTGTTGCTGCTGTCCACCACTCAGATCCCCGCCCTGCCGTCCATACATCGTAGCAAGCACTGGAAACATCGCCAGTACATCCTCCGGGAACGTTTTTACTCCCGGTGCACTTGTCTCCAGACCAAGCAATAAGTTTTCTTTCACCGTAAGCTGCGGGAAAATCTCCCGCCCCTGCGGTACATACCCAATCCCTGCCCTTGCCCGCTTGGCTGTGTCCAAGGTGGATAACTCCTGATTTTGCCACTGAATACTGCCCTTGCGTGTTTTGAGCAGCCCCATTAATGTTTTCATCAACGTTGTTTTACCTACACCGTTACGACCCATCAGACACACCACCTGTCCAGGCTGTACATCCAGGTTCACACCACGAAGCACATTGCTTTCCCCGTAGCCGGATTCAATTCGTTGCAGCGACAGCATGGTCATCCCTCCTTTTGCCCAGATACACTTCTGCCACTTTCGGGTCTGCCTGTACCTCCGCCATCGTACCTTCCTTCAGCAGTTTTCCTTCATGCATCACCGTTACCTTGGCTGCGAACTCTCGCACAAACTCCATATCATGCTCCACCACCACAACCGAGCGTTCACGCGCAATCTCTTGCAGAAGTCGCCCGGTCTTGTGTGTTTCTTCATCCGTCATGCCTGCAGCTGGTTCGTCCAGCAACAACACCCGCGGCTCCTGCAGAAGCAGCATGCCAATCTCCAGCCACTGCTTCTCCCCATGCGACAACGCTCCTGCACGAGCATCAACGCGGTCTTGCAGACCAATCTGGAGGGTAACATGCTCCATGGCAGCACTCATTTTCCCATATCGACGAATACCGATGGCTTGCAAAGGGGAACGGCGAGTCTCCGCTGCCAGCGTCAGATTCTCCTGTACCGTCAGACCTGCAAAGATCGATGGCGCCTGGAATTTGCGTCCCACACCTTTGCGAACAATCTGGTGCTCCTTCAGTCGCGTTAATTCCGTGCCATCCCCCATCTTCACCGAACCGGACATGGGTTTTGTTTTGCCACATATCACATCCAGCATCGTTGTTTTCCCTGCACCATTGGGTCCGATTAGAAAATGCAGGTCATGTTCATGCAGCTTCAGATTCATGCCTTTGACAGCAACGAACCCACCAAAGGCCACCGTAATATCCTCGGCTACCAACACCGCTGATTCCTCAGTAGACTTTAGGTTTTTCCCGAGTGACTTGGACATGCGTACTCTCTCCTCTCCGCTTCAGCAAGCGAACGACATGACGATACACTCCTACAATTCCGTTTGGCATGAACAAAACGACCGTTACAAAGAGCCCACCAATGACAAACAGCCATCCTTCGGGATAAGCCTCACTTATGCCTGTTTTGGCTGCATTCAGCACCACTGCTCCGATGACCGCTCCAATAAGCGTACCGCGACCACCCAACGCAACCCACAGGACCATCTCAATGGAGGGTACAATCCCCATCATTGATGGCGAGATAATACCCACCTGAAGAACAAACAACATGCCCGCGATGCCTGCAAGCGCACCGGAAAAAGCAAAAGCCAGCGTTTTATATCCTGCCGGATCATATCCGAGGAATCGTACCCGATTCTCCCCATCCCGCGCAGCTTCGAGCACTTGGCCGAACCGACTGTTCACCATTCGACGACAGAGCATATAAGCGATCACCAGAACAGCAAGCGTTATATAGTAGAGAGCAATCGTCGTTCCAGCGGAATGAAGTGTAAAACCAAAGATCGAATTATATCCGGTAATGCCATTTGTTCCACCCGTCCATTCCTGTTTACCTACAAAGAGTGTTACCGTAATGAGAACCAAGGCTTGAGTCAGGATGGTAAAATAAACACCGGTGATCCGGTTACGGAACGTAAACCACCCCAGGGCAAAGGCGAGCAATGCCGGAAGGGCTATCCCCAATAACAGCGCCACCGGGAAAGAGCGAAAGGGTTCCCAGAACCACGGCAGACCACTGAGACCACTCCATCCCATGAAGTCAGGAAGTGTTGCTCCACTGGCCTGAAGCTTCAGATACATCGCCATCGCGTATCCACCTAGCCCAAAGAACACACCATGCCCAAGACTCAGCACACCCCCATAACCCCAGATCAGATCGAGACCAATGGCCAGGATTGCCAACGCCAAAAACTTGGCTAACAGACTCAGACGAAACTCCGTGGAGATTAGTGGAGCAAGACACATCATGATCAGTACAACCGCCCAGATAATCCTCATTTTCAGACTGCCAGTCTTGAGTAAAGCGGACATGAACTAACCCCCCTTCTTCACGTTAATCGAGACTCCGTGTGCGCATCGCGACCAAGCCACGTGGTTTCCATTGCAGGAAAGCAACGATACATACAAACACAAGCACCTTGCCAATGGAGGCCGAGGTATAGGTTTCGAACAGCGTGTTGAACATACCAATCCCCAGTGCACCACACACGGTTCCAACCAATTTTCCCACACCACCCAAAACAACCACCATGAACGCATCCACAATATAATACGTACCAAGCGAAGGACCAATCGGACCAATGAGCGTTAATGCACAGCCAGCAATTCCGGCAATGCCCGAACCAATCGCAAAGGTCATGCCATCCACCCGCCGGGTCGAAATCCCAAGACACCCCGCCATGCTCCGATTCTGCATCACAGCCCTCATTCGTCTTCCAGAAGATGTTCGATAGATATAGAGATACATGCACAGCAGCACAACCGCAACCAGTGCGATAATGAAAATTCGTTTATACGGAAATACAATCCCATCCGAGATCGCCAATCCCCCATTGAGCCAAGCCGGACTGGATACTCCCACATTGGGTGCTCCGAATATGGTACGGGCCAGTTGTTGCAGCATCATGCCTACACCCCATGTCGCCAGCAGACTGTCCAGCGGCCTGCCATATAGATGCCGGATCAGCACCACTTCAAGCAACCAGCCAATCAGAGCAGCTACAATGAACGCAATCGGTAGAGCCACAACAAAGTAGGCACCAAACCACGCCGCTGGAGCATAGGACATGAACAGATTTTGTGTTACATACGTTGCATATGCACCAATCATGATCAGTTCACCGTGCGCCATATTGATGACATTCATCAGCCCAAACGTTACTGCAAGCCCCAATGCAATCAACAACAGAATTGAACTGATACTCAGACCATTGAACATCTGCAGGATAAACATATCCATCGCTATCCCCTCCTCCATACCGTGACTCTCGATATTTCACATGAATTCAATTAGCGGCAGTAACATTTTTCACATCACAGTAACGCTTTACCGCGATATGGTAAGAGGGTGTGTTGTCACACCCTCGTTTATGTTTCGGCTACTTTGAAGCGAGTTGCCTGTTTTATTGCGAGGTTTCTATGTTATTTAGCGCTGAGGGAAGCTCCCCATTCATACGTTTTCAGATAAGGGTCCGGCTTGACAGGCTCACCAGAATTCCACAATTCCTTGAACTGCCCATCCTCCTGCACCTCACCGATCCGTACGGTTTTGTAGATATGCTGATTCTCTCCATCCACGGTTACCTTACCTTCCGGGGCATCAAACTCCAGACCCTTGGCAGCTGCCTTCACCTTCTCCACGTCGGTTGATCCTGCTTTTTCCACCGCCGCCTTCCAGAGATAAACCGCCACATATCCCGCTTCAATCGGATCCGCTGTCACTCGATCAGCACCGTATTTTTCTTTATACTTGGCAACAAATGTTGCATTCTCAGGTGTATCTGTTGTCTGATAATAATTCCACGAAGCCAGATGTCCCTTCAATACGTCTGCGCCAATACCACGGATTTCTTCCTCCGCCACACTTACCGAGAGGGTTGTCATCTGAACCGAGGAGATTCCGGCATCCTTCAATTGTTTGAAGAAGGCCACATTGCTATCTCCGTTCAGTGTATTGTATACAATATCCGGCTTCGCAGCTTTGATTTTGCTAATGATGGTACTATAATCGGTATGTCCCAGCGGTGTATATTCCTCACCCACCACTTCGCCGCCTTCTGCTGCGAGTTGCGCCTTAATGACCTGATTGGCCGTTTTTGGGAATACATAATCTGAACCGAGCAGATAAAACGTCTTGCCCCTGTTCTCCAGTAACCAGGTTACGGATGGAACGATCTGTTGATTGGTTGTTGCTCCTGTATAAAAAATATTTGGCGACGATTCCAATCCCTCATATTGCACCGGGTAAAACAATAAACCTTTATTCTGTTCAAACACCGGGAGCATAGCCTTCCGACTTGCAGAGGTCCATCCACCAAATACAGCAGCGACCTTATCCTGTTGCAGTAACTTTCCAGCCTTCTCCGCAAAAGTAGGCCAATCCGAAGCGCCATCCTCAATTACAGGCTCAATCTGTTTACCCAAAACTCCGCCCGCGGCGTTGATCTCTTCAATGGCAAGCATCTCCGCATCTTTAACAGATACTTCACTGATCGCCATCGTTCCGCTGAGAGAGTGAAGAATGCCAACTTTAATCGGTTCACCGGATGCAGATGGTTCTCCTGTACCACCTGAACCTGAAGCCTCAGGCGGCGCAGTGCCCTCCACACATCCTGTCATCACAATGACCGCACCCAGCAAAATACTCCATAACTTGACCGACCTCTTCTTCAATAGCCTACACTCCCTTTTTTTAGTCTATTGACGAACATTAAGGTCATTTGCGTCCGAAATGTTCGTTGATCCAAATTATGGAGCGTTACACTCTTCATGTCAATATAGCTTACATAATTTTATTTCATGCCTACCTGTTTCATGCATACTGCTAATATGCCTTGAAGCTTATTGACAAAGAAATCACCCTGTGTGAGTATATTTAACATATAACTTGATTCATGAACATATCAGACACTATAAGCGAAAGGTCGGATTGCCTTGCACTGGACTGAGCAGGAAAAAGAAAAACTCCTGATTACCGTGGCCGCTAACCTCTCCCGTGAACGAAGAGCACGCGGACTCAAGTTAAATGTTCCCGAAGCCATCGCCTTGTTGACCTCCGAACTGATGGAACGAGCACGGGATGGAATGAGTGTTGCCGAATTAATGAGATACGGAGGCACCATCCTGACACGTGAAGACTGTATGGATGGTGTTCCCGATATGATTCCTGAAGTACAGGTAGAAGCCACATTTCCTGACGGTACAAAACTGGTTACTGTACATGAACCCATCCGCTGAGAAAGGCAGGAGAAACCATGATTCCTGGTGAATACCGTTTGAAGCCAGATGACGACATCATCTGTCATCCGGATCGTTTAACCCTACAACTCCTTGTCCTTAACCGCGGCGACCGCCCCGTCCAAGTCGGCTCTCACGTTCACTTCTATGAAGTTAATGCAGCACTGGACTTTGATCGCACGTCAGCTTTTGGACATCGCCTGCACATTCCGGCAGGCACCGCAGTTCGCTTCGAACCCGGTGAAGAGAAACCTGTTGAACTCACGACCTTTGGCGGCAAACGCCAAATTCACGGGTTCAACGGATTAACCGAAGGCTCTGCGGATCAAGCTCCTGATCCACTGAAACTGGAGGCATTTCTGAAGACGTTCTCCCCTCCCATACCAGATGGAGGTGAACCTTCATGAAACGAATGAGCCGTGAACAATACGCGTCCATGTTTGGACCGACAACCGGCGATGCCGTAAGACTTGCGGATACCGAACTATGGGCAGAGATTGAACATGATTATGCCGTATACGGAGATGAGAGCAAGTTCGGAGGTGGTAAGGTTATCCGCGACGGAATGGGCCAGTCCACCACCGCTCTGCGAAGCGACGGCACTCCTGATACTGTTATCACCAACGCTATCATTATCGATCATTGGGGCATTGTAAAAGCGGATATCGGCATTCGGGATGGTCACATCTGCGCCATTGGCAAATCCGGCAACCCGGATACAATGGATGGTGTTCATCCCGCACTGGTCATCGGTGCTTCCACCGAAATCATCGCCGGTGAAGGCATGATTGTAACCGCTGGCGGTATTGATACCCATATTCATTTCATCTGCCCACAGCAGATTCAGACTGCGTTATCCTCCGGGGTCACGACCATGATCGGCGGGGGAACAGGACCAGCAACAGGAACCAAAGCCACCACCTGCACACCAGGAGCCTGGCACATCCACCGGATGCTAGAGTCCGCAGAAGCTTTTCCCATGAACATCGGTTACCTTGGCAAAGGCAACAGTTCCAGTACCGCACCTTTAATTGAACAGATTGAAGCTGGGGTAATCGGCCTGAAGCTACATGAAGATTGGGGCACTACCCCGAGCGCTATCGACGCTTGTCTGACTGCCGCCGGGGAACATGATGTTCAAGTGGCTATCCATACCGATACATTGAACGAAACCGGATTTCTCGAAAACACCCTGGCTGCAATCAACGGCCGGACGATCCACACGTACCATACGGAAGGCGCTGGTGGCGGACACGCACCGGATATTATCCGGGCCGCTGGGGAGTCCTACGTTATCCCCTCATCAACCAACCCAACACGACCGTACACACGCAACACTGTAGAAGAGCATCTCGATATGTTGATGGTGTGTCATCACCTGGACCCTTCCATCCCGGAAGATGTCGCTTTTGCGGATTCGCGGATTCGTCCCGAAACAATCGCAGCCGAAGACATTTTGCATGATCTTGGCGTGTTCAGCATCATCAGTTCCGATTCTCAAGCCATGGGCCGAGTGGGCGAAGTCATTATCCGCACCTGGCAGACAGCCGACAAAATGAAAAAACAGCGCGGCAAACTTGAGCTCAACCCGAATTCTCCCTCCGATAACGATCGGATCAAGCGATATGTCGCCAAGTACACTATCAATCCAGCTATCGCTCACGGAATCGGTCATCTCGTCGGTTCGGTGGAAGTTGGCAAGCTGGCAGATCTAATCATATGGAAACCGGCTTACTTCGGTGTTAAACCCGAGATTGTCATTAAGGGTGGCATGATCACATTTGCCCAGATGGGTGATCCCAATGCGTCCATCCCGACACCTCAGCCGGTATTTGGCAGACCGATGTTCGGAGCCTATGGTAGCGCCATTGCCAGCGGATCGATCACATTTGTCTCCCAAGCCGCAGCAGAAGCAGGGATCAAAGAGTCATTGGGCCTGAAAAAGCGGGTTGAACCCGTTAAAGGCTGTCGCTCAGTCAGCAAAAAAGACATGATTCATAACGACGTCACCCCTGTCATTGAAGTCGATCCCGAAACCTACGAGGTACGCGCCGACGGTGAGCTTCTCACCTGCGAACCCGCAGACGAGTTGCCTATGGCACAGCGGTACTTTATGTTTTGATAGGAATACGGATTAGCTGATAAGGGGGCACTCATGATGAACAGTGGCACGAAGCTACTCCGTTATGTTCAGCTGCTGGATTCGGCCCTGCCCATCGGTGGTTTCTCCCATTCCTTCGGTCTGGAAGCTTACACGCATGATGGCACCGTGCAAAATACCGCGCAGCTTGAACAGTTTATTCGCAGCCAGCTTCACTCCAGTCTTGTACGACTAGATGGTCTTGCCATCAAAGGCGTCTATCAGGCGATAAAACAGCAAGATGCCGCTCTACTTGCCCTGTATGACAAACGTGTCCACGCCCAGCGCTCCCCTCGGGAACTCAGGGAAAGCGGCCACAAAATGGGAAAGAGACTGCTCAAACTGGCCCGTTCACTCTATCCATGGATGGACTTTTCCCTGGTTGATGAGGCCATACGGGAATACGGTGCGTATTGTGGCATCACGACCATTCACGGTTATATCAACTATCAACTAGAGATTGAATTGGATGAAGCCGTTACCGGGCATCTGTATACCTCAGTGAACGCTTATGTGAACAGCGCACTTCGCCTGCTGCCCATCGGACAAACCGAAGCGCAGATGTTGATTCAGAAACTGCTTGATGTTATCGAAGCGGAATGGGCTCTCATTCGGGACAATGACCCGGAAGATATGCACAGCTTCGGAATCGCCCAGGAAATCTACGCCATGCGGCATGAGACCTTACCCGCGCGGCTGTTTATGTCTTAACTACAACTTTTATCTAACTTAGGAGGAATTGTTATGTGTGGAGGAGCTAATCATACGCATCATCCGGAGTGGGAACGTAAGGCATTTGATCGGAGTCGTCCGATGCGAATTGGAATTGGTGGACCGGTAGGTTCAGGTAAAACAGCCCTTGTGGAGAAGCTGTCCAAGGCACTGCGTACACGTTATAGCCTTGCTGTCATCACCAATGACATTTATACCAAGGAAGATGCCGAGATTTTGCTGCGTCAGAACGCCCTGGCACCAGAGCGTATTATCGGCGTAGAGACAGGCGGATGCCCGCACACGGCTATTCGTGAGGATGCCTCCATGAATTTCGAAGCGGTTGACGAGTTGATTGAACGTTTCCCGGATCTGCAACTGATCTTCATCGAGAGTGGCGGCGACAATCTCTCCGCTGCATTCAGTCCGGAACTCGCTGATGTGTTCATCTATATTATCGACGTTGCCCAAGGAGAGAAACTCCCTCGCAAAGGCGGTCCCGGTATCACGCGTTCAGATCTGTTGTTAATCAACAAAACCGATCTCGCCCCTTACGTTGGCGCAAGCCTGGAAGTTATGAAAAATGATACCGAACGGGTACGCGAAGGCCGCCCTTATGTCATGTCTAATCTAATGAGCGGTGAAGGTGTATCCGAGATTGTCCACTGGCTTGAACATCAATATATGGATGACGATGCTTCCGCTGCACATCTGCATTCACACAGCCATGAACATGGCACTCACTCGCATTAATTCATCTCCTGTCCCCACGGGAACAGAGATAAATAGGAATGAAAGTGCAGGTGCGCCCGTCACACGCCGCAGCGAGCTTCGGGCCACCTTTGCCTTTCAAGGCGACCGGACTGTCATGACTGATCGTTATTACAGCGCACCCCTCCGGTTTAGCCGATCCTTTCGACCTCCCGGAGGCGGAACCGAATTATGTGTGTACACGTCAGACGTCTCGCCCGGAGTCCTTAACGGGGATCATTATCATTCCGAGTGGGAATTAGGTGAAGGCACCCATGTCATGCTGAGCAGCACGTCAGCTACCAGGCTTCATCCTACACCTTCCATTCCCTCATCCGTTAATCATCACTTTAGGTTGGGAAAGGGGGCCACGCTGGAATACTTTCCTGAATGCGTCATTCCATTCAAGGGAAGTTCTTCTTCGCTCGCTGTAACCTTTGAGCTGGAAGAACAGGCAATCCTGGCCTATGCAGATATCTGGTCTGCCGGACGGATTCATCGGGGAGAAGCGTTCCAATTCGAGCGTTACCGCAGCTTGACGGAGATATGGCAAGGTGAGCAACTGGCTGTCTGGGATCGATTCGGACTCGAACCGGATACCGATGATCCCAAACACTCAGCGTCTCTCCTTCACTACACACATACCGCTGCGTTATGGATGATTGCCCCCGGGCTTGGTACTGCGGAGTTGGAGCAAGTCAGATCTGCGCTGCCACCAGATGGGCGAATGCTCGCAGGTGCAAGTTTGCTGGCAACCGGAGGCATCGGCGTTCGACTCCTTGGCATGGCAGCTTGGGAACTTCAGGAGCAGTGTCTTCAGATCTGGAACACACTCCGCCCCCATCTGCTGGGCAAAGAAACTCTTGTCTTTCGTAAATAAGGGCATCAAGCATAGTTAACACCAAAAAACCTCTGAACTGTCTCCGAGTGTGTTCGGATTAGTCCAGAGGTTTTTGTACATTCAGTCTATGGATGCTGCTCATATCACTTACGCATCGTTTTCTTCAGAATCGTTCTCTGATTTGTTCTCAGGTTTGTAGCGATAGTCGCCTGCATCCTTGCTTTCCTTGGATTTGCGGTAACGGGTGAACTCAATATATTCGCTGATAAAAGACTGTTCCACAGTCGATAATTCACTTTCTTGGCAATTCAATTGCCGCAAAACGTCAAAAAAATAATCCTCCCGTTTTTCCCGCACCATCGCTTCTTTCGATGGACGTCCAATCATGAGCCAGTCGAGGCTCACATCAAAAAACGAAGCAATCTCAATTAACTTATTCGTACTCGGAATAGACTTGCCACGTTTCCAATCACCCAGATTGCCTGTGCTAATCTTCAGCTGTTGGCAGAAAGCCTTCTTGGTCATTCCTCGTTCGGCAATCAGGTGTTCAATTCGCTCATAGATCGACTGCATACAAGAACCGCCTTCCAACCGTAATAATCAACTCATCTGCTTGAATTATACCACATTATTCCTGAATGCTCAGCCTTTATATGCCTGGAACAGGATGAGGTATATCGTATAACACAAAGATAGACTCCCATGAATGATCATAGAAGTCTATCTTATGTTGTTGCTGTGATGCGGTCGAGAGGACTCGAACCTCCACGGGTATACACCCACTACCCCCTCAAGATAGCGTGTCTGCCATTCCACCACGACCGCATATTCAATTGTAAAAATGGTGAGCCATGAAGGGCTCGAACCTTCGACACCCTGATTAAAAGTCAGGTGCTCTACCAACTGAGCTAATGGCTCTTGCTGTAAACTTCACCGGATGTGCCATGCTTCATTCTTGTCTATAAGAGCAATGACTTTGAGGATTACTCATCGAAAATGTAGATCTCATGAGGTGGTGAAGATATGACCCGTAGGGGATTCGAACCCCTGTTACCTCCGTGAAAGGGAGGTGTCTTAACCCCTTGACCAACGGGCCTTAATAACAAGTTGTCTTTCTTGGCGACAAGAATGAGTATACCACAGGACAATTTGAACTTGCAATACTTTTTTTGAAATTTATTTTTCAAGCCTTTTTGTCCATTGCATACTGTTCTTCTGAGCCCCGTTATTAGCCACCTCCCGTTCATGCCAATGTCATCCCCGTGCAGGAACAATGTAAACCACCCATCAAAACACTTATAAAAACTTACGTTCACTTATAATATTGCAAATCACATTAAGAATACTTATAATTAAAGTATCAGTATAAGTACGGTCATCCATACACTCGGAGGTGACATGTTTGTTTCAAGAAGAACGAATGCAGCTCATTGTTGAACATCTACGCAAACACAATCGCATCTCAGCCGATGATATTGTCGCCTTGTTTGATGTATCACGGGATACTGCACGCAGGGATCTGATTAAGCTTGAGGAACAGGATGCCATTATCCGAACACGTGGCGGCGCGATTCTCCCCCCTCCTCCGCAAGAATTCAGATCCTACAAAGACCGTTTACTCGATGTATCTGAGGAAAAGAGAGCCATCGGCAAACTCGCTGCGGCCATTGTAAGGCAAGGCGAGATCATTATTTTGGACTCTTCCACGACTGTGCAGGCCTGTGCTGAGAACTTAGACGGCAAATCCTGTACCGTCATTACCAATTCGATTCATTCCGCTGATCTTCTCTCCAATCACACTGCTGTCCAGATTCGTTTGCTCGGAGGCAAAGTAGATAAGGAACAACGTTATGTCTACGGTACCTCTGTTATCGAGACCCTCTCCCACTATTATGTAGATAAAGCCTTTATCGGAATTGGCGGTATCACCATGGATGGCTTCAGTGCTTCCGAAGAGGAAGGGAAAATTAAACACCAAATGATGAAAGCTGCCAAGAAAGTTGTCGTTCTTGCAGATCAATCCAAGTTTGATAGACGTTATGGTTATCGTTTTGCCGACTGGTCATTGGTGGATGTATTGATTACGGATCAATGGCCAACCAAAGAATGGCTTGTTTTTCTAGCCGAACAACAGGTTGAGATTCTCATTCCTGAACCAACAGATGATAAGGAGTTGTAAATATATGAAATTATTTGCCACAGATTTAGATGGAACTTTGTTGAACATAGATAGCCAGATTAGCCCGGAGAATGCCGCAGCCATCCAAAAGGCCCAGCAATCCGGTATGAAAGTTACCATTGCAACAGGACGTGTCTATTCCGATGTTGTGACCATCAGCCGCGAAGGCGGAATCAAAACCCCGATTATCGGCTCCAACGGAGCGACAATTCATGACGCAGACGGTGAACGTCTATTCCATCTTCCGCTCGAGCGTGACACAGCAGCTTCCGTCATGCAGTGGCTGGAAGATCATGATGTCTATTATGAGGCTTCAACGCAACAAGGCATCTATGCCCCGCGTAGCAGTCATGAGACCTTGCTCGCCGAGATGGAACGTGTTCTTGGTTCGAACCCTGGTGAGGACATTGCACGCATGATTCGCTCCATCAAGAAACACTATGACAAAAAAGACTACCACCGCGTAAACAGCCATCTCGAAATTCCGGCAGAAGCCTACATCTATAACATTATGGCCTTCTCCATGAATCCGGACAAAGTAAAAACAGGACGAGAATACTTCGCTTCCCGATCCGATGTCGCTATGGTTGTATCCTTTGAGCATAACTTCGAAATGCAGCACCCGGACGTATCCAAAGGTAATGCCCTCACCAAACTGGCGGCTCACCTGAACATCTCCATGGAAGATACAGTAGCGATCGGCGATAACTTCAACGATGTCTCCATGTTAAAAATGGCAGGACTCGGCATCGCCATGGGTAATGGCGAACCCGAAATCCAGGCATTAGCCAAAGCCATAACGCTGACCAATGTGGAACACGGTGTTGCCCATGCCATCGAGTGCCTGCTTGAAGGTAAACCGGTATCCCGTCCAGAAACGATTGTCGGAGAAGGTCAGTAATTGGACCCATACTGAATTAAGTACTGAACCTGCATGATCACCTGTTGATCCATGCAGGTTCTCTTCATTTTAACTCCGCAGATCGAACGTGAGGCACGTCCTGTAACAAAATAATCAGTTGCTCGCCCCGGTATGAACCCGGTAGTTGCAACGTGAACTCAAGCACAGTCTCTTCCACGGAGTCTGTGCTTGTTTGCTGTTCAGTCTTAAATCCGATGACCGAGATCTTCTCCTGTCCCAGCAGTGCCAAAACAGTCTTCAGGGCCTCTCCCTCATTTTGCAGATGGATGGTTAACGTCTCTGTTCGAGCGGATACCAGCCAGCGTGTAGGTCTATGCAGTAACATCTGTGCCACGACAATAAGCAGTGTCACGCCCGCACCCGTCCAATACAGACCTGAACCCACAGCAAGTCCCATGCCTGCCGTAGCCCATATGCCAGCCGCTGTGGTCAATCCCCTGACCGTGTGCCGCTGTGTGAAGATCATGCCCGCTCCAATGAACCCCACACCGCTAACAACTTGTGCAGCGATCCTTGAAGGGTCAAGAGACAGATTGTCCCAGCCAGCCTGATCCTGGAATCCGTATTTCGATACAATCATCATCAGGGCAGCACCAACGGCGACCACAAAATGAGTACGGATT
This sequence comes from Paenibacillus sp. FSL H8-0104, assembly GCF_038050215.1. Taxonomy (NCBI): domain Bacteria; kingdom Bacillati; phylum Bacillota; class Bacilli; order Caryophanales; family Paenibacillaceae; genus Paenibacillus; species Paenibacillus sp. FSL H8-0104. Next base: position 1,611,355 of record NZ_JBBOTC010000001.1, on the reverse strand, counting down.
CCCGCTTCTTTCATTCGATTCTTGCGCTCATATCCGATTAGCACACCACATATTCCAGCTATGAGTACACGCATCAAATATTCCACTTCCATGCACATCACCTCTTTCATTATGTATATGCTTACATGAGTCTATCTTTACTATTACCCAATCTTTACATGACTAATAAAGAACTTCTACTCAGGTCAATTCTCTGCCCGGAAATTTTCCCCTTGTCTCTTGCCCAATCCGAAATAATGTCTGAAATTATATATCAGCGGATGCCATTCCTCCGGATTAATTTTGTTCGGTCCAGATATTAGTCTGGTGTGTGCGTGCACCTTCAACGCTTTCACTTCAACAATCGCCATGAACGGTGTATGTTCGGGAATACGTATGTGTTGTACAGCTGCTTCAACCTGGAGCGGACATTCAACTATTTTATCTGGAGCCACCTGAACCGAGCATTCAGATGTCAGTCCAGCTACAGTGAATTTATCATGACAATATTCATAGCCCATCTTCCTTTTCTCCTCAGGAACCGGGGTGACTCCCGTATAACGACCCAATGCCTCAACCTGTTTCCACATGGTCGCATCCGGCAGATTAATTACACACTCCGGGTGTCGACTCAGATTTTCATAGGCTTTGCCGTGTGTCCCTAGACCGAGAACCAGACAATCCCCCAGTGCCCAAGACGAGGATAATGGTGACAGGTTGGTTGATCCATCCTCATTTAATGTGCTTAGCAGCACTACAGGCGTACCATAATATAAAATACTGGGATTAATCGTCTCATGTTGAATCACTTCTGGACTCGCGGACAACTGCTCTGTAGCAAAGTCCTGTTTCGTTATCTTTTTCATCCTGTACCTCTCCTGTTCCCATTCCAATAATTTATAAGCTCAATCTGACCCCTATGGGACGATACAACTCGATTGTAATACAGTAATAGTTCAGGTATGATCGAAGTATGAATGTATATCCGAATATTACTGTTATTGCGTCGTTAATCGCTGATCCAAGCCGCGCTATTTTTCTGTCATCCTTACTGGATGGCCGTGCGTTGCCTGCAGGAGAGCTTGCTCATATGGCAAGTGTCACTCCCCAGACGGCAAGCAGCCATCTAGCTAAACTCGTAGAGGGAGGATTACTCGAAGTTGAACAACAAGGACGCCATCGATACTACCGTCTTGCAAACAAAGAAATTGCTAATCTGATTGAAAGCATGGCCAGTATTGCCCCGCCTGTACAGATCCGCTCTCTCAAACAATCCGATCAGCTTCAACAACTGAGTCATGCACGGACCTGTTATGGTCATCTGGCCGGGAAATTGGGAATCTCGCTCTGTGAAGCCTTAGTACAGAAGGGGTATCTTTCAGAGCCCGAAGAGGCACACAGCAAAGATTATCAAGTTACAGAGAAAGGAATACAGTGGTTCACTACGTTTGGAATTGAACTTCAGATGAAGCCGGGATCACGCCGTGCCATCGCTCGCAAATGTCTGGATTGGAGCGAACGCCGTCATCATCTCTCAGGTATGCTTGGGGAACAACTCAGACATCGGTTAGCGGAACTGGACTGGATTCGTCAAAAAACAGGAAGTCGCTCTGTCGAAGTAACGGAAGCAGGCAAGAAAGGTTTATACGAGATGTTGAGCATTTCACTTTAGGCTGAAGCGTACACCAGGGATAAGCAAAGATCAGTAAACGCAAAAAATCCCCTTCACACTGACCGTTAACCGGTCTAATGTGAAGAGGATTTTTTGTGCAATCAGAACGGAGAAAGAGGAGTACTCTCACTTCGTTCGAGACTGCGAAGTATTGCTAACGAAGCTTATGCTCCGATGAACCTTTAGGGTTCTCATCCCTTTGCAGAGAAGTTTAATTCAGAACGGAGAGAGAGGGATTCGAACCCTCGCACCGCTTACGCAGTCTAACCCCTTAGCAGAGGGTCCCCTTATAGCCACTTGGGTATCTCTCCAAGAAATGGCTCCCCGAACAGGGCTCGAACCTGTGACAACTCGATTAACAGTCGAGTGCTCTACCAACTGAGCTATCAGGGAAAATTAACTTGAATAAGATTAATCTACCATGATTAATAATCCAAGTCAACATCCCTTCCATCACTTTCTTTAATACATTGAACGAAACGCACATCAGATATTCTGAAGCCCCAGTTTTCCCGCACAACGACCACAACGGTAACGCTTCGGATCTATTTTCCGTTTGCGCAAATATTCCGTACCACAGCTCTTGCACACCAGCTTATAACGATATGGCAACGGCTTTCTGCCTTTGCCGTCAGGAAGCGATTGGCAGTAACGCGAGCCGCCTACCTTCTGCAATAAAGCCTTGAATTCCGGGTCACGATGCTGATAGCCGCGCCCACGAATATGCAGATGATAGTGACACAGCTCATGCTTGATGATTTTCTCAACCTCATCTCGCCCATAGGCTTCGAGTTGATGCGGATTGATCTCAATCCGGTGACTTTTAAGCATATAACGCCCACCCGTCGTGGTCAGGCGACTGTTAAACAACGCTTCATGGGTGAACGGCACTCCGAAATGATCCAGTGATACCTGTTCAATCCATTGTTGCAATTCCTCATTTTCCATCGATATCCTCTCCTTGCACCCCCTCGGAGCATTTGTTTTTCCGGTATAATACTTGAATTTTAACCGTTTCGTAGGCTACACTGTCAAGTAGAATGTATGAGGGGAGATTATTACTCGTTATGCCTACAATGCGCTATGTCATCCTGCAGCAGGAACAACACTTGCAGTTCGTGGAAATGCCCGCAGATTACGCCTATCAACTCAGTGCGCTCAACCTGCGCCTGCACAAGGAAATTGATAAACTCACTGCAGCAGATGTCCCTGTCCTGCCTTGGGCGATCGCCGAATGTGACAGCCTCGATCTCCTAAACGAAAATCTTACTATCATCGGTGGCCTTGATTATATCAATGCGCTTGAAGAATCTTTTGCAGTATTACGTGAAAGCCATTATCCCTTGATTTCTCTGCTTACCGAAATCCGAGCTCTTCAGGCCCAATTGGAACAATGGTATGAAGAAGAGATGGAAGCTCTCTAATTCACCACAGTTATCATTTTATAATGATGAGAACAAAAAGCACATCTCCCTGAATTGGGATTTGTGCTTTTTTTTGAGTGAACAAGATTGATTTGCCGGAGGCCTCCACTTATCCCGCACAGTCCAGGCTATTGCCACATATGCTAACGTACAGATGAATTATGCAAGAGGAGGAGATACCCTTGCCTCAATGGCTTTGCAATCAACTGATGCGTGCATTTCACAAAAAGGACAGCCGGCAAATCAAGTTGCTGAACGAATGCTGGTTCTTTTATCGTAACAAACCAGCAAATGGCACACCACGCAGCGCGGAGAACGAACTTTAAGAGGTAGTTCATAAAAGTCTGCATTGGATTACGAAGGATGGCCTTTTGAACACGCACTTTAAGAAAATGCACATATTGCCCACCGTACTTACTAGAGGAATTAGAACGGATAACGGGACTATTACTGTCGACAACAAACAGCCTTCCTGGTTAGGGAAGGCTGTTCTCCAATCCTACTATTTAAGAAGACTGTTGCGCAGAAGCAGGCTTCTTCATCGTCAGGCCGACACGGCCTTTTTTGGTATCCACACTCATAACCCAGACCGTTACATTATCCCCGACAGACACAACGTCCATCGGATGTTTAACATACCCATTGCTGAGCTGTGAAATATGGACAAGCCCATCACTCTTGATCCCAATATCAACAAAGGCACCAAAATCAATAACGTTCCGAACCGTACCTTGCAGCTCCATGCCTTCCACCAGATCCTCAATTTTCAATACATCTGTACGGAAGATTGGCAACGGCATTTCTTCACGCGGGTCACGCCCCGGACGCTGCAAGCTGTCCAGAATGTCACGCAATGTAGGCACACCTACGTCCAGTTTCACAGCCAATTGTTCTGGCTGTTGCTCTGACAGTAATACCGACAGTTCCTTGCTGCCCAGCTTGTCCAGTGCAACCTGAAGCTCCTTGAACAGCTGATCCACTACCTTGTAAGACTCAGGGTGAATAGGTGTACGGTCCAGCGGGTTCTCTCCCTCACCAATACGCATAAATCCTACGCACTGCTCATAGGTTTTGGCACCCAGACGTGGCACCTTCTGAAGCTGACGGCGGTTCGTAAACCGGCCATTTTCTTCACGGTACTTCACAATGTTTTTGGCAATCGTAGCGTTAACTCCGGCAACATATGACAGCAACGAAGGTGATGCTGTATTCACATCCACACCCACATGGTTAACTGCGGATTCCACGACAGCCTTCAGGCTTTCTTCGAGAATCTTCTGGGATACGTCATGCTGATATTGACCCACGCCAATGGCTTTTGGATCAATCTTAACCAACTCCGCCAGCGGGTCTTGTACCCGGCGAGCAATGGAAGCTGCACTGCGCTCCGCAACATCCAGATCAGGGAATTCTTCCTGGGCCAGCTTGGATGCAGAATATACACTCGCGCCTGCTTCGTTAACAATCAGATACACAAGACTTTCATCACCGTTCTCCTGAATGATCTCGGCAACAAATTGCTCTGTCTCACGTGATCCGGTACCATTACCAATGACGATTAGTCCGATATCATATTGCTTGATCATCCGATGGAATACTTCGGCAGCTTCACGTTTCTTGTTGTGTGGTGGCGTTGGGTAGGTCACAGCCACTTCCAGCAGTTTGCCCGTATCATCTACTACAGCCAGTTTACAACCGGTACGATAGGCCGGATCGACACCCAGCACACGTTTGCCGTGAATCGGCGGTTGAAGCAACAGGTTACGCAGATTGGCCGAGAATACCGATATGGCCTGATTTTCACCTTTTTCCGTAAGTTCTCCCCGAACTTCTCGCTCGATGGAAGGCGCAATCAGCCGCTTGTATGCATCTTCAATCACATCACGCAGGATATCCTGCACGGCAGAAGCACCACGAATGATCTGTCCTTCCATATGGCGATGGGCCGGTTCTGCCTGTACGTCCAGGCCGACTTTCAGAATACTCTCACGTTCACCGCGATTAATTGCGAGAATACGGTGTGGAGGCATTTTTTTGGCTAATTCGCGGTAATCATAATAATTCTCGTACACGGACTCCTCTTGAGCATCCTTCGCTTCAGAAGTCAGCATGCCGTGATCCAAGGTGTACCGACGAATCCAGGCACGAATGGCAGCATCATCTGCGATGTTCTCCGCGAGAATGTCTTTGGCTCCCTGAAGCGCTGCCTCCGCATCTTCTACACCCAGTTCAGCATTGATATATTTCGCAGCTTCCTGGAGTGCATCTCCTTGTTTGGGTTGACCCCAGATCCATACAGCAAGGGGCTCAAGACCTTTTTCCTTGGCCACACTGGCACGCGTTTTCCGCTTCTGACGGTAAGGTCGATACAGATCTTCCACTTCCTGCAGCTTCACAGCTTGCGTAATGGATTGCTTCAGTTCTCCGGTCAGTTTGCCCTGTTCCTCTATAATACGGATGACTTCCAATTTGCGATCCTCAAGATTGCGCAGATAAACAATGCGTTCTTCAATCGATCGCAGCTGGTTCTCATCCAGCTCTCCAGTCATTTCTTTACGGTAGCGGGCGATAAATGGAATCGTATTGCCTTCGTCCAGAAGCTCCGACGTTGTGCGGACCTGCTTCAAGGACAGTGACAGTTCCTTGGCTACCTGTTTGATGATTCGTTCATGGCGTTCTGCCTTTATTGTTTCTTCATTGGGTTCCAGAACCGTTTCCTGTTCAGACAAAATAAATCCCTCTTTCCTTCCTGAATCGTTCGTTACAATCATTTCAGGGCAGCTTTGCTGCTGTAATTACAGTATAGTTGAACCATTTGTTTCTTCCACTCTACCCTATATTATCACAGAATCACGTCCAGATTTCCATCAATCCGCAAGCATACAAGTTCTGACAGAATGATGTCATCCTCCAGCCTTCCCCATTACGTCAAAAAAAGACCGAAAATCGTCATCACGACGCTCCTCGGTCCTTCCTTACTTAAAACTTTAAATACAATAGCAATCTAATAAGTGAAACTGCTCATTTACACGATAACGGAGAGGACAGAAAAAACCTGAAAAAGCGAAGCGTTCGCCTTTATCTCCGGATTTTCCCTTTGAGAAAAGGGAATCAAAAAATCTGGGGATAACAGCGATTGGAAGGTTGTTCTGTCATCGGAGTATCCATGTAAATAAAATGCAGTTCACTTATCTAGACGCGCTCGAACCGGAACATTTCGCTCAGATAGTCTCCTGATGTGCTGCCTACCGAAATACCGCCATACATGAGGGCATCACCGGTAAAGGTCTCTGATCCGCCTTTCAGACGGTAATCCGCATTAGGGTCCAATCCTTTCAGCTTCAGGCGCTGAAGTGGCGCATTGGGCTCAGAGAGCACACGGAAGTAGAATACAACAGCTTTGCTTCCGTCCGGTGCAATAAACATCCACGCCGTCTCATTGCCTTCAAACGGACTGAGCAAACGGCGGAATGTTCCATATTGAACCGTTCCACGAATCTCCTTGTACAGCTCAACCTGGGCTTTCACGATGTCGTTCTCTTCCTCCGTGAATTTTGTCAGGTCCAGCTCGTACCCAAAGTTGCCCGACATCGCAACATGTCCCCGAATCTCAAGCGAAGTGATCCGGTTGACTTGATGATTCGGTACCGCTGAGATATGCGATCCCATGGAACTCACCGGGTACACAAGACTCGTACCGTATTGAATCCGAAGACGGGATATAGCATCCGTGTTATCACTTGTCCACGTCTGTGGCATGTAATACAGCATACCTGGATCGAAGCGGCCACCACCACCTGAACAACTTTCGAACAGAATGTTCGGGAACGCCGAAGTGATTCGTTCCATAACGTCATACAGCCCCAGCATGTAACGATGCGCTGTCTCACGCTGTCTATCTGCCGGAAGCAACGCAGAACCCACTTCCGTCATATTGCGGTTCATGTCCCATTTCACATAAGTGATTGGTGCAGAACCAAGTACGTCTGTTAACATGCGTACAATCTCATCACGTACATCCTGACGAGAGAAGTCGAGTACCAGTTGTTGACGCCCTTCTGTCCGGCGACGATCAGGCACATGCAGACACCAGTCCGGATGCGCACGATACAGCTCACTGTCTGGTGAGATCATCTCAGGCTCAAACCACAATCCAAACTGCATATCCAGACCTGTTACGCGGTTAGCCAGATCATCCAGTCCCTGTGGCAATTTGTTCTTATCTACAATCCAGTCGCCCAGCGAGGAGTTGTCACTGTCCCGGTGTCCAAACCAGCCATCATCCAAGACAAACAGCTCAATACCCAGCTTCTGTCCAGCACGAGCGATCTGTTCAATCTTATCTGCATTGAATCCAAAGTAGGTTGCTTCCCAGTTATTGACCAGAACCGGACGTTCCGCATTGCGGAACTTACCACGCGCAAGACGCTCCCGATACAATTCGTGGTAGGACTGAGACATACCATCCAGACCTGCATCCGAATATACCATAACCGTCTCAGGTGTCTGGAACGCTTCCTGTGGATCCAGCTTCCAGCTGAACTCGAACGGGTTGATCCCGAGTGATACACGGGTGGTGTGGAACTGATCCACTTCAGCCTGTGCGGTGAAGCTGCCACTATAGACGAGACTGAATCCGTAAACTTCACCTTGGTCTTCATCCGTGCCAGGTGTCATCAGCGCAATAAATGGATTCTGCTGGTGACTGCTTGAACCGCGACGGCTCTCAATCCCTTGTAGTCCTGACGCAAGTGGTCTGCGAACGATATCACGTTCCCGTGTCCATGCACCTGATAATTGCAACAATTCATAATCAGCATGCGGGAAATCAACAGAAGAACTGAGCGCACGCACCACATTCACTGAGGTAGCGCTCTCATTAACGATACGCATGGAGCGTGTAATCGCATTAAATGCTGTAAAGGCTGTATAAGAAAGCTCGATCTTGATACCAGCAACGCGGTCTTCCAACTCAATAACCAGCGTCTCCGCTTCATCATCGGATTCAACATACGTTGCTGGCAGTCCAGTAAGCGCTGTCTTTCCTTTGACTAATCGATGGCCTGTATACGTAAACTCCGAAACCGTTGAGCCATTCTCAAGTTCCAATTGGATTGCCGGATTACGGAAATCACTCGTGCCATACACTGGCAATTCCACTGGTAACGTATCGAATGAGATCGTACGATCCTCTGGCACCGGGTTAGGACTAAAGGACGCTCGTTCTGTACGAACATGCAGCCAGCTCAGATCGGTGTCGCGTAATTTTTTGCCATAGTACAAATGCACCAAATATCCTGAAGGCAGTACCTGAAATACGTAACTGGCCTCGCGGGTCTGTAAATGAAATTGAAGTTTCTCCTGATTGATGTAAATGCTCATATGTCTCCTCCACCTCTATATATAGGTCTTTCGGGTAAACGGTTTCTCAGGTTTCATTATAGCGAAAAGATCGCCAATGTTCTACGCTTTCATCAAGCTTTAATCAAAAGAGCGCATAACAGCCCGAAGGATGTCATACGCTCTTTTGGTTACAGTCTGAATTCAGTGTGTTCCCTTACAGGAACATCCATTGCCAACGGACGGCAGGGCAGCGTACAAGACGCTGGTTGCTGCCTAAAAATCGATTAAACCAAGGCTGATCTGTAAGGCTTCGTTGACCAATTTCATGGTCTCCTCGTCCAGATGGGTAATCTTGTCAGTCAGCCTCTGTTTATCAATCGTCCGTATTTGTTCGAGCAAAATAACCGAGTCCCGGTCAAAGCCGTGTGCCGCCGCATCAATTTCAACATGCGTTGGCAGCTTTGCCTTCTGGATTTGGGCGGTGATAGCCGCCACAATACAAGTTGGACTAAACCGGTTGCCGATATCATTCTGGATCACCAGAACCGGCCTGACTCCACCTTGCTCGGAACCGACAACGGGAGAAAGATCCGCAAAAAAAACGTCACCACGTTTTACGATCAATGTCTACACCCCGCTAACTAAGCGGTCCAGAGTGCTGTCCGCATCTTCCTCCGCATGAAAGGCTTCGGATGCCATGGTCAGATTAATTTTTGCCATCTCCATGTACCCTCGCTGCATCGTTTCACGGATGTAACGTTTCTTACGCTCCGTTAAATACAGCTTCATAGCCTGCCTAATCAATTCGCTGCGGTTGGAATTCTCCAGCGCTACGATGCCATCCACTTCCTGCAAAAGATAATCAGGTAAACTGATCATGATCCGCTTGGTGTTCTGCAAGTTGGCCACCTTTCTTCCACCCCCACAAACCTTTCGCCATTGTGAACCAGTATTACGTTTTTCCAGAACTTTTATACAAAGGAATATATATGCCCCGAGTATATCAAGTATGCTGTACTCCATTATAAACACGGGGAACAATATTCGTACAGACCAAACATCTCAATTCAGGAATTAAATCCTTACCGTCATACATAATTCGAGATGCTCCGACAGTTTTCCTTCTGTTCTGAAAAAAAGTTTATTGGGAATGACGTCCAGTTTACCTGTCAGGATGTCAAAAGTGGATTGATTCTGGCGACTGTTGCTCCCCCGCGGGTATATACCCGCGGAATGCGGTGCGCCATCATGCAGATCACTTCATAAGCAATCGTACCGAGCTGAGATGCCACCTCGTCTGCGGTTATTACGCCACCAGACTGATGACCGATGAGGACAACCTCTTCGCCGACTTGAATTTCTTCCGCCTCTTCCGCGAAAGATTGTAACGACACCATACACTGATCCATGCAGATTGTACCGACGACAGGGACGCGGCGTCCGCGTACAAGCACTTCTGCTTTACCTGTCAGCATTCTGGAGAATCCGTCTGCATATCCGATCGGCAGGGTCGCTATTCGTTCGTAACCTTGCGTAAAATAACGGGTTCCGTAACTGATCCCCCAATGGGGTGGCAGTGTTTTGACCAGAACCGCTTTTGTCTTCAGCGTCAATACCGGGGACAGCTTCACCACCTGATGATTCACCTCAGCCGAAGGATACAGTCCGTACAGGCTTATTCCCACACGTACCATGTCATAGGACAATTCCGGTGTATCAATGGCAGCGGCGCTGTTCGCCGTATGTATAATCGGGATGGAACATCCCTGATCCCTGAGCGCATGAACTACGCTTTGGAACCGTCTATACTGCTCCAGTGTATAGGTTTTGTCTTCTTCATCTGCTCTGGCAAAATGGGTAAACATACCTTCCAGCATCACCTGATTGAGCGAAGCTACTTCCTGAATGAAAGCCAATGCCTCATCGCCAGGCAACAGACCTAATCGGCCCATGCCGCTGTCGATTTTAATATGAACCTTCAGTTGGTTAGCGAATGTGCTCGCATCCAGATGTCGAATGGCGTCAAGCACTTCCCTGCTGAACAGTGTGACGGTCACATCATGTTGCCATGCAACAGCGATCCCTTCAGGCGGCGTATATCCCAGTACCAGGATTGGAATCGTAATCCCATGTTGTCGCAGTTCTAGAGCTTCGTCAAGAAAAGCCACACTTAAGTAATCCACACCCACTCGTTCCAGTTCCCTAGCCGTCTCCACCGCTCCATGTCCATAGGCATTGGCCTTCACACAGGCGAGGAATTTCATGCCCTGAGGCAATGCCTCGCGGAAAGCTTCTACGTTAGTACACAAATGATCCAAATTGATCTCCGCTTGGGTCGGCCGATATTGTCCTTGCACGTTAAGTCACCTTCTCTAATCATCTTAATCCGGCTCACGTCAGACTCCATCGTAATGCTCCAGCATGTGACTGTCAAATGAACCGAAGTTTCGCATCCAAAAACAGATGTAAGGTGCGCCTTTTGAAGAACAAATGCGAACACAGAAGAAGACCGATAAGCGAGATTAGCAGGGCAAAATCCCACTTTTCACCCAAGCAAAATCTGCTTATATCGATTATTTACCCGGTTCCCTCTGCGTAGAAGCGCATTTTGCTTTATTGAGTGTAACGGGTAAGAAAAACAGCGCTAAATGAATACCTTTCTTACATCAAAGCAAAGCACCGGAGAACAGGTCTCCGATGCTTCTTAGCATTCCTTATGTTTATGCTACTATTCGTTCATTTGTTCAAAAATCATTTGCCTGACTCTTCCTGCATCGATGTTGCAATGCGTACCATTTCGTTCTGAGGCAGGTCGGCACTGGTGATCCGATATTCTATGCCATCTGTCATCCATGTCAGAGTCTTCAATGCATCTCCGCTGATCATCCCCAGTGTGAATCCAAGATCTACTACACTGGATGGAGCAAGTGATACAGCTCGATCCTGTGGTCTGGCTTCGAATATCGTGTAATTATATGTTCCTTCATAACGAAGCATAACCGAATAGTCTCCCGCTTCTTCCAGAATCTGATCGTCCTTGAGCTGCACGCCTTCCGGCGCATAGGTCGGCTGAATCACGCCGAAGCTGTCTGCCCCTTCCGGTTCTGCAAGTGTCGGCTTTTCGCCTTCCTGACCTGTTGTAGCACCTTCTGTACCTTGCTGCTCTGTGTCACCACCTACACCCGACTGTCCATCAGTAACGGCTCCATCAGGTTCAGGCGCAGTCTGAGGATTGGCAGGTTCTTTACCGCCCTCACCTGTTTGCTCCGCAGGAGTTACACCAGAATCCGTTCCTGTTTGGCCGCCCTCTTTTGTAGCTGCTGTCATGTTACGTTGCATGTCAAAGGCGTCTTTCTCAAATGCAGCACCAAATTTGAAGGAATCAAACTTCACATCCACGACCACATTGGCATTGGAGTCGGATACCTCAACCTGTTTCGGTGCGTAATCACTTTTGTTCAGCCAGATCTTCTGTCTGACGAGTGCATGTGTATTATAATTGGCAGCTACATCAAAAACATAGCTCTCCTTCTCATCCGCAAACTGACGGGTTGTATCCCCCGTAATGCTCCGAATCAATGTTTCATAGAGATATACCTGTCCTTGATTATCTGGCCAATTGCTCTGAAAACGGAAGCTTTTGTTCTGGCTCGGTGTCAAAACAAACACGCCTTCATCGTTACGCAGTACAATCTGTGTTACATCCTTTTTTGCATTCGTTAACGCAATACGATAATAGGAAGGCTTCTGATGCCATACCTCGACCTTGTACTGCTGCGGCGTATCTCCGGTATGCAGCGTCATCACGCCTGCCCCCTGGTAACTTTCCATCTCTCCTACGACTTCGTTCAGATCTTTGACCACAGCTGCCGCATCCTTCTTCCCGCAGGCGGCAAGCAAGACCGATAAGACCAATACCATGGCAAGCATCCATGATATTCGGCGCATGACATCATCCCCTTTAGCACATGTTTTCACTTCAGGATTGTGCTTGCAGCAGAATCCCTACTTGATTAGTACATGTTATGAGGGACTTGTTCGATATATGCGGACTAGTTTGACAAGCAATCGGTGAAGTCCGTTAATACGGCATTGCTACGCAAAATCAGTCTCAGGGAGGATGTTAACTTTATCCAGAAAAGGCATAGTGAATTGTAGGAGATTATTCTTTTTATTGGATATTAGGAGGAAAAGGTATGACGACAACAAAGCTTAGCACATCACTGGAAGGAATGGATGAATTCATCGACGAGCAGCTTCAATTATGGAATGGTGTCGGCACAGCGGTGGCTGTGATCCATAAGGATGAAGTCATCTGGCAAAAGGGCTACGGTTATCGTGACATGGAATCCAAACTTAAAGTTACCCCTAATACGTTGTTTGCCATCGGTTCAAGTACCAAAGCCTTTACCGCAGCAACCGCTGCTCTGCTTGTGGATCAGGGGATACTCGACTGGGATACCCCTGTGAAGTCGTATATGAAAGACTTCAAGATGTTTGATCCGATCGCAACAGAACGTATAACTATCCGCGACATGCTGTGTCATCGTTCCGGTCTTCCAAGGCATGAGTTGGTATGGTACAACTCCCCGCGTACAAGAGAAGAACTTGTTCGAACATTACAGTATCTGGAGCCAAATCAGGATTTCCGAAACAAATGGCAGTATCAGAACCTGATGTACATGACGGCAGGTTATCTGGTTGGACAGCTCAATGAAACTTCGTGGGAGCAGATGGTTCAGAAGACTCTATTTAATCCGCTGGGTATGAACTCAAGTCTGTTCTCTGTTGAAAAAATGCAACTTCAGCCTGACTATGCTTACCCTTATATGGAGAAGGATGGTCAGAATACGAGAATACCTTTTCGAGCCATTGATGCCATAGGACCTGCTGGTTCCATTAACAGCAATCTAATCGATATGATTGCATGGCTTCAATTCCAGTTGCATCAAGGTCAATGGGAAGGAACGTCATTGATATCTAAGGAACAGATGAAGATTATGCATAGTCCTCAGATGCCCAGTGATTCGCCGTTTATAAGCCAAGAACTGCCTATGAGTACATATGGTCTGGGTTGGATGATTGAGCCTTATCGTGGACATGCCATGATTCATCATGGTGGGGCTATTGATGGCTTTGCATCACAAGTTGCCTTTTTGCCAGAGGAGCAGATTGGAATCGTGGTTCTGAGTAATACCAACGGAAGTATAATTCCCTATACGGTTGCTTTTCGTATCATGGACCGACTGCTTGGATTAGAACCCGTCAATTGGAGTTTCAAATTGAGAAAATTAATGGGGAAAGAATCAACAGAAACGGAGGCTAATCCGGAGAATCCTCTGGAAGTGCCTATTCAAGCAGACACTGCCGTTGAGGAAAATATTGAAGAACCTCACATCATACCTTGTGATCGCCCTTACACCGCTTATGCGGGTATTTACACGCATCCTGGTTATGGCGAGATGTCGATTCAAGAGACAACGGACGGGTTGCAAGCAACCTTTAACGCCATTGAAATGCCCATGGAATACACGGGGAAAGATACGTTTTCCGTCGAATTTGTGTTATTCGGTCTGAAGATCACGTATACGTTTACCCTCAATGAATCTTCAGAAGCTGCTCAATCCATCTCCATTCCTTTGTTGCTTGAACCGGGTTCAAAGCCTATTGAATTCATCAGGGTTTCGTAAATGATCTGAACCTATATAAATTGAACTAATGAATATATTTACACTGGTCACTCCGATGACAGAACAACCTTCTGATCGCTGTTATCCCCAGATTTTTTTGATTTCTTTTCATAAAGTGAAAATCCGGGGATAAAGGCGAACGCTCTGCTTCCTCAGGTTATTTCTGTCCTCTCCGTTTTGTATAAATGTTTAGTTCAATTTATATAGAAAACGCCTGATTCATTTCCGTTGTGGCAGCTAATCCTACCACAACGGAATATACACTGGATAACTCGTATCCTCTTCAGTGGCCCCAGGGCTTCTCTTCACCCACAATCTGCGCAGATCAGGCAGACCATACCCCGCAAGACGATAATCTCTCAGTGAATCATGATGGGCGTGTTCTTCCTTGAAGCTGTATGTGGGCAGAAGCAATGCCTCCCGAATCAGTCGATCTTCTAGCCGAATCAATCTATTCAACCGCTCCGCAGGTTCCTGGATCATGACCACTCGTCCACATTCCTGTTCCAGTTCATGTCTCCAGTAATCATTCATCGCAATCAGGAATAACGTGTTCTGGAAGGTGTACATCGTCACGAGACTCAGCACGACATGATCATTGAAGATTTCTCCTGTATAGATCAGATCACAATCCCCGAACCCATCTTGATAGACTGCATGGATCGGATCTCCCGGCATAATGTTGATATGTAGGCCAATCTGTTTACTTCTCTCTGCAAACCAGACCATATCTGCCTCCATCTTCTCGCCTTCTTCCACCCACAGACTTAAACTCTGCCCTTGATAAGAGCTATGACGCAATAATGCTGAGGCCCGCGCCAGTGAGGTCTCCACGGAAAGTTCAGGTACAGGTGTGACCGAACATTCTATTTGTTCCGATTGCTGTTTCCATGGCTCCCCTTGATCTGAACCCACCTTTAAAGGTTGCTGTACTCGTCCTCGAATCAGACTATAAGCAGCCTGCGTGTTCGTGCTTCCGAGCGCTTGCGACAACTCTTGCGCATTCAATAGCTGTTGAACAGCCCGGCGAAAATTCACATCATGCTGCGGCCCTTCCTTTTGCATATTAAACGTCATATACATGCCACCCTGCATCTCATGCTGCACGGCACGAGGCTCCGCATCCGGAAATATATTATGCTTGATGACGGACTCCACCCTCCCAGAATGGGGAAGTTGCCATATTTCAACGCGGTCAATATAGGCTCGACCTTGGAAGTAGGAAGGGAATACTTCCAACACAAGCAGCTTGGAATCATGACGTGTCAACCGATAAGGTCCTGTTCCAATCGGATGGAGCGGATTCATCTCCACATCTCTCGGCAAGATCGATGCAGACATACTGCTCATCAGATCCGGGAACATGAAGTTAGGCTTGTTTAACACAAAACGTACAGTCAATTCGTCCAACGTCTCTATGCGCTCAATAGATCCAAACAGAGGCCTGCACGGGTTACTATTGTCAGAGATAATGCGATCAAAGGTAAACTTCACGTCCTCTGAATCCAATATTCTGCCATGATGAAAGGGTATACCTTTGTGCAGATAAAAAATCCATTCGCTCCCCTCTGAATGACTCTCCCATGCCACAGCCAGAATCGGTTCACAGACCTGGTGTTCAGCATTATAACGAACCAAACGATCAAAAACCTCCGCAACAATAAAAACTTCTCCCCACATGGCCGTCTGCGTGGGATCCAATGTCTTAAAAGGGATATTCCGTGGAATCCGCAATGTATCCACTCGTCCTCTGTCCCCTCCATTCGAACGCAGACCAAATTGATGCTGCATTTGCTGCATCAGATGTTCTCTCATCGTAATTGGTAAGGTGGCGGCCAGTTCATAGGCGTCCTCCATCCTGTTCCCATCCAGGAGATGGTCAAATCGTTCACGCGCCACTTCAAGCAACGGGACACAAAATACCAGCATCGATTTTTTGCCTCTTCCGCGCTGCGGGTTCCACCTGACCCATCCATTCTCCTTGAATTTGTTCATAATGAGGTTCATATTGCGCATGGTACAACATAATAGATCGGCAAGTTCACCTACTGTTGTATATAATTCTTGTTCATCATGCACATGTGGAAAGTTTAATCGCAGTTGAATGTAATGTTCTGATACGTCCATATATGCCCTACCTTCTGCTAAAATACGAAATCCATCCGGATGCTTCTACAGTTTTTCTTCAGGTTTTCCTCCATTATACTCAGTAACATCAACATGACCAGTGGGAAGGAAGAAAAACGACTTATGAAATACGCCGATTTGCACCCGAACATCAGGATACGTATCATTACTGATTTTTTCACCGATCTGACCCAGAAGTCCATCATTCCATTCATGGCGATCTATCTGAGTATTCAGATTGGCGCAGGTTTGGCGGGGTTATTGCTGACGGTCAATATTGTGGCTTCCATGATTGTGGGATTGTGGGCAGGATATTGGTCTGACCGGATTGGACGGAAGAAATTGATGGTGATTGCACAAACTCTGCAGGTAGTGGCTCTATTTTGCTTGGCCATCGCCAATTCGCCGTGGATGGATTCGATCATTGTCACTTGCCTCATGTTTCTGCTCAGCAGTCTCAGTTCAGGGATCACCGTGCCGATTGCTAATGCTATGATTGTCGACGTGAGCAGTGAACATGAACGTCATTATGTATATGGGTTGCAATATTGGACAACAAACGTTGCTATAACTTTTGGTGCACTGATGGGCGGGCTATTTTTCGAATCATTTCGTTTCCTATTGTTCAGTCTGGTATGCCTTGAAAGCCTAGCTACCCTGTTTATTTTGATCTTTATGATTCGTGAAACAATGGATAAACGTGCATTAGATTGTGGTGAGGCTCCCATCCAGAAGAACATATTGAAAACGTACGGGGCGGTCTTTCAGGACAAACGTTTCATGATATTTTTCACGGCCACTGTACTTGCAGTCTCCCTGGAATTTCAGTTGGATAAATACATCGCTGTTCGTCTAAAAAATGAATTCACCGCCCAACTGTTCGGCTCAGATATCTCAGGTCTGCATATGTTCAGCCTGATCATGGTCATCAACACCGTAATGGTTGCCTTGGTTGCCATTCCATTCACCAGATGGATAGGTCGCTTCCAGTCCCGATCTATTATGACTGTTGGTATGCTCCTCTATACCGCAGGTTTCACCGTACTTGCTTTCAGCAACTGGGCCTGGTTACTCATCTCATCCGCTATATTGCTAACCATTGGAGAATTGATGTACGCCCCTGTTCGTCAGGTCATGCTCGCGGGCATGATTCCAGATTCGGACCGTGCTGCCTATATGGCTGCTGACGGGTTGAGTTACAACGCTGCTGCCCTTCTCGGCAGTCTCGGATTAACCATTGGAGCCTTTCTGCCCTCCTATGCGATGGCTGGTCTGTATATCCTGATGGGGCTTGGAGCGCTCGTCTTTTTCCGAATGTTACTTCGGAAGGCAGAGGATCAGAATCAACATCTGCCGTGTGCAGATGCATCTTGATTTCACTTTTCTGGAAACTTTTCTGAAAACAAGATAATCATCCTAGGGAGCCCAACTGGCTCTCTTTTTCATGTCCACTATCAACGTTTATAAGTAAATTATCTTTAACATTTTGTATATTATAGTTTACATTTAGTCAAATATCATGTACATTGGGTTCATGGAGGTGAGCAAGTGGAAGAATTACACAATCACGTTCGGGAGTTACGAGCCAGAGACCGGCTATCCCAAGCAGAACTGGCCAAACTCATTGGTGCATCCCGTCAAACCATTGCCCTGATTGAGCGTGGAGATTACTCTCCGTCGGTCGTTCTGGCACTAAAAATAGCACATGTATTTCGTGAACCTGTCGAAAAAATCTTTGAACTGAAAGGTGGAGATTAAAATGAAAAATTCATCATCCTCGTCCATTAAAAAGCGGTTGCGTCTTCCCTTGTATGCAGCCGGTGGCGCTGTAGTTGGTTTTCTCGGAGCTAGCGGAGTGAGTAAACTCCCTTCTGACTTGAACTGGACGCTGTCCGTGTATTATGATTATGATCTTTTATTCGCAATCCTGGCGGCTCTTGTGGTAGTTATGACGGTGTGGAACATCTTCAGTCTCTCCCGCACGCCATCTGTCCCTCCCATGGAAGATGATGCTTATGGAGATTCCGATTCACTCATCTCTCCAGCAGAGCGCTCCCTCGGAAAAGCGATGATCCTCAGCGGATTCAGCGTTATTCTTACGTTTACCTGGGCAGCACTTGCTTTATCCTTGTATGCATCCAACCGAACCATGCCGAATTCTCCAGAACTGTTCAACCTCTTGAATTTTGTTGCTTCATGTATCTCTATTATCATCGTTGTGGTCGTGCAAACTCTGACTGTGAAGCGATACAACCGTTATTATCCTGAGCGCACTCTGGATCTGAACTCGCGCAACATGAAGAAGGATCATTTTGAGAAGCTGGATGAAGGCGAGAAATGGATTGTCTATCGCGCAGCCTATCGTTCTTTTCAGATGATGAATGTACTTCTTGGTGTTGGAATGGTCTCTATGGTTCTATATTCGATGCTCTTTACCTTTGCTCCATTCCCAATTGTGATGCTCTCTGTAATCTGGATTGCCAACATTGGAATCTATTATCGTGAAACCTATCGTGCGAGTAATCAGTAATACATGGGTAGGTAACTATTTTGTAAATATTTTCATAAAGGAGTGTTTGCATGCATTTATCCAAACGAAAGACCCGTTTCAGGTTCACCTCCCTAACAGGAGCTTTTATGGCTGCGGTTCTGTCTCTCAGTCTGTGGGTACCCGCAGTTCAGGCGGAGACCGCGACTCCAGTAGCTGCTGAACAAGGAAAGACGAAAGCGCTGACAACTGAATCGGCTACAGCTTTTCTGGATTCATTCTTCGATTCACCTGAGGCAAAACCCCATTATGTGGGAGCCTCCGTTGTTGTTGTGAAAGATGGCAAAGTTCTGGCGGAAAAAGGATATGGCTTCTCCGATGTGGAGAGTAAAACAGCGATCGATCCGAAAAATACGGCCTTCCGTGTAGCCTCTGTATCCAAAACGTTCACGTCAGCTGCTGTAATGCAGCTAGTGGAGCAAGGCAAGGTTGATCTGCAAGCTGATTTTCAGACCTATGTGAAAGGGCTCGAATTCGATAATCCTTTTGACAAACCTGTAACTGTGGAGAACCTGCTCACACACACGACCGGATTCGAGATCCGTGATCCCCAGCAGGAAGACATCCATACTGATTTTGACAAGTACATAGCGATGGAGGATTACGCAAAGCAACATATGCCTCCTGTCGTTCGAGAGCCTGGTAGCACCTACATGTACGATAATTTCTCGTTTTTGCTGCTTGGTATGATTGTTGAAAATGTAAGCGGCGAACCCTTTGAATCCTACATGCAACAACATATCTTCAAACCGCTGGGAATGGATAACAGCAGTTTCATGCTGGACAAAAAGTTCCAAAAGCAGCTGGCTACTGGCTATGATGCGGCACACAATCCGCTTGATCTGTACACCATCGCTCCAACACCTATGCCTCAAGGTGGCATGTTGTCTACCGCTGAGGACATCGGGAAGTTCATGATTGCGTTCCTGAATGATGGCGTGAAGGACAACAAGCGAATTTTCAAGGAATCCACGGTAAAAAGTATGGAACAGTACCGTTCTTCCATTCATCCACTGTTACCAAACACGACGTATGGATTCGAAGCTGCATTTCAGCTTCCCGGAGCAGGAAGTAGTCCAAAAGTTATTACAAAAGGAGGCGACCTGAGCGGATTCAGCTCTTATCTCTTCCTTATTCCCGAGCAAAATACAGGCGTTTTCCTGACGTATAATCAAAATGGAGCACTTCGTAACCTGTTCTACCCTGCATTCATCCAGAGCTTCTTCCCGGAATATGCAGAGCCTGTACAGTTCAAGGAATACACGCCGCAATCCGCAGCTGAGCTGCAACGCTTCACCGGATTGTACGCAGATCTTCGACTTAGCACGATTGTAAGTTCCTTGAAAGGTGGCGGGGATAAGCCAGGACAACTGAGCATTAACGATGTATTCCTGGGTCAACGCAACCTGATTCAGGTGGAAGATAATCTCTTCAAAGATGAATTGACTGGTCAATTCACAGCATTCAAAGAATATGCAGATGGAACCACATACATGAAAGAACCTTACCTCAACCCTATGGGTTATGAGAAAAAAGGTCAAAAGCCTATGGGCTTCCGGGATGTTCGTGAGAACAGTCCTTATGCCGAAGCCATCTATGCCATACAATCTCTTGGATATTATGAGAATGATGGCAACAAGTCTTTCCAACCAAAAACAGGTGTGACACGAGCTGAATTTATTGAGAACACCCTTAAACTGAGTGGATTGAAGCCCAGCAAAACTACGCCTCCTGCTGGCACCGACTGGGCAGATCATGCAGCAGCCGGATATATTCAACTCGGATATGAGTTGGGTATGATTACTGGCACGGACGAACAGCAATTTAAGCCGGATCAAGTGATTATCCGACAGGAAGCAATGGTCATGATGTGGAGAATTATGCAACTACAATATCCTAGCGAACTGTTCAATGATGTGAAACTTGCGGGGCACACAGATGCATGGGCTGTACCAGCCATTCAGATGATGGCGAAGCTTGGTATCCATGGACCCGAGGTGAAGGTAATGGAGGATGGTTCTGTTGATTTCCTTTCCCGCAAACCTCTGATTCGTCAGGAAGAGGCTGCGATCATGTATGCGCTGCTTACCCAACCAACAGATCAAATCGTCGCTGAACTGATGGCAGCTCAACAACCACAAGCAGAACCTGCCGAAGGAGCTGAGCCTGCAGATGAGACATCTGAAACTGCGCCGGTTCCTGTACCAGTAACGGTCCCTTCTGCAACATCAGCACAATAAAAATAAAATATCTTCATACCGATTAGATTGATCATGCTTATGATGCAAGAAAAAAACAGGCTTGTTCAGAAGGATACGATCCTTCTCGAACAAGCCTGTTTCGTTACTTTTCATAACTTATTATAGCGATCGGTTAATGAGTTATATCCGTCTCTATTCGATCAACGAAGATACATGGAGGTTCCCGTTGCGCTGATCAAACTTGGCTGCAGCGGTCTGAGCATGCTCCGCAAAGTAATCGGCCAGCTTGAGCAGGTCGCCCGGATCGCCTTCATACGGGAAGGATGCTGGCAGACGCAATCGGTATTCTGGAGATTCTTCCACCCAGCGGCGAAGCAACGATGCTGCTCTGGCATAAAACAACATTTTGGCGTAAGGATCTTCATGATCAGCAGCAAACACCAGTGTTTCCTCCAGCACATCAATGCCTTTTGCCGGGTTCGTACGTGTGAGATAATCCATCTGCTCCGCAAAACTCTGCACAAAATCGTTCTGGCCTTTAATCAGGCGATATCCCTTGGTCTGATGTTTATCTGCTTCCGCAGTCCGTCCCAACCGATATAACGGCATCAAAATTTCAGACAAAGTCAGATGCGGAATCTCTGCACAGCTCATACGCCCTTTCAGGATAGGCTGTGCCGCCTCCAACACCTTCTCATCGTCTTCTTTTAACAAGAAATATCGCATAATCTCATCCTGCTCACAGGCTTCGCAGTCACTCATAAAGTCACGATCCATCGTTCTGAATCGATCATAACTGCGTCCCGCTTCCTCCAGCTCCCCAAAATCCATAAAGATCCGGAACCGATAATACCAGTAGGAGCGTTCGCTGTAACCGTAGGACTTGAAACGCCGTCCGAAATCCTCCAACAGCTCCAGGATCTTCTCGCGTGATATTTCCGGAAAGTCGGGCATCTTGCCCAATATCCATTTGTACGACCACATTAACGTTTCTTCATCATATTCTTCGGGCTGTTGGTCGAACTTGCCCAGCTGCC
Organism: Paenibacillus sp. FSL H8-0104; assembly: GCF_038050215.1. Classification (NCBI taxonomy): domain Bacteria; kingdom Bacillati; phylum Bacillota; class Bacilli; order Caryophanales; family Paenibacillaceae; genus Paenibacillus; species Paenibacillus sp. FSL H8-0104. The sequence goes on along the minus strand of NZ_JBBOTC010000001.1, from coordinate 1,589,334 downwards.
AGGAAAAAGCAATCAGCGCTTTCATCGGATAACCACAGAATGTTGCTGTCTCCACAATCTCCGATCTTGCTTCATATGCCTCTTCCTCCATGCCGTTCACATCGGCAACTCTTGCCGCTTCCTCCAGCATACCAAGCTTCGCCGGACCATTGGGCAAACCATAGGCCTCGTCCATCAGTTCTTCAAAATCCATCTCTGTCTTCATCAGGCATCTCCCTTACGATCTGTATTGGCACGCAAACCCCAATCAATAAAACGAACAATGCCCTGATTTAACACTTCAAGCTCCTGCTTGCTCATGGCATAATGCCCCATCATCAGTGCATTGACGTATAACATTTCGATGGCAATCGGCGTCATCTGGTCATCCGGTGATGTCAGTACCCGCTGAATGATCGGATTACTCACGTTCAAATATAAGGTTGAGTACCCTGCTGAACTCATACTAGAAGACAATGAACCCAGAACAGACGAGAACAATTCCGTGCTCTCCTCGCTTGCTTTTTCAAGCGCACGCAGGGTTGAGGATTCCTGAGACAGTGTGAACAACACTGGCAGATCCGATGGCTTAAAACCTTTCACCTCAGCCCGACAGCGGAAGCGCTGTAAGGCAGAATCGGCCAGTCGCAATGCATCATAATACTGATTACGCTCAGCGGGTGGCACATCGGTGAAACTCATCGAGACCTGATCCGGCTGTAGCCGCTCCGTGTGTACGTTGTGCACGGTCATCGGCAGTGTCGCCATCAACTCGCTGTCATAGATGTAACCACCATTAATCACCAGCATCGATTGTGCGGATGCCACATGATGAATCTGACGGTACTCATCAACAGAGGACGTGAAATACAACGTCTCTCCTTCATCGATCAGCTCACCAAGTTCACGGTGCCCCCTCGTACTCTCAAAAGGCAGCCAGCGATGAATCATCGCGTAGAATGCTTGATCCTGCACAGCCAGTGCCTTCATGGACAGAGCATGCAGACGAATCAGCTTCTGTAGCCGTTCTGTCTGGCTCTCAGCCATGTCGGCCAGTCCCTTGCGAAGTGCGTCTCCGAGTTCGGAGCGAACTTCCTCCAGCTTTTCATTTTCATAAAAATGTTCTCGTGATGCCGTCGGTTGAAGCTCATCTGTCCAGATCAGGCATTTCACGAAGAAAGCCCACTCTGGCAAAATGTTCTCAGCCTTCTCCGAAATCAGCATTCGCTTCAGGTAAACCCGGTGAGAACGCTTGGCATTCAGATTAACCGCGTGTGGCAGTACAAAAGCAATACCTCCGGTACGGCCTGAAGCTGTCGTCAACGGAATGAAGTCTTGGAACTGCTCACCAAGCAGACGTTCACCAAATGCCAATACCTCTGATCTGCGTGAACGTGCGAGTGCAGGGTCCATCAGCCAGATCGGTGTCTCGCTATTCACCACATGTTGCACGCCGTCATGATACAGCGTGACCGGATACGGCAATAATGCTCCGTAATAGAACAGAGCTTCTTTCACATAATCCGGTTCAAAGTAGTGCGCCGCGTCCGGTGTGCAACGCAGATATACTTTGGTCCCCGGGGACAGCTGTGTGTCCAATTGTCGAATCGTATAGGTGCCATCCGGCTTGCCCCGCCACTCCATCGAAGGGCCGCCCTTCGCGGATTGCGTCAGCATGACAATTTCGTGACTCACCATGAAACAGGATAACAACCCAATCCCGAAACGCCCGATAAACGAAGTCTCTCCATCCAGCAGCGCTTGCTGCCCCCTCTTCGAGGATTGTCCAATCATCGCTAGGAATTCATGGATGTCAGCTTCGGTCAAGCCGATGCCGTTGTCCTCCACCATCATGGTCAATTGCTCACCTGTTCCCGTCAGTTCAACACGAACTTCACCCTGATACCCTGGCTCCGCCTCCGTTCGTGCGGTAATCGCATCCGTCGCATTCTGCATCAGTTCGCGCAAGAACACTTTAGGACTGCTATATAGATGGTTGGATAAAATCTGGATCATCCCGCTCAGGTTCACTTGAAAACGATATTCATTGGATGCTGTCATGACTCACTCACCTTCCTCTACGTCCAATACACAATATGTACCCATACGATGTATTCATATGGATGTGTTAGACGAATTCATTATGTAATCGTTAGAAACAGACGTTCCCCGTGACAGGCACGCCAAAACATCACGTCAAGCCGGCCCTGGATAACCAAGACCGGCGTTATATGCATATTTCAGGCATTCATGAGACGTAAGGCCTTATCTTCCATTACCACGTTATGAATAGCAATGAAACGGATGTTCTACCCTAAAATAAGGATACATGTTACAAGGCAGAGTGAAAACAAACCTGAGACCCGATTTCAGACAGCCTTCAGGGTAAATGTGCATCTTACATTCGGGACTATTGAAGGAGGAATAGATCTTTTTTGTCGTCCATTTGAACGATATCAGCCTACCACACGTATAATCTCCAAACTCAGATCGGACGGTGAATATACATGATCGAAGTACGCAACATATCCAAGCAATTCAAAGTGCATCAAGCACTGCATGATGTCAGTTTTACAGTTGAACAAGGCAGTGTCACCGGGTTGATTGGACCCAACGGTTCGGGCAAAACCACACTGATCCGTATCATGAATGGAGTCTTGGGCGCTTCCGGTGGACAGGTAACCATTAACGGATTGGACACCGCTCGTGAGGCGGAGAAAGTACTGGCCATGTGTGGCACTCTTACCGAGCAAAGTGGATTATATGAAAATATGAGCGGGCGTGACAATCTGACTTTCTTCGCAGATGTTTTTGGCCTGAAGCATGCCAAGAAACGAATCGACGAGCTTGTAACTCTGTTCGAGTTGCAGGATTATCAGCATCGAAAAGTCGGCACCTATAGTACAGGCATGAAGAAACGCTTGGGCCTTGCACGAGTACTCTTGCACCGTCCTTCCATCCTGTTTCTGGATGAGCCCACCAATGGCCTGGATCCGGATGGAATTCAGATGGTGCTACGCATTATCCGTCAGTTAAATAAGGAAGAAAAGATGACAATCCTGGTCTCATCCCATGTGCTGTCCCAACTGTCAGCCGTCTGTGATCATTATATTTTCATGGAAAAGGGGCGCATCGTGGAGGAAGGCACGGAACAGGAGATTGTTAGCCGGTACCTGTCCACTCCGAAACTCGAAGTAGAAGCCGACATACCCGATGGATGGCACACGGCAACCGACTTTACACCTGAAATAATCTCCGCACATCAAGCATTATTTCAGCTTACATCGCGTGAAGATATTCCATTACTGCTAAGGCAATTAACGGAGCATGGTCAAGTCTATCAGGCCCGCATCACGGGCAGTGATCTGGAAAGTATCTATTTTGCCATAAGGGAGGCACACCACCATGAATAACCGCCAAGCCATACGTGCACTGGTACGTAAAGATATTCGGTCCGTCACAGCCAGCGTTCAGCTCTGGTTGCCCATGTTGATCGTTCCACTGATTATCGGAATCATTATGCCATCTGCTCTCCTGTGGGCGGCCTCCAGAATGGAACTTCGTTCTCTGGGCAACATCAGCTTTCTACTCGAATCATTGGATGCGTTAACCCATGGTGGACAGATTCCTCAGCTTGCTTCCATGCCTACAGATAATCATCGTATTGTCTATTACTTAGCCATGTATATGTTCGCTCCCTTGTTTCTCATCATTCCGGTAATGGCCTCCAGTATTCTGACGGCCAATAGTTTCGCTGGTGAGAAGGAACGCAAGACGCTGGAAGGATTGTTGTTCACACCGATCAGCATGGACACTCTTTTTAAAGGCAAAGTGCTAGCTGCCCTGATCCCTTCCATTCTATTATCCTGGGTTACTTTCCTGATCTATGGAATCATTGCCAATATTCTGATGTACCCCATGTTTGGAACGTTGATGTTTCCCAATCTGAACTGGATAATACTTGTCGTGTGGGTTGTTCCCGCTTGCAGTCTTATGGTCATTTTATTGAACGTCCTGATCTCGGCCAAGGTCCGTGGATTCCAGGAAGCCTATCAGCTCGGCGGATTAATTGTCCTTCCCCTCATCGCCTTAGTCGCTGGTCAAGCCAGTGGCATGCTGCTGATTGGTCCTTGGATGTTACTCATGATTGGAGCAGCGCTCCTGCTCATAAGTGTGGTTCTTCTTCATCTGGTCACGTCGTGGAATAGTCGTCAGCAACTGGCGGAAAGTCAGATCTGAATGATGTGGAGTGTAGCGACGAAATTCAACAATCTACACTGTCGCTCCGCTATACAGATTGAGAAATAAATAAACGCAGGTTATGATGTGGAGATATATGCTATGGGATGATTTTAGAGAGGAATGGAACAACTGTATGGAATCCAAACTACTTCAAAAATTAAAATATGCTTCACAATTAACGGCACAGGAGAAACATATTGTGGACTATATCCTGAGTAACCCCGAAGTTGTATTTGATTCTACAGCCCATGAACTGGCTCAGCAGACCTATACAAGCTCTTCCACCATTGTTCGCCTATGCAAAAAGCTGGGTACCAAGGGGTACCCAGACTTTCAGTTAAAACTTGCTCTTGAATATCAACAGATACCTTCCGCGTTGCAGACGCAGGATCATGTAATTGCAGATCAAGGCAACGTGCTGGCTGCCATCGACTCGGTTCCTTACCTGTACCAGCAAGCGCTGGATGATACCCGCCGGATGTTAAATGCTCCTGTTTTGCTACGAATCGCGAACTGGGTCAAAGAATCCGTACGCATTGATGTCTATGGCAGTGATATGAATTATTATCTGGCTCAACAGGCTTGTGCCAAGTGGAATGAACTCGGCATATCTGCGATTGCTCACAATAGTCCGAACATGCATTACTTGAACACGATGAATCCCAATAGCCTGACGCTCTCTTTTGTTATATCGCACACAGGTGAGAACCAATCCATGATTGAAGCCGCCAAAGTGCTGAGCAACAAACAGATGAAAGTCATCGCAATCACGGGCAACAACCATTCAACCCTGTCCAGACATTGTGATGAAACGCTGCTGGCTTACGGATACAATGAACAGTTAAGACTGTCCAAAATGTCTTCGATGGTCTCGGTACTCTACATTTTCGACATGTTGTACATGGGAAGTATTAGCGACACGTATTAACGATTACCGTTGATCTGCTGCAAATACAATCCCGGCATCCTTACGTGCACTCATAAGTACACTCATTACAGACTGGCTGTGTTCGAGCAGTTCGTAACACCGTTTGTGATCCCCATTTGCATGGATGTCCCTGAACGCTTCCCACTCATAGTACAGCCAATTGGATTTGGTCTGCGCATTATACGCCTCAGCAGGCTCATTCCCGATCTGAAGCTTGATCTCCCGGCAACCGTTTGCTCCTCCCACAACCTGAAGATAACCTTTCTCCCCCTGAATGAGCACAAAGTTCATGCTGTTTGTGTCTTTGGCACCTACACATTCCGCAATAAACTCCGGATACTTAAGAACCACTACACCTGACGTATCAATGCCGTTTGCATGCTGGTTCGCGGTATACGATACGGTATTCGGACTGCCAAACAGATTCATGACCAGATGCAGATTATAAATATTGATATCCATCAGCGCGCCACCAGAGAAATGTGGATTGAATACGTTCGGCGTTTCCCCTGCAAGCAGATCATTGTATTTGCGCGAGTATTGACTGTAGTTACACTGGATGAGTTTGATCGGACCAAGCTTTGGTAGTTGCTCCTGTATGACTTTAATATTGGGCAGATGAATGTTGGAGATGGCTTCAAACAGCAACAGATTCTTTTCTTTTGCAAGTGCAATCAGCGTTTCTGCTTCCTCAAGCGTGGACGTGAACGGTTTTTCGCAGACGACATGTTTGCCATGTTGAAGTGCCTGATAGGCCTGTTCGTAATGCATGCTGTTTGGTGAAGCAATATATACGAGATCTACATTTGTATCTGAAAATAGGGATTCCAGGTCCGTATAGATGGTATCGACCCCATACTTACCCGCAAGCTCCTGTGCTGTCTCTCTCTTCCGGGAGTACATCGCTGTACACGTAACATCTTCCAGCTCATTGATCGCAGACAAAATGGCATCCACAATGGACCCTGTACCAATCGTTGCTATATTCATCATATCGTTTCGCTCCTGTCGTTGGTTGTTTGTCAGTTGGCTCTCTTCGCTGCTTCGATTCCGTCATGTAAAATATCCAATACATATAAAACCTCTTCATCCTTGACCGGTTTATCACCGTTATGTCGAATGGCTTGAAGCAGTTGATCATATAAAATGCCATAGTCTGTTGCTTCCGAAGGAACTTTCTCCGTATGTGATGTTCCCTCATCGTCCACATAACTAATCGTACCCCAGTTATCCTCCGGTTCAGCTTCAATGGATACCCTGGTTCGCCCATCTCCATTTTTCGTTTGATGCCCACTGCTATATTTAACAAAGCTCCCTCGATCCCCGTGGACAATGAATTTTGGATGCTCGATCTTCACAAGCAGGCTGCACTTAATCGTGGCCTTCATTCTTCCATATCGAAAATCAATATCGATGTAATCATCAGATTCACCCGGCGCGATCAAACTCCGAACATCATAATCAATACGGTCAGCTACGCCATAGATGGAGATTAACTGATCGATCGTATGCACGGCCAAGCCATGCAGCAATCCAAATCCACTTCTGGTGTACTGTGGGTGAAAATAATCATAGTGGGACTGGATTTCAACAATATTCCCCAGTTTGCCGCTCTCAATCACTTTCTTCAATGTCAGGAAATCACCATCAAATCTGCGATTTTGATTTGCCATGGCGATGAGATTTTTACGATTGGCTAGTTCAAAGATATCTTTGGCTTCCGCAGAAGTGGAGGCAAAAGGTTTCTCCACGAGCACATGTTTCCCGTGTTCCAATGCCAGCTTGGCGTACTCTACATGGCTATCCACATGGGTGGCAACAACAATCAATTCAATCTCATTATCCTGCAATATGTCTTCGATATTCGTCGTAAAAGTAATCTCGGGATAAAGTGATTCACGCTCTGTGTCGCCAACCCGATCTTCCTCGCGACGGTATATCGTCTTCACCTTGATGTTTTCTTTTTTGTCCAGATAAGGCAAATGATAATTCACCACTGCATTCCCAAATCCGATGATCGCCACATTCATTACCATGATCGCTCACTCCTCTGCTCTGGTTGAGTGTAATGTTATCACGATCAAGTCAGGCGGAGAATACTTTGGGACGGGATTGGCAGCATCATGCGCAATTTGATTTCAGGTTTGAATGACTATGAAATTCAATTTCATTTCTTCTTTTTTTCATGTTTGAGAGCTAACATATCTTCCATAGTTTACCGATATAACATAAGGAATTAACGACGTACATATAGAAGAACGAAGGGGACGATGAACGAATGAAAACAAGGTATACATACGTACAACGCACCATCTGTACATTGCTGTTATTTGCAATCATTGCAGCAGTGACATTGGGAGGTGGAACCTCAGCCCAGGCAGCTTCACTCAGCCAATCCACAGTGTATTATGAGTCCGACGGAGTTTTGTACAAAGTATCCGCGGATGGCAGCAATACAACAGAAGTATTAATTGATTTCCAAGGTGTGGACTTGCTCGAGGCAGGCTCTTACCTCTACTACACGCAGACTGCTTCTTCCACAACCCTGCTTCGGGTTCCGAATGACGGGTCCAGCGATGCGGCGGAGACATTTGCTACAGATGTACTCAGCTATTATACGGATAACGGATTCATCTATTATCTGGATGCTACAGGTACCATTTATCGCGCGAATGGCAATAGTGACGCTTCAGCTGTCACCAAGATTGCTGACAAGGCTGATACCGACTTCCCTTTCCTCCTGATAACCAAAGGGCGTGCCTACTATAATGCGTTGGTTAATGGAAACACGTGGATCGTGTCCAAAACGTCCAACGGTGCTGGAGCTGTGCAGCGGATTGCCGCAGGCGCAGTGGAAGGACGTTATTTTACGAATCAAGCCAAAAACGAACTGCAACTGATGGTAAATACAGACCCCTACGAGGAGTTTTACTCCACCAATGCTGTTGTCATGTATAAGGTGAAATACAACACTGGCAAAGCAACCGCGGTTAATCCCAAAGCCAAACTGGATGTGAATGCTGTATATTCCGGTGGTTGGGGAAACAATCTTTACGTGTATAACAAAGGAATCGTTCTAGACAGCAATAAGGATTACAATTATGCCAAAGGCAAAGCGTTTGCGTTAACCACTTCAGCCAAAACACTTCAGCTTCATAACAAAAGCGTTCGTGAAGTAAGTGCCTTAGGTACAGACAAGGTTGTCCTTATTGATGCAGACAAAAAGGCTTATGCCAAAACGGTCTCGGGCAACAAAGTGACCAAGTCTGCCAACCTGAACCTGACAAATGTAACGTATGTGGCGAATCAATTGACCAATGGTACATCTACGGCAGCATACATCTCGGGCAACAACGGACTCTATTCGGTCAATACAGCTCTCAAGGTAACGAAACTTACCGGGGACGAATGGGATGCATTCCATATCAGAGATGATGTTGCGGGCCTCTTCTACATCAATGCCAAAGATCAATATCGCTTGTATCACGTGCAAACCGGTGGAACAGGGAAAAAAGTTATGAGTGACGTATTCCTCGACAATATTCTATTGGTGACACCGTACTAACATATCCTATTGATTCAGGCGTATAGCCTATTCAACGGACTTGTCCATAACAAAAAGGATTACCTTGTAGCCATAACGGCTCTTGGTAGTCCTTTTTTGGTTGTCGAAAACTATTTTTCAAAAATATCTTCCATATGAGAATGATAATTGTTATCATTAAGAAAAATAAGACAAAAGGATGGTCCGTATGACTGAACAGTTTCCCTTCATTGCTGAAACCTCATCTCTACCGCTCCTCTCCTCCATGTGCCGTGTGCGTCGTGGGGAGAATTTCCGTGTGCAAGGCAAGACGGTGTCACGGCCCATGCTATGTCTTATTTTGCAAGGAGACGGTGTTCTGGTCCTGAATGATACAGTCTACACGGCGCAAGCGGGCAGCTTGTTTGTACTGAAGCCAGGAACAACCATCGAGGCCGCTGCACGCTCGAACGTTACCGAATGTATATTGGTAAGCATGGATACGGTTTGTTTGCAGCAAGTGCGCGGTGAATGGAAAATGACCTCATCACCCGCCTTCCCGCTGGATTGGCAGACAGGCAGGTTGCTGGTTCGTCATGAGCAGCAGGCTGTATTACGTTTGGAACAACTGTATGAAACCTATCGCGGTCTTCAACCGGATCATTTTATCAGCATACATAGCCAACTGCATGAGCTGCTGCAGTTTCTCTCGGAGAACCGGCTGGAAGCCAATCATGAGAAAGTGGATCCTGCCTTGGAACGCAGCATTATGTATATGCGACGTTACATGAGTGAAGGAATCAGCATGGATCAGCTTGCCAAGATTGCTGGACTCACCCCCAGCTCTTATTCACGCAGTTTCAAGAAGGCCAAAGGCATGTCACCGACCGATTACCTGAATCGTTTACGTATAAACGAAGCCAAAAAACAGCTGACAGAGGAATCCTGTATCCTCAAAGACGTCGCGGTATCTGTCGGCTATGGTAATGAGTATTATTTTAGCCGCAAGTTCAAACAAACCTTGGGGATTGCTCCCAGCATATATATGAAAAGAGATCAACTTCGCGTAGCTACAGCATCCATTATGGGATTCCATGAGAACTTGGCCTCGCTTGGACTGCGCCCGGTAGCTGTGCTGGAAGGTGAAGGTGTGTTTGACCGAGAATCGGATGAATATGAACAAGAACGCCGATTAACCAGACAATTCGATCAACTTCGGCAGGCAAAGCCAGACTTGATCATCGGTGACTTTTACCACAAGCCCTATTATGATCGCCTGAAAAGTATTGCACCCACCATCATCTTGGAGTCCACTGATGACTGGAAAGAGAACCATATTCGCATAGCCGAACTGGTCGGACGTGAGAAACAAGCGTTGCTGAATTTCAAAGAACTTGAGTTTCGCAAGCTTGAAGCAAGCCTGAACCTGCAACCCTATTTCGGACAAAAACGGTTGGCTCTGATGGAGGTTACGAATCAGTCCATTCGCGTACAAGGGACTGGCGAGCATCCATTAAATCACTTGTTGTATGCTGAATTGGGACTTCAGCCTGCTCAGCTTGTATCTCCCGAAAGTTCCAGAAATGAGTATGCAGCGGATAGTATCCCTGTGCTGGACACGGATTACCTGTTGATCCATCGTGCTTCGCTTCAGCCTGTCAGTGAAAAGGTGTTCCGACGCATGAAACAAACGGCATCATGGAATCGATCTCCTGCTGTATTGTATGGTAACGTTCACGATATTTCGAACTGGCAACGGTTATGCTGGACCCCGGGTGGCCGGTTGCAGATTCTGAACGAACTGGAACAGATTACTCAGCAGTCTGTAGTCTTTCCTCAGGCAGGTCTGATCGGACATTAGATGTGAACATAGGTCGATACGATGGGCAAGATTATCTTTTACATCGTGTTCCTTCATTATAATTCAGTAAGATATTGCACAGGCCAAAGGGCCCTCTCCTATAACGGAAAGGGCCCTTTGCATGTAATTATGAATGTTCCTTGATCTCTTCCTTCGGAACAAGCTTGTATATCTCTTCATTTTCCATGGTATCAATCAACCGATCCAACCATTTGTAATATGCTTCCGCTTGCAAAACTTTGTGTTTGTCTTCCATCAGAATGTGGATAAGTTCAGCGTCTGCCTGCTCATCCAGACCTTCGACTAACCGATTCAGTTCTTCAATTGATTTGCGTAGAATCTGAAGGTTACTCTCCACGGCTTTTCTCCATTTAATCGCAAAATAATCCGTAAACGTCTGATGCCAGTCATATTCCACTTCATATAGGTCTTTTCTGGAGCCCTTGCTCCACACTTTATTTACCATTTTCAAATCCAGCAGTGTTCGTACACCTGTACTCATACTCGTTTTGCTCATTTCCATTTCCCGTCCCATATCGTCAAGGGTCATTGGTTTGTCTGCAAAAAATAGCAATCCATATAAGTGTCCCGTCGACAGCGTAACGCCGTAAAGATCCATATTACGTCCAATGGCTTCAATGACGCGCTTACGAATCTTCAGCACGGTTGCCTGCTGTTCCTCTTGTAAATGGTCCAAGCCCATGCTTGCAACCTCCATTCTGAACATTCCACAGTCTTTGGCGAAATAATTGCAACACTTTAAAAGTCCTGCTTACATGGGAAAGCACTCGGCCGGACATCATATATGCCAGAGGGCTTTCATTCACCCAATGTATGAAAATGGGAACTTTACCAGGCTACAATTGCCTATGACTATCTTTTAACCAAAAAATTCAGCTTCAATTCAGCTCATTTTCTATTGTAGGAAAAGCAATGTCAAATGTAAAGCTGCCTTATTAGCCAGAATAAGGAGAATGACGGAGTATTTGGACGAAAAACTTTGTACAGTTTTTACTGTACAAACATTATGTACTGTTTATTCGGTTGATATACTGGTTAAGTATTGTTAGACTTAAAAACGTTACCCAGAAAGACGGGAAGCGAAGCAACAATTACCGGATTTCGTGGCTGGGCGCATAAGTGTATGGGCTTATGGATGCTGAAAGCCGTTCGAAGTGCACAACACATCAGAAGGGGTGAAAACATGACCATACTTGAAGTGAAAAACGTAAGTAAATTGTTTGGACCCCAAACCGAGCAAGGTCTGCAATTACTGGAGCAAGGTTGGGGTAAAGAAAAGTTGGCCAAAGAAAAACAGATAACGGTTGGTGTCAACCGGGTCAACATGGACATTAAGGAAGGCGAGATTTTCGTTATTATGGGACTGTCCGGGAGTGGTAAGTCCACACTGGTTCGGATGTTCAATCGTCTGATTGAACCAACATCCGGAGAAATTCTGGTCCATGGTAAGGATCTACGCAAGATGAACAAAGAACAATTGCGCGAAGTGCGCCGGAAAACGATTAGCATGGTCTTCCAGAAGTTTGCGTTGTTCCCGCACCGTACCGTTCTTGATAATGTGGAGTATGGATTGGAAATACAAAAAGTAGATAAGGAAGTACGCCGGGAGAAGGCAAAAACCTCACTTGAGCTGGTTGGCCTTAAGGGCTGGGAAGACAAAATGCCAGATGAACTCAGTGGCGGGATGCAGCAACGTGTCGGCTTGGCGCGTGCACTTGCCAATGACCCGGAAGTACTACTGATGGATGAAGCCTTCAGTGCACTTGATCCATTGATTCGCCGTGATATGCAAGATGAGTTGATCGAGCTTCAGGATAAAATGAAAAAGACCATTATTTTCATTACCCATGACTTGGACGAAGCGCTGCGCATCGGCGATCGTATTGCCCTCATGAAAGACGGCGCAGTTGTGCAGATCGGTACACCGGAAGAAATCATGATTCAACCGGCCAACTCATATGTGGCCCGCTTCGTCGAAGACGTGGATCTGTCCAAGGTCCTCACTGCCGCTCACGTCATGCGTCGCCCTGAGACAATCACACTTGACCGCGGTCCTCGGGTAGCCCTCGAACTCATGCGCGAAAATGGTGTCTCTAATCTGTTTGTCATTGACCGTTCGAAGAAGCTGCTTGGTGTCATTACTGCAGAAGATGCAACCCGTGCAATGCGCGAAAATAAAGTATTAAATGACATTCTGATCACGGACGGGCCGACGGTGTCGCCTGAAACCCTGATTCATGAATTGTTCGAGATTGTAAGTTCAGCCCATGTGCCGCTCGCTGTTGTTGGTGAGAATGGCCGTCTGCAAGGTGTTATCGTCCGCGGTGCCCTGCTGGGTGCACTTAGCGGTGAAGTTGCAGTAAAGGAGGAACTTGAGAATGATTCCCAAAATACCACTAGCATCGTGGATTGAATCCATCGTTGACTGGATGAGCTCCTCGCTCTCCGGATTGTTTAATGTAATCTCTATTGTTATTCAGGCAGTAGTTGGATTCTTCTCCGGGCTGTTCATGCTGCCCCATCCACTCCTGTTCATTGCCATATTGGGTGTTCTTGCGTTCCTCGTAGGACGACTCCCACTGACACTATTTACGGTTATCGGGTTCTTGCTCGTAGATAACTTGGGATACTGGTCCCAATCGATGGACACACTCGGCCTGGTTATCACTTCAGGATTGGTTTCGATCCTGCTTGGTGTACCTGTCGGAATCTGGCTCGCATACAGTAAAACTGCGGCGCGTATCATTACACCGCTGCTTGACTTCATGCAGACGATGCCTGCATTTGTCTACTTGCTGCCTGCGGTCACATTCTTTAGTCTAGGTGTCGTTCCAGGTGTTATCGCTTCTGTTATATTTGCCATTCCGCCAACGATTCGTCTGACTCACCTCGGTATCAGACAGGTATCTGGCGAATTGGTTGAAGCAGCTGATGCATTCGGCTCAACTTCCATGCAAAAGTTGTTCAAAGTACAGCTTCCACTCGCTTTGCCTACCGTGATGTCCGGTATTAACCAGACCATCATGCTATCACTGTCCATGGTTGTTATTGCATCCATGATTGGTGCACAAGGTATTGGTGCGGAAGTCTATCGTGCTGTAACACAGCTTCAAATCGGTAAAGGTTTCGAAGCCGGTCTGGCCGTTGTTGTACTCGCGATTGTACTGGACCGTTTTACACAAAATGTATTTATGCCAGGTCGCAAAAAGACCTCACGCATTACAGCCAAGCAAAAAGCATGGATCACTGCTGCGGCAACATTCCTTGTGCTTGTAGCTGGTTTCTCACAATACTTCGTTGGTGGCACAACTTCGGCTGGTGGCAACAATTCAGCAGCCAATGCTGTAGGTCAAGAAGTGAACTATCAGATTATTGGTATCGATCCAGGGGCTGGTATCATGAAGTCTGCTGCAAAAGCGATCGAAGACTATAAATTAACTGACTGGACTCTGATTGAAGGCTCTGGTGCAGCCATGACGGCCACGCTGGACAAAGCGATCAAAAATGAAGATCCAATCATTATTACAGGTTGGACTCCGCACTGGATGTTCAACAAATATGATCTGAAATATCTGGAAGATCCAGAAAAATCTTTCGGTGATGCTGAAGAAATTCACACCATCGCCCGTAAAGGTCTGAAAGAAGATCACCCTGTTGCGTTTGAATTCCTGTCCCGTTTCCAATGGACATCGGATGAAATGGGTGAAATGATGACTGCTATCCAAGATGGCACATCCGCAGAAGAAGCAGCTAAAGCTTATGCTGAGAAACATGCCGATCAGATTGCTGAGTGGACCAAAGGTCTGACTCCAGTGAACGGTGATGCATTCAAACTCAGCTATGTGGCTTGGGATTCCGAAATCGCAAGTACGAACTTGCTAAAATATGTGATGGAAAACAAATTGGGTTATAAAGTTAACGCTCTGCAAGTCGAAGCCGGACCAATGTGGACGGGTGTTGCCTCAGGCGACGTAGATGCCTCTCCAGCAGCTTGGCTGCCATTGACACACGCAGACTACTGGGAACGTTACAAAGACCAGGTGGACGATCTGGGGGCTAATATGACAGGTGTACGTACAGGCCTCGTGGTTCCTAAGTACATGACTGAAGTCAATTCGATTGCAGATCTGGAGACAGGTGCAGCTTCTTCCACTCCATCGGCAAGTGCTAATGTGGGCGAAGAGGTTAATCACCAGATTGTTGGTATTGACCCGGGTGCAGGTCTGATGAAGGCCACAGCAAACGCCATTAAACATTATGAATTGTCTAACTGGAATCTGATTGAAGGTTCTGGAGCAGCAATGACTGCATCATTGGACAAAGCTTATAAAAATGAAGAACCCATCATCGTTACGGGTTGGACTCCGCACTGGATGTTCAATCAGTATGATCTGAAGTATTTGGATGATCCCGACTTAATTTTCGGCGATGCAGAGGAAGTTCACACGGTTGGACGTAAGGGAATCAAAGAAGATCATCCCGTTGCCTATGAGTTCTTCTCTCGTTTTTATTGGACTGCAGATCAAATGAGTGAAATCATGGTAGACATTCAAAAGGGCGTTTCGCCTGAAGAAGCTGCCAAGACTTATGCAGAAAAACATCCGGACCAAATTGAAGAATGGACCAAGGGGTTAACCCCGGTTAAAGGTGACAATTTACGTCTCGGTTATGTTGCATGGGACTCTGAAATTGCGAGTACCAACCTGATGAAGTATGTGCTTGAGACGGATCTGGGTTACACAGTCAAAGCACTGCAAGTCGAAGCTGGCCCCATGTGGGCAGGCTTGGCGGCAGGTGATATAGATGCTTCTCCAGCCGTTTGGCTCCCGCTTACACATGGGGACTACTGGGAGACATATGGTGACCAGATTGAAGATATCGCTGTCAGCATGACAGGAGTCAAACAAGGACTTGTTGTTCCAACTTACATGGATATCAACTCTGTTGAAGACTTAAAAGATAATTAAACCAGATCGAGATGAATAAACCTAAATTTGGTAAAAAGACCACCGGTATTTTTCGGTGGTCTTTTTGAGTGTAACTTTTACTTGGGAATGTCTTCAAACCTAATCAAAGCCTGAATGTACCTGAAGTGCCGTTAAAGTGAATTTTCTCCCTTTTAATGAAAAGCTTCGCTCTGGATAGGATCAGGAGTAGAATACTCACTCACGGTTAGAGCAGAGCAAATACAAGCGCTAACGAATCGGAGACGTCTTATTCAAGGATATGAAGTGATTCCAGAAATCTAAAGAATCTGAGACACGCTATATCAGAATAAAACAGTCGTTTGCTGTGTTTTTGTCGGGGATTCCAGAAAATAACGTGTCTGATATTCCTTACTTTGTAAAAAGAAGAGCTAAAGGCGAAATAAGGCGTCCTGAGTTCCTTAGAAAATGGTCTCCCTTTCCCCAGGGTATAAAGGCTTGGGCTTCAAGACATTTTAAAAAGCTAATCTCCACATCCTAACTAACTTCGAAAATCTCAAGCATAAAGCTAAACGTACTAATCGTTACCTTCTACATTAAAGGCTGTGAAACTGAATTATGTACTCAGGATCTGCAAATTCTTCTCTTCTCTTTTGTTTTCTATCCTACACTTTACCAATCAGCAACAATAGTACACCAATGGCAATCATGACTACACCGAGAATACCATATACCACTCTTGCGCCCTGCCGTCCAATAGTCTTTACAAAAATCCCTGCTCTAAAACTCTTCATAAACCAGTCCCAATTGTTGATACCACCAAGCAAACTAAAAATTCCTGCCGCTATGGCAAATAGTGCGATTAAAACGGGTTGATCTTGCATCTCGTCAACACTCCTTCAATATAATCCTGTCTACTATACCTTCACTTGGTGAAAATTAACAGGCATTAATTGGGCGTATCTCAAAACTCGCTGAAGTGCATCTTTCACCGCCTTTTCGCACCCTGCTGCGTCCCTTTCCCTTGACGTGCCCCGGCACGCCTGCAGAAAACTTCCTTGCTTGGAACGAAAATTCGGCAAAATCTACTTCCTTCGGAGTTTTCAGACACGCCCTAGAAAAAAACAGCTTGCAGATGGAAGTCTGCAAGCTGTTTTAAACCGTCTGTATCATGCGTTTTATTGTTTTTGCAACTCGCTTGCTGACAATAACAAGGTTACCACTTCAGCACGTGTTGCTTCAGCGAGGGGGTTAAACATATTTTTCCCTGTTCCCTTCACCAGTCCTGCATCATATGCAGCAGCGATATATGGAACAGCCCACGCCGGTACTTTATCTGCGTCTGCGAAAGTCAGTGCCGGATTCGACTGTACCGGGAGGCCGAGTGCTCTGACAAGCATAACTGTCATCTCTACCCGTGATACTTTGCCCGATGAACGGAACGTATCATCCGTATACCCACTAATGATGCCTAGATCCACTGCCTGAGCAATAAAGGATTGTGCCCATGCAGGTATCCCGGCAGCATCCTTAAACGTCAATGCCTTGTTGCTGGCTGGAAGTTCAAATGCTCTGCCCAACATAACAATGAATTCGGCGCGTGTGGCTGGTGCATTCGGACGGAAATTACCATCCTGATATCCGTTCACAATTCCCCGGGAAATGGCCTGTCCAATGGCAGCCGCCGCCCAGTGATTTCCGATGTCCTTCAGGTCTACGACCGGAGTAGTTGGATTAGGGTTTCCTCCATTACCCGGAACAGTTGGCGTAGTTGGGTTTGTAGGATTGGTTGGTGTGGTTGGAGTTACAGGCGGAGTAGGTGTTGTAGACCCTCCACCACTGTTACCACTGCCCGGATTACTTCCATTATTGCCGCCACCATTACCAGGATTGCTTCCATTTCCGTCCCCCGGAAGTGGCGTACCTTTCAGATCCGTGCTGCGTCCTTCCGTCACTTGATTCACATTACCTACACGGTCTAGATGTTCATGGAAGATTTCATAATCGACCAGATTTAATTCGTAGAATCGATTATCATCTTTCGCTGTTCTCATAGCACGATAGAAGTCTCCGCCGTTAGCCATGAATGAATTGGTAGCGACGATATAGTACCCGTTCGGATCGATATCCGAGTACGTACCATCTGCATTCTTAATCTGAACTTTGACCACACGTTGACCCACTTGGGTCACGGTATTGGTCGTTGCATCAATTTTCTCGCCTGGTTTCGTGGAATCGTAGTAGAAACGCATGCCTGCCACTTGTGGGAAGCGCCCTTCTCCCGTTTCCACACCACTAACGCCATTTTCCAGCGCGGCTGTGATTTCCTTGCCTGTCATTTTCAACGCAGACAGGTTATTACCGAACGGCATCACAGTCAGGAGATTACCCAGCGTAATATCACCTGTCTGGAATGAAGCACGAATGCCACCGCCGTTCTGGATCGCTACGTATCCTTTGACGTCATTTTCCTGTACAATGGATTTCACTTTCTCCAGCATACCGTCTGTCATCAGGTTTCCTAAATTGGTTTCCTGTTTCCGCACAGTGCCCCGTTCTCCATCCAGGAAGACATTTGTTCTACCGATAATAGTTTTCTTGAACTGTTCCAACTGAGGCGCATATTCTTTCAGCTTGTTTGCGGCTTCCACATCATCAGCATAGATGAATTGGCCGTTAGCATCTTTGGCATCTAGACTCAGCAATTTGCCGTTCCACTTCTTCAATACACCGGCTTCATCAAACGTAACATCCAATTGACCAAGAGAAACGTCATATTCCCCAGTCTGCACAACCAAAGTTGGGTCCGCATGGGTATCCACCAAAACTGGTGCGTTCAGAATGGTGTGTGAATGACCACCTACTACAATATCGATCCCTTCTACAGCTTCTGCCAATTTGAGATCCTCTGAGTAGCCCAGGTGAGTCAAAGCAATAATTTTATTGATACCTTCATTTTGCAGCATTCGTACAGTTGCTTGTGCACTTGCCTTGTAATCCGCAAACTTCAAGTCATCTCCTGGTGAAGAAAGAGATACCGTGTCCGGTGTCGTTAATCCGAAAATACCGACTCGCTCACCATTCACTTCCGTAATAATCGCCGGATAGATTTCAGCTTTCTCACCCGGATCACCGATGCTATTGTTGTACAAACCGCTCAAACTCGCATCCTTTGAATAATCAATATTAGCACTCACAAACGGGAACTCTGCTTTTTCAATAAATGCTTTCAGTACGCTTGGACCTTTATCAAACTCATGATTACCAAAGGTCATCGCATCATATCCGATCATGTTCATGAACTCCAGATCAGCCAGACCATTAAACAGATTGAAGTACAATGTACCAGAGAATACATCCCCTGCATCCAGCACCAGGGTACTATCATTACGTGATTCCTTAATTGCCGTTACTCGGCGCGGGATGTTATCCAGATGCGCATGCGTATCATTCGTGTGCAGTACGCGCAGGTTGAAGTCCCCTTCTTCCACTGGATCTCCAATACTCAATTGTGCAAGCAGTGGATCATGGTCACTCACTCGTCCATCTGCTGTCTCAAAATCGGCATTCACATGTACCACTTCGATGGCTGCTGTCTCAGTCAGGTTTTTACTCACCAGAATGTGATCCAGTGTCTGAGAGTTTCCGTCATAGATGTAGGAGTAACGCTGATTCTCTGGTAGTTCGTTTACCAGATTGTCCAGTTCATTACCTTCAACAATGTTCAAGGTATTCGAGAATTGGAAGTCATTAAAATCACCGAGAACGGCGACATTCACCTCAGGGTCTTTGTTCAGTAACTCTTTCACAAACCCATTCACCAACGCAGCTTGCTTCGCACGTTGAACTTCACTGCTTCGAGTTGCAGGCTGTATGCTTCCAAAAGGTTTCAGGTCTCCACCTTTCGAATTGAAGTGATTGGCAATCACCACTACACGTTCACCATTGAATTCGAATTCAGCAGCGAGCGGTTTGCGAGAGCTGGCGAACGCATCGTCCCCTGGTGCAATACGACCTGGATTATTGGAGAGACTGCCGTCAGCTTTGACTGTGATCGCTGTCGTAGCATTTCCTTTTCCGATACCATTAGCCAACGATACACGGTTCGGCTGATAAAGAAACCCTACACGAATATTGGCACCAGGTGCCCCGCCATCCTTGTTATTTTCCGGAGAAATCTCACTATATCGATATGTTGGTCCGTTGTTCGTTTTGATTGCATCAATTAGCGTCTGAAAACTCTCATTGGACGCTGTTGTGCCCGTGTCGGCATCGCCATCGTTATCCTGAACTTCCATGATGCCAATGATATCTGGCGTGTTCAGATTATCCACGATGATTTTACCGATTTTATTGGCTCGTGTTGAATCTTTTTTGCTGAAGTTCTCCACATTAAACGTAGCAATGGTCAGTTTATCTGCCGCTTGTTCAATGGAAGTAGTCGCTTGTTTCGTTTCTCCCGGGATAACTGCTGGTAAATTCCCTTCAGGACTCACCTTGAAATTGCCGCTAGAGTATGTCATTACTCCGATTACATTCCCATCCAACTTATCGCCTGTTTTTACTGCTTTGGAAGGTTTCTTGCCGATAAATAGACGCTGCGGATTGAGATCACTCTCATTCATATCTTTCTTGTTATCGGTCAGAATGACACCACCGTTTGGTGTGCGAAGTGGATTATTCTCACCATTATCCACAACAACGGCCAGACCCGGTTGACTGGAATAAGGACCTATAATTTCAGGCTTTTCCAGTTCAACACGCATGCCTTCCAAACTTTCAAAAAAGTCTATAGCATCCGTCTCGGGATTAAATTCTGCAAAAGAGTCTGAGTCAATGACAGTTGGAATGACACGTCCATTGACACCCAACTTCACAGGTACCGGTAGATCAACTTTTTCTAACACTTTGACAATGGTATTCGCCGTAATTTGCGTGGTGGTTAATTCGTTAACCGCCCCATATTCCGTAACTTTGCCGGATACCTTCACCTGGTTGCCAACGATAACTCCATGACTCGGTTTATAAACCTGAATGGCTTCGGATGTCCGGTTATCATCGTCCATCTCATCCCGAAGCTCTTGCATGTAAAAACTGCTTGTACTGACAGAGGTAACAATACCTTCGATATCCTTAACATCGTATCCGTTAAAAACAGAGGTATGTCCTGCGCCCTGAATATCATGGATACGTACGTTTTCTTTATCAGGAAGTACTTGATACGTAAAGGTGTACACTGCACTGGATTGTCCATTAAGAATGGCAACAGCCTTAATTACAGTGTCTTGATCAATCACTATTGGACTACTATACACGGTGGAAGAAGAAGTAGGCTCTCTATTATCCGTTGTGTAATGTACAATTGCATCCTTGGTTGGAGAGGTTAATGTGACTTCATTGTTTCGGGGAATCCCTCCAGATGGAACACTTGTCATCACAGACAGGCTGTTTTCTACAACATCTGCGGCTGTTCTAGGCAAAAGCTCTAATCCGTAATTACTGTTGAAGGTCAGAACACCCTGCACATATTCGTAGGTTTTGCCAACAGTTAGCGCGGTAGGAGAGTTTTTGGCATAAATCGTCATCTCAGCACCATGACTATCCGTAGCGTAAAACGTCGAACTACTGCCCCTTGTTACCTGAATATCTCTTACTTCGACAAACATTCCCTCATACTTTTCTCCCGGACCTTTATTACTTTGGTCTGCTGGTCTGACAAAGTCTGTAGACACCATATTTTTGGGTTCGGGGAGTGTTATATTTTGCTCAGTGACCTTCATGTATCCTTCGGAAAAACCTGACTTATCCTTCTCGATCTGGACGAGTCCGCTGTAGTGGGTAATTGGACCATACACTTCAATGCGATCCCCCACGTCAACTTGATTTTTCGCTCGGACTACAATGCCAGCTTCTTCGTCTTGAATATAATAATTCGTGAATTCTCCGGAGAGTTCACTGTACGTTACGACACCTGAAACGGCTACATTTGTATTTGGTGCAAGGACTCTCGCATCAGCAATGGATATGATTCCAGTCTCGTCTGCTTCCTGTACTTCTGAGTTATCCGTCTCAGCTGGTTCTTCACTTTCAGTTCCATCAAAATCACCATCTTCGTTAGTTGGTGACTCTGTCCCCTCCAGGTCTGACGATTCTTCAGTTGGGACAGTATTCGGTATGGAAGTCTCCTGATCACTTGTGTGCGGCTCTTCCGTTACTACACTTTCCTCATCAGCATATGCGGTGCTACTTAATCCACCTATTGGTGCCGCACCTGTAACGACAAGAACGAAAACCAGAAACCCTTGTGCCCAACGTTTCACTTGCTTGTTGTTCATTCGTCCTACCCCCATGTTTTCAACTTGGCAATCATTTGTTCAGCCAGCTTGTACATTAGTTCAAATATAAGATAACTGAATAACAGACTTGTGTAAACAATATTTCTTCGTTATGAAAGAAAACAGAACACTCATATCACATTTTCTAAACTAACCTCATAATAATGAATAAATAGTACTAACTTTTAACTAAAAACACGTTATTAAGCCTATTAAAGTTATATAAATGTTAGATATACGGTTACTTAACGTCAATTAAATTGACATTTATACTGAATATATATACGAATTCGACATTTAGTAACAGTACTCATTTCTTTAAACCCACTAAAACCTGAGTCTTGAGACATGCATTTTCACATGATAAAACGATATGTACGGATCACTTTAGATCACAACATTAACTGAGTATAAAAGAGAACTATTAAGCGCAAAATCAGTATGAGTTAATAGAATGTTAAAAAAAAACCACAAGAACATCTCCAATTACTCTCAGAGACTTTCTTGTGGGATAATACAAAATATGAAAAATGATACTAATTTCACTTTTTCGAAATGTTACAGACGGTTTTCAATACACTTCTGTGTCTGGTGTCAAAGTAATATTACTTCCATAGGGTTCAATTAATCCTTGTTGCTCCAAGTATTGGTCAACGTATCGATCTGCATTCAGTGAAGTTGACCCGATCCAGTCTGAATATGTTTTTCCAAACATTTTATATAGTATGTCACTAGTATATTCATTACTTAATTCCCCAAAAACAGTATACAACTGTTTTACCGTATTTGTGTGTTTTTTCCCCTCTAAATCGGTCCATGTTACTTTTTTATTCAGATCTACCTTCCTTATATCCTTAGTATATATTTGTACATTTGACCCATTGATTTTGAAGTACACACGGATGCTTTTTTCGTAAGGATGACCCTTGAGAATGCTCCACCCTTTCATATCTCCAGTAGCTGGCACAGCATAAAGTTTCCCTTTTGTTGGAGTTGTTCCTGTTACACTGTTTTGTTTTTGAGGTTGTTCAATATTAATAGTCATTTTACCTTTACCAATGGATACTTGCATCTGCTTAGCTTTAGAGTTATAAGTCACAGTTCCATCCAGAGCATCTGAGAGAACAGAAGCAGGAAACAAAGTTACGCCATTTTGAACAAGCAACGGGGACTTGAGAGTTAATCGCTCTCCATTTAACGTTGCTTTTGTTCCCGTTTTCGGGAGAGTTAGTTTGGTAGAACCAACTTTAATCTCGAAGGCGTCCTGTTGAGCAATGTAACTAACACTCCCTCCCAGTGCCTTAAATACCTCTTTCATCGGAACAAGAGTCACACCATTTTTTATGTATCCTCCATCAATTGCTTCATCCAAACTACCTGAAATAGTAACTGATCTTTCAACATTTTCGACTTTAACAGTAATTGTTGAAGAACCTACACCTATTACCTTTACCATCCCAGTGCTCAGCACTTGAAGTATATGAGGTTCACTTATCGTATAATCTGTTTTTGTAAGACCTGTATTTCTTCTGTAGTATGGATCGTTATCGCTATGTATTGAATTTTCGTCATCATACACAACAACTATATTAAGATTAATCTTACCACCGACCGAAACTGAAGTATTAGGGATGAGTTCAATATCTTTAACTTTAAGTTCCTCCGCATAAACACTTGAAACAAACAACAACATAAATGCCATCATTAGAACCGTTACTCTTTTCATTCACTTGTACTCCTTCTTATTTTTAATATTGTCCATTGCTTTTCATGAATCCATGTATTGGGATACCCCTTTCAGCTTCCTATTCTATTTTCGGAATCATTAACAAAAAATGTTAGTCTTTCTCTTTAGTAAAACAAAAAAATTGAATGCAGCTTAATCACTGCATTCAACATGGATATGAATTAAATTATTTCTTCACCGTGCTGTTATATTGTGCAATCTTGTCTGTAATTTGTTTAGCTGCTGCATCCAGTGCTTCCTGTGGTGTACCTTGTCCATTCAGGACCGTTTCAATCGCTCCTTCGACAAGTTGTCTGGCTTCCGGGAATACACCCATTAATGCCCCTGATGTTGCTGTCGAATCGGCGGAAGCGTGCAATTGATCGACTGCTGTCTGGAATTGCGGGTACTTCGCCATATTATCCTTTAATACTTGCTCATTGTAGGCTGCTGTCGTAATAGGGAAGTATCCTGTCGCAACACTCCAGTTCGCTTGTACCTCTGGTGTAGCCAAGTACTTGATGAATTCCCACGCCGCTTGCTGTTGCGCTTCCGATTTGTTATTCATGATGTACAAGCTCGCTCCACCCACTACAACGCCGCCTTCTTTGGCATCCGCTGGACGAGGCAGGAAGCCTGTTCCCAGTTCAAACTTGCCACCTGAACCTTCTACGATTTTACGCAGGCCAGCTGTGGAATCAAGAGTCATACCGATTTGCTGAGCGGTAAATGCTGCTGTTGTATCGTCTGTGCTACGTCCCAGATTGGAGAGGGTCTTCTCATCAATCATCTTTTTCCACCACGTTAAAGTCTTCACTCCAGCTTCGGAGTTCAGCAGAGACTCTGTAGCTGCTTCATTTCTTCCGTTTCCATTGTTTACATAATCTGCATTCTGGTTTGCAAAGAACTGTTCCATGAACCAGCCGTAGATCGCCATGGATGCACCTGGCTTACCGTCTTTCGCCAGTGCTTTTGCTGCTTGCTCAAACTCTTCATACGTCTTCGGCGGGTTCTCCGGGTCCAGACCTGCTGCTTTGAACATATCCTTGTTGTAATACAAGATCGGGTTGGATGTGTTAAACGGCATGGCGTTCAATTTGCCATCGATGGTGTAGTATCGGATGATGTTTGGCTCCAGTTGGGACAGGTCGAACTGATCCTTGTCGATGAACTGTTGTACTGGCGTAATCATGCCCGAATCGATCATGAACTTGCTACCAATCTCATAGACTTGGATAATGTCTGGACCGCTGTCTGAGCCCATGGATGCTTTGAGTTTGTTCAGACTTTCATCGTACTTCCCTTGATAGATGGGTTTCACCTGAATGTCGGGATGGCTAGCGTTAAAATCGGAAGCGAGTTGGTTAATGGCTTTCTCCCCAGCGCCAGACATGGA
Source organism: Paenibacillus sp. FSL H8-0104 (assembly GCF_038050215.1). Taxonomy (NCBI): domain Bacteria; kingdom Bacillati; phylum Bacillota; class Bacilli; order Caryophanales; family Paenibacillaceae; genus Paenibacillus; species Paenibacillus sp. FSL H8-0104. Next base: position 1,564,398 of record NZ_JBBOTC010000001.1, on the reverse strand, counting down.
ATGCCACCACGTCAATTGTGTCGTTTCAGCTGCGGCCGCTTCTGCTTGTGCTCCACTTGCCGGGCTACTTGTTTCAGCTTTTGTTCCGCAAGCGGAAATGACCAACATGAGTGCAGCCAGCATTAATGCGAATGTTCCTCTTTTTTTCAAACGAAATCGCTCTCCTTTTATATGGCTCGCGTACAATAAAATCTTGGGGATGATGCGGTGTGGCCGTTACGGTTACGAATCGTTCTTTTGATCGCTGTTATTCCCGGATTTTTCTCATTCCCCCTCTCAAAGGGGAAAATCCGGGGATAAAGGCGAACGCTTTGCTTCTTCAGAATCGATTTCGTCCCCTCCACTACTACCGTCGTTCATTTCAACATTTTATTTGAAGCACGAGCCTCATTTTATTCGCTCCTGGTATCCAAACCGTGGACCTTGTAAGAAGATACAAGGTTTAATTCAAAACCTCTAAATTAAAATCTTTAGATCAAAACCTTCAGAGCTTCCACTTCAATTAAATAGTTGTAAAACTTTCTCTTCCTACCCCTTTAGCGCGCCTGCGGCCATTCCGCGGACAAGCTGTTTCAACCCGAAGATCAATAACAGTAAGGATGGTAGAATGACCATGGCTGTTCCGGCAAATACAAGATTCCACGCTGTGGATTCCTGGAACTCCAGCATCGAGATTCCGATCTGTGCGGTTCTCATTTCCGGTGTGTTTGTCACCAGCAGCGGCCAGAGATACGAATTGTACATGCTAAGGAATGAATAGATTGCCAGTGTTCCAAGTGCCGGACGGGACAAAGGCAAGACATGCGATATGAAATAGCGAATATGACCACAACCGTCGATCCTCGCCGCCTCGAACAATTCCTTGGGTAGCTGCATGAAGAACTGTCTTAGCAGGAATGTACCAAACGCCGTTGCCAGAAACGGCACGGTAAGCCCCTGGTAACTATCTAGCCAGCCCCAACTGCGAACCGTCAGGTAGTTGGGGATCATCGTCACTTCCCATGGAATCATCATCGTTGCGACAAACATGCTGAAGATGACGTTTTTGCCTTTGAACTGCATTTTTGCAAAAGCATAGGCTGCCATACTCGCTGTAATCAATTGACCAAGCGTTGTCAGTCCTGCGACAAGAAAGGTATTGCCGATAAATCGACCGATCGGAACAATATCAAATACTTCGCTAAAGTTGGACAGATCGATTGAATTTGGAATGATATGCGGCGGATAAGCACTCGCATCTTCCGGCGTCATGACGGCCATGAAAAAGGTGTACATCACCGGATACAACACAAGTGCTGCACAGATCGTCAGTAATACATACAACAGCGTTTTGGTCCATGTCGCACTCATTGGTAATGCACTTTCCTTTCTACCCATTTGAACTGGATCAGGGTCAGCAGCATAATCACCACGAACAGAATCAGTGCCTGCGCACTACCTGTTCCAAAGCGGAAATTAACAAAGGCTTCCTGATAGATGGAATATACAAAAACATTTGTACTGTCCATCGGGCCACCCCGGGTTAGAATGTTGATCTGACCGAACGATTGAAAAGCACCAATGATCGATACGACCGTGACAAAGAATAACGTTGGTGACAGTAGCGGCATCGAAATTTTGCGAAACGTCAGCAATGGTCCTGCACCGTCAATCTTGGCGCTCTCGTAGATCTCATCCGGGATGCCCGCCAAACCACTGGATAGAATAATGTAGTTGAATCCAAGGTTCATCCAGATTGTCATGATGGAAATTGAGATCAATGCCCAATCCGGGCTGGTAAGCCAGGGAATTGGATCCATACCTACTTTGCCAAGCAGATAATTCAGCATGCCCAGGGTCGGATGGAATAGAAACTTCCAGATCACCGCTGACGAACCAACGGATAACACCACGGGCAGAGAGAATACAAATTGGAACACACGCATTCCCTTGAACCGGTTGTGGGTCAGTGCAGCCAGAATCAGAGCAGCCAACATACCTGTGGGGACTGTAAACAGCACAAATAGTAACGTCACTTTCATACCTTGCATAAACAGTCCTGATTGAAACACGGCCTTGAAGTTATCCAGTCCTACATAAGCCGCAATCTGCCCCGTCGGATCTGTGGAATGCAGACTCAGGTACACGGACTTAAACATCGGGTAAAACAGAAACACTGCAAACAAAAGCAGCGATGGTGCCAGGAAACCATAGGCCAGCAGATTCTCCCGCATTCGCTGCACACGCAGCGAGGCTGTCCGGCGCGCACTCGTACCGGATACGCGCCGTTTGGCGGCGGGCAAGCTGATCCGGTTATCAAGCTCACTCATCGGATTTTCTTCCCCCTTGTTTCACGCATTCAGTGTGTGTGAAATGTTAGATCAACTTCAGCACCACGTTATCTAGTGTAAGAGTCGAATGTCACAGCAAAATTCATTCTGAATCAACGTAACGTTAATCATGGACAAGGGACTTTACGGAAATGTGCATCCATTCGAAAGCGGTATCCAAACCGGATTTCATGACAAAAAACCGCAAGAACTCCCCTGTTTGGAGATGTCCCTGCGGTTTGATGTGTAAATGGAATATGAACGTTTGTCTATTAATAAAAGCGACTCATTTTACAATAATCTGTAAATCTTCCAAACGAGGTGAAGCGATTAACCGTTCGAGTTAACGATTAAGATGATATGGCACCGTGGTGACAATCACGTCTTTGTAATTAATCAGATAAGCCCGGATCATGAAGCTGGTCTGGTTGTGCAGTACATTTTGCCACCAGTGCTTAGTGATGAATTGCGGAATCAGAATGGTGATGTGATCGGTCTCAGCCGTTTTCCACTCTACTGTATCAATGAATTTCTTCAGCGGCCCCATAATGCTACGGTATCTCGATTTGATCACGACCAGACGAACACCTGGATTCCATTCTTCCCACTTCTGCTCCATCTTGCGTATCGCCTCATCATCGAAGCCAATGTACAGCGCGACCACATGATCCGACATCGTCTGGGCGTAACTGATCGTATTCATAACGACCCGGGTAATGCCCGCAACAGGAATGACTATCGTATTGCCTTTTTTGGCTGGCTTATCGACCTGAATATCAATACGTAGCTCATCGGCGATGTTGCAATAATGACGGTGAATACGCATGAACACATAAACAACGAGCGGCAAAAAGATAAAGATGACCCATGTCTGTGTGAACTTGGTGAAAATAAAGATCAGGGTAATCGATAATGTAGTCAGCATACCGACGGTATTGACCAGCAACTTCATCTGCCAGCCAGACGGCTTGACTTTGATCCAGCGAATCATCATACCGAGCTGTGACAGGGTAAATGGAATGAACACCCCAACCGCGTAGAGCGGAATCAGGCTTTCCGTATTCCCTTTGAACCCGACCACCAGCAGCGCAGACATCACACTGAGGAAAATGATCCCGTTTGAGAAACCAAGGCGGTCTCCTCTGACCATAAATGCATGCGGCATGTATTTATCCTTTGCCATCATGAAGGATAACAGCGGAAAAGCCGAATAAGCTGTGTTGGCTGCGAGGAACAAGATCAGTGCCGTTACACCTTGGATGATAAAATACATCGTGCCCCTGCCAAACGTCGCTTCAGCAATCTGGGAAATGACCGTTGCTTTGGGATCAGGCTTCACTCCGTACCCATAAGCCAATAAGGTGATGCCGATGAACATGGCTCCCAATATACAACCCATGAGCAGTAATGTACCCGCGGCATTTTTCTCGGCAGGCTGCTTGAAGTTCGGGATCGCGTTACTTACCGCTTCCACACCAGTCAAGGCCGAACAACCGGAGCTGAATGCTTTCAATAACAGAAACATACTCACATGGGATAGACTTGTTCCGAATTCAGGTGCAGCTGCTTCCATCCCCCCGGCAAGAAATTTGATTCCACCCGAGATAATCAGAACCGCAATCGAAAAGATAAATAGATAAATGGGGATCGCCAGCACAGACGCTGACTCCGTCACTCCCCGCAAATTCATAATGGTTAGAAAAACAATCATAATCAGAGCAATCACAACACTGTAGTCATGCAGCATAGGAAAAGCCGACGTAATCGCATCCGTCCCTGCCGACGAACTTACCGCAACGGTCAGAATATAATCGACCAGCAGAGATCCTCCGGCAATCAGACTGGATGTTGTACCCAGGTTATCCTTGGCTACGATATAAGCGCCGCCCCCTGTTGGATAAGCAAATATCGTCTGGCGATAGGAAAAAATTAAAATGACGAGTAATCCCAGCACGGCGATGGAAATCGGAACAGAGTACCACAGGGCGGCGAATCCGGCCGCAACGAGCACCAGCAAAATCTGTTCCGTACCGTAGGCAACGGACGATAGGGCATCCGAGGACAGGATGGCGAGTGCCTTCCATTTCCCCAATTTTTCTCCATCCAGTTCAGCCGATTTCATGGGCTTGCCTATTAAGATTCTCTTCATTTTGCCAAGCATGATCATAACTTCCTTCCGTCTCTCATCTGTGAAGCATTGTTATTATGCAAAATCGCAGAGCCGTTGACAATACGTCATTTCACCCGAATTTCGCCAGCGCGTGATAATGCATTCTACGATTCAATAATCGATAACAAAGCCATTCTTGTTCAGCAATTTGAACTTTTTTGAACCAAAATGACGATTGTTCGTCAAAAAAAAGGAAATGGCCTTTGGTTCAATGAACCCAAGACCACTTCCTTGATCTATGCGTTGACTATAAAACAATACAGCTTTCCTTAACTGCCCAGAATTCCGGGACGAGGAGTAACACCAAACGCTTGTGCCAGTGTGGTCAGCTGCTCATCCGTAATTCTCTGCCGGATCTCGTGACCGGCAACCAGCATAAACACCTGGGCTGCCTTCTCAATCGTCTCAATCAGACCAAATGCCTCGTCAATCGTTGTTCCTGTTCCAAAGATGCCATGTTGCGGCCAGATGACCGCGTGGTATTCTTTCATTTTCTCAGCCGTTTCGCGACCAATCTCGTTTGATCCAGGAATCATCCATGGAATAATGCCGATCCCATCCGGGAATACAACCACACACTCCGTGCACATCTGCCACAGCGTTTTCGTGAATTTTGCTTCATCCAATTCGTGGATAAACGTCATAGCCAATACATGAGTGGCATGGTTGTGCATGACAACCCGGTGGTTCGGGTCCAATTTCAAACGTTCGATATGGCTCATGAAATGTGTAGGCAACTCACTTGTTGGATTCGCCCCGGACTTCAATCCCCAGAGTACTTCCAGCTCCTGTCCATCCTGCGATACACGCAGCAACCCTAGATTACTCTCCGGATCAGCGAGTACATTTTTGAAATATTTGCCCGATGCGGTCACGATAAAATACTTGCCTGCCAGCTCATGCACCGAAAATGCCGGTTTGATCTTGCGAATCACATGATGGATATCGATATATTGGGCAACTTCCTCTTCCTCCAGCAGATAGCTGACATTACCGCCATTGCGCTCATCCCAGCCATTTTTCCACATATGTTGTGTAATCTCAGCCATCTCACGGACGAATGGGATATGGAAACCTGCAGCCTGCGTTGTTTCATTGGTAAGGGTCACGTTCATGATCAATCTCTCCTTATATTGAAAATAATATGGCTTGCCACGTACATAGTAAGTTCCTTTTTTCACATTCATTATACCTTTGTTTATCTTTGATAGTCAATAACAAACACAGAAATAACCTTTTATTTATATTTGTTTAGTTTTGTTTATTTGAAAATAAAACAAAAAAATACCCCACCGGCGCCCGGCGGGGTCAGTCACACATCTATTTAACACGAGAAGGGGTTTACAAGACTTATCTTACCTCTGCTACCTTAATAGAAGCTGAAAGTGAAATAAAAAAAGCATGAAAACATTTATCTCCTTGGGACAGAAGATTCAGTCCCTCCTTCTCATTCAGTACATATATCTCCTTGTCCAAACGCTTTTGTGGATTCTAACATATGCTATTCTAGCTTTTCTCAGAAAAAGTCATTCATAAAAAAGGAGTTGGACCTATGGCAGTCCTTTCTACAGGCCCGATCGAGAACAACCTCTCCGGTGGCAGCAGGCCTACACAACAGGTCACCATCAAAATGGTCAACACCGATTCCATCAATACGTCCAATGTACTCATTGAAGGTTATTTCCTGAATGGAACGAGGACCTTATATGTGCTGCAATCCGTTAATCTGACCCCCGGGCAAGTCTTCTCTCAAACCTACTATGCCAACCTGGATGGATACGAATATGTATTCACAACGGGTGGGGGCGCAGCTGCATTAACTGAAATTTCAGTGTGGGGAAAAGACAGCACTGGGCAAATCGTCACCGCACATCGTATTGTTTCGAATGAACTTGTTCTATAAAAAAGAGGAAACCAGATGCCCTCAATCCCTGTCCTTCATTGGTCGGGGGTTTCTTATTTTCGCAGCACATATGATGGATGCATCTTTCCTGTCGGTTCATAACGTTCATCACCAGTATACTCAAATCCCAGCTTAATCAAGATGTGACGTGACACTTCATTATCCGGATGATGCCCGGCAAACAGTGCCTTCACATTCATTGTGTCAAAGGCATAACCAATTACCGCCCGCGCCGCTTCCTGGGCATACCCTTTGCCCCAGTGATCCCGGGTTAGATGGAATCCCAGTTCATACATATCCTCTTCTGGAGAATACGGACGCAGGCCACAACAACCGACAAACACCTCCGACTCTTTCTCAAAAAGGGGCCAATATTGCACCCCCGCTTCCTTCTGCCTTTGAATCTCCTGTGTCAATCGCGCTTCTACTTCATCCTCGCTCAGAAATCCCTTGCTGCTAATCCATTTGGCAACCTCATGATCGCCCCACAATGCAAACGCCAGCGCACGATCTCCTTCGTTCCAAGTCGCACATTCCAACCGTTCCGTTTCAAATAAGATTGTTCTGTTCATCATCCACTAACCTCCTGTATGCCAACACCAATCTGCGTGCCGCCTATACCTTAAATTAATCGAATGACCGTCAGGATAAACAACATTTATAATCTGTGTACATGTTCATCCCTTGTAATAACACTTATAATTGCTTAGCCAATTTCTCAAATTGATTGATGTGAGGCTTGATCTCTTTCTCTACACTTTTTATAAAAGAGCTGAATTGCTTGGAAATATACTCTTCTCCAACACCAATATGTTTATATACTTTTCCCTTTTTATATGTAAATGAGAATATATAACCACTCTTCAAATCATTCCAAATGTCTCCGGCATACCCTAAGATTTCAAATCTCAATTTCGAATCTTTGTAAAGAAACGAATATGGCGGATCATATTCCCCATTTCGTACATCATAGCCTGCAATCCACTGATCTTTTGCAAATGTCCCTGTTTGGATTCGCGATTCCAGCATATATCCAGTCAAAGCTATTTCGTTAACATGAAGTTTACCTTTACCATCTTTCTTGTCATTCTTCCAGTTCCCATCATACTTGGACTCTGTAATTCTGTCCTCACTGCGTGTTATAACTTTATAAACACCATGTCCCGAACGTTTTCCCTGTGCCCAGCTTCCTTTGTAAGTTTTGGTTTTCCCCCAGGTCATGGTTCCATTCCCGTGAGGTTTTCCATTTTTGATCTCTCCATAATATGTAGCCCCGTTGCCATACTCCAGAGTAGCCAACTCACTCGCAGCCTGAGCAACATGTGGTAACAGAATTACAGACAATCCTAAGCTTACCCCCATAATATAGATGAACATCTTTCTAAACATCAAATCTCCCTTTCTCTCGCTGTATAAGAAATTCATTCTTATAACAACCTATTAATCAAATAATAAGACTCTAGTATAATATCACTTTCAATCCAGAAGGTTCCACATAAAAAAAAGAAGACCCCTGCCGACAAGATGTCCGACAGAGGCCATTCCAATCCAGTCCACATCAATTACAAATCTGCTACGGCGAATTGAATTGTTCCGGAAGCTGCGCCTCCAAGGTTAGCTAACAAGGCAAACACCAGAACTCCACCTGCAGAAATGGTAAGGCTGCTGTTTACAGGAACAACGTAAGTGACTACTGGTGCATTAACACGTGTGATCACGAGAGATACCGGAAAAGGTCCAGCGTTGTTCACTGTAGCGCTGGCATTTGTGCCTCCTGCCAGGTTTTCGTAGTAGGACTTGCCTGCTCCGGCAGGAAGGTTGTAATTTTGTATCGGTAAAAGGATGGCCATTGAAATCACCTCCTTTTTGCTTTGATACGGTATTCTATGCTTGAAATCTATTAAAGCAACGGTGAATTACCAGGGTCATAATGTCCAATTTTGATAGACTCCATAGATTGATAGACGAATGTACGCAAAAAAAGCCCCACCGGACCATCCGGTGGAGCCAACTAAGCTTACTTTAATATTACAGGTTTAATTACGCATACAGCATGAAAAAGTTCAGTTCATGGCCCTGCTGCTTGAGATAGTTATACAGCTGCGAACGGTGATGGAATACATGCGTTACCATTTCAATCTGCCATTGAACCTGCAAGTGACCATGTTCCATATAAAAAGCTTTTGTTGAACGATTTAAAAAGTCGTCTTCGCTCAATCCTTTGATATAGGCTTTGTAGGATTCGAAATTGCTCCATAATGTTGCTTCAAGCTTCTCGATATCCTCAATCCCCGACAGGCTATTCTCTACCAGCCCAACCTCAGCTTCACCTTTTTCCTGCATAATGGCAAGATCCGATGCGGTAATCTGGATAAAATGATGCACTAGCTCCACCAATGAACGCATATTCTCCTGTGGACGATACGACCAATCCTCCGAACGGATCAAGCGAATTAACGAAGCCCCCGTCCGTACGCCTGTTTCCAATTCATTTAACAAGTGATCCCGAATCTGCAATGTTCCATTCATATATGATGTCTCCCTTATCTTTTATTCTCACGACTTCAGTATAACCGAAGGTGCTACAGATCTATTGTACAAATCGGACAACATTCTGCCATGCTCCCTGGCTGCCGTCAGCGGAGTCTCTCCATAAAACTTGCGAAATTGCCGAATTAGATGGGCTTGGTCAAAAAATCCATGATTCTGGGCAAGCATTGCCCAGTCTGCCGTGTTCCCTTGATGAATATCACTCAACACACGATGAAAACGAACCACCTCACTGAACCGTTTGGGACTGATTCCGACCCACTCCGAGAACTTTCGATGCAGCTGCCGCTCACTGATCACTTCACGCATCGCCAGCTCTTGGACACTCATACGTCCCCCATCGATAAAGATGCGGTGCAGCACGTTTTTCATCACATTGTTCTCCGATGTGCTTGCCTGCACGGGCAACGGACTCAAGTACGCATTCATAACCTCTACTCGCTCTGCAAAATGATTCGTTTCGGCCATCCGTTCCTGAAGCCCGTTCAGCTTCTCCGGCCAACATTCCTGAAGTGCAATTCGCTTATCCGTAAACCACTCCAGAGGCATGCCATGGAAGACATGCGCTCCACCCGGGAAGAACCGGACACCAAAGGTGTAGTCTCCAGCAGGGGAACCATCATCGGCTGGCTCAGGTACAGCGAATGGCTGTGTATAATTGCCACAGTAAGCATAGGAGTGCTTTGAACAGACCGGGTCGTATGTAATCAGCATGTCCGTGCAACCATCCGGTAATACCCGGGCAGGTACTGTCGTCATCGATCGCTCTGGACCTTCTCTCTTAGCAACATCCGCATGTGTGTTCGGAAGAGATCCTGATTCCCAATAACAGGCCACATAAGCCATCAGACCAGTAGCAGGTACTTTCTCAACATAATAACTGTTAGGGTACGTTCCATTCATCTGAATAGGCTTAAACAACGGGTGCAAACTGTGATCCACAATTCCATCCTCCGGTCACTAGAGTTGGTTACACATTATGTATTCATCTATCATACCACCAACCGCAGAAATGAAGAAAAAAAGTGCCCTACCGGAGGACAATCCGATAGGGCCAGTCACACATCTATTTAACACGAGAAGGGGTTTACAAGACTTATCTTACCTTCCCAACCTTAATGGAAACTGAAATTGGGATGAAAAGAACATCAATTTTTCTTATAGTGAGTGTTCAAAAAGACCGTTTTTGACAACCTCTTAAAGTGTCTTGATCAGTATGGACGCAATTAACACGGATGCTGTTGTGACCGTTGTGAATCCACCTACCAGCATTGGCGTTAAAATCTCATCGAGGATGGCTTTGCGTTCATTTTCATCACGTCCAACTGAACGGCTTACTTCCTCACAGATAATGTAGTCCCCCGGAAAACCGAATAGTGCAGTCAGTGCCACAGGCAGACCTTTGAGCGGGTCCCATTTGAACAACTTGGAGCCAACAAATCCACCGATCAGCACCCCAATTACACCGATTGCGATAATGAACAACACTGGAATAATGGAACTAACCACCGCATCAAAAGTGATCGACTCCATACTTGTCATAACGACTACGATCAGACCTATCATGGCAATTCCCGATGTACTTGCTTTATCCAGAATACGAGATGGGAACAGTCCGATCAGATGTCCGAGAACCCCGAGCAACAGAGCCCAGATACTGTAGCTAAGTCCGGTTACATTACCTAGATAAATGGAGAGACTACCCATAATGAACAAGAGCAACAGCAGAATAGGTGCGGTCTGGAATCGCTGCGGAAGGAATGTTTTGGCATTCGCTTCTTTAATGTTCACGTGGCCTTCCCCTGCAACCTTGTTCTCAAAAGCGCCCTGCTTCTGCAGTTTCAACGCATATCTGCGCAACATATTGGTTGCAATCGGCATCCCCACGAGGGAATGAATACCCAGAATAACAGCCGGAATTGTAATCAGATGACCCAGATTCATCTCCTGCAACTTCGTGGTTGTGATCAGATAAGAGATAATGCCACCAACAACCGGACTTGATCCGGCAACAGCCGTAGGATAACCATAGAACGGTGATACGATTAACAGGATAAGACCTGTCGCCGTGAGTGATGCGAACAATGAGATCAGTATTGCTTTATATTGGGAACGTATTAATTTCAGCGGTATTAATGTCCCCATGTGTACAATCAGCGGAGCCACCATGAGAGCCCCGAACGCCGTCAGAGCAGAGCTGGATACCACTCCTTTAGGAAATAACCCCGCCCAGTTCAGCAGCAAATATCCGATCAGAATAACAAGCAAGGAAGGAATTCGCGCTTTGGACCAGATCGAAACCAGTTCCCCTATAGCTAAAATAACTAGCAATACTGTGGCGATATATATCGGTTGACTAAACATGGTGGCTTCTCCCCATTCTCTATGTTGTCAGTGCAGTTCAGTACACGTAGAACCATCTTTCTTATTTCAAGCGCTCACCCGATAAATAGACCTGTTCGATATTCTCTATGTTTTCGAGCAGTCCAATATCCGTCAACGGATTCACATTCAATACCAGCAGATCAGCAGCTTTGCCAGGTTCAATCGTACCGATCTCCGCTTCCATCTGCATCGCTCTCGCCGCATCTCTTGTTGCGGCTACGATCGCTTCCATCGGCGTAAATCCAACATCTTCAACAAGCAATCGAAGTTCGAGTGCATTCCCGCCATGCTCAACAGGTGCACACGTGCAGAAGTCTGTCCCTACTGCAATGGTTACGCCTGCCTTACGCGCGATAATCATGTTCTCAATATGCTCCTGATATACACTTTTGGCTTTGCGGATACCAAATTCGGGAACACCGTATTTATGCCCTTCTTTGATGATCCGATGTACAATGGCCAGCGTTGGCACCAGAACCGCCTTTTGATCCAGCATCATGCCAATGCCTTCTTCATCAATGTAGATCCCGTGTTCAATGGTGCGTACGCCCGCTTCCAACGCATTTTTGATCCCCTGTGTACCTTGCGCATGTGCAGCCACATAAGACTGTACCGCTTCCGCTTCATACACGATCGCCTTCAGCTCATCCATGCGGAATTGCGACCAGCGAGGGTCATCTTTCTCCGAAAGTACCCCGCCTGTGGAGCACACTTTAATGAAATCCGCCCCTTCACGGAACTGCGTGCGTGTTGCCTTAATGACTTCCGGAACCCCGTCACACACGGTGAAGATATTCAGTTCCGTTGGAATCATATGGATATCTGCATGTCCACCCGTCTGAGAGAGCATATGACGGGAAGTTTTAATCCGCGGCCCCTTCACCACACCTTCCTTGATCAGATCGCGAATGTATACAGCAACATGGCTACCGACATCCCTGACGGTTGTGAATCCGGCGTTGATCAGCTTCGGCAGATCCTGAAGTGCTCTCCCCATCTGGAGTTCATTGGCTTCCAGCGCCACCGCAGCCATATTCAGATTTTTGGCCCCGTGTACATGGACATGGGCATCGATTAATCCGGGCATCACCGTTTTGCCTGTTACATCAACAAGCTCGGCATTTTCCGGAATTGGAACGGTTGCTTTTGCACCCGCTGCTATGAATTTCCCGTTCTCAACCAGGACCACACTATCGGAAACAGGTTCTCCACCTTGTCCATCAATCAACAATGCACCTACAAAAGCAGTAATTTGACTCATCTGTACTCCACCTCATTTTCAGACTTGATTGTAAGTTCAACTAAAGAATATTTACACTGACCACTCCGATGACAGAATAACCTTCCGATCGCTGTTATCCCCAGATTTTTTTTGATTCCCTTCTCCAAAGGGAAAATCCGGGGATAGCGTATGCTTCCGAAGTAGCTTTCTTGCGAAAGCTTTTAGGCGAACGCTTTGCTTCTTCACGTTATTTCTGTCCTCTCCGTTCTCGTGTAAAAAGTTAAGTTGAACTTAAATATTACGTATATCTGTTCGATTTACAGCTCTACTGTTGTACTACGATGAAATTGTATCGTGTTAAAGTTAATGACATTATATAAGTTGCAAATGTATAATGTCATTGTTGATAGCAACAGCATTCTAATATTAATTATGGTGATATACACAATACAAATATAAATCACACAGCATGGTGAAGATCATGTTATATATGTAAGCATTTTGCCATGTGAACACGAAAGGAGTACGTTTGCTATGATTCATGAAGCGGTTCGCTCATTTATGGTTCAAGTCTTTGGGTCTGTTCCGTACGGAATCTGGATCAAGGATGAATATGATTTCCAGTGGAATAACTGGCTGCGTGAAGGAGAGTTACCTGAATATACAGATCAAGAACAGATTGAGTCATCCTGGAAGATTCTCAGGTATACGTTTGTTTTTTTGTCTAACATCAACATTCGTGTGGTTATCGATACCCAGAAGCAACTTACCCTGCTACAGAGTGAACGTCTGGAGTCTTTGATTCGGGAAGGACTGCTGAAGCAACAGATTGAGAAGGAACGTGCACACAATGATCGATGGTTGACCGGACTGCGGGAGCTGACCTGTTCCCTGGAGCTGAACGATTTGTTACTCAAAATCATGGAGAATGCGCTCCATGTCATCCCCTCCCTTTCCTGCGGACTGTTCATGATGGTTGATCCGGACTCTGGCAAGATGATTCCTAGAGCCAAAGTCGGTTTTCAGGATAGCGTGTATCAATATCAGGGCGAGCTGGATGAGGGCATTACGGGAAAAGTATACGAGGAAGGCATTGGCCGAATGTATAGCACACCGGATGATGCCTTTAAAGATATGGGCAATGTTAGTCAGGAGAATGCGGATATCATTGTAAGTTCACTGCCTGACGGTATTATGGCAAAAGGACTTATCGCCGTTCCCGTGACAATGAATACTCACAAAATCGGTGTAATGCTGGTATACCAATTTGAACAAAACAGACGATTTGCCCCACATGATCTGAATGTGATGCAGGGATTTGCGGATCAGGCAGCCATTGCCATCTCCAACGCCACCATGTATTCAGAACTGCTGGAAACGAACCGATATCTCGTTAGCCGCAATGAAATTCATAATCAATTCACGGCACTTTCCATTGAACATGTGAGCCTCGGACATATCATTGAGACGGTTGGGTCGATGCTGAAACTTCCCACCTATTATGTGGACATGGCGAGAAATGACTGGTACCCGCTCATCCCGGAAAGTGTCTTGCTAAGTGAGCTCGATATCTATACCGCTCTGGACAGTCAGTTTAACCCCATCACCTTATCCGGTGGAACGGATCATAGCGATTATTACCTCTATCCCATTGTGAACGGATCTCTGGTGCTTGGCTGTTTTGCCATCCAATTAGATCATCCGTTAGGTCAGTTGGATCATGTGATTTTGGAACAAGGCGGAGCTATTGTGATGCTGGAGATGGTGAATACCTACTCACTCACCGAGATGTCCTATCGGAAAAACCATGATTTCTTCAGCGATCTCGTGCAATATAGAGAACCACAGCAGTTGGAGGCACGACTTTCCAGCTTTCAGTTGCCAGCCCATCAGTCCTTGTTCGTCGCTCAATTGCAGCTCTATGGGGAACATCCCGATATGAAAACAACTGAAAATTGGGTGCGCAAGTTGATTGGATTTATCGAAAAGGAGCTGGGCACCCGCGAACATCTATTGTTCAGCGCACATCACAAAATTACGATTCTGGCTGCTGCATCCGAGCCCAAGGTCAGACACTGGATCATCAGCAGGCTGGAAACGGCTGTGGAGAAATGGACCACCTCTAAGACTCCTGCCCTATCCATTGGTATCGGTGGACTTTATCAAGGGCTTGAGTATGTGTCCAAAAGCAATGACGAGGCTACACGCTCGTTGTCCTTTCTGCTGAAACAAAACAAAGCGGGCCTGATGCTCTACGAAGAAATCGGGATCAATCGCTTGTTTCTGAACCAGGAACCTTCCGATATCGAGAACTACATTCACGAAATTCTGTCCCCTCTTCAACAGCAAAAATCAGGAGAGCTTGAACTCACACTCAAAACCTACATTGCCGCGAATCGATCTGTGCAAGCCACAGCCGAACGTCTGCACATTCATACCAATACGTTGTATCTGCGCCTGCGCAAAATAGAGGAGATTCTAGGTGTTGATCTGAACGATTCCGAGGGTTGGATGAAGGTGTATCTGGCATGTCATTTAAGTGAAGTGTACTCTGTTGCTCCTACCGCGAGTGGAGCACTAAAATTGTAACTCCATCAATTCAGTCCGTGCAGTTTGCGAAAACGCTCTGGACTCATGCCTGTATGCCTTTTGAACATCGCACAGAAATAACTGGCATTCTCGTAACCCACCCGATCAGCCACTTCATATATTCGAAGCTCTCTCTCACTGAACATGAGTTGTTTGCTCCGATTGATCCGTTCTTGGTTCACGTAAAATACAGGTCTGGTGTGGAGTGCCCTCTGAAACAGCCTGCACAAATATTGGGGAGATACCACAGCCACATCGGCCAGTTCTTTCAGCGAAAACGAACGATCCAGATGCTCTGCGATATAACGCAGCACAGGCTTCAAGCGCTCCAGTTCATCATTATAATTGGCGGATGCGATGAGTAGTGGCTTCAGATCCAGCAGCAGGGCATATAATTGTTTGGAACACTCCACATCGTAATCTGCGTAATCCGTATCACCGCCATTCTCTCCTCTAACCAGAAGTTGCTCCAGGCCACGTAGCAGCGTTGCTGTCCTGAGTCTGCATACGCGTGAACCGGTTATCCCCGCATAAGATAATAACTGGCTAGCCTCTCTCCCCTGAAACGAGACCCAAGCCAGTTCCCAACGGTCACTGATGGGCATATATCGATGCGGAACATCGGGATACAGAAAGAAAACGTCACCCGGTCCGACGATATACTCGTCCTCTTGTATAATCAGTCTCCCCTGACCATGAATAATCTGGTGGATCTGATAATCCGGGAATCCCTCTGGACGCTCAGTTTCATATTGGTGTTCCCAGTAACCAACCGTGGTCATATAGATCGGCAGGCGAGCAGCTTCTTCTGTTTTACCAAAAAAAATCCGGGTATCCATCCAGTACACCACTTTCTTCATCGTTAGTTTCATATTGTGATATATATGGGCAATATTCTTTATTCTCTAAGTATCAATTCAATTCTATAATGACAATATTATAACATTTCAGAAGGAGTTGCTGTTATGCGAAAGAAACTGGTACACACCCCTCCGGCAAATGGATACCCGGAATGGAACAATAATCCCGAGACTTTTCAAGTAAACCGTCTACCGGCACATGCTTCTATGGTAGCGTTTCCATCTATAACAGAAGCATTGTCCAATGATTCCAGCGCATCGCCATGGTACGAATCACTGAATGGTCAATGGAAGTTTGCCTTCGCGGAGACACCGGAGCAACGGATTACATCCTTTTATGAGAACAACTATGATGCCAGTGACTGGGACGAGATCGCTGTTCCTTCCAACTGGCAGCTACAAGGGTACGATTATCCCCACTATACAAATATGACGTATCCGTGGGTCGAGCGTGAGCCTGAATTGAAGCCACCATTTGCACCAACAACTTATAATCCGGTGGGTTCGTACATCCGCACGTTTACTGTTCCTGCAGACTGGAAAGACCGGCCTGTCCTGCTTCATTTTGAGGGCGTTGAATCTGCCTTTTATGTATGGGTGAACGGGGAGCTGGTCGGTTATAGCGAAGATACGTTCACGCCCGCAGAATTTGATATCACTTCGTATCTAACGGAAGGTGAGAACAAGCTCGCTGTGGAGGTATATCGCTGGTGTGATGCGAGCTGGCTGGAGAATCAGGATTTCTGGCGGTTAAGCGGCATCTTCCGTGGTGTATACCTGCATTCACCTTCACCGGTTCAGATCGCCGATTTCTTTGTTCGTACTGAACTGGATGACGCGTATCAGGATGCGGAGCTACTGCTGGATTTGAAATTATTTAATCATAATGCCGCGCAGACCCCTGCCGGATTGTCCGTTCAGGCGCAGCTCTATGATGCACAACAGCAGACAGTGCTGAAGCAACCACTTACTGCGGCCGTTACTTTCCAGGGCGAGGATGAACTTTCATTCCAGTTGTCAGCAGAGGTTATGAAGCCGCTACTATGGAGCGCTGAGTCCCCTAACCTGTATACACTTGTGCTGTCCATTCAGGACGAATCAGGCGAAACACTGGAAGCAGTCCGTAGCCGGATCGGATTCCGCAAGTTTGAACTGAAGGACGGCCTGATGCAAATCAATGGCAAACGCATTGTGTTCAAAGGCGTGAATCGTCATGAATTTTCCCCGGATAAGGGTCGAGCCATTGGGCGGGAAGACATGATCCGTGACATCGAGTTGATGAAGTCCTATAACGTTAACGCCGTGCGCACATCCCATTATCCGAATCAGTCTCTCTGGTACGAACTGTGTGATGAATATGGCCTTTATGTCATTGACGAAACGAATCTGGAGACTCACGGCACCTGGGAATATGGGCAAAAGGAAATGAATGAAAACAATATTCCCGCGAGCAAACCGGAATGGCGTAATAACGTAATAGATCGCTGTAACTCGATGTTCCAGCGGGACAAAAACCATGCGTCCGTTATCATCTGGTCCCTTGGCAATGAATCCTTCGGCGGCGATAACTTCATTGCCATGTACGATTATCTGAAGCAGGTCGATCCAACACGACTCGTTCATTATGAAGGTACCTACCATTATCGCCCTTCCGATTCGGCAAGTGATATTGAATCAACGATGTATATCAGCCCACAAGATGTGGAGCAATACGCGCGCATGAAGGGACCGAAGAAACCTTATATTATCTGCGAATACAGCCATGCCATGGGTAATTCTTGTGGAGGTCTGCATCTGTATTGGGATTTGTTCGATAAATATGATGTGTTGCAGGGTGCATTCATCTGGGACTGGGTTGATCAGTCCATTCGTACCACTACGGCAGACGGTGTAGAATATTTTGCTTATGGTGGCGATTTCGGTGAATCTCCTCATGATGGCAATTTCTGCGGGAACGGATTGATTCTGGCGGATAAGACGGTTACACCGAAGCTGGAAGAAGTGAAGAAATGTTATCAGAACGTTCGTATGGAAACCGTTGATGTCAAAGACGGCCTGCTGCGCATCAAAAACCAGTTCCTGTTCACGGATCTGAGCGAATATTCGCTCGTATGGACAGTAACTCACGATGGCAAATCTGTAGAGAACGGTACATTGGATATCGCGGTACCTCCTGGCGAATCGGTTGAAGTCCGAATCCCTTATACGCCATCTTCCGATCTGTTCCAGGAAGCGGTGCTGACTGTATCTCTGGTTACCAAAGTGGCAACCAAATGGGCAGGAGTAGGTCATGAGATTGCCTGGGATCAGTTCGTGGTATCTCCGAGATTGCGTCCAATCCAACCGATACGTCAAGGACAAGACAATGCGCCGCAGGTGCAGGATCTGCAAGATGAATTGAAAGTGACTACAGGCCAAGTCACGTTGAGCTTCAATCCAGCCACTGGCGCGTTAACATCCTATCAGATTAACAATCAGGAGCAATTGCTCGCACCTGTCCGGCCGAATTTTTGGAGAGCCATGACAGACAATGATATGGGGAACCGCCTGAATGAGCGTTCTGCCTTCTGGAGAGATGCTCACGCTACCAGCAGATTAATTCGCTTTGAGCACCATGCAGACGAACAAGGTATTCTTGTAACGACCGATTATACGTGGGATCAACATCCGGGATGTACGCTGTCCATCACATACCGAATTGATGCGGATGGTGTATTGGAAATCAGTCAAACCCTTATTCCAGGCGTAGGCTTACCTGATCTACCGGAATTTGGTATGCTGCTACAACTGAATAACCGCTTGGATACAATCTCTTGGTACGGCAGAGGCCCGCATGATAATTATGCAGACCGTCTGACCAGTGCACGTCTCGGTTATTACACAGGTGCGGTTCGAGATCAATTTGTTCCATATCTGAAGCCACAAGAGTGTGGTAACAAAACGGATGTACGCTTTGCAGAAATTACGTCAGCAGATGGTCAGCTTGGCCTTCATGTTGAAGCCACTATACCCTTTGAAATTAATGCGTTGCCGTGGACACCGGAAGAACTGGAAGCAAACGACCATGTGTACAAATTACCTCAGAGCACACAGACTGTCGCCCGCATCAATTACAAACAAATGGGTGTTGGCGGAGATGACAGCTGGAGCGCACGTACCCATGTCGAATACACCTTGCCAGCCAACCGCGCGTATCACTTCACCTTTACAGTAAGACCTGTATAACATCAAGCAAGCACTGCTGGCAGCATGCCGGCAGTGCTTTTTTTGTTGGGGCAGTGAGTAGTGGGAGTTTGAACTTTGTCATGGGAACATTATAATGAATGAGGTGCAAGAAAGATTTGTACCAGCTATTACTCTATTACGAGGTGAGAATTTGCAATATCTGTTTACCACTCTCTTCATTTTTGGCTTTATCGCTTTTTTGGGATTTGTTGTTGGGATGATCTTGTCTATTCGCAAAGGTAATAGGTTGCCGATCAGATTTATTTTTCTGACAACGGCCTGTTTTGCGATTGCTTCAATAGGCTTGTATGGGATGCTGACTTTATCTTCGAACTCTACTCAGTCTGAAATAGATCAGACCCCTTCATCCCAGATTAAACTTTCTGGCCTCCACATGACTACCGAAGAATTTAAAAACAAGTTTAATGGCGCCGTAGGCAAATACCGACTGAATGGGTTGAGTATTACCCGCTTGAATATACAAGACTCTTCCGAGCAGGGCACTGACACTTTCGAGTATGTATTCAATGACGAGTTGCGTTTGGTTGGTGCAGTGAATGCAGATGAGAGCATACAGGAAGTCAGGTTGTACGCAACTGGTGATACGAGCGAACCAACAGGTGGAATTTTTCTAACTGCTATCGCTACACTCATTCTCACAACTAATAGTGAGTACACGTATAACGATGCACAAGATGTCATCCAGGATATCGGTCTATTGGGTCGTGATGTGAATCAGTCTGATTTTAATGGAGCGACAGTTCGAAATGGATTGGAATATCGCTTCAGCGTACAGGATTCTGAGCACTCTACTTTTGAAATAACTGTTGCGAGATAAGATGCGATTGTGCAAAAAGGCCGCTCCATGAAGGAACGGCCTATCGTGTGATATGTACTTTTTTTGGATAATTCAGTAGTCACAGTCTCTGATCTAACATTTTCCTATTTTATTGATTAGTAAGTCAAAAAATTAAAGTGATCACTATACAAAAAAGTGATACTGGGTACAGTATCCATTTACTGATCTTATCTTTGTAAGTGACAATCCAACAAACAATGCCTATCCAGGTGATTAATAGTTGCCATAAGTCCAATGATGAACACCTCCCGCATGCGAGAGTTACTCAAAAGTTACAATCTCGCTTTGATTGTTCCAACTCATTTTAAAGGTAATTGGATCTTTCGTTTTCTCCGTCTCAGTAGCCGTTCCCGACATACTGAATGGTACCCCTTGTTCTTCAAGCGCTTTCCCCTGTTGTTCTATATTATTGCCGGTAAGGTCAAACACAAAATCCTTTATACGCTTTTCATCACCTATATAAGTAATACTATAGCTCCCTGTTGATCTCTGTAGAGAAACATCCCAGTTATCGCTCTTTCCGTGTAACCTATCATCGGCATCACAAGCTGACAAAATAGCTAAAAGTAATATAGTACAAAGAATCAATGGCAATTTAAATAATTTCATAAAATCCCTCCTTTTAGGAATATACCCAAAAATGTGAGTTATGATATTTGCTAATCATCCCTGATATCTAATCTATATAAGTTGAACTAAAGTTATTTACACAGACACTACGATGACAGAATAACCTTCCAATCGCTGTTATCCCCATATTTTTTTGATTCCTTTTCCGAAGGGGAAAATCCGTGGATAAAGGCGAACGCTTTGCTTTTTCAGGTTTTTTCTGTCCTCTCCGTTATCGTGTAAATGATTAGTTCAATTTATATAGTTTAATGTGTCTTACCTTTGATATGATTAACGATTTTCTGAGCATCGTATTTAACCCATCCCAACAGTGCTGAACCCCGAGATGTTTGCCAAGGTAGCCCTAAAAAGTACAGTCCAGCAACCGGTGATACGCCTCTCTTGTGTATAATTACACCTTGGGCATCAATAGCAGTATTGATATCGATCCAACTATCGTTTCGCTTAAACCCAGTCGCCCAGATAATATTGTCTATTCGTGTCTCACTACCATCCTCATATAGGATGCGGTCATCTATTGCATTAATGGCACGTGGGCGCAGGTTAACTTTTCCCTGGGTCATCAATTCTTTTAACTCATAGCCATATACGTACTCAGGCTGATTTCTCAACCATTTTCCAACCATACGATCTGCACTTGCACGTAATATTCCGAGCTTTTCAAAATACCAGAATATACTTCGTTTATTAATATGCAAAGGCCTAAAGGTAATATTTCGAGCTATGGATATGTATACGGTTTGTTGTTCATCTGATGTCAACTCTACGGCGATTTGGGCACCTGAATTCCCTCCGCCTACAACTACTGTTGTTCCAGGAAGCAATTGAGAGATATTTTTATATTCTGATGAGTGAAGCTGAATCACATGCTCGGATAATGCTTTCGCAAAATGAGGAACATTTTTGGTCTGGAAAGGCCCCGTGGCAACGATAATATTGCGCGCTTCAATCGTTCCATCATTGGTTTCAGCATAGTACACCTCATCTTGCTTCGAGAGACGGGAGATTTCACAGTTTAACTTTATTGGAAGCTCCATTTGTTTAGCATAGTTTTCAAAATAATCTGCAATTTCATCTTTGCTTGGCAGGCTATTTTCATTTCCACTAAGAGGCATTCCCGGTAACCCATCATACATTCGTGGGGTAAAAAGATGTAAGGAATCGTACCGTTTACGCCAAGATTCCCCGACAAGTGAGGCAGCGTCAACGATTAAAAAGGTTAACCCTGACTGCTGAAGATAGTAACCTGTTGCCAAGCCTGCTTGCCCAGCACCGATAACCAATACATCGTACATATGTATCATCCCCAATATCGTTTTATGAATTAATATATGAGCACTTGTTCATATGTTTATTTTACTTAACAACTATTTGTTTAGCAATAGAAGAAAACATCACTACTTCCTTTTACAAGATCAGCCATTAAAAAGACTCCCTCACGGGAGCCTTTTAATCATTTCAGTGCAAGTTTCTTATAACTTCTCATGTATGCTACGTGCTAAGTACGATAGGTTGGTTGAATTCTACCTGGTGTATCTATCGATGTCATCGTTCGCAGACTGATGCTCTCTTCTATGGTAATCTTCATGCTGCCGAACGTCATTCTTTAACTTTGCTAAGAATCCCCACCCCATAAAGGCAAGTATAAGCACAGTAATCAGTGCATAAGCAAAGCTATATAGATTCATAAAGAAGTTGATAAAAATTGCAGCGAGCATCAAGCCCAGAATCCATAATGTCCACTTTGTACCCTTTCTCAAATCATTTCCTCCTCAAGTCGTTACTGATAAGCTCTCTATGTATCACAGTACATACGAAATCATCGAAGCAAAGTTTTAGTCTTAGAGCTTCCTATTCAAAGCACTATATCTAATTTAAATATTCAAAAATTTTAATAAATGATCTCCAGTATTTTATAAACTTAAATAAATATCATGTAGAATCTCATTGATCTCCTTCCTCTTTGTATTTTCGTTCCTAAATATTTTGGACCACACTGTATCTTTAAACTTATGTAACAAAAGATTAATTATCCCTGTGAAAAATATAGATATAAAGACTGATAATACTAATAAAAGCATAAAAACCACTTTCCATAAAGTTGATCCTAAAAAAATATACTTATATATTATAGGAATTAAATGGTTCCAGAGCGGCAAAATGAATGCTACTACTATACTAGGTGCTAGTAGTGGTGGATATTTTCTTAAACTAAGTTCATTGATCCGATCTATAAGGTATTCAATTTTTTGTTTTTCATATAATTTATTTCGTTTCAAGTAGCCCACTAAGAGTCCATGTTGCTTCTCTTTGTATTCTTGATTTTTCCAGCCTTCCATTGGATCGAGAAATATTTGATAATTATTATTTAAAATTTTGGTAATTTTAGATTCTTGGAATTTTGTTACACATATAATAGCCACAAAAACAACTATAAAAGGTATAAATAACCAATAATGGATATTACTACTTATCATTTTGTGAATTAGACCAATAATCATTAAAACTGCTGTAATCACATAAGCAAGCCCAATTAAAGAAATCAAACGACGAAGATACGGTATGTACTTGTAAACCAATCCATAATCTGAAACATTCTCTTCGTAATAGCTTATTAAATTTTTGATAATCATATAATCTCCACGTCAATTTAGCATATTTTGTATTCCTTATATAGGACAAACTTAAAAGTAAAGCACTAAAAAAGATTTTCAGGTTATTGAGACACTTATGTAAAACTATATCATTCTATAAGAATATTATTGCATTATTACAATAAACCACCATGCCTTAATGAGTTCATTAAGACATGGTGGTTATATTCTTTATATTCTTTATAATTTGTAACAGTGACTGCTTCACAAATTCTTGTCACATCGTAACGAGAATTCACTCTGCCAGGCACATGATGTAATAAAGGTTTTTACACCTTTATTACATCATGCCGCCCATTCCACCCATACCGCCCATATCAGGCATTCCGCCACCAGCACCTGCTGGTTCTGGTTTGTCAGCGATAACTGCTTCAGTAGTCAAGAACATTGCTGCTACGGAAGCAGCGTTTTGCAATGCATAACGAGTTACTTTCGCAGGGTCAACGATACCAGCTTCGATCATGTTAACCCACTCGCCAGTTGCAGCGTTGAAGCCTACGCCAGTTTGTTCTTTTTTCAGACGTTCCACGATTACGGAACCTTCTTCGCCAGCGTTAGCTGCGATTGTACGGATTGGTGCTTCCAGAGCACGCAGGACGATGTTTACGCCTGTTTGCTCGTCACCGGACAGAGCTACAGCCGCAACCGCGCTATATACGTTCATGAGCGCTGTACCACCACCGGATACGATACCTTCTTCAACCGCAGCGCGAGTTGCGTTCAGGGCATCTTCGATGCGAAGTTTGCGTTCTTTCAATTCTGTTTCAGTAGCCGCACCAACTTTGATTACTGCTACACCGCCGGACAATTTAGCCAGACGCTCTTGCAGTTTCTCTTTGTCGAACTCGGAAGTTGTTTCTTCCAATTGTGTACGGATTTGGCTAACACGTGCATCGATATCGGATTTGTTACCAGCACCGTCAACGATGATTGTGTTTTCTTTAGTTACGCGGATTTGACGAGCTGTACCCAGTTGTTCCACAACAGCGGATTTCAGGTCCAGACCCAGTTCTTCCGTGATCAATTGGCCACCAGTGAGGGCAGCGATGTCTTGCAGCATGGCTTTACGACGGTCACCGAATCCCGGAGCTTTAACAGCTACAGCATTGAATGTACCACGCAATTTGTTCACAACCAGCATAGCCAGTGCTTCGCCTTCGATATCTTCAGCGATCAATACCAGCGGTTTGCCTTGTTGAACGATTTTCTCAAGCAATGGCAAGATGTCTTGCGTGCTGGAGATTTTTTTGTCTGTGATCAAGATGTACGGATTGTCCAAAACAGCTTCCATTTTGTCCGTATCAGTGATCATGTAAGGAGAGATGTATCCACGGTCGAATTGCATACCTTCAACCACTTCAAGCTCTGTAGCGAATCCTTTGGATTCTTCTACAGTGATAACGCCATCTTTACCCACTTTTTCCATAGCTTCAGCGATCAGTTCGCCTACTTCTTCGTCAGCTGCAGAGATTGCTGCAACTTGTGCGATGGATTGTTTGGAATCAATTGGTTTGGAGATGGATTGCAATTCAGCAACCGCAGCTTTAACCGCTTTGTCGATCCCTTTACGGATACCGATTGGGCTAGCGCCTGCAGTTACGTTTTTCAGACCTTCTGTGATCAGCGCTTGCGCCAATACAGTTGCTGTTGTAGTACCGTCACCGGCAACATCGTTGGTTTTTGTTGCTACTTCTTTAACCAGTTGTGCACCCATGTTCTCGAATGCATCTTCCAGTTCGATTTCTTTAGCAATGGTTACACCATCGTTAGTGATGAGCGGGCTTCCGAATTTTTTCTCCAGAACCACGTTGCGGCCTTTAGGACCGAGTGTTACTTTTACTGCATTAGCCAATGCGTCCACACCACGAAGCATGGAGCGACGAGCGTCTTCACTGAATTTAATGTCTTTAGCCATGTTAAGAAAACCTCCCTAGTTTTTGTTGGAAAATGGTAGTGCTATATGGTTCGGTTATCCGATTAAATTTGAATTAGTCGAGAATCGCGTGAATATCGCTTTCTTTCATAATCAAATATTCTTTACCTTCGAATTTGATTTCTGTACCGGCATATTTGGAGAAAATAACGCGATCTCCTTCTTTCACTTCCAGAGCTACACGTACGCCGTCTTTCAATACTCCAGCACCAACTGCAATGATTCTACCCTCTTGCGGTTTTTCTTTGGCGGAGTCCGGGAGTACGATCCCGAAAGAAGTTGTTTGTTCTTGCTCCAGTGGTTCTACCAATACGCGTTCACCTAAAGGTCTGATCATGAAAAATAGCCTCCTTTTGAAATTATATAACGTTACATTGTAGGTTGTAGCCATATGTATTAGCACTCGACAGTGTTCAGTGCTAACAACCAACTTTATGATACTCAACTTGAAGCATGATTTCAAGTCCTTTTGACGAATTCCTGCGAGAATTTACGTTGAATTTACACAAACATAGCCAAATTACACCCGCTGTGCCTGGTTCTATGTTGCAATTCACTAATCTTATTCTACGAAATTGTTTAACCCTTCTGCAACGTTAACAGACAGTCCCTTCCCCATTGTATCCATTGTTGGACATAATATGCCTGCTTGTCCTGTCGTGTTGTCGGCAGTCTACAGAAATAGCCCGGATAAGAACATACCGTCTTTTCCGGGCACATTACAGCTTATCCTCATTCAGCCCGCATGTTTCTTATCCTCGGCACGAACGTAGCGGGATTCGATCTCTTCATCGGCTGCAAGCTGCTTGCGATATACGATTGCGGATAATAACACACTGATCTCATATAACAAGAGCAAGGGAATCATCACCAGAAGGTCGGAAATAAAGTCTGGAGGTGTAATGACCACTGCAATGAAGATCAGAACAAAATAAGAGACTCTGCGCATCTTGCGAAGACGAATTGGATTCAGAATCCGCAGTCCTGTCAGAAACATAATAAGTAAAGGAAGTTCAAATAACAGGGACACAGGCAACACAATGCCAAACAGGAAGCTGAAATACTGTTTCATCCCGTAGGTCTCCACAAGCCCCATCTTCTCCGTAATCGCTGTTGTGAAGGCGAGTGCCATGGGAAAAATAACATAATACGAGAAAGCCATACCTGTCAGAAATAAAAGAAACACATAGGGCACATACTTCAGCGTTGCTTTTCGCTCGCGCGGCTTTAGCCCTGGACTAACAAACTTCCAGATCTGATACACCGTAAACGGCAGTGTAATAATAAGTGAGAACAACCCTGCAATCTTCATATAGATGCCAATCCCGTCCCAGAACGAGAAGGCATGTAATACAAAACCTTTTGCCGACTCTGCCTTGGTCAAATATTGGTATACCGGGTCCGCCACAAAAAATCCTGCAATCAGTCCCAGCACAAAAATGCTTAGTACATAGATCAGCCGCTTGCGCAGCTCACTCAGATGTTCCGTAATCGACATTTCTTCCATTTGCTGCGTCATGCCTGCCCCCCATTATTGCCAGCTTAAAATACAAAACCCTTCCGGCAGGAAGGGATTTCTCTTTCATTGCCGTCAAGATTATTCCGGCAGGCGTTTATCAGCAGGCTTGTCTGCAGGTGTGCTCTCAGCCGCCAGCGGTTTCGCCTTCTCCTGCTCTTTGCGATTGGACGAGTCATCCTCAGAGATAATCTCGCGAGCGCCCTCTTTGAATTCACGGAAGGTACGCCCAACTGCACGTCCCAGTTCCGGAAGTTTGTTGGGTCCAAACAACAACAATGCAATCACGGCCAGCAAAATAAAACCCGTAGGTCCAATGGAACTTAACATTGATATTCCTCCTCGTCTCAAGCTTCGAAGATGCGCATACTCGGCCAGATGTTCATAGATGTCTCTGCTGCGTTCTTAATTTAAGCCCATCATACCATAGATGTAACCACTTACATAACCCGCAAAATTCACAAATAAGAGATGTCACTAGAACAGTCTAACAACGGTCATGGCTAATCGGATATCTTGCCCCAAAGTCCGTGCTCAATTATTGCTTGAACTGACCCGTAACCATCAGCAGCGCTTCCGGAAGCTGATCCATAATGGCAGCCAGATGTTCATGCACACCCTTTGGTGTACCTGGCAGATTCACAATCAGCGTGCGTCCACGAATGCCACATACCCCGCGGAACAGCATTGCAGAACGGTTTTTGCTCATTACACTGTACCGCATGGCCTCTGCCATCCCGGGAACTTCCCGCTCAATTACGCGCCGGGTCGCTTCCGGAGTAATATCACGAATGGCCAGCTCCGTGCCACCGGTAGTCAGCACCAGATCGGCGTGAAAATAATCCGTCATCTCAATCAAAGCCGCAATAATCTCATCGGGTTCATCCGGAACGATACGGTACTCCACGATTTGACCACCCAGCTCTTCTTCCACCAGCTCCCGAATGACTTGTGCACTCGTATCCTCACGTTCCCCGCGGGCTCCTTTGTCACTGGCTGTCAGGATTGCTGTTCTCCACACCATAAAGATCACCCTTCTCCTCTATGAAAATAAATATTGCCTATCGGCTGTAATCACCGTTTTTGCCACCACTCTTGGAATTCAGCATGGTTGGACCGATAATCATATCTTTTTGCATGGCCTTGCACATGTCATAGACCGTCAGTGCTGCAGCTGAGGCAGCCGTGAGCGCCTCCATCTCAACACCCGTTTTGCCTTCGGTTTTGACAGTAACTTCGATGTGTAATTCATCCACTCCGTTATCATGAAAACGAATATCCACACCCGTCAGTGCCAGTGGATGGCACATCGGAATCCAGTCCGACGTTTTCTTCGCGCCTTGAATCCCGGCAATCTGAGCCACAGCCAGAACATCACCTTTGCCGATTCGGCCCTCCCGAATCGCTTCCAGTGTATCTGGATTCATCGTCACTTTGGTTACGGCCACAGCCGTACGTACGGTAATTTCCTTACCTGAAATATCAACCATCCGGGCCCGCCCCTGTTCATTAAAATGGGTCAGTTTGCCACCCGAAGCCTGGCCGTTGTTCACTTCTGAACTCAATCACATCACAACCCTTTATTCGATATGTAATATACCTTCGGTTGTTATCAACAGATCAATCCGCAGATCGAGCAGGTCCATCGGGATCTCCTCTTGTAACTGACCCGGCAATACCATCGCAGCCATCAACGGTTTCTTGCCCGTCATCACACATGTTGCTGCAAGCATCTCGGCAAAACGATCATAATAACCGCCACCATAACCAATACGCCCGCCGTGGAGATCATAACCAAGCCCCGGTACCAATACGAGATCGATATCCGGCCAATCATCAGGCGTCAGGACTTCACAGGAATCCTTAGGTTCGGGTATCCCCCATATGCCTGGCTCCAGATCTTGTTCTCCGGTCACTCGCCGTAGCTCCATTCGAGGTGGATTCGCCAACACTTTTGGTGCAAACATCACATCTCCATGATTCCAGCCCTCTTGAAACAGAAAAGCTGTGGACGCTTCGCTTCCATAGGACAGATAACTGAATATGACGAGTGGTTTGTTCACAACCTTGCTCTTGGCCTGTCTAAGGCGCTCCAGCTCCCGCTTCACTCCAGCATTAATCTTAGTCATCGCCTGCTGATGCATGCTTGCATCCATCAGATCACGACTCTGTCTTAGTCTGGATCGAAGCTGACTTTTCAGTTCCGCATGATCCTGCATATCCTTGAATAACCTCCTGTTGATAGGGAAGGTAGAAAAAAGCTCTCATTAAAAACAATTTATATGTTATGACCAGTTGTCATCTTGTTGAAATGGTTAAAATGATTCATTTTCTGCAAAATCCTCATGTAATAACATGCCTTCTTTCAGTTTATCATTGATTGATCAAAAAGACTACATGCCCCATGCGTTCCCAATCGGTGCAATTGCTCTGTATTTCATGTAAACTGGGATATAGTTGTCATATCAAGAACTGGACCTATGGAGGAACTTAATTTTATGCTGCTGCAAGTATCCGGAATTATCAAACGTTTTGGTGTCGATCCAATCCTGGACGGCGTGAACTTACAAATATTAGAACGCGAGCGCATCGGCCTCGTTGGTGTAAACGGTGCCGGGAAATCCACTTTGCTCAAAATTGTAGCCGGTGAAATGTCCTATGACGGAGGACAGATTTTCAAGTCCAAAGAAACGACGCTCGGTTACCTCGCTCAGAACAGCGGGCTGCAATCCGACCGTAACATCTGGGAAGAAATGATGAACGTCTTCGCTCACCTGACACAGGCTGAAGCTGATTTGCGTCAGATGGAACGTGATATTGCCGACCCTGCCCAGATGGAAGACGAGAAAAAGTATGCTGACCTGCTGGAACGTTATGCGAAACGCTCCGACTGGTTCAAGGACCATGGCGGTTATGAGATGGAAACCCGCATTCGCAGCGTACTGCACGGGATGGGATTCGGCGAATTTTCGCCAGACACTCCCATTGCTACTCTAAGCGGCGGGCAGAAGACACGCCTTGCGCTTGCTCGTATTTTGCTTCAGGCACCTGATCTGCTCATGCTGGACGAGCCTACCAACTATCTCGATATCGCCACCCTTACTTGGTTGGAAGATTATCTGAGAGGTTATTCAGGCGCACTGCTCGTGGTATCCCATGACCGGTACTTCCTTGATCGACTTGTAACAACCATCGTTGAGATCGAACGTCACCGCTCCAAAAAATATACGGGCAATTACAGCCGTTATATGGAGCTCAAAGCTGCCGAATATGAAACTCAGATGAAGCAATATGAGAAACAGCAAGGCGAAATCTCCAAGATGGAAGATTTTGTTCAGAAAAACATTGTACGTGCTTCGACGACCAAACGGGCGCAAAGCCGGCGCAAAGCCCTCGACAAAATGGAGCGGCTTGATAAACCGATGGGAGATTTGAAAAAAGCCCATTTTTCCTTCGAAACCGCCGTTATGTCAGGCAAGGAAGTGCTTCGAGTGGATCAGCTGTCTGTCGCTTATGACGAGGCTTCTCCATTGTTCCGCAACGTATCCTTCGATCTGCGACGCGGGGAAACGGTTGCTCTGATTGGACCAAACGGTATTGGTAAATCCACCATGCTGAAGTGTCTTACGGGAAGTTTACGTCCGGTAAGCGGGGAGATCCAATGGGGAACAAAAGTGCAGATTGGCTATTATGATCAGGAACAGACTGGACTCAATCCGTCCAACACGGTTCTGGAAGAACTGTGGAGTGCCTATCCCGGGATGGAAGAAGCACGCATTCGAACCGTACTGGGGAACTTTTTGTTCAGCGGTGACGATGTGCTCAAGAAAATCTCCTCCCTCAGCGGCGGTGAGAAGGCACGTGTGTCTCTCTCCAAGCTGATGCTGAAGGAAGCCAACATGCTCATTCTGGATGAGCCTACGAACCATCTCGACCTGTTTGCCAAAGAAGTGCTGGAAGCGGCATTAATGGATTATGAAGGCACCCTGCTGTTCATCTCCCATGACCGGTACTTCCTCAACAAAATGGCTGAACGCATTGTTGAACTTCATCCAGGCGGCACAGAGCAATATCTCGGTAATTACGATGATTATGTGGAGAAAAAACAGGAGCTTGAGGACATCGCACGTGAAGCTGCTGAGGCACGTCAGGCTTCGTCCAAGAACTCGTCCAGATCCGATTTGAACACAGCCACAACCGAAAAATCCGGAGCGGCTTCATTCGAAGCGGAAAAACAGGCGAAGCGTGAAGAGCGCAACCGACAACGCAAGCAGGAAGCTCTGGAACAACAGATTGCAGAGTTGGAAACAAAGATTACCGAACTTGAGGCACAGATGGCTCTGCCTGAAATCTATCAGGATTATATGAAGCTGCAAGAACTCCAGCAACAATCGGAGGAACACAAAGCAGAACTCACCAAGGCATACGAGGACTGGGAAGAACTAGCTATGGAATAGTACGAATAGTACAGACTCAGAACATGGCTTGATCGGCTCCATGCAAGTATAGTTATACCACCGGCTGATTCCTTATTGGGATCAGCTTTTTGTTTGTTGAGGATGCGTATAGAAGCTATGCACCTTATCTTCTTTATGTTCCTTGAGATTGAACTCTAACATACGGAGGTTAGGGGAGCTGTTTTGACTTTTGTCAAATTTACTCGAATGGAGAGAAATATTTTCATCCCCCTGTCCCTCACACTTATCCACAAGAAAGCAAGATAGCAAGCACATTAATAAGCTTAATTATACAGCGGTAGAATAGCCTTTTTCACACAAAAACCATATTTATCCACCAAGTTATCCACTTTATCCACAACTTTGTGGATAGTAAGGAGTCATTCTATCCCCTAAACCCTTTTCGTTTCGAAAACTATGCTGGTTTGGCTTTGGGATAGTTACCCACAAATTACACTGGATATGTGGATAACTATAGTCACACCTTGACAAATGCATCCTTCCACTCCTCAATGCACCTCCATAATAAGACAAAAGCAGACCTTTGTCGTTCAAGGCCTGCCCGTCATTTATTTACTATATGCCATGCATATTTACATCGAATTGCAATTGCTACTATTGCCGCTGTAGATGCGATCTGGCAAAAGATGTTTTACGCATGTGCTTCTTGTTCATGATGTTCGGAAGACTCGGCCTTCAGCCCAGCAGCATTACAAGCCGCTACATACGCCAAACCGGCAGCCATGACGATATCATTATGTGTTGCTGTTCCCCGGAACTCACGTCCTGCACGCTCCACGGTAATTACAGCTTCTGCACTTGCACCCTCTCCACCACTCAAGGCATGCATCTCCATATCTACAAATGCAATATCATCGGAAATGCTCTGACCAATCGCACGGATGGTTGCATCCACGGGTCCACCGCCAACAGCGGAGTAAGATTGTTCTCCAGCGCTTGTGCGAATGCGAACGGCGGCCATTCGATCCGTCATACTGCCCGCCGTCACCTGCAATTCAACCAGTTCATAGTCCTGTGCAGGAATATTCATGGTCTGGCTAACCATCTGTAATAACTGGTCGTCACTGACCACTTTTTGCTGGTCTGCGGTTTCTTTGAACACCTCATACAATTGCTCCATCTGTTGCTCATCCGGCTCAAAACCGTATTTGCGAACCCGATCCTTCAGGGCGTGACGACCGGAGTGTTTCCCCAAAATAATCATGCTGCGTGGGATACCCAGCGCTTCCGGGTCCATAATCTCATAGGTGCTCCGATTCTTCAGCAGACCATCCTGATGGATGCCGGATTCATGCTGGAATGCATTACGTCCCACCACTGGTTTGTTGTACGCAATCGGGAAGTGCATCGCACGGCTAATCTGACGTGAAGTCTCATACAGCTGATTCAGCTTAATGTTCGTCGTTGCACCAATTGCGTCTCCCCGAGTCTCCAGCGCCATAATCAGCTCTTCCAGTGCACAGTTCCCTGTCCGTTCTCCGATACCATTAATGGTCACTTCAATCTGAGAAGCACCATTGGCAATCGCAGCCAAGCTATTGGCTACGGCCAGGCCCAGATCATTGTGACAGTGAGCACTATAGCGAACCTGATCGCCGCCTCTTGCACCCTCACGCACCCGGCGGAACATCTCGCCATACTCATGTGGCAGGGCATATCCGACCGTATCCGGCAGATTAATAATGGTCGCTCCAGCTTCAATGGCGACTTCAACCATTTCAATCAGATCGTCCATCTTGGTACGGGCAGCGTCCATCGCTGTGAACTCTACGATGTCCGTGAACTGGCGTGCATAAGATACCATC
Organism: Paenibacillus sp. FSL H8-0104; assembly: GCF_038050215.1. Classification (NCBI taxonomy): domain Bacteria; kingdom Bacillati; phylum Bacillota; class Bacilli; order Caryophanales; family Paenibacillaceae; genus Paenibacillus; species Paenibacillus sp. FSL H8-0104. Next base: position 1,531,310 of record NZ_JBBOTC010000001.1, on the reverse strand, counting down.
TCACGAGCGGTAGCCACCACTTCACTGCGCGGACGGCGCAGTTGATGCTCAATATGAATATCCGAAGAAGAGATAAACAGGTGAATTCGGCGCCGTGCTGCATCCGCTGTTGCTTGAACAGCTGCATCGATATCACCTTTGACCGCACGCGCGAATCCACAGATCTCCACGTTCTGCAACTGTCTCGAAATCGCCTGAACCGCCGCGAACTCACCTGGACTGGAGATCGGGAATCCAGGCTCAATGACGTCGATACCCAGAGAAGCCAGTTGGTGTGCCAGTTCAATCTTTTGCTCGGGCTGCAGACTTGCTCCCGGTGCCTGTTCTCCATCACGCAGCGTTGTATCAAAAATCTCAATCATGCGTTTGTTATTAGTTGTTGTCATATTCATCAACCTCCATCAAATTTTTATAAATCCTGTTGAATGTTTAGTGCCTATACTTGTTGTTCAATGTTCATTACTCGTTCGTTGTATATCCTGCTTACCTTCATGACAGAGTGTACGTCGACTTACACCCTGACCTTCTGATTCTCAATCTCCATATGGTTCTTCCCATGCCCACCCTGCTGCCGGCAGCAAATACAAATAACCCGCCATCTCATATAAGAGACGGCGGGTTATTATCCCCTCCGCGGTACCACTCTCGCTTGATGGGCCAGGCTTGCGCCGGACTCCATCCACCTCGTCGTCTCCGAAATCCGCTGGATGTGCGTGCACGCACGACACTACTCGCACTCGGAGAAACACCCTATAACGGGGGTTAACCGTTGCTGTGTAACACATGTTGTTGTCCATCAGGACAACTGGGCGATTGATATCGTCCCCACGCTTCCACAACTCCGTTCCCGGGCGAGATTCGAATGATTCCAGCCACTGCGTCGCACCACCCCGCAGCTCTCTGAGCGCTTTATCATTCTACTGCTCCCGTTCATCACATTTATAATATGACCTAACTTCATTATTTTGAAAATCAAAAAAGCCTGCCACCTCATGCAATAATGCAAGAGACGACAGGCTGTTCACCTTCGCGGTACCACTCTTGTTGACTTCCTTCCTGTTCATTCAAGACAACCCCTGAATGCTTTCGCATATCCGGATCACTTGAAGCAGCCTGAAAGCCCCCTCAGTTATCGTCAGTTGATCCTTGTAACAACGATTCTACCGACAACGGCCCATTCACGGAGGCAACCCGTAACCATGTACTTTGGGCCATGATCGGCCTTCGGATTCTCCCAGGGAGTCACCGTGTTCCATCGTTCCGCTTCCAGGTGAGTTTCAGGTTTCCTTCGACTGCGTTGCACCATACCGCAGCTCTCTAAGACCGGGAATAACCTTACTATTCCTGTTCATCGCGTTTATCAGTTCAGGAATCTGAATTCCTGTTTAAATTTGTAACTAAATATACATTCTTTACATCCCTGCTGTCAACTCTTAATCTCAAACTGTTTGCTATAAGGACTGAACGGACCATTCCTCCAGAGAAAGTCCCGGATCTGCCTTCGCATCAAATTCAGCAATTTCTCCCCGCTGCCATTTAAGATACGCAGCTGCTCCTATCATGGCCGCATTATCCGTACAATATTCCATTGGCGGGATTAACAGTTCAAGCCCTTCCTTCGTGCATCGCTCCTGTAATGCCGAGCGTAACCCACGGTTAGCTGCAACACCACCACATAATAACAGTTGACGTGAACCATATTCACGAACTGCTCTAACGGCTTTCTCCACCAACACTTCAACAACAGCTTCCTGGAAACCACGTGCAACCGCAGACGGCTCCAAGGTTTCTCCGCGCATTTTGGCCTGGTTGAGCACATTCAGTACAGCAGACTTCAGACCACTGAGACTGAAATCGTACGAACCTGCTTCCAGCCATACCCGTGGTAATGGCACTACATCCTCCGCTTCAGACGCCATCCGGTCCACATGCGGGCCTCCCGGATAAGGACAACCCAGTGCACGTGCTACTTTGTCATACGCTTCGCCTACAGCATCATCACGTGTACGACCAATCAGTTTGAACTTACCCTCGAATTCCATATGCACGAGTTCTGTATGTCCACCAGATACGACCAGTGCCATCGCTGGATATTGCAGTTCATGAGTAAGTCGGTTGGCATAGATATGCCCCGCAATATGATGTGTGCCAATGAGCGGTTTGCCCAGAGCCATCGCCAGCGTTTTGGCTGCAACGATTCCTACCAGCAATGCCCCGACCAGTCCAGGACCTTGCGTCACGGCAATTGCACTTAGATCACGCGGACGAATGCCGGACTGTTCGATCGCCTGTTCCAGCATCAACGTAATGACTTCAACGTGTTTGCGTGAAGCCACTTCAGGTACAACACCACCAAATGCCTTATGGGTCTCGATCTGACTTGAGATCAGATTGGACAGCACTTCCCGTCCATCTTTGACTACTGCTACCGATGTTTCATCACAGCTTGTCTCCACCGCCAAAATGTAGGATGGTGCAGAATTTATTTTTTCATTAATTTCGTTCATGAATCCAGTACGCTTCCTTCCTCTTCGCCGCTCCGGCCTGCAGACGGCAAGTTCGCCCACATAATCATCGCATCTTCCCCATTATCGGAGTAATATCCTTTACGAAGACCCGCCGATTCAAACCCTTTTTTCTGATATAAACGCTGAGCAATGCTGTTCGAGACTCTGACCTCCAGCGTCATTCGTTCCATCCCGAGATAAGCCGCTGTGCTCATTAATTCATCCAGTAACTTTTCACCAAGCTTGCGTCCACGGTACGCGCCTCTGACTGCAATATTGGTAATATGGGCTTCATCCATGATTGTCCACATACCTGCATAGCCAATGGCCTTTCCATCTAATTCCATCACCATATATTTAGCAAAATGATTGTGTGTCAATTCATTTTGAAATGCTTCTTCCGTCCAGGGCAGGGTAAAGGCCTCATGTTCAATCTCCATCACATCGGGAATATCCGCGAGTGTCATGAACCTGAACTGAAGCGTTGCTTCCTGCTTATTATTCGCCACATTGTCCATCTGCTTCCCCTCCCCCTTCAGCCTTTGCGCAGCAGATTGGCTTCCGCTTCAGACAGCTGGGTGTAGTTCGGCACCAGCGCATGCACGTCATCACGCTGACCTGCAAGCAGCGCGGCGGCGCCAAGGCGCCCAACCCAGCGGCCTTCCAGCTCATAAGGTACGAGCTGGAGCGCCGTTCCTGCGGGGCAGCGAAGCTCCGCCGCTGCCGCAGCATGAGGGCCCGTCTCGCCGACGATCCAGACGGCTACGGGCCGCTCTTCCGGCGCCGCCTCCGCCATGCGGGCGGCGAGAGCTTCCAGCCATCCGTCCATCTTGCGGATGGCATCAGGCGCCAGACGCCGGGGCGCATCGCTCCCGGCGGAGGCAAACAGCGCGGTGCACGCTTGACCGCGCCGTGCATCCACAAGCGGAACGATCCAGTGGACTGGGGCAGCACCTGTGCTGCCCTGGTCCGCGGATGGCGTTCCGCCAGCCCCTGCTGCGGCATCTTCTGCCGCAGCTTCCGCCTTGGTGGCAAGGCCGCTGTGCCAGCCGCCCCAGGCGATGGCCTGAAGGCTGGACACCCCGGCTACGGGGATGTCCCACGCCCAGGCCAGTGTCTTCGCCGCGGTCACCGCAATGCGGATGCCCGTGTACGAGCCTGGGCCAACGCCAACGGCAATGCCGTCAAGTTGCCCAGGCTGTGTGTTGCTGGCGGCCAGCAGCTGCTCCATCACCGGTACGACGTGTACCGAATGGTTACGCTCAGCCCGTTCATTGCGTTCTTCCAGAAGCGCATGATCTTCCATCATCGCAGCTGCCATCACTGCGGTGGATGTATCCAACGCCAAAAACCGCTGACGCGGCTCTTTTTGTAAATCTTCCATCATCATTTGACTCCATTCTGTCTGAACTGTCGGCATATGGCTGCATAAGTCTCGCCGTACCCATCCAGTGTAATCGTTCGATCCTCCAGGCCCGTTGTTTCAATCTGCACATGCAAGTGCTCTTGCGGCAGCAATTCGGGAATTATACTCGACCACTCCACCAGACTGACTCCGGCTCCATAGAAATATTCATCAAGTCCAAGCTCATCCGCTTCTTCCAGCGATATGCGATATACATCCATGTGATATAAAGGCAGACGCCCTTCGTACTCCTTGATTAGCGTGAATGTGGGACTGCTTACCACATCACGTACACCCAAATGCCAGGCAAATTTCTGTGAAAATGCCGTTTTTCCCGCCCCCAGATCACCATCCAAAGCAATCACCATGCCGGCGTTTGCCTGTCTGGCGAGTGCGGAAGCGAGTGCTTCTGTATCTGCAATGCCATGGGATTGATACACCCACTGCTCGTGCGTCTGATTCAATATTCGCCCCACCTTTGGCGGTCCAGCCGCCTGAGTTCACTTTGAACCTTATTATATCGGTCCCTTTCTTCCCCCGCAACATCCAAGGAGGCGAGCGGAAATATAACGTGCATTATTAGACGTGTCTCAAAACTTGCTTCCTTCGAAGTTTCAGACACCTATTAGGAAAAACCAAAAACCGGCACCTCTCGGTACCGGCCGTGTTATGCATATATTTGAGCTTTTATTTATTCTCGAATTCCTCAATAACGATATGCTACTTGTATCTACTCCTCCAAACGATCCACACGAACCGTCTGGGTATTTCCCGGCCTGCTGCCAACCTGAACGGTTGCCATGCCATTGGCTTCATCCACATTCTCGATCCAGACTGGATCTCCCTCCAGCGTAACGGCAATGGTATCCTTCGAATCATAGATCGCTTTGGCGCGCTTTGCATCCATCATCTTATTCATACTCCCCTTCCGGATCATCATGTGACTCTCGAACCATGCTATCTGTTGTACTTTCACCAATATAACCGTTATCTTCCGTAACCTGTCCCCCGCCTAACCCTTCATTCACCATCCGATCAATGTCGAGCATGAACGACTCACGATCAAGGGGCAATTCTTCCGAAGTGACCGCTTCCCAGTTTACAGCTGTAGCAGGTGTATAGAATTCTTCAGCACTTTCGGCTTCAGCAAGAGGGTACGGAGAAAATGCATGCTTGTGTGCTTCTTCCTCATCACGTCTATTCTTCAATATTGCACCTCCCGGCATATGTGCTGCGAGAATAACTACCTAATTCCATGCTCGTCTTCCTGTCGGAATCCAAACATGTTTCTGTTATCATCCCCGAGTCTCGCCGAACCATACGAATTCGTTCGTCTACAAGACGATTATCCCTCGCGCCAGATGCCCATACTATTAAATATAAAGGTACCTCAATGAAAGGAGCCGATCTATGCATACCGTCTGGAAAGGTGCAATCAGTTTTGGCCTTGTGCATGTCCCTGTCAAAATGTTCTCGGCTACCGAAGACAAAGACATCTCGATGCGCTACATCCATAAAGTCTGCGGCAGCCCGCTCGCTTATGTTCGTCAATGTCCCTCCTGTGAAGTGGATGTGAAGTGGGAAGAGATCACCAAAGGCTATGAATATGAAAAAGGAAAGTTTGTTCTCTTCGAGAAAGATGAATTGGAAGCGTTAAATGATTCCACCAGCAAAACCATTACCATACTGGATTTTGTCGACTTGACTGAGATTGATCCGATCTATTTCCAGAAAACATATTACCTATCGCCCGATCAGGCTGGTGGAAATGCTTACCAGCTGTTGATGAACGCAATGCGGGATACCGGCAAAATTGGCATCGCCAAAATCTCCATTCGCTCGAAGAGCAGCCTGGCTGCCATACGCGTGCTGGAAGATTGCCTCTCCATGGAGACGATTTTCTATCCGGACGAGATTCGTCCTGTCTCCCAGGTGCCCAACTTGCCGGAAGTGCAGAACGTAAATGAAAAGGAACTCACGATGGCAAAGTTGCTGATTGATCAATTGTCCACACCTTTTGAACCCGGTAAATACACCGATGACTATCGCAGCAAACTGCTGGATCTTATCCAGCACAAAGTGGCAGGTGAAGAAATCAAGATTGCTCCAGCCAAACCTGAAGCCAATGTGATGGATTTAATGGCTGCCTTGCAGGCAAGTATCGAGGCCGTGAAGCCTATTCCGGCTGACCCTGGGACAACAACGGCCAAGCCTAAGAAACGTGCACCGCGAAAAACGCCTGCTCAAGCGGTTGCCGGAGGAGAATCCGATACACCTGCTGCACCAGCCAAAAGAAAAAAGGCGACAACCAAACCAAAAGTTTGAATGTCGCTAAGGCAAGACCGATTCCGTTATATGCGTGTGTAATGCGTTCAACTCAAGTCCGGCTTTACAGTCGGATTTTTTTGTTTTACAGAACTATTGGAACAATTCATTCCACTAAAACTCCAGTTATAATTGCAAAATACAATTGACGAAAGCTGATTTATATTTTATATTAACTTATGAAAAGTAACTTATTTATGAATATACAGTCACCCTGTAATTCTACTTCAACAGTATGCAATTAAATAATCCGTTTTCAACGCATATACACAATTAAACGAGCACCCATATTATCTATTATCAGGAGGAAACAATCATGAATACAACATATCAAATCCCTGCCACAACCCATCTGGGTGAAGTGAGTCTGCGAATTATGAACCTAGACCGTTCAATTAAGTTCTATACCGAAGTGGTTGGATTAAAATTACTGGAGCGTAGTGGCAAAGTGGCCACGTTGACAGCCGACGGAAAACAGTCCCTGCTGCGATTGGAAGAGCTCACGGATGGAATTACCCTGCCGGAACGCTCACACGCTGGCTTGTATCATTTCGCCATCCTGCTGCCTGACCGCAAGTCCCTGGGTCTTGCTCTTCGTAATCTGGCTGCATCCGGTATCGATATCGGCCAAGGCGATCACTTGGTCAGCGAAGCCTTCTATATCTCCGATCCCGATCAGAACGGGATTGAGATCTATGCCGACCGTGCACGTGATACCTGGAAACGGGATAGCGACAATAACTACGTGATGGCAAGTGATCCTGTTGATGCGGAAAGCCTGTTTGCCATCTCGGAGAATGAACCTTGGCAGGGCCTGCCTGCTGGCACCGTTATTGGTCATGTACATTTCCACGTCCGAAGCCTGGAAGAAGCACGCAACTATTACACCGGCATACTCGGTTTTGATATCGTGGGTAACTTCGCCAACATGTCAGCACTCTTTGTATCCGCAGGTGGCTATCATCATCATCTGGGACTTAATATCTGGGCGGGAGTGAACGCACCTGTTAATCCAGATAACGCTACAGGAATTGACTACTTCACCATTGTGTACGCCACACAGGAACAATTGGATCAGGCACTTGAACAATTGCGTCAATCCGGTGCAGTCGTTACCCAAGTGGAGGGTACCTGGTTTACGGTAGACCCACAAAATATTCGTATACGTCTGACAACTGCGAACTGATTTAGTTTAGGCGTTACAATATGCTTGCTTAACCTCATTTTATTAAGCCCGGGTAACTGATTTCTCTACATCACAGAGAGATCAGTTACCCGGGCTTTTTGAGTTGGCTTTTATAAAACTGGCACAATTGGTGCATTCTAACCAATACATAGACAAGATATGTTAAGGAGATACCTCATGATCGAAAAGGGACGTTTGACTGTTAGACAGCTCGCTTCACTCATGTTCCTGTGCACCATTGGGGAGCAGATTCTGGTCTTCCCTTCCATGATCACATCCTACGCTCATCAGGATGCCTGGTTATCAGCCTTATTGGGAGTCGCAGGGGGCTTGGGAATACTCTTCATTATGCTAGTTGCCTACAAACTGCATCCCCGGTTGAATCTGATTCAAAATGCTCTTCGAACACTGGGACCCTGGATCGGAACCTTGTTTGGCTCTTTTTATCTCTTTTATTTCCTGATCAGTACCTCAACGTTCATTAGGGAGATTGGCGATTTTATGTCTACTCAGATCTTGCCGGAATCTCCATTACTGATTCTGCATTTGGTTTTTATGTGTTCGCTTGTCTGGGGGCTTCTGTCGGGTCTGGAGAGCATTGGTAAAACTGCTGAGGTCTTTCTTCCTCTGATCGTGTTGTTTCTACTTATTCTGACGGTGTGTCTAATCCCCCATATACGTTTGGCCAACATCCAACCTGTGCTGGCACAAGGGTTTCTTGATCCATTCAAAGGTTTTGTTGCTGTACTCACATATCCCTACTGCGAGTTGTGCATCTTCATGATGCTTTTTCCCTACACTAAAAATGAGCCCCATCTGGAGAAGGACATTCTGTTAGCAGGGATGATTGGCGGATTGTTACTCACGCTGACGCTAAGTATGTGTCTGCTCGTTATGGGACCATGGATGACCCAGCATCACTGGTTCGCTTCATTCAACCTTTCACAGAAGATCAATATCGGAAACTTTATGCAACGCATCGAAGCTTTCATAGCATCGGTCTGGATTATCGCTGTTTTCTTCAAAGCCGCTCTGTTCTTTTACGGTTTTGTCCTGGGCGTCGCTCACCTGTTTCGCTTGTCCAGTAACCGTTCGCTGATCCTGCCGGGTGCCATGCTTATTCTCGCCATGTCTATTCTAATCTCTCCAAACGAGAACTTTTATCTCAAGGTCGTTATTCCCTATTGGATTGATTGGGATCTGACCTGTGGTATAGCACTTCCGTTACTGCTCATTCTGGTGCATCATATGAAGTCCCGCTTCAAAAAATATAGTAAAATTCCGAATTAACCTGAGCTAATTGGTGTACGAGAGAGGAGTTCCCCATGTTCAAACCGCTGATTCCGTTCGAACCCATATCCAGAGATACTTTGCCCACAGGGCCGCAATGGATTGCCCAGATCAAGTGGGATGGAGTCCGTATGCTTGCCTATGAGGACGGGCAGGAGCTGCGTCTGGTGAATCGCAGATTACATGATCGAACCGCACAGTATCCCGAGCTGGTAACACCTCGCAATCTATGCTCAGGCTCCTCCTATATCTTGGATGGAGAAGTTATTGCGCTGGACCCAGACACCGGAAAACCTTCGTTTTATCATGTTCTGCGGCGGGATCGGATGAGCAGACCCGAAGGTATCGCCCAAGCCATACATCAGATTCCGGTCACATATATGGTATTTGATATCCTGTTCTATGAGGGGAAATGGGTGACGGATCAGCCTTTGGCGGATCGACAGCGCCTGTTGCACGAGGTCCTTAACACCGCTCCCCATGTTCAGGAGGTCACCAATACACTTGATGCCGCTTCCCTGCTTACGGTCATGAGACAACATCAGATGGAAGGCATTGTCTGCAAGGATCTCACCAGCAGTTATGGCATACAGGGCAAGGATCAGCGCTGGCAGAAGGTCAAAATCATGCATGACGTATATGCCATGATCGGGGGAGTCACGTACCGGAGCGGTATTGTGAATGCAGTTGCGGTCGGTGTATATGACGGGCCTGATTTTGTCTATATTGGTCATGTTGGGACTGGCAAACTGAACTCCAATACGTGGCGGGAACTCACACATCAAGTCGAGCCTCTGATCAGGCAGGACAGACCATTCCATAATGTACCCGAGCGCAGTGCAGAGACCACCTGGGTGGAACCGCGAATAGGAGTCAAAGTGCAATATATGGAGCTGACTCATCATCACACTCTGCGCCATCCCAGTATTCAGACCTTCGCGGATGTAACCCGTGAGGATTGTCTGGCGAACCAGCTTCTTCAATGAGGAGAAGATCGCACCACTCGTGTTTCAGCCTAGTGATTCAAAGACTCATTACACAATAGGAGGTGTCCTGTATGGCCCCTAAGATCCAAGGAACCATCATAATAGAAGGCACTGAGCTGACGGTCACCAACCCGGACAAGCTCTTATGGCCGGAAGCGGGTGTTACCAAAGCCATCTATTTGCAAAAGCTGGCCGCTCTGGCTCCTTATCTGCTCACGTATACGAGCAATCGACTTCTCACCACGATAAGGTATCCCCACGGCGCTGGAGGAACATTTTTCTATCAAAAGAATGCCCCTGAGCCCGTACCAGATTATGTGCGCACTGAAGTTCACGACGGCATCCGATATGTGGTCATGAATGGACTTCCCGAATTGTTATGGCTTGGTAATCTGGCTGCACTTGAATTTCATCCTTCTCTGCATACTGTGGGAAGCCATCTGCCCAGTGAATGGATGATTGATCTGGACCCTTCTCAGGAACATGAACCGCGGATCATGCAAGCTGCACTCATCGTTGGCGAAACCCTGACTTCCCTTGGTCTGAGGTCCATTCCCAAAACTTCGGGCGCAACAGGAGTTCAGATCATCGTTCCCATTGTGCAAGGTGTAACCTTTGATGAATTGAGAGAGGTTGGTTATTTCGTCGGCAAATATGTCACTCAGAAGCACCCGGATCTGTTCACACTGGAACGACTTAAAAAGGACCGTGGAGACCGCATTTATTTTGACTATCTCCAGCATTATGGAGGCAAGACCCTTGCCGCTCCCTATACACCACGTGCCAAATCAGGTGCCACTGTCTCTACACCCCTTACCTGGGATGAGGTTAGAAGCAACGTCTCCATCCAGGATTATCATCTGATGAACATTATTGAACGTTTGAACCAAACCGGTGATTTAATCGCAGCTGTTGAACCCCAACCGGTAGAGCTCATTCTCAAACATTTGAAGAAAAAATAGCCGACTCCCTCATCACAAGGGTGTCGGCTATTATCATTCATGTATATATCAATCGCTAATGGATACCTTTTTTCTTGAAACGTCCGCCCTTCACGTCATGAATGTTACCGATAGCCACAAAGGCTTGCGGGTCCCAATCTTCAACGATGGTCTTCAGCTTCGCTTCTTCCAAACGGGTAATCACGACAAAAATGATCTTTTTCTCGTCGCCGCTGAATCCGCCCTCTCCATCCAGGAAAGTTACACCACGACCAAGACGGTCTGTCAGGGCTGAACCGATATCACGATATTTCTCACTAATGATCCATACCGATTTGGACTGGTCAAGTCCTTCATTCACAATATCAATCATCTTCATCGCAATATAATATGCAATCATGGAATACAGGGCATTCGGCCAGCCGAATACAAATCCTGCACCTGCAAAAATAAACACGTTAATGAACAATACGATCTGTCCTACAGACAAAGGTGACTTCTCACTAAGCAAGATCGCCACAATCTCCGTACCATCCAGTGAACCGCCAGACCGAATGACAAGTCCAACACCCACACCCAGGATCAATCCGCCAAATACAGCTCCGAGCAAAGGCTCCCCTGGTGTTAATGCAGGCACATGGTGCAATAATGATGTCCCGATGGACATGACCACGATCCCCAGCAGCGTGGATAACGCAAATGTTTTACCAATCTGCTTGTAACCCAGAATCAGGAAAGGCAAGTTGAGCAAGGTCAGGAACACTCCGAGTGGCAGATGTGTAAGTTCTGACACCATAATTGAAATCCCCGTAATCCCACCATCAATAACACCATTCGGTACGAGAAACACTTCAAGCGATACAGCCATTAGTGCAGCACCGATCAGAATCATCACAATACGTTGCAGCAGCTTTAATGTAAACACCGAGCTTTTGACCCCGCGGTCAGCTTGCTTGGCTGTTAGTTCTTTCACCGTTACATTGGACATGGTATCCCCCCCGTTAAATCAGTGTGTGAATCCATTTTATAAATCATTTAAATACTCAGGGTGAATCTACATATGGAGAACAGCAAACTGCGTTCTATATGTGCCCCGGCTATACAGCGCAAGCATCTAAAGGCGATATAAAATGGATTCAAAATGTTATTCATCCCGGTTTGCACTTTCAAAAGAGAGCAAAAGGGAGCCTGTTTTCCCGCAGACTCCCCTCCTTCGCCAAGACATGATTTATATATCTATTATATCATAAAAGATCAAATTTGCGCAAAATACTTAGCAAAAAGAAGATAAATTCACAAAAAGTGAACTTATCTTCAGAAATCTGCCCTAAATCGGCTAAAGAAGCGGTGAAAGCATCCGAGAAAGCATTTCTGCGGCTTTTTGCCGTCGTGAACGCTTCTGAAATAACTCCCCATCGATCTGACTGCATTCCCCGAGATCACGTTCAAAGTCAGTGATCAAACGACGAATCGGAGAGGACTCGAACAGGACAGCCGTTAACTCAAAATTGCAAAAAAAACTGCGCATATCCATATTGGCCGTGCCTACCGTTGCAAGCAACTCATCCACAATCATCACTTTGGCATGTACAAAACCTTTGCGATATTGGAAGAACTCAACACCTGCTCGCAGAAGTTCCTCTACATATGAAAGGGATGCCAAATGAACAAGCTTTGAATCGGATTGATATGGAATGATAATTTTCACATCAACGCCACTGACAGCAGCTGTTTTGAGTGCCTCATACAGGGCAGGATCAGGGATAAAATAAGGTGTGGTAATGTATATCCGTTCACAAGCTACCGAAATGGCCCCAAAACACATTTCCTGAATGGCATCCCAGTCCTGATCCGGCCCACTGGCCAGAATCTGAATTCGTTCTTCCCCGCTACAGATATGGGGTGGAAATAATTCCGCAAGTTGGGGTTCGGTAATTCGCTCACCGGAAGCCAATTTCCAGTCGTTCAGGAATGTACTTTGCAGGAAATATACGGCATCTCCCTCAATCTGCACATGTGTATCCCGCCAAAAACCGATCTCCGGATATTGTCCAAGATAATCATCGCCTACATTGATGCCACCTACGAAACCAACCTGTCCATCCACAACAACAATTTTACGGTGATTCCGGTAGTTGACTCTTCGGTCAATCGTTGCAATCAGTGGCGGTAGAAAATAATGAAACTCCACACCTGCATCTTGCAGTTTGCGGATAAAACTCCAGCTCATCTTGTGACTGCCGAGACCGTCACAAATAAACCGAACCTTCACGCCCTCCTGAGCCTTGCGAATCATGACATCCTGAAACTTGGTGCTGATGACATCATCACGGAAAATGTAAAATTCCACATGCAGATGGTGCTTTGCTTTTTCCATTTCCCTCAGCATTGCCGCAAACGCCTCTTCACCATTTGTGAGCACCGTACTGTGGTTACAACCTGTAATCGGGCTCTCCGACAGATGGGATAACAGGTTAAACAATCGATGCTGGTGGCTGAAACGATCGCCAGGCATCTGTTCGACATCTCCAATGATGTGGGCTTGTTCCCAGATCGTTTCCTTCATTTCACGGAAGATGCGCGATCCACCCTTGCGGAGTTTTTTTCGTTTGTTATAGTCCTGCGCCACGAAATAGTACACCACAAAACCGATCAAAGGCACGCAGAACAAAATAAACAGCCAAGCCACAGCTTTAGCCGGATTACGAAATTCCAGTAAAAGAATTGTGGCTGCCTGGAAAATAAATACGAGTAATATAATGACCAGCCAGAACATTCGGCTTCCTCCTCAAGTGGCAAGCTTCATGGCCTTGCCTTTCTCTCACCTACACATCTTTGACGATTATGTATACAGCTAATCATAGATACCCAATGTACCCCCTATTCGTAACGTTTGCTTAGATAAAACTTTACATAAGCAGACGGAATACTTGATTCTGGAAATTCAAATTTGTACTTCGTTCATTGTATATTCTGACTGTGTTACCTTCTACATATCAGTTTAATGATGGAGCAGATTCGCATTGTGACGCCAATCTGCTCATTTCACCTTCCAGACTCTTCCTCATTTCTTTGTCTTGAGGTGGTCTTCTTACGTAAAATTAGATATAATAATCGTTAAAAACTTATTACCTAAAGGAGAAGAGCAGTGAATGGAAAGTGAGAGGTATGCGTTAAATTTAGTATTGGTTGCTTTTTTGATAGGACTTTCGGCGTTTTTTGTTGCAGTGGAATTCGCTCTGGTACGGGTTCGTCCGAGCCGGATCGATCAAATGATTGCAGAAGGAAACAAGCGTGCGCTGGCTGTTAAACAAGCCGTTGCCAATCTGGACGGATATTTGTCTGCCTGCCAGCTTGGAATCACGATCACATCTCTGGGACTGGGCTGGCTGGGTGAACCAACGGTAGAGAAGATTCTCCACCCTGTGTTTGAAAGCTTGCAAATTCCTGAGGCGGTTTCTTCATTCTTATCATTTGTAATCGCGTTTGCTTCCATCACGTATCTGCATGTTGTGGTTGGTGAACTCGCTCCAAAAACGATTGCAATCCGGAAAGCCGAGACTGTTGCACTGCTGACGTCTACACCTATCATCTGGTTTAACCGAATTATGTATCCTTTTATCTGGCTGTTAAACGGCTCAGCGAATCAACTGGTGAAACTGTTCGGAATCAAACCTGCTTCTGAACATGAAGATGCACACTCCGAAGAAGAGTTGCAGATCATCATTAATGAAAGCTTTGAAAGTGGTAAAATCAACCAAGCCGAATTCGGTTACGTAAGCCGGATCTTTGCTTTTGATGAGATGTTAGCCAAAGAAATCATGGTACCCCGGACCGATATGGTCTGCCTTTATGTGAATAGAACAAACGAGGAAAACCTGGAGATCATTCGTGAAGAACAATATACACGTTTTCCAGTAGTGAATGAGAGTAAAGACGATATCATCGGTATCATTAATACGAAACAATTCTTCCTGGAACTTTACGGAAACGATGAACCTGTTGATCTATCCTCCCTGATTCAGCCTGTATCGGCTGTTCACGAAACAACTCCTGTGAAGGACTTGCTCAAGAAAATGCAGAAGGATGGCGTACATATCGCCGTGCTTGTCGACGAATATGGAGGAACTTCCGGAATTGTAACCATCGAGGATGTGCTTGAGCAGATTGTTGGTGAGATTCGCGACGAGTTCGACGCAGACGAAGTGGAAGATATTCAAGTCATCAATGAGAACTATGTCATTATGGATGGCAAGGTTTCCTTATCCAAGGTGAACGACATGTTTATGTCCAGCCTGGATGCAGATGAGTGGGACACCATTGGTGGATGGCTCTACAGCCATCGTCCCGAGATGAACGAACAGGAAGAATATGAGTTCGAGAATCTAATCTTTGTTTTGCTGGAAAAAGACAAAAATCGGTTCTACAAAGTGGCCGTTGTTCCCAAGGAACCACTGACCATGTCTGATTATACCGATGAAGACGAGAAAGAGTCCAATTGGTCTAAATAAAGCAAATTTGTAAAAAAAGAGCACTTGCCTACATCGGTAAGTGCTCTTCTTACTTATATCTCGCCCCATCCGTCACTTCTCCATGTTATCATTCAACCCAAGAATGGAACTCCCATTTTTAGTTTGATTTTAATACCCACTTCGCAATATCATCGATAATGGCTTTGGAGACATTAGATGGCTCAGCGTACTCTTGACCGATCGAAAGTCCATCATAGCTGGATAAAAGATGATTTACCTTTGGATAGCTATTGTACGTTACATTGGAATGACCTTGAAGAGACGATTTCCAGGTTTGGAATTGATTCATAGACACTTGCACATCGTTTTCGCCTTGTATAACAAGCATAGGTGTATTTTGTGTTTTAGCCAGTTCCGCAGGCACATAATCTCTCTGCTCAAACCACCAATAAGCAGGTTGAAGTGGAAACGCCTCAGGAAGATGATCTACAGAATATTTTGGATCTTTAACCATCGCAGCCACATTTTTATAAAAATCAGCTTGCCCTTGAATGACATCCGTGTCTAAACCAAGCTGCTTCATCCGCTCTACCAATTCGTCCTGCTGCTCGGTAAGCACATCCGCAAAGCTACTACTTGGTGCAGCAAGTAAAATACTTCCTGCAATATCATTTTGCTTATCCTCAGCAATGATTAACGGCATTGCAAACCCGCCTTGACTATGTCCAGCTACAAAAATCGCTGTAGAATCAATATGTGCATTCTTTTTAAGCAATTCCACTGCATCGTTTACCTGATCTACGCTCTCTTGTTTTAATGTAAATTTAGGCTGTGAAGCCACCTTATAGGTATGCTCATACGTGACCTTATCGTATCTTAATACAGCAACTCCTTGTGAAGCTAAACCTACCGCAAGATCGCGAAACGGCTTTGCACCACCAATGGCAACATCTTGATTGCTAGGCCCAGATCCGTGTACCAGAATGACAACAGGGAAAGGTCCCTCTCCCTTGGGCAAAGTTAATGTCCCTGGCAAAGCTAAATCACCCTGACCAACCGTAATGTCTTGTTCTGTATAGGTAGATGGGTCGTCGTAGCTTGGTTTTTGATACACATCTGGCGTAGCGGCGGCAATATGCAAATCATCCACAAGTCCGTTATGATTCATTCTGACCGTAATATTTAAACGAGTTAGCTCTGTTTTGAACGTATAGGTAACATTGCGATGCACTGTATTATTTTCTACATGCTTAGCTATGGCTTCACTTGTAATTTTGCCATTTTGTCCTTCTAAAGCTCCCCACAGCTGACTCAACAACGTGGGTGACAACACTCCACTCACAGAGGTATGAACATACTTGACAGCCTCCTTGCCATCGCCCTCACGAATAAGGGAAATGAATATATCCTCAGGTGCTGCCTTCAGCGTCTCGGAAAGAAATGCCCCATCCATATAGGTAGTTCCTTTCGTTAACTGAACAGGATTGTCTAAGGATATGGCTTGCCCATTTACCATCGCCTGTTTCTCTCCTACCTTAACTACAATCGTAAGCTCACTTTTTCGTATTGTGATTTCTCCTGTCTTTTGTTGCCAAGATACCTCTGCCCCATTCTTTTCTGCAATCTCACGAATAGGAACAAGATTTTCACTACCAGCGGATTTTTCAGCAGCTTCTGAGATGGATGTTACCGGAAGGATGAGACCTACGAAAGTAAGAGAAAGTAATAGCTTTTTCCAATTGCTCATTGTAATAACTCCTCCTAATAATTAATTTCATCTATTATATGCATAGCATTATGAGCATTTATTGGCTCAGGACTATGCTTATAACAACAATAGCAATGATGAATAACAACAGGACCCAAGATAGTGGACGAGCGAAGTTAATTGTCCAGCCTATTCCATAACGCTTTTCTATGGTTAAAGAAGGATCATTGGCATTGAAGTAAATAAACCCAAGCTTCCAATAATCATCGTCATTCACAGGCTGCTCCTTAGATCGTTCGTGATCCTCTTGTTGATTACGAATTTTGCCACCGCCTTGTCTGCCTGTGAGAGACAGCCATACAACACCTAACACGATCACCACAGGAGTGATGAAGCTAATAACTGTTAACAAGACCAGATTAGGGACGAACATATTGATCTGAATGAAGGAAAATAAGATGGTAAGAAGTAAGCCTGTTACAAGCGTAAATAGGGACCATTTACGGCGGAATTGAATATTTTTAGCAGCAAATTGGCCCGGATTAGACGTAGTAAGCTGTTGTTTGCTTGATTTAATACTCCAGTTAACCAACATCATAAGTGCAATGATTCCTAGCTGTACAAGATTAATAGCCAGTACCGAGAGGTAAGTTTTAGGCACACTGGAAGTGACATGGCCCTGAAGATCATATTTTATTGGAATGACGTTAGGTAGTGCCTTATAATTCAGGATCGAAATGATCGCAACGGCTGCAATAATAGCCATGTGAATGAGAAACCAATAGTTGGAATAGGTGAGTCTATTTTGGCGGAAGGTGGTATCGATTTTCACTCTTTGAGGTGCTTCTACAGTTGTAAGTGTTCCTTTTATCTTTTTCATCTTGAAATAAAATAAGATGTGTAGCGCTGCCCAGTACACAATAAATATCATTGTGCTAACACCGGTAATCATTGCGGTAGAATCTGCATGAGCAGATCGGAGAAAATACAGACAGACAAGTATAATCATCCCGTTTCCGATCAGACTTACTGTAGCAAACGTACTTCTTAGCTTACGTAAGATGGGTGTGTAGTAATTATATTGACTTACCGTAACCCCAAAGCTAATGGTTTCCCTTGTCAGATATGGTGTAAAGGATAGAAGTAAGGCTAATGGAGCAAAGATTAAAATGATAGGTAATATACTAAATAGCTGCATACATAACACACTCCCTTGATTCCATTATTCTTTGTTGTGACCCATCTTCACATCATCATACATTTGGTCTAACACTGCAGATAATTCTTCTTTAGTCATTCCACGACAGATCGCTTCCGCAATAATCGGTCTTAATTCTCTTTGCTGCTTTTTCAAAAAATCATCCGTTAAACCAGGCATTCCATCAGGGTTCACTACAACTCCCTTTTGTCTATGAACCAGAATGTATCCATCTTGCTTGAGTAGTGTATAAGCCTTATTGACGGTGTGAAGGTTAACACCGATATCTGCGGCCAAATTCCGAACCGAAGGTAACGCCTCACCTAGCTGTAACTCACCACTAGCAATACCTTCAATAATTTGATAAACAAGTTGCGAATAGATGGGAAGTTCGGATTGCATATCCAGTTGAATAATCAAGGGCTCACCTTCTTTTGTTGTCTGTTATATATCAAGTATAACAGGTATAACATGAGTGAGCAATATGTATAAAAAAAGCCGCATACCAATGGCGAGGGCAAACTTGCTTGCCCCTTCACCATTGATATGCGGCTTATCCTGATGAGCTTATCGATGTGATTCAATAACAAACATTAGTAGTGGCACACATGATAGCGTTGTATTTCAAATTCCATTTAAGTTTCAGTCTTATCTTCGACAATCCGATAATGGATTTTGCGAACTATAATTTTCAGAATCATATATAGGGGAATCACGATGATCATACCCAAGATATTTCCCAGGTCAGCACCCACGAGCAAAAGGATAACGGTAGTCAGTGGATGAATATCGAGCTGTTTGCCATAGACATACGGTGAGATCAGGTTATCCTGAATTTGCTGTGCGATTACAATGATGACCAGTGACCAGATCGCCATCGAAGGTGATTCGATAAACGCAACAATGACAACTGGAATAGCTGCCAGCAAAGCACCCACATAAGGGATGAAGTTCAGAATAATCGATACAACCGTCAGCAGCAATGCGTAAGGCAAACCTAAGATGAGAAAACCGATGTACATCAGGATCCCCAAGGCTACATTAACAATAACCCGGCCAACAATATAGTTGCTTAGTGCTTCATCGATCTCATGGACGGTTTCTTCCCCATCCTTCCGATAATGTCTTGGCAACAATAAGGTTAGATTCGTTCCAAACTTGCTGCCTTCCTTAAGCATGTAATACAACATGATCGGGAACGTTGCCAGAATAATAACCAGATTGGATACCACGGAGAATAACCCGGAGACATAATTGGTTACCTGAGTGATCCCTTGGCTCAGAACATCGGATAATCGTGAGAATAGATTGGAATCATCAGGCAGGTATCTGGATACAACATTGCTCCTTTCAAGTGCATTCAACTGATCGCTGAGTGAAGTGACCAACGCTGGAGCATTCTCCACGAAATTCATCAATTGTTCACGCAGGGAAGGCCATACGAGCACACTAAAACCTGCAAGTATTAGTGCAATTACGACATAAATAATTAGAACTGACAATGCACGTTTGATCTTATGCCTTTCCATATAATCGACGAGCGGGCGCAGCAGATAATAGAAGAAACCAGCAATCAGCAGCGGAATGATGATGATGTGAATCAGTGAGGTCAGGGGGCTGAAAATAAAGTTCACTTTTTCCCCCAGATACACGATGAGAAGCAGCAGAATAATCGCTGTGCATATGCGATAGAACTTGTTATTTATCAAGAAACGTGATCCCTCCATGCGCTGCTCTGCCAAAGTGACTGCGGCGTTCATATGTATATCTAGTCATTTACTTATGAGAGCTTTTTTCATAAATCCCCTGAGCGTCTTCCAATCAGCAAGATAGAGATCGAAATGATCCTATTCGTCTATATCTTGTACCTGTGAGCGGTGAAATTCGAATTATGAAAAACGCTACTGATACTAAGTACCCTTAAATGACAGTCATGCCACAGGCGATGCTGAATATACACTTATTTTCTTTCCAAAACAAACATTGGAGCAAAAAAAAGAAGCAGGCGTTAGCCTGCCACATCTCTCTTGCTGAATACAACCCAGGAAATCACCATGAAAATAACGTAATACACCGCCAGAACTGCAATGGAGAAACCCAGTGTCATTCCTGCACTTGGACCACCCATTAGCGCAAAATCCGCCCCGGAGGTCATGTATTTGCTAAGATCCATGTTGTTGAATAGAACATACTTGGCCCACTCATAACGGACCGGATTGAATATGAGTGAGAAGATACTCTGTGAGAACATAATGAACAGGGATAATCCAATCGCAAGTGCACCTGAACGAAATACGGAGGACACCATAAAGGCAATCGCAAGCGTAATGAACAGATCAACGTACAAATATCCCCATAACGTCAGAGCATTCGTAGCCGGACTACTGCTTCCTCCCGGAGCATCATGGGAGAAAAGGATATAAGACATCAGCATGGCCATCGCGATGACCAGCAATGTACTGACAATACTGAAGCCAACGACGGTCAGATATTTGGAAGCAAGAACTTTGCTTCGTGACCATGGACGGATCAGCAATAGCTTAATGGTTCCCCAGGTAAATTCGCCTGCGACCGATTCCGCTGCAATCACGACACAAAAGATCGTGTTCAGGAAAAATGTAACCTGGATGGTCGTTACAGCCGCTTCCCAGTACAAAACTTCATTGGACCCCATGCCTTCTCGCAGTAACACTGGCATTAATAGCGAGATCAGCGCCAGAATTGATAACATGATCCAGGTACGGGGACGACGGAAAATTTTCATATTCTCGTTCAATATCAGATTACCAAAACTACCCAATGCCTCCACCCCCAGTAACTTGCAAGAATTGTTCTTCCAGGGTGTGAGTCACGTTACGAATACCGTACACCTGAAACCCTTCGCTAACCAGCTTGGCATTGATATCCGGAATCTGCTCACGAGACACCCGCATCACCAGGACATTGCCCTGTACGACAGCACCCTGAATCAGATCCGAAGCACGATCTGCATCATTCAGCTCAAAAGCAACTTCGATTAATGCATCCGAACCTGCTTCAGCCCGAAGGTTTCTTACATCGATCAACTTGCCATTCTGGATGATGGCAACCGTATCACACATCAGTTCCATCTCTGACAGCAGATGACTGGATACAAAGACCGTAATGCCTTCCTCTTGGGTGAGCTGACGCAAATAATCTCTCAGTTCCCGTATACCCTGTGGGTCCAGACCATTGGTCGGCTCATCCAGTACAAGCAGCTTCGGTTTATGTAATATCGCTTGCGCGACACCCAGACGCTGGCGCATGCCCAGTGAATAGGTTTTGACCTTATCGTGAATACGAGCTGTGAGCCCCACACGCTCAATTGTTTCCGCAATACGTTCCTTCGTAACTCCCGGCGACATGCGAGCAAAGTGAACGAGATTTTGGTACCCGGTCAGAAACTTGTACATTTCCGGATTTTCCACAATAGCTCCTACCTGGGCTACCGCCTTCTCAAATTCATTCTTTACACTGTGTCCCGAGATGAAAATGTCACCTTTACTGATGGACATCAGTCCAACCATCATTCGAATCGTCGTTGTTTTTCCCGCGCCATTAGGTCCTAAAAAACCAAAAACCTGCCCCGGAGAAATATCCAGAGTCAGGTCGCTGACCAATGATCGGGAGGATATGATCTTGCTGACGCCCTGAATCCGGACGACCGGCTCCTGCTGCATTCAATCCCCTCCTTCATGGACGAGCACATCATTCATGCCCGTTTCTCATATGCACATAGTGTATCATAATCTTTAGTATATTGTCCCGCAAACTGGGATTTCCCCTGACGTTTCGCTTCAACTACACACGCTTCACAGCATCCAAGCGGCATTTCACTCCGGTAGAATCCGGTGCGAAATACGTGATTGCCTCCATTGCCCTCTTCCTTCATTTCGACAGAGCTTCTAGTGACCGACACAATCATCCCACAACTGACACAGTAAAAGCGGCCCGTTTCGATCAATGATATTCCTTCCCCTCACAAGGAGCTTAGAAGTCCTTGTTATTTGTCGTTAGACGCTGAAAATTGATACATTTTGTATCTATCTCGTAATTTACTTGACACCGGGACTAATGTCAAGGCTTTGCAGCCATAAAAACAAGCAAAACGCAAAAAAAGCTCCATAAATGCGACAAAAGTCTCGCATTTATGGAGCCTCATGTGAGGTAAATGATACAATTCGGTTCAATGTATGGGTTAATATTATTTCCTGATCAGTCACTATTGTCGACCTGCGAGGTATCCTCGTTTTTCTGATTTGGATAATACCAAAGTAAGGTCCACTCATCGCCATCCTCTACCAGATAACAGGTCTGCACAATATCGAATTGGCCAAAGGTACCTGAGTACTTCTGGGTGACCCGGATTCTGTAGGCTTCAGAAAATGGCTTAACGCCATCGATCACGGTTACATCGAACTCGCGCTCCGGCTTTTCCATCTCCAGCTCAAACGTTTCCACGCCAAAGTGCTGCATAAATATATGTGCTCTGTTCTGTACGTAAGCACTCTTGGGAAACCGCTCTTTCATCAGGGGATGAAAGAGTTCCCATGAACTGCCGAAGTCACCCGTCTGCTCATATTTGTAAAACTCTTCGGCAACAGCAGCAGCTTCATCCGATGTATCTGCCTGAAACAGATACGGAATGGTTCTGGCAATCAACCACAGCAATAATACAATGATCGCGATGAACCCGATCTTTTTGAGCAAAGCATTCCGGTTCCTTCTTCGCAGCATGTCCAGTCCTCCTTGTCCTACTCCATACTTATGATGGATGGCAGACAAGTAGAAGTTGAACGATACATCTAATTTCCTGGGAAATCACTCGCTGTGAATGGAAGTACGCTTTCCTTTTCTGATCCTTCGGATCATGGACTGAAGTCCTGCATATATGGCAATCCCACAGCAGCCGCCGAGCAAGTCTACTCCAACATCACGTATCGAGCTTGTCCGGTCCGGGCTGAACTGCTGAATATACTCATCAATGGATGCGATGATAAGTACCACAGCCAGAGCAGAAACGATACTCGTCACAAGGGATGTTCTTCTGTACCGCAGCCCGCCGTACACAAGCACGGCGAGCACAGCGTATACAAATAAGTGCGCACTCTTGCGAAAGATGAACTCTGCAAAATCATACGGCCGTTGCTTCAGCGAATACTCATACTCCCCGTAAGTGAATTGCACATCGGGAAGTGTAAAACCGATGTGCAATTTTTGAGACCATTTATGAAGCCAAGGCTGAATGTCTTGCTGTTGAGAGGATTGCGTGGACATGGACCAGATGACCAGAATCCAGATCACAATCAACAGCAGAGCAATGAGAAATCCGTACGTTCTTCGTACATGCTTTTGTCTCGTGCGCCCGGAGCCCTCCTCCATCATTTTGATCTTCACCACTTTCATATCTCTCTCGTTATTCTATTGATCCAACATACATGCCTCTGCCATTTGTACCTACATATACCTGACCATAGATTTGACGGTCTGCCGCCATAATTTGCGGTTCATTGCCCAGCCCGATTCCATTACCTAAAGGACCTATATTATTCCAGGTTACCCCCATATCATCGGAACGGAAGAATCCATGCACGTTATTTACGGTGCCATATACATAGACAGCTGGAACCAATCTGCCGGGCTGAGCTTTACCAAAGGCAAATAATTTGGAATTCTGCACACCCTGGATCTTGGAAAATGTATTTCCCGAGTTCGTTGATGCATATAATCCATCGGTTCCCAGACTCACCCATACATTATTCGCCACGCCAGGTGCAGCCTCGACTTTAATGAAGCTTGTATTGATATCCGTATTAATCGGAAGGCGAACCGTATTCGCTTTGGACCAGTTTGCACCTGCATCCGTAGACCGATACAGATAACCAGCAGCATACATATAAAATTTATATCCATTGATGCGATCCGCAGCCAGTGGATGATTATAGGCAAAGACCATATTCCCCCCGATGGCCTGAAAAGGGGCACCATTCATATTTTGCCATGTTGCGCCACGATTCGTGCTTCTGACCGGATTACCGGTCTGGGGGTAATAAACAATTACATTTGGATTGATGGCCGAGTAGGCGACCCTCCCCAGTTTGGAGCCAGCCGGAACATTCATTGGAGTTACCGTAACTCCGTTATTGGAAGAGACAAATAAACGTGTGGTGGTACCATACCAGTCACTGCTTCCCAGAAATATCATGTAATTCGGATTTGCCTCGTGATAGTCAATACTCACAATTTCTCGCATACCTGAGAGCGGGATTTTATTAAGAGGAACATCGGTTACATTTTCATGTCTAAATCCGACTTGATCCGTTAAACCACTAAAGAATGAAACACCCTGAGGTGGTGTGGATGCCGTGAGTGCGACGACTTCTTCATGACCATCGGTAATGGCTTCCCAAGTACTCGCTGTATTGCCAGTCAATCCATTGGTACCATTGATATTTTCCGTCTTGTACACGCCAAACCAGTCTGTAGCGTATACGGTGCCCGGATTATGTGGATCAAACTTGATACTGGATGTGGCTGAGAAAAACATGTTGGGTGTCCACCAGGACGGTTTGGATACCAGCGTTTTGCTCACTGTTGTCCAACTCTGTCCGCCATTAACGGAACGATACAGTGGCAGATTATCTCCGCCTGTTCGAACGGCTGTCAGGATGTGATTATCATTATTGGGATCAATCGTGATTCCATAATAAGATGAGTAACTGGAGCTGGGTGTTATATTTGTCCACTGCACACCATTGAACTTGTAGACGCCCTGATTATCCGTGGTCACATACAACGTCCCGTTCTTCGCCACAGTCATACGTGCAGGATATTCGGGACTTCTCCCGGTAAGTTGCCAAGTGGTCTGCCCATTGCTTCTTGGTGCTTTGCTATACACACCAATGCCGCGAACCCCCGCATACACAACTTGACCTTGCTTCGTCACCGGATTCAATCCATAAGCTACACTTCGAATTCCCTCACCAGATAGCCCGCTAGGTACATCCCATACCTTGCTCCACGTGGCTGCACCATCACTGGAAGTGTACAATCCATCATATCGTGTACCCACGTGCAGGTAATTGGAGTTCGTGGGATTAACCGCGATGCTCTCTCCCATGGCTCGATGGATATTTCCATTTGATTCATTACGAAGATTAAGTCCGGTTCGAATCCAGGTCTCTCCCCGATCTGTGGATTTCAGAATATCACTCGGCCCCACGTTCCCGTACTTCCCAGCAGCGATATACACGACATTGGGGTTTTGCTGATCCAGCGCAATTCCATCCACGCCGTACAGATTGCTGTCCTCATCTCCAAAATGATCCAGTAGTGGGACCCAATCTCCTGAAGCTGCATCCAACCGATATACTCCTCCAACGTCAGTTCGAGCGTAAACCAGATCAGGCTCAGTCGGATGAATAACCACGCCTGTAACGTACCCCCCACCACCAATAGGTATATTCTTCCATTGATAGTTTTGAGCTGATTGAACATAATTTGTACTTGCCGGTATCATGAGCATATACATTAGTAGCACAATCAGGGACAATTTCATTAGCCTGGAGATACGCATCTGGTTCACCGCCCTATCCGATCATTTTGAATGTTCTTCAATCATCTGATGTATCCTGTCTCGTTCCGATTGTTCCACGATATAGTAATACACTCCGTCTATTTTCTTGCCCGTGCCTTTAATCTCAACGGATTCAATATGATCCAGTACCGAACGATAATTGGAGAACATCTGCTTCATCTCATCAAAGGTAACGTCGGTTCTGACGTGAGCACTGACTTCGTCCAGCAACGTCTCCAGTTGCAACACGTTGGATACCTGAACCGTATTCTTCAGCACTTGTTTGATGATCTCCCGCTGGCGGTCATTCCGCCCGAGATCTCCCTTCGGATCATCATAACGCATCCGCGAAAATCCCAAAGCAGCTTCACCATCCAGATGAATATTCCCTTGCTCGAACCGGTAACCCTCATAGTCAAATGCAAACGGGTTATTCACATCCACTCCACCCACCATGTCGATGACTTGTGCAAAGCCCTCCATATTCACTTTCATGTAGTAATGTATGGGAACGTTGAGCAATTGTTCCACGGTCTGCACAGACATGTTAACGCCCCCAAAAGCATAGGCATGGTTGATCTTATCCTCCGTGCCGTGACCAACAATATTCGTTCTGGTATCTCGGGGAATGTTAAACATAAGTGCGGATTGTTTCGCAGGATTAACACTTAATACAATCATGGTGTCGGAGCGCCCCCGATCATTGGAACGTTCATCCACACCCATAATCAAAGCATTAAAAGGTTCTTCATTCTCCATGTCCACAGGGAAATCTCCCCCACCCCGCTGGTCTACAATAGATACCTGCTTGATGGGTTCCCGGGGTTCATACATTTGATCCGCCGCTGATTTAACATGCGAATACAGATACACAGAATATCCAATCATGACAACTGCAACAAGGGAAATGGCACCTAATGTTATTTTGATCCCGCGTCTCATGTTATGGCCTCCGTCAGATGACTGCCGTTTTTCTTCCATCGATATTGGTTAGACCTGGACGACCAACGGAGTAGTATTGAAAGGACGTATCTTTAATCTGATCTTCTCCGTAGATGTTTCTTCCATCAATCAGGATGGGTTGATTCATATGCGCTGCCAAATCAGTCAGATTAACCTCCATGAACTCTTTCCATTCCGTCAGAACACAGAGTGCATCAGCACCTTCCGCCGCTTTCATGGCACGCTCTTCCCACGTAATGGATGGGGAATCCACCTCTTTGCGGAAGTTCTCGGTAGCGATGGGGTCATATGCCCGAATCACCGCTCCCTGCTCAAGCAAACGTTGAATGATCTCAATCGCCGGAGCATCACGAACGTCATCGGTATCTGGTTTGAAAGCAAGCCCCCAGATGGCAATCTCCTTCCCTTCGAGTGAGCCTAGTGCATCTTCCAGTTTACGAATGATGTTGAAGCGTTGATCTTTGTTCACTTCCACCACGGACTTCAGCAGTTTGAAGTCATAATCCACATTACCTGCAATTTGAATCAGAGCTTGTGTATCCTTAGGGAAACAGGAACCTCCGTAACCAATGCCTGCCTTGAGAAAGGAGGCACCGATTCGTCTGTCATAGCCCATGCCTTCGGCAACACGGCTGACATCTGCTCCTACTTTTTCACAGATGTTAGAGATTTCGTTGATAAATGAGATCTTGGTTGCCAGGAAAGCGTTGGATGCATATTTAATCATTTCGGCCGAGCGAATATCCGTAACAATAATCTGATCGGTTAATGGCTGATGCAGCTCTTTCAACGTGGCGACTGCCCGCTCACTATGTGTCCCAATGACTATCCGGTCAGGATAGAGCGTATCCTGGACAGCGGTACCTTCTCGCAGGAACTCCGGTACCGATGCCATGTCGAATGGATGATTCGTCAAACTGCTGATCCATTCCTGAATACGATCGTTAGTTCCGACAGGAACAGTGCTTTTAGTCATTATTATTTTATAATTATCCATATAAGAACCTATTTCTCGCGCGACAAGCTCAATAAAGCTCAGATTTGCTTCGCCATTAGGCAGGGATGGCGTACCCACCGCGATAATGATGATATCCGAACGACTGATAGCATCCTGAATGTTGGTGGTGAAGGACAGCCTTCCTGCTTTCATATTGGCATTCATGATATCCTTCAGACCCGGTTCATAGATCGGAACATGACCGTCCATTAACATATTCACTTTTTCCACATTGTTGTCGACACAGATCACGTTATTTCCCAGTTCCGAAAAACATACGCCCGATACCAAACCCACATACCCTGTGCCAATCACCGTAATATTCATTCCATAATCTCCCCCATGTTCTAATGTGTTGGTTACGCGTGCTTCACATATGTCTGAACAATGTCCTGCCATTCGGTAGACACTCTAACGATATCTTCCTCAATCAGCTGGCTGCCGATCTGTACTTCAATGATCTCCAGTTCCGTAACGGCTCTGACGGAATGAAACATACTCCGGTCAATGATCACTGTATCTCCTTGCCCGATCATTCGGCTCTGCCCATCCAGAATCAATTCCCCTGTTCCCGATACAACCGTCCATACCTCATTGCGAAGCAAATGGTATTGATAACTCAGGTTTTTCCCGGCACTGATGCAGATTCGTTTGGTGAGAACCTCGCCGCCAGCTTCGTTTCTTGTATAATCCAGAACCCGGTAGCAACCCCACCTACGCTCCTCATACATGGGGCGTTGATCCTCATTCTTCAAGATTTCCTTGATCCGTGGGCTGGCTTCTTTGTCACTGACCAGAATGCCATCCGGACTCACGGCAACCACCACATCTGACAAGCCCAATATGGCAACCGGAATGTTCAATTCATTGACCAGGTGGGTATTCAGGGAATCTCCCGTAATCCACCCTTTTCCTACTACCGAGCTTCCCATCTCTTCCGTAAGTGTGTTCCACGTGCCTAGATCTTTCCAGAAGCCGTTATACGGAATAGCGATAATCTGATTTGCCTTCTCGACAACCTGGTAATCAAAACTGATCTTGTTCAATCTTTCGTATTGCTTCAGCATCTCGTCATACTGGATCGGCAGTTCCATCTCAATGAGCAGATTAATCAAATAACCAAGTTTAAAAGCAAAAACCCCGCAATTCCATAATGCGGCCTGCTCAATCATGAGGACCGCATCGGATTCGCAGGGTTTTTCCTGGAACTTCGCTACATTCACGTATTCATTGTTATTTTCACTGGAAGATAGGAATTGCGGAATGATGTATCCGTACTTCTCTGACGGGTATGTCGGCACAACTCCCATCAAGGCCAGATCAGCACCAGACTTATCAAGCATCTCCGGTAAGGTTGCCAGCACTTCGAAGAATTCTTTTTCAACAAAGGGATCCACAGGCAACACTGCAATTGTCTCATTCAGACTCACACTCTCTACGGAATACAGATAGGAGACTGCCAGCGCAATCGCAGGAAACGTATCTCTGCGCTCAGGCTCCACAACCAGTCTCACATCGTCTCCCAGCTGAGAAGTCAGAATCTCCACCTGTGGCAAACTGGTCGCAATAAGCGCCTCTGATGCAAGTCCGGCATGATTCAGCTGTCGCCATACCCGCTGTACCATGGATTCCGGACTTCCCTCTGGCCCATGAAGAACTTTAAGAAATTGCTTGGATCTGGAATCGTTGGATAACGGCCAGAGACGTTTGCCAGAACCGCCGGATAACAGAATACTTCTCATAGGGCTGCACCATCCGACAACACAACCGTACTTGCTCCCTTGCCTGTCTCGGTTGGCTTGTTATATGTGCTGGTCTGATTGGACTCCAGTCTGCCTGCCGGATTGCTCTTGGTCCAAGCTGCATAATAATTCGAGTTTTTGCCGTATGAATTATCCAGCAGGATGTTCGGTTGATCCAGGAGACAGGCCAGAATATGTCCATGCAGACGGGATGTCGTGATGGTTCGGTATTGATTGAATTCCTTAATGGCCGTATGTACCATCCGATCAGAGTATTTGTACCACAACCAGCGGGCGAAAGAGCTACCTTTCCCTGACTTCAACCGGGATGTAATCATGCGAATGATCTTCCGGTCTACCCGGTTGTACAATGTCTCCCAGTCTTTAAACGTGGCCTTAGGTCCACTGACGGATTCGTAATGCACCTGATTCTGAGTTTTCTCAATGTCTTTACGAAAGAAATACAACATCTCTGCGGTAGGCTTGCTCTTGGACTTCAAAGGCCACAACTGATGCGCCATATCCGGGGATAGATACACATTGGTTTGTTGAAATTCTTTACTGGCTATCTCATAAGATAAGGTGTCCCGGACAAAAAAGTGTACATCCTTATGACGATTGAATACTTGGGCTGTCTTTTTCAATTCAATATCACTCTTGTAAAACATCGTCTGTGGCAGAATGACAATCCGGTGATTCGGATGTTGGGCAATCATTCGTTCTCTCAATTTCTGATGGGCAGGATACAGATCACCAAAGTTACCTCCCCCGTGCAACACAATCGTGATACCTTCCGGAACCTTGAGGGATAAAGGGCAATCCAGAATGCTGTATCTGGCACGTACATGAATATCATTGTCCCGGAAGAAAGCCTCAGTACCTTTCATAATCAACAAGTCGCCACCATTGCTATGCACCGGGTAATCCAAATAATAGATTTCGGTACGCGGTGGAATGACCTTCAAAATCTGACGTAAATGTCCCTTCAACTCTTCCATTGGATGAATATTGTTAGTGCCCAGCATCTCCATCTCCTCCTTGGGTGACTCTTCTTCTTTTTTTATTTAACCGTTCATAGAGAAACGTCAGATCTTCCTTGTCATAGAACATGGCGGCAAACTTCACCTTAAATACAATCTTCATCGCAGCCACAGTAACCACCATTCGTACAATGGACCCGATCAATAAAGCAATTGCAATTCCGTTGAGCCCCCACAGCGGGGTGAATACAAAGAACAAAGCCACCGTCACCGAGAGTGCAATGAGCTGTCTGATCATCACAAGTCCAGGCCGACCAAGTGCATTAAATGCGGATGCCAGAATCCAGGAGCCACCACCAATAATGCATTCCACAGCCAAAATATAAAATGCTACGCTCGCTTCCAAAAATTCGGAGCCAAACAGAAGACCCATCAGGTAGTTCCCCACAAACATGGTGGGTATTACAATGATCATCATGACCATGAGCGAGATGCGGAAGGCTCTGCCAACTGTTCGAATAATCTGCTCTTGGGGCAATCCAGTCACTTTTGGAAAAACAACATTGCTAATGGCCGTCTGAACCGCATTGTAGATTCGGGATAACGCAAATACGACGGAATACAGTCCAAAATCACGCGGGGTGAGCAAAGCCAAAATAATGATTTTATCAAACTGGGTATACAGCGTTCCTAACAATTCAACACCATACACCTTGCTGCCATAACCAAAAAGTTTCTTGGCCGAACTCTGGTCCACCCGATCCTTGAACCATCTCAGTCTTAATTCATTACGGTTGGCATAGATAGCCCACGCCACCACGGAGAAGCTGGTTACAAAATAGATCGCAGCCGCGAGCTGAATGCTCAGCATGCCCAGGCCCCATAACACAAAAAGCCCGCCTACATTAAACAGGGGGATCATTAACCGGATACCATTATATACAGCGAATTTCTCCCGACTCTGCGAGAGGGCTGATATGAGATTGATGACAATAAGTACAGGAACGGTTGCAATCGTATACCATCTCGATATCTGCACGACCTCCGGCGGAAAGCTGGAGAGCCAGAAAGGTAATCCAAACCAGGCCACAATACCAATGATGATGCACACCGGAACTTGAAAAAGAAAGCTTAACCGAACATACTGTGCACTCTTCTCGGTTGCGCTCTGTTTGATGTTATAAATGATAGAAGTGGGTAGTCCGAATCCGACCAATCCGGTTAAGAGCGCAGGCCAGAATAGAATGGCCGAAAACGCACCCTTTCCCTCTACCCCGAACATGCGTGACGTCAAAATGGAAGACAGCATCGTCAGTGTCATGACGAGCAGATTGGTCCCACTTGTCTGAAATATGGCACTCATTAAGCCGTTTCCTCTGAATACTTTGCGAAGTGCAACTTGCGCCATAGCGATCCTCATCCCTTACTGTTTTGACGAAGCGACCCAACAATCATGCCGTTTCGGTAACATACTTTAGCAAGCTGACGTGTGAACCGATCTGAATTATAAATGTAGATCAGTGAGGTTGTGATCCCCTGTGCAAGCTTGATGCCATGTTTGGCCGTACGCACAACACCACGATCCTGATCACGAATGGCATCACTCACACCTTGCCAATAGATTCGGCGCAGAAACCAGTTCTTTGTCGTTCGCTCTTTGGCTACTTTATGTTGTACCGCGCCGTATGGCGTGTAATATACCTTGAACTTTGTCCGTATTCTTGCAATTAACTCACTCTCTTCACTGGAGAGAAGATTATTCCCCACTCTTCCAAGATCTTCACGGAAGGGAGCCAGTTGATCAAAGACAGATAAACGAAAAGCCACATTTGCACCAAATGGAATATAAGGACTTTTCATTTCAGTGACTTCATCTGCAAAATCCAGAATGGTGAATAGCGACCTGTTCTCCGGTGGAATCCACATTGGCTCAGGTACTTCCCAGATCGGATCAATCTTGCCACCAACACAACCGATATTTTCATTCATCTCAAACACACTAACGATCTGGTGAATCCAGTCCCTGCAAGCAAAGGCATCATCGTCAAGGAAAAGGATATACTGGCCGCGCGCCTCGTGAATGGCCCGGTTACGGGCGACAGACAAGCCTTGCTTTTCTTCCAACACATAACGGATCGAATGGTTCTCATGATGCAAGATGGTTTGAAGCACGACTTCCCGTGTGTTGTCTTTTGAATTGTTATCAATGAGTATGATCTCATAGTCGCTGCTTGCGTAATTCTGTTGTATTGCACTTCGTATAGCCTCTACCGCATCATGAGCACGGTTATACGTACAGATCGCGACGGTTACCTTCATCATTTCATCCCCATATTTTTCAATTAGGTCCACCCGTTCATCTGCACTAACTGGAGTACAGAGTAAGTGTCCTTTGGGCAATCACTGGCCAATCCAGCCGCTCCAACGCTTTGACAAAACCACTGCCTTCCTGAAACTCCGATTGTTTTAACCGGATCATATTCATTGCCTTGAGCAATCCATCCGGATCCGAAGGTTCGTAGAGCACGGCACAATCTTCAGGCAGATATTCCTCCAACAAGCCAATCCGTGGTGCCACCACCGGTTTACAGAAGGTCAATGCCAGAATTGCACTGCCAGAAGTCGCAATTTGCTTGTATGGAAGAATGATTGAATCGACTGCATCAAAATAATCCGAATATTCATCATCTTCGATGAAATGAAAATGAGTATGAATATGTCCACTCTTGAGAAATTCATCTCCAAGGTCATAATCCTTTACCTTTTTACCAGCAATCAACAGATGGGCTTGTTCGGAATCCAGATCCTTGAATGCCTCCAGCAAATCATCCACTCCCTTGTACGGCGACACCTGACCGAAGAACGCATACACATAACTCTCCTCCGGGATGCCAAACCGGGAGCGGATATTCACGCCTTTTCCCTGATACACTCCCTTATAATGTCCATGTGGTATAACCTCGATCCGGCTGGAATCAATC
The DNA here is from genome assembly GCF_038050215.1 of Paenibacillus sp. FSL H8-0104. Lineage (NCBI taxonomy): Bacteria > Bacillati > Bacillota > Bacilli > Caryophanales > Paenibacillaceae > Paenibacillus > Paenibacillus sp. FSL H8-0104. The sequence goes on along the minus strand of NZ_JBBOTC010000001.1, from coordinate 1,498,032 downwards.
CCAAACGTCGAACAGATTTCCGAGATCAAGGGTTTACCCATGACAATCAGCTTGGAGCAATTTTGGACCAGTATTTTTCTCATCCAATAATCGAATCGCGTCTTGCCGCTGTTGTGTGGCCAGATGTTGTGCACCGTCCAGAACAATTTGGCCCCGCGCAAGCGTGCAAAACAAATCATCAATACATATAGAATGGACTTGATCACTGTTGTCAGCACGGAAGAACCCCTGTAATAGAAGCTGGGCCAATGAAAATGCAACACATCATTTTTTTTCAGTTTGATTAGATCTCTTTTGGTAAACTGTTTCACTTCCCATCCCTTGTTCTCAATGGAATCGGATAACAGTTCATTGAATTTATTGTTTTCAATCATCTTGGGCAGCATATACACCGTCGGATTTTCCATCCAGGCACCTCTTACTTTAGTTTCATTCGCACAGGTTCCTCTGTATACGTTCCAACTGCGCGCCTTGCATGAAATCTCATTAAAAATCCTTGCATCATAATTTTGGTATTACGCTTGAGCAGCACCCAATCTTTCCACCAAGGGTACAGCGACAGTGCTTTTTTCAAATAAACATTATTGCGAAGTGTATTTCTCGACCATTCAAGCATTCGATAATGGTGTAACTGACGGCGCTTCTGTTCCTTGGACATGTCATTGTAGTATTTCAAAATAATCTTGCGTTGGCCCTTGTACTTGGCCGTTGTAGAGGTTGAAATTCGTGGACCACTATGGATGTTGATATCCACCAGCGGTTCTTTCACATTCACGGCGATGTAGCCTCGTTTCAATATGCGCAGATAAAAGTCATAATCCTGAGCGGATGTCAGATTCTCATCGAATCGAACTTCACGGGCCAGTGAGGTGAGTACCATGATTTTGGACGTTTCCCCAATCCAGTTGAATGTAAGCAGATCCTCATACCGAATAACATCGCGAGGTTCCACCGACAATTTCCGTTTGACCACCTGATGCTGCTCATTCGTGTATGCGAGATACTTGCTGCAAAAGGTGAATGATTCCTTTGTTCGTTCCAGCACTTCCGCCTGGGTTTTTATTTTGTCAGGCATCCATTCATCATCATCATCCAGGAAGGCAATGTACTTGCCATTGGCTTGGGATATCCCTACATTCCGTGCATGGTTGGCTCCTTTGGGATATGGAACCCTAATGTACCGAATCCGTGAATCTTCCCGGGTCCAAGCCTGACAGATCTCTGGCGTCTGATCTTCTGAACCATCATCCACAATGAAAATCTCCAGATACGGATGTGTTTGCTCACGTACACTTCTCAACGCATTTTTCAATAACTCGGCCCGGTTATGGGTCGTAATGATGCAAGATACCAAGGGGTTCATTTCATCACCTTTTCCTGTTCACTAGGATACCTTCACTTGAAGTGCATCATATATTCCTGATAATCTGCCTACGAGAAGATTCATATCGAACTTATCCGATATAATCTCTCTGTTATGTGAACCCATTCTTGCTCTAACCTCTTCATCCGTGATGAGATATTCCAGCGCTGATGTCAGCCCGTGCACATCTCCCGGCTCGATTAACAGCCCATTATGACCGGATGTAATCACTTCGGGGATGCCTCCGACGGTGGTCGATATAATGGGCAAGCCACAATTCATTGCTTCAAGTATGGCCATAGGTAATCCCTCATGATAAGATGGCAGGACCAGTATATCCGCTTCCCGCATCAGTTTTTCCTTTTGCTCTCCGTTAATCCAGCCGAGTACATTGACACGATCCTCTATTCCATACTTCTGCACGATTGCTTTGACTTCTTCGATTTCGCCATCCCCTGCCAGATTAAAGGTGGCTGTAACGCCTAAAGCCTTCAATTGCTGAATGGACTGAAGCAGATCGTAGACTCCTTTTCGCTCACCCAGTCTGCCCATGAAGAGAGCATTAACGGCTGTTTGTTGTTCTCTTACAAACGGTTCTTTGACAAAGACCCCGTTATAAAGAACCTCAATGGCTGTCTCCGGCACAATCGTAGCAAAGTATTCTTTCCACGTCTGGGACAAGACAATCAACTTGTCTGCCTGATTCAGAATGTAGTGACAATACTTGCGCTGCAGAGCAAATTGATTGTAGAAATCATCAAAGCTGGCCGCATGAATATGCAGAATAACTGACTTTCGAAACAACTTTCGTGCGGTTAGCAGAAATAGAGACTTCCGATAAAAGCTCCCGTTGTTTGCCATATGAATATGCACGATATCCGGCTTGAACGTGTACAACTTCATCCAGAATTGCATGAATCCCCGTATAAAAATAAGCAGCCGTGAGAACACGCTGCCCGTGATATACGTTTCGACCCGCTGCATGGCATACATTTCCGAGATGGAGGAATCCTCAATGTTTTTGATGACACTCACAATTCCGCCCATATCCTTCAAGGATGATCCAACAACCAATACTTTTGGTTTCATGATAGACTCCTTTTTTTCATGGTTAATCTTCATACCTCTTACAGACTATTCACGTAATTTTTGATGGATGAAATCAGATCAGACTGTTTTCTCACATAAGGCTGGAACGTCAGCTCTTCTATGCAAGGAACCAGTTTTTGTAATTCAGCCTGACTCTCCGCGACGGCCACATAGCCGTTATCCTGAAAAACCTTGGAAATCTCAAGCTGATGGTCATCCACATGTTCGCCCCATTCTTTCCGGCGTGGAATGACAATAACGGGCTTGCCGCGTTCAAGACAATTTGTAATGGAGCCAACACCCGCATGAGAAATAATGCATCTGCTGCGCTCCACATATTCATTCATCTCTTCCTGCGTGAGGAAAGGAATCACAGTGAAATTCCGCGGCTGATACTCGGTATATCCGGATTGGGCAACAACCTCTTCTTCAATAATTCCTGCTTCAATCGCCTCATCAATAAGCTCAAACATCCGATTGAAGGGAAAACGCTGGGTTCCAACGATTGCAAATATCAAAATAAAGCCCCCCTGTACTTCGCATTGGGATAGCTATCCTGCAACGTTTCCCATTGGATGAAGAACTCATCCGAGATTTTGTACATCAATCTCCCGGTTGCGCTAGAGGAATAGATTTTGGCATAACTTTCGATGTAGATCAGCTTGGCGCCGAAGATTTTACCGATAAGGCAAAAAGGATATGTGGCTCCCGCCCCTGTTGTAATGATCACCTTTGGACGCTCACGCAGATATAGAAAGAACGATTTGATAATATTAGCCACAAAGATTAGCAAGAACATCGCATTTTTACGCTCTTGCTGCATTAAGAAGTATACTTTGCCCTGAGACGATTCTACTTTTCTGCTTTTATTCTTCTCGGTAATCAGGAAATAATCATGTTCTTCAACCGCAGGAATAATTTTGGTTAATTCATCAAAATGACCGCCTGTAGAACTGATCAAACAGACCTTCATGTTCTAATCTCCTTTGAAAAGGATACGTCCTTGGCTCGCTGTATCTGTATATCCACTTCTGCTTCAGCCCCTGACTTGGAATGAACTCCTTTTCCCGTAGCATATAACGCGTTCAGGAAGATACAGAATGGAGCAATCAGATGAACCGTGGACAGGGTATTGTCAAAAAAGGAATAGGTCAGGAAACCGATAATCATACCGGCAAAATACAACCGGATCATGCCGCCCAATCGGAAGTAAACAGCCCGAAACACCAGCAGCAGCGATAGAAACAACAGGATGGCTCCAACTAACCCGCCATCATAATAAAAACGAATGTATTCATTATGTGGAACAACGAAGCCGGAAAAGATACTTCCATCATTCGCTACAAGAGTTGAGCCGAGTCCACGTCCAAATATCGGATACTCATTTGCTTTGCCAATAAAATAATTCCAGGCTACATCCCTTCCCGACAAGCCTTTGCTCTCTGACCTCATCTCATAATTGTCCCACTGCGCAATCACCATATAGGCCACAGCGACAACAAACAGAATGAGAGGAATAATGGCACTGACTCTGCCTTTGATGAAGGCTTTCAGTTGATCAAAGAGGTAGACCAGAATAATCGGAATAAGCGCAATAAGCGGCCCCCTTGTTCCCGTCTGGACCAGAATGACCAGATGTGTCAAGGTAAGCATGTAATACAGAACAACCTGATGCCCTTGCTTGATCTGAATCAGACAGACGCAGATGGAGATAAAACACAACATGGCCAGATGCGCGGCGATGTTAGCTCCCTGTAACCGGGTTACACCCGACATCTCCAGGTTAGTAATGGACAATATGCCGGCGAGTTGCAGAATATAACCACCAGCCAGACTGAACAGCGGCAACCATGCGAGTACACGTATAATTCGTTGACTGATCTCTCTTGAAAAATGGGGCATCAGCAACAAAAAAGGAACAATGACTCCTAGAAAGGCCTTGAATGGATCGAGCGGACTAACCTTACTGGGCAGATCAGATAGAAAATAACTCTCCACAAATAAAAAACCAATCGCCAGTGCAGGATATATCAACTCTTTGCGAATACCAAAGCGTAGAAAAAGAGAGACGACAAAACCCAGAATCGCCAGCTTGTAGAAGGACAGCGAATCCAGTCCTGCCAGATGAATGCTAAATATTTTATCAATGGATAATGAAAAACTTACGATGAGAATCATAAAAATCCAGCTGGGCTGTTTAATATAAACGCCCAGCAGAATCACAGCTATGAGTGCAACAACCGAGACTAGCGGAAGATAGATTGCTGCGAAGACAATTACCAGCGAAAAAAGAATGATATTAAACGACTTCATATTTAATGCAGCAAGTATACCGGTCTTTTGCATATCTGCTATGCCACCTCAAAGCCAGAATCGTGTTTCAAAACGCATCCTTCGAACCTACCAGCACCTTGAACGTTCTGAAGATAATTTTGATATCCACCATCATGCTGCGCTCACGGGCATACGTCAGATCCAGCTCCACCATTTCCTCAAAACCAACACTATTTCGTCCGCTGACTTGCCATAATCCCGTACATCCCGGGATCATCTGAAGACGTTGTCTGTCATAGGAAGTGTAGTTCTTCACTTCTCTGGGCAGAGCCGGTCTGGGTCCAACGAGACTCATCTCTCCTCTGAACACGTTCCACAACTGAGGCAGCTCATCCAGACTGGTTTTCCGAATGAACTTGCCAATCCGGGTAATGCGGGGATCATTTTTCATTTTGAACATATTCCCGTTCACTTCATTCTGATCAATCAGCTGTTCCAGCAGATCTTCTGCATTCGCAACCATCGACCTGAATTTGTACATATGAAACTCTTTCCCATTCTGTCCTACTCGTACCTGACGAAAAAAAACAGACCCCTGCGGGGCCTCGATTTTGATCAGTAATCCGATGACCGCAAACAAGGGGCACAAAATGATCAAACCTATGAAAGAACCCAGCAAATCGAGCATTCTTTTCATAAATAGATACACTTTATCCGCATTTTGTCCTGACATCGTTGATGCATTGTACCCCAGACTTGGGTCCATAACAATCTCCGCTTCCTTCGATTGGGGAGATGGACTCATTCAAACTCCCCCCCGGCTACATGTTCTACCGACTCTTTTTCCAGAATCTGTTGCAGAGCTTGCAGCATTGGAATTCTAAGTTCCTGTTTTTGCAGAGCGAAGTCGATGGTTGTCAAAATGAATCCCAGTTTCTCGCCCACGTCATAACGTACTCCCTCGAAATCGTAAGCATACACTCCTTGTGTCTCATTTAAGCGCTGAATCGCATCTGTTAATTGAATCTCTCCCCCTTGACCAATCTCTTGTTGCTCCAGATGTTCGAAAATCTCTGGACTCAGTACGTATCTCCCCATAATCGCCAGGTTGGATGGCGCTGTGCCTTGGGCAGGTTTCTCTACGAATCTGAGAACCTCTGTCAAACGGCCATCCGATTGAAGCGGGTCCACAATGCCGTATCTGTCTGTTTGTTCAGCCAGTACGGTTTGTACGCCAACAATGGAATGTTGAACCTGATCATATTGATCGATCAATTGTTTGGTGCACGGAACTTCCGATACGACGATGTCATCTCCGAGCAACACGGCAAAAGGTTCGTCACCGATAAAGTTACGTGCACACCAGACAGCATGACCAAGTCCTTTGGCCTCTTTTTGTCTTATGTAGTGGATATCCACGTTAGAGGATTTGCGGACCTCTTCAAGCAAGCCCAGTTTCCCTTTTTCCAGCAAGTTGTGCTCCAGTTCAAAAGCGTTGTCGAAATGATCTTCAATTGCCCGCTTCCCTTTACCCGTTACGATGATGATGTCTTCGATTCCAGAGGCAATGGCTTCCTCAACGATATACTGTATAGTTGGTTTGTCCACAATAGGGAGCATTTCTTTGGGCATCGCTTTTGTGGCTGGCAAAAATCGTGTACCTAGTCCAGCTGCAGGAATGATTGCTTTTCTCACTTTTTTCATAAATACCACCCTATCCTCTTTTTTTTTAGTTTGATAAAAGTTGAACCAGGGCATCTAACCCGTCCTCACGTCATACCTTCGACGATTAACGTCTAAGGTTCATTGAACCCACAGCATGACCGAGTGCCTACAGTGATAAAGGTGCAGTAGACATTACCTGTTTACTTGGGAGCATTGGATGGAAGGTTTACTTCTCTCCGTAGCCCACCGGAACTGCAGCGTTTTTGATATTGTTCAGGATTGCGCCCAGGATTCGTGCATTCACATGCTCCAGAGCAGCCTTGGTCTTCTTCACCAGTTCCTTCTTGACCTTGCCCGAGTTCACGACCAGCAGCACACCATCACACAGCGAACTCACAATGAGTGCATCCGTTACTGCAAGCACCGGCGGTGTATCAAACATGATGACATCATAATGATCCTCTAACTTCTCAATCAGCCTTTTCATCCGGTTGGAACCGATCATCTCGGAAGGGTTCGGCGGAATTGGGCCAGAAGTGAACAATTGGAGATTGTCGATATAACTCTCTCTAAGCACGTCTTCCACACTGTACTGATTAGACAGCACACTACTCAGACCGATATGATTCGGTACAGAAAACACCTGGTGCAAAGAAGGATTACGCAGATCCGCATCGATCAGCAGAACTTTTTTGCCTTCCTGGGCATAGGTTACCGCCAGGTTGCTAATCGTTGTGGTCTTGCCTTCGCCGGATTCAGCGGAAGCCACCATGATTTTTTTGATATGACTGTCGATTGAGGAGAACTGGATGTTCGTCCGTAATTTACGGTATCCCTCCGAGATCTGAGATTTGGAGTTAAAATAGGTCACCAGACTGTTATTTTCATTGGTTAGCCGCGACATATTTGCCATCCCCCACTTTCTGTTGAGATACGTAATTTTTCGTATTTTTCAGATCGTCTTTTTTCATTTTGGATATCACTGTAAGCACAGGTAGGCCCAGCTCTTTTTCAAGCTCAGTTTCGGATTTGAATGTGTCATCCAGATAATCCATCAGGAATACAAGTGCAATGGCGAGCACAAGACCTGCGAACAGACTGACAATGATGCTTAATGTGGTTTTCATATTGATTGGAGATGCGTTACTATCCACTTTTGCTTCACTGAGGATAGCCACATTATCGATTTTCATGATTAGGGGGATTTGAGATTGGAACACGTTGGAGATGGCATTGACCGTTTTTGCGGCTTTTTCGTAGGTAGTCCCTTGTACAGTTATGCTCATCACTTGGGATTCGCTGGCTGTAGAGACGGAAGTGCTATTCATGAGCTGAGCAGAGGTTAAGCCTAGGTCCGGATACGTGGTAGCGACTTTATCCATAATGGCGGAAGATTTAATGATTTCTCTGTATGAGTTAATGAGTTTGATATTGGTTTGAATCATGCTGAAGTCCATCATCGCCTGGCCTTGAACGTTAGAGGTCTGGTTCACGATCAGTTTGGAACTTGCCTCATAGATGGGCTGGGTGAAGAAAATGCTTTTAACCCCTGCACCCACACCGGCTATCAAAGCAATTGCAACAATCAACCACAGTTTCTTTTGTAAGAGTCGAAAATATCCTTTCAGTTCCACTTTCATTCCTCCTATACGTTGTGATCTATCCTATGTAACTACCAGATGGACAGTAGCCATTTGCGAGGTTTCCAGCGTTCTGTGACCAGACACGAATTTGATAGAATGTGCGACGCATTCTCTGCCAGCCGCTTAACGGCTTCAGCTCCAAATCGACGCTCGATGGCCCGCTCTCCTTCACTTATGGCAAATGTCCTTTTGCACGTATCATGTGCATCTGATGAAATGAAATGAAACCCGTTTTCTTTGCAAAAATGAAAACACCACTGCCGAACTTTCCGTCCGAAAAGCCCAGTGAAAGATTGAGCTGTGAGCTGACATAGTCCGCCTTGACTCAAGTAATCAGCCAACAACTTTGGCTTCTTCAAAATGACACGATTACGTTCCGGATGAGCAATAATAGGGGTAATTCCCGCTATTCGTAATTCATGCAGTATCCTGGGGAACTGTGAGGGAATATGACCAAAGGGCAGTTCCAGCAACATGTAACGACTTCCGGCGAGTGTGCAGCACTTTCCTGCATATAAGTCTCCAATCAGGTTGTCATGCACCCTGATCTCCTGTCCGGGACGGATCTCCAGGCGAATGTTACGTTTGCGAAGTTCTGCATGGAGCAGGTTCACGGCCTGATTGACCACCATCGGTTCATTGTTGTATTGCCCGTTCAGGTGATGCGGAGTAGCAATAATGGAGGTAATTCCTGAGGCTGCCGCCTTCTCAGCCATCGCAACGGACTGCTCCATTCGAACAGGACCATCATCTAGGCCGGATAATATGTGGCAGTGCATTTCAACCATATCCAAACTTCCTGAAATAGTATGAGCCCCCTCGCCCCTTTATTCATTGCGCAAATGCTTTTGGTGTTAAAGAACTAATGCATAACGCTATGAAATATAGTAAAATGGCGTTAAGTACATGTTTTGTTCAGAAATTGTTAAGAATCGACTTGGAATTATATGGTGAAATCAATGTAATGATAGGGTTCCTGCAGAGCCTTTTGTTCTGTTGCCTTTTCATACTGAAAACGGGAAACCGCGGGAAACTGAACTTCAGTAAGCATTGTGTTTAACTGTCCAGTTATATATAGTTTCTGTTCGTGCTGAATATGCAAGTTTGAATGATACATTGTGAGCTCTCCGAAGGGCTGTTTCCATTGCAACCTTGCGTGAAGTCGTACACATACATGTTGATCTTCAACATCCAAACCAATGAGCATTTCTGATGATACCGGCAAGTTCAGGTCGCTCAGGAAGGTGATTGCTTGAGTGTCCATTCCAAGTAACAGAACAGGGCGTCTTTTGCGGTCTACCATTTTCCCATGAAACTCCTGAATGTACATATGGACATTTAATTTCATATCAGCCCATTCCTGAATTATTGAATACATGGTTTCATTCCTTTAGAATGGATTAGCCTACATGGACTGCCTCCACTTCCTTCTCACAGGTATATGGTCCAGGCAACAAGGAGATACTTAAAATATTCCAAATGATACATTTTGTAACTCCATACGTCCAATTTACGATACAATACGTATCATGTCAAGCGGTATTTGGACATGGTTCTTTTGATTTACGACAATTTGAGATGTCCTTAGACAGACCTATTTACAAATGGAAATGGGTTAAAGGAAACACATGAGGAGTTACTCTTTTGCAGGAAAGCTGCCCTGATCAAACACTTGGCTCAGGATTGTTTCAATATATATTTGATGTCGTTCAGGGGGAAATAGCTTATGAGCTACGGAAATCGCATTGCAGAATTACGGGAACAGCGGGGACTTACTCAAGAAGAACTTGCGAGCTCCATTCATATTACAAGAGCTGCTCTCTCCCACTACGAGAAGAATCGACGTAAACCGGATTTCGAAGTGTTAACGAGACTTGCTGACATCTTTGAGGTGTCTATCGATTATCTTATAGGACGTACAAAGCAAAGTGATGTCGTGATGGATGAAGACGTACGTGATTTCGTGGATACCTTGGAGTTATCGGACAAAGAAGTGTTAGAACGCTTCGATCTGATGATTGATGGGAAGTCTTTAACAGAAGAAGAGGCACGTCGTTTTATTGCATTTGTCCGAATGGAACGCAGCATGGACTAAACCCGAAAAGAGGACCCAGTTCCCGAGAGATAACCTCTCTGGCTTCTGGGCTTTTTTTGTGTCTTAATTCCCTTTCATTCCATGCTTGTCTATTGTGTCAAGGACGCTTGTTGTTGACGGAGGATACGAAATGGTTCCAACGCTCCGGGTCGATTCCGCATTGCAGTAACACCTTCATGATGTCCATCTGGGTTGCTTCGACTTGTTTACCTGTCGGCCTACGATCGTCCCTGTTTGGATGCTTCATATTCATTCCGCTAACCTCTCTTATCTTTATACTTTCCCTGCCCTCCAAAACTAGCCTTATTATACTTGAGAAAGTTCCTCGATGTTGTCGTCTCATGGCGATAACGTTTTTTGATGGGGTTCTAATTTTGTCGAAAGCAAAATAGGAGCAATATGGTGCCGGAATGGCAACCATATTGCTCCTATTATTCTTAATACAACCTGTTCATGCACTTATAACTTTGAACAAGGAAGTTATTAACCTCCAGCACGTGCAAGTTCACGCATATTCGCTTCAAACGCTGCAAGCAGCGCTGCTTCTCCAGTCAAACCTGTTGCCTGAATCCGTTCGATCTGTTCTGTCATACGTTTGAAGTCCTTCGGAATAACCCGAACGAACTGATTCAGCGCATCTTGCCAGTTATCCAGAACGCGCTGACCGACAGCACTTCCTGTGTTGGCAACATGACGTTGAATCATGCCTCGCAGATCTGCACTTTCTGCCACATCTTCGATACGCTCCAAAAGAACCATTTCCAGATTACAACGTTTCAGGAATGTGCCTTCCGGATCATACACATAGGCAATACCTCCGGACATCCCTGCTGCAAAGTTACGACCTGTATCGCCCAGTACAACGACACGTCCACCTGTCATATACTCACAACCATGGTCGCCTACACCTTCAACAACTACTTTGGCGCCCGAGTTACGTACAGCAAATCGCTCACCCGCAATACCACGGATATACGCTTCACCGCTTGTTGCTCCGTAGAGAGCCGTATTACCAATAATGATGTTATCTTCCGCCTCAAACGTTGCTTTCGGAGAAGGCATCACGATCAGTTTACCTCCGGACAGTCCTTTACCTACGTAGTCATTGGAATCCCCTTCAACGGTCAAGGTCATACCTTTAGGTACAAAGGCCCCAAAGCTTTGTCCGGCAGAGCCGACAAACTTAAATTTAACCGTATCTTCAGGCAATCCTGCGAGTCCATATTTGCGTGTGATCTCACTACCCAAAATGGTACCTACTGCACGGTTAACGTTTGTAATTGGAAGCACCGCTTCAACCGGTTGACTGGATTCAATAGCAGCCTGTGCCAGTGGCAACAATTGTTGCATATCCAGCGTTTCTTCCAATTGGTGATTCTGATGCTGTGTACGGTAACGTGCAGAACCTTCCGGCATTTCAGGCACGTGCAGCAATACAGACAGATCCACACCTTTTTTCTTCCAGTGATCTACGGCTTCTACCGTTTCGAGGCAATCTGTACGTCCGACCATCTCCTGAATAGTACGGAAACCAAGATCAGCCATGATCTCACGCACATCTTCAGCAACAAATCGCATGAAGTTAACCACATGAGCTGGATCACCCATATAATTTTTACGCAATTCCGGATTCTGTGTCGCTACACCAACCGGACAGGTATCCATCTGACAGACACGCATCATGATACAGCCAAGTGCAACGAGCGGTGCCGTAGAGAATCCATACTCTTCTGCTCCTAGCAAGGCAGCAATCGCCAGGTCACGGCCGTTAAGCATTTTGCCATCTGTTTCGAGGACAACACGGTCACGCAGATTGTTCAACATCAACGTTTGATGTGTCTCTGCAAGACCTAGTTCCCAAGGCATACCTGCGTGGCGAATCGAACCTTGCGGCGATGCACCTGTACCACCGTCATAACCGCTGACAAGGATAATATCGGCACGGCCTTTGGCTACACCAGCTGCGATGGTACCCACACCCACTTCCGATACCAGCTTCACGTTAATCTCAGCACGCGGATTGGCATTTTTCAAGTCATAGATCAACTCTGCCAGATCTTCGATTGAGTAGATATCGTGATGCGGTGGTGGCGAGATCAGACCTACACCCGGTGTAGATCCACGAACTTCAGCAACCCAAGGATACACTTTACGTCCTGGCAGCTGTCCGCCTTCACCTGGTTTAGCTCCCTGAGCCATTTTAATCTGAATCTCGTCGGCATTAACCAAGTAGTTGGATGTAACACCAAAACGTCCGGATGCTACCTGTTTAATCGCACTACGACGGGAATCCCCGTTGCTATCTTTAATGAAGCGAGCCGGGTCTTCTCCACCTTCACCGGTATTGGATTTACCTCCAACACGGTTCATAGCGATGGCAAGATCTTCATGCGCCTCTTTACTGATCGAACCGAAGGACATTGCACCTGTTTTGAATCGACGCATGATATCTTCTACGGATTCAACTTCTTCGAGTGGAATGGAAGCTCCTACCGGTTTCAGCTTCAGCATGGAGCGAATGGTCAACAATTGATCATTCTCACCTTGCACAAGTTTGGAATATTTTTTATACAGCTTGTAATCCCCAGTGCGTACCGCATGTTGCAGGGTATGAATGGTTTGCGGATTGAACAGATGCTCTTCTCCGTCGTTACGCCATTGATAATCCCCACCGGAATCCAATACTTTATCGTTACCGTCTTTTTCCGTAAAGGCACGGTTATGATGTGTCAACGCTTCGGCTGCCACTTCTTCCAACCCAATTCCACCGATACGGGAAGGTGTCCAGGTAAAGTAACGGTCAACGAAGTCTGATTTCAGACCTACCGCTTCGAAGATTTGAGCTCCACGATACGATTGAATCGTAGAAATCCCCATTTTGGACAACACTTTAGTAACGCCTTTGGTAGCTGCTTTAATGTAGTTTTTCACTGCTTTCTCATGCGAGATACCACGCAGCAATCCTTGCTGAATCATGTCATCCAGCGTTTCAAAGGCCAGATAAGGGTTCACCGCACTTACACCATAACCCAGCAGCAACGCGTAGTGGTGAATATCACGCGGTTCTGCCGATTCAAGCATAATGCTGACTTTGGTTCTGGTTCCCTGGCGAATCAGATGGTGATGCAGACCTGCTACAGCAAGCAATGCAGGAATGGCAGCATTCTCTGCGTCCACACCGCGGTCAGACAGGATCAGAATGTTATGACCTTTGTCGATGACACGATCTGCAGCTTCGAAGAGCAAATCCATCGCTTTGCGAAGTCCTTCTGCCCCTTCCGCAGCGGTGAAGAAGATTGGAATCGTCATGGAGCGGAAGCCTGGGCGACGCACATGGCGAATCTTCGCAAAGTCTTCATTAGACAATACCGGTGTATCCAGACGGATCTGGCGACAACTCTCCGGTTCAGGGTTCAGCAAGTTGCGCTCAGGACCAATGGTTGTTGCCGTAGACGTTACAATCTCTTCACGGATTGCATCGATTGGCGGGTTGGTTACCTGGGCGAACATCTGTTTAAAGTAGTTGTACAGACGCTGTGGACGATCGGACAGCACAGCCAGCGGTGCATCATAACCCATCGAACCCGTAGCTTCCATACCTGTTGTTGCCATCGGCTCCAGGATTTTACGTAGTTCTTCAAATGTATAACCATAAGCGAGCTGAAGCTGGGTCACGTTATCATGTTTTGGATCAGGAAGTTCCGGTGCGTCCGGCAACTCGCTCAGATCCATCAAATGCTCATCAAGCCAATCCTGATACGGATTCTCGGCTGCAATGATTGCTTTTACTTCCTCATCCGCGATGATGCGGCCTTCTTGTGTATCCACAAGCAACATCCGACCTGGACGCAGACGATCTTTGTACAGGATCTCTTCCGGCGCAATATCAAGTACCCCAACTTCGGAGGACAGGATAATACGGTCATCCTTGGTTACATAATAACGAGCTGGACGCAATCCATTACGGTCAAGTGTTGCACCAATTTGCAAACCATCTGTAAAGGCCATTGCTGCTGGTCCATCCCAAGGCTCCATCATCGTGCTGTGATATTCATAAAATGCTTTTTTGGCAGGGTCCATGTCCTCATCTGTGCTCCAAGGTTCAGGAACCATCATCATCGCCACGTGTGGCAGGGAACGACCACTCAGATACAGGAACTCCAGCGTGTTATCAAACATGGCTGTATCCGAACCGTCCGGATTGATAACCGGTTTTACTTTCGCGATGTCGTTACCAAACAACTCGCTCTCGAACAAGGATTGCCGTGCATGCATCCAGTTCACGTTACCACGCATCGTATTGATCTCACCGTTGTGGATCATGAAACGATACGGGTGGGCACGTTCCCAGCTGGGGAAGGTGTTGGTACTGAAACGGGAATGCACAAGTCCAATGGCCGATTCCACGAGTTCTTCCTGCAGATCCAGATAGAACCCGCCAACTTGTTCAGTTGTCAGCATGCCTTTATATACAATTTTGCGACAAGACATGCTCGGAAGGTAGAACGAACCACCTTCTGCTTCATCTGCCGAATAACGAATAGCCAGCTCAGCGCATCTGCGAATAACATACAGCTTACGCTCGAATCCAAGCTCATCCTTCACATCTGCGGATCTTCCAATAAACACCTGACGTACATAAGGTTTTGCTGCAAGCGCAGAACGGCCAAGCATTTCATCAAAAGTAGGAACATCCCGGAAACCCAGGAACGTCTGACCTTCTTCTTCAATAATCTTCTTAAGGCTCTCTTCATGCGCACTGCGAATGGCAGGGTCCTGGGAAAGGAACAACATTCCTACGCCATAGAATCCCTGTTCAGGCAATGCAAAACCAAGGCGTTTCGCTTCCTCTGCAAAAAAGCGATGTGGAATCTGAATCAGGATACCTGCTCCGTCACCGGAATTCGGCTCACTTCCCTGTCCTCCACGGTGTTCCATGTTACTGAGCATGGTCAGTGCCTGACTAACGATATCGTGTGAAGGTACTCCTTTGATGTTGGCAACAAAACCCATTCCGCATGCGTCTTTTTCGAACTGCGGGTCATACAGACCCTGTTTTGGAGGTAATCCGATGTGTCTCATGGAACGCAACCTTTCTATAATGAAGTATTTCGGAAAGATCAAGAACATAGGCAACAGGCAACAATGAAACGGGAGGAGCTGGCCTTTCGCTTGCGATAGAGCCTGCTAGATAGAAGAGGTGACAGCATGAGACTGTCAAAAATAATGCCTGCTATTGGGCAGAAGCCATTAAATGAGATGAGCTGATCCGGACGATCCGGCAAACAGCCTGTATAAATCAACACGCAGCCGCTGGCACGGCTACTGAAATGGAGCGACGTTTTTTTGATATAGTTCTATTATTTTAACACCGACCTAACATCAGCGCAATTTAAACTTTTTAATACCTCTGATAAGAAATGTTTTGCAGTACAGCTTTACAGTAGTGACGTTTAAATTCATCTCTTTTTCGAATAATTATACACTTTTTAAGCCAGAGTACAACTGAATTAAATTGCTGACAGAAGAAAATCGTTCCATGTGCCGCCTACGTTTATCCATAATTCCACCAAATTTTCACTGCTTAAGCCAGCGAAACTTTACTTCTCTATGCATTTGTATACAAAATAGCCTGCAACCCCTATTTGGGGTCACAGGCTATTTGCACTATTTGACTACTATATTGCATAATTTCACTACAAGAAAATAAAGTTTTTTTCAAAAATATGACCCTGCTTAAGATCAGGTTCGACTTATGCCGTCACAACTTGACTAGAATCAGCCTGTTCGACTTCTTTTTTCGGACGTCTGCCATTCCAGAGAAAGTAAGCAAGCGTCAGCAGAATGGATACACCTGCATAGATGCTAAGAATACCTGCCTGATGCCACATCACATCCAGATTACCACTCGATACCACGGCTTTGAAGCCCATAATGCTGTGTGTCATTGGCAACCAAGGGCTAAATGCCTGAAGCCACGATGGAATCAGTTCTACCGGGAAGGTTCCTGCACTAGCCGCAAGCTGGAAGACCAGCAGCAGAATGACAACATAACGTCCAGGCAGATCCAGCCAGGTTACAAGTGCCTGAACAATCAACATGAAGGTCAGCCCCGTAATAATGGTAAACAGGTAGAACAGCCCTACGCTGTGCGTCTCCAGTCCAAGACCATATAACATGAAACTTGCCACGATAACTGATTGGAAAATACTTACGGACCCAAATACCAGTGTCCGGCTGACAAAACGATTCCAGCCTGTTGCACCAGGTACGGACGTTTCCCGCATTTTCAATACAATCGTGGAAATCAACGATCCCACAAACAGACCGATCGACAGGAAGAACGGTGTCAATCCTGTACCATAATTGCTCACGTTCTCTGCTGTATTCTCCGAGGAGTTTACCGGTTCAGCGAACATGTTCACTACATCATCCGTTTTCTTAACTTCGGATGTTTTCTGTGCGGCATCATTCAGCTTGGTTTCCAATTCACTCGAGCCATCTTTTAGCTCAGTAAGGCCGTCAGCCAGTTTGCCCGCACCATCACCCAATTGCTTGGAACCATCGGTTAGTGAACTAACGCCACCACTGAGTTTACCTACACCCGTTTGCAAAGCTGTTGTTCCTGAGCCCAGCTGCTTGGCACCATCTGCAAGCAATGTACCGCCACTTGCAGCATCACCCAATTTGCCGCTGAACTGCTTCAGACCATCGGAGAGTTTCGCGCCTCCTTGACTAAGCTGCCCGGCACCAGCCAGCAATTGCTTCTGACCATCCACCAGTTGGTTCGCACCAGCCAGAAGTTGCTCCTGACCTCCATGAAGCTCGGCTGCACCCGCAGCCAGTTGCTGGTTACCCTGATGCAGCTGATCTGCACCTTGCGCCAGCTTCTGCTCGCTCTCATGCAATTGTGCACTGCCGCCAGCAACAGCCTCACTTGCCACAAGCAGCTTCTGTACATCCGCATTTTCAGCCAGTTCGGGGTTCGATGCAGCAAGCTGTTTCAATCCGGCGGCTACGCCCTGTGCACCATCAGCAACCTTGGAACTGCCATCTACAGCCGATTGCAGGCCTGTTGCCAGTGTACCGCTGCCCTGAACTGCACTTTGCAGACCATCCGCCAGCTTCGCACTGCCCTGTTCTGAAGATTTCAGGCCAGCCTGCAACTTACTTGTGCCATCCAGTGAAGACTGGAGTCCGGTTTCCAACTTGGCGCTGCCATCCTTCAACTGATCTGCTCCGCTCTGAAGCTGGCTCGATGCGGCTGCCTGAAGCTGTTGCAAACCGGATACAAGATTTGATGTTCCACTTTCAAGCTTGGTTGCCCCTGTGTGCAACGCGTTAACACCATCACTTAATGGAGAAAGTCCTTCCTGAAGTTCAAGCGTTCCGGATGCAAGCTTCGCCAGGTTATCCTTGAGCTTAACAGCACCATCATCCAGTTTGCCTGCGCCGGTATTCAGTTCACCCGCCCCATCGCCTGCCTCAGCCAAGCCATCCGATACTTCGGAGAACTTGTCGAGCAATGTCTCTGCATAGGATTCCGTTACTTTGGCTGAGACTTTTGCTTTCAGGTCCTTAATAGCGGTCTTACCGATCTGTGCACCGACAAAGCTATAATTGCCATTCGGTTCATAGATCAGATCAGCCGGCTCCGGCTTGTCATCGAGCAATGTTGTTGCTTGAGATGAGAAGTTCTCCGGAATCGTAATTTGCATATAATATTTGTCATTATTCATGCCTTCTTTGGCTTGACTGGCACTGACAAAATCCCATTTAAAATCGGCATTTTTCTTCAACTCATCCACCAGATCACTACCTACATGGAGGGATTTGCCCTCCAACTCAGCGCCTTTGTCCAGATTAACAACGGCAACCGGCATCTCATCCACATGACCATACGGGTCCCAATAGGCCGCCAGATAGATGCCACTATACAGGATCGGTATAAACATAATTGCGATAACAGGGATCAACACCTTCGGGTTTCTCACGGCCGATCCCACATCCTTGAAAAACACGGATAAAGATTTCATGTCATTTTCTCCCCTTAATCTCTCTGCTCCATGAGCAGGAATAACCATAATGAAATACAATGTCGCATTCCAGAAAACATACTGAAACACGAAGTGACCACTTTCCTCAAACGGTCACTTTAGGACAAAAAAACAACCTGTCTTCCGACAAGCCTCCCTGCTTGATACGCGTGAAAATCCTTATATTATAGTAGATTAAATTCGGATTACGTTACAGCAGCAATTCCTTCCATTAAGAAAAGGCGAAAGTAAGTCTTGATTTCCTCTTTGCTCAGCGGTTGATGTTGTTTGCTCCAGTCTGAGGTGAGTGCAATATACAGGCGAATCATCATAAATGCGACGACTTGCGGATCACAATCTCGAATCTCTCCATTGTCTTTTGCTTTCTCAAGCTCCTTAGCCAGAAAGTCGGAGATTACTTTCTCCACCTTGTCCAAACCTTCCTTGGCCTGCAGCGTTCCAAAGTCCTTCAGCTCCTGAGATAACTTAACGAGCAGATCGTGATCACGACGAAACTCCAACAAGGCATCCAGTACCCGAAACAGATTATCGAAAAATGCACTTTCCTGATGTACTTCACGATGCGCGATGTTTTTCATTTCCTGAATCACTTCTACCAGGATCTGATCAAACAATTGTTCCTTATTGGTGAAAAACGTATAGATCGTTCCTTTGCCAACGTTCGCAATCTTGGCGACCTGATCCATCGTCGTTGCTTTGTATCCAAACATGGCAAACGACTGGGCTGCTGCATGAATAACCTGCTGTCTCCTGTCAATCGGAGCCATCTAATCCCTCCTTTAATCACATTCATTGTTCAATCGCTCTACATAAATGACCAAAAATACAATTCAGTCATTCGGTCAAAAACTACAATACCACCTTCGAAAACAGATTGCAACCCTAACATTTTAAAAATTGTGTTAATATTTTTTAACCTAAATGCAGTGGAAACTCCTTCTGTCGTCGTCTATAGTGTAAGATGACTCAGATAATACGTGTATATAATGAAGTTTAAGTTGTCTCATTGTATGATATATGGTGTAAATATTCATAGAAGAAACATGATTTTGTGCTTCAATGTATATTCATGTAGTAACGCATTCCATAGCTAGAATAAACAATGAAAATCTTCTTTTTGAATTAAAACTTATGAATAAAGGTGAACTCATGCGAAAACCAAGAGTGCTCTTATTATCGGAAGGTTTCGGTACCGGTCACACTCAGGCCGCTCATGCGCTGGCACATGGCATCAAAAAAGTCAGTCCACATGTTCACAGTCGTGTCATTGAACTAGGCAAATTTTTGAACCCAACGGTAGCTCCACTAATTTTCTCTGCATATCGAAAGACACTATCGGTTCAACCCAAACTGGTCAGCCTGTTGTACCGCACACAGTACAATAAATCATTAAATGGTTTTACCAAGCTGGCGTTGCACCGAATTTTCTATACACAGACGGCACAGGTCGTATCCCAACTGAAACCCGATGCGGTGATCTGTACCCATCCTTTTCCGAATGCTGTCATCTCCCGGCTCAAACGCCAGGGTCTGAATATCCCGCTCTATACGGTTGTGACGGATTATGACGTGCACGGAACATGGATTAATCCGGAAGTGAACAAATATCTGGTCTCTACCCCTCAGGTCAAAGCATTGCTTGAGATCCGGGGTGTCGATCCCTCCCATATTCAGATCACGGGAATCCCTGTGCATCCAGACTTCTGGGAAGCAGGAGATAAGGTGAAGCTACGGGAAGAGATGGGGCTTCAGAACATGCCTACAGCGCTACTTATGGGTGGCGGATGGGGACTTTCGTTTGATGAGGATCATATGAAAGCTCTCACGTCTTGGGCAGATCGTGTTCAATTGATCTTCTGTCTAGGAAGCAATGAAAAAATGATCGCAAAAATGAAGGAAATGCCTTGCTTCCAGCATCCGAATATTCGTATTCTGGGATACACACGGGAAGTAAGCAAACTGATGGATGTATCCGATGTGCTGATTACGAAGCCAGGTGGCATGACCTGCACTGAAGCGCTGGCCAAGGGTCTACCGATGTTGTTTATTCCCCCGATTGCAGGTCAAGAGGAAGAGAACTGTGAATACTTTGTACAAGCCGGATACGGCCAGGTCATTCACTCTGCGGACGTGATCACCAATCGTTTCAGACAACTAGTGGAGCAGGCATCTACTCAAACTGAAAGCCCGCTGAACGTAGCGCATATTTCTGGTAACCATTCGGTCTATGATCCGAAGTGCTGTGCTCAAGCTGTTCATGACTTATTGTTTCCGACGACAGCCGAAGTCACAACAACCTCCCTGGAGCGCTTCACAGCCGGAATTACTGCCACGTCCTTGTCAGGTACCAGAATACCATTCTGACGCCTCTATGGACCTATAGAACAGCTCTGACGAGGTGTTATTGGGGACAAGACAATTGCCCACGATATACAAAGAAGGTTCCCTTCCGAATTTTTGGAAGGGAACCTTCTTTTATTTTCACTCATTCCACCGTATGATTTGGCAGAAAAAAGGGTAATTTAGAGTATATCGATATTTTTAAATAACGAAATAAAACTACGATTCAGGCTTTTTCAAGGGCGGTGTGATGCACACACAGTTAACTACCCTGCCTGTTTGCAGAATTTACGGGTCAATTACTTGTAAAAAGTATGATGACCGATCGTTTTTACTTTTTTCTGCGAGCGAGCAACTGTCAGATCGTCAGCAAGCGTCAATGATAAGAAATAATACGTATCATCGGCAACTTCCTTCTTCCCGTTCAACGCAGCATTCACTGCTTTGATGCTGTCCTCGTTGGGAACCACACGTTTCATACGTCCGTTCGCTACAGGACTAAACTGGGATTTCTGATAGATGACCTTGTAAATGGTATCGGGAAAATTGGCTGACCGCAGCCGGTTTAAGACAACATTGGCAACTGCCACTTTGCCTTCGTACGGTTCACCTTCCGCTTCTGCCATGACGATTTTTTGCAGCAGATGCAGTTCTTTATCGGACACACTGTATGACCAGGTTGCAAGTTTCGACTCTTCCTGGTTCAGAAGTTTGGTCCGTGTAAAGTATAGTTTTTTGGGGGGAGTTGTTACAGCAGCGACTTCTTTGGCACGTTTCACTTTGGCCAATTTCAGTGCAGCTTCTTTTTTGGCTTTGGCCGCAGCTACCGCTCTAGCTTTGTTCTTGGCCTTGGCTTCTTGCAATTCCTGCTCTTCTTGAGCAGTCGTAAGCCAGTTCTTCGCTGGCAGAGATTCAGTCCACGCTACAGTTTGGGCAGACAGATTAGAGGACAGACTTGTCCCATCTTCCATCATGCGCCTCTCTTCTTGCGTAGATGTTTGGTTATTTTGCCCAGAAGCCGCAAGTTCGGTCATCTGTTTACTATCACTAGCTTCATTCCACTTCCCCGTCGCCTGAACGACATTTACCCCCACTATACATACAAGCAGCACTGATAACATCGGTGCTACCCAACGATTTTTGCTTATAATGTTCATTCGAAGATTCCTCCTGTCGAAACAATTCCCTTAACTAAGTAACCCAAAAAAAAGAATTTGAATAACGATGGCTAATATTACATAGGGATAAACGTTATGTCAATGTGATTTTATGGCATAAAAATGATTATCAGGAAAAAGTGAACGTATCCACGACCTCATACATTGGCGATTGTCCCAGCCTTGTCACATAAAGTTCAATGTCCTCCACCATCCATGAATTAACACCTGTGGAATGTTCCGGAAGAACTCCAGATATCCCTTTATTTTCATTACCTGGAAGCTGTCCCAGATATTTTCTGGCAATGGTAATGTGGGGAGCATAAGGTCTTAATTCAGCTTCATACCCCAGGGGCGAAGTCGCCTGCACGATTTGTTTTTGCAATGAAAACAAGTGCTCTATCTCTCCGCTAACACCTTTCCAAAGTACCTTAGGTGCTTCTTCAAGTCCAAATGTGCCCCAGTCGGAAAGCTGAAGTTCAAACGGCTGAAATCCGCTTGCTGCTGAGCGCAGTGCTTTTCGCAGGTGCCCGATGTCACTAACTAATGTATCCCCCAGAAATTGCAAGGTTATATGATAATCTCTATGATCTGTCCATTTACGAAAATCTAGCTTGTTCTGTACAAGCCTCGCATCCATCTGAAGAGACTGCTGAACAGCAACAGGAAGACGAATGGCTACAAACAATCTTTCCCGTCGGGATGAATGATCCTGATGTGATTGGTTATTCATTGCCTACACCTCTCTAAAGTTCGCTCTATTATTTCATAACTATACATATCGTTTCAAGTTGGGTAAGTATAGAGTGACACAAATATAACCATTTGCAAATAAGGCTAGATTCCTGCATTTCCCACCTTAATGCACATCCAACACCAAATCTGATACACTTTAATCATCAAACTCATCAAACTATTTATCTCAGGAGGACCACACATTATGGGTAAAATTGTATGTTTTCCATCTCTATCCGAAGAACAGCAACAACGCATTCAGAATGCTGCACCGGGATACACCCTGAAATTCGGAAAAGCCAAGGAATTGGACCCCGCTGAGTTGAAAGAAGCTGAGATTATTCTCGGCTGGTCCCCACTCGTCACAGAACATGCATTGAAACAGGACAGCCTGTTGAAATGGGTTCAGGTCTGGTCTGCTGGTGTGGACAATCTCCCCTTCGCAGATTTGCAACAAAAGAACGTTCAGGTCACCAGTGCAAATGGAGTTCACGCGATTCCAATCACCGAAATTATTCTGGGCATGATGTTATCCCATAGTCGCTGGCTGAGACAAGCTATGCTGCATCAACAGCAGGCCGAATGGAAAGCTCCTGCCAAACCACTGCCGGAACTGCATGGCAAAACAGCGGTCATCGTTGGTGTAGGTGAGATCGGTACGGAAACAGCCCGTATTCTTAAAGCACTCGGCATGCGCACGATCGGAGTTCGCCGCTCAGGTAAGGATGTCCCCAATGTGGACCAAATGTACGACATGACCGGTTTACATGAAGCCTTGAGCCAGGGCGATTATGTAATTAACATTTTACCGCTAACTGATGAAACCAAACATATATATGATCAAACTGCATTTGAGCAGTTCCGATCCGGTGCCTGCTTTGTCAATGTAGGCCGTGGCCCCAGTGTGAAAACGGAAGCCTTGCTGAATGCACTCCAAAACGGCCAAGTTGCCTTCGCCGCACTCGATGTGTTCGAAGAAGAACCTCTTCCTGCAGACCACCCGCTATGGGGCATGGAGAACGTGTTAATTACGCCTCATATCGCAGGAAGTACAGAGCAATACGCGGATCGAGCAGTCGATATTTTCGTCAAAAATCTGGAAGCTTACGTCGCTGGCGATACCCTGCCAGTGAACCTTGTGGATTATAGTCATAAATATTAACACAAACACCCGTTCCCATGCAATATTGTGCAAATTAGATCAACGATATCAATTGAAATGTACACAGTAAAAAACTCTACCTCTGGAAATTTCCTCAGAGGTAGAGTTTTTGTTTTTTCACGCTTACATACACAGCCAAATATGACGTATAAACGTGCCTTTGTGTACTGTTCGGTACTCTTTTACAGTCCATCCCGCTTCCAACAAGTGCTCTTCTACCCACTCTGTGGAAACAATCACCGCCCGTTTTGCCAATCTGCGCAAACTCTCCAGCATGGCTCGTTGCTCAGCATCCGGAAGTACAGAGCAGAGATTATAGGGCATGTCCAGAATTGCCGCATCATACAAATCTTGCAGTTCATTCATATCCCCCAGTGTGATTCGATCTGAATCATATCCATAATGCGGCAGATTGATTCGCGCACCTCGGACAGCCAGCGGATTGAGATCGTTACCTTTTGCATCAATTCCCATGGATAAAGCCTCAATCACAACCGTTCCCATACCACAGCATGGATCAAGCAACCGATGGTTTTCTACTCTCGGAACAGCAATGTTAACCAGCGCTCTCGCAAGCGTGATGCCAAATCCAGTTGAGTAATTTTGCGGCTTCTGCCGATGAATCTGCCATGATCGATCCGCTTCTGTCCACTGGCCCAAGATCCATTTTTCTCCTGTTCGGATTAGGCCGAAAGTCACCTTAGGTTGTTTCATCTGTGCCTTGCCTTTAATGCACATGCCAACTTCTTTTTCCAGTTGACGAGACTGTGCATAATCAGGGGCTTGATCCCCTTCTTTTAGACAAACTACCTTGAATGTCTCATCTGGCAACAGGTGAATATTTTTGGCAAGAGGAAGCAGATCCATCACAGTCTCCCCTTCGCCGATCACGTCTAGTCTGCCGTGGATAAAAGGACTGCGTCCAGGTGGAATACATCGTTCAGACCACACATACGACCCCATATCCATACGGATCTCCGAACTCGGTTCAAGCAGCGTAGTCAGCTCCAGCATGCATAATCCTTGCTCGTTCTCGTGGCAAGCAAAGGTGTAGAGGTGTTTCCCAGAAGTAGCGTACATACCAAGTGTTTCTTCAGGCAAAATTCCCCTCTCCTTCCTTCATTAATCATGTTTCTTCTATATAAATAGTAAGCTCATTGAAGACATATCAAATACGACTCATACGTTTGCTTCAGGTAGTCATTGTATACAATGTTAGGCTCCTAGACAACTATCCATTTCCTTGCACGTATCTATTTGGACAGAAAAAAATAAGGTGTTCCCATTGTTGAGGAACGCCTTACTTTATTTTGAGATTATAACATTGGAAATCTAATCGTCCTTGCCAGTAAACGTTATAGGCCAACAGCTCATATATCATACTGATTTCTCACCATTAGCCGCCTGCATGATTCCAGCTTCTTCTATTATAAGAAGAAGGTTATATTTTTAATTTTTCAATGGATGTAAGCAAATCTTCCGATAATTCTTTCAGACTTTGAATGTTGCCGCTAATCGTCTCCATGGAACTTACTTGCTCTTCCGCCGATGCAGAAACTTCTTCCACACTCGCTGCCGATTGTTCCGAAACAGCGGAAATCTGCTGACTAAAATCATTCATTCGTCCGCTTGCTTCCTGCATGCCTGCGAGACCATCTGTCATAGTGCCGATGACACCAACCATGCCTTCCACCGATTCGTTAATTGTACGGAAGAGTTGACCTGAAGTAAGCACATGTTCCTGACCCAGTTCGGTCTCCTGAACGTTCGTACGTAATTCCGCAACCACCCCTTGTGACTCCTGCTGAATATCCTCGGTAATCGCCGTGATCTCTTCAACCGAAGTCTGCACAGCCTCAGATAACTTCCGCACTTCTGATGCCACTACAGCGAACCCGCGTCCACTCTCTCCCGCGCGTGCTGCCTCAATGGAGGCATTTAATGCCAGCAGATTGGTTTGGCGTGCAATGTCATGAATGACTTGAACCAGCTTGGAAATATCTTCATTTTTACGATTCAACCGTTCCATCTTGTTCATGGAAGCAGAGACCGAACCGGAAATCTGTTGCATCTGCTGCACGGATTGTTCCATCACCTTGCGACCATTCAAGCCTTGCTCCAGTACAAGATCCGACATGACGCGTAGCTGGCTACCTTGTTCCGTATGATTCTGAATGTGATCATTCAACACTTCAACCGTACGGGCTGATTCCACGGCTGTCTCTGCCTGGCTCTCAGCGGCCTTGGCTGACTCTTCCATGGTCACAGCAATCTGGCGACTACCAATCTTAACCTCTTCTGAGGATATTGCCAGTTCCCCACTTTGTAGATTAACAGCTTCCGCAATTCTTCTGACGCTCAGAACCATGGAAGTCAGGTTACCTTTCATGTCATTCACTGCTTTGGCCAGAACACCAACTTCATCCTCATGTTTGGTATGTATGTCCTGAACATTCAATTGGCCTTCTGCAATCAGTTTCACCGCACTAATGACACGTAGCAGTGGTTTCACGACCTGTGAACGAATAATCGGAATGCTGATCGCTGTAATGGCAATCATGACAAGAACACCAATTATGATGATTAATCTACCATCTTGCACTGATCTGATCGTTTGGGCTGCCGCAAGATTGGATTGTTCCTGATTGTATTCCACAAGATAATCAAGATCGACTTGCATGGTGTCAAAGGAATCAGCACCTTTATCAGCTACTTCCTTCGCCAGCTGTGTCTGACCCTCATCACTCAGCTTGATCGATTGCGTATTAATCTTGAGATACGCTTCCCATTTGTTCTTGAACGCATTCCAGTGTTCGAGCTCTTCCGCAGACTTCTCCTGCTGATCATAGATTTTAATCGCCTGCGTCGTTTCACGAATATACTTGGTACGCTCTTCTGACAAAAATGCCTTGTCTGTTTCATCCGCGTCAAAGTGACGATAACTCAGCGACAGGACATGCTCTGTGGTATAATTTAACCGGTTAATTTGCTGGATTGATGGCATCCAATTGTTCGTAATTTCATTCGTGTTGGTTTCAATTGAATTCATCCGGGTGACAATCGTGACACTCAAAATAATTAAACAGAGGATTAACAAGTAGAACGCGATGCTGATACGCAGACCGATACTCTTGATCTTGAATCTGCTGAACATATGATTTCCCCCTTGACCTCTTCGGTCATCCCGAATTCAGGTGCTTATGTCATTGTTTTCCCCTTCTTTTGACCTCTTGTCAAAAGAACTTCTCTATATTATATCGATAGGAAATATCGATAGGAAAATAGACGTAAAGTATTATAACATTATTTTGTCATTAAGATGCTTGGTTTTGTAAAAAATTGTTGAATCTTGACAAAGTCCAAACCGAAGAGCTGCAGCATACGGTAAAGTCCCGATCTGCAGCTCTTCGGTTTGTTCGGATTTCAACGGCTAACATCATAAAATGATCAGCCTAGTTCAGTATTGCCGTCTTATGCTCAGCCAGCAATCGATATGAATCCAACCTGCGCTCATAATCTGGTCCTGCCGTAATCAGAAGCAACCTTTCCGTATCCAGCCTTCGACTCACCTCTTTTAATCGAGCCCATACCTGCTCAGGCGTACCTGCATAGTGCCGTACCGATTCATTTTGATCACTAACGGCTTCATCATTTGTATTAGAGACCGCGGTACCACTTGAATTCGGCTCAGTTGAATGTTCTTTCCCATCCAGCTTGCGCCTCTCCGCCATGTCACGACTCCAGTCCAAAGCATCCGTCTCTGACTTGGCACACAATACGCTCACTGCCACCATAACCTCAGGCTCCTTCATCGTTGCACTAGGCATAAATCCTTCTCGGTATCGCCTTACAGCCTCTGTACCATCGGCATCACTCATGAATTGGCCAAAGACATATCCCATGCCAAACCGTGCCGCAAATTCTGCACTCTTCACGTTAGTTCCCAGCATCCAGAGTGATAACGGAAGCTTGGGAATCGGACGAGCTGTCACGGGATGATCCTCGTACATGTAGCGGTCTTCGAGCAGTTCTGTGAGTGCTGCGAGTGATTCAGGCAGCTTGGACACATGCTGCAAGTAATTGCCACTGAGTGCCATCGTGGCATGAGGTCCACCGCCAGGAGCACGTCCGAGCCCAAGCTCGATGCGCCCCGGATAGAGCGCAGCCAGCAGGCGGAACGACTCCGCAACCTTGAGTGGGCTATAATGCGGCAACAAGACCGCACCAGAGCCAAGTTGGATCGTTGTTGTCCTTGCTCCGATGTGCGATAACAGTACTTCGGGAGAGGCCGATGCCAGTTCAGCCATATCATGATGCTCTGACGTCCAGTATCGGGCGTATCCCCAAGCCTCGGCATGTTGCGCAAGTGTCACCGATTGTTGAAGTGCCTGTTCCGCTGTGGCATCGTTTAACCTTGGCACAAGGTCAAGTACGCCCAGACTGAACGTCTCACTCATTCGCTTAGCCACGCGTCCCATCTCCCTTTATATCGGTTAATTTTAATCCAGATCGTAGATCGAACCCACCTTCAGACCGTAGAGTTCATTATATATTTTCTCGGCAAATGCATCCGTCATTCCTGCGATATAATCGATCACCATGTGTTCCCAAGTCCAGATCGGCTGGGCTTTGGCTTGATCCTTCTCATATCGCTGCAGCCAGTCGGATGGAATAATGGATTTGGACGTTTCCGGATCGAGGAATGCATCCCATAATCGCTTAATCATCCACTCACTGCGCTTCTGTAGCCGCTGCACACGCAGGTCACGAATCATGGTTACCCAGGCAAAACTCTTGAGCACACTCACCGTACGCAGCATATCGAGGTCTTCAGCCCCTTCACGGACAAAAGTTACCTTCTTCCAGTCGCCGTCGTCAATAACGCCCAGGCTGCCTACAAAAAAGCTCACCCAGTAGGCCTTCACCTCACGACGGGTACGCGAGTAATCATGCTCGCAGAACGGCATCTTCTCATTCCAGATGCGCAGGAACGAAGCGAGGACCTCTTCTACCTTTTGCCCAATCGCTTCTCGGGTCCATCCGTTCCAGAACAGATCCTCCAGCGTTGTAATCTTATCCACAATCAGTCGATTCACATGCGGATCTTGCAGGAAATGCTCATGTACTTCAATTTTTCCTGCTTTGATGCCATCCTCCAGGTCATGTGAGGAGTACGCAATATCGTCGCAAAGGTCCATCAGCTGTGCTTCCAGCGTCTTCTTGCCTGCCGGCACGTTCCAGCGATCACGGATCTCCCGAATATATTGCCACTCATGATGATACATGCCTTTTTTACTCTCTGTCCCAGGGTATGGATACTTGTTTATCCCTAGTAATACCGCATCAGACAGATTCAGTCCGTCGATATCTTCACGTTTCTCCAAGTGCATAATGAGACGGAAGTTGTGCGCATTGCCTTCAAAATGCTCGTATTTCCGTTTTAACTCGGCACGGACTTCGGACTCGACCTTGGGAACTTTGGCGCTGCGGCTTTTTTTCATGATTTTCTTAGCCTCGGTGTTAATGAGGTCATCCAGAATACCATCCAATACTTCTTCACCTTTATGTCCAAACGGTGGGTGACCGAAGTCATGTGCGATTGCAGCGCACTCCACCACTTCTGAATCAATAATAAGGCCGGGGTTATCCGCGCGGTCCCAGTCTACCTCGGGAAAACGGCGAATCAAACTTCGGGCAGCCTCTCGTGCAATCTGTGCCACCTCCAGTGAATGGGTCAAGCGAGTACGATAATAATCACCCGTTCCTGCGCCAAACACCTGCGATTTGCCCTGTAACCGACGGAAGGTCGGTGAATGAATGAGTCTCGAATAGTCTCGTTCATACGCTGCACGAGATCCATCCAATTTGGTTAATTCAGGATATTGTCTATGTTCTCTCAGATCGTTCCATTGCATGGGGATCACTCCTAGCCGACTGTCTCTATTTTGAGTGATTATACACAACATCTGTGGTTTCGAAAAGTAAAACCTGTCTGCGATTGTCATCTCTTCTTACATCAACTTGTGATGAACAGTCATCTTCTCTTATTATACCCTGCCAGACTATCATCCGTGCATCTAAATGACAATGATTCATATTGAACTCACACTATCGTGACTTATGACAAAAAAAGTGACTTATACAGTTTGCGTGGCCGTTCCGGTGACGGATCGTTCTTATGATCGCTGTTGTCTCCAGGTTTTCTGAATTCCCTTTATTAAGGGAAAAACCCGGAGACAAAGGCGAGCGCTTCGCTTCTTCAGAATCGATTCCGTCCCCTTCACTACTTTTGCTGTTTGATTCACTCCCAAAGTCATTACATTCCCTATTCTCTATAAAGGGAGAATTCTTCAAAACTTTGAAAGGCTAAAGAATTTCATTACGATGTTCATCGATCGCTGCAATGATGGTCTGCCTCCCCCACTCCTACCCGTTGTGGGTAAAAAACAAAAACCAGCTAATGTTTGTCAAGCATTTCTGGTTGGATGAGTTCTCTTTTCGTGGTATACTTTTTCCGACCAACACGAATAACCTCCACGGGTATGGAGGTTTTGGTTAAATATGGATTACACTTGGTAGGGCTTGCCCTCGTTTCTTTTTTTCTCGTAGTACGAACGGATTCTTGCATTCGCATTCTTTCGCATTCCACATTGCACCGCTAAATATAGTGAACGTCTGAGCCTTTTAGAGCCTCGTTTCGTAATTCGTGTACTTGTCGCTGTGAACTTTCCTGAACTGAAAATCCCTGGGTCAAGGCCCGCAAACGCTACAAGTTGCTTCGCATCACTAAACTGTTTCACATCACCTAGTTCAGCTACAATGGCTGCGGCCAGTTTCGTTCCAATTCCCGGGATACTTCTCACCAGTCCGACTTCAGGCAGATTTTCTGCAAGTTCCTCCATTTGTTTTTCGAGTTCCTCCAGTTGCCGAATCATCGTCAACAATAAAGAGACCATTCCGAGCAGTGCCTTGCTTTGAGCGGGGCTACGCCGAATTTCTCTCCATTCATCCAGTACTTCCTCCAGTTTTCTCGCTTTTTCATTGGTCCATCGCTTGGAATGGGATCGTCCCGAATTACCCTGAATGACTTCATTCCAATTCGTCACACTTCCCTCCAAACAATGAGACAGCACCGTCAATGATGTTGTTGAAAACACATTGTAAAATATCTGCTCATACGTCGGAAAAACTTGCTCCAGCAAGGCTCTGCTGTTCAGCTTCGCCTGCACAAAGATTCCCGTGACAAACTCATGCTGCCGAGTCAAATGCTGTAGCTCTGTAAACGTCTCATCCCAATTTCGATGCGGCTTCACGTCGCCGCGATAGTACATCTCTGCCAGATGCCAAGCATCTGCAGCATCTGTTTTAACTTTGCGTAACTGCGTTCCCTTCGCTCGCTTGGATTGCAAGGGATTCACAATGTAGTAGGTGTAGCCACTCCGATTCAGACAGGACACCAAGGCACGATGGTAATGCCCAGTCGCCTCCAAAACAACCACTGGAGCAACACCCGTTTCGGCTTGAAGGGCCCCTAACATCTCCGTGAATTGTTCGAATCCACTCGCAACATGCTCAATGACGATAGCTTTACCAACGGGCTCATTTCGTTTTTGAAACGCCTGTATCACACTTGAACCTTTAGCGACATCTACACCAACAACAGGTTCCATGCCCTCACTCCTTATCTTTCGTTTCGCCGGTCCTTTCCACGATGGTTCCAAACCCATAGCTTCGCTTGTTATACGGGGTCAACTGCCCCTACCAGCCCAAACATGGTCTTTTGGAGGTCGTGGGAGAACTGTTTTTGTTACGAGGTCCTAGCCCCTAAAACCGCCACGTTCTCCCGGCTTCCCCCATCGTAAAACGACCACAAAAAAAGGCCAACCAGTAATTACTGGCTAACCTGACAATACGAAAAACCGACAGGACTGAAACGCCCTGTCGGGGTGGAGATGGTGGGTGTAACGGTATTACACCATAACCTTACAGATATCGTTGGTGAACTCTACTGGATCTTGAATTGGCAGTCCCTCAATTAGCAATGCCTGATGGTACAGCAGGCTAGTGTAGAGGTTCAGTTTTTCCTGATCCTGCGCGAAAGCGTCTTTCAACGATTTGAAGACATCGTGATTTACGTTGATTTCGAGCACTTTGTCTGCTTGTACGTTTTCGCTGTTCGGCATAGCTTTCAGGATTTTCTCCATTTCAATCGTCAATTCACCTTCGGTGGACAAACATACCGGGTGACTTCTGAGACGTTTGGAAGCTTTAACGGCTTTGACTTTACCCGCTAATTGAGCTTGCATCGCTTCAAACAACTCTTTGTTGTCGTTGTCTTGAGCGTCCGTTTCTTCTTTGTCTGCGCTATCTTCGATACCCAGGTCACCACTGGAGATGGATTTGAATTCTTTCTCCTTGTAGTTCGTGATCATCTTGATTGCGAACTCGTCGATGTCATCAGTAAAGTACAATACTTCGTACCCTTTCTCAAGAACACCCTCGATCTGTGGCAGCTTCTCAATACGGCTAATGGACTCACCAGATGCATAGTAGATGTACTTCTGATCTTCCGGCATTCTGGAGACGTATTCGTCCAGGCTCACGAGTTTGCTCTCTTTGGAAGACGTGAACAACAGCAGATCCTGCAAAGTATCCTTGTTCACACCATAGTCGCTGTATACACCATATTTCAATTGACGACCAAACGCTTGGTAGAACTTCTCGTAGTTCTCTCGCTCGTCCTTCAATAGGCTTTGCAGTTGGCTCTTGATTTTGTTCTTAATGTTCTTCGCGATCAGGCTAAGCTGACGGTCATGTTGCAACATCTCACGGGAAATGTTCAGAGACAGGTCTTCCGAATCCACCATACCTTTGACAAATCCAAAGTAATCCGGCAACAGATCCCCGCATTTATCCATGATCAATACACCGTTGGAGTATAACTCAAGGCCTTTTTCATACTCTTTCGTATAATAATCAAACGGCGTATTTTCCGGAATGAACAGGATTGCATTGTATACCACAGCGCCATCTGCGCTAATATGCAAGTGTTTAAGCGGTTTGTCAAAACCGTAGCGTTTTTCCATATAGAAGTTATTGTAGTCTTCTTCGGTCAGTTCGCTTTTATTTTTACGCCAGATCGGCACCATGCTGTTCACGGTTTGTTCTTCTTGGTATTCCTCGAACTCGTTCTCCGTGCCCTCTTTCGGACGTTGACCTGTTACATCCATCTTGATTGGGTAGCGAATGAAGTCGGAGTACTTCTTGATGATGGATCTCAGGCGGTACTCTTCCAAAAATTCATCATACGAATCTTCTTCGGTATTTTCTTTGATCGTCAGGACGATTTCCGTACCTACGGAATCTTTCTCTGCTGGTGTGATTGTGTAACCATCCGCGCCTTCGGACTCCCATTTCCAAGCCTCGTCGCTGCCCAGCGTTTTACTTGTTACGGTCAGCTTGTCCGCCACCATAAATGCCGAGTAGAAACCAACCCCGAATTGTCCAATGATGTTGTGGCCGTCTTTTGCTTCATTTTCTTTCTTGAACGCCAGGGAACCACTCTTCGCGATAACCCCCAGATTATTCTCTAGCTCTTCCTGCGTCATACCAATACCGGTATCTGTCAGTGTGAGCGTGCGGTTTTCTTTGTCAATCGTAAGCTTGATGAAGTAGTCCTCTTTGTTGAAAACGAGCGAATCGTCCGTAAGTGCTCTGTAATAAATTTTATCAATGGCGTCACTGGAGTTGGAGATCAATTCTCTCAAAAAGATTTCTCTTTGGGTGTAAATGGAGTTGATCATCATATCCAGCAAACGTTTGGATTCTGCCTGGAATTCTTTTTTAGCCATGAGTGGTTGGACTCCTTTCAAATTGGGATATCGAATGATTTGATTGAAAATAGAAAGTAACTGAGATAATCCTGCGGCCATTAGTAGACTCAAAAACCTTTGATCGCTCTAGTCCACAGATATTGTGATTCACTTCTAACTGGCTCATCGTAAAAATAAGTGCACGACGTTCTGCAATGTAGCCGTTCCGGTTACGAATCGTTTTTCGGATCGCTGTTATCCCCGTATTTCTTTGATTCCCTTTTTAAAAGGGAGAAATCCGGTGATAGCATATGCTTCCGTAGCAGCTTTCTTTCAGAAAGCTTTTAGGCGAACGCTCTGCTTCCTCCAAATCGATTTCGTCCCCTGAACTACTTTTGCATTTGATCAGCGACTGATTTTTTAGGATAGAGAATATCAATGAAGTGATATTTCTTAGACGTGGAATGCAGCTTCAAGTCTGTTGCATACCTTGGCTTCGCATGTTCTACTCAGGTTCAATATCTATTTTCAAAAACAGAATCATTCCATATGTAAGCTTATAGTAAAAACATCATCTGTTAGCACTCTGATGATCGGAGTGCTAAACCCTTCCTTTTATATAACATATGGGAAAATTGGGTGTCAATACGTAGGCGGTTATTTTAACTAAAAGATCGAATAACCCTTCAACTTTTGCACATCACCAATCATTTTACAGTAATCCCGCAGGTAAAACAAAAGCCGCCTCGAACCAAAGTTCGAACCGGCATGGGGAAAGATTTTATTGTCTCTGTGGATATAGCGGCTAGTATCAAAACATTCCCGTCTAATGTACCTTGGAGTATCCTCGGCCTTACTGTGTTGAGACTGATGTATGTTGTATGGGTACTTTGGTATGTTGGTTGTTGGTATCTTGGTATTGTGGTTGCTTGAATGTCTTGAGCAGTATGACAGTCACGCGCTAACGAATCTCAGAGACGTTAATTGGCCTTTTTAGGAGGATTTCGTAAGCTAATGAATCGCAATCACGCTATTTCTCGACTTTAGCCAAACTTTTGAGACTTTCGGCAGGTTTTTCACAAAATAGAGCGTCTGAGATTCGTTAGACTGGGAAATTGGCTGGAAATCGTAAAATAAGGTCTCCCGAGTTCGTTAGAGTTGAAGCAAAAGATGGCGTTACGGTTTGAGTTTGATAATTCTACTTTTTGGCCATTTTCGGATCAAGGGTGTCGCGCAGGCCATCGCCCATTAGGTTGAAGCCGAGAACGGTCAACATAATGGAAACTCCGGGGAAGATCAGTGTCCACGGTGCTTTTTGTATAAACTGACGGGAGTCCGACAGCATTTTCCCCCATTCCGGGTCGGGTGGTTGTGCACCCATGCCTAGAAATCCGAGTGCAGCAGCTTCGATGATCGCAGTCCCAATTCCAAGTGTACCCTGCACAATCAGCGGAGTAAGGCTGTTGGGCAAGATGTGGCGAAACAAGATTCGCCCATTGCCAGCTCCAAGTGTCCGTGCCGACGTAATGAATTCCTCCTGTCTCAAGCTGAGTACCCGTGAACGCACCAATCTTCCGTAGGTCGGGATGTTCACGATGGCGATGGCGAGCAGTGCATTTTGCAAAGACGGGCCCAATATCGCCACAATGGCGATGGCCAGCAAAATCCCCGGAAAGGCGAGCAAGATATCAAATAAACGCGAGATAAGCATGTCCGCCCATCTTCCATAAAATCCGGCAATGAGACCAAGCAGCGTACCCGCGATAATGGAACCAATGACGGAGAAAAAGCCCACCCACAAGGAAATACGCGCCCCATGCAGCACTCTGGAAAACACGTCACGCCCCAGATCATCAGTACCAAACCAATGCTCTGCCGAAGGGGCCTGAAGCCGATCCACCAGCACCTGTTCCTTGTAATCGTAAGGTGCGATGTATGGCGCAAGGAAGGCCAACAGGATAAAAAATACGATAATAATCAGACCTGCAAGCGCAAGCCGATTTCTCCGAAACGTTCTCCACGCTTCCCGCCATGGACCGGATGTGCTAGCCGACGCAGCGTCAATGGATGATCCGGTATTGGTCGATAATTTGGCCATGCGGTGTCTCCTTTCTTGGATATGAATATAACAAAAGATCAGCGCGTTCTATTACACTCAAGCACTGCAATCGCAGTACCATCTTCTGATCGCTGTTATCCCCAGATTATATTGATCCACCTATTTAAAGGTGAAAATCCGGTGATACATGCGCAGCCTATGCTTCCGATGTAGCTTTCTTTTAGAAAGCTTTTAGCTTCGCTTCTGCAGCTTGGTTCTTTATGGAGTCCCTATTTATAACTAATACGAGGATCAAACACGGCATAGAGCAAATCTACAATCAGATTGATCACCACGAAAAAGAACGCCACGATCAGAATGCCACTCTGGATCACCGGATAGTCCCGCGAACTAATCGCTTCATATATATAACGTCCCACGCCCGGCCAGGCAAAGATCGTTTCGGTCAACACCGCACCTCCGAGCAATGACCCAGTCTGGATGCCGATAACCGTGAGGACGGGAATAAACGCATTTTTGAGCGCATGTCCATATACGACAAAAAACGGACCCAGTCCCTTCGCCTTTGCTGTACGAATGTAATCGGAACTCATCACTTCCAGCATGCTGGAACGGGTCATCCGGGCAATAACAGCCATTGGAATCGTTCCCAGTGCAACACTTGGCAGAATAAAATGTTTCGTTACAGTCCACAACTGATTCCATTGTCCAGCAATCATCGTATCCAGCACATACAAGCCCGTAATGGCTTCCACCGGATCACGCGCATTCATGCGTCCAATGGATGGCAGCCACTGCAACTTGTTCGCGAACAACCATTGTTCCATCAGACCGAGCCAGAAGATCGGCATGGATACACCCACCAAAGCAATGACCATACAGCAATAATCAAACCAGGAGTTGTGCTTCCATGCACTGACAATCCCGGCATTCACCCCAATAATGACAGCAAACAACATACTTGCCATCGTTAATTCAAGGGTTGCTGTCAGATAAGGCACAATTTCCTGGGCAATAGGCACCTTGGTGCGGATGGATGTTCCAAGGTCACCTTTGAGCAAATCGCCCAAGTAGGCGAAATATTGCTGGAACCAAGGTTTATCCAGACCGAGCTGGTCACGAAGGGCCTGCTTGGATTGTTCGGTTGCTTTTTGCCCAAGTATGGTCTCAGCCGGGTCACCCGGAATGGCGTGGATGATGGAAAAGACAATCAGAGTCATGCCCAGCAGTACGGGCAGCAACACAAGCACACGTTTGACAATATAGCTGTTCAATCCTGTTCACCTGCCTTCGACATATCGTGCAAAAATAAAAAGCGCCGGCAGAAACGCATGCTTTGGATAGTTACGTCCGGATGTGGGTTCTGCCAAGCATTTCGTCTAACCAGCGCTTTGTAAGAAAGAATTAAAACGTAATCACTCCGAACTGTAGTGCCATCTTCAGATCGCAGTTATCCTGAAATGGATAAGTTCAGCTTACAGCTTACTCGAAATAAGCACCGGCATAGGATTCGGTGCCCAGTGGAGAAGGAACGAAACCTTTCAGGTTTGCTTTACCCGCCAGAATTGGCGTCGTGTGTACCAGAGGAATCCACGGTGCGTCTTCCTTGATAATTGCCTGCGCTTGTTTGTAAAGCTCCGCACGTTTCTCCTGATCTGTTTCTTTCTGCGCATCCGTCAGCAACACATGCAACTCTTCGTTTACATAATAACTGCGGTTGTTGCTTGGAATGGCATCTTTATCCAGCAGTGTATACAGGAAGTTATCTGGGTCACCATTGTCACCTGTCCAGCCGAGCATGTAAATGTCGTCCTTCTCCCCGGCCTTTGTATCTTCGAGATACGTTGCCCACTCCGGTGATTCGATGGTGACGGTCACTCCGATTTTCTCAAAATCGGCCTGGATCGCCTCGGCCACCTTTTTGCCATCAGGCATATACGGGCGGGATACCGGCATTGCATAGAAGGTTACTGGATCAGGCAATCCGTCAGGGAAGCCAGCTTCGGCCAGTAAAGCTTTTGCTTTTTCCAGATCATATGGGTAATCCTCAATGGTATCGTTGTATCCCCACAGCGTTGGCGGCATCGGGTTCACAGCAGGTTCAGCTTGCCCAGCAAAGAACGCATCAATAAGGGCCTGCTTGTTCACCGCATGATTAAGGGCTTGTCTGACTTTCACATTATCAAATGGTTTCTTCTTAAAGTTAAAGCCGATATACGCCACGTTGAACGGTGGACGCTCGATCTTCTGTAACTCGCTGTTGCCCTCAAGAATGGACAGATCGTCCGGGTTCAGGTCTTCCATGACATCAATCTCGCCGTTTTGCAGGGCATTGAAGCGAGCGGTATTATCCGGAATGGAACGCACGATCACTTTGTTCAGCTTTGGCAGTCCTTCTTTCCAGTAATCCGCGTTTTTCTCCAGGGTGATGGAGTCGTTACGCTTCCACTCTTTGAATACAAATGGGCCGGTGCCCACAGGCTCGCTCTTGAAGTTTTCTTTTTTCTCCTGAATCGCGGTTGGGCTGGCAATGCCAAATGGCGTCATCGCAATATTTTGCAGGAAAGGGGCTTGTGGCTGGTTCAATGTGAACTCCACCGTAGTTTCGTCCGTCGCCTTCACTTCCTTGATCACACGTCCGTCCTCTGGACCAAACATGGAGTCGTAATAATCGAAGGAATCGCCCTCGAATTTATATTCACTCGCCGGATCACCCCAGCGGTTGAAGTTGAACACAACAGCCTCTGCGTTGAAGTCAGTTCCATCATGGAATTTCACACCGGACTTCAGCTTAAAGACATACTTGAGTCCATCTGCCGAAATCTCCCAGCTCTCCGCTAGCCCAGGAATGACCTCTGTTCCGCCTTCCTTGTAGTCCAGCAACGAATCAAACACCTGATGCCCAATCTTCAGCGACTCCCCATCTGTTACAATCGCCGGGTCGAGTGCTACGGAATCC
Organism: Paenibacillus sp. FSL H8-0104; assembly: GCF_038050215.1. Taxonomy (NCBI): domain Bacteria; kingdom Bacillati; phylum Bacillota; class Bacilli; order Caryophanales; family Paenibacillaceae; genus Paenibacillus; species Paenibacillus sp. FSL H8-0104. Next base: position 1,459,622 of record NZ_JBBOTC010000001.1, on the reverse strand, counting down.
CCACCACGGCCCATAATCATCGTATCCTGTGCTACCGTTTCGGTTGGAGGGTCGGTTCCTTCCGCCGGAGCAGGAGTAGACTCTCCACTCTCGTTACTGGAACAACCGGACAACACCAATACGGTACTCAAGGCCATGGTTAGAACACCGGACATCCATTTTTTTCTCATTCGCATACGTACAACACCCTTCCCTGTCTCATAATGTGTGTGATGCTGGCATGAAAGATCTCTAATGTTGGCAATTGGTTTGGTGCTATGTATCATATAAAAGGCTTTAGATGCCTGCGATACCTGAATTAATGTTCTGGGAAAAGTACGGCATGGATGAAATGTAAAAACAGCATGGGATACGTATGGAGTACAGGTAAATATCAGATCATCGTGCACAGGATTGAGGACGTTGTTTGATTACTTTTATAGAAAAAGAAACCGTTCAACAATGTATCTTGTGAGATGAATCTATGAAATTGAATGAAATTGTTGCGTTTTATTTGAACTAAGGTCAATAAGCAACAGTGAGTGGGTATGAACTGATAAGAGCAGGTTTAAGTTGGTAGATTAAAAATACTGATGGGCATATGGATACTACGCTGCTGGCTACGCAATAAAGTCTGTTCCTTGAGCGTGTCGTGTTGAGCATGGAGTGTGGAGACCGGATTAGGTATCGTTATCGTTCGTTAGCAATACGGATGAAAGAAACTCAACATAGGCTAGGTTGTTTGATGAATCCTGTAAGTTGTTAAATCGGTGGCTTTCTCTTGCAGATTGGATGTGTAAAATGTATGAACGAGTCATCTTGAGATGTTGGATTGTACAACAGGGAGACATTACAATAACTTCATATGTTATGGTTTTGTCATGATGAGGAGGATTGTGTAAATAAACTGTGGTGAAAAACAATTTCGTGTAACTTACTTTACATCACATTAATCAATTAGACAAGCGATTTACAGACATAAGTATTCAACTTTATTATATGCGTTAATATCACTTACACAAAACACAAAAAAGGAACACAGTTCGACAAAAAGCGTCTCGTGTTCCTTCTCCACTCAATCCACATTCAGATCAGATCAACATTTTAATTTGCTAAGAATCAGCTCACTTTTTAAACAAACCTCTGCGATGCATTACGGTAATAAAACGGTAAAAATCATAACTTGCCCCATTATCGATGCTGAACAATGGATTTTTGGTGTCATATGCTAGTGCTGCATCCACAGCTGCCTTCGCCCATACTGGAACTTCCATCTGCTGACGCGCCTGCAGTTTGTCGACCTGGGATTTGAGCGCATCAAACGCTGCTTTCTCTTCGGCTGTCATCGGTTCGCCCCCTTTCGGTGGTTCGGTTGGTGGATTCGGATGACTTGGATTCGTCGGATTGGATGGCTCCGGTGGTTTTGGAGTTACTGCTGCGTATCTTGCTCTGAGCTGTGCCGCTGTTCCCTCGAATTCATTCATATCCACGTTCCCACTAATGCCATTCACTTTGCCCGAATCCGTATACTGCCAGAACGTCCAACGCTTCCATGCCAGCTGGTCGTCCGGTACACGGGTGTTGCTGTAACGCGCGATCCACAGATCGTATGAGCTGAGTGATGTGTCAAAATTACCGGCAAATGAATTGCCCGTGTATATGATCGGTTTTACACCTGTCAGACGTTGTAATTCAGTTAAAAAAGCTTTGGCAACTGTATTCATCTGCGCTTTGCTCAGGTTGCCAGGGTTGTTCTCGTAGTCCATGACGGGTGGAAGTTGTAACGCTTTCGCGCCTCCAACTTTGTTAAGTGTATTGGCGTAATGTGCCGCTTCTGCCTTGGCACCATCGGTAGATGTCGCACGGAAGAAATGATACGTTCCGACCAGCATACCCGCAGCAAGTGCACCGGTTACATTTTTCTGATAATTCGGATCGGTATATGTCTGTCCCTCGGTTGCCTTGATGAATACAAATGTCATGCCACTTGTCTTTACTTGGGACCAGTCAATATTCCCCTGGTATCGGGAGACGTCAATGCCCTGTGTGTTGCCTGAACTCCTCGTTTGCATGTTTCTCACACCCTTTATGCGGCAAATTGCCGTTTGTATCAGCATTTTACATCATTCGATTCAAGCGTTCCCGGGTACAAGTATAGACAGATTAGAGCATTCTGATCTATACATTGCTGATTGGATGTCACTCTCTGGATTGATGCAAAATGCTCCTATAGTTAATGCGGTTGGATAAGGGGTTGCTTGTGTGCGTGTCCCTGATGGGTTGAGTTATGTGTATTTTCAAGTGCTAGCTTGCTATAGTCGCATTACTTCTTACTATCTCCAGTCCGTGAATCGATGTCGTCCGGATCTACCTGTGAAAAAGAGTCTTTGTCCCTCGGTGAGAAGTTACCGGGGAGTTCCCCGGTTCCCCCTTTGCCCTTGAGCACTTCAATTGCCTGTCTAATCACAGGCGGAATCGGAGCGCCCAACTTGCCCCCGTTTTCGATAATGGACAATAACTCATTTGCGATATAAAAAAAGGCGACCGCATCCCTGAACAAATGTCCGTCTCCCAGAACACCGTCCACCAAATGAGCCACCGATACCATTGCAAATATAAATACCTTTCGTGCGATGCCGAACATGCCTACGTTACTTTCTAATTTCCCACTCATACCCGCCGCCGCGATACCAGTTAGGTAGTCGAGGATGACGAATACGAGTAATACACCGAGCACGCCTGTCCAGCCTCCGAAGAAGTAGGTTACCGAGCTGCTCATGAGTGCAATTCCCCATTTCCATAGGGTATCCCATCGTTCCATGGTTTCACCTCAATTAATCTTTAAGTTTCTTTAGTATTCTTCTTCTCTCAAACGTAACAAGCAAAGTTTCCAATTAAACAACCCAAACAGTACTTCCCTGTTCAAAATAAAAGTTAAGTATAATATAATCTATCAACTTTACAATACAAAAATTAACTTATAAATAATCCCTAAAAAAGGTTTCTACTTCCTAATACATAATTATGTTTTTCCTCTCTGTCACAATTCGAAACCAATATTGAAACTGAAATTGAACTACTTAAAAACTTCATCGAATTACCCCACCACCAAAAGTAAGTTCCGAACCTTGTAGCTGTGAATCTGATTTTGATACTACGGATCCACCAACGACATACAAAGCTAGATAGTTATTACTACCTGTGTTTTTCTCAGCATACACATGGCTAATTAAATCCACATATAGCGCATAATATTTGTTGCTAATTTTATTTTCAATAAGGGCTACATTAGAAGCACTGCGTATGAAAACACCAATACCAGTATCACTAGTTGCCTGTTCAAATTTACAATTGCTCAACCGTACATATTTACATAGTTCAATTTGAAAAGAAGTGCCTCGAGTGTTGATTACATCAAATCCGTATATCTCGACTTCGACTGAGCAATTATTTAAATAGCAGCTGCCTATTGTCACTTCGTTGGAAGCGTTCAAATAAATTCTACCTATACCTGACTTTCCAGATATTATAATCTGCTCCGGATAGTTTCCTTTATTCACTCTTACATAAACTCTGTGGTTTATAACTTCAGGTAGGATTGAAATAGCCTTAGCTATAGTTTTGAAAGCCTGGGCAGGAGATAAGCCTGTATTACCATCATATCCTGTACTAGAATTAACATAATATGTCAAGTTTTCAGTAGATGTCGTTGGACCTGCAGCCACTGGAGTCCATATGATTCCATTATAATATTCCATCTTTCCAGCTTTGATTCGCAAGCCATGCGTTTCCGAACTATTAACTATTGAGTCGGCATGAACATCAATTGCATAATTTGTAGCAATCCTCGCATCCCTAACCGCCTTCTCCGTTGCCGCCACCGTCTCGGACGTGCCATCCGTCTTACTAGACAACTGAACCTTCCCTTTCTGCGTCAAAGACGCATCAGGAACATCTATCTCCTCTATCGCTTCACGAAGTTCCTCTAAATCTTGCTTAGTCGCTACACCCTCATCAACCTTCTCCCAGTTCTGATCCAAATATTTATCCAGATCAAAATAGGTCGTCGATGGCGTGGAACGGTCAATCTTATTCAATCCCAAGTTTGGTGTTTTTGGTTCATTCATCTATGCTCCACCTCCTGCAAATTTATCCTGCCCTGTCTGTTCGATCTCCTCCAGCGTCATGCTTTCAACTTCCGCAATCGTCAAATACCGCAGACGGTAGTCCACGGTCATATGTGCCGGTTTGATATCCTCAATCGCTGCCTTCAGATCATCCAGATTGGGTGGCAAGCCCCATGTGTCGATGAAGCGAATTCGGATCAAGTATTCCTCGGGCAAAACGGATACATCAATTCCGCCACTTTCGTAGGCCTGCGCCACGTTCTTGAGCATGGAGCCAGCGACTTTGCCGCTACCGCGCATTTTGGAAATGATTACGGATCTCCGCTGGTCATCTGGCTTGGCTTGATTCGTCGGAATCTGCAAATCTCGCTCATAACGTTCCAGTGCCCAGGTCGCAGACTCTGGGTAGAATTGATCCAGCACACTTTCCAAACCCACCGTAAGCTTGTCCAGCTCTACACCTTCGGTCTCCGTGAGAAGCTGCATCTCAAGCACATTTTCATACAATGGGGGCAAAAGAGTCATTAACACCTCTGTTTTACTCATGTCACCTTCACCGTCCCAAGAACAGCTACTGCGCCGGGAGCGATCTCCAGATTGGACATACCACCATTCACCAGCAGATCGCTATAATCGATCACGGGCGGGATATCCAGAATGACATTGGCAATACGTGTCCAACGAACCAACGGATCCGCAAAAGCCAGTTCTTTCAGATACGCCGTAACTCCCGTTTCAATCAGTGTCTTCACTCCCTCGTACGTTGAACCAGAAGCAAGCGTGACCTGCACCTCAACATCAATAGGTATCTCTTGCGCTCCCACTACTGTGACCACGGGTCCGATTGGAGCAGCACCTTCACCCATTCCATCCTGAGTTGGATCGATATATTCCTGCACCGCCTCAATGACCGCCTCAGCAGGTGTTTGCATTTCATTATTCAACAATGCCACTTTGACTGTACCCGGCCCGGCCCACAGTGGAAAAGCCTTTGCTTTGCCCACACCGGAGTTTTCCCGTGCCCATAACTCATACTGATATTTGTTCGCACTCGTGACCGGACGGGAAACTTTGTCCTGATAGCGATCATATAAGGCCTGATCCGTTTCCTCGTCTTCGCCAGGAACCAGCAACTGTGTCAATTCAGCTGTCGTCAGGCCAGCAATATAATCGATGGGCAGCAGCGCCCCCGTATATTCATTACCTTCCGCTCCCGCGACTTCACACTCCAACACATATCGTCCTGCCGCGATGCGCTCCACAATAACGTACACCCGATCCCCCGTAGAAAAACGACTCTCCAAAGGAACTTCAACAGGCTTACCTTCGTTATCCCGAAAACTCCCAACCCAACGTGCCTTCGTGGCCGCTTTCCGACTAATACCAGACCAAGCCACCGCGCGATCCAAGTACTCTCCAGAGGCTGTATCTGCAAACTTCAGATTGGCGTTCACATCCAGCTCGATATACATCTGAGCCATTTCCACTGCCGCTGGCGCAAGTGCATCATAGATAATGCTGCCTTCACGTTTATCCACACCATCTGGTACCCTATCCAGCATTCGGTTTAAAATAACTTCAAACGTCTGCTCTTCATACATCCATGTTCACCTCCGTCTCCTCCCTGAAGCTTCCAAAATCCGTTTCCACGGTAAACGAAACTCGTACCCCGTCAGCCTCGTGGACAAAATCGAACTCGGTTACATCCGAAATGCGATCATCTGGAAGCAACGCTTCGCGAATCCAGCGTTCCAGTTCCGATTCAACCATGGATCTCCCGGCCATTCCTTCCCAGGACCATTCCATACCATAATCCGAGGAATAGATTAGATGCTCGTAGCGGCGTGTGGACAACGCTTTATACACCGCCTGTTTTACCGCATCTTTTCCATCCAGTTGCAATCTTCCAATTCGTTGTCCCGAAGCTTGAAATACATAAGTTAGACTCGGAAGCACAGTAGCTTCTTCCTGATCTTCTGCGCTAATCTGCGCACCCTGTGGAATCATGGATTCACCAGCCGATCCAGCACAACAAAGCTGTCTCCACCTTGAACACGTAACAACAAAACATGGTCACCCACGGTCCAAGTTTTGTTCACTACGGATTCCGGCAGTACCAGAAAAGGCTCAGCCAATGCCAGCCGTTGTTCAACGGTGATCTCCAGAGGCTGAGTGTTTGTCACGCTTCCGTACATTACCTGAACGGGAGACTTGGCATCTACAGCGGCCACCGCCGCCTTTTTAATCACGTCCAGCATCATTTATCGTTACACCACCTTCAAATCCAGCGACATCGTGTGCACGCCTCCCTGTACCTTATGCGTACATTCGTCTACCAGAAAATATTGATTAATCTTCAGTTCATCGATCTGGATGTTGACAAAACTGCCTGCCCTCACCTTGAAATCACCAAGTGCATCCACTTTCAATGTCTGCGTCTCACGATTGCGAAGGGTCATCAGAGTTTTCAGCATGTCATCAATCTGTCCTTCGTTCAGGCCATCATCCGCTTTTTGGTACAAAAAAAGCAGCCCCCATTGACGGATGCTGCCTGAATCCTGATGAACAAACGTTTCTCTTTTTCCCGTATCCTTGTTATCCCGATACAGCTTGATTTTGTTATACGTCTGGTCATCAATAGACCTTGTATAGCTGTAATCTGTGAGCAGACTGTTATCCCCAATGACAAAGCCGTAAGGCATCTCTTCCACATCCCGAAGCACCAGCTTGCCGAAATCATCGTAGAAGATATAGTTTTTGCCACCATAGATCAGCGTTCGGTCGAGCGCCTCACAGATCATGTCGATCAGCTTTTTGTTATCAAACAACATGCGCGGAATAACATATTTCGGCTGGATCAGCTCGCCCACCTTCAACTGAAAGTCGGTGGCAATTCGTTTGATCACATCCGTAGCGGTTGCGTTCACGAACTTGTACGTCTGATTCGCGGTTAGATATCGAGTCTGGTCGTAGGCTTTGATTTTGACACTTTCGTCCTTGCCGTTATCCACCGAGAAGATATATCCGTAAAATATGCCTACCTCGTTGCTGATATATTTCACGACATATCCATTCTCATAGGTAAATTTCTTATTTTGGTACAGACTGCCCTTGATCAACGTGAATTCCAGAGAGGAAGGCTTGCCGATGCGGGAGGTTTTGTACGTAATGTCACCGGCAATTTCGCTAATGTCCCAGATGTTGCCCTGCTTGTCATCCAGCAATAACCGTTCCTTCATGTTTGCCAGCTTATCATCCAGCCTGATCTGCTCTTGCATATTCCCTCTCCTTTCACGGAAGCTTGATCACAAGTCCAATCGGCAGCTTCTTCAGTTGTGCATCTTTGATGCTATTCAGCTTTTGCAACTCTTTCCAGCGAGATCCATCTCCCAGATGGGCTTTAGCTACAGACCACAAGGAGTCTCCGGCTTTGAGTGTGACAGTCTTGGGCTGGATTTTTTCATTGGGCCGGGAGGCTTTGGTTTTTGTTTTCGAAGCAGCCGTATCCTTGCTGTCCTTGAGTGGCACTACTTTTTTGGCGGCATAAAAAATGAACTGCTTCAGCTTGATATCATACTGGATATCCCCCACCGTACCCGCAGTCTCCTTCCAGTCAAAGCTCTCAATGGAAACAGCCATATTAATGGTGTACCTTGCACTGGAAAAGAACAATCTGACGGGTCTACCCGTCTGCATCCAACGGATGATCTTTTTCACATATTCATAAGGATCACGGTAAAACTGCTTCTGAATTGCCGGATGTCTTGCATCGTAGTTCAGATGATACGGGCTGTAGTCTGCCGGAAAAATCCCGCTGAAACTGACTTCACGCAGCTTCGGCGATTTGATCACGTTAATTTCACCCAAAGCGCTCACATTAAACGTACTACCGTCTCCCGAATCCGAAAACTCAATGCTCTCAGGTGTCACCGGGAAAAACATGTATTCAGAGCGGTTATTGAAGCTTAGTTGAATATAATATTCCACTTATCCATACACCCCCTGCGCACTGGAGACGATCTGACTGTTCAGTCCATCGGTGATTTTGCTGATGATGCTATCCACGTCATGTCCGCTGTTGATATCCCCTGTGGTGACCTGAACGGTTGGCGTCAGACTAACAAATCGTTGAATAGCCTGCATCTCGGCAAGCTCACGCATCAGTTTCAAGTCCTCGCTGGTCACATCCACTGTGCCCTCCACGTCACCGATCTTGTCCACCTGTCCGATATTGTTAATTTTGTTAATGTTACTCATGTTGCTGTTGGGAACAACGGTGGGAGCAGGTGCAGTTGGCATCGATGGCATGGAAGGTGTTTTTGGAGTTGAGCCGCCGAAGTTTCCGGGTAATTTTGTTTCTTTGGAATTTGGATCAGGCAGAGAAGGTATTTTTGATAATAGTTTTTTTGCTGCATCTTGTCCCTTGTCAGAAACCTTTGGATCGAATTCTCCGTCCATTCGATTCATGTGGAATACATCTTTGTCACTCTGTGGCTCAAATGATTTCAATGTATCCATCCAACCCTTGACGTTTTTACTAGCAATGTTGATATCGGCTTCGGACATGACAGCTAAATTTGTACCAAAGATATCATTAATAAAGGAAGCTACCTTCCCAATTGCCCCCATCGCTTTGCCCAGAAAGTCCTCAATTCCTACAATAAGATTGTAAAATATCTGCATCCCGAACATTCCCAAATCGTAAAGCAATTTTTGGAATGCATAGAATGGGTCTTTGAAGACATTGGCTATGAACTCTGCGAATATAGCAAATCGATTCCACATCGTGGCAATCACAACCCTTACCATTTCTCCAAGCAGCATAAATGTACCGATAATTGCTCCCAAAATCTCAGTTCCCGATATTCCCATCATGCTTAAAATACCGATAACAGCTGCGATGGCAGCAATGACGAGCAGAATAGGCAAATTCAGTAATAACCAGGCTGTAACCAAACTGTAAACTTGGATAATGACCAAAGCCAGAGCCACAAGCGCAAGCGCCATAAGGATCGGCTGAATAATATCCCAGTTTTGTTGGATCACACTTGCTATATACAGAATGCCATTTACCAGCATCGTCAGCGCGTTTGCCGCAACCGTAAATGCATTGCTAAGCCATTCAATAATGCCAGTGAATTCACCATTGGCAAATGCCTCATTTAATCGATCTAGTAGAGGCGTCAAGGCAACAAGAGCTACCTGTCCAATCTGGCCGAGAACCCCATTAAACTGATTCACCAGTGCATTCCACTTCTGCAAGGGTGAATCCAGCATGGTGTCAAAAGCCTGTTGGGTATAGCCTTGCTTTTGCAAAATGACATCAAGCTTTTGTATAAACTCATCCAAATTGGATGAATCGATAGTTTGCTGCAGACCCGCTCCGCTTAGTGCTCCAACAGGAATGTTAAAAGAATTGGCGAGTTCACCATTGTTTCCGTTCATGGCAGCAACCAAGGCACTGGATGCATCTGACATACTTTTTCCATCTGGAGAAAGCAAGCTCAACCGTTTAGTCATATCCCTCAGTTGATCAACTTGGTCGGTATTCTGTGCATACGGAATAAGAGATAGTGTGCCTTTCAAAGCATCCGTAACATTCTGTCCGCTCTTGAAAGCTTCCGCACGGTAGCGATTGAAGATCATCTCCCCCTGAGCATCGTCACCCGTAGCAGCCATATAGCGATGCTTCAGATCCTCTTCTTGTGCTGCTGGAACAAGAACCGCTTGTCCTGCTGATTTCATCATGCTGATCCAGGCTCTTACACGCCCGGCTCCTTCTGCAAAAGCGGCGTTCACTTTGGCTTGTTCCTCGGATACGCCCTGTAGCAATTTGGATGCCATTGCAATACTGTTCAGTCGAGCAGAATTAAACATGGTACTTATAGCAGCAGGTAATTGTTGAAATTGCGTTACTATACGTGTTGAAGTAAGGTACAGTCTTGCAAACATGGCATACATTCATTTCTCCCTCCTTTCCTTTTTATTTCTTCCGGGTGCGATTTTTGGCCCGTTCTTTCTTCTCTTCCTCCACCCGGATGGAGATCATTGCATAGATCGCTGCTCGTTCTCGCATGGAGAAGGCCATTAGCTGATGCGGCAAAATGTTTAATTCATGGAGAGCGTAATAAGCCAGATTGGCTTCAGAATCGCCCTCTATAATTAGTTTTTTACGTCATCCACCAGTTCGTTCATATCCTGATTGAAGCCGTTCAGCTTCTGGACCTGTTCACCAAGCGAAGCAAATTCCCCAGGCAACAGCATTTTCCGCAAAAGCGATTCCGCCCCCATCACGCCATATGAACGTTGGAGTTCTGCGTTTTTCAAATCGGGATAAACGACACTTGCCGTCATCAGACGAGCCATGTAATCATTCGCATCGATGTCGGGTGTGTAGACACCGTTCTTGCCCTTAATTTTGCGGGTAGCTGCCTTGCGGCATTCCTGGTTTTCGTCCTCAGTCATGCTGCGCAGTTTCCAGGCAACGGGCTCACCTTTCTCATCTTTAAATCGGGGGGATACGGTAAACTCCTCCGTTGTATCTGTTGCTGCATTTTGGGCAAAAAACATACTCAGTCCACTCATGTATTGTTCCTCCTCTAAAGTTAGGTCCCCCGCCGCACGAAGCGGCGAAGAACAATATTTTGACACGCCAAATAGCCCGTAACACAGGCAAGTTGAACAGGTTTCTTTTACAAACCCACTGTTAATTTATACTCTTTATGAATCTTAAAGAATTAGGATTTCACGATAAATTACTTCGGTAAATTGAACGATACAGGCATATCGACATCTTCAAAGGTAAAGCTCACTTCTTCCTCCAATGCCTCCGCCTCGGTATCCAGAGATGCCATGATTACACTGTCGAGGTTGACGCCTTTGAGGGTCACCGTCTGTTTGCCAATCGTAGACGAAGGATCTTCGTTGGTCACTTCAATGTCGAAGTACGTGTCCACACCATTCTGCATGTACTGGAGCATCAGCTCGCGGAAACGGGAAGTGGTATAAAAGATTGTCATGGAACCCGAACCGGACCAACCGGTTGCTTTGTGCTGTACGCCGCGGCGGCCCAAGGTTTTGACCTCTGCTTTTTGTTTCTCCACCGTTGCTTCCAGCGTCTTCACATAGAACATTTCTTCCGTCTGTCCGTTAATCGTTGCGTATGCGCGGCCTTCCTGGCCGGAGATCGTGTCACTTGCTTTCAAAAATGCCATCTTAAACCACCTTCACTTTCATATATACTTTTTCAACGGAATCCACAGGTTGGACCTGAATCTCGATCAGAATACTGTCGGTTTCATTGCCCGGAGCAACAGTGATATCTGTTTTGGAATCAAAATTTTGAATCGCCCCAATATCCTGAAGCTGCTTGAGGTAAGTAACACATTGGGAACGGAACAGGCTGCGCCCATCTTCGTTGTTGTTCACCTTGCCGATGTAATAGGACTCGAAAATCCGTTTCATATCGTTAGCGATGCCATCGAGTACACGCACCACACGGTTTTTGGCAAAATGACGTGCCTTATCCGGTGTCACCGAACGGAACGTATTTACATCCTGCTCCACCACCGCGCGGTTGCTGCTCGCGGTAAAGACAAACTCGCCGCTCTGCAGTGCCGCCTCTGTCTCGGTATGTGTCAGCCGTCCGTTCACATCCACGGCATCGTCATACGCACGGAACGTCAGAGATTCATTCAGGTTAGCACCCGCTGTTGCACCGGCAGTCCATGCTACGGTTTGTTTTGGTGACAGGACCGTACCATCTGCGAGCACAACACCATTACTGACACTGATAATGCCTTCATGATCTGCAGCCGGATAATCGGACAGAACCAGTTGCACTTTCTTACCCTCAGTATCACGTAAGCGCTTGATGTAGGCTGTGTAGACTGACTTGAGTGTGGCATCGTCTGAAATCAGACCGACCGTGTTAAAATCCAGTACTTCCAGCTTGGTCAGGAAATCGGAATGCTCTTGGTTCGTTGCTGTGCCATCCAATCCACCTGTTAGTGGAAGTGATGCTGTAGCTGTGAGTGCCCCTTCACCAGTAAATGTAACGTATGCGTTGGATTCCAGAGCTTCGATGGTGGACGAAGTTTGTTTGTCCACTTCTTTACCCGCAAGCAAAGTGGAGACATCCAATTGTTCCGGTTCATTGATATTGGTGGAGATTACAACAGCCAGATCATTACCACGTACGCCGCCGTGTTGGGCTGTCACTGTCAGTTTGTCCAAGGTTGCCTTGGCTTTGGTCCCTGCATTGAGTCGGTAAAGAAGCAAGGTCTGCGCACGTTTCAAAGCTTCACGAATCAGCAGTAATTGAGGTGCTGTCCAGTCATAGCCCAATTTGGCTTGTACATCTTCACCTGCTTGTACCGTCAGGATTGAGCCTGTTTGCCCCCACGACAATGGAAGGGCCAAAGCCACCGTTCCTCGCTCTCCTACCGTACCCGGCAATGAGCCCTCTGATGCAAAATTCATATATACGCCGGGGCGTACCTTGTTTTGTGTCGTCCATGTTCCTCCAGCCATTATTGTGCCTCCCCATTCATAAATTGTTGGATGTGTTGCTGTGCTTCTTGTAAGGTGTATGTTTGTTGTTCCAGCAGAACTGCTGCCAAAATGTCTTTCTCGATAAAGCTGAGTTGCTGGGATTCGGAGAACTGTGCTTTGCTGTATTTGTGGTTGTTTTTCTGTGGAGTTTCTGTTTTTTTAAGATCCTGTTCCTTTTTCGTAAACATCGCCAATGCGCCTCCTATTCCTTTCATACTGATCCCCTCATTCAGTTAGTTAAGTTCAATAAAAAAATAGCTATACTGACCACTACAAGGACAGGATAACCATCGTTATGTTGAACTAATATAGTTATTATCTTGTGGCCTTAAGTGCGGTAGGTCGCTGTTCCAGTTGTTGCATGGTAGTGGCGGACTCCGACACTTTGGTGGTTCGCATGGTGTAGTACACCAGCATTCGTGGATTATCGTTCTCCGTCTCCCAACGCAGTTCCGTTGCGCGATAGGGCGTGCCCTCCACGTCGATGGTCTCCAATGCTTCGAACAACTCGTCCGGTAGGGTGGCTGGGATATCGTTTGGATCGAGCCACCGGATTTCAAAGGCGTGAGATTGCACGAAGCGATCGCTGCGTTCGCGGGTAAGTTGGGCCGATAGCAGGCGGTAGGTGATGCCTTTTTCGGCAGGAGTCGAGTTTCCACCTACTGATGCTGAGTGGATCGGAATGTTAGGGAAATGTTGTGTGAGCGTGTTTGCGATGGCAGTGGTTAGTTGGTTTGTGGTCATGGTTCACCTCCTTTTTATTGGTGAGAACTGAAATTAAGTCAGGTCTCCTATTTAATAAGGACTAGCATCCGATCTTACGTGTTATAAATATACGTTCAGAGCTGATCCTGTGAGAGACTTAATCGGTGCACCCAGTTTGCCTCCATTTTCAATAATGGACAACAACTCATTTGCGATATAAAAAGGCGAGCGCATCTTACGTGTGATACCGAATAATCCAGTGTTACTATTGGTGTGCCTGTCATGGCTGCCGCCGCAAACCCTTCTTTGTAATAGGAAAAGCCTCCTGACCGCTCCAGAGGACATAATAAAAACGCCTTGCGGCGCTTATGCTGTTGCGTTAATAACATCCGACACGACTGCTTTAAGGTTATATAGATTAAGTACCTGTTCCAGTTTATACGTGCCGGTCATGACCAAACTGACCCAAACTTTGACCAGTCCGCTGTTAGATGTAGATGTCATCGCTTATCCCCCTCATGCCTGACCTGCAGCGATCATCATAGTCAGTTCTGCTACTGCAGTTTTCAGCTGGGCGTTTTTCCTCTTTCAATGCGGCATTGTCAGCAAGAAGCCGCGCCGCCTTCGGGTTGTTCAGGACTGAATAGTCTGAATCAATAATCCTCTTTTCAATATCTACATTCAATACCGTTATGGTGTATGTGAACTCGTCGCCCGGCTTGTCCTTCTCCGTTTTGGCCACCGCGTACACATCCGACGCTGGTGGTTCTGTCGTCGAGATGGTCACAACGTTACCGGTTTCCTCGTAGTATTGCACATAATTGTAATCGGACATGATCGCGCCTCCTTATTAGACGTAAGATCCGCCCGCACTGGCGTTCCAAATCTCTTTGCTGTCCAGCAAGATGCGGTAAAGACGCACACGTTTCCATACGGCTACGCCGCCGTTGTTTGAAGCGTGCGCCCGCAAATAGTAGGGCCCGGACAGACTGGACACGCTTAAGCTGACTGTAGTCCTTGTCGTCAGTGAACCACGATACGTTCGAGCGTCAAATGTTCCAGCTCCACCCATCTGCGAAGAGGAAGCAATAAAGATTCCGTCCGATTGGATGTCAGATGAACCTTCTAGAGCGTAATCGAACACCACATAAGAAACGCCAGTTAAATCCACTGGTATGTTTGTCACCACAGCTGCCTCGCCGCCGCCCGTGCTTGAGTTATATGCGTAGCATTCGACATGGTCCGATTGTTTGACCACATATGAATTGCTACCCCATACGTAACCCTTACGCATAGTCGGTGCGATTGACCAAATGGGTCGCCATACTCCCCCGGCTTTCGCATAAATTTGTTGGACAGCCCGCCAATTCCCTGAGACCTTGACTGATAACTTATTAGGCGTTTTCCAAGTCCCGCCAACCTTAATGCCTAAAGCCATGCATTATGCTCCTCCCCTCTATCATGAGTATTGATACCAGATGTCACCGTCATTGCCGCCAGAAGGCGCTACAGACGAGATAATATGCCTGTTTTTAGCATCAGCCACAGCCTGAAAAAGATCGGGACTCCAAGGCGACCAAGTGTTATTTTCTCTGGTTCTTTGATACAAAGTTTGTACCCCACCGTTGAGCCGACTAGCCCTTTGGAGTACATACCCGTTTCCATTTGTGTGGCATTGAACTTCAACGTACCACCACCATCCGTCGGCATTTGTCGGTAAGGGCGAATTTACTAAGTTATAGCCATTATACTGTCCATTAACCACCACAGAGTTAAGGTCAGTTCCTGCCGCTAATGATTGGTTTTTTCCATCATCAGCCGTTAATTTGTGCTTTTGGAACAAGTCCCCCATGTGAACAATTCGAGCCAAATTTGGCGTGAAAACCGCTCCTGCTGTGGTTGCGACCGGGCCTGTATCAAACATGTAAACTTCCGTCGCAACAGCGCCTGAATACCGCATGTAAATACCACGAGCGCCTAAGTTAGAATGATTGTTTTCGTACTTGAATGTATTCCCATCAAGAAAACAGTTACTACCGTACAACACCGAACCATTTGAAGAGCCAGAAAACGTTCCCCACTGATTCATAATCAATCGTCCTGTCATAGCTCCGCCTGTACGCAACAAGCTTGCTGCTTTAGCTGCTGTCAACGCATCCCTTACCGCCTTCTCCGTCGCCGCCACCGTCTCAGACGAGCCATCCGTCTTATTCGACAATTGCACCTTCCCTTTCTGCGTCAAAGACGCATCAGGAATATCCATCTGACTCACCGCTTCACGAAGCGTATCCAAATCCGCCTGCGTCGCAACACCAGCATCAATCTTTTCAAAAATTCCATTAATACTCTCCCGGGTCACATTCTCGTTCCCCAAAGGTAGAGGTAACTTCAATCGATCCGTTTCTTGTGGCATTACGCCCACACCTCCAGTTCATTCCACGTCAAGGACGCGGCATCCAGTTCATCCCACGTTTTTTGTCGCTTGTCCAGATCATCCCAGACCAGATAACGATACTCATATTCCACGGCCATATGGGCCGGTTTCAATTCTTCAATCGCCCGTTTGAGGTCATCGATATTAGGCGGAATGCCCAGCGTATCCACAAAGCTTACTGTAAAACTCCACGCTTCCGACTGAAAAGTTACATCCACCTTGCCCCCGGCATACGCCTCAGCCACATTCGCAACCTGCCTGCACGAAAACTTTCCTGCCCCGCGCAACTTCGACTCCACCACCGCACGCCGCTGCTCCAGAGGTTTGAGACGATCTGTCTCAATGCCAAGCTCCTGTTCCCAGAAGTCCAGCCCCCACGTCGCCGTGCGGACAAAAAACTGCTCCAGCGTCTCATCCAACGCCTGGTACAACAGATCCATCTCGGTGCCTTTGGCCTGCATATCGGCCTGCATTACACGAGAAGTCTCATAGTACCTTGGCAAATACGAGAACAATTCCCGCCCTTTCTCACTCGTTAGTCCAACATCTACAATAGAAGGAGCACTCATGCCCTGTCCCCTCCCTTCCTTGCACATCAATATGGAGCGTCTCGCTCACCAGATCCAACCCAGATCGGCGTATTTCTCCCAATCTTCCTCGGTCTCTACATTCCCTAACTACTTCCTCATCCACCATCTGCCCAACACTACTCATGCACATCCACCGCCCCCAGCACGGCGACCTGACTCGCGGTCATCTCGATATTCTGGTCACTCACACCGTTCACGGTCAGCTCCGAATAGTCGATAATGGGCGGAATGTCCAATAGAATCGCGGCAATACGGGTGTAACGAACGAGCGGATCGGCAAAAGCCAACTGTTTCAAATACGCGGTCACCCCGCGTTCGATCAATGACCGTACATCGGCCAATGTCGCATCACTTGCCAACGTCAACTTCACCTGAATGTTCATTGGCACTTCCTCGGCGGGCATCACGGACACCACTGGCCCCGCCGGGGCAACACCTTCACCCTGTCCATCCTGCGTAGGATCGACGTACTTCTGCACAGCCGCCACCAGATCAGTACCTGCAGCACGTTTGTCCGTGTCAAGCAGATACAATCCCACCGTGCCTGGCCCCTGCCATAACGGAATCACACGCGTTGCACCAACACCTGGCACTTCACTGGCCCATTGCACATATTGTGCTTTGTTGCCGCTTGTCCCTTGGTTGCGGACTTTGGCATAAAAGCGTTCCAACAATGCCGTATCGGCCTCAATATCCGCACCGCCTTTGATCACATCAACGTTCGTGACAGAAGTCACGCCACTTACAGGTGTAGACAGCACAGTTACCGTGCCCGCAGGCACATTGCTCTCTTTTCCGGCAACAAGCGCTCGCACACCTACCACCCCGGAGCCCTCTGCATCCAATTCCAAACGCCCCACCGTTTCATATTCGAGCGAAGCTTCAGCAGATACTTCATCCGCGAGTGTAGCCACGACCGTTCCCGCAGGAATCACCTTGCCCGGCGTACCCACGAATCTAACCGAACCTTGTGCAACTACCGCAGCCCGCCGCGTAATGCCATGCTCTCCTGCCCGCAGATCCAGCTCTTCCGAACGAAAATTCGGATCACTGCTCGCAGCCGTACTTGCAAACCCCCGCCGAAGTAACTCCTGTGCCCACAATGCAGCCTCAGACAGCATAAACGCAACCGGAGCCTCCGCATCCCACAGAAACGATCCTTCCGACTTATCCAGATCCGCGGGCAGACGATCCAGCATACGCTGCATAATCTGTTCCTCCGTCTGGTCCTCCAAATAACGCGGAATCTCAGCCATCCCGTCAGATCACCTCACTTTCCAGAATAAACATCTCTTCCTGCACACTCGCCACCCGGCACGAGAACATGCACTGCTCCCGATTCCAATCAAACGTGAACTGGTCTACCGATTCCGTGCGCGGATCAGCCAGCAACGTTTCCGTCACCATCCGGGTAATCTCACTTTCCATCACACCCCGGCTGTCACCCTGACCCACCAGATCCTCCAGCTCCGAACCGTAGTTTCGGGAATAGATCACATGTCTGTATCTTGGCGTTTTCACGGCCTTAATGCACCACTGTACCCAGGCTTCATGCCCACCAGCCGCAGCGACTTTACCACTTGGGGTCAGTACAAAATCCCCTGCATCGTAATCGAATCGCCAGCTCCGTCCAAAGCGTACCTCTTCCGAAACCGCCCCCGACAGATCCTCCTCATCTCCCCAGACCACACCCGTTTCCGGGAACAAACTAGGCATGCGCACTCACCACCTTACACAGCACCACAATGTCGTTACCGCCATTCACTCGCATCGCCAGTACGCGATCTCCGGCTTTCAGACCTTTGCCAAGAGACAACACCGTTTCTTCCACTTCCTCTTCTTGCAATAGAAACCGTCCCGTGCCCGTTGTTCCGCCGTTTGCCACGTCAGGTATACCCGAAATCGCGCCAGCAGCCTCGCGCTCCGGCAGTCCAAGCGTGCCCGGCAACTCGGCCACGAGATAGTCCTGCACTTCGTGCTTGAAATCATCCAGCTTCACGCCGGACGAGGTCATCGTACCCAATACCGCGCCCAGCCCGCTCACAGCCTGACGAGAATGTGTACTCATCGCACCCCGCATGACGTCGGCAAAATGCCCATACGGATCATCTTTATTCAAGGTAATACCTCCTTTTCACCAGCTCAGCCGTCCCCAGTTCCAACGTCATCGTTCCAGGTCCGGCAGATAGATCACGGCTAACCGACATGACGATTAGCTTCAGCCCTTTTAACAACACTGCGTCCCCGGCGCGAATCGTATTGATATCCGGTGCTGATATCGTAAAGGTCTCCTGAATACCCGTCAGATGACTTTTAGCCAGTTTTTTCGCGGCGGTTGTGGATTTCACCTGATCGTCCTCGATCAGCTTTTGCAATGTGCCCAGTTCTTCCACATTATCCTGCTCAATCGCGAGCACTTTGGAAGGAACTTCTTTGCCACTGCCAGACTCCGACGCTGCCATCACCTTAACCTTGGTGACCGCCCCTTCGAGCGTACGCATCTGGGTCAGATCAATTAGTCGATCAAGTTCATACACCTTTGCATTACTTCCAACCTGGAAGAGCTGCAACCCACCGGGCGTCATCCGTGGATGGTACATTTCCCCGCCGGACTTCGCCGTTTCTTTCAGATCGGCAAACATCATCGAGAAGATCGTCTGTGACCGATACACGGCTTTTCCCAGCTTTGTCTTGGTTTCTGGCAATGTAGCGTATGGAATCTTCCACTCTTTGGCGTAGGTTTTGAGTCGTTGCGTAGCGGTCTGATCCTTAGGCAACAGGAACTCGTCCTCTGATTTTTCCAGATATATCATTCGGTCGTACACCGTGAGAGATAGCCGCTTAGTGCCGCTGTTCGAGCTTTCCACCTCCCAGATGACCGCAGGATGCAGCAGATGAACCATGGATTTTTCGCCAAAAGGAACCCCGCTAATCCGCACCGCCATGCCCGGTGAGATCGAAGGCAGACCGGAAGATGCAGACACCGCCAGCCGGATGTTAGCCTGATAGGCAATCTGGTCAAGCGAGTCCTTCAGCGTAATCGTCTCCACCAACTTGGTGATGTCGTATTTGTCGTCGACAATGACCTTGTAGGTCATGGCATCACCAGCTTTTGTCCGGGCTTGATCCGGTTCGGATCACTCCCGATGATCTTTGCGTTGAGCTTGTAGATCTCGTTCCATTTGGAACTGCTACCCAGCTCAAGCTTTGCTATTTTGGACAGGGAGTCGCCAGATTTGACGGTGTAGGTCTTGCTGTTCTTTTTCAAATCGGTACGCGAACCTGACTTGCTCGCGGATGCCGCAGAGCCCACCTTCTCCACCTTGGAATCCCGCCATGTGCGTAGGGTCAGGTCGAAATAAATATCCCCTGTCTCCCCCCCACGAAAGCTCGAATTAAGCGAAACAATAAAAACAGGCACGTTCACGCCCGTCTCTGAAATGATGAAACGCAGCGGCTTTTTGGAGATGAGAAAAGTGTTCAACACATTCATCGCCACGCGTGGATCCAGAAAATATTTTTCATCCATGCAATAGGACGGATCATATCGTTTCGGAAAAAAAGAAGAGAAGGTGATCTCCTTCACCTTCTCCCCTTGTGCAAAATCAAACTCGCCATGCTCCAACATATTGACCGTTTCATATCCCTTAGATCTGGAAATATTAACTTCTTCAGGGTTTACCGGAAATTGAAATGGAGTATTGCCATCCTTCAACGTAAATGACATTTTGTTAGGACCAACTTTATCTTCAAGTACAGACATATCTGCGGCCTCCTTTCTGCTTAGGCCATAATTGTTTTGCGATTTTGCATCGCGCGGCGGAACTCATCAGAGATACGTTGCCCCACCTGATGAGAAACTGCGTCATAATCAATAGCGTTCTCCCGAACGGTCACTTGTACCGTACCCGGTGCAATATTCACAGCAATCTGGTTCGTCGTTTCCGTTTTGAAATCCTTAAGGTAACCTGCCAGACTGCTCATCTGTTCTTCGGAAATACGCACTGTGAGCGGCGAAGCTTTCTCATTGGGTTGACCCGCGTTATTCATTGCTACCGCTTGGGATTGCATCACACTTGTTCCCATAAGACCCGCAGCCGTCGGTGAACCAAATCGATTGTTCATGTAGGCTTCTGGACCGGTGATCGATAGAACTGCCGGCCTGTATGGAGGCGGCATCTGAGGTGCTATCGGTGGAGGGGGTGGTGTCTGCGTTGCTACAGGTGTTGAGGGTGACGTTATGACCGCTGCGGCTGGGGCGGTCTGCTCTTCCTTTTTAGAACCGAAACCAAAAAAACCTGCAACCCCATTGAACAAATTCGTCGTTTTCTCCGCCACGTAACTCGCTCCCTCAGAAGCAAATTTTGCTACTTTTGAGATGTCTTCCGCGTTGTTTTTTAGGAATCCACCTACCTTGTCACCAAGCCAACCGCCTGCCTTTTCACCCAGCCAACCGCCTATTGAACCGCCCAGCATGTTCCCAACCACCGGAATTGGAATTACACTGCCAAGTACGGTACCAATAGCTGTTCCTACTGCGTTACCAGCAACCGAACCCACAGCACGGGCACGATCCTCAGGTGGGGCGCTTGCAAGTTCTTTAATATTGTTATACATACGGAGTGGTGCGAACAATTTTCCCGCTCCTTTAACGAGGTTGCCACCAAGCTTGCTTATGATGCCAGACCCACCACTGCCTCCTGCCCCACTTCCGCTTCCACCTCCACCAAAGAGACCTTTTACATCGCCCCACAATCCATCGAATCCACCGATCAAATCGGACCCTGCGGACGAGAAATCATTCACAAATTTTGCCCCACGTTTTGTAACCTTGAACGCCTTTTTCAATTTATTCCCCGGTGTGGAAGGTGTTGTGATTTCTTTCCATAGCTTCTTCCCACTATTTCTTGCATCAAAGACTTTCCCCACACCAGATGAGATTGATTTCCCACGATCAAACATACCTTTCATCTTCTGCAAAAAAGTTTTAGGTTTCGCTTCGGCCGCTGGTGCCGCTCCAATATTGATAGAGTCTAGCTTGGTACTCAGCATATTAATAGATTGGGTATTTGTATTCAAAGCATCGATCAGTGGCTGTGAATTCACATTAACGGATACATCTGAAATCTGGTGGCTGACTTTGAGCTGCACACTAGCTGTAGCATTCAACATCTTAGATCGGATTTGCTTCATTTTTCTCAACAAACCATTTAATGCCGGAGTAGCACGGTCAACCAGATCAACCGTCGGTGTAATACGCAGCCTGCTGATTCGCACAGCCATACTATAAATATGCTCTAACCTGCGTCCAGTCGTTCTCAGTTCATTGTTCACCTTAATCAGACTCTGATAACGAACTCTGCCCAGACGTTCCGTAGAACGCTGAATCTGATCCAGATAACGAAGGGTTGTCCGCATTTCTGCATTAGATTTGGATAGACCTACAATCATTTCTGCCATTTCTTCACCTCCTGCCCTTTTTCGTTATCGATTCATTTGCGAAGTTATCGCTGACATTTCCTCTTCTGAGAACGCAATTAACAGCGAGCGCTCCCCGCGTGGCAAAGACCAGAACTCTCCGGGCCGGAGATGATGACGTACCCACATGTGATACAGGAACGTGGTCATCCCGCCGGAGTGAATCAGTTTTTTAGGTCTTCAATCTCCACACCAAAGCCGGACAGCTCCAGCACTTTATCACCTACGGCATCCAATTCACCCGCGAGCAGCATGCGGCGAACCGCCTGTTCTCCACCGGACAACTTCATGCGACCGGTAATACGGGTGTCTCCCCAGCCGGACAATTCCAGGCTGCGGACTTTCAATTTCACCGTTGCTTCAGAAATGAGCAGCGCGTTAAACGTTTCGGTATCCACCTTTTCCTCGGTGCGGCCTTTGGTCGTTTTACGAATCGTACAGCGTTCGCGAATGTGATCCACTTTGGAGGACGTCAGTCCACGCAAGGTCAACAACAGATCCAGACGCTGAATGCGCACGTTCTCCTCTGGCAAACGTTCTGCTGCTTCAAACAACTGATCCAAAATCTGTTCTTCGGACATATTTTCATTCATACTCATCGGGCGTTATCTCCTTCTTATCTCACATATGATTTATGCCATCTTCCAAGCCTGTAGAGACAACAAAGAGACCGAGATCATCTCGGCCCGCATTGGTGTCCATATGATACGAAGTAACTATGCAATCACGCTTGAGCAAACTAGCTCAATCACGTGGCTAATTCAAAGTTTAGTTCGCCACAATTGGATTCAGCAATTCAAATCCTTCAAATGTAAAGCCCGTTTCCTCCGGTACTTCCTCACCCGCTGTCCAGTTGGCAAGCTGGATTTTGTCCACCATGCAACCTCTCAGCAATACACTCTCATGTCCATATGATTCTGGGTCGTTCAGCTTGGAAATAATCTCGAATTTGGTGAAGCCGCGCTGGATCATATCGGAAGTGACTTTGTAGCCCGTCATCGTGCCTGTTCCTTTTTTCGCGCCGTTTTTGTGCACCTTCCAGTCGTTACCGACCAGGTTCAGCTCACGCTTTTCAATCTCCACACTCGCTTCCAACTTGTTAATGTTTGTCTGCCACACACCATCGATATGCAACTGACCATGGGTACCGAGAATTACTCTTGACGCATCCAACATATATTTTCCTCCTTAAAATTAAAAAATCGCGTTTTCCTTTCACACAACCTTATTGCACGTAAAATGTGCCAAACAACTGCTCCATCACATCCGTCAGCTTCACGTTCCATTGCAGGAATACCTGATCCGCTTCCGGTTTGAGAACTGGAGCAGTGCCATAATACGCCGGATCAAGAATGACATCGTAACCGTCAGCTTCAATCACATTACTCTGTGCGAGCAACGCCAAATAGGCCTTCATGGCACTAATCAGTGCTTGACGACCCTCTTCAGTATTGTTCACTTTACCGATATACGTATCTTCCGCGGAGCGCTGCAAATCCGTGTTGATCGCATCCAAAACACGAATGGAACGGATTTTTTTCCACGCATTATTCTGTCCAGCGGCTGGCGTTACCAGTGTGTTTACACCACGAAGTGCTTTCACCTGGCGTCCATCATGGAAGAAAATAAATACGCCATTCTGTACCGCCTGCTCCTGTTCTGCACGCGTCCAGCGACGTGTCACATCATCGAACGGAGTAGCTGCATAGGTTGTGGATTGGTTCAGACGTTGTCCGGCGATCAGACCTGCAACATAGGCGGATGTTTCCGCCGAGCTGTAGAATGCATCTCCAAGGCGTACGCCTGTACCGACATTAATCACACCTTCATGGTTGAGCGCAAGCGAACGTGCTGCCGCTTTTTGTGCTGCTGTAGCAGAAGTGTCATCCGCTGAGGAACCGCCAAATACAGCCACCACCGGTTTACCTTCACTACGCACACGTTTCACCCATGCCGCAAAACTCGCAAGCAGAGGTGCATCAGCCGCCTGATCCAAAGCCAAGACGTCGAATTGCTCCCCTTCCAGCGCGCCCTGTACAGCAATGTACTCTGCATTGGTCAGGTCATCGTTGCCACTTACGCCGCCTTTGAATGCCGCACCCGCAATTGTTGCAACTACACCTGCATCATCGCCAATCGCCTGAGCCGTTAACCAGACATTTTGTTCATCCGCGTTGATCTCTTTTGCCAGAGAAGCTGCTGTAATATCCGCTGTCAGGAGCGCATACAACATCCGGTTGCCTTCAAAAAGGCGCACTTCATGCTTCGTATTATCAATCACACCTGGCTGGATGGTGACGTAGAATCTATTTGCACGATCTCCCGGATACTTCGCATCCAGTTGCAGAACATTGGCATCACTGCTGTCCTTCAAAGTAAGCGTGGCTGCTTTGGCCGCAGCACTTGCTACCCGATAAGCGAGCAACTTCTTCGGCCCACCCAACAGGGCGAGCTTCAAGGAAGTATAAGCCGTACCGTTATCCAGCACATTCGCCGCATAGATACGTTCAATCGCCGCTTCGCTCCCTACTTCAACAAAAGTCCCCACAGGACCCCAGTTGGCCTTGATTGGTACCACGACCGTTCCCCGCGTACCTGCCTGAATGGCCGAGGAGGCTGCCGCCTGAAAATTCATATATAAGCCCGGAAGGACCGGACGATTCGTTTGCTCCCAATTTCCACCTGCCATTATCCCTTCACCTTCGCTTTCATAAATTGGTTAATTCGTTCTTGCGTTTCTTCAATGGAAAACGTCTCTTGCGCCGCTTCGTACAGCGCACCGTACAGCACCTCTGCCTTAACGGCAAAGAGGGCTTCTGCATGATTCATCAATTCTGCCCGTGTACACCGCGGGGCTGTCTGTTTGCTTTTTTTCACTGAGCTTGCCATTGCCATCTCACCTCATTTGTTGGACTACTAATTTCGTGAAACGATGATCTTTAAGCTTGATCTATGAATTTTTGATCCTATGAATATGAAGCTATAATATTGAAGCCACATCTATCATTTCAAAGCTATAATCTGGAACCACTCTTAAAAGTGCATGTTCAAAAAGATCGGTTTTCAGTACCGAGAAGATGGGATGAAGTTAGAAATGGAGTAGCAGAGCGTATGGAAAACTACGTGAGCAACTACATGTTTCAGAAGGAAACAATCATCGTAAGCATATGCTTTTTCGGCTGAATTCCATATTCGATGCTGATGATGCCGTTAGGCATCCTTTGTAATCAAAAGCGGGCTTTTTGAACAACCTCTAATAGAAGGTTCCTCTCGACTAACGTTTACTCCATACCTTTGCTATGGTGAATCTCACGAATCAAAGGTACATTCGTACCCGGACGGCGAATCCGCTGCTGTAGTGTCAGACGAATCTGTCCATTCAGATACGCATCGGTCTGCAGATCTGCTGTGACTTCATCCACTGTGATATATCGCGTGTTACCTTCGTGCTCTTCGCCACCCGTTTCAGTGACGGCAAGACGAGATTGCACTGCAAGTTGCTCTACCAACCGAGTAACAGTCTGGCGTGTTAGCACCGAATGATCGGTGAGCACATGCCCAATCCACTGTTGTCGAACCTCCAATGTAGAAGTCCCCGCGACAGAAGTGCTGCATCCGGCCAATCGCCATAACACAGACGGCATATCGTATCCACCGGGCCAGACATCCCCATATACCGAGAAGCCCGAACCAAGTTCCGACTGTGTCCAGTCTTGAAGCGCAGCTAACCACGCGTCCCCTGTTTCAGCGAGGACGACTCCCGAGTCTTCGGGAACATACACTCCGAACCGCAGACTCCGCGTAACCATGCCAGACCCTGCATCCACCCGGTCACTATCTGAAGAACCCAAATAGATGCAAGTGAAGGCCTCACCTGCTTCATCCACCAGCCTTACTTGATGCAACCCTTCGATTAGATCAGCTGACCAAGCTTCTACCTTTTCAGCGCCACCATCTTCCGGACGAGCGTATGGTGAGATTTTAATAATCCTTCGATATCCCGTCCAAGCAGACTTCGGCACCTCTTCGGCAAACGCAGCCACGGCACAAGGCCCAGCCAACACTTCGCCTGGCCCAGGTACATCCAGCACACGACCGCCCCAATCTGGAACAAGTACCGCGAGCTTCTGTTTCAGCGTTTTTTTAATGAGCGTACTCATTTTACTGGTGCTCATGTCAGTGTTAATCTCATTTCTCATAGACACATTCATTTCGCCCCCTTTGGCTGCAAGTTTGAGATCTGCCCACACGATGCAGCGACAGTGCAGCAGCAGTAGACTCCCCCTTTTAACTCAGAGTCTGTATTGCTATCGAACCAGTACCGGGACTACATTCACCGCATCAAAAAGACCGGCCACCTGGCCGGTCTGTACATTAGCGTATGTGCTTTCGGTGCGTCCCTTGTTATTGATCCGATAATACAATCTTACACCCTTTCATCCCTAGCGCGGATGGTGTTCCGTACGACTTCGGTGCGATTAAGGGAGACGTTCGGGTGGAAAAAAGACGATTATGGAATCATCATTTTAAAGAATACCTAAGTAAGCTTTAAGATCAATTAATTGATAAATTTATCCAAATATATTAATATTTTATTATCTAATTCATTGTGGCTTACGTAAAAGAAGGAGAAATACCTATGAGTAAAACATTCAAGATCACTTCACTTGTCATCTTAGCATTTATACTCGGGATATCCTGCTGGGCTTACTTCGGACTGCTTGGTAATCCGCTCAAGAAAAATGATGCTGAACAACAGGTAACCACTTACCTGATTGAACAGAAAGGTTACTCACCCGAACAGCTTATCGAAGTACAAGGTAATTACTCCTCAAAAAGTTCTGAAGCACCTTACGGTGCCTCAGTAACATTCGCGGATGAACTCGAAGCGAAGTACCAATATGTCATTTTCAACAACGGCGAGATTAAGCAGTACAGTCATACCAGTGATGATCCCAAACATGAGGAGCCCATGGTAAGATAACAGTTTAGTTCAGCGTAACTTGCGGGTTCAACGTAATCTCAAATGCACGGCCCCAGATGAAATCGGGATTTCCATATTCCAGCAGCGCACTGCCATACGTCGCATAGGACAATTCGTCATTACAGATCTGCTTAATCGCCACATTACCTGTCTGGAAGGCTGTTTTATTCGCAAGTGCCGTTGTGTAAG
Source organism: Paenibacillus sp. FSL H8-0104 (assembly GCF_038050215.1). Classification (NCBI taxonomy): domain Bacteria; kingdom Bacillati; phylum Bacillota; class Bacilli; order Caryophanales; family Paenibacillaceae; genus Paenibacillus; species Paenibacillus sp. FSL H8-0104. The sequence continues at coordinate 1,432,583 of NZ_JBBOTC010000001.1, read as the reverse complement.
TTTGCATCAAGTCACGGAGCAATGTTTGCAAATGGGCATAGTCTTCCTCCGAGTTGAACAGCAACATATTTTGATCCGAAAGGGTAGCCACGTTGGTATAAAGCGCATGAGCTCGGGAATATGTGCGGATGTCCGCAATCGCTACCGCTTTGTAGTAATAATCCTTCAGAAAACGCTTAAACAACAGCGAGCCATGCGCATTCATAGCATCTCGCAACTTATGCTCATGCTTCTCTGTTGTGATCAATGCGTACCTCGACTGCCCCATACCTACAGCAATACCGATCTTGTTACCTGGTGTATTCCATGCACTATAACCCAGAACCCGTCCGGTATATGGACTGTTGAGCAATGCTTCGGCAACATCAACATTGGCTGGTCCTTTACCCACAAAATCAATCAACACCGAAGGCAGACCTTGCTCCCCATTCAGCGTCAATTGCTCCAACGCAGCCTGCACCTGATCCAGAGCCGTAATGGCGATAATCTCAATGTCGATGCCTGTGTTCTCTCCGGAATTTCCCGGATGACCCTTGGTCATACGATCCAGTTCGGAGGTCATGTCAAACGGGACAACTTGATCGGCTGCTACAGCCACTAGCTGTTCATTTTCCAAGCCAGCACCCACATCCGTCACCACCTCCGGTTCAGGATATGCCGAATCCGCTACAAGCACACCACCTACAATATCCACATGACGAACCACATTCTCGTGTACATCCATGTATTCATACGTGTTAATGATGGAGTTTCCGTGAGGACCAAAATATTTCACTGCGTAACGTGTCCTCGCCCCGCCTCGGAACAACTGGTTAGCCATGCGAGCGACCAAAGCGTGCCCCAAACCATCTGCATCCGGCAAGATGATAGCACGATCCGGATTTTGCCCATTGGTTCCACCCAGCCATTCATTGATCCGCGCTTCTACATATTTGATTTCATTGATCTGAACACCCTGCGTGTTGGCATCGTCGACTCCAACCGCGAGGAAATCGATATAACCTGTGCGAGCCAGCTGATCCAGAATGTACAGATTGGTTTTGAATTTATGCTGTCTTGTATTGTAATACTGTTCTTTATCAAAATAGGTCGTTGTCCCATATTCCACTCCATCCGGGGACAGGTTATAACCTTCGATAATATCCTCAAACTCAGTGTTTGTCTGACGTGGCTGCTGCATCAACGCACGGGACTCATTATATGCATCAAGCGCCAAGCCATCTGCAAACGAGGTTGTAGCCAAACGCATGATGGTATCCATTACAAATACGGGTTTGCGTGGATATTTCTGCTTGATCACACGAATCACATCCAGCAAACGCGTCGTTTCATCATCGTATTCTGGATAGGCGCCTCCTCCATCTTCACGGAGCTGACGACTGCCAATCAGACCGCCATAAGCGAGCATATCGGATGAGATTATGAATCCGTCGACCTTGGCAGCATGTTTCAGAATAAAGTCGTGAATCTTGGACGGTTTGCCATAAACCGGCGTGGAGGTGCCGAGCAGCGTTGTGCCATCTACGGTTTTCTCCGAGTCGAGACGATTCTTAATATCACTCAGGTTCGGTGTAACGATATGGATACCGGATGCTTTCCCTTGCACAATCACATCATCCAGATTCGCTGGACGATCATCGAGTGGAACATACAATACTGTTTTCATATCACGTAGCCTCCTGTTATCTGTTTAGTCTTTAATACCCGATCAGGGCAAGGATGCAATCACCGAATTAAAAAACCGGCCCCATGGCCGGCTGTACGTTAGCGTATGAGCTGTCGGTATGTCTTCCTTGCTGCTGATCCGATAATACCATTTTACTGCCTTTTCCCACTCGCGCTGATGGTAATCGGGATGAAATACGCATGAATGTAGTTGTCTCTATGGCGGTTAAATGCCGATTTCTTGGAGAAAACTCCTATTGATAGTCCAACCAAACCCATCCTGATGATGTTTATATGACATAAGTAGCTTTCAAATCCTACGAACAATAAAGAATGGATATAACCATGAAAAAGAGGTATTTATTCTATCTTTGGATTGCTGTCACCAGTTATATGGCGGGTCCCGCTATGTATGCGTTGGCGATGTACATCTTATATCAGGAAACAGATGTTGTAACAACATCTCTCATTGGATGGACCGCGGCAACATTCTTATCCGTTGGTATCCTGTTTATCCTGATCACAGTCATCATGCTACGAGTGTTCAACATCTATTATTTCTGGCTGCAAACCCTGCTCTTCGAGTTGTTTTTCCTTATCCTCGTCTATATGACCACTGTTCTTCTTGGGGCTGGCAACAGGGGACTGCCCAAGCTGTCCTTTCTATTTACACCCGAAGGCATCTCCTTATGGATGTTCTGGGGGAGTATTGCACTTATGAGTTCCTGGGGAATATGGGCAGCGCGTCAGCCCATACGAAAATCACCATACATGCTGGTGTCCAGAGTCATGCTGATCCTTTTTATCCTTGAAATTTGGCCCCGTTAAAAAGGTACAGGATGCCTACCCTACAATTCGGTAGACCAGAATAATGCCTAGAAGGGGTGTCCGTCATGTCGGACACCCCTTCTGAAATGTATGTTTTATCTCACGCGATGATATAACGAAAATTCTCCCATGTTTCCGGTATAGGTTCCCCGTTCTTGGCATGATGATAGAAACTGAACGGGAATTTAAATACATGACCTCCGTTCCAGTCACGGGAACGTCTGTCGGTGAGCCAATATTCCAGTTCATGAGGGAGCGCCACTGATCGTTCCGCCCGTTCTAGTGGCAGCAGGTCTACGGGTGATTGCAATGTCGGCATCTCCTGTTCAATATCCACATCTCGGCTTAAGCGTAGTGCCTTCACCATGGTAAGGAAAGGCGGAATGCCTTTGTGGAATAATGCCGCATAACCCAATTCATATAATATGTTAAGCGCATGTCCGTAGGTGAGCATATGACCGATTAGATCATGATGCGCTTCCGCGTGATAGATGGTCTGGAACGCCCCAAGTTCATCCAAAATCAAACGTGACAACTGAATTGGATCTTCAATCTCGGGGAAACCATCGCTTTTCTCCGGCTTCAGACTTCGAATTTCTTTCATCGTTGTGTTCATCCAGGATCTTCCTGGGATGGTTCGATCGAATGAATCGATCAGTTCAACCAGCCGACTAATATCCTCCGTAGTGCCCCATCCATCCAGTTCACGAATGGCTTTCAGACTGATTGCCCCGTAGATGGCCTGGTGTCCAACCCAGTGCAGTTCTCCAATCGTTCGATCCAATGCGTCCGTAATACGCGCTTCGGCATCTTCCCTGGGCATCATTTCAACAATCGGAGAGGTCTGACCAGGGCTGATTCCATGCTGGCGAAGCATGGCTTTTGCTTCGGCCGTAACACTGCCGGCGGCAAGGGCAGTGAGACGATTTTCCCGTAACCAAAAATATGCCGCAATCGCACCCGCCCCATAATGGGCGTGCCACAGATCTCCTGTACGTTCCCGACTGGAAACGATAATCGCTAGTCCTTCTTCCAACAAACGTCGATCCAAGCTTGCCACCACCCTTCATCATATGTAAACCCATCAGAGAAACTATATAAGTTGAACTAAGATCTGTCCTCTCCGTTATCGTGTAAATTTAGTTCAACTTATATATCCTAATTAATAAATAAAGCGTTTACTTCTATAACATGATGGAAATGCTCCACATATGCCCGTTTTGCCCCGGAATGCAAAGTTTAGCCAATTCGAAGCTTGCCCACGCCAAGGATGGATACTTCCAACGGATAGATCTGTGCTTTTTGCTTGGAGAAAAACCATGTCCGATCCTTCCTCACCACAATAAACAGACCGTGCACATCTCCTACAGGAGCAAAGGTATCACTAACCTCACCCCAGCTCGTGAGTCCAATCTGCTGAAGCTCATTCACCGTAGACAGAACATCCTCCGTCACCAGTCCAACTTCACACACCTGTAATATATCTTGAGTCGAGAAGTCATGGTCACTCTCGTTCGGAATACGATGATGAGCAATCAGCTCAATAATATTGCCTGCTGGATCTTCGAAATAGAGAGAATGAGAGTTCCAATTAGTAGAGTACGTCTCATCCCGATCTCCTTCTCTGCTTAAAACAACACGTGATGCAGCCCACTGCTTCGCTTCCTTGAACCGATTCGTCGGAATCGACCAGGCCACATGATAAAAGGGCTCACGATCTGTTTCACACGGTTTGAAAATCATCTTTGTCCCTCCAACCTGCAGGTTGAAGGCCTGATCCGTGGCATTGGAGACCTCCATTCCCAACGTATCACGATAAAAATGCTTGAGGTCCTCCAGCCGTGTTGTATATAACTGTAATTCTTCAATCATCATACGGTCTTCTCCTGCATCTCCTCCCACTGACTCCACGGCACCATGCCAAGTTCAGGCTTCGCTTCATCCGGGAGCATGGCGATGAATTCAAGCATATGACCATCCGGATCGTTAAAATATACAGATACCGCAGGCATCCAGCCAAAGACGTACAGTTCACCGATATCATCATTCAGGAAGTTCTGTGTCTTGATCCCTTTGTTCTCCAAGTGAGCCACCGCATGTTTCATATCCTCCAGAGATACATGAAAAGCAAAGTGCTGACGTTTCACCTCGGAAGGTTCCTTTTGCCACAATCCCAGCATGGCATTGCCTTTTCCACCAATCCAGTAGAAGGAGTTCCCACGTTCTTTCTGCCCGTAGGCATGAGGTAAACCCAGGACCGTTTCATAGAAATGATGGGATCTCTCCAGATCCGTCACGTTTAAATGTGTTTCAAATATGCCTGTAATCATAATGCTCAACCTCTTTTCCTTTTCCGATTTTTCATCTTCCTTGGTTCTCAACTCATGGTAGAATTCCGCGCATTCGTTAACGTCTGGGCCAGATTTAAAAACGATCCAATGACCCGCTGCACCCGGTCCTCTATATCCTGACTGCCTTCATACTCCTCGTATCCGTCAAATGTCGCTTCAAATCGTCTGCGTTGCGCACCACCAATGGATATCCACTCCTGGGCATTAATGCCATGCAGATTGCGAACAATCGCTTGCAGTTGTAAAAGTGAACTTACCCCCACCGCTCCACCAGAGGAGCTGATGGACAGGACGGGCTTGCCGCTGAAATGAGCCTGACTCAGGTGATCCAATGCATTTTTGAGCACACCGCTAATACTGCCGTGATACTCTGGTGTAGACAAGATGATCGCATCAGCCGCGAGCATACGTGTATTCAGATCTGCCAGATGTTCATGATCCGCTTGTTTTTCATCTGGTGCATAGAATGGGAGTGGTGTCTGATACAGATCAAACAGGCTGGCCTGATGTCCCTGACCTCGAATAATCTCCACAGCATACTCTCCCAGACGTGTACTGGTTGCATTGTTCCGATTACTGCCTGCCAAAATAACGATATTCATAAAGTCACTCTCCTTGGTTTTTTAATAATTCAAACTCTCATGTTTCAACCGATCTGTTATTTCTACTCTTATCTTACCTTTCTTTTGCATCCAAATCGTCAGCAGATAGACTTAACTTGAAATGCCAAAAAACTCAACCTTTAGGTTGAGTTTATACGACTTAAGTATGAACATATGTCGGAATTGGTCACACGACCCAGCCATTTCTTACGGCATGAAGAGCCGCTTGCGTCCGATCCGCCAGTCCCAGTTTGTCGAGCAGATGACTGACATGTGTTTTGACCGTTTTTTCGGTGATGACCAATTGAACTGCAATTTCCTTGTTGCTCAATCCTTGAGCAATCAGCCCCAAGACTTCTTGTTCACGGCGAGTGAGCATATCCAGTCCGCCAAGAGACGCTTCAGTTGATTTACCCTTCTGCTTTGGCTCCTGATGTTGACTGTCTGCTGACTGATCTGTCGGTATATCCTGTGGTTGCTGTTCATTTATAGACCAATCGGATGAAGCCATCACATGCATCAATTGACCTGCTGCGGCGGGATGCAATTCCACCTGACCTGCATGCACATTACGAATGGCTACGGCCAGATCCTCCGGTTCAATATCCTTGAGCAGATATCCTTTCACCCCTGCGCGAACAGCAGGAACGACATGATCCTGATCCGAAAACGAGGTGAGCACAATGATTCGCGTTGCTGGCAATAACGTGCGCAGCCTTCTGGCTGTTTCAATTCCGTCCATGATCGGCATATGCAGATCCATTAATACCACGTCAGGTTTTAACGCTTCCGCCTGAGCCAGTGCTTCCTGTCCGTTCGATGCTTCGCCCACAACCTTCATGTCCTGCTGTGTCGTCAAAAAAACGTGCAGCCCCCGTCTCACCATCGCATGATCGTCTGCGAGCAAAATCGTAATCGGCATCTCTTCTTCCCCCTGACTTTATACAGATTCGAACGGAAGTGGAATGACTGCCGTTATTGTCGTTCCCTTGCGGGAATAACTCACTATTTCTAAGCTGCCACCGAGCGATTGAGCCCGTTCCTTCATAATGGACAGGCCAAGGGAGCTTCCAGACGACGCTTTTGGCCTGTTCGCACCACCTTTTCCCTGATCTGTGATGGTGAACACCACTTCATGATCACTTAACTTGAGGGTGACCTCAGCAGAAGGAACATCCGCGTGTTTTCTTACATTATTCAGCGCTTCCTGCCCGATTCGCCACAATGCTTCTTCTATATTACGCGGTAAAGACCGCATTCCCGTCCGGTTCATCACCACTTGAAGCCCCTGGCTGGTACCGTATTCCTGTAGCGCATGGAGCAGCCCTGCTTCCAGTCCCGCGGGACGGAGCTGCATAATCAATGCACGCATTTCCTTGAGAGCCTCCTGAGACAAAGCCCGAATATCCTTCATCGCTTCCGCTGCCGGGTGCAACTGTTCCGAGCTGGATAACATACTTTCCGCGCCTTTAGCCGTTAACGATAGTGAAAATAAAATCTGATTAACCGAATCATGCAGATCGCGAGCCAACCGGTTTCTCTCTTCCATTCGTGCAAGTTCGCGGCGATTCTCCGCCAGCTTCAGACTCTCCCATGAGGCCGCAATATGTTCAGCCAATGCCTCCAGCACTTCACGGTCTGCCTGCGCAGGACCTGATGTTCCTATTCCGATCACCAGAATTCCCGTTTCCCCTGGCGTATGGTACGGAAGTGGAGCAGCAATTCCCAAGGCAATGGAATTCGCAGTCTGGTCAGGCTTGCACAGGGTAAATATCTCAGCGATCTCTGTCCCAGACAAAGATGTTACACGATGACTATTGATTATATGGTTAATGTGGCTCGTCACTTCTGAAGATAACGGAGTACTTGATAACGCTCGAACCTTATCATCTGCATAGGCTGCCTGCACAACGAACAATCCATTTTTCTGCTGAATGATTGTAGCAAAAGGCCAATCATAATGCTGCCCAAGCAGCTGTACAACTTTTAAACAAAAAGCATCAGAATTGCTGCACTCGTTCACTGCAAGACCCAAAGCCGTGCTGAACTCTCCCAGCTTGGCATACAGATCAGCTCTTCGCTGCTCCGCACGATACAATCTCATCCGTTCTACCGCACTACCAATCTGGTACGCCACGCCCTGTAAAAGTGCCAGTTCACTGTCGCTGAAATGTTCCTTGGCTGGCGCAGCCACGTTGAGCAGGCCGAGCATCTTCTCCCCTGACCTTAATGGAACGGTTGCATGGTGGGTAATATCATGAGTATCTCCCCATCGGAATTCCACCGCATCCTCCAGCCGTTTACAGTTAATGATGTTGACCGCATGATTGAGCTGACCGTCCTTAAAGCGGTTCACACACCAGCAGGTACCCGTTCGCATGGGCTCTTTATCTTTACGCAGTAATGCCGGGGGCAGATTATAATCCGAAACACAGGTATAGTCTCCACGTTCATTAATCAGAAACATCCAGCCTGCCGTTAATCCGGTCAACTCCAGTAATTTGCCGACCACGGTATCCAGCATTAAGTTCAGATCATTGGACGTATTGAGCGTTTCCGCGATTATCTTCAACGTGACCATTTCCTGCATTCCGACTTCTTCCGACATCGCAGAATTCTCTCCTTTGGCTGTACCAACTGTGGTTTGTTCAACTATTGTAACCAATCCACCTTGGATATTAAAGGATCAACTTCTTCAATCGCTCACTCAGCCCAGCTTCTGTCGCTCTTTGCGGGACACAGACAAAGGCTCCATATTAATCAGACCTCGATCTGACAGAGCCAGCGCCATTTTGTAGAAAGCACGTGTACGAATCTTCGTATACGTATCCTTGCTGACAGGCGGATCAAACACATGGTTATACACTTTATAGTCAAACACATCATCGTCTTTCAGATATCGTTCACAGACGAGTACACGTTCCTTTTCACTCAGCCGGGACACAACAAAATCAATCGTATCGCAGTATGCTTGACGCGCGCGCTGCACGTCCACATTGTAGATCGCCGTTCTCGCCGTGGAATCCCCTGTCACATTGGTTGCACCGTGGAAACGCTCGGCATAACTTGCCGTCACCATAACCTCTCGTTCTTCAAATGCAATGGTTTTATAGATTCGGTATTTTTCCAGCGCAGCTTCAACAGCTGTTTGCGTTTTGCGTCGGTCCAATTCGGGCAGCATCAATTCCATATTTATCTTCCTCCTTTAGTATTCTTTATAAAATAAATTTCTAATAGTCGATGACAAAACGCTCTTATTCATAGAGTTGTCCAGTTCTCCAAAAAAGTAACGACATTTTTTAAATTTCCCCCTGTTGCCTTTTGGAATCACTCCAAACCGCTATAATCCGGGGAATTCCACTTTTCAGAAGGTGATTACAAAATACACGCTCCGCCTCAACTTTACATTTTGTTCGTATAGTGTTCGTATTTCTATTTGAGGATACCACTTTCTGGAGATCGGAGTAAACCTTCATTTTGGTTCGTTTTGACGATAAAATAAAACCTTCGCTCTCATTTCCTATGCCTTTTGGCATAATTGTTTCATATCTCTTTACCTAATGGTATATATACGTTATAGTACTGTTTAATTAATGAACTTCCGTACAAGTCATTTGATTTTTATAAAGAAGCCACTGAGATTTTTAGGGAAGGGACTTAGGTGTGTATCACGCGCATACGCAGTGAAGGAGACGGAATCGATTCTGTAGAAGCGAAGCGTTCGCCTTTATCCCCGGATTTCTCCCTTTAGAGAGGGAAATAGGAAATCTGGGGATAACAGCGATCAAAAGAACGATCCGAATCCGGAACGGCGCATAGAACGCACATCTACCTCCCCCCCATCCAACTGTCTTCTTTATAACTCAAGCACTTGTACGAATCAAAGGAGTTGGCATAATTGTGGAGCACGCTTTTGGTCCTTATATGAAACAACTGCGCGAGCAACAGGGATACAGCATCAATCAGCTCGCCGAAGCAGCCGGAATAAGCAACTCACAGATTTCACGTATTGAGAATGGAGTCCGGGGTGTACCAAAACCAGCGACCATCCGCAAGATTTCAGATGCACTCTCGGTGCCCTATACAGAGATGATGAAGCAGGCTGGTTATATTGAACCAGGGAGTGCTGCTGAACTTCAGGACGTACCGGAATGGGCTACATACAAAGACCGTCGTGATTTCAAAAAGATGCTGGAAGACGATGATGATCTGATGTTTGACGGCATTCCACTCGATGAAGAGGACAAGAAACGAATCAAGGATGTGCTGACAGGTCTGTTCTGGGAAGCCAAACAGATGAACAAACGCAAAAAGACAGACGAATCGGACAATCGCCCATGAGGCATGACCCACTGAATTTAATAAGGCAGCAGGTGAGATCATATGGATGACATCGTAACAAAGCTGATTCGAAAACACCGGACCAACTGCCCGTTCAGCATTGCCCGCGCGGTTGGAATACAGATTCGTTTCACCAATTTGGGGAAGTCCACCAAGGGAATGTACTTTCGTAAGCTCCGGCGCAGGTTTATCGTCATACACAATGATTTGCCGCCGGAATGGCAGCGGTTCGTGTGCGCCCATGAGCTTGGTCATGACCGACTTCATAAAGGGATTAATCGATTCTTTCTGGAGGAACATTCCTATTTTGCTCCAGGCAAGCTGGAAAGACAGGCTAACCGTTTTGCCATTCAATTGCTGACCTCCGGAGTGATGCCTGAACCGGATGAATCTTTGGAGAAATTTTGTTTGCGTACCGGACTGCCGCGTGAAGCGCAGCATTTTTTTTACACACTTTAAGAACATATGTTCTTTCCGAAGATTATATTTTCCAACAGCAGAATTACATGTCACTTTCAGGTTACTTATTTTTACGTAATTCGCGAGATTTCCTAATAATAGTCTGTTAAAATACTACGTGAGCTGTGTAAACGCTCAAGTAGATTATTAATTGGGGAGGTTTCGGATTCATATGAAAATCTGGAAGAATTACGTTTCACTTCTGCTAACGGTCTGTTTGCTGTTTGGCAGTGTAGGTATTGCCGCGGCTGCAACGGATACCACTCCGGGCACAGGTAAACACATTACCATTCTACATACGAATGATACGCATGCCCGTGCAGTTGAATCTTCACCTGCTATGGGTTTTGCCAAAGTAGCTGGAATCGCTGACAAATATCGTAGCGAAAACCCGAACACACTCTTGCTTGATGCTGGAGATGCTGTACATGGTACAACATTTGCCACTCTCGTGAATGGTGAGAGCATCGTAAAAGTCATGAATGAAATGGGATACCAAGCCATCGTACCGGGTAACCACGAATTCAACTATGGTTCAGATCGCCTGATCGAACTGGCGGACATGATGAACTTCCCCATGCTGAGTGCCAACGTGAAGAAAAAAGACGGAACACGTCTCTTCGATCCTTACCTCATTAAAGAGGTGGATGGCGTGAAGATTGGTATCATCGCTTTGACTACACCGGAAACGTTGTACAAAACGAATCCTAAAAACGTAGAAGGTCTTGATATTACAGATCCATCTGCAGAAGCTAAAGTTCTGGTAAACGAAATCCGCAGCAAAGTAGATGTTGTTGTGGTATTGGGACACCTTGGACAAGATGCATCCAGCACGGATACTAGCTTTAAAGTTGTTAAAGAAGTTCCTGGCATCGACGTATTCATCGATGGTCACAGCCATACTGTACTGCAAGATGGACTTGTATCCGATAACGGAACATTGATTGCAAGTGCAGGAGAATACACTAACTACGTAGGTGTCATCGATCTATGGGTAGATGGTGGTAAAGTAACGAAGAAACAAGCAACATTAATTGATGAAACGGAAGCAAAAGACATCAAACCAAATGAGAAAGTCGCGACTCTCGTAAACTCCATTCAAAAAGAACAAGAACCTATCTTGAAAGAAGAAGTAGCCAATACAGCTATTCTGCTGGATGGTAAACGTGAACAGGTACGTGCAGGTGAAACTAACCTGGGTGACCTGCTTGCAGATGCCATTCGTGATGTCAGCAAAGCCGATATTGCACTGACTAACGGTGGTGGTATCCGTGCTTCCATCGAAAAAGGGATCGTAACCAAAGGTGATATCATCACAGTGCTTCCTTTTGGTAATCAAGTGGTAACGCTTGAAGTGAAAGGGTCCGATATTCTGGCAGCCCTTGAAGTCGGTGTAGCTTCCTACCCGGAACCAAGCGGTGGATTCCCGCAAGTATCTGGTATCAAGTTCAAAATCGATACTTCCGCTGCAGAAGGTAGCCGTGTACATTCCGTAACCGTGGGCGATAAAGCCCTTGATCCGGAAGCAACGTATACACTGGCAACCAATGATTTCACAGCTGTTGGTGGTGACGAATACACCATGTTTGCCAAATATCCAACTACGGGTATGTACGGCGCGCTGGACGAAGCATTGATCAATTACATGCAAAAGCTTGGCGCTGTAGACATCAAAACAGATGGTCGGATCAGTGAAGCGGTAAAACCTGCAGTAGAGCCGGAAACTCCGGCAACAGAAACACCAGCTCCAACCAAGCCAAAACCAGAAACACCAAAACCGGAAACACCAAAACCGGAAAAACCGTCTAAACCAACACCAAGCAAACCAGCTCCAGCCAAACTGCATGTTGTGAAATCCGGAGATTCCCTGTACTCTATCTCCAAACAATACGGCACAACTTGGCAGGCATTGCAGAAGCTGAACAATATTAAAAATCCACACTGGATTTATCCAGGTCAACAATTGAAATTGCCTGCAGCTTCTTAAGCTCAGCAAAGCAAAGTGCATATAGGCATGATCGCTTATATGGTGCAACAACATTACGAATCTATCTTGTCATAACCAAAAGGGTGTCCCCAAAGCCAGATTACTGGTTGAGGGGACACCCTTTTGTATCTCTGTTCTTTAACATCAATCCACATCAGATACTTGAACATTTCCTGTGGACATATCCTGCTGATCCTGACAATCATCTGAGGCAAAAATAAATCCCAGCCAGGCCTTTACGGACCAAGTTCATCATGTGCCTTCCACACCGAACTATATAAAAACTCTCCGGAATTACCGTGTTCATGCGGTTATTGTACTTTTATTTCGACATCTCTATCTTCTCAAAATTGCATACTTGCACATAAATCCGCCTGCGTATGATCATCTTCAGATCCTTAATCATAAAAGCATTTGTATACTAAATACAACTATCCAAATATAGTTATTTCGTATGATATCACTCATAAAATCCTGCCAAATTACATGCCTATAGCCCTCTTTTTCATGCTCAGATTGGAATTTCAGCAATCAAAATCAGCTACCGCATCATATTCGGTACTATTATATGAACTCATATAATTAACGAATCCCTGAATTTAGGAAGTGAGCTGTTCCTTCACATAAAGCACAGCTTCCTGTGCAGTCAACCCGATTCGTTTCGATTCACCTGTTGCTGCAAGTGCGTGTGATCCCAGTTCGACCTGTCCTTCGGCTGCTCCTCGGCCAATAACGATCTGCACAGGCAATCCGATCAGCTCCGCATCCTTGAATTTCACACCTGGACGTTCATCCCGGTCATCAACCAATACCGTGTAACCGCCATCGATCAATTGTTGTTCCAGTTCGAGAGTGAGCTTACGCTGCTGCTCATCCTTCCAACTTACTGTAATCAGATGCACATCATAAGGCGCAACAGCGGCAGGCCAACGAATGCCCTCATCTCCTGCATATTGCTCAGCTATAGCGGCCATCAGGCGGGATACGCCAATGCCGTAACATCCCATGACTGGCGCACACTGGCGACCATTACGATCCAGGAATGAAGCGCCCATAGCATCACTATATTTCGTCCCCAATTTGAAAATATGGCCAACCTCGATGCCTTTGGTAAACACAAGTGGTGATCCACATGTTGGACAAGCATCCCCTTCCGCAGCAAAGCGGATTCGTTCTACTCGCTCCAATGCAAAATCAATGCCTGGGCGTACGCCGGAAACATGCTCATCCACTTCATTGGCTCCTGTAATTGCACTCTTCATCACTGCCACGTCAGCGTCCACCACCATCGGCAGATTCAGTCCAATCGGACCCAGGAATCCTACCTTCAGATTTGGATGAGCCGCAATGGCTGCATCGTCTGCAAGGATCAGTTCCTCTGCCCCCAACACCTGCTTCAATGCGATGTCATTCAGTTCATGATCTCCACGCACAAGCGCAGCGACGAGCTGACCATCCGCCACATAAAGCAGCGTTTTGATCATATGTTCAGCACCTTTGCCCACAAAAGTGGTTAACTCTGCGATCGTACGAACGCCAGGTGTCGAGATACGTACTACGGTTTCCACTCCTGAATGTTGATCCGTTTGAAGCGCGGAGTCTGCATTCGCAGAATCAGCTGGAACTTCCAAGCTTCCTTCTTTTTTCTCCATATCTCCAGAAGTCTGATAACCCGCTTTCTCCAGATTTGCAGCATATCCACAATGTTTGCAGGTTACAATTGTGTCCTCACCCACATCAGCAAGTGCCATGAACTCATGTGTTTCTCCTTGACCGCCAATCGTTCCTGCGTCAGCCTCAACACGGATATAGTCCAGACCACAACGCTCCAGAATGCGACTATACGCCGTGTTCATCGCCTGATAAGTCCGATCAAGCTCTTTCCAGTCCGAAGCAAAAGAGTACGCATCCTTCATGATGAACTCACGTCCACGCAGCAATCCAAATCGAGGACGGCGCTCATCCCGGAACTTGGTTCCGATCTGGTACAGGGTGAATGGCAGCTTACGATACGAACTCACCTCGTCCCGCGCTAAAGCGGTTACGACTTCCTCATGTGTTGGTCCAAGAGCAAATTCCCGTGCATGACGATCCTTCAGACGCATCAATTCGGGACCATACTGTGTGTATCTTCCGGATTCTTCCCACAACTCCGCAGGCTGCATAATCGGCAGTAACACTTCCTGACATCCAGCACGATCCATCTCTTCACGAACGATCCGTTCAACATTTAACAATATACGCCGTCCAAGGGGCAGGTAACTGTATATCCCTGCTGCCAGTTGGCGAATCATACCGGAACGCAGTAACCAGCGATGTCCCGCTGCATCTGCCTCCGCTGGCGCTTCACGTAATGTTGGGACAAGCATTTCACTTTGACGCATCATAACACACTCCTAATCTTCCTTTTTGTTATTAAATACGGCGCATAAACAGCAAAAAGACACATCCGTCAAGGGACGAATGTGTCGTGGTACCACCCTTATTTAACTGCAAATTAATCCGTTCGCAACCTTTGCGATCTGTAACATGCAGTCCTACGGGGCATAACGGGCCCTGCCGGCGGAGGTTGCAACCCTGTAGGGGCATTCTCTTCCGCAGCTCGCGAGGTAGGAATTTATGAAGCAGCTACAGGAACCTTGCACCACACTGTTCCCTCTCTGTTGAAGCTGGCTTGCACAATCATGTCCTCGTTATAACGCTGTTATCATTTTTGACCACATTAGTTCATTTACAAGTAATTGTCAACCAATTAGTCGAATACAACTCCTGAATAATACTCCACTACATCACGAATGAGCATAAACGCATCCCCATTTGTAAGATTGTTCTTGTCAGCAATGCCAGCAAGCGTGTCGGCACTTATAAAGTTTTGTGTTTGCAAATGAGCAAGTGCCTGTTCAAGTGAAGTTTCCGTTTCTGAAGATCCCATTGCCAGACATAACATATACGCAGCCTGATCCAACGTTAAAGGTAGGGTTACGGCATTCTCCATATTTGCTAGAGCTTGGTCGGCACTGCCTGTGTAGGCTTCTGGAAACATCGCTTGCATTCTTTTCAATTTACTTAAAAATCGTTCTGGATTCATTCCTTTATCCAGTTCCCAACCATCGTTATTATAATTGCCTGAAGTCATATACATACTCGCTGCAGCCAGCAATCCCTTGTAATCCTTATGCTCCATATAATCAGGCTGTTCGAAACGATGTACTTTCAGATCCATCCCCTGATTCTCCAGCATCTTACGTAATTCAGATGCTCGCTCTTCGGAAGTTGAGAGTTCGCGGAAGGACTCCTTATGGATATATGCCAGCTTGACCGCCGCTCCTGCTGCTTCTCCCTCTGCCATTCCCAGTGGGACAACTCTTGCACTACCGTGTGGGATTGTATCAAAACTTGCTGCACGTCCAACGACGAGCAAACCATCAACCTTTAGCGGTACAAGCGAGCGAAAGGGTACACCATATTGAATCGGACTCAACATAATCGTGCCGGGATTTCCAACACTCGTGCTCTGAATATCAATATCGTATGAGCCGTATCCAATGGCATCCCAATGATCACGATTTTCCATGACATCAGCTAATGTTAATCGGTACTCGCCATAGATATGACGTGATTCCCTCACGTAAAGTTCGTTCGCTGTTCCAGCATATTGTAGCCCTGCAAATTCATCATAATTTTCCTTCAGAAAATCAACAATTAGTGGGGCTTCTTTACGCCCGATTTCCAGACCTTTTTTCACAGATATCGGATCTAACGGATCTACCCCAAAGATTTGCATCGTATTAATCAAGATTGTATCATCATTTTGTCTTCCGATATTCAGACTGCGAATCTTAATATGTTGTGGATTGGAGGATTCATATTTTCGAGCATCACCGTACCCCCAAGCACTCATCTTATCAACCCCGGTTCCCTCTCTTTCCCTAAACTTTTGCCATACCTCATCAGTAACACCGCTTAACTTGAATACAAGCGTAGACACCATTTTCGATTTACCATCTCCAATATCTTGTCTACCTATGGAGTATGGAACTCCTGCAGCGGCTGCAATATCCGCATCTTGCGTTGCATCAATGATAGAGCGGGTTGAGATCTGAACAGTTGTTCCATCTTCTTTAGTTATGCTCATACCCGTTATTGTCGTGTGATCTCCCGTAGATTGTTCAGTAAGGGGGACTAATTCCTTAACATTCATCAACAGGTCAATATTAGGTTCAGAACGAACCATCCGATAGAAAATGTTAGCCGCTGTATTGGGATCAAATGAACTACCCTCGATCTGGTCAAACCATTCCTGGAAGATACCTTTGTTCAAAAAGTCAGGCTGCCGCAAACTACTCAATAACTGCGGTTGTTCAGGGGAATAATTTAGATCCAGCGTATTAAGACCTCCCTCGGTCAACAATCCTCCCAACATGTTGCGATCTCTTGCTTCCACCAGCAATACACGCATCCCATTACGAGCAGCTGATAAGGCAGCAGTAATACCTTCCGGATCCGTTCCAGCTACAATAACGTTATAGGAATCTTTCAGGTTTAGTGTAGATTGCACGTCCTCCAAAGGCTGCCATACATAATTATTATTAAATTTATAATTCTTGTTCCAAATATAGAATGCACCATATGCAGCGCTCATTAAAACAATAAACACACTGGCTATAATTGTTGTTATTTTCAATTTTCTACTAATCAAAGAAACAAACCTCCATATGTACTTGAAATTCAATAATACTAACTCGTGAAGTAGTTTTCCTATGTTATACCAACAACCGACTAACTTTTTCTCCTTTCCTACATGAGTATGCTATAAATAATAAAAAACTCCCCAACACTTCAAACGGTGTTAGGAAGTTCTGATAATAAGACGTAAAATTCTACTTTTATGTTGCCATAAATACAAACAAAACATAGGAAAAGTCCCTAACTTTCCTCATTATAACGACCACTTTTGGCGAAGTAAAGACTTACCAAAACCGGAAATGCATTAGAAAGACCATTAAACACTCAGACTGTCCGTTCATCCTGACTACAATGAATTCTCTGGCGATGGCTGACATGGCAGCACGTTCCCTGTAATATAGAGGAATAGAAATCTATCACAGGTATTAATCGATAAAGGAGCTTGTCCTATGCCATATATCATATATGATCTTGAATTCACGGTAAGCCGCAATACTCGCTATTCTTCTGAAATTATTGATATCGGTGCCGTTAAAGTTACGGAAAGTGCGGATGGATTGGTCGTAACGGATACGTTCCATACGTATGTTCGTCCTTCCAATAAGTCTGTTCTTTCCACTGACACGATTCAGTTTACAGGTATCACACAGAAAGATATTGATGCAGCCCCTCTTTTTCCGGCAGCACTGAATCAATTCATCGCCTGGATGGGAAGTGACCCCTATTACATGTGTTCCTGGGGACCCGATGACCGCAGCAAACTGATCTCTCATTGTCGCACCCATCAACTTGATGTGGCCTGGATCACCAATCATAACGATCTCCAGCAACAATGGTCCCGCACCGTTCGTAAAGAAGGTAAGTTCCGTCAACTCGGACTCGCTCAGGCTCTTGAAATCTGCGGAATTGAATTTGATGGTACCCAGCATCGTGCCTTGGATGATGCCATCAATACAGCCAAGGTGTTTATGCATCAATTTGACCGTTTCACTCTGGAAAACAACTGTGCAGCCGATGATGAGGGCATTACATCCAAGGTTGTTTATTCCAGCTCCACAGAAGATGAAGAAAAAGAATCCCCATTTGGCAATCTGGCAAGCCTTTTCAAAACCAAAGAGTAACCGTCCACAGCACAGTACTTAATCGTGTTTTGGCTTAGGATAGGTGGCATTCTAATCTCAACTTTTATTGTACATTTGTTGCCAATAGTTTAGACGTTCTTTCATCTTGATGCGGCAGATCTCCGGTTCGAGAATTTCCGCATCAGGTCCATATTTAGATATCCATACAAGAAATTCGTCAACATCACTTAATATGGCTTCAAATAACAGGCTACCTTCCGGTTCAATGGTTAGGATGGGTCGTAAAAAAAATTGCTCCTGCATCACACGCTCCACAGCATGGGGTGCAAATCGAATTTTGAACGCAGTCCACTCCGTACTTCCCTCGTATGCCCAAGGAATGCGGAAGTGCGATTGCATCAGATAATCCTCTTTGCGAAACGTGCGTGGCAATATTCGTATCTTTTGCAGCCGGCTCACCTGAAATATTCGAAGTTTCTCCGACAGGTGACAATACCCTAACAGCTCAAATCTGTATTCACGAGGGATAAGACAGTAAGGATCTATACGTACGATCCCTTTTTTACCTTGAGACAGATACTCCCCTTCAATGGTGTTCTGTGAAATGCCAGCCTGAAGCAGGGTAATCATGGATTGATTCTGCGAATCGTTGTTTTCATTTTGCCATGCGGGCAATCCCGCTTTGAACAATCCACTAATTTGCTCCGACCATTCCACTCGTTCTGTTTTGTTTTTCTGACTCGCAGCAACCACTTTCTCATAAGCGCTCTCAAAAGCAGGTTTCAGCAAAGGACGAATATTCTCCATAACTTCAGCAAGATGCATGAAGGCTTGGGCTTCTTCATCAGACCAATTTAGCGGATACATGGCAAATTGGCTGATAAACATGTACCCTTGCCCGTGTCCCATATTGGCGATCGGGATATGCATTGCACTGAGGGCCTCCATGTCGCGGTATATCGTCCTTTCCGTCGTCTCGCATCGCTGGGCGAGCTCACGTGCCAGTATGCCTGGCTTCGCCTGCACCAGCGTTATAATGCGCATTAATCGGATTAGTCGGTCTGTCATTTTGCCGGACCCTCCACGATGTTGTTTCAATAAATTTGATACAACTCCATCCATTGTTTAATATGATATTGATACATACATTCGACCTTCTCCTAAACTTCACCTTCAAATATGTAGACTCTCTCTATACCGTTACCACCTGAAATCAACCCTATTCCCCTAATATCTTTTTTTCACGATCATGATATCCTGTTGTAAACGTGATCTCATAGTGATAACGCAACTTTTCAACGATCTCGGCTTCCGCGTAATAGTCCAGATCTTGCTTCCGCGCAGCTTCAATTAACAAGGCATCAGCATGACGACGTAACATATTACTTCCCTCTTGAACCCGGCCTCTTTCGTAGGCGCGCAGGGCTTGTTTGATCAGGGGCACGGTTTCACTTAATTTGATCGTCTTCTCCACCTTGGGATCTTCCGGCTGTCGCAGCATGCCCAGATGACTGGTGTACTGAATATACAGCTGTTCTCTTCGTAACAATACACGTTGACTTTGCTTCAACTTCCTTGTGCTCCAATAGGCTGAACATACGGCAGCTTTTCCTGATACACGGGGTCCCATGACGAATTCAAGCAAAATTTGTTTACTTTCTCCCTTGTACATATCCCCAAGCCTCAATAACCAGCCAATATCCGTTTCTTTGGAACGACATCCATAAATGCCTTTTAGCTGTACTCCATATTCCGGTTTGAGCAAAAGTTCCAAATCTCTTGATACAATTTTGGGTGCTATTTTCCTAAGTCTTTTGGCAGGGGCACCGTTACGCCACTCTACCATCATATATACGGGGTCGGCTCCCCCTGTCGGTATGGCCTCTTTATTCCACGAATAAGATACTTCAAAGACTGAGTTCACTGGTAGTCTCTCCCCCGATTTATGTGTATTATCTTCTAAGTTATCAGGGTGAATGGACACTATATTGTCACGGAACACATGTTCTCATTAAATTTTTCCAATATATTAGTTTTATATCCCTAAATCCGTCTCAATACGACAATAAACGACGAAAAAGCCTGGCACTATGCCAAGCTTATCAATCACTTATCTATGACAAGTCCCAAATTAAACAGTAGGATGATCGATTCCCATTTTGTGTAAATATTGTACACCATCTGCTTCGTTTACCGGTGCATAGGTGACACTGTCAATGACCAGCTTACGCCCTACTGGCTCTCCATTAACAGTGATCATAATTGTTTTGGTTGATGTGTTCTGATCTGTTGTGTACATATGTTTCTACTCCTTCATGTTCACGATCTTATATTCAATCGGATATATTGGTATCTTTCATTAAATTGCGCATTTGTGAATAGCATGCACCCGGAACTGAAGTAAAAGATCTGTAAAACGGTCCGGTATGCTTGCCTATCGTTCTATTACCCCTCAGATTTGTAAGCTAAACAACCCTGTTCCTAAATAATTTTATATATTTCGGGTAATAAAACGATATCATCTTGAACCCATCGTCCCGGTTTTGACGTATAATGTAAGAGCCGTATTTCAACAATAGACGACGAATTCGGCGATTGATCTATCTAACCGAAGAAAGAGGTGTTAACGATGCCAAAATCCATTCAGGGTTATTTCATTCGGGTGTTATTCACCACATGCATTCTATTTACCGTTTCGATCGCTTCGACAGTAAGTGCAGCCAGTGCCAATATTTTTACGGATATATACAGCGGATGGGAGCGAGTCTCCGAATTGCCCGGAGAAGTGAACGCTCTGCAGGAAAGTTATAAGCAAACGATGGAGCAATTAAATCAAACGTCTGCTCAGTTGGGACAAGCCCAGGCCAATGTCGAAGCATTTAAGACCCAGAACGAACAACTGCTGGCTCAGAACCAGAAACTAACTGAAATGGTAAGTAAATTACAGGACGACCAGAATGCCAAAGCAGCTACCACCAAACGAATTCAGACGACGATCATCACTGTCGTTTCTCTCATATTGGGTTACTTTGTTCTGATTCGTGTGATGCGCTGGGGAATGCGTCGCCGTTCCGGCCGAGTATAAAAGAACAGGAGCAACTGCATGAACATACACCTGAACAATGCTGAAGCAGGCGGAGCAGGACAAGTCGTCACATTTTCACTGATTAAAGATGACCGCCTTCATATTTTGCATCCGCAGCAAATTGTGGCCTTCCGCGGTCCAAGTGGGAGTCGCAATGATAAATTCATGAATATCACGGGCATATATCGCAAAAAAAAGCTGATTAAATCCGAAATCACCGGACCTTGCCAATTTGTGGCTGCCCTGCCTCCCGGATTCACGATGAAGGAAGTGGAGCTCACGGAGGACAGTGATCTGCTCTATGACTTCCGCCACCTGTTCTTCTACTCTGATGGTGTAACCATGCATACCAAAATCCAGAAAATCAAAAACATGCTGATCACCCGTGATGCAGTGAAAATGAAATTTTCCGGCAAAGGCAAAATCGGATTGCTCACTCAAGGTCAGGTCTGCCAACAGGAACTTCACCCAACAGCGCCACTCTATGTGGATGCTGGTAGCATTATTGCCTATCCTGAAAATGCACATCTGGAACTCACCGTATATGGTAACAACCTTGCCAGTCAGCATATGAATTATCATTGGAAGATGACAGGACATGGATCTGTACTCTTTCAGGCTGGACGTGAGAATCACCGCTTGGAACAAGATCTTAACGATGAGGGACTGTTCAAACGAATTCTGAAAGAAGTGATCCCTTTCGGCAATGTATTGATCAAATAAACTGATCAAATAAGCTGTTAGTTGATGGAGCCGACCGATTATCTGCCACTATGCTCCAGTGGGGTGGTCACCACACCGTTTCATGTTATAATGGTTCAGACAATTGAAGAAGAAAATCCATGTCTATGGCATGGGAGAGGTTCGCGAACTCCCTCTATAAGACTTGACCATGTGGTGGTCAGTATAAGTCTTGCGTACACGTTGCGGTCACCATGCAATCATGTACGTAAAAAACTAAGGACACTTACTCTTGCCTGCTTTTTTGAAGCGGTTATTGAGAAGGTGTGTTTTTTGATGGATGCCAGTTCATGAACTTCTCTGTTCTTCCGACACTCTATGCCTATGTGCATGGTTTGATCTCAAGAAGATAGAGAGGTTTTTTTATGTTGAACGAAGAAAAAGCAGTCGTTGTATTCAGCGGCGGTCAGGATAGTACCACGTGTCTGTTCTGGGCCAAACAACAGTTTGCCGAAGTAGAGGTCGTTACGTTTGATTATGGTCAGCGCCACAAGTTAGAGATTGAATGTGCAACAGAGATCGCACGTGATCTGGGCGTACAGCAAACGGTACTCGATATGAGTCTGTTAAATCAGCTTGCCCCCAATGCGCTCACTCGCACGGATGTCGAGATTACGCATGAAGAAGGCGAACTGCCAAGTACATTTGTGGATGGACGGAATCTACTGTTCCTTAGTTTTGCAGCCATTATGGCCAAGCAAAAAGGAGCACGTCACCTGGTTACAGGTGTATGCGAGACGGATTTCAGCGGATACCCGGATTGCCGGGATTCATTTGTGAAGTCGATGAATGTGACGCTTA
This sequence comes from Paenibacillus sp. FSL H8-0104, assembly GCF_038050215.1. Classification (NCBI taxonomy): domain Bacteria; kingdom Bacillati; phylum Bacillota; class Bacilli; order Caryophanales; family Paenibacillaceae; genus Paenibacillus; species Paenibacillus sp. FSL H8-0104. The sequence continues at coordinate 1,409,955 of NZ_JBBOTC010000001.1, read as the reverse complement.
ACCTGTCCATGGACTATCCATTTGTCATTCACACCCCGCTCATGTGGCTGGACAAAGCCCAAACGTGGAAGATGGCCGATGACCTTGGTGCTTTTGATTATGTCCGTGAGCGTACTCTGACCTGTTATAACGGCGTGATCGGCGATGGATGCGGAGATTGCCCCGCTTGCAAACTGCGCAAAGCCGGACTGGATCGCTATGTACAGCAACGTACTGCTGCTGAATCGGCGGGAGTGGATGTACGATGAGAGAGCCTGGAACATTCCGTATTGTAGAGCATCTGCAACGCATCGGAGAAGATATTCTGCCCACCCAGCTGCGCTACCACCGCAAACGTGTGCTTGTAAGCAAAGAATTCACCTTTGACGCAGCACATCACCTGCATTGTTATGAAGGCAAGTGCAAGAACTTACACGGTCATACGTATAAAGTTATTTTTGGCATCAGCGGTTATCCGGGTGAAACCGGGCTGACAGTTGATTTTGGACATATCAAAGATATATGGAAAACTCAAATTGAGGGATATCTCGATCATCAGTACCTTAACGAGACACTTCCTTTAATGAATACAACAGCCGAGAATATGGTCGTTTGGCTGTTCGAACAGATGGAACATGCGCTCCAGACGGAACCCTATGCCGGGCTGACCGATGGTGGGCGGACAGAGTTTGTCCAACTCTTCGAGACACCAACCAGTTACGCGGAAGCGAGACGGGAGTGGATGATCGATGAGTAGTGTGACACAGCAGGTGAATGAGACGGGATCTCGCAAAGAGGCTCGTATTCCCGTGATGGAGATTTTTGGTCCGACGGTTCAAGGCGAAGGCATGGTCATCGGACAAAAAACGATGTTTGTTCGTACCGCCGGCTGCGATTATCGCTGCTCCTGGTGCGACTCGGCCTTTACCTGGGACGGCAGTGGCAAGGAACAGATTCGAATGATTACGCCAGAGGATGTATGGGAAGAATTGCGCCGCGTTGGCGGCACCCGTTTCTCCCATGTTACTATCTCTGGCGGTAATCCCGCCCTGCTCGCTTCGCTGGGCGGATTGGTTGCCCTGCTGCGGGAGAACGGCATCCGCACTGCGGTAGAGACGCAGGGCTCCCGCTGGCAGCCTTGGCTGACGGACATTGACGAAGTCACTGTCTCGCCTAAGCCACCCAGCTCCGGCATGGACACCGATTGGGCCGTGCTGGATGATCTGATCGAACGGCTGGCCGCTGGCCCGGTAGAACGAAGTCATAGTCTGAAGATCGTGATCTTCGATGAGACAGACATGGACTATGCCCGCCGTGTGCATGCGCGGTATCCGGGCACGGATTTATTTTTACAGACCGGGAACCCGGATGTGACTTCCGCCGATACGCCAGATCTGGCGTCCTCACTGCTTGCTCGTTATGAGTGGCTGATTGACCAAGTCAGTGCCTCCGATGACCTGAACAACGTTCGTGTGCTTCCACAGCTTCATACGCTGGTATGGGGCAACAAACGCGGCGTGTGATGGGCAGTATGGGTGGAATGGGCGGCATGATGTAAGGATGAGGGCGAAATGCCCCAGACATTGAAGAGAATCATTCAGGCAAAATTGCCTATTTATATATACCGCGAGGCTTCGGGCTTTGACGGAAACAAGGAGCGTTTAATAACTGATGAGACAACCTGATGAAATGCAAGATGTGACGTTGCTGGGCAACCAGAACGTAAAATATACGTTTGAATATGATCCGGGAATCTTGGAGAACTTTGATAACAAACATCCGTACCGCGATTATTTTGTGAAATTCAACTGCCCGGAGTTCACTAGTCTGTGCCCGATTACGGGTCAGCCGGACTTTGCAACGATCTATATCAGCTACATTCCGGATGTGAAAATGGTCGAGAGTAAATCACTCAAGCTGTACCTGTTCAGCTTCCGCAACCATGGTGATTTCCACGAGGATTGTGTGAATATCATCATGAACGACCTGATCAAGCTGATGGACCCCCGCTACATCGAAGTATGGGGCAAATTCACACCGCGCGGCGGCATCTCCATTGACCCGTATACGAACTATGGTAAGCCGGGAACAAAGTACGAGCAGATGGCCGACCACCGCATGATGAATCATGATATGTATCCGGAGACGATTGATAATCGTTAAATCGTTAGGTTCATCTATTCTGTATAAGATAGAATCATAGAGTGCCAAAAGCCGAACTCTGCTATATAAGTTGAACTAAAGATTATTTACACTGAACACTACGATGACAGAACAACCTTCCAATCGCTGTTATCCCCAGATTTTTTTACATTCCCTTTTCTAAAAGGGAAAATCCGGGGATAAAGGCGAACGCTTCGCTTTTTCAGGTTTTTTCTGCCCTCTCCGTTATCGTGTAAATGATTAATTCAGCTTATATAGCTTAAGAAGTTCGGCTTTTTAGTATAAACCTTTAGAAACTCAGTCTCTCAATACAATGGGATCGCAGCGCATTCAAGTAGACTAATCCTCCTTTAGTGCTTTGATTTTTTTAATGTAATGTCTCAACATCATCACACCAATCGATTGAAAAATGATAAATATGACGATAGCCACAGACAAAGATGCTGGGGAAACATATATAGCCTGAAACGTTATTACAGCCATATACAAAATAGTCATCACCAACTCACGTTTGGCGGATTCATAAGGTGATAAGGATTTCATATCCATCCCTCCTCTATCCTTCTTACACATAAATATGGGTCTTCTTACAGTAGATGCTAAAGTAATACGTTTATTTTGTAAATGTAATGCTATTAATAAACACCTCGGAAATAGAGTTCAATTCATCAACGTTTTCCCTTGTTCCCCTTGTCGGTCCAATCAATCTATCCTATTATGTAACAATATGCTTACACGCATATATTACAACATCAGGCGCTGATCCCTCGTGACCGCGACCAAAGGAGAATTGTACATGTCTACTCAATCCACTTTAACCAAGGACGCCACAGCGCGTTCGAAAGCCCCACCCGGATCGGATGCCCAAAGCACCGTTTACCGGATACTCATTGCCATCAGTTTGGTTCATCTCTTCAATGATTCGATCCAGTCGGTTATTCCAGCCATTTTTCCGATTTTGAAAGATTCCATGCATCTCACGTATACTCAGATCGGATGGATCTCATTTGCTATTAACTTTACCGCATCCATTATGCAGCCTGTCGTAGGCTGGTTTGCTGATAAAAAACCGACACCATCTATCCTGCCCATTGGCATGGGTTTTACATTTACCGGCATGTTGCTGTTGGCTTTCGCTGACAGTTATATGGCTGTCCTGATCTCCGTTATCTTTGTCGGTCTAGGTTCCGCCGCTTTCCATCCGGAAGGTTCACGGGTATCCCATATGGCTGCTGGTCAACGCCGTGGACTGGCACAGTCCATCTTCCAGGTTGGTGGTAACGCTGGGCAATCCCTTGCCCCATTGCTTACACGCTGGATCTTTATCCCGTTTGGACTGTTCGGTGCCATTGGATTTACAGGCATTGCTGCCATGGGAATTGCAGTTCAGATCTACATTGCCCGTTGGTATGGACGTATGCTGCAATCGGGAGGATACCTGCGTAGACAGGCTGCTGCCCGTCGTGCACCCAATCCTGCTTTGCGCAAAAAGATTACTGCCGCCATTACGCTATTGATCTTGCTTGTCTTTGTTCGTTCCTGGTATATCGCTTCCATTGGCAGCTTCTATGCGTTTAATCTGAAAGATACTTTTGGATTGTCCACAGAAGACGCGCAGATCTATATCTTCTTGTTCCTGGCTGCTGGAGCACTTGGTACGTTCTTCGGAGGCCCCTTGGCGGACCGATTCGGCAAACGTAACCTGATCTTCCTGTCCATGGCTGGAGCTGCTCCACTGGCTCTGTTGCTGCCCTATGCGAATCTGTTCTGGACAGGCGTACTGCTAACCATTATTGGTTTTATCATGTTATCCAGCTTCTCGGTTACTGTTGTATACGCGCAAATGCTGATTCCGGGCAAAATCGGAACGGTTTCCGGTCTAATTACTGGTCTGGCATTTGGTATGGGAGGTCTGGGCGCACTCGTGCTGGGCAACTGGATTGACGTTTTCGGTGTATCACCCGTAATGCAGATGTGCAGCTTCCTGCCCCTGCTCGGGATCTTCACGTTCCTGCTTCCATCCGATAAATTACTCAATATCTGGGCGAAAGAAAACGGTAGTGAAGAGTAAAAAATACATCAATAGGTGCCCACTTTTTATTCTATATTAGATCCAATCCTTACGTGCAGCATTGCCCTTATAAGACGTTATCTTGCGCTAACGAACCTGACAGCACTTATTTGAACGAATACTGCCGATTTCGCAATCTAAAGAATCTGAGGAACGCTATTCCCGAGAAAAAGGCCGAAAACCTTGGAATGTGCGTGTGAAATGCAGAAATAACGTGTCTGAGATTCTTTAGAAATCGGGATTAGTGAAATATCGCCCAGTAGCGTCTGCTGAGTTCGTTAGATTTCACTTTAGTCACCTACATTTGCAGTCTATATAAAATGTTTGAACCATAACAAAAGGGTTCTTGCCAACTCTGTATTCACAGACTGGCAGGAACCCTTTTTTATATTTGTTGTTCTCGTATTTAGCTTCAACCGTTTATTCCACGTCACACATGACAACGTTGCTACCTTGAGCCGTTATCAGTTCCTTCACATCTTCAAATTCAAGGAATACCGTCGCCGTATTTTCCATGGGATGAATTCCAATTTTCTGACCAACTAAATCCTTGTCAAAAACTACGGTCACGTTTTTCTGAATATTATTGAGAACCCCCATAGGGTTGACGTGCCCTTTTTCCAATCCGAGGAATTCCAACAAATCCTTTTCACTGGCAAAACTTAATTTGCGGCTAGGTATCTTTTCGCTTAAACTTCTCAAATCGACGGACTTTGTCCCAGCAATCGTCACCAGATAATAGTTGCGCTTCTTGTCATCACGCAGAAACAGATTTTTAACGATATGTTCTGTATGCGGAATCTGATAAGAGAATATTTCCTCCATCGTGTATACTGCGGGATGTTCAATACTTTCGTAAACGATATTATTGCGATCTAAAAGATCATAGAAACCCTGTTTGTTTAACATATCAAATTCATCTCTTTCAATATAAATATTCTTCTATAATATGACTTCTTCTGTAATATTACTTCAAACGCTGAAGGATCAGCCGTTTTTTGTACAACATTTTGCCTGCTTCAGCGACATCTCGAATTGTATTTTTGTTGCTCACCGAACCAAACACCATGCCGGCAATTGGAACAAGTTGGAACAGCTTCTTCCAGCCAAAAGATTCACTGTAGGAGTTAAACACTTCCCGCCATCCCTGCATCTGCGATACTACTTCAATGGGTTTGTCGGGATCATCGTAAGCGGCCAGTTCTTCAATGATCGCTTTCTTACCTACAATATCAGCGGAAGAGAATTGCAGACATTTGACAATGAAGATGCGCTCCAGCGGTTCATCCGGATCATAACCATAACATAGAGCCATCTCTTGCAGTACCTTCAGAGAAAGCCCCATCACCATCGGAATATCTGCTGCTATGGTTACAATGCCACCAAACCCTGTAGCTGCTCCCTGAGCCGCGGCAAACTTGGTTCGACTCTCTGTGATGTTATCGGCCACCCGGTCCAGCACCTGAAGTGGCAGATTCTCTACACTATGAATCTTTGCTGTCCCCTCCGCTTCAGATTCCTGCTCCAGACGATAGGTCGTATCCATCATGGAATAACCGGACCTCCCGGCTTCCTCTTGCAACAGCTTGGCTACTTTTTTCTTCTGTACGAGGAACTTGCCCCCATTCTGCACATACTGACCCACGTCGTTCAGGGAATCTCCGATCTTCTGTTTCAGCGCTTTAGGCATCACTTTATCCAACATCGCAAAGGGCAAACGCCCGATTTTATCCCAAATAAACAAGTCTTTCTGTTGTTTCTCCCATTTCAAAATCTGTTCAAGTTCCTTGTCCAACGTCTCGCGTGAATCCATATGTGATCCTCCTAATAGGTTCTGCATCGTAATCTGTATCTCTCTCATACGCAGAAATCATCGTTGTGGTTGCTTTGTTTTGTGTCCAGGACACTTATGTTCAGGCCACTCTATCTTATCGTTCACACACAGAAGAGCCCTTAATCAGCATCACTCGCTAACTAAGGGCTCTCATATTAAGGTTTCACTACCTCTTATTTTGCTTCTGCTACTGCGCTGCCATCTGGGACCGGAACACCGAAATCAGGTGTGCCATCTTCACGCCAATGAATCACTTGAGCACGGGCATGGCGGTTCGGATCATACAAGGGATCACCCTCGATGTCTTTGTAATTACGCGCATGATAAATCAGAATATCGGTCTTGCCATCCGGTGACACCGTAAAGCTGTTATGGCCCGGACCGTATTGGCCGTTCGCTTCACAAGTCTGGAATACCGGCTCGGGTGATTTCACCCAGCTGGCCGGATCAAGCAAGTCGGCATTTTCATCTGCAGTGAGCAGACCCATACAATAATTGTAATCAGTCGCGCTGGCCGAGTAGCCGATGAACAAACGCCCATTCCGATGCATCACGGCTGCTCCTTCATTGACCTTAAAGCCGATGATCTCCCAATCATACTCTGGCGTAGAGATCATAACCTGTTCGCCGCGTAGCGTCCATGGGTTCTCCATTTCGGCAATGTACAGGTTGGAGTTGCCCACAATATCAGGATCTTTCTGTGCCCAGACCAGATAGCGGATTCCCTTATGTTCAAAGGTTGTTGCATCCAGCGCAAATGATTCCCACCGGGTGTGTATCTGTCCCTTTTCTTCCCACTCTCCTTCGAGTGGATTCGCGGAATCGTTCTCCAGAACATACATCCGGTGATCGAACAGACCTTCGTTGGTCTCACTGGTGTGAGCCGCAGCGTAATGTATGTACCATTTGCCATCGATAAAATGAATCTCCGGTGCCCAGATGTTGGCACTCATTGGCCCTGTGTCACGCTTCGTCCAAGCCGTTACTGGCTCAGCATCTCTTAACTCTTCCAACGTCTCTGCTCGCCGGATTTCGATTCGGTCAAAGGCTGGTACGGATGCGGAGAAATAATAGTAACCGTCTGTATGACGGTACACCCATGGATCAGCGCGCTGCTCCAGGATGGGATTAGTAAATGTAATGGAATCAGTCATGGGAATGCTCCCCTTTCAAATGTTGTTTGGCTCGTAGTTGGGGATGTAACCCAATGGCGAAAAAGCGAAAACCCTTTTGGGGTGGTGCACAGCGGACGTTCGGGGGTGGCAGGGCCTTGGTGCTCTCTTGTCCTCCGATTTCTCTTTCCACCACTCTTGGCGGTTGAAATCGGATGCCAAACTCGCTCCTGCGGCTCCTTCCTCCCCCTCACTGCTTGTGCACCCTCGGAGCGGTAGCTCGCTCTTACCACGCTCGCCGGGTTACAACCTCACTTCGAGCCTTTTTTGTTGGCTCGATCTTATGGGGTCGACCGCTTCGCAGGGTCAACTCTCCCCATATTTAGTGCATGATTGGCCTCAGACATAGGCCAGCACAGATGAATCTTAAGTGTCTAAAAGCTGCAACACCTTGGCGTTAGCGCACCTTAACATGCCAACTTTGTCATGCACAGCGGACGTTCGGGAGTGGTAGGGCCTTGGTGCTCTCTTGTCCTCCGATTTCTTTTTATCACCGCTCTTGGCGGTTGAAATCGGATGCCAAACTCGCTCCTGCGGCTCCTTCCTCCCCCTCACTGCTTATGCACCATCAGAGCAGTAGCTCGCTCTTTCCGCGCTCGCTGCTCGCCCCCTTACTCCTCCGCTGCGCTAATCTGCTTGCCCCAGACCGCCACGCCGTGGTCATCCAGGCCTGTCACCACCAGCGCGGGCTGGCTTCGTTCCCAGTCCCAGGACGGCAGCAGTTGCAGCTCTTCCGTGGAGGCTCCGCCCCATGGGCTTTCTTTCCACTTCAACGTCAGTGTTTGTTTGTCATCAAATGTCCAGGTTCCTGAACCTTTTTCGCTTTTAATTTTACCGTTGCTTGTTAGGGTATAAGGCACGGCTTGAATCTGCCCGTCTACGGACGGATCAAGCGCCATGCCTTCCCACTCCCCGGCAATCATGGACTTTGGAATGTCCTGTGCTGCCTCACCTGCATAACGTTCAGGTGAAACGACAGGCCAGCCGTCCTTGGTCCATAACATTTTGCGTACATGCAGATATGGCCAGTTTTTATCCGTCTCGCCCCGTGCATGATGCACGATGTAATAATCGCCTCCGTCCTTCAGAACGGAGTTATGTCCGGGCGCAACCCAGCCCTCGCCTTCTGTGAAGCGATAACCGCCGAGAATTTTGGTGCCGATCTCATATTGCGGCAGATACTCTGTATCCAGCATGTTATTGCCGTTTATGTCCGTGTACGGTCCTGTGATTGAATCAGCACGCGCAACCCGCACGTTATAATCTTCGAACAAGGAATCATAGGAGACAAACAGATAATACTTTTTGAACTCCGGGTTATACACAATGTATGGACCTTCGACTGCACCTTCTTCGGTAGCACGATCCCGAGCAGCAATGCGAGTACCATAACCCTCTTCCTTGAATTTCCCGGTGTCGGGATCAAGTGGCGCAATGTAGATGCCGTCAAAGAATGAACCATATACCATCCACGAATTACCCTCGGCATCTACGATGGGATTAGCATCAATGGCATTTAATTTGTCCTGTTCATTCGCAGAAGTTTGCACAACCAGCCCTTCATCTGTCCATGGACCTTCGGGAGATGAGGATGTCTGAAGACCAATAGCCGACTGGGTACTGCCAAAAGAAGAAGCCGAATAATACATCCGATAGGTATCACCAGCCTGAATCACATCCGGTGCCCACAGATTGACCGCACCCGTCCAGTCCAGCGCTTCTTGCGGAATCCCGGGCAGAGCCTGACCTACCCATGTCCAGTTAATCAGATCATCTGATTTACGTACCATGACACCGGGTTTCGCTTCTCCTGCTACACGAACATCTGTGGAATAGACGTAGTATCCCTGGTCTGTTTTGATAATGGCCGGATCATGCGCATTGTTCACCGTCCAGCGTGATTCATCGTCCAAAATGGAAGTGTCATACAACTGAGTATCTTGAGGAGCTTCAGGAAAGACGGGACGGGACACCGTTTCTCCTGCTCCTTCTCCCGAACAACCCGCAGCTCCAACAACCAACAATAACAACATGGAAGCAACCACTCCTTTTCCTGAATTCGACCACCGTCGGAATTTCTTCCGCTGGTTCATCCCTTCACTCCCGAAATCGCAACCGACTCAATAATCTGTTTCTGGAAGATCAGGAAGATGATTAATACAGGTAACAGAGCCACAATCGACGCCGCCATAATAAGCGGGTAATCGGTTTGAATCGCATACGTGGCATTAAAGTTTGCTATAACGAGCTGTAACGTCTGCTTCTCTGGTGAATTCAGATAAATAATCGGTGCCAGATAATCGTTCCAGATGCCCATGAACCAGAGAATCAGCTGTGCAGCAATCGCCGGTTTGATAAGCGGAAACGTAATACTGGAGTACAGCCGGAAGTAGGAACTTCCATCGATTTTGGCCGCCTCAATAATTGCATCAGGTACACTAAGCAGGTACTGGCGCAGGAAGAAGATCATGATTACGTTACCGAACAGGCCAGGAACAATCAGTGGTAACAGCGTATCCACCCAGCCCAGCTTTGCAAACATGATGAATTGCGGGATCATGACTGTTGGATAAGGAATCATCATGGATGCCAGCAACGCGAGAAACAGTTTGTTTTTGTGCGGGAATCTTAATTTGGCAAAAGCAAAGGCAGCGATACTGGACGTAAACGTACCCACCACCGTTACACTCACCGCAACGATGAGGCTGTTTTTGATCCCGCTGAGTAGGGGACCGGCTTCCCAGATTTCTTTATACTTTCCAAATTGGAATACTTCAGGTATCCACACAGGCGGAAGCGCGAACACATCCTGCTTCTCCTTCAATGAAGTGGACAACATCCAGATCAGTGGTGCAATCATCGCAATCGCACCAATCGCGAGTACGATAAAGATGATAGAGTTCGTTAATTTCCTCTTTTGACTGTAAGACATCTCCGGTTCACTCCTTTCCTTGACAATCAATCCCCATCATAGGCTGATTTTTCGTTCATTTTGAATTGCACCAGGGTAATGACAAAAATGAAAATACCAAGAATCATGGCCATCGCTGAGGCATAACCCATCTGCAAGTTACTGAAGGCTTTCTGCCAGATGTAGAAAACGATTGATGCCGAAGAGTATTCAGGACCACCCGTAGGTGTCATAATGTTCATCTCGGTGAAGATCTGGGAACCGCCAATGATATTTGTAACAATGAGGAAAAAGGTAACTGGCTTCACCATAGGCCAGGTGATATTGCGGAAGATTTGGAACCCGTTCGCTCCATCCAGCTCAGCCGCCTCGTAGTATGTACGTGATACACTTTGCAGTGCTGCCAGGTACAACAACATCGTGTATCCCAAGCCTTTCCACACCGTCATAATAATCAAAGCCGGTTTAACCGTGTCTTTGTTCGCTAGCCAGTTAGGACCTTTAATCCCAAACAGGTCAAGGAACTGGTTCACCAGACCGTAATCCCCGTTGTACGCCCAGTTCCACATGATGGACACCGCAGCGAGGGAAGAAATAACCGGAATGTAATAGATCACACGGAATGTCGTCGTGCCGGGAATTTTACGATTCAGACCCATTGCCAGCAATAATGCGAGCAACAATCCAATTGGAATACCAAGCATCAGGAAGAATGTATTAAACATCGCTTTGTAAAAGAGGTCATCCGTGAGCAAATCCTTGAAGTTGGCCAAACCGATAAAGTTCATCTGTCCCAGTCCGTCCCAATCCGTAAAGGAACCATAAAGGGAGTAGAGGAACGGGAACATGACAAAGATCAGCAATCCAAGAATCGGAGGTAAAATAAACAGATATCCGTACAGCATCTCTTTGCGATACAAACTCGATTTCGTAATCACGGCGTTCACCCCTGTTTCTAGTATCAGCATGTGGCATTCTTCGATTGAACCTTGTCGATCAACGAATGCCACATGCCCGTATGGAATCCAATAAGTTCCAATACGAATGATGCCAGCAGCATGATTGCAGGCTGCCGGCATCACCCTTTCCTATCTACTATTTCTGAGATTTCTTTTCTTGTTCTACCGCTTTGTCGAGCAGTTTTTGCATTTTCGGTTGTTGCTGCTTCACATAGTCTGCGGCTGTAATCTTGCCATCCAATACCGGCTGGATGTCCGTGAAGAACAGGTCATACCATTCCGCATTGTACGTGTAGTTACCTGGCAGAGCCCGGCCGTAATCTTCAACAATATCAATGAATTCCTGTTTGTTGGCTGGTTTCGTGGATGTATCTTTGGCCCACTCGTCTGCCATATCAAGCAAGTTCGGAATTTGTACCTTGGCATCTACCAGTTGTTGCATGCCTTCCTTCGAAGCCGTAAGGTAGTTCACCAATGCTGCTGCTTCTTCTGGATGTTTCGTTTTCGCGGATACTCCGATTCCCAGAGATCCGATCCACGTTGCCGATTTGCCAGTTGATCCCGCAGGGAATGGCAGCAAATCATAATCGAAAGGCAATTTCTCAAATGTACTCATATCCCATGGGCCTACAGGGAAGAAAGCCATTTCACCTTTCATCCAGCGTTGATACGTATCCAATGTTTGCGCTTCCTCAATGGAAGGTGTAATTTTGTATACGTTCTGCATATCCGCGAAGAATTGCAGTGCTTCAGCGAATTTTGGATCATCAATCGTTACTTTTGTTTTGGTCTCATCCAACCAATCCCCACCGTTACTCCATACAAAGGATTGCAGTGCCCACTGTACGTTGAATCCAGTACCGTATACATCCGGTTTACCATCTCCATTGGTATCCTTGGTCGCTTGCTGGTTCACCTTGATGAACTCTTCCCATGTGTATGGTTTATCCTTGTCAGGGAGTGGGATGCCCTCTTTTTCAAACAACGTTTTGTTGTAGCCCAGTGCAAATGGCCCCAGATCCTTCGGCATACCGTAGATATCACCTTGACCTGCCATTTGGCCGTCATAACGATACAGGTCCACGCCGTATTTCCAGATATTATCGAGATCAACATCCGGATTGTTTTCAATATACGAAGTGAGGTTCATCAGCACATTGCTGTTCACATACGCTTTCACGTCACCCGGATTGATATAAAATACGTCAGGCAAGCTGTTGCCTGTAATTGCCGCTCTTAGCTTGGTTGCATATTGATCCGCAGCCGTTACGATAATTTTGACTTTCACACCCGGATGATCTTCTTCGAATTTCTTGACCACCGCTTGGTATGCTTTCTGCTCATCAGTACCGCCGCGGAACATAAACGTTAACTCCTTGTCCCCACTTGCACCGCTGCTTCCTCCGCAACCTGCGAGTACCAGCGCACTTACCAGCATAAGAAGCATAAATGTGACCCAATTCTTTTTCTTTACCATCTGAACCCCTCCTGATCTGGACTTGTAACCGTATTCAATTGGATGAAATAAGATTTCTGTTGTTAAATTTATCAAATCCAGATCACTTTAGTCAACACTTTTATAAAACATTTTATATTTATATAAAATAAATCAATATTTCGGCCAGCCACTCGAGTCCCAAAGCAAGTCATTAATCAGCAATTTCGGATTGCCATTATCCTCTGCATCATAGGCATGTCTTGCGATGACATTGCCGTTGTACACGTCCTGACCACCTGGACCTTTCCATTTTACATTGCCTGTATCCAATATCGTTCCGCCACCATTCAGCATATTAACTCCGTTTTTGTCCACATAAGGGCCTGTTATACTGGTCGAACGTCCATAGACCATTTTGTAGGTACTGTTCACCCCTTGGCAGCAAGAATCGATGGAAGCAAACAGGTAATAGTAGCCGCCACGATATACAATACTTGGTCCTTCAATAGCACCTCCGTTATTCGGGCGCGCAGCAATGGAAGTTATACTTCCCGTCGGTTTCATCGTGTTTTTGTCCAGCTTGACAATCTTCAGGCCACTCCAGAAAGAACCAAAGGCCAGCCATGGATTGCCTGAAGCATCAATGACCAGATTTGGATCAATGGCATTATAATTATTGGCGGTCGTGGTTTGAAGCACCAATCCTTCGTCCTTCCACTGCCCTGCTCCAATGCTATTCGCAGACGCAAGACCAATCGCAGACCGATTGGAGCCAAAGGTGGAGATTGAATAATAGAGCCATACTTTTCCGTTATACTGCTCTACATCCGGTGCCCATACATCCAATCCGCTTTGTCCCGGAACGGCAGAAGCCCACCAGGATGGCTTACTTAAGAAGATCTGTGGAACACGATACCAGGACGATCCATTATCGGATTTCAATACTTGAATGCCCGGGCCGGTTGAAAAGGTGTACCAGGAATTGCCCTCTTTGATAATCGACGGATCATGAACAGCGGTATCTCCGGTCAGATTCCAGAATGCCGCCAAAGCTTTTGACTGACCTGCCAGCAGTAATACCATCACAAGTAATGCCGGTAACGCCAACCGTTTCCACTTAAACCTCTTCACATTGCTTAACTTTTCCAAACTGAACTCCACCTTTCCTGTTCAAATGGTTAATTAGGTTCATGAAGTATTGAATCAATTTAGGTATAATAGGATTATAAAAGCGGTTACATGACATTTCAATGGTATATTTCAAATATATGTGAACTGATTAACACTTATTTTAACCGGATTAGTGGACAAAATATAGATTATATTTTCGTATTTGCGCTATATACAAGGGTTTTGGCTTCTATTTCTCCACCCTTCCCTTCCATGAGGGAATGATTTATAATTATCTGAAATAAAACATATAAATGTGCAAATGTCTGTGTCGAAGACTTTGTTCAGAACGGGGAAAGGAAATCCACCTATGATTTATATTAAAGATCTGATGTCGGGTGTGAATATCTTCAAAGCGCTCAGTTCGGAAATCCGGATTCAGATCATCGAGCTGCTGGCCAAGAACCAAAGTCTTAATCTCAATGATCTTGCAACCAAGCTGGGACTGAGCAATGGCGCCATCACGATGCATATCAAGAAGCTTGAAGAGAGCGGATTGATCGAGATCAACACCGCCGTTGGCAAACATGGAATTCAGAAGATATGTTATCTCAATGAGGAAAAATTGATGGTTGATCTGCGTTCACAAGAGATTAACAATCGTTATGAGGTGGAAATTCAGGTCGGTCATTATAGCGATTATCAGGCCGCACCTACATGTGGTCTCGCTACCCGGGACAGCATTGTTGGAGAGTTCGATGATCCGCGGTACTTTGCTGATCCACTGCGAATTGATGCGGAGATGATCTGGCTGGCTGAAGGTTATCTGGAATATCGGATTCCAAACTATCTCAAACCCAATCAGTCCTTTAGCGAAATTCAGTTGTCGATGGAACTGGGATCGGAGGCCCCTGGCTTTTGTGACAATTACCCTTCGGATATTTACTTCTATGTCAATGGGATTGAGATTGGCTGCTGGACAAGTCCGGGGGATTTTGGCAATACACGCGGTACCTTTAATCCGGAATGGTGGCCTCCGCACTTGAATCAGTACGGCATGCTGAAGCTGATCCGGATTACACAGGAAGGCAGCTATATCGACGGATGCCGCATCTCGGACGTGACGTTGGACCAGATTAGGCTGGATTACAAAAGCGATATTCACTTCCGCATTGCGGTTACGGACGAACCTTTGAACAAACGGGGCTTAACGATCTTTGGTAAAAACTTCGGAAACTATGGACAGAATCTGCTCGCTCGGGTTCTCTATAACGTGCAAGAAGAGTAGAGCCGGCTCTGACTATTCACTCGATATTAATTAAGTTCGACCGATCTGCTAACGTAACTGTTCAACACAACAACAATCATGTGTCTTCGAAAGGGTGCTATCCAGCACTCTTTTTTGTTTGCTCTCGCCTAAGAACTTGTCCTATCATGTTGGAACAAAACATACTGGATGATATGACTCCTATAGCCCCTCTGTAATCCTCCATGTTGTTTACCCTGGCGTGATATAATAATGGCCTATAAAGACAAAATGGAATAACGGGCGGGGATACCTTTTGAAATTGGAGCGATTAATCTCAATCATATATAAACTACTGAACCACGAAGTATTGTCTGCTTCCACCTTGGCTGAAGAGTTTCAGGTGTCCCCAAGAACGATCTATCGGGATATTGATGTAATCTGTGCCGCCGGCTTCCCGGTCGTCTCCCATCAGGGACTCAAAGGCGGCTATGGCATGATGGACGGATACAAGATGGATAAAAGCTTGCTTGGTTCTTATGATGTGGATTCCCTGATCACGGTCCTGAGCAGTCTGTCCACAGTATTCGAAGATGCACGTGCACAAGGCACGATTGAACGTCTGCAAACGATTGGACCGGAGCATCAAACCTCAAGTCTCTCGGTGGATCTGGAGACACGTCGAACAGAACCTGATGCCCTTCCTCATCTGCGTAAAGGTATTACGGATCATCAGGTTGTCCGTTTTGACTACATCAATACGAAAAATGAACATACCCCCCGCCATCTGGAACCGGTAAGACTTCATTTTAAATATCGTAATTGGTATATATATGGATTTTGCCAGACACGGCAGGATTATCGCGAGTTCCGACTGTCCCGGATGATGAACGTGCAACTGACATCGGAACACTTCCAACCCCACCTTGAGCTTCCCCAAGAGACGGTTGTCTCAGATCCATCATGGCAAGATCAGGTAAGTGATGTGGTATTTCGGGTGAACCCGGAAGCGCTCGCGGAAGCCATGGATCATTTTCAACAGGCAGATAAGCAATTTCACGAGGATGGAAGTATGACAATGCGTATCTCGGTTCATCAACCGTTACAAGCCAAGTGGTTATGGTCGTTTCTACTTAGTTTAGGCAGTGGCGCCGAGGTACTTGAACCGATTGAATTAAGAGACATTCTGAAAGAACAACTTCGAAACGCACTTAAGCTCTATGAAGAAGTATGACACGCTGTTGTCATACTTCTTTTTTTATAATCATCTCAGTAAGTTCATCTAATCCATCGCCAAATTAAAGGAGACGATCATCAATGAATCATCCGGAACAAATGTATAACTACCACGCATGGGCCAATCAAACCATCCTGGGCAGAATCAAGGAACTGCCCTCCTCTGTCCTGAGTCAGGAAGTGAACAGTTCATATCCAACCATTGCTCACGCACTCAGCCATATCTATACAGTGGATAAGATGTGGTATCTGGTGTTAACTGGCACCGGGATGCCCGAGGCACTGCAAGCATGCATACCACTCAATAGTGAAATTCACGGTTCTGTGGATGAGTACATCCAATGTTTTACCGACCTGTCGGCACAATACAGTGAGTGGTTACGAGGCCAAGCTGATCTGGAGCAAACCATTCTACTCGATAATCCATTTGCAGGAGTTCGCGAAACCAGCTTATCGGACATCGTAATCCATGTGGTTAACCACGGAACCTATCATCGAGGCAATGTTTCTACCATGCTGCGTCAATTGGGGTATGCCTCCATCATGAATGACTATTCACTCTTTTGGTATCAGGAACCGGCTCAAGTATAGTTGACAATCGGATGGAAAATGTAAATTGTATCCCCATGACGTCGAGGGATGAATTGAGAAATTGGTTGCATACGCGTGGAAAAGTCGAGAAATCTTGCTGGGTAATGATAAGCATAAAACCCGTGCCAAATACCCTGCTGTATTTGGACGTGGTTGAGGAGTCGCTGTGCTTTGGCTGGATCGATGGAGTCAAAAAGAAAATATCCGAGACTCAATTAGCACAGAGATTATCTCCTAGAAGTAAACGCAGCTCATGGACTGAATTGAACAAGGAACGTGTCCGTCGTCTTGAAAAGTTGGGCTTCATGCATGACGAGGGTAGAAAGGTTCTTCCTGTTATGGAGCCAAATGCTTTCATAATTGATGGTGTGATCGAACAGAGGCTGAAATAAGATCATCAGGTTTATGCAAATTTCATGTCCTTTCCTACCCTGTATCAAAACGTTCGGATCGATACGATCCAAAGTGTTAAGAATCAGCCAGCATTATTCCAGAGCAGATTGAATAAGTTCATAACCAACACAAAGGAAAATAAAATGTACGGTCAGTGGCATGACAACGGACGGCTCTTGAACTATTGAACTCCCCCTTTTCCCTGAGACAGCAGACAGGACCTCCATATGAGGAGGCCCTGTTTTGGTGTTTTATATTCGGTCATGTATTAATGAGTCTGCCTGTATGTTTTTGGAGACTTGCCAAAAGCTTTCTTAAACTGGCGGGTGAAATAATTACTGTCGTTAAATCCACATTCATACGAAATTTCCGTGATGGACAGATTCCCGTTTTTCAACAAATGACATGCCTTCTCCAGACGCAACTTTTGCAGATAAGAGATCGGGGTCATCTGATAATAGGATCGAAAAATCCGATTCAGATGCCTTATTGAGATATTCGACTTCCCCGCAATATCCTCTAGCGACAGTGGCTCCAGATAATGATCTTCAATAAATGAAATGGCATTTGCCAGATGCATCAGATTATTACCTTCGATCCCTTTCTCCTGCGTATCATATTGCCTCGACAAATAAACAACCATCTCCGTAAGACGTGAGATCAACATCGTCTGATACCCTTGCTGTTTACTCTGATACTCTTCAATCATGAACGATATCAGTGATTCTACATACTCCAGACTGGAAATGGATAACGCCAATTTACTCGGAAAGGAGTGAATATTACGATAAAACGGTTCCAAAACAAACAGCGCCTGGAAGCCGTTAGATTTTCTCAGATCGGGCCCAGCCGAAGCAAGCATTTCGGGACTGAACATAATGTTACAGATCCTAAAATCATGAGGGTCTTTATACGCATGATGAGTGTCGCCATTAATCACAAATGCGTTCCCTTTTTTAATAAAAAATTCCTCGGTGTTCACCACATGGGTTGCATGACCACTCAGAACAATGACAAGTTCCGTAAAGTCCACATGATTATGAAGTTCCATGTCTTGGTCGTGTCCACCATACTGAATGAAAAATGGAAACTGTTGATCTGAAGTAAACCATCTCAAATATGCATTACTCAAAAGCATTCCCCTCCGCAAACCATGTTGGGTTGAATGTCTATATCATGCTATTCGAGGACCGAAAAATCAAGGTTGGAAATGATTAAAGACGATATAATTCCCCTTGTAGCAAGGATACATTTCATACGTTCACTTTCAGATTCATATTAAACTCTCGAAATGAATAGGAGCATAACATGATGAAATATACCAATCCGGTGATTCCGGGGTTTTACCCAGATCCAAGTATCTGCCGTGTAGATGAAGACTATTATCTGGTAACCAGTACCTTTGAATATTTCCCTGGTGTACCCATCTTCCACAGCAAAGACCTTGTGAACTGGCGACAGATCGGCCATGTCCTCACAACAACTGAGCAACTCCCTCTAGCGAACGCGGGCAGTTCTGGCGGCATTTTCGCCCCAACACTCCGGTACCATGATGGCTGGTTCTACATGACAACAACCAATGTCAGCGGCGGCGGAAATTTTTATGTGCGTAGTGCCCTGCCCGAGGGACCATGGTCTGCTCCGATTTTTGTTGATCAGGGCGGCATTGATCCCTCTTTTCTCTTTGATGATGATGGACGTGTGTATTTTCAAACGGCCTGTAACGGCGTTGAAGGCGAGGGCATTTATCAGTGCGAGATAGACATCACGACCGGAGCCAGACTAACCGATAGCCGATTGATCTGGACTGGAACCGGAGGAGCAGCCCCCGAAGCTCCACACATGTATAAAATAAACGGCCTCTACTATCTCATGATCGCCGAAGGTGGAACCGAGTATGGTCATATGGAGACCATTGCTCGGAGCACAGAGCCATACGGTCCATTTGATCCGTGTCCTCATAATCCGATTCTGTCCAATCGGAGCATGAAATCCAGCATTCATGCAACCGGTCATGCAGACCTTGTCCAGATCCAGGATGGAAGCTGGTGGGCCGTATGTCTGGGCATTCGTCCAGCAGGTTACCCTATGCGGCACCATCTGGGACGCGAAACGTTCCTGGCACCTGTCACTTGGACGGACACCGGTTGGCTGATAATCGGTGTGGACGGACATATTGAACCAGAGATGACCGGACCTTCATTGCCTGAGCATCCTTGGTCACCTCGGGCTATACGGGATCATTTTGACGAACCATCATTAGGCATGAACTGGATCTTCTTACGTAATCCGGCTCCGGGTAGTTGGACGCTCACTGAAAATCCCGGGCAACTCATCCTGCGGGGTCAGCCGGTTTCACTCGATGATGGAGGAAATCCAGCCTTTGTCGGACGTCGCTTGAGCCATTTCTTATGCGAAATGGCGGCCGAGCTGCATTATGAACCAAGTGCGAGCGGTGAGGAAGCTGGATTAACCGTATTTATGAATGATAAATATCATTACGATTTGGCTGTAACACAGGTCGATGGGCAGAAAAAAATCGTATTGCGGCGAACCGTCGGCTCTCTGCGAACCGAACAGGTGCTTGACTGTGACCCGGGGCCGGTTGTATTACAAATCAAGGCTGACCGTAACCACTTCACGTTCCTCTATCAGCAAGGTTCATCCGATGCCATCGAAGTGGGTTCAGGAGAAACACATCTGTTATCTACGGAAGTGGCAAGTGGTTTCACAGGTGTGATGATCGCCATGTACGCTTATGCTCCATCGGGGGAGTGTACGCCTGCAAGTTTCGATTGGTTTGACTATGAACCTCTGGACGAATAATCAAACCGCAAGATCCAATACCTTTCGATCAGGTTCGTACTATGTAACCTCTCACTAATTTACCTTTCGCAGAAGCGTCGTGAATCAGGAAAGTCTAACGAACCCAGCACACGTTATTCGACGCTATTTAACTGATTGGGATTTTTAACGAATCGTAGAAGCGTTATTCCTGCCTATTAGATGCTTTCTCTGTTGTTTCCAGTCTTATTTGCGGGAATAACGCGTCTCAAGTTCGTTAGAATTGCATAACCACTATAAACGTCCAAATAAGGTGCGCTGAGTTCGTTAGCATATCTCACCTTGCATCAGTTGGATCTTGGTTATTGGTGTCGTCCTCTCCATCAACGAAAACCCACCCTCCATGTACGCATGAAGGGTGGGTTTTTAAGTTAAGCTA
Organism: Paenibacillus sp. FSL H8-0104; assembly: GCF_038050215.1. Classification (NCBI taxonomy): domain Bacteria; kingdom Bacillati; phylum Bacillota; class Bacilli; order Caryophanales; family Paenibacillaceae; genus Paenibacillus; species Paenibacillus sp. FSL H8-0104. Next base: position 1,389,629 of record NZ_JBBOTC010000001.1, on the reverse strand, counting down.
TATTCTGTTCATTGACGTTGTGCTTAGCGCAAGTTTGATATCTCAAAGAATAATTTACTTACCAGAAGGTTGAGCTTCTGCTGTATACCCTGTTGGGATATCGGTTTCTGCAGTCACATTTGTGATAACCATTGGATACATCATGTCTGGATCAGGTTGAATAATGGAATAGAGCACGATGGCGCGTCCATCCTTCTCCAATTTCACATCATCAATCTTCAATCCATAACCAGGGTGCGGCATTTCAGCACTGAGTTTAACTTTGGTTGTTTTGTCATCAACCTTCGTCGTTGTTACTTCAGGTACAATCGCTTGTTGGCCTTCACCTGGATTGGTTGGAGCTGGCTCTGTCGAGCCGCCATTGCCGTGTTTATCCACAAATTCAAGTGCATTGAAGATCATGCTTGCAGCCTCCATACGGGTAAGCGACTGATCTGGACGGAAATTCCCGTCCTTATCCAGTTCAATGATGTTCATGTTCAGCAGGTTCTGGACTGCAGATATGGCGTCCTTACCGATTTTATTTTCGTCCTTAACAAGATTATACTTCATGATGACCGGATAATTCCCGGTTGTGTTAATCCCTTCATTCAGCAAAATGACAAACAGTTCACGCGTCATCTTGCCCTGCGGGTTCACTTCAACCGGAATGGACAGTCCATTCTGAGTAGCGGCCTGCACCGCATCGGCATACCACGTATCCGGACTGATTTTATTCTGAGCGGATGCTTCCGCAAATTCATTTTTCAGACCAAATGCATTCACAATCAGTTGAACACCCTGTGGCTCGGACAATGCAAGATCTGGACGGAACAGATCCGCTGTTACTCCGTTAACAATGCCTTTTGATTTCAATGAATCCACAACCGACTTCTGACCTTCATCCTTCACATCTGTGAAAGCAAATACCGATGCACCTCCTGCTGTCAAAGAAACGCAGAGCGCAAGTGTTGCGGCCAATCCTTTTTTATGTTTCATTTCCTGGCACCTCCATATGATTAGTAAAGCCTATTTTTAACCTCTTCATTCCTACAGACGGGGCATCCCTAGAAAATGTTTCAGTAATTTCGACATCTGGTGGATACAACAGGAGAACACGACATAGAACTCTTCTCCGCTGTCACTAATCGGGGCCACCTGCTATTGCTAACTGGCTTCGTTGACATCCCATCGGATTAGCGCAAAAATAAGAATAGAGAAATCTATCGGATGACGGATAAACAACGAACTGGATCGCATACAGTAAGAGGGCACGACGCGCTAATAACAGGTGTCGGCCCTTTTCTTGACTCCACCTGCCTGAACTGACTTCACCTATAACAAAAGGAGAACAACGCTTATGTCCAAGAAAGGATTACTTCGCGGTTATGTTGTGTCGAACTGGCCTGTTTATCTGGTTGCTGTTCTTCTGATTATTGCCTCCAATGTCGGGCAAGCATCCCTGCCCCGCATACTCGGCAGCTTCACGGATCAGTTGATGCAGAACTCTCTTCAGATGCAGACGGTCGTAAGGTACAGCCTGTCCCTTCTGGCTATTGCCATCGGGTATAATCTGCTGTTCGGTACTGGGCAATTCATGATTATGAAGCTCGGTCGACGCTTCGAATTCATGACGCGTGAGCGTATATTCAGTAAGTTTTCCGAACTTAGCGAACATTATTTCTCCAAACAGGGGAACGGAAAACTGCTCAGTTATGTCATGAATGACGTGACTTCCGTACGTGAAGCGATATCCAATGGTGTGACACTCATGACCAACGCCACCTTCCTGCTGGTGTCCTGCATTGTCATGATGCTGCTTAGCGGGATTCCGTTGACGCTCATTCTAATTAGTGTTGTTCCTTTGCTGGCGATTCCATTTCTGGTCGTGTTTTTTGGTCCGCGGATTCGCAAGCGCTCTCGCGACGTGCAGGAAGCTCTTGCTACCATGACGGAATCTGCGGAAGAGCAGCTGGGTGGCATTCGCGTAACCAAGACATTTGCAATCGAAGACAGTGCTCGTGCGCGCTTTGGAACTACCGTCGATGCAATCAAGAGCAAGCAGCTTCGTCTGGTTCGTCTGTCTTCGTTGTTTCAGGCTTTGCTCCCGCTGCTGGGAGCCATCTCATTGGTCGTTTCTCTGCTTGTCGGAGGTATTATGACCATGCAGAATTCTATTACACTCGGGAGTTTTGTCGCCTTAACCTTATATCTGCGCATTATTATGGGACCGCTTCAACAGATCGGCAATGTTATTAATACCGTTCAGCGCTCAGGCGCATCACTGGAGCGGGTGAATGACCTGCTCAGCGAAGTAGCGGATGTGCGTGAACTTCCTGAAGCCACATCGCTCCAAACCGTACAAGATATCACCATGGAGAATCTAACCTTCTCCTATCCTGGCAGTTCATCTCCTGCTCTCCAAAACATTCAACTCCATATCCGTGCCGGGCGAACGGTCGGTATTGTAGGCAAGACCGGCTCGGGTAAAAGTACCCTCGTTAAGCTATTGCTGCGTACATATGAACCACCTGAAGGAACGATTCGCATCAATGGTACCGATATTCGGCAGTTGTCGCTGGAAAGTCTAAGATCACGCATCGCCTATGTCCCTCAGGATGGATTCCTGTTTAGTACCACCATCCGAGATAACATCGCATTTAGCGACCGGGAAGTATCGCTGGATACAGTGGAACATAGTGCACGGCAAGCCATGATCTATGATAATATTGTCCGTTTTCCTGATCGCTTCGATACACTGCTTGGCGAACGTGGACTCACCTTGTCTGGTGGACAGCGTCAGCGAACCAGTCTTGCAAGAGGACTGATCAAACAAGCACAGTTACTTATTCTGGATGACAGCATGAGCGCGGTTGATGCTGTCACCGAGAGTGGTATTCTGCGTAGCCTGCGTGAGATCGGCAAGGGCAAGACTACATTAATCATCTCTCATCGCATCAGCGCGGTCCGTCATGCGGACGATATTATCGTTCTGGATGAAGGGCGAGTCGCTGAACAGGGAACACATGCGCAGTTGATGGCTGCCAAGGGGTTATATGCGGCCACCTACCGTTTGCAGGAGGAGGGATTACACCATGTCTAACACTAACGCTGAACTTCACCCAGATGCAGAGGCCGATCAGAGTAAACGAACTTCGTTTAAGGCCATGATGGCATACGCCAAACCGCATAAATGGGCTTTTGCCGGTATCTTCTTCTGCTCACTGCTTGGCATATCGGCAGATCTGCTGCAACCCTATCTGGTGAAGATCGCCATCGATGATCATCTGGCCGTGGGCCAGACCAGTGTGGGCTTTCTCGTTCAGCTCGCAGCCATCTTTCTTGGGCTGGCTGTCATCAGTTTTATTTTCACCTATATCCAGAATAATCTGTTGCAGCATGTGGGTCAGAACATTGTATCCCGGATCAGAAAGGACCTGTTCAAGCATATTTCCAAGATGTCCATGTCCTTCTTTGACCGTTTTCATATCGGCAGTCTGGTTACAAACGTATCCAGTGATACGGAGACCATCAGCAGCTTTTTCACTCAAGTACTGCTCAGTCTGATTCGGGATGGTATGATGCTGGTGCTCATTATCGTTTTTATGTTCCAACTTGATCCTGTGCTGGCGACATACTCCCTGATCGTTCTGCCTGTTATTGCGGTAATTGCAGTGTTATTCCGTAGTCGACTGCGAAAAGCTTATCAAAATGCCCGTACGCGTCTTTCCCGTCTGATCGCATTTACGGCGGAGAACCTGTCCGGCATGTTCCTGATTCAGGCTTTTCACCAAGAGGAAGAACAGAAGAAACGTTTCTCGGAACAGAACGCACTTCACCTGAAAGCCAACATTGCTCAAGCCCGCTCCAATGTTATCTTCAACCGGACGTTTGATATCCTTGGTAATGCGGCACTGGTTATGATGGTCTGGCTTGGAGGTCGCGCCGTACTTGGTGAGTCCCTGCAAGTCGGGGTATTGTATGCGTTTATCAGCTATATTCGTCAGTTCTTTCAACCGATTAACCAGATTACGATGCAATGGAATACATTCCAGTCTACTACCGTTTCGATGGATCGCATCTGGAACATTCTGAATACACGACCTGAAGTTGCCGATCCCAAACCCGTGATGGCCTCCTCGCTGGAACCACAAAATGTGATGGGCCAGATTGATTTTAACGATGTGTCGTTTGGTTATCGGGCAGACCGGCCCTTGATCCAACAGATGAACCTGCACCTCTATCCGGGTGAAATGGTAGGTATTGTAGGCACAACAGGCGCTGGAAAAAGCACACTGATCTCCCTGCTCAATCGCTTCTATGATGTAGACAAGGGCAGTATCGAGATTGATGGTACTGATATCCGGCATCTGCCGCAGGCTAAGCTTCATCGGATCGTGGGTCTGATTCAACAGGAACCCTTCCTGTTCTCCGGTTCCATTATTGATAATGTGAGGATGTTTCGTGAGGATATTACGCGAGAGCAGGCGATTGAGGCCTGCCGGTTTGTCGGAGCACATGCGATGATTTCACGTTTGCCTCACGGATATGATACACATCTATCCGAACGCGGAAGCGGACTATCCGCTGGGGAGCGGCAGTTGATTTCATTTGCCCGAATCGTGGTGTTCCAGCCCCGAGTACTCATCCTGGATGAGGCAACCGCCAATCTGGACTCACACACGGAACAGCTTGTTCAGCAGGCGTTGGAATCGGTATCCCAGGGACGCACCACCATTGTCATTGCTCATCGCCTGTCCACAGTGATGCATGCCGATCGAATTCTGGTGATGGAGAATGGTGAGATTGTGGAGGAAGGACCGCACCAGGAACTAATTGCAGCCAACGGTGTATATGCAGACTTGTACACCCATGCGCGTGATGCAGGTAAAAATTCAGCTATATCAGGGTAATGAACCTGAGTTATAGTAAATACAGAACGTTGAACATGCCGCTCTGCTCATGCAGGCGGCACGTTTGGCATATCGATCAGCATTGTTAATTAGGAGGAACATCTATGCAACAACCCGAAACACCCAAGCGTGACCATCAGCAGATTCGTTACCAACGCAGCACAGCTCTATGGAAGGGAAGTCTATGCTTCCTTTTCCTTCTCTTGTGCGTGAGCTTATTATGGATCATCGTGGACGGACAAGCCGAAAGACTGGAGACAATATACTATTCCATTGCAGCCGTGCTGGGTATGTGGTTGATCGGACCGCTGTTCTTCATGTTTGTGTCACGACTAACCAAGACCCCTGCCGTGTTGTTATCCTGGGATGATGATGCGTTAAGCACGGGCAAACGTAAGATTGCTTGGAGCCAGATTCGCAAAGTCGAACTCGCCTCACCTGCCCGCAGCAAGTGGCTCCTGTCCGCTTCTCCCATGTTTGTCCTGTACTTAAAGGACGGCACACGGTCTCATATTCAGACAGATCATCTGCTGAGCAAAAAAGAGCTGAACCAGGCTGTGACTTTGCTTCAGGAGACTTTGCAGGAACAGAAACAGGATCGTTGAGTACCGGGATGGATGAGGACAAGCTCCCCACACATCACTGTGATTTCTCTACACCTATGGACAGGCTGACTTTGTAATTGCCGTAGGGCAGTAATGCTTCAAGCAGTTGGCCAAGCTGCTCTGTGGTGCCAGTCTGCACTCTCATCAGATAGCAGCCTTCTCCGCTGACGCGATGGACTTCAACGATGTCCTCACGTTCAGCAATGAATGTACGAAAGGCGGCATGTCTGTCGCCGGAGTTCAAGAAAACTGTGACAAAGGCCTGTAGGCCGAGGCCAAGGCGTTCCGGGTTCCATTTTACCGTGTACCCTTCTATTACACCCAGATCTTGCAGCTTGCGCACTCTTGCACCAACCGCCTGTCCCGTGAGATGAACCTCTTCACCGATCTCTTTGTGAGAACGTTTGGCATCCTGAATCAGAATCTGCAAAATACGTATATCCGTGTCATCTATCATTTCATTCATCTTGCTTCAGCAATCCTTTCACGGTGAAATTAGCGTGGCCTAATTCCATTCATCATGTTATGTACGCCGTTAAACGGGTTGTATACCATATAGGGTAATACTATTAAACAACTCGAAGGAGTGCAAATATAATGAAAATCCAATTGATTCGCAATGCTACACTGTGGCTGGAATACGGAGGGCTGAACATTCTCGTTGATCCGATGCTGATGGATGCTGAAGTCATGCCTGCATTCCCGAACACACCGAATGAGCTACGTAACCCGAGAGTCGGTCTGCCTGAACTCGAAACGGATTATCTGAATCCGGATCTGTTGATCGTGACACACACCCATGTGGACCACTGGGATGAAGCCGCGGCGAAACAACTTGGCAAAGACATTCCCCTGATCTGCCAGCCTGGGGACGAGAATGTATTTCTGGAGGCTGGATTCACAAATGTAACAGCTGTAGATGAAAAACATGAGCATCACTCTGTCCGATTCGCCCGTACATCCGGGCATCATGGCACAGGTGAAATCGGTGAACGTATGGGCAAGGTGTCCGGTTTCGTACTTGAAGCAGATGGAGAACCTGTCACCTATATTGCGGGGGATACCATCTGGTGTGAAGAACCTGCTGAGGCCATCCGCCAATATACGCCTGAAGTCATTATCGTGAATGCCGGAGGTGCACGCTTCGTGGAGGGTGATCCCATTACGATGGACGGGCCTGACGTTGTCGCCGTGAAGCGCCATGCGCCATCTGCTCATGTCATCGCTGTGCACATGGATGCGATTAACCATTGTGTGATGTCTCGTACGGATCTTGCGACTTATCTGGCATCCGAGCAGATGGATGGTCAGGTGCTCATTCCACGTGATGGCGAAAGTTTTGAGTTTTAAATTGAAGCGGAAGCTACGCTGAATCAAAGCGGAAGAGAAATAAACTTTTCACACAGGTGGGTGGATTGTAACGAACTCAGCACACGTTATTAGTCTGTTTTCAGCTAATCTGATATCCTAACGAATCCTAGACATGTTATTTCCGCTCTGGGCATGCTTTTACCGAGATTTATCCATCATTTTGCCAGGATACCGTGTCTCAGATTCGTTAAATATCTACTATAACGATAATCGGCACAATAAGGTGTCCCAGGTTCGTTAGCGCGTATGCGTATGACAGGACTTTGCACTTCATTTTCAACACACACCATTACCTAACTCATATGCTATCTTGTCTGCCACATCATCACTCATGTCCCCCATGCCTTCCCTTTCCCTATAAAATACAACGGAAAAAGCTGGATGCGATGAACTCGCACCCAGCTTTTTTGATTGAAGGAACACGCTGATCCTCTGAGCCGCTGGCTTCCCTCTCAGGCATCAAGCCTGCCATTGCGCTCCCACGTGTCCCATCCCTTTATGCTAATCCATTACTGCAATTTCAAACGGATCACGTTCCATGATGCTTTTGCCAAGCTCGCCGTAATCAGAGTATCAGATACAACTGCACCCCCGCGATTATGAGGAGCAACGCGGTTTGGTTGTGCTGCCGTATTAGATGCTTTGAGATCATCACTTTCCAGCACGATATGCTCGATCACGGTACACTTCCCGAAGCTGCGCAGGTCCACCTCGAGCGGAAGGGATTCTTCCAGATGACGGTTGACTGCAAATACAGTCACTTCACCCTGCTCTTCGTTATGAACCGCAATAGCTTCCAGATAAGGTACATCTGTGATTTGTTTTGTATCGTATTTTGGAGACTGGATCAATGGCACCAATGCTGTTCCACGCCCGAAGAGGGACGTATGCATGAATGGATAGAAGATTGTCTGTCTCCATGAACCACCACCCGTATCTGTCATGATCGGCGCAATCACGTTAACGAGTTGTGCCAGACAGGCCATTTTAACCCGATCCGCATGTTTGAGCATACTGATCAACATACAACCAACAAGCAGCGCATCCTCATGATTGTAGATATCCTCCAGCTGTGGCGGAGCAATCTGCCAAGGGTCCATCTTCGAATCATTTTCATTGGAGTGATACCATACATTCCACTCATCGAAGGACAGATACATCGTCTTTTTGCTACGTTTCTTCGCTTTGATATAATCACAAGTCGCCTTCACGGTATCGATAAAACGATCCATTTCAAGCGAGCGTGCCAGGAACGTTGGCGTATCTTGCTCTTGATTGCCGTAGTATTGATGCAAGGACAGATACTCCACGTGATCATACGTATGATCCAGCACCGTTGCTTCCCATTCCGGGAACGATGGCATATTCAGATTCGAACTTCCGCAGGCTACCAGCTCAATCGTCGGATCCGTCCACTTCATGACTTTTGCCGCTTCAACGGCTAACCGTCCATACTCATCTGCCGTTTTGTGACCAATCTGCCAAGGACCATCCATCTCGTTGCCCAGACACCATGTTTTGATCGCATGTGGCTGCTTGTATCCATGCTTGATGCGAAGATCACTATAGTACGAACCTTCCGGATGGTTGCTGTACTCTACAATGTTGCGAGCTGCATCCGTACCCCGTGTTCCCAGATTGACCGCCATCATCACTTCAGAATTAGCCTGTTTTGCCCAGTCCACGAATTCGTTGAAGCCAAATTCATTGGTCTCAATCGTTCTCCAGGCCAGTTCCAGTCTGCGTTTGCGTTCTGACACAGGTCCAACCGAATCTTCCCAATTGTAACCGGATACAAAATTACCTCCAGGATAACGTACAATCGGTACATTCAACTCTTTGACCATCTCCAGCACATCAGTGCGGAAACCCTGTTCATTCGCTGATGGATGCCCCGGCTCGTAAATCCCGCCATAGACTGCACGTCCCAAATGCTCAATAAATGATCCGTACAATCGCTTATCCACTACACCAATAGTAAAATCTTTATCTACCGTCATTTTTGCTTTTTCCATAATGAATTTCAACTCCCTAAGATTAATATAAAAATTAATTGATATTCTATGGATCAACGTTCATATTTATATTAAAATCGATTATAGTCTTAATTTCAACCTGAATTTTGCAAAATGTTATTCTTTTTACTGAATTTATGTTTAACTTAATTCTATACAGATAAAATGGAGGAACAACTGTGATCAGAGCAAATACCGATGCCGAATGGCTACCCCTATATGAAGCACTTGCCAGTGAAGTCCGTCTACAGATCATCCGCCTTGTTGCAGAGAGTCCGATGAATGTGAAAGACCTTGCTGCTTCACTGGGTCTGAGTAGTGCCATCGTGACCATGCATGTCCGCAAACTTCAGGATGTGGGCATTATTCAGTCCAAAATGATACGCAAAGACGGCGGCACACATAAAATGAACAGCCTTGCTGTAGACTGGATTGGCATCTCCATGCCCCAAGAAAGCGGGACAGCCCGCAAGCTCCATGAGGTTTCCGTCCCTGTGGGACACTACACCCACTTTGACGTCTATCCGACATGTGGTCTGGCTACGTCCAATCATGTTATCGGTCAGTATGATGACCCTCGTTATTTTCTTGACCCCGAGCGGATGCATGCCCATATTCTGTGGTTTGGCCGTGGATTTGTGGAGTACAAAATTCCAAACTATATCTTATCCGGACAGCATATCAATGCCATTGAATTGTCCCTTGAGATCGGATCAGAAGCCCCTTCGGTGAATCCGAATTGGCCCTCGGATATTACATTCATGCTGAATGGCATCCGATTAGGGGAATGGACAAGCCCTGGAGATTCAGGCAACGGACGTGGCATGTTCACCCCGGAATGGTGGAGTGACAGTGTCAATCAGTACGGCATGCTCAAGGTACTGCGAATTACCAATGAGGGTACGTTTATTGATGGACAACATCTATCCGACATTACACTCGCAGATATCCCGGTCGAACGCAACCAATGGACTCTTCGTCTTTCGGTGGAGGAAGATGCTCAGCATGTGGGCGGGCTTACCTTATATGGCGAGGGATTCGGCAACTACAATCAGGATATCCTGTTCCGGCTGTACTATCACGATTGAGTTCTTCAAAATAATAAATAACACCAAAACACCTCCCAGTCGCCTGTCAAAGGCAGAATGAGAGGTGTTTTGTATGCATATGAACATGCGTAGATTATTTAAGAAAGTTCTTGTTCTAACTTACAGCGCACTGCCACCAAACAGGAAGCGATACTCCCAGTGTTTGCCGGAGATATCACTAGTTGTTACACCACCGCCAGCGTTGGAATACGTATGTAATACCTTGCCGTTGCCCAGGTAAATCCCTGTGTGCGTAATGGTTGCGCTAGATTTATTCACGCCCGAATACGATGATGCAGAGCTGCCTTTATACGACATGAAATACATCAGATCGCCGCGTTTCAGGTTTTTCCAGTTCGTCTGAACTGTACCCTTGGCTTTTACATAGTCTCCCTGTTTGCGGGAATCCGCTGGAAGCTTGATGCCCAGTGCATCAATGAAGGCCTGGCGTACAAAGCTGGAACAGTCAAAAGTAGCTGTGCTGTTACGACTGGCTCCGAACTCATAAGGTGTTCCCAAATATTTCATTCCGGCTGCAATCACTTTTTCTACAGATGCATTGCCGGTCACCGATGTACCACTATTCGAACCCGATCCGCTTGTGCCGCCACTAATCGCTTGTGTGTATTTGGATGAAGAAGATATGTAGCCTGTCCGGTTAGCAGAATCCTTAATCTTATACCAATCCGAACCGGATTGCTGAAGCACCGTTACCGTTTCCCCTTTAGCGACCAAGCGAACAATCTTCGCAGAAGAAGAAGGTGTTGTGCGTAGGTTTACGCCCCAAATTACTTTTACTTGTGAATTGTTAACAGCAGCTGCCGATACCTGTGCCGTTAGTGCTCCTGTCGTCAGACTTCCCATCAGCATCGTTGCTGTGACACTTGCCGTAATAATCGTTTTTTTCCAGTTCATGATGTCGAGTTCCCCCTGATGTTACAGAATTTTAACCTGGCTTGGTTCTCCCGGGCTTGCCCCATTGTAAACGGGCTATCCATAACGTTCATCAGTCGAAAGTCCTGTATTGATATAGGCGAACTTGAGCACTAAGTATCAGGGTGTGTCCATAATCTGCTGGAAAAATTCACTGCTGATCCCTTCTTTTTGAAAGGTTAAATTATTGTAACTATTTGATATGCTTCATTTTACCGCGATAAAAGAGTTAGGTCGTTTCTCATTCAGGGTATATGCCATATGACCTATATTTTAATGATTAAAATCGCAAATATGGTAAACATTACTATGATTCATTTGCCGATTACCGTTCACCGAATTCACATTTTTGCCTCCAGACTCAATACGGATCGATTTATCAGCAGTTTCCGGTGATTATTTCGAATTTCATTTTTGCTTTCCATAAAACAAGAAAAGCCAGGGATTCCTCCCCGGCTTAACCTGTATGATGAGTAACATCACTCTACAATCGGTCGATCAACTCATTTAAGGTTCAATTCCCCATACCTTGGCGCCATCCTGATAAGCCGTCACTTTTGTCCAGGCACTGAAGGCCGATTGGGTAGAATCAAAGGAATAATCATTCGTTTGATCAAAATTCGTCCAGTTGTTTTTCGAGAAACGTCCCTGGATGATTCCGGTTTCGGCACCCGCGGCCAAACTGCCGGCACCCGCTTTGAATCCAATCTCCAGATACGTATCTGCCGTGCCCTTGGCCGGATCTATCGAAACAAAATGCCCTTCCACGTTACCACTGCCAATCTGCGCATAATCACACCAGAAGCTCAGATCAGCGGCACTATCCTTGGTGAAATAATACCGGACCTTCACTTTGCTCAAGTCCACAGCAGTTGTACTTGTATTCTTCACATTAAATTGTGGAGTAATCGCATTGACCGAAGCCCCTGAACTTCCATTACGGTATTGTACTTCAAGTGTTCCCGTTGTAACTGGAGGTGCCAATGGGGTCAACACCAATACATTTGAATTCGTCTGACCACTCGTATTAATGGCTACGACTCTATAATTATAAGCCGTACCATTCACCGCTGTAGCGTCGGTATACGTCAGTGCGGTCAAACCTGTTGCCAGATCAGCATATGCTCCGGTGCCTACCGAACGTTGTACCTTATAACTCGCTGCTCCAGTTGATGCGGTCCATGTCAGTATCGCCTGGGCATCGCCAGCCGTTCCAGTGAGGTTGAATACGCCTGGCACAACGGTACCTGCGAGTGGCGTTGCAGATGCCTGTGTCGACGGTGCAGACTCACCTACGGCATTCACCGCAGTGATGACATAATAATACGTTGTGCCGTTGGTCAAGCCTGTATCCGTGAATGTTGATCCTGTAACCCCTGTCGCTACAGACGTATAAGGACCACCATTCACCGCTGCACGTTTCACAGTATACGAGGCTGCACCAGCGGCTGCGTTCCAATTCAGAACCACTTGCTCACTTCCTCCAGTTGCTGTTACGCCAGCAGGAGCAGCGGGTACTTCCACTTCCGGACTATTCGAATCTCCGAGGAGACGATCATACTCGCCGTACGCTGTAGCCATATCCACCTGTGACCAGAACCGGTGATACGTAAAGGTAGGTGCACCGTTTTCCCACTGTTTCGTGGTTGTGTTATATGACGTTTTGTACATATTATCCAGGTAAGCCCATGCCGGATCTTGCTTGATAGCTGGACGCAGATCGGAGTATCCAATGTATACGCCATTGCCACCTTTTGCCGGATCGGAAGGTACACCTGCTGTACCTGGAATTGTATTGCCTTGACCAAAGGTTCCAGACCAGTTCGCCGGGATATAGATCTCTTTGGCAAAGAAGCGGAAGTAGTCTTTACGTTCTTCTTCTGTAACAATCCCCACACCATCATTGTAATCCCAAGCTGTATTCAACAGAGCCTCAGCCAGATCCTTGGCTTCTTGGCCTTCCGCGCTAAGTGTACCGTTCTCTGCCTGTGTTCCGGCTGCGAAGAAGGTCAGAGCTTTAACGTAACTTCCCAGAACTCCTGTGTCCTGCACTGGATCTTTGGTCGTTACACGGAAGTTCGGATTTTCCGTAAACGAACTGAATCCATTCCACTTGTCCGGTTGACCCTGCCATTCCTGACCACCCGGAATCCAGAACTCTCCCGGCGCCGGCGTTGTTGCTACCTGAACATTAGTTCCTCCCAAAATGCGCTGTCCAGCCGAATTCAGATAATACCCTTGCGCATCCGTCACCGGACGCTCACCTACAAATACATAATCCTTACTCCAGTCGATCCACTTCGTGATTACCTTCTTGGCCATCTGGAAGTTCTCAGAGGTCAAGTCCCCGCTCTCCGCAAGAATATAATACATCTCGGCTACACGCTCCAGCGGCCATGCCTGGAATCCAAACCAGGTGTTGGAATCCGGATCACGATATACAGGTGCCTCCTGATAAGCCATGTCATAGAATGTACTTACGCCTGCCGGATAGGCTTTGTATGAACCATCCAGACTGTTCGTTGCTCCCCCGCCGATGGCTCCTTCATGGGATTGTAGCCAAGTGTAGAATTCCAACTGACGTTTCAACGTCGCATTCCAATCTGCCTTCGCTGTTGCTGATTCCGGAATCAAGCCGCCAGCCGGATCAGACAAAGCATACGCTGCAACCGGGTTTTGATAAGCCTGATGGGTATGGCTCGCTCCAATGCGCCAAGCCCAATCCCCACCTTGACCCAAGCCACCTCCCCAAGACGTATACCAAGCCATGAGATACATGTTGGAATCCTTGCCTGTACCCGGAGTTGGTGTACCGTTCTTTGCACTCCCAATTTTCTGGAAGTATTTATCATACATGCCGTAGCGCAGATAGTCCCCCATCTTCTTCGCTTTATCCAGATATTCCGGATTGTTGTATCCCATCTCCTTCGCCCAATACAGCACCTGTACTGCACGTGCATCGGCATCCGTTGCGTTTGTGTAACGCCATTGCGCTGACGGTACCTGAGTTTCCTTTGTGAACAAGCTCATGAAGCCTTCGTTTGCCTTACCAAAAGATTTATCATCCTGAGATGGATGCGGAATGGCTTCCCACACAGACTCCTGCTCCCCACGCTGGAACGTGTTCACATAGGTAGCCGTATGTGATGGATTCAACAGGTTTCCATATCCATACCAGTCATCCACATCGACCAGCCAGTGCATGAGATAGGTCTGATTGTTACCATAGGTCGCCTTAAGTTCAGCATCAATCGGGTCTTTACCCGCTGCATATTGACCATTAAGTGGCGATGGATATTGATCAGGAAAAGGTTTTTCCGCTGCATACGTAGCAGGGCTGTTCGGGTTGTATGAGCTCATCGTAGGCTGCTCTTCCTTGCCGTCACCTTCGTTGACCGGGATAATGTATTTCTCCATACTGTCCCAAGCTGCTTCCAGTTGGGACCAGTCTCCCGTGTAGTGGCCATACATAGTTTCCAACCACAGCCAGTAACTGTATGCCTCTGACGTCGTCATATGACCATAATCCGGGGCCTCACTCAACAGGGTCTCAATGGAATGATACGGTAGACCCTCTGGCGAAAAATATCCGTTCGCCGGATCTTTCAACTGATCATATAATTGCAAAAACCGGGCTTCATTAATGCTGTCTGCCTGAATCTCGATGGCCTGATCTGCGGCATGTGCTGTTTGCGGCCCTGCCCAGAGTCCGGTGTATCCGGTCAACATGACGGTTCCCGCCAGCATGGCTGTTAAACTTTTTTTCGCAGCTGATTTCAACATTAATATATACCTCCCTGGAATAGTGGAAATTGAATATAATTGCTGTTGGTCTGTCCATGCTGCTCTTCTGCTTATGATTCAGCCAGTTACGGCTCCAAGCCCCATACTTTGGTGTTTCCCTGATACCCGGTTACCTTGTTCCATGCGGCAAAAGCCGTCTTGGAAGCATCATAGGAATAATCATTACTTAGATCGAAATTGCTCCAGTTATTTTTGGAAAAGCGTGCTTGAATCACGCCGGTCTCTGCTCCAGCGGCCAAACTGCCTGCTCCGGACTTGAAGCTAATCTCCAGATACGTATCTGCGGTACCCTTCGCCGGATTCACTGCGACAAATGTACCTTCAACATTGGCCGTGCCCATCTCGGCATAATCACACCAGAAGGTCATTTGATCCGCACCATCCTTGGTGAAATAATATCGGATCTTCACGGTACTGAGATCAATCGCCTGTGTTCCGGTATTCTTCACGTTGAACTGCGGAGTCGCCGCATTACTTGAATTCCCTGACCCTCCGCTGCGGTACTGCACTTCGAGTGTACCGGTCGTCACCGGAGGTGCAGAAGGCGTTAGTGCCAGGACATTGGACAGTGTCTGTCCGTTCGCATTCACGGCTGCAATCCGGTAATTGTACGTGGTGCCATTCAGCGCTGTTGTATCGGTGTAAGTCAACACGGACAATCCGGTTGCCACATCTGCATATGCCCCACCTGCCACCGAACGTTGTACCTTATAGCTAGACGCGCCCGAGGCTGCTGTCCATGTCAGGACCGACTGCGCATTACCAGCTGCCCCACTTAAAGTCAGTGCTCCCGGCACCGTCGAAGCTGCTTGCGGGGTAGCCGACACCTGTACAGAACCCGATGATTCCCCTGCTGAATTCACAGCAGTCACTACATAATAATAAGCCGTCCCGTTGGTCAGTCCCGTGTTTGTGTAGGTCAATCCATTAACCCCTGTTGCAACAGTTGTATATGGTCCTCCACTCACCTCGGAGCGCTTCACCGTATACGATTCGGCCCCGGATACAGCGGCCCAGGTCAGGTTAACCTGACTGCTTCCCGCTACAGCCTGCACGCCAGCGGGTGCGGCTGGGACAGTGACTGGTGTAACACCAGGCTCCTGTCCATACACCTTCACACCTGCATCATAGACTGGAAGGTATATGCTCTTCACAGGAGTGCCTGTGGTCAGCGTCTGGAACGAATGATCATTGCTGGCATTCCATGCACCCTGTGGGCCTGTAATGCGGAACTGTACTTCTTTACGATAATTTCCTTCCCCACCTGGATAGATCTTGGTATTACCGAAGTTCGCCGTAATGGCATAGATATGCTGGGCTGCATTCACCACAACTGGTTGGGATACCGTCGCCCCCTCCGTATAGGAGGTTGTCACTTGCACGTCCGATACCGTACGTCCGGCAGCATACACTTCACTCAGATCCAGGAAATACTTAAAAGAAAGTTGATCTCCCATTCGGGCAGGCCAAGCGGAACGATTATTAAGCTGTGCTCTGATTTCCGTATAATTGGCACCTGATGATTTGATCGCAGCCTCCACAAAGAACTCATCTCCCTTCACCTCAGGTGCAGGGAAGTTCGCCAGGGGCTGATGATTCTGACCAAATAGCAAATTCATCTTTGCCAGTGCGCCGGTAAAACCAGCATTGTAATCGGTTGCGACCTCATTGCTCACGTAATCCCCGATATCATCGGTATATCCATCCGATGCATTCGGGCCACCGACCATGGCACCATACAGAATGTGGCGATGGTTAGCCGGGATATCTTCGTTATTCAGCCATGAACTGTGAGCGGTCCGATGATGCGGATGTTGAGGTGCATTTTGCCCATATCCGACCACATAACTGCTCTGACGCGGATTATCGCCCAGAATATAATTCATCTGTGAGACAGCAAAATCCTGATATCTTGACTTTTTCACAGGATCACTGACCCAGTCGGAGTATACAAAAGAAATAAAGGATGCATTCGCTGCATATCGGAGCGATCCCCACTGATCCAGCCACGCCAGACCTCCTGGCGTATACTTGACTCGTGTCCCATTGACTCCAACCGTCCAATAATCCAGATTGCGCTCAGTCGACTGAATAAATCTTGTCGCCTCCGGCATGTTCAAACTGGACGTAATACGGGCAAGCAGAATCTGGGCACCATAATGTTTACTGTCCCAACCTTGTGTCCAGGTATAAGGCCAATTGGCTGAGCCTCCGCTAGAAGACCACCGGTCCGTAGCTGCAATGGCTTTGGACAAGTAAGCGCTATCATTAGTAGCTAAATAAAGCCATGCGCCACCCCATGCCAACTCGTCTTCGTATCCTGTCCACGAATTATAAAACGCTGCAGCATCAGTGATACAATCGGTGTATTCCCCCCGATATGTATCTGCGAAGTTGTACAGCTCTTTCGCATGTTGAAGCAGTCTGGCCGAATATGCCGGATCATCATCTGCAAATACAATCGATGACGCTGCCAGCGCTGCAGCCGTTTCTGCCGCCAGATCACTGCCCGGGCATGAAGCATCAATCTTGAACGAAGGACGGTTCATCTGCATGACTTCTGCGGGTCCCCACCAGGCATGGTCGGTATTACCTGCCCCCACTTGTCCCCATAATTCATTTGGTTTCGTATGCGCTTTCATAAAATAGTCGGTCGCCCATCGGATATTATCCTTGATCTCCTCCAGTTGTCCGGCCTGTTCATATCCGTCACTGTATTCCACGACAGACCAGGCGAGCATCGTTGCGGAAGCAGCCATCGGAAAACCAAACTTCACGTGATCTCCGGCATCATACCATCCTCCGGTCAGATCAACACCTACATCAGCTCCATCCTGCATGCCCGAATTACCACGCCATTCGACCCGATTACTCGCTGGCAACGGACCCGAGCGCTGTGCCTCATAGAAGTAAATGGCCTTTTGCAGTGCTTCAGCATAGTTCTGATTTCCAGCGGCCGCATCCGCCTTACGAATTCCTGTGCCCATCGATAAACTCCCTGCCAGTAATCCTGCCGATAACGCGATCATAGCGACTCGTCTCCACCAGCTCCCCTTCATGTTCAACTATTCATCTCCTCTTCATCAATATTCCGTATGCATTACTCTGGACTGCAAGTTTATATCGCTCCTTCCCATGGTGTATTTCAGTGTAAGTTCCACCATTAATTACCATTATAGCCGTTTGTTTCACCAGCTATATAAGCGTTGGTGACTTCTGAAATAACATTGTTGTGACCTGCTCTGCGTCATGTGACAAAAAAAGCTGTTTCTCTAACGCATATGCGCGTTAGAGAAACAGCTTCTCGCCCTTGTTATCATCAGCAGTACAAATCGAATGGCATTCTGACCATCCTGTCAGTATGTTTCTGTACACCCTAGATATCACAGAACATCTCTTAGTTACACTTTGAACTTGTTAATCTGCTCCTGCAGTTCTTCGGCCATTTTGGATAATGAACCTGCGGATGATGCAATCTCTTCCATCGAAGCCAACTGCTGCTGAGTTGCGGCAGATACATTATGAACCCCGCCCGCTGCCTCTCCGGCAATGTTGGAGATTTGACTTACATATCCTACAACCTCAGTTGTACTGGCCGACATTTCCTCTGAACCTGCAGATACTTCCTGGATTTCACCCGCTACTTTGTTGACCGCATCCGAGATCTGCTCGAAGGCTTGTCCTGCCGCAGTAACCATCTCGATTCCTGCTTCTGTCTCACTGCTGTTCACTTTCACTGCCTGAACAGCATGATCCGTATCTTTCTGAATCAATTGAACGAGATCCGTAATTCTTTGCGCAGATGTAGAAGATTCCTCAGCCAACTTACGCACTTCTCCCGCAACTACGGCGAAACCACGTCCGTGCTCTCCTGCTCGTGCGGCTTCAATGGCTGCATTCAGTGCAAGCAGATTGGTCTGCCGGGCAATGTTGTTGATTACCTCGGTAATGGTTCCAATCTCTGCTGAACGTTCCCCCAGCCCTGTAACCAATTCAGTAAGCGAAGCAATGGAATTTCGAACAGAACCCATCTGTTCAACCGCTTGCTGAATAATCATATTTCCTTCGGAAGATTGATTCGCCGCATCTACAGCAGATACGGATACACTCTGAGCAAGCTCGGCAATCTGCTCTGATCCGAGAGCCATCTCATTCATCGCCTGTGAAGAGCGCTTCACAATATCAACTTGATCTGACGTGCCCACGGCCAGTTCCTCAACCGTTTCGGAAATCTGTTCCGAGGCTTGAGTATTCTGCTCTGCACTTGCAAGAAGCTCTTCCGATGAAGCTGCTACCTGTTCGGAAGTCATCGATACCGATTCAATCATGGAGCGCAAATTACCACTCATGGTATTGAAGGAAGCCGCGAGCGTTCCCAATTCGTCTTTGTTCTTGAGCACAATCGTCTCACCCGTCAGATCACCATTGGCAATAGCCATGGCCGCTTCATTCATCTTTTTGATTGGACGTGAGATGATGCTTGCAATGAAGAATGCAATGAACACGGCGATCAGGAATGCAAAAATCGTCACTGCCAAAATCACATTAAATGTATTCTCCGCCAACTCGACAGAATCATTCGTTGCTGCATCCGATCCTTCATTGCCCAAGGTAATTAACTTGGCAAGGGTGTCGTTTGCTGTATACCACATTGGGTAGGCCTCAGTATGAAGTCTGCTTGCTCCCGCATAATCGTTTTTCAGACCCATTTCGATGAATGCGGGCATTTTAGCCAGATATGCATCATAGTTCGTACTGAAATCTTCATTATACAGCTTAAGCGCTGCTTCGTTGCCTACAAAGTACGTTTGCAACTGTTTGCGCTCATCTTCAATCTTGGTAAGAAGCAGCTGTAACGCTTCATTTAACTTGACGTTTTCGTCTTCGTCCTGTTCAACGATAATGGCCAGCGCCAACCGCTCTACATCCGAAACATCACCATTCATCATACCTAGCAGGCTTACACTCGGCATCCAGGTCTGATCCACATCATTGGCTTTACCAGACATATTATGGATCTGTATTAACGCATAAACGCTTACAACAATCAACAGAGCCACGACTATGAGAAAACCAGTCAGTAACTTGCCTCGAATCGTTAACTTCAATATCCCCAACTTATTCCCCCGCGTGTCTTCCATGTGTCCCACTCCTCAAAATAATACATATTTATAATATATCGTCACCTATCGTCGTGAATTGTATATGTTAGAATTCAATTTCTGTAAATTTCATGTAACTTCGAACATAACACAAAAAAAGTCTCCCATCTTTGGCAGAACCAGAGATAAGAGACTTCTTTCAATAAACTAAACTACCAAAACTTCACTAGACATTGCTTTCAAAAGCTAACGAAAAACACGTCGGTGTATGTTAATGAAGAAGTCGGGAATCGACTTGGTATAATTGCGGGTTGTAATCAGAACCACACTAAGCAGACTTCCGAGAATGAATCCTCCCAGAATATCTCCTGGATAATGCACACCAACATATACACGCGACACCCCTGTCAACACAGCGAGTAACAACATCCATGACCCGAAGCGACGTCCAATAAAGAATGAAGCAGCCGCTAGAGCAAATACAAAGGAAGCATGTTTACTTGGAAAAGAAGGATCAGGTACATGGGCAACCAGCTGATGCACAGTCCCTTCTACAAAAGGTCTTGGGTGACCGACCGCTGGTGATATCCCCCATTTGGCCAGAACTAGCGCTACAATGGAAGCCACACAGGCATAAAAAACAATTCGTTGTTTCGATGGATCGCCGAGAAACCATACGATAACGAGCAGTGCAATCATGACCCAAACCGCATACTCGGATGATGTGATCATAAACCAGTCCAGAAACGGTATTTGGTCTGCAAACTGATTAATCCAATTAAATAGTGATTGATTCATAACTGGCTTTTAATACCCCCATTACACAAAACAAGATTATTTTTTACATAATAAATATACACTAACTATTTGTCAAACATTCCTCACATTGACCGAAGTTACGAAATCAAAGAGGACATTTTGCTTTCTTTTTGTTAAACTAGTTTGGGTTACATATCAGTTCAATCATAGAAAGGTGAAGATTATGCTTAAAAAATGGTTATGGGGTACAGCCCTGACCCTGGCACTTGCGATTACAGGTGTCGTTGTATATTACGGATATTCGATTGTTCATTTTGCCAATAGCATCTCCACGGCTTCCGGGACTTCATCCAACTCGTCCTCTTCCGGCACAGACAGCGATTCAGACACACCAACGACAACGATTCCCAGATGGGAGGGCCAAGAACGGGTGAACATTCTGCTCCTTGGTGGAGACTCAAGAGGCGACGATGCAGGACGCTCGGACTCGGTCATGGTCGCTTCCATTGATCCGGTCACCAAGAAAGCCCATCTATTCTCCGTACTGCGTGATACCTATGTCGCCATTCCCGGGCATGGCAAAAGCAGACTTAATGCAGCCTTTTCCTACGGGGGTGCGGAGCTGACCAAACAAACCGTCAGTGATCTGCTCGGTATTCCCATTCAGCATTATGTCTACACAGACTTTACAGGTTTCATGGCACTCGTTGATGCGGTAGGCGGTATTGAGATCGATGTGGAGAAAGACATGTATTACACCAGTAAAGCAGATAAACATATGTACGACATTGACTTAAAAAAAGGATTGCAGCATATGGACGGCAAAACCGCTCTGCAATATGTTCGGTTCCGGCATGATGCCACCTCGGATTTTACGCGCACCGAACGGCAGCGGATCTTCATGACCGAGCTGGCCAAGAAAATGCAGAGCACTACGTCACTCTTCAAAATCCCGGATATCCTGGAAGCCATCGCTCCCTACATTGAGACAGACCTCAGTCCAACCCAGATGTTAAAACTCGCATCACTCGGCTTCGATATTCATGTGAACGATATCGATCAGCAGCAGATTCCACCGAACAAACTACTCACCAATGAACTGGTCGGCTCAGCTCAGGTACTGGGTGTTGATGTGACCAAACTCCAGTCCTACATTCAGAAACTGTTTGAAGAAGATGCCGCGTCCTCAGAGATTCCATCATCAGAGGAACAGAACTAAAACAAGCATGAGATATATCAATAGAAAAGACGGCCAAAGCCGTCTTTTTTGTACCTATTTTCTCCATTTAATGCAGTCTTAATGTTTAACGGGTACCCTTATATGATGAACTCCGGTTCCTGGAGGGAGGATTACAATGTGAAAAAACCGCGAATAACGGAATGGACCGAACTGCGGGGCATTGCCTTTCTGGCAATCGTCATGCAGCATAGTATCGCTGAGTATATCTATCGCGCTGATATTGAACAACCGGATTCCATTATGCTGACCATGATTTATCATCTGACCCGATTTGGTACGCCAACGTTTGTATTTCTATCGGGTGCAATGTTGTTTTACCATCATCGTAACACCAAACCGGACTATCCTCGCTTCATTCGAAAGCGATTTGGCGATATCTATATGCCGTTTGTCGTATGGACACTGATCTACTGGCTTTCTGTCCGTATCTTCACCCCCGCGTTCTGGCTTGCAGGCATACCGGATTTTCGCAGTCTGATTCGTGAACTGTTTATACCACAGACGGGGTATCATCTCTGGTTTGTTATTATGGTGTTTCAGTTCTATATTCTGTTCCCCCTGTTCTGGACAGGAGCAAAAGCCATTCAGAGACGTATCCAGAACACCTCACGTTTCACGCCCATGCAAGTCATTATCGGACTAATTCTCTTTGCAGCAGTACTATATGCCCTGCTTATGCAATGGTCCTACTATAATATGGGGGGCTGGACAGAATCCATGTCTGAGCCTTGGTCAACGTTGCTGCAATATCGCTCCTATTCATGGGTGATGTACTGGTTTTACTTTTTACTGGGTGCCGTGTGTGCCTGGTCAGTGGATAGCTGGAGGAGTTGGACCACAAAGATCCTGCCATGGACGATCTGTCTGTTTATAGGGATGTATATATGGCTTGGTTACGATGTGCTGCGTGGGTCCGGGGATGTTGTTAATCTGAATATCTCCACCTATCTGAAACCAACCACATTCCTGATCATTATGGCTCAGATGTTTATGATGTATGGTTTCCTTGTACTGATGCGGGGCAAAGATACATGGTTTCAGCGCCTCTTAGCCTGGATTGGCCGTTATTCATTTGGTGGATATCTGGTTCATGCACTGGTGATCTACGCGATCGCTTATGTCACCAGACCGCTTCAACTCAGTGGATGGCATCTGCCTGTAACGTTGCTATCGTTCCTTGTAACCGTTGGTATTGCTCTTGCAATCAGTTGGGCGCTGTCCAAGCTTCCTGGCTCACGTTTCACCGTAGGGTTAATGCGCAAACCACGTTCTGTACCTAATTCATCTGTTAATGCGGATAAGAGAAACTCACCCCAGCCAAGCCCCTCACCTATTCCCGCTCACAGTCGGGGAACGCGTGAGACATTATGAAGCAAGAAGAGCGTCCCCTTATGGAGACGCTCTTCTTTATTTTACTTCGCTCGAAGTTGATCTTCCAGGAACAGGTTCCTGGGGACCCGGGGCTGGATGCACGTTGCCCTTCTGATTCACAAATATCTTCAAATCACCCGTTAATTGTTCCTTCAGCTTGTCCACCAGCTGCGTTTCGCTAATGCCTTTTGCCTGAGCAATCTCAGCCAGGGATTTCCCTCCCTGAAGCTGCTCGTGCAGTTGAGCAGGGGTCACTCCAATAAACCGGGCAATTTCGCCCTTATCTACCATGGAACGTTTGCCATGGTGGGCAAATTCACGCCGCAAATCACGCAGCGGTGTATTAATGACCTTTTTCAACTTGGTATCCATGTCTGCCTTCGTGGCTGCAGCTTGTTCCTTGGTGAGACAACCTTCTTCCACAGCTTGATCCAAACGCTGTGCCAGTGTAGGCTTCAACTTCTGCAATAACTGCTCCTCACTAAGTCCCTTACGCTCTTTCGCAATCTGGGACAACGTCTTGCCAAGTTCCATCTGTTCTTTCAGATCCCGAAGTCCAATCCCAAGCAAGTCTGCCGTCTCACCAATCATGAACAGACCGTGTCCTGCCTGCATGCATGGCTTCGCTGGTTTGCCGGAGGAAGAAGCTTTTGACGCATCATCATGTTGCTCTGCACGAACGGCTGGATCAGCAAATGCCACATGTCCTGTTGCTGCTGTTATAACTACGGCTGCCAATCCGGCTGCCATCCATGTTTTCCATTTCAAATTCATTTTTCTGCCGCCTTTCCGATGTCGAAATCCTGTGCCTTCCTAGTTTGAGCCTAAAATCCACTTTTTTATGCCATAAAATACAAAAAGTCATCATTTTTCTCACAATTGATCACAAAAAATCCTATTTTTTTCAGTTTATTTCCGCTATACTAAATGTAACTTCATGATCTAGTCGAACAGTCCTTAGTCACCTTATCGCAGGAAGGACGATATGTAATAATGCGGAAAGATTGGTTAGATCCGTTTAGATCCGATCTGGAGGTCGTGTTTGCTTCAGCGGAACAACTCGTACGGGAATATCCCGAACCCTTGTCAGGACATGCATTAGAGCAGCTTCGTTCGGTTAATCCGCTGTTACGAGATTCGGGACACAGCTACATCGGGTACATCACTCCACTTTGGATGCAACACTCAGATAAACTACCCCCAGAGAAAGCACACCAATTAAGTACAGCCTGTCTCATCCATATGTTATATTTTCTGAATCAGGACGACGTGATGGATGAACAACCGGAGAATGCCACATTGAAGTTATCTCTTGGTAATCTATATTACATGGATGCACTTCAATCTTACTCGGTATTATTCAATCCTTCCTCCACGTTCTGGGTCTATTTCAGACAATATGTAGTGGATTGGGCCGTGAGTGTTACGGGTGAGCATTCCATTGATTATTTCCAACAGAATCCCTTGTTGATTGCGCAAAAGGCTGCCCCTCTCCTCATTGGAGCTACTGGTGCACTGCTTCTGCTGAATCAGTCCGACCGGATCATCCCGGTGTGTTCTGCCATCAACATCACACTCATGACACTCCAGATGACCGATGACTTCACAGACACTCAACAAGATGCTGTGCATGGAAACTACAACAGCTACCTCTCCCACATATCCGCAGCACTGAATCACAACTATCCAGTTCATCCTTTAAGCGAACGTATACATGACAATGTATACAATACACAACTCATGAACTCTTACGTAGACATTGCTTATCACTATAATCGTACACTAATATCGTCTAACTTAGGAATATCGCATCTTGAGGCGTTTAATTCTTATTTATGCAACACTTTAGTACAAGCTGTTCAGGACATTACACAACGGAAGAAACAGCTCCTCCAAGGTGGGTTTCATCACTGGATTAGCGAGCAACAGTTGGGATTCTGAGCATAAGGACTAAGCTGATTTAGTTTAATTTTAAATATGAAGGGAATGTTGACGATGATGGTATCAGAGAAAACGTTGCATGAGGATATTATTGAAAAGGCTTGGACTGACGAGCACTTCAGACAACAATTGCACTCCAATCCGAAGCAGGCGCTTCGTGAAGCGTTCGGCATCGTAATTCCGGAGCACATTCAGGTACGTACTGTTGAGGAGCAGCAGAATGACTATGTGCTTGTCATACCTCCCAATCCTTCCAAAGTAAATTATGATGTGAATTGCGGACCTTGGAGAAGTTAATTCGGGTGAGCTAATCTTGTAGTGTAAGAAATTAGGGGTAGGAACAAAAAAAAGCCGCTGTATCCTTCTGTGAGTTCGTCAATCGACGAACTCGACAAAAGATACAACCGCTTCTGTTCCTACCCCTTTGGTGCTTGTAAAGCTGATCTGTCCTTGCATCGCTTCAACAATTCGGAATGTCACCATCATGCCGAGGCCTGTGCCTTTGATTTTATTGGAGAAATAAGGCTCGCCCAACCGGGAGAGTGCTTCCTCGTCCATTCCTTCTCCGTTATCCCTGACATGCACCTTAATCATTCCATCCTGCTTGTACGCCCAGATATCAATCTGACCTTGTCCCTGCAGAGCTTCAATACTGTTCTTAATAATATTGATAAAAGCCTGCTTAAACTTCGAGGAATTGCCTCGAATATATAGATCTGGCGGAATGTCAGTGGTGATTTTACCACCTTCCAGATTAGCCATCGGCACAAGAATGCCTTCAATATGATTGAATTCATCCGAGATATTGAGCGAGATAATATGATCAAACTCAGGTTTGGCAAAGGTAAGAAAATCCGTTATGATGCCCGAAGCCCGATCAAGTTCTTCCAGTGCAATTCGCACATACCCCTTATTTTTGTTGTCTTCCTGTTCCGTCATAAGTTGCAAGAACCCTCTTGTCACCTGAAGTGGATTACGTACTTCATGGGCAACGGAAGCGGCCAATTCACTAATAATCTCCATTTTTTCGGATCGCTGCAACTCATTGTTGAACAGCTCCAGTTCCTTGGAATACTCTAGAACTTTAGTATGTTTTTCGGCAAAGCGACTTCCGAGAATGGCAATCAACGAGATCACAAATGCAACCATGGACCATTTCCACCATAACAGATGATACGTCCCACTCCGCTGATAATACCACAACAGTTCAGCCACACTGATCAAGGCAAATGTACCGAATCCCGTTGCAAGCAGCATAGCTTCCCGATTTCGTTGCAGCGCTTTGGCGATGGTACCAACCAACAGGATTGTCAGCAGAATGACCAGCACAATGCCAACCACACGCTGTACGAGCAGATTGTAGAGGATCTCCCATTGCCCACCTGAAGTCACATAGATAAATAGAGAGAACACAGCGATAACTGAATATATGAATAGTATTTTTCGCAGTTTGGTGAAGATTCCATGCAGTCCTGGCCCGATTATCTGTTCAAAAAAATAACATAGCGCTGGCATACCCAGCAGCATCGCCAGATCAAAGACTACGGAATACAGGTCACCATATACCTGATAGAACGTATACAAAAATTGCGAGTACGTGATGATCATCGTGCCGATGGAACCCATCACAATGCATAGCGAGATCCATAATCCCTTATGGAATTTGCCAAGGAAGAACGTACAACTCAGCATCGTAATCGCTGTGAACACAAAGGTCGCGCCCAAAATTACATCAATAAGTCCGTTATGAATATATTTCTCCTGTAACGCGGCATAAGGTCCAACCTGAACAGTACCTTGTATCCCCAGACGGCCTTTTTCATTTTGCGACCATACATAGAGCGTGTCACCTGAATTTTGGCTGGATAAGGGCAGCAACACCGCATTATTATCATAATTGTAATGATAGTTCTCGTAGACCTTGCGGTCTTCCAGATAAACAACAATATGATTGCCTTTAATGTTCTCAAATCGAATGGCTGAACTTTCCTCACTCAACTCAGGGATGGTCAGGCGAGTCCATAAAGAATTCGATCGATCCGTATTGCTATACTCTAACTTATCGCTGCCCTGCTTTTCCCATATCTCGTCTGCTCCCTTAACCTCACTGATGAATCCTTGGTCGTCAACGTTCCCCCATTTTACTTCCCATCCTGTAATGGATACAGGTTGCTGAACCGCTCCTGTAGTTGCAAAGACTATCCCATGTGGCATGCCTAGAATAATCAATACACTCATCCATAAGATGACGATAGCTTTGGGCACATTTTTCATTCACAGCACCTCAAAGTTCTAATTTTCCCTATCTTAGATTCTCTCATTTATCATTCGCCACCGTTTGTCACGTCACCTTCTTGAGATAAAATGAAATTTCACATTTAAGTCGATTTATAGTCTTATTTCCATTTTATTGTTAAAGTTATCCGATTAATCACGCAAGTCTTCGAACTGGTTCACTATCATTTCCCGTTCTTTCTGTTCAACTTGACTGCGAAATTCAAGCCACTGCTCTGTCTCCTCATCATCATAGATGGTCCATATGTCGGAAAAAAGGAAATCCCGCAACTGGACAACTTGCCCGGACCATATACCGCCTACCCAAAACAAACCATCCGGACGACGGATGACGGTACGGGAGAACCCGGGTGTGGACGCCTTTTGCCCGATACGGATGCGTGTGATCATATTACCCAGTGTATACCAGTCCACATGAATCCCTCCCTTACATATTCAAGCTTCATCATAACATAGGCAAAACAGGAAAAGCTGTAAAAACGGTGGCTGCGATTCAATCCTTTGCTCCGGGTGTAATGGTTTCTCAAAGCAAACAAACACGCTAAGGAGATGATTACAATGAATGAGCCCCATCGTACGGTTGAGGTAGAACATAAGGATGTTCAGCATAAATCGGATTCAAGTATGGTCGCTTCCACATTTATTAAATATGCCGCATATATCATTATCTTTTTCGGATTCTTATACTTCTTGGTTAAATATGTATTCCCCAAATTCTAAGGCATTCATATCGTAGCGAACACCCGGAGATAATAACCTGTGCAAGATTACAATACTAGCGCTTTGGGTAACTACGGGGTAAGAAGCATTTGGACAACCGACAATGAAAGGAAGTGTTACTCATGTCTGACAAACCAATTAGTAACGAAGAGAGCGACCGCTATTATGACCGTTATCAGAGGTCCCGCGATATTCCACCAGAGACGGAAGTCCCGGAAGGCGATATGGATACCTTTGATGAAGTTTCCGGCAGACGGATTGTTACGGAAGATTCGGATCTGGCACCCGTAGCCGCAACCGCTGTGGATGAGCCGGAATTGGATTCACGTTTGGCTGAGACACCGCTGGAATCTGTACCGGATGCAGATCTTCTGCAACCGAACAGTCCGGTTGATCCTGCTGCACCCGATCCGGATGCGTTGCATGGTACCGACTTGCTTAATGGTGCTGGTGCGGATGCTAAACCAGAGAACGACATTCCACCGCGACATTAACAGCTGTTATGACATCCTGAATGAGGAGGTGCATACACGATGAAGGAAGATCGCCAAAAGCATGTGCATGAACCGGATAATCTCGTGACCGAACGGGATATTGACCCGGACTTCGGACTGTTCACTGAGGACTCCTTCCCCGAAGCACTTGAGGATGAGGATCAACGTGATGCGGTCGAACATGCCATTCCCAAAGAGAAGGCTTCTCGTAAGCCCTCTTCGGATGACTAACTTATATAGATCCGTAGTAGACTTAAAAAAGATGACGTCTGTAATTTCACAGCGTCATCTTTTTTGTTACCTGTAAGTTCACGTACTCTTGGTGATTTAGCATCATCGCTTAGCGGAAACCTTACTTGCCACTGGCAGTTTGTGATCCAATCCTGACCACTTCGCTACCATCGCAGTGATGATCAATGCCACTCCATTAATAATAAATATCCAGCGTATCGGCAGCCAGCCCCCAAGTACACCACCAATAATCGGTCCCGCCATCGTCCCGATCTGGGCAGCGGATTGATTCAGACTAAAAGCCCTGCCCCGGAAACTTGATGCGGTAGCCTGCACAATCATGGCGTTAATTGCCGGAAATACAGCGGCAAAGAATAAACCATACACAAATCGTAAAATGCCGAATGCGATATATCCTGTTGTAAAGAACTGCAGAAGATTCCCTACAGCCCCACCAACAAGTCCAATGATCAACACTTTACCGTATCCAATCCTTGAACCAATCTTGCCCCAACGCGGTGCCATAATAACTGTTGCTACCCCCACCGCTGAGAAAATAATACCCGAGCTGAGTGAGGCACGATCCGGCTGAACGCCCATCTCCATCACATAGACCGTCAATAATGGCTCCAGAATCATGACGGAGAACGTACATATGCCCATCATGCCAAGCACCGTCATAAACAAACGATTCGCTCTTGCTTCACGAATGTCATCCATGACGTGGGAACGCGCTTTGTTCCGGTTGAAGTTCTCTTCTTTTACCCAGAAGGTTGCGATGATCGCGGAGACTAACACAACAATAGCCGAAAACAAAAATGCATTCCGGTTCCCATAATAATGACTCACCACGCCACCAATTAACGGTCCGATAATACCACCCGTGGCTCCTGCAGTGGACATAATACCAAGTGCATAACCAGTCTTCTCTTCAGGTGTATTCGTACCTACCAGAGCAATCGCTGCTGGAACAAACCCTGCAAGCAGACCCTGAAACAATCGAACAACAATCAGTGAATACGGGTCCTGCACGAAATAATTGATTAAATACAAGACGGCAAGGCTGTATCCCGACCGGATCAGCATGGGCTTGCGTCCGTATTTGTCAGCCAGTGATCCCCAGAACGGAGACACGAGTGCACTCGCAAGAAACGTAATGCCAAATGCCAGTCCTGACCATAACTCCAGGTGATCACGAACCCCCAAGTCAGCACTTAGAAACAGGGGCAGAAATGGAATCGAGATCGAATACGCGGTGCTGCAAAAAAATACACCAATCCACAATATGACCAGATTGCGCTTCCACGAGAAGTTCATATACCCGCACGCCCTTTCCGTTACTGACGCCGGGACTGCCGTGTATTGGAGCGGACGGCACAGACCCGTACGTCACCGATGCGGAAGCATTTTCCTTATTTTACACCCATCATTCCATGAAGGCCATCCCTTGTTCACCACAAACACATGTATTACATTGCCATCCTGTCCACAAAAACGGTATGATAGTTGGGTAAATATCCAAATAGGATTTGGAGAAAATATATAATGCAGAGATGCAAGGAGGAACGTTTTCATGTCTTTACGGTGGAAAAAAAACACAGTGGTTTCGCTGGTTCTCGCGATGCTGCTTATCGTCATTAGTGGTTGTGGACGCCCTTCGAGTGGCGCTACAGAAACACCAGCTCCAGTTGAACCAACGGGTCCCAATCCGGTAGCTACTATTGAAATGGCAGATGGACAGAAGATCGTCATTGAGCTATATCCGGAAATTGCGCCCAATACGGTGAACAACTTTATTTCACTAGCGAATCAGGGTTTCTATGATGGCACAATCTTTCACCGTGTTATTCCAGGTTTCATGATTCAGGGCGGAGATCCAGACGGTAATGGTCGAGGTGGCCCAGGGTATGCCATTAAGGGTGAATTTACATCCAACGGTCACAAAAATCACCTGAATCATACCCGCGGAGTCATTTCCATGGCACGCGGAGATAATTTGGATTCCGCTGGTTCTCAGTTCTTCATCATGTTAGCTGACGCGGATCATCTTGATAATGCCTATGCTTCCTTTGGTAAAGTAACCGAAGGTTTAGAAGTCGTTGATGGTATTGCAGCTCAGAAAATAAGCAAAATCAAGGACAAACCCGATACCGATCAGGTCATGAAAAAAGTTACGGTAGACACCCATGGTCTGGAGTATCCAGAGCCGGTAAAAGTGCCTTAATCAGCAGCTTAGCCAAACAGATGAAACCTCATTTTTATATCTCGTTAATGAGTTAATGAACTGCAAAACAAACAAAAGCTCTGTCCTGTGCGTATCTCGCAAGGCAGAGCTTTATTTATTGATTTTAATGATAACGGTTACATATATGACTTTATAAAAAATGACCTCTTCCGGTATCATCCTCAATACATCCATCCCATCAAACGTAACCAGCCGATAATCGCAATCCATAACGGGCAGCTAAAGGCAACGCCCCATGCAAGCCCTTTCAGTAAACCACGGTTTACTTCCACGAACAACGACTCCTTTCTCCAGGGAATAGTCGCAGTATCGGTAATAGTATATGATTTTATACCCGTTTTCATTCGTCACGCAACCCTCGTTTTCCTGCTTTTGTTCCGCAGATTCATGGAATGCTTTACGGGAACCTGATATACTATGACTACTGTACGATAAATGGAACCTGATTCATGTTTGGAAAGGAGATTTTCCTATGGCAAAATCCAAAAAACGCACTCCTGCTCCCAAAGCAGCAGTAGCACAGGATAAACCCACAACACTGAAGGATCTGCTTAGCAGTGATGTGCTGGAGAAGCTGAAAGCTCAGGCGGATGAGGCAAAGGCTACCGAAGCGGCTCTTAAAGAGCAGGAACGTCAGCAGGCAGAAGAAGCTCGCCAAGCGGAGCAGAAGCGCCGAGATAACGATTTCGAATATTTGCTCAATAACAGTGCAATGGACTGGAAGAAACATAAGTAAACCAGGGCATGACCTGAGGGTGTTTCCTACCATTCACATGCCAAAATAATATTACAGCAGACAGATCATGAAGATGATCTGCTCACAGAACAGGGCCGCGTTGCGGTCCTGTTCTTTTTGATATATACACATATGATTCACGCGTCTTGAGCCGGGTATGTTAGAAGTAGAGCGTACAACGATAATCTAACTCATGGAGGGATCAGAGATGACAGAACAACGTTTGGAAGGCAAAGTGGCGATTGTAACCGGAGGTGGATCGGGTATTGGTCAGGCTACTGCTATTCGATTCGCCGAACATGGGGCCAAAGTGTACATGCTGGATCGCACACCCGAAAATGCGGAGGAAACCAAGCAGACGATTGAAAAGGCTGGCGGAGAAGCGTATGTGATCGAATGTGATATCTCCAAACCGGATAATGTGCAGAAGGCAATCAATCAGGCTGCGGCTGAAGCGGGTAAACTGGATATCATATTTGCGAATGCCGGCATTAACGGAACGATGGCCCCGATTGAAACGATGGAAATTGAGGACTGGGACCAGACGATGGAGATCAATATGCGCGGAACCTTCGCAACCGTCAAATATGCTATTCCTCATCTGAAAGAACATGGCGGCAGCATCATTATCACTAGTTCCATCAACGGTAACCGGGTCTTCTCAGGGATTGGTTTCTCTGCATACGCTTCCAGCAAAGCGGGACAAACTGCATTTACCAAGATGGCTGCACTGGAGCTGGCTCGTTATAAGATCCGTGTAAATGCCGTTTGCCCGGGAGCCATCGATACCAACATTGATGATAACACCTACCCGTCGGATGATCTGAAAGAAGTACAGATTCCTGTTGAATTCCCTGAGGGTCACGAACATCCGCTCAAGGGCGAACCTGGAACGTCGAAGCAAGTGGCGAACCTCGTTCTGTTCCTCGCTTCCGATGAAGCCTCTCATGTTACAGGTACACGAATCTACGTGGATGGTGCGGAATCTCTGCTCCGTGGATAAACATATAAAAGCTGGCCCCATTCAGGGACAACGCCCAAACATCCCGCAAGCGACCTGATCCAGTCAGGTTACTGCGGGATATTTTATTTATAAAGAGTTTATAATACGGCGCAGACGCAACTACAAGGATTATCCCTATACCGCGGAGCTTTTACCTTTTTTCACACGATGCTTCAACCGATCTGGAATGGCAAAGAGCAAAATGTACATTAGCGAGAACAAAACTAGCGCAAGTATCTCTTCCCCAAGGATGTACATGGGATACGGACCTAGCATATCCAGCACCGAGGGTGTACTCGGCTTGTGTCTCAAAAACATATAATTCGCGTCAAGCATGACATCTACAATGTATACAATTAGTGCTGCCACATTCACAAATATCATCGAACCTGCTACAGATCTCCAGCTAGGTCGCAGCTGTTCTACCCAGGTCATGTAGAGTAAAGCCAGAATAATGCAGGCATGAGCAACGAAAAATTGAATAAATCGAAAATGTGCATAACCATAACCCAGATTAGGAGTCAGGATCGCCATAAGGGCTCCGGCAATGCCTGCAAACAGCAGTGCAGTATGCAACAGTCGACTGCGTGTCAGTAGTAACAACGCCGATAATAGCAGAGACAGACTGCATAGTTCGAGTGGCAGTGACGTCTGCAGGCTCCATATCCCTCCATACACATACCAGAGCTGCAGCACGATTTCGGAGGCAAACATGATACAAGCCAGAACAATCCGCAGTATGCGGCGTGCCCTCTCTGACCATGATCGAAGATGGTGTCGAAGCAAAAACATCAGTACAATCAATGCTGTAATTACGCTAATTGAAACGATATGTGAAGTGGAGAACAGGATAAACGGCTCTGCATCATAAGGGTCCAGCCATGGTGGATACGCCATGCATCTCTTCTCTCCTTTACAAGGATTTCACCAACAGTATCTCTCTTTAATGTTAACTTTTTCATTTTGCCATTGAATGAAAGTGCTGTCCAGTTGGAATTCTAAATAAGCATTGTAATTTAAATATCTTTATGTTAAGATAAATTCAGAACCAAAACAAACGAAAAGTTAGTAACTTTCTTAATCGAAATACAATATACCGCACTTAACAAACGTTCAACTGAACATTTACACTATCCCATTTCATCTAGGAGGAATTATTATGCAAATCAAAGGACTTCACCACGTATCCGCTCTAACAGCACATGCCGATCAGAACTATCGTTTCTACACCAACATCATGGGTCTGCGCCTCATTAAAAAAACAGTCAACCAGGATGACGTGTCCGTCTACCATCTCTTCTATGGCGATGAGAAAGGCAATCCGGGTACCGAACTTACCTTCTTCGAGATTCCGATGGCCGGACAGACTCGTGAAGGCGTGAACAGTATATCTGGCACGTCACTGCGCGTTCCAAGTGATGCAGCACTGACTTACTGGCAGCAGCGTTTTGACGAATTCGAAGTCCCACATGGAGAGATTGTTGAACGGGGTGGTCGTGCCACGCTCTCGTTCACAGACTTTGAAGGTCAACGTCTGATTCTGGTCTCGGATGAAAACAATACAGGTGTCGCTGGTGGTAAACCATGGGATCAGAGCCCTGTGCCTGCCGAGTATGGCATTGTAGGTCTTGGCCCTATCCATCTTACGGTAAAAGATGCTTCCCTTACCGCTCCGGTTCTTACCGAACTGCTCGGTTTCAGAGCTAAAGGAAGTTATCCTGCCTTTACTCCAGGTCAACCTGATGTACTCGTTTTTGAATCCGGTGAAGGTGGCAGCGGCTCCGAGGTGCATGTTGAGGAACGGAATGACCTTGCCCAAGAGCGTCCTGGACGTGGTAGCGTACACCACGTTGCGTTCCGTGTGGATAACGAAGAAGAACTGAAACAGTGGGTGGAACGGGTTCGTAACTTCCAATTCCCTAACTCCGGTTTTGTAGATCGCTTCTACTTCCGCTCCCTATATTTCCGTGAAGCAAACGGGATTCTGTTCGAACTTGCAACCGATGGTCCGGGATTTGATACAGACGAAGAATTGGAGCATCTGGGTGAATCGCTTGCTTTGCCTCCATTCCTTGAAGGTCGCCGCGCCGAGATTGAAGCCAATCTCAAACCGCTGGATACCGTCATTCGTTAATATTCGTAACAAAAAGAAAATAAAAAACGATGTTCACCAGGCAGCTCTGAATACCGGATACGGTTCAGGAATCGCCTACTGAATCATCGTTTTTTTATGTTTATGCTTGCCTTGCCCCTTCTGTAAGGTCGCAAACTTGCAGATTGTGTTTTACTTCGTCAGATACGATGTTGTGAGCGGTACAAACAGAGCTGAACCCGGATCTTCAGATACAATCTCTACATAGACAGCGTCTGTACCTTTAACATCCACATCTAGACTCATCATACCGCTTTCTGGAGTGATATTGAACTTTTTGAGTGTCGCGAGATCCTGATCATAGATATGAATCTCCTGATTTCCTTTCAGCGCGGCAAGTTCCAAGTGCAGAGAAGAATACTTTTTACCCGTATTAATCTGGATATCATCCCCCTGTTTCGTAGGATCATTATGCAGATAAACATCCTTGTAATCCTTGCCTTTATATGTGGTATCCTTAGGATCTTTGGTGTGCCAAGCGGTAGATCCCAGTACGGATGTTCCAAGTGCACTCAGCGTTACTTTTCCGTTGGTTACGGGCGCAGATCCATTCGTTCCGCCAATCAGGACGGATGAAGTTGCACTGTCATAAGTGATCTCTGTCCCAAGCAAAGATCCCACAGCACGCACAGGCAAATAAGTCGTTCCGTTGTAAGTGATAGGCAACACTGTTTTACCATTGGCATCTTTGGCTGTCACCGTGGCACCATTCATTTTTAGCGTAATCTTGCTGTTCAGATAGGCTTTAATCTGTTCCAGTCCTGTTGCTGCGAGTGCACCTGTTCCGATCCCAATTGTTAATGTGCCTACCATCAAACCCAGTACAACTTTTTTCTTCATCAAAATCCCTCCTGAATGTTAAAATGATTTGTCCTTTATACATTTAAACGACTAAAGTGATAATGTCAATTGTTTACTGCATTTTTAGTACACATTGCCTATTTCAGGGCAGCACAAAACGAGGCTGTATGTCCCCATTTTTTTTTCAGCCTCGCCCTGTTTCCCACTGTCCGTATACGGAGTAAGGAAGATATTCTTGTCAGATGTTCACTTAACTTGACACTTGAGAACATTCAATTCCCGATGCACTATGATATCAACAGGTTGATATCAATCAAAAGATTCATAATATTCTTCTTCATACACTTCCATGCTGTACTTCAAATCTACGGCCTTCCACTCGCCATCTTGATACTCATAAGTGAATGTCAGATCACCCGCATATAAAGCCGCACCGTAAGATCCTGCTGCTGATACGACAAGCTGGCCATCCTCTACACTGTAATAGGTAACTCCACCGAATCCCAACTCTTCGTTATATACGCCGCCACTCGTATCTTCCTCGATCCGTAAAGGTTCTGTTTGAACGCCATCAACGGAGACATCAACATCCACACGGTCTGATCTAACTGTAACTTTTGACTTCACATGCTGTTTCGCAATCTCATCCAGAGATTGCATCTTCATCTCTTCCAGCGTTACCGGATTAATGATACGTGCTTGTCCCAAATAAATACCTGTTCCATGACCTTCCGTGTACAAAACGATAATTTCTTTCTGGCCGTCTCCATTCAGATCCAGCTCGTGCACTTCGGGTTTGTAAGACCCGCCTTCTCCCTGCCAATCACTAAATTCTTGCACTTTGCCGTCCACTTCCAAAATCATTCCGTTATATATATATCCTGAACCCTCAACTTTCATAGGGTATAATCTGACCTTCTCATTCTCTGGAGCTACCGAAACGTATTCCTCTTTCACGGGAATGGATTCCTGTGTTGTCTTCGCTGTGTCATGCAGTTTATCTATATTGGAAGCCTCGACCACTTCGGTCTGGCTGGATTGATCATCTATGTTAAGCTGTTTTTGCGATTCATTCATGGTTCTGGCAGCCGAAGTTGTACTAATCGTAGCTACCGCCAGAATAATCATCAGCAGGATACCTGTCCAAGTTTTCAATATACTGGGCTCCTTTATCTGTTGTGATAATCCTATTATATCTTCATTTATCGCCTGCAAGTTGCGAATTTGTTAATCTTTCATAAAATAATCTTTACAAATTTTCGTTTTCACGAAAGAACGTTCGGCTTTAACCAGAATAAGCAAATTATCATGCCAAAACTGTTCTCCAAAAACAAAAAAAATCCCGAACACAGCTTAAGGCTGCATCCGGAATGCTTTGGTTTTGTCCAATAACCGATCGGTTAATTGTCTCAGTTCTTCAGCCGAAGATGAAATCTCCTCCATGATGGCTGTCTCTTCGTGTGCGGCATCCATAATTCGTCTCGCCTCATCCGAGAACGATCCGGCTTTCCCCTGGATTTTCT
Organism: Paenibacillus sp. FSL H8-0104; assembly: GCF_038050215.1. NCBI lineage: Bacteria > Bacillati > Bacillota > Bacilli > Caryophanales > Paenibacillaceae > Paenibacillus > Paenibacillus sp. FSL H8-0104. Next base: position 1,352,308 of record NZ_JBBOTC010000001.1, on the reverse strand, counting down.
TCACATGACCGTGCGTTTGCTCCACGCGACCGGTCTGTTCTGCAATCTTGGAACCGATATCATGCGCACCCTTCATAAATACTTCCACTGTTCCTGTCAGTTCATGCAACGTCTGATCCACAGAGACGGTCCGCTCCGATTCATTAACCACGAGACCATGCTGCTCATGAGACAGTTGGGCTGTCTCCCTGATCCGCTCTTGCACACGACTAATCAGCTCATTAATACGGTGTACCGATTCCTTACTTTCGTCTGCCAGCTTGCGGATCTGCTGCGCCACGACTGCAAAACCAGAACCCTCTTCGCCAGCTCGTGCAGCCTCAATGGAAGCATTCAGGGCAAGTAACCCTGTTTCCTCTGCGATGTTTTTGACAGACTGGGTAATTACCTCGATATCGGAGGCTTCCTTCTCCAGCAACAGCATAATGTCGCGGGAACGATTGTGCGACTCGGCCAGCTCGTCCATCCCTTTCATCAACGATGAGAAAGTCTGTTTGGTATGATCCACCGATCGTTCCATCTGACCGGACATCTCTGTCATATCCATGGACTGGCTATGCATACGCTGGAAATCGTTCAGCATCTCATCCGCAGTGATCAGAGATTGATGGGAAGTGACCTTCTGCTCTTCTACGCCTACCGCAATATGATCCACCGCATCCGACATCATCTCGATCTGTTCGGCGGCCTGGGTAATTGCTTCACTCAGAGACTGTGCGTTCTGTGAAGTCGTTCTTGTACTGTCTGCAATATCATTTACAATGCTTCGAAGGTTAGAAACCATTGCGCGAAAAGCATCATATAATACAGTAAGTTCATCCTGCGTGCGTCGCTGCGGAATCTCGGTTGTCAGATCTCCCGCTGAAACCTGCTGTGCAGCCCGGGACAGGTGAACGATTGGACGAGTCAGCCAGCGTGAGGCAAACCATCCCAGAATCCCGTTCCAGCATACTCCCATGATCAGGATAATCGATATGTATACCCAATTCGGAATATCTAACGTAACCCAGTCTTTGACAAAAAATATAAAAAAGCCGCTAGTTCCGTAGGTAATAATCGAAATCAGTACCAGACCTGCGACAGTCTTTGCTCCTAAAGTCCATTTCATGTGCACACCCCGTAGTCCTTTTTTCCTATTTTACCAATCAAGTACCAAATTTCATGTGATATACATCACTGAAAACGTTCTATTTCCCCTCATACTTGCCGTTCATGCATGACTTCTCTACCATATAGCGCATAATGTATAAGACAAGCTTGGCCACTCCTCCCTTTCTTAAAAATTGAATAATATTCCATTTAATATCCCTAATTTTATTTATTATCGGCACAAGAGGCCAAATGATTTAGATTGGCATCCATTTTGCTTAAATGATATACTGAGTGCGCTTCAGCAACGCTGAAGCCGAACTATTTTTATTGATGCCACTGGAGGCGAACGAGATGTCTACTATGTCCACACGGACGGAGAAAGATTTTATCGGTGAAAAAGAAATCCCGGCTTATGCTTATTACGGAATTCAGACGGTACGGGCCGTGGAAAACTTCCCGATTACCGGCGTTCCGGTACACCGGGAGCTGATCACGGCTCTGGCTGCGGTGAAGAAGGCAGCAGCGATTACCAACATGGAGTTGAAGATGCTGCCGAGCAAGATTGGCGATGTGATCGTCATGGCAGCTGAAGAAATGATGAAAGGCCATCATCTGGATCATTTTATTGTAGACTCCATTCAGGGCGGTGCAGGCACCTCCATGAATATGAATATGAACGAAATTTTGGCCAACCGCGGGCTGGAACTGTTAACCAAAAGCAAGGGAGACTACTTCCATTGCAATCCCAATAATCATGTGAACATGTCCCAATCTACTAATGACGTGGTTCCTACAGCACTGCGCATTGCGGCGTACCAACTGTCGGAGACGTTACTCGCTACCATGAGAAGACTACAGGATGCGTTCCGTAAAAAAGAAGTGGAATTCAACGATGTGGTCAAGGTTGGCCGTACCCATCTTCAGGATGCCGTACCTATTCGCCTTGGACAAGAATTCGGAGCTTATGCCCGTGTCATCGGACGGGATATTGAGCGTCTTGAATTCGCCAATCGCCGCTTGCTTACCATTAACATGGGTGCAACTGCGGTAGGTACAGGACTCAATGCCAAACCCGAATATATCGTCAAGGTTACAGAGCACCTGTCAGCTGTTACCGGACTACCACTACAAACAGCTGAGGATCTCGTGGATGCAACCCAGAACACAGATGCCTATCTGGAACTTTCAGCGGCGCTGAAGGTATGTGCGGTTAGCCTTTCCAAAATCTGTAATGACATTCGCTTGATGGCTTCAGGCCCGCGTGCAGGATTCAATGAATTGCGCCTGCCACCGCGTCAGCCAGGTTCGTCCATTATGCCGGGTAAAGTCAACCCCGTTATGGCGGAAGTCATTAACCAGGTATCCTTCCAGGTGATGGGGAACGATCATACGATCTGTATGGCATGTGAAGCCGGTCAATTCGAGCTGAATGTCATGGGCCCAGTTATTGCGTTCAACTTGCTGCAATCGCTGAAAATCATGAATAACGGCATCGATGTTTTCACGCGTTATGCCGTTGAAGAGATGGAAGCTAACCGTGAGCGCTGCGAATTAATCATGAACCAAAGTTTCAGTATGGTTACGGCGTTGAACCCGCACTTGGGTTATAATGTGGCAGCTTCCATCGTGAAGGAAGCGCTCAAGACTGGACTTTCCTTGCAAGAGATTATTTTGGAACGCGGATTGCTGACACCGGAAGAACTGGAAGAGATTCTTCATCCGGAACAGATGACTACACCAGGGATTGCCGGAGAACACTTCCTGCGTAATATGGAACGTTTGTAGGTAATCAGGAAAACTGATGCAGCAACCCAAACACAAATAATTAACAAGAACCCTCGCAGACCGTTCATCCGGTTTGCGGGGGTTCTTGTATTCAGAGATGATAAGACGCCAGCTATTCGATTAAGCCCACCGTTTACGCTCAAGGGAAGGCAGAATCTGAAGTTCCTCCCTGTACTTGGCAACCGTTCTGCGGGAGATGACAATCCCCTCCTCGGCGAGCAGTGTGGCCAAATGACTATCCGAGTATGGACGCTGAGCCTGCTCCGTGCGAATGATTTCTTTTAATCTGCGTTTCACCGCTGATGCTGATGTTTTATCCCCTGACGTTGTACTGATTCCCGAGGCAAAAAAAGCCCTGAGTTCATATACACCATGTGGTGTCTCAATGTATTTACCGTTCACCGCACGACTTACCGTTGATTCATGCATGCCAATCTTCTCTGCAATAACAGCCAGATTGAGTGGTTTTAGCGCGGATGGGCCTTTGACCAAAAAGTGCTTCTGCTCTTCCATCACTGCCGCCAGCACACGCACTAAAGTCCTGCGCCGCAAGTGTACACTCCGAATAATAGCCCTCGCCTCTGCCACGCGGGTAGACCAGATTGTGTCCGGAGCCTCTTCCCTGATCCAGCGGAAGCATGCTTCATTCATCGATACACGAGGGTTACCTGCTGCATGCAGACTATAATGGACCTCACCGTTACGCAACCCGACAATGGCATCCGGAATAATGTAATGTGGCCGTTCCGTACATCCGATCGATCGACAGGGCTTGGGATCGAGACGTGTAATATAGTCATAGGCAATCTGAGCTTCCTGCGAAGTCATGCCTAATCGTCTCCCTGTTCTACCTGGGTGAAAAGGAACCAGTGCTTCCATTCCCGCTTCCACCATCCACTCCGCATTCAGCGCTGCTGATGGATCACGTCTAATCTGGAGCAACAGACATTCTTGCAGATTCCGCGCCCCTACACCAGCAGGGTCCAGCGATTGGAGAAGCTCCAGTCCCGCTGCAATCTTGCTCATCGGAAGCTCAAGTGTTGCTTGCACCTCTGCCAGTTCAACCGTCAGATAACCATCATCATTAACGCACCCTGCCAAATATACGGCCATATTTTCCAATTCGTCTGGAATTGTCATTACTCGAATTTGCGCAATCAGCAATTGTTCCAGAGTAGGTTCGGCACCTTTGGCCTGAAGCAACGGGTCATAGGAATCATACCTGCGCTGATCCATTCGCCGCGGAATCCGGGCGAGGGGCGCAGCTTGTTCTTCCAGTTCAAGTACTGGATTTTCCTCCGCTGCGTCCAGCAAGTAACGGGTCAGATCCTGGCCAGACATGGTTAGCAAATGAAAGGATTGTTTCATCTCCGGCGTGATGGACAGCCGAATACGTTGTTCCTGTACCAACTGAACACCTAACATCCGTTACCCTCCTTATGCCTTCGGCAATAAGCATCTGTGTTTCTTATACGAACAAAAGGATTTGCAGGGATAATAGCATATTATTCAAGTGAATGTAAGAAGTTTTTAATCGGATCATGGGTTTCTGTCTAATATTTCTCCGATACCAGCTTCGCCTGGGTAAACAGCAGCAGATAGTCTCTTCCACCTGCCTTGGAATCCGTGCCTGACATGTTAAATCCGCCAAATGGATGTGTGCCTACCAGTGCTCCGGTACATTTCCGGTTGAAATACAGATTACCCGCAAAGTATTCGCGTCTTGCCTGTTCCAGATGTTCACGATTACGTGAGATCACCGCGCCAGTCAGGCCATAGTCTGTATTATTGGCGATATCCAATGCATCCTGGAAAGATTCTGCTTTGATGAACGCAAGCACAGGTCCAAAAATTTCATCCTGAGCAATCCGGGCTTTTGGGTCCACATCGGCAATTATGGTTGGTTCAATGAAATAACCTTCAACGTTCCCTGTACCGCCACCGTGCACAAGACGCCCCTCACCCTTGCCGATTTCAATATATTCCGTGATCTTTGCATATGCCTTGTCATCGATAACCGGCCCAACTTGACTGCCAACTTCAAGTGGACTACCCATCGTCAGTTTCTGTGTCCGTTCAATCACTTTTTGCAATACTTCATCATATACATCCTTATGAATAATGGCACGGGAACACGCCGAACATTTCTGTCCTGAGAAACCAAATGCCGAAGCGGTAATGGACTCTGCCGCGAGTTCCAGATCACTGTCACTGTCTACTACGATGGAATCCTTGCCGCCCATCTCTGCAATAACCCGTTTGATCCACTTCTGACCTGGAGCTGTTCGTGCTGCACGTTCATTAATTCGCAGTCCCACATCTCGGGAACCGGTGAAGCTGATAAAACGGGTAAGCGCATGATCCACGAGATAATCGCCCACTTCACTGCCTGGTCCTGGTAAAAAGTTCACAACGCCATCCGGCAGACCAACTTCTGCGAGCAGCTCCATAAACTTGGCGGCAATCACCGGAGTTGTGCTGGCAGGCTTCAAGACCACTGTGTTGCCAGATACCAGTGCAGCCGAAGTCATGCCTGCCATAATCGCCAGCGGGAAGTTCCAAGGTGGAATAACAACACCAACACCCAGCGGTATATAACTCAGCTCATTATCTTCCCCTGCAATCCGCACGAGAGGCTGCGGTTCACTCAGTCGCTGCATATCCCGTGCATAGAATTCCATAAAATCAATGGCTTCCGCTGTATCCGCATCGGCTTCAGGCCAAGTCTTGCCGGCTTCATAAACCATCCATGCGGAGAATTCATGCTTGCGACGGCGCATAATGGCAGCTGCTTTGTATAGATAACGAGCCCGTTCATTCGGGTCAGTATGTTTCCATGTGTGGAATGTCTCCGCTGCTGTCTGAATGGCCTTTTCGGCCAATTCCTGATCTGCCTGATGGATCGTTCCGACGACTTGATTCTTGGCTGCGGGGTTCACGGAAGTTAACGTGCGGCTGCTTGTTATTTTTTGCCCACCAATAATAATCGGGTATTCCTGCCCAAGTTCAGCTTCTACCTGACGAAGTGCGTCTTCAAATGCTTCCTGGTTCGCCTGGACTGCAAAGGGTGTGAATGGTTCGTTAACAAAAGGGATATTCATCAATGATTCCTCCTTCAGGATGTGGGATTCGCTGGCTGCTCGCCTGAATTATTTTGCATGTTACTCATCACCAAATATATGTAGCAAAATCCGTGCCAACTCCGGTTGGGATTGAAATATTTTTCTCGTTAAATTTAACTAAAGAAAATTCACACGGGCCACTCCGATGACAGAATAACCTTCCGATCGCTGTTATCCCCAGATTTTTTGATTCCTTTTTATAGAGGGAAAATCCGGGGATAAAGGCGAGCGCTCCGCTTCTTCAGGTTCTTTCTGTCCTCTCCGTTTTGTGTAAATGTTTAGTCCAATTTAAATAGATAATTTTCATGAAAAATAGTAGACCATCGCCAAATCTGGCACGTTTCTTGCTTGAATTAAGTTAGCACAATGCTGAAGGAGGAAACGAAAATGAGTGTGGGAACGGAAATATATCGCAAAACCTTATTAACCGTGGCAGGCAACAAAGCTGTAGAGAACCTGTCCATTAGATATGGTAAGAAGCTGGCAGGCAAATTTATTGCAGGAAACACCTTGGAAGAAGCTCTCGAAGAGATCCACATACTCAATAATAAAGGCATTATGGCTACACTCGATCATCTGGGCGAAGGCATCACCCGCCTGAGCGAAGCGGCATTGTACAGGGATGAGTATGTACGCCTGGTAGAAGGCATTGCACGTGAAGGCGTAGACTCCAACGTCTCGCTAAAACCAACCCAGATGGGCCTCGCACTTGACCCGGAAGAGGGTTATCGAAATATCCGTACCGTTGCCACACAAGCCAAATTGCATGATCTATTTGTCCGAATTGATATGGAGGATAGTCCATTTACTCAAGCAACGCTGGATATTGTCCGAAGACTGCACTCGGAAGGACTGCATAATACAGGCACAGTATTGCAAGCCTACCTGCATCGCACCGAAGAAGATACGCGTGATATGATTCGGGAAGGCATCCGGCTTCGACTGGTTAAAGGTGCTTACAAAGAACCCGGATCAGTCGCCTATCAGAATACTTCTGAAGTCATTCATCAATTCAAAACGATGATTCGTAATCACCTCGATCAGGGTGTGTACACTGCGGTTGCCTCGCATGATGATCACATCATTAACTGGACGAAACAATACGCCAAGGATCGGGGAATCTCGCCGGATGCCTTTGAATTTCAGATGTTATATGGTCTGCGCATGAGCGAACAGGAACGTCTCGCCAAAGAAGGCTATCGCATTCGCTGTTACGTACCTTATGGCACTATGTGGTATCCGTACTATACCCGTCGTTTAGCCGAAAAACCGGCTAATCTCTGGATGGTCGTTAAGAATATGTTCCGATAGTTATTTTCCAGCTGGATCAATATATATGAAAAAGACAAAAGAAAACCATGTTGCCTCTTTCTTTCTTGGCACATGGTTTTTTCTGTACGAACACTTTACCAGAGCATTCAACTTTCCTTTTCTCCGGTTCTTCTCTTAATGTCTAAAAAATTAGCATCCCCAATTTTAAATGTCTATTTTTCTGGACACACCCATTTATTAATCAAAATTATAAACTCGAAAAGTTTAACTACTTAATTGTTGAATAAGGATAGAGGCATTGGCATTGGTCTGTGTTCCACCTGCTAGTGTTTGCAGACCAACAGCTGATGCGCTGGAATGGTTCCGTAATGTCAGCACATCACCGGGAGCAGCCGTAATAATGACCATGCCTGGATTCGGTTGAGTGCCAGCTCCTGAACCATAGACACTGCCACCTACAGGGGCTCCGTTTTGATAAAGGGTGAATTGGTTTGCCTGCACACCTGCAACGTTGAAAAACACCGCATAGTCCCCGGCATTACCAATAATAATCGCAGCGGTATTGGCCGTGTGAGTAATACCGGTAAGATTTGCGTTGCTGTCGAAGATTACATCCGCTTCAATAGCTACAGTTTGAGCTGATGTATTAAAAATGTAGGCGTACGAGGACAACCCTTGCCCTGCTGTACCAGTTGCTCCAGTGACACCTGTTGTTCCGGTGGCCCCGCTGCTTCCGGTTGCTCCCGTAACGCCCGTGGCTCCTGTCACTCCGGTGGCCCCGGTGCTTCCCGTTGCTCCAGAAATGCCCGTGGCTCCTGTCACTCCAGTAGCTCCGGTGCCTCCTGTTACTCCCGTAATACCCGTGGCTCCTGTTACTCCAGTAGCTCCGGTGCCTCCAGTTGCTCCCGTAACGCCCGTGGCTCCTGTTACTCCGGTAGCCCCGGTGCTTCCCGTTACTCCAGAAATGCCCGTGGCTCCTGTTACTCCGGTAGTCCCGGTGCTTCCCGTTACTCCTGTCACTCCTGTGGCCCCGGTACTTCCCGTTGCTCCCGTAATGCCCGTGGCTCCTGTCACTCCGGTAACCCCGGTGCTTCCCGTTACTCCAGAAATGCCCGTGGCTCCTGTTACTCCAGTAGCTCCGGTACTTCCCGTTACTCCAGAAATGCCCGTGGCTCCTGTTACTCCAGTAGCTCCGGTACTTCCCGTTACCCCCGTAATGCCCGTGGCTCCTGTTACTCCGGTAGCCCCGGTACTTCCCGTTGCTCCCGTAACGCCCGTGGCTCCTGTCACTCCGGTAGCCCCGGTACTTCCCGTTGCTCCCGTAACGCCCGTCGCTCCTGTCACTCCAGTAGCTCCAGTGCTTCCCGTTGCTCCAGTTACGCCCGTGGCTCCTGTCACTCCGGTAGACCCGGTGCTTCCCGTTACTCCCGTGGCTCCAGTTACACCCGTTGTGCTAAGCGTTTCTCCCAATAACTCTTGGGATACCAATCGGTGAGCCGCAACTAATTCGCCTGCGGCATTTTTACCCCATACGGATATTTGTGCTTCTTCAGCAGCCGTGTCTGAGGTTGAAAATACAAACTCAAAAGCATCAAAATTCCCATTATAAACTTTGGTGATGACCTGATTAGGTGATACATTGAGCAGTTCTTCTACATATAATGTTCTGACTCCATTAAGGTAATAGCCCCGAAGAAGCACCGTGAACATTTCTGTCGCATTCCGGTTATCGATTTTGACCGTAACGGATTGAGTTGGTCGGATCCCCGTTATTCCTGAAATATTATTCTCAATGGGCCCAGTTGATAGAATGGCCATTTCATCACCCTCCTTTGGTTCTTCTTCATGCGGATGGCCTTCATATAGCATTATTCAGAAGTTTCTTAATGGTGTGGACAATTCATGTTCTATATGAATAATCACCTCAACTGCCGTGTAACAGATTGAGAAATCACAGCTTAATAAGGTAACTCAAATGTCATTTTTAATAACTCAACCCTCACTTTAAATTACTGAAGGGCTCATACAAATTAGCATTAATTCCTTAAAATAATAGTAAAAGGAAATATCAGAAATGAAAATTCAACATCGATCTCCTCTGTGCCGACAACATGTATGCTTCATGTCAAAAAATATATACACACCTCATTTGGAAAGTTATAATATGGGTAACCATCATTCTCCAGTCATTTCATATGTAGATTACTTGTATGTAACTCGTGTAAAGAAGTCGTTTCCAAAAGTTATGTTCTAACTGAGGTGATATCGATGAAACATTTACTTCCAGAATTAATGTCTTTATTGCGTACGGATATGGATATTCTGGATAAAGACCTCTCCACACTTACCATTCCGTCCTCAACATCGTTGGTAGATGCCTTCTGCTTATTCAACACATCTTCTTATTTATTCATTCAGGATGATGGACCCCTATTGGGATATATCGCCGTATCCGATGTTTTGCATGCCATGATGCATGCGCATCGCCTAATAGAAGCTTATTTTGAGACCACACTGGAGACAGCGGGTTCAGCTCTGACATTAATTAATGAAGATGCCAAAGTGGCCTACTGGACAACTGGCGCGGAGCATGTTTTTTCGATCAGCAAAAAAGACATCATCGGACAACCCGCAGCGGACTTTTTCCCTCCAGATCGGCTACAGTCTCTCAAAACGTTGTATACCGGCGAAACGGTCTACCGCAAACAGCATCAGCCACGGCCCGACCTCTTCGCGCTGATTAATGCTCGTCCTGTCCAACTGGATGGACATATTGTGGGTGCAGTTGCTGCCGAAGTGGATATAACAACCGAAATCCGATTACATCAGGAACTATTACATATGACATCCAAAGTTCAACATCTGGAAAAAGCCGTTGCTCGGCTACGTCCCGAATTAGATCCATTTGCCAGAATCAAGGGCAGCAGCCCGGTCATCAAGCAGTGCATGGAGACCATTCGCAAGATCAGTACCACCTCAGCAACCGTACTTATTCTCGGGGAGAGCGGCACAGGCAAGGAGTTATTCGCCAAAGCCATTCATGATCTCCGTGAATTGCAGAGTGCACCGTTCACCGCTATTAACTGTGGGGCAATCCCTGCTTCCTTGTTCGAAAGTGAGTTATTCGGCTACGAAAAAGGCGCCTTCTCCGGAGCAAATCCCAAAGGCAAAAAGGGCAAGATTGAGCTTGCCGAAGGGGGTACTCTTTTTCTGGATGAGATCGGTGAGATGCCATTGGAATTGCAAGTGAAACTGCTTCGGGTGTTGCAGGAGAAGAGTTACTTTCCTGTGGGGGGAACGCGTATGAAGCAGGCCGACTGCCGGATTATCGCAGCAACCAACCAGAATCTAATGAGTATGATTGCCCGTAATCAATTCCGAGAAGATCTCTACTATCGGCTGAATGTCATTAACCTTGTCATCCCCCCTCTGCGTATGCGCAAGGAAGATATATATGAATTAACCCAGACGTTCCTTCAAGAATTCTCATTGCTCTATAACCGTCATATTGAGTTGGTTCCACCTGAAGTGTTCAAGTTGCTGTTCCAATATGATTGGCCAGGCAATGTGCGTGAATTACGAAATGTGATCGAACGCCTGACCATTCTGACGACAGATGGTGAGGTGAAGCAGGAATATCTGCCCGATACCCTCACTTCCCTCACCATGCAAGAACAGTCCGAAATTCAACTGGCATCCGGAATCCATTCACATGCCAACAACGAATATCAGCAACGTCAGGATTCGGCGGGAGCAGAACAAGAACCTCGAACGGTTGCAAATGTGGACGAAACAGAACCTTCGGATGATTCCGAACTTGTCTCCGGTGTTACCTACCAGCAAAAATTGGACACCTATGAAGCGCAACTTCTAATTCAATATCTGAAAGCAGCAAGTGGTAACAAACGAACACTGGCCAAGCAACTTGGCATCTCCAGGGCAACGCTCTATAATCGCATGAAGAGGCTTGGTCTATGACCAGCCTCTTCTTGTCGTTATTATCGGTATATGAATGAATAGAACCCTACAAAATCCGCGCCAAGCGAGTCAGCGCTGTTCTGAGATGGCGATAAAATGTCGCCCGACTCATGGAACACGTCTGGGCTGCGGCAGTTGGATTGCCAGCATGCGTCCAGTAGGCTGCGTATAACAGCATCTGATCCTGTGGAGATAGGCCATGCACTCTGCCCTCCAACAGATCCATGACATACAGCTGTAACTGGATCCCATCCCTTGCTCCTGCAACCCTGCCAGCATATTCATGCAATTCTCCTGGAGAACGAAGGTGCCCCAGCATCTTGCGAACCTCCTGTTCCGACCAGGATGTCCGCTCCCGCACCGTTGTTCCTGGCTGTATCCGATCATCTTGCCATTCAGGATCAAGCAGGGACATAACCCACGCTCCGAATTGCCCACTACGCAAATCCAAATCAAGCACATCTGCCGGGTCCTCATATCTGTCACAAGCACGGGTTCGGGTTCTCCGCATCTGAAAGCCAATACTCAGCAGGAACAACTTCAGATGAGGATTCGTTGCAATCAATATCACTCTCGCACCATCACCCAACAGAGACAGTCGGTCCAGTGCCATATACCCCACCAGTTCTTCTCGTGTGTAACCAGGCACGTCATCTCTTGCCGCAGCCAGCAAAGCAAAGTGAGTATCACTTTGATCCGGATCATTGCCAAGCTCCTGTGGTGTGAAGCATTCATTCATCTCATTTGGAAAATGCTTCAGTAGCAGACCGCTACTTTCCCTATGTACTAGCACTGTAATGAACATGGCGATCGGCTCTCCAAGCTGGTCACGCATCAATACGATCCCTTCGGGATAACGGTGCGCCAGCTCATCCAGGAACGGGCCATAGAACACGGCCTGATCTGGTGCCACGCTGTACTCACACCATTGTTGTAACAGCCTGTGCAGCGAAGGCAGATCCTCTTGTTTCATCGTTTCAAGAGGGGAGAACAAGGAATCACGGGACACATCCGCGTACTTGCGGAATTGAAGCATGGACTCCTGACAGAGCAACAACATCTTCCGGGCAATCTGGCGGCGCTCATGCGAACCTGCCTGTTCATGTAGCGGTTTAAGCAACTTCGCGATTTGGATACGCATCGTCTGCAACCGATGCGGCTCACGTTGGCGCAAATCCCGTAGCAGATGCACCCTGCCCATGTCATGCAGGGCAAGACCATCCGGGCCGGAACGAATAAACGACATCTGTCTCAGCATGTGGTACTCTTCTTGGGTCACAGTCATATCCAGTACAGATGATAACAATTCCTGATTTGCTGTTCCAAGCAGGGTTAACACCTCCACCATGGGATGCAGACGAGGAATCGTCAGTTCCAACAGCAATCGGGCACTAATCATATGCGACAGTTCAGCCCATTCGGCATGGGGAAGATTCCGTCTCTGATCCGCAGCTTCCACAGCAAGCGCCAAACCCAGCGGATGTCCATCGGTCATTCTCGTAATAGTACCTGCCATCCCCTGATTCAGAGAGCCCGCAACCGAGATATACTCCGAAATCTCTTCGACGGTAAAATGTTGAAGCTGCATCTGTACAAACCGCTGATGCAATCGGGGATGTGTCCGCCAGGCGGATGCAAGTTCTGGGCGTGATGCCAGAATGACAAGTATCCCTCTTAACGGAAGTTTGGATATGAAGACTTCCATGAACCAACTTTCCAGCAGTGCGAGTTCTTCATAATTATCCACTGCCAGGACCAATCGCTTCTCGACCGAAGTGTCTTTCAGCAAGCTCAGTGGTCGCGGATATCCGTCATTATCCAGTGTTTCCAACTCCAAAGTAGAGGACAAATATTCCATAAAAACGGAAGGCGTTGCGCCGCATGATCGGCCATCCATCCATATTGCCGTCGCACCTTGATCACGAGATACGGATAACATCTCTGAAAGCAAAGAAGATTTACCGATGCCTCCCATACCCGTAATTGAAAATATGGTCAGTGGCGCTTCCGGATGATTGAACCACCGCTCCAGTGTCGTCAGTTCCTTGGTTCGACCAATGAAACGTTTGCCATCCTCAACATATTTGTCGTATTGAGCCTCACTACTGTTTCCCATATATGTCCTCCGTACTAGATACTGGTACTTTTAATATACTTTTTTCTCTCACAAAATTGAGACTATATTGAGACGCGCAATTGCATGTGAAGTGATAGAATCTTGTTAAAAGCCAATTTATAGTAAATATTCAAAACAGCGGACATGGAAACGTTCTTACAAGGTATACATAGACCCCTTCGCGCTACTTCTTAACATAATGGATCATTCCGCCAATCAAGCACAGCCAACATGTACATGAGCATTTACCGATCTCGAATTCATGCTTCCCTTTCATACCCTACTACCAGCCCGATATTCCAGGAAAGGCGGATTTGTGTGAGAATAAACCTCGATATCTGTAATCTGAGCGGACAACTTGGAATCAATCCTAAACGACTTAATGAATGGCTGCACCAAAGTGGCATTTCAATGGAGGACAATGAAGCAGGACAGGAAGGACGTCCCGACCGGTCGTCACCCCCGTATCGGCTGGCTGCTCCTTCTTCATTATCACTGGCACCTTCCTCCGGTCAAACGAAGCTTTATCGTGGCCGACGCTCCACTTCCACTCTGCAACGCCTGCCTACTTCATTACGACACACCCGGCGGATTAGTAAAAACTGCTAGACTGTGCTCAAGGTAGTGTAAGATGGGTGCACAGTCTGTGTTGCATCCCTTTCACCTCATCAAGAGGATTGCCACTGTCCATTCTCAATCATCACGTGCGCGAGCAGCGCCATCTCCAGACAGATTCTTCTCCCTTGATCCATGTAACCTGGACCCATCAGTTCTTCCAGCTTCTCCAGTCTGTTGTACAACGTTTGCCGATGAATAAATAACTGGGCGGCCGCATCCCGTTTGGAACCAAAGTTCTGCAAGTAGGCATCCAACGTCTCTACCAATCGCAGGTGATGCGTTTGGTCATGTTCAATCAACATACCCAGGTGATCCTGGACAAAGGGTTGCAGGAAGGATTGGGGTAATGCCTTTAACATTTGATATATACCCATACGTTCGTAAAAGTGAACATGTTCCATCGAATCTACCGATCTCGAAACTTCGATCACCTGATAGGCCTCCTGAAGGCTCTCCGGCAGACTGGTCAAACGGCTGCGAAACTTGCCAAATCCTACATGAATCATAACCTGGTTCAAGTTGCGGCTGGCAAACCGCTTCACATCCAGGGCGATTCCTTCCAGCAATCGCAGCAGTTGATGACGTGCAGCGGCCGTTACCGCTTCCTTCGCACAGCACAGATATACCTGGTTGTTCTTCAGCATAATCAGGCTAGGCAGATTGTTCTTCTTGAGCAGGGAACGAAGCAGGACAAGCACATCCTGATGATTCGCTTCCATCCTCTCCCGGCCCGTACCCTTCAATCGATGCTCAATCTCGATGACCCCTCCCGCAAACCAGTACTGTCCCTTCACCAGCAAACGAAGTCCCATTCGGGTCTGGGCCTGCTCCTCCTGATGGATGTTGCCATTCATCAGATCCTGGATCAGCTCGTTCTGATTGCGGACCATCTTCTCTTCAAGAAACTGGGAGCGAAGCGTGAGCGCTGCCGCTGCCTTCGCTGAATAGTCGAGCAACAGCTTGAGATATTCGACTGGAGCTGCGGGATGCACAATCATGCCTACAGCCGAAAATACCTGGCCAAAACAGACGACCGGATGACACAACAGAGCCTTCTCTTCGTCTATGTGGAACCATAATTCAGTATCCGAATCATTCAGATCCAGATGTTCTACCTCCTGTTCATACCAGGTATAGATTGCTTGCTCCATCTCTGGAGCAAGTTCGGGCACAAAGCTACCCGGCTCCATAGACGAGATGTACACCACCGGTTTTGCAGCGTATTCATGCAACAGGTTCAGCACAGCAGACATGTCCGTACTCTGTAATGTACGCTGCTGAAGCTGGCGGGAGTAGGCTTCCAGACTTTTCAACAGTTGGTGCTGATGATTAATGAGCAGTGAGTGAATATCCTGTGTAATCTCGACAAAACGGACCGGTTGCTCAAATACGATCAGCGGAAACTGGTGTCTGTCCGCCAGTTCAATCAGTTCTTCCGGGATCCCGTATATGCTGGTACCAAACTCCACACACAGCCCGGCTGCCTCACTGCCAATGAGCTGAAGCAGATACTCTTCGCGCCCTTCTTCCGATTGAAGCCACAGTCCAGTGGATAAAATAAGATCATGGGGGCTTACGAATGGAGATACATTGGTAATCTCCAATACATGAACCCAGCCAACCTGACGGTTCACTCCATCCTTCCCTGCCGCTAGTCGTGCTCGGCCAAATACCGGACGTGCAAGGATATCTTTGATCGTAAACACACGGTCATTTCGCAATGGCGATCCCTCTTCGTGTTATTTTTTCTTACATTATAATCCATGGACAAATGTCCTGAACAGTCTTTTTCGACAATATGTTGAGTTCGATCCCTAAAAATTAGACATCAAGTAAGGTGCAAAACGATTATTCAAGTCATAAACTTGTAGTATAAGCTAACAACCAATAAATGGACGAGGTGCATGGTGATGAGAATCGGAATTCCCAAAGAAATCAAGAATAATGAGAATCGTGTAGCAATGACTCCGGCCGGGGCTGCTGATTTCATCAGAGCCGGTCACCAAGTACTGATTGAACAAGGCGCGGGGATCGGCAGTGGATTCACGGATCATGAATATCAAACTGCGGGCGCCGAGATTCGGATTGATGCCAAGTCCGTGTGGACCGAAGCCGATATGATCATCAAGGTGAAAGAACCACTTGCCAGTGAATATGGATATTTTCGTCCGGGACTGATTCTGTTCACCTACCTGCACCTCGCAGCGGAACCGGAGCTTGCCAAAGCCCTTATAAAGAGTCGGGTAACGGCTATTGCGTATGAGACGTTGGAGGTCAACAGCGCTCTCCCCCTGCTCACCCCTATGAGTGAAGTTGCAGGCCGCATGGCCTCCCAGATCGGAGCACAGCTACTGGAGAAAACAGAAGGTGGCAAGGGCATTCTGTTGTCAGGTGTACCCGGCGTCAGTCGGGGGAAAGTGGTCATTATTGGTGGCGGAACGGTGGGAACAAATGCAGCCAAAATTGCTATTGGTCTTGGCGCCGATGTGACCATCCTTGACCTGAATCTGAATCGTCTGCGGCAGTTGGATGATATCTTTGGCAATCAGATCCACACACTAGTATCTAGCCCGTCCAACATTGCAACAGCTGTTGCGTCGGCAGATCTGTTGATCTGTGCGGTGCTGATTCCGGGCGCCAAGGCGCCAACACTTGTCAGCGAGCAAGTGGTTAAGACGATGGCACCGGGCTCGGTCATTGTGGATGTGGCGATTGATCAGGGCGGGATCGTTGAGACCATTGATCATATCACAACCCACGATGAACCGACCTATGTGAAACATGGCGTCGTGCACTACGCGGTGGCGAACATGCCGGGCGCCGTGCCGCGTACTTCCACGGTGGCGCTGACCAACGCCACCATGCCTTATGCGCTGCAGCTGGCCAACCACGGTGCAGCCGCCGCGATTCGCGGCAGTTCGTCCATTCGCAGCGCGGTTAACGTGCTGAATGGACACATCACGTATGAGGCGGTTGCCCGGGATCTCGGGCATGCCTATGTTCCTGCGGGTCAGGCGCTGGAGAATACCGCCGCTGTCCAGTAATCTTGATATGATCGTTCCACCCGGCGCCTTGTCGCCAGGCCTGTGGAATGCAATAGAAGCGCAAGTCGGGCAGATGATGTTCCCGGCTTGCGCTTCTTGTTTTTTTTCACATATAGGATAGCTTGTTGGTGGGTATAAGGCCTTAGGTTTTTCCGGTTTTTGGCACTTCAGACTGCTCGCTCACTGCACACTTCGCGGAAGTTGCAATCCCGGCAGGACCGGTGTGATGGCATCGCTGTGAAGTAGGTGACGTCCTTGGGACGGTTGTAATACTCATCCTCCACGCAGGATCGCATCTCCTCAATGTAACGACCCACGTTCTCCTCTACCTTCCGGATATCCTCTTCTGTCGCTGTAAACTCCCGGTGTTTTCCGGTTAACAGGTACTCCACTCGCAGCTCAATCTGCTCCAAGGGAACCCGGTAGTGTTCTCTCACATAGGATGCGTACAGCATTAGCTGATCGGAGAAGTCATCTTCCTTGCCCGTCTTCCAGTCCACAATGACAATATTGCCGTTACTGCGTCGATACAATAAATCCATCTTCACATACACACGTGTATCGTGCAGCATCATGGTATCCCATTTCTCGATCTCCAGAATGTCCGTACTTGCTCGGGACAAGTCCTCCCACGTAAGCGTCTGGTACAGGTTACCGACACAGGCCGAAGCCCGTTCCTTAATCGTGGCGATCCGATCATTCAACGTGTCATCCCCGTAATAGATCTCGGACAGCATCGTGCGATTCTTGGGGTTCAGTCGCCACTGATCCGTGTCCATGGATTCCACATACGCCTGATTCAGCAGCTTGCGTATCGTCTGTTCCAGGAAGTGTTCACGCGGTTTATCTTTGCCCTCTTCCCTGCTGCGTACCGCCGACTCACACATCCGATGTGCGAGATCCCCGAAGACAAGATACAGATTGCTGAGCTGCTTCAGACGGTACAGACGAACCTGCATCTCATCAGCAGAGTCTGTCTTCCAGCCGTTATGGGCACCGTAATAATGATAATAATATTTGCGCAGGCACTCATCGAACATACTCGCCCGCGACTGCGAATAAGACCACTGCGGGTATTGTGCCATAAGTAATCTGCCTTTCTGTATGCCGGATCTGCATGAGATCCCTTAATGCTCACAGTATAAAGCCCGGGCAACCTTGTCGCAAGCG
Organism: Paenibacillus sp. FSL H8-0104; assembly: GCF_038050215.1. Taxonomy (NCBI): domain Bacteria; kingdom Bacillati; phylum Bacillota; class Bacilli; order Caryophanales; family Paenibacillaceae; genus Paenibacillus; species Paenibacillus sp. FSL H8-0104. The sequence goes on along the minus strand of NZ_JBBOTC010000001.1, from coordinate 1,334,111 downwards.
CGCTTCCGTTATTTTCTTCTGACGCAACCGTTTCCGATTCGATCCGTATCGTTTATATAGTAACATCACCAAAAGATGAAATTGCGGAGCAGAACGCATAATATACTCTATAGAGGGCACGAATTCAGGACCGGGATGTTAGTACGGTCTAGCCCGAAGCCAGTGCTGGCCCGGCGCTAACGAATCTCACACACCTTATCACGCGGATCATGAGGTTTTACGGAACTTAAACGAACCCCAGACAAGCTAATTAGTCTTATTCGGTTGTAGAACATGTTTACTGCAAGCAAATGAGCCAATAGCGTGTCTCTGATTCGTTACATTTTCAGATCTGCCGATTTACGCGAAATAAGACTTACTCGGTTCGTTAGAAAATGATTATATGAAAAAAAATTGTACAGGCATATCCTAAAAGGAGGCACCACCCATGAATCGACCGGATTGGTTCCAGGCGGAAGAAGCATTACAACAGATCCAAGTCATCGGAAGCGACCGGAATGAGCTCGTGAACATCATCGGCGATGTAGAAGGATTGAATTGCATTGGCACAGGTACGGATGCGGCTGTATTTACGTATGACGGCTTGCCGCAGTATGCCCTCAAGATGTACTCGGATCATGCCTTGGACAAACTCGAAAATGAAAAACAGGTATACGAGCAGCTCAAAGGTCTGCCATACTTCCCTACCTATTTCGGCAGTGGCCGGAATGTACTTGTGATCAGTTTTGAACCCGGGGATACGCTGCTGGAATGTTTGGAAAAAGGAATCCCCGTCCCCGAGCAGGTGATGCTCGATGTGGACGCAGCGCGAGAAGCCGTTCGCAGCCGCGGGTTGAACCCTCGCGACATTCATCTGAAAAATGTAATACTTCAGGATGGACGCGGGAAAGTGATTGACGTATCCGAGTATATCCAGGACGGCAATGACAATCGCTGGGAGCATCTGGTCTGGGCCTATCACAACATCTATCCACGGATCAAAGGAACGCCCATATCTCCACGCATGCTGCAAACGATCAAATGGGGATACAATCAGTTCGATCATGCCAACGTCAAAATGGACGACCTCGCCAAGAAAGCCAATCGTCTATTCTCCAGATTTATGAAATGAGTATCCAAATTGACTTCACTTTAACCTAAATTCAGATGTTGCAGCTTATCCGGGTTACGCAAGATATAGATCCGCTCAACACAATCGTTTCTAAAAGCTAGGCTGACCACAGTCGGGAATGCCTCAGAGGGGCTGCTTAATACAAATCCTAGTTGTCCATTGACCTTGACCAGACGTACAATACCAGCGCTGTCCCCTTTGGATAAGAGCCCTTGAATGAACGCCAGCACCCGCTGGCTTGATGTAACGGGTTTAATTGCTGCCACAACTTTACCACCACCATCACTGTACAAGGCGACATCGTGGGAAAGCATTTTTAAGAGTCCTCCCATGTCTCCACTCGACGTGGCTTGGAGGAAACGAAACGCAAGCTGCTCGGACTGAACGCTGGGAGTCAACTCGACTTCCGGCTCGTCCTGGATTTTACGTTTAAGACGACTGTATATTTTCCGGCAGCCGACCTCCGTCTTGTTCAAGAAGTCTGCTATATCGCCATAATCAAATTCAAAAGCTTCTCGCAGAATAAATACCGCGCGCTCAATTGGGGTTAGCCGATCAAGCATGACCAGGAAGGCGTACGAAATCGTATCTTCCAGTTCAATCGTTTGAAGTGGATCATGTTCCACGGCTGATACTGATTCTCGAGCAGCCTTATAATTTTGCACCAGAGGTTCCGGTAGCCATGTCCCGACGTATAGTTCCCTTTTTTTACGTGTTGATTTCAAGTAATCGAGACAACGGTTAGTTACCATTTTGCATAAGTATGCTTTCAGGTTCCGAACAGAGCTACCCTCTTTATGAATACCTTGCTGCTGTACTGTTACAAATGCGTCCTGAACCACATCCTCAGCATGAATGACAGATCCCAGCATACGATATGCGATAGAAAGAAGAAGGGGTCTATATGTCCTGTATACCAATTCAATCTCCATAATGTATTCCTTCCTTATCTATTCCTCTACCTTCTATTATCATTTGAGCAGCCCGCTTTGCGCTCGCCAGAGAGGCATTAATCAGCATCCCTTCATCCCCTACCCAATCGCCAGCAACATAGAGCCCCGGTCTTCCTGTGATCTCAGATCCAGGTCTACCCGAGAGACCTCCGTTCTCAGCTGTGACACTGCCATGTGAGACAAGCATTCGTGGAAGAAACCGCTGCTTAATGATATGCTCGCGCCACCCCGGCTGAATCAAATCGAGAAAGCCCTTTAGTTCGTCTTCATCCTGCCTTGGATCCGATTTTGATGATTCCGACAAATACTTCATCACATGCACAACTTCATATACAGGGTTCTCTGATAAGGAGGCCGCGGCGGAATGGTTGGAGTAGTACCAAGGATGATTTACGCCTAAAACAAATTTTGTTTTCGGTTGAGGCATCCCGGACACGACGAGATCCAGACATGCGGCTCGAACAGGAGTTAACTTGTGATACAGTTTGGCTTCAATGGGTGAAAGAGCAGGATTAAGCAGAGCTAAAGTATCCAATGGGCCAGCCGTTGATAAGACGTTGCGAGTCGTCAACTGTGAACCATCTTTTAAGGAAACCATCATCTGAGGATAACTTCCGGCAATTTCTCGTACGACCGAGCTTGTGCGGATGGATACACCCGCCTGCTGAGCTTGTTCTGTGAGCCAAATAACGAGGAATTGCCAACCTCCATCTATATACAATACTTGGTTCTGTTTGAGTTGTTCAATGACGGCGCCAGCACTTACCTGATCAGGAGCATCGCAATAGGTGCTCAAACGAACAAGCGCAAATACGACACTACGTACACGTGGACTGGATACCAGGGTTTCCAGGTAAGTCTGCAAACTAACGTTATGCAAAACGGATGTATCTACCTTTCGGAGAGAACTGTAGAACCGAAGAAGCTGGCACTTCTCTCTCCATTTCAAATACGATCCGAGCAAGAGCTGTGCTAGGGAAATTGTCTTATTCCCGCCGTTTGTTCCTTCAAACACCAATGTATCTGGCGGTTTCGGTACTGATCCGATAGGTGTGACGCCTACCTCATGGAGAATGGGTAACGCTGCTTTACTGAGAGCATGAGCCCCCAAGTTTACGCGTGCTCCCGCAATCTCATTTGAGATAGCGCGTCCTCCGAGCTGTACCCCTTTGTCGAGCAACAGCACAGTCTTTCCTGCACGGGCCAGATAAATCGAGGCGGTCAAACCGGCAATGCCTGCTCCAATGATGATAATATCCCATACTGGCTCATTATGATGCTCTGTCATGTACATCAATCCCCTCCGCTTAATGCATACATGACGATGAGCAGCGGACTTTTGTGACTCAGACTTGCTTCTTCATTCGCCCCCCAGAAGGAGTTACTCCCTTGTACTGTTTATATAACTTCGTAAAATAGTTGGCATTGTCGCAGCCGACTCTGGCGGCGATCTCTGTAATGGTCAGACTACTGCCTTGCAGCAGCTGCTCTGCCTCACTCATCCTACACCCGTTCACGTATTCCACAAAGGTACGTCCGGTCAGCTTTTTGAACATTTTGCAGAAGTGATACGCATTTAATCCCACATGACTTGCCGCTTCCGTAACAGACATCTTGCCTGTGGGGTCCGCTTCAACCTGTGCAATTAACTGTTTGAAACGTTCACGGTTTGGAAAATACGATCCGACCGTTTTATCCGGTAGTTGCTGCGGCATAAAGGTTCGCGCAAGCAGGGTGAACAAGGCATGCAGCTTGGATTTCACCACGAGCTGATAAGCCGGGGGCTGTAACGCCATTTCCTCCACAGCTTCATTCAGCAAAGAATAATAGCCTGTGCAGGCTGTATTTTCCTCTGCCGGTTTGACCGGAAATCTCACTCTTCCTTCCAAATACGGCGCGACATATTGCTCATGCACAGGATCATGAGTGAAATCATGGAACAGTGCACGGTTGACCACAACGGAATCATAATGCACATCCCCCTCATCCAGAGCATATCCGACATGCAATGTACCTCCAGGAATGATGATGACCTCACCTGCTCGAACCACATAAGGTTTGCTATCAATATGAAACAGCGCACTGCCCTTGCGCATGATAATCAGCTCAAAATGTTCATGCCAATGCAAATACAAAATGCATTCTTCAGCTTTCATATCTGAACACCGATTTTGGAACAGCTGAAATGGATGTGATTTATGGTCAATTCGGGTATTTTCGTGAAGCGCTTTCAGATCCAGCACGACTTCTTCCCCCTCTTCACAAGATCCGACTATTATTACACAAGATTGTTTAGAGCCATCCCGTTAATCCACGGCTATAATGAGTGTGTCACGAAGTACTATAAGCCAATATTGGAGTGAAATACAACCATGAATAAATCATTACGCATCGGTACCCTTGTAGGCGGGCAGGACGCCGTCCGCGTTATCCCGCAGATCATGCAACATGGCTTCGAATCATTTAACCTGACCTTCTGGCAAACAACTGGTGACCTGGACTTGGCAGAGACAGCCAAACGTGTCCGTGAAATCGTGGACGAACAAGGTATTGTCATCTCCGCGGTGAGTGTATTTGGTAACCCGCTAACTGGAGCCGGAGACAACGCCGATACACTGGCAAGCTGGGAGCGAGTGATCGATCACGCACAGCTCTTCGGTGCAGATATCGTCTCCGGGTTTACCGGACGTCTAACCGATCAACCCATTAACGAGTCCATCCCCCGGTTCAAGGAAGTATTTGGTGAACTGGCACGTAGGGCAGCAGACCGGGGTGTACGCATTGCTTTTGAAAACTGTGATATGGGCGGCACCTGGCAGACAGGCGACTGGAACATTGCCCATAACCCGACGGCCTGGGAGATGATGTTTGATGCTGTTCCAGATGAAAATGTTGGGCTGGAGTGGGAGCCTTGCCATCAAATGTCCAGCCTGATTGATCCTATTCCACAGCTGCGCAAATGGGCACATAAAGTCTTCCACGTACATGGCAAAGATGCCACGATTGCCTGGGATATTGTCAAGGAATACGGCGTGCATGGCCCACGTGAATTTGTCTGGCACCGCACACCCGGCTTCGGGGATAACAACTGGGCAGACATTATCACCATTCTGCGCCAGAACGGTTATCAGGGTACGATTGACATTGAAGGCTGGCATGATCCCGTCTACAAAGATGAACTCGAAATGACCGGACAGGTGCATGCATTACGATATTTGAAACAATGCCGCGGCGGCGATTTTGTGCCCAATCCGGTATAGGAAACCATGCGAGCTGTATAACACAATCCATGCGAAGGAGATGAGAACATGACTCATCCTTATCGGGTAATTATTGCTGGCTGCGGTGCCATGGCAAACACGTGGGCGGACTATGCCTTGCAAAGGCCGGATACGGAAATCGTTGGGTTGGTCGATCTGTATGAACAGACAGCCACTGCTTTTGCTGCAAGACACGGCCTCACCTGCCCTACGTTCACCGATATCCGTGAAGCCATTCAAACGACTGGTGCAAATATCGTATTTGATGTCACAATTCCGGCGAGTCATTACGGCATTGCCATGACGGCGCTGAAGGAAGGATGTCACGTATTTGGCGAGAAACCACTGGCAGAGTCCTTCTCCGACTGCACAGATATTGTGCAAACCGCTCGCAGCACAGGACACATTCAAGCCGTCATGCAGAATCGCCGTTTTGATCCGCGTATCCGCGCCTACCAGCACCTCATTTCCGGCGGAGCTATAGGGCAGGTAGGTTACGCAGGAGCCGACTTTTTCCTCGGGCCACACTTCGGCGGATTCCGTGATCTGATGGATAGTCCGCTGCTGCTCGATATGGCGATACATACGTTTGATCAGGCACGGTATATTCTCGGAGCCAACCCAGTATCGGTGTACTGCCATGAGTTCAACCCTCCAGGTTCCTGGTATCGGGGCAATGCGATGGCGTTATGTATATTTGAGATGTCTGACGGGTCCGTATTCAACTATCGCGGATCTTGGTGCGCAGAAGGTGTACCCACATCATGGGAAGCAAGCTGGCGCGTAATCGGTGAAAAAGGAACCGCCATCTGGGATGGTCATGATGACATCTATGCTGAAGTAGTTGCTGCGCAAAGCCTGGATGCTGACGGCAAACCATCCTTTTTCCAGCCAAGTGAGCGGATTGAAGCGGAACTGCCTGTCATGGACAAAACAGGTCATCACGGCTGTCTCGAAGACATGTTCGCCGCACTGGAATCCGGCCGACTGCCTGAGACCGATTGCAGCGATAACCAGTTCAGCATGGCCATGGTCCTCGCATCACTGGAAAGCGCACGCACAGGCCAGAAAGTCTTCATCGCCGATCTACTAAAAAACACATAGCGAAGCGCCTGTATATTTCATATTAAAGAAAGCCCAAACTGCAAAAGTTTAGCAGTTTGGGCTTTCTTATTTTTTTACTTACTCTCCTAGTTCCAAAAATGTTGTCACAAAAAAATTGTCAATCCAAATAGCAAAAGTAGTGCAGGGAACGAAATCGATTCTGAAGAAGCAAAGTGTTCGCCTAAAAGCTTTCTGAAAGAAAGCTGCATCGGAAGCATACGCTTATCCCCGGATTTCGACTTTACAAAAGTCGATCAGGAAATCCGGGGATAACAGCGATCGAAAGAACGATTCGTAACCGGAACGGCTGCTTCGCGAGCAGTGAGCAATTTTTTTGGAACTTTCATCATTTTATAGAATTCCTCTTTTCATTGCCTTATACACCAACTGCGAGAACAGGCTGTTGGACCAGGCAAACCATGGTCTGGTGAACGTGTTTGGATCATCGGCGTGGAAACCCTCATGCATATATCCAGTACCTGCATCCGTGTTCTCCAGTAATTCAATCATCGCCAGCATTTCCTCGTCATTGTCTGCGGTCAGACCCTGCATGGATAGCGCCATGTGCCAGATGTATCCTGGAGGGGTGTGGGGGCTACCTATACCTTTGGCTACCTTCCCTTCATAGTAGAACGGGTTTTCTTTGCTCAAAATAAATCGACGAGTGTTTTGATATACCCTGTCTTCAATCGAAGCATACTCCATATACGGTATAGACATCAGTCCAGGTGTGCCCGCATCATCCATTAGACAAAAGTTGCCGTAACCGTCCGTCTCATAAGCATATATCTGTCCATACTCCGGATGACGGTAAGTACCGTACAGGGAAATGCCATGTCGTATTTCTTCTTCCAAACGAGCCATTTGACTCACCAGCTGCTCATCCCGGAACACCCACTTCGCGATCTCCCCCATCTGGCGCAAGGTTACCGCAGCGAACATGTTCGCCGGAATATTATAATGAAAATCACAGGCATCATCACTCGGACGAAATCCGGACCAGATCATCCCCGTATAATTCACCGGCATACCCAATCCTTCATTACGCAGCGTATCATGGGCAGGACAATTGCGCCGCATGAACTGGTAAGGTGATTGCTCTGCGTGATGCTGCTCCGTCTCCCATAGTTGTACGATATTCTCCATCACTTTCTTGAAGCGCTCGTCAAATATATCCGTGAGTTCCGTCTCCCGCCAATATGTATAAGCCAGCTTCATGGAGAAACAGAGGGAATCCAATTCAAACTTCCGTTCCCACACCCAGGGTGACATCTCCGTCTCATCATTGGCATCCCAATGCCATCCATTCGCTGTTTCATTGAACGCATTAGCATAGATATCCATATCAGCATAAAATGTATGCCGTTTGATCAGCCCCCCAATGATACGTTGCAACTTCTCGTCATCCTTCGCAAGCGGAACATAATGCATGACCTGCTCTACGGAATCCCTTAACCACATGGCGGGAATATCCCCTGTAATCACAAAGGTTGTCCCATCATCTAGTAGCTTCGTGGTCGTTTCCAGTGTATTCGGAAAACAATTGCGAAACTGAGCCAGCAATCTCGGTCGATGTTGCAAACGCTCGTCCGCCTCAGTCAGAATATCCTGCACAGCTTGTGGCAATTCCAGTTGTGGCATAGGGATTTTCGGTAATCTGAACTGTTCCATGGATGTCGTCTCCTTTGAATTCTATTGTTATTTTTGTTATGATAAATTATAATAACATTATTATTTGTAAGTGTACTGTGTCAGAAGATGATCGTCAAATGAAGGAGTAATGATATGTCACGCAAAGTATCCATTCAGACGCTGGCTGACCAGCTCGGATTATCCAAATATGCCGTCTCCCGCGCACTCAGTGGCAAGACGGGTGTCAGTGAAGCAACACGCGCACGAGTTCTGGAACTTGCTCGTGCTTTAGGATATCGCCAAAGTACTCCAGGTGCTAACAATATTCCTGCCGCAAACCATGCAGATCCGTCCGATCCACCTTTTGCTCTCATATGCATGAATCAGCTCAACCGCGGTGAACCCCACTACTGGCAACGTGTTCTGTCTGGCATGATCTCCGCCTGTAATGAGCGTGGTTGGCATCATGCCATTGTATCTCCCTCACTCGGAGTGACGGACGAGAACACCTCTCCCGAAAAAGCCATTGCTCCTCACTTGGACTGGGAACGTTGTGCCGGGATTATTGTCATGGGGGCTTTCCCTCATACGGTTCTGCAAAGACTCTCTCAGACAGGCCGTCCTATTATTCTGGTAGATCATCAGGAGCCCCTGCTGAATTGTGATACGATCAGCCATGATAATCTGGAAGCTGGCATCACCGTGGCTAGATATCTAATGTCTATGAATTGCCGACGGATCGGCCTCATCACAGATGATGGTCGTGCTGCGAGTTTCGCCCAGCGGAAAATCGGGATTGAGTTGGCTCTGAACCATTTCCATGTGGACACCAGTCATACGACCAGCTTTAGAGAATGGAATATTCCGTATGAGAACGGGGAATGGGTTAACCAATTGGCTACCGCCATTCAAAACATGCCAGATGACAAACGTCCCGATGCCTGGATTGGTGTTAATGATGATATCGCTTTGCAATGGATGCATAAATTACAGGAGATGGGCATCTCCACGCCTAAAGATTGCCTTGTCATCGGTATCGACAATGTACATTCTGCCGTTACGTCCTCCCCACCACTGACCACGGTTAACCTATGCAAAGAGGAGCTTGGACAACGTGCGGTGGAAGCTTTACAGCGCCGGATCGAACGACCGGGGACGCCGAAAGAGACGGTTATGTTATCGACTACGTTGATTCCAAGGGAATCGGCATAATTTGGAAAAGGTAACCACTCTTTTCTGAAGATGAATTCGTTAGGTACTTGCTGTCCCGTGAGTCTGGTACATATGAAAGAGGCCCCGCATACCATTATGCAGGGCCTCTTTCGTATATTAGGCTTATATCCTTATATTCCTGTACATTCACACTTAAATCTACTGATTCATCCACCCATCCTTATATCATCCATTCGAAGCTTCATTTACTTCATGTCTAAGAATTGTACTACTGGTTATTTCAGCCAAGGCAGGCTACTGTACGACGGAAGATCCACTTCCCAATTCACATCGCGATACTCTCTATTGACTACGGTTCTTTTCAAAGTGAATTTTGTACCCTTTTCTTCGTTAAACCCCCGAATTTTTAATTGCAGATCATCTTCAACGTATTCACCGTTATTATTAGGTTGATCCGGATAACCGTTCACTTCAACAGGATACTCTTTTCCATCCGAATCTACTGCAACCCAGCGATCACCCATGAAAGCATTTCGGAACGTCCCACTCCCCTTCAGAACTAGTGAATACCCTTCCTTTACATCAATCTTCGGAGGATCATACGATTCCATCAGTGGCTCGTACTCAAAATCATAGAATAATATTTTATCTCCAAGCTGTTCAAATTGTGCAAAAGTATAAAAATTCGTGTCCTTACGCCTCTTATTCAGATCAACTTCCACTGATTTCTCTTCTTTCACCGGCAGGGTGTAACCATCCAGAACAAAGCGAATGTTCTTCGCATCTACCGTTACCAACGCAGGGTCCCATGTCTCTGACAACTTCAACGGCCCACCGTTCCTCAAGTCACTCTGATCTTGGAGCTGGAACTTGGCTTGACGGGCATCTGGTCTTATTCCATTGAAAATTCGATATTCATTTGTTTCAGGAATCTCAAGATGGTAGATGATACTCATATAGCTCGCCCAATTCTCATCAACTTTGGCACGAAGTTCATCATCCAGACTCACATTCAGGTCAAGCCGGGTTCCGTTTGGCGTGCGTACAAGCTGTGTCATATCAAGCTTTAGTCCTTCTGGCGTCGTATATGTGTTATCCATAGAATTTTCAACAGCCAATGATTTGGCTTTGGTCATATCAACGCTGAATTCAAAACTCCAATCCACTGTAACGTCTCTTTCCTCATATGACTCTGTCACAAAATTATAGAACAACCCTACTTTTAAATGTCCTAATTCTCCACGCACGAGCACCTGATCAGGGATATCTTTGTGAAACTGAAATACAAATTTGTCAAGAGAGCCACTGCTTATTCTGGTATCCCTTGCAAGGGTCGCAACCTCTCTTCCTGTTTCATCAGTGACATGAATTCTTCCCATTTCAGGATATAAAATTGACATTCCGGTTCCATCAGGTGCTGTTTGTTGCAGCCTCATTACAATCTGAGAACGATCCACCAGCACATCTTCAATCTTGAGCTTGTATCCTTGATCTTCAATAAGTAAATTCGGATTCACCACTAGTCCATGGGGTTTAAGACGTTTGTAATCATCAGCCAAACTGGAATAGCGTAGCGCTTCCGGCACGGAAATATTAGGCAGTGGAACAAGATCTACAGCGCTCACTACCGGCTGCTCCGGTGCACCTGTCCGATCCCAAGCCAGCCATGCACCTCCTCCAAACAGGAGCACAGCCGCAGCCACAATCCCCGTACGGTATATCCATCTTGTCTTGGGTACCTTTCTCGACCATGGACTTTCAGCTTCGTCACGCTCCATGGACACGCCATCCAGCTTCTGCATGACCTTAAGCGTGAAATCCGCATCCGGCTCCTCACGATACAAGTGCTCCTCCCACAACCGATCCTCATCCTTTGAAATAGGCTTCATACGTAGCTAAACCTCCTTTGCGTTCCATTTGCTTCCTCAGCGTTTTTTTCCCGCGATAAAGGGCGTTTCGTACTTTGGTTGAACTCATGCCTGTAATGTCTGCAATCTCTTCATAGCTCAACTCGTTTGTGTACTTCAGTAATAACACCAGACGATACGATTCAGGTAATTGTTCGAGCTGGCGGTATATTTCACGCTGCATCTCCTTATGTAGCACACGTTTTTCCGGTGTTTCATTACTGACAGGTTCGATCCCTTGATCGACCGGAGACATGACGGGTTTCTTTTCCCGTATAAAATCCCGCATCCGATTCACCGCAATGGTGTATACCCACGACGAGAAACTGCTTCCCTCCCGCCGCGACGGGAGATAACGATAGATACGAATAAACGTATCCTGAGCGAGATCCTGTGCATCCGGATGACTCGCGCCCATTCCGCGCATAATGCCGTAGACTTTATTTTTATATCGATCCACTAGCACGGAGAACAACTGCTTATCCCCTGCAACAATACGCTGAATAAGCTCCTCCTCCGGTATCTGTTGATTCATGTAATCCCCCTTCTCCACAGCTTCCATGCATGGTTCTGTACTATATAGACGGAAGCCGTTCCCGAAACCTCTCACTTTATCCAAAAAAAAGAATTCGCCCTTATCGCCAAAGCCGACTGGGTGAACTCTGCGTACCAACATTCTGTAATTGCCGCTGCACATTCTCTACAGGTTTGGTGGTGAACTTTATGGCAACCCGAATCACACATTCCGTGGTAGCCTCTTCCTGCTATCTTACCTTTCCTGCCTTACTTGCCTCTTAATCTTCCCTGTTCTTCTCCGCAACAAAATCAGCAAGCTGGGAATAGATCGCCACAATCTCATCCATCGACATGCGCACGAGTCCACTGGACGACGGAGCGACGAACTCCTGAATTTCCTTGACGACCGGGTCGTCCTGGAATCCCCATTGCACTTTGGTACGCTTGCTGTACTGGGTGTACACTCCTTTTCCGACAAAACAGGCGATGTCCGGTCGGTATTCCTCCAGCTTTTGCCGTAAAATCTGTCGTCCTTCTGCGTACTCTTCCTTCGTAATATCCTCCATACCTCTGGTGGGACGGGCCACAATATTCGTGAATCCATATCCCAGCTTCAGCAACTCTCCATCCTCCTGTGCATCGTATAAACGCGGGGTTAACCCCGACCGTTCAAGGATGCGCCAGAACCGGTTTCCTTTGTAAGCATAATGATGACCTGTCTCTCCAGAAGTAATGCTCGGATTGAAACCAATAAACAATATCGATAAACCAACATCCAGATGATCTGGAATCATGATGCAACCCCTCCTGATCTTTTTTAGCCTATTCCCACATTCGGTTGTGTATAAAATGATATAATGAGCAAAGCATTTTCGAAATCGGATTGAAATTTTCATGAAAAAGGAAGCTGAACTAATGATTGCAGACATCATGCTTGAAGTCGTCCTGCCCGTCTTTCTCCTGATCGCCGTGGGGTCATGGATGCAAAAGGTGTTCAAGCTGGACTTGTACACACTCGCCAAAATCAATTTCTATTGTATTACCCCCGCAGCCGTCTTTATGAGCATGTACCACTCGGATATGTCGGGCGAACTGCTTGGGACCGTGACACTCTTTTACGCGATATATGTATTGATTCTCTATATTGTAGGTTCTGTATTTGCGCGCTCGCTTCGGATGAATAAAGGCATGAAGGCTGCTTTCAACAACAGTATTATGCTGGATAACGCAGGCAACTATGGACTGCCCATCAATGCACTGGTATTCCGCGGCGATCCACTCGCCTCTTCCATTCAGGCACTGGTCATGTCTTTGCAGGCATTACTGACATTTACCTATGGCGTGTTGTCCATTCAGGGCGCGAAGCTCAAAGGTAATTACCGTGCTGTGATTATTGGATTTCTTAAAATGCCTGTTCCATATGCGCTCTTGCTGGGGATTCTGTTACACATGTGGAAGGTTCCCTTGCCTACGTTCCTGTCCATGCCACTGACCTATGCGCAGCAAAGTATGGTTGCCGTGGCGCTTCTGACACTCGGGGCACAGATTGTAAAATATCCAATTCAACTGTATCGCCTTGATGTGTATATTAGCACATTTTTGCGTCTTCTGATTGGCCCGGCTATCGGGATTTCAATTGTGCTACTGCTTGGGTTGGAAGGTATCGCTGCACAGGCACTTATTATCGCTTCCGGTATGCCGACGGGTGTCAATGCATCCATTCTCGCAGAAGAATACGATAACGAACCAGATTTTGCAGCCCAGACGGTGCTAATCTCAACGTTGCTTAACATCATCACGATAACAGCACTGATTTCTTATGCCAAAACGTTCTGAAACGAAAAATAAGTCCATGACCCATGAGCAGGGTTGTGGACTTATTTTTGCGGTGCTAAGACTATGATTCAAACGTCGTTCGTTCCGGGAACTTGCCGCCTTCCCTGAATAAACATCGTACCAGTCGCTGCGCGGCTCGGTTAAAGAAAAAACTCGGGCTTACCCCATCCACCTGGACAGGTTCCAGTTCCTTCACACTTTCCTTAATCTTATTCATCTCAATGAGCCCCATCTTTCGCTCATTCGGTCCGAAGCGATAAATAACCTTCTCATCGTCCTCCGTCTGTTTCACCAGCAGAATCACAGATGCCATACAGGTTACCCCCTATCGTTACGTTATGAGATTCCATTAATCACTTGCCTATTATAATTATTACCCAGATTCTAGTGGAAGGATATAGGACTTAAGTTAGTTATACCTAAATTAAATATCCTGATATAAAGATTCTCTGAAATGAGTCGTTAGGCTCACAAACACCGTGTTTACACTATCCCAATGGATAGTCACTGTCATGAAAGTGCGTACTGCCCAAGTCGTTTTTCTCCGTTTATACTAACCATATCTTGAATTTTCAAAGGAGAGAAACTTATGACTACAGCTCAAATATATAGCCACGGGGTCCCGTGGGAAGAGGCATTCAGCGTTGCTCAGGGATACAGCATTAACGGTACGATCTACATTGCAGGTCAATTTTCGCATGATATGCAGGGGACGTTTATTGGTGTCGATGATATTGAAGCACAGGTCCGCCAGACATTGGATAACTTGGATCGCGTGCTCGCAGGATTTAACGTGACCAAGTCGAACATTGCTGAACTGGAGATTTTTTTGGTTCACCCGCAGGAGCATCTTGAGCCATGTGTTGCTGTGTATAAAGAGTACATTGGTACTCATCGTCCGGCTGTTACGATGGTTGGGACATCTTGTCTGGCCTTCCCTCATCAACTGATTGAGATTCGCGCCGTTGCTCATACCGACTGATCCGGGTCATGTCAAAAGTTGCAGCGCCAAGTAAAATGGCCTGATGAGGTTTCGCTTTAACGAAGTTCATATACAAAAAAAAGCAGGTCGGATAAACTCCGAACCTGCTTCTTTATGAATTCTTATTCTTATTATTTGACTTTCACCGTCAGCGTATTACCAGAAGAAGTGAGGGATGCCCCAAGCCCTTCTACCAAAACTCTGAGGGGAATGTACGTCGTTCCCTTAATTTCTTTGGGTGCTGCCTGTAGGGTGACTTCTTTCCCGTTAACCTTCACCTTTTTACTGCCCAAGGTAAAGATTAGCTTGTACTTGTCTTTGGTAACGGTAATGGTCTGAGTCTTACTGTCCCAAGACGTTTTGGCTTTCATTGCTTTGGCCATCTCACGCAGAGGTACGAGATTCGTGTTATTCATTATAATTGGAGACTCGGTGAAAATAACCTTGGAACCATTCACCTTCACCTGAATAGCAGACTTGATATATTCTGGTTTAGGAGTGGCTTTCTTTTGGGTTGCCGTTGAAGACTTATTACTTTTCTTGGTACTTCCTGAACTGGATGAACTTGAAGAGGAAGATTTGGAACTCGAAGAAGAACCTCCGTTGTGATAATGATATTCCCCTTGTTTCAGCCCCCATTTTGCACAGTTGGTTCGACAGGTATGTCCCCCATTTGCATCTGTTCTTCCCGGATGGGCAGATGCAACAGTAGCAAAAATCATAAAAATGGCAAGCAAACTGCTTATTAATTTGATACGCATACGGATAACCTCCAGCAATTAGTTTGGCCAGAGTATCACACCATAATTACCCATACAATATAGGTTAATAACAAAATTTATTTTCACATAACAGTTTACAAACGCGGGTCTACTCGCTCTGACTCCAGCGAAAGCGTCGCCAGCACGCATTCATGAATTCGTTCCACTGGCTCTCTGCGTATAAAGCGCTCAATACCCTCCATGCCCAAAGCACTCTCCATTAAGGCGTGACGTTCTTTTTTGGATGTTTTGCGTTTACGAAGTCGGGACAAATTCTCGGGTGCCAGGTAATCCATCCCATAGATGATGTGCAAATATGCACGTCCTCGTACTTTAATCGCAGGTTGAATCATTTTGTTGTTATTCCAGGCGCGGAACGTTTCAGGTTTGATGACAATGCCTTCATGTCCTTCCGCTGTAATCTCATCCCACCAACGAATGACATCCGCGTCATCTGCCTCACTTGCGATCACGCGATATTCCGTCTCCATCACCAAGGTCGACATACGGGCGAACTCACGGTTTTGTTCCATATGCCATTCATGTGTTTGCTCCCAAAATGCTCCCGTGCTATGTGCAAGTGTATGGAACGGCGCAATCCGAATGTCCCCGATATCATCCACATCCCAGCAGTATTTCTGGAATACATCGCGGAACGTTTCGGCATTAGTGAGTTTACCTACTGTTTCCTGCAACCACTCCTCTACGTTACGACCTGCTGCTTGAGCTTCGCGCAGTTTGTCCAGCACCGTAGAGCGATCCATCATGGAAGCTTCAGCCACATGTGCATATTGTGAAGCAATCAGCTCACGCGCCTTCAGATTCCAAGGTACAATCTCCGCATCGAGCAATACAAACTCCGTCTGATGACGCTCAAAATAACCGTCTACGGTCAAGTCCGCATGTAATCTGGAAAGCACATCTTGCTCTGTCGAAGGGTCAAAAAAGGATCGGCCCGTCCGGGTCACAATGTTCCCCAGCATCGGTCGGCCCACTCGCTGCACCGCAGCTTGCTCATCGCGGAAAAGAAGTAAAATGGCCCGGCTGCCCATGTGTTTTTTCTCGGCAACCATACGGGTAACGCCCTGTGAGCGATAATATTGGAACGCATCCTGTGGATGCTCCAGATATCCCTCTACAGAACAGACACCCGGCGGCGGACTCATCGTAGGCGGGATGTAGAGCAGTTCTTCCAGCGGCACAGTATAATGGGAAAATGTATCAATCGCCGTCTTCGCCACCTCACCGTGCACAGACACATCAAGTTTGGATGCTGTCTGAACCGTGAAACCCTCCTTGAACTTACGTATGTTGGGCGGAGCAAAACGCCGCTGTTCCCAGCGCTTTAATGGACTATCCGGATCCCTCGCATAATCCTGCTTCGCCGGAACACTGACTGCCTCACGTTCTGGCATTCGCCAAGCAGTGAGCATGCCACCAAAAACGACACCTTGATCAATGTTGACCGTATCATTCACAATCGTAGGATATGGACGGGGATCATGTCCCCAGACGATGCATTCACCCGAATTGTGATCCACGTACCAATCCTTGCGCACAGGCCGACCCTGCTCATCCGTACCCTCCACATCGCCATATCGGCAGTAATCCTGAATGCGTTTGGACTGTTTTCCGATAAAATGATCTCGAATTCCCGCGTGTGCTACAACCACTTGTCTTACCCCATTCCGGGAAAAGACCAGATGAGATGGTGCATCAAGCAGAAATGCCCTAAGCTCTGCACGTACTCGCTTTGCTGTCTCTTGGCCTTGCTCCCGCTCAAACTGTAGCAATTCCATCTCCACCCGTTCGTCACCATGACTCAACGTAACGTCACGACCATCCAGATAACGCGCGATCTTCCAGCCGTGATTACTGTCAATCATGTAGGCGAGCTCGGCGGCACAATGACGTTGCCAGAACAACAGACATTTTAAAGATTCTGGCCCACGGCTCGTTACGTCACCAACGGAGACCAATTTGCGTCCTTCAGGGTGACGGTACAGGCCACTCCCATCCTCGTCCACATACCCGAGACGCACGATTAATTCCATCATTTCATCGTAACAACCATGAATATCTCCGATGATATCAATACCTGCACCCATGTCGGTCACCAGCGGATTGGATGTGCGGACAAACGTAATCTCATCCGGCTGCTTCAGCACATAACTGGCATCGAAGCCATCCTCACGGATCGAGCGCAATGTGCGCTTGAACTGCTGCACCTGTTGTTTCACCCGTTGACGTCCACGCGGATACTCCCGCTGGGCATCACGTTCCAGCAGCTCTTTTTCAGGGATATCCAGCACCACAGCAATCACAGGCACATGAGCCTTTCTTGCCACCTGAATCAGGCGCTCGCGATCCTCGGGATAAAGATGTGTCGCATCCACCCAGGTCAACTTGTTCAGACGGCAGCGGGTTGCCAGCATCGCCTCCATCGCTTCAAATGCTTTGGCCGATACTTGCTGATACTCCGCATAGATCACATCCGCTTCGCTGCGGGGTCGATTTTTCCAATCCACATACTCATCATCTCCAACCAGCATGCGGAATTGATCTGACGAGACGGCTTCTGTGCGGCGAATGACGCTTTCTGCAACGAGACGATCCAACATCGTACTTTTGCCACTGTTGGACGGGCCAACAAGAACGACGATACCTGCATAGGGCAGACGGATCTCCCGCTGTCTTTCCTTCATCTCATTTTTCCGATCCTGCTGTCCTCTGCCCACACTAGCTGTTTCGCTAGAACCCGTTTTTCCACTCATGATAGACTCTCCTTTCTCCGTTCAAAAATGACCAGTTGGGTAGGATGTCCATAGCCCTCTACATGCTCACCGATACCCTTAATTTCATAGCCATAGTTCCCGTGCTGCGTCCATTCCTCACACCGGGAAGCCAGCTCCGCACGAGTCCACTCAAAGCGATGATCATGGTGGCGGAAGCTTTCCTGCTCCATTGCATACACTTCGTTATATTCCTTGTTTGGCGTAGTGACCAGCAGCACTTCTGGCTGATATTCGTTCATGATTGTATCCATAATTCCGTTCAGACGATATTCCTCGATATGCTCAATCACTTCGCACAGAATCATAACGTCCTGGTTTTGCATCTGCTCGTCAAAATAAAACAGTGAACCGATGATTGGCTCCGGCATAGCCACCACTCCAGAACGACCCTCCAGCTTCGCGAAGCGCTCCATAGCCCGGAGCCGCGACTGCCCTGAAGGTTCAACGGCCAGAATGGCCTCCACATCGGGAATGTATGCCAAACGAGCAGACAGCTTGCCTTCACCCGCTCCCATATCAACAATAAGCCGTTTGACTGGCAACGCTTCAACCACATCTGTAATCGCACGATAACGCAACTCGTTTAACCGCACAGGAGGTTCAGATTGTTCATATTGCCCGCCATCTCCTCCAGCTGTACCTGTACCTGTATCTACATCAGCAATCTTTGCATTACCATCTTCTATCTCTGTATCTACATCTGCATCCGTACATTCACCTGGACCTCTAGAATCTGCATTCAGTTGCTTCTCATCGCTATCGGACTCGGACCCCAGGTGCTCTTGTTCTCCTTCTTCCTGATGCCCTGCTTTATTCTCCTGAATAACCGTATCCAAGACTTGAGATATTCCTCTCTCCTGTCCAAAGGACACAGTCAAAGTACCCTCTTGACGCTCATACTGCCGAATCAGTTCGGCAAAACGCAACGTACGCTTCACAATGAGTTCTTTCAGTGGGTGAGCATCCAGCCACCCTTCACCATACCGTTTGATTTTATCGATCTCATCTTCACTGATGAAATAATGTTTGTAATTATCCAGCACTGGAATCAGTAGAAAAAGCTGACGCAGTGCATGTTGTACCGTATTACGTCCACGCAGGATGATATGGCGAACCGTGCTTTTATTTTTCAGATCAAATGAATACGATAGTTCTCCACGCTCCACCGAAACGGCGTATCCTAATGGCGAGAATAATTCCTCCACAACCTTATCGGGCAGATCGGAAGCCACTGGGCCAAATTTCAGTTCCAGTTCAAAGGCATGATTCACCCACTGCACATAGTCTTCCTTCGGCTTACCATTCAAGGCCGTCCCGAGCGCCGCACGTATGTAGGAGCAGAACAGACTGCTGGTCACGAACTCACGATCGTTAATATATTGCGTTATGTCATATCCATCAGGTGTACCTCTGACCAGATCCACAGGATCAGGCTCGGCATGAATCAGTACTTCTGTTTCGTTCTCTGTAGCCGCAGTGTACACCATTCTAACACGCACACCTTTGTCTACGCGGTCATATATATTCAACGGATTCTTCGCTAACAAATGGGATACAACCCCCGCGTCAGCGCCGCTTGCTTTCAAGATCAGATGCATCAATTCTCCTCCTTATATATAAAAAATGTCGTCACGCACTAGTGCGTTTCTTGCAAACCTGCTGAAAGCCCAAGCGTTCTTAAACGTCCCGGAGCCAGAGCAGCACAAGTACATGATGGAGCGCTAACGAATCGCTGGCGCCTTATTTCATGATGAGAAGCACCCTCGGAAACCTAACAAACCCCAGTCACGCTATATGGAGATAAACCGCCTTTTTCTATCCTTTTATCCGACTTTTTCGGAAAATAACGTGTCCCATGTTCCTTACATTTTAAGAAATCACCCTTGAGGCAACATAAGACGTCCTGTGTTCCTTAGAACATACTCTCCCTAGCAATTGCAATTCGTCACAATCAGCCAGCCGACCTGGACTATAAAACGTTCGGACGCGGACATTCATCATCGAATCGCTTGCCTGGGTGAGAAGAAACGTCCTAATTGTTCCCCCACACCTCTTGTAATGCCAAACGGAAAATCCGGTCCAAATCTTCAAATTCAATAATTTGCTCATTCTCCATCTGGCCAGCCAGTCGTTCAAAATGCTCGATCTTCTCCGCCAAAAAAGCCTGTATTGCGGGCAGCTGCGGCTCCAGATCCAGTTCCTCGCCCGCCTTTTTCCGGCGTAGTAACTCATGAATCTCCGTATATAGCGGTGTAGTCGCAGGTACAAGTTCTTGAATCAGCTCTTCAAATGCCATCGGTGGCATCGCAGCATGACGTTCGATCCAGCCACAAGCTAGTAATGGTCGAAGAACATAGAAGTACTTTTTAATCCTCACTTGCTCACCTTGTAAATAATCTCGAAAATTACCCTTTGCCATATTGAGATAATGATACATACAGGACTTGGGCGAGAAGGTCAAAGGCGACAGTGCACGGATATGCTGTGCCACGTTATACTGTTCATCATACTGAATCGGGGATTGCAACCATTCCAGCAGTGGTGGATTTGATTTGCGAAACAGCTTCAACGCCTTGCGCAGATCCCACCCATTGATATCGAGCTGGTCACTAATTGGGCGTTCGATCACATCCCTTTTATCCTCAATCGACAAGTACCACTCCAGCGGTCTTACATACAGAAAACGCACATCATAATCACTGTCCTGGGAAGGAAACCCCCACGCCCGACTGCCCGATTCACAGGCATAGATGATCTGTACCTGCTCCTCCTGTTCAATCTGTTTGAGCTGTTGTTTGATCGTATCTTTCATTTCTTCATCAACATAGGTCATCGTCAGTTGCCTCCAAATTCCCCAATTTAAATCTCTATCTCTCTCACTCGGTTCGCGAGTGTATCATATCCTGCTACAGTCTCAGCAATATACGTCAATACCGTTTCACTCCAACCGTAGATGTAAAAGGTTTTGCCATCCCGTGGCGGTACCATGGCCTGCCGATAAGGTGCTATATCCACAATAAATGCCTTCAACTCCGGATTCATCATCCGCCGATATCGCTCAAGCTCAGCATATAACGGGCTGCCTTCATTCTGCTGTTCATCGGTGATCATAATGATCTGATCCACTTTTTCTCCGATATCCCGAAGTTCCCGCACCGGTCGACCGGTGTCTGTTCCACCTTGTGCGCGAATAAGGTGAGCTTGGGAAAGGATGCTCTCATCCATCTTGGGACGAGCATCCTCAACCATATGGTCGAATAACCAGAACAGTGCGTTACCTCTTGTTTGTTTATAAAGCGCCAGTGCCAGCACCGAACCAATCCGTAAATAATCCCCTTGCATGGAACCGGAGCGATCCAGGAAAATAGCCGTTCTTCCCGGCAGCGTTGGTAGGTTGCCAATGGATATCTCTACCGCTTGTCGCAAAGCATCCCGCAGCTCTTCCCTCGCAATCATTTCATATGCACTGGCGAATCGGAATGGTAAGATGCGCGACTTACGCAGGGCTTCTGCATCCGTTAGACGACCTGTTACGTAATCGATATTTTTCGATTTTTCAAAAACTCCCGCACGATCCATTGCATTCAGATGGCGCAGCAACGCAAAAGTAGGCATCTGTGACATTAACGCCTCCCACACCGTACGTGTCGGTTGCATGATCGAGGTGACCACCGAATACGGCAGTTTACCTTTCTCGATCAGATGCATCCGGCTTGCCGGGTTTGGAGTAGCTTTCAGCTTTTCAAGCGCCTGCAACTGCGGTAGTTCCGTAAGATCCACCTCATGCCCGCGCAAATAACGGAATAAGGCTTGCTGCTTCAGATCTATCGGCTTGGGATGTGCTGTAGCGATCATATCGCCCAGACTGTATCCACGCCCACGCCCGTTGTATTTGATCGCCCAATATTCAGTAATGCCGTTCAAAAATTGACTTACCTGACGTTTCACCGCTCGGCCGCCCTGCCCCCGACCCAATCCTCTCAGAATGGTCAGAAAATCGGCCAAATCAGCCGGTGTCTGTACCACCTTGGAGAATATCTTCGCAAACTGATCCGGGTCCACTTTGGACAGCAGTGCCAGCCCGTATAGAGGCTGTAACCGCATCAAACCTTCATTACGAGCATAGACCAGCGCCCGCGCCATAAACCCTGCATCGACCTCAGCCATCTCCTGATGACTGACCATCGCATCGTCCATCAGTTGCTGGGTATCTGCATAAAAAGTATTGTTCAATGTATTGGTCATCAACATCTGTATATATTGTTCCTCCACCAATCGCTCATAGGCTCCGTAGCCCCCATGATTACGTGTCGTTGGTTGAGGTTGATTAAATAATTGTTTTGCTCTGCTCATCACTCATGACCTCCCGGTGTGAGTCTATTTGCTGTTCTTTCATAATAAAATGTTCCGAGGAAAAAGGTGGGAAGGTATAATACCCGCTCTACCGCTGAGCTACACCGCCATGTACGGCGGCGATTGGATTCGAACCAATGACCTGGTCGATTAACAGTCGAAGTAACCCTCCCTGGCGCCTCGGAACCTTGATCCACAGCGCTTGTTGCTGCCCCGCTTCACAACCTCATTATGCCTCACACATCTACACGCGAACATGGTAAAAGTATGACGACCTTCATAAGTTTAAAATGAAACCTTCCGCTCATCCTGCTACAATGAAGGGATAACGAGGAGTGAATGTTCATGGCAAGAGAGAGTTTTGACAAAGAAATTCAGTTCTTACGCATGTTATCCCTAACAAGCGGTGCATATAACCGCAAACAATATGCCGAGCGGCTTGGCATATCCGTACATACCTTTGATAAAACCAATCGCAGATTAAAAGAAATCATGCAGACCGTCGCCGACCAACGCTCAAGTGCCGAAGCAGGCCGGGAAATGGCAGATCTCGTCCGCTTCCAATACGGGGAGTCGGCAGAGCCAATGCTGCTCTTTCTCTTCCGCGCCAAGTCGATGAAAGAGACTGAAGTTCAGCGTCTTTCTGTTCTTTTACATACCTTACAACATAAAGCCTTAACCGCAATGGAACTGCTGGACGCCTGCTGTGCTGATCTGCCGGAGGATCTGGCGTTACCTGACGAGAAAACCATTCGCTCCGACCTGAAGTATTTGGAAGAGGTTGGGGTTATTCGAAAAGAGCCCGGTGGCAGACCGTATCGATATGCTTTACAACAGGACGTCCTTACCGAATTAACAGTGGTGGAACAGCTGGAGTTGTATGATTTTGTGGATATGATGGCGAACACCCAAGTTCCTTCCGTACAGGGGTACTTATTGCGGGACAGTTTAAAAAAAGCCATTACGGCAAGTTTCCCGCAAGAAGAAGCTACCGAACCCTATATCTACAAGTATCACTATTATTCTCGTATCCTGGATGAAGCGCATCTCTACACACTGCTTGGTGCGATTCGTCAGCGCAAGCGTGTGCAGTTCATATACTATTCACCGAAAAAACCATCCAGCTACAGTTCACAGAATACGAATCCACGTTTTGAACGGGAAGCAGATGGTCGATCCAACCGGATCGTGCCCCTTGAAGTGATCTATGACCATCAGTATGGTCGTTGGTATGTCATTGGATATCAGGGCCGCCGTGGCTTTGTGAAATTCCGCATGGAAGGTATAACCCAACTGGAGGAAGAGGAGTCAGTCGAAGAGGAATACATGCTCGAGTTGAAGCAGCAGTGGACCGACATTAGTCGCTACAGTTGGCTCGTGGATACGGGGAATACTGTGACGGTTCAAGCACGCTTTTTCCACCCGGAGCGTGGTCAGCGCAACTTCATTCTGGATCGGGTTCGTCTGCAAGGTCAATGGGGCAAAATTATACCCGAAACGGATCATACCTTTCTCTATGAAATTCAGGTCAACGGTACCACCGAGATCAAACCGTGGTTACGGAGTTTTGGCTCCAGCTGTGAAATAATCGCACCTCAGAGACTACGCCAGGAGATGATCAAGGAATGGAAGGAGATTGCGGAATATTATGAACCTGTTCGAGAAGATGTTCAATTACCAGATGATGACACGACTGAATGAAACCGGACTGTTCACCTGGACCTCACAGGAACGGGCCTGGCTTCGCATGATGCTGAATCACCCTGCTGCGAGAGAAGCGCTAAGCGCTGTAACGTTGGATAAAATGTACAACATGCTGAATGGTGAGCAGGACCTGCACCTTCAAGATTACCTGACTGAAAAAGCCAAAAGCGAAGAAAACAGTGTCTCTCACCCACTACTTCGACAGTTACGGCTAATCATTCTGCATCATCAGGGATTTCGAATGACAGGCCGCGTCCGCAATGGACGCACAAGCCAGGATGAATTCGGCTTCCCGTATAAACTGGAGTATTCCATGGTAAAAAAAGAATGGTACGTGCTCTGGTACGCGCCTCGCTTCGACAAACTCATGTCCACCAAACTGCACAGCATCGTTACCGTGGAAGCCCAGCAGGTTGAACCGGATACCGCTTCGAGTTACACTGCTCGAATTGCCGCAATTACGGAGAAGCGCAAAACGACCATCACCATCGAGGTTCTGCCTGAGTTCAATCAGGAGTTATCCCGCATCCTCTATGCCTTCTCCTGCTTCGAGAAACAGGTCGAGTACCTGGAAGCCGAGCAGACGTATCGAATCGAGCTGACCGTTCCGCGGAATGAGATGGATTATGTCTTATCCAAGATGCGTTTTCTAGGCAAACGGGTTCGAATCGCTGACCACACAGTGCTGCGGGAGCGAATGTCCGAGACAGCTGCCAAGGCATTGGCCCGTTATGCAGAGACAGATTCTGTTATGCATCCCAAACACTCCAATGAAGTTCAGCACCCCCAACGCGAGGAAGGCTCTCTTGCGAAAGCCGATGGTCAATGATTTTGTAAGAGTGGGTTAACCATAACTATTGCTCAAAAGCCAAATCCATATCCATATCCATATCCATATACGAAAAAAAGGTCTGGATGATCTCATCCAAACCTTTTTGCTATACATGCGCCTAAACTAGGTTCCACCACTGCTGGCAGCCGAGTTCCGTCTTTTGTTAATCGCGTGCACGCCCATGACCACTGCAATTAATTCATACGTGTCCAGTTGTTCCGACTGGTTATCTAATACAAATGCCCCTGAACTAAACCAGCCGCTGGTGCGACGGAAACTGGCCACGATGCGGCCACCACTGCCACTTATATCATATTCCTGCGAAAATGCTGGGGCAGACACATCATACGTACCGCGTGATCCCGCATCATATTCATACTTTTTGTTAAAGAAACTGAACCTGGCCCGAAGCACACCCAGATGTCTCCCATCTGCTGCAGTGATATCCCAACGATTCGTTAACATGCGAAATTTGCCGCTGCAGACCAATCCCGTGTTATCCGATACATCAAGCGAAGAACCAAAGACACTTTTCAAATCCAGATGCCCGGCCTGTTCCTGGTTCGGATTCATAATCTCGGTGTAACCTGCGTTAAAAAAGTTATCCCTGAAGTATAATTCCATAACGCTTCCTCCTTTCGCTTACATATCCTTTTGTTCTCTTTAAACTAATCTCGCATCGAGCACACAATATATTTATATATACGTATAATTAATGGTAATGGATTCAAAAAGTGGATTATTACTGGATGCAAAAAACGAGCAACTCTGGTTGCTCGCATCACGTTCAAATTATCCTGTCATCAAACTTCGACTTTTTTGTTGTTCAAGTAAATGGTAGCCCATACCAAGATGACCGCCACAATGACTTCAAATACAATGCTTCCCCACATGCCGTCCGACCATAGTACACCATTGGCTGTGATTGCAATACCTGTACTTTCTTCCGTATACCGGAACATCTCATTTGGACTGAAACGTCCTGTCGTAATGATATTTTCCAACCAGCCAAGCAGATTAACGAGGACAAAGAATGCAACGATTCCAATCCATGGCCCCGTTCTCCAACGGAAGCTGCCTGCAATCGAGATCGAAAGGAAGATAATGACGGTCATGAATACCATAACCCATGCGCTAAACAGCAACAAACTAATATAATCCGAAACATGCAGACCCGAAAGATCAATATTGGTAGCCATGTTCATTCGTAGCTTCATTGAGATATAGATGTAGGCATGAGTCGCGAATATAATGACTAACCCCAACCCGCAAAGTAGTCCAAAGATCAAAGGAGACAACACATGTGATAGGCCCGTTACGGGTAACAGACGGCGATTATAAGAGCGGATATTGGACGTGTATGTTTTGATCATTTTCACATAAATAGCCACACCTACTCCAACATAACCCATAATGCCAAGCACAATCCCTGTGACCTCAGACACGAAAAGGGAAAGCCCCACTTGAGCGATAATCAAAATAACTAGCCCAGCCAGCAGTGTATTCCAGTTCCTTCTAAAGTCATACTTCAATAATGTCATCATTCCGCATAGACCTCCTTGAACATCTCATCCACACTTTTCCCATATTTCAGACGGAGCGTTTCCACTTCTTCCCGCATCACCAGCTCACCCTCGCGAATAAAGACAACTTCATCAAAAATCCGTTCGATATCATTCACAAGATGCGTGGAGATGATCAGACTGCTGTCTTCATCATAGAATTTGACGATCGCATCCAGAATCTTGCCACGCGCAACCGGATCTACTCCGCCAATCGGTTCATCCAGCAAATACAGACGAGCCTTACGAGAAAGTGCCAGTGTTAGTTGTAGTCGTTCATTCATCCCTTTCGACAGATGCCGTACCCGGTCACTCTCGACAAGGTTCATGAAGTCCAGCATCTCCCGCGCCTTCTCTTCATCAAAATCAGCATAGAAATCGCGATAGTACGCAATCGCATCCCGCACTCTCATCCACTTCTCGGTTAATGGGCGATCCGGCATAAATGAAACCAACGCCTTCGTCTCCAGCCCAACAGGCTTACCTATGACTTGAATCGTTCCGCTACTCGGATGCAACAAACCTGCAACCAGCTTCATGAGCGTACTTTTTCCACTACCGTTGCTACCCAGCAGACCTACGATTCGTCCTGGAGCAATATCCAATGTAATATTACTGAGCGCTTTCTTATTGCCATATGTCTTATTGATCTGGTTCAGTTCAAGGATGTTACTCATGCGTTGTTCCTCCCTTTCCTTCCGCAACGGCATCGGCTACGATGGATAAGATATCCTGCTCTTCGATCCCCAGTTCCTGCATTCCGGTCAGAAAGCGTTCCAGCAATTCACCGGCCATCTCTTTTTTGATCGTCATAATCTTCCGCTCCTCACTGGTCACATATCTGCCTAAGCCCCGTTTGGTTTCGACCACTTCTTCCCGCTCAAGCTCCTGAAATGTCCGTTGTACTGTATTTGGATTGATCTGTAGTTCAGCCGCCAGTTCACGAACCGAAGGAATTTTGTCACCTGCCTGAAGTGTCCCGGTTACAATCTGTCTTTTGATGTACTGCATGATCTGCAGATAGATTGGTAAATTGTTATCAAATTCTATAGTCACAAAGCTCTCGCTCCTCTCTGTACTGGTGTGTTAGTTACATAGTACACTAGTGAAATAGTGTTGTAAAGCCCATTTGTTAAAATATATATTCGCTCAATTGATGGGCAAGCTTCTGCTATCGATATCCAGACAAAAAAAAGAGCAGATCGTGAAGATCTGCTCTGCATAACTTTATTAATCGTATTGTTATCTATTTTACACGATATCTAGAGGTACTTTGCCTTTAGGTGCAGGGAATGCCTCATCCAAACGGGCGAGTTCCTCTTGTGTCAAAACGATATTCACTGCTGTTGCATTGTCTGCCACATGATTCAGCTGTACCGCCTTCGGAATCGCCAGTACATCTCCATCCCTGATCACCCAGGCTAATGCGATCTGCGAAGTCGTAACTCCTCGATCCTGCGCAATCTTCTGAATGACTGGATGCTCCAACAATTCACTTCGAAGTCTGCCACCCTGTGCCAGTGGACAATACGCCATTACAGGAACGCTCCGTTCCCGCATCCAGGGAAGCAGATCATGTTCGATACCACGCGAAGCTGCATGGTAGAGCACCTGATTCACCATGCACTGAGACCCCTCCGGCAGACTCCATAACTCCTGCATATCCCTTGTATCCAGATTCGATACACCCCAGCGAAGGATTTTACCGGATTGCTTTAATTGTTCCAAAGCCTCAACCGTCTCTTCGAGTGGTACTCCCCCTCGCCAGTGGAGCAGATACAGATCCAGGCGATCTGTTCCTAAGCGCTTAAGACTACGTTCACAGGCCGTAATCATCTGATTGCGATCCGCATGATGGGGATACACTTTGGATACGAGAAAAACTTCATCACGATGGCCCGAGATGGCCTTTCCCGTAACAACCTCTGCCCCACCTTCTGCATACATCTCCGCCGTATCAATCACGGTCATTCCCAGTTCAATACCGGAACGCAGTGCGCGTACTTCTTCTTGCTGGCTGGATTGTTTCTCTCCCATGTTCCATGTGCCTTGTCCTATCGCAGGCAGGGCAGTTCCATCCGGAAGTAGAATCGTGCGTGTTTGATTACCATGCATCATCTATATTCCTCCATTCTGAAGACTCTATGGACATTGTGACCTCTCTAACGACGATTATACGAATCATAAATCATGTTATCACTCACATGTCTCCAGTGGCTCATCATCATGATATACAATTGATCCAGTGGCACTGTGAGGCTACTTTGGGCAACGCTGATGGTTGCATCGACCATATTGCTGTTGACCGTCATCAATTTGCGTTTCATCCCGTTCTGGCGATCCAGAAAGGCTTTCTCGTCCCGCAACTTGACCCCGATCATTTTCTGTCCCATTAATTCATACATAAAAATATTCTCAACGTCTCTCCAGGCCACGGCTCCTCCTGCGGTATAAGAAGATGCATCCACAAACCCATCCTCATCGATTACAAAAGAAGGTTCCTTCTTGATCATCTTTACCAGACTGTAACAGAAACATAGCCCGAAAAACAAAATGGATAGAAGTCCAATCACATCCGAAAGGATGGAATCATTCGTAACTGAAGAACGATCAAAAATCAAAAAAAATCCGGCTGCCACAAAAAGTGCTGCCCCTGCCGTGAGCCACGCCATTCGTTTCCGGTTTGGATATTCCACATGCTGCTGATAGGATGTGCTCAACGTGACGTTCCTCCTCCATTGCGACTGAATCATACAAGTTCTATATAAACGAATGGTTATGAACCAAATACCTGAATGTAGAACAGGAATTGCATTGTACATTAAACCAAATTAACCAATGTTAAACATTGAATTAAGACCATTTTTCGTCATTTCTGCGCTTATTCAACATTAGGATTCGTCATCCTTCGAGCAAATCCTTTAACACACCTATATGAATTGAACTAAAGAATGTTTGCATGGGTCACTCCGATGACAGAACAACCTTCCGATCGCTGTTATCCCCAGATTTTTCGATTCCACTTTTTCAAAGTGAAAATCCGGGGATAGCCTATGCTTCCGATGCAGCTTTCTTTCAGAAAGCTTTTAGGCGAACGCTCCGCTTCTTCAGGTTATTTCTGTCCCCTCCGTTGTCACCCTTATTGTCCTGTCCCTAGCTTTCCGTTAATATAAATGGAAAGGTTAGGAAATTAACCAATTCTAATTCATGGTGGGAGGACAAACAATGATGAGTCAGCGCGGCATAACATCGGAAGATCTTTATCAGATTACATGGGTTAATGATCCAACTCCGTCCCCTCAAGGCGGACAACTGGTATATGTAAGCCGGAAAACGAATGAAGCACGTGACGGTTATTGTTCTCACCTGAGACTGCTGCATCTGGGGAGTCAGAAGGACAGGCCCTTTACCTCTGGTGAGAAGGATCATTCCCCTGCCTGGTCGCCCGATGGGTCTCAGCTTGCCTTTTTAAGAGAGGTTGATGGGAAATCCCAAGTTTGGATTATCGCATCAGATGGCGGAGAAGCACAGCAAATCAGTCACCTGAAACATGGCGTCAGTTCTCTGCTCTGGTCACCGGATGGTCATACCATACTTGCGAAATCATCCGTGGATATGAGCGGAAATGAAGAATCAGAACATACAGATCCTATAGACGATAAACCCAAACTGCTGCAAGAACATGTCGTAGACCGGATTCGCATGAAATCAGATGCCAGCGGATTATGGAACGGTCGACGTTCCCACCTCTTCGCTCTCGCACCGATCGATGTGGAACCACTCCCTGTAACTACAGGTCATTATGACGTTGGAGACTACGCTTGGTCCCCGGACGGAACATCCATCGCTTGGATTGCGCAGATGCCTGAAGAAGGCGAGGAGCATAATGATTACACCCTGACTAATCATGTGTACCTTGCCAAGGCAGACGGATCGGATGTGCAGCAGTTGACCCCGGAAGGGTATACGTTCAGCCGACTGGCCTTTGCGCCGGATGGACAATCTCTTGCACTGCTCGCCAGTGACCGTTCCTATGGAAATGCCACGCTTGTGAAGTTGTACACCCTTCCAATATCAGGTGGTGAACTCGTATGTCTGAGCACCGATTGGGACGTACAGTTGAATCACAGCATTGTTGGCGACATGCGATCACATCTGACAACCACGGGGCCAGTATTCAGCAGGGATGGTTCTTCAATCTTCTGTCTGGCGACTATCCATGGTAGTGTACGCATCGCCAAATTCGCTCGAGACGGCAGCAGTGCCGACTATATATGGCCTGACGAACGGGAGATTTATCAATTTGCCGAGTTGGAAAACGGGCAGATCGTTGCCGCTGTAGCCGATACACTAAATCCTGGTGATCTATATATATATGAACAACCGGAAGATCCTGAGGTAGAACCGATTCAGCTCACCCGTAGCAATCCACAGCTTGAGGATGAGATCCACCTTAGTACACCTGAGACCTTCTGGTTTAATTCCTCAGATGGCCTGCGACTGCAAGGATGGATCATGAAACCTCATGGCATGGTCGACGGGGTCAAAATCCCGACCATTCTGGAGATTCATGGCGGCCCGCACATGATGTATGGTTTTACGTTTATGCACGAGTTCCAAATTCTCGCCGCACAAGGCTACGCTGTTGTGTATATCAATCCACGCGGTGGCCTCGGATACGGGCAGCAGTTTGTAGACGCCTGTCGCGGAGATTATGGCGGTGGCGATTATCGCGATCTCATGGAGAGTGTGGATTATGCCCTGTCCCAGTATGAGTTTATCGATGAATCACGATTGGGCGTAACCGGGGGCAGTTATGGTGGCTTCATGACCAACTGGATTGTTGGACACACGGACCGCTTTAAGGCGGCTGTTACCCAGCGTTCCATCTCCAATTGGCTATCCTTCTACGGTGTAAGTGACATTGGATATTTCTTCACGGAAGACCAGATTGGCGGTAACGCGTGGGATGACACGGAAAAACTATGGAAACATTCCCCGCTCGCTTATGTCGGAAACGTCAGTACTCCGCTGCTCATTTTGCATGGCGAACAGGATCTGCGGTGTCCAATTGAACAAGCCGAGCAGTTGTTCATTGCATTAAAACGGCGCAAGCAGACCACAAGACTTGTTCGTTTCCCAGGGGCAAACCACGAGTTGTCCCGTGGAGGTCACCCTCACTTGAGGGTACGCCGTTTGGAGCATATTGCCGGATGGTTCAACGAGTACCTGTAACGGACTAATATTTAGACTATTAATTCAGAGTATAGAACCAGATATGGATTCAACCCTAAAAGCCGTCCAATGAAATCTGTTATGATTTCAACGGGCGGCTTTTGCTGTTCACCTTTTATAGAAGGAAGGATTACTCTTCGCCCCACACTACGGTGATTTCATTCAGATCCTTGTTGGTTGCAGACACCGAACCTGTGATGGTCACGGCATATTTGCCATCTTCACGACCCACGATGCTGAAGCCGTCTGCCTGTATATCCTGAGTGTTCTGACTCAAATTTTTGGTCTGGTAGTAGTCTTTGTAGGATGTTCCAACGGTTAGCAACGTTTCTTTGGTTGTGTACGTGAGCACTACTTTTTTATCACCATCCATTATGTTCTCAATGAGACTTGTTGCCTTCGCATCCTTCGGTAATGGGAAATCTGCTGGCAGATACTTGGACTTCACACCTGCCGCCTGTGAGTTCGTACCTGTAGATGGTGATGTCGTTCCGCTGTTGCCTGTGGATGTTGACCCACCAGAAGAGCTTGAAGAGCCGATGCTTACTTTATTGTTTTGGGAATCATACTTCACTTCGGTCTTCAACGCATCTGCAATCGAACGAACGGGGAGATATGTACTGCCTTGATATGTAATTGGCGCAAGCTTTTTGCCCTGGTCACCTGTCGGTGTAAATTTCTGTCCGTTCACTTCGATGGCGAGCCCATGGTTCAGATAAGCTTTGATTGTCTCCAGTTGTGTACCTGCATATACACCTGCCGATCCGGTTAACACCATGCCAAACACACCCGCAGCAATCAACCACTTTTTGCTTTTCATCCCTAAACGCCTCCTGAGTTCAAATGTCAGCCTTATGCATAATACGATTCAAGCGATCGCTCGATGTACGCGAAAGACTCATGTAGTTATGCTCATCATGTATGGGTACGAGCTTATTCGGATAACAGCCCGTTGTTCCACCGAATGTTAGCAATATAATAGCATCTGACAAGAGGTTGTAAATAATATATGAACAAAACAGGACCAAGGGCGTACAAAAATAGTCTTTGTCGTATTCCCGCTGTACTCTCGCTCGTTAAGTTGTTCTTATATGAATAAAGTCCTGAATTCCGGACCATACATATGAAGCTAATCATACATGCACAACAGTTGCGAAATTAACCAATGTATTAGATAATTATTTGTCGATTTGTGGTCGAAGGAACGGAACTCAAGGGGGATTAAATACGATGAATAACAATACCAGTACATTTGACCAGTCTATTAACCGGATCTCTACCGGATCAGAAAAATGGGATGCGCTTGAGGATATATTCGGTGCTGCTGATGCGCTTCCGATGTGGGTGGCCGATATGGATTTTGCTGCTCCACCATCCGTCATTCAGGCCCTGCAAACACGGATGGAGCACGGGATTTTTGGTTATACAGTACGGACTGAAGCGTATCATGCAGCTGTTGCAGGCTGGATGGAACGGCGCCACAACTGGAAGATTAACGATGACTGGATTGTATTCACTCCAGGTATTGTGCCCGCACTCAGCATTGCTGTACAACGATTCACGGGGCCGGGAGATGCAGTGGTCATCCAAACCCCGGTGTATGCTCCCTTCTATGAAGTAGTACGTGGTCAGGGCCGTGAACTGATCACCAATCCTTTGGTAGAGAATAACGGTCATTACACGATGGATCTGGAACAACTGGAATCCAGCTTGCAGACCGGTCGGGTCAAAATGCTGATTCTGTGCAGTCCTCATAACCCGGTTGGACGGGTATGGACTCGTGAAGAGCTTGAAGGGCTTACGTCATTGTGTCTGCAATACAACGTACTGATGGTTTCAGATGAAATCCATGCCGATCTTGTTCATCAGCGCGGAACTCATACACCACTGACCCTGATCTCGGACGCCGTCTCTGATCTAAGTATCATCTGTACGGCTCCAAGCAAAACGTTCAACATTCCTGGCCTCTGCACATCCAACATCATTATCCCCAATGCTAAGTTACGGGAATCGTTCGCGCAGGGTGTAAAAACGATGGGACTTGCCAATATCAGCACACTGGGGGCTGTCGCAACCGAAGCTGCTTACAATGATGCCGAGGAATGGCTGGATGAGTGCCTTGCCTATATCCGTGGAAATATGGCGTATGTACAGCAATATGTTGCGGAACATATGCCTCAGATTAAGATGCATCTGCCCGAAGCGACCTATCTGTTATGGATGGATTTCCGGGAGCTGAATATCCCACATGCACAACTATGCAATATGCTTCTTCATGAAGCAGGGCTTGCTTTCAATGACGGGAGCTTCTTTGGAACAGAGGGCACAGGGTTCATGCGCATTAATGTAGCCTGTCCACGTTCCACGGTTGAAGAGGCGATGCGCAGGTTATCTGTGTTGTTAAGCAATGTGTCGGGCAAATAAGCTGTCAGTTACATCTATGTACGTTGCGAACAAAACGTGTACTGTTTGTTAAATGGTGAATATTTGTCAAGATAGAAAAAGGGGTGCCCCGTAGTCAAGTCCATGACTCATATTCATGGTCAATGACTTCACAAAGGGCACCCCATTTGTATTCGATCATTTTATTTATTCAAAACATAATTAAAATTACAGTCACATCGATATCGGCATCGGTGTAATTCTGTCGCACAACCTGTTCAACAAATCCCGATCATGGCTTATGATCAATAGCCCCAGATCACGCTGGCGAGCCACTTCCATCACGGTATGCCATATCTGTGCCTGAGTGATTGCATCCAGCATCGTTGTCATCTCATCTGCGATCACATAACGTGTCGCTGTGCCAAGCGCCCGCGCCACACAGAAACGTTGCAGTTCTCCACCGGATAATTCAGTCGGCCTACGGTCCAACCAGGTCTGCTGAATACCCAAAGCTTCGAGCAACTGTTTATCCTGCACAGACGCCTCCTGCAATACGCGGCGCATTCGCCAGCGTGGATTCACAGCTTTCTCCGGATGCTGGAATACCAGCTGAACCGGACATACTCCTGTACGTGGGAGTGGGTTCCCATCCAGAAGTACTTGTCCTGCCACAGGTTCGGCATATCCTGCAAGGATGCGTCCAAGACTTGTTTTCCCACAGCCACTTGGTCCCCACAAGCCAACGACTTCGCCTTGTTTCACCTGCATATTCATCTGCTGGAACACCCACGATTTCGGATCGTAACGGTAACTCACGTCCCGTGCTTCAAGTGACATGGAAACACCTCACTTCTCCGCCCCGTACCTTACGAAGCTCTGGACGTTCGCGGGTACATGCAACGGTTGCTACGCTACATCGGGGAGCAAATGAACATCCTGTCGTGATCTCTTGACCTGCCAACGGCTGGGAGCCTGGGAGTGGCTGAAATCCGTTCTGCGGCAACGCATTCCAGAGCGCTTTTGTATATGGATGACGCAGACGTTCTCCATTCCCTTTAAAATCATCCACCTGCGCCGTCTCTACATTGGTACCCGCATAAAATACAGCGATGCGATCCGCTGCCGTCAGGGCTGTCGTGATATCATGGGTGATCCACAGGATACCTACGCCTTCATTTGCAAGCTCGCGAAATTGCCTCATCGTCTCGGCCAGTACTTCGGGATGAATACCTGGTGTCGGCTCATCTGCAATGATCAGCTTGGGCTGACCTGAGGTCGCTGTCGCCATCAACACCCGCCTTGCCATACCTCCGGACAACTCAAACGGGTATTTCCCGGCTGTTCCTTGAGGAAGATGATAACGATCCGTCAGCTCCTGCTCCGTCTTTTTCAAGTGGGATCGAGCTATGAAGCGACTCTTCCTTCCCAAATCTCGGGTTACCGGCTGAACTTGCCTCCCCACCTTCATCAACGGGTCCAAATAACTGACGGATTGTGGAATCAACATCAGTTCATCACCACGCAGATGAAGCTGCCGCTCCGGGGTCAAAGGCTCGCCACTATAGCTAATACGCCCCTCCAACCTGGCATTGGCAGGTAGAATACCCATAATGGCCTGCGCCAGCACACTTTTACCCGATCCGCTTGCGCCTACAACAGCCACGATCTCGCCTTCGTTTATGGAAAGATCCAGATTCTGAATGACATAAGTCTGTTCGTGCCCAAACCAACCACGAGCGCGCCGAAATGACACCGACACTCCCTCAATATCAAGAAGAGCCATATTTACCTCACCTCCCTTGAACTACCTGTACCCGTCAATGTCTTCAGACTGTTGCCCAATACATCAAACGCACGAACAACCAGCAACAATGCTAGTCCCGGGAAAAAAGCGAGCCACCACATGCCTGCAGATAAATATCTCATCGACTCTGACAAAATAATTCCAATTGCCGGTTGTTGCGGGGACAACCCCAGCCCCAGAAACGTAATGGCTGCCTCATGCAGAATCGCATGGGGAAAGATTAGCAGTACGCCAACGAACAGCTGCGGGACCAGATGTGGCAACATATGTTGCATCGCAATCTGTAACCTCGATTGGCCCAACTTGTGTGAAACCTGAATGTATTCTGCGGATTTCAGTTGAATCATCTCCGCTCTTACAATCCGGGCCAGATTCGGCCAATGCGTCAGCGCAATCGCTGCCGCCACTCCTGCCAGACCTCCACCGAATACAAAGGCCAGCATAACTAGCGATACCAGATGAGGTACACTCAGGAACAGGTCGATAATCCATGAGATTACCCGGTCAGCAGCCTTGCTTGAAGCGGCAGCCAAACCCAATAGCAGTGCGATCAATCCGCCACCACATGCAGCAAGCAATCCCACTTGAATGCTGGTTGCCAATCCTTTTAACGTACGCATGAACATATCTCTTCCGAGCCAATCTGTGCCAAATGGATGCGCCCAGGTTGGAGCCAAATTCCGATCCATTAGTGAAGTCAGCGTAGAATCAGCCGGAAGCAGCCTGCCCGTCAACCACACAACGGCAATCCAGATCACCGCGAGGCTTCCCCAGATCACCGCTCTTTGGCGAGGGTTGCGGAAATTTTGGTCTCTGGCAGCCGTATAATCTTTTCTCGATGGGCGTGAGGTTCCTGTTCCATTCCCAGCTTGTAGAGACCCGGTATTAATGTTATACCGTACCTCTTGATTCGCAGTTTTCACTTTCTGTATTTTGGCTGTTTCTGTCGTCTGCTCGGAGGAGCGTTCTAC
Organism: Paenibacillus sp. FSL H8-0104; assembly: GCF_038050215.1. Taxonomy (NCBI): domain Bacteria; kingdom Bacillati; phylum Bacillota; class Bacilli; order Caryophanales; family Paenibacillaceae; genus Paenibacillus; species Paenibacillus sp. FSL H8-0104. The sequence goes on along the minus strand of NZ_JBBOTC010000001.1, from coordinate 1,297,235 downwards.
CGTCTGCTTCATGACATCAGCTCCTCCTTCATCCGTGGATCAATCAAGCGATACAGAATGTCGGCAACCATATTACCTGTGAAAACAAAAATCGCACTGCACATCACAAGTCCAAGCAGCAGTGGAACATCACCGCGTAACCCCGCCTGAACCGTCGCCTGACCAAGGCCGGGGTATGAAAAAACCTGTTCTGCAAGCACAGCCCCACCAAACAGTTCACTGAACGAAGCAAACTGCAGCGTGATGGCTGGCAAAACAACATGTCTGAACCCATGTCGACGGAACAGCTGAAATCCACGCTCACCTCGCGCTCTCGCAAACAGAATATAATCTGACTCGAGCACATCCGTGAGCTTCTGCCGGGTATGCAAAGCAATAGAAGCTACCCCAGTCAAACTGAGGGTCAACGCTGGCAGAATCATATGAATAGCCCGATCTCCCCATGTGACCTGATCAGCTGACATCCCGGCGGGTACTCCAAGCCCAACCGGAAGCCATCCAAGCCACACACCAAATACCATCAGCAGCAACAGCGCAATCCAGAATACTGGCGTGGAAGCCAGCGTATAACAATACCAACAGATCAGGCGATCCAGCTTCGAATCCCGTCTCATGGCGGCAACTACACCAAGAGTGAAACCAATGATGCCGGATAATATCCAAGCTACAGCCATAAGTGCGACAGAATTCATGAATCGTTCCTGGATAATATCCGCTACAGGTTGTCTGTAAATCATTGATGTCCCCAGATCTCCCTGAATCAGCGTTTGTCCCCAGGTTAGTAATCGTTCCACGGGAGATTCATTCAATCCCCAACGTTCTTCGATTAAACTGCGCTGTTCGGCGCTTACCCTGATCATGTCTCCACCAATGTAGGCTTCGATTGGATCAACAGGAGAGAATTGCATTAATATAAAAGACAACACACTGACTCCAACCAATAGAGATACAAGTCGCAACATTTTAAAACCAACAAATCTCGCCCATCCATTCCTGCCTGTCATCCAATCTCTCCCCAATTCAGGCTAAAGCTACTGTTATGCTTCTTATTTCGCGCTGTTATCCCAGGACCATTCCTCCAGATTGGTTGTCACCGGCCAGCCGTGACCATGAGGATGGATCTGCTGCTCACCAATGTTCAGTCCATTCGTAACCAGATACAGATGATCTATATTTACGAGCCATGCCCATGGCGCATCACCCTGATAACTGAAACCTGTTGTTCCATCCCATTCTGCTTTCTGCCAGAACGGCAATGCCTCTTCCTCACTTGTGGCCTGAAGAGCCTTCTCCATCCATGAATCCACGACAGGATTACTGTACAGTCCTACATTGTAATATCCTTCTCCCTTGTGGGTACTGCTATAGAGGTTATACGTCTCCAGTGGATCATGACTGCCCCACCCAAACAATACTGCGTTGGAGTAAGCCATCTTTTTTGTCTCTTCACGGCTTTTGCCTTCAACATTGATTTTAATTCCCGCCTGGGCAACCATATCCGCAGTAGCTAACGCCAGAGATTGTCTTGTTAAATCACCTGCAAAATAAAGCAGATTGAACTCGGCCTTAACGCCGTTTTTCTCAACGATACCATCACCATCCGCATCCACCCAGCCACCAGATGCCAGAATGCGCTTCGCTTCTTCGAGATTGGCATCCGTAAATACAGCTTCTGCATTGCTCCAAGGCAGATCATCACTGACGGAATACGCTGGACGACCGTACCCTTCCAGTACGCCCTCAACCAAAGCCTCACGATCAATCACAACGTTCACCGCTCGGCGAATCGCCAGATCAGATGTCACATCATTCCCTGCGGGAAGACCCTCGCCCGACTTGGCACCAGCAGGCTGCATGGGGAACATGATGCCCCGGTTATCTACGGTTTTCACGGCCTCTAATGTCATGCCATTCACCTGTTGTTTGCTAAACGCTGCCGGGATAGCAGCGATATCCACTGTACCTGCCTGTGCAGCGGCGTAGGCTGCATCTTCATCCAGATAGAGGAAGGTGAGTTTGTGGAATGCAGACTTGTTACCGTAATATTCTTCATTGGCTTCAACGATAGCCTGTTGTCCTTTGTCCCACTGAACCAGCTTGTATGGTCCCGAACCGACCGGATGTTCCGCATAATCGGCACCATAGGCGTGTTCAGGTACAATGCCAAGTGTCGTCAGCAGACTGATGAATGTCGACTGCGGCGACTTCAGTGTAAATATGACCGTGCTATCATCAGGTGCCTTCACATCAGCCATATTCGTCAAATCAATCACAGACCCACTCTGGGCAGCCGTATCAAACGTAAATTTTACATCTTCAGCCGTAAGTGCCTCCCCATCAGAGAATTTTACATCGTTCCGAAGTGTAACCGTCCAGGTCAGCCCATCTTCACTAACTGAATATGCGGTAGCCAGATCGTTAACCAGTTGTAGCTTGGCATCCCTCTTCAGCAAGGTACTCTGGAAAAGTGGTGACCCATATTGCCCCCATCCGGTTGTTGGATCAAACCCACCTTCCGGCTCCGTGCCAACGGCCAGCACCAATTCGTCTTTGGTTGAGGTTGTTCCTGACTGTCCATTCTCTGCTGATGAAACTGTTGGCTCAGCCCCCTGTGCACAACCCGATAAACCAATGGAACATACAAGCAAGATGCCTAATCCTGTTCTACCTTTTCGTTTTCCCCATCTCCATGAAAATCTGCCCATTCTGGTCGTTCCCCCTCTAAATATGCGCTGCACTCACTTATTTCGTGTTACTTTTTAGAGAAATTGTAGCACAAAATACAAATCATATGTCAACAAAGTTAACTTCGTAATCCATATTTTTTCATATTTCAGAATTAATAAATAAAAAGTTGTATAACCGAGCATTTGTAGCGTTCTATAAAGTCAGGTATTATAACAAACAAAAAAAACAGACAGTTGGCATCTAACCAATAGTCTGTTTTTTAGATTTGTTATATTTTCATAGAAATTACACTCGTATTCGTATTTGTCTTACTCCGTAGAGCGATGATGATGGCTGTGACCATGCTGACCCGCACCTTGATTGTGATCCAGACTTTGATCCGGATTGCCCTCCTGACGACTCTGAGCATGAGCCAGTTTGTTGAGTTCATCTACATAAGTCACGGACAGCTCCGCATACAAAACACCTTTTTGTACCTGGATCTGTTGATGCAAATGACGCAATCGTCCCAGGTTACCCCGTACGGCAATTACCTCCAGGCATTGGTCATGGTTCAGGTGCACGTGCATATTGGAAATGATGTCATGATGCGCCTCGTGCTGCAGCTCCATCAAACGAATGGGAAGATCACTGATATGGTGATCGTAGACCATCACAATGGTGCCTGCCACATCCTGGTCGGATTGTAATACAGAAGGTTGAAGTAATGTTTTGCGAACAAGATCACGGAAAGCCTCCGATCGGTTTTTGTATCCCTGTTCCTCAATATACTGGTCAAACTGCTCAATTAGAGGTGTAGGAAAAGCCACCCCGAACCGGGTCAAATCTTCTTTATCTGCCATACTTCTCCTCCTGCGCCCTCATTTGCTTCGAGTGTACCACAGACTTGTCTGCTCATCGACTATACTGTTGCATGAATCGTACTGCCGAATGTATCGCCTGTTGTCCAGCGTCACTCTCCAGATTAAATTGATAATCATGTCCCAGCTTCTCTGATGAGTTCGAGAAAAACAAGGTTTCCACCTCAACATCAAGGCGCTTCAATACTTGTGCCAGCTCAATCGATTGACTGGTCAACGGGTCATCATTGCCTGAGGTAATAAATGCAGGCGGGTACGCTGCTGTAGCCTGAAGCACGGTCGACATTTCATGCAGACGTGGATAGTCTTCGAATGTTTTGACTCCCGTATATGACCAGAGAAATGTCCGTATGAGTGGAAAGCTTGTATTGGCTACCGTGCTTAGATTGTATGGACCACAGAATAGCAGAACCCCACGCAACTCTTCCGGCTGGGCGGCTGGCGTTATATTCATCAGTTTAGCCAGAGATGGATTGGTCACCACTGCCGCAGTCTGACTTGCAATCTGGGCACCTGCCGAATTGCCTGCGAGAAATATGTTTTCCGGGTCACCCTGATACTCACTGACATGGTTCTTCACGTAAGTCAAAGCCTGATTCGTCTGGATCACGGGAATGGGATATTTCGTATCCGGTGCGAGCGCATAATTCATACTGACCACAACGTAACCCTGTTTGGCTAATTGTACGGCATAATCTGCGATATCCTTTTTGTCACCCAAGACCCATCCACCACCATGAACCCACAACACAACAGGCAAAGGTTCCGATGTTACGGAAGGATAATAGATATCCAGCGTACTGTCATTACGCCCTTCGTCTGCATAGGGTACATCCGCAACACGAGTTATCCCATCCGAGAGCGTAGTGTCCTTGCTATTTGTGTCTGGATTAGCAGTTTCAATTAATGATTGTAATAAAAATACCGTTATTTTGGGTGTCCATTGTGTACCAATCCCAATAAAACCTATGATCAAAATTAGTACAACGCTGGGAATCCAGTAACGTTTACGTTTAAAACCTTTTGCCCCCGTACGTTTCGTTTCCAACTTGGACTGCAATAGCTCCACCTCGTTCCATCATCATCGAAGCGTCTTTACATCTAAAGTTGTGTACGTTGCAGAGAGGACCGGGTTTCCTCTTATTTGGGTCTCTTGGCGATTTCCTGTCTGACTTTCACATATGTAGTGGACACTTTTTGCTCCAGTGTGTAGATATTTTGTTTTGTGCCTGCCCACTTCTCTGCTGCAGACGCCAAGGCGTTCAATGAGCTGAGTACACGTGACGTTTGGCTTTGCTTTGTACTCTGTTTGAACTGTTGTAGAGCGTTGGAATATCGTTCTTTTGCCAGACTCGCCTGTTTTTTAGCCGTTTGAATCTGTTTCTTCGCGGAGTCGGCCCCTGCTAGCATAGCTCGTAAACGTTTTATTTCAGCGCTCTTCCGTTTACGTGCTTCAGCAAGTTCCTTTTTCTTGATCCGGATGGCTTCTCTGGCAAGTTTCACAACGGGTCTCAACGTCTCTGCCTGAGTGCGGATTGCTGCACTCCATTCCTTATTTTTGATGGCTTTGGCTGCATCCAACTGTCTATTCACTGAACTATAGAGGGCGAATAGTGGTTCATATCGGGCTTGGGTTTGCTTTACCTTTTCAGCTAGAGCTGCGACCTTCGCATCATCGATTTGTCTTATTTCTACACGTAATCGCTCCAATTGCGCGGTATTGGCGGCATGAAGTGTCTTTATTTTTTGTTCCCAAGCCTGCTCTTGTGTCTTCCAGTTTCCCACTTTATCGTACGCTTGCTTCAACGTTAACTTGGTTTGTGCGTCGGCTTTGTTCAAAACGGAATCCCATGCTTTTTGCGCTGTTACGCCAAGATCTATGCCAGCAGCCTCTACTGAAGAAGCAAAATACATCGTGCCTGCGCTGAACAGAATCACAAGCCCTATAAGCAGGCGTGATCCGAAAATAAGATGAGTCAACAATGGCAATTGACGACGCCGGACGTTACTTTGTTCCTTCATGTGACTATGGCTACCTGCTACTGGAGAAGGGAATAGTATGTCACTCGTCTCCATTAAAGCTATTTCTTCTGTAGATATATCTTCGATATGCTGTCGCCCCTTCTTCTCTTCTACTAAACCGTGATGTTCTATGAAGTTATGAGAGCTTGATCGTTCCAATAGGGAACAACATACCATGGCCTCCTGTTCATTTATCGTTTCCTTCCATGCTTCTGTTTGCATGCGTCTCTACACCCTTTCTTCTAAAATATTTAGCAGAATAGCCAACGAAATCAACGAACAACAAAAAAGCACCCGCAAGTCAGGCATTTGCCTGCTCTTACGGGTGCTTCCCTCATAAGCCGTTCCATATGAGATTCGATTGAACGAGTCACTCGAACTTTTCCTTTTTCTAATATATTCCATTCACTGTGTCTGGTCAAGTAAATCTGGTTTCACTGGTTGAATAAAACTTTCGATCAACGGGAGAACCCTTCCCGCTTATAGTTAACAACTGATACAGCCCAGCTTATTGATTGACCAAAATAGCTTTCATTTCCTCGGTCAGATCCTCTTCTTTCAGTATCATATAGATGTTCTCGCCACGAGTTACATTCAACTTGATCTGATAAATGGTATCTTTCTCTGTTAGATAACCAGACCGTTGACGTTTGAGCAAATCACTAATGATTTCTTTGTTTTTAGTCGCTATCTGTTTGTTACCACTTAGATTTCCATCGATATATTCTGGCTGCGGAGTAGTCCACTGAAGCGAACCCGGACTGTTAATCTCCTGCTTCGCAAACTGAGCGGAGACAATCTCATCTGCCTGGACAAGCAACTGGTCGTATAACTTGTTCTCCTTCAGCCAAGCCAATACCCGATCATAGCTAGGTTTGATCTCAAAATTCCACATCTCCCTCGGTTGAAATGGATCTTTCGAAGTAGAGTCCTGATTCATCTCCGCGTAAGCAAACGACTGCCACGGGGAGCGCTGTTCTTCATAGGTCTGATCAAAAATGTCCTGTTTCAACAATGCTTTGAACTCACGGACTTGCTCCGGATTGCTAATATAAACCTTCCGGTATGAACTTATGGCAGAACGAATACCGAAACTTAACGCATCTTCATCCAGCTTATACGTTTCAAAGGCGACTCTTTTGTAATCCTGGGACTGTTTCAGAGCCTTTAATTCCTGATGGAATTCGGCTTCTGGAATGTAGTATTTACGTTTCATCACTTTGCCGTTATCCAGCTTGTAGTTAATTAATATAGACTCATCATTACGCATACCTGTATTAATCGGATCATCCAGTAAAGGAAGATCGGAATTCACAATTTTTTGATGAAGAGCGATAACTGCCCCCATGTATTCCGGATCATTAGAATAGAGGTGAGCATCGTCCTTTTTCTGACTGACACCGTTACTGTAGGTATAACTCTCCCCACCAAGCTTGATACTGTTCACCTTGCTCATTTCAGGCACTCGAGCGGCGTATCCATTCCAGTCGGCAATAGGTACGTACAGTATCAGACCAGCGATGATACCATATAGAATCAGCTTGGGTAGCAGCCTGCTGCTCCAGATCAGCCATGTTTTGCGAATAATCATCTCGGCAACGATATAACCTACAATTCCGCCGAGGATATATCCGAAGATTCCCCATCCAGCTGATCCTCTTGGAGCAATCATTGTAAAGTAACCTCCGCCAATCAGAACCAATGTAAACATCAATCCAAAGCGAAATATAGGTTTTATAAGCTTAAACGTAACTGCTTGGGTAGCAGATTCAACCTGTCTCTTCGCATAAAGTACATAGGTTAGAGGAATAAACAGGATTGCAAATATCGCATAGATAATTAACTCCTGACGGATTACAGGGAGGTTACTGATCGAACCCACACGCAGGACAAGTGAGAGTTTCTCCGCATTAAAGCCCACTTCTTCAAAAGCATATCCGAGCAAATAATGCTGGAGATGAAGTGACATAATGAACCATACGACAACAGGTAACAAGACGAGTGCGTACACGGTGAGTCCCTGCAATACAGATTGACCAATACACATGCCCACTGCCACAGTTAGCATGAACATAAACAGCGAGTAGATACTCATGCTCAAGCCCCACATCCAGATTGTACTGCCATCAAACAGAAACGCAGGTTGATCCAGTACCGCCCATACCCAGCCGGTAATCGCAGTTGTAATCCAGATTGGAATCAGGATCATGACAAATCCGGTCAACAGATTCACCGTTAATAGATGTTTACGACGTAACGGCAAACTATGGAACAGATCCGAAGGTGCACCAGATTGAATGTACCGAAAAAGAAAGATTCCAGCCGCTACGGGCAGTGTGATAGCGAACAGAATCTGCACTTCACCATTGGCCTGAAACAAACTTATAATCTGCTGTGGCACATCCCTGTACTCGGTAGCGATATATAACGGAAGTGAGAACAACAATGTGATGAGAAATAAAACGCCTATCCATCCATGCTGTCTGAAATTTTGGATCAGGATGCCCCGGTTACAGAACAATCGGTTGAATATCATATCCTGCGTCCTCCATTTCGTAAATAAAGATTTCTTCGAGCGTCAAAGGCAGTATATCCAGCAGATACGGATCATGTATACGGAATTGATCCGTTACCTGTTGTCGGTTGCCTTTGACAATGTACAGGGATACACTTCCCCGTTTCTCTTCATGTAAAATATCAATCTGCTCATCCATGGCTTTCGCATGGTCCGGGTGGCGGAAAGCAACCTGGATTTTATGCGTATCGGCCTTCAGATCATCGAGATCCTTCTCTACAATAATTCGGCCTTTGTGCATAATCGCCACATGGTCACACAGATCTTCGATCTCACGTAAATTGTGAGACGAGATAACAATAGTTACTTGACGCTCAGCTGCTTCCTGGAACAGCAAGTTTTTGATCTGCTGGCGCATGACCGGGTCAAGGCCGTCAATCGGCTCATCCATCAGTAGCACTTCAGGCATACAGCTAAGTCCCAGCCATACGGCTGCCTGACGGCGCATGCCTTTGGACATACGATGTAACTTGCGTTTTACATCCAGTTTGAACACGGTAGCCAGTTGCTTGAACCGTTCCTCATTCCAGCGCGGATATACCGAACGATAAAATGCAGCCATCTGAGTTATTGAAGATTGCGGGAAAAAGTACGGCGAATCGGCCATAAAAATTGTACGGCCTTTGAGATCCATATTTTCATAAATCTCATTATCTTCGATACGAACAGTCCCGCTGTCCTGACGGTAAATGCCAGCCATCATTTTGAGCAGCGATGTCTTGCCTGCCCCGTTGGAACCGAGCAAACCATAGATCGACCCCTTATGTATGTGCATCGTTACGCCATCCACTGCCTTTTCCTGTTCAAATGCTTTGACGACTTGATTCAGCTCAATCATGAGGCTCCTCCTTCTCTATACGGGCCATCGCTTCCTCAAACAAAAGCGTCATATCCGCTTTGGTCAAACCGGAATACGAAGCTTCTGCAATCAACTTCACCAGAGACTCTCTGATCTCATCTCTCATGGCTTCATTCGGATGTTCCACTGACGATGATACGAAGCTCCCTTTTCCCTGCAAAGAATAAATGTAACCTTCACGTTCAAGCTCACGATACGCTTTCTGAATCGTATTTGGATTCACGGTCAGCTGCGTGGATAACGCACGAACGGAAGGAAGCTGCTCGTCGGGCTTTAGAATACCGTATACGATCATTTCTTTGACTTTGTCCACTAGTTGCTCGTAGATCGCCTTACGGCTGCGTACATCTAATTCGAACATCCCGCACCTCCTTTCTGTAAATGTGTGAATAACCTATGGGTTTAAATGACTGTATCTGAGGTGTATGTGTAGTTATCTGGCTGTAAAAAGGCATTACCTAAGCTGTACAGCTGTACGTATTCAACTCTTAGGTGTATTAACTGTACTACTATTATTAATACAGTTAAATCGAATTGTCAACCGTTGACTTTGACTTCTTGTTTTATTGGGAGTACGTTAATAAAGATAGGTTATATGGTTTAAATGACATATATAATTTGGGAAAGCAGGTTCATTCCGGCTTAGGACGCGGCACGATCAGGGTGGCGTTCACATGAGGTGAGGCAAAACGGTTATCTGAAGCGATGTGGCTAGATGTGGCTACTCGAAGTGATACGGCTACCCGCAACCTTTGCTTGATTGCTTTTGACAGAATTACATGCAAAGGTTGTTCAGGTCTTTCCCCTTCCGTTATGATGGAGATGAAATATTGTTCAATAATCACTATATCTTTGTTACTTTTTGTGCGCGTTTAACCTGATTGATTGTTAGGTCTGTTATGCGTTAGTTGGGTTGGGTTGGGTTGGGTTGGGTTGGGTTGGGTTGGGTTGGGTTGGGTTGGGTTGTCTCGCGTTATAGATCTATTGTCTGCACAAACGGTAGGCCATACAGTAGGCAGCTAAATTAGAGTTAGCGAGACTTTGTATTTGCTTTAAATTCGGGTTTGCACAAATAAGCTACTATGCAGTGGTCGAGTGTAGAGTGGGCCCGTTATTCATTTGGCTTGTTGGTCTAAATATCCGAAGGTCTATATATCATTCGCGTTGAATGGGTCGGGCAGACTCCAGCCTTTTCAATCGTTTATCTGTTCGTTTGGAGGGCCAACTCGTGCTGTCCGCACTGAGCATACATATTGTAGATATGTCTTTCAAAGGGTGGACACGGAGATGAGAAAGCACTTCGGAATTGATATTCTACATATAGATCATTTTTAATTTTATATCTGAAAACATCTATATGTAGTGTTTCATATTTCTGGATGGATATAGTATCTTTTTAAAAAAAGTGTCCACTCTTTGAAAGACAAAATGAAGATAAATGTCCTTTTGTAGTGGACAAATATATGCCCGAATTCCATTTATATAAGCTGAACTATACATTTACACGAAAATATAGAAGTAAGTAGTAACCCTAAGAAGTGTAACTAGAAGCTTGCTGTAAGAAAGATACTATGGAGGCATATGTTACACTTCTAATACCTCATAAGGAGAATCCGAGATGAATGAACATAGACAGGATAAAGATCAGAATATTAAAGCGAACGCCTCATTCGAGACTAGTGACCAACAGGGAGAATTAAGCGGGGCAACAACGACTTCAGATACTAGTCCGGTACAAGCAAATTCATCACAACGTGTGTTAATTGTAACCGCGGTTGATGCGGAAAAAGATGCGGTCCTCCGTGGTTTGGGAGACACGGCCGCGGAACGATTTGACGTCATCGCTGCGGGCGTTGGCCCAGCCTCGGCCGCAGCAGGAACAGCCGCTACATTGGCATATGCCGTAGCGGCTGCAAGCACTAGGGCGTTGGCGCAGGGTTCCACTGCGCCAAGCCCATCGGATGTGGCACAGACATCTGCCACATCCGATGGGCCGGGGCCCCTTGCCGGGACCGGTAGATCACCAGCCTACATGCTGGTGATCAGTGCCGGCATCGGCGGTGGGTTCCCCGGCCGGGCAGACGTCGGCTCCCTCGTGGTAGCCGACGCCATGGTTGCTGCCGATCTGGGCTCGCAGACGCCAGACGGCTTCCTTAGTGTGGACGAGCTCGGATTCGGCTCGTCCATTGTGGCGGCGGACACGGAGTTTGCCGCTCGCCTGCGCCATGAGCTGCAGCGGGCCGGGCTCGCTGTCAGCGGAGGCACTGCGGTCACCGTGTCCACGGCGACCGGAACAGCGGAGACGGCTGCGGAGCTATTGCGCCGCGTGCCGGATGCCGCCGCCGAAGGCATGGAAGGCTTCGGCGTGGCAACAGCTGCCCAGCAGTTCGGCGTGCCAGCACTCGAACTGCGGGCCATATCCAACGCGGTCGGTCCACGCGACCGCGACGCTTGGCGCATCAAGGATGCCCTCGATGCGCTTCAGGCTGCAAGTTCCATTTTACGGGAGGTTATTACATCATGAAAATTGCATTTTCCCCTTGTCCAAACGATACATTTATCTTTCACGCGTGGGTGCACGGGTTGATCCCAGGCGCACCTAAGCTGGATGTCCGTTATGCTGATATTGATATTACCAATGGTCTGGCGGCAAATCCAGATGGCCCCGACACACCTGAAGTGATGAAAATATCTTATGCAGCACTGCCATACGTGTTATCTGACTATGCTCTGCTTCCTGCTGGAGGCGCACTCGGCAGAGGATGTGGTCCGTTGGTTCTGACCGCAAATGGCACGACCGATCCAGCCTATCTGTCTGGACGACGGGTTGCTGTGCCAAGTGAACGCTCGACAGCATATCTATTATTCCGTTTGTGGGCAGCGCAAAATGTTCCTGGCGGTGTAGGCGAGATTGTGGTCATGCCATTCGACCAGATCATGCCTGCTGTTCGAGACGGCAAAATCGATGCCGGACTTGTTATCCATGAAGCACGCTTCACGTACCAGAACTATGATCTCAAACTAATGACAGATCTCGGGAACTGGTGGGAAAGCGACACAGGCCTTCCGATCCCGCTTGGAGCGATCATCGCACGTCGCAACATGGATGCTCATGCCCTCGCCGGATGGGCACGCGCCTCGGTTGAATATGCATGGGCGCACCCGGATGAGTCGAGAGCATACGTTATGGAACATGCCCAAGAAATGGACCCTGACGTAGCTGCACAGCATATCGGCCTGTATGTTAATGAATTCAGCGCCAATCTGGGCGATGATGGTTACGGTGCAATCACTGCACTGCTTGGCCGTGCCATGAAAGAAGGACTCGTTCCCGAGTTCGACCTTGATCTGTTGCGAATCTAACTTTGATTTAATTTGAGTTAGTTTCTCTTCGCTCTATATCTAAAGAACACAGCACATCTTATTTAGCCGAATAACGTGGTATGAGAATTCTAAAGAATCTCAGACACCGTATTCGGCTAGAATTCGTTCATATCGTCGACATACTCGCTTAATTTCGCACAATAACACTTCTACGATTCGTTAAAAATTGATATGTGCGGATTTTCGGCGAATAGCGTGTGCTCGGTTCGTTAGAGTCCGTTCCAAGACGCTCTGAGGAGCAAGCTTCGTTGAAGCCTATTCGGGGATTCGAAATTTAAGTGGTTTGTAAAAGTAGACTTAGGGTGCTACAAATTCGCAGTTTTTTTCTCTTACGAACCCAGTGCACCTTATTTAGCCAAATATCATGCTACGAAAATTCTAACGAATCCCAGACACTCTATTCAGTTAGCAATCGGTCATATCACCAACAAATTCGCTTCATTCCACCCAATAACGATCCTACGATTCGTTAGAAATTGGTATGTGCAGATTTTCCTGGAATAGCGTGTGCTCGGTTCGTTTGAGTCCGTTCCAAGGTGTTCTGAGGAGTAAGCTTCGTAGAAGTCTATTCGGGGTTTTCGTGGATACAAACCACTTAGCTAGCCAGGGTGATGCTGGTGTCCTTGCGTCTTGTTTCTTAAGAGCTTAGTTACTTAGGGGTAGTAAAGGTCGTATTCAGGAGGGCACGAATCGGAGTCCGTCTTTTAAACTCCCCTGTACCTATTTAGCTGATTCCCTACTTTCCAGCAAAAGTTATATAAGCCTTACCGGGTTTCGGGTTTGCGGTTTGCGGTTTGCGGTTTGCGGTTTTAGAGTCTAATTTTTAACTAGGCAAAAAACTTTCATCAAGATTCTTTGCTGCAAACTAGTGACCTCACTAACCATGTTGGACTACACTACCCATGACACATGACACACGAAATAGAAAGAGCTGTCCCCTAACGTCAGACTTATGACGATGGGACAGCTCTTTTTTTCACTTTATATTCAACTTCATATTTATACTCATATCTAACACTCTGCTCAACCCAAGATCGAAGCAGACAAAAACCATGCAACTACACGCTCTCCAAGTCATCTTGAACCCTACTGTACTCCATCATCCACCCCACTGCTCTCCCTCTCACAACAGCGGTCTACGAATCTAACCCTCGCCTACGTTCTCCTGCAACCGCAGCCGAACAATCGCAACCATCCCCTACGAATTAGCCACAACCGTACGAATCATAATCCGCAGTGCATCCAGCATCATGGGAATAGGCAGCGAAGGGACGGAAGGCTGCAACACAGCCATCTCTGTTGAGGCGGGAAAGTGTACAAATCCTGCACGGATCGGAAGCTGCCCTACTCGAATATAATCCAGTACCCTGTACATTGTGTTGTTGCAGATATATGTACCTGCTGTATTGGACACGGTAGCGGGAATACCTGCTGCGGACATGTCCTTCACCATGGCACGTATGGGCAAAGTGGCAAACAAGCCGTCCGGGCTGCCGTCTACAATTGGCTCGTCCACAGGACGCTGTCCTTGGTTATCCGCGTAGGAGCCTGGCGGAATGTCTTTGACATTCACGGCGATCCGCTCCGGTGTGATAGATGTTCTGCCCTTGGCCAGCCCACAGGCGATGACGACATCTGGCCGATAGGCTTCCATCTCTGCGATTAGCAGGTCTGCACATTCATCAAAGTGCACGGGCAACAGTACTGTTTTTAGCTCAGCACCCTCGATCACTTCGTTTGCAAGAGCATCCATTAATGCCCCCGTCGGATTCACCGCATCCCCGCCAAAAGGTTTAAACCCGGATATCAGAATCTTCACCATCATACGTCAGCTCCTGTCTGTTTACTCCGATTTGTAACGTAATCCCCACTGGCCCCGAATCGTGTCCATCAGCTTCATGATTTCCAAGGATTCGTCCAGTTTAATGGTGTTGCTCTCCGTCCGACCTTCGAGGATACAACGTCCCGCTTCTTCTGCCTCAAAAGCATAACCAATACATGTTCGATCATCCGTGAACTTCTCCGGCTCGTCCTGACCATTCACATGCAGATAGGCTTCTTTACCCGCCAAGAATAAAGGAAGACGAATCTTGCCTTCCGTACCGTATATGACCGCTTCATTGCTAAGGTTCAGACGAATGGCAGCACTCAGTGATGCAGAACGTCCCTCGGAATAGGACAACAACACGGAAAATTGCTCGTCCACACCCGTCTCACCGATATTGGCCGTACTCCATACATGCTGGGGCTGCTCGCCAAAGATCATCGATGCGAATGAGATCGGGTACACCCCTGCATCCAGCAACGCTCCCCCACCCAGATCCGGATTAAGCAATCTTCCTTCCGGCTCCCAGCCGACACGGAATCCAAAATCTGCCTGGAGCAAACGTACTTCACCGATTCGTCCTTCTGCAATCCAGGCTCTGGCTTGAGCGATCGGTGGCAAAAAGCGTGTCCACATCCCTTCCATCAGGAAAAGGTTACGCTCCCGTGCCGTCTCCACCAGTTGCTCCAACTGACGCGCGTTCATCGTAAACGGCTTTTCACATAGCACCGCCTTGCCTGCCTCCAGACAAGCCATTACATTCTCCTTATGCACAGGGTGAGGTGTTGCCACATAGATAATATCTACCTCAGGATCTTGCAGCATTTCATCATAAGAACCGTAAGCGCGTGCAAAACCATATTCAGCTGCAAACTTCTCCGCACTTCCCGCTGTCCGTGAACCTACCGCTGCTTTCACAGCGTTTCCCGCATGCTCCAAATCCCTTGCAAACTGGGATGCAATCCATCCCGTGCCCATAATGCCCCAGCGTACTTTGTCCCGTCCCACTACTTCTGTCATATTAAAGCCTCCCTACTGCAATTTGAGTTGAAAAGGTTCATGATTCAGATCAGGCCAACATGTTATCCCCTTTATTTTACCAAAAAGAAACGCTTACGTCAGAAAACGATTTCGATTATGTGCTTTCAATAGACTTCAAGCTCATCAGGGCCTCGAACATATCTGTGTACATTTCAATTCTCCAGTAGATTTGCTAAGATTATCAGCAGACTAGGGCCAAGAAGTCTTGTCCGTAAACATACTTGTAACTAGCGACAATCTGGTTAAACTATCGATCACATCTGATAACGGGATCATATCCCCTGTGCTATTCATAAAACATCTGGCTATACTGCAAACGTGCTTTTGACAAGGCAGCCAGTATTCACTACATCATGCAAAACGCATCAATAGACGTTTAAGATAGACCTTTATGTCCGAGAAAATATGGTACGTTCCAGATTCAATTATTACCTAAACTGTTCCAAAGAGAGGAGGTCGCATAGCAACATGACTACCATCCCCGGTACCGCCCACAGCGGCATGAATCCATACACGTTACATCAGCAGACGAGTCCCAATTCAGAAAAGGAATCCTCAATCCGAGCAGACCTGGATACATTCTTGAATGATACCCTGATCGAACTTCGTCAGGCAGAACATATTATAACCCGTGAGAAATGGCGCTGGTCCACAACTGAGTTAGCTCATCATACCTTCATATACATGCACAAATTCACAGGCCAACTGATCATGAATGGAATCAAATCTCAGGTGGTTCGCAAATCAGCTTGTCTGTCCCTACCAGGAACTGCAATTGAACTGTTTAGTGATGAAGAACATGATATTGAACTGTATATCATTCACTTTGATATGTATCGGGCTACGGAGAAAACAAAAGCCAGACGAATCTACGAACGTGAGCTCAGTTCACCTGTTACAGGCTGGATTCAGGGCCCATTTTACGGTATACAGCGCATTGCCGCACAGCTTACACAATTAAGCAATGAAGGTTTGGAAAGGGGCTTGAAAGCACAGCTCTTCCTGACGGAACTGTTACATATGCTCTGGCCTCAAGAAGACCAGACTGACGTGGGGGCTGGGCAGGATGAACCCGAACAGTGGCTCAGGTCCACCCTGCAATACATGCGCGAAAACTATATGCACGAGATCAAGCTGGAGAAGCTGGCTGAACTGGCTGACATGCACCCGTCCTATTACTCGCAGCTATTCAAGAGCCGCATGCAGAAAAATCCGATTGAGTACATCACTCATCTGCGTATGAACCGGGCCAAGGAATTGCTGCTCACTTCCGATCTGCGTATCCGTGATGTGGCTCGTAAAGTGGGTTACCGTGACGAATTTTATTTCAGCCGACGTTTCCGAAACCATGCCGGTTATGCGCCAACTTCCTATTCGAAGCAGGTCCACCGGAATATCGTGTCGCTCTCCTATCCATACACGGACCACCTGATGACACTTGGCATCACGCCATGCGCAGCTCAGATCCAAGGCCATCTTCCTCATATGCCCAAATCGCTGACGCTGCCCTTCCACGCCTATGAACCTTGGGAACAGGGACGTCAGGCTTTCCTGGATGTGAATCCTAAATTGATTCTGACCAAGGACAATGCAGCTGCCAAAGCAATGGAGCATATTGGCGATGTCGCCCCCATCATCACAATTCCCTGGAACCAGACAGACGTCTTTGGTCATCTGCATCAGATTGCATCCATTGTGGATCGTACCCAAGCAGCGACAGATTGGCTGGATCGACATGAACGCAAGGCAGAGCGTGCACGCAAAAAAATCAAGGAATTGGTCGGGAACATTACCGTTGCCGTTGGCACGTTAACGCCTAAAGGTCCACGGATGTACAGCCATCGGAACTTTGGACATGTCTTTTATCGAACCTTGCAACTTGCCGCTCCTCAGCGCATTCAGACCGAACTGGCTGGCAAATCTCCCGGCGTTGGATTCAACTGGCTGCCCTTTACACCAGGAGAATGGGACGGACTGGAGGCAGATGTGCTGGTACTGGCGATTAATTCTATGCATGAAAAGGCAACACTGTTGAAAGAGATGGCTTCGAATCCACTGTGGAACAGCCATCCTGCGGTAAAAAACGGACGTGTACATCTCATCGACTGGAACTCATGGGTCGTATATGCTCCATATTCCATCAACATCCAGCTCGATGAAGCGCTCTCTATGTTGACGAACAAACCTTCACTTTTGTAATCTAAAAAATGTCCATCTCCAAAATCTTAATTTATGCCATGTACGGGCCTGAATTAAGATTCTATAATGATCACTAATTGATAATGATAATCAATAACAATGAAATACGTTGTTGGTACCAAAGGAGTGACCCGTATTCAACATCCGGGACTGCCACATCGTCCGTCTAATTCAAGAAAATCTGCAGTGACCGTTGGGCTGACGTTTTTGTCTGCCATAGCCATACTGCTGCTAAGTATGTTTGTCGCAATCTCTTTAGGTGCCAAAGGACTAACTCTGGAAACCGTATGGGCTGCCATATTTCAGTACAACCCAGCTTTGACACCACATCAGATTATTCATGAGCTGCGGCTGCCTCGTGTCCTTGCCGCGGTTATTATCGGCGCTGCTTTTGCCGTTGCAGGAGCTTTAATGCAAGGCATTACGCGTAATCCGCTGGCAGACACGGGCATTCTGGGCATTAATGCTGGAGCCACTTTTGTCGTAGCACTGAGCTTTGCCTTTTGGCCCGGACTGCCATACGGCTGGATTATGTTTTTATCATTCGTGGGGGCTGTTCTGGGCACACTGCTTATCTTCCTGCTTGGAATGGCAGCACCTGGTGGTCTGAATTCCATCAGACTGACCGTTGCCGGAGCGGTTATTGCAGCCATGTTAACCTCGCTAAGCACAGGTGTTGCCATTTATTTTGACCTGAGTCAGGATCTGGCCTTCTGGTATGCGGGTGGTTTTGGCGGAATAGAATGGCGGCATCTGAAGTTAATTCTTCCCGTGCTGCTCGTGACGCTGGTACTGATCATGCCACTCGCCCGGCGTGTATCCCTTATGTCACTCGGTGAAGAAGTAGCGATTAATCTTGGGATCAACTTGCGCTGGACGAGGTTTCTCGCCCTCGCAGCGGTTGTTGTGCTGGCTGGTGTGTCCGTGTCGGCAGTAGGCTCGATTGGATTTGTCGGACTTGTCATCCCTCATATCTCCCGCAAACTGGTGGGTGTGGATTATCGACTCATCATTCCGATGTCTTCTCTGCTTGGAGCGATTTTACTGGTGCTCGCCGATCTGGGCTCACGCATCGTGAACCCGCCCGAGGAGCTCGCGGTAGGCATTATGGTCGCTTTTGTCGGTGTACCTTTCTTCCTCTATCTGGCCCGTAAAGAAAGGAGGGCCTTGTAGCGATGAATTTTAATACACCTTCACGAGGTAAACGTTCGATAGTGGTCAGTATCACGCTGCTCTGCATCGCCATTGCCGTTATTGTGATCAGCCTGAACACAGGAACCATTCGTCTCTCCCCAGCGGCTGTATTACAGACTTTGTTTGGTAATGGCAGTTCGGATGATCAGATTGTACTGTTTGATTACCGACTGCCTCGCATCCTGGTAACTGTACTGGCCGGAGCGGGACTTGGTATTGCCGGAGCAGCCTTGCAAGGGATCACCCGCAATCCATTGGCGGACCCGGGCATTCTGGGATTACATGCAGGGGCTGCATTTGGACTAATGGTGTTTGTTAGTCTCTCCTTTACGATGGATGGCTCTGTGGCCTTGCTGATTCCGTTGTTTGCTTTTGCAGGCAGTGTTGCCGCCGCCCTGATCATCATGCTGTTATCTTATGATCGGCACAATGGCGTATCACCCATTAAGCTGATTCTGGTGGGAATCGCGGTAGCGGCCGGGTTCCATGCGTTGACACTCTACCTATCCCTGCGTCTGGATGAAGACACCTATTCGTTTGCCGCTCGCTGGTTGGCAGGAAGCGTCTGGGGTCGGGATTGGATTCATGTGCAAGCATTGCTTCCTTGGGTCGTGTTATGTATTTCTTATATTTGGAGTCGATCCAAAACACTAGATGCCTTCAACCTTGGTGATGCTGCCGCAACCAGTATCGGGACACCTGTTCGATCCCAGCGTGTTATTTTGCTGCTCTGCGCCGTGGCCTTGTCTGCCGTCAGTGTATCGATGGCTGGTGGGATCGGCTTTATCGGTCTGGCGGCACCACATCTGGCGCGCAGGCTTGTCGGTCCGATGCATCGGCATCTGATCCCTGCTGCCGGGCTCATCGGGATGGTTATTCTGGTGACCGCCGATACGATCGGGCGAACGATCTTTCAGCCTAATGCCATTCCGGCAGGCGTGGTGGTTGCTGCGATTGGTGCACCTTACTTTTTGTACCTGTTAGTACGAAGCAAGTGATCTTTTTTTCAAAAAACAATAAAGACATCCAAGAGATGTTCAAGGAGAATGTGACTACCCATGTTAAAGAAAAATCTTATGCTTGTCATGAGTATCTGTCTGGTGCTTGTGCTTGCAGCCTGTGGAACGACCAATAATTCATCATCTGCTTCTGGTGGTTCGTCCACGGATACTTCAACCAAGAATCAAGACAACAGTGCAAGTTCGGGAGAGCAACGTATTGCCTCCATGTCGATCCATCTGACCAATGATCTGCTGTCTCTTGGCATTACTCCGGTTGGTTCCGTTATCGGTGGCGAAGCCAAAGGTTTCCTGTCCCATGTTGCTGATCAACTTCAAAATACAACGCCACTTGGTCCGGTTAAAGACCCGGATATGGAAGCTTTGCTTGCCCTGAAACCCGATGTGATCTATCTGGACGAAGAATTCTCCGGTGGTGATATTGCCAAATTCGAAAAAATTGCTCCGGTGCATGTCTTCAATCTGGATGACGGTACATGGCGCGACCATCTGAAAGACATTGGCAAACTTGTGAATCGCGAGAAGGAAGCCGAGCAATACATTCAGGACTACGCAACCGAAACGGAAGAAGTGAAATCTCTGATTCATGATACGATTGGTGATGGGACTGTGATGGCAATCCGTGTCACTGCTAAAGAATTACGTGTATTCAGTACACGCCGTCCCATGGGTCCCATTTTGTATGAGGATCTCGGTCTGACTCCTGCCAAAGGGATCACTGATATCGATTCGACTAAACCGTATCAAGTCGTCTCCCGTGAAATATTGCCGGACTATGATGCAGATGCGATCTTTGTAGTTGTGAATTCGGATGATGAAGCCCAGACCATGTTCAAGGAGCTGCAAAACAATCCGATCTGGCAAGGCCTGAAAGCAGTCAAAGCCGGCCATGTCTACCCGATTGGTGCACAGCCTTGGCTGGATTACTCATCTATCGGTAATAAAATGGCCATGGATGAAGCCAAAGAAATGTTCTCCAAAAAATAATTTTCTTACACTCCACACTTAACGTGTGACAATACCAAAAAACCTCTCTTAGAGACCGGAACAGAGTTAGTTATCATGCTCTCTTTCGCTCAAAGTAGAGGTTTTTGTTTTTTTCTTATCTATTTTACTTGTTTACTTTCCAGCCAATCGACCTGGAGATACCTTTAATCCAAAATTAACGACTTGTATTCACTTGACGATATGTCAAATCGAACTTAAGATTTAGTTAGTCGACTAACTAAAAGGATATGAACGGAGCGGATGATATGAACCCAGTCCAAAATGATCGGTTAATGGGCCAGCTATCCGAACTGGTGAAACTGAAACGCTACAAGGTTCATGAGAAACTTGTGAACTACCCCGAGTTATACCCGGGGCAGCCCCCTTTGCTGTTCCAGCTTGAACGGGAAGATGGCCAATCCCAGAAAAACCTGGCCGAACAACTTCAGCGCAGTCCCGCAACGGTAACCGTCATGCTCAAGCGTATGGAATCATCCGGTTATGTGAGACGTGAAGCAGACCCGAAGGATCTGCGCAGTCTGCGGGTATACCTGACGGATCAGGGGCGCTCCGCGCTACAAGAATTGAGAGAAGTGATTCAGGAGTTGGAACAGCAAGCCCAGAAAGATTTTACACCGGAAGAATCCAAGATCATGTCTGCACTTGCACAGCGTATGCTTCAAAACCTGCGTGAATCCTGAGGTGATGCAGATTCGCGATTGAAGCAGCTAAAGGTATTATGAAATTGATTCACTTATGCTATGAAGATTGAGGTGATTCCCTATTGTGCACGTTAAAACGATTCTTGACCCCGTATAAGTCGGCGGCAATCGTCGCCCCGCTGCTCATGGTACTTGAGGTTACCATGGACCTGCTCCAGCCCAAGCTGATGTCCAGCATCGTGGATGATGGTGTACTTGCAGGGAATCTGCCCCATATCGTGACTATAGGTCTGATCATGCTACTTGTTGCGTTAATCGGCTGGGTTGGCGGCGCAGGCTGTACACTCTATTCAAGCAAAGCTGCCGTTGGATACGGCACGGATCTGCGCCAGGAACTGTTTGACCATATTCAAACCTTCTCCTTCCGCAATCTGGATACGTTTCAGGAAGGATCTCTGATCACTCGTCTGACCAGTGACATTACCCAGATGCAGACCTTTGTACAGATGCTGCTGCGGATGTTTATCCGTTCACCAATGCTAATCATCGGTAGTATCATCATGGCATTTACGATCAGTGTGAAACTGGCTTTGATTCTTATTGCCACTGTGCCGGTACTGTTTATTATTTTATTTATTCTGATAAAAGCTTCCTATCCGCTGTTCGCCAGTGTGCAGAGCAAGCTTGATCAGGTCAACGCTGTGCTTCAGGAGAATCTTGCCGGCATTCGTGTCGTCAAAGCATTTGCACGTGCACGTCTGGAGAAAAAACGGTTCAAGCAATCCAACGAAGATTACACTACAACCGCCGTCAAAGCCTGGCGTATCGTCACACTGAATGCACCCGTGCTCAGCCTGATGCTGAACGCTACCATTGTAGCGGTGCTGTGGTTCGGAGGTTTCCAGGTAGTGGGAGGCGATATTGCTGCCGGAGATCTGATTGCTTTTATCAACTATGTCACGGTTGTACTCTCGTCCCTCACGTCGATCGGCATGATGATGATGAGTTTCTCCCGCGCCAAGGTATCAGCTACACGGATCAACGAGGTGTTACATACACAGCCGGATATTCAATCGGGAACCGATAACTCCGGGAATGTACAGTCATCCCCGTCTACTCGTGATCAGTCCCGAAACCAAACGTCTTCTCTTCCCTCCCACACAGGCGGTCAAGTGGAGTTCAGAGACGTATCTTTCCGTTATGACGGAGACCATGCACTCACTGACATTAACCTGAAGGCTCGCCCGGGTGAGAAAGTGGCCCTGATCGGTTCAACAGGTTCAGGCAAAACCTCGCTGGTGCAGCTGATTCCCCGTCTATACGATGCTTCGCAGGGTGAAGTACTCGTGAATGGAGTGAACGTTCGCCACTGGGATCTTCAGGATCTTCGCAGCCGTGTGTCCATTGTGCTACAGGAATCCATCCTGTTCAGCGGCAGCATCCGGGATAACATTTGCTTCGGCCGGCCCGGTGCAACGGATGCTGAATTGCGTGCTGCGGCACAAGCTGCGGCAGCGGATGATTTTATTATGAAACTGAAAGATGGGTATGACACGGAGCTGGGTCAGCGCGGGGTCAATCTGTCCGGTGGACAGAAACAGCGGATTTCCATTGCACGCGCCCTGATCATGCGACCGGAAGTGCTGATTCTGGATGACAGCACCAGTGCTGTGGATTTGCGCACGGAAGCGAGCATTCAGAAGGCTTTACAATCCTTGATGAAAGACAGCACGACCTTTTTGATTGCACAGCGGATCTCCTCCGTGAAGGATGCAGACTGTATATATGTTATTGATGAAGGACAGATCGTTGCCAGAGGCACACATGATGACCTTATAGCTCATTCATCACACTATCAAGCCATCTATTTTTCGCAGCAACGGAAGGAGGATGTTCAATTTGGCTAAACCTGCATCTTCCTCCATACAACAAACGGTCGTGCCTCCCATCGGAAGACCCGGACCAGCGGGAAGAGGACCTGTTCCCAAAATCCGAGCGAAAAATGCTCGCCATGCCCTAATCCGGGTATGGTCGTACATGGGGCGTCATCGCAAAGGAGTTATCGCTGCATTGGTGCTGACGGCTCTTGGAACACTGCTCAATCTGGCAGGACCCTATCTTCTCGGCCGCGCCGTTAACGAACATATCGTGCCCAAGGTAACCGCGGGTTTACTGAAGGAATGTCTCCTCTTGCTGAGTGTTTATGTCCTTGGCTCACTCCTGATGTGGGCTCAATCCTATGTCATGATTGGTGTGTCCCAACTGACCGTTAAAGATCTGCGACATGCGTTGTTCTCCCGACTGCAAGAGCTGCCTATCCATTTTTTTGATAAAAATCAAAGCGGGGATCTCATGAGCCGGGCGACCAATGATATCGATAACGTATCTACAACGCTGAATCAAAGCGTAACTCAATTGATGTCCAGTGCCATCCTGCTCGTTGGCTCCTTGTCAATCATGTTTGCACTTGATGTACGGCTTACCCTGCTCAGTCTGGTGACTGTACCCTTGATTACCATCGCCACTCGCCTGATCGCGTCAAGAACACGCAAACACTTCACCGCCCAGCAGAAATTACTTGGTGAGCTTAATGGGTATGCTCAGGAAACCATTGCTGGACAAAAAGTCGTAGCGGCTTATAACCGTCAGGATCAGGCACATCAACATTTTGAGAATTTGAACGAGAAACTGCGTACATCCAGCACACAGGCCCAGACCGTTTCGGGTTTGGTTGGACCTACGATGAACGTGATGAATAATATCGGGTTTGCCATACTCGCTTCTGTAGGTGGATGGATGGCTTATCATGAAATGACGTCCATCGGACTGATCGTCAGCTTTCTCGCTTACTCCCGCCAGATTGAGCGGCCGCTCAACGATCTTGCCAATCAGTACAATCTGATTCAGGCTGCAATTGCAGGTGCTGAACGTGTGTTTCACATTATGGATACGCCTAGCGAATACGTAGAGGAACAGAAGAAACAACTGGACCAGATTCAAGGTAAAGTGGTATTTGAAGACGTCTCTTTCGGATACAGTGCGGAGCGAGAGATTTTGAAGAAGGTCAGTTTTACTGCAAAACCTGGTGAGATGATTGCACTTGTTGGACCCACCGGCGCAGGCAAAACGACCATTATCAACCTGTTACCCCGTTTCTACGAGATTACAGGCGGACGGATTACCATCGATGGATGTAACATCTCGGAACTGGAGAAGGATCAACTCCGTCGGCAACTCGGCATTGTACTTCAGGATGCCTACCTGTTCTCGGGTACCATTCGCGACAATCTCGCCTACGGCAAGCCCGACGCAACCGATGAACAGATCAGGCAAGCGGCTGAGCTGGCGAATGCACATTCGTTCATCCGCAAACTGTCACAAGGTTACGACACCCCCATCATTTCCGGGGGAAGCAACCTGAGTCAGGGACAACGACAACTGCTGACCATTGCCCGGGCAATTCTGGCTGATCCGGCCATTCTTATTCTGGATGAAGCAACGAGTAGCATTGATACGCGCACGGAGATGCACATTCAGGAAGCGATGCGCACTTTAATGAAAGACCGTACCAGCTTTGTCATCGCCCACAGACTGAGCACGATTCGTGAAGCCGATCAGATTCTCGTCATTGATGATGGACAGATCGCTGAACGGGGCAACCATGATGAGTTGATGAAGCAACAAGGATTCTACTATCAGTTACATCAGGGACAGCTCAATAAGTCGAACTAAAGCGACTCTGCAAAGTTAATCCATGCCGAAGTGGACCTTAGCGCGTACGGAGCAAGCGAATGTGCTGTATCCTGAATGTGGGAGAACATGTCCTTCGCGTGCGAACAAGCGATCAATATGCCACAAAAGTGGATTTAATCTATTCCAAATGAAAAGCTCCACTCCGTGCCGGGCGGGCTTGAGGACATCGTCCAGCTCGCGGTTGGAACAGAGCAAGAGCGTAAACTAACGAATCTGAGGCGCCTTATTCAAGCTTTTGAAGCTCCCTCAGAAATCTAAAGAACCTGAGACACGTTATATCCAAATAAACAGCCATTTTCAGCGTTTTTTCATGGGATGTTGGGAAATAACGTGTCTGAAGTTTCTTACAAATTAAAGTAAGGACTTGAAGGCCAAATAAGACGTCCTATGTTCCTTAGAAAATCGACTACCCATTCGCCAGGATCAACCGGCTTGAACTTCAGACTTTTATACGCTGACCTCCATCATCATATCGCTTACTTGAATTTGCAGACACACTCTTATATATCTAAAATGATCGGAACCGATGTGGTCTCCACACATTAACTTTATTAATCGAAATATTAAACGCCGCACGGGGTTCTTCTGGACCCATGCGGCGTTTTTATGTTTTTGTCTAATGACTACTTAATTGCTATCTCTGGTAAGTTATATGATTTACGTCTCCATTGGCAGATGAAGCGTGAAGGTGGAACCAACCCCCATTTCACTATGGACGGTAATCTTACCATTGTGATCCTGAACGATTTTCTGGCAGAGCGCAAGTCCCAGTCCCGTACCTTCTTCTTTGGTTGTATAAAATGGATTAAAGATGGTGGATAGCGAATTTTCCGGAATGCCGCTTCCTGTATCTGTAATTGAAATGAGCACTGCGTCTCCGTCCTGCAACAAATCCATATGGACCTCACCAGGGTCTGTCATTGCTTCAAAAGCGTTACGAATCAGATTGATCAATACCTGCACAATTTTATCTCGATCCATGATGATCACAACTGGCTCATTAGTCATTTCAAGCGTAATTTGATGCCCTCGGGATGCCGCATCTGACTCGGTCAAAGACATCACTCGTTCAAGGCAGTGACCCAAATGTTCAGGCTTCATGTGATTCGCATGTGGTTTGGAAAACTGCAAAAATTCAGCCGTCAGATCGGTTACTCTTGTCACCTCACCCATAATCACTTCATACCATGGCGCGATATTAAACGCTTGTCCACGGGACAGCTGCAGGAATCCCCGAATTGCGGTAAGCGGGTTCCGAATTTCGTGAGCCATACCCGCGGCCAGTTCACCTACAGCCCTTAGTCTCTCGGAACGAAATACTTCTTCTTCATTTTTCAGCCATTTGCTGCGCTGTTGTTGAAGCAGCCTATCCTCGGCTACCGTCATAAAGTGCTGCAACGAATCCGACATTTCCGGGTACAGGGAGATGCTGTAGCTTACCTGGAGTCCTTGAAGTTGCACGGATAGTAGTGACGACATTCGTTCTTCCACATCCTGTATCTCTGGCAAAACGACCGCAAATCGGTCTCCTGCATACCGGGATATGCCATAGGCCTCGGTGAAATGATTGCTGATCATCTGGCCTGTACCTGTGATTACCGTACACCAAGGATCTTCTGACTCTTTTTTAAAGCCGCTAAAGTTATTGACGTTCAGAAGGACAAGCAAAAAAGACCGTTGCTCTTCTACTGTCTTATGTAACACCTCCATGTAACCTTCGTAATTCAACAGTCCGGTAAGCGGATCATGCAGGGTCAGGAACCGATTTTTTTCCCGAAGCCTACGCTTCTCGACCTCACTGTTGATTAAGGTATGGTACAAAAAAATGATAACAACCGAGGTTAACAGGTCAAATAACGAAACCAGCAAAGCATATGTATCTACAGGCACATACGAAAGCCGAATCAACGTATATTGCAGCATAAGCAGCAACGAAATCGGCAAGGTCTGCGTCAACCTTGGTTTGTCCTGGATCATTGAAATAATGAGCATATAATACAGCATGTTGCACCAGTTCAGTTCACTGAAATAGTGGAATATCCCGAGAAAAATCCACTGAAATTTTCGCAGCACAGGATATCGTCTCTCCCCATAAATACTTGCTACCAATAATGTCGCCGAAAGTGACATTATTGCCATATTAGGGGTAAGCCTGAGAACATAAGAGGACAGAATGACAAGCAGACAACCTAGCGGGAATATCACCATTTTCATCGTGTAACTAAGCAAACAGCCTCGCCCCCTTTGACATAAAACTCACATCAAATAACTTATGTACATGTATTATATCGATTATGATTAGCTGATGTTGTCGATTAGTGGAGGCTCGCCAAATTCGCACGAATGTATAAATTATGAAGGCAATAGGACATATGATGTAATTGTAATCAACAAAAGTGAAACAATTCCTCTTCGCATAGATCAATATTGTGGTACAATACATTAATGGATTAATTTAGGATAAATACTTTCTTATGGAGGATATCACATGACAACACAACGAAAACCACTGGGCCTCGGAACGCTCTCTCTACTCGTACTATTGATGGGTCTCGCCTTTAATTTCCAATGGGGCACAACAAATTTTATGATCAGTCATTATCTTTTCAACTTAATAAACATACCTATTTATAGCAACGGAACTCAAGGACTTCACATTCCTTTTGTAGTAGCAGCCCTCTTCTGGATTCCAGCCTTTTTGATCGCCAAAAAATATCGTGCGCATTTCGGTACAAGTGTATCTTATAACGTCGCCGGATTTATGTTGCTCTTATGCATCATTGGACCAGTTATCCCCGTTATCGATTGGATGGTCAATGGTTAAACAATTAAAGCCAGCTCTCTATATCCCGAGGGCTGGCTTCTTTGCTGCTTTACCATATAAGATGAACAAATTGTTTACACGATAACGTAGAGGACAGAAATAACCTGAAGAAGCGGAGCGTTCGCCTAAAAGCTTTCTGAAAGAAAGCTGCATCGGAAGCATATGCTATCCCCGGATTTTCACTTCTTTAGAAGGGAATCAAAAAATCTGGGGATAACAGCGATCAGAAGGTTGTTCTGTCAGCGGAGTGACTGATGTAACCTCTTGAGGCTCATCTTATTTCTTCGCCATATACTTACGGATATCAAAAGCCACCGCAGCAACAATGATCAATCCTTTGATAATTAACTGCCAGTATGGACTTACACCGATAAACGTTAGACCATAGTTGATGACCCCGAAGATCAGCACACCCGCCATAACCCCGGGTACCGTTCCAATACCTCCTGCCGTTGATACGCCGCCTACCACACATGCGGCAATTGCATCCAGTTCATACATGTTACCGTAATTGTTTGTTGCTCCACCTGTGCGTGCTGCCTCAAGCACACCACCCAAACCATACAGTGCACCCGCAATGGCATACAGCGTCACCAGGTTGCGAGCCACATGAATCCCGGATACATGCGCTGCCTGAATGTTGCCACCAATCGCGTACATGTTTTTACCGAGACGTGTTTTGTTAAAGATCACCCAGCAGACTAATGCCACCGCAATAGCAATGAGGACAATATACGGGATGGAATAACCCCCGCCCAGATCAATGTATCCAGAGCCAATAACCGTAAAATCGGGTCTCAATCCTCCGATCGGCTGTGACTGGTTGGGTTCCGTATCAAAATAAATGGAGTTCAGTCCGTACACAGCAACCATTGTGCCCAGCGTTGCGATAAATGGGGGCACATGTAATTTGGCGACAATCAGTCCATTTACCAATCCCACGAATAGACCCGCGGTAATCCCGACAAGGATCGGCAGACCCACCCATAACTGCGGCAGATCGGGGAAGAAGCGATTGGCATATTCATCAATTTGCAACATCGATGCCGATACAACCGCTGTCAGACCAACCACCCGTCCAGCGGATAGATCGACCCCGCCCGTGACAAGGATAAAGGCTGCACCGAGCGCAATAATGGCCCGTGTGGAGGACTGCTGTAAGATGTCCCGCAGTGTGGAGAAGGCCAGAAAATTCGGATCAGCAATCGCAATACCAATAATGAGCAGGATCAGTACGATAAAGATGGCGCGCTGTGTTACATATTGTTTCACTTGATTGATCATCTGTGTGTTCATCTGTTTCCCTCCTGACTAAGCCATCCGCTGCTGCGCGGCCAGCCTCATAATATCCTGCTCGGTTGCCTCGGCCCCGTCCACGATTCCGGTGAGACGCCCTTCGCTCATCACCATAATGCGATCCGACATACCCAGAAGCTCAGGCATCTCTGAGCTAATCATGATAATGCTTTTGCCCTGACGAGCCAGTTCCGTAATAATGGTGTAAATCTCAAACTTGGCCCCTACATCGATTCCACGTGTCGGTTCATCCAGCAGGAGTATCTCGGGGTCGGTCAATAACCAGCGGGCCAGCAGAACTTTCTGCTGATTACCGCCAGACAGGTTTCGAATCAGCGTGTTAACCGAAGGCGTTTTGGTTCTGAACTTCTGCGTCTGCTCACGTGCCTCTTCGCGGCCCTTTTTCTCGTCCAGCAAGCCCATTCGATTTCGGTAGCGTCCCAGACTGGCAATGATCGTGTTCTCATACACCGACAACACAGGGAATATCCCTGTAACCCTTCGTTCTTCCGTGAGCAACGCAATGTTATGACGCTTCGCTGCTGCGGGGGAATTAATCTTCACCTTGCGCCCATGAATCGAAATCGTACCTGAAGCGAGTCCGCGCAGTCCAAACAAGGACTCAATCAGTTCTGTCCGCTGTGCTCCAACCAAGCCGCCAATGCCAAGCACTTCACCTTTTCGCAGCTCAAAGGATACATCACAAAACGATTTGGACTGGCTTGATGTCAGACCCTCGGCTTTTAATATCACTTCACCGGGTACGTTCGTCCGTTCCGGGAAACGTTCGTCCAGATCACGGCCAACCATACGCGTAATGATCAGATCTGTCGTTAGATCAGCAGCATCCCATGTCCCGACAACGAAACCATCACGCATGATCGTCACTTCATCCGAGATCGTCAGGATCTCCTCCATCTTGTGTGAAATATAGATAATAGACACGCCGCGACTGCGCAGTTCATCAATAATGGCAAAGAGCTGATCCACTTCCTTGCCTGTCAGGGAAGAAGTGGGCTCATCCATGACGATGACTTTGGATTGAAAAGAGACCGCCTTGACAATTTCCATGGATTGAATCTTGGAGACAGACAGTGTCCCCGCCTGAGCCTTCGGATCAATATCAAGGTTCAAGTCCTTGAACAGCGCCAGCGTATCAGTATACATCCGTTTCTCATCCACCAGTATTCCCCTCATCGGAAAACGCCCCAGCCATATATTCTCCATCACCGGACGATGCGGGACCGGGTTCAGCTCCTGATGAATCATGGATATGCCTTGCTGAAGTGCCGCTTTGGAATTCGGAATATCCACATCCTTTCCTTCGATACGTATCGTTCCTTCATCGGGGCGATACATGCCGAACAGACATTTCATAAGTGTGGATTTCCCCGCTCCATTCTCTCCCATCAAGGCGTGAACCGTCCCCGGTTTCACTTTCAATGTGACCTGACTTAGTGCCTGCACACCCGGAAATGCTTTGGAAACTCCATTCATCTCCAGCAGGTAAGGTGACTCCATCTTGGTTCCTCCCTTCCATATGACCGGCAAAAAAGGGACGCTACCCGAATGTCGGACGTCCCTGTCTCGTGCTGTTATTGGGCGTCGGCGATGTTGTCTTTTGTAATCTTTTTGTATGCAATCCAGACGTATTTACCATCTGTAATATCGTATTTGGTATTTTCCTTTGTTGGTGTCTCACCTTTAGCAAGTACGGAAGCCAGTGCCACCGTGGCCGCACCCTGATTCTTGGCATCATTAAGCACCGTACCCAGCATCGTGCCATCCTGTAGAGCCTGAATGGCTGGAGCTGTTGCATCCACACCTACAACCGGCATGGATTTGCCATCTTTGAAGTATCCGGCTGCTTTCAATGCCTCAATGGCTCCCAAGGCCATGTCATCATTGTTTGCGAGAACAGCTTCGATCTTGTCACCATGCGAAGCCAGGAATGCCTGCATTTTCTCCTGACCTTTCACCCGGTCCCACATCGCCGTGTCTTCCGCCAGTGCTTCCACTTCGATACCGGCATCCTGGATCGCCTGAACCGAATATTTGGTTCGAAGCTCTGCATCCTGGTGACCCGGTTCCCCTTTCAGCATGACGTATTGCAGTTTGCCATCGCCGTTTTTGTCAGCTTCCGGATGTGCTTTCCAGTAATCCACAATCAGCTGTCCGGAGATCGTACCGGACTCCTCCGCTTTTGCTCCTACGTAGTACACTTTATCCCACTTATTCATATCTTCCGCCACTGGCTCACGGTTGAGAAATACCACTGGAATGTTCGCTGCCTTGGCCTTGTCAATGATGACACCTGCCGCCGTCCGGTCAACCGGGTTCACAGCCATTGCATTGTATTTCTTGGACACAAACAGATCCACTTTCTCATTCTGGGTCGGCTGTGCATTCTGGCTATCTACGATATCCAGGGTCGCAATGCCTTCCGCTGCTGCGGTCATCGCATTACGTACACCCGTCATGAATGTATCATCAAATTTGTAGATGGCAACACCAATCTTGGGCGTTTCCGTACCGGCTGCTGTCTGGCCTCCTGTATCTGTTCCCGTACTTCCACCTGCGCTGTCTCCGCCGCTGCTACACCCCGCCGCCACAACCATACATGCCGTAATCAACAGTGTCATCCATGTTTTCTTCATATCCTAATGACCTCCCCCAAGTTCATTCGGCTTCACCGATGTCTTTATTATGAAAGGGTTTACATTAAATTCGAATACAATATCTTCACCTGTTCTATCGAAATCTTCCTCAAGTTAACACACACCTTCATTTCTTCATTCAGCATTCGTTCCAACAATCGTTCATTGTACAAAAGGAAACAACAGCTTCTGGTTATCCATCCAGAACATATTGTCTGTACTAACCAGCTTGGTCTCAAGTAACACTCTCGCTTGCACCTGTTGATTGTTCAGCCGCGCAACGGCTTGATTCAATCCCAGATAACCTGCACTGTATCCATTCTGGACGATGAGATGATCAAAGACTCCTTCTTGCAATTGCTCCAGTTGCTGTTGTTCACTGCCAAATCCAACAATCCTTACCTTGTCCGCAGATTTGCGTCGATTCAGTTCATCAGCTGCCCCCAGAGAAGCCGGTTCCTGAAGAGTAATGAAGCCATCCACCTCCTGCTGGTCCAGCAATTGCTTCGCAGTCTGCCAACACCCATCCCGTGTATTACATATCGATTTGGGTTCCACTTGAATATCAGGATACTGTACCAAGGCTTCCATAACTCCCTGCTCTCTCTGAATCAGACCAGAATTAAGAGGATCGGGGCCCAATAAAGCCACATGCCCTTTCCCTTCCAGAAGCTCCGCCATAGCCTGGCCGGCCTGTCTTCCCGCCTCAACATTATCCATCGAGATGAAACTGGTGATGCCTTTCACGGGGAATTCATCGTTAAGCACGATGACAGGAACAATGGTTCCCTCGGAATTTGTTGTCTGTGCCTCCTGAATGATGTCACTAAGTGCCTTCTCACTTAGGGGATCAACCAATAGAGCTGAAGCCCCCTGCTTCAGAGCCAATGCGGCGGCCTCCACTTGAGCCTGCTCTCGCGCACTGCGAGACAACGTATGGCTGTTGATATTTGCCTGTTTGACCTGCATCTGACTTCCAGCAGAGTCCAGAATGGCAGGCGTGTATATATCACCATCGGAAGGGTATGCTTCCACAGTAATCAGTTCGGCTCCGTTCTCTTTGGCAGCCGCTTCGGCGCCAAGCCGGATAGCTTCCGCAAGTTCCCCTGTCCCAGCTGGCGTAATGAGCGCAATACGTGGCGGTACTGCCGTAGCATCGGGACTCGATAAGCCACAGGCGCTGCATATGAGCAGACAGCAGCTTGCAACTGTCAGGGTTACTAACCGACGTTTCCGGATTCCAGGGAAGCTCGCAGCAACCTTTTTCCAAAACGTACGAATGTATGACCCTACAACTCTGTGGCTGTGGATATCGTTCCTATTCTCCTTATTGTCTGTCATCAGGCTCGCCCTCCTTCTGCTGCCATTGAATGGGAATCCGAACCCAGACCGTGGTGCCTTCTTCCAACTCACTCGCAAATTCAAGTCCGAAGCCCTCCCCATAATAGAGCCGGATTCGGTCATGCACATTGCGCACCGCTACGCCGGAGCCTGCACCACTTTTGACCACAGGACGACCACTTAATAATCCCGACATCTGTTCTTCCGTCATGCCGACCCCATTATCTGTAATGCGAAACACCAGCTTGTTGTCCTCACGATAAACATCGACCTCAATACTTCCTTCGTCCATGTGGTACTCGATGCCATGAACAATGGCGTTCTCAATCAGGGGCTGGAGCACCAGCTTTAATGTCAGGCAATCCAGAAGCGTATCATCTACCTTAATCGTAAAGTTGAATTTGCGCTTGAACCTCATCTGCTGAATCGTCAAATAATGCTGCGCATGCTCCAGCTCTTCCCTGATCGTGATAATCGTTTTGCCTTGACTAAGACTGATGCGGAATAGGCGAGAGAGAGACGTGATCATCGTAATCACTTCTTCATTGCGACTCATGCCTACCATGCGCACTACTGAATTCAGAGTATTATATAAAAAATGTGGATTGATCTGGGCCTGCAAGGCTTCCAGCTCCAGACGCCGCTTCTGTTCCTGCTCATGGATGATCTCATCCATCAGGGTGCGAATTTTATTGACCATCAGATTAAAGCGACGAGATAGACGTTCCACCTCCAGCGGCCCTTCAATAGGCAACTCCACGTTGAAATCCCCGCGCTCTACGGCCTTCATTTTACGTTCCATTCGCCGAATCGGGCGAGTCAGACTGGAGGATAAGAACAGCGAGACAAGAATGACCAGTACCAGTACAACGACCAATACACGAATGAGATATCCGTTCACTTCCTGACGCGTTGTCATAATCTCATCCAAATAAGCAACACCGACGATTTTCCACCCGATATTGGCAACGGACTTTACGGTATTCAGCCTTTTCTGCCCATCTGCTTCATCTTCGTAACTGCCGGAAGCCACCAAAGCCTGTTCGATATTCTCGCTTTTGAGTCCCATATACATCAATTGTTGCTGCGGATGGTACACGATATTGCCCGCACTCTCATCGATGATATACACGTATCCTCGTTGCCCCAGACTGACCCGACGGCTCAGTTCATCCATCTGTTTGAAATTGATATCGACCAGCAGGATAACCTGCCGATCCTGACCATTTTGCCGTATCGTTATGCCTTTGCTCATGGAAACGACCCATTTATATGGGCCTGTGTACATGTTCTGAATATGAGGTAACGAGAAACTCAGGTGATCCGGCACACGAAGCGCAGACTGAAACCACCCTTGCTGTGTCACATGGGCGCTGGTTTTTAATTCGGCTGTAGGTCGGTTCTTGAGCAATTTCCCCGTGGAATCAAGCAGAGTAATCGAGATGATATCTTCACGACTGCTGAGCAGTGTGTCAAGCTGTTTGTCCACCAGTTCCCCTTCCCATGTCCCGTCACGCAGCATGTGTTCCTCAATGGCACGGTACAGATGAGACATACTACGGACGTAATCCTCCAGGTTATAACTGACCTGATCCACAATCTGTCTCGTCGTGAGTTCCGCACTTCGCTCGGCAGCCTGCGTGAACTTGTCATGCAGAAGCATCGCCATGATAGTTAGCACCAAGACGATGAAGACGGAAAAGGACCATGTAATAATAAACCGGATACTGCTGACTCTGGACGAACGCAGACGAGAGCGTAATTGAGGTCCCATGGACTTCACCCATCTGGACAAGAAATTCATCGGATCGAACCTTCACTTGCCGCCTGGGAAGCCTGTTTACGATATTCTTTGGGCGAGATGCCAATATGTTTTTTGAAACAAAAACTGAAGTAATTGGGTTCGGCAAAGCCAACCTGCTCCGCAATCTCAAACGACTTCAGCTCGGTCGAGCGAAGCAGCTCACGCGCTGCCTCCATTCGGATCTGCATCAGGTACTGCAGGAAGGTAAGTTGTACTTCTTTTTTGAAAATGCCACAAAAATAACCGGAGCTGATATGCAAATGTCCGCACACCTTCTGAATAGATAGGTCCGGGTCGGCATAATGCTCTTTCGTGAAGACCAACGCCTGCTCGACAATATCCTTGTATACATGCTGCCGTCCGCTCGCAATGCGATGTTGCACGAGTAGACAGACCTCCTGTACCTTCTTCTGTGCCTCAGTGAGTCCCGGCAGTCGGAACAAATCCGCATACAACTGGAACCCTGCACCAAAGATGTCCTCCATCGCTTCCCCTGATGCCTGTGCTGCCTTCCACACTGTTGTTAATACTTCAATTAAATAGAGCTGAATATCACTTCGCCCGTGTTCCACTGTAATTTCCCGGAAAATGATCGCAAGTGCTTCCTCCAGCTCCGCTTGTGTACCCGCCTTAAGGCAACGTGTCAGCGTCTGCTGCTTCAACTCGTCGAACCGCAGTTTGCCCGCTGTCTGTCGCTCCACGTCCGCGATGTATATAATTGAATCCGTCCCGGGCACAAGTCGATAATCCAATGCCAGCAGGGCATCTTCATAGGCATGATTCACATCCGCGAGTGTATCCACAATCTGACCAGAGCCCACCGTAGCCGGGATACGTAAATAGTGGTTGATGCTGCGCATCACATTTTCCAATGCCTTCTGTTGCCGCTTCGCTCCATCTGTACCGCCCGTACGATCCACATAGAGCAGAACAATCGTCTCCTGATGCATAAAGGCATGACCAGCCCCATGCTCCGCCCAAACTTCTGCCGCAATGTTAAGTGCCGCAAAGCGTTTCAGTTCAGCATCCTCAGATTGACGCAAGGAACCTCCGGGAACGAATATCTCAGACTGGTCCGCTACCTCGGATGTTGTTTTGTTATGTCGCTGTGGGGGCTCGCTGAATCCTCCCTCAGGTTTCTCCTTCTGCACATCTCCATCCATATGCAGTGTCAATACAGACACCCCATAGCGTTCCCCTGTCAGATCCAATCCGCATTGTTTGGCTTTACTATGAATATATGTTGAGGATTTCTGTCGATGGAGCAAGGTCGCCATCAGATCTGCCTGTAATAAAGGCAAACTGGTATGATAGTGCTCACGCAGCTGCTGTACATCTTCACGCTCAGCCACTTCAGACGCCATCTGGGCGCGCAATCTTGTGAGCAGTTCGGTGAGATGCCCTGCCGAGAACGGCTTCAGCAGATATTCATCCACACTTAACGAGATGGCTTGCCTCGCATAATCAAATTCATCATATCCAGTCAAAATGACCACCTTCACGAGTGGATTACGTTTCCTCAATCTTTGAGCGAGTTCCAGACCATTCATGAATGGCATGCTGATATCCGTCACCACAATGTCCGGCTCTACCCTCTCCGCCATCTCCAATGCTTCCCGCCCATTCTCAGCCAAACCGACTATCCGCAGATCGAGCGCTTCCCAATCGACCTCTACAACAAGTCCTTCACGCACATCTTCTTCATCATCCACCAGCAGTACCCGGTACACGTTTGGATTCCTCCCTTTTGATGACGGCCTTAGCCCTATCAACGAATATATATGTAGCATTGTGAATCATTTGATTTCTTATTGCTCACCGAATTGAACCAAAATGCAAAGGCTCATGTTGATCTGTTCCAAGGTTGCCATCATAATATACAATATTATCAGAGATATGTAATCGCTTTCTTTAATAGAGGTAAGGCAACCCTGTCGGGCAGTGCCTAAGTGAAATGTGAAGGATCGTATATGAATGCTAAAGGTAGGTTAAAGTAATACAAACACGGAAAATTTCGAAGTACTTCTAATAAGAGGTGTTTTGATTCTGACTATAATTCAGTCTTCATTCTTGTTCTTTACGATGATTCGTACTTAATGCTTTAAAATAAATCATTGTTGTATCTGGGTTGGTGTGTCCCATTATCTCGGCCAAACGGTGCAGTGGCGTATGCTCAGCCATGGCGTAGCCAAAACGATGACGCAGGTCGTGTGAACTCAGTCCTTCCAGCCCTGCTGTTATCATTACTTTTTTAATCAGGTGGCGCAGTGCTCTCTCCGTTAAACGATCATTTGTCTTCTCTGAGGGAAAAAGGTACGCACGATCGGTAGCAAGATCAGATAAGTACTGATTCAACATAACAACACACTGCATATTCAGAGGGATCTTACGTTGCACGTTGCGTTTATCTGCGCTCACTGTCAGGTGACCGCTTCGTCTACCAATTTCGATATCATGAGGCTTGAGGTTGCATACCTCCATCGTTCGCAAGCCTGTGTGAAACATAAGGGTGAGGATGGTCTGATCACGAAGGGAATTACCATACTCCACTGCCGCGAGGAATGCCTGCTCTTCTTCCAATGTCATTCGACGTGGACTTACTTTGTCTTCCGGAATGAATTTTAATGGTTTGGAAGGGTCATGACTGAGCCTGGATTCCAAGACAGCCCATTTGAAAAAACGCTTCAGCGTTATCAATCTCCGGTTAATGGTGGCTGGTTTCAATAACATAACTTGGTGAGCATCTTCACGATAACTGACTAAAGTGGATGTATCCACATCTTCAATTTGCAGTGAGAACTCTTCGCTGAGCATGGTGCTTTCCTTGTACCATTCGATAAAATGTTTCAGATCACTTGTATATTCCTTCACGGTTTTGGGATGCAATTCACCCTCATTAGCAAGCATATGTATGAATTCCTCTACTGTCGGTTCCCGCTGCACCGAAACCCCTGATGACTGATTCATTAGAAAATACCTCCAAATCTTGACTTATATTAGCGGACATGGTATTATCATATTAATCGATACATTAGCGGACATCAAGTTCGTGGTTTAAATGCACCAGGTGAGTGTCAATTTTAAATTATACTCGTCATAATGATCGGCTAAAAACTTATTTTTTGGAGGAATCACATGCAAACAGGTACAGTGAAATGGTTCAACGCGGATAAAGGATTCGGCTTTATCGAAACTGAAGAAGGAACAGATGTATTCGTTCATTTCAGTGCAATTCAAGGTGAAGGTTACAAATCTTTGGACGAAGGTCAACGCGTTCAATTTGAAGTAACTCAAGGTAACCGTGGACCACAAGCTGAGAACGTTACTAAACTTTAATTATATGAAAGCTGCCTTATTAATAAGGCAGCTTTTTATTTACACATATGTGTCACAGCAAAGTTTCCACATCCCAAGATTGAAAGCGAGGTATTCCCCATGGATAAAGAACAATTGATCACAGAAGTAGCTAAGGCTGGCGGTTTCTCCAAGAAGAATGCTGAAAAAGCTGTAACCGTTGTACTGGACTCGATTCTCGAAGCTCTCAAAGAAGGCAAAGAAGTTCAACTGGTCGGATTCGGGAAATTTGAAGTGCAGAAGCGTGAGGCAAGAACGGGAAGAAGCCGGAAAACAGGCAAAGAAATTCAACTACCTGCAGGTAAAGTTCCTGTATTCACAGCAGGCTTAAGCATGAAAGAAGCTTTAAATTAAACAACGCAACAACTTATTGAAAAGAGGTTTTTATTCAAACACACAATGATAATATGGATTTAAATGTCGTGTTTACTACCGTTGATGATATCATTAACTTTTATTCAGGCAAACAGACAAACTCGGATCATACAGAAA
Source organism: Paenibacillus sp. FSL H8-0104 (assembly GCF_038050215.1). NCBI lineage: Bacteria > Bacillati > Bacillota > Bacilli > Caryophanales > Paenibacillaceae > Paenibacillus > Paenibacillus sp. FSL H8-0104. Next base: position 1,258,399 of record NZ_JBBOTC010000001.1, on the reverse strand, counting down.
ATCACACTCATTTGAAGCCCCCATCAACAAAGTCTGATTGTACCCTACGACCACCCACCCGTTAAATTAACATTTCATCTTGGACAACAAGAGGCCCTGATCCGCTCAAAACGGTCCAGGGCCTGATTTGCTTGGAAGCCGGCTCCATCAGGAACCAGCTTTTTTTGTCTTTTAAGCACAATGCACATCCATCCTATTTGCTGTTCAGAAGTTCGCGCAAGATCTGTAGATCATATGTAGAGACAAGACGTTCCAAATGCGTATCCAGCCATTCCTCATCCTGATCCCACCACTTCAATTCCAGCAGCAGTGCAATCGTCTCTTCGTCAAAACGCTTTTTAACAGTCTTGGCTGGATTACCACCAACAATCGTATAGGGTTCAATGTCCTTAACAACGGTTGAATTGGAGGCAACGATTGCCCCGTCTCCAATCGTGATACCAGGCATGATCGTAACATTTTGTCCAAGCCATACATCGTTCCCCAGTACCGTGTCACCCTTATATGGAAGTTGTTCCAGTGTAGGTGTCACACGCTCCCATCCTCCACCAAAAATGTTGAACGGATACGTGGTCATACCCTCCATCCGATGATTCGCGCCATTCATAATGAATGTCACACCTTCCGCAATTGCACAGAAATTGCCAATGACCAGGCGATCACCAATAAAGTCATAATGATGCTGTATCCGGTCATAGAATTGCTCTGGCGGATTTGTGTTGTCACTATAATACGTATAATCACCGATGTCCACGTTGGAACGCGGCGGCAGGTTTTGAATGTAACATACCGTACGGATATTCTCATTCGGGAAAAGTTTTGTTTTATCAGGGGCCATATTGTAGTCCCTCCTTTTCCCTATTGTAACAGATCTTAAATCTTAAACGGACTAAGTGAGGTCTGCAACTCTGTCGACACATCAGACAAAATAGCCGCAGATGCCTTGATCTGCTCTACCGACTTGAGCTGTTCATGGACAGAATCGGCAGCCTGTTGTGAATTGGTACTAGCCGTCTGCGCATGGCGAGCGATCTCATGCACAGAAGCCACGATCTGTTCCACGCCTGCGGACATCTCTTCACTTGTCGCAGCCATGTCCTCAATCTCTGTAGCCATACGCAGGTTTGTATCCCGGATCAGGCTGAGGTTTTGCTCCGTTTCCCGGGTCAATCGCAGTCCTTTCTGTACTTCGTCCTTCACTCTGGACATGGCCGATAGCGATTGCTGCATATCTTGTTCCATGGCTTCGACCAGTTCTTCAATACGATCTGAAGAGTGTCCGGCTTGTTCAGCCAGTTTACGAACCTCGGTAGATACGACGGCAAATCCTCTGCCCTGCTCCCCTGCTCTTGCTGCTTCAATGGATGCATTGAGGGCAAGCAGATTCGTTTGATTTGCAATCTCATGAATGGCGGAAACCATCTGGCTAATCTGTGCCGACTTCCCTTCCAGCATACGAATGACTTCATCTGTTGTGGTAACGGAAGATTCAATGGTAGACATCTGCTGAACGGTAAGTTGCACCGCTTCACCTCCGGTTTCTGCCTGTTTGCGTGAATACAAAGCAGCGTCCGAGATGCTGGAGGCCTTGTCCGCCATGCGTTGTACGGCTATCGCCACTTCTTCCATGGCCTGCAGATTTTCTTCCGTACTAATTGTCTGACTCTCGGCTCCTTGTGCGACTTGTTCAACGGAGGATGCAATCTGCGCCGATTCTTTGGACGTTTGGTCCGCAATCTTCAGTAGCAGCCCGGTCGAATGCTCTGCTTTCTCCGCAGCTTGAAGTCCTCCTTGAATGATGACCTGGAGATTACTTCTCATCTCATTGTATCCCATGCCCAGCATACCAATCTCGTCTTGGACGTTGTCCACAACTGGCTGTGTGAAATCGCCCGTCCCCGCACGTTTAATCGCTACGGATACCCGTTCGATTCTTACTCTCACCCTGCGAACGTACAGCAGGATCAGGGTAATTGCGACCAACATTGCAAGAAGGAATACGATCAGGAATGTCTTGAGGAACGAGGAGATAATCACATCAATTAACGATTGAGAAGCGCCAACATAGAAAATTCCGATAATCTCTCCGGATGCGTTCTTGATTGGTTCATAGGCCGTCTGATATTTCTGACCCACAACCACGGCTTCACCGAAGTATTTTTCCCCTTGCTGCAAAACGGTCTGGGCGACCTCGTCCGATACCTTCGTGCCAACAGCACGCTTTCCGTCCACCATGACATTTGTTGCAACACGTTCGTCACCTCGGAAGATCGTCACCGTGTCACCAGAAGCTTCTCCAATCTCATCCACCAGTTCAAAGTTGCCTTCCAGCGCGGTATCTCCCTTGAATAATTGTCCATCCTTAATGGCCCAATCTCCTGGATGCTTATATGTAATGATACTATTCGCCATCTCCAAATCGCGCTTTGCCTTCTCTGTAGCAAATGTCGTGATCCCCTGCCTCATCTCCAGGATTACACTTACCGCCACGGCTGAAGAGAAGACGATAAATATACTGATAACGATCAAACTGATTTTGGTACCGATGCTCATGCTTCGCATGTGTGTGAGCCACCCTTTTCCCTATGTAATTGTGGGGATATTCAAGCCAATTTCGATTCCGTTTCGAATATCACTATAGTCTTATCGGTAGGAGTGATCACAATATTTATAATATTTCAGTGACTTTTATCACAAAAATAACTTGTTGAAACCTAATATTTTACGAATTATCCGTAATCATGTAAGAATGTTCTTTGAGTGAAGCGAATCAAGCGCATGCCAAAAGTGAGGCCAGACATGGACGAGGCCGGATTTTGCTGGATGTTCGCTCCGTCTAACCTCAAAAAGCAGAACAAAAAGGGATTCGATCTGACCATCGAATCCCTTTTTTTATTTTCCATACAACAACGTTGATCTGCAGGAGATAATTCTTATTTGGATGTAAGGCTTACTTGTGCAGCGGTTTGATCCCAGTCCACGGTAAGTCCCAGTCCTTCTGAGATGAAGCGTACAGGCACAAGTGTGCGACTGTTTTGAATGATCGCTGGTGCATCAATTTCGAGTGTCTCTCCATTTACGGTTGCGGTGCTGCTTCCAATCTTGAGCACAAGGGTCTGGTAATTCAGTACAGCTGTTACCGTCTTCGCCATTTTGTCCCAAGTCACTTCTGCACCTAGTGCTTGGAGGATTGCGTTCACAGGTACCATTACTCGGCCACTTTGCTGCAGTGGGTCCTGATCCGGGAATGTGATCAATTTACCATCGAGAGTTACGGTAATGGTTTTGTCGGTTGTTCCGGATGAGGTGTTCGAGCCTGTCTCTTCCGAAGTCTCAGGCAAAGGCGTTACTTCACGTCCAAGTTGCTCTTGCAGATTCGCAAGACGGTTCAGTGCAAATGTCGTCAGTGACCCGGCTGCCATGGAGCCCATGCCTTCGCCCCCACCGCCAAAGTTACCACCGGGGCGTGTCTGGGTATTATCTGTACCCGTTGTTGCATCTGTTGTACCGTTTCCAGTTGCAGTACCCTGCTGAGTTGGAGGTGTTGTACCATCTGGAGGTGTCATTCCTTCGAAACCTTCAGGCGGCGTCATTCCTTCCATGCCTTCAGGTCGTGTCATTCCCTCAAATCCTTCTGGTGGTGTACCGCCCATACCACCTGCCGCGTCTGCATTTGCAGAATAAGCGATGTTGGATTCAAACTGTTCTGTCGTATAAAACTTCGTTGGATCTGCTTCCACATAAGGAAGAATCTCATCGGCAAGGTTAGTGATACGATCCTGAATGCCTTCCATATAGTCTGTCAGTTCATTGACGTAGCTCAAATATTTTTCTTTATACTCCGGCACAGCAAGCAGGTTATTAATCATCGGTACATTTTTCATGCTAATGCCCAGTACGGGCTCGTCCACAGATACGTTTGTTGCGTTGGTGTTGGTCGTGGTTGATCCGGTTGTTGTGCCACGTCCGCCTCCACCCGAGTACCCGTTGAAGGACATGTTAAAGTCCCAAGGAACAACGGTGAACTTGCCAGCGGCATCACTGTAGAGCATGTAGTTGTGTCCTTTGTGGCCGTTATAACTGTCATAGTTGCCAAAAACCAGGTTGCCTGCAATATATTGAAGTGCTGAATCTACGTCCAGTACACTTTCAATATCGCCTTTTTCACCTTCTGGCATCTCGTTCAGCGTTTGGATGAAGGTTTTGAGTTTGGCTTTGTCCTTATCCGTACCCAAGTCTTTGGTGATTGTACTGTAGTCACTGCCCTCTTCATATTGAAGATAACTCTTCTCATCCGTATCATAGAGGACGCCTTCTTCGTAATCCTCACCGTAATTGCGCTCCAGATAGCTATCATCCACTGCTTCAACGCCAGTATAGAAACCAACCAGCTCGCCGTTAACGTACAGATTAACATAGTTCGTCATTGGTACATCCATGCCAATACTCCGCAGTGCTTCATAATGAAGAACTTCACGCATGTATGATGGATCGGCATAGTTATTGTTCAGAACCATTTTATCAAGACCAAGCAGGGTTTGTGTTTTATCGTATTTATCAAACTTCAGTCTGAAGCTGTAACGGTCTGAATCTTCCATTGAAGATACGGCTTTCAGGGTCAGATTACCCTTGGTGGAGAAACCGACATTGTCCAGCTTGTTACCATCCACTTCCACACTAACATTCTTATAATCCTTATCCAGCGGACTTTCGAGCATGCTCTTCCAGTCTGCATCATCAATCGTTACATTCACATCAATGACGTTATCCGTCTGAAACAACGATTCATAAGCTTGCGTCACGCCTGCACTCGTGGTTGTCGCTGTACTCTCTGCTGCAAATGCCGCATTCGGACTTGCAATCAGACCAAAAGATGTCGTTACCATCGTCACGGACAATGCCGTTACTGCAACTTTTCGTAATAAAATATTCAAATGATGAATCCTCCTTCTTGGTTTCTGTTAAGCAACCGAGGCTTATGTAACCATGGTAGGGGACGAACCTTTAGTGAATCTTAAACGCGATCAAGGATGATATGTATCACTATGAAATTTTCATGGATATACAAGAAATATAATGAAAAAAAGCGCAATTATAACCTTGGAACCGGTTCATAAGTCCTATTTTGTTGCAAATATCTAATATTAATATGCCTATATAACGATATATCTGAAGAGTAGAACTTACCTGGAGTTCATATACGTGAATAGCAAAACCCATTACGAAAAGCTTTCAGAAACAAAAGAGAATGTGATCAGACAGGATATTTAGGGACGATTTCACAGTTTTTAAGTCAACAATTACATAGCGTGTACAACACCCAGGATAAGTCCTTCGTCACAATCGTAGAAGGAGTGAACCATCTTGTTTAATAAGCTTCGCTGGAGTACCATGCCTTTCTTCATCAAAAATTTGGTGATTTCATTCGGCAGCATCATGTTGATCGGTGTAATTCTGATTACTGCCGCGTATCAATTGCAAAAAAATATCTTGGTTGAACAGTTGCACGACCAGGCTACCGTCATCACCCAGAAATGGTACGATGATCTCGACACTGCCAAAGTGGCAGAAGCGGCTAAGGAAAAAAGCTACTCCGGTCCTGTACAGCTGGAAATGAAAACTTATCTCGATTCCATCCATGAATTCTATCCAAACATCGCGCAAGCGTACATTTTTGGTTCAGAACTTGAGCAAGGAAACGGAACGTCCATCATCGCGATTCCAACGAATCTGTTGGAACCATTCGAGGAAGGTAATCTACCCGCAGGTGCCATGTACCCGCTGCCTCAGAATAACGTCGTAGTGCTGGAACAGATGAAAAAGGACGGAAAACCTGCCTTCAGTGATTTCTACACGGATGAGTACGGAACCTGGACCACTCTGATCTATCCGATTAATAACGCAGACGGCTCCATGTATGCTGCTCTTTACTTCGATGTAGATGCAAGTGCCGTTCCAAAAGGCCTGAACAAACTGCTTACGTACGGTTTGATGTTCCTGATCGGTTTCCTGATCCTGTTCATGGTATTGCAATTCATTTTGCTGAAAAGAACGTTGCTTCCGATCCGCAATCTGATGAAAGGTATCGAAGAAGTCAGCACGGGTAATCTGGACGTAACCATCGATACCGGGCGAGATGATCTGGGTATCATCAACGAGAAGTTCAATGCGATGATCCATCGCTTCAATACAACCATCTATAAAGTACAGAATGCTTCACATCACCTCTCGGAATCTTCCAAACAACTACTGGGCATTTCCGAGAAAAATAATGTGAACATTCAATCCATCAGCACCAATATTCGAGAAATATCTACTGGACTGGTGTCACAAGACAAAGCCACTGTGGAGAACGCACGTGCCATGACAGAGATGTCAACGGTAGTGCAGACGATCGCCAGTAGCTCAGCCGATGTGGCAGATGAAGCACTCAGCATGGAGCAGCGCTCCAGCACAGGTAATGTGGTGATGCAACAAGTCATTGAGCAGATGCGCCTGATCTCCGGTGCGGTGCAAAATACGTCAAATTCGATTCAGTCTTTGGAAAATAACTCGAACCAGATTAGCAACATTGTTAACGTGATTACGGAGATTGCTGGACAAACCAACTTGCTTGCACTTAACGCTTCAATCGAGGCAGCCCGCGCAGGTGAAGAAGGAAGAGGTTTTGCGGTGGTTGCAGGTGAGGTACGTAATCTGGCAGAGCAATCGCAGGAATCAGCGAAGCAAATTCGACAGTTAATTGAAGAAATTCAACGGGATATCATGCAGTCTTCCGAAGCGATGCAGTTGGGTTCCAAGGAAGTTACCAAAGGCTTGGAAGTTACCCAAGAGACTGGTGTATTCTTCGAGAATATTCTGACTGCTACGAATAAAGTTGCAAACCAGATTCAGGATATCTCCAGTTCTACTGAAGAAATCTCGGCAAGCACACAGGAAATGTCTGCTACGGCCGATGAACTGTCTGCCAATGTCAGCAAGGCAGCAAGCAGCAGTAAACAAATTGAGCAGTCAATTGATGAGCAGGAAGCCTCCATGGCAGCCATTGTGAGTGCCTCCGATGAGCTCTCAGTTGTATCCGAGCAACTGCAAGAACTGATCTCATTCTTTAAAGTACGTGCAGAATAGAATTAATAGGATATAGATAAAAGTAATACGACACAGTAAAAACCAAGGCTCATGAGTGACTACACTCAAAGCCTTGGTTTTTTTGTTGTTACCAACTTAGGTGGGTAGGTTCTATACCTTCCCGGTATCATTTAACAGACAGTATTTCTTCTGCTCTTATCATCATCTTTTTCTCATCATTGTAGCCGGATTGTTCGGATCGAAATCCAGCATTAAGAATAAGATCGGCCTCACTATTCGATATATATTGAACCTGCTCCGGTGTAAGGGTTATTTCAACTTTTTCTGAATACCAGCTATCTTTCGTTAATTTCGTTACCAATTCTTCACTGGTACTCGACCTCGGCGGGAGAAGCGTCTTGCCATCCATTTGCAGATCGATATCAAAAAGCTGTTTCGAATGGAAAATCTCGTGGTTGACATCTTGTCCTCTATACCTTATTCCCGGTTGAAAAGTGAAGTCGTGATCACCAGATTGTTGGACACTTAATCGGAGTTCATAATCACCCAATTGTCTGGTTGCCGTCATCGTCTGTCCCTCTCTTTGAATCCGGTCTGCTGTATCGTTGCTTTCCAATGATGAATCGGAACAACCGAGTAGGACAAGACACATCATCAGGATGTAGGAGAAATATTTCAAGGTAGACCTCCTCTCATTCTAATATATAATTTGGCTCTTAGATTTTGGACGCAGAATTGTACCATTAAGTTACATTGTTAATAAAATATAAAAAAAGTTCTCCGCTTAAGAGAAAGCATATCTAAACAGCCCATAGTATAGAGGTCCAATCGCGATAACTAAAGTTATCAACATCCAAACTCTCCTCGTCATAATTGGTAATCCATCCAAAATCTCTTCCCCTTCGTTATCCTTTAAAAGCATTGCGAATAATACATCCCATAACAACGCTGCCACAGTAATAAATTTCCACAAAGAAGGATTTAAAATAGCTGTTTCCGTTACATATCCTAGCAACCCTATCCATGTAATAACGGATACGACAAAATCGATTTTGCTAAGTTTCGACTTATACTTTCCTTTAATAAGATACGAGAGTGATGCTGTGCCAAGTAATCCAAGATAGATCGTCCATAAAACGTGTTCCATACGTACTCCTCATTCTTTGCTTTATTTTAATATTTACTGTTTCTTCGCCACCCTTTGCTATTATAGCTATTCAACTCTATAACTGATATATTTAGCACTTTTCCATATTATAGTAACTCCTCATCCGTACTTCCTCTACTCATTTATTGTTTTCATCCCCCAGCCCACATTATGACAAAGATCACATCCACCTTCCCCGTTCAAGTGCTACAGTTGTTAACGACCAGATGACCGAAATAGTAAATTGGTCATTAGATAACTTACCTTACCCATTACCTTTCAACATATAAGGAGGTGCATATGCGATGAAAACGATAGATCGAAGGCAACAGGTGATGGATTCTGCCGAGAAATCCTTTGCCCTGTTTGGCTACAAGGCCACAACGATGGAGCAGGTTGCGAGACTTGCCAATGTGGGCAAGGGAACGATCTATACTTTTTTCGAAAATAAAGAAGAACTGTTTAGCGAGATTCTGCGCTCGATCATTGCGGATATGAGACAGATTACAGAGCAGACTGTGAAGGAAGAGAACTCCTTTCTGGATAACGTGCATATGAGTATGGATTCTTTGCTGGAGTATCGGGAGGAACATGAGCTGTTGATCAAACTCTTTCAGGAGGTCAACGAGTTCGGTACGCCACAGGCCAAGGAAGGTTTGCAGAAAGTGGAGACAGCCATTCTTGAATATCTGGAGCGTCAGGTGAGCCGTGCCATGGAATTAGAGCAGATTCGCAGAGACGATCCCATGCTGGTTTCTTTTGTCCTGCTAAAGCTGTATGTCACCTTAACCTCAGATTGGAACAAAGCGCATCCTACGTTGCACAAAGATCAGATCAAGGATTTTGTGGGCCTCTTTCTCAAGAATGGCTTATCCCCCACCACATAGAGAAAGGTGTATCACTTGATTCAAAACATAATAGAGATAGAACAAACGGATTAGCGTAAGGATAGGGAGAGAACATGATGAAATCATTCCACGTATTTGGGCAGGATCTGAAGTCCGCCTTCAAGAAACCAAAAGTATTTATTCCGATCCTCGTTGTACTGTTCATTCCGGTATTGTATAGTGGCCTGTTCCTGAACGCATTCTGGGACCCGTATGGCAAAATGAACGAGTTACCTGTGGCTGTGGTCAACACGGATCAGGGGGCAGTCTACAACGACAAATCCCTCGAGGTCGGTCAGAATCTGGTCGATGAATTGAAAAAAAGTGATGATTTCGACTGGCAATTCGTGACTCGTGAACAAGCAGAACAAGGTATGCAAGACAACACGTATTATATGACGATTGTGATTCCGGAGGACTTTTCCACCAAAGCAACAACCCTGATGGATAAGCACCCTGAGCCGGCAGACCTGATCTACGAACCCAATGAAGGATACAACTTCCTCGCAGGTCAGATTGGCGGCACGGCGGTCAAACAAATTCGTTCCAAAGTCGCTGCCAAAGTCACAGAATCGTATACCGAAACGTTATTGGATCAGGTCGAAAAAATCTCTGGCGGTTTGGCGGATGCCGGGGATGGCGCAGGTCAGATCCGTGATGGCGCGATCAAGCTGGATAAGGGTGCTGCTACATTAAAAGAGAACCTGTCCAAACTGGCCGCAGGAACCGATAAGCTCGAAACGGGCGTAGTTACATTAAAAGAAGGTACGTCCACTCTCGCCCAAGGCACAGATGATCTTCATACTGGCGCGAGTGCCCTGTCCAATGGATTGTCCCAATTGGCGACAGCAGGCACGAAGCTTGGTAACGGTGCATTGCAGGCTGAAGCGGGTGGAAAACAGTTACAGGCAGGGATTCAATCCGCTCAAGAAGGTGCAGCCAAGCTGGATGCAGGACTGGCGGCTTCCGAGGAAGGCAGTGCAAAACTGACTGCTGGGCTGCAAAGTTCTGTTGAGGGCAGTGGCAAAGTTAGCGAGGGTGCTAAGGCTGTTGCGCAAGGTCTTGCTCAATTGGCCGAAGCGAGTCCCGAGCTTGCCGCAAGTCCTGTTGTCCAGCAACTCCTGGCAGCCAGTCAGGCCGTAGCGGCAGGCAGCGAACAGGTGTATCAGGGCGGGCAGCAATTGGTTGCAGGCAGTCAAAACCTGTACGCTGCACAACAGCAACTGCATCAAGGCAGCACTCAGTTAGTGCAGGGTGAACAGCAACTGGTACAAGGAGCTGCGCAGTTATCCGCCGGACAAGAAAAGCTTGCGACTGGTCTACAACAGTTCAATTCCAAATTATCCGAAGCAACCGCTGGAGGAGCCAAACTTGCGGATGGTTCAGGTCAATTGAATGCTGGTGCAGGCAAGTTGGTTGCGGGTGTAAGCCAGTTCTCAGACGGCATCTCAACCCTTGCAGATGGCTCACATAAGCTCGATAACGGTGCTGGTCAATTAAAAGAAGGTACGCTTAAGTTAACAGATGGCTCTGGTGAACTTGCCACCAAGTTGAATGAAGCGGCTGAGCAGACGGGCAGTGTGAAAAAGACGGATGAGCTGGTAACCATGTATGCAGAGCCTGTTCAGGTCGATGAACATAAATATAATGAGGTACCTAACTACGGTACAGGATTCTCGCCATACTTCCTGTCACTCGGGCTATTTGTCGGCGCATTGATTGCCACACTGGTTGTACCCACACGTGGCAGCACAGTTAGTGAGGCAAGTGGCTGGAATCGTTTTGTGAGTAAAACGCTGGCTTTCACACTCATGAGTGCAGCGCAGTCCCTGCTTGCTTCATGGCTGGTCTTATACGGCTTGGGTCTGGATGTTCAGAGCGTTCCATTGTTCCTCTTATTCAGCTTTGTTACCAGCCTAAGCTTCATGTACATCATTCAGGCACTGGTAACTTGGCTGGAAAATCCGGGTCGTTTCCTTGCCATTCTGATGCTGATCTTCCAGCTCACCACCAGCGCAGGCACCTTCCCGCTCGAACTGATTCCAAATTGGCTGAAAGTATTCAATCCATGGCTGCCTATGACCTATTCGGTAACAGGTTATAAAGCAGTCATCTCAAGTGGACAGTTCGGTGTAACTTGGGATCAGATTGGTATTCTGTGCATATTCGCCGTGATTGGGCTTGGAGGAACCTTAACTTATTTCCTGATGCATCGCACCACGGAGAACGCAGACGTCAGCAGTGAAGTCGCACTTCCCCTGTAAATTCGTAAATTAAAAAGCAAAGGCATGTACCTAAGCCCCACCCTCTTCTAGATAACAAGAGGTGTGAGTTAAAGTACGCCTTTGCTTTTCTAGTTTTAGATACAATCTAAGTTTGCTAACTTCATATTTCTAGTATGTAGAATAAATTTCAGAACTTGAGATAGCGAAACTAAACAATAGTACGAGCAAAATAAGTAATACATAAATGGCTGTACCTATGATTCCACAGACAAGGCCAGCAATCGCTAACCCTTTTCCTTGCTCCATGCGAACTCTGATCTCTTTGAAGGCTAAAGATGCAAATATAATTGCGGCGATTCCGATTAAAATTCCCACGTAAGGAATCGTGACGGACAGAATTCCCAAAACTAGTGATACAATTGACTTACTATTGGTCTTTGGTACTACATAAGGCGGTGGTGGCAATGTGTCGTTATAATAACGATCAACATCATTTTCGCGATGTTCCAAGGTAAATCCTCCCTGTTTATTAAGTATGTTCATTATAATCGATTATTAGGAAAAATAATATCCACATTATGTTAATTATGAATTGATATTAGATTTATTTTATTCCCATCATCCCTGGACATATACCTACATCCATAAGCTTATAAATTGTACTTCAAGGATATGAGTTTAAGAACCGTTTATCCGTGTGATGATACAAATCATGAATACCTCTAACATATAGATATTATTATGGTAGTACTTTTCTAGATTACATTGGGGGATTAACTCAGATAAAAATCGATAAAGTAATGAACATACTTATGATTGTGATGCTTCTACCTATTGCTCTTTATCGAAATAATGTAGCTGTACTATGTTTTAGTATTGTTTTGTTTGGAATCATGAGTTACACCACTTATCGAATTCGAACACGTTGGAATGTAGTAACTTATATCTTTTTGACCCTTGTACTGATTATCTGGAACATATACCTTTGGACATAAGCTATTACTTTCAAAAAAAAGAACGCACTCCCTTATTACTCATAGGATTGCGTTCTTTCAACATTTCTTAGATTTGAAGTTTCTTCTATCTTTCCACTTCCACCCGCTGCAAAAATGTCCGAGTACGTGCAAGCTTTGGATTGCCGAAGATTTGTTCTGGCGGTCCCGCCTCTGCGATTTCCCCGTTATCCATGAAGAATACGCGATCCGCAACATCACGGGCGAAGCCCATCTCATGCGTGACAATCATCATGGTCATATTTTCCTGTGCAAGTTGTTTGATGACACGCAGCACTTCCCCGGTCAGCTCCGGATCAAGTGCCGATGTCGGCTCATCGAACAGGAGGATGTCCGGTTGCATCATCAGTGCCCGAGCAATGGCAACACGCTGTTTCTGTCCACCGGACAGATTGGCTGGATAGACATCAGCCTTGTCCGACAGCCCTACTTTGCCGAGTAATTCCAGACTGCGGTACCGAATGACGCTTGAGCTTTCTTTTTTCAAAGTTTTCGGTGCAAGTTCCAGATTATCTTGTACGGTCAGATGCGGGAACAAGTTGAAATGCTGGAATACCATACCCATACGATCCGTCATCTTGCGAATATCTGCGGCACCCGCGTAACGGCCATTATCAACCAACGTCTGATCCTGAATGCGAATCGTTCCGCCCGAAATATCCTCCAGATGAATCAGGCTGCGCAGCATCGTACTTTTCCCCGAACCCGAAGGCCCGATCACGGCAATCACTTCGCCTGGTTCCACGTTGAAGGATACCTGTTTCAGTACATCAAGTGCACCGAATGATTTTCTCAACTGATTTACTTCTATTATATGTGTCATATGCAGACAGTCCTTTGATTGATCAGATTTAATTTATTCAAATGAAAACCGCTTCTCCAGTGCCTTGAACAGCACGGTGAGTACGAGTGTCATGAGCAGATACATAACCGCCGCCACGAAGAAAGGTGTCAGCTGTAAGTCGCGATTTACCGCCGCTTGGGCGTAATACAACAGCTCAGGTACAGCCACGGCATAGAGCAGTGCCGTATCCTTGATGAGCGTAATGGATTCATTGGCCGTTGCGGGCAATACTACACGAATCATCTGAGGAATAATGACTTTAGTCATCGTTTGCCACTTTGTTAACCCCAGTACCTTCGCTGCCTCATGTTGTCCCTTATCAATGGAAAGCAGTCCGCCCCTGAAGATTTCAGCGAAGTACGCCGCATAGTTTAGGATGAACGCAATCCCCGCTGCAACAAAACGATCAAACACCAGATACTCTCCAATCACCGGAAGCAACGGTAAACCGAAGCAGAAGAATAGAATTTGGAGCAGTAGCGGTGTTCCTCTCATCACATATACATACGTATGGGCAATCCATGCCAGTGGTTTAATCTGGCTTCTCATCGCAAGCGTGACCGCAAACCCAAGCGGTACAGATAACACGATCGCTAGCAAGAACATGAAAATGGTGGTCTGCGCACCCTCTAGCATAGGTTTTAAAATGGTCGATAAATAATCCCAACTCATTGTTTTGTCTCCTCTAATCTGTTAACCCCGCATTCCTCTGGGGCATAAATCGCTCCAGCATGGAATACGGGGTCCGTTTTGTTCTAACTATATATCAGGTGTGTAACCTGCTTATTTCAGAACCTTATCTTCACCCAACCATTGGGTGGAGATTTTAGCCGCTGTTCCGTCTGCATTCAGCTCATCCAGCGCTTTTTGTAGCTGATTCAGAAGCTCTTCATTTCCCTTTTTGATACCAATGCCATATTGTTCCGGTGCAAGAGATTCATCCAGCAGTTTGAATGTTCCCTCTTCTTTGGACATGTAGTATCTAGCTACCACTTCATCAATGATGACCGCATCCAGACGTTTTGTCTTCAGATCCGTCAGTGCAAGCACGTTATCCTTAAATTCAGAAGCTTTCACTTTATCCTTCAGAGGACTTGCTGCCAATGCATCTGCCGCGGAGGACAGCGCCTGCAATCCCACATTTTTACCATCAAGTTCATCCAGCTTTGTGATTGGCGAGTCTGCCAAGGTAATAGCTACTTGACTGTTTTCCAGATACGGCTTCGTGAAGAGTACTTTCTCTTTACGCTCATCCGTAATGGTGTACCCGTTCCAGATCATGTCGATCCGGCCACTGTTCAGCTCTGACTCTTTGGAAGACCAGTCGATCGGCTGGAATGTGATTTCTTTACCCATTTTCTCCGCTGCAGCTCTTGCGTAATCAATATCAAAACCAACAATTTCATTTTGCTCGTCCCGGAAACCCATTGGAGCAAACTTGTCATCAATTCCTACAACAATCGTGTTATCGTCTTTGCTTGCGGAACTGGAACAACCAGCCACAATCAATACACATATACTAATGAATAATAGTAAAATCGCTTTTTTTCTCATCTCTCGAACCCCTCCAAGTCTATAACCAAAACCCAAACGCTTTAGTTCGTTACCACGTTATCAGAGATTTATAATAACATAGCATGGGAGAAGAGTCGAGTCTCTTGCCTATTTCCTTCTATTTCATGCAGCTTAATTGTCAACAATCTGTGAAAAAACCTCTTTCACTTGTGCCGGTTCCACCAGCTTCTCGCGTACAGTCGAATTCCATAGCTCCGGGTTCTGAAGCTCCTTTAATTCCGTACCTGTCCATTGTTGGGCAGATTCACGACGTAAGGTATGGCTGGTATTCTCAAACTGGTAGACGATCTGCTCCAGATTATCGATCATAACAAAGTTCGCAACCGCATTATATACAAGTATCCGCTCAAGTTCCTCTGCATCCATCCCACGCGTATCCAAGCTATAATTCACTTGGACCGTGAACGTCTCCGGGTACAGTTGGTAACCATTCAATCTTTCACGTAAAGGTAAAGCCTGATTCAGATGACTAAGGTTTGAATTATCACCCATGTAGGGACTGCGATATTTGGCTAAAGCGGCAAAATCATGTGTCAGCGGATTCTGCTGCTCTTCCTCGTACCGAGCCTGTTTCGCCTCGATCTTCGGATTAACGAAACCTTCAACAATCACTAAGCCAATGATGCCCAACACAACAAGTGTTATAATCCATATGTTTCTAATTCTCATAACGCATCACTCACTTCATACTTACTAACGATCCGATACGCGCGATGCACAACCAAAGGAATAATAACACTTAGTAATGGGATGGCAAAGGCAATGACGATCACTGCAAACTGATAGGGTCCATCCACCTGAATGGGTCGATTAAACCAGATGTTGCTTCCGAATCGCAATGCTGCCTGCGTTCCCCATAGTACGAGTATTAATACCGCCCACAACCACCATATTCTGCGATTCCACTGCACTAAGGCAGGGATTCGAATAACCGTGGTTTTCACGGAAGTTGCAGAATCGTTCGTCTTGTTGATCAACAGATACAATATATACATGCCACCAACAATGAGACTCACGATCATAAGCAGATTGTTTATGGCGGAGCCTTGCATCAGCACTCTCATTGGAATGGTAATGATCCAGGCTATGAGGCTGTAAATCAGAGCAGACTGAAACAACGCTGTCCAGTAAGGAACACGTTGTACCCTTCGATGGTCACTCATCACTTCATCCATACCAGCGATATGCTGAATGGCGGTCTGGAACGCCTTCTCTTCACTCATACCCTGCGAGATATAATCTTCAATCCGCGCAGCGAGATTGCTGTGAATCTCTTCTTTTAATTCTCGATTGTCTAATGTATCTTGTGCGTGAGCGAACAAACGATTCACATGACGAGTGATGCGAGCTTCCAATCTCATAGGTCTTCATCTCCTTTTTCTCCAGTGACAATCATGCAATCAATCAGTGCCTTGGCTGCTTGCCAAGCATGAACCTGCTCTCTATAGGCTTTAAGGCCTTGCGTTGTAATTCGGTAATATTTGCGTCGTCCTCCCTGCGTCTCTTCCCCCCAGTAGGACTCCACATATCCACTCTTCTCCAGCCTCTTCAAACTGGAATAAAGCGTAGGTTCCTTCAATTCAAACTGCTCTCCGCTCTTGCGATAGATCTCCTTAATAATGCTGTAGCCATAGTTATCTGCGGGTATAAGTACACTCAGAATGATGGGGTCAATATTGCCCCGAATCAGATCACTGTTAATCACTTGCACATCCATCTACGAGTTTCACCGACTTTCTTCCGTCCTGTGTATACTATAAGACACATTACTATGTCTGTAAAGGTAGTATGTATCACATGGTAAATATGCATCGCAAGAGTAACACTAGCAACATTCCTCTCTTGCAAATAAAATTCTTCAATACGATAAGAACATTGACCACATTGGTATTTCTTTCAACTTTGCTGATATTATCCGGCTGTAATCCTACTCCAAGTCATGGTACAAACAAAACTGCCTCACCCTCAACTCTTTGCGAGAAGGTTCATTCCAGTTAGCGCAGGAAAAAGGTACTCATTATTATGGAGCCTTTGCCCGCTGGACTTCCTCTCAAAATTCGCAGGTTTCCTTGGGTGATACCTCTTTTGCCTTTGTTATCCGTGGTGTGGAAAAAAAATAAAAACAAACAGGGCCCCTCCAATTTTGGAGAGGCCCATACGCATTTTTATCTATTGCTGCACTTTCTCGCGATCTTTCCCTTTATCCGATTCCCCCGCATTTTTGTTCGCAGCATCGCGATCCTGTTTCATTTCTTCCACCGTTTTCACCTTGAGTCTTGCCGCTCCTTCATATTCCATTGTTGGAATAAGGTCACCTGCAGCAAGTCTTGCTTCTGCAGCTGCAATCGCATCTCCGTACTGCGGCAACCACTCGGCCTGTGCAACGAGCATCTCGTCGACCATCTGCCAGATTTCTTTTGGATTACATACGGCACCCACGAGCGGGTCCATCATGAACGCCTGACGAAGTAATTTGTCATCTCCGTTCACCGCAGCTTCAACCGCGAGCCGTTGCACGGAAATACTCACATTACATACCGCAGCCGGGCCAAGGGGCAGATCGCCTACATGTGGCATAGAGATGCCGTTGCGATCCACATATCCCGGTGCCTCAATAATCGCATCGTCCGGAAGGTTGGAGATTACTCCATTATTAACGGTATTGAAATGTCCACGATAGACACGTCCCGTCTCCAGCCCTTCAATAATGTATGAACCGTGCTCCTCGCCCCGTTTTTCCGGAATGAATTGCATCGGTTCATCCTTCATCCAGTTTGGAAAATCAGTTTCAAACCAGTTGCGCCCCTCGGTACATACCCGCAAATATCCACCCGTCTCTCCGTTGATCCAGTTGCCCAGGTCGATCCATTCGTTGATCTCTTCCGGACGTTTGCGGTACCACGGCACATATTCACTCAGATGACCATTCGATTCTGTACTGTAATATCCGAACCGGCGTAGCATATCGATCCGCACTTTCTCAGTACGGCTATACTCCGGATGTTTCTCGAAGGCTTCGAGCAGGTCACCTGTAAGGTCTTTACCTTCATGAGAAGCCTGAATATACCAGGTCTGATGGTTGATGCCGGCACAGACAATATCCACTTCACTCTTTTTCAATCCGAAAGCTTCCGCAATCTGATGATGACCATGCTGTACGCCATGACACAGTCCGATCGTCCGTACACCACCGTACTTGTTGCAAGCCCATGTCAGCATCGCCATCGGATTGGAATAGTTCAAGAGCAGCACGTCGGGTGCGCTCTGTTCACGAATATCCTTACAGATGTCCAGCATCTCGGCGATTCCCCGTTGTCCGTACATAATGCCGCCTGCACACAGCGTATCGCCGACACATTGGTCTACCCCATATTTCAGTGGAATATCTACATCTGTTGCAAATGCTTCCAGTCCCCCAACACGAATCGTACACAGTACATACTTCGCATCTTTCAATGCTTCTTTACGATCTGTTGTCGGCTGAATCTGAATATTCAATCCATTCTCACGGATATCCCGCTGACACAGCTCCGTCACCATGTCCAGATTGTGCTGGTTAATATCGCAGAACGCAATCTCGATGTTGTTAAACTCGGGTACCGTGAGCAAATCCCTTAACAATCCCCGTGTAAATCCGATACTTCCTGCCCCGATAAACGCCACTTTAAAAGACATCCCTATGTCCTCCCTTAATCCGAATCTTTCGCTTCGGTTAATGACTCTCTTCATGAAATCATTGTACCAACCGCTTATAGGGAAGCGTTATCAAAATCATGACCTGTTCAAGATCTTGTTGTCAAAAATCCTAACTTTTACGCGCTAGCTCCAATAATCGATATGTATTCGAAAATAACTGCAATCGGCTCATTCATCCGACGGGTACTGACTAACATGTCGTTCCATAGAGGAGCGAAATTCGACCGGAGTCATGCCCGTCGTCTTCTTGAATAACATATGAAAATACTGACGACTGCCTACTCCAACATAGTCGGAGATTTCCGAAATAGGAATATTCGTCTGCTGAAGCAGCATCTTGGCCTTCTCCATGCGAAGCATCGTCAGGTAGTCGGTAGGTGTGCGCTGCGTGTGCTGACGAAAAATACGATGTAAATAGCCTGGATGCAGATTGACGGCTGCCGCAATATCCTTCATCTGAATGTTGCGATCCATATTGTGATGCATGAATTCAATGGTTCGTTTGACGTACAGTTCCGCCTGATCTGGCGCACTCCGGCTCATTTCTCCGCGCAGACGTGCAACACGAACCAGCAACTGGATAAACAGCGTACGCACCAGCATACCCTGTTCAGGAGACGACAGATTCCGGGCTTCGCGATGTTGTGCCCTTTCCTCTGTAGGAATAACTCCTATCGGTAAAGACGACCTTCCTTGCTCCTGCAGACCGCGCTGGTCGAGTTCCAACACCAGACTTTTCATAATGTGATACACTTCTTCCGGGTCAGGCAGTACCAGATATGGCGAAGCATTAGTGAGTAGAGTGTGGACTTCTTCCTCTTCCAAAGCGAGCTGGCGGATGGATAGCTGTCCAGTAGGCGAGTTTGAGAATGCAAACTCCACATTAAGCATCCGGCAAGGCACGCCATCTTCCACCAGCAAACGGTGCGGGACACCTGCATCTAGCATAATGAACTGCCCTTTTTTCAAAACGGCCTGCTCTGAACTCCCATCCGGCATCTGCACATCCACCCGGCACATTCCCGAAATAATATACATGATCTCTGTCGAATCATGATTGTGATAGGACATACGATAGTTGTCCCATTGCTTGTAGTAGTACGCGTAAAATCGCGGCCCGCAATCCTCTGTTCGCAAACCCTCCTGATACAGGCTTCCTGTCCAAGGCTTTGTTATGCTCATGTCGATACCTCCATTCCTTCAACGATCGATCCTCACTTTTCTCCATTGTAGCAATTCTATAGGTTGAATATAAACTGTCTTGCTTAAAAGCCTCATTGCAATATTTAATTAGATGAATATATAATTAGTTTATCATCTAATCATTTATGTGAACTGTCTATAACTAAGGAGGTTTCCAATCATGAGTACCACCTTTCATTTGGTGAGACATGGTCTCAAAGAACGAAGAATCGGTGATGTCTCCCTCACTTCCGAAGGGGTTTTACAAGCCGAAGCCACAGCACTTCATTTTGCCAGAGCTACCTTTCCCGTTACTAAAATCCTTACCAGCCCACTTCGACGAGCCCAAGAAACCGCCAACATGATTGCCCGCCACACCCATTCCCATACAACCGAAGATCCTCGCCTGCGCGAACGTGCCAATTGGGGCGATTGCCCGGATCAGTCATTCGAAGAATTCATTGCGATGTGGGATCGATGTACGTCTGACCCAGATTACATTCCACCCGTGGGTGACTCGGCCAAACAGGCTGGTGAACGGCTGGCCTCCCTCCTAACCGAATTAGCTAATGAAGAGCCAGAGAACAGTAACATTATTGTGGTTGCACATGGTGGACTCATTACTGATTTTCTGGTGCAAACCTTTACCGAGGGCGAGCTTAACGTCTGGCATTCCGATTTTATAGCTATGCAGAACCAACTTATTCCCGAGTGCTCCATCACCACCTTGATCCATGATCAAGGTAACCACACGATTGGAGCGTTCGCTTCTACCGTGCATCTAGACTCCAATTATGAAAATGGAGTGACGTAAATTCTAATGGATTGGAACACACCAAGCTCTATTTCGCAGATCCTAATGTAAAAAAAGCTCTGAAACCTCCATGTGCCGAGACACATGGGGATTCCAGAGCTTCTAAGCTTTAATACTAACTCTTAAAAACTGATGCTTCCTTACGTTACAGCCTGATCATGAACACATGTTATGTTGCTATTGCTAGCTATTATTACTCCGGCCTGCTTACTTTCCGCCCTTACCTGGTGTGTAGAACTTAGGCAGCGTTACTTTGGACCAGTCCATATCCGATGCCATGTAGAAGGACGGATAGGACGGCTGGTTGTATCCACTGTTCTGTCCGGCAATGCCCACACGATACATCGCATCATGCATCAGCGTGTACAGCTTGCGGTCTGTCTTCTCGGTACTCAGATAGATACGAATCGCTGAACTGTCGGTGGTTCTCACCAGCATCTCTTCTCTCCAATCCCCGAAGATATCAGCTACGAGAGAAGGTGTACCTTTGGTGTGATTGTTGGTCAGTGTGCCTGTTGCCGTCAGCAACGTGCCACGATTCCAGTCTTTGATTGTAGGTGTGACGTCGATGGCACCTTCAACGATCTGTGTCGTCATATCGGCAGACCAACGAATATTCATATTCGTTCCCGGCATCTGATCACTGATTTTCTCACCCTTAGCTGTCCACAAACCTACAGCCCATGTCTCAAGTCCACGCCGAGTCGGATCAACATCACCCACCATGCCGCGACCGGTATCTTTCCCCGTGTACCCACCATAGATTACTTCTCCGGTCTTCGCATCACGCAGGGAATAACCATATGGCGCCCAAGGCCCACCCTCGTGTACCATAAAAATCTCAAGTCCCGGACGATCCGGGTCAATATCTGCCACATGAAGTGCGTCCCCATGACCCAGACGGGCAATCGTTCCCGGTGCAGCACTCTCGGCTGGCATCAGGTCTGTGGAGCTGTACAGCACGCTGCCGTCATGATCAATTGTAGCGGAGCCATAGATAATCTCCTGTTTGCCGTCTCCATCCACATCCGCCACACTGAAATAGTGTGCACCTTGAGTGGTGATGGAACCATACTGCGGATCTGTGCCATCCACACCATGCGGTCCGTCATTGAATGGGTTCTTCATTGGCGTCCAGCCGCTGTCCACTTTCCATTCCTTTTTCAGCTTCTTGCCGTCCCAATTGTAGGCAACCATCGTTGAACGTGTATAGTATCCGCGTGCAAAGATTGCAGACGGTTTCTTGCCGTCCAGATACGCCACGCCTGCCAGGAAACGGTCCACCCGATTCCCCGGTTCAATCCGTGCCATGGCATAATCGCCCCACATCAGACCATCATCATGACGCTCGGGTTCATATGGAATGGTCTCCAGCTCTTTGCCTGATTTACCTTCAAATACCGTAACATACTCCGGTCCATCCACAATAAAACCTTCAAACTTGCGCAGCTCATTGCGGTTACTGCGCTCTACTGCGTACACATCAATGAAGTAGTCGGCCAGACTCTCCGCATCTTGCTGAGATAATGGGTAGTTATATTTTTTCTCAATTCCAAAAGCCTCTTCCAATGTCGCAGGCCAGTTCCCCTTCACAACCTCATCGTGTTTATGCCAGTTTCTGAACATATCCACCACGTGATCGTAGTAACCATCCGCACTTAAACGATAATCATCTTCATTCGAGTACCCTGCCTTGCGATCCTGCTTCGGAAGTGTAATGTACTTCTCGGATGTCACTTTTCCTTTTTTGTTATATTTGATAATCTTCGTGCCCGGAGCGGTCTTGAACATCATCTCGGCCTTGCCATCTCCGTCAAAATCGTAAACTAGCATCTGTGTATAATGAGCACCTGCACGGATATTGACCCCAAGATCGATCCGGTACAACAACTGACCGTCCAGGGTGTAAGCATCAATGTAGGTTTTACCGGTGTACCCTTTTTGCGATACGTCCTTGGCGTTGGAAGGATCCCATTTGACGAAAAACTCATACTGACCATCCCCATCCACATCACCCACGCTCATGTCATTGGCGGAATACGTATAAGCTTCTCCCGCAGGCGTCACACCATCGGCGGGTTTTTGCAGTGGAATGTCCACATACCCGTTCGCCCAAGGTTTGACTGATGCACTGCGTTTGCTCTCCTTGCCCTTCTTGTTCACCGCTGCCACTTCATAACGGGAAGACGATTTGCCCGCGGTATCTACATAGTTGGTGCTGTCGGTGACGGTAGCGATCTTTTTACCATCACGATAGACGTTAAAGTCCGTACCTGTCAGCCCTTTGTCGCTATACCCTGTGGCCTCGTCACCAAGCAATCTCCAACTGAGAAAAACACCTTCAGATGTCGATGCAGCCACCAAACCCCGATTCAGATATTCCAGTTGAATCTCTTTCACGTGACTGCCCCCCTTATGTGATTGCAGGCCAGCCTCCGTCGCCCCATTACCGTTCGAAGCTTCCGCTCCCGTAACGCCAGCCGTTCCTCCAATGAGCAAAGCTACGCTAAGTGCCGAAGAGAGCACCTTGGCTGCAAGTGGCATACGAGCCTTTCTGCGACCTGATTGCCGACCTGACACCGATCCCTTATGTACCGGCGCTGTTGTTCCTGAGTTCATCCACCTTCACGCTCCTTGAGACAGAATGGGTAACGCTTGTACACATCGATGATGATTAGACGTTCGATAATTCATAGAGGCCTTCTTCGAAAGAAGGTTTCAACCCGCAATGATTACGCTTACAAAATTAAAAAAGAGAAATCAGCTTGCCCGACTACCAGAGTTCGGTCCCCCTTCCATTCTCTTTCCAATCCGAGCGAGGTGATCCCGCCCATCGGGTTCTATTATAGACATCCTGTCTGCCAGACCCTAGGCAAATATCCGTCCAAAACGATTAATAATCAGTGTTTTTAGGAGTCATTTAGGAAATAAGTACTTGCAACTCTGAGGGTTATCCGTTCCGGTTACGAATCGTCCTTATGATCGCTGTTATCCCCGGATTTTCTTCCATCCCCTTTCCAAGGGAAAAATCCGTTGATAAAGGCGAGATGATGCTTACGAAGTAGCTTTCTTGCAGAAAGCTTTCAGCTTCGCTTCTTCAGAATCGATTTCGTCCCCTCCACTACGTTCCTCAGTTGATCAAGAACTTCAATCTAGAATGACTCCTTGTAATGCATAGCAAAAAACCGCAATCCTCTAACACACAGAGGATCGCGGTTAAGACAGTTACAATTAAAGTTTAAGGCTCAATACCCCATACCAGGTTTCCACCTTGGTGGAGTGTTACCTTGTTCCAATCCTGGTAGGATGTTTTCGTTGGATCGAAGGAATAGTCATTAGTCTCGTCAAAGTTGGACCAGTCTGTTTTGTACATGCGAAGCTGGATGTCTCCAGTCTGTCCACCAGCCTGAATGCTGCCAGCGGCAGATGTGAAGCTCAGCTCTACATACGAGTCTGTGAAAGTCCGCTGGATATTGGCTCCGCCAACTTGAGCGTAATCGATGGCAGAATCCATCGCAGCCGAGCCTTCTTTGGAGAAGTAATACCGGATCTTCAGATCACTCAGATTCACAGCAGTACTGCCCAGGTTTTTGATGTTGAAATACGGTTTGATCTGGCTATCTTGAGCATTGGTATCTCCAGCACGATATTGCACGACAAGATCACTCGTTGGTACAACGACACTTTGAGGTGTCGCGGAAGCTACAGCGGAATTGGCACTTTGCCCTGCTGCATTCACTGCACTTACCACATAATGATACGTTGTGCCGTTCGTCAGGGCAGTGTTGGTGTAGGACGTACCACTCACATTCGCCGCGATCGTTGTGAACGGACCTGTTGCACTCAGTGCGCGTTTCACATCATAACTTGTTGCACCTATAGAAGCGGTCCACGTCAGGCTCACCTGTGCATTGCCTGCAGTTGCTGTGAGAGCAGTCGGTGCAGCTGGCGCCGTTACACCTGCAACAGGTGTAGCTGTTGCTGTTGCAGAGTTAACACTTTCACCTACTGCATTTGTTGCCGTTACCACATAATAATAGGTTGTACCATTGATCAGACCGGTGTTGCTGTAAGATGTTCCACTTACATTAGCTGCAACTGTTGTGAATGGACCTGATGCACTCAGTGCCCGCTTCACACTATAACTTGTAGCCCCTGTGGAAGCAGTCCACGTCAAGGAGACCTGAGCGTTACCGGCAGAAGCTGTCAATGCTGCTGGTGCTGCCGGAGCTGTTGTTCCGCCCGGAGGATTACCTCCACCGTTACTTGCAGGAAGTACAGGGAATGCGTTTTTCACCAGTGCCACGAATTGATCATGGAACCAGTGACCCGATACCGGAGCATTAGGCAACGCACCTGTTAATACACCATCCCGAGTTGTGAAGGTTGGATCACACATCCGGTCAAAACCTTTGCCTTCGTTATTCGGAATTTCGGAGCTGGAGCCATCGGATTCACCCGGAGGTTTCACCCATACATAAGCATCCAGATGCGCTGGTCCTGGTGCAGCCTTAGGTGCTTCACCAATACCTGCGCCACTGGCATTACACCAGTTCCCCCGATGCTCCCGGCGATCTACACGTCCGGAGTTCACATAATCGTTGATGTTGCTGCCCGTAGCAGATGCTGGACGGTCTACCCCGCCCCACCCATTCCGGCTAGTATCAATCAGGAAACCTGTGCTGCTTGGCCAGCCAGCTTGTACGAAATCGGCATACAGCGCAGCAGTGAAATCGGTTTCGTCAAAATAAGGATTCCACTCATAAAACTTGGCAGATTTAATCGGTTGTCCACCGATATTGAGATCAGGGTTAGACAGGTTCGGCTCCCCCAGCGGTGTAGTGTTTGCTGTATTTGTAATGAAGCCATCTGCACTGCTCAGACCTGCGGCTGTCCCTTGCACAACACTTGTATACAGCGCGACTGCTGCAGAACGGTTGTTATCCCATCCAAGCCAGCCGGAGTGGCCGATATCCAGATAGTTGTACACATTAGGAATGGCGTGCAGCTTGTCCAATGCATACTTCACACCCGCCTCATAGATACCTGTTGAGCTGGCTTGACCACAAGCTGGTGTACTCAGGTTGGTCACGAGGTTAGGCAGACTGTCCGGTTCAATGACAGCAATAATGCGAATATCCTGATACTTCGGATCTGCGAAGATATCTGCGAGCACATCAATATAATCCGTTTTATATGTCTGCAGTGCCGCCTGTGTTAGTGGAAGCTCACCATTCGATGCGAGTGCATGACAATCCCGTCCAGGCAAGTTATAGATAACAAATGAAGCCGTTATAGGCGTACCCGGTTTCTTTTGAGCGAGAACGGCATCAAGATGTTGCTCTACACTTTTGCGACCAGCGTTGTCCGTCCCGCCATAGATTGCAGCAATCCGGTCAACCCATACTGCGGTTGGATACGATTTGACCGTCTCCATCTTGGCCTTCAACGACGCATCGTTGGTCAATGCAATGGACGTATCCACGAGAGCTGAATAGTCCTCGTTCAGATACGCGGTTGCCCCTACAAATGGATTATCCACATGTGCTTCAGCCGCCTGAGTCAAGCCTGGAGACAGTCCAGGGAAAATCCCCGCCGCGAGCAGCGTTGCTGCAAGCATTTGTTTTACACCTTTGCGCAGGATCTTCTTACCTCTCGATTTGGTTTTCAATTTAGTCTTCATAGTTCCACCTTTCCTTTAGTTAGATTGGGTTGTACTCATGTCTGATCCTCTGTGTCATTATGATGCTTAGCACGAAGAGAACGTTCGGATGAGTTGGTTGTATCACCTCCAAAAGAAATGGTTGTATCACTGGAATCTTGAGCAAACAAATGGTGTGTGAGGGCGAATCATGTGAATGAGTATAATATGGTGGGTGTGGTTGAACGTGTGTTAGACATGAAGAAGTGTGAACAATGACTTATGGGATGTCTGAATCCTAAATTGGGTAAGCGCTTTCTTCAAACGGTTAAAAAAAAGGCCTTCGCCTATCCATCTACAAACATGATGTTCGGTGTCACCTCCTTATGTTCTGATTATACGACATGTAAATTTTACTGTAAATTGAATTATATAAATTTAATTATATTTTTTTCCATAATTCAGGCAGGAATCTGGACATCCCTTGCTCCAAAAGACACACGAGGTCCATCGTGGCAATCTGCCACAATGAACCTCGTGTTTTTCAATGCCGAATTAACCGTTCGTCTAGCTAATCATTACATATATGCCTTGTTCTTATATTCTACATCTAAGGCAAAACGACAATGTCTCCCGGTTTCAAGCCACTAACCACTTCCGTCTTGTCCCCCGATTCCATTCCAGCCTGGATCGTCAGCGGCTCTGTTTGTCCATTGCCCTTGTCTAACAGTACGTAAGGCTCGGTCTGATCCCGCATGATCGCGAGACTGGACACTACCGTCACTTTATCCTTCCGCATCGTCTCGATATCGCCTTCCAGACTCACGCCTCCATACATTCTGGCGTCCGGCTTCAGATCAATGACCACGTCAAACTGTGAAGCTTGCTTGAGGTCCGTATCGGTACTCTTGCGGGCGAATTTGGACACCTTACTTACCTTCCCGGTGAATTGCAGGTCTTTCTGCGCTGTCATTCGCACCTTAACCGGCATGCCCACCTTGAGCCTGAACATTTCTTCCTCACCAACAATCGTCATAAATTTCAGTTTGCTGATGTTTGTAATGGACCCGATCAGCTGTCCTTCCGTCACCGCACGTGTCTTGCTATCCTCTTCATTCATCTGAAATATACCGGAAGCGGAAGCATACACAACAGACTTACTTATAACTGCCTGCTTTTTCTGTATCTCCTTCTCCTTGAGGACCAGCGCTTTTTGATTCAATTCATTCGTCAGGCGTTTACCTTCCCGATCTGCAAATGCCTTCTTGCGCTCCTCTTCCGTCACGCCAAGGGACTCACTCATATTCGCCTGATCCAGGGTAACCTGATTCATCTTGTTTTCCAGCTGAGCTTTCTCCAGATCACTCTGCAACTGTTCTACTTCCGTTTGTAACGTGGAAGTATCGAGGGTAAACAGGATATCACCTTTGCTCACCTGCTCACCACTTTTCACATGCCACTGCTTGATGTTGGAAGCATACGGAGCAAAGATATCCGTCTGATCGGTGTATACGGATTTCCCCTTCACCTGTATCGTTTGCGTCATTGTTTCCTGTGTCACATCAAAGGTAATCGGGGGCGGAATCTCTATAGGTGCCTCCGGTTTTGGCTTGTACTTTTCATACAGCCAGTATCCTGCACCTGCCAAAAGTACAACAGTGATGATGATTTTAATCCATTTCTTCATGTGCCCAATTTCCCTTTCGCTGATAAAATTACATTGATTTGATCACAGTTAATGCATTGGTCCGAGATGCGCTGATTGCCGGATATATACCTGATACAATGCCAACCAGAATAGCAAAAACGATGCCAAGTGGCAGAGCCGACTGCTGAATAACGACGGTCATCGGACCATTCATCTGATCTGCCATCTGACTCGCCAGCAGACTGTTCACCCCGCCGAGGGCAGCAAAGGCAATCCCCACACCAGCCACGCCGCCCATTAATCCAAGCATCGCTGCTTCCGTAATAAACATCTGACGGATCTGCCACAGATTTGCGCCCAGCACCTTCATCACACCGATCTGTTTACGACGCTGATGCGTAGACATAATCATCGCTACAATAATGGATAATGAGGCCAGCAGCATGATAAAACCACCGATCCCCAATGCCGCTTTTTGGTACATCGCCAATTGACCTGCCATCGCTTCCTCCTGGAACAGATTACTCTGTGTGTTTAACGTCAGCTTTTTAATCTGTTCTTCCACCTGGGATACATAACGTTTGTCCTCAACCTTGACCAGAGCCGAGTTAAGATGCTTGGCCGCACTGCTGTCGGCCTGCTGTAATCCAAGCTCATCCTGCAATGCACGAGCTGTATCGAGCGGCAGATATACTTTTTTATCGTTTTGAGCGCTCATATCATCCATGTTGGAAGGCTTCATCAGTTCTCCAGACACGCGTATAGAACCACTCATTTTGGTTTTGCTCGCATTCGCATAATCTTCATATCGGAACTGAACCAGCTGCTGAACCAACTGATCCTGCTTCGCAGACATTTCCGTAAACTGCTCCAAAAGCTCATTGTTATATGGATCAGCATTCAACTGCTCAAATAACTTCTGAGTTACTTTGGGGTCCACGAGTCCAAATGCAGCCCCATAACTGGTTACCGCCATACGACCATCCTCTGCCCCACGTCCCTCAGCATACTTGTATCCAAACCCGCCCAGGGTCTCCAGCTGGGTACCAATGACCTCAACATACGTGCTGCGACCATCCGAAAGCACCATTTCCAGCGAATCCAGCTTTAACATGGGAGCCACGGCAACCACATGGGGAAGTCTTTGGATAATCTGAATCTTTTCCAACGTCAATGCTCCCCGTTCAAACTTCGATGTCTGACCATTCCCCTTGCCGTTGCCGGTACGAATGCCCTCATTAGGCGTAATCGTAATTTCATCCATCTTGTAATTGTCGTTTAATGTTTTCTCGCTATAGGTCTGTACAGACTGCCCCACACTAAGTGCAATGATCATGGCGGCAGAACCGATGGACAGCCCCATCATACACAGCAGCGTGACCATTTTTCTACGAATGATCTGTCCCCAGGCCATACGTGCTACATCCCGTATTCTCACATTTCCTCTCCTTTTGCCTCAAACTTCCCTTACAGCCTCTTCAACCAATATTCCATGTTGCAGTGTAAGCACAACTTGCATCTGCTCCGCGACCTCTGCTTCATGTGTCACAATGACAAAGGTTGTATTCATATCCCGGTTAAGCTGCTGCAAAATCGCAATAATCTCTTCCTCCGTCTCGGTATCCAAATTTCCCGTTGGCTCATCTGCAAAGATCACCGAGGGTTCGGTAATGAGCGAACGTGCAATACTGACACGTTGTTGTTGACCGCCCGACAACTGGGACGGGAACAATTTTGTTTTTTCACCCAGTCCAACCTGTTCCAACAGCTTTAATGCTTTAGCTTTGCGTTTCGAAGGGCTTATCCCCATAAACACCAAGGGTAACTCTACATTTTCCCGGATCGTAAGATTGGACAGCAATTCATAGGATTGAAAAATAAACCCGATATGACTGCGCCTGAACTCAGCCAGGCGATTTTCACTGAAACGTACAATATCTTGTCCCGCAATTAGAATCTTGCCCTGATCCGGTTTCATCAGCCCCGCCATCAGATTCAGCAGTGTGGATTTACCCGAACCAGAACTGCCCAGCAGGGCTACCATCTTGCCTTCTCCAATCGTCAGGTTGATATCCTGAAGCACCGGCACAGTTCCCTGGCCATTGCGGAACGAGTGGGATAATTGTTCAACTTGAAGCATTGCTACATGTCTTCCTTTCTACTTGCTAAATATGTACAGAGGTTGTTCAAAAAAACCCGCTTTTGATTACGAAGGATGTCTAATGACATCATCAACATCGAATATAGAATTCAGCCGAAATGTCCGTTGCTCACGTAGTTTTCCCTACGCTCTGCTACTCCATTTCTAGCTTCATCCCATCTTCTCGGTACTGAAAACCAGTTTTTTTGAACTTGTATGTATAGATTCGTGTAGCACATTCCCTTATCATTATAGGGTGGAGATGTATCCGGGCTGGCCGGAGTTGTATCCAACTTGTAACATGTCATAACAAAAAGACCTTGTCCACAGAGCAGCTATCGCTCCATCAGACCAAGGCCTTATATTCGTATACCTTCCGCAGCTTACCAGGCTCTGAAACTAAAGCGGTACATTTCACTTTTATCCACTGAGCTGCTTACAGCAAATAATTCATCGTCATTCCATTTCAGACTGATGAAGTTATCAATATTGCGATAGATCACCGTATCCGACGAAATCTTGCTGTCATTCAGGTAGGCAACATGCAACTCATTTTTCTGATTCTGACTGTCCATCGGGAAAAAGTAAGCTATTCGGGATTCATCTGCATCCAGATCGAAACTCCAGATCGAACCTTGTAATAACAGATCATACTGCTCCTCTGCTGCATGATACCGATACAGCCCCTGTACCTTATTCATCGTTCCCTGGATGAGCATGTCACCATTTTTCAGCAACTTGTACTGTTGAATATCCTCCATTGCAGCATACGCCTTCACTTCATGCTCATCCTCAAGCGATACACGATAGATAGCATACTTGTCTTTCAGCATCACCAGTATATAAAACTGTTGGTGATCCTCACTGACCTGCAACACATCCATAACGATAAACGTATCACTCGAACCTTTCCCTTGTTTTGGTCCTGTGAACATGCTCATCAGCTCTTCATACGTGTAGATGACATGACTCGTCCCCTGGCTCAAATCAACTTGTTTAAATAACAGATCATCCTGACCGATGTAGGATTCGTTCCCTACAAACACTCGATAATACGAGTTGTCGTACGGAAGCTTGCGACGTTCCCCGCTCTGTATTATATACTCATACGTTGTCTTCTGCGTCTGACCTGCCCGATACTGGGAGTAAATGATTTTCTTGTGATCCGGGCTGATCGTTACACCGTAATCCGTATTAGCCGCAATGTTCTTCACTTCCTTATCATCCAGATGCAGAAGAGACAGCTTGAGCCCTGAATAGGAAAATTCCGGCTGATTAAATATAATCGTATTCCGGTCTAACACTTCAAAATCAAAGATCGCAAAGTTATTTGGAATCTTGGTAGCCGACTCGATCTGAATCGTACTGCTCGGTGGTGGTGCCAGACGGCTGTTGAACTGCTCACTTGGCAAAATCACCGTTCTTGGTTTGAGATTTCCGAGACTGAACAGGCTCCCAATCCCAAAAATCCCGCTGACAAATGCGATCAACAACCCTGACAGCATCAATCTGTCACGATTTTTACGCCAAAATCCAGGATGTCTCATGCGTTCATTTCCCCCGGAAGACTGATATTCACTTGTGTCCCTTCCCGCATGATGCTCTTCATCTCCACTGTTCCTCCATGACGCTCAACGATGTTCTTCACAATAGATAAACCCAGCCCGGCACTGCCTTTCTCGGCCCTGTTGATTCCTTTATCCTGGTAAAAGGGTTCAAATACATGTTGGAGCGCTTCTGCACCGATTCCTTCCCCCTGATCACGGATCACAATAGCAATGGAATCACCTAACCTGAAGGATTGTACTTCGATAATGGAGTTCACATCACTGTACTTGACCGAATTATCCAGGATGTTGAGGAAGACCTCCTTCAACTTATCCCGATCTCCCTGCACATACTGATGTTCCTCCAGCTCATAGTGAATGCCTATATTGTACTTGCTCGCCTTAATCGACATGTCCTCACAAGCTTCACGAATAATATCTGATATATCGATACGTTCGAACCGGTATGCCTGAATGACCGCAGAGGAGACCGAGACCTCCAGAATATCCGCAACCATCGTGTTGAGACGCTGGCTTTCCTTGATGATATAATTCATGCCCTTGTCAAAAAAGTCCTGGTCGGTAAATCCGTTATCCCGTAAAATCTGGGCGTATCCCAGAATCGTCGTTAAGGGTGTCTTCAATTCATGTGTCACATTGTCAAAAAAGACTTTGCTTCTGGCCTGTACTTGCTTCACTTCGTCCCGCTCTCGCTCAATCACATCAATCTGCTCCCGAACCCGATCAATCATGACGGTGAAGCTTGAAGCCAGTTCACCGATCTCATCCTTGGTTGTAATCTGAATGTCCGCATTCAGACTTCCTTGGGCCACTTCCGCAGAACGTTTCGTGAGTACACGGATGGGTTGTGTAATTTTCCGGGAAATAAAGATGGATGCGATAAATACAAATACGAAAATAACTGCTGCAAAAAACTTGATTGTATTTTGAAAACGAAGGTTGCGTTTGAACAATTCCGTGTAATCCTTCTTCATCTGTACGATTCCAATCAATTGTTGATCCATCTGGAGAGGGAAGGACAGACTGGCTGTGACCCGACCCTTATCCACAACTGTGGTGTAAGCAATCCGGGAATGTACGGCTTCCTCCACATCAGGATGGTCAGACCGCTTAGCAACGTTAACCTCGCTGCCAACAGATTCGTATGGCGAAGCATCGGGGCGATATACTATAATCTCCCCACCAACGGCTGATCCAATCTGCTCCGCGAGCTCGCGACTCCCTGCTTCGAGCGAGTCTCTGCTCATGCGTTTGTTATGTATCAGAAAGTACTGATTCAGCGCAATGTCCAGATTTCTTTTGGATTGCACCATATCCTCATGCACTTCCCGGTACATATTCTCCTGGGCTACCTTATTGGACAGAATCAGCAGGACGGAGAATCCGATAAATACAATGACCGAGAATAACACCACCATTTTGAACTGGATCGTCCACTTCATGTCTGTACCTGAATATTCAGCTTGTACCCCACACCGAATACCGTTTCAATCATCGAAATGCCTTGCACACCACTATCCAGTTTCTTGCGAATCCGTTGCACATGAATGTCCACCGTTCGGGTATCCCCTGCAAAATCAAATCCCCATACCTTGTCCAGCAGTTCAGAACGTGTATGAACCTTACGATGATGGGTCACGAGAAATAACAATAGATCATATTCCTTATTCGTAAGCCCTGCCCGTTCCCCGTCTTTCCACACTTCCCGTTCATCCTTGCGGATCTCAATATGCTTGCCAAGCCTTACCACCTCATAGGACTGATTCTCCAGTGTCTCGCTGATCAGATCAATCCGGCGAAAGATCGCCCGAATGCGTGCAACCACTTCACGGATATCAAAAGGCTTCGTGATATAATCATCCGCCCCAAGCTCCATGCCAAGTACCTTGTCCAGCATGTCCGACTTCGCAGTGATCATGATGACAGGTATCTTGGAGTTCACAGATAGTTGCCTGCACACATCAAAACCGCTCATATCTGGCAGCATCAGATCCAGCAGGATCAGATCCGGCTTCGAATCCCGAAGCAGATCCAGACCCTCTTTTCCCGTAGCTGCTTCCTTGATCTCAAATCCTTCCTTACGTAACGAATAGGACAAAATATCGCGAATGGACTCCTCGTCCTCAATAATTAAAATCTCTTTTTGTCTCATGATACTTTCGTAATCTCCCTGCTCTATGAATTTCCTTCATCTGCCTTTATTTTGTATCCCAAGCGGTATGCTTGAATAGAGGGAAGCACGAAATGTTACAACTCCGATACAACTCTGAACCTTTTGGAAACAACCACCCGATATACTTGGATAATAAAGAGACTCATACCAGACCGGACCCAAGCCTGATCTGTATCCAAGGGGGATTCACATCATATGAACAGCACACAAATTAATGATGCTTATATCAACTATAAATCAGAAATCACAAGGTATCTATCCCATATTGTCAAACAACCGCAAGATGCAGAAGATCTGGCACAGGATTGTTTCATTCGACTAATGAACGTTACCGTGGATATCCCTGAAGATCGCATTCTCTATTATCTCAAACGCATTGCCCGTAACCTGGCGATGGACAGCTTCCGCAGGCGGACCCGTACACTCAGACGAGACAGCCGTCTGGAGGTACCTACCCACCACGTCGATACTTCCCACCTTGAAATTAGCGAAGGTGTTCATGATCTTGTTTCCCATATTAACAACACCGAACATCGTAAAATATTAGAACTTCGCCTCATCCATGGATACTCCATTAAGGAAACGGCAGAGCTGGTGAATCGCAGTGAAGGCATGATTAAATCCTCTGTCTTCCATGCCGTCAATCGAATTCGGGCCAAAGTCATCTCATAAGAGATGGCTTTTTATTTGCGTAAAATCAATATGTACGCAGAATTGGATGGATTATGACGGGACCGAAATACCTATGGATATGTCAAAAGACCCAATTTTACAAATATCGAGTTAATTTTTACAAATTGTTATGACTATGTGAGATTTTCATGTGGTAGAATATGGACGAACTCATGAATCAACTAATATTTGGGAGGGATTTGGTTGGGTAAATTAACAGGTATGCGAGGAGTAGTTTTAAAATCACTCCTCGCATTGTCCATGGCTTTGCCGCTTCAGGTCGGATTATGGAACGGAGATGCATCGGTTCATGCGGAAGGACCGACAGACCCGGCACCGTTCATCCAGGCAAAGGTTGTGAACCAAAATGCAGGTAAAAAAGTATTGTTCGACAACTCTCACGGCCAAACGGCTGGAGCTGCAGACTGGGTCATTGATGGAGGTTTCTCCGACTTCGGGAATGCACTCGCGAATGATGGTTACTATGTCAAAGAACTTCGCAAGACAACTCCATTTACCTATGATGATCTGAAAGAGTATAACGTATTCGTTATTGCAGAGCCTCAAATTCCTTTCAAAACATCCGAACAAGCAGCACTCAAACAATATGTTGAAACGGGCGGCAGCATCTTCTTTGTTGGAGATCACTATAATGCAGACCGTAATAAAAACCGCTGGGATGGCTCTGAAGTCATCAACGGCTATCGTCGGGGAGCATTCGAAGATCCGGCCAAAGGTATGAGCACCGATGAGCGTAATTCTGAAGCGATGCAAAATGTAACCGGCTCGGACTGGTTGTCCGATAACTTCGGCGTACGTTTCCGCTATAACGCACTTGGCGATATCAACGCCAATATCGTTGTACCGGCAGATCAAGCCTTCGGCATCACAGAAGGCTTATCGGCTGTAGCCATGCACGCCGGTTCAACACTTGCAATCACCGATCCGGAAAAGGCAAAAGGTATTGTGTACCTGCCAAAAACCAACGCAAAATGGAATAACGCGGTAGACCAAGGTGTCTACAACGGCGGCGGGATTGAAGAAGGTCCTTACGTGGCTGTATCCAAGCTGGGCGCAGGTAAAGCTGCCTTCATCGGTGACTCCTCTCCAGTAGAAGATGCATCACCAAAATACTTGCGTGAAGAGACAGGCACACGCAAAACAACTTATGACGGTTTTAAAGAAGCCGATGATGCCGTGTTGCTCGTGAACACCGTAAACTGGCTTGCTACACAAGAGAACTACACAAGCCTGACTGAAGTGAACGGACTTGAACTGGACACAGCTACAGCGCTGTTGCCATTCGAAGAGCCGGCTGCTTCCACAGAACCACAGGCTGAACCTTGGTCCGCACCTGCTGCCGGATATAAGTGGTACGATCGTTCCACGTTCAAGGCTGGTTCTTACGGTGGCCCTGCATCCAGTGCGAACGCTGCATACAGCTTCGTGAAACAGGATACTCTTCCGAATGCAGAAGACTTCCAGATTCGTGTAGTTGTGGAGAACATGGCTCCGAACACAACCGTATCCGGTTATAGTGCCGGTATCTATCTGACTGGCGGAACACAGGTCGCCATGATCCAGAATGAAAGTGGTACTTGGCCAACTTCGTACGGGTATAGCTCCACATTCAGTGTAACCTCGGACAGCCAAGGTCGCGGGATCAAAGATCTGGACGTCCGGATCAAACCAGGTACAACTGGCGCTGCCAGCTTGCGTCTGCGTCTGAATGGTAGCAACCTGATCACCAATGCCGTGACTGTTGGCAATGTGCCAGCAGAACAGCTTCCGGAAGAAGAAGGACCGATTCCAGCAGCTATCACAGTTGCTGAAGCACGTACCAAAGCTGCTGGCACTACCGTAACCATCGAAGGTGTTGTGACGACAGAGCCTGGTGCATTCGGTGGACAAGCCTTCTATCTTCAAGATGAAACTGCCGGAATCTACGTATTCCAGCACACTAGCGGCTTCCATGCTGGTGACAAGGTGAAAGTAACAGCAGCAACAACCATCTATAACAGCGAGTTCGAGCTTACCGATATCGTTGCGATTGAGAAAACAGGTACGGCTTCCGTACCTACTCCAATCGAGGTTACTGCAATTACAGATGCGAACCAAGGTCAACTGGTTCAATTGAAAAATGTAACGATTGAGAATATCATCAGTGCTACACCCGTTGGATCTTTTGAATTCGACGCGGTAGCAGCAGATGGAACGAGCACACACATCCGTGTAGACACCCGTACAGGTGTGACGGAGACTTCCTTCCCTTATGCTGCTGGTGACAAAATCGATATCACAGGCGTTTCCGCTATTTTCAAAGATGTATATCAATTGAAACCTAGAAGTTTGAATGATTTTGTACCTGCTGAAGAGCAAGGTGGCGGCGAAGTGCCTTCCACTCCAGCTGCAGGAGCACCGGGTAAACCGGTGCTTTCTTCTGATAATGGATATACCACTGGCCTGTTCGAAGGTTCGTACAACGTAAGCATGAACCTCTGGTGGGGTGAAAACGGTTCTGAGTACAAACTGTATGAGAATGGCGTTCTGATCGATACGCAGAAGTTGACTGCGGCTTCGCCATCGGCTCAGTCCTCCAAAACCGCCATTACAGGCAAAGCCAACGGCACGTATACTTATGTAGCTGAGCTGACCAATGACAAAGGCACAACACGCAGTGACGTGCTGACGGTACAAGTAACCAATGCTGCTCCGGGCAAAGCTACGTTGTCCCAAAACAACTGGGATGGTGACGGCAACTACAACGTATCCATGAACCTCTGGTGGGGTACAAATGCAACCGAATATCGTCTCTATGAGAATGATGTATTGATTGATACACAAGCGTTGAACGCAGCAACACCAGCTTCCCAAAGTGCTACAACTGAATTGTCGGGTCGCGCTAACGGAACGTACACGTACCGTGCTGAGCTGATCAACGCTGCAGGCGTAACCAGCACCGAGACAATTACGGTTCAAGTTACTAAAGCTTTGCCTTTGGCTAGTTAAGTCTCAGTAAAGAAGCCTAACGTTTAACCAAGCAACTAAAAAACCGAAACCAACATTGCCTGATTCACAGGGTAACATGGTTTCGGTTTTTTAGGTTCATTTCAAACGTTCCAGCTCATTCCATTTCTTCCAACCTAGAATACTGTTCCATACAGCAGCATAAACAGCCACGGCGATAACACTGATGACAAAAATCCAGTTTATGTGGGGATACGGATAACTTCTCCCCGTGAAAACGATCAGGATTGCACTGAGTCCAATATTCTCTATGTTATGCTTTTTAAACTTCTGAAAGAACATTCTGTAGAGTAATAGGAGTACCATAAACCCAATCCATATAAAATAAAATACTTCCATAGGTCACCTTCCTTTTAAAGCTCACTTCTTGTATCGGTATCTATAAAGAGTATTAATTAATATCCTTAATTCCCTTTATATAGAAACATATTAATCTTATATGTAATTGGAAAATTATTCAATCATTATTATACAATTCTTGGAATACTCTTATTCCTCAGCCGTTAGCAGACCATCAAGAACGCTACTTTGTTTATTGTCTGACACACAAAAAAAGACTATCCTTGCCAATATTTTGGCACCGAATAGCCCTCTCTTCTTACGCTATCAACTTATCTTAATTTATCATCTAATATATTCGTAGCGCCACTTTAATTCTACACCAGCTTCTTACGAATATACCCCGAGATCAGGTCGATAATCGTGATCATCACGATAATACCCAGCAGGATTATACCTACTCGCGGCCAGTTCCGGGTGCTCAATGCAAAGATCAGTGGTGTACCAATTCCCCCTGCTCCGATTACACCCAGTATAGTCGCGGAACGTACATTGATCTCAAAACGATACAACGTATAGTTCAGGAATCCAGGCATAACCTGCGGCAGGATGGCAAACCACAACTGCTGCATACGATTGGCTCCGGAGGCAAGCAGCGCCTCAGATGGGCCATAGTCGATATTTTCAACTTCATCCGCGTATAATTTGCCTAACATGCCGATGGAGTGTAATCCAAGGGCGAGTACCCCTGCAAACGATCCGGGACCTACTGCCTTAATGAATAACAAGGCCATGATAATCTCAGGGAACGTGCGGATAAAGCTGAGTACCATTTTACCTGCACCCGAGATGGAACGATGCCCACTCATGTTACGGGCAGACCAGAAGGCAAACGGGATACAGAGCACGGCCGAGATTACAGTACCTAGTACGGAGATTGCCAACGTGTCTAGAAGTCCGCGCAGCAGGTCTTCTCCCTCAGGCAAATATACAAACTCCCAGTCCGGTGAGAAAATCCCGGCTACAATGGCTTTCATAATCTGAGCGGCAGTTTCCTTGAAACCAGTAAACGGTACACCGGCAAGCGCCCAGGCATACATAAGGATTAACAGTAACACAATGACCCAGCGTAGCGGGTTCTTCCGTGGTTTAGGCCGGATGCGGCTTGTTTCATTTTTCATCATAGCAATTTCTCCCGCAGCTTAGTACTTACATAATCAATGACCAGAACAATGACGAGGGTAAACAGAATGATTACGCTGGTCTTGTCATACTCCAGGAACCCAAGTGTTGCCTCATAGTAGAGTCCAATCCCTCCGGCTCCCACCAGTCCCAGAATGGCAGCAGCACGTATATTAATTTCGAAGGCATACAGCACATAGGATGTGAACTGGGCAGCCAGTTGCGGCACCACGCCATATACAATGAGCTGAATCCGGTTCATACCAACAGCCGTCATCGCTTCCAGCGGCCCCTGATCAATGGTTTCCAGCGTCTCATACGTCAGCTTCGCGATCAGACCTATCGAGAACACAGCCAGTGCCAAGATTCCGGGGATTGGCCCCAAACCAAACACAGCAACGAACAAAGCAGCAAGCAACAGATCCGGCACGGTCCGAATCAGGTTCAACAGAAAGCGCGCCGGATAGTAGATCCAGCGACTTGGCATCAGGTTACCGGCACAGATAATCGAGACTGGAATTGCAATAATCGCACCAATGGTTGTCCCAATCAGGGCCATTCGAATCGTTTCAAGCATGCCTTGCACGATATTATCAAAGTAACTCCACCGGGGCGGGAACATCTCCTTCAGCAGATCCAGCATGTTGGGAAAACCTTCAAACAACTCCGTGAAGCTGGCATCCGTCTGTTTGGCACTGGCCCACAGAAGGAGCAGTATGATCACTAAGGTGAGCAAATGTTTCGTACGCCCAGGCGGTTTCGGGCGATTTACAACCTGAGCCGGGCTAGAACCAGGTTCCTTCCCCACTCCGCCTGAATTCTGAAGTGGAACGTTGGACTGCCCCTTCATACCACAACTTCTCCCTGCTCATGCACAGTCTGCTTGTCTAGCAATTCGTCAGCCAGAATTGGTCTGCCGTAAATTTCTGCAAAGCGCTCATCCGTTGCCTCTTCTACCGGGCCGTCGAAGACCACCTCACCTGCACGCAATCCGACAATACGGGTCGCATACTCTCTCGCCAGATCAATAAAGTGAAGATTGACGATCGTCGTAATCCCAAGGTCTTGATTGATGCGTTTCAGGTCATCCATGACCTGTTTTGTTGTAAGTGGGTCAAGTGAAGCAACCGGTTCGTCGGCCAGAATGATTTTTGCTTCCTGTGCCAATACACGGGCAATAGCCACACGCTGTTGTTGTCCACCAGACAACTGATCTGCACGGGAATAAGCTTTCTCCGAAATATTCACACGATCCAGCGCAGTGAATGCCAGTTCAATATCCTCTTTTGGAAAACGACCCATAATGGTACGCATAGTGGAATGATATCCAACCCGTCCAGCGAGTACGTTACGTAGTACACTGGACCGTTTTACCAGATTGAAGCTCTGAAAAATCATGCCGATGTCACGTCTGATCATGCGCAGCCGTTTGCCTTGTGCCTTCGTGATGGAACTTCCGTTAATCAGAATCTCGCCCTCACTAATGTCGTGCAGTCGGTTAATGGAGCGTAAGAGCGTTGATTTACCCGCACCGGACAGACCCACTACAGCAATGAATTCACCCTGCTCAAATTTCAGATTAATATTATCCAGGCCCTTGGTGCCGTTAGCGTAAGTTTTGGTAACGTTATGAAGCTCAATCATGACAATATCCTTCTTTCATTCATAATGATCAACCATACATGAGTCCTTGCTATAATGGCACAAGCCAGCGCAGCGTAGATCACGCTGAACTGGCCTGTCCATTGCTACGATTAAGCTGTTCCCATCCAAGAAAGCTACTACAATGTGAACAGATCCCGAACTACTTTTGGATCAAAATTATTCACCTTTCACTTTTTCGCCATACTGACGAACGATCTCAAACTTGCTATCATCGGACTCTACATAACCTTCATGCGTATAGATTTCTTTGATGATCTGGTGACCTTCAGTATCTTTACCGATATCGATGAAGGCTTGTTTGATCTTCGCAGTCCAATCTGCATTCATGTCTGTACGAACGGCAATGGTATCGTTAGGAATAGGCTCAGTGAACGCCAGTACTCGTGTATCTTCAAATACAGTCGGATAGTCTTTAGCTACCGTGTTGCGGGCATCTTGGAAAATAGCTGCTGCATCAACGTCACCGTTTAATACAGCGATAACACCTTGGTCATGACCTTTCAACGTTACAGGTGTTACATCTTTTAATGGATCAATGCCTCTGTCTAGCAACAGACCTGCTGGCCATACATAACCTGCGGAAGACGTTACGTTTTGGTAAGCGACTTTTTTACCTTTAAGGTCCTCGATGGATTGAATCGGCGAATCTTTTTTCACAATGAACATGGATTTATAGGAATCCGCCAACTCTTCGGTTGGAGCACCTGTCTCATCATTTACACCGAAACGTTGTGCTTGCAAGATAACCTGCGCAGCGCCTTTTTCTTTAGCCAGTACATAAGCTGTCGGAGGCAAGAAACCTACGTCTACTTTGTTGGAAGCCATTGCTTCAATAATTGTGTTGTAGTCGGTGGATACGCTGACTTTTACCGGAATGCCCAGTTTGTCACCAAGCAACTTCTCCAGCGGTTTCGCTTTGGCTTCAAGCGTATCTGCGTTCTGGGAAGGAACAAATTGAACCGTCAGTTCAGTTGGCACATAACCTTCGACAGCTTTCTCTGTCTCTGCCGTAGACGTACCGGATGCATTCGAACTCGAATTATCCCCGTTAGCCGAACCTGTTGTACTACTGCTAGACCCACAAGCACTCAGAAACAGAACCAAAATCAACAATGGTAAAAATAAAGCAGACTTCTTCAAACGAACACCCTCCAAAGAGTTTCTATTTTTCAGTACTTATCTACTATAGTTGCCAAATATTAGCGCGATGTGAAACGAAATTTGGAGTTTTGTAAAGTTTCCTGTCAGGCTGTCAGCGCGACTTGTATCTGTTAGAATAGGCTCATTATGGTTGAAGATATAGGAAGAACATCGGAGATAACGGCGCATACTTCGGTTCTTCAAGCTATTCATTCTTCTCCGTTTTATAGTAATTCCATATATCTGAACTTATATATTAGAGGAGATTGTAAAATGACATCCACAAACCATACGGCAAGCTTCGATATTCTGTATACCAGTGATCTGCACGGGGCGATCCGTCCCATTCATTACAATACCAATGCCTACCGCCCGGCTGGGCTTGCGCTGCTGGCTTCCCTGATTCGGAAGGAACGTGAACGTTCACCTGAATTGATGCTGGTGGATAACGGGGATCTGCTGCAAGGATCACCCTTGGCCTCCTATGCAGCTTCACAGGTTTCCAAAAACGAGGTGCATCCATTCATAACGGTACTGAATGAACTCGGTTATGATGCTGCGGTGATGGGCAATCACGAGTTTAACTATGGTCAGAATCTGTTGCGCGGAGCAGTTGAAGCTTCCAATTTCCCTTGGCTGTCTGCCAATATTGTAAAAGATGAGCAACCAGATGTACCTACCTTCGGTCCTCCGTATCTAATCAAAACCTTGTCTACGGGTGTCAAAGTAGCCCTCTTGGGCGCAACTACGCACTACATACCGAACTGGGAGCACCCGAAAAATATTGAGGGTTTACAGTTCCTTGATGCCTTGGAGACGATTCGTACATGGGTCAGCTATATCCATGAGCATGAACAACCAGATGTAATGGTTGTCAGTTATCACGGTGGATTTGAGAGTGATCTGGAGACAGGCGAGCCCGCAGAACGGTTAACTGGAGAAAATCAAGGCTATGCCATCTGTCGGGACATCGAAGGCATCGATGTGTTGCTTACCGGACATCAGCATCGTCAGCTTACCGCTAATATTCATGGTGTAACCGTCATTCAGCCAGGCTTCAGTGGAAATGGTGCGGGGCATGTATCCCTTCAGTTGGAACAATCATCGGGCGGCAAGTGGCAGATTACAGATAAGCAGGCTCGGTTGTTACTTCTGGATGAACATCATGAGGTTGAACCTAATGCAACCGTCATGAAACTGACGGAAGAGCTGGAAACTGAGGCACAAGCATGGCTTGATCAACCCATTGGCGAGGTGGCTGGGGATTTATCCATCACCAATGCTACGGCTCTGCGACTCAAGGCACATCCATTCATTGCTTTTGTACATCAAGTGCAGATGGAAGCGACTGGAGCGCAGCTCTCCAATACCGCCATGCTGAGTGAAGAAGCTCGCGGTTTCGGGAGTCACATCACCGTTCGGGACGTGTTATCCAACTTCATCTATCCTAATACTCTGACGGTGCTGGAGTTGAGTGGTCAGGATATCCGGGAGGCACTGGAACAAACGGCACGTTACTTTGAAGTGAATGCTTCTGGTGAGGTGGCAGTTAATCCGGCTTATATAGAACCCAAACCTCAACATTATAATTACGATATGTGGGCTGGCATGGAATACGAGCTGGATATCTCCCAACCTGTTGGCAGTCGAGTTGTGAAGTTGGAACATGAAGGCAAGCCAATGGACATGAATGGCATGTACTCTGTGGTGATGAACAGCTACCGCGCTGCTGGCGGCGGGGATTATGCAATGTATCCGGGCAAAAAGGTACTGCACGAAGGTGCCACGGACATGGCCGCACTGGTGGAGGATTATATTCGCAGACACCAACCGTTAACGGTTGAACAGCCAAATAACTGGAAAGTTATTGAAAGTTAAATGAGAAAGAGCAGGTCCTGTGATCAGGATCTGCTCTTTTGTTTTCAACCTATTGCTTACTTGTTCTTGTTGAATTATCCTGTCCTGTCCCGTTATCCGACATATTGAAGAATTAACTGATATAAGGCTATGGCAAATCCTAAGATACTCGCTTTCATTTTAGATGGATGATTTCTTTCGCTGCGAATCAAATAAAAGAAAACCAAAATAAACCCTGCGGGGATCCATAGCTCAAAGACACCATTTGTTGTACTTTGAGAATAAATTGGCGTAATGAACGTACTAATCAAAAAGTAAAAGAAAACCGTAAAACGTCTTGTTTCTAACTGCTTGCTCCACCTTACTAGAATGAAAATAATAATGATTGCGATAATCGTAATGTGTAAAGGGGGAAAAAGAAGAGCAGCATTCCCAAATTTGAATTCCATTCCGCATTGCCCTCCTCTCTTCTAATGCATCACATGACTGACTACAGGCATACGTGTAAAAATTCATTCTCATGCTTCAAAACCGCTGGCAACCGTCCAAAAACGGACCTATTCCAATATATCCTTATTTTAACATACAATCACAGTTCCATTTCCCACGTTTATTCAATAAAATATGCAAAAAGAGCAGAAGTGAGGAGCATCGTGCCCTCATCCCTGCTCATTTTACATACCTACAAGTTTTCTAATACATGTCCCATATTATCCAAAATGACTATTGCGCCTTTTTACGCAGCTGACTGTAATACAGCTCGCTGTAGAAACCGCCTTGTTCCAGCAGGGCATCATGCGAGCCTTGCTCCAGTAGCTGCCCATCCTTCAGCACCAGAATTCGGTCTGCCTGACGGATCGTGTTCAGCCTGTGGGCAATGACAAAGCTGGTACGGCCTTGCATCAGGCGTTGCAACCCTTCCTGGATTTTAATCTCCGTAACAGTATCAATACTGCTCGTCGCTTCGTCCAGTACAAGTATGGATGGATCTGCCAAGATTGCCCGGGCAATGGCGAGTAATTGCTTCTGCCCCTGACTAATGCCGCTTCCATCGGCCTGGAGCACTTTGTCGTACCCATCCTTCATACGCACAATGAAGGAATGGGCATTCGCCAGCCGAGAGGCTGCTTCCACCTCTTCATCCGTCGCGTCCAGACGGCCAAACC
Organism: Paenibacillus sp. FSL H8-0104; assembly: GCF_038050215.1. Classification (NCBI taxonomy): domain Bacteria; kingdom Bacillati; phylum Bacillota; class Bacilli; order Caryophanales; family Paenibacillaceae; genus Paenibacillus; species Paenibacillus sp. FSL H8-0104. The sequence continues at coordinate 1,213,769 of NZ_JBBOTC010000001.1, read as the reverse complement.
GAATATTTTCCCGAATCGTACCCTGAAACAAAAATGAATCCTGTAATACAAATGCCATATGTGACCGCAGATTCTCACGCCGAATGGTGGTCATATCGCGTCCATCTACCGTTAATGTGCCACCTGTTGGATCATAGAAACGGGATAACAGCTGAATTAATGTTGTTTTCCCCGCTCCGGTCGGACCGACAAGGGCAATCATCTCCCCCGGTTTGGCTTCAAAGCTGATGTCATGCAAAATGTTACGTCCTTCATCGTATCCAAAGGATACTTTGTCAAAGCGAACGGCTCCCTCTACCTTGTCCAGAGATATCGCTGCCCCTTCATCCTTCGCTTCCTCATCTTCGTCCAGCACCTCAAATACACGCTCAGCCCCCGCAATCGCGGACAATAACGTATTCCACTGGTTCGCCAGATCATTCAGCGGACGAGTGAATTGACGGGCATATTCCACAAAGATAATAATCACCCCAACCGTAACGGAACCCTGAATCGCCAGAATACCACCGATGCCCGCCACAATCGCAAAGCTCAGGTTGTTCAATCCATTCATCAGTTTCGGGATAAAACCAGAGATCGTCTGTGCCCAGAAACCGGAAATCCGGATGCGGGTATTTCGTTCCTCAAAACCGCGAATCACCCGCTCCTCTTGGGAGAATGCCTTAATGATCCGTTGCCCGGATAACGTCTCTTCGATATAACCGTTGAGTTCACCGAGATTGCGCTGCCGCTCCTTGAAGAGCGGTCCCGTTCTGCGCGTAATCCAACGCATGCCGATGGCCATCAAAGGCACAACGATAAAGGTAAGCAGGGTCAGTAGCGGACTGAGCCAGAGCATAACCCCAAACGTTCCGAGCAGTGTTAATACACTCGAGAAAATCTGGATCGCCGAGCTGTTCAACGTACCGCTGACATTCTCGATATCATTGGTCACCCGGCTCATAATCTCCCCCTGCTGGCGTTTACCGAAGAATGGAATCGGTAATTTGTGCAGATGGGAGAACAGATCATACCGCATGCGGAACACGGTTTCCTGTGCAATTTCGATCATCCATATATTTTGTAACCAGGATGTAAGAGAGAACAAGACATACACTGCGGTTAATCCAATCAGAAACCGAGTCCAGCTTGCCCCGGCTTCGCCCGCGATGAAATCATCCACGGCCACCCCTACCATGTAAGGGCCAAGCAAAGCGAGTGCGGAACTGGCAAACACCATCAACAGTACCATGGACAGCTTAACCTTGCGCCGTGCCAGATAGGTCCAGATACGACCTAGCGTACCTGACCAGTTCTTCGCCCGTGCCTTGGGTTTGCGACCACCGCCTGATCGTAACGTCTCCGGATCAATCGGCGGTGGCGGCTGACGGAAAGGCTCAATGAATGCTTTGAACATGCTGTGCACCCTCCCCGTATTGTGATTCATGGATTCGACGATACAGCTCTGACGACTCCATCAGGTCTTCATGTTTTCCTTGCCCAATGAGTTGTCCATCATCAAGCAGCAGAATCAGGTCCGCCGAAGTGGTTGAACTGATCTTCTGGGTGATGATAAACGTGGTACACGACAATTCCTCCAGCGCATCGAGCAGTCTGCCTTCTGTAGCCACATCCAGCGCACTTGTGCTATCGTCCAGAATCAAAATTCTTGGTCTACGTACCAGTGCTCGTGCAATGGAAAGTCGCTGCTTTTGTCCACCGGAGAGATTCACTCCCCGTTGACCCAGCAATGTATCATAACCGTTTGGTAAATTCTCAATTGTTTCATGGATCTGCGCGCGCTTCGCGGCTTCCACGATCTCATCCAAGGTAGCATCTTCCTGACCCCAGGCAATATTCTCCCGGATGGAACCGGTAAACAGGACAACCTCCTGAGGCACATAACCAATCGCACCACGCAGCATGGACAGATCCAGCTCTGATGCATCGGCACCATCAATCCGTACCTTTCCTTGATCCTCTGTGTATAAACGCGGAATAAGCTGTACCAGCGAGGATTTGCCTGAGCCTGTTGCTCCCATAATGGCAATACGCTCCCCCGCTTTTGCCGTAAATGTGATGTTATCCAGTACTGTAATTTCACTATTCGGATAACTGAAGCCTACACTGCGGAATTCGACCGCTCCCTGAACAGCGCGCTGTTTCTTCGCCGGGAATACAGATTGCGGAAAATGCGAAGATTTCATAGATCCAGCAGATGGTGCAGACGTTGATTCTGCCTTATTCTGTTCAGTCTCCGACGTGTCCTCCGTATTAAACACTTCATTCAGCCTTTGCGCCGAAGCGCTTGCTCTGGAGAAGGTTACCAGAATCCATGACAACGCAGACATGGCACCAATTGTGCGAAGCAGATAGTTAATCACCGCGACCACTTCACCCACGGTTGCATTACCGGAGGCAATGTCGACTCGTCCAAACCATAACACGGCGATGATACAAACGTTCATCATCAGCAGCATGAACGGCATCGTGGTCTCCGTCAAGCGCAGCGCGGAAATTGTGCCTTTCATCAGCTTGCCGCTGAATCCGGCAAAGCGTTCGATCTCATGGCTCATCCGTACGAAGACACGGATCAGCCGAATGCCTGTCAGATTCTCCTGGATGACTCCATTGACGGCATCCAGTCTGCGCTGCACATTGCGGAACAGCAGCGCTGCCTTTTTGATCATCCACACTACAACAATGAGCAGTACAGGCACCATGACAACCAGCAGCAGACCCAACCTCGGGTTCACGATTACTGCCATAATCATGCTACCAATCACCACCAGGGGCACACGTGTCATGAATCGCAGACTCATGAAGACGGTGTCCTGAACCTGGGTCACGTCCCCCGTTAATCGGGTAATCAGGGACGACGTCGCGAACCGGTTAAAGACGGCATAAGAGAACGTTTGCACTTTCTCATACAACTTCTCCCGCAGATCGTATCCGAACCCCAGACTTGCATGGGATGCAAAGAACGAACTCGCAATTCCGGCAGCAAAAGCCACAACAGTACTGCCAACCAGCACACCGCCCCACAACCAGACGACAGAAAGGTCTCCCTGCTGAATCCCGTTATCAATGATCTTGGAGATCAGATAAGGCTGAGCCAGCTCCACCGCAAGCTCAATTAACATCATGACCAGGGCTGCAATCGCGGCAACTCGGTACTTCTTCAAGTAGTACAACAGCTTGATCATAAGCATTCCTCCGGCTCGGAGCACCCTAAACCGATAACACGTTCCAGCTCAGAGCCTCCATTAGACATGTTGTTTTCTCCACAGCGTCCAATATGTAATCATTTCTATGTACACATATGGTTATTATAGCGTATTTTACAATGCCGCTTCTATTCTTATTACCCTACTTTTCCCAATACAATAAACTTCTCTTCATTTTGGCAGTAAAAAAAGGAAGGTCTCCCTCCCCCACACTAGTTAAGTGCTTACAGCTGACGTAGTTTTTCACTTAGATACTCCCGACGTTTCAGCACATATTCGCGAATTCTTTCCGGTTCACCTGCAAATACATCCATGGGCCATTTCATGTAAGGATCTTTGTTGACATCTTCACGAATCTCATTGTGTAACCGATTCACCAAGGGCATAATTCGCTTCTCTGTAAAAGCATTCATCAGATGCTGGCGCATCAGCTTTTTATATTGTTGACGGAAACTGCGGAATGCCAGCAATCGTCCGGTAAGTCTGTTATACCCCTGAATTCGAACAAGATTGGGATCAACTCGAGTTCCATAACAGTTCCTCCCCCAAGTACCCTCATAATCCCAAGGCAGGATGCCATATTTTCCGCTTTTGATTTTCTCATACCATGTGTAATTCTGATGAAATCCGTCGAAGTTCCCTGTAAGCACAGCTCCACTTAACCAGCGTAAATAATTGTCTGTATCCACCCTCGACTGTAAAAAACGAAACAATTCCAGCCTGGACTTTATGTTCAACTGCTGAATAAAGTTACGTAGCCTTGTGCGATCCACATCTTTACCACGAATTAAGCTGTACCCTGACAATAGATCGGTACTTGTTGAAGAGGAATTCGAATTTATCATAAAACCAGCATGATCATTTACCGCATAGAAGATACTGCGCACAGGGATTTTCCGTTGGCGAAAAAAGAAGGATTTCACTCCTTCGATCCTCAGGTATACACCCAGAAGCTGCCCGTTCAGATAGAGTACGCAGTGTTGTGTAGACGGTGCGGGTACACGAATCGACTCAAAAAAACGAAAAGAAAGTGCATTGCGCAACAACGAAGGATCATCATACTCCGCATTAAAATGATACGTTCGGCTGGATGTACGAATCTCAAATGATTTTTTGGGATAACCGCGTGTATGTCCTCCACGGTATCGAAGCCGGATCGGAAACGGCTTACCGTCCATCTGCATCGTGCTGTTCACAAACGTCTCTGACCATATATTGGACGTTAACTGTTGATATTCGGTTGGAGACAAGCTGATATGGTAGACAGGTAGAGCCATTTCCATCCGCCTTTCGAGTACCTGTAAGATTCGCCCGTAGGCTCTTACATCATCCTATGCAGATGCACAGAAAGTCGTACGGGCGAATGCACAGTCCTGATACTTATCGCATCCCAATTCACTTGTCATAATGCGGAATAACCGGGTTATTAATCTATAAATTTACATCATTTTCATAGATTATAGCTGAAATGGTATAAATATAGTTAACTGGCTAGTCCCTCCAAGAGGCATGTCACATATGCTTAAACTACAGACAGACACGAATGACGAATGGAAGGGATCATAATTACATCCACCATTTTTGTCCATCTGAACTTATACCATGGAAGGGGTCAAACACAATGTCTATGAATGGTCAAGGAATGAGAGGTTTGTTGGGAAGAGAGATTAAGATTAACCGGGGAGGACCTGATTCAGTACAAGGTACACTCACGGACGTACGCTGGGACTATATGGCGATGAACTGCAAAGAAGGGATTGTCTACGTTAATGAATCACATGTCAAAAGCATAACAGATACAGGCCGTTCCGGTGGTAACCGAAATGCAGCCATGGGGAATCCTATTCCTTCCAACACGTTTTTGGGCGTTATGCAAGCACTCCGCTTCCGCCGTGTTCAGATTAACCGGGGAGGACCTGAAAAAGTGGAAGGCATCCTGGCCGATGCCAACCAGAACCAATTGATCATGACTTTGAAAAATCAGGAGATTGTTCGTATTCCGATGCAACATGTGAAATCTGTATCCCTCGTACGTGGTGGTGGGAACAACAACAACAATAACAATAACAGTAGTAATACAAGTCAAGGGAACCAAGCAGCCCAAGGTAATCAGGCGGCTCAAGGCAACCAGTCTCGTGGCAACCGTTCTCAAGGGAACCAAGCAGCTCAGGGGAACCAATCCCAGGGTAATAAGTCCGGCGGCAACAAGTCACGGAGCAACCAAGGCAATCGTTCTCAGGGGCAACGAGTTCAAGGCAACCAATCCCAAGGCAATAAATCTGGTGGTAACAAGTCAGGTGGCAACAAGTCGCGAGGCAATCAAGGCAACCAAGGCAGTCAATCCCGTGGTAACAAATCCGGCGGTAAAAAGAAGTAACTGAAATAAACTGACAACTTAAGTTATCTACCAGCTTAAAGGGGGGAATTATCATGTTGATCTTCGTCGCATTAGTCTTGATTGGTGTGCCTTTTTACTGGATCGTTGCACCCGGAAGGCCCACTCCATCCCATGAACATCTGCTTCAGGCTTCGTCAGGACTTCTCCCCCTGGGAGGTGAATCACAGTAAATGCCTGACTACCAGTTGTGGTTAACCTTCGGGGTCTTTATCATCACTGTCATTTTCCTGATGTGGCGTCCTGGCGGATTGAATGAATCTATACCCACCTCGCTTGGCGCCCTTCTTCTTATTTTAACTGGAGTGAGCAGCTATGCTCACATTGTTGGAATCTTCGGGATCGTATCTGGTGCAGCCGTAACAATCCTCTCTACCATTGTCATGTCGATTATTCTAGATAGCATCGGTTTTTTTCGCTGGATCGCTTTGAATATGATTGAGAAAGCAAGAGGTTCCGGCTTTCGATTGTTCTGGCTAATTCTATTACTTTGTTTTCTCATGACCATCTTCTTCAACAATGATGGCAGTATTCTGATCACAACTCCGATCATTATTCGAATCTGTTCTATACTTCGTCTGAAAATGCATCAACAGTTACCCTACCTGATCTCCGGTGCGCTAATCGCTACGGCTTCCAGTGCGCCAATTGGACTTAGTAATCTGGCAAATCTGATTGCTTTGCAAATGGTTGGCTTAAATCTGAATACTTATACTCAGATGATGTTTGTGCCATCCATGCTTGCGATCATGGTGATGACCGTACTGCTGTTCTATTATTTTCGTAGAAGTATTCCCAAAGTTATTCATCATTTCCCTGTATCCCTGCAGTCTTCATCAGGTTCAGGATATCATCCGCTACAGACGACTGAATCCGAGAATAAAGTAGACTGGTGGCTGTTCCGTGTCTGTATAGGCATCGTTGTATTTATCCGTGCAGGATATTTTCTAGCTGAGCAAGTTGGTATACCCATGGAGGTAGTTGCAATCACTGGTGTTATTCTCATGCTCGCTGTGCGTTGGTATCGCACCCGGACTGGACTCAAAGATGTGATAACACAAACGCCTTGGCACATTTTACTCTTCGCCTTCAGCATCTATGTTATTGTAGATAGTCTTCACCGAGCAGGCATGACCGCATGGATCATTCAGTGGATGAAACCGATAATAGAAGGAGGAAATGCCAGCATCATTGCTGTGTCGGGGTTAATGCTCACTCTGCTTTCCAATCTGTTCAACAATTTGCCCTCCGTGATGATTGGGACCTTTGCTGTTACAGACCTTCCACTAAGTGAATCCCAACTGCATCTTGCGTATCTTGCTAATATTCTGGGAAGTGATATCGGAGCCTTGCTGACGCCTATTGGCACCTTAGCAACGTTAATTTGGATGTATATATTAAAGACCCATCATATTCGAATCTCCTGGAAACAGTATATGAAAGTTACCTTTATTGTGATACCGATAAGTCTAATTGTTAGTCTAATTTCACTATATATTTGGACGTCTATAATCTACTGAGAGGAGGTATACTGTGGAACTTCTTACGCATTGGCTGGGTAAATCCGTCGAATTAGAGCTGTCTGGCTGTAAACTACCGATCCAGGGTGAGATCATTGATGTAGGCCAGGATCTGATTGTAGTCTACGGAAATCAGCGATTTGTTTATATTCCGCTTCATCATGTTCAATCCATGCATGTCAGCACAGCAGATGATTCAAGTATAGTTTTGCCAACACCTGACCCCGAGATGGATCACACCAACATCTCTTACCGCAAAATGCTGATGAACGCCCGTGGACGATTCAGTGAAATCTCCATCGGAGGGAAAACATTGCATGGTTATATTACAAATATTATGAATGACTACTTTATGTTCTACTCTCCTTTATATCATTCTATCTACGTTTCCATTAATCATCTGAAGTATATTATTCCTTCCCCTACTAACAGCACACCCTACTCCCTTAGTAAGCAACATTTCCCTATGCAACCCTCGTCCATGTCACTCTCCCGTACACTCGATCAGCAACTTCATAAAATGATAGGTGAACTTGTTGTACTCAACCTCGGTTGCAAGCCTTACCGAGCAGGGTTATTGAAGAATGCAGACAACCACTTGCTTGCATTGGTAGAAGCAGATGGGACTTCTTTAATTATGCATACCGATCATATCCAAACCATTCATCTCCCTTGAGTATCAGAAGAACACAAAGGTTCATCTGCCTATGGCTGATGAACCTTTTTTTCAACTTTACATCCTACCATCTTCTGCGTCCACGATCACCCCGATAGTCATCATTCAACTCGCCCAGGCGATCGTACGTATCCTTATATATCCGAATCACGGCCTGAACTTTGATAAAATCAGCATCTTCCGGTCCAAGCCCCTCCATAAACATTCTCTGAATAATCTGTTGGAAGAACTGTACTCTGGCCTCAATCTGTTCTTGCTCAAGCTGTACTATGTCTTCGAAACTGTGGTTCCCTATGTAATCCATCAACTCGTCATCAGGACTGGAATAATCCGCGTTTCTTCGATCTGCAACCCATTCATCTGGCTCATTGGACTGAAGGTTAACACTGGTGCGTAATTGGGATAAGATGATTTTCTCTTTAGCCAACATGACATGAAAATCTTTGTTACGGAGCAGCTCCGATACAATCAGACTGCACATTTCACGGTTTTGGATCAGTATGCCGTCAAATGGATGTAGCGTCCACTCCCCGTTTGCATAATACAGGTTAAAGTTAAAGAACTCACTGCCATATTTGTATTGAATATTAATCTTGGTCTCATCAATAATCTCGAATGAAAAGTCCAGCATGTTCAGCAAGCTCCTTCGTATAACCCCAGATTTTAGCTTTATTCTATCAAATAAATGAAACAAAGAGACGCACTCAGCGTCCCTCGTAGAAAATAAAACCATGTAGCAATCTCGATACGATATGCAGCGTGTCCTACCCTAATCCAGGAAAGATCCTAATGCACTGGAATCCGGTTTGTTTTTCTCCGGAATGGCAGCAGCCTTCGGTCCTTCCAGACCCAGTCGATCACTCATTTTGGCGTTAAGGGTTGTCATCTTGTTGGTATAGTCATTACAGCTCTCGATAATCCGGCGATTAGACTGCTCGGACAGATCCAGCGCAGACATCAGATCACCCATCGCCTGATTGACTGCTTCAAGAGACATGGCCGGTTTGGACAACAGTTCATTTGTTTTCTCCGTCGTTGTCTTCAACAATCTGGCGTTCTCCTTGAATTGATCTTCAATCGTCTTATTCGTAGCTTCCACAGCAGAAATGACCTTCTCCTGATCATTGAGAGCCATCGCAATCATGGCCGAAACGGTGATCAGATTCGCTGTTTTATCAATGGCATTATTAACGGAATCAATCAGCTTGTCATTGTTATCATTAATGATGTCGGTAGCTGCGATTGCCTGATTGTACAGCATGATCATCTCTGTCATGGATTGAGTACGTGTTACCACTTTGCGCAACCCACGCTCCAGATGTGCTTTACGATTCTCGTTCTCAGGCTTGGCAATCTCGGTTTCGAACAATGCTTTCAATTGATTACCAAAAGAGATTTTGGTCTGCAGATTGTAGATCTCCTGAATGGAGGAACGTTTCAATTGACGCATATTCACGATGCTTTCTTCCAGGTTGTCCTTGCCGTCCCGCAACCCGTTAATGATCGCATCAATGTTCGTGCGAACAGATTGATAACGGTATACATAGTTTTTCAGCGGGCTTTTACGTAACAACTTCCCGACAAAACTCACATTTTTACTCTGCTGCAAACTCTCACATTCATCACGGAGCTTCAGGATCATGTTGGATACCTCTGCCCGGTTCCCGGACATCAATTCATTGACTGGGCGATCAAGCAACTTGAGAGTCTGTCCTGCTCTCTCTTGTGTTTTCACGCCCAACTTGCCGATATCATCCATTAAGGTATCCAGATGAGCCGGATCACTTTGGGACACTTTCTGAATAAGCTGTGTTGCTTCCTGGTTAATTCGTTGCTCATCTTCCTGCTTCAACTGAGCCCATTCCGTTGCCATGCCAATCCCTCCTATAATTCAGAGCTGTTATACCGTTGATGTATTAGTTCCGCTTTGTTCTGGAGCTCCATTAAGTCTTTATGTTCAATCGTTGATACAATATCCGATATCTTGGAATCCACGTCTCGAAGACCATTCAGCAGCATACGCCGATTGTTGCGTTTGGCTTCTCCACTTAAACGCAGAAATGGATTAATAAAACCGTTCAGGTCTTTCAAAATAAGTCTGCGCACCGTATGGTTGATATCTCCGTTATTTAGTTCCTGAAGGGAAGGAATCACACGCTGCAAACGGGCAAACAACGCCAATGATTTCTCCACGATCTCATTATCCAGCTCGTTCTTCTGACCTTCGGAGATGATCATATCCTCCAGAACTTCCAGGTATTCAATCACCGGATCAAATACAGGATCTGGTTCAGTCCGGGAAGGCTTCGCTTGTTCTGTGCTTGCATGCTGTGCGGGAGTGGAACTCGGTTGGGGCTCTGCCAGAGAAGCTTCTCGTGCCCCTGTTGGCACTGTGCTCGGTGCTTGTCCACCATTCAAGCGGGATGGTTCATTTCCGATATCTGTAATGGGTACAGGGGCTGATGACGAACCCTGGACCTGTGTACGTGGCGTGGAACGTGAAGGAATCAATCCTCCGACCACAGTTGCCAGTGCCGGAATTGCCCACGTGATGACATCCGGTAGAAAGGGACTCGTGATCGCCGCGAGACCATAACCAACCAATGCGCCTATACCTATCTTCGTTTTCCGTAACATTACTTGTCCTCCTGCCTTAACAACACATACAGTGCATATTCAAAAAGTCTGATTTTCAGTACCGAGAAGATGGACTTTTTGAATAACCTCTCATCCGTATTGTAAAAAAACCATCCAGAAGGTGTCAATGTTGAGGGAAATTCTCAGCTAGACGTGGTGTACTCCGCTTACCTTCTGAACGTCGATTATAAATGGTTGTTCGATATGACTTCCCAGTATGCCAAACTTCGGATGAAGTGGTCCAATATCATGGCCAAGTGCAGACTTGACCGCCAGATACGGGAAGTTCACGCCCGACAGACAAGACATGTGCAACCCACCCGACATACGCGGATTGATCTCCAGCAACTTCGGTGTATCCTTGCGATATTTCATCTGTATATTAAAATTATAAGGAATCCGATATACTTCTGCCACATTGCGGGCAATCGCCAGCAATTCCTCGTTTTCTTCAAGCAAGCGCAAACGTCCTCTTTCTTTTCTACGCGGAATAGCCGTTAATAGTTTCCCATTGCGATCCGAAAGACAATCAATGCTGTATTCATATCCTTCCAGTACCTCCATCACCATGACATTTTGAAAGGACGGAGCAGAAGAGAACGCACGCAGAGCATCTTCATACGAAATGGAGTTAAGCGCGTATCCGAACAACTCCTGCAACGGATCACGTTCATTGTTAATCACTCGGAATCCCATACCACCCTCACCATTACATGGTTTGAAGCATACATCGTGTCCACGCGCACGCAGCGCCTCATAGGCTTGCTGGAATTGGGCGGCATTATTAACCGTGAAATAATCCGGAATCTCCATAATGCCTTTCTCACGCACCGATTCGTAGAACCGGTCTTTCTCCATCAATTGTTCCAGTAATTCCGTATCTGAGCATACGATAACCCGTGTACCGATCTCTTCGAACAGGGAGATATGTCTGCTGATGTCCAGCATGTTCCAGCGTGGAATAAACACATCAATCTGATGACGACGGCAAAATTCGAGGCAAAAATCAACATATTCCCGGCCCGTTAGACGCGGTTCAACTTCTGCAACATCACAGCCCTGTAATGCCATATGTCCAGGATCAGGATGAGTACCGTAGATCTCAAATTCCATACCGTCCTCATTGTCCCGAATCGCATTCATATAATGGTACGTTACAGAGAACCAACGGTTGAAGTAAATCTTCATTTTTTTCATTTATACGGTCTCCCTTATCTCGGCATGGTCTATCTGGGTCTGTTGATCGTTATGAATACGGTGAACGTAATCGAGAATCTCATCTGCTGCAAAAGCACCGAATTGTTCCGTAAATTGATATGGCACCAGCTCAGGTGCACGCTGTCTCTCCACATGTAACTCTCCGTGGGACGGAGCAATGGCATGCTGCGCAAAGTCCAGCAAACAACGATCCAGCAAGGAATCGCCCGAAGCAATCACAGGCACATCGCCAATGCGTTGCCTAATATGCTCCACTGCAGCTCGTTTGTTCACGGCCGAAGGCACCAGATAGAGCTTCCGGCCCTGAATCGAACTCTCCCATCCCAGCGTCTCTAACACCCGAATCTTGTCCGCAATACGCTCCATGGGAAGCTTGTCACGTTCGATCAACAATGCAAAGAACAGCTCATCACACAATCGTTGATTAATCACCCAGTCCGGGCTCAGTACGTCGTCAAATAAATCCAGGATCTCTTCGGGAGCAGCTGCCTGCTGACGAAGCAAAGAACGAATATGCAGATTCCATTCATCGTCTACCTGACCGTCAACAATGATGTTGCCACCATTACTTGTCACCGCATATTTCGGAATACATTCGCTCTGAAAAATGTGAATGCGCCGATACTGCTCCACGGTACGTGTCGTCACAGGCATAAATACAATGTCTTGTGGCAAAGACTGCAATCGCTCCAGTGCATATGCTGACATAAAAGCGGACAACTTGCCGTTAATCCACTCTGCGGGAACAAGTCCCGGTGTATTTTCGGGAATACGGAGCGCACGACGGGAGTACACCAGCGTCTGGTCCAGATCACTTGCGTAGATCATCATTCTCCTCCACCTCCCAGGGATTGAATAATGCCGCAACAGGAATAGGTTAATCCCGGATATACCTCAACCGGCACATTTCTGTCTCTGGCGAGCATCATGATATGTTGCAAATCCGGATTATCCAGACGGTCCACAAGAATCTTCCAGGGGACCCGTCGCAATAACACTCGGGTTGTTTCTCCGATTCCAGGTTTGATTAGATTGATGTTCGCAATACCAAAGGATTGCTGGATGGACTCGATATCCTGCCAGCCTTTCCAGGTGATTTCCGAAGTACTGGTAGCATTGTCGTCCGAGCGAATCACCACTTGTTCCATCATCTGCGGAAAATGCTGAGCGATGGTATCCACATACTGGATCGACACATCCGCAGAGGACCATTCACGATACCATTTGGCCCCGTGAAAATCTGCCGGTCCAATCAGATCATCGCGAAGTACTGTACGGCTCACCAGTCCCGATACCGTGGAATTCAGACAAGCACTAGGAATAAGATAATCTTCCCTTGTCCCAAAGGTGCCTGAGCATTGCCCCGGATCGGCCAACACGGCAAGATCATCATCGAGACTTATGCCATAAGTCCGTTCCATTTGGTCACAGGATTCTTTCAGCACTTTGCGAATAGCCCCTTTGCCTGTCCAACCATCTACAAACTGAATGGCTGTTTCCAGACCATGCTGCTGTAAAATATATAAAATTGCGTTCTCGTCCATACCCTTGCCACGAATAATTGAAATGCTATAATGCGGAATCGTCACCTTGTATTTCAATTCAATATAACGTTTGATCAGGATGCCCACAGGTGTTCCGGCTCGAGCCAGAGATACCAGCACCAGATTCAGTCCCCTGCGCTCTACAATCTTCTCAGCCACGATGGCGGTATGACGTGCGATTCTTGCAGCGGATTGTTCCAGCGTCTGATGGAACAGCTCGATGTATTCTGCTGTGGGCTGGTATTCCACGGGCAGCATCTCCGAATAATGAACCCCGGATTGGATCGCCTGCTCCCGTTCACCCGTTCCCTTTTCCAGATCCACATGGCTGATATCCTTCAGTAGGAAAACAACGTCCGATGTAGCATAACTGCCCATCGGTTCGGGAGACGGAATCTCACGTTGTCTGATTAGCTCCAGTGTAGTTAAGTTCATTGCTCGTTGTCCCCTGTCTTCTCTGGCAAGCCGCAATATACAATATGAATGTGTCCACACCCCAACTGCCCCAGTACCTTCAACATCGGTTCCATTCGTTCTTCGGACATCTGTCTCTCCAGCAGAACAAAAATCTCATCATATTGTCCCGGAGCGATGTTATAGATAAAGTTACGAACGGATGCGTCTTCCGGTGAGGCATATCCGGCACCACTACGAACAGCATATCCTGGAGCCGGATGTGTATGGATTGGACTGCGGGTAGTGGATTGATACAACACGCCTTCTCCCATCTCGGCAGCAATACGCATCGGAATGTACATGAACTCCCCTGTTCCCATCACCAAAGTCCGTTCTCCCGTACGCTGCGTCCGAAGCCGTTCTGCAATCCGACTAATCTCCTGGCGCAATTCGCCATTATGACGGGATTGCATACCAAACCTGCCCGTATGCTGGACGTAGCTCGCTGTGCTACGTTTACCTTCACCATCCTCCGAAGTAGCGTGCAGCTGATCGAAGGCATCGGCAACGGTAGAGGTTTGAAGCGTTACGGCAGGATGAGATAGCTGCTCATCTTGCTGTGTTGGTTCCAACTGTGGAGTACCCACCACTTCAATACGGCCCTTCAACAGGCTTAACGGTGTAATGGTAATCCCCAGTTCAGCTTCCAGTTCGGCAAACCGAAGTTCGTCCGCTTCCGTACGCCAGTCCAACAGCGAAGCAATCACATATTGCTTCCGGGGGTATCTGGCCTGAATATCCCGAATGATATTCAACGTCGTTTTGCCCGTCGTAATCTCGTCGTCCACCAAAACAATCGGGCCCTCTCCTGCAAAGGCTTCATGATCCAACGCATAACAACGATGAGCCATCGCATGGGAATGTTCTTCTTCAAATTGAATATCTGGATGCATCGCTGGAACATATTCGCGAGTGGTGTGAATATAGGAAGCTTGATCAGCAAACATCTCGTACATGCTGTGACCCAGCGCTGTCGCTGTCTCGGCAAAACCAACAAAACGAATCGTTTCCGGCAAACTCAAGCTTTCTTGCAACAGCATGTTGTACACTTGCCGGGCTTGTTGGGGATCAATCAGTCCCTCGACCATTCCCCGTTTCCACTCGGCTACCTGAACTTTCGTCTCTTCCGTCTTTTCAGTCAGGTGCTCATATAACAGAACAGCCAATGCCGCGCCACTCAGAAGCGAGGTATACGGGTTAACCGGGATGTGCTTGCCCAGCAGTTTGCTTACAAACAGAAATGAACGTTTCTTATTGATGCGTGCAGCCATGGAAAATAGAGATTCTAGTGGAAGTTGCAGCGGGTTATGTGTAACCTGAACGTTCAGACTGAATTGATCAAGAATTGGGAACGTAGTTATGTTGTTGTTCGTGCTTGGGCAAGAGCCCGACAAAATGCTGCTGTTCATGTAACACCCCATATATTTGTGATCGGATTAGAATTCGATTCGCCCAGCTCAAGTGTGGTTTAATCTCATTCATTTTGTTATAGTAATTACTTTTGAACACACCCAGGCTACCGTCATTACGGGCGATGATGTCTTGGGCATCGGAATATTCCTCATGTGTAACAACGTACATCGCTTGTACGGGCTTAATATGAGAAGGATGAATGATCGTTTTGCCTACAATTCCATTTTCCTTGTCCATCATGACTTCACGCATCAATCCATCCATTGTGTTCGTAATATATTTCATTCTCAGATGCAGCCCTGATTTGCCCAGGGTTTCTTCGAATGGAGTCTGTCGTAATTGAGGTTTGAACACACGCTCCCGCTGACTGAAATATTCCCAGACAGGACCTGAGATCACATACGGCTTGTCCATTCGTCCAAACAGATTGATAATATCCGAGATGCAGTCACGGATCGTGGCGATATCGTATATGGTCAATTCCGGGCTTCGGCGTAGTCCAAACAAGCTGGAGAAATCGGTCGCACCAATGCGTACATTGAGCACATATTCAACATTTTCATCGAGGATGTTACGAAGGCCCAGTAAGGTCTCCCAACGTGTCTCCCGATATATAATTGAAGCCGTTTCCAATATAGGCATTCCATAGAGAACGGGATAATGATCCGGTTTCCGTTGATTATAACTGCGGATCTGGTCGAAATAGGCTCTTCCATTGCCCACACAAAACTTGGGCAATGCCACGCCTGTCAGCATGGACACCAATGCTCCCAACGTATCAATGAGACGTTCCAACTGTTGTGGTGAACGTACACGAGCAAACAGAAGAGGCATTTGATCCTGACTCAGCATGCCTGTCTCCATATAAGTCATCAGTTGAGTTAGATGCTGTACCAGACACTGCTCGGCAAACTCTACTTGGTCGTCACCCACAGCGTCCTCCAGATCAATAATAATGGTCGTCAGACCTTCATGTTTACCATTCATAATGTCGTCCGCGATATGTGTGCGCGTCGCGGGCATATATAGAGCAGCCCCAACAGCATATGCCAGTAGATCTTTGGAAGTCCGGTGATTGAACGAGACGGGTGAAGAGAAAAATAAAGTATCTTCTTCTTCCAGACTCAAAAAGTTAAAATATTTCAGGGTTGTCTCCTCCTCGCACCTTTGGCAATAGCCAATCTGCAATAGTTGATTCCAGCTGTCGGGGCATAAAAACCAATCCCTCCTTAGTCTGGAGGGATTGATGGTCTATTATCGAGGATAACGTTGGTCAACAGTATCCTTGCAATGGCGCTGACCGATACAGCGTTTATATATTGAATAAATACAAATGATTACTTTCTTCCCGCAACCCACTGCATTCCCCAATCATGAGCCTCGTCCAACGCCTGATGCCCATTATAGAACTGCACGATTCGTTCAATACTGAATGTCTCATTGTTCACATTGCGTAACATCGCGATGCCACACATGCCAAGCGGGCTCCCGTATTCATTCATTCGGACAATGATATCCGGGCCATCCTTCTGCTGGATAGTTACCACACCGTCTACTTGAGACCAGTTGGCCACACCACCATAAATATAGGTAAATACCAAGATGCGCTCAATTTCCGAGATACGGGCACCATTAATCCGCAGATTCTCTCCCGTCTTAACCGATCCCGTCCGGTCATCCCCATCCAGTGCAATATAAGGGAAACGATTCAGTGAACCAAACGTTTGTCCCAATGCCTGAATCACATCTCGTGTACCATCCTTCATCTCGAACAGACAGCCCAAGTCCAGATCCACACTCTTGCTGCGACCAAACAACCCTTTGCTACCCTGTTGATTCCAGTTCAGGTTAATCAGGATTTCACCAAGTCCCCCCGCATTTTTCTTGAGGTTAATGGTGTCGCCCTTCTTCTTCAATTCAATTTTGCTGAAATTGATCGAATTCACAGGAGCAGGCGTCGGTTCTGGTGCGGGCGCCGGGGGTGGTGGAGTCGGTACAGCTGTCGGAGGAACGGTTGAAGTCGTTGGTGCAGGGTCCGATCCACCATCCACATCCACACCAAAGTTAGCGCAGAGTGCATTCAATCCGCCTGCAAAACCCGATCCTATTGCATTGAACTTCCATTCTCCGTTATGACGATACAATTCACCGATGACAATCGCGGTCTCCACTGTAAAACCGCTTCCCAGATCATATCTCATTACTTCCTGACCTGTAGCTGCATTGGCAAACCGTAGAAAACCATGCTGAACCTGTCCAAAATGATGGCGTCGTGCTTCACCGTCATGAATCGTCAGGCTGAAGGCGATTTTCTCAATTCGGGCAGGGATTTTGCCAAGATCAATGGCGAATTGTTTCTTCTCGCCACCAACCTGTCCACCATCCATATACGTGATGAACGAGGTAGAGGGCTGATTATAAAAGATAAAATCCTCATCTCCAGCCACTTTATTGTCTGAACCCAGAAGGAATGCTGATGTGTCCAGCTCTACACCCGAGGCTGCCTCCCAACCAATGCCTACCGTTAGACGGGACAAGCCCGGATTGGTTTTGGTCAGATCACTCTTCTGGCCTTTCACGACAGAAATCGCCATAGCAGATTCACCTTTCTATGCCAAGTTATGTTATTGTGCATCCAGCCCGTAATTTTTGCATAAAGCAGATAGTCCACCAGTGAAGCCGCTGCCTACCGCCTGGAATTTCCAGTCCGCACCTGCACGGTAAAACTCACAGAATACCACAGCTGTTTCGGTAGAGTAGTCTTCTCCGAGGTCGAAACGAAGCACTTCCCGATCACTTGCAGCATCTACAACACGAACAAAAGCATTGGAGACTTGTCCAAAATTCTGCCCTCGTCCATCTCCATCATAGATGGTTACGGTAATACCGATCCGGTGAATGTGCGCAGGGATTTTACTGAAATCAACAACAACTTGCTCATCATCGCCGTCACCCTCACCCGTACGGTTATCACCAGTATGTGTTACTGAACCCGCACCGCCGCTTGGATTGTTGTAAAAAACAAAGTCATCCGTACCTTTGGCTTTTCCATCTTCGTACAACAAAAAAGCCGAAGCGTCCAGGTCAAAGTCGACTCCACCACTATATTTGTTTGTATCCCAACCCAAACCAACCACCACACGGGTAAGGCCCGGATTCGTCTTAGTCAGGTCAATACGTTGTCCTTTGGCAAGACTGATCGTCATTTGTTTTTCCACCTTTCCAAAATATGTGATTAAATGAAAAGGAGAACCGTCCAGGAGACGGTTCTTCCCATCCTGTAAGTCGTACTGTACGTCCTATTGCAAACCGTAGTCGCGTGTCAATCCAACCAATCCATCTTGGTAACCACTACCGATGGCACTGAACTTCCACTCGCCGCTATGACGATACAATTCACCAACAACTACACCTGTTTCGATGGAGAAGTCTTCTCCCAGGTCGAAACGAATCAGTTCTTCGCTGTTTGCTTCGTTGACGATTCGCACATAAGCACGGGAGACTTGTCCGAAGTTCTGGCTACGTTCTGTAGCTTCGTAGATTGTAATGGAGAATGCAATTTTCTCTACATTCGCGGGTACGTTAGGCAGGTCGATATTGATCTGCTCATCATCACCATCGCCATCTCCTGTACGGTTGTCACCGGTGTGAACAACAGAACCATTTTCATTTTGTGGATTGTTGAAGAAGATGAAGTTTTTCTCGCCTTCTACTTTACCGTTTGCATTGGCACAGAATACCGATACATCCAGGTCAAAGTCTTTTCCGCCATCATACTTATTGGTATCCCAGCCCAAGCCTACTGTGATTTTTGTCAAACCTGGGTTCGTTTTAGTCAGATCGATTTTTTGACCTTTAGAGAGATTAATTGCCATCGTATGATCATCCTCGCTTATTTAAGTGTATTGTAGTTATCGTGACATATGAATATCAGGATTATTGTCGATTTAGGTTAAATCTTGTACTTAGGAGTACCTGCGAGCGAGTTCATTGATATGTACCGCATGGGAACCCTCTCCAATTGCCGAGAATTTCCATTCGCCTCCATGACGATACAATTCACCACAGATCAACGCCGTTGAACCTGTGTAGTTTTCGGATAGATTGAACTTCACGAGCTCACTGGAATTTTTACCATCCAGAATACGAATATAAGCCTTCTCAATCATGCCAAAATCTTGCTTGCGATTGACACAATCGTAGATATTAACAACGATTAATACTTTATGAACATCAGCAGGAATACGGGACAGATCCATTTTGATCTGTTCGTCGTCACCGTCTCCCTGTCCTGTTAGATTGTCACCAGAATGGATAACCGAACGACATGCACTTTGCTTGTTGTGGAAGCAAACCAGGTTGGAGTCCTTGACCAACTTACCTTCCTCATTCAACATGATCGCCGATGCATCACAATCGATATCCGCTTGTTTTTTTCTTCCAAAGAAACCTTTGGCAGTTACCGGGTCCCAACCGAGACCAGCAATCACCTCAGTAAGTCCTGCATTGCCTTTGGTTAAATCAATCTTCTGTCCTTTGACCAAATTAATGCTTGCCACTGATTTTCACCTCCCTTCATATGTAAAATAGCTACTTAGAGATTGAATTCACCCGGGTTCAGTCCAAGTACAATGCATATCTCGGCAACGACTCTTTTCTCCTGATCGTCAAAGTTGCCGTCAGCTGAACCAATCGCACTGCATACACCCACAATAACGCGTCCTACATCTGGCTTGGCTTTGAATTTCCCAATAGCTTTCAGCGCTTCCTGCTTCCCGATCTCTGGAGAGAACTCAAAGTTCGCGACATAATGATTAAAACGTGTAATCACTTCAGCCATATCAAATACTTTCAATTCCTGACTCAGGTTGATATAACCGGCCATCTTGTTCTTTTCCGCTTCATCAATGGAACCATCTGCAAAAGCAACCAGTGCACAACCTGCAACCACGGCATCCATAAAATCTTTATTTTTAAACTTTTTGACTTGCTCTTCAAGTCCTTGTTTTGTTGAATTTAACCAGCTTTTAAATGAACTCATACTCAACCTCCAATAGTTTCAACCTGATGTTCCGTACATTCTTTTCAAGATTTTTCAGTAACTTTCATGTCTACATCATGTTGAATATAAGTTAAATTATTCCTTAACTATACTCTGAAATACGGCAATTTTCTACATTAAAAAACAATTAATACCTTATGATACGCATCGTTCTGGATATAGTTTCAAGCAAGATGCGAGAACTTTCTATTCACTTCATTTTTCAGGCAAATATTCCCCTATTTGAAGCCCAAACATAAAAAGGCTCTGATCAGGGGATCAGAGCGCTTATTTCTACCAACACCAAAATTATAAATTTCATGAATGATTTGAATCCGTGAATTTATTCCGATTTTTCAAAATCAGCCTGTTGTTGTTCATAAATTTCATAGAAGTCATCCCAGACTAGTACATTATCCTTTTCCTTGCCCCACCAGTCTTTGTACCATGCTTCAATCTCCGGGCCCCCGCCTTGCTCCCACTTCTGCTGTGCTTCCGTTGCAGCCTGTTCGACTGTATATTTGCTTCCGCCAATGATGGAACGGGTAAAGATATCGTTGATCGCTGTTGTCACATTGGTCAACTTCACCTGAAGCTCCTTGGGTAGCTGCGGCATATGTTCTGAATGGGTAACACCCTCTCCTACCGGAAGATCCGTCATGTATACCTCACGCGCTTCCTTGAATAGTCGAAGTCCTTCCTTCTGCGATGGGATCTCTTCGCTGAACAGCATTTCTGTGTACCCGCATTTGCCTTCCTCCAGACGGCTGTACAACATGGCGTAATCGCCTGCCCAGCTGATCTCCTGCTTATATTTCTCCTGATCCGAGATGCGCGGACAGCCTTGATCGTTCAGCGTATAATGCGTGTTTTCAAATCCATTTTTGAAGGTTCGACCTGACTCTATTTTGGTCAGAAAATCGATATATTGCATAACTGCTTCCGGATTTTTGGCTCGTGCATTCACAGCTGCAGTCATCTGAACCGGGTTATTCCACACCATCGTGTGCTGTCCTACGGACGTGGTTGGCAGAGCGATGACCTTTAATTTGGCTTCAGGAACATTCTGCATCAGTGTATCCAGTTCCTTCGCTGCAAACCCGGTATAATCCGAAGTCATGGCTGCGTACATACCGATTTTGCCATTCAGGAAATCCTGCTTCGCCTTGGCCCCGTCCTTGTCGGTCAATAAGTCCTTATCCACCACTCCTGCTTCATATAATGCACGTTTGAATACCGTGGCTTCTTTCATGTTGTTGGGACCAACCACCATCTCCCCGTCCTCCACATTCACCCAGTTGGCGTTGTACATATAGCGAAACAGACCCGCTGTATCGCCGAACTGAAATCCACCGATGCCGTATGTATCCTTAGCTCCGTTTCCATCGGGATCATTCTCCGTGAAGGCCTTGGCTACCGCCAGCATCTCTTCCTCATTAGTCGGTACCTCCAGATTCAACTTTTCCAACCAGTCTTCCCGAATGAAAAAGCTCGTTAGTGGAAACACCTCGTTCATACGTCCCACTTCATAGAGCTTACCATCGCTTTTGATGCCGGCCTTCTTGAGCTGGGGATATTTCTCCATCAAGGCTTTGTATTCCACACTCGAGTTCTCGATCAACTCATCCAGCGGCATCAGCTGTTTCTGATTAAACAGTGTGTTACGGATCGGCGTACCGAATTCAAAAATGATATCCGGTGCACTGCCAGAAGCGAATAATACGTTAAGTTTCGACTGAGATTCCCAGCGGGGAACTGCTGTATATTTTACATTTGCCGGGCCATTCTCGTTAATCCACTTGGACCACATATTATCTTCGATCGTACCCATGCCGCTTGGGACCGCACCCCGATCATAGATCGTTGACGTGATGTTCCCCCTGTTGCCTTCGCCTTCCGCCTGTTCGCTGCCGTTACCTCCTGTACATCCCGCCAGCAAACCACCGATCAAGCCCAGAACGAGACCCGACTTCATCCATGCCTTCATCGTTAACGCCATAGATAAGACCCTCTTTCTCTCCTGTATTATGAACCCATGCGGGTTAACCCACAGCCTGCTTTAACCTTTTATTGATCCAAGCATGACCCCTTTAACGAAGTACTTCTGCAAGAACGGATACACTGCCAAAATGGGTATGACCATCACAATGACAGCTGCTGCCCGGATGCCTTCCGGGGTCAGATTCGATATCATCGTTGGATCGGTAAAATCCTGTACATTCAGATTAGACATAATCATATTTTGGACGAGCACGGTCATGTTGTATTTGGACGTATCATTGATATAAATCATCACACTCATGAACGAATTCCAGTAACCCACGCCGTAAAAGAGAGCAATAGTCGCCAGCAAAGGTTTGGATAATGGCAACACGATTCGGAACAAAAGCCCCAGTTCACCACAACCATCGATGCGCGCAGCCTCGTCCACTTCCCCCGGCAGATTTTCAAAATAAGATCGCATAATCAGCATGTTGTACGTGCTCACCAGACCCGGTAGCCAAAGCGCGCCGTAACTGTTCACAAGACCGAGATTTTGCACGACCAAATAAGTTGGGATGAGTCCACCGTTAAAAATCATCGTGAACACCATCGCCATCGTAAAGAAGCGCCGGTGATAAAAATGTCTACGTGACAGCGGATATGCCGCCATAATCGTCACCGCCATGCTGAGCCCTGTACCGATCAATGTGATCTCCACACTGTTCCAGAATGCATTCAGAATCGGCGTTCCCGTAATTAGGCTGTGATAGGAGAACCAGGTGAAATCGACGGGCCATAACCCCACTTGACCTGAAACAACCGCTCTCGCATCACTAAATGACAAGGCAACAATGTTCAGTAAGGGCAGGATACAGCTGACGGCAACCAATGACAACAATACATAATTGATTAGATAAAAGACTTTTTCTCCTTTGGTTTTTCTCATGCTGTTCTCCCTCCCTACCACAAACCTTCGTTAAATCGCCGCGCGATATAATTTGCACTAAAAATGAGGATAAATGCAACCAGTGATTCGAACAATCCCATCGCCGTTGTCAGGCTGAACTGTGCTCCCTGAAGACCGGTGCGGTAGATATAGGTACTGATTACATCTGCTATCTCATTGACATTGGAATTCTGAAGCATATACACCTGGTCGAATCCGACCTCCATCACCCGCCCCATCGACAGAATCAGCAGGAGAATAATGGTGGAGCGTATACCCGGAAGGGTGACATGCCAGATCTGGCGCATTTTGCTGGCCCCATCCATCTGTGCAGCCTCGTATTGACTCGGATCAATGGTCGTTAGTGCCGCGAGAAAAATGATGGCATTGAAGCCCATGTCTTTCCAGATCCCTGAGCCAACAAACACCGCAACCCACGAACCCTTGTTGTACATGAACGGATAAGGCGCTCCCGTCCAGGCCTCGACCCAGCGGTTTACGATCCCATTTTCCAAAGAGAACACCGTCATGATCATCATCGCAATGATGACCCAGGAAAAGAAGTGTGGCATATAGACCACCGTCTGCACCGTTCGCTTAAAGGCCATATTTCGCACTTCATTCAGCATAATGGCCAGAATAATCGGAATGGGAAACCCGATAATGATGCTTAACAGACTGAGGAACAAGGTGTTGCGAATAATCTCCACCGTGCGCGGATCACTGAACAGCGTCTGAAAATGCTGAAAGCCCACCCATGGACTGTTCCACAGCCCATCATAGAAGTTGTAATCCTTAAAGGCCATGACCAGCCCTCCGATGGGTGCATAACGAAAGGTAAGGTAGAACATAATCACCGGAACAAACATCAAGATTAACGGAATATTCATCTTGAATCGTCGAAGCCGCTGCTGCCGAATCCGTTGCTTCATTTCACTGTCCGGCGGTTGTAATCCAGACGGCGGACCTGCGGTCAGTTCCCCCTTCACATCCATCACTCCTCTCTGCTGTTGATGTACTATAGTTGTATTTTAGATAAAAATGTAAGCGTAAACATTTGTTATTTAACGATCCTTTTATAATTTTCTACGCAAAAATAACCCCACATGGTGGGGTTGACCTTGGAAACGAACAGATATTAAGAGGAGGCTTCTCTTTAATTTGAGACCCTGCAGCAGTTCAAGGGGGATTGCTACCGGGCACTTCACTTGGCTACTTGCTTGCGATATTCGCGGGGAGATACCCCCGTCATCTGTTTGAATACGGTTGTAAAATAACTGGAGTTATCGAACCCGGTCAGTTCCGCGATATCTGCCATGCTCTGCCGAGTGCTGTGCAGCAGCAGCTTCGCCTTATCAATTCGGCGCTTGCTGACATATTGGCTGAAGCCTTGTCCTGTTTCTTTTTTGAACAAATGGCTCAAGTAGTTGGGTGTCACATGAACATGGGCAGCCACGGCCTGCAACGTGCATGTGCTGGAATAGTTCATTTCAATATACTGTATAACACGTGTAACGACATGATCCTGCTGTTCCTGAGTTAGCCGCATCAGCATATCCACCCACTCTTCGCTCTTACATCTGGCCCAAGCGATGACTTCAGGTATGGTATGAATCCAGAGTAGTGGATCTGGGGCAGTTGAGTCCATACCACTGGATTCCTGAGGCTGAAGCTGTTGTACCAGTAAGTCCGTCATGACCTTCATAAGCATATGAATCTCCGCTTTGCCTTGTGACAAGCTCATCTCGGACGCTTCTTCTAGCAACATCTCGATCCGATTCATTATCGATCCGAATTGATGGTGGAGTAGCAACAAAGTCAGTTCCTCTCGCAGTCTCTCGGTACGGTCCACCTGGCTGTATTGTTCCCTGATCCGAATGTCGGACTGTTTTCGGCGATATCGTTCATGTGCCTTTTGTAACACCTGACATGCTTCATCGAGCGAGAACGGCTTTAACAAAAATTCAATTGCTCCATATCGGATGGCACGCTGTGCATATTCGAACTCACGATAACCTGTCAAAATGATAATCATAATGTCCAGTCCACTCTCGTGTATGCGTTCAGCCAAATCTAGACCATCCATCACAGGCATGTTGATGTCCGTAATGATCAGATCAGGTGTGTAGCTGTGTACAGCCTGTATCGCTTCTTCTCCATCGGCCGCTTCCCCAACGACCTCCCAACCGAGGGGGTTATTGCGAACCAGATGAATCAGACCCTGACGAAATAATGCTTCATCATCCACTACAAGCATACGTCCATTCAACAGAACCTACTCCTCTCAGTCACCTGAATTTCCCGGCATAAGTCCTCACCGATCTGATAAGGCAAACGAAGACGTACTAGCGTACCCTCTCCCACAGTCGACTCGATCTGTACACCGTAGGGTTCACCGTGAATCAATTCAATTCTTCGAAGTACACTCCGCATGCCAATGTGCTGACGTTCCTCATCTGCATGTGCCACTGGCGTCATAATGCGTTCAATGACCGATGCGTGCATGCCGCAGCCGTTATCTGAAATTTCAATGATGAGCAGATCCGGCTCTCCTTCATGCCCGGTATGCCGCGAGCCACGAATTTCCAGATGGCGGTTGTTCCTTTTGTCCGAGAAGGCATGAACAAAAACATTCTCCACGATGGGCTGAAGCAACAGTCGGATCACCTGACAGCGAAACAATTCAGCAGGAACGGCAATTTCAATCGACAAGGCTTCCTGATACCGGGCCTGCTGAATCTGCAGGTAGTGATCTATTTGCTTCATCTCATCCTGCACGGTCGTCAGTTGCTGCACGGGTTCCAGCGTATACTGCAGCATCTCGGACAAGGCAGTGACCAGGCGAGCCGATTTCTCATCACCAAGCATATAGAACTTCCAGAAAAACATGCTCAAGGTGTTATACAGAAAATGGGGATTCAGCTGGGCCTGAATAGCTTTGAGTTCAGCTTCTTTTTCACTGAGTTCGCGCTCGTACACTTCATGTATAAGCGTATCAATCCGGGAAGCCATTGCATTGAATCGTTCACCGATGAAACCGAGCTCATCCCCTGTCTCGATCCGTACCCGTGTATCGAACTGTCCATCACGCACTCTTTTCATCGCGTTGACTAGACTCGCAAGTGGACGCAACAGTCTGCCGCTAATTACGGTAATGATGAACCAGGAGCATAATATGCTGGCTACTGCAGAGAACACAGCAACTTTTACAATAATCTTTCCCTTGTTCTGAATCTGAGCCAGTGAGACCTTGCTGACCAGGGTGAAGCCCGCTTTGTCTGACGTTTGCTTCGTATACAATTGGGTTGTTCCCTGCTCGTCCCTGATCTCCGTCGCCCCTAGGCTTAGCTCGGTAAGTGGTGGTGGATCCGCATCCTGATTATGAAAGGCATATAGAAGCTCACCATCTGCGTCAAACAAGTAGACAGCAACTTCCTCGTTCAGTCGCAGATCTTTGAGATACGATTCGAACAACGAGGTGTTAAACAGAATTAACATGACGCCATAGGTCTCCAGATCAACAGACCGCATTAATCGTCCCGCCAGAATCCAATTGGATTGTTCCTCCTGCAAGAAGGCATCCGGCCCCAAACGATTCCAACCATATTCGCCGCCCGTTCCTTCCAGTCTATGAACCATCTCTGCCAGATAGGAAGGATCCATCTGTTGAAATGAGCCAGCAAAGGCACCGAGATTAAATATGTTTTCCTTCAGGTCATATATGCGGAGCCCCATGATCTCCGGTGCATCCAGCCTTACCTGATACAACTGATCATCCAGTTCATCTTCTAGCTTCATCTGATCATAGGACGAGATGCCAGAGGTCTGTGCTTTGATGGCATTTTTTACGGAGGGATTCAGTGTGATATAATCGGTGACTTTATACATGTCGTGTACCCTGGAATCCAGACGTGCAAGAATCTGCTCTGCGGTAAGACTATACTGGCGACTGACCTCTTCATTGAACAGGTCGATATGGATGCGATAGGTGATCAACCCTGTGATTCCGGAGATTAAGACCGTTGCGGTAGATAAAAACAAGATTAGCTTCGTTTTAAATTTAAAGCGTTTACAAAAGTTCATCCACCACATCTTTCCCACACCTCACCTATATTCCGGACATGTCTTACTCCTAAAAACATATCATACACCTATTGGAAAAAACCAGAAAAACCCTGACCCCGCTTCAATCGGTAGTCAGAGTTTGAAGGCATGTGATCCAGACATGTTACCGGGATGATCCAGATTAACTCTGGATCACGGCATTTTTATTCCCCGTAAATCTCTTTGATCCGTTCTTCCTCATTCGTAGACAACAGAACATTAAGCAACCCCATGGCATTATTGGCATCGGTTCTCGTCGTCTTGTACATCTCAGCAAACGCCGCTTCATCCTGCTCCGGGTCCATCGCAGCAAGCTTGCCCCATGACGTGCGTGCTTTGTCGTATAGCGTACTCAACGTAATGTCACGCGGATGCTGTGCAACAGGTGCCATGGATTCAAATTTCGCTGTGACCCTGAAGAAATCCTTGGAATCCTGGAACGATGTACTGCTATAATCCTTATTTTTCATCGCATCTTCAGTGATCAGTAGACCTTCACGGGCGATAAACAGTGTTTTCACCATGGCACGCTCCAGATTGGTTGCTTCTTCCCAAGTTATATAAGATTCGTCAGGTGCTTGTACGGTTGTGAAAAATGGAAAGGCATCATCAATTAACCGCTGCGAATCGGAATGAATCGGCACCCCTGCATTCATGTCCACAACGGCATCGCTATAATTGGCTACATTAATATTTTTGGAACCTGCCTCACTGACCCGACGCACCGGATAATCATTCAGAGGGACACGGATATAACCAAGTTTATCCGCATACTGCTGCTTCAACTCTTCCAATGTGGAGTCCTTTCCAATCTTGCCGTCGTCAGCTGAAGAAGCTTCTTCTGTAGCTGAACCTATCTCATCACTCCCATTCGAACCGGTTGCTGTGGTTTCTGTTACGGCAGCATTCGAGCTGCTTGTTTCTGATGAAGCAACTTCTGTACCGGAAGCAGACTCCGGCGATGACGTCTCTTTCGCTCCGCCACCACAAGCTGTCAGAATCGCTGCCAAACCAAGCATAACTGTGAACGTCTTTATCGTATAATTCCATTTCATCGTATAATCTTCCCCTATCGTATGTATATTCCTGAGAACCATTAACCTCTGCTCCAAGACTTGAACACTTACTTACAAAAATATCCTTTCATATAACATGCTTGATTCACACAATTGGATATGGTCTACATTCTATCATAAGTTAAAAACCGGTTGTATACGACGATATACCTGTGTCTAAAGCCTTTTACTAGGCGCGCATTAACTACCACCGCAACGCAAAAACACTGCCGCCCATATGGACAACAGTGTTTGTGAAGCGTAATTATTTGATCCCTTTAGCCTTCTCCATATGCTCTGACCGAATCTGAGGATCGGTGGAATTAACCGATGATAACAGAGCGTAGATCGCCTGGATATCTTTCTCTTGAAATACGGTTTCGGGAACCTCAGTCTCAAGTCGTTCCGTCTTGCGCTGAATCGTTTCCACCAATTCATGATCGTAGATGATCAGTTCATCCGAATTCACATACCTCACAGCAGGATCAACACTGATGCGGCATCGGTTGGTGAAGGTCACCATAGAGACGAGACGTACTCTTTTGTAGTCTCCAAGGTGTGCATGGATGGCTTCCACATGTGCACGATGCTGCATAAGTGGATTGTACATTTTGACCCGGCTGCTGCTGACCGACCAATTGGCCTCTCTTCTTCCACCGCGAATCTCACCTGTCGTCAGATTTCTGGTTTCGATCACAAAGATTGCCCGAGGGCCGATCACAACATGATCAATCTGCGAATAACCGGAGCGTGACTTCGGATTGGTAACGAGCAGGTCGTTCAGCACTTTATATTGACTTGGAAGACCTATCAGCTGATCTGCTGTACTAGGCTCCTCCGGCTGACGTGTCCAATCCCCTTCCGCTTTTTTCTTGCGCTTACTTCGGACCATACGCGGGGGAATGGTTGTCGTGGATGGTAACGCTGAAGCGGAGGCTGTAATCTGGTTCGCAAGCTCTGGTTGTGTCTTGAACAGAGACAGGATTTTCTTGAACATGGGCAAGCTCCGTTCTATTATAGTGTGGGTTACGGGTGACCATTACAGGAGGAATAACATCCTTTGACACATTCATTATGTAAACTTCTATTACTTATGTCGGATAAAGCGGGGTAAAAATAAAGGGAAAACGATCAAAATCTCTCCAAGACGTAAAGTACATATGAACATTTAACCAATTTCGTGACTTTAGACGCATAAATAAACCGCAAAATTGAAAAAAACAGCGCAACCCTTTCCTGAATAGAAAAAGAATACGCTGCTGTTCTCTTGGTTGTTAAGCCTGAAGATAATAGGTGTAGAGCACCTGAGTACCCTTCTCTTCCAGACCATTATTCGCTATTTCCTGATACAGAGATTCGGCCAAAGCCAACCCAGGCGTTTTCATGCCCATCGCTTTTGCAGACTCCAGTGCAATTCCCATATCTTTGATAAAATGTTTCACATAGAATCCAGGCTCATAATCGCCTGCGATCATGCGCGGACCGAGATTGCTGAGCGACCAGCTTCCGGCTGCACCGGTAGCAATGCTCTTCAGCACGGTCTCCGCGTCCAGACCAGACGTCTTGGCATAGGCAAGTGCTTCGCATACGCCCATCATGCCAGAGGCAATGGCAATCTGGTTGCACATTTTGGTATGCTGCCCGGCTCCCGCCTTGCCTTGCAACACAATGTTGGTGCCCATCTGCTCAAACAGCGGACGCACAGCTTCAAAGGCCTCCGAACTACCACCAACCATAATGGACAACTTCGCGTTCTGCGCTCCGATATCACCGCCCGATACAGGCGCGTCCAGTGCATGCAGTCCTTTGGCTTCCGCAGCTTCAAAGATTCGTGCAGCCAGTAACGGACTGGATGTTGTCATATCAATCAGATATGAACCCGGTTTGGCATTGGCTACGAGACCATCCTCACCGAGATAAATCTCCTCTACATCTTTCGGATACCCCACCATTGTGATGATGACATCACACGCGGCAGCCAGTTTGCCTGGTGTGTCATGCCATACGGCACCTTCCTTCACCAATGCTTCCGCTTTGGCAGCAGTTCGCGTGTACACATGCAGCGGATATCCCGCTTGCTGGATGTGCCCAGCCATGCTTTTACCCATCACGCCTGTACCAATAAAGCCAACTTTTGTCTCTCCAGGTGCCTTCGTTGTATTTGTCATCGCAGGTTTCCTCCCTATTTCTCTATGCTTCGCTCAGTGCTTGTCTTCGACATTCCTATATCTGTATGTTAAAGCTTTCTGCGTAGTCCGTCCATATCGCTTGCAGCTTTCTGTGAAAAAATCTGAAAAAGGAATCAACTTCCTGTATGCTGTACAACCTAACGGAAACTTCCTTCATTGGAAAGGAGGATTCGCATGAGTCGTGAAAAAGGTCAAATTACCATTTGGTTGTCCTTTTCCATCATTTTATTAAGTGCCGGACTGGTCTGCCATGTCTTGTCCATTCCAGGAATTCTCGAAGCAGCAGGCAGGGATGGATGGTTGTCTGTCGTAGCGGCTGGCCCTTTTTTCATGTTGTTTCTATGCATGATGTATATCATCATTCGGCGAGTACGTGGACAGCGATTAACAGATTGGATTACGCGAGAATTCGGGGCGGTCCCTTCCTGGATCTTCCGGATCTCCGCTTCTATTCTGCTATTCACGCTTGGCACGCATACGTTGTATGAGACAACCAACTGGACCGTATCCACGTATCTTCAATTCACACCTCCCTATGTTCTGGCAGGGGGCGGAGCACTGGTTGCTGCGTGGGCAGCGGCTAAAGGCATACGCTCCATTGCGATGACTTCCAGTCTGCTGCTGCCCTTTGTCATTTTGCTTGGTTATTTTGTAATGTCCGCCAATATGAAATATAAAGACTACAGTCTGTTGTTCCCGATTATGGAGAACGGTATGGGTCCCGTGTGGCGGGGCATGATCTACTCTCTTGCCGGGCTTATGGAAATCTGGATTCTTATGTTGTTCCAACATGAAGTAAAAGGCAAAATTCGTTGGTGGCATGTTCTGATCCTTGGCGTGTTTATGCTCAGTATGGCGATCGGTCCCACGATCGGAGCCATCGTGGAGTTTGGTCCTGAAGAAGCAGCCAAACAACGGAACAGTCCCTATGAGCAATGGAAACTTGTGAATATCGGCAAGCTGCTGCAACACGTTGATTTTTTGTCCATCTATCAGTGGCTTAGTGGTTCCTTTGCAAGGGTCGCCATATCCATGTATCTCATCGTGGATCTGCTGAATTTCCGCAGACCGAAGAAACGATATATCGCGATTCTCACCATTACCGTCATCATGAGCTTCATGGCGATGCAATGGTGGCGCATTGATTACGTGGATTATTATGTGGACCATATTCAGTTTCCGGTCATGCTCGCCTATGTATCCGTCGTTACCGTAATACTAACCATTGCCGCATTAATCCACAAAAAGGACAAGGAGGCTCCCAAACGTGCCGATCTCAACCCAACCCAAGAATAATCCTGACGTTGAACCGTTCCGAATGAACGAGCATAACCTGAATACCTTTTTTGCCGGATCTGATGATGTCATCATCAATAGTCATATGATCGGAGAACCTCCGATGCAACTCCTTATGACCTATTGCAGCGGTATGGTAGATAGTGAAGCGATCTACGATATTATTCTCCCTGAACTCAGACGAACATATGAAAATACACACTTTATCCGTACATCCGACATTGAAAAGTGCATCAGCCTGGATTGGACCCGAATGGATCTGCAAGATCCGGCATTTGGAACTGAACTGATGTCTCTCCGTGTTTTTGAAGGTCATATGTTAGTCTGTATACCATCCCTGCAAACCATGTGGAGTATTGATATATCTAACATCCCTACTCGGACACCGGAGGAATCGACCACCGAAGTTTCGATCCGCGGGGCAAGAGATGGATTCATTGAACCACTTGCCGTTAATGTTGCCTTGATACGCACCCGTCTGCGTACGAACCAACTGGCCTGTAATATCGAACTGATCGGTACACGTTCTGCAACCAAGGTGGCATTGATGTATATCAAGAATATCGCCAATCCGGAGCTAATCGAAGAAGTCCAGGATCGGTTGCGTAAGATTGAGACCGAACGCATCTTGACCGCCAATGAACTGGAAGAATTACTGTCGCCTTCGAAGATTACTTTGTTTCCCGTCACCCATTATACGGGCAGGCCTGACTTTGCTGCAGAATGTCTCCTGAATGGACGTTTTATCCTCATTGTCGACGGCAATCCCAGCGTCATCATTGGGCCAGTCAATCTGTTTCTTTTGCTCAAATCCCCGGAGGATGCCAGCTTTCCCTTCTTGCCTGTGAACGTAGGACGGATGCTGCGCTTTCTTGGCCTGATGATCACCGTGTTCCTGCCTGGCTTTTATATTGCGCTGACATCCTTTCATATGGATCAGATCCCCTTTCCTCTAGTCGCAACGATCTCGGTTGGACGCATGGGACTTCCGATGGAATCGGGAATGGAGATGTTTCTCATTATGCTGCTGATGGAGCTGTTCCGTGAGGCAGGGGTACGTTTGCCAAGTGCCATCGGCCAGACATTAACTGTCGTTGGAGGTCTGATTATCGGAGATTCCGCCATTCGAGCTGGCATGGTCTCTCCCCTCATGATTGTCATCATCGCAGTTACCGTCGTAGCTGGAGCAACCATTGTGAATCAGGTCATGACCAGTTCTGTACTGATCCTGCGGTTCCTTTGTTTTGTCCTGGGGGCATCCCTCGGCATCTATGGGTTCATCCTGTCGTTGATTATGTTCCTCATCTACCTGACCGATCTCAAATCATTTGGTATTCCATATCTCACGCCGTTAACACCGCTTCATTTCAAACAAGCGATAGCTTCATTATTCAAACTGCCAAAGGGGTTAGGTAAACGAAGACCCGTCTATCTCGAGACCCAGGAGCCCCGCAAGAAAGGGAACGAACGATGAAGCGTTTGTTACGGCGATATATGCTGGGTTTGTTAAGCCTATCGATGTGCGTGATGACGAGTGGGTGCTGGAGTGCCTTTGAGATTCAACAGGTAGACTACGCCAAAGCCTTTGGGATTGATTATAAGGACGGCATGTATCACCTGTATGTGCAAACGCTGGATTTTGCCAGTGTCGCCAAAAGTGAAAGTTCAACCAAAAGTGCAGATACACCGCCTGTATGGGTCGGACATGCCGAAGGGAAAACTATGAGTCTGGCGCTGAACGAACTGTTCCGTACGGCTCAATTACACATGGCTTGGGGGCATGTGACAGCCATTGTTATGGCGGAAGGTGTGCTGACCAGCAAACATATCAAAGAAGTGTTCGACATGCTGGGACGGTTCCCAGAATCCCGTTATACAACCTGGGTGTACGGAACACGAGAGCCTCTGGAGAAAATCCTAAGTGCAACGTCCATCTATAATATGTCGCCACTGGACAGCATTCTTCACAATCCACTTCCCACGTACATGGAAGAATCGTTGTACCCGCCTGTGCTTAGCTTTAAGCTCATTGCAACACATAATGATCCCGCTACCACGACGTATCTGCCAAGTATTGCATTGAACGATACTCAGTGGGCTGAGAATGAGAAGAAACATGATTTGTTTCTGGTGGAAGGGGCCTTTTTTGAAAAGACTGGCTATGACTTTGAATACTTTCCACGCAGTCAGCTTCCCGGTTATCATTGGTTAATCAAAGACATGCGGCGGGCTCCCTTGCTTGTGCAGAAAGATGGAACGATCTACGGGGCGCTCAGTGTAGGATTACCAAAGATCAAAATTAAACCTGTCATTCAGGGTGAAGACGTTACGTTCAACATTGATGCCCACTACCTCACCGCCCTGTACGAATACCTGGTGCCCACCTCTTATGAGGAGATGATCCAGATTAGTGAAGTGAAGTTGCGGGAGCAGATCATGCAGACCTATCGTCACGGCCTTGAGCGTGGTGTGGATATTTACGGTCTTCAGGAGAAGCTGTATCGCAAAAATCCAAAGCTCTGGCGTAAGTTATCAAACAACGGGAGCAAGATGATGCTTACGGAAGACTCGATTAAGGATCTGAAAATCCATCTCACCATCCCGTATACAGGGAAATATAAAAGGAAAGTGTAGCCAGAACGCGAAACACCCCTTGTCCGGTATGCAGCCGGATAAGGGGTGTTTGTGTTTTTTACTTGTTGATAAGAAAAAATCCATTTTTCTTTAAAAACCAAATGTTAATCCTAAGTATTCGACTATGCTCCATGAAGCAGGCCAAAGCAATGGTACATGAACAACCCAGTAAGGGGCTTTGAATCTTCCGTTCTCGTAACTAATCCCACAATAGAAAATTGCAAATAATACGCCCAAAGGATATGTAAAAAGAATTTCACCTAATATATCACGGGAAGTATCGTATGTATGCGGAAACGGTGCAGCTAGAGACATACCTAGTCCGAAAAGAGCTATAGGCCAAATTAACAAACTAATTCCATACAAAACTAAAAATAACAATAAATAATTGAACAACTTCTCATTCTTCCTCTTACTCATGTACCCTCCCGATTTCCTGATCGTATCGTTCAGCTTAATATCTTTATCAGAAGATTTTACAGTATATATATGGAAATATAAATACTTCGTTCCTTATTGATTATTGAAAAGGCCTCCAACCATTGGCCTTAATACTCCTATAGGAATTAAAAATCCTTTATGTTAGTCACTACTCTTCGATTTATTTACATGCATAATTACCAATTTACGGCTCATACTACCATAAGTAAATTATCGAAGGAGTGACAGCATGAGGTTAAAAAGTATCATCGCCGTTGGAGCCGTGTTAACCTGCTCATCTCTGTTATGGGGCTGTGGTAATGGCACTGCGAATAATGCATCCCAGCAACAGAATGACACCGTTCGATCAGAGAGTTGGAGCGATCCCAAACGACTGGAAGCTTCCCATCTTGAGGCGCTTGAACGTATGGAGAAAGATCATATCCACCGAATGGTCTCGCTTAGCGCAAGTACAGATGGAGACAAAGTGATGACCACACTTGAACGGTCGAGCCAAAAGTTGGAGGAAATGCGCCCGCTCGCCGAAATGCTCCAACATGAAGGACATCCGGCATTATTACAGCGAATTCAAGACATGTCCGGTGATATCCAAGGTTCCAAATCCGTCATTGCTGAGATGAAAAAATTGCCTCAGGACGGTAAAATTAAGATTCAGTCTGAGAATTCCGATTCCTTGCATCACATCAGCAGCTTCCGCGATTACCACCAATATATTCAGGGACAAGTGCAATCTTTAGACGATAAATCTACGCAAATGTCCCACTAAGCCTAAAGATAGTTCAGAGAATCGTTACAGTCGGAATACGATAATCCGATGGTTAACGGTTCTTTTTATTAACTTCATATTGTTATCCCTCTTCTTTACAGCTTCATTCCACCCATAACGACACCCAGATAAACACGCTAAATAACAAGACCGGCGTAAGTGCTCCTGTGGCTAATATGATCCAAAGTGTCGCGGGCTTGATCTTTTGGCAGTATGTATCAACCTTGCGCATCCGATCTTTACGCCACTTGGCGAACCTGAGCTGTCTGACCATCCGACTCAGAACTTTTTGCCGCTGCTCACCCTCTTCGAATTCATCGATCGCACGCCGCAACTCCTCGTATAATTGAGCCTCTTCCTGACCAGCCACTGTAGGTGTAATCATCTGATCCTTCCTCCCATGAGTACATTATTGAGATATAGCCACTACTTAAATAACACATTACAGACCTTCAAAGTTTGAAGTTTTAAAAAAAAATGGACAATCCAAAAAGCCCGGGCATAGCCCGGACTTCGTTGAATCATGTTAGAACTATTTATCTGAGTGCTTTTAGCCTGCGTTAGCGATTAATGCATTCAGACATACTGCACCCTGTGCGCGCACATTAACGACAATAATCGGTGTGTCCAACATGTCGTGCATCCAAGACATATACTCTTCTACTTTTTCGTTCGGAAGGATCGTCAGAATAACCCCTGCGAATCCACCACCATGAATACGACAAGCGCCATCACCCAGGTTTTGCAGATAATTCTCGGTCAGTGCCAGCGCGATGCCAATCTCTTGTTCCTTCACAGCACCACTCTGATATACATTCTGCAACCACTTCCATGACGAGTTACCAGACGCCGTAATCAGTTTCAAGAAATCAGCAAAACGTCCATCACGCAACGCCTGAACCTGACCATCGACACGATTGTTTTCCTCCAGGAAATGAAGCGCACGCAGCACGGCACGATCCCCAGCAGCTTCACGAACCTTCTTGAGGTTGGCATAGATGGCGTCAGCAGTAATTTCCCGAACATACTCACTGCCCAACGCCTGAGCAACCGCTCTCATCTCATATGGCACAGCAGCATAATCTTCCGTCAGATCAGCGTGGTTACCACCTGTATTCACAATGACCAATGAGTAACCGTTCTGTTGGAAATCCCATTGAACAGGCTCGATAACCGGCTGTGCAGGATTCTCAAAATCAATGGCAATCAGTCCGCCGTACGCACAAGCCATCTGATCCAGCAGACCGGAAGGTTTGTTCCAATAGTGATTCTCCGCATACTGACCTATTTTGGCCAAGGTCACAACATCCAGTGCTCCATCGTTATAGAAATGATTCAAAATCGTACAGATCAGCATCTCGAATGACGCCGAGGAACTCACCCCAGATGCCGAAAACACGTTACTTGAGAGGTACGCCTGGAAGCCGCCTACCTTATATCCGAATTCTCCAAATCCCGCAGCCATACCGCGAATCAATGCTGTTGTGCCATCGTCTTCCGTATTTGGCTTAAGATTCGTGAGATCGATTACATATTTCTTGTCATAACCTTCTGAGTAAAACGTAATAACGGAATCCGCAGTTGGTGCTGCCACTGCAATCGTATCCAGCGTGATGCTGCCCGCCAGCACTTTACCATGGTTATGATCCGTATGATTGCCGCCAATCTCGCTGCGTCCTGCTGCGCTGAACAACTTGCTTCCCTCTTGCGGGCTGAAGTACTCTTCAAACGTTGCGTTCAGCTTTGTGTAACGTGCAGTCTGTTCTTCTACTTGTGATTGTCCATACATTTGGGCAAGCAACGCTTGGCCCTCCGTGGATTGGATCAGATTCAATGGTTGTGTCGTCATTAATAATCCTCCTATGGATATGCAGCTTTTATTTTTAGACTGTTGGTGAACATGGTTGTTGTGTCTGTTTCATGCCTTATTCCTCTCCCATTATCTCAGCTTCGTAGCGGAAAAGGTAGGGTAGAATTGAAAGTTTGTAAGCGTTTTGTGAAGTTATTTGTTGTAAAAATAGGATTGAAAACCATTTTAGAATAACTTAAATTTGGTTTAAGTAAACACACATTATCTTCCAATCTTAAATTTGCTATGCTTTACATCTTATTGATGGAGGGAACGATGAAAATCAAATCGAACTATACCAAGTTATTTGGTGCATTTTCGCTTACATTTTTGGGTGATGGACTTACACTCGCTGCGGTTCCTTGGCTCATATCAACCCTTACAAGCAATACACTGTATGCTTCTGTCACCATGACGGCACTTCGTTTACCCTGGCTACTATTCAGTCTTCCTGTAGGTGTCCTCATCGACCGTTACTCACGCAAACATATGCTGATTGGGGCAGGCTTTACGCGAATGATCCTTCTGCTTGGACTGACGTTATGCATCTGGGGAGGATGGGTGAGCATTCCGATTCTAGCTCTGTTCATGTTTGGGATTGGCCTGAGCCGAGTTGTATTCGACAGTACGGTGCAGACGGTCATCCCACAACTTGTAGATCAAAGTAAATTGGAGAAAGCGAATGGGCAGTTCACCGCCGGACAGTTAATCACAAGTGATATTCTGGGCGTTGCTCTGGGAGGGTTTATCATAACCCTGCATATTGTATTTCCTTTTGCCATAGACGCCGTAACGGCTGTAGTTGCTCTGCTTTTTTTAATCAGTTTGAAGGGAAACTTCTACCCCGGGGATACGGAAACAACCAAGAAGGAAGTTCGCCCGATGAAGAATTGGAAACGTGAGATGTGGTCCGGTATTCAATATGTCTATCATGATCGTTTTCTCCGCGGATTAGCCATTCTGTCTGTCACCGTTACGCTGATGTATTCGATCATTCTGGCTACTCAGATTTTCTTTGTACGAGATGTGCTTCAGTTGGATGCTTTTGCATTTGGTATCCTCATCTCCATTGCAACAATCGGCAGCATTGTAGGGAGCCAGGCTGTTGCTTATATGCGTAAGAGATGGAGTACAAAACAATTGATTATTTCCTCCATTTTGTGCATGGGAATGATCTACGGTGTGGTGGGTCTTTCTACAAATGCGTATATGGTAGGCGGCCTGTACTTCTGTGCTGCATTTTTCATTATTGTCTACAATGTTACCCGTTCCTCCATCCTGCAACGTTCCGTTCCTAATGAGATGCTTGGCCGGGTCGGAAGTGTGTTTCGCTTTTTGTCCTTTGGGATCAGTGCCATTGGTACGCTTCTTGGCGGATTATTGGTGAGGGTTAGTGAAACGACTTTCGATCGCGTATTCTCGCTGCAACTCCCTTATCTCTTGTTAAGCCTGATCTATATCCTGTCTGCTCTGATATTCGCAATGAAGATGCAGAATCATTCTGAGAGCCAGCAGCGTAACATCAACGCTTGACTGTTACGTTAGGTCATACTTGATAATGATCTCAAGCTTACATGAAGGAGAGATTAAGGATGAAGATTACCGCGTTACGTTCAGATCAAATCTATGAGGAGATCATGCAAGCTGCACCTGATGAGAAATTGGAGTTATACCGCGAACGAATGATGAGTCCATTCATGAACAAATGGAACATTCAACAGATCCCGTTTCGCTCTCAAGAGCCTCACGGCTTCGATGTGATCATGATGAATAACTTTATGAATATCGCTCCAGCAGATATCACACCTGAGATTAACGAATCGTTAGCAGCGATTTCGTCTGAGGCATTTTGGCAACAGTGTCATGAAGCTGTTCGTACGAGTCTATCCACCTTTACAGATCATGGGATTGAGCTATCGGTCTCCGAATATCTATACACGATTTTATTAGGCGACAAGAACAGTCCATCACTCACCATGAACGAAGGCATCAGCGGAGATGGTGGAATCCCGGGTTATATTATTGCGAACCTGATCCCCAATAGGTATACTCTACCTCGTATGCAATCCGTGTTAGCCCATGAATGCAATCATAACGTAAGGTATCAATATATCCAGTGGAATCCACAGATTACGCTTGGGGAAATGGTTGTTAGTGAGGGGCTGGCCGAGAGCTTTGCGACATCCCTGTATGGAGAAGAGTTGCTAGGCCCCTGGGTAGCTAAAACGGATATGGAGACTTTGAATAAAGTAATCAAACCGAAGATGAAAGACCAGCTGCATGTCACCGGTTTTGACCAAATTAATCCGTATCTATACGGCGATGAACTTGCCATCATGCAAAACTTCACGCCCGTAGGTATGCCCTATGCGGCTGGCTATTCTTGCGGTTATCACTTAATCCAATATTATCTGAACAAAACAGGTACACCGATTACCCAAGCAACCATCACTCCGGCAAGTGTCATTCTTGCGGAAACAAAGGAATTTTGGAATGAAGACACCCTATTTCACCGTTAAAGATATCATTCAGATTACTGGCATCACCAAACGCGCATTACATTATTATGATAAAACGGATCTATTGAAACCGAGCAAAGTCGAGGACAACGGCTATCGCTATTATGATCAAGAGGCACTGGGGAATCTGCAGATGATTCTCTTGTTCAAAGAAATGAATTTCTCATTAAAAGACATTGCAGCCATGATGCAACTCTCCAAAGACGAACAGAAAGAAATCCTGAGAGAGCACCGCAGTACACTCGTTCAACGAAAACAAAAGCTCGAAACCATCATCGACCAGTTGGACGAGTATGTGGATGGAACGGATATCTCTCATCTTAATCTGTTTGATGACTCTTCCATTCTGTCTATTCAAGAGCAATATGAATCCGAGGCAAAGTTTGTCTATGGAGACACCGAGAAATATCAGGAATTCGAAGCTAATGTGAGCGAGCTGTCTGCGGAAGAGCAAGAAATAGCCTACCAGCAGTTCTCGGTCAACGTAGAGCAGGTATTTCGGGAATTGGCGAAACATCAGGATCTGTCCCCTGCTTCTGGTGAGGTACAAGCGTTAGTGCGTAAATGGAAGAGTTGTCTGGAGCAGTTTATGGTCTGTGATATTGAGATTCTGAGGTGTATTGCTGAAGCCTATACGACGGATCGTCGCTATGCGGGTTATTTTGATCAGTTTGACGATGAGAATTTTTTGAGGTTTTTGTATCAAGCGATTATGGTTTCTATACAATCGGCATCGAACAGATAAGCTTTCGGGTGAAAAGAAGTACCCATACTTCGCCACAAACGTGTCTCAATTCGTGGATCAACCTCACAGAGCGCCCGTAGTCCTTCCGGCTGAGTGATATACAAATAATCTCCCGCGAGCATCCGCACCCCGGACTGCATGATAAAGGACGTCATAATATAGATCCCGGATGCATGCTGCATCCGGGCAATCAGTTCGTCTGCCAAGTTATCTATAATGAGTTTAACGTTAAGCTTCGTCGACATCGATCAGATACACCCGTTCCTGGAATCCACCGCGCGCCTCGGCTTTGTCTGCCCGTAGCTTATCCAGCTGCCCCGCATTCGCACCATGCACCTCCGCCAGCGCCCGAATCACTTCGAGCATGTCTGCCAATTCTTCCAGCGCTTCCTGATCGCTTGCTGCTTTTACATACTCATCCGATTCTTCTTGCAGCTTCGTTCTTAACTCTTGCTTATACTCCTCCGGGTCCAGAATGCGTGTGCGGCATTCCTTACCGCTGGATGTGATAATATGCGGAATCTTGTCCCGCACCAATTTGTTGTATGTAGGCATGTGGTATAACATCCTTTCTGCTGTGAGAGCCTTCGAGCCTCGCGCCAGAATCTCCCTTTTTGCCATCATACCACTTGCTATTGGGAGGGATGGGTTGATTTTACAAAGCAATTGGATTGGAATGAGGAGATAGAAATAACCCATTTCAACTCGTATTCGAGTTGAAATGGGCTTTCTGCCATTATTAATGTCTATTTTTCTGCATCAAACTCTGGTTCAGAAGGGTTTTAAGCCAACAGTTTCGAGACAATAACATTCGTATCCATCATTTCTTTATCAATCTCGACCAAGCAAGTGTCATCATCCATAGCTGGTTCATAACCGATTCTAACTTTTTCAATTGCATACTTCTTCTTAATATCAAGAATATACTCTATTAACTTCTGAGCATTTAACGTTGTCTCTGAATTTTCTCCGCTGAACAACTCCTCTTCAGGAAAATTCATAACGATATCTCCAAATTCCTCATCGAATGAAAATACAATCATCACGTCGTTATAGGTATGACCTAGGTTAAGCTGAGAAAATAATATATTCCCCGTTCCCTTAGGAGAAAGAATCTCTTCAAGGCTCTCTATTTGCTGAAATTCAATATCGTTTTCACTACGGTTATCATAAAAGTGAGAACTTTTGATCCGATCCACCTGAATGTTCAAATCATTTTTAATGAATCGATCTAGATTGTTTTTGTTAAAATCAATTAAAATAATTTCTAAACTTTCCATAGCCAAACCTTCTTACATCATATAATTCTTTCATTCTATCCTAATGTTTTTAATTCGGTATTGTAGGTTGATATTGTTGTTTATGTTTCAAGTCGAACCATTGCTCAATATGATTATATAACAATGGAATGTCCTGGATGGCTTGCTCACAGATTTCTTTATATGAATCTTGAAGCACTTCTTCAAGTTCCAAATTCACCTGATATGCCTCAGTTTGTTTAGCATAGTGTACATCCGCCGGCTCAATAACGTAATTTTGGTTATTGGTTAACGGACTAACATGGATCATCCACTCAAGGTTGCCCTTAAAGTGCTGAATACAAGGCTTTAATTGCTCGTAAAGCTGATCAGAGTTGTGGAATCTAAAATAAAAACCTGCAGGATTCTCATAGATCCTATTCGGATTATACATCTCTGTTCTATTCCATTCATACGAACCTAATTTGGCCAAGGTATAAGCCATAAGTTCCGGTGCAAGCACCTCTTCTTTGTTCTTCATATAAATACTTTTTGACATCATGCCACCCACTTGAGAGTCCATTTATTCATTTGTTGAAAACTATGTTTTCCTGATTACTTTCAATGATCTTATTCTTGCTTACCTGCCAGCACATTTTTATTCTCCATCATGATTAACAATAAAAAAAATTCCTGTTACATCTGAAAAAGTAACCATCTCAAAAAGTTTCTTCTTAAAAACAAAGATGATATTCTTTAAGGTCTGCCCCATATCCACTCACCATATCTGTTATGAGGCAAAGTAATTACTCACGATCTCTGTTAATTCATCATTTCCAAG
This sequence comes from Paenibacillus sp. FSL H8-0104, assembly GCF_038050215.1. Classification (NCBI taxonomy): domain Bacteria; kingdom Bacillati; phylum Bacillota; class Bacilli; order Caryophanales; family Paenibacillaceae; genus Paenibacillus; species Paenibacillus sp. FSL H8-0104. The sequence continues at coordinate 1,171,057 of NZ_JBBOTC010000001.1, read as the reverse complement.
CTCGATGTTGGTCAAGTAGTATATAAAGAATTCATTGATATGTTCTTCTTGAAACAAACTCAAATATTGAAATGTAGCCAATAACATGTCGTCCTGTGAGTAACGATTTTCTTCCAGCCTCTTTTTGGCAACCTGGATCATGTCGTTCGTAAACGTGTCACACTTCGTCCTGATTAACGTATTTAAGACAAAGTAAATCTCTTCCTCTTTGTTACTCTCCAGAATATCTTTGATTTCGGTATCATCTAACTCTTCAAGATATAATCTAGCCTTAGATTGATTAAACGCCCGTAGAGCCTTGGGTTCATCATTGTAAAACTCTTCCCAAAATGTCATGTATGCAATCTCTCTTGGCAATCTGGCTGATGATTGATTAGGCTTATCTAAGATAGTCCAGTCACCATTTAACTTATCTGAAACTACATTAAATAGTGACGAATCATAAGGAACAACCCGCATAGCATCATTTTCAATCCTGTAATACGTATCTCCTGAAGGAGCAGACTCTATTTCAAATACGATATATTTTTGATCAAATGATAAATTGGTTTGTAATGCTAATGTATCTTTAAGCTGAACTCTCATCATCTCACTCCAATTATGTTAAAGTCACCATCTATATCTATGATCCAATACAAATCATCTTCGTCTGCCCTAAGCTTCTTGGGCTTGGATACTTTCAACTGAAGGGATGGGGTGATTTTGTAAAGTAGTCGATTGGATTGAGGAGATAAAAATAGCCCATGACTACTCCGTATAGGAGTTGAAATAGGCTTATGTTTTTAACATTATTCTTCAATGGATTGAATCGCATATTCTATATCCTGCTCCATATCCAGATCAGGATACTTCTTTTGCAGTTGAATGAGACAATCTATAAATGCTGGACTTTGGAATTCAGAAGATAGATCTTCAAATATCTCACTCAGCCAATATAAATTTTCTTCTCCGCATTGATTTAGAAATGATATGGCGCTCTGCTCATTCTCTTTTAGAATGTCTACCATCTCATTCCATATCGTTTGAATAGCTGGATCGTCGGGGTGTAAATCTTTTCTCTTCTTTACTAATGAGATAACTTTTTCACTGTAGTCTACCAAGTTTTACTCTCCTCACGGTTGTCTTGAGTTATCTGGAGTAATCGTTCCGATCTGTCCATCGTTCTTGATCACTCCTACTCTAACGTTATTATAGTTTCCAAACATCCATTCACCGTCACCCTTAACTCTATTCTCAGGCAGATTTGCTACATGCTCACCTGACTTTTTGATATCTTCCGATGTCCATTCCTTAGGGAACCATGCTTGGCCCTCTCCACTTCGCTTTGCTTTATTTTTGTGATTAGGTATATTACCAACTCGTACACCGTTTTCATATTCTTTAGTAATGTTAAATGCGATCTTATTTTTAAGTAAGTAATTAATATTATCTTGACCGTGACCACCATTGATCAATCTATTTTTAGAATTAAAATCTCCAAGTGAAGCATGGTGAATTCTCTCATTACTTACTGTAATTCTTCCACCGATCATACCTTTTGGGAATCCTAATCCTTCTTTCGGAACCTTATAACCCCTATTATACATTCCAGTAAAAGCCAATACGAGCTTAGCAGTCTGTAGACCTCCTATAGAAACTGCTGCTTGCCATGCTGGTATGGATTCTCCAGTTACGGGATGATGACCTTCCTTAAATGCGCTGATCTGTTCATCATATATATCCCCACCACTTGACACAGGTTGCTTCGGTCCAGCTCTCATTTCTTCATAACTGCCACCATTTTCCCAATACTTAACAAACTCTTTTTGCCCTGGCATCCCATCCTCCGCTTCACTGGCAGGCATGTTAACTCTAAACAAAGGATTGTATACCATTCGTATTTCGTTCTCTATGTTACCTGTATTGTGGTTCATCATTTTATGGGCAGCAACCTGCCCGGCAATGGCCCCCAAGCTCACCTGTTCCTGATCCGCTTGTTCGAATCTCTCGGCAATCGACATTAGATCCTGAGAGGACTTCACCATACTTTCCAGTGCTCGATCCAGTATAAAACGTGACTGCTGAAAATCATAAAAAAATCGTTCTTGCGTTGCTCCCGCCCACTGAGACTGGATGAATCCGATCCTTGCAGTCAGGTCATTACGTATACCTTCCAACTGCTGCCTGCCCTGCTCGATCTGTTTAGATACATGCAGCAGCTCCTCCGGTGTTACTTTAATTGTACTCATATCATTCTCCGCGTTTGAAATAGGATTTTACCATGTTAGCAGAAGCTTGATGTATATACATCCTTCTAACATCCTGATTTTTCCTTTCTCACCATAACAATATTTCCAACAACGTACTTCATAGGTCCTAATTCAAAGGAAATCTTCTTAATCTCTTTATTTAATAGAAAACAATCCATAAACACACCAATGGGCACAAAGTCAACAATGCCGCTGTCAAACTGATCTGTCCCGCGACTCGTCCTCCGGTAAACTCTTGCCGTGAAAAGAACATCCAGATCGAGAGGTACGCAGCGAATAGCGGGAATGTAATCATCTCTCTAAACGTACTCGGTTCCATATACCCATTCATCATACTTTTACCAATTAGGATTAAAGTGACCAATTCCAATATAGATAATATAAAAAACGCGATAGCAATCACTCTTTTCAAAATGTACACCTACTTTCCAGATGCAAAGCAAAGAGCTTCCTTTGTTTTCTCTGCATCATATATCCTTTATTTGGATGATGTCATCTTGTAAGCGTAACACAGATAAATCAAACATTTAACCCATATGATCAATAAAAAAAACATCTTACTCTGATGAATCATCCTTCAATCGAGTGGTTAACTCGTCCAATATCTCTTCTGTTCGTTGAAGAAGCTTTTCGATGTTGTTCAGTTCTATTGGCTGGTCATGTGGGTAATCTGCTAGGGATGACATATGTTGCATCGTACCGATGAACAAGGCAATATCCAATCCGGGTTCAGTGTCCGTATGCACTAAAGGCAAGATTACGTTCATGGTGAGTTCCTTGGGTGGATGAACTGAATGATACTTATGGATATAAAGCGCCTTGATCATGGAGGCTAGAGCCCAATCGCAGAGAATCAGGCAGGCTTTGAACTGATTGTGATTATGCATAATTGCAGCAAGTTTGATGTGATACTGGGAAAGTCGTTGATATTCAAATTCATCATTCTGCCGATTCGTGTAGGAGTAAGCGTGATTCAAGGTAATCAACTCCTCAATATTTTAGTTTAGAATCCACACTACATTTGAACACTCTGCATAATTTTTTAAAACTTTTGGGCAAGATACAAACAAATATTACTACATAGTAGTTTTAAATACAAATTACTTATTATCTATCGGTTAATTAACGATGATTCTTTCTCTACACTTCTAATTAAAGAGAGGTGTTCATATGTCCGAACTTTTAGAATTAGTGGGCGCGAGAATAAGAGATCTAAGAAAATCTAGAGATCTGTCTCAAGAAGCATTAGCTGAAAATGCGGGGTTTAATCCAAGTTACATTGGTTTTATTGAACGAGCAGAACGAAATATATCTTTAAAAAATCTTGAAAAGATTGCTGCCGCTTTAGATGTCGGTGTATATGAACTGTTTACATACGTTAAGGAGCGTGAAGATCTCTCGCAGGATGATTCCAATATTACTAAGATCATTTCTCTATTAAGAACCCATGAACCTAAGCACATTTTAATGGTGCTTAATATAATTACTGAGATCTTCGATACTTATGATAAAAACTAAAATAACGAGGAGCACGCCGATCGTACACGACCGGAATGTTACCTCGTTATTTTCATTATTCCTTCATCTTTTATTCACGTAATTACGTACTATATTTACTTTATTATGTAATTTAGACATTGAACATTTGTTCGTCTTACGATAAAATCAATATACATTCTACGTTATTACGTACGTAAAACAGGGGGATGCCTATGAACTTCAGTTATAGTTTTCCAGCGATTCGCGGGATTCAAGCTGGAAGAGATTTTTATACAGTAATGTGCCCATTGAAATTAATACCTCGGATATTCCTTTTTGATGAGGAGGAAATTCCGGCCGACCACCGTGCACAACGTTTAATGAATAAATCAAGAATTCCGGATATTACGAACTATATTCTTGAGAATCCTAAAGATTATATTTTCTCTTCGTTAACTGCATCAGTAAACGGCGAGCTAATTTTCCAGCCACAATCAGAAGAGTTTAAAGATCTTGGTTATTTGAATATTTCTTTAGATGCTCAATTTCTCATTAATGACGGTCAACATAGACGTGCAGCTATTGAAGAAGCTCTCAAAATTTCGCCTGAACTTGGTGACGAAACAATATCCGTAGTATTCTTTCATGACCTTGGACTTCTGCGCTCTCAGCAAATGTTTTCGGATTTGAATCGTCATGCAGTGAATACCACATCTTCAATCGGAATTCTATACGATCACCGTGATCAACTATCTTTGATCACTAAAAGTTTAATTAATGAAATTCCTTTATTGGAGCGATATACGGATCGTGAGAAAGTGTCGTTGTCCAAAAACTCTCCTAAATTGTTTGCTCTGAATCACATTTTCAATACGATCTGTAAACTGTTAGGTAAGCGCAAAGGTGAGTTAATCTCAGAACCGGAGAAAAAATTTGTTTCTGAGTTCTGGGCTCTACTTTGTGTTTCTATATTGGAATGGCAAGATGTACTCAATAAGCGAACCTCGCCAAGAGATCTTCGTATTGGTTCGGTTGTAGCGCATGGTGTATTTCTCGAAGCTATTGGTATAGTTGGGCACTATCTTTATCGTTATCATGCAGATCAATGGGAATTGTACGTAAAAGAACTATCCAAAATCGACTGGAGCCGCGATAATAAAGCGGATTGGTTAGGTCGTGCTTATGGACAAACCGGACGTATTAACAAGACAAATGAGACCATTCAATTGACTGCAAATCTCATAAAATTTAAATTAGGGCTCCCCTTAACAGAAGCCGAGCAGAAAATTGAAAATAAAATAAAAGAAGGTACATCTACTGATGTTTAATATATTTAATACTGGAAGCAAGTTCGTTGAAGCCAAAGAACTAGTCAAAGAAGTCTATTTAGCAGATGAGAAGCCTTGGGTCGTAGGTTTCAGTGGGGGAAAAGACTCAACGGCAGTTGTACAACTAGTCTTTCAAGCCTTATCTGAGCTAGAACCTTCTCTTCTGAAGAAAAAAGTGTACGTCATTTCATCAGATACTCAAGTAGAAACTCCTTTAATTATAGACAAAATCACGCGAACTCTTGGACGCATACAAAATAAAGCACTCGCTGTAGGTTTGCCTATTGAAACACACAAGGTACGTCCAAAAGTTGAGCAAACCTTTTGGGCCTCTATTATTGGAAAAGGTTATCCTACTCCTCGTCAAAAGTTCAGATGGTGTACGGATCGTTTGAAAATCGAGCCTGCTAACCGCTTCATTCTTGATAAAGTAGATCAGTTTGGTGAAGTGGTTATGTTACTAGGAGTTCGAGATTCCGAAAGTTCTACAAGAGCAGGAGTAATGCAGTCTCATACTATAGAAGGTTCAAATTTAATGCGTCACTCTACACTTCGAAACGCATTTGTTTTTGCTCCGATTCGCTCCTACACTCTTGATGATGTATGGGAATTTTTATTGCAGTATGAGTCACCATGGGGCGATGATAATAATGAACTGCTTCAGCTCTATCAAGATTCAAGTAGTGAATGCCCTCTCGTGGTAGACAAAGAGATAAAAGAAAGTGCAGGTTCTTGTGGAAACAGTCGTTTTGGGTGTTGGACATGTACAGTTGTTAATGAAGATAAGGCGTTAAGCGGATTTATTAATAACGGTGTAGATTGGTTACGTCCATTATATGATTTTAGAAATTTCCTTGTTCAAATACGTGAAGACCGTACGAAAAGACAAAAACATCGTATGAATGGCGAAGTCTATCTGACAACAAATTTAGGCGGAATAGATCCTGATGATTTGAGTCATCCGAGAATCTACAAATCTGAAATGAAGCATTATATTGAAGAAAATAAAATTAACCTTGCTTCTGTGGAGGAATTGGATATTTTAATCGTTGATGATGAGAATCCAGATGCTCTTCCTAAACGTTTTGGCGTCGGTCCTTTCACAATGAAAGCTCGGGAAGAAATTCTTCGAAAATTATTACAAACTCAAGAAGAAATTCGCCAAATGCATGACCCTAACGTTGAATTAATCACATTTGAAGAGCTTAAGGCGATTCGGAAATATTGGCATGACGACCTACAGTGGGAAGATCGACTTCCTCTGATCGTCGAAGAAGAAACAGGTATAGTTTACGATTGGCATCAAAATGATCGTCCTGTATTCAAAGAAGACCAAGTTACCGATCTTGAATCTCTTTGTCAAGAAGAAGGAGTCAACCTTAACCTTCTTAAAGAATTAATATCTGTTGAGAAAGAATACTCCGGTGTAAAAGTAAGAAGAGGACTATTCCAGGCATTTGATAAAACACTCAGACAAGATTTCTTACATTTATAAAGGTGGATAAATAATCAATGCACATTCAAAAACTGGCTCTCCGAAATATAGGTGCTTACTATGGAGAGCTCAATAAATTTGATTTCCGTACAACGACTAACCGTAACGTAATACTACTTGGTGGGAAAAATGGTGCTGGTAAAACGACAATACTAGAATCTTTAAGAATCGTTTTATTTGGCTCTATGGCATATGGTTTTGTTACTGAGAATGAACCTTATTATCGTAAAATTAGAACATTACTGAATCGTAAAGCAATTAATGAGAATGTGACTGACGCATTTCAGATTACTCTTGATTACAGTTCCACTGAGGATTTCGAATTACATGAATATTCATTAGTAAGAAGCTGGCGAATAAAAAATGATCGTATTCGTGAGAGTTTTGCAGTTAAACGTGATAATCAATTCTTATCTGCTCAACAAACTTCTGATTTCCAAAGTCGATTACGTGAAGAAATGCCTCCAAAATTATTTGAACTTTGCCTTTTTGATGGTGAGGATATTTCGCGTATTGTTTCTGAAGAAAAAATTCCAGAGTACTTGAAAGAGTCAGGTAAGATTCTATTTAATCTGGATCTATTCGTAAATTTGGAAAAGGATTTGAACACATACCGAATACAATATGCTCAGCAAAATGCCAGTGCAGCAGAAGAAGTTGCTCAGTATGAAAAACTCGAGATGGAGATTGATCAACTCAAAGCAACAATCGACGAAAAACAACAGCTTACAGTGCTGCATGAAGAAGAGATAAACAATCTGAATGATGCTATTAAACAAGATAAAAAGGATTTCGAAATTCACGGTGGCTTACTTCAGGAAAAAAGACAAGAAATTGTTTCTAGAATAAACGTTATTGAGAACAAACGCAAAACGAATTCAGAACATGTACGGCATTTCGTCTCATCTCTTCTTCCCTTCTTTATAGCGAGGAAACAACTCAGACAAGTATATCATCAGCTAAATGGAGAAAAACAATTTGAGTCATACGATTATGTTGCAAACTCACTAGTAGAAGAAAAGCTAGCTTCTCTTCTTAATAATGTACTTGGGCCAAGCAAAGAGGTTGATGAACGTGAAGTAACATCTGTATTTGAAGGTCTACTGAATTTAATAAAACCCGATCAAACCAAATTAATTCATCGTGCATCGTTTGAGCAGCGTAGCGAGATTCATAATTTGAATAAACAAATTCAAGCACTTAATGTAACCGAATATGTTAGCCGTTTTGATGAAAATGCTATCTTGTTAAAAGAATCTCAAGAATTAAGGACTCAATTAGAAACGAATGATCAAGCCAGCGAATTCAAAGAACTTCTGGAACGAATTGAACAGAAAACAAAACAAGCTGAGCAACACAATATGATGATGGAACAAATTGAATTTGAAATTCAAGCCCTGTCTGAAAGCTTGCATGCTAAAATACTGCAAAAAGAAAAAGTAGAAGACAAGATTCGAGAATATCATAAATCTGAAAAGTCATATGAAATGACTGAGAAATTACTAAAAGTTAGTCAACGTTTTAGAGAACGCCAATGGCGTAAAAAACTTGATGACGTTGCTAATGAAACTGTGCGTATGATTGACGTACTCTTCCGTAAGAAAGATTTCATAAAACGAATTCATATTGATCACACGACTTTCGAATTAAAGCTATATAACTTGATGAACCAAGAAATTTCAAAAGAACGTCTTTCTGCTGGTGAAAAAGAAATGCTGATGTTAACAGTAATAATAGCTATGTTTAGAGTTTCAGGTTGGAAACTGCCGTTTGTATTCGATACCCTCATGGGAAGACTTGACCAGGACCACAAAAAGTCCCTTATTCAACATTTTATCCCGCGTTGTGGAGAACAAGTCCTTATGTTCACAACCGATTCTGAAATCACGTCAGAACAGTTTCATGTGATTGAAGAGATTACGGCTCGTTCTTACACGCTAGAATATGATGCCTCTCAAGAAAGCGCAGTAATAGTAAAAGACCGCTACTTTGATATCGTTAGAGAGGCGGGACAAAATTCATGAACTTTACATTAAAAACATCCAAATATGCTAAAGAGACACTAACACAACTTCATGCCTCAACCGGTATTACTCCCAACATTTTGATCCGGTATGCAGTTGCTCTATCTCTGAGAAATAATGACTCAAGTAATCCAATTGTACCTATTACAAAAGATTTTACAGATGGTCTTGTATTGAATCGGAGCACAGTTACAGGAGAGTTTGATTACGCCTTTCGTGCAATGGTTACACAAGCCGCTGGTCGCGAATTAACAGATGAAGAATTCTTTCCTTCTTATTTTAACGCTCATCTGGAACGCGGCATACGCGCTTTGGCTTCAGAGTATAAAAGCGCAGGAAATTACGAAAAATTGATTCGTAATTTGTTAATCTAACGAAAGTAGTGATCCCAATGTTATACCTGGATAATAGCGCCACAACTAAGATCCATCCTGAGGTTTTGGAAGCAATGCTTCCCTATCTTCAAGAGGAATATGGTAATCCATCCAGTAAGTTTTATTCTCTGGCAGAGAACGCTAAAGCAGCTGTAGCCACAGCACGTGAACAAGTCGCTCAACTATTAGGATGCGATCAAGACGAGGTTGTATTTACAAGTGGTGCTACTGAAAGTAACAATATGATTATTAAAGGTGTAGCTGATTATTACAGTCCTAAAGGTAGCTCTTCTAATTATTTGCTAACTTCTTCTGCTGAGCATCCGTCTGTACTGGAAACAGTAGAATTTTTGGGTGAACGCGGGTACAAAACGAGGTTCCTTGATGTCGATACTTTTGCAAGAGTGGATCTTCAAAATGTCAAAGAAACAGTTACTCAACTCCAGCCTCTTCTTACTTCATTTATGTGGGGAAATAATGAGATTGGGTCATTGAATCCGATTGGTGAACTTTCTAAATTGTTTACAGCTAATAATTTATTCTTCCACACTGACGCAACTCAGGTTATAGGTAAAATACCAGTTAATTTGCGGAAGCATAGTGGAATTCGATTCCTCTCTATGTCAGCACACAAAATAGGCGGCCCCAAAGGAATCGGAGCCGCCATCATTCGGAAACAATCTAAAGAGATTTTCACTCGCTTAACGCCCCTACTTCACGGAGGAGGACAAGAAAACAACTATCGGAGTGGAACTCTGGCTGTACACAATATTGTTGGATTGGGAAAAGCTGCTGAGCTAGCATCACAGAAGCTAGAGGAAAACGTCAAGCGTCTAACTCAATTAGAAAACTATCTTGTTGACTTACTTAAGACTAATCTAGGTAACAAGATTGCTTTTAATAGCGACAATCACGACAAAATTCCAGGATTAATTAGCCTTCAATTTATCGGAGTAAACAATGAGTTGTTGCTGAAGAAATTATCTAACTTCATCGCACTTTCTTCCGGTTCGGCTTGCAGTTCGAGTAAACCAAGCCACGTCCTAAGTGCCGCTGGGAAAACATTGGAAGAGGTTCGTCAGACAATAAGAATTACGTTGAGTGCTGATATAGGCGAAGCTGAATTGGACTTATTTAGTGAGATTAAGTAACTCTCGTCACGAGTTAGAGATTAGTTCATGATTCTCTAACTCGTGACCTTTTATCAGTTTTGTTTAAAAATTTTATTCAAAAGTTGATCGACGTCATTTTTCATGGTGAACATTGCTCCTTCTAACTTCTTTAGTTCATATTTCTCATCATATTCACTCAATAACTTCTCTAGTTCTATGAGATTATCATCTATCTTTGACAACAACTCCTCATCACAGAAAAGTTTATTACCATATTCCTTAATTTTATTTAAAATAAAAGGGTTCATCTTAAGATGTTCTAAATCGAGGCTATCGCTGAATTCGGAGAATTTCGATAATATACCAACAATTTCGAAAAACTCCACATATGTAGCTTCATGAACTTCCAAGATATGCTGAGTTCCTCTACTGTTAAACTCCAACTTCATTCTACAGAATGAAGTTCCTAAACTCGGAAAATGAGCTATGGAAAGTTTCAACTTATCATTTCCTAACACGAATTCTTTGTCTGAATTCAATAAACTCAATAAAGTTATTTCAGTTCTTATTTTCTTCAACACTGAAGAGGCTAGATCCTCATACTTTACAAGATCACTCTTTGTCATCAAGCAATGATTGTGAGCCCAAGGATTCCTGAAATTGTAAAGCTCTCCCCACTCTTTTGCTAGATCTGAAGTGATATGTTTGTACAATTCGGAAACTTTAAGTTCTGTTTTTTTAGAATATGTTAGCTCTTTTATTTTATTCAACTCATCTAACATAGTATCTATGTCATCCCGTGTGCCACCGATCGCATTATTTGAGGTCAATACATCTTCAATAATATTCAATCTGTCGGAAATGCTAGAACTAGAAAATCGTATTCTTTCTTCCACAAAATTTTTCAAATGGACAAAATCTAAATTATCGAGTGGATTATCAATTAGATCTAAAATATTATCTCGATTAATCGTTCTATTCTTTTCATTTTCCTTATTGTGGAAATAATCTTTATACCAAGTTGCTCCTTTTGCCTTTAAGAAAATAATTTCTATTAAGGTACGAAACTCACGTTCTAATACATATACACTTTCAGAAATTTTTCTCATATAATCAATAGTTTGGTTATCATAAATAATTGAAATGTAATCACAAACAACTTTTATTTTCTCTAAATATCTTTTTTTATTTGTATCAAACTTCTTTTCTTTGTTATCTTTCGGATACATTGTAATAAATATTATATTACTATCTTTATCAAGTAGAACTTGAAGTTCTTCATTAAAATTTCCGGTCTCAAATATATCGTGTAAAGTCTTCTCACTATAGCCTGGTTTACACGAAACAACCAGACTTGTCTGAAATTCTTTATATCCCATTAAATAACTCTTCTTAGTCTTTGGCATGTCACTCTTCCTTTCTGCTCAATCTTAAAATCTCATCCATTATTGTTTGTTTAGTAGCTGCTATTTCTTTAATTGCGTTAATATTATATTCAATGAAACCCTCTTTATTTGTTATTATTTTTGTGATATATTCCTCAAATATTTGTTCGTCGTTTACATGTCCAATGGTAGATAAAGTTAAAAGTTTTCTCTCATCATAAAACGCTTCGAAGATTTTTTCCAAAATCTGCTGGATGATAAGGTTATCTCTTATCTGTTCAGAATATGGTTGGAGTAAGCTATTAAAATAAAGATAATTCCTTAATGATTTATATACATCTTTCCGGACATTCTCCACTCCTGCATATCTAATTGGCATTCTGTTAATCATTTCATTTAATGAAATTGTAATAATTCGCTTTATTTGGTCCATGAGGATTTCTTTATCCTCTACTCTTGCTTGTAATTCATCTTGACTCTCTCTTATCCTGATTGATAAGTTTTCAATTAATGCTCTTAAAGTGATTTTCTTCCTATAAAAACCTTGCTCATCTGGCTCAAGAGAATTAATTAATTCGAAATAACGAAGCCAATATTCTTCAATTATTTTATAGTATCCTACCTCTTGATAAATTAGATCCCTATCACAATCAAACCAATCTTTTAATAAAGGATATAAGATAAGATTTAATTCTCGAATACAGTCCGTCATATGTAAATATACTATTTTCTCCCTTGACTGTTTTTCATTCCATTCTATGCAATTAAGAAATATTTTATTGTTTGAGATAAACTTTAATCCCAACAGATTTTCCAATTTGGGAGCAAATCGTTCCGAGACATTGCTCTCTACATTTTTTGGCGTTTCATTAATCATATAAAAAAGATCTCTATGCTGATAATCCTCTAATCCCTCAACAATAAAAATGGGAAGTTCCATTCTATTCAGTAAATCTTTTTGCTCACTTCCTATTTCATTCATAAGTGAAATGATTGCTTTTATTCTGTGTTGCCCATCAATAACAGTAAAACTTCCCCGTTTAACTTCCAAAACATTTTGATCTTTATATGAAATTACAGCTTTGCTATTAAGTATAGTGGGCGGAAAGAATGTTGCTGGTATATCATTTAAAATATACTGTTTTATTTTATCTACTCTCCTCTCATCTATCTTTCTATTCATTGAGATATCTGATCGAATATCCACTATACTTTCCAGTTCCCTATATCTTACTTTACCAATATAACACATATGATCATTCCATTTATAAGGTACAACATCAAGCTTTACTCCCATATAATTCCCTCTCTTCATGTTCTTATTTGGAGTTGTGCTTAAGTAGCACAACTCCATGGTATTATTACAATTCCCAAAATGCCTTATCCCGCATCCAAACCGGTTGCCCTGATCCAGCCTTCACAATACTGTAATGTTTTTGAAGCGATTTAATCCGGCTCATAATATTATCCTCTTCTAACTTACTCTGAGTGCTAAACACCATTCGAATTTCCTTGGCAGACATTTCGGACACATTATGCACAATCCAGGTCAAAATGTAATTCGCATAGTCGTTATCTGATGTTGAAAAATGGCTCAAGAACTGTGTAGATAAGATTGTGCCTACACCGTACTCTCTTCCTTCTTTCAGAATCTTTTTAATCGAAGTAAAGTCTTTACTGAGGAAATTATCCGCCTCATCAACCAAGATCATTCGCGTAATTTCACGATAAGCTCCATCAATTGCACTATGTCCAAACATTTGCATTTGGTTGTAGAAGACATCGAGTGTAATGGATACTACAAGGTTTTGAATACTCTCACTGTATCCAGACAAATTAATTACCGTGATCCCATCAATCATGTCGAACAATGAGATAGTTTTGGAGGAATCCGTTTCAAAAACTTCGGTTTCATATAGCTCTTTCAGTGCCGCATACAGGGAATCAATTTTAGAATTTTCTTTGCCAGCATAAAGTTCGTATATATCACTCATAGTGGGGGCGGGTAAATTCCAAGTCATAGGATCCCCTTTTATAATGCCTTTATTGGCGTATGCCTCCATCATTAAATCCTTCAACGTAATTGCTTGAACTTGTCCAAGGTTGAAAGACCTTACAATTGTGTCTGTAAGAGAGTTACTTGTATGAAGGGGCAATAAAGGTTTTATTGGTTCTGCCATATACAAAGATAAGGGATTAAACGGCAAATGAAATAGATTATATACCTTAGCATTTGTTTTTTCAGTAAAATCAGGCTTGATATAATCACCTTTATAATCAAAAATCAAAATACCTATGGGAGTTTGATTCACGTTATCATAGCTATTACGACTTAACTGCGTAATCAATGATTTCGTGAATTGTGTTTTCCCCGTTCCCATCGTTCCAATGATTCCTGTATTGGTGTGCATAATTTTATCCGTTGAAGTAGGAAACCATTTAACCTCTTCATTCGAAGTTGCATTATGTCCAAACAAAACTTCAAGCGGCTTCATCGGTTCTTGATGATTCACAGAACTATGGTAATCTCCAGCAGGTTCTAACTCAACTGGTTGATCATCAGCTAAGTGCGTGGTAGCTGCTACTTCACCAAGTCCTGTTTCATAATGCTCACGAGTTTCAGCAACAAGTAACACCTGGTCGGTAACCTGAGTCATTCCAGACTGTTTAGAAGAATTATATAAATTACTCAGCAATTGCTCAGGGGACAAATCCCCTTGATTACTCTGTATATATTCCTTCATCTCTTCAACACTTTTGAGTATGAATTCATATCCACTCTGTTCAGGATAGTCATAGATCATCACATTATCGTTCATTTTGATATCGGTAAATACGACATCCTTCTTAAATGAGATTACTGCACCTTGACCAATATACTGATCTAACTTATCTACAATCGTATACTTATCATTAAGAAGACGTTCGCGAACATCATGGTCCGTAATTTGACTCCATGATTGTTCAGGCCACACTGAATAGAGCTTCATTTTCTCCGCACTTGCAATCGCTAGTTGAATAAAGAAATTACGATATAGTACAGCTTGAAAATTCTTCTCATCTCCTGTTAAGAACTCCATTAATAGCTGCTTGGTTTCTTTTACTTGTTTTATCGCTTTATCTTGCACGTTAGCACCGTTATATCCTATTTTGACCTCAATGGGGTAAAGGTGAACAAACATCTCTTGTTCAGAAGGTTCGACTCCAATCAATAACAGATCATCACTATAGGAACCGAATCTACCCAATTTTTTAGCGGAAAATAAACCTTCAGATTGTCTTAGGCCAGTTCCACCTGAAATTCTAAGAATTTCTTCCATTGATATTGGAATCCATATAATATCGCTATGTGCATATGCAGCAAGGGATAGTTTTACCGCAGAAAGAATACTGATTTTTTCCTTTGGAAAATAATTTTTCTGAGCTAAGAGACGAAGCAGCCAATTCCCATTAATCGCATTAAAGAAATTAATAATTGGAGGCAACACATGATCGTCTACATAAAGCCTTTGATGTCCAAGGAATTCTTTAATTAATCGCTGATATTGTTTAGATCTTCTGGTAACAGTGATCGCATCAAAACCACTAGAAGATGTATATTGATCACTGTAATGAATAACAAGCAACTCTTTTTGAGCATCACTATTCTTGAAAAAACTCAGGTCTACTTTTGGCTCAATAAAAGTAACCCAATGGGCTGAATCGTAGACTTGATCTAGTTGCTGTTTATGATCAGCAGAGATCGCAGTAACAATATTAATATCCTCTTGGTAATTATCAAGAGTTCGGGCAACTCTCAGTAAAGAATTTAATTTCGGTACCATTTTCAATAGTGGAGCTTCTTGTGTCGGATAATATCTCGTTCCGAATCCCGTTTTGTAATCTTCGTTGATGAATACAGAAGGAATACCTGAAACAAGTCCGAATAAGGAAACTCCCGTAATAATCTCTGAAGCATTGCTAGTAGCAATCTGCTCGATTTTATTCATCTGATAGAAAGTAACATGACTGTACTCGTACCGATCCGTATCCACATTTTTAGAATAAAACTTCACTTTGTCTCGGAAAACATTTAACAATTCTTCTGCGTGATATCCATCCAATTCCAATTTGAGATTGAACTGTTTGGCTATCTCTTCTGCATCTGTATATTGTGACATCTCCTCAAAAACATTGTTGATTCCTTTTTCAGCATAGATGTGAATTTCAATAGGGAGTAGATTCCCTTTTTCCAAATTATCTTTAAGTTGCTTCTTGTAGTATTCAAAAAGACCTTGAAGGATTTCCTGACAGTCTCCCATATTAATCGTATTAATTTTAAGCGGAGCTCGACGATCTAATTCAAAAAGATATCCAAAATGACCAGTAAATTCTTCGATTTTTTCTTGAACCAATTTATTCACAAAGGTTTTGGATGACTCGAATCTTGGTAAACTTTGATCCATGTAAGAAGCCCACTCATATGAATCAATCATTTCAATTGCCTTATAGAGTTTGGAAGTGAAATTAACATACGGCAATAAATTAGTAGGTCTCATGGAATGCAACAATTCATCATTTATTAACTCATCACCAACCAATTGATTTAATTGTAATTGGTACGCTAAATGAAGAGGATGTAATGGTGTATATATCCATTCTGGATTTATGTGATTTTTCTGAATCGTTCCAATCAAAACAAGATCTCTTTGGGTCTGGTTTAATGACTGTCCGTTTTGTAATTGTTCAAGCTCCTGTAAGTACACATCTATATAGTTACGAGCTAGTGCAGTATAATCTTTATCAAAATATGCTAAACTCGGGAGTAAACCGTTAGTCCTGAAGTATCGCAATAAATCGCAGTATGCCTCTTTTAAAGGTTCAGAAACTGAGATCGCTTGAGGAACCATCTCTCCTAAACTATCTTCTAGAAAAAACAAATGATTGGTTTCTAAGAGTTTTCGTTCCCTCTCTAAATTACGTTTAAATTCTCCTTGAGCATAAGTCTCCCTCGTGCCTTGCACAATCTTCATCTTTTCATTCTCTATGCGATAGGTAAAGTGTTCTTGCTTTTCACGCTTTAGCTTCCACACACTAAATCCACCAATAGGAACAGGACGTTCAACTAAATCCTGCACAGCAAATGGAATACTTGTGTGAGGAAGTTGAATATTAAAATAAATCATTTCTTCATCACTATTATTCTCATCATTACGAGATACTTCTAATTCCTGGTTCTCAGTAATCTCAAATGTGCTATGAGATTCTGTTAAATTAACTTGAGTGATTTCTGATGCATCTTTATTGAAAAACCAATGTTCCGCATCTGAATTAATTAAAATATACGAACTCTTGGATTTTGATAACGTGATGGCATAGGCCGTTTGTATCGTCTGAAGAAGCTTGGACTGTGTCTCAACCACTGTAATTCTAAATTCGTAAGCTGGAGATACCTCTGTTTTGTATTTCACACCATAAAATGTAGTTTGTCCAACTTCATGCTTTAAGTGTACACGGATCTTTTTGCCTGCTTGCTCCGTCAGTATCGAATGTTTAATTTTAGTTTCATTGATGTACTGATTTTTGATAAAATCATTAAATGTGAATTCTAACGTGATATTTTCTTTTTGGTCAGGATTGAACACGATAATGTTTCGTTTACGTTGCTTACTCTTGGTTTCGCCATCGGCTCTCTCCCAATACTCCAACCCTTCCAAAGTCATCTTCTTACCAACCTCTACATACTCTAGACCTTTTCCTTCTAATTTCTTTTGATTCGATCTTCGTACTGAACCAAAATCAACTTCCTGCCACGTTTCAGACTCCGATAAAATCTTAACCCCCTGATCATCAAAGTGCCGCTCCAGACTGACTTCAGCAGAACCATATTGATGGGCTATTTCAACGTCATTATAGAGTGAATGGTTTTCCTTCAGTCTCTCTTTAATTTCCTTAGGAGTTCTAGGCGTATTAAAAAGTTCGGCATCATAAAAAAGTCCAAAGTTTTTATATTCATGCTTTTCTAATTTCTCATTGTTAAGCACAGTAAGTATATTTTCGTAATCAAATAAGTTTACTCTTTCATGAAGTCCCTGTTGGGCTTTCATTGACTCAATTGAGAAGTTAAGAATTTGTTTCTCTTCTGAGGATAGATTGGTTTGCTTCATCATTTCTTGCAAATCTTTTTCAATTGAATCAATGTGGAAAGGCATACCTTCTTTTGCAAACGAAGTCATTCCCTGAACCAAACTATCTAAGTTTGAATTGTGGATTAAAAGCATGGCCAGATCTTCAAAAGGTTTTTCATGTGTGCCAACTTTATTCCGTAATGTTGTAAGAAAGTCTGGCGTGATCTCCTCAATATTTGATGCAATTAATACCTTGGTTTGATCATAATTTAGAGTTTGAGATTGATAAAATCCATCCTCAGTTGACATTGAGAACGGACTAACTCGATTAATGTCTTTAATTTGATTTACTAGATTTACGACTTGTTCATCACGTTCAAATTGAATATGATATTTTTCTCCTGCCTGAATATTGACCTCGCTCAAAAAACGATCTACCAGATGAGCAAGATAACTATAAAAATGCTTTGACATAAATAGCATCCCCACTATCACTTTTTTTCTCTAGCAAATTCAACTTTTCAAAATACTCAATGATGGAAACTTGAGTATCTCTATCATAAATAATTCCTCTCACTTCGAATTGTTCAAATAGTTTCTTCAATCTGATTTTAGGCTCATCTTTAATGATAACTTTAGTAAAGAATAATAAATAATCTGTATCCAGAATTAACATCTTTCCAGATCTCCCCCTAGATTTAAGGAATGTTCTCTGACAAAAATGTGTAAACCACATCTTATATTCATTGTAAGGTTTGGAGCGAAATGAATTATTAAACTGGTAGTCAATCATCTGAAATAACGTAGACAGCTTATTTAATACCGTTAGGTCATAATTGGCGGGATTTAAATTCATTTGATTCCACTTCACATCGGATAGACCCTCACCATATTGTTCGATCACCTTATCTATAGCTTCTTCAATCCTAGAGATTTCTTCATATGTACCTGAACGAAGCATTTCAGCAATCTCATGATAGGAAAGCAACTCGCCTGTTTCCTCTACTGAAATATTAAGCATCTTCAGGAAGTTCACATGAGTAAACATACGATTAATCGATCTTTCAATGTTTTTCCAACCATACTCATAACTGACTCTTGTTTTCGATAGTTTTTCTTCTTCTTCAAACGTAAAATAGATCGGCACTACACTCTTCTCATATGTGGCAAACAGTGCTTCATTTCTACGTGACAATTGAGTTACATAGAAAAAATAATAGTAAGACAGGAGTTTTTCAAATTGTTGAGTAAATAAATCCTGTTTTGTGGAGAGCCATTCAAAATCTATAGCAAATAATTCCGAAATTTCTGGTATTAACGCAGAAAATTTCTGGGATTGTGACTCCTCACTTTTCAACTCCGGTAAAGCTTTGAATATCAACGAACTCATCAAGTCATCTGTTTGATGCTCGTCTTTATTAATCTCCCATGCAGCTCTCCCATTCCACAGAACTGCATAAAGAAATTCAGCCAGCTTTCTGTTCTCGTTTTCAACGGTATTGATGTAATAAAGGGTCAGCGGATGGAATAAAAAGAGTTGGTTGTTCTCGTCAATGAATAACGTTTTAATCATCTGCTTGAATTCATTCTTTTGATTTATATCTTTAAACTCAATTGACTTTAGTACAGTTTCGATTAATTGTTCTGGGTTAGTTTCTGAGGATATTTTCTTTTGTCCAACCAGACGCAAAAACTCACTTACTACTTCCTTAAGATTAAATTGAACTTCTTTAAATTTTGTATTATAAGGTAGGATTTCAACAGGTATTTTGGGATTATGCCTAATAGAAGAATTAAATTTAAACTTATCTATGATGGTTTCTAAATGAAACTTATACTCCATATTTTCACATCTCCGTATATGAATATTGGTCGAATAAATCATCGTAAGTCAGTCTATACCGCTGGGACTTACCAAACTTTTTGCTTTCAAAAATAAGCTCGTTTTTGTCATTTCCTCTACTACTCAGCTGGTCTATAAATTCAACAAACTTGATGTATTGAAACTTGTCCTTCTTATTGGGTCGATAACCGTTCTTGATCCGAATCAGCAATGAATATAATGAATAATCAATATCGATCTCGACTGGATTTCCCCCTTTGGGTCTAAAGGCGATTGTTAACATTGGCAAAAACTTCATCAATATCTCTTCTACCCTTGGTTCAACTCGCTCAAGTGCTGGTTCAATTTCGAGTTTTTGTAAAGCGTAATATTGTGTCTGTGGTTGTCCGATTTGAACATAAATAAGCCCGCCATGTCCCTCACCATTCCATTTATAAATGGCATCTCGAACGTCTTCTCTGTAAAGTTTGGATAGCTTACTCCAAGTTCTTTTATTCCAATAAAATAAGTACTGCATATATTGATCATAGACCCGATCTTTAAATGAATCGTGTTGTTCTCTAGGTATTAAATAATATAGGTATACAAACAACTTAACTAATTCATTTCGAAAAGAATTATTCTTTTTGTCTTCCTCTTTCCACGGGGAGTGTGGAACAAGAGATTTTGCAAAATACGATGTTCTATTAACGTCGATAAATTGACTAAACAAATACGCACCGTCTTTTTTAGATTTAAAATCTATTAAGTGCTCGTCGAGTAACTCAGTTCGGTATTGTGTTGGATTAATATGATTTATGGCTTGATGTATGGCAGATGCATCCTCACGGTCAAATAGCTGAAAAGGAAGTAGACATGACGTATAAGATTGAAAATCTTGATTTTTGATTACCTGCATCAACTTCTCATGCTCTATGTTATCCATCGAAGCGGGAACAATGATATTGTAAATAAAATCGAGAAGAGCACGAGTCGAAATAATGAGCTTTTCTTTAACCATCGCTTGAATCAATAAATCAATAATCTTGTCTTGAATATCCTCATACTGTAATAACTCATAATTCTGAACAATAGGATTCTTTAAAGTCAATTCAGGATATTCAGCCTTCTCTCTGAGATAAGCCTTATAGAACGGATTATATTCAGTATTCTGAGTAATTCTTTGTAAAATCCCTCTAATGTAACTAGAACGGGGGCCATTTTCTGTTAACTCATACATATGATAATCACTAAAATTCACATATTTGAAAATGTGATCATCCTGAGACACTTCTTCTGTAATCACAGCTTCCATAATCCTCTTTGCATGTACAAACTCTCTGAGCCGAGTGAACTCTTTTCCTTCTTCTGCATCAATAAAATTATTTAGAGCGCCAAGATTAATGGCTAAAACAATAGTTATATTCCCACTCTTACCAATCTCTTGATCTGAAAACGGCTTTAGTACCTTAGCCAACGTTTCAATTGAAGTTTTCCGAGGAGAGAAACTCTCCGTTGCATCATTATGTAAATAAAATCGTTCTGGATCAGCTAAGAAATCATACTTATCTTTTAAGTAAGATAAGATATGTGACTTACCATCGCCCACTCCGCCACACACCAATATTAACTGTGGTTCATTTGTTTGATTGGCTTTTAAAATATAGTTTTCAAGTTCCTTTTCCATTGGTCTTTGAACATGCATATATTTTTTAAATTCACTGAATCCCTCAAGATTCTCTACAGCTTCCTTCGAAGACTGCTTACAACGCTTAAGAACATCAATGAAATGAGTATTTGTAGACATGCCCCATCCTCCAAAACACATTTTTATAAATCTTCACAAAAAAAAGACATAGTTCTCCTGTAGGAACCATGTCTGTCATCATACGCTGTTTACTGTGTAATAGACCATGCTTTGGTCCCGCATACATAAAGTTAAAATGAAATAATTCAACACATGAAATACATGCAATAATGCGAAGCACTAATCTACAATAAATGACTATTTATAGGATAAATATACCACACTTATGGTTCTTAAGGTACAAAATTAAGATTTATAGGTATTATTTCCAAGCGGCTTAAGCATGGTTGAATATGATTAGAACAAAAAAAACAGCTTAAAGATGTCCGATTTCTTTATAGTGCTAATTCAAACAATACACTTATTCGCCACCGCCACCATCTTCGCGGGCATCTCTTCCCTTAACCGCCATACAAAGCTCATTGGTTTATTCCCCTCATGACTCACATAATCCGCTTCGCCCAGGAACACAAATGGAGACGTATAGTTATGCTCCTCCTTATACTCCCGCACGTACAGCACGATTCGGTGGCCTGTCTCGCGGTGATGAATGTACCGTTGCGCCGTAGCCGTATGCTCTGACACTCGGCTCTGTGTCTGCCAGTGGAACAAACGCTCGTTAATCGCATAATCCTCATACAATGTGGATGGTGAGAAATCTTTGTCCGATTTGTTCAGTGTAATGAAGAAGATATCGGTCTGTTCATCGGCAAAATACTTCACGCCTTCACGGAAGGCGGGGGATTGCTGAGCATTCCAATAACCGAAGGCGGCAAGCACTTGGCCGATGGAGTACATACAGTGGATATCCAGTGGACAAGTGTACGGGAACGAATTACTTTTATCCACAAATCGCAGATGAGCCAAATTATATTTGAAAATATCCACAAGCTCTGCTCGAAATACCTCACAAGACAGCACACGCTGCACTCCCTCTTCGATGCTGATCAACCCTAATTTCTCGGGCGCAGCCCGATGGAAGGTGTAATAGAACATAGTGAGCATACGCTGTTCATCGGCTGTAATCGGTTCTTTGTTTTTTTCAATAAAGTCGATCAGGAACGTGAGCCAGCTTCGAGAATTAATCGTCAGCACAGACGGTAGTCTGCGGATATACTCTTCCTGCTCTCCCTCGATTGGTTCAGTTAGTCCAGCTTCGGCCAACATGCCGCGGAAATACCTTTTCCCCGTACGTCCACCATACAATTCAACAAGTGCAATCCCGTGATGCTCTACAAAATGAGCCAAGGTCAGCGGCAGTCCGGTGTCTTGCTGGAACGTTTGCAGCTTCTGGATCAACGCTCTGCGATTACGACTCATCTGTTTCAAATTGCGCATGATGTATTCCTTTGCTTGCTTTTCCAATTGAATGAACGTGCCGCGTGGCAGGTTCGAAAAGCCGTTCTCGACGTAGTACGAGATGGAATGTTTGGTGGCGCCGATCAGGGCGCGGAATTTATCCTGGAACCTGTACTCCTGATGTGCTTGCCCGATGAAGTCGAGTACAGTCAGGCACTTTTTTGCCCTCCGCCATCCGTAGTCCACGGCCAAGCTGTTGCAGGAATACGGTCAGACTTTCAGTAGGACGTAGGAACAGGATGGTGTTCACCTCAGGGATATCCACGCACTCATTGTACAGATCAACGACAAAGATCATGCGCAGTTCCCCGTTCACCAGCTGTCCTTTCGCAGAATGACGTTCCTGTTCGCTCGACCCGCCATGCAGGGCTATGGATGGAATGCCGACTTCGTTAAATATTTTTGCCATATACAGCGCATGATCCACCCCAACGCAGAACCCAAGTCCCTTCACATCGTCCAGATCGGTTACGTATTTGTTCAGACTTTGGATGATCTGATTGGCACGGATTTTGTTATGAGTATAGAGCTTTTCCAGTTCGTTCAGGTCGTAGCCTTTACGCGACCACTTCACCTGGGACAGATCGACACATTATCGGTGACGCCAAAATATTGAAAAGGACTCAGTAGCTTCCGGTCAATTGCATCGATTAGGCGGATCTCGGCGGCAATCGTATGATGGAAGTAGGCGGTAATGTCTTTGCCATCCATCCGTTCAGGCGTCGCGGTGAGTCCCAGCAAAATCTTCGGTTCGTAATGGGACAACAGCTTCTGGTATGAAGGTGCAGCCGCATGATGGAATTCATCCACAATGATGTAATCGTAATAGTCTGGGCTGGTGATCTCCGTCAGCTTCATAGAGTTAAGACTCTGAATGCTAACAAACAGATGGTCCAGCGCCTCCGCTCGGTGATTCCCGACATGCAGCTCGCCAAAGTTCATATCCTTCAGGATATACCGGAACGTGTCCCGGCTTTGCTTTAAGATTTCTTCCCGATGGGCGATAAAAAGCAACTTTGCTCCCGCATGACTTGCCCGGAATCGCTTGTAGTCGAAGGCAGAAATGACCGTTTTGCCAACACCTGTGGCGGCGACGATCAGGTTGCGGGTTCGTCCATACAGCGTACGCTCGGCGTGAAGCTGTTCCAGCACTTATTTTTGATAATCGTAAGGCTGAATGTCGAGGTGGAAGTGGTTGGACTGATCTTTTTTACGATTCAGAGCCGCCTTCAACTGTGCCTCATGCCATTCATCCTCAGCCACATATCGCGTAAATTCACGGTCATTCCAGTAACTCTCGAAGGTCGCTTCAATCTTGCGCAGCACATCGAGTGAATCCTTCTCCGTCACCTTGAGGTTCCACTCCATACCACTGGTCAGCGCTGGGTTGGATAGGTTAGAGGAGCCGACATAGGCTGTTGTGAAGCCAGTATCACGGTGGAAAATGTACGTTTTGGCGTGTAGCCGAGTCACTTTGGTATCATACGAAATCTGGATCTCTGTGTTAGGTAATTTGCTGAGTTCAGTAATGGCCTTCAGGTCTGTTACTTCCATGTATGTAGTTGTGATGATACGCAGCTTCCCGCCGCCTGCTGTAAATTGCTGAAGCTGTTCCCGAAGTAGGCGAAGCCCGCTGAATTTGATAAATGACACCAACCAGTCGATCCGGTCGGTGGTCACGATCTCCTTTTGCAACTCCAATAACATACTCGGCTCGGACTTGGCACCTGTGAACAAAGAGCTTTGGGAGATCGGCGTATCTGGACGAACAATTTTGGTATCCCGGACCGCACGAATGCTGTTCAGTTTGGAATACACATGAGTCAACACTTCCCCCTGCTCATCCAGTTGCAATTCGTTGTACTCTTCTTCCCCCAGTGTGCCTTTCAGGGTAGCAATAATCTCATTACACGTTCGGATCTGCGCCAACACTGCTGTCTGGTGATGGTGTTGATAAGCTGTTCATATATGCCTTGTTTCATGAATGTACCTCACGAGAGTTAGGATGGTTGTGGATATGTAAGGGATTCAGCTAATGATTTGGAATAGGTAGAATGTTATCTAATCTATTATCGTCCAGTATGGGGATATTTTCATTAGTTGTTCGAATATAAGAGAAAGGAGCACTCTCTATTGCCTCTGAACGGCGGGAGTACTCCACTTTTAATAGAGCTATTATGAAATTAACATGATCAATCGGCTTCCTGCCCAAAGTAAGTACCCAACTTGAATCGTGACGTACATGATGTATTCTATAACCGTTAGTTTCCTTTGCCTTTTGATTTTACGTAACTCTAGAAAGTAAAAGAAGGTACCAATGAGTAAAAGAATCACTGCTAATTCATTAATTATTTCTAGGATGGCTATGCTCCTCATCTCCTTTCATACCAAAGAACCTCTTAGCTTTATTAGACATCAATCACACTCATAATTATCATTGGTACCTTGGATTTAATGCGTCTCTCCAAACGTCATCACCAACAAAATCCACATTAATCTCTTGAAAATAATTTCGGGTCTCTAGCTCCAAATCATTCAAGATTTGGGGCCAATCCTTCTCGTTAGTTTCCTTGGATTCAAAATCCCCAACAATGTTGAGCCATCGATGATTTAACTGCCGATACTCCTCGATCCTGGCTTTAAGTTCAGCTGTTACAGGATAACTGGTTAAGTCCAGTCTCTCGAACGTCTTTCGCATGCGGTAAAGTGTAGGTGGCATTACATCATCTTGACCTAGATTGTTTGTGAAAAAAGATGCGGGTTTTACCAGCCAGTTAGCTTCTTCACTGAAATTTAGATTCATCAAGTTATACTTATCTATAATCTGCGTCATATTTGTAAAGTTGTAATAGAGCTGGCTGGCTTGTTCTCCATCCTCCACCATCTCGTTTGTTATTTTCTCATTCTTAAGTATTTGGTCGAATAAAATATCATTATCTATAATCGCACTTTTCGTATCAACCATATCTTGTCGTACATTCATCGTTAGATACTGTTCATACATTCTTTTTTCTTTATAAAAGCTATAGGTTAGAACAAGCAATAATGCTAGGCCAATGCAGCATCCAATCATTACAAATCGTTTCATTGATATCATAGCAATTTGTTCTCCTAAGTTTTTAATAGTAAGAAGCACCTCTACGTTTGCCTGGTAGAAGTGCCTTTGAGTAGTATCATTATTTCATTACCTGCTGCTTTTTTTAACTTGATAATTCCTTTTCAATATAAGGACGGTCAAGTAAAAGAAGAAGGCTTGGAGTTAGGTATTTAGTTTGATATTCATCCAACCGATTATTAACCACCAACAGACCATTCTCCATTCTAAGTAGTTGAGTAGAACCATCTTCTAGGAATAAAAGATTTCCCTCAGTATGTTTTATTAGCTTACTAATAATGCTGAAAATATGCTCTATACCTTCAGAAAAAGTACTGCCAAACAATTGAGTTCTAATGCATACATTCACATCTAAGTTATAATGCTGTCGAACAAAAGTGATATCAGAAATATCCTCAATTTCAAGATGCAACGTAAAAAATCTACTGCCAATTACTATTTCCTCTGCATTACTTTGGAATGAAGCTTTCTCAACAACCGATTCAGTGACATATTGCTCGATCAGTTTCCCCAAAGAATTACGATCGAGCTTACTTTGTAAAAATATTTCATAGTCCATCTATTAATCCTCCCCAAACACCCGTGTTATGTTACCATCCTTAACGAATAAAATCTCTTTCAGATTTTTCAAATCTCCGGTTGGATTTGCTTTTCTGATAATTCCTTGACTAAGTTCACTAACTTTTTCAGTGGGAAATTCATCTAGGTTAACAACGATTCTTTCCGCTTGCGTTTTAGTTTTCGTTGCTATGTTTCGAAGAATATTATCTACGTTTGCATCTTCCTTAGGCGAGTAACAGTCAAAAACCTTACCGTGAATTAAAAAGTCAGGATTAGAAGTTGCCTTGATTCCATAGCCATTTCCGCCATTTATTTCGTCTAACATTTTGATTTCATAACCTTGTTCAGCTAAGAAGTCAGCAGTTTCATTTTGTTTCTTTATCCCATGAGAATCACCTACTCCATAATTTCCCGTTGGTTTGCTTCCCGAGGGTAGGGGAGGCTCTGTCATATCTCTATTACCTGTCCCGCCTTTCCCCTTCTCCGACTCCGGCTTTCCTCCGCCCGACCCAATGTCGTCCTTCGAACGTAAAGCTTTGCCAAACAAAACATACGCCAAAGCCTGCCCAGTCATCGCTCCACCGTAATACCCTGCTCCACTCTCATCAATCTGCTTCTTCTGCTCTTCCACAAATTGCTCTATGTCAGACCGCGCCGTTCCCGTGCCCCAAGCGGTATCCCATGCAAACTGAATACCACGCCCAACGTCTACAACTTTGCCCACTGTCATGGCATATGCCACACTGCTTAATGTACTGAATGGGTTCTCGAAGAAAGCTTCTGCCGTCTGACCCATTCCCGTTATTGTTTCTCCTACTGATTTATCAAGCAGCCCTACAGCGAAATTTCGCTTTAGTTCCTCTGGAATGTACAGCGCAACCTCGCCTGAGCCGTCCGTTGTTTTGAAGTTCTTCGCGATAAACGTAAACTCTTTCTGGATTTCGTCCAACAGCCCGAGTGTAGTCGGGAACACTTCTTTTACCTGCATAAAATCCCAGAAGAAACGCTCTCCTGTCACACCCGACCAATCGGATTGCAACATATATATGGATTTCTCCAGTTCCCGGACCATTCGCTCTAGTTCCTGTTTCTTCTGTTGGACCAACCGGGCCTTTTCCTCCAATAGATCGGGATGTACCTCGATTCGCTGCATTTCCTTATCACCGCCAACCTGACCGTAGTTTATGTACCTAAATTTTAACAAGTGAGAAGGAGGATTGGAATCAAACGGAAGGATCATTTCCTCAGAGGTTATCCGGTAGTTGGGCAACATCCTTGGGTAACTATTTTTGCACATTAATGCATGGATGAATGCCGTTGAGTCGACTGGGTATCTTGTACAAAAAGAAAGACTTCTATCACAGATAGAAGTCGCACAAGATAACAATACAGTAGGATTAAATCTTCTTTAAGACACTACAAATTGTACGACAATTGGAGTCCCATCATTTAATGCATCTCCACCGGGAATTGTAATTGTAGTCGTCGTAGCCGAGGAGGTATCTGCTGTTTGCATAAGGCCGTTAATATAAAGATTGTAGTAGTTGTAGGTGCCTGGAAATGCGGTTGCAGCTACACCAGCGTCGTTTGTAAAGGCAGTCGCAGCAATCGCAAACGTTACCCCAGTGCCGGTTCCATCACCTATGGTTGCAGCAAATCTTAAACTGTTCTGAAATGGTGTCACAAGTGGCATGTTTCTCACCTCCTACCTAACATAGTATATGTGGTAGGTTTGGGAGTAGTGAAGGCAAAGGAACCAGCAACTACAACCAATTTTAACCATTTATGATATTGGCTGTTATTATAATTATCTCGATAGTGATAGGTGTCCCTGCAAAGATCACACCGTTTTGTGACGAAAAAAACAACCTCTCCGCACTTACACTGTATGAGTTTCCTGGTTGTACAATCCCGTTTATATAAAGATTGTTGAAACTAGTAAGTCCAACCCCGGCAAATTCGGTTATGCTGTCGCCATCGTCATTCGTGAATTCTGTGGCAGGAATTATAACCGAGGCCGACAAATCCAGATCGGTATCCGGAAAATAGAAGTAACGGTTTGCCGTAGGAATGATTTCAATTCCGGGTACGGTGCCCGGCGGACCTTGCTCACCTGGGGGACCCGTTGGTCCTTGGACTCCGGGAGTTCCCGACTGACCTGGCTCACCCTGAGGGCCAGCTGGACCTTGCGCTCCGGGAACCCCCGGTTGACCCGGTTCACCTTGAGGACCAGCCGGACCTTGCGCCCCGGGAACTCCGGGTTGACCTGGCTCACCCTGAGGGCCAGCGGGGCCCTGCGCTCCAGGAACTCCCGATTGACCCGGCCCGCCGTGAGGGCCTGCGGGACCCTGCGCTCCGGGAACCCCTTGTTGACCTGGCCCGCCGTGAGGGCCTGCGGGGCCTTGCGCTCCGGGAACCCCTTGTTGACCCGGCCCGCCGTGAGGGCCTGCGGGACCCTGTGCTCCGGGGAGCCCCAATTGACCCGGCCCGCCGTGAGGGCCTGCGGGACCCTGCGCTCCGGGAACCCCTTGTTGACCCGGCGCGCCGTGAGGGCCTGCGGGGCCTTGGGCACCTGCCACACCTTGCGTTCCAGGGGGATTCACAGTCTCCAATTCATGTTGTCTCAACGGAGCAAGCAGGGGGCCGGGCTCACAACATACCGGGTTGCTGCCTCCCCCTCTCGGTAATGCAATGACTTTTTTGTCACGGGCCATTTTCTGGGATCTTAATGGACGCTTCAGTGAGCAGCGCTTTCTCCGATAAGATCTACGGATAATATGGCATTTCTTTCGCTTTCCCAAGTGTTTGTTTCTGCATTTCGACGTAGAACGACTGGGCCTTAATTTGTTGAGGGTGGCTGTCCTCTTGTTCAGATACTTCAAAATGGTCATCTCCTTAGGCCAAGGCACACAGTATATATGCCCTATACTATGTCCTTAGCACATTCGGAGAGTGTGCGAATAACTATGAGGGAAGCCCAATAAAAAAGACAAGAGTCCTGCTATAGTTGTCCTTTGTCTTGCCAGCATGGCTTCATTGTCTCCCCAGTAGGACCTCACAGATCACATTTTATGTTTAACTTAGCCGATCCATTGGGATCAAACTTCTTTTCAGTAGACTCTTACCTCTTCTTAAAATGCTGAACGATCTCTTCCGGTTCCTGCGTCTCCAATGTAATCTGGCCTTTCTCGAATAGGATCATGTACGGATATGATTTCAGACCAAAAATCTTCTCATAATTAAACTTATTTTCATCACGGACATTATAAAAGGTTACGTTAGTTATTGGGCCTTCTGCCCTCAAATTCTCGTTATTCACTTCATTTAATTGCGTCTGTAACTCAACAATAAATGGTCGTTCCGAAGGTCGGTCGGTAAATACAATGAGTGATGCATCATTTCTTTGATTTTGCGTTAGATAATCAATGGCTTTCTCTCTATTGTTCTGACCACACCCTGTCACTAAAAGTATCAAAATACATAACACCCAAAGCCTCTTCATTTATATAACCACCCAAAATATGATATAATTGGTTATTAACTTTTAAATTCACTTCATTAAAAAATCTATTCGCTGAAAGGAAGATGCACATTGAACAAAAGGAATATCATCATCTTTATCATTATTGCTCTTATCATATTGATACTTCAACTTGTGCTTTATTTTTCTGTAACTAATAAAGAAGAATCCGCACTTCCCGATTCTAACATCCCACTTCAAACCAAAACCGTAGATGAGCTTACCATCTCACTGCGTAATGCAACCTAACCTATACAGATCATGAAGTGCACTTGGGTTATGAGATTCAGGGTGGTGGACAGTCAATGCTTTGTACAGATAAAATTTCGATTTTTCACCTTTCAAATAGCAACAAAAACCTGCATAGCCAGCCTCGGCTTCACAGTTTTTATTAAGAATTTGCATGTGGATACATCTCATTTACAACTTAGGCATCCAAAAGGGGTTCTCTTCCTTCTCACACCCGGTTAACACGTAAAAAATATGTCCCTGCTCACTCTTCATTGTCACGATCCCTTTGCAGGTGTCAGTCTTCATTCCCTGTTTGGAGCCGTAGGCATCCCTTGAGTTATCGTAAGTCGATTGAATAGCTGTACCATCATAGATCAATTCCTGGATAATGGGCCCACCTTCAATGGTATACATCGTTACACGAACCTGGTCCTGCTGTTTTTTCTCCACATTCTTCATAAATGTGTTCCACTTATCTTCGTTCCGTATGCCTCCATGAAGCACAACCACATCCCCGCTTTGCTCCGCTTGCTCTGGATTATGGGGCTCAATAATTTCTGGAAAAGCTTGCGTAATTCCGGAAGGATTCGTTGTTGGTTCATTTGCCTGACAGGCAGTTAACAGCATTAAAGCCAACGATAGGATAAGCATACTTTTTCTCATTCCATCACCTCATCTATGAAACGGTTCAAGACTATCCTTTGTTTCATGATTATGCTTAATTTGTCATTTATCTGTAACTCCCTCGTTGTCCCAAACGTTTAGAATCATAGAAATGTATAAAAAGGAACGAAAATTTTAGTGATTTATCATTCAGTAGGGGGTTAATTTAATGACCTTAAAAACAATGCTCGGTGTAGCACTGGCTCTATCTGTACTACTATCCACCCATTCAGCAAGTACAGCGGCTCTAACTTCAACAAATGAGTGGCAATCAACCGGACTAGCCCATGAAATGGAGCGCTCCGTCCCAACATCTACTTCTGTTCTGCTCATTGCCCCAACTCAACATGAAGGTCGTTCCGCATACAACGGCAGCTTCACAATGGTTGCTTCGAATGGGACACATGCCAACATATCAGTTGGAAACAACAGCAACCAAACGGTATATGTGAAGATGTATGTAGATGAAGGAAGTGAACCTATGGAAACATCTATCAGCAGAAATAGTGTTAAAACGATCAACCTGCTTGCATTACAAGACACGGATATTAAGTTGTACATTTATAGCAGAATAGGTCATCACTTAGATCTCTCAGTTGAAGCAGAGCAGTTTCATTGATGTTTTCTCTCACACCTACATACAAGAAAAACCCTTCACGCAAGCGATTCAGATCCACGTTCCCATGAACCGATGCCTGCTTGAAGGGGTTTTATATTTCGATCACATTTATTTCTCGAATCGGAACCAGCCAAAGTCAAACTGACTGCCTGGCAGGAAAATAAAGCTTACTTTCTGCACACCTGTCACTTGCTCAAGCTCAAACACCCGCTCCTCATATCCACCCGACTGTGTGAACTCAACCAGCTGGTTGCTCTGTCCGTCCGCACCTGCAAAGCGAATATGAATCGTATTTTTATCAATTGGTGAATGACCGTAGATCACGAGCTTGGATGTGCCTTCTGCCGTAAAGTCCATATTTTCAAACTCTAGCGACACATTGTTCCCGATACCTTCTACTCTGTCGCCCTCAATTTTGAACGTATCTCCATAAAGATGGTCACAGGATGCAGCCGCGTTCTGTTCAAAGGCCCGACTCTGGCGCTCGAAAGAGAAACCTTTAATATGAATCTTCTGCTTCAGCACAAAACAGATCGACGTGATCCCGCTAAGGCGTTTGGACAATTGGTATGTCTCTTCCTGGTACACATTCCAAATGGACTCTTTGTCATAAACCACATCTGCGATCATTGTACTTCCTTCTTCATCCGGCATACCTTCCCAGATCTGAATGAAGTACTCCTCAGTGGATAGCGTGAAAATAGGAATCGTTATGGTATCGGAGCCGTACGGTCCGAAGTCAATATTACGGAAGCCTACATGCGTCTCTCCGTCGCGACTTGTCGCTACCCCACGTTCGTTACCGTTACCAACCTCACCTTTGGTGTAATCGTACAGTCCGCCCGTGATGAAGCCGTATGGATCTTTGTAGGCTGTGCCGAGACCGTCCGCCTTGAATTCCAACTGGGAGATGAGTTTCGTTTTATCCGTACCATTGGTACTGGTTGCGCGAAGCCGGAACTCCCCGTCACCTATAGCAGATACCTTCACCGCATGTTGATGCTCACCGTTGTCGCCCGTTTCCGCTTGAACAGCTTCCACCTTGGCAATGTTGGATTCAATTCCTGCATCGTTCACAACAGCCCACTCGATATCTCGATAGGAGGTGTTCTCTGGATACAGCTTGGCGGTTACAGTAAGCTCCGGGTTGGACGGATCGAGCAACTGTCCTGCAGTACTGATGATCTCAATTTTCCGCAAAGGAATCTCCTGAGCATTCCCGGTAAGCACCGGACGTTCTTCATTGTTCATGAAGACAGATTGTACTTGTTTCTCATCATTAAGTTCAGCCGTCACAACTAGAGATTCAAATTCAGCCACAGCTCCTTCCAAACCTTCGGAAGAAACTTCAATCCGCACCGTTCCAGGTTCATTTGTCGCTCCGATGATGGCCATCAGCTTGCCGCTGAACAGTCTTCTACTTAATCCTTTGTATGGATCATAGTCCGTGCTGTCCCCATTATCCAGACCCAGCAATCGTCCTGCACCAGTTACCTTAACTTGTACGCGGTTGTTCGCATTGTGAACCGGATTACCAGCTTCATCTTCCACATCAATTTCTACAAAAATAAGGTCCGTTCCACTGGCTTGCAACTGCGCCCGATCCGCTTGCAGACGAATCTTCTTCGCATCCGTATAGGATCTTTGCACATCGGTTGCAATGATCTGGCCGTTCTCATCGTAAGCGATCGCTTTCAGCTCGCCCTCTTCGTACGGCACTTTCCACCAGCCAGACAGCTGTGTTCCATTGGTATGATCGATATCGTACGTGCCAATCGTCTTGCCGTTGAGTTGCAGCTCAATCTTCGGCGCGTTGCTGCACACGCGTACATCAATGATCTGACCCGGGCTGAAATCCCAATACGGGAACAGGTGAACCATCGGACTTTTCTTATAATCCGTCCAAGCCGCTTGGTAGATATAATAAGAGTCTTTTGGGAACGTTGCTGTGTCCAACTGTCCAAAATACGAATTCTTCGTATGATACGGTGTCGGTTCTCCGATATAATCGAATCCGGTCCACAGGAACTGACCCAGTGAATACGGCGTATCCCGCTCTGCCAAAATGCAGTATTCTGCCGACTTCGCACCCCAGCTGGTCGTACTGTTACCCAAAGCCGAGCACTGCTCGTCATCATCTGCCAGAATCGGCTGTTCGAACGGGAAGTGATAGATGCCACGACTCTGCACCACCGAAGACGTCTCACTACCATAGATGATCCAGTCCGGATGCTCTTCATGATGTTTGTCGTAATATTTTTCCGCGTAGTTGTAACCTGCCAGCTTCACGATGTCCGCACATTTTTGTGCATTTTCCCAAGGCATATAGTTCGAACCAATCGTCACGCCAGCATTACCTTTCGGATCAAATTCCAGCACATAATCCATCAGCATCCGAGTTACTTCCTGTCCACGCTCATCCGCATGGGTATCATAAATTTCGTTCCCGATACTCCACATGATCAGACTGGCATGGTTACGGTCGCGCTTCACCCAACTCTTCACATCCGTATGCACCCACTCCGGGAAAAATCTCGCATAATCGTATGGCGTTTTGGCACGTTCCCACATATCAAAGGCTTCAGACACAACCAGCATACCCATCTCATCCGCGAGTTCCATGAACTCTTTGGCAGGCATATTATGCGCGGTACGGATGGCGTTAACGCCCATTTCTTTGAGCAAAACAAATCTTCTACGCAATGCCGTCAGGTTAAACGCAGCTCCCAGCGCCCCAAGATCGTGATGTTCACACACGCCGTTCAGCTTCATCTTGACCCCGTTCAGGTGGAACCCTTCATTGGCATCAAGTTTGATATCCCGGAATCCAATGCGCTGTGATACCGATTCAACTGTCCGATCTTCCGAGATCAATCGCAACTCAGTCACCAGTTCATACAGATGCGGTGCATCCGGGCTCCACAGGTTTGGACTCTCCACAATGATCTGTTGGCTATCTGCCAATACGACCGCATTCTCACCCAGCGAAGCCGTAACATTCGTCTTCGTCGATGCCACCACCTGACCTTCATTCCGGATCGTATGCACCAACTCTGCGTTCTGATTCTGTTCCAGGTTCAGTTCCGTATCTACTTCCACCTGCCAGCCATTCGGATGCTGATTAATAGATACATAGATCCCATCCGTAACAATATGGTTGCGTTCTCTCGTCTTCAGCCACACATGGCGATAGATTCCAGCCCCGGAATACCATCTGCTGTTCGGGCTCTGATGTACTACTTTGACCACAATCTCATTGTCGCCTTCCACCAGTGCATTCGTGATCTCATGTTCAAAAGCAGAATAGCCATACTTCCACTCCCCAACCAGCTGCCCGTTCACATACACCGAAGAGTCCATGTATACGCCATCAAAACAAAGCAAAAGCTGCTGCTCATCCTTCGTATAATGGAACGTCTTGCGGTACCATCCAATGCTGTCTTCATACAGTTCAAGCGTATTATATATCAGCCAATCATGGGGAAGTTCCACAGGTTTATATACCAGACCCGCAGGTTCCGTAACATCCAGCTTACTTTTCGCAAATTGCCATCCATCATTAAATAGTCTCTTCTGATTCATGTTAGTTTCTCACTTTCTTGAAGTAAATTATGATTGCGGTTACAACAGTAAATGTCGCTTTCTCCGAAAACCTTTTCGGTAATACACAAGTAAGACTATAACACATATCCCGATTATACCATCAGTCTCTTTCCTATAACTCCTTTTCATAAGATTTTTTAGCCATAATGATGAACGTTTTATTCCCTCCAAGCATAGTAACTTTCGATGACAACAAACCAAAAAGGCAACCCGTCAAGTTGACAATATAAGCCCAGAATGGTGAACCGCGAAGATACTTATAAGGTATCTCAGGGAATGACGATATCAAATTCATTAAAATCGTTAAAGGAAAAGCTGCGAGCGTCCCTTTTTTTGTCCAAATCGCAATTTGTATTCATTTCTCAACAAAAGATGCCGATATAAAATGACACGTTTCAATTTTTTCAAAAAAATTCCATTCGAAGAGGATGTGAAGTCATGCGTATTAACAATTCTAGTCCTAGCATTTATCACATTAACCAACGCAACAATCTAACAAACAACAAAGAGTTGTTTAAATCAACGCTTCTCGTACAAACAGTCGAAAAGAAAGAAGACGAAGAAAAGAAGGACAAATCAGTAGAAAAAAAAGGTCAGCTGGTTACAGCAAGGGAAGGTGCTTATACTAGACAGTATCTTGTTAATTCAGACGGCTCAAAGGTTCTATTGAGTGAAACAAAACATGCTGAAGGAGAAGCAACAAGTACAGAAAACTATTCGCGGTTCCTCTCCAACTCCAATAAGAATCAGAATGACGACGGAATGAGTAATAATTCAAAGGAAATAGTAAGTCTGTTAAATCAACAAATAGTTAATTTTAATCAACCGAAAACAACTAATTAGTAAATATAAGTAAAAAACACATTGCCATCATAACAAGGTGAGCCAGTAACACTTGTTCACTTATTCATTTATAACATCAGTCCGATTTCTGTACTTGGATTTCATCAGATTCACCTTCAATAATTATGAACATTTATTTACCCCCGCGATTCGAACCTTCATTACCATAAAATCCAAAAAGGCAACCCATCAAGCGGGCCACCTTCTGCATTCTATCCCTTGTAAAAAGGGTTCCACCCTATGCCTTTGCCCGATGGCATCGCGCCAGGCACTCCGTCTGCTTCAAGCAGCGGACGGACAACTAACTTCACGGGCCACTCCTTGCTCTCGAATATCGCATGAGCGAGCGCGGCCCGGTCGGATTCGGGAAGCTGCACTTGTTGCAGCGCTTCCTTCCAAGCCTGCTCCGTGATCTCCCATAACTTCGTTTGCGGGATGTGATACACCTCGCTAAGTGCCTCCATGATCGCAGCCAGATTCACCTGCGTCCCCAAAGACTGCACATAGAAAATCAGCTTCTGGATCGTCTCGTTATACAAGCTGTTCGAGTAGCCAGGCCTAATATGATAGGCGGGGCCTGCAATGCCATGTTTGTCCAGATAAGGCTGATGCAGACGCACGGAATCATGATCGCGGAACAAAAGACCCTCTACCTGATTATCCCGTAACACCAGACAGCAGTTCTGACCATGAATCTCAGGTACA
This sequence comes from Paenibacillus sp. FSL H8-0104, assembly GCF_038050215.1. NCBI lineage: Bacteria > Bacillati > Bacillota > Bacilli > Caryophanales > Paenibacillaceae > Paenibacillus > Paenibacillus sp. FSL H8-0104. The sequence continues at coordinate 1,134,656 of NZ_JBBOTC010000001.1, read as the reverse complement.
ACACCCACCTTGAACAGGCGCATCACGATATCATAGAACGTCGTAGCTATACTGGTATAAAAGTCGAGAACATTCGTGCTACTCAGGTTTTCCCCCAGAATTTCCGTTAATAGATGATGTCCTTCCAGATTCACACCCAGTGCGGCCATTGGGATTACTTTGTAATCTTCACCCAATAACTCAGAGGGATACACACGAATCTGTGCAGCCAGATGGCGGGGATGATCATCGAACAGTCCCATGGATTCCGGCATGAAGCCCCACCAGTTCTGCTCTTCACACATATACACCTTGTCCTTCAACGTCTCGTCACAAGCAACGGCCTGCCTTAACATGCGTTCTCCAGCAAGACCATTCAGAAGTTTGACTATCGGAAGATAACGAGCAGCTCCCAGAGACAGTACACTAACCGGTAGCTTGAGCATTAGGGTGGATTCGGTTGATGGAGCCATCGAGCGCAGAGAGGATGTGGCCTGTACGTCGCCCACTTCTATGTCCAATACGACAATGCTACCCTCTTCGATCTCTCCAGTAAAGCGGGGCAGAATCACATGTTTCAATTGCCACGGGTGAACAGGCATCGGTAGATATTCGTCCAACGTGATTCCTTTACGGGCAAACTCTGCTTCCACCACTCCGCGCTGAACATCGTCTAACATATCCAAAATGGACAATCCATCTTCACACCCTTGTTGCACGGCATCCAAACGTATAGCCACCCAGCGCAGCGAAATCTCCTTCCCGAATTCTGCTGCATACCGTGTTACATCTTCTACATTGAATCCCACCTTGGCTTTGGACGATGGGTGAAATGGACGATCCCGCAATGCCGCAACGCGCTCCCCCTTGATAAACCATTCATACGCAGAAGCCGGGACGTTAGCGGACAGATACTGGACTTGTTCCCAGCCCAAAGCATACTGCTCCACAGCAATGTCCAGACTAACCAGGAATTCCGCCACCCCAGGCTGCGCATAGGCCTTATCCGACAAAGCCCTCTGTAACACCGCACGTCCAACTTCTGCCGGAGTATCAAGGAGAACCCAGCTTCCATCAGTTTTCTCCTCGTAGATCGGTGAACCCTGAACCCACTGAGTCCCCTGTCTTACTCCTGTTTCAACCAGACACAGTACACCTTGGGTGTGCAATCTATAGCGAGAAGCTACATTCTGATTATGCTCTTCGCTGTCATATCCCTTGTACAATCGACGGAACGGTGCAGGTGCTGCGGTAAAATCAATGAATGGGTGATTCTCCAGTGGAAGTAATTGCTCCGACAAAAATGAATTCATCAGATCCGCCATAATCCGGCGTTCAGCGGCTTGCAGACTGGAACGCTTCATCAGTGTTGACATGATTATTGTCCTCCGTTAGATAATGGAATGCCGGGTGCGGATGCCCCAGAAAATCATAATGCGAGATAGTCCAGCAATAAGCCCCAGACTTCTCAAACAAAACAATATCTCCCACGCGTAGCAGTGCTACCTCCGCATCGGAATGCATGCGATCCTTGGGTGTGCATAGCTCACCTACGATATGGACTCGACGATCTCTTACCTCTGGACGGGCAAATGAATGCTTCCAACGGTCCGTCTCCATAATCTGAAACGGATGGTTATGCCCCCATGAAGCAGGCAGACGATTGTGATGCGTACCTCCCCTTAACACGGCAAAATACTGATCATGAGAGGTTTTGATATCCGTAACTTCTGCTGCGTAATACCCGTGGTCTGCCACCAGCAGTCGACCCGATTCAAAATACAGCTGACCTCCGCGTGAAGCAAGGCGCTGTCTGGCTTCACTTTGCTCCAGCAGGGAAGTGAATAATGGCCAGTCAAATCCTGGACTGCCATCATACGTCACGCCGAATCCGCCTCCTGCATTCACCACTTCCACAGGAAGATCATACTGTTGCTGCCACTGCCCCACCTTTTGCAAATACATCTCGATCATCTCGGCGTGCAGCCTGGCGTCCATATTGTTGGACAAGGAATGAAAATGGAATCCACATAATCGAACCACACCCGCGCCTTCCACACGAATAAGTTCAATGGCTTCTTCCACTGCCTCTTCATCGATTCCAAAAGGACTCGGCCCACCGCCCATGACAATCTTCGTCCGGGGTAACGTACTGCTCCGCAGATTGATTCGGAGCAGTATGCGCACCTCCTGCGCTTGCTCCTGTTGTAGTTTGTGTTTCGGCTCATGTTCCTGCTTCTGTCCTTGATCCTGTTTTTGCTTCTGCTCTTTAATTAGTTCCTCGCCATACTCTTCCGCATATCTCTGCTCCGGCTTCAGTTCCCACTCTTGCTTCTGCCTGCTCCCCTGCACCTGATCATGCTCTTGATCCATCGCTCTCTCTTTCGCAATCGCAATGATGCGGCGCAACTCCAGCAAACTCTCTACATGGATGTAGCTCACGCCATGCTCAATGGCTAGCCTCAGTTCGCTCTCCTTTTTACCCGGACCTCCAAACAGAATTTGAACCTCGCGACTTACCGCTCTAACCTTCAGCAGCTCTCCAATTGAAGCCACTTCAAAACCCTTCACAAATGGAAGCAGCGCCTCAATGATCCGCGGATCAGGATTCGCCTTGATAGCGTAGAACAACTGTGTGTTTCCGGGCATACTGCCCAACATCTGACGTACCTGTTCCTGAATGCCCGCCAGATCATAGATATACGCACATACCGGGTCTTCCATCCCTCGTTGAAGTTCATCGATCGCCTGCCATACACTAGGTTTCATATCTGCCCACCCGCATTCCTGTAGTCATTCCGTTTTTGGGCATATGCCCGAAACGCCGTATTCCGATCATCACCAAGCACATATATATGTACTCCCCGCTCAGCCCAGAGCGACATATCCTCCACACCTCTGGTGACCGTTGCATAAGGTACTTCGCACTGCTGGGCAGTAGCATGCAATTCATCCAGTGCACGTCTCACATCCGGGTGCTCTGTCTGCCATGGCACGCCGAGGGATTGCGACAGATCCGCCGCCCCTTCCAATACAAAACTCACCTGAGGGTGAGACAGAATCTGTGTACTCTGCCGAACACCCTCCACACTTTCGATCATGGGTACAACCATCACTTGTTCGTTCGCTTTCCCAATATATCCCGTGAGCGGATATTTTCCGAATACACCGGGACGACCACTATTCAAGCTCCGCATGCCAACCGGATGATAGTAGGCGTGACGAACCGCTTCCTCCACCTGCTCCAGTTGCTCGACATGTGGAATGACGATACCTTGTGCGCCACAGTCCAGCACTTTCAGAATCTCCACTCGCTCCACCTTCGAAATTCGAACCAACGGGGTTAGGCCCACCAGTTCCGCCGCACGAACCAAATCTTCTACCGATTCCATCGATGTTGCGGCATGTTCCAGATCAATAATGACAAAATCATATTCCGCATGTCCGATCATCTCAATGATGACCGGATGCGGGATGGATACAAAAAGGCCATACACTGGCTGTTTGCGTGCAATCTTTTCCTTCAGCGTGTTAACTCTCATTCAACGATTCCCTTTAATTCGAGCGTTCCCTTTGATTCCAGTGCATCCTTCGAAAGCTTAAGCGGATTGATCGCCTTACGGAAATATAACTCCCCATCCCCATACAGACGACGCTTGGTCATCTCTTCGATCAGTGCATCTTCGGCAAAAAGGTCAAATGCAATGAACCGCTCTGCGTATTCCGGGTGCTGCTTCTGATAATCCACAATCACACCTGCGCACAGCTGCCAGAACGCTTCCTCGGACAACCCAAACTTCTCCAAAGCCAACGCAATATCCGTCATGCAGATAAAAAAGAATGCATCATACGTATAGTCACGGACTTCCGACACATCTCCAGCATAAATGAAGGAGTATCGATTGAACTTGCGGTGGGTTTCTGGCTCCGGGTTCAGCTTCGGTGCCCGTTCCGGGTGCAACAATTGATCTGGTACATAGCGAACACCATCATGCAGATCCTTGATAAGGATTCGTGTCGGCAGATCATCTTCCAGTACCAAAATGATATTCTGAGCATGCGATTCCAGCGCAATCCCATGTGCATAGAGCAAATGAATAATCGGCAGGGTAACTGTGCGAACAAGGGCCTCACTCCACTTTTCCACACCATGTCGTTCTACAGCATCCTGAATAAATGGAACACCATCCGGCTGCACCAACATCAGCGCATTCAGCGGCCATGCGGTCTCGCCTTCCTTCAGATGAACCGATACATTCTCCCGCCAGATGGCACCGAGTGTTCCGTAGGCCCGTCCATACTGGGTTGCAGGCAACTGCTCATAATGGAACGACAGTCCCATGATTTCTTTCAAAATGCCAAACTGTGCCCGCTGCAACAGCTCATCTTCACGTACAAGTGTATCCAGCCAGTCGCTGATCAGCGGCGCGTTCTGGGTCGTATGCTGTGCCAGAATACGTGTGCTCGACGTGTTGGTGATGCTGAGAGCCAGCTTGATGTATGGGGCTTCCGGATTCACCCGATTCGACAGTGAACGGATCGACTGCTGTGCACGATAGGGCGAAGACGATGGACCGAGATATACGATGTCCCCATCCATCCGTTGACGGGTATATACCGACTCCAACTGATGCTCCCACTGCCACGGATGAACCGGAATGAATACATATCGATCACCAATGTCAGAACCTATTCCTATGCCAACCTTGCCGTCTTCCCTACCCGAGCTACGGACTGTTTCGCCTTTTTCACGAACTCCCCCATGAAGCTTCGCTTGGATTGTCTCTCCAACGCTCTCACCAACTTCGGCACTGCTCCCAAGCTGATCTACACTCGCCACATATGCGTTGGCGTTCTCGCCCATGTCCGTTCGAACTTGTTGTTGCAGGATCTGTTGAAATCGCTGCATATCCTCTGCGGTCAGATGTTGCCCTACCAATTCTTCAGAGCTATACCCTACGGATACAGCGGTCTGAGCCAAATCTTTTTTCACAGCAACCCAGACTAATGAAACCTCCGAGTTAAATTCAGGGCCATAGGCCAGATTGTCTTTCAAAGAAAATCCCAACCTCGACTTATAACTCGGGTGGTACAGATGACCGTCGGTCATGTGACTTTCAAGCGCATCATAATGCCGATCTTCATTCGGAATGTTCAAGGGCAATATAGCTTGGCACTGACTGTCCTTTGCCATCGTTTCGAGTAGTTCCTGGATAAAAGCCGTGACATTTGCCCCCTTCAACGCGTTCAGTACGATTTCCTCCAAAAACAGATCCAGATCGGTGCAGGATACGCCTTCTCTTTGGATCGAACCCTTCTTCACCTTCACCCGGCCAAATGAAAACTTCCGTTCAGCTTCACACGTGTACGCCACAGAATCGCCGGAAGATGTGAGGCCGCTGGTTCGCCATTCGCTCCCACTTACATGACTGTCCAGAATGCCTTCGAACCACATCGCCTCCAGCGTCTGCCGCATGATCCGTTCCTGTACAGCCACGTAGACTGCTTCTGTCTTGCCGCCTGCTTCAGCCCTGTATCTCACGACTCCCACGCACTTCACTCCCCATTCGTTTCATTACATTGCTCACCGGCACGTAGGCCGGGGTCTGGCTGATCCCTCTTACACAACTCACCAAGTTTTGTTTGGCCAGAAATGCATCCGTTGTCAGCAGATGTCGTACATATGCATTGCCCGTTCGTTCCAGCTCCTCCACAAGTACCTCACGTACCTGTTTCCAGAAATGCTCCTCCGGGACGTTCACATCTCGCGCCATCGCATGAATCAAAGACCCCAGATGATTGACGATAAAATAGTACGATGTCCGCGCCCAGGCTTTCTCTCGCGAATAAAATAATAAATCGGACGTAGCACGATCCTGCTCACGGATAAGTTCCTCATCCACACTGACCCCTTCCAGATCGCGGACGATAAACTCAACAGGCAACCCATCCTTTAAGGTCACAAGGGTATTCTGCAAATGTGCTTCAAAATGAATGCCTTTCTCTCCCGCCGCCCGTACAATCGGCAACAGAGAACATTTGAGATATCGATTCAGCCAACGCTCGGCAATGTCACGTCCACCACCCAGCATCGTCATTAGTCGCGAACTCATCCCAGGAAGCGGTGCTTCAACCAGACTGGATAAGACATACGTGTTCTCAACATCAAACTCAATGGGTCGATAAGCTATCGTAAACAGACTGGTTAACTCTTCATCTTCAAAAGCACAAGTCGCTATGCCTGTCTCATACGCAATATGCGTGTTCGGTTCAGCACCGAAGCAGTCATGCTGCCTGACGTATCTGGAGGCATCCAGTGTTCTGCGCATCTGCTCAGCACTGTTGGTGCGAATCATGTTCGTGATCTGCATGTTCAGTGACAGCTTGATATTGCAGTTCCATTCGGGAACATAAACTGTACGGACCGAAGAGGTTGGATAGACGGTAGGCCCCGCACTACCGAGTAGGATTAATTTTTCATCTCGAAAATAGGACTGTATCTCGGTCAAACGTGATATGTATGCGTATTGCCATGGATGGACAGGCAGCAGCCCATACATTTCACTCTTTTCTTTTAAAATAGGTCCCACATGGCTCCGCAGGAGGTCTTGCAAATCCATTACCGCCTCGTTATCCACCCATTCCTGCACGTAGACATCCTGCCTCACGGCGATATAACAGAGTTGAAACGATGTTCGCAGCTCCGGACTGTACTTCTGTACATCCTGCTCGCTGAAGCCTTTGGAGTTCTTCGGAAACGGATGGAACGGATGACCATACAACAGTGACTGTTCCGATGTGCGATAATCGTGGATGTCGAGACCGGCTGCTTGTTCGATATACAACGTAAGGTTGCCCACACTGTTATCTACCTTTTGTGCAAAATCTCTGGCATACGCCAGCTCTACGCGATTCGTATTCTCACCCAATGGATGTACATTCTCCAGCTCAAGTGAACGCTTCATTTCCATCACACTTTTCTTCATTTCATGTTGATCCGAACTCGCTCCCTGTTCCCCATTTCCGCTTAGCTCAGATGTGATCCAGCGAACCAGGTCGCCATAATGCACCGCTTCCCCGCCAGATTCCATGCTGAGGTATTCATGCTCCCCCATGGCAGAGTAATAAGACAAGTGTCCTGTCACCTTCACCCTACTGGCTTGAAAAGCAACAGTGTACGTCAGCGTATTTGGATTAATCCGAATATCGCTTTCCTTTTCTAGCGCAAGCTCACGGATGTAACAGTTCAACAGCAGCTTGCACGAATGTTCGTGGGCCTGCTGCTCAGCCTCAGACCGGAGCTTGTTTTCCATCTCGAACAATGATGCCAACCTTCTTTCGGGTTATAAGTAAGACCAGGGGAAGTGTAAGCAGTATGGCGCAGCCAAGTCCGATACAGATCTCTTTTAGCGCTCCCCATTTTGCCATCTCCATGGACGTTCCTGCCCCGGCAAGCCATTGCCAACGCATATCGTAATACAGGGTCATGCCCATCACCGCAAACGAAGAAGCCAGACGCTCAATCGTGGTTGATAACACCGACCCTTCGTGCATGTCTTCATCCGGTAACGCTTGCAGACCAATAGCCGAAATACTCATGCCTGACAGACCAACGCCAATTCCCCGGCACGCCATGAGCATCCCGATGATCCAGATCGATGCTCCCATGGGCAGAACCGCAAACGACAAGATCGATATCGACACCAGCAACGTCCCCCATGCGATAAAATGTATGGACCGACCGCGATCCAGCAAGCTGCCGCCAATCCACATAAACAGACTTGTACAGATTGACAAGGGAATGAACAATGCACCTGACAGGGCCGGCGACAGGTGGAAGACGTCCTGGAACAATAGTGGTAATGCAAAGATTACACCAAACATGACACAATCCTGAATCGTCGAGATCAGTACAGTCAGCGGAAAGACGGCATTACGCCGTAGCAACTGGTACCGGATCAGTGGTTCCTTGCGACCGTTCTCTGTCTGAACAAAACGAATGAGCAGCAATACACCTAGCGCAATCAGTAACCAAGGTACCCATACCGCCACGACAGGACTCGCATACAACTGTAACCCCAGACTAAGGGCACCTACCGCGCAGATCAGCAGCATGACACTGGTTGGATGCCATTTTTTCCTGCGGGCAGGGATATAGGTCTGAATGACTCGACCGCAGCCAATCAACGAGAATATAGCCAGTGGCACATTAAGCCAGAACAACATTTCAAGCCGTCCATACTGAATGATGAAGCCCCCCAGTGTTGGACCGGCAGCCGGAGCCAACATAAGAAGCAAGCCCCACGCTCCTGTAATTCGTCCCCTTACCTCCGGTCCGTAGACATCAAAAAGCAGCACAAGTGATAACGGAATCATCAGCCCCGCGGCAACGCCATGCATGAAACGAACCAGCAACAGTACCTCAATAGAGTGATAAAACAACGCACCTGCCACCGAGAACAGTCCATAGATGCTGATGCCCAACATATACGTCTGCTTACGCCCCAGTCGGTCCACAATCAGGGAAGCCAGCGGCATTGTTAACGTCATAGCCAGCATGTACAAGGCAATGATCCATCCGCCTGCTGTCGTAGAGATCTGATAATATTGCACAAAATAAGGCAGCAGCAGGTTAAATGCACTGTTGGTCAGTACCAGCGAAAAGGCACCGATCAGAATCGCGAATAATACTGCATGCCTCTTCATCAGGGAAAGCTTCAGCATGCGGCTGTTGCTAAGGCAATCGCTTCAGCTACCGATTTCTCAAAGATCACAAGGATTGCGCCCGATTCTTGCTCCGTAATATTCAGCGGCGGCAGAAAACGAACAACAGCTGAATGACGCCCGCCCAGTTCCACAATTAATCCATTCTTGAAACATTCACGCTGAATAGACTCAGCCAGCATACCATTAGGCAGATAATGTCCCAGACGATCCTTGCGTCCTGTTGGATCAACCACCTCAACGCCAATCATCAACCCTCTGCCCCGCACGTCACCGATCTCTGCATAGCGTTCTTTCAATGCATTCAGTTGATTCATGAACTGCTCACTGCGCAGATGTACGTTGTGTAAAACATCCTGTTCCCGAATATAACGAAGTGTAGCAAGTCCCGCTGCCATGGCGAGTTGATTGCCACGGAACGTGCCTGTGTGTGCACCAGGCTGCCATTGGTCCAGTTCTTCTTGGTAGATGACAACAGACATCGGCAAACTTCCGCCAACTGCTTTGGAGCAGACAATTACATCGGGTACAATCCCGGCATGTTCAAATGAAAACATCCGGCCTGTCCGTCCAATGCCTGTCTGCACTTCGTCGATGATGAGTGGAATGCTTCGCTCTGCTGTGATTCGCCGCAGCTCCCTCAGCCATTCGATATCTGCCGGAATGGCTCCACCTTCACCCTGCACCGTCTCCACAATGACCCCACACGGTGCCGCAATACCGCTCTCGCAATCATCGAGCAAGTTCTCGATATACTGTGCGCTTAACCGGGCCGTCATGCCTTCACCAACACCAAATGGGCAACGGTATTCATAAGGAAAAGGCAGGAAATGAACATCGGGCAGCAGGCTTTGCAGATGTTGTTTCTTGCTCAGGTTGCCACTCATCGACATTGTCGCTTGGGTCGAACCGTGATAACCTCCCTGAAAGGCAAGAATAGACTTGCCACCTGTTGCATGTTTGACCAGCTTAATGGCTGCTTCAACTGCATCGGCCCCCGTTGGACCACAGAACTGGATCTTGGCTTTGTCTCGCATCTCTGCCGGAAGAATGGAGAATAGTTCTTGCATATATGAAAGCTTCAGCGGTGTTGCCAGATCCAGTGTATGAAGAGGAATCTGCTGATCCAGAACATCGCGAATGGCGTTGACCACCGTGTCATGGTTATGCCCCAGCGCCAATGTTCCTGCCCCAGCCAGGCAGTCGTAGAATACGCGGCCTTCCGTATCGGTAATCTTCACCCCATGGGCCTTGTTAATGACAAGTGGGAAATGTCTCGGGTACGATCTTGCATTGGATTCCTTCTCATTTTGCATCTTCAGATATTCCGTCTGCACCTCTACTGACATAGCCCTCTAACGCTCCTTATAATCGATTCAGGCTGAACCTGCTGCCTGTGATTCTTGTTCTACTTTTGCATATGACCTGGTATTGGTTCAAAATCATGGTGAGGTCCGAATTAAATGATGGTATCCGTTATCTGTTATCCGTTATCCGTTATATATTGTCATCTATACGTTGTTATAAGCTATATTTATTTATATTCAAGTTGCTCCTGACACAGGTATTCCAGGTATAACCGAACCACATCACGAGTTGTTCCACCATGGGGAAAGACGTGGTGTGTCAGATCTGGCAAGGCATTCACTTCCAGGATGCCTCCCTCATCTCTGGAGATTGGAGTGCGGATATCACAACAACGAACATCGACTCCTGCTACATCGATCTGAAGAGTCTTTGCCGCCTGAATGATCATTCGGGCATTTTCGGGATGAATGATTTCGGTACAATCCTTGTAGAATTCACTGATTTTTCCGGCGGCAGAATTTCGGAGATCGTATAATTCAATTTCTTTTCCGGCGGTAGGAACTTCATCCAGTGTTGTCCCTTGTGCATGTAATACCTCCAGCAGTCGTTCCGTTTCTGCATTAACCTCGGGAAATGCTTCATACTCCCCAATGTGCGTCATCTCGATTCGTTCCTGATTCAACTGCTCGATCAATGCCCCAACAGTTGAAGTTCCGTCTCCCTCGACATAGACAGGTCGATACTGGTTCACAGCCGCCACTTCACCGTTAATGATCAGCACTCTGTAATCAATCCCGGTCACATATTGCTGTAACATAATGCTGCTGCCGTGGACACTCGCAAGCTGAATGGCTGTCTCCAGTTCTTCTTCAGTACGCACATCCAGCGTCACGCCCATGCTGCTGCTCGCATCCAGTGGTTTCACTACAATAGAGCCGTATCTATTCAGAAAAGCTACTGCTTCGCTTCCCATCTCTGGGATCACGATAAATGATGGTACAGGCATTCCCTGTTCATGCAGCAACATATTACATACCTGCTTGTTCTTCGCGAGCAGTCCAGCGATTAACGGCAGACGATGAGATCTGGTTTTGTTAATGATGATCTCTTGGTCCCCTACAGACAGCTTCAGGAAATCTTCGCATCCCTCAAGAAGTGGCTCACAGGTGATGCCCATTTCTCTCGCTTTGCTTATGATGAGTCGGTTTTGCAGATTATGAATCCCTTTCGGAAACACTGAAAATCCTCCTCGATCGAATGAAGGTACTCGCACCTATATAAGTTGAATACTGTTTTTACACGAAATCACTGCGCGGTCAGAACCATCTTCCGATCGCTGTTATCCCCAGATTTTTTTGAATCCCTTTACAAAGGGGAAATCCGGTGATAAAGGCGCACGCTACGCTTCTTCAGATCTGTTCTGCCCCCTCCGTTAACGTGTGAAATTTGAATTAAACTTATATAGCTCATACTTTCATCAATTTTTATTGTAGTTTTATATTGATAATGATTATCAATATCATATAAAATCTATTTTATGGCAATTCGAGTTATTTTGTCAATAATAAACTTTTAAGGAAAAAATAAGATTTTTTTTGGCTTGGGTTTATGTCGGCGTGGTTTGGTTACATTCGAATAACAGATACAACAAATAGGGCAAGCTCTGGATCAGGATGAAACTGAGAGCTTGCCTGTTCCTGTTATCTACATTGAATGTAGAAGAGTTGACGTGAAGGCTTGAAGAATAAGGATATAACTTGAATTATTCGTTGATTTCATTATTGAAGTAATCGTGGAGCATGTAGCCAAATACTTAATGGTTTAAATTGAGACAGGCCAGACATTAATCCTCGGGATCTCCGTCAGCCGATACCCCGCAGCCAAAGTCTGCATCTCCTGATCCTCAAGCCAGTTGTGTATAACGCTGTTCCCCATTCAGCTTCCTTCCTCTTCCATGTGGGATGCAGGTTGGTGTGCCAAACAGTGGATCGACCGCAATCTCACACTCCATCTGGAAAACCTTACGAACCATCTCCTGTGTAACAATATCTTCCGGTTTGCCTTCTGCGTAGATCGACTTGTTGTGAACAGCCACAATGTGATGCGCATAACGACATGCCAGATTCAGATCATGAAGTACCATAACAATCGTGCGTCCTTCCCGTTCGTTCAACTCAAACAACAGATCGAGGATATCAATCTGATGTGTCATATCCAGATAGGTTGTAGGTTCATCCAATAGCAGCGTTTCGGTACCCTGCGCAAGTGTCATCGCAATCCAGGCACGCTGACGCTGTCCACCGGACAATGCATCCACAGGTCGATCCGCGAGTTCTGTCAGATGTGTGGATTCAAGTGCCAGCGTGACCATTCGCTCATCCTCTCGTGACCATTGCTTCAGCCATGTTTGATGTGGATAACGTCCTTGCTTGACCAGTTGGTTCACTGTCAATCCTTCTGGAGCGGTCGGACCCTGCGGCAAGATGGACATGCGCCTTGAAATCTCCTTGGTCGGCAGCTTTGCAATCTCTTCGCCATCCAGCAGCACCGAACCGGAGCTGGATTTCAGCAACCGGGCCATCGTACGCAGCAGCGTAGATTTGCCACAGCCGTTGCTGCCAATGAGGACGGTAATCTGTCCCTTGGGAATGGTCAGGTTCAAATTTTCAATAATGGGATCTGCTCCATAGGAGATCGTAAGCTCCTTGGCTTCCAGAATACTCACAGCTCGCTCCTCCTCAAAACTGATTTCGATTCTTGAACAACAAATACAGGAAAAATGGTGCACCTACGCCTGCGGTGAATACCCCTGCGGGAACATCCAGCGGTAGAAAGGCAGTGCGGGCAATCAGATCTGCCGCAAATACAAGCAGAGCACCAACCAGTCCAGACACAATCAGCATACTGCCAAACATCCGTCCAACCAGCTTTCGGGCAATATGTGGAGCGATCAGGCCTACAAAACCAATGGTTCCGGCAACCGCAACGGCGATTCCCGCCAGCAGTACACTGCATAACAACAACGCTGAACGATGCCGCTGTACAGTTACACCCAGCCCTGTGGCCAGATCATCCCCGAACTCCTGTGCATTCAGGCTGCGAGCGAACCAGATCGCCAGCGGTATAACAATTACGATAACCGGTAAAATCGTTCGGACATCGGTCCACGATGCTCCGTATACACTTCCTGTCAGCCAGATATAGGCTTGACCTGCCGTGTAGAATGGACTCAGGATCAGCATAAAGGTCGTTCCAGCTCCGGTAATGGCTGACACTCCAATCCCGATCAGCACCAGACGGATCGGACTGACTCCCTTTTTCCAGGCAAGCACATAGATGATCAAAGCCGTCACAATTGCGCCAGCGATGGCGAACAATGGCAACAACTTGATACTTACCGCTCCACCTAACAGCGTAACAAAACCTACAGCTGCAACGGCCGCGCCGCCGGTGATGCCGATGACATCCGGTGAGGCCAGCGGATTACGGATAATGCCTTGCAGAAGTGCGCCTGACATACCGAGGGCTGCTCCTACGAGCAGAGATAATAACACCCGTGGCAGTCTTAAGGTCAGCACGACGAAGTCATGCTCTCCTGCATTCAGACCAAATATCGTTCTGAGCACATCCAGCGGAGAAATAAAGTCACTGCCTACACTGGTACCGACCACTCCTGCCATCAGGAACAAGAGGATACATACACCGATGACAACCAGTGATTTTCGTTCCATTTGCACTGAGACAGTGTCTTTTTTGTTGCGAAAAGTCAACACCTTCCTCATATTTTCGTCACCCCCTTGCGGGCAATATACACGAAGAAGGGTCCGCCAATCAGTGCAGTCATGACACCGAGTGGAACTTCCTGCGGCATGATCACCAACCTTGCCACCACATCCGCGGACAGCAGCAGAATCGCTCCCCCTACAATAGAGTAAGGAACGAGCCAGCGGTAATCATTGCCCACCAGTGCACGCATGATATGCGGGACAACCAGTCCGACAAGACCGATCGAACCGGCTACGGCAACCGAACCACCCGCCAGCAATACCGTAACAATTCCCATGAGCACCTTGACTAGAAGTACATTCTGTCCCATGCCTTTGGCGATATCGTCACCCGTCAACAGCAGATTGATGGCTCTGCCCATGAACAAAGAGACAATAGCTGCGGCTGTCATGTACGGCAGAACAGGATATAACATATCCAATGTCCGACCACTTACTGAACCGGCAAGCCAGAACAGTACATCCTGCAATCCGGTTCCATCCAGCACCAGAATGGCCTGTGTGAACGAGGCAAATAACGCGGAGATTGCCGTCCCCGCCAGTACAATCTTGATCGGTGTCAGGCCATCACGACCGAGGGAACCTAGCCCATATACAATTGCCGCGGCTACAGCAGCCCCTGCAAAACCAAACCACATCATGGTGGTGAGCGAAGATACGGACAATACAACAATGGCAATAACAATAAAAAAGATCGCACCAGAATTAATTCCGAACACACTCGGTGATGCCAGTGGGTTACGTGTCAATGCCTGCATCAGCCCACCCGCCACGGCCAAACTTGCTCCTACAACAGCAGCAATAACTGTACGTGGCAACCGTTCCGTCAGCAGAACCACATGTTCCACAGAACTCTCGTCATAGAATTGCAGTGCTTCCCATGCCATCTGAAACGTGATATGCGTACGTCCCAGAATCATACTGGCTAGGCAAGCAAGTAGAAGTAATATGAATAAACCAACCAGTCCATAGATCTTGGCGCTTACCTTTGTAAAAAGGGGAAACATACTCTCACTCTTTCATCTGTAAAATGATAAAAGACCTGCCAGCCCATACACTTCGTTAACGAATGTTCTGGTGCATGGCAGGTCCTGCTCCTGTTAGTTAGTTCAGGTTGAACTGCTTATATAGATCGTCCAGCATCATGTTGGCCGATGTGTATCCACCTGCCATGTTCCAGGCCACTTCATCGACCTGAACCAGTTGGTTGTTCTTGACTGCATCAAGGTTTTTCCACAGTGGACTGCTGGTCCAATCATCATAATTTTTCTGAATGGCATCTGTTTCTGTGCCTGAATTGAAGTTGAAGATCATGTCTGCATTCATATCTGGAATGTTTTCTTTGGAAGTCAATTCAACTCCCCATGTGTCTGCGTCATGTCCGGCAGGTCTGGTGAACCCAAGTTCATTCAGAATCTTACCTGCATATCCCATGTAGAAAATACGAACTTGATCGGCTCTAAAGTTCGTGATGGTTGCTTCAATTGGCAGACGATCCCCCATTTTCTCTTTGAAATCAGCTACACGGCCATCCCAATCAGACAACAATTTATCCGATTGCTCAACCCTATTCATCGCTTCCCCAACAGTTTTCACCGTTTCTTTCCAGTCAAAAAGCGTCTCCGTCACTACCGTAGGTGCGATCTGCGACAGTTGCTCATAGATCTCTTCATGTCTGATCTTCGTAGCAATAATCAAGTCGGGTTTCAACTTGTTGATCTCTTCCAGATTGGGTTGCGATTCCTGTCCTACTTGTGGAACTCCGTCCAGATCTGCTCTCAGATACTCATAGACTGGCTGCTGAACCCAGGATTCCACCACGCCTGTCGGTTTCACGCCAAGTGCAACAACGGCATCATTCGCACCCTGGAACAGTGTCACGATCTTTTGCGGGGTTCCCTTGATTGTGGTTTCGCCCATGGCATGTTTGATCACTCGGGTCTGATCTTCAGTCGCACTGGCAGTTGTATCACTTTCATTATTGCTCTCATTGCTGCTTGCAGCTTGGCTGGACGTATTCGTTGTCTCGGCACTTCCACCCGAAGCACAACCAGCAAGTAATGAAATCATCAGAATAAGTGCTGCATAAATGTATAGCTTTTTCTTTACTTTATACATGAAATCCGTCTCCCCTTTTTTATCTAATTGATATTGAATCTCATTATCAATTGTATTGTAATGGAGATGAAATCATTATACAAGCATTTTATTTGGAAAAACTTCTCACTCCCTGTCGAACTCTGTAACTTCATAAAACAACATTAAATAAAGATAAATTAACTAAACCAATACAATATATATCGATACAATACGCCTCCACACAAACCATATATGTAATTTTTTTCTTACCTACGAAATATACAAATCTCTCTTTTTACTTTTAGTTTCATCTAATACATGTCCTTTTTGCTAGTGACTCATTATTCATTCATATGCGTTTGACTGATGAATTTACTGTAAAACAATTCCTGTAATTTCTTGTTGTACTATGTTAGATTATCCATTGGAATAAAATCACATCTATAGTTAGGGGATATTAACACGTGAAGAAATCATGGGTACTATCAATCATTATGAGTTTTGTCTTGCTCGGCGGGGTGTTCGCACCTGTAGGGTCCTATGCCGCTGCTGCGGATGACTCAACCACTACATATTCGGAAGACGAATACTATGAAGAAATTGACACGTCAGAACAAGAACCGATCCCTACAGTCGAAGAAGAAGATTTCCTGGGCTACCTTGATCAGTTGGATATGGCATCGGTATATGAGGAGAGAGCCTTCAATGCTTTGGGAGGTGGATTTTACATCACATCATCCAATCGCAAGTCCGTTTTCCTGAAACTGACCAATACAGCGATTCCTAACTACACCAAATATGTATCCAAGCTGAAGATGATCAAACCGCAAAATGCGGAATTGCAAAAAATCCATGCCAACTTGATCAAAGGTAGCTATACACAGCTGGAAGGATTCCAACTCGCTAAAAAATCTGTCTCCAAAACAACGGTAAACAGCGCTGTCCTGAAACAAGCCAATGCCAAAATTGCTACCGGCAAGAAAAATATCGAGAAATTTCACAAAGAATTCTCTGCATACGCCAATAAACTTGGATTTGATTTATAAAAAACAGTAATTGCAGATATGCGTCCTACATTTCGAATAAAACAATTTGAAATTTAAGGAAAAAAAGTGTTTTCTTTTGCTGCGTTAGTTCGTATAATAGCACTATAATCAAAAGGCTATGCTGCCGAAAGGTACAACCTCGTGAACAATTGAGGTTGTGCCTTTTTTTGCGTTTAATGGCCACTTTTATCTGAATTTCATCATCTGACGAGGAGTGATTTACATGATTCTTGAAGCCGTTTACCATCGCCCCAAACTCAATTGGTCCTATGCGTATGACCGCTCGACCATGCACCTCCGACTTCGGTCCAAACGTGGGAACCTGGATGCGGTGATTGCGATTACGGGAGACAAATATGCCTGGGATCGGACGATCACACACATCCCTATGCAAATCTTTGCCCGGGATGAAATGTTCGATTATTGGGAAGCTGAGACTTCACCTCCCTATCGCCGATTACGGTATGGTTTCCAACTGATTCAAGGAGAGGAATCGGTCTGGATGACGGAGCGCGGATTCGAGCAGGCGCTGCCTGATCATCCGCTCGAATTCTTTGATTTTCCATTTATGAATCCAGTCGACATTTTTGAACCGCCTGCCTGGGTTAAGGACGCTGTGTTTTATCAGATTTTCCCTGAACGTTATGCCAATGGTGATCCATCCCTCAGTCCCAAAAATGCTGAACCCTGGGGAGGAGAACCTACACCGGTGAACTTCTTCGGCGGCGATCTCCAAGGTGTGCTGGATCATCTAGATCATATAAGTCAGCTCGGCATCAATGCCATTTATTTCTGTCCGTTGTTCGAAGCCACGACGAATCACAAATACAATACAGGCGATTACATGAAGGTTGATCCTCACTTTGGAACCAATGAACAGTTCAAGGCGTTCGTGGATGCCTGTCATCAGCGCGGCATACGTGTCGTTCTGGATGCGGTGTTCAACCATTCCGGCAGAGAGTTCCCTCCTTTTGTAGATGTCATGAAGAATGGAGCTGCCTCTCCCTACGCAGATTGGTTCTATATCAAAGATTGGCCGCCGCGTGTGGAGGATGGTATACCGACTTATGACACCTTTGCCTTTGAACCGCTCATGCCGAAACTGAACACGGAACACCCTGAAGTGAAGGCATACCTATTAGAGGTAGGACGTTTCTGGATTGAGGAGATGGACATTGACGGATGGCGGCTCGATGTGGCGAATGAGGTGGATCATCAGTTCTGGCGCGAATTCCGTCAGACGGTAAAAGCCATTAAACCTGACGCCTATCTGCTCGGTGAGATCTGGCATGATTCGCTCATGTGGCTTCAGGGAGACCAGTTCGATGCCGTGATGAATTATCCGTTTACCAATTCGGTATTGGACTATACGGTGCATGGCAAGCTCGATGGACTTGGATTCGCAAATGAGATCGGCAAACTGCTTGCAGCCTATTCACAGCCTGTAACGGAAGCCGCCTTCAATCTGCTCGGAAGTCATGATACCGCCAGACTGCTGACCTTATGTGATGGAGACGAGCGCAAGATGAAACTTGCCGTTACGTTACTGCTTACGTATCCAGGTGTGCCATGTATCTATTATGGAGACGAAGTGGGACTTGATGGAGGATATGATCCGGGTTGCCGCAAGTGTATGGAGTGGGATGAGACCAAGCAGAATCGCGAGCTTCTGGAATTCTTCACCCGTACGATTTCCCTTCGCAAACAGCACCCTGCCCTGCGCAGCACGGAACTGAAGATTGTATATGCAAAAGCCGGAGACCCTTGTCTTGCCATCGAACGATTGGATTCGCAGACGGGAGAGCGCATGCTTCTTGTGCTGAATGCGGGTGATGAGCCGTGTACCCTTGAACTCCCTTTGGGAGATCGTAACGTCTGGCGAAACCTGTTCACATCAAACACCGTGGAAGCTCGGCAAAATAAACTGACCCTCGATCTGGAAGCATACGGATTCTCCCTGATGCAACTTGAGGTGAAACAACCAGCTGAGGCCTGAGATAAATACAGCTAACAAGGGAAAATAACTTCAAAGAGGCTGTCCTCCAGGTGATATGCTCCCCATAAAGTAGACAGGTAAAATAATAAAATCCTGTTACTGTATGGGTAGCATATCAGACCAAGGACAGCCTCTTCTGTATCTTATACGTCATATCCTAACAAACCCAGCACACCTTATTCGCTTCATTATACGCGGGTTAAATGCCTAACGAATTAGAGAGACCTTATTTCGTCCAATACGTCGATTTTCGAGACCAGAAGCCGTATTTTTGAAGCAATAACGTTACTGAGATTCATTAGGTTTTACTTTTCTTGATTATCCCTCAATACGATGTTTAAGGTTCGTTAGCGATACCGATTCAAGCAAGGTGAAACTCTTCGAGGCAGCGACCTATTTCCCAGCTGAGGCGAAGGGTGTCGAAGTCATCGGTTTTCGTATTTTCTTCATTCTTGAGCTTACGAGCGCTCCCTGTGTAATTACGATTTTCTGCGGAATTTTGTATGAAGGCAGCTTGTCCTGACAATATTCCCAGATGGATCGCCGCAGATCAGTGAGAGTACATTCTGTAGCCAGCCGGATCGTCACTTTCACCCTCTGACCCGTGATACCACTCTGTTCTCCCGAAACTACGGCCGCTTCAATACATTCCATCTCTTCCAGAACACCCTCGACCTCGGCAGGATACACTTTCCGTCCCCCTACATTAATAATCTCGGAACGACGTCCCAGAATACGAATGTACCCCTGCTCCAGCACGGCTTCATCCCCTGTACGTAACCACCCGTCCTCTGTAAAAGGTGAAGGTGCATTCAAATATCCAATCATCGCGGTTTCCGTGTGAATCTGCAATTCTCCTTCCACCACCCGATACTTGACCCCTTCGTCTTGAATGGAAAACAGCAACGAGCCTGGCTCTTTGGAGCGGGTTGGCAGAATGCCAAGTTCAGACATGCCATAGGCTTGTATTGTCCTTAGTTGTGGAAATCTCCGGTTCCAGGCTGCCAGTACGGATTCAGGCATCACTTCCGATCCGTATGACACAACCTCGAGACTCGACAGATCATACCCCTCATCATTTCTACCCAGCAGCAACAGATTCATAAATGTTGGAGAGACCGGAAGAGCCTGCACACGAAACTTCTCAATCGTTCGGCACACTTCTTCGGGAGATCGATCTGCAATGATACAGAGACAGCCCCCACTGGACAGGGATTGTAGCATTGTATTCACACCGCCGATATGATCAAACATCATAAAAGGAATCGTTCGGAAAGGCCGAACCTGCCGCCGAAAACCATGTAACAGCCGATCTGCACGATGCACAGTCGCTTTACTCACTCCGGTTGATCCGGATGAAAAGAGTACAAGTCCGCCTACGCCTTCTTGTGCCAGCGAGGATAACAACATAGGAAACTCTCCAGATAATTCACACGTTTGCCGAATGCACAACTTGCCTTCTTCAACGCCCAAACGCCACTTCACCTGTGCCAGCTGGATATATTCCTCTCGTTTGGCTTCAACCAGGTTCCGATCCATGGGGAGCACGATACACCCTTGTCCGAGCAAAGCAACCAATGCTGCCGCTGCATAGGGGGAATAGTCTTCCTCCAGCGTTACAAGTTGCCCAGTCAGCCCTTCTACTGTAATCCACTTACTCATGATGCCAACCTGTTCCAGCAGCCACCGATAGCTGTACTCCTGATCTTTCCAGATCAGCGCAGGTTGCTGTCCCTGTTCCGCGAATCGTTCAAGCAAGAATTGGTTCAACATCTTGCATCCTCCTTACCGGCAGGCGCCCATTGCTGTGCAAGATAATCAACAAGTGAACCCACGGTCTGATATGGGCTTTCCGGCATGGAAGCAGCAGCCATCTCCGCCAGTGCGGCTCCCATCCCCGTTCCCCATCGATCTTCGATTCCCTGCTCTACCACTGCAAGCAATGACACGAGTTCCAGCGAATCCAGTTGCCCACTTCGTCCGTACAGTGGAGCGTTACCACCCTCCCCAAGTGGAATCGATGTATTATGGTACGCGTTTAACTCCCGGCAACTATCCAATACGATACGGAGCAAATCCTCCCTGTGTTCTTGTCCGATCATCGACACAGCCTGGCGCGGGAAGCAATCTGCCTGAGGTATGGAGTGCCGAAGTGACTCATACCAGTGCCATTCATCCGTGACCAACATTTTAATTACACCTGTTAGCTGTACTTTCCAGTGCTTACGCTGCTTTATCCGACTGACCTGAAGCATATTGTAGGCCTTCTCCCAACGTACAATGATCTCGCTGAATTCTCTCGCATATTGATCAAGTGGAGAACCGAGCCATAAGGCAGACTCCTGAAGAAGATCTCGAAGAAAATATCGACTCCATCGCATATCAAACAGCAGACCCGATATTAACATTTCATTGGCCTGATCCCCTTCATTCGCCCCACGCAGTGCATCTAAGAGTCGCAGAGACACCGCATGTCCAAAATGAAAATTCCGCTCTCCTTGTGTAATCGTCCGGCCTGTCAGAAATTCTTCAATCTGCGTTGTTAACGCCTGGATCAACATGTCTCGGTAACCGTAAGAGTCCAGCTTCACAGTCGCCCGAATGTCCATGGTTCCATACGTTCGGAGTTCTTCTTTGCGCTTGGCCTGAGCAAACTCAGGGATGCTTTGATTTCCTTTCCAGAAATCATGAAAGGCCCTTTGAGTAACCTTTCCCTTATACTTGGAGGGCACGGGATCGTAGACGTGAACATGCTCATCTTCCAAACCATATACAGCAATCCAATGGTCTACCAGATGCAGTCGGGAGCCTTGCTTCACATGTTTGCGAATGTACTCGGAATTCTGATAATCCTCACAGTAAGGCAGATGATAACTGGTTCCTGTAGCCAAAAAAAGCCCACCTTCGCCAATATACTGCCTGATCTGCGTCTTGCCTTCTTCGAAGCTGTCCAGCTGTCGCTGACCATATATCTCCCAGATCGGCTCTACATAATCCAGTTTGTGAAAATAAGGCTTCACCAGTCCGTTATCCCCGCACGAAGGAAGGCTGTACAACCGACTTGCCGCCAGCAGTGCAAGACTTGTGATGGATCCTTGTCGATGGAGCACTTCATGAATCAGAGGAAAATTGCAGGGATAATAATAAGGAATGTCCAACACTGGAGCGAATGAAGGAATGATCATTTTGGGCCTCCTGTTCCCGTTTTGGCTGACGTACTGCCCCAGGATTGGATTAGGTAATGCACAGACATATCATCTGTCGCTCGAAATACCCGATTGGCAATAGGTTTGCCATCCACATCGGTCTCGAAACGGCGGAAACCACGTGTAAACCGGAAGGAGAACCCACTATCACGCGGGACTCGGTAACTACCTTCATATCGACCTTTACCAGAACGGACAAGCTTCATGCCCATCCCACCATATATCGTTTCCTCCGGCTCTTCCTCTGAGGTTACCTCTGCATGAATGCAGACCTCCACATGAGTGGACAATTCAGGAACAACAGTGTAGTTGCGTGTAATAGACAGTTCCCCCATCGTCAGCGTGATGCATGCACTTCCAATACCAACAGGCACCAGCTCTCCACTCGAACGAACCTGGATGACATCCGGGTCACTTGAAGTATAATTCCCATGCAGCAGACTCTGAACCAATCCGCTCTCGTAGTGCATTTGTGCATTGATACACACGGTCATTCCACCTTGTAGTCCGATGACATCCCTTCCAAGCAGTTCGAGCGAGGAGGGCTTACCCACGTGGCCGAACATGTACAGTAACGGAAGGTGAACGCGTGCTCCCCAGTCACCTTCCTGATGACAGGCATCCTGCTGTTCCAGAAATGCCAATTCCTCATCTGATCCTACTCCGCGTTCAAGTAATTGATGAGCTACCCTTCTGACCTGGGAAGGCAGAAACAGACCTTCCGTATCTCCAATATCCATCCACATTCGAACGTCGGGTACCTCTTCTGGCAAGCGATACATGTTTTCTTCCAACAGTCCGCTCTCCGATGTTTCGTCCAGCTGCACATCTACATAGAATGGCGACATCATGATCAGTTTTCCAAAAACATCCGGATTTCGCATCCCCATGTGCAATGTACAAAGCGCCGCGGCAGATGAACCTAACAGCCCGGTATTCTGATTGTCCGGGAACGTCCGGTAACGATGATCAATGATCGGCTTGAGCTCATGAATGATGAAATGCTCATAGGCGATGCCTGAACACCCCACACTCACGGCCTCTCTCTCCGGAGCGACGAAGTGATAGAATTCGTTGTGCGTGACTGGACGGACATGCGTAATGCCCACAATAATCAGTGATTCAATCTGCCCGGAGGAAATAAGACCGTCTGCTGTCTGGTCCATATTCCATGTTTCATTGCCTGGCCCGGATGGACCAAAAGCCCGCTGCCCCGCATGAACGTACAGAACCGGATAATGCCGAGCTGCCTGCTCATGGTAACCGGGCGGGAGGTACACATAAATGTTGCGGATATTGCCCAGCCGCGACGCCTGAATGCCTTCCAAACATTCGATGACAGAATGGGTACTCAACGATCATCAACCGCCTCTCTTCTCCCAATTCGACTGCATAATACAAATAACCCCGCCTCAGAAGAGACGGGGTTGTCCTAGTAAACACGTAAGTGTCCCGGGATACATAGCCCTTATATTGTGAATCTGCGAATAGTTTAAATCCCCGGACGTGCTTTTGTAAACATAAAAATAGAAAATAAATGCTCCCAAAAAAGTTATTGACATAAGATCCAATATTTCTTACGATAACGTTGTGATCATAACTCGAGGGCCATGCTTTTAAACCTGAGCGGTTTAGGACAACCCCGGTAACTCCCGAAGGAGATGCCGGGGTTGTTGGCGTGTCAAAAGGAGGGAAGTCTTCAATCCACTGCGTAACACTTCGCTGTATTGAAAGCGCTATTATTCAAGAGCCGGGTTGGTTGTTTATCTAAACTACTACATTCACGAGAAGGGTGGATTACTATGTTTCAAATGGCCAAACGTGTACTCCTCAGCACAACACTGACACTCAGTTTACTTGCAGGGGGCGCACTTCCCTATCTGCCTGCTTCAACGATCTATGCCGATGCGGATACCGCGGTTACCAACAAGCAGAACTTTAGTACAGACGTCATCTATCAGATCTTTACGGACCGCTTCCTGGACGGAAATCCTTCCAACAATCCTACCGGAGCTGCCTACGATGCTACTTGTAGTAACCTGAAGTTGTATTGCGGAGGCGACTGGCAGGGTTTGATCAACAAAATCAACGATAACTATTTTAGCGATCTGGGCGTTACGGCATTGTGGATCTCCCAACCGGTCGAAAATATCTTCGCCACGATCAACTACGGCGGCGTAATCAACACAGCGTATCATGGCTACTGGGCACGTGATTTCAAGAAGACCAATCCGTATTTCGGAACGATGGCTGACTTTCAAAATCTGATTACAACCGCTCATGCCAAAGGTATCAAGATCGTCATTGACTTTGCACCGAACCATACGTCTCCTGCCATGGAAACCGATACATCCTTTGCAGAGAATGGCAAGTTATACGATAACGGTAATCTTGTTGGCGGATACACGAATGATACGAATGGTTACTTCCATCACAACGGCGGCTCCGATTTTTCCTCCCTGGAGAATGGTATCTACAAAAACCTCTATGACCTCGCTGACCTGAATCACAATAACAGTACCATTGATCAATATTTCAAAGATGCAATCAAGCTATGGCTCGATATGGGCGTGGATGGCATTCGTGTTGATGCGGTGAAACATATGCCTCTCGGCTGGCAAAAGAGCTGGATGTCCTCCATCTATGCACATAAACCTGTATTCACCTTTGGTGAATGGTTCCTGGGATCTGCTGCATCTGATGCGGATAACACGGAATTTGCCAACGAATCCGGGATGAGCCTGCTTGATTTCCGCTTTAACTCTGCCGTACGTGACGTCTTCCGGGATAACACATCCAACATGTATGCTCTGGATTCGATGATTACAGGCACAGCGGCAGATTACAATCAGGTGAATGACCAGGTCACGTTCATCGACAACCATGATATGGATCGGTTCAAAACAAGTGCCGTGAACAACCGTCGTCTGGAACAGGCGTTGGCCTTTACGCTGACTTCACGCGGCGTACCTGCCATCTATTATGGTACCGAGCAGTATCTGACTGGAAACGGAGACCCTGATAATCGGGCCAAAATGCCTTCCTTCTCCAAAACAACCACTGCTTTCAACGTGATCAGCAAGCTCGCACCTCTGCGCAAATCCAATCCAGCAATCGCCTATGGCTCCACTCAACAACGCTGGATCAATAATGATGTGTACGTTTATGAACGCAAATTTGGCAAAAGTGTAGCTGTTGTTGCGGTGAACCGTAATCTCTCCACACCAGCAAGCATTGCGAATCTAAGCACTTCACTGCCAACAGGCAACTACACCGATGTACTGGGCGGTGCACTGAACGGTAATAACATCACTTCCACCAATGGCAACGTCTCTTCCTTCACACTGGCAGCTGGAGCAACAGCGGTATGGCAGTATACAACGAGCGAAACTACACCAACGATCGGACATGTAGGTCCGGTGATGGGCAAACCGGGTAATGTCGTTACCATTAGCGGACGTGGATTTGGCTCCACCAAAGGTACGGTATACTTCGGTACAACAGCCGTTACCGGTGCTGCGATCACATCCTGGGAAGATACGCAGATCAAAGTGACGATCCCAGCGGTTGCCGCAGGCAATTATGCTGTGAAAGTAGCTGCGAACGGTGTTAACAGCAATGCGTATAACAACTTCACCATCCTTACGGGTGATCAGGTCACTGTACGATTTGTCATTAACAATGCGTCCACTACACTGGGTCAGAACATCTATCTAACAGGTAATGTTGCAGAACTGGGCAACTGGAGTACGGGCACAACAGCTATTGGCCCTGCTTTCAATCAAGTTATCCATGCCTACCCAACTTGGTACTATGATGTGAGCGTGCCAGCCGGGAAACAACTGGAGTTCAAATTCTTCAAGAAAAATGGAGCGACCATCACGTGGGAAGGTGGTTCCAACCACACGTTCACCACACCAACCAGCGGTACAGCCACAGTCAATGTAAACTGGCAATAAGATAATCCGTCTATAAGCTAACCCGGAGTTACGCTAACGAGCGTATGCTCCGGGTTTTGCTGTACCTAGCGAGGTTGCTTAGATTGCTACTATCCTCTCTCTGTTGAATGTGTACATGTGGGTTCAATTCATATCAATTTGATGTATCATACATGTCATTGATAGGTTCGGATCGACTTCAATGTTGTAGCGGCCAGAATACCTGTCGCCAGCAGTAATATGCCCACGCCTTGCAGCACAGAAGCTGCCCCCCACTGATCAGCCAATACGGAGACAACCGTCAATCCCAGAATAGGCGCTGTACTGGTGATTGTTCCAACTACACCATAGACTCTTCCTTGCAGCTCGTCCGGAACGGCTGTCCTCAGCATAATCTGGGTGAGCATCGTACAGCAGGCGAACATCGCACCTCCGCCCACGATGAACGGTAACGCCATAATTGGTGAGGATACATTCGCCAAAAAAATATAAAGCGGCCCTAATACAATCAGACCGATAAACACCCATCTCCCTCTTCGCTTCAATCGTTTCCCCGAAGCAATCAGAAGCGCAGAACCAATCATATATCCCAGCGGAATACAGGTCTCAATTAATCCAAACTGCACCGGATTCGCCTCCCATACCTTGACCGCCATCACTTGAACCAGCATCATGGCCGACATGAAAAACAAAATCAGCACCGGATTGAGCAATACGATGGATCGGATCAAAGGATTCCGATAGATGTAGCCAAACGAACTGCGCCACTCCTGAGCAAACGTGGTCTGCTGACTATCGGATCGCTGTACCTCTGGAAAGCGCCCTGCCATCAGTACACAGACTGCGGACAACAGGAAGGTTGCCCCCGTAATTAATATGGCAACGAATCCGCCAAATGCAGCAACAGCAACTCCCGCCGCCGCTAGTCCGCTGATTCGGGCAAGATTATCCACCATATGAATGGTTCCCGTCGCTTGTTGAATATGCTCCCTGCCCACCATACTTGCTACAGAGGCGTGGAATGCAGGGGCCTGAAACAGGCTTGAAAACATGGAGAGTGAGAGCAACAGAAGCACCACCGGAAACGGAGCATGCCAACCGAACAGGCTAATCGCAATCAGCACAGCCATCACACCGCGGAATACATCCGAGGCCAGCATCAGCTTCCTGCGATCCAATCGGTCTGCAACCGTACCCGCCACCGATCCAAACAGAAAACTGACAGCCATATTGCAGATCTGTACAGCTGCCATGCTCTTTGCACTGCCTGTGGTCTGTAACACCCACAGACTGATCGCAATCCCATTGAAGCAATCCCCAAAAACCGAGATGCCATAGCCGTACAATATCCTCCGAAAGGTAACATTACGCCATAGTGTTCGCGGAGCTTTGGTATTATGCAATGCAGCTTGTCCATCTCGGTATCCGATAATCTCGGGCTCACTGGACGGGTTCATGCCCATAAATCACGTTCCTCCCTAATCATGATTCGAGCCCATACAGAACCAGGCACTTCCGCAGCAGTGCCAGTCGACAAAGACATGACATCACGGAAGTGCCTGGTTGGCGTGCCGCAGATATCGCGGCTGACTATGCTGTTATGGCACGGTATTACCCTTTCGAAGCTCCTGCCGTCAGACCCTGAACAAGGAATCGCTGTAGGAAAACGAACAGCAGTGTAATTGGAATGGCAATCAGTACCGCCCCCGCAGCAAACATCGTAAAGTTACTGTCCTGATAACGGTTGACCAGATCCCACATGCCCACCGCAAGCGTCCAGTTCTCCTTTGTCCGCAGCACCAGCCGGGCGAAGATAAAGTCCATCCACGCACCGGTGAAACTGGTCAGCGCCACATAAGTAAGCATCGGCTTGGATAAGGGCAGGATGATGCTGGTGAATACTCGCAGGTGACTCGCACCATCCATGCGCGCCGCTTCGTCTAGGCTACGCGGGATGGTGTCAAAGAAACCTTTGACGATAAATCCGCCCAGTACCGCTCCTGATGAATAGACCAGGATGAGCGCAGCATGGGTGTCGAGCAATTTAATTTGTAGCAAAATGATATAGATTGCAATCATGCTCATGAAACTCGGGAACATCCCGAGGATCAGCATGGTGGAGAGAATCGTTTTACGTCCACGGAAGCGGAAGCGGGACAATGCATACATCCCAAGTGTCACCATCAACGTGGAAAAGATCATCGTGAAAAAGGCAATTTTCAGCGTATTCATATACCATCTGCCGTACATAAAGGACGGGTTATTGAACAGCTCACCGTAATGAGTAAGCGTGAATGCTTCCGGCCACAACCGTTCACTGAACAATGCCGCACCAGGTCTCAGAGAAGAGAGAAATATCCAGAGCACCGGGTAGATGGAGACAACGGCGATGATCAGCAACAGCACATAACTCAGGGCCAGACGCAGTGGATTATTACGTGTCTTCATTGAATCATGTCCTCCTCCTTGAATGATTTGGAGCGGCGGAAGTTCCAGATGGAGAATGAAGCGATAATGAGGAAGATGATGATACCTACCGCTGAAGCCATATTGAATTTGTTATTGTCGAGTGTGAGCTTGTAGAGCCAGGTCACCAGCAGGTCCGTTGCCCCTGCGTACTGGTAGTCTCCCCGCAATGGATTTCCGTTGGTCAGCAGGAAGATGACATTGAAGTTGTTGAAATTTCCGGCGAACTGCATGATGAGTACCGGGGTTGTGGCAAAAAGAATGAACGGCATCGTAATGATCCGGAATTTCTGAAACGCAGATGCTCCGTCCACTTCGGCAGCCTCATAGAGGTCACGAGGAATGGCTGTTAATACACCCAGAATCAGCACCATACTGACCGGAATACCAATCCACATGTTGACGACAATGACGGTGACTTTAGCCCAGAACGGATCTGTCAGCCAGGGTAATCCCTCCAGCCCAAATGCTCTCATGTACGTATTGATAGGACCAAACTGACCATTGAACAAATTACGCATAAGCAGCAAGGAGATGATCTGTGGGATCGCATAAGGCAAAATAAAGATCGTCCGCCACAGCTTTTTGAAGCGTATGCCCCTCTGTTCAATCAACAGTGCCACAAGTACGCCGCCAAAATAGGTGGTGACTGTAGCCAAAATGGCCCAGATGACCGTCCAAGTGAGTACACCGTAGAATGTCTGGCTCCAGGATTTCAATTGAATCAGATCACTGAACGTCTTGAAGCCCACCCAGTCCACGAGTTTGGCTGGCGGAATATGATCCGGGGCCGAATAGTTGGTAAACGCGATCGTGATCGTAAACAGGATGGGCATAACGGTGAAGAAAAGAATACCTAGTGCCGGGATGGACAGGAACAGATACGGAAAGTTTTTGTCCATCATGTTCCGAAGCGATGCCACTACACCCAGGGTCTGCTTGCCTTCTTCCCTCGCGAGTCCCGTGACGTACGCATCCCGGATATTCAGGATGTAGATCAGAATAAACACAAAAAACACCAGCAGTACGATAATGCCATCAAGCAGCAAAAAGATGGAATGGTCTCCCCTTTGAAGTACAGTAGACCCATTCACTTTGACAAAACGCTGTGTATTTTCCCCCAGTGTCCATATGCCCCATACAGCCTGTGACAGGCGAGGAAGCAGGTACGCAAGCCCCGCTCCCTCCAGTAACAGTAGACAAATTCCCTTAATCCATTGTCGATTGTACAGCTGTCCAAGACCTTGCAGTATGATGGAACATATGGCCGCTGTCATCCGGTGCTGTCTTTCCCTGTTCGGTCCAACAGGCACCGGGACATGCTGCTGTTGCATTCGCTCTCTCCTCCCCGCCTATTGCTAACCTGTATACATTGAACAAAAGTGTACTTACACTGACCACTCCGATGACAGAACAAGCTTCCGATCGGTGATAAAGGCGAGCCTATGCTTCCGAAGTAGCTTTCTTTCAGAAAGCTTTTAGCTTCACTTCTTCAGCTTCCTTCTGTCCTCTCCGTTTTTGTGTAAATATGAAGTTCAATTTATGCAGCTCTTATGCATATCTTCGGATTCGCCGTTCGTCCTTATTGGACGGTTGCGAGGCTTTCCTGGATCTGTTTCACAGCATTGTCCAGCGATGCCTTTACGTCCTTATCGGTATCCCATATGTCCGTAATAGCCGAAGTGATTGGTCCCCATACGCTGTCCATGGCAGGAAGCGAAGGCATTGGAGTTGAGTTATTGAACTGTTCCAGGAACGCCTTGTTGATTGGGTCCTCTTGTAGCTTCGGATCAGCAGCTACGTTTTTGTTCGCAGGAAGTGTACCGTTCAGGTCAAAGTTCTCCATCTGAGCTTCTTCATTGGAAAGGAACGCTGCCAAGAGCTTCGACGCATTCGGGTATTGTGTAAATGCATTCACATAATAGGCTTTAACACCTGAGAAGGAGGTCATCGGTTTACCATCGATTGCCGGAAGCGGAGCAACGCCAAAATCAATACCTGCATTGCGATAATCGGCAATGGTCCATGGACCGTTAATGTCCATAGCCAGCTTGCCGCTGGAGAATAATCCTTTTTTAATATCATAGTTCACATCACCCATCTTGAGCGGCAGCACTTCCGATTTCAGCGTCTGCAAGAACTGTCCACCCTTCTGGGCTCCTTCGTTATTCAGACCGAGATCCGTGCTATCCATCCCGTTGTCTCCAAAAATATAACCGCCCTGTGAAGCCAGGAACGCATAGTTATAGTAAAATTGCTGCAATTCCCACATCAGCGCATACTGATTGGACTTCACATTATTGAACGTCTTAGCGAAACTGATAATCTCATCAAAGTTTTTCGGAGCTTCTGGATAGAGTGCCTTGTTATAGAAAAGGGCGTAGGTCTCCACGCTGTACGGATAGCCGTACAGGATATCCTTGAACGTCACTGCCTTCAGCGCGTTGTCGCTGGTGTTCCCTACGGTCTCTGCTTCAAATATGTCATTGGGCAGAATAAGTCCCGCCTCTGAAGCGCTACCAATCTTATCATGTGGGAAAACAACGACATCTGCCGCCAGACCCGCTGGGCCATCCGTCGTCAGCTTGGTTACCTGATCGGTTGGAGGCAACTCCTCCATTTTGACCGTTACCCCATATTTTTCTTCGAATTTTTTGGCTCTTTGTTCAATAAAGCTGCTTTGATTTTTATCCTCCCAGATCACCAGCGTTGCACCTTCTTCAGGCTGAAGGTTCTCGGCTGTCAGCTCTACAACTTCCTCCGGATTCTCACCTGCCGTAGTTGGAGATGGACTTCCGCCTCCAGCCCCGCACGCAGCCAGTGTAAAAGCCATCATGACGGACAATGTTGCCCCTTGCCATTTTCTCATGTAAAATGTCCCCTTCCCTCTGCTTGGTCCAACAAAGTTCGCGCTTTTCACCCTTTTGTCTGCGTATGTTGTCAGGTTTTGCATCCCATATTCCATTTTGTACAAACGTTTGCTCAAATGGGAGACAAGATGACCTCTCCGTTCAATATGTAGGGGTAAACAAGTCAAGAAGTATGTAAATCCACTGATGTAAGCGCTACAATAACAATCACATCATACAATAACGATCTTTATTTGCACAAACGTTTGCACAAGCCATATTTGCTCAATTTTAACCAATTTCCTTCTTCTACCTACAGTAATTTCCTGTTTCCTTGTTCTGACTCTTTCTTCCTTAATTTCACTTCACGTGCATCCCTTACTCGGCAGTTAGCAATTGATTTCTCGTATCCTTTGGATTACCATAGGAGAATATTTATACGATTGTTCAGAAGGGATTTTTTTACATGATTACGATCAAGGATATTGCCAAATTGGCGGGTGTTTCCCCTTCTACAGTGTCACGGGTGATTTCCAACCATCCTAGAATCAGCACCAAAACGTCTCTCAAAGTGAAGCAAATTATGAAAGAATTGAACTACCATCCCAACATCATCGCGAAAAGCCTGGTTTCCAAAACAACACATACCCTTGGGATTATGCTTCCGCGTCCTGCAGAAGAGTTGTTTCAAAATTACTTTTTCGGGGAACTGCTCCGAGGTATTATTACACATGCCACCCGTATGAATTATGAATTGCTGCTAACAACCGAAACATCATCAGACAATGAATTGCATGCGATATCCCGCCTTGTGCATGGCCGTAGAGTTGATGGTATTTTGCTGCTTGGGTCCAAGCGAGACGATCCCATCATTTCATTTTTGGAAGCGGAAAAGTTTCCTTTTGTGTTAATCGGTCGCAGTGAAGCTCATCCAAATGCCCCCATGGTGGATAACGATAATGTGCAGACCGCTTATGATGCGACTCATCATCTAATCGCTCAGGGACATACTCGAATCGGATTTGTCAGCGGTCCTCCGGACATTACGTTATCGCATGATCGTATGTTAGGATACCAAAAAGCGCTTGCCCAAGCCGGGCTGGATGCGGATAGTGATTGGATTGTGGAAGGCGAATTTCTGCAGGAAAGTGGATTCAGAGCGATGTCGCTGTTCATGTCCTTGCCGGACAGACCCACCGCAATTGTTGTCATCGATGACAACGTGGCCTTTGGGGTATTGAGAGCTCTTGCCGAGCTTCATTATCTGGTGCCTGAAGATATCAGTGTGGTCAGTTTTAACAATATTGCATTATCGGAACTGGCTTCTCCACCCCTAAGCTCTATCGACATCGGGACTTATCAGCTTGGTTATACAGCCGTTCAGGTATTGTTAAAAATTCTTAGTGGGGAACCACAGCTTCATAATCCGGTCATTATCCCCCATCGTCTGATCGTGCGTGAATCCTCACTCTTTTCCAAACCAAGGCCACCCTCAGATTGATTCATTTCGGGTTTCCGTGTAGTAATGCAAACGTTTGTCCTACACGGAATATGATGCTGTTATCCACCGTGCATAGGTGCAAAAAAAGAAGCCGCATATACTCATGCGGCTTCCTTAATTCACACACTATTTCCGTACTCCATGCTTGTCTGCACTTGAATGGATTAATAAGAGCTCCAGCCAGCATCTGCTGTAACGACAGTTCCGTTCACGAAGCTGGACTCGTCAGATCCAAGGAACAAAGCCACTTTGGCAATCTCTTCGCTTGTCCCGATGCGTGGGTTGATTGCCATCCCAAGCTGTTGCCGCCCTGCACCGAAATGACTAATACCGGTCATGGATGTGCTGATATTGGTTGCCACAGCGCCTGGAGCGATCGCATTACAGCGAATGCCTTGCTCAGCATACATATACCCTGTATTTTTGGTGAAGCCCACGACCGCATGTTTGGACGCCGTATAAGCTGCTCCCGCACGTCCACCGTGCAATCCACCTGCCGAAGCAATGTTCACGATAACACCTTTTTGTTTTTCCAGGAAGATCGGCAATACTTTACGTGTTGTCCGCATCACACTGGTTGTGTTCACAGCAAACAATCTCTCCCACTTCTCATCCGTTATATCAGCTGCCGGCTCCATACCATCCATAATTCCCGCATTGTTAATTAGAATATCTACTGTACCATATGTGCTCACCGTCGTATCGATCAGATTTTGCACATCTTCTTCTTTAGCCACATTGGCCAGAACGACAATCGCTTCTCCGCCCTGTGCTTTAATATCATTGACTACCGCTTGTGCGGATTCTTCGTTAATATCCGATACGACGACTTTCGCGCCTTCTTGAGCATACAACGTGGCAATTGCTTTCCCCATACCTGAACCAGCACCTGTAACAACTGCAACTTTATCTTGAAGTTTCATTCCATGTATCCTCCTTTGTGTCTTCGTTTACAATAAGTTAACAAACAAATGTTCATTAACTCCTCTCCTTAGTATAATAAGTCATAGCGTTTCACTTCAATCAGTAAAAGCTTGTCCAGTTGTACGTTAAACAACACTATTAAGCCCGAATGTACTTTAATTAATAATGTGAACTTGCGAGGAGGAAAATAGATGTCTGAAACTCTGAATTCGATGGACCGAAGAATTAAAAAATCAAAAGCTGCACTGAAGGATGCACTCATCCATTTGATGCAAAAACATCCCTTTAAAGAAATATCAATTACGGATATTGTGCAGCGAGCCGACCTGAACCGGGGAACTTTCTACAGACATTATCAGTACAAAGAAGACCTGTTCAACGAAATTATAGATGATGTAATTCAGGATCTGGTAACTTCTTTCCGCAAACCTTATCAGGATGAGGAAGAGTTCGAAGTCAATCTGATGCCCTCTTCGGCGATCACTATATTTGAGCATGTACACCAGCACGCACAATTCTACACACTGGTTGTGAAATCTGAGGCTTCCTCCAACTTCCAGCGCATGATCTGTGATGTTCTTCGGGATCTGGCCTTACAGGATCTGAACCATATCTTCCCTCCGCACATCAACCATGAAATATTGGCAAGTTACCAATCTCATGCGATATTTGGCATGATCATGGAGTGGATCAGACAAGATTTCAAGCACAGCCCCGCCTACATGGCCGAGGAGTTGTTCAAGATCATCCATTACAAGCCGGATAATGTCGTGTTAAAAAACTGAGATTTTTTGAATCGTCTTACTTCCCTTTAGTAGGGTGATTGAGATTAATTTCAAGAAAGCTTCCCACCAAAATTATGTAAATGTATTCCTGTAATTTCTGGTAATGATATGTTAGGTTATCCAATGGAATACAAACAAAAGGAGGATGAGATTACATTTGAAGAAGTCGTGGATTATATCATTGATTACCAGTTTTGTTTTGCTTGGTGGGATGCTTCTTTCTCCACCCGCTTCTGCTGATACAGCCAAAGTAGTAAACTCTACATATTCAGATTCAGATCAGAGTTATGCAGAATTTAAAGAGTACACTAATCAGTTATTTGCTCTTGAAACTTATGAGGCCAAAGCCTTTACCGCTTTGGAAAGTATCGACACCCAGGTAACTTCAACCAATCGCAAGTCCATGTACCTTAAACTTACGAATACGGTGATCCCCAATTATACGAAATTGGTATCCAAGGCAAAACAAATCAAGCCTACCAACCCGCAAATCAAGAAAATCCACGCCACATTTATCAAGGCAAGTTACACTCAGCTCGAAGGGTACCTGTTGTACCAAAAGGCAGTATCCAAGAACAAAGTGAATTACACGTTACTAAAACAGGGTAATGCCAAAGTAAACACCGCTAGTGTTCTAATGGATCAATGCGAACAACAGTTATACGCCTATGCAAGAAGCTTGGGGTATGACAGTTAGTACCAATCTTCATAGAAGCCCAAAAAGAGACCGTTCCTCATATTTAATGAGGAACGGTCGCTTTTTCTAATTATGAATTATGATAACAATCTAATACGTAAAATTTATTGCACTCTTCTGATCACAGCCCCAGCTTCTGCCCTTTCTCCAACCGCTGAATCTGCTGCTCTCCGGTATCCGCAAGTTCACGGAACTGGTTAATCGTCTCGCGCATTCTTGGCAGAGCTTCCTGCTTATAAAGACTGATCGAATCCAGTGCTGACAACACATCGGTGAACGCCTGTTTCATCGTATCCACGGAGATGCTGGCTTCATACGCCTGCTTCTGGATGGCAATCCCCTGATCCTTGAGCATCTTGGATGTTCCGGCGATCAGATCATTGGTCGTCTGGTTCAGCAACTCAATTTTCTGCAATACAATCTTCTGATTATACAAAGCACTCGCTACAGTTACGGCAATTTTCAATGCAGAGATGGTTACATTCTTCGCACGGTCTACGCCTCGGATCAGTTCCTTGTTGTTGCGAATCACCACTTCAATCGCCATGATGCCCTGCTGATTCACCACTAACATCTGCTGTAGATCCATCACCCGCTGACGAAGCGGGAATAATACTTCTTCCGTAATAAAGCGGACTTTCTCGGGGTCTTCATTCCGAACCTTGGCGGCTTCAATCTGCGCGTCGATGGACTCATCCATGAGCACGCCAAGCTGAATTTCCTTTTGCAGTCGTTTGGTAAGTTCCCGCAGGTTCTGCTGTTCAATCTCCAGCGTTGTATTATCATTACGCAGGGTGGATCTGCCTTTATCCAAAGAGGTTACGATGTCAGCGATGACTGCGTCAGCCTTCTGGTATTTCAGGAAATAGGCGCGAAGCGGATTGAATAATTTCCCGAGGAAACCGGTCTTGGCAAAGTCGACTACGCTCGGGTCGAGATCCTTCAATTGCATATGCAGCTCGGTCAAACCTTTGGCGACCTGACCGCCCTCGTCTCCCGTCTTGGACAGATGTCCAACGGAGACTTGAAGCAAGGCGTTTTTCTCAGAAGAGGATCTCATCGTGTTCATGCCAAAGCCGTCAATGGATTGCAAAATCTCTTTGCGTTTCTCCAGGGATTCGAGATCCAGTGTCATGATCATCTCTACGTTGGCATTTGCCACTTGTTGAAGCTCCGCGACCTCGGCGGGCACGGGTTTCACCTCTTCCTCAATGACCTTCTGAATTTCCTTCTGGCTCGGTATTTCCATTGAAAATGACATCTACAGTTCCCCCTTTAGATTACATCTGTACGTTAAACAGGTTTCCAATCTTGTACACGACATCGTCGGTATCGGCATTGATGCTTGCGGCTTCGTTAATGCTGGAGATGCTCTCCAAAGCCTTGATGTCAGCGTTGTACCCAATCGTATAGATTGGCACTTTGTACGTCTCGACCAGATCCCGGATATCCTTTAGGGTATGACCTTCGTTGGTCTCGCCATCACTGAGGACAAAGATCAGCGGCTTCACATTCGGATTAGCAGCCATATAATCTTCCAGCATCTTCATCGCCACCACGATTCCATCAAAGGTCGCCGTACCGCCGCCAGCTTGCAGACTATCAACTGTTCCAACAAACATGGACTGCTGGTTTGTATCATACTTGGCAATCGGCAGATTCACGGTTACGCCGCTGGAGTAAGAAACCAGGCCAATACTGTTGTCTGTGCCCAGGTACTTCTGCCCTTTGCGCAGGGACTCCTTCAGTCGGTTAAGCGGTTCGCCGTCCATGCTTCCGGACACGTCTGTCACGAACACGGCGGCAATTGGTTTACTGCCGTTCTTCTTCTCTTTCCATACTTTCTGTGCAGACAACAACGTGCCGCCATCCACGGTAGCCAGTTCGGATTTGTAATCCTGTAACCCGTTGAAACCGAACTCCTCCGCCGATTGTTGGTACTTTGCTTGGGTTACGAATTCCGCGAATTTCTGGATGATTTCCTGTTTATTCTGCGGCAATTGTCCCAATGCATACAGCGGGCTATCATGTCTCACACCAAACGGTGTAAAGACGTATCCACTCTTCAGATCAGCGGTATTCACATACGTCTGGTATTCGAGTACAAAGGCATCCAGTCTGCCTGACTTGGCAGCTTCCCGCATCTGAATCGTTGTTGACGCTGTAAACGGTACATTCGTCTGGAATTTTTCGAACCCTTCAATAGCCTTCTCGCCAAGCGGGTTGGCGCTGTCATACGTATTCAGTGCAGTCACCAGGAAATTCAGTCCTGTGGAGCTGGCAAATGGATCGGTATATCCCATCGCGAGTTCATTGTTCGCAATGGCTTCTGTCACGGTTTTTACATTAACGGAGCCATACGTATCAACCAGTGCATCATATTTGGCTTTGGAGATGACAATACCAGGAACATTCCCGACCAGTCGCTCGGATACCATCTCTGTCTTCACCCCACTGGCCTCAACCATCTCGCCCCATAGTTCATTGGAAGGTGTGAATGCATCCGGCATATACTTACCAGACTTGATATAATCGGTGGCCGTACCGGAGGCAATGTTGCGGATTTTGACCGATACCTGTTTCCCACCAACGGTAATATTAGCTTTGTTGAACTCCTCGCCCACTTCGGTTAACCAGCCGTCTACCCCGCTGCCCGACTTCTCTGGGGAAGAGAAGATTTCGACGTAATCATTTGTTGTATTCTCTACGGCAATTGCAAATTTGGAGATGTCCGGCAGTGATTCCGCCACGTCAACCGGATCGAGATCAATCTGTCCTTTGACCGGTTCCGCCGTCGCTGGCGCAATGTCCGCGTACAGTTTTCCCAGTTCCTTACCTGCATTCTCTGTGCTCACCTGTGTGGTTGACTTGCCAAAGTTCGACGTCAGTGTAATCCCTGCATAGACCAGACCAAATACGAGCACCAGCATTACAATCGATATGAAAAAAAACTTTCCCTTCTTGGCCATACGAGCAACCCCTCACTGTCTGTATAATTTGGTGTGCTTGATTAACTGATCAATCTCCTGCATACAAGGCATCTGTTCAATATCTCCGGCTTCAAAGCTGTCGAGACGTGAAATCTCCAGTAACAACTGATCGAGCTTTAGCAGAATTTCCTCATTGGTGTGTAATGCATTTTTCACATAAGACAGATAATCGTTGTATACCTTGGTTTTTTCCTGAAAAAGCTTCTGGGGAAGTGTGGAGGATTTGGATTTCATCATGTTGGCATAGTCAGCTTCATCGAATACATTCAACCGGTTTAGCACACTGCGAATGTTCAGGTATAACAACTTCTCCACTTCCAATGTGACCGAAGCGAATTTCTTGTAGCTCAGTTCTCCTGGATCAAACCGCTGATGAAGCACGTTCAGGAGGGTTTCTTTTTTCTTTTTCATTCGACTAAGTTGGGACAGCCCCAGCGTAATATCTTCTTCGAGAACTTTAATGCGTCTATAAAAAGATAGTGCCTCCACATAATCTTCATGCGTTTCAATATGCTTCACGGGCAGGACTACCGGTTGTCTGAACAGCGAGGTGTAACTTCCATACAAGAGTGCCATTGCACTGCCGAACAGAAGGGTAACGGATAGCGCAGTTGTGAATGCACCCTCCTCGAAATTCAGCCCGATAAAGCCGGGTGAGAATGCGAGAACATTCACAGCCACAATACCGAGGATTAATCCCAACAATTTTATGTACTTGATCATGTTCAATCATCCGACCTCCTTTCATGTTATATATTGGTGCTTCATGTCGTAATTTTCCTGTTCAACTTATTCTTATTGTACATGATGTTAACGCTCTCAGGTGGATATGATTGGATATTTGAATACTCATAATATACGTGGTTTGGGCTTATCCCATTTCATATTTTCAGGGACAACGTGGAACTTGGCAGGAAATTTTGTGGTCAATCCATAAAAAGTGAGTTTTACGAGACAGCAGATTGTGGAGAAGAAATGTTATCAGGTAATACGTGGAAAATAGCTATGCGTGTCATTTTTTATATAGGACTTGTCTGAAAAAAAGAGCAATGCAAAAAGGACGAATCGGAGATCATCCGCTTTCGTCCCTTTTACGTTGGTTCATTATTTTTCGTGTTCTTATTAAAATTTTGATGCCGTGTTCTACATCTAACGAACTGAGGTGACGTTATTAGGTACATTCCAGCTCTTCTGAAAATGTAACGAACCTGAGACACGTTATGTTCCCGTTTTAGGCGAAAAGACGTTGTTTATCGCTTATTTCGAATGAAATAGCATCGCTGAGATTCGTTACATTTTCCACCACATCAATATTGCCCATATAAGACGTGTACGGTTCGTTAGAATAAAAAAATGGCCGCCTTATTGCTTCGTCTGTAGCAGACAGATTGACGCTTCGCACTACCTGAACTTGAACAGCGAATCCAACGGAATTACCAATTCAGGATATATAACCGATTGAATCGTTTCCTGCTCTGTATACAGATGACGGGTCTGGTAGCTGCCATCCTCCAGCGTGTACACATGGACGGTTTGATTCCCGGGGTCAACAATCCAGTATTCGTTCACACCATATTTCTGATACAAGTTAAATTTTTCGTTAAAATCCTTTAACGCAGTCGAAGGTGATAACACCTCAATAATTAAAGAAGGCGCACCGTGACAGCCACTTTTGGATATCTGGTCTTTGGAGCACACTACCGATAAATCAGGCTGTACAACTTGATCTGGTAGGTCATATTGTTCATTTTCGCTAAAATACACATCAAAAGGGGCAACAAACACGAAACATTTCCGATTCTGAAAAAAAGTCCGTAAAGAGAAGTGCAGCTCACCCACAATAAACTGGTGCAATGAAGTGGGTGCTGGGGACATATTAAAAGCTTTGCCGTTAATTAATTCCCATGCCCCCTCCCAAGTTAACCAATCCTGAAAGTTATAAGTACCTTTATTATCGGGTTTCGCCACACTTCCAACCTCCTCTTCCGATTAACCGTAATTTATTTTCATTATAACATTGTGTTTGCGCCTTTTCACACCATGCCTCTTATCACGAAAAGATGGATTCCGGTTTGCTTCGCGTGGTGCGTACCTCTACAACTTTCCCGGCACAACCATTGTCGCCCTTCGCCTGGAACATTACCGTAACGCTTTCTTTACCTGATGTAACCGCCTCAGGAATATCGTAGGTCACATAGAACACGTCGCCAATTTTATTCATGTGAATTTGCTGCTCACCAATGAGTGTTCCATCCACGGTAATGGCGAATTGTCTGTCATATAACGTACCTTCCCGTTTAAACGCGGAATGATCTCCGCCCCAATAGGCCACACATAGATAATTGGTTGCCTCACGATCCACTGCCAGTTGGTAACTGAAGTAAGCCCCACTGACGCCAAAAGCTTCTCGCCACATATGCAACTTCTTACGGCCATCTGTGGTTGAACCGTTGTGGTGCTCCCCACGGCAGTTGCTATCCAGTTGATGTCCAATCTCATCCTGCTGACCGTCAGCCTGAACCCTGTCGATCGTGATATCGTTCAACTCTTTCTCCAGCGCATCCCCTTCATCGTTAAACGGCCAGTACACGGTATAAAATTCGTGATGCACATCATAGAACGGAATCAGCTTCACAGCTTCGCCAGTGGAAGTGACCTTCTTGCTTAGTTCAAATGTTAACGTATCTGCATCCACAACCTTGATCCACTCTCGTACATCCTCCTGCTCCGTCCAGATCACAGGTACAGGTGCAGTCTTGGGATTCAGCGCTGTTTCGTCCACGATCGTATCCTCGGGAAGACCCTCGTTTCCTAGTGCACCAGCGAGTACTATCGGGCCGTACAGGAATGCCACTTTGTGGGCATCATCCCGGGAAGTGTACTGGCGGAGTGACATTGGCAGTGTGATTGTGATGACATCGCCCGCTGTCCATGTGCGGTCGATGGAAAGATAGCCGGGTTCCATCCGTGTATACGGATGTTCCATATCCCCGTTAACTGTTGCCGTCATTGGCTGTTGCAGCCATGAGGGCACACGTAATCTTAGATGAGCCGAGGCGTTGCCTCCGGTGATCGTCAGGGTTACCTTTTCCGAATAAGGAAAGTCGGTTTCAAGCTTCAGGGATAATCCCTGTGACGCCCAATCCAATTGGGAAGCGATATACAGGTTGACGTACAGGTCCTGTTCATCCTCAAAATAGATCGCCTCGGCATATTTGCCCGGGTTCTCCATGCCTGATCCTGTGCAGCACCACCAAGCGGTATCGTGAGTACCATAGATTTTGTAGTGGCCTTGCAGCGTTGATGCAAAATACGTTTTGTTCCCTGTATCGGGGTCCTGCGTGCCGAGGATGTGATTATAGATGGCGTTTTCATAATAGTCCATGTAGGCGCTATCGGGATTCCAGGCGAAGAGTTGCTTCGTTAGATGTAGCATGTTGTGAGTACAACAGCTCTCTCCTGTTTTGATGCCCAGACTTTCCATACCCTTTGCTTCGTAATGCTCCGAAATACTCGTCGCACCAAATACATAAGAACGATGATGCACCGTGGTGTCCCAGAAAAATTCTGCCGCTGTCCGATAACTCTCATGAGTATGGTCCTGATTGTAGATTTCGGCTGCACCGATCACTTTGGGAATCTGAGTATTGGCGTGTTTGCCTTGAAGATCGTCCTGTTTGTGCTCCAAGGGTCTCAGGATCAATTGATGGGTGAACTTGTTAGCGATCTCAAGATATAAGGCTTTGCCTGTGATTCCATACAAGTGTGCAAATACTTCATTCATGCCCCCGTGTTCACTTTGAAGCATCGTCTGCATCTGTTCTTCTGTCATCGGAAGCAAACCTTCGACCGCCCAGTCTGCAAATCGAGTAACCACCTCAAGTGCCCGTCCGTTGCCAGTCAGTTTATACGCATCAATCAGGCCGCGATAGATTTTGTGCACACTGTACCAGGGAACCCAGTATTCACCGATATTGAATCCACCGATATTCTGTGCTCGAAAAGCCATGTGGAAAGGTTCTTCGGACAAACCACCGATATATCCGCTCCCCGTGGTCTGTTGGATTCTCGCCAGTTCGGTAACCGCATAATCCAGTCTTTCTTTTAACGTGATATTCCCGGTTGCCTGATACGTCACAGCCAGGGCAGACAGATAATGTCCGAGGGAATGTCCGCTGATGGTACGTGCCTCCCAACCCGCGTAGCGCTCTTTTCGGGCAGGTAAACCATGCGCTTCGAAGCATGGAGCCAGGAATCGATCAATATCCAGCGATAACAGGTAACGCTCCCCCACCTCTTGTGATGTTTGGAACACACCATTTAACAGATCTACATGTTCCGGTCCCAGAAATCCTTTTTTCGTATCAATCATGACACTCACTCCTTCTCGGGATGTAATAGATATCCATTGATTCTTGAGGGGTAAAATCCGTTTTTTTAGCTACAAGACTAATACTCATCAATCCACTTTATAGCTTGAATATCCTCATATTATCAAATAAAATACAATTACATCAGACTCATAATCCAAGAAAAGGTGGATAAATCCGTCCTATGCAAAAGCCACTGGAACATTACCTGTGCGGCAAGTTCATATCCGAAGGCAACTGGAGCCACATGAGACGCAGCATGCCCGTTCACGAGATTATTTTGATGCTGGAAGGTGAGATGTACATTGCGGAAGAAGAGGAACAATATGTAGTTCGTGCCAACGATCTGTTGTTTCTGCGCGCTGGTCGCACCCACTATGGCTACCAGATTAGCGACACACCCGTCAGTTTCTACTGGGTTCACTATGATGCCATGTCGGCAGAATTCAACCAGTTTAGGACACACGCCACCATTCAGGTACCTTCCATGGCCAATCAGTTATTCAAGCAGTTGCTGCATGTGTCATCCTTCTCACCGGAGGAAGCCAACGCTGCTTTGTTATTGTTGTTCAGAGAACTGGAGCGGAATATAGAGGCGGATTATCGTCCGCACAATGCGATTGTGGACCATATCTGCAAGTGGGTCGATATTCATCTGCATACAAACATCACGGTGAGTCAGATTGCGGAAAATTTTAATTTTAACAAAGACTATATCTCCAAAATGGTGAAACGCGAGAAAGGTACTGGACTCAAAACCTATATCCTCACAGAACGTATTCGCCGGGCAAAACAATTGCTGCTCAACACCAATGCCAGTGTAAAAGAAATCGCCGGACAGTGCGGCTTCTCCGACTACAAGCTATTCCTGCGCATGTTCAAGCAATACGAAGGCAATACGCCAACCGAATATCGCAATCATCTGTATTCCACACAGCTCAATCGCTGATGCGCTACGATCTATAGAAATGACTGAGTTACCTATAGAAAATTTGAATGAATCGGATTGAATCCGTTATGGTAAAATGCAAGAAAACTATATTCCATACTTAACCCATAAGAGAAGAGGAATTATAAGATGACAACGGCTGCCGTTACGATTCATCCTGCCACAGAAGCAGACCATCCAGAGATTGTAGATATCCTTGTTGCAAGTTATGCCGAGTATCGGGAGACTTTTGAGCAAAATGAACGATGGGAGGCCTACCTAAAAGATATTCGAGAGTCTGTGGTTAATCCATACCTAACACAATTATGGATCGCGAAGATTGATGATCAGATTGTCGGTACAGTCCAATTATTCGAAACAGCACGCAAGGCTTATCCAAACTTTGAATTGCCAATCGATTATCCGTTTATTCGGCTGTTGGGTGTTGATCCAAAATGGAGAGGTCACGGGATTGCCAGAGTATTGCTCCAGCAATGCGTAGATTCTGCCAAAGAGATGGGCAAAAATACGGTGTACTTATATACGGGCGGTCAGATGGTTAATGCCATCCGTTTATATGAGCGTTTCGGTTTTAAAGAGGATGAGGAATTCAGCTCCGAGAGTAGCGGGGGCAAGGCGATCTGTTACCGTTATGATTCCTAGTGTTGGGTAACAGCAACACGGGATCAACCAGCCGAGAATGAAATGTAAA
This sequence comes from Paenibacillus sp. FSL H8-0104, assembly GCF_038050215.1. Taxonomy (NCBI): domain Bacteria; kingdom Bacillati; phylum Bacillota; class Bacilli; order Caryophanales; family Paenibacillaceae; genus Paenibacillus; species Paenibacillus sp. FSL H8-0104. Next base: position 1,090,373 of record NZ_JBBOTC010000001.1, on the reverse strand, counting down.
AAAGACCGATCATCTTCATGACGGTCTTTTCTACGTTTATAAATGATCAATCAGCATCTGAAATGATGCATCGCTATTGATTTTTTTAGCCGCCAATCTCCACCAAAATCTTCGCATGGCTCTTGTCGCTCATTAACAGCTCCAGTCCTTCCTGCACGATGTCGTCCAGTTTGATTTTCTTGGTGATGACCTGTTTCACATCGAGCGACCCTTCAGCAATCAATGAAATCACTTCAGGGAAAATGTGGCGATATGCCAGCGTTGCCGTTAGATTCGCTTCTTTGACCAGAAGATCGAAGAAGTTCACCTGAAGCGGATTTGGTATCGCTGCGATGACAACAACTTCTCCACCTTTTTTGACAACCGCAATGGCGCTATCCATCGTTGGCTGCACACCCGCTGCTTCATAGGCCACATCGATGCCACCCGATTGTTGCAAGATCACCTCTGTTGCATTGACTTTGGCACTGTTCACCGGAATCGCACCCAGTTTGGCTGCCAGGTCCAGACGTTCCTCAAATACATCGACTGCATAGATCTCAGAGGCTCCTGCAGCTTTGGCAGACAGAATGGTCAGTAATCCAATTGGACCTGCTCCGTATACGGCTACCTTGTTCCCCACTTTCAGCTTGCTGTGACGAACCGCGTGAAAGGCTACGGCTGTAGGCTCTACAAGTGCACCTTCTTCGAAAGATACGTTATCCGGGATGGGATGAACCATGTATGCTTCAACAACAACATACTCCGCAAAACCACCATCACCATTCAGTCCAACGAATCCAAATTGAGTACACTGGTTGTAACGTCCCTGAATACAGTACTCACATTTTCCGCAATGGTACAACGGCTCTACCACAACTCGATCCCCTACACTGATACCGCTTACATTACTTCCCAATTCACTCACGGTTCCTGCAAATTCATGACCTAATGTCAACGGTGCTTTCTGTCCTGAGAGCGGATGATTCTCGCCTTCTTGAATTCCCACACCATGATGATAGGCATGCAAGTCACTGCCGCAGATCCCTGCATATTCCACTTTGATTTTGACTTGACCCGCTTGAGCGACCGGAACTTCTCGTTCTTCTACACGAACGTCTTTATGGCCGTACCATACTGCTGCTTTCATGAAGTTCATCCCCTTTGTATGATTGTCTATATATTATATCGCTGTTCATGTATTATTCATATTTATAGATACTAATGTTAACATTAGTTGTATTAATGCTAAACGGAGATGAAATCATGAATCTGGAACAGCTCGAATATGTCGTTGAAATTGCGAAAACGAAATCATTCTCCGCCGCCTCGGAACATCTACATGTCACACAATCGGCGATCAGCCAATCGGTGCATCGTCTGGAGAAAGAATTGGGTATCATCCTGTTCGAACGCTCGCGGCAGGGAACTCATCCCACTCCCGAAGGCAAACAATTCATTGCCAAAGCACTGGACATTTTACAGCGGATTGATGAATTAAAATCCCTGAACGCCGAAGCCTCCGCTCTTAGCGGAGAGCTTCATGTGGCTACCTTTCCAAGTGTCATGCCTTATCTTGTCCAGTCTGCTGCGGATATGAAGCGTGAGCACCCGCAACTTAACATCTCCATTGAAGAGAAAGGGTCCATGGAAATTATCGAAGATATTCGCAATAACAAAACCCATCTGGGCTTTATCGCGATCTATGCGAAACAATTGCGGGAATTCGATGGACTTCACTTCAGTCCCATGTACTCGGGTAAGCTGGTCGTCGGTACTCATCACCTGTCTGAACTTGCCAAGCACAGCCGTGTTTCACCTGATCAATTAAAAGAACACAAGCTGGCACTGTATCGAGATGGTTTCATCGAAGACTTCATCAAGGAATTCACCTATGATCATGGACCTCTGTCCATTCTGTTTAAAACAAATAATTCAGAAGCCATCAACATGGTGTTAAGAAACGATATTGCCGCCACGATTGGTCACGACTTTTCCTTTCACCAAAATCCCTTATGGAAAGAAGGTCTGGTGAAGATGGTAGAGATCGCTGGAATCGATCAACCGAAAATGCAAATTGGCTTCGTGCAGACGGAGTCCAAGGAGTCCGCCGTAGCCGCAGAACGATTCGCCCAACGCTTCAGACAGGCGATAGAGCTGGATCATTTAAAAGTTTAAATCTAAAAAAGTGCTCCACCCTTTGAAGGAAGTTTGGGATGAACACCAACTTCTCCAAGAGTGGAACACTTTTCTGACTATCTCTTGCGTTACTATTACTACACCTTACTCAAACTATACTTTAACTTTTCGTACGGCTTCACTCATCTCGTTCGTCTGCCGCTCCAGCATGGTGGAGGTTTGCGCCACCCTGTTGAACATGGCCGACTGTTCACGCATCAAGCGATAGATATCATCCGAATGATCCGACACCCCGGCTGATATCTGAGAGATCGTATTGACGGAGGCTGCAGCCTCTTCCGATCCTGCCGAGATTTCTTCTGCCGCAGCGGAGACTTCCTGAATACGATTGGTCACCAGTTGGAACGCATCAACCACATGGGCGAAAGCTTGCTCCGCTTCTGCGGTAATTGTAACCCCTTGTCCAATCTCGGTTGCAGTAACCCCCATCTGTGAGCCAATCTGCTGTGATTCTTGTTGAATACGAAGCAACAAGTCGGAGATCCGTTCCATGGATGTGCTTGAGGCCTCAGCAAGCTTCCGAACTTCATCCGCCACAACCGCAAAACCTTTGCCGTGTTCTCCTGCATGTGCTGCCTCTATGGATGCATTAAGCGCAAGTAGCTTCGTCTGACTCGCAAAGTCACGAACCGTGTGCAGGGCACCACCAATTTCCTGGGAGTAGTTGTTCAGCACCTGAACCATCGCTACAACTTCACTTGAGACATTTGAGATACTCTCCATCTGTGTTTTCATCAGTGTCATGCTCTGTTTACCGGACTCCGCCGTAGAAAGCGCACTTGATGCCGCATCCGACACAACCATCGAGGATTCGGATATATCCGTTATGCCTTTTGCGATCTCTTCCATCGCATGCGCGCTATCGCTTGCACCCTGCTTCTGCGTATGTGCACCCTGCCTAATCTGTTCGACAGATTGATCAACCGTCTTGCCCATCTCAAGCATCTCTTCGGTACTGCGATTAAATTCCTTCGTTGATTCCGATAAAATATCTGTGGTTACTGCTACGCCTTCAACCATGTTACTCACAATCTTATTCAAGTTCCCGGACATATGTATCATCGCTTGATATGTTGTTCCAATCTCATCTTGGCTGCGCAAACGATACGACGTCAAAATTTGGTTCGCTTCTGCAAGCTCACCCTGTGCCATTTTTTCCACACTCGCCTTCAGCGGTTGAAGTGGCCGCAGTCCTCTTACGATAAACCACGTGACAACAGCAATGCCTATAAGTGTAATTAGTAGCAACAAAGCATAGAAGGGAATACTCGATTTCATTATATCTGACTCAATGCTTCCGATGACCGATACCGCCGTATCGATCCCAATTACACCTGTTACAGCACCGTTACTATCCAGCATGGGAGCGTAAGAGGAAATATAGTCGCCGTACTCCTCATTGTTAATAATCGAAGAACTGGCTGTTTGCCCCTGTAACAGCTTCTGCACAGCCTCCTGAGGGACATCCGTAACTTCATTAATCGGTGAGGCTTTATCTGCATCCTTCATACCATCCACCATAATAAGTGGCGTACCTTTGTCATCTATTTTGACGAAATACACATACATTGCACCAATGCTTACGCGAAAGTCATCCAGTTCATCACGAATCTTCAAGAATTCGTCATTCTCCTTGGGGTCCTTGGCAAACTCGGCATAAGATGCTGTATCCAGCTGATTCACATAACTCTGAGCAATCTGGATGTTGTAACTCGAAATGGCCTCCTGCGCAGCTAGTTTCATATTGGCCACCTGTAACAGCATGCTTCCAACGGCTATAATCGTAATGACCAGTGTGACTACTGCAACAATGCGCACAACCAAACGTTTTCTAAAAAAACCAATCATCCGCTCCTCTTCCTCTCCCGTGAACCCAAGCCTTTTTGACTAGGCGCTACCCAAAAAACACATGCTTGAAGCACTATGTATGGGAAAATAGTAAACGAATATGTCGAATTAGGCAAGAAAATATTGGGTTTACATAAAAACGCTATCATGGCCGTGGGAGCTTTGTTCATTGGAACAAAAAAAACTCCAATGCAAGCATTAGAGTATGTTCAAAGATTGATAATTATTTTTATTCTGTAACTTGAGTTACCATTCTAACTCTTCAATCAAGTTAAATATCATTTTTTTATCAAAATCATCCATTGATTTAAAAATAGCTATTTCATCTGTTTTTTTGTCCAATTTGATGAGTGTAGCTATGGCTAAATCTCCAACTTTATAATAACCTATTAACTTATCTGATGCTCCTCTTCTGGATGTAAGTTCCTCCAGCTTTTCATTTATAGCAGTTGACGCCAATTTTTCTTTGCCTATATAAGTCATTACATGATACAAAACTATTGGATTTGCTTCATTTAATAAAAGTTGCAACTCATCAATCGAACATTGTCCTTCTTCAATTTTCTTTATTAGATTCATATTTCTACCCCCCATTAAATTTTATTTCAAATGACTCGTAAGGGTCTGCCTTTCTCTTACATAATTTTCAAACAGAGCATTCGCAATATCATTTCGACCTAATTCATCAGCTATTTTTATTTCTCTCATGTATGCATTTAATTCCATTTTAACACGATTCATAGTCTGAAAATGATAACTCATTCCCGGAAAACCTTTGTTCATATCGTCTAGATAATGTGTGTATTCGTGTAAAAGTGCCCCTATTGAAGCATCCTCATTTATAATTAACTGCCCAGGTCCACCTCTTTTTGGAGAATACGCCATATCCTCGCCTCTATGAATTACTTCCACACCGTTTGATTCCAAGTGATTAATAATTTCTTTCCACTTCTCGGGATGAGACCCCCTTCCAGGGCCAAGAACTTCTTTTAATGGATCATCTATACCTTTTCTGAACATATCTTTACTATTATCTATGCGTGTCCCCGCCTCTTTTTCCTTCTCCAGATACTCGGAAAACTTAGAGGATTCTCTCGCCTTTTTACTCTCAGCAACGTTATCCAGAATTCGAAGGCGTTGATCTTGATGTCCATTAAAGCCACCTGATAACTGCCCTGTACCAGGCGGACGATTGAATGAATTAATCTTCGCTCCGCCTCCCGACGAAGTCAGAAGATTATGCGGCTTGATCATCGTGGAGGCATAACCCCCTCCAACCATTAGACCTCCCAACCCAATCATATTTGCCCAGTGTTCACTGGACCAGGCATTGGTCGGAAAGGTGGCTTCCCGTATCGTCCCATGGATACCAAATGTGAGCCAGTTGGCAGCATCATTCGGGGAGTTGAATGCTTTATCCGCCCTGTCTACATACCCCTGAACAAGACCACTTGGAATACCAAATGTCCAATAATCCAGAAAACCACCTACACTATCATAACGCTTTTGATATCGATCATCCGCAGATTGCATAAAGGCTTGTCCCAATTCGACTAAACTATCAGCAGACTTCTGAAAAGCATTACGGGTGTCGGTTGCTGGTGCCCTGCATTCATCTGGCGGTGGTGGTACGCAACTTGCATCATAGGATTGTACAGCTTGCTGATCAGCAAGTCTGAATTTCTCCGCATGCCCTTCAAGCTCTCTGGCAATGGATAAAGATAGTGAGACAAAGTCATCCATCACCCGCTGCGCAACTATAAAATCAACATAAAACCTTTCCTTCGTACTACCATCCCACTGTCTTTCGATTTCAAATAAATGTTGTTTCAAGATGTTATTCATCTGAAAAACCTGATTCTGAGCTGTTGTAAATTGTTTCGAGACAGATATCAACTGTTCAGGAGTTACTTTTATCGTTGTCATGGGAGACCTCGTTCTAAATATATTTCGTTGTTATACGAACATTTGTTGTTTAGAATGCTATAAGATTCATATGTACAGATGGGCTTTTATTATAAAGTGAACACAGATCATTTCGTAGAGACTGCCGGTTTATTTATCTAGTTCGTATTACCCCTAATTTGTCCCAGTTATAACAAAAACAGATCTTCCCATTCCTAAATAAGATCGTTCCCTTAGTGCCTACAAAAAAACACCCCGGCACAAGCGCCGAGATGTCGTGTTGTTCTACATTTGTATACTACCCATTCATACTAAACTGTTTGTTTATTCGTCCTTCTGAATCGAATTAGGGACCAGATAATCAGCAACGCGAGCACGGCAAGACAGATGCTAATGCTGAACCGATTACCTTCATCAAACACAAACATCACCGCAATCACACTAAGACATAGTACAACGACTCCGGTTATGTAAGGGAATCCCCAAACTTTGAAGGTCGGTTGAACCGGATATCTCTTCCGCAATTTCAACTGTGATGAAGCAATACAGATCCACACAAGAATTACGACAAACCCCGGAACTGCGAGCAATACGCGGAACAGTTGATCCTGCGCGAACAGGCCAAGCAAGGAACCTCCGAGCAAAACTACTGAGCACACCAGAAGTGTGTTAACAGGGCTACCATTGCGATTCGTCTGTGACAATGCCTTCGGAGCTTCCCCACCCACTGCCATGGAGTGCATCATCCGGGATGCACCATAGATCCCTGAATTCGCAGCAGACAGAACGGCAGTCACCAAAATAAAGTTCATTATGTGTGCTGCTCCCGGCAGTCCCGTGGATGCAAGCACCTGAACAAATGGACTGCTCTCCGGCCCGATCTCATTCCATGGGATAAGACCACAGATGATGAGAATCGGCAAGGTGAAGAACAGAATAATTCTGAGCATGAAATTACCCACGATTTTGGGCATAACCTTTTCTGCATTTTCCGTCTCGGTCAGGGTCAGACCAATCAGCTCCGATCCCCCATAGGAGAACATGACCACAAGCAGTGCCGAGAAGATCGATGACCATCCGTTCGGGAAGAATCCGCCTGCTTGCGTATAATTTTGCAGATATGGCGTGTTATCACTCGGGATAATGCCAAAGATCAATCCTGCACCCAGGAAGATAAAAATAATGATCATGGCAATTTTGATCCCGGCCAGCCAAAACTCAAATTCCCCAAACACACCTACACTTAACAGATTAACCAGTATAATGAACGCCGCACAAGCCAGACTCAGCATCCACAGCGGTACTTCACTGAACCAATACTGCAAAAAGCTCCCGGCGGCAATCACCTCAATGACACACACCGATAACCATAGAAAGCAGTACATCCATCCCATAACAAAGGATACTCTGCTACCAAATGCCTCCTGCACGAAGTCTTTCATATTTTTGTTCTTGTACACCGTAGCCATCTCCGCCATCGCGGCCATAACAACCAGCAGCAATAATCCGGCAAAAATGTACGTGACAATAACGCCCGGACCTGCGAGTCCAATCGTCTCTGCACTGCCTTTAAAAATTCCCGTTCCAATGACACCACCCATAGCCATAAAACTGATGTGTCTTGGTTTAAGCTTCTTCTGTAGTGTTCCTTCTGTCTGAGCCAATTCAAGTCCTCCTGATGTAAAAAACGTCTGTAATGCTGTCTTGTTTCATAGACATAATGTCCAGTATACCCTATTGTCCATCAATCAGCCCAGAAGTTCCTCATGGCCAATTCATCCCAAACATATATGGACATAACCTATGTTTTATACCCCACAATGGCACGAAGCAATCTGTGTACAATCCAGGTTAGCAAAATGTACCCTGCCCCATAGATGAACCAAGCGCCTATGTTACTACCCCATGTTGAAAGATCACTCGCGATATACAACAAAGGCAGCATAAAAGATATAACCAGCGCTACCCAGAGTCTAAACCAATTGGCAAAATAACTGCATACTCCAAGCATCACAGCAATGATGGGACATAACACCAAGACAGCAAACAGCGGATTCATATGATCGAACCACCAGTAAATCATGTACGACTCCCTCCACATTCTTCGTCACAAGGCCACGTTGTTTTAATGCGTATTATTGAGTTTATTCTACTCTTTTTCCATCTCTTAAAATGTACGATATGTTGCAAAATTAAAAAACCAGCGTCCTGTAAAAAAACAGAATACTGGTTTGTCATGTGAATTCATTTAGATTTTTTTCGTCATAAACGTGCTGTTCGGGTCCAATACATAATCTGCGAATGGTTCGCAATATTCAAATCCGAAATCTTCGTACATCTTCCTTGCCGGGATAAATGAATCCATTGAACCCGTCTCCAGACTGATTCGCTTATAACCACGGTCTGTGGCAACCTCCATAATATGTGCCAAAATTTTTCTCGCTACGCCTTTTCTCAGATGAGCCGAAGCGGTACGCATTGACTTCAACTCTGCATGCTCTGGATCAAGTTCTTTGATAGCCCCGCAGCCGAGCAAGTCGTCCCCTTCCCAAGCACACCAAAAAGTAATTTCGGGCTCCTTGAGTCCATCCAGATTTAACGCATGAATACTTTCTGGAGGCGAATCTGCTGCCATCCCTTGCAAGTGCTCCGCAATTAAAGCCTTAACTTGGACTCCACTCAAATCATCCACTTTGATCTCCATAACGTACCACTCCCGCCGACATTTTTATTGGTTTTATCACTGAATGTATATCAATCATTTCATCTTACTACCGTGTTAGGTTTTATGACAAGAGGTTACTTATATCCACTGAAATACGCTATTGTGATTCACCTATAATTTCCAGTATGATGAGGCTATCAGATGCCAAAGGGGCGAGGTCTATTGCGAAATATACATAGAGTTAAACGTGGAACTAAGGTGAAGCAAGCTTAACTTAATTTAAAGGAGAACCCTATGACACTCACTACGGATAACCTGTTTTATAGCAAACGATTAAAGATGACGCCACCACGCTCTGAAGACGTGCAGACCATGCTGCAATGGAACGAAGACCCGGAGTACCTTCGGAATGTGGATACTGACCTGGCCATTCCCTATTCGGAGAAACAGTTGGAGGATGAGGGCGAAACGAAGAACAAGGAAGTTTATTTCAGACTTCGCACGCATGAAGAAGATACGCTGATTGGTTTTGTCGTCATTCATGGCATTGAATGGAACAACCGCTGCGGACAGCTTGCCATTGGCATCGGACTTGCCAAACATCGCAACAAGGGATATGGTACGGAAGCGTTGAATCTTATTTTACGATATGCGTTCCATGAGATGAATCTGGACCGAGTTGGTCTGGATGTCATCGCCTACAATGCCAAAGCAATCCGTTCCTATGAAAAGGTTGGTTTTCAGTTGGAAGGTCGTGCACGCTCAGCTGTATATCGTGATGGTAAGCGTTATGACCGCTTGATGATGGGAATCCTAAGACCAGAATGGGAAACACACAATCAGATCCATACGGAGGGTGAACAAGTATGACCAAGAATGCAGAAGTTACTGCGTTTATTGAACAGATTCAGATCCCCTGGCAAGTAGAAATCGCTGAACAATTGCGCCAGTTAGTGCATGATACCATCCCTGACGTACAAGAACGCGTACAATACAAGAAACCTCATTTTTTGAAAAACGGAAAGTACGCTGCGGTCATCTCGCCTTCCAAACAAGCCATGTCTTTCACCATCTTCAATGCAACCGGACTCGATCTACCTGATGGGATATTTGAAGGCCCAGAAGAGCGCAAAACGATCAAACTCAAGGAAAAAGATACGCCGGACTATGAATGGTTGGCTGGTTTGTTAAAGCAAGCATCTGCGGAATTGTAAAGAGATGTAGTGAAGAGCACATACGCCGAAGTAGTAACTTAGGTGGTAATGTGCGGTTGGTGTATATGGGGTGAGTTTAGTTTTGGGTTTGGGTTTGGGTTTGGGTTTGGGTTTGGGTTTGGGTTTGGGTTTGGGTTTGGGTTTGGGTTTGGGTTTGGGTTTGGGTTTGGGTTTGGGTTTGGGCCAAGCGCTAACGAATCGGACACACCTTATATCGCAGTTTTAAAAACATATGAAATTCTAACGAATCTCAGCAGTCTTATTACAGAAACCCCCTTCGATTTTCTTCGAAAAACCATGACAATAGAAGCAATAACGTGGCTACGATTCGTTAGAATTTTATACTGCTGCAAATTCACCCAATAAGACGTGCTAGGTTCGTTAGACTGTGTGAGTACGACAAGCGGCCTCTGCACGTAGAAAAAACAACCCATTCTCACTCTGGCGGCTAAATAAATAGCATAAACGACTGGCTGTAGCAAAGATATCTCACATCCATCCTACGCAGGGCAAAGGGGCATCCCATGAAGTTCCAAGAACTTCGGGATGCCCCTTGGTTATAGTCTGTCTACTACTGTCATTCCAACCTTAACAGCGGTGTAATATTATTATAATAAAATGACTGCTTATAATAGCTTCTACTAGCTTCCACCATCAAGATTGCTGATACGATACGGCGGTCATCTGACACGGCTCACATATGAACATGTAATACATACCCTCACCATATTTCTCAACCTCGCCCCAGTCCAGTTGTGCGACAGCCTTCATTCTCGTGGAACAGCGTGGACATGTTGGGTACTCCGCATCTTGAACCCATCCCGGATGGCCGCCGACCTGAGATAACGATGGCTCCATCGCCCACTCACTGGCATGGAATGCATGACGCGATGCATTCGCAATCCAAAACTGCTGGCCAACATCCGGTGCAAGTTTACCATAGTCGTCCAGGTCAATCTCGTCCATTCCCGCAGGCATGACATTATGTGAACTCCATAACGGTTCCCCTGCCGCGTCCATCTCCATGTAAACCACACCGTAACTGCTGCATATCACGCAAGTCCGTATCTGAAGTTGCTGAGCATGCCAAGAAACGTCATTCAATGCTGGATGCTTAACATCCAGACTAATTAAGGTGGTTAACGCATTGCCACACCATGGACAGCAATTGGTGCTAGGGTTCAGCATCGAGAGTGAATTTCCGGTTAACTCCACGTTAGGTCCTTCATTCTCTTTTACTTTATAGAGTGAATAACTTGGGGTGATGAATAATTCCCTGCGCTGCCCGTCTTTTGTAAGCTCCCAACCAGCTTCAGTGGTGTAATGCTCAGGTGCCACGTATAACTCGTTCGCCCAAGATGGAGGAGATTGTCTCCACTGCCGGAACTGCTGCACAACAACATCATCACCGATATGGGCCAGCATGAGCAATATGTGGTTCCGATTCTCATCATCGGTGTTCACCTGCTGCAAGAGATGATCACGAACCTCACCCGAGGCACTTTTATACAAAATGGCAGGATAATAGATCTCCTGTTCCAGCAGCTCAGGAATTTCGGCAGTCAACGATATATCATGGTAGCAGACCAGATATACCAGAATGTCTTTGCCCGTATCTTCATCACCTGTACAAATCCGTTGCATCGCGTAATCCTTCATCTGATCTTGTTGCTCTACAGACAAAGATAGATATACCTGTTCCTCGGATTGTTCATAGGGCGTATAACGAATTAGTGGATCGCGAACCTGAGGTTTGTGCATGATTTTCAAAATTTCGACTGGGTCTGTGATACCTGCATACAAGTTCACGTCACGTCGATTCGCTTCAATGTATCTCTGACGCTCCTCGCGTTCCATCTCCTGCTTGCAAGGCATGCAATAACCACCCGTTTTCAACGCTGTTGCTGGTAAAATGGTATTTGCACACCCTTCCCGTATACACGGAATTCGTTCTGTCATATTCCAACCTCCTTCAACTATTGGCAATGGAAAACACGCCACAATGTGACGTGCTTGTCCCTTACTTCATATTTAAATGCTGTCGGTCTTATATCGTAAGATGCAATCAGTGATGTCCCAACTGGTCCTTGGTAAATTCGTAAAAGGCAAGCGCATCTTCACTGCTGGCAAAGCCTGCCTGAGCTATCTTTTCACTGCCGCCACCTTTGCCTTGGTATGCTCCAAGATTGCCTTTAAAGAAAGGTCCACAAGCCCATTCGGGCGGCTGTCCGTTCTGTGCCAGAACTACTTTGGCCTCTGAGATACTGGCAAAGAGTACAAGCCCCTCATGGTCTGCCGTCAGCTTGGTAGCAAGACTCTGCATATCCTTGAGCGATTTGTCTTCAAAAACCTGAGCAATCACCAGCCCTTGCCGAGCGGCCAGAAGTTCCTCCGCATAATAGGCATCGTTCGTTGTTTTCACTGCATTCAGCTCAGTTTGCAGCTGCTTTTGCTCCAGCTCCATTTTCTCAATGCGCTCCAATAACTCGTCCTTGCTGGTCTTTAATTTAACCATAATGCTATTGAGCACGTTTTGTGTAGCTGTGAATTCATTTAGAGCCCTTGTTCCACATTTGAAATAAATGCGGGTACCGCCCTTCACTTTTTCAGTTTTCAACAGTTTGATGATCCCAATCTCACCTGTCGCCGACACATGCGTTCCACCGCAGGCGTTATACTCCACACCCTCGATCTCGACGATGCGAATGTCTTCCGTTACCGTAGGTTGCTTCACCAATGGTAACTGTGCAGCTTCTTCTGCTGTAACCCAAGACGTGTTGATGCGAGCGTTACGATAGATCTGACGATTCACTTCTTGTTCAATGGCGGTTAATTGATTCGCTCCCAGTTCAGCCGTAGCCACATCAATCGTGTCATACTCCGTACCAAGATGGAAACTGAGTGTCATCGCTTCAGTAAGCTTTAGCGTGATTGCCGATAACAAATGCTGACCCGTATGCTGCTGCATATGATCGAATCTGCGCTCCCAGTCAATCTCACAATGTACCTCAGTCTCTTCAGGGGTGCGTTCCAGCTTATGCCATACTTCGCCATCTTCAATGTTCACATCCAGAACAGCGATGCCACCAATTTGTCCCAGATCACAAGGCTGTCCGCCCCCATGCGGGTAAAAAGCAGTCTCCGCCAGCGTGACATATACGCCATCTTCCTTGTCCACTCTGCCTGTAATTGTTGTATGCCACTCTCTTCTATAAGCAGAGTCATAATAGATTTTTTGCGTCATTGAATCATCCCGATCCCTTCTCGTTCAAATGGTTTTTTACCGATCTGCACCTAACCTCCAGATTACACTATCTGGAACTGTGAATCCAATTTAAGGCACACAAGATCGCTCCTCCATATCAAAAAGACCGCTCTGTAAGCCAAGCTACAGAGCGGTCCCCTTACTTATATCCACGTTTAATGTAACGTTGGATATGGTTTGACCCATGATTACACCGGAACGGAGATTGCAGACATATTACTTATTATAGACACAAGAGCGAAGCAGACAGAAAGGACCTGAAGAAGCGAAGCGTGCTCCCTTATCACCGGATTTCTACCTTCAGGGGAAAAATCATTAAAATTCGGGGATAAGAGAGATCGAAAGGTTTTCTGTCTGTGTAGTTCCTGAGTGTCAAATCAAGTATGGTCTGCAATCGGAGTGGTCAAGTGTAATCCTAGGTGCATTCCATGTCTTTTTTTACATTAAACTAAATTCCAAAACAATGCCGTATTCGCCACCGTAACCATGGTGAACAATAATGTGTTCACAAATGCGGCGAGCCATACGTTATTCGTTTTTTCAAACAATTTACGTGCATACACAGCAGCGATGATGAGACAAGGCACCAGTGCAAAGAGCAGAATGCCATTCAATGCCTGACCTGGATACAACGCCACACCTGTCATAAAGTCTTTGCCGTATTGCACTAGCAACCACAGCACCAACCCGCCAACATTCAGTACCATGGCCAGGAACATACCCCCACGTTTACCACGTGTATTGGCATTCAGGGCAACCGCGCTGACAAAGTAATATATCAGGAAGAACGGTGTATACCGCAATGCGGTAATGAAGTGTTCACTCTCGAACGTACGGACCGCAAACGTCCAGATCCGGAAATCTGTTCCGAAGATCGCCTGTACTACGAATAACAATGCGTACCCAATGACTACTGCGAGTACTGCGGTTACCAAGCTGGCAATGATCGTAACAGGGTTCAGGCTGATCCCATAATCGCTGAAGCGGGTTCCTGCATCCTTTTTGGAAAAATAGTGGAATGCAAAGGTCACCAGAATCATAATTAACGCCGACACCAGCGCCCAGTAAACAATCTGGTTCGTAGTCGGTTCATTGAAGTAAGAACTTGTAACCACAATCTTATCTGCATAGTTGAAGATGATCCACATCACGAGAGATACGATAGCCAGAATTACGCTGCCTACCGCAATATTTTTCATCCGGCGGCTTGATGTATAGTCGTTCTTCTTGCTTCCAGCCATCACGAACCCGATAATGGCTCCAAGCACACTCACGGCAAGTACAATCAGAGCGATGATGCGAAGCACATTCAATCCATTTGCCTCTTTATCCATCAAGGTTGGGAATAAGGCCGCTGGAATCAGGGTGCTGAATGCGATAGCAAGCCAATAGATTGATTTTTGTTTCCCACTGACTGCTGCGGACACCGTTGCAATCTCTCCCGTTACCGTTTTGCGCAAGAACGGCAGTCTGATCAACAACGTAATCAGCGGCACAATCATCAAGAAGAATCCAATCAGAGCGACAAAGTTAAATGCCTCTTTCGCCCACCAGATCTGATTGCCCGAATCCAGATTCACATTGGTCTGATTAGGCGACGTCACACCATTAAATGCATGTGCATAGAAATCGATTAGATGCCCAGTTGTTGTACGCGAGAAATGGTTCCATGGGTGAGTCTGATTAGGCGTAAACAGAATATGCTCACCCGTTTGGGAAGGACGTACCACTTTTCCGTCTACGGTCAGATCGCCGGATGGTACTTTGGTAAATGTATCGGTCGTGCCTCTTGGCGCATCAGGTGCAAGGCCAAGGAAGGCTTTACCCGAAGCCGTTGCTGCAAAATCCTTGCTAGTCACCGTACCTTGTACTTCTTTCTCTGCGGCTGTTTTCTCTTCATCCGATTTGTTGAAGAAAAACTCGTCATATTTCCCCGCGACCATGCCCACCGTCCGACTGCCAAATGCAGCCTGAAGCTGATCCTGTGGCGCAACCGCCGCAGCGTAAGAGTAATCCGCACCTGCCGAGATGCCTGTGTAGATCATACGGTATCCTGTTTGAAGGGAACTCATCTCGTCCATGTACATTGACAACAGCGTTGAGAACCCACCCATGGAGTGACCGCTGACTGCCACGTAGGCATTGCCTTTCTCATCTTTCTTGGTGAAGTCCTGCTCATAAATATATTTGGCTGCATCAAACTGCGAGTATATCCAGAACGTTCCGAACAGATCCTTTACCGGAATATCTGCACTCCAGCGGGAATCCCCGTGGTCATACATGTCCAGTGCAAGCACAATATAGCCGCGTCGGGACATCTCAATAGCAGGTGCATCCTGCATTTCTTTCGTATTCAGATATCCATGTGTTGTAATAATGACCGGACGTTTATCATCCGCACCTGCCCCTTTAGGCATGTAGAGCAGACCCGATAGCGTGCCGTGATCGGCTTGGAATTTGATCTCTTTGACCTTAACGGAATAAAAGGAAGAGTTGAACATTCCAGCAAACAAGCTTCCAAAAATGACCAAAACGAGTGATAAAACCAACAACCCCTGCGGTTTTTTTAAGAATGATGTGACTGTTCTCATAAAGGTCCCCTTAATAAATATAAAATACTAGATAAATGAATGAATAATAGTGCATTGTAGATACGTCCAAAGAGCTATTCAAATTAGATGTAAATGATAACATGTAAAAATTGACTTAGTATGGCCTAAAAAAGGCACACATAACGGCGCCGGACGTCCGGCGCCATTACCTGTGTCACTTGCTGCATAGTAGCTTAACATTTGCTGACTCAATCTCTATACCTGTCTGATGAATGACGCTGGGCAAACCCGTGACCAATCTTATTTCATCGACTCAGATAATTCTGTGAAAATAACACCCAGCGCATACGCACCAGCATCCGGGTAGCCCAGACTACGATCACCGACGGCACCTGCACGTCCCATACGTGCCACGATGTCTTCGGTTTTCTTCGCACCTTCAACGGCGGCTGCTGCACCTTTGGCAAATGCTGTTTTGAAGTCATCGCCAGACTCTGCGCTTTGTGTCCAGGAATCGGCACACGGAACGAGTGCATCGATCAAGGTTTTATCACCTACAACGGCGCCACGTCCGAAGGAACGTTCTCCTGTAGACTGAATCCCGTGTACGGCTGCATGGATCATCTCAGCAAATTCAGCAACGTTTAATTGCTGTTTATCCCCTACAGCTTTGCCAGCTGCACGGAATGCTGAACCCCAGATCGGGCCAGATGCGCCACCACAATATTCCATGATGACCAAGGAACATGCATCGAGGAATGATCCGATGTCTTTTTTATCTTCGTTAATGATGTGATTCCATTCGCGTTTCAACTGGCGGAAGCCTTTTGCCACACTCATACCAAAATCGCCATCACCGGCATGTGAATCCAGTTCACAGAACGGTACCTCGTTCTTGATGATGATCTCACCCATTTTATCGATCAGATAGACGACATTGTCCAGTGAAAATTGATTGCCTTCGATGACCGCAGCTGATGCATCCGTCTCCACTTCGTAAGATACAGGAGCGTCTTCACCCACAACAGCTTCCAGCGCTTCGGAATACGCCACTTGTGCTGCTGGAGGGCCGGATACTTTAAATGCAGGTGTATCACTTTCCTTGAACAACAGCGTTTTTAGTTCATCATCCAGTTTCAGGATCGTAACCGACGCACCCGCCATATCGATACTTGTCATGTAGTTGCCTACAAACGTAGTAGCGACCTTCAGACCTGCATGTCCAGCAAGCTCACGCTGAACGGAATTGTTGAGCAGATACAGTTCTTGCAGTGGTGTTGCACCAAAACCATTCACGAGCACCGCAATCTCAGCGGATGCATCCTTATCCAGCTTCATGTCTGCGAGCAATGCTTCGACCATACGTCCTGCCAATTCATCCGCTGATACCAATTTCTCACGGCGAATCCCTGGCTCACCATGAATCCCTACGCCGAATTCCATCTCATCTTCAGCAATTTCAAATGTAGGCGTGCCTTTGGCGGGCACCGTACAGGATGTGAATCCAAAACCAATACTGCGCACGTTCTGAGCTGCTTTCTCAGCAACGGATTTCACATCTGCCAGACTGCGGCCTTCTTCGGCTGCTGCTCCGGCGATCTTGTGAACCAGTACAGTTCCGGCAACGCCGCGACGCCCAACGGTATACAAACTGTCTTGTACAGCGATGTCATCCTCAACACGTACATACTGTACGTTGATGCCATCTTCTTCAGCCAGATGTGCTGCATTCTTGAAATTCATCATGTCGCCGCTGTAGTTCTTGATGATCAGGAGTGTCCCCTTGTTGCTGGCTGTTGCCTTGATCGCTTGATACACCTGGATTTGGGAAGGAGATGCGAATACATCTCCACACACCGCTGCATCCAGCATGCCTTTACCCACATAACCAGCGTGAGCCGGTTCATGTCCGCTGCCTCCGCCACTGATCAGGCTGACTTTATCGGCCTGAATCTCTCTGCGCTTGATGACTTTATATTTTTTCAGAAATTCAAGCTCCGGGTGTGCAAGCGCAATCCCGTTGCACATTTCCATAACAACATGTTCGGCCTGGTTAATAATTTTCTTCATTATTTTACCTCCCGGCGAGCTGATTTGTACTCACGGCCCATGCGGTCAGCCGCTGCAATGGCAGCAGCTACTTCAGGAACGGTGATTGGGAACGGCATGGCGTGAATGGATTCTTCCGGAATACAAGCGATCTCTGCCACTTTCAACAGTTCTTCCTGACTAATCGTATCTACACCGATATCCGCCAAGCTGATCGGCAGTCCCACTTCGAGACAGAAGTCCATGACTTCATGCAGCTCTTCAGTTGGTGCATTTTCAAGGACGAGCTGTGCGATTGTACCGAAGGATACTTTTTCACCATGGAAGAAATGATGTGTGCCTTCCAGAACAGTCAAACCGTTGTGAATTGCATGTGCTGCGGCCAGTCCGCCACTTTCGAATCCAAGACCAGATAACAGAATGTTGGTCTCAACGATATTTTCCAGCGCTTGTGTCACAACGTTGCTGTCACTCGCTACTTTTGCTTTTGCACCATCAGTCAGCAGCATTTCATAACACAATTTTGCCAGTGCAAGCGCCGCATTGGTACCCACAGCAGAAGGTGTATATCCTTCGCGGGAACCCATTGGCAGACTTGCGTTTACACGGGAATAAGATTTCGCTGTTGCTCTTGCTTCGAAGTATGTAGAGAGCGCATCTCCCATACCGGATACGAGGAAACGTGTTGGTGCATTAGCAATTACCGTTGTATCAACGAGTACCACACTTGGGCTTTGTTTGAAGTAAGCATAGTCATCAAAAGAACCATCCGGTGTGTACAATACAGCGGAGTGACTTGTCGGTGCGTCTGTTGCCGCAATCGTTGGGCAGATGATCAGTGCTTCGCCTTCAGCTACACATTTAGCCGCATCAATGGCTTTACCACCACCAAGACCGATGGTAGAGTCACATCCTTTTTCCTTCGCGATCGCTTGCAGACGAGCAACTTCCTCACGGGAACATTCCCCTTTAAAACCGCTTTCAACAAACGTAATATTAAATTTCTCGGCTGTTGCATCCAGCTTTGCTTTGACACGCTGTACATCATCCGGATGTGCAATAAGCAAGGCAGATTCTCCAAAAGATTTAACAAAGTACCCCAGGTTCAACAACTCGTCTTCGCCTTGTACATATTTGGTTGGGCTGATAAATGCTTTTCTCATAATATTATATGCCTCCTAAGGATATGAAATAGTGTAGTGATTACATCAAATTTTAATTTCTTACAATTGACCTTAATATAACGCATGAGCAGCAGGTTTACAGTGGACTTTGATAACAAATTATTATAATTTACAATCGTAATTTTTTGCTTTTTGGCGCAATCATGGTATCTTATTGTCATGAGATGGTTGAATTTTGACCTCCCATTATACATTACCCGTCATCATTACATCTTAATATGTACAACTTGCTAACTTTTAACGGCCTAAATTATGAATCAGGTTAGCCTATGGAGGTTGCACCAATGATCAAAGAATATCTGCATATCAATAAAATTCTGGACCTAAATAAATGGAAGCGTCTACAAGATTCTCTCGCAACAGTAACCAAACTGGCGATCCTCACCGTTGATTATAAAGGCATTCCCGTAACCAGTCACAGTAGCTGTCAGGCTTTCTGCCAGAATGTCCGTAAAGACCCGGAGCTTCTCCCCTACTGTCAAAAATGTGATTCACGCGGTGGTCTGGAAGCGGTCCGATTGAATGAACCTTATGTGTATTTATGCCATTTCAATATTATAGATATCGCGATTCCGATCACGATTGATGGCAAATATATCGGCGCCGTCATGGCAGGACAAGTGAAACTCGCCGATCCGGAAAAGGGTAGCGACTTGGAGCAAATTGTCACGTCCAAAAACGTACCCATGCATGCAGCCAAGCTGGAGGAATTAAAGGATGATTACGCCCAGCTACCTGTGATGACCTATGAAGAGATTGTGAAAATCTCTAACATGTTATCCCTGCTCTGCAACTACATTGTGGAAGAAGCGCTCAACAAAAATCTGTTAGTTGAAATGTTCGAAAAAGCTTCAGGCAATCAGGAGACTCTAAACCTCTCCACCATTCTGCCGGGTTACTCCATTCGTAATATCGAGTCGATCAAAAAAGAGATGACCAATGCGATAGCGGATGCTTATCTGAAGAACAGCCCAAGTGATACGGAAAGCTCCAGCCCGGTGCTTCAGCCTGCTTTTGAATACATTCACAGTCACAAGAGTGAGCAGGTTTCACTCAAACAAATGGCCGATCTATGCCACCTGAGTCCGAGTTATTTCAGCAGACTGTTTGCCAAGGAAACGGGCGAGAACTTCACCACCTATCTGGCAAAACTCAAGATAAAGTGGGCCAAGCAATTGCTGGAGGTCACCGACATGCCTGTCTCACAGATCAGTGATGAGCTGGGATTTAATGAATCGGGATATTTTATCAAAATATTCAAAAAGTTCGAGGAAATTACGCCTGCTCTCTATCGCAAATACCTCCAGGAGAAAATGTAGATTCACTGATACTTTTTTCGTATCAAAGATGAGGTTAAAAGATATTTCACCTATTAATCTGCCATTGTTACAATGGAGTCCAGATGACTTAGGGAGGCGACATGAATGGAATATCGCAAATTAGGAAACAGTGGATTAACCGTCAGTGAGATTTCACTCGGCAACTGGATTACGCATGGAGCGCAAGTCGAGGATGGAATAGCAGAAGCTTGTGTGCGAACCGCATTGGATGCAGGTATTACCACATTTGATACCGCAGATGTGTACTCCAATACCAAGGCAGAGTCCGTACTGGGACAGGCTCTTAAGGATATACGAAGAGAAAGTATTGAACTGTGCACCAAAGTCTGTCACCCAACCGGCACAGGTCATAATGACCGCGGACTTTCACGTAAACACATCATGGAAGCCTGCAATGGTTCATTACGGCGGCTACAGACGGATTATATCGATGTCTATTACGCTCACCGTTATGACTACAATACTCCGCTGGAAGAGACGTTTCTGGCATTCTCCGATTTGGTGCGTCAGGGCAAAGTCCATTACATTGGCGTAAGTGAATGGAACGCAGATCAGATTGCACGAGGAGCCGCTTTGGCGCGGGAACTTCATATACCCTTCATTGCAAGTCAGCCCCAATATTCAATGTTATGGCGTGTGATTGAGCAAGAAGTGGTGCCTGCAAGCGACCAAGCAGGACTTGGACAGATTACATGGTCTCCTCTTGCTCAGGGTATACTATCAGGCAAATATGCGCCTAACGCAGCATTGCCCACCGGATCACGCGCAGCAGCTGAGGCAGGAGCACCCTTTTTCAATAAACTGGCTGGACAGTGGTTACGTGAAGATGTTCTTACCGCTGTGCAACAGCTTGTTCCACTCGCTAAAGAGATTGGTCTAACTCTCCCCCAACTCGCTGTGGCGTGGGTTCTACAACATTCGTATGTTAGTTCCGTGATTATCGGTGCATCCCGGCCGGAGCAGGTATTGGAGAATGTAAAAGCTTCTGGTGTGAAACTGGACCCTGCGATCATGACTCGTATTGATGAAATATTGAATCCATGGATTGAGCGTGATCCGACCAAGACGGGTTAAACACATTCATCAACAAAGTTCATAAAACGTGATACCACTTCCTGATTCATATCCGTCCGCCATGCCGTGTACAACGGTACGGAGGGCGGATTTTCTTCTAATGGAAGAAAGACTACACCCTTACGCTGGAACACATCCACCGATGACGGAACAATGGAAATGCCCATGCCCGCCGCAACGAGATTCACAATCGTATACATCTGGATCGCTTCCTGCGTAATTCGAGGATCTACGCCATGCTCCCTGCAATAATCCAAAACGAGACGATGGAACGGGGAACCCAGATGCCTTGGGAATAAAATAAAATCTTCATCCGCCAGTTCTCGAATTGAAACTTGAGTCTGAGAAGCCTTCGGGTGATGATCTGGCAATACAGCAATCAACGTTTCCATCTGGCAGGGGCGGAACGAGACATGACGAGTATCTTCCTGATATCGCAAAAATCCAATATGGATCTGTCCGTCTTCCAGTGCCTGCAATTGTTGGGATGAAGTCATCTCACGCAGCGTCAATTCAATCTGAGGATACGCAGCGCGAAATTTCCTAAGAACATCCACCATAATGCTCCCCGAAGCCGAATCCACAAAGGCTATGGTTATATGCCCGATGATGCCCTGATCTGCCTTTTGTGTAAGCTGAATAGATCGTTCGAGCTGGGCCATGATTAGCCTGGCCTGTTCCAGAAATACCGCACCTGCCGGGGTGAGACGAACCATTTTTCTGGTGCGCTCCAACAACTTCACGCCAAGCTCATCCTCTAAATTCTGAATCTGCTGGCTCAGCGGTGGTTGCGTCATATTTAATTTTTCCGCTGCACGGTGAAAATGAAGTTCTTCTGCCACCGTGATAAAGTATCTTAACTTCCGAATATCCATAAGCCAATTGCGCATCCTTCCGTCTACCTTGTTAATTCATCTGTTCCTGAACCCAGATTGCCGACTCAGCCAGCATCGTCATCAATTCATTAAAATCCACAGCAATTTCCCGCAGAGGAGTTTCCCCTGCATCGTGAATCAACATCATTATCTTGCCTGAACTTTGATCCAGTATAGCCGTACTTCCTTCACCAAATCCACCAATCGGGAAAGGCTGGAGGTCAGCTGGCAGCTCGTATTCTTTCTCATATTCACGGTATACTTCCAAAAAATCCGGATAAGCCCAGCTCAGTTCTTTCACCGAATACAAGGCAGGGTCGCCGAAATTACATGCACCGAACTCAAGCAAAAGTGCGCGATACGCTGCGGGCAGTTTCACATTATACTTTTGCTCAAAATCCTCAATGCTCTGTTGTGTTTCAGGAGTACACCCATCTCCCATTGTTGTATCGTAGGCTTTTACCAAAAGATCACGAATCGGTTCCAATTCTATTGACGTCACTTGAACTCCCCCTTAAGGTACTTTTCTCCACTGATCAGCCGTTGTGAATTCAATAGTTCTCCTTGAAGCGCAACGCCTTACCCAAACAAGAGTCGAGCATTAAAATCAACTTTTTATCTCAACTGTTTACGCAACTCTTGATCCAGCCATTCCAGTGCTGCACGCAGCTTGTCCTGAGGAACTTTCTCATAACGATCACCCGTAGACAGTTCAAAGGCACAGCTGTTCCCACTTGTTTTGTTCAGATATGAAGTCATTCCTATGCCATACTGCTGAGCCATTTGCACAAGAATTGGTTCAACTTCGGCGGCAGCGAGCGCAAAGTGTACATGGAACATATTTGATACCGGTACCTCGGGCAACGTTTGTATCCCGTGACACGCATTCAGTAGTAAGGCGAGTTCTTGAGCCTGCTCGTAATACAGTTCCATTTTGCCAATCCGTTCATTGAAATAATATTGAGAACTCAGAATATACGGATACAGACCGATCAGATCTCCGCCGTGCCGACGTTTCCATACTTTCGATTCTTGCATCACATCCGGATCACCCGCCAATATAGCCCCCGCAATACCTCCAATGCCTTTATAAAAGGAAACATACACCGTATCAAACAAACTGCAAATCTCCGCAGGTGTTTTCTGATAATAGGGAGTGATCTCAAACAGGCGTGCCCCGTCCAGATGTAGCTTAATCCCGCGTTCACGGCAATAGGCCGAGATCGCTTCCAGTTCTTCATACGCCGGTAATTGCCCACCAATCTCACGTTGCGGAAGTTCCAACAGCAGACAGGCAATGTCCTGATCAAGCGCTTGTACATCTTCCAAACAAATCAAACGATCCTTGTCCGCAAGTAAAATTGTTTCAATCTGATGCAACTCTTTCAGTCCGTCTTCCTCATGGATTTCAAGATGACACAGAGGGTGGTAAGCTACTCGTTTTACATCTTTGCGGTCACACCAGATTCGTAATGCTATCTGCTGCGCCATCGTTCCACTTGGAAAAAATACCGCCGATTCCTTGCCAAGAACGTCAGCCATCTGTTGCTGAAATTCTTCAATGAGTGGGCCGTTCCCGTAGTGGTCACTGAACAACTCCCCATCGATCTGGTCCAGTACGTTCTGAAGCACCTTCACTTGGCGACTGCCGTGACCGCCCACAATAAAATCTACCTGATTAAAGGCATCAGCCAACGTTAACGCAGTTTCTTTCAAGATCACTCACTCCTTTATAGTGCATGTTCATGTTCATAAATGGACTTTTGAACAACCTCTTATAGGTCTGGTTCTGTAATAATCTCAACCAAAGCGCTGAGTGCACTAGATATATGTTCACCACGGGAATACACAAATCCTACTTCCAACCGACAATAGGGATCAGGCAAAGACATCACCGCGATCTCACCTCTTAATTCTGCTTTGGTAACCGAAGAACGTGGCAGCAATGATACGCCGAGCCCGGCAGATACACCATTCAGAATCGTGTCCAGTGTTCCATATTCCATGATGTTAAACGTGTGGATACCCTGATCGTTCAAAAAGGATTCCGCCTGAGTGCGATGAGTGCATCCGATCTCAAAAAACAACATCGGCCTGGACAATAACGTGTACATTTCATGTACTCCAGGTTCAGCGATCAACACCAATTCCTCGTCATACATCTTCATATAATTCAGCTCAGGATGATCAATCGGGCCATATATTAAGGCTCCATGCAATTCATGTTGAATAACCTTCTGGTTCAGTTCATGGGTCCCACCCGTGACAAGCGAATGCTGTACTTCCGGGTAGCATGAAGTATATTCAGCCAAGAGCGGCGTCAGAAAAGTAGAAGCTGCTGTCTCTATGGCACCCAGACGAAGCATGCCAGCTGGTGGGTTACCCACTTGCGTGGCCTGCTCTGCTTCATATAATAATTCCAATATTCTATCCGCATACCCAAGCAGGTTCTCGCCTGCTGGTGTAAGCGACATCCCCCGATTGGAACGATGAAATAGCGGTACTTGCAGTTGGGTCTCCAACTGTTTAATCCGTGCTGTTACATTGGACTGCACATAATTAAGTGAGAGCGCAGCTTTACTGATACTACCTTCGCGGGCAACCGCCTGAAATATTTTCAAATCACCTGCATCCATATCCTGATCACCTGCTCGTCGTTATATCGGCATCCTGCATCATCCGATTCATGCAAAGTGCTTATCTATTATTTTTAATGATACTGACAATCATTTTTGTTCATTTTACGTGAATCTGCTCCGTCTGTACAATGAGGCTCAGTAGTGAAATCTGGCTACACAGACAGGAGGAATATTGAAAATGAAAGCTATCGTTCATTCGGCCCAGAGCGGCCTTGCAGGTCTTCAATATACAGAGTCAATCTCTCGGGCACCAGAAGCCGGGGAAGTGCAGATTCAATTAAAATCCGCTGGTATCAATCATCGGGATCTATTCATCATGGCAGGACGCGGCCCTCAGGACATCCCACTCGTTCCCGGTTCCGATGGAGCAGGTATTATCGTAGCGATTGGCGAAAGCGTAAGAGGGTTCGCGATAGGAGATGAAGTCATTATCCACCCTACACTCGCTTGGGAACATGCATCTGAAGTGCCGACCGTACCCGATATTGTTGGTGGCCCTACGGATGGAACACTGGCTCAATATATAACGTTGCCTGCTGAAAATGCCCTGCCTAAGCCAGCCCACCTATCCTGGGAGGAAGCAGGCGTATTGCCCCTTTCAGCGCTGACGGCCTATCGCGCCTTATTCACTCGCGGTGTATTGAAGAAAGGTGAACATGTGCTCATTCCAGGTATTGGCGGTGGTGTTGCAACCTATGCCCTGCTCATGGCAGTAGCGGCTGGTGCCACGGTGACCGTCACCTCCAGAAGTGAAGCCAAAAGAAATGAGGCACTGCGCTTGGGTGCTACCCATGCATTGGATAGCCATGCCGATTGGAGTACGCAGAACGATCTGGAACCTGTAGACATCATCTTGGATAGCATCGGACAAGCCATGTTCCCAAAATATTTTGATATAATCAGACCAGGTGGACGTATCGTGATGTATGGTGCAAGCTCGGGGGATGATCTGACCCTACCAATTCGCTCTATCTTCTTCCCGCAGATCAGTCTGATCGGCACCTCTATGGGCAGCCGTGAGGAGTTTATCCAGATGCTGCAATTCGTGGAGCACCATGACATACATCCTGTAATTGATGGCGTATATCCATTGCAAGACGTAGTAAAAGCATTCGAACGTATGGAAAAAGGCGAGCAGTTTGGTAATCTGGCTATCCTTATGGAGTGATATCTATTTTGAGATGGGCCTTCATGAATTGTTGAAAATTGATTAACGATAATGGGGTGAATCCATCTGACCCGTCTCGCTAAACGTATACTAATTGTTCTTATTGCTATTATCATTTTGGCCCAAATTCCTATGTTAAAAGAAACCTTGGCCCGAGGAGTTACTACGTTATATGTGAAGATAAAGTATCCCGAACATTCCTTTCAATTCCAAGACTTCATCTACGAGTCTCATTTCGGGAACTATATCATTTCATATACTGATCAAGACGAACAACGCATTAGTCTGATGCTTGAGCCCAAATTTTTTCCGGTGATCATTCTATATGATCCATTGAATCAGCCCATGAAAGACTAATTTGTTCACGCTATGAATCATTCAGGAGGTATCGATATGGACAATAGATTACATTTGGTAGAATTGGTCCGCAAACTGATGGACTCTGAAGGAACGGAAGCCGAGTTGGATGACATGTTGACGGAGCTACAACAGCAGGTTCCACATGCGGGGATCAGTAATCTCATTTTCTGGGATGATCGAGACCTGACGCCTGAACAGATTGTGGAAGAAGCCTTGGCTTCCCGTCCGATCCTGCTTCCGCTCCACTGCAATTGAAACAAGGAAGTAATAATCAATAAACCAAGTTTACCCTCCCCAATTTCCATAATTTCGTTATAATGGTAAGCAAGACACCATGCTATTGGAGGAGAATTATGGAAACGGAAGCTTTACGCAACGTGGAACAACTAGCTCTGAAGAAACACAAGATTTACAAACAAAGTTTAATCAGGTACCTTGCACGCTCCATGCTGGCCAGTATGTTTATCGGATTCGGCGTCATCGTGGCGTTTAAGACAGGTAACTTCTTTTATATGGAGCAGTCCCCGTTCACCTATCCGATGGCGGCAATTACGTTTGGGGCGGCCATCATTCTGATCGCCTATGGCGGGGGTGACCTGTTCACGGGCAATACGTTTTATTACACGTATGCGGCGCTGCGCAAGAAACTGCGCTGGTTCGAAGTGATCAAGCTGTGGATTGCGAGTTATAGCGGTAACCTGATGGGCGCAGCTGTGTTTGCCCTGTTAATCTACCTGACCGGATTGTTCGACTCGTCTCAGGTGAATGGTTTTCTGTTAAGCGTGGTAGAACACAAAATGGAAGTTCCAACCATGCAGCTCTTTTTCCGGGGAATTCTGTGTAACTGGCTTGTGTGTATGGCGTTCTTTGTTCCAATGTTTATGAAGGAGAATGGAGCCAAAATGTTTGCCATGATGCTCTTTGTGTTCTGCTTCTTCATCTCGGGATACGAGCACAGTATCGCCAATATGTGTACGTTCGCGATTGCACTTGTGCTGAATCACCCGGGGACGATCTCATTTGAAGGTGTGCTTCACAACCTGGTTCCCGTGACCTTGGGTAATCTGGTGGGTGGTGTGCTGCTGATGGGCTTTATGTATTATGCGGTGAACAAACCGTTTCTGGATGAAGAGACACATTAATCTCTGGCAAAAAAAGACATCCTTCCGGCCCGGTCCTTCGACCGTGGCTAATCGGTAAGAAGAATCCAAAACACCCCGGCATCCTTCACATCTCAGGGAAAAGGTTGCCGGGGTGTTTCTCTATAGGCAGGCTCACGGATAAGCCGCCTGCCCTCCACACGCATAGCCATGTGATACACAACCACATGGCTCCATGCGGTGGGTCAGCAAGCGGGCCGCAACCAGGTATCCCTGTGTTGCCCGCTTGCCAACCCCATCCGTGGCTTAGAAGTACTCCCGCCACGGAGTATATTCAATATCGTTGTCGCCGCGCGTGACCACGATCATATTCTCGATTTTACCCGTGTCCTTATTGGTACGGTAGATCATCGTACGTGTCTCGCCTTCTTCCGGCACAGAGAACAGGAACTTGTCCGCAACGAACGAAGAACCAAGTCCAGTGGCATGTTCTGTAAAGGCAGAGCCCGTCTTGCTTGTGAGCAGCAGACCAATCCCGTAGGCTGTAGCCGTTTGTGCTGCTTTGCCAAAGAGATGCTCGCCTTGACTGGTCGTGTGCGTTTGCTCCGAATACCTATACTTTTCCGTATCCTTGCTATAGTCCACCACATTGCCCTGTTTATCCAGACTGATGGTGGTCGTTTCGCCCTTGTCGCTTTTCACCTGATACGTACCTACGATGGAATCCTCGGTTATTTTTACCGTCTTGCCAGTATTGGGGTCAGTCTGATAGATTACATCTTCGTACTGAAGCCGAATGATGTTCATACTGGCCTGAATCTGCTGCGCCAGTTCTTCGTCACCCATCTCTTTGGCTTTCTTCAGCATTTCCTCATAGTTCTGGTATTTCTCGGCATCCTTCTCATCCCATTCATCCATGTTCTTTGGTGGACCTGGCGTTTTGTCCAGATCATCGCCTTTATTTTTGCCCATGGTTGATAGCGCCCGCGCTGCGGTCAGCGCCGTCATGATTGCCTGGCTCACCGCCTCTTCATCTGTCGTGCGGAAACGCTCGGCAATCTTCTTAAGCTCCGACTGAATGGACAGAACCAGTTCCAGAACAGATTTCATCGTGCCTTGTGCCGTTGAATAATCGTTATAAAAACGCTCACGCTCCATGCCATCCCAGTTGCTGCGCATGACACTCATCTTACCGTCCAATGTGGACATGAATCCCGATAATTGCTGATGTGCCTGAGCGAACTGCCCACTGACCGTCTCCAGTTGTTCCGGTGTCACCTTGATCTGTGTCATCCTGCACACTCCTCATCCTGGTCATTTATAACTCATGGTCTATCCATTACGACAATCTCTCGGCCTCTTCCTGTTTGATCTCCAGATGCAACAGCGGAAACGGATTACCGGAACTATCCAATTCAGACCGCCCCATCTGTACAAATCCCATCTTTTCATAGAATCGGGCTGCCCCAGTATTCTGCTCATTAACATCCACCTTGAGGTGACGGCCTTTGATTTTGAAGGCATGGTCTATTAGAAGACGTCCTAGACCCTGTCCGTGTTGACTCGGATCCACAAATAACATCTCGATAAAGTTATCATCCACACCAATAAAACCCACGGGTTGTTGCTTCGTATTGAGCACTTCCCAAATCTCAACTTGTTTTTGTTGCAACACATCACTCACCACTTTTTTGTAGAACTGAATGTGATGCTCTTCCAAAAACGTATGTGTTGCCCGAACAGCACTCTCCCAGATCTCGACCAACTTGTCATGATCCTGTTCCCGATATGCAGCGACTAACATGTCCAATGTATGCTCCTTCTCTATTAAAAGTAAAAAGTTATGTAAAAGCCCGATCCTGGGATCGGACTTGTTTAATACATCAAATTTGAAATAACTCTACGTTTATTTTATCATGTTCATCATTCAATCTGTACCCATAATTTCCAAGCTTGAGTCAACGTTCTACCTCCGTTTTTGGCTTCCAACGGAAGGTTGCTGCCGATTGGGAAGGCAGTATATATCGAAACGAATCTCCGCTCATGACTACATCAAAGGAAACTTCTGCCTCACCCGTGTTAGCTGCAACCAGCACCATCGTTCCATCCGGATTGCGGAAGGTTACGTTCTCGATCTTGCCCTGTTCTTGCGTGGAATCAACTCTCACAGCTCCTGGACGTACATAACGGCTGATGTGGCCTAACGCATAATACTCGACATTTCTAGTGATTTCATCACTGTCGGGGTCAATCGTCACAACCCCACGACAGTTCTCACAGCCACCGTTCGTGGGTCCCCCTTGCGGATCGAGTGCGATGTTCCAGAGCAGTACATTTTTCGCCCAGTTGCGAGGTGCACCAATGATGAGATTGGACATTTGCCAGCTCAGATTCTCGCCAAAATCAGGACTCCACTCCCCACCACTACATTCGGTAAAATAGATATTTTTGTCTGGGAAGCGCTCATGCACTTCCGACATGGCAGATGGATCACCTGCATAACAGTGAAAAGCAGATCCATCGATATAGACAGCAGCCTGCTCATCACCAAGCACCGTAGCGGTATAATCAACCGCCTGATCCCAGTTATGATCATACGCGATGATTCGCGTGTCCAGTCCCGCATCCTGTAGAGCCGGGCCGAGATAATCCCGTATGAACATCGCTTGTTCTTCGGCGCCCATACTCATACTCGGATATTTATCCGAGGTGAACTCCGGTTCATTTTGCAACGTGATCCCGTAGATGGGAATGCCCTTTGCCTGATACGCTTTGATATATTTCACAAAATATCTTGCGTACGCTTCGTACACCTGAGGATCGTTGTAATCCAGATACCAACCGTTAGTGGTCTTCTCCCCATACTTCATCCAGCCCGGGGCCGTCCACGGTGTGCCCAGTACGTTAAGATCCGGTTTCAAATCAGCTACACTCTCCAGCATGTTCACAACTTCCTGATCCTTTTCGATCGAAAAGGATTCCATGTCATAGTCCTTGCCAGACTCGATATCATCATAGGTATAACTCGAAGCCACACCTGATCCATCTACCGAATAATCGGAGGCACCAATCGTATGACGCACCATATCCATGTTCAGCCCTTCTGTTGTAAACAGTTCCTTCAGCAGTTGCTCTTGTTGTTCCTCTGGGAGCTCGTTGATCAGATGCGCAGATGAACCCGTCATCGCTGCGCCAAATCCATCCATGGTCTGATATATCTTTTCCGAGTCAATCTGTATGGTGAACGCCGACGAAGAAATGTCTGACTCCTGCGTTGAAGAAACTGAAGATCTTGGGTCTGCATCATGGTGATCGGTAATTGGAATGGGCTTCTGTGGTGTAAGCAGATTTTGCTGATCTCCCGTGGTTAACCAGACTTCGGCCGTTCTCTGTTTGTCCACAACCGGTGGCGGAGCGGGTTGTTCACTTCGGTTGAAGATAAGCCAGATTCCTATACCAACACAACAAACAGCTGCGATCAACAGGATCATCCATCGTTTGGGATGCTCTCGCCAGCCTATGTTCATCACGCTTCACTCTCCTTCCATTGTGGAAAAAGCCGCGGCCACTAGGCCACGACTCATTTTCCTAATCTATATGAAGTAGAACAAACTGCATTTAACGAAATAACTTCACTGGGAGAACAACCTTCCAATCTCCCTTATTGAACTTTTATTTACCGGACTTGCTTCCGATATTCACACTGCCTGTCAGACGGATATCATCCGATGCACTGCCAACATACACTTGGACTTTACCCTTAGGCATTACCCATTCATGGGATGTTTCATCCCAGTAGGACAATGCGCTGCGATCCAGTTGAATGTTGACCCGCTGCTGCTTGCCTGCCTTCAGATCTACCTTCGCCCAACCAGCAAGCTGCTTCTCTGGAGTTTCAACTTTAGTTGGCAGATTGCTAACATAGACCTGTACAACTTCTGCACCGGAAACTTTACCGGTATTACGCAGATTCAGGGATACTTCTACAGTTTCCTTATCGCCTTTACCAGTGTTTTTCACATGCAGATTACGATAATTAAAATCGGTATACGACAGTCCGTGTCCAAAAGCAAACGCCGGTGTCATGCCTTCTTTGTCATATCCTTTATACCCTACAAAAATACCCTCGGAATAGTTGCCCACCCCGTTCACACCCGGGAATTGTTCCGCAGTGGATACCGGGGTCTGGGAATCATCTGATGGGAACGTCACCGGCAGCTTACCGGATGGATTCACATCACCAAACAGCACACGTGCCAACGCATTACCTTGTTCCTGACCTGCATACCAAGCCTGAACGATGGATGGCACTTCTTTTTGCCAGGAATCCATTTCAACAGCGCGACCACTCATTTGCACCACGATCGTTTTGGGATTGGCTGCTGCTACCTTGCGGATCAGCTGCTCCTGGTTATTCGGCAGCTCCAGGTCGGAACGGTCGACGTAACCTTCACTGTCATACGTACGAGTTACCACGACGGCAACATCGGATTTTTTCGCCAGCTCAACTGCTTTTTGCATTTTAATATCCACAGCGTCGTCTGGAGCTTCCCAGCCGAAACGAACCTGTGCACCCATATCATGATTGGTCTGTACCGGGAAATCCGTACGATACTCAATTCGAATATTGTGGGACTCACCTTCTTTGAATGTGATTTCTTTCTTCGTTGTACTCAATGTTTCACCTTGATTGTCTACGAGTAACTTATCATCCACATACAGTTTCGCAGAACCTAGACTGGTCAGGGACAGTTTATATTCACCCGTTTGAGGTGCTGTGATCGCCCCTGTCCAACGAGCAGACATTTTGGCATTGAATTTCGTAGGTGTCACTGGAAGCTTGGAAGACTGTGCGTTAAAACCTTCATAGTTGTAGAATCCAAGATTCATGTTGACCTGATGATCTGTACGGACCAAAGAAGGATTACCCTCCATATCTTTATTCGTCCAGTATTCAGCACGCAGACCGTATTCCGCGCGATCTGTACCATAGTCTCTTTCACTTTCCTGAGCATCCGCTGGTGATAAAAGAGTAGAAGGTACGGCGGATGGTCCATTAAATGCATCTCCTGCGGAGATAGGATCGGTTCCGGCAGCATATTTTACATCCACACCGTTACCGGCACGGTTACGAATGCCTTGAAGTGGACTTACGGTATACGTCGGATTAACCAGACTGCTACCTCCACCAGCAGCAGATGCGTTATCTGCATCCGGACCGATGACAGCGATGGATTTCACGTTTTTCTTGGACAGCGGCAGCACATTATCGTTGTTTTGCAAAAGAACCATGCTCTCTTCTGCAATTTCACGTGCCTGTTTGCCGTCTTTCTTAGCATTGATTTGTGTATTCGTTACAGGGTTATCGAACAGTCCTTTATCGAACATTTGAAGCAAAATGCGTCTAACCTTCTCATCAATGGTTTGCTCGCTGACTTCGCCATTGTTCACGACTTCCAACAATTTGTCTCCCCATTTGCCGTAAGGCTCTCCCGGTGTCTCCAGATCCAGACCCGCATTGGCGGACTTGGCTGTACTGAAGTTTGCACCGTAGTCACTCATGACAAACCCTTCGAAGCCAAACTGATCCCTAAGGACATCCGTCAGCATCTCCTTGTTCTCACAAGCATATGTACCGTTCACCTGGTTAAATGAACACATTGCTGAACCGAGATCCGCTTTTTCGACCATCGCCTGGAACGGACGTGCATAGACTTCCTGAATCGCACGTTCGCTGGCTGTTGCATTGGTCGTGAAACGTTCCGTCTCCTGGTTGTTCAGGATATAGTGCTTCGCAGTAGCGATTACCGGATTACTTTGAATCCCACTCACATACGCTGCACCCATACCGGAAGCCAGTAACGGATCTTCCCCCAGCGATTCGAAGTTCCGGGAACCCCATGGTGTACGTGCAATATCCAGCCCAGGACCGAGCACTACATTATGTGTTGTATCATGTGCTTCCTGACCGATCAGATCGCCATATTTCTTGGCCAGATTGGTATCCCAGGAAGCGGCAAGCGCGATGGGTGCAGGCAATGCCGTGGACTTTTTGTCCTGCACATCCGGGTTAGCCACACGTACTCCTGCGGGTCCATCTGCCATCTGTAATGCCGGAATGCCGAGGCGCTCCAATCCATCATTATAGAAACCATAATAGTTATTTACTTTACCGGTTACGAATCCAACTTTCTCCTCCAGCGTCATCTCCTTGAGCAGCAGCTCGGTACGTTCCTCCGCAGACAAGGATTTGTTCATCCAAGGCCGATTGGCCCCAGATTCCGCCTCCGCGGCGAAGGCGTGTAGCGGCATAGCCGCAACCGCCACGATGATTAATAACATAAACCATCGTTTGAGGAAAATCAGATTGAGTCTTCTGTTCATGTTGTAAGTTCTCCTTCTCTCTTGATCATTTTTCTTGTGCACATGTTGAATATATGTATACAAGGGAATGCGAACTGGCTTGATCCCAGTCTTTCAAGCATTCAGGTCGTCCTGCACATGGCTTCTGAAACTGCAGCCTGCAAGCAAGTCAGCAGATTTCGCTTCCTAACGATAGCCGACATGCTCATGAATTACATCCCCTTAAATTTGGTAAATGACCGATTGGAACAAGCCTAGTTCTTTGGAATCACCATATTAATAATTCAGATAACAAAACAAGAAAACGAATTATTTACATTTCCGTAACTACTTTAGAACAAATTCTTTACTTTTAAAAACAGTCGGTTCGACCCACTCCCGATCAACCAATTAATGCAATTAATTATCAGATTAAGGAATATACCGACACGCTCTGGGTCCTAAGTCTATTTGTAAACGGAACCAATCCGGTCCATTGAAATATCCAAAAATATAAAAGCAACTGAGGTCCCTTTTAACAGGTTCTTCAGCTGCCTTTATGTTGGAATTGCTCCATATTGTTCACTTTCCATCCATGATTCTTGTTCTACACTCGTTATATTGAGATTCGAAGTTACATTGAAATCGGAGTAGCAAATAAAAAACCGCCCCAAGAGGGACGGCTCACTTCTGTTCAATCACTTCTAGTTCTGTAACTGTGCAAGAATCTGCGGGTCCTTGATCTTTTTATCTTCGGCGAGCAACATCACCTTGGACAGAATCTCAGCTGTTCTCGGATCTTCATCGAGGAATGGCAGGAAGATTCGACCCCGATGCTGACTGTGCACCGGTACGATATGAAGTGCACCTGTGGCTTGTTTGAACACATTACCACTCCCCAGATGAACAGCATACTCACCTAATTCACCATCAATTCGTGCGTAATTCCCGTCCAAACGTACATTGTCGATCTTCAGCAGACGCAACGATTCGTTCACAATGACGTGGCGCATCTCGATTGTTGTCAGGCTAGCTTCCGGATCTACGCCTCCCACATGTGCAACGCTGACCACCAGATCGATATCACGCATAACTTCGGAGAAGAACGTCAGCGGCACATCTTGCAGCGCTACAGATTTGTAGCTCTTACGATCGTAGAACTGCACCGTCTCCAAGGTAGGTGCCTCGGTATCTGCTGGTGAGAACCAATCTGCCATAGCATAGAGATTCGCAATCAGATTATGCTCATAACTTACCTTCTGCAGACCCTCTTCATAACTGACAGTCCATTGGCGTCCTTTCAGCAGAGCTACTGCTTTTTTCGGTTGAATCTGATACCCGGCATATCGGCGAGACACCGTACCATTAGCCAATTCGTCCTCGTTAGGAAGATACAGCTCACGGAATACCTGCTTGAACGGCTGACGCTCCTGACGGGTGAACAGATCCCGCTGGAATTCAGTCCAGCTTCCGCTCTGATACAGATGAAGCGGATGAGCAATCAACAGTTGATCCTGTTCCGATAGTGCCTGGATCGTACCC
This sequence comes from Paenibacillus sp. FSL H8-0104, assembly GCF_038050215.1. Lineage (NCBI taxonomy): Bacteria > Bacillati > Bacillota > Bacilli > Caryophanales > Paenibacillaceae > Paenibacillus > Paenibacillus sp. FSL H8-0104. The sequence continues at coordinate 1,055,073 of NZ_JBBOTC010000001.1, read as the reverse complement.
TCCGGCCCTGGAGCAACCAAACCACTGGACGATACATCGAATCTTCCAGTCTTGTCACCTGACTGGAAGACAAGTGTTCTTACCAGCGGTTGTATAACCGGATTTTGCATCAGACTGGCAATTTCCTCACGTGTAAATGACGTTCCAGCAGTCATCGAACGTTCCAGCTCCTGCCGTGCCCGGCGATACTGATCCACCAGATCCGATTTCAGCTCTTTCAGTTCAGCGATATATCCATCTTTTTTGAACCGGGCAGGTACAGATTTGAGTGTCTTGCTTTTGCTAACGATAACCATCTCGGGTTGGCCTTCCTCATCAATGACCAATTGTGCCGTCGTGTCAGCATCCAATGCATGAGGTTCAAAGAAAGATTTCATCTCATCCAACTTACGTGCTTCCATGTCCCACATCAGCCGCGTAACATCGGCATAACCTGCATTACGAGCAAGATTGCCCAGTGCAATCTGTGATGCCACACCTTCACTGGCACGGCGTTGTGCACCGAATTGTTTGCTCTGCATCAGGAACTTCTGAATGAAGTCGTATCGCTCACGCAGATCCTGTTCGCGATTTACAGCGAATGGAATCAAACTGTAGGTTAACAAATGATCCTTGTTTCGCTTGTCCGACACGGACTCACGCATATCGTCAAGTCGAAGCTTGCCTAGTGCAGCATCTGCGAACAATTGGGATCTGCGGTGGTTAGATCCCCCGGAAATGTACTTGGCACAATCGTATAACAGATTGAACCGTTCCTCCCCGACAGCAGCATAGGCTTCTTCAAACCAAGCGATATCAAACGCACCTTCATTAAAGTCCTGTGGTGAGATTGGAGAATAGTGGGCCACGATGGTTTCTTTCTCCGCAGTAAAGCGTTCATTAATATGAGCATGGAAGTACCAAGCTGCACTGCGTAGACCTTCCCATCCCAGATGTTTCGCTACAATCTCCATCCACTGCGGGGCGTACATGGCTGCTTCCAGCAATTTTTTCTCATTCACCGGATACTTCTGGAGCAACTCCCCAAGACGCTTCTCATCTTCTCCATCCCGTGGATGACAATTCTGAATTAAATAGCTAAACGTCTCTTTACGTGTTGTGTTGTCTCCATAGCTATAGATATATCCACGGACAAATGTATCCTGATCCATCGCCGAGACTAGATGTACCCAGTGTTCCATGCCTTCAATTCGATCCAGTTTCATGGCAAGTGTGCTTACTTCTGTAGAGAGTTCTCCCCGGGTCAGCTCAATCTCCAGAATGCGATCGACCACCGCATCTCGCAATTGAACAAGCTTCGGATCACTCGCGATCATTTCTGTACGAGTGGATGTTAAGTCCCGAATAAACAACAGACGATTCCCACCGACCAGCACCTGTCGATATATCTCTTGATCATCAATCAGGTTCAACTGGTACGCACGCAGGAAATCTTCAAGTGACAGTAAAGACAGCGGTTGACTACTCTCTACAAGACTGGTGAACTGGTAAGCTGTCTGGAAGAAACGTTTGAAGCTGTTATCGTCATGGATTTTGCCACGAACTACATAATTCCAAGGTCCAGTCAGAATATGAAGCATGCCTGACTCTTTTTCGAGTCGATCAGCAGGCATACTTGCGATGATGGAGGCCCAGGTTTTCTCAGCTATTTCAAACGTGTCGATCGGGTCGCTATCCTGAAATGCCGCCGATATCAGTGCCACTACCTGATCCTTATACGTTAACGAATCCAGCATCTGCTGCAGCTTTTCGATGTCATCCAGAGGATAGATCCGTTCGGCAAACGACTTGCGCCAGCCTTCCAATAACGGAATCTTCTGCAATTCGTCATAGTCATACTGCTCACGGAAATAACTGTAATGGTCGCTCAAATTGCCATTGAACTCCCCGAGCTGTATAGCCATGTATAGCTGCATCAGTTCCACACTGTTGAACTCGGCATGTTGAATATAGTTCTCCCATACGTCATGAAGCGGGAACTGTTCCATCTGCTTCATTTCATTCCGCTCTCCATACGGAACCTTGGAGCGAAGACTCGCTCCGACTAACAATGTGTCTTTATAGCCAGCGTAGTATTCCACTTGATACTCATAATCCCTGTGTTCATGCACTAATTCACTAAGTCCCTCCAGAAATGGTCTGGTCTTATCCAGAGAGAGTGTAAAGATATCCTTCGGATTATGGCCCTTGAGATCACGCTTCTCATCCAGCAATGGCTCACGTCGCTTCGGATCAAATAAACCAAATCCATTAGAAACTGTGTAACGACTCCCCTGATCAGTCAGCTTATCCAGTAGTTTCTGTTCCTTGGCAGTGGGTGTCTCAATCAGCTGCGCCAATGGCTGCAATTGCTCCTGCTGATCTATCCGCTCTGGATCTGCCACAATCTCGGTCAATAATTCTAGCGCACCCAAACGCTGCAGTTCACTCTTGGCCTGCAAAAGTCGCTTCAGCGAGACCGCCAATTGGTCCACGGGTTGCAGTAACAATACATGAATGACCTTCTGACGAAGTGAGCCTGTTTTGAGCTTCATCAACGCCTCCATCTGTTTCATCTCATCCACCGTCAACGTGAGCAGCTTCGCTTTGGCGAGTGCACTCTCCCGATTACTGATGCTTTTATCAGACAAACTCTCAAACACAAACTGTCTTTGCACCTCATTATCGGGATGCTGAACAAACTGGGACAACAGTTCTCCGCGCAGTTCCGGGCTTAAACGGTCCTTGATTGCGATGACCTCCCCGATCCATTCCGGGTCCATATCATAAGCGGCCAAATATAACATTTTCTTGACTACATCATCCGTATCAATCCGGTAGTGAACATACTCAAGTACACCCGATGGTCCACCTGACCCGCCTTTTGGAATGGCAGCCAGCATCTGTTTGAACCGATCAAAATCCTGACGCCGCAAGCCCTTATCTCCAAGAGCAGGCAATGGCCACACGTAGACGCTACGCTGATTCTCTCCATTCTCGAAACTCCAGTTGTACATATACATCGCATCATAGTTGGTCACAATCCAGTGCATCAACTCGGTATCCTGCGACTCCAGATAACGACGTGCAATGTCCAAACGAAGCTCCCTGTTCTGGCTGTTAGCCAGTACATATTGAGCAACAATCTTCTGATATAACTGACCTTGATCCATAATCTCGATTATCTTGCTCTTCAATTCATTCTCTTCAATGACCGCTGTCGCCCAAAGACTGATAAAGAGTTTGTTGGCGTTAGCTTCCTGCTGCCAGGCCTCGCGTACTTCTGGTTGCACAAGCGCCTGATAGGCCTGTTCAATCAACTGTGCCGCAACACGCTGGTTGGCTGCTTCTATACCGATCCCCGTCCATACGGCAAGCGCTCTTACCACGGAACTGAAACGAATCAGGTTGTTGTCGATAATGATTTTTAATATGTAAATATAGGCTTCCAGTGTCCCTTCATCCATCCACTCCACAACGCTTTGGCGAAGCCCTTCCTGCAACCTTGCTGCAACGAGTAGCTCACCCACCATCTGATAGGCATCCGCCTGATCACTCATGAATATACCTTTGATCATTTCATGGGTTAACAGCGCCGTCTGATTGTCACCATAGATAATATCATGTAGCGCCTGCTTCATATCTCCGCCCTGATGATCCAGTTCATAAGCGATACAATCCGCCAGGACCCAACGGATCTCATGCAAATAATCCAGCTTGTACTCACGAAGTGACACATATTCTTCCAGCGAGAAATTTTTCATTTCCATACGAAACAATCCCATCAGTTTACGGATGACTTGTTCTACATGCTGCTCCGGATCGGATGTGCGGAAAGGGCGGCGTTCATAGTTGTTACTGTATGGGAAACGAGTCGCACGCTCTGCGATATAACGGAATCGTGCAACCAATGACTCGCTCGCCAGATGCTGGAGCACATCCAGTAGTGGCTCGAATAATGGTTTCTGCGTTTCTGCAGCCAACCTTTCAAGCAACTTATCAGTATTCAAAAACATCTTTTCGTCTCCACGTAAATACGTAGACCCGGCGATCTCCACAACATAGCCTGCCAGCTCAAGCTGTACCCCTGTTAACGACTTGGCTCTTTCCTGCAATCCATCCATATACACCTGTACTTGCTCTTCCTGATTCATCCTGTTCTCCTCCTTCATCGTTCTCTACCACAGACGTCCGGCTAGCATTGTAAAACGAATAAACACCACGTTATCTCCGTCTTTTACAACAAGTGACTCATCCAGTTCCTGCAATTCTTCATCGTTGAGAAACACTTTGTACACCCCATCCTCATATGCGGTTATAGCTGTCTCCATCGCAACTTCCAGATCAGGAACACCCTCATTGTATACTGCGCCAAACCCGACTTTCCCCACCGCTCCTTGCGCGTCAATATCATCCGGCATCAGGTAGGCGAACAATTCTGCCTGTTGTTTCTTTTCCTGAAGCGCTTTTACTTGTACAGCCACCATGTTCTCAATAAGCTGCCTTAACGTATGAGTTGTTTCCGGAAGTTCGGCAGCTTGCTTGGCAAGTACCGGCTTGCGCTTTCCCAGACTTTTTACCGTTATCCATACGTTCACTGCATTCCCTCCCTTATCCTGCTCTATTTGAAGAAGCTTCCATAAGCCCCGATATCTATACCACGATGCGGAATAACCTAAACTCGAAATGATTATCAGTCTCTAAATAAAATATAAAATACGTACATATGTACCCCTAATGAACATCATAACTAAAATTCAATCCATATTCATGAGCCAATCCTCATGTTTACGTGGAACCACGGAACTAGGGCCTACTTGCGTACATATACGCAAAAAAAGCCGCACAGTGTCATATAAATATGGACTGCGCAGCCGCTAAGCTACCATTAGAACAGTTTATGTCGCCGGTAACCTGTAATTTTATGAGTCATCTCGCCAGACGCAACGGTCGAATGGTTACAGCTGCTGTCTTGAAGCCAGGCATCCGACAGAACGGATCTAGCTCTGGTCTGGTGGCCCGATTCACATTCTGAATGCCGCCCCAATGCATCGGCACGAACAAGGTATCCTCCCGAATGGAATCCTTGATGCGCGAACGAACCGTGAAGCTTCCGTACGTCGATTGAATCTCTACCCACTCTCCATCGTGAATACGATAACGGGCAGCGGTAGCCGGGTGAAGTTCAACAAAGTTCTCCAATTCACGAGCTGCCAGTGCCGGACTTCGATGTGTCTGCACCCCTGTAAGATAATGAGGTAGCACACGCCCATTGGTGAGAATTAAGGGGAACTGGGAAGATATATCATTCCAGCCTGGGCTGGATTCAAATGTGAATGCCGCTTTGCCGTCCGGGTGAGCGAATCGTTCACCGAACAGCAGCCCTTCTCCCTGATCCTCCAGGGCAGAACACGGCCAGTATACCCCTTTCTCGTTACGCAAACGCTCATAGGTAATGCCATAGTAATCAGCCACTCCGCCACGACTCGCCACCCGAAGCTCATTAAAGATATCCTCAGCAGTGTCATATTCAAAATAAGAAGCTCTACCCAATTGCGCGGCAATCCGGCATAATATATCCCAATCATCAAGCGTTTCTCCCGGCGCAGGCCGCCCCTGTTCACGGAGCAGAACACGCCCCTCCAGATTGGTCAATGTACCTTCATTCTCCATATAAGATGTAACCGGCAGAACCAGATCAGCCATTCGCGCTGTCTCGGACAGAAACATGTCTGCCACGATCAGAAAGTCCAGCTTGCGCAGACCTTCTTCCACCAAACGCACATTGGGGTTGGATACGACCGGGTTGGAGCCCATTACAAGCAACGCCCGAATCTCCTGATCATGGGCCTTCTCCATCATCTCGTAGGCGGATACCCCTTTGCCTGGCAAACTTGCAGGGTCCACACCCCAGACGGATGCCACATAGGCACGATCGGCTTCATTTTCAATGGATCGATAACCCGGTAACTGGTCAGCCTTCTGACCATGCTCCCGTCCGCCCTGCCCATTGCCTTGACCTGTGATGGCACCATATCCGCAGCCTTCTCTACCAATTTTGCCAGTTGCCAGCACCAGGTTCAAAAAGTGTCTCACTGCCATATGTCCATCCGTCTGCTGCTCCACACCACGTGCTGTCATGATCATGCCTGTCTCTGCCTCACCGTATGCCATCGCCGCCTGACGAATCAGCGCCAGATCAACCCCGCACGCTTGTGCCGCCTGTTCGAGTTGCAGATCAGCCAACCCTTGTATCAATTGATCGTAACCATGCGTTCGTTTGTCTATAAAATGAGGCTTCACCAATCCGGCATCCATAATCACCTTCAACATGCTGTCCGCCAGCAGAGCATCCATGCCAGGCTTCACCTGTAAATGAAGGTCGGCAATGGCAGCGGTTGCCGTCTTGCGTGGATCAATAACGATAATGAACGCCCCGTTCTCCTTGGCCTGATTGAAGTAGGGCAACAGGGTAGGTTGGCATTCTGCAATATTGGTGCCTGCGAGTACAATACAGCCCGCCTTGGGAATATCAGACAGTCGGAACGTCAACCCACGATCCATCCCGAACACTTTACTTCCAGCTGAAGCCGCAGCTGACATACAGAACCGTCCATTATAGTCGATATATTTTGTCCCCAATGCAACTCTGGCGAACTTACCGAGCAGATAGGCTGTTTCATTGGTCAGAGATCCGCCTCCGTATACTCCGACCGTATCTGCTCCGTATAAATCCCTCAAGTCCTGAAACCGCTCTGCGATGGTCTGAATGGCCTCCTTCCAGGAACAGGGTTCAAGCTCGCCATTACGACGAATGAGCGGATGCATTAATCGTTGACCACTGAGCGCATGTTGATGTGCATTCATACCCTTCACACACAACCTGCCCTGAGAGGCTTCATTCGGGACACCCTGAACCGTATACTCACCACGACGCTGGCCTGGAACAGGTGCAGCCAGTTCTTCAACAGTCATCTTGCACTGCACACTGCAATACGGACACTGGGTTTCCTTTACATACAGCTTGGAGGCTGTTGGTTCTGAACTCACGGATAATCCCATCTTTCCATCCCCGCCTTTCATCTATATATCAGCTTGAAGTGTAGCTGCAAGTTCCTTCTGTAACTGGTCATCCAGCATCGTTTCCCGAATCGACATGAATCCCAATCGTTCCGTCCATGCCCATAACGGCTCATCATACCAAGCGGTTTGGCGATACCATTGAAGACAGGCTGATGCGAGTGTGGCCGCTTGCACCTCTGTTTCAGCCACCCCAATCAAGCCACCTTGTTTGACCGGATGCTCTGCATGACCGCCTGCGTAGATCTCCCATCCAGCTGGTGAAGCCAGCAAGCCAATATCCTGCACCAGTGCGCTCACCAATGATCCCGGCCCTGGTGCAACTCCCATATTCACCGGCGACGGCATTGCAGCGCCGATCCAACTCGCACGAAGCTGTGCAGCCAGCCCCCTGGCATCTCTTGCATAGGATGAAAGCGGGATCTGATCATCCCAGCGCACCTGAACCTCTGAGTGACCTTCGATCTCTCGAACAACCATCGTTCCACCGGATACCTGTAAGTAATAATGAATTACGGGGCGACATACCGCGCAGCCATGTTCCGAACCCCAACCCAGCTTCTGCAAGATCAAAGATATGTCTGGTAGCCCTGTCTCCAGAACATTGATGTCAGCCAGTATTCCCTTTAACTCTGCATGCCCAAGATCCGTACAACTGCAAACAGGCATTGGAGCAGGTTTATCTGGTGTGGCTACCACGCCAGTACCCCCGTTATTTTTCAGGTTATGCGTATGTTTCAACAGAGCAGCCACCATCGGGCGACAGCCACCGCATGAACCTGACGCCTTGGTCTGCTCCTTCACCTGATCTGCCGTCTCGAGACCCTGTTCCTGAATAGCTTTCATAATGGCAGCCTTGGTCACATTGTTGCAGGCACATACGGTCTCCTGAGCCGGTAATGCCGCAGCAGCAATCTCAGCCGGGTCCGGAGCCCCTTCACGCGGAGCCAATTCCGCCACATCTGCGCCTCGTTGCACAAGTCCAAGCAATGCCGTTCCTTCGGTTGTATCTCCAAATAAAATGGCTCCGCGCACTTTGCCAGCCTGCATCAGTACTTTTTTATATGTGCCTTGAATGCCATCCAGATGTTGAATTGCGGTCTGCATGCCTTCCCCACTGATCTCGCCTGCCGAGAAAACATCAACCCCCGATACCTTCAGCTGTGAGTATGGAATTGATCCTTTGTATTCAGGCGTTTCCTGTCCACAGAGTGTACGTGCGAGCACCTTCCCCTGTTCGTATAAGGGGGCCACCAGACCATAACTAATTCCCCGATGTTCAGCACATTCCCCAACTGCGTAAATACCCGGTACACTGGTGCGCATATAGTCATCTACCATAATTGCCCGATTGGTGGCGATTCCACTTCGTCTGGCCAGGTCCACATTTGGCCGAATTCCTACAGCGACAATGACAACCTGAGCTTCAAGCTTGGAACCATCTGTGAAGAGCAGCCCCTGCGCCTGCGATCGTCCGGTGATTTTTTGCGTATTTCTGGCCAAAAGAAAGGACATACCCTGCCCTTCAAGTTCCTCCTGAAGCATCGTGGCAGCCTTCTGATCCAACTGCCGATTCATAATGTAAGGTGCGTTATGGACCACCACAGCTTCCATGCCCAGATGCAGTAACCCGCGCGCAGCCTCTAGCCCAAGCAATCCGCCACCAATGACGGCGGCCTTGCGATAGGTTTTGGAATAATCAGACATGCGCGTACAATCGTCAATCGTTCGGAAGGACATGACCCGCTCTTTATCAATTCCCGGAATCGGTGGGATAAAAGGTGAAGACCCTGTCGCCAGAATCAGGACATCATAGGTTTCTTTTAGTCCGGATTCCGTCTCTATATATTTTCCACGGGTATCAATGCGGTGTACCGTTTCACCTGTACATAGCCGTATATGATGCTCGGCATACCAAGTCCAATCATTGATAATGATATCCTGTAACGAATGCTCACCCTGCAATACTTTTGATAACATGATCCGATTGTAGTTGGGACGGGGTTCATTGCCGTAGATTACAATCTCATACGTATCAGGCTCCAGTGCGATAATCTCTTCGACACACTTCACTCCAGCCATGCCATTCCCGATAATCACCAGTTTGCTTCTACTCATGGGCTGCCCCCCTATCTCTCTCTCACCTGAAAATAAACAGAAAAATCCCTTCTCCATGATTCGGAAAAGGGCACCGTTGCCTCCGGAATCCACACGCCTTTGTGTGGATTCATATTAGATTCAGATTAAGGGAATCTCAATCTAATGTCAACTAAATTAACATTAAAAGTGCGAATAACGATTAAAAAATGAATTATTAAAAATATCATGTAATTTTTATTGACATACACATTTTCTCTTGATTATAATTTGAATCAAAATCACAGTGCTGTGATCAACTCAGATGCGGGAACACAATGACGTGTACCGCCTGTCGGCAACGGGGCCGCAAATCGTTCAGATCTGGACGAATTGCGGCCTTTTTCTGCCTTAACAAGCACATAGACAAATCACGAAGATCTCAATTGGATGAGGAGCGATGATGGATGATGGAGAGCAAAAGTTTTTGGAAAAGCGGGCATAAGCCCACCCTCTTCGGGGCGTTTATGTATTTTGACATCAGTTTTATGATATGGGGGATGCTTGGTCCACTCGCAGTTGTCATAGCGTTGGATTATCCGATGACTCCGCTGGAAAAGGCCAATCTGGTCGCATTGCCTATTCTCGGCGGCTCCATCCTGCGCCTTGTGCTTGGCTTCATGTCTGATTATATTGGTCCGAAACTGACCGCACAGATCGGGATGCTCGTCACCTTAGTTCCTTTATTACTCGGCTGGTTATGGGTTGACTCCTTAAGCCAACTGTACGTGGTGGCACTCTTGCTTGGTGTCGCAGGCGCCTCCTTTGCTGCTGCGCTACCTCTGGCAGGCCAATGGTATGGCAAGGAGCATCAGGGTCTGGCCATGGGTATTGCCGGGGCGGGTAACAGCGGAACCGTACTCGCGACGTTGTTTGCTAATCGCTTGGCTACGCATTTTGGCAGCTGGGAAGTTGTGTTCGGACTTGCTATTATACCGATCGTTATTGTATTCATCCTCTTTTCAATCTTTGCCAAGAATAGCCCTAACCGGCCTGAACCCAAGAAATTGTCCCAATATGGAAGTCTGCTTAAACAAAAAGATGCTTGGGTATTCTGTGCCTTCTATTGTGTGACCTTTGGTGGCTTCGTTGGATTATGTAACTATCTCACCATCTTCTTCAACACCCAGTATGGGCTCTCTCCAGTTCGTGCCGCTGACATTACCACCTTCTGTGTAATCGCAGGCAGTTTCTTCCGGCCTGTAGGGGGTTATCTGGCGGACAAAATTGGTGGAACCCGCATGCTAACATTCCTGTACACAGGGGCTTGTGTCATGTTAATCGGAGTATCCTTCATGCCACCGCTTCCTGTTGTAGTAGTCATGTTGTTCCTCGGTATGATGTGTCTGGGAGCCGGAAATGGCTCCGTGTTCCAACTGGTTCCCCAACGTTTCGGCAATGAGATTGGCCTGATGACAGGTATTGTGGGTGCCGCTGGCGGATTGGGGGGGTATGCACTGCCGCTGATTCTCGGTCAACTGTATAGCAGCTATCAATCCTATACACCAGGTTTTGTCATTCTTAGCCTGATTGCAGCAGCTTCCCTGTTCCTGGTTCTCTTCATGCAATCCCGCTGGCGTGTGAGCTGGTTGAGCCGAGGTAACAAAGGCATGGCGGAATCGACATCCCTTTCTTCCTGAGCAACCACTCGGCCGTTAACCAATGGTACGGTGTATGTGGATGATCCCGAAGTCGAAGTAAGCAAAGAACAGCGCAGCCCGATGGGGCTACGCTGTTTTTTCTGCTTAAAGCTGCTTTTTTGCTTAAGATGAATACTTTTGAAGAACAATAACCGCATTATGACCGCCAAAACCAAAGGAATTAGACATCCCAATCCGCAACTCTGCTTTTCTTGCCTCGTTTGGCACATAATCCAGATCACATTCGGGGTCCCTCTGCTCCTGATTGATGGTTGGAGGAATGATGCCATGCCGCAGACTTTGAATAAGTGAGATCGCCTCCGCACCGCCTGCTGCACCAAGCATATGTCCCGTCATGGACTTATTCGCTGTGACCGGAATATCATAGGCACCTGTCCCGAAAAGTTGTTTAATGGCTCTCGTCTCAGACAGATCACCTGCCTCCGTACTGGTGGCATGGGCGTTAATTACATCAATGTCCTCAGGTCCAATCTGAGCTTCTTTCAGTGATGCTTTCATCGCCAGATATGCACCCCGTCCTTCCGGGTGGGTAGCTACCATATGATACGCATCTGAACTGGCACCATATCCAATCACTTCGGCAAGAATATTCGCCCCTCTTGCTAGAGCATGAGACAGTGATTCCACAACCAGAATTCCAGCACCCTCCGCCATGACAAAACCGTCTCTCCCTGCATCAAATGGACGGCTGGCTGCTTGGAACGCTTCATTTCGTGTAGACAACGCTGTCGCATTACCGAAGCTTGCCAGTGACACTTCCGTTACAGCCGCTTCTGTTCCTCCAGCAATAATGACATCGGCTCCGCCATGACGAATTAACCGGAAAGCCTCTCCAATGGCTGTATTGCCAATGGAACAAGCTGTTACTGGCGACAATGTCGGTCCCCAGCAACCAAACCTCATACTGACCATAGCTGCCGCCATATTGGAGATCATCATAGGTACCAGTGTTGGGCTGACTCTCGCAGGTCCCCGTTCTGACAGGATCTTGCCTTGTTCCATCAATGTCTGGATGCCACCTATGCCTGAACCAATATATACACCTACCCGTTCACGGTCCAGTTCATCCATCACAAGACCCGATTGTGATACAGCCTGATCCGTAGCAGCAACAGCAAATTGAACGAATCGATCCATACGCCTTGCTTCCTTGCGTCCAAAACGCTCTTCACCATCAAAATCACGGACCACTCCTGCGATTCTGGTTTTGTACGAAGCTGTATCAAAATGTACTATAGGTGATACACCTGATCTACCCTCAATCAATCCGTTCCAGAATGTATCTACATCATTTCCCAGAGGAGAGATAACTCCCATACCTGTAATCACGACTCGTTCCATGTCCATCCTCCTTCAGCGCTGTTGTCTACCTTACTCTTACGCTCTGCCACTAATAGTGCACTTTTGAATATCCTATTACAAGTTGTCAATTATAATAGTATAATGACTACCATGATAACGAGGATTGAAGGTGATGGATTGAACTACGATGTCAGGTTACAGGCATTGTCCACTTTTCTGAAAACACAGCGTTCCAAAATTTCCCCCGAATCGGTCGGTTTACCCACTGGAAGTCGGAGAAGAACGCCTGGGCTGAGGAGAGAAGAGGTTTCCCAACTGGCAGGAGTGAGTACAACATGGTATACCTGGCTTGAACAAGGTCGGGATATTCAGGTATCCCATTCCGTGTTGGATAACATTGCTTCGGCACTGAGGCTTACTACAGATGAACGAAAATATCTGTTTTCGCTCGCCATGGAGCATCATACGGAGCTACCCACACTGGAAGAAGAACCGGTTCAACTTCACCCTTCCTTGCAGAAAATTTTGCAAGAACTTCACCACTGTCCTACCGTGATCTCGGATCGGCGTTGTTACATTGTCGGCTGGAATGATGCAGCCCGGCATGTTTTTATTGATTTTGAACAGATTGCCCCCGAACAGCGGAATATGATCAGTCTGTTATTTGATCGAAAGGAGTTTCGCAGGCTCGCGGTGAACTGGGAGGATTTTGTTAGCGGATTTCTGGCAATTTTTCGTGCTTACTATGGCCAGTATGTTGATGATGAATGGTATAATTTATTTTTGGATGACATGATGAACAGACATCCCGATTTTCATACCCTTTGGAAACAAAGCAGCGTCAGTAGTGCCCCGGACGTATTAATCGAGTTCAGGCATTCCAAAGCAGGCAAAATGTTGTTTGATCTGACTTCGTTGCAGGTTCAGGGTAGTTCCGATCTGCGTTGCAGTGTCTACACCCCTGCGCCAGAGAGCGCTACCGAGCGCAAATTGATGCGCCTGATCGAGCGTGAAGCTGATCCACATCTTGGCAAGCATTAAATCGGAGTCTCTCACCTTCTCGGAGTCATGTTAGAGCCTTGACATCCTCATGTTGCATGTTTTAAATATCAGGTATATTAAGTAATCCATGGATCTTAGTCCTTCTACAAGAAGGGGGTTCAGAAAGGAATATCATGACGAAAGTGCTTATCATAGAGGACGACAACATGTTAGGCGATACATTATCCTTGTATTTGCAAGGTGAAGGGTATGATGTTATCCGTGTCGATAACGCAAGAGATGGTCTTCTACAGCTTCAAGCGCGGCCTGATATCCTGCTTCTTGACTTGATGCTCCCTGATTCAGGTAATAAGAATCCTAGTTCTCTCATGCGCCAACATACGGCAATCCCCATCATTGTCATCTCTTCCTTAACCGAGGTTTCTGAGCGTATTCGATCATTAACAGACGGGGCTGATGACTATGTATGTAAGCCTTTCAGCATGCAGGAGCTGAAGGCACGTATTGAGGCCGTATTGCGTCGTTACTCTATATTGAACAGCTCTGTTGTCACTGAACAGGAATCCGGAATATCTCTCGATCTGGCCCGAAGAACTGTTTTGTTGAATAACCAGCGCGTGGAGATGACGTTTTCCGAATTTGAGATCATGAAGCTGTTTATCCTCAATCCTGGCAAAGTCTACAGTCGGTATGCCCTGATCGAAGCCATTCGTGGTATTGATGCGTACATTAATGATCGCACCATCGATGTGCACATTACCAAGCTTCGCAAAAAAATTGAGGACAATCCAAAAAACCCCCAATACATTCAAACCATCTGGGGGGTCGGATATAAGTTCACACCTTAAAACAACACAGCTTCATTCCGATCACCATGGCAGGGACTTGGTAATTTTATCAATTTCCTGTTGTACCTTCTCCAATACCAAACGCAGTTCCTCTTCTTTGAACACCGGACGGAACAAGAGCGATTCCAATTGGAGAACTGCACACATCAGGTCCACTGCATGCAGATTCGCAGCTACGCCTCGAAGAGAATGAACACTACGAATGACATCAGCAATCTGTTGTTGCTGATGTTGAATCGCCAGTTTTTTCTGAAACGAGCCATACTCCATTCTGAATTTCGTGAGCGCATATTGCAGAATATGCGGCTTGCCGTCCATCTGTCTGATCGCCTTATCTGCATCAATTCCATTGATCTCCCTTATGCCTTTTAGATCAATCCATATTTCCAAAATGTCTGCGAGCTGTTGTTCATGTATGGGCTTAGTCAGGATGGCATTCATACCTGCTTCAAGATATAATTCATGGTCCCTTTTTAAACCATTCGCTGTAATCGCAATAATAGGTGTACGATCATATTTCCTCATCTTGCGAATGTGCCTTGCTGCATCAATTCCGTTCATAGCTGGCATATAGAGATCCATCAGAATCAGTTCCCATGTTTGTTCGTCCAATTTCTTCAAAACCTCTGTGCCACTGTCTGCCAGCGTCACCTTGAATCCGTTATGTTCCAGCATGGCCCTAATGGCCAGTTGATTGATTTCATGATCTTCAGCGATCAGAATGTGCCCTTTGGATTTAAGCAAGTAGGATTCATCACCTTCTATCATCCGGTTTTTCTCCAATGGCCCTTCACCCTGAAGTGCAAGTAATACTTCGAACAATCCCAGACGTGTAATCGGTTTGATCATCAAGAGATCGGGGCGAAAGGATCTCTCCTCACTCCACAGGGCATTTTCACTAAAAGCATGGGTATAACCCACCATTTGAAATTTGGTTTGATTCATTCGCTTCATGAAACTATCCCATGACGATCCGTTGACGGTCTCCTCTGCATCCATATCCAACATGATCAACATCGAACTTGTCCCATCTACATGATGGACATACCAATCACTTTCCATCATATGGTTCAAGGAAGTATACAGCGTCGAATTCATCCCGAATGAATAGAGCAGTTGCTTCAGATTTGCGCCCATCCGTTCATCATCTTCAATGATAACCACATCATTCGCACCATATAGGAGAGGGTGTGTCTGCAGGGAGAAACTCTCTTCTTCTTCCGAATCTGCAAGTTCAAATATCAAGTCGAATGAAAACAGACTGTACTCTCCCAAAACACTATCCACCCGCAAGCTTCCTCCCAAAGAGGTGACCAGAAGGTAACAGATGACCAGCCCAAGACCAGAGCCACCATATGTTCGATACGTCGAGGGTTCCGCTTGAGTAAACGGGACAAAGAGCCGTTCCAATTGTTCGGGTGACATTCCGATTCCCGTGTCCTGTACCTCAAAACGGACATGAACTCGCTCCGCCTCCAATGAAAGAACCTCTGCCTGCAACGTTACATATCCATGCTCCGTAAATTTAATCGCATTACTGAGCAGATTCAATAACACCTGTTCAAGTCGGAACGGATCACCAATCACCGTTAATGGCAGATCGGGATCGGTTGTAAAAATCACTTCGATATCTTTGTGCCCGATGGCCACACCGATCTGATCTGCCACACGTTTGATCACATCCTCTGGTGAAAAAGAGACCTTCTCCAACATCAGCTTGCCTGCCTCAATTTTCGAAAAATCAAGAATATCATTTACGAGGGCAAGCAAGGTTTGGGAGGACGCATTGATTTTACTCAAATAATCCTTTTGTTGTGGAGATAGATCTGTCCGTTGAAGCAACAACGAAAAGTTGATAATACCGCTCAGTGGGGTACGAATCTCGTGGCTCATGAATGCGAGAAACTCACTCTTTGCCTGGCTTGCTTTGTCAGCCTTAACACGTCTATAGTGATCCGAAATGTCATGAATGACTGCCTTAATTTTCTCACTCGAGTTTAATACTTTAACAGGGGATAGGTGAACCCTAACATGCTGCTCATGACCTTCTCCAACAATAAAACTCAGTTCCGTATCCTGTGCTATATTGTGATGTAAGGCTTTTTGGAAAACGAACAACCAGTTCTCCAGCTGCTCAATGAACAACAATTCTTCAAGCTGACGCCCAATCACTTCCTGCCTGCCGAGACCGAGAACATCCAGAAATTTCTGATTCACTGACACAATACATCTGTTGTTATCCAAACCGACAAACCAGTCTGCCGACACTCGCTCAAGTGTTCGATATCGCTCTTCACTTTCTTGAATCCTTCGTTTAACCGCTCTGTGCTCCGTAATATCAAGTCCATATCCCACGACATATTTCACCACACCCTCTTCTCGCAGAGGGCGAACGTTCACCAGCGAATAGTAACCTCCATGCTCAATCTCGTAAAAAAAAGATTCCCCTTCCCATGCCCGGTTAAACTGCTTTCGCAGAAATTCTACCTTTTCCTGAGGTAAAATATCCAATGTGCCCAGTTTGTAATCTTGCTTCAGACTACTCATATCCAAGCCCAGTCGGGAGAGCATCTCTCCCTCAAGCACAAGATACTCGAATTTTCCGTTGTGTTTTCGGATTTTAAAAGTAAAACCCGGCTGCATACGAAGCATCTCTAGCATTTCCTGATCCCTCTGAATGACCAATCTCCTATATCGATGATTTTGGTTCAGATAATACAGGAATAATATAACGGAGAGCAGGCAGATACATTGAAAAAAGAGAATCTGCCCCATCATTAGCAGAGAAGGGGAATTGGTCTTTAGTGCAGAAAACTCATACACAGTAATCAACAGCAATGCTCCGGACAACCACTTCTGTATAAATCCCCTGATATACTTAAAGATCAGACATATGGCTACAACAAATAATAACTCTGTCAACGCATACTGCCAGTTCTCCAACAAGGGATTACGCCCCATATTAATCCGAAACATCCACATGAATGCAAAAGTAACGAAAGCAGAGCCACTCCCACCAAAATAAGCAGCAAGCAGATACACAATGGCCCGGAAATTCAACAATGTACCATCCTCAAGCACAATAGAGAAATAATAGAGCGCCGTGCCCAACATGCTCAGCGTAATACCAATAATGATCCGAGTCGTGATGGATGTTGAACGGGTAGCATTTGTATGGTTCAGATAGTGATGAATTAGGAAAACAAAGATCAAAATTAGCGTGAAATTTAATACAAGATCGCGTAGCAAATGGTCACCGTCCACATTACGACTTCAGGATTTCATGCATTCAATGAATGTTGTCAGATTCATGGTCGCAGTTCCTCAGTACACAAATCATAGTATGCCGTGCTCCCTTATTCAATTGACGATATTGACCATTTTTTTGAAAATAATTACTACTTTCAGCTAACATCCCCTTATCACCAAACAACGTTTTTTTTCATGAAAATTCATCATTAAATATGCTGATATAAAAAAGAGAATCATCCAAATGAACCGATGTAATCGTAACTTGGGCTTCCCACACTTCCTGATCAGCCTTCATCAGTTTGGCTACGCCGGACCAGGTCTGATTTCCTCTCCAGTGGGTATCCATTAACAATCGGGCAGGCTGACCTATGGTGCTCTCCCGTGAGAATCCTGTTTTGGTTACATAAACGGAATTCACATCCAGAATCACACCCTCCTCATCTGTAATCATGACCGCATCCGTTAGCAGTAAGAAGGCTTTGAGTTCCAGTTGCATGGTTGTCCACTCCCTCTAATGAAACATGATGTGATGCTGTCCCTGTATGATACTCTCTTCTACGATCCCGTTTAATACTTAAACTGTCTAATCAGACGCTGCAGCTCTTCAGCCAGGGTAGACAAGCCACGAGCCGAGGAAGAAATCTGCTCCATCGCTGCCAGTTGCTCCTCTGAGGAAGCGGCCACTTCTTCGGAAGTTGCGGCGTTGCCTGACGCAATGCCTGCCAACTCATTGGATACAGCAGATACTTCCTGCACACCTGCTGTGATCTCTTGCGATGTGGCAGCAATCTCTTCAATCTGAGGTGTCGTTTCCCGCATGCTATCCAGAATACGTTCAAACTTCCGAATCGCTTCTGTAGAGATGTCCATGCCCTCTCCAACCTCTGAAGTCACCTTCTCCATCATGCGAACGGAAGCAGCCATATCTTCCTGTACCGCCGTAGTCAGCACGGTGATTTCATTGACGGACTGCCCGGATTGCTCTGCCAACTTGCGAACCTCTGCTGCTACAACGGCGAATCCATTGCCATGTGTACCTGCACGAGCAGCTTCAATGGATGCGTTCAGCGCGAGCAGGTTTGTCTGTTTGGCTATATTTCCGATTAACTCCGTGATCGCTGAAATTTGGTGTGATCGTTCATATAACGCCTGAATCAATTGGTTTGTCTGTTCTACTGTCTCTTGAATCGATTGCATCTGACTCACCGTCTGCTTGACGGTGTTGCCGCCTTCTTCTGCTTGTACGGTTGTATGTTTCGCCAAATCAGCGACATGTATGGAACGTTCGGCGATTCTTGTAATACCAATCGTAATTTCATTCATGGCCTGATGGTTATGTTCAATACCTTCGGTCTGTTTCTCCGCACCACTCGCAATTTCTTGAATGGCTCGCGCTACCTGCTCACTGGCTGCACTGGTTGATTCCGCACTCTGAGTCATTTCATCCGATGAGATGACTACCTGACTGGCGCTGTTCTCCACATTTTGAATCAACACACGCAGATTGTGCTGCATTTTGCCAAAAGCCTCACTCAGTTCACCTATTTCATCATGGCTTGTACTTATTATGGTCTGGGTTAGATCCCCTTCGCTCACCTGAATCGCCTGATCCTTCAACTGACGGATCGGTTTAACAATCGATCGCATCACCAGCCAGATGATCAAAATTCCGATGACAAGAAAAGAAACGATGACCATAATCGTTCGATTCAGAATAGGTGCAGCGGCATCCTCAACTTCAGAGGAGAACATGGTGCCAGCGACCTTCCATCCCGTGGATGCATTCGTGGCGTAATACATGACCTTATCAACCTGATCAAAGGTATAGTTGAAATTACCGGATTCATTCGTATACACTTGTGTCCAAAAATCTTCTGTTGCATCTGTTCCAGGTTGCATCGTCGGATGATAGATATACTTTTCGCTGGCATCCAGCAGAATCAGATGTCCCTTTTCTCCAACTTTAATTCCGCTAACTAATTGACTAATGTCCGCCAGATTGAGATCCAGTTGGACCACACCAGATTGGTCTTCCAGTGCCTTCGCAATCGTAATGGTAATCTCTTTTGTCTCGGCAGAAATATAAGGGTCTGTAACAATGACCTGCTGTGGAGTACCCATCGCTTCTGTGTACCATGGTCTTGTTCGCGGATCGTAATCTTCAGGCATCTCCGCATCAGAGGACATCAGATACACACCTGCCTCTGTGCCTACACCTATGGTGATGATATCTTTGTTCTGTGCGGCATACCCCTTCAATTCGTTCACAACCCGAACCTCGGCATCTTCTTGACGCAATTGCTCCGCGAGTGTACTCGCATAATATTCAATGTGGTTCCGCTTGGCATTGACTGAAAGATCTATCGTTGCACTGGCAAGGTTCACATTTTCCATCGCACTATGTAAAATTTGCTTCTCCACTTCATCTTTTGCACTGTTATACGATAAAACTCCAATACTTAACGAAGGTATGGCCAGGAAAGCAATAAAGGACACCACCAGCTTGGTCTTAAAGTTCTTATGCATCTTGTTGAACCAGGTCGATTTGCTATTTTTTCGGGACAAATTTCTCTACCTCTTCCAGATAAATTTTAGTTTTACTTGATCTACTTATAAGTTGAACTAGTGATTATTTACACTTGCCACTCCGATGACAGAACAACCGCCAATTGCTGAATGATTCATACAACTTATATAGCTCTTGTATAGCTCTCATAGATTGTAAACCATCTTTTCAAAAAACTAGGTCTCACTTCTTGTGAAAAACACTCTTTACACTACAAAACTCGAACAAATCTCTTAATTTATAATCCAAAAGAACTATTTTCAAACAAATTATACGAAAAAACTATTAAATAAAGTGTTCCGGGGATATGACCAAATTGTTAACTTTCTAAATACTTGTTAATAAGCGAGCGGACGACAAAAAAAAAGATCCAAGCGTTATCGCTCAGATCTAAAGGTTATTTACATTGGACCAACGTATTCTCTATTTAAATGCCGGGATCGCAATATCTGCATATTTCTCTTCGAAGAAGGCTTTGACCTCTGGACCCGCCATGCGTTTAGCCAGCTTCTGGATCGCTTCGGAGTCCTTGTTATCCTCACGGGCAACCATGGTAATTGCAAAATGGGAATCATCCTTCTCGGTTAACAGTGCATCCTTCTTCGGTGTAAGACCGAGCGGACTGGCATATGCCGGTGTCATGGCTACCAGATCAGCATCATCCATCATCCGAGCCAGCATCAACAAGTCCACTTCCTCAAACTTGAAGTTCTTTGTATTCTCGGTGATGTCTGCCTGTGTGGCGTTAAAACCTACGCCCTCTTTCAGCTTAATCAACCCGTTCTGCTCCAGCATCACAAGAGAGCGACCAATGTTGGAAGGATCGTTTGCAATTGCAATCGTTGCACCTTCGGGCAATTCCTCAATCGTTTTGTACTTTTTGGAGTAGCCGCCATAGATGGCATTATAGATAGGCTGTACAGCCACCAGATTGGCATTGTTCGCTTCATTATACTGGGTCATGTAAGGCACGTGTTGGAAGAAGTTTGCATCCACTTCCTTATTCGCGAGTGCCGTATTTGGTTGAACGTTATCTGACAGCACAACAACTTCCAGGTTGACGCCATCTTCCTTCAAAAGCGGTTTAACAATATCCAGTACGTCTGTCATCGGTGGAATCAACGTGGCTACTTTTAGCGTAACTTCTTGTGCAGCTTGTGTATCTTCTTTTGTTCCTTCAGCCGCAGGTGTTTCTTCTTTTTTGCCACAAGCAGCGACAACCAGCATTACTGCAAGCAACATAAGCATCATTTTCACTTTCATTTCATGTCTACCCCTCATCGTATAATCTGTATTGGTTTTCGTAATAATGCACGATCCAACCGTTCAGGATCTGCGATCCAGCCAGTGGGACAGTCTGCTACCTGTGAATTGGATCATCTGTACCAGGATAATCATAATGATGATCGTAAATACCATAATCTCCGTTTCGAAGCGCTGATAACCGTAGCGAATGGCAAAATCACCAACCCCGCCGCCACCTACAATACCCATCACCGTCGAGTACGAGATGAAGCTAATCGTAGCTGTCGTGAGTCCCAGTACAAGACCAGATCGTGCCTCCACGTACAAAAACTTCACCACAAGTTGCATCGTCGATGCCCCCATGGAAGCAGCAGCTTCAACCACTCCCCTCGGTACATCCAGCAACGCTTGTTCCACCAGTCTGGCGTAGTAGGCAATTGCAATGACCGAGAGTGGCACGGTTGCCGCCAACGTACCTATGGACGTTCCCACAACAATCCGTGTGAATGGAATCATGAATACAACCAGCAGTAAGAACGGAAACGAACGAACGATGTTAACGACACTGCCGAGTACAAAGGACAGCGTTTGATTCTGATACCGTTGTCCTCTCCGGAATAAGTACAGCAGTGTACCCAGAGGTAACCCGATCAGAACAGCTGCCGCAATGGAGATGCCCACCATAACAAAAGTCTCTCCGATCGCCTGCCATATCTCATGCTGATATTTCAGCACAGACTCAGGTAACCTCATGACTTGTCCTCCTGTTCTGCCTGACGGAACAGAGACGAACCTGTCATCCCGTATTCGTCACCCGCAAGCAAGGAGGTCAACAGATCAGGCTGCGGAGCAGGGATACTGCTCACTTCCGCTTTAGACAACGTACGAACGAGTCGCCCATCCTTCATGACGGATATCCTGTGACATAGTCTGCGAGCCACTTCCATCTCATGCGTTACTACAACAATGGTCACGCCCAGCGTTTCATTGATATGACGCAGCACATCCAGGATACCGTTCGTGGTCTGTGGATCAAGCGAAGAGGTCGGTTCATCACAGAGCAGCACATCCGGACGACTGGCCAGCGCTCGTGCAATCGCCACACGTTGCTTCTGTCCTCCGCTAAGCTGAGCAGGATATTGACCCGCCTTGTCTTCCAGTCCAACAAACCGCAGCACCTCAAGTCCACGTTCAACTCGCTGCGCACGGGGCATACCCGCAAGCTCCAATGGCATGCAGACATTGCCACTCACCGTTCGGTTACTGACAAGATTGAAGTGTTGAAAGATCATGCCAATGGATCTTCGTGCCTGACGCAGACTCTGTTCATTCATCTGGGTCAAGTGCTGCCCATTCACAACAACTTCACCATCATCCGGCTTTTCCAATCCGTTGAGCATCCGCAGAAGCGTGGATTTGCCTGCACCACTTGATCCGATGATGCCATGTATTTCTCCTTGTCCCACTTCGAGGGACACCGAGCTTAATGCTTCGAATCCCTGATCTGCACGGGAACCGCGCTCGTTATAACGTTTGCTTACACCATATAATGAGATCATGGAGAGTCCTCCCGTGAATGATCATGCATGGTTCTTCAAGAACACATGAAGAAAGCCCGCACAGCCGATAACCGGAGCGCGAGCAAGCCTGTTCATTTATAATAAATCAACATCCCTTACGAGACAAGCTTTTAAGGTGAGATTGCCTCCTGCAGGCGGCTGGCTTCATATACACGAAAACGTCCGTTGGACGAACCCACATACACTTCATTACCGATCCGGTTAATCATTCCATTCTTCGCATCCCGGTCCCGGTGCTCCGGGTTTCCCATCACAACGTCATGTACACGACCTAACAGTGCTCCATTCTTTTTGTTCATTACGAGCAGATTCTCGTCCATGGGCAACAGCAACTGATCATCAATGACCAGATAACTTCCCTGATTCGTCGGATGCCTTAGTGTTGCAATCGTATCTTTGGCATTCCAACGCGTCTCCCCCGTTTTATAATCCACAGCCGCCGGGTAGCCGTTCTTAATCACATACAACTGATCCTCTTCCACCAGTCCTCGTTCAATCTTGCCCTTGTGCGTCCAGCGTGTTATGCCTGTCTTGGCATCATACAGGGTGGTTGTAAAATCTTCATATTCTCCGTAATGATTGCCATTCTTGTTCTCACGGATCAACAACATGCCATCATTCAGCTCCTCAAATCTCTGTCCTACCCGAGCAGGGAATTGGGCAAGCTTTTTCCCCGTGTTCAGATCAAGCAGAAGCCACTGATTATCTAGTGATAGCCATCTTTCAGCATTCGTGGTTGCAAAGGGATCAAGACGTTCAATTCCACCAGTATATGGATCATTCCAAAATTGTTCTATGGTGGATCGTTTGCCCTTTAAGCTCCATACGGTTCGCCCTGATTGCGGATCGGCTGCAACCAGCTTATTCTTTTCCCAATACAACACATAGGGGTCATCTGCACTCTTGTTCAATAATTCATAACCTGTAGCCAGTTTTCGCGTCCACAATGTTTTTCCGTTTGCACTGTCCAGAACCGTTAACCAACTGTTGCTTGAGCTCTCAACAACCGGGTTATCCACAACCACAACGTTCTTAGCAGCGGTGATGCCATTTAGTCTAAAATTTTGCTTAGGAGTGTACGTCCACATGACCTTTCCGTTCTTCAAGTTCAGATGACGAATACGATCCACGTATTTTTTCTTATCAGGGTCATAATCGGTGTAGATTGTAACGTATTTGCGCTCTGCATCCACCTCTGCCTGCTGTCTTCCAAAACCCCCGTTAATCCCCCATAATTGCTGGCCGGAATGTCGGTCAAGGGCATATATGGAACCTTCGTAGTAACCTCCGCTAAATCCACCGTCATCGCCTTTCATCAGGAGCACGTCATCCGTGGCTGCTTGTAAAAAAGTGTAGTTAATATCCCCCTGGTTGGTCCATACCGGTTTCCAAGGGATTGTCGTTGGCAGTGTTGTGCCATACATTTTTGTCGTGAACCCATATTCATCGGCCCGACTGATGTTCCAATCAGAAACCACAACATTTCGTTCATCCTGTGGTAGATTCCAGCGTGTCCTGACCACCTTGCCATTCTTGTTGAATGTGACCAGAAATTGTGCATCTTCCCGCTCATATCTCCAGGTCTGCCCAATACTCATTGCATAACCAGTATCATTCAAATTGCTTGAACTCTCTTTCCAATCCGGTTCGCCTAACCACCCAGCCACTTGTTTGGAGGTGATTGCATTGTTCAGCTTCATATCTGTCAGATGGCGTATAACCGAAGTTGGCAGCGATGCCTCCTGAATGAACCAGCCATCAGCCACATTCATCCGCTGTTCTATAGCCTGTGCCTTGATCCAGAAGAGTCCTGGCCGATACGTGAAAGATTCTTTATTCCAGACTCGTGGGGCAATGGAGACCCCATACCAGCCTTTCCACTTTGCAACAATAACAGCCTTATCTGTTAGCGCTTTCTCACTAGACCAAGTTGTAGAACTATCTGGAACCAGATACAACTTGCTGCCTGATTGGAGTGTGAAGCTTTGGGGAGCTGTTTCCGTCATGCTTCTGCTCTCCTTCAGTGCATACCAACTTGGCAGCCAAAAGTCTCCATGATCGGTTGACTTAAGCTGCACCCACTCACCTCGAACTGTGGCCAACGTATACTTTTCGTTTTTTGTTGTATAGTATTCAATCCCCAGCTGGTCAGCAGCCACCCTGCCGTCCCTTCTGTTTTTGAACAGAGGGATGTCATTAATAAGCGTAACGGTGTCTCCTTGTTTGTGAGCTAACTTTGCAGTTAAGACTTGGGAACTTGCCCCCAATGCTTGTGGCGTTGTAGCCGAAGCTTGTCCTTCAAGGGCGACCATTTTGGAATCCAGCAACATCCAGCCCGTCAACAGCACAGCTGATAATCCAGTCATGGTAATCCATTTGTACCCCGTTCTCTGCCAGTCAGGACCCGTCTTCACTCTCGTTCATCCCCATTCATTAGAAGTTATTTCCAATAGAGACGCAGTAAAAAGGAAAAAGTTACCGTTTACCTCAATATATTTCTATCTATCTGCCCGTATTACCTTACATCCACCATCGTAGCATGATAAGGAAAGGTAACCCCGATGTAATAAGCAGCCGTTAAGGTGAGCATATAATAAAATACAAACCACAGATCAGCTCGCGAATAGCCAATCTGAATGTAATACGTTCGGCTCGCGCCATCTGTGAACCCTTTCGCTTCCATCGCTACCGCCATTCGCTGTGCACGACGAATGCTCTGTGCCAGCAGCGGAATAGCGTAACGCTTGAGTGTACCATACACATTCCAGCGAGAGCCGCGTTGCTGTGTTCCACGAATACGAATCGCATAACGGAGCGTCTGGAATTCATCCAGCAAAATGGGGATCATGCGCATCGCGGCCAGAAAGCTATAGGCATATTTTGCAGGAAGCTTCCATTGCTGCATCAGGGAATAAAACAGCCGTACTGGTTTTGTCGTAAGACCAAAAAGCAACCCAGCCGCGGCCATAGTCAGCGAGCGAAAACCCAAGTGCAGACCGCGATAGAAACTCTCTTCGGTTATATGGATCAATCCCCAGTTATACCATGTGGTCTCGCCCTTACCAAACATCATCATACCTGTAGACGTGGAGATAAAAACCAGAATGAATGGTGATGCGTACAGTATCAATCTGTACCACGGATGACCTGTCCAGCACAGTAATAACATCATCGCCACCGCAACGTTGGCCATTACATTCAGATTGTGAATGAGGATAACGATGACAAACATCATCGTCAGAATGATCATCTTTAATCCCGGATTGACGTTATGAAGCCAGGTTTCACGGTGAGGAAACGACAGTTGCATCAGTTAACCTCCCCTCATCTACCGTCCAGATTCGGGTGCAATATCTTTTTACAATTTCACGATCATGGGTAACCATAACAATAGCTGTTCCCTCTCTCCGCAATTGCTCCAGTTGTGCTAACATGGCAAACGTATTGCGGGCATCCTGTCCAAAAGTAGGTTCATCCAACAGCAGTATTCGCTGCTCTCTCACCAGTGCAGAGGCAACGCTCAAGCGTCGTTTCTGCCCCATCGATAATTGGTAGGGATGGCGCTCGGACAGGTCGATTAATCCAAATTGATTCAACATATGATCAGTCCTGACAAGTCTTTCTTCCGTTGTCAGCCTGCCCCCTAGCAATGAGAATTCCACTTCTTCCGCGACGGTGTTGGTCACAAATTGAAACTCCGGGTTCTGAAATACAAACGCGATTTGATCTGCAAGCTGCTCCGTTTTGCCAGAAGGCTGACCGTCCACCTCATAATGACCTGTTGTTTTCAGGATATTCATCAGAGATAACAACAATGAACTCTTGCCAGCTCCATTAGTTCCGACAATACCAATCCAATCCCCATGCCATACTTTGGCCTGTTCTAACTGAATGAAGGGTGTTTTCCCACGCCATCCGGTGAACTGCTGCAAGTCCAGTGCAGGCTGATAGCCGGGTGATACAGGCGATAAGGGTGAGACGTGAGATATGGGGGATATACCCGGTGTATCGGATAAGCCAGACGATTGCTGTGCTTCCAAACTTGAGATGCCGTGATCCACACACACTTGAAGCTCTCCAGAAGTACTTCCCTCTTCTTCCTTAGCTGCCTGCTCGTGCTCATCCCACACACCCGGATACCAGATTCCATAAGCCTTCAGCTTGCCCCGTTCATCTGTAAATACCTGCTGTGCTAGCCCATCCGCCACAATCTTTCCTTCAGGTGATAACACAATGATGCGGTCGACCATATCCACAATCTTGTTTATTTTGTGTTCAACGATGATGATCGTTTTGTCACTGGCGATCCGTTTGACGGTATCCCATACCTGGGAAGTCCCCTCATCATCCAGCAGTGCAGTGGGTTCATCCAAAAACAATACCTCCGGGTCCATGGCAAGCATCGAAGCAATCGCAAGACGCTGCTTCATCCCCTGAGACATGGACTGGATCAATACACGATTCTGTTCAAAGGATAACCCCACTTGTTTCAGATAATATTCAATCAGAGCAGGCATCTCTTCACGCGGAATATTTCGGTTTTCCAGAACAAATGCGATCTCTTCATCCGTAAAGGACATACAGAACTGGGTATCCGGATCTTGAAAGACCACTCCTGCTTTGGCGGGAACCTGAATATCATCACATTTCATCGGAATCTCAACCGAACGTGGTATCAGACCGCTCAAAATTTGCAATAACGTCGATTTACCGGAGCCACTTGGACCAAGCAGAAGCACTTTCTCTCCTTGACGCACAGAAAGAGACAAGCCTTGAAATACCAAGGCTTTCTCTCCCGGGAACTTGCATCTTAGATTGGTGACACTTACCGCTTGCGAATTCCCTTCCCCGTTCATCTAATCCAGCGCCTCATAATCTTGTTTGGATACCGGTCTGAGCGAACGCGTTACACCGGTTAGTTCCAATGCTTTGGCAAGATAATAAGCGAACACTCCAGCAATCAGAATACTTCCAATGAAGCGGAATCCGATAAATAGCGTATAATTCCACGCCGAGAGTGAATCAATATACCCGTATTGGTAATCCAGCAAAAGCGAAGCCGCTGCAGCTCCTATGGCTGCAAGACAGGTGACAAACAGATTGGTTTTGCGATACAAAAATGCGGCGAAGAATATCTCAGCTCCCAATCCTTGCAACAGGCCATACACCAGTGTGGACATGCCCCATTCACTACCCAAGAAAGCACTTACCGTTGAAGCCGCAACTTCGGCAAGAATAGCCACGCCTGGTTTACGAATGATAACAAAAGCAAACGTGCCCGCCATAAACCACATGCCGTAGATCATCTGCTCCGCATGAACACCAAATGGTTTCATCAAGTCATATGTAGGTCCCCATATCTTGTATATCACCCCAAACACTACTGCGATCACGATGGTTACCAGAATATCCGTTAGTTTCAATCGCTTGTTGCCTGCTGTTGTTGCCATGTTCTCTACGTCCTTCCTTTGTTCCCTGTGAGGGTTATCAAAATAAACGAAAAAGCCTCCCCGGTTCCGGGCAGGCCTCACGCACAGTGGACAATCTTCACAATGATGTATTGGATGGATGTCGAAAATACGGAATATCAACCAGCCCCCCTCCGTCATGGCAGATACACCACCACAGTTCAAAGAGGTCTGTTGTTCATCCACGTTCATTCCCACAATTCACCCTTACATATCGCAAATCCATGTTCTCTACGCTGGCATTACCCAGATCAGATGTACGGTCAGCGGCACAAGGCCACTCTCTCAGCCCAACTTCATTGAGCTCCCGGTTCACTTATTTCATTGCTTCTAATGTACATCAGATGGGTATTTGTGGCAATCCCTAGAAAAATCATCATGCTTCATTTGGGGTAATAGGGGAAATAATCTGATGGTTCACTTTCCATAATATGAAACATTTAGGTTATGTGGTCCGTCTTAAACATTAGAAGGGAGATTGATAGTGATGAAAGATTACAATTCTATTTGGCAGCTTAAAACATGGAAAATGGTCCTTGCCGCTTCGATACTCACCGCAGGCACGGCACCTGCCTTACTCTCATCCACTGTGGCGGAAGCCGCAGCAACTAAACCTAAACCGACAGCTTATATTAACAATGTTCAAGCTCAATATGATGTTGTCATACGGCAGGGTATTACGTACGTGGCATTGACGGAGCTTCAATTCCTCGGCAACTATACGTTTGGTTACAATAACAAAACAAAAGAGATCAGCATTAGCACAGGCAGCGATAAGTATGTCCTTACACCTAACAGCAAAACAATGAAGAAAAACGGTCAGAATGCGACATTATCCTCAGCGCCGATTCTGGTGAATGGTAAAGCGATGCTTCCGCTCCGTGCCATCGGTGAAGCTTTTGGTGCCAAGGTGCAGTGGAACCAGAAGGCCAAGGAAGCCTATATTTACACTACCGATGCTACGATTGTAAAAGAATATAACAGTTCCGATCTGACTGTGACGCGTGAAGCCGCACTGCATCTGCCACGCTTCTCTGAACTGGGACAAGCACGTCTGGACATTCGCAATCCTTTGGGTCCGGTGGATTCATCCATTGAATACATCTTTGAGCAAGGTAAAAAAGATCGTTTTTTCGTTGTTGAGGATAACGATCTGATCAGTTATTATATCCTTAAAAATGGAAGTGCACTGTTACAATGGCAGGCTAACATCAGCAAAAATGCCGGAACCATCGGTGACCTGTTCTTTATTAAAAACAAAGCCGTTGCTGAAGCAGGGACTCGTCCTTCCGTAACAGGTCAAACACTCGTATCATTCAAGTACTCTCGCATGCTTGAAGAAACCTCTTACGAGATCATGAACAAATTGGGCTCTATTGATACCGGTTCTGTTGTCCCCGAGAAAGGCAAAGTCATCGTTGAAGTTCCGGGAGAGAAATAGTCTGAGCATCCTCTATAAGACATTGCTCAGCAGAAATTATCACATCTGCATTACAAAGAGCGCCCTCAAAGTCATTGTGGCAATGACCTTGGGACGCTCTTTTTGGCGTTATATTTTAACTTCAAATCACAAGTGGAGCTTAACTTTTACCAACTCCAGCGATTCAATCTCCTGTTTAATATTGCGTATTGCCGGATTGACTGGTCTTACCTGAAGCAAATCCCTTGAATAGGGTTGGCACTTTGGAATAACGGGTATTCGTAATTTTCCCTTGTGATGTGCTGCTGTCTGTACGCATAATCGAATCTTTCACATTGGAAATGTTGGAGTTATCCAGCGTCATGTTAACTGCAAAGGAAGTTCCACCATTTTGGCGAACCAGTTTGCCAATATCATCTGCACGGAAATTTTTGATGTTAATTGTTCCAGCTGCATTCATCTGGAACACTTTATCATAAGCCTTATACGCTGCCCCACCGGTAATGTTAACCGTTCCGGCAGACTTCAATGTCAGTGCATCCTCGCCCACGTCCTGCCAGACCACATTCGATATATTACAGTTGCCATAACAGTGAACACCATCAGCAGCTGGTGATCCAATGTTTACGTTTTTGAGCGTGGCCCCTGCCTCCAGACGGAAGACTGGCTTCTGATTTTCTGCTTGAGATCCGTCGCCCAGTGTGGAAGGATTGGCTACAAATGTTTTACCTTGGCCGTCATAGGTCGTGCCCTTTGGAACCACAATGGTTGAATTTACAACCGTAGGCGCAGCCGCAGCCGGAACTGCACCAAATATAGAAGCAACCAAACCAGCGGACAGTAACAACGTCAACATTTTTTTCATAACTTTATTCCTCCCTTATTCTCTCGTTTTTTGGTAGTGTACAGCCTGGGCTTGTACTGGAAGATCTTCAGAGGTGCACCTCTGTCCGATCTACAACCTAATCTTACCAAATAAGGGAGGTAACTAGAATAATCATTAGATCAGATATATCATGACATCGTACAATCCCTGTCATATCGGCATTTTTTGCATGCTAGGTCTCTCAAGCAATATGCTCATATCAACCTCTGGTATGCTCATTTGTAACGTATATACCCCTCACTTAATCCCCGATAACAAAGAAAGACCACTGCATTTGTCTCCAAATGTGTGATCTTGAATGGCTTCTGGCTTGCTGATATAAGATATCAGGCTCCAAATCTCTGACGATAACCGCACTTTCTACACAACTCTTCTACAGCTTCGCGTTTGGAGAAGCCATATACCAGATTGTTCGCTCGCTCACCCTCAATAATCTCCGAGAATGACTTCTCGTGCACATTACCAAGGTTAATCACACCCTCGCCATCGAGACAGCATGGAACCACCGTTCCATCTACAAGCACAGCTGCCTGACCGCGAAGTGCATGGCAAAAGCCTTTACCGTCATCTTCAGGTGCATCCAGACTTGGCCACTGGAACTCATGGTCCTGATTCAGGTATACATTCGGGGCAATTTTGACCCCGCTGCCTGGAACTACTTTTTCCTCAATGCGGAAGTCCAGATTAAACTCACGTTCCAATACTTCAAGGGTCTCCCGATTTCGATTCATCTGAGCATTTGTGAAGTTATCCTGTGTCAGATTCCACAACCGGAATGAAATGATGACATTGTGCTTAACGGCCTCGTGTACAAAGGACAAAATATGACGCAGATACCCGTCACGATCTGTTGAACCTTCATGCCCATCGAAGCTGTGCAGGGAGAAATTCATCTGCCGCAGCGCCGGTTTGCCAAGCAATTTATGCTGAGTCTTGGGCAGCAGTGTACCATTCGTTGTAATGTTCACCTTGAGTCCCTTCTCATGTGCGGAATCGAGCAACAGATCTATTTTGGGATGCAACAAGGGTTCACCTTTGACATGTAAGTAAATATGATTGGTGTGTGGTTTAACTTGATCCAGTATATTGTTGAAGACTTCAGGGTCAATGAATCCTTTGGCACGCTGTGTCTGCGGACAGAAGCTGCATGCCAGATTGCAGATACTCGTGATCTCAATATATACTTTTTTGAACGTTTTCAACTCGGGTCCCCATTCTGCCTAGGAGGGAGAACAATCCCACCTGCATTTGTGATCCGGCCAATATGCGCCACCACTATTATATCGGGTTAGGGAGCCCAGGTAAATTGTTCAGTTGTTCGGGTATGACTCCAAGTTCATCTCAAGAATTCTATCATGCTGCCTCTTTACAGTTCATGTTCGATTGATATATGCTGAACACACAACTGCATATCTTGAACTTTTGCACTAGGGGAGCCTTGCGGCTGAGACGAATATGACTATTCGGACCCTTTGAACCTGATCTGGATCATACCAGCGGAGGGAAGTGGAGCGGCCTTTTAGTAAGCGGAATTTTTTCATGTATGTGAAGATAAATTGCGGATTTAACTTACAGACCCACTCATTTCTCCGGAAATGGGTGGGTCTTTTTTGTTCCTTTTGCAGAGTATAGGATGCCGTTGTTATTGCAGTAGTCTGACATCAAGGGGGTGAGGATCAGATGGATAACCATGTAACCATTCACAACGTAAGCTTTGCTTTTCCCGAAAAAAAGGGTTCCCCTGTGCTCTCCAATGTGTCGCTTCAGGTTCAACAAGGAGAATTTGTCTCGCTCATCGGCTCCAGCGGATCAGGTAAAAGCACGCTCTTCAAGCTGCTCGCAGGCTTGCATGAACCAACCGTTGGCACCATCGATATAGCTGATGTCCCGCAAGGACAACGGCTCGGACGAGTCGCCTATATGCCGCAGAAAGATCTGCTGTTATCCTGGCGTACCGTCATGGAGAACTGCATGCTACCTGCCGAGCTTGCACCAGGCCGACAGGATAAGGACAAACTACGAGCCGATATCATCGCAGGATTGGCAAGGTTCGGCTTGTCCGGTTATGAACATTCCTATCCGGATGAGTTATCCGGCGGCATGCGGCAGCGGGTGGCATTGCTTCGTACCTTGCTTACAGGCGGGCAGCTCATGTTGCTGGATGAACCCTTCGGTGCACTCGACGCATTAACCAAACGAGAAATGCATCGCTGGTTGCTGGAGCTGTGGGAGAGCTTTGGCCAAACCGTGATGTTCATTACACATGACATCGAAGAAGCCCTGCTGTTAAGTGACCGTATCATTCTGTTAACTCCAGGAGGGCAAGGTCAGCAGTTGCAGGAGATGACGGTTCCTTTACCACGCCCAAGGCATTCGGACATGATCTACGAACCGGCTCTCGTGCAGATGAGGCAACAACTGGAGGAACAATTGCATGCACGATAGAGCTGAGGTTAGCGTCTGGACGTGGTGTTTAAAGTGGCTCTCGAGGTCGTTTTCCCAATATGGTCTGTTCATTATGCTCATGTTCTTATTACTGGCGATCTGGGAAGTGATTGTGCGTATGGGATGGGTGCCCTCCTTCATCATTCCTGCACCCACGGCCATCGTAAGCTCACTGGTTGAGCATCGCCGTCTGCTGTTGACCATCCATCTGCCTGCTACCTTTATGGAGGTTGTTGTTGGTTTTGTCTTGTCCATAGTGACTGGAATTACGCTGGCAACAGGCATGCATATGAACCGATCGATTGAAAGGGCATTGTATCCCTTCATCGTGATCAGTCAGACCATACCGTTGATTGCCTTGTCCCCCGTATTTATCCTGTGGTTTGGTTACACGTTGTGGAGCAAAGTCGCCGTGGTATTTTTAATCGCATTCTTCCCCATTGTGGTCAGTACCTACGATGGACTCCGCCAAGGCGATCCAGAGCAGCGTGAACTGTTGCTCACCATGGGCGCCAGCAAGTGGGATATTTTTTGCAAACTCCAGGTTCCGCTGGCACTTCCCTCTTTTTTCTCGGGGCTAAAGATGTCTGTGGTGTACTGCGTGGTTGGGGCAACGATTGGCGAATGGCTCGGTGGTAGCAAAGGTCTAGGGTACTTCAGCCGTCGTATGTCCAGCAACATGAACACGGATGCGATGTTTGCCGCCATTTTGCTGTTATCCCTGCTTGGGATCGTTTTGTTTGTACTGATTACCTGGCTGGAGAAACGGTTTAGCATACGGCGTCATCGTCATGGAGGCAAAAGAAAGGTTGGATAATACTTAGACAGAAATTAGATGTAAATACAGTAGTTACAATCTTCAAAACAAAACATATCTTATGCACAATTTCAGCAACATCTTCAATCAGTTCATTGTCACATTATCGTTAACATGCTGTTGCCCATTTTCTACAAATCAAAACGATGAAATGAGGAACTTCATTTATGAATAACAAAGGTATATACTCCCTGCTTCCCATCATACTCATTAGCCTTTTGCTGATCGTTAGCGGATGCAGCACCACAGACAATAGCCAAAATACGCCAACAACAGATTCGGCAACCAATACACAGCAAACAGATCCGTCTGCAACCGAACCTGCATCAGACGCCAAAGATAAACTGTCTATCATGCTCGACTGGTACCCGAATGCAGTACACTCCTTCATCTATGTGGCTCAGGAAAAAGGATACTTTGCAGACCAAGGTCTGGATCTCGATATTCAGATGCCTGCGGATACCAATGATTCGCTCAAACTTGTTGCTGCCGGAAAAATTGATCTGGCCCTAAGTTACCAGCCCCAAATCTTGCTCGCGCGTGGCGAGAACATTCCTGTACGTTCCATTGCTGCTGTTGTTCGGCACCCGCTTGTGCATCTGTTGACCGAAGCGAATGGCAACGTAAGTTCACCCAAAGATCTTGAAGAAAAGACTGTTGGTTATTCCTCCATTCCTCTGTACGAAGCGATGGTACGCACGATGATCAGTAAGGATGGCGGCAATCCCGACAACATAAATCTGGTCGACGTTGGGTTCGATCTGATTCCTTCGCTGGCTTCCGGACAAGCGGATGCGATTATGGGTGGTTTTATTAACCATGAACAATTGATTTTGGAGAAAGAAGGACATGCCATGAAATCGATTAACCCCGTCGATTATGGTGTGCCTGATTATTATGAATTGGTCCTGACTGCAAGTGAAGCTGGCATTGAAGCAAAAAAAGACCAACTTACCCGGTTCGTCAAAGCGGTCCAGGAAGGACAGAAATATGTGACTGAGCATCCAGAAGAAGCCTTGAGTATTCTGCTCGCTCATGAGAATGAAACATCACCGCTTGACCCGGAGATCGAAACCAAAAGCCTGGCAATTCTGCTACCACTCATGAATGAAGAAGGCCAACCATTTGGTCGGCAGGAAATGGAATCGTGGGAAAATGTACGTACATGGCTCGTTGAACAGGATTTGATTCCTGAATCGGTGAAAGCCGAGGATACTTTTATTACTCTGCAAGGAGAGTAAATAAAGGAGAGCAACGCGAATAAAGGAAAAGTGATTGAACATAAAGGGAATGAAAGCAATGTGATTAAAAGCAAAGTTAGCAAAACGTAGGATCGAATGCATGAAGTTTTGCGAAATGGAATTGGCCTGAAGCAAGCATCGGAGGATCAGAATTTATAACAATCCTAAGTGGCTTGATGTGCATCTGGGCAGATTGATATGCGTTTGGGTGGCTTGTTGATATGTATTTGGTAATGTAATTAGCGCTTATCTTCAAGCCTACTGGGAGCTGAAACGCTCCTTAACTTGATCGAAACAGAGCATGCTACGACCGCTAACGAATCTGAGGCGTCCTATTCAGGGATTTGGAGCGGTTGCAGAAATCTAAAGAACCTGAAACATGTTATATCAGAATAAATAGCTGTTTGCAGCGTTTTGGTCAGGAGATTCTGGGAATAACGTGTCTGATGTTCCTTACATTTCAAAAGGAGGACCTGACAGCCAAATAAGACGTCCTGTGTTCTTTAGAAACATCGTCTGACCAGTCGTGCCCCGATCGATCGTGCCCCAATCAGTTGGGTATCGACCAGCCTGGACTTCAAGACACTGGTTGGATGCTAACATCCATCACAGTATTGCTTGCCTGAGTTTGGAGAAATACCCTGGGTTCACTTTCTGTATTTTGTATCGTTTCGTTTTTTACTGTTTCGCTAGATATCGATCAGAATGATTCAATTTGTCTATATCCAGTTCCAAAAATCCATTTTAGTGAGTTATGAAATTGATTTAGATTTTACGTTTCTGCTTTTCCCGCATTAATGCATCTGGCTGTTGTTAGACTCTGCGCCCCAACTCAACAAGGGAACTCATATCCAATTATTCTGTTGAGTGACTCCAGATATCGGACTTCCGCCGATCGGGTTACTTCAAAACAAGGAGGAAATTATATGTCTTATCTGGAACGTGTTCGTACGCAAAATCCGCTGGTACACAATATCACTAACCTTGTCGTGGCTCCCTTCACAGCCAATGGTCTGCTTGCACTCGGTGCGTCCCCTTTTATGGCCTATGCTCATGAAGAGGTCGCTGATGTCGCCAAGATGTCAGGAGCCGTGGTACTCAACATCGGTACACTCGATGACAAAGTCGTTCAGGCAATCCGTCTGGCAGGCCAATCGGCTAATGCGCATCACGTGCCTGTGGTGCTTGATCCGGTTGGAGCTGGCGCAACCACCTATCGCACGGAAACCGTGCAGATGCTCATTCGTGAACTTCGTCTCACGGTACTGCGCGGCAATGTGGCAGAGGTCGCTAATGTCATCGGTGAGAGTTGGAGTATTAAAGGTGTGGACGCAGGATCAGGTGAGGGCGACCGAATCGGCATTGCGGAGCGGGCAGCGCATAAACTTGGCTGTGTCGTGGTCATTACCGGAAAAGAAGATATTATTACTGATGGACAATCCACATTCCTCACGAGTAATGGTCATGCCCTGCTCACTCAGGTCACAGGTGCTGGCTGTCTGCTCAGTTCAGTGATTGGCGCTTTTACAGCCATAGCGGAATCAGGAGCCGATCTTCTAGGCAGTGTTGTTGAAGCGCTAGCGTTTTATGGTGTAGCAGCTGAACTGGCGGCAGAGCGGACAGCTCATCAGGGGCCGGGTAGCTTCCAGATTGAATTGTTGAATCAACTGGCACAAGTAACACCAGACCTCTTGGCAGAACGCGCACAGATCCGTCAGATCCGTGGAGGTGCAGTATGAGTATTGCTCAAGCGCTAACCATTGCAGGCTCCGATAACGGGGGCGGCGCAGGCATTCAGGCCGATCTGAAAACATTCCAAGAACTTGGTGTATACGGCATGACCGTTATCACCGCTATTGCTGCCCAAAATACAACTGGTGTGCAGGGCGTTTTTCCCATCCCTTACGATGGCATTGCCCAGCAATTGGACTCGACCGGCGAAGACTTTCAACCAACCGCAACGAAGACCGGCATGTTATATAGTGCCGAGATTATTCGTCTAGTCGCTGAGAAATGGCAGCAATACCGTTGGGCTAATCTGGTCATCGACCCTGTGATGGTAGCCAAAGGTGGCGCCCCCCTTCTCCAGCAGGAAGCTGTAAAGGCGTTGGTTACGGATCTGTTGCCCCATGCCCTGATCACAACACCCAATATCCCGGAAGCGGAACTGCTTACCGGGATGTCTATCACCAATCTGAGCCAGCGGGAAGAAGCCGCAAGACGGATTGTACAGATGGGCTCAACGTATGCTTTGGTCAAAGGTGGTCATGATGAAGGAAGTGGCATGATCGTGGATGTGCTCTACGATGGGCAGTCTTTTCATTATCTGGAGAATGTTCGTGTGGTAACCCGTCATACACACGGAACGGGGTGCACATACTCTGCTGCCATCACCGCAGAGTTAGCCAAGGGTTCACCTGTTCTGGCTGCCGTTACGACCGCGCGAGCATTCATTCAGGCAGCCATCGAAGATGAGCTGGGGATTGGGGCCGGACATGGGCCGACAAATCATTTTGCGTATCAGCGCAGACAGCGGGGTGAGCAGTGATGCGCCCTTGGGATGCAGAAGCGGTACGACGCGCGATGCAGGTATATTTAGTGATGGGCAGCGTCAATACAAAGCAAGACCCTGTGGAAGTGCTGCGCCAGGCCATTGCTGGCGGCATTACGCTGTTCCAGTTCCGTGAAAAGGGAACTGGCGCCCTGGTCGGCGAAGCTTGCATCACGCTTGCAATGCGGCTTCGCGAGGTGTGCAGCCAGCACGGGGTCCCGTTCATCGTGAACGATGATGTGGAGCTGGCTGTAGCGGTGGAGGCCGACGGCATGCATGTCGGCCAGGATGATGCGGACGCGGCGCTAGTACGCGCCCGCA
The DNA here is from genome assembly GCF_038050215.1 of Paenibacillus sp. FSL H8-0104. Taxonomy (NCBI): domain Bacteria; kingdom Bacillati; phylum Bacillota; class Bacilli; order Caryophanales; family Paenibacillaceae; genus Paenibacillus; species Paenibacillus sp. FSL H8-0104. Next base: position 1,017,273 of record NZ_JBBOTC010000001.1, on the reverse strand, counting down.
TTGGAGATGGGCGGATGCTTGGCGTATCCGCCCACTCTGTGGATGAGGCGCGCCGTGCGTTGCAGGCGGGCGCCGACTACCTTGGCGTCGGGCCCATGTACCCGACGCGCTCCAAAGCGGATGCCCATGCTGTGCTGGGCCCCGCAGGGGTGGCGGAACTGCGCGCCGCAGGCATCGCAGTTCCGATTGTGGGTATCGGCGGCATTACGCCCGATACCACGACCGCCGTGATGGCGGCTGGAGCCGACGGAGTAGCCGTCATCTCCGCCATCGCGGGCGCGGCCGACGTGCGCGCAGCGGCTGCGCAGTTCGCTGCGGCAGTGCGCGGGATGCAGGCGTAGCCCTGCTCTCCCTGCACTGCCAGCCCCGTGGGCTGCTCCGAATACATGGTGCAACCCACAACTGCTCACGCTCCTCTCCATAACAGAGGAGCCTCAAAACACCCCCCGCGGCGCGGTAGCAACCCATGTCTTCGACATAGAAGCACAGCCGCTCCCCTACAGTGACTGAATGTTATAATAATCCAGTCACATCCTGTCATCAATCCATGATCAAGATGCAGCTTCCATGCTCGCATCTTGTTTTTTCATTTTCAACGGTTGACTCTCACGTAACGTGACACTGTACAATCGGTGTTGTAAGGAGGTTTCACACATGGCCATGAAGGTAAAAGAAGTTGCAGAACTTGCCTCAATCAGTGTGCGCACACTGCATCACTATGATGAGATCGGATTGTTAACACCGGACGAAGTAACTTCTGCCGGATATCGATTATATTCAGATGCCAACCTGGAACGGTTGCAGCAAATATTGTTTTTCAAGGAACTCGACTTCTCTCTGAAGGAGATCAAAAGCATTATAACCAACCCCTCCTTCAATCCGGAAGAAGCACTTAAAATGCATCGACTTATACTACTGGAGAAGCGCCAACGCTTGGACCAGATGATTGCTACCATTGATAGAACGGTTTTACACGTGAGAGGAGAAATTAAAATGACAGCCAAAGAACAATTCGAAGGATTTGATTTTAGCCAGAATCCGTATGAACAAGAAGCGCGGGACCGTTGGGGAGACCATGCCGTCGATCACGCAAATCAGAAGCTGCACAGTAAATCAACCACAGAGCAAGAGGCTCTATCCAATCAAATGAACGAAATCTACAAGCGTCTAGCCGCACTTCGTCACACAGAACCAGCATCTGCCGAGGCACAGGCCGGTATTCAAGAATGGTACACCTGGCTGAATCAGATGGGAAGCTACTCGCCTGAAGCCTTCAGAGGACTCGGTCAGATGTACGTGGACGATGAACGCTTCACACGCAATATTGATCAGTTTGGCGATGGTTTGGCAGTATTTATGAGAGATGCTATGGCTGTATTTGCTGACCAAAACAAATAATATAGCCCTGTCTTCGACCACATACAGTATTATTCAATTCTCATTGTCCTCAGATGTGTACTGTAAACGATAGTCTTGAACTTAGAGCTCTGTCCTCTAGTGATAAAAGTAATCTCTCGTCATCAGCTTTATTCGCAGTAAACGACCCTTCGGATAACTGAACCTACCTTTTGGGGTGAACATATCTTTCTTGTAAATAACCTTATGAACATGCTGGATATTTACTAGGGTTATGTGGTAAGTAATTTAAATCGATCCGAATTGTTGCAAAAGTTATGAGCAATATCCCCCTACCTGGTGTATACACAAAAGGGACGTACACCCTCAGGCGTATCGTCCCTATGTATGTAAGTATCTCAGCCGCAATGTGAACAAGCCTAACTGCTGCTCACTCTGAGTACTTTATAAATATCTTTTAAAGTAGATGCTCTTTACTACGTTTTTCTTCTGCTCCCAGCCCTTCGATATAATCGTTTCACCAGATGCTTAGGATGATGAGCATTAAGTTTCTTCTGTCAAACGTTCTTCATTTTACTGCCAAGCGTCCACCGTCTATCCGATTAAGCTCTTGGTGCGTGATCCGATGAAGATGCATCCGTAGCTAGACTGGTTCTCGCCATCCGGCCAGGAATCTGCCATGCAGACACAATCGCAAGCACGATGAATAACAAATCAATCGGTTGACTGAAGTACTCCTGGAAGGTTTCCACAAACGCACTGATCATCTCGCTATCAAACACAAGTTCCATCACGCCTACATCACCAAACAGTTCGGAAGTAAAATAAACCACCGTCAGATATTTCCCCAACAAAATGCCGACAAGTGCAAACAGTACGGCAATAATCTTATGTACCGTCGCAATTTGTTTATTGGAGAACAACACAACTGCGTAACCTGTGAGCGCTCCAATCAAAATCGCAATTAATCCCACCTCATAATCGGTCATTGCAGCAATAGCTGCCCATACGATGCCTCCCAGAATGGCTGCAATTAAGCCACCAATGATCGGCATACCGATTTTAACTCCTTGTTTCTCTTCCACGTTGTCTTTCCCTCCTGAGTCATGCATATGCTTCTTTTCCAGAATTCACCTTTCCTATGAAACCACAAAAAGACTTATTATTCAACATTTTTCTACTTTTTGGTGCCATGTATTTACATAATAGAAAAGATATATTAAGCATCTATTTCCTTATTCGCTCGAATATCATTTTAGTTTTGTCCACAAACCTCTCATAATCATTCCCTTGGCACATAAAAAAACACCCCTCCAACAGCATAATAGCCGTAGAAGGGATGTTGTACATATCTGTATCATAGATATAACCAATGTAACCCAGAAAACTACATTCAAAAGCTCTCTCTATCTTACCTTTGCACTTCCTTGGAAGGCTGAATGACAGCTGCAATCTGAGCCAAAATGGCATCCACCGATGCCGGATCATGCACATCATACTCATCAATGTTCAGACGCAGCACAGGGCAAGCTGTAAACTGATCAATCCACACGGAATAGCGCTCGTGCATGTGTTCCCAGTACGAACGGTCCGTCTGAATCTCCATCTCGCGTCCGCGTTCCGTAATACGGTTTAAAATCGAAGGCAGACTGCCTTCCAGATAGATCAGCACATCTGGATGTGGGAAATACGGTGTCATCACCATCGCTTCAAATAAACTGCTGTATGTCTCGAAATCTGTAGCAGACATGGTTCCTTGATCTGCATGCATTTGTGCAAAAATGCCCGTATCTTCATAGATAGAACGATCCTGTACGAATCCGCCACCCAGTTCAAAAATCTTTTTCTGTTCCTTGAATCGCTCTGCCAGGAAATAAATCTGCAGATGGAAGCTCCAACGCTCAAAGTCATGATAGAACTTCTCCAAATATGGATTATGATCAACTTGCTCTAGAGAGGTCTTGAAGTTCAAACGCTGCGCAAGTGCAGCCGTTAACGTGGATTTGCCCACCCCAACCGTACCTGCTACCGTAATTAATGCATTCGTTGGAATGCCATAGTTATTCATATGATATACTCCTTTACCTGATTAACAATTTGCCTGAAGTGTTCAGGATGTTCCACAAAGTCGAGTTGCTCTGCATTGACCTTAATGATTACTGGTGGATTTGAGCTATTTGCCAGATAGTCCATGCCTGTTTTGTAATCGGCGATCAGTTGTTCCATATATGCCGGGTCCATATCCTGCTCAAATGAGCGTCCACGCTTGTTAATGCGGTACATCAACGTATCGAGTTCAGCTTCAATATAGAGCACCAGGTTGGGCTTTGGCAGATCATCTGTTAACAGATGATAGATTTGACGATATTTATCCCGTTTCGTTCCCTTTAAGGTACGATCGGCAAAAATCATATTTTTATAGATATGATAGTCTGAAATGACTGGGGTATTCTGCTCTACATAATGAACGCCCGTGTCTTCCAGTTGTTTAAACCGATTACACAGAAAAAACATTTCCAATTGGAAACTCCACTCGTCGATATCCTGATAAAAGGAAGCCAGAAATGGATTCTCTTCTACGATTTCTTTAACTAACGGAAGATTCAATTCATGGGAAAGCATCGTTGCCAGCGTTGTTTTCCCCGCTCCGATCGGACCTTCCACGGCAATAAACGGGGCTGATTTCATCGTGTTCACTGTTCCTCCTCGTACTTATGCGTGTTTCCGTTTTCTATATAGACCTCACCTATTGTATCACAGCTTTAAGGATTGGAACGCCAGTATTTTATGTATATAACAAGTCAAATCACAACTATTGAATTACATTAAAATAAAAAAGACACACTCGATATCATCAAGTGTGTCTTTAGATTGCTTGGCGGCGTCCTACTCTCCCAGGACCCTGCGGTCCAAGTACCATCGGCGCTAGAGGGCTTAACGGTCGTGTTCGGGATGGGTACGTGTGGAACCCCTCCGCCATCGCCACCAAACGCGTAGCTTACATTTCAGAGTTGTTGTTCTCTGAAAACTAGATTCGAAACGAAACATGCGATTTAGAACTTGCTATTGGATAAGCCCTCGACCGATTAGTACTGGTCAGCTCCATGCATTGCTGCACTTCCACCCCCAGCCTATCTACCTCGTCGTCTTCAAGGGGTCTTACATACTGGGAAATCTCATCTTGAGGGGGGCTTCACGCTTAGATGCTTTCAGCGTTTATCCCGTCCGTACATAGCTACCCAGCGGTGCTCCTGGCGGAACAACTGGTACACCAGCGGTACGTCCATCCCGGTCCTCTCGTACTAAGGACAGCTCCTCTCAAATTTCCTACGCCCACGACAGATAGGGACCGAACTGTCTCACGACGTTCTGAACCCAGCTCGCGTACCGCTTTAATGGGCGAACAGCCCAACCCTTGGGACCTACTTCAGCCCCAGGATGCGATGAGCCGACATCGAGGTGCCAAACCTCCCCGTCGATGTGGACTCTTGGGGGAGATAAGCCTGTTATCCCCAGGGTAGCTTTTATCCGTTGAGCGATGGCCCTTCCATGCGGTACCACCGGATCACTAAGCCCGACTTTCGTCCCTGCTCGACTTGTAGGTCTCGCAGTCAAGCTCCCTTATGCCTTTGCACTCTTCGAATGATTTCCAACCATTCTGAGGGAACCTTTGGGCGCCTCCGTTACTCTTTAGGAGGCGACCGCCCCAGTCAAACTGCCCACCTGACACTGTCCCCGCACCGGATTACGGTACCAGGTTAGAACCTAGATACGATCAGGGTGGTATCCCAACGTTGCCTCCATGCAAGCTGGCGCTCACACTTCAAAGGCTCCCACCTATCCTGTACAGATCGTACCCAAATTCAATATCAAGCTGCAGTAAAGCTCCATGGGGTCTTTCCGTCTTGTCGCGGGTAACCTGCATCTTCACAGGTATTAAAATTTCACCGGATCTCTCGTTGAGACAGCGCCCAAGTCGTTACGCCATTCGTGCGGGTCAGAATTTACCTGACAAGGAATTTCGCTACCTTAGGACCGTTATAGTTACGGCCGCCGTTTACTGGGGCTTCGGTTCACAGCTTCGGATTGCTCCTAACCACTCCCCTTAACCTTCCAGCACCGGGCAGGCGTCAGCCCGTATACTTCGCCTTACGGCTTCGCACAGACCTGTGTTTTTGCTAAACAGTCGCTTGGGCCTTTTCACTGCGGCCCCCTCGTGCTATTCACACTACCGGGGCACCCCTTCTCCCGAAGTTACGGGGTCATTTTGCCGAGTTCCTTAACGAGAGTTCTTCCGCGCGCCTTAGAATACTCTTCTCGCCTACCTGTGTCGGTTTGCGGTACGGGCACCATCACCTGGCTAGAGGCTTTTCTTGGCAGTGTGAGATCATGACCTTCGCTACTATAATTTTCGCTCCCCATCACAGCTCAGCCTTACAATGTGCGGATTTGCCTACACATCAGCCTTACTGCTTAGACGGACATCCATCAGTCCGCGTCACTACCCTACTGCGTCCCCCCATTGCTCATAACGGCTTACGGTGGTACAGGAATTTCGACCTGTTGTCCTTCGACTACGCCTTTCGGCCTCGCCTTAGGTCCCGACTTACCCTGAGCGGACGAGCCTTCCTCAGGAACCCTTAGGCTTTCGGCGGATCAGATTCTCACTGATCTTTTCGTTACTCATACCGGCATTCTCACTTGTATAATGTCCAGCGCTCCTTACGGTACACCTTCAACCCTTATACAACGCTCCCCTACCCCTGATGCAAAGCATCAAGCCATAGCTTCGGTGGTGTGTTTAGCCCCGTTACATTTTCGGCGCAGAGTCACTCGACCAGTGAGCTATTACGCACTCTTTCAATGATGGCTGCTTCTAAGCCAACATCCTGGTTGTCTGTGCAACTCCACATCCTTTCCCACTTAACACACACTTGGGGACCTTAGCTGATGGTCTGGGCTGTTTCCCTTTTGACAATGGATCTTAGCACTCACTGTCTGACTCCCGGAAGTAAGTCTATGGCATTCGGAGTTTGACTGAGCTTGGTAACCCTTGCGGGCCCCGCACCCAATCAGTGCTCTACCTCCACGACTCTGTTTTCCGAGGCTAGCCCTAAAGCTATTTCGGGGAGAACCAGCTATCTCCGAGTTCGATTGGAATTTCTCCGCTACCCCCACCTCATCCCCGCATTTTTCAACATGCGTGGGTTCGGGCCTCCAGTGCGTGTTACCGCACCTTCACCCTGGACAGGGGTAGATCACCCGGTTTCGGGTCTACGTCCACGTACTAAGTCGCCCTATTCAGACTCGCTTTCGCTGCGGCTCCGGCTCTTCACCTTAACCTTGCACGGGAACGTAACTCGCCGGTTCATTCTACAAAAGGCACGCCATCACCCCTAAAACGGGCTCTGACTTTTTGTAAGCACACGGTTTCAGGTTCTATTTCACTCCCCTTCCGGGGTGCTTTTCACCTTTCCCTCACGGTACTGCTTCACTATCGGTCGCTAGGAAGTATTTAGCCTTGGCAGATGGTCCTGCCGGATTCATACGGGGTTTCACGTGCCCCGCACTACTCGGGATCCGTCTCGGAGGGAACCAACTTTCAACTACAGGGCTTTTACCTTCTTTGGCGGGCCTTTCCAGACCTCTTCGCTTAACCGGTTCCTTTGTAACTCCATGTGAGACGTCCCACAACCCCAAAGAGCAAGCTCTTTGGTTTGGGCTTCTCCGCGTTCGCTCGCCGCTACTGACGGAATCACTATTGTTTTCTCTTCCTCAGGGTACTTAGATGTTTCAGTTCCCCTGGTATGCCTCTACACAACCTATGTATTCAGTTGTGAGTAACTGGAAATTACCCCAGCTGGGTTTCCCCATTCGGACACCCCCGGATCAAAGCTTGCTTACAGCTCCCCGAGGCAGTTTCGTTGTTCGCCACGTCCTTCATCGGCTCCTAGCGCCTAGGCATCCTCCGTGTGCTCTTAGTAGCTTAACCATTTTGTTCCGGTTTCGGTCGCTCGCTTCCCTTGTTTTGCTTGCGCAAAGCCAAAAGTCGCTCTCACCCGATACCATCACAAAATCAATTTAACTACCTTTATACACTTGACTTGTTTGCACAAGTTCAGCTTAAAGGAATGTTCTAATTCGCGTTTGTTTCGTTTCGATATCTAGTTTTCAAAGAACAAGCTCCATGCAAAAGCAAGCTGTTTGAGAGTTTGAGCTCTCAAAACCGAACAACGAGTGAGTAACTAGCCGACCTGGCTAGATTTTGTATTTGAATGTTTCCGTTGCAGGAAACGATTCTCCATAGAAAGGAGGTGATCCAGCCGCACCTTCCGATACGGCTACCTTGTTACGACTTCACCCCAATCATCTATCCCACCTTCGGCGGCTGGCTCCTTGCGGTTACCCCACCGACTTCGGGTGTTATAAACTCTCGTGGTGTGACGGGCGGTGTGTACAAGACCCGGGAACGTATTCACCGCGGCATGCTGATCCGCGATTACTAGCAATTCCGACTTCATGCAGGCGAGTTGCAGCCTGCAATCCGAACTGAGACCGGCTTTGTTGGGATTGGCTCCATCTCGCGATTTCGCAGCCCGTTGTACCGGCCATTGTAGTACGTGTGTAGCCCAGGTCATAAGGGGCATGATGATTTGACGTCATCCCCACCTTCCTCCGGTTTGTCACCGGCAGTCTATCTAGAGTGCCCATCCGAAATGCTGGCAACTAAATATAAGGGTTGCGCTCGTTGCGGGACTTAACCCAACATCTCACGACACGAGCTGACGACAACCATGCACCACCTGTCTTGAATGTTCCGAAGAAAAGGTACATCTCTGCACCGGTCATTCAGATGTCAAGACCTGGTAAGGTTCTTCGCGTTGCTTCGAATTAAACCACATACTCCACTGCTTGTGCGGGTCCCCGTCAATTCCTTTGAGTTTCAGTCTTGCGACCGTACTCCCCAGGCGGAGTGCTTAATGTGTTAACTTCGGCACCAAGGGTATCGAAACCCCTAACACCTAGCACTCATCGTTTACGGCGTGGACTACCAGGGTATCTAATCCTGTTTGCTCCCCACGCTTTCGCGCCTCAGCGTCAGTTACAGCCCAGAGAGTCGCCTTCGCCACTGGTGTTCCTCCACATATCTACGCATTTCACCGCTACACGTGGAATTCCACTCTCCTCTTCTGCACTCAAGTCACCCAGTTTCCAGTGCGATCCGGGGTTGAGCCCCGGGATTAAACACCAGACTTAAATGACCGCCTGCGCGCGCTTTACGCCCAATAATTCCGGACAACGCTTGCCCCCTACGTATTACCGCGGCTGCTGGCACGTAGTTAGCCGGGGCTTTCTTCTCAGGTACCGTCACCTTGAGAGCAGTTACTCTCCCAAGCGTTCTTCCCTGGCAACAGAGCTTTACGATCCGAAAACCTTCATCACTCACGCGGCATTGCTCCGTCAGGCTTTCGCCCATTGCGGAAGATTCCCTACTGCTGCCTCCCGTAGGAGTCTGGGCCGTGTCTCAGTCCCAGTGTGGCCGATCACCCTCTCAGGTCGGCTACGCATCGTCGCCTTGGTGAGCCGTTACCTCACCAACTAGCTAATGCGCCGCAGGCCCATCCCCAAGTGACAGATTGCTCCGTCTTTCCAGTTCTCTTCAGGCGAAGAAAACAATTATTCGGTATTAGCTACCGTTTCCGGTAGTTGTCCCAAACTTGAGGGCAGGTTGCCTACGTGTTACTCACCCGTCCGCCGCTAACCATCAGAGAAGCAAGCTTCTCTTCAAGTCCGCTCGACTTGCATGTATTAGGCATGCCGCCAGCGTTCGTCCTGAGCCAGGATCAAACTCTCCAATAAAGTATTGAAAAGAGCGATAAGCTCATTTTGAATCTGACGAGATTAAAAATCTCATTTGTGCTCCAGTCGATCCAAGCCAAGGCTTGTCTCAAACTTTCGCGTTCATTCTGCAAGCAGAATGTTTACTCACTCGTTGTTCAGTTTTCAAAGATCAAACTTGTTTCGTTACCGAATGTCGTTCTCTTCAGCAACTCTTATATAATATCATGTCCGAACCAACTTTGCAAGCTCTTTTTTTAAGTTTCTTTCGAAACTTATTTCATTCGCTTACCGCACCAGTGTTAAACCGTGTTTTCTTGGCCGGATTAATAATATATCACGTATAGATATTAATTACAATACTTATTTTAATAAAATTCATTTACCACAAATCAACTACTCTTACTGTGTTGCTCTCCTCTATCCCAGTCTAAAGTTTATTATAGCTTAAATGACATTCTTTCCATTCATACATCGCAATACATGTCTAATTGCTTTTAAACTTATTAGCCTACATCTCCTCTCTTATATTTTAGCTTCATTAATATGCTCAATTTAGGTTGTCCTTTTATCAAGGTCATGCAAGATACTGGGGGCACTGTAAGTTACCACGAGTATAAGTAGAGGTATTATAAAAGATAAACAAAAAAAGTGATGCACGCATATAACTATACGTGAACCACTTTCTTGTGTGTTATTACATTATATATAGAAGGAAACTCTTAATGTTGTGCCTGTGCTGATGCTGGAGGCGTCATCGTCATTTGTCCATTACCTGCTTTTTGCATACCAACTCGCAGCAACGTAATTCCCCACGTAATAATCGAGATCAATAGAAGATGAACCATGTATCCCCCAACTGCTTCTCCACTATAGATCAAACGCATAAATCCCTGTACCCCATTGGAAGCGGGCAGAAAGTTTCCGATATAACGGTAGAATGGCGCCAGCATCTCGGCTGGAATTATATTTCCTGCAGTCATCAACTGGAGCGGAACCATCGCTACATTAAATAGAGGACCTGCATTGCCAAACAGGGCAAAACTCATTTGTGTAAAACAGATACAAGCCAGACTCACCAGCACATGATACAGATACAAAGCGCCGAAGGAGCTCGCAACATCCGTGAACTGAAGAGCTACTGTATCCACAATTAGGGGAACAATCAAAGCTATACACAATAACAGCAATTGCCGTCCCCAGAAGATTTCCCATTTGGAATGGGTACGCTTCATGATATTCGACGTAATATTAAACTGAATATTCATAGTCATCGAAGCAATATAGGTGATAAAACCCAGAATCATAGGCAGCATCGATGTTGCAAAATCACTCACGCTGTTCGTTTTATTAATTTCAGCCTTCACAGGCCCTTCATTCATCTTCGCCATCGCTTGTCCAATAGCTGCACTCAGTTCATCGCTGTTTATACTATCGTTATTGAGTGTCACTTGAACCTTGGATTCCAGAATCCCTTGACCCATTTGTGCAGTCATTCCGGTCGCAGCATGTTCCACAATGGATTTGGCTACATCGGCATTTCCCTGATTGATATAAAAGGGTAAGCTCGCCTCTGTGCCTCCTGCAATCTGGTCAGTGAATCCTTCCGGAATAACAATAACCATCGCATAGTTACCTGCATTCATCTGTTGCTCAGCTTCCTCGGCAGAACCCAGTACATTGACATGGAAAGGCGCGAGCGTTTCAATCTGCTTCTGCACCTCTTTTCCCTGTGTCCCGTCTTCGTTCACCAGAGCAACTTGAAGTTGATCCACTCTCTCCGTGGCTTGATGATAACCCGTCATCCAGATCACAACAAATAACAGCGGAACAATCAATGCAAAAACCAACCCTATTTTTGTCTGTGGCACTTTAAGAAAATCTTTGAAGCTTCTCATTCGTTCACGACTCCCATTAGTTAAAATTAAAATAATTGCACTACATATATATGCACATGCACATATTTGGTCAAAAAAATTTATTTCATCTTTTCATAGATGCGATTCATTACATTCATGAATGCTTCAAGCTCTTCAGGGGAACATTCGGCGAGTGCCTCTTGCTCTTGCTGTTTTGCCTTTGGTGTCAGAACGTTATTCATTTCCAGTCCTTCCGCCGTCAAACAAAGCAAAACCGCTCTGCGATCCTGTGGATCTTCTTCTCTTGTCACCAGACCTTTGCGAATCAACTTGTCTATAATTTTGCCTACCGTTGTCTGGTCCCGCACTGTTAATTCAGCCAGTTTTTTCTGTGATATATGACTTCCAGCCTTGCTCAATTCATTCAAGACTGCAAATTGTTCCGGAGTAATATCCTGTTCACTCAGATTTCTGGTTGTTGTTTTTTTGTATGCCAGATACGTCCGTGACAGAATCAGTCCAAGTGGATTTTCATCCATATTAACAGGCATGCTGTTGCTCCTTTCTCTATATAGTAGCACTACCATCTAATTTGCGTAAGCTCTATATTATTACCATATTACATTACTGTCAATTTAATTTTTTATCTTTTCAAGCAAAAAGAGACCCACCCGTTAGTCAGGCAGCTCTCTCCTCTGGCATCGTCAAGCCACACTTACTCGGGCTTGCCACTTGAAGTTTCGGTATCGTCCTTCTTCTTTGTGCCTTTACTTTTATAAGGCTTCGGTGCACTTTTCGCCCGGTTAGCAGCGGCTTGCCAACGGTTCCATCCTTTTTTACCCGTACCACGGCCGGTGCCGCCTTTTCCTTTTGCATTGCTCATGTTATCACTCCAATAATCCTGTATATGCTTAAAAATGACCGTCCTCGGTAACTTATTATGCAACCCAGCCCATCTAATTCACTTCCAGCATTTCTTATTATACCAAAAATCCACGTCTTTACGTCCATTTCCATAAATCATTGTATTGTTATTCTGTTATGAAAGCGGTATAGTGGACATAATTGAAAGAGGAAGCTGCGTCTTCTTCGGGATTGTTACTGGTAAGCAGGCGATACCCAAACCAAGGCTGTCTATTAAGCCTTAGTTTGGGTTTTTTGTTTTTATTACGACCAATTGAGGTGAAACACATATATGATCATCCGTCAGATTTTTAACAACAATGTCATCCGGGCTGAGAACCAGGTTGGTCACGAATTTGTTGTCATTGGCAACGGTCTTGGCTTCAAAAAGAAAAACGGACAGCCCGTGGATGAGGATAAAATCGAAAAAACCTTTGTGCTGAAATCGGATAAAATACCACAAAAATTAATCGATCTGATTGGGGAAACATCGGTCGAATATTTGAAGTTAGCGGACGAAATTGTGGGCCATGCCAAAAAGGAAATGGGCGATATTTTTAGTGATAATATCTATATATCATTGATCGATCATATTCAGTTTGCTATTACCCGGTACCGTAAATCCGTCGGGCTGAAGAATTCTCTTTTGTGGCAGATCAAGAAGTTTTACAAGAAGGAGTTTGGGATTGGCATGAACGCTGTGGAGCTGATTCAGGAACAATTCGGTATCCAAATGGATGAACATGAGGCCAGCTTTATTGCGATGCATTTTGTAAACGCTCGTCAAGATGCTCAGGGCATGAAACAAACCGTTGAAATTACTGAAGTTATTGATGATATCTTCAACATTGTGACCAACCATTACCACATCGCCCTGGATGAAAATTCATTTAATTATTCCCGGTTTATTACCCATCTTCAATATTTTGTGCAGCGAATGTTGAGTAATGAACAGGAGCAATTTGCTTCAGGAGACAACTTTCTGTATGAACAGGTGAAGGACAAATATAGCAACGCTTTTGAGTGTACACAGCGGATCAATCAGTACCTTGAAGACAAGTTTGAAAGTGCCATGTCCATTGATGAAAAGGTGTATTTGACGATCCATATTCAACGTGTCACTTCCCGTAACGAGCTTCTCGACGCGGAATAAAAAAAGCTTGCAAACGATTTCGGCGTCATATATAGTAGGTCTCACAACTTAACGACAAGGATTGTTACTGCTCAAGCAGGCGATACCTAAATGATTGGCAACAGGTCATCTTTCCGATGATCATAGCCATTCGTTTAGGTATTTTTTGTTTTCAGGCAATCTTAACAACAAAGGAGAATGAACATGGATCATAAAAAAATGGGGGATGACATCGTTCGTCTCGTCGGCGGAGAAGCCAATATCAATGGTCTTGTCCACTGTGCGACCCGGCTGAGATTCGACCTGAAAGATTCCAAAAAAGCCGAACGCGAAACGCTTGAAAAGCATGACGGCATTATTACCGTTGTAGAAAGCGGCGGCCAGTTCCAGGTGGTCATCGGTAGTAACGTGGCTCATGTATATGCGGAGATTATGAAAAACCGGGATTTTGGAGGAGATTCCTCCTCATCGGCTGAGTCTACAGGGGAAAAAACCTCGCTATTATCCAAAGTTTTTGAAATTATATCCGGAAGTTTCTCGCCGTTAATCCCGGCTATGGCAGGATCAGGTATGCTAAAAGCTTTGCTGACTGTCCTGACCATGCTCGGATGGATGTCGGATACAAGTGACACATACCTGATTTTATCTGCTGCCGGCAACGCTGTATTTTATTTCTTGCCTATCTTCCTCGGCATCACACTGGGTATGAAGCTGAAAGCCAATCCTTATGTAGCTGGCGTAATTGGTGCCGCTCTGATGGAACCGAGCTTCACCGGGCTGATGGATAAGGGCTCCGATGTATCATTCCTGGGTATACCGGTTGTCATGATGAATTATTCAGCCAGCGTATTCCCAATCTTCATATCGATTAGTATCTACGCTGTTCTCGATAAGTTACTCAAGAAAATCATTTTGAAAGACCTGCAATTGTTCCTTGTACCGATGATTGCTTTGATGATTATGGTTCCTCTGTCCGCAATGGCCTTTGGACCATTCGGCACCACGGTAGGTGACTGGATCTCCTCCGGCGTAACTTGGCTCATTGGGGTCAGCGGTATATTATCAGGGGTTGTACTCGGTGGATTCATGACCTTCATGGTTGTGTTCGGACTCCACTGGGGCTTTACTCCAATCACGATACAGAATATCGGGGTTGGCGGCGATCCGATTGAAGCCATGGCTGCTGCAGCTGTATTTGCACAAATCGGTGTAGCCTTCGGTATTTTCCTGAAAGCCAAAAAGAACAAAACCCTGCGCACTCTTGCTGGCTCAACCAGCCTTACAGGTTTACTTGCAGGAGTCACTGAACCAATTGTATATGGTCTGATCCTGCGTTATAAACGTGTGATTCCTATTGTGGTTATCGCAGGTGCGATCGGCGGTGCCATCAATGGTCACTTTGGTGTTAAAATGACTGCTTATGTGTTCCACAATATATTTGCCATTCCTGTCTATACACCAACGGTTGTCTACGTGATTGCGATTGCCTGCTCCTTTGCGGTAGCAGCGGTATTAACGGTGATGTTTGGTTATGAAAACAAAAGCAAAGACACAGCTTCCGAGACCAATGAATCTGTCTCCCACACGTCGGCTGAAAGTACACCAGCAGAACTTCCTGTCGTACTTGAGACTAAAACAACGGAGATCAAGAAAGAACAAATTTATAGCCCGCTTACAGGTAAAGCCGTAGCACTGAATACCATTAACGACCCAGCCTTTTCGACTGGTGCTATGGGCAAAGGTTTGGCGATTGTCCCTGAGATTGGCGAAGTTGTCGCTCCGGTAGACGGTGTTGTCACTTCCCTCTTCCCGACTGGACATGCCATCGGGTTAACAACCAACGCAGGAACGGAAATTCTGATTCATGTTGGCATCAACACAGTAGCGCTAAAGGGAAAACACTTCTCTCCTGTCGTTCAAGAAGGTGATATCGTAAGACAGGGCGATCTGTTAATCCAGTTTGACATCGATAAGATCAAGGAAGCCGGATATGAAACCGTAACACCTGTCATTGTCACTCTAACGCAACAAGAAGTGGATGTGTTCGAAACAACTCAGGAACAGGTACAGAAAAATGATGTCCTGCTGACTCTCGTTGTCTGACCCAACTTATCTTATACGAATTCAATTTAGGAGGAACTAACCATGAAACATACTCAACTGAAACCATTTCCTAAAGATTTTTTCTGGGGAGGTTCAACCTCTGCCTATCAGATTGAGGGAGCCTGGAATGAAGATGGTAAAGGCCCTTCTGTCATCGACATGGGGAATCATGTGGAAGGCGTAACCGACTTCAAGGTAACCAGTGATCACTATCATATGTACAAAGAAGATGTGGCGTTGCTCGCCGAAATGGGCTTCAAAGCCTACCGCTTCTCCATCGCATGGACACGCATCTATCCGCAAGGAGCAGGTGAAGTGAATCCGAAGGGCCTCGCCTTTTACGATTCCCTCATTAATGAGTTAATTAAATACGGTATTGAGCCCATTGTGACGATGTACCACTTCGATCTTCCTTATGCGCTTGAAGAAAAAGGCGGCTGGTCCAACCGAGCAACGATTGATGCTTTTGAACAATATGCCAAGACTCTTTATGAGAACTACGGAGATCGGGTTAAATATTGGCTGACCATCAACGAACAAAATATGCTAATCCTGCATCCTGGCTCTCTGGGCACACTGGATACAACGCTAGTTGATCCGCAAAAAACACTGTATCAGCAAAATCACCACATGCTGGTTGCTCAAGCTAAAGCTATGGTACTGTGTCATGAAATGCTACCTGAAGCCAAGATTGGCCCAGCTCCTAATATCGGTGTAATTTACCCTGCGAGCTCCAAACCAGAAGACACACTCGCGGCTGATAACTATGCTGCCATTCGTAACTGGCTCTATCTCGATATGGCGGTATATGGACGTTATAATCATATTGCCTGGAGTTATCTCGAAGAGAAAGGATATACTCCCATCATTGAAGACGGAGATATGGACATCCTGGCTCAAGGAAACCCTGACTTTATTGCGTTTAACTACTACACTTCCCAGACAGTTGGTGAAAGTCTGAACGATGGCAATGACTTCTCTCATACAGGAGACCAGCATGAAATCGTAGGTGAACCGGGCGCATATAGAGGATCTGTGAATCCCAATCTGCAAAAAACGGAGTTTGGCTGGGAAATTGATCCCGTGGGCTTCCGCTCTACCCTGCGCCAGATCTACTCCCGTTATCACCTGCCATTGATTGTTACGGAAAATGGTCTGGGTGCCTTTGATAAACTGGAGGAAGGCGACGTGGTTAACGATCCATATCGTATTGAATTCTTCAATAAACATATCGAACAGATTCAACTGGCGATTACGGACGGCGTGGATGTATTTGGCTTCTGCCCTTGGTCTGCGATCGATCTGGTCAGCACACATCAAGGGTCGAGCAAACGTTATGGATTCATCTATGTGGATCGTGAGGAATTCGATATCAAGGAATTGAGACGTATCCGCAAACAGAGTTTCCACTGGTATCAAAAACTGATTGAAACGAATGGAGAAATTCGTTAATACACGCACTAATAAAAAAGTCGACTGCACATGAAACATGTGTAGTCGACTTTTTTGGTGTTGATGCATTGATATGGAAGCTTTATTTTCCAATTATAAAATTACATTTCAGCCTTCGGTTGTTTTACCGCTTTGGCCCCTCTGAGTACTCGTAGGGATAACAGGAAACAGATCGCCAGAACGGCAGCTGCCGAAACATAAGGATAGTTAATATTCACATCGAACAGCGCTCCAGCTACGATTGGACCTGCGATATTCCCCAAACTGGTATACGCCGAGTTCAGTCCGGCCACAAAGCCCTGTTGTTCTTGTGCCAGTTTGGACATCTGTGTACTGATCGCCGGACGTAAAATATCCATACCCAGAAAGACGATAAACGTTACGACGAGAATCATCCAGTACGTACTTACAAACAAGGTCAACAGTACAAATACGGCTACAAATAACAGACAGACTGAAATGACCATCTTTTCACCAAATCGATTGAGCAACCAACCGATCAGGGATACTTGCACAACCGCACCTGCGATGGAACCAAATGTAATAATAAATGCAATGTCTTTGGTCGTGAAGCCAAACTTGTGATCCACAAATAGTGAAAATACCGTCTCATAGTTCGCCAGACCAAATGCCATAACAAACACAATAATCAAGCTGAAAAAGTACGGTTCACGGTATGAATTCAGCAATTGGGATACCATACCCGGAGCTTTGACCTTCGTTAAACCAGGGATAGGTTTACTTTGTTCTCCTGTACTTCGTGCAGATTCCGGCAAAATAATCAATGTAATGATGGATGCCAGCAAACCGGCAACCCCAGCGGCGTAGAATGGAATTCGAATGCCAAAGTCCGCAATGTATCCACCAATTCCCGGACCGATGATAAATCCGGTTGTAATCGCTGCATTAATCAAGCCCATACCTTTGCCGCGTTCTTCCTCTGTTGTAATATCTGCGGTGTAAGCCATAACCGCCGGGAAGATCATCGCCGCACCAATACCGCCTAACATCCGGGCTGCGAAGAGCAAGACTGGTGCATTGACCGCACCAAACATAAACTCGGATACGGCAAAGATCAGCATGCCGCCAACGATAATTTTTTTACGTCCCCATGTATCCGACCAACGACCCGCAAGCGGGGAGAACAGAAACTGGGTGAAGGAAAATGCCGCTACCAGCAATCCAACCGTGAATCCGGTGATATGCAGTAGATCCATATACGCAGGCATGATCGGTACAACCAGACCAATACCCGTAAAAACGAGAAAAATATTAAACATTAACAGCAGCAGTGCGCCCCTGTTCCGTGTTAGTAATGCCATGATTCCATCCTCCGTAGTTGTCAAAATGTTGCTTAAGCTTTATCTTTTGCAATCCCGTGCAAGAATACACTAGCGGCCTGGCGGTATAACGCAAGAGCCTGATCAGGCTCCATCCCCCGTGACATCTGACTAAGGCCAACAATGGTACTTTCCAATATGAGCGCGAGATTATCTACATTGTCTGCTTTGAACTCACCGCTCTCAATGCCTTGCTCTATCATTTGTTTATTAAATTGAATATGCCGCTCAAACATTAAGGAGATCCGCTCCTCAATATCATTTTCTTTCTTTTCCCCTGTGAAGAACTCATCAGCTGCCTTCGTCAGCGGGTGATTCATATCATCCATGACGAGTTGTTCCGCCAAACCATAAATTTTCTCCGTGGAGGTGCGATAGAGATGTTCTTTGGCCGCCCAACTCTCTTCCCACTCCCGGTCCCACTCATCGATTAGATAGAGGAACAGACCTTCCTTACTTTTAAAATGGTAATATATATTGCCTTTGCTGCTGCCCGTCGCAGCTACAATATCCTCAATGGACGTTGCTTTATAACCTTTTTGTACAAAAAGGGCTTTGGAAGCATCCGCAAGTTTTTTCTTGGTCTGCTCGGTTTGAAGTTGCTTTTTATTCATACTCATTCCATTTCACTCCGTCCCATGCATACTGAACATTCGTTCTGTATTTTAACAGATGCACCCAATATAAGCAATGAAAAAGGAGAATTGGCACGCATGCCCACTCTCCCTCCACAATCATTTCACTTTTTTACCTTTACCATGCAATATTTTTAGTTGACCATTCTCATAACCCAACTGATACTCGACCCGATATTGCGATATTATATATTCCCCATCTTTGCGTTCATTTGCTGTAATCATTGCCTTCACTTCCATCTCGTCATCGCCTTTATTGACTGAGGATACCTCACTGATGGTCACCTCACTTGTATTCAGATATCCTTCTCTGAACTTGGCATATGTTGTAGCACTCTGCCACTCGCTTCCGAGCAGTGCATAAGCGGTGACATAATCACTCAGATTAAGGCTTGTATAAAAGTCCGTTACAATTCCTTCTGCTTGCAATGTCTTAGTGGCTGAACCCAGGTGAGTATCTCCAACCGTCCGCACCGACGTTGTGCCAGAAGGATTTTTGGACCACGCCTGCACCTGCTTGAGCACACTAGTCATAGGGATGCTGAATCCTATTCCCCCCTCCTGCTCCACGACCGCCGAATTAATGCCGATCACTTCACCAGTCTCCGCACTAATGAGTGGTCCACCACTGTTGCCATGGGTTATTGGTGCCGAGATCTGATAGAGGTTACTATAGATGTAAGGTGCTATTTCAAAGCTACGCCCCAATCCACTGATGATTCCGGTTGTTACGGTGTTCTCTAGCCCAAGTGGACTACCCAATGCCAGAATCTCGTCTCCGGTCTCAGCTTTGGATTTGGCGATGATTAACGGCTTAACTTTTTTCAAATCAGGAACCCTGACTACAGCTACGTCTGTTTCATTCCCAATACCAATAACCGTCCCCTTATATTCCTCATGGTTCAAGGTCCGAATAGTTACTTCATTCGCCCCCTCCACCACATGTGCATTGGTCACGACATCTCCCAGATCATTGTAGAGAAAGCCAGAGCCCAATCCGCTACTACTCTCGATCGTTACAACTTTCTTCTGGCTTTCTTCTATAATCTGTTTACGTGTCTTCTTCACAGGTTGCTTGGAGGCAGTCGTCGCTGCCGCATTTTCCGTTTCCTTCGCGGCAACAACTGCCAGTCTGGGCCCATCCTGCAACTGATCTGCTGAATGCTGGTGTATCCAGAACACGCCTCCTGCTCCAGCACCAATGATAATAGCACTGGATATGATCGTACTCCATGTTCGTTTGGTCATTCCAACCTGTCCTCCTATTCGAGATACCACGTTGCATTCACAACAGAGATTTCCGCTTCCTCGTACACACCATAATAATAGGTTTCAAAAAAACCTTCTTCCCCCACATCCAGCCAGCTTGGATACACATCTGCATAAGTTTGGCCCAGGTATATACCATCTATATTATAAATATCAATCAATACTGTAATGGAAGAGATCGGACGAGTTGCATTATTGATCAATGAACCGCTAATATAAAGATCCCCGTACATATCAAGCGTCGCATCAACGTTCACGACACTTACTGCCGCCGTTCGATTCATCAGATCTTCTTCTGCAGCCTGTTGCTCCGCCAGTTGAATGCGATCCGCTTCCGCTTTTTCAAATGACTTTTTTTCACTGAGCACCCGTTCACGATACGAAGTCAGTTTTTCATTTTCCGGCGCATAGGACAATCCCTGGTCGACCGTTTGTAACGCAATTGTGAAATTCTTTTGCTTTACTTGCTGTTCCGCCTCTTTATAACTTATGCTTGCGAGCTTGTCGACAATTTGCTTCTCTACTGTCTCAGCTTCCTTGCCTTTCAAGTTGGATAGGGTGTCCAACTTCTCGGCTAGTGCCTCAATTGTTGTCAAACTGTCGATTTCCTTTTTCACCTTCAATACGGCTAGCGTTACCTTTCTGTTGTTTAATGCGGCACGCACTTTGGAAAAAACAGGTTCTTCCCGCTCCATCAACGCTTTGGCTACAGCCTGAATGGTCTTGTCTCCTGCGGACAGCTTTCCTGTCTTCAGACTTGTGGATGCCTCATCCAGCTGATTCATCAAGTTGAACGCCTTCGCCGTAATTTGCCGATCCTGTATAAGTGCATCATAGTTCGGTCGTTTCGTTAGAGCGCTGTCTAGCAGTTGGAGAGCCTCTTTATATTTCCCCTCTAGTGCAGCCCGTTCCGCCTGTTGGTGCAGTGATTTAACCTCTGCATTTATACCTGTTTCCTGCTTGTAATAATACGTTAGCAAAGCTCCGACAACTACTGCCAGAAGTATGGGAATAATCCAGCTAAATGCAAGGCCTTGACCCGTATTTCCCTGTTTGGAAGCAGGTTGTTGTTGACGGGACAACGAATCAATTGCTTTTTGCGTTCCTTTATCCATGTCTATGGCTGTTTCTGCCCAGATCTGTTCCTCTGTAGAGCTTGGTTCTTTCAATTTGGTACTACACTTTCTGCACGTGTTATCCGCCGGACTGTTTTTGGTCCCACATACATGACAATACACCCTGATCCCTCCACTTAAGAACATATGTATACTTCGCTTTTCCTGGGTTAGCCTATCGCATCAATTGCTAAAAAAAACCAACATGAATCGATATTTATCATATAGTAAAAAGGAATATTACACCATATGTTCTGTAGATCTCATGTTTAAACGAGTCATACTGGATGCAAAAGAACCTTCCTATTAATTTAGGAAGGTTCTAGTTATTTTCATTTTATCACTCCGAAGGAAAAGCGCTGAGATCCATATAGGAAACTTCCCACAGGTGATCATCCAGATCCTGAAAACTCCATCCGTACATAAATCCGTGATCCTGTGGTTCGTTGGATGGCTTCCCTCCTGCATCGAGGGCAGCTTGTACAATCACATCTACCTGCTCACGGCTATCTACAGACAGGGCAACGATGACTTCGGTTGTATCGGCGGCATTGGAGATTTTTTTCGAAATGAAGGATTGGAAACGTTCCTCCACCAGAAGCATGGCGTAAATATTTTCCCCGATGATCATACAAGTAGCAGACTCGTCCGTAAAATTGGTGTCAAACTCAAATCCCACCTTAGTAAAAAACTCAACGGATTTCTTCAAATCTTGAACAGGTAAATTGACAAAGATCTGCTTAGCACGAATAGCCACCATCGATCACCTCGAACTCATAGAATACATTCCACCTCAAAATAACACCTCGCGTATACGCTGTCAATTGAATATAATGGAGACATTCCAACTTGTGAGGTGACACGGATGTTGCTCCGTATTGTTCGAAGTAATTAGTCGTCGGGCTGGGTCAAAACGCGTACCAGCTATCAAGGTACACGTCTGTCCATTTGATCCTATTCGACCATTTACATTAGAACGATTTGGCACAACGCTCTTGTCCTATTCAAACAAACTCACATTGGAGGAATATGAAAATGAAAAACAAAATAGATTACGCTGACTTTTATGAACGCGTAGGCCGGACGAATGGCTGGAACTTCAGCTCCATGAACGTTGTCTCGGAGAACATCGGATGGAACTTCTATGAGGAAGTTGTCCGCCATACGCGATCGTCCGATCTGTTGCTGGATATTGGAACAGGTGGTGGAGAAGCCATTCTGTCCATTGCGGAAGAAACTTTATTGCTGGTGGGAATTGATCTCGCTCAAGGAATGATTGAGACCGCACAGCATAATCTTCAGTCTACGGGCGGTCATTCCAATGTACGCTTTCTTCATATGGACGCAGAAAAACTGCATTTTCCAGATTGCTTCTTTAATGTGGTATCTTCCAGACACTCCGGATTCTCTGCTTCAGAAGTATTTAGGGTTCTTGCTCAGGGTGGGATATTTCTAACCCAGCAGGTCAGCGAACATGATAAATCCAATCTTTCAGTAGCTTTTGGCCGTGGCCAAAGTTTTGGCATTCAACCTGGCACATTGATGGAACGATACAAGCATGAACTTCAAATAGCAGGTTTCCGTGACATTCAGGCCCGTGAATATAATGTGGTGGAGCATTACGCTACACCTGAAGATTTGATGTTTCTCCTAACCCATGCACCCATCATTCCTGATTTCGGAAAGGTAGACACTGACTTCGAGCGATTCCAGCAGTTTGTGAATGAACATCACGACGAGAAGGGCATTCGTACCAACTCGGCACGCTTCATGATCACTGCAAGGAAATAAATGGTCCCATATTGAATAAAATGAAACTAAAAAAGACCCGGTCACATGTGAGAACCATAACATGGTGACCGGGTCTTTTATTATGCTTGCGAGGCTATATTAAATCGGGTTTACTGCGTAATCTCCAACTTTTCCAAAAAAGGCTTTAATTTATCCACGACATAGTGGCTTCCACCTCGGCCGTTCACCTCTTCAATTACAGCGGATAACAGGAAGGTCGGAGAGTCGGTATCAAACACTACGAAAAATCCGTTTTCCTGACCCTTCTCTCCCTTCTTCGCTTTCAGTTCCGCTGTTCCCGTCTTGCCCGCGAGCCCCCCAGGAATTGAATTCAAGGTATGGGCGGTGCCTCCCTGCCGGGAAACAACTTCTCCCAAAGCATCCTTGACCGTATTTGCGGCTTCCGGAGTAATAATTACCTCAGGGTCAGTGCTTTCTTTTCCCTCGATCAGAACAGGTTTCACCAGCTTCCCTTCATTAATAAAAGGTGTAAATGACGACGCCAGATGAATCGGGGACATTAACATCTCCCCTTGCCCGTAGGACGTATCAGCGAGTAACACCTCAGACGACAGATCCAGATGTGCTTCGTTGGCATATTGGCTTGGCTTCAGATACAGTTCATCCAGTCCAAAGTTATCGCCAAAACCAAATTTCTGGATCCCATCAATAAACTTGGCGCTGCCCATCTCGATCGCTTCCATGGCAAAGTAAATATTGTCCGAGTACACCAGAGCATCGACCATGTTAACCGGCGATAAACTCTTCACACGCTTGACATAATAACCGCCCCAACTATCGTCTTTACGCCATTGCAAGCCAGAGATATCATGGGTTTTGTCTGCTGTGGTCACCTTCTCCACCAGTCCCGCTGCGGCTGTAATCGCTTTGAAGGTTGATCCTGGTGCATACCGGGTAGTGACTCTGTTGATAAAAGGAAGCTTCTCATTCGCCGAATAAGCATCCCACTCTGCCTGAGTAAGTCCTGTAACCATCTTGTTCGGGTTATAGGAAGGCGCACTGACCAACGCCAGCAGGTTGCCGTCCGTCGGATTCATCAGAACCATTGCACCGGCGTCTCCACCACTGGATAAAGTCTGATACAATTTCTTTTGCTGTTTGGAGCTAATCGTCAGCTGAACATTCTGTCCATCTACAGCATCCTTGCGAATAAGCTCAGAACGAGAGTTACCGGATTCATCCGTGATTTCAATCAGACCACCACGTTCACCACGCAGCTGCTTCTCCATGGACTGCTCCAAACCCGCTTTGCCAATCCAATCTTCTGCGCGATAATATCCTTCCGTATCCTTATCCAGATCTTCCTTGGTGGCTTTGCGCACGTAACCAATCAGGTGCGCAGCCGCATTGCCGAGTGGATAATAGCGGATTTCCTTGCTTTGCATCGTAACCCCGCTTAAAGATTCTGGTACGTCAAACTCCTCCGTTGAACCAATCGGGACAAAATACTCCGGCTTCACCCATGTCTGCGCAAGCGCCTTCTGAATGGCATCTTCCGAAACCTGATAATGGCTCGCGATTCGGGTAATCATCTGGTCCGGGTTATCACCAAGTTTCTCAGGTACAATGCCCCATTCATTCATCGTCCCCTTGGTAGCGAGCGGCAAACCATCACGATCCACAATGTCTCCACGATCCGGGAACAGTGTCCTCACTCGTACCTTACTGCCCTTAACCATGTCATTCAGGATCAGTGAAGGCTGCCAGTTAATTTGCCAGTTTTTGCCCCCGTCCTCAAGCTCCTGCCGGACCATTTTCAATGTATGCGTCTCACTGACTTCTCCCAAAAAAGTTGTCAGTTGCAGGTTGTAATCCACCTCATATGTATCCGGGTTTTGTTTCTCTGCATCGGTCTTACTGCCATCGGAAGCCGTTTCGTCAACCTTCACAGGTTTAACCTCCGCCTTGACGGTGGATACTTCCATACCCGAATAGATCGCATTGTATTTCTCAACAAATTGTTCCTTGTTCATGCCCGACTCTTGCAACGAAGCAGGTGTCATCAAGGTGTACAACTGGTCAAACTCTTTTTTCTGCAGATGCTCTATGTACTGATTCACGGTGGTCTGGGGCTTGGCTTCTGCTTCTTTGTTATTGTTATTCTGCATGTATAGATACATTCCGATTCCACCTGCAAATAAGATGGGCAGCAGTCCGTACATTAATTTACGTTTGGATTTCATGGTTACATCACCTCTAATATACACTATAGATTTCCAGAGCCAATTAAACAATGAAACAAATCTGACGAATTTATCATTAAAAATAGCCGAAAGCTCACATAATATGTTTAAATAAGGAGAGTGAGATTACATACTAAAGCTTTTTTGCTATGCAAAAGGCTGAAAAGGAGCCCGATGATGGAAATCAGCTATTTTTTACTCCCCAAAGCCGAAGTGGCCTATATCAAGTCTACCGCTTCCATGAAAGATGCTATTGAGCAATTGGAATCGCAACACTACACCGCCGTTCCCGTGATTGACCAGGATGGAAAATATGTTGCGACCCTGTCCGAAGGCGATTTGTTATGGAAAATGCGAAATACACCCGGATTGACTTTTGATACGATGGATCAGGTTCAGGTCCATGAGATTAACAATCGGGTATATAATGAATGTGTATTCATTGAGGCTGAAATGGAGGATATGCTGACACTTGCAGCAGACCAAAATTTTGTGCCCGTGGTGGATGTCGATCGTGTCTTCCTCGGTATTATCCGTCGTAAGGATATTATTGAATACTATACGCGTAACATTTCGGATTAAATGAAGTCAAACATCCTGTAATAAACGAATATTCAACTCGAAAGGGTACTCCTGTGGTCATGTTTTGGCCAAACCGGGGTACCCTTTTTGTTTCATGGTCTGGTCGGAATCATTCTAGTTACGCTTAGCCCGCTCTTCAATGTAATAACTCAACACGTCCCTCGGACTTCCCTGAAATGCACGCTCTCTGCCGAACTCATACGCCTGATGCAAATACGAATACGCCTCGTCATGCTGTTCAAGTCTCATGCAGATCATGCCGAGATCGATCAACGGACTCGTACTTCTATCCGAACTCCGCGTACTTAACGATATCTCAGCCCACGGCTTGGCCAGTCCATACTGCTTCAGATCGATATGTGCATTCGCATGACAGGATGCGATCCAGCTTGCAATCTCCCATTCCATCTTCGGCTCGGGCAACATGCCCCATGCCTGATCATAATAGATAAGTGCTTGTTCATGTTGTTGCGTCTCATCCAGCACATTACCGGCTTCTACCGTTTCTACAATTTGTCGCTCCAGTTCGGCATGTTCCGGTGTCAGATCTTTCATTGCACCGTCTCCTCCTCCAGAACGAAATACCACTCCAGAAAAGCATTGAAATCAGCCCACTGCGGCTCACTCTCGCCATTAAGAAACCGTTCAATCGATTCACCCAGTTCCACCAGTACCACTTCTCCCGTCTGACGGTTGTAGAAAAATCCACCTTCACCTTCGAAACTGTCCAGTGGAATATACGCCTCGGGAAGTCCCAGTGTAAGCTGTGCTACATCCATGTCTTCCATATATACGGTGTTCTCCATAAACCAGCAGATCTGATACAACTCCTGATGCCTGCTGTAGAAAGTTGGTCCATCCTCTGCATGTAAATAAAATTGTGCAAAACCCGATTGAAGATCAATTCCAAGCTTCCGCAATGCTTCTTCGTAGGCTGCTGGAACATCTTCATGCCACCAGCCTTGCTCCTGGCAATGATCAATCACTTTATTGGATAACATCGCAGACCTCCTAATTCAATTTTGCTCACACAGATTTTACAGGTATCCAGACTTGGGGAGGTGTGCCATCACCTTTGTACACTTCAAGTTCTGGAATCCCTGCATGCTGATATGAAGTGGAAGGAAACCACTCTGTCATAATATAGTGCCACAACCGTTGTATCGCTTCCGGCTCTAGTTCATCAGCTTCAATACGACCCAATCGGACGCAGGAAGTTCGATGGACACCAAACCTTCAGGCACTTCACCTGAGTAAGAGGTAGCAATCCAATACTCCATTTGATTATCCTTCAGCTCTCTCTGATCTACACAGATGCCCACCAGACCGGGAATAGCTCCGTTATTGAACCCGTTTAAACGTTCCTCAATGCCGTCTGCCAAAGCATCCTGCCACATCTTAGGAATTTCTCTTAAATTCTCTCCACCCACACAAGAGAACGTTCGTTTGATGCCCACAAAGGTAAGGGACTGTTGTTCGATCACATTATCATTCACATTCATTAGATGGACTCCTCTCCGAGAGCGATACGGGGCACGGTTCTCCATGACCCATTCATGTTGTCTCATAGTTGATATGTATCTCCGTTATGTCCTACAGATACTTTATCAAAAGAGCAGAACGATTGGAAATAGCGCCGGTGCTACTGGTCATATGAAAGTAGCAGGAACAGAAGTAGACGTGCGATTCATGACTTAAAAGAATATTTACCTACCATTCGTTCCTGCTCGATGTTGGGAGATAGACATACTGGGTTCTTCCCGTCCTTCATTTCCTTATTCTGGTGCAACTTTCTCCCTAGTCGTTCGTCTAACTACTGACCAACAACTAAGGAGATGACTATGCGAATAACTTGCAGCCCCGGTTTTCCTGGAAGCATGATTGGATCGATTGATCTTCAGCCATCGAAGTATTACACCCCACCTTCCAGTAACAGTAAGATCACAGAATATGTTGACCCCGAACTCGTTACCATTCCCTATGTAGAAGATCCGGAATTCGGATCACACTTTGACAACATGAAGGTTATGAACGGAACTTATAAAGATGAAATGCATGTGAGCTATGATGTCGAATTTACGATTGATGTAGATAAAAAAGGTTATATTACGCAATTCGAGCATACGTTCCAGCTGGAACGTTATCTGGATCTGGTTCGCACAAAGTCCTATAAAGTGATCAAGACAAACTGGCGCGGACAAACATTTCACGTGATGACGTACAGTTACCTGGAGGAAGTCATTCATCCGAAAAATGTTCTTTTTAAATGTAACATCGCAGAAGACGTTTTTGTGGTAGCTGAACTTGTCTCCAATCGCTCAGATGAAAGCGTAACTGAGCACGGTATCAGGGATCTTCATTTCCGTGCATTAATCTCGGCACGAGATGATCTGTACCCATTAGATTATATGTGTGAGCCTGATTTCGACCTGAGTCTCGACTAAAAAGTAGATACATATGTAGAAAGAGCATAAGCAGTCCCCAATCAGCGGGGTGGCCTGTGCTCTTTTTTTAACAAATGAACCACCAACTCCCTAATTTAAACATCCTCCTTCACATGCTCGGCCTTATGCTCTCATGCCTGGTCCTAAGCAAAACCAGCTGTAATGTCGATGAATATACCATAATGCTGAACATGCATATGTTCTTCGTACGTTCAGATATGAGAGGGGTTGGAAACATGGTTTACCGGAAAAATAAAATACATTCACTGTTCACTCTGCCCTTGGCAGGTTTGCTGTTTCTGTTATGGGGTGCTCAAGCGGCACATGCGGAACAGGTCGACAGTTTGTTACCTGAGCGAAGTCAGCAGGAGATTGTCCAAAAGTGGAATCAGTGGATGAATGGCAATGATACATCTCCCCTGTATACAAAGACACCTTCGACAAGTGCTCCCTACTCTGCTGGTGTGGTAAGTGACGCCTATCTGGAACAAGGGCTGAATGCAGCCAACTTTTATCGTTTTATCACGGGGCTACAGGGCGATCTTGTCCTTGATCCGGAATTGAATCGTCAAGCCCAGCATGGGGCTGTTGTGGTCTCCACGGGCGGATACCTGTCCCATTCTCCAAAACAGCCAGGAGATATGCCAAAGGATTTCTTTGACACCGGTTCAAAGTCTGCCAGCAGCTCCAATCTGTACGTTACCAGCAGTGCAAAGAATAACGTCCTGACAAAAAGCATACAGGCCTACATGAATGATTCAGACGCCTCCAATATTGATCGACTCGGTCATCGGCGCTGGATTTTGAGTCCACAACTGCAACGAATCGGATTTGGACTCGCCACTCGTAGTGAAGCAGGCAAGACATATGATCAGTACTATAGTGCCATGCAGGTATTTGATAAAAGCAGAACTGGGGGAACTTCGTTCAACTACAGCCTGTTCCCGAATCAGGGCGCATTTCCAATCGAAGCTTTTGGCAGCACACAGGCCTGGTCTGTTCAACTGAATACAGATGTATTTGCGAAACCATCACTATCTGAGGTACAGGTCGAGATGACTCGGACTTCCGATCAACGTACATGGACCTTTAATGCAAAGAATCAGAACAGTGGCTTTCCAACCGGTTATTACAACGTGGACCCTGCGGATAAACAATGGTTTAATCAAGCCTATTTCAATGTAGAGACAGGTGGATATGGATATGGTTACGCCATCATATTCCGTCCCGACGATGTGCAATTGTTAAAAAACGGCGATACGTTCAACATTCGAATTACAGGTCTGCAAAAGAAAAACGGTACAGCAGCGGAAATCTCATACTCCACACGTTTCTTCCATGTGGACGGTGTTCAAGATACAACTCTTACCCGCATAACGCCAGGACAACCAAACCTGAAAGTCCGAGCAGGAGAACAGATTGATCTGCCTTCAATCACTGCCGTGAATGATAACGGAACATCCTATGTTCCACAGTCTAACGTTTCCTTCACCACGACGTCAGATCGCATTGCCATCAAGGATGGAAAAATCATTGGACTTCAGGCTGGTAAAGCCGAAATTCGGATTCGTTTTGAAGGGAAAGAAGCTGTTGTCTCTGTTACGGTAACGGGAATTCCCCAATTAACTGATATCCGCACACATTGGGCGAAAGATGCCATTCAATGGGCCGTTCAACAGGAGATGGTCAGTGGATACGAGGATGGAACGTTCAAACCCAACAATCAGGTGAGTGAAGCCGAATTCCTCTCTATGTTGTTCAAGCTGTATGCGAATTCCCATGTCATTCAGAGCATAGATGCTGCAGAGGGACAAGCTATCAAAGAAAACATCTGGAGTGATCGTTACTACACCTATGCTTCCGCGTTGAATCTGAAACTGGATGCCAGCAAACAGAAGCCGAAGCTGCGCAATCGTGCCTTGAACCGAACAGAAGTAGCCGTTATCGTGGCGGGGCTTGGCGGTAAAAATTATACCCAGGACGACGATGCCATCCGGTATCTGCTGAACATGGGATACTCTTCAGGCAAAACCACAGCTACGGTGCAAGGTTATGCGGGACAAGAATCCTTGACCCGGGCAGAGGCCGTTGTTTTTCTCCAGAACCTGAAGGAAAAAGGCTTCGAACTATGGAGCAGGCCAAAGAATGCCACTGAAGCTACCGAGAATGAAAAGAACGGCGGACTACCGGATCAGACCATGAAAGCAGTATATTCTTCCGATCACACACTGGTCCTTCAAGGTACGTTCCCGGCGTATGCCAACCAGACGATGCCGATCAAAATCCATGGTCCTTCGCCTGCTGTAGAGCACATCCAGACGCAACAGGTTACAACAGATGCCTATGGCAATTTCAAATTAACGGTAAGTAACCTTGATGCGAAGGAACTTAACCTCTATGTGGACGTGCGCGAAGATTATTCCTACTGGATCAGTGTAGAGGCGGGGCGAACTGCGATAAGTGATTATACGGAGTAACATGTAAAAAACCAGCTTAGGAATTCTACATGGAATTCCCAGCTGGTTTTTTTTCTCGAAACATATTATTTCTGGTGTGAACATGACATATTTTTATGGAATTGGAGAAGCATCGGCTGCACTAGAAATTAAAGCGGATGACCGAATTGCTCTGCCTTTTCTGTCATTATCCTCGTTAACCTCGCTCTTAGTCCGCTCATCCACTCTGGCTCATGTGACCACTGCTCTGCAACAGATCGAAGCATACGCACATAACCGTACAAGTTGGCAAAACGGCGACAAGCGGGGAACATACTCTCCAGATCATAACGTTCTCCTGCCTCGGACCAGTACCCGTTCAGGAACAATTGTTTCTTCTGCTCCCATTGTTCAGACTCGATCTCCTCACGTAAACTATCCAGACTCTGTTCCACGTCCATTGCGTACCAGTGATACATCGAATCATCAAAATCAATGGCATAACAAGACTGGCTACCTTCGTCATAGAAAACATTGTCCAGTTCAAAATCGTAGTGGATGAGACCGATATTTTGCTGGGTCATCGGTAAAGTCGCAAAATACGTTCGGAGAAACTCCACCTCGTTCAGAGCAGCCCTTTCACCAGGAAAACCCTTCAGGATCTCCTGCATCCAATTCAAAACATCTGTATAGGTCCAGCGTTTCTCCTTTTGCTCAGGCATGAATGCGCGCGATAGATGATGTAGCTCACCTAACGCCTGACCATAGCTGTACAGGATGGAGTCATTCAAATCAATGCTTCCTAACTGCGATCCGGGGACTCGCTTGAATACGGAAGCATAGTACGTTCCCCATGGGGTGTGAGCCTCTATGAGTTCTGTCCCTGAATGGGAAGGTACCGCCTCCATGGCTCCATAATGATTCGTTTGAAGATAACGCAGGAACTCCAATTCCGCGCTAAGGTTGACTTGATTTTTCTCCTCTACCGGGGCAAAACGAAGCACTCTCACTTCCCCCTGATCTCTGAACGGATACACGGCATTGGAGGATATGCGATAATACTGAAACATATTCAGCGACTCGGGATCATAGTTCCAATTCTTTAAAATCATCTCGGCAAGATCATTATGTTGAAATAAATATTTTAATTTTAACATGGGCAGTTCTCCTTTTTGATCGTTTTATGTGCATTGCTTGTAGGCAACGAATGCCTATTTTTGCGCGCAAAAAGCCGCAGGCTATGCCTGCGGCTTTTAAAAATTCTGAGTGTATGAGAAATTTGCACAAGCAAATAAACCTCGCATACGCCAGAAAAAATGAGCAGTTATATCCCTATATATCGGCAGATCTCAGATCGGACTGGGAAACTGGATGTTTTCACCCTGCATCTGAATGGTCTGCCGGAATTATTCAGTTTATGCTTACCTTCATTGTAGTAATAGAACATACCATCTTAGACCGTCGTTTCATGACGCTCACTCCCTTCAAAAAACCAGTTGTTACCATAATAGCCGATAAGCCAAATGTAAGCAATTACAAAATGACGATAATCCCATCATTTTTTACTGGACAACCCTCACCCGTTCCACCGCCTCGGTGTTGTCCTTATACCACACCATCACGATGTTTTCTTTTTGAAGATCAGACACTTGAATGGACGAATTCGCACGTGAGCTGGAATTGCCCGAGCCCGGCGTCCCCATACCTTCAGTGATAACAACATCATCACTTATATTCAATTTCATCTCCATTCCGGTATCCTTCCACTCCATGCTTGGAGATGAGGTATCCTGCACCTCAAGTAACGCCAGCGTAACTGTGTTTCCATTCACGGAGATGACTCTACCAGTAATGTCGGCATTCATCATCCCCTGCGTCATGCCAGGACTGCCTGTTCGATCATTCATGTCCGGGGTGCCCCTTCCACCTCTCGGTGTTCCTCCATTCATGCCCAGGCCACCACCATTCGGCATAGCGCCACCGTTCATCCCTTGCACAGAACTGGTCTTGGTAATATTCTGGGCGGTTATCACATCACAGGCCGTAAGCATAACCGAGCACCCCAGCAAAAGGAGTATTGTAACCGATGTGAAATATTTATTTTTTCGCATATGATCACCTTTTCTCAGGGAATATTTCTCCAAGGTACCTTTACGATGGAATATGAAGTCATACGTATCTTTGAAACCCATATAGGACAGCACAACCAACAACGGATATACAGGGTAGATGTATCTGGACTTAATCTCCCACAGAATATAAAATCCGATGAATCCGAGAATGACCAGGATTAAGGAGACTTCATCATACCGTTTACGACGAATTCCACCGACCAACCGGATGAAAATAAAACAGTACATCAAGAAATTCATCACATATACGATCCAGAGCAAACCTGTCCGATAAGCCGAATCCCCTTGTAACAGTTTTGTTATCGCATTGGTGTAACTGTAGGAGCCTGCGATTCCGCCTCCCCTTCCTCTTCCGGCACCCATGGAACTTTCATTGCCGATTCCGTAGCGGTCCATCTGGTACGTTCCTTCGGTCCAGGTCCATATAATCTTTTTGTAATACATCTGCACCAAGTCACTTGCACTTGCTTCAGACAACTTGTTGCTGATCTCTTGTTTGAATAATACTGCGCTCTCTGCCTTACTGTAGTTAGCCTGCCTCTGATAGATCTGATAACTTTCCGTATTATCCCAGAAGCCAAAACGCTCCAGATTAATCCCCATATTCAGCCACATATAGACCGGTGCAGCATTCTCTCCGACAGGGTCGCTCACAGCACCGGAGGATTGAAGAACCGCATTCTGAGTCCAGGTTGGTACATTAAACAACATAGCTAGCACACCGATGGAAATCACAACTTTCTTCGCTCCGATGCTCCGCAAATTCAGCAAAATATATATGATGGCAGCGATTAGCACGATCACGCCAATGCTTCGGAAGTAATTGCCCATCGCGAGAAAAACGGCGGCAATGACGATGGTTTTCCAAGACTTTTCACGTACAAAACGAATAACAAAGTATAAACAAGATGTCAGAAATGCTGTGGCAATCACATCGTTATAGATCAGGTTGTTCAGGAATAGGGAAGGCAGGTACGTCACTGCAAAGATCAACACACCGTAATCACGTTCCGTGGATCTGTCATTCACTTGTTTATAAATAAGATAAATCATGAACGTTGTTAACGTTGAAAACAAAATATTAAATAGTTTGATGACCAGATAGTTGTCCGGAAACAGGTACAGCAATGTCTTCAGGTACAAGACGATCGAGTAGTTAAACGGGAACATGTACAGATAACCACCCGTTTCAAACGAAGAGTAATCTTGGTCATACAGCATGTTCATGGCGAGTGAGAGAACGGTCTGTGAATCATCAGTGGGCACTCTCGGAAATACAAAAATGATGATGATCTGAATGACCAGAGAACATAACAGCACAATCGGAATGACAACCTTCGGACTGTATTTGTTCAGCTTCAGACATAGAGCATATAACCCAACACCTGAACCAAGAAGCAAAAGAATGACCGGGAGAAAAATACTCCACTGCTGCAAGCTCAAAATGGGATTGTCCCCATACAAGGCGTAGTTGTACTGTGCCCGAACCAACAAGGACGAAGCAATAAACACCGCAACAAACACGAGCAAAATGAGATAAAACGACTTATGCAGCACCTTAGACATGCAAAAACTCCTTTTCGATTACAGGATTCCGTGAGTATTATAATGGCTCTGGCTGAAAAATCGCTGAAAAGGAGTAACGCTTGCGATCGGTGCGGATCAGTATGTGTATACAAACAGAAAAAGACCGTCCCTTCGATAAAGGTAACGGTCTATATGTCCAATTTTTTAAAAGTATAGGGCCTTAGCTAATTGTTGAAGATCACTTCTCGTCCTTAATAAACTCAATGATATCCTGGATGTCACAATCCAAAGCCTCACATATTCGATTCAGCGTATCGAACTTCACACCATCGGTTTCTTCATTATATAATTTGGCAATCCCATTTCTATGTAATCCGGTTAGTCGGGATAAATCAGCAATATTAATTCTTTTCTCACCCATAATACGAGATAAATGAACCTTGATCATACGAATTCCCCTCCAAACTAAAATGCACACTGTGATGTTGACAAAGCACACTACAAGTTGTATATTCAAATAAACATAATGCACACTGTAGTGTTCGAATGGAAACTTAATATCTACAAATACTCAAAAAGAGGTGTACATAGTGAAAGAATCCTTGGAATCTTTAGCAGAACCGTTAATCCGAACGCGCTTAGAGTTATTATACAACAATTTGTCTCACACGCAGCCTGATTATACCCAACTATCTAAAGAATCTGATCAATACTTTCAGAATATTCGCCAAGCTTTACCGGAGCAACTGAATCAAACCCTTTTTCTATATGAAGATACTCAACTCTCTATGCAAACACTTCTGGAAAGAGAGATTTATTTACAAGGGTTTCGGGATGCTCTTCAGCTAATGAACGAATTACATATAAACAGCTTCTAACAACTGGCTTCTTACAAAATATGCTATAATCAACAAAGCAATAGAATAGGCTTAAAGGGTCGGTCGGCTACCTCGCCATGAAGGGAGGGATGCCCTGTGACAGTTTTTGAAGCAATCTTGCTGATGCTTACCTTTGGTACGCTCATCGTTGCCATTCTGTCCGATAAACGCAAATAGACCGCCCCCGTAGCAAAGGAATGCGGTCTATTTCATCGTGCCCTTATGTTACCGAAGCCCACCGCCCTTAAAAGCGGCTATTGCTCGGAGGAGTCGTGTTACCAGCACGGCTCTCTTTGCATTTTACGTCTAATCTGCTCTTATTATACCATACTCAAATCTCAGGCGTCACATGTAAACCACGCTAGATACGATACATTTCTTTATACTCATCCACATATAAAACTTCAATACAATTCGACCAATTCAAAATCGAACCGACAAAATCCTGAATGTCCAGACCCGGCATCTCATACGTCTCCGCTGTGTTCACCGAACCTGTTGCGTCCTCAATCAAGGTTACCTTAAACCCTTCGTGTTCCGCAGTAATTGCCGTAAACAGACAACAATATTCCATGTTGAATCCAACAATAAATACATGTTCTACCTGATGCTCATGTAGCCAAGTTCTTAGCTCCGGATTGCTGAAGGCACTTGGTTTGCTTTTCTCCATAACAGGATACTGACCGGTACCCATTATAATTTCCAGGTTCTCAACATTTTTATAGAACAGTGAAGAACCCTCCTGATCGTAATCTACATGTTTCATGTATATGATTGGCTCATGTTGCTGTTCAAAATCAGCGATAACCGCTTCAATCTTGCCCAACTGAACTGTGAAATCCTTCAATGACTTGATCCCATACTGCACATCCAACACGATTAGTGCTTTGTTCATCTGTACTTCCCCTTCAGTAGACTAACAGGTTTTTACCATTTACTACTTCTTCTGCTTCTTCTCCCGAGCTTTTTCCACATTTTCTTTCACCCGAAACTCCACAATCCGGCGGATCAGATCCTCCGGCAATGGCTGGTCCAGCGGAAACTGGACAGATCCCTTAGCCCCTTTGTACTTGGAGAGTTCCTCCTGGAAAGCTTGAATTCCCCTGGGAGCAGGGTAAAACCCAATATGATGCTGGTAAGCGGCAAAATGAACCAAATTCCCATGCTGTGCATACGTAGGCATCTTGTAACTGATCTTCTCTTCGGCGTTCGGAGCCGCTTCACGAATAATCTGTCTTATTGCCTGTAATCTCACCTGTACATCAGGTGCAAACTCCGAGATATATTCATCTACCAGCACCGAATAATGGTTACTCTCAGCCATCTTGGACTCCTTCCACCACGGATACATCAATGGATTCGTGGTACGGGCATATTTGCTTATATTGTACTTCAAATGGACAAACGGAACAGCTATTTTCCTGCAACTTGGAATGTTAAATTTGATTTTTAAGTGAACTAAGCCTTATAATACGTTTAAACAATTAAACATTATAACGGAGTGAGCCATGAACGAATCGATGGGTAACCAAAAAGTTATTGATATTTTCGAGAATCTAAGTCCTTATCTTCAAGGTTTGGGAGACCCCGTTCGCCAGCGAATCATATCGCTGCTCATTGATCAAGAGAGCATGAACGTATCACAGATTGCAGAGCATGTCCCCATGTCACGCCCTACGGTCTCTCATCACTTGAAAATATTGCGTCAATCCGGGCTGTTATCGGTTCAGAAGAAAGGTACGGAGATGTATTACAAGCTGGAGTTCAACGATGCTATCGAATTAATCAAACAGCTCGTTCATCTCGTGGAAGTGGAATGTCAGAGCTAGCGCATACCGCGCTGGTGTACTGCATTCCTTTTCTTCACTTCTATATGTTCAATAGTTTAAACATATAAGTACATAAACATATCAACGGAGGTATATAGAATGAATAGAAAAAGAGTTCTCATCGCAGGAGGCTATGGTGCTGTAGGTGCACAGCTTGCCCGCATTTTGCATGACAGGCATCCTGATCTGGAATTGTTACTGGGAGGCCGTTCTGCAGGTAAAGCAGCACCTTTTCCATCCAATCGTGTCCAAACGATTGTTGTTGATACCAATGCAGACGATCCACTGATTCACGCAGGAGAGAATATATCGTTAATCATTAATGCAGTGAACGATCTGGATGATCGGCTACTGGTATCGGCAGTGCGGAGAAAAATTCCACTTATCGATGTAACACGCTGGACTGAGGTGTTCAATCAAGCGATCCGTACAGTAGAGCAGGAAGAGCTTCATTCTCCGGTAGTGCTGTCCTCTGGATGGATGGCAGGAACGGCGTCACTCTTTGCCATGATACTTTCTAACTCTCTGCAACATGTCGAACTAAACATTCATGCCCTATGGTCGCTGCGGGATAAGGCCGGCCCTGATTCGGCAGCCTTCATGGACCGGATGAGTATTCCTTTTCAGGTCACCGAATCCAACACGAACCAACTCGTCTACCCCATGACAGATCCGATCAAAGTTCATTTCCCGAACGGGTATACGACCCCATGTTACAGACTGGACACACCCGATCACGTCACTTTGCCTCATACCAGCCATATCGATTCCGCCAGTTTCCGTATCTCATTCGATAGTAAGGTATCTACCTATGCACTCGCCGGATTGGTCAAAACCGGAGTATGGAAGATGATCAGTGGTGAACGTTTTCAGCCATTCCGGCGGAAATTGCTCTATAATCCGGGAACCGGGAGTGCACATCATCTGGTCATTCAATTGAAAGGGCTGGATGCGAAAGGTAATCAGGTTGAACGAACGATGACGGTCTCTGACCCAATCGGTCAGACCCACATGACTGCACTCGGCGCTGCGGTGCAAGCCGAGAAGATACTGATGATGCCAATGGACAAACCTATGGCTCCAGGCATCTATTATCCTGAGCATCTGTTCGATGATCGAATGAACATGGATGCGGTTACTCATTTTTTCACACAATACGGCGTTCAAGTAACCCACTCCTGATCCAGACATAACAAAAAATCCGCGAAGTCGCTCACTGCAAACAGTGGGACCATCGCGGATTTTACGAATTATAATGGAGGGATCTATCGTATCAAGTACAAACTTGGGTCTGGAATTATAGTGTCATAGCCCGACCATTTCGCATCAGGTAATCTTCTTTTGTTTTGTAATCCGGCATGATGCTACCGATCCGCCGCCAGAAGGAGCGATCATGATTCATGTGGTGAATATGGCAAAGTTCATGAATGATGACATAATCCATCACTTCCAGTGGCGCCATCGCCAGACGATAATTGAACGTAAGTTTTTTGTCCCAGCTGCAACTGCCCCACTTGGTGGGAGAATCTACGATCTCTACTGACTTCGGCTTCACCTTCAACTCCTGCTGATAGCGACCGATGCGCTCCCCAATCATACGTTTACACTCGGCAAAATAAAACTTCTTCAGATTCGCTCGCAGCTCTTCTTCTGTCAGACCCTCTACAGGGATTAAGTCATGCAGTGCATGCTCCTTGCCAAAAAGCAGAAACTTCCCCTTGCCCTCATCTTCGTATTCCTTGGCTTGAGGACCATCGAGCGCCCGCTGCATCAGTGCGGATTTCTTCAAAATTACATCCCCGTGCTGCTCTACAAGTTGCCGGATCATGTCTTCACTGGTACCATTGGGTGCTTTGATTGTTACCATATAAGGCAAGTCCATCGTGATGGACACTTTCTTGCGTTTGCCGTATTGGATATGACAGTTAATGCTGTGATTATTTAATTCTATAATTAACATAACGCGCTCCGCTTCTGAAGTTATTCTTTCAACCAAATTAAATTGTATACCATCTCCGGCTATAATGCATATTGTTCGGCGATATATATGTTTGTATTGTATTGTATTGTATTGTATTTTTATACATAATTATGTATTATTATTTAATCATAAAATCGGAGGTTGGATATGACACATACCATAGATTCAGAACATAAAACCATTGAAGAACTATCGCTTAACCACTGGCAACCCTTGTCCACCATATTATATGACGGCTGGGTACTGCGTTTTGCCAAAGGATATACCAAACGTGCCAACTCCGTTCAACCTATCCATTACTCCACTCTGGATGTGCATGAAAAGATTGAGGAATGTGAGCGCATCTATGCCTCCAATGAGTTAAGTACCATATTCAAAATCACGCCGTTTATTCAGCCGGATCATCTCGATCAACTTTTGCAAGACAAAGGGTATGGCGTTGTCGATCTGACCCGTATCCAGACTCGGAGTCTGGAAGAGATCAAAGAGCCTGTGCACCAAACTGTACAGATCGACGAACAGTTGACCACAGCGTGGCTGGATCATTTTTGCAGGCTAAATCAGGTGAATGATCTGCAACGGGAAACGACGGAATTAATGTTGGACAATATCCGGACAAAGGTAGGTTTCATCTCGCTGTTGATCGATGGGCAAGTCGTCGCTTGTGGGTTTGGTGTCATCGAACGTGGCTACATTGGATTGTATGACATCATAACAGACGCTAACTTCCGGAATCGGGGACTTGCTGAACAGATGATCTTGCATCTCCTGCATTGGGCAAAAAAACAAGGTGCTACATCCAGTTACCTGCAAGTGGTTGCGAATAATGCACCTGCCTTGAAACTTTACGCCAAGCTGGGTTATTCAGAGATTTATAGCTATTGGTACAGAGTCAAAGAATAGAGGGTTTGCTAATCAAGCTTAGCTTGTGGATTCTTTCATCATATTCAGTCTGACAAACGTATCAATTCAAAACAACATCTTGAAAGCAAAAACTGCCC
Source organism: Paenibacillus sp. FSL H8-0104 (assembly GCF_038050215.1). NCBI lineage: Bacteria > Bacillati > Bacillota > Bacilli > Caryophanales > Paenibacillaceae > Paenibacillus > Paenibacillus sp. FSL H8-0104. The sequence goes on along the minus strand of NZ_JBBOTC010000001.1, from coordinate 977,466 downwards.
TCCTTCTATAAAGGAAAGGCAGTTTTTAATTTGTCTTCATTATTGTTAAAACTCTTCACACCGATTATCAGCTACTCCGTACTCTTTCTACAAAGGCAGTTTCACCAGCACCTCATATTTCACGCCAGCCTGTATATTCTTGATGATGTCGCCTGCAATCCGTTGACCGTCAACATACACCTCAATTGTCTGGACAGATGCATCCTTCTTCATGTTTACATGCAGCTCAGCCCCGCGGAACAACCTCGTTACCGATGCCTCGTTCCAATCTTCTGGCAACTGCGGACGAACCTGAAGCCCTTGTGCATGACCCTGCAATCCAAACAATCCGTCGATCAGACAACGATACACCCAAGGCACCGTGCCGGTATTGAATAGATGGCTAGAGCGCCCAGCTGTACGTGGGAATTGATGATAGGCTCCGCGATAATAATTCGGGATAAATACGGGTAGCTGACCTCGCTGGAGAATATCCTCGCCATCGGGGCCCGGAATCATTTTACGCAACAGACGATACGCCTTCTCCTTCTCGCCCACCAGGTACAACGCGTAAATATAGAACGCCGCCGCGTGATTGTACACTGCACCATTCTCTGCACTTCCCGGATGTTTCTGCGTGACACGACCTACATCCTCCCGCATGGCGGTGAAAGACGGCGCGAGTTTCTCGACACCATATGGCGTCTCCAATTGCTCCTCTACCGCACGAATTAACTTCTCCTGTTTATCTTGATCCGCAGCACCGCTCATAAGTGCCCAGCTCTGAGGATTGATATAGATGCGCCCTTCCACGTCTTTGCTTACACCAAACACTACGTTATCATCCGTAATTCCGCGGGCATACCAGTCCCCATCCCACAGATACTCATTGGCTACCGCATTGGTCTGAGTGGCTTCCTGACGGAATTCCGCTGCAACCTCGCCATGCCCTGCCTGTTCACCAATATCTGCCCACACATTGAACGCATATGCCGTCGCAATGGTCAGCCAGCCGGATACGCCTTTGCCTTTGTATCCCACCATGTTCATCGGATCACACCAGTCACCCTGATTGATATAGTTCAACCCACGCGCATCACGCTCATGGATCAACCAGCGCATCGCAAGATTCATATGTTCCAGTACGGAAATTTTTTGTTCACTGTCTGTAAAAGCAACCTGTTCCTCCAAAATGCTATAGTCATTCGTTTCATCTAGATAGGTCTTCATACAGACCGGAAGCCAGATGCAGTGATCGGTATGAGGAACCTGGTTAATATATTTCAGTTCTGCGTCCGGGTGCAAAATAATGCCGTCTGGCATCGCGCCGCTTATATGCTGCTGAGACAAAGCGGTCAAGAACGCAGCTCGTGCAATCTGCGGCTGAATATAACTCATGCCCATGTTGTCTTGCAAATAATTCCGCGTCTGCGGATCGGTTGTCAGACGGTTGGTTTTGCCATGATAGTACATCTGGCGAGGTAGCCAGTGATTCACGACATTATCTAACCAGCTGTCCGGTGTCTGAATCTGGATGTTCCCTTGCCCTTCCGCAATATACTCAGCATACTCCTGTTCGGCTGCGACGAAACCATCCTGTCCATCCTTATTCTGCTTCACAAAATAATGCTGACGAATGCCCTCAATCTCTGTCTCATCATGAGCCGGACCAAAGATGAATCGATACGTCTGCTCCGCTCCTGCTTCCAGTTCGACTCTATATTGCAATACAGCTACAGGTGTCTCGTACCGTGCATCTCCACCAGCCAATGTCTCCGACTGCAGGGCCGAAGGATTATGTAGTCCACCTTCGCCTTCAAAAGTCTCATGATTTACTTCCCAGCCAGTCGGTTGGTGATCTGCAAGCAGATAGGTTTTGTCGCTGTAATTTTTGATTTTGCTATAATCCTGATATTTCTGATACGGCGTAATCGCCGAGCAGACAATGCCCTGCAAATCTTCCACATATGAACCGGACTGGTTCATCCAGGACATATAACCGACCGTATAATACGGGTAGATACTCAGCTTGCGTTTTCTCGAAGACAGATTGGTTACCTTCACACGCCATAGCTCCATGACATCTTCCTTCGGCAGGCGCAGGGACATCTCGATGCAAATGTCGTCCTGAATCACTTTCCAGTGAATATCGTGTTTACCGACAGCGAACGTATAGCTATCCGCCTGCTTGCGAACCGGTTCATACGGGGCGGAGAAGATTTCGCCACTTACTTCATCTTTAATGTACACAAACCGTCCCGGATGGTGGGCATAGTATGGCTGCTCCGGTTGCATAAACGTCTTGGCTTCCAGGTTGGGCGCATACGAGTATTTAGCAGGTTCGGGCTGCATGAATTGGGCCACCGCGTACCCCCGGCAATTCACATGAATCATCATCTTTTCATTCCAAAGGAATCCGGATGCCTTCGGTAAACTTGTCGGGCTTGTTAGTTCAACATATTGATTATCTTCCGTTGCTTTAATCATCACTGAACCTCACTTTCAGATTATGGAGTCAAAAGACAGAAAACGTTTTAGATAACTTGTATACAACTTTGTTCATTATAACACGGGAACGCTTACAAAGAACTGAAAACTAAAAAAGAGCTGAGAAACTCAGCTCCGATTACGTTCCAATTGTTTCTCGATGCCCAACCTGTCGATCTGAATCCAATACTCTGCAATTTGTTCATTTTCCACTCGGTATACTGCACTGGCAATTTCAATTATTCTTCTATTATATATAAATATGTAGTAACTCTTGTATTTTAACATGGTCCCCCCGCTATGGAATTACAACTGTTCTATTGTTCTACAGGACTTAAAACCTACCCTCTCACCTTGACAATGCGTCAATATGACCATAAACTAGCAAAGGATATTAGGAAATTAATAGGAGGTTTGTCCGTTAAGAGGTTCGAGTATGGGTTTTAACCATATTTGATAATCTTTCGGTGTTAGAAACGTAGCATTAGAGCAACTCAGAAAAACAAGAAAGCGGTGTATCATGAAACGTCTATTTTTCATTATGTTTGCACTCACCCTGTTACTGGCTGGATGCCAGAGTACTGAACAGGAGAGTAGTCCGTCCGAAAATAACCCTACAGAAGTAGTAGAAGGTTCTACCATTTTAAGTTTGAAGCAGAAATACGGCTCTGAATCGGAACAAGCGATCATGCCGATGTACAACGTAGCTCAGGATGAAGAATTTATGTTCAAGTTTAAAGCCGATTTACGTAAAAGTAACCTGCGAGCTAGTGACATTATTAGTGTACATACCGATATTAAAGCACTCAAAGCAAGCGATGTATATGCCATTCCAGAGACAAACGACAATAGTGTTTCCATTAAGCCTCTTGGATGGGGCGTTTTAAGTTCAGATTCCATGATGAACAAGGATCAAAGTTCTTGGGGCGGTGCCCCCATTTATTACATTCGTCTGAATTATGATCCAGATGCTGAGAAGCTAACACTACTCGATCAGCCCATCATTATTCCGTTTACAGTGAAATCGGAGTTACCCGTACCTAACCTAAGATACGAAATTGACAAAGATAGACGGTTCAAGTTGGTCTGGGACAAGGTTGAAGGTGCCACCGAATATAAAATTTATAAACGTTCTGACCTAACCAACTTCGATACAAATGTACCTCTAACTGGCGCAGAGGACGCTTTTAGTAATAGTCTGCCTTTAGATATTGCGGTAACGACAGAGACGTCTTTCAATGATTTTTTGAGAGACGGAAAAGGCGGGCTAGGCACTTATAATGAAATGATAACTACCACTCAGAACCATGGTATACGAGGAGAATATTACGTCACTGCAATCGGCGGAGGCAAAGAATCCAATTTTAGCAGAGGTGTCCCTACAGCTCCGCTTGCTTCCCAGTTGCCAACATCTCTGAAAGAACAATTGTATAGGGAGAAATTAAAGAATATAGATGTACTTCCTCAGAAAGCAACAGTTGAGTACAATGACGGCTCTCTAGCTCGTGAAACCATTGTCTATGATACCAAAAGCGTAGAGATTTCAGAGTTCAATGAAACAAATATTCCTTTTCATATTAAAGGAACAGCTCTGAAAAGTTACGTACGCGTAGAGAATGTAACTCAAGCAGACCTGGACAGACTTTCTCAGCAAACCGTAGCCGATTCCAGCAACGGACTGGTGGAACCAAAGAATGACACACCTTACGTTCCTGCACCTGACGTGCCAACAATCATCAACAATCATGATGCACCTGAGTCTGCAACAGAAACAGAAGAAGCACCGGCTTCGGAAACTCCAACTACAGAGTCCACAACCGATACTGAGACTTCAGAAGATGCAACTGATCCTCTATCTACTGAGGCTTCCGATGATACTTCTGATAATTCTTCAGATATGGCTTCTGAAGAAGCTTCCAATGAAACACCTGCTCCAGCTCCAGAAGCTGTAGAAGACAACCTGGTAGATGAGCAGAAATCGAATACACAGCAAAATGTAGAACAAGGTAATCAGGAAACCGTGCCTCAGCCTGCTACAGGCGATGCAATGATCAATGCAGATTCCGCTTTGGAAGAAGTTTTAGCCAAAAATATGATTGCGGCACAAGATAAAATTTCGTTAAAAGCTTTCCCCGAAGCTCAAAATTTCACGACACTCTCAGATGTTGTTCTGAAAGTGATGTACCAGAATCCATTGATTCTTGGTGTGGAAGGTTTCGAATACAACTATGGTACACTTACCCTTTCCATTTATTACAATGAATCGGCTAGTGGTATCCAGAAGAAGCAAGATGAGATTATTGCCAAAGCAAACGAAGTTGTTGCTTCCATCATCAAGGATGGTATGAACGAAGATGAGAAACGTAAAGCCATCTACGATTATCTGAACGATAACGCGAAGTATGATGATGCAGCACTGGAAAATGCGGAGCAAAACAACTTCAAAAATGTCGATCCGCAGTTCAATGACTCGTTTACCACATACGGTATTCTGGTCAAAGGGGTTGGGGTATGTGCCAGCTATGCCTCCGTCTACAAATTGCTCTCCGATCTCTCGGGACTGGAAAGCATCGTCGTAACGGGAGCCTCCAGTGGTGTTCCACATGCATGGAACAAGGTCAAAATCGGTAACGAATGGTTCCATGTAGATGCTACGAACAACCTGACGAACTCCGGCATCCCATACTTCCTGTACAATGCCAACGATGAGACTGCTGCAAGTCAGAAAACGATAGCGGATCAAGATTATTGGCTTGATTCCGAGCTCGCGATGTTCAATGGCGAGAGCGATGCCAATGATTATTATGTGCAAAATAACCTCGAAGTCGCATCCATTAATGAGTACAAAACCAAGGCTGAGAGTGAACTCAAAAAAGGAGAGAACCGCGTCATTCTCCGTTTCGCCTCACCTGTTGACTCTGATGAGCTGATGACAGCTGCCGGCGAAGCCCTCGCAGCAGTGGATGAAGCGCTTCTGAACACAGCACAATTAGCCACGCTAGGCAGTTATGCCATTCTGGACCCGAAACCAGAGCAGAAGTAACTTAGTTACACAGCAATCCCCTTTGCTTTTTCACAAGCAAAGGGGATTTTTTGTCTATTATTAGATGACTTCAAGTCATTGATTTAACCTGTTGTAATCTGGTAATAAAAGAAGAAATAAATGCTTTTTCTTTCATGAGATTCTCTTGTAATCTCTCACTTATTTTACTGAGTGTACTTGTATCACGCGTTATATTGTATTTCAGAACTATATTTCTCAATTTAAAGTAGTCCTGTTTCAGAACAGTGCTTAACTCCATAAAAGTTGCATCTGGCTCAATGATTAATTTCTCCATTAAATAAGATAAACGTAACTCCATTAGTAGCTTATGTTCATATAAAAGATGAAAGACTCGTGAATCCAATGTTTCTCCAACTAGGGCTGCCTGCTCAATGTCGGTAAAGATGCGTTGAATGGCTTGCATTCCAAAATCGTATTTCTGATCTCTTACTAAGTCATATGTCTCGCTTGAGTTAAGATAGTTTTCCATCGCCGTTATAATCTGCTCCACATGAATTGAATAATTGATATTCTGGATAGGCTTGAGAAATCTCACTTCTGTCCAAAAACTGTACTCATTAGACATGGTCCAGTAGCCTTTCTCAAGTTCATCCAGACTACATACGCTTTGTATGAATTTACCATCATCAAGATTATCAGCAATGTATATCAAATTTTGATCCAGGTCATACCCATACACCAATAATTCATGCATGAGATGTTCCTTTTGATAATAGTCTGTACACGCAATGTAGTATCTGTCTGCGTAAATATATAGATAATATCCCATATCTATCGCTTCCGTAATCACTTGTTTAAGTGATGTTCCCCATTTGCTGATCACAATTTCTTGTGGCAGGTTGTAAAAGGAAATTCCCGGACAGGTACTTAACAGAAACTGATGAGAATCAAACGAAAAAATTCCCCATCCATGTGCATACCTGATTTGTATAAAGTTATTGAAAATCCATGGCCATAAATCTTCGTTCATAACGGATGTTAATGTCCCATATGATGTGTACGTGCTTATGACAGGGTCACCTAGTTTAAGTACATTCTTGGCCATTACAGAATTCCTCCTTCGATTCCTAGGCATAGTGTATTGATCTGAACAGATTCATTGTATAAGCAACGCACTCTCAGAGCTGGGAGCGAAGATCATGTTCTTGAATATATTACCATGTAGCTTTCCCGTTTTATATAAGAACGCTTTCATATATAAAAATATTTTATTTCTCTCATCTTAATGACAAAAAAGAGGATACCGCCCCCAATTCGGAGACCGTATCCTCTGTTACCCTGATCGGATTACCTGAAACTATTTACGGACTAACCGTACCGCCATTTGCATTCAGTGTCTCACCGCTCACATAGCTGGATTCCTGGCTTGCCAGGAACACAAATGCCGGAGCCATCTCCGCAGGTTGTCCTGCCCGACCAAGCGGTGTATTGGAGCCAAAATCGGCCAGCTTATCGACTGGTTGTCCACCCACGACCTGGAGCGGTGTCCATACCGGTCCTGGTGCAACAACGTTGACACGTATCCCTTTGCTACCCACCTGTTGGGCTAGCGCTTTGCTGAACGTGTTAATGGATGCCTTCGTTGTTGCATAATCCAGCAGGATTGGCGAAGGTTTATACGCCTGAATCGATGATGTGTTGATAATGGAGCTGCCCGGCTTCATGTGTTTCACAGCTGCTTTGCAGAGCCAGAACATGGAATAGACATTTGTTTTGAACGTTGCATCGAATTGCTCGGTGGTCAGATCCGCAATCTGCTCTACAAACTGCTGTTTACCTGCTACGTTAGCAAGGATATCAATCCCGCCAAGCTCTTTTACCGCAGATTCAATGAGTTCTTCACAGTATTTCTCATCCTTCAGGTCACCTGGCATCGTAATTGCTTTGCGACCGGCTTCCTCAATCAGCTTCACAACTTCCTGTGCATCTGCTTCCTCTTCCGGCAGATAGGCCAGAACGACATCCGCGCCTTCACGAGCAAACGCAATCGCTGCCGCCCGGCCTATTCCGCTGTCGGCTCCGGTGACAACCGCTTTACGTCCTGTTAAACGTCCGCTGCCTTTATAACTTTTTTCACCCGCATCGGGAACAGGTGTCATCTCACGCTGAAGCCCCGGCTCATCCTGTTGCTGTTTCCACTCCGGTGTAGCCTTTGGATATTGGGTCGTTGGATCTTGCATGGTGTGCTGGTCTTGATTAGCCATGTTCAATTTCCTCCTCGGTTATTTACATTGATCACTACGATCACAGAATAACCTTCCGATCGCTGTTATCCCCAGATTTTTTTCTTCCTTATATTAGGGGAAAATCCGTTGATAAAAGCGAACACTCCGTTTCTTCAGGTTATTTCTGTGCTCTTCGTTATCATGTAAATGTTAAATTTATTATCAGAAGTTGTTTTCATAAATGTTGCACTCTTTCCTTTGTAACCGAGATAGGTGGAATTTAAACTAAGCCCGCCCGAATTCCCTAACGACTGTCTAGCATTGAATCTCCTCTAACTGGAGATTGTATAATAGAACATGAGGTGATCTCGTTGAATGCAAACAAAGAACCCTATTCCATCGGTGAAGCAGCCAAACTGATCGGCTCCACGGTGAAAACGATCCGTTATTACGATGAGATTGAACTGTTACAACCCTCCAATCATACGGAAGGCGGGCATCGACTCTATACAACGCAAGACCTGTGGCAACTCGAACTTATTACAACGCTTCGTTATCTGAATTTCAGCATACCGGATATTCGAAAGCTCATGTCGGGTGAAGTGGCGGTAGCACAGGCGTTGGATCTGCAGATTGAAGCCTTGGAAACCCAGATCGGCACGATGAATTCCATGCTCTCCATTTTGCAGCAAGCGAAGCAGCATGAAGAAGACACTTCACTGCATTCGGAACAGTCTCTCACGTATATCTCCAGTCTGGTAGAATCCCTGACGGCCAATGCGAGCAGGCGAAAACAATTCGTTGCTGCCAAGGTGGATGAATCCCATCTGTTGGACAGCATTCCGCAGGATTGGAGAGTGTCGTTTCTGCACTTTTTCGATAAATACATGATGAAAGATACCAAACTGACGGCTCAGCAAACACTGGCCTGGAAGGAAATTCAGGAACTGATCAATGATCCGGCCTATTGGGCCGATCTGGCTCGGCTGGAGGTTCCATTCTTCATTATGGCGAATCAGCCACAAGTCGAAGCGGACGTCTGGGTGAAAAAAATGGAGGCTATTCGCATTCGCACTACCGAAGCGCTGGACAAGCATTGGGCAATCGATAGCCCTGCTGTGCAAAGCATGGTGTGGGACTTTGTGTTGATGTATGCAAGTGCTGAGCATGCGGAAGCACCAGAAGTATTTTTTCGCAAACAGGCCCGATATATGCTGGACTCTGTGACGGATCGCATTCTGCGTTTTAACAAGCTGTGCAAGGTGATGAATCCCGAATGGAGCCAGATTGTAGATGGCATTAACTTGTTGCAGGAGGGCATGCGGTTACGATTAAAACAAATGGAAGAAGACTGAATTTCAGTCTCCTTCCATTTATACGTTTAGCCTTTTTTCAACGAATAGGATTCATGTTCTCCCACTTCCTTGTCCATATGGAGCGTTTGCCCTTTCAAGTAGTGGTTGAAGAAATCAATCGTTGTATCGTTGACCAACTGTTGTGTCCCCCGCGCATCTACACCCTGTGTCCATTCGAGCAGTGGAGAGATCAGGTAGAGGTCGGAGAAACACAGATGTTTGGTGTTGGTCAGCTCCATCCAGAAGTTCCCTCCTGCGGTTACCGGCTCATAGCGCTCGTACACTTCCTCGTAATATTTCTCGGCTTCCGGACGGGTCGTGCCCATCGCAGCAATCTCTTCGTCACTCATCACACTTGTGCCTGCAACGGTTGAGTCTGCACTCATCATCAGGAACGGCTTGCCCACGCCTTCCGCAGGAATACGCTTCTCGCCAAACAATACACCGTCCATATTCATGCCTGCTTTCACACGTGGATCATCCATTAACATCTGTACTGTCGTTGCTCCGCCAAATGAATGCCCAAACATGCCGATATTGTCCAGATCCATTCGTCCGGTAAAGCGTCCGCTCGGATCTCCCGTACCCAACTTCTCTACCTCATCCAGTACAAACTGTGCATCCTGCACCCATGTCTCATTCAACTTGTCCATGTAACTGAATTGTAGCTGCTCAAAACCTTCTTGCCCTTCCGATTCAAACTGCGCCACACGTCCATCCGGGAATACGGATACCAGACTGCTATACGTGTGATTAATGCCTACAACAATGTAACCTTGACTGACCAGCTGCTCGACCTGGAACGTATTCTGATTTTCATACCCATGCAGACCATGAGAGAAGAGAACAACCGGATACTTGGCTTCGGCCTCAGACAACTGAGCTTCCTGTATCGCATGTGTTTTGACCTGACTCAGACTGGAAAATAAAAGCTTTGGCAGTTTCAGCACTTCATTGAAGGCTGTCGCATAGATATCCGGCTTATTAACATAAGAAGCTGTTGCGCCCTCTGCGTCTGAATTCGTTGGGTACCAGATCTGTACCATCAGCTCCCGTTGATCACCGGCAGAACTCGTCAGCAACTCCTCACGGCTGTTATCTGTCCAATCATAGGATACCGTTCCGATTCCATAAGGACCTGCTGGCTTGGCAAACGAAAACACCGGGAAGAGCAGCGGTATGCCAATGCTCACAATAGCGTATACCAACACCAGAAGAGACGTTGCGATGATTCGAACACGTCCGAATTTCCTCGTCACAGTCGATGTGGAAGCAGATGTCCCGGAACGTTTACTGTTCAGCGAGGTTACACCTGACTGTTGCTGGCGTCTTGCCTGTGTAACTAACACAACCAGTGGAACCAACGTGAGCAGATACGCTGGAATCATCGGCCAACGAAGTCCTTCGACCACACCATGGATGATCAGCAGCACACCTGATATGGCAAATCCACCCCATACCATTTTCCGAAAATGTTGACTCTGTCTCCCAATCCCGATTCCCCCCACAAACATAAGCAGGTTGAAAATAAGATAAATCCATTCTATTGTCCTCATATACTTAAAGCCTCCCATTCTGCCACGGATTACATCGGAATGATATTATTGCGCAGCAGCTATTATATAAATTGAACTAAACATTTACACGAGAACGTAGAGGACAGAAATAACCTGAAGAAGCGGATGCGTTCGCCTTTATCCCCAGATTTTCACCTTTGTAAAATTAAATCAAAAAAATCAGGGGATAACAGCGATCAGAAGGTTGTTCTGTCATCGAAGTGGCAAGTGTAAATAGCTTTAGTGCAATCTTTATAATTCCAATCTTAAAACCTCCAGTTACAGGAGATTCAAGTATGAATTTTGCGGATAAAAAAATGCACTCCCTGAATGACGCTGAATCACCCTCAGGTTCTCCAATCGTTTCAAGGAATGCATGTATGATATTACGATATAAGTTGATTTTTGAATATTGGACTAGCGATCTTCGCCGCCATCTATCCGTTGTCTTTTTCCGATGCCAAATGCGAAATATCCTGCCACCACGATTGCCATGAACGTAGCTCCAACAACCAGAGGCAAGCGCGTATCCGGGTTAAACGCCATACCGATAATGACGAGGATCAGATACACAATAATAATGTAATTGCTGATCGGGAACCATTTGGACTTGAAGTTATGATCCGCCATCTCGTTGTCCCAACGCTTTCTGAATCGGAATTGGCTGAACGCCAGCGCGAACCATGGAACCATACCCGGAAGAACACTTGCACTGTAGATGTACAAGAACAGCTTGGAGTCCGGCATCAGGTAGTTCAGCACAACCCCTATCAGCAGCAAGGAGATTGTAATGACGATACTGTTGCGGGGAACCCCGCCTTTGGACAGCTTTTTGAAAAAGGCAGGTGCCTGCCCATTCTCAGCCAGCGTGTATAACATCCGTCCCGCACTGTAGATCCCGCTGTTACATCCCGACATGGCCGCTGTGAGCACCACAAAGTTAATGATCCCCGCTGCAGCAACAATGCCAACTTTGGCAAAGGTGAGCACAAACGGGCTTCCCGTCTCGCCTACCTCGTTCCAAGGATACAGGGTTACGATAACAAATATGGCGCCAACGTAGAAAATAAGAATACGCCATACGATATTTTTGATCGCTTTACGCAAGGTGTATTTCGGATTCTCCGCTTCGCCTGCTGTAATACCGACCATTTCAACTCCCTGATACGCAGCCGTTACGATACACAGCGCGAAGAGGAAACCTTTGATGCCCCCAGGGAAGAAGCCACCATGGCTGAACAGATTCGACAGACCAATGGCCTGACCCCCATTCCCCCAGCCGAAGAAAATGAGTCCTGTTCCGATCACGATCATCGCAACAATAGCCGTCACTTTGATCATCGCAAACCAGAATTCAAATTCCCCATAGAACTTCACCGCCGCCAGATTTGCCGCCGCAATGATGAGCACCCCAGCCAGTGCAGGCAGCCACTGTGGAATATCCGGGAACCAATACCCGACATAGATGCCAATCGCCGTAACTTCCGCCATACCAACCGTAACCCACAGGAACCAATAGCTCCAGGCGGTCAGAAATCCGGCAAGCGGACTAATATATTTGTGAGCAAATGTTGCAAACGAACCCGTGACCGGCTCCTGAATCAACATTTCCCCCATAATGCGCATGACAAAAAAGATAACGATACCGGCCAGTAAATAGGCCAGCAACACGGATGGCCCTGCCCATTTGATCGTACTCGCCGATCCCATGAACAAACCAACGCCGATTGTACCTCCGAGTGCAATCAGCTCTACATGGCGGGGCTTTAGCCCTCTAGATAGTTGCTTTGATTCCAAACGATTCTCCCCTTTTCTTGTGTACAGATTCCTGATGTAATCTTTAATTTTCACATTCACATTAACGCAATGCAGAATTACTCCACCAAATTGTACGAGATGTGCCGCAGAAATACAACAAGGAATGTGAGGAAACGGATTCACTACACATATAGGTATAGGATAACCGCTTAATGAATATGGCAGACAGATAAGGTGAAGTCTGATTGTACAAGCTGAGCCCATTTCAAAGTGTGGAGTAGAACGATAGTACAAAAAATACAAAAAGAACCCCCTTCAACAGGAGGCTCTCTCAACTCTACTACTTATTACCGAACTATTGCTGCTTCATCATGGCAGGCAGTTCATTCAAAAATTCATGCATCGTGTAGGCATCACGTTTATTCCACTTTTGCTCCACCACATACACATGACCGTTCTTAACCGCAGGAAGGTCCTTCCATATTGCTGACTTCATCAGTTCGTCATTCTCAGCGGAATCTTCCCCTGCCCCAGTTGCCATCAGGAATACGTGATCCCCGGCAAATGATGGCAGACTCTCAATTGATATTTGAGCCCATGGCATTTCTTCATCAATCGTTACCTTTTTCACCTCATCCGGTATATCCAGTCCATAAGGTGAGTATAAGTCTGCAGCCAGCCCTGTCGTCATAACATACAGCGTACGATTTGTGTTTAAAAATATCGTTGCCGTCTCATCCGGACCGATGTTTGCACTCTGCTTGAACGCATTCCAGGCTTGCTCCGATTTCGCATCATAATCGACCAGCCACTGCTGTGCCTCTGCCTCCTTATTCACCAGGAGACCAAGTATAGGCAGGCGCTGCTCCAATGGAGCATCTACGTCGATTCCGACCGTCGGCGCCACTTTCGCAATCTGATCCAACTCCTCCCCTTGAGCGTGAAGACCTGTGATGATCAGATCTGGCTCAAGCTCAACCAGCTTTTCCAGATTCAACGGCGCACCAAGATCTTCAATGTCCTTGACTTGATCCTGATATATTGATTCGAATCGGCTATCCTGACCGACTGCATCTGCTCCAAGTACCAGCATGTCCCCGAAGGTTTTATTATCATAATAGACGATCCTCTGTGGATCAGTTGGAATCTCTACCTTACGTCCCAGATAGTCCACGTACTCTTTGGTTTCCGGTTTCTCCGCAGCGGCTTCCTTTTCTTTGACGGTTGTCTGCTGCGTTGTTCCGTCATTTACCGACGCACCTTCATTGCTACTGCAAGCACTCAGGCCGATACTCAGTACCAGAACCGCACCAATAGACCATCCCCATCGTTTCACACTATACATGACGTTCTCCCCATTCACTCTGTTTTAATGATAATCATTATCACTATCTTCTACCTATAGTAACGATCCCGCATAGGCGCATCAATGGACAATTCCAGGGCTTTTCAGACAATACTTAGCAGGTGTAACACCAAGTTATGTTCTATCTCGCCTATCAATTGGTTGAAAAAAGAGCGTATTTACACTATGCTATTCCATGAGAATTGTTATCAATTAGTAAGGGGATTGTGGCATGAAGCTTCTATTACATACCGATCAGGTACATGGAATCTATTCGCTTAGCGAGATTGATTTTATGGAGGAACCCCTCAGCATACTGCCTTCGCAAGAGCATCGTCTCCTCATTGTCGTTTCGGGAAACTTCAGGTTGGATCTGGGGGAAGAGACCCTTACTGCCATTGAAGAACAGTGTTTTTATATTCGACCCGGAGGCAACATTGTACTAACCAGGCAGGATCATGAGCCGTTCGCTGTCTATATGTTTTCTTTTCATGTAATTAAAGTTCAGGCTTCGTCCGTCTGGTTTGACACAAGTCCTGCCTTTGATGGAAGTACGTTGCGATCCGATCGTTCCTATTCCAGCGTGCACACCATTATTCAGGATATGACTCGTCAACGCCCCTATATCAACAAAGCAGAAAGCAATGCCTATCAACCTATGTTCCATATGCTGATGCTGTCTCTCTCTGAACAGAATACGAAAGCTCACTCTTTGGAAAATACCAGAGATGCCGTTAAACGCACCCTTATCTATTTGCAGGAACACTACGCCGAGAAAATTAAAGTGCAGGAACTATCCGATATATCCGGGGTCTCCTTATGGCAATACAATGAGCTGTTTCGCTCACTGACAGACAAAACCCCGATTGAATATCTAACCGAGATTCGTTTGAATCGAGCCAAGGAATTGCTTTTACAGACAGAAGAAACCATTGAGTCCATCGCCCATCAGGTTGGATTCAATGATCATTATTACTTTGTCAGACGTTTTCGTCAGAAGACCGGGTTGCCTCCTAGAGAGTATGCAGCGATGTATAAGCAAAGCGACAGGGACAAGGACATTCTTTTCCGTGACTCTACAGGAAGGCTATTAGAACTCCCCAAGGACAAATCACGTATCGTATATCTGGATCGCAATACAACAAGTGACTTGATGGCCCTGGATTTGTTCCCAGTCGGTAGTCCCAAGAGTCTATTAGGCCAATTCATCGATACCGCTCCAATGCAAAACACAACTGAAATCAGCTTTCCCCCCAAGCCTGAGGAGATTCGAAAGCTGAAGCCCGATCTTATTCTCGTCGCCAACTACTATGGCATTTCTCTGGATGAAATGAATACCATTGCTCCAACCATTGTGTTGGATCGTGAGCAAACATTGGAAAGCCGCTTGCGGACTTTGGGCCAAATTTTCGGCAAAGAAAAAGAAGCGGAACGTTGGCTGATCCGCTATGAAGCCATGGCTGAATACATGTGGAATGTGTGTAAAGGTGCATTTGAACACGGCACAAGTGCCACAGTTCTTGTGGACGGAAATGATGGAAAACTCTATGTCATGGCCTCTCAAGGTCTCACAAACACACTGTACCATGCCAATGGATTCAGACCTCCTCATGAAGTAGCGACATTAATAGAGCAAGGCGAGGCTTTTGTTAAGATCGAGGAAAGCGATTTTGAGCGTTATGTAGGGAATCGTATTTTTATGATATCTGCAACCAGAAATGGGGACGTCGATGACGCTACCTCTTATGAGCGCGACGTGAGTTGGATGGAAAGCCCCTATTGGCGTGATCTTCCTGCGGTGTGTAACGGAAAAGTGTATCATGTAGGACAACACTGGAATATGGAGGGTGCGCTGGAACGTATGCAAGTGCTACATGCTTTGCCAGAACTGTTGCGTAATCACTCCTACCCTGATAACTCGTGATGATAAACGAATCTGAAAACCCATAAAAAAAGAGCTGCCAGAAAAATATCTTTAGCAGCTCAACATCCATTTTTGTAATCATCCGGAAGGCAAATGAACCATCACCGTTGTCCCCACGCCCACCTGACTTTTCATTTCGACAGTTCCGTGATGGAGCATCACGATTTTTTTGACGATGGCAAGGCCCAGACCGTTACCACTGATGCTACGATCGCGTGACAGGTCTGTTTTATAAAACCGCTCGAAAACATACTCCAGTTGCTCTGGCGCTATTCCAATGCCCGAATCGGTTATCGTGAAAAAGATTCCATCGACAGACTGGCTCGTGCGTATTTCGATACGCCCGCCCACGGGAGTAAACTTAATGCTGTTGCCTAGTAAATTCATCCACACTTGGTTAAGCTGGTCCTGATCTGCCCTGATTTTGATACCGTCCGCCAATTCTAAGTGAATTGGAATGCCTTTGGCTGACCATTGAGGCTCGCAAGTCACCACCACTTGCCTGATTTGTTCATCAAGATTATAGGTAGTTGTCTCGAACGGATGATGATCGGAATCCAGAGACGCAAGCTCCAGCAGATTATCACTTAGTCTGGATAGTCGTCCACTCTCCGTAATAATGATATCGAGGTAATAGTTACGATCGGCCTCAGCGACCAGGCTGCTGTTTTTCAAAGCCATGGCAAAACCGGAAATAGAGGTCAGCGGCGTTTGAATCTCGTGAGATACATTGGAAACAAAATCCTGTCTCATCTGTTCCAGCTGTTTAAGCTCACTCGCCATTTCATTGAAACTCTGCGTCAATGCTCCCATTTCGTCCACACGTTTTGTTTGGATTTCCACATTAAAATCACCCTTCGCCAGTCGTTTGGTTGCCCGCGTCAATACCTGAATCGGCTTCACCAAATACCTTGCAGCAATAAGGATACAAAAACTTCCGATCAACAGTGCAAGCAATAATACCAGCAAAACCATCCGATTAATGATATTTTCATTCTGCGGAGAATACTGCATAAACATGGCTTGTGGTTCCCCTTTGTATGGAAAAGGAAGACCTATGAACGTCTGCTCCACTTCTCCGGGAGAACGATAGATCTGACCCTGCAACACCATTTGAACCACTTCTGGTGCAATTTCAACGGTCTCTGTATGGTCTAAGTCATAAAAGGTTACGTTACCCGAAACGTCATATAGATGAATGGGATAGGTGGACACTTTAACCATACTTTTGATGAAAGCATCCCTGTCCTCAGGTTGCGTTTGCTCATATAGACGGATCAGTTCCTCCCCTACAGAAATCATGTCATTCTGACCGATATGATTTACTTCCTTTTTGAAAAGGAAGATCCCCATGAAGAAAGAGGTCAGCAAACTGAAAACAATGACGACCAGAAACGTGCAGATAATACGAACATATAAGGTTTTGATCATGTGATGACTAACCGGTAGCCCAGACTGCGAGCCGTTTCAATCTGAAAATGGTGTGCATCACCAGCGAATTTTTCACGTAGTCGCTTGATATGAACATCAACTGTCCGGTCATCCCCTTCATAGTCACTTCCCCAGATCTTAATGATTAATTGTTCCCGGGTAATAATCTGCCCAGGCTGGTTTGCCAACATGAACAGCAATTCAAACTCTTTTAAAGGCAAATTGATTGTTTCCTCTCCACGAATCACTTGAAAGCTGCGTCGATTCAGCATAATGCCCCCTAGTTGAATGGTCTGGGAGGAGACAATCAGGTAACGTTTCAGCAATGCTTTTACTCGCATCACAAGTTCCAGCGGATCAAAGGGTTTTGTCAAATAATCATCTGTTCCCAACTGAAATCCCTTTACTTTCTGGGCCGATTCCCCTTTTACCGTGACTATTAGCAATGGCATATTCAGATCCATACGCCGGATCTCCCTGCATAATTCCCAACCATCCAAACGCGGCATCATAATATCAAGGATAATCAGATCAATTGGGGATTTCCCCACAATCTCCAGTGCTTCAGCACCGTCCTTAGCTACCACAATCTCGAATCCTTCATTACGCAAAAACAAGGTAATCAGCTCACGAATATGCACATCGTCATCCACAACTAGGATTTTGGTCATATCAAATGTATGCCTCCGATATCTATCTTGTTTCTTCCACTTGGGAGGAAGTCTTCAACCAAAATGCCAGCCCAGCAGGTTCCAATAATAGAAAAATAAACTCAAGATCACCGCTGCTACCATTACAAACGTATAGTGCACACGCTTCAATAACGTCCAATATTGGTTTTTCCATGCCAGGACGCCCATGATGAATATTGCCGCAGTCAACCCTACAAGGATAATCGGCATAAACAGATAGAGACGTAAAGATAGTGGAATATGGCTAAGCCGATCAATCAGATTCATGTTCAACACCAGAAGTGTTGCGCCCAAGGTTAATAGTCCCCATATAGACGTAATAGCTGACAACCGAACTGCCCATTTTTGCACTTTTGGCATCACTCTGATTTCGCGTCTGCGATAAACAAATCCATGCAATACAGTGATGAACAGAACAACCGAAATGCCGAGCAAGAGGAGCCAGAACTTCGATTGGTTCATTAACGGTGCAGGTTCCAGCGGCATTGGGTTTAATATATCCAGAAACAGATACGTGACCTTGCCCTCTGCATCGGTGCGGAACCCCATCTGATGTGTCCCTCCGACCTCCTGGAATAAATTCACGCCAATCGGAGTATACACTTGCTGATCTGCACCACTTCCAATAAACAGTCGGTTATCCGAAACCTCAATATTGATTTGAGTCAGAAAACTGAAAAACTTATCGATCTTCGTGTGATTACGGCGTGTAAATTGATAAGAGCCTGCATATTTTTCCAGAGACTCCCCGAATTCAATAGAAGTTTCATTAGGCTGCTCAGTTGCATGTACAGGATAGTATCGGTCAAAAAAGGCTTGCGCCAACCCTTCTGCTGCCGTTCCGCCTTCCCCTCCACTATAGGAAACAAAGATGCCCACTTTTTTGTCCGGTACAAGATAAAGCGCTGTATTAAACAGCTCATCGGCCCCTCCATGAGAGATCACACGCAGTCCATTCATATTCAACTCGTAAAAGCCCAGATCCATGGCGGGTAAACGTTCATCAAACTGGAATGCCGGAGAATGCATGAGCTTGGCTGTTTCTGGCTTGAGCATTTGTTTATCTTCATATCGCCCGTCTTGAAGATGGGCAATCATAAAATGAGCCATATCGTTCGCCGACACGCTCCCTGATCCCGCAGGACGGAATCCGCCCTCATACGTCGGCCGCTTGGTTACAAACTCGCCGTTAGCTCGGGCGTATCCAAGGGCGGCATAAGGTTCCAGAGACGCCGGAACAGGCTCCTCTACCGTAGCATAATTCATGCCCAGCGGATCAAATATATTTTTCTGTATATAGTCATTGTAGGCAACACCGCTGACTTCTTCGACGATAAGTCCCGCGAGTGAAGCGCCATAATTGGAATACGACAGCATCTCGCCTGGTGGCTTAACCCGTGCAGGCATATGTTTCGCCATCGTTTCAGCAATAGAGACGGGAAGTTTCCCGGGATCGGTAGTGATCTGGTAACCTACACCACCCTCCTCGAACCCTGCGGTATGGGTCATGAGATGGCGCAATGTAATCGATTCCTCATAGGTTTTCGGTATTTTCACCGTTTTCAGATAAGTGTTGACGTCTGTATCAAGATCAAGCTTGCCCGCCTCAACCAATTGCATCACCGCGGTCCATGTGAACAGCTTTGTTGTCGAAGCAATTCGAAATAAGCTGGTTTCGGGATCAACGGGTTTATTTTCTTCGATGTTCGAATGTCCGTACCCTTTGGAGAGCAGGATCTTCCCATCCTTCACAATCGAAATGACTGCGCCTGGAATCTGTAAAGATCGCATTTGCACATCCATCATCCCATCCATGAATGCCGTTAACTGATCAGTATCCTCCAGATTAGCTACGACTCCTTGCTCCAATTTACCCGAATTTAATCCCGGATTGGATACTGCTGCCGATAGTGGCATGGTCCCTAATCCAGTTGCCCCTAATATCATGCCTAACAATAACACCAGTAAAATCATTTTCCCAAAAATCTTTCTTATCAACGATGACATGACTTGCCCCCACCACTCCGCATATTTTTTAATACCTGTTCCTTACGCTTTCTTTCGAGAGCATATCAAGCACGTATGAACGGAGCGTGAACCTTTTTTTCATATTTTGCCAAATTAAATTACCTTTAGTAAGATAGGAGCAGATTGAATAGGAAAAGGAGACTTTACATGCCTGACTTTTTACTGGTTTTATTTTTGTTTAACCTGTCTCTCTTTCTGCTTCACGAAATGGATGCCATCAGGCGGTCCGAGTGGAAATTGTTTATGGTGTTAAAAGATATGGAAGATGATAAAGCCTATAGGTATTTCACTTGGATTCACCTGCCAATGTATACCATCATCCTCTCTCTTCTTTTTAGCTCATATCAGACCGTTACATTTTGGGTGCTGGATATCTTTTTCATCATACATACCGTATTACACTTCTTTTTCGAAAAACATCCTCGAAATGAATTTAAAAACGGGTTCTCCAGATCATTGATCTACCCTATGGGAATAATCGCTTTAATTCATTTGATATTCCTAATCATCTAATCTGTTTACACCGACAGAATGAAGGAAGCTGGAAGGGTATTGTTGAATAACAGTGAATATGGAGGTGTGCCTATGCAGCAGCATCATGCAGAACGAGTTGAATTATTTGTTTCCAATACCCAGATCATCAAGGAGTCGTTCAAATGGCAACATGCGATGATGCAACGTCTGGCTGCCCTGCTCTATGCAGCGGAGAATAAAACAGCGGATGGGGAAGCTATTCGTCAAAGCCATGAGTTGATTAAGCAAAACACAAAGCTTTTCTCTGCATTCAGAGGTAATTCGGCCATTAGCGTTGCTGCCATGCTCTCCCTTACAACGGATGCAGAGACGAAGCTGGCAGACACCTTGCATGTCTATGACTTGATGAAAGAGATCAAATTTCGCAACTCCGATTATCTGGTTATTGCCGCCTATCAGATCGCTACTCAGACATCACCTGACCAGTTTCAACCTACGGTGGAGCGGGCCAAATCATTTTATGACGGCATGAAAGCAGAGCATCGTTTCCTCACTGGACAGGATGACTACATTTTCGCTGCCATGTTAGCCCTTTCCGATCTCGAGGTGGATACTGGTGTGGCACGTATGGAACAACTCTACGGGGAATTAAAACCAGAGTTCTCTTCCAGAAACAGTGTGCAGGCGTTAACACAGGTTCTGGTTCTTGGAGATGATCCCCCGGATGCAGGTGCTCGTGTGATTGCCTTAAATGAAGCTTTTCGCAAAAGGGATCTTCGAATGGACAAAACGTATACGTTAGCCTCTCTCGGAATACTTTCTCTACTGCCTTCGGACAGAGACTCATTAGTGGATGAAGTCGCGGAAACAAATGACTGGTTACGGACTCAAAAAGGCTTCGGTGCCTGGTCAATCGACAAACAGGAGTTGCTCCTGTTCTCGTCTGCTCTGGTAGCCATTCAACATGTGGAGAATCTGCGGAACGGTGTGCTTACGACAGCAATCTCAACCAGTATCACAAATATTATCATCGCCCAGCAGGCCGCCATGGCCGCAACTGCCGCAGCATCGGCTGCTGCCGCTTCTTCATCATCATCGAATTAATAAGTGACCCTGTTACCTTCAGTATAAGATGAAAAAGACCCTCCCGAGTTTAAGTTGACTCGGAAGGGTCTTAAAGCATTCAAACCTACACCTAAAATAATGTTCATCATTCGCTAGGATATAATCCCCGTATCCCGGAACTCTTCCACGAAACTATCCAGCCAATCCGAACCATAGTCCAGCGCACCCATATCACTCTCAATAAAAGCAACATCTAGTCCCATCACCCAGAATCGGCGAGCAACAATAAAGAGATCAACCGCCTGCTCATCTTCGGCAGAGAAACTTCTGACTGAACGATATCCTGCCATGAGCGCATCCCATAATGCTGCTTTTCGCTCATCAGACTGTCTTTTTCGAACTTTCACTTGAGCTAAATCATAGGCACGCCAGCCTTTGGCTGCCCACTCGAAGTCATAATGGATGAACTGATGTTCCTGTTGAAACACATTGTTATTCCCATGCATATCGCCATGGCACAGACCAAAGTCCAGCTCTTGTCTGGAAGTGGCAACGATGCGTTCTTTTAACGTTGTGGCAAACGTATGGAGAAATGCTGCTGCTTCATTGTTCTCACCGATATAGTGGATAATTCGCTCAAGGGGTTCGTCAATAAGTAACTTCAGATCCAGCTCATATCGTGGCAGCTCCATGTTCACCTGATCCATAGCCTCATGCAATTCAGCCGCAGATTGACCAAAGGCGTAACAAGACTCCTCATCCTCCAGGTTGTTCTCCGTACCCTCAATATACCGAAACATTACAGCAACCCGCTTGCCTTCCGCAGCCTCCAACACCGTATATCCCGTATGATCTTTCTTCTCGATGTATTCTCCAATGTCGGTATGTTCCGCAGAACCTAGAACGTTCTTCAGTTGAGACAATAATGAAAGCTCATACTGAACATCTGCCTCCGTGATTTCAGTGCGGTAGATACGGAGAATGTACATGCCACTGGACGTGCGAACCCGGTAAGTATCATTCAGTCCTCTAAGCCAAAACAAACATTCTTCCCATGTTCCAATGTCATAGTGATTCCTCAATGCAGACTCCAGGTACCTGGGGTTAAGCACTGAACGTAAAGCAGTCGGTTGAATGGACATATGGTTGCTCCTTCGGTTTAATATGATTATTTCTCATCTGATGAACGATGTAATCCTTTCACCTATCAACCTATAACATAGTATATTTTTCGTTTATTTTCCAGAATATATATTTTGATAAGCAAATACTCTCTAGACTCTTATAGCTCCATCTCTCTCATCAGCAGGTTAGATAGGGCTATTTACATTGACTTGCTTTCCAGGTTTCAGCAGGTTATTACACTCTGGGTCGGTGCCAGCGCTCGACAATGCAGCACATTCACGAAAGGCAAAGTGTTTGCACCCCCTACATTTCTGAACATCCAGATGCACTAATGCATAATTGATGGCTTCACCCGTGTGCTCAAACATATGATCCGAACCAATTCGTTCAATCAAACCTGTTCTCTTCAACATCTCCAACGGTTGCGCCTGAATGCCTGAAAGTAAAATCCTGCCCCCGGATCTCTCCATATGTTTGACAACACGGGCCAGATTGGATTCACCTGTTGTATCCATAAAAGGCACCTTACCCATGCGTAACAGCAGAGTGCCTGGTCGCCGATGAATCGAATCCATGACCGACTTCTCGAACATATCCGCTGCGCCGAAAAACAGTGGCCCTTCAATTGTGTATAGGCTTATTTGCGGGCAGTCATGTCCTTCCCGAACCATGTGGGCCATGACTTTCTCATGTTTATGATCGGGATCGGGTAGTACTTTGGCAACCTTCAACATCTCACTCATCCGTTTAACAAATAAAAGGACCGCCAGAATCAACCCAACCTCTACAGCCGTTGTTAAACTTGTAAATACAGTCAGCAAAAAGGTAATCAGCAGAACGAGTGAATCACTCGTTTTGGTTTTCATGACATGTATGAAGGATCTCCGTTCACTCATATTCCAGGCAACCAGCATGAGAACAGGAGCCATACTGGCAAGAGGAATGTGGGATGCATATGGCGCAAAGAGAACAAGTACCAGCAAAACCACTACACCGTGAATCACGCCAGACCATGGCGATACTGCGCCGGATTTGATATTTGTTGCTGTGCGTGCAATCGCTCCTGTTGCAGGAATACCACCAAACAACGGCGTCACCATATTAGCAATCCCCTGCCCAATCAACTCTCGATTGCTGTTATGCCGACTTCCGGTCATGCCATCGGCAACAACTGCGGATAGCAGCGATTCAATTCCACCCAGCATGGCGATGACAAAAGCGGGTTGCAGCAAGTTCACGATACGTTCCCAAGTGATCTCTGGCACATGAAACTGAGGCAAGGAGTTAGGTATGGCGCCAAAGGACGAACCAATTGTAGCCACCTGCCCTTCAAAAAAGAACGTTGCGACTACCGTCGAAAGAACCAGCCCCACCAGTGATGCAGGCACCTTCGGTGCAAACTTGGGCACAAGCAGAAGAACAGCCAGACAGATTCCAGCTGTAAGCACACTGTATATATTAATCGTCGAGATATGCATCCCGATTTCTTTCATATTGGACCAGAAATCTTCGTGTTTCTCGATGCCTCGAAGTCCTAGAAAGTTCGTTATTTGTCCGCTAAAAATAATGACGGCGATCCCTGCCGTAAAACCGATAGTCACCGGCTTTGGAATAAACTTAATTAATGCCCCAAGCTTGAATACGCCCATTAGTACAAGCATCAAACCGGCCATCATTCCGGCGATCAGCAGATTCTCATATCCATACTGCATCACAATGGCAAATAGGATCGGAATGAATGCCCCCGTTGGCCCGCCAATCTGGAACTTGGACCCACCCAGCAAGGAAATGAGAATCCCTGCGATTACTGTGGTATACAATCCATACTCCGGTTTGACCCCGGAGGCGATGGCAAAGGCCATACCGAGTGGAATCGCAATGATACCTACAATCAGTCCTGATAACAGATCCTTGCGAAAAGCGGCAGCATTGTACCCTGCATATCTCCCCATCCATTTCATGTACAAAAACCTTCTTTTCTTCATATATTTGAATATTTGAATATATTTAAAAGACTACTCCCCTGCATACGTCCTGTCAATCGGATTACGCACAATCCCAGCAGGAACCTAACACAAAAAAACAAGAACCTCCGGAGATTACACCCAGTTGCTCTTGTTTATTGTGTCAGGACTCTTTACGAATATCTTCCAGCATGGAAATGGCATCAACCAGATGATTGTCAAAAATCTGTTTGGTGACTGCCAGCAGGTCCTTAATCAGCGGATCACGCAGCGAATAGGTGACGGTTGTCCCTTCTTTGATTCCGTGGACAACGTTTTTGCTACGCAATACAGCCAGTTGCTGTGAAACAGCAGAGCCTTCCGATCCCAGAATGCTTTGCAGTTCATTCACGTTCTTGGCTCCTTCACTCAGCAGCTCCAGAATCTGAATCCGCATCGGGTGTGCCAACGCTTTGAAAAAATCCGCTTTAAACTGTTGTATGCTCTGATTCATACGCTATGCCCCTTCAATCGAACTTTTGAAGATGCAAATATCATAACATAGAACGGGTACCATGCTTTACTCTAACCGTAAACGGTTTGATGGAAAAATTAAGATTGACCTTGAAGTACACTTCAACCTTTATACTTTACTTATAGTCTCCACAGACCGTATATCTGAACTCCATCAGGAAGGGTGATTCCTTAATGAACATGTATATCCATAATCATAAACGCTCGTTAACGAGCTTTCTATTCGAGAAATATATCGGAACGTTAGATACCAAGAAAACTTTTTCAACACGCGAGCTTACCCGCAAACACCTGGATCATATGGGCTTGGAAAACATTAAACCTTATACCTTGGGTAAAACAAAACTGTCATCTTCCATTAAAGATCGCTCCCATGAAGACATGCAGGTGTTTACATTAAACGATCAGCATTCCCGTGAACAGAAGGTCATTCTCTACATTCATGGCGGGGCGCATACACACCAGCCGCTGTCTTTACACTGGAAATTCATGGACCGCATGGCTCAGGCTCTGAATGCCAAAGTTGTTGCTCCCATCTATCCAAAGGTTCCGCATTTTAATTATCAGCACACGTATCCGAAACTGCTCAATCTATACAGGGATTTGCTTGCCTCCGTAGACGACCCGGCACAACTCACCATTATGGGGGATTCCGCAGGCGGGAACATATCCCTAGCCTTGGCCCATTATCTGAAGATGCATGATCTCCCGCAGCCCAAAGATATCATCTTGTTATCACCTTGTGTGGATATGTTGCTGGACAATCCGGTCATATTTGATTATGAGACCCGCGACCCTATGCTCGCTGTCGAAGGGTATGATGTCATCCGGCGGATCTGGGCAGCTGACAAACCGTTGAACGATCCGTTAATCAGTCCAATCTACGGAGATTTCGCCGGTCTGGGCAAAATCAGCATCTTTATCGGGACTCACGAGGGTTTGTTTCCTGATAATATGAAGCTCGACAAACTGCTGACGGATCAAAGAATCGATCATCAAACGTACGTTTACCCCAAAATGAACCATGTCTTTGTCCTCTATCCGATTCCGGAAGCCAGGGATGCGCAGCGTAAAATAATTAACATCATAAAAAGCTCAACACATGAAGCTGGACAATAAACTGCAAAGCCTTCCCATAGCCGTTTGGCAAAAAGAACGAAAAAAAGCTCAATCCCTGGACTACCGCCACCGGATTGAGCTTACTTTCTGTTATTCTATCATCTAAATATTATTTATATGAACCATATTCAAACCAGTCAAAGTCCGCTACCTGATCGGAAGAAGTACCGTTGCTGCTGCTGAACATTCCGATACAACAGCCAACAAAGCCGCCGGCTACTTCGGTGCTCAGGCTGCTTGTATCCACCTGTTCCGCCACCAGATGATACTGACTTCCATCCGTGCTGTAATAGAAGTTGAGTTGCTGACCTGTCGCAGCCAGTTTGATATACACTCGCGATACTTCATCATCCAGCGCGATTTGCGCAATGTGGCTATCCTGACCATCTATAACGGTCACCACACGCAGCACCTGCTGATTCTCGACCAGAGCACGCTCAATCCGTACGTGATACAGATCGTTCTGAATGACGACAAGACCAGCCGTTTCGTTGGCATTCCCGGGCACAAATTCCATCGCTGTAGCTGCGACATAATCCATATGCCTTTGACGCAGACAAACAAAGCTGGAATTTTCTTTTTCCTTCAATGTTTGCGGTTTCAGCTTCAGCCGCAAGTATCCTTTTCGTTCGGTTAATGAATATAGATCCTCCTGAGGATTGCGCAGGAACATCCATTGCAAGCCCAGTTTATCACTGTCAAAATGGTCAAAACGCAGTTGCGGCTCTACCGGAACAGGCTTCAAATCCAATGTGCCCTGCTCCTCCAGGATTCCGCGGCCCTCATTAACAACAGGCCATCCGTCCTCCCAAACGACAGAAGCAAGGAACGTCTCCCGCCCCAGGTTGCTATAGCTCCCTCCATATGGACGCGAAGCAAGCATGACCATGAACCATTGACCGTTCGCAGCCTGCACCAAGTCGGCATGTCCTACATTAACAACAGGGTAACGTTTACCCAAATGGCGATGTGTAATGATTGGATTATTCGGATTCCCGACGTATCCTTCGGTCAAACTTTTACTACGAGCAATGGTCACGGCATGGTTTGGCCCTGTGCCTCCCTCTGCAATCAATAAATAGTAATATTCATCGATCTTATACAGATGCGGGCCTTCCGGCCAGATGACATCCACCATCGCCCCGCGCCACAGAACGTAACTGTCTCCCACCAGCTTCATACTGCCCAGATCCAACTCCCGCAGCCACACTTCCCAGTTCCCATTGTAACGAACTCCCTCGGAGCAAGGACGTGTACCAAGGTAATACGCTTTGCCGTCATCGAAGAAAATCGTAGGGTCTATGCCTTCTGCGCCTTCAATAAAATAAGGATCAGACCATGACCCAGCCGGGTCGGTAGCGGTTACAACAAAATTGCCGCCATGTGATACATTGGTTGTAATCATATAGAAGGTGCCTTCATGATACCGGAGCGTTGGTGCGAATATCCCCTGTGAATGGCCTGCTCCCTGAAGATTTAACTGTGAAGGGCGGTCCAACACATTCCCAATCTGTTTCCAATTCACTAGATCACGGCTCTGAAAGATCGGAACGCCAGGAAAATAGGCAAATGTTGATGTCACCAGATAAAAATCTTCACCCACCCGGCATACGGACGGATCTGGATAAAACCCGGGCATAATCGGATTGTTATACGTGCATTTTTCGCCTTGATTTGAATTTTTCATTCTTTTACCCCTCCAATGGTTAGTCCAGTCACAAAGTATTTTTGTAAGAACGGATACAGTAAAACAATCGGCATTGCCGTCACAACCGTGATTGCTGCCCGAATAGATACAGGCGTCACCATGTTGGTTACATTTTTGAATGAATCCACATTGACGGTTCCCCCCTGTGAGGTCGCAGAGGATAACAATTTCATCAGCTCATACTGCAAGGTGGTCAAATTCCGATTTCCCGCCGTGTACAACATGGAGTCAAACCAGGAGTTCCACTGACCTACAGCAATGAACAAAGCGACTGTAGCCAACACCGGCTTGGACAGCGGAAGCACGATGCGCATGAAAATCCGAAAATCTCCGGCTCCATCCATCTTCGCGGATTCTATCAATCCCTCGGACAGTCCCTGAATGTAGGTACGAATGACGATCATGTTGAACACCCCGATCAACCCGGGAATAATGTATACCCAGAAGCTGTTCAGCAGCCCCACTTGTTTGATCAGCATGTATCCCGGAATTAAACCACCGCTGAAATACATCGTCATGACAAACAGCGTTGTGACCAATTTGTTGAACATATACTCCTTGCGGCTCAGCACATAGGCCAGCATGGCTGTACAGAACAGCTGTACAACCGTTCCCACCACAGTTCTGGCGACCGAAACAAATGCGGCTTGTGTCAGATTCGGGTTTTGGAATACGGAGACGTAATTTTGCAGCGTCCATTCCCTCGGCCAGAGATAGATCCCCCCGCGGATCGTATCCAGCCCGTTATTGAAAGATACGGAAATGGTGTTTAAAAAAGGATATAACGTAACAACCATGACAAGCAACATAAATATGCCATTGGTGATGGAAAAAATAGAGTCACCCAAGCTTCGTTTTCTGCTAAATCGCTTCACAGTTCTGCCCCCTTATCATATCAATCGCTCTTCACCAAGAGACTTGGCAATCCCGTTGGCGATAAATATGAGCACCAGACTGACCACACTTTTGAAAATGCCTGCTGCGGTGGCAAGTGAGTAGTTGCCGAGATTAATCCCGTATTTCAAAACAAAAATGTCGATCGTCTCGGATACATCCTGCACAAGTCCGTTCCCCAGCAAGTATTGAATCTCAAAACCTGCGTTCAGTACGTTACCAACGTTGATGATGAGCAGGATAATAATTGTTGGTTTGATGCTTGGAAGTGTGACATTGAACATTTTACGAAACCGTCCGGCTCCGTCGATGGAAGCTGCCTCGTACAAGCTCGGATTAATCGACGCCATGGCCGCCAGATAAATAATCGTGCCCCAGCCGATTTCCTTCCACATGCTGGACAGACCTACAATCCCCCAGAAGTACTTTGGTTCGGCAAAAAAATTGATCGGTGCATCAATCAGGCCCAATTTCGTCAACAGCACATTCACTATTCCTGTTTCCGTTGATAATACATTCGCAACAATACCTGTTACGATGATCCATGACAGGAAATGCGGAAGGTAGGAAACCGTCTGTACCACGCGTTTGAACAATACCATTCGCAGTTCATTCAATAAGAGCGCCAGACCAATCGAGCCGACAAATCCCAGAAACAGACTGATCAGGCTCATCGCCAGCGTATTGCGAATGACACGTAAAAATGTAGGGTCCGTGAATAACGTTCGAAAATGATCCACCCCAACCCAATCCTGCTCCATAAAACCAATGCCCGGTCTATAATTCTGAAACGCCATCAACCAGCCCCATAATGGTCCATACGCAAAAATAGCGATAAACGCAATAAACGGAAATGACATCCACATTAATTGTCGCTGACTTTTCATTCTGGACAGGTTGTACCCGATCCAGCTTGTTCCCGCAGGGATATGGCTGGTTTTTAACGAAGGCTGCAGCTCCTTTTTGGCCATGTTTTTTCTCTCCTTGCTTACGAGTTTATCTATATCACCCAGTCTGGGTGAATCGATTCCATTCCTATCCAATCTCCCAATCTAGCGTGTAAGAAAGGCTACGGGGTTCCCCATAGCCTTTCTGTGTGACAGGCCTTTATCCCCACAGTTCCATACGTCTGCGGACTTCTTCCGTCAGCGCATCTTCATACGCTTTAATATCTGCACTTTCCTTGAGCGTGGCTTGATATTCTTCCCAAGCCTTATCAAATTCGGCTGGTGAAGTCATAATCACTTTGGGCAGCCATTTGCGTTTTACATCGTCCATTTTCTGTCTGGCGATGGTCTCCGGTTTATTCGGTTCAAAATTATAGGTATAGATTGGGAACCACGGTTCATTTTCCTCCGCAGGCTCAAGGAAGTCGGTAAACTTCGTATATCCATAAGCCTTCAGCACTTTTTTGTCGATGTCATTCAATGTAGCAAGATACTCCTCCGGCTGCTCCTTAGGGTCAAGGGCATTTTTCCCGTCAGCGGTCATGCCTTCATGATGCGGGAAATAGACCAACGGGCTTCCCGTGTTTGCCAGCACCCAGTCCGGATCTTTGGAATTCGCACGTTGCTCTTCATTCCTGGAGAACACGCCTTTGTCATCTACTTGGTAATCCACGCCTTCCTGTCCCCAGGTTCTCAATACCTCCATCTCAGGGTCCAGCAAATCATTAATATATTGAAGTGCTCCCTCGATATCCTCGCAGCTCTTTGTAATGGCCAGGCCACCATTCACGTTAAGGATTGGATTGTTCTGATAACGCCCTTTAACATCCTCGGAGAGTGTAATGGACAACGGTACATAGGTTTTGTCGTACAATTTTTGCTTCACGAGTGATGCCTCGGCGTCAAGGAACTGCCATCCTTGATCCACCATGCCCAGCACACGTCCGGTTGAAATTTTGGAGATATATTGATCATAGTTTGCTGTAAAGGTTTCGTTATCGACCAAACCTTGATGATATACCTCATTGATCTTCTTGAAATATGCCTTGGCTTCCGGAATGGTATTATAGTTTTTGGCCGTCAGCGTTTCTTTATCAACGATGGCTGCGCCTTCGTTAGGATAACCAGCCATGAAGAGCGGAGGGTTCTCCAGTGCGAAATAACGCCAGTCATAGGAGATAATTTCAAATCCAATGGTTGGCTGACCATCAACGGTCGGGTGAGCTGCTTTATATCGTTCAATCAAGTCGAAGTATTGGTCAAGCGTTTTGATTGTCGGATAATTATCCCACTCCAGTACGGCCTTCTGAATCCAGAATGCTTCTCCGTCATGGGATACTTTCATCGACTTTTCTTGTATATTGCCGAATTGAGGAATGAAGTAGATATGTCCATCCGTCGTATTTTTCATCTTCTTCCAGTCTTCGCCCAGGTAATTTTTGATGTTTGGATATTTATCGATGTAATCCTCAAGAGGTACTAACGCTCCTGCTGCTACCAGTTGCTGAGTACCATCACTCCCATCGATAAAATCGGGATATTCGCCGCCTGCAATGAGTACACCAATCCGCTCTTTGGCTGTTTGGCCAGTAAGCCAGTCCATCGTGACTCTGACGCCTGTTTTCTCCTCAATAGCCTTTAACACCCGATTATCGTCAGGCGCAATTTTTCCCGGTACGGCAAAAAATGCGGAAAATTGTTTCAATTCCCTTCCATCTGCTGTCTTTTCCCCTTTCGAGGACGATCCCGGTGTACATCCAGTGAGTGCGATGACCAGTATTAAAGCGAGCAGAGCACTATACTTGATTCTTTTTCTAACATCCTTTTTCATCATGACCCCTCCATCGATTATATTGACAGAAGCTTTTTGGAAAGCGCTTTCCAAAGGCTGACTTAAAATTATCATGCTTCCATGCCCCTCTCAACGGGATAAACTATAGATGGAATCCCACTAATTCCAGCATCTGCGAAAAAAAATATCCCGCCGCTCCGTCAAGGAGTGCAGGATGTTAATCAAGAGAGTACGCAGCATGGGCACTTTTACGATATTGTGCAGGAGTCTCCCCCATGAGTTTCTCGAACCGGCTAATAAAGTAATCGGAATCCCGATATCCCACCATTGTTGCGATTTCGTATACTCTTTGATCTGTTCTGCGCAACAGCCGGGCGGCTTCCTCAATACGTAATTGATTCAAATAATCACTGAAGCTGATCGAGAAATGCTTTTTGAAAATCTGACCCAGATATGCACTATTCATGTAAAACTGCTCCCCGAGCAATTTCAGGCTGATATTTTCTCTGTAATGCTCGTGAATGAAGGCCTCAATTTTGGCTAATACGCCCATCGCATTTGACTTTTGCTGCTCCTTCAGTTTCTCTGCGCACATGAGCGAGAATTCGCATAAATGTTCAATGTTTTCCTCCATGGATAACATCGCGTAGTTCACCTTCAGAAAAGTCGATTCCATCAACCCCGAATCTGGAGTAACCGTATCGTTATTCACGAGATCCAGCAATGTGTATGCCAAATAATGCAAGTGGATGCGGACAATACCAGGCTCGATTCGCTCATCCAGAAAAAATTGAAAAATGGCCTTTGCATGACTGTATAACTCATCCGTCTGCTGTTCCTCAATAGACTTGACTAGCCTATCAAATAATTGTTTTTCGAACTGTCCCGGCCGATTAACAAATAAGGTCGTATCCATAAGTTCGAAGTAATAAATGGGCCTGCAAGTGGTGAAGAAACGTAAGCTTTTCATTATGCCGCAGGATTGATAAGACTCGTGCAGCGCCTCCAACTCATGTACTTCCTTTCCGACATAACAAGCAATAGCCGCCTCTTGACCATGGCTCAGATCGGCATGTAATCGGGTCAAATATTGCTCCAAGGTCACTGCCTCACGGTTCACCATCAGGTCCGTAACCATGAGCAGAACCGCATTTTTATCACCGGTGAACGGCTTCAAAATTTGTCCCGGCAAGGGCTTGCCCACCCACGCCTCAACTCTAGCGCACCAATCCGTTCCCTGTTCTGGACCGGCTTCCGCCTCAATCAGGATGCAACGCAGTATGCCGGCATCTTGATAGTGGGGCTGCAGACTCGTAACAGCTTCCTCCTCGGCCACCCCAAGCAAGATCGACTGCATATGCTGGGCCATAATAATCCGATCTTTTTTTTGCTGATATCGCTTCTCTTCTGTCCGCGCATTAAATGCGACCCTGAACTCCTCAAGCACCTGAACCAGTTCGGCCTTCACAATAGGCTTGAGAATGTAGTCATC
Source organism: Paenibacillus sp. FSL H8-0104 (assembly GCF_038050215.1). Classification (NCBI taxonomy): domain Bacteria; kingdom Bacillati; phylum Bacillota; class Bacilli; order Caryophanales; family Paenibacillaceae; genus Paenibacillus; species Paenibacillus sp. FSL H8-0104. The sequence continues at coordinate 944,589 of NZ_JBBOTC010000001.1, read as the reverse complement.
CACCTGGTATTTAATCGCCTGCTTGGCATATCCGAACTCATAGAATCCACTTAGAAGAATCAGCTTGATGTCACCGCCATATTGCTCGTACAAGGTTTTGGCAAGCTGCAATCCGTCCATTTCCGGCATCTTGATGTCGGAAATCACCAGATCGGGCTGCATAGCGCGTATGCACTCCAAGGCCTGCATGCCATTGGAAGCCTGACCGCAAATCTGAAATCCGTAAGACTCCCAATCAATTAACAATAGAAGTCCTTGGCGAATAAATGGCTCATCGTCCACAATCAGCACGTTGATCATATCCTCGCTCCTTATTCTTGAGATGCCTGCATAAGAGGAATTTGAATGCCAATCGTTGTTCCCTTCCCCTTTTCACTGAATATGTGCACCTGAACGAAATCATCAAAATACATCCGCAGCCGAATATATGCATTCATCATACCAATGCTGCTAAGCTCGCTCATCCGATCCATACTCGGGTCTTGCATCATTTTGCGGAGCGAGGCCAGCTTGTCCTGATCCATACCGACTCCGGTATCTCGAATGGAAATGTACAGTTCATTACTTCGAATTTCGAATAACACCTCCACGACCCCATCATTCGAAGTCCCCTCAATGCCATGGATACAAGCATTCTCCACAAAGGTGAGAACGGTTAGCTTGGGTATCATCATGGCAGCAATGGATTCGTCTGTGATCCGGATTGCAAATTGCAACTTTTCACCAAAGCGATACTGCTGGATACTCAGATAACTCTCTACAAAATTGATTTCCTCTGCGATTGTAATCAGATCATCGCCCCAATTGATCGTCTGACGTAACAGCAGTGCCAGTTTATGAATGACATCGGAGGTTTCAAGCTCGTCCTTGATCAAACTCCGCATACGGATCGTTTCAAGCGTGTTGAACATGAAATGGGGATTCACCTGACTCTGAAGGGCTTTCAGCTCCGCCTGCTTTTTGGAGAGCTCAAGGGCTTGCCGCTCCACCTGGCCCTTAAACACAATCTCAATCAGGTTCTTGATCTTGATGACCATCATGTTATAACTATGGGTCAGGCTGCCGATCTCGTCTTTGCCCACAGGTCCCGATATCACCTCAAATTTCTCATGCTTCACTTGATCCAGGTGCTTCGCTATCCGATCAACTCTGATGACCAGTGATCTGGATATCAACCAAATTAGCAGTGTCGGCACCAACAGATTAAGAATGATTAGTAAAGTCAAATTAAGCTTGGAATTAACAATCTCCGACAGAACGTCCAATTTCTCCGTGCTGACGACAATCTGCCAATCCTCGGATACGACTGGAATCGATTGCATGGATTGAACAGGATCAATTGGACTGTTTGCAATCAAATTAAATGGCTTGCGCATCTGATTCATTTTTGAATCGTTCGAGAAAATGACCCTGCCATCCGAAACGACATACACCTTCCCATTGGCTCCCTCATTTTTAAGCGATTTGTTGATGAAAGCGTAGTCCAGATCAACCTTTAACACCTTTTCAACCTGCTGCTCCCCAAAGTAATCCAGCTTACGAATAATGCTTACTTTGCGTCCTCCCTGACTTTGCGACATCTCCGCCTGCTGTTTGTCAAAATACGAATAGATCATGATATGGTCGCTCGTGTTCATCAGCGCTTGATACCAATCACTTTTCTTCACCTCATCATCCAGCTTAATGAAGTTTCCTCCATTGACGAAGGTATCATTGCCAACATAAAACGTAATTTGATTCACCTGCTGGTAGCTGTAGTAGTACCTGACCAGATTGTTGTTGCTAAGCATATCATAGTAGGCAGAGTAATAGTCTTCCTGATCGCGATACTTGAACTCCATGAACCGGTTCAGCGTTCCATCGGTATAGAGAAAATTGGACACATACAAGCTATTGTCTATACTGTTCCGCAGGTTGAACTTGATCCTTTGCTGCATTTCATTGAATCGGCTATGCTCCTTCTCTTCAATGTTACCTTTGATGCTTTGGTAAAACACGGTATTTGTGACCAGGACCGGGACCAGCACACAAAAAATGAACAATATGTACAACTTGGTTTTGAGACTCCAATCATCCAGAAACTGAATACGCTTACAGTATTTCTTGCGGCTCATGTTATGTCTTTGTCTCCTCTAACCATGTCATATATCAACATTATTATAACGAGTACAGGATGGGTTGGATACTGCTATCCAGGATTTCCGGGAAGCCTTTAATCAACCTCCCGTTCAACTGGCCCAACAAGACAGACACTAACACCCCACATATTTTCGTATGAACCCGATCTGATCTTAAGTCGAAACGACGATCACGTTATAATTTCAAGAGCATTTCGTACTGGCCCACATGATATGAAAAACCTGATTTGACCAAGAGGAAATCTTCCATCGGTTTCAGATGAGACTCCACATTGAGGACACTGATTCTAGGAGATTCTGTGCGTTGGACCATCTCTGTCAGGATGCTGCTTGCAATACCTTTGCCCCGGTAATTTTGGTTCACTGCAAGCTGTGGAACATCACCTGTTTTTTGATCTATAATGCCATAGCCAACAATGCTTTGATCCTGACGTGCAACCACATAGATAAAAGCCTCCGGTACAGCGTAGATGGAATCAATTGAATTTTGCCAGGAGGGCTCCACATCCCAAAATTCCTTAAACTGCTCTACATCGATTCTCTCCACACATTCCACCGTGCAGGTCGTTTGCGGTATGAATTGATCTTTTTGCAACTGGAAACATGAAAATTCCCTTTGAATTTTGAAGTTTTGTTTACTGTACAGCTGAACTGCAGATTCGTTGGATTGGATGACTTCCAGCAAATATTGCTCTACATTTTTTTCTTTTAACAGCTTTTGAATATTCAAGAGCAGATTGCTTGTAATGCCTTGCCGTCTGCAATCTTTTACAACGCCTGTCCCAAGATCATATGCAGTTGTCTTTCCATTCCAGCTTCGAAGCCCATTGATAACAAATCCGACCATTCTCTCATCCTTAAAGGCTCCCATAGAAATTTCGGGGTGATAACCCCTTCGTTGGAGCATTTGCTGAAACTTCCAAAAAGGCAAATCCATTTTAACCTGATAGTCGGAGAACGCATCCACAAACGCCTCGTGAAGTGTCTCCATGCTTATTTTGTCCAACAATTTATAACTGTACATTAGGGCACTCTCTCCTTTAAAAAGATGAAAACAATAATATATTAGGGCTCATGATCCCTATCCTTATTTAAATATTCTACTAAATAGTGTTAAAACTATAAAGTAATATCCGTACGATAAAATCTGCTTTCTTCAGAGTTTTCAGACACGTCCTAATAACTAAAATAGACCGCTCCCTGGTTAAGGAATACGGTCTATCGAGTCATTATTCTATGGGGATACCGATTTTGTTAAACCAATTTTGGTGATCACCGTATCGTACGGGTCCAATTCCACGGTCTGTTTTCCATGCTCTGTATTGATCGTCGTGGACTGAACCTGATTGCTATTATTGATCACAACCAATATGTTGCTCTCGGGGTAATAGGCGCACTCGGTATACAAGTTATCCGTGATGTACTTTGTTTCATGGAATTCATTGCCCGCAAATCGAATCAAATTCAGAAGTAGTCTTGTATTTTCCCAGCTGAATTCGAAGGAAGGCAGGTAGATCCCTTTTCCTTTTCCAAAAGCATGTGTGGACAGTGTGATCTGACCATCCGTTTCATTCACTACAGCTGCTGACCCATCAGTAAGATAAATGTTATCTTTCGGAAGTATGCTGGCCCCCTCAGGCAACAAACCATACTCATCATTAACTTCATACGACCATTTTCCATGAACAACCCTTGCACCTGTATCCTCATCTACCCCAAGCACATGAGCCATTCTGAAAAAGCTGTCGTACCCGTCCATTGCCGAAGGCTGGTTAATGCCAATAAAGGTACCACCCTCGTACACCCATTGGGTCAATAAGTCCACAGACTTGTGGTCACTCCAATGCGCTCCACCGCTCCATGCTGAACCTGCAGAGCCGGCATTGATGACGACATCTATATCCTTCAATGCGCCCTGACGAATATCATCAAAATCAATAAACTGCACGTCAACAGGCAACCCGGCTAATGCCTCATTCACATGAATCAGATCATGCATATGCGTTTCATGAAAATGACCGGACAAGGTCCACGATCTTAACTTGCCCCAGCTATGCAGCACGGCTACCTTTGTCTTGATCTGATATGGTTTTCCCTCTTGATGCAGCTCTTTCATTTCCCTGAATTCATGGGCAATCTTCTCGATATAATCCACAAAGTCCGGGTAAGGCTCAACCAGATGCAAATATCCACCCAGTCCAATCCGGTCAATCGACTCACGCAGCAGCGCACGCCGGATATTAATCCAATATTTCTTGGCATCCAGGGTAGGGTCGCCTCCCTCTTTGAAGGTAGGAAGCCCGCCTAAGCCAACTGGGAACAGGTAGGGATGCAAGCGAATCTCATGGGTATCAGCCTTAACGCCTGAGCACATTCTTGCCTCATAACCGGAGAACACACATTTGATCATGCCGTCGAATCCAAACTCCTCAAAGCGGTCATTGTACGGCTCCATGCCCACCCAGCTGTCATCATAGAAGACATACGCCAGCTTGTCATGCTTGTGTACAATATCAATTAACTTTTTACCGAATTCAATCACAAAATCATTGATAAATGCCATCCAGTCCAGTTTGCGCTGATTCGCAGGCATATGAGTGACCTGATATTTACCACCATTCACAAAGTCCTCAGCTGAGAGTGAGTACCCATATTTTTGAGCAAACAGATCCAGCGCTCTCGAACTCACCGTGAAATCGTATGAACCCCAATCCGAGAACAGATGGCGATTCCGCTCATCACTGCCCCAGATCCAGGCGAAGTTATAAAATAGGGACGTAAAACGTACAACGGTTGTTTCCGGGTGTTCTTGGCACCACTTTTCCATCCAATCCAGCAAATAGGTTTGGGTGTCTGTATAGATCGGGTCAATCTGCATCAGATGCTCTTTGTCCCAATTATTCGTCGTGTGATTGTACATGGAAATCTCTTCCCAGATCCGATAAACCATGAAACTCACCGTGTATTTATGCCAAGGAGCAACGCCGGTAATGACAACATTGCCAGATTCCCTTTCATAATTCCACTGTCCTCTAGGAACTTCTTCCCCAGTCGTTCGGTCGTACACCTGCCAATACTTAAACGCTTCTTTCGAATCATTCACCCTGAATTGTTCAGCGAAGAAGTCCTCCATCAGATAGATGGATACATAATCTTGCACAGCAACCTTCGGATTCGTAATGAGAAAACATTGCTGCAACTTATCCAAATTACGGGATGCCCACTCATTATGATCCCGAATAATGCAAATGGTTGAATAGATGCCATATCCGGCATTGATAATCTCATCGGACAACTTTGTACCGTCACTGTCACGGATCACATCGGCACCCCAGCGGTTGGCAAGTTCAAGCGTCAGTGCTTCATAACCGGATTCTCCCGGTAGTGTAAAGGAGCCTTTGGTTAATTTGGACAATTGGGTTCCCTCCCTATCTCAACATATCGGACAGAAAAGCGAGTGCCAGGCCCTGGCCCCAGCCCTGAATCCAGTCTTTTGGAATATTGCGATAGCCATCCCGATCCTTCATTACCGCCGTACCGCCAGACACACCAAGCACGCGCCCATCTTCGCTAATGTTGTTCAGGATGCCTTCCAATGCCTTTTGCACGTATTTGGTATGCAGTGGATTGCCGTTGTTGATCATCGCTGCTGCAATACCCGCGGAAGCCGATACCTCTTCATACGAATCTTCGTCATCCAGAACCGTACGCCACAAGCCATTCTCGGTCTGCACCAGCTTGAGAGCCGCCAACTGATCCCGAAGGGCACACTCTACATCCATACATTGCGGATACAAGTACCAGTCGTTCAATTGAGGTTTTACTTGAGACATCGTATAGGCTCCCCAAGCATTCGCTCTTCCCCAGTAAAATCCGGACATGTGGTCCTTGTTGATATTATTATAACCGTGATACCACAGACTGCTGCTCGGATCTTGCAGGTATTTGATATGCCAGTAATACTGATTCAGCGCATCCTGGATCATGGCTTCGTCTTTTAATTTGCTACCTACGCGAAGCAGGAAAAATGCCGCCATAAACAAGGTGTCCGCCCAAGCCTGTTCCGGAAAATCATTGGAAACCGATACCGTATGCTGAAGCACATTGTCTCCAAAGCGAAGTGCATGATTCTGGAGATAATCGACTTTGCTGAGGACAATATCCCAATATTTCTGATCCCCGGTTTCTTCATATAAAGTGATGAGCACATGGCCCATGGCACATGTATTCACCGTCCAACTTGGCAGACCCAGCTCGATATATTCGTCTGCCCATTTCACCAGCCTGTCCAGAATCTCTTGGTTGCCTGTCGTTTGATAGGCTCTGGATACACCATAATAAGCCACTCCACCGGGCCAATCCCATGTCAGATCCATATCCAGTGTTTTCTTGGTAACGTTCTCGATTACATGTAGAATCTGATCCCTGTCATATTTCACTTGAAGCATTGTTATTCCCCTCTCCCTGCGCACACGCCCCCAAGTGCGCCCTGAGAGGTGTCCGTCCATTGTTGTAAACGCTTTACTTATTACATTGTACGCAGTAAAATAGTCTCAATCTAAGCATATTCATAACAAAACTGCGCAATTTCAATCATTTATACATAGGAGTCCTCGAAAATGCCCAAACCGAAGAAACCTGTCATTGAATATCGTCACTACAGCCTGCCCATTGATTTCCCTGTCCTGTTACTCAGTGGGGACCGCTGGAGAATATCCGATATCAAGAGTGAGCATCTTCATTTCCATAACCACATGGAGATTGGCATCTGTTATTCAGATGGAGGGATCATGGAGATTAAGGGAGAATCTGTGCCTTTTCGAGCAGGGGACATCACGTTCATTCCCCGATATCTTCCGCATACCACATACAGTTCACCTGATAACGCCAGCCTGTGGGCTTATATCTTTTTTTCACCGGAAGAACTCTTTCGTCATTCGCTCAAAAGAGCACAAACTCACATTGAACCGAATCTATGGGCGATTCAGGGAACCAATTGCATTCTGAATAAGGAACAGCATCCCAAAATTCATATGCTCGCAACTTCAATCGTTGAAGAAATGAAGCAGCAGTCCCCCTACTATCGGGAGAGCGCGTACGGCTTGTTGATGTCTCTATATATCGAACTGCTTCGAATTCATGCGAGCAGCGAACGCTTGTCATCTCAGGATCACGAACGGGAAAGAGACCTCCAAGGTGACTTGGTCATCTCACCCGTGCTGGAGTTTATCACCAAAAACTATATGATGCCTGTGACCATCGATTACCTCGCTGATCTGTGTCATCTGAGTACAACGCATTTTCGCCGCAAGTTCCATGAAATTATGGGAACCACGCCGCTTGATTTTCTGAACAGTACCCGGATTGAAGAGGCATGCAAACGATTAAAAAGCACCGAGGCCTCCATTCTGTCCATCTCTGAGCAGGTCGGCTTCCGATCCATCTCCAGCTTTAACCGCTGCTTCGCCAAACTGATGGGCGAATCGCCTAAAGCCTGGCGCAAAGGCGCTCATACAGAAGCACAGTCTGCAAAAGCCTCAATATTGGAATTTACGGGGTGGGTATGAAGGAATTTGTCGAAATGTGATTGCGCCCCCCAGAGATATTCGCTACAATGCCGATAGAATACAAGAGATTTTGTCCGAAGCTACCAAAGGATTGAACAATCTCTAAAGGAGCAGCATTTCGTGTTATTAAAAATTTCAGGTGTTGTCCTGACTGTTGTACTTGCCATTACCGTACTGCTGCTGTCAACGATCAGAGAACCACAATCTGCTGCGCTTCATGCCCGTCAAGGTGTTCTGGACCTCTCGGCCTGGGACCCTGAACAAGACGAGCGGATCAAGCTGGACGGGGAGTGGGAATTTTACTGGGAGCGATTGCTTCCTGACGAATCTGCAACATCGAATCAGGCTGGTCCAACGAAAGCACCCGACACCTATGCAACCGTTCCCGGCTCCTGGAATCGACTTAAAGTGGATGGTGAACGACTGCCAACCCACGGCTTCGCCACGTATCGACTGGTACTGCGTAATGCACCTGTTGAGGGAACACTGGCGATCAAAAAAATGAACATCCGTTTTGCCAGCGAGATCTACATTAATGGCAACAAGCTGCTGGAAGACGGGCATGCCGTGGCAAAATCCGCAGGTTACCGACCAGGCAACTCCCCCCAGATTGGCTTTTTCCCCTATCATGGCGGTGACATTGAGATTTTGATCCGGGTGGCTAATTACGATTACACGGACTCTGGCATTCCGGGTCCACTCTTTTTCGGCGAACAAGCAGCCATGCTGAAAAAACATCAATTCAACACAGCTATCGAATTCGGCACGCTTGCTGTACTGGCTACCATTTCGATCATATTCCTCGTCAGTTACCTGGGGTCTGCACTCTACCGAAACAGGGACGACTCCCTGCTGCTGATTGGTCTAATCTGTCTCCTGTATGCACTCTATAACGGCATGATCAGCGAACGTGTGTTATCGATGGCGGGCACGGAAATCTCCTTTAGCACGCTCTATAAATTAAAAGATTTCTGCTCTGTGGCATGTCTGGGTCTGTTAACCTTTTACTTCTACCGATTCAAAACAGGCATCCTGTCCGGTATGCTCACGGCGTTGATCCTGATCATCTTCGGAGCTTACTTATGTATGGTCACGCTCCTGCCTATTTCCATCTACGGGCTGGCTGCACCTTACGTCGTCGTTATGTACACGTTGATGCTGCTCTGGTTGCTCTATCAATGTGCAAAACAGTTCCTAACCAGTGAGAAAGGCGAACGGCTGTCTACTTTTCTGTGGTACGCAGCCCTCTTAAGCATCATGCTGTACTGTCTGGACATTAATCTCTTCTCGATCTCGCTCAAGGAAAATATGAATATCGGGCAGGCTTCCATTGTCCTGTTCAGCATCCTGATGCTGTTTCTGGCGGTGCTTCGGTTCTTCGAGGCCTATCGTACGGTCCGCACCCTCAAAGATCAGTTGCTATTGCTGGACAAGGTGAAGGACGACTTCCTGTCCAATACTTCGCATGAGCTCAAAACACCGCTGAACGCGATTGTTAACATCAGTGAAAGCCTGCTTAAAGGCGCAGAAGGTCCCCTTACCGATGAGCAAGCACACAATCTGGCGATCGTGACGGGAAGTGGCAGACGATTAACCTATCTGGTCGATGAATTGCTGGATTATTCGAAAATGAAACATGGCGACATCCCGCTCCACCGGTCTTCGACCGATCTGTACTCGTTTGTCGAATCGGTCATGCGTATGCACTCCTTCCTGCTTGGCGCGAAAAAGGTGGAGCTTATCAACCGCATCCCGGCGCATTTCCCGCCGATCTATGCAGACGGCAATCGACTGATTCAGATTTTGCATAATCTGATCGGCAATGCCGTTAAGTTCACGGAACGTGGCACGGTAAGCATCAAAGCTACGGTCGTGCAAGGCAAAGCGGAAATACGCATTGTGGATACCGGCCGTGGTATCGGTACGGACAAGCTGGAACATATCTTCCTGCCGTTCGAGCAGGAAGCGGATACGGGGCCAGTCGTTGCTGGAGGCACCGGTCTAGGACTAAGCATTACACGCAAGCTGGTCGAGCTGCATGGCGGAACCATTCATGCGGAATCAGCACCCGGCATGGGTGCTACGTTCATCCTGACCTTTCCGCTGGCAGAGAATAAAGGAGAGAAACGTTCCAACGTCATGCCACTTACCATCGCTCCTACAGGTCCTGGTAATCGGCTACTCCGGTTCGAAGAACCAACGATTGTACAAGGGAATAAAGACGAATGGATCATCGTTGTGGATGACGACTCGGCTAATTTGCAGACAATAGTGAATCTCTTGAAGCTGGAAGGTTACAGTTATGCGGTCACTTCACGCTCCCCTTCCGTACTGGAGTTGCTGGACAAACTACCTGCCGTGCATCTCGTCATTGCTGATATCATGATGCCTGACATGTCGGGTTACGAATTGCTGGAACGGATCAGGGAGCGCTTCTCTCCTTCCGAGTTGCCTGTACTCATGCTAACGGCGAGTAATAAAGCCAATCAATTGAAGCTGGCCTTGGAGAAAGGTGCCAATGATTTTGTATCCAAGCCGTTCGAATCGGAGGAACTGCTGGCACGGATCGGCGGTTTGACTCGGATGAAAACATCCGTCCAAGCTGCACGAGATGCAGAAATATCTTTTTTGCGGTCACAGATGAACCCGCACTTTCTGTACAACGCCCTGAACGCCATTGCCGAATTGTGTGTGGATGCGCCAAATCGGGCAGAACAATTGATTTTGCAATTATCGAGTTACTTACGACGGAGTGTGCACTTTAAACATCTGGACTCAAAAACTAGCCTAATGAACGAACTGGAGATGATCGAGGCATACGTAGCGATTGAGCAAGCCCGCTTTGGCTCAAGGTTGGAGGTCATTATCGATGTGGATGCTGATGTGAACCGGAACATGGACATTCCACCGCTCACGTTACAGCCCCTGATCGAAAACGCAATTCGGCATGGGCTGATGTCCAGCATTCGCGGTGGTCGGGTCATGTTGTCTATCCGCAATCTGAATGATACGGAAACACGGTTCACCATCGAGGACAACGGAATCGGCATAACCAAGCAACGGATGGACGAGATTCGGCAATCCACGGACGGCAGTAACGGTGTTGGACTATGGAATATTTCCAGCCGGTTGAACCTGCTGTATGGCAGACACCTTCAGATGGAAAGTCTGGACGGCGAGGGAACGCGGATTACCTTTGATCTTCCAAATCAACGTCTAAGCACAGATGGGAACGGGGGTTATGAAACATGAAGATAAAAGTCATCATCGTGGACGATGAGGATTTGTCGCTGAAGCGACTGAATCGCATTTTGACAGAAAGCGGAGAAGTTGAGGTGTCTCGCGCATTCCATGACCCGGAGGAAGCCTGTGAATATGCGGCAGAGAATAGCTTCGATGCGGCATTTCTGGACATTACGATGCCTCGCATCTCGGGTATGCAACTCATTGGTGAATTGCGTAAACATCATCCTTCGCTTCCCATTGTGCTGGTGACTGGATATGAGGAATATGCGGTGCAGGCCTTTGACAAAGAGGTGATTGATTACGTCATCAAGCCGGTCACGGCTGAGCGACTGAACCGCAGCATCAAACGGTTGCAGGAAAAGCTTCACAAGTCCGTGACAACACCTGAACCAGCGGTGCCTGGACCCAAACTGAACGTTCGTCTGTTCGGTGAATTCACCGTGTTTGGCGGTGCCGGAGCAGACAGTCCCATCAAGCTTAGAACGCCCAAAACCGAAGAGTTACTTGCATTCTTGCTGTATACCAAATCAACCACCCGCGATGCCTTGGCCGATACGTTGTGGAAGGACCTCAGTCCGCAGAAAGCCTGGACCAACATCAATTCCACACTGTACTACGTGCGACGTGCCATCGGTGATAACAGTGACGTGCCGATCATTCTCAAGGACAGAAACGGTATCCGTATCGACCGGGAAGCGATTAACTGTGATCTGTACGAGTTCGAGGCTTTGTTCCGACAGATGCGTCAGGCATCAACACATCGCCCCGAGCTCTTCGAGCGGATGGATACGTTGTATACGGGTGAACTTCTGAAAGGAAGGCATTATGAGTGGGCTTTTGCGTGGTCCAGACAGCTGGAACTGGATTTCATCATGACGATGGAAACTGCTGCCCACTATCACGCGAAGGCAGGCGAGCCGTTACGGGCGCTGTATTATTTTGAACGTATCCTCCAGATTGATTCGATTCGGGAAGATATTCATCGCGAGATCATCCTGTTGTATCTGTCGCTTGGACGAAGAACCGAAGCGCAGCGACAGTATCTGGTGCTGGAGGAATTGCTCCAAGAGGAGCTTGGCTCCAGTCCGGCAGCAGATATCAAACAACTGTTGCGACAATCATGAAACAGCAAAAAGCCCATGCCTTGGCATACTGAACTGCTCCCATCGTAGTCTTCTACGGTCTACTATAACAGGGAGCAGTTCAGTGTTGCTTTTGGCTTGGGATTTTTGCAATAAATGGACGTTTATTCGTTCATAACTGATGATTTTACATCATCATTGTCTAGAATCAATTACTCATTTATAAGTTTTTCTGTATTAAGGGTAAAGCCTTCAATCACAACATCTTCGTCCACTTCAATCATGATGCAACGTCTGCCTTGATAATTCACCTGCTTCACATATCTCAGGTCTTGCGGGCTAACCGAAATCGTAGCGACCTTGGTCTCGATCTTAATAGACTTGGACGTAAACTTCGGCATAACACTGGTCGCCTTCATCTCATAGTTCTTGTTATCAACGATGGTTTCGAAGGCACGTTCTACTTTCTCCGTTGTCAGATCTTCTATACCGCTTGCGGTCAGTACACGTTCCAGATCTTTATAATCCAGCTTCGGAGGTTCTTCCTCATGGGACTCTTCGTTAATCTCGATGACTCGGTTGATCTCCTCGTATACATGTGCAATGGTGGCTGAATCGAGCTGTTCACCGGCCACTTCCTTGACGATATCTTCGAAGATCGCCCGTTCTTCCAGTGCGGTTACGGATCTTTCTCCATTCAATACATTTTCAACAAAATGCGGATCCGGGAAATTGGATTTCCCTGTACAATAGAGTACACGATTCACATCGGAGTAGTTGTCCGTCACGCTAGGGTACAGGAATCCTTGCTCTGGCGTGCTTAATTTGATAATCGGATCTACAATGATGTTGTATTTGAATTCTCTCTCCACGTAGTCAAACAAGAGTGTTTTCCGCTGTTTCTCCGTGGAATTCACGCTGCACAGAATGAACGGATGAGCGAACACCTCATTCTTCTCACTCTCTTCCGTAGCTTCGTTTCTAGCCTTGGTCGGCAGATAATATTGTCCACGCACAAACGTAGCTACCATATCCCGCTCAAACTTCGTATCCACCAACATTCGATCCACGAGCAGTAGCATCAGATCCTGCCATTCATCCGGATCACCTGTGACCAGAGCCTGGTGAAGCAGTACCTGTGCCGGGTCCTCCGCCGCTTCCTGGAACTTCAATTCGAATAACTTCTGATCCAAATCACCTGTCAGCAATTTTTTGAAATTGCCCATGTACAGCTCCTGCTTCTCTCTGTCCACCAGTTCGAACGGGTGACGCTCCCAGTGATAGACCTCATTCGTTTCCTTCGTAATATACACGTTGAGAATATCGTAAATATTCAGTAGATCGTGATCGAGTTTAAACTGCTTGCGTATATGCGCGACTTCTTTTTTATTCATGATTCGTTAGACAACTCCCACAATATATAATTTTATCTGCGTGCAGCTCTATATCCTAAAAGCCAGTGCTCCCTTGGAAGTTTTCATCTGAGCAGTAGGTCACAAATGGGCGCAGCTATGGAGTAGCTGGATCAAGCCGTTCTTGCTCTCCATTTCTGTACTCTCAGTGAGAAATTATATCATATAATGATGACGATTAATGAGAATCAATCTATGGAAACAGAAAGACGCAACAGGAATGACTCCCGTGCGTCTTTTTTCGTTGTTTAACGATTCTTAAAAAATTAATTACTGCTCGGCAATATATCCATATTCAACAGGGGTGCTCTGCTGGAAGAAACTTTCCTTGTTTCCCGCAGAAACAGTAATCCCATGAACAAGGACACTCCGCCAATAATAATCAGCAATGCCCCCAACTCCTGACTGTAGGCTGTCAGCGCCCCGTCCCTAAACGCCATTCCACGAATCAGACGGTTAAGCCAGTTCATGGGTAATGCCCATGCGAACATTTGGAACGGTTCTGGGAACGCCAGCGGCGTTAATTGAATTCCCGTAGCCAAAAAGGAGGGATACAATACAAAACTGGTTCGTAGGCTTACTTTCGACATATCTTTGGCAGTGTATCCAATCAGCATACCCATGAGTGACAAGGCAAAAGCATAAACAACTAACGGAATGATAAAAAGATAAGCCTCTGCTTCAAACCGCATTCCCCCCACCTGCTTTAATAATCCATAGGTTAGAAGCAGCGAAAGGGAACTCAACACAGCGTAAGGTACACTCCGAACCCATATCTGGAAAGGTGACTTTCCGTTTGCAAACAGTTTCCCTTCCTGACGAAGCCGGGGTACAATTGAGCCCGCTGCACTTGTTGTAATCATCAATACTACGATATTCACAAATCCAAGCACCATAAAACCGACATAACTGGAGGTTGGATTAAACAGCATCCGCTGCTGAAGGGATAACGGTGACACGATTCCTTTAGCTGTCTCGGCATCCATCCCTTTTTGGATCAGACGTGTCATGGAAAGGGTCATATTCTCTGTCAGTATGATTTCCTGAATCGCAGTGCGAATACCTGTTAACCCCGAGGGCATCGTGTTATCCATCAAGATGCCGATATTCGTCGATTTCCCTTGTTGTTGACGCAAACCCAACTGATTGGGAAGCATAATGACCGCTACAGCCTGCTCGTTGGCAAGCAATGTTTCAGGACTCATTCGGCTCGCATATACGCTTTTGACGCTCATATATTGTGACGCATTTATCTTGGAGATCAATTGCCGTGAATATTCGCTATGATCCTCATCAATAACCACAACTGGTGATTTATTAAGTTGATTCTGCGAGAACATTAATCCAAAAAATAGGGCTGCAATCATTGGCCCAATAAAAATTAGCCGTATATACTTACTGTCCGCGACGTACTTCCATTCGTCAATCAGTGATTTCATCAAGTTTCACCTCTGCTGTCATCCCCGGAAGCAAATCGGTATTCGAATCCATCGATATTCGGACCAGAAACATGCTCAAATCGGCTTGCCCTTTTTCCCGCGACATACGCAAGTTCGCAAACTGAGGAGCAGTTGAGATGAAAATAATACTCCCTTTCACCTGCGTTGGCTGATCCAAATAAGGGAAATGAACATCAATGCTTTGATTCACTTCAAGCTGTTGAATTTCACTTTCCTGTATGTAAAGGTCGGTGTAATACGTATTCTTTTGCACAACTGCTAGCGGGACTCCTGCTTGGACTTGATCTCCCTGTATTACAGCAACTCGGTCAACCAACCCGTCATACGGTGCAAGTACCTCCTTATCTCCCTCCCCCGCTGATTTCACTTTGAAAAGTACCTCTCCCTCTTTCACGGAGTCACCTGCAGACACACCAACCTCTGCAATCGTCCCGGGACTATTCTGATAAAATAATGTCGTTTGCTCAGCCTCAAGTATGCCTTGTTTACTGCTCTCGGCCTGACTTACAGCATCCTTTCCTTTAACAGCCAGAAGTGAACCTCCAACAATGAACACCATCGCAATTCCGATATACAAACCTGCTTTTAACTTCATCTTTTTATCTCTCCCATTCCCAATCCTCGTGTATGGTTAAATTTGCTGACTATTTTTGCTTTTTCATTTTGATGACCGCGTTCTCGGCTGCCTCCATGATCACTTCTCCCAAAGTGGGATGAGGGTGAATCGTCATGGCCAGATCTTCCACGGTTGCGCCCATCTCGACCGCAAGTGCAAGCTCCGATATCAGTGTGGATGCCTCCACTCCGACGATTTGCGCACCAATGACAATTCCTGAAGTCGGGTCAGCCACTATTTTCACAAAACCTTCGGTTTCCCTTAACGCCAATGCTCTTCCGTTGATCCCAAAAGAAGATTTTCCGATAACCACCGGAATGGCCTGCGCTTTGGCTTCCGTCTCACTTACCCCAACACTGGATATCTCCGGATCAGAAAACACGACAAGCGGAATTACCTTGTAATCCACTTTGGAGGTAAGACCAGCAATGGCTTCTGCGGCTACTTTGGCTTCATAGGATGCCTTGTGAGCAAGTGCCGGACCGGCTGTAATATCTCCAATAGCGTAAATGTGAGGGATAACCGTTCTGCACTGTTCATCCGTCTCAACCAGTCCTTTGTTCGTTACGAGCACACCTATGCGTTCCAGTCCTAACTGGCCGTCTGTATTGGGTTTTCTGCCGATCGTAACCAGTACATATTCTGCTGTAACTTGTTGCTGCTCCTGATTTTTTGAATAATGCAGTGTAACGGAATCCGCATTGTGCTCCACCTTTTCGGCAATCGCTCCGTTTACGATCTGGATGCCGTCCGCCTTCAATTGTTTGACTACAGGGGCTGCAAGTTCCCCCTCGAATCCAGGCAATACTTGTGCGCCTCCCTCCAGAATTGTTACCTTGGTTCCGAATTTGGCATACATCTGTCCAAGCTCCACCCCAATATAACCTCCGCCGATCACAATCAGACTACTCGGAACCTCCTGTAGAGATAATGCTTCAGTGGAAGATAAGATGCGACCTCCAACTGGAAATGCTGGCAATTCAATTGGACGAGACCCCGTTGCCAGTATGAGATTTTTAAAAGAAATGCTTTGCTCCTGCCCAGCTTGCTGGATCCTGGCTGTGTGCTCATCCACCAGACTGGCCTCTCCTTCCAGAATGTTCACACCCGCAGTCTTTAACAAATAGTGGACGCCACCTGCCTGTTTATTCACAACCCCCTGTTTAAAATCCTGAGCAGTCTTAAATGTCGCTGCCGCGTCAGCTTGATTGAACTGTCTGAACCAATCATAGCGATGCGATTCCGCAATTAAAGCTTTGGATGGTATGCAACCCACATGTGTACAGACCCCGCCGAGCTGTTTACGTTCGACAATCGCCGTTTTCATCCCCAACTGCGAAGAACGAAGCGCCGCCACATATCCCCCTGGACCTGATCCAATAACTAACGTATCCACAGATTCAAGCTTGCTCATATTCTGATACCTCCCGATTTGAAGTCATAAAATATGATGACCATAATATATTATAACCATCATATTTTAAGACCGTCAACAACCGTATTTGGCCCTTTTCTAAATCAACTGATATTCAGTCGCCAAATTGACAGGCTTTATTATGATGACTATAATATTTTAAAAGCATAATGATGAAACTATGGAGTGAATGATCATGCCCTATCCCAAAGGACATAAGATAAAAGTACGAGGTAAGATTGTTGAAAGTGCGGCTCGAGCTTTTCGCACCAATGGTATCCAGGAGGTGAGTGTCCCGTTTATTATGAAGGGAGCTGGATTAACTCACGGAGGGTTCTATTCACACTTTGACAACAAGGAACAATTGGTTGCCGAAGCCTGTGAATATGCCATTAGTGATACCATTACACTTCTAAAGAACGTGGCTCAGGAAGAGCAGAATTCCAAAATTAATAAAGTAATCGATTATTATTTGAGTCCGTATCACCGCGACCAAACAGAAATGAGCTGTATTTTCCCCGCCCTTTCCAGCGAAATATCCCGTTCGTCCGAAGAAGTTCGGCAGGTGTTCACCCATGAATTGGAGCGGATGATCACTTTTATCTCCAATCTGGCTGAGATCGATATGTCCAGCGGTCGTGCACTGTTCAGTACAATGGTTGGTTCGCTTGTGCTTGCACGCTCTGTTACTGATCCTGAGCTTAGCGACAGCTTTCTCTCGGCGGGCAGACAGCAAGCCAAAGAAATGGTTAAAAGGAAAGATATGTAGAGGTTTCGGTTTTTTATATTATACGTAGATTTGATGCTGCTATATCGAGTTGAAACACAAATAGACCGCCCACCCTTGCAAAGGTTGCGGTCTACTTAATTGTGTATCCTCTTGTTAAGCCCACCGCCCTTAAAAGCGGCTATTGCATCAGAGAGTCGTGTTAGCGCACGGCTCTCTTTGCATTATAAGCTGTTTCTGTCCTCATTTTAACATGGAGATTGTGGATTTCAATCCCACGATAACCATATGTTCCGTATGTTAAAACTGACGATACGGCGAAAATTTCAGCATCTTACATATTTACGCTTGAAGCCCGTCCGCCCTTTTTCCACTGCCTTTTGGATATTCTCAGAGGCATTCAGCAACTTGCTCTTGGGCATGTCCTTGTTCACTTCAACGGGGCCAACGACCTGAGCTGTCTCCACCGCCTGATTGTGCAACGGTTGATAGGATGTTGCAACGGTATACAGGAAGTTGTTCATCGAATATTTTGTTCGTTCCGGAGATTCGTGAATCGTCTTTTTCACCTGTTCCAGCATCTCCATCAGTTTATTCTCCGAAAACTCAGCATCCTTTCGACTGCCGAGCAACCAACAGTAACAGCTCCATCCTGCTGACATTTTTAGCTCATCTCCGCTGGCGATCCACTTATCCGAAACTTCTTGAGTAATATCCGTCTCTGCCAACGTGACGGCAACGATGAAGTCAGAGATCATGTAAAAATAAGCAGCGTCAATCCAACGGTCAAAATCAGCTTCCGTCATTGCTTGAGGATCGGCAATCACGCCAGCAAAGTACATCGCATCATAATTCCCCGTTGCATATAGTTGCTCTGCCAAAGGTTGATCCTTTTTGATCCGCTTCGCCATTGGTTTCATCGCCCCGGTTGCCACGCCAAATAGCGGTTCATGCGCACCGTTAGAGATATAGATTTTTTTCGTTCGTTCTTTACCCAGCGCTTCTAGCTCTTGCATCACTTCATCTAGATTCATTTCGCGACACTCCCAATCCTATAAATTATATATCTGATCAAATCAAACAGACACTTATGTTTAACAAAAAACCGATGAGAAATCGTACATTATCCAATTGGAACCCTTCTGGCATATGCATAATCGTTACGGCGGAATTACTACCTTACGTATGAGGGATTCCCCACTGGAGTATTTTTCCTAAAAAAACTGAATACTATTCAAATTTCCCTGTTGCTCTGACAACCTGTTCGAGCATTATCACCGATCATAACATCCATACCATTGTTTCGCACAGATCCCTGAAAAGATAGATATAACTTCTTCGCAGACAGACATTTTTCCTTTCTTATGCTTCTACTGGCAACTTCTGAATACCTGCCGAGGGCCTGATTGGAAAGAGCTGATTCCCCCAGCACAAGCAGAGCAACATATGTCCATGTCCAAGCAACGTTAAGCTATGGCAGGATACGTCACTCATCGTTTATGTTCAGTTTAGTGTTGTTAACAAAACCGAGATGAGGAAGGATGCGAGAGCATGAGCAACAATCAAGTGTTAGGCTTTGCCCCTGCCCTGGGCTGGAATTCGTGGAACACCTTTACGTGGGATATTAACGAACAATTAATTCGGGATGTCGCTGATGTGTTTGTATCGGAAGGTTATCTGGCCGCTGGTTACGAGTATATTGTCATTGATGATTGCTGGAGCCTGAAGGAACGGGATGCGAGTGGCAATCTGGTGGCTGACCCGGAGAAATTCCCGAGTGGAATGAGAGCGCTTTCTGATTATATCCATAGCAAAGGACTGAAGTTCGGCATGTATTCATGCGTGGGTACACATACATGTGCCGGGTATCCAGGCAGCTTTGAGCATGAATTCCAGGATGCTGCCCTTTTTGCCGAATGGGGCGTTGATTATTTGAAGTATGATTACTGCTTCAAGCCGCGCCATATCTCAGGAGAGCTGCTGTACAAACGGATGAGCCTTGCGCTCAAAAACTGCGGACGCGATATCCTGTTCTCCGCCTGCAACTGGGGAGCCGACGACGTATACGATTGGATTCGGGAATCGGGCGCTCATATGTACCGTTCTACCGGCGATATCCGTGACAATTGGGATTCGGTGAAGGAACTTGCCCTGTCTCAATTGGGCAAACAAAGCTACACCGGCTCCTTCTGCCATAACGACATGGATATGCTGATTGTAGGTATGTACGGTGGAAGCAACAATGATTATATTGGCAGCATTGGCGGATGCAACGACATCGAATATAAAACCCACTTCTCTCTCTGGTCCATGATGGGTTCCCCATTAATGATCGGATGTGACGTGCGCAAGGCTAACCAGATTACAAAGGATATTCTCCTGAATCCTGACCTGATCGCTATCAATCAGGATGTAGAAGCGCGCGGAGCTTACCGCATTAAACCAGAACCGCAATGGTTTCACACGGACGATGTATTTATGCTGGTGAAGGTACTCACAGATGGAGATCTAGCTATTGGTTTCTTCAACCTGAGCGACAGCCAGCGGGAATTGTCTTTGCAATTTTGGGATATGGGTCTGCCTTACGCTGCCGGTTATGCCCTGTCCCTGTATGACTGCTGGGAACATCAAGAGCTTGGCGTATTCCGTGAACGCTTCGCTCCCGTTGTTGCAGCACATGATTGTTTAGTTGTGCGTGCCAAACTGGTGAAATAGATGGCTCAACATCGCCTGTGCACCTCCTGTCAGGTCCCGCTCTCTTCAGACGATGTGGGCATCTACCTCAAATTGATCTCGCGCTCTGCCCAGCAATTTCTGTGCATCGATTGTATAGGAGTGAAGCTGAACTGTGGACGCGAGCCTATTGAGAAGCTGATCCGTTATTTCCGAGAGTCAGGGAACTGCGCCCTGTTCCGTTAACTTTATACCTTCGTCCGGTGCAGCGTCATGTACTCTGTTGGCGTGTGTGAAGTTGATTTCTTGAATACTTTGGAAAAATATAACGGATCATTGTAACCAACAGAATAAGCTACCGATTGAATTGGCAGGCCCGACGTCTTCAGCAGTTCACAGGCGCGCTCGATTCGACAGTGTGTAATATACTCCAAAACAGACTTGCCGGTTGCTGCCTTAAACAGACGAAACAAATAACTGCGCTCCAGATTAACTGCCTTTACGATCTCGGTGACGGTCAATGTTGGCTTCCAGTAGTTCTGCTCGATGTACTTTCTCGCCAGCCAGACATAATCCTTGGTGTCCACCTGCGGCTCTTTCGGATAATGCTCCATATAGTAAGAGAGCAGCAGACGCAAACGTGCATCCGCCCGCAGTAATTCATAAGATGATGCACCCGCGTTCCAGGCAAGGTGGAAAAAAGGCTGCAATGTCTCCGGCGAGACCGTCACCACGGGTTGTACCTCTGAGAGCTGTGTCAGCCCCAGCAACCGCCCGGCATCCTCACCGCTAAACTCCACCCAGACGTACTCCCATGGATCTTGCGGGTCTGGATAATAGTAAATCTCCTTTTGCGGAAATATGATAAAGCTTTCCCCCGTAACGAGCCGAAAAACGCGGCCGCCCGTCTCCAGCGTCCCTTGGCCGCGGATAATATAGTGCAGCGCATAAACGTCACGCACGCCTGGCCCCCATTGGTGAGGGTTAGCTGGCTTGTGACCACCGCTGATAAAATACAAATTACTGGCTCTACTGCTCTCATGCCAAATCGGATTCAACCACGATTCCCCCTTTCTAAGACGCCCTGTTCTGGCGTTAGGTTTATCTTATATATCGTTGATCAGATGTTCGGTAACGCTTACACGCTAAATCCAGAGAGGAGAATGTTGTATGCTTAGAATGGTTACGGTAGAACATGGACAAGTGCAAGGACTGCCCGCGGCGGACCCGCGGATTACCAGCTTCAAGGGAATTCCTTTTGCCGCACCTCCTGTAGGTGAGAACCGCTGGCGCGCTCCGCAACCGCAGTCGAACTGGGAAGGTGTACTGCAAGCTTTTGATTTTGCCCCCATCTCCATGCAAGCCCCAACAGTCATCGATGATAACAATATCTATACCCGCGAATGGGCCGTTGATCCCGACCTGCCCATGGACGAGGATTGTCTGTATCTGAATGTCTGGACACCCGCCAAGCGTACGGACGAGAAGTTGCCTGTCTTTGTCTGGTATTTTGGCGGGGGCCTGCAAGTCGGCCATACGGCCGAAATGGAATTTGATGGCGAGCGAATCGCTCGCAGAGGTATTGTCGTTGTAACGATTAATTATCGGCTGAATGCCTTTGGCTTCCTGTGTCATCCTGAGATTAGTGCCGAATCCCCCCATGCACCCGCCAACTTCGGGCATCTTGATCAGCAAGCTGGTACCCAGTGGGTCAAACGCAACATTGCCGCCTTTGGCGGTGATCCAGACCAGATCACCATCGGCGGACAGTCGGCAGGCGGAGGAAGTGTACTCAGCCAGATGACCTCTCCGCAAAATAAAGGTTTGTTCCAGCGAGCCGTCATCATGAGCGGTATAGCTACCGAGTTGTACCCGAAGGTCCGCGTGCCTTCTGTCCGCTCCACACTAAGGGATGCAGAGCAAGCAGGGGTTGAATTTTTCGACTTCCTGGGCGTATCTTCCCTGGCTGAGGCGAGACAACTGGATGCTGAACATCTCCGTGACAAAGCACTCGAATACAAAAGCTTCTGGGGAACCGTCATCGACGAACAATTCTGCGCAGGCGATCCGTTTACTCGTTTTGTTCAGCAGGAATGCGAGGCGATACCCGTAATGCTGGGGCATACGTCTTCCGAATTTTGGACCCGTCCCGCCGCAACCAATCTGGAAGAACTGAAGCAGATGGCTGTGGAGCTGTTTGGCGAGGATGCTCCTGCCTTTTTGCAACTATGTGAGGCTGATTCCGGCCAAATCGAACATGCTCTGCAACAAGCATCGGTCCGCATGATCCAACATGCCATTCTGCTCGCCATCCGCGCGAACAGCGGTCATCCGTCTGACACGCCTCTCTACTATTATAACTTCGACGCCGAGATTCCGGGCTGGGATCAGCCAGGCACTTTTCACTCCGTCGATCTGTGGTTTTTCTTCGAAACACTTGCCAAATGCTGGCGGCCTTTCACAGGCAAGCATTATGATCTGGCTCGCCAGATGTGTAATTATTTATCCAACTTTATTGCTACAGGTGACCCAAACGGTTCGGACTCCACCGGAAAGCTGATGCCTCATTGGACTCCTTGTACTACGGAACAGCCGTATCTAATAGAATTTGGCGATCAGGCTCAATTACAGAAGGCTGAGCCCGGACCGATGCTCGCGTTTTTAATTGAACAATATTTCAAGAAACAGAATGCACCTGTTGTTTAAAACATGAGGTTTGCCCTCTCACGATATATGTAAGAGCCATGCTGTCGCATGGCTCTTTTTGTATAGTGTGAATGGTAGAGCGATGTTCTTTCTCCTACGCCTATTTAGCAAGCTCCTCCACTACAGCACCCTAAGGTAACAAAATTAGACAGCAAGATGGATTCCACGAACACTCAGCATCATTTCAAGAGATCCGTTATATATGAGTCTGTGTTGGTTTGTTGATGATGACAGGTAGCGTAATCTGTAGTGAAAAGGTATCTTCTTCCTCCGATACTGTCAACGTCCCGTTGTTCTGCTGGATCATTTTCTGACAACTAACGAGCCCAATTTCGTTGCTATCTTTCTTTTTGCCAACACGTTTAATCTTATTCTCCACCTCAAGAATAACCCATTGTTGCCTCAAAGAAATCTGGATATGAACGGGATGCCCTGGATCGGCGTATTTTCGAATATTTGAAAATATATTATCCATTACGCGACGCATGGCGACCAGATTAATTTCCAGCAAAAACTCCTCATGATGTGCATCTGTCTGAACCTGCACATCTATATCATCCAAAACCACTAATTGCTCATCTATGAGTTGATCGATGAGTGCTCTGCCCTCATACACTTCAAATTCTACTTCCTCTTCTTCAGCGGCAGAGGATACCGTAAAATATTCGAATAGTTTGTCCGACAGCACTTTGATCTGATAGGCCTTCTCCCGGCTATTATGAATATACTGCAACAGATCCTCATGTGTCTTGTATTTGTTGAGCTCTATGATATCCATATATCCTAATAGAATCGTGAGTGGCGTTCGCAAATCATGGGAAATCGCCGTGATCAATTCACGGTTGGCCATCCTGACCCTCTCCTCGCTGCCCAGCCGCTCCACAAATGATTTCCTCATCTCATCAATACTCTGGGCCAGAGATGACAGTTCATCCTTTCCCGATATCGTAATCGAATAATCCAAATTTCCACCTTCGAGTATTTTGATCTCTTGTTCAAGCACGCCAATATAAGATGTTTTCTTATTAATCATCAGTAGAAAGGAAACAATAAACACAATGGCCGCTATGAAAACACCAATAATCAGAATGAGGTTGTAGTATTGATACTCATAAAAGCTAACCAAGTATATCTGGGCATCCTGATCCGCAAAATGGATAGTGGTGATGGGTATTTTTGATGGCACGAATTGAGTTAACAGTTCTTCATTAATGGCAGGATCAATCTCCGTGTTGGAGGAAAATATCAATTTGTCTTTTGCAAAAATATATAGATTTAAGTAGCGCTCATGTCTTATCCAAGCAGACAATTGCTCATGATCACGGGTTGACACGTTCTGGTTATCCACAAATGCTTCGAATCGATCAAGCGCATCTTGCTGCCTGTTCTCTACAAAAGTGGATTTGCTTAAATAACTATCCAATACAGTCTCGCCAACAACTTGTAAAATAACGAGTGCACTTATGGAAATGACCAAAGAAATGACAACCGCCATAACCAGTTTAATCTTCAGCTTTTTTCCGATTAATAATCTATTCAATTTTGTACCCCTTCCCCCAAACGGTCTTCACATATTTAGGGTTCTGCGGGTCATCCTCCAGTTTGCCTCTCAAGTTACGAATATGAACCATCACTGTGTTATTACACGTATAAAAGTAGGGTTGCCCCCAAACACTCTCATATATATTTTCTGCCGAGAATACCTTTCGTCGCTTCTTAGCCAACAGCAGCAAAATCTGGTATTCAATTTCAGTTAGAGCAATCTCCTTCTCTCCAACAAACACGGTTTTTGAATCCTGATGGACGGTAAGATCCTTAACGATAATTTGGTCCTGTTCTTCGGTCTTCTCCTTGCCCCGATATACATAATACCTCCGCAGTAGAGCCTTCACCCTCGAAACAAGTTCTGTATAGGAAAAGGGTTTGGACAAAAAGTCATCACTGCCTGAGGAAAATGCCAATTGTTTGTCAGAATCCTGCGTTTTCGCCGTGAGAAACAGGATCGGTGCACTTGTTTTTTCACGAATCTCCAGACAAGCCTTCAGCCCCGATTTATTGGGCATCATCATATCCAAAATAATGAGATCCGTCTCTTCGTTCACTTTATCAATCGCATCTTGACCATCTATCGCTTCAATCACTTCATAATTCTCACTCTCTAACAAAATCCTTACAATTTCACGAATTTCACTGTTATCATCAGCAATTAGAATTTTCTTGCTCATCTGATCCCTCCGTCTAATTTCAGTATAATATGCGCTATTAGCGACTACCAGCAAATACAATCGACTTAAGAATTCTTCAGAAGTTATGTAGGTATCTCTTAATAATTTCGTCTTATACTGTAAATATGTAGAAGTTATTACACAAAGGGGTCGTCAGGAATGCCACAAACTTCGAAAAAAGTAATGATTAACATATTGTTGGGTCTGTTCATCATGTTGTCCATTGGTCTACTGGTGTATTATTCTCCTGCCCTTATTAAAATCATGTCTTCCATGGACAACTTCAGAGCGTATATTCATTCAACAGGCCATTGGGGTCCGGTCATGTTTATTTTATTCCAGATTCTTCAGATCGTGGTTGCACCCATTCCAGGAGAAGTGGTACAGATTGCAGGCGGTTATATCTATGGGGTTACACTTGGGTCCTTGTATACTACAATAGGTTTGATTATAGGCTCAGCGATTGCTTTTTATTTCACTCGTTTTATCGGTCGCGCTTATATTTCACGGCTAATGCAAAAGAAAAATAATAAGTGGATGTCGTTAATTCATGATGAGAAGAAGTTCTCCGCTTTTTTATTCATCTTTTTCGTAATTCCCGGCTTGCCCAAAGACATGCTTGTATTTGTCGCCGCACTTACATCGATTAGTTCGTTTAGATTCTTCACGATCCTTATCGTCGGTCGTCTGCCGTGGATCATCGCATCTACCGTTGTAGGGTCCACAATTCATATGCAACAATACACAATCGCCATTATTATTTCTGTTATCGCTGTAATCGGGTTTGTACTCGGTTATATCTATAGGGAGAAATTGGTGGGATTGTTCTCCCGGTCAGACAGTACCAAAGCCAAACCCAAGGCTATGCCCAGTTATAGTACGAATAGGGCGTCTCGTAAAATAAAAAGAGATACAACATGAACAAAGCCAATCTATTGATATGAAAACCGGAGGTATATCATCTTATGCAAATACTTAAAACCAATCGATTAATCCTGAGAAATTTCACCGTAACGGACGCAGCCGGACTGTTGGAATACACAGCAAATCCCAGAGTGAATTGTTTTATGGATCAACAAATTTCAACATTGGAAGATGCAGCGGCAGAGGTCGCAAAAAGAAGCAGTGACGACTCCCACATCGCGGTTTGCCTGAAGGACAGTAACGAGTTGATCGGTGAGCTGTTTGGTATGAGGGAAGATCGGGATTCCGATACGGATAAGGATTCGAATTCAGATACGTATAGTATTGGTTGGAATTTTAATGGCAGATATGAAGGAAAAGGGTACGCCAGTGAGAGCGCCAATGCTTTCATCGAGCATCTCTTTATGGAACAGGGAATAAGAAGATTGTACGCTTATGTCGAGGATGATAACTTCCGTTCTCAGAAACTGTGTGAGAAGCTGGGCATGCGCCGGGAGGGTCTTTTTTTGGAGTTCATTTCATTTGTCAAAAATGAGGACGGCACACCGAAATACGAGAATACGTATCAATATGCTTTGTTGAAAAAGGAATGGCTGGCACAGCATGAATCTCAGAAATAAAGAATGACAAGCCCCATCATTAGTTTAAAAAAGTTATAGAAATGAGAACGTACCCATACGTACGTTCCACAACAAATACGGCGGCTTCTCCCTGGATAGATTCCAGAGGAAAAGTCGCCGTTTCATTATCGTGCATAACACTATTGATCGAGCAATGTATTTATAAGGTCACAATACATTCAGCTTAAATCCTAGACCGTGCTGCCCCAATATTGCTTTGCAATCTTCTGCCCTTGATCAATCTTCGCCCATTGCTGAGCCTCGCTTAATTCGTTACCTCCATCACAAGATGCAAAGCCGCATTGGTGAGACAACAGCAGCCGATCCTTATCGATGATTTTGGAAGCTTCGTCCAGCAAACGGACAACACGTGCTTCATCATCGAGTGTACTCGTTTTGGATGACAACAGACCCAGTACAATTTCCGTTTCAGGTCTGTCCTTGAACACTTCCAGAGCTTCAATTGAACCCGCACGATCATCATCCCACTCCAGGAAGAAACGGTCATACTTCAATTGCTTCAGGAACAGATTCGCAATTTTGGCATACGATCCACCACCCATGTTGCGGGAATCATAATTGCCGCGGCAGTTATGTGTCCACATTTTCAAGCCAAGGCTATGACCAAAGTCAATCACGGTATTATTAATATCAATGAATTCGGTAGCAAGTCCCTTTACTTCATCTTGATTAATATTTTCCCCTGTAAAAGGAGAGTTCGGGTTGTCGTCTGCAAACAGTTCCCACAAGCAATCATCGAATTGCAGAATTTTACCGCCCACTGCAGCGAATTCCTCCACGAATTCCTTATACGCGATCACAAGACCCTCTTTGAGCTCCTGTATGTTTTGATATACAGCATCCGTGCCACCAATGTTATCTGACCAGGAAAGCTCACCGAAAATATGGGAAGGAGACGGTACGCAAAGTTTCGTTTGTTGCTCGCCAGCCGTGTCTTGCAGTTGTTGGAACAGTTGAATGAAATGATGGTTCTTTCCACTCAATTTATCAGTGATGCGCAGTCCAATATCTTTGCGTGTTTCATATTTCGAAGTTCCGTCCACATCTCTGAAAAAATAGCCGTGATCCGCGATGTAACGCTTCACTCCGCCAAATCCCCATACAAAGTCCAGATGCCACATCGATTTGGAGAATTCGCCATCGGTAACCACGGACAAGTTATGTTCGATTTCCTTTGCGACAACTTGTTTGATTGCCTCTGTCTCACACTTCTCATATCCTTCGTAGTTTTCATAGAACGGATATTGGATATCATCATTATGTTCAATTTGCGTTTTATATTTCAGCAGCTCATCCGGCCGCAATAAACTTCCTACGATCTGGAACTTATCAGTCATGTAAAAAACCCCCTCGTTGTATACAATGATCATATCACGCTGAGAGCAGTTAGAAGGGATACTAAAAAACCATAACTGGTTATAGTTAAAAGCTATATCGAAAGTTATTCAATTTCACACCGTACGACGACGCAGTTCATAAAAATACTGAACGGCTGGATGCTTTAATTTGACCTGCTCCGACATATTTAGAATTCTCTTTTTGCCAACTCGTCTGTCCATTAAAGCCAGAATATTAAACAAGATATCCTTGCTCTCCAGATTATCCTCTATAGAAGTGGATAAATACGTCGTAGCTGCAACGGTAAAATTCGATTTACTAAGTGCGGTCTGAGCCAACAAAAGCTCTTTGGCAAGTACGGAGATTTTTCTACTTCTTGCCATGACTTGAAGACGATCCTCGGGAATGGGTCCTTTGGAATCTTTTCTGATAGCTTCAATCTCTTCATCGCTCACAGGAATCATGATTTCGGGGTCGCTCTTGATCTCCTGCTCTGACTGATACCATCGAATTGGGGTTGTAGTATCACTCATGTTGAGTACATTCTTTTTATCTACAGTAATATAACAATTGCCTGATTTATCAGGTGAATAGCTATAGCTGGTGGCACGGTACTCCACCCTTCCAACTAACGCAGGACTAAGAAAACTCTCCAGTTGTTGCTTCAATTTACTCCAGGACATAGATCCTCCTATTATCAAAAGCCTACCGCATGAATTGCGGCGATCATTTCAAATATTTTTCAATCCGTCTCCAGTATCAACATTCATCTAAATTATAACATAGCAAACCAAATTGATGATGGAAGAAACCCAGTTATTGGTTTTAAAATCCCCTATGTGATAAAATTGCAGAAAATTATCTACTTACTATTAAATCGTCATAGCCTACCATTGGAACATACGTTGTTATTCACAAAGGAGAGGAAGAGTGTAATGGCTACGAAGAAAGCAACCTTACCTGCTCATATGGAAAAACTCGTTAAAGATAATGATATCGCTACCGTAAAAGAGGTTTTCGAGCAATGCGAATGGGATGCACGTGGGGGTTATAGCAAAGGTACGGCCCTCAGCTTTCGGCATATTTCGGATGAATTGGTCCGCTGGCTGGTAGCGCAAGGAGCAGACATTAATGCACGTGACAAATATCAACGCACGCCTTTACATGCCCATGCCTCACACTGGTCAGGAAATGTACCCCTGTTCCTTGAATTAGGTGCGGATCTGGACGCTGTGGATTACCAAAATGAAACACCGTTACATGCAGCGGTCAATGGGTATCGAACCAAAGTGGTTCAAGAGTTGGTAACCCAGGGCGCTACGATTAACGTAGAAAATAAACAGGGAAATACGCCATTAGCTAAGGGGTTAGCCAATTGCAGGAATAGCGATATAGTCAGTCTGGCAGAGATTGCCGCAATTCTGCTGAATGCCGGAGCATCGGTCACCCCCGATATGAAAGAATCGGTGAAGCGGATCGGTAAGGATTTTGAATTCGTCCGTGAGAAGTTCAATAAGGACAAGGTCGATGAAGTTTCAGATGCGCTGATCAAACTGTACCAGTTATTTGAAGTCGAGCCGGTAGCGAATCGGATCATGCACGATGGGACTACTCCCATTCAGGTAAAGGCAACCACCTGGACCAAACAGCACCAAGAGCTGTGGGAATATCTCATTCCAGCCCAAGGCCACGCTCAAACGGTGCAGGGAGAGGTCATCCGCATAACAGGACGTGTATCCCATGAAGTATTGGATAATGGCGGTGGAAACTGGGATGCGGAGTATCGCAAGATGCTGGATGCACTGATTCGTCACCTGGGCTCTGGTGCGCCACTCGCCCCCGCACTTCTCCAAGAGGCAGCAGACTTGGTCAGCAGACTTCACAATGGATACGATTTTGATGCACCTGCCAGATTATCCGAGTTGGCGGTATTATGGGTGCTTGCCAATCCTCAACCGGTCGCTATGGAGAAGCCTGCGTATACGCGTTAAACAGCAAAACAAAAAAAGAAGCGGAAAAGTTACCGCTTCTTTTTTCTATTAAATCTATCTAAATTATACTCCGTATCCATGATTACGTCTTACTCTACTCCGCCTGTTCATTACTTTCAAACTCATTGAGCAATTCGCGTACTTTAGAAGTGGTCTTGGCGTTCATCAAGCTGTTTCTCAGCTCACTAGCACCGCGGAAGCCACGAACATAGATTTTGAAAAAACGGGCCAGCGGGCTGAACGAACGTGGTTCAAGCTCGGAATATTGATCATGGAGATCCAAATGCAGCCGTAGCAAATCAAGCAATTCCGTGCTGCTGTGTTCCTTTGGCTCCTTCTCAAAAGCAAACGGATTCTGGAAAATACCGCGTCCAATCATAATACCATCCACGCCATATTGCTCCACGAGTCTCAGGCCTGTCTCACGGTCAGGAATATCCCCGTTAATCGTCAGCAGTGTATTGGGCGCTATCTCATCACGAAGTTTCTTGATCTCCGGAATGAGCTCCCAGTGAGCGTCTACTTTACTCATTTCTTCTCTCGTCCGCAGGTGAATGGACAGATTCACAATGTCCTGTTGCAAGATATGGGTTAACCAGTCACGCCATTCGTCTACCTCAGTAAATCCAAGACGCGTTTTTACACTGACCGGCAGCCCCCCGGCTTTCGCCGCCTGAATAATCTCCGCCGCAAGGGCTGGTCGGCAGATCAAGCCGCTTCCTTTTCCATTCTCGGCTACATTCGCTACCGGACAACCCATATTGATATCGATGCCTTTAAATCCTTCTTTCGCCATACCGATACTCATCTCACGAAAGAATTCCGGTTTATCTCCCCAGATATGAGCCACAATCGGCTGTTCGTCCGCTGTAAAAGTCAGACGCCCGCGCACACTATGGTGCCCCTCCGGGTGACAATAACTCTCTGTGTTCGCAAACTCCGTAAAAAACACATCTGGTCTTCCCGCTTCACCTACGACATGCCGAAACACCACATCCGTCACATCTTCCATGGGTGCCAGTATAAAAAATGGTCGTGGCAATTCACGCCAAAAGTTTTCCTTTGTCATCTCAAAAGCTCCTCTATATAAACCAGGACATTTCTCTATCCCGAAAATAGTAGAATAATTTATTCATTTGCTTGTGTATCATTCGAAATACATGTTTATTGCTACTTCTTCACTTACACCATCTTCATTTATACCATGTGACCGAAACGTAGTTCAAACAGCATTATATGTTAATGGCACATCAAAATGAATACATTACAACCTGAACAGGAGTAATGCTTTTCTATGGACTGGCATAAATAAAGGGATGCTGCCTCCATTATACTTTTCCTTTCGCACTATACATCTAACTCATTAAGGTTTGTATATCAGTTCATACCAAAAGCGATTGGTTTGTAACTATTTTCATTAGCTATATACAGACTAAGATCTGATAAATCTTCTTTACTCATTTGTTTAAGGTAATCTAATCTTAGCTTCGTTAAAGGGTCTATCTTTTTTTCCTTTAAAATATAATTATATTGTTCACATATTTCTTCTCTAATATTTGATTCTATTTCACCGATGGTTATATCTTTGGAGCTTTTAATCAGTTTAATTACATTACGTTGGATTTCTTCTTTTAACCTTTTTAATTTTTTTTGGCAATATCTATTGTACCTTTTTTCTATATTAAAAAGTTTGAAGAAATTCTCAACTTTCTCTCTATCTCCAACTGATATATGATCTAAAAATTCGAACTCAATAACATTATTCTTATAAGTGAAACAAAAATAATCGTCTAAGTTATTAAAATATGGATGGATTATTGGTAAATATAATTTTTCTTTTTTTATTCTATCATTACAAGCTGAACATGCTACCACTAAGTTCTTTGGATAAATTGCCAATAATGGATAACGCGCTTTAGGAATAAAGTGATCTATGGAAGCTATATCAAATTCCATATCATGAATATCGCAATATGGACAGGTACTTTCAAGAGTTATTCTTTCCCTAAATTCTTTTATTGCATTAGATTCACCAATTAAATCATTAAAAATTTTCCCGTGAATTAAATCTGTATAAAAATACTCGAATGCTTCTGTTACTTGTTTAGAATATGTGATGTTAGCATTCCACTCTAAAGAAAGAAAATTCTCATAATTATCAACAAATTCATTATACTGATCTAATAAATTTATGCCTTCATATTTCAATTCACAAATGTATTCTTTTAAATTTGTTCTAATTGCTACTTCAAAAAAACTATATATATTACTCTCATCTTTTACCATGGTCTGCATCTTTTTCTTCAAAACGCTTGTATCAGAATCTTGTTTTACTATGAATTTAGGTTCCTCATTTACAAATTTCAGTACCTCACAGATGAAGTCATGGTAAGGACCAATTAAAATTTCCATTTCTTCTGACCACTCTACTTTATACATGTCTATCACCTTTTAATTCTTTGAATGCTTTTAGTTTTAAAAATAACTGGTACTTTATCTCGCTATCTCCAATTTGTGCATATATTTTTAAAGCTTTATCGAAATTCCCGAGTTCTAGTAACCTATCTATCACGTCTATATATTCATTAATCATCTCACCTTTAAAATCTTCAAGATCGAATATTTCAGAAAGCACTTCTTCATAATTTAAACCTAATGTTTTATCATCAATTTTGAATTGTTTGATGTCATATTTATTTTTTTTCAATCCAATAATACAGTTCTTTGTTACATCAGAAACTATTAAAGGTGAATGTGTTG
This sequence comes from Paenibacillus sp. FSL H8-0104, assembly GCF_038050215.1. Lineage (NCBI taxonomy): Bacteria > Bacillati > Bacillota > Bacilli > Caryophanales > Paenibacillaceae > Paenibacillus > Paenibacillus sp. FSL H8-0104. The sequence goes on along the minus strand of NZ_JBBOTC010000001.1, from coordinate 911,669 downwards.
CAATGATCACATGACATTTTCTATTTCCTAATAAATCTATTAATGTCTTTATGTAACCTCTTATCCATTTCGGATGTAAATGGGTTTCAGGTTCGTCAATTAAAACAATTGAATTATGGTTCACATATTCATGTAAATCAAAAAATCTCATAAACATACTAAGTTCTCCAGAACTTAACATTGAAAGTGGAATGGTATCCTTATCAAAATCAGTCTGAAACCATATATCAGATAATAAATCTATAGAAAATGACTCCATAAACTCAATATCTATTAGTAATTTTTCTTTTCCACCAGGATAATAATTAACATCTACTATTGATATTAATTTGATTTCCTTTTCCTTTTTGTATGATTCAATATTTTTTGAAGCTTTTAAGAGTATTGAAAACTTTTCCAAAATAAATATTGCTTCCGCAATGTAAAATTCGTCTTTGAAACTTATATTTTCCATCCCCCTCAAGGGTCTGTGAGGAGAAGAGAGGTACCTTTCAACTTTTTTCGGAAACATACTCCTATAACGAATGCCTAAACATCTTGAAAATTCCTCTAGTATTTCATTATATTCATATACTCGATCTTCTAGTTTTACGTCCAAGTTCACGAGATTAAAGTTATATTCTTCATCTTTCATGACATTCAACTTTTTTATTACCTTATTTAAAGCATAATTACTTTTTATTTGATAATCTGATAATTCAAAATATATTTCTCTTTTTTCGTAACCTATATATTTCAAAATTGAGTAAACTTCTTCAAATTCATTTGAAGCAAACTTTTTCAATATACGTGTTGCTATGACTTTAACACTTTTTACATTTATATTTGCTTTTATTATAGATATATTACTATAACTATGATGATTACTCTCAATGTCTAGTTTATCAATTGGAGTATATGAGGAAACTACTATACTCGATGGAAGTTCTATAGATTCTTTATAGTCTTTTGTTTTTATATATTCATTATTATCCAATAAGTATTCCACTTTATAATTTGTTGCATCAAAGTCTTTATCTAAAGTTTTAGCAAAGCTATTGATTATTAATTGAAAAATAGTAGTTTTAGCAGTTCCATTCTCCCCAACTATTACAGAAAGCTTCATTTTCTTGTCATTCTCCAAATCCAATATATTAGATTCAGGAAATATTAATTTAAAATTTTCTAACTTCTTAAATTTATCAACCTCAATTTGCTTTAAAAACATTTCCTCTCTCCTTTATTATTCGTATTTATTATTCACTAACTCTTCGAACGAACTTAACTATGGGGAATAGTTACATTAAATATATACAAATCTCAGCATCAATTATGAACTCTAAACCATCCCTACAAATGGGTAGGAAGTACAGTCTATATCCAGACTGCTCTCCTAAACTAGGAAGATGAAATTAAAAAGTTTGTCACTTTGCCTGTACTGTTCAATATCAATACCCAAAATTTAAACTGTATTTCTAATTGTAATTTTTCTTCTCCGACATTCCATATTGGGTAAATATTGATTTGGCATTACCTTTGAATCATTTATTACTTTTATCATTTATTGGACCTTCTTTTCTTGGTTAAACCATACTGGGACAAGATTATAGTCAACCAGTAAATTGTTCAGAGTATAGTTTAGTAATTTCCAACAAATGCATAGTAGCTCAAGCATCAATGGAATTCAATTATTTATGATTGCGGTAAATTGGTATGACTTAAATGACTGACCCACGTTAAGAGGCACCATCGATACTTATCCCATTGAATAGGTTAGGGTAAATATTAAATACGTATAAAATTTTACTTATATTAGTATTAGAAGTTATCGATACTAAACCGGGGATATCATTAAACTTAAAATATCGATCATTTATGCTACCTGAATATTGCTGCAATAAAAAGGATAAAAAGAATTTTTCACTTGAAGAGGTTGATTTCACTACCTTGTCTAAATGATCAAAATTTATACCAACTACGTTTGCACCCTTATCAAATGTGCTTTGCCTAATCAATATACAATCTTCAAATCTTAGTAAAGGAGTAGTAAAGATTTCTCCCCATAGTTCTTTTATAAGTTTAAATTTTGTATACTTCTGATACTTTGTTTTTAGACATAACTCAAATTCTGATAGAACTTTGGTTAAAATATCTATAAAAAACTTAGCTTTATCAAGAGAAAAGATATTATTATTTAAAGTTCTTACTCCTAGGAGATATTCTCTGTTTGACATAGTATTATCATGTGCGAGTCTATTCCTATACACTGAAACCTCTTCCATTACAGCTCTATCAAAAGGTAATTCAATTGCAATGAGACTCTGGGCTTTATTTAATAAGGCTAACGCATTACCTTTCGAAATAGATTTTATTTCCGCATTAATAATAGTATCGATTATGAAATTTGGTGAATAAATATTATCGAAAATATCCGAATGTTTAAGTTTAGGCTGCTTTTCATCTGATAGTTTTTCGGGAAAAGCTGCCAATATACGGCGTAAAACTTCACAAATGCCACTTTCAAATAAAGCGAATGAATAAACAAAAAACGCCTCGTAGTTATTATCGTCCAATTGTAAAGACATATCATTAATCTTTTTAATATTTACTTTAAGGTCATTAATTAGCTCTTCACACACAAGTATTCGCATTCTCTCTTCACTGCCCTTTATTAGAATAGTAAAATAACACAATTAATTAGAAAACTCGTCCAACTACAACTACTAAAGCATTCCCTCTTTAAACTTTAAACATAACGTTCTTGATCTCTTTAAACGCTTTTCAAACTCAAAAAAGAAAATTCACTCTTCTTCGATGTAAGAAGAAAATCCTAGAAATAAAGTTCTATTATCAGTGTCTTAAAAATAAAATGTTATTATTTGGACTTAAATAGTTCTCTAACTGAACACACCTTGAGGGTATATGTAGTCACTTCTATTATCCATCGCCATTCCCCGGTAATTACACCGTTATATATTCCAGACCCGTGTTGAGTTTTACACGTTGAATATACTTGTCATTTTGGCGTGGTGGCGATGTTGTCAAATTACCGCCACCATGGTTATCAGAAAATCTTTTTAGACTACTTGGCATAATTAAAAATCATAATAAAAACATTACAAAAGATCTTCCGGAATAAGAGCATTACCATCCCTAAATTCTTGATCGACTAAGATAACATTATTTAAATTGGCTGACTTCCATATTGACTCTGGAATGTGTTCAAATACTATCATCTGAAACGATTGGCCATATAATTCATTCATATGAGTTATAAAGTCGTTAAGTACGGTAAAAGCAATCGTTATTTTGGTTCTATCATCTTGTGGTATCTGTGACCATTTTTTTGTGTTTTTCTTGTTTCCTTCCTCACCGTAATATGGCCTACTAGGCTGATCAAAGATTAACAGACTTGGAACATAAGGAGCACCTTGTTTTATAATCAACTCATGTATTCCAAGCATGAAACAAAGATGCATGAACATATGATTTGAACTACTTCCTACAACAGAAGGGACAAGTGCAGTAGGTTTTTTCAACTGTAAAACCTTGGTTTTATAATCAAATACAGATTGATAATCCTTGTAGATTCCAAGTGCATTAGAAGATTTGTCTAGATATCTTTGAACCAGTTCTTCTAGCAACCTGATAACTAAACTTCTATCAATAATTTCTGTCTCAAGTTTTGATTTAAGTTGTTCAAGTTCATCTTTCTTTTTATCTAGATCCTCTTCATTGAATATCTCTTGATCTCCATGTTTAAATAACCTTAATTTAGATTTTATTTCCCCGATGAATACGAATTTTTCAATTTCTGTGTTAAAAGATTTTTTGTTTTGCGGAACTTTATCTATATCTTTTTGAATTTCATCAAGTTGCTTTGTTAATTTTTTAAGATCATCATCTAAATTTATGTCAAATGGCCTTTTGTTACTTATATCCTTCTTAATCTTATTCATTTCAGTTTCAAGAAAGTCAAGCAATTCAATAAGAATAGGATGTTGTATAAGATGTCCGTAATTTTCTCTTAGATGATCTACTGGCTTGAGACTTTCAAATGTCTCCGACTGAAGTTTTTTGAATCCACTATACTCATTTTTAAATTTATTATAACTTCTAATTTTATGCTTGATTTCATTCTTCTTTTTTTGTAATTTTTCAAGCTCCTTCATATTTTCGGAAGTATTTAAAAATTGAACATTTTCAACTACATGCTGTAAGTTACCTATATCCTCATTTAAGCTATTTGTTTCAAGTGAAATTAAATCGTATTCTTTTGCCTGTTTAACTATAGATCTTAGCTCACTATCAAATACACTATTTTCTTTTAAGATAGCATTTTTTCGTCGCTCCAATTTCAATATGTCTTTTTCTAATGTATTAATCTTGTCCTTAATTATTATGTTATTAACGGTATCAATTCCAATAGCTAGGTCAAATATTCTATGAAGGGCTTCTTTGTATTTTTCATCATTTTGTTTATCGAAGAAAACTTCACTATGGTCAATAGTATCTCCAGATTGTGTATTAAATAAAAAGAAATATCGTAGCGATATTTTACTTCCAGCCTTTAATTTTTTCCCACTGTATGGGATAGTTACATTGCTATCAATCGAAAACTCCTTTTCGATTACAGCTTTTAATTCATCTTCGGTAATGTTTGGAGTAGGCTCATTTGGAACCTCACCGATTGGGGAGAAATAGTATGATGAACTTACTTTTCGATTTTCACTTAACGCCCCTCTAGCAATTACATATTGCTTATCGTTTATCTCAAATTTAAGTCCGTACCAATTGATATTTTCATTAATTTTTTCATCAGGTATTTTTGTTTTACTGGCAAAGAAACAATAATCTACAATATCAATAATTACGGACTTGCCTGTACCACTTTCACCTGTAATTACATTTATTTTGTTCTCAAAAAAGGGGATTGAACGTATCTTTTTATTTTTGAGCCACAAATTCATTTCATTAATTACGAATCTCATAATTTCACCTTCAATTGTAGGTATAGGTTCTTGTCATTGTCATTAAGAATTTCAGATAATTTTTTCCCAGCTATTGATATATGGAACGCTCTTAGTCCATACGCCTCTTTGTTTATAGCAAGTTTTTTTTCTGGGTTAATAGAAATTTCAGAATTCTTTATTCTTATAAGTTCCATCTCTTTAAGTAATATGATTGAATTCACTGACAAAGTCAGAAGTGAATAGTAACGGTCGTTATAATTTGAAAAGAAATCGGGCTTTTTTATTATAAATTCCTCAAGACTACGCAAGGTAGTGTTGTTATTTTTCAAGAAATCGAGTGTGCCTTGATGCGAAATAAAAGGGAATATAAGCATTGATTTAGCGACGCTTATGGTTTGTAAATGAAAAAGCACTGAATAAATAGCTATTGCACCAATCATTTCATTATTATATAGATTCTTTGGGGGTATCATGCTCATACTTTTCCTCCCAGTCAATTCGCCACCCAATTAAGGGCTCATTGGACAACAAATAAAATTGACCATTACTCAATTCAGTATCAAGCGCTGTCTCATCAAAGACAAGTTCATTTTTTCTAACAGCGTCTAAGCACTTCAGAGCAGCCAATACGATATCCTTTTCTGAGGGCGCTGTTCCAAACATTTTTAAATCCAAATTAATTTCTCGATGGACTTCGTCATGACAATTTCTCCACCTTGCAATACAGTCATTGTTGAATTCATCGATTTGTTCCTGCACTATAAGTCCTCTATTAAGCCAATCCTTCAAATGGTTATTGATCTGTAACATAGAACTTGCAAGTCTAAGCATTTCCGAAGTTGCAGTCTTATCTAATGCTAAAATGTCAATAAGTTGTTTAATAAATACTTGTTCTTCTATCGGCTTATCAAAGTGAATGGGGTTTTTATTTATGGGTAACTTGTCATTTCTACCTTTATCAAAGTATAAATGAAAATCATGGTAAAACTCTTCAAAGCTAATTACATTTTTAACTTTCGATTTAGTATTGATGTAGTTACGTTGTCTTAAATTACTGTCCACAGCATTAAATACATCCTCAATTTTTGATTCTTTTACCTGCTTCCCTTTGATTCTGCTTTTTATTTTTAAAATCAAATCGTCTTGATCTAGTTCAAATTCAAGTTTAGTAAGAAACTTAGTAAGCCACTTTTGTGTTTGTTTTTTAAGCGATTCAACATACTTCCTAATATCCTCATCAGAGGTGGTTGATTGTAATTCCTCTAAGTATCCCTTTACTTCCAAGATATTAATTGACTTCTGTTTAAAGCATTTAATTTTTTGTAGGAATTTGTTACTCTCATTACTAGCCTTGTTTGAAACGAGTATGAATGAAGTTTGCTCTATAAAAGCAAGTTGCTCATCACTTTTTGACCTCCCATCTAGCGGATCATTTATTATACTGACCCAGTTAAAAAGTGTTTTCCACAAGTCACTGTCCCGTTCAGTTAGATTAATAGCTTTTCCTGAAGCATTAGTTTGTATTGAATGTTTCAATTGCAGTAAGACTTGCGAACCATCATTCAAATCGATATGTACATCGTCTTTAACTTCAATACCTATTTTCTGGCCTTCTTCCAGATCTAGTAATAGATAAAGAAAATAATAATATTGATAATCAAAACCTATTGATTTATCTTCTGCATTTGTTTTATCCTGAAAATTTTTCAATAATACCACCTCTATCTATGCCTTTTTGATTAGATTCGACAAATTCCAATAGTTTCCTTTCTCACATCAAAAATTCAACATCAACAATACATCATTTTCCATAGTTTATTACTCCATTTTTTTTAACTTAAAGAATCATTTCTTAAAATCGTCTTATACATCTTGCACTTAATCCTCTGTTCAGTATGAATAAACCCTTGTAGAAAAACAGCTCAGAATTGCATTCCACCGTTGGTTACATATAAAAGAATACGCTACAAAACAGTCATCTTTCCATTTTCAGCACGAGTTTATTAGTGATTATTTGAAGCATAACTCTACCTTTCTAGTTTGCTTCCCAATAATAGATATCAAGCCACATCCATGGTTCTAATTATTCGCTTTGTTCGCTCTTGCCCAACGGTACTAACTCCTCTACAATAAAAGTTCGGCAGGCTTTTGTACCTGCAAATCATGACAGGGGGAGGCCTGAAACAAACATGGAAATTTCACTGGATATGATCAAAGACAAAGTCGAATGCTTACAGGCTTATGACTTCCGTGAACTGGAACGAGCGATCGAAGAACGAATCGGAATGAACAAAGCATTAATGCTGCGCGTGAAGCAAGTTCAACATCAAGTAACGTTTGACCCTTTTCGCAACAAGATGTTATATAGTGCAATCGTGCATTTTGCCGTAAATTAATGGACCAAGATTTTCAATAGTGAAAAACAGTTCACTGACGCAATTGCATTTAAGCATATCCTATAAAGCATGCAAAAAAGAAGACGCGAATTCGCTCGCGTCTCTTTCCATATCAAACTCCACTTTCTCTTGTTACAACTCCTGCTTAACCAACAACAACTTATAAGCAGAATTTTACCTGTAATCATACTTTACATAGTTAAATACGGGATCGTACCACTTTACAAACAGTCATTTTTGAGGATTAAGGGGGTAATACCATGCAAGAATTAATATTTATGAAGAATTATAAAAACAATGAAGTGCTGCGCAAGAGTTTTTTCGAGCTTGCTGTCAACACGTTTGAGATCAATTTTGAAGATTGGTATCAACAAGGATACTGGGGCGAGCGTTACATCCCTTATTCATATGTCGATGGAGACCAGGTTATTGCCAACGTTTCTGTTAACATCCTTGAGCTCATCATTCACGGTGAGAAGAAAAAAGCGATTCAAATCGGCACGGTGATGACACATCCTGATTATCGGGGGAAAGGACTCTCTACACGTTTAATGAACAAAGTTTTAGAGGAATACGAGAACAAGTACGATTACATGTACCTTTTTGCCAATGAATCGGTGCTTGATTTTTACCCCAAGTTTGGGTTTACGCCTGTGGAAGAACATCTTTTTTCAATAAATTATACGGCAAAAAAATCACCTGAGCCTGCGAACATCCGAAAACTAAATGTTACTAACGCGGATGATTTACGTCTTATTCAAAAATTGGCATCGGAAAGATTGCCTGTTTCTCGCCATTTCGCAACCCAGCATGCTCAAGGGATACTCATGTTTTATTGCCTGAATGTTTTTAGTGATGATATTTATTACTTGGAAAACGAGAACATCATTGTTATTTATCAGAAAGAAGACAATCATATTGAGCTCTTCGACGTTGTTAGCTTAAACGAAATGAATATGAAAGATATCTTGGATAAGATTGCAGATGCAACAGATGATATCGTTCTAAAAAGTTCGATCACCAATGAAGGTTTATTTGTAAGAACTCATGGTGAACATCTCTACCCTGTGCACGTTAAACATCCGATTACATCTATTGCTTGATGATTTATTTAATAAGACCTACCACCAGACCATACTTAAAAAAGATCAAAAAGGAGCAGGATTCCCTGCTCCTTCGTTATGTGAAACTTCTTTCTCTCATCAAACGTAAATTCACAAAGTATAATGAAATCAGATGACCGTTCAGCATGATCTTATGACCATCATAATGAAGGAGGGGACATTCGTGGCGTTTATCCCGCTAAACTGCCCCAATTGCAACGGAAGAATTGAATACAAGAAGGATGAGGTTTTAAAGTGTCCCTATTGTGAAACAGAACTTTTATTGAAGCAAAATCATGTCTATTACGTAGACCAGACTATTAATCATTACCATGGAACGCCCCCTAAAGTACCACCGAAGCAGACTGCCTCCGTAAAGGTAATGCTGATACTGATGTTAGTCCTAACTGGCGCGATCGGTACATATTTTTATTATAGCAACAGCTCCACCTATCCAAAAACAGAAGCCAATCTGCCTGTACGAAAGATGCCTGAAAGCGAGGTTCTGCTCTCACTTTTGCGAGATATCTTCGATAAAGGGTCTGCCTTGCCGACAGAGGAGGAATTGGCTCGTATTCGCTATTTAACCGTAGAGCATTCGGAGAATGATCAGTGGAAGTTTACATATAGCCTCTCCGATCCCTTCAGCGATGAAAAAGCCGAGAAGATCACTTATATTACTCAGGACAAGAAACTGAATAGCCAGCGGATTGATCAGCGAGATTTTGAAGCTTTTAAGGGACTGACGGCATTGGACCTGACGAATACCTATGAAATATCCCAGACGGACCAAACCACTCTGGCCCATATGCCCGGATTAAAAAGTTATGCTGGCGCTTTTAACGAATCCTTTAGTACATTTTCGGGCTACTTTGGCGACAAGTCTAAAATTACGGAGCTTACCACTCAGCTTCGCAGCAATCAGGAGTTGGCCATGCTGCTGGAATTCCCCAATCTGAACTCTTTATCCATTACCTATGTGGATGAGTCCGTAACAGATTTTCACTTGTTAAACCAATTGCCAATCAAGTCCCTATCGCTCACCTTTGTCGATGAACTCGGATGGTTGTCGTCCATGACCGGGTTATCATCCTTGTCTATACAGTACAGTGAAACCACAGACCTGCAGCCGCTGTATGCCTTGACCCAGCTTCAGGAGCTTCAGTTGTCCTATTTAACGAATGTAAAGTCCATCGACTTTGTGCAAAATATGCCTGCTCTACAAACGTTAGATATTGAAAATGTAAACTTCTCCAGTCTGGAGCGCTTGACCGGCAAAAACTCTATTACCACACTACGCCTGGCTTCTCTAAGTGAGCTTGGCTCGGTAAAGGCCATAAACAGTCTGCCCTCTTTGCGGGAATTAACGTTGTCCGGCTACTACGAGAATGCAGAAGCGCTGACACTGCCTAAAGTAGAGCGAGTGGAAATTCCAAGCTCCTTTCTCCCCGGGCTAAAGGCCCCGGTTACAACCAGTCTGACGCTCCGTGGCGGAAGTGGGGAATTGAACTTGGCTGCGCTGGGGAAATTCCCGAAACTGGAGCAACTCTCGCTCTGGGAGATCGATGAAATAACCCGTCTTGCCGCCCTGGACGGCTTGTCCCGCCTAGAGACCTTAAACATTTACGACTCGTCACTGTTCAAGGAAAGCGATGCCTTATTTCGTTTGAAGCAGGTGAAATCTCTGGTGTGCTACGAGTGTAGGCTGAACTTTGAACAAAAGGCGGCCGCGAAGAACAGCGTACTTGAACATTTGACCTTAAACCAGTCATATTTTAGCATGAACAATACCTCTGTTACTGAAATTGATCAAATGATGCCTTACTTTGCCAACATGTCCGCTCTACGTTCCTTCACCATGCAGGATAGCAATTTGGATTCTTTAGAATTCATGAGTAACTGGCAGGCCATAGAGGAACTTCATCTCGAGAACAATGCCATTTCCAATATCGAGACCCTAAGCCAGCTGCCTAATCTGCAAAAGGTATATCTATCCGGTAATTCCGTACAAAACAAATCTGTGGTTGGCGCGAGTGTGCATGTGTATTAGACAAGAAGGGGTTCGAGAATTATGTATAAATTCTCGAACCCCTTCTGTTTATGTTTAGCTTCTAACCAACATCGCTACACTCCAGAACGCTGCGGATTGACCGTGCCAAAGATATGATACGGTGTTATCCCCTTTGAAAATAGACTATCGATCAGTTTGATCAATTCCTCCGACGATAGATCTTTGTCGTTGCGTATCCAAAGACGAAACATAGATATTAATGTTGAAATGTAAAACTCAATGATATATGGTGCCAAGACATCATCTGTTGGAAAATCCACAATCAATCGCTCAAAGGGAATTTCTCTTTTCAAGCGTTCCACAAAATGAACAGAACCATAGTCGCCCAATATAGCTTTAAGAACTGAAATCTCCTCTGCATTTTCTAAGCATTGAAGTGCATCTTGAATAGTATGTGTAGAAAACTCTCTGCCTGCCATTTCCTCCTTAATGGATTTCAAAATACGCTCCTCAACGCAGTCCAACAACTCATAGATATCTGTAAAGTATTGATAAAATGTACTCCGATTATATCCTGATTGGTTAGCAATCTCTTGAATAGATATTTTTTCGATGGGTTTTTGGCTATATAAATCGCAGAATACATTTATGAATGTCTGCCTTGTTTTGTCCGTAATTTCAGGTTGCTTTTTCATTATTTTCCTCCGTTTGCTGTTCGATCAATTATCCGACAGATATTAAAAATCTGATGGTTGATGACCGTATAGTGAATCAATACAATAATATTATACAACACGTTGTTGGATCATCAACAAGGATGAATATTGATTATTAGGAGGCTAAGATGAGAATTTTATTTTTCGGTAGAGGTGTAATATCGACCCAATACGCGTGGGCTTTCGAAAAGGCAGGCCACACCGTTGAGTTTTACGTTAGAAAAGGGAGAAAAGAAACCTTCGGAAGTCATATAGCGCTTGAAATGTGGGACGCACGAAGAGCGAAACGGTTAATCAAGGAAAACTGGAAAGTCAAGCTGCATGAGGAGATAAGCCCAAATTACGATCTTATTATTGCGAGTGTCAACACGAAACAACTTCCCGAAGCAGCACAATTACTATCGACTACCGCGGGTAACACCCCGATCCTTATTTTCAATAATATTTGGCAGGATTTAAAATCATCGATCTTGCCCTTGTCTATGAACAATGTTGTCTTTGGTTTCCCAGGAGCAGGAGGCGGCATTGAGGACAATAAGCTTAGGGGCGGCTTCTTAAAAACGATATTTCTGGAAAAACCACGTGTAGGCACGGAACAGATAAACAACAAGGTCAAAGAACTATTTGAAAGCGCCCATTTTAAAATCAATTGGATAAAGGATATGCAAAGCTGGCTATGGAATCACTTTGCCGTGAATGCGGCGATGGAGACCGAGGTGTTAAAACGGGGAAGTTTTCCAGCACTTATGAATCATCGTGACTCATTCGCAAATGTTGGTAAGAATATGCGGGAAATGGCACCTGTACTTAAAGCAAGAGGCGCAAAGATGGACGCGATTACTCTAATGTTGACCAAAATTCCATCAGCACTTCTCGGCACGCTGTTTAACAAGGTTATTTTTGCAAAGGGCAACTTACCGCGACTTTTCATTGAATACAACAATAGTAAAGCCGGTTTTGCAGTACTTGAAGTTGTGAGAGAAGCAAAAAAGTTAGGTATACCTTCACCACGTCTTACTGCGGCATTTGCAAACACTGAGCAACAACACAATGCTATTGAAAAAGGATAAACTGGAAAACTTGATATTGTTCAGACCAACATCAACTCTACTAATGGTTATAACAACTATAGCCCGAGCTTTAGAAGCTTCGGGCAAAGTAATTTATTAAAACAGGTAAATGTAGCTTCAATACCTTGTTCTTTCTAGCATGGAATACCGTCCTCGGATGCGCCAACTTCGAACTTCACGTTACGCATCTCGTTCAAGAACGCATTGCTGCGAGCATCTTCAATCGCTTCGGGCACGATCTCCACCCCGTATACCTGATCCGCATGTTGCGCCAGGAAAAGAGAGATCGTTCCACTCTGTGATGTAATCTGCGAAAGAAGCAAAGCTATACTGCGCCACCTTGGATACAACATCTGGCTTTTTAAGCCAAGAATTTTCACTCTTAGATAGAGAGGTTTTTTCAATGAGTTGAGTTTTCGGATTTTCGAGCTGAAATTTAGTTTTTCTGTTTTTGTCAGATACGCCTGTTCGATGAGATATTCTCCACTTACTCTTTCATAAAACCAATGTGTTCTGCGTTGTGACCCTCCTATATTTGGAGCCCACACACGCTGTGAATTGCTTTTCATTTCTTTATGATATGGATTATTTGAAGAAAAGTCCTTACATTTTGCTCAAAAAGCCTCTGTCCGAATTAATCATAGATCTTTACAAGATCATCACCTGTCATAAATGAAAGATAAGACGGCCTCGTTGAACTAACGGGACACGGTAGTTCAGAGGGAAAAAGAAAAAGAGGGGTTAATTGCCCCTCTTTGCTATTTCCGCCAATACATCTCAACTATTAGTCTTTCCTGACCAACAGTGAGTAACACTCCACATGACTAGTGTGCTGTAACAAAATCAAAAAAAACGGCATCTCTGCCGTTTGTGTTTAAAGTGTTGATGCAGACAGCGGCTTTTTTCATACGATGAAAAGACACATGCACAGTATGCCTGTTGATGGCTCATTTCTAGCAATATTAGATGTGATTTTACCTGAAAGCCTTTAACATTAAAAATAATTGATTATTAAAATGTACTTCATTCGTATATATTTTTGTAAATAAACCAATGCACTTGTCTATGATTTCCCCAGTGAACTTTTGGGACATGATGGCTTTATTCGAATAGATCCTTACTGTCTTCCAGTCATGAATAATTTGGTCCAATAACGGGTCAAGCGTATGTTTTACATTGATATGATCAATGTTGTACTTATAGAGAGTATTTAACCTGTATTTCTCAGAACATTTTCTATAAATAGTACTGCTCAGTGTTTCTATAATCGTTTCATTTTTTATAATGAGCTCGTAATTTTCTGCCAACAACAGTATATTATTCAAACTTTCCGTTATTTCATTTTGATACCTGCACATATTTTCTACGAATGTATTGATGGTTGTGTGTGCTAAATTCTTATTGTTCAAGATCTCATGATTACCGGGGGGCACTAGCGCATATTCCCAAAAGTAGTCTGGCATCTTTACGTGTTCCGAAGTCATACATGACCATTTAAATTCTGAAAATGGCAGAGAATATTGTCTATATTCTGTAATATCATCAACCGTATATATTTCCTCGTTCGTAAGATTGAAGCCATAGACAAAAACAGGGTGCAGTCCATGTTTTTTGTTATAGTAAAAGTCTCTCCCGCGTTGATAAAATAAATCAATAAATATGGAAATCGGATGACCACTTGAAATAGAGTTTATGATCTCATCTTGTAACGTATCTAGTTCAGGGGATTTTTTACGAATAGAGATCCCCATTTCCTCAAGGATCTGATCTCCCTCCTCAAGATCCAACACCTCTAACTTGAAATATCCTCTTGTTTGTATTTTTTGTTTATCAAATCTATAAATGCTAATAACATTATTCAAAATCGGCAACTCATCTTTTTTAAAATATCTGGCAAGCGTTAACAACAAATTGTAGCCGCAATTAAAATAAGGAAAATTATGATGAGGATACATTTTAGTCATGCCGTCGAAGGGCTGAAAGGTGTCCAGGGAAATAATTTCTTCCATAAAATATTTCTCCTATACTAGGACGTGTCTTGAAACCTCTGAAGTGCATCTTTTACCGCCTTTTCGCCCCCTGCTACGTCACTTTCCCTTGACGTGCCCCGGCACACCTGCGGAAAACTTCCTTGCTTGGAACGAAAATCCAGCAAAATCTGCCGCCTTCAGCGTTTTCAGACACGCCCTAAAATTATTGTTGATATTACGGCTATATTACCTCTTAACAAGGTTCATCATACGGTATTGCCGCGTTCCAGCCTTCATCTCTTCATATTTCTTCGAGCCGGGCAATGCGATGAATTCATTGATATCTCCAATATTCGTGCTCGCTTTGGCGTTGCTCGCAATCCCTTGTGTGCCAGTACGCTGCTTCGCACTCTCATCACATGATAGAAGAACATTCGAAGTCACATCCTGATTGCGGATTACAGACAGGCCTGCTTCATCTAACAGCCTGATGTTCTGCGCTACCTGATCTCCCAGCATCAGCTCCGTATACAGAAATACGCCGCCAACTCTCATTATCCGGTACACCTCTTCATAGAATCGTGATCGGTTCGGATAGGCATGTGCGGATTCTATATTTAACACCACATCGAAGCTCTCGTCTGCAAACGGTATATTCTCCGCATCGCCGACGAGATAAAAAGATTCACCCCCTCGGGATTTGGCATTGCAATAGGCAATATTCGCCGGGCAGATGTCGAGACCGACAATAGACAGCGGCTTGAAATATTTAGACAGAGCTGCTATGTTCCCTCCCCTGCCGCATCCGATGTCGATCACCTGCCGCTCCCGAATCGCCGTCCTGCCCACTGTCTCAAGCAGCAGCTTGACCGAGTTTCTATTCCATGCATCGTCGGGCTCGATCACCGCATGTTGCTCATTCCCGTGCGGGACGTAACCATAATTTAAGAAGGTTGCGAATCGGCCTATACCGGACAACGCAAGAGAGTGCGAAATCTCGCTATAATCCCGAATTTCAGCCTCTTTCCGGTTCCATTCGGAAGGGTGGACAAACTGCTCACGCCGGTCGAGCATCGATACATAACGGTCATCGTTCGTATATACCGCATCGCAGCTGCAGCATTGCAGCAATGCCTCCGACTGGACCAGCACGCCCTTGCAGCTGGAGCATACCAACCTTGCATGTAGATGTTGTAGCATGACTATCACCCAGCCGACGTATGCATTTGATTCAACGCGTACACATTATAGTAATTTGGTATATTCAAATCTGCGTAGTAATCGATCACGGCATAGAAGCCGTTGGTTTGGAAGATGTTCTCGAGCCTGCTGATCTGCTCTCCGTCCAGTCCGTGTACCTCCATTACAATTTGCCTGATTTTGCCCCAATCTTCCGGTTCGATTCCTTCCAGCACCTCGAACTCACTTTTTTCCACGTCGATTTTGAGCAGATCAATTTGGTTCAGATCATAAAAACGGATCATATCGGAGATCGTAGTTAGCTTGCAACGATAGACTTGTTCATTCAGAAGCTTCGGCGACATAAGATGATCGACAAAGCGGTTTAGCATTCGCGGGTCAGCGAAATTATCTTCGTAATGGTTGATTAACCCGTATCGGAGATCTTGATCGTGGTTCTCCCTGTATTTGATCTGGACAGAGTCCGTGGACATCGTAGGAAAATAGGCAAACTCCGCTTCCTTGATCTCATTGGAAAGCCCGACGTTAACCGTCGTTACGCGAGGAAGCGAGCTCGTATTCATCTTCAAGAGTTTAAACGTCGGAGGCAGTGGCTCAAAGGCATATACTCTGCAGTCACTTTTGCTGCTGACATATAGGCTGAACATGCCGATATTAGCCCCGACGTCCAGGACCGTGCCATGATCCGGAAGCGTAATACCGTGCTTGAAATACATCTCCTTGTGGAAAATCTCATTGTAGAGAAACTCGGTCTCTCCTTCGTTGTTTTGATAGATTTCAATCCCGTTGTGCAGCCGTTTCTTTGTAATGGCCTCTGTCTGCAATGGATGACGCTCATGCTCCGTCTTGCTCATTCAATTCACCTTCTCAACAATTTGTTTGTAGGGCATTTCTCTAACTGCTGGCGCTTTCATAGCGTTTGACGGCCAGCTTCCAGAACAGCCTGACCACTAGAAGCGATATAACGGGAGCTACAAAAATCCATATCCCAAGGAACAAGTCCAATCGATCAATCAAATAAACCGACGGCATGTTGGTGATGAACAAGATCGGCACGACATACAGCCCAATTCTCCGCAGCCATTTGGGGTATATGTACATCGGCATATTGTTCAAATCCCAACATTTGTCGAGTATTTCGAAGATCGAACCGGACTTCACCGTCCAGAAGGCAAGGATTTGCGGAAGTAGAAGCACCGAATAGGTCACGATCGTGCTACTCAAGATCACGCCGATATATCCGGCCACGTGGATCAAGCTTGGCTCGATGTCAAGACGCCGCCAAGCCAGTACGATCATCGTGATCCCGGCGATCAGGTTCGGGATCGGAAACGCGAAGTTAACGTGCCGGAATGAAATCATGAACTGCAGCGAAAGCGGCTTCGTCATATACAAGTCCAGCGTCCCGTTGCGGATATGGCCGGCGAATCTATAAAAGTTATCCATAAACAGTCCTGTATAGATTGCGATCATAATCGTATAGGTCCCCGTGAAGATCAACATCTGGTCAGGAGAAATGCCATTGATTTCGATCCCGAGCTGGAAAACGAACAAGATATAGATCAGCTTGGAAAACAGAAATACGGTCTCCATGATCAAACCGGAGTAGAAATTCGCTTTGTATTCCATGTAACCGACCAAGCTGTTCTTAGCGAAAATAAAGAACATACGTACATGCTTCCGAAACTCCGTCAAGCTGATACTCACAGATCTAACCTCCAACGGCTACATATTTCCTCATCCCGGAATCCCACGACAACTTCGAAATCATCATAAGCACAATTACCCAGACCGCTTGTAAGAGGAGTCCGCGCACTATTTCATGAATCGCCATGCTCCCATTGATGATGTTAACCGGGAAGAATACGACATATTGAAACGGTAAATAGCTGGAGATTCTGGCAAACGTATCTCCGAAAATATTAAGCGGAAAGATGGCACCACTTAGCAGATAGACGCCTTGATTGAACGCGATATAAACGCCCCAAACCTCGGTAATGATGAACGCGAGAGCACTAATCGAATAAAAAAGCAGGAAGTTGATGAGCAGTCCGAATAGAATGCTGACCAGGAACATAACGATCTGCACCCCTCTAAGCTGAAACCCCCAAATCTGAGTAAAAACGAACATCAGTATGACGAATAAGACAAGGACGACCCCGATCTGAACCGTTTTCCCACCGAAAAAATTGCATATCCGATAGCTGAAATAATGAATGGGCTGAGCGATAAATTTGCTCAGTCCACCCGTCTTGATATCATTCGCGATTTCCCCTTCGAAGCCGGCAGAAACCAGCTTGGAGACGACGCCGGACAACACGGAATAAATGATGATCTGTGAATAAGTATAGCCATTAATAATCTCTTGCGGCGAACTGCGAAACACGGCCGTCCAGAGGAAGCATTGGACGAGAATGATGAAGCCGCCGCTGATGATACTCATAAAGAAATCGGTCCGATACTCCATCGCATTCTGAAGCGCAAGGATGTACGTCCTTTTATACTTCTGTAAGGCTTTCATGTCTGACCCCATCTTTCTGATACAAGCTTTCGATGCCTCGCTCGACAGGTATATCTTCAACTGTGAAATCGAGGATCGGGAACCGGTCCAGCATCATCTTGGAAAGCCGCTGAAGGTCATGCTTATCGATCTCCATGACGGCATGAATGCCGTCATGTTGCATGATAGCGCCATAGTCGCTTAGCGCTTGCCTTGGCACTTCGTCCGTAAATTGCAGCTTGATGATCTTTTTTGCATGAAACAGCTCGTTCACACGCCGAAGATCGCCGTCGTATACGATCTTCCCTTGATTGATGATGATTGTTCGTTTGCATAAATCCTCAATATCCGCCATATAGTGACTTGTCAGAATGACCGTTGCTTTCGTCTGCTGGTTATAATACTTCAGGAACTCCCGAATGCGCTTCTGCGAAATCAGATCGAGTCCGATTGTAGGCTCATCCAGAAAAATCACCTTAGGCCGGTGGATGAGCGACGCAATTAACTCCATCTTCATCCGTTCCCCCAGCGAAAGCCTACGTACCTGAATATTGAGCAGATCTTTAACATCAAGCATCTCCGTAAGCTCATCCAGGACAAGGTTGTAGGGCTTATCCTCGACCTCATAAATGCATTTGTTCAGGTACAACGATTCGTTCGCCGGTAAATCCCACCACAACTGCGATTTCTGCCCCATCACGATCGAGAACTGCATCTTGAATTCTTTTTTTCGCTCCCAAGGGACATAGCCTAATACCGTCGCTTGCCCGCTTGTCGGATACAAGATGCCGGACAGCATCTTAAGCGTAGTTGTTTTGCCGGAACCGTTCGGGCCTAAGAACCCGACCATCTCGCCTTGCTCGATTACAAGTGATATCTCGCTAACCGCTTCTTTGATCAGTGATTTCCGCTTCACTAAATTTTTTAGCGATTTTTTGAACCCCAATTCTTTTTCGTAGTAATTGAAGCTTTTGGATAAGCGTTCCACTTGGATAATGCTCACTGGTTCACCTCATTTATGCTCATGTAGAATAGTTAAACACCGTGCAAATGCAAGACACTGCACTTGGAACATGCCGGTGTCAGTCGTTCATCCATCATTTCCCTTATCCTTCTGTAGGTCATGCCGTGCCATAATTCTTGTACGGACGCTTCATTTAATTTGCCAATCTCGAACTCCTTGAAAAATTTGCATGCAACAATCGTTCCATCGGGCGTAATATCCATCCGGTTCGAGAGAGCCAGGCACTTCTTGTTCATCGTGCCTTTACTCCTCACCTCTTTGCCGAGCACGAAATCTTCGATCTGGTCATAATCCAGATTCGGCTGGTAGCGTAAACGCATTTTCCAGACCCGATTATTCACCCGGTCCAACTCGCTCATCAAAGCAGGGATACGCTCCGGATCGAGCTTGTAGTTAAAGGCGTGCCAGCTTCGTTCGCCCTTGTGCTCGCTCGCCGGAAGGAAGTCGAACTTCTGGTCAAAGTAATCGTCCATTCCCTGCGTGCATTCGTCCGAGATGTACCACGGGAAGCAGACCATGACCATATCTACACCGACGTCCTCCAGAAAGTCCAGCAGATCGTAAAGCTTGTCGGTCATAGCATCGTTAACGACGGTATGGATCGTAATTTTGCCCCTGAATCGGTTTTCCTTGCGCAGCTCGACTAGCATCCGAATAGCATCAATCGCCTTGTTGAATACCCCTTTGCCGCGAAGCGCATCATTCTCTTCTTCGAATCCATCAAGTGCAATGAGTAGCTCCAGATTGTCGGAGATTCTCAGCAAGGCGTCCAGCTTTCGCTCGATCAGCATCGCGTTCGTGCAGATCGTCGTCTCGCGAGGATGGGCTTCAAGCAAATCGGCCAAACGGTCGAAATGGCTGTATACGAGCGGCTCGCCGCCCCAGATATAGAGTCTCGACTTGGCTGGTTCCGTCTCAAGGATCAGCTTCTCCAGCAGCCCGTAGTCGAGCTGTTCCCGCTGTTGCTCCGGTGTCATAAAGTGATGGTAGCCGGTGTCGTTCCATTGATAGCAGTGCTTGCAGCGCAAGTTGCATTGGTTCGTCAGTTTAATCCCGACCGACTCTGGCAACGGTGTCGCGTAACCCGCTATTTTCTCCATGTTCCGCTTTGTTTCCACCGTATTCTTGATAGTACGTTTCAATATTTGCAAATCCTTTGGGGAATGTTTAATCTCTGATTTTGGATTCATATCAACACACCCTTCTTAAACTTATTAGGTCATTCACATGAATCAATAGATATAATACCTTGAACAAGCCGTACAAATCGGAAGCATATTTTTTTTCATATACGCGCGATAATCTTTGTACTTGTCACTACTCCAGATATCCAGCAAACTCTCTTCGTTCACGTTGCCAAAGGTCAGATCATAGAAGGCATGGCAGGGAGAAACGTCGCCCCTTGCCGTAATCTCCGCATAAACCCATGGAAGGGAGCACCGATTCCGTTTATCAGCCATCTGATGGAATTGCCCCGAGAAATAGTTGCTCAAATTTTGTTCATCTATCGTCTTCGGATAGGTGATCACATGGATGCTGTTTTTCAAGCAATACGCTTTAACATTATTGAGCTGTCTCGTCAATTCCGGAATATCGATCTGGCTGAACGAACTGGTGTCACGCCACACCATCCCCTTGGCATAAGGAGCTTCATGAACGTCGAATTTGTCACTAAGAACCTCCACATATTGGGCATACTGCTCTTCCGTTGCATAGAGTTGCACTTCCATGCTGATATGGTCCAACATTGACAAGTCGATATGCTTAAAGAAAAATTCCTCAACGTACATATAGTTCAAGGGCGTAATGATAAAGGATACACCCATTTTCGGAAATTGCTTGCCCTTGCTTTCCCGAAGCTCATAAAGCTTCTCGATCCCCTTGATTACTTTCTTGAATACGCCTTTGCCTCTCTGCTTATCGTTGATTTCCTCAGGGCCGTCGAGCGACATCCAGATCTTATTTGGAGCAGTCTCGACAAGCATCTCGGCATGCTGCTCAAGCAATGTGCCGTTCGTGGGGAAGTCCGCTTTACTTCCATAGTGATTGATCATGGCGAGAATGTCGCTCAGCCAAGGGTACATCAGCGGCTCGCCGCCGAAGAAATCGTAATACGGCTTGCCCGGGCTGCACTCGACGATGATCTTTTTAATGAGATCCGGATCCAGATGCGCTAACGTTTTTTTGCTTTTGTAGGGCCCTTCGAGTCCCCACTCATAGCACATCTTGCATCGTAAATTACACTCCTCCAACAGCTGCATGACGATCCATCTCGGATAGCTTGTCTTTGTCTTATCTTGGGCGACACTCAATTTGTTTACGCTCATCGCATAACCCCTTCTGCCATTGAAATCTTACCCCTTCGTTAACGCGACTCTCGCACAATAATGATCCACATAATTCGTCCGTTCTCCGGGTCTGTTCATGATCGCTTGATGCATCTCCCTAAGGACCTCTACGGAAAAATCCATCTCCCGCCACTTCTCGTAGCGTATTCCGAACCCCAGTGATTCCCACAATTCCAAATTGCTAAGCTCGTGACTTCCGAACGGCTCCAGCAGAATAAGAGGGGTTTCGGATGCAAGCGAGTCGATTAATGTGCCCGCTCCCGGCTTGGCCACGATAGCCATCGCCTCCGAAGCGATATCGAATAACCAATGATGATCAACCTCAGCGGCGTATGACTTCGTGTCTTCTCCCGTTATTTCGATGTATGGCGGAAACTCGTGCAGGCCGTTCGCACTCTTCACCCATGCACACCATTCCGGATCATTCATCCAATATCGGTGATCGGGATCGGGCTTCGCTTCCTTCCAATCGTAAGCTACGATATCAAGCCCATAGTTATGGCCGGCAAGCTCTGGAATTGTACTTTGATAAGTGCCCATCCCCCAGCCGCCACCATGAACAACAAGCCGCCGCTTCCTTGAGTCGAAGGGCAGTGCCGTACGATGAAGAACTGGGATTTCGCATCGAATCTCCATCTTGTCAGTGTCATAGAGACAAGCATTGTAATAATACTCGTCATAGCGAGAATGAAACTTCTTCAAGCTCTTCCAAGACGGGGCCAGATCTGAATCGACGTAGAGCAGGTCTACATGAATTTGATTCGGCAGCATCTTCTCCCTATACAAATCCAGAATATAGATCCAGTGTCCGGATAACGATATGAATTCGTACCGGTCTTCCGCTTTCCACGCCTCCAGCAATAGCTCGACCTGGGCATAATCAATGCTGCCCCGGATATCCATCGGCATTCGGGCCGATAAATTGGCAAGTGCGAAATTATTGTGATAAGCCTTTCTGCTGTCTACAATATGATCCATCTTGTCTTGCTCCAAATAGCTTTCGAACACGAGCACTTCCGTCGCGATATCCCTTCTCTCGAAATCACTTGCAGCTAACAGACCGGGAATATAGAAACCCAGACCGAAACCCGAGCATAGAATCGTCACTTTCCGCTTACCCATAAAATTTCTTCCTCCATTCATGGCTTTAAGCGCTTCGGACTGCATCAGCGGGCGATCTTGAAGGATAACGACGACAGCACCTCCTTAACCTTAGCGGTCAATCGTTCGTTATCCCATTCCCCCTGGATCAACGAATAATATAATCTGCCTTTCACCTGCTTATTCCGGATCCCCTTGCACTCGCTGACGACTTTGTTAATAAGGAGCGTATTCGCGCTTAACGGTAAAATACCGAATCCTCGATCAGGCTTATATAGAACACCCTCGCGGTCCAGCGATTCAAGCAATTGATCGAATGATACATCGCATGCAAACTGTAAAGTCGCATGCGTCATGCTCCCGGCCGTGTCGTGCTTCTTCAGGTAGCGGTCAACGTAATGCTTGATCAGACTCATCGATCTTCTTGCATTCACCTCAACAATCGGAACGATGCGGCCGTCTGTCAACAGCATAGAATCGACGCATACGTCGCCGTGATAACCCGACCGATAAAGCTCGCGAGCCGCCCGTTTCATTACATCAAAATACTTCGCTTCCTGCAGCATATGAAGCAACCTATCGTCTGCTGTATAGGAGCCTTGGTAAGCGAAATTGCGATTAACCAACTGCTGCACTGAGATATGTCGGTAAGTACCGTCTGAATCGATGTGGAATTGGCAAGAAAAATCCAATTCCTTGCGGAGGAACGGCTCAATAATAAACCGAACCGTTTTTCCCTTGCTGCACTGATCGGCGACATAGGATGTGACTCGCTGCAAAATCGCTTCCGACTCGATCAGCAAATTCCCTTTCCCGGATACCCCAAACTCATCTTTGATCAGGAAGGGTCCTTGATTCAGCAAAGTCAAGCCGCTTGCCAGCAGCTCTTCGGGAGAATAGACCGTCTGGCTGTCACACCGAAGATCAAGGCGACGGTTCAATTCGGTTGAATACAGCTTCGAATTGACAGTCTGAACCGTTTCGATAGCTGGAAAATCCTGTTCCAGCCCGTAACGCGCTGCAGTACGATCTACCCCCGGAATGACGGCAAAGGGCGACAACCGGGCGCCGTCCAGCAAGTAGAGATCCATGTCACCCATTCGATCGGCTGATGTGAGCAGGTCGAATATATTGGCGGTTCTGCCTACGCTTCCTACATCAGGACTCTCGAGATCGGTTGAATTGGAAAGAAATTTAAATCCGATCTCATGCAAATACTCTTTATGGCAAACGTTCATTCGATAGCGAGTAATGAGCTTATCCTGCGCCTCGCAAAATGGGAAGAGCAGCTCATCCATGGCCATCACGATATTCTCCATTTCAGGATCGTGAAACGACGGCAGTTTGGCTAGATTAGGGTCGCGCCAGAAGCGTTCCGCGTCAAATGTCCCGATAATGAGCTCGAACTTGCGTCTATCGTTCATACAGGCGCTGTTTTCTGCAGCTCCGAGATATAATTGCAGAAGGTCGTTACCGACTCCATAAGATTGAAGTCGAATTGTTCAAAATCGATTTCAATACCGAAACGCTCTTCCACCTGTAGTACAAAAGTAATTAGCTGTAAAGAGTCCAATCCCCCGTCTTCCATGATGTTCGAATGCTCGTTCAAACTGTTTGCCAGTTGGGCGTCTTCCTTGATTTCGCATATCATCGCTATGATCTGTTCTTGCATAGGTACCTCCCGTTTAATGGATATATTGACCCTGGTAATAATGGATCGTTCTAGCGAGTGCATCATGCAAACTGATCGCCGGTTCCCAGTCCATAATCGTCCTTGAAATGGTAATGTCCGGCTTCCTTCTCCTTGGATCGTCTTCCGGCAGCGGGAGAAACTCTAACTGCGCGTTGGACTTCATTAGCTCCTTCAATATTTGGGCGACTTCAAGTATGGTAACTTCCTCCGGATTCCCCAAATTGACTGGCTGTTCATACGTGGTGCTCAGCAGTCTCACAATCCCTTCCAGCAAATCGTCGATATACTGAAAGCTTCTCGTCTGTCTGCCGTCGCCATAAATCGTAAGGTTTTGCTTGGACATGATTTCATTAATGAAATTGGTAATGACGCGTCCGTCATTTAAATCCATCTTCGGGCCGAATGTATTGAAGATCCGAATGACCCTTACCGGTATACCGTATTTCCTGTTCATCCAGTAGGTGATCGCCTCTGCATACCGCTTCGCTTCGTTGTAGCAGCTTCTTGCTCCAACCGAATTCACGTTGCCATAGTAGCTTTCCGGCTGAGGGTGAACAGTTGGGTTACCGTAGATCTCGCTTGTTGAAGCCAAGAAGAAAGCAGCCTGCTTTTCTTTGGCCAGATACAGCAGATGCATCGTCCCTTCGCTGTTGACCCTCATCGTTTCGATCGGATAGGACAAATATTTGGGCGGACTGGCAGGACTGGCAAAATGCATCACCCAATCGACAGGGCCTTCAATTGCGAGCGGATAAATGACGTCATGCTCGATAAACTTGAAATTGGGCGACCGTAAGAGATTGTCTATGTTGACAGTAGACCCGGTCAGAAAATTATCGACGCCGATAACGGTATGGCCTTCCCGCAGCAGCCTCTCGGCAAGGTTGGAACCGATGAAGCCTGCGACTCCTGTTAATACAATGAATATTATGATCCCCCCCCTTGCTTAAGGTTTGTGAAACCACTATTAATTCAATCGAACAGATATGGTTCTATGCATGAATCACAAGATGTTGGGTCAAATACCAGGAGAGATTCTTGAGGTGAGTGGATTCGCTGTGGTTGTGCCGGAAAAAAGCGCTTGAAGCAATGCGGATCGTTGAAAGACAAGAAGGCAATAGGCTGTCAGCAAACGGAATCTTTAATACAAGAGCAACGGTTTGGCTTACTCAACACGCTGTCTCCCAACGATTATAATCCCAGCATCACTCCTTCCATAAATATGCCCGGATCACCACGGGCTTCGCGCTAAAGCTTCTATTCGGGTGCAAGAAGAGATATCCACAACTGACATCATCTGCTCCCTCAACATTACTGAATAACTATCTTCTTCAGCCATCGTTCAAGGAATATGGATTCTTCATTTTCTATATTCGTAATCAGCGTTTGTAAACTTTCGGAAATACTCGTATCCTTTGTCAAATTATATTTAATCGCTAGATTCACAAGGATTTTTGCTTTAAGTTCAATAGCTGTGAATTCATCTATATGCTCTTGATTTAATTCAATTAAATGCTGATTATCGTACAAGTACTTGAATCTTAGCGTCATTATCT
Organism: Paenibacillus sp. FSL H8-0104; assembly: GCF_038050215.1. NCBI lineage: Bacteria > Bacillati > Bacillota > Bacilli > Caryophanales > Paenibacillaceae > Paenibacillus > Paenibacillus sp. FSL H8-0104. The sequence goes on along the minus strand of NZ_JBBOTC010000001.1, from coordinate 886,029 downwards.
TCTTATGATCATAAATTAAATGAAAGGGTCTTATATCAAGCATAGCCTTATGTTCCGATGTCTCTTTCACATAATTATATAGAGTTGTGTATATTTGCATGCCGAAGTCAAGATTATCCCTGTCGCCCCCGTAGTTAAACATCTCCCAATACTCCGGCGTTTTGTTAGTGAAATAATTTCTTATCGAATTCACTAGGGTATCTGTACTGAATTTATCCTGATATTGATCATTGAATGTATACAGATAAACCATTTCTCTAAGGTAATCATGATTGGTTGTTAGATGATTTGTGTTGAACGCAAGATTGAAATCATTAAATGATATCTCAGCCTGACTATACACCCCGTTCTTAAAAAAATCGGAAACATACAACATCTCTCTATCCAAATCATAGCCGTAAACAAATATGTCATGATGCAATTGAAGTTTATTGTAGCGATCGCTTAGGGGCACGTAGAAATAATTGATCATGGTGTGGACATAGTTATTAGCATTAATATTTTCTACAATAAAATGAATAACAGAGTCCCATTTAGTTGTTACAGTATCTCTATGTATCTTTTGAGTAGTAATCCATTTGCACGCATCCGAAGGCCGCAGCTCATAAGTCACAGGAAAATAAAAATCTCCCCAATGGTGTTTATAATCTTTGTTAATAAATAATTGAATATAATTGCTAAATATCCATGGATGTGCGCACTCGTAATGGGTAAGTATGGACAAGAGATGAGCATGTTGCGTATAGGTTGTAATCATCGGATAACTGACCGGCAATATTTCTCTTCCAAATTTTTGAGTTGAATTCTTCAACCTTTCGTTCCCCCCTCGTTATTTGGTTAAATGGCTTAAGGATGCCGAATCAGTATATCTCATTTAGCAATAAGCGCTTTGTACTTGCCCTGTCCAGTTTTCCTGTTTTTGTTTTTGGAATATTATCTATAACCCTCCATTGTCTAGGCACTTTATACGATGACAAATGCAAGTTGCAATGTCGTGTCAGTGCATCTATATCAACCAGGCATTCATTAAAAACTTTCAGAAATGCGATAGGCACTTCGCCTAACAGATCATCGTGTACACCAACAACCATGACCTCCTCCACTTCTTTCAAGCCGTACAAAAATTCCTCGATTTCTTCCGGATAGATATTGATACCGCCGGATATAATGATATTCTTCTTTCGGCCTGTGAGTATAAGACACCCTGATTCATTCCAATATCCCAAATCTCCTGTCTTTAACCAACCCTCAACAATGGTAGCGTTCGTTAACTCCGGGTTTTTGTAATAACCGAGCATCACATTCGGGCCCTTGACCCAAATTTCTCCGATAGCAGCTCCTTCTACCTCATTCTCTTCTTCGTCAAGAAGACGAATAGAAACGTCATTTATGGGTGATCCACAGGATAAGTAGCGCTCTCCCCGTTCCATCATGCTTACCCGCGGAGAAGCTTCGGTCAATCCATAGGTTTGAATAATGTCCGCATGAGGAAATACAGTCTGAAGATGGTCTACTAATTTCGCAGGAGTCGCCGCACCGCTAATTACAATAAATTCAATGGAATCAAAGGCACTCCAGTTCTTTGTCTGATGGAAATCGGAAACAAAGTGCATCAATTGCGTAGGCACCGCTGAGAATCCCGTGACCGCCTTATTCTGAAACAGTTTAAACGCTGTGCGCGGCAGCAAGGGCAAGCTGATAAGTTTAATTCGGGTTCCATATAACATGCAAGAAATTAATTGCGTGACAATCGTAGAACTGAAATGAACGGGCATCGTTACAAGAAACGAATCTTGTTCTGTATACCCCACCTTTCCGCCATGTGCCAACGCATTCGTTAATACATTCCAATGGGATAACATAACGATTTTAGATTTTCCGGTTGTGCCCGATGTAGGAAGGAGAATCGCACATTGATTGGGATCGGACTGATTGGTTAACGAGATCGATTCGAACGAAGGCATTGGTTCTTGCGATAAATCCTGAGCGGTAACCCAAGGAATGTCGGAATTTAAATGCGCTGGCTGTGCAGATTTGCTGATAACCAATTTGGCGTCACTGGCATTTAAAATATTTTCAATTTCAGTATTGGACGCCGAATAAGGAACCGGTACTAACACATAACCGCAGAATTGAATGCCCAGCGCCGCAAAAATGAACAAGGGCTCATTATTTGTGTATAATGCAAGATGGCTTCCGGACTCAAGCTCAAAATTCTTGTGGATATATAGAGCAATCAAGTAAGCTTCTGTCATCACCTCTGCGTAAGTCCATTGCTGCTTTAGATCTTCAAGGATAATATGATCTTGGCGATCAGAGGCCTCCAGAAATAGACGCTGAATGATAGTCATCATAGCGTTTTCACAGTCAAATAATTAAGGATTAATCCAGCCGTGGAGAACTTCTCAAATAACAGATCTTCATCAGGGATCGAGATGTTAAACTTCGATTCCATTAAAACAATAAGCTTGATGAAGCCTACTGAATCGATCCCTTGGTCCAACAAACGGGTATCGTGGCCTTCCGGATACTCGATGTCCAGCTCAGCAAAAATTTCATCTCTCAAGATATATTCTATTGATTTAGACATCATATTCCCCCGTTAGATAATCTTTAGAAAGGCTGATTAAAGAGGATAGTATACGTGATAAGCAAGTGAGAGTATTGTGAAGAAAAAAAAGTTCATAACGATGTACAAGGTGAATTTGCACTGAAAGAGTTGTTTGCATAGTTGTATGCAGAGATTCTGCAATTCATGCTGGAGGCGGAGTATGACACGATGCAGGACATAAAAAGCTTGACGCGAAGAGTACAACGACGGAAATAATTGAGGGTTACCATCGTCAACATCGCAAAGCCAAAGAAAAAAGCATTTTCCCAAGCAATGAAGCGTTGCTGAAAATGCTCTACAAAACTACGATGAATGTCACTCGTAAATGGACAGAGTGTATATACAACTGGGAGTAAGTCCCCAATCAACTCTCCATTTTCTTCCTCGACGGGATCGAACTATACTGCGTAAAGTTCTTCTTGGTAGCGTTTACACTGGTAGATTTACAGCACTAATCGCCCGATATATTTAATATAATTACAAATATACCAATTGTCAACAGTTTTGAAAAAGCCCGTTGATGCCAAGGAGATGTTCAACGCATGCTGTGGGGCTGTCAAGAACGAACGTCAATTATTTAAGGAGAACGGCCCGACTTCAAACTGGAATCGCTCATGAACACGATACAGAACCACGTGTATCAGCGTCCAAAGCTGAGTTAATGAAGTTTGCCTCGCTTTGAAGTCCAATCGAAATCAGTTATAACTCTAGCACATGGGTAAACACGGTTTCCAGTAACCTCTTTCATCCGTTCGGAAAGAAAGAGGTTACTGGTACGAAAGTCTGGCTGTTGGCCAGCGGCGAGCCACATGAAGATGATATTTTCACGAACCGCCCTACAAGGCTTCTCTACCCACATTTGGCTACAAGCGTGATGATAAGAAGCTTCTACTTGATGAGATCTATGCCCCTATAGTTCAAGAAATTTCACCTCTATCTGTATTATAGGTACAAAAAAAGACACGGAAGAACAACTCCGTGCCTATATAAAGCAATTATCCCGCTTCACCGAACTTCAAATTGAAGGTCAACAAGTCTTTAAGCAGGCACTTCAAAGACTTATTCAAAAAATTGAAGTTATTAAAGACGGTTCAATCAAAGCCATACATTATATATTTCCCGTCCTCAATCCATAAGGAAGTTGGAACAACGAGAGGCGTAGGAATTAATCCTGCCCCTTCCATTTTAACATCGCCACCGATTCCACATGCACCGTATGCGGGAACATATCCACCGGCGTTACCTCCACGGTGCGATAGCCGCCATCTTCCAACACACGAAGATCACGTGCCAGCGTACTCGGATTACAACTCACGTAAACCACGCGTTCCGGCTTCATCTCCAGGATGGTATCGAGCAAACGCGGGTCGCAGCCTTTTCGTGGTGGGTCGACAACGATGACGTCAGCTTCGATGCCTTGTTCTTTCCAGCGCGGGATGACGTCCTCAGAGGCACCAACTTCGAACTTGACGTTGCGCATCTCGTTCAATAGAGCATTGCTACGTGCATCCTCGATCGCTTCAGGCACGATCTCTACCCCGTACACCTGATCCGCATGTTGCGCGAGGAAAAGAGAAATCGTTCCGATGCCGCAATAGGCATCAATTACCGTCTCTTTGCCACTCAGTCCTGCGTACTCTACCGTTTTCCCATACAGTACTTCCGTCTGCACTGGATTCACCTGATAGAACGAACGCGCAGAGATCGCAAACTGAACATCACCGATGTAATCATAGATTACATCACGGCCCCACAGGACGCGGGTCTCATCGCCAAAGATGACGTTGGTCTGTTTCTTGTTCACGTTCTGGCAGATGCTCGCCACATGCGGAATCGCTTCACGGATACTGCCAATCCATTCGTCTTTGTACGGAATGTCTCGACCATTCGTGACCAGTACGAGCATCATCTCGCCAGTACGGAACGCTTTCTTGACGACCACGTGACGCAGCAATCCGCGACCTGTCTCTTCGTTATAGGCGCTAATTCCAAAATGACTGCCAATCTCCTTCACCTTCGCGACCACTTCGTCATTGTGTTCATGCTGAATGAGGCAGCTCTCCATATCGATGATCCGGTGACTTCCTTTAGCGTAAAAACCACCTACCAGACCACCCTCGGCAGCTCCAATTGGCACCTGTGCCTTGTTCCGATATCGCCACGGCTCGTCCATACCCATAGTAGGCAGTACACGAATGCCCTGCTCCGTATCTTCTTCGTTCATGACACCTTCGAGACGAAAACGAATACGATTACTTCCAATCATCTGTGCTTCAGAAGATGCTTGTCCAGGTTCAGTTGTCTGATTCGCATCATGTTCCAACCGTTCCGCCAACTTCGCCTCATCAACTGAGGCGTCATCTTGCGCGTTGGATGCCAACGTCTCCGCATCCTCCACCATCACGTTCAATTTGCCAATCCGTTGCAAATTATCTACGACCAACTGGCGCTTCCACTCAAGCTGTCCGGCATAGCTCATATGCTGGATCTGGCATCCGCCGCACTGATCGTAGATCGGGCAAGGCGCGGACACACGATCCGGGCTTGCTTTCACGATTTCCAGCAGTTTGGCGTAGCCGTACTGCTTCTTGGTTTTCATTACGCGCACACGGACGGTTTCACCTGGAAGCGCACCTTGCACAAAGAGCGTGTATCCATTCGCACGACCTACACCCTCACCGTCATGGTTCATACCAATGATGTCGATGACGGTCTCTTCATTTTTGCTAACGGGCAGTCCTTCGATTGGTGCAGATTCACGCGCTCTCCCCTTTGGACGAACGGCAGAAAGAGATGCGCCTTGTGGCCGCACCTCTTTTCCCTGCTGACGTGTAGATGGACGAGATGATTGACTTGGCTGACGGGACGCTGAAGCGTTCCCTTGCCCCTGAGAGGCAGCCGAATTCCGGCGGTTTTTTCCACGACCGCTGCGGTTCGTATTAGACAACGTACATTCACTTCTTTCTTCTTATATGGTATCACATCAAAAAATAACGTTCCGAATTTCTAATGAACTTCAGAAACGTTATATCAAGTTCGGATGTTGTTTCCCGACCTTTTTCGGTCATTTTCTCCAAAATAACGACGCTGAGATTCGTTAAATTCGCAGATCCGGCGATTTCGCCACATTAAGGCTTTCTGAGTTCGTTAGCCGCCACCCGGGCAATCAACCAAACGCTACATTCAGCACGGTGTATCACATTGCAGTACGTCGAACTAGACCAGCACTCTTAACTTTCACTGTTCATGTTCACTCAATCACCACAATGTGCCCTGTATCCGCTCAACGTATGGTGACCACATGAGATTATACGCGATCCCACCGTACACAGCAACTGGAAAATACACTTCCATCTCGCCTTACGGCAGAGCTGAATCCAACTCTCCTCACCACTTGTGCGATGCTATACAACAACCACTGCGGCATTAACGCTTTCCGCAAGCGACCACATTCTCCGCCAAGTGCCAAGTTTAACGATACAACATCAGATGATGACGCAAATTCGTAAAGGTAGCTGGCAATGTACCGCCCAACTCTCCATCGAGGTTCAATTGTACATATCCCGGGGACGTAACTTCCATATGACTCGTCTGGAAATGAACCACTTTCTTGTCGTTCAGATGCTCCCCACGCAGCGCGAGCGTTACGAGGCGAATCATATCGGCCAGATTACATTTGCGGACACCGATCACATCGAACAGACCATCATCGATGGTTGCACCTGGAGCCAACTTCTCAAATCCCCCGACCGAATTGGTATTGGCGATGAGGAATAACATGAATTCATCATGGATCTCTTCCTGACCGTCGGCGCGAATAATCAGCTCCTGAGGAGACAGGCTCGCCATTTTCTCAATACCCTTCATGTAATAGGCCAGTTGCCCAATCATCGTTTTCAGACGACTCGGTACTTCATAGGTCAGTTCAGTCAGTGATCCGCCACCGGCGATGTTGATAAAATATTTATCATTCGCTTTGCCCAGATCGAGCGGACGAAGTTGCTGGTTAATGACCAGATCCACGTAATCTTCCCACTGTCTCGGAATGCCGAGTGCACGTGCAAAATCATTCGTTGTTCCCAAAGGAAACACACCCAGCGGAGGACGGTTCTCCCGCTCAGCCATACCGTTAATCACTTCATACAACGTGCCATCGCCACCAGCAGCAATAATCATGTCATATCCGCGTTCAATTGCCAGTTCAGCTTCCCGGGTTGCGTCACCTTCACCCGTTGTTGCGTGACATGAAGCTTCAATACCACCTTGATCCAAACGCTGCAAAATATCAGCCAGACGTTTCTTCATTTCTTCCCGGCCTGAGGTCGGATTATATATTAAGCGAGCTTTTTTCATCTCATACGCCACCTATTCCACATTATCCATGAGTCTAAACGACCTCATATTCTTACGTTGCATCAGTCCACAAAAGGGCATATTTTTTACACAATAATGAACTTCCGTTAATGTTGCTCTAATCTTTCGTCTTACCTATATCTATGCATCAGGAATTCCGTCTCATTCCAAAGCCTTTAACTCCTATCATATCATCAAATGTAAAGATGTCCTAGTCTGTAATCCATAAGTATATTTTAACATATCCGTACCCACTAATCTGCCTATTACCCAATAAACCTCACGCACCGATCCTGAATCTTCCCCACTACCTTTTATGTAAAATAGTCTCATTAATCAACCATTCTGCCCGCTTGGACAGGAATTAGTCTTCGATTTCGATGATCTTCATATGATTATGACATAGATATGCTACAAATTTACAAATCTTAAGATGAAAAGATAATTAACATAAACCTTTTTCCAATATAGTTTTAGTGAACCCTCAACTTAACACCACATCATCCCCTTGAAGGAGAAGTGTAAATGAAAAAAATTGTGTTAATGCTTATGGTCTTTCTTATGGCATGTATTCCTTGGGTCACCGTTGTTGAAGCAGCAGAAATTAATCATGATCAGGTTGTCGGATTTCAGGAAGTCTCACCAGTCACCGTAATGCAACAAGCAGCCAAGCGTTTTCAGCCGTTTCTAAAAGTCTATCATGGTTGTGTGCCTTTTCCCGCAGTGGATCAACAGGGTAATACCAGCGCTGGCTTGAATACGTCCGGGTCATCGAATGGGAACTGTAGCTCAAATACAGGGCAGATCTACTCCCGCTCCGCATGGCACAATGGGGTGTGGGCTATCATGTATTCGTGGTATTTCCCCAAAGACTCCCCTTCCTCTGGACTCGGCCATCGTCATGATTGGGAAGGAATCGTCGTGTGGGTCGATAATCCGGCAGCTGCCAACTCCAAAATCCTCTCTATCGCATATTCCGGTCACGGCCAGTTTACCAAAGTTACACCGAACAATAACAATACACAAGGTAACCATCCGTTGATTTCCTATAATAGTACTTGGCCGCTGAACCATGAGCTCGGGGTCACCAACGCTGTTGGCGGAACTCAGCCTTTAATCGGATGGGACGATCTGACTTCTGCGGCACGAAATGCACTCAACACGACAAACTTCGGTAGCGCCAACGTGCCTTTCAACGATAACAATTTTACCAACAATTTAAATAAGGCCTGGTTCAGATAAGAAAAATCCCCTTCAAGTGGCAGCTCACTTGAGGGGGATTTCGTTATGAAGTTATTGTAGTATCCCGGATACCTGTATCACTTCTTCAGCCAACCTCAAAATCCGATTTTTCTGCCTGCACGCAGCTGTTTGTACCAGAAATAGACGGTGCAGCCTACACAATAACCCAGCAGAGCCGCGCTTGCAGCTGCGAGAAGCATGACGGAGAATGCATAACCTGCAGCTACCCAGCCAAGCGAGAACGAGATGAGTGCCAAAGACAGGAAGAGCACGGCCAGAATATTGTTGAATCGCTGTAGCTCCACCGCCTGCGCCTCTGTACCTTTACCAGTCAGCACGACTTTGCCAATCTGTACGAACAGATTAAATTTGCCACCGGAAGCCAGCCCCACCACCTGAATGATCCACAGCAAGCCCAGAACTACAATTGGATTGAACACAAACGAGAGCAAAACAAACAATACAATACCAACCTGATTTGCTTTCACATAGCGCATAGGTACTTCCCGCATCTGTATATCTCCTTATCCCCATTTTATTAGTTGGTTTTATTGTAGTCGGTATTGGGTTAATGAGCAACACTTCATTTAAGGGGAGTAAAATCTCTTTTCAGCACATCCCAATGGGGAGTCGGGGTGCCTGTTGTCTTTTTCCAATCGGTAAATGCATTATTTAACGCCTCAATCTCTCCAAACGAACCCGCGACCAGCTTATGAACCGGAAGCATGCTATAGATCTTCAACAGAAGGTACAACATCCGTTGATGCTTGCGGATCATTTTAGCCTGAATCTCCGGTATAATCGTTATGCCCATAGCCTCAAGTACGCTAAAGCCTTCATCCATCGCCCCAATCATATGTTGGATTTGCTTTCTATTCCCGTCCAACTTGATCAACTCACGCTCCTCATTAAAACTCACCGCATTAAGCATCAGAATGGGGATGATATGGCTTTTCAGCCAGGCATCAATATCGCTCAGAACATTTAACTTGTATTTCACATGTTGGAAAGCTTGGTCCAGCAAAGGTTTAAAGCCTATCTCTCCGTCCAGACTGCCGATTACCATTTGTCCGCTGCCTCCACCGACCGATAACATGCGGTCCTTTTCCCGCTTCCCTGCACTCACATGAAATCCAAACGCGACCTGTTTTGCTACCCTGCTGTTTTCCTCCAAAAAGTTTTGCATGCTTCGTGCATCTGCGTTGTTTCCCACAATCACAATATTGCTGCTCTGATTGTCTGCCAGAATAGGTAACACTGAAGGAAAATCGTTATACTTCATGACAACAAAAATCAGATCATATTGGTCATCCACTTCCAACGTTCTGGCTACCCGAACCTGATCAACTGTCGTTTTGAATTGAAAAAAATGCCGGATGACGAGTCCATCCTTCTCCAGCTCCTCTGCCCGCTTCCCTCTGGCCAGAATGGTGACTTCATTGCCGCCGCGCACCAGAACATGCGCCAGTTGACTGCCCAAAACCCCCGCACCATACACTAATATCTTCATTGGTTATCCCTCAATTTCATAGTTTATAAATAATCGTTGTTTTATCAACATTTGTTGATAAAATAAGAGTAACAAAGCACCTACTGTGCTTCAATCGTTAAAATATCCGTTTTTGTTGAATAATCAACGAATGATTCCTTATTGTTGAAAACCATCATAGGAGGGGCCATGGACAGACGAGTACTCAAGACACGAAAGGCAATAATTGAAGCTTTTGTGGGGTTACTGGAGGAACAGGATTTTGAGCAAATTACGATAAACGATATTGCTGATCGGGCTAATGTAAACCGAGGAACCATCTATTTGCATTACGCTGACAAGTTCGACCTGTTGGATCAATGCATTGAGACCTATTTGCAGCGGTTGTTGGATGCCTGTATGATCGAAAGCCCTACTACAAAACCCGTTACGGCCAAGGATGCGCTGCTCCGAACCTTCAGTTATCTGGAACAGCATGCCTCTACCTATACCACACTTCTAACTAAAAAAGGTATTCCAGCGTTCCGTAGTAAGTTGATGACATTGTTGGTCCAGGGAGTGGAGGAACAGATGGATGCCTGTGGCATCCAGGAAGGTATGAAAAAAGAGATCACCATACAGTTTCTTGCTTCCGCTGCTGTGGGCCTCCTGGAGTGGTGGATTATGAATTCCATGCCTTATCCGGCCGAGGAGATCGTTGACCAATTAATAAATTTACTGGAGCTACATCTGAATTTACACGCACCCATTAATGGATAAACTAATCCTCGCTCAAGTGATCTACAATAAACAAAAACCACGTCCTTCGACGTGGTTTGATTGTTTATGAAGCTATGGAGTTCAAATCAATTGATACTGCATTACTACGAGCGATGCGATCACACACCTATGCCAAAGCGATCACTTCAAGAAGAAGCTTTAACTTCATTACATCTCTCCAGCAAAATCTGGATCTGGCGCTCCAGCCACTGCCCAAGCAATGGATGTGGCAACAGTGTCTCACCGCTGTACACATAGTTCAGTTCTTGCAGCCGACCTGGGATAACGTTCCTCGTGAAATAACCGGCACTCAAAAACAGCGGCGCCACAATGACTCGGTTCCCCCGCTCTTCGCTCCAGTACTTCACTTTGTCGTACACACTCTCCGGATTCAGCAATGCATAATCCGTATGGGCTACACCACTAACTTCCTGCACACGCTCTGCAAGGGAAGAAATTCCAGCTTCCCAACGCTCGCGAAAACCATCATGAATACTCCCATGGCCTACCAGCAGAATCGTTTCTTCCTCCGGTTGCTGCGACAGTAATCGGACTTTGTCCCACACCATCACGGCAATATCCGGATCGTTATCCACCGGATAACCGAAGTGAACCCGAGCCTTCACATCGAACGGTTCCAGATCCGTTTCGCGATCAGGTGTTTCCTTTGCACCAATGGCATATTCAATTTCATCCACATGTGTACTCCCGGACGAAACAAATAGAGGTACAACCAGAATATCGGTTACGCCTTGTGCTTCCAGTCGGTCGATACCGTCCTGGATCAGGCGTCCTTCCACAAGTTCAAGAAAACCGGCTTCAACCGGTAATGGAACAGGCAGATTCAACCGGGAGATCGCGTCATCGACGGATTCCACCCAGGTCTGCTCCTGTGAACCGTGACTGATGATGAGTACACCCGGCTTCTTCATGTTAGCGTCCCAGGCGTTCCAGCGTCATTTTATAACCATCATTACCGTAATTCAGGCAGCGTTTCACACGTGAAATTGTAGCTGTACTCGCACCTGTCTCTGCTTCAATCTGGTTATACGTATTGCCTTTACCCAACATACGAGCCACTTCCAGCCGCTGGGACATGGATTGGATCTCGTTAACTGTGCAGAGGTCATCAAAGAAAACATAACACTCTTCAATATCTTTTAGCGTCAAAATAGCCTCGAATAGTTGTTCAATGCTTTTATCATTTAGCTTTTTCAGCTGCATTTCATCATCATCCCCTAGCGGTTACTGTGTACCTACATTGTACTCACCCTGAGTTGGTATTTCAAGCGTTACCGATTTCACGCACTACAGAATAAAAATACATGTTACCGCTTACAAAAGGTACTATTGTCCTCCCCTCGCGTACATCGGGCGAAATTTCCGCGCTTTTTCCCAGTTTTCACCTGTATATATCCGATTACTTATGTAGGATTTCAATCCTTCTAAATGTGACAATTTTGTGTCTAAACTGCATTTTACTCTTCGTGAACCTGCCATCTTACATGCGCCCAAATCCGCAAATATCCCGTTTTCCGGGATACCCGCCTACGCCGTCTCTCCGCGAATGACATACAGTATAACAAAAGGGAGTTCCACAAGGGTCTATGATGTACATCTGTCATGCAACTCATGGAACGCAATTCCGAAATCCAACATAGAAGGAACGTGATCTTTCATGCCACAGCATTATTATCACCGCCAGCCAGCACCAGGGCAGCGTCCGTCTTCTCATGCTCATCGGCAGGCACATACTTCTGCCTATATGCCGCCCGGTGTGGTTCCGCGGTCTTTGAATGAAACCCAGATCCAACCGATGTATCCTGGCGTAGAGCCCCATTACCCGAGCTTCGGTGAAGTCGAAGCATCTGCAGTCGTACCCTATGGGCAGGGTGTGGCTGGCGGGAACTTTTATGGAGGTGCAGCTCAGGTTGTTCCCCCACCTCCGGTAACGGCGCCTGCTACTGGCAGTTCCGGCTTTTCATTAGCCAACATCGGTGAGTTAAAAGGAATGATCGACCGCTTTGGCGGAATTGATGGAATCATGAGTGGAATTGGCAAAATGCAGAAGGTCGTTGGTGGTATCCAGCAGATGGCTCCGATGATGAAACTCGTTATGGGCATTCTGCCTTTTGGAAAAGGAAAAACGGATAGCAGCGCGGCCGATGCAGACTATGAAGAATATAAGCCGTCCCGCAAACGCAAAAACAAACGTCGGAACAAAGCAACGAATGTTCCACGTCGCCGTAATACGACTCCAACCCGTCGCAAATCCAATTCCACAAAGCGCCGTCCCAAAAGTCGCAAAGGTTAAGAAAATTCAGGCACCCCCATACAGAAGGTGGGTGCCTTAACACCGTTCATCCGTATAGAAATAAATTTCAGGAACTTACGTTCTTATTTCTGTAATTTGAGGTATACTGGATAGTAACTAAAGGAGGCGGACCATGGAACTTATCAAAGACAAATACACTCCCGCATTAATCGATCGGACCGGCGAACAGATGCGTCAATTCTACCCGAAGCTGGATACACAGCAATTTCATGAATTGGTTTTCGCCGAAGGCTGGGAACAGTTGGAATTCAAAGCGCGCATTCGCAGAATCACACTGGCTTTGACCCAGGTACTGCCGGACAATTATGAGGAAGCATTACATATTATCGAACAAGCCGCCCCGACGATGAGAGGCGTTGAATATCTGTTTGTACCGGATTTTATCGAAGTGAACGGACTTGACCCAGAGGATTACGAGTTATCCATGAAGTATCTGACCCTCTTCACACCTTATTCCAGCTCGGAGTTCGCGGTACGCCCGTTTATTGAACATTATCCAATCCAAACGATGAAACATATGATGGCGTGGGCAGAGAGCAACAACGAGCATATCCGCAGACTTGCCAGTGAGGGCAGCCGGCCACGTTTGCCATGGGGTGCGAAACTCCAGAACTTTATCACTGATCCAACACCTGTACTTCCGATTCTGCATGCATTGAAACAGGACGAGTCCCTCTATGTTCGCAAAAGTGTCGCCAATCATCTGAATGACATCTCCAAGGACCACCCTGAACTGGTTATGGATCTGGCCACGACCTGGTACGGACAACATGCACACACAGACTGGATTGTCCGGCATGCCAGCAGGTCATTACTGAAGAAAGGACATCGCAAAGCACTGAGTCTTTTTGGTTATAACGAGCAGGATTCGATTCACATTGAGCAGCTTCAGCTTGTCCAAGATACGATTAGCATTGGCGAGGATCTTCATTTTTCGTTTGATGTCGTTAACGAGAGCGGCGAGTCCCAGATGCTGCGAATTGAATATGAGATGGGTTATATGAAGGCAAATGGCAAGCAGGCCCCCAAACGGTTCAAATGCTCCGATAAAATGTACCCGACAGGCAGAACCAAGGTAGCCACTAAACAATCGTTCAAAGTCATCACAACGAGAAAATATTATGCCGGTCTGCATACGCTTACCATTCTTGTGAATGGCAAAGAAGCAGCTACAACTTCTTTTGTTCTTGAAATGGAGTAAAAGGAAGTCATCATAAGTTATACACAGCTTGTTGAAGCGGAATAGTTATTCACATGTGGATACATTTTTTTCAAAACTTCTAATAGAAGAATCAGAAAGGCCACCTGGCAAACATCATCTCCCGACATTTATTACTGCCCGAGATCATGGCCCAGTGGCCTTCTTCATATGTAGTTCAAACTGCAATTCCCCTTACCCACCCTCACCGCTATCCAAAGACCTGCATATGGTCGTAACAATTAGAAAGATACACGATACATCCATGCTGCGCATTCTTGTAACAATATTGGGCTAAATGATGATATGGGTTAGACATGGCCCAGCGTCTACCAGGTTTCCAACTTCCCGTTGGTGGGTTATGCTCGCTTCATTTGGATAGGGTTACCGACGCAGTTTTATTCCTCGATTAAGTCTATGGTCCAGTTCTTCTCCTGAATTTTAAAATCCAGTTCCCGGTAGGATTTCGAAAGGCTATCCACTTTTTGTTGAATATCTGCTATGTTCACGGTTCGCTCATACTTCACTTCAGAACGACTGTACCGATCCTGGCGAATGGACGCATTCTGCAAAACCTCGTTAAACGATGCTCTTTCTTGCATGATTCCATCCCGCTCTGCAAGGGCATCTGCAAGCGTAACTCCAGCTGTGAAGTCAGTCTGTGCATTGGTCTTATTAATTTTCTTAACCAATACCGTCAGGCTCCGGATCGTATTCTCCAGGTCAATCATAAGCAACTGTGGGTCCTCTGCTGGCTGTTCACCTTCCTGAACTTTAACTACGCGTTCCAGACGTTGCTTGAGCTGAGCTATCTTCTTCTGCTCATCTGCACGCAGTACAAGAGCCTCTGCCAATCTCATCGTATCCCATCCTTCCACAATGATATGTATGGATAATTCATCCAGAATCTATTCACATATCGTTATATTTTACCTGTGGATACACGTTATTACAAGTTTATGTTACTAACATCTGATTACACTCGTTCTCACTTAAACCAGCCCCGTTTTACAAACCAGGCCACCATGCTTCCACCAAGCACAAACATCAACAGCAACACAGCCCCATACCCAAACTTCCATTGAAGCTCAGGCATATAGGCAAAGTTCATGCCATAAATACCCGCGATCAGTGTGAGCGGCATAAATACAGTCGTAATCACCGTGAGTGTCTTCATGATCTGATTCATCCGGTTGGAGTTCAGGGAAATATAACTATCGCGCAGGTCAGCAGTCATCTCCCGATCGGCTTCAATCATATCCGTCAGCTTCAATAAATGGTCATAGATATCGGTAAAATAAGCCGTATGTTCGCCTGTTCGCTGTACATGCTGGGAATTGACCACCCGATAGAGCAGATCCCGCATCGGTACTACCGTTCGTCTGAGCTTCAGCAATCGAGTCCGCAGATCAAACACCTGGTTCATCAAGTCTTCAACTGACTCCTGTCCACCCCGGTTCTCCAGTTCAGCCAGTTCATCCTCAATGGCAAATAGAGACGGAAAATAATGATCGACCAGCTTGTCCATCACCGTATAGGCTGCTGCCACCGGACCTCGCGCCCAGATGGTTCGTTCATGTGCATGGTGCAACAAGCGTTCCCACGCTTCATCCACTTCCTCCAATACGCCATGATGAAAAGACACCAGGAAGTTTGATCCGAGAAACAAGTCAACCTCCTCGGCTTCCAGTGTGGACGGGTTCAGTGCATGCAGCACAAGAAACTGCAGATTATCGTAATAATCGAGCTTGGGCCGCTGCAACACATGCAGACAGTCCTCAATAGCTAAAGGGTGAAAATGAAAATATGTATCCAGCAAACGGCTTTCCTCTTCCGTCGGCTGGTTAAAATCGGCCCATACCCAGGCATAATCGTTCAGATCCAGCTGTGTAAGTGGTACGTTAACGGAGACTTGATGTTCTCGTGTAATGGCGAGTGTACGAATCATAAATTAGACCACGTCCTTGTCCTGTATCTTTACGTCATTGTACAACTTTAACCATAGGTACGTCTCCCACGTGTCCAAAATATCCACAGACACATTCAAACTCGACAACAAAAAAAGCCAACCCTGTTGGCTTCTCTCATTTCCCTATCCACAGTTCCCTGTATCCACAGGAATATCTTCTTTTGGTTTATCATTCCACGGATGGCTATCCACATATCCAGCCTGTCCACACGTTCATGCACAGGCGTCTCTTGATTTTGGTTGTATAATTGTCCACATATCCCGATATTCACACAGTTATGAACAGATGGTCTGGTAACCCCGAATTCGTTCGGGATAACTTCTCTTTTTAGAAAATAATCCAGTAGAGCAATCCTGCCAGTCCCGCGGTAATCGGAATCGTAATGAACCACGTAATAATGATACGTCCAGCAAGTCCCCATTTCACAGCAGAGAAACGTTTCGCGGAACCCACACCCAGAATAGCTGAGGTGATCGCGTGCGTTGTACTAACTGGAAGGTGAAGCAACGTTGCTGTGAAAATAACGGAAGCAGCTGAAATATCCGCGGCAAAACCATTAATCGGTTCAATTTTAAAGATTTTGGTACCCATCGTTTTGATGATTTTCCAACCACCGATGGACGTACCCAGAGCCATCGCTGTTGCCGCTGAAATTTTAACCCACAGCGGAACATCCAGATTATCCTGTACACCTGCCGCAACCAGAGCAAAGGTAATAATCCCCATTGCTTTCTGTGCATCATTCGTACCATGCGTGAATGCTTGCAGTGCTGCCGTGAAAATCTGTACCGTACGGAAACCTTTGTTCACGTTATGCGGACTGCGTTTGGCGAAAATATATTTGAGAATCGTCATGACCACATAACCGATGGCAAATGCGATCAGAGGTGATAATAACAAACCTCCAACGATATCAATGAATCCGCTCCATTTCACTTTATCAGATCCTGCGCCAACGAGTACGGCACCTGCAAGGGCTCCAATAAGTGCATGTGATGAGGAAGACGGAATACCAAACCACCATGTAACCAGGTTCCAGATAATCGCTGATATCAAGGTGACTATGACGACCTCTATTCCGTTATCCAGCGTGGTGGGGTCGGTCACACTCCCCCCAATCGTCTTCGCAACACCTGTGAACATCATCGCACCGACAAAGTTCATCACCGCTGCCATAAGAATAGCTCGACGCGGCGTCAGTGCTCGGGTTGAGACCGAAGTCGCAATGGCATTGGCCGTGTCATGAAAACCGTTGATGAAGTCAAACGCCAGTGCAAGGAAGACGACTATACCCAATACCCAAATCGTTGTTTCCATTATTCTCTGGCTCCTTAAGAATTACGCATAATGATGGATTCAAGCACGTTCGCTACGTCTTCACAAGCATCCGTTGTTGTCTCAAGACGTTCGTAAATTTCCTTACGCTTGATCAGTTCAATCGGATCAGACACGGTAGCGAAGAGATGTTTGATACACATGCGCAGCACTTCATCGCCTTGGTTTTCCAGATCATTCAAACGAATGGTATACTCACGGATCGCGAGCAATTTTTTCTGGGACAGCAGATGGATCGCCTTCTGAATTTCGTAAGCCGATTGGCGCAAAATTTCAGCAAACTGTATGACGAACTCATCATCTGGATCTGTCAGTTGGTACATATAGAAACGGGAAGCCGTTGCTTCGAGTCCGTCCAATACGTCATCAAGTGTTGTTGTCAGCTCCATAATATCATCGCGTTCAATCGGCGTGATAAATGTTTTGTTGAGTTCTGTAATGATCGTATGCACGTAATCATCACATTTCGACTCGTACTTCTTCATTTCATTAGCAAAAAGAGTCACATCCTGAAGGTTGGAAACATGCTGGGAGAAATAATCTGCCGCTTGAACAACCGTATCTGCCATATTCTCCAGTGTCTCAAAAAATATATCCTTCTTCTTCTTAAGCTTCATAGCTCTATCCCCTTTACGAGAAAAATTGCCGACAACCGATGAAACATGAAATGACAACCTTTGATATCTTATCATATTTGTTTCATGGTTTGTACAAAAGGTGTGATCCTTTTTTATATTCTTATCACATTAATCTGAAATGAATCTTAATTATTTGGAATAATGGTAAATTCAAGTCAAGATTTTACACTGCGTTTACAATTCGACATCAAAATTCAAAATCGACACGATTCTACTTTTCACGCTAAGGACAAATATAATGCCTTTTCGACAACAAAATGAATACATGTTTCATTGTTTTCTTTCATTACATCCTTTTATTGCTGCGCAGCCAGCTTCACATGACTGGAAAATTCCGGTTGATTGGGAACAATGCTGATAAAGGTTTTACCCGGTACAAGAGCAACTTCACTGCCACCTTGAACAAACCGTATAATATCCCCCTGCTTCTTCACCCACTGCCCACGAATCATCTTGCCCTTCTGAAAAAGCATGGCTTCCCCGCCCTGTTCCAAATTAACGGACAACCGACCTACACTATCGAGCACCTTGTGATCTGCACCTGCCACAATGATGTTCGCTGCACCAAGTTGAGTCCCATTATCCAGATCCTGATCTGCCTTGCCATTCACCATTCTCATATATCGTCCGCTAACTTCATCATAATCATACGTCACCCGGTAACTATCCAATAAATAATGGATATCAAATTGCTTCACTGCCTCTCCTGCGGATGTCGCGCCTTCTTCGTTATAATTGTATACCGGCGACTTGAAATCATGGCTGTAACCCTTGATGTCTGACCCTTCTCTCAGCTTGTCCGCTGAAGTATACAGATTATGTGGGGCTTTACGATCCGAGGAACGCCAGAAGTAAGGTCCACCATTCGAGATTTCATCCATATGCTGTTTCTGCTGCCTTTGCAAAATGGAATACGCCTCCGGACTGCCTCCGGCGTGAACAAGTACCCCATCATAACTCTCGCCGAGCTCAATTAGATATGGACGTATACTGCGAACGGGTCCAACCGTCTCCGCACCGCCTCCACTCTGGAAGATGGCTATGAAACGGGTAATGCCTCCCTCAGCGAGAACTTCAAGAATGATATCGGCTGAACTTAGACCCGATTGGGGCCGAGCTGCGGGTGCATTATTAATCATTACGGCGAGTGGTCGACGCGTAATCGCTTCATCTACAGGCAGACCCGTCAGAGGTGCTGTATAGAGAGACGTGTTGGTTTCCTCCACGTGTTCTTCTTGTACAGGTGCAGGTGTCGGTTCTGGCTGAACTGGCATCTGCGCCACCTCCTGGTTTTGGCAGGCAACAAGACTTAATGAGAGAATAAACAGAGATGCAACCGATGCTGCTTTGTTCCATTTAAAAAGCTTCAATATAGGACCTCCTGAACGATATGGCCTGGTTCTAAGTTGTGATATATGTCTCATGTGGGCAACCATTTCACGTATTTCTTTCCATTTAATCACACCCCATCCGATTTGTCTGCGCCTAGAAGGCCTTGATACAGCTTGAAATTCACATTTGAAACAGCGATTTGCGAGAAAAATATGTCCTAAATGTGAACTTCTCAAACCTTACTTAAAATTTGAACTAGATTGTGATTTTAATCACAAACAAAACAACTTTTGAACTATACAATAAAGACATCAAAGGTGATCACTTAGAAAAACAAAAACAACACACACTAGATTCCATGAAGGAGTGGTTCATATGTTCAGCACAAACCAATGGCTTAGAGAAAACAAAGTAGCAATGTGGATTTTGACAGTACTTCGGGTGTATATCGGTTATGATTGGATGACTCACGGATGGAGCAAATTGACTGGCGGATTCCAAGCTGGCGGGTTCTTGGCCGGTGCGGTAGAAAAAGCAACAGGTGATCATCCAGCAGTTCAAGCATGGTGGGCAACGTTCCTTGAGAAATTCGCAGTACCAAACGCAGGACTGTTCGACTTCGTTATCCCATTGGGTGAATTCCTTGTAGGTTTGGGTCTCATCCTCGGTTGCTTCACTACACTAGCAGCACTGATGGCTATGGTCATGAACTTCGCGTTCCTCTTCTCGGGAACAGTAAGCACGAATGCTCAACTGGTTGTAATGGAAATCTTCCTTGTCGTTGCTGGTGCAAATGCAGGTAAAATCGGTCTGGATCACTGGGTACTGCCTTACCTTCGCGGATTGTTCACTCGTAACAACAAAGGAAATCTTCCTAAAGACACACCAACGATTAGCCCTACTCAAAAAACAGCTTAAGCAATCATTCATAGAATTCTCGGCCCTGCTCCCAATCCCCCTGGAGAGCAGGGCTTTTTACTTTTCAAAATCAGCCTGAATGCCTGACTGACTTGCCCATCCACAGAAAATCGTATTATGATGAAATAAAGTTGAACTTCAAAGGAGTACACGATATGCCGACCCAGCGACGTCTCGAGACCGATGCGGACTTCCAGGAAGCCATGAATATGAAGTATAAGGTTCGAGTTTTTAAAGATAATCACCAGATTGACTCCGGTGGCATCATTATCCGTTTTGACAGCAACACCGTAGTAGTACAATCCAGTGTCAGTGAGCTCGCTTATCATTCGCGTACAGACTGTGAATTGTTCGAAATCCGCAAATAAAGATCTATTGCATGAATAAGTCCTCATATTGAAAAAAGGTTACTGTAGCCCTTCAAGGGTGTACAGTAACCTTCTTTTGTTTATATATTGTAATTGTATGCATTAATACACGTTATGTTATCCGTACGAAACTGGCTTCAAGCACCATAATCAGGCTGTTGTCTGTTCCAAGTTACACGCCGTCTCCAAACTGCCAGCAGTTCAAACTGAGCGTTCCGTAAGGGTAAGACTGGAATAAACGCTTCGCTGATCGGGACATATCCGCTGTACCCATGGCGTAGAACAAAGGTGCAATGTGTTCTGTACCATACGACGGAACCGCCGTACGTGCATGAGGGGCTTTTTTCTCATATTGAAACAGTTCTCTTGTGTTCCACTGCTGCAAGCGCTCCCCGATCCAGTTATCAAATTCCACCGCCCACTCTTGCGGTTCATCCGTATTGCCCAGCAATCGCAAATTGTGAACCGTTCCACCGCTGCCAATGATTAACACATCATCATGACGTAGCTGTTCCAGCATTCGGCCAATATCATACTGTTCCTGCGGCGTACGCAGCGAGTCTACAGATACAGCAATCACAGGAATGTTAGCCTCGGGATACATATGGAGCAACGGTACCCATACGCCATGATCCAGCCCTCGGCCTCGAATCGGCTGATGTGCCAGATTGCTACGGGTGAACAAAGCACATATCTCGTTCGCTAAATCCGGCTGCCCAGATGCAGGGTATTCCATCGTATACATCGTAGAAGGAAATCCGTAAAAATCATGCAAGGTCTGATGTGTATCATCCATCGTCACGGACGGTTCAGGACAATCCCAATGCGCCGTAAATACGACAATGGCTTTCGGAGCCGGCAGCCTGTCTCCAAGCTGGTTCAAGAAGTGAGTGTAGTCATTGCTCTCCACCGCCAGAGCGGGAGAACCATGCGCAATGAAAAGTGCGGGTAATGTCATTGCTGCCAACCTCCAGACACGGATAGAATGCTTACTCCTCTATTTTACCCTTAAGAAGGCGCTTTTCCAAGCTGACATCCCCAAACAGTTGTAATCCTGCCACTTATATCATCCAGTGTTGCCAATCCTGCTCGATCTTCTGACGTTCGCCCAGCCACTCTCTGGTACGCGTAATTAGCTGTTCCCGCTCTTTACCTGAAGAGAAGGTGTGATCGCCCTGGAAGATGATCTCCTTGTCACAGCGGCCCTCTTGGCGCATCCAGAATACCTTTTGATACAGGAATGCGTAGTCTACAGGAATAATCTCATCTGACGTGCCATGCACGACGAGTACATCTCCGCTAAACTTAACTGCTTCCTGGAATGGCTGTTGTTCAGCAAGAGACTCGAAGAACGTCGGTGTGAATTTGTATCCCAGATAATCAGCCGCACCCAGTTTCACGCCTTCATCGTATACTTCCCGTCCCGTAATCTTCACGATATCATTGAATGGATAACCCACGGAGGACCACATAACCAGGTTTTTGACACGTTTGTCACGTACAGCAGTTAGTAATGCAACGGCACCACCCAGACTATGACCAATCAGCGTAACACGCGTAGGATCTACATCACTGCAATTCACCGCGTAGTCCAGCACCGAACGGGTCTGCAGCACCATGGACTCCAGTCCCTCCGCTCCGTACTCCCCACTGCTCTCTCCGCAACCGATATAATCGAAACGCAGGACCAGATAACCGTCTTCAGCCAGCTCCCGTGCAGTCTTTACAAACAAACGATCCACGCCGATCCGGCTACCAACGAAGCCGTGGCAGATGACCGCCAGAGGGACTCGCTGCTGACTCTTCTCCTCCTTGATATCTTTCACAACCGGATAATGAATCGTGGCTGTTAATTCTTCCTGTCCATGACGGATACTGATCTGACGTTCCATACCGATTTCCCCTTTCCACGCTTAGCCTGTTGAGCTTTATTTATTAAATATATATAATCCGATAAGTTTAGTGTGTATTAAGATGTTATTCATATATTATCATCCCGTAACCTTCAAGTCAACGTAAGTAAAAACCTTTCTACGTCGACTACCAATCTACATTTTATCGGATAATAAGCACAAAAAAATGAGCCACGCTGATGACAGCTGGCCCGGATATCATTTGGAATTCAAATCAAGTGTTACAGGATCGTTATTCGTAGCTTCTACGGAACATCTCGTGGGTCTCCACCCGTCCATTCCACTCATGCTCATGACCCGAATCACTATTGTCCCAGAAACTTCTTCCCTTCAAATTGCCATCTGTCAGTTCTTCTGCATACTCCGTATCCTCCAGGTTCTCTTCAAAGGATACAACCTCGTCCACGACTCCACGGGAGTTGCTGTTCAGTAGCAGCTTCCGCGTCAATTCTGTTTGTTTATCCATAACAAGCACACTCCAATCTTGGATTTCTGTTGGAAATGCTACTATTGTGATGGAATCGGCTGCTCTTTATGCATACTTCACACAATCGTTAGATCTGTGAGGCGTGAGGGTATTTTTTCACATGAACGGGGGAAAATAAACGAACAAACATAGGCAGCATATGCCTCGGAATCCTTCTGCCGAAAGGAATGAATTCATGGAACATCTACTGGAATGGATTCAACATCACGGTAAACTGGTACTGTTATGCACCTGTGTTATACTGGCCTGTGTATGGATATGGGTCCACCATGAGCAGCTTTTTTATAAGGAATGACTTTGCGAAACGAGAGCCCTTCCCGTATACTAAAATACCGTCAGGGTCTTCAGTCCATTGGAAGATCAGAACGTGTGTAGACAGGGGGAGCAATCATTGGGGATTTCCTATAAGAAGCTTAAAGAAATACAGAATCGGCAAATAACTGAGATGAGTCGAATGACACCTGAACATGTGAAATTGTATGACGAGATCAGCACAATTGCGCGTCATGCGCCAGCGGACGAGAGAACACAGGAAGAGTGGATACTCTCCGCAGGAAAAGCAATCGTACAGGCTCAGCGGGATAACAAACCCGCTCGCGAGTTATACGGACCTGATCTGGAACAAGACATCCATACACAGCTCGGGATTACAAATACAGCACCGGAGAAGACGGCTGTCGTTGAGATGGGTAAATCCAGCCCAACCCGTGATACTAGTTCAACAGCTTCATCGAAAAAGAATGCCAACGCTGTAGAACCACAGCCAACTGAGAATCCAGAGCCTGTGAAACGGACACCAAAGTGGTATGTCATGATCGCTTGGGCGGCTTTGTCTTTTGTCATGTTGATTCAAGGATGTGTGGGATTGTTCGTGGGTTGGACTGGCGGAGATACGGAGCCGTTCCAACACATCAGTCTGTTCTCTCTGATCGTTGCGGCAGTTGGCGGTATTGCATTGGTGGAGATGCTTCGCCGTCTTGCTGAGCGACCAGACGATGAAGGAGCGGACAAGAACACCGTACCTAAGGTTAACCTTAAGGGAATCATCATTTACATCGTCATCGTGGTCCTTGTGCTCTTTGTAGGGTATCCACTGCGTGATAAACTTCCGGTATTTGCACTGGCTCCATGGGTGAGTGCAGTGATCGGAGTTGTGGGACTTGCAACGGTAAGGCCTTTATTTGGACAAAAGAAAACTGCATAACACGTATATAAGCGATTAAGGGGCCTTGAGGGTCCCTTTTTCATGTTCTGACGAATTTAAACCCTTCTGATATTAGGTACACGTGACATGGGCACGGGAACGCTCACGAATTCGTGAGGTCTTTTTCCATTTGGAGCTGGTTCCGATGTTTGATTTCTTTGCCCGGTGTCTCTCCAAACTCCCGCTTGAACATCCGGATAAAATAGTTCACTTCCATCCCTACGGTCTCTGCCGCCTCTCGTACACTTGCTCGTGGATGCTTGTCCATCCAGTCCGAAGCCTTCTGCAAACGTAATCGTTGCATATATTGATGTCCTGTCACGCCATAATGCTGGTGAAATAGTCGGTTGAGATGCTGCACCGAATAACCCACTGCGTCAGCGATGTGCTTCAATAACAGGTCATCCTGATAGTGCGTATGCATCAATGCTACTGCTCGGATGAGTGCATCCTTGCTCGGATCGGGCTCCCGATTAGAGTGTTTTACAGTGCCATCCTGTGCCCTGGATGTTCCAATACCTCCTATGCCGACATCAGATGGTATTTTCGATTGTGCTAAATCCAAAATGAGCTGGTAGATCAGGGTTGATGTGTCCCACATCTCCGTTGCTCCTTGATCCAACGCGTGCCAGAGATTGGTCATGCGTGACCAGATGATTTCAAAACCGGGGATATGGCAAGGCTCGTTCTGAAGCAAACCCGTGGATTGTAATACCGATCCAGCCGATGCACCGCCAATACCGATATAACCCAGTTCCCCTTTGGATTTGGAATGAGGCACATACTCATGCGCAACCTCGGGTTCCACGATGAATAACTGCCCTGCTCCTATCATCCATGTCCCTTTTCCCGTTATCTTGAACTGCCCTTCACCACCGCGTGACAAAAACAACTGATACACCGGAAATCCATCCGGTCTATGCAGAACTTTTTCTTCCTGCGTGCCCACACAATACAGGTACAGTGGCAACCGGGAATCCGGCAGGCCCATCAAACGAAACGCAAGCATTCCATCATTCCTTTCGGCTCATAGGCTCCTACATAAGGTGAACTAAAGATATTTACACTGTCCGTTTCATGTAAATATTTAGTTCAATCTATATGGCCAACTTCCCTTTATTATCCATTATTTGTTCCCGATGTAACAATGGTCTTAGGAACCTTTTTGACAACAAGATTTTCAAAAAGCGAGTCTGAAATTCACGCCAGACGATTGTCGTTCATACATAATGAAAACACCCTTTCCGGATGGAAAGGGTGTTCGAGTTTGTTTCAGTGTAAATTTTTACATTCAGCCCTGTGGAGGTGTTTACCCCTCACTTGAGGCTGGTGGATTGGTAATAGACGTCTGCTCCTGTGTAGGCGTAGGCTGAGCTTTTTCAAGCTTGAATGTATCCGATGGGCCTGAAAGTGTATGTTTATTCGTTGTTGTATTTGCAGCAACTGAAAGAATATACACCTTATACTCGCCTCCTTCCACCAGATTGGCTCCAGTTGAATCTATAGCTGATTTCGTTAAAGTAACTTCAACCGCTGCAGGATTTCCAATTGGGTAGCTAGTGTTAGAGCTTGCTGTAGTAATATCCAAATTATCTGTTCCTTTAACAATAAAGATTCGGTATGCAGAAATCCCCGTTTCAGCAGTTGGTTTAGTAAAGGTAAGCTTATAACTCGCTTCGGTTACAGTACTTGTATTTTGAAGGCCTGTAATAGTAGCAGTTTGAACCACATTTGCTTGTGTAAAGATATTAAACTCATTGGAAGCAAGGGACAGATTGGAAGCACGTGATGTACTGTCCGAAACGGACAAGACAAACACTCTGTATTTCTGTCCAGCTACAAGGACACTACCATTAATATCTCGATGTCCACCGTTTAGCACTACCGGACTGCCTGCATTGTTTTTGTTAATTTCAATAAAAGAATTAATTCCAAGAGCAGAACTTGTATTGAATCCACTCACTTGGTTAGCAGGCACAATCAGGATACGATAATTGGAGATATTGGTCTCGTTAGTTGCCTTATTGAAGGTTATTGTTACATCCGAAGGCGTTCCAGACTGTCCTTGATCTTTAACGGTTGCATTCACATTACTCGCCACTGCTACAGCGGAATTTGAAGTCAGTGTCACTATACCAGAGGCTGACGATATTGCATTCACTAAAGACGTGTTATTATTAACAGCCATCACGTACACTCGATAGCCTACATCATTACGGATCAAGTCACCATCCACTGATCTCGAACCATTAGACAAAGTAATCGTCTGGTTGCTTCCAGTTCTACTTACATACGTATAATTCGAGCTATTCACTGTATTGGCTACGTTCAGATTGAAGCTGCCTGCATTTGCATTTTTCACTACAAACACCCGATAATGATTCACATTTGTCTCATCTGCGGATTTAGTGAACGTCACACGCAGATCACGTCCATCTCCAGTATCCCCAATATCAGTTGCAACCACATTGCTCGGAGCTGTTACAGCCGCGTTTGCCGACAATGTAATCTGGGAAGAGTAACCAGACAAAGCATTTTGACTGGAGTTTCCGTTGTTGTTCACCGACAGAACGAATACCCGATAAGCAACATTATTGCTAATGGTATAACCATTGGTATCTACCGCATAGTTTGGAAGCGTAACGGACAGGTTACCACCCGTTTTGTTCACCTGCGTATAGTTGTTTGACGCATTAGCTGCGCTTAGTGTGAAGCTGCCCACATTAGCGGAACGAACTACATATACTCGGTAGGCAGAGATTCTGGATTCATCCGCAGCTTTGTTGAAAGAAACCCGCAGATCACGCCCATCACCGTAGTCACTAATATCCGCAACAGACAGGTTGCTAATAACTCCCGCGTTACCGGTCGTTGTCAGTCTCAGAGCTGTGGAGGAAGCTGACAGCGCATTGGTGTATCCATTTTGCTGGTTGCCCACCGCCATCACAAAGATGCGATAATCTTGCAGATTCGTTACGTTATAACCACTTGTGTCCTTCATGGATGAAGGCAAAGTCGTTGTAATGTTGTTGCCTGTTTTATTCACCGTATAGTACAGACTGGAGGACAGATTACTTGCCGTCGTCAGATTGAAGTTGCTGGCAACCGAGTTGCGTACCACAAAGACGCGATAATTCGCCACCTTGGACTCATCCGATGAACGATTAAAGCTCACCTGAATATCACGACCATCTCCATAATCCGAGTTATCTCTCACCTGCGTAATTACCGGAGATGTTGCTGTGTTCACGGACAGCGTAAGTGAAGATGATGCTGCGGACAGCTTGCTGTCTGTTGTTGTATTAGTGCTTACCGACAAGATGTAGACCACATACGCTGTGCCGCTTTTGATTAATTCGCCGGACGTATCCCGTGTCGAAGAAGTCAGCTGGCTTTTCACTGCGGTACTGTTTCCTTTGTATATGATCGTCGAGTTTGCACTGGACACTTTGTTCGCTGCAGCCAGATTGAAC
This sequence comes from Paenibacillus sp. FSL H8-0104, assembly GCF_038050215.1. Classification (NCBI taxonomy): domain Bacteria; kingdom Bacillati; phylum Bacillota; class Bacilli; order Caryophanales; family Paenibacillaceae; genus Paenibacillus; species Paenibacillus sp. FSL H8-0104. The sequence goes on along the minus strand of NZ_JBBOTC010000001.1, from coordinate 858,404 downwards.
GCAGAAGAGTCCTTCGCTTTAACAACAAAAGCGCGATAATACGTAATGTTCGATGTCGTGCTCGGCTGCGTGAAGTTAATCTCCAGATCGCGGCCATCGCCATAGTCACTAATATCTGCGGCACGCAGACTTGTAACTGCCTGTACCGTGGATTTCACATTATTGAGCTTCAAGGCTTGGGAAGACCAGTTCAATGCATTTTTATAATTATTGCTGCTGTTACCAACAGTCAGTACATACAGGCGATACGTTTCATTGCTGTTAAGCAGATCCCCGTTTACGTCACGCGTCTGTGCATTAAGTGTCAGTTTCGGGTTGCTGCCATTTGGTGTAACAGATGTATAGTTCGCAGAAGGTACGGCAGTTGCTGAGGACTCCGTAAAGCTATTCACATCGCGAGTTTTCACCAGCATAATCCGGTAAGCAGATACCGCCTTCTCTGAAGTTGGACGTGTGAAGCTCACGGTCAAGTCACGACCATCTCCGTTACTTCCGGATACCGAACCATAGATGTTCCATGCAGCATATTGAGTCTCATCTACTGGAGGTGTTGCTGTTGTCTTGATATCTACACGCTGATTGCGTGAGTTCCAGAATACTTTTTCTCCAAAAGCTTCACTGACAAAACGAATTGGAACCATCGTGTTGCCCTTAATCGTGTTCGCAGGTACATCCAGCGATATCGCTTCCCCGTTGATGTATGCCGTTTTGGAACCAAGTGTCAAAGTAACTTCCTGATCGTCGCGCGTTGCAACAATCGTTTTGGTTCTGTTCGTGTACTGTACCTTCGCATCCAATCCTTCAAAAATCGACCGCAGCGGAACCAGTACGCGTCCACCTTTCATGACAGGTGCCTGAGCAGATGATAACTCTGCATCATTAATATATATACTGATCCTCGCGGCTGCATCCATAACCGACGTTGGAAGTGCGGACATCAGCATGGCTGATACAGCCAGCGCTGACATTACCTTCTTCACTTGTTTTCCTCCCGCTTTCCTCATATCCCATATCCCCATTCTCGCATTTAGTTAACATCGAAATAGATTCGCTGTTCTTTTCATGAATTCCTGTATTTACCTATGCACAACTAAGACGTTCCGATCGGCTCAAAAGTTTCCAGTTGTACAAAAATTATTTTCTCAGAAATCTTCCTCTATCTTCCACCCTCCAAAAGTTAAAAATAACAGAAGAATTTGTCACCATTCCGCAACCACATCCTGCACCAATTGGGTTAATGTATAGTGACTAGTGAACAACACCTATCATTTTCTCAACTACGGGAGGTTCATATCTATGACATCATCGTTCCAATCTGCCAAACGTAAAGGCATGCGCACCTTCATTACAGCCACCGCCATCCTCATGCTGCTCCAAATGGCTGTCGCTCCATTATCCGGAGTCCCTGCTGCCGCTTCTTCCAGTACAGATACCAAAGTCACAACTGCCGGTTCAACAACGATATATAAAACATTTCAGTCCATGCTCTACAAAAAGAACGGCTTGCCTGCCGCGGATACTTATCTCGAATCTCATATCAATCAAGTCACCACTTATCATGCAACTCTGATGGTCTTACAACTGGAGAATGCCCGCAACAAGGCGTTAACAGCCATGACGGACCGTCTACTGGTGCCTAATGTTCAAGACAAGATGATCAAAGCCTACAAGTGGAATGATAGCTTCACCCAACTGATGAGCCGCACCAACGACACCAGTCTGCGTGCGCTGCTCCAGCAGGCACGGGATAGCGGTTATCGCCTGGTTATGCTGGAAGGTTCCCTCTATCCGATCATGAATTATATGGCTTTTCAGAAATATATCTCGTACGTGAAACCAGACATCAAACAATACATTAATATTATGGCAGTTGAAACCAGCAACCTTGCCGCCGATGATGGTGCACTGGTCATTGGCTATCAGGAGATTCTCAATCGCGCTTTGAATCAGGAACGATTCCTGAACGAATATCCGAAGTCCAATCGGGTACAACAGGTGAAGAACCTGATGAATAACTATACCTTGTATACCTTTTATGGCCTGAATAATACGCCTTTATTTGACTATGAAACGAACAAAATGACAGCCAATGCCCAGAAAGGTTACAAAGCTGTCTTACAACGTAACTCATCCGAAGACAGTGCCTTCCTGGCCAAACTCGAAAAGTTCATGGACATCGTAACCGAAGCCAAATTCGAGAAAACCGCTGCTGTCGAGAAATGGCTAGAGCAGAATGTGCCGGTCAGCGACTACGCGAATTATTGAATTAATCTGCTCCCACGGTTAACACCCGGTTCAAATTCAGGCTAAATCCCAACAGATAACCACAACAAAAACCGCCACAGGATTCGCTCCTGTGGCGGTTTTCTTCATGCTTCTATCATCAGAACTGACTCAACCCGTCAGCTCACTGCACTATTGAATCGGTTTGACCATATGATTATACTCATGTCCTGCGATGACAATTACATCGTCTTTGACATATCCCTGCCGTTCGTACAGCATTAGCGCACGGCCGTTGTCCCGTTCTACAATCAGGGATACCTGCGAGTGACCCAGATCTCTGCCCTGCTGCTCAAAAGCAGCCATCAGTGCCCGGCCGATACCCTGCCCCTGATATGCTTCACTTACCGAGAGAGTATCCAGATAATACTCCCCCGGACGGGTCTCTTTGACCAATGCATACTTCTCATCCCGGCTTCGTCCAGGTCGATCCAGAATCAGCTGGTCCAGACGATCTGCTTCTCCGCCATCATAGGCCACCAGAATCCCCGCGATCAGCCCATCCTGCTCCATCACTGTCACATGACGATAGCTAATCCGGTTGTTTTCCTGTACATAGAACTCCTGCAAAATCTGCATCGCCTTCTCATGATCCGCCTCACCCGCAAGCGCGTATGCAATGTCTCCTATCGCCTGATACAGCAAAGGAACAACCTGATCAGCATCTTCTATGCGTGCAGGTCTGATCAGAGGAGATGTTTCGTGGTGATCTGACGGCATACTGAAATGTTTCATCAGATTAACATGTTGAACAGATTTAGATTTTTGTTCAGTTCGGTATAGGCGATACCTTTGCGGTTCATGCGTTCAATTAGCGGGTGGTAATCTTCCTTGTACATCAGCTCGATGCCCACCAAGGCAGGGCCATTTTCCTTATCATGCTTTTTCGTATATTCAAACCGGGTGATATCATCATTTTTCCCTAGAACTTCCTCCAGGAATTCACGTAAAGCTCCTGCACGCTGCGGGAAATTCACCATGAAATAATACTTCAGACCTTCATAGATCAGGGAACGTTCCTTGATCTCCTGCATCCGGTCGATATCGTTGTTCCCGCCACTAATAACACAGACCACCGTCTTGCCCACGATTTGCTCACGATATTGCTCAAGCGCCGCAACAGCCAAGGAACCGGCAGGCTCGACAACGATCGCATTTTCATTATATAGTTCCAGAATAGTTGTGCAGGCTTTGCCTTCCGACACTTTCACAATGTCATCAAGTATACTATTGCAGATATCAAAGGTGAGATCGCCAACACGTTTCACCGCTGCGCCATCCACGAATTTATCAATATCATCCAACGTCACAACCTGTTTGCGGAACATCGCCTCACTCATGGAAGCTGCCCCAAGTGGCTCAACTCCAATGATGCGTGTCTCTGGACTCACGGTCTTCATGTAGGTTCCCACGCCGGCTGCCAGCCCTCCGCCACCAATCGTCACGAATACATAGTCGGCATTCTCATCGAGACTTTCCATGATTTCCATCGCTACCGTACCATTACCTGCAATAATCTTCGGTTGATCAAAAGGATGGATGAACGTCATGCCCTGTTCGTCACATGCACGCATTGCTTCTGCGTATGCATCGTCATACGTATCCCCGATCAGCACCACTTCAACGTTGTTTCCACCAAAGCGACGCACCTGCTTCACCTTCTGGTTCGGCGTTGTACTCGGCATGAAGATTTTGCCGTTAATTCCAAGGGCATTACAGCTAAAAGCAACACCCTGAGCATGGTTGCCCGCACTTGCACAGACAATACCCTTCTCCATCTCGGCTGGTGTCAGACTGCGAATCATATTATAGGCGCCCCGAATTTTGAACGAACGCACCACTTGAAGGTCTTCCCTTTTCAGATACACATTACAGTTATATTTGGCCGACAATACAGCATCCCGCTGTAACGGCGTTCTTACAATGACCTCACGCAACACATGATGTGCGCGTACGATATCTTCCATGCCAACACTGGCACGACCGGGACTTGTGGTTCCCGTTGGTTCTTGTTCAACTGGTTTCATGTTGTCTCCACACTCCGCTTTTATGGTCTATATAAGTTGAACTAAAGTTTATTTACACTGACACTACAATGACAGAATAACCCTCCAATCGCTGTTATCCCCAGATTTTTTCGATTCCCTTTTCTCAAGGGAAAAATCCGGTGATAGCGTATGCTTCCGATGCAGCTTTCTTTCAGAAAGCTTTTAGGCGAACGCTTCGCTTTTTCAGGTTCTTTCTGTCCTCTCCGTTATCGTGTAAATCATTAATTCAACTTATCTAGCAATGTCGCGCACTGCTTTTCTTTGTATTGTATCACTTTTGTTCTGTTCTTGCGCCTGAGCTCTCATCATTTATCATTCGTAAAATCTCATCAATAATGACCTGAGGGTCTGTATACATAACCATATGTCCCGATTGATCGGCCCCAATCCATCTCGCATTGGATAGCTGGCTCACCGTCTGGCGATGCGCCGTGATGAGGGCAGGTCTGATTTTCCCCTCTCCCTTGCCCGGGTTCGTACCCGAGATCACGCTAACTTCCATATTACCCAGAGCCGGAGGATGTTCCAGGAGCCCTGCCATGTCATCCAGAAATGTTTTGCCTTCTGCAAGCATCGTGCTGGCTGCCCGTACAGTGAAATCCTCCTTGAGGTGATCCGCTGCCACATCGTCAGGCTGAACACTTCCAGCTTTGCTGCCAAGTATCTTATATAAGCCAGTCCGCGCCATGATTGGAATAATGAGTCCATTGATGGCAAAGCTCTTTCTAGTAAGCTTGGAAAAATACATTTCGCAATGCTCGTCTGATGGATCTACCAGAATAATGCCACGTAATCGAGATAGATGTGCAGCTGCCGCAGCCCGTACAATCGGACCGCCCCAGCTATGTCCAACCAGAATGAATGGGCCCGGGCCCAGAGCTGTCAGCAGTTCTCCAAGATCCCCTGCAATGCGTTCAAGGCTGCGGGGAGCCGAGTCGACATCACTTCGTCCCGCCCCTGCCCTGTCATACACAACTGCACGTGCATGCTCAGCAATGGCTGGTGCAACCAGTCCCCAGTTTGATCTGGAGGCGCCCATACCGGACTCAAATACAACCGTCAGTTCTCCTGTTCCCCTGGACATATAATGTAGTTTGCGACCATCGCGGGTCTGAACAAACGCACTTGAACCGAATGTATGTAAGCTAGGGTTAGGATTCATATTCCCCTCCTGATTACGTGCATAATCATCTATCACCGAATCTAATTGAAAATGATTATCAATTACTTCATTATAGATTAATCCATCCTTTACGACAACCATGTTGCTTCAGCAAGTTAGAGCAGTCCTGTCACCTCTGTCACGTTGCTAGAGTCATCCTCCCTCCCACCGTCCCGTTAACCCTCCTTTTTCCTTATGCAAAAAGAAAACCCGATCCATGATCGGATCGGGTAACTGTCCTAGCCACTATGCGGCTGGCCCTCATGCACATTCTTATGGCTTCGTGCGCAGTTCCTGCACGTATCGCATAATCGTAATCGCTTAATCCAAGGATGGACGAATACTCGGTTTAAGAGCACAGCCCCTTATCCCCTAATACCATGATCCTTGTTGTTCAGCTGCTCCAGAAGTTCATTCATCGCTTCTTCCGTCATGGCCCCACCGCTAAACGCAACTAGTGCTCGCAGCGGCATATATTTCATCATCGCATCCATCATATCTGCATGATCCCCGGCATCATCACCGCCGAACCCACTGGCTTCCTGGAATTGTTGCAAAGCCTGGTCCAGTAGCTGTTTATGGGCCGGATCACGCTGGATATCACCCAATGTACTATTACGCGTATAGGTTGGAAGGAATGTCGCTGTAGACTCTACGTTCACACGTGTGTGCACATGAATGTCCCGTGAGGAACTGCCTACCTGAATCTCGAACTCTCCGGTCTCCACATGCCAGTCCTTCATATCCACGTTGTAATAGGCGAATGAACGTTTGTTTAGTGCAAAGCTCACCACTTCGGATTCTCCAGGTTCCAGAGTCACTTTGGCAAAAGCTTTCAGTTCTTTGACCGGACGAATAACCGTGCTCTCTACGTCGCTGACATACAGCTGCACAATTTCCTTGCCTGCTCGGTCTCCGGTATTGGTAACCCGAACATGCACATTCACTTCATCCTGATCCGTCAGTTCTGTGCGATCTACCTTCAGATCAGCATATTCAAATGTCGTGTAACTCAGTCCATAGCCAAACGGGAACAGTGGCTCCAGCTCTTTTTTATCATAATAGCGATAACCAACAAAGATACCCTCCCGGTAATCGACACGATCCCCTTCACCAGGGAAATTCAAATAAGATGGATTGTGGCTGAGCTTGGCAGGGAACGTCTCCGCCAGTTTACCGGATGGATTTACCTCTCCATACAACAGATCAGCTATCGCTCCACCAACGGCCTGTCCACCAAGATAAGCTTCGAGCACGGCTTGTACTTGAGGTAGCCAAGGCATCTCCACTGGAGATCCGTTGCTCAGTACAACGACGACACGTGATTGAACCTTAGCAATCTCTTCGATTAACCGAATATGATTGTCAGGTAGACGCAGATGGGCACGATCATACCCTTCGGATTCATAACGATCCGGCAATCCAACGAACACCACGGCGGTATCCGCTGACTGTGCGGCCCGAACAGCCTCATGCATTAACGTTTCATCCACATCATCCGCTTCAATCCGATAACCCGGAGCATAGGAGAAGGTTACACCTTCGCCAGCCACCTGTGTCATTTCTTCCACAATATCATCCACTTTGGTCGGATTAATGTGGGAACTGCCGCCGCCCTGGAAGCGGGGTTTACGCGCAAATGCTCCGATTAACGCCACTTCGCCTTCACGGCCCAGCGGCAAGAGACCTTCTTCATTTTTCAACAAAACCATACTCTCGGCTGCTACCTTGCGCGCAAGTTGGTGATGCTCATCCTTGTTATATGTAGCCCCTTCTTGCTTTTGATCAATGGCATTGAAGATCAGCTTAAGTAGACGCTCCACTGCCCGATCCAGCTTGTCCAGCGGCAGTTGTCCGCTCTCTACGGCATCGATCACTTTTCGCTCACCGATTCCACCGCTTGTTGGCATCTCCAGTTCCAGTCCTGCTGCAAGGGCGTCTGCACGTTCATTGACCGCACCCCAGTCTGATACCACAAGACCTTCGTGACCCCATTCGTCTTTCAGGATATCCGTAAGCAACCATTCATTCTCACCTGCATACGTACCGTTCACCTTGTTGTAGGAACACATCACCGTCCACGGCTGTCCATCCTTCACCGCACCTTCAAAGCTCGCCAGATAAATCTCACGCAGCGTCCGTTCATCCACCACCGCATCAATCGACATACGCCGTTCTTCCTGATTATTAACTGCAAAGTGTTTGAGAGACGTACCCACACCCTGGCTCTGCACACCCTGAATATGACCGGTAGCCATCTGCGTAGATAACAACGGATCTTCGGAAAAGTATTCAAAATTACGTCCACCCAATGGGGAACGTTTAATATTTACACCCGGTCCAAGTAATACCGCTACATCCTCGGCCTGACATTCCTCTCCCAAAGCCACCCCGACCTGACGCGCCAGCTCCTTGTCCCATGAACTAGCCAATCCTGCCGCAGACGGGAAACAGGTTGCAGGCACACTCGACGTTAGCCCAAGATGATCCGCACTCCCATCCTGCTTGCGAAGCCCATGAGGTCCGTCCGTCACCATGATGGATGGAATGCCAAGACGCTCCACCCCTTTCAGATGCCAAAAGTCCAGGCCCGAGCACATACCCGCTTTTTCTTCCAGTGTCATCCGCTGTACCAGTTCCTTGATGTTACGTTCCACATTAACCCCTCCAGTTCATGATGTTGATACATAGCTATATCACTAAGCATACAAGGTTATCTACCACACATTCAAATGTTTACCCGGTTCGTAACGGTTACATAACACCAGTCATTCCGATTATAGGTCTATATTACTGATAACTCAGACGACTAATACTTTAAGACTATTAAAATCATTGTCATACCATGTCTAAAGTAATATAATTACAATGAAATCATATATTTACTTTAGGAGGAAGAAATTGTGAAGAAAAAGTTTATTATTGCGTTATCTAGCTTTACACTTCTTGGAGGTATGGCTATCGGCGCCGGAGCTGCACCAATCTTGGAGAAAATCACGGCCAATCTGAATTGGGGAATCAATTACAACATTTCAGGTAAAGCATGGAGCCCAGTAGATCAAAATGGTAAGAAATTAGCTGCAATTACATATAACAGCACGACATACCTACCTGTTCGTTCAGTAGGCGAAGCACTTGGAGTAGCGGTATATTATAACGGCAGTAGCCAAACTCTTATGCTTGGTGAGAAATCAGATAGGACACCTATAACATCTGAGAAAATTGTAACTGAATATAGTTCCTATGTTACGAAGGATAAACAATTCACTGTTCAACAAGGGAAAGATTATCTCTCTGGAGTTGTTATAAAGGAAATTAATAGTGCTGATAAAGGCTTCAATATTTCTACCGAAGGAAAATATCAAAAACTTGAAGTTTCTGTATTCCCAGTTGATGTAAAGACAGATATTAGTGTTAGAATTTTAGATGGAGATGTGTTGCTTAAAGAGATTATTATTGGTACATCTGATAAAATTCAAACTGCTTCATTCGACATTGGAGCAGCTAAAAAGCTGACTGTCGAAGCTGAAACTCTCAACATAACCGGTTCTGAAAGTTCTATTTTTGTTACTGGTAATCTAAATTAGAAATAAAATTTCAAATCTAGAAAAAAAACGTTACTCAAATGAGTAACGTTTTTTTCTTATAGAGACATTAAAATAATTTATCATTTGAATAGAGGATGTCTATCCACCCAATTTACGCCTGAGTCTTAAACCAAGCTGCCGCAGCTTCTGCCTCAGTACGAGTCAACTGATGACCCTGACGCTCCCAATGCGTGTTTACATCGGCACCTGCACCGCTCAGCAACGAAGCAAGTTCCTCCGTTTCACGTTTGGGTACAATCGGATCGTTCTCGCCCGCACCAATGAACACAGGCAGACCTTTCAGATCCGGCAGTTCGAGTCCGCGCAGCGGTACCATCGGGTGATGCAGAATTGCACCTTTGAATACATCTGCTTGATGGAAGATCAAGCTTGCCGCAATGTTGGCACCGTTAGAGTAACCCAGTGCATACACGCTGGACCGATCAAAACCATATTCCACCGCAGCTGCATCGACAAAAGATCCCAGCTCTGCCGTACGAGCAATCAGATCTTCTTCATCAAAAATGCCTTCGGCCAGGCGGCGGAAGAAACGGGGCATCCCGTTCTCCGATACATTACCCCGCACCCCAAGTATGCCAGCTCCTGGTGCGATCATCTCCGCCAGACCGATCAGATCATTCTCGGTTCCGCCTGTGCCATGAAGCAACAGGATTGTTGGCGCATCCGGCTGAGCACCTGCTTTATAGATATGTTTCATTGTATTGGTTGTGGTCATGATTTGGACTCTCCTTTCCATTCACGTACTTCAATTCGTGGCAACAATTGTTCAATCTGCTCACGCTGTGGTTCAAACCACTCAGGCAACATCAGTTTCTCACCCATGCTCTCTGCTGGTTCATCCCGTGCAAATCCCGGAGGATCCGTGGCCAGTTCGAACAGTATACCACCCGGCTCCCGGAAGTACACAGCGTTGAAGTATTGACGGTCAATGACTGGCGTTGGATGATATCCGGATTGTTCAAGATCCTGCTGAATTTGTTCATGTTCCACGTAATCTTTGGCACGCCATGCAATATGGTGAACCGTTCCGGCTCCACCAATCCCGCGTTGGATACCTGTGGACTGAATATCGATGATCTGACCAATATCGCCGCTTGCCTGAAGACGAAGAAGTCCGTTCTCTTCACCGACTTGCTCCAGACCCAGTTTGCTCACCAAGACGTCCATGGTTTTCTCAGGAACGTGGCTGAACAATACGGCTCCGCCAAATCCTTTGATGGCATGCTCCGGTGTCACACCGTTGAAACTCCAGTTGCTTGGCTGACCGCCTTCACGCTCAACCAGTTCAAGCAACAGACCGCCTTTGTCGAAGAAACGAATGTACTGCTCACCAAATCTGGTTTTATTTTCATATGGAATATCGAAGGAAGCAAGACGTTCTTTCCAGAAAGGCAGGCTTCCTACAGGAACCGCATATACGGTAACTCCAGTCTGACCTGACCCAATGACACCTCTTCTTGAATTCTGCTGTGGGAAAAAGGTAATGATTGTGCCCGGTGCACCCTGCTCATTCCCGTAATACAAGTGATACACGTCCGGTGCATCAAAGTTTATTGTTTTTTTCACCAGTCTGAGCGCCAACACAGCTGCATAAAAATCAACGTTTTTCTGCGCATCGTCAACAAAAGCTGTAATATGATGAATTCCTGAAGTTCTGAACATAATCTCCACTCCCTTGGTTTATTTACACAGACACTACGATGACAGAATAACCTTCCAATCGCTGTTATCCCCAGATTTTTTTGATTTCTATTCCTAAGGGAAAATCCGGGGATAGCTTATGCTTTCGATGCAGCTTTCTTACAGAAAGCTTTTAGGCGAACGCTTCGCTTTTTCAGTTTTTTTCTGTCCTCTTCGTTACGTGTAAGTTATTAGTTCGACTTATTTTGCTTCTTTTATTTATTGCTTTTCGTTATTTATCTTTAAATTAAGATTCTTTAAATTTATATTAATCCATTGGACCTCAATATGCAAGCTTTTATTTTAAAATTAAGATTTAATACAAAAAGCAGGCCCCGATCGCTCCGGGAACCTGCTTAGCGTTATAACGATTGATTAGCTTGTTTCGTATTCCTGTATTACTTTTGTATTAATGCTTCTTAAACCAGTTTCATTCTTTTTGGTGGATTCACCAAATCTTTATGCTCGTATTCATCCTTGATATCTCCGACAATCTCTTCAAGGATATCCTCCATCGTAACCATACCTACCGTAGCACCTGCCTCGTTTTTTACGGTTGCAATGTGTACACGGCTTTGCTGCATCTGGATCAGTACATCCTTGATTGGAGAACGCTCGGAGAAACTCGGTGTATTGTGAACAAATGTCTCCATATTGAAGTCTCTGCCTGCTGCTACACTCGTCAGCATTTCTTTCGTGTTAATGAAGCCAACAAAATGAGCCTGATCCCCATTCGCAATAACAGGGTATCTCGTGTATTCGTGTCGATTCAGCGTCTCAATGATCTGATCAATCGGCATTTCCTTATTCAGAGTAACAATTTTATCTCGTGGAATCATAATCTCCTGAAGCAGGCGCTCATCAAAAGCAAAAATGTTTTTGAGATAGTCCAGCTCTGTCTGGTTGATCTCGCCACTCTCGTAGCTCTGTGCCATAATCAGCTTCAGCTCTTCTTCGGAGTGAACGGTATCATGCCCGGCAGGTTTTACACCAAATATGCCAAGCAACAGACGAGCAGCTCCATTTAGCGCGTAGATGAATGGATTCATGATTTTACCGAACCAATACAGTGGTGGTGCCAGCAACAGCGTCATTCTCTCTGCAAACTGAATCGCCAGGGTTTTCGGTGCCAATTCACCAATAACCACGTGCAGGAACGTAATGATCGCCAGAGCAATACCATAGGAAAGCACGGTAGACAATGCCGCTGGTACTTCCATTCGCTCAAAGAGCGGATGCAGCATTTTCTCAACAGTAGGTTCACCCAAGGCTCCCAATACCAGCGCCGTGATGGTGATCCCCAATTGACATGCCGACAGATAATAATCCAGGTTGTGCGCCACTTTTTTGGCCAATACTGCCTTTTTGTTCCCTTCAGAGATCAATTGATCGATTCGGGACATCCGTACTTTAAGAATTGCAAATTCGGCTCCAACGAAAAAGGCTGTCAGACCTATAAATACGGCTACTAAAAATAAATTCAAGGCTATTATTCCGTCCAATGATTTCCCTCGGGTTGAGGGATTCACCTCCAAATAAAATTTATATTAAGGTTGCACAGACCACTCCGATGACAAAATAACCTTCCGACCGCTGTTATCACCAGATTTTTTTATTCCTTATATAAAAGGGGAAAATCCGGTGATAAAGGCGGACGCTTCGCTTCTTCAGTCTATTCTGTCCTCTCCGTTATCGCAAAAATATTTAAATTTTTAAAAGATTTCCGGACAAGATCACGCCAGATCGCTTGTAGCTTCCTCAACCTGTGCGCCGCTCACTCGTTCCAGAAGAACTTGTTTGATGTGATAGTTTTCGGTATCCACAACGGTCCAGACATAATCACCGTGTTCTACCGTGTCTCCTTTTTCCACACCTACACCCTTCTGGTACTGGATCCATCCAGCAACGGTATCCATCTCTTCATTACCTTCAAAGCTAAGTCCGAACTGCCGCTCCACTTCATCCAAAAGTACCCGACCATTAATGAGATATTGATTCTCTCCGGTCTCCTGAATATCGGCCACCTCATCGGCATCGAATTCATCGCGAATCTCACCGACAAGTTCCTCCAGAATATCCTCCATCGTAATGATACCCGAGGTACCGCCGTATTCATCCACGACCACGGCCATGTGTACACGTTCCTGTTGCATTTTAATCATCGCATCCTGGATACTTGTAACTTCGGAAACAAATGGGATCTCACGAACGAACTCGCTTAGTTGATACGATCTTGCGGCTACCATGTCAGGCAAAATCTTTTTCACATTCACAACGCCGATAATGCGGTCCTTGTCCCCATCCTCGATGACAGGGTAACGTGAGTAGTTATGTTCATCCAATATAGGAATAATATCGTCATAGGTCATATCCTGATCTAATGTCACCAGTTCTGTACGAGGTACCATGATGTCTTTGGCATCACGTTCGTCGAACACAAATACATTTTCCAGATATGAAAGCTTGGTCTTGTTGTTCTCGTCACCTTCGTAACTCTGGTTCATGATGATTTTGATCTCATCCTCCGAGTAGGCTTGATCATGTTTGGCAGGCTTCACACCGAATCCGCGCAGAAGAACACGTGATGTTCCATTAAGCGCCCAGATGAACGGATACATGATTTTACCAAACCAGTATAGCGATGGGGCGAGCATTAATGTCAGTTTTTCTGAAAATTGAATCGCTAACGTTTTCGGTGCCATCTCACCAACAACCACGTGCAAAAACGTGACGAGGATAAAGGCGATCGCATAGGAAGCAATCGACGAGATTGAAGCAGGTACATCTAAATAATTGAATACCGGATATAACAATCTCTCAACCGTCGGTTTTCCGAGCGCTCCCAGTCCCAGAGCAGTGACCGTAATACCGAGCTGACAGGCTGACAGATAATAATCCAGGTCCGAGACAACTTTTTTAGCCAATACGGCCTTTTTATTGCCCTCCGCGACCAGTTGATCCACTCTTGATGTACGAATTTTGACTACAGCAAATTCCGATGCTACGAAAAATGCAGTCAATGCAATCAAGATAATAAGTAAAACGATATTCAATATGGTAATTATGTCCAATGATTTCCCCGGTTCTCAGGGATTCACCTCCAGAGATAGTTACAGCGTGATACGTTAACTGTGTTAACCATTCATCAACTGTTAGTCTTTCAACACGACGTCTGCCTTATATAAAATTGATTTCAATGATATCTTTTGTATAAGTCTTACGTTTGACCTTGTAAAATTACAAAACAGGAATTCAAGATGAAGTCAATGACTTGCAGAAACTTCTTCATTCAAATCGGGTTACCCCTCATGCTGTCAATTGTTCCTCGCTTAACTCCACCTAGATTCGCCATTTGGACAATTTACAATATCGCCTACCCAATAGATATCCACCTCCCCTCGTACTCATTCCTGTTTCCGAAAAGTATACCATGTTTCCCGCTCAACCATCCAGTTGCACGTTATGGTTTGCCACAAGCTTACAGTATAATGTTCACAAATTAGTCTCTATGTATGTTACATACTTTATATAATATGATTGATATTACCTCATAATGTGATAATCTTCACATGTTTAGTATAGTCCAATTTATAAAAATACTACCCTTTACTTTAGGGCATTAAACATGCGTGATCTCCCTGATTTAATCCTGTTTCGAATCTTCCCCATATTCTTTCCCGTATAAAATAAGTCCGGCCGTATGCACAAGATACATCTATATACGTAGCAAAGAGCCCGCAAGATGCAAATACCTTTCCGGTATACATCTTTACGGGCTCTTACATTCATTCTATACGAGTGCTTTGGCAGCAATATCCGTTCGCTGATGTTTACCATCAAAATGGATACGCTCCGCCTGTTGATAAGCTTTGTTTCTAGCTTCGGCAATATCCGTACCAAGGCCAACTACACCCAGGATCCGTCCACCATTCGTAACCCAGTCTCCCGCTTCACTACGCGCTGTACCTGCGTGGAATACCACGGCGTCATCTACTTGGTTCAGTCCTTCAATGACTACACCTTTGGCATAAGGACCCGGATAACCTCCTGAAGCAAGCACCACACATACTGCGGCTTCATCACTCCATTCAATCTCAATATCAGCCAGCTTGCCATGGACGGTTGCCCAGAAGATATCGAACAAGTCACTCTTTAGGCGTGGCAATACGACCTGTGTTTCCGGATCACCAAAACGTGCGTTGAACTCAATCGTTTTGGGCTTACCATCTGGTGAAATCATCAGCCCGGCAAACAATACACCCTGGAATGGGCGTCCCTCGGACACCATCGCTTTAGCCGTTGGTTTGATGATCGTCTCCACGGCTTCTTCAATAATCGATGCTGGGATATGTGGCAATGGTGAGTATGTACCCATCCCGCCTGTGTTTGGCCCCTGATCATTGTCGAATACAGGTTTGTGATCCTGTGCTGCGGCCATCGGACGAACCGTCTCCCCATCGACAAAAGCCAGAATGGACATTTCCTGCCCTGCGAGGAATTCCTCGATGATGACTTTGGCTCCCGCTTCACCAAATACCTTCTCCACCATGATGCTACGCAGAGCCTGATCAGCCTCATCACGGGAATAAGCTACTGTCACACCTTTGCCCGCTGCAAGTCCATCTGCCTTGATGACAACCGGAATTGCTTGCTCATTCAGGTATGCTTGAGCTTGTTCGTAGTTGTCGAATTTTTCATAAGCTGCGGTTGGAATGTTGTATTTGTGCAGCAGGTCCTTCATGAACGTTTTACTTCCTTCGATCTCTGCTGCATTACGACGGGGTCCAAATACCGGAATACCTGTCGAATCAAATGCATCCACAATCCCATCCGCAAGCGGATCATCCGGACCAATAACCACCAGACCTACTTTAAGCTCTACAGCAAGAGCCGTTAGTTTATCGAATTCATTCACCGCAATCGCATGACACTCAGCCAGCTGAGCAATGCCTGCATTTCCCGGTGCACAGTGAATCTTGTCTACCTTTGGGCTCTTCGCCAGTGCCCAGATGATTGCATGCTCTCGGCCACCGCCGCCTACTACCAGAATATCCATTCGTTCTGTTCCCCCTCCGTGCATAACTGGATTTGTTACGCTATCGCGTGTTGAAAAAACTAAAAAATAGGGGGTGTACCATAAGTCATTAGCATGACAGGCGACACCCCTTATTAAACCTTTTTCGTTCTAGTGTTTGAAGTGCCGAATTCCTGTGAAGACCATGGCAATTCCGTATTCATTCGCTACTTTGATGGATTCTTCATCTTTGATCGATCCACCAGGTTGGATCACTGCTGTAATTCCGGCTTTTGCAGCCAGTTCCAGCGTATCACCCATTGGGAAGAACGCATCAGATGCCAGAATAGCACCTTTTGCTTGCTCGCCCGCTTGCTCAATCGCAATTTTGGCTGCACCCACACGATTCATTTGTCCAGCGCCCACACCCACTGTCATGTCATTCGCAGCAAGCACAATAGCGTTGGATTTCACGTGTTTAACTACTTTCCAGCCAAACAATAGCTGTTTCAGTTCTTCTTCCGATGGCGCACGATCGGTTACCACGTTCAGCTCGCTCGCTTCGATGGAGTGTACATCGGACTGTTGCACGATCATACCACCGTCGATGGACGTTACCACGAACTGGCTCTCCCGTTTACGAGCAGCATTCAGTTCACCCGTTTTGAGCAAACGAATGTTTTTCTTCTTCGTCAGGATATCGAGAGCTTCTTGCGTAAAGTCAGGAGCAAGTACGATCTCCAGGAAAATCTCGCTTAATTTGCCTGCTGTGTCGCTGTCGATAATGCGGTTCGCTGCCACAATGCCACCAAAGATAGACGTTGGATCTGCAGCATATGCCTTGCTGTAAGCTTCATAGATACTTGCGCCAATGCCCACGCCGCATGGATTCATATGTTTAACTGCGACAACGGCTGGTTCTTCAAATTCTTTAACAATCTGCAATGCTGCGTTCGCATCGTTGATGTTATTATAAGACAACTCTTTGCCGTGCAATTGCTCGGCTGTTGTCAACGTATCTTGTGCAGCCAGCGGTTTGCGGTAGAATGCAGCCTGCTGGTGTGGATTTTCGCCGTAACGCAAATCCTGGAGTTTTTCGTAAGTAACCGTCAGACGCTCTGGCAGTGGATCGCCATTTACGTTGGACAGGTAGTCGGAGATGAGTGCATCGTAAGCCGCCGTATGACGGAACACTTTTGCCGCAAGCCGTTTGCGAGTTTCGAGAGTGGTATCTCCATCGTTGCGCACTTCCTCCAGCACTTGGCTGTAATCAGATGCGTCTACAACGACACTGACAAAGGCATGGTTTTTGGCTGCCGAGCGAAGCATCGTTGGACCGCCAATATCGATGTTCTCGATGGCATCTTCGTATGCTACGTCCGGTTTCGCAATTGTCTCTTGGAATGGATACAGGTTCACGACAACCAGATCGATATAGCCGAGACCGAGTTCTTCCATCTGGCGTGTGTGCTCTTCGTTATCACGCACAGCCAACAACCCACTATGAACTGCCGGATGCAATGTTTTGACACGTCCGTCCATGATTTCCGGGAATCCGGTCACATCCGAAATTCCGATGACAGGTACGCCTTCCTTCGACAACAGGCTACTTGTACCTCCTGTCGAAATAATCTCCACACCCATTTGCGACAGCTCGCGGCAAAAGTCCACGATGCCCGTTTTATCCGATACGCTAACCAGCGCTCTTTTGATACTCACAATATGCTCCTCCTTTAATGTCCCATGGCTTCGCGTTTCCTGACGAAACACAGCCGATTTATTTCCCGAGAAATATCACAAAATGCGTACCAATATTCGACTTCTGTTATAGAAGTTGAACCAAGATGTTTACACGGGACACTCCGATGACAGAACAACCTTCCAATCGCTGTTATCCCCAGATTTTTTGATTCCCTTTTCTTAAAGGGAAAATCCGGTGATAAAGGCGAAGCGTATGCTTCCGATGCAGCTTTCTTTCAGAAAGCTTTTAGCTTCGCTTTTTCAGGTTTTTTCTGTCCTCTCCGTTAATGTGTAAAAAAATTCAACTTATATCAAACCGGTTTGTTAACAGTCACGTGACGTCCGTCTAACTGAACCAGACCTTGCGCGAACCAGGAAACAACTTCAGGGTATAACTGCTGTTCAGCCGCATGAATGGAACGGCTGATTGACTCAGGCGTATCCTCTGGCAAAATTGGAACCGGATGCTGGGCAATAATCGGCCCTGTATCCATGCCTCCGTCCACAAAGTGCACGGTCACACCCGTAACTTTCACACCGTATTCCAATGCCTGTCCAATCGCATCCTTACCTGCAAATGCCGGTAGCAAGGACGGATGAATGTTAATCAACCGCCCTGCGTAACGATCCACCACAACGGAAGTCAGCAATCTCATATATCCGGCAAGAACGACCAATTCGATCTTTTTGGATTCAAGCACTTCCACGATCTCTGACTCATAGGCTTCACGGGAAGCATAATTTTTCGGAGTAAACAGATGACAGTCCACGCCTGCGTCCTGTGCCCGCTGCACAACACGTGCAGATGGTTTATCACACACGAGCAGATCAACGGATGCATTCAGCCCACCATTCCGTACTGCATCGACCAATGACTGAAAGTTAGTCCCTTCACCCGAGGCAAATACAGCTATGCGGTAGTTCGCCATTAAACATCCGCTCCCGTGAAGGTTACTCGCGCATCTCCTTCAGTAACACGGCCAATGATGTACGCTTCTTCACCAGATGCTTTCAGTTGTTGCAGCGCTTCCGATGCATCTGCTTCATTAACGACCAGTACAAGCCCGACACCCATGTTAAATGTGGTGAACATGTCACGGTTCGAGACAGCACCCTTTTCCTGTAACAGGTTGAAGATTGGCAGGATCGGCCAAGAGCCGTAGTCAATATCCACATTCACGTTGCTCGGCAACATACGTGGGATATTCTCGATGAAACCACCACCTGTAATGTGAGCCATACCTTTTACTTTTACCTTTTCCAGCAAGGACAACAGGGGTTTAACATAGATCTTTGTAGGTTCCAGCAGTGAATCTCCCAGCTTACCACCCAGTTCCGCTACTTCATCATGCAGATCAAGTCCCGCATCTTCCAACAAAAGTCTGCGTACCAGCGAGAATCCGTTACTATGCACACCGCTGGAAGCAAGTCCAATCACTGTGTCGCCAGAGGCGATGGTTGTACCATTGATGATCTTCGCTTTGTCCACGATCCCCACCGTGAATCCGGCAATATCGTATTCGCCTTCACTGTACATGCCCGGCATCTCCGCCGTCTCGCCACCGATCAACGCACAACCAGATTGATGACACCCTTCAGCGATACCCGCGACAATAGCTTCAATTTTCTCAGGAATGACTTTGTCACATGCCAGATAGTCAAGGAAGAAGAGTGGTTCTGCACCCTGTACCACAATGTCGTTCACACACATCGCTACCGCGTCGATTCCGATGGTATCGTGACGGTCCATGGCAAATGCAATTTTCAGCTTGGTGCCTACGCCATCCGTACCAGATACAAGCACTGGCTCATCGTATTTATCTTTGTTCAAACCGAACAGGGCGCCAAAGCCTCCCAGATCTGTCATCACTTCCGGACGGAAGGTACGCTTCACGTGTTTTTTCATCCGTTCAACCGCTTCATTACCTGCCGCGATATCAACGCCGGCCTTTTTATATGCTTCGGACAAGTGGAATCATCTCCTTTTTTTTCGCCCCACCTAAATCCTCCCGCCCGGGAGGACCCCATAGGACCTTGGCAGGCCCTCTGGACACCCGCCAAAAAAGCGGTGCAGAGGTGGCTGGTATGATCTTGCTATGGCTAATTCGTGCGTGATCTCGCGGGATTGTTCGCCGATTCCGTTGGCTGCAAGCCATCGGTCGGCGAACCCTGCTCAGCTGCGCTGCGGGGCAAGCCCGCTGGGCAGCTGCTTCGCTCGGCTGCCTGGCCCCTGTTGCTCCGCAAAGCGGGGCTTAAGGGCGCGGGCTACGCCCGGGGGCAGCTGCTTCGCCTGGCTGCCTGGCCCCTGTTGCTCCGCAAGGCGGGGCTAAGGGCTCGGGCTAGGCCCGGGGGCAGCTGCTTCGCCTGGCTGCCCTGGCCCCTGTTGCTCCGCAAGGCGGGGCTTAAGGGCTCGGGCTAGGCCCGGGGGCAGCTGCTTCGCCTGGCTGCCTAGCCCCTGTTGCTCCGCAAGGCGGGGCTTAAGGGCTCGGGCTAGGCCCGGGGGCAGCTGGCTTCGCACCGCTTCCTGGGCCCCTGTTGCTCCGCAAAGCGGGGCTATAGGGCTAACAGCTACAGCCGAATTTTTCCTCGCCGCCAAAGTCGAGGCGGGTTGGGTAATCATGATCAAAACATGCGAGACATAGTCCGCCCTTCGGATCATCCTGATTATCTCCCTGAATCGATGCAATCAGTCCATCGGGGCTGAGGAACTCCAGGGAGTCCGCATTAATTTCACGGCAAATTTCTTCCACCGACAACTGTGAAGCAATTAATTCACGGCTGTCAGGCGTATCAATACCGTAGAAACACGGGTTTTTGAAAGGTGGTGATGTAATGCGCACATGAACCTCGGTAGCTCCTGCATCACGCAGCATATTCACGATCCGTCGGGAAGTTGTTCCCCGTACGATGGAGTCGTCAATCATAACCACACGTTTGCCTTCCACAACGCGACGCACAGCGCTCAGCTTCATCTTCACACCCTGCTCCCGCAATTCCTGGCTTGGCTGGATAAACGTACGTCCGGTGTATTTGTTCTTGATCATACCCATCTCATACGGAATACCTGTCTGTTCAGCGTATCCAATTGCTGCCGAGATGCTGGAATCTGGTACCCCCGTAACCAAGTCCGCATCCACAAACGACTCAATCGCCATCCGGCTTCCCATCCGTTTACGGGCCGCATGCTGGTTCGTACCATTCATATCACTATCCGGACGAGCAAAATAAATATATTCCATCGCGCATAACGCCTTGCGGTGTTTGTGATGATCAAAGCGATCCTCGTGCAGACCATCTGCATCCAGCACAAGCAATTCACCCGGCTCGATATCACGAATCAACTCTGCGCCGATCGTTTCGAGTGCACACGTCTCGGATGCAAACAGATACGCATCTCCCAGCTTACCCATCGTCAGCGGACGAAGTCCGTGCGGATCGGAAGCAACCAGCAACTTGTCGTTGGTCATGATCAGAAATGCATAACCACCCACAATGCGCTGGAATGCCTCTTTTGCAGCTTCCACAAGCCCTTTGGAGGATCGTGCAATTAGATGCGCAATGACTTCAGTATCACTCGTTGTTTGGAAAATGGAACCGCTCTGCTCCAGCTCGCGCCGGATCGTTGGTGCATTCACAATGTTTCCGTTGGTCGCTACCGCCAAATCGC
The DNA here is from genome assembly GCF_038050215.1 of Paenibacillus sp. FSL H8-0104. Lineage (NCBI taxonomy): Bacteria > Bacillati > Bacillota > Bacilli > Caryophanales > Paenibacillaceae > Paenibacillus > Paenibacillus sp. FSL H8-0104. Next base: position 837,202 of record NZ_JBBOTC010000001.1, on the reverse strand, counting down.
CATCACGGTATTTGAATACCAGAGGCTGTGCGTTCGTCAATTTACTGTCACCACTCGTTGAATAACGGACATGTCCAATGGAAATATCCCCGGTCAGCGTCTGCATCAGGTCTTTGGTGAATACTTCCTTCACCAGACCCATGCCGCGATGATAGTTAAACTGGCTGCCATCACTCACACACATGCCTGCACTTTCTTCGCCCCGATGTTGCAGCGCATGCAGTCCATAATAGGAGAGCGAAGCTGCGTCAGGGTGTCTGAACACCCCGAACACGCCGCATTCTTCTTTCAATTTGTCGAGTCCTTCCTTGCCGGACCCTTCATTATAATAATCGCCTGTCCACAACGGTCCTGTCGTCAGTTCATGAGACATGGAATCGCATCCTCCCAGACCTGAGCCAAACCTCCTACAGGTTCGCTCACGGCTGATGTTCCGTTCAACTCAATCGTCAGGTTACTTCCTTCTACACGTCCAATCACAGCTACAGGTACACCGCGCTCACGTACAAATGCTTCAAGTTTACCCGCTTGCTCTGGCGTAGCCGACAACAAGATACGGGATTGGCTCTCACTGAACAGAGCGTGATCTGCACGCAGTGCAGTCTCCACATTCACCTGTGCTCCTACGTTACCGCTGATACAAGACTCTGCGAGTGCTACAGCCAAGCCACCTTCAGACAAGTCATGTGCAGAGCGAACGAGTCCGGATTGGATCGCTTCCAGCACCGTGCTGAGCAGCGCTTTTTCCGTTTGCAAGTTCAGTTCTGGTGGACGACCTTCCGTCTGACCATGAACCGCGTATTGCAACTCGCTGCCACCCAGTTCAGCTTTTGTTTCACCGAGGAGGATGATAACATCACCTTCGGATTTGAATGCTTGTGTCGTGATATGATCCGTATCATGAACGAGACCTACCATACCGACAACTGGCGTTGGATAGATGGAGCCTTTGGCATTTTCGTTATATAGACTTACGTTACCACCGATGACCGGCGTATCCAGCACACGACAAGCTTCCGCCATACCGTCTACCGCCTTCTCCATTTGCCAGAAAATATCCGGCTTCTCCGGGTTACCGAAGTTCAAGTTGTCCGTAATCGCCAGCGGCTCTGCACCGGAACATACAATGTTACGCGCTGCTTCACTTACGGCAATCCGTCCGCCAACTTCAGGATCAAGGTACACATAACGTCCATTACAGTCCGTTGTCATCGCGAGACCTTTGCGTGTGCCACGAATCGTAACTACGGCTGCATCCGAACCCGGACGAACGGCAGTGCTTGTACGCACCATATAGTCGTATTGATCATAAATCCATTTTTTACTTGCTACTGTTGGTGATGCCAGCACTTGTTTCAGTGCTCCGCCGAGATCCGACACTTCGTCATAACGAAGCGTGTCGATGGAAGCACTTTGCTCGTAGTAGGCAGGTACAGAAGAAGGTTTGTCATACACTGGACATTCGTCAACCAAAGCCGTTACCGGCATATCTCCGACCACTTCGCCGTGGTGGATCAATTTCAGACGACCATCATCCGTTACTTTACCAACTTTGGCACAGATTACGCCCCAACGTTCAAAGATCTCCATCGCCTGCGCCTCATCCTTCGGCTCAACAACGAACAACATCCGTTCTTGGGACTCGGACAACATCATCTCGTAAGGCGTCATGCCTTCTTCACGCTGTGGTACCTGATCCAGATACAATTCCAGACCATTACCCGCTTTACTTGCCATCTCTGCACTCGAACATGTCAGACCCGCAGCACCCATATCCTGAATTCCGAGCACGATGCCCGTGTCGATCAATTCCAGACAAGATTCCATCACCAGTTTCTCCATAAACGGGTCACCGACCTGAACCGCTGTCCGTTGGGACTCGGATTCTTCCGTCAATTCAACCGATGCAAAGGTTGCTCCATGAATACCATCCCGGCCTGTTGGCGGCCCAACATAATACACAGGGTTACCTACACCTTTAGCTACACCGCGTTGAATCTTATCATGATCAATCAGACCTACACACATCGCGTTAACCAGCGGATTGCCTTCATAGCTCTCATCAAACATCACTTCGCCACCAACGGTAGGAATACCGATACAGTTACCGTATCCAGCAATACCTGATACGACATGCTCGAACAGATATTTAACGCGATCGCTCTCCAATTTGCCGAAACGAAGGGAATTCAGTATGGCTATCGGTCTTGCACCCATGGAAAAAATATCACGGATAATGCCGCCCACACCTGTTGCCGCACCTTGATAAGGCTCAACCGCGGAAGGATGGTTATGGCTTTCAATTTTGAATACAACGGCCTGATTATCACCGATATCCACGATACCGGCACCTTCACCAGGTCCCATCAGGACACGTGGTCCAGTCGTTGGGAAACGGCGCAGCAATGGCTTGGAGTTTTTATAAGCACAATGCTCGGACCACATTACACTGAACACACCAATTTCCGTGTAGTTTGGCTTACGCCCCATGAACTCACAGATCAGCTCATACTCGCTGTCAGATACGCCCATTTGTGCGTAAAGTTTATGTTCTGCGACCTGTTCTGCTGTTGGTTCCTTAGCGGATAGCTGCTGCGTCATGCCGATCCCTCCATGCTTTCAAAATAGATGTAAACATACGTTTGCCGTCTTCCGAACCAAACAGTGAATCCACTGCACGCTCTGGATGCGGCATCATGCCGACCACGTTTCCAGCCTCGTTACATACTCCTGCAATATCACCCAAGGAACCGTTCGGGTTGGTACCATACGTAAATACGATCTGGTTGTTCGCTTGCAGACTCGCGAGCGTCTCCTCGTCGCAATAATAGTTGCCTTCACCGTGAGCAATCGGGATGATAATCTCCTCGCCGGGTGCATAGTCACGTGTAAATGGTGTATCTGCGTTCGCCACTTTCAATACCGTATCGTGACAACGGAATTTCAGGGAAGTGTTGCGGATCAATGCGCCTGGAAGCAATCCCGCTTCCGTCAGGATCTGGAATCCGTTGCAAATACCCAAAATATATTTACCTTGTTCAGCAGCTTTCGCTACCTCGTTCATTACCGGTGCAAAGCGGGAAATCGCTCCGCAACGCAAGTAGTCACCATAAGAGAAACCACCCGGAACTAAAATACAATCATAAGCCGAAAGATCTGTAGCCGTGTGCCATACATAATCAACCTCTTGTCCAATGGCATCTTCCACTGCCTTGTAACAGTCGATGTCGCAGTTGGAGCCAGGGAACACAAGAACTGCAAATTTCATGAGATTAACCCTCCAATTCGTAGCGGTAATCTTCAACAACGGTGTTGGCCAGCAGCTTTTCACACATGACTTTCAAACGTTTCTCCGCTTCCGCACGATCTGTTGTATCCAGGTTCAGTTCCATGACTTTACCGATCCGTACACTTTCCACTTCGTTGAATCCCATTGAATGCAGGGCTCCTTGAACAGCTACGCCTTGCGGGTCGAGTACGCTTTGCTTAATAGTGACATATACGGTTGCTTTGATCATGATCCTTATGTTCCTCCTCAGTAATGAACGGGATAAATGCTTTACGCTGTTAAAAAAGTTACTTTTGGTGCTTGCTCCGGGGCGGATTGTTCTTTCCGGTCGCTTGTTGTCCCCAGGTTTTTTGGATTGTTTTGGCCCGCTCTGCGGTCAAAACCCGGGGACAAAGGCGAACGCTATCGCTCCTTTAAGAACAATTCCGCCCCTCCGCTAGTCCATGCGACGTTTTTTAAAGGCCTAAACCTTTTACGTTGCACGGTGTGTAATGGTCTAGCCTGACCATTCCTTCAAAACAGTGAATGGTGAATGGTCTTTAAGTTACTTTAGTAATTAGTGAATTTAATTCTCTTAATTTTTCAGGCTTCCCCTACCTGTGGGAAGCCACCGCTCTTAATTGCCTCACCCACCAGTTTGAACACTGGCGGAGGGAAAGATTTGAGCTAGAGAAGCGTAAGCGTTCGCCTTTGCAACCGGAATGTTTCCTTTTGAAAAAAGGATTCCAATCAAAACATTCCGGGGGCAACAGCGATCGAAAGCCAAACTTTCTCGTAGCCCGCTCAAACGTTAGTCTCCTCAAACGTTAAACTTTATTATTTCGTTAAACGGTTATAAATATCGACGTATCTTGCGGTTGTTGCTTCAACTACCTCTTGTGGAAGTGGATCGGGTTTGCTGTTCTTGTCCCAATCGGTTCCGGCGAGATAGGTTCGCACTGGCTCTTTATCCATGCTGTCGATCTCGATGTCGAGTTCATAATTCTCTTTGGCCCAGAAGCGTGAAGCATCTGGGGTGAAGATTTCGTCAATCAGGATGACCTTGCCATCCACGATGCCAAACTCGAATTTGCAGTCTGCGAGGATGATGCCACGCTGATCACAGTAATCACGGGCGAATTCGTACAGTCGTAGGCTTTTTTCCTGAAGCTCAACTGCGAGTGCGTCTCCCACCAGTTCTTTCATGCGATCCATTGGGATGTCCTCATCGTGACCAACATCGTTTTTGGCTGCCGGTGTGAAAATGGGAACTTCGAGCTTGGCGTTTTTGCGAAGTCCATCAGGCAGTTTAATGCCATTCACTTCACCACTCGTCTCGTATTGTCTCCATCCCCCACCCGTGATGTATCCACGCACAACACACTCAATATCAATGCGTTCAGCTTTGCGTGTTACCATGATGCGGTCTTTGAGCAATTCAGGGTCTGTGATAAGGTCACCCAGTTGATTCACATCGGTATGAACGACGTGGTTTTCCATCATGTCACCTGTCAGTTCAAACCAGAAGCTGCTTAGTTTGTTCAGTACGTTTCCTTTCTCGGGAACTGCCGGGTCCAGCACGTAATCAAATGCCGAGATTCGGTCGGTAACCACGATCAGAAAATGTTCACCCAGATCGTACAATTCACGTACTTTTCCTTTATATAACAGAGGTGCTTTAACGAGATCTGCCGCAGTGGACAGTGCCATGGGCTCACCTTCTTTCAGGAGATGTAAAGTATACGTCCAATTCCCCTCTTCACGCGGGGCCACTACGAATGCAGAACAACCTTCCGATCGCTGTTATCCCCAGATTTTTTGATCCCACTTTTGCAAAGTGAAAATCCGGGGATAAAGGCGAGCGCTTTGCTTCTTCAGGTTTTTTCTGCCTTCTCCGTTCCAGCGTGAACACATAATCAACCTATACTTTTAGAGAGTAGAATAATTCAAAACCTTAATATATTAGTCGTTCAAGCCAAGCTTTTTGAAGATCGTGTCTACGTGCTTCAGGTGCCATGATGGGTTGAACGCATCTGCAATTTCTTCTTCGTTCAGCACTTCCGTGATTTCCGGTGTGGATTTCACGATATCCTGGAACTGGCGTTGTTCTTCCCATGCTTGCATCGCACGTGGTTGAACGGTATCGTATGCTTGCTCGCGGCTGAAACCTTTATCGATCAGCTTGGTCATGATGCGACCGGAGAATGGTACCCCGTAGGTGCGCTCCATGTTACGTTTCATGTTCTCAGGGAATACCGTCAGGTTCTTCACGATGTTACCAAAACGGTTCAGCATGTAGTTCAGCAGCATCGTTGCATCCGGCAGAATGATACGTTCTACGGAAGAATGTGAGATGTCGCGTTCATGCCAAAGTGTTACGTTCTCGTATGCGGATACCATATGTCCGCGAATGACGCGGGACAGACCGGAGATGTTTTCACTACCGATCGGGTTACGCTTGTGCGGCATCGCAGAAGATCCTTTTTGACCTTTAGCAAAAGCTTCTTCCACTTCACGGAATTCACTCTTCTGCAGTGCACGTACCTCTGTAGCGAACTTGTCCAGGGACGTTGCGATCAACGCCAGTGTAGCCATATATTCTGCGTGACGGTCACGTTGCAATGTTTGAGTTGAGATTGGCGCAGGTTTCGTGCCCAACTTCTCGCAGACAAACTCTTCAACAAACGGATCGATGTTCGCGTACGTTCCTACTGCGCCTGAGATTTTGCCGTACTGTACATTGTCTGCTGCATGACGGAAACGCTCCAGGTTCCGTTTCATCTCTTCATGCCACAATGCCATTTTCAGACCAAATGTTGTTGGCTCTGCATGTACACCGTGCGTACGTCCCATCATTGGTGTGTGCTGATAAGCCAATGCTTTTTCACGAAGAATTTCAATGAAATTCACGATATCCTTTTCCAGAATCTCATTCGCTTGACGCAGTACATAACCCAGAGCCGTATCCACGACATCTGTGGAAGTCAGTCCGTAGTGCACCCATTTCCGCTCTGCACCCAGACTTTCAGATACCGTACGTGTAAATGCGATAACGTCATGACGTGTTTCCTTTTCAATCTCATAGATGCGATCGATGTCAAAAGATGCGTTCTGACGAAGCAATGCTGCTTCTTCCTTAGGGATTACACCCAGTTCGGCCCACGCCTCACATGCACAAATTTCAACTTCCAGCCACGATTGGAATTTGTTCTCTTCGGTCCAGATGGCTCTCATTTCGGGTCTGCTATAACGTTCAATCATGAATTTGTATTCCTCCAGAGGTTAGTTTGTTCAATCCATTGCAATCCTTCTTCAACATCCTGACAGAGCAGATTCACATGCCCCATCTTCCGTCCTGTTTTTGCTTCGGTTTTACCATATATATGAAGCTTGGGAATCACACCGAGTTCTATCGCTTCTGCATCAGGTTGCCCTGTTCTGGCGATAATGCCTTCCAGATGTTCTCCAAGCACATTGACCATAACAACCGGACTCAATAACGAAGTGTCCCCAAGTGGTAATCCGCAGATCGCACGGATATGTTGTTCGAACTGAGAAGTCGCACAAGCTTCCATCGTATAGTGACCGGAATTATGTGGTCTTGGTGCCAGTTCGTTGACGTACAGTCTTCCATCCGCCGCTACAAACAGTTCCACAGCCAGCAGCCCAACAGCCTTCATCGATTCTGCTATCGCTGCTGCCAGCTTTTGAGCTTCAATCTGGATATCTGCGGCAACTCTAGCCGGTACAATTGAAGCATGCAAAATGTTATTTACATGAATGTTCTCCGCTGGCGGGAACGTTTTGATCTCCCCATTTGTACTACGCGCTACAACGACCGATATTTCGCATTCAAACTTGATGAATTGTTCCAGCACCAGTTCCGCACCAGTAGCTGCAAGTTCTTCGTATGCCGCAACAGCCTGACTTGCTTCCCGGATGACCCGTTGACCTTTGCCATCGTAGCCTCCAGTCACCGTCTTCAGTACACACGGCACTCCAAGTTCGCTAACAGCAGCAAGCATCGTATCCACACTTGTGATCTCACGATAAGGCGCGACTCTTACTCCAGCAGCTTCGATCGCACGTTTTTCACGCAACCGATGTTGTGTGGTGTACAGTAACGCACTTCCTTGTGGAACGTAAGACTCACGCTCGAGCAGCCCAGCGACTTCTGCATCCACATTTTCGAATTCATACGTAATGACATCGCATTGCCGAGCCAGTTCAAGTGCAGCTTTGGCATCGTCATAACCAGCTTCAATCTGACGAGCAACTTGACCACAAGGCGCATCCGCAGTGGGATCAAGAGTAACGAATCGATACCCCATTGCCGTTCCTGCGAGCGTCATCATACGTCCGAGCTGTCCGCCCCCTAGAATGCCGATGGTTGTCTTCCCCGGCAGCAGGACATTTTTCAGCTCTCCTGCTATACCGGATTGGTTCCCTGTACTACTCATAGTTCTTCACTGCTTTCGAGTACTTCTTGTTTGATGCGCTCTCTTCGAGCTTCAGAGCGACGTTGGACATCCGGGTCAAAAGCACCGATCATTTGAGCTGCCAGCAATCCTGCATTGGTTGCCCCTGCCTTGCCAATCGCCACAGTTGCGACGGGAATACCACCAGGCATCTGAACAATGGACAACAAGGAATCGAGACCGTTCAATGCTTTGGATTGAACCGGTACGCCAATGACTGGAAGCATCGTTTTGGCGGCAACCATACCGGGTAGATGTGCTGCCCCGCCTGCCCCTGCAATGATCACCTTAAATCCTCGATCAATCGCCTGCTCTGCGTATTCAAACATCAGATCCGGTGTACGATGGGCGGAGACCACCTTTTTCTCATACCCAATCTCCAGTTCGTCCAGCACCTCGCACGCATGTTTCATCGTTTCCCAATCCGACTTGCTGCCCATAATTACAGCGACTTGCAGTGACATGAATACATCCAACTCCCGTCTGCGCTTTTTTGATTACATCTGACTATTAAGGAACTCTTATTACGTGTGAAATGAAAAAATCCGCTACCCGCGAAAACATCACATTTTCTCCGGACACCGGACTCCAAGAAATACGTATCCCTCATTTGGGCATGCCAAAAGGGGGCTTGCTGTCCGCATCTGGTTGCATGCGACTCTCAGCCGTATCTCCTCGTAGTCCGGAAATTTACGGTTCCCGGGTAGATACTTCCGGGCCCTATTCCCGGCGTTATACGAGCAAATATCTATCAAACTATCTTCGTTCATTTTTGTAATCTCTTATTACATATTTCGTTCCTACTCGACCTTATTCTTACCTGATCGACACATCTAACATTCTAACAATCCCCTACAGCTAATGTCAACTTAAAGACGAACATTTAACATATTGACAAATATAATGTTCGGGAATTGCTTCTTTAAATTCGCTTAACCATCCATTTCATCCCATAAAAGAAAGCCGGCTCCTCTTCAATCTCTCGAAGACAACCGGCTTCCTGCTTTTAGTGTGTTCACACACTTCATCCATTATTTTACGATCAGTACTGGAACCTGCGCATGCTGAACCACATTATGACTGACACTACCCAGGACAAATTCCCGAATACCACCCAGTCCACGGCTACCAATAATAATGATATCAGAATCATTTTCTTTGGCAAAATCAAGCAATACTTCCGCAGCTGCTCCTTGAATCAGGTCCACATTGGCCGTTACACCCGCAGCCTGAATTCGTTCTTTCGCTTCATCTGTTGTCTGCACCGCCAGATTGTAGTAGTCATTATTAAGTGAAGGTGGCAGTGGAGCCAACCCCTCACCGATGAATACACGCGGGAAATCAAAAGCATGAATGACATCCAGTACTGCATTTGGGGACACTTTAGCTAGCTCAATCGCACGATCAAGTGCTTTATTTGAAGCTTTGGAACCATCATAAGCCACTAATATTTTGGAAAATAACATGTGAATCCCGTCCCTTCCTTTATATGTAGAGCACGCGAAGCAAGCTTCGGTCTGACATGTAATAAACTAACAGTTAAATAACAGAACCATGTAACTCCTTAAACGTTCCGGAACCACAATGAACCATTTATACGAATGAATTTACATATCAGACGAATGAATGATACACCTTTCACTTCAGCGTAAGTCTTGTTCGAATGGTTACGCATTTGTTCCATGTGTTCATTGAATAAAGTAACCATAGATTACCGCATTTAAGAACAACAACAACGGAATGCCAATGGTGAAGCTGGGATGTTTAGTCTTATGCCTTTTCCGATACATCGCGATCCAGACTCCCAAAGCACCGCCTATAAATGCTAATAAGAATAACGTCCGTTCGGGTGTACGGTCACGACGCTGTTGTGCACGCCTCTTATCATCCGACATCACCATATAACCAACTACATTAATAAATAAAAACCACAATATAAGTCCGGTTTGCATATAATTCTAGCGATCCCCCTGTCCCGGGACATCTCCCTGTCTCCATTATAGTCCTCATCAGAGACATGTTCAACGCACCGGATAGGGAACCGCAATTTTGTGTAATAACGCTAACCTCGCTCTAACCTAGGACTCCTGTTTTGGAATACCGTTCAGGCTTGGTGCTCTTTTGGCTGCTTTGTCCGGGCGCACAGCGATACTCTCTTCCCGAATACTGTCTTTGTTTTGCTGGTTATGGATCTTCTCTGGTTTGTTATGCGGCATGTAGGTATCACCTCCTTGGCTTACGTTGCCTGAAAACGGAGGATCTTATACGACTTCAACTACCCTCAAGCGTGTTACTCTCCCTTTTTCTCCATAGCCGCCTTCAGCAGTTCACCCAGATTGGAACCGATGGACTCCTGCTTAGCATATTGTTTCACCAGCTTTTGCTGATCGCGTTTGTTCACATGCTGTTTATCCTTATCCAACGTTTCTGTAATACCACAAGGTAGACATTGTACGTATAACCCAGCCTTGCCTTCCTTGATTTCCATCTTTTTGTGGCACTGCGCACAACGACGATTGGAGAGTCTCTTCTCTGCCGAACGACGATACCCGCAGTCCTCGGTAGGACATACAAGAAACTTGCCGCGCTTGCCCTTCTTCTCCAGCAACCGTGCGTTACAGTCCGGGCAATGGCTATTGGACACATTATGCGGCTTGTACTCTGCTTTGCTGCCTTTTACCGTAGACACCAGCTCTTTCGCCATGGATCGGATACTATCCAGAAACGGCCCCGGTTTCCCTTGCCCACGAGCGATCCGCTCCAGTTCAGCTTCCCAGCGAGCAGTCAGATCCGGTGTACGAAGCTGAGGAGCAGCCAGTTCAATTAACTGTTTTCCTTTGCCAGTCGGGTGCATGCTGTTGCCTTGACGATCTATTGTATGGGAACTGACCAGCTTCTCGATAATATCCGCACGTGTAGCCGGAGTGCCGAGTCCATACTTTTCCATCTGGGAAAGCAAAGCAGCTTCGGTATACCGTTTGGGCGGCATCGTCCGTCCACTTTTAATATGGCAACGCTGAACCGTCACGGACTGTCCTTGCTGTACATCTGGCAAAAGATCACGCTCATGGTCTGCTGCATCGTCAGCCCGGTCATCGTCATCATCGCTGTAATCACCGCCATATACTTCACGCCATCCACTTTCTTTCACAGTTGTTCCTTTGACATGGAAGGAATCGCCCCCCACTTGAACCGTGATCGCAACCGAATCATACTTCGCTGCCGGATAGAATAGGCTGATAAAACGACGTACGATCAGATCGTACAGTTTGCGTTCCTCTGGATTCAATTGATTCAGAAGCACCGTCTGCTCCGTTGGGATAATCGCATGGTGATCCGTAACTTTGCTGTCATCCACAATACGTTTGGTGATATTCAGATTTTTGCGCAACAAAGGACGTGCCAAAGACGCATAAGATCCAATGGCTACACTATCCAGCCGTTCTTTCAACGTAGCTGTCATGTCCGAAGTGAGGTATCGACTGTCCGTACGCGGATACGTCACAAGCTTGTGCTGTTCATACAGACGTTGCAGGACATTTGATGTTTGCTTTGCAGAGAAACCATACTTCCGGTTGGCATCCCGTTGTAGTTCCGTCAGATCATATGCCAGTGGATGTGGCTCTACTTTCTCGCTTTTCTTCACCTGGGCAATCGTGCCCTTGCGCCCATCTACCCGTTTCTTCAATTCCTGCGTTTCCTGAGGGTCAAAGATTCGCGAATCTCCCCCAGTTGCCCGCCACACAGCCTGAAAATCTCCCAAATCTGCCGTTAACGTCTCATACTCCTGCGAGCGGAAACCGGTAATTTCATTTTCCCTATCCATAATCATGCCTAATGTCGGGGTTTGTACACGTCCAGCTGATAACTGCGCATTAAAACGAACGGTTAGTGCACGGGTCACGTTAAGTCCAATCATCCAGTCGGCTTCCGCCCGGCAGCGTGCAGATTCATAAAGACGGTCGAACTGACTACCTGGTTTCAGCGAAGCAAATCCGTCTTTGATCGCCTTATCTGTCTGGGATGAAATCCACAGGCGTTTAAAAGGTTTTTTCCACCCTGCCATCTGCATGATCCAACGTGCCAGCAATTCTCCCTCACGTGCTGCATCCGTCGCAATGACAAGCTCACCCACATCCTGACGCTTCATCAGCTGCTGCACGGCTTTATATTGATGGTTGGTCTCTTTAAGTACTTTCAGTTTCTTACGCTCTGGCAGAATGGGCAGGTCCTCCAGATTCCATGTGGCATACTTTTTGTCGTAATCCTCTGGTTCAGCTAATCCCACCAGATGTCCAAGCGCCCAGGTAACGATATATTTCGGGCCTTCCATATAACTTTTATGTTTATCACGCGCACCCATAACTCTGGCTATTTCGCGTGCTACAGATGGTTTTTCTGCGAGTACCAATGTCTTCACTTCATATCTCTTCCTCTCTGGTAGAACGTTATGTCTCTTTTATCCCTATCTTTTCATTATATCATTTCACACTAAAGGTATGCTCTGTCATCTCTACTTCCTAACTAATCGCATCATGTAACCTCATGTTTAATCAACATATCGAGTTCGTGTTATATTTCTTCACATTATAATATGTAATAGTTTTTCTGAGTACATGTAAACAGAAGCATGAATAAGTATTAACACTGTAAAGTATTGATGTATACGTTTTTTTGGATAAATATAAACCTTGTAAGATTACCTGACATAACTATACAATGTGTCAAAGCATAGAAACAGAATCGCTGCTAACACATCAATGAGACACAGGAAGGGAGCGTGGATGCATGACTTATCATGGATCTGTATTGAAAAAAAGTGGGGCTTTGTTACTGGCAGGTGCTGTTGTTGCCACAACATGGGGAGGAACGGTACATTCGGCATCAGCTGCAACGGCAACGCCTACGAGTAAAACAACAGTAGCAGCTGTATCCAAAGGAAAAGCGCCTGCTACTCCGGCAGCATTTGTTCAGGCTATGGAAGAAGCGGCTACACTTGCAGGTGTTCCTTTTACCATGGACAAGCTCTCCAGCACAACCGTACAACGTAAAGATGCTGCGGTCGCCTTGCAACAATGGCTCAAGCTGGATTCGACTACCGAATCATTCAAGGATGTCCCGGATGAAGCCACTTTCGCAGGTGCTGTTGGTGCATTGAATACTGCGGGGTTGATGAAAGGTTATACGGAATCCCTCTTCCTTCCAAACGCTGTACTTACCGAGAATGACCTCTCCATACTGAAAGACCGCATTTATAACTACATAAAACCGTTTGTCCTGGAGGAAGCAACCATTATGGATCTCCAGACTGCAATGACGCAAGGAAAACTGACATCAAAAGAGCTGGTTCAGAAATATCTGGACCGCATTGAGAAATACGATGATCAAGGTGTAAGCATCAACGCCGTATTAACCCTGAACCCGGATGCACTCCAAATTGCGGAGCAATTGGATGAAGAACGTGCAGCCCAAGGTGCCCGCGGGCCTCTGCATGGCGTTCCGGTTTTGGTAAAAGACAATTTCGATACCAATGATATGCCGACAACCGCAGGCTGTATCTGTCTGAAAGATTCCGTCCCTGCTCACGATGCTGAACAAGTGAAGAAACTCAAAGCAGCTGGCGCCATTATTTTGGGCAAAACAAACCTGCATGAATTCGCATTTGGCATCACGACATCCAGCTCATTGGGTGGACAAACGCTGAACCCATACGCCCTGGACCATTATCCAGGTGGCTCAAGCGGTGGAACAGGTGCAGCCATTGCATCAAACTTTGCTGCAGCCGGCATGGGTACAGACACTGGCGGTTCGATCCGAATCCCATCCAGCTTCAACAGCCTTGTGGGTATCCGCCCAACCATCGGACTGTCCAGCCGTGAAGGCATTATCCCACTGGCTTTGACACAGGATGTAGGTGGACCTATGGCTCGTACGGTAAGTGACGCTGCAATTATGCTGGATGCTACAGCCCGCTATGATAAAAAGGATGTCGCTACAGCCTACGCGGTTGGCAAAATTCCATCCAGCTATACAGACTTCTTGGATGTAAACGGACTGAAAGGTGCACGCATCGGTGTGGCCACAGAACTCATCCCAAGTACCAAAGCTGAAGAAAAAGCCGTTGCTGACGTGATCAACACCGCTGTGGAAGAACTGAAGACACTGGGCGCTACCGCAGTTCCCATTTCCATCCCGAACTTGACTGAGATCAACAAATACCCAAGTCTCAGCGGATATGAATTCAAGTTCCAACTGAATGACTATCTGGACTCATTGGGTGCAAACGCTCCATATCACAGTCTGTCCGAGATCATCGCTTCCGGAGAGTTTGATAAGTCACAAGAACAATCCATGAAGACTCGGGATGCACGCCAAACGTTGGAGACTACCGAATACAAGGACATCGTCCTGAAACGCACCCAAGTTACACGTGAGTCCCTGCTGAAAGTTATGGCAGACAACAACCTGGATGCCATCATCTATCCTACGTCCACACAAGCCGCTGGTGTTATTGGCGAAGGACAAAACTCCGGTGGTAACAACCGTCTGAGTCCATTCTCCGGCTTCCCGGCAATCACTGTACCTGCCGGTTTCACAACTGATGGTTTGCCAGTAGGCATGGAATTCCTTGGTCGAGCCTTTGATGAAGGAACCTTGATAAAGCTGGCTTACAGCTACGAACAAGGAACTCATCACCGCCAAGCGCCTAAGCTTACGCCGTAAAATATTTATGGAATTAAGCAATCCAGTTAACAAAAAAATAAATGCAATCATATCACTTTTTTGAAACGAGTTAACCCAATAAAGAGACCACCCTCTTCATGACTGCATGAAGTTTGGGTGGTCTCTTTTTTTCTCTATTTATTTTTGTGTTGCACAGTCATAAGTTACTCATTCCTGAATCTTGTCCGGCACGCCCCATTTCAGCACCAGGCCTGCGTATGTCAGACCACCGCCAAAGCCAAAGAGAGCTATGCTCTGTCCTTCTTTCAACTTCCCTTCATCCACTGCAAGCTGTAAAGCAAGCGGAATGGAAGCAGCAGATGTGTTCCCCCGATACTCGACACTGGTTAAAGTACGTTCCAAAGGAACCGGACCACGTTCGCAAACAGCTTCAATCATTCTCATGTTGGCACTATGCGGGACAAACCAGTCAATCTGGTCAGGGCTTAATTCAGCTTTCGTTATAAGTTTACCCAATTGCTCTGGAATCGTCCGTACAGCCCACTTATAAATCTCTCGCCCATTCTGAACTAAACAACCTTCGCCCTGTAAAGGCACACCATTCATCTCCGAAGACAGACCACTCTTATAGAGATGTACACCGCCTTCTCCATGTGTACCTGATATGGCTGCCATAAAGTCACCCTCAGCAACCGATGATCTCTCCACCAAGAAGGCCCCCGCTCCATCACCAAACAATACACAAGTCGTGCGGTCTGTGTAATCCGTAATTTTGGATAACGTCTCTGCTCCAATAACCAGTACTTTGCGGTACATTCCACTGGTCACCAGACTGTCAGCTAGTTGTAGCCCGTAGGTAAAACCTGCGCATGCAGCATTTAAATCCAGTACACCCGTGTGTGGGATCTTAAGACTAGCCTGTACTCTGGATGCGGTACTTGGGAAAGCATATTCAGGTGTACTTGTAGCCACAAGGATCATATCCACATCTTCTACACTTACATCATAACGACGTATCATATCTTCTACAGCCTTCGTAGCCAGGTCAGATACAAATTGATCTTCAGCTGCAATTCGCCGTTCTCTCATACCAGTACGCTGTACAATCCATTCGTCACTTGTCTCGACCAATTTCTCCAGATCAGCATTCGTTAATATTCGATCCGGTACATACGTCCCCATTGCCGTGATGGTTGCCTTTGATTGATGATTCATACCGGTAGTCACCTCACTTGTTTTTTATCATTATAGCACTAAGTCTTAGTACTTGGTACTAATTTTATAAAATATTTATGATGATTCTTTCGTTAGTTGTTTATTTTAAAGTGATCTCTTCATCCTATTACCCAGAGCAATACAAACGATGGCATGCATTTTCGATGAAGAATTGTGGATATTCCCTGACTAACATGAAGAATGCCTTAATTATATGCGTTTTTTATAGACAGCTCATTCAAACAGGAGGAAAATAAACAAATTGCCCTACATTACTAAAGAATAGAGATGATCTATATCCATGAAAAAAGAATTAAATATCCTTGCCATTTCCGGAAGTCTGCGCAATCAGTCCTCCAATACGTTACTAATGCATGCCATGATTAAACTGGCTCACACTAACCTTAAGTTTGAAGTATATGATGGATTAAATGATCTGCCGCATTTTAACCCTGACCTCGATGTCGAGGAGGGTCCAGTGTCCGTACAGAACTTGAGAGCCCAACTTAAGCATTCGGACGGTGTCCTTATCTGCACGCCAGAGTATGGAAACGGCGTTCCTGGGGTCTTAAAAAACGCACTAGATTGGGTTGTATCTTCTGGAGAATGGCTCAATAAACCCACCATTGTCATTGCTGCTTCCCCAAGCCCCATGGGAGGTGACAAAGCCCATGCTTCCTTATTGCTCACACTAAACATGATTAATGCACAAGTTCTACAGGAGGGCTGTTTAACCATTCCTCATATTACATTGAAAATGAACAAACAAGGCGTCATCATTGATTCGGAAACCCAGCATGCATTGCAGAACTCCCTTACAATCCTTGGGGAGGCTTGCAACCAAATGAAAGTATAGACAGATGTTGTACTTAAATCGATGATAGAGAAGAAATGACCCTTTTAAAGTTATTTGACATTCTCATAAATATTTAAATAGTAAACAGCCTTGGTTATTTACCAGGGCTGTTAAGGTTTATATAAGTATTTAGGATTAAAATAAAAAAGACACACTCGATATCATCAAGTGTGTCTTTAGATTGCTTGGCGGCGTCCTACTCTCCCAGGACCCTGCGGTCCAAGTACCATCGGCGCTAGAGGGCTTAACGGTCGTGTTCGGGATGGGTACGTGTGGAACCCCTCCGCCATCGCCACCAAACGCATAGCTTAGCTTACATTTCAGAGATCGTTCTCTGAAAACTAGATTCGAAACGAAACATACGAATTATCACTTGCTATTGGATAAGCCCTCGACCGATTAGTACTGGTCAGCTCCATGCATTGCTGCACTTCCACCCCCAGCCTATCTACCTCGTCGTCTTCAAGGGGTCTTACATACTGGGAAATCTCATCTTGAGGGGGGCTTCACGCTTAGATGCTTTCAGCGTTTATCCCGTCCGTACATAGCTACCCAGCGGTGCTCCTGGCGGAACAACTGGTACACCAGCGGTACGTCCATCCCGGTCCTCTCGTACTAAGGACAGCTCCTCTCAAATTTCCTACGCCCACGACAGATAGGGACCGAACTGTCTCACGACGTTCTGAACCCAGCTCGCGTACCGCTTTAATGGGCGAACAGCCCAACCCTTGGGACCTACTTCAGCCCCAGGATGCGATGAGCCGACATCGAGGTGCCAAACCTCCCCGTCGATGTGGACTCTTGGGGGAGATAAGCCTGTTATCCCCAGGGTAGCTTTTATCCGTTGAGCGATGGCCCTTCCATGCGGTACCACCGGATCACTAAGCCCGACTTTCGTCCCTGCTCGACTTGTAGGTCTCGCAGTCAAGCTCCCTTATGCCTTTGCACTCTTCGAATGATTTCCAACCATTCTGAGGGAACCTTTGGGCGCCTCCGTTACTCTTTAGGAGGCGACCGCCCCAGTCAAACTGCCCACCTGACACTGTCCCCGCACCGGATTACGGTACCAGGTTAGAACCTAGATACGATCAGGGTGGTATCCCAACGTTGCCTCCACGCAAGCTGGCGCTCACGTTTCAAAGGCTCCCACCTATCCTGTACAGATCGTACCCAAATTCAATATCAAGCTGCAGTAAAGCTCCATGGGGTCTTTCCGTCTTGTCGCGGGTAACCTGCATCTTCACAGGTATTAAAATTTCACCGGATCTCTCGTTGAGACAGCGCCCAAGTCGTTACGCCATTCGTGCGGGTCAGAATTTACCTGACAAGGAATTTCGCTACCTTAGGACCGTTATAGTTACGGCCGCCGTTTACTGGGGCTTCGGTTCACAGCTTCGGATTGCTCCTAACCACTCCCCTTAACCTTCCAGCACCGGGCAGGCGTCAGCCCGTATACTTCGCCTTACGGCTTCGCACAGACCTGTGTTTTTGCTAAACAGTCGCTTGGGCCTTTTCACTGCGGCCCCCTCGTGCTATTCACACTACCGGGGCACCCCTTCTCCCGAAGTTACGGGGTCATTTTGCCGAGTTCCTTAACGAGAGTTCTTCCGCGCGCCTTAGAATACTCTTCTCGCCTACCTGTGTCGGTTTGCGGTACGGGCACCATCACCTGGCTAGAGGCTTTTCTTGGCAGTGTGAGATCATGACCTTCGCTACTATAATTTTCGCTCCCCATCACAGCTCAGCCTTACAATGTGCGGATTTGCCTACACATCAGCCTTACTGCTTAGACGGACATCCATCAGTCCGCGTCACTACCCTACTGCGTCCCCCCATTGCTCATAACGGCTTACGGTGGTACAGGAATTTCGACCTGTTGTCCTTCGACTACGCCTTTCGGCCTCGCCTTAGGTCCCGACTTACCCTGAGCGGACGAGCCTTCCTCAGGAACCCTTAGGCTTTCGGCGGATCAGATTCTCACTGATCTTTTCGTTACTCATACCGGCATTCTCACTTGTATAATGTCCAGCGCTCCTTACGGTACACCTTCAACCCTTATACAACGCTCCCCTACCCCTGATGCAAAGCATCAAGCCATAGCTTCGGTGGTGTGTTTAGCCCCGTTACATTTTCGGCGCAGAGTCACTCGACCAGTGAGCTATTACGCACTCTTTCAATGATGGCTGCTTCTAAGCCAACATCCTGGTTGTCTGTGCAACTCCACATCCTTTCCCACTTAACACACACTTGGGGACCTTAGCTGATGGTCTGGGCTGTTTCCCTTTTGACAATGGATCTTAGCACTCACTGTCTGACTCCCGGAAGTAAGTCTATGGCATTCGGAGTTTGACTGAGCTTGGTAACCCTTGCGGGCCCCGCACCCAATCAGTGCTCTACCTCCACGACTCTGTTTTCCGAGGCTAGCCCTAAAGCTATTTCGGGGAGAACCAGCTATCTCCGAGTTCGATTGGAATTTCTCCGCTACCCCCACCTCATCCCCGCATTTTTCAACATGCGTGGGTTCGGGCCTCCAGTGCGTGTTACCGCACCTTCACCCTGGACAGGGGTAGATCACCCGGTTTCGGGTCTACGTCCACGTACTAAGTCGCCCTATTCAGACTCGCTTTCGCTGCGGCTCCGGCTCTTCACCTTAACCTTGCACGGGAACGTAACTCGCCGGTTCATTCTACAAAAGGCACGCCATCACCCCTAAAACGGGCTCTGACTTTTTGTAAGCACACGGTTTCAGGTTCTATTTCACTCCCCTTCCGGGGTGCTTTTCACCTTTCCCTCACGGTACTGCTTCACTATCGGTCGCTAGGAAGTATTTAGCCTTGGCAGATGGTCCTGCCGGATTCATACGGGGTTTCACGTGCCCCGCACTACTCGGGATCCGTCTCGGAGGGAACCAACTTTCAACTACAGGGCTTTTACCTTCTTTGGCGGGCCTTTCCAGACCTCTTCGCTTAACCGGTTCCTTTGTAACTCCATGTGAGACGTCCCACAACCCCAAAGAGCAAGCTCTCTGGTTTGGGCTTCTCCGCGTTCGCTCGCCGCTACTGACGGAATCACTATTGTTTTCTCTTCCTCAGGGTACTTAGATGTTTCAGTTCCCCTGGTATGCCTCTACACAACCTATGTATTCAGTTGTGAGTAACTGGAAATTACCCCAGCTGGGTTTCCCCATTCGGACACCCCCGGATCAAAGCTTGCTTACAGCTCCCCGAGGCAGTTTCGTTGTTCGCCACGTCCTTCATCGGCTCCTAGCGCCTAGGCATCCTCCGTGTGCTCTTAGTAGCTTAACCTCGTTCTCCGGTTTCGACTGCTCGCTTCCCTTGGTTTGCTTGCGCAAAGCCAAAAGTCGCTCCCATTCGATACCATCGTACGTGCAATCTACCGTTTTTATTGAAACTTGTTTAACACAAGTTCAGCTAAAAAGGAATGTTCTAATTCGCGTTTGTTTCGTTTCGATATCTAGTTTTCAAAGAACAAGCTCCATGCAAAAGCAAGCTGTTTGAGAGTTTGAGCTCTCAAAACTGAGCAACGAGTGAGTGTTTTGCAGCTAAGCTGCGTATTTGAATGTTTCCGTTGCAGGAAACGATTCTCCATAGAAAGGAGGTGATCCAGCCGCACCTTCCGATACGGCTACCTTGTTACGACTTCACCCCAATCATCTATCCCACCTTCGGCGGCTGGCTCCTTGCGGTTACCCCACCGACTTCGGGTGTTATAAACTCTCGTGGTGTGACGGGCGGTGTGTACAAGACCCGGGAACGTATTCACCGCGGCATGCTGATCCGCGATTACTAGCAATTCCGACTTCATGCAGGCGAGTTGCAGCCTGCAATCCGAACTGAGACCGGCTTTGTTGGGATTGGCTCCATCTCGCGATTTCGCAGCCCGTTGTACCGGCCATTGTAGTACGTGTGTAGCCCAGGTCATAAGGGGCATGATGATTTGACGTCATCCCCACCTTCCTCCGGTTTGTCACCGGCAGTCTATCTAGAGTGCCCATCCGAAATGCTGGCAACTAAATATAAGGGTTGCGCTCGTTGCGGGACTTAACCCAACATCTCACGACACGAGCTGACGACAACCATGCACCACCTGTCTTGAATGTTCCGAAGAAAAGGTACATCTCTGCACCGGTCATTCAGATGTCAAGACCTGGTAAGGTTCTTCGCGTTGCTTCGAATTAAACCACATACTCCACTGCTTGTGCGGGTCCCCGTCAATTCCTTTGAGTTTCAGTCTTGCGACCGTACTCCCCAGGCGGAGTGCTTAATGTGTTAACTTCGGCACCAAGGGTATCGAAACCCCTAACACCTAGCACTCATCGTTTACGGCGTGGACTACCAGGGTATCTAATCCTGTTTGCTCCCCACGCTTTCGCGCCTCAGCGTCAGTTACAGCCCAGAGAGTCGCCTTCGCCACTGGTGTTCCTCCACATATCTACGCATTTCACCGCTACACGTGGAATTCCACTCTCCTCTTCTGCACTCAAGTCACCCAGTTTCCAGTGCGATCCGGGGTTGAGCCCCGGGATTAAACACCAGACTTAAATGACCGCCTGCGCGCGCTTTACGCCCAATAATTCCGGACAACGCTTGCCCCCTACGTATTACCGCGGCTGCTGGCACGTAGTTAGCCGGGGCTTTCTTCTCAGGTACCGTCACCTTGAGAGCAGTTACTCTCCCAAGCGTTCTTCCCTGGCAACAGAGCTTTACGATCCGAAAACCTTCATCACTCACGCGGCATTGCTCCGTCAGGCTTTCGCCCATTGCGGAAGATTCCCTACTGCTGCCTCCCGTAGGAGTCTGGGCCGTGTCTCAGTCCCAGTGTGGCCGATCACCCTCTCAGGTCGGCTACGCATCGTCGCCTTGGTGAGCCGTTACCTCACCAACTAGCTAATGCGCCGCAGGCCCATCCCCAAGTGACAGATTGCTCCGTCTTTCCAGTTTCCTTCAGGCGAAGAAAACAATTATTCGGTATTAGCTACCGTTTCCGGTAGTTGTCCCAAACTTGAGGGCAGGTTGCCTACGTGTTACTCACCCGTCCGCCGCTAACCATCCGAGAAGCAAGCTTCTCTTCAAGTCCGCTCGACTTGCATGTATTAGGCATGCCGCCAGCGTTCGTCCTGAGCCAGGATCAAACTCTCCAATAAAGTATTGAAAAGAGCGATAAGCTCATTTTGAATCTGACGAGATTAAAAATCTCATTTGTGCTCCAGCCGATTCAAACCAAGGCTTGTTTCAAACTTTCGCGTTCATTCTGCAAGCAGAATGTTTACTCACTCGTTGTTCAGTTTTCAAAGATCAAACTTATTTCGTTACCGAATGTTGTTCTCTTCAGCAACTCTTATATAATATCATGTCCGAACCAACTTTGCAAGCTCTTTTTTTAAGTTTCTTTCGAAGCTTATTTCAATCGCTTGCCGCACCGTGTATCTCGTGTTTTTTTGGCCGGAAATAGAATATACCATGTACAGTTGTGGAACGCAAGTCTTTTTTCGATAAACATTAAATTCTTATGAAATGAGTACCCTGTAGACCTTTTAACAAGTATCTCCTTATAACCAGCTAAATGATACATCTGCGCATTAACTTTAATGATCGAAGTAATTAACTCACATACCCAAAAAAGTTTTTCATATGATTCCTAATCCAATTATAGAGAAATCAAGTTGTATACAGTACAGACTCATCGCGTTATAGAACCTATTAACCGATGATTTCATCGGTTAAACAACCAACAGATCATAGAACATTATACTCATTCCTTCTATATAGAAGGAAAACATTTTTGAAATTCATTTTGCTCAAGAAAAGAATACAAAAAAAGCGAAAGCTCCGGGTCTAATCCCGTGGCTTCCGCTTCTTTCATATATAAGGTATCAAACTTATCTCCGTATTCTTCATTAAACCTAATGTACGCTTACTCCCCGCCAATAAATACGTATCGGCAGACTACAATGAGCGCCAAGATCCACATAAGCCAGTGAATTTTCACTTTACGCTCTGTAACCAAGTTACTGAACACCGCCAGAATCACATAAGATACGATACCTGCGGAGATCCCGTTTGCGATTCCACCTGTGAAAGGCATCAATACAATGGTAAGGAATGCAGGGAAAGCTTGCAGGAAATCATCCCACTCAATGCTGCGCACTTGACTCATCATAAGTACACCCACGATGATCAATGCCGGAGCCGTCGCAGCGGATGGAACAACCAGCGCAAGCGGTGCGATAAACAGGGCTAAAATGAACAACAAACCTGTCGTTACCGAAGTCAGTCCTGTACGTCCACCTGCCTCAACACCTGAAGCACTTTCAACGTATGCCGTAATGGTACTTGTACCTAGTGCAGCACCTGCGCTGACACCAACTGCATCGACGAGCATCGCTTTACCGATCGTTTTCTCGCCTTTTTTCTTATCCTTCATAATCCCCATACGTGTTGCAGTACCTACCATCGTACCAAACGTGTCGAACAATTCAACGAAGGTAAAGATGAAGATGATCTCGAACAATCCGAGACTGATGGCACCTTTCAAATCCAGCTGTCCAACCGCCAGATCACTGAAGTTAGGCAACCAGCTTGCGCCTGAAAGACCACTCAGATTCGTAACTCCCATCGGAATACCAATCAGCGTTGTTGCTACGATCCCGATCAGCAGAGCGCCTTTGACGCGCATAACCATCAGAATAGCAATAAGGAGCAAACCAATCAGGGCCAGCAACGCATCGTGATGTGTTACAAAGTTGCCCAATGACAAGTTAAAACTGCTACCCGGAATCGGCTGACTCAGATCTGCGTCTGGTGCAACATTAACTGTTACAGCCACGAGATTAGCAAGTTTGAAACCAATAATGGTAATAAAGAGACCGATACCCACCGTAATGGCCATTTTGATTGACTGCGGAACTGCAACAAGCAGCATTTGACGAATCTTCGTCACGGTCAAAATAATGAACACAATACCGGAAAGGAATACCGCTCCGAGAGCTGCTTGCCAAGTAATCGCTCCATTCGAACTTAGAACGACAGTCATGAAGTACGCATTCAGCCCCATACCTGGTGCAAGTGCGATCGGAATATTCACGAACAATCCCATAATAATAGTCATTAATCCGGCGCCGACGGCTGTTGCAAAGAATACTGCATTATCCGACATCCCCGCACCGGCTTGTCCCAAGAACAACGTATTTACAAAAAGAATGTAAGCCATTGTCATAAACGTAGTGAGACCCGCAACAATCTCCGTTCTAACGTTTGTTCCGTTTTCTTTTAATTTAAAGAAACGATCCATAATTACTAACTCCCCCTTAGAGATGTTGAAGCCATATTGAAAAACGACAAATGACCCTGATGAAGATTCTTCACCCAGGGTTCAGCTGACAAGGAGTGGCATGATGCCTTTACTAAGAACAAAAAAAATTCTAATGTGCGTGATGTCCCCGCAATCATGTAGAATTCATGTGCTTAGCCTTCTCCTCTTCGTAGCCAGATCATTAGGGTGATCTCGTAGAGACTCCCGGGCCAATCCCCAGGATTATACGAATAAGTATGCGCTATTTGTTTGTTTCCCATCACTATTTTAGGAGGGCAGTATGTTTTTGTCAATGAGAAAAACGAATATTAATATCAAGCTTTTAGAATATCGTTCGTATTATTTAACAGATTGAACCAGTTCAGCGGTTTACAACCCAATTGAATACGCTTTTTTCAGTGTAATCTCAATGGGATATGTCCATTCTTTCAGACTGAAAGTTCCGCAGGATAACATAAAAAGCTAGCCTGGTCAAAGAGCAGAAGCGCTCTAATCAGGCTAGCTTATATTTCTGATGCGTCTTAGCAATCAGGTGTATGATGATATAGGAATAATAACGATGTCTCGTATTCCGAAGATTTATACTCATTAGGTATATGGAGCAATTTGCGACATGTTCCGGAGCTATTTTTTACCGGATCAGTCCTATGTTAATTATATCTCTGTCTGCGAAGCATCCTGTATCTCTTGTTGTTCCTGATTTGTGTTTGTTGTTGAGTCAGAGGATAACTCCTGGTTACTGGACTGATCGGAAGAAGCATCCGCTGCCTCTAAATTCACAAATGGAAACTCCCCCGAACCGGAAGCCAGGTCTTGCATACCTGAACCGCATCCTGCCAGCATCACCATCAGAAACGCACTTCCAATGCCCATCTTCCATTTGCTCATATAGTCGGTTTTACGCATACATTCAATTCTCCTTTCAGTAGCCATATAGCTCTTAGTATGTACTTATTGTACAGGCCCGACCTGAAAGGATCATGAAGTGAACTTTAAAATGGGATTAATTTTGAGAGTTTATTACTTGTAAAAAAAAGTCCTACAAAAATTTGATCACAATATTTTTCTTATAAAAAAAACGCCCTTTTATTTGCGAAATACCGCAGATAAAAGAGCATTTTTTATAATCTATCGTTAAGAGTCTATACCCTATTCCCACTCGATTGTTGCAGGTGGTTTGGAAGTTACGTCATAGACGATACGGTTTACGTTATCAACTTCGTTAACGATCCGTACGGAGATTTTCTCCAGCACATCCCAAGGGATACGTGCCCAGTCCGCAGTCATACCGTCGATGGATGTTACAGCACGGATACCTACAGTGTAGGAATACGTACGTGCATCACCCATAACGCCGACACTCTTCATGTTAGGCAGGGCTGTGAAGTACTGCCAGATTTCGCGGTCGAGACCGGCTTTGGCAATCTCTTCACGCAGGATGTAGTCTGAATCACGAACGATGGTAAGTTTCTCTTCGGTAACCTCACCAAGCACACGGATCGCAAGACCCGGACCAGGGAACGGCTGACGGTGTACAATTTCGTCCGGCAAGCCACACTCGGTACCGACTTTACGTACTTCATCCTTGAACAACGTGCTCAGTGGCTCGATCAGTTTGAAGTTCATGTCCTCAGGCAGACCGCCCACGTTGTGGTGGGATTTGATGGTCTGTGCAGTCGCTGTACCACTTTCTACGATGTCCGTATACAGTGTACCTTGTGCCAGGAATGCAAAATCATCGAACTGCTTGGACTCTTCATCAAATACGTAAATAAACTCGTTACCGATGATTTTACGTTTTTGTTCTGGATCATCCACGCCAGCCAGCTTGGACATAAAACGCTCCTGAGCATCAATTTTGACAACTTTCATGTCGAATTTGCCGACAAACGTCTCCATTACACTTTCTGCTTCGCCTTTGCGCAGCAGACCGTGGTCGATAAACATACATGTCAGTTGATCACCAATGGCTTTGTGAAGCAATGCAGCTACAACGGAGGAATCTACACCGCCGCTAAGCGCACACAGTACTTTACTGTCGCCCACTTTTTCACGAATGTCTCTGATGGTGTCATCGATGAATGTCTCCATCGTCCAGTTGCCTTCGCAACCACAGATTTCGAACAGGAAGTTACGAATCATGTCGTTACCGCGAACAGAGTGACGTACTTCCGGATGGAACTGAACAGCATACAATTTACGCTCATCGTCGCTCATGGCAGCGATTGGCGCACTTTCCGTGCCTGCATCCAGTTTGAAACCTGGAGGAAGTGTAACCACGTGGTCACCGTGACTCATCCATACCGTATGTTCGCCTTCAATGCCTTTTGCCAATGTAGATCCAGCGGCAAACTCAAGGTCTGCTTTACCGTACTCTCGCTTCTCGGAACGCTCTACTTTACCTTCGAGTTGCTGGGCCATAAGCTGCATTCCGTAGCAGATACCGAAGATTGGCAAGCCCAGGTCATAGACACCTGGGTCCACGTGTGGAGCATTCTCAGCGTATACGCTGGACGGACCACCTGAAAATACGATTCCTTTTGGTGCTATTTCTGCGATCTTTTCCGCCGGTGTATTATACGGCAAAAGCTCGCTGTATACGCCAAGATCCCGGATTCTTCTGGCGATTAACTGATTGTATTGACCCCCGAAGTCAAGGACAACTACAATTTCATTCTGTTTATTCATAACCGTGCCTCCCTCAATTCAATGAAACTAATTATACGCAACGACAAAACATACCGTCAAGGAAAGGCGAAACTCCTTTTTTCGACATATCAAAACAGGATTACCAAATGCCTCTAAATATGAAATTTCGAATAGAAAAGCTTGGTAGCAAGATGCTGGTTCAAGTGTATGATCGTGGAAAGACGCCTCGTTCGCAGCGCAGCGCGAAAGGCGTCTTATGTATGGCATTCAGCGATGAACCAAACGCTGCATTTAGATAACAGTGCGCCAGCAATGGCGATCTTCATCTGCCCACAAGTGGCCAAGCTCTATTGGAAAGCGATAGCGATTGTATGGCAGCTGCTTCGAATCTTTGGTGTAACGTTGTAACATCCTTGTGTTACAACGCCTGCAACCGCCGGGCCAAACGAAGTGCCCGGCGCAGGAAGTTCAGACTGTCCGCGCGCAGCGGACGGTCTGGACCGTACAGCAGCCGTTCCCAGTCGGCTGCAAACCGCGCGATGTCCGCGCCGTCCGCGCCTGCGGCCAAAGCCGGTGACGCTGCATATTCACGCAGCGTCATACCCGGCGGCCGCGGGCCGTACCGGCGCGCAAGCGCGGCCCAGACCGGAGCGGCGGCACGCAGCAGCCGCTCTCGGTCTGGAAAGCTGCTGCGTGGCCACGCCAGCAGCAGCCCTAACCGCAGCGCGGGGCGTAGCCGCCGCATGCGGACCAGAGCAGCGGCGCCCAACAGGGCCGCTGCCACAAGGGCTGCCGCGAGCCATGGCTCCGCGGCAATGGCCCGTGCGCGGGCGAGCAGCCATGCGCCCGCGTAACCCAATCCGCCGCTCATATACGGCGGATTCTCCGCAACAGGCTGCGGCCCGGCGAGTGCTGCGACACTTTCGCCCGCGCCTTGCGCCATGGCGAAGCCTGGCGTGGCCTCAAACGGCATCCAGCCTGCACCCGGAAAATATACCTCTACCCAGGAATGTGCATCTCCCTGTGAAATCACATACTGACTGGGCACATCCTGGTCAGCAACTCCGGGGCCAAAACCTTTAACCCAGCGTGCGGGGATGCCCTCTGCACGCAGCAACACAATCATGGCTGTGGAGAAATGATTGCAATACCCCTGCCGGGTGACGAATAGAAAATCATCCACAAAATCTGTTCCTCGCGGTGGCATACGGGTATCCAACGTATACTCGGCATGAGCAGCCAGATAAGTCTTGACGGCTTGCACAGCGTCATACCGGGTCTCACTACCATGAATGATTTCCTTGGCAAGCGTCTGCACTCGACCAGGGAGTGATGTAGGCAATTGCAGATAATCCCTCCGAATGGCTACCGGATCTTTCCCTTTATTCGTTTCCTCAAGCAGACGTAACTGTTCAGGTGTTGCGACAGGAACCATGACGTCTGCCGAATAATGTTTAACCATCTTATCGTCCCCTGAGCTCGCGAGCCACAATGTTGCCGAATCGCGATTAGACAGCAAAGAAAACATGTTTTCCTGATTATCCTTGTTCTTATCCTGGAATGATACATTAACCGGTATGCCCCCGGTAAAGAGTGGATTTGGTCCTTTCCACTCTCGCTGCATCGTGACGGTTTGGCGAATGCGACTCCAATAGGTTGGATTCTCCCAACCATCAGCACGCAGCATTCCGGATGGACTTGCCGTTTCGAAGCTTTGACCCGGGTCACTCCAAGTACTACCGTTATAATATGAACGGGTCTCCCCTCGCCAATACGTCACTTTCGGACTCTTCGCTATAAAAAAGAGGGAATTCCCCTGCACCAACGGTGCCCCCATAGGCGCGTCCGCTGTGCTATATCCCGTGACTGCCGTTGCAGCAGGGATACTACTGTGCTGTGTATAACCTGCCCAGCGAGCTATGCGTTCACCCATCTGTTCCAGAGATATGCGTTCCGGTTGAGGAATGGAAGCAAACTGGCCAGGTAACGCCGAGAGAAACACCATACCTGCGGAAACAGCGATAGTTACTGCACTCCAACGGCCGTAGGGGCTGCCGCGATAACTCGGAGTCGTGACTCCTCCATTGAGACGTAATAGCTGGAGCAGAGCCTGAATAAGAAAAGTCCATAGGACAGACCGTATTACAGAAGCATACACATCCAGCCCCGCAAAGGATTCAAGCAAAAGCAAATAAAGCAACGTTGCACTGCCAAACATCATAACGCTTCGACGTAACAATACGAGGGATTGCACAGAAGCCATGAGCATGCTCCAGCCGCACATCATGAACAAACCTCTCGTTTCTGTACTAATCGAGTGGAATCGCCAGTTATTTATAAACGTGTCCATATCCGCTGAAAATATTCCCGGATAAGCAGCCGCCCAACGGGCAGGATCACTTCCTCCGTACATCAGACATAAAGCAGCGAGTGCAATGAATAATCGGATCAGTACTCCGGTGATCCATCCTGTACGAATTAACCCCGCGAGCAACAATGCTCCCGTTAATCCCGCCATTACGGACAAGAACCGTTCACTGCCCTGCTGATCTGATGATGTAACAGGATATATCCACTCCAGAGACAGTATAAGTAAAATGGCCGAAATAACAATTTTGTACAGGACAGGTACGATAACATATCCCTCATCCTTTATGTCCGTCACAGAATTCTGGTTCACAGCTTGATGTACAGAATAGGCCGATTCTATTCTTGTACGAGCCGTTGACTCTAAGTCGGCCACAGTGGAATTGGGTTGCTGGTTACGATTACGCTCCCACATCCGTTACCTCCACCTTTCCCAATGAAGATAACGCAACGTCTGTAACCGCGTGGATCGGCACCCCGCTGTGACGAAGCCGCTCCAAACTTAAGCTGTCATATCCCAATCCATTCATCAATCTATCCGT
Organism: Paenibacillus sp. FSL H8-0104; assembly: GCF_038050215.1. Classification (NCBI taxonomy): domain Bacteria; kingdom Bacillati; phylum Bacillota; class Bacilli; order Caryophanales; family Paenibacillaceae; genus Paenibacillus; species Paenibacillus sp. FSL H8-0104. Next base: position 807,811 of record NZ_JBBOTC010000001.1, on the reverse strand, counting down.
TGATCCTAATTGGTCTTGGTTCGCTTCAGTCAATTGCACCTCTACACGATAACCCGACACGATTGCAGTTATGATCCATTCGGCCAGAACCTGATCCATCTTGCCTGTGAGAACCACAATTCGCGACCCGCTCGCCAGTCCATCCAGCATCTCCGTTCGAAGCGAAACAGAGCCTGATTGTGTTTTGGATATTCGTGCCCCCGCTAACTTGTCCAGTCCATGATTCTCATCAACTGCATGGAACGGCCCATGTTGCCATTGATCTTGTGCATCATAGCTCTTATCGCCGCCTTCCATCCACAGATGATAAGGAATGTCATCCCGCTCAGCGGTATAAATCCAGCCGGCAGCTGCACGAACCACTCGTTCAAAAGCAGGTACATCCATGTTCTCCCGTTGTTTTACGTCATAACCCGACTCGGCTTCATACACAAGGATGCCGAGCGAGGCAAGATCCGTGGTATCGGGCAGAAAGGTCTGAAGTTGTCCCGTTTTGGCTGTACTTTTCCAATGAACACGTCCCAGTGGGTCACCCTGCTGATATTCACGGAACTCAGGGCTACGGTTTCCCTGACTATTACTTCGCTCCGACAGAGTCCCTTCAATCATCGCTGCGAATTCTACCGAATCACCCTTCCCCCAAGCCGTTGCTTGAGGAACAACGATTAGGGGGGTACCTCCTGCGGTCTCTGCGGAGAGGGTATTCCAGCCAAACATATCACCCCAGTACAATCTGCCCGTATCCCATCTGTAGACTCCTCTGCGTAACCCGGAACATTCATATTGATAGGAAAATTGTCGCCGTGTTCCCGGGAAAATCAATTTGCGATGAACACCAGCAGGTGTGTTCTCACACAGAACGATCCATAACAGTGGAATACGGCAATTGAATTCCAGCTCCACCAGAACCCGTACCTGCTCGCCTGCCTCAATCCGGTTCGTGTGTATTTTCCGACGGATGTGAATACGCCGTGGTCTGAACCAATGGAGAAGCAGACCTCCTGTGAACATCAAGAAAGCTATAACGGATAGAAACAACGCCGCTTTGCCCCCATGCCACTGATACAAGGAAGCAAAAGCCACCACCAAGACAGCACTCACAATCCGTTGTCCCAGCGCAGTCATTGCCTCCGTCCCCTTCCCTGTGATGCCATCTGTACAGGTACCGGGACCGTTGACAATGCTTCTTCAATGACCTGTACTTGCCCCCAAACCTCCGCTCTGTTCTGGGCCTTCAATTGAATACGGTGGGAAAGGACAGGCACAGCTACCTCTTTCACATCATCCGGAATGACATAACTGCGCCCTTGAAGATAGGCAAATGACTGCGCCGCAGCCATCCAGGCCAGTGTTCCACGCGGACTGATGCCCAGTCTGACCGCCGGAAGGCTGCGAGAGGCTACAGCAACAGCCACCAGATACTGTTTAACGACCGGATCAACATGTACCTGTTTGACTTCACGCTGCATGGCTACGACCTCTTCAGCAAGCAGGACAGGGCGAAGTTCATCAATCGCTTCTCTACCTTGCATGCGGGTTAACAATTCCAATTCCTGTTCCGGATCGGGATACCCCAGTCCAATTCTCATGATAAATCGATCCAGCTGCGCTTCAGGCAGACGGTACGTACCTTCGAACTGTAACGGGTTCTGTGTCGCCAGCAGAAAGAACGGGCGTGGCAAGGCATAGGTTGTGCCATCAACCGTAATACGTCGTTCCTCCATTGCCTCCAGCAGGGCAGACTGAGTGCGTGGTGAAGCGCGATTTATTTCATCAGCCAGGACAACGTTGGACATGACGGGTCCGGGCCGAAACTTGAATTCAGCTGTATGTGGATGATAGATTGAAGTGCCCGTAACATCTGCCGGCATGACATCGGACGTGAATTGAATCCGGCCCATGGAGCAGTCCAGTGCAGAAGCAACGGCACGAACCAGCATCGTTTTCCCGGTACCCGGCACATCTTCCAGAAGTACATGCCCCCCACTGAGCATTGCAGTGAGGACATAACGAATCTCTGTTTTTTTGCCAATAATCACACTCTCAACACGCTTCATGACCCTGTTTAACAATTCAACAGCATGTTCATGTTCCATTCGGATATAAGACATTTCTCTGATCTCCTTCCGTTCATCAGCATTCCTGAACCATAGTAATCTATGATTCAGTGTTGCCCGGAAGTAGAGAGAATAGTCCTGCAAGAATGACTTTCTTCAGATCATTTTATACTTAAATATGTTATTCATTGCCGAAATGGATCTGGAAGTGCCCGCCTTTACCGTCCACTCTGCTTCATTACTGGTTAAGGAATTCACCCTCAACCCCATCTGCTCCAGTAGCTCACGTAACGGAACCCAGATGGTTCCACCCTGACTCTGTACTGCCCCCGTTTCAATTGCCCCTGTTGTTGTCAGTGTTCCGCTCACACTGTCTGCATAAATCGTTCTTTCCTTCCATACTGCTATGGCCGTCCTTGTTTCAGAGTCCCAGCGAGTGCTGCCCCCGAATTTTTTCATGAAAGTACGCAATGGCACCATGATTCGCGGCCCCTCCATGCGGAACTCGCCCGGTTGCAAGGTAGCTGCAGCCAAGCCCACCTCTACCTTCAGCTTCTTGCTTGCAAGCCATAACGTCGCGTTCGCTTCTACATGCTCTGCGATCCAGGCCTTTCCTGGCGCCTTGCGGGCCTTATACTTACCATCTGGATTTATACGGAATTGAACTGGTTGATCCGTACTCTTTATGGTGTCAAAACGATATCCATGATCACGATAATATTTGATAATACCCGGAAGTGCTTTTACCGTTTCAGCATGTGCACCACCGTCATGCATCAGGACAACGACCGAACGTGCTCCCGCAGGTACTTTGGTCGAATTGCTGAGGATCTCTTTGGCCGGAACACCTTTACGCTTGGAATCTCCACTATCGACGTTCCAGTCCATGACGGTGTATCCACCCAGTTGGAGCAAATCAAAATAACTCTGGTCAAAATGCCCGTAGGTACCGCCTGGTGCTCGCACCAGATTCGGACGGAAACTGGTTATACGCTCCAGCACTTCCTCTGTCTGCTTGATCTGTTTCCAGAACACTTTGAAATCACTGTACAACTGTTCGTATTGATGATTAAACGTATGATTGCCCAAAGCATGTCCATCCTCCACAAGCTCACGGATTAACTCCGGATAACGCTCTGCCTGCTCACCCAGCACAAAAAATGTAGCCAAAACCTTCTCCTTACGCAAAATATCCAATACTTCACGGGTATGGTTACCCGGTCCGTCGTCAAAACTCAGATAAACTACCTTGTCTTGAGTATTCTTATCTTCCAGGATTGGATCAGCTGAGCCGGAAGCAGAAGATGCATAAGCCGTGCCTGCATATACAGCAAATGCACATAACAATATCGCAATTCGCACGAGAATGACATACCATTGTCCAGATAAAAACATATGTATGGTTGTTGCAGAGTTTCCCCCTAATTCCTTGATTCTAAATTCCGGTCTCTGTACCATTTACGAATCGACCTCCACCGTCTCTAGTAATTTGCTGATAGACTTCAGCAGATTTGTTAGAATTATATGGAGGCTACATTGAAAAAAGACGTGATTTTGTTTAATATTTTTTCACAATTTGCTATGTAGCCTGATTGATTCTTCGCTTCAGATTAGGTAGCATAATGAACAGGCAGAACACATTAAAACACCTTGGAGAGTATTCATGCTCCCACCCCGTATTCAGGAGAGTGAAATCTATTGGAATTGCTTGAGAAGATCCAACATCTGTTTGGGTCCTACGGATACAGCGTTTTGTTTTTTGGCTTGTTGCTTGAATTCATCGCACTTCCCTTTCCTGGTGAAACAACGATGGCTTACGCAGGGTTTCTCTCCTACAAGGGGCATCTGGACTTCGGAATCCTCACCATACTGGCTTTTCTGGGAACAACGATTGGCATGACAATCACTTATTTTATTGGAGCCAAAGCAGGACTGCCCTTTATAACACGATACGGAAAATGGTTTCTACTGAAGCAGGACAAGCTCGATAAAACGCAAAAGTGGTTCGCCAAGTATGGTAATGCCTTAATCTTCATCGGTTATTTCATTCCGGGTGTAAGGCATTTCACCGGATATTTTGCGGGCATAGCCGCTGTTCCCTTTCGCAAATTCGCTCTCTACGCCTATTCAGGTGCACTGTTCTGGGTTGTACTGTTTCTGGGCATTGGCAAAATATTTGGCCCCCAGTGGAACGCCGTATTCCATCTGGCTCATCAATATGCTGCATATATCGTGGGAGGAATCGGCCTATTGCTCATCGCAGCCGTGCTCTATCGTTACCGCAAAGCATGGACAGCAAGATCCACCGTATCCAAGCCAACCCCAGTTCGACAAAGACAAAAGTAAAAATAATAAGAATAAGCAAGGAGTTGCGTAACCGCGCGGCTCTTTTTTTTGTTTGAAATAAAACACCTCCGCTACTGTGATTCACCTCAAACTTCCTTCTGTATACCACTCATATGCAACCATTCTCTTTTTATGTGATAATCCCGATTCATTCAGGTCATACTAACTTGCAATTATAGGATGTATAGGGGGCAATGGGATGAGTACATCGGTGCAAGACCGTAAAGATCATAAGGAAATTTCTCCAAATCTGAACGACAATACGGAATATTGCAAGCAAATGATGGGGAATAGTACCGACTTGATGATCCGTCCCCTGCAATGTTTACATAAGTGGCCTGCCGTCATGCTGTACATCGACGGACTGGTGGATGTTCAGATTCTGAATCACTCCATCATGGAATCTTTATTGCAAAGACATGATCTACCCGACTTTTCATCAGATGATGAACATCTGAGTTACCTTCAGAATGATATTCTGACCGCCAGTGATGTCATGCTAGTCGAGGATATGCATGAGATCCTAAATGCAATGCTTGCTGGATCAGCCGTCTTGCTGATTGAAGGTTCAGTTCGAGGATTGAAGATTGGCGCGGCAGGCTGGGAAGATCGCTCCGTTGGAGAGCCCATCTCCCAAACCGTTGTTCGTGGGCCGATGGAGGGCTTTAATGAGAATCTGCGTACAAATACCTCCTTAATTCGCAAACGAATCCGTGACCCTCATCTCTGGATTGAAGAGAGAGAGATTGGCCGGGTTACCAAGACCCGAGTTGCCGTGCTCTATCTGGAGAATATCGTGGATCAGGAGATCGTGATGGAGCTCCGGCAAAGGCTGGATAAGATAGATATAGACAGCATTCTGGAAAGTGGATATATCGAAGAACTGGTGCAAGATAAAACGATGACGGTTTTCCCGACCGTCTATAACAGTGAAAGACCAGATACCGTATCTGCTGCCCTGCTGGAGGGACGGGTTGCGATCATTGTGGACGGAACACCCTTTGTATTACTTGTGCCTGCCTTGTTTGTACACTTTTTTCAGTCTCCAGAAGACTACTATCAGCGAGCAGATATCAGTACATTGATCCGGATGATTCGCTATCTGTCCTTCTTCATCGCCCTGCTATCCCCATCATTCTATATTGCCATTTCAACGTTCCATCAGGAGATGTTGCCCACCAATCTGCTTATCAGTTTGGCAGCCCAGAGGGAAGGTGTCCCTTTTCCCGCTTTCATTGAAGCCCTGTTGATGGAATTGACCTATGAGATCTTACGAGAAGCAGGTATTCGGATACCCAAGACGGTCGGCCAAGCCGTATCCATTGTCGGTACGCTTGTTATTGGTCAAGCTGCAGTTGATGCAGGGGTTGTATCGGCAGCTATGGTTATTATCGTATCCATTACTGCGATATCCAGCTACGTCGTCCCGGAGAATGGTCTGTCCATCTCGGTACGGATCTTGCGCTTTGTACTGATGATGATGGCGGCAGCATTCGGTTTCTACGGCATTCTGATTGTATTACTCATTACGGTAACCCACCTCTGCAGCTTGCGTTCTTTCGGTGTGCCCTACATGTCTCCTTTTGCACCTTATATTCAAAAAGATATGAAAGACACCATCTTTCGTGTGCCATGGTCACGCATGAAGACCCGCCCGTTATCCACAGGATCGCCGAATGTCACAAGACAAACATCTAGGAAAACCAAGCGTTGACTTAGTCAGGAGACCCTATTATGAATAAAAGCTTACGTTTATTGATGTGCTTTGCAGTCATGCTTCCTTTGCTTACAGGATGCTGGGATCGCCAAGAAATGAATGAACTCGGCATCATGCTCGGTCTAGGTGTTGACAAGGATGGGGATCAGATTCGGGTTAGCGCACAAGTTGTGGTTCCAAATGAAATATCAGCCAAGTCATCTGGTTCCAAGGGAACGTCTGTAACTCAATACCAGGCCACCGCCAAATCCCTGCTGGAAGCCATACAACAACTCACCGAAACCAGCCCTAGAAAAATCTTCATGTCTCATATCCGAATTCTTGTGTTTGGAGAAAAGTTCGCCCGCGAAGAGGGTATCTATGATGTCATGGAAGCTCTACTGCGTGAACCAACCGTTCGTCCCGACTATTATGTGATGGTGGCGCGAAATACGAAAGCATCGGAAGTGCTTGATTTGCTGACACCTCTGGATAACATTCCGGCAGAGAAGCTGTTTAGTTCCCTTGACGTTTCCTCCAAAACCTGGGCTCCAACAACGACGGTAACGGGAGACCAACTTATCGATTACATGTTATCCCCAGGAATTCAGCCTGTTATTACAGGGGTTCAAATTCTTGGGGATCTCAACAAAAAAAGCAGCACCGAAAATATATCTACGATACGCACCTCTGCCAGACTGAACACAACGGGTTTAGGTGTCTTCAAAAAGGATAAGTTGATCGGCTGGTTATCGGAAGCAGAATCGAAGGGATACAATTACATCCGAGGCAATGTCAAATCTACCGTAGGACATATTGACTGTCCAAAGAGCAAAGGCGTCGTAACGGTAAAAATACTTCGAGCATCCACGGATCGTAAAGGTAAAGTTGTAGGAGGAGAACCTCAAGTCAAGATTAAGGTTAATACCGTAAACTCAATCGGTTCGGTAGATTGCGACATGCAGATTGGCTCCATGACAGCCATTCGCGAGTTGGAACAACTATCCCAAGAACGACTTAAGGAACTCATGCAAAGCACCGTCAATTCTGTCCGCCGTAAATATCATGTGGACATCTTCGGATTCGGCCAGGAGATCTATCAAGTCGACCCCAAATTTTTCAATAAAATTGAGAACGATTGGGACAAGTATTTCGACAATCTGGAGATCAAATACGAAACCAATATACAAATTAGACGTGTAGGTGCACTGGACAACTCATTCAAAAATCAAATAAAGGATTGAGATCATGCTACTCTCCATCACTGTTGTTGTGGTTGGATGCCTAATCGGTTGGATCGATCTACCCAAGCTCGTCCGAGGCAAACAATGGAAAGAAACAGCTGTATACAGCGGGATGTTACTTTCAGCCACCGTATTCAGCGTCATCGCGGTGAATCTATGGGAATTCCCGAGTCCGCTTTATATCATCATTTGGATCTATGAACCTGTGAATCAATTCCTGGCTTACCTTACCGGAACTTAGCTAAAAGGAGTGAGAGAGATGCTTGAAAAAGGGCGACTGGGTACCCGAGCACTGGCTACCCTGACATTTATGATGGTTGTTGGGGATATGATGATGATCTATCCTTCCGTCATCACGTCATATGCCAAGCAAAATGCCTGGATCTGCGCCCTGATTGGTGTCCCGATCGGCATGCTTCTGATGGCCATGTTCCTCAAGCTTGGTAAAGCTTATCCAGACAAGAACCTGATTGCCATATCCCGAAGCATCCTGGGATTCTGGCCTGGCACGCTGGTCGGTTGCTTTTACTTGTACTTTTTTGTCATTGGTGCTTCCACCCATACCCGGGAGGTCGGTGATTTTATGACGACCCAGCTTTTCCAATACACACCGATTCGTGTCATCATTCTGCTGTTTGTGATCGCTGTCTCCTGGGGAGTTTACAACGGGATTGAGAGTATGGGCCGAAGCAGCGAGTTATTAATGCCTGTTGGAGTTGTGTTCATTCTTGTACTCTGTTTCTGTTTAGTACCCAAAATTGACACGAGCAACATAAAACCGTTCATGGACACGGATGTGGTATCCATCGCTCAAGGGATTCTCGTTAGTGTCATCTATCCTGTCGGCGAAACCATCCCCATCTTGATGCTTTTGCCCTATACCTCCAGTCAAGGGCATCGCAATCGGGATTTAATTATGGCCGCTGGGCTGGGCAACCTGTTATTGGCCTCTCTGGTAACCATCGCCATACTTGTTCTGGGGGCCTTTCTGACGCAACATAACATCTATGCCTCCTTCATTCTGATGCAAAAAATTAGTATTGGAGATTTTTTTCAACGAATCGAGGCACTTATGGCGTCAGTCTGGCTGATCTCTACTTATTTCAAAGCTATGGTATATCTGTATGCATTTACGATCGGCATTGCAGAATTATTTAAGTTAAAACGCTATATTTTTTTGATTTTGCCTTCATCTATGCTTGTCTTTGCTTTTGCTAATCTGGTTGCACCAGGCGTTACCTTCATTATTATCACCGTCGTTCCTTACTGGGTCGATTGGGATACAACCGTTGGTATTCTATTACCGGGTATTCTCCTGCTGATTCATGTATTCAAAGCTCGTGTCAACCATATCAAGCTTCGTAGTTAATGGAACCGGATCAAGAGGAAGAGCTCGTGGATGTGGGGTATGACATAGCTTGACTAGTAATACGGACACGCCTTGTCATCTGGAATCTTATTTACAAAAGGAGTGCATGTTACATGCTGATCCAGGAAAAGCTCACCATTCGACAGTTCGCGGTTCTTACCTTTATTACTATAATTGGAGACATGATTCTGTTATATCCTACAATGGTCGCCTATTCAGCTAAACAGGATGCCTGGATCTGTTCCCTGTTATCGCTACCTATTGGATTATTTATTTTGTGGCTTATGTACAAGCTCCATCGGACCTACCCTCACATGTCCCTAATTGAGATCTGTCCCAAAGTTCTCGGCAAATGGCTGGGATCAGTCTTGTCCGCAGCCTACCTGTTTTACTTTCTCATGGGAGCCTCTATATGCATCCGAGAAGTAGGGGATTTCATGACAACCCAGATTTATCTAAACACGCCGATTCGCGCGATCATCATCCTTTTTGTTGTAACACTCACCTGGGGGATGTTGAAGGGACTGGGTACGATCGGCAGAAGCTCCGAATTGCTGGCACCGATTGTCGTTTTTAGCTTGCTCTTCCTGATCATATTTCTGCTTCCTCAGGCCGAGGTATCTCGATTGAAGCCATTTTTCAATACTCCCGTTTTATCGATGTTCAATGGAAGCTTTCGCGCTGCAGCCGCTTCATTCGGAGAACTGATCATTCTTTCCATGATTATGCCATATGTCACGCACAGCTCCCATTTGAGAAGAGACATGATGTTCTCCGCATTACTCGGAAGTGCCCTGCTGACTTCGCTCGTTCTGATCGCCCTGCTTGTTCTTGGACCGACGCTGACACAACACAATGTATACATATCGTATATTCTTGCCCAGAAGATTAATGTAGGTAACTTTTTCCAACGAATAGAGGCGCTCACAGCGATCGCCTGGCTGTTGTCGACCTATTTCAAAAGTTTGTTGTATGTCTTCGGGTTTGTCGTCGGAACCGCACAGCTATTTCGCCTGAAAGACTATAAACCGCTCACCTTGCCTTCCATGATGTTGTTTTTTGCAATGTCCATCCTGATCTCCCCGAATATTGTCTTCTATACCACTACAATCATGTACGCATGGTTTGACTGGGACGTGACCGTAAGCATAGCCCTCCCAATATTCCTGTTACTGGTTCACCAAGCGAGAGCTTTGTTCAAAAAGCGGCGCACCAAGAATACTCCTTTGAACAAATAAACAGGCTGCATTATGGAGAACCCTCCACAGATGCAGCCTGTCATTGTATAGATATATCTTATAACGTTTTTATCGTATCGAGTGCAGCCTCGATATGTCCCTTGACCCGAACCTTGGACCAGTCCTTGATCAAATTCCCCTCTTCATCAATCAGAAAAGTGGAGCGAACCATACCCATGTACTCCTTGCCATACATTTTCTTCAGCTGCCATACCCCGTATTGCTCGGCTACAACGTGCTCTTCATCCGATAACAAAGTGAACGGAAGTCCATATTTGGCGATAAACTTGTCATGTTGTTTCATCGGATCGGTGCTGATTCCGAGAATGACTGTGTTCAGCCCTTCAAATTCAGCATGTCGATCCCGAAAATCACAAGCCTGTTGCGTACAGGACGAAGTCATATCCTTGGGATAAAAATAAAGCAGTACCCGCTGTCCGCGGTAATCCGAAAGCTTTACTGATTCTCCCGTACTGGACGGAAGCTCAAAATCCGGTGCCAATTCGCCTACATTTAACGTCATGTCAGTTCCTCCCTAATCTCCCCCATGAAATGCTATAGGGCGTTATTATGAACCTGCTCCGCGATACCGCTTCACGCCAAAATTCCACAACAGCAAGCCCATCGAGCCAAACACCAATCCCATCACAGGTGTAAGCAACGCCATGCGATGCATCTCGGACCTCTCCAGGAACAACGCTGCGGGATAGATCCCCACAAAGGCAAACGGAATGATCCAGGTTAACAGCACCTGAATAGCACGGTTATAGATCGTTACCGGGTAGCGTCCATATCCTTGAATGTTATACATCAACGGCAGGATACCTGTTGGCGCGTCCGAATAAAAGGACAACGAAGTCAGGGTGGTATAGATGCCGGCATAGATCATGACTGAGCTGAGTGCCAATATAATTAAGGCAGGGATATGCCACCACTCCAGCATCAGACCCATCTCTGCTCCGCTGAAGATCATGATGATCAGGCCGATAAACGAGCCCACGAGTGCAGGCGGGTCCACATTTTCAAGCAAGATCTGGAACAGGTTATGTGCAGGACGTGTCAGGATCCGATCCATCTCACCTTTGACGATGTACCGCTCACTGAATCCCCACAGATTGATAAAACAACTGAAGATGCCATAGGGCACCATAAAATATCCATAAACAAAGAGCACTTCACTCTCACTCCAGCCGCCCAGGTTATCCGTATGGCGAAAGACCACAAAGATAAAGATCAGGTTAGTTGCCTGAAACAGCAGATCCGATAGGATCTCCACCCAGAAATCAGCACGGTACGTGAGTCGTGTTTTCATGTAATTTTTCAAATATTCCCAGATCAGACCCATATAGTACATATCTGTTATCCCCCTTGCACGAACAGACGCTTGCGCGCCTTACGCCAGATCAATACCATCGGAAGCAGCAGTACGGCAAACCAGAACACCTGAATACCGAGTACACTCCAGATGGCGGTACCTTCCACTCTTCCAGTGAAGACGGAACCGGGCAGATACGTAATGGCCTGAAAAGGCAATACTTTCATCACCGCAGACATCCAGCCTGGATACAGGCTGATCGGGATGATTAGACCGGAGAACAAATCAACCACGACGCGTTTCATACGCATCATGCCTTCATTGTTTTCCACAAAGAATGCCGCCAGTCCCGTTATCACATTAATCTGGGAATTAATGAGAAAACTGAAGAACAGCATGACGAGAAAGCCAATCCACGCCGATGGCGCCGTAGGCAATTCAACCGGGAACAGCAGAATGGCAATGAGCATCCCCGGAATCATGAGCAGCAGGAAGCGGAAAATACCTTCGCCAAGACCCTGCATCATTTTGACCATAACGTAATTGATCGGCCTGATGAATTGAATCGCAATGGAGCCATCCCGTATATCTGCGGCAATCTCCCGGTCCAGGTTGTTAAAGTAAAAGGCACGTGCCATCCAGGATACAGCGATGTAAGTGGTCATCTGCGCTGCCGTGAAGCCGCCGAGTTCACCACTGCTACCGTAAATAGCTTGCCAGGTAAAGTAATACACGCCAATATTCAGCGTATATATCAAAATGCCGGAGTAATAATTCACCCGGTATGCCAGCATCGTTAGAAAACGGATGCGCATAAAATCAATAAATGCACTATTCATCTCAGGATACACCCACCGCTTCTTTCCCTGCTCCCACAATCTCGGGACGCTCGGCGGAACCGGATTGGTAAATACTGCGCACAATCTCATCCGTGTTGATCTCAATAATCTGAATATCGGTAATATCGGCTTGTCCAACGACACGTCCGAGTACATCCGAAACATTCAGTTCCAGCGGAATCCATACGGATGCGGACAATTCATTCTCAACCGTCCAACGCACAGGCAACGCAGCAGTCCATTCCTGCATCTGACTGATGTTGTGAGCTGAACCAAACTTGAAGCGGATCTCACGCTCCTTACCCCACTGGGACTTGAGATGATCCAGACCTCCATCATAAATGATGTTGCCTGCATCAAGCATGATGACCCGGGAACACAGTGCCTCAATGTCCTGTAAATCGTGGGTTGTGAGCAGAATGGTCGTTCCATGCTCCTTGTTCATGTCTTTCAAGAAATCCCGAATTTCCGACTTCACCACAATATCCAAACCAATAGTTGGCTCGTCCAGAAAAACAATACTCGGGTTATGCAATAACGCTGCAACTAACTCACAGCGCATGCGCTGACCAAGACTGAGCTTCCGTACCGGACGACTTAGCAGGTCTTGTAGCTGCAACCGCTCAACCAGTTCATCCAGCCGTTTGCGGAAATCGACCTCTCCGACACGATATACTTTGCGCAATAAATGGAAGGATTCGATAACGCCAATATCCCACCACAATTGACTGCGCTGACCAAAAACAACACCAATATTCTGTACAAACTTCTCCCGTTCCTGATACGGAACATATCCACCAACCGATATTTGCCCTGAAGTAGGCACCAAAATGCCGGTCAACATCTTGATCGTTGTTGATTTACCGGCACCGTTCTCCCCAATATATCCGCATATTTCACCCTGCGGAATCTGAAACGAAATATCATTTACAGCCAATACCTCTTGGTATTGACGTGCAAACAGGTCCTGGAACGCGCCCTTCAGCCCACCTCGGCTTTTCTGGACGCTAAACGACTTGCGCAAATCTTTGACATCAATCGCCAGCATGATTATACCTCACTTGGATTTTGTTGAAATTGCTTGTAGCCCAAAAAGAAATTATAATGGTATCAGTCAAAATTCAGCAAGCTTTAAAATAGTCTGGAGCCGCGTCCTGCCCTTATGTTGGGAAAAGATGTGTACGGAAAGCTCCGACTAGATCTTACTTTAATACTCGAACTCGTTTTTTTATTTCATCTCAAATACAAAGGAGAGCTAGCATGACCAGAAAGACGAAGAGAACCATATGGATTTCTCTTGCCGCCTTCGTGTTAATTATTGGAGGAGCAGCGGCATATTACTTCGGTTCTATTCTCAATCAGTTGGACGGTTTGGCAAAAGACGGCGACGATTCACCATTTGCAGGCATCGAAAATGTGGAGAAAGTAAATACTCCTGACCCACCCAAATGGGAAGGCACAGAAACGGTAAATATTCTCGTTATGGGTGTCGATGCACGTGGATTGAAAAAAGGTGAAGTTCCTCGCTCCGACAGCATGATGGTTGTATCGCTCGACCCACTGACCAAAAAAATCAATCTGTTCTCCATTCTGCGCGACACTTACGTCAATATTGACGGATATGGCAAGGAGCGGATCAACACCGCTATCACCCATGGCCCTAATGCAGCGATGCAAGCTGCCGGCGACCTGCTCGGCATTCCTGTACAGTATTATGTGTATACGGATTTCCAGGGATTCATCAAATTGGTGGATGCCGTTGGCGGTGTTGATTTTGATGTGGAGAAAGACATGCACTATACAAGTAAAGCAGACAATAACGAATACGATATTGATCTCAAAAAAGGATATCAGCATCTGGATGGCGAGACAGCGCTCATGTACGTTCGTTTCCGTCATGATGCGATGTCGGATTTCGCTCGGTCCGAACGTCAGCGTGAATTGCTGAAAGCTGTAACAGCGAAAATGCAGTCAACAACTACCATTGCCAAACTGCCTGCCATTCTGGAACAGGTTAATCCTTACGTAGATACAAATCTCACGCTTTCCGATATGTGGAAGCTGGGTGGACTCGGATACCAGAGCAGCATGAACGGCAGTGAGCAGATTCCGCCAATGAACCTGCTGAAAGAAGAACGTACAGCAGGCGGTGCGCAAGTGTTGACGGTTACCAATGAAGAAAAATTGAAGCAGCATATTCAGGATATAATTCACCCGCCTGCTACAACGGATGATAGTACAACCAGCACCGAAGATAAAACAGCCAGTGGTGACGATCAGAAGTCAGAGCAACCGGCTCAGTAATCTACACATGCAGAGGGCAGCCATTACGCTGCCCTCTCGTTGTGCCCGGCTATACTATTATGAGAAAATCATCATATCTTTCTGTGGCTTGTTTCTTTATCATATTTTGAATTACGAAAGGAAGTTATCTTATGAATACATCACGTTCCCGTTCCGAACTTCTATACGCAGAAGCACTTGAACATATTGTTGGGGGTGTTAACAGCCCTTCACGCTCGTTCAAAGCCGTTGGTGGTGGTGCACCTGTATTTATGAAAAAAGCCCAAGGTGCCCACTTCTGGGATGTCGATGACAACCGTTATATTGATTATCTGGCCGCTTACGGTCCGATTGTTACAGGGCATGCCCACCCGCATATTACACAGGCCATTACGGAAGCAGCAGCAAATGGTGTGCTGTACGGTACCCCGACAGAGCTTGAGATCAAGCTCGCCAAAATGCTCAAGGAAGCCATTCCTTCCATGGATAAAGTGCGTTTTGTAAACTCCGGTACGGAAGCAGTCATGACTACGATTCGGGTCGCTCGTGCCTACACCAAACGCAACAAGATCGTAAAATTCGCCGGATGTTACCATGGTCATTCCGATCTGGTGCTTGTAGCTGCCGGTTCAGGCCCGTCCACGCTCGGAATTCCTGACAGTGCGGGAGTTCCAGCCAGTATTGCACAAGAAGTCATTACTGTGCCGTACAATGATCTGGAAGCCCTGAAGGATGCTTTGGAACGCTGGGGTGATGATGTCGCCGCAGTCATGGTTGAACCGATCGTTGGTAACTTCGGTATGGTTATGCCGGAACCTGGCTTCCTGGAAGGTCTCTGTGCCATGACACGGGCCAACGGCTCCCTGGTTATCTATGACGAAGTCATTACGGCTTTCCGTTTCCATTACGGTTCTACTCAGACGTATGCCGGACTCGATAATCATGCGGAGATTGAACCGGATCTGACGGCTCTTGGTAAAATTATTGGTGGCGGCCTGCCAATCGGTGCTTACGGCGGACGCAAACACGTTATGGAGCAGGTTGCTCCGCTTGGGCCGGCTTATCAGGCGGGAACGATGGCTGGTAACCCTGCATCCATCTCGGCTGGTATCGCATGTCTGGAGGTCCTGCAAGGCGCGGGTGTATACGAAGAGATGGAACGCCTTGCTATAGACCTGACGGCAGGTCTGCAAGCTTCTGCTGACCGTCATGGGATTGCTCTGACGATCAACAGGATTCGCGGTGCATTCTCCACCCATTTCTGTGATCATCCGGTTACGAATTATGATCATGCCCAAGACACGGATGGAGAGCTGTTTGCTTCCTTCTTCTGTCACATGTTGGACCGTGGCATTAACCTGGCTCCATCCAAATATGAGGCGTGGTTCCTGACCACGGCTCATACAGACGAGGATGTTCAGGCTACATTGGAAGCCGCAGAAGCTTCCTTCAAGGCGATGGCTCAGGAATAAATTAGATATTTCCATTCACAATGTAGCGTACAAGATGCATCGTTGATAGATAGCAACTCAAGGAAAAGGCGTCCAACAAGTGATCAACTTGTGTGGACGCCTTTTGTTATTTACGGACAGTGGTGAGTGGCCAATACGACTAGATAGATGCTGAGTGTAACAACTATATGCGTTTTATTGTAATGGCCTTGCTGTTATAGCTTTGTCTTTATCTCTGCCTGATCTGAAGTTTCAAAATTTCCTCCCGGATCTTCTGTATCCCTTCTTCGATTCGCTGCTTCGGCACATTGGAGATGTTTAAGCGCAGCATCTGATCCTGATGCACCTGATATGTTCCCTCCGGATAATACCGTTCTGTCGTATCAACGATGACTCCGCGCTTTTGGAGCCGTGAAAGCAGAACACGAAGCGGCATATCACCCGCCAAAGGTAATACGGTATGCTCCCCTCCTGTTCGAGGAGCCTCCATAAATGGAGCAAAGTCTGGATATGTGTCCAGTTGCTCATGCACCGTGTTCATCCGGGCAGCATAGCGGTTACGAATCACTTTCCTGTGATGAGCAAACATTCCGCTGTGGACATAGATCTCCAAAGCAGCTTGAGACAGAACGGAAGTGTCGATATCGAGCATTTTTTTGTAAGCCCCAAAAGATTGAATTAGGGGTGAGGGCAGAACAGCTACACCAATGCGCAGACCTGGAAACAAAATTTTGGAATAACTCTTCAGATAGATGACCCGGCCTTCGGTATCATAGGACCAAAGCGGGTCCTGTTTCGTATTGTCCTCCAGATCGGCCAGATAATCGTCCTCCACCAGATAGACATCGTACCGCTGTGCAAGCCGGATCAGTCTCTTCTTGTCAGCAACAGTCAACGATGTGCCAATCGGATTGTGAAAGCGTGGCATGACATAGAAAAACTTGACATCTTCCTCAGCGAACTGACGTTCAAGCGATGCCCAATCCAGCCCATCCAAGGCACGTCTCACACCGGCAATCGGCACATTTAATCCACTCAGTAGCGAGGGCATATTGTGATAGGTCGGTAGTTCAAGCAGTACTTTTCTCTTTCCATTGGGAAAAGGCATCAATGCAAGTACAGCCAGTGCCTGTTGCACACCTGACGTGATAAAGAACTGCTCTGTTCTCGCGAACACCTGATAATCCGAAAACTGCTTCTGCAACAGCATGATAAGCGAAGGTAATCCCTGATCCGTGCCATACATAAATAACTCTGCTTGCTTCTTCTCCATAGCCTGATCCACACAATGACGAAAGTCTGCATAAGGGAAGACCCGTGGATCAGGAGCAGCCGAAGCGAAGTCCAACGCTCCCTGCCAGTCCATGTCCTGAGCACCTGTCCCGTTCTGTACGGCATAATAACCGGATTGAGGTATGGCATACACCAAATGCCGCTGTTCCAGCCACTCATATGCACGAATAGCCGTGCTTACACTGCATTGATATTGTTCTGCTACAACTCGAACTGCTGGCAGTCGAATGCCCTTATCTGCCCACTGGCGACGATCCTGCTGCTGCATCTGTTCCTGAATCCATTGCTTTAACGCTTCGGCAATCACTTCGTATTTTCTCAATGCACACATCCCTCTCCAACAACTGTACCGATACAGTTCAACCTTTTATCTATTGTAGCACGATGCACCTGGCAGTATATTGAATAAGGCCAGCACGTGCCTCGAACCTGACATAATTCAGGATAATGAAAGATAAAGCGCTATGACTACTGTATTGGAGGAGCATTGATGAACACAACACACACTCGGGGATACGCCTATATCGCAGCTATATTGTACGCAGCTATTATCGGTCTATCTTTTTTATTTGTTAAAATGACAGTCTCTGTTGCACATCCCATTGATGTGCTTGCCCACCGATTCGCCCTGTCGCTGATCGTTGTCAGCATTCCTGTCATTTTTGGCTGGATCAAAATCCGACTGAGCCTTCGTGATCTGTGGCGCATCATTCCACTGGGGCTTTTATCTCCCGTCTTATTTTTTGCCTTTCAAGCCTTTGGACTTGTCTCTTCCAACTCATCGGAAGCGGGTATTATTCAGGCCATGGCCCCTGTATTCACACTCGTTCTCGCTTCAGTTTTCCTGAAAGAACGCACATCAACGATGCAGAAGCTATTCCTGCTTCTATCTGTTGCTGGAGTGGTCTTTATTTTCATGATGCAAGGAAGCGGCGTATCTATGAGTAACCTGAAGGGTATTGCATTATTGCTACTCTCCACGGTCTGTTTTGCAGGGTATGGTGTGCTTGCAAGACCATTAACCCAGAAGTATAAACCAATGGAATTAACCTGGGTCACACTGATGGTTGGCTGTATTGTATTTAACGCCGCTTCTCTGATCCGACATGCGTCCAACGGCTCCATGATGGACTACATCAAACCACTTGGAGATACATCCTATCTGGGTGCCCTCGCTTATCTAGCAATTCTCTCCACCATGATTTCCACCCTGCTCGCGAGCTATGCCCTGACCCATCTGGAGGCTTCGCAAATGAGTGTATTCAGCAATCTGTCCACGCTCATCTCCATCGTAGGAGGTGCATGGGTATTGCAAGAACCAGTGGGTTACTACCACTATATTGGTGCATTGTTGATTATCGCCGGTGTGCTAGGCACCAATATGAGCGGTCGCAAACATAGGTTGATCAGTGGAATAAAAGCATGATATAATTCTGGGAATTGTAAACATTTGTTATCCACGATGATGAAGAGAAGTACGTATGTCAGGATGCTACAGAGAGCCGGCGGCTAGTGGAAGTCGGTGCATCGGATATGTGGAAATGGGCTTCGGAGTTCCGAGTTGAACAGAGTCTGTATCCGTTATTAGGAATACACACTTTCAGTAGGCGAGGCGGCATGTCCAGCCGTTATCCATGGACAGGATATCGATAGGCATGGGCGCTCATAAACGGGCTCCTGGTAGATGCCTCATCCGTATCCCTCAAGTGGGCCGCAACAGAGCGGCCAATGAAGGTGGCACCGCGAGGCACAAGCTTCGTCCTTTATTCTGTTCCCAACCGGGGAATGGGATAAAAGACGAAGCTTTTTTTGATTTTTTTTGCAGGCTGAAAGGAGGTGATGGTCGTGGAAGACGGCTGGTGGCGACAGCTCAACGTTGAAAAATCACAAAACCAAAGGAGAATAAACCATGAACAAAAACAAGGATATTATTTTGACAGGAGATCGGACTACCGGACAACTTCATCTCGGCCATTACGTAGGCAGCCTGCGCAGTCGGGTGCAATTGCAGGAAGAGTACAAAACCTATATTTTACTGGCAGATGTTCAGGCACTCACCACCCACTATGATCAACCTGTTCTGATTGCAGATAGTGTTCATCAAGTTACTCTTGATTACCTCGCCGTAGGCATTGATCCGAACAAAGCTACCCTGTTCATTCAATCCATGATTCCGGAAATTGCGGAATTGACTGTGATCTTCTCCATGTTTGTTACCGTCAATACACTCCGGCATAATCCGACCATCAAGAGCGAAGCACGTGATCGCGGGTATACCGACCTGTACTACGGATTTCTAGGATATCCGGTCAGTCAGGCTGCTGATATTGCATTCTGTAAAGCTACCCTTGTTCCGGCAGGAGAAGATCAGATTCCTCACATTGAGACAGCACGAAAATTGGTTCGCCGGTTCAACGAGTTATACGCCCCCATCCTCCCCGAACCCCGCATTTTGATCGGAGAGCGGCTTGGAGGGCTGGATGGCGTTGGTAAGATGAGCAAAAGCATGGGGAATGCGATCTCATTAAATGCAAGTCCTGAGGATGTAAAAGCAAAATTGATCAAGGCCAAGACTGATCCAGCCCGCATCCATCGTTCTGATCCAGGGCACCCGGATATCTGCCCTGTTTTTGCCTATCATCAGCTTTTCCGCAAGGAGAACGCAGACGAAATACATGCCAGTTGTAGTCAGGGCCGAATTGGATGCAAAGATTGTAAACAGATCGCAGGTGAAGCCATCAATGATCTGCTTGCTCCTTTTCGCGAACGACGGAGTTATTATGAACAACGTGATGATCAGGTGAAAGAGATTCTTATCGAGGGTACCCGTGAGGCCAGGAAAGCGGCCCGGGAAACGATGTTAGAGGTAAGAGAAGCCATGGGTATTCGTTATTTCGACTGACGGTATGAAGCGCTCCAATCACGTTAACACTGCTGAGGACAGTCTATTGGGAAAAGGAGACCCCTCAGCATGAAACGAACACAGCCTTCTTTTTTACAAGCTATGATGTTGATCATGTTGTCCGTTGGCTTGATCAGCCATGTTCTGATTATTCCTGCCCTTTTGGCTGCGGCCAAAAGGGATTCTTGGATTTCCGTCCTGCTATCAGCCGGACCATTTTTGATATTTGCGCTAATGCTCGCTTATGTCTCTCGTTTCCTCAAGCATCAAACTCTGCATGAATGGTTAACATCCCGTCTCGGCAAGCCTATTGGCATGTTATTTCGAGTTGGTAACAGTCTCTTTTTTCTGAGCGCAATCTATTTCACCCTGCACGAAACCACGACTTGGGCCAAAACAAATTACCTGACAGAAACGCCAATTATGGTAACCAGTATTGCCCTCATGTCTCTCTGTGCCTATGGGGCATATAAAGGTATCCGCTCACTGGCATTTACGGCAGGATTGATCCTTCCACTGGTGGTACTGCTGGGCTTCTATGTTGCAATTGTGAACACTCAATACAAGGATTACAGTCGTCTACTGCCTGTGTTAGAACATGGCTGGCATCCGGTGCTGAATGGCATGATTTACAGTCTTGCAGGCATGTTTGAACTGCTGTTCATCTGGTATATCCAGCCTCATCTCACCAAACGTATACGTGTATGGCAGTATCTGATGCTCGCACTCATTCTGGTGGGACTAACAGTCGGCCCGCTCATCGGGGCGATTGTGGAATTTGATCCTTTTGAGGCTGCCAAAATGCGATATCCCGCCTTTGAAGAATGGCGAATTGCCTCCTTGGGCAAATATATCGCCCAGACCGACTTCTTTTCCATTTACCAGTGGCTCGCAGGCTCGTTCACCCGGATTAGTCTCGCCATGTATATTGTAGTAGAAATATGGAATATTAAGAGCTCTACCAGAAGGCTTATCAGTTGTATCTCGTTAGGTGTCTTCTTTATTCTAACCATGTTGTATCCTCTGGATGATATGACCTTCGAAAAGCTTCTGGTCGAATACATATTTCCGTTCAATCTCGTATATCTGAGCGGACTTGCGATTATCGCGACGACGGTTGCCTTTATCCATTCACGCCATCAGAGGAGGAAACATCATGGAGCATCAAGCGATTGACACTACGTCCCATGAAACACTGCTTGCCTCTTTGAAAGAGCAGTTCAATCCATGTGCAGATGTCGTTATTCAGACCTTTCCTGTCAAAGATGAATCTGATCAACCCGTAATTCTGCTTTATTGCGACGGTCTCGTCGACGGTAAACAAATTAACCAATTTATTATTCCACGTCTGGAGCAGCACTCCCTGATCATTGAGGAATCACATCCTAAAGAACTGGGATTAACATTGAATCCGTTGGATGACCTCACCGATACTAACAAGCTTAATATGTTGATATTTAGTGGACAACTACTGATCATTTTTGGTAACGGTGTGCAGTCCTGCAGTGTGGATATTGCTGATATCCCTGGACGCAGTCCAGAAGAATCAGCCATTGAAACATCAGTTAAAGGCCCGCGCGACGGATTCACCGAAGAACTCACTACTAACGTAGCCCTTATACGCAAACGAATGAAAACATCTTCGATGTGTTATGAGAAATATGTCAAAGGCGGTCGTACCCAGACAGCCATTGGACTTCTATATGTAAAAGATATTATCAATCCAGACATTCTGAAAGAAGCTCGGCACAATCTGGATCAGATTGAGATTGACGGCATTCTGGGTACCTCAATCATGGAGCGAGCTGTCATGGGAGGGATTCGGAGTATCTTTCCACTCACAGATAATACCGAACGTCCTGATTTTGTCGTTGATTCCCTGTTAAACGGTCGTTTTGCCGTTTTGATCGAAGGTTCTCCTGTAGCGGTCATCGCACCAACTACACTTTTCAATCAATTGAAGTCTCCGGAGGACGAAAGTACACCCTTTTTTATCGTTACTTTTGAACGGATATTACGTATTTCAGGATTGCTGATCGCCTGTTTCTTCCCAGGCTTTTATATTGGCCTGACCAGCTTCAATGTGGAACAGATTCCCCTGCCTCTTCTGGCAACGATTGCTGGGACTCGAATGGGCCTGCCCATGCCGGTGACACTGGAAGCGTTCCTAATGATTTTTATGTTCGAGCTATTCAACGAAGCTGGGCGTAGGTTGCCACGTGCGTTGGGGCAAACGGTCAGCGTTGTTGGCGGGCTTATTATTGGGGATGCTGCCATTAGAGCCGGGATTACGTCCCCTACCATTATTGTCACGGTAGCGATCTCGGTCATCTCTAGCTATATTCTCGTGAATACTGTGTTAAGCGGGGCTACTGCCCATGTTCGGATCGGGATGTTACTCATCTCTTCCATTCTTGGATTATTCGGTTTTATGATCGGACTATTAGCCTTGTTGGTGCACCTCGTATCGTTGGAGTGTTATGGCGTATCCTATCTGTCACCTGTATCTCCCTACATTCCCGGAGACTTCACTCAGGCCGTATCCATGCCACCTTCCATGAAAAGAACCAAGCGCCCAGAAGCACTTCATACACAGGATTCTACCCGCCGGAGGAAACGTCCGTGAAACGATGGGTATCCATAAGTGGCCTTCTTATAAGCTGCTTGATCCTGCTAACGGGGTGCTGGGATTCCAAAGAGGTGCAAAGTATAAACTTCATTACGGCGATAGGAATTGACTATGTAGACAACCAGTATATTGCGTATGCCCAACTGATTGACTTCTCCAGTATTGCAAAACAGGAAACACCAACTTCCCGGGAGACAAGGGATATCTGGACTGGACGGGGCGAGGGTACAACACTGAACATGGCTATTAACGACTTGTATGAAACGTCACAGCAGCTAACACTCTGGACTCATGTTAAAGCTATTGTTTTATCCAAAAGAGTCTTGGATGGTCGACTGGAGGATATCTTTAATACACTTCTTCATTCAGGCCAATTGAGATATACACCCTGGATCTACGCTACAGAGCATAACATTCCGGATGTACTCTCTCCCTCTGCATTGTTGAACCAATCCGCCCAGACCATTGAATTATTTGAGCCTATGAGACTATACAAACAGCATTCTGGTTACGAACCTATCCGGCTCCATCAGCTTCTCGATGGATTACGGGAACCCGCTTCTGTCGTTCTTTTACCCTCGGTGTCAACGAGGAACGAGACCTGGTTCAACGGCGATAAAACGCCTCCCCTTGTTAGAATGGATGGATTTTATGTGATATCCAAAGGCACAAGTCAGGGTAGAGTTGCAGGAGCAGACGCAGATGGTACACGATACGTAAATTATGAGCGGGTACATCAGTACCCACTATATGTATATGGGAATGGTGGAAAAACTCCTGATTTAACCTTGTTGCTTCATCATCCCAAGACAAAAATCAAGGCGAAGAAGCAAGGTGATGGCATCACATTTGATCTGGTTACCACGGTCAAAAGCGCCATCACCGAAGATCATGGGGCTCCTCGGTCTCCAGATGCCATGGAACAAGAAGCCGAGAAACAGATCGAATCCCAAATCCGAGATACGTTTGAAAAAACCAAGGAACGCACGATCGATTCATACGGTCTTGTGGAACACTTATATCGCCACAACCTTCCCTTATGGAAACAGGAAGTCTACAACCGGGCGGACCCACTCCAACGTTTTAAGCTTGGAAAAGTGGAGGTACACGTGGATATCCTGAATGCGAGCACGTATAAATACAGTGAATAAATGAAGAAATAGAAGCCCCTTACCTGCATTGAATGCAAGGTTACGGGGCTTCTTACCATCTCCAACTATGCTGTCGATTGGGGAAGTTATCCTAATGGATACGCCATGACACTCATCAAAGCCAATTCAGGCTGGGTCGTGTCCAAACGACTGTACTGGACGATAACGGGGATATTGCTCGAAACCGTAATCGCATAAGGCACGCCCGGCGGAATAGACTGCTCCCCGGATCGTAGTGATGCAGTGCGAATATGCTTCGTCCTTCTTGCTGGCACTTCAGCGACAATACCTTCAAGTGGTTCTCTGTCTTCAAAGTAAATCGTGATATGCAGCTCCGCATCCGTGGCACTGGTGTTCAGTACACAGATGCTCTCGTGACTCTCCAATGTGCCCCGGCTCTCCGGCGGAATGTAACCATCCGGAATAACCCAGTAGGTGTGACCTGTAGCTGCTGAAACATTCTTACGGGCAGATGTGCCTGATTCTGTCTGGTCAGGTGTCATTGATATACCTCCTCCTTTTTTTTGCGAGTGCAATATTAAGTTAAAAATCTGCGGGCTCGCGGGGCAGTCGCTTCGAAGGGCGGATCGGGCTGTGGGCCGCTGTTGGCTCAGGATTTCTATTCAATTCCCCCTCAGCAGGGGAAATCCCGCTCCAAAGGCGGACGCTTCGCTCCCTCTACCCGATTCCGCCCTCCTCCGCTGCTACGCTCGCCTATTTTTTAAAAGTTTATTGCCTTCGCTATTCGCTGGGCAACTTTTGCTGGCTCGTTACTTCGTTTAACTCGCTACAGCTTTTAAACCCTGAATAGCTCGCAAGGCAGCCGCTTTGGCGGGCGGATCGGGCTGTGGGCCGCTGTTGGCTCGGGATTTCTATTCAATTCCCCCTCAGCAGGGGAAATCCCGCTCCAAAGGCGGACGCTTCGCCCCTCTACCCGATTCCGCCCTCCTCCGCTACTACGCTCGCCTGTTTTTTAAAAGATTATTGCCTTCGCTATTCGCTGGGCAACTTTTGCTGGCTCGTTACTTCGTTTAACTCGCTACAGCTTTTAAACCCTGAATAGCTCGCAAGGCAGCCGCTTTGGCGGGCGGATCGGGCTACAGGCCGCTGTTGGCTCGGGATTTCTATTCATTCCCCCTCAGCAGGGGAAATCCCGCTCCAAAGGCGGACGCTTCGCTCCCTCTACCCGATTCCGCCCTCCTCCGCTGCTACGCTCGCCTGTTTTTTAAAAGTTTATTGCCTTCGCTATTCGCTGGGCAACTTTTGCTGGCTCGTTATTTAATTAACTCGCTTAATCATTAAGGGCATGAACCTACCGCAGATACATCTGCAACGGTTGCAATTGCAACTCGCGGATGGCTTCTGCTACCTGCTGGGCAAGGCGACGGGCGCCTCGTTCCTGAAAATGCGTGTTATCCTCCACGCCTGATGGGAAGTTCACATACTCGCCTGGCAGTACCCACATAAAGTCTTCCTTAGTGCCTTCAACACCCGCTTGCTCGAACAGAAGACGGCTGCGCTCAGCCAGATCGATCAGCGGAACATCTTCCTCTTCCGCCAGCTCACGCACGGCGATGATATAATCGCCGTGCGTATCGGTCAATGTGCCATCATCCGCAAAATAGCGACGATGCACCGGGGTGATGAGCACCGGACGAGCCTTGGCTTCGCGTGCAGCATCGATATACTTTTTCAAATATTCCTTATATGTTGTGAATGGGTCCGTCCCACGTTCAGGGTCCGGCTTCTCATCGTTATGTCCAAATTGAATAAACAGAAAATCTTCAGGCTTGATTCGCTCCAGAATGGCGCTTAGTCTGCCTTCATTAATAAAGTTGCGGGAACTTCGCCCTGACTGGGCGTGATTATCCACTGCCACATCATGTTTGAACTGTGCAGGCAACAGCTGGCCCCAACCACAATATGGATATCCACTTTCCGGCTGATCCGTTACAGTTGAATCCCCGGCAAGGAATACGGTCATGGTCTGATTCGCAAGAGTAACCTCCAAAGCATTAATTCTCGGTGCAGGACCGGAGAATGACAGACGAAGTCTGCCGCCGCGAACAACAACCGAGAATCTAACCTCTGCGTATTGTCCGGGAAGTGTGCGAATGGTTGGCAGTACAAGCCTGCCTTCACCAGCTTTCACGCGGGTCACTGTCTCAGCCAATTCATCCCCTGCAACAAGTAATACTTGGTAGGTTCCGTCGGGAACATCCACGATGAACGATGCTTTGAGCGGAATACAGAAGCCTGAACGCAATCGGGCAGACATGGTTGTCTGCCCCGGATTGTTATGATGTTGTTTCGTGGGATCCGACACATCGTCATCACGAATGCGTTTTTTCTCATACACCAGAGACCCTGCCTCGAATCCGTATCCTCCACGTTCCTCATATGCGGTTGTTGCAGTTACTTTCAGATAATCCCCTGTCTCATCTGCTCTTCCCGAGTCCGGTCCAAAGTTAAACTTCCAGCTGGTCACGGACACTGCCTGGCCCTCTGCCGCTGCCTCCATGGCAACGGCCTGACTACTCTGAGCTTTATTCAAAAGCGATAACCTCCTTGGTTAACTTTCGTAAACGTTCATTCGGGCGAAGATACGAAGATACAGTAATCTGGCTTATCCTTTCAATCCGCTGGTGCTCATCCCTTGAACAATTTGTTTTTGGAAGATGAAGAACACAGCTACAACCGGAACCAGACTGACGATGGACATCGCGAACATTGCGCCCCAGTTGGAAGCAGATTCGCTATCGAGGAACATTTTCAGTGCCATCGACACGGTGTATTTATCAGGCGAGTTCAGGTACAATACCGGACCGAGCAGATCCTCCCATCTCCAATAGAAGGAGAAAATGGCTGCAGTCGCCAGAGAAGACTTGATCAGCGGCATAATAATCTGGATATACAGTCTGAACTTGTTACATCCATCGATGGTTGCAGCCTCATCCAGCTCCTTCGGAATCGTTCGAATGAACTGTACCATCAGGAAGATGAAGAACGGCATTCCGAAGAATGTAGGTACAACGATTGGCAAGATAGTGTTCAACCAGCCGAGCTTTGTGAAAATGATGTACTGAGGAACCAATACCACGTCATGTGGCAGCATCAGCGTTAACATCATCAAGGAGAACCAGAATGTACGTCCCTTGAAATTCAGTCTGGCAAAACCAAAAGCGATCAGCGATGACGATATCACAGCACCGATGGTAGATATCACTACGATTACAAGTGAGTTGGTGATGTAATCCATAAACGGTCTTCCAGCTGTGCCTTTCCAGCCATCTACATAGTTGCTCCAGATCCACTCCGCAGGAAACAGGGTATCCGCTGTGACGAATATCGTACGGCTTTCCTTGAATGAACTGAATAGCATCCATAGGACGGGATAGAGCATCAGGAGGGCAAGAGCTGCAACGAACAGGTGATAAATGGGCCATTTCACATTTCTCCAAACCATCGTTACTTCCCTCCTTCAGATTCGTAGAACACCCAGTACTTGGATGTCAGGAACACAGCTACTGTGAGTATACCGATCATAATGAGCATGATCCAGGCCATTGCCGAAGCATAACCCATGTTGTTAAACATAAACGCCTGACGGAACAGATACAGGGAGTACAGCATCGTACCGTCCATTGGACCGCCTTCGCCTTTGGAGATAATATAGGCAGGTACAAACGTCATGAATGCTCCAATCGTCTGCATAATCATATTGAACAGGACGATCGGGCTAAGCAGTGGCAAAGTGATGCTGAAAAATTTCCGTATAGGGTTCGCGCCATCCACACCTGCTGCCTCGTACATCTCAGTAGGGATATTTTTGAGACCAGCCAGGAAGATCAGCATGGACGAACCAAACTGCCACACAGACAGTGAGATGAGCATAACCAGGGACGCATTCGGGTCACCAAACCAGCTTATAGGCCCGATCCCGATTGCCGTTAGAGCACTGTTGATAACACCCTCATTACTGAAGAGGTTACGCCACATAATGGATACGGCCACACTACCACCGATAATGGATGGCAGGTAATACAGCGTCCGGTACGTTCCAATCATACGAGAGCCAGTGTTTAGGACCATCGCTACGAAGAGGGCAAAGATCAACCTTAACGGTACCCCAATGAATACATACAGGAACGTCACTTTGACCGAGTTCCAATATTTCGGGTCATCAAAAAACATTTTGGTGTAGTTATCAAGCCCAATCCACCGTGGAGAAGTGAACAAGTTATAACTCGTGAACGACATATATAAGGACACAAACATGGGGATGAGTGTGAAGCCCAGGAAACCAATAATAAACGGGCTTATGAACGCATATCCAGTTAAGTTTCTACGTAACGATGAATACTGCCTCAATGGAACGAACCTCCTTCATGGATCAGCTTGCTCCCTCATCCTGGCTTCGGTCATCTGGACGGGGAAAGGCCCTCGCATTTGCGAGTAGCCCCATTCCCGACCATCCCTGAAGTGGGACGAGCAAGCCATCATTCAACTGTTATTTATTGTTCGCAAGTACAGATTCGGCGTTCTTGCGGAATGTCTCTGCTGCTTGTTCAGGTGTAATTTTGCCAAAGTTCAATTCTTCAACCACATCTGCTAGGGAAGAGATTACTTCAGGTGAACCAACTGGTGGCGGAGAACTCATTGGTGAAGCCTTAGGCTCCATGGCTGCTACGAATTCAAAGACCTGTTTTGTTGCGTCACTCAGCTCAGGTGCGATAGCTTCTTTGATTGCTCCTGAGATTGGCACACCACGCTCACCTTTGATCAGTTTGTTGGCTTCCACGTCATTCACCCAGAAATCGATGAATTTAGCCGCTTCTTCCTTCACTTTGGAGTTGGACGTCACACCCCAGTACATACTTGGCTGCATATATAGTCCTTTTTCCATATCTGGTCCTGGCATTGGAGCGATTTCGAGTTGACGGTTCGCTACCTGTTGTAAGGCTACGAACTGGTTGGACCATTGCCACACGCCAATTCCTTTTTCCTTCACGAGATCTGATTCCTCAATAATGCCTTTGGTTTGGTTGGCTACATCCGGTGTAGGTGCTGCACCTTGCTCGATCATGCGGCGCATAAGTCCGAAGAACTCCACAAACAATTGATCATCATCATAACCAAGACCTGTTCCTTCCGCATTGTAAAGCGACAATCCTTTGGTACGCAGGAAGTAGTGGAAGAAAATATCCGGAGCTATCCCTCCATCCAAATACAGACCTTTATCTGCGGTTTGTTTACCCAGTGCTTCGTACGATTCCCAAGTCATATTGTCAGGGATTGCATCCACTCCTGCTTTTTTAAGCAATGCCGGATCATATTGGAAGCCCAGAACGTTAACACCGGCAGGTACACCGTATTGTTTACCGTTAATTACACCTGTGCTGATAACATTCTCGGACACATCGTCCACTTTGATCTGGTTGCCAAGATAAGGCGCTAGATCCTCAAGCTGACCATTCTGTGCATATTGGCTGATGTAGGAAATATCCATCTGAACGATGTCAGGCAACTGATTTGCCGCTGCTTGTGGTGCGAGCTTTTTCCAGTAGTCATCAAATGAAGCATATTCCACGTCGATTTTGACATTCGGGTTTTTCGATTTGTACAGGTCGATGACCTTCTGTGTATATTCATGCCTTGCATCCGAGCCCCACCAAGCGATCCGCAGGGTAACTGAGTCATCTCCAGATGCTCCTTCAGTTCCTCCACCTGAGCTACATGCCGCTGTAAACACGAGCAAAGCAGCCATCATCAGGAATATTGCCTTTTTCACCATGCCAATCTCCCCTTTTATGTTGATATGGTTGTGTGAACGAGTTATCCTTTTTATTTCTGATAACGCTTTCACAAACTTATTAATGTCATTTTCGCAAATGTACGACCATAGTTGAATACACAAAACCGTCTTGTTGGTTCAAAAAACAGAGGAGGACAACAGTCCCCTCTCGGCGCTGTTCGTCCTCCCCAGACATGAATCACATGATTGGTAGTCCATTGTTATATGCCGATCCTGCGGAATTCCGTAGGTGTCATACCGGTCCACTTTTTGAACACCTGACTGAAATATTGTGAATTCCCGCCAAATCCGAACAATTCAGCAAGCTCAAATACTTTCACATCCCCGCCTCTGCGAATATGGTCACATGCGCGTTCAATGCGCAGGCGATTCACGTAGTTGGAGAAATTCTCACCTGTGACTTTTTTGAAAATCTTGCCCAGGTAATCGGGATTCATATACAGCATCTGATGGGCAACTCCATTGAGAGAGAGATCCGCCTCTCCATAATGACGATCCACGATATCCATCATCTTCTCCACGGCAGAAGACTGGCGACTGATATGGTTTTTGTAATAACCGGAAGTTAATCGGGCTGCACTGCTTGAAACAAAAGACTTCAAACCAGATAACGTATCGATATGCGGCAGTTCTGCCATACGCTGGGTGAATTCCGTTGCCTCCTCAGGCGGACAGACATGAACCATAGCTGAGTACAGCTGCACTACGTAAGAGCGGGTCACTTCAATTTCCAGTTGCTGACGCGATAATAGATCAAACAGACGATCCACCTCTACCGCTGTTTCCTCGGTATTGCCCGATTTGATCAACTGACACAGTTGCTCGGCATCCTGTTCTACATGCAATCCGTCGCATTCTCCGGCCAGTACCAGATCATTCTTCGTAATCAGCTTGCCTTCACCGATAAAAAAGCGATGGTTCAGATACTGCAACGCCTCACGAAACAACCGCCGGGACTGAATCATTCGATCTGCTTCACTCAGCGCAGCGGTCACTTCCAATTTATATAGTCTGGTGAATGCAGCCCTAACCTCTTCAATACTTTCTTTCAGTCCAGCCGGATCAGCTGAATCCGCGAGCAGAATGAGGAGTTTGCCTTCAATGGTTGTGCTTAACAGGACATGTGGGAGCAGGTCACTGGCAATGTTTTTGATCGCAAATAAGTGACTGTAATCATGTTCATCTACAATTCGGAACAACAGTAACCGAACTGCGTTCTCTTCAAGCTCCAGATCAAACAACTCCTGATAATACTCCAGATCAACCGGACCATAGGTGCGGTTGGTCATGAACTCCAGCAGAAATTGCTCCTTCACATGCGGAAGGACTCGCTGCAATCGCTGTTTCATCTCACCTGCAACATGCTCCTTCACCTGGGCATCCTGATGTTCCTGCAACAGTTCAGTTAACGCATCATGGATCTGATTCTCGTTGCAGGGCTTGAGCAAATAATGCTTCACACCATATTGCATCGCTCTGCGGGCATATTCGAACTCCTTGTAGCCGGATAACATAATAAAACGTACTCCCGGGTATGCTTCAGATGCCTTCTCTATGAGTCCGAGACCATCCAGACCCGGCATGGAAATATCCGTAATAATAATATCGGGTCGCGACTGCCCAATTTTGTCCAATGCTTCAATCCCGTTCCTCGCCGTATCCACCAACTCCGTTCCTGCCGCGGCCCAATCGACCACTTGGGAAATCCCCTCCAGAATGACACGTTCATCATCTACGAGCATCACTTTGTACATCGTCATCGTCCTCTCTGATCCAAGGTATGCTGATCGATACTACAGTTCCTGATCCGGGCTTGCTGCTCATCACCATTCCACCTTCATCACCGAAGGTCAGTCTGATTCGTTCCTGGATGTTAGATAACCCAATGCCCTGTCCTCTTGTCTGAATACGTCCTTCGTGTAGCTGTTCCAGGAATTCCGGTGTCATCCCCGGACCGTCGTCCTCAACTTCAATAATCACCTTATCTCCCTCTGCTCTCGCCCGGATACGAATCCGGCAAGGGTCAATGCTTGGTTCGAGTGCATAATGTATCGCGTTCTCCACCAACGGCTGTAATGTTAACTTCGGTATCCGTGCCGTTCCTACCTCCGGGGCAATTTCCATGTCGAAATCCAGTCTTTCCTCAAAACGCGTGCGCTGAATCGTCACGTAACTGCGGACAATGTCCAGCTCTCTTTCCAGCGTAATCCACTTCTCGGACATGTTCACAGAGCTACGCAACAGAAATCCGAGAGCCTCAACCATTTCCGAGATCTGTCGTTGCTTCTGTACTTTAGCCAGCCAGTTAATGGATTCAAGCGTGTTGTATAGAAAATGTGGATTAATCTGCGCCTGAAGCGCTTTCAACTCGGTCTCACGAATCACCAGTTGCTTGGCATAATTCTCATCAATCAATTCACGTATTCGTTGAAGCATCATCTTGAATGTGCGATGCAGCAGCCCAACCTCATTCTGTGGAGATATCGGAACATTGCCAAGGGCTGCCTCCTCCAGCTTATCCAGATCACCTTTTTCGATATTACGCATCTTTTTGATCAACTGCGCAATCGGATGGGTAATACTGCGAGAGAATCTCGCTCCAATGATAAGCGCCGCCAGAAAGATCATGATGAAGATCACCGTAACCAACTGTTTGACAAACTGGATCTTTTTAAACATCTGGTCAAACGGGGTTGTGTACAGATAGGTCCAATCCGTATAGGAAGAATGAGCACGAGCTACAAAGTGTCTCCCCTGTTCCAACATGGCAATTCCATAGGGCTGGGTACGCTTCAGTTCAGACTCAATCTCGGCTTCACTGACCGACGATTCTGTTGGATAGATCACTTCTTTTCCATCCGTAATGAGTAATTGGGAGTCCTCAGCCGGTTCTTGCATCTGGTCCTGTACAATTCGGTCCAGCCGGACACGGATGATCAGTGTGCCGAGGTCCTCCAATGTAAATGCTCCGCCAATAAAGGATTTCACCTGTCGAACCGACAAGAGTCGGGACTGTTTATCCCCACTGGTATGCCATGCATTGGAGCCCGAGTATTGCTGTCCCAGTGCAACCAGTTCCTTTTGCTTCGACTCCGAAATTCCCTCCCGATTGCCTGCGGCCATAACGTTATTATCATTATCGATAAATAGCATGGAATAGACGTATTTTTCGGAACCGGCATATGCGACTAACCTGTTGGTAATTTTTTTACGCAATCCATTTTTCTCGTAACCCGTTTCGGCCTTTTTCAGTTGGAGCAGATATTGCTGAAGCGGCTCGTCCGACATCACCTTGAAGGAGAGATTAGAAATTTCACGAAGTTGATTCTCAATACCTACCGAAGACATATTGAGGACCTGCGAGGATTTCTCATAGATCTGACGGTCATAGATGCTGAACACATATCGGAGTACGGACGCATAAAACGTAAAGCTGATCAACATCAAAAGTCCGATGAGAAGAATCGTTTTGTGATGAATCGGCAGTGTTGTGAAAGCGTTCTTAATTTTGTTCATCCTAAGCGCTCCTTTGGCTTGCGAGGGGTGCCTGTCATACTATGCATTAGTGGTTTTATTGTAAGTTATTTTCATATTTACACATCCATTGGTCATCTGACAAGATATATTTATGCAACATTTTAGGTCATTAGAGAAGGTATACATCTGTGTCAGCAACTCAAAAAGAACACAAAACAGCCAGAATACCTTGAACAGATCAAGGTATTCTGGCTGTTGAATAACATCATGTTAAAGTATGAAATACAATTTACGGATTCACAAAAACAGTTTTCAGCTTCGCTACATACTGCACATCAAAGCCAAGACCTTCAGCCACCATGGCAAGTGGTACATATGTTTTGGACTCTTTGCCTACCTTATTCAGGAATGCAGGTGTATCCACAGTAACCGATGCTCCATTTACCTTCACAGCATTGGCACCAATCTTCACCGCAACTTTCCGGTCTTCATATGTAATGGTTGCGGTTGAAGTTTTGTTATCCCACACCGTAGTAGCACCGACCGCATTCACGATGTCTTGAATCGCCACAAAGTTTTTGCCGTTACGGATAATCGGTTTGTACGGAGTATTTAATGTTTTGCCACTCACAATAATGTTCATCGGCTCACCTGTCGCAGGTGTAGTCAGCTTCGTGTAGTCGCCCCAGATCGTTTTGGCAAATACTTCGGCAATGGCCGCATATCCAAATTGGTTCGGGTGGAAATCACGATCTTTGATCATATGTGTCATCGTGCCTTCACCACCAACAAACTCCTTGGCCACGTGTGCAACTTTGACATCGGTACCCTGAGCAGTGAATTGTGCTGCAATGCCATCAATGGTCTGTGTGAAACCTTGAGATGCCTCCATCAGTTTGGCATAAAGTGCCTTGCCTGCTACTTCTGGCATCGGTTGATACTGGTCGGCGATGACAATTGTAGCTGTCGGATTAATTTCATGGATATCATTAATCGTTGCACTAACGTTGGCTGTATATGTTGCGAGTAATTCTTTTACCTTGGTTTGCAGATCCTGATCACTCAGTTTGTCTGCTGTACCGAGAAGCTCAGATACATCATTTCCCCCAATGGTAATTGCAACCAGATTGGCCTGTGCTACACTCTCACGGATTGCAGCAGTATTGGCTCCGATCTGTCCCGCTCTTGGATCAGGAAGACTTGGTTGAATGGCTTCAGAAGTCAGCGTTTTGCCATCCTTAATTGCAGTAGTGAAGTTCTTCAGGCCACTTGTTTTCAATCCGGCAATCCCGTAGTTGTCCACCTGTGTACGTCCATGCAGCAAACCTTGCTCCTGGAGACGTTCTACATAACCATAAGGCAATTCTTTTGTGTTGGGCTCATAACCTACCGTTATGGAATCTCCCAATGTGAGGATGCGGAACTCCTTAGTTACGGCTACTGCATCTTTCTTCGCTGTCAGCGAAGTCTCGTTTGTACCCGCTGGCAATACACCGGTTTTGGTGTCAGCCGCGTGTGCAGGCAATGCAGATGATGTAAAGAGTAGCATTCCTGCCAACATGCTTACCGTTAAACCGGCAGCTGTATTTTCCCATATACGTTTACGCTTCATTCAGGTAACACTCCTTCTCGCAAATCTATAATAATTTACACTAATATACGTGTTCAAAAAGGTCGGTTTTCAGTACCGAGAAGATGGGATGAAGCTAGGGCATCCTTCGTAATCAAAAGCGGACTTTTTGAACAACCTCACTAATATATAGTACATTGGTCATTCCAATGACATAGGTTGATGTTACTCTATTCTATCATTTTAAAGTAGGCGTTGTCCTCTCTACTGAGAGCACACATGAAATAACAGACTCCCTGAAGGGGAGTCTGTTACTGGTTAAGCTCAGCTATGACGTTCAGTGATTAGTTAAGATTCCGGCTTATTTGAGTCTTCAGCAATCAAATGACCCTTGTCGCTCTCCGGTTTGTTCCCGGTAGCTCGCTCCAGATATCGATCATAACGATCATCCAATTCACGTGCCATCTTCCGGTACTTTAACGTTTCCTCGACAATTGGATCACGTTCTGTCTGGATTCGCACTTCATATTTGGGAGGAATCAGCTGGCGTTCACGCTGATCGGTGTCGCCGGACTCTTCCATGTCCCCTTCCGTCAGCATATCACTGAGCCGTCGTTCCAGTTCTTTGGATTCATCCATTGTTTTCGCTCCTTTAATTAAAGTCATACATGCGTTAACCATACTATTGTACTTTCACTTCGTGTACAGAACCATCTTCCGATCGCTGTTATCCCCAGATTTCTTTGATTCCCTTTTCCAAGGTAGAAATCCGGTGATAAAGGCGAGCAGATGAGTTGAATAAACTCACTCCAGACCGGTTGCTTTCGCTTCCTTCAGCACATCCGTCAGTGCATCATGGATTTTGCCATTGCTGGCAACGACATGGTTCACAGACAGTTGATAAGGTGTTCCGATGGTATCGGTCACCTTGCCACCTGATTCTTCAACCAGTAGCGCACCTGCGGCAATATCCCAAGGTTTCAATCCAACTTCGGTGTAAGCGCTGAGACGTCCTGCGGCAACATACGCCAGATGAAGGGCGGCAGATCCGCCTGCACGCAAGTTACGAACTTGCGGAGCAAGCGCCTGTACAGCGGCCATATTCAGTGGCAACGCAAAGGTTGTGTCTGCCGGGAATCCAACCGCAATCAGGCTCTGAGCCAGTTCCTCTTCACCAGATACAAGCATCCGGTTTCCGTGAACATATGCTCCTTTCCCTTTTTCCGCAACAAACATTTCATCACGGGAAGGGTCGTAGATCACGCCGACAATGACTTCACCATTGTGAGCCAATGCGATGGATACCGAATAAAACGGGAATCCGTGTACAAAGTTTGTCGTTCCATCCACAGGATCAACAATCCACAGGAACTCTTCTTCCTCGGCCTCTTTCAGTGCTTTTGCCGAAGCTTCCGGTCCCGGTTCAACGCCTTCTTCACCCAAAATAGCATGGTGGGGAAAATGCGTGAGAATCAGGCGGCGGATCATCTGCTCCGCTCCTTTATCCACTTCGGTCACCAGATCTTGGGGTGAATATTTGGTACCAAGTTCAGCTACCGTCCCAAGACGGCTTTTGATCCATTCGCCAGCTTTGGAAGCTGCATTAATGGCAACGGCAGTATAGCTTTTGCTTGTCACGACATAAGGTGTCTTTTCCTTCTCATTCAAAGCGTTCACTCTACTTTCTATATCAATCTACGAAAAGTTGAAATACTTGTTAAAAGTATACGCCCCACAGGTCGTAAAGTTTCTCGTTGCCCAGGCCCCTTTTGGCACTACGGATGAATGATGACGGTAGACTCGTCCACCCACTCCACACCCTCTTTGTGATAGAATGCCAGCTTCTGCATCAGTTGCACAAGAGCCTCATCCTTGCGTTTAGCCTCAATCATCACGTCAAGTCTTGGGGTGTCTGCTGCGATATGACGCAAGAAATCGAGCACAGGCTCTACCTCCACACCATCGGCATGACCTCGCAGATCCTTCTCACTCTTTGGGCTGGAGACATGGATTTTGGGTGGCAATGGCTGATCAGCCGGTGAATCTGCCTGGGCAAGCGGTGACTGCCAGGTCTTTAGAATATCAGGCCACAGATCCCATGCCTGTTCTCCTTCGTTGTTCACCCAATGGTGATGGATATCAAGTACCATGGGCAATCCCAAGCGCTGGCACACGGCAAGTGTCTCAGGCGCATTGAACGTTTTGTCATCATTTTCGAGTGTGAGCCGCTCCTGAATGTCCCGATCCAGCTTCAAAAAGTTTTCTTCAAAACGAAGCGCCGCCGAAGGCTTGTCCCCGTATGCACCACCAATATGTATATTGTTCTTGGCAGTGGCATTCAGCCCCATGGCATCCAGCATCCGAACATGATGACGAAGGTCGCGAATCGAGTTGTGCAGAACTTGCTCGCGGGGGGTACTAAGTACGGTAAAATGATCCGGATGAAAGGACACACGCATATGATTTTCCTTCACAAAATCACCAATGGCCGCAAAGTCCTGCTTCAGCGCCGGGAACGGGTCCCAGTCATTCAGGTCCTCGTGTGTTGCCAGTGGAATCAATTTGGAAGAGAAGCGATATACATGAATATGGCTACCCTTGTTGTGCCTGAGCAAACGTAATGTATTGTGCAGGTTCTCGGCTGCAATCCGTTCGAGCTTGCGGATCGCCGCTTCCCTGTCATCGATTTTATTAAAACTCGACATGGTCATGGTCCGGGAAGGCGAGGCGTTCTCTATAAGCACGGACATTGCCACGTAACCAAAGCGTACGAGCATGAATCTCTTCCTCTCTATTAGGGCGGAGAACCCACACGGCATATTCAGCCGTCAGGATGTACCGTCACTGTATATAACCAAGTTTTACCCTAAAAGAGTGACCATAATCGTATTCTGGCAAATCCGTCCTTCCGACCCGCACTTACAGTCAACAACTATTCCTGTGCTTGCTCTCCAAAGAACATCTCATCTGCAAGGGCAGTCTGAATGCGTGATTCTTCCTCAGTCAATTTGCGGATGAGTTGCATCTCCACCTCAGTTACCTCTTGCCCCTGGAAGTTGATCTCCGCAATGGAAACCACGATCTTGACGATGGCTACAGCCACGTTATCCGGTGTGTATGCAATCACTTTCTGGCCGGTAGGAAATACCCGGAAGCCCTGTTTGACCATTTTGCCGCGTCCGTATTCAAGCAGTTCGAACAGCTCCTGCTCATTCTTGAACTTGCATACGGAATTGAATTCAGTCTGAAATCCCATGCATATCCCTCCTGATCTTGTGGTCGCAGGCTACGCCTGTACGCCGTTCTCGTAATTCAGTGCCTGCTTGCGGTTGTAACGCTCCAGTGCCAGCTCAATCATGCGATCCAGCAGTTCGGCATACGATACACCTGTCTCACGCCAAAGAAGTGGATACATGCTGTATGGTGTGAAACCAGGCATGGTGTTGACTTCATTAATAAGCAAAGCGCCGTCATTTTTCCGAATGAAGAAGTCCGCACGTGAAATACCGTTACCTTCAATCGCACGGAACGCCTGCAATGCTGCCTCGCGAATGCGATCTGCGGCCTCTGGGTCCAGTGGAGCTGGAATCAGCATCTGTGATTGACCATCAATATACTTGGCTGCATAGTCATAATACTCACCGGAGGATACGATCTCACCTGGAACGGAAGCCATGGGCTCGTCATTGCCGAGGACGCTGACTTCAACCTCGCGTGCTTCAACGAACTCCTCAATGACAACCTTCGTGTCATACCGAAGTGCAAACTCGACAGCTGTCTTCAACTCATCGCGGTTACGTGCTTTGGAGATGCCTACACTGGAGCCCAGATTTGCCGGTTTGATAAAACAAGGATACCCCAGCTGATCTTCGACCTGTACGATCATTTCGTGCTCTGTCTGCTTCCATTGTGTCGCGTTAAAATACGTAAAGGCACATTGGTCAATGCCAGCCTGTGCAAACAGCTTTTTCATGACCACTTTGTCCATGCCGCCAGCAGAAGCCAGTACACCTGCACCTACATATGGCATATCCGCCATCTCAAACATGCCCTGAATGGTACCATCCTCTCCAAACGTACCATGCAGCAGAGGGAACATCACGTCCAGCGCTTCTGCTCCGCCATACAAACGGCCAAACAGGGCGTTCAGTGCATCCTGCGTTCCACCCGCCGATTGCTCCAGCTTCAAGTCTTCAATCTGCGCGAACGGCGCATGCATGACAGGTCCTTTTTTCCACGTACCCTGCTTGGAGATATAAAAAGGAACCAGTTCATACTTTTCATAATCAAATGCGTTTGTTACAGCAAACGCCGTTTGCAGCGACACCTCATGCTCGCCCGATTTTCCGCCGTACACGACGCCTACTTTTAATTTATCCATACTCATGTGTACCCTCCGATTATCTGTGCCTGATGCTGTCATGTTTGCATGCTCAGCACCCTTGTTATTCTGCTTGCATTATCTGGTCTTATTTTACACGGAACTGGATGTCTGCGTCACCGCATCCCGAAAATCTTTCGTCATCAAAACTCATCTGCAATATGGAAAAGCCGGTATACCGTCCGCTCTGTCCAAGCGTAAGAATCCCGGTAATCCCAAAAGCGGTGACGGCTGCTAACCGTATGTGCGTTAACAAGCGGCATACCGCCCGCATCAAACGCGGTCACAACGGTGCTGTGTTGAAATCGTCCATCTCCATCCCAATCGTAGAGAATAACATCACCGAGCATCAGCTGCTCAGGACGCTCCACTTCTGTCGCGGTCAGACCCCAGCTGCTGCCTGACAAATAACGCTCCAGACTGTTGGAAACTGCCCAACTGTAACTCCACATTTCGGAGCCGTTCACATACCCTTTATACCACCAGCCGGCTTCTCTTCTACCAGTATAGTGGATGGGTGCGCCCCCTGCAAAGAGACATTGGGACACGTAATTGGTACAATCCACATCAAATTCCTCAAATGCCGGATTCCCCGCATTCCACCACCGATCTGCATAGGCAACCGCCAGATCTCTGCGATATGACTGTTGCCGTGAGCTTCTTCCTTGACCCAACACTTCCCGATTCAGCAACGGCCGATTCATCGCCTGTACAAAATCAGCTTGTTGAAACGGACGTCCTTCCCCAGCAGGGCGACGCTCCGGCACTTCTCGCTCGACCCGTCCAATGATCCATCCACCACTCTGCCGCAGAAAGGTTAACCGCTCCCGCTCAATCCGGTCCTCCCGGTGGGTGATCCCGCTCTTCTCGTAGAACAGTCTGCTATACAATTGTACATCCACCACCGCTTCTTCCTGGCCATCCATAAGCGTGCGCACAAGCTTGGCGCTGGTCTCGCTGCGAAGAGGCACGGCGCGCCGCTTACGATACCATTCGTCCAGCCTTGCCATACGCTCTCCCCGTTCCACCACGAAGTCAGGATCGGTAACGATCCGTTCGCTGGTCTGTGGACGGTAGTCGATCTCACAGCGATTGTACTGGTTCACGTAAGTATATAAGGCACTCTTCCATTCCCGTTCCAAGCCTATGTCCCCCTTTGGCATGAGTTCTGTCTGGAATATTTCATTGCGTATATAAACTCCTACTATTCATATGAAAGGGTCTTCGGTTGTATGTACACGGCTCAGGAGGGAGATCCGAAATTCGGCAAATACAGGTACACAAGATATCTTATTCCTGCTCGCTTCACGAAAACGCCTTCATCGGTCCAAAAGCTTGCTTGATCAGGCAAAAAGACCTTTACGTACGGAGGTGAAAACGGTATACTTAAAACTAAAGTTATGATTATGAAATTACGTTTCATCTGATGAAACTAACGAACAAGAACACGGAACGATGAAGGCCTGTTCTTCACCTAAATGAACGTTTTCTTCATCTCACCGACACATCCCAAGGAGGTACATGTATGTCAGCAAAGAATCATTTCTCCGCCGCTCGCAGTCTTGAGGTTGGAGGCAAGTCTTACCGCTACTACAGTCTCGATGCTCTTCAGGAAAACGGCCACGGCGATCTTTCCAGGCTTCCTTTCTCCATTAAAGTGTTGCTTGAAGCAGCAATTCGTCAATTCGACGGACGTGCTATCACCGAAGAACACGTAAAACAACTGACCGGCTGGGCAGATGGCCGTGACAATAACAAGGAAATTCCATTCATCCCTGCACGTATCGTTCTGCAGGATTTCACCGGTGTACCGGTTGTCGTTGACCTCGCTGCAATGCGTGATACTGTGAAAAAAGCAGGCGGCGATCCAAAACAGATCAACCCGCTCGTACCGGTCGATCTCGTTATCGACCACTCCGTTATGGTTGATGCTTTTGGTACCAACGATGCACTTGATTACAATATCAAAGTTGAGTTTGAGCGTAATGAAGAGCGTTACCGCTTCTTGCGTTGGGCGCAAACGGCATTCAACAACTTCCGTGCAGTTCCACCATCCACAGGGATCGTTCACCAGGTTAACCTGGAGTATCTGGCTTCCGTGGCAGCAACAAAAACCGTGGACGGCGAAACCGTTGTATTCCCGGACTCCCTCGTAGGTACAGACTCCCACACCACCATGATCAACGGACTTGGCGTTGTTGGTTGGGGTGTTGGTGGTATTGAGGCTGAAGCAGGTATGCTGGGCCAACCGCTTTATTTTGTAACACCGGACGTTATCGGTTTCAAACTGACAGGCAGCCTGAGCGAAGGCGCAACAGCAACGGATCTGGCACTGACTGTTACCCAATTGCTTCGTAAAAAAGGCGTTGTTGGTAAATTCGTAGAGTTCTACGGACCAGGTCTTGCCAACATCGGTCTGGCTGACCGTGCAACAGTAGCCAACATGGCACCAGAATATGGCGCAACGATCGGTTTCTTCCCTGTTGATAGTGAAACGTTGAACTATCTACGTAACACTGGCCGTCCTGACGAGCAGGTAGAATTGGTTGAAGCTTATTACAAAGCTCAAGGCATGTTCCGTACTTCAAGCACCGTTGATCCTGAATTCACAGATGTGATTGAACTGGATCTCGGCTCTGTTGTACCAAGTCTTGCAGGACCAAAACGTCCACAGGATCGCATCGAGCTGACACAAATGAAAGAAAGCTTCAACAGCATCATTCGCACACCTGTAGATAAAGGCGGCTACGGTCTGAGCGATGAGAAAATCGAACAATCCGTACCTGTGAAGCATCCGGACGGTTCCAACAGTGAACTGAAGGCAGGCGCTGTTGTGATCGCGGCGATCACAAGTTGTACGAACACTTCGAATCCAAGTGTTATGGTTGGAGCGGGACTACTGGCGAAAAAAGCAGTTGAACGCGGCCTGACCAAACCAGGATATGTGAAAAGCAGTCTGACACCAGGTTCCCTTGTGGTTACCGAGTACCTGGAAAAAGCAGGTCTGATCACGTATCTCGACAAACTCGGATTCAACGTTGCGGGCTACGGTTGTGCAACATGTATCGGTAACTCCGGCCCACTGCCGGACGAAGTGAGCGAAGCTATTGCTGAGAACGATATGACCGTAGCGGCTGTATTGTCCGGTAACCGTAACTTCGAAGGCCGTGTACACGCACAGGTTAAAGCCAACTACCTGGCATCACCACCACTCGTTGTGGCATATGCACTTGCGGGTACCGTAAATATTGACTTTGAAACCGATCCAATCGGTTATGATACGAACAATGAGCCTGTATTCCTGAAAGACCTCTGGCCTACCTCCGAGGAAATCAAGGATACCATCGCTAGTTCCCTGAACGCTCAGATGTTCCGCAACAAGTACGAGAATGTATTTACAGCCAATGAGCGTTGGAATTCAATTTCTGTACCGGAAGGTGAACTGTACGAGTGGGATCCGAACTCCACGTACATTCAGAATCCTCCGTTCTTCCAGGAGCTTGGCGACAAGTTGAACGATATCGCAGATATCCGTTCTGCACGCGTTATGGCATTGCTTGCGGATTCCGTAACAACGGATCACATCTCGCCAGCAGGTAATATTGCACCATCCAGCCCGGCTGGACTGTACCTGAAAGAACATGGCGTAGAGCGCAAAGACTTCAACTCCTACGGTTCACGCCGTGGTAACCATGAAGTCATGATGCGTGGTACGTTTGCCAACATTCGTATTCGTAACCAGGTGGCTCCTGGTACAGAAGGCGGTATCACGAAGTACCTGCCAACGGACGAGGAAATGTCCATCTACGATGCTTCCATGAAGTATCAGGATGAAGGACAGAACCTGATCGTTATCGCAGGTAAAGAGTATGGTACAGGAAGCTCCCGTGACTGGGCGGCAAAAGGAACATTCTTGCTCGGCGTCAAAGCCGTTATCGCAGAAAGCTTCGAGCGTATTCACCGTAGTAACCTGGTCGGCATGGGCGTAATGCCATTGCAATTCCAGGAAGGTCACGGCTGGTCCAGCCTTGGTCTGAACGGACGTGAAACGTATGACATTACTGGCCTCAGCAATGATGTGAAGCCAGGACAAGAGTTGAAAGTTACCGTAACTCGTGAAGACGGTACACAGTTCGAATTCCCTGTCATCGCTCGCCTGGACAGCATGGTTGACGTGGATTACTACCATAACGGCGGTATCCTGCAAACTGTATTGCGTCAAATGATGAAAAAAGCTTAATGATATAAATCATTAATGTGATGAAGTTATACAGAAAAGCTCCCTGCCACGTGCAATCAGCACGTGACGGGGAGCTTTTTATTTAACTGTCGATATGCATCATCAATTTAATGATAAGTAGGTTCTTATCACTTAAAATTCAAAATTTAATCCAACTTCTGAATCATCAGGCGGTTCAGGAATACGATATACACCTCTGCAGTTTAATTTCTCCACGTTGATCCAGTCCACAAAATCATCCGCCCCGTAACTACGGATAAAGTGAGCATATTCCGTATTTCCCTCATGATCAATAGACTCGATATACAGGGTGAATGGGTGCTTATACTCTAGGCTCTGCAAAAAATCGATAAATTCTCCTCTCCACTCGCCAATTTTTCCTGCATATTGATTGGGAACGTAATAGTAGAACACATCAAAGTGATATACAACAATTTTCATTAACATTTACAAGCCTCCTAGAACTTACAGATCACAGTTTAGAGTTTTAAGATCTCCATACCTTCTCTCAGTTGTTCCGACACAGCGGTATAGTACTCAATGCTATCCGCAAGTTCGCGTTCAGTCTTATGTATAAGA
The DNA here is from genome assembly GCF_038050215.1 of Paenibacillus sp. FSL H8-0104. Lineage (NCBI taxonomy): Bacteria > Bacillati > Bacillota > Bacilli > Caryophanales > Paenibacillaceae > Paenibacillus > Paenibacillus sp. FSL H8-0104. The sequence goes on along the minus strand of NZ_JBBOTC010000001.1, from coordinate 763,936 downwards.
TAATAGGAATATTTCTTCATCAACTCATGCTCGTTTAACTCAACAGGGAGATAAATAATCTCAACATCATTCGAATTGAAATAATGACGATATCCTCTCTCCGATTGTCCCACTTTCATGACTGTTTTTATCACCAGCAACTCATCACGTGTACAAACTCTTATCAGATCAGTTCTTTTCTGTTCTAAATCACGCACTACTTCTTCATCGTAGTGATCAATCTTAGCTTCAGCAATTTCAGTTTCAATTTGCATAATGGCTTTCATGGTTCCTGCTAGTTCTTTAGCTAATGAATACAATGTATGTCCTCCTTTTTTTTGTAAGAAATAGGTACTAACGCATCATCTCTACTCTACCTCATTTGCGATGTAACTCGCAAAGTTCACTGGTCCTATCTTAAATTCGATACCTTATGAAACACTAAAAAACTCCTCGTAAAGTGCACTCTGCACGTTACGGGGAGCTGTGGTTTCAGTATGTGTGTATTCTCCGTTGCTTCAAAGAGGCCAACTGCCTTTTAATGCCCAATGTGATGTGAGGCTTGATCTAACAGTTGAATCGTGCCCATGATCAGAAACAGACATGACAGAGCAATTAACGAGCCTCCAACCCATCTAGACATGATTACTCGCTCCGTAATCTGTTTTTCCGAAGCATCCGTTACCTTGTGTGGATACACGAGAAATATTAGCCCTGCGCTAATGAACAGTACAGCCATTATAATCAAGTTCTTCTCCTCCTTACACGTGACTTTCCTTAGAATTTAACTTTTTCGTCGTCACGTGGGATTCTCCTCCCACCAACACCTTTTTCAAACCCATAGCCATAGTGAAAACAATATATCCAATCAAGCCGCCGAGTGTATTAAGCATCAAATCATCCACATCAAATATGCCCATACCAGTCACTAACTGTGTCACTTCATAGCCCAGACTGAGCAGCAGAGACAGCAAGATTACCTTTACTCCAGAGAATAACTTGTTGCCCGTCAACACAGGGATGAAGATGCCCAGAGGGATAAAGGCCAGTATATTGCCTACCAGATGGATTGCGGTGCCAGGACGATGTAACGACAGACTGTTCCAGTCTCGTGAGATTTCCTGAAATGGTGTCAGGTTGACGGTTCGGTTATGGACCAGATCCGGTTGTTGCAAGAACGCCATCAGTCGATCCTTCACGATGCCCAAATCGACCGGGCTTCCTTTAAACAGGATCAGCTTAGTCAGTAGATATACATAGATAATGAAAACGGCAATCCAAAGGATGTAATGTTTGCTTTTCTTCTGGTTGTTGTACTTCATGCTGCTGCTCCTCCTCCTCCTTTGTGTTGCTCTGTTATTTCTTTACGGTGACAATGACACCATCCATGTTATCACCCGATATTTCAGTTTGGCCTTGCTCAGGTATGTAAACAGTTGTGTCTCGGGTGGCCCGATAATAGCGGATATGATACTCCTCACCCTCTACTTCCACAGTAATGTTCTCTTTCTCTTTAAGCATATCGAGATACTCTTCCAGCACCAGATTATTCTTATACATGACAGCACTGTGCGGTAGCCCTACATATCGAAAGTGCCATGGTTCATACTGAATACCGGTGATGCGCACTTTATCCTTTGGGTAACGTAAAATAAATCCGTATTTCCATGCATTCTTCTCCAGCCATGCACCCTCTGGTGCTTCATTCATCGCAGCCAAGCTCGAGCCGATATCCAGGGATAACCCAAGATTGTGCTCACTGTGTCCCGCAGGAAGTGCATAATCTGAACCCTTTTCCCGATATAACTCGTCCTGCTTTTCAAAGTCCCTGTATCCACTGCTGACGAGAAAATATCTTACTCCCTCTTCGCCTGCTGCTTCAACCATCCTCTGAAACTCCTGCGCCACCTGTCGTGATAACATGATTTTCTGATCCAATATCCCATATCCACGAAGCAGATCATCCTCATGTGCCACATATACAATATCGGATTTAACTCCTTCCGGGTGTACGGGGTATTGCTTATCAACCAGTAACAAATTGCCCTTATGTACCTGATCCTGAATGTTTCCGGTGACGGATACGGTATAACCTGCGGGATTTTCACGCGTATTCTGAATCTCGATGGGCAACTCATCCTTCTGCTGAATCCATCCCGGTGATTGCGTAACAATATATCCGATCAAAATGATACATATCAAAAAGCCCCACTTTTTCATGCTTGTTCCTCCTTTTACCTCATACATCAAGGATAGACAACACAAGTTAAAGAAAAAGCAGGGCAATTTTAAAGTTTTTCTTAAATTTGACGTCAATCTTATTGGAAGACGGGTAAACGAACTTCGAATAACGTCCGTACCACGTCGCTCTGGGCCGAGATTGTACCGTCATGCTGCTCCACAATATTGCGAGCGATAAACAGTCCAAGGCCTGTCCCACCCTCCTGAGGGGTCCTGGCACGATCTCCGGTGTAATACATATCGAAGATATGTGGCAATTCCTCCGGACGAATATGTCCACCATAGTTAATCACCTGAATGATGACCTGTTCTGCATCCCGATATCCATTAATATCTACGTACATGCCATCCTTGCCATGCCGTGCAGCGTTAATTAGCAGATTCTCGAACACACGAGCCAGCAACTCGCCATCACCGGAGACCGTAAGGTCAGTGTCTATTTTTAGTCGGGCGACTAGTTGGTTCTTTTCAAATACAGGATAGAGTTCTTCGTTCATCTGCTTCAGCAGTTCGCTAAGATCCAGCTGTGTCTTGTTTATAGGCAACATGCCATAATTCATACGGGTAATTTCGAACAAATCATCAATCAGCTTCTCCAGGCGCTGTGATTTGGTGAATGCAATCGACGTAAAGTGCCGTACCTGCTCCTCCGTTAACTGATCATCCTTCATGAGCAGATCTAAATATCCAAGCACAGACGTCAGCGGTGTTCGCAGGTCATGCGCCAGATTGACAACAAGCTGGTCCTTACTATTTTCAGCAAAATCCCCTCGTTCTACCGCTTCCCTTAGCTTCTCACTTGCCAAATTCACATCCTCCGCAATCGTACCTAACTCGTCCTTCGAGGAGATCTGCACACGATGCTGAAAGTCACCGTTGGCCAAATGCCTGATCCCTGTAGAAATGTCCTTGAAATACGTCGCGTAGGGCTTGGTAAACCAGAAGAAAAATAGAATGGCGAGTGGGATAAATAAGATCAGGAAGAAATAGATATCCCCGATACTTCTCATAAAATGACGATATTCAGCGAGCTGATCTTCTGCACGGACACCCGAATAATAGGCTTGCATAAGCTTGTAAATCCCATAGGTAATTGCACCAGAGGCAAGCATGCTTAACCCTAGCAACATAATCATGGTTGTACGAAAACTTCTTCGTTTAGTCATTAAACGTGTACCCCACACCCCAGATGGTTTTGATAAACTTGTTCTTGTTCACATCTTCCCCCAGCTTTTTGCGCAGGGTCCGAATGTGGACCATCACGGTATTCCCACTCTCGTAATAGGCTTCTCCCCACACCTGTTCAAAAATAGCTTCTGCACTGAACACCTGCTTGGGGTGGCTCGCAAGCAGATACAAAATGTCAAACTCCTTCGGTGTTAGTTCCACTGGTTTGCCGTAGAGTGTAACGCGATGTTGATCTGGCGTGATGATGAGCCCACCTTTCTCCAGAATGGACCTCTGCACAGGCGCAGACTGGCTGAATTGCAGAGAACGACGTAACTGGGAGTTAACCCGGGCAACAAGCTCCATCGGATTAAACGGTTTGGTCATATAATCGTCCGCACCCATTACAAGTCCCGTAATTTTATCCATATCTGACGTTTTGGCACTTAGGAAAATGATTGGTAAATGATGCTGCTCCCGAATTTTACGGGTCACCTCATACCCGTCCATGCCAGGCATCATAATGTCCAGAATCGCCAAATCTATCGCTTGGGTCTGAACAGCTTGAACCGCCGCCTTCCCATCAAAGGCCTTGATCGTGTGATATCCTTCTTTTTGTAAATGTAAAGCAACCAGATCAGCGATCTCAACTTCATCGTCTGCGATCAGAATCGTAATTCGCTTCATTGCTTATTCCACTCCTATGTGTGATGCTCAACAATATAACATATTTGAATCCAACAGATAAACCAATGAAAGGAATCCATACATATGAAACTGGAGCGTTTATTAGCCATCGTGGTGTTGCTAATCAATCGTGGACGGGTGCAAGCCAAAGACTTGGCAGATATGTTCGAAGTATCGATCCGGACCATCTATCGGGACATCGATACATTGGGTCAAGCAGGCATCCCCGTGGTGACATATCAGGGGGCAAGCGGTGGGATTGGTCTGGCAGAGGGTTACCGTCTGGATCGAAACGTATTAACAGACAAGGACCTCGCCTCCATCGTCACTGCACTGCGCAGTGTATCCACTTCCCATGCTAATGCGGCGCGAGAGCTTCTGGTCGAAAAACTCAGCAGTATCGTACCTGAATCCAAAAATGACGATTTTCAGGCCAATACCAATCGATTCATCGTGGATTACTCAACCTGGACGCATCCCGAAGCGCTGAAAATCAAGCTTGAACTTATCGAACAGGGTATGGATCAATTACGCCCCGTAACCTTTACCTACTGCAGTGCGGAAGGTATCCATACTCACCGAACTGCCGACCCTCATACCATCGTACTCAAGAAGCATTCCTGGTACCTGTATGCTTTTTGTCACGAGCGGAATCAATTTCGCATGTTCAAGCTTGTGCGCATGCAAGATGTCACGCTTGCTAATGAGCACTTCGAGCGTAAAGTCATCAACCCACAGGACAGACCCTGGCAACAGGAATGGAGCCGCCCGGACAATCAAGCTAGGATAACCTTGAAATTCCATGCTCGCGTCCGTCATATTGCGGAAGAATGGTTTGGGATCGAGAACGTCATGCCTGATGGGACTGGGTATTATATCAGCCAGGTTGCTTTTCCCGAGGATGGCTGGTTATATGGATTCATTCTGGGCTTCGGCGCGGACGTTGAAGTATTGGAACCTCAGCATATTCGGGATGAAATCTGCCGTATCGCGGAGCAAATTGTACAAAATTATATACCTCCGACTCAAACCTGACAGACAGCTGTCCAGTTCCTACCCGTATACTTCAGATATATTCAATCTGTACATATATGAGGAGGAATTAATCATGAACGTCACTGTATGTCAAAGCTGCGGCATGCCGCTCACAACCCCTGCCCAATTCGGAACGGAAGCAGATGGAAGTACAACCCGTGAGTACTGTATCTATTGTTACAAAGAGGGCAAGTTTGAGCAGCCTGGTATGTCACTTGAAGGCATGACGGAGATGTGCACTGCCATTCTGAAGGACGAAGGTATGGATGAGGAATCCGCTCGTTCGATGCTACGCAACCAGCTTCCTTTTTTGAAGCGTTGGCGCACGAATACAACGGATCAACATACAGAATCTCTCGCTGAAAACTCTACTGCTTCCGCTAAGCCTGGTCAGGTAACAACAGAGCATTCGTTCTCTGCCCAGCCCGTTCGTTATGTCACGCTCCCTGGCAAACGTCTTGCCGGCGTATCCGCCCGCACAACCAACGCCATTGAGATCAGTGGCAAAGGTTGTATTCAGGGACTCTGGAACAATTATTTTTCCTCAGAGCACCTCCCTGCACCTGAAGTTGTTCGCTATGGTTGTTACACGGATTACACCGATGGGATAACCGGAGAATACACCATACTGGTAGGGCATGAGGTCAGTCCGAACGAATCATTGCCTGAAGGACTGGACGACATTTTACTCCCTCCTACAACTTACGCCGTATTCACTTCCAGAAAAGGACCGATGGCAGAGGTTGTTGGCGAAGCTTGGGGAGCCGTGTGGGCATGGGACAAACAAAGCGATCGTACGTTCACCGGGGATTTTGAATTATATGATGAACGCAGCCTGAATCCCGAAAGTGTACAAGTGGATATATACATCGCTGTTCGCCAAAGTAGATAAAACCAACACGATACCACCTCAGACAGAATCAAAGTTTCATCGCATCTTTCTTCATATCAAGCAAGCTGCCGGGTTCGCTCGGCAGTTTTTCGTATTGTCAGGTTAGCCAGTAATTACTGGTTGGCCTTTTTTTGTGGTCGTTTTACGATGGGGGAAGCCGGGAGAACGTGGCGGTTTTAGGGGCTAGGACCTCGTAACAAAAACAGTTCTCCCACGACCTCCAAAAGACCATGTTTGGGCTGGTAGGGGCAGTTGACCCCGTATAACAAGCGAAGCTATGGGTTTGGAACCATCGTGGAAAGGACCGGCGAAACGAAAGATAAGGAGTGAGGGCATGGAACCTGTTGTTGGTGTAGATGTCGCTAAAGGTTCAAGTGTGATACAGGCGTTTCAAAAACGAAATGAGCCCGTTGGTAAAGCTATCGTCATTGAGCATGTTGCGAGTGGATTCGAACAATTCACGGAGATGTTAGGGGCCCTTCAAGCCGAAACGGGTGTTGCTCCAGTGGTTGTTTTGGAGGCGACTGGGCATTACCATCGTGCCTTGGTGTCCTGTCTGAATCGGAGTGGCTACACCTACTACATTGTGAATCCCTTGCAATCCAAGCGAGCGAAGGGAACGCAGTTACGCAAAGTTAAAACAGATGCTGCAGATGCTTGGCATCTGGCAGAGATGTACTATCGCGGCGACGTGAAGCCGCATCGAAATTGGGATGAGACGTTTACAGAGCTACAGCATTTGACTCGGCAGCATGAGTTTGTCACGGGAATCTTTGTGCAGGCGAAGCTGAACAGCAGAGCCTTGCTGGAGCAAGTTTTTCCGACGTATGAGCAGATATTTTACAATGTGTTTTCAACAACATCATTGACGGTGCTGTCTCATTGTTTGGAGGGAAGTGTGACGAATTGGAATGAAGTCATTCAGGGTAATTCGGGACGATCCCATTCCAAGCGATGGACCAATGAAAAAGCGAGAAAACTGGAGGAAGTACTGGATGAATGGAGAGAAATTCGGCGTAGCCCCGCTCAAAGCAAGGCACTGCTCGGAATGGTCTCTTTATTGTTGACGATGATTCGGCAACTGGAGGAACTCGAAAAACAAATGGAGGAACTTGCAGAAAATCTGCCTGAAGTCGGACTGGTGAGAAGTATCCCGGGAATTGGAACGAAACTGGCCGCAGCCATTGTAGCTGAACTAGGTGATGTGAAACAGTTTAGTGATGCGAAGCAACTTGTAGCGTTTGCGGGCCTTGACCCAGGGATTTTCAGTTCAGGAAAGTTCACAGCGACAAGTACACGAATTACGAAACGAGGCTCTAAAAGGCTCAGACGTTCACTATATTTAGCGGTGCAATGTGGAATGCGAAAGAATGCGAATGCAAGAATCCGTTCGTACTACGAGAAAAAAAGAAACGAGGGCAAGCCCTACAAGGTGGCCGTGATCGCCTGCGCAAACAAGCTGTTACATCACATTTTCGCCATCTTGCAGAAAGGCCAGCCCTACCAAGTGTAATCCATATTTAACCAAAACCTCCATACCCGTGGAGGTTATTCGTGTTGGTCGGAAAAAGTATACCACGAAAAGAGAACTCATCCAACCAGAAATGCTTGACAAACATTAGCTGGTTTTTGTTATATCCGGAACTACATTATCCCCTAAACAACCCGACCATGGTACCAAGTTAGTTAGCATGCTTTGCATCATTTAACCAGACAATATGCCTCATATGCGGGTACCATTGACTTCCTTAAAATTGGGACTATTCACATAACAACCGATTCGATCCTCCCATATCAAACCTTTCATATCAGGTCCTTTTCTCCTGAATTTCCCTAAAAACGTTTACATCTCCTTAAAACCGGGTAAAATCACTACAATCCAATTGGAATTATGCTTTAAACTCTTTTATTTCGTCTAACAAGTCACATGTACCTATATGCGCACCTGGCATGGTAACCAGTCGAAATACATAATCCAAAAAAACGCATCAAAGGAGGAACCAAGATGATCCGCATGCCTATTCAGCAAATGATCCCGTACCATCACCAATATCCGCGCAACACGGCGACCACTGCTCCTAAAAAGGAGAATGAGAACACTCAAGGTCTATCCTTTCATGAAATTTTACAGCAAAAAATGGCGAAGAAAAATGCTTCTCCTTCCCTTAGATAAAAATGGACACCGGACCGACCCTAGTCGAGTCAGGTTATCAACCGTCTTTCCGCAGCTTGGCGGAAGGGCGGTTATTGGCGTTGAGCCATAAACGACTGTACAGTTCTCAGGCATGTTTCTATAATGGTTTAAATATCTAAAAGATCCATGACATATACGAACTGTTAAAGGGGACTTAGCACATGACCACCATTGGTTGTTTTCACGCTCATTATTCCAACATCGCCTTAATTGAAGAGACGCTTGCTCCTTATGAAGTTGAATTGGTCCATTACGTCGATCCAGGTCTGGACCGTCTTAAACATGATGCTGACTTTTCCGAGGTTGTCATTCACGAGAAGGTAGCCCAGACGCTCCAATGGATCGCTGAGTGTCATGCCGATGCCATTCTGGTCACCTGCACCCTGTTTGCGACAGTACTGGAGCAGGAAGCGTCACAGGTCCCTGTACCTGTGATCGGCATAGATGATCCGTTATTGCAGGAGATGCGGCGAGTACCAGGAGATTACATAATAGCATTCACCAACCCGGCAACCGTTGAAGGAACGATGGCACGGTTGAATCAGGCATTACAGCAAGAGGATGAGAATGAGCAACTACACGTTGCCAAGACATCTCAGACGGAAGCGGTGTGCATCCCTGGGACATTTGAGTTGATTATGCGTGGAGATCAGCAAGGGTATCTCGAAGCGGTACGTGAAGGCTTACAGCAGATTGCTGAGCAGTATCCGGGTAAAGCGGTAGTGGCAGCCCAACTATCTATGGCTCCCGCAGCTGCACAGGTTGCAAGAGATCGCGGTATTCCAATCCATAGCCCGCTGGCATTGCTTGCGGCGTATTTGGAGAAGAATTTGGGACTAGCTCGAGAGTAGATGCATCAAACAATTAATTGATACAAATTGGATGTGCTCCTGTGATCTTGTTAAGAGTTAGTAGCATAAATTTAATTATGTTTAATTTATTATTTACATAAATACATATTAATCCTAATTTTCTAAAATAATAATTAAATATACATAATTTAGGTGTACAAACCTAGGGTTATATGATAAATTTAGATTGTTATAATTTAACAAATTACTCAGAGGGTGAGGTTTTACATTGAAATTATTGCGTTTATCGAAGTTACTGTTGGTTTGCTGTCTATGCCTATTACTTATTCCTACCAGTGCTTTCGCTTCTGCAGAGAATAAAACTGTGAAATTGGATATAACTTTATTAAAGCAGGGTATTCCTTATGAAGTAATAGAATCCTGGAGCCCTGAGTTTAAGAAAAGTCTTTCGAAAGAAGATGGATCAATTGAAGTAGTGGCTCATGAAAAAGCCTCAGCACCTGAATTCAACGGAGAGGTTGGACCACTCGGAAATATCAAGGATGATCAATTTGACTATTATATAACCATAGTTCGAACTGATAATGTTAATAATCGTGAGCGGTTTATGGTTGCATTAACAGGAAAGTGGAAATCAATGCCTTTTTGGCGCTTATCTGATGCTTATGGCGCTTCTTTTGATAAAGAAATTTGGAGAACAGTTCCAGGTTCTGGGTATTATGAAGATAAAGTCAAGTATAGCGGAAACTCTACGTTTACAACTTTAGGAAGTGGACGTAATTTCTCATATACTGGTGAGAATGGTGTTGGATTCAATGCTGATCTCAAAGGGGGCATTATTATAACAGAACAGGTTGCCTCTGCCGTCTTTACAATAGAACATAAAAAGCAAGGAAATCAAAGTGGTCTATCTCAAATACAATCCAATTACTACCACATTAAAGGTACGGGCAGTGTAGGATTGAGTTTTGGAGCTCTAGAGGTTAGCTTCTCAGGCTCTGCTGATAATGATTCCAGAGGTACACTTAAAAATTTTAATTATTAATAAAGTCTTTGTTAAATATGTTTATGTAATATAGGTAGAGTAAATTTAAATTCACAAAAGAGAACGATATAAAAATCGTTCTCTTTTACACATTTCACTCAAAAAGAGAGGTGAATAAATTAATGCGATTTTTATATATTCTTATCTTGTTCCTAGTCGGTATGGGTTCTTCCGCACTTCTACATGCTAGTAATCTTAAACTTTCTGATGGCGTGCTGTTTGTCATCGCAGGCATCCTATTTCAGATTTGGCGTAAGTTGGATTGAATCCAAGAGTTACGGTGAAGCGGGTTTGGCCTTGTCCAAACATTAATCAATATTTATAATTTAAAGCTTCAAAAAAACCTTCATCACTTGGCTCCCTTAGGAGCGCATCCGGTACTCCTCAGCCTTCGCCTGCATCCCTGCGGCTACGGCCTCGTCTTCGGGCAATTTCTGTTCAGCAGCGTAAGCACGAATGTCCTGCGTGATGCGCATGCTACAGAACTTTGGTCCGCACATGGAGCAGAAATGAGCTTCTTTGGCCCCTTCTGCTGGCAGCGTCTCATCATGGTAGGACAGCGCACGTTCCGGGTCCAGCGACAGGTTGAACTGGTCCCGCCAACGGAACTCGAAGCGTGCCTTGGACAATGCGTCATCGCGGCGCTGGGCACGTGGATGTCCCTTCGCCAGATCGGCGGCATGAGCTGCGATCTTGTAGGCTATAACCCCTTCCCGCACATCATCCTTATTGGGAAGGCCCAAATGTTCTTTTGGCGTAACATAACAGAGCATCGACGTGCCGAACCAGCCAATCATGGCCGCACCAATGGCGGATGTGATGTGATCGTAACCCGGGGCAATGTCGGTCGTCAGCGGCCCCAACGTATAGAACGGTGCCTCTTTACAGATCTCCATCTGCAAGTCCACATTCTCCTTGATCTTATGCATCGGCACATGCCCAGGACCTTCGATCATCACCTGCACATCGTGCTTCCACGCAATCTGCGTCAGTTCCCCGAGCGTAGCCAGTTCCGCCATCTGAGCCTCGTCATTGGCATCGTAGATACTGCCTGGACGAAGTCCATCTCCCAGCGAAAACGCTACATCATACCTTTTCATAATCTCACAGATTTCTTCAAAATGGGTATACAAAAAATTCTCCTGATGATGCGCCAGACACCATGCTGCCATAATGGAACCGCCCCGAGACACAATGCCTGTCATTCGCTTGGCGGTCATGGGGATATAACGCAGCAGTACACCTGCATGAATCGTAAAGTAGTCCACGCCCTGCTCTGCCTGCTCAATGAGTGTGTCACGGTACAACTCCCAGGTCAGCGCTTCCGCTTCGCCATTCACCTTCTCCAGCGCCTGATACAGCGGCACCGTACCAATCGGCACAGGTGAATTACGGATGATCCATTCCCGGGTGGTATGGATGTTTTTGCCTGTGGATAGATCCATCACGGTATCCGATCCCCAGCGTACCGCCCAAGTCATCTTCTCCACCTCTTCCTCGATGGAGGAAGATACAGAAGAGTTGCCTATATTGGCATTGATCTTCACATGAAAATGACGACCAATCAACATCGGCTCACTCTCCGGGTGATTGATGTTGGACGGCAGGATGGCCCGTCCACTCGCCAGCTCCTGCCTTACAAATTCCGGTTCCACGCCTTCACGAATGGCGGCGAATTCCATCTCTGCCGTAATGACTCCCTGCCTCGCGTAATGCATCTGAGTCACACAACGTCCTGGCTGTGCCCGCAGCGGTTTGCCTCGTAATCCGGGGTACTCTTCAGCGCCAGCTCTCTTCCCTCCGGGCTTCAGTCCGTTATCCTCCGGTTTAACCGTACGACCCTGATAAGCTTCAACATCGCCACGCTCTGTGATCCAGCGGGTGCGCAGGGCTGGCAAACCTGCGCGGATATCCGCATGAAATGCGGGATCGGTCATGGGGCCGCTCGTATCATAGACACGCAGCGGTTCGTTATGCTCCACCCCTTGGGGAGTATTCGTGTCATGAAGGGCTATCTCACGTTCCGGTACAGCAATGTCCGGCCGTGAGCCCTGAATGTAGACTTTGCGGCTGCCCGGAAAAGGCTGAACCCGTCCGGCCGCGCTTGTTTCCTTTTCCACCTGCTGATCGTTATGTTCCCGTTCCATCGCTTGTTGTCCCATTTGATTTCCTGTACTCATGTTCGCTTGTCTCCTCCTCAGTGTTCGTCGCTTGTTTGGTTGGAATAGTCATTAGCTCACTTACGTACCTGTCCCAAATCATGCGCAATGCAGAGAAGAAAGAGCGATCCTACACCAGACCAGGGGAGACATAATTTATGTACAGTTCACAACAGACCGGAAGGCAGCACAGATCATGGATCTATGGTGACTTCCCTCCTCATCCAAGCCCACTTTCGCAGGTATTGAAAAAGAAGTCGATGGAGTATGCGCTATATCGCCCGTTCCCTGTATATAAAAAAGCCGGTCCCCGAAGGAACCGACTTTTATGTCCATCACCAATAATGCACCTTTATGCAGCTCCTTAACGGAGCCCTACAAGGGTCACATCATGTGGTGGTTGTGGTCATATCGCCGATTACTTCCCTACGCTGGTATGATCCAGATCAGGTGCAAAGGGTCCGGAATCTCATGCGATTCCGTCTCAGTCCGGACAATTCGGACTCCCCCAGTAACGTTAATAAGTTGCGGCTTACATAAGCCGCTGTTCATATTCAATGAAGCTGGCCCCGTTGGGCCGTCCATTACAGAGTAGCGCAACCGGAACATAAAAACAACCTTTATATTCCAAATGATCAAACTCTATTGGAGAAAAAACTTACCTCAACATCAGGATAACATGAGCCCCATTTGCGTAGCAGCATCCTTCAACACAGGTGCGTATTCATGCAATGTCTCCTGTGAGAGTCGGCTGACAGGCCCTGAGACCGAGAGTGCGGCTGCAATATTGCCTCTGCGATCCATAATCGGTACCGATACCGCGGCAGCTCCCGGCTCACGTTCCTCATAACTCGTCGCATATCCGTTATCCCGGATATCTCCCATCTGCGCCAAATACACCGCGGGATCAATAAACACCGGCCATTCCGGCCCGTTCATCAGTTCTTCACGATCCTCGTCCGTGGCAAACGCCATCAGGACTTTGCTGGAAGCCCCCACAGACAGCGGGAGTCTAACACCAACGGGAGCAACTCGGCGGATCGCCTGATCACTTTGCACCGCCTGAATACGAATCCGTTCACTCCCATCACGCAGGTACAGACTCACGGTCTCCCCCAATCGATCTCTCAGTCGCTCCATCGCAGGCAACAGCAGAATAGCGGGATCATCACTGCGGGACATATGAGCTGACAGCTCCCAGATTCGGATGCCAAGTCGGTACTTCTCTGTTGCTGCATCGCGGATCACGAACCCTCGATCCTCCAGCGTAGCCATCAAACGGTGGACTGTACTTTTGTGCAGGCCGATCTGGCTGGCAATTTCGGTGAGTCCCAGATCACTGCGTGTGGTAAAACATAATAATATATCCAGCGCCCGTTCCACAGCCCGGACGGTTAACTTGCGATCTTCCATGGCATAATGCCCTCCTCATGTTTCATCACATGAAACTTGGTTACATAAATTATATGAGAAACGGTCTCATCTGTAAACCAAAAAGAGCCAAAATCAAAATAGGCCAACGTGTAAATTTTCCCTTTTTATAAGACTTAATCCCCTGTAATTTACACACTAAGGTAATGTTACCCATATATCTTAAGAACTATATAACAATTGCGTAACAAATGCCCTCAATCAATTGACTTTGACTATATTGGAACATACGATAAAGATATATTACATTAAGATATCGCTCTGAAGCAGGCTCTGAAATCGACGCAATTCTCTTTTCATGTCGTTGTTATCTTCAACTGAACTTCAAAGGAGGGGCATTCATGTATCAATCATCCCAGAGCGAAGCCCCGCTGCAAACAAAAGTGTCCGATCTGCCCTCTTCCCTATCACCGAGGCTGATTCGGTTCAAACATATTATCGTAGCGTTGCTGCTCTCCGTTGTATTTTTTCTACTGTTTTGTTTTATTGCACTGCATGGTTATATCGCATGGGTATTATCCAATCCAACGGTAGCGCCAGTCTTCTCCAATCCGATGCAAGCCAAGAACATGAAGTACGAAGACATCACGTTCCCGGCAGCAGATGGCAGCCGGACGATGCAGGGATGGTATATACCTGCTGACAATGCTGCAAGCAAAACGATTATTTTCAGTCACGGCTATGGTGCCAATCGTGAAGAAACATGGGTACCCATGTATGACCTGGCACACTATGCCCATCAACTTGGGTTCAACGTGGTCATGTTCGATTATGGCTTCGCCTCACAGGTGAACAAAGCTGTAGCCACAGGTGGCAAAGCTGAGTCACAGCAATTGCTCGGTGCGATCCAGTTCGCCAAGCAACGTGGTGCGCAGGAACTGGTTGTCTGGGGTTTCTCGATGGGTGCCGGTACAGCGTTACAAACCGGACTGATTACGAAGGAAGTGGATGCAATGATTCTGGACAGTGCGTTCCTGCTGGAGCCAGATACGCTGTACCACAACATTCACAACCAGATCGATCTGCCACGTCAGCCTACACTGGAGATCATGAAACTGTTGTTCCCTGTTCTGAATGGTACCGGATTACAACAGATTCCATACCAGGAAGTGAAAAAGGAAGATTATCCGTTCCCGATTTTCTTCATCCATGGTACAGAGGACGAGAAGGCGCCTTATCCAATTGCGGAGCAACTCGCCGCCAACCAGACCAATCCGTACTCGGATGTATGGATTGTCCAGGATGCGCATCATGAGTTGATCTTCCGGGAGCATCCAAAGGAATATCTGCGCCGTGTCTCAACTTTCCTGAGTCATGTAACGAAAACAAGCAGTGACGATGTGCAAAACACGAATAATGGAGAATAACCAAATTTCAATCATTGAATTTTTTCCAGAGCCCTCAGGGGCTCTTTTTTTTGCACTCATAGGACAACAAGCTCGCGGAATATACTCTTGGGACGCATGAACAGACGGTCTGCATGCAATGAATTTCATCTGAAGGAGGTTCAACATAGATGAACTGGTATGGATATGGTCACCTGCTGCCTCTGCGAACATTGGAGGAAATTCGTTTTTGGAAAGAGCAGGAGAAAGAACATACACTCGTGATTCGTGCCCTGGTTCCTGATCTGGAGCCCCCATACGTCAAGCTATTGGAGGAATGGGAGGTTACCTTTGCAAACAGTGAGCGAGTAGCCAATCAGCTTTTAAAACAACTATTGCCCGCAACCCATCCACCTGCTCCCTACATGGTTCGTTGTATCGATCAACTTGTGTTGGCAGCTCGGCAGCAATCGAGAGAGTTCATCAAACAGCTGTATGTTCTTCTGGAGCAAAGTGCTGCTGTGCAAGCTGTTCCGCTTGCCAAAGTACTCATTCTGCATTTTATCCGCGAGTCGGAGTATTTTCTGGGTGTATTGGATACGCTTGGCCAACCGGGCATCTTGCGTGAGACGGATTCGGAGCCATCACTTTTTCTGGAAAATGCGCTGCATACGTCAGAGTCAGGAAGCATCCATCGCCAAGCTTCAGAAGCTCCAACTTCTCCAGAGGGAAATGTAAATGCACCTGCCGCTCCAGCTCAGATCCAATCCGCAACCGTTCAACCGTCTTCTACCGGAACAACACAAGCCACACCCAGCTCTACAGCACCTCCTGTAAAAGAAAAGCCGGTTCCCATTGGAGGACACACACTGCCGCCTCTCCCCTATGCGTACAATGCGCTGGAGCCACATATTGATGAGCTGACGATGCGTATCCATCATGACAAACACCATCAATCTTATGTGGACGGACTGAATGTAGCAGAGAAGAAGCTGGCGGAATCGCGAAAAAAGAATAACTTTGAACTCATCAAACATTGGGAACGTGAACTTGCCTTCAACGGGGCAGGCCACTACCTGCATACGATCTTCTGGACAATTATGAACCCTGCTGGCGGCGGCAAACCTTCCGGTATGCTCGCAGAGCAGATCAAGCGAGATTTCGGGAGTTATGAAGCGTTTAAGAATCAATTCACAGAAGCCGCGAACAAGGTGGAAGGCAGTGGCTGGGCGATGCTTGTCTGGAGCCCGAGAGCACATCGTTTGGAGATTTTGCAGGCGGAAAAACACCAGAACCTGTCCCAGTCCGATATCGTACCACTCCTGCCACTGGATGTGTGGGAACATGCCTACTATCTGAAACATCAGAATGAACGCAAAAAGTATATCGAGGATTGGTGGAACGTTGTCTACTGGCCCGCTGTGGCCGAACGTTACGAAACGGCACGCAAGTTGTTGTGGCCGCCTTATTAAGCTTGGGGTTAGATGGATTAGAGAAAAAAAGAGATATCTCCAGCCGAATGACTGAACGATATCTCTTTTGGTGTATACAAAAAAGCAAGCCTCCTGTAAGAAGAGACTTGCTTGTATTTTGAGAGACTTCCTATTTCTAAATGTTCACTTAAGAAGCACAGCCCTCGCACGCCACATAGTTGTCGCCAACCTGTTTGCTAATGGAGATCAGATCGCCCAGCTTGATATCAGACTCATCTGTAAACTCCAGATCGGCTATACGTGCAACGATCAGTGCAGCAGCCTCTTCCTTGCTTGTTGCCATTTGGCTGAACTCGGATTTTTCGCCTGTTGATACAACCTCATATAAATACGTATATCTCAATGTGTCCATCCTAACACTCTCCTTCCGAAATCACATCATATCATCTCTATTAACCAATTCCAAGCCCTAGTAAAAAGTGTTAATCGTATCGCAGCTTCATCTGCTCAGCTGTCAGGCGTACTTCTTCAGAGCCAACGCTAAGCACCCTGCTGGTCTCCGCCTGTGGATAGCGATCCCGTAGTGTTCGAACCAAAGCCGCAGTATATGCCGCGGCTGAAGGTACACCTGCCAATTCTTTCAGACTTGCCATCGTGCCAGGCTGAACATCAGGATATCCTTCACTCGCCCCACCTGCTGCATGCTGATAGAATTGTCGCACGTCCGCTGCCAGTTGATCTCCCTGACCTTCCACGATGATAAAAGCCGTAATGATATACGCCTTTGCCTGCCTGCGCTGGGCAATACCACAGAATTTTAGGCCACCTACACTGACATCATAATCTCCCGGGCAAAAAGCACCCTGAACCTCACCAGTTTGCGCCTGATTCGACCACGGCGTTAGCGACTCGGCAATAATCGAAGCCATCTCTCGGAAATCATCATGAATATTGATGGCATGTCCGGGATTAGGCAGAATCAGCGACACATTAACTACCCCTGGATTCAAGGGTACTGCCGCTCCACCGGAAGGCCGAACACAGACCGCCGTCCCTTGGCTTCTAATCTGTTCCATCGCTTCTACAGCCTGTGGCAACCTGCGGTCACGCAGACCCGCTACAAAGGCATCTGGGTGTCTCCATATATGTGCAACAGGTAAATGCCCTGCCCCAACCCGCCTGCACATAACTTCTTCCCAAGCAAAAGCTTCGAGTACACTACTCCCTTGTCGCAAGAGTGGTGTCTCCCAGATTTGCAGACGCAATGTAGCCTGTTGATCTGCCTGTAGTCCCTTTTCCGGCTGAACCGGTTGATCTGAATGGGAAGGTACACTCATTGTTCCATTACCTCCGGCTTCACGAATTCATATGTATCCAGTATATAGGAATGACAACGCATATATAAATAAGCCGGTTCCCAGGGAACACGGCTTATTTATATCATATCCTATGGCTTAAAAACTGCTGCTTCCAAAACCAAAGGAACTTACTCATCCGGCTTGTCCAGCGAGTGGACATACCAGATCTTAATCTTTTACCAAAGACAAGAACTCTGCACGTTGTGCCGGATTCTCACGGAAAGAACCACGTACAGCAGACGTTACCGTCTTGCTTCCCGGTTTCTTCACGCCGCGGGAACACATGCACAAGTGCTCGCCTTCCACAACGACCATAACTCCATGAGGCTCAACGGCCTCTGTCAGAATGTCAGCGATCTGTGAAGTAATACGTTCCTGCACTTGAAGGCGACGTGTTACTGCTTCGACCAGACGAGCCATTTTGCTCAGACCAACGATCTTGCCGCTTGGTACATACCCAATGTGCACCTTGCCGAAGAACGGCGCCATGTGGTGCTCACACTGACTGTAGTAGACAATATCCTTGACGATAACCAGTTCTTCATGATTCTCGTCAAACGTGACACCGAGCACATCGCGCGGGTCTACTTCATATCCGCCAAAAATTTCTTCATACATTCGGGTCACACGTGCAGGCGTTTCAAGCAGCCCTTCACGTGTACTATCTTCTCCGATCAATTTCAGGATCTGCTCTACATGATACTCGATCTTCTCCCGATTGTCGGATACTTTTGAATTCAAATAATCTTTAACGCCAGCCACTGCCAAACGCCTCCTTTCGAACCACAATAAGGTAAGCAGTTATTCACTGCTATTATTTTCGGCGGCCCGAACTTTTACGCGCAGGATGCTGTTGCGGCTGAGGCATTTTCGCTCCTGGCTGCTGATTCTTCATCATCTGCTGGGCACGCTGCATTTGCTTGCCATTCAGGTTGTAGCCCATTTGCTTCGCCATTTTCTGAAGCATGTCCGGATTGCTTTGCATTTTCTCAAGTTGTTTACGCAAGTAGAACACCCCGATGAAAAATCCCCCGACCAGACCAACAATCAATGTAATAATCGGTATAACAATATCCATCTCTTAGACACCTCTGTATGCATTCTAAAAAGCCTGATAATCCGTGTCACTTCATGATGTTCGACACATAAGTTGCAAACCTGACACAGACCGGATTTCCTGAAAGTATCATAGCATTTCCGCACGCCTTGAGCAAACGGATTTTCCAGTTGAACCGCACACAAGCTACGTCATGACAGCTTCAATGAAAACGGTTGTATGCTGAGCCAGATCGATTTCAACCACATCCAGAGAATAACGCGTACTTCCGCGCGCCACCCTGATTACAGGTCTGCCGGGCAATCCCCGATGTTGACGCACAATGACTCCAGTCTCTTTGGTGGACAGTCGTACCGCTGTACCATTGGGATACACGGATACACTCTTATTGAACTCAATCAGAATGTCCCGATCCAGCTTTGTACCAGATAACGCCATCATCTCTTCACAGGCCTCATGTGGCATCAAACTGTCCTTGGATAAACCATTAATGAGATTATCATAGATATTAGCCACACTAACAATTCTCGCAAACAGATGAATGTCACTCCCCTTGATCCCTCTCGGCATGCCTGTACCATCTACATGCTCATGATGTTGCAGGGCTGTATGGGCGACCAACAGACTGAACTCCCGTTTGTTCTTAATCACTTCGAATCCAAGCCATGTATGGTGCAGCGAAGAATTTGCAGCAGAGCCACTGCCAGGAGGTTCCCCCACTTTGCCAATATCATGCAATAATGCCCCCACAGCAAGGTCCTTCAGTTGATTATAATTGAGTCCCATATTCAGTCCGATGACCGAAGACAACAAACATACATTCATCGCATGAACATACTGTGCATTGTCTTTGGTACGAATATCGGTGAGCTGCACAAGCATTTCACGCCCGTTCAGTACATCATTCAGCAACTTCTCTATACTGAGGGCAACTTTTTTCGGACTCCAGTCTTTCCCGGATCGAATGGATTCGAGTGTGACACTCATTTCGTTAATTATTGCCCGTTTCGTGGTTTCATCCAGAATGTCTTCTGCATCCACATCTTTATACGCTTCATCCTGGATGTATAACATGGTCACGCCAATACGCTTCAGCGTATTGACCATGTATACGGTGAGCTGGACTCCGGCAGACAGCAATACCGTGCCGTTACTGGAATATACCGTCTTGCCCAGAAGCTCTCCCGCTTCCACGCTCTCCACGTTTACATACTTCATGAACGTCCCCCGCTCTTACGATAGCTGCTCCAATGCGAGCAATTGCTCCTTGGTTTGCAGACCGCCTACATAACCCACCAGGGTACCGTCTTTACCACTGATACGGTGACAGGGAATAATAATCGGAATCGGATTCTTGCTAATGGCGTCCAGAACTGCACGAACAGCCTTGGGTCTGCCGATGATTTCCGCAACCTGTTGGTGTGATGAGGCCTCTCCATAAGATATATCGGACAGAACTTCCCATACTTGTAGCTGGAATGGTGTTCCAAGCCGATCAAGCTGCAAGTCGAACGTTTTTCTCTCCCCTGCAAAATACTCCTTTAACTGCTTTGCAGCTTCGCTGAGCTTCTCTTCATTCTTCTCATATCGATACTCGCCAATCCAGATGCGGGCCCATTGTTGCAGATGAGCTTCGCGTACGTGAAAGGCGCCAAAATCAATGTGACACAGCCCTTCATCCGTCGCGCATAACGTAAGAGTACCAATCGGTGTCAGTACCTCATCGTAGTATACGGGCTTGCCATGAAGACCCGTAACGGCTGAAGGTTTCCACGCTGCGGCTTCCGGTTTGGCAGGCTGTGCAGACTGCTCACTACCCGGTTCAATCCCGGCTTCCATTTTCAAATCCTGTTGTAACGCACGTAAGGCATTGTTCTCGTTGTTCTGTTCCTCTGGCTGCTTCTCACTCACTTGCCCAGCCTGTGGCTGTTTGGGTAAGGTCTCGGACGAACTCAGTCGCTCCTCGGCCTTCTGCAGCATGCTTAGTACGTTCCCATCTTGTTCGTTAGCGGCAGCTTCCCCAATTGCTCTCATGGCGTCTTCTCCTCCAATTCTGCTTAACGCCCAAGCTGCGGTTCCCCGCAACTCGGGGCGCGGATCACGTTTTAGTACTTCTGTAAGTTTGGGTACAGCACTTTTGTCTTTGAAATTGCCCAGGGCAATAACGGCGTTACGTTGAATCGGCTTTTTGCCCCGCCAAGCGGCGGAACTCTGACCGAAACGTTCCTTGAATTCCCGGTTACCGATGTCCAGCAGCGGCAGTAGGAGTGGCTTCACAATCTCCGGATCGGGGTGAAACTCGGGATGGTGATCCCAGTTCTTACCCCGGTTCTTCGGACAGACAATCTGACACGTGTCACAACCGTACAGACGGTTACCTATTTTCAGCATAAATTCTTCATCCACGAACCCTTTCGTCTGGGTTACAAAAGAAATACAACGCTGTGCATTCAACTGCCCCGGCCCCACTAATGCTCCTGTAGGACAGGCATCGATACATTTTGTACATTCACCGCAGTCTTCGGTCACAGGTGTGTCTGGTTGAAAAGGAATATTTGTTACCAGTTCCCCGAGGAAAATCCATGAACCGAATTTTGGTGATATAATGGCACAGTTTTTGGCGCTAAAACCAATCCCCGCACGCTGGGACACCGCACGATCCACCAATGCTCCGGTGTCTACCATGCTTTCGATCATGGCTTCAGGTACGCGTTCCTTTATAAAATTGACCAACTTGTCCATCGCTGCACGCAGGACCTGATGATAATCCTGACCCCAAGCCGAACGGGCAAAAATGCCTCGATACGCACCAGGCTCCGATTTCGGCGGATTCACCATTTTGGATGGGTATGCCACGGCTATTGCAATAAGTGAAGCGGGCTCACCATCTTTTAAGGCGGGGTGCACCCTTTTTTCAATATCCGGCTCTTCAAAACCTGAAGCATACCCTTTATCCCGCGACTGCTCCAGCAGCGACTTCAGGGAAACAAAGGGATCAGCCGAAGCAAAACCGATATCATCAATGCCCAGTCCGGGGCCAGCTGCCTTGATCTCCTGTTTTAACTTCTCCCATACGGAGGCATCCTGTGCTGCCCCGGTCTGTACGCTCGTCATTTCTCTTCCCTCTCTTCTTCCGACACTTATTCCGTAAATAGTGAACGCCCGCCTCACGGTAAGAGGACAGGCGTTAATTTCTATATATGCCTTACATACTTGAATTCAAACGGAACGAGTCTATATGGTTTAACGCAAAATGCAGTCTGAAGTTGTTGTCCTGTAAGCATTTTACAATTTCTTCAATTCAGAAAACGGCCAGAAAATAAATTCAGCTTTGCCTACAATCTGGTCGGATGTAATACTGCCAAACACTCGGCTATCCTTACTTTTGCCTTCATGACGATTATCCCCCATCACGAAGAAATGATCCGGCTCCAAGGTGATTGGGCCAAAATCTGGGTCCTGCACCTCAATATCGGTGTACGTTTCCGCTTGTTGCTCGCCGTTCACATATAGATGGTGATCCCTAACTTCAATTGTATCTCCCGGAAGTCCAACGATCCGTTTCACCAGAAAACCCTTCTTCTCCACACCTTCGCTTGGATCACGAAGTACGATCACATCTGATCGGGAAGGATTACCCAGATGGTATACGATTTTGTTGACGAAAAGGCGATCTCGCTCAACCAGTGTCGGCTGCATGGACTGTCCCTTGACCATTGACAGATTAAACACAAACAGGTTCAGCAGCATCATAATTACAAAAGCAACAACAATCGTTTTGACCCAGTCCCACAGCTCGACAACCCAGGATTTCCCCGATTGTTCAGGCTTTGACGGTTCATTACGTTGCTCGGAAGTCACATGTTCCATTGAATGATTATTGGAATTCAAAGGGACACCTCATTTATTAAATAGTTGAATTAAACTTGTAATATGGTAACCATACTCCCTTTCAGTCTACTCCATTTGGGAGAGTGAAACAATTGGTTATGAGCACCAATACCTTGGTTATCGTGAATACAGCCGGGATAGTCAGGGTGATTTAAATAGAATTCAGGGACTCCGAAGCATGTTCAGAAAATGAGGAAACTAGAGGAATATGACGTGAAGAACACTCATATAAATAGAAAGGCACATCCCTCACGTTCTTACACGTTAAAGAGATATGCCTAATATGAAATGAAAATCTTTTTTTTATTTCTTTTTAAACATGCAAACTAAGCTTTGGACAAAATACTAAGAGTCTGGAAAGCGCTCATAATCTGATTGGCACCGTAACCCATTGCTTCATATAGAGGCATGGCTACTTTGTTGTGCTCATCACCCGCCACCCATACTTGGCTGACTTTACGCTGCTGGAACCGCTGTTCCATAGCCTCGACAAGTGTTTTGCCGACTCCACGGCGACGATAGTCTGGATGTACCGCAATACGGTAGATACAACCCTGGTTGTGATCAATCGTACCGATCAAAGCGCCTACGAGGTCTCCCTCTTCTTCCGCAACCATGATCAGGTCAGAATCCCATGACAATTGACGGGCAAACGGGCCCATCGTGTTCTCATAACATTCTTCCGATAGTGCAACCTGGAGAAGCTCCGTCATCTGGCTTGCATCACTCAACTGAAAGGAACGAACGTGCATGTCTTAAATCTCCCTTTTCGTTAGCTTAGATGAGGTTTTTTACAAAAAGGGAATCCCTTTTTACCAAAAACCCAATGTTCATATAATGACAAAAAACGAGAAAATACCGCTTCTTCGTCAATTAAACCATACTTTTCTCCATAAAACACGCATTTTCTTTTGAAAGCGCTTAATTGTAACCGTTTACATACGGATATTAAAATTTCCATCCATTTAAACGCCTGAAAACACATAAATAGTTGCATAAAGGGTAAAATATGTTTGTTATCTCTGGCCCATCATTAGATCAACGCCTCGGGGGACTTAATAAACAAAAATGTTGCTTAATTAGCTCGAATGCGGTTTAATATTAGTGGCAAGGGTATTATTACATATGTACCTGTTTTCAAAAAAACCTAAAATCTCAGGAGGTATTTCATTATGACTTTTCAATTACCAGCACTTCCTTACGCTAACGACGCACTGGAACCACATATCGATGCAAAAACGATGGAAATCCACCACGATCGCCATCACAATACTTATGTAACTAACTTGAACGCAGCTCTGGAAAGCGCTCCTGAACTGCAAGAGAAAAGCTTGGAAGATCTGATTGCTAACCTTGACAGCGTACCTGAAGGCATCCGCACAGCGGTTCGCAACAATGGTGGTGGACATGCTAACCACAGCCTGTTCTGGGAAATCATCGGACCTAACGGCGGCGGCGCTCCTACAGGCGATATCGCAGCAGCTATCGATAGCGAACTGGGTGGCTTTGATAAATTCAAAGAAGATTTCGCTAAAGCAGCTACAACTCGTTTCGGTTCCGGCTGGGCTTGGCTCGTAGTTGGTAAAGATGGCAAGTTGTCCATCACTAGCACACCTAACCAAGACAGCCCTCTCTTCGAAGGTCTGACTCCGGTTCTGGGTCTGGATGTATGGGAGCACGCTTACTACCTGAACTACCAAAACAAACGTCCTGACTACATCGCCGCTTTCTGGAATGTAATCAACTGGGATGAAGTGAACAAACGTTACGCTTCTGCAAAATAAGACTGTTAGCATGCAACAGTTAACATAAAAGAGAGCCTGATTCGGTCGTCGTGACCGTGATCAGGCTCTCTTTTTGCTACCACTATAGTTATAGTTAATGGGTGTTTTATTTCTAACGAACCCAGGACACGTTATTGCTCCATATTTCATCGTATCGCTAACCTAACGAATCTCAGAGTAGCTCTTTCCCCAAATATGGGTTTTGATGCGCACTTTTGGGTTGATTTGTCTATGATAACGTCACTCAGGTTCGTTAGAATTCATAATTGTGGTATATCCACATGATAAGACCTCTGGAGTTCGTTAGCTCCCCCATTTAATCATTCACTTGATCATACGCACCAGCAAAATAACTGCTGATCAGCTTCAGGAAGATATTCGGGAATGCCATCTTATCCATATCTTCCGGACCGATCCAGCGGTAGGTCAAGCCATCGCCTTTACCTGTCAGTGTCGTAGTACTCAGTGCTAGGTCACTAACGTCAGATGATGACATCAACATCTCTCCATCGTTAAGTGATGTTGAGATGTTCTGCGCATTAGGCGTGTCTGGCTCCGATGGATGCATTGTGTCTGACTCAGGTGACACAGCTGATGATGAGGCTGTGCCCTCCCTTGCTGCCGCCTGTGCATCGTAGGCGGCTCTGGCTTCCGCTGCGATCAGCGGAAGCTCACTGCTCTGGTCCTGCTCGGTACACTTGTACACCTGCAGGCTCCAGACAATGTGGCTGAACACATGCTCCGCATGGGTAGCCAGCCCTTCCGGGCGGGCAGCGAAGCCTTCCGCCCATAGACTGCCGGCCAGCAATGCCATGGCCGGCTCATCCGCCAGCGGCGCCGCCTTCTTGCTCACTGCGGCGGGCGCCGCGAGCACATGCGGCAGCTCCCACATGCGGGCCAATAGGCCCGTGTCTGGGCGCTGGCGCACAAGCACTTGGCCGCGATGAGCACCGCGGCCCTCCACAATGGCGACCAGCCGCTGCTCAGGGCGCGGCGGCTTCGCCTTGGTCTTGACCGGCAGTGTAAGCTCTCTTCCGGCGATGCGGCCGGAACATTGCTCCATGACCGGGCAAGTCAGGCAGTGCGGCGCTTTGGGTGTACACACCAGCGCGCCAAGCTCCATCAGCGCCTGATTGAAATCACGCGCCCGCCCTTCCGGAATGAGCTCTCCTGCGAGCTCTTCCATCAACACCCGGGTGCTGCCCTTCATAATGTCCTCATCGATGAGGAAGTATCGGGACAGTACCCGCATGACATTGCCATCTACCGCAGGCTGCGGCTGGTTGAAGGCAATACTGAGAATGGCCCCGGCAGTATACGGGCCCACCCCTTTTAATGCAAAGACAGCCGGCTTGTCCTGCGGCATCTCGCCTCCGTGCAGCTCCATGACTTGTCTCGCAGCTGCCTGAAGATTACGTGCACGGGAGTAATAACCGAGTCCCTCCCAATTTTTCAACACATCCTCTTCGGGTGCCTCCGCTAACGCTTGCACGGTCGGGAAATTTCCGATAAAACGATTGAAATACGGAATTACCGTATCTACCCGAGTCTGCTGAAGCATAATCTCCGATACCCATGTAAAATACGGATTGTTGTGGCGACGCCACGGCAAATCCCGTCGGTTGACCATATACCAGTCCAGCAAATTCACGCTGAAATGTTGTTTCTGTTCCTGTAAACCCATATTTCCGTCCTCTCCTATTGCCAAGCTAACTACTTTTCCATCTGTTCCACGATCGCAAAGGCCGCTGCCAATTCCGTCTGATGTGTAATACTCAAATGAATGTCATATTGCTTATCATATGGCAGCTGCAGACGTTCCCAGGCTTGACTGGACAGCGAGGCCACTGGACGTCCTGTCCCATCAGGTAGCACCTCAATGTCAGTGAAGCCCATGACACCACCAATACCGCAGCCAAATGCCTTAGACACCGCTTCTTTCGCTGCAAATCGACCGGATACAAACTCCGTCATCCGCTTCCCTCGACGAACCGCGATCTCCTGCTCTGCTGGCGTTAAAATTCGTTTTATGAAAGCTTCCGCATGGCGACCGGACAATAGCTTCTGCATACGTCCAATCTCCAGCACATCATTACCTATGCCATATATCATCAACGCTTCACCCGCTTAATCTTTTATACTGTAAGAGGTTATTCAAAAAGTCCCATCTTCTCGGTACTGAAAACCGCTCTTTTTGAACCTTCATTGTAAAAGATCTCCATTCAATCACATGATCCGTAACTCTCCGAACACGTATTCTATTGTAGCAGGAGGGGCGATCAGAAGCGAGTACCTATCCGCATTACCATATATGCTAAAATATGAATCAGGAATCGTCTGAAATTCTTAGGAGGTCTGAATAATGCCCATAACTTTTGAATTGCCCACTGACGTAGATGCGATCATTCGCGGAGACTTTTTCCCTGCACAACAACCCGCTCAAGGTGTCATCGTTCTGTCTCACGGATACAAAGGCTTCAAAGACTGGGGCATGTTCCCCTATGCAGCTGCACAGCTAAGCCAGACGCATCATGTGCTTACCTTTAATTTCTCTCACAACGGTATCAGCGAATATCTGGAGCAATTCTCTGAACTTGAAAAGTTCGCAATGAATACCTACAGCCGGGAGCTTGCCGATCTGGCCCTGGTATTGGAACATGTGGCTACACAACCTGAACTCAGTGGACTTCCTGTATACCTGGTTGGTCATAGCCGCGGTGCGGGCGTAAGTCTCGTCTATGCACTGGATCATCCCGAGCAGGTGGCAGGTGTCATCTCCTGGAATGGCGTAACCAATCTGGATCTCTTCACAGCGGAGCAAAAAGAAGAAATGCGTACACATGGCCGCAGCCATGTCGTTAACGGACGAACAGGCCAGCAGATGCCACTGGACGTGGCTATTCTGGAAGACCTGGACAAGCATAGCAAACGTTACGCTATCCTTGACCGCTTGGCTTCTTCAACTTTGCGAGTCGCACTCATTCAGGGAACAGAAGATCCCCAGCGTCTGCGGGACGGTTCTGCTGCACTTGTGCAAGCACGCCCTGATATCCCATGGCACCAGATTCCTGATGGGAACCATACCTTTAATACCGTACACCCATTTAAAGAAACCACTCCGCAACTGGAGCAAGCCATCACCCAAACCCTGCAACAGATCAAAGACTGGAATAGCTAACACATCTTTAATATAGTAGTCACCTGGATTTTTGCGGTTTCTCGTTCCACATAACAAAAAGAGTCACTGCGTGAGCAGTGACTCTTTTGCATTCCCTAAGAGGGACGTTATTTCAATGTTGGTGTTAACAGCTTATAACGATCATGCTCATCCACCCGTATTAGATACCAGGAATGGCATTGCGTTTGTGATGTGTGCGCGTATAGAACGCTTCGAGGCGCTCTTGTGCAGCCGGATCGATCTGTTTGCCTTCGAGATAGTCGCTGTTCGCTTCATACGAGATTCCCAGCTCATCTTCGTCCGTCTGACCTTCCCATAGCCCTGCCGATGGTGCTTTGTCCAAAACAGCCTGTGGCACGTTCAGATATGCTGCCAGCTGGCGTACCTGACGTTTGTTCAGGGTGCTCAGTGGTGTGATATCCACAGCACCATCGCCCCATTTGGTATAGAAGCCCGTGATGGCTTCGGATGCATGATCCGTACCTACCACGAGCAGGTTCTCTTCAAACGAGAGCGCATATTGCATAACCATACGAGTTCTCGCTTTGACATTACCTTTGCCTTGGTGAGTCATATGACGTGGGCTACCCAAGGATTTGAAACCTTGCTCAACTTCCAGCGCAATCTCGTTAACTGCATCTTCGATATTGGTTTCCACGACATGCTTCAGATCGTATGCTTTGGCTACAGCGTAGCTGTGATCGATATCGGATTGTTCACCATAAGGTTGGAACACACCAAGCGTTTTGTACTCTTGGTTGTTCTCTTGCGTAAGCTCGTCCGTCGCTTTTTTGCAAAGCGCCGTAGCCACTGCACTGTCAATACCGCCGCTGATCGCAATCAGCAAACCCTTGGCACCCGCATTTTTCACATACGTCTTCAGAAAATCAACACGCTTGCGTACTTCCTCTTCTTCATTAATGCTTGGTTTAACCTTCAATTCAGCGATGATCTGTTGTTGCAAACTCATCGTTCACACACCCCGTTTCTAAATGAATGAAATTTGATGTTCAGCTTGAAAGGTCCGAATGGTTCAATAACCTTATCTATCCAAAATGAAACGCCCCGGCATCGGTGATCCGAAGGGCGGGGCGTTCTATTGGAGCGAATTAACGGCAGTAACGGTCAAATGCACTTTTGAGATCAGCCGCAATATCCTCTGCAGAACGGTCTTCCACTTGATGACGCTCGATAAAGTGAACGAGTTCTCCGTCTTTCATCAGAGCGATGGACGGTGAAGATGGAGGATACGGTGCAAAGAATTCACGTGCTTTTGCAGTTGCTTCTTTGTCCTGACCAGCAAATACAGTGTACAGGTGATCAGGTGTAATATCGTGCTGCAGTGCTTGGGACACACCTGGGCGACATTGACCTGCGGCACATCCGCAGACAGAGTTAATGACAACCAGCGCTGTTCCTTTTGCATCCGGAAGACTTGCTTCCACTTCTTCAGGAGTACGCAACTCCTGGATTCCTAGACGAGTTAAATCATCCCGCATCGGTTGAACCATATCTTTCATGTATTGATCAAATGACATCGACATTCGGTTTCACTCCTTATAAATGGTTGTTCTATGATCTCGATAAAATTAAAGGCCAATAAACTCTCCAAAACAACGTTACATTCATATCGAACATTATGGATGTAATGATGTGCTATTCCTATTATACATCCATAAGCAATGAAAGCAAGATTCAGAAACCGCCTGCGGAAAGGCTTCTTCCATAATATTATGTCTCAATGTCTGGCAAAATATGCTGAATGACTAACGTTCAAATGCTACTTTGAAGGTCGTGCCCTGGCCTTCCTCCGATTCCACAGTAATGGTTCCATTATGTCGTTCCACAATACTCAGGCACATGGACAATCCAAGTCCGGTTCCCTTGGCTTTTGTTGTATAGAAAGGTTCAAACAGCTTTTCCTTCTTCACTCTGGGTAGACCAGGTCCTGTGTCACGTACACACAGTTCCACCTTATCATCCACTATCCGTGTCTCCAGCGTAAGCACACCCTTCTCATTCATGGCTTCCATCCCGTTACGGGCCAGGTTCAACACCACCTGTTTGATTTCCTTAGAATTGAGATGCAGCTTCGGCACATTATGGGCCAACATGAGTTCAATACTCTGACCACGCAGGTTCGCATCCGCCCATAACAACGGACTCAGTTCATGTATGATATCGTGCAGCTGGGATTCTTCTTTCTCGGCAATACGATTCTGAGCCAAAGACAAGAAATCATTAATGATACTGTTGGCCCGGTCCAGCTCTTCCAGAACGATCCGGTAATAGTGATCGAGGGAATCAGGACTCTTTTCCTGCATGAGTTGAAGAAAACCCCGCACAACCGCCATTGGATTACGCACCTCATGCGTAATGCTTGCAGCCATCTGCCCCACCAGACTAAGACGATCCACATTATCCAGTTCACTTCGCAACATCTCAAGCTCCGTGATATCCTGGATAATCAGCATGGCTCCTGTAACTTCTCTCGCAGACTCTGTTGAAAAGGCATAAATCGGTACGGTTCGGGATTGAAATACGTATGCACCGTAACGAACGGTCAACCCACTAATCTCACCATGAACGACGGCTCTGCGAATGCTTTTATCCATCTTGTCCGCCTGACCTTGTTCAACAAATTGACTGGCAGGCTGTCCAATGAGATCAGGCGTGGAGGTACAAGGTAGCTGCTCCCTTGCCGTTTGCTCCATCATCTCATTGACAAACATCACTGTGCCTTGTTTATCTACGGTGGCAATGGAGAGAGGCACTGCGTTCAGAATCTGATGAAGTTTCTCCGTTTCGGCTATATATCGGTGGTGGACTTCCGAGAGATGCTGTTCCAGCCCGCGATAGTGCTTCATCCGTTCCAGCCATAGCAGACTCAGACTACCCGCAACAATGGCTCCAGCGGTATATCCAAGTGCTGTAAGTATCATGTAGGTCGCAGAGTAAGTGGATTCATTCTGGAGGGATGCGATCCATAACAGACTCGTTACAACCAGTTCCATTGTAATCAGGATGATGAGGATCGCCATTTTGCGTGAAGGTGTATTATGCTTGAATCGTTTGGCAGACAACCATACAATAGGATAGAGAAGAATGCCCGTATGAAGGAGAAATCCGTACAGATCATAGGGATGCGCAAAAAGAAAATAGAAGAGAATATGTAGAATGGACAGCGTTACGCCTATAGCGGACTTACAATACAAAATAACAAGTATCACAGGTACGATGCTTAATGATATGGGTACGGCCACCGGGCTTGCATAGAGCGCAAACAGCAGACACAATAACATGCTCAGGGCACTTGTCACAGCAAAACTGGTATGAACGATTCCGGCATGTTCCATTCTGGCAATAACCCGCTTGGAGAGTGCCAGACGGAATAAGGGAATCAGAAATACCGCCGACCCTGCCAGCAGTACTTGTAAAAGCATGTCCTTTAACGCAACCACAATGCCATCTCCTCCTCTGCCTGCACATTCCCTCATGTATTTCTGATTAAAACATAGGCGACAGTATATTACAATATATCCCTTAAGACTGCACAATAGAACTGCTCATAACTCCATTATATTTCAGAAAAAGCCAGGAGTAGACACATTTTACGTAAAACAGACAAAATCAATGAAAAAAGAGGGTAATAACATATGTATGATGTCATTGTAATTGGCGGTGGATCTGCGGGCCTGATGGCTTGCGTTGCTGCTGCTGAGCATGGAGCCTCCGTGCTTCTGCTGGATAAAGGAGATCAACTGGGTCGTAAACTCGGCATCTCTGGCGGAGGTCGATGCAATGTAACCAACGCCAAGGAAACGGATGAACTCATCCGACATATTCCGGGTAATGGACGCTTTTTATATAGTTCGTTTCAAAATTTGGACAACCAGGGAATCATGCGTTTCTTCGAGAATCTCGGAATTGCCCTGAAAGAAGAAGACAACGGCAGAATGTTCCCTGTAACCGATAAAGCGAAAACAGTTGTGGATGCGCTGGTTGGCAAAATTGTCTCCCTCGGCGTTGAGATTCGCACCAAAGAACCGGTCAAGGAAATTATTCAGAATGGTCAGCAGATACAAGGTGTTAAATTGATATCCGGTAAAACCATTCTTGGGCGCTCTGTCATCATCGCTACCGGCGGCAAGTCCGTACCCCAAACGGGATCTACCGGAGATGGTTATCCTTGGGCTGAGGCTGCGGGTCACACGATAACGGAGTTATATCCGACCGAAGTGCCCATTGTGTCTGGAGAGAGTTGGATTCAGTCCAAAGAACTGCAAGGTTTGTCTTTAAGGGATATCGCTCTATCCGTAGTAGATGCCAAAGGAAAAACAGTCATCTCTCATCGCGGGGATATGATCTTCACGCATTTTGGCGTGTCAGGACCGGTTGCACTGCGCTGCAGCCAATTTATCCGCAAGGTTCAGATGAAGTCTGGAAACCCACAGGTCATTATGAGCATTGATCTGTTCCCGGAGCTGTCCTTAGGTGCATTGGAAGCACAGGTGCAACAAGTATTGGAACAAGAGTCCCGCAAAGCTGTCAAAAATATTTTAAAAACATGGGTTCCTGAACGTATGATTCCCTTAATGATGAAACGGGCAGAGATCAGCGATGACCTCACGTTCCACCATTTCCCCAAAGGTATGTTAAGCAACTTATGTGGGCTAATGAAAGCTTTTACCTTCCGTGCAGACGGAACGAGATCACTTAAAGAAGCCTTTGTTACTGGGGGAGGAATCCACTTAAAGGAGATATACCCAAAAACAATGGAATCCAAGCTGCTGCCTGGACTATTCTTTTGCGGTGAAGTTTTGGATATTCACGGCTACACCGGAGGGTATAATATCACCGCTGCATTCTCCACAGGATACACGGCTGGCATGCATGCAGCAGAATATAAACACGTTACATCATAATAGGTATTACACACTTTAAGCGCATGATGAATTAGCTCAGATGCCAAAGACCCCGATATCCACATCTGTGGACGATCGGGGTTTTTGGGTATTGTTCCATTTTAGAAAAATTGGCTCGAACTGCTCTTAGCTTGTGATGCTTCTATGCTTTCACACTGCCTGAGAATCCATCAGCCGAATCATCGTATGCCGGATCATCGCTATAGTTATGTCTGCCTTGCTCCGTCTGGCTTCCCTGGTTTTGGCTCGCATAACCCTCATGCCAGTCTTCATTCACGAGATGAGCCGGAATCGATATATTCTGAAACTGATCCAGCTCTTCCGTTTGCGAGGCAAATACGGCACTTCCTCCATGAGATTGTGCAATCTCTACGGCAGACTGAGGATCTTGGCGATCTGTGGGGATGTACAGTTCCAGCGGGCCGGACTGATACGGCTTATATCCCAATTCCTCCAAGGTTGCCCTTGCGGCATTCAACGCTGAACCGTCTGAAAAATGCACCTGTAGTTCGCTATTATCCATCATCGTCTCTTCCTCCTTGCTACAGCTAATCTCTCATCATCCATAGACGAGATTCTTCTTCTATAGCATGGGCAGATATAGCGCACGATATGCTCCGAATTAGAAAGGAATTCCTTTAGGCCCGGGTCAGCCGGACCCAGCTGGCAATAGATAAGACACAGAGTCCGAAGGCCACCGCACCTGCAGCTGTCAGAATACCGACGATCCAGCCGAGCCAGGCCAACCCCAGCGTGAATCCCATAAGAATACCAATCGGGATGAACAACATCCGAACCATCATTGAACCTGCAAGATGCAGCGCCTCCGTGTCATACGTTATAAGCTGAACATAATCGGACGTGGCAAAAACATCCCAGGAACGATAAAACATCACCGTCAACATGATGATTAATAACGCACACACAATGACATTGACCGGAAAAGGTGGTAAGGCAACTGCTGCGATGGATAGTCCGCCAAGCTGCAGATACAATTTCATCGTGGCCGAGTTCCGGAAAAATGCCTTGAATGCAATCTCCGCTGTCCGATTCGCGATGGAACGATTACGTAACAGTTTACGCGGTTTACGGAAGATGATGGACCGTGTTCGTGGGGCTTTCGGCTTGCTCACCGCCCGGCTTAACATTAGAGCTGTAAGCTGCAACCTGCTCCGCAGATCCTCCCGCACATCCCCTTCAAACGTTCCCTTCATCAATAGCCTCATCTGTCCAACTGTAATTAGAAGAAGCATGATAATTACGATTCCAAAACTGATTTTCCACGTCTGTCCATGCATCCATGATGTCGCATTAATGGTCATGTAACCTATGCCTATGACGAGAGGGATCATCTGAATCCAGCGCCGCCATCCTGTATGTCGAACCTTTGTCATATGTAGTGTTATGGCTTGGAATGAAGCTACTGCACCAAACCAGACAGCCATAAGTGCAATCTGGAGATTCGACATCTCATATACACGGGACAACAGGGGAGCGGTCAGCGCTGCAATCAGGATCATTTTGCCCAGATGTTGCAGACAGGACCGGTAGAGCCCTTGCCTCATTAACGTGCGCATCCACAATGGCCTTGATTTCAAAAACAATACATCCGCTTCCTCCACAAATATCAACACACCCCCGGTGAGCATAACGACGTCAATCAACCCGGTCAGTACGGGGAGCGGTAATCCTGTCGCCCATGCAGGCAGTGGTTTGGTCCACAGACTCGTGTACCACCCAATCAGATAGAGCAGACCCGGAACAAGCAGGTATACCCACACTGTCCAATCCACGACGAGTCTGAGATTTTTCATCTGTTCCTTGAAATGCTCTTTACGTCTTCGTCTGTATAAACGAAGTGGGGTATAACGCTGGGAAGTTTCCATTCTCTCTCACCCTCTCTCTATCTAAGACGTCAGTACAACGAAACAGTCAAACAAAGAGGCTTCCGACAATCCTGCCGCTTCACGGATCTCATCCAATGTTCCCTCGGCAGCAGATCTGCCCGAAGCAATCAGAATAAACCGGTCGCAGATTCGTTCAGCGGTATCCAGTACATGCGTAGACATAAGCACACCCGCGCCGCGGCGACGTTCATCATCAAGTAATTTTAGAAAATCCTTGGTTGCACGAGGGTCCAGTCCGATGAAAGGCTCGTCCACAATATAGATATCCGGTGAAGACAGAAATCCGATCATCAGCATCATTTTCTGCCGCATGCCCTTTGAAAAACTGGCTGGAAGATCATTTCGAACATGGTCCATACCGAAACGAACCAACAGCTCCTCCGCTCGGGCAACAAAAGCTTCTTCCTCCATTTCATACGCCGCTGCGGCCAGATCAAGATGTTCCCATAGCGTCATATATTCATAAAAAACCGGTTGCTCCGGGATATAGGCATAACGACCATCTCCCCCAATCGTCACTTCATAGTTCGCATGCTCCAGCAGACCAAGAAGCGTTTTGATTGTGGTACTTTTGCCCGCACCATTTGGTCCGATAATACCTACCAGCTCTCCTCGCGCCACATTCATCCGAATATTGCGTATAGTCGATTGTCCCGGCTCGTATCCTGCCTCTGTAATATGTACGTCCAATATGGACTCCTGTATAGTTGTACTGTTATATTCCGTTCCCATATCATTCACTCCCTGTTCTAATCGGGTGTTTATTTCATTCTTTATGTTTTATTGTAATCGAGTTGCGGGCTGTGTGTTTGATCATTTTGAGCATTTCTATATAGATGGGTAGGCTTCGTTACCAAAAGCTGATGATTGTGCTCTTACAACAGCAGATTCAAGCAGACCAGAATCTTTAACTCCAATCTGCTCTCCAGGACTGTAACGCTTAATCATAGCGTCGTTGATCGCAATAACCTCTTGAATACTCAATACCGGGTCATACTCACCTATCCTTGAGACCTTTCAAGGTTTGATCATAATCACCCATCACATCAGCCAATGTATCCATAAAATCACTACTGATTCCGTTAGGCAAATTAACTTTTGCAGACTTTTTAATAATAATCTCCCCATTTTTATAATAAAAAGAAGCAGGGGTTCCGGAGCCCCTGCTTCTTCATATTACAGTGAAAATCTCATATTACCGATTTGTCTCCACCACAGATGTAGTTTCACTCTCTGCATCCGCATCCGCATCCACGTTCAGATCCAGATCCAGTGCTCCGCGGCTTTCATTCGCATAGCTGCTGTTGTCGTGACGCTCGCTGTCTTTCACGTTGCTGTTGCGTTCAGATTGAGTCCATGTTGCACTCTCTCCCTCCGCTTTCGCGTTCAGACCCAGATCCAGTGTGCCACGGCTTTTTTCGCTCGCATAGCTACTGTTCACATTACGCTCACGGTCATTCACGCTGTTGCTGCGTTCGGATTGAGCCATCATTGCACTCTCTCCTTCTGCTTTCGCGTTCAGACCCAGATCTAGTACACCGCGGCTTTCGCTCGCATAGCTGCTGTTCGTGTTACGCTCTCTGTCTTTCACGCTGTTGTTCCGTTCAGTTTGAGCTACTGTAGCACTCTCTCCTTCAGCTTTCGCGTTCAGACCCAGATCCAGTGCTCCGCGGCTTTCGCTCGCGTAACTGCTGTTCACGTTACGCTCACGGTCATTCACGCTGTTGCTGCGTTCGGATTGAGCCATCGTTGCACTCTCTCCTTCTGCTTTTGCGTTCAGACCCAGATCCAATGCGCCGCGGCTTTCGCTCGCATAGCTACTGTTCGTGTTACGATCGCCGTCTTTCACGCTGTTAGTGCGTTCAGATTGAGCCATTGTTGCACTCTCTCCTTCTGCATTCACGTTCAGACCTAGATCCAGTGCGCTACGGCTTTCGCTCGCATAGCTACTGTTCGTGTTACGATCGCCGTCTTTCACGCTGTTAGTGCGTTCAGATTGAGCCATCGTTGCACTCTCTCCTTCTGCTTTTGCGTTAAGACCTAGATCCAGTGCTCCACGGCTTTCGCTCGCAGTGCTACTGTTTACGTTACGCTCACGGTCATTCACGCTATTGTTGCGTTCGGATTGAGTCCATGTCGCACTCTCACCTTCCGCTTTCGCGTTCAGACCCAGATCCAGTGCTCCACGGCTTTCGCTCGCATAGCTGCTGTTCACATTACGCTCGCCGTCTTTCACGCTGTTATTGCGTTCAGATTGAGTCCATGTTGCACTCTCACCTTCGGCATTCACGTTCAGACCGAGATCCAGCGCTCCACGACTTTCACTCGCATAGCTGCTGTTTACGTTCCGATCATCGCCGCCTCGTGAATAGTCGCTCATCGTTGTACCTTCTCCCGACACATTGGCATTCAGGCCAAGGCCCAGCGTGCCAGAACTGTTACGCTCAGCAGTGTGATTGGAAGAACGATCATTGTATCGGTTCATACTCTCGGAAGATAAGCCGGCGTTAAGGCCAAGATCCAGATTCAATGCTCCAGTTGTACTGGATGAACCTCCGTAGCTACCATTGTTCCCGTGACCTGTGTCACGGTGTCCTGACAGAAGAGATCCCAACTCCAGACGCAAACCTGCATTCAGATCCAGATTACCACTGCTGTTATTGCTATAGCTATCTGCGTAAGTTGCCTGCGAAGCTCCCAGCAATCCAGCCACCAACGTACCCGACAATACCGACAATTTTACCCAACGACTCACTTTTTTCATGATTATATACACTCCTTCTCAATTTTGGTTGAATTAACGCCATTGTTGCCTATGAGAAAGAGGTATATTGCGGCGGCCGCCCCGGCGGTGCCTGTGACCATTGACTGAACCCATCGAGCCGTTCCATTCGGAAAGCAAAATCGTAATCTGGCGTAACCAGACCCGTTGCTGCTCCCGGAAGTGCAGCGGCTGGAGCGGTTGCTCCACCTCCAGTTACACCGGACGAACCGGAGCTTGTCCCTGCGGAAGCATTAGCTGCTCCGGGAGAAGTTGCTGCAACAGACCAACTGGTTGGTCGTTCTGTACGAGGCTGCAATGGAGCTGTTGCATCGACATCAACTTGTTTCAGATCGGCTTCCTGGTTACTCTGCACTTGTTCAGTGACAGCTGCTTTAGCAGCTGTCTGATCTACGAGGAATAACTCGTTATCGGGCAAACCTGCATTAACATCCGAATCCTGCGTCAGATCGGTTACTTCCACAGGCAATGCCTGTGGGACAACAGGTTGTTCTGGACGTACTTCTGGTTCCGGTGTGACCTCCATCACTTTGCCCGTAACCTGTACTGAGTCTTGTCCTTGCTCGTTGTTCTGAGATGCGACAGGATTTGCGAGCGCACTCGTATTGGAAGTTTCAACATTCGGTGTTTTGACGAGCGTCGGCTTTTCCGGAGTGACTACAGGCGATTCCGGCTTCACACTTGGAATCTCCACCTTTTCCTGATCAGGATTGAGTTCAGCGGATACGTCTACAACTGGAACTTCTGCTTTCACAGAAGGCAACTGTACATTTCCCTTACTCAGAACCACACGGGATGAAGAGATATTGACCGAAGTAACTTCAGGCACATCCACCTTCACGGAAGGCAATTCAACCTTACCCTGCCGAAGATCTGTTTTCACAGCAGACGTCTCTGCCTTGATCACATCGGGTACCTCTGCGGTAACGCCAGGCAAGGAAGCTGTACCTTCGTTGAGGTTCACCTGACTGCTTGATACATCGGCTTTGATCACCGGTGTATCCGCCTGTACAGACGGCAGTTCGACGGTTCCCTTCTTCGCATCAATCCCAATCTCTGATGTTCCGGCCGATCCAAGCGGTGTATCTACTTTTAGCTCAGATACACTCAGCTTACCTGTCGATTCATTCGCTTTGATCGAAGGAACTTCAACATCCAGCAGTGGTGTGGATACCGATACTGACGGAGTCAGGTTCAACATCTCATCCGAATCACGTGAAAACAAATTTAGCGACAATCCGCTGGAAGGTTTTTCAGAAGATACCTGAGCCTCGTCTGCGTATACATGTGACGATCCAAACCCCAGCATCAAAGTCCCGGCGAGTATAGCCAGTGGTATGCTTCCAAGACGCACAATCGATTTTGGTAACTTTACATTCAAGTTGCTTCACCCCCTTTCCGCTAATGCGTTGGTGGGACAAGGCATATGAGTTTTCCCCTAGGAATAATTAGAATACAGGGATTTCTGCCTGTTCCTCATTAAACGTGAAGGCGTTTACTCAAACGCTTTATAATCATAAACTTAAAATTTGAAGTAAATTCAAACCTTCATTTCAACTGTTCTAACCTGAGCAGATCCGGCCTGTTT
This sequence comes from Paenibacillus sp. FSL H8-0104, assembly GCF_038050215.1. Taxonomy (NCBI): domain Bacteria; kingdom Bacillati; phylum Bacillota; class Bacilli; order Caryophanales; family Paenibacillaceae; genus Paenibacillus; species Paenibacillus sp. FSL H8-0104. The sequence goes on along the minus strand of NZ_JBBOTC010000001.1, from coordinate 725,066 downwards.
TCAGTCGCCTGCAATCATCGTCTTGGCTTCAATGGAGCCAGTCAAATCGGCTTTTTCCCCGCTACGTTTCATCAAATAAATCAAACCAAGCAGGGTCATCAAAATGCCTGAACAGACAAAAGCCGGCACTACACCAAATGAGGTGACCATAAATCCGCCTACCACCGGGCCCATAATATTACTGGCTGTCATCACGCTGCCTACCGTTCCAAACACCCTGCCTGTCATCGCCTCAGGTGTCTGTTCCTGCAACAGGATCTGAAAGGGGACAATTGCAAACCCAATTCCAACACCTGCCAGGGCAAAGAGGGATACTAACAACAGATTGGCACCTAATCCGGCGTGCGGCCAAATCCCAACAATAACTCCGGCTCCGCCGATAACCAGACCCATGAGTATGGTGCCCAGACCCATTTTCAAAACATGCCCTGCATGCTTCCACTTCCGTACACTCATCGCTGCAATTAATGTACCTGCGCCACTTGCTGCCACGCACCATCCCAGCAGATCAGTTGAAATTCCGGGAAGTTGTCTGAATAATACCACAGTCTGTGAATCGGCAAATTGCAGAAAAAGTATGGCTGAAGCAAGCAAAATCAGAGACGTTCCTACATGAGGGAGAGATGCAAGCATGCGGATACCCTCCAGTGTTTCTTTCCAAAAAGAGCCTTTTGAGCGGTTGCGAACATCTCCAGCTGGCTCTTCCTCTACTTCTGTTACGTTATGAATTGCGGTTTGGATCACCCGAGTTCCAGGAATCCACAATAAAATGATGCCGGAGATCAGAAAAGAAGCTGAATCGAGAACAAAACACCAGGTAATACCAAAAGCGGCTACCAGCAGTCCACCAAGCGCTGGACCAATAATTTTGGACATCTGTTCGATCACCGAGCTGATGGATACAGCTTGGGCAAGCTGTTCGCGAGGTACAATTTCCTTCAGCTTTCCGTTTTTGGCCGGAGAGAAGATTACATCAAACAGGGATTTGAGGACAAGCAGTATGTAGACGTGCCAGATCTGGTCAGCAAAAATTAACGCACCCACGATGATGATCCGTGCACCATCGGCTAAAATCATCAGCCATTTTCGGTTCAGGCGATCTGCAAGCGTGCCTGCGAATGGCCCTGTCAACAGAATGGGTAGTGCTGCGGAAAGTGTGACAAATGTAATCTCCCATGGCGTTGCATTCCAGCGGATACCCACGAGGGTCAGAATTGCGAGCAGATGCAGCCAATCACCCAGATTGGAAATGGCCTGTGCCACCATCAATGTTACAAAAGATCGGTTATTCTTCAGCGGTCGTTGTCCTTCAAACGTTAAATCACTTGTCATCCTTCTTCTCCTCCATTATATTCCAATTCATAGTATGAACTCATTATATAGAGCAGCCCTTGACTCGACCTCCTGCCAGAGGCGGAGAAAAAGCGACATCTGAAGGATAATTTTTCAGCATGACGAATGATCAAATTTTAAATGCTAAAAATGCAAATCTTGTGACATATCGCATGTTTTTCGTAGAAATAGAAGTTTACAATTAAACCATGGCGACAACCTGAATCGTCAAACATAACTAACCAACTCATATAAGTTGAAATACTCTTTTACATGAACAGCATAACGGAGAGGACAGAAATAACCTGAAAAAGCGAAGCGTTCACCTAAAAGCTTTCTGAAAGAAAGCTCCATCGGAAGCATACGCTATCACCGGATTTTACCTTTGAAGAATATTTCAAAAATCTGGGGATAACAGTGATTGGAAGGTTGTTCTGTCCTCGTAGTGGTAGGTTGTAACTTTATCATTTCAACTTATAAACTAATCTGAAAAGGCGGGATCAGCATGCTGGAATTACAAGAAATCGGAACCGAACGTTCACTTCATCTGTACCGCACCTTGGCCCAGACATTCAAGAGCGTGAATGAACACGCTGTATCCGGAAGCAAAGTGCATGGCTTCAACCCCACCGCATACGGGGTGCTCGAAGTGTTATATATGAAAGGAGCTCAGCCGATTCAACAGGTTGGCGCGCAACTTCTGCTGCAAAGTGGTAATGTGACCTATGTGATCGATAAGCTGGAGCAAAAAGGATTGTTACACCGTAAACATTGTCCGCAAGATAGACGTATCATCTTTGTGGAACTGACCGAAGAAGGACAGCGCACCATGGATGACATCTATCCAGGCTATGCGTTGAAGATTGATCGGGCGGTAAGTGGACTGAGCGAGGAAGACAAGGAATTGCTGTCTGAACTCTTGGGAAGGCTTGCACATTCTGCAGACCGTTTATCAGCGAGCAGCTAGAGCGTATCTTCAAACCTGTCGAAAGCCGGAGCGGAACAGAATGTACTGGAGCAGCTATGGAGCGGGAGCGCTAACGCTAACGAACCTGTGACGTCTTATTCAGGGGTCTGAAGCGCTCGCAGCATTTTAAGGAATCTGACACACGCTATCTTTGAATAAACAGCCGTTTACAACGTGTTTTTCAGGTTATTTCGGGAAATAAGTTGTCTCATGTTCCTTACAATTGAGAAAGAGGAGCAGAAGGTCAAATAAGACGTCCTCCGTTCCTTAGAAATTCGTCTGGACGATTCACCAGGATCAGCCAGCCTGTACTTCAAAATGCTTTAGACCCGGGACATCCCCCAACATATCACTTGCCTGAGTTTGAAGATGTAATCTAGTCCACTGCACGTGTGCCAGCAACAAAAATAACCGGATTTGCCTGACATCGGCGAATCCGGTTTTTCGTATACATATCTTCTTCTTACTTTGAGCCTTGGGGCTGCGTTGGAGCATCTGCATCTTCGGGTACGATCAAACGTTTGCGTAGAGCAAGCGTCGTTACCCACGAGATCAGTGCAATGACAAACATGATCACAAACAGGGAATGCAAGCTTCCTTCCAAAACGTTACGCAGCAACGCCCATTTGTCATCCGATAGGGCAGCATCCGTATGTGGAGCGAGAAGCTCGTTCAGATCATTTTCCGAAATTCCGGCTTCTGCCAGATTCTGCTCACTGGATAACGTGGAGATCCGATAATTCAACCAAGTGCCAAAAGCCGCTGCACCAATCGTCTGTCCCAACGTACGCATGAACGTGTGCAATGCCGTAGAGGAGCCACGCTCCTTATATCCTACAGAAGACTGCGCAATAATGGTGAAGATCGTAAAAGCAAAACCGAAACCAAGACCATAAATAAAGGTCAATACAAATAGCACAGCCTGCGGGGATGTCCCGCCAACCAGAAAGAGTCCACCCGATCCAATCGCAATACCGGTTAACCCAATCAATGCGGTCATACGTGATCCAATTTTCATTAACAGACGGCCTGCCATCACACTACCAATGAGCCAACCCACCGACATCGGTGCGAGCAGCAGCCCGGATTCCGTCGCATTACCTCCCCGAACCCCCTGCACCCAGAGCGGCAAATAACTGGTCAGGCCGATCATCAAAGTACTGGTCAGCAGTCCAGCGATATTCGCCACACGGATGTCCCGAATTCGGAACAGATGTAGTGGAACCATTGGAGCCTGAGCTCTTTTTTCCACCACGAAAAATAAAATGATAAACAGAGCGGCGACCACACTCAGCACAACAATCAACGGAGAACTCCAGGCATAATACTGCCCACCCGCCGACAGGACAAATAACAATGCGGTAATGCCCACCGTGAAGGTCAGTGCACCGACATAATCAATCTTGGCCGTACGTGGAGAGATATCTTCCTTCAGATAACGAAATACAAACCACATCGCGAGCAGACCAAACGGCACATTAAAACCAAAGATCCACTGCCAGCCGAGATTATCTACAAAATAACCACCAAGCAGCGGTCCCGCCAGAGAGGAAATGCCCCACACGGAGCTAATCCATCCCTGGATTTTGCCACGTTCTTCAATCGCGTAGATGTCCCCAATAATCGTAAATGTAACAGGAACTACCGCACCCGCACCAATCCCTTGAATAGCACGGAAAATAATCAATTGCTCCATGTTCTGCGACAGACAGCACAAGAGTGAACCCAGTAAAAATAACGCACAGCCAATCAGAAATACAGGCTTTCGTCCATACAAGTCACTGATTTTACCGAAAATGGGCGTACTCACAGCCATCGTCAACAGGTATGCGGTGAAAATCCAGCTCAGCAGCTGTACACTCCCCAGTTCACTGACAATGGTCGGCCCTGCCGGACCAATTACGGTGCCTTCAATCGCTGACAGAAATGTCGCAAGCAACAGCCCCGTCAAGATGAAACTGCGCTTCAAACCTCCAGTTGCATTCACACAAACCCTTCTCTCTTCATTCTCTATATAATTGGTACGTTAATTTACACCTCTACTACGAACCAGCACAAGCTTCCGATGTAGCTTTCTTTCAGAAAGCTTTAAAGGCGAACGCTTCGCTTCTCCAGCTTTGTTCTGTTTCTTCGTTTACGTGTATTTAAAAAAAATCATATATTGTCTCTTTTATTTACCTTTCTTACGAAGGAACTCATCATACAGCATTGAATACATCACCATATCCTTATATCCGGTGGACGTATGTTGCACCTGTCGCAGCAATCCTTCACGTGTGAAGCCGCGGTTTGTCAGGAACTCGCCGGAAGCCAGATTACGCGGATCAACCAGCGCTTCAATTCGATTAAGACCCATGGTCTCATATCCAAAGGGCAGCAATGCGGAGAAAGCCTCCGTCATATAACCATGTCGCCAATAATCACGTCCCAGCTCATAACCAATCTCACCCCGGAATGCGCCTTCAAGCTGCCATGTGTTAAAGCCACAGCTGCCGATGAGCTTGCCTGTTTCTTTAAGTTCGATCCCCCAGCGGATCGCATCCTCTTCTCCTGCCATTTGGTTGAGCAGTCCAATCATGTCCGCCGCTTCGCTTGTCCCAATCATGGGTGCAAGATTCATGTAACGGGTCACCTCGCGATCTGACCAGCATGCGAACATCTGGGCCGCATCCCGGCGACGCATTTTACGCAGACGAAGCCGCGCAGTCTCCATTTCGGGAATTCTTCCTTTGCATTTATACATATAAAGACACTCCGATCCGATCTATCTCCGCAGACCATAATATTCACTAGTCATCTAATCATAACCTGCGCCGAATGGCAACTGTTCAGTCATGGACACACGTCAAAAAACCGGGCCAATTTCGCTCCCGGTCTTGTTGTACGTATGGAACTATTCAAGTTTGAGTGAATTACGGAATCATGGCTTGTCCTAATGAATTTTAAGCTTTGGACGTTTTCTTGCCCTTCCCCAGTAATTCATCGCTAACCCGGCCAAACACAGCCGTGATTTCCTTGAATTCTTCGATGCCAGTCCCGGTCAGGCTCCATTGGTCCCCGTGGGCGGTCAGGAAGTTCTCCTGTGTCAGGTGTTCAAGCTCCTGCTTGATCTCCCGCTCCCCAACGCGATATCCCCGTTCTTCCAATAGGGGCAGTGCCTCGCTAACGTTCAAATCCTGATTTTGCGCGAAATGTAGTAGATGAATCCGTACAAAAAGATTCTGTACCTCTGCATGCATAAGCCAAGCTCCTTCCCGGGTTATAGCCCTCCGTGGTTGCTAAGTAATTACCCCACGTAAGAAGCTGAGAAACAGGAGGATTCTTCAGGTATTCCCTTCCCTTTCCGAAATCCTCCGCTTGACTAACCGCATCCTCTGCACTATCTTGAAAATAAGTACCATTTTGCTCGGGAGGGTGATTTACCATGTTTCAAGCTGTTTCCTATGAAGGAACACGAAGTGAGCAGCACACCGCCGTCCTGGGACAGTTAAGTGCTCTGATCCGCGATGAACCTAGTGCGATTGCCAATCTGGCGAACGCTGCTGCGCTGCTCAATGTATTTATGACCGACACCAATTGGGTCGGCTTCTATCTGTATGATGGAAAAGAACTGGTCCTCGGGCCATTCCAAGGACTGCCTGCCTGTATCCGAATTCCATTGGGACGTGGTGTATGCGGCACATCTGCTGCGGAAAAACGTACCCTGGTCGTTGATGATGTTCATGCCTTCCCAGGTCACATTGCCTGTGATGCAGCATCGAACAGTGAGATTGTCGTACCGATTATCAAAAACGGCGAACTGTACGGGGTGCTGGATATCGATAGCCCGATCAAAAACCGTTTTGACGACGAAGACCGCGTCTTCCTGGAGAAAGCCGTAAGCCTGCTCACAGAGCAGTTGGAGGCAACCATACCCCTTTAGGAAATGATGAATAAGGTGATCGGAGTCTCATCACACACGATGATGAAGAACCCGTAATAACAAAGAGCGCAGTCCTCTGAGAGGACTGCGCTCTTTGTTATCCATTATGATTCACACCCATGTTCTTGCTCGCCCATGTTACTTTATGCATCTAGGATAAATCATGTTCCGCTTTGATCATCATCCCATCCCGCAGGAATTCAGCCAGCCTCGGGTGGTAACCATCATACATCTGACGGAAATTTTTATGCTCTACATACAGATTGGCCAAATCCCGATAGATCTCAGCGGTGGGTGTATAATAACCTTTGATCCATTCAAGATGCCTGCCAATAATCTGTTGTACTTTCGCACTACCCGGCTCCAAACCATCCTCAATGGCCTGTTGCAAGTCCAGATGAACTTGATCAATTTTCGCCTGGGAATCCAGATAATCTTCTTTTGACTTCAACTCCTGATTTTCAGGTAATGTGGATGAATTGGAAGATTGGATGTCGGACCTCTGAGCACCGTCTGTCTGCACATGGTTCATATCATTAGTGACTACAGCTTCAGAACCCGATTCATTCAGCAACTGGTGACGCCCCTTATTTACAAATCCGATATAAAGATCATGTTCATCAATTTCCTGTTCACCTTGCAAATGAGAGATCGTTTTGTCCAGTGTCTGAATCAATCCATGCAGACGCAATGCCTTCTCCAGAATATCAATGCGATGCTGCTTCATGATGCGTATGACATCCTGAGGATTATCCCGGAGCATTGGGGCAATCTCATTCTCCTTCATACCTACTTCCTTACAGAAAAGGATTTGCTGGAGTCTCAACAATTCCTGCTTTTCATAATAGATGTCCTCATCTACATCCCCAAATGCCGGATTCAGAAGACCTGTCTCCGCATACTGGCTCAGCTCGTTCAGACTTACGCCTGACATTCCCGATACGTCAACCATGGAATATGCCATTTGAATACACCTCCTGCCTGTCCTGCAACTCCAGAGTTCAGGCTTAATTCATACTGCATTGTATTTGAATAATGAGAGAATATAAGACTTTCGGCAATGCTGTACCGCTTCATTCCGCTCGTGCTCTGGATGGGTACATCATGCTTCGGTGATATGAGCGGCGTTTGGTCAGTTATGTTGCGGTATGTTAACTATGTTATACCCGTCTCATCAGATGTGAACCCGCAGTCGGCGAAGAATCCGCATGTATTTTTGAAATCTTTTTCCATGATCTTCATATAAAAAAACCTGTGCCATTATTCTGGCACAGGCGTGTGTGGTTATGTTTTCATTGGCATAGGTTATATCGAGTAAAATAATGGAAGATAATCACCCTTTGTTAAACATAACAAATTTCAATTCCGTCATTTCCTCTACAGCATATTTTACACCTTCACGTCCGATACCACTCTGTTTCACCCCACCATAGGGCATGTGATCCACTCGGAACGTCGGAATATCATTAATCATAACTCCGCCTGCTTCAATCTGATCGACAGCTTGGAGGGCGGTATGGATATCGTTTGTAAATACGCCTGCCTGAAGCCCGTATATCGAATCGTTAACATGTTCAATACCCTCTTTAACGGAATCTACCGTATTGATAACAACGATGGGTGCAAACACCTCCTGACAGGATACCTTGGCATCACGCGGAACGTTAATCAATACCGTTGGACGAAGAATGCCTCCTTCAGCTTGACCGCCTGCTGCCACCTCAGCCCCTGCCTGTTTGGCTTCTTCAATCCAGTCGAGTGTACGCTGTACATCCTTGGAGGTAATCAGCGCAGAGACCACCGTATCCGGGCTCAGCGGGTCTCCGACCACCACTTGTTTAGCTGCTTCAGCGAAACGCCGGATGAATTCTTCCGAGATGTCACGATGTACGTAGATTCGCTGTAGCGAGATACATACCTGTCCCTGATACGTGAAAGCTCCCGTCACACATCGAGGAACCACTTTATTCAGGTCTGCGTCCTTATCCACAATGACCGCTGCATTCGACCCAAGCTCCAGTGTCACGCGTTTGAGTCCTGCTTTGCTACGAATGCTCGTGCCTACCGCTGGACTGCCTGTAAACGTAATGTGAGCAACACGGGGGTGCTCCACAAGCACATCACCAATGGTTTTGCCATCACCGCTCACCACGTTCAGTGCACCATCCGGCAATCCGGCTTCCTGAAGCAGATTAGCGATGTAATAGGAAGACAGAGGCGTCTGTTCCGCAGGTTTGAGTACGATCGTATTGCCCGCTGCCAGCGCTGGGCCTACTTTGTGGGCTACCAGATTCATTGGAAAATTAAACGGCGTAATCGCACCGATGACACCTAGAGGTTGCCGCATCGTATAACCGATACGTCCTTCTCCACCTTTGGCTGCATCCATCGGAACCGTCTCTCCGGTCAGCCGCTTGGCTTCCTCAGCGGCAAAACGATATGTTTCCACCGTCCGGTCAACCTCGGCCAGTGCTGCGGTAATCGGCTTCGCCGCTTCAAGCGCTATGATTCGCGCTGCTTCTTCCTTGCGTTCTTCGAGCATGGAGGACAACTTGTACAGAATATCTGCACGCTGATGTGCAGGCATCTGGCGCATTGCCTTCCCAGCCTGAACGGCAGCTGCAACAGCAGCCTCCGCTTCCTCGGCTGAAGCCGAAGAGACTTCTGCCAGCGTTTCCCCGGAGTATGGTGCTTGAAGTGTTTTATAATCTACGGATTCGGTGGGTTTGCCACCGATAAACAGATGTTGTTTTTTCATATGCTGCATCCTCCATCCTTTTAGAACCTATTGGACTTAATCTATTTATACACTATTTCCGTGCCATCAACCCACTACGGTATTCGGCAATCATAGCTTGTAACGTACCTGATGAGCCTTTGTTGCGATCTTGAGCTATTGCATTATAAAGGAATTCACATCCTATTTAACCGTCAGGACGGGGCATTCTGCATGTTTTAACACGCCATGACTGACACTGCCCACGATCATCTCTGCAATCATACCTTTCCCAGCCGCGCCCATCACGATCATTCCACAATCTCGTTCACGCGCCACACGGCAGATCTCATTAACGGGATCACCTGCAATCAACAGCGTTTCATATGCAACGTCACGCCCTGACAACTGATTAGTCACAGGTTCTATAATATGTTGCCCTTCTTCGGCAATCCGAGCTTCCAGATCAACACCCAATGCAGGTTCATTGATCGAAATGGCAGGATTCACGTGCACGATCAACAGACTTGCGGGATGTTTCATATCTTCAGCCAGGATCAGAGCTTGTTCCAAAGCCTTATGAGCATGATCCGAACCATCAACAGCAACCAATATACGTTTCAACATTGCAATTCCTCCTGTGAATTAATGAGATGTAATGGCGGAATCGATATCCCGCAGATGATGACGGCGCACCAGCAGTACCACGACTCCAACCAGAACCATTAATGCACCAAAATAAAACGGCGTTTCTGGCAGGAACCACTCGGACAATTTACCCGCAAGCCATGGAGCAAGTGCACCACCCAGGAAACGAACGAAGCTGTATGCAGCAGAAGCAACAGAACGCTCCACAGGTGCAGCTTCCATAACAGCCGTTGTAATCAATGTGTTGTTAATCCCAAGGAAAATCCCCGCTACAATGACTGCCACAATAACGGTAGTTGGTGAACCCATCACCGTACCTACTGCCATAACAACCAGATCAATCGCGAACAATGTAAGCATGACACTCATCGAAGGAACCGATCCGAATCGGCGTTGTAACCTTGGAGCTACAAATACCGACGTAATTGCCAGCATCAGTCCCCAGCCAAAGAATACATAACCCAAGCCGTGCTCATCCAGATTCATGACATATGGTGAATAAGCCATCAAGGTAAAGAAACCAAAGTTATACAGGAAGGCGGTAATCGCCAATGTTTTCAGTGAAGGATAACTTAATGCTTTAAACGGATCGGACAAAGAACTGCGTGTTTTCGGTTTGGCCATCTTGGGCAACATAAATGTAATGCTGATAAAGGCAATCGCCATCAGAACAGCCACCCCATAAAACGGGCCACGCCAAGAGATGGAACCTAGCTCACCACCAAGCAGCGGTCCAACCGCAATCCCGAGACCAAGCGCTGCTTCGTACAAAATAATAGCTTTGGCTGTCCCCGACGTGGACAGTCCCACAATGGCAGATAACGCCGTTGCGATGAACAAGGCATTACCCAGTCCCCAACCGCCACGGTAACCGACCAGTGCACCTACCGTGTCTGAGGTACCGCCGAGGAACGAGAAGATAATAATCAACAATATACCGCTGAGCAGCGTCCACTTCACACCAATCCGGCTGGATACGACACCCGTAATCAGCATCGCTACCCCGGTTACAGCGTTATAACTGGTAAATAGCAGTGACACCTGGCTTTTCGAAGCATGCAGCTGATCTGCAATCGCGGGCAGGATCGGGTCAACCAGACCCAGACCCATAAAGGATATGATACATGCAAAGGCAACCGCCCATACCGCTCGTGGTTGGGATAACAGGCCCCCACGTGATGACGGCAATTCGTCCGGTAATGATGGCTCTCTTTTCATACGTAATTCCTCCTGTGAATAATTTATGTGGTGAAACTTTTCATTTGAAAACAACCGTGAAAATAATGAAAACATTCTATACATTTTCAGAATTAGAGGTAACAAAACGGCACAAATGACACCGAAACATCCGGTGTTTGTACAGGATCGCCACAGGTACTATGGTGCTCACTCCATGTAGCGATTATGTGTATACAGTTTTGTTTATTTGAAAATAGATACTAATTCGGTTAGCCGTTTTCATTATCCTGCGGATCATGTGCCTGTAACTTCTGAATACCGCTCCGAACGCGTTCACGCAGCTCTTCCAGTTCAGTCTGTACGGCAAGTATGCTCTGAAGTTTCTGCTCAATCAGTTGCAGCTGACCATCCAGCGTTGTTTCCATCGCGGTAAGCTTCTCGATCCGTTCTCTTACTTCGGTCGTCTGCTGGTAGTCAAAACGTTGTTCGTTCAAGGCATCTGCTGTTGCCACATAGGTATGTAACTCCTGAAGGGAGAATCCAAGTACCTCTTTGGCGCGAACCACCTTTTTCAGATAATCGATATCCTCCCGAGTGTACAACCGCGTACCGCCATCTGTCCGCTGAGGTGAAGGCATGACACCAATCTCTTCATAATACCGAATGGTTCGTTTGGTCAAACCACATTCCTTGGCTACGTCGTCGATTTTATATAAACTCATTTCCCTCACCTCTTCCATATGTCTATAATGTTATGTACATAATTATATATAATATTAACGTTAACGTCAACGTTAGATTTTGTGTATGAAGTCTTAGCGAGTTTAACATCCTCTACAGTTTCTATTTCAACAAAAAAAGACCCGCTTCACACGCGAGTCCTCTTCTCTAAACCTATTCCCTAATCTTACCTTAAACGTTCTGCTCATTCTGTTGCTGTTGAGCACGCTGCATTTGCTTCAACCGGCCTTCAACTCTGGTAAACAATCTGAACGTATAGAATCCTGTAGCAACCAGACTCAGCACCAAAGCTCGTACATCTGTAAGCCAGAAACCAATAATGCCGAATATCGTGATAATCACACCAAATTGCATCATCAGATTGGCGCTGTAACTTTGCGCTTCGTCCCATAACTCGGGATTACTCATTGCACGCGGGGTCCGATACCCATATATCCCGTTAATCATTTTCGGTGGTTTTTTGAACACCATCAACCCCAGAATGAAATAACACACTCCAATGATGATCCCTACTACTGCTCCTGTCAAAACGTTCTCCCCTTCACTGTTGTCTTCCATAGACCTGCTCACACTGACACTCCGATGACAGAATAACCTGCGATGGTAGCTTCGCTTCTTCAGGTCATCTCTGTCCTCTCCGTTCTCGTGTAAATGTCTGGTTAGACTTATCTACATAAAAATATAAAAACGGCTCTACGTATATACGAAGAGCCGCCTGGATCGTTTCGTAAACTTAGATATTCTTCACACGAAGTACACGCATGGCGTTCAGGACAGCCAGCACCGTGACACCGACATCCGAGAATACCGCTTCCCACATGGTAGCTATGCCAAACACACCGAGTAACAGGAAGATCGCTTTAACTCCCAGAGCAAACGCGATATTTTGCCATACAATCATTCGTGTACGCTTAGCAATGCGAATTGCACTCGCAAGTTTTGACGGTTCATCGGTCATGATGACCACATCTGCCGCTTCAATCGCGGCATCTGAACCAAGTCCACCCATGGCCACACCCACATCGGCGCGTGCCAACACAGGTGTATCGTTGATACCGTCACCGACAAACACCATTTTTTCCTTCGGAGATTTGGCAGCTTCCAGTTGTTCCAGTCGCTCGACTTTATCCTGTGGCAACAATTCAGCGTAGACCTCATCCACACCCAGCTCACGTCCTACCGCTTCACCTACGGCTTTGGCATCACCTGTCAGCATGACCGTTTTGCGGATGCCGAGTTTCTTCAGCGCCTGAATAGCCGCGGCTGCGTCATCCTTCACTTCATCGGCAATGATCAGATGACCAACATACGTGCCAGCTTCAGCCACGTGGACTATCGTTCCAGCCGTCTCTGGTGTGGTATAGGTTATACCTGCCTGCTTCATTAATTTGGCGTTGCCTGCCAGCACTTCCCGACCATCGACGCTCACCTTAATCCCATGTCCGGCAACTTCGTCATAACCTTCAACACCTTGCGTGGGAATGGCTTTGGCCCAAGCTGCGCGAATGGATTCAGCAATCGGATGATTGGAATTGGCTTCGGCAATGGCTGCAAGCTCCATCAGTTCTTCTTCCGTGCGTCCACCTTCGGGATGAATGGCTGTTACTTTGAATACACCTTTGGTTAGTGTACCCGTTTTATCAAAAACAACAACTTTCACATCGTTCAACGCTTCAAGGTAGTTACTGCCTTTGACAAGAATCCCGTTACGTGAAGCTGCTCCGATACCACCAAAGAATCCAAGTGGAATAGAGACCACGAGCGCACAAGGGCATGAGATAACCAGGAAGACCAATGCACGATAGATCCAGTCAGCAAATGTTGCACCACTAAGTATCAACGGCGGAACAAATGCAATCACGGCTGCAAGGATAACAACAACCGGTGTGTAATAACGAGCAAATTTACTAATAAAATGTTCTGTTTTCGCTTTCCGACTGCTCGCGTTCTGCACCAGGTCCAAAATCTTGGATACCGTTGATTCACCAAACGTTTTGGTTACTTCAATCGTCAACATACCATTCTTGTTCACAAATCCACTCAGTACATCACTTCCAGGCTCCAGCTCACGAGGTACGGATTCACCTGTCAGAGCAGAAGTGTCCACCATGGAACGCCCAGCTCTAACGATACCATCCAGTGGTACTCGCTCTCCTGCTTTCACGACAATACGATCACCAATCCGTACGTCTTCCGGAGATACACGACGGGTCTCGTCACCCGAACCCGTCAGGATATTCGCGTAGTCCGGGCGAATGTCCATGAGTGACTGAATCGACTTACGTGACCGATTAACCGCCATGCCCTGAAACAGCTCCCCGAGCTGATAAAAGAGCATGACCGCTACCCCTTCCGGATACTCTCCAATGGCAAAAGCACCCAAGGTAGCGACGGACATCAGGAAGTATTCATCGAATACCTGACCGCGGATGATGTTTTTGGACGCCTGGAGCACGATATCTCCCCCGGCAATCAGATATGCGAGTGCATATAGAGTAAACTGTGCCCAGCCCTCCAGCGGCGACCAGATCGCAGCTGCGAGCAACACAGAACCTGCAGCAAGACGAGCAAGCAACACTTTTGTCTGGCCTGCACCATGTTCATGCGAGTGGCCTGCATGGGCATCATCATGGGTATGGCTGTGATCATGCCCAGCATGACCCCCGTGCTCATGTGTATGATCATGGTCATGTGCGTGACCATGTTGATGTTGATCATGAGTATGCGAGTGTTTGCCATGTGAATGTGAATGTCCATGATCATGTCCGGTATGGTCATGACTGTGGTTATTTGCACTACCTGTACTCCCTGTATGGGTGTGCACATGTCCGTTCACGTGTTTTCCTTTTTCCGAAATGCGAATATGCGGCTCCAGCCGAAGCACTTTGCGTTTTGCTTCTTCCACTACCTGTTCATCCATATCGGAAGTGGTGTGTAGCGATAATGTTTTGGTAACAAAATTGACAGAGCATTCGTTAATGCCCTTAATTTTTTTGACGCCATTCTCAATCTTCAATGCGCAGTTCGCACAATCCAGTCCATCAAGCAGCAGTTCCCTTTTCACCTGTTCCTGTCCGGTTCCCATGTGAATTCTCCCCTTTGCAGTACAAAAACGATGTTATATTTCAATTGTATTCAATATATGATCACTCATTCATATGTTTGGTTACCCCTATTATATGCACGCCTAAACATGAGTGTCAACAATCGTTGTTGATTTTTCATACAGATTATGCTAATAGTAATCATTTCGCTTTAGGCGGGTTTTGGATATAATAGAGCTATAGTTAAACTTTTGCATAAATCCGAACCAGTGAATTCCAATCAACAACAATTAGATCGAAATGGTTTTATTCGTCTAGTTGTTGTACTTACCAAATGGTTAAATCGAATTATGCAAATGTTGAGTTAACATAGGCGGTGATAGGAAATGGAACAACCGGTTAAAGCACCAAGCGAATGTGATGCAGCCTGCTCAGGTACTGAAGCCGACGTGCAGACGATTCGTACTTCACTCATAGATCGGGAGACGTCTTCCGAGATGGCAGATTGGTTCAAGGCATTCAGTGACCCCACACGTCTACGTATTATTGATGCGCTGTTACAGAAGGAATTATGTGTTCATGACCTGACGGTTCTGCTCGACATGGGACAGTCGGCCATTTCACACCAGCTGCGTTCACTCCGCAACATGCGGATCGTCAAGCGGCGCAAGGAAGGTAAGACCGTGTACTACTCTCTGGATGATGCTCATATTGAGCAGATTTTCCTGCAAACGCTCCAACATATTAAACACAGCTAGGCAGCAGCCAAGCTTGTTCATGCAGAAGAACCCCCGCCTTCCGGCTGTATGCCGATGGACGGGGGTTCTTCTTGGTAAGGGTACCGTTTTATACAGGATACAAAGTGACTATATCTTCTGATTAACTATCCATTGGAGCTTGCCACTTTGGTCATAAAAGATTGTTCTTGTTCGGGTCGTACAGGCCCGATCTGTCCTTGAACCAGTTGAAGATATGTGATACACATACTTTGAGCACCGCGTATCCTGGAACAGCGAGCAGAATGCCCACGACTCCAAACAGATTACCCGAAGTCAGAATGACAAAGATAATCGTGATAGGATGGATCTTCAGCGTTTTGCCCATGATCTGTGGTGAGATGAATTTACCTTCAATTAACTGTACGATCGTCCATACGGCAACCATTTTCAGCAGCATCACCGGAGAAGTGACGAGTGCCACGATCAATGCTGGTGTAATCGCAATTGCAGGTCCCAGATACGGAACAACACTTGTGAACGATGCGATAATTGCAAGAATCAATGCATAATCCAGACCAATAACCATATAACCGATGTAGAGCAGAATACCGATGCAGAAGCTGACGATAATCTGTCCACGAATGAATGAACTGATCTGGTGATTGATGTCTTCCAGCACATGCATTGCGCCCGTACGGCTCTTGATCGGCAGGAAAGACAGAATTTTCGCTGGCAGCTTCTTGCCGTCTTTCAGCAGATAGAACAGAATGAATGGAACCGTTACGATAGACAGCACGGTCTCAGTGAAAGCTCCGAGGAATCCGCCCAATTTGGTCCAGGTCGAGTTCAGAATTTCAGTAGCCTTTTGGGAGATTGTTCCCCACCAGTCCTGCGAATTCAGATTCACCGTTTCCTGGAACTGACCGAACAATTTACTGCCCGTAAGCTCCTCAAACTGCTGTTTTACCGTCTCACTGTAGGTTGGGAAATTTTCAATCAGCCCCACAATCTGGTTACGCACAACCGGAATGACCGCCAATACTACGACTGTCAGAATGCCTCCAATCGCAAGATACAGGATCAGAATGGACCAGCCGCGCTTGATTTTCCACCTTTCCATCACGTCCACAATCGGATTCAGCAGATAATAGAGTATGCCTGACAGAATAATAGGTAACACAATTGTTTTGATGAGTACTGCGAGCGGATGAAGAACAAAGGATACTTTGGTCAGAACCATCACGTTCAGTCCCACCAACAGCAGAATCAGCAGAAATAGAACAAACTTGTTGTTAAGAAAAAATCGCTTGAACCGCTCCGGCCAAACGCGGGGTTGCTCAGGTTGCTCCATAGGCGTGTCGTCCTCTCTTATGACTCTTAATCAAAACTAAACTATAAAGCTAAATAAATGCCCACACACGAAAAAAATACCTTGTACAAGCCAACATATGTATAACACTCTGGATTTATACGTATGGTGCTGATTAACCGTTTCAAATTAAACCGGTAAAGTCATTTTACCCCAAAATGAGTCTTCTGCCCCACACGAATCATTTGCAAATTCTCCCTATTCAAAAACGGCTCGCCTCACTGGGAGACGAACCGTAAATTTGTAGCTATACCCTACCATTAAGCCAGCTTTAACGCTGAAAATAAAGATTAAGCTTTTCCCGCCAATTGTGCGATTAACTCATAGGAATGCAGACGTGCCTTATGATCATAGATCATCGACGTAATAATCAGCTCATCTGCCTGTGTCTGCCGAATGAAAGATTCCAACTGTCCACGTACGGTTTCTGGTGAACCATTAACAGCTGCCTTCAGCGTCTGCTCCACACCAGCTTTCTCACGATCCGTCCATTTGCCTTCCATCTCTGCCGGAGGCTGTACCAATCCCGTTGTGCCACGAATAATGTTCAGGAACTGCTGTTGCATCGTTGTACCCAGCCATGCTGCTTCCTCGTCTGTATCTGCAACAACAGCGTTAACACCAACAATCACATGTGGCTCCTTCAAGCTTTCAGATGGTTGGAAGTTGTTTCGATACGTCTCTAATGCGATCCGAGTATAATCGGGCGAGAAGTGGCTGGCAAAAGCAAACGGCAATCCCAGCTGACCTGCCAGACGTGCACTGAAATCACTGGACCCCAGGAGGTAAATTGGAATATTCAATCCTTCTCCAGGAACTGCGCGAACAGGCGCATGATAAGATGTCGCCGAAGCATCAAAGTATGCTCTGAGTTCTGCCAAAAGCTCAGGGAAATCTTCCCCACTGTTCAGATCTTTACGTAGTGCAAGCGATGTACGGCGGTCACTACCTGGTGCGCGACCCAGTCCCAGGTCAATTCTGCCAGGATAAAGGGATTCCAGAGTACCAAACTGCTCAGCGATGACAAGCGGTGCATGGTTAGGCAACATGATGCCTCCTGAACCCAGACGAATCGTTTTGGTTCCACCAGCCAGATATCCAATAACAACCGAAGTTGCGGAAGAAGCAATACCCGGCATGTTGTGATGTTCAGCTACCCAGTAACGATGATATCCCCAACGCTCTGCATGCTGTGCCAGATCAAGACTGTTGCGCAAAGCATCAGCAGGTGTTGCACCCACAACGACGGGAGCCAGATCCAGGATGGAAAGCTTAACGTCATTAATATGTTCTTTATGGGATGAAGCCGTATTTTCTGTAGTCATTATCGTTTAATCTCCTCGATGATTATATTTTTGTATATCCAGATATATAGATTAATTAAATCACAACTGGATATGGTGATGTGTTCATAAACTAGCCGTTTACATCCGGACGGAATCCCTGCCTGCATATGCATCCTAGCTTCCGTTCCGGCATCCGGCTTATAACTCGTTCTGTACGTACTCGGCAAACTGACGTATCGTCTCCTCGTTGCGCCGATAATACGTCCATTGTCCTCTGCGCTCGGAGAGCAGCAACCCTGCCTTGAGCATAGTCAGCAGATAACTGGATATAACCGACTGAGCCAGTCCAGCCTTCAGTTGAATCGTGCCAACACAGATTCCGTTCTTGCCACCATCCGGATGCTGAGATAGTTCCAGCGGTGGGAAGTGTTGCTCCGGGTTTTTGAGCCACAACAGGATTTGTCTACGTGTCTCGTTCGATAATGCTTTAAATATAAGTATAGGTTCCATGGGTACGATTATACCCCCTTTCATCCATTTTGCAAACACATGAACAAACAAACCGACTCATGATCGAGTCGGTCTGGTATCATATGGAATCCGTATCTGGATTCAACATCCATATTAGAAATTGGTTGTAATCGTCTGTTTAACCTGATCCAACATGGCTTGATATGCGGGTGCATCCAGATATCCAATACTACCGAAGAGCAGATGATCTACGGCTTCAATACCTACAAAATCGAAGATGCCTACGTCTGAAGTTAATTTCAGTCCAGCAGTCATGCCAATCTGATCATAAATTTCACTTGGTGTACCATGTGTGTTGATGATGAGTCCTTTTTTGCCTGTCAGCAATTTCTCGATTCCCGCTTCACCTGCTGCATATGCAAAACCATAGGCGAATACACGGTCAACATATCCTTTCATAATGGCAGGAAGACCTGTCCACCAGATCGGATAGATGAATGTGATAACTTCTGCATCCGTAACAAACTGTTGCTCTGTTGCGATATCCTGTGGTGTCTGTCCTGCACGCATGGAAGCTGTGTCAGCTTCAGTCAGTACGGGTTGGAATCCAAGTTTGTACAAGTCACGAACGTCTACTTCATGGCCTTGAGCTTTGAGAGCTTCTACAGCAGTATTGAGGATTGCGTTATTCAAGCTGTCTGTGTGCGGGTGAGCATATACGATAAGATGTTTCATAGTGTGAATCCCTCCAGGTTTGGTTTGAGTTAGGTTGCGAAAATGGGGTTACATTGATACGCTCCCGCATACATAGATATCTATGTATATGGGCAAAAAAATATTTGGGCTCCTCCGCCTCCACCCCAGTCAAATCTGAAAGGGTTGCAGGCAGAAGAGTTCATTCATTATAACTTTCGGACAATAATGGATAACAAGCTCTCCAATTGCTCCGACTGTTCATCGGACAAGCTACTATAGATGATGTCATTAATCTGCTCTGATACCTGATGGAAGATCGGTTCGAGTCGCTTCCCCTGTTCGGTTAGGCGAATAATCGTCACCCGGCTATCTTCCGCACTCTTGTTGCGTTCAACATAGCCAAGCTTCTCCAGCTTGTTGACCAGTACCGTTACCGTTGGTTGCGTGCGTTGAACACGTTCAGCCAACATCTTGATCGACAGCGTCTCTTCCCGGTATAAGAACATCAATACATCTCCATGAGAAGGAACAATCCCTGTTACCTCATGCTGTTCCAATTCGTGTACAATCCGTTTGTTGACATGGTCTCTGATTCTTGCAATCAGTGCAATTGCGTTGTATTTAGGCATGACCTCATTATAAATAGACATCTATGTATTTTCAAGTTATTTTATATAAAAAGAAAAACAGCCCTTTCCATCCTGCTAACATGTGGAAATATCGGGCTGTTTCGATTCTACTTTGATCCTGATCTATAATGTTAGATCTTAGCTAATCGTTTTTGAATTCATGTTGGATTCATGCTGAATTCAGTTAATCCATTGCGTGATTTTCTCAACGGATTGTCGGGACTTCTCACGCTGGGGCTCCTCTGCCCGATAACCGAAGGCTGCCATCATGGAGACGCCCCATGCGCCATTTTCAAGCAAGCCCTCTTCTTCCATAATACGGTGGACGCCCTCACGGCTGAAACCTTCGATTGGACAAGAATCAATCTCGATCTGAGCTGCCGCCGTCATCATGTTGCCGAGTGCAATATAAGTCTGTTTAGATGCCCAGTCAAATAATGATCGTGGATTATCCAGAATCTTCTGGTTATTTTGAAACTTTCCATAAGCCTCACTTGTTAGCTCAAATACGTTATTTGGCATTCCCTTTGTTTCCTTCAACATGTACTCCGCATAGGGAGAATTATAACTGGCATCTGATCGGGCCAAAATAACAACAAAATGGCTTGCTGTAGCCAATTGCTTTTGCGCGCCGGAAGAGACTTCGGACAGACGCTTACGCAGGTTTGGATTTTGTACAATCAGAAACTTCCACGGTTCAAGGCCAATGGAACTTGGAGATAATCTGCCTGTTTCCAATATAAATTGGAAATCCTCATCCGAGATTTTGCGGGTATCATCAAATATCTTTGTTGCATGCCGGAAATGATACGCCTTTAAGATGTCTTCCTTTGTCTTTGACTTTGCTGTAACTTCCATGGAGCTCCACGTCCTTTTTATAACTTTTTTATGTTGAACAATAATGTTTAAGTGGTTTCATCTCAAGTATTATTTTAGGCTCTATATGTATAAATTAAAAGTACGCACATTATTGTTTCTTGGTTTATAAAAGTAAGTATTGATGAAAGACAGCAATAATCCACTGGGCATACATGGCCCTAGTGGATTATCTATGACTCTTTTCTTTTAAATCTTGAAATCTTGAACCAGCTTATTCAAATTTAATGCACTATCCTTGACTTGATCAGATTGTTTAACTACTTCCACAGATTGCGCAGCAGAGGCAACCATATGTCCTGCGATTTCCTGACTGGATGCGGCTGATTGTTCACTGGCTGATGCAATTTCGTGAATGGAGCCCACTAGTATTTTGATATTTGCAGTCACTTGTTGTGAGGTTGCATTGAGATCTTTAACTGCATTGGCATGATCAAGGGAATCGACATAATACTGTTCAGCTGTATCCTCCAATAATTTATAATCTTTGCCAACCTGATTGAACATAAAGGATAGCAACTCTTTAGCATTCGAGGACAGATTGGTCACAGACTGCATAACTTCTTCCGTGACCTGCTGAATTTGATCGGCAGCCTGTCTGGAATCATCAGCCAACTTTCGAATCTCGCTTGCAACAACCGCAAAACCTCTACCTGCTTCTCCAGCCCTTGCAGCTTCAATGGATGCATTGAGTGCAAGCAGATTAGTCTGCGCCGTAACATCCAAGATAGATTGAGATAATATACCAATCTGATCTACAGCTGTTGCACGTTCCAGCGCTTCTGACATCTTCTTACTCGTATGATCATACATGTCTATGGCTGCTCGGCTCGATTCGCGGGCTTCCTGCTTCAACTTTTCAGCCTTCGTGCTGGTCACATAGGCGGACTCTGCTTGTTTAGATGTCTGTTCCGATATATATTCAGCTCCCTGTTGCATCTCCGCAGCCGAATGATTCATATTTTCCGTATGGGCTGAAGCCTCTTCCATTGCAGCCGAGAGCTCTTCAACTGTAGCTGATACTTCACGAATTCGTTCATTCAGACCAGCCATATTCTGGTTGGTAAGATCGCTAACCTGGTTGATATGATGAGATTCCTGAACTACACCACGAATGACATTTGTTGTGGAATCGGTCATTGTACGAATAGCTCGTGCGATGACACTTATCTCATTATTTCCCTGTGTTAGATGCGGATCTAAGGATGCCGTTAAGTTGCCTTGTGTTATTTCTTCACAATAACGGGTGATAGCTTTCATTCGTTGACGTATACTGCGAATCACTACAAATGAAATAAGAATGAGTGCTGCAAGTGAAAACAAAAGAACCGAACCGAGTACCAATGCTCGTTGCTGAATTACTTCCTGTGTATCCGCATAGAGCTTGGCTGACTCTTCTTCGTTATGCGCACTCAAAAGGGTGATCGTCTCCACAATCGCTGTACTGCTTTTGTTAATTCTTCCTCTCTCTTCACTATCGTAGGTGCCCGACATCTTTTTGGTATCCATGATTTGCTCAATATCCTGATAATATGTATCCATCTTTGTTGCCAAATCTGCAAATATCTCTTTTTCTTTGGTATCCAATGTTCTTGCTGAAAATTCATTCAAGCCATCCGTGATACTCTTCTTACCTTTCTGAACCTGATCGTACTGTTTGTCTGTATACTCTGCATTATCAAGAACCTTTGTATAATTGGCACGCATATTATAGAAATTACTTTTCAATTCAAGAACATTGGTTTGATGCTGGAAGCGGTCATTGTAGAGGATACCTTGTCCCGTTTTTGCTTCGTTCATTCCGAAAATCCCAATCAGAAAAACAGTAAACAAGCCGATTAGACTAATCACAGTCATGATGACCATCGTTGTTGTTAATTTCATATTTTTGAGTTTATTTCCTTTCTTATTTTTTGGCTTAGACTGAATTGACATGATTATTCCCCCACTTTAAATAGTAGATTGCCTTATATATCTTATATCTATATCGTATGTATCCATATTGTTTGTTAGCATTTCAGGAAAATCGACTTTATTCATTTAATGAGAAAAGTAATGGGAGACAACAGAAAAGCCGCTAGGATATAATCCAGCGGCTTTTCTGTGAATATGAAACGATATCTGTTCGACCTATAGTTGCTCCATCCACTCATTTTCAGAAATGACGGTAAATCCTTCTTGTCGCAGCAATGCTGAGGTGACACCTTCTCCAGTTACCTTGTGATTGGCAAACTTCCCATCATAGATCATCTGTGTACCACAGGACGGACTGAACTCCTTCAATACCACACACGATACATTCAATTTTTTGGCCCATTCGAGCGTCTGATAGGCTCCCTTAATATACAGCTTTGTGACGTCCTTGCCACTTTTCTCGATCACTTTTGCAGTGCCTGCCAGTACGTCCTTGCCCGTGCCACCGATAATTTCAGCCGGTTCCCGTGGAGTGGAGAATCCGCCAAGCAGCTCCGGACATACCATCTTAGCCTGCTCCTGCTCCACCAGCTCCTGAATTTTCTCATCCAGGCTCGCTGTTCCATTGTAACGGCAAGCTACCCCTGCCAGACATGAACTCACCAAATATTTCATCGTTATCTCCTTATACACATTCCATCTATGAAGTAAATTGTAACATATAAGATCAGCCCTATAACTCGCCTCTGGTAATCATCTTGATCCGTCCATCTTCCCTGTATTCAACCTGAAAAACATCCGTGCTCGACTCCAGTTCAAATGAGACGACTCCTAATTGCTCAGCATTTCTGTGAAGTTTATAAGCATCAAAATCAATGTTAAATATCTTCTTCACTATTGGCCCCACTTTTTCTCTAAGAAGAAACTCATCTATATTATATAATTTCTCATGATAAGCCTCCATCTCTTCAATGTTGCCTATTTCTTGTTGCTCATAGTGATTAGCATCCCCAACCGTATAACCCAAGCCTGCTTTTCCTTCGGTCATCTGTACAAAGTAGTTATCTTTAAAGGAAAAAAAGACTGTATCCTTACCGAGTTCATCATCTTTGCTTCGGCTTGCTCTTATCAGATCAAGATTGGCTTTACCAGACAGAGCCTCAATCGCGTTTCTGGCATCCGCCAGCGCCGCCTGGGATACTTGATCAGGTCTAAGGTCGCCTGTGATCGAGACAGCCTTGTCCTGCTGCCATACAATCTCCCCATAACCATCGCCAGTCTCATTCTCTAACGCTAATGTCGTATGCGATATTGGCTCCGACTCCCCTTGCTTCATACTCACAAAACGTTGGACTGATGCAGGTTTAAGCGTTGGAGTACTGCCTATACTTTGCAAAAGCGATGGAACTTGACGCAGATAACGGTGTTCCAGCTCGCTTGGCTGCATCTCACGTCTCATTCCTACTTCACGCAGATTTCCTGTTGTCGCATCGAGCCATATCTGTGCATACTCCTTCTCACTTTCATTTCCAGCCTCTACATATATTCTGCCGGACACAGGCAAGTCTTCCACTTTCATAATTTTCAGCTGTTTACCCAGATCATCTCGCATGGTAGTTGCAACATTTCTTTTCATTTTGTCGGTTAGCAGATTTGTGTTCAAACCATCGGATAACTGTAACGCTGCTGTCGGATAGACATGCTCGATCACGGGTTTCACCAGCTGTCCATCATCCCAGATCCATAGGAACAATCCAGCAGCAATAACCAACGCGCCCGTGCCGGCAACAAGAGGCCCTCTTCTAAGGCGACGCTTGTGTGACGCATTTTTCACTTGCGGTCTAAACGGCCTGGATGACCTGGATCTGCTCTCTGGCCTATCTCCCTTGCTTCCCTCTTCCGACTTCTTCATCCACTCCACCTGTTGAAGCACCTTTCGCTTGTGATCCTCTGTAAAAGGAGACGAAGCAAACGGTCCCTTCCGGATTTCCTTCTCCCATTGCTCATCCTTGTGTGTCATTTGCTTCGCTCCTCCCATTGTTTCCGTACCTTATCCTTACCTCGGGATAGTCTGGATTTTACTGTGCCTGAGCTGATTTTCAACATCTCAGCAATCTCACTCGTCGTAAGCTCATACTTCAGATTCAGCAAAAGAATCTCCCGAAACTTCTTTGGCAACGCCAGAACAATATCCCAGATTTCATGGATATGCTCCTTACGCATCACTTCCATCTCGGCCGAAGGATGTGCAGGCTGCTCTGCAATCATGACTCTTTGGTTCGAACCCCCATGCTCTGTCTCAATGGGTAACGTCTCTCCCCACAGACTGCTACGAAAAAATCTGGATTTTCGATATGTAAAAGTGGTGTTCCTAGTAATCGTCAACAGCCATGTTTTCAGTGAGCAATCTCCACGATAATGAGCGATCCCTGAGTACGCCCGAATAAATACCTCCTGTGACAATTCATCTGCCTGTTCGGCACTTTTGGTCAGAAAATAAGCGTAATTCCACACGTCATTTCCGTAGTCATCCATTATGCTACTAAGTGTGTAATTGTCTATGGTCTGAGCCTGTGCCAGTAATTGATCATCCAACTGTTGTTCACCTCACTTAATATGACTGAGTCTAATGTGATTTGGTTCCCTGTTTTGGACATTATTTCTTATTATTGTAGCAAAATAAAAAAACAGCATGTTCAACATCGCTGAACACGCTGATTCCTTCAAGTTTGCTTAGTTAGAAATCTCTATCAGAAAGCTTTTAAGCGAACGCTCCACTTCCTCAGTTTCTTTCTGCCCTCTGGTCTATCATATCATTTTCATCGTTATACTTTCACAGCAGCAATCATCAGAAACATCGGTCTTCGATTTTCGTCTCGCATGCCTGGAACCTGTTCGATCATCTCTGGTGATGGTTTGGATTCAGCCACCTTTTGAATAGCAAACCCTGCCTTAATCAGTTCATTGAGATGTGTTGCCAGAGTGCGATGATATTTAACCACATCCTGATTCAGAAAGTTCGCCACACGTTTCCCTTCATCATGGTAATCATCCACGGGCCAGTGAAGAATCTCACCTGTGGGTCCGTAATGCCAATCCTGCGCAGCACGAGCGGTGAAGATGGGATGTTCGGAAGATAGTACAAATGTGCCACCTTCTACGAGACAATCATTGATCTTAGCGTACACCGTGTCTAATCTTTCAATATAATGCAAGGCAAGTGAACTAATCACAATGTCGAATTGTCCCGGTGCAAAATCAATATCTTCAATCGCCAGCTGCTTGTACTGGATCTGCGGGTCGTCCGTCATTTCACGAGCACGCTGAAGCATATTTTCAGACAGATCTACACCGATCACTGAACTCGCTTGCTGCTCTCGCGCATACCGGCAGTGCCACCCAAAACCACATCCCAAATCCAGCACACGCTTGTCCTTCAAATCAGGCAAAAGAGTCTGCAGTTCATACCACTCCCCGGCTGCATCCAGCCCTTGAACGGAACGAGCCATCTTACTATAGTTGTCGAAAAACTCAGCTTCATCGTATTTATTTTGTTTCATCAAGAGATTCCTCCCGCCTTATAAATATCCACCTACTCTATCACATAAACGATATTTAAACGTAAAAGTTGCCAAGAGAATTCATGGCGTGTTATCATACAGAACGAACGTTCAGTATTATTATATACAGAATGAACATTCAGTTTACTAACGGAGGTCATTATGAATACGAATTGGACGCATCCATTGGAAGGGCAATCTGTAGGTAAAGCTTTTATAAGTTACCTCGTGCCTTCTGTATTGGGGATGCTGGTAGTTGCTTTTAATTTTATTATCGACGGCATTATGGTTGGACACAAACTGGGTTCTACCGCGATGGCCGGGATCGGCATTGCCTCACCTGTCTACACGCTCTTTGTTGCCATGTCGCTGTGGATTGGTATGGGCGGGGCAACGTTGTACTCCAACGCTATGGGTAGAAAAGATATCACATCAGCCAAACAAATTTTTACCAAATCCATTATGCTCATTATGTTAGTTACGGTAGCCATTGGTTATGTTGCATTTACATTCAAAGACAAACTGGTATACTCCCTCGGTGCAAACGCCGAGACCTTCCCGTTTGCTTCAGACTATATGAATATCATGTTATTGTTCGGGTTTGTTTTCACCATTGAGAATGCACTCTCTATCTTTGTACGAAACGATGGGAACCCCAACACATCCATGTACGCTCAGATTACGTTTGCTGTAGCCAATATCATCATCAATTATATAACACTGTATGTACTCGAATGGGGTGTACGCGGTGTGGCCCTCGGTACAATTGTATCGGCGTCTCTTGCGCTACTTGTCCTGTTTACTCATTTTTTCAAAAAAACAAATAATCTCACGTTCACCCGGTTCAAATGGAACAACAAACTGCTGGCTTCCCTTCTACTCATTGGTTTCCCCAGCTTTCTGGCTGAACTTGGCATGTCGGTCTTCTCTGTCTCTCACAATATCTCCATGGACCGCATTGCGGGTACGGATGGTGTAGCATCCTTTACCGTGTTGAACTATATTCATGGTGTGGTACTGTTAGCGTTCCTGGGTCTGGCGTCTGCTGCCCAACCTCTGATCAGTTATTATCATGGTGCGAAACAGATTAAACGGGTACAACAAACGATACGTTTAGCTACCAAAACGGCTCTGGCTTGCGGTCTACTATTACTGATTGTTGTTCAAATTGGTGCGCCTTATTTCGTGCAAATCTTTGGAAACTTCAGTACCGGCGTAACAGATAATGCCGTCTACGGATTACGTATATTTACATTTGCCTATGTGTTTATGGGTGTTAACTTTGTCATGAGCACCTATTTTCAATCTGTAGGCAATGCCAAAATGGCCATCTGGATTACAGCTGCGCGTGAAATGATCATCATGATTGCGTTGATTGCGATCCTCCCTTCATTCTTTGGTGTCACGGGTGTCTGGCTTGCCGTACCGCTGTCCGAAATGCTGGTTCTCGCAACCATAGCCCTGTACTATAGAAAACGATCCCTTACGGATCGAATACACGCGCTGCAGTCTGAATAACGTTAACAGGTAATAACAGCAACAGATAGAAGATCAATGGAACGTAGATAAAATGTAGGTAGACCTCATAAATAATCTAAAAAACTAATATACAAAGCCCTGCACGATCAATATAGATCGGTCAGGGCTTTTGTTTTATCCTAAATTTAGATGGAATTAGATACGTATATCAAATCGACCATTGCTGTCTGTCGTTGCGTTTGCAATCTCCTTAGGGGTAGCTACTCCCATTCCATTGGATGGTGGTTGGGCAGGTGGAGCCTCCTTCGTAGCAGTTGTACCAGCTCCTTGAGAGCTTTGCTGTGCAATCTGGTTCTCAATCTGTTTGATCTGCTGTTGAAGTTGTTTGGTCTTTGTCTCCTTAGTCTGTTCATCGTCCTTGCTGGATTGTACTTTCTCCAGCTGAGCCTCAAGCTTCGTCTTTTGTTTCTCCAAGCTGCTTGAATTGTCCGAACTCGAAGATGTCGATATGTATGATGTAGTGGAGCTGGCTGTAGAAGATATATTCATTATGATTTCTCCCCTCTTTACTTAGCTTCACTATACCCTATCCCACTGAAACGTACGTTAAATTCAACTGAAAGGTTGCTGAAGGAGCTAAGAATAAGAAGTCGAACAGATGGAAATATACCTACCAGCATTAATAGTCTGATCAATAATATTGGAAGTCTTCATATAAGTGAAGAATCTTAATTTCGTCTCATCTGTAAGTTAGTTGTTTGCCAGTGTAAAATAGTAAAACAAAAAGACACACTCGATATCATCAAGTGTGTCTTTATATTGCTTGGCGGCGTCCTACTCTCCCAGGACCCTGCGGTCCAAGTACCATCGGCGCTAGAGGGCTTAACGGTCGTGTTCGGGATGGGTACGTGTGGAACCCCTCCGCCATCGCCACCAAACGCATAGCTTAGCTTACATTTCAGAGATCGTTCTCTGAAAACTAGATTCGAAACGAAACATACGAATTATCACTTGCTATTGGATAAGCCCTCGACCGATTAGTACTGGTCAGCTCCATGCATTGCTGCACTTCCACCCCCAGCCTATCTACCTCGTCGTCTTCAAGGGGTCTTACATACTGGGAAATCTCATCTTGAGGGGGGCTTCACGCTTAGATGCTTTCAGCGTTTATCCCGTCCGTACATAGCTACCCAGCGGTGCTCCTGGCGGAACAACTGGTACACCAGCGGTACGTCCATCCCGGTCCTCTCGTACTAAGGACAGCTCCTCTCAAATTTCCTACGCCCACGACAGATAGGGACCGAACTGTCTCACGACGTTCTGAACCCAGCTCGCGTACCGCTTTAATGGGCGAACAGCCCAACCCTTGGGACCTACTTCAGCCCCAGGATGCGATGAGCCGACATCGAGGTGCCAAACCTCCCCGTCGATGTGGACTCTTGGGGGAGATAAGCCTGTTATCCCCAGGGTAGCTTTTATCCGTTGAGCGATGGCCCTTCCATGCGGTACCACCGGATCACTAAGCCCGACTTTCGTCCCTGCTCGACTTGTAGGTCTCGCAGTCAAGCTCCCTTATGCCTTTGCACTCTTCGAATGATTTCCAACCATTCTGAGGGAACCTTTGGGCGCCTCCGTTACTCTTTAGGAGGCGACCGCCCCAGTCAAACTGCCCACCTGACACTGTCCCCGCACCGGATTACGGTACCAGGTTAGAACCTAGATACGATCAGGGTGGTATCCCAACGTTGCCTCCACGCAAGCTGGCGCTCACGTTTCAAAGGCTCCCACCTATCCTGTACAGATCGTACCCAAATTCAATATCAAGCTGCAGTAAAGCTCCATGGGGTCTTTCCGTCTTGTCGCGGGTAACCTGCATCTTCACAGGTATTAAAATTTCACCGGATCTCTCGTTGAGACAGCGCCCAAGTCGTTACGCCATTCGTGCGGGTCAGAATTTACCTGACAAGGAATTTCGCTACCTTAGGACCGTTATAGTTACGGCCGCCGTTTACTGGGGCTTCGGTTCACAGCTTCGGATTGCTCCTAACCACTCCCCTTAACCTTCCAGCACCGGGCAGGCGTCAGCCCGTATACTTCGCCTTACGGCTTCGCACAGACCTGTGTTTTTGCTAAACAGTCGCTTGGGCCTTTTCACTGCGGCCCCCTCGTGCTATTCACACTACCGGGGCACCCCTTCTCCCGAAGTTACGGGGTCATTTTGCCGAGTTCCTTAACGAGAGTTCTTCCGCGCGCCTTAGAATACTCTTCTCGCCTACCTGTGTCGGTTTGCGGTACGGGCACCATCACCTGGCTAGAGGCTTTTCTTGGCAGTGTGAGATCATGACCTTCGCTACTATAATTTTCGCTCCCCATCACAGCTCAGCCTTACAATGTGCGGATTTGCCTACACATCAGCCTTACTGCTTAGACGGACATCCATCAGTCCGCGTCACTACCCTACTGCGTCCCCCCATTGCTCATAACGGCTTACGGTGGTACAGGAATTTCGACCTGTTGTCCTTCGACTACGCCTTTCGGCCTCGCCTTAGGTCCCGACTTACCCTGAGCGGACGAGCCTTCCTCAGGAACCCTTAGGCTTTCGGCGGATCAGATTCTCACTGATCTTTTCGTTACTCATACCGGCATTCTCACTTGTATAATGTCCAGCGCTCCTTACGGTACACCTTCAACCCTTATACAACGCTCCCCTACCCCTGATGCAAAGCATCAAGCCATAGCTTCGGTGGTGTGTTTAGCCCCGTTACATTTTCGGCGCAGAGTCACTCGACCAGTGAGCTATTACGCACTCTTTCAATGATGGCTGCTTCTAAGCCAACATCCTGGTTGTCTGTGCAACTCCACATCCTTTCCCACTTAACACACACTTGGGGACCTTAGCTGATGGTCTGGGCTGTTTCCCTTTTGACAATGGATCTTAGCACTCACTGTCTGACTCCCGGAAGTAAGTCTATGGCATTCGGAGTTTGACTGAGCTTGGTAACCCTTGCGGGCCCCGCACCCAATCAGTGCTCTACCTCCACGACTCTGTTTTCCGAGGCTAGCCCTAAAGCTATTTCGGGGAGAACCAGCTATCTCCGAGTTCGATTGGAATTTCTCCGCTACCCCCACCTCATCCCCGCATTTTTCAACATGCGTGGGTTCGGGCCTCCAGTGCGTGTTACCGCACCTTCACCCTGGACAGGGGTAGATCACCCGGTTTCGGGTCTACGTCCACGTACTCAGTCGCCCTATTCAGACTCGCTTTCGCTGCGGCTCCGGCTCTTCACCTTAACCTTGCACGGGAACGTAACTCGCCGGTTCATTCTACAAAAGGCACGCCATCACCCCTAAAACGGGCTCTGACTTTTTGTAAGCACACGGTTTCAGGTTCTATTTCACTCCCCTTCCGGGGTGCTTTTCACCTTTCCCTCACGGTACTGCTTCACTATCGGTCGCTAGGAAGTATTTAGCCTTGGCAGATGGTCCTGCCGGATTCATACGGGGTTTCACGTGCCCCGCACTACTCGGGATCCGTCTCGGAGGGAACCAACTTTCAACTACAGGGCTTTTACCTTCTTTGGCGGGCCTTTCCAGACCTCTTCGCTTAACCGGTTCCTTTGTAACTCCATGTGAGACGTCCCACAACCCCAAAGAGCAAGCTCTTTGGTTTGGGCTTCTCCGCGTTCGCTCGCCGCTACTGACGGAATCACTATTGTTTTCTCTTCCTCAGGGTACTTAGATGTTTCAGTTCCCCTGGTATGCCTCTACACAACCTATGTATTCAGTTGTGAGTAACTGGAAATTACCCCAGCTGGGTTTCCCCATTCGGACACCCCCGGATCAAAGCTTGCTTACAGCTCCCCGAGGCAGTTTCGTTGTTCGCCACGTCCTTCATCGGCTCCTAGCGCCTAGGCATCCTCCGTGTGCTCTTAGTAGCTTAACCTCGTGCTCCGGTTTCGACTGCTCGCTTCCCTTGGTTTGCTTGCGCAAAGCCAAAAGTCGCTCCCATTCGATACCATCGTACGTGCAATCTACCGTTTTTATTGAAACTTGTTTAACACAAGTTCAGCTAAAAAGGAATGTTCTAATTCGCGTTTGTTTCGTTTCGATATCTAGTTTTCAAAGAACAAGCTCCATGCAAAAGCAAGCTGTTTGAGAGTTTGAGCTCTCAAAACTGAGCAACGAGTGAGTGTTTTGCAGCTAAGCTGCATATTTGAATGTTTCCGTTGCAGGAAACGATTCTCCATAGAAAGGAGGTGATCCAGCCGCACCTTCCGATACGGCTACCTTGTTACGACTTCACCCCAATCATCTATCCCACCTTCGGCGGCTGGCTCCTTGCGGTTACCCCACCGACTTCGGGTGTTATAAACTCTCGTGGTGTGACGGGCGGTGTGTACAAGACCCGGGAACGTATTCACCGCGGCATGCTGATCCGCGATTACTAGCAATTCCGACTTCATGCAGGCGAGTTGCAGCCTGCAATCCGAACTGAGACCGGCTTTGTTGGGATTGGCTCCATCTCGCGATTTCGCAGCCCGTTGTACCGGCCATTGTAGTACGTGTGTAGCCCAGGTCATAAGGGGCATGATGATTTGACGTCATCCCCACCTTCCTCCGGTTTGTCACCGGCAGTCTATCTAGAGTGCCCACCCGAAGTGCTGGCAACTAAATATAAGGGTTGCGCTCGTTGCGGGACTTAACCCAACATCTCACGACACGAGCTGACGACAACCATGCACCACCTGTCTCCTCTGTCCCGAAGGAAAGATACATCTCTGCATCGATCAGAGGGATGTCAAGACCTGGTAAGGTTCTTCGCGTTGCTTCGAATTAAACCACATACTCCACTGCTTGTGCGGGTCCCCGTCAATTCCTTTGAGTTTCAGTCTTGCGACCGTACTCCCCAGGCGGAGTGCTTAATGTGTTAACTTCGGCACCAAGGGTATCGAAACCCCTAACACCTAGCACTCATCGTTTACGGCGTGGACTACCAGGGTATCTAATCCTGTTTGCTCCCCACGCTTTCGCGCCTCAGCGTCAGTTACAGCCCAGAGAGTCGCCTTCGCCACTGGTGTTCCTCCACATATCTACGCATTTCACCGCTACACGTGGAATTCCACTCTCCTCTTCTGCACTCAAGTCACCCAGTTTCCAGTGCGATCCGGGGTTGAGCCCCGGGATTAAACACCAGACTTAAATGACCGCCTGCGCGCGCTTTACGCCCAATAATTCCGGACAACGCTTGCCCCCTACGTATTACCGCGGCTGCTGGCACGTAGTTAGCCGGGGCTTTCTTCTCAGGTACCGTCACCTTGAGAGCAGTTACTCTCCCAAGCGTTCTTCCCTGGCAACAGAGCTTTACGATCCGAAAACCTTCATCACTCACGCGGCATTGCTCCGTCAGGCTTTCGCCCATTGCGGAAGATTCCCTACTGCTGCCTCCCGTAGGAGTCTGGGCCGTGTCTCAGTCCCAGTGTGGCCGATCACCCTCTCAGGTCGGCTACGCATCGTCGCCTTGGTGAGCCGTTACCTCACCAACTAGCTAATGCGCCGCAGGCCCATCCCCAAGTGACAGATTGCTCCGTCTTTCCAGTTTCCTTCAGGCGAAGAAAACAACTATTCGGTATTAGCTACCGTTTCCGGTAGTTGTCCCAAACTTGAGGGCAGGTTGCCTACGTGTTACTCACCCGTCCGCCGCTAACCATCAGAGAAGCAAGCTTCTCTTCAAGTCCGCTCGACTTGCATGTATTAGGCATGCCGCCAGCGTTCGTCCTGAGCCAGGATCAAACTCTCCAATAAAGTATTGAAAAGAGCGATAAGCTCATTTTGAATCTGACGAGATTAAAAATCTCATTTGTGCTCCAGTCGATTCAAGCCAAGGCTTGTCTCAAACTTTCGCGTTCATTCTGCAAGCAGAATGTTTACTCACTCGTTGTTCAGTTTTCAAAGATCAAACTTGTTTTCGTTACCGAATGTTGTTCTCTTCAGCAACTCTTATATAATATCATGTCCGAACCAACTTTGCAAGCTCTTTTTTTAAGTTTCTTTCGAAGCTTATTTCAATCGCTTGCCGCACCGTATATCTCGTGTTTTTTTGGCCGGAAATAGAGTATACCATGTAGAACACACACTTGTAAAGAGTTAATTTCAAAACTTATCAAATCCACGATCTAACCATATTAAGGACCTTCAATCTACCATGAACTCTTAGGTTCAATTTTATTATCCTGCAGCTTAATCTTCTTTATTTAAATCTATCTTTCTTCTATATATAAGAAGGCAACCCTCTCAACTCTTATATTCGAGACGAAAGGGTTACCTTCTATAGTAATCTATATTTATTTCCGTTCTACTTTATATCCTTTATCCTCAAGCAGTTTCACGATGCCGTGATCGCCCAAGTAGTGTGCCGCACCAACAACAATGAAATACTCCTCACCTTTGCCGTTTTTCAAGTAACCATCGATTTTGTCCGCCATACCAATGTTACGATCAACCAGCATTGCTTTGTTATATTCCTCGTTAGTGGAGAAGCTGTTTGTCAGTTCAAGCAGTTGCTCGTCATTACCCGTTTTCCACATCTCAGCCATTTCTTTCACACTGTTATCCAACACGTCGAAGTTTTCGATTGTCGCTTTCAGTGTTTCCTCTTGTGTTTCTTTGGAAAAGTCGTTAAACATGCCAAGTTGAGATTGATAACTCTCCAGCTCGATAACTGGAAGTTTGCGCTCGATCGCTTTCTGGATGAAATACAGATCCACTCCTGCTGACGCTTCGTATCCTGCCGTTGTGGACTTCAAACTTGCAAGTGTGCTCTCTACTACCCAAGGCTTAAATGCATCCAAGGCGTTAGACTCCAGACCATTTTTCTTCAATACATCACCCAGCTTAGTATACGTTTCACTGGAGATGTGATCTTTCAGTGTTGTTCCATCTTGATACGAACCCAGACTTAGAACCAGCTTTTGCTGCTCTTCATCAGCGGCTTTGCTAATATCAATCTCTACCCCGAGATAGTCAGCTTCCGCAAAGGCTTCTTCAAACTCCGGACGCAATGGATAGAAGCTCTCATCCGCAATATGCATGGACCCTACCAGATAGACCGTGTTGCCATTGCTTTCAACTTCCCACATGAAGCCACGTCCACCGGTTTGCGCAGTTTCAGTTGCTCCACCTTTGGATACCAGTAGCACGGTGCGCGTTGCAGCATCCCAGCGAACTTCATAACCCGCTGCATCACCGACGATGCGGATTGGCGCATACGTTACACCGTTGATACGTGTAAGCTTGCTTTTGAGTGTAATCGTTTTGCCATCTACTACAGCCGTGATCGTATCATCTGTCGCAGTTGTTAGCTTCACATCCATAGCTTCCAGCGTAGTCCGCAGTGGAACTAATGTTGTACCTTTCTCCAGGATCGGCGCTCCTGTAGCATATTTCACAGCTTCGTCATTAACCTTGACGGAAGTTCCTTGTGGAGCAGCCATAGCTGGTACTGCAGATGCGAGCAACCCTACCGAGATTGTAAGAGATAAGAGCATGCGTTTCCAATTCTTCATATTATGTATCCTCCTTTAAGGAATATAGTTGCCAATCCATTTTTTAATAGAATAGACATACTTAGATACTACGGTTAAAGATGGGAATTGGTGCCACTCCGCAAACGGAGCAGCACTTTCTCCCTTCATTACTCTCATTAGATAAGAAACAATAAAAACGAAACCGTCGTATAGGTTTAATGCTAGATATTCGCAAAATCCAAGCTATGCCAAGATAAATAGATACTGATCAGAGCCAGGAAAAAGAATGCTATAGAAACCTTCGGATTGCCCCACAGCTTCACTCCATATGCGACGAAGAAAATAGCGATAGCTAATTTAGAGATGCTTTGGTAGTTGCCCTGCTCTGAAAAGGCTGAACTGCTAAATACAATTGAAAGTAGTAGTGTAGTCAGGATCGATCAATGCTTTAAACCACAGATTTTCCCTCAAAAACTGTATATAGAACCCTTTTAACTGCTGCATGATCATCGACCCTCTCCTGAACTCGATTTAATATGACCACCGACACAGCACACCACTTGTCATAATTAGTGAGAAAAAGTCATCAATAAAGCTTATCTATCAGGACATATTTTCATGATAAGTAGGAAAAAGCGCAAAACTCATTTTGCATCTTCATATATGATAATGTATACGGATTTTTTCGATATTTTATCTTAATTATACATAGCAAAAAGACCACTATCTAGTATTAGATAACAGTCTCATTTTAGAATACTTTATTCATTTAAATT
Organism: Paenibacillus sp. FSL H8-0104; assembly: GCF_038050215.1. NCBI lineage: Bacteria > Bacillati > Bacillota > Bacilli > Caryophanales > Paenibacillaceae > Paenibacillus > Paenibacillus sp. FSL H8-0104. The sequence goes on along the minus strand of NZ_JBBOTC010000001.1, from coordinate 689,219 downwards.
AAAATCATTCCGTCTTCTATTCTTCTACAGAAACATAAATACTTAATGGTATGCGAATTGCCGCTATCTCAAAACCAGTTAGAATCATAATCCAGTGATCTTTCCTTCCCTTCTTTCTCTAGTAATATGTTCAGGAAAACATCAAGCAGCTCCTATCAGCTTGAGTACAACTAAAAATATTGCTGGGATAATCGAATTGATGGAATTAAATATTCAGTGAACGATGATATTCGACCATATATTTCTGATAGCTCCTTCTAAAGTAAGTAGAAGCTGGATCCTTATTCTTGCTGCTTCATTCGGAAAGAATCTCACAATTTTTGTGCTTCGGCATGTAGTTGTCATGATTCATCCTCTGGTATAGAGTCTAACTAATCTTCTTGCACATTTCGGTACAGTTTATCTAATATCATTTTTAACTGATTTAATTCATCGTGTTCCAAACCTCGTGTAACATAGTCATGCGCGTTTTTAACTGTTAACAACAGCTTTCCTTTAACTTCTTGACCTTTAGAGGACAAATATAAATAATGTGAGCGCTTATCCTGATCATGAACAATACGTCGAACCATGCCCTTGCGTTCTAAAGAATGTATCATTCTCACTACCGTTGTTTGATCCCGATCGATGGCCTCCGCCAGCTCTTTTTGAGTCATAGCTTTATCTATATCAAGACAGGAGATAATGCTCCACTGCTCCGGTGTCACCTTGTAGGGCTTTAATTGTTTCGTAAAATAGTTTGTAAGCTTAACATCTGTACGATGGATCAAGAAGCCGGTAATATTATATAAGTCCATTGTAGTACCCTCATTTATCATTTTCTTAAATCAAATATAGTCGATCTCTCAAAGGTTACACATGAAATCCGTCAAAAATTCGTTAATTTCGTTTAGAAAAAATGATACATGGATACAATCAAGCTAAGTATGAACAAAATGAGTGCTGGAATGGCCTTCTGAATCGGATCTTTAGCTAAGACTATTAAAGTAAGCGCTCCAGCAAGCATTGTTCCGGCTAGAAGCGAACCAGCTAAAATTGCTGCGACAGGCATCCAGATGCCAACGATCATACCAGCTGCCCCCACAATCTCGAACGAACCAGTCAAAACATTAAAGAACGATGGCAGTCCAAAACGTTTAAACTCATTGGCCATTTTACCGGAAATAATTTTGCTTCCTGTAAAAAGGAAAAAACCACCTAATAGAACCTGTAAAACTGTGATAAAAATGAACATATCTACCCCTCTTTCATAAATTTATGCATATGAATTTAATATATGCTATAGCATGTATTTTGTTTGAAATTTTATATATTGTCAACCCTAAAATAAAGGTTTATAGATTATAGCCCTCTTATGTCCTTTTAATTTTTCTTAGATTATCGTTCCAAAGGAAGCTTTCTTTTTCACATATCGTTAATATTTTTAGCATGGATAATTCAATTTCTGTTCTTTGTTGAACTGTGGTAAATTTCTCTGTAATCAGCCAATTAAAAGCCTATGCTTCTTACTTTCAATAAATTTAGTAACAAACAAAGGTAATTTACTTAACTTATTGTCAATTCGACCTACGGAATGTAATTTAGCTTGTTTATACAAAAATCAACCATCCCAAATTAAATATAACTTCTAAGTAATTATTCGTTCTTGACTGTTTGTATCGAACATAATTAAACAACATGTAGCGCGTTCAACATTAAATTGGCCACCAATGGCTGCAAGCTAATTTCAAAAAGAGATATGCATATTTATGGATAAATATGCATATCTCGCTAATTATGACAACACACAACACCTTCAAACACTCAACCTAGATCTTATATGCCTTCATGGCTTTAAACAATTCCTTAAAGGTTGGGCGTTTACCGTACATCAACACACCTGTGCGATAGATTTTGGCTGCAAGCCATCCGAAGATGATAATGGATAAAATAAGAATCGCTAAGGACGTTAGAATTTCCCAAGTTGGCGCAACTCCTGCGCCGATTCGTACCAGAATCGCGGTCGGCGACGTGAATGGAATGAAGCTTGCGATTTTCAACAACAGAATGTTCGGCGTAGAAATACTGAAGATGGCAATATAGAAGGAAACAAGCGACAACATCGTAATCGGCAGAACAGCCTGACCGAGTTCTTCAGTACGGCTTACCATTGAACCAATGGCAGCAAACAACACGGCATACAGGAAGTAACCCAGAATGTAGAATATGAGTCCGTACACAATAACCGCAATATTCACATCACTTACACTCATATTGAAATCACCTAATACTGCACGGTTATGCGGCAACAAGATATTTCCGGCAACCACCGCTCCGAAGATCCCGATTTGCAGCATCCCCACCATGAAAATCCCGATGATTTTACCAAACATCTGACTGAGCGGTGATACACTCGTAATCAGAATCTCCATAATACGTGAGCTCTTCTCAGCTGTGATCTCAGAGGCAATCATGTTACCTGTCATCATCGTTGAGGTAAACAGCAGGATGATCAGCAAGTACACCACAATATAGTTAATCGGGCTCATTTTACCTTCAGACTCAGTACCTGCTCCGCTCTCATCTGTACTCAAACTTTGCTCAGTGAGCTTCACAGGTGTTGTAATCAGTTCCTTCTGCTCCGCTGTGAGTACATCCTTCACAACCACATCCAGCTTCACACTCTGCAACGCTGCTTCAATGGATGCAATGATCTGAGGTGATACGTCTTCTGCTGAATATAGAATGGGCTGCGGGAACTCTTGCCCGGAAACAGCTTCAAACTTCAGATAACCATCGGTAAGCCCAGCTTCCGCATCTGCTTTAAGGGCCGCCTCATCCTTGTCTCCACTGGCAATGAATCGATAGGCCTGATCTCCTTGAGCCGCAGAGAAGCTCTCCAGTTTCTCGGAAACTTTAGGCTGCCCTGTACTCAGAAGACCAATATTTACAGGATTACTGCTTGAAGCTCCACCAATGGAACCCCCGTTGAATAAGGTAATGAAATACGGAACATTGAGTCCGATTGAAATTAAAAGTGCAAGTACAATGGTCGTTACCATGAATGATTTCGTTTTAACTTTGTTTTTAAATGTAAAACCCGTAATCGTTCCCATTTTATTCATTCGACTCACCTACCTCACGAATAAAGATTTGGTTAAGCGTTGGTTCCTTCAGTTCAAAGTGTTCCACTGTCGTCTGAGTCATAGCTGTTCTCAGAATCTCTTGAGCCGCTTCCACCTGACTAATATGTATCAGGTAACCACGCTCATTCCGCTCGACTTTCTTCACACCAGGCAACTGTTCAAGTCCTTCCACACTACCAATCGTACCCAGGAATACCTGTTCACGCGGATACCGGCTCTTGATCTCCTTGATCTCTCCTTGTACCACCGTGTTGGAACGATGCAGAATGGTGATCTGACGACACAACTCTTCAACGTGCTCCATACGGTGTGTTGAGAACAGAATGGCCGTGCCTTCGTCTCGCAATTCTTTGACGGTGGACTTGAGTAATTCCACATTCACAGGATCCAGTCCACTGAACGCTTCATCCAGAATGAGAATCTGCGGTCTATGCACTACAGCCGCGATAAAGCCCATTTTCTGCTGATTACCCTTGGATAACTCCTCGATCTTCTTATCGTAATACTCAGGTACCTCAAACCGGTTCAGCCAGTACTTGAGGCTCTGATCTGCGTCCTTACCATTCATGCCACGAAGTCGTGCCAGGTAATTAATCTGTTCGCTGACTTTCACCTTCGGGTACAATCCGCGCTCTTCCGGAAGATAACCCATAATCTGTTGCAGCTCCGTATTATAGGGCTTGCCGTTGTACAGGATATTCCCTCCGTCCGGGTGAATCAGTCCAAGCACCATACGCATTGTTGTTGTTTTACCTGCACCATTGGCTCCGAGCAGTCCGTAAATCTCCCCCTCTTTTACATTGAGCGTGACTCCATTAACGGCTGTTTTGTCTGCATATTGCTTGACGACTTGCTTCAATTCCAATCGGTTCATCATTTATCGTCTCCCTTCGGTTATTTCCACTGTACGGGTGCATACCCGGCAATCCAGAATGCCAGCACTTCATCCAATTCCAAGTTACGGATTCTCAATACCCGGTTATTGGACAGCTCCAGCCTCTCCTGCGCCTCGCTGACCCGGGTTGTAATTACGCGAACCAGACCTCCCTCTTCTATAGAAGATTCCACAACACCAGGAATACTTTCTGGCCTTAAATCTCCTTCATACCAGACTTCTTTCCACTGATCGAGCACCATATCTTTCTCGGCCATCCCCAGTGACTGACCACGGTGCATCAATACGATGTAATCCGCAAGCCTTTTGACTTCGTCTGCAATATGTGTGGCAATCAGAATCGTGGTGTCTCCCCCCGCCATGAAGGTACGGAACTGCTCAACCATCACTTTCCAGGCAAAGGGGTCCAATCCTGATGAAGGCTCATCCAAAAGCAATAGTCTTGGGCGAGCTGCAATTGCAGCTGCAATCTCAAATTTCCGCCTTTCTCCCTTGGACATCTTGTTCAGCTTCACATCAACAGGTACTTCCATATCCTGAATCAGTTGATCGAACAACTTCATATCCCAACGTGGGTACCAGTACGCCCGGAAATGGGCCGCTTCTTGTGCTGTTATCCGGTTCTCTTCTGAACCAGCGTTATCTGCCACAAAACCAATCTGTTGTCTCAGTTCAATAGGAAGTGGCCCATCATGTTCCTGACCAAACCATATAATCTGCCCAGCATCTGGCAGCACCACTTGCTGTAACATGTTAAGAAGGGTGCTTTTGCCTGAACCGTTGTGACCGAGAATAGCCACTATATACCCTTCCGGGATGGTCAGATCAATTGGGCCGATAACTCTGCGTTTTCGCATTTTGGATACGCCGTTCAACTGGATTGCTATGGGTTCCACGTATGAATCACTCCCTTACTTCACGTAAATAGCCTTCAGGACTTCCCGGAATAGGCTCTCCATCTCTTCTTCCGTACAGCCTACCGATTTCCCGGACTGCACCGCTGCCTGCATCGCTTCCTGTGCGGCCTTTAATCTATAATTTTCTCTGTCACCGGCTTCTACCTGGGCCACAAATGTACCTGTCCCCTGCTTCGTACGAAGCAAGCCTTCATTCTCCAGATCCTGATAGACCCGTCTAACCGTAATAACACTGCAATTCAGTGCTCCGGCGAACTCACGAATGGACGGCAAATGTGTTCCCTCCCCCAACTGACCCGTAATAATTAACGATCTTAACTGATTTTCAATTTGGTGGTATAAAGGTTCAGCGCTATTTTCATTAATTTGAATGGGTATTTTCACATCTTGCACCTCGCCCTCCGGTACACTCCAGTCTGTTACCTGACCGTGCCGGTTTCATCCTGTATTCGTACATAAGCTCAATTCTCATTTTAATTCAAATCCCGATGAACCAGCTTCTTCAGCGTAAAACGACTAGACAGCCATAATCCCGCTACGCCAGCCACCAGAGAAATCCACATGATCGGGGAAAGCAGCCCCCATGATTTACTTCCATCCATTACAATCCGCAATCCGTAACTGCCTGATATTCGAATCAGTATGGATATGCCAATGGCGAATGGTATAAAAAGCATACTGAGAAGCAAGTATTTCTTGCCACTGTTCAGAAACTCTCCGTAAATATAGAACCCTGTTACCAAAAGGCCATAACCTGTACAGGTAAGGCTAAAGGCCAGATACTGATCCCATCGGAATCCTTCGGCATGAAGATTAACCACGTATAACGATCCGTAGAAAAAGATTCCATTGTACGTAAACGCCATCAGAGACTGCTGTAGCCTGGACCACATCACCACTTGTTCAGGAATGGGAATTCTACGATAGTAGGCCAGCATCTGCGTATAAGAATCTTCCTGTATGTAACGGAAGGAGCGCCTGCAGAACATAAACCCTTGAAATGGCAACATGATTAAAAAGAAGGAATCCACTACTGGATTAATAATATCTGTCTGTTGTTGTCCTAAAAACATCACACCGCTCATACCACCAGTGTATATCATGAATAATGCAGACCATAGCCATTGGAGCCTATCCTTACTCATCTGGCTGCGGGTCAACCACCACGCCTGCTTCCATTCGTTCATATGCATGCCTGCCTTTCACCTGTCATTCACTCATGTTGCTTACTGTGATTACTGTATATATCAATATACACAGTATACAGACCTATTTCTCATCCCGTCAACCCCTAATTTTCCTGAATCAGGAAGACGGGATGGGACACAGTACGAATTTACGTTAAAATAAATTATAGTAACGAATCATAGAAAGGAAGGTTACAGCTATGGATTGGCTGGTAGAGATCGGATTTGTCCTCCTTTTCCTTATCGTCGTAATCTGGTTGGTCCTCCGGGATGAGCCTCATCGTCATTCTGCCAAAAAAGGCAGACACCGCATCCGCCGTAACAACGGTTATACCGACTCTGCTTCGGGATATCCGGTCATTATGGGAGATGACTCCTACGATCGACATGCCAAACACACATCGGATCACAAACATCATGAGTCGGATTCTTCATCAGACACACATTCTCATCATAACAGCGATAGTGGTAGCAGCAATGACAGCAGTGGGGATAGTGGCGGCGGAGACAGTGGGGGTGGCGGGGATTAAACATCATTTCCCAATCACAAAAGAAGGGCTGTACCTGTTATTGTGTAAACACAATTCGGGTACAGCCCTTTGCCGCTCTCTAGCACCTGTTAGAAGAAGAGGCCTTACGATTAAACGAGGTTATAGCCACTAGGCAGACTGCGATCCCTGCGGATTGCGCGAATCTGAGCCAGCGTTAACCGTTGATTGGTGGAGATCAGGGATTCCACGTCATTGCCACGGATCAGATCATCCAAATCTCTCAAGTTGGTGTTGCCTCGGAAGACTCGGAATCCACCTTGGAAGTTAGGACGTGTAAACACAACCAGTGTTGCATTGGAACTTGTTGAGAAAAAGCGCAGGCTCTCCACCCCATCCAAAATATTGTCCAGGTTACGAAGACCCGTGTTGCCACGATAGATGCGGCTTCTCCCTCTGTAGTTCTCTTCTGAATACACGGTAAGACGTGGATACGTCTGACTGACGTTGACTGTTTTTTTCATTTTGTTTCCCCCTCTCGAACTCATTCTATGAATGAATGAGAGAGGAAGCGTGGACGAATGATCTGCTAGATTCGTCCATTTTCATATTTTCAGAAGAGAGTAGTGACGCACGCCCGAGTAACCGGAGGTTATATCTCTACTTTTATACGCCGAGGATAACTTCCCATACCGGACGTGTATGACCACCAGGATATAAGAGATATAGAAGAACATACACAACAACACCTGTTAGCGCTGACCCGAACCAGATCATGGACGTGAACTTACCCCAGCGGCGATGTTTTCCGAACTTCTTTTTGAACCCCAGCACCAGTGTGGAGATGCCAAATATCGCTGCCACGGTAGCCAGGATAATATGAAAGATCAGAAATATCCGATAAAAGATCTCCAGATCCGGGTCCCCGCCCCAAGCTGTATTACCCACGAACACTGTACGAGACATATAGATCACAAAGAAGATTAGAGCTGCAATCGCACCTGCTACCATGGCGGACTGATGAGCCTCACGTTTACCCCGAATAATCAGTACCCATCCAATCCCCACCAGTACTGCACTAATCACAATGAAAGAAGTACTGATCGTTGGTAGCCAAAAATACATATCCATCGTGTGTTCCCCCTCTTGTCAGAACATTACTTCATTATTTGGCAGCCGGATTGAGCGGCCCCCCTGCGCCTCCTGCAGGATAAGAATCATCATCATCTTCCTGCTTCTCTTTCCGATACCATTGGAAAAAGACATAGGCTAACATCGAGGCGAAGATTCCTTCCTGAATAAACTTCATTACAATGCCACCGACCTGCTGATCTTCCTTCGCGGAAGACAGGAAGTTGAAGAACGCAGGCCCACCGAATGAGCGAAGTAACGCCGTAGAATCTCCAGACACACAATACCGCATGGCTTCAGCCCATACTGCCGGGTTGCTGTACGTCTGATACAACGGCTCGGACGCAAAAATAATCAATCCACACGCAGGCGTAAGCAGTACCATATTCAGAAAAATAAAACCGATCTTGGATAACCCCGATGCTTGTCTGCCTTCTGGCAACGGATTCAGCAATGTCCACCACATGAGCATCGAGGTGATGAACAGTGCAATATAATACAACCGGTGAACGGTAAAATTCAGCATGACGTAATCATGTACAATCGGTAGGTGATACAGCGAGAACAGCCCGTTAAAGAGCACTGCCGCAACGATCGGATGAGCCAGGAACGATAGCTGGCGTGTAGGCAACCAGCGTACGATTCTGCGCCATACCCAGATCGGCAAACCTTTCATCATCAGCGGCGGAGCTACCAGATAGGAGAACGCCATACTTACCATGTGGAAGCTAAACATCACGTGACCAAGCAGATTAAAGGGTCCAGCTTGAGCCAGATACAGGACAAACAGCCCTGTAATAAACATGATTTTCTGTGCAGCAGTCGCAGGTTCGGCATCCTTTATTTGCTCACTTAACGGTCCCACAAGTACCAGATAAGCCGCAGCAATGATCAGAAATAAAGCCAATATAAGCGGACTCCATAAATCGTTGAAGCTAAAATATTGCAACCCGAGCATACGGGAAACCTCCCCGTGACCTGATTTGGTTGTTGCCTTCATTACTTTGTGAAGATTCATTCGCCAAAAAGGGGAAAAGACGGCGGCATTGCGCCGCCGCCATCTCTTTTACCACCAGACCCAATAGAGTGCCATAATGATGCACGTAAAGGCTACGAAAAAGCCAAAGGCCATGAACAGAATCGGCATCAAGTGCCCTTTGTCCTTCAAGTGCATCCAATAACCCAATTGAACGAATACTTGAAGAATAGCCATGACGAGCAAAATAATAATGATAAAGGTTGTGTTGACCCCTCCGGCAGAAGCAGCCGCAAACGCAATCAGCGTAAGAATAATGGAGAAGATAAACACCACGACGTGTTTCTGTGGCCCTTCCGTCCGGTGACGGTGTTTCACAGGCTGTTGATCTGTCTTATCCTGTGCCGACATGTGCTACCCCACCTTTCCGAGCAGGTACACGACCGTAAAGATGAACACCCATACCACGTCAATAAAGTGCCAGTACATTGCGGAGACGTATACTTTAGGTGCGGTTACGACCGTCAATCCTTTTTTGAACAGCTGACCGATAATGATTCCGATCCACACAATACCAAAAGCAACGTGGGCTCCGTGGAACCCGACCAGTGTATAGAATGCTGAACTGAATGCACTCGTGGTCATGCCAAACTCTTTATGTTTCACATACTCGTAGAACTCGTAAATTTCCAGTGCGAGAAATCCCATACCCAGTACTACCGTGATGCCAAGCCACAACGCCAGTGCATCTCGCTTGCCCTTATGCATGGCCTGAATCGCAAATACACTTGTCAAACTACTGACCAAGAGAATGAACGTTGCGGCGGCCACAAGTGGCAGGTGGAACAGTTCATTCGCCGTAGGTCCATCATTGGTTTGGCCACGAAGAGCCAGGAAGGTAGCAAAGAGTGTACCGAACAGTACCGTCTCGCCGCCAAGGAACAACCAGAAGGCGATAAGCTTGTTACGGCCTTCCAGCGTTGCTTTCTCCGGTTCATGCGGCAATTTGTCGTTCACCGGTTCGGCATGTGAGGTTGTCATGTTCTAGCCCCCTTCTCATCCTGATCCTCCGGTTCAATATGCCAGCCATGATCATCATAAAGTGAACGAAGTGCCATTGCACCAAATGTGATTACGAGACCAATAATAACTACAATATAATTGTTGAAAATGACATTCATAAATGCATTACCAAATTCATCATTGCTGAACATCAAGCCAAGTCCGGCGATAAAGATACCTACTGACATTACAAACGGCAACGGCGTTGCTGAAGGCATATGAATCGAACCTACAGGTTCTGCCGGTGTCATCTCCGTATGTCCTGCCATTTTTTCCTTCCAATATGCATCAATTCCGCGTACCAGCGGCGTCTGCTTGAAATTATATTCCGGCGGCGGAGATGGAATAGACCATTCCAGTGTACGGCCGTCTTCCCACGGATCGTTTGGCGCGCCAGCCGGTTTTTTCATTGTGATCACGATGTTCACGAGGAACATGATAACCCCAACACCCATTAGAAACGCACCGACGGAGCTGACCAGATTGAGCAGGTCAAAGTCCTGATTCGGCAAGTATGTAACGATCCGGCGCTGCATCCCCATCAGACCGAGGAAATGCTGTACAAAGAACGTTAATTGGAAACCGATCATAAATGTCCAGAACGTCCATTTGCCCAGTGTTTCGCTGAGAATACGTCCGAACATCTTCGGCCACCAGTAATGCAGTCCCGAGAACAATCCAAGTACGAGTCCCCCTACAATAACGTAGTGGAAGTGAGCTACAACAAAGTACGTATCATGGAACTGGAAGTCTGCCGGAGCAGATGCCAGCATAACGCCTGTAACACCACCCATAACGAAGGTTGGGACGAATCCAACAGCAAACAGGTTTGCCGCTGTAAAACGGATCTGTCCACCCCACATCGTAAAGAGCCAGTTAAAGATTTTGATCCCGGTAGGTACGGCAATCAACATCGTGGAGATGGAGAAAAGCGCGTTGGCTACATTACCCAGACCTGTTGTAAACATGTGATGCGCCCATACCATGAAGCCCAGGAAGGCAATCAGGATGGTGGCAAATACCATGGAGCTATATCCGAACAACCGTTTACGCGAGAAGGTCGGGATAACCTCCGAGATAATACCAAATGCCGGCAGAATCAGAATGTATACTTCCGGGTGCCCGAAGATCCAGAAGATGTGCTGCCAGAGTACCGGGTTACCGCCACCTGCGACATCGAAGAAATTCGCTCCCAGTATACGGTCAAACGTCAAAAGTACAAGCCCTACCGTGATGGCAGGAAAAGCAAAAAGGATAATGGCAGATGTAATAAATGTCGTCCATGTAAACATCGGCATCCGCATGTAGGACATGCCTGGAGCACGCATTGTAATAATTGTTGCGAGAAAGTTAATGCCCCCGATGAGCGTTCCCAGACCCGCGATCTGAAGACCGATGGTGTAGAAATCCACACCATGAGTTCCACTGTACTCACTGCCCGAAAGCGGGGTATATGAGGTCCAGCCCGCATCCGGTGCTCCGCCCATAACCCAGCTCAGGTTCAGCAACAATCCACCAAACAGGAATGTCCAGAAACCCAACGCGTTAAGAAACGGGAAAGCAACGTCCCGCGCCCCGATCTGCAAAGGCACGACAGCATTCATAATGGCAAAAATAAGTGGCATGACACCAAGGAAAATCATCGTTGTTCCATGCATTGTAATCAATTCGTTGAAGACCTGTGCCGATACAAAATCATTCATAGGCTTCATCAGTTGAATCCGAATCAAAATGGCTTCAATGCCGCCGATTCCAAAGAAAAATCCACCCGCAACCAAATAGAGAATGGCGATTTTTTTGTGATCGACGGTGGTGATCCAATCCATCAAGCCCCTGTACCTCTTGACGCTATGCGCATGAGCCAAGGTTGTGTACCCCCTTCTTCGTCCTTGCTGTTCTATTCATAGTCCAATTTGTAGTTGGCCAGATATTCGGCAATTCCGTCGATTTCTTCATCCGTCAACCCAAGATCTTTGGGATTCGGCATGGTATTGCCCGGCTTCACGGATTGTGGATCATGGAGCCATTCTTTCATGTTATCCAGTACCGGATTACCTTCTTCCTGTCCCTCGCGAGAATTCAGCAAAATGCCTGCGACAGATTCCTTGCCGCCAATTCCCGTCAGGTTAGGTGCAACCGGTCCACCTTGATCACCAACAGCGTGGCAAGAAAGGCAGTTTGTTTTGAACTTTTCGGCCAATTGAGTGTCTTCAGGAAGGACTGCAGGTGCTTTCATCTGGTTCACCCATCTGTCAAAGGATTCCTGACTCACTGCTTTTACCTTAAACTCCATAAAAGCATGCGATCTGCCACATAATTCGGCACATTTACCACGGTAAACGCCTTCATTCGGTGCAGAGAAACTGAACTTGTTAAGTGTTCCATCCGGGTTTGTGTCCATTTTGCCCGCAAGTGACGGCACCCAGAAGGAGTGAAGCACGTCAGCGGTTTTTAATTCGAATGCAATTTTTGTTCCGGTCGGGATGATGAGATCTTGAGCGGTGGTTACGTCATATTGAGGATAAGTGAATTCCCACCAGTACTGATGCGAGGTGACTTGGACCTTAAGTGCATTTTTGTCATTGGACAGATCTTCGCCTTGGGCAAAAATCGTTTGGACCGTCGGTACTGCCAGAACAATAACCAGCAATAACGGAATGGCTGTCCAGATTACTTCCAGCTTGAAATTACCTTCAACCTGTTCGGGCATCTCAGTCTGCCCGGCTCGTCTACGAAACCGGATCAGAACATAGGCCGCTATGGCAAATACAATGATGAGCACCACGATCATAATCGCGATGGATAACTTCATCAGATCATATTGGCCTTGCGCTACAGGACCCTGAGGTTTCATTACCGACAAGTCTTCCCGCCCGCATGCGGATAGCAGCAAAGAGAACACCGCCAGCAAGGGGAGAATTCGCTTTGCAACCTGCCACTGTTTCATCATTGATCTACCCCACTTTTTTACGTTTTCGTAGATTACCGTTGTCGTTCGGTAGAAAGGCAACAAAAGGTACGTTTCAGCACGATACGCATAATCCTCTTCATCATACAGAACGCTTAGAAAAATAACGCTTCCAGTACTCCCGTGATTTCCTGCTCAGGGCATGTCTGCGCATTCTTCCAATTCATTCTATATGCTTCAATCACTTATTAAATATAAGTTGAGGGTATGATTTTGTCAATCTTTGGACACATGTTCACAAATTGTTCACTTTATGTAAAAAACCGCTCTACAACTTGATTTGCAAACGATTTCAGTTAAAAGTATTACACTCTACATTTGAAAATTTTTGCCAAATTTCGGTGATAAAACTCGATTTATTGGTGATTTTTCTCACATTGAAAACATGTGCTATTATGCAAAAGAAAGATCAGAATTTATGGAAAACCTCTTCCATATCCATTCAGAAGACATGCCTATCGCTCCATACCGCTATCTTCAAGCTCAAAACAGCATGGAGCATTTGGGAGAAAGTTCAACTCAAGTCCTCTTCTTCTCTGATTTCATCTCACGTGCCATCGGTCAGAATCAAGGGGCCATTCCCAGTAATCGCAACCGTATGCTCATACTGGACCCCCCAGCTGCCATCTACCGTCCTTACCGTCCATCCATCGTCATCCCACACAACGGCCCCAGAACTGCCTTTTGTAAAGATTGGTTCAATCGTAATAACCATACCCTCCGTGAGCATCGTGCCCGTTCTGCGTTTGCCATAAGGCAACACATTTGGGGGTTCATGAATATATTGACCAATCCCATGACCAATGAGAGGCTTCACAATTCCGTACCGATACAATCTGGCTGTTCGTTCAATGGCACTTCCAATATCTCCGAGTGTATTCCCTGGAACTGCCTGGGCAATCGCCCGCTCAAGTGCCTTCTCCGTGCGCCTCATCAGCTTGCGAATGGATCTGCTTGTTTCACCAATTCCATATGTCCAGGCCGAGTCAGCAAGCCAGCCGTCTTTGTTCACCACCATATCGATGGTCACTACATCCCCGCTCGCCAACTCCTCTTCCCCAGGAAATCCGTGGCAGACCACTTCATTAACAGAGGCACACGTCGCGTAAGGATATCCTTTATACCCTTTTTGCTCCGGTGTGGCTCCTCGTGCTGCCAGAAACTCTTCCACCCGCTCATTAATCGCTGCTGTCGTGATACCAGGGACCATCCACTGCTCAATATGCTGGTGACAGCTCCACAAAATTCTTCCTGCTTCCCGCATGTAGCCAATCTCTTCTTTGGTTTTCAAAATAGGGTCCACATGCATTCATCCTTCCCGCTGTAGGTGTACTACCATATATATGCAGCAGGAACGCAAAAAAAACCGCCTTCCGGAGCTTAACGCCCGAGAGACGGTTCTATTCATTATCGGAACAGTATAATCAGAGTTGTGTGTTGTTTCAGGACACGGAAGAATCCATCTTGACAAGCTCATGCTCAACCACAGAAGTCAATTCTTCCTCATATCCACCCGTAATCCGGTATTTTCTCACGTACTCCTTCACGAATTTTTTTGGATCCTTAGGACGGAAAATCCGAGTCATTTCCCTCAAACTTTCTTTGACCTCATTGTGACCTTTCGTTGCCATTGTAATTCCCTCCCAAAACGTTGAAAGTGAATGCTCCGTTTAGAGAATGCCGAATAAGTCTTAAATGCCATCCATGAAGTTGTGTGCGCGGCTTAAAGCAAGCTTTAGGTCGGGAACCTCGCTAGAAAGCAAGTACCTGACACTATAAATACCCGATATGATTCGGAATGAATCATAATCTTATTGTAGCATATTCGGAAGTATCTTACGACTTGACGATTTCCTCTAATAAATATAACGGTTTTCATGCCCAAAAAGTTTAATTCCGAATCATATGTTAAGATTGCCACCATTCTATACGGAATTAATATATCCAGCATAACACCGAACTATTCGGGGGATATTATCACGGACAACCCATACAGTTAAATTACTGGTATCCAAAGGAGGCGTCGTCTCATGGACCGCAAAGAACAAGATATGCTGCCCCTTTCTCATGAAAAGGTGGAAGTAGACGGAGTTTACATCAATGAAGCCGGACGTGAGGAACATCTGCACCGGGGGCAACATTTCCCGGCCGATCCCGTTCTTGGCAAGTCGGAATGGAAACTGACCGAATATGCATATGATAATCATCACGAAGGAAGAACCGATGAGCGGTTGGTTCCCAAAGAAAACGACACCGATAAAATGGGCAAGATTACAAACCCTCGCAGACAGATCGAGGGCGGATAACGATTTCGTTTAAAGCAACGTTTAATCGTAAACGATAACAGGGGCAGAGTAAGCTGTACAATGGCTTGTTCTACCCCTGTTTTCTTTTTCCTATGTGTTGATCCCCATCCGTCACAGGCAAATAAATTCATCGGTTCAGTTCTGTCCACCTCTCTCATAACCTAGTTAAAAAGGTCAAAGGAGGCTGGACCGATGTCCCCCATGAAATCGTCTAGCGGTCTGGATGAAAATATTGCCGGCATGCTTTGTTATCTGTTTACCTTTGTAGGTGGGATTGTCTTTCTCGCTGTGGAGAAGCGGAGCCGGTTCGTGTTATTTCATGCGCTGCAATCTGTAACGGTCTTTGGCATCATTATGGTTGGGCATGTATTATCGGCTTTCCTTCCGTTGTTCGGACCACTGGTGGCATCGCTGTTATCCCTGCTTGGTGTAGTGGTCTGGCTTATTATGGTCGTTTCCAGCCTGCAGGGGAAATGGTTGAAGCTACCGTGGGTTGGCGATTTTGCAGAAAAACAGCTGCGTCATCTGTAACTTCAGGCAGAAGGTATACGTGTTCCAAAAAGAAAAGACGATCCATTTCCGTTCAACCGGATGTGGATCGTCTTTGATTATAACGAGGGAAACGAGTCAACCTCTCACCCCCGTATCATGAACACGTGGCTCAGAATGCTTTTTACGGATCGGAATGAAACTTAGATAAGTACCACATCTCCATACCCATTCCAGCGGCCCATACTGGAACCAGCGCATCCACAGATTACTCGCGATGACTTGTACAATAACCATGCCAATGCACACAAGGGTAGACACCGTATACGACACAGCAGCATCTGCAAATATGAGTTGGTATACCACTAACAAAATGATGGTCTGTGCAATATAATTGGTCAGGGCCATTCGTCCGAATGCATGCAGGGGACTTAACATTTTGGAAAAGGTCATGTTCTGGTTCAATCTCAGTAATGTACTTAGATAAAAGATGGATACCACCGGACCAATTGCCACACCGATATGTTCTAATCGAAAAGCAGCATCCATATTGGCTTGCTCAGCAACAGGCAGGCTCGCACCAATCACTTCGTATAGAAACGGACTCATCGCATCCGGAGGAGCAACCCACCACATGATACCGATCCCCACCGTAGAAGCGATGAATGAAATGAACCAGATTCTGCCCAGATACGGGAGTCCTTTCTGGATCTTCTCCATCAGTTGATATTGACCTGCTGACAATCCCAGTATAATTAAAAAAGGAATCGTTAGCATTTTGACACCTATCGCGGCGGCTGCAATAAATCCCACCACACCGATCACCAAATTCACAGTTCGAGGTGCCCAATATAACGGAATGACAATCAGCCCTATGATAGCATAAAGAAATAAAGCTTCTCCAGCCTGATACTGTTGATGAATATATCCCAGCGCTAATAAAATAAGCATCCTGCGGATATAGAGAAACAGCTTGGTATGACCTTTGGGAGCTGACCGGCTTAGAAAAAGATAAAATCCAAGGCCAAATAAAAAACAGAAGATATCGTAAAAACGTGCCTCCACCAAAAAATATAATGCTCGTTGGATCCAAAAATCTACACGAGTATCCGGCTTCAACATAACCCACAATGCCAATACATTTACGAATGGTAGGCCTATCAAGGAAAACCCTCGAAACAAATCCAGAAACTTCATTCGATCTTGTTTTAATACAGGTTGATAATTCATCGTTCCTCCCAGTGAAATTATTGTTATGTAATCAAAAAGCGATTGGATCGCTTATCTCTTTGGTGTATATCCCCATGCATGATAACAGTCTATCCTTCATACAACATGGCTTGCCATCGAATTAGGTGAATAACTTCTTACATCCGGCATAAGGTCTTGTTCCTGTATTGTTCCTGTACAGCAGCACATTGGACGCTATGCTGATGATAAACAAAGCAAAAAAACACCGAAAACACGACTCTGCTGAGTCTGTATCTTCGGTGTTTCACATATAAAAGTGTCTCTTTCATTTATTCATGGGATTGAATATTCATAGCATAAACGATGTATGTCATAAACCATTCATGCTGTATATCACCATGATTAACCTGATTCATTATTTATCTTGTGAATCGTCTATTTATAACAGTTAACATAACAATACTGCTGGATAATAATCCTAGCCTAATTCGGCTATTTAAGCTGACTTGCCCGTCTCTCCAAGGATGGCATCTGCCTGTTGTTCAGCCATCTTGGCAGCCGTTTCCTTGGTACCCAGACCATTAAACAGCAGGTTCATGAAGATCGCCGTGAAGCTGCCTGCAATGATACCATTACCGAGCATAATCTGAGCCCAGGCCGGTGCACCTGCGAACAACTCAGGTACAACGGTAACCCCAAGCCCCATACCTACAGAACAAGCGATGACAAACAGATTTTCATGTCGGTTCAGATCAACCTGACTGCCGATAATCCGAATGCCTGATGATACCACCATGCCAAACAAGGCCACCATGGCTCCGCCAAGTACTGCCCCTGGAACGAGCTGTGCGAGGGCTGCAATTTTTGGTACAAATCCAATGACCACCAGGATTCCACCAGCTACTACAATGACATCACGTGTCTTCACACGTGTCATCTGTACAAGTCCTACATTTTGCGAATACGTTGTATACGGGAACGAGTTGAAAATCCCGCCTAACACAATGGCTAGACCCTCTGCGCGATAACCGCGCGCCAGATCCTTGGACGACAGGTCCTTGTCCAGAATTTTGCCCAGAGCCATAAATACACCTGTGGACTCGGCCACGCTGACAATCGCCACCAGAATCATCGTCAGGATCGGTACAATCTCAAATGTCGGTCTGCCGAAGTAAAACGGCTGAACAACGTGGAACCAACTTGCATCGCGGATAGGAGCAAAATTAACCTCGCCCATAAACCCTGCCGCAATCGTACCTACAAGCAGACCAATCAATACTGAGATGGAACGGATAAAACCGGTTGTAAAACGAGTCATTAGAATGATAAAGAGCAGCACGCCAAAACCGAGCATGAGATTAACTCCGCTGCCAAAATCTTCTGATCCCTGACCGCCGCCCAGATCGTGGAAAGCAACCGGAATCAAGGTTAAACCGATGATCGTAACCACCGAACCCGTAACCACTGGTGGAAAGAGCCGAATAAGCTTCCCAAAGATTCCGGAGAAGATCAATACGAACAGCCCTGAGGCAATAATCGCTCCGTAAATGGCAGATACTCCACTGTTCATCCCGATTAGGATCATCGGAGACACAGCCTGAAATGCACAGCCGAGCATGACAGGCAGCCCTACGCCGAAATATTTATTTCCCCATACCTGAAGCAGTGTAGCCACACCACATGCGAGCAAGTCAATGGCAATGAGATAGGTTAGTTGTTCCTGTGTAAAACCCAATGCGTTACTGACGATCAATGGAACGACAACAGCTCCTGCATACATCGCAAGCACATGCTGTAGTCCGAGGGAGAACGTTTTGATTGGATGCCGATGCCGTTGAAAGATACGTTCGCGTGCCATATTAGTTCGTGCCCTCCTCGTCCGCAAATGTAACCTGTCCATCCGACAGTGCCCCGATGCGAACCAATGATTCCACACGGTATCCTGCTTCTTTCAGCAAGCGACCTCCCGGCTGGAATGCTTTTTCAATCACAATACCGATACCCACCACTTCAGCTCCAACCTGCTCCACAATGCGAGCCAGACCAAATGCTGCTTCGCCATTCGCCAGAAAATCATCAATGATCAGCACGCGATCACCAGGCTTCATGAACTTCTTGGCAACGGTAATTTCATTGGTCTCCTGCTTCGTGAAGGAGTAGACCTTCTCTACCAGAATGTCTTCCGTCAGTGTGAGGGACTTCTGCTTCCGTGCAAAGATCAGCGGCACGTTCAGCTCCAACGCAGTCATGATACCTGGGGCGATCCCTGACGACTCAATCGTCAGCACGCGAGTAATATTCTCGCCTTCAAAGCGGCGAATGAATTCTTTACCTACTTCCTTCATCAAAACCGGGTCCATCTGGTGGTTCAGGAATGAATCCACTTTGAGTACTTGCTCGGACAGGACAATACCTTCCTGTCTCACCTTGTCTTTTAACAATTGCATTGTAATTCTTCCCCCTGAATGCCCTCCGCACAGAAGCTCACATGCTCTTCCAATCGCATGGTAAAAAAGCAAAAAGCCCGCCTTTTCACACGCTGCGGAATAACCGGAGACGGGAAAGACGGACTTGTACGTATATGGACAAGCCGTATGGATGCTGCAAGTGTACTGGTTGGACAGAATGACAGGAGTTCAATCCTGCTGTGAGAAACCTCAAACAGTGTAATCAGAAACAGATAAAAGCCACTTGAACCTGCTCTTCAGTCAAACTGTCTGAGAATGATCTCATGCCAACCCTACAAAACATTGCAACATCTTTCCCGTAGTCCGATCATTCCGGTGATCAGGTAGAGACATGCAGGCCTATTCCTGCACATATACGAGTAACGGCATATTTAATTTTTTGGCTCCATGATTCGTTACAATGTATGATCGCGAACCTGAATGTAAAAGGTTAAACATAACTGACAATGTTAGAAGTATACCGAATCGACGCCGTGAAATAAAGAAGTATTTTCATGGAAGTTGCGGAAACTTGTCTTAATTTGCAAACAGGGGGTGATTGGAATCTATTTTTTATGTACAATATGAGAACGGAAGCGCGGATCTGAACGGAGAATGGATGGAAACGCGGCCTAGATTTTGAATCGAATGATCAAAGGAGATATGTAAACATGAAAGGCGTACTTAACGAATTCAAGGAATTTGCCGTCCGCGGCAACGTCATCGATCTGGCGGTCGGTGTCATTATCGGGGCTGCTTTTGGTAAAATCGTCACATCCCTTGTGAATGATATCATCATGCCCCCGGTTGGAAAACTGATGGGTGGAATCGACTTCAGTCAGAAAATCATCAACCTGGACCGGGATATCAAAACAGCAAACGGACAGGACATCACCACCCTCGCTCAAGCCAACGAAGCTGGGGCTACCGTGATTGCTTATGGACAGTTCATCAACGTCATGATTGATTTTCTTATCGTTGCGTTCTGTATCTTCATGCTTGTGAAGGGCATTAACTATCTGAAAAGCAAAGAACACAAAAAGCCCGAGCCGCAAAAAACGACCAAGGCTTGCAAGTATTGCCTATCGGAAATTCCAGCCGCAGCTACCCGCTGCTCGCACTGTACTTCAGAGCTCGAAGCTGAAGGCACCGGCGCTCTAGCATAATTACAATGAACGTTTAAAGACGCACCGAGTTGAATTACGGATAAATCCTGATGTGGGGGACAACCTCTTACTTGCTAGGGTTTATGTATGAAAAGCTAGCCATATGGGCTTCATTAACTATGGGTTGCGTAGCTTAAAGGTTTGAAGGTTCCACCGTAAAGGTGGGGCCTTTTTTGTGCCTATCATACATGTATTACATATGCTCCCCCATGAATTTCATTTGCGGCCATGCTCATGAATTAGAAACGGCGTGGCAGCAAATGCTCCAGGATCGACTTCAGATCTTTATCTTCTTT
Organism: Paenibacillus sp. FSL H8-0104; assembly: GCF_038050215.1. Classification (NCBI taxonomy): domain Bacteria; kingdom Bacillati; phylum Bacillota; class Bacilli; order Caryophanales; family Paenibacillaceae; genus Paenibacillus; species Paenibacillus sp. FSL H8-0104. The sequence goes on along the minus strand of NZ_JBBOTC010000001.1, from coordinate 668,575 downwards.
GTAAACTTCTTCCCCAGTATCAAGCTCTGTCACACGAATATATTCAAAGTTGGCCGAAGCATCCACTGGCTTGAACAACAACTGGGCCTCATCTTCCAAACGTACATTAAATCCCATATCCTTAAACATGCTGCTTAACTGACTGTTAGCCGGTTCCTGACCTTGCCCTACAAATATAAGTCCTCTAAGACTTTTACGTTCCTGAGGTTGCGGATAAATCACCTGAAAGTGTACAATGCATTCCATACGATGGTTCCCCTTTCGTTTAAAACATACTTTGTGAAATTTTGAACTTTAAAATCTGCTATATAAGGAGATACGTTTCATGACCCCAGAACGTTTCGACATTTATGACGATCAGCAAAATTGGATCGGCACTTCACTCCGCAGCGAGGTCCATGCCAAAGGATATTGGCACCGTTCATTCCACTGCTGGATCGTGCGTGACGAAGGCGAGCAGCGACGGGTCCTTTTTCAGCGGCGGCGTGATATTAAGGATACCTTCCCCGGATGTTACGACATTACAGCAGCAGGTCATCTTACCGCAGGTGAACAACTGCAAGACGCCAGTCGTGAGCTGGAGGAAGAACTGGGTGTTTATACTCCATTCGAGGCACTAACCTATCTACTCACGGCTACACAGCAGCTCCAAGGAGAGGTGCGTGGTGTCCCATTCATAGATCGGGAATTCAGCGCCGTCTATGGATTATGTCTGAACCAGCCGCTCGAAGCCTACGTTCTGCAGCCTAGCGAGGTGGATAGCCTGTATGAAGTGCCGCTGGATGATCTACTCGCTTTGTTTCGTAATGAGATCGAAGTCATTCAAGCTACCGGAGTTCAGACTCAGCCGTTGATATCACCGCCACATTCCATCGGTCATAAGGACCCGTCAAGCAGTGATCATGCAGCTGATGAACCGGAACGTATCGTTCGCGAGATTCGGGCAACGGAATTCGTACCCCATGGTACAGCTTATTATACGGACGTGCTGGAAGCTCTGTATCACGTGCCCAAAGAATGATCGTGTACAATCCTGTTCAACCCGATCCAGTTCAATCGAATGTTCATAGCTTCATTTTCTCAAAAATAGCATAACTTCATACCTTTACTATCGACTTGACTAGGAACAGATGCTGTGACGAACATCACTGTCATATCTCAAACCAGCACAAACAGGCGTCTGCCTTCGGGCAGCGCCTGCTTTATGTACACACGTATTCGTTTCGTCAAGATAGGTACCTATGTGCTGGCATGTTCACTCCATCAGAGGTGAATTAGTCGCCGATCTGTCTAGCTCTGGTCAACCTCTCCTGAAGGAGAAGACCAATAACGCGCAGAGAGTTCTTCGTACCGGTGCCCATAGCGGGACTCCAGTTCCTCCCCCATATCCTGTTCCAATTCGTACAACACCAGCTCTTGAGCAAAATGATTCAGCAGCAGCCCGGTCATTACCGGATGCTCCGTAACTAGTGCCTGTGTGGCGCATGATTCACCGCGCATGCCTAACATGCACCAGCGGCGATCGACCACCAGGGAAAATTTCCGACCATTACCTGTACCATACATAGGCAAACCCGGCCAAGGGACAGGCTGATCAAGCATGCCTTCGCCACCATCACACGACCATAACAGCCGCACACCCCGAGCTTCAGCCTGCTGTAAGTCATTACGTAGCAACTCTGCTTCTTCACGCCAAACGTCTACGACAATCTCATGCTGAGCCTCGGCCAATTCACGGCTCAGATTCTCAAACACATTTTTGTCACCTTCGACGTTATAGAAGACAGGCTTCTCCGGTTCACTCTTGGGCATGCTGCTCTGGACATAATCCAGCGAGGTACGCATTTGATCGGAGATCATACGTGTCATCTCCTCCGGCTTCAGCACACTATACTTCGCTGGTTCCCCCGGACTACACCGCAAGAACCCACGCTGCTCCAGCCGTTGCAGGGTCGCATATACATTGGAACGGGACACGCCCAGCCGCTTCGCAACCTCATATCCCGAGGCTGATCCCTGACGAGCGAGTTCCACCATAATTTTAGATTCCATCTCGGTAAATCCGAGATGACGCAAATGATGCAGCAGTTGGTCCATATTCCCGTCCCCCCATGCTGTCAGCAACCCGCACTGCCTCACACTGATGCGGCAGTGCTTCTACTGCATCAGATCAGATCTGTTCGGCACCACAGCGCGGGCACCACTTCGACCCTTTGGGTAGCTCGGCTGCACAAATCTGACAATTCACCATTTCACGTGACACTTCGGTCTGTACGTCCACCGTATTCACGATCGGGTTGTTTTCTTTCCAGTAGCGGATGCGTTCGTCCAGTTCCTGCTGACGCTCACGTTCCCGTTGCATCTCTTCATCTCTGCGACGTTCCCACTCGGCATCAAACGCTTCCTTTTCTTCCTGGGTAAATTCCGTACTGTTATATTCCGATTCCGTTTCCAGATCCGCTATGGACGGAATGACCGTATGGTACGGCTCGTCTTCCTCCAGTTCCAACTCAGGTGGCGCATCGTAGAAGTCCGGCTCTGGAGTTGGGGTCTGAGCTACAGCTGCCTCCTGTCTTGCGGCTGTGGTGGCTCCTGCAACTCCTGCTGCTGCTACTTTGGGCGCTGCTGTCTTGAGTTCACCCAACTTGCGTCCGCATTTAGGGCAGAAGTTGGCATCCAGGGAAGCGACGTGTCCACACTCGCACAACCGTTCGTTCTTGAGTTGTGCAATCTTGTTGCGCAGACCATCAATCTCGTCCTGCAATTCGTCGCAGAGCTGCGACAGATCCACCATCTCTTTTTCTGCACGCGTCATATCCTGTGCCCGATAACCCTCATAGAAGATGCGACCCATATCTGTAAAATGGACTTCCTGTTCCTGTTGCAAGCCCACAATCTGGTTGTTCAGTTTCCCAATCTCAACGGCGTGTTGGGCACGCTCTGTTGCTTTGTTCGCTCCGTCTTTGATGCGCTGAAGCAGTTTCATGACCATTCCTCCTCTGTCCCGTCAAAACCAATATTATCATTTCTATTTAGTAGTAAATTAGCATATTACATCCTTCATGCAAAATGCTCAGGCATATAACTTATACGATATCATGCCAAAAAGTTGCGTAATCTCGTGCAGGTGCCCGTTTTATACCGATACTGGATGAAATCGGGGGCTTTCGTCAAGACCATATGTTCGGGTATAATGAAGCTTTGGCCCTACTTAACCGCCTGATTAGGCGACTAACTCTATCATACCAATTTACAATGCGATTGTGAAAAGGGCAAATGGTTTACTTTTAGCCGGGATAGTCCTATCCCTGAATGCATACAGAGGTGGATGAAACATGTTAAGTCCGAACTCAACGTTCTACCCCCGTCCGCTCGGGGTTACCCCGGCGGCGTCCCTGCCCCAGTCCCCGTCTGCTCCGCTGGAGACCAGTCGGCAACTCGTGGGTAATGATCAACAGGATGCCTTTTATTTTCGTTCTCTGGAAGAGGCAGGCATCAAGTTAAACGCACCACAAATCTCGGCAGTCCGTCACGGCAGAGGACCGATTCTGACGCTCGCCGGAGCCGGTTGTGGCAAAACAACTGTACTGGCTGCAAGAGCCGGCTACCTCATAGAGGTCAGTGGCGTACATGCAGGCAGTATCCTGCTGGTGACGTTCACGAACAAGGCCGCCACCGAGATGAAAGACCGGATCGCCGCATTGCCAGGCATACGTCCGGCAGCCGCGAGAGCCGTACAGGCTCGCACCTTCCACTCTTTTGCGCTGACATTATTGCGTCATTACGGTGTGCAGGAAGAGATCTTTGGCGAGTCACGAGCCCAGCATACGGTGCTGAAGATGCTTCTTCGCCAAAATGGCATGAGTGAAGCCTTCCAGCCTGAAAGTCTGCTGGCCATGCTGTCCGCATGGAAGATGCAAGGATCGGAAACAACCGACTTGCCTGAAAAATCGCAGGAAGAACGCGATGCCAAGCGTGTTCTGCTTGGTTACGAAGCCTGGAAGCAGGATCGCGGCAAAATGGATTTTGATGATATTTTACTGCGGGCAGCCGCGCTACTTCGTGATCCTGCTGTTCTGGGGCCGCTTCAGAAGCGTTTCCAGTACATTATGGTGGATGAGTTCCAGGATACCAACCATCTGCAGTATGAAATTGTGCAAAAACTGGCTTCCGCTCACCGCAATCTGATGGTTGTGGGAGACGATGACCAGACGATCTATACCTTTAATGGCGCACGCCAGGAATCAATTTTGGAATTCGATAAAGTATACCCCGGTGCACGCATTGTGACGCTGGATATCAATTATCGTAGTGATGCACGCATTCTGGGACTCGGAAGTGAACTGGTCGCCCGCAATAAACGCAGACGTGACAAACGGCTACGTGCCGCTGGAAACCGCGGCGATGCCCCCCGTTTCGCTACACCCTCCAATGCGGAGGAAGAAGCAGCGTGGGTCGTAAACCAGCTGTGCCAGCAGGTTGAAGAAGGACAACACACCTATCGCGATATTGCGATTCTTCACCGGACAGCCAGCAGCAGCCGGGCTGTATTCGAGCAGCTTGTGCTGAAAGATGTACCTTTTGTACAGCATGGTGCTTCTCCGGTGTTCTATGACCAGTCTCTCATCAGACCCCTGATGGATCATTTGCGTCTGTCTCTTGATCCACGTGCCATGGATGCTCTCCCCAGTGCACTAGGACCACTCTATGTATCACGCGATGCAGGGCTGGAGTGGATTCAGCGCTGTGAACAACAACAGGCGAAGAAATATCCGCTCATCCATCTGGTGAAATGGGACAAGCTAAAACCGTTCCAGCAGGAACAGGTCAAGGAGCGCATCAAGCTGATCAAATCACTGCACAAACTAAAACCCATCATCGCCATTCAGGAAATGCGCAGGCAGTTCTACGACAAGTATATGGAAAGTGGTGATCCCAGCATCTTCACCCATTATAAGGAAACGATGCTGGAAACTCTGGATGAATTCGAAGCTGCTGTCAAAAAATTCGAAACGGTAGAAGAGTTCATCCAATTCGCGGATGAGCTGTCCCGCAGACACCGTGAGATGGAATCTTTGCGTCGTGCGCAGGATAGTGACGCGGTACAGCTGATGACCATTCACCGGGCCAAAGGACTGGAGTTCCCTTGTGTGTACTGGATCGGAGCCAGTGAAGGCATTGTGCCTCACAGTACCGCACTGCGTCAGGATATTCCTGAGGATCAGAAAGCTGCGCTTGCTGTGCAGCAGACAGATGCCGAACTGGACATGGCGCTGGAGGAAGAACGCAGGCTCGCCTACGTTGCCATCACACGGGCCAAGCAGTACTTGTATGTCACCTCACCGGCGAGCCATCACGGAAAACCAGCGGATGTGTCCCGTTTCCTGCTTGAAGCCTTCGGCATGGAAGTACCGGACAAACGCAAACCTCGTGAGGAGAGCCGGACGAGCAGTCAGGCTTCATATGGTAAAGGCAACGGACAGTATGCCCGCTCGTCCGGCTCAGGTGCCCGTTCCGAAGGTCGGGATGTGGCACAGCGTCGTGCCATCAGCCACAGTGACCGTCGTGACTATGAGGTCCACAACGAACGTGATGAGGATCGCCTCGGTGAACGGCGTGGCAGTGGTGAAATTCGCAACCATAAGGCATTCAGCACTCCGGGTGTGAGTCAGACAGCTGCGAGTTCCTCCAGTTCGCAGTCGCACACTTCAGGTTCAGGTAATGCTGAGCGTACGGAGACCGTTGCGATCTGGAAATGCAGTTCGTCCACCTGCAAAGCGTGGCTAAGACAGAAACCGGCTGTACCTTCAAAAGCAACCAAGAAGGCATCATCGGGTCCACCTGCCTGCCCTCTATGTTCAGGATCGATGGAGGCCGGTACTCGCCAGGTTCCTGTAACGGGGAGATTTGGGAAATAACTCAAAGGAAGAGGTCCCTTAGGAGTTAGCGATGAACCATCACTCGTGTCATGGCTGGTCATATGTGACTGAACATGTGGATGAGTAAATAACACACGAGCATAGTAGCTCGTTTCAGGGCGCTTTTTGCTGTTTATTAACAGTAGAAGCGTCTTTTTTCCATTTCAGAATGGGGGTTGGAATATGCAGGACGGCAAACAACATCTGTATGTATCGGTAACACATAATCTTATTGAGCAAACAAAGAACGAATCTACACCCTTTGAGGTGTTGGTGGATGACGAACAGTTGGGCCGATTGAAAGATCTGATGAAGGTGCTGGAGGATGACGATGCCTATACATTGCAACGGGCTCCGGTACCCTACAAATCAGCAGACCACGATGAGGCAACAGAGCAATTTTCGGATGGCATGACCTTGCTGTACACCTTTCTGTATGACCATGGCACGCCGGACTCCCGGCAGGCGATTGAGAGCATGAACGTGCTTCCAAGGCTGCAGGATACGGATTATGATGACCCTGGATACGAGAATTCACCACTGAATAAATGACCTGATGCCAAAAAGCATGCGTAACCGCAGATCACGCGGAAGACGCATGCTTTTTAATATGCCGAAGGACAACTGCCATGTAAAACGAACTCAATCCAGACGAATCTCCTGCCCTTTCTCAGCGGATTCGTAGATTCCGCACAACATGCGCGTGGAAGCCACACCATCCGCAATTGGGCTGATCGGCTCTGTACCGTTCAGGCAGCAATCCACAAAGTGGTCAATCTGGTTCTGGAATGCACTATGAATATGGAGACCCGTATTGTCCGTCTGGGGTTCAATATTCAGGATGGTATTATTTTTCTCCGTGACGATCAGTGTCTCCGGCTCCAGTTCGAACCCACCACGCTCTCCGTATAATTTCACCGAAGATTCATCTCCACGTGCATGCAGGGTAAAGCTCACATCCACCGCCAGCGAAGCCCCGTTTTCAAACCGAATAAGTGCATTTGCCATATCTTCTACGTCATTCACAGCTGCGCTGTAGTCGGCTGCTTTGTAAAAAGAAAGATGTTCGATATGGGAACGATTGCCCAACTTCCGATACGTATTACCACTGACCGAAACAGGTTTCGGCCTGCCCATGAGGTACCAACATTGGTCGATAATATGTACGCCGAGATCAATCAGAGGGCCGCCGCCGGAACGGCTTTTATCAGCAAACCATCCGCCTGGATTGCCGTGACGCCGCAGAATGGAGGCTTTGGCATAATACAGTTCACCAAACTCCCCGGCATCAATGAATCTGCGCATCATCTGCATATTGTTATCATAACGCCGCACAAAACCAACGATAAACGTACGTCCACTCTTCTTCACCGCTTCTTCAATCCGGAGCGCATCTTCCACATTGGTTGCGACCGGTTTCTCCAGCAACACATGCTTGCCTGCCTCCAGTGCAGCAATGGCAAATTCGGCGTGTGTATTATTCCAGGTACAGATACTGACGGCATCCACATGCGGGTCCTCCAGCATCTCCCGATAATCGGTATACACGGATTGGGCATCATACTTCTGCGCAGCAGCCTTAGCCCGTTCTTCGTTCAGATCGCAGATGGCATAGATGACGGCATCCTCGTTTTTGGCATAACACCTCATATGAAGATCCGATATTGATCCTGTACCGATCATTCCGATGTGCAACATTTGTTTTGTGCTCATCATCGTCCTCCCTTCCTTTTCCACAGCTTCCACAACATCTTATTGTCTAGTCTGCCCGCAGCATGCCTTCGTAAATACCCGGCGTTGAATTTTCAATCTTCACGGCACCCAGCGTCCGGGCATAGAAATCCACAGGTCCCGCTGATCCGATAATCGCATACCCGTAACCGTCCGCCTTCATCGCATGCATACAGGCCAGTAACAAGGCTGTGCCTATACCTTTGCCTCGTGCATCCTGGCTCACACCTGTCGGTCCGAAGAAGTTGCGACATGTCGCTTCGTAACAGGCAAATCCAATCATTTTCCCATGCTCAACCGCAATATAACAGGACACCGGCTGACGCGCAAAAGCGACATCACATTCATCCACCCAAGCCTGACTAAAATGTGACCTCACCCAATCCAGTACAAGCTGTTTCTCTGGGGCAATGGCTCTTCGAATCACAATGGAGGATTCCTCCAACGCTCTCAGTCCACTCTCTTGCTCCGGTAAACGATAGAGCGCTACCAACATATCACTCATCTAATCCGTTCCTCCTCGTACTTGAATGTGAAATAGGACAAAGGTTTGGCCACTTACCTGAAATTAACCTGATCCTGCTGCGGATAACCTGCAATACATGCGATATTTCTAATTTAAACTAACCTACCGCTTACATTCATTGCATTTCAACTGCAACACTTAGACGATTTGTCCCGTCTATTAACTTGAAGCGCGGCCCTAAGGAAGATTTTACCGCGTCAGTACACAGATTAGAAGGGATGAATATTGATGAACAACAACATGAAAAAAGTAAGTGCACTGATGGCCCTATCCATGGCATTGGGTGGTGGAGCCGCTTATGCAGCAACACTGGACAACACAAAACCAGTCCATCAAACATCCGTTTCAGCAGATAGTAACGCAGCGAGTGTAGTAAACGTATCCGTGAATGGCGCAGCCATCTCTGATGGTTATTGGAACAAAGATGGCAAAGTAGCCATGATCCCGCTGCGTGATCTTACCGACGCACTGGGTATTGAACTGGAATGGAATAAAGAAACTAAAACTGCAGAGCTGACTCGCGGTGCTCTCTGGACACAGGTAATCACAGGCAAGGATCAATATTCCGTGAATAAAATGTCGCTCACGCTGGGTACAGCGCCCGAAATCACAGGCGGCAAATTGTATGTACCGGTTTCTTTTGCTGAGAAAGCACTGCATGGACAAGTGAACACAACCGGAAATCAGGTGACTATCTCCAGTGAAGAGGACGTGAAGACGGTCACTGAGCGTGGTGTCATTACCAGAATCTCGAACCAAGATAAATATCAGTCCATCCAGATTGGCGGTGCAGGTACGGATGGTATTGTGCTCAATCTGAGCGATGAGACAAAATTCATCTCAGTTGAGGGAAAAGAGATTGCACTGACTGATCTGGCCATTGGCATGAACGTGGAAGCTGAGCATTCCCTGATCACCACCCGCAGTTTGCCACCACAAACGCCGACCTATACAGTCACTGTGTTGGATGCGGCTACAGCATCTGAGGCACAACCTAAAGAGCTTCTGGGTACAGCGGGTACAATTGAAAATGTAACATCAGCTGAAGGCAGCATCTCACAGATTGAGATTACAGGTACACGGTTAACAGAAACAGCTCCTGACCATGTCGTGCTGAACATTGCTAAAGACACGCTGATCGTGAACCACGAAGGTGAAACGGTGAAAGCTGAAGAACTCACCAAAGGCGCTAAAGTCATTGGGTTCTACAGCCCTATGTTGACACGCAGCCTGCCTCCAATCGGAACAGCTTGGAAAGTGGTTGTTGAAACACCTGCAGCAGAGCTGGAAGCGAAATAATACGGTTAGAAAAACGTCTGACTGAAACACATGTTATATGTTGTTGCAGACGACCGTGTGCATCGCTTAGCGCGGGGTCATGAGTGTGGAGCGTCATAATGACCAGCCATCCGCATGTAGCTCCTGGCGCGCGGTGTAATGAGTTTGGCGCATCAAGAGCTCAGCCGTGCGGCCAGGCGGCGAAGTCAATTCAAAATAGCCTTATCCGCTTGTCTTCTGACAAGCATGGATAAGGTTGTTTTTTTGTTTTGGTTTTTGGTTTTGTTCTGGTTCTGGTTCTGGTTCTGGTTTTTTAGAGTGTGTCTACAAACTGCTTCAAACCGAAGGGTATCTGAAACTTGTCCGGAGCAGACACGTGCGATGTGCACTGCATACGAAATGCATTGCTTACCGAATGTAAGAGCAAGCGGAGTTAACGCTAAGGAATCTCAGGCACGCTAATTTGAATAAATAGCTATTTATAGCATTTTTATCAGAGAAATTTGGGAAATAACGTGTCTGAAGTTCTTTACATTTTAGCAAGAGGACCTGATGGCCAAATAAGACGTCCTGTGTTCCTTAGATATCTTCTGGATAACGGTCAGAATCAATCGGCTTGGGTTTCATCTTCAACAATCGCTTCCACTTCAATCTCAACCATCAACAAGGGATCAATGAGTGCGCTAACTTCAACCATGGTGGCTACAGGCTGGATCTGTCCAAAAAATTCACCGTGCGCCTTGCCAACTTCCTCCCATCTGGAGATATCGGTCACAAACATCCGGGTTCTCACCACATGCGACATGTCAGCCCCCAGTTCTTTCAGTGCATTCTCGATCGTCTGCAAAACGAACCTTGTCTGTGCATACGGATCACCTGCCCCAACAACTACACCATCTTGCATCGCGGTTGTACCCGCCACTTCAATTCGGTTCCCTACACGGATGGCACGGCAATATCCCACCAATGGTTCCCATGGGGAGCCCGTAAATACCTGCTGTCTGCTCATTCTCTCGTCCCTCGCTTTGGTTGTATTTGTCTCTTCGGATTAAACATGAATTATATCAGTCCCCCATCATCTCAGACAATGGAATCAAGTTTAATTCTATCTTAACTCCATTAACATTTTTGCACAGAAAAAAATCCCCTGAATGACTGCCCATTGGTTAGATCAAGGACGGTTCATTCGGGGATTTATGAGAATTAGGATTTTTGAGAATTAGTATTAGTATCTTTTCTTTAAGGATGAAACATCCAAATTACAACTTGATATTAGCCTCATCGAAGTATTCTTCCAGAGTTAACCCACTCTTCGCCACATCCGGTGCCAAATCTGTACCGATGTACCGGATATGCCAAGGCTCATAGACGTAACCTGTGGTATCTTCTTCACCTTGTAGATAACGGATGACATATCCGTATTCTGCAGCATGTTCAGCCAACCACTGGCCTTCCTTCGATGTGCCAAATACCTCTTCCAGCACATTGCCCACACTCGGACTCGATACATCGATGGCAAGACCCGTCTGATGTTCGCTTCGGCCCGGCACAGAGCTCACACGATCTGTGTATTCTTGACCTTTGGTTTTGACATTATTGTTATAGATGGATACCTGACGCTGATATGAACGATAACCGGACACCGCACGAAGCTCAATGCCATCCGCTTTTGCACCTGCAAACAACTTCTCCAGTGCCTCCGCAGCTTCCTTGCGCATATGCCGCTTCTCGTGTGGTTCGTCGAAGGAGAACGGTACATTCGGCTCTACCAGATCGTTCGGCTCGTAACCGTCAGGCAGACTCCGTTGTTTGTTCACAATGACGGTCATAGACTCGGCATTGGTCACCACAGATTGTGCATCAATCGTCGTTTGCAGTGCGCTGATACTGCGTTTCTCCAGCAATGGATCTTCCCCTGTCGCTCCATTACCATTGTCCGAAGAGCCCTGCCCTTCGCCCGCTGAAGCATTCCCAGACTCGCTATCCGTGCCTTCACCGCTGTTGCCAGAAGATGATGTGTCATCCCCGCCAGCATTGTCGCCATCCGTTCCTTTATCCTCCGTAAAATGAACCGTTGTGCCGTCCGTCTCCTGTTGTGTGTTACCTGTTCCATTCGGATTCTGGCTCTCCTCTGTGCCTGAACCGTTCTGGCACGCGGCAAGCAATGCTCCGCATATCATCAATGAGGACAGCATAACCACCATGCGGCGCTGTCTTCCTGTAGTTGATTTCATGTAAAAACTCCTATCGCAATAATATAAATGTTATATAGTTCTCAGCGTGCAATGTTCCCTGCGACAGTATACCTTAATTGGGAGCGAAGCTCCACCGGTAAAGACCTCCTTTAGAAGAGATCCGAATGAACATATACGGGCTGTACAGCCTGTATGATCGTTTTTTGGACTTTTAGAGCTACATCCCTGTGCTGTACACAATAGAATTGAAATGGGAATATACCTTCATATATCCAATATGCAAAAAATTGATTATACCGAGATGCACTTTATTAATGAGCATTAGCATTGTTGGATAAAGACAAAATTCATCTTGTACCGGGAAATGAATTAAATCAAATAATGCAACATGCTGCAATAAAAACAAGCAGGGGTGATCTGAGATCTCCCCCGCTCTGATGGGTGCATCATTTGGTTGCTGGGCTGTCCGTCTTCTTCTGGACAGCCTGCCACATCCGCGCGGCTACACGCTCGCGGATCAAATCCAGCCCTGCGGTGGCTGGCACGCCCGGCAGCAGCGCCGTCAGCTCCGGCAAGGCCGGCGGCTTGCCCGGCCGCGTAAGGCGCACCTCAACGGCGCCAAAGCCCGGCCCCGGCTGGTGCATGGCGCCGTCCGCGGCAGCCTCGGCGATCCACTCGCCGACGGCAGCGCCGCCTTCGCCGCCCCGCACTTGCGGGCGGCCAGCCGTTTCCGCTGCGCGGCCGGGGCCGCTGGGATCATGGGCGAGTTCCTCCGCCCATGCCCCCAGCACGCCGGCGAGCAGCGCTTCGCGCGGCAGGCCGGCGTGCGCCAGCTGCAGCAGCGGCTCGGCCGCGAGGCGCGTGGCTACGGCGCGCTCAGCGGCCTCGGCATGCGCGCAGCCCGGGCGGCCGCAGGTGCATGCCACGGCCGCACTGGCCGTTGCTGCACCTGGCGAGCCCTCGGGCGCTTGCGTAGCCGGCAGCAGCCCGGCGAGCTCCTCGGACGCCGGGCCGCCGCGCAGCAGGGCGTACAGCGTCAGCGGGCGCTTGCGCAGCTGAGCCAGTACAGCCTCGCGCTGGGCTTCGCTCAGTCGCGCGGGCGTTCCCGTGACCGTGAACATGCCTGCGGCCGATCCGGTCTTGCCCTCAACAGCGGAAGCGGAAACGGAAACTTCCTGGTCCGCTTCCGCTGCTGTATTTACTTCTGCTGTCCATCCACCGGGGGACATATGCAGCTCGATCTTCCATTTTTCGCTCACAATAATCCCCCTTTCTCAACATCTATATTCCCCTGAATGTTCAAGGTCACAGCCACGTCTCACCCTGAAGAGAAATCAGGCCACGCAGCTCATCATCCGACATCTCGGTCAGCCAGTTCTCACCCGAACCAACGACCTGCTCGGAGAGTGCCTTCTTGCTCTCAATCAGCTCATCAATCCGTTCTTCCAGTGTTCCCTGACAGATCAACTTATGCACCTGCACGTTGCGATTCTGCCCGATTCGGAATACACGGTCCGTCGCCTGATTCTCAACCGCAGGATTCCACCACCGATCATAGTGAACGACATGACTCGCTCGTGTCAGATTCAGACCCACACCTCCGGCACGAAGAGATAGAACAAACATGGACGGCCCCTCTCCTTTTTGGAAAGTCTCCACCATATCATCTCTTTGTGCCTTCGACACACCGCCGTGCAGGAAATAAGGTTCTTCCTCATATCGCTGTTTCAACCTCGATACCAGCAGATCTCCCATAGCAACATACTGCGTGAAGATCAGAGCCGATTCCCCGTTATCACGGATGGCGTCCAGCAGCTCAAGCAAACGTTCCATCTTACCAGATGCCTCAGCCTTGCCGTGGTCTTTCCGATTGCTGTCCGCCAGCACCGGATGATCACAGATCTGCTTGAGCTTGGTCAGGGAGGACAGAACAATCCCCTTCCGGGCAATGCCATTTCTGCCGTCCAGACCACCCATCAGATCATCCACCACACGCTGGTACAACACCGTCTGCTCCGGCGTCAGAGAACAATAGGATTTCAGTTCAAGCTTCTCTGGCAGATCCTTGCGAATATCCGGATCACTTTTCAGCCTGCGCAGCATGAATGGAGATACCAGTCGATGAAGCTCACGCAAGGATGCTGCATTTTCTTCGGATGGCCCCAGTCCCGTATACCGCTGGCGGAACGATGAAGCTGTGCCCAGATACCCCGGATTGAGAAACTGGAAAATCGACCAAAGTTCGCTCAGCCGGTTCTCTACAGGCGTTCCCGTCATCGCAATACGATGAAGTGTAGACAGGCGCATTACGCTTTGCGCTTGTTTGGTACGGTAGTTCTTAATATATTGTGCCTCATCCAGCACAATGGTGGACCAGTGCAACGAAGCCAGATCCGGGCCATCTCTGCCTGCCAGATGATAGGTCGTCAGTACAATGTCATGCGTCTGCGCTTCTGCCTGGAATTCGTTCCCGTGCAGCCGTTGTCCGCCATGATGAATATATAGCGACAGATCCGGGGCAAACCGCTTCAGCTCACGCTGCCAGTTTCCAAGCAGCGAGGTAGGACACACAATAAGTGCAGGCAGATGAACAGGCTGTTCATTCGTGTGCTGATCCGCCGGGAATGAATCATCTGATCCATTCAACAGCTCATTCTCACGGGCTTCCTCTTCAGCGGCCTGGCGTTCCTCGTGTTTGCGGTCCAGCAGACAGGTAATTACCTGAATCGTCTTCCCAAGTCCCATATCGTCCGCCAGACATACGCCAAAGCCCAGCTCACGCATCGCGGATAACCATTGGTAACCTCGTTCCTGATAAGGTCTTAGTTCACCATGCAATTCTGCCGGAACCTGACGAGGCTCAATACTGCGAAGCACCTGTCCATCGAGCAGGAAAGCAAGCATCCCATCAGATTCGGCACCAAAGACGGAGAGGCCCTTCCATGCGGAATCCTCCCCTTCATCCGCTGCCAGATGCAGCCATTCGGAGAGAGGCATATATTGTTCTTCTTCTTTTTTCATGTAACGCAGAACTTGACGAATCTCTTTTGTATCCACTTCAATCCATTCACCACGGAACATGACATACGGAACTGTGGATTCAGCCAATGCTGCCAGTTCCTCCGCCGTGACCGGTTTACCATCCAGCATAGGTTCCGCCTTGAAAGCAACCAATTGTTCCATGCCCAGTGCCGATGTGGCTCCAGGCAACCGCTCTGTTCCCCGATTCAACATCTGCAGACGCAGTCCCGCACGACGTTTCCCGGCACGACTCCACCTTGAAGGCATGAGAACAGTTATCCCGGCCTTCTGCAAACGTGGAACCGCATGCGTGAGAAATTCAAAGAAACCCTGCTGCTCCAGCTTAATTTCCTCCGGACGAGCGGTAAGCAGCGCTGTCTCCAGTTCAGGTGCCAGTTCTGCTGCTTGCCCGAGTGCCATCAATAATTGCTCTGCCGCCGAGGTATATAACACCTTCCCTCGGTCCAGATCTCGCTCTGGATGTGCCCAGATAGTCCGTGCAGGCAACCTCAAGCTTGGTTCCTGCTCACTGTCCGCCCAAAAGCTGATCCCCCAGATCGTTTCATGTTCGCCCAGCGGCGGCTCCAAGCGGAGCACCAGCTTCAATTGGCCTTCAGCAGGCGCCATCTCTTCTGCTCCCACAATTGGCATTGACGTTCCACCAACTTCTTGCAACGTATGAATAAACGCTGTCATATCGTCCGTCGGCCCTTGCACCGTCACAGGACGGAACATCGAGATCAGACTGTTCCACCAGAGTTCGGCTACTGGCGAAGATCCACGTCGATATGGGGTGCGGTAACGGGACAGTTCACTGTCCATGCCCTCCAGTTCACTTGTCACCACAGCATGAATCATGCCACTCATGAATGAAAATAATACCGCAGCCCCTGCTTCTTCACGCGTTTCCGGTTCCAATGAAGCATAAGCTCCAGGAGCAGCCAATCCAATCGGAGGCATCGCTTCAGCAAGATCGCGGAAGCGTTCAATGTCCTCCTCCTGCTGCAAACGTGGCCGCCATACGCCTGTTAATGTCTCTTGCCCGGTCCGTCGCCGTGCTCCGGTCTTTGCTGCGAATTCAGCCGATGGAGCAATTGCTCCCCGCAACAGCAGCTCCTGTGTGAACTGCGCCGCCTTGATCCAGTAACGCATCTCTTCTCCAACCTGAATTCCGGCTGCATTTAACAAACGGTCATCCCATTGCAACAGCAGCCTGAAGGCATCCTTGGGCGAGACTGCCAATCCTTCCAATGTGCGTCCCAGCAGTTGACGCCGCTTCGTGTTCTTCGCTTCAGCCGTGTTCCTCAGCGGATTCGGCCAGCGCAGCTCCGCAAGACGCAGAGCGGCAGGCTGAAACAGACGACCCCCGTCGCCAAAATTCAACCTTCTTACCACGTGGCTCCATGCATCCACACGTGGTTCCGATGTTTCACCGGAAAAACAAAAAAATACGTCACCAAGCCATACTCCATACAGCGATTGCATCATTAAAGTCTCCCGTCATCCCTTCGCATTGTTACTCTCCATCATATACGAAAATGACCGGATTTAAAAACCTTTGCCCATAAAAAGTGGTTATTTCAATGGTTAGGGGGTGTCTCAAAACGCCCTAGAGGCACAAAAAAATGTCCCTTCACCCTAAAAGCGGATGAGGAACATTTGGGTAAACCGAAGGATAATACTGAATATTGAAAGAATTACGGATTGTTATACTCCTATGATCTGATCAAGCTGCCCAGCAATACATCCAGGTTCAAAATACCTGCACGATGATCTTCACAGAACCCGATCTTGTCAAAAACGCCAAGCATGAAACGGCGGTGTTCCTCAGCTGGTTCCTCGAAACGATCATAACTTACGACAGAATCGACCATATCTACGATAAGCGGTACAAATCCACCTTTGTAAGGCACCACAATAATACGTGTAGAAGTGGTATCCTCCTGGTCTGGCATGCCTAACAATACACGAAGACTCACCACCGAAACGACCTTACCGTACAGCGAAGCAAAACCTCGGATCTCCGGGCTTCCAAATGGAACTGTTGTTACCTGTACCATTCTGATGATCTCATGAACTTCATCAATTCGTAGTGCAAAGATCTGGTCTCCTACCGAAAAATTAATATATTGCATTCCCTCGTCCATAGTTATCCCCATATCCTCTCATTCCGTATAATCAGATCATTATAAAATATAAAAACAAAACCACATGAAGAGCACTTTATTTGGCTAAGTGACCTGCTTGTGGTTCGCATTCACCAAGTCACCACAGGTACTTTCGTCCCACTAGATGTTACTTTGGTGTATCGGTTATTTTTGATCAAATGTTTAGGCTTCAGATCAATTTTGCCAACTTCAACAGACGTTGCATTACGGTTGCTGTCTCCGCTCTGCTCATTTGCCCTGCTGTGGAGGGTGGTGGAAATCAGTCGTTTTAATATTGAGCGTAAGTAACCTGACATCGGATTAAAAAATTATATTCAAAAAAAGACCAAAGATCAGCTTTATGCCGATTTTTGGTCTTTTTTATCCCCATATATTATGGATCTGTTTCTATGTTTTCAAATACTTGGAACAAAAAAGCGTTATTCCTGTGGATAACTTGTTTAATTACTCCAAAACGACTGTTTTATCGCATGAAAACACGAGTTATACCTGATTTGTGGATAAGTTGTGCACATATTGCACACATGCTGTGGATATCTTTGGCGTTTCATGTGGATATTCATTAATTTAATGTGGACATGTTGTGTATTTGTTTGTAAATCTGACGTAAAATCCGAATTTCCGCTTCAGTTATCCATTACTGTGGACACGTTGTGGACATGCCCAATTTCCTTCGCTGTAGTTATTCGACCAATTCACCCTGACGCATGATCAGCCTGTCATCGATGTACACGTCCGGCTTTTGTACAACTGCATCAATATGAACACCTGCGGCAATCGTTCCACCAAATGTGTTATTGCTGCCAAAGGCCACATGAATTGTGCCGTACACCTTCTCATCTTCCAGCACCACACCCGTGATTCGTGCCTTGTTATTGGTACCGATCCCGAATTCGCCGAGAAAACGACCATCCCCCTCACCCAGCGTTTCCAGTAATTGAGCCCCATCAGGTCCTTCAGCTGACACCAACCGTCCTTCACTAACGGTCAATAACATCGGTTCACGGAGTGCCCCAATTCCAGCAACGGAACCATCTACAACAATACTGCCCTCGCCCTTGCCCTCAACGGGAGCAATATAAGCTTCTCCTGACGGCAAGTTGCCCGATTCACCAGGGTTCAAATACATACCTGTGCTTGGTACACCGTTACGATCTTCAATGGAAAAGGAAAGACTATGGCCCTGCTTCTCTATTCGCACATGGCGACCTGCGGTTAATAGAGCCGTTACCTTCTCGGTCAACGCCTTTACTTGCGAATATTCAGCTGTAATGGCTCCGTTCATAAACATATCCTCTGTCATGCCAGGCATGGTTGCCACTCGGGTCCCTGAAGCAGCGGCTTTTTTGCGTGCTTGGGTATGTGTTACTGAATATTTTGTTACACACACGGCTACATCTGCTCGAATCATGGCCTCTGCAATCGGCGCAGGTGGCTCTTCTCCAGATCTGCTGCGTTCCTTCATGATTAACAGGACCGACTCTGCACCAAGTGCTTTGCCTGCCTCATAGATGGATTCAGCCAGATCCCGTTTCATATCGTCTGCGATAACTACCAGATTCTCTCCGCTACGCAGTCCGAGACATTCGGTTAGCACATTTTTACTGATTTCCACACGTTGCTTGCTCATACATTCATCTCTCCTGTCTTTGGTTCAGCTCTCAAAAGTCGACTTGACCCTTTCGACAATTGGCACGGGATTCCTGCATGTCCAAACCTGAACTCACCTTAAGGTATCGGCCCATTCGGCGAGAATTGCAGCTGTTTCCTTATACTGAAACGTCGGAAAGTAATGTCCATAGGGTACATCTATCCGTTTGACCTGTGAGTTCATATCCTGGGGATAGTGATATTCCTGATCTTGATTGGCCCATACAACTAATACATTCTTGGCATAATGCTGACTTTCCATTTTCGCCCACAACGTTGATCTGGCGCCTTTCCTCTGACCCGAGTGGATCCAGCGCAATAAGTCTGCATGTGCTCCTGCAATGCGAGGGGACTGGAGACTGGAGCGTATTCTCTTGCCCATGGTATCGGCCATAACACTGCTGTCGCCTACGCCGCTATGTGAACTGAACATTTGATTCCAACTTTTCTCCGATCTGCCACGCAGCAGGGAGCGCATCACCCCTCTTGGCAAACGAGAAATCCATCTCAGCACATTCGGATTCGAATTGTTAGCTACTGGCTGAAGCAACCCCAGTCGAATGTCTGTCCGCCCGCTACGCATCTGTGCCGCAGCTGCAATAGCAGCCCCGATCGAATGACCAACCAGCTTCACCGGACCTTCAAACTCGCCAAGAGCCGTAAGCAGTGCATCCACCTGACCTTCAAACGCTTCATCCCCCTGATGCACCGGAGACCGTCCGAATCCAGCGAGATCGATTAACCATACCGGGTTCCCGGTCCGGTCCCTAAGCTGTTTTCCTAAAGGTAACATCTCATCCGCAGATTGAAGCAAACCATGTACAATAATCCAAGGCTCTCCCTCACCCTCCCAACCAAGCATAGCCATATTTCCACTTCGAGACCGATTATAATCTGTCGGAAAACCCTCAGGTAACGGCGTATACCGAAGACGATAGTCTAGATCGGCTGTAACCAGCGGAAGCTGTTCCCGGATGTCCGGCCAGGATTGCCCCATACGTGTGAACAGAGCCTCCGTCTCTTCAACCGGGAATGACCTGTTGGTAATAAAAGCAACCGACTCCGTTGGAACACCACTGATGCGTGAACCACCTGATTTCATGATCCATTGAATCCATGGTAGTGGCACAGCCCCTTTCGGCTTGGGTACGTCCAATTGCTGCGCCAAGAGTTGCAGCAGTTCCTTCATATTGGGATTGTCTTCCCTCCGAGCCAACAGTGGATAAGTTCCTCCGACTGGAGCGGCTTCACTGGATAGAAAAACAAGCGTCTGTGCAACAAGGTCATTCTCCACAAGCGGTAACCAATAGGATGAACCTCCCGGCACTACCGGCATAAGTCCTTTCTGAATCGCCTGAATGAGCAGCCCAATCCCACCCGTTTGCTCGGTTTCACCTGTGGGACGTGGCCCAACCACTGTACTCGGATTTACAACGGATAAGGGATAGTGATGCTGTTCAGCATGCTCGCGAATGTGCAGATCGGCATGGAACTTCATCTCTTCATATGCACTTTCATTGTTATCCACATGCTCAACCTGTAGATAATTCCCCTGTTCATTCCGCTCTCCATAAGGACTCATATAACCAACAACGTGGATAAAGTGTCTCAATCCATGAGTAGAGTGGATTTCCTGTGCTAGCTGTGCCACTTCTCTGGCCCCGTTCATGAATATCTGCTCGGCTACTTTTCGTTCCAAAGTGACGTCCATCGTTCCACCCGCGTGAATGATCACATTTGCTTCAAGAGCACGCTCCCGATCTACTGCGGTAAGGCCAAGACCCGACATGGATAAATCACCTGTAATAAAGGTAATCCGCTTGAAATCCTTCACTCCATAAGCCTTCAGCACAGTTCTGGCTCGCTGTTCCGAACGAACCAGCAAGAGCAATTGTGCGTCTCCCTGCGTGAGTTGTTTGACCGTTTCTTTGCCGATAAAACCTGTGCTTCCTGTCATAAAAATGGTCTTGGCTGCAATATCAGACTTGCGTATTACCTGATTCATGTTTGTTGAATGTACATTCATTCTGTTACGGCTCCTTTTAGTACTGTATAGTACTAGTTATATTCAAAAAAAGAGCTTCGATTAACGAAGCATCTGACAAAACGTACGTGCCGATTGTTCTATAATCCCTACATCACGGGCAGTTCCCGCTAGGATTAGTGAACCTTCCAGTGCTGCAATAAACAACAACGCAGCTGGTCCCGGTTCGATTTCTTTGCGAAATTCACCGCGATCCAAACCTTGCTGAAACAACTTCTCCACCATAGGTCTAAGCTCACGAAAGAATCTGGATATGCTTTCCTTCACTTGGGGTGCACTGTCCGGTGTCTGCATATATAACGTAACAAAGGGACAGCTCCCTTCGTAATTTCGGCCCTCAATACCTGCCGACAGCAATGCCATAAATGAGTAAATACGCTCCTCCACTCCTCGTTCACGCTGACTGAGCAGCAGGTACAGCTCCGACTCATACTGGGCAATCCAGTATTGTACCACGGCCTGGAGCAGCTCCTCCTTGTTTTTAAAATGATAATAAATATTTGACTTGGATACCCCACTCACTCGCACGACCTCATCCATGCTGACGTAGCTGTACCCCTGACGCAGAAATAATTGTGCCGCCACTTCAACTGCCTTGGTCCGGTTCACCGGATTGGAACTTTTGGATTTGGCAGGTCCCGTATTCATTTTTGAATTTGTCATACTTAGTACTATACAGTACTAATCAGTTGAAAACAAGTATTTCTGTTAACAAAAGAGGACCTCCTACTCCAATTACTCCATACTTGTCCACATTTAGAGTGTAATACACACAGGATATCCACATATAGTATTAACTCTGTGTTAAATACGTCATGAAATCGTTAAATTACTTTCGGGTTATCCACATTTCAGGAATATAGGTGACTTTGAACTTTTCAGAGAGCGTTATTGGCTCCTCGGAAAAACAAAAACAGGCCAACCAGAATAATATTTCTGGCTAACCTGTTTCCAATTGACTTATTTATCTAATAGACTAACTTTTCTATCCAAAAATTTCTGAACCGTTTTTGGTAACCTGTGGATACCGTCCATGATCCGGATTATTTTTTCAGACTATCCCAGTTCTGTTGCAATGCGTCGAGCAATCCGGCTTTATCCGATTTGCCTGCAACGTAAGCCTGAATTGTGCTGCCATACTCTTGTGGAACCCCTTCAGGGAAACGGTTGAAGTTCCAGCTGAGTGTTTTATTTTCCTGGCTATACTTCATGATCTCTGTGGCGAGGTCACCCAGATCCTCTTCGGATGCCGTGATGGAACTGAACGCCGGAATGAATTTGAATTCTTTTGTCATGTATTGTTTCCCGATATCCGAAGTTACGAGCCACTCCAAAAACTCTTTTGCTTCCGGTTTCACTTGAGAGTTCTTGTTCACAACCCAATAGTTCGGTACACCGACAAATAATTTGTCATTGGGTTCATTGTTAATTGGCATTGGGAGGATACCCAGATTCAGATCTGGATCGATTCCATCGATCTGTACTTGAGTCCAGTTTCCTTGTTGCATCATCGCCGCTTCTCCACTCGCAAACAACGTAACTTGCGTATTGTAGTCGGTTGTCAGCGGGTTTTTGTTGCTGTATTTCAGCGTTAAGTCGAGCAAGTTGATCCAGTCGGCGAACACTTGGTTCCCAGGAATCTTCTCCGTACTTTCGTTGAGTCCTTGGATGAATTTAACCGGATCTGCCTGATTTGCAAATGCGACGTTTACGTTATGATTGCCCAGCACCCACCACTCTTGATATCCATTAGAGAATGGGGTAATGCCTGCGGCTTGAAGTTTCTGTGCAGCTTGATCCAATTGTTCCAGTGTCGTTGGAATTTCGGTAATACCTGCTTTTTGGAAGAGGTCTTTGTTATAAATGAAACCATAACCCTCCAGCGCGAGCGGCTGTCCGTAGAGTTTGCCATCTTTGGTCATTGGCTCTTTGGCTACTTCAAGTGCATCCTTGGCCCATGATTCTCCAGACAGATCTTCCAGATATTCAAGCCATGTATCCAATTCACGATAACCACCTACGTTGAAAATGTCCGGTTGTTCGCCAGCGGCAAACTTGGCTTTTAATGCAGCACCGTAGTCACTGCCGCCACCTACAGTCTGAATGTCCAGTTTGACACCTGGATGGGAGGATTCATATTCCGCTTTGAGACGATTGAGTGCTTCCGCGATTTCGACTTTGAATTGGAAGATCTTAATGGTTTTATCTCCAGCAGCAGCCTCGCCACCACCTTGAGCATCCGTGTTGACCGGACTGCCACTCTTGTCCCCATTGCCACAACCCGCGAGCATTACCGAAAAAGCAATCAACATAAGCAACGTCAACTTTGTCATTCTTTTCATACATACACTCTCCCTATAGTAGTTTCAGTATAACCGTTCCACTAATGAATATTTACACTGGCACTCCGATGACAGAATAACCTTCCCTTGAAGTGTGTTTTCATTCTAACGAACCGAGCCCACGTAATTCGCACCTATTTGCACAGGCTCCCATTCTAACGAATCACAGCGATGTTATTCCGTCGATTTGATCCAATTTTAAGGCTCTGGCGCCCTTTTGTACCCGAATAACGTTGCTGAGATTCGTTACAATTTGTATTCCTTGATTATCCACCTATTAAGATGCGGTGGATTCGTTAGCGCTTTGAAAAAGGAGCATACCCTCACTCTGTAGAAGAAGTTCCTGGCCATATAAGCTTCTTCCTTGGTCTTTTCTCTTTATTGCTCTTTCCCCAGGAGTCATGCCCAAGCTATGCGGGCATGACTCCCTTTGCACACCTCCGTGCGAGGTGGGAGCAAAGGGATCAGGATGCGATGTAGGAGCGGAGCGTTCGCCTTTGATACTCGGTGGCTTCCTTGCCCTAATACATTCAGGCCACCGAGGAGCAACAGCGACCGAAAGCGCAACTTGATCCCGCAGCGACCTGCACTCGCACTCCGCCACAGCGACCCTGCCCTCGCACCTTATCCTTTAACTGATCCAGCCGTAATCCCCTGAATGATGTACTTCTGCATCAGCAGGAAGAAGATAATGATCGGCATGATGCCGAGCACAAGTGCCGGCAAGGCAAGATCCCATTGCTTCGTATATTGACCGAAGAGTGCAAAGGTCGCAATCGGGATCGTACGCAGGTTGGAGCTTTGCAGGATCAGGGATGGAAGCAGATAATCATTCCAGATCCAGAGTGTGTTCAGAATGATGACGGTTACATACATCGGTTTCATGAGTGGAAATACGATCCGGAAGAACACTCCGTAGACCGAGCTTCCATCCACACGAGCCGCTTCCTCAATCTCCAGTGGGACGGATTTTACGAATCCGTGGAACAGGAAGACAGACATCGGTGCCCCGAAACCGAGATAACAGATAATGAGGCCGCCAAGGCTGTCGATCAATCCCAGATTACTGGTTACAGTAACAAGTGGAATCATGATAGACTGGAACGGAATCACCATGGCGGCAATGAACATGCCGAACAAAATACGGTTGAACCGGGTATCGCTGCGGACCATTCGGTACGCGGCCATGGAACTGATCAGCACAAGCAACAGATTGCTGACCAAGGTAACGATAAGCGAGTTCATCAGCGCGGACGGGAAGTTAATTTTCTCCCAAGCGTTAGCATAATTGCCCCACTGAAATACTTCCGGCCATGCAGCCGAATTGGTGAGCAGATCACCGAAGGTTTTGACCGAATTCACGAACAGGAAGTAAAACGGAACCAGGAATAAAAGTCCAAGGAGTACCATGACAATCTCAGTTACAATGGTACTGAAGCGGTAATTTTTTGTCGTCTCCATTAGGCTTCTACCTCCTTGCTCTTCGTCAGACGTACCTGAATCATGGTGATGATGGCAACGATTATGAAGAACACGAGCGCTTTGGCGGTTCCGATGCCATATCTGTTATTTACAAAGGCTTCATTGTAAATATTAAGTGCAACCGACTCTGTTGATCCGAACGGTCCACCTTTGGTTAGCGACAGATTGAGATCGAACATTTTGAACGACCAGGAGATCGCCAGGAACAGACAGATCGTTACACCTGGCATAATGAGCGGAAGAATGATGCTCCGCAGTACCTGCCAGCGACTTGCGCCATCAATCTCGGCGGCTTCCAGCAGATCAGGGGATACATTTGTCAGAGATGAGATGTAGATAACCATCAGATATCCTGCGGTCTGCCATACAAACACAATCACGATTCCCCAGAAGGCGGTTGGTTCGTCTCCCAGCCAAGGAAGGTTGAAGAAGGACCAGCCGGTTACATCGCCTACTGCTGAAAACCCTTTCACAAATATGAACTGCCAGATAAAGCCGAGCAACAACCCACCGATCACGTTAGGCATAAAAAAGATCGTACGCAGAATGTTTCTCGTCTTGAGCGGTTTGGTCAGGAAATACGCCAGGAAAAAACCAATCACATTGGTCAGTACCACACCAACCACGGTGAAGCGTACCGTAAACCAAAACGCCGTTTGGAACTTGGGATCATTCGCAAAAACATGCACAAAGTTATCAAACCCTACCCAATTAATGTTCTCGGATACCCCGTTCCAATCCGTGAAGGAATACACCATGCCAAGCAGGAAAGGGACCACGATGATGAGAATAAAAAACACGATGGAGGGACCCACGAACACAAGCTGCTGTAACAGCTGTGAAGATTTGCGATGCTTCATATCGTTCTCCCCTTCTATAGATGGATGAAATTGGTCTCTTTTTCTATTAAACCCCATTATCGCCGAGGGAAACACCGACCCTTGTGAACAGTTGGGGGTAAAATATTGTCCTCTCTTAACCTGCAACCAGAAGGGGTGTTCCGATGTCCAAATACTACAGTATACGCACGAAATTAATTGCCTTTATGCTCATTGCTACCACACTTCCGCTGCTCGCGTCGATCAGCATGACGTTTATCCAGACCAAGACGGCCCTGCGGGAACAGGCTGTTGAAGAGAACAAACGCCTGATCTACCAAGCATCCACGAATCTCAATAACTATGTGGATAACGTGGCTAGAGCGTCACTCGCTGTGTATAACGACCCGAACTTTCTGCGTAACCTCGCGAAGATTCCTGGGGATTATCGTGCGGTGGCAGAAGTGTACACCACTTTGCAGACGATCCGCGCTGCTGTGCCGGATGTATTCCAGCTGTATTTACACTCATTTGCCGCCAATCAATCCACCTTAATTACCAATCCCTTTCCGAAGCGGGAGGAACGCAAACAGGCCTATTCCGGCTCCCTTCATGGAAAAACAGGCGGTGACAGCCCGGATATCTGGGTGGAATCGGCCCATATGAGTCACACGTACGGATTCAAGGCTGCCTCACCCGATGACCCTGCCAGAACGGTCATTACCCTGCATCGGGTGATCAAGGATATTCCGTCCACCGAGCGTCTGGGTGTACTCGCTATTGATCTGAATATGAATACCATTGCAGCAATCTGTAGCAGGCTGTATGATCCGGCTAAGGAACAGATCTATGTGGTGGATGGTCAGAATCAGATCATTTACCAAGGACGTTCCGAGGTTAATCATACGGATGCACTACGAGAGGAAACGGCTAGTGAACTGAATATCGCACGATCTGGCGCTGGTACAGCCCAGAATGTCGCAGGGCATTTTGAACAGGATCGATCCATGTTTGTATACCAGCAACTTGGCAGCACATACGCCGATTGGACCATCGTCAAACAGATTCCAAATGAGACGTTTTATGCCAGAGCGACCACACTTACGTGGAATAACGCAATGATTGCCATTGCGGCACTTGTATTAGTCATTGTTGCAACCTTATTCATCTCCATCCGAATCACCGGTCCACTCAAGCAACTCATGCGGTATATGAACCAGATTCAAGCCGGGCGTCTGCATGTGGATATCCATCTATCCAGTCGCGATGAATTCGGGGTGCTCGCTCGTCATTTCCGAGATATGATGGATACGGTAAATAATCTTATTTTGCGGGAATATCGACTCGAGATCGCCAATAAAACAAATCAACTCAAAGCGTTGCAAGCGCAGATTCATCCGCATTTTCTGTATAATACACTGCAATCGATCGGTACACTTGCCCTTCAACAGCAAGGACAACGGGCGTATACACTACTCTCTAGCCTGTCCAAAATGCTGCGCTACAGCATGCGGGATCAGACCTGCGTGACCTTACGCGAAGAGGCGGAGCATGCCCGATTATATCTGGAACTACAGCAGGAGCGGTTTGGTGACCGCCTTGAGGTGGATTTGGATTTTGCCGAAGATACTCTATCTGTCGAAATGCCAAGAATGACGTTACAACCTTTAATTGAAAACTATTTCAAACATGGAGCAGATATTCAGCCTGGCAAAGGTCACATATCCCTATCCAGCCGCCGGATCAACGATCATTGGATTGAAATCGAACTGAATAATAACGGTCCCTCCATACCTGAAGAAAAATTACTGGAGATCTGCGGATGGCTACATCCAAGTCATACAACAACCGGGTTATCCACACAAGAATCCGACGAGTCTGAATCCATCGGTCTACGAAATGTAATACGCCGACTTCAATTGAACTCACATCCCGGTCACTCAGCCAGGCTTGAGATCAGCAATCGGGAACCCAATGGTGTGAAGATCACGGTTAAACTATACGCGGGAGAGTGAACAACATGAAGGCACTGCTTGTAGATGATGAAAAACATGTCCGCGATGCCATAAGGTTGCTTGGTCATTGGGAAGAGTTTGGCATTGATACATTACTTGAAGCAGCAGACGGGGATGAAGCCATCGCCGCCATCACGGCACATCAACCTCAAATCATACTCAGTGACATGCGGATGCCGGGCAAGGACGGTATGGCATTGCTTGAATGGATATCGGCTCATGCCCCACACAGCAAGGTGCTGGTTATCAGCGGATATGATGATTTTGAACTTGTGAGGCATGCAATCAGGCATGGTGGCATGGACTACCTCCTGAAACCTGTGGAAGCAGATGAGCTGAATGCATCTCTATTAAAGGCCGTTACAGCTTGGGTAGAGGAAGACGCCATTCGGATACAATCCACCAGGCAATCCATTGTTGTTAATCGAATGCGCCCCCACTACCAGGATCGTCTGCTCACCGAACTTGCCGTCGGAAGAGGCAGCAGCCCTTCACACATGCAGCGATTGCAGGATGAGTTAAATCTCCCCTGTCTAATCCCTGTCTGTAGTGTCGCTGTCACCAGCCTGTCCCATCTGGATGCAGATTGTCTGGCAAAATACCGCAGTCAACCGGACCTGCTTGTGTTCTCGGTGCTCAATATCTGTGCCGAGATGTTATCCACACCAGACGAAGGCGTAATGTTTCGTCAGTTGGATCAACCGGACGAGGTTGTTCTGCTGCATTGGGGTCCATCCACTTCATTGGAACATATTCTGGACAAGGTCAATCATGGATTGGAACAGACGATTCAGCGCCGGCTTCATTTTGGGATCTCCACCTGCGAGTCTTATCCTGGCGGAATCTCAGCGGCCTATCTGGAAGCAAGTTCAAGGCTGTGGCGACGTAATGCTGTGCAAATTAAACAGCGAATCCATGCCTCAGTGGAATCATCAAATGGGAATAAAATCAGGCGTTTAACCGCCCATGAAGAACCCCTGCGTATGGCAGCCATGAGTTGCCGGGCTTCCAGTGTATCTGCTGCGGTCGCCGAGTGGCTTGACCCGATTATTGATCTTGCGGTTGTCAGTGCTGAGCAGATCCAGCAATGGATCGATGAGCTGGAATGGATGCTGAGCCGCTGGCTTGATGATACGGCAGGTTCGTCATTCAAAGAGGAAGAAGTGACGGAGGAACAGTCTATTCCCTTTGCCGAGTTACCTTTGGACGCTGAAGGATTGTTATCCCTCCCCCTGCTTCGTTCATCATTGGAACAACGACTGCTTGCGGCCGGTAAGGCGCTCACCGCTCATCACCACGCCAATCCTGATCCCATGAGTGAGATTGCACGTTATATGGACGCCCATTATCAGGAGGACCTGTCCTTACAGCAGATTGCCGCACGTTTCTATCTGAGCCGGGAGTATATCTCACGCAAATTCAAACAGCAATTTGGTCTGAACTGGTCGGAATATCTGGGCAAACTGCGAATCAACAACGCCAAGCTGTTACTGCAAAATCCTTCCCTGCGTGTCGCCAAAATCTCGGAGATGGTTGGATTCCAGGATGAAAAGTATTTCAGCAAAGTGTTCAAAAAGATGGAAGGCATCACGCCAGCGGAATATCGTAAAACATTATTGGAGGCTGGAACGTAGGAGCTTCAACTCAAAAAGGACCCCCAACGGAGTCCTTTTTTGCTGTTTATTTTGGAACACGAAAATTAGCCTATATCATGACGATTTGTTGGCTCTTTCTTTTCTAAGATAGGATACGATCCGAAAGATTGCAGCTACAGCTATACCCAAGTAGAGATAATAAACTTTATTTCCCGTTGTATGAGCTGCTATGGGAAAAAAGACTACGATGAATGGTACCAGTGCAATATCCAGGTAGAACATGATCTTCCGGTAAGTAAGGATACTCATAACCCCCTTTTATTTACCAAAAATGGTTTTATTAATTATATTAGATCATAACATATATACACCCTAGTACGCTCACCGATCCCGCAAAATCACCGCAGGTACAAGTCGAACGTAGACTATCTCCCCTGCAAGCTCCACCATCGTCTGTGTAACAATAACAGCCGCAGCAATGGTTGCCCATTCTGGTGGGAGTGCCAGCGCTAGCGGCAGAACAACCAGCGAATTCCGTGTGGCTGAACTGAAAATCAACGCCCGCCCGGCGGCTGGATTCAATCGAAACCCCTTAGCAATGATCCGAGATATCCAAGGCATAATGATCAGAAAAGAAACGTAGATCGGGATCACGTTCACGATAATCGCCATATCATTGTAGACTTTGCCAATCTGGGAAGCGACAACCACGATCAGCGCAAGTGCCATCATCGGAACCGGGAGCCATGCCGTCCCATTCATGACCCGCTCCCCGCTCACCTTACCTCTGGAGAAAACTTGTGTAACAACAGCGAGCAGCAGTGGAATAACGATCAGGAACAGAAAAGCCTCTACAAACGGCCCTACCTGCATGATCTGCGCCACCTCGGTACCCATCAATAGCCATAAATAAAACGGTAACAGTATCATTTGTATAACAAATAAAATAGGTGTTGCGGCGAGCATCAGTTTCTCATTGCCCCTGCCCAGCTGCGTGAACACGATGACATAATCAATACAGGGCGTTAACAGTACCAGATAGACTCCGATCAGAACGCCTGGCGATTGCGGAAAGACAAGTGTGAGCACCCATACAACTACAGGTACTACGATAAAATTAGCCACCAGTAGCGCCACCATAAATCGAAGATTCGACCAGGACTCTTTTAACTGTAAAAAGGGAATCTGTACAAACATGCTGTATAACAGAACGGCAAGAACCGGGGACACGGTGTAGTGTAAAAAATTCCCCCATACCGGATTACTCAGCCCTATCGCTGCTCCTAAGAACAATGCAACTACATAGAACCAGGCTTGCTGTTGCTCCATCGTTTCTCTTGTGAGCATTCTCTTCCTCCTCTTCTAGTGGGACATCGTGGGCATGGACATATTCCTGCTTCGTTTCGCGTACATTGGGACAGAGTACCATCCAACATAGCAGCTGAGCACAAGGATCTGAAAGGACAACTTGTGAATTTTTTGCGGCTGTTATTAGAATGTGCAAGAACTGGGTATATTCATTGTAGACTGACCCGTGGTTCATTCATTCGTTAAACCAAGGAGGAAACACAATGTCACGTAACAATCCGTACAAGTGGTTAAACGCCATTGGTTTTATCGCTGTAATTATCGTGAACTATCTCTCCAACGCTCTGCCGATCGGGGGCAAGACCAATAAAGAAGTATCGGATATGTATCCTGTGCTGCTCACACCTTCTGGCTATGCCTTCTCTATATGGGGTCTGATCTACTTGCTGTTGGCAGGGTTTGTGATCTATCAGTTCGTGCCCGCTTCCTGGAAAAGGGATTCGATTACCCGTCTCGGGTATTGGTTTCTGGCAAGCTGTGCCTTTAACGTCGCCTGGATTTTTGCTTTTCAAAACTTGCAGACCGGTCTCGCTTTACTGATTATTGTACTGCTTCTGTTGTGCCTGATCATGCTGTATGTAAAAACACGTACCATTACGGTTCCAACCACTGCTGAGATCTGGCTTGTGAAGCTGCCATTCAGCATCTATCTCGGATGGATTAGCGTGGCAACGATTGTCAATGCAGCTGTACTGTTATATAAAATTGGCTGGGATGGTTTTGGTATCAGCGAACCAACCTGGACGATCATCATGCTGATTGTGGGTATGGTGCTGGCTGTACTCGTTAGCTTCCGTTATCGCGATAGCATATACCCACTTGTATTCACATGGGCGTATATCGCCATTGCACTTAAACAAAAGGATGTCACTTCCGTATATTATACGGCAATCATCATTGCGATCGTACTGGCCATCTACGCGGTATGGCTGTTCTTCGCCCGTAATCAGGATCGCGATTGAGTAGTTTCCATCATATATAACGCTTAAATATAACGAAAAAACATAAGCAAAAAGCCGATTCTGGTCATTCGACCTGAAATCGGCTTTTTATGTATACCACAGCGAATGAAGGTTGTCCTATTTCAGAGCAATAACTTCAATCTCCACCAATGCATCTTTTGGCAAACGAGCAACTTCTACTGCACTGCGTGCAGGGTACGGCTGTTCAAAGAACGTGCTATACACTTCATTCACAGGAACAAAATCGTTCATGTCCTTCAGGAACACCGTCGTTTTCACGATTTTATCCATACTTGTACCTGCTGCTTCAAGGATAGCCCTCACATTGCTCAAAGACAGACGTGTCTGCTCCTGTACATCTGCGCCGAATTCTCCCGTTTGAGGATTCAGGCCAAGCTGTCCGGAAGTGTAGATGAAATCGCCTGCATCAACGGCTTGACTGTATGGACCAATGGCGCCTGGCGCCTGATCGGTAGAGATTGGTTTTTTCATGGACGAGTTCTCCTTCATGTTCGTTATCCTGCTGCCGTATGGAGTCAGGGTTCGAACTCATTTTTGTTGCCTATTATACCACGATCTACCTCAAGCGAGAAACGCTCCTCCCTATCCACATGAAGTAAACAGCTCGTTCAAAGGTTTCTTAGCCCCCGTCCACACCAAGGACATGAATGACTTCATTCGAATACACATGGTTTCCTTTGGCTTGCACCAACGCAATATTTGTCATGGCCTGTGCAATGGTTGCGGCGTGGACCGCCCGGTATTTGTCCGCTCTGCCTTTCATCCAGCGATCCAGAAACTTCATGGCATGGGCAGCCATCTGCTCACCAAACCGCTTCTCGTTTCGATCTCCCAGAATTAAGGAAGGGCGGAAGATATGCAATGACGGAAAACCGATATCGGACAATGCATCCTCCATTTCCCCTTTGGTCCGACTGTAAAAGACCCGGGAACCTGCACTTGCTCCCATGGAGGAGATCACCAGCATCTGCAATACACCATGTTGCTTCGCAATCGTAGCTGCACGAACCGGGTAATGATAGTCCACCTGACGGAAATTGTCCTGACTGCCTGCTTTTTTGATCGTTGTACCCAAACAACAGTACAGGTCATCGATTCCGTCGAATAAGTGGTCGTGGCTCTCCAGCTGTTCCCAATCCACCACATGCTGTTCCAGTTTGGGATGTTGCAGCTCAAGCGGACGTCTAACCAGAACGCGAACCAGGCTGTATGCCGGGTGCTCCAGCAGATTCTGAACCAGTAATTCGCCTACAAGCCCGGTGGCTCCAATCACCATGGCTTTCCGTTCGAGACGATTCAAATACATCCCTCCACTTCGCCATCTTTTTTGAAGTCATACCAGATACATATGATCAATCTAAATATTTACAAGGTTGTTCTGTCATCGAAGTGCCCGTGTAAATATTCAATATCTATTTTAACAGTACACGACGTCCAAGGGTAAATGTCAGAATCAGCATCACGACACCAACCCCCATCTGAAATCCATAGGCTGAGATCCAGGCCAGCGCATCGGACCAGGTTTCCATCTTTTCATACAACCAGCCACCCAACAACGGCCCGAGAAACGAAGTGACTCCGGTCAGAGCCGAATACACCGCGACAAACATCGGTCTTTCACTTTTGGGTGTGTCTCCGATCGTAAAGTTAAATGCCAGCTGGTTGAATCCACCTACACCGATCCCAAGGAAAATATGAGATAAAAATAGTGCGATCAATACGGGCATGAACGACATTAACCCCCACGACAAACAGGAGAGTGCAATGACTGGCAATGTCCAAAATAGGAGGGTTTTGTTGCTGAATCTGGCATTCAGATTGCCCCAGACATAGAAACCGGCCATCATAACCAGCGTCTGGACTACCGTGATCAGGGATACCGTCTGATAATTGATGTTCAATAAATCGAGCATAACATAGGAATAAAGCGGAACAATCAAGGTCTGGATCAATAACCATGAAGCCAGGAACAGCGTTGCTTTCAGGAAAGAACGATCCTGGAACGGCTTGATGAACATGCGCCAGAAAACCTTTTCGGTAGAACGTTCAAAGGGAACGTCCGGATAGAAAAAATAGATGACTGTATTGGCAATAGCACATATCCACACCGGAATAAACAGGATCAGAAAGCCCATTTCTCCAGGGTAACGATCCAAAACAATACCGCCTGCAAATAAGCATACGCTTCCAAGAGCATTCAGAATCGTATTTCGAATTCCAAAATAACGCCCTCTCACCTTAGCAGGTACGATATCGCCAATCAGTGAAGTCCAGATCATACCGCCGATGGTATTTGATATAAAAGCAACCGTATACACGCCAATATATACACTTACCCACCACTCTTTGGGGAATATAAACGGGATCAGTCCCGTTGCACTCCACAAGATGCGATGTGTGCCCACAAATAACAGCAGCATGCGTTTACGGCTGCGAATACGCTGCATCCAGTAAGCTGCTCCGATCTGGGCAATGTTCACAAACGTCGTAATCGCGAGCACAAAGCCGATATGTCTCGACCCGGCCCCAAGGTACAGCAGAAATCCGGTTAAAAATGGGCCTCCCAGCAAGGTCTGTAAAATAATTGCCGGTACACCCTCCCATGTTGCAATCGATAAATTCGTGCGTTGTGTCGAACCCTTGCGCCGTGGTTTGCTTGCTAACGGGGGAGGGTTAACGTTGACCGTCTTCTGTATGGGGATACACTCCTTAGACCGGGTCTCAAAAGCCGGTCGATGCTAGTTGTCATCCCAAATTCTACTCACGGCGCGAAGGTTGTCAACTCATTTTTTCACGGTCCAACGGGAGATAGAGATGGAAGGTGCTTCCTTTACCTTCAGCGCTCTCCAGTTCAATCGATCCCCCCAGTAATCTCGCTAAATCCCGACTGATCGACAGGCCTAGTCCGGTACCGCCAAATTTTCGACTAATCGACCCGTCAGCCTGTTGAAATGCTTCAAATATGGAATGATGCTTGTCCTCAGAAATGCCAATACCTGTATCCTGAACGGAGAAAATAAGCCATCGATTCTGAATACCTGCATTCTTAATCTGCTTGGTGCTTACGGTCAGCGTGACCTTCCCTCGGTGAGTGAACTTGATGGCATTGGACATCAGATTCCGCAAAATCTGTTGAACCCGCTGGGGATCAGACCATAGCGTCTCGGGCAGTCCCTGTTTTTTGTCCAGAACCAACTGAATACCTTTTTTCTCGGCAACAAGCTGAAAGTGGCTCATGGCATCTTCTGTAAGTTGTGCGACACTGATATCCTCCA
This sequence comes from Paenibacillus sp. FSL H8-0104, assembly GCF_038050215.1. NCBI lineage: Bacteria > Bacillati > Bacillota > Bacilli > Caryophanales > Paenibacillaceae > Paenibacillus > Paenibacillus sp. FSL H8-0104. Next base: position 634,166 of record NZ_JBBOTC010000001.1, on the reverse strand, counting down.
GTACAATATCCAACCGCCCCGCTTCTACTTTGGAGAGATCCAGAATATCGTTAATGAGCGTGAGCAGTTCCTGCCCGGAGTGGTCGATCATATTGGCAAAACGTACAATATCCTCCTGATCCATCGTGTCGGCATTCTCGCTGATCATCTGGGCAAAGTTAATGACACTGTTCAGTGGTGTACGCAGTTCATGGGACATATTGGCGAGAAATTCGGATTTATACTGTGAGGCAATCATCAATTGTTTCGCTCGATCCTCCAGTACAATCTGGGCTTTCTGTAACTCTTCCTTTTGCACAGACAATAGCCGGTTTGTACTCTGGATCAGTAAAATACGATTCTGTTCATTCTGAAAATCACGTAAAATAAATGCAAAAATAAGGCTCAGCAAAATACCTGTAGGGAGTGTATAAGGCATAATATGTGAAAAGAAGTATGTAGCCGGGATCACACCAACGATAGCAATGTTTACACTATTGACCACATTGACGATAACTGTAACAAGGATTCCTTTAATAATCAGCCTGTAGTTGCTGCGTCTCATCCATATATTCAGACCTGCACATATCACGCCCAAAACAGACATGTTAAGAACTGCCGCCAATGTAGCATCCGTGATGCCAAAAGTCAGCCTCGACAGCCCAATTCCAATACCCACGATAATTACGCTATAGGGTTGTCTATACGTTAGAACGGCTACAATTAAAGGAACATATCGAAGATCAAAGACCACTTCATCGGTGAGTTGAAACCCAAAAACCGTACTGATCCAACCTGCAAATATAAGGACAAGCACGGAGCTGATCTGCTTCACTCGGGAAGAGGTACGTATTACGACATATTTATAGAACACACTAGCAAGATATGCAATGGTAATAAGCATCCCCATATTCAATACGAACATTTTTGAAAATTGCATTCACTCACTCCTGTTGTACCGACTTTACTGGCCAAAGTGCCTTCGTCCGTATGTGTCTCTATCATATCATGCCCATTGAAACTTCCGCATTCCTTCTTCGTCAAAAAAATACACAAAAATACACAAATCAGGATTCAATTTGTGCGCTGGTCGTAGTAGAATATATTGTTGTTTAAATTTGAATTAGTTATTTGCTGGGGTCATGCTCCTAGGGAGCATGAATGAAAGGAGTAAGGTGTTGTGCAATTGTTAAAAAGCAAATCCTATTGGCTGTCATTGAGTTTAATGCTGTCTTTGGCCGTCATGGGGCTCTTCTATGATATTCTTAATAGTCCAGAACGCGGGTTCGTAGTGCTTGATTCGCCGCTTGACCGGATCATTCCTTACGTGCCTGGCATGTCCATTCCATATTTGGGCTGGTACCCGTTTGTATTCGGTGTGCTCGCTTACCTGTGTGCCAAGGATCGCCTGACGTATTACCGCGTCTTGTTATCCATGAATATCTGTGTCTGGATATGTTATCTGATCTACTTCAACTTTCAGACCATGGTACCGCGCCCGGAACTTACGGGTACAGGCCTGGGAGCATCTGTCCTCGGATGGCTCTATAGCCAGGATCGTCCTTATAATTGTTTTCCAAGTATTCATTCTCTTCACTCTTATCTGGTTATGCGTGCTGTTCTCTCGGTTCCAAGCATCCGCAAACCCATCAAGATTTTGGTGGCCGCCGGGGCAGCAACCATTATAGTATCCACGCTAATGATCAAACAACATGTGATCTATGACGCCTTGGGTGCGGTCATACTCGGCGAATGTGTTCTCACCATCATAACAGGCCTCGCTCTTCACCGGAGACGCAGAAAAGAATCGAAGTGGACAGAGGGAATCAGCTGATCCCTCACTTCGATGGTTTCTGAAGATGCTGTTGTCGTCTCCATTCATCAATAAACAAACCTGCAAAATAGGGGTCCCATTGGGTCCCTTTTCCTTCTTCCAAAATCGTTAGCGCTTTCTCATGACTCATCCCATTCCGGTATGGTCGATCAGACGTCATGGCATCAAAGGCATCCGCTACCGCAATGATGCGGCCAAATAGCGGAATCTCATCGCCTGCCATCCCATCCGGATACCCTTTGCCATCATATCTCTCATGGTGAGATCGTACACCAGGCAGAAAGTCAGCCATGGCATCAATGGGTTCTATCTGGAGCAGAATACTCTCTCCCTGCACGGGATGTGTCTGAATAATTGCGAATTCTTCATCGCTTAGTTTTCCATCCTTCAGCAACACCTCATCAGGTATGCCGATTTTCCCGATATCATGAAGCAGGGCTGATTTGTACAATAAATCCGCCTGTTCCTCACTCATTCCGCTCAGCTTACCAATCATCAGCGAATACTCTGCCACACGCATGGAATGTCCTGCCGTGTACTTATCTCGGGCATCTAAAGCAGCAGCCAGCGTAGAAAAATAACTTTGCAACAGCTGTCGATTGCGTTCCTGTCTCATCTCCAGCCGATTAATCATCATATTAAAACCGGAGATCAGTGCCGAAAACTCATCCGCATATAGATCCGGAGCTCGTCTGCCAAGATCTCCCCCCTGAATTCGGTTCATCTCATGCGTCAGTTCAGCAACTGGATCACGAACATCACGAATCAACAGCCAGCTTCCCACCAGCGCAAACCCCGCGCCCAGAACAACGATGAGAATTCCCCACAGTATGTACTCTTTCGCAAATTCACTGTCCATATACTGAAGTCTGATATATGTAGCCAGGAAAAATAGAAATAGAGGAAATAAGCCAATCAGTGCCGTACTTAGCTGAAATTTACGCTGGATCGATACCAGGATTCGCCCTCCCAGTGAAGGTTCCATCCCGTATTGGACTTTGCCTCGATGTCGAATCTCAAGTAACAGGGGTCTAATCGCCCGCACCGTTAAGTAATACTCAATCAGCGCATGCATGATGGCAATCAGAAAGGCACACGCAGCGGCCACGACAGTATAGAAGTAAGGAAATTCAAGCCACCCTGTGGATATCATCCATAATGTTAATCCGGCTGCCGGAAGTGAGAAACCAAGCATGTGCGGACCCATGATCCGATATATGGTCTGTCCCGGAAAACGATGAATTTTCTCATACATGTGGTTCAATTCGTCTCTCTCGTGATGCTCGGAAGTGAAAAATTGTCTTATGGGGCCTAGCTGCACCCACAGCGTAATTAATTCTGCAACCAGCATGAACAAGAGTGAAATCAGTACAATGAAGATGAGCCGAACAAATTGAATATTGGGTATTTGCAGAGTAGATACCATAACTACTGTACCGACAACAAAAACAGCTGCCAGTGAACCGATCAGATAATTGCGTATCAGGCGAAAGATAAATGAACGGTATGCTTCCAACTGAACCCCTCACTCTCTATGTGCAACCAGTTCTCCCTTGAGATACAGGGAGATTAAGGGTATTGCCTTCTATTTGTTTATCGGTTGCTCCGACTAAAAAAATTAATAAAATCCAATGGATGGGCATCAGAACTGGAAAACACAAAAAGGCTGCTCCACGACGGAGCAGCCTTTGGTGATATATCCTATATTTATCCTTTAATCTTGGCAGCCAGAATCATTGTACCGCGCGGCTCATCTCCCATTGCATCCGGTTCAAGCGTGATGGCAACCGTATCATAGTCGTTGGCCGAATCCAATGTGTAGTATACTGCTCCCGTTCCGTCACGACTAAGGAAAGTACCCGCATTCTGAGGGGTATCTCCTTTGATCAACCAGACCTGAAAAGCCTCGTTGCCTTCCAGGTTCGGCAGGTTCTCAGCCTGCACAACCAGGTGAGTGCCTTTGCTGTCAATAACGATGGTTGCGAGACCCTGAGCTACAATGTCCTGCGTTGCAGGATTCAGCTTCACTGCCTCGCCGGTCTTCATGCCCTGTGCGGGCTTCAGAGCTGATGCCAGCTGCTCTTGCAGCTGTGCATTCTGCGCCTGTGCCTGCACCAGTTGCTCTTGCGTAGCCGACGAGCCCGCCGCTTGCTGCGTCAGCGAGTCGATCTGGCTCCGCAGCTGCGCCGTGTACACGCCCAGCAACAGTGCCGCGGCCGCAAGGCCGGCACTGGCTATGCGCCAGGCGCTGCTGTTGCGCGCACGCGCGCGCGCTTGTGGCTGCCATGGCTGTGCCTGGGCAGCCTCTTCCACCCGGGCCGCACGTTTGTGCTGCGGCGCAAGATCCTCCTGAAGCACCACGGGTGCTTCAGGCTCTGCAGGAGTAGCCGCTGGCTTCGCCTCGGCGCTCTCCTGCGCATGTCCGAGCACGTTGCCCAGCACACGTGCTCGCATGCCTTGCGGCGGTGCTACAGGTTCCGCCGCAAGTGGCAGGAAGCCAGTCACTTCCTGCAATTCCCTTACCTCCTGGCGGCAAGGTTCGCAAGTTGCCATATGCGCTTCAAACGCCGCCACTTCCTCTGCTTCCAGTCCGCCCAGCACATACATCGGTGCCAGATCAGACCACTCCTCATGTCGTTCTATCATGGATGTATGCCCTCCCTTCCCGCGTCCGGATGCAATTCAGCATCGGCCAGCAACTTTTGGAGCTGTCGCATGGCAAGCCTGACACGGCTCTTTACTGTACCCAGCGGAATCCCGAATCGGCTGGATACTTCCTGCTGGGTTAATCCCGCATAATAAATCGATTCTATAACTTGTTGCTGATCACCGTTCAATTGGGACAACGCCTCTTTAATCCGGGTACCTTCCCATTTACGCTGCACTTCTTCTTCCGTGTTTGTATGTTCATCGGCATAGGCCGCCAGTGTCTCGTGTTCAACTGAAGTAGTCGCTGCCCCTTTTGATTTCCGCCTCAGCATGTCCACTGCAATGTTACGCGTAATCGCAAACATCCATGTGGTCAGCTTCCCCTGTGAGGCATCGTATCGTTCAGCATTATTCCAGACCCGCATAAAAAGTTCCTGAACGGTCTCTTCTGCCGTCATGGGATCACCAACGATCCGGTAGGCAAAAGAATACACCGCTCGCTCATAACGGTCATATAAAAGCTCAAGTGCGGAGGAATCACGTTCCGCGATCTGCCGCATTAACCTGCTGTCCTCCATCGATTCAGTCATGCGAGGGCCCCTTTCTGTTTCTTCCCTCTTATTATAACCTACGCAGAAACTTTTGAAGAGGATTACCCCTATGAAGAAATAGTTTGAAAATTTTTCTGTATCTTTTCAAACTAACCTTTCACTTTTTAACATAAAAACAGTCCGAATACATGTTTCTCTGGTCGCGCTTTCCTTTTTATTGCAGAAAATTACAACCTGTGGTACACTATAAGAGTTGTATTAAACAACCTCATATGATTTCTGTCTTCTTTAAACCCCGGAATATTTTCTTCATGCTGCGACCGCAGCGAACTATAAGCACAATTAACCTATGAAGATTGAAGAACCTGAATCACAATAACCCGGTAGTACAGAGTTTCACAAGATGTTCCCATTCACACTGGCGCGGTCATCGGAGCCGCAAGGACAAAAGAGAGGTAGGGCTTTTGTTGTTTTGGATATCACTTATTCTTGAGAAGATTGAAAACATACACAAAGCACCCGGAATTGGGTTCCGGGTGTTTATCCATGTCTACATATCCAATTTAGTAACATCTACAGACTGTCGGACACCGTTCCTACATTAAGAAAAGTCCTCCTTTCACTTATCAGACTAACCAGATAAATTCGGCTCTGCTTTTAAAACTTTTCCATTCTCCCACTGACTGCACTCCTCGATACTTCCTTACTTCTCCAATTGTGCAAATAACTTCGGCCTCTAAAGCAAATGTTAACGCTCACCAGACGCTAACGAATCCTGCACACCTTATATTGGGGATTTCTGTGCTATGTAAAATCTAACGAATCTCAGCCACGTTAATCCATGTCACTTCATGAATATAAGCTCCAAACATGCCCAAATTGAGGAAATAAAACGTCTACGATTCGTTAAACTTTTGAAATGGCAAAAATGCATGGAATAGCGTCTGTGGAGTTCGTTAAAGAAAGTAATCCCAACGCTCCTTCACTTCTAATAAAAAAGGGACACCGCAGGATGGAATCCTACGCTGTCCCTTTCTGAATCATAGGTACGTTATGCCCCAACATGGAACTCAGACTTCGGAGTTTATTTAGAGCATCTATCACAACGATCCACGATCAGCAAAGTCCCCTTGCACTCACAAATCCTTAGATAAACATCGTTTTGGAGATGATGACCAGCAAGATGAACAGTACGAGGATCGTACCCATGGAACCCCAGCTTCCGCCGCCATGACCATAGGATACTCCACAACCCTGTTGATAACCGTGCATCATTGGAGCCTGATTGGCATGGTGTCCGTATCCATAGCCATATCCCATTGGCATTGTTCCACAACCATATCCATACCCATGCATTTCATGACCTGTGTATTGGTATCCTTGCATATGCTCATAACCTCCCATATGTCCGTATACGTGTCCCTGTCCGTTCGGTGAATTCGGTTTTACTTCGCTCATTGTTCATTCCTCCTTAACATTTGCCTACACCCCTAAGCTATGTATTATGCCTACCTCTGGACCGGGCTATCGCCCTCATTTTGACAAAATGGGCTTTTAGCCATGAGGTACCCTCCCCATTTTCGAAGCATACTCCGCTCAACCACAAGCTATCTTAGCTTCCTATCTCTCCACCATGCTTGTCCTCTAGAAAAAAAACCCCACCGGTTGCCCGGCAGAGCTCGCCATATTATACCCAGAAAGATTTAGTGATGATTACGAGAAGAATGAACAGAACCAGGATTGCTCCAGTCGATGTCCAGCCGCCGTATCCTACGCCTTCAACTACGTTGCTCATGCAGAACCCTCCTTTACAAATATATTAGGGTCCAAGCGGTTTATTAGATCAAGAATGCTTTAGAGATGATGACCAACAAGATAAAGAGAACCAAGATCGCGCCAGTCGATGTCCATGCGCCGCCGTATCCACCTACTACTCCACTCATGTAAACCCCTCCTTTGATTTGAGGTACAGTTCACTATATGCACCAATCACACATGGGACCGGGCTCAGGTCGAAAATGGGCTGTTTTTTTCCACCGACTATTCGTTAATTTCACCTACACAAAGGGTTAGTTCTTAAGTCGGAATGTTATGTTCAAATATGTTTAAGTCATAAATAAATCCCACGGTTATATCAACCAAATGTATGTACTATCGTTCAAAATGGATAACCATACGGTATATTATTAGCTTTTAACTTGTTAAATACAGATAAATTACCTTTTTAGTAATTATGAATACTGAAATCTTTATTTATGTTATTATTTTACTAATAAAGTAGAAAGGAGTTTCTATGCTCACGACCTAAACTAGATTATCCCAAACGAAATGATGACCTTAGAAAAAATCCCAACCGATGGGAAGCACATTAGGAGAAATTAGACATAATGAAGAAACTTATTACGATTTTGGCATTAGCCACATTGCTTAGTGCTTGTGGTAATTCAGAAAAAAACACAACAACCAATAGCCAAACGACCGAAGCATCCAAGGCAACTGAAACTGTCTCATCAGAAGCTAAAGCTACGAAATACACTACATATAGTGGAGAAGGATTTTCTTTTGCATATCCTGAATCCTGGAAAAGCGTAGATACAAGTCAAATGAATGCTCCATCCATTAAAGCTGCTTTTTCAGACCAATCTTCATCAGTCACATTTGCAGATAATATGAATCTGACGATTGAGGCCAGCTCAACCGGTTCAATTAATCCTGAAGAATACGCCAATAATATAGTGGATTATTACACACAAAGCGGTTCAAGCATCGGCATTTCCGATTATAAAAAAACCAGCTACACAAACAAGCCTTATAAAGAATATAGCGCTGGTGTCTTGGAAGGAGCCTATAAGCATTCCTCGGGTACAGATGTTATCCTTGTGCAGTATCTGATTCCGACCAATACAGAACTCTATACCATGACGTTAACCTACGCCAAGGATACTTATAATCAGGATGAGATCAAAGATATCCTTGATTCCCTGAGCATTACTGCTCCGCTGGAGCAAACAGCACCAACTGCAACAACTGGAAATTCATCTGTTACGGCATCAGCTGCGGATTTCTTTAATGAGTTAACTCCGTACATTACAGAAGACACAGCCTTTATGGAGCAGGCATCTTATGATTTCTTTGGTAAACATAACGATGTATTCCCGGCCATTACGACAGAACTAAGCAAAAAGGTACAGGGGCTCGTTGACTCCAATGTAACGACCCGTCATCTGAATAAAAATGTAGGCAACTATTACAATACTTTCGTACAAGTTAACGGGGAAGTCATTTCCGTTGAAGAAGATAGCTCTCTCGGAGCAACCTTCTCTATCGTTCATGTCATGGATGAGAACGGAAACGATATTATAGCGTTGTACCCTGCAACGACTGGAGATCTGCTTGACGGTGATTATGCCACTGTTATCGGTGCGCCAATTACCAACTTCTCTTTTGAAAATGTTGGCGGTGGTTACACCAACGCCACTTTGATTGGAGCCTCATTGGTAGTTGCAGATTAATTAAAATGTTAAATGAGTATACAAAAAGACCAGCTTAATGAACGTTAAGCTGGTCTTTTTGTCTTTCAGTTTATAGAATTCACGTTAACTACGCAGAGACACAATCTAACCTTTAATTAATGACTTATAACATACCGAATAACCGTATATACGGATGTTTATACTAAACCATTAATTCGGACGCGCCTGAAGTGACGTCAGTTTATCCTGAACCGATTGTAACTTCTGTATACTTGAGGCATCCGGTTTATCACGACGGTCGTCAATTTTGACGGATGTGGAAACGCGCTGAGCTCCTGACAAAAACGGCGCTTCATGCAGAGCCGCAATTGCTGTAAAGATCTCGTTAAGCGGTCCCTCAATAATGGTGCTCATGGAAGTTAACTGATATGTAATGCCCCGTTGATGTTCCAATACCTTTTGCATGTCCGCCACATAACTGCTTAGACTGGTTGTACCCGTTCCGATTGGAATTACAGTCACTTCTGCTATTGCCATTTTGCTCCGCCTCCTCTGGGCCCCGTGAACAACCGCTGCCGCTAATTTTAGTCGATTTTTGACTGAATTAATTCATCCTTATTATAATTTCATAATAATTGTTCAAATTATCAGTGGTTCAGCAAAATTTGAGTCGTAAGAAGCAAAAAAATAATAGTTTCCACCCGTGTCAACGCTTCCTAATTAGGGTATTATTCTCAGGTATAATACAATTACATAGGAGTTGATGATCAAGGTGAAAATGAAAAAGGTTATCGTTGCTTTATCTATAGGGATGTTGGTTGGTTCTTCTTCAATGGCTGTGGCTGCTACCTCACAAAAAGTTCAAGCAACTTTGGCAAACTTTAAAGTTATTGTTAACGGTCAGTCCAAGACTGTTACGTCAGATCAATTGCTTTATAAGGGCAATACGTATTTACAACTTCGTGAAGTTGCCAAGATCCTTGGCTATGAAGTTAATTACACCAGTGCGTCCCGTTCCATTGAGTTTTCTGCGAAGAGTCAATCTCAAGCAGATTGGATTAGCCTGATTGATCTATCCGCATCTAATGGATATAAAGTTGCTCTAAAAGGAGATTCGGCGGATGTTTACAACGTCTCAAAAAATCTAAAAACCATCCTTAGTGTCAACGCCAATGGTCTTAAGGAAAACGAGGAAAAAGTTGTGGCGGATCCCTCAGGTAAAACAATCCGCTACAAAAAATTACAGGGTTCCCTAGTTCTGAATCGTGGAGATCTAAAAAAAGCTGGTTTGATCCAATAGTCTAATAAACAAAACAATCCTCGGTTAGAGAATTTCAACGAGGATTGTTTTGTTTTTCTTTACGTAAAAATATCGATAGTTCCATTTCTAATATATGAAGAATTTGCTTCTCTTTCAGAACAATTGATTAATTGTTAATTAGGTCTTGCCTGAAGTGACGTCAGTTTATCCTGAACCGATTGTAACTTCTGTATACTTGAGGCATCCGGTTTATCACGACGGTCGTCAATTTTGACGGATGTGGAAACACGCTGAGCTCCTGACAAAAACGGTGCTTCATGCAGAGCCGCAATTGCTGTAAAGATCTCGTTAAGCGGTCCCTCAATAATGGTGCTCATGGAAGTTAACTGATATGTAATGCCCCGTTGATGTTCCAATACCTTTTGCATGTCCGCCACATAACTGCTTAGACTGGTTGTACCCGTTCCGATTGGAATTACAGTCACTTCTGCTATTGCCATTTTGCTCCGCCTCCTCTGGGCCCCGTGAACAACCGCTGCCGCTAATTTTAGTCGATTTTTGACTATTTTTATTCTACCAGTTGAATGCGTTACAATTCAAACTGACGTGAAGACGTCATTCAAATTGTTCAAAAATTTTTTTGATAAATCTTCAAATCTTCCAGTCCTTTTCCTTTGCGGATTCCTGGCTTAAATGGTATACTCGGAATTACGTTTTACTGTATCGGCCCACTTTACAAACACAATATGTTGGGTTACAGTATGTTGACAGCTACAAAATGTAGTAACACTAGATTTCTCCGCTTCTATTAGTCACCTTCTGCATTCTCGCGAAAAACAGGATGAAATCACCTCCAAAGGCACGTCCCTGTAGGTGTAAATCGCTTTCTCGAAACAGAGTTGACATGGAGGTTAACGGGGCTGTTTGGACTGCATCCGGTATCCTCAAACTACAGGCACATCTGCAATAGACCAAAGCTTACATAAGCACCCTTTTCTGTCGATATCCAGAACTTCTAAGACAGTAAGGAAGCCAGAGCATCCATGGGCATTTTCAGCCGCGAGGCGGGAGAATGCTTTTTATATGAGCATGTTCTGAATTGTGCTGTTTTGTGCTCCTCAAGTTGAGCGATTTAAGACATGAACTTGTCACCGCCGTTTCAGTCTGCCAAAAGCAACCTTTACCTTTTTCTCACCGTAAGACAACACTCAATTCTTTATATAAAGAATTTCTCCAATTTATATCTTTAACATGCGAAAGCGAGGAATATTCATGCCACAAGTTGTGACCAAGCCGAACAACCGCCAGCTTGCCTTTGATGATATGCGCATCTCGGTATATGCCGACCGTACTCTGGAAGGACTGGAAATGCTGGACAAGGAACGTCTGGTACGTGGGGTAAACAGCAAGCTCCGCCGTGATGAAGTTACCGGAGACGAAATCAGCAACGCTTTTATCATGAGCGCACTGGAACTGGTAACTAAAGAGGAGCCTAATTGGAAATTTGCAGCGGCGCGCTCCCTGCTCACTTCCCTTTACAAAAAAGCGGCTACCAACCGCAGATACAAGTCTTACCCGGACGAGCCTTATGGCGCATTTCACCCTCTTCTTGTAGATCTCGTGAAGAAAGGTATCTACCGCGAAGAATTACTGGAATGTTACACCAAAGAACAGATCGACGAACTTGCTGAGTGCATTGACTACCGCAACGATCTGCTCTTCGATTACATCGGCTTGCTCACACTGGCAGAACGTTACCTCGCTCACGATTTTGACGGAAAAGTAATGGAATTGCCGCAAGAGCGTTATATGATTATCGCCATGTTCCTAATGCACCAAGAGCCTGCCGAGAGACGTATGGATCTCGTCAAGGAAGCATACTGGGCCATGAGCAACATGTACATGACCGCAGCTACTCCTACGATGTCCAATGCAGGTAAAAAAGTAGCCGGTCAGCTCTCCAGCTGCTTCATTGATACGGTGGACGACTCACTCGAAGGCATCTTCGATTCCAACACGGATGTAGCTCGTCTGAGCAAAATGGGTGGCGGCATCGGCGTTTACCTCGGCAAAGTCAGAGCTCGTGGTTCTGATATCCGTGGTCACCAAAATACAAGTTCCGGTGTAATCCCTTGGATTCGCCAACTGAACAATACAGCGGTCAGCGTAGACCAGCTCGGTACGCGTAAAGGTGCCATTGCCGTGTACCTGGACGTTTTCCACAAAGACATTCTGGCCTTCCTCGATCTGAAGCTGAACAACGGTGACGAGCGTATGCGTGCGCATGACGTATTCCACGGCATCTGTCTGCCTGACTTGTTCATGGAGCGGGTATCCACTCGCGGCGAATGGAGCCTGTTCTGTCCGCACGAAACAAAGAAAGTGATGGGCTGGAAGGACGAGAATGGTCGTGCACTCGGACTGGAAGATTTCTATGATGAGTCCTTTGGTGAAGGTGCGTTCCGTGATAAATACGAAGAAGCGGTGAATCACCCACTGCTGTCCCGGATTACAGTACAGGCGATTGACATCATGAAGCGTGTACTTAAGTCCCAACTGGAGACAGGTACGCCATACATGTTCTACCGCGATACGGTTAACCGCTCGAATCCTAACCGTGCACACGGTATGGTATACTCCTCTAACCTGTGTACCGAAATTATGCAGAACCAGTCTGCCACTGTAATTGAAAAGGAAGAACTCGTAACCAAGGATGGACAAACTCGCATCGTGATTTCCAAAGTGCCTGGCGACTTTGTTGTCTGCAACCTGAACTCCATCCATCTGGCACGTGCTATACCTCATAATGTATTGGAGCGTCTTGTTCCAATTCAGGTGCGCATGCTGGACAACGTTATCGACATTAACAACATTGAAGTGTTGCAAGCCCAATATACCAACAGCCAATATCGCGCAGTCGGTCTGGGAACGTTTGGACTTCACCACCTGCTTGCTCTCGAAGGCATTCATTGGGAGTCTGAAGAAGCTGTAACGTATAACGATAATCTGTATGAAAAAATTAACTACCTGCTCGTGAAATCCAGTATGGAGCTGTCCAAAGAAAAAGGACATTATCCGAAATTCAAAGGTTCCGATTGGGAAAGTGGTCATTACTTCGACCAACGCGAGTACACATCAGGTGAGCGCGTAGGCGAGTTCGTGACAACCGAACAGTGGAAAGAACTGCAAGCCGAAGTACGACAAAACGGTGTACGTAATGCTTGGTTGTTCGCCATTGCACCTAACGGTTCCACGTCCATTATTGCCGGTTCAACGGCTAGTATTGATCCGCTCTATGAGCTGTTATCTTATGAAGAGAAAACAACTTACAAAATTGCCAATCCGGCTCCGGATCTGTCCGAAAAAACAAGCCCTTATTACCAAACGGCGTTCCAGGTGGACCAACATGCTTCCATTAATATGGCGGCTGCCCGTCAGCGCCACGTCGATCAGGGACAAAGTTTCAACTTCTATGTTCGACCAGATATTAAAGCAACAGAATTCCTGGAATTGCATCTGCACGCCTGGAGAGCCGGCATGAAATCAACTTATTATGTTCGTAGCCGTGCATTAACGATTGAAGAATCTTGATTTTTACGCAAGTTACGTTTTATCCATGATAGAGAAGATTTACTAGATTCGAGGTGACCACCAGGGCATCCTGTTTTGATTGCAAAATGGCGTTGCCCTGGTTCTTTTTTGCCTAAAAAACGATCACAGCATCGCAAGATGTTGATATAGATGCCACATTATACAACCCTAATATATATAAAAGAATTAATGATTACACGATAACGAAGAGGACAGAAAAAAGCTGAAGAAGCGAAGCTAAAAGCTTTCTGAAAGAAAGCTACTTCGGAAGCATACACTTCGCCTTTATCACCGGATTTTCCCCTTTAAAAGAGGGAATCAAAAAAATCAGGGGATAACAGCGATCGGAAGGTTGTTCTGTCATCGTAGTTATACAGTGCAAATTCATTCAAGGAGTGAACGGAACAATGCAAGTACAGAAAATTTTTAACACCGAAGCCCCTAACCAATCAACCCGTATTATTGAAGGTGAATGCTCCGGTATCCTGAACTGGAACGACATTCGTATGCCTCATATGTACAAATTGTACAAAGTACTGCTACTTAACCACTGGATCGCAGACGAGATTCCAATGTCCAAAGATGCTTCCCAGTTTGCTCAACTGGATGAAGAAGAGCAACGTACATTCAAAATCAACATCTCCCTGCTCGCGGTACTTGATTCCATGCAGACGATGTTTGTTGGTGACGTAAAACGTTACTTTACCGATTCTTCACTCGAAGCTATCTCGGCCATTATCGGACAACAGGAAGTCGTTCATAACCAATCGTACTCCTACGTCCTGTCTTCGATCGTATCTGATCGGGAGCAAAAGGAAATTTTTGAATACTGGAAACATGATCCAGTCCTGCTTGACCGTAACCGTTTCATCGCAGACATTTACCAAACATTCCGGGACGAGCCGTCTCCACAGACGTTCTTCCAGGCTATGGTCGCCGATCTGGTACTCGAAGGTATCTTCTTCTATAGTACGTTTGCCTTCTTCTACAACCTGGCCCGTGACCAGAAAATGATGGCAACCAGCCAGATGATCTCGTATATCCAGCGAGATGAAAACCAACACTGTTACTTCTTCGCCGAAGTGTACAAACAGTTGCTGGTAGACTTCCCTGAACTGAACACACCTGAGAACATGGACTACGTATACACAACCATCCATCGTGCTGTTGAGCTTGAAACCAACTGGGCACATTACACACTCAGCAACGTGCGCGGTATTGACCTGAACGAGTTGGAAGATTACATCAAGTACATCGCCAACAAACGTCTGCGTCTGATGGGTATGGAGAAAGCATATGAAGGTGTGGATGTAAACTGCATGCCTTGGATCAAACCATTCTCCGATGAAGCACTGAATGCAACCAAAACCGACTTCTTTGAAGCTAAATCCCGTAACTACGGTAAAGTTGGCGACGATAACGGATTTGACGATTTGTAAAATCTTCTGATCGGGTATCTACTACTTGAGTATATCCGGTATAAATAAACACAAATTAAAGCACTCCCTTTGATAGAATGCCTTCATGGCTATCTGCATGCGGGAGTGTTTTTTTGTCTCTTAACCTTGTAAGATAGTTTTGAAAGAGATTCATACCCCTCCTACGGAAGTGAGGCCTATTCATGGAAAGAGAACTGCTGGAACAAATCAACTTGTGGCATGAGCAGGACCAATTCAGTCTCATTATTGAACATATTGAACGAATCCCCGTCTCAGAGCGGGATTATGATCTGATTGGTCAACTCGCCAGAGCCTATAACAATGACGCACGTTACCGCGAAGCCGTTCAACATTTGTTGTCTGTCCAGGAGCAAGGGGTAAGCGACCCGCTCTGGCAATACCGCTTGGGTTATGCATACTGTCATATAGCAAGTTATGAACAGGCACTACTGGCTTTTGAGAGAGCTGATGAACTTCTGCCCCATGATGAATCTACCCTTGAATTCCTTCGCCAGATTCGTCCCCAAGCGGAGAAGATGCGAATGGATCGTCAACGCCATGAAGAGAATATCGCAGCATTGGAGCAGAGCGGTACACAGAACCATCTAAGAGCCGCTTCAGGGACTTATGATCCCGCAACGTTCTGGGTACAGAGTGATTATGCGCAGGACAATCATGTATCAGAACCTTTTGATGAAGAAGAGATTTTGACTATTGAGAAAGAATTGGGTTACAAGCTGCCCGCTTCCTATATTCAACTGATGAATACGCAAAACGGCGGTATCCCTGCGCTCACTGTATTTCCCACCAAAGAAGCGACTTCCTGGGCTGAGGATCACATTGCCATTTCAAGCATTATGGGAATTGGACACGATAAAATATACGCACTCGCTGGTGAGCTGGGAAGTCGGTTCATGATCGAAGATTGGGGATACCCCGATCTGGGGATTGTGATCTGTGATTGTCCATCCGCTGGTCATGATGTTGTTATGTTGGATTATCGTTTCTGTGGTCCTGAAGGCGAACCCTGTGTAGTTCATGTGGATCAGGAAAATGATTATGAGATTACATATCTTGTGCCCAATTTTGAAGCTTTCATCCGTGGATTGGTCGATGAGGATACGTATGACCTGTCTGACGAAGAGCATGAGGACTAAAACCCAGGAGGGTCCGGCCATATGACAACCCGTATATATTTTGGTTCCAATCAACTTGGCGAAGTGGCCGCAGTTCCATTGCAGGATGCGCTGAATGAGCTTGACCTGGGAACCCTTGAAGATTATCGACGAACGGATAAAGGTGTTATGGGTCAGACACTGCTCATTCGCTCTTCCCGTGGAGAGTATATTCTGAAAGGCAATCCTTTATATGCAGGACAGTTACAGGAAGAAAAGTTTTTTGTAGAACAACTGGCGAAACATACGTCCATTCCTGTCCCTGATCCATATTTGTTACATGAAGATACCCATCTGCTAGGCTGGAGTTATGCCATAATGCCACGCCTGCCCGGGAATCACCTGTATGATCCAGTATTCCAGGCTTCACTGTCACAGCAAGATCAGGAAGAGATCGCCTGTATGTTTGCCCATACTTTGGCTGAACTGCACCGCTGGAAGGTGCCTGATGCCGGGGAATATGATCCTGTAGCACAGCAGATTGTTTCCTTTGCAGGCGATTATCTGGACTGGTTGTACGGAACCATTCGTCACTGGTTACATGATGCTGAACAGTACTCGGTGATTACGGATGAAGATGTTCAATGGGTGGACGAGCAATTCAAGAATGCTGAACCGGCATTTCGGTCCAGAGCTGTTCCGTGTTTTGTTATGGGAGACTTCAAGGTCGAGAATATTTTGATTCAAAATCTGGACGGCCGTTCTTCAGGGTGGCAGATTAGTGGTTTGTTCGATTTTACAACGGCCTATTTCGGAGACGGAACAGCCGACCTCACCAAAATATCCACCAGGTATGTTCGTGAGGGTCAACCAGAACTGGCCGCACAGTTCCTTCGCTGCTACCGGGATCTGGTCTGTGGAGCAGATGAGGAGAAATGCCAACACTTCCGCACACGTCTCCGCATGCATCTGCTCTATCAACGTATCTTGTGGTGGGGGGAAGCCAACGCCACAGGACAAGTGACTTGGGCAGCCGACCTGCCTTTTGCACAGTGGGCGCAGCAGTCCATTAATTCGATTGTCGCATTGTTAGATTAGTAGAATGTATCGTTCCATATATGCCGCCCAACATGCGGGCGCACGTATAAAACCGCCAGAGATCATCCTTGATCTTTGGCGGTTTTCCTCATCTCACTATATTTAAGTCAACGATGAAATCTCTCAACTTAAGCTTGTGCAACGGGTGACTCCTGATGTTTCTGCAAAAACTCCAGCATCCGGCGGTACACAAGAATCTCGTTTGTTTTCCTGGAGAAGCCATGACCTTCATCATCCAAAACGATGTATTCCACATCAAGTCCCTTCGACTGGAGCGCGGCCACGATCTGATCGGATTCGGCCTTCACGACCCTTGGATCATTAGCACCCTGAATGACCAACATTGGGTTCACCATCTGATCGAGATACGTAATCGGTGAATCCTTCGTTAAACGTTCGCGGTCACGGACCGGATCACCCAGCCAGTTATCCATCATCGGTTTCCAGTCTTCCGGTACGGATTCCAGGAATGTGAACAAGTTACTTGGCCCAAAAATATCGACCGCTGCCCGAAACAGTTCCGGATGGCGACCTGCCAATAACAGGGTCATATATCCCCCATAACTTCCACCTACCACAAACAACCGCTCCGGCGAGGTAATTCCCTGATCAAACAGCCAGTTGATCCCGGCAACACAGTCCAGCCTTGGACCCTCACCCCAATCACGCTCAACCATCTTGACGAATTCCGCACCATATCCGGTACTGCCCCGGAAGTTCGGTGCAAAAATATGATAGCCCTGAGCGAGCATCATCTGGAACATCGGCCGAAAAAACTTTGCTTCGGAAGATTGCGGCCCACCATGAGGCCAAAATACGGTGTAACCATTGGCTTGCTCTGGTTTTGCTTTGAACAAGAGAGCTTCAATCTCCAGTCCGTCGTAGGAGTTATACTGAATAACGTCAGGGTACACGAGATCACTTGGGTCCAGTCCGGTTACCCGATTGGCAGTCAGCGGCTCCCAGGACTCAGCACCTGCTATTTTGCGATAAATGTTATGCGGTTGAATCGCTCCACGTCCGAGGATATACACATTGCCAGCCTTTGTAACGTTCACCTGCTCTATCGTATCCAGCGGCATCTCTATGCGCCGAGGCTCATCGTCATTTTTGCCCAATACGTACATACGATTCTCTGGCCCTGTAAGTGTCCAGAAATATAAGGTCTCGGAAGCCTGATGCCAGCGGATGAACTCCACATCTTCCCCTTCGATTCTGCACAATAAGCGGAATTCGCGGGTATCGATACGGTATTCAGCCACATAGGCGTATGCGGAGTCATCATTGGTAATGAACAGAAGACGATTATCATCTGCAAAAATCAGATCAGATACCTGACTATAACGTTCTGAAGCTGGCAGAATCACCATTTCTTCATTGTTACGATACAGATGCGCCGTCTGGTACGTATTGGAGTACATTTTTAAAATGACATAACTCTTCTCGTCAGGACTTACAGCAACCAGGCTGCTCGTAACCTCTTCTCCACTGTATAACAGTTCATCTTCCCCTGTCTCCAGATCGATGCGGCGTGAATTCAGATAATTCGGATTACCCGCGCTGGTGACATAATAGAGACGTTGTCCATCCTCGGACAACTCAGCGAAATAACAGCGATCATTCGGTTCTGCCGGAACCACAGGCAGTGGAACACCACCCTCGGGTGGAAGTGCATACAGATGATAGTTCTCATCTCCATCCCGATCAAACGCGGTAAGCAGATGACGTTCTTGCGGGTCTGCTTTGATAAATTGACTGCTCTGATTCAAGTACGTTAAAGGATACGGGTATCCTCCAGGCAAATCCATCGCCCAAATATTCGGCTGACCGTTCAGATTGCTGTCCATGAACAAACGTTTCTCGTCTGCCGATACGGCAAAATGTGAAATACGGTACGTCTGAAAATATTGCTCGACATCCGGTTTAGGAAACTGAATCATGACAAACCTCCTTGGAATTGAACCAATGAATTTAAAATTGGTAAATTAAGGTACCATTTGTCCATATTATAGGTAATGCCAATGTTTAGACAATAGATATGTGAGTTATAATTTAAAATTATCCTTAGCTTTGTTTATCATCAGCAACATTCATCCAGCGTACAAGCGGTCTTGTCTTCCCTGTAGTGCATAAGGTAGCGGAGTAATTCGGACCTACGTTCAAAGACTGCAAATTATAATGTTGCCCTTCCCGTTCCACAACGTGATGCCCATCTAACCCTTCTCCCATCGTATTCAGTTTTCGCCACTGTCCGGACAGAGATTGACCACACGCCTTAATCCAAGCCTCTTTTTGTGTGAGGACTTGCCAAACACGCCGGATCGTTACCTGTTCTTCCTCCCTGTGATTCAGTACATAACACTTCTCATCTTCCGTCAAAAATCGCCTGATCACCGCGCTCATCCGCAGCAACGGACGTACATACTCAAGATCAATTCCCAGCTCTGTATGAGCCGCTAATGCCAGTACACAACATCCTTCGGTATGAGAAAGGTTAAACTGCGGTCCACACCGAACATAAGGTTTGCCTGAAGCTCCATATTCAATATAAATATCTGACGCTGATTGACCCGTGTACATTGCCAGTACTTCTCTCAGAAATGTACGCGACATAACCAGATTCTGAGCATCATGCATGGATTGTTTCTGTTTTCTCTGTACACGTTCAATTTCATCCTGGCTCAGTACACAGGTGTCTATATCCAACCTTGACAAAAAATCCTCTCCCTTGTGCGGAAGAGGCTGCGTCCAGATATGTACTTCATTTGCCACAAAATGAACCGCAGCGGATTCCTTCCATTCTGTAACTGCAGGTTTCACAAGGTCACCCCCTCTCCCTACTCTTCTTGCTCAACGAACAACGGACATCCTCAGATGACTCGGTTTCGCTATACGTTTTAGGTGGATTCCGATCTCCTCATCCGTCAGTTTCATAGCACATTCGCTCATTTGCATGTAATCCAGCCCGATAACGCCATATTCAGAGATGTTCATGCAACGTTTTTTCAATGAATCCATATCTGCATAGTGGTTACTGATCCACTTCATCCGAGCAAAGTGTATATCTTCGGAAGAGAGCGTACGGTCCTGAATGCGACTGCATTCTTCCTTAACTCGTTGATGTAATTCAATGGGATCAACGGAATACCCACAGACATTGGAGAAAGCAAATTCCTGCCTGTAATAGTGATCCCAATGACTCCCCTTCCTGAGCAAACCTGACTTCACACTCTCTGTGAAGAATGTTGAAGTCTCTCCTAGAAGAGCTTCGATACCAATCATGGTTGCAACCTGAGTCTCCAATTGCGTAACCGGCCTCTCTTCCTGAAAGCCAAACCGGACAAGAGGTATCGAAGATCCACCATTCATTTCCTTATAAGTCTCGTCCTGTTCCTGCAACGGCTGAATGAATGGAGTAGGGGACATGATCTTGGGTTGATCCATCGAAAAGTTCTCTAACCATTCGAATATCTCCGCCGGTTCAACAGGTCCCACTACTGCCACAGACATTCTAGAAGCCGCATAATGACTTGTATAGGCATTGCTCAGCAATTCTACGGTAATGTCGGCAATACTCTCCGGTGTGCCCGCAACATCCTGTGTGATTGGATGGTCGTTACCATACATCATCTGCAACAATTGCTGAAGAGCCAGCCAGGAGGGTTGATCCTTGTACATTTCCAGTTCCTGATGAATCGCCGCCCGCTCACGCTCAATGTTTCCTTTCGTGAAATAGGGAGTTGCAATCATATTCATAAAAAGTTGAAGGCTGTTCCTTAGATTGCCTGTACAAGCAAGTTGGTACGTCGTTACATCATAACGCGTCAGCGCCGACGTTGAGGCCCCTTCGGCATGAAGAAGTGATTTGACGGACTGACCATCGGGATTATAAAACATCATGTGTTCAAGGAAATGTGCCGTACCCGCAAGGGCAATATCGTGAATGGACCCATAGGGTACAGAACAGGATACAAATGTATGACTATATTTGGGTTGTGGCAGTATACTCACGTTCAGGCCGTTGGATAAACGCTTGCAGACACATGAATTTAATATAGTAGTACTCATGATTTCCCTCCTGTACTATGCGGAATATTCACTCTCAGGGTACAGAATCCATGTGACTTCTTTCCTCAACTCGGTAGCAACGGAAGCCACCCTTTCAGGAGTTACTTCTGCTATTTCTTCAAGGAATTGTACAGTCGTCATCTGACTTTCGCTCAACACCTGATCCATATGATTTGTAATGACCTGATGTGGCAGATCGAATCCGACCTGAACATAATGCATCACATTCTGCACAGCGGTATATAACTCCCTCTCGGATACATCTCCGTCACAGATTCTCTTCCATTCCATATCGATTCCTTCGAGAACAGCCGTCACGTTAGCACTGCTGGTGCCCGTTGTAATGTGAAGCGTTTCCCGAAAATCATCCAATGTGCTGGTAACTTGATATACCAACTGGGAACGTTCACGTAATTCAACCTGCAACCGGGACGCGGGTGTCGCTCCAAATAAGGTATGGAATACAAACAAAGCCGGATATAAAGCAGAGCCATATCGAATATCTGTACTATAAGTAACATTGATCTTGCACTGTTGAATGTCCAACAGTTCCATCATCATGGCTTCAGCCTCCCGCTGCTCGGCAGGATTACCTTGTCGCCCCTCTACTTCATCCTCTCCTGGATATTGTGTGTTGATTGGGTGTAGTTCTGATTCCCTCTCCGAACAACAGCGTTTGAACACTTCCCTGTTCCCACATTCAAATTGTTCCCAGATCAGATCCATAATTCGCCCAGGATAGATATCGCCAAGAACATGAACATGGATCGGAATTTGGATCAATGCCTGATAGTGCCGACACAACTCATGAGATATGACACAATGCCGTAGTTCATCCAGAGCCAATTGACGGTTCTGCCCTTCATATCCCATCCATTCCAGACAGCGGCTCTGCACCACCTTGTCCCAATCCGTTCCATCATGCGCGATATGATGTTCAGTCCAAGCCATTTCATCCTGTACTTGCATCTCATCGAACATGCCATGATCATCAACCGCTGGGTCATACAACAAGCCTGCGAGTAATTGCACAGCGCTATGTATGGCTTCCATCTGCGTTCCAGTTATTAACTTATCTTCTGTTATACGAGGTATGCGCATTGTGATCGAGGCAATCTGAGTATCGCCTTTGTAATCAAAACGACAGGTCAGGTCTGCACCATACAGGGACCATAACTGTTGCTGGAGTAGCCTGTTCGATGGAAAGCGACGACAGCTGTTCATTAACAAACGGACTATCATGACAAATATAGCTGAGGGTATGGTTTGCTGAGCATTGATCAGGTTAATCTGCACGTAATAATTGGCATACTGGTGTGTTGGCAGCACGTGCACCGACAGATTGTTACGCCTCTCAGTAGTAAAAGACTGCATCTTTTCGCCCCTCCTCACTTCCATCTACGAACTGATATTATAGATTGCTCCACTGTCCGTGTTCAGACCTAACTGTCCAAAACCATCAAGTGGCTTGGAAATCCAGTCCACACGGCTGACTGTTTCATCAGTAATTGATGTTTCATCATCTCTCCAGTGGATGACCTGCTGGTGATGCCTGTCCCAGAAACGCCACAATGCTGGCTGGCTTAACAGTTGCTCGCGAAATGGCTCGTATATCCTATCAGCAGAAGCCTGAATATCCTGATCCAATACAACCGGCGGCAGAAAAACGATCTTGGAACGAAAGTCCTCTGTAAGGGTCATAAAGTATACACATACTGGCTTTTGTGTTTTGGCCAAAATACGAAAAATACCACTTCGAGTGCGAATTTTCGAACTTAGAAAAGGTAGTTCAACAGCATGGTTATCCGTATTGAATCCGGTCTGTCCATCTACAAAAAGACTGAATGATCCACCTTTCCGCAAATGGGAATACAGCCTGATACCAATCATCTCATCCTCCGCATTGAGCAGTTCCGCACCTGCATACTTGCGGATGGCCTCCCAGCCGGACAGCTTCTTCTCCTGTTCCACTGTTTCCTGCTCGGCGATCAGATAGAATGGAAGCTTGGCAGACATATGGCCTGCACGTATTTCCTGTCCAATCGTAATCATATTGTGCCTTACAAAACCATAATGCCAGGTTAATAATGCCCCACCTTCACGCAACGTTGCCTGCAGATGTTCCCGCCCCTCTACCTCATCCCACTCCATAAACGAATAGGGGCTTTTCTTGTGCTCATTAATTGTACGAAGAAATGCGAGATAGTCCATCCAGATGGACTCAGCAGACTGCTTCGGCTTAAGCGGAGCCATCTCCTTGATAATGTTCATCAGTGCATAAAAGGACCCCAAATGAATGCCATCCTGTCGCTCCTTATGAAGTTCATCTCTGACCTGTTCACGGTACATATCATATAAAGATCTAAAGTTCATCATCTACGTGTCCCCTCCAAGGCTTGAGAAACTCTAAGAGCATCCTTTCCATGTCGCAGGTAATTTCGATGCATGCCATCCATCATATACGTAAGCATTCTGAGGGCCATCTCATATTGCCCCGGAATGCGTTCATCCGATTCTGCTTCCTGCCCTTCCACCATATCAAAGCCCACATAGGGCAAGGAGGATTCCAGCGCTGCGACCACACAGTTTCGGGTGTTAAACCATGACGGGCCTCCACTGATAGGAAAATCAACATAAGGAAAACTCCCAGGATCAAGACAATCTAAATCAAACGATAAATAGGCCACTTCCGCCTGAAACTTGTGCTGTATATCAAGCAGGGTTGTCCGCACTCGTTCCGGGGTCATCTGTTCTGCAGGAATCTGAACCAATTTGGGATGTTTGTACATCTGATCTACAGAACGAAGGCCGCGCAGACCAATCTGCACGACTGCGGCGATACCGTCCTCCGTCAGTAGATGCCTCACAAAATTGGCATGATGCATCTCATTCTGATGAATAGCATCCACCCCGCAATCATGGTGGGCATCAAACTGGACGAGTATGATTCTTGCATTGGATCGACTCAATATGGATTTCAGGATGGAATACGTAATGGAATGATCCCCACCAATGCAGCACAGTAGCGCCTCTTCCCTTTCCGTATATACCAGAGCTGAGTTAAGACCCTTCGAGTAGGAAGAATCCGTATCATCTGTTTGGCAAGTACCCAAATCCTGCATCATTACTGATTCAAGCAATCTCTGGCCACTGCCAATGTCATATAGTCCTGATATGTGGGATTGCGTCAGAGCTGGATACATTACCTTTTTCCATGATTCGGCCCGAAGAGATTGCTCAAATCCCGCGACTTTTGATCCCTCCATACCTGAACCTCCCGAATAGGGAATACCCAGCATATAGAGATGCGGTGAATCTTGACCTACGAGAGGTTCCAGTGAGAAATAAGGCTCATCTGGAGGGTCAATGCCATCTAGCTGGGGGATCGGACGTGTCTCCAATTCTTCAGCGGGTTCAATCTGATAGAACTGGCTGAACGTCTCATCGGCTGCAATCAACGTATCGCCGATGCGGCGTACCAGGTATACAGGTTCCGGAGCTTTCATAATGAGACCTCCTCTATTTGATATTGGTTATATCTAGGTCGAATAACTCTGAGCAGCTAGACCCTCCTGCTCATCCGCGTCAGTTGGTTTATGCCCGGATGAATCTGTGTAGTCCTTTTTGAACAGCCTGATCACGGGTAAGATGCATAATAAACTCGCTGCATTAACAAAGGCAATGACGCCATAGAAGTATCCCACATGATCAAAGATTCGTGTCAGCCCCCACCCTGCAACAATAATAAGCAGAAAATATGCAGCATTCATAAGCAGGGCCTGATAGCCGCGTCCACTCTGTTCCATGGTAAGCAGCGTTGTCATCATAGGACCCATGGTCAGATAGGAAAGGGAAACCACTGCCAGATATCGGGCCGCTTCTGCACGGGATACGGGATCCGCAATCAGAAAAGCTGTCAACGGTTCCCGCCATACCCAGATGGATACGGCAATTACGGCATAAAGAATGAATGACTGTACCAGACCTCTGCGATAGCTCTCGTATGCACGTGGTCGATGAGCCTCTTTGAGGTTATGATTAATCATGATCCCGATAGCCGATCCAATAACGATTCCGGGCAGTATAGCCATCGTCTGAATTCGATATCCAACTCCGAATCCAGCAACTACCCCTTCCCCAAATTGACTGACGATTTTGTTGAAAAAGAAAGTACTCAAAAAGATAAGACAGTACGAAATAAATACGGGAATGCCTACCTGCTGAAGTGCAATGAGATGTTTCCACACAAATGTTACCCGTTCATACACAAATTCCTTCCTCAATATCAGAATCAGAAGGCTTATGAGCAAAGAGAGTGTTGAAGAAATAAGATTGGCGTATACAATTCCCTTCAATTCCATTCCAGCCACCGAAACGAACCAGTACACCAGCATAATGTTGAGCGATGCCGTACCTACGGAATTCCACGCTGCCGCTTGAGCTCGGCCCAACCCACGCAATGCGGCACCACCCACCGCTGCGAGCACAGCGGGCACACCTGCTGCCATCATGCCCGCCACATAAATGGTAAACATGGGCCTTACATCTATAGGGACGGCATAAAACCAGGAGAGAAGTGGCGACACCAGCATAACCACACCGCCAGCAACAATTGAAAAAATAGCTGCGCTGCCAAGCATATGCCCAAGTAGCGATGTAAAAGCTCGCGAACCCTCCGCTCTGCTCCGTGAGACAGCAACCTGAACCGACAATTGCATGGCTTCCACAAGCGCAATCATGATAAAGGAAATGGGAATATACAGTGATAGCACATATAACACGGTCTGACTGGTATGACCCATAAAAAAAACATTGACCAGCTGCGTTGTTACGTTAACCAAAGAAGCAAGCAGCATCGGTATTGCAGTGCGGATTAACAACCGGTTCACCGATCCCGAAGTGTAATCCAGACCTTTCAAATTCAATCTCCTCCTCCATTCATGATGTCTTCACTTCCTGATGTAGTGTGAGACGAGTCAGGACAGGCATATGTACTACATGTACACAGCAGGCTGATAACAGCCGTTCGCCATCCCAGGATATCAATAGAACACGATCATCCACCTTTATATTTCCGTTCTGTAATTGTTCAGCGAGCTGTATCCACACGTCGCCACTTTGGTAATCAATAGTTTCAGGTACGTGGTAGACTGACTTGATCAAGGATATGCCTGGCTTCGAATAAGGGGTTATGTGTCTACGTAAACGGGATTGAAGAAGAATATTCTCCGTCTGACCAGCATCCATGAACTCATCTATAATGGATATAATCTCTGAAGCCATAACACTCCCTTCGATATCGTCAACCGTTCTCTTTCCTATATAATTCACGGCAAGAGCACCGGACTGTCTGTTTAACTCCAAGGCAACAGCCATATCAGACAGATCTCCGGGAGAGTCGTGCTCTTCAATTACACGTTGTTCCGCCAGAACAAACATCCCTCGTTCCTCTCTCCCTAGTGTCCATGCTGCAGCCTGCATTCCTTCCGTAGCAGCGAGTGGCCCCATATGGGAAAGTGCCAGTGGATAGTCCACCTTCCAGGAGGTAGACTCCAGAATTCGGGCCAAAGGTGGATTCATGGCGTAGCGTTCAGGATAGGTCTGGGCCAGAATCAACAGATCCCAGCACTCACTTGTACCAGAAGCCAAAGGTTCCATGACAACTAGCGCAAGATCACCGGCAGTTACCCGTTGATCATCGGATCGCAAAGAGCGGGTTCGCACAATAGACCTGTCATAATAGTTCTCTTCCATATATATGTGTGGAGATAAGTAATAGTAATCTTCAACATCGAGCATGTCCGTGGTATACAAGTGATCTTCGGCCGTAACCCAACAGATATGATTAACATAGACAGACATCGCACGAGGGTTATTCAGCGTATCAGGCATGCTTCATTTTTCCATTGGCATAGGCTTGGAAAACGTTGATCTTCTGAATGGAGGTAGTTCCTTCCATGAATTCGAAGGCACGCGCATCCCGATACCATTTATTCAATAAAGGATGGTCAATCATAGAACCAGGTCCCATCAGGTCAAGCGCCAGTTCCGTGGCCTCCTCAGCCAGTGCTCCAGCACGAATTTTGCTCAGGGAAGCCAGATACCCTTTCTGCACATCCGCATCAATCTCCGCCGCTGCGCTGCGAATCATGCTACGGAGTGAATGCAGGCGCATCTCCAGTCGCTCTAATTCCACCTTCTCCCTCTCCGAGAAAACAGACCTCTGCTCCTTCACATAATCATATGCTGCCCGTGCGACTCCAAGCGCAAGTGCAGCGACACCAGGCCGCATGCGATGAAAGGTCTGAAGCGCGCCCCATAATCCACGCTTGGTTGGACTGAGATGACGCCCGATGATATCTTCCTCTGCCAGCGGAAAACCATCCAACGTGAGGTGACTCAATTGCACACCTCTAACCCCCATCGTATCCAGAGGTGTAGCGCTGAATCCCTGCACAGACGTGTCTACCAGCGCAATCTGGATGCCGAGAGGCGTACGATTGGTCTGAGCAAATACCAGTCCGATGCTGGCACGACTACCATTACCGATATAGTACTTCTGTCCGTCAAGGTTCAGTCTGCCTTCCTTGTTCCGCGAAATTCGTGTGCCAATACCCGTAGCATCCGAGCCCTTTTCCGGTTCAGTAAGAGCGAAGAATGACCATGCGGGTCCCTTGAGAAAATGAGAATAGTACCGCTCCTTCTGTTGTGAGTCAGCCAGAGCTGATATGATTACACTGGACATCGATGGACCCGGGCTCCCGAGAAATACACCGGCATCACCTGCTGACAGTTCCTCAATCGCGATAACTCTTTCCAGACAGGAAAGACCATAATATCGTTCCTGACCTACAGTGACGATCGGTTCACCGCCATATTCCGGCGGGATCATCATGCGATTGATGGTTTGCAGAGATACCAGATGTGTGAACTCAGCTATACGCTCAGGTTCACGGTCAATGACCAGGCCAATATCACGTAATTCCGTGGCATATTGTTTCATTTCCTGCTCAAAAACAGCAATGGTAGATCGTGTAATCATCAGAAGGCCTCCTTCGGAATGAGCAGCATATTTTTGACCATTTGACCTGCATACACGTAAGCCGAGATCGCATGTCGCAAATAGCCAAATCCTCCTCCAAGACGCTGCAATTGACGGAAGGCCTCATCCAGTTCTTGATGAACCCATGTACTTGTACGCGCCTCCGAAATGTCTGATTGCTCTAATACGAATTCATCCGACTGGATAGTCTCAGCCATATATAGTACAGTCAAAACATCAGCAATCATGCCCTTGACCAGTTGATGCTGAAGTGTGGATTGCCCCCCTGAGTTGCGACTGGATAGATGATTACGCACTTGCTCCAATCCTGCGTTGCACAGTTCAGTACGGAAATAAAGCAACCGTTTTCGAAGATCAGCTATATCACCTGTGACATCATCTTGTCTTTCAAAAAATGCCACATCTTCATTCCGAAGTTCCGATATTCGATAGAGTAAAAGACCTGAAGGCTCCAACATCCGATCTTCCACCCGATCCGCACGTACCTGTTTCCATTCGTAGATATGGCCTGTCTCTGCATGACATATCCATGGCCCACTTTTCACGAGTTCAGGTGTCGCCAGTATTATCCCCCCTTGGCATAACAACACGGGACGTGTATCCAAACGCAACATTGCTGCTTCCAGCAGATCTGTTACAGTGGGTACCGGACGACCTGCGGCCTCTGTACCAGCCGGCACAGTACCTACCTCATCAGAATTCAAGACTGACATATGCACTCCTCCTATTGACTCATGATCAACAATCTCCATGCTCAATTAACGCAAAACCAAAAAAACTGCCCAGCCCAATGCTGACCAGTACGGACCTCTCCCCCTTATGCACCCATTCATTCTCTAGCCCAGAGCTTAGATTGATGAACGCATCCGTGGAGAAGGTATGTCCAATCCGCGGGATATTATCCAGGTAAATTTGTTTTTGATCCACGCCTGTACGCTTTGAAAACTCCTTCCATGTAGTCCAATTGACGTTGTGGGGAAAGATATGATCTACATCATGAAGTGTCAGGCCCTCTGCTGACAGCAGCTCTTCCATACCTCGAATGATATGATCCACATACAGCTTGTTAAATGACGTCATCTCTTCCACTTCCGCATAATATCCGGTATGGAACCTCGTATCCCGAAGAACATGAGCAGCCTGTAAGATGTGCTGACCATAGTTTCTGGATAGAAGCATGGCAACAGCCGAGTCACCCAGAATCGTAGACTTTCGAATATATCTCCAGTCGGGTGGCATGAAATTAAACTGATCGGCACATACCAATAAAACATTACGAATATCAGGCTGTGTACGGGAGATTCGTTCAAGCCATTGAAGAGCGGCTATCGAGGACGCACAGTTCATCTGTGAAATACTATAAAAGGGGATATGCTCGAGCCCATATTCACTCAGAGCCCGCTGCAAGGGCCTATAATCCCCTGGTGCTTGTACATGTGCTGAATGGGCATAGAGCACAAGGTCAATGGCAGGCAAGGGTTGTCTGTCAACAAGCTGTCCAATCGCGCGAACGATAGAATTATCCAGATGCTGACCCGGAGGGGTAACTGGAACACCGTTCAGACGATGATATTTGCGCAGTAATTGAAGCTCTCCTTTACCCAGTCCCAAGGATTCGAGGATAACCTCAGGCTCTTCGATCTGATCAGGCAAATACACACCGATATCCACTATACCCAGCCCCATGACGTTTCCCTCCTCCTGATTACAGCTCTTCGTATCCACCTGCATGAATGAGAAGTGCATAGATAAACTTGTCATCTGGCTCCAGGTGCATCAGACATATGTATTCATCTGTGCACCGATCTTCAAGAAGTTGCTTCAGACCAAAGAATGGTGCAGCGCTCCAGTGGGCAGGATCGTAACTCCCTTGCCAGCCTGTAGCATGAAACCATTCGGTACCGGACACTTCCTGCTCCAACAGCGGATGGACAAGAAGCCTGATCTGAGCCAGATTAACGGATACCTGAACGCAAAGCCTGTCCAGCAACAATTCTGCTGTCTCGGCAATCGAACTCTCGGCATATTGTATTTCCACACCAACAAGGGATGAACCGCCTTCTGCCAACCGATCCAGAACCAGAACAGCTCCCGTGTCCGGTTCTACAATCTCGCCCACTCCTTCCGTCTCGTAGGGAAGAGACGTCTGATCAAGCACAAGCAGCATTCCCCGATCGTAGTTGCCGCTGTTCAGATAATGCTGGAGCATATGAAGTGCCGCGAACGGTGCCCCGAACCCCATATCGTTCACGGCAAAACTCAGGAACCGTGCCTGATAACGGTCCATCAGATAGTTGACAATGGAGATATCTGGACGAATATTGGGAAAATGATAGGCCAGCAGGAGAACATCCACGTCTCCCATGATCTGATCCAGCCCCGACTCTTCGAGCAGTAGTACACTCATATCATGATAGGCATTGTTATAACGACCCTCCAGCAGATGAAACTGGGGTACCACGGGGGACCCCGCCAACAAATCACTGTGAAATCTTAACAACTCCAGATGTTCGAACGGAGGCTGCTTGTCCGTAAACAGCCTGACCTTCATGTCCCGGATGGTAACAGGCGCCGCCATCAGGCAGCAACGAGTTGCTTTTCGATATATGTGGCTAGCGAACCCACTGTGTTAAATACATCTGGCTCCAGTTCATCCGGGTCGATCTCCAGCCCCTCAATACGGTCTTCCAACGTCATCAATAGTTCCAGAACAGACGTTGAATCCAGATGAAGTTCATCAAATAAAGATGTGTCCCATGTAACAGCGTGGTTCTCTTCCATATTCAGCACTTCGGCAAGGGCACCTTTGATTTCTTCAAGCAATACTGCGGTTGTCATGATCATCTCTCCTCATCTGTTGGTTACTGCGGAATGTGAAACAGGGATCAAACGCTGTTTGCCCAGTAGATCTTCGGGAGTATCCCTTTCCCGAATCAGATGGGCTTCTCCACCACTAATCATCACTTCAGCCGGACTTCCATGACTGAGAAAATGGGTCGGTGAAGCAGTAGGGCCGTAGGCACCGGAATGAAATACACCAATTAAATCCCCTTGTTCAACGGGAGGCAGGTTTACTTTTTTGCCAATAACATCATTCGGGGTACACAAAGGGCCGGTAATATTAAACTCTGCAACCGGGGATTCTCCGTATCGTGACAAAGATGCAATCGGGAAATTACGCTTCACATACGAGCCGATTCCGACCGCAGCCATATGACAATTGGTACCACCATCAGTCACGACAAACGTCTCTCCATACGACTCCTTGACATATAAGGCTCGGCTAACCAGCATCCCACTGGTTCCCACCAGATACCTTCCCAGTTCCATGAACAGTCTGATGTCAGGATGTTTTTCCTTGAATTGTTCGAACAAAGGGTTCAATTGTGCAGACAGGGCACTCACAGACAGAGGCTGTTCTCCCTCGTAATACGGAACTCCGAGACCACCGCCCACATCTACCATCTGCAGCCGAATACCCAGTTGCTCCTCCAGCCGTTCGGCAAGCTCCAGAATGTGACGTGTGTTCTCCACAATAGGTTCCACGTCAAGCATACGGGTTCCCATGTATACATGCAGACCGATAATATCCACATGTGAGCATCGTTCCAATTGCTGTCGCCCCTGCATCACAGTATCCTCATCCATGCCAAACTGGCGTGGTTTGCCACCCATCGTCAGCCGTGAGCCCTTCACGGTAAAAGAAGGATTGATTCTCAGTGCCACGGGGACAATCCGTCCCTCTTCAGCTGCAATGGCTTCAATGCGGTTAAGCTCCTGAAACGATTCACAGACGATTGCGTAGATGCCATGACGAATGCATGCGGTTATCTCCGCGTCGGTCTTGCCTGGTCCGAGGAAGATTATACGCTCCGGATTTGTACCCGCCTGTAGTGCGGTATGTAATTCGGCCATGGAACAGACCTCTGCCTGGGCTCCAAGCCCCTGAAGCAGGTGAACAATTGAAATATTCGGATTAGCCTTTAATGAGTAGAACAATTCCACCTTTGGAGTCAGCAGGCTGCGAAGCTCTTCATATACTCGCTCTAATACCTCAGCGTCATAGACGTATAATGGTGTACCGAATTGTGCAGCGATGGCCGAAATCGCAAGCCCTTGAATCTGATAATCTCCAGACATCTACTTCACCTCGTTTATGAATGATAACTTGGCTTCAACCGCAGCATCCGTCGCCCGTAGCTGCTCGGCCGAATGAGCAATAATGACACCATAGAGACGACCAGAGAACACACGATCTTCACCTTTGAAGGCCGCATTGACCGTTGCAAAATTGTTGATAAGTATCCCCTCGCCCTTCAGCGGATCAAATAACAGAGGACCAAGTGTTGACCTTAACTTTCCATAATCCAGGCGGTGATTCAAACGAAGTGTATATTTTTTGGCCAAAGCTAACATCCCCTCAGGAATCCACTGGTTCTGGATCTCAGTCTGATACGTCGACATGTTAAACCTTGCATTGATCTCCAGATTAGGCCACACACTTCCGTCCTCATCCAGAATGGCATCGATACCGGCTACACCGTAGTATCCATCCCGATGGAGCGCAGCACCTATTTGCAACGCAGCGCCCCGGATTACCGCGATCTGCGAATCACCAAGATGTGGTGGCATGAGATGCCCCTGATGAACGCCTTGTTCGACCAATGATTCCTTTACACCAAGAAATTCAACCTCACCACTCCGATGAATTAAAATCTGGTAATTCAGATCACATGTTTTGTTGATCCACTGCTCCAGCACATAATTCACAGCTCTTGTCCCATTCTTGCTTGCCTGTTTCTCCAGCAATTTCATGCATTTGTGGAAACGGGCTTCATCTGCAATAACGGTGATTCCCTTGCCCGAGACGCCCATCGAATCCTTCATAACAATACGCCCGCCCTGTTCCAACACGGATTTCATATCTTCAAATCCGGACGTAAGTTCCTCCAGGGAGTAACACTCACAGCCAGGAATCTGACGGATACCCAGTTCGGCATTAAGCCTTCGGGAGTAGCCCTTATCATTGACTTTGCGGAAAATGTCAGCCGGTGGTACGGCAAGGGGAATACCTGTGCGTTGGGATAGTTCTTCTTCCTGATCCGAGGCTCCGAAGGGAACCAGATAAGCCTGTATATCCTGTCTATCTGCAAGTTCACGCAGCCTGTCCAGCGTACGCTGACAATGCAGGATGTTAGCCGTAATGTTCAATCCCGGTTCATTATATTCAGTAGCAATTAAACGTGATCGACCAAAACCGATGGCCTGTGCATCTGCTATAAACCTGGAATCCGGCAGTTCCTTGAGCAATACGACATCCTGTTCACCTGCCAAGAAAATCCCCAGCTCCTCCATCCGGTTTACAACGTCAGCAGCCGAACCAACACTCAGGGAAGGCAACTTCAGTACCCCCTGCTCATTCCAGTATTCTTCGACTTCAAAATTGTTTATATAAATAAAAACAGCTTCATCATGACCTGTAAGCGCCTGCTTCAGCTTTCTCGAAAATCCGGTCAACAGTGTGGTCAATCTCATCACCTCGTTCTTCTGCGAACTGCATCACCGCCACGCTGAATGTTGCTCCCAGCCCAACCGTGACAAGCAAATAGTAGTCGTCCTTCTGCAAAAGCCCCTGATCTGAAATCTCTTTCAGATTAATATAGGGATCGGAACAGAAGCAGTGCCCGATTTCTCCCACATTGGATGTGTACACCCGCTCCAATGGATAGGACAATCGTGCAGCAACCTTTTTCCATGAAGACAGATTCACATTGTGCGGGACAATATAACGGATATCCTCCAACGTCAGGCCCGCCCCATCTATTGCCTCATGAATGACATCACAGAGCTGGGGTGTATAGATTTCCTGAAATTCCTTGAGCGTCTCGGGATCACCTGTCAGCACGTTGCAGAATTGTCCAAGGGTTACGTTCGTAAGCCCCATCATCCTGCTTCCCGGGCCGGATTTACCAACCAGTATGGCGGCCGCAGCTTCGCCCATAACGGTTGTATTGGGGATGAGCTGTACAATGGGACTGAACGTTTTTTCACCTGTTACGATTAAAATATGATCATCCTCTTCCAAAGAGGGCAGCAATGTTGCAGCAACATCCAACGCAATCAGACCTGAGGCACAGTTCTGCTGTGTCAGTGAAAACGCAATGGCATGATGCATACCGTAAGCCTGCTTCAAACCTTGCAATACCTTCATTGGAAAGGGAAAATTTTCCTGAATTGTGTGGCAATAAATGATATACTTGATAGAAGATGGAACAACTGTCGGACTGTTTACCACCTGGGCGAGTACACGTCCTAACAGCTTAGTCAGATCACCGTCTTTGTCTTGCGGAACCTGTTTCAGACCGTGAATTTTCTCCAACACTTTGGTCTGGGCTTGTTTGAGTCCCAGATGTTCGCTCAACTCCCGGACAGGAACGACGAACTTGGGAATGTATGACCATATTTGCTTGATATGCATCGGTTTAGGACACCTCGTTATACCCATCATACGGAGCACTCTCAATATAGGGAGAGAGCTTCATCCGAAGCTCTCATCTATTGGACTAACCATAATGCCATAGTAGATACAAGGGATTATGCACGAGCCGCTACTGCACGAGCAGATACCGCACGAGCTGCTACTGCGCGAGCCGATACTGCGCGAGCTGCTACTGCACGGGCAGATACTGCACGAGCTGCTACTGCACGAGCACTAACTTCACGTGTTTCGCCCAGCACGTTCACTTCCGATTGTACTGCTTCCAACTCTTTGTTCTTCAATTGTTCCAATGTAATGGGAGTCGCTTTAATGATCATTGATTTATTCCTCCTTTCGTCTTGGATACTATCATTCTATAATCTCCCAATTTGGATTTAAACTGTAAAAGGAGGTAAATGGATTTCTCGCACGCCTTACCCCTTGTTAATACCAATTCCAAGCATTCAATATACAACTCACATTTCACAACGTAATCACAAACTAATTCAAGGGACGGTGAATGATCATGATCGGACCCAAAATTCGGGAAATCCGGGAGCAACTTGGACTGTCTCAGAAACAACTGGCAGGTGAGGATATGACACGCTCATACATCAGCCTCATCGAAAAAGGCAGAGCCGTTCCCTCTCAGCGTATGTTGAAAATCATTGCTCGCAGACTCAATACACCAATGGAGTACTTCTTGGGAGGAAGTGCGACAACGGACACCGATATTGGTGAAGCTGTCCTGGACAAAGCCAAAGCCTACTATGCTGAGCAGAATGATCCTGCCTGTATCCGTATGGCTCAGAAAGTTCTGACTCTGACGGAAGATACACTGGATCAAACGGAAGCCTATCTGCTCATCATGCGAAGCCACAATAGGCTTGGCGATTACCGCCAAGCTCTGGATGATGGGGAAACTGCGGCTTTTACAGTCACCCGAACAGGAGACCGGGAGCGCATTGTCGACTATTACCTGGAAATGGGAAGAGCTGCATTTCATGCAGAACTGTTTCACGCTGCCCGTAAATACTACGAACAGTCCTATACCTACAGCAGCAAACTCAAACATCTGCAAGATAAACATATCCGTTCGTTAACCTTTCTCGGAACAACCCATTTGCGGCTCGGTAACGTGGATAAGGGACTGGATTATTATCTCAAAGCCGAAAAAGAAGCCCAAATGACCGGGCAACCGGAGTTATATGGCGAAATTACGCTGGGTTTAGGCAAGGCCTATTATATGTCCGAACAGGACGGACACTTGCTCTTAAGTTATGACTGGACCAAGAAATCGGTAGATTCATATAAACAGGCAAATAGTAAATCCTATGTACTTGCTCTTCACAATCTGGCTGTCATTCAACTTCATATGGGACAAAAAAAAGAAGCCCTTCCCTTGCTGTCAGAATGCGCCGATATCTACGACAAACGCAATCTGCCTCACAAGAAGGCTTCTATATTAGAGGAAATCAGTAAAATTTATCTCGAAGAACGGCAACCTTTACTGGCCGAAACAGCCATCAAGGAAGCTCTTAAACTGCTGGATCAACGAGATGAAGGCATGCTCCGTGCAAAACTATATCGTCTTCTCGGCATTGTATTTCATGAGAAAGACAACACCAATGAAGGCTATTACTTCCTTCGAATGAGTTACGATCTGCTTAAACGCATCCATGCAGATCGTGAGGCTGATATTAGCCACAAACTTTTAATTCTTAGCGGACAAGAACAGAAAATGAATTATGATGACTATAAATCCTATATCAAATAAATACGGCCCCCATCTTCTCCTAACAACTATTCAGGAACAGGATCATTCAGATCAAGCGGGTGAACCGTTATTTGTTTATCTGACGAGTAGCCCAATGATACACGGGACTGAAGAGCTTCCCCTGAATTTTGAAGATGTCCATTGTACAATGAAAACAACATGACAATGGCCATAGACAACCCGCTCGCAACAATCCGAAGCTTGAATATTTTATTATCCACGTCCATCTCTCCTTGTGCATATGGTTTGGCAGCCGAACATACCGTGTACACTTCAGCGAACCTAAGATGTATTGTACGGATAATTGCAATGACTTTAAATACGTTAATTACCATTTACCTCTACTTGCACATGAAACTCACGTATAAAAGGTCATATGATCTTTGTCTTCGCGATAATAATCCAGCCTTTGCTTCATCGTACCTGTATGCAGTTCAAACAAATGACCATCCGGATCGGTAAAATAAACGGATAATGCATCCCGCGGATCTCTTAGCCTTCCGGGAAGAATGTCAGCACCCGCTGCTCGCAGCTGCTGCACAGACGCGTCGAACTCCTCTTCTGTAACGGTAAATGCAATATGGGTATAGGTTCGTTCCGTATAGTTGCGAATAACATCCTCCTGATTCAGGGCAATCCAAAGACCGGCAAGCTTAAAATAAGCCAGTTTGCGTCCTTTCACCTGAATTTGGGCACCGAGAGCCTGCTCATAAAAGGTAATGGCCCGCTCCAGATTGGATACGGAAAAGCACAAATGATTAATTCCTTGAATATTCATGTGGCTCCTGACACCTCCATCGATTTAAGGATCTATCCTTATTATGGTATATTCTGCGCAAAAAACAACCGCTCTGCTGTTTTCCCCCGCACCTTCTTCTGGGCGAATGCATAGGTTATCCGTATCAATGAACGTTCGAGGAGGATGTAAAGCGAATGAATCCTGTCTATCCTTTTTATGGTGAGAAAACGGTATGCAAGGAGCAAAAGCTGGCATTCCCACCCCAGCATCAGGACCAGCAACCCGGTCTGGAAACTCTGATGGTGCCTGAACCGATCAGTGAAGATCCTGCCTATATAGGTAGCTGCAAACTCCAAGGTAAAGTTGCCATTATTACGGGTGGTGACAGTGGAATCGGCCGGGCGGCCGCCATCGCTTTTGCCAAGGAAGGTGCGGATATCGTCATTGCTTATCTATATGAACGGACAGATGCCGAAAGGACTCGTGAACGGATCGAAGAACTGGGACAGCGCTGTCTCTTAATCGAGATTGATCTCCGCTTAAAGAAAAACTGTGAAGCCGTCATTCGCACAACCATGGAAACCTACGGG
This sequence comes from Paenibacillus sp. FSL H8-0104, assembly GCF_038050215.1. NCBI lineage: Bacteria > Bacillati > Bacillota > Bacilli > Caryophanales > Paenibacillaceae > Paenibacillus > Paenibacillus sp. FSL H8-0104. Next base: position 596,461 of record NZ_JBBOTC010000001.1, on the reverse strand, counting down.
AAGATCGATATTCTGGTCAACAATCATGGCGTACAGTATGTGCAGCCAAGCATCGTTGATATTACAGAAGAACAGCTGTATCACACCTTTCAGACCAATGTGTTCGCTTATTTCTTTCTGATTCAGGCCGCTCTCCCCCATCTGTGCAGAGGTGCCTCCATTATCAATACGGCTTCCATTACAGCATATAAAGGTAACACTCAACTGATCGACTACTCTTCTACCAAAGGAGCCGTCGTATCGCTGACTCGTGTACTCGCCCAATCGCTCGCTGCACAGGGAATCCGTGTGAATTCCGTCGCCCCGGGACCCATCTGGACACCGCTCATCCCTGCCAGTTTCTCCGCTGAGGATGTACAGGTATTTGGAACAGATACACCCATGGGTCGAGCTGGTCAGCCTTACGAACTGGCGGCAGCCTACGTTTATCTCGCTTCCCGCGATTCATCCTACGTCACAGGTGAATGCATTCATGTAAATGGCGGCGATATGGTAACGACATAGGCTGATGTCAGGTTGGATTTGGCAGGTGTGGCAGGATATCGGTTGTCCAGTTGCGAAGAGGGTTAGGAGTATGATCCGGTTATGCCGGAGCCTGACATCTAGCGACAAGGAGCTGAACAACCTGATGAACTTCGATCCACTCTACCAACCGTATCCCTCTTACCGCGTGCCTGTGTATGCGAAACAAGGCATGGTCGCCACGTCACAGCCACTGGCTGCACAAGCTGGTCTGGATGTATTGAAAAAAGGCGGCAATGCCATCGATGCCGCCATTGCAACTGCGGCAGCACTCACGGTGCTGGAGCCAACGTCCAATGGCATTGGAGGCGATGCTTTTGCCCTCGTCTGGACCGAGGGCAAACTGCATGGCCTGAATGCCAGCGGCCCTGCGCCTCAGGGCATATCCATTGAGGCGCTTCAAGCGGCAGGCCATACGGAGATGCCGAAGCTTGGGGTTGTTCCGGTGACGGTGCCTGGCGCACCGGCGGGTTGGGCTGAGCTGAGCCGCCGTTTTGGGCGGCTCACGCTGGCGGAAGCGCTAGAACCGGCCATCCGCTATGCGGAGGAAGGTTATCCGCTTGCGCCTGGGCTGGCCCGCCACTGGGCAAGGGCAGCCGAGATCTATGCACGCCAGGGTGATGCGGAAGCAGGGCGGGCGTGGTTTGAGACATTTGCTCCAGGCGGGCGTGTTCCCGCAGCTGGAGAGATGTGGCGCTCGCCGGATCATGCGGCGACTTTGCGCCAGATTGGCGAGAGCGAAGCACGAGACTTTTACGAAGGAGAACTGGCAGAGCGCATTCATTCCTTTATGGCAGAGCACGGTGGTTATCTGACTCGCGAAGATCTGAAGGCTTTTCAGCCGGAGTGGGTTGATCCCATCTCCGTCTCCTATCGTGGTTACGATGTATGGGAGATTCCGCCGAATGGACAAGGATTGATTGCTCTCGCGGCGCTTAATCTCCTGAAGGGATATGATTTTGACGAGAAAGAATCCGTTCTGGCATATCATCGGCAACTTGAAGCTATGAAGCTGGCATTTGCCGACGGGGAGAAATATATTACTGAAGAACGCAAAATGGGTGTGACGGTGGAGGAACTCCTGTCCGAGGCATACGCGGAAGAACGGCGCAAACTCATTGGTGATACCGCACGAGCACCTGAGGCAGGTGATCCACGTGCAAGTGGAACGGTGTATCTGGCTACGGCTGATGGTGAAGGCAACATGGTTTCGTTTATCCAGAGTAACTATATGGGCTTCGGGTCTGGGCTCGTTGTTCCGGGAACAGGCATTGCTTTGCAGAATCGTGGACACAACTTCTCACTGGACCCTAATCATGCCAACGCCCTGGAGCCAGGCAAACGAACCTATCACACGATCATTCCGGGGTTCCTCACCCGTGGCAGCGAAGCGGTTGGGCCATTCGGTGTCATGGGTGGTTTCATGCAACCGCAAGGTCATGTGCAGGTGGTTATGAATACGATCGATTATCACCTGAACCCACAGGCCGCCTTGGATTCTCCGCGCTGGCAGTGGACGAAGGGCAAAACAATTCTCGTGGAACCGGGTTTCCCGCAGCATATCGCTCAGGCACTCGCCCGCAAAGGACATGATATTCAAGTGGCACTCGATCCATCCCAGTTTGGACGCGGTCAGATCATCTGGCGCAACCCGGACAATGGCGTATTATGCGGGGGTACGGAAACCCGAGCGGATGGCTCGATTGCGGCTTGGTAAAACTCGCGTCATTTTTATAATAGGATGATCACCTTATCATCCGTATAGGGTGAAATTTTAAGGCACAACAGAGATGATTCATGTCATCTCTGTTGTGCCTTTTTTCGACTTCTAACATCAGTAAACAACATACTGTAGATATTTATGTACCCTTTTAACCAGAGAAATGTAAAAATAATGTGTAATTCATGAAAAATACTTATTTTTTCGTAAATTTTCACTACACACCATAAATCACAGTGCCTTTCTGACCGATATAGATAAAGGGAAATCCTCACCATACGTGTCATCATGCACACGTACTTCCCTGGAGCTAAGGAATCACGCAAAACAGAAAAATGCGACTACAGAAATGAGGGTACCACACATGAAAACAAACAAGAAAAGACGCGCAGGTCTAGGTCTCACCATAATGATGATCCTGACGGTACTAATCCTGGGGGCATGTTCACCCAACAATACAACAACGGCAACAGACACAAGAACAAAGGTTGGGATCGTGCTTACGGAAGTGGGTCTGGGTGACCGTTCTTTTAATGATGCTGCTTTTGATGGACTGGTTCAGGCCAGAAATGAGAAAAGCATTGTCTTCGACTATCGTGAACCGGGCGACAATGCCGAAGCTGCATTTGAAGAGTTTGCGCAAGCCAAATTCGATCTGGTTATCGGCCTGAGTGATGCTGTCCAAGCGGATATGGAGAAAGTTGCAGCCAAATATCCTGACCAGCAGTTCCTCATGATTGACAGTCAGTCCGAACTGCCTAACATTGCCTCCATTTCATTCCGGGCGGAAGAAGGAAGTTATCTGGCAGGTGTTATTGCCGCTATGGCTTCAACGGAAGATCATGTCGGCTTCCTTGGTGGAATAGAGATACCAGTCCTTCGTAATTTCGAGCAGGGTTTTAAACAAGGTGTTCTGGCTGTCAAGCCGAATGCAACCGTTGATGTCGTCTACGCAGGGGACTTCGGCAATGCCGAGCTGGGTGAACAACTGGCTGCAGAGATGATTCAGGAAAAGGGCGCTGACGTGATCTACGTAGCTGCTGGTCTCACAGGCGTTGGTGCACTGACGGAGATTCAGAAATTAGGGAAATACGCCATCGGTGTAGATACCGATCAATTCTTTTTGGCGGAAAAATCCATTCTTACGTCCATGCTGAAAAATGTGGATGTCTCTATCTATAATGCCGTTAACACGTTTGTTCAAAACAATCATACCTTCCCTCAAAAGGAAATCGTGGAGGGGCTGGCGGAGAACGCCGTGGGTCTGACTGCTCTACATAATATCACGCTCAGTGATGAACAACAGCAAACCTTCGAAGATCTGAAGGCTAAGATCTCTTCCGGTCAAATCAAAATTACGCTTGATCAATAACCCATCGGATACGAGGAGGTACGCACATGAAACTACAGGGAAAACTGATACTTAATGCTCTAATTTCACTACTTCTATGCCTTGTGCTAGTCGCTTATATCATCATGCAATTGCTCAACATGAATGCCAAAAATCAAAATCTGGTACCAGCCATGCTCAAGGTGAGTGAACTGAACGCCAATCAGATTCAGACCCAGCAAGCGCTGGATGTCTACTCATTCTCCATGACAGCAGGAAACCAGGACGCCGTGCTTCGCTTGCTGGATGAAGGCCAAACGATGATTCAGGAGCTTACGGACGGATTGCTCGAAACAGATCAGCAGTTACAACTTATTCAGTCCATCGAGACAAAATTAGAAGCTCTCAACCAGGGAGCCACCGAAGCGATGAGTGCGATGAACAGTGCGGAAGCGAAACGTTACAGCACTCGGGTTCGGGGCATACAGAATGATATCTATTCGTTAGATGAGATGACTCGGGATCGTTATGATCAATATACCGTCGATTTGGAACGTAACATTCAGCAAACGTGGCAAGCCGCTCTGGTAGGAGCTATCGTATTGCTCGTCGCCGTGATGCTGTTTAACATGTATACTTCACGTCAGATTGCCAAGCGTATTCGAACACTCAAAGACGCCGCTGGACAAATTGCGGACGGTGACCTGACCGGACAATTACCGGAATCTCGGGGCAAAGATGAACTCGATGACCTGAGTCGCTCCTTCGGTATCATGACTCATAATATCCGCGGCATTATTCAGTCGATTGGTGAAGCGGGTCATCGTGTCGATCTGATGGCACAAGATATTGACCGCGGTAATGATACAGCCCAAGCGATTGTGCAGCAAGTATCCCGCACCACGGAGGAACTCTCAATTGGCAGTCAAAAGATTGCCGAGGATCTGAGTGAAACGGTGATGGTTGTGGACAAAATGCAGTCTACCTTCAATAGCAATCTCGAGTCCACTTCCCAATCGGTAATCGATGGTCGTGAAGTATTAACTACCGTTGAGGAAGGTAATAAGGCTGTAGCGGAGCAACTCCGCTTGGCCGAAGTGAATCGTACGGCGATGGCCGAGGTAGAACAAACGGTGCGGGAACTGGAAGAAAGCGCGGTTCGAATCACTACGATGACGACATATGTATCGGAGATTGCCAAACAAACAACCATGCTCTCGTTAAATGCCTCCATAGAGGCTGCTCGCGCTGGAGAAGCCGGACGTGGCTTCGCTGTTGTTGCGGGCGAGGTGAATAAACTCGCCGAACAATCTGCGCAATCGGTCAAACATATCTATGCAGCTGTTGGCGAGATCACAACCTCCATGGACAAGGTGAAGAACTCTGTAGCACAAAGCATGCAGTTATTCGGCGAACAGGAACAAGCCACTGGCCAGACTCGCGAATCCTTCTCTGCTATTCGTGAAAGTGTGGAGCGCATCAGTACGGGTATCCATCAACTTGCTGGGGACATGCAACAATCCAATGAACTCAGTACACAGGTGCAACAGGCCATCGAAAATATCAGTGCCATCACCGAGCAGTCGGCTGCCAGCAGTGAAGAGATCACCGCCTCCACGTCGGAACAACAACGTTCCTTCGCTGATGCAAGTATCAAGGTGAAGTCATTGCGTGATATTAGTGCAGAGATGCATCAGGAACTGCTGCGATTCCGGCTGTAAGCCGGGAGAATTTTGGGCTGGACGTAGATCAGAAGTAGTTTAGATGCAGATTATAGGCATGTTATGGGTAGGTTATAGCCGAGCCAGGATCAGGTAGCGTGAACATACAAACAAACAAATAAAGGGGAGCCCTGTCATGAATCATGACAGGGCTCCCCTTTTCAGTAACTAATCATTGTTTCATCCAACCATTAACTCGTTTCAAAGATATGAAAGTATATAGATTGAACTAAACATTTACACGAAACGGAGAGGACAGAAAGAACCTGAAGAAGTGGAGCTAAAAGCTATCTGAAAGAAAGCTGACACGGAAGCATATACTTCGCCTAAAAGCTTTTTGAAAGAAAGCCGCCTCGGAAGCATACGCTATTCCGGATTTCCTAATTTATAAAAAAAACTGGGGATAATAGCGATCGGAAGGTTGTTCTGTCACCGGAGTGTCCAGTGTATATATTCTTTAGATCAACTTATATAGATAACAAGGCATCAACATTTCAGATCCAAACGTTTAACGAACTGAGCAAACCTTATTGGGCCATTAATTGCAGATTATAAAATCTAACGAATCTCAGGCATTCTATTCCCTAATTTAGTCCGGTTTTTCAGGTGTTTTCTCTGAAATACACAGAGATAACGTGGATGAGATTCGTTAGCTTTTGCTCCTCCATGTAAACCGTGGTATAAGGTGTATCAGGTTCGTTAGGGCATTGGGTATTGAGCATTGAGTACTGATCAATGTTCATTGAGCAAATGAGTACTGAGCAATGAACAATGGACAACGTTCACTCATCTACTTTTGGTGCGCTGCTTCGTTGGATCACTTGCAGTTTGAAAACGAATCGTCATAGGCAGTAACCCAAAACCGAGAGTTTGTCCCACACCTGCCCCATCCTCACAGTGCATCGATGATATCTCCGGCCAGCAAGGACGATGGGTCACCGCGCAGCAGGGCTGCGCGTTCGGCGGCCTGTCCGTGGAGATATACGCCGAACGCGGCGGCTTGCTCCGCGCTGAGCCCCTGGGCAAGCAGACCGGCGATGATGCCTGTCAATACGTCTCCGGCACCGCCAGTCGCCATGCCGGCGTGCCCGGTGGTGTTGATGTACGCCTCGCAGGATGGCGTTGCGATGACCGTTCGTGCTCCTTTGAGCACAAGGGTCACGCCCTGCTCGCGGGCGTATTTTGCAGCGTGTCCAATGCGGTCACGCTGCACCTCTTGGGTCGACATGCCCAGCAGTCGGCCCATCTCGCCAGGGTGCGGCGTCAGGATTGTCGCCGCACTTCGCTGGCCCCAGTCGCGAGGCCCATGTGGGCCAGCGTCTGCCAGCATGTTGAGGGCGTCCGCGTCGATGACGAGCGGACGATCCGATTGTTGCCACAGACGGCGCAGCCAGTCTGTGTCGCCCTGGAAGCGGCCAAGGCCTGGGCCGGTCGCGAGCACGTCGCGGCTCTCCGCAAGACGCAGCACGGCGTCGGCGGAAGCCGCGTTCCATTCGCCGCTGTCGCCATCGGCGGCGGCAGCAAGCATGAGCTCGGGCACGGTGCCGATGACATGCGGCAACAGTGCCGCGGGCAGCGCCCATGTGGCGAGCCCGCAGCCTGCGCGCAGCGCGGCCTTGGCCGAGAGCAGGCCAGCGCCGCTCATCGGCAGACTTCCTGCGGCCAACAGTACGTGGCCGTAGGTGCCCTTGTGGCCGTCCGGTGCCCGTAGACGGCCTGTATCCACGCGCAGCGCACCGCGCAGCACCTCGTCCGTCAGCAGACGGACCGAGGGGCCATGCTCTGGCGCAAGCCGCGCGGGAATGCCGATGGCGCGCACCACAATGCGCCCCGCGGCAGAAGCGCCCGGGTACTGCACCAGCCCGCGCTTAAGCAGCGCGAGACATACGGTCACCCGGGCTTGAATGCAGGGCTTGTACACCTCTCCGGTGTCGGCGTCCAGCCCGCTTGGCACATCGGCGGACACGACCGGCTTGCCGCTGTCGTTCGCCGCCTCAATCAGCGCCGCGTAAGCTCCGCGCGGCGCTCCCCGCGACCCGGTGCCCAGCAGCGCATCCACGATGCCTGTGCACCGGCTGAAGTCCACGGCTTCGCGCCCGTGGACAAGAGCAGGGATGCCAAGCTTCGCGGCGGCATCCCGTTTCACTGCGGCTTCGCCCCGCAGTGCATCAGGGGCATCGGCGTAGACCAATGTCACGCCAAGCCCTGCTTCAACCAAATGGCGCGCGGCCACCAGCCCATCGCCGCCATTGTTGCCCTTGCCGATCAGCATGTACCACAGCTGATCTCCCGGGCGCTCCATCACCAGCGCCGGATCGGCGATGATGTCGCCACCATAACCTTGCCGATCGCCGGGCCCGGTGTGTGCCCGCCTAGCATCGGTCTGGCTGCTATAGTCAAGCTGCTCTGAATCCACAAGCCGGCCTTCTGCCTGTCCTTCCCGGCACAGCTTGATGACTTCCTCAGCAATGGCTCGGCCTGCATTCTCCATTAGACTGGCAGCAGGAATACTCAGCTTATGAATGGTATACTCGTCCACAGCTCTCATCTGTTCAGCGGTTACGATAAACAACGTTCATCCCTCCCCGTGACAAGCTCATCTCATACTTGAAAGTAGCAACTTTGCACCTAAACTCTGCATCTTATATGTGTATCGCTATCTTTCCTCTTACCTCATCCAGTTACCACAATCCACTCGATACATCATCGAAAACTCTATCGATCCGTGTACGAGACCTTCAGATTAAATCATCCATTCCAAAGCCTGTCTACGCTTAATAACCTACCGTAAACCGTGCTTGGATAAATTGCGGATCGTCCAGTTCATCCACCAAAGCCGCTGCAAAATCGCCAACGGAAATCGAGCTTTCCCCGATATCATCCGTAATCACACGGTTCATGCCAACCCGGAACTGGCCTGTCCGACGTCCTGTTGTGATTGTCGCAGCAGGGCTCATGTAGGTCCAGTGAATACCTGATGCTTCAATCAGCTCATATGCTTCTGCATGGGCTTTTGCCAGTGGTTTGACTTCTTCCGGGAATCCCGGCGTATCCATCAGCATATCCCCGGAATCGGTTAGCAAGCTTCCCGCTCCACCAACTACAACCAGACGTCCTGCTTTTGCCCGGCGCACGCCCTCGATCAACGAACGTGTCACTTCCAGCATCTCTTCTTCTCCACCAAACTTCGGTCCATATGCACTCACAACCACTTCCTGACCCGCTGCAAAATCAGCCACCTGATCCGGGTTAAGCAGATCTCCCTGTTCTACACGCAAACGCTCATGAACCATCTCAACCTTCGAAGGGTCACGCACCACCGCTGTCACTTCATGCCCACGATCCATCAGCTCCCACAGTATCATCTTGCCAATCGCTCCGGTTGCTCCAAAAATGGCTACTTTCATATGAATTCCCTCTTTTCTGTAGATATCATCTTGTCAACTTACCGTTATTTTAATACTTAATCCTATTGTTATATACCTTAAACGGCTCACGCCATCTTAAACCGGATGTAAACAACTTGTAAACCTATCTCTTACAGCTTATATGTAGAAAAATAATCTTTACTTCAACTAGCGGAAGAAGCACCGACACTCTTAAGTATCCCCTCTCTCCGCTAGCACTCAACACGAATCATGCAAAAAAGCCGCTAAATGCGGCTATACTAAGATAGTTTCATACGACATAAGTCTATTCTTATCTCAAAATTTCAGTTTCCGTTCCGCTAGGTAGTCGGTCCTTCTTCTCCCTGCCTCCACCACATGCCCTCCGATTTTGGGCTGGTGTATTCAAATCCAAATTGAGCATAAAGTTGATCAGCCGGAACATCCGCCAGCAGACTGACCAAACCACGGGCAGGTACTGCTTCACGCAGATAATTCATAATCTCGCTCATGATCAGTTTTCCATACCCCATTCCCTGAACATCCGGGTGTACAGCAATATCGACGACCTGAAAGAAACAACCTCCATCTCCAATCACTCGCCCCATGCCTATCAGCATATCCTCTTCACGCAGACATACGGCAAACAGGCTATTCCGTAATCCAATCTCTGCGCCTTCCCTGCTCATTGCACTAAGGCCGGCAATCTGCCGTAAGGCAAGATACTCCACCGCTGCGGGTGGTGTGTGTTCAATACTCACATGATCCATGAATTGTGCCCCTTTCTGCTTGAATTCATCTACTTCCTGTGTAATAGTGAGAGAAAGCTTACGTGAAGCGTGTTTCATGATACGTGAAGTTGGTGCAAAGGAGGAACAAGTGTGTTTCAACGTTGGATTGAAGATCTAACATCGCGCCCAGGCGCTGTGGCTGTACTGTTTGGAGTCATGGCTTTGCTTCTGGGGATATACATATGGTCTGCCACTGAAGTTCGCCGCAGCCACGAAAGGCGAATGAGAAGGATACGAGATACATTATACATAAGTACAGCCCTCTTGGGACAACTTACCATCCAGGAAAATCGGAATTATGAACGATCGGAACACGAACATGACGATCTGATAACAGCAATGTTAGCCTGCAAAGCTGCATCTTACCTATCTCCTCAGCTACAGGACCAGATCCGTGACTGTATTAAGGATCATGACCCTGCCAGAATTGGACTGATGCACAGAGCACTGGAACGGGAATGCACCGTATTATCGGATGAACTCAGCCGGGATACTCATGCAGATCATTGGGGCACAGCGGTATGGACCATCCTTCGGCCTGCAGCCGAACCATTGGCACTAGCAGCCACAGGGTTTCTAGTTACAGATCTGATATTTCGTCAGCGGATGTTGGACGTCCATGTAGACTCATGGGACAGCATCTTGCCATGGATTCGCGCAACTTCCATAATGATCACCATAATATATGGTTACCTGCTCTGGGCCAGCCCACGACGGGATAGGTCAAGTACAGTAACCAAAATGCTCTCCTTGCTGATCGCACTATGCTCGTTGCTCCATCTGATTGGACCTATTGCTGCGCCCTACGCCCTTGGATTACAGCTGATTATATTCACTTCGGGTTTCGGGTTGACTGGGACACGCTCTCGAAGTGAGCGCCCCTACGCAGGACATACGGATCTGGAACCAACGAAGCAAGTCTCTACGGAGATGGAAGGAAACACACGTCGTACATCTGGTACCAACACCGACGAATAACCTACGATTCAGCCGCTTCCGTATGATTAAACTTAGATACCCACATCGATGATACGAGACTTGGCCCTCCCTCGGCTGGATTTTCACCGATCAGGTCATGTCTCCTTACTCGGCATGCTATACGATGATGAATGTCAGTATCCCAAATTTATCGAGCTCCCGTCTGGCTGTTCCTATTGAGTAGCCTATCGATTTTATAAGGAACACAGGACGTCTTATATTACCTCTACAGCCTCTTTCAAAATTGTAAAGAACCTCAGACACGTTATTTCCCAAAATCGCTCGATAAAAACGCTCTAAAACGCCGTACATTTCGATATAACGTGTCTCAGATTCCTTAGATTTCTGCGGGTGCTTCAAACCCTTGAATAAGACGCCTCATATTCGTTAGCGCTCAACCCCTGTTCATGCTCTGTTCCAATCGCGACTGAGAGGAAACCTCGTTTCTCTCTCGTACGAAGCGAAAATTCTCATTGGTAGTGGAAAATAGGAAAATCGCTTTTGCGACGTCCTAATTGCTTGCTCTTACATTCAGTATTTAGCGCTTGCCTACTCCGGACACGTTCAGATACACTTCGGCTTTCAGCACGTGTTGAAAACATCCCCTATATCCAACGTATCTGTACGCAAAAAGGGCTTAAACTACATTGTAGTTTAAGCCCTTTTCTATAATCTTTTCTTGCGAAGAATTGAACGATATAAAATGAATTTTAATAACTACACAAAAACGGAGAGGGCAGAAATAACGTGAAGAAGCGAAGCTACAAGTTTTCTGTAAGAAAATTACTTCGAAAGCATTCGCTACGCCTAAAGCCTTTCGGAAAGAAAGCTCCATCGAAAGCATATGCTTATCCCCGGATTTTTTCCTTTGAAGAAGGAAAGAATCTGGGATAACAGTGATCGGAAGGTTATTCTGTCATCGAAGTGGCATGTGTGACATTCTTTAGTTCACTTTATATCATGGATAATTACTTCACTTATTTGGCTACAACATGTGCAATGACGCGGCCCTTTTCGTACGTGACAGTCACGTCATAACCATCTGCCGTTACACTGTCGAATTCACCTGTAATTCCATTAGCCGTGATTAACGTAATATCTTTGGAACCTTCAATCTTATAGTTGGACAAGTCGAGTTTGAGACTTCCTCCATCAATATAGAGCTTTCTGCCAACATTCAGCTGACTGTTGTTGTCAGTCACTACCAATTCCAACGTACCGTTATCCATGGTAAAGTTTCTATCTAAGTTGAGTGCTCCGTCGACATCAACGACAACTGTTCCATTTTCTACATACAGATCACCTGTACCAAAAGCAGTTGCAGATTCAGCTACCAGCGTTCCTGCTTGCAGCAATGTTCCGCCAGTGTAGCTATTTTTCCCTGCCAATGTAAGGCTTCCTGTTCCCTTTTTCGTGAGCATTCCACTACCGGTGATATCATTTCTCCACCAGTCTTCTGCATTGAAGCGCCCTTTGGAAGCGTCCATATCCACAGTTACATTGTTCAAGAATGCACCGTATCCATCCGCAGCCGTGACCAGATCAATTCTACCCCAGCCCTTGGATTCATCCAGTACAGGATATCCAGAGTCAATGGATGTTGTATACAATACTTGTCTGCGTTGCTCATCTGTTAAATACGGTTGACGTGTTTCTAACAGGGCTTCTGCTCCTTGCGGTACAACTGGAGCCAAACCTTTGGTTCCGGTTTGTGGCAGACCGTAAGTCATCTTTTCTCTATAGAAGGCTTTATTGGCATCATGATCTTCCCATTTGTGTTCATCGTAAGCACTCTTGAACGTGTAATCCTCTGTTACGGTATGTGCATACTCATACAGACTCATATTTTTTTCCTTGGCTGCAGCTCCAAATACTTCTCCTGCATTCTTATAACCTTTCTCTAACACATCTTTATTCTCAGCCTGATTAAGTGCATATGCAGCCATGGCTGTGGATTGTATTCTTCCTCCTATAACATCAAGCGGTGAGTGCATCCCCGTTACGATTCGATTCTCGCCCAACTGAGCTGCTCTCGTTAACAATTCAGTGAATCGTTCTGGTGTAGCGTATGCCAAAGGAAATACGGATAAGTATGCTGCACTGGTATGTCCGCTCGGAAATGCACCATCTTTCCCTCTTCCATCCTCAGCGATTCGTTTGACATAAGTTAACGCAGGAATAAGCTTAACGTTAGTTTCGTATTGCTGGTAATGTTTTTCTCCTGTTGATTTGGTGCCGCCTGAAGCCAAAGGTACTTCTTTTTTCTCACCTTCGCCCAAGGTTTCCCATACAGGCAGTCCTTTGCTGTCAACAACTTCTTTCACTTCTCCATTGGAATTCATTCTCCACGGTCTAGGGGAAGAGTAGAAATATTTAGAGGGATTAGATGAGGCAGGAATTTTGAATCGAACCAGATCAACTAAATGAACCAAGTCTGCAAGTTCCGTCTTTGCTTCCCAATCTCCAATGCCTTGGCTTTCATCTTCCACTGTTTCTTCGGTCAATACCACATTCATCTCGTCCACCGTTCGTTCAACGTTTGTCTTTGGCTTGATGATATCTACATACGTGTTAGCCAACGGACCAAAGCCCTCCATCACGCTATAGATCTTATCTCTTTGGTCATCATAATAGGCTGCCAATGTCTCTTCACCTGTGCGATTTTGCGTGACCTTTTCTACATATTTGATATTGGCTTCCCAAGTTGCTTTGTTTCGGATCTCTTCATTTGCATATGTTTTCTGATCAGCAACAGCTACGGTTGGATCATTCTTAAAGCCGTCATAATATGGAGTCGGTCCATCTCCATACTTTGCATTTTTCCCGTCAGCTCCAATTTTAGTTGCCGCTGTTCCATCTCTCCAATCCGCTAGGTTCATGGACCATACTTGATCAAAACCGTCTAAAATATCAATAAACGGATTGGTTTCCGCAATATTTTTCAAGGTGTCGTCTCCGGCATTGGCTCCGTGCTTCACGGCGGATAACCGAGCTTCATCTGCTGGGGGATTAACATTCAGAACGGTTGCCGTTCCTTTTGGCTTAGCTGGTTTGGCAGCTGTAGTAGCATCTGTTTCCACAGCTTTAACGAGCGCAGACACCGCTTCGGCACGAGTAATGGAATTAAGCGGTTTGAAGGTTCCATCTGCATATCCGGAGATAATTTTCGTTGCTGCCGCTCCACCTACAGCTCCCTTGCTCCACGCCGCTATAGACGATGAATCGCTAAATACATTCGCTGCTGTTTCATTTAACTCCAGATTCAAAATGCCAGCGATCACTTTAGCTGCTTCTTGACGGGTGATCGGATCTTGCGGCTTCATTGTGCCATCGGTGTATCCATCTATATATCCATTCGCATTTGCAATAGAAATTGCTTCGTAATACCATGCACTCTCAGACACATCATTAAAGGTAATTTTAGCTTGTCCGGAATATCCAAAGGCACCGTTTACCAAATTCATAAATTCTGCTCTTGTAATATACGTATTCGGTTTAAATGAATGATCCAGGTAACCTCGAATTAATCCTTCATCACCCCATGCTTGAATATTTGCTTCCGCCCAGTGTCCCTTAATATCAGAGAACTGAATCTTCTGATCGGCTGCAAAACTCTTCTCTGCAAATGTCGGACCTACCATAGACAACATTAGAAGTAATGCCAGTGACTTTTTAAGTGGTTTTCTCATGGCTTGCAAATACACGCTCCCGTTATGGTAAATTATTTTTTTGCTTCTGCATCTGCAAATGAGTAAGAAAGACTCTATACAGATGTCTGATCTGCCGTTACTGTAGCATTAGGGAGCGTTTCGCATCTATAGAACAAATTCCGTTTTATATCAAAATCGTACGTTCTGGAGCTTATATGCCAAGAAAAATGGAGTTAGATACTACATTTATCAATTAAAATACCTACTTTTGTAAACGCTTTATTAACTAAAAGTAAATTATGGAGTGGGAGTTTGTTAAATTTCGATCAACATGATTTCTAGTCCTCGGCCTGCTATATAATGATGAAGTTGTTTAGAAAAGAGACATGAAGGGGGAAAAAGAATGCATAAGCCATTTCAAACTGTAAGATCCAAGATGGTTCTTTCCTACCTTGCTGTTGTTCTTGTCATTGCGCTTCTTTTCGGCTCCATTCTATACCTCTTCTTCTCCCATCAATACAGCAAAGAGATTCGAATCAATAATCAGCTGTCACTGAAAAGCACTGTCAATACTATTGAGAGCTCCGTTATCCAGAAGGTGAATCAGGTCTATCTGTCCCTGGCACTCGGTAACGCCGCTAGTATCGATCTAGATAGCTTAAAAGGAAACCATAGCAAAATCCTGGACATTGAACAGTCCCTCAAAAATATGGTGCAAAATTACTCCGATCTCATTGAAGCTATTCATGTGTACGATACGAAGAACCACTTCATCGTCTCATCTGTATATGGGCTATTGCTCTATGAGGACACGCCTTCGAGTGTGGATCATACGACGGATTGGATTACTGCGATGAAAGAGACTCCAGAAAGCTCCTTATGGATGAAGACTCGCATGGTGCCTCAGGATGCTTATATCGAATCACGGGAACAAGGCAAGATGAGTCCTCTAATTTCCTATGTCCATAGTTACCCGTTTCAATCGTCTGGACAAGACAGTAAGGCCATGATTGCGATTGATATCAAAGAATCAGCGATCAGTCAGATCATTAAAAATATGCTCCCTGCTGACTATGCAAATACATTAATCATCGATCAGGACGGAACCGTCATATCTGCCGCGGACAAAACGTTGATAGGTAGCTCCACGGAGGATAATCTGACGCAGGCGCTGCTCACCTTTCATTCTTCAGATGAGAGCTTCACACCTGTATTTAACTATGACTCTCATGTCGTTACCCAAGATCAATTTAAAGGAAATGCATGGAGAATCTACACAACCACACCTAATGAAAGCTTCTATTATAAATTGGATAGCTTGAAGGAGATTTCGGTTCTTCTCGGTTTATTGGCTGTTGCGGTTGGAATAGCGATGTCGTCCATCTTTACCAGGGCCAACTATAGTCCTCTTAAACGAATCATGAATAACATCAAGAGCCGGATGGATAGCCCAACCAGCTTAAAGCAGGACGAATATCGGTTCATCGATACAACGTTTAACAGTCTGTCCAATAAAGTTGATAGTCTTGAAGAAACTTTACAGGCCAATCACAGAATGATTAAGCATAGTATCATGCTCAATATGTTAAATAACCGATTTACACCCGAGGAACTTACGGAACAGCTCCAGTCTGTTCACATTTCAATGGCCTACTCTCGCTTTCGCTGCATTGTCATTGACCCCGTCAATGAGAAGTGGAAGGATCTGCAGCCACGACAGTTGCAGCATACGTTGTATACGATGATCCAGCAACTGGAGATCGCAGAAATGGATGGAACTCAACTGCTGGCAGAGGAATTGCAGGATCACAAAATAGCAGTAATCATCTGTACCAACCAACCCGAAGAACCGCTCTCTGATCACATTGTAGACTTTATTCACGCTGAGGCGAGCAGCAGATTTGGTCTGGAATTTGTACTATCGTTAGGCGGATGGGTAGAACACTTCACGAAGATTCACACAAGCTATCATCAGGCGAATACCCTGATTCGATACAGCTACTTCTTTCCCGAGCAGTCTGCCATTCAGGATCTTGATCTTCTGAACAGAGAAGTCAGCAGTTTGGAAATTCCGGAGTCATACCTCGTAAACTTTGAAAAGAAATTGCAGGCTCGGGATGTGCACGGCACAGTTCAGGCCATTCAGGAATTGGTCGCTACAATAAAAGAAGGCCCCTATTCAGCCGAATACAGTCGGATCATCTTATTAAAAACGTTATCTATTTACGCTGAGTGTATTAATCAGGTGCGCCTGCAACCCACCGAGGCGAGTTCATTGAATATGTACAAGCAATTTTCATTGTTCTACAATATCAACCGCTATTCAGAATGGATGATTCATCTTGTGACCGAATTTGTGATGCAGATGGAGAAGCGAAGTGAGGTACGAAGTGTGGATACCATCTCGGCTGTCAAAGCCTATATTCACGAGCACTTATCAGGCGATCTCACGCTGGATCATGTCTCAGAGCAAGTATTCATCAGCCCTAAATATCTCAGTAAACTTTTCAAGGAAGAAACCGGGATTGTTTATTCCGAATATGTTACGAATCAGAGAATGGAACGCGCACGGGAACTCATGACACAGCGTGAAATCACAGTTGAGCAGGTCGCAAGTACTGTCGGTTACCGAACCCCTGCTTATTTCATTAAGAAGTTCAAAGAAATCCACGGCTGTACGCCAAAAAACTTCATGCGCAATCTAATGGAGCAGGGATCTATATAGGATCAATTTAACATTTACACAAAAACGGAGAGGACAGAAAGAACCTGAAGAAGCGAAGCGTTCGCCTAAAAGCTTTCTGAAAGAAAGCTACTTCGGAAGCATACGCTATTCCCGGATTTCTTCCTTTAGAGAAGGGATCAAAAGAAATCTGGGAATAACAGCGATCGGAAGGTTGTTCTGTCATCGGAGTGTCCGTGTAAATATTCTTTGATTAAACCTATATAGAATTTGAAATCAGGAAAGGAACTGCTATGAACATCAACCTTTCAAGAAAGTTATGTCTATATTCCGCAATGCTCCTCCTTATCGTATTTACAAGTGGGTGTACCTTTTTAGGAAGAGAAACAGCACAAGTGCAACAGCAAGACCATCTAGCAAGCGCTGAGAAGGATACAGCACCGCAGTATACGATATCCTGGACCATGCATCAAAATATCCCTGTTCCTGAAGACGCCGAGATGATTACCTATATTGAGGATCGGTTTGATGTCGATCTGGAGGTGTGGAATCTTGAGAACAAGCGATACGAGGAACTGCTGGACCTGGAGCTTGCTCAAGGGAAAATACCCGATCTGTTCCGGATCAGACAACCGCATGATCTGCTTAAGTATCAAATGCAAGGGGTCTTAGCGGAAATTCCCCCGGAAGTTCTTGAACAATATGCGCCAAATATCGTACAGCGAATTCGCGATTATGATTCACGTTATTTAGAGTATGGAAAAATAAACGGTGGCTTATATGGAATTCCGGCTATTAATCAGACCAACATCTATCGAACCCCTGTTGTATACCGAGAGGACTGGCTTAAGCAGCTTGGTCTGGAGGTGCCAAAGACATTAGATGAATTTGAAACGGTTATGTATGCTTTTGCCAAAGATGATCCGGACGGGAATGGTAAACAAGATACGTATGGCCTATCCAGAGAGGGCTTAAATGTGGTGTTTGGCGCTTTTGGACAGTCCGTTTTCACCGAGCAACTGTATTTTAATGAAAAAAACAACCAACTCGTGATCGGTGCTTTGCAGCCTGAGATGAAAAAAGCCCTGACTTATATGCAAAAGTGGTATCGGGACGGGATTATCGACCCTGAGTTTATAACCGGCGAAAATAAAGGCGGCTATAAACATCTATCCCATGCTTTTATTAATGGAAAAATTGGGATGACCTCGATGGGCAACTATTATCATTGGAATCAAGAGGGAGACTACAGTGTCCTTAATGAAAATGGCCAAGAAACTCCAGTGGGGGCCTCGTTCAATGTTAATGAGCTGTTACAGAAGAACGCAACTGCAGAGGTTGTATTTGGTTCTCCTGTTATTGGTCCTGATGGACATAGCGGTTCAAAAGGGAACAATCTGCTGATGAATTTTATTGCTATAGGTGCTGAGGCTGCGAAGGAGCCGGGAAAACTGGAGAAAATTTTGGAGATACTCGATTATGTAAGTGCCAACCCCGATCCGGAGGAGCAGATCAAAATGGAGTATGGCCTTCCAGGAAAACACTGGAATTGGAGCGTTGAAGATTCAAACTCGTTCCATTTACTTTACCCATACAACAGAATGGAGAATTATATTAATATGATCGGCTCAAGTATCGGGATGACGGTTCCAGGTACACCCTCGGATAAACGTGAACAGTGGGCTGCATCTGCAGGGTTGACGGAGAATGGTATCTATAATCGCCTGGAGGTTGCAACCCCTGCCCTCATTCAATATTCATCTGAATTGATTCGCATGAGAGACAGAGCGTACATCTCCATCATCACTGGCGATCAGCCTGTGGGGTATTTCGATACCTTTGTGGAAGAATTCATGGATGCAGGTGGGCAACAGGTACTGCTCGAAGCGAATCATTGGTATAAAGAGCATATGGAGACAAGTCGTGCCCAATAGGTAGGATGGTTTGGAACATGCATTTCCCATGAGTTTCTGGATTTTACATGTGTTTTTATGCACCTATCTTCGCTTCCTTCACGTCACTCTCTATCCCTTCGCACTCGCATTTGATCCGCGTAGTGAACGGGCTGAACTGCTTCGTGCCGTGCTTCCGGATTTGGAGGCGCTGCCTGAGGGCGTGTTTTCAAAACGCTTGCGTTCGGTCCGCTCCATCTGCACAATCTGACCTTCGTGCACCACGATATGCAATGAACCAAACTCCATGTCATTCAGCTGTCCGGCAATTCGGTCCAACCATACCTCATCCACTTTTAACGGCTTAGCCATAGAGCCGCCTCCTCTTCTCGGGCTATTGCCCGCCATATTCCTAAGTACGCTGTCATCCAACGGATTTATAAATCATTCTTATCCAACCTATATACTTGGTTTATACATTAGCAGGGCTTCCAGTAGCTGTCAATCTGTATTTTCTTCTTCTCATAATCACTTTTCTGAAACGGCTTTGTGTCCAAGCCAGCTCTTGAGTAGCAACGTGGCGAGAGCCAGAATCAGGAGCAGGGAAGCTACGGCAAATGAAGCCGAGAATTGATATTCGTTATACAAAATCTCGACATGAAGTGGTAACGTATTGGTCTCCCCGCGGATATGCCCGGACACCACAGATACGGCTCCGAACTCGCCCATAGCGCGGGCATTACACAGAATAATACCGTACAGCAGTCCCCATTTGATGTTGGGCAAGGTTACACTCCAGAAGATTCGCCACCCGGAAGCACCTAGCGTAACCGCCGCTTCCTCTTCCCGGGTTCCCTGGTCCTCCATTAGTGGAATCAACTCCCTCGCTACGAACGGGAAGGTAATAAACAGCGTTGCAATGACAATGCCTGGCAGCGCAAAAATGATTTTAATATCATGTTCGGACAACCACGGCCCTAACCACCCATTCGAACCAAAGACCAATACAAAGATCAACCCGCCCACCACAGGCGAAATTGAAAAAGGAAGATCAATCAGGGTGATCATGAGTCCCTTGCCCTTGAACTGGAACTTGGTAATGACCCATGCAGCGGCCACACCAAATATCGTATTCAGCGGCACGGTAATCGCCGCAACCAATAACGTGAGTTTCAGTGCAGACATGGCATCCGGCTCGGTAAGAGCCGCAATGTACACACCCCAGCCCTGCTTCAACGCCTCCATGAGCACAATGGCCAGTGGCAAAATAAGCAGCCATATGAGTACCAGGCTTGCCAGTCCAATCAACAACCATTTGACCCATGGAGCTTCTGTTGTTGCACGGTTAGTTCCACGCCCGGTCTTTACGGGTGGAACAGGGCTCAGTGGAACGGACCCCGTCATATGCTACACCTCCTTTGTTTTGGGTGAGTGACGTCTTTTAATATCCTTAATCCATCATGCTTCATTGTCATGCTCTGCCCGCCTTCCGGCTCCAACGTTGCAAGGAATTAATGATCAGCAGCAGGATGAAAGAAACCAGAAGTAGCAACAAAGCTACAGCTGTAGCACCTGCATAATCGAACTGCTCCAGCTTGGCCATGATCAGCAATGGAGCAATCTCCGTTTTCATCGGCATATTGCCTGAGATAAATACAACCGAGCCATATTCGCCAATGCCCCGGGCAAAAGCCAGAGCAAAACCCGTCAGCAACGGTGGAATCAGATCTGGCAACAGAATCGTGCGGAATATCCGCCATCTTCCTGCCCCCAGTGTGGCAGCCGCCTCTTCCACCTCAGCTTCCAGCTCCTCCAGCACCGGTTGCACCGTGCGAACTACAAACGGAATTCCGATAAACATCAGCGCCAGCGTAATCCCGGCCTGTGAATAAGCGAGCTTGATGCCCAAAGGCTCTACAAACTGCCCAATCCAGCCATTGCCGGCATAGATCGCCGTAAGAGCAACCCCTGCTACCGCTGTCGGCAAGGCAAAAGGCAGATCAATGACCGCATCAAACAACCTTTTGCCCGGAAATTCATACCGAACAAGCACCCATGCCAGGAGTAACCCCAGCACGAGATCAATCAGCGCCGCTGCACCTGCGGTCAGGAAGCTGACCTGGAAGGAAGCCAGCACCCTGGGATTGGTCGCAACCTCAATCATGGTTGCCCACGTCAGCCCTGTTGAGTTAAATAACAGCGCAGCCAGTGGAATAAGTACAACCAGGCTCAGGTAGAACACACTGTAACCCATCGTTAATCCAAATCCCGGCAATGTGCGTCTCCGCGCCACCATCACCTTGCTCATGCACGTTCATCCTCTCTGCCTTCAGCCGGTAAGGCTGGTTGGCCGCTCACAGCGCGATTGATCGGGTGTTCATTGAACAGAGCAACCTTAGCTGCCTGGAACATAGATCTGGTCGAAGATACCACCGTCATTAAAATGTTTGGCCTGAGTATCCCGCCATGTACCAAATACATCTTTCAACGTGAACAGCTCAAGTGCCGGGAACTGATCTTTGAATTTTTCCTCCACGCTGTCCAGCGTTGGGCGGTAATAATTTTCAGCGGCAATCGTCTGTCCCTCTTCACTGTACAAATATTTCAGATAGGCATCCGCCACGTCGCGGCTTCCTTTTTTGTCTGCATTTTTGTCCACAATCGCAACGGGCGGCTCTGCCAAGATACTAACCGAAGGCACGACAATGTCGAATTTGTCCGGACCCAGCTCTTTTACCGATAAAAAAGCTTCATTCTCCCAGGCAAGCAGCACATCACCAATGCCACGTTCAACAAACGTCGTTGTAGATCCGCGAGCACCCGAATCCAGCACAGGCGCATGTTTGAACAATTCACCAACGAATTCCTTCGCCTTCTCTTCATCATTGTTATTATGCTTAAGGGCATATCCCCATGCCGCCAGATAGTTCCAGCGCGCCCCGCCGGACGTTTTGGGATTTGGGGTGATGACTTGGGTATCCCCTTTGATCAGATCATCCCAGTCCTTGATGCCCTTTGGATTACCCTTACGTACAAGGAAGACAATCGTAGAGGTATACGGAGAGCTGTTATGCTCGTATTTATCCTGCCAGCTTTCATTAATCAGACCTTTATCTTCAATCGCATCAATATCGTATCCCAATGCCAGCGTCACCACGTCTGCATCCAGTCCGTCAATAACAGAACGACTCTGTTTGCCCGATCCCCCATGGGACTGCTTGATGGTCACTTCCTGGCCTTTCTCTTTCAACCAATGCGCCGCAAACGCTTTGTTATATTGCTCATAGAGTTCCCGCGTTGGATCGTAGGAAACATTCAGCAGCTCGATGGCCTTGGCCTTTTCTGTGTCGCCTTCCGATCCCCCCGATGTTCCTGCTGCACTGGACCCGCCGCTATCCGATCCGCATGCTGCCAGTACCCCTGTTAATACCAGTGCCAGACCAACCAAAATACCCTTATGAATTCTCTTTTTCATAAATAACACTCCCCCGATATAGATCTGCATGACTACCTCAGGCCGGCTGAACAGGATCAAACGCCCCGTAAAAAACAAGAAGACGGAGGAACCCCCGCGCACTTCTCCCCATAAAGTCATGCCGGCTTAAAGGCCGTGCATGCTCCATCTGGAAAGGATGCGCTGCGGTGTTCCTCCGTCTATACGGTGAGAACGTTATTCTGTTCAGGTTGCATGGTTGCATCTGTCTGTAAAATGACTGTTTTCACAATGAAAACAAATTCATTTTTATTATTCCTACCTGTTTAGTAAGTTATATACGTATAATAAAGGCAGTCTATATACCTGTCAAACGTTTTTTCCGATTTTTACCGTATTTCTGGGCTATTGGTAAAAAAAGAGGAACAACGAACCAGCGTCCGTTGCTCCCTTCAGCGAATCCCATACTTCGCTGGCTATTGAAACATGAACGGAATTGGACAGCCACACCTTGTCCACTCCTCATCTGCCTGCATACCGGATATTGGGTACCGGTGGTGTGCTCATGCCTTCTCCCAGATAAAAACCGGTGTGTGGCGGTTGATTGTAGGCTACATTTTGCCAAGCGACGCCAAGACGGTACACTGGATCATGCATCAGCGTGTAGATGCGTTTGTCCGTAACTGCTGTTGTGGTATAGATCCGCAGTGCTGAACTGTCATTCGTCCGCCATACCACTTCCTCTCTCCAGTCCCCGAACAGATCGGCCTGCAGATTCGGCGTAGACTTGGTACCGTTGTTCGAAGAAACGCCGGAAGCGGTGAGCAGGTTCATCGTTGTGCTGTTAGCATAGTTCCACTTATCGATTCGGTTGCTGTCCAGCAGTTCACGGAGCAGATCCCCATCCCACCAGATGCCAAAATTCGTGGAGGACGGCAAGGTTGTCCCGAGTTTCTGCCCTTTGGCTGTGTACAGACTGCCGTCTGCCCATACTTCAGCGCCTTTATATCTTGGATCGATATCTGCCGCCATGCCACGTCCAATATCCTTTGTTGTTTTGACTCCCCAGATTAACTGGCCTGTACCTGCATCACGGAACTCAACGCCGGCATTGGACGGTGTCTCATGAACCTGAAATACCTCAAGTCCAGGGCGGTCCGGGTCGAGGTCACTCAGATGCATGGCATCGCCATGATGAAGCCCTGTTGTGTACAATCCTTTGCCGTTGTCATCCACTGCCATGGCACCATAAACGATCTCGTCTTTCCCATCTCCATCTACGTCCGCCACACTCAGATTATGATTGCCCTGCCCGGCATAACCCGAGTTACCGGAGGTATTGGAATCAAATGTCCATTGTTTGGTCAGCTGTCCATTCCGCCAGTTATAAGCCACGAGCACTGTGCGGGTGTAGTACCCACGCGCCATGACCAGACTTGGGCGCTCTCCATCCAGATAAGCAATGGCGGCAAGGAATCGGTCCACCCGATTGCCGTAGTTATCCCCCCAACTGGATACATTGCCACGCGCCGGTTCGTAGTTCACCGTGGAGAGCGCTTTGCCAGTCTGCCCATTGAAAACCGTCAGGAATTCGGGACCAGACAACACATAACCGCTAGAATTGCGGTAATCCTTGCTTGCATCCCCGATGACCACGCCAGTGCCATCCTTGGTGCCATCGGCTGTTTTCATCGCAACTTCGGCTTTGCCATCACCGTCGAGATCGTACACCATGAACTGGGTGTAGTGAGCACCCGCTCGGATATTTTTGCCCAGACTAATCCGCCAGAGGCGTGTTCCGTTTAATTTGTAGGCATCGATAAACACTTCCCCGGTATAACCACTCTGGGAGTTATCCTTGGAGTTGGAAGGGTCCCACTTCACGATCAATTCATACTCACCATCACCATCCAGGTCACCTGCACTGGCATCGTTGGCACTGTAGGTGTAGGCTACTCCATCGGGCGTTGTCCCACCTGCAGGTACACTGAGCGGTACAGATAGATAGTTATTGCCCCATACGCTTGCAGCCGCTGAAGCAGCTTGCTCCGTTCCACTGACGACAGCGCGAACCGTATATTTGGAACTGCTCGTCCCGCTTGCATCCTGAAGGTTGGTGCTGTTTGTTATGGGCGATGCGTTCACCTTGGTTCCATCCCGATATACGTTAAACGATACATTCGATCCTTCCGTTCCCAGAAGCCGCCAACTGATAAACACACCTGTCCCGGTCTTCACAGCCACCACACCGCGATCCAGATATTCCATCTGCCTTGGACCCGCTGCATGTGTTACCGACGTGTTGCCAAGGCCAAGCGAAGTAATCAGTAACGCGGAACTCAACAACGATACTCCTACTGTACGTAATGTGCGCTTCCACAATGATGATCGATTCCCCATAAACAATTGCCTCCCCAATTGGTTTGGTAAGCCCGATGCCCTTGTAGCGCCATCTTTTATGTAAGCGCTTTAATATATTCATTTTAAATTAAACATATAATTCCATCTATAGGTCTGATTTAGTAATTGAATGGTTGGCATATGAAAAATGCCAAAGGATTTCTCCTTCGGTTAGCCGTTGCCCATTCTTCGAATTGCTTCAGTCGACTGGAGTCGCAATCAACTGACTCACGGATATGGGACGATTCCCATGTTCGCATAAAAAGCCTAAAAAAGCTGTAAAACCATGTGTTTCTCCATGATTTTACAGCTTATAGACCACTTTTTAGATGTAATATTCCACGTTTACTTCACCGTATTACAACTTTTATACCACAGGCGCAATACATACCGGACGAGGCAGTTCTAGCTTGAACCCGTTATGCGTCAGACGTCCGTCTTCTTCACTGATCTGGAAACCTACGAGGTTATTGCTGTCCTGATTCGCCACGACCAGAATCCCACCTGGCAAAATATTAAAGTTACGCGGTGTCTGCCCAATCGTGGACGTCCACTCTACAGCTTCCAACTTACCGCTCTCCTGATCAATATGATAGAGCACGATGCTGTCATCTCCCCGATTGGATGCATACAGGAAACGTCCACATGGAGATACACGGATGTCTGCAGCCGTACCCTCTCCTTTATGCCCTTCTGGAAGTGTGGAAATGTGCTGTACCGTAGTGAACTCCCCTCTGCGCTCATCGTACAGGAATGCCGTAACCGTGTTGTCCAATTCGTTGATCACATAAGCCCACTTCGAGTTGGGATGGAACACAAGATGCCTTGGCCCTGCGCCTGGTGGCTGATCCA
This sequence comes from Paenibacillus sp. FSL H8-0104, assembly GCF_038050215.1. Taxonomy (NCBI): domain Bacteria; kingdom Bacillati; phylum Bacillota; class Bacilli; order Caryophanales; family Paenibacillaceae; genus Paenibacillus; species Paenibacillus sp. FSL H8-0104. The sequence goes on along the minus strand of NZ_JBBOTC010000001.1, from coordinate 571,103 downwards.
TCTCACGATGGGTAACCAGACGTCCCTCTTCCAAGCGATACACAATGATCTGATCCAGACCGAGGTCACATACGTTAGCATACTGCCCGGACGGATCGGGTTGAATGGAGTGTGCATGCGGCCCTTCCTGGCGTTCTTCATTGATTCCACTTCCCGTGTGCTCCACCCATGCACTCATCTCACCAAGCGTCCCCTGATCGCCAACCGGGAATACATTGACACTGCCGCTGCTATAGTTGGATGAGAACACCCACTGACCATCCTTGGAGACAGACACATAACATGGAGAAGCCCCTCTGGTCTGTTTTCGATCCATCAGGTGCAGCTCGCTCGTTGCCGCATCTCTCCGATAGACCAACACCTCTCCCTCGTCCGTCTCACTCGCCACATACAGACAGTTTCCATCCGGGCTTAGCGCCAGATAAGACGGATTATCCACACCATCCATGTGATTGACGATTCGCATCTCTCCTGTATCCGCATTCAATGCACATAGGAATATTCCGGGTTCATCCGCTGACGCATACGTACCTGTATAGAAAAGCGTTTCCTGTTTTTTGACTGGTTCCATATCTAAATCTCTCCCTTATCTTGTATATTCACTGTTCTGATTCTTCCCACTGGTATGTACTTACCCAATTCACGGGCAACTGCTTCACTTCCTGTAACGTGGCTTTCTAAATCGAGAACACCTCCGGTGAGCGCTCTCATATCTGTCATTGACTCCCTTATCGCCTCTCACCATAATACAAAGTATGAGACCTAACAACAGACCACCCCTACAGCGTAAATCTGACGGATTTCGTATGCAAAAACTCATTGTGCTTCCGGACTCCCTGCTGCAAGAAACCGCAGCTTATCCGGTCACGTCCGGATTATATGTTACCGATATCGGTTACTTTCACGAGGCAGAGCATCATTACCGTGACCGTCCCAATGGTTGTGAATCACACATTCTGATGTACTGTGTCCAAGGCACAGGCTGGTATACGATGGATGGCAGCAAGACATATGATGTCAGCCCGGGAAACCTCGTTATATTACCTGCACATGTCCCCCATGTGTACGGAGCCAACGCAGCTGAACCATGGAGCATCTTCTGGATTCATCTGCGCGGGGAACACGCTTTATCCTACATAGAACCCTTGTTAACTCATCATATTACTACCATGCCACCGGCCAAGGCTCAGAAATGGCTTGAGCTTTTTCATGAATGTTACGGCGCACTTGAGACGGGTTACTCCATGCAGACGATGACGTATGCCTCCCAGATTATTGGCTATATGCTGGGCATGCTCGCTTATGGACCGGAGACGACAGGGTCAGATGGTGGGATCGTGAGCAGCAAACGTGCGGCCGAACAATCCGTTCAATATATGCTGGAGCACCTGGAGAATGGAATCACCCTCAAGGAACTGGCGGCTCACGCGCGGCTGTCTGTCCCTCATTACTCTCAGTTATTCAAGCAAGCTACGGGGCATTCGCCCATCGATTATTTCCTGCGGCTGAAGATTCAACATTCCTGCCGCTATCTGGATTTTACCGATTGGACCGTGAAGCAGATCAGCTCCGAGCTTGGATTCAAGGACCCTTACTACTTCTCCCGTCTGTTCAGCAAAATGATGGGACGTTCACCCACAGATTATCGAAATAAATCCAAAGGTTAGAGGCAATGCCTTTACTTAGCCCTATCTGAATGATTATGAATTCAGTTGGAAAATTCCAGCAACCTTTTGAACAGAAGGGTCGTCTATAGGGGCAAATAACTTTTATATAAAGGGATCATCCCTGGAAAAGTGAGGCGAACCTATCATGAAAAAAAATATACTTGCTACATTAACTGCGGGAGCTCTGCTCACGCTGTCTCTAAGTGCAGGCCCGATCAACGCTGCGCAGGCCCAATTCACGGATATTCAAGGTATCGCAGGAGCAGACAAAATCGAATCTCTCCATAAAGATGGATTCATCAAAGGTGTGAGTGACAGCTTGTTCAAACCTGAACTGGAGTTAAATACCGCTCAGGGCATTCAACTGATTGCGGACGGCCTGAATCTGAATCTGGACACGATTCGTTTTATCAAAATGCCGGTACCAAGTGACTACTTCTCTGCTGTAAAAGATGGCGTATGGTACAGTGATGCATTTATCCGCGCACAATATAATGGCATTCAGATGTCACAGAATATCGATCCGTCCAAACCGCTTACTCGTGAACAATTCACACTGTTCCTGATGCAAGGCATAGAGGCCAAAGGCGGTCTGCCGATGATTAATATCAAACCTGTGGACATTACCGACGAAAAGGAACTTACGCCAGAATATCAAGGTGCCATTCAGCGTTCACTCGTTCTCAAAATCAATGAACTGGATGCCGACGGAAACTTCAATCCAAAACAAACGATTACTCGCGCCGAAGCAGCAGTGATGATGTATAACGCAATCGAGTACATGGAATCGTTCCATGCACCACAAATCCCGGAAACACCTGAGAAGTAATCATTTCATGGTGGAAGCTAAGAACTCACTTGAGTGGTGAATCCGATCTATTGGGGTCCCAATGAATGGCCTTTTCCATACAACCCCAATATGCCAAACAGCCGCACCTTCCCTCAACAGGAAAGTGCGGCCGTTTGTATTATACCTATATCACTGATGCAATCATCAGATTTAACTTTCTAACTTAGAAAGAACCTTTAACAACTACCTCAGACAACGGTAAACGTCCTGACGGGCGAGCTGGCTGTGCAGCTTTACCTACTGTAATCAACAACGTTGGCACAAATCGTGCAGGAATGTTGAATGTTTCCATCAGTTTTTGTGGATTATATCCACCGATTGGACATGTATCGTAACCCAGGGAGCGTGCAGCAATCATAATATTTTGGGAAGCAAAAGATGCATTGCGGATCGCTTCATCGCGAGCGATTTGCGGGCTTTGGTAAGCACCGTTGATCTGTCCAACCAATGCGTCACGAACCTCAGCAGTCAGTGCGCCTGCTTCAACAGCTTGATCGTAGATTACGGTGTTACGGTTTGCTTCCAAATCTCCAAGAACAGCAATCGTAACCGAACTTTCCACGATCTGACTTTGACCGTAAGCAACTGGCAGCAATTTCGCTTTGTCTGCTTCGGATTCAATCACGAGGAATCTCCAGTGTTGCAGGTTCCATGAAGATGGTGCTTCCGCAGCTGCTGTCAGAATCGCATTGAGATCAGCTTCAGGCAATTCAAACCCTTTTTCGTACTTTTTGACAGCATGGCGTTCGCTAATAACGCGAAGTGTTTCATTTTTTTCAATGCCTGACATGTGTTCCACTCCCCAGAATCTAGTTTGTTTATACTTCTTTTACTTTCGCAAGGTGATCTCGAAGTTTACTCTACCAGGGATTTTCCTTCCGAAAATAACATCAGCGCAGACGATCTCTCCTCATCTGTGTTCAGGTTATGCCCGGAATCGCTTGAGAACATCAATGGATCTTTCACCGGAGCATACGCCCATGCCGTAACTTGTCCACCATGCCTGACTAAACCAAGACCATATTCATGGAGGACCATTCGTTGTGGACTCCGTCAGGACTTCTCCTTTGCAGATAATCCCTTCAGCGATAAGTTTAACGTTTCCCCATGACCTATGCGTTCTTTCACATCCTGAATGGATATACGATCAAAATAAGCGCTGAGCGCCTCTTCGCCACCATTATAAATGTTCCCCATCACATCCTGCATATTGGAAGATACCACGCATGATGAACCGGACTCCCCTGAGCACCAGTTGGGACCGAGTGAACCACCAGCTACCAGTCTGTACAATTCTCCCAGCTTGATCTCTTCACTTGGACGGCTAAGCAAGTATCCACCATGAGCACCTTCCTTGGTCGTCAGGTAACCATGCTTGCGCAGAACACTAAGTACCTTACGGACTCTGGCCGGGTGTGTACCCACACTCTGGGACAAATCTTCACTATTGGCCATACACTCATCTCTCATCGACAGAAAAACAAGACAATGCACCGCTATGGTAAATTCACTGTTCATAACTTACTCCTTCCCGGCTTACAACACCGATGAACTCCAACTCAAGGTAAGTATAACTGTCATTATATGAATAACAGTTATGTTTGTCAACTTTCACCCAGCATGGAGATCAAACGTGATTTTTCCTGTTATACCAATACTTACAGCTCATCAACATAATTAAGCTAGGATGAACATCCCGTCTTCATTTTAATCCAAAAAGAACAAAAAAGTGAGCCTTCCGCTACGCGAAGGGCTCCAATAAGATAGACATATGAAAGGGCTTACGTGATTATTATAATCGGTATTCCCCAATTTGAAAACGCTTTTTTTGTAAAGTGCATCATTATTTTAAATTTTTTTTATTTGAATAAATTAAACAACAGGTATTGCTAAAACTAATCCCATTAGTTATTATACTAATACCATTAGTTTTTAGGAGGGCTTAACGATGCGTATTACCCGAGAATTTGATGTCGTTCAAGTTACGTTTTTCCCAAGACTCTTCCCTGTGAACGTATACCTGGTTGAAGAGGAAGATGGTTTAACCCTGATTGATGCCGGAATACCGGTCAGTCTTAAGGGGATTTTGGCAACTGCCCAGTCCCTTGGAAAGCCCATTACCAAGATCATTCTGACTCACGCGCATAGCGACCATATTGGTGCGTTGGATCGTCTCACAGAGGCACTGCCCCAAGCCGAGGTCTTCATCTCCAGACGAGATGCACGTCTATTGACGGGTGATACTTCCCTTCTTCCCGGTGAGCCTCAAACCCCGGTACGCGGCGGCGTGCCTAAGCCCAAAGCGGTGCGCACCCAGCCAAACCACTTGCTGGATGACGGTGACCAGATTGGTTCACTGGTCGCCGTTGCCTCACCAGGACATACGCCGGGGCATATGTCCTTCATGGATACGCGCAGCCGCGTGCTCATCGCTGGCGACGCGTACCAGCTGCAAGGCGGCCTTGCCGTATCCGGCCGCGTGCGCCCGCTCTTCCCGTTCCCCGCGCTGGCGACGTGGAACCGCGAAGCGGCTCTGGCCAGCGCGAAGCGCCTGGCGGAGCTGGAACCGTCCGTGCTGGCTGTAGGCCACGGACGGATGCTGCGCCAGCCCGCGGCCGCCATGCGCGCGGCAACCGCTGATGCACAGCAGCGGTTTGATCTTGCCGGGGGGCAACTATGAGCCCCCGGCAAGGGCTGGATCGCGGCGCTCTGCTCAGCGCTGCCACCCAGCTTGCTGACAGCGACGGCTTTCAGGCGCTGACACTGGCCGCGTTGGCACAGCGGCTGGATGTGCGCTCGCCGTCGCTCTACAACCACATCAGCGGACTTCCCGGGCTTCGCCAGGAAATGGCGCTGATGTCCGTGCAACAGCTTAGCCGCGCATTAACCGCGGCTATCGCTGACCGCACTGGCGATGATGCCATTCAGGCCATCGCTGCGGCATACATTGGCTTCGTCCGCGAGCACCCCGGGCTGTACGAAGCCTCATTTCATGCCCCGGATCGCGAGGAGCCACAGCTCGCCGCGGCCAGCACAGCTACGCTGGAGTTGCTGCTGCACAGCTTGCAGCCCTACCCGCTAACCGAAGCGGAAGCATTGCACGCCGTTCGTGGTTTGCGCAGCCTCTGCCATGGATTTGCCTCCATTGAGGCACAGGGCGGCTTCGGCATGAACTTTGATCCGGACGAAAGTCTGCGTCTGACCGTATCCGCCTTCCTGCACGGACTCCGGCATCTTCACCAGGACTAGTATGACACGCATTGCATCATGAAAAAGGACTGCAGAGGATCTGCAGTCCTTTTTACATTGCCCTGTACTGGTACATCCCATAGATTTGGCAGTAATAATGTTATAGTTGCGCCAATGACTTTTAACAAATTAACATCCACTTTGAATTCATCTTTCATCGGCTTGTGTTCTTTATAATTTCTTTCTTTATAATTTCATTTAATACAGAAGAAAAAGGGCGCCTCGGTTGCGTGATGCCATGATCGGTACCCTCTGACCAAAATCTAACGAACCGAGGACACTCTATAATGGCAATTAGAGCGAATAACAACAACTAACGAACTCCACACGTCCTATTTCGCAGAAAACTGGCTGCGGGACAGGAATAATGAGTGTATTCCGTCATTTAACGTGTCTGTGATTCGTTACATTTACCAACGTACCAAATTAGGCCCAAAAAGATGTGCTCAGTTCGTTAGAATGTGCTACGTACGGTGCTTCAGATCACGATGCCATAGACCACTCGTCCACTCATCATATTGGCGCATAAGTCCAGACACACATTGTGTTATGGAGCTAAATACGGAGCGATCATGCTCCAAATTGTATTGATCATGCGGATGCGGATACATGGCTAGATAAGGATCTTACCTTGATCATAATGCACATAGTAGTACATGTTTTATTACTATTCATGTATAGATCACGCTATAGTTCAGTGCACACATTGTTGCGATTCTAGATACGGAGCTTACCCTGTTCGTGATGCACACTTTAATACGTGTCCTAATACGAATCATTTTATAGCTCACACTACATGTACGCCGCAGCGGGATAATTTTTGTTTTGGATCTAGCTACAACTCCCATTGTTCAGGGCGGTAAGAGTCTGAAACATATTCGATCTACCCAGTCCCAGTCCCATTTCACCTGGCAATCTGATCCTTACTTGATACGCCCTGTCTCTCAACCGCACTTTTGCCTTTCACATCTACGCACTTCTCTAATATGTACATCTCCCGTTCCTCTCGAAAGGTGGAATGGACGCTGGTTTCCCTCTTTCCATTGAAACGGTTCTCGATAGCCTATCTATGGCCATTGCTGCCGTCCATCCTGCACTTCATTCAAAATATGCTTCATCACGGGCACGTACACCTTCCAGTAGAACATGTCCGGAATATCTTTCTGATCTGGCGTAAGCTTGGACCGGACGACCTCCCATCCCCGGATTCGGCGCCAGAAGGAATAATGCTTCATCTCTCCAAAGGACCCTGCCATGTAATACGACCGATTATAGTCGTCATATCGGACAAGTGCAGCAAATTCCGCCGGAATTCCTGCATCCACCAGCTTCTGCTCGCCTGTCTCCGTCAGATCCGTCTTATACCAGGCCAGTATGGAATTCTTCTGTTGCGGCACAATGATATCAAACCAGCCATTGTAATGTATATCCTGGGTTATACCGCTCCAATCGCTGCCTTCCGGTGTAAATGCAATCTGTATATTGCCTGTCTTCACATCCGGACCTTTCTCCAGTACCATAACCTGTCCATCCATATGGATCAGCAGCATACCCGCTCCTTGATAAGACCATTTCTTCTTCTCCTGCTGCTCATAGTTCGTCCGAATCCAACGGGGTACTTCCTCTATACTTTGCAGATTAGATACCGATTTCCCTTGCCATCCACTGCTGTTCACACCCAAGATGGGGTATAGTTGCTCTCTTGTCATCTTGGAAGCCGTATTTGCCAATGCACTGTATTCGGCAACAATCGTTACCCCTTTATACGCAGCCTCGCGGATTTTCTGCACATCATATATCGTTAATCCTTCATAGATTCCGCCTTGTTTCCCTTCACTCTTCTGTGCAGACAGACTACTCCGATTCGCCGTCAGATAGATCAGATCCGTATCTGTCACCTCATCAGGCAGCAGTTGCTTCATCCGTGGAAGCCCGTTCTGAAGATCATAGCCGTAATAATCCTCTTCATACGAGTAGTATTCCCCTGTGTGCTGTACAATCTTCTGTTGATTCAGAAGCCAAACCAACCCCTTGTGCCCCTGATAGGACAAGTCCGGTCTGCTCTTGTCAATAATCATGATGTTCAGTGAAACCGGGGCCTGGGATTGCCACATAATCCAGGGGACAACCAGCACCACCGATACCACTGTAAAACAAGCCAACGTCCACATCGTGGCTGGCCTGTAACTTTTTTTCATGAAGCGTATTCCTCCTTGCTCTGTTCCAAGGTATTGTCAGGATCGATCGTTAGATTACCCTAATCCATGTCTGCTGTCCTTTTCCTCTGCCTTCCGCAATCCCATAGCCTGCAACATGCCATATATACGGGATATGTTATTCAGCGGTCTGAACCAGAACGTCTCCGTACATGCATACAACAGCAGACGTGTCACCTCTCGGGACGTATATACCTTGCGTGAACACCATATTTCGAACATCACCACACTTGCGGACAACAAGGAACCATAGAGGGTCAGTAGCAGAACGAGAATGATGCATAGGTTAATATCCACCCACTGTAGCCCTATGCCTGCAATGAACAGCACGATCGCTCCCAGTTCCAACACAGGCCCCAACAATTCGATCAAAATAAAATAAGGGATGGATACCATACCCATCCAGCCATAGGCCGGATTGAAGATCATGCTCCGCTGAGTCCATAGACTGCTTGCAAGCTGCATGTGCCAACCGATACGCTGTCTGCACAGCTGACGCCATGTACCGGGTACTTCTACCCTGCAGATCGGATCGGGAATATATATAATACGGCCACGTTTCCGAATCTGCTTCATATGTTTCTGCAACCGCATCACCAGTTCCATGTGAGCGACCTGGTCATCGCGCTTGTATCCTCCAACTTCCAACACCCGGTTCTTTTTGAATATACCGAATACTTCAGACGTAAATAAAAGCACATTAATATTATAACGAACAAGTCCCACGCCGCTAATCAGAAAAGCACGCACGTATTCAATGGTCTGCATTACAAACAACGTACTGCCCGTCCTTCTTGCGCCGTTGTGGGTTAAATCCGTTTGATTCGTATTTCTGGAGGCCATGAGATCTACTCGTCCACTACAAGCAACGACCTCTTCTCCTGGGAGAGCATCCATAACGGGCTTCATAATCTTCACCAATGCATCCCGTTCCAGAACTGTCCTGGGTCCAACAGAGGCGATATAAGGATATTGCGAGATATTCAGACCGGCATTCAGGGAGTCCATTCGTCCCCCATACGCCTTGTCGATCACAACCAGACGATGATGTAATCTGGATTGGTAGACACATTTAATCTGAGCCGTCTCCTGACCGAGTCCCGAATAATGAACTTTACTCCGAATGGGCATCAGATCATAGGTTTCTTTTAGACGCCGCATGGTCTCATCCTCTGATCCATCATTAATGATAATAACCTCATAACGTGCATACTGCATATCCAACAGACAGCTGATTCGCTGTACGATCGTATCCTCGCTATTCCGCACCGGAACAAGCAGGGATACCGCAGGAGCCAGTTCTTCATCCAACATCTCATGATATTGCAGCGGGTCCAGATCCCTCTGGCGGATCAATGTGCGAGCGGCAGCAACGACCAGAACACTACACATCACAATCGCTAACACCAGATAGATAAATATCCCCTCGTAACATGCCAAAACAAAACTCCGCAGCATCTCAATCCATCTTTCGTCCATACTGCATCCTTTCCAGCGTTTCCTCCGCTATCTGCCTTGCATATTTATCCGGATGGTTTACAGCCGTATCCCGGAGCTCTTCAAGTCCCTGCTCGTACCGGGCAAGAGAGTTCGCCGCTTCCTGTCGGATCTGAAAAGAAGGATCACCCATCATTACCTTCAGTCTAGGAATAAAAGCATCCGCATGAACAGTACCCATAAGCTGGGTCACTGTTAGTCTTTCAGAGCGTTGCCTCTCCTCACCAGATTCGTTCCATACCAGCAATAGCCCCTTCAGCAACTCTTCGCGACCTCTGCTCACTTGAGCCAATGCCTGATAAGCGTGGGTACGCAGCAACGCATCCTCTCCAAGAATGAGCTTCTCCAGTAGAACAACGGCACCCTCCGTCTGGTCATCTCGAATACGAATGGCATGGACGATATTAGACTGGATCTGGTAAGGTACATCCTTAAAATGATCCTTCAGACGAGTCCAGGATGAATCGGTAAGCAACAGCAGAATCTGCAGATACTGCGAATCGGACCATACATATTGCTCACGCAACAATTCCTTCACGATTCTGAAATAACCGGTTCTGGCATATATGCGCAATATGATGAAGCGTTCAAGCGGCGTACAGGAAGTAACCCGGAGCATATCCTCTAACCTGGGCAGAAGCTCTATCATATGAAACTGTTCAATATATAACAACGTGTTGACCCGTTCACTCCACTTTCCCGTCTTCAGAACCGACCGGTATGAACTTCCAAAGACTTGCCAGGATAACAGACGAATTCGCAGAATCTCATGCTCTGCCGGACCTTGAGCGAGCCGTTGCAATAACAACTGCTGCAAAACGCTCTGTTGATCTCCACTCATATTCAGTAAGTCAGCTTTCACTTCTCCTTGGCCCAGATACTGCTGTAACACCGAATCTTCGGAAAGTAATTCCTGCATCAGTACCGTCTTAACCTTTTCCCTGCGTCTACTGCTATATTTCATCCATAAGATGTAACTGTAGATAACCAGCAAAAAAGCTAGTACACTTGCACATATGAGGCTGACCACATGTACTAACCAATCTGTATTACCTGCAAGCCACCCTCTATGATGTGAGCCGATAAGCTTGATATACATCCATTGTTGTCCAATCATTGCATGATTTCCCCTTAATCGAATAAACGGCCTTACAACGGGCACAATAATACAAAATTTTCAAATACACCCTGTGAATACATATCGGGTATATGATACACTAAGCTTTCTATCGGCTTTCTGCGTTTGTGATATAATAGGAACTGAAAATTCCGGCAATTCGTATTGGGTTCCGGATCTCCGGATAACATATTATTCCAGAAAGAGGGAGTTCTACGTGGCTCAAATCAGTCCGTACTACCTGCAAATCGGAGCAACCGTGGGCATGCTTGTCATGGCACTGCTTGCCATCTTCATCCGCATGAAAGCCAGTCACAGACCGGTGACCATTCGTAAAATCCTTATTCCTCCGCTCGGCATGAGCACAGGATTTCTCATGTTTGTTGTACCGGAGACTCATGTTCCTCTACTCTGGGCATTCATTGCGTTTCTGGTGGGCTGGTTCCTCTTCTCCTATCCCCTCATTCGCAGTACACGGTTTGAACGAGTAGGTGAAGAAATTTTTGCCACACGTTCTCGCAGCTTTGCTTTTATCTTGCTTGGATTGCTGGCCGTACGCCTGATCCTGCATGAAGTCATTCAGCGATATGTAAGTATTCCGCAAACAGGCGGATTGTTCTTCCTGCTGGCTTTTGGCATGATTGTACGCTGGCGTGTATATATGTACAAACACTACAAAGAAGTGCTGGTCGCCGAACACTAGTCACCCTACATAGACCACGCACAGATTTACAGATAAAAAAGACACGTTCTGCTGCACCCTCGGTGTGCAGAACGTGTCTTTTCGTTTTCAACCTAATTGTACATGTAAACCATTCAATATCTATTCAGGATCTGCAACCTTAACCAGTTGCTTGCCCAGATTATCTCCCGAGAAGAGACCCATGAATGCTTCCGGCGTCTGTTCGAACCCGTCCACAATGTTTTCTTCATACTGGATATGACCTTCCTTGATCCATTTCGCCAACTTGGCGCGGCCTTCCTTGAAGGATTTCGTATAGTCACCCAGCAGGAAACCTTTCATTAATGCTGTATTTGTTAACAGCAACGTCTGTGGTCGCATCCCGATATCCGGCTTCTCCAGATTATAAGACGAGATCTGACCGCATAACGGAATACGTGCATTCCGATTGATGTGGCGCAAGACTGCATCCGAGATGTCACCGCCAACATTGTCAAAGTAGACATCTACGCCGTCCGGGCAAGCCCGTTCAATGGCCGCTGACATATCCTGCTCCTTCTTGTAGTTCAACACCACATCGAAGCCCAGCTTTTCTTTCAAATAAGCGCATTTTTCATCAGAGCCTGCAATACCAACCACGCGTGCTCCCACAATTTTACCAATCTGACCTGCAATCATGCCTACCGCTCCGGCTGCTCCCGATACAACAACCGTTTCGCCGTCCTTCGGTTTGCCGATGTCCTCCATACCAAAATAAGCCGTCAGACCCGTCAGGCCCAGCGCACCCAGGTAAGCCGTGATTGGTGCTTCTTCGGTATCAATTAGCGAAAGATCAGCCGTATTCACTGCGGCATATTGTTGCCAGCCCCACATACCGGATACGAGGTCACCTTTGCGCAGATTCGGTTCCGAAGATTCCACAACCTGTCCAATGGCTCCACCCTTAATCACTTCATTTAACGCGTACGGTGCAGCATAGGATTTTGTATCTTTCATGCGGCCCCGCATGTATGGATCAACCGACAAATATAATGTACGTACCAGGACTTGCCCAGCTTCCGGTTCAGGAAGAGGTGCATCAATGAATTTGAAATTCTCTCTGGATGGGGCACCTTCGGGACGAGAAGCAAGTACGATCTGTTTATTTAAAGACACCAAAATTACCTCCTTGTTGCCAAGTGGACGCAAGGTTAACCCTTGTCAGCTGAGATCACTTACCACTGGCTCTGTGTTATCACTTCTTAATAGTTTAAACCGAAACAGGCGGTTCACAAACGTGGGCCGCCTTGAAATATGCAAATATCGTCACATTGTAGCTGCTTTTGGCTATTATTGTGCTGTCAAAATCACTGGACCATCCGCCGTAATCGCAATCGTATGTTCATACTGGGCAGACAGACTTCCATCCAAAGTACGAGCAGTCCATCCATCTGAATCCAGCTTACTTCGGAACGTACCAATATTCAGCATCGGTTCGATCGTAATAACCATGCCTTCCTTGAGACGCGGACCCCGATGAGGCGGACCGTAGTGAGGGACTTGTGGTTCCTCATGCATCTTCTCACCAATGCCGTGTCCGATAAACTCACGCACAACCGATAGGCCTTCACCTTCTGCATACACTTGAATCGCATTGGAGATATCTCCGATCCGGTTGCCCACCACGGCAAGTTCAATGCCTTTGTACAGAGAGTTTTTGGTTACATCCAGCAGATGTTGTGCTTCCGGAGTCACTTCACCTACGGCATATGACCAAGCCGAATCCGCCAGCCAGCCATTCAGATTAACGACCATGTCGATTGTAACGATATCGCCGTCTTTCAGTGCATATTTTCCCGGAAACCCGTGACAGATCACATCATTAACCGACGCACATGTCGCATATTGGTACCCGTTATATCCCTTTTGTTCCGGCGTAGCGCCATTTTTCTTCATAAAAGCTTCTGCAAACTGATCGATCTCCTGTGTCGTAATGCCTGGACGAATCATCTTTGCAATTTCTCTATGGCATGCGGCGAGAATTTCTCCGGCTTTTTTCATATATTCAATCTGTTCTTTGGTCTTTATTGTAATCATAACAACTACTCCTGTCCGTTAAGATCTTATCCTGTCCTCTATTGTAACGCTAAACACTCAAAATAAAAAATTCCGTGCGATCAGCAACATCCTATTATACGCCAAGCTCCTGTCCAATGAATACAATTATCCATGAAAAAATCGAAACCCCTTCTGATTTAGCTGCGTATATGCTTAAAACAGTTGAAGTCGAAAGGGTGAAAGCTCATGTTCAAAAAGATTATCGGCAAACTTATCGATTCCAAATCTTCATCTCACCGCAAACGTCATAGCTCCTCCGACAGGCGCTCATATAAACGTCACAGCAGCTCCTCAGGCAAGCGTTCCTACAAGCGCTATTCTTCTTCAGATGTGAAATACCGGGATAGCCGTAGTGGCTCCGGGTATTACAAAAGCAGAAAATATAGCTCCAGCTAAGCGGCTTTCACCACTGCTTTAAAGAGCAATGATCGTGCCAGCAGCTTATTAGACGCTACAATAAATGAATATGTAATAAAGGGGTGTTCGCTAGCCGTACTTACGGCCAGCAGAACACCCCTTTATTTGTTTCTATATAAGTATGTATCAATTTTGCTGATTTTGATGTCTTAATGCTTCAATATAGCAAATTCGCTTATCCAGGGAGAACGAATAATACACTTTAAATTTATCAACTAATATCCGGTACGTCCCTTGCCAGGATGGTTCCTGAGCTGGCATGGATTCCGCCATGACAGCCACTTTCATCTCAATTCTTCGAACTAGTTCAATCTTATAGAGCTTTGTCTCTTCCTGAGTGAAACGAACACTTCTGATTTGAGCGAGAGCCTTTCTTGCTGAAGGTGTCCACTGGATCAACATCTATAAATTCCCTTTTTCAATTGCGTCAATTATATCATCTGTAGAGTAGACCCTACCCGAAGAAATATCTTTTTTGGCTTGCATAATTAAAGTTTTGAGCTCCAGATCACTTTCTATTTCTTCCTGAACCACGTTTTCCAGCGGCTTGATTAAATAATGCTTACCTTCAATATCCACAATGGTGTCTTTTTTGCTATGAAACCATGTTTTGAATAATTCGGCATGATCGCCTTCCAGTTTTTTAAGCATAAGATGAATCGCCTCCTTCAACGTGTAATTGTTATCCATTATATCATTTAACCCACTGTTTTGATACGTTGTGCATTTTCAGTAAAAAGGAAAAAGACCCCTGCAGATATCATACGAAGAGGTCACGGATAACAAATATAGATCCGCCTATAGAGCTTATTTTCATTGTAATTTCAGCAACACTTTCTCAATCTCTGCCTGTAACTCTGTCGCCCCACCCTCATAACTTAGCCGGAGTCCAAGGAGTCGCTCCAGCATCTGGTGCAATTCCGGCGTAAGCTTAAGTTCCTCCTGCCAGCTGGCGGGTTCACGGCCCTTCTCTGGCTCATAAGCCGAATACAGCATAAAGAGAAGAAAGTGGCCGATATCCTGCAAATCATGATCCGGTGTAGCCGGTTCATCTTCAGGCTCAGGGACTTCACGCATACGTCGCTTCAGCTCCGGCAACAACGGCTCCCCCAAGCGTCTCGCCAGGCCAAAGTCAATCAGATGCACCGTCCCTTCACGTAAAATAACATTGGGAATCCGCACATCTCCATGAATATATCCCTGCTCATGCACATGAGCCACCGGAGCCAGCAGTTGACCTGCCAATTCCACACATTCCCGCTCCGTATATCGAAGACCTTGCTCAAATATGCAATCTTCCAGCGTCTGTCCACGAATATACTCGGTAACGATATAACTTCGTCTCCCGGATGTGAACACATCCAATAGATCAGGGATCGCTGGATGATGCAGACGTCTCATCACGTCCGCCTCCCGCTCCAACAGGTGCGCAGAGAGTCTGCCCTTGCTAGGCTTGGACTCCTTCAATGCCACTTCCCTGCCGTTCTGGTCATCTGTACACAGGTATGTCAGCCCATAGCTCCCCATACCCAGCAATTCCTGTATTGTATAACGCTCAGCAATGGTCGTGCCTTTCCGCCGAGGACGATCCGTCCATAGTCCGAGCAATCTTTGCCAACTTCGTCGCAGCTCCACAGATCCTCCCACGCCAGCTTCCTGATCCACTCAGTCTTTATCTATACCGAGCAGTTCTTTGCCAGTCTTCATGTTGTATGGAGCTTATTATATCAGGCCCATAATGCAAAATCACGATGGGTAAATGCCTGTTGCTCAAGCTTCCTTATGCTTCTTGGGCAGGAACCCGAACAACATACGCAGGGATACTCCTTTGGGTTTGCGTTTTCTTCCCTGGAAACTGCGCAGATTGGTTACGAGTTCACGATCCCGCTCCTCTTCCAGCTTCTCGTTCATCCATAGACGCTGTTTCTCCATCTGTTCCTGAAGCGCCATATGTGTCTCCGCCAGATGCTGAAGGGTCAGCTCCAGTTCATCGACCCGCTGTTGCAGCAGCTGTACCCGATCATCCTGCTGTTGTTCCACGGCACCATAAGTCACCTCACTTACCAGTTGCCCCAGACCTTCATAGGATCTCAGATTACCCATTATTTCAGGTTCTTCAGGGAATACGGATGACATGGCTGTCGCTGCACATTCCGTCTCTGACAGACTTTCAATCCCCGTCACCGGTACATCTACTTCTACTACAGCTACAGGTACTTCTGGAGCCAATACAGTCACCACAGCATCAGCCAGGGGTAGATTATGCTCTCTGAGTTCGGTCATCAGGCGTTCAATGCACTCGATGTCGTCGGACTTGAATAGTCTGGATTTGTTGGCGGACCGTTCGAACCGGTATCCCTGTTCTTCCAGTGCAGCCGCATATTTACGAAGAGTACTGGCACCTATGCCCAGGCTCTTGGCCGTTTCCGTCGTTGCTCCTGCTTCTTCAATCATCATTAATTCCCTCCCGGAATGAAGTCTTTTGGGAATCAATTTCATAATGCCTTTAGTGAGTTATGAAATTGATTTTTGGATAAAAACATTATGGCTTCAGCGTTCCTTTATGGAACCGTCATCGGATCGGGGCAACCTGTCTCATGGATCAAGTATGCTTATCTTTTGCTTGTCCGTATGTATTCGTCAGCTTCTCGGCAGATCCCTTTGGCGGTTTTGTTCTGTTTCTGCGGATTCCTAAGAAGTTTTGTCAGGTATATGATCCGCACAAATAACCCCCAATCCGACAACAAGCATGAATGCTGTCATGTCGAATGACACAGGTGCAAACGCCGTCAAATCTTATGATTATGAATTATTCATGTCAATTTTGTTAACTCCGTTACTCCAATACGCTCCCGCGATAGCGGATATCATTGCTGCACAGCTTTTCCATGTGTTATCTTATGTAACGTAGAAGTGGATTACAGCATAAAATAAAGGACTATACTTAACATAGGACGCATTAGTAACGGATAAATATCAATCTAAATGGGGGCTGAACGGCAGTGTTAGGCAAATCAGGCAAAGTAGCGGTGATCGGGGCGGGTCTTGTCGGTTCGAGTTGTGCGTATTCCATGATTAATCAATCGATATGCAGGGAAATTATGATGGTGGACCGGACGTATGACCGTGCTGTAGCGCAGGCACTGGATTTTTCCCATTGTATGGACTTCACACATAACCGCACCAAAGTATATGCAGGAACGTATGCCGATTGCGGCAATATGGATGTGATTATCTTAACCGCTGGGGCAAATCCCAAGCCAGGACAGACACGGCTGGATATTCTGGAGGAAGCGGAATCGATTGCCAAAGACATCGTGGTCCCGATCATGAACAGTGGATTTAACGGGATTTTTGTCGTCGCTGCCAATCCGGTTGACATAGTAACTTATATGGTATGGAAATTATCCGGCCTCCCGCGCGAACACGTCATCGGTACAGGCACGTCCATTGATTCTTCACGACTCAAAACACTGCTATCTGAAGTCTTCTCCATCGATCCACGCAGTGTGCATGGTTATGCTCTCGGAGAGCACGGAGAATCACAGTTCGTAGCCTGGTCCCATGTGACCATCGGTGGCAAACCGATTATGCATATCATGGATCAGCACAAGGAGCGCTTCAAACATCTGGATCTGGAGGATATTGCACGCAAAACGAAAGATGCGGGATGGGAGATCTTTACCCGTAAAGGTTCTACCCAATTCGGAATCGGTAATGCCCTCGCGCATATCACCCGTTCCATCCTCAATGACGAACACAAGATCATCGCCGTATCGGCTATTCTGGACGGAGAGTACGAGCAACACAACGTTTGCGTCGGTGTTCCTGCAATCATCGGTGGCAATGGTATTCAAGAGATTATCGAATTGAATCTGGATGCAACGGAACGTGAGAAATTCAACAATTCCTGTGAAATCCTATCAGGTAACATCAATCGTCTGACATTGGTATAAGCCATTCGTATACAACTCCACTGTGTATGCTTCAGTTCAACTTCAAAAGTCTGCCAACACAAACATGCCAATAACATTCCATGTGAGGAGTCTTATTGGCATGTTTGTGTTTATTATTTTTCACAGCCAGATGAATCAATTTCATAATTGATTTGAGTAGTTGTTCAATTCGGTGCAAGCTGAGGTTCGTCCCTTGGCCCCCACTGTTGTAACACCCGCTTCAACTCACTCAGCATAACCGGTTTGCTAATAAAGTCACGCATACCAATCTCCAGACAAGCTTCCTTATCTTCACGTTTGGCATTGCTTGTAACTGCGATGATTGGAGGTATGCGATCCTGTGGAATTAGGCGGTGTAACAGGTCTGTCGCCTTCAGTCCATCCATCACAGGCATATGAATATCCATCAGGACAATATCATAAGCATTCTGAGAGATGGCATCAATTGCCTCCACACCATTAGTACATACATCTGCGTGGTATCCGAGCTTCTCCAGATATTCTCGCAAAATCTTCCGGTTCACCGGATGATCCTCCGCCACCAGAATACGCATGGCCACCTTATCACTTTGACGTGTGCGATCATGATGGAACTGACTTGCTGTCTGTTCTGCTGAAGCATCTACACTCGCCGCAGGAACAGCAAACCGGAAGGTTGAGCCTTCCCCTTCTATGCTCTCGACACTGATACTACCTCCCATGATCTCCACGAGTCGCTTGGAGATGACCAGTCCCAGTCCGGTACCACCATACTTCCGGTTAATCACCGGATGCAGTTGAGAGAAGGACTGAAACAACTGATCCAGCTTGTCAGCCGGGATGCCAATTCCCGTATCTTGCACCGCAAAATCAAGAACACTGTCTTCAGGCTTTCTACCCTTGATAATATCCACGGCAACCTCAATGCTTCCCTGATCTGTGAACTTGAGCGCATTGCCAACCAAGTTCACCAGAATCTGCCGGATACGTATGGCGTCACCGACCATGAACTCAGGAATGCTTGGATTGAGACGATATCTGATCTCCAGATGTTTCTCATCTGCAAGCGGTTTAAACAGTTCGGCAACCTGTTCCAACATCTTGCGTAATGCAAATGGTTCATAAGCCAGTGCCATTTTCCCCGATTCCAGCTTACTGAAGTCCAAAATATCATTAAGGATGTTCAGCAGAGCATCGCCGCTGTCTCGAATAATCTCGGCATATTCACGCTGTTCTTCCGATAAATCGGTACCGATCAACAATTCTGTCATCCCCACGATCCCGTTCATCGGTGTCCGGATCTCATGGCTAACCATCGACAGAAATTCCGACTTGGCCTGAGCTGCCAGCTCAGCTGTCTCTTTGGCACGTACAATTTCACGTTCGCCAGTCACATCATTAAATACAACCACCGCGCCCTGAATCTGTCCCTGTTCAATAATCGGCGTCACCTGATACTGCACCAGAAAGCTGCTGCCATCTTTACGCCAGAACACATCTTCCTTGATTGAACGTATCTGTCCATCCAACACAGTCATGTGGATCGGGCATTCTTCTTGTGGCAAATGACTTCCGTCTGCACGGGTGTGATGGATGATGGGATGTGAGTTTTTGCCAATGAATTCTTTCGCCTCATAACCGAACATCGAAGCTGCTGCTGGATTCATAAACATGGTGATTCCATCCGCATCCAAACCAAATATTCCTTCTGTAACCGTGTTGAGAATCAGCTCATGTTGCTTGCTGAGCTCCTGAATCCGTTCCGTGTATTCCTTGCGCTCGGTAATATCGGACACGATCCCATAGACGCCCACCATTTCCTTATCCACAATAATGGGCACATTCGTAACAGATACTTCAATCTTCCGACCACTTGAATTGACGACTCGGGTCTCATAATATTGCGGTTCGCCTTGCTTCACCATGTCAAAATAATGTTTGCCATGTTGCACTTCGCATTTATCCAGATTGGATAAAAAAGATTGGCCAATAAGCTTATTGCGCGGAATATCCAACATTTGCACCAGTTTGCTGTTCACTGCGCTGTATTTACCTTCCAGATTCAATGAATACACAGCTGCCGGGTTATGTTCGAACAACGATCTGTATCGCTGACGGCTTTCCCGAAGACGTCTTTCCGCATCCTTATGCTGGGTGATATCCCTGCTGATGCTTACAATCTGGACACTCTTGCCACGCTCTCCAGCAACAGGTTTCGCCAATGTCTCCATCCAGATATAATGTCCCTTCTTGTGCAACACACGCATCTTGCAGCCATTGCCGATCTTGGAAAGATCCATAGGGTCCGGATAATCTCCCGAATAACAATAATCCTTGAAGGACTTACCTATGACTTCCTCCGGCTTATAACCCAGCAAGGTGTACACGGAAGGGGAAACGTATAACAACTCGCCATCCGTAGCACAAGTTGTAATCAGATCTTGTGCATGGTCAGCCAGCACCTGATATTTCTCCTGTGCCTCCTTAAGCTCACGTTGCACTTCCAGGATATCGGTAACATCTTTGGCAATGCCATAGATTCCGACAACTTCTTTTCCCTCCGTTATAGGCACATACGTTATCTCTGCCTGTTTCAGGGAACCATCTTTATGATAAAAAGTAATGGGATTACTGACTGAACGTCCAGCCAGTACCTCTTTAATGTATTGTTTGCGTGAATTTTCACTGTCAGGAGGACAGATCTCACTCTGATTCATACGAATCAAGTCATCCAGTGTATACCCAGATATCCGCTCTACCGAGGGATTAGCATCAATATAGTTTCCATGGATGTCCATTACATAAATGGCATCAGGATGGTTGAAAAACAGTGATTGGTAAGAACTTCCCTCAGAAATAATGCGCTTCAGGGTTTCCGTTTTATTAATATCCAAGGCTTACCCCTCTTTTCTCAGCCAATATCTTCATCTAACAGCAGGGATTAATTATCCCTTACAAAAATGGGCCTACCCTCGAATAACCATGTAAGCCTGCCTAGAAACAGCTTTTTTTATTTTACCAGATTCTCGTCTCATTTTGCTTGCAATCTATGATTCAATTCACACGATGTGTGAGGTAATACTTGGAATTTTGATTTACTTAGGAGGTGCCTGCAAAGGCAGACAATTTATACAAGGATCAATGTAAGCCTCTAACAAGTTTGAAGTTCAATTCCAAGTCAGCTGATTCTGACGAATGGCTAAGCAATTTTCTAAAGAACCCAGGACATCTTATTTGGCGTACATATGCCCTTTTTATATTTTAAGGAACATCAGACACGTTAATCCCCATAATCTCCTGTCATATACGCTGCAAACGGTTGTTTCATTGGATATAACATGTCTCAGGTTCCTTAGATTGCTGAGATCACTTCAAATCCTTGATTAAGACTCCTCAGGTTCGTTAGGGAGCTGACCATTCATGATGGGTGGGTCAGACATTAGAAAAAATCCTCCTGAAGCCTACATACAATGGAGTTTGCATGTTTTGCTTAAAGAGGATTTTGATCTACGATAACCAAGGGTGTAACGGATTATTCAGATTTCTTTTTTTGCAAAATACATCATGCCGATTCCAATGAAAATAACAGCACTGCCTCCAACAACCGCCAGCATTGTGACCAGTGGAACATTGTAGGCTCCGAAACCTGTGCCGTCCACGGGTGTCATCAGAATCATCGGTTGTGCCCATGGATAATACGGCCCATATGTCGCCGAGTTTACAATGAGAATATTCGGTATGGTCAGTGCAAAATTCAGTGCGAGCGGTGCGGCGAAGCTGCTCCACACTAATGAAACGAACATCTGCAGGGCAGCCAAGGGGACACAGGCCAGCAACCCAAGCAGCAGTTTTCCTACCAAGAATCCCCAAGGTACTGGCATTGTAATGCCATGAATCATGCCTGCCAGCAGAATGGACATCAGCAACAATGCTTGCGTACCCGCCAGAAGCATGAGTACAATCGTCAGTTTACCTGCATATACACCTGAACGTGTGAGCGGCAAAACCAGCATCTGCTTCCACCCTCCACCTGCATGTTCAAAACGGCAGACAAAGGACGTAAACACGCCAGTCAGCATCGGTAACAATAACAATCCGTGTAGGAAAACCATCGTGGTCATCAATACCTGCCAATTTCCCGATGGCGTGGACAACAGTCCGATGAGCAGCGCAATGAGTGGACTCAGCAGAATCAGGAGCCATATGGGCGATTTGCTCATTTTCAATCGTTCAGCGGACAAGATTCGGAAGTACGTTGTCGCAAAGCTCATATCAGGCCACATCCTTCCGGCTAAAATGCACCATACCCAGCAACAGGATTAATAACCCTAGACCTGCCCCCATGCCTGCATACAGGTATGGATTAGGCCCATTCCAGGCCATCTGTGCCCATGCGAGCGGAAAGATTGGTGAGATACTGAGTGAGAACATACCCGTTATCGCGAGAACGATGCCCAACGTGACGGGAAGCGCCTGATTTTTGTTAACCATCGTGAGCCACAACTCCAGTGACAACACCGGAAGTGCACCAGCCAAAGGCA
This sequence comes from Paenibacillus sp. FSL H8-0104, assembly GCF_038050215.1. NCBI lineage: Bacteria > Bacillati > Bacillota > Bacilli > Caryophanales > Paenibacillaceae > Paenibacillus > Paenibacillus sp. FSL H8-0104. The sequence continues at coordinate 548,835 of NZ_JBBOTC010000001.1, read as the reverse complement.
ATAGCCCCAGCTTGATCGCATGTGTCCAAGGTATTTCGCTGGCATGGAATCCGAGGATCAGACCCAGACCTACAATGCCTGCGGTTAAGAGCAGGCAGGAGATCACCAGCAGCACACAAGCAAGCAGGAACTTGGCTAAATACACGGCTGGTCTGGGAATGGGCATCGCGAGCAACTGTTTCCACGATCCCTGTTCATGCTCAACATTAGCGATCATGGAGCTGAGAATGGTTGCTCCCAGCATCAGAGACAAGGGCACAAAGACAACCACATTGCCCAATAATCCGCCCCACAGGTTATCTGCATACTGCTCTTTCAGATAGTCCAGCCGTAAGCCAAAATTAAGCGCCTGCATCGCTGTCAATCCAAGAGGGGCCAGAAAGACAAGAAACCAGATCCCTTTCCCCCGAATCTTGAGCCAGTCTGACGATAATGCACGCCCGGTCATATGGAAGCCCCCTCGCCAATGACCCGCATGAACAGATCTTCCAGCGACTGACGCTGTTCCTCTACACGATACACATCATGATCCTGCTCAATTAATCGGCGCACAAGCAGTGCCACTGAACTGTTATCCATATAAGGAAAAGTTAATGCAGAACCTTGTTGCTGACCAAATTGGCCCTGTTCTCTCGCCAGCTTCATAGCCTCTTCCGGCTCGGAAACCGTTAACCGGATAGAGCTACCCGTCTGACTATGCAGACTTGCGATGGTATCCTGAAGCACCATCTTGCCTTCACGGATAATACCAACACGACTTGCCATCTGTTCGACTTCACTCAGCAAGTGGCTGGAAACCAGAACGGTAATGCCATGTTCCAGCGGCATGCGTTTGATCAGTTCCCGAATCTCCTGAATACCGGCAGGATCAAGCCCATTCGTTGGTTCGTCCAGAATCAGCAGCTCCGGTTCACCCAGCAAAGCGCTGGCAATACCCAGACGTTGCTTCATCCCAAGGGAATACCCCTTCACTGAACGTTTGGCATCCTTGGTCAGATCTACAATGGACAGCACTTCAGCAATTCTTGATTTTGGTACATTGATGATGCGGCGCAAAGTTTCCAGATTCTCTACTGCGTTCAGATGGCCGTAATAGGACGGGTATTCGACCAAGGAACCCACACGGCGCAAAATATCCATGCGATCCTTGCGGATATCCTTGTCGAAGACACGGATCACACCTTTGGTTGGTTTAATCAAGCCGAGAAGCATGCGAATCGTTGTTGTTTTGCCGGCGCCGTTGGGACCGAGGAAGCCGTAGATATCTCCCTTTTTAATATGCAGATCAAGTTCACGGACCGCTGCACGGTCCCGGTATGTTTTCCATAGATTAGCCGTTTGAATAATATTTTCACTCACTGTATGATCACCTCAGAACTATCGTAACCTTCCAAGGTTAAAGCCAAAGTAGTCTCTAGTTTAAGTTTAGTTTAAAAAGCTATTTCAGCGGTTTGTTGTTTCCTTATTTCCCTTACCACTGTAGATATATGTCTGTACACCCGCATCGGAACTATCTACCCGCTTGCGCAGACTCATCTCACGAATCAACAGGTCTACAATGGATAAGCCCAGACCTGTGCCTTTTGTGTCGGAATCCTGCTGCATTCCCGGACCCCGATCCTGAATAACAATAGCCGTCTCACCCTGAATCTCCTGGGTTGATATGCTAATATACTTCCCGCTGGCGGCATGACGGATCACGTTTTGGAACAAATTATCAAGTACACGGCGCATGCCCTGTTCATCCATATGCCAGATCAGCGGTTCCTCCGGGAGGTCAATATCAATCTCGAATTGCTCTTTCTCCCAGACCGGGTACCAGGCCGCCGCCGTTTCCCTGACGATCCGCAGTATATCTTTCTCTTCCAGCTTCAGTGTATATTTCCCGCTCGTGAGCAAGTTGTAGGATAACATGTTGTCAATGAGCCCGCCGAGGTCCTCCATCTTTGCTTCCATGCGATGTAATGAACGGTCACCTTGCTCGCTCAGCTCTTCCTTGTGCAAGGCATGCATATGTCCACGAATCACCGTTAGCGGGGTACGCAGATCGTGGGAAAGCCCCGCAATGAGACGTTTGCGCAATTGTTCCTCCTCGCGTTCACGGTGACGGCTGTCGGACAGTTGATGCACCATCTGATTGAAGGCTTCTTCCAGTTGACCGATCTCGTCTGACTGGCGGATATCTACCGGAAGCGGGAGGCCTTCCTTGCCTGTGGTCATCATGGCTGTCTGCAAACGAATAAGTCGTTTGCGAATGCGTGCGAAGAAGAGAATCGACATCATGATGAAGCTCAGAAAGATGATGGTCATTACAATGCCGAGATACAAAAGTTCCAGCAGCCCGTTACTGTGATTCATTTGCAGAAGTGATCTCGGCACTTCAATGATCATGAAGCCCTGTCCTCTGTCCTTTTCACCCCCGCCAATATATGAAACTACGGTCAACGGATCGCGAAAGGAAGCTTCTTTCATGAATTGCACGGTATTGTTCGCATTCCATTCGGCTGGAATTCGGGTCTCTGCCGTTTGCCCGGAATCCAGTGACCATCTCAATGTCGTGTCTGTCCTGCCATCCGGCGACGTGGAATTCAGAAGCGTTACATCTTCACTACCGAGAATAAAGAGGGTCTCACCGCTCGCTTTCACACGATACATGGAAGCTTTGGGATACGAGCCATGTAATTGCTCCAACTGGGCCTTAATCTCTTCATCCGAAGCACCATCCAGGTTCTCCGCTTCAAGCGACCAGAGGTTACTGATCTGGGTAACGTCACCATAAGGTGCCGCTTGATTCATATTCGTGTTATTCACTACAACAACATATATGATGGACATGATCGGAAGAATGACGGGGACAAATAATACAGCCGCCAAGATCAGGATGATGTATCTGGACATCAAGGACCGCCCAAAGCGAAGCTTACGCCGCCCGGATTGCTTTTGCTCCATGCTTCGTTCTCCCTTCATGATCTTCCGTTCTCTGAACCACCGAATCATGGCTTCTTCACACGATATCCCACACCACGGACTGTCTGAATAACTACTGGATTGGCCGGATCAAGCTCCAGCTTTTCGCGTAGATGTCGAATATGTACCATTAAGGTTTTGTCCCCATCCAGATAGGGCTCGTTCCAGACGGCTTCATAGATCTGCTCTTTGGTTCGAATCATGCCCATATGTTGTAGCAGGTAGGCGAAGATGTGGAACTGTTTTCCCGATAAAATAATCTCATCTCCCGTCTCCTCATTGACGATCCGGTTGTCCTTCTCATAGATGGAGAGATGATCCAGCTTCAGGGCTGTATCCGATGAGACCGCTGTTCCTGCCTTACGCAGTTGTACTTCAATCCGGGCAGCCAGTTCATCGGGGTGAAATGGTTTGGTCACATAGTCATCGGCAAAATCAAGACCGTGCAACTTGTCGTCAATGGACGTTCTGGCCGAGAGCATGACAATGGGCACCGCGGGATGTTCTTTTTTCAGCCGCTGGCCCACCGTAAATCCATCCAGCCCGGGCAGCATGACATCAAGAATAATGAGTGAACAACCGACAGCAGCCTCCGCTGCACCTTCACCACTGCCGAGCCATACCACCTCATAACCGCGCTCCTCCAGATCGGCTCTGACCCAAGTCGCAATTTCCGTATCATCTTCAATATATAACAGTTTGGTTTTCATCCGAATATTCGTTTCCTTTCTGCCCCCATTGGGTTAATGATATATCTGAGCATCATCATGATAAAAGCTGTCTATAACATATGAATTCATGTCTTATTGAAACAATGTTCAAGCCTTTACGTTACCACACATGCTAATTATAGCTTATCCATTAACGTGGGGAATGTCATATTAATCAAGTCTACCAAGTACATACAAGTTCTACACCTGACGGGAGGAATTTCATTATGCTGCTGGAAGCCATCTATCATCAACCGAAACGAAACTGGGCCTATGCCTATGACCAAGATACAATCCATCTGCGCCTGCGTGCCAAAAAGAATGATCTGACCGAGGTACATGCCCTGACCGGGGATAAATATGCGTGGGATGCAACCAAAGCGCTGGTTCCCTTAACCAAGTTTACCTCTGACTCCATGTTCGATTATTACGAGGGTGAGGTGAAACCTCCCTACCACCGACTGAAGTACTCTTTTCTGCTCAAAAACGGAGACGAACAGATCTGGATGACCGAGACGGACTTCCAGGAAAAAGAACCAGACGACCCGGGCCGTATGTTCCAGTTCCCTTATATTCATGCCGGAGCTGTATTCACACCCCCTGCATGGGTTAAGGACGCGGTGTTTTATCAGATTTTCCCTGAACGATTCGCCAACGGCAACCCGGATATTAGTCCGGAAAAGGTAGAGCCGTGGGGTGGTGAGCCGACACCTTTCAATTTCTTCGGCGGTGACCTTCAGGGCGTGATCGACCATCTGGATTACATCAGCGATCTTGGCATTAATGCGATCTACTTCACACCCATCTTCGAAGCCACTACCAATCATAAATATGATACAGAAGACTACCTGCGGGTAGACCGGCACTTTGGTGACGCAGATACCGTGAAACGACTGGTCGAGCTGTGCCACGCACGTGGAATTCGCGTACTTCTGGATGCTGTGTTCAACCATTCCGGGAAGACATTTGCGCCGTTTGTAGATGTGCAGAAGAACGGAGAACAATCCAAATACAAGGACTGGTTCCATGTACACGAATACCCGTTGGACGTGAAGGACGGCATTCCAACGTATGAGACCTTCGGATTCGAAGCGCACATGCCAAAGCTGAATACGGAGAATTCCGAGGTTAAGGCCTATCTGCTGGAGGTTGCCGAGTACTGGATTAAGGAAGTGGGCGCGGACGGATGGCGGCTGGATGTGGCAGACGAAGTGGACGATGCATTCTGGCGTGATTTCCGCCGTGTAGTCAAAGCGGCTAATCCGGATGCCTACATTCTGGGCGAAGTATGGAACGAGTCTTCTTCCTGGCTGCAAGGCGACCAGTTCGATGCGTCCATGAACTATCCGTTTACCGATGCCGTGAATGCTTTCTTTGTGAAAAATACGATGCACGCCGAACAGTTCGCAAACTCCATCGGGCGACAGTTATCCCGTTATCCGCTTCAGGCCAGCGAAGTGGCGTTCAACTTGCTGGACAGCCACGATACCACGCGGCTGCTCACGCTGTGTGAAGGCGACCAGCGCAAGATGAAGCTGGCTGCGTTATTCCAGTTCAGTTATATGGGTGCTCCGTGCATCTATTACGGAGACGAGATTGGCATGGACGGCGAACATGATCCGGGCTGCCGTAAATGCATGGAATGGGATGAAGCGAAGCAAGACCGAGAGCTGTTTAACTTTTATCAGAAACTGATCTCCCTACGTCATGCTCATCCTGCCCTGCGTGCAGAAGGCACCGTTCGTTTCCTGCAGGCTCGTCCCGATGGCAGCCAACTGGTATTTGAGCGACAAAATGAGGAGGAACGCATTCTGGTTCTGTTCAATCGATCAGAAGAGACGGCTATTGTCGAGCTGGAGGCTGGTGACGAGGAATGGACCGAGTTATTCGGTGGAAACCATCGTACTGCCAAGGAAGATGGCATACTCGCCATTGAACTGCCCGCGTATGGATATGCCGTACTGAGTACGGCTGTGAGCCAGAACTAGAGTCATAATACACATTCATCTGAAGTCAAATATAAGTATCCTAACTTCGCTTCATCTGGCAGCATAAAACAAGCGTCCTGCATAACCCGGATTCGGGTTCGCGGACGCTTGTTTTGTAATTTTGTATTCGCCGTTATACATCATAATGTCACTGATTTATATATCGGTGGTCCCGGTTCAGCTTAAACCTGAGTACCCTTGTCCACTTGAGCATTGTCCGCCCCACTTGTAGTTATGTCAGAATCCGCTGGTTTCGACTCCTGCTCAGGCTCTGCACGCTTTGCCTTCGGTTTAGCCAGCTTTTGCATCATTTTGCGGCCGGTTGGCGTCTGGGCCAGTCCACCTTGGGCTGTCTCCCGATGGCGGCTCGGCATTGCACTGCCTACTTCCAGCATGACATCGATGACTTCGTCTGACGGAATGGCACTACGCACTCCGGCCAGGGCCATGTCAGCCGCAGCCAGCGCCGTAACTGCACCCAGTCCATTACGGACGATGCACGGGATTTCAACAAGGCCTGCGACCGGATCGCAGATAAGGCCCAGTGTATTCTTTAACGCCAAACCAACGGCATGAACGACCTGTTCCGGTGTACCTCCACGCAGTTCAACCATGGCACCCGCAGCCATGCCGATAGCGGAACCCACTTCCGCCTGACAGCCACCCTCGGCGCCGGAGATAAATGAATTGTTGGCGATAACATAACCAATCGCTCCCGCACAGAACAACCCGTTCACCAAATGTTCGTCCGTCCAGCCAAATCGCTCCTGTGAACTGATAAAAACACCCGGGATAATGCCGCAGGAACCGGCTGTTGGTGTTGCCACGATCCGGCCCATGGAGGCATTCACTTCAGACACACACAGGGCATACGCCATGGCAAGTGCGGAAGCATCTCCTGAACAAGTCTCACCCTTGCGAATGTACTCGGCCATTTTTTTGCCGTCTCCACCGGTTAATCCACTGCGTGATGTCGTATCTTCCGTTAACCCTTTGCGTACCGCTTCCTTCATCACCTGATAATATTCAGACATCTGCTTCACAACATCCGCTTCCGGTGTATTGGTCTCCTGAACCTGCTCCTCGATCATCAGCTGAGCAATGGTTTTGGATTCTGCTGTACAGATCGTATTCAGTTCGTGCAAATGTTTAAACCGCATCCGAATCAACTCCTCTCTTCAAATCAATGACACGAATGTCCAGCACATGGTCCAGCTCTTTTAGACGCTTGAGCATATCAGGATTAGGCACACCATCCATTTCCATCGCGGTAAGTGCTTCGCCATCACGGGCTTTCCGGTCCACCTGCATATACCCGATGTTAACCCCGGATGAACTGATCGTGGACGTTACCGATGCAAGCACCCCTGCTTTGTCCGCATGTCGCAGAACGAGTGTTGGAAACTCACCACTAATCTGAACACGAAAATCATTCATCGAATGCACGGATACGCTTCCACCACCAATGGATGCACCGATTAAGGAGCAGGCACGTTCTCCATGCCACAACTCAATTTTGACCGTATTTGGATGAGGAGCAGGCAGGCCACTTGTATAAAACTCAACCTCCATGCCCGCTTCCTCTGCGTATTGCTCTGCATCCGGGATACGCGGATCGTCTGTGACATAATCCAGCAGACCGCCGATCAGTGCCAGATCTGTTCCGTGCCCCTGATACGTATCTGCAAATGAACCGTACAGGGTCAGCCGGGCACGATCTGGCGTACATCCTAGCCACTGACGAGCAATTCTTCCTAACCTTGCCGCACCAGCTGTATGTGAACTTGAAGGCCCCGTCATCGATGGACCAATAATTGAGAAAACATCTTTAAATCGCACTTGTAACCCTCCATTATTAATCATGATTCATATTTGTAAAATGTATTCGTCATTTCGATCCAGGAGTTTCATCCACAATGTCCCTTATTTAGATATGATGACATCAAAAAAGGACAGAAGAAGGCCTTAGGCCCTCTCTCTGTCCTCGATACCTGAGAGTTTCACGATCAGCAGTGTCTCACGACAAGGTGCAATTGCCTGCGATTACAGACAAGTTCACCGGTCTGACTGATCATATACCCCTTGGGTGGCGCAGTTCGCGCACTCTCCAGAGTTGCGTCCAACGATGGTACATTTACCTGAGAGATTAACCACTGCGCCGGGTGCGCAGCAGCTTGCTCCTTCGGTGCCTGAACACTAGCCATATTGCTCGGCTAACCCAGGTCTCTCCCGCTCGTTATCATCCGCTGTATTATTTTAATTCGATTCGAATTGGTACATTTCTAAGTTTTTGATCAAGTATACCCATAGAGTAATGTACAACATCATATATGTCAACAAAAGTAACGTGTAATTATCATAAGTTCGATGTCTATTTTAACTGAAACGAATAGCATTCAGATTTCTCACTTCCGCTGAGGCACTCGTGACGTTGCTAGTTGTCGTAAATTGGATACTTATCGTGTATGCATTAGTCGTTGTAGTCGGGGATGTATCCACGTAAGTGTTGGAGGAAAGAAACCTCAACGTTCCCGAAGCATTACCGGTTCGTGAGAGTTGCAATTGATTAATTAAAACTCCGTTACGTCTCAGATTAATGTTATACGCAATACTCCAGTTAGACCCTACAACTATTGCTACTTGTGTACTATTATCGATTTTCACGCGTTGACCTGCCACTACAGGTACATTAAGTGTCTGAATCGTCGTTTCAGCTACTAATGAAAGACCCAACGCCGTGGTCTGGCTATCAGCAAACAAGGAAGAATCCGCAGGAGCAGAAGCTGCTGTTGATCCGGTCGCACCTGTAGCCCCAGTGGCTCCGGTCGTTCCCGTTGCTCCCGTTACACCAGCCGTCCCGGTTGTTCCCGTCACTCCTGTCGCACCTGTAGCCCCAGTGACTCCGGTCGCTCCCGTTGCTCCCGTTACTCCAGCCGTCCCGGTTGTTCCCGTCACACCTGTCGCACCTGTAGCCCCAGTGACTCCGGTCGTTCCCGTTGCTCCCGTTACTCCGGCTGTCCCGGTTGTTCCCGTCACACCTGTCGCACCTGTAGCCCCAGTGACTCCGGTCGTTCCCGTTGCTCCCGTTACACCAGCCGTCCCGGTTGTTCCGGTCACGCCTGTCGCACCTGTAGCCCCAGTGACTCCGGCCGTCCCGGTTGTCCCTGTTACGCCTGTCGCACCAGTTGCTCCAGTGACTCCGGTCGTTCCCGTTGTTCCCGTTACTCCGGCCGTCCCGGTTGTTCCCGTCACTCCTGTCGCACCTGTAGCACCAGTGACTCCGGTCGTCCCCGTTACGCCTGTCGCACCTGTAACCCCAGTGACTCCGGTCGCTCCCGTTGCTCCCGTTACTCCGGCCGTCCCGGTTGTCCCTGTTACGCCTGTCGCACCAGTTGCTCCAGTGACTCCGGTCGTTCCCGTTGCTCCCGTTACTCCGGCCGTCCCGGTTGTCCCTGTTACGCCTGTCGCACCAGTTGCTCCAGTGACTCCGGTCGTTCCCGTTGCGCCTGTCGCACCTGTAACCCCAGTATCTCCAGTCGTTCCGGTTACACCTGTCGCACCTGTAACACCAGTGACTCCCGTCGTCCCCGTTACGCCTGTCGCACCTGTTATACCAGTGACTCCCGTCGTCCCCGTTACGCCTGTCGCACCTGTTATACCAGTGACTCCTGTTGCTCCCGTCAATCCGGTTGCACCTGTAACACCAGTATCTCCAGTCGCCCCTGTTACGCCTGTTGCACCTGTAACCCCGCTACCTCCAGTCGTGCCTGTAACACCAGTGACTCCGGTCGTTCCCGTCAGTCCTGTCGCTCCCGTATCTCCAGTAACTCCAGTCGTCCCTGTAACGCCTGTTGCACCTGTAACTCCGGTCGCACCCGTTACGCCTGTCGCGCCTGTAACACCAGTACCTCCTGTTGTTCCTGTTACGCCTGTTGCACCTGTAACACCAGTGACTCCAGTCGTTCCCGTCAGTCCTGTCACTCCCGTATCTCCAGTAACTCCGGTCGTCCCTGTCGCACCTGTAACACCAGTGGCTCCTGTCGTTCCTGTCGCACCTGTAACACCAGTGGCTCCTGTCGTTCCTGTTACTCCCGTTGCACCTGTAACACCAGTGACTCCGGTCACCCCTGTTACTCCCGTTGCACCTGTAACACCAGTGACTCCGGTCGTTCCCGTCAGTCCTGTCGCTCCCGTATCTCCAGTAACTCCGGTCGCCCCCGTTACGCCTGTCGCACCTGTAGCCCCAGTCGTTCCTGTTTCTCCCGTGCTCCCAGTAACACCCGTCACTCCGGTAAGCCCTGTCTCTCCTGTGGTCCCCGTACTTCCAGTAGCGCCCGTGACTCCTGTCACTCCGGTAGATCCTGTCTCCCCCGTGGTCCCAGTGACACCGGTCTCTCCCGTCGATCCCGTAGTTCCTCCAGGAGGACCAGTAACTCCTGTCAGTCCTGTAACACCTGTAGCCCCTGTAGGACCAGTTGTTCCCGCAACCCCTGCTGTCCCTGTAGCTCCAGTCGCACCCGTTACCCCGACTAGACCGGGGTTCGCTCCTAACAATTCCTCAGACACCAAACGATGTGCCGTTACCAGTTGACCGTTCTCGTTTTTCCCCCATACGGAAATCTGAACTTCATCCTCCGCATCATCACCTGTGGTAAATATAAACTCAAATGCATCCAAATCTGCATAATAGTCTTTTGTTATAACCTGGTTAGGCAAAACATTAAACAATTCCTCAACGTATAGTGTGCGAACGCCATTCAAATAATAGCCTTGAACCAGAACGGTAGAGAAACTAGTGAGACTCCGATTGTCTAATTTCACTGTAATTCTCTGTGTAGGACGCTCGCCGCTTCCCACCACTATATTATTTTCAATTGGCCCTGTTGATAAAACAGCCATCCTGCGATGCCCCCTTCTCCTGCCTCCATCACCAAATCAAGATTGTCTCCTATAAATATGCATATTGAACTGTAAACGTGAAGTTGCCCTCTTGCCTTTTTGGAATGGACTGAAAGGAGATCGAATAGATATCCACCACACCAAAAGGAGAATATACAAAAAAAGCTGCCGCTTCGTTTCTGCGGCAACCTTATTATTATTCTTTAGCTCATCTAGACGGATTGGGAAGGGTCAGTTCTTCCGCCCAAGCTTGCAGCTTTGCCTTTGTCCATCCTTCGTTTTCACCCATGATGGAGTACCGTAAGCCATTCTCACTCCATGATATGTTCCGAATGCTCTTCATATATGAACCCTCGGTGTTACGAACCTTAATCTCGGCTTCATCCGGTATTAGTGTATCGTCCACATTTTCTTCCGGCATCTTGAATACCGTCAGGCTGACTTCTACCTTGTCGTTACTTACATAATACAAGGTTACTTCATCTCTGCTCAGCTCACCGCGCGATGTAGACATTTCGATCCGTGATAGTTCGAATTCTCCACTCATGTCCTGTAGGAACGGCTGTTCCAACGCTTTTTCCGCTTCATCTAGGGTCACTTCGGAATTCTGCATCATATCGTTCAAGTCCTTCACATCGACCTCCTTAGGGATATCAATCACGAAAGTATCCTTTGTGAATTCAGGGTCATACTGAATCGGATCATAGACCATTTCTGATTTTCCATCCCCATACGCGCTGTTTACTTTGACAATCATCCACGTTTTGGGATCTACCCAATACTCTGAAGATATGGAGAATGCGCCTTCTTCTTTTGGTGTCAATTCAATATGAATGACGTCCTGTCCATGAAGTTTCTCCTGTCCCATCATATTCACATCATGCGTAGTACGTAACCGCTCTAGTTGATCGAGCAATATTTGCTTCTGGGTTTGATTAGGTTGTTGTGACACGGATGATGCATCCATGGAATATGCTGCCCCTGTTTCTTTTTCATATATGATGATCTTCTTTCCATCATTAACTGCGTAACTGACATTGCCATTCTCTGATGTTTCCGTGCGCTTTCGTCCGGTTTCACCATCTACCCATTCCTTAATTTGCATCGTGTTAGTCAGCTTGTCATCCGCCCATATCTTCATCACACCTTCCGCATAATACGAGGCGGGTTCTGTTTCTGCTGAGACAACCTTCTCAATCATCTCATCTCCTGACATAGACAGCATATCCTTCTCCGCGCAACCTCCAAGCAGGGCGCCTGCCAACACAGCAGTACCCAGCATCATCCATCCTTTTTTCATCATCTTATCCACACTCTCTGCGTTTACATTCTCCATGTTCAGGCAATCGGCATACTGCCAGCGTTCCATATCCTTCGTATGACCACATGCGCATATCCCCTCCGTGCTTTATTGCAACCCGTTTGGCTATACTCAATCCCAATCCCGAACCACCTGCATATGTCTTCTCCTCCTGATTCTGGTGTTGAACATAGGGTTCGAAGATACGAATGAGCTGTTCTTCAGGAATAGCAGGACCTTCGTTTTGTACTATGATCAATGTTGCTCCCGCCCTGTAGTTATCCAATTCAGCTCTAAGCGAAGGAATAATCCATTCAGGAAGCTCCCAATCTGAAGCAATAACCCCTAGTCCCATTACACCGTTCGTCCTTGTGTGGCGTAGTGCATTATTTATCAGATTATCTGTCAGGCGCATCAGTTGTTCCGGATGAACTCGGTACAGTTGATCTGTGCGGACATCCATCTTCACGTCAATCTGGCCACGCTCGGCAAGTCCCTCATAGCTCCCAAGCAGCATATCAAAAAACTCTCCACCTTCCACCTTAACCATGGCCATCTCCGATTCATTGGAACCCAGCGCCGTATACATCTCAAGTTCACTAATCATCTGTTTCATCCGCTCCACATTTCCGAACAGCACATCCTGATATTCCTGCCTTTCAAGGCGGTTCAGTTGACGATCACCGTTAAGTACTTCCGTATAGGCACTAATGGACATCAACGGTGTTTTCAGATCATGGGATAACGAGGCGATCATGAGCTCTTTTTCTTTTTGCTCCCTCTCCACATCGGCCTGAGTATGTCTGATCTTGTCTTGCATTGCATCGAACTGTTGGAGCAAAATGCCCATTTCATCATGACGAACAGGTACCACATCCGTAGCAGCCTCTCCCCGTGCAAAAGCATCCATTCGTTCTATGAGATATTTCATCGGCCGAAAGAGCTTTCGGGATAGCAACCACAGCACTGTTCCGTATAACAGGATAAAGAAAGTAGCAGTGAGACCCATGACCCAGGTTGTCCGCAAGGAAATGCCTTCCAGCCAATCTCCACGCAGCATGACGATTTCGTAAATGCCTACCAACTCACCTTTTTCCCATACGGGTTTCTTCAACGAGAATGTACGATGACGAATCTGTAAGTTGTACAAATTACGATACAGCTCCGCCCCCCCAACGGTGTAAGCTCCAGCAGACCATGTACTCCCCTCTGATGTGTACACCCGGATCCCTGTTGGTAAATACAGAGCAAAGTTCACCCGACCATTCTCCAATTCAGAGAGTGCAGCGAAAGCATCAGGCGATTGCAGCTGGTACAGTCCCGGGTCAGATAAAGCCAGTTCAATAGGAGCCAATTGTCCGGACAACTCTACATATTCCGTTACGGCACGCTGATCATTGTAATAGTTATACAGGGAGTACAGCGCCCACCCAGCAGCGACAGGCAGCAGCATTACAATGAGGAAGGCAAGCATTAACCAGTACTTCAACTTCATTCCTCAGGCTCCCCCACGAACCGGTAACCACTGCCCCACACCGTCTGAATCCAGCGTGGATGATGGGGCTCGTCACCAAGCTTGGCCCGAAGACTCTTCACATGAACTGTGACGGTACTCGAGTTCCCCGCCTCTGGCTGACTCCAGACATGTTCATACAATTCCGCCTTGGTAAACACCCGGCCAGGATGAGAAGCAAGCAGTATGAGCAAAGCCCATTCCTTGTTGGTTAGTGCCACATGTTCTCCATGAACCTGTGCGCGCTGATTCAAATAATCAATCGATAACCCATCGTTATACTGTCTATCTGTCGAATCCGGCTCTACGCCCTGATATCTGCGGTACCTATTCAGATGAGATTTAATGCGAGCTGTAAGTTCCGTTAGACTGAAGGGCTTCGTAATATAATCGTCAGCTCCCAGCCCAAGCCCCCTGACTTTGCTCTCTTCCTCGATTCGAGCACTCATCATGAGCAGCGGAACATCGCTGATCAGTCTAATGTTTTTGCATACCGTGAACCCATCCATTTCCGGTAGCATCAGATCCAACAAGACTAATTGATAGGTTCCCTCCCTAAAGTCTTCCCAGCTCTCCAAACCGCTTGATGCCCAAGTTACCCCATAACCCTCATGACGTAGATGATCTCTCAAAATACGGGCAATCTCCGGATCATCCTCCACCAGCAATATATTCTCGCTGTCTCTCATCGCTGCTTCATCCTCCCATGACTATATTGTAGCTAAGAAAAGTTGACTCTCCTCAGAGTTTATACTTTCTTCATAAATGTCCATTAAGATCGTTATCTAATGCATGCAAAAAGAGCACCCCGATTGTTCAGGACGCCCAGGTAATATTCACAATCTTAATCCTAAGTTATAGCTCCTAGAAAAGGAAACACCTCATAACTCATAGAAGATGCTCTCGTTCTGTACATAGGGTCTACAATACTTGCTGCATAGCTTCGGCATGCGATCTTTCATCCATTCGTGCCTCGACTCATTCGCCATCTGAAAGGCATAATAACCCAGTGTAAAGATCAACATAAACCCTTCCATTAACCGGATATCACGATCCGTCAGTGGTGCGATCTGTTGGGTATAACCGGATAAAAATATGTCACGTTCCTCCCGATTGAACATAAGTGCTGCCCCTCCGGCATCAAAAAGATAATAACCATAACCGTGTAGACAAAAATCAATCATGGAAATCCCCTGCTCCGTTATCAGCAGATTGTTGCGAGTAATATCCCCATGAATGATCCCCCATGTCCCTGCGTGCTGCGGGTATGTTTCTAACTGCTCATTAATGTTCTCAAACGTCTCACGAAGCAGATCGAAGTCTTCCGTTGTAAAAATCCCCAGTCGGACGCCTTCTTCTAGCTGCCCGAGCATGACCAAGTTCTCATGGCTATTGCCATATGCCGGACGCACCTTTGTTCGATCTGTCTGATTCTGCTCACGCCCATATTGATGAAGCATCTGCAGTTGTGCCCCAAGATCATAGATCTGCTCTGTTGTCAGGCGTTCTCCCTGCTGGATGTCCCTTCCCTCAATCCACTCCAGTACCGTACAACAAATCTCTTTCCCTGCCTCACTTGTCCATAGCGTGACCCATTCACCCGATGCATTGCGTACCGGATGTTGCACGCGCAATGCTGTCGTTGCATTTAACTCATGAAGCAGATTCATCTCTGCCTCCAGCGCAGGAAGCGTATGCTGAATGCCGGTCATACTTGCATATGCGGCTTGATGGATACGTAGCAGATACTTCTGCCCGCTTGCTTCATCAACGACATGATATGTCAGATTCTCATTATGACGAATATATGAAACGACAGGTTTCTCAATAGTGTAGTTCTGTATAATCTGAGCTGCCATATGGTCGTAAGACATCTGATCCGTAGTGATTATCAACATCTCCTTCGAAGTCATGTAAACGTTCTCTTCACACTAAATATCGTAGCATAATGTTTATCCCGCATACAGAAAATCCCACTAAAATTATAAATTAAAAAAGCACAACCCCCGAACAACCGTCCAGGCATTGTGCTTTCTTTTAATCTCTATTTATCTCTTAATCTCTCTATCTGTTGCTCTATGTGACACTCCATGATCCAATTAACCGAAACGACCCATAATATATTCTTGCGTCAGACGATTGTCCGGGTTCGTGAAAATATGCTCTGTATCCCCGTGCTCAATCATGCTTCCCAGATAGAAATAAGCTGTATAATCCGAGATGCGTGCCGCCTGCTGCATGTTATGGGTAACAATAACAATCCGCAGCTCCTTCTTGAGCTCGGTAATCAACTCTTCAACTTTACCCGTAGATACCGGGTCAAGTGCAGATGCCGGCTCATCGAGCAGCAGAATCTGTGGTTCAACAGACAAAGCGCGAGCGATACACAGGCGCTGCTGTTGTCCGCCAGAGAGAGACAGAGCTGACTCATGCAGTCTGTCTTTCACTTCGTCCCAGAGCGCAGCACGGCGCAAGCTTTTTTCCACAATTTCATCCAGTGCCTTCTTACTCTTCGTACCGCGGTAGCGGGGGCCAAACGCGATATTGTTGTAGATGGACTTATGAAAAGGATTTGGCTTCTGCCACACCATGCCAATCTTCTGGCGAAGCTTGATTACATCGGTTCCAGGCTCATTCAGATCGTTACCGTCCATCCAGATATGTCCCTCTGTACGGGAACCGGCAATCTCGTCGTTCATCCGGTTCAGCGAACGGAGGAACGTGGATTTACCGCAACCAGACGGCCCAATAAGAGCCGTTACGCTTGCTTCAGGAAACGTCAGGCTAATCTGCTTGACCGCCTGGAAATGTCCATAATATATGCTTAACTGTTCCGTACCAAAAGGTATGGCCATGTTGGTTCCTCCTTATTTCGAAGCTGTCATGCGGCGGAATACAACCCGACCGATCCAGCGTGCACTTAGATTGAACGCCAGCACGAGAATGACAAGCACGGCGGATGCCCCTGCTGCCACTTCTTTGGAATCTGGCCCAATACCTTCACTATTTACTTTCCAGATATGGACAGCAAGTGTCTCTGCCGGACGGAAAGGATTAAGCGGTGATCGTGGACTCGTCGGATTCCAATCTGTAAAGTCCAATGGTGGACTACTCATACCTGCGGTGAACATCAGCGCGGCTGCTTCACCGAAGATCCGGCCCGATGCCAGGATCGTACCCGTAATCAAACTCGGCAATGCCACAGGTAGCAGAATCGAAGTGATAATCTTCCACTTGGACAGTCCAAGCGCCAGACCTGCTTCTTTCTGTTCCTTCGGAACGGCACGGAAGGCCTGCTCCGTAGTCCGCACCATCAGTGGCAAGTTAAAGATCGCCAGAGCCAAGGCACCCGAGATCAGGGAGAAACCAAGACCAAATTGATTTACTAGCAGCAAGAGACCAAACAAACCGATAACGATGGATGGGAATGATGACAATACTTCAACGACCAGACGAATGAAGCTGGTAATCTTGCCTGGTTTGGCGTATTCCGCCATGTAAATCCCGCCGCCCCATCCGAGTGGAATGGTAACAAGCAAGGTCAGAACAAGCAAGAATACGGAGTTGAAGAGCTGTGGACCAATCCCGCCGCCACCCTTAAGCAACTGTGGTGCACTTGTAAGGAAGTTCCAACTAATATGTCCAATGCCTCTATACATGATGAAGCCAAGCAGACCGAGCAATAGAATAACAATGAACAGGGCTAGTACAACGATAACGGATGTTGCAATTTTATCTACCGTCTTTGCCTTCATTTTCATACCCGGTTTCTCCTTTCAAGCAGGCGAACCAGAATGACGAAGACAAATGTCATCACCAACAGGACAAGCGCCATACTCCACAGTGCATTGTTATGAACAGAACCCATCGTGGTGTTACCCATGCTGAGTGTAATTACACTTGTTAATGTTGAAGCTGATTCGAGCAAGGATGTTGGAACATGCGGTGCATTACCAATAACCATCTGCACAGCAAGTGCCTCACCAAAAGCACGGGCCATACCCAAAACGACACCTGTCAACAAAGCTGGCAAAGTTGTTGGAATAATGACACGGTAGATGGTTTGCCAGCGAGTGGCACCGAGTGCATAGGAGGATTCACGCAATCCTTTTGGCAACGCGGACAATGCATCTGCCATAATACTTGTTACCGTAGGAAGAATCATTACCGCGAGAACAAGACATCCGGCTGCAATCCCGACGCCTGTTCCACCAAAGATACTGCGCAACAAAGGTACGATGACGCTCAGACCGATAAATCCGTATACAACGGATGGAATTCCGGACAAGAGTTCAATCGCAGGCTGCAAGATCTTTTTGCCTTTACCCGGGACAATCTCTGTCATGAAGAGCGCTGCACACAGGCCAAGCGGACTTGCGATCAATGCTGCAAGCAAGGTTGTAATGAAAGAACCTGTGATGAACGGTAATGCCCCGTAGAACGCAGGTTCTCCGGTCGGATTCCACGTTTTTCCACCAAGGAATTCGCTGATGCTTATTCCATTTTGGAAAAATGTGGACAGTCCCTTGGACGCTACAAAATAAACAATGGAAAACATGACAACGATCAGGAAAACGACACAAATCGACGTATAGATCCGTCCCGTCCACTCTTCCCAATAATGTTTCTCTTTTAAGGGCCGGCGCGGTTTCAACTTGTTATTCATTACCGTTCCCCCTTCGGTCTGTTCCATAACAACCATCCTTCTATAGTAGAATTAATGCAAAATATGGGATTATTTTAGAGCAAACCGCGTAAAGAGGCGGGACCTAAGTCCGCCTCTTTCGCTGTATGCGCAAGTTCAAAGATTACTCAACCACATTACCTGCTGCATCGCGTTTTACTTTCATACCTGACATTGGAATGTATCCCAGTTCTGTCACGTCGTTTTGTTGAATTTCGTCACTCAAGATGTAGTCCAGGAATGCTTGTGTTGCTGCATCTGGCTTACCTTTTGTGTACATGTGCTCGTAAGCCCATACTGGATAAGTTCCTGCTTCTACGTTCTCAACTGTTGCTTCTACACCTTCGTATTTCAACACTTGCAAGCTGTCATCCAAGTAAGACAAGGCGAGGTAACCAATAGCACCTGGCGTTTCAGATACCAATTTTTTTACGTTACCAGAAGAATCTTCTTGAATCGAACCTTGGATATCACCCATTTTTGCACCCAATGCATACTTCTCAAAAGTTGCACGAGTACCGGAACTGCTCGGACGGTTTACAATAACAATTGCTTTATCCGCGCCGCCAACGTCTTTCCAGTTTGTTACTTTACCGGAGAAGATGTCGATCAGTTGTTGCTTCGTCAAATCTTCTACACCTGCATCTTTGTTGCTAACTGGCGCCATAGCTACTACTGCTACTTGATGGTCAACCAATTCTTTTACTTTGGCTTCGTCCTCCAGTTTCTCTTCTGCAAATACATCAGAGTTACCGATTGTAGCTTGTCCGTCAGATACTTGTGTCAAACCAGTACCACTACCGCCACCTTGAACTTGAACCGTTACGTTCTTATATTCATCAACTGCCATAAATTTCTGTCCAGCTTGTTCTACCAGAGGTAGCAATGCTGTCGATCCGACTGCCAGAATGTTACCGCTAAGCTCAGTAGCAGCTTCTCCTGATCCATTGCTTGCGGCACCCTCTGTACCAGCGTCATTTTTCGATCCGCATGCTGCGAGTACCAGTACGAACGTTAAGGTCATCAAAATAAACGGCAACTTTTTAAACATGTTTTGTTTTCCTCCCCCAATGTAGTGATGGCGTTTTGTGAATTTGTTTGTTCACCATCAACTCTTTACTCATTGTAGTTTCGGTATGTCATCTTAAAATCAGTGTTTTGTAAACGCAATGTTAAAAATATCGGCTGTATATTGAAAATCATCTGAGACAAATTGCGCTGAAGTGCCACTTCGGGAACGGACGTTGTTACAATCGCTGTTATCCCCGGATTTATATGATTTACTTTTTCTATGGAATACATCCGGGGATAAAGGCGAACGCTTCGCTTTTCCACAATCGTTCCGTTCCCTTCGCTGTGTCAGCGCTCGTTGGATCTCAGGCATTTCAATCTCCTGCCTGGGAAGTAGGCAAAAAGGCCAGCCCTATAAAAGGCTGGCCTTGTGTAAATACTTAATGTAGATATTGAATCAATCCGTTATATAGAACAATCAACTGCCTCACAGCCAGTGCATGGCACCAGGTGGTTAGAGAATTTATGCAGATTTCATAGTTGTTAAGGCTTTTTTATCTGACGGGTCGCTTGAATTACTTTTTGGTTGATATACAGGTTTCTTTAACAATCCAATCATACAAGCTGTAATGATGGAACCAACTAAAATACAGACAATATACAATAATGGATTACTTGCCGCAATGGGAATAACAAAGATTCCACCGTGAGGAGCTTGTAACGAAATGCCTAGAGCCATGCACATTCCTCCACCAATCGCTGCACCTACAATATTGGATGGAATAACTCGCAAGGGATCATTTGCGGCAAACGGAATCGCGGCTTCTGTAATAAACGATGCACCCATAATATAAGCGGCTTTGCCTGCATTACGTTCTTCGATTGAAAATTTATTCTTAAATAATGTTGTAGCTAATGCAATACCCAGTGGCGGAACCATACCTCCAACCATCAGAGCAGCAGAAGGTTCAAAGATTTGATTGGCGAACATCGCCAGTCCAAATGCAGATGCTGTTTTGTTAATCGGCCCTCCCATATCAGATGCCATCATTCCTGCCAGAAGTGCTCCTAATAAAATAGCATTAGAACCTGTTAAACCATTTAGCCAACCTTGTAACGACTCATTGATCCAAGCCATCGGACTGTTGATGACAAAATACATAATCAAGGCGGTTATAAATGAACCTACTAATGGCAAGATCAGCACAGGTGACAGGCTTTGCAGTGAGTCAGGAATGCCTTTGACTAATTTTTTCAGAGCTATGATCGTATAACCGGCGATAAATCCAGCCAGCATACCTCCCAAAAAGCCGGAACCTCCAATAGTCGCCAGCATACCTCCAATCATACCAGGTGCCAATCCTGGACGGTCAGCAATACTATACGCAATATACCCTGCTAATACAGGAACCATCAATGCAAAAGCAGCACTACCCCCTGCTGTACTTAAAAAAGCGGCGAAAGCATTATAGTCCGGGCTATTTGGGTCAGCCGCATGAATACCAAACATAAACGAAAGCGCAATCAATATACCGCCTGCCACTACAAAAGGAATCATAAAGGATACACCATTCATAATATGGCTGTATATTTTAGGCTGCTTTAAACGTGTTTTTTCTTTTGCTTCTTTAAGATTACTGTTGCCTTGATTCAAAACGACACCTTTTCCAGCAATCGCATCTTCAATTAACTCTTGTGCATGATGGACTCCATTTTTGACAGAGGTTTTGATCACTGGACGATCGCCAAAAACATCCATATCGACTTTGACATCTGCCGCCACAATAATACCATCAGCTTCAGCAATATCTTCAGGAGTCAATTGATTTCCAACACCTGTTGATCCATTGGTTTGCACTTTAATGTGTACACCGAGTTCCTTGGCCGCATTTTTCAATGCTTCCGCGGCCATAAACGTATGGGCAATTCCTGTAGGACAGCCTGTAACTCCAACCACTTTTTTGCCAGCATACTTTTTAGGACGTTGAAGTGCCTGCGCATCTTGCTCTTCTGCCTGTTCAAATAAACGGACAATCTCTTCTTGATCTCGAGCAAGGATAAGTTTCGCTCTAAATAGTTCATCCATCAAAAAGGTCGAAATTTTGGATAATGTTTGCAAATGCTCTGATGAAGAGCTTTGATCGACTGCGATCATAAAAAATAAATTACATGATTCGGTACTATATTCAATACCGCTTAATGATCTGCCCATAATAATGGCAGGGGACTGTACTCCAGTAGACTTGGCATGTGGAATGGCTATTCCAAATCCCACTTCTGTAGGAACCTGTTCTTCACGTGCCCAGATATCTTTTTTAAATTGCTCAATATCGCTTAAATAGCCGTTATCGTTTAACTTTTGCGACAATTCATCTATTAATTCGGCTTTGGTCGTAGCGGTGACATCTAATATGATATTTTCTGGTTTTAAGACATTAGAAATCTTCATGATGGATCTCTCCTCTTAAATTTCTCCCAGTTTATAAAGGGATGCTTTACCTGTAGAACCGAACAGATCCATTTTTTTCTTCACCAGTTCTGTTGCCGCTTTGGTCGCCTCAGGCATCAGTTGATCCGGTTCATATGCTTTCGGATTCGCATCGAGTGTCGCTCTTAATTGGTTGTAGAATGCTCGCTTCATATCGGTTGATAAATTGATCTTCGCTATCCCATGCTTTACTGCTTCTCTAATCTCTTCATCAGGATTATCTGATCCACCATGCAGCACTAACGGAATTTTTACTTTTTCATGAATTTGTTTCAAACGATCGATTTTGATCGAATGATCTTTGGATTGAGGATAAATACCATGTGAAGTACCTACAGCGACAGCAAGTGTATCGATACCTGTTTGTTCTACAAAAATCGCCGCTTCTTCTGGATTCGTATACAAAATCTCGTCAGCCCCACCTTCCGAGCTGCCTTCATTACTCCCAATCGTACCTAGTTCACCTTCTACAGATACATCGACCAGATGAGCCAGTTCAACCGCTTCCTTGGTTGCCGCAATATTCTCCTCAAAAGGTAAATGAGATGCATCCATCATGACTGATGTATACCCATTGCGAATCGAACGCGTAATATCTTTGATCGTCGCTCCATGATCCAGATGAATAACAAACGGTACTTTGGACTTGGATGCCGCTTCTCGCACATAGGCTATAAACCCATCAGTGACTAGATCAATTTCATTCGGGTGAATCTGCATAATTGCAGGCGAATTCTGCTCCTCTGCGGCTGTAATGACCACTTTGACGAACTCGCTATTGGCTACATTAAATGATCCGACTGCAAATTTATTTTCATACGCTACTTTAAGTAAATCTTTCATATTAATTAACATTTGAATTCCTCCTAGATTTATTTGGAAGACCAGACTTCCAAAAATTCATCGTAATTGGTGATATGGAGTAGTTTTTCTGTCATATTGGTCTGTTTAAACACATCGTAAATTTCTTCGAAAAATTTGGTGTTATTCACCTTCTGATTTTTCGGCGGAATAAACAGAAAAATGATCTGCGCCATCTGATCACCCCATAGCATTTTCTGCTTATTAATCGCTACCAGTACACGTAGTTTTTTGTTATCTCCACAATCAAATGGATGGGGCATCGCGACCAAATTCCCAATATTGGTACTCGACATTTTTTCTCTTTCCACAATACTGGTATATAAATGCTGAATATCGCCTAGTTCTGTAAGTTTTTTTAACAAATCAATTGGATTGTCTTCATTTAGGAAAAAAACATCATCTGGTGATAAATAATATTTGAGTAGTCCACGATTTAACTGAATCGAAATATTCTTCATATCATCACTTGTAATCATTTCACTTACCAGAATGATATTTTGTACATTTAACTGCTGTTGTTCCGCAATCTCGCTCGTTGTGATAATCGTTTCAATTCCTTCGGGAAGAAGATGTATTTCATGATTAGCTAATAGACTATCGATTCTAATATTCGGAAAATAGAGATTAATCTTACGCTCCAATAGCTTGCCGACTAATAGATTTTTGCCATAAATAATTGCAATCCGTTTTCTGTTATCTTGAGAGTTCTCAATAATGCCCATAATGTGTAACGTCAAGTAACCGATTTCATTTTCGGGTATTTTGATATTTAAGCAAAATTGCAATTCTTTTGCCAACACAACTGCGACATTATAAGCATTGGTATATTCTGATTTTATTTGAGCAATAAAAGGATTTTCGACAGGGAAATAATACTTTAATGGGTATAATGATTTGGTAATATGAGCTAATAATCGATCAAGTAACTCTTGGTTTTTGTAGCTAATGAATCCATATTGCTCTCCAACTTTTTGGATCACTGATTTGATTTTTTGTTCCATTTCATTCACGTGTTCATGCCCGATTTCTTCATTTTTTTTAGGTAAGATCTGCAATGCGATCAGCAGGTAACCTAAATACTGATACTCATATTCATCAAAAGGGATATCCATTTCTTGAGCCAGACGGATCAGAATAGATTGGGCTATTTTTAATTCTTCAAAGCTTGTATGATCCAACCTCATATCCTGTTCAGTTATTTTTTGTGCAAGACTTACTCGTTTAAGACTGATCAAAACATTCACACAGATCGAGAATAATTCTTGAAAACTTAGCAATAAATTATACTTGGCAACCTCTTCTTCAATACAAGCGTAGATAAAATGAATAGAAGATTCGTTGAACCAATCGCCAAAATAGTATTGCAGTGCTTCGTCTATCGGCATGTGTTTGAGACAATCGGTAGTGACTAGTTTTTTGAGTAAAATCCGTTTCTCAACT
Source organism: Paenibacillus sp. FSL H8-0104 (assembly GCF_038050215.1). NCBI lineage: Bacteria > Bacillati > Bacillota > Bacilli > Caryophanales > Paenibacillaceae > Paenibacillus > Paenibacillus sp. FSL H8-0104. Next base: position 524,971 of record NZ_JBBOTC010000001.1, on the reverse strand, counting down.
TCGCTTCCTTTAAGCCGGATACCTTGGAAGATAATCGCTTCAATTTCGATGTTCTGCTTTTCTGCTTGAATCGTTTGCACTAATTTTTGCACGTCTTTACGGATCGTTTGAGTCGAAAAATAAAGCGTTCTAGCCAGATCCTCGTACGTAATAAAATCAGTCTGCGATAACAGTGCTTTGATAATATGAAATGCTCTTTCTTCGTCATCATCTTCATTTTTATACAGGCTGGATAAATCCCCGACTAATTTGTATCCTTTGCGAGTATTGCCAATAACCATTGCTTTATCTAAATAATTTTCATTTATTTCTTTGATGTCATTGCGAATCGTTCTAGTCGTTACATTAAATAGATTAGCTAATTCGCTTCCACTCACAAAATCATGCTCAGATTGTTTTAAATGCTCTAATAGCTTAATGTAACGTTTTCTCATTTGGCTTTCCTCCTTACACACATACTAATGCAAGCGCTTTATATCCACCAAGCCTATACTCTTTCCTAATAGTTAGGAAGTGATCGTGTATTCGTTTATGATACCCACTTTTTTTAAATTCTAAGTTAGTATTCTATTTAAGAATCGTTTGGGAAGGAAAACAGAACAAAAAAACCAACCTTCTAAAAAGGTTGGTTTGTGTGTATAGTACCACTACATCCATGACATAAGCGCGATCCTTACAACACTACCTACACTAGGCCCTTAACGGTTTGTTCTGGTTCCAAATGTAATTACGATTGTACTAACCTATAATCCATAGCCATAGCGCCAATCCGGCCAACGTGATCAAAAGTGTCGGGATCGTCAGGATGATACCTGCTTTGAAATAATACCCCCATGTGATCTTCACACCTTTACGGGATAACACATGCAGCCACAGCAATGTGGCAAGTGATCCAATCGGGGTCATTTTGGGACCCAGGTCGGAACCAATGACATTGGCATAGATCAATGCTTCTTGAATGATACCTTCAGTATGTGCGCCCTGGATGGCTAGCAGGTTAATCAACACGGTCGGCAGATTGTTCATCACCGATGATAATACAGCAGCGATAATGCCCATCCCGAGCGAAGCAGCCAGCAGACCATGCTCTGCTATGGCATCCAGCCAGCGGCTCAGATGATCCGTTAACCCTGCATTCCGCAGTCCATATACGACGATATACATGCCCACCGAGAACACCACAATCGACCATGGCGCTTCCTTAATTACCCGTTTCAGATCAACAGCCTCGCTCTTGCGTGCCAACAAAGCGAACAGCAACGCAACAGAGCCAACGATAACCGACACGGGAATCGGCAGAAACTCACTGGATGCATAGGCAACCAATAACAGCCCAAGCATGAACCAGGCGATTCGGAACATCCGTGGATCACGTATCGCTTCCTTCGGGTCACGTGCCGCGGAGATGTCGTAGCGAAGGGGTATGCTTTTGCGATAAAACAAAAACAACATCCCCGTACTCGCTACGATTGAGAACAGATTGGGCACAACCATGCGTACAGCATACTCCACAAATGTAATGCCAAAGAAATCGGCCGAAACAATGTTAACCAGATTGCTGACGACCAGCGGTAACGACGTTGTATCGGCAATAAACCCACTCGCCATCACAAAAGCCAACACCATGCGCTCATCAAACTTCAATGCACGCACCATTGCCAGCACAATTGGCGTCAGAATGAGCGCGGCACCGTCATTCGCGAACAAGGCAGATACCGCGGCTCCCAGAAGAATGGAGTAGAAGAACAGTCTGCGACCGTCTCCTCCAGCCAGCCTAGCCATATGAAGGGCAGCCCATTCGAAGAAACCCGTCTCGTCGAGAATGAGAGAAATCATAATAATGCCGACAAAGGCCAGCGTTGCATTCCATACAATGGATGCTACATCCGAGGCATCGTTTAAGCTGACAACTCCACACAGCAGAGCAAGCAATGCCCCACCAGAGGCAGTCCAACCGATACCCAATCCACGAGGTTGCCAGATCACCAAGGTGATCGTTACTACAAAAATCAGTATTGCTACGTATACCATAGAGCCTCCTGCTGTACCCTGTATCAATATATTATTTCGTTAATTCAATCTTATACTGTAAGATTACACCGCTCTATGCGCGGAATGACCAGACGATATATTTATACAGGGCAACAGGAATATTGTCTATCTTTATTTTCTTTTAATATAAAATGTGTGGTAAGTTATGGTGTTCCTAATTTTAGAATTTATTCTTTACCCTTATCCTTCGGTGTATCCTCCACCATCTTGAACATGCCAAGCAGTCCTTGTAATTGTTCTGCCATGCTATTCAGATGTGCCGAGGATGATGCAATCTCTTCTACCGATGCCAGTTGTTCTTGCGAAGATGCCGACACGGATTCTGTATTCGCAGCCGATTCCTGGGTCACATTCGAAATATCACTCATCGCCTTGGCAACGTGCGATGCACCGCTCTCCAGTTGCTTCGTTGTTGCGGACAAGTCATCCAATGTATGAACAGCATCTTCCACCGCCTCCCGAATCTGAGCAAAGGATTGTCCTGACGTATTCACGGCCTGAATTCCTTCTCCTACCCGAGTCTGAGCTGCATTCATAGCGATTAGAGCGGCATCCATGTCCTGACGGATATTATGAACCACCTCACCAATCTGCGCTGCCGAACTTCCGGATTCTTCTGCCAGTTTGCGTACCTCACCAGCTACAACTGCAAACCCACGCCCCGCATCCCCCGCTCTTGCTGCTTCAATAGAAGCATTTAATGCGAGCAAGTTTGTTTGTTTGGAGATGGATGCAATAACATCAACCATGCTACCAATCTCAACGGAACGGGCATTCAGAGATTGAACCACCGTTCCCAGCTGCTCCACCGTTTCCTGGATACTGTTCATCTGCTCCACAGCCTGTCCTGCTGCCTCATTCCCAGATGAAGCCGCTCCGGACGTATGCCGCATATTTGCCGTAATCGATTGTACACGCTCCGACATCATTCGAACATCTTCTGCCATTCGGCTCATCTGTCCCGATCCGTCTTTCACGCTGTTTACCTGCTGCTCTGCACCTTCAGCCAGTTCCTGAATGGCCAGTGTTGAATGTTCAATCGCTTTGGTAGTTTGTTCTGCACTGGCAGACAATTCTTGAGAAGAAGCAGATACCTGCTCTGTCGTTTCCTGTACGCCCAGAATCATCATCCGCAGGTTATCGACCATACGTTCAAAATACTTCGCTAGTTCTCCGACTTCATCTTTACGCCCTGTTTCCATTTTCACGGTCAAGTCACCTTTACTCACGGCTCTGGCAGATTCCTGCAGTCGTTTAATTGGACGCAGCATGGAGCGTGTAAACCATATAATAAAGAGGAGTGTAAGGAACGTAGCCGCCAGAATAACAATAAATGTGGCCATGCGAATATCCTTACTTGCATTAGTTACTTCACTCTTGAGCATCGTGCCTGCAATTTTCCAGCCTGTTGCTTCATTTGTTGAAAAAATCATCATCTTCGGCTGATCGTTGAACACGTAATCGAATTGACCTTCTGGACCTTCATACATCTCATCCAGCAAGCCACTCGTTTCCGGCGTACCTGCATCTGCTACAGGGGATACGACATAGTTTTTGTTTGCATCCATAATAATGACGTAGCCTTCTTTGCCCACCTTAATGGATGTCTGCTCTTGCAGGTCTGTCAGGTCCAGAGATAAACCGATGACACCGGATTGATCCTTTAATGTTTTGGAGATAAACACAACTGCAACACCATCGGTATTAACAGATACAGCTGATACAACAGCTGTACCTGGCTTTTCCATCGCTAGTTTGTACCATTCCCGCTCTCTAGGGTCAAAAGCATCTCCCCGTGTGCTGCTCGCTGTTGGTTTACCTCGAACCATGACTCCGTCTGTTGTTCCTACAAAAATATTCATGGCATCGGGATGCAAGCCCAGATATTGCTCCAGTTTCAACTGAAGCTCGGGACTATCGTTCTCCCCTTTGATCAGGGTCGGATCAAGAGCATCCGCGAAATAGTTAATGTCATGAATCTTGTAATTCACTTGGCTTTCTACAATGGTATTGGCAGTGCTCACACTTTGCATGGCACTATCCACTAATTGTCCTTGTACGCCATCTTCAGCCATCGTTAGTGTGATTAAGCCGACTGCCAAGCTTGGCAGGAGTAGAACAGCCAGGAAGGAGACCAATAGTTTGTTCCTTATATTCCAGACAAAACCTTTCTTTTTCTTCTTTTTATTTTGACTATGTTTTGGTTTGATAGGTTTCGCTGCTTTCATTGGTTTATTATCCTGAGTTTCACTCATGTCTTTCTCCCCCTCAAAATGTAAAAATGCCCTCTTTCTTTGTATGTATGGATCAATCTAAAAGGCTTATCTTATATATCGGCTAAATGAGGGTATTTATTTGAGAGAAAAATGTGCAGGCACGCCAAACAAGCCACCTCTGATCAGAAGCGACTTGTACAAGGTACAGGTTACTAATTATTCCATGAATTAGATGAAGTATTAGAGTAAGGACCGGCTGGGGGGTGCGCAGAGGGTTTACCAAAATAGTAGCCCTGTGCAAGCTCAATACCTATGGAACGACAGAATTCAAACTCTTCCATTCGTTCGATCCCCTCGGCAAGGACTTGCCCTCCAAATCGACTCGACATCTCAACAATGTGAAGAATTTTCTCTTGTTTGGTCGAATCCTGATCACAACGATCAATAAGACTTCGATCTATTTTGACAAAATCCGGTTCTAACCGATTCATCAACTCTATTGTCGAATATCCGGCACCCACATCATCCAGTGCAACCGACATTCCACGGGAACGATATACCTCAAAGATTTGCTGCAAGATAGGCATATGCTGAATCTGCTCTGTTTCCACGACTTCAAACACAAAATCTTTAGGGTCCAGCGAAAGGCGTTCAATCGCTTCAAACGTATGTGTCAGACAATATTCGGGATTGTATATGGAGGAAGGCAGGAAATTTACGAAGCGTTTGACACCATGCGGCAGAAAAAGGGCACTGGTCTCAATAGCAGTAATACGCGCCAATCGATCCAGAAAAGAATGTAGTCCGGTCTCACGCGCAACTTCAAATAATTCATAGGAACTGAAGGATTTTCCATTCTCAGCAGGACGAAGCAAAAACTCATATCCGATAATCTGCTCCGATGCATCAACGATGGGTTGCATATGACTGCTGAATTGATGCTCCAGAATAATGGAAACAAGCTCCGCATGTTTGAAACGGGACTCCTGCATGGTTAGACTAATCCAGCTTTCTTCATTAGCCTGTTCGTAAATAGGCAGAATCTGAACGGTTAGGGAATCACGTAATGTCGGATCAATTTCGCCGATCTCTTTTATTAAATTCTGAACCGTCTCAAGATTCGAAAAATCCATCCACATCATGTCATCCGACGTCTCGATAAGTCTTCCCGGCGTTTGTAGCGCTTCCAGCAAAGCGGGGGAAATGGGACGCAAGTACAAGGTACCTTGGCCCTCTATAGGATAGATTGGACTGCAGCCACTGCAATTCATGTAGGACCCCCCTTGCCAATTTAGATTCCATGTCCATTAATGTTCACTTGTATATACCCAAAGTTTGTAAATATTATATCATGGGTCTTAAAATTAATCTCTACTGTTTTGATGACTTCCTGTATGACGGTTCTTGGAACAAATATATTCAAATTTGCAGAAAAAAAGACCGACAGTCTGATGACTGTCGGTCTCCCTCAACTTATTAAACTTTAAGAAGCGGGAATCACGATTTTCTGTCCAACTTTCAGGTTATGCACATTTGAGATTTGGTTAGCTGTCGCAAGCTTGCGCCAGTCTACACCATATTTCAAACCTATGCGGTACAAGTTATCGCCTTTTTTCACCACATATACCACTTTGCCGCCCGCTGGTTTCTCAGGCTGTGGCTTGGTCGTTGGTTTGGTTGGAGTAGTCGGCTCCGTAGGTTTAGTTGGCTTTGTAGGTGTTGGAGCAGGCTCCGTACCTGGTTTCGGAGTTGTTGTTGCTTCTCCAGTCAATTTCATGCCGTATTCAGCAAAACCATCATCATTTGTACCAATGAAAGACATCGCCGGGTTTGCTTCAACCAGATCTTTTGCATCCGGGGAAGAAGCAAACACAACTTCAAGATCGTTCAGCGCTGCTGCGGTTAACCCAGCAGATGGCTTAATTGGTGCCAGGGACCAGTTGCCGTCCGCTGCCGGATTAATCGTTTTATTCTCACGGATGTAGTCGATGATCACTTGACGGTTCTCATCCGGTGCAGCCAGAACGATACGTTTACCGTCCGGGTTAGCCAGCTTGGACGAAGAAGCACGGTAGTTATTCGTCGCTACGATGAATTTTTGCGCTGGGTCAATCGGTTTACCGTTAAAACTCAGATCCTTGATCCGGCTTGCCGATGCATTTACAACGGTTGCTTTGCCGTCATACTTGGCTGGTTGTGTCACATCAATCTGATACGTTACACCATCGATAACATCGAAGTTGTACGTTGGGAAGTCATTGTTGATCAGTTGTTGTTGTCCACCTTTAGCCGGGTCGATCTGGTTGAACTGGCCTGCAGACCATTCCAGCCATTCTTTCAGTTCTGCGCCGTTAACCATTACAGCATGTACCGTATTTGGATACACGTACAGGTCAGCAACGTTTTTGATGGCAATGGTGCCTTTAGGGATATTCGTGTAATACGAAGCGCCTGAACGTCCACCGGCTTTGAACGGTGCACCTGCGGACAATACAGGGATTTTCTCATATTCCGTACCTTGCATATGTTTTTCGACATACCATTTCTGTGCATTCGTTACGATCTGAATGGATGGATCATCCTGAACCAGAGCGAAGAAGCTGTTGATGGGTGCAGTCGTTTCGCCCACCGGACCACGAACATACTCCAATGTACCTTCATGCTCTTCATGAACCGCATCAATGATGTCCTGATCAGCCTCTACCAGTGGTTTTTTGTTGGCTGTGTCATAGATTGGGCGTGCTTCCGTTTTGGAATCGACCACTTTCCATTTGCCATCCACTTGTTCTAGATCCAGATCAATAATCCCCAGGTGATCCCCCCAGAATCCTGGCTCTACAGCAGGAACGCCGTTAATGGTGCCCTTCTCCAGGTCTACCCCTTTTTTGCCGGAAAAATCAGCACTTGGGAACACTTTGTGGGCATGTCCAAACAGAATAGCATTAATGCCTTCAACTTGGCTCAGATACAGAACGGAGTTCTCCATCAGATCCGTTTGAGGAATTTCCTCAAATCCGGAGTGAGGAATAGCTACAATAATGTCGGCACCTTTGGCTTTCATTTCAGGAATGAATTTTTTTGCAGTAGCAATAATGTCTTTGGCGATGACCTTACCTTCAAGATTAGCGCTGTCCCATTGCATGATTTGTGGCGGTACAAATCCGATCACACCTACTTTGATCGTATGTTCTTTGCCCGTCTCATCCGTTACTTTTTTATCCAAAATCTCATACGGTGTGAAATAGTTCTTGTCATTTGTCTCATCATCATCACCATCGTCTACATAGACGTTGGCATTAATGTAAGGGAAGTTCGCTCCCTCGAGCGTCATGTCCAGGAAGTCCAGACCATAGTTGAACTCATGGTTACCGATGTTACCTGCATCATAATCGAGCAGATTCATCGCTTTATATACAGGGTGAGTCTCACCCTTTTTCAATGGATCAATTTTGGCAGTGTAGTCTCCCAGCGGATTCCCCTGAATTAGATCCCCGTTATCAAACAGCAGGCTGTTCTTCGCTTCGTCACGGGCTTTCTTAATCAGTGTTGCTGTTTTAGCGAGTCCATATTGGTCTGTCTCTTTGTCGGAATAATAATCATAGTTAACCAGATTGGTATGAATGTCTGTGGTCTCCATGATCCGCAGTTTAACTTTGGTAGCATCCGCAGCCGACACAGGTACCGGAAATACCGCAAGCACGTTTAATGCAACCAAAGCGGCAGTCAGGCTTGATAATACTTTTTTTCTCATTTTCAAAATAACCCCTCCCGGTTATGTACATTGAATCATGCATTAATGGGCAAACGAAGAGCGCAGAAAAAAGATAGATTTCATGGGTTGTGCGTACTGACGCTCTGATGACATGCATCGGAATTTCAGGTAAGTTTATCTCACATGAACATCTATTTATGTCTGTGCTTGTCGTTTACATTCCAAATCATAACGCAATGTTCAGTCATTGAAAAGCATTATTTTTTACATTACCCGCACATACCTAGGCGAGTTTACATTATCATGCGTGAATTCGACATTTTTTTCAACATTTTAGTAGGTATTTAGTGCTTATTATCTTTAAAATACGTATATTACATGTGCCTTACATGTATATCCAATTCAGCGTTATTCATCCATACCAAAAACCGTGAAACCTTAATGGCTTTCACGGTTGGATTAAACTCTGCGCGTATTTTCGCATAAGGACGCTACTTTGCAGAGGTTATGTTCATATTCGGATTATTGTTCCCACACATGATGTTCATGATCTTTCCCTGTATATTCGATACGAGCCGGGGTGATGTCCAGAATGACATAGTTCGGATCATTAGGTCCATCGAACCACGCCTTCAGTTCATCGTTCCACACTTGCTCACGCAATCCTTCGTTCTTCGTCACTTCACAGGTTCCTTCGATCTCAACTACTTCCTTGGAACCACCAGCTTCATAACCAAGTAGCAGGCTAACATTCGGATTATTCTCCAGTTCCTCTACTTTGTGTGTACGGCGGTTCGTTGCCAGATGAATGTTCAGTCCATCGTTGAAAAGCGCCATATAGCGGGATTTCGGTTTACCATTCTCCACAGTGGAGAAACTGCAAAAAGGGTTGTTTTCCAATGCTTTTACAATGTTTTGTTCCAATTCAGTCTGGTTCATGGGAAGTGCTCCTTTCGGTTTGGGGGATATTTGAAGAACTCTTGTAGGCGGCCGTTCCGGGTACGGATCGTTCTTTGGATCGCTGTTATCCCCGGATTTTTTTGATTCCCTTTTCTCAAAGGGAAAATCCGGTGATAAAGGCGAACGCTTTGCTTCCTCAGAATCGATTCCGTCCCCTCCACTACGTCTACTGTTCTTCCAATTAAGGGTGAATAATAAAAAGTACAAGAGAAGTGTAGTTGTTACTACCTCTTTGTGTTTAATGACAGTTCATTAATCCCTTATTACTAGAGACAGCTTAATGCAAATGCTTTTGTAATAAGCCTGTACTTATAGTGTACCCACCTCACCTATGGTGAATCCATGAACCGATACGTTAACGTGACAAAATTGGAAAAGTTCTTTATAAAATTGTTTACATAAAGGGGTTAGCACGATATTTCTTCTTGGCTGATTTAATTCAGATCTCCAAGATAGATTGAAGAAGAGCCTGATTTAAGAAGCAATTCGCCAATTGTTTTTGGATATAAACGAATGTTGGACAGCTCTTCAAGTGCAATCCATTCCACGGCGACTTGGTGGTCATCTGGATTGGAGCCTTCAAAAACGGTTGCCTCCGGATCGATCAGGCTGCACGCAAAATAAAATTCAACCTGATGGATATCTGCATCCCACTCGGCGAATTCATGATTTTTACCGATATACTCCCGGATATGTAACAGCTCTCCCACGTTCACGGCCTGACCAATCTCCTCCAGACATTCGCGTGCGACCGCATCCTTGAGTTCTTCACCTTTCTCCTGTCCTCCACCTGGGAACACATAAGCGGTACCATATTGGTCTTCCAGCCGGATGACCAGCAATCGTCCATCCTGCACAATGACAGCCTTTGCCGAGTTGCGTATGGGTTTCATTCTGTTCATTCACTCCTTGTCATTCCAAAATTTCAAAGTTCAATCCGAACAACCTGATACTACTATTGTTCTGCTGAACATTAATATCATCCCGTGGTATGCGCGGATAACTTAATGCCTTCCGATTCCAGCACACGACGAATCTCTTGAGCAAATGCGAGAGCGTTCGCTCCGTCACCGTGGATACAGACCGTCTCTGCCTTAATGGGAACCAACGTACCGTCCGTGGATACAACGACTTCGTCTTTCACCATCCGAAACACTTGAGCAATCGCTTTTCCCGATTCTTCAATGAGGGCTCCAGCTTGGCTGCGAGGAGTTAACTTTCCGTCCGTCCCATAGGTTCGATCCGCAAACACTTCGCTCACACTACGCAGACCGATGCGATCCGCGGCATGAATCAGCTCACTGCCCGCCAGACCATACAGATACAGTTCAGGCTGCACTTGATAGATCGCCTCGGTGATGGCTTCAGCAAGCTTCGCATCTTCTGCGGCCATATTGTATAAGGCACCATGTGGTTTTACATGATGCATTCGCCCTCCGCTTGCCCGGACAAAGGCATCCAGCGCACCAATCTGATACACCACCATGTCATATGCTTCCCGTGGCGTAATGTCCATACGTCTTCTGCCAAACCCTTGCAAATCCGGCAACCCGGGGTGGGCTCCAATTGCCACCTGATGCTCCAATGCCCTCTCTACCGTCAGCCGCATTGTAGCCGGGTCTCCTGCATGAAACCCGCAGGCAATATTGGCTGATGTAATCAAGGGTAGAATGGACTCATCGGATAGCGTGCGATATACACCATAACTTTCGCCCAGATCACAATTGATATCCAGAGTTTTCGAGGTATTCATTAAGCGCCCCCCATTCCTGCCATTCTTCTGCGTATCAGCTTATCCATGAGCTGCATACTGATTTCCTGTTGCAAATACAACTGTCCAGCTTGATCATGCATAATCTTTTTAAAAGAAATTTGGGTTCCTGGCCTAGCCTGAGCCAGGATAGGTATATCCACCCGAGCTACCTGTGCAATGACAGGATAACCTCCAATCGTCTGATGGTCCGCCATCAAGATGATGGGCTGACCATCCGGTGGCACCTGCACCGTGCCATAGGTAACGGCTTCAGACAGCCGATCCAGGGGCTGATCCAGCTCCATTATGGAGCCTTGCAAGCGATAGCCCATCCGATCGGATTGTGGAGAGATCACGTATTTTTCGGCATAGAATTGTGCAAGACTCTCTTCGCTGAACAGAAAACTATCCTTGCTCTCCATCACACGAATAACAGGTTGCCCATAATAGTCAGGTCTTTCACGTTCAGATAAAAGCCACGCAGGCGCCAATATTCGGTGGTCCCGCTCACTCTCCTTTACCTGCTGCTCCATACGTTGCATCCAACCTTGCGCTTCGACAGAAAGTTCACCATTGGATAACAGATCCCCCACGCGCAAGGCTCGCCCATCCATACCGCCAAGACCTGTCTTGAGGTCTGTACTTCGACTGCCCATCACTTCAGGCACAGCTATTCCACCCGCAATCGCCAGATAACCACGCAAGCCATGACGACATTGACCAAACTTCAGTACACTTCCTGCCCGCACCAACACAGGACGCCACAAAGGTATAGACAGATGATCCACCGTTGCCGTCAGATCGGCTCCACATAATGAGACTAGCTGGCTCTCCTGAAATCGAAGCTCTGGCCCCGTCATCGTCATCTCCAGTACTGCCGCATGTCGGGAGTTGCCCACAAGCATATTGGCTGCTCTGGCTGCAAAGGTGTCCATGACCCCGCCAGGATGAATACCATACCGGCGATAACCGGTTCTGCCTTCATCCTGAACGGTAGATAACAGACCAGGGCGAATCACTTCAATACTCATCGTTCGCCCTCCTTCCGCTTCAACGCCAGATAGTCCTGCATCGTAATCTGTTTGAATCGAACCCGATCACCTGCTACCAGCAAACTCGGTATGTTCTCTTCCGGCCGAAACAACCGGAGTGGCGTTCGTCCAATACATTGCCATCCCCCGGGTGTATCCACTGGATAGATTCCTGTCTGTTTGCCACCGATACCTACTGTGCCCGCCTCAACCCGAAGCCTTGGCGTTGCCCGTCTGGGCGTAGCAATCTGTTCAGACAAACCGCCGAGATACGGAAAACCCGGTGCAAACCCAATCATATGTACGAGATAATCCCCGGATGTATGAATCGCAATAACGTCTTCTGGGGTCAGTCCATGTTCACTGGCAACATAGTCCAGATCAGAGCCCCACTCGCCACCATAACATACGGGAATGGTGACCGTTCTGGGTTTGTTGTCTTGTACGGATTCCTTCATTTGATTCAACTGCTGAAGCAGAATCCGGCATAACTCGGGGTACGGGGAGATGAACGGATCATAAAATAGCGTAACGGACGTATATGAAGGTACCCATTCGATCATGGCTGACAGAGTGCTTTTTTCCAGCAAAGCACATACAGACATCACTCTGCGCTGCACCGCTTCAGACAAACGATCTCCACACTGGATGATAACCGCTGTCTCACCCAGCGGAGATAGGATCTCCTCCGTCCATGCATACGTCAATTCAGTCATGCGCCATCTCCCCCTTTTTCCAAACGTTTAGCGTATCGTTATTTATCTCTCTCCAATGCCTGCAATACTAGTGAACAAAAATCCGGAAACGGCTCATCTTCTTCTGTACGTATCGCAAGATACAGTGTCTGCAAAAACAGACGCACATTCAGGTTCCTATGACTGGTTTCCAGAAGTGATCTGTTCACCGCCTGGTCTCCTTGATGAAGGGAATCGATCCACGTCGTAATATCCTTTGGCTCCAACAGATTGCGACGCAGAATGGTAATCACAGCATGCGCTATTCGCTGATCTTCATCATGGATGTAAACCACACTTGATTCCGTTATTTTTACAGCGAGTGCATGCAGAAGTTCCAGCAGATCCGTTCGCTCCAGATATGGCGATTGTGCCAAGTCTTCAACCGCATCCGCCGCGTGTGCAGGGGCATGCGCCCAGCCCTTGTTATCGGCGTAGCCGCGAACATCTTTTTCACGTTCCAGATATGTAGTCAACCGATGATGAATCCCTGCGATATCCTCTTTGTCCAGGAAAGGACGCTGACGATCCACATTCAGAATGGGAGGCAGTAACAATACGGAGAACGTCCGCGTAAACACACTATCCGTCCCCTGCTCTCCGATCCCATAGAACAGGTGCTGATCGTCCAGCGCCAACTGCAACATATGCCTTAGCTGATCTTCCGAAAATACACCCTGTCCAATCCATGTTGCAAACGCAACATAGATCAATTCATCCCGCAGGACAGGATCAGTACTACCAATATGCTTCATCATATGCAGTGCCAATTCGTAAGGCTGTTCCTCGTGATCAATGGAATGATTAGACGACTGAATATGCTGTAATTTTTGTTTTAACGTCAGAGCATCCATCTATTAAGACTCCCTGGACGAATCCAAATGTACGCTGCAATTGTACAGTTCGCATTGCCACACATTCTCATTCTTGGCGATCCGGGTAATGGATGTGTTGGACAGCTTCACACTGATATCCAGTTCAGGCACCAGACCTCGCAGTGTATTCCGCAGAACGGCTCCGTGACTGACAACGATCACTCTTCCATCGGGGTGCTGCTGTACAATATCTTCAAGCACCGCACTGCCTCGAACAGTCCCTGCATCTGCAAGCTCCCGTCCAAGATCCAGAGTACTCCAATCCGCTCCCCACTTGGCTAACCGTTCCTCTTCCGTCGTTCCTTCGACCTGTCCTCCGCCCATCTCGCGAAGTCTAGGGTCCAGATGAATCTCCTGAATGCCCAAGCGATCACCAATGATGCGAGCTGTCTCACTTGCACGTTCCAAGTCACTTGCATAGATGGCATCCCAGGATTCGTCGGCCAGTCTCGCGGCAAGTAATACCGCCTGTTCCCTGCCTTCCTGATCCAGCGGATTATCCGTCTGTCCCTGCGAACGTTTTTCCTTATTCCACGCTGTACTTCCATGGCGAATCAATGCAATTTGAGTCATTGTTGTTCCTCACCTTTTTCTATATGAAGTTCATCTTCTGTAAAATGTTTGCGTGCCTTCGGTTTGGCAAATTTGCCGCCGTTATATTGATCTGACCCATTTCTCGGAATCGAGAGACTGTCCCAAGCTGTTTCTTTAAGCATTTTCGCGGCAAATACAATCTGCCCAACATGATACGGATAATGCGCCAATTGCCGAATAATGGCCTCCATGACGGTATGACCTTCATTCCGAATATATATGATATGAGACAATTGTTCCGGGGTAAATGAACGAATGGATTCGAGTAGACAATTCCAGCCTTCTTCCCATTTGGAGAGCAACTCTTCCCGGGAAGAAATATCATTCACGAATTCGGCGTCCCGTTCACGCCACGGTTTCTCACCATCTGTTGTCAGTACATCCGTCCAGCGGGACAGCATATTGCCCCATAGATGTTTTACAATTACCGCAATGCTGTTCGCGTCTTCATTCCAAGATTGAAACAATTGCTCGGAATCCAGTTGTGCCATGGCTTTTTCCCCGAGCTGCTTATAATACAGGAATTGCTTCTCGGCTGTCTCCAGAAAAACCTGATTCATATCCATCCGTTAACCACCCTTCGAAAAAGTATAATGTCCCCAGATCACGTCCAAATAGAAGCGTCACATGTTATTTATTCAGGAAATGAGAATGTACCGTCTGCATTCGGTTCAAATGGAATGACTTTGCGAACCGCATCCAGATTGAGCTCACCATAGATATGTGGATATAGTTCATTCAATTCGTAGAGATCCTCATACACCAGTTCCGGCTTCAACGCCTTCTCATCAATACTAAGTAATAACAGATCCGTGCGGCCTGCATAATATTGCCCGGCTACCCATGGGATCTGTTCCTTAGTGGAACAATGAATGAATCCGTCTGTCTCCAGGCTATCTGGTGCATACTCAGTCCCTTTTGACACTTGCTCCCACAACGAACGGGAAATAATACTGTAGATCATGGTTCCGCCTCCTTCAATTTCTGCGATGTACCCTATGTGTCATTGGAAGTATTATAGATCATCCCGGATACGGGAGTACAATTTTTGATCCGTAAATACACCTTTGATCTTCAACTGTTTGCGTAACAAACCTTCGTACGACATGCCCAGCTTCTCCATTACGCGTGCAGAGCCTATGTTGCCTGCATTACATTTCCCATCCAACCGATTGCAGTCCAATTCCTGAAAGCAATAATCCACGATGGGTTGCATCGCTTCTGCTGCGAGCCCCTTACCCCAGTGACTGCTGGCTATCGCGTACCCTAGTTCAGCACTCTGCATGGGTTCGTTGAGATGAAAAATGCCACCCCTCCCGATCAAGGTCCCTGTTTCCTTTAAAACAAAAGCCCAGATATGTACCGTTTTCCGTTCATAATTATCCAGCACCCGCTGAATATATTGAATTGAATCCTCCACCGTCTCATGGCAGTTCCACAAGCTTTGCTGACTCACTCGCGGATCAGAGGCAAACGCATAATATTCATCAAGATCATCCATCGTAAGCCGCCTCAGTTTTAACCGCTGTGTTTCGAATTCGGGCAATTCGGCAAAAAGTTTTTCTACATTCATGTAGCACACCTCCATGATTCACTTGAGTTCATGATCCAGCCATCTTATTTCTCAGGAAATAACGATCTATCATAACCATGCACAGAATACCGACCGTATATCGAATCAGATCGATCACCAGAAAACCATGTCCCAAAATAAGAGCACCTAATACGGTAAAGCGTATCTCAATCAGCCAAGGCGTCTGAATCAACTGCGAGAACTCAATCATCCAGCTGAATACGCAGCTCAAACACATCGCCCATACCAAGCTGCGATGAGGCCACACCATGCGTACTCCGAAATAAATCATGCCCGCCCAACATGCATCTCCGAAATGTTCATGCACCCAATCCGGCAATCGATCACCAAAGTGTCTGGATGCGAGTCCTGCCGCCATGGTCATCATGACTGCGAAGAAATAGATCAGCCTGTCTTTGATAAGTACGCTTTTCAATCAATCACACGCCTTCATCAAGCACTTGTAAAATAAATTGCGTTTTGGCAGCGGTATACGATTCCCTATCTTCCTTGTTCTCATCAGCAAGCTTTGTCTTCAGGACGGCGTAAGCTTCCACCAGATCTGGGCGTTTTCTCAGCACATCCCGAAACCGAATTTGACGATCCCAGCGTTCTTCTCCCGGGCGCATCAGATGAAGGTGTACAGCTCTCTTGCCATCCTTAACCCTGACCCAGAATCGTCTGTACTCCCGTCCATCCAGTTCAGGCGGAACGTACTTCCAGCCCAACGGATTCAGCTGATCCGCAATCAGATCCATGTCATCCCATGACTGTACCTCTGCCATCAGATCAATAATGGGCTTGGCGGGTAACCCTGGAATGGACGTGCTTCCGATATGTTCGAATTGATGAATATTAAACTGCTCTAGAAGACGTTTGAGTTGCCGGATTTCATCCTGAGCCTGCGCATCCCAATTGGGGTTGGCCGGAGCAATCTCTACCGACTCTGTCGCCCAGGCAGGCCAATTTTCCGGTTGAATTGGATCTTTCATTCAGGTATCTCCTCTTCACCATGACATTTTAAATGGTAACCTTCTCTGTATTTTTCATAGGTGCGTTGCTTCATGCGCTTAATCGTAGTACTCCGTTGAAATGTAAGTATGGAACTTAGGGATAGAAAAAGATATTTCAGGTAAGCCAGATCACTAGAGTTAGAGTCTGAGCTTATAATCGAAGCTTTCATATTCATCCCATCCAATCCCCTTATATAGTTGTTGAAGCAGAAGGCATTTCAGATACATATTTCTATATATCCAAAAAAGGAGCGTATGTCTACGCCCCTAGTTGTCTGTTACCTTGATGATTTTAACGATGTCATGTACTGAAACTAATTTTTGGATCATGCAAGATGCTTTATTATATGAAGATTTATTTTACCGTAACAGGGATCGTCACTTTTTTGTTGCCCCACTTGGCCGTGATGGACGTTTTCCCTTTGCCTACAGCCACAATCTTGCCATTTGTTACTGTCGCTACGCCCGGCTTTGTGCTGCTCCACACCGCACTGTTGGTCACAACAGTGGTCTTGCCCGTATCATACTGTGCCATCACACTCAGCGTTGTACTTCCCTGTGGGGACAAAACCAGTTTTTTCTGGCCTGTAATGAGCTTTTTGAGCAAAGGTACAACGGTAACCTCTGCCTTTATTGTCTGATTTTGATAAGTTCCTGTCAAGGTGGCTTGTCCTTCTGTCAGTGTCTTAACGGCTCCATTTTTCACGATAGCTACATTTGTGTTGGAAGAGGTCCATATGATTTGTTTCGAAAGGTTGATCGTTTTGCCATTCGCGTAGGTGCCGATAACCTTCAACGCTTTGGACTTCTTGATATTCAGCTGCATAGTTGCAGGGGTAACCTCGACTTTGGTAATCTCGTCCGTCACAGCAACGGGGACTTTCACGATCGTTGTTCCATATTTGCCTTGCAGCAATACTCTGCCAGGTGTAACGCCTTTGATTTTACCGTTTTCCAGCACAGCCGAAGAAGTGGATACGGACCACACAATCTCAGATGTCACATCCTCTTCCTTACCATTCGCACGGGTAATGCTTACTTTCGGAAGGGTGCTTTCACTGCCTTTAACAAAACTGTAGGATTTCGGTGAAGCTTTGATGCTTTTGATCTTCTCCTGAACTTGGACAACCAACTGAGCTTTAGCCCCGTCTACCTGTGCAAAAATGGTTGCTTCGCCCGCGGCCACAGCCTTGACTTTGCCTTTCACCATCGTCGCGACTGCTGCATTACTGGTGGACCAAGTCACGCCTTGGGTAACATCCTGCTTGTTATCAAAACCTTCTACCGTTGCCATCACCTGAAGCGCAGCTGTTTCGGAGACACTCATCTTCTGCGGGCTGCTATTGGTAATTTCAATCGATGTCACGTCACCGGTAGCCGCCAAAGCCAACGAAGGGACCAGTACGGTCAATGCAATCATTAGAGCAAGTGTGCCTCGAAGCGCCAGTTTGATTCTATTCATTTTTAATTTCCAACTCCCATAATCCAATATTTTACTTCTATTATATTATATCGGATACGAATTGCATAAAGTTGAATAACATAAGTGAGAGTCTTGGAACAATTCATGATTTTCATTGTATAATATGGGAAGGTCGCGTAATACTGTTTTAATAAACCTAAAAAATGGGGTGGGATATTGTATGATCGAAAAGAATTTGCTTGATATGGTTTCACCTAAAAATAACCGTAAACGTATGAAAGCTATCGTCACTTCGACATCCACCAAGATTCGTCCTGAAGACGAAATGGTTCTATTGATGAAAACAGCCCGCAATCGTTTCAAAAAAGCCCTTGAATCTGGACAAATTGAAATCATTAACGAGCGTGAATGGAAGCTGCGTTGACATTTAAGAAATAATTTTATTTACTTACATAAACGAAGAAATTTTAATCAAAGAAGCAAGCTATATCTGAGGTTCAAGCACTTACCGGATCAGTTCAGCACAACATAGTAGGAAATTGGCTCGTTAAATAGTGTTACCATTGAAAATGGGATGCCCATCGTCACATGCAACATGACGTTTGGAACATCCCCTTTTTGAATTACTAAAGTGTTACCTAACCTCTCTACTTCACTTCATCCTGCTCTGGCAAAATCAAGCTCTCGGCGCCGCCCATATATGGCCGCAGGGCTACCGGAATGCGAATGCTTCCATCCTCCTGCTGATGATTCTCAAGCAACGGAATCAGGATACGCGGCGATGCCACCGCCGTATTATTGAGCGTGTGACAATACGCCAACTTGCCTTCGGCATCGAGGCAACGAATATTTGATCGGCGAGCCTGAAAATCATGCAGATTCGACGACGAATGTGTTTCTCCATATGCACCGCGGCTTGGCATCCAGGTCTCGATGTCATACTGTTTGTACGTTTTCTGCGACATATCTCCGGTACATACAGCGACAACACGATACGGCAGTTCCAGTAATTGCAGCAATTCTTCGGCGTGTCCTGTAATCTCTTGCAACATGCGCTCCGATTCTTCCGCATCAGGAGCACAGAGAATGACCTGCTCAACTTTGGCAAATTGGTGCACACGGTATAATCCGCGTACATCCCGTCCGCCGGAGCCAACTTCACTGCGGAAACACGTCGATACCGCGGCCAGCTTCACAGGCTCTTGAACATCAACAATCTCATCCGCATAATACGAGACCAGCGGCACTTCAGAAGTTCCCACCAGCCACTTGTTCTCCCCTTCGAGTTCATAGACCTGATCTCGACCGGTTGGGAAGAATCCGGTGTTCACCAGTGCATCCTCCCTGACCATCAGCGGAACCTCCATCGGTGTGAAGCCGTGCTTCAGAAGCAAATCAAGCGCAAGTTGCTGTACTGCTCGATGTAATAACAGGCCAGCGCCTTTTAATACATAGCTTCGCGTACCGCCAATCTTAACTCCACGGGGAATATCGATGAGATCATGCAACTCCCCAAGTTCCACGTGATCTTTGGTGTTATACTCGAACGTTGGCACCTCTCCCACACGTCGTAGCTCTACATTGTCTACGTCCGACAAGCCATTGGGGGTATCCGGGGACACGATATTGGGTACCAGCCATTGTAGCTTGGTTACTTCCTCCTGCACAGGGGCGAGCCTCGCTTCCACCTGTTCCAACTGTTCATTGATCTGTTTCACCTGAGCCCGCAAACCCTCGGCCTGTTCCCGATTCCCGGCCTGCATGAGTCTGCCAATGTCCGCGGATAACGTATTGCGCAATCTGCGTCCTTCTTCCGATTCCTGCAAAAGTGCCCTGCGTTCCTCATCCCGCTCTAACAATGTGCGAATGTTGATCTTGATTTTTTTCCCGTCTGCCGCTGCCTGAACCTCTTCTGCATGTGCCCGAATCCATTTCATTTCTAACATGGTCACCGTCTCCTTTGGCTGTAAAAATACAAAGAGCGCCCTCATCCCTTGGGACGAGGAGCGCTCTGCTCGCGGTGCCACCCAACTTGCTGAATCAGGATATCCTGCTTCCAGCCTCTTGGTCCGCGATAACGGGCGGTTCCGGTTAACTTGGGGAAATATCGCTCCCCTGGCGAAAACGCCTCCGAGTTGGATGCTCTTCAACGGCATGGTCCGATCTGTAATTGTTGGTCTCAGTATATACGAACGCCGGACCAGATTGCAACCTTCTGTATCGATCAGGAATTCATGGTACAACGTAACATGTCCTGTTATGATAGACTTTGTCTTCAAGATTGCGCTTTATTGTGATCCTCAATTTATGTATATAAGTAGAAGGAGTTCTTTATGAAAAAATTACTTTGGATCGGATGTCTGTCCTATTTCCTGATTGGACTTGCCCACGTTGTGCTCGGTTCCATTCTACCGGTTGCACTTGAACATTACGGCAAAGATTATAGCCAAGGCGGAACGCTGATCTTTGCCCAATTTGCCGGATTCCTGGGTGGTGTATTGTTATCTCCATGGCTGAACAGACGCTTTGGTAAACGGGGAGGCCTGTTAATCGCCACAGCGTTGCTCTGTATTGCAGAATTATCCTACATGCTGCTGCCACCATGGGGCTGGATGTTCGTCATTGCACCCGCTGCCGGCTTTGGATTCGGAATGGTTGAAGCTGTTATTGGCACCATTATCATCGCTGCAATCAAAGACAATACAGCCGTTGCTATGAGTCGACTGGAAGTGTTATTCGGGATTGGGGCGATGGTCATGCCGCTCATTGCCAGCGGTCTGATTGCTGCCGGATACTGGCGTCTCTCCTTTCTCGTTGTTGCGATCTGCGCAGCGCTGACCTTTGTTTTCTGGGCGAAAGGATCATTCGGTGAACTCGATAAGTTTCTGGAGCGACAGAGTTCAAATCATGCTTCCGTAAATACGCACTCTGCTGGGACATCGGGTGAGATGCATCCCGCATCTGCAAGTACATCCAGTCCAACCTATCGTGGCCGTAACAGGACTCTTCTGGTATTATTCGTCCTGTTCTTCTTCCTCTATGTTGGCACAGAGATGAGTCTTGCGAACTTCATGCCGGCGATCCTGATTGAGAAAATGAACATGAAGGAAGCCGGAGCAGCCCTTAGTGTCACCTGTTTCTGGATTGCCATGTCCGTGGGACGGCTCTTCGCCGGTTATATCGCAGAGAAATTCCAATACCGCGTATATGTCCTGTACAGTTGTCTTGCATCTGTTCTCTTGTTAATGATATTTCCATTTACAAACCAAATCTGGTCTGCATTTCTCATCATCTTACTGCTTGGACTTGCGATGTCAGGGATATTCTCCATTGCCCTTGTCTTCGCCAGTAAACTGCTGCCCGGAACAGAAGAATCCACACCCAGCATTTTGATTGCCTCAGGTGGGGTTGGCGGTGCCATTCTGCCTTTGACTACGGGATGGAGTCTTGATCATCTGGCGGTTAATCAGTCTGCATGGATGCTTGCGATTTTTGCAGTTGGCCTGCTTGTCATTAGCGTAATCACGTTTCAATGGCAGAACAAACATATAGCCAATTCTGCGACTTAACAGTTCTGTGTTGATCCAGTCCTGAGGATTAGAAATACCTATTAAAGAAATTGAAATGTCCACCGCCATGACCTGACGGTGGACATTTTTTTGTAGCGTTACTCTGTTCTAACGAACCTAGCACACGCTATCCCCCTCCATTTCCGCATGTTTGAAATCTAACGAATCCTAGAGACGTTATTATAGATAATTAGTATCAATTAAATGCCTCGTTGGAGGTTTTTTGCATAATAACACTGCTGAGATTCGTTAGGTTTTCATTCCCTTAGGAACTTGCCTAATAAGGTGTCCTCGATTCGTTAGCGCTGTAATATGGCGGCAGTGCCCTATCTTTGCCTCTCTCATCACCTTTCATTAAAGGTGAGAATAATATCTATTCATTTGCACAAGATTGCCCAGGAAATACTTATGGTCAACCAAATCACACACTTTTATTAACAACAGGCAATACAGGCCCGTTATCCTTGATGAATTTACCGAATACATATCGGACGAGTGGTCCCAGAACAATCAACTGATATGGAAGCGCCAGGCTGAAGTTACGAGCGATTGTATGGAGATACGTACGGATTACGGATGACCCACTTAATTGATCAGCGAGATATGCCGAGATCATTCCATACATAGACATGATCAGAACCATGCCAATCACCATGAAAAATGAAATGACGAGCACACCTAAAATCTTATTGGACTTGTCGAAGGGCAAGGAGAATGCAATCTTTCTCGCCACAGGACCAACAATGAAAGACTCCACCAGAAACGCAATGACAAAACATAATATGAATTGAAGCAGTATTTCAAGCGGGGACATCTTGCCGAGTAACCCACTGTGCCATAGATTGAAGAACATCATGACCAAGACCATTCCTATACACATCATTAATCCGAAAATAATTTGTTCCTTCTTGCTGGTTGGCAATTCTCTCATCCTCTCTGTTTACCTTCGTAATTATAGAGATGAGGAAACCCTTCACATAAGTGAACATTTTGTGAACAAATCTGATTTTTCCAAATTAAAACTATATTTGACAACCATGTAGTACAGCCCTATGATATCCCTTAAAATGGTAGAAACATTCACTACATAAGGAGGTTTTTGATTGTGAGTTTTCAAAAACGCATTGACCACGTCGGCATTGCCGTGCGTGATCTGGAGACCACGTTGCGTTTCTATACGGAGATTGTTGGTCTTGAATTGAAAGACCGGGTAACCCATACTAACGGCGTCATTCAGCTCGCCTTTCTCGGCTTCAATGGAAGTAACGAGACTGAGATTGAGCTAATTCAAGGATACAGCGACAAGCTGCCTTCCGAAGGTACGGTGCACCATTTTGCGATCCACGTGGATGATCTTGATTCTGAGTACAAACGCATTCAATCCACCGAAGCCGAATTTATCGATGGAGAGATTATTACACTGCCTAACGGTTACCGCTATTTCTTCATCTATGGACCTGAAAAGGAATGGATTGAGTTCTTCCAGCGCTAAGAAATGGAGCTGATTTCATGAACATTTTAATTACCGGCGCAGCCGGAAAAATTGGACGTGACTTGTCCCAACACTTGTCAGAGACATTTCACCTGCGACTAACGGATTTGAATATCGACAGACTGCATACGTATCAAGGGACAGGCCATGAGATCATGACACTGGATGTGACAGACCCCGAAGCCTGTCAGCATGCTTGCGAAGGCATGGATGTGGTTGTACATCTGGCGGGAGATCCTTCCCCGCATGCCGGATTTTATGAATCGTTGTTGGACATCAATATCAAAGGCACATTTAATGTATTCCGTGCAGCCAAGGACCAAAGTGTACGAAGAGTCATTCTGGCAAGCAGTGCACAGACGATCGAGGGGTATCCCATTGATGCTCAGGTCTATCCGGACATGCCGACACGCCCACGGAATTTGTACGGGGTTAGCAAATGTTTTGGAGAATCGCTCGCTTCCTATTTTGCGTATACCGAAGGTTTACAAAGTGTAGCAATACGTATAGGTGCATATGATGATTTTCAACCGGACGGACCCGTGCTGGAGGCAAGGGATATGAGCGCGTATATTAGTCCGGCTGACTTGTGTGATTTGATGTTCAAAGCAATTACAACTACCGATCTGGAACCCTTCACCATACTGCATGGGATCTCGAATAATCGGTTTAAACGATTAAATCTGGAAACCACTCAGAAACAGGTAGGTTATGACCCAAAATCCGATGCTTTTGCACTCAGTCAGATTGCCTTATATGATTCCCCACGATAATTATTGAAAATAACACATCCAAACAGGCTGTTATACATATGTATAACGGCCTGTTTATAACTTATACGTGTCCCTATCCAGTTCATGACTGGACAGGTCCTACCCTCTGGCCTATAATTACACCTAGTAATGCCCGTAACTTCATAGTTTCCCAGGGGAGTCGGAATTGGCCGGCTGAGAGTGTATCCCACCAAGATACTAACCCTTAGACCTGATCTGGATCATGCCAGCGTAGGAATCGGAGTATATCGAAATGGCACAGCCCTATGGCTGAACGCCACCTCTCTAACGCCTGCACGCGTCCCGGAATACGGGGCGCTTTTTTTGTTACTATCAGAAAGTATAAGTTTGGAAGCATCACCTTCCTGATATTGCAAGAAAAACTGCCGCTAAGCGCAGTCTGGCTTCCTTGAATGACATCGATGGACGTTTTACTTATTCAAAAATAACGTCATCCGGATCTCAACTGGTATAAATCTGTCGATTTATGCAAGATGATTGGATATGAAGCCAAGGAGTACCCCGTGCCAATCGGCCGGACATACCGAAGGAGAGAACCACAGATGAAATGGCGTAAAACGATGGGATTGTTGCTCTTGTGCGTGCTTATGGTGACTGTAGCCGCATGTGGCGGTAAAGAAGCTGCCCCGGCAGAACAGAACAACAACACTAATGCGGAAAGCAGCAACGAAGGTGACACTGCCGCCCTGAAAGATATTAAAGTGGTGCTCGACTGGACACCAAATACGAATCATACAGGCCTGTATGCAGCTGTAGATCAAGGTTTTTATAAAGCCGAAGGCTTGAACGTGGAGATTGTACAACCAGGTGCCGGTGGCGCAGATACAATGGTTGCCTCCAATGAAGTACCTTTTGGCGTAAGTTATCAGGAGAGTGTAACTCAAGCCCGCACACAGGGTGTTCCACTCGTCTCCATCGCAGCAGTTATTCAGCATAATACATCCGGGTTCGCTGCTCCGGCGGATCGGAATATCAAGTCACCGAAAGATTTTGAAGGTAAAACCTATGGCGGTTGGGGTTCCCCAGTCGAAGAAGCCGTGATGCAATCCATTATGGAAGGCGACGGAGCCGATGTATCCAAAGTCAAAAACATTAATATGGGTGACGCCGACTTTTTCACCGCAGTAAAACGGGACATTGATTTTGCATGGATTTTCTACGCCTGGACGGGTATTGAAGCCGAACTGCGCGGGGAGCCCATCGACATG
Organism: Paenibacillus sp. FSL H8-0104; assembly: GCF_038050215.1. NCBI lineage: Bacteria > Bacillati > Bacillota > Bacilli > Caryophanales > Paenibacillaceae > Paenibacillus > Paenibacillus sp. FSL H8-0104. The sequence continues at coordinate 499,972 of NZ_JBBOTC010000001.1, read as the reverse complement.
TTATATGTGAAGGATTATTCAGATGCATTGGATTACTACACGCCTGTCCTCGTAACAAACGAGCAGACGATCCAAAACGACCCTGAGTTGGTGAAAGCATTCCTGAAAGCCACCTCCGAAGGGTATCAATACGCAATTGATCATCCCGAAGACGCAGCAAACATTCTGATCAAGGCCGTACCGGATCTGGACAAAGACCTCGTACTGGCAAGCCAGAAATGGCTCAGTCCGAAATACACGGATGACGCCCCGCGCTGGGGTGAGCAAAAACAGGAAGTGTGGCAGAACTACACCGACTGGATGTTTAGCAAAAAACTGCTTGATGAACAGATCGATGTGAGCAAAGCATATACAAACGAGTTTTTACCCCAATAAAATTTCTCATATAAAACGAACTTAAATTTTACACGAGGACGGAGAGGACAGAAATAACGTGAAAAAGCGAAGCGGTCGCCTTTATCACCGGATTTTCCCTTTAGAGAAAGGGAATCAAAAAAATCTGGGGATAACAGCGATTGGAAGGTTATTCTGTCGTCGAAGTGGCAAGTGTAACAGTCATTAGTTCATTTTATATATCACGAAAGGAGCCGTGATCTCTCATGGCAAGCACACTACTTAGTATTCAGGTTATCCCGAAAACGCCAAATGGCGAGAACTCTTATCCTTACGTTGATCGCGCCATTGAAGTTATTCAGCAATCCGGCCTGAAATATCAGGTGAACGCGCTCGACACCACGATGGAGGGGGAACTAGAGGAACTGCTGGAAGTTGTCCGTAAAATGCACGAGGTACTCGTGGAGGCTGGCAGCCCAAGCATCATCTCCCAGATCAAAATCGCCCATAGCCCTACCGGCTTCAGCATGGATACCCTGACGGAGAAGTATCGCTAATGCCTGCCTATTTCAAAAGTGTATGGCCGCCCATTGTGGCGGTTATTCTCTTTATAGCGATATGGCAGGGAGCCGTCTCCCTCTTCCATATTGAGAAATGGATGCTGCCTGCACCGTCCGACATCGCCCGCGAAGCGGCAACCCAGGCCGAACGGCTTGGCATGCACGCTTCCGCAACCATTCAGTTAACGCTGATTGGATTCGCCGCTGGAACAGCGGTTGGATTACTGATTGCGATGGTGCTACATTTAGTCCCTTTTCTCAAGTCAGCCCTGTATCCTTTACTTATTCTTAGTCAAAATATTCCGACCATCGCGCTCGCGCCGCTCCTGTTAATCTGGTTCGGATTCGGGCTACTGCCCAAGCTGATTACGATCATTCTGGTCTGCTTCTTCCCCGTTGCAGTGGCGGCCATGGATGGCTTGACCCGTACTGACGCGGCGATGATGAACTATATGCGCATGGCTGGTGCGAAACGTCATCAGATCTTCTGGAAGCTGGAGCTCCCCCATGCGCTGCCATCCGTGTTCTCCGGTGTCAAAATCGCCGCTACCTATAGCGTGATGGGCGCCATCATCGCCGAATGGATTGGTGCAGACAAGGGTATTGGTTATTATATGATGTTGCAAAAGTCGGCTTATCGTACGGACCGCCTATTCGTGGCGATCATGATTATTGTCGCGCTCAGCTTGCTGCTCTTCCTGTTCATTGCCCTGCTGGAGAAGCTGCTCGTGCGCTGGCGGCCACAAAAGCGGTAGTAAAGAAGTAATCTGTATATTAGGAAGTGATGACCATATGAATCTGCAACAGGATGAACAAGTCCAGCCTGGACGAGGAGCAAGTGTAATGGAGCCAACGCACGGTGAAAAGTTTAACTCGGCTACGCCTGATCGACCTGCCAACACGACTCCTGCTCCGGTTCCACCTGCACTGGACGTTGTTAATGTTCATGCATCATTCCGTGAACGGCGTAGCAAGCTACCGGTTCTGAACGGCCTGTCCCTGACTGTGGAGCAAGGCGAGTTTGTTGCTATCGTTGGACCTTCTGGCTGTGGCAAGAGCACCCTGTTCCATATCATCGGCGGTCTGCTGAAGCCACAGGAAGGCCAAGTGCTTATGAACGGTCAGAATGTAACGGGACAGCGTGGCAAGATTAGTTATATGCCGCAACAGCCCGCCCTTTTCCCGTGGCGTACCATTGAAGATAATGTACTGCTTGCTGGTGAAGTAGCTTCAAGTGCTCCACCTCGGGCCGAAGCACTTGCAGAGGCTCGAAAGTGGTTAAGCAGCGTGGGTCTTGCCGGGTTCGAGCAGGCCTATCCTCATATGCTGTCGGGCGGAATGCAGCAGCGTGCTGCATTTCTGCGTGCCCTGCTCAGTCCGCAGGAACTCATGCTGCTGGACGAACCTTTCAGCGCACTGGATGCACTGACACGTAGCGACATGCAACGCTGGCTGCTCGATATCTGGGAACAGAACCGCCGCTCGGTGCTGTTCATCACCCACAATATCGAAGAAGCATTGCTACTTGCAGATCGGGTCTATGTATTATCCAACCGACCTGCAACGGTGTTGCACGAGGTACATGTTCCTTTTGATCGCCCAAGACGAGAAGAAATTACGGAGGAATCCGCTTTCCTGGAGCGTAAACGGCAGATTGCACAGTGGATGCGAGAAGAACAGCAGAAAGCCCGCCTATCTTGATAGTGCGGGTTTTTAAGTTATTTATTTCCTTTAATGGGTGATCCGCCATAAGAAATTCTGCGTAACATAGTTAGAATATAACTGAACACAAGGAGGAATTCCCTCGTGCATTCTCAAGCTTTTGCACCATTAATTGATGCTCATATTCACTTCGATCAGTATACCCCTGACGAACAACGCGAGATGCTGCTATCTTTCCCGTCTCAGCAAGTCGAGGCAGTCATTGCCGTGTCAATGAATCTCGCTTCTGCTCAGGCCAATCTAGAGCTTGCCAAACAACATCCACGTAATATCTATCCGGCCTTCGGTTTCCATCCGGAACAGGAACTGCTGTCCATTGCAGAAATGGACCTATTCTTCCAATGGATCGAGAAGCACATGGGACAAGCCACAGCCATCGGAGAAGTCGGCCTTCCCTATTACAACCGTTTGGAAGCTGAGCAGGCAGGGCAGCGATTCGATCAGAGCGGGTACATTGAACTGCTTGAACGTTTCATCCAACTTGCCAAAAAGCATAACAAACCACTTGTCCTTCATGCGGTATACGATGATGCGGATATCGTCTGTGATTTGCTGGAGCAATATCAGTTCCGACGTGCTCATTTCCACTGGTTCAAAGGTTCTCGCCAAACCGTAAGGCGCATGGCGGACAACGGTTATTTCATTTCCTTCACGCCGGATATTCGGTATGAAGAAGAGATTCGTGAACTCGCCCGGCAATATCCATCGGAACAAGTGATGGCCGAGACCGACGGACCGTGGCCCTTCGAAGGACCATTTCAGGGACGAATGACACACCCGGCCATGACCAGACAGGTCATCCAGGCATGGAGCGAAATCACTGGCATGGGAACCGAGCGGGCCGCCCGGCTCTTTTATCAGAACACAAAGCGTTTCTATGGCTTAACTTGAGTACAATCAGGTAACAGCAAGTACTATCGCTTGTCCTGCCAGCACAACACAAAGAAGCCAGTCGGCTTCGCCCCGACTGACTTCTAGTCTACTATTATATATCAGTTGAACTAAATTTTTAAACAGGAACGTAGAGGACAGAAATAACCTGAGGAAGCAGAGCGGTCGCCTAAAAGCTTTCTGAAAGAAAGCTACTTCGGAAGCATACGCTATCACTAGATTTTCACCTTCACAAAAATTGGATCAAAAAATCTGGGGATAACAGCGATCGGAAGGTTGTTCTGTCATCGGAGTGGCAAGTGTAACTACCTTCAGTTCAACTTAACGCTTCAAGAATCCTTTGCCTTCCAGGAACGGTCTCACTTGCAACCGTGTCGGCTCAGTCAGGCGCTTCGCCATCAGTTCGGACCATGGAGTCGTTCTTTCACCATTAGTCCGTTCTTTCATGTACGCCGTCGTTGTCTCATCATACTGCTCAACACCTTTGATGCTCTGCTCGGCATTATAACGATTACGATGCAGAACTGCATTAAGTGGCAGACGCGGGCGAATTCCCGTTTCCTGATCTGCAACACCAATACACATGCCATACACCGGATATACCCCTTCCGGCAATTCCAACAGCTCAGCAACTTCCTCAATCCGGGTACGAAGCCCGCCAATATATACGATTCCGAACCCTAGTGACTCCGCTGCAAGAGCGGCGTTCTGGGAAGCAAGTGCAGCATCAATCGTGGCTACCATGAAATTCTCGGTTGAATCGGCATACGATTCCTTCTCAGGAAGATGACGATTCGCAGCATCACTCAGCCGATACAGATCAGCACACCATACAAGAAATACCGGACATTCATTGACATAGGCCTGGTTACCTGCCAATTCAGCCAGCTTGGCTTTTTGCTCTAAGTCAGTCACAGCAATTACGGTATATGCTTGCACACTACTTGAAGAGGAAGCCATCTGCCCAGCCGCTACGATAGCTGCAAGCTGCTCATCACTTACCGGGTCTGGCTTGTATTTGCGTACAGAGCGGTGTTTCATCATCAACTCAATGGTTTCATTCATGGCTGTTCACTCCCAATCCTCGTAGTACGAACTCAATTGTCTGCTCAGCAAGCTCGTCTGTATTCATATCCTGATAATCAAAGCCAAATCGTGAATTCTTGGCCCGTTTGTGCGCCAAAGCCACACCCATAACCTGAAGCATCGCATAAGATACGGACTCGACCTGGAACAATCCCTGGTCTTTTCCTTCTTGCAACAGGTCCCTCACTCGGGTCCATACAGGGTCTAGAAAACGAAATACGGTTGCTGTACGATGTGTACGCAGTGTAATTTCAAGCTGCACAATATCGCTCATCTCCCGATCCGTCATCGTGAACTTCACAACTTCACCAATAATTCGTCGGATACCTTCCACAGGCGAGGACATGGACTCTTCAGCCAGCGCGTTCATCATATACCCAGGGAAGAAATGCTCAAATAATGCTTCGAACACCTTTTCTTTGCCCCCAAAATGATAAGACACCAGCGACACATTGGCACCTGCCTCATCACATATTTGACGAACACTCGTCCCGTCATACCCCTGCTGTGCAAAAAGCTTCTTGGCTGCAAGCAATATCCTCGTTTTGATATCCAACTCCGGTTCAGTCATTCCGTCCCGCTCCCTCTTGTCCGTTCATCTCATTCGCTCCAGCTCAAGGACTGTAGCCAGCGAATCATCTGTCTATTATATTACACCAAGCACCCCGATGAAAATCATCGGGGTGCTTGTCCTATCCTATGATGCAATGGTATACATCTGCTGTATTAGTTGTTTGCTTGAGCAGGGCTTGGAGCCATAGCTGGCATGCGTTGTTTTTTCAACAACGTCACGACCAGTGACAACGCAACGGCAACCAACAGTACAATCACGATAGAGCCCGCAGCAGACTGAACTCCTGGGCCTCCCAACTGCACGCTCAGAATACCCTGAACGGCGTATGTTGCAGGCAGGTACTGCCCAATGCCGCTATAGAAGCTGTTCAGCAATTCACGCGGTACCATAGCACCGGAGGATACCAGTTGCAAGGACAGTGAGATGATGTTGAACAGACTTCCCGCTGGTCCGAAGCAGATCAGGAAGAACTGGGAGAAGAACATGAACGTGCACAGGAAGAGCGCCTGGAACAACCAGAATGCAACGAATCCTTGTGCAATCTGTCCTCCCAGTGCCACGATCAGTGATGATCCCAGCAAGGAAACAACCAATGCGGAACCCACATTAATGACTACTCTCGCGCCAAACAAAGTCAATCGGGAATAAGTGGATGACAGCATACCCATGGCTGTCTGGAGATTCATCCCCATGATCATGGCACCTACATAGGAAGCCAGTACCATCATCATTGGCACCATCTGATTATTCATCCCGTTAACCGGGTTGATGGACGTTGTCGTTCCCTCCACTCGGGTAGTCAGGTTTGTAGCGGCTTCAGCAGCCTGATCGGCAGGTGCACCTGAAGCGGTCAATACCGTCTGTACCCCTTGTGCTGTAGCTTGTTTGTTAATCGTGTTTGTCACACTTTGTGATACACCTTGCATCATGCTTTTAATCGTAACCGGGTTCGCTTCATTAATGGTGTATTTAATCTCGGCGGTTGAGCCAGCCGTCTGAAGCAATTCGTTAAACCCAGCCGGGATATCCAGCACCATGTGTACTTGGTGATGATTCAGCTGATCCAACGCTTCAGCCGCGCTTAGATTGGATACGGTATGGAAAGGCAGTGTTCCTGCGAGCGAATCCGCGATTCCTTTGGACATTTCGCCGTCCTCGTTCACAATCGCAACCGTCAATTCTTTCGCACGGTCATTTACTCCAGAATATGCGGTCATCCAGATCACGCTAAAGATCACTTGGAACATAAGTGCTGTTACGATCCCTACAATCACTGGCGGTTTTTTAAACAATGTACGTAAAGCCTGTAACATAAAAGGTGTCCTCCATTACTCAAATAGTTCTAATTTGATTTAAACAGTTGTTTGAATCAAACGATCGTTTAAATTTTATGTGAATATGTCCATATTGTCAACTCATTTTTTGAAAAATTCAGAAAACGTAAGCTTTATTCATGAATACAATCGATCCATTTTCACAAAAGAGCATTATGCTATCCTTTCTCCGTAGAAAAGAACATCTATACCAACGATTCAGGCTTATTTTCTGGCGGCTCAACTGTATTTTTCTCAACAAAAAACACGGTCCGCCGCAGCGAACCGCGTATTTATTCATCCTCACTTCATTGACATTGAGGCGTTGAATATATCTCCAAACAAAGGTCGGTCAGTCATTTCTCTTCAGCTTCATGCGTTGCAGACGCAGCGAATTCAGTACAACCGACACGGAGCTGAACGCCATTGCCGCCCCTGCCAGCCATGGAGCCAAGAAGCCAACTGCCGCAATGGGAATACCAATCACGTTGTATCCGAGTGCCCAGAACAAGTTTTGTTTGATGTTCCCCATCGTGCGCCGGCTCATCTCAATGGCATCTGCAATACTGTTCAGATCACCACGCATCAACGTAATATCCGCCGCTTCCATCGCTACATCCGTTCCTGTTCCGATCGCCATCCCAATATCCGCTGTAGCGAGTGCCGGAGCATCATTAATGCCGTCACCTACCATCGCGACTTTCAGGCCACTCTCCTGAAGTTTCTTCACTTCCGCAGCTTTACCCTCCGGCAGAACCTCAGCCAGTACTTTACCGATCCCTGCCTGTTCAGCTACAGCGCGAGCTGTTCGCTCATTGTCTCCCGTAATCATGATGACATCGATCCCCATCGCCTGAAGACGACCGATGGCTTCACGAGAGGTATCCTTGATGGTGTCAGCCACAGCCACGATCCCTGCCCACTGACCATCTACCGCTACCAGCATCGCTGTACGCCCTTGTTCCTCCAGACGGTTCATCTGCTGAACGGTTTCCTCAGAGACATTCACCTGTGCATCTGCAAGCAAACGACGCGTGCCGACCAGAATCTCCTGCCCTTTTGCTGAAGCTCGCACGCCGTATCCCGGTATGTTCTCGAACTTCTCTGTTGGGGTTAGCTCCAGACCCTTGGCAAGGATACCAGCAACAATCGCCTCTGCCAGCGGATGCTCTGAACTCTGTTCTGCCGCTCCCACTCGCTCAAGCAGATCGGATTCCGTCCAATTCGGAGCCATAACAACATCGGTAAGGACCGGTTTACCTTGGGTTACTGTACCTGTTTTGTCGAGCACCACGGTCTGAATCTGTTGTGCCGACTCCAGATGTTCTCCCCCCTTGAACAGAATGCCATATTCAGCCGCACGTCCTGATCCAGCCATGACAGAGGTCGGCGTTGCCAGCCCCAGTGCACATGGACAGGCAATGACAAGCACGGCAATCGCTTTTTCAAGGGAACCAGCGAAGTCACCTGGACTTGCAAACAGATACCAGATCAGGAATGTCAGCGCAGCTATGCCGACAACAATCGGAACAAAAATGCCTGAAATGACATCTGCGATCCGCTGGATCGGTGCTTTGGAGCCCTGAGCTTGCTCGACTACTTTAATAATCTGGGACAAAGCCGTGTCCGAGCCCACTCGGGTCGCACGCAGTCGTAATACCCCGTTTTTGTTCAGCGTAGCACCTGTAACGGGATCTCCTGGCTTTTTATCCACGGGAAGGCTCTCTCCACTAAGCATGGATTCATCTACTGAGGATTGCCCTTCTTCAACGATACCATCCACCGGGATGCTATCACCCGGCTTCACCAGAACCAAGTCACCCACCGCAACATATGCGGCAGGAACCATAACTTCCTGTCCATCACGGATGACACGGGCTTCACGTGGAGCCAGTTCAATCAGGCTTTTGATCGCCTGTGAAGAGCGACCTTTCGCCACAGCTTCGAACCATTTTCCAAGTAGAATTAACGTAATCAGAATTGCACTTGTCTCATAATAGAGTTCTACCGAAGGCATGGCGGCTGTGCTCGTTCCCATTGCCCCATGATCCATGGTTGTAGAAGGTAAGTACCCACTGGATAACGTCAGATAGAGACTGTAAAAAAACGCTGCACTGGTACCCAATGCGACGAGAACGTCCATATTGGCACTGCGGTTACGTAAGGCTTTGTACGCCCCCACATAGAATTGCCATCCAATCACGAACTGTACCGGCGTTGCCAGCAGTAGCTGGAACCAAGGGTTCATGAATAGTTCGGGGACATAGATTCCGGATGTGAACGAGAAATGCCCCACCATTGCCCACAGCAAAGGAATCGATAACAACGCAGATATCATCCATTTCCACTTTTTGCGTTGCAGCTCACGTTCACGAACCGATGTGGTCTCTTCTTGTGTCAATTGTAGTTTAGCACCGTAGCCCATCTGCTTGATCTTGGCGGTAATATCCGAAGGTTTCAATGTACCAGCGGCATATTCGATATGCCCTGTTTCCAGCGCCAGATTCACATTCGCCTGAGATACCCCAGGTAGTCGGGAAAGACCTTTTTCAATCCGGGCAGAACAGGCAGCACACGTCATACCTGTGATGTTCAGATCAACGGATTCGGACAACGTACCGTAGCCCAATGCTTCCACCTTATCTCGCAACGCATTCACGTTGGTTGTCTTTGGATCATAAGATACGGTTGCCTGTTCGATGGCCAGATTCACATTGGCCTGCTGCACCCCTTCCATGCGGGACAATCCCTTCTCCACTCGTGTCGAACATGCAGCACAGGTCATCCCCGTGATGTGCAGTGTTGTCTTTAGTCCTGGTGCGTCTGCCATAGGTGGCATTGGTGTGGGTTCGGATGATCTATCCATTGGTTTATTCGTTGAGTTATCCATCATGTCAGCTCCTTTCATGTCAATTCAATTTATTGTTTTATACCCCCAAGGGGTATATACCAGACAGAAAATTAGGCTTAAACCTGACTCTTGGGAAAAGGTACTCTGACCTCTTTTTCGCCCATGAGCATGTTCGGTTTAAGCCTGTGATCCCTTTAGACTACATCGTATCCCTGATCTTCAATCGCAGCTTTGATCTGATCCACGTTCACCGTCTGCTCATCATATTCCACAGCTACTGTTCCCGCTGCCAGATCAACCTTACCACTCGCACCGGTATTCTTCACAGCTTCTTCAACTGATTTCACGCAGTGATTGCAAGACATTCCCGTAACGTTCAATGTAACATTAGACATTGTAAATTCCTCCTTGGGGTATATTAAAATGATAACTTTATTTGGTAAATAATTTCAGATTACTTCATTAACTTCCGCATCGTAACCAGCAGTTCATCCACAACCTCATGTTCACCAGCCTGAATACGCTCAACGATACAGCTCTTCATATGGCCTTCAAGCAAAAGTTTACCTACTGAATTAAGAGCAGACTGAGCCGCCGCAATCTGCGTCAGCACATCATCACAGTACGTATCCTTCTCGATCAATCCCTTGATCCCGCGAATCTGACCTTCCACACGGTTCAAACGAGAAACCAGGTTACTCTTCATCTCCTGCGAATGGTGACTCTTGCGCACATGCTTCCCATCACTGCCCTCGGCATGACAGGATACCTCTTCTTGGACTGTAGCCAAAGCTTCCGTTGAATCTGACTTGGAGGATTGCAAAGGTTCCTCGGGATGGCTCTGATGATCCATCATGAACACCCCTTTTCTTTCGTTCTTTTCTAAGAGTAACATACCCCATGGGGGTATTCAAGAGTATTCTGATATTTTGATAAAAATGGATGAATCCATCCTAATTAAATAGAGCGATGCATCTTACAAGGTATACTCCATCCTGCTACTGCGGACAACAAGACCCATCTGTTCATAGAAAGCCTGTGCCCCAGAGTTAAACGTCGACACGGACAATTCCACGCTATCTGCCTGAAGCTCTCTCCCTAACTCGATGAATGCTTGTAGTAACTGTTTACCTGTTCCTTGGCCCCGATGTTTGTTATCCACTACAAGTTCATGGATGTATAACATCTTGCGATCCACCATCAATGAGTTATCTTGAATGACACTTAACTGCGCACTCCCGTAACCCAGAATCAAACCCGTTTCGGAAGACTCGGCAACATATAGGTAACGCTTGTCCGTTTCCAGCAGTTCGATGAACTCCTTTTTCTCCATTCTAGTCTCCAACGCTCTGTATAGATCCGGCCGCGCCTCGACATGCATCTGGTGCAGCTCATCCATCAACAATGACACGCCAGAGTAGTCCCTCATTTCTGCCTTTCGGATGTTAATCGTACCTGTACTCATCCCAATCACTCTTTCGTCTACTGAATTTTACATTATTATACAACCAAAAAGCAGATACCATAAGGGTACCTGCTTCGCTTAATTTATTTTCATTCCACAAAGCGAATATGATGCTCATGTTGTTTATTTTTTCGAAGAAGTATTTCCTTCATTAAAAGCAACAGGTGATGGCTTCGCTGCCCATTCGTCCGCCTGCGGCTCAATGTCTACTCCGCTCAAAATCTTCTTTTTCTCCATCAAGGAATCCCCGTCTTCATCCAGCTTGTTGCGAATTTCCGCCTCGTCCTGAGGTTGATTGTTCTGTGTCATCATAGAGTCCTCCCTTTTTTCGTATTCATGTTGATGTTCCTTTATATAACGTGCCCACTTTCTGCATTATCATTCTCTTCGAGGATCAGGCCTTCCCCAAGTTAAGCTAAATCTATCTCTAAACCCTTTCGTTAATCGAAATCAACCTGTTTATCCAAAATGATTTCCTCTACTTTGTATTCCATCTCTGGTATTGAGGGAATCAAGGAGAATCGAACGTTTTCCAGAGAAGAAGGAAGAGCAGGAATCACTCGGAAACTAATTTGCGTCTCCCCACCTCCTCCACGACTGCCATGTCTCATGGTGATATGTCTCTGTTCGCTGAATATTTCCAGAGCCAAATGTGGAACCATTTGTATACGCTCAGCTTCATTCCCCTTATATTGAATCTCCACATAAACGAGGCTTTCGCCTTCATATTGCATCGAATGCGTGATCATATACTCACACGAATCTTTGATCATTTTCTTCATAATCGGCACCACACTCGTCAATTGAAGAGGTTCACTTGGAAAGTAGTGTCTTTGCGGCATCGGTTGCACGCTACGGAGAACATATCGGATATCTTCCTCCTTCATATCCAGTAAGCTCACCCATTCATCGATGGTATTTTGAGGGGGTTGGTATTGGACTGCTCCGGTTATGTCCTTTCTGGCTGCAACCAGTTTCAAAAGTTGCTCATCAATCCGCTGTACCTCATCGCTGTATTCATTAGGAATTTCACGTAATTCACTCCAGCCCATATTTAATCACTCTCCTAATTTAATGACATGCCATGCAAATACAATTCGCCACTGTACCTGCATCCCCCTCTTAAAAAGGAAAGGACGCCCCTTGGGTCATATTCATGACCTTACGGGACGCCCTTTTTATATTGTCCACCTCAAATGGACATCATCTACTGTTTTGCTTGTAACAATGAGCAAAAATGTATACTTGCCTTAACCAACCTACGCCTGATCTTGGCGAGCAAGCGCGGCTAGTGCGCGTAGCGCTGCATTAATCTCGCGCTCCACCGCTTGTCCAACCGCATCCGTATGCGGATCATACTCGGCTGCCAGGTCACTGTCCGCGAATCCATCGATCGCGACAATGGCTCCGGCGCGAGCGCCACGCAAGGTACTGACGATGTAGAGTGCCGCAATTTCCATCTCAGCCGCAAGTGCTCCAGCCTGCTTGTACTTGCGGTGTGGAATCTCTTCCACGCCTGCAAAGAATGCATCCAGTGTTACGGTAATACCAACGCCCACTTTGCCTGCAAAGGTTGCAGCATCCGCGCTTTCTTGCTCACGAGCAGCTTCGATCAACGCTTGTGTCACCCCAATGTCCGCTACCGCTGGAAAACCATCCGGCACCAGTTGGCAAGTCAACCCGTCCGTACGAACAGCGGCTGTACTCACAAGCACACTGCCTGCCGGATAATCCGCTGTATACGATCCCGCTGTACCTACACGAATCAGAGTTGTTACACCCGCCCGAATCAGTTCCTCGAAACACACAGCTGCTCCAGGCGAACCTACACCATGACTGACCACAGCGATCTGTACCCCTTCATACAATCCAACAAATGTACGATACTCCCGACTGAACGCCAGTTCTCTCGCCTGCTCCAGTTTACGGGAAATCTTCTCCGCACGTGCCGGATCACCACAGACGATGGCATATGCCGGCATGTCTTCCGAATGAATCTGCAAAATAGGCATCAACATATCAATCAAACTCCTTCTTCGTCCACTCGTCTTCCGGAATCGGCAGATCTTCACCCGAGAAGCGTTGTTCCTTGAACGGATCGGCAAAATGGTGGAAACCATTCACTTCCCAGAATCCGTTACGGTCTTCTGTCATAAACTCCAGACCACGTATCCACTTGGCACTCTTCCAGAAGTAAAGTTGTGGCACAACCATACGCAGTGGAAAACCATGCTTGGGAGTAAGTGGCTCACCGTTATATTTGAATGCAAGCAATACATCATCATGCATCAATTCTTCGAGCGGTACATTTGTTTCATAATCATGATCTGCATGGATCATGACGTATTTTGCCTCTGGCTTAACCCCCAGAAGTTTCACAAAATCGGAGAAGCGTATACCTTCCCAGGGCGTATCGAATTTCGACCAACGGGTAACACAGTGAATATCACTCACCGTGTTCACCTGTGGCATCGCCTGCAACTCAGCCAGGGAGAACACCTTTTCCTCTTCCACTTCGCCGAATACCTTCAGGTCCCAGGTGGACAGGTCATATTCCGGCACTTCCCCTTCATGCAGAATCGGGAATTTCTCCGTCAGCATCTGTCCTGGCGGCAGCCGATCTCCGTGATCGTTACCTGTTTTGGGTGCCGGGGTTTTACTTTTTTTCAAACGTTCAGCCTTGTTATGCAAGTGGAATTCCTCCTTCTTTTACTGTCTCTAACATAGACATTCAGAATTAACGCGAGCTTCCGCCCGCTTTCAGTGCATCCTGTGCATAGGTACGGTCTTTGAAAAAGAACATCGCGACCAGCGTCACAATATACGGCAGCATCAACGTGAAATGCGTTGGCAGGGAGAATCCTTGCAGACGAATACTCAATGCTTCCATGAAACCAAACAGTACACTGGAGCCCATCACGCCAAGCGGATTCGCTTGTCCTAACATTGTTGCCACCAGCGCTATAAAACCACGACCAGCAGTCATGCCTTCGGTAAACATCGTCACCTGACCGAGCGACAACTGTGCTCCAGCCAGAGCGCACAACACACCGCACATCAGAACGGCACCATACTGGATGCCACGTACCTTGATCCCGATGCTCTGTGCTGCAATCGGGTTCTCACCGACGGAGCGCAGGCGGAAGCCGGATACACTTTTGAACAGATAAAATTGTAGTGCAATCACGAGCACAATACCGAGGTAAACCAGCGGACTATGTCCCGATATTACATCGCCGACCCACGGAATGTCCTTAATCAGCGGAATATCCCACTTGGGAAGTCCCACCATGTCTTTGTCGTAGTATGCACCTTTTACATCAAAAATCGCACGCAATGCAAAGGTCGTCACCCCCGCAGCCAGGAAGTTAAGCGAGATCCCGACCACGATGGCGTTGGCTTTCAGATTAATGCTTATAAAGGCAAAGAGCGCCGAGAATAACATCACAATTATAATGGAAAAGAGTACCGCCAGCAGCACATTGCCAAACAGATAATTACCGACAATAGCGGAGAACGCACCTATCAGCACCAGTCCTTCGAGACCCACGTTAAACAGACCGACACGAGAACATAAAGCCCCACCGAGCGCTGCAAGCAGGATTGGAGTCATAATCCGCAAGGTTGAGCCAAACATGGCTGCATCAAACAGTTGTTGCATTGGACTTTTTCTCCTTTCTCCGCTTCAGGAATGAATAACCGATCTGAGCTGATACAAATAACGTCAATACAGCTTGGATGACACTGCCAACTTCCAGCGGTACATCCGTGTTCCGTTCCATCCCCATGGCACCCGTCTGTAGCGCAGCCAGCAAAATAGCTGCTACAGCTGTACCGAGTGGATGCGAGCGGGCAAGCAACGTGGCCATAATGCCGCTCCATGCGTAACTTGCCGATGACAATGAGCCATCAAGGAAACGGTACTGTGTACCGAGCACTTCCCCCGCACCCGCGAGTCCAGCAAGTCCACCACTGATGACCATGGACAGCATCATCATGCGAATGCGGCGAACACCACCGTAGGTTGCAAAGGACGGGTTGCTTCCGAGCATGCGGATCTCGTAACCGGTCACCGTTTTATGTGTGAACCAGTAGATCAGAATGGCCGCTACAATGGCAATAATGAAGCCTGCATGCAGCCCCATGCCCTGGAACAACTTCGGCAACCAGATACTCTGGTCAATCATGGGTGTCTGAGCCATTGCTGCAGATCCTGTGCGGTCCTTAAATGGATAGGAGACCATGTAGCCCCCGAAATAAATGGCAATATAGTTAAGTAGTAAGGTTGTGATCAACAAGTTCATCCCGAAGCGTGCATCCAGCCAGCCTGCAAACAGGGACCAGATTCCCCCGGCAATAATACCTGCCACAATCGCAGCAATACACACAAACCAGCCTGGCCCTGGCAGATAGAGCGCCGTGAGCGCGGCACTAAGCCCGCCAAGAATCATCTGGCCTTCGGCTCCCATATTGAAGAATCCGGCACGGAATGCCAATGCTACGCCAAGCCCCGCCAAGATGATTGGTGTGGAACGAGCCAACGTATTGGTGAAGAAGTAGAAGTTGCCGAAGGCCCCTTTCCACATCTCCGCATACGTATCCACCACATTACCGCCAACGATCAGAATTGCCACAGCCCCTGCAATCAGACCGATGAATACGGCAAGCAGCGGCTGCACGAGTCCGCGAAGTGTTTCTTTTACCCGATTCATATCCGCTCTTTCCCTCCTGCCATTAACAAGCTGATCTGTTCCTCAGTTGCTTCCTCTGCTCTCAGTTCTCCGGCAATTTCGCCTTCATACATGACAATAATCCGATCAGATAATTGCAAAATTTCGGACAACTCCGATGAAATGAGCAGAATACCCGCGCCCTCGCTACGTTTGCGCAGCAATTCAGCATGGATTGTCTCCATCGCTCCGATATCCACACCACGAGTCGGTTCGGCTGCAATCAGAAACGGTGTATCCTGTGCAAATTCACGGGCAGCAATCAGCTTCTGCAAGTTTCCTCCAGACAGAAACTGTGCCTTGGTCTCCGCAGAACCCGTCTTGATGCTGAACTGTTGGATCCAACTCTCTACCATTATTCTTGCTGCTTTGGCTTTGATAATACCGCGTGACTGCAAGCGATGATGGTGTCCCATCAGCCCGTTCTCGCGAACACTCGCATCCTTGGCCGCTCCCCACATGTAACGATCTTCCGGGATATGAGCAAGTCCATGCTCCCGAATGCGCCGTACCGGCCAGTTGGTTGTATCCTGCCCGGAGAGTACAACGCGACCACTATCCGCCTTACGCAGTCCAGCAATGACCTGAATCAGTTCCGACTGGCCGTTACCTGAGATGCCTGCTATGCCAACGACCTCACCTTTACGAACTTCCATATGGATGTCCTTGAGCGCCGAACGATCCTTCGCTCCGGACAGATTAACCCCTTCCACCTGAAGCACCGCTTCCGCTGGTACCGATGGTTGCTTGTCCATACGCACAAGTTCACGACCAACCATCAGACGGGACAATTCCTCCACATGTGTATCTTTGGCTTCCAACGTACCTGTCACCTGACCATCCCGAAGCACCGTGATCCGGTCTGCTACATCCATGACTTCTTGCAGCTTGTGCGTGATCAGTACAAAGGTTTTGCCCAGCTTGGCGAGCGATTTCATGTTCGCCAGCAGTTCCTTCACTTCCAGCGGTGTCAGTACCGCCGAAGGTTCATCCAATATAATGATGTCTGCGCCCTGATGTAGCACCTTGAGAATTTCAACTCGCTGCTGCATGCCAAGTGGGCACTCGGACACTTTTTTCCATGGGTCAACCGGCATGCCATATTGTCTGCCAAGCTCGTTCACCTGAGCCGCTGCTTTTTTGCGGTCAAATGCGCATGCCTTAGCCGGTTCGCGTCCAATCACGATGTTCTCCGCCACCGTAAAGGAAGGGAACAGCATGAAATGCTGATGCACCATACCGATGCCACTTGCCATCGCCTGGGACGGCGTGGCAAAGCTCACCTCACGTCCACGGACTTTGATTGTGCCTGACGTGGGCTGTTCCATACCATACAGCATACGCATCAAGGTTGTTTTACCGGCCCCGTTCTCACCGACAAGGGCATGAATCTCTCCCTCACGCAAATTAAAACGGATGTCACGATTAGCGGTGAAGCTGCCGTATTTCTTCGTAATCTGCTCCATCTCCAACAGCATATCTTGCGTTCGCTCCTCTCGGTCTCGGTCATTTAATAGCAGCAAAACCGGCTGCCTGATCGGGCAGCCGGCTGATCATTTCCATCACTCATTCATTGAAAAGAACATTCAAAACTATTGTTGCAATGGATCTTTGACTACGATTTTGCCGGATACGATATCATCCTTGATTGCTTTAACCTTGTCGATCACTTCTTGTCCGACAAAAGCATTCAATGGAGATTCGCTGTCACGTGTAACGTACGTCAGGCCTACACCGTCTTCTTTCAAACCGTAGTTAACTGCGCCTGCTTTGAAGTTGCCTTCTACAAAATCTTTCACAGTCTCATAAGCAACCGTATCGGTTGACTTCAATTGAGACAATACGATATGTTCCGGGTCTTCAACAGTACGGTCCGTATCCTGACCGGAAGTGTAGAAGCCTTTTTCTTTGGCTGCTTCGAACACGCCGAGATCACCTACAGCGGATGCGCCAGCGATGAAGTCAGCGCCTTTGCCGAATTGTACCAGCGCCAATTCTTTTGCTTTGGCTGGGTCATTAAATCCACCTACATAGTTCACGAGGAATTCTGCACCCGGATTCACGGATTCCAATCCAGCTTTGAAACCTTCCGTATATTTCTTGATCAATGGTACATCCATTGCTGCGATCATGCCGACTTTGTCTGTTTTGGTGGACAATCCAGCAGCTGCACCGAGCAGGTACGCCCCTTCATATTCACGGAAACCAACGCTACGAACGTTAGGAAGATCAACGGTTGTATCTACAATCGCAAAGGACTTGTCCGGATTCTCTGCTGCGACTTTCTTCAATGCATCTTCTGCCTGGAAAGTTGCTGTAATAATCAGATCATAATTCTCGGCAACCGCAGCACGCAGATTTTGTTCAAATGCTGCCGGGTCTGTCGATTCAATCGTCTTGGTATCTACTTTGAATTCTTCGCCTGCTTTTTTGAAACCTTCATCCATCTGTACAAAGAAAGGGTTAACCCCTATTTTTTCGGGAAGTACGAGGGCCATCCGAAGAGATTTCTCCGAATCACTGCCTTGGGCGGATTGTTCGTCTTTGGAAGCCGAATTCCCACAAGCTGCCAACAAAATAGCCAACATGATGATCGATAAGACGAACGATAAACCTCTTTTCATTTTGAAAATACCCCTTTTCAACATTCTTTTTTCTTATCCTAGCGGATACTGTCGATCCTTGTCAATAAATCTTTGAGCGTATACACTCAAATAGAATATAATTGACAATTCGCTTTCTACCAAGCTTTGGAAACCGTTCTGTATCAAGCTTTTTTTCGTTGACATCCAGCGCGTCTCCGTGCTAAAGTCAATCCAATTATTCTATTCTTATAGGAATTGTCAGAATTATGACCCAAAGCTGATTATTTTCCAACCCATTTTAAGGAGGCTATTCATTTGAAAAAAATCACCCAGATCACTTTGGCGGCCCTACTCGCCGCTCCGGTAACACTCGGCAGCCTTAGCTTGCCCGCTTCCACTTCTGCAGCATCTGCAACTCCGGCTAAACCCGCCACCTCACAAAGTGTCAAAGGACCGGTAGCTCAGGCGCCAGTTGCCTATACGGAAAGCGCAGCGGATTTTGCTCAATTCTTGCAAGCGAAATACAACATTCAATTGCCGCAACAGATTACCAAAGGTGATTTCATTCAAGCCATTGCAGCCATCACGGAAGCAACTCAAGCAAGTGACAGTGAAGCCAAAGCTCCTGTCTTTACCGATCTGTCTTCTGGTGATTCTTCATATGATGCTGCCGTATCCTTATACAATAATGGGGTTCTTACGGGTACAGAAGTACGTGCCAAGGATCAACTGAGCACTTATGCAGCGGTCTTCATCGCGGTGAAAGCAGCCGGATTCAAGGAACTGGCTTATACTTATCCTGCAGAGAAAACAGCCAAAGCGCTTGCCAAAGCTGGCATTAGCCCAAACCGTGTTCAGGGACAAGCCGCACAGGAGCTGGCTGCTGCGATCGATACAGGCCTGATTCCTGAAAGCCTATACCCCGCTCTCCTTAAGGGTGGCGTAGCAAGTAAAGATTTCGCTAATACTTTGCTTGGACGTGTACTGGTCAGTCAAGGGAAATACAAACATGAGATTGGGCGTTCCGGCGATGCGGACATCTATTCCAAATTGTATGCTGCATATCGCACAGCGGATCTGATCGAATCACCTGAGCTGAGAAAGATTGTGGATCAGGCGCTGCGAGATGATCTCGTAACAGGTTACAATCTGAAGGATAGCCGCTTTGATTCCAACTTTATCGATGAACTGACACTTACCTACGGCCACGATAATATTCAACATGCTGTACAGTTGGTTGGTTTGCTGCGTAGCGAAGGTATTGATGCTGATGTGCAATTCCAGCCGAAGACATCTGCCTTCATTTATTTGAAGGAATGGGGCGAGCCGAAGGAAACGCCAGACTATAAAGTGACACAGATCGAGAACGGTAACTATATTGCTTCTGCGAAGGAATATGATATTCAGTTCGAGTTCAACAATGTGGCAGACAAAGTTCGCTTCAACGACATTGTGCTGAAATATGCCAAAAAGAATAGTGACAGTACATCTCCACTGATTCTCAGCTCCTGGTGGCAACCGCTGTATTATTCACCAACCGCATTGGCGAACTACCCTGTCATTTCCAATAATAAGATCGCGCTTGGCAATTACTATGCTCAGTCCTTCTCTCTGAAAGAAAATGCCAAATCCATTCGGGAAGGTTTCCTGAAACTGGCACCTGATGCGGACATTACGACGTATGACTTCTGGGTGGACCAGCCTTTCTTCAACTATCTGAACGGTGGATCTGAATAAAATAAATTCCGTCTTCAACCGAATTAAAGCTCGTATTTTGGCACCATAAGTAGCCGTCCTTACCGAATTTTACAGGGGTTCGACCCCTAGATTCGTAAAGGCGGTTTTTTGTTCAGCATTTTGCAAATTTCTTCTACAAAATCATTTTTCTCATGCAGGAATTACCAATATAAGGTCGAATCCTTTATGTACACAAACACGCAATCATATTGCATATCTCCGCACGAACAGGAGTTACTCCATGGTATATGACGGTATTCTACTAGGCTTGATCGTTGGATTTTTTCGGGGCGGGTTGCGGCATGGGCTCAACCAGTTTGCAGCACTCAAGCTGCGAAGTGGCTGGATTTTCCCTGTATTGCTACTAATCCAGTTCTTTATTTTCTATCTCCAGGAACGATTCGAATGGGTGGCATCCATTAATGGATATCTCTTTGCTGCCGTCTACATTACAGGGCTCGCTTTCCTGTGGCTCAACAGACACCATACCGGTTTCATGCTCATCTGGATTGGGGTATTTCTCAATTTTGCCGTTATGGCTGTAAACGGTGGGCGCATGCCTGTTTCTGTGGAAGCCTCCGCTGTACTGGGCCCCTACTATGTAGACATGCTCAGGGAAGGCGGCGCCGTATCAAAGCATTTTATGATGGATGCATCTACAAATCTGCCTTTTCTCGGTGATATCATCCCACTCTCCAGCCCTTATCCACGGACTCAGGTCATCAGCATCGGTGATGTGGTCATGAATATTGGCATATTCCTTTTTATTCAATACATGATGGTGAATCGGGACAAAAAGGCTGTGCAACCTGCTAAAACTCATCAGGCTTGAAGAAAACAGGTAGACTCCAAGGAAGGGAGGTCTTCTCCATGAAAAAATTTGAAGGTGTGAAATATTCCCGCATTGTCATCAACGCAATCATCGTGGCTTCTGTCGTTGTAGCATTAACTTCGGGATACAAGCTGGGCGGCTAGTATCCATACCGCCAAACAAGACAAACAGGCTGCCAGCGGCCTGTTTTTTCTGTCTGGATTTTTGGCAGGCAACTTGGTATGTTATACATCTATATAGTATATCCCTATAGAAGAAAACCAACTATATACACATCAAGAGTAGACTAAACTCAAGCAGGAGATTTTTTATGAACTTTATTCGTAACCTTATCCATAAGGCAGATCGAAGCAGTATGTATGTTATTTTGCTTAGTTGTACCGGGATCGGTGTTTTTTTATACATGAACAAGTGGTCTTACCTTCATCTAACCACGGCGGATTGGGTTATGGTCTACACCATGCTGGGTGCGGCGTTAATTCTGGATTATTTCACGTTCCAGATTCCACCCAAAGGTAATCAGCAATCCATGGATTCATCGGTATACCTTGCCTGTATATTCATGTTTGGCGGAGCTTTCAGTTTATCTGTACTGCTACCTGTCTCCATCATTTTGTTAATCAAAGAGCGCAAGCTCACCTGGTGGAAACATATTGTCAATTTCAGCATCTACAGTATCATGATTACGGGAGCAGCAGCCGTGTTTGAGTGGACTGGCGGGCAATCGGGAACTCTGGACGACTATAACTTGATTCCTTATTTTGCAGCACTCGCAGCCTACTTCATCATCAACACAATCACACTTGGCTTATTCTTTCATTTCTCAACAAAGGATGCATTACAGCAGATGAAGCGGGCATTCGTTACCGAATCCCTGCTGGTTTATCTGTGTACGCTGATTCTGGCGCTGGTCCTGACAATTCTGGTTGTGCACAATGGCGTACTTGGCCTGTTGTTGTATCTAAGTCTTAGCATTCTGCTCTCCCATGCATTCAGGCAGTTGTTCGTGATGTATCAGACGATTGAGGAAAAGGCCAACACGGATCAACGTACGGGTCTGTTCAACCATAGTTATTTCGAAAGCATGTTAGAAAGCGAACTGACTAACGCTCGAACGCAGGGAACCCAGCTCTGTCTGGGGCTTATTGATATTGATGATTTCAAAAAGTATAACGATCGGTTTGGCCACCTTCAAGGTGACAGTCTGCTAGCCCTGCTGGGGGATTTTCTAATGCGAAAGACGGAAGGCACACCTGTTACCGCCTTTCGTTATGGAGGAGAAGAGTTCACTTTGCTCATGCCAGGCATGGAGTTGGACGAATCCTACAGGTTTATGAACAAGCTGCGTAAACAACTGAACGACACGCCGTTTGAAGGCGTTGAAGTGTTTCCACACGGTTGTCTCTCCTTCTCTGCTGGCGTCGCGCCCTATCAGGTGGATATGTATAACAAATCCCAGCTTGTGGATCAGGCGGATAAAGCACTATATTATGCGAAGAAACAGGGCAAGAACAACGTGCACCGCCACGGCAGCAATGATGGCATGGAACACGAGATTGATCTGGTACAGGACGTTCGTGACATCGAACAGCAACTCAATCTGTTCAGATACAAGGATATGGATACGTTTAAACATTCCAAACGGGTCTACAAATATGCACTGGATATCAGTGAATTGCTCGCACTGGACAATGCGGAAAAACGTCGTTTCGTCCTGGGAGCACTGATTCATGACATCGGCAAACTGGAGATTCCTTGGTCCATTTTGAACAAAAAGGACAAGCTCACCGCAGAAGAATGGGAAACGATCAAAGGACATGTCACCTGGGGCAAAAAAATGGTGATCACGAACGATCGCTTCGCCGATCTGATTCCTTATATTGAACTTCACCACGAGCGCTATGATGGCAAAGGCTATCCTTACGGCCTGAAGGGTAACGAGATTCCCCGGCTCTGCCGGATGCTGACCGTGATTGACTCCTTTGATGCCATGACGACAGAGCGGCCGTATCAGGAAACCAAGAACGTGGAAGAAGCCATTCGGGAGCTACGCTCATGTTCGGGTTCACAGTTTGATCCGGAGCTTGCCGAGTTGTTCATTCAATATATTGAGAAAAGAACCGCTCAGCAACAGTTGCAGTAAAATAAACAGAACTTCTTCTATAAGCCCAGAAAAAGTAAAAGCGCTATCCCCGGTCTGATCGGAGATAGCGCCATTTTCATTTTCATGGAATGAATCGTACACCAGACAACTTCATTCTCGTGCAGATTCTACATTAAGATTTGGTATTCAGCTCATGTGAGGTCTGATGCAGCTCTTTAATCATCTGCTGCAAAAACATGTTGTCTTGGCGACTGATACCGTGCTGATTGTCTTGAACAAGCATCTGATGAATGTTCTTTTTGAGCAATTCACTGCGACGTTCCAATACTTCTTGACTCATGTTGTTGCTTCACTCCTTAACATGTTTTGTAATGAATTCACGTTCTATATTAAGTATAGAGGACCTTCTCCGATAGGGAAAACGGACTCAGCCTTCCTCAGCTGGTCACACCAACCCTCACCTAGCGTGACAACATTTCACCCCTTGTCGTTCTTAGATATCCTTCTAAATACTCCCTGATCCTCCCCAGCTTTCTCCAAAGACACAGACTAGGGTCTTGGACAAGCTTGGGTTATAATGATCCCATCCCTGTATAAATTAAAGTACCTAAATAAGCTAATCCTAGATCAAAGGAGTTCTGCATTCATGTCCTATAAACAAATTAAATGGATGATTCTGCTGATCCCCACATTCACGGTTGGCATCTGGGAATACATTCGCCATCAGTTTCTGATGCCATACCTTTCGATGGATGCTGGAAACTGGTTAACACCCGTCATCGTTTACCTCGTCAGCGTGACACTGCTCAGCCGATTGTTCCACATGCTCGAAGGTGCCAGGGCTGCTCTGGAGCAGGAACGTGCAGCAAAAGCAGCGCTGGAAGCTCGTGACCAATTGGCAAGAGAACTTCACGACGGCATATCTCAGTCTCTTTTCCTGCTCTCAGTGAAGACCGATAAAGCAGGCCGTAGTTTGGCAGGCAGCGGACATGAGCATGAGATCCAGGAGATTCAAAAAACCGTGCATGAAGTCAATACATATGTAAGGCAAGCTATTGCCCAGTTGCGTTTTGTTCCTGCCTCTACGGTAACATCAGAAATTATTTCACTGCATGCGCAGGTCGAAGTGCTTGTCAAGGAAACGGTACCTGGTGCACAGATTCATTGGGACCTCAAGGGTGTAACGTTCTCTGCCAAGGAACAAGTGGAACTGCTCGCTTGTATCCGGGAGGGACTACTGAATGTACGCAAACATGCGCAGGCTACCCGCGTTCAGGTTCACGCGGAAGGTAACCCAATTGCCTGGTTCATTTATATTCAGGATAATGGGAATGGACTAAGTGGAGATCCTCTTCATCTGAAGGATCGGTACGGACTGCGAATTACGAAGGAGCGTGCTGCCGAGATGGGTTGGTCTTTCACCCTCGATTCAAGACCGGGGCATACACGAATGACGATAGGAAAGGAGCATGCTTAATATGGAACATGTACGTGTATTGGTTGTTGATGATCATGCGCATGCGCGTGAAGCGATCTGTAGCATTTTATCCGAGGACAGCCTGTTTGAAGTGATTGGTACAGCTTCGAATGGACAGGAAGCGCTGGAGCTCACCGGACAATGGATGCCCGACCTGATCCTGATGGACGTGCAGATGCCGGGCATGGATGGGCTGGAAGCCACCCGTCAGATCAAGCTGCGATTCCCTTATGTTATTGTTGTTATGGTCACGGTATCGGATGATGTGACGTTTCTGTTCGAAGCACTGAAACAAGGCGCTCAAGGCTATTTGCTCAAAAATCTAACGCCTTCCACCTGGCTTGAATACCTGCGCGCCATCGTCAGTGACGACGCACCGCTCAGTAAAGAACTGGCCTACCGGATTTTGCAGGAGTTCCCCGCACCACGCAGTGAAGATGTGCAAGATAACCCGCTAACGGCGCGGGAACTTGAGATTCTGCAATGGGTATCTGCGGGATATACCAATCGGGAGATTGCCGATCAACTCGGTATTTCAGACCAGACGGTGAAGAATCATCTCAAAAACATTTTGCAGAAGCTCCAGCTTGAAAACCGGGTACAACTCACCCGCTACGCACTAGAAAGCGGGCTTGCAGGACGTAAACTTCGCAAATAAACATTGTTAATTCGGAGTCAATGATGCTTCCGACATAGGTGAGAAATGACATAGCATTCATGCTTTTGTCACAATTATGTAGACCAAACCGTTTTTTTATAGCCCAATGTAGTCATACGCAGTCATTTTGGACAAAGTTATAATGGTTTAGATTGTGTTTAAGGACCATGAATGACTACAAATCTATAACCTGAGGGTGATGATTTTTTGATTTTTACACGCTTTACCCTGAAATGGGGCAAACGGCACTGGGCATTGGTCACCTGTCTGTTGCTCGTATGTTGCCTTGTTATGCCACAGTGGGCATCTGCCCATGCTTATATTGTTAAGGCTTCGCCAGGAGAAAATGAGATCCTCGTAGCTGCTCCGGAGCGGCTGACGCTGGAGTTCAACGAATCCTTGCAGACGGCCTTTTATGATATCAAAATAACCGGCCCTGACGGCAATCAGGCAGACGATGGAAATGTAAAGATTGATGTGGATCGCCCTCATATTCTGGAGACTGGCCTGCAAGCTGGACTCGGGAACGGGACTTATGCCGTTAACTGGAAAGCTGTATCTGCCGATGGACACCCAATTCAAGGGGCGTATGTTTTCCATATCGGTGAACCATCCGGTTCTCCTGCCGGACTGAG
This sequence comes from Paenibacillus sp. FSL H8-0104, assembly GCF_038050215.1. Classification (NCBI taxonomy): domain Bacteria; kingdom Bacillati; phylum Bacillota; class Bacilli; order Caryophanales; family Paenibacillaceae; genus Paenibacillus; species Paenibacillus sp. FSL H8-0104. Next base: position 474,419 of record NZ_JBBOTC010000001.1, on the reverse strand, counting down.
TGATCTTACATCCGGTTCCGGTTCAACAGGTGGGCCGCTGAAATGGATTGTATCCCTGACAGACTGGATTCAGTATCTCGGATTGTCTGTCATTCTGGGGACACTTGCATTCTTACTGCTGCGAATCGCACCGACATCCATGACAAGAGAACCTATGGACGTTCCGGGCAGCTACAGATTGTTATGGATCAGTTATGCTGCTGCTTCCTTTGCCGCTCTGGTCAGCCTGCCACTGAATACGTTATATGAATCTGGTGTGGCTCTGAACGAACTAAGCTGGGCACTGATCGGAAGTGCGCTCAAGCTGACATCCTTTGGTCAGATCTGGATGTTACAAATACTCATTGTAATGTTGCTGGCCGTCACGATTCTCTCCGGATATGATCGCGATCGATCCATCCGTGCTCGCATCTGGTCTTCCTATGGCTCACTTGTGCTCGTGCTTGGATGGCTGTTCACGCATGCCATGACGGGACATCCGGCTGCGGCGGATCAACGTGCTCTCGCGATTGCCATGGACTTCGTGCATCTGATCGGTGCCGCTTTCTGGATTGGCGCACTAACCGCCATGGCGATATGTTTGCCTCCACTGGCGGATAAGCTGCCATCGAAGGTGCGAGGAGAGGTCTACTGGGTTGCTATTCGCAGGTTTACCGCCTGGGGAATTGGCGCCGTAGCCGCTCTGGTTGCTACAGGGATATACAGCAGTCTGATTATTCTACCAGCACCTGTGCTGACTTCCCTGTTCACTACAGCTTATGGCCTTGTCCTGATCGGCAAGATCGTCCTGCTTATTGTAATGCTTGTCTTCGCCTGGCGTCATGCCAGATTGGCAAGAGCAGCAACAGGAAGCAGATTATCCGGCAGCCTGAAAGCGGAACTTGCCACCGGTGCTGTCATTCTCGCTCTTGCTGCCGTACTGACACACCTGTCTCCAGGACAACCCGCTGCGGTCGGACCGTATCAGGAGACAAAGACTACAGAAGACGGCTCGGCGATCACACTTCAGGCGAGTCCCAATATAACGGGAGAGAACCAATTCGAAGTTGATGTGAAACGGGCAGATGGAAGTATCGTTAACGATCTGGAACAGATCACACTGTCACTCACACATCTGGACATGGATATGGGGATCTATGAGATTACCATTCCGAAAAACGACACCGGTGTGTACAAGGCTGAAGATTACATCTCCATGCCTGGACGTTGGAATATCAAGGTACATCTCCTGACCAAGACGTTGGATGCACTGGATGCCGAATTTGAGATCGATACCGCCAAGCCATAGTTACACAACGTTTATATTGAAAAGTGACCCAATCTAAAATGAGTGTTTCTACAAACTGCAAATGTAGTAAAGGGAACGAATTGATTCTGGAGAAGCGAAGCTAAAAGCTTTCTGATCTACACGAGAACGGAGAGGACAGAAAAAACCTGAAGAAGCGAAGCGTTCGCCTAAAAGCTTTCTGAAAGAAAGCTGCTTCGGAAGCATATGCTATCACCAGATTTTACCCTTTAAGAAAAGGGAATCAAAAAATCTGGGGATAACAGCGATCGGAAGGTTATTCTGTCATCGAAGTAGCAAGTGTAAGCTTTTAATCACTCGAAAGAACCAATCGTAACCGAAGCGGTGTCTTTGCAGAACGTAGACACTCATTTAAGAAAATGGGCCGCATCATATATGATAAGAACTGAGAGGGGTTATTTATTTTGAAGAAAACATCATGGATTTCCAAACTAACATCCACTATTGCAACAGGTACCGCAGCATTCATGTTATTCGCCGGATTCGCGAGCGCTCACGTTACCGTTAGCCCATCCGTTGCACAGACAAGTGCATGGCAGACGTACACCATTAAGATTCCATCCGAGAAAGAACTGCCTACAACCAAAATCACGATGAAAGTTCCAGAAGGTGTTGCATTCAAGCAATATCAACCACTGGCAGGCTGGAAAATCACTACAGAGAAGAACGATTCCAATGAAGTAACATCGATTACGTGGGAGATTGACGGCGATAACGAAGGCATTCTGGCAGGACAATTCCAGCAGTTCAACTTCGTTGCACAGAACCCTAAGGCGGAAGCTGAAGTAGCTTGGGATGCCTTCCAATACTACAGCGACGGCAGCATCGTAGAATGGACAGGCCAACCAAGTGATGCCAACCCGCACAGTATCACAACGATTAGTGAAGATCCGGCTGCTGCTGATAATGCTACGGCAGGTGGAGGACATGATAGTGCAGGTACAGAAGGAGCCACTGGGGATAATGCAGCTACCGACGATAGCAAAGCAAACGATGACACTACGTTGGGCGATGCACTCAATGACACCGTTACAGGTGAACCAAACAACACGGATACAGACCCGGGTACGCTGAAGCTTCAACAAGCAACATTGATCGTATCCATTCTGGCCCTGATCTTGTCCTTCTTGGGGATTGCGTTGGCTACACGTCGCAAAAAACGTTAAGAACTAACTTACAGTTTTACGAAAACCTGAGAAAAATTCAGATAACAAAAAGCCTATGGCATACGGGTTCAAACCCGATATGCCGTAGGCTTTTTAGCTATCATCATTTTGATTGGCTACCCATGTTCTTTACAATCCGTGGTTAAGGCACTAATCATGCCGCTCCACGGTCACACTCTTATCCACGCTGATTACCATCCGCAATTTGGCATCAGCCTTACCACCCTTTAGCGTTCCTGATCCGTCTGGATCATGATCTCAATGTATTGCAGCAAGCTTTTCTTCTGCTGTTCAATGGATTGAATACGTCTGGACAGGCCCGCAAAAAACTCTTCAATCTGCTGTCTTGTATGATCTGCGGACTGGCCTTTCCAATCGTTCAGCCGACTATATAGCGCCCGCGCTTCCTGTTCATCGGCTTGCAGACGGGCAAGCAGCTGTGTCAGTTCTTTTTCCGCAATCCGAAGATCATTCAATTCCACCAGCAATTGTCCACCCACTCGTGTTCCCCTCCCCTATGTACGTGATATCAACGCTAGCCACCCAGAAATCCTAATTAAAAATGAACCGGACTCTCGTCAGCCTGCCGGAAAGCATCCGCCTTCTCATCAATAAAGTTCAGGAACTGGCTGGTGTGTTTCATATGCCATGTGCCAAGCTCATGAATGGATGCGTCCAATTGGGTGACAATTGGCTCCAGTCTGCGACTGCGGCTCGTATGCAGATATTGGGCCATGCGGGTTCGCACCTGATTCAGCTCCGCATTGCACTGTTGTGCATTTTGCTTCCACCGTGAAGCGACACTTTTCAGTTCTTCCGGCGTTACCTGAATTAGTCCGGAAGCTCCCCCCACTGAGCCAACACCTGCAACCATCTTGCTAGTCTGCACACCAAAGCTACGCATAACATCCGCAAGCTCCGTCATGATATTGGAAGGTTCACGGGGAGTTTTATTGATTTTCTCACCAGTGGTAGGGTCGTATAGATCATTGGAAATATAACCATTCTCGAACTGATACTGCTTCAGGTCGTGGTATTCCTTCCCACCAAAGGTGTTACCCATCTTATCTCCCATGCTCATGTTGTCATTCATGTCCTTGTAATTAGAGTTGATGTAATACATGGAACCCACATGACGATCATAGCCACCAAAGAATCCACTGGCGACAAAGTCACCCGGGTGACCAAAGTTTACGATCTGATTATCGAATCCACCCTCTTCTGCCTTGCGTTTCAGTGATGGAGTCAAGCTGGATATTACAGATGGCGCACTAAAGGTTACTGCCGTCATTCCCGTATGCGCTGCTGCATACTGAGCATTTCCGCCGCCTAATGAATGCCCTGTCAGAGAGAAGTCTAAATTCTTGTATTTGTTCTGCATATCCTTCGCGTAGTCTTCTGCTTCGTACATTTGATTTGGAAAAGGATTCAGCTTTTTATCAATCTGTCTATCCAGCTCACCCACCGCATTATCCAAATGAGTCAGCCCGGTGACGTCTTTTACCTTTTGAATTCCACCTGACAACCAATCGGGTGTGAAATCGGTAGATTGTTCAATTTTTCTGCCCAGTTCGGGGATCGCAATCTGACCATCCGCCAGAAAATCAGGCCCTTTACGATCCCATCCGGCACTTCCTTCTGTTCCTCGGTAAGAAATGACCGCCTGCCCCGTTTCCGGATTGTAAAAAGTCACTGCGTCAAACCCGGAATAACCGTTGCCATGCGTATCCTCAAGCACTTGCCAGCCTGGTAGATTCGCATATTCAGTACCTGCTTTGGCATTTTCATAAGCCAGTTCCGACATCAGACGGTATGTTTCATCATCAATTCTTGGTGTATCCACCATGTTATGTTCACCTCCCAAAATTCAATACAATCTACTTGGCAAAAGGATCGTAGCCTTTCTCAATGATGGCTGCCTTGATGGCAGGGCTCATTCCAAAATTTTTGATTTTTTTATCATTATAGTCATAGGAAATAGTGAACTCCTGATCCTCCTGCTTTACTACATGCCCTTCCATTGCAATCGAGTCCAGTGCCATTTCGGGTAGCAACTCCTTGCTTGTAATGACAACGTTCATCTCATACTTGTCTTTGAAATATTTGACCGCTTTTGCTTCTGCTTCTTGAAAAAGTGCCTGTTTCTCACTTTCTTTCATGTTCTGACAGCCTCCCAAAATAAAGATAGATAGCACAATTAGTAAGAATACACATACCTTTTTTTGTATTGGCCTCATACCAATCACCTTCTTCTTATGATTTCAATGTATATGTGCACCCAATGAATCAGGATCATTCACCCATGCCTTCTGCTTCTGTTAACTGAATCATAGTACAAAATCAACATGACCACATCGGCTGAGAGCATCGTTTTTATGTATCTTTCTTCCTAATATGATTCATACGCGTGTTCGCGTGTATATTACCCGATTTCCTGAATTTTGCATCAGTTTAGCTTCTCGGATTTTCCATATATAACAAAAAAGCATTCTCTTCAACACATATTGTGTAGAAAAGAAAGCCTTTTGTCTTCCGTCAACATCATCCTCACTAGCCTCATCCATACTGTCTGGCCCCGGTTTCGTCCAGTTGTTCACACACGAGACCATTGTAGGATTTACACCGTCCAATCAATTCATCATGTGTTCCAGCATCCACGAGTACACCCTGATCCAGTACATATATGGTGTCCGCGCTTCGAATGGTACTGAGTCTGTGAGCAATGATAATCTGGGTGCATTTCAACATATTCAGATTATGGGCAATCGTCGCTTCTGTAACAGTATCCAAAGCACTAGTTGCCTCATCCAACAGAAGAACTTTGGGTCTGCTTACCAATGCTCGCGCGAGAGCGACACGTTGCTTCTGCCCTCCAGAAAGATTCGAACCCGCTTCAGAGATCAGTGTGTTATACTTCATTGGCATCTTCTCAATATCGTCATGAATATCCGCCAGCTTCGCTGCGAACATTACATCCTCCAGCGTTGAACCCTCTGCATGTAGCCTGATGTTGTCATACACGGTGTTGTTAAACACAAAGTTATCCTGAAGCACGATACTGATCTGGCTACGAATATCCTGCTGCTCCAGTTCTTCTACAACCACGCCGTCAAAATAGATATTACCCTGTGTGGGCGTATACAGCCCTACCAGCAATTTCGCCAAGGTACTCTTTCCTGAGCCTGATTTGCCAACCAGAGCGACCCTTTGGCCTGCTTTAATCGTAATATTAATATTTTTCAGCACATCTTCCCCGTAGTCGGTATACCTGAAACTGACCTGATCAATTGTAATATCCCCATTCAGCTTTACATCTCGGAGGGTCGGTGTTTTCTTCTTGAATTTATTACTTTCCTCGGCTTGAATGACATCATAGATACGATCCAGCAGCGCATCCGCCATCACGAACTCGTTCAGCATCAAAGCAAGCGAGTTCAGCGGCCCCAGAAACAGCGCGGCCAGGGACTGGAATGAAACGAGCATACCAAGTGTCATATTCCCCTGCATAATCTGATATAGTCCCACCAGCAGAATGAGCATCGGAGTCATAAAACTCAGCGTATTCGTCACGGTATTTACTCTTGTCTGAAAAATAGCTTTTTCCTTGACCGTTGCAAGCTGACGCATGAATAGTGCTCTCCATTTTTCCCCGGTACGCTCTTCAATCCCAAGTGATTTGATGGTCGAGATGCCTTCCAACACTTCCGTCATGAATGATCCAGCCAAACTTTGGGCAACAATTTGGGTCTGTGTCAGTTTCTTGAATCTGCTACGTGTGTATACAAAAACAAGAATTTGAACCAGTCCAACACCAAGCAGTGTAAAAGCGATCAAACGGGACTGGATTACAATGTACGTGAAGGTCACAACAATTAAAAATAGATTGATCAGCGTAGAGATCATCTTCTGGGACAAAATCTCTCGAATGGTCGTATTGCTATTAATCCGCAGCATCAAATCCCCGCGCGAACGAATTTCAAAATATTGATAAGGCAGTTTGAGCATATGAGAGACAAAGTTTGTCGTCAGTTGGGAATCCAACAATTCCTGAAGCCGTACGATGCACATATCCTTCATATAACTGAAACCGATCTGAAATAGGGTTAACAGCACAATGCTGGTGATCAGGACAGGAAATAACGAGTAGCCCTCACCGCTAGTGGCCGCATCAATCGAAACCTGCATCAAGAACGGAAAGGCCACCGAAACCAATTGCAGCCCCAGAGCAAGTAGAACGGTCCAACCAAAATATTTTTTGTTACTGCGAATCAAATCCTTGAAGTACGCCACTTTACTAATCTTTTTCTCGGACAAGGGTACAAAGCCCTCATCCGGATATACGAGCAAAAAAATACCTGAATATTTCTCCGCAAACTCCTGCGCACTGATAACCAGCCTTCCCAAAGCCGGATCAACAATAATGAAGTGCCCACTCGTCTTGATCCGCTCAAGCACGACAAAATGATTGTCCTCCCAGAAACAAATGACTGGCAGAAAATCATTGTTAAGTGATTCAACAGGCGCTTTTTTGGCTATCCCTTTCAAGTGATAGGTCTGAGCAACCTCTTTCATTTTGAGCATGGAGCTACCATCCCTGCCGTTTCCCAGCATTGCAAAACGTTCCCTCAGATCGGTGAAATCAGCTTCATAGCCATGATATGCGAGTAACATGTGCAAGCAACTGGGACCACAATCATATTGATTCATTTGCAGTTTGACAGGGATTTTGCGTTGTCTCTTCCGGCGCAGACGGAATACAGGCCGTTCAGGCATGATGTTGCCCCATATGGGATGACTGCTCCATAGTAGTCATCTGCTGCTGAGCGGACGCCGTTTCCATAGCGTATGTCTGAGCCATATCCCTTATCCCCTTGCCCTTTGGTCCTTCCATCATCAGTACTGAAGGCAGGTCACGATTGTACAGTCGGAGCAATTGATATCCAATTCCGGCAAGCCCTAGCATCAGTCCTGGGATTTGCTGACGACCCGGAATGCCGCATCTCCAATGATGGTTATCACGTCTCACCTGTGTCACAATGTAATTTGCCATCTGAACCGAGAACTCTTTCAACTCTTCATCCTGCAAGTAATCGGCTGCGAGAAGGAACAGCTCCAGATTGCCCATATCCCCATGGCAGAGCGAATAGCTAACTTCTGTAAACCCTTCTTCCATCGTCTTGGCTAACGCCCTGCGGATATCTGTCTCTATCGTATCCATAGCTCCCAATGACCTCAATTGCTGCGCTATCCCTACGCGGGCGATCCCTAGACCGGGTGCGCCATTACACCAGTACATAACATAGTGTTCTTCCGGCATGTTGCCATCGGTGAACCGCAGATCTTTCCAATTGTTTACTTCAGGGCTGTAGAGGGCTTCCTCATACTTCAGTCCTTCCATACAAGTTTCAAGATAGGCTTTGTTGCCTGTAGCACTGTATAGACGAGCCAGACTCAGACAGATACCTGCGTTGCCATGTGCAATACCGCTAAGTGGCGTTTTATTGATCGCTGACGTCACCCAAGCCATACCTTGATCCATCGGCTGGGCAAGATCCAGCAATCGGTCTGCGCATCGCACAGCCACATCCAGCGCTTTTTGCGATTGGAAGCTCGTATACATGTCTACACATGCCATCAATGTGCCCGCACAACCTGAGATCACATCCAATTGCTGATCACTATCAATCATATCGTCCAAGATATCGAGTAATTCCAGCGTATCCGGGTTGATCCCCGGCTCGGAACATACGTTAGCTTTATGCACCAGCAGATAGAGAAGCGACCCGTAGCCAGTGAACAATGAGATGTTTTTGTCGATGTTTTTGCGAATCATTTCCCAGGCAGTCTGAATGCACAGATTAACCATCTGCATATATTTGTGGTCACCTGTCTCCTGACTCAGATACAGATAGAAATAGGCAATACCGGTTACCCCGTTATATAACCCCAACTCGGAAGATTTGTAGATCAGCTTCTCGTCTGCATCCATACCCATACTGATCCATGACACCGAAAGACCTTCATCTCCCATAATAGCAATATCTTTTATGTACTCCCCAATCCTCACGGCTTCTTGCAAATATTCTTCTTTGGTCATGTGTATTTGATGTTCATTCAATATTTCCGGTCGGACGCTTTCCGTGCTTTTCTCCATGGCGAATGAGCGTTCCAGGACATATTTAGTCTGAATTGTACGCTCGGTAAACTCCCATTGCATATCCATGTCTTTGGGATTCATCGCCTGCACTTTATCCGCGGTCTGCGTTAAAATATCGGAGGAAAACACGCCGTCAATCGCTTGGTTGTCGTAGTGGTGGAACAACATTTGCTCACCGATAAACGTCTGGAACATGGGTACATCGCCGTGCAATAGATCATGGCACTCATATCTCACCAGTTTTTCACGATCACGATCCTGCCGCACAATCATCCACATCATGTCGAACAACAGATTCTTATCCAACCCGTCTCTGAGATATTTCGGATGGGAACTGGCTTCAATCAGCGTAAAATACGTAACGGTCGGACGAACAATGGTACGTACAGCACAACCATGGAAGTCATTGCGGACTGTTGAGATAAATGACTCCTTTTGCTCCATAATAGCACTGTATATGCGATAGAAACCCTCCTTCAAACTTTGGATATATCGCTCAGGTTTAATGGGTGTATGTTCATATGAAGGCAAATGACTAAATCGACTCACACTCACCTTGCTTCGTTGGATTCTCATGGTATCGGTGTTTTTATCATGAATCTCATACGTATTGAGTACCTGATCCACATCCCCTGCAAGTCCGCTCAGATCACTGTGATACAAAGCGTTGGAATCCAACGTTGGTAACATGCTCGTTTTTAACACGGAATCATTCAATATCGAAAGGGTCTTCTCCAGTGCTGTATAGTGTGCCTTCTCCTCCTCATATTTGAAAGGTTGATTATGCAACAGTGATTCCAGATCGACGAAGAAGGGATGCTCGCCCTGAGCAACAATGTTCTCCATATGCATGTCTGTTGCATTAACGGCATACAAAATAGCGAGATACTGCCCCTGCCGTTCAAAAAAGCGTTCCGCTCCCTCCAGACTGGTGACTTCCTCATAGGGAATGAATTGCTGCCAGCCATATTCGGTGCGATCCAGCGATTTGGCAATACGGAAGGGTAATCCTATTCGCTGATCGTTAAACCATTGCAACAGACTGGCAAAAGCGGTGTCGATGGCCATGTTCCTAGGTTTGTACATGACATTGACCCCTTCGGCAAATGCCAACCGCAATACACTAGCTCCACCGTTATGGGAATCCCCGAGAAATACGATATCCTCCAGCTTATCCAGCTTGAAATCAAAAAAAGATTCCAGTTCACGACGATCTCTTGTCAGCCGCTCCAGAACACGCATCATATTCAGACTGATCCGAAGAGTGTGCTCGACAAGTCCTCGTGCAAGAACAGGATATTCCAGTAGTAAGGAGAGAATCTGATCTCTGGACTGCATGTTCTGGTTCACAAAGTGCAGATACCGCTGCCGGGAATCCTCACCTCTCAATTCATCTTGCAATCTCGCTTTATTTAATTCATAGATTAGTGTCTTGGCAGACATGTGGAACACTTTATCCGAGACGGTCTTCAGAACAAGCCCAGTAACACGTCGTTTGTCCAGCCATTCATATCCATCATTCAAGCCGTCCGTCATGATCTGAATGGATCGTTGCAGGAAGGGTCTAGAAAACTCAAAGAACGGGATTTCTTCCGTATTCCCCTCAATAAAATATTCGATCTCCAAATGCTCATTCTCCAGAAATGTGCTGCAGAGTTCCTGATGCCAAGGCATCTGCACAAAGTCGTACATGAAGCCTGTATCGTTAAACATAGCCTGCACCGTCTCCATATTCATGGATTCAGCCCGGAAGCGATTGGACAATAGCTCCTGGTCCTGAAAAAACTTTTCAAGCCATTTCTGCATCCTTTCCGACTCGGAAGTGTGCTCCACAGGCATGTCCCCATGCTGAACGTCAGCAGTTATATTTTTTTCATTTATATCAACAGCAATTTCCTCGCTAAATAAGAGATCATTGGGAACTTGGGCAGCATATCGCTGCACAAACTGCTTGTATTTCTCCGTTAAGTAGAGTGCATCACTCCACCGGGAGTCATGTAACCGCTCCTGTATGCTCATCGTTTTATCTCCCCTTCTATTGGATGGTTCGTGCCCAAAACCTCATATAACAAAATCAAGCACATAACTGAAATCAGCTATGTGCCCGAAGATAAGAGTAAAAATTAACAACAAGTCAGCCAAGAAGAAGGCGAAACCGAATTATAATGACATTCATGACTTACCGTACAGAATACACCGCCGCTTGCTTCAACATCAATTACAGATACCGCACCTGTAATGACCATCAGCTCATCATCACTGATGTCCTCGATTGCTCCCAATGCTTCGAGATTGAATTGTTTCATTGAAAAAACCTCCATTCAATTTTTTTTATATGTATAGCTTAAAAAAAGCTAAACACCAAGGTTGAATTCAAGTCTTTACAATCCCAAAATATTTAATTTATGTAATTATTTACTATATTCATCCTAGCACAATTTGCTATTTTTTGTAAATCCATTCTTTGGATTTTCGCGTCATTTTGACATGAAACATTACTTTTACTATGACGATGACAAAATTGCGATAGTTCGTTGTTACATGTATAAAGTTTTAAACACCTGTCCAAGGCAGGTGTTTTTCTAAGTAGCAGGCAACTGCAATACAGCTCTAAACCCTTCCCCACTGTCACTCGTGAGAATAAGCCTTCCCCGATGAGCCTTTGCAATCCTTGATACCATTGGAAGCCCCAAGCCATGTCCCTGGCGGGAGGGCCGTACACGTCCTGCGGCATAAGGGAGTACCACCACATCGTCCAGATACTCTTTTGGAATTCCTATCCCATCATCAGATACCACAAACTCACAACATAAATCCTCCGCTGAACGGCTCGTTTCCAGCACAATTGCACATCCATCCGGGTTATGCCTGATACTGTTATGTATCAGGTTCGTTACTGCACGATACAGTAATCGCTCATCCCCCATAACCTGAAGACTTTCGTCCTGAACATGAAGCGAGATCGGATAACGTTCATCCAGGCCATTGTTCAGAAAATCCGACACGACCTGTCTTGCCAGAACAGAGAGTCGAATCGACTTCAACTGCAAGGGCTGCATCTCATACTCCAGCATGGACACCAAATTCAGATCACTGACCAGTGACCGCAGACGTTCACCCTGGCGACGAATAATGGATGCCTGCTGTTTTTGCTCAGCTGGCAAATCCACTTGCTCTTCCAACTCGCTCGCGTAACCCAGAATCATGGACAATGGCGTCCGTATATCGTGAGAAATGCCTGCGATCCAGTTGGATCGAGCTTCATCTCTCGCTTTAAGAGCATCATCCTTATCCTGAAGCATGCGAGATGTTGAATTGATGCTTTGAGACAGATCATTAAATATACCCTTGGTCTCGACATGAACAGGCTCTTCCTTTGCCAGCGCATGAATGCCATTGATCAACGGTCGAATACTACGGATTACCCGTGTTCCAATTAATACGGAGACCAGAAGAGCAAGAGCCACATTACACACCAATAATAGGATGATCCGAACAGGTAATGACTTAAGCCACTCTGCCAAAAAGTCGAACTGGTATTTTCCGTACGTGTTCTTGGGGTAGCCTACGACCAATAATCCGTCTTTACGCTCCCACACATACACCGGGTATTCCATAAGATAATATCGGGAGAACTTCGCAACATCCGTCACGTTATAAGAGCGCGGGATTTCAGCCGGAAGCTGTTCGCTCCACTGTACCTTACCTTGGGGATCAAGCAGCATCGCCCAAGCCTGATATGTATCCAGCAATTGCATTCCATCGCTGTCCAGCGCATATTCCCCCTGCTCTCCCTTGCTCAGGCCACTAGCCATCTGCTTCACAACCGCACCAGGGGAAGGCCCTTCATGAATTTCCTTGAAGATCAGCGAACCTAGCAGAATCAGATTGAATAGTAACAGCACCACAGATACCAGAATGGTTGATCCGACGAACCTTCTTAGAATTCGAACAACGCCATCCATTACCTAGACTCCTGAACCATCAATTTATAACCAAGTCCCCGTACCGTCAGCAGAAATATCGGTTTGGATGGATCTTCCTCAATCTTCTCCCGGATTCGCCGAACATGCACCATCAGGGTATTCTCATACCCATAACTCTCGTCTCCCCAGACGGCTTGACACAGAGCATCACTGGTTACAATTCGGCCCTGATTCTCATACAACTTGATCAGTATGGCATGCTCCTTAGCTGTCAATGGAAGCTCCCTGTCTGTCCTCTGTACAACAGCGCTCTCCAGATCAATGGTTTGTCCACCCAAACGAAATACAGGCAATCTCTCCACCGTATTGGAAGCATATACCCGCTTCAGAATAGCCATAAGCCGGAGAATCAACTCTCTTGGCAGAAAGGGCTTGACCATATAATCATCTGCTCCAAGCCCCAGACCGAGCAGTCGATCCTCATCTTCACCACGTGCAGACAGGAACAGAACAGGCATGTCCGAGAATGACCGGATCGAAGAGAGCAGAGAGAACCCATCTCCATCCGGAAGCATCACATCCAGAATAGCTGCATCCGGCTTTTCAAGTCTGCATACCGCCAAGGCATTCACGAAGTTACCAGCCGTATAGATCCGAAAAAAACCTTCTTTCCGTAAAAAACGTTCAATCATTTCCCGTATTTCGGGCTCATCATCTACGATCAATATTTTCTTATTCTTCAATAATTCCATTGATATCACCCTTTTTATTATACATCATAAAGGCATTAATCCTATATCTTCCATTTCCATTTAAGGTAATTGTAAGGTTATCTTCAGCTACGAGCAAGAAGCCTGATCTATATTTAGAGCAACAGAGACATTAGTGAAATGGAGTTGAGATCAATGATAAACAGTTCCCCCATCGTGGAAACGCATAACCTGTCCAAATCTTATGGCGGTACTAACCGCGTACATCAGGTCAATCTGGCAGTTGAGACGGGACAGATTTTTGGCTTCCTGGGTCCTAACGGAGCAGGCAAAACAACCACATTAAAAATGCTGTTGGGTTTGATCAAACCTACCGAAGGCACTGTAAAGGTGTTTGGCAAAGATCTGAATAAACATCGCCCTTCCATTCTGAATCAGACAGGTTCACTGATCGAATCTCCATCTTATTACGGCCACTTGACTGGACTTGAGAATATGAAAGTCATGCAGCGACTACGGAACGTACCGAATAAAAATATTGATGAAGCTCTCAAAATTGTTCGACTTGAAAATCAAAAACATAAACAGGCCGATCAGTATTCGCTGGGGATGAAGCAAAGACTCGGTATTGCCATGGCCCTGCTTGCCTTTCCAAGCCTGCTTATTCTGGATGAACCTACGAACGGACTTGATCCGTCCGGGATCGGTGAGATCAGGGAATTGATCAAGTCCCTTCCTGGTCAATACGGCATAACAGTCCTGCTATCCAGCCACCTGTTATCAGAGATCGAACAGATTGCTACCTCAGTCGGCATTATCAGTGATGGCAAACTTCTGTTTCAGGGAAGCATGCAGAGTCTTCAGGCCAATAACAAGGCTACCATACGTTTTCAGACGACGGATACGGCAAGAGCAGAGAAAATCCTTTTGACTCAAGGCTACATGCCTACAGTCCAGGGCAAACAACTGGTGTTCGACTACCTTCGTGACGAAGAAGTCTCGCAGATGAATAAAGTGCTGGTACAACACGATATTCCTGTGATTCGTATCGAGGAATACAAGAAAAGTTTGGAAGGTATATTCCTGGATCTGACCGGAAAGGAGCGGAGCCTGTAATGAAAGCTCTATCCCTAGAGTATTTTAAAATCCGCCGCAAAAAGATCTGGGTCATGCTATCTCTTTTTCTAGCCGCTGAGATGATCTGGGCCTCCATGTCCATGAGTATCTCCATCTCCCGAAGTGCAACCAATGCGAGCTGGGAAGCCTTGATCTTCAGCATCGCTTCCATGAACGGTCTGTTTCTGCCCATTATATCGGCTATCGTTGTATCCCGCATCTGTGATATGGAGCATAAGGGGAACACCTGGAAGATGCTAATGACGACCAACACCGGACGTAATCATGTCTACACAGCCAAATACATATGTGCGAACAGCCTGATCCTTTATGGTATCCTTGCGCAAGCTGTGTTCATTGTCGGTTTCGGTTTATCCAAAAATATTTCTGGTCCGCTGCCACTTTCCCTGCTTGTGCAGTTCGCTATAGGCACAATGCTAACTACACTCGCCATCACCGCTCTTCAGCAATGGTTGTCTCTTACAGTACGCAATCAGGCTTTTGCATTATGTCTGGGTATGCTGGGCGGATTCATCGGAACAACATCGGGGTTGTTTCCAGCAGGTGTACGTCACCTTTTCATCTGGTCTTACTACATGGATCTGAATCCAGTCACTTATATTTACAGCGCATCTTCGGGTACCTATGTATCGGGTATGCTGCCTGTCGGTCTTTTCTTAGCCGCCTTGTTGATGGCTGCCATCTTCTATTTTGCAGGGAATATTCATGCTTCAAGACAAGAGATTTGAGGAGGGGAACACATGCTGAGGAGCATTTCCGCAGAATGGCTTAAACTTCGGCATTCCCTGATCAGCCTGGTACTGGCCATTCTGCCTATTATCAGTCTGCTTATCGGATGCTTTAACTTTTATTTCAATCAAGCGGCTTTACAAAACGGGTGGTACAGCCTGTGGACACAGGTCAGTTTGTTTTACGGAGAATTCTTCCTGCCCATCCTGATCGCTATCTGTTGTGCCTTTGTATGCCGCCTGGAACACAGCAATCGCAACTGGAATATGATTCTGGCTTCTCCAGTGTCAGTCACCAGCCTATTTGTTGCCAAGTTGGTCATTGTTGGCATATTGATCTTCTCGGCTCAAGCCTTCTTCATGCTCATGTACTGGGCAGCAGGCAAACTGTTCGTCATTCCGGGTCCGTTCCCGATGGAGACCGTCGTATGGAGCCTGCGAGGATGGTTTGCCTCTATCTCTATTGCTGCACTGCAACTAGGGTTGTCGATCCGGATAAGAAGCTTTGCGACGCCAATTGGCATCAGCCTTTGTGCAGTCTTTCTGGGACTAGGCATGTATGTGCTGAAAATCGGCATGTTATTCCCCTACTCCTTGTTAACTATAGGTATGGGCGTTCTGAGTCAAAA
The DNA here is from genome assembly GCF_038050215.1 of Paenibacillus sp. FSL H8-0104. Lineage (NCBI taxonomy): Bacteria > Bacillati > Bacillota > Bacilli > Caryophanales > Paenibacillaceae > Paenibacillus > Paenibacillus sp. FSL H8-0104. The sequence continues at coordinate 458,660 of NZ_JBBOTC010000001.1, read as the reverse complement.
GGGACTGACATCCTCGGAGAATATCGTCTTTCTTTTCATGAACAGTCTCTTTATCCTTCTGTTTGCTACCTGGTCGATCCGCCGCCTGAAATATAAAGACATCGCATCGTCCTAAATTTACCGAGATTAAAGGAGGACAAGAACATGAAAAAAGCATTCACTATTCTCGCATTGGTACTCGTTATTCTGACTTGCCTGTGGCTCTTCTTCATGGACCCTGCTAAATTGACTCCCGATAACCCTGCCGGCAAAACAACCTACTATACCACTGTGAATCAGACTACAGTCAACAAGGATGACAATGGCAGATATGCTTATGAACTGATCGGCTATACAGACGAAGGAAAATCAAAAACACTAAGCTTCTCCACCAGTAAGCTACTCAAAAATGGGGCCTATCTGAAACTATATGTATCCACGCTGCGTGGTGTTACACACTGGGAAGAGGTCACAGCGGACGATCTGCCGGGGCAAGCCAAGCAGTTAACCTCTAAATAGAAAAAAGATGCGTATCTATATCTCCATTGATATTTGCATAACAAAAAGAGCCTTGCCCCATTACTTCAAGGGTGGCTCTTTTAGGTTATGCCAATGCCATCTGCAGCGCAGTCAGCGCAATCCCGATAACAAATCCGGTAACGGCTCCGTTGATCCGAATCCATTGCAGATCCTGTCCAACCTTATCCTCAATCATCGAAACCAAAGTGGCATTGTCCATTTTGTCCACATTTTCGCGTACCAGTTTACCGATTTTGGAATGATTTTTCTCCAGCAGTGTTGTGACGCCATTTACGATCTTGGCATTCATGCCTGTCATCAACTCGTCATCTGCCCGCAGATCAACCAATACCCGCTCAATGGCAGGCAATGCATACGTATCTACATACTGTCCATCTTCCATCGCGGCGAGCGCCTTGTCTCTCAGGTCGGTGAGTTTGTTCAGCACCGTTTCCTCTGCGTTCCAGCCCTCCAACATATTGTTCTTCCAGCTGTTGATTCCATCTTGCATAGCCTCACTCATTGCCAAACGCACCGTCTGGGTACGTACCATATCAAGCACCTTGTATCTTAGAGCGCTGCCTTCACGTTTCATATCCTCTACCCGATCGAAGAGATATCCTTGTAAAATGCCACCCAGACGCTCCTCGTTCATATAACCCAGGAACGCATTCATCGCAAACTGCATCAATCCGTTCATCTGAATGCCGCTGATGGCTTTCATACCGCTTTCACCCAAAAACATGATCGTCTCGGGTTTAACCAGCCACTCCTCGGCTTGCTTCAGTCCATAGTCCAGCGCTTTGGCGTCGTAGCCCCGCTCTGTCATCTGGTGGGCAGCCCGTTCCAGAATTGGACCCAGATCAAAGGCGCCCGCTTGTGACTTGATCTCACGTGCCACGAGCGGAGCAATCTGCTCTAACGGCAGACCAGCCAGAATTCGTTTGCAGAGCGTATCAATCATGATCTTGATCCCGTCACTGTGAAGCTCACGGGTCAACGTATCGAGCACCGTTTCTGCTGCTTTGAAATCTGCAATTTTCTCGGTAATGCTGTCTTTGTTGAGCAAGTTATTCTCTACTGCGGAGACCAGACCTTCCGTCATTTTATCGCGATTTTTCGGCAGCAATGCTGTGTGTGGAATGGGAATGCCGAGCGGGTGACGGAATAGTGCGGTAACGGCGAACCAGTCCGCAAGTCCACCCACGAGTCCCGCTTCAAATGATCCTACCAGCAACTTGCCAACCGGAACACCCTGGAACGGCAAGGATGCAGCAAATCCCGCTCCCATCACCACGAGAGACCAGGCAGCTGCTTTTTTGGTTTGTTTAGGTTTAGCCATTGTATTCTTGCTCCTTTATCGTTAATCGTACGGTCCGATCTGTACCCGATTCCGCACTTCTTCGTTTCTTATGTAAATTCTCCATAGCAAAGTCTCGACTTCCATGTTTCGTATACTTCATCTTATCACCCACAAGCGTCAAAACCAAACCTCTGGTTGAAGAAAAAGGATAATAGCGGCGTTTACTTCGTAAAATGGATCGCTCCCTTTTCCAAGACCAGGCAGATTTTAGTATAATCAATCAAGACGGCCCTTCGATATCGATTGGCTACTGAACAGCAGGGTAATTACATAGTGGAACAATGAATCAATAAGAGGAGGAATTTCGGACCATGAAACACGTGCAGGACACAACCACACTCTATAACGGAGTCAAAATGCCATGGCTGGGTTTTGGGGTATTCAAAGTTAAAGACGGAGACGAAGTCGTTCATGCTGTCAAAACAGCCATTCAAGCTGGTTATCGCAGCATCGACACAGCCAAAGCGTATAACAACGAAACAGGTGTCGCTCAGGGTATTCGTGAATCTGGAGTAGCTCGTGAGGATCTGTTCATTACCACTAAAGTTTGGAATAGTGATCAGGGATATGAATCCACGCTGGCTGCCTTCGAAGCAAGCATGGAACGACTCGAACTGGAGTACCTGGATCTCTATCTTATCCACTGGCCGGTTAAGGGCAAGTACAAAGACACATGGCGAGCGCTGGAGAAACTCCATAAAGAAGGACGCATCCGCGCGATCGGTGTGAGCAACTTCCAGATTCACCATCTGGAAGACTTGATGATCGATGCCACGATAAAACCAGCAGTTAATCAGGTGGAGCTTCACCCACTATTGATTCAGTCAGAGCTTCGTGAGTACTGCAACAAACATCAGATTCAGATCGAAGCCTGGTCTCCGCTCGGACAAGGTCATCTGATGGATCATCCGTTGCTGAAGGATATCGCCGCCAAATACAGCAAGTCCCCCGCACAAGTAATTCTGCGCTGGGATCTGCAGAACGGCATCGTGACCATACCGAAATCCGTTACGCCTGAGCGTATTCACGCGAATGCCGATCTCTACGATTTTGAGTTAACTTCGGAAGAAATAGAGCAGATTAACAGTCTGAACGAGAATAAACGATTTGGTTCTGATCCAGACAACTTTAACTTCTAATATAAGCAAATTAATTCGATTACACCCGCCTTCGATCTTAGAAGAGCGGGTGTTTTGGTATGTGATGTTATAGGCAAACTATTCGTTGTTAAGAATGGAGGCGAGGCTCGTTATCCTATTCAGGGCCAAAAGAAAAAAAGTTTTTTTGACCGTTTAGAACTATTTCTTCTCCTCACCAGTCTAACGAGTGTCAAGCGAACTCAAGCACTTCTATAGAATCCAGGCCTGGAACGAGCGGTGACTTGAATATTTAGGTTGATCAGGGGGGATCAGGAGTGATTAGACTGAACCATAGAAAGACAAAAGAAGAACAGTTCAGCGAAAAAATAACAGAGATTCAAAATAAATTATATCGACTGGCATACTGCTATGTTAAAAATGAACAAGAAGCGCTGGATATCGTATCCGAAGCGGTCTATAAAGGGTTCATCGCTTATGGAAAGATGGAGTCCATGACTTATTTTGATTCCTGGATGTCACGAATTGTGATTAACACAGCGATAGACCATATTCGACGCAACCAGCGAGTGACCTATATGGAGGATCATGTGCAGGAGTTTGTAGCTCCAGAGCGAGGGGCGTCGCTAGAAGAAAAAATGGATCTATATGACGCACTGGACCGGCTTATCCCCGAGGAAAGAGCCTATATTATATTAAAATTCTTTGTGAATCTGCCTTTTCGAGAGATGGCTGAAGTGCTCTCCATACCGGAAAATACAGTTAAGTCCAAATTCTATCGTATTATCAAAAAATTAAAATTTTATTTGATTGAAGGAGAGGTTGAGAACGTATGACAGGAAAAGATCGTTACGAAAATATTGAAATCCCTGCTCAACTTACTGACGTTATTCGTCAAGCCCAGCAAAAGGCTGCCGCTCGCAAAAGCTCCTCCCGTATCATTCGCTACGCTTCCATTCTGGCAGCATGTGCCGCTTTTCTGTTCATAGTCAACATTCCTACTGTCGCAAACGCCATGGTCAAAATACCTGTGGTTGGATCTATTGTTCAGGTGTTGCAATTTGGCGATGGAGGCAAAGTTACAGATGGTGTAACTGTGGGATCGGAAGCAACCGAAAATACGCTTAAAATCAATTTTAGTACCGACGAGCAAGATCAGACTAATGATGCACCCCATTATAATGTGGTACACAAAGAAGCACCGAATCGCATCCTCTTCACTTTTAGCGGTGCACGTTACATGGATATAGAGAAAGTCAAAGCCGACTTCATGACCCAGCCTTTAGTGAAAGATGTTTATGGTTCCATGATTTTAGACGACTCTTCCGTCGGATTCGTAGTTGTTTTAAAAGAAGGGGTACAGTATGCCGTAACGGAATTCAAGAACCCTGGATACCTGGAAGTGAAACTGACTTCCGACGGCAAACCGGTCACACCTCGGAAGGTATACTCTCTCCGCACAGAATCAATGCCTTTTGGAGAATCGATGGGTATAATTAAAGAATCCTATCCGGATGAGGACATCTCTTTCCTCAAAACGTCCACTGGTGAGTTTACAGCAGTTATTGGAGAATATCTTACCGCTGAAGAAGCTGAACAGAAGCTCAAAGAACTCGCTCAGCAACCGGATTATCATGAGGAGTTTTATGTGGACAGCTGGATGAGTAACGAGAATCCGAAGTGATTAGTCATTGCCAAAAGTGATGCTTATTCAAAAGGGAATGATCTATCCCTGAACTAGGCATAGACCTCAGCATACTTTATACGCTCGATCCAAAAAAATCCCGATTCGGATGCACTGAGCATCTCGGATCGGGATTTTCACATATTAAAACCTATTCGCTTTTGGATACCAGCTTGAAATCATCAAAGTGGAAACCTGGCGCTACTACGCAAGTTACCAGTACAGGCTCATCGCCCAGCGGACGCGCTGTCTGCCATACGCCGGCAGGAACGAGCACCTGTGGTGATTGCCCCGCAGCAATATCCATCCCCAGAACAAGAACTTCCTCGTTCTCCGGGTTCTCCCCATTGCCACCCAGCTTCAGTTCAACTGGACTGCCGCTGTGCCACAGCCAAAGTTCATCGGACAGAACCGTATGCCACTCGGAGATTTCATGTGCGTGTAGCAGGAAATACGTGGAACTTGCCGAGAATCGTGGACCGGAGTATGTATCCGGCAGAACGGACTGTGGAATCTGATAAGACGCCTTCCATTCTTCCTTATACCAACCGCCTTCAACGTGAGGTTGCATATTGAGCGCAGCAACCAATGGCGATAATTCATGTGTCGTCATAACCTGTTTCCTTCCTTCCAAATCATATTGAAGGCACTCCTTAACCAGAGTTTCGCCTCTCTCCCCCTACTCTAAAACATCATTCAAGTTTTGTCACCTTGACAGCACATAAGTACCATGCCAAATTCATTCTCTCGGTATTTAACGATAGGATTAAAGAAATATTTCATTTCCAATGATAGCGTTTACAAAAAGATGGATGTTCCGTTATGATATGGATATCGTTGTTAATCCGTGAAGCAGAGGGGAGCTGTACCATGAGTCTCATAGAGGACCGGATTGGACCCAAATACCGAATCGGTGAACATTCATTTACCATTGAACATATGCGCAGACATGATGGGAATGGTATGCCACAACCTCACGCTCATCCATTCTACGAACTGTATTACTTACTTGAAGGTGAACGAGTGTATTCCATGAATGGTCAGATTCTGTCCGCCCGCAAGGGTGATTTTATTCTGATTAATCCACACGATGTACATACCACCTCCAAAGGAAGTATTCCCGGCTTCGAACGGATATTAATCGGTTTTTCTCCTGCTTTTGCAACGGGGATGGAACTTGGCATATGTGGTCTGCTGCCTTTTAATTGTTCAAGACTCCTTCGCCTGCCTGAAGCGGAACAGCCTGAGATGGAGCGTATATTGTGGCAGATGCTGCAAGAATGCAAAGAGCGACGCCCTCACTATGAGATCGCCGTAAGAAGTCTGCTTGCCCAACTTTTGATCCGTATCCATCGGGTAGAGGAGGACATCCGGCAGTCATGCCCCGGTCCCTTGCATCCGATGCAGGACAAAATCAGTGAAATTGTCACTTATGTGAATAAAAACTATACCGAACCACTTACATTGGAGGGTGCAGCCAATCGTTTTTATATCAGTCCATCCTATCTGAGCCGAATGTTCAGCCGGTTTACCGGGTTTCGATTTAGCGAATATTTGCGGGTTGTTCGTGTCCGGGAAGCACAACGAAGATTACTGTCCACACAAGAGCGTGTCCAGATGATCGCTGAGAAGGTAGGATTTGAACATACGGCTCATTTTAACAAAACATTCAAACAGGTTACCGGTACAACACCGCTACGCTATCGCAAGGAACACCGGTAGATCTTCAGATAACTTCATATAAAAGCCGAGTGGGTAGCCTTGCTCCAGAGATTACGTACTCCTTATATCAAAAGGCATCACGATTACTGGATCTATAGGCTGCACCACTACGGCTGAATTGGACCAACTTGTATAAACCCTATTACATACTTTTTATCTACGAATGATCACGCCACTTCGCACCTCGGGACCCACAGATATCTGACGACCGTCTGTGTCAGCATCGCCTTCACGACATACAATGCCTGCGGACTCGTGTCCGGTCACCATCAGAAGTCGGCCATCTGCACCTTTGCCCTGAATGCTCTCTAATTCTGCCCCTTTGCACTGGTGCAAATGAACCAGCGGACCTTCAGTGATCTGCGCCTGCAATTCAGCGATATGCAGATGTTTTGCATGAGCACATTGGATACCACTGCGAGCTTGCACGTTGTAACGCTGGATGATCACCCCATCCAAAGGCTGTTCCGGCAATCCACTCACAAGCAACGCAGTGTCGGCACCGGCACAGACCACATCCGATATTCGAATATCTCGGAACACTGGCGTCTCTTCGCTAATCTCCTGAGATAGATCACTGCCCCGGGCAGACCCTTCCTGATTTGCATAGAAAAAGGAAAACGAGATCGCTTCCATAATGATATCTTTCATATATATGCGCTCAATCTGAATGTCCTCAACCAATCCGCCGCGCCCACGTGCGCTTTTGAAGCGAAGTCCAATGTCCGTGCCGATAAACGTACAATCCGACACACGCACATGCCGCACACCACCGGACATTTCACTGCCAATTACAAACCCGCCATGACCGTGATACACCGTGCAATCCCGAATGGTGATGTACTCCGATGGAAGACCCAGTTCACGACCTTCGGCATCCTTGCCTGATTTCAGACAGATCGCATCATCACCGACATCGAATACACTCTTCTCGACCACCACATGACGGCAGGATTCAACGTCCAGCCCATCTCCATTCTGAGAAAACCACGGATTCCGCACACTCACGTTACGAATGGTGACATGCTCAGATGCCCAGGGGTGCAGATTCCATGCAGGCGAGTTCTGAAACGTTGGACCGTCCAGCAGTACCCGTTTGCATCTCCGTAAACTGACCATGTTGGGACGTAAAAAGTCTCTGACTTCTTCATAGGCAACGACATCACGCACCTGCTCCTGATGCAATCGATTTGCGATGGCGCCGCCCTCAAGTGCAGCTGTGGTAGGCCACCAGATTTCTTCATCTCCGCCGGATTGCTCTACAACACCACCGGAAGCGATCAATTGGTTCCATTGTGAAGTGGTCATTTTGGAGCGTTTTACCGGACGCCATGCCTCCCCGCCACCATCCCATATCCCCTCACCAGTAATCGCAATATCCTCCAGTTGATCACCATCGATCGGGGATTGGCAACGTACCACTTGCCAACCTTCGAAGCTTGATGCAATTAATGGGTATTGATCAAAATCTCGGCTAAACGTAACCAGTGCCCCTTCTTCCACATGTAGTTCGATCCGGCTGCGCATTACAATCGGACCTGTGAGCCATACCCCGGCAGGAATTACGATTCTCCCACCTCCTGCTTCAGCACATGAAGCGATGGCAAGTCGGAACATCTCCGTATTATCTGTTACGCCGTCTCCAACAGCTCCATAGTCTGTAAGCTGAAAATCCTGTACAGGAATGACAGGCAAATTGGCTTCATAAGCTCGAACATCGGACTGGGCACTTGCTCCTGTCGACATTGGGGAGTGATATGTATTCATCGTGCAGAATCATCCTCTCTACATGTAATGGAATTGTTATAGGGTCAATACATCGCTTTTACTTTCCTTACTTAACGTTCATACGGACGCTCTCTCACTCCATGATATCAATGGCATGACGTGTAGGGTTGAGCTTTCTTGCCATGTACACGTGGAACTTGATGCTATTTGTTTTGTTAATCAGAGTCATAAATCAAACATCACTTTCAGTATACTCTATACAACTATTCCAAAGGTTGGAAAGAAACTAGGAGAATAGATTCATTTTTCTGTCAGGATTCGTCACAAGGAGTTTAATAACATGACAGATATATAACATATTTTCTGGCTATAGCCCTAGGGAACCCATTACTTATGTCATGTTTTATCACAAACCAATTGCCATAAGCAGGATGACTATGTATGATTAAATAACTAGTTTCAATTTATTCCTTATTATTCCTTTTACACACAGACGTTGCAGAAAGGATGGGGTGTACTCTTGATTGAATTTAGGGGTGTCCAGAAACATTTCGGTCATTTTCATGTCCTCAAGGATATCCATCTTCACATTGAAGAAGGAGAAGTCGTCGTCATTATCGGACCTTCCGGCTCCGGCAAAAGCACGTTACTCCGCTGTATTAACCGCCTGGAGACCATTACCGAAGGTGAACTTGTCGTCAGTGGGATTCCTCTACATCAGAAAAAGGTGGACATTAACCTCTTCCGCCGTGACATCGGCATGGTATTTCAACACTTCAATCTTTATCCTCACAAAAAAGTCATCGATAACATTACCCTTGCACCCATGAAGGTGCGCAAACAACCCAAAGAACAGGCAGCCGCAACAGCAATGAAGTATCTGACCCGGGTGGGCATTGCCGACAAAGCAGACAGTTATCCCTCCCAGTTGTCCGGTGGACAGCAACAACGGGTAGCCATCGCCAGAGGACTTGCCATGGAGCCCAAAATCATGCTTTTTGACGAACCTACCTCTGCTCTCGATCCCGAGATGATCGGGGAAGTCCTCGATGTTATGCGTTCCCTTGCCCATAATGGCATGACCATGGTCGTCGTTACCCATGAGATGGGATTCGCCCGCGAAGTTGCGGACCGGGTCATCTTCATGGACGAAGGCCGAATTGTTGAAGAGGCCAACGCTGCAGAATTTTTTGACAACCCCAGAGAAGAACGAGCACAGCAATTCCTGAGCCGTCTGATTCATCATTGAGAATAATCCACTATTCCATTTTGAAAGGGGTCTTTTATTCATGAAGAAATTATTGAAATGGCCATCATTTATGCTTGTCCTCATTCTCTCCCTTGTATTGTCAGGTTGTAGTACAGGTACAGATACACCTTCAGCGAGCGGTGGTGGTGACGCCGAGGCGAAAGGCACGATTGAGCGGATTAAGGAACGTGGCAAGCTCATCGCCGGTGTGAAATACGATACGAAGCTGTTTGGCTTGAAAGATCCTGCAAGTGGCAACGTTGAAGGATTCGATATTGATATCGCCAAAGCACTCGCCAAACAGATCCTTGGAGATGAGACCAAGGTCGAACTGAAAGAGGTCACTTCCAAGACGCGTATTCCCATGCTGCAAAATGGAGACATCGACATCATCATCGCCACGATGACAATTACGGATGAGCGTAAGGAACAAGTAGATTTCAGTGATGTTTATTTCGAGGCAGGCCAATCCCTGCTGGTGAAAAACGACAGTGCGATTACCGGCCTGGAAAGCCTCAGCGGGGTAAAAGTACTCGCGGTGAAAGGCTCCACATCCGCTCAGAATATTCGCGAGAAAGCCCCGGATGCTGAGGTGCTTGAATTCGATAACTATCAGGATGCATTCACTGCTCTCAAAGCAGGTAAAGGCGAAGCGCTGACCACAGATAACATCATCCTCATCGGTATGCAACAGACGGATAACAGCTTCCAATTGGTTGGTGGCAATTTCACAAGCGAACCTTATGGTATGGCCATTCGCAAAGGTGACACTGCCTTCGTGGAGGAAGTCAACGCACTGCTCAAAAGCATGAAAGACAGTGGGGAATATGACACTTTACATGAGAAATGGCTGGGCGCGAAGCCCGAGTAACCCGAATTAAGATAGGTAAGCGGCGAATTCGTCTGCTGGATGCGAAGCATGAGCAGACGTAATCGCCGTTTCTACATCTGGAGAACGGAGGCTTCGCCTATATGGGCACATTGGATTTCAGCGTACTAATGCGACACTCGGATCGTTTTCTGGAAGGATTCCTGAATACGATTCAAGTGAGCATTATGGCTCTCATTGGCAGCTTTATCCTTGGCGCGATCCTGGCTATCTTTCGGATATCCCCTGTGAAACCGCTGAACTGGATCGGCACGGCTTTTGTGGAATTTATCCGAAACATCCCATTGTTACTGGTTGTGTTTTTCTTCTATCTTGGACTGCCTGCACTAGGCATCTCGCTGGATGGATTTGTCTCCGGTACTCTGGGTTTGACCATCTACACCGCCGCTTTCATTGCCGAAGCAATCCGAGCGGGCATTCAGACCGTGCCGCGTGGACAACTGGAAGCAGCAAGGTCTTCAGGTTTGTCCTATGTACAGGCCATGAACCTGATCATTCTGCCCCAGGCCATCAAGATTGTACTGCCGTCCATCGGCAATCAGTTCATCAATTTGGTCAAAAACTCATCCATTCTTGCCGTTGTCGCTGGTATGGATCTTATGTATTTTGCCGACCTGGTTAACTCGGATACGTTCCAGCCGCTAAGTGTGTACACCATTGTTGCGCTGTTCTATCTGGTGCTGACACTACCACTCAGCTTCCTGGTGCATTATATGGAGCGCAGGTTTGGACAGAGCGATGCAGAAGCGCGCAGCACCAAAGGCAAACCGAAAAAGAACAAACCGACAGGTCAGGTCACCATGTAACAGATTGACTTGTACCTGCGCAGATTTTTAGGGAAATATATTGGCTTGTCCATGCCCCATCTATTGATCTTCGATATTCCATTCCTGCACACAGAAGGAGGCTAATAAAATATGGACTTTAGCGGGGCCTATGCGTGGCCCAACCTTCGTTTCCTGCTTCATGGATTCCTGATTACCCTGCAGGTAGCAGGGCTATCCATTATATTCAGCTTTGTGCTTGGCACTGTGCTGGGTACGATCCGGTTTACCCGTATCCCTGTTCTGTCACAGATCGTCGCAGTGATCGTGGATACGATCCGGAATCTGCCGCTGTTGCTCATCATTTTCTTCATCCACATGGTACTTCCACAGCTCGGGATTAAAATGTCCGTCTTCTGGTCCACAGTTGTTGGACTGAGTCTGTTCGAAGGCGCGATGATCGCCGAGATCGTCCGCAGCGGTCTGAAATCCGTTGAGCGCGGTCAGGTGGAAGCTGCCCGCTCCTCGGGCCTCAGCTACATGCAGACCCTCGGTGGCATCATCATGCCACAGGCGCTACGCCGCATGTCCCCGCCGATGGTCAGCCAGTTCATCTCACTCCTGAAGGATACTTCACTGGCGATCATCATCTCTCTGCCGGAGCTGATGCACAACGTGCAGATCCTTGGCGGTCAAAGTTTTGATTACATTATCCCGGCCCTGCTGCTCGCAGCCGTATTGTATTTTGCCATCAACTACGCGCTATCCATTGTCGCAAGACGACTTGAGGCACGGATGAATTGAATGACTGAATGAATGAAGCGCTGAGAATAAGGCATGAGATAATACGAAACATGAAGGAGCATGACGGAACCGAGACCCCATGATTGATCAGATATGAAGAAATGAACTTGAAGGAAAGAACCTAATAGATGAAAAAAATGAAAGCGCCCCAAAGACTCTAAACCCACCTATGCAGTGGATATGGAGCCTTTGGGGCTACATTTATGCTCATCAATTCACGAGCTTCCCACGCATTTCTAACGAACTGAGGGAAGCTTATTTAGCCTTTTTCGGGACATTTCCTAATCTAACGAATCGTAGACGCTCTATTCTTCCGATTCACCCCGCTTTTACCCCCTATTACAAGATTTTGAGTAAAATAACTTCACTGAGATTCGCTACATTTTTCATTTCAGCTTATAGCCCCATATTAGTCGTCTCAGGTTCGTTAAAACTTACGCCACCGCGAATTAAATTAACACCCACTCCCACTATTAATGATTCGCCCGATTCGCCCAATTCGTCCACAATCAGCTCATCCGCTAGATCGCTGCTCCGTTGTGACGTAATTCCGCCTGTAAAAGCTCGATCGGAAGTTCCACCGGGTCCAGCATCATCTTCACTGTTAGTGCAGCCGCTGTCCCTGCCGCCTCCCCGGTAGCCATACAGCTTGGAGTCAACCTTGTCGTTGCATGCGCCTCATGTGTGGTGGAGATGCAGCGTCCTGCCGCCAGCAGATTGCGGATATTGCGAGAGATCAGACAGCGATACGGAATATCGTACGCCCCATCCCCCTCTATAAAGGCAGCCACAACACCTTGACCCGAAGGGTCATGAATATCAATCGGATAACCACTTCTGGCAATCACATCGTCAAATTTCCGTCCTGCAACTACATCCGCTTGTGTCAATGCATACTGCCCAATGATCCGTCTCGATTCACGAATACCAATCTGCGGCGCTACTGCCGAGATCGAAGCCCGTTCGAATCCAGGCACATCACGCTGCAAAAACTCAGCGATCATCAGCACCTGTTTCCGGCCTTCCTGCTCCGCAGAGGTCAGATCCTCGGCATCCGTCGCATCGAGCCCCTGCACCCGGGTACAATTAATCAGCACTTCATCCTCTGCCGGTCCGGTAAAAAACAACACCTGGTCGCGATTAATCGGCACACCTGCTTTTTTCCACTGGGAATAGAAACCACTCACCCCGGTTAACGGAATGCTGTCCAGTTCAGCAAAAGGAGTTTTCACATAGAAGTCCTCCGGGTGCTCCAGCATGTATTGTTTCACTCGTCCAAGATCGACACCACGCATGCGGAATTTCATGGTCATCGGCTGTGACTGATGGTCGCCGTCTCGTCCTTTTGCCACAGAAGCACCCGCAAGATAAGCCAGATCCGCATCACCGCTTGCATCCACAAATACATTCGCCTGGAACTCCTTTCTTCCAGATTTGTTGGTCACTCGCACCGCTTCCACCCGATCCTCTACAACGACCACCTCGTCCACAAAGCTGTGCAATAACAGCCGGACACCAGCCTCCTGCAACATCTCTGCTGCAACCACCTGAAAGATGGCTGGATGGTACGGCGTGACAGTATGCACAAATCCAACCGTATCGCGCAGATGCCCCGGGGAGCCGCCACGTGCCTGCAAACGATCTACAATCTCCTGCGCAATACCTTTAATAACCTGCTCACCGCGCTCCGTATGGAAAGTCATCCAGGGATAGACCATAGCGGCGGTTGACATCCCGCCCACGAATCCATATCGCTCCACCAACACTGTTCGTATACCCAGTCGTCCAGCCGCAATGGCTGCCGCTATACCCGCAGGGCCCCCTCCCACAATAACGACATCTGCTTCTTCCTTTTTCATGCTTATCCGTTCACGCAAATGTTGTCCCTCCTTCGTTCTATTGCACGTATTACACGGCTTACTCTTTCAGTCCCGTCATGGCAACCCCTTCAATGAAGCGCCGCTGTGCCAGGAAAAAAACAACTAATAGTGGCAAGGTTGCCATGACGGTGGCGCTCATCAGATATTGCCAGGCTGTACCCACTTCATCTGTAAACAGGGATAATCCAAGCGGCAGCGTCATTAGATCACGCGAGTTAATGAAGATCAACGGATCAAAAAACTCATTCCAGATCGTCACAAACGTGAAGATCGTCAGCGTAGCCATACCCGGCTTGGCAATGGGCAGCATAATTCGCGCATATATCCGGAATCGGTTGCAACCATCAATCATCGCCGCTTCTTCCAGTTCCGTTGGCACCGTAATGAAGAACTGCCGCATCACAAAGATGCCAAACACACCACCCGCGCCAAAGATCGGCAATAATATTAGCGGAAGATGGGTATCAATCCACCCCAGTTGCCGCATGAACAGAAACATCGGTATCGCCGTCACCTCATGGGGAATCATCATCGCACTCAGCAGGATGAGAAATACCACATTACGTCCTTTAAACGGAATTTTGGCGAATGCGTAACCGGCGAGGGAAGCAAAAAATACTGTTCCTAGCACAACCAACGCAGAAATGTAGATACTGTTCCAATAAAAACGGTGAAACGGAATCAATCGAAAGACATCGATGTAGTTCTGAAATCGGAATGGTTCCGGTATCCACTGCGGTGGATAGGTGAATATGCTCTGGGGTTCCTTGAATGATGTCGATATCATCCAAATAAATGGCACAATCATAATGAGGGAAATCAGAGTCAGCAACAAGTACGTCCCCAGAGTACTTCCTATCTTCCGCCCCGAAGGACTAGGCATCGCCTTCATTGAATACCCACCTCTTTCGGAGCTGCCATTGCAGCAGCGTCAGAATTAGCACGATAAAGAACAGTACATATGCGAGAGCAGAAGCATAACCAAACTGAAATAATTTGAATGCTTTTTCCCAGATATAATAAACCAATACCTTGGTGCTGTTGCTCGGCCCGCCCTGTGTCATCACATAGATCTGCCCGAATACTTTGAGTGAACCAATCACGGTCATGACTACGGTCAAAAACACGGTTGGCGTGATCATGGGCAGCGTGACGTGAAAGAAGGTTCCCCTTTTGCCCGCCCCGTCTAATGTTGCTGCTTCGTATAGTGAACGCGGTACCTGCTGAATCGCTGCAATGAACAGCACCATATTCAGACCGACATTTTTCAGCACACTTGTCACGATAATCGCTGGCATTGCCAAATCCGGATTGTAAAGCCAGGCCGGACCTTTGATGCCCAGCATCAACAGAAGCTGATTAATCAATCCAGACTCTGTCGCATACATCAGCTTCCACACGATGGCCCATACGATCAACGAGGTCATGACCGGAACAAAGATCGCTGTTCGGAAAATTCCGATACCCCGCAGATTTCTGGATAGCAGCAACGCGAGCAGTAGGGCGAGCACAATATTAAGCGGCACTAGCCCCGCTGTGAAATAAACCGTATTGGCAAGCACTTTCCAGAACATCGCGTCTGTCATAATATTCTGGTAATTATCCAATCCAATAAAATGATGATCCCCCAGCAGTGGCCAATCGGTCAGGCTCATGTATAACGCGAGACCCATGGGAAATAACAGCAGCAGGGTAAACCCAAGCACCATCGGCGATACAAACAGCCACCCCGCGATCTGGGCCTCTCTGGCGAGCGGCCCCCCTCTTTTGCGCTTGCGTGAATGGGTCAATCAGGCCTCCCCCTTTTAATCCAATTTCCTCCGAAGCTGAACTCTGCGACGATTCTATATAAGGTGAACTATACATTTACACAAGAACGTAGAGGACAGAAAAAACCTGAAGAAGCGAAGTGGTCGCCTAAAAGCTTTCTGGAAGAAAGCTGCATCGGAAGCATATGCTTATCCCCGGATTTCCCCTTTATATATGGGATTCAAAAAAATCTGGGGATAACAGCGATCGGAAGGTTGTTCTGGCATCGGAGTGGCAAGTGTAAATATTCTTTAGTTCAACTTATATAGTCCGAACGGTTCAGACTGTCCACCGCATTGCGGAACCCGTTCACAGCCCTTCGCAACTGCTCCTCCGTGTTGCCTGTCACGACCGCCCCAAGCATAATCGCTTTGACCCCGGTATTGCGCAGCACTCGAACATCCTCCGGCACCAGCTTTCGCTGGGAAGGAACCAATACCGGTACCTGGGCTTGCAAGACCAGACGGCGATACTTAAGCACATCCGCGAAGCTGAGCGGTGTACCATATTCTTTTCCAGGCACAATGGATGCCTCCAGAGCGGTGAAGCCGAAGTGCGCTGCCGATGTTACGAGGGAAGCATCATATTCTTCATTGATCGCAAACGTTGGGTCCAGCCCCAAGTCATTCAACATGAAGGATGGCAAGTGATGTGCATAGATGGAATAGAAGTCAAAACCCAGCCCGGAAAGCCCCTCCACATCCTCCCTTTGTGCTCCATCTATACTGCCAGAAGGTACGACCCCTACCGGACCACCAAACTCACTGCGGATCGCCCGAAACACCTCGGCGTACATGTCCAATGGACCAAAATGATTCCCGCTGGCGCGATGACCGACATTATAATGTACCTTCAGTGCATCAGCGCCCTCTTCCATAGCTGCCCGAGCCAAAGCAATATCATTCTCAGGCAGGCTGACCACCAGCGACAGCGGTTTCCGTTCAAGTAATTCTTTGAATTTGCCCATCGTTCTCACCTCCGGTTTCGATCGAATGATTTAGGGTTGCAACACGCTTTGGATCTCTTCCTGCATTTGTTTCAGGTTATCCTCAGCTGTCGCTGTCTTGGCAAACAGTCGGTCAAATCCCTGCAATACCGCATTGTCGATATCCTGCCAACGGATATGACCGGGAATTAAGCGCGCTTTTGGCATTTCATCAATGGCGGCCTGCACGATATGCTCTTTGCTCGGATTATTTGGCTGGAGAATGAATGCATCTGAGTTCAGAACAGAGGTACGCGGAGGTACAAAGTAGGTGGCTGTCGCCTGAATCCCCTGCTCACTGGCAAAATACTTCAACAGTTTCTTCGTTTCCTCTGGATGTTTGCTGTCGTTGAACATGGCATATCCGGCCTGCCCCAGCATCGGCACACTGCCTTGAGAACCGGAAGGCATAGGAGCGATGCTCCATTCAAAATCCGTAATTTCTCTTGCTTTGGAAACATAGCTGTAATTATCAAAGAACATGCCCACATTACCCGCATCGAAGCTGACTTGCTCACCCGCCTTCGGGTGTGATTCATCAGTGAACATCATGCGTTCCAGCAATTCAAGGGTCTGTACGCCATAGGCATCGTTCCAGGTGAACGTTGTCATGCCTTCGTCGAATGGACCGCTTCCATTGGACCAGGAATAGGAGGAAAGCACCGCCCAGGTCTTCCAGTCGCGAAAAAAGTTGGCACCATAGACTCGGTTGGTCGCATCCTTGCTGGTAATGGCTTTGGCGGACTCTTCGAACTGTTCCCATGTCCATTGTCCTTGGGTGGCAAGTGTGTTTGGATCAGTCAGGCCGGCCTTGTCGAACAGCGTTTTATTGTAAAACATGACCACCGGAGGTGTAGAAAAAGGTAGTCCCAGCAGTTCATCGCCATCACGGAACAAATCCAATGTACTTGGAATATAATCATCCAGCTTAAACTGTGCATCATCCTTGAACTCGGATACATCAGCCAGAATGTGATTGGACTTGAATTGCGGCACCATTCGCTCCGATACCCATGCGAGATCGGGAAGAGAGCCTCCGGCAGCAAGCACCGAGATTTTTTGCTGGTATTCTGCGAAAGGTACGGATTCCATCGTTACTTTGATACCTGGATTTTCCTTTGTGAAGTCATCAATCAACTTGTTGTATACATCCATATGCGCCTGATTGCCCCACATCATGAACTTCAGCTCGACCTCTCCATTCTCTCCGCTTGAACTGCCAGATTCACTGCCGGAATTGGAGCTTGTGCACGCGATTGAAGCCATCATCATGAGTATAAACACCAGTATCAGTCCTGCTTTTTTCATGGAAATCCCCCTTATGGACGTCGTGGTATACATGTGCAACCAAAGTATAACGAAAGCGTCGTTCCCCCTAAAATCACGTCAACTACAGAAATGGTATGGTTTTTCAAGAGATACTGAATCGGTCTCGATATTCTCCCGCGGTCCATCCCACCTGCTGCTTGAACACCAACATGAAGTGTTTGGGGCTCTGATGCCCGGATAACCGTGCCACATCATAGATTTTGAGACCCGTGTTGATCAGCAACCACTTGGCCCGCTCCATACGTGCCTCCGTGATGTATTCGGAATAATTGATGCCTATTTCATTCTTGAACAACTGGCTTAAATAAGTAGGGTTCAAGTTAACAAGATCTGCTATCGTCTGAAGTCGCAGATCTCCATCGGGATGTTGCTTGATGTGCTCCTTCACATCTCGGATAATCTTCCGTGTATCTCCAGCAGCGTGTTCTGTTTTCCCAGATGGCTCAGGGATAGAAAGGGTTGAAATACCGTATCTGCGATCCAGTAGCAATTGAATCTTTTGTATGCATAATGCCAGTTCATAACGATCGATTGGTTTCAACAGGTAGTTCAACACTCCAAACCCCATCGCTCTGCGTGCATATTCAAACTCGCCGTAGCCGCTAATGATGAGCATTAACAATTCAGGGTACATGTCTCTGGCTTTGCTTACCAAAGTTAGTCCGTCCATTTCACGCATGCGGATATCCGTGATTAACACGTCCGGCACCTCACATCTCAGAAAATCTAGCGCCTCGGTACCGCTCGATGCTTCGCCCGTTACCTGAAACTGAGAAGACACTTGTACGATCAGTTCCCTCAGTCCCTGACGGATGACTGTCTCATCCTCTACAAGCAATACTTTATACATGCGCTTCAATCCCCTTTCGGTAGAAGTTGAATGGATATCGTGACCACCAGTCCCTGCCCGGGACTTCCATCAATGCTTAGGCTGCCGCCTTCTCCATACATGAGGCGAAGCCTCTGAGCGATATTGTTAAGCCCCAAACTGTCCCCGGCATGGCAACGTAATGCCTCATTGGAAGGCTGTTTTGATATGGACTCATTTAACTCGTCAATCTTTGCCTGAGTCATACCCTTACCGTTGTCTCGCACGCTAATCAGCAGCTCATGATCAAATTTCAAGGCAGATACCCAGATTACTCCTCCATTTTCCTGCCCTTCAATGCCATGGTAGACTGCATTCTCCACCAGCGGTTGCAGTACCAGCTTGGGAATCAAATACTCCGTTATCCCTTCTTCGATGTCATAGATAATCTCTAACTTGCCGTCGTAACGTACCTGCTGAATGCGTACATAGGATTGTACAAAAGCAAGTTCTTCCCCAAATGGAACCATCCGGTCCACCTTATCAATCGTATAGCGCAGCAGCTTGCCAAGCGCCGTCACCATGTCCGACACCTCAGCATGCTTCTGGCGAATGGCCATCATGTTAATGGACTCCAGCGTGTTGTATATAAAATGGGGATTCATCTGGCTTTGTAACGCTGACAACTCTGCCTCCCGCTCTTGAATGCCCAGCAGAAACACCTCATTGAACAGTCGATGAATCTCTTCCATCATTCGGTTAAAGCCCCGGCTTATCTGCCCGAATTCATCACTGCTGAAGTATGCTACACGCTGGCTAAAATCTCCCTGCTCCACCCGAATCATGTGGTGCTTCAGTCGAATCAGTGGCCGGGTGATGCGATAGGATAAAAGAACCGCCAGAATCGCTATACCCGCCATACACAACACTGCGAACCATATTGTGAAGGTGAGCATCTCACCCGACTCCTTTTGAATCACAGCAATAGGTGTAAGACTGATCACCGAAAGCCCAGAATAGCTGGAATGGTGTTGTACATAGAGATAGGGCTGCCCATCCAGAACAACTTTTTGGTTTCCTGCATAGCTTTGAAGCTGTCCCTGCATTAGCAACTGGTCGTACGCAGACATTCCTCCGATTGAGGTCCGTTCGAACAGCAGACGCTGCTTGCTGTCTACAATCATCAGGCTTGCATCTTGCTCATAATTCAGATTGGATAACAGTTGACCGAAGGCCTCCAGACGGATGTCAATCAAAATGTAACCCAATCGCTGGAGCGTTCCCGGATCTCGAAGCACTCTGCCCACCGATATATACGATTCTTGCTGACCGCCCGTGTAATAGCCGGGTTCATGCGGAGGAAGCAGGCGCCATGTCCCTTCGGAGTCGTTAAGTTCTGTAAACCAGTCATCCTGCCTGCTGTCCCATACCGGCTTGACCGCCAGTGAATCGAGATTGGAGAACAAAATGCCGCTGTTGCTGATCAGGTGAATTCCCCGAATCTCGGGCCGGTCATAAGCTTGACCCGATGTGTAAAGCTTCATTTTCAGATAATCCTCCGACCTCGCCCATGTTCCCGACCCCATTGAAGCGTTGTATTTCCCTAGAATGCCAAGCACCATCTGATCGTAAAGCGGCAAGAGCGACAACCGCTCAAAGTCCTTCAGCAACCGATTCAGATTGGCGTTAATCTGGCGAACCAGTTCAATGGTGAACTGCTCGGTCTTGCGATCCATCGTCTGCGAGAAATGCTTGTAGTTCATCACTCCCTGTAAACTTAGCGGCAGCAACGTCAGCGCCAGGAACAACAGGAGCAACTTGGTGCGCAGGTTTACGTTTTTTCCGAAAAAAATGCGTACCTTGTCCATCATTTCCGTTCAACCCTCCCTCTCCCGATCATTGTATGAGCCCCCTTCGCAGATCAATCTGGATATAACTGGTGTCATCATATCCAGTTTTAATGATCATCCGCTATCCTGCCAATCCTGGAATTGGTACGGAATTTCAAGTTATCCGCATAGGTTTCAGGGTGAACGCCAAAAAGCCGACTGTATCGCTACAGTCGACTACGCTATTTCTTTAGAACACTAATTAGACCAAAAAACCGACTGCATTATGCAATCGGTTGTCTGTTCCTGAGATGGCTTTTATATTTGAATCGATTATATTCATTAATAAGCTCGTCCAGTACCATGGACTGTCGGAGGACTTTGTTGTCCTGCATGCCATGATTCTCCGCCAAACGACTCAACTCTTGCCTGTTCCGTTCGATTTTATCTGTGATCTGTACCGGTTCACTCACAGCATGCACCCCCTCTTTGTATAACATTTTAGGATACATTGCCAAAAAATTTATATTATATTCCTTTGCAGAATAAAATGATTGTTTACAAAGGTAGTTTTCATAAAACAAGCTTGTTACATTAACCCTTTAAAAATAGCTATAACTACAATATGTAGATATGTACTGCTTCATTCGCCTACATATCGAGTTTATGGGGGATCAGTTGCTTAACGATCAGTTTATTACATATTTTCTGTAGAAATAATCATTATCGTGCAACAGAAATTATACTTGACTGTTCACCTAATAATTGAAAATCAATATATTCTCTCAACTCGTATATGATTGTATATCTGTCTTTCTTCATTGAAGGTTCGCGAATCACAATAAAAGAATCCTTCATGAGTCTTAAGGACGGAATATCGATTACTGGAGCATGCAAAACTCTTACACTCCATTTCTTAAACTTAACCTTATACAACCATTCTGGGCCATTAAATATAATCACCCAGTCCGAAGGCAACGAAGCAATGTGGTCTTCAATCTTAATAAGGTCCGCTGTATTTAGGAATAGTAAACCATTTAATTTTTGATCAAACACGCTGTTCCCTACTTGCTCAAAACTCTTTTTAAAAAAAGAATACTTTTTGTGTCTACTGATCAAAATCATATAATAATTGATCGCGCACAATAAAATCACTATAAGAAAAATCAACACTGTACTACCCCTCCTTTCTAACTTCTTGAAATTGACGTATGTTTTCTAACACTAATGTTACCAACAGAACAATGGAAAAAACTAGAAAAGAACGGAACCAATCAACCACATAAACTTTGTGAATAAAAGAACTTAAAGTAACAATCAAGATAAAAATTATATTCCTCTGTATTGGAAAACTACTGAGTAGATGATTCTTTCCATAACAGGAACATTCCTTTGAAAAGCCATCTTTTCTGATAGTCAATATGGTAAGAACAATTAAAAAAGAAATCCCAAGGCACTCTTTAAAAACTTCTATATTAATTGGTAATAAAAAGAGAATAGAGAGTGCGAACTCCGCACTCAAAATCAGAATGG
Source organism: Paenibacillus sp. FSL H8-0104 (assembly GCF_038050215.1). Taxonomy (NCBI): domain Bacteria; kingdom Bacillati; phylum Bacillota; class Bacilli; order Caryophanales; family Paenibacillaceae; genus Paenibacillus; species Paenibacillus sp. FSL H8-0104. The sequence continues at coordinate 436,689 of NZ_JBBOTC010000001.1, read as the reverse complement.
GTAATAGTCGAAAATTGCTTAATTTCAATATCTTGTATCCGCGTACTTCATATTTAAAATTCCCGAAAGATATGACCTTGGCTACAAAAGAGGAAAAGAAAATAAAAGAAAGTATGACATCTAGGATAAATCTAAACATTGTAAGATTCCCCCTTCTTAACAAGAAATATCAACGAGATCGATATTAATGGGGTAACTTGATTTCAGTTCACCATCCACAATACATTCAATAAAAATATTATCATCTTTCTCCATTAAAATTTTAAAATCAAAATATTGGTCTACACCAGGAACCATGTTTCGTTCCCTATAATTCCTGTGTATATGCATAGTGGTTCCTAAAATCTCGTGAGCGGAATTGATAATTCTTAGCTCGGTCTGCACAGTATTAAACTCAGGGAGACCTGCGATCTTTATGAGGCATGAGAATTTGATGATAAATGGATAAGTAGGAACCTCAATCCTGTTTATAATCCCCCCCAGAACAAATTTATTATTATTTATATGTATCTTGTCACAAATAAGCATATTAACCCACAAATTAATTCCTCCTAGCAAAAAAGAGGGTGAATGTATATCCCCCTCTTTTAAAAATCTCAGATTAATTGCAGCAGCCCGCTTTAATAGTGCAAATTGATTCTGTAGTTGTACCATTGCTTTGTTTGCAGAATTGTTTCTTGTCTGCATACAATGTTTTGGTATAAATGGTAGAACCAGATTGACAACTTCCTGTAGTACAATAGGTTTGCAGATCAACCAGACCCGCAGCCGTTCCGCTAGAACATCCACATGCCATTGTTTTTCACCTCCTTTCATGAGACACATATATTACTTCTAGGTTATGGATCTATAAATCCGAAGAACATCTTCAGTGTTGTAGACTACAGTAGAAGAGTGAATCGTTCTGTAAGCATCGGCGATCATCATGTAAGGCTGCATTGTAACATCAAAGTGTTTATGCATTTCCAACTTCTCCATCTCTACTACTGGGAAGGTCCACTGAAAATAATCAACCATTTCCTTGTGATCTTCTTGTGAACCCGAAGAGATTAAAACGATATCGATAGCAGGATATTTTTCTTTAATTTCGTTGAGGCAAGGAATCAGATCTATACAGTAAACACAATGAAGGGTTATAAAAAAATATGCAGTTAACTTTTGTGGAGCAATTTTAAACTCTGATCCATCCCAATTAAAAAAAATTTCATCCTGCAAATGATCCCTAAGTTTTTTATGAGTATCAGACCGCATAATTTGGTTGCACCTCATCTTCATACCATTCTTTTTGTGTTTTCCACATCATGTAATATGATTTCTTCAGCAGCATTAACTCCTCATGAGTTCCGAACTCCGTGACTTTTCCCTTCTCCATAAGCACAATTTTGTCGGCGTGTTTGGCTATCCCCACTCTGTGAGATATAATAATGGAGGTAGTTGATTTACAAAGTTCTAGAATATCTTTGAATATTAAATATTCTGTCATTGGGTCCAATGATGCTGTTGGTTCATCAAAAATAATGAGATCGGCATTTTCTTTTGCATAAAACCTAGATAGGGCTACTCGTTGCCACTGACCACCTGATAGATTAATTGCATCTGAATCCATGTAACCTAGTTTAGTATCCAGCCCGTTTGTGAATTTGTCGTAAATACCTAATCTCTTAAAAATTGCTATCATCTTTTGGTCGTTATTATTCATATTTTGAATATCACCCATTCCAGCGTTTTCTCTTAATGTCATGTGATACTTCATAAAATCCTGAAATACAACAACCGTGCGTTGCCTGTAATCATCCATATCCAATTCACTAATTGGAATACCATCGTAGAAAACTTGTTGCCGATTAGCTTCATATAATCCCAACAGCAGTTTAATAAATGTTGACTTACCAGAACCGTTCTCTCCAAGAATGGCTATTGTTTCTCCTCTTTTTATCTCAATACTAAGATTATCTACTGCATTCATGGTGCTATTTGGATAACAAAATGAGATATTCCTTACAGATATGCTGTCCTGAAAAACAAAGGGCTTACCTTCATTATTCTCATCAGAAATTAGTTCTGCTTTGGCTTGTTCCTTACCCACCTCTTCTGCACGATTCATATAACGATAATTCTCTATCAAACGAGAAGCATCTTGCATTAACAGGGAGATATTCATGATCGTAACAGACACTGCCATCGTTACGGCTACGTAGTCACCAATAGTCATTGTACTGTTTCTAATTTGTGAGGCGACCATAAACATAATCAATGCTGTGCTAACCACAGTAACCATCTCGCTGCGTAGATTTGTAGTAACATTTAACTTTTCTAGCGATACCTTTTGTTTATCTATATACTCCTTTTCTTCTTTCCACTTCGTTTTCAAAAAGGAGTAACTATTATATGCAGAGATTTCTTTCTGGGCTTCTGCACCCGTAATCAAATTAAAATAATATTGATACTTTACTGAACCAGACTCTATTTTTTCGTTTAATGTAGTTCTTTTATTCACACTTTTGTAGTAAAGCAACCCTTTAATTACACCAACACTTACCGCAATTAGAGCAAATATAGTTAACGTAGATCCAAGAAAGTGCAAGCCTAGCACTAAGGTAATAATTCTTAGCAAGAGTTGGTTGCAAAGAAGGAACATTTCATATGTTCTGCCTGATGCAAATCTTAGAAAAGAAAAATTTGCATTAAATGCTGGGTTTTCCTTGCTGGTTAAGTCCATCTTAGATATTTTATGAATTAACGTCTCATCAGTATGATTACTGTATTCTATCTGTAGCTTACTATTTCTAGAAGAGGATATTGCTTGTAAATATAGATTTAATAACTGTATCCCCAACAGAATGAGAATGTTAACAACGAAATAAGAGTTATTTTTTTCAAATATTTGATCCACTACTTGTTTTGAAATCAATATGCTTAAATATGATTCGAAAGCTCCATATAAAATAATGGCTATAATTATTATGGAGGAAACGGGATCAAAACGAATCAGCTTCATGAAGGCCTTAAGTGTTACAATTGTAATTTCCCAAAATGATTTCATAATTTATTGTTGGTTGATACCCGCATGAGCGGTGACAAGAGATTTCCAATATGCTCTTCGTGATTGCAGACACCGGCAGTGACAACCTGTCCAATCTTGTTTACTACGAGTTGAAAGGGAGCAACTTTCACAAAGAGTTCTTTTTCTATTTTGGCTAAATCACAGTAGTAATATCGAACCTTTTTTTCATTAAAATATTCTTCGTCTTCCCGTGTTGGACCCTCATAAAAAATTGCATAGTCAAAATCAGGATAATTCTCTATCGTTTTTTTTATAGGGTTAATATCACAAGCTTCGCAACCACCACTTAAAAAAAAGAGAGCACTACCCTGACGGGATTTATAAATCCAAGACAAGTCCACTGGAACTTCATTCTGAAAAAGCTGAATTTGCTTAGGGACGTAATCTCCAACTTCATAAGAGGTAGTTGAACTTTTCAGGAACCTTCTGTGATCACTCATTCTTTAACCTCTCCTCACGATAAATATTACTCCCCTGAGTAACGATTTCTTCATAAACCTGATCTGCACTTTTTGCATCAGCCACACCGGATTCTAAAACTGATTTCAGCATTTCGCTAAATTTCCCTTGGAATTCCTGGGAGAGGTCATCGTAATAGCCTCTTCTTGTATCAACTCTTTTATTGATTAAATTGCTGATATCAATCCCGCCATAACTTCCTATCCTAGATTTCAGGGTTGATGTGTTCCCTATGAAATCTTGCGATTGAAGATGCTCCACAGAATCCTCACTCATTAAGTAACTGATAATTTTCCATACATCTTCTTTGTTTGCTGATTCTTTGTTTATGGAAAGCACCTGATTAAATTGCAAACCTGAGCTCATATCAGCATTCAGCGGATCACTCGGATAACTTATAAGCCCCCATGAAAAATCACCTTTTTGTTGTAGTTTTGAAATAGTACTGATATTGGAAGATAACATAGCTGATTCACCTTCTAAAAATTTTTCTCCAGTACTCTCAATTAAACTCCCTTGCTTCATCAAATTAATCACTAGCTCAATCATCGGTAGCCAATCTTTCTTAGTAAAGATAAGTTCTTTTTTTTGATCGTCCAGTAACCGAATTTTATTCGTTCCAATAATTGTCATAATCATATGTTGAGGAGCGGCCTCTCCGCCTTCAAATCCGAATCTGTCATCATCTGCAAATCGGTTGGAAAGGGACAAAAGCTCTTCCCAACTCATTTGGTCTGTTGGATAGTCTATTTGTACAGAATCAAATAAATCCTTGTTGTAAAAAATACCTGAAACGACAACTTGAGGAGAAAGACCCATAAGATCTCCTGATTCGTTAGAGAATACCTCCTTCATTTGATCGTAATAATCATCAATTTTTATATTTTTGGAATCTTGCACATAAGGACTCATGCTCTCTATACGATCCGAATCACGTAAATCTCGGAACGTTGGCAGATAAGAAATAATAAGGTCGGGATGATTATTTTCAAAAAAGCTTTCGTCTTCATATAAGTTATCATTGTTAGATGAAACAACGTTAAAGGTTAAACCCGGAAACTTACTCATGATATGATTTCCGTAGTATTGATAAAATGTCTCCTCGCTCTGAGGAGTAAGGACAGTGAGTTCCTTATTCATTACGGGTTCGCTTTTTTTATCGACAGACTCACCAAGTAAATCACAACCCGTCAGTATGCTGAGCATTAGTCCCATCCATAACACAGCAAATATATTACTTTTGTTCTGTTGTATATAGTACATGTCTTAATTCCTCCTGCATTTTATCAATAATCGAATTCAGAGAATCTGGGTTTACAATTGCACTTTGTATGCCATCGTTCACAACCTGATCTGTCTTTTGCTTTAATTCCCTATTTAAAGATACTCTTTCCATAAGTATATTGACTGCTGGATTCAACACATAAAAGACATCTTGATCTGTTTCTGGCTTCAGTTTTCTTATAGGAGTGGTGAATTTATCAATGCTTGAATTAAAGCGCATTTCTGCAGTTCTTTTATTGTTCAGTTGCTTCCAAACTTCAGAAGATGTAGCATAGTCTTGAGAGTTGGTGCTTATTCCGCTCATGATTGGATATGTTATGGTGGTACTGACATCTGAATTCTCCGTACCCACGGGTTCGGTTACAACACCCCAATTCAACTCCGGATTCATACTCTGGATTTGCTTCATAAAATAAGGCGTTTCTAAAATCATCGCGACTTTTCCTTGACTGAATAAGTCAATTGGGATACCTCCGTTGTCATCCATTCCCCCGCTTGAATATGCAGCGACTACATCAGCAATCAAGCCTTTCCAAGAATCCGTTCCAAAATGGACTTCTTGCCGTGAAGCATCATACCACCTACGTTTATCTGCCTTGCCCATTTCGATTAAAAGATCAGCATAATCATAATAGGGAGTATAAAGACCTTTGAGGTCAGAGTTACCAGAGAAACGCTGGGCCAATAACAACAACTCACGCCAGGTCATTCTGTCTGACGGTTCAGCTATCCCATTTTTTTCAAATAAATCCTTGTTATAAAATAAAGCCTGTGCCGTCATGGATTGAGGAAAAGCATATATTTTCCCGCCTCCGATTTCGTTAAGTAGTGCGAGTAAATTGTCATCTATTCCTGCAGTGAATTCTTCCTCTGTAAGAAAGACGTTGAGTTCCTTCAACAAATTCTCATTTTGTAACTCTGGAAAAGCCTCGGACGGAAAAAACAAAATATCTGGATTCTCCGTTTTAATAATGTCTATGTATTTTTTGATATCCCAATCACGGTCTCCAGCGGGAACATATTTCATAGCATCCCAAATTCCTTCTCCCATGGTACTCTTGTATTCTATTACTTCGATGTTGGTATTGCTAAATTGCTCATCAATTACACTCCCATAGTCTCGTTTAAAATCAACATAAGAACTATACATAATTTTAATCGTTTTATTTTCTGTTCTTTCCTTGTTGCTACAAGATGTTGTTATAAGAACAATTGCTATTAGCAAAATAATTTTTTTCATTAAATTTATCCTCCTACTGTTTCTCAGGAAATACCAAAACAATGATCTATTCCCAACCCTAGACATTTGTTTTTTCGATAATAATGGTTGATAAAACAAAAAATACATATTTTATTTAATAAATTAAATAATAACCTTTTATAGAAATATACTCCTTTTTGCGCAATTTCGAAAAATCAATTTTTCGGAAAACTAATTTAAATTTTTTGAATTGATTCTCTATATAGCAAGCAAAACACAATTTGTTGTTGTTACCCAAAAATACACATAAGGATTTTATTGTAATATGTGTTTGTATTTTTTTCTTATTTCTGCAGAAGCAAACGTTCTGTACTCACCAAACAAACTCACACATTTAATTAAAACCGAGTCATTATTGATAAATTTCGAGATTTCTATACTTCTTATTAATGAAATCATACCCGAATTATAATTGCTCCTACTTAAATGATATACGGCCAGTTCATAGAAAAAACCAACCAGAATAGTACCCCAACTTAGTTTAGAATAATTACGATTCGAATCTATATTAAGAGATTCGAATCGATCCTTATATTTCCTAAGCACAAAATTAATATCAAATTTGAATCGGTTTGCAGCCTGAAATATATTAAATAAGGCAATTACAAGTTCTTCCTCATCACCTTCAACATACTCTATGTAATTCTGCAGACCTTTGTTTTGCCCCATCTTTAACTTGAATAAATACGTATTTAATTCACTCCATTTTTTGAATTTATCTATAAATAAGATATCTTCCTCTGTTGGATAAGGCACCGCCAATTGATAATAATTACGTGTACACTGCAAAGCTTCTTTATATTTTCCAATTCTAGAATAACATGAAGCTCTCATAAGCAATGAATATCCTGTATATACATATATAGGATATTTGCAAATTCTTTTACCATCAATTTCACCTTGATTTTTATAGCTTTTCATTACTTTAGATAATTTCTCCAATTTCAGAGTTAACGGGTACAACCTATCAAAATCATGCAAAGCCGAATATAACTCCCCTAAATCTTTGAGTGCATCAAGCTTATACTCTTCCTCCAATCGATCAACAAAGGGTTCAAATCGAGCAGCAGCACGCTCAGAGGCTTTCTGATCACTGCAGCAGCTGAGCAAAAACATACGATACTGACATAAAGCCAAGCGTTCAGAGTGCTGATATTTCTCACCATCTGCAACATATCCGTATAAAACGAAAGCCGCTGACTTCATGTCTTTGTTATACATATTTTCAGCTACTTTAAACAATTTAGAAGTATATGTACGATCTTCAGTCACTTCTATAACTACTTTCTTTATACAATCAAGTTTATTTAGTTCCGCACAACGATAAAGGAAGGGTTCCAAACGCCTCCAATCTGGTGCTGTTTTCACTAGAAACTCTACAGCATACATTTCATAAAAATATCCCTTTTCGAGCCCCATACCAGCAGTAATCTGATCCAATTGATTCATTGCAATAGGTCTGGTTCCATTAATAATGGCACTTATCGTGCCAACATTAACACTGCAAACATTAGCGAACTGCTGAAGCTTATAACCCTGTTGTTCTATGTAATCTTCTATATGTGAGCTTATCGTAGGTGTAAGGATCACTTCTTTTACCCCCATATTTGTATATATGTATCTTCATAATTCAATAAATGTAATTTTAATCCTCTATTTAACAATCGTCAAACATTAAATACAAAAAAATGTTCTATTTCCAGATAAGGAAATAGAACATTGGATAATAACAATATATGTCGAAGTTCGTTTATTCATATAAAATCTTTTTAATATCCACCCGTACCGTGACTAAAAAAAGAATTTAATATAGATTCCACACCGCTATTAATCCCAGAGAACAACAGACATGAACTACAAAGCATTACTACTAACATTGCTTTTTTTAGCATATCGACCATAGACCTCCTTGATAATACTTTTGTACTTTAACATTACTGATTCGGTCGCTTGCGCTCTGTACTCTTCAAATAAACCCACACAATATATTATTGTAGAATCATCTTTGATTTTATGAGCAGATGTTAAACAAGTTAATAGACTTCTAAATCCTTCTTCATATCGTTCCTTAGACAACTGATAAAAAGCTAATTCCGCCCAAAATTTAGTGTACCTATCATCCTTAATTTGAGTAATATAGCTACTTTCGTCATAATGATCCTCAAATAACATATTAATATATAGATTGAATCTTCTAAGAGCGTGGTCTACATTCAGATTGTATAAATTGGCAGCTTCCATAATCTTAACTAACCCAAGTAAGGTTTCATTATCGTTATCTTCAATAAAATCTAAATAAGTATTTAGTGCGTCGTAATCACCCATCATCAATTTATAGAGATAGGTATTAACTTCAGCCCAACCTTGAAACCGCTTAATAAATATAAGATCCTCTGAAGTAGGTTTTTCAATTTCAAAATTCGTATATTGAGCGGTCTGATCCAAGGCCTTTTGGTAATCCCTACGCTCACCCCACACATTAGACATCAATAAATAAGCATAAGATTTATAGGTGAATAAAGGATGTTTGGAAGTCCTCTGTTGATCCAAACCCCTTTTCTTTTTTTTGTATTGTTCTAAAAATTCTACTCGTTGTTCCAGTTCACCGGCTAATTGAAATACCTTATCCCAATAACACAACCCACTATATGTATTAGCCAGCTCCCTAATCGCATCCAGCTGCCTCTCCTCATCCAGCCGATTAATATATGGCTCAAAGTGCACAGCGGCCCGCAGGTTATCATGTTGATTCTGACCAAGCGAGAGGGTGAAGATGCGATACTGGCACAGAGCCAGACGTTCCGAATGTTGGTATTTCTCACACTCCGACACACATTCGTACAACATCCGTGCAGCCTTCGTCTGTCCACGTTCAAGCATGCCTTCCGCCATCTCGAACAACTCGGAGATATACGAGCGATCATCCGTCACTTCCTGGATAACTTTATGAATACATTCCAGCTTGTCCAATTCAGCACAGCGTTGCAGGAAAGGTTCCAGTCTCCTCCAATGAGGTGCCGATTCCACGAAACATTCAGCCCCATAAATCTCGTAGAAATACCCCTCTTCCAGCTTCATGCCTTGGGTAATCAGATCCAGTTGCGCCATAGCGATGGGCCGAGTCCCCTTAATAATTGCGCTAAGCGTTCCAGCGTTAACTCCCGATATATCGGCAAAATACTGCAGGGTGTACCCCTGTTTCCTGATGTAGTCCTCAATATATGAGCGTATCGTAGTTGTAGGTTCCATGTATCCCACCTCCACAATGAAAATCCATAATTTTGAATTTATATGATAAGCACAATTTTAATCCTAAATTTTACAGCGGTCAATAAAAATCGTGGCAATTTCCTTCACATTTATGCAAGGAGGTCTCGCTGTTCCCGCTTATAGAAAAAATCCATTAGAAGAATCCGTGAGAACGTGATACATTTAATTCAACTTACATATCCTACTATTTCAATAGGATTATACGACACAGATACTATCAATTCAGTTCGAGGAGAAGGTCAGATGAAATTTGCCTTGTTTAGTCTCATGATGAATCTGCCTAATGCCGTAACCGGGGAAGCTCTGACAACTCAGCAGAAATTCCATAATATATTAGAGCAAGCAAAGCTGGCTGAACGACTGGGTTTCGATGCCTATGGAATCGGTGAACGACACGGTGCGCCGTTTCTATCTTCCTCGCCACCTGTCGTATTAACGGCAATAGCCGCAGCAACCACACGCATTCGGTTACTAACTACCGTCACTGTTCTTAGTATACTTGATCCAGTCCGGGTTGCCGAGGATTATGCCACGTTGGATCAATTATCGGGCGGACGGCTGGAGATGATCATCGGGAAAGGCAATGACCCTCGGCACTATCCGCTGTTTGGCATAAGCGAAGAGGAACAATGGGACTCACTCGATGAACGCTACCATCTGCTAAAAAGGCTTTGGTCTGAAGAGAATGTAACCTGGCAGGGAACGTATCGCCCTCCGCTTGATGGAGTGACCACGTGGCCCAGGCCGCTTCAGCAATCCATCCCCATCTGGCATGGCAGCGCGTCGAGCACGGTCTCGACCGAACTCGCTGCTAAATATGGCGAGCCGCTCTTTACGTCGAATTCTTTTCATCCGCAAGCCAAATACAAAGCGTTAATTGATCATTATCGGGAACGACTCGATTATTATGGTCATGATCCGCAGCAAGCAGTGATTGGCTCTGGTGCCGGCAGTCTCTATCTTGCGGATACGGGCGAAGAAGCCATTCGCCGCTATAAGCCATATTATGAAGCGTTCCATGCCACCGCCGCCGCACAACATAACCAATCGCCCTTCACCGATCTGGAGGATAACATTGCACGAGGCCCTGCGTTAATCGGCAGTCCGGAGCAGGTCATTGAGAAAATTCTGGACTACCATGCCGCTTACGGACATCAGGTGCTGAGTATCAGCGTAGATGGACTGACCCATAGCGAGCAGTTGGAGCAAGTGGAGCGTTTTGCCAAGGAAGTTGCCCCTGTATTACGCCGCGAACTGCCCAGTTCGGTATGGAATGAACCCCCGGTGTTAACCCAGCACTCATCCTTCCTTTCCTCTAATGCTACAGATTCGTGGCCCACAGCCATCTCACCTATATTCCAGGTCTAACAATCTCCCACGTACAATATACATGTGCTCCTTCCAGGGTGATTCCTACGAATCGCCCTCTTCCCTCTTACTCCCACTTGTATCGCGACTATCCCTATATCTACTTGGACTGAATGCCTTCCAACAATGAACGAAGCATCACATCTACAAACGCATCATCCATCGCTTCCCCCGTCACTAACATACGATAGAACACCGGCCCATAGATCAGATCAATATATAATCCAATGTCCGTCCCACTCATTAATTCGCCGCGCTCCACACCCTTCTCCAGAATTCCCCGAGCTTCACGCCGACGTGGTTGGATGTACCTTGTACGGTATTCTTCGGCGAGCCCTGCATCCGACTGCCCTTCCCCAATAATCTGTGTAATCACTTTTCCTTCCCGACTGGTCAAAAAACGAACCAGATTACTCGCATGTATGCGTATATCCTCCAATACCGAGCCTGTATCCGGCACTGGCAATCTTGCCGTTGCAGCAGACATATATCCGTCCATGATGACAGCGCCTTTATTCGGCCACCATTTGTAGATAGTGGCTTTGCTCACCTGTGCACGTTCAGCAATCTTCTCGATTGTAACTGCCCCGAATCCGTGCTCCAACAACAACTCATACGATGCTGTAAGAATGGCATTCTGGGTTTCCATGTTACGCGGACGTCCTCTTTTGGCAGTCATCTTGAACCCTCCTGGATGTATAAAATATATTTAATCATCAGTATTTTTCATAAAAACGATACGTTCATTATACTAAACTGCCATGAGTACACACAATTCCATCCTACGCTCACCTTTTCATCCTCATTAACTTTCTCATTAAAATATGTAGAGCCCATTTACAATACTATACGTTTAGTTTATTATATATTTGTAATTAGTGAACACACCGTTTAGTAATTAACGTTTTTAAATATCACCTGTTTATTGGGAATATCAATTTAGAACTGTGGAGGATGATTATGATGGATATGAGACAACAAGTGAAGAAGGCACCTGTGCCCACCTGGATTATTTTTTTGCTGGCATCCGCTTGTGGATTGATCGTGGCAAATCTGTATTATGCACAGACCGTTATCGGTCCGATCAGCATGACAACGGGTCTGTCTTCTGCCGCTGCCGGATTGATCGTAACGTTGACTCAGATTGGTTATGTCATTGGTTTGCTGTTTATCGTGCCGCTCAGTGACATTACCGAGAATCGACGCTTGGTCGTTCTTTTCCTCATCGTACTGGTTGTTGCCCTGATTGCTGCGGCTTTCTCGCCCACTGCTGTTGTATTTCTGACTGCCTCTCTGTTCATTGGTATAGGTTCTGTTGTCGCTCAAATTCTGGTGCCCTATGCGACATATCTTACTTCCGAGGAACAGCGCGGACGGGTTGTTGGCAATGTAATGAGTGGTCTGTTGCTGGGCATCATGCTGGCTCGTCCTGTCGCAAGCTTTATCACCAGCCTCTTCGGATGGCAGACGGTCTTTGTATTCTCCGCCATTGTCATAACACTTCTAATGCTGCTCCTATCACGTGCTCTTCCTGCTCGCCAGCCTGAACCGACCTTGAAATACGGGCAATTAATCGTGTCCTTGGGCACACTGTTCAGAACGATGCCGCTGCTGCGCCGCCGGGCGTTCTATCAGGCCAGTCTGTTTGGTGCTTTCAGCTTGTTCTGGACTACGGTTCCGCTCAGGCTCGCTAACGATTTTGATATGTCACAGCAAGGGATTGCCTGGTTCGCACTGGCTGGTGTCGGTGGTGCTATTGCCGCTCCCATTGCCGGGAGACTGGCTGATCGCGGACTAACACGTATTCTGACAGGTGCTGCCATGGTGATCGCTGCTGCTTCGTTTGGTCTTGCTTATGCGTTCCAGAGTCACTCCACGTTAGCACTGATACTGCTTGTGATCGTCGCGATCACACTGGATATGGCTGTCTCGGGAAATCTGGTGCTGGGTCAACGCATTATCTACTCCTTAGGAAGTGAAGCGAGAGGACGTGTGAATGGCATATTCATGTCGATCTTTTTTGTCGGCGGTGCGATTGGTTCATCTCTTGGAAGCTGGTCTTATGCTAACGGAGGTTGGAGTCTCACAACGCTGATTGGCCTGATTATGCCGCTGCTCGCTTTGGTGTATTACTTTACGGAAAAGAAAGCTGCCGTTGTCAGCAAACATCTATAAGTGCGATGCCTTCAGGCATCCTTCCTAATCAAAATCGGACTTTTGAACAACCTCTATAACAATTCTTTCATATATAAAGAAGGGCAGAGTGATCTCTAAAGATCCGCTTCTGCCCTTTTCCCTTATTTCATGACACTGAATTTTTTGGTCGCTGCCCTAACTTGATCATCCTCGCCCCATACAATGACACCTACCACTTTGGTAGCTTCCAATTCCATCGAAGCAATCTCAACTGCATATTGTTCAAAGGCATTGTTGAGCGACTGACCTGTCTGTGAAAAAACAACATGGCTCAGTCCCCCGCTGTCATCTGAGCAGAGTTTGGCCAGATTGATCAGTTGATTCTCCCCGGCCTTCAGAATGACAGTGCTATATCGGATGCCCGCATGCTGAACGCCGCTATGATCCAGCACAGGTTGATCAGCATATAACCCCGGCTCATTCAGGGCTGCTTGTCCCATTAACAGGGCAGCCACATTAGCGGCGGCGCCAGGTTCCAGATTTTTATCCAGTATAATAGCAATTCTTTTCATATGACTGTATTCACCCTCTGTGTATTTTGTGTAAAACATACCCATGGCATATTGATTCCCTCGCGCAATACTTTGTAGGTCACAAGCCCGTAATGATCAGCGCATAGCTGATTCGTGAGCGCAATGGACTTCTCCGTGTTGTGCATGACCTTCCTGCAAGCTTCAGGGTTGGACGATACGGTGCTGTTCTCTCTATAGGTTGTATCAAGTTCAGATAACAAGTATGTGGTTGCTGGATGATGATAGATAATATCGATCTGATCGGGACATACCGCATGGAAGCCGGATAGAACCAGCGCAGGAATTTTCTCCACAAAGCTCTCAGACACAGCTAGTTCAGAATCCATGATGAAGCTGTTGAGCTTGGGATACGCCCCGGGGACAAGCAAGCAGGATATGATCCCTGATCTCAAGTCTTCCGCAGCCGCTTCAAATTCAGGGTATGGCTTGATACGTTCCGAGTTGCCTAGCTTTTTCGCGATATGCATGCTACAAGTCAGGAATCCTTCATCGTCTCCCAGCGTTCCCAGTATGGCATATTTCTCTTTAACGATCTCCATTTATTTCTATTTCCTCCTTTTTATTTCTAATCCGCTAAAGATCGTATACCAAAAATTTCCTATTGTCAATTAACACTTTAACGCAACATAAATATGTATTTTGGTTCATATTTTTAACCAAAAGGTGTATTCAAAATGGAAAATATTGAGCTATAATGTTATGAAATGAATTTTTACTATTTTTAGTATTTTGTTGAAAGGGGATATACGAGAACGTATGAAAACCATTGTATACATATCTGATTTTAGGCTTCCAACTGGATTAAACTTCGTTAAACCTTTGCAAAAATTGACGGATCACAAGAAAATTCTGATTATTGAACGGCATAATTTGCATCATGATGAGGTCCTCAGGGACTTCTTTGACGAAATTAGATATGTCGATCATCTGGAGTCCGTAGATGCCATCCGGGAGCATATGATGCAGATCCGAGAATCCCATTCCATCTCTGCTCTGTTAACGCCGGGTGAGAATGCGATTGAGATCGGTGGTCAGCTCCGTTCCGAGTTCGGGATCCCCGGTATGCAGCGCAATCAGGCTGAGGCTGTTCGCAACAAATGGATCATGAAACAAATGCTGCATCAACGCGGAATTCGGACATCCGAAATTGCAATTGCTCTACATGAACAGGACTATATTCGTTTCACTGCTGTACACGGGTTTCCGATTATTGTGAAGCCACTCAGCGGATATGGAAGTATCAATACGTTCAAATTATCCAGCATGGATGAACTGGTACATTATCTACACCATACAAGACAAGCACAGCAAAGGGATTTGCTGGAGGAATTCATCCACGGTACGGAGTTTCATTGTGATTCCATTGTGTCCAAGGGCAAAGTTGTATTTGCATCTGTTTCCCAATACCTGTATAACTGCCTGGATATTGCGACGAAGCAGAAACCTCCAGCCAGTATTACGTTCCCTGAAGGCACGGAAGCTGATTTTATCCATCACATCAAAGAACTCAATGAACAGGTCATTGCTGCCTTGGGTATCAATCAATCCGTAACACATGCCGAACTTTTTCTGACTCCGGAAGGAGAAGTGGTGTTTGGAGAAATTGGTGCAAGAATCGGGGGATCACATGTTATGCCTCCTTGTATCAAGAACACCCATGGCGTTGATTTCTTCGAAGCCGTCACTGATCTGGAAGTTGGAATATATGAATTCAATCAACAGGAGACGAGCCATAAATTCACAGGCATGATCTGCTTCCCTTCACGCGCAGGGGTAATTCAACACATATCCGGGATAGAGGATTATGCGGATATCCCTGGCATCATTGAGTTTAATGTATCCTATCAAGTGGGGCAGCGCGCCGGGAACGTCAACGATACCATGACCCGATCAGGCTATGCTATCGTGGAGGGTGATTCGTTCGAGGAATTGCGTCAAACCCTGCTGGATATGTACGATCGTTTCAAGATTGAAGTAACGGTTGCTGAAACCGTATAAGATGTACGGATGATCCTCACTGTTTTTGGTCTGGAGTGACGGTTATCTTGGGGAGGGCTGGAATTATTGTCTTTATTCAAAACGTACGCGGGTCTGAGCCGCGATATCTATTATCTCTGTTTAGCCAGAACGATTAACAGCACGGGAGATTTTGTATTCTCCCTGATTACCTTGGTGCTTACGTTGCAGATGGGTATGAATGTGGTCAGTGCAGGGATCTTTGTGTCCATGGCAGCCCTGATTAGCGGACCCGGTGTACTGCTCGGCGGCTATTTAAGCGATCTTATGGGCAAAAAAACAATTATTGTCATCGGGCAACTGTTGTCTGCCATCCTGATTATAAGCTGCTCTTTTTGGTCAGGCACCATTACCGTTGGTTATCTACTGATTGCAGTCATGTTTTTCATCAGTATTACCCGGCCTGCTTATAATGCACTGATTATTCAACTGTGTACGGAGGAGAAAGAGCGAAAGTCCGCCTTTTCCCTCATGTATCTGGGGGCCAATCTGGGTATAGCCATCGGACCACTGATCGCCGGTTTTTTTATCAAGGACCACGTCAACATTGTCTTTATAAGTATCGGTACCGTGTTTCTGATATCTACCTTTATCATCATCAACCAAGTTAAGATCGGCACACGCAAGGAATTGGCATCAACAAACAGCGAACATGCTGGACAACAAGAACAACAACGATCGAGCCAACCACCTTCGCCGTTATTCAGACTACTGCTGAAAAATCCACTTGTTGCCTTCTTCATCGTTGTGTCATTTCTTAACTATTTTATCTATATGCAATACTCATTTAGCCTCCCACTCCAGATGAATCACTCATTTGGCGAGAACGGAGCAGCATATTACGGCTCTGTCATGACCATCAATGCCATTAGCGTCATTATTCTTACCACCGTGATCCTGTCCGCTACACGCAAATTAACTGCCCTAAACTCCATAGCCACAGGCGCACTCTTTTATGGAATCGGATTTGGAGCCTTGAACCTGCTCGGAACCTTCCCCCATTTTTCCATCGTCGCCTTATCCACGGTGCTGTGGACCATTGGAGAGATTCTCGTGCAGACCAATATCAATCTGTATATTGCTTCGCGTGTACCCGATACACATCAGGGCCGGTTTAATGGCTTGCTGTTATTCGTAGGTTGCCTGGGTTATACACTTAGCCCATATTTGACGGGCATTTTCATCAAAAGCATGGACATGGAAAGTGTATGGATCATTATTCTGGCTGTCAGTCTGTTCTATGCGTTGTCTATGATTATTCTCTGGCATATCGAAAAAAGCTCAACAAGAAGAAACGAAATGAAACCGCTGGATCACTCAAAGAATATCTGAACCTCAGGGCAGCCTGTTCTGCCCTTTTTTCCACTTTATTTTCACACCAAAACAGGCAAATGTGCATTCGCATTATACTCGACCAATTGCTGACCCGCATGCAGTCTCTGTACCAGATCTGGATTGGCGATAAACGGTCTGCCGAACGCAGCCAGATCTATGCTTCCCTTACCAATCGCGTGCTCTGCGGTCTGAACATCCAAATTCCCCACACCTATGATGATTCCATCCCACCGACTACGAATCCGCTCGTGAAAAGACTGCTCCTCTTCCCACGCTTTTGTATATTGATCTGTTGAAGGATGCAAGATCGTAATTCCCGTCTCACGGAACAAATTAAGATATGCATCGATCATTCCAGCTTTATCTGCCCATGCATAGGATGCATCATCATCCTTTTTCTCGGAAAATCGTACCGATATGCGATCTACACTGATCTCTTTTTTCACAGCCACAATAATATCCCGCAAGAACCGCAATCTGCCTGCTGTGTCTCCTCCATATTCATCTGTTCTTTGGTTGGTCTTCTCATTGATAAACTGGTCGATCAGATACCCATGCGCAGCATGCAGCTCGATCCCGTCGAACCCTGCCAGAACTGCATTGCGGGCGGCCGTCTGAAAATGCTGAATTGTATCCGCTATATCCTGTGCACTCATCGCTTGAGGAACCTGATACGGTTTATGCAGCTTATGAACTCTTCCCTCTGCCGCAAGGCTGGAAGGTGCCAGTGGAGCGGTTCCGATCAGATCGGAGTGGGACAACCTGCCGACATGCCACAGTTGAGCAATAATGGTGCCGCCATGTTTGTGGACAGCATCCGTTACCCTTTTCCAAGAAGTCGTCTGTTCCTCTGTATATAAACCGGGGATGCCGTAAGTGCCTTTGCCTGCCAGATTGGGGTTAATGCCCTCGGTAATGATCAGCCCCACACCATCTCGCGCACGCTGCTCATAATACGCCACCATCTCATCCGTCACGGTCCCCTCCCGATCATCAGCAAATCCCCGGGTCAACGGTGCCATCACAATTCGGTTCCTTAATTGCCACTGATGAATCGTTACCGGGCTTAATAATGTTGAACGTGTATTCATGTTATCCATGTCATATCCCTACTCTCTTTGTCATTAAGGATATTGTACGGCGGCTCCGATATATCGTAAAATGATTTAAATATATAGTTGTATCTCTCAGAGAGATACCTAACATCACCATTTGCCGAATTAATTGAAGTTAATCCACGTTCAGGAGGGGACAGCATGGAACTTTCCGATATCGATATTGTTCTCGCGGTGGCACGTTCAGGCAAAATCTCACAGGCCGCCAAAGAACTGAATTACGCACAATCCAATGTCACTACACGTATCAAAAAACTGGAGCAGGAATATCAAATCCAGTTGTTCAACCGATTTCCCAAAGGTGTTGTACTGACCTCCAAAGGAGAACAGTTCGTCCAGTACGCCACACAGATTCACAACCTTTTGCATGATCTAAAGCAGGATATGACCGATCCCGGTGAGCCTTCTGGCACGCTGAAAATCGGCATTGTAGAAACGGCGGCATCCAGCCGTTTTATGGAGATCCTGAATGAATATCAGATAACCTACCCGAAGGTGTCCATCTCACTCGTCAACGCCACTTCACCCAAAGTACTACGCAAGAAAATACAGGACGATGAGATTGATGGTGCTTTTATCAGCGGGGCTTGTGTGAAAGAAGGTCTGAAGGTGGAATATGAGATGCAGGACACGGTTCATATCATCTCCAAGAAGATGGATACACCACCTGAAAGTCTGTGCCAAGTATCATGGGTTGTTTTCCCCGAGGGCTGTCCGTATCGTGAAATGACCGAAGAATTTCTGCAGGAAGAAGGGTTGTCCGCACGTAATATCATCGAAGTGAGTACGATGGAAAACCTGCTTAGCTGTGTGGAGTCAGGAATCGCATTTACCATTATGCCGTGCAACGTTATTCACAAGAAACCGGATGATTTCTCCGTATTTGATCTGGCAGATCGTTTTACCCATACCACGACAACCTTTGTCCGCGGTGAGGATCGGTATGTCAGTAGTGCGCTGGATCAATTCATCAAGCTGCTGAATCAGAAGTGCATTACATTTTGATATAGAGAACTTTTATAAGCAACAGTATAGTATGTACATTCACAGCAGTCAGGAGAAGATCAGATGAAACTCATGAATCTTTTATATAGGCTCATTGATGCCCGGCGTGTCGACAACAATGCTGAACAAGTGTCCCTTCCATCCCGTCCACATCATACGCTGCTTATTGTGATCAAAGGGATCTTAACCGTCAAAGTCGAAGACAAAGTCATCTCCCTATGCGCTCCTCAAGTCCTTTCCGTCCCGCCTTCTCACACCTGTATCGCAACCACCGAGGTACAGCATGATTTTGAATGTGTCACCTTAACCTACAATGTCTACAACGAAGAACTAGATGGCAACATGCAACAAGTTATTGATCCACATCTTGAATTCATTGCCGCTGTTGTTCCCTCAGCTCCCGTTCTCGCCATTCAAATCCATGAAGGTGGGCAGAAGGAAGATCCATGGGCTGGAATGGCACGTCAGATCCTCTTTCAGGAACTTTGTCTTGTCCTATTGAAGCAAAAGAAGCAAAAATCCCAGGAAGGTACCGCCATGGAAGCGGTAAGGCAGAGCCAAAAATATATCAATACACATTATCAGGATAACTTCACACGCGAAAAACTGGCTGAAATGGCTGGACTGAGTGTCAACCGTTATTCCAGATTGTTCAAAAAAATGATTGGACAAGGCCCCATTGAATACTTGAACGCCTTACGCATCCGGGAAGCCGGTGATCTGCTACTGGCCTCGGACAACACGATCAAACAAACAGCCCGTCAGGTCGGGTATGAAGATGAATTCTATTTTAGCCGAAAATTCAAAGCAACCACCGGATTGTCTCCCATGGTTTATATTAAAAAGCATCGCTCCGTAACACGTATCGCTTCACTTGCCCATCCCTATACGGGACATCTGCTTGCCCTTGGTATTGAACCTTATGCGGCACTGATTAATCCGGTCCATAGGACATCATATGAATTCAAAAATGTGATTCAAGTGGGCAGAGATCAGCCTGATCTGGAACTATTAATGAACGCACACCCGGAACTGATCATTGGGTATGAAGGAACCGACTATGAAGAGCCCAAAAAAGCCGAATTATTTCGGCATATTGCCTCCACTTGCACCATATCTTTTGCAGGAGATTGGCGTAAACAGTTGTACTCCATTGCACAATCCGTGGGCAAAATAACAGCTGGTGAAGAATGGCTGGAACGTTATGATCTATCGGTCAAACAAAAAATCTCCAGTATACAGCATGCCATCGATGACCGACCTGTGGCTGTGGCGCAATACGAAGATGGACAGTTCCGGGTCTACGGCAACCGTAATCTGGGGACGGTACTCTATGATGATTTGCAGTTATCCGTACCCCAAGCCCTACACCACGTATCCCATTCCCGTATAATGTCACTGGAACAGCTGGTTCAATCGGATATTGAACACTTCATTCTGTTTACAAGTGGCCAAGCAGACGAGCGTGCGCACACTGTAGCATCGCTTATGCAAAATTCAATTTGGCAGCAATGGGAGGCGGTTCGTATGAATCAAGTCTATGAATTGGGCGATTCCTCCCCCTACTCCTGTTATACTTCCTTGGCCCATGATCTGTTTCTGAATCGGATTAGTCAATTGTTCCTGAGCCAAACGTCCATGCATTAAACAGGAATATCCATGGATTACGATTTGGAATGGACCTATAATTATTTTGATAATGATAATCAAAATCAATTAAAGGGTGTGTACAACGTGTCTTTACCTAATAACCAACGCTTCTCTACCTTTTTCAAATCAGGACGATTCCTTATAACCGTTCTTGTTCTATGCAGCATGCTTGCGGGCTGTGGGACTTCCCAGAACAGTGGGAATTCCCCTTCACCCGAATCCAGTGGGGCAGAGCCATCAACCGCTGAACAGGGAAGTGAGAATACACGCACCATTTCTACGATTAAAGGGGATATCGAAATTCCTGCTGAACCCCAAAAAATTGCGGGTATGCTCTACGTCTTTGCTGACCAGTTACTCGCTCTCGGCATTGAACCAACAGCCATGGTAACGTATAACGATCTCGGATTCCCTGAATATCTGGCAGATCAGATGAAAGATACCACTGCCGTAGGTTCCGGCGAGTCTCCCAATTTTGAAGCATTGCTCCAGGCTGAGCCGGATCTCATTCTGGCCTCCAAAACGTTAAATGAAGCAAACTATGAGCAACTCTCCAAGATTGCTCCAACGATCCTTTTTGATAATGAAGAAAAAGGAGACTGGGAGCGATTCATGGAAACGGCAACCGTTATTGGCAAAGAAAAAGAAGCGCAAGCGGTCAAAGATGCCTATGATGCCAAAGTGACCCAAACCCATGATGAGCTTGCCGTAAAAGCCAAAGACGAAACGGTGGCCTACATGCGTGTGCAGGATAAACAGCTCCAGTTGATTAAACCTGATGATAACTTCACTCTGTTTGGTGCTCTGGGATTAACCCCTGCTTCAGTAGACAGTGTAGATTTCGAGGGATCATGGAATGTGGCAATTTCCGAGGAAATTCTACCTGAGCTGAACCCGGATCGACTGTTTATCATTCTGCGTCCAGGGGAAGAAAACAAGGTAGTGCTTAATAACATCATGAATACATCCATCTGGGCAAATCTGAATGCAGTTAAGAACGATCATGTATATATCGGTGATGCCAACCTGTGGTTTGCAGGATACGGTCCCATCGGTCTTAGCAAAATTATTGATGAGATCGCTGCTTCCTTCGAGTTATAGAGGGACATGATGAAACCCAAAACAAGTCTTAGGCAGACCGTGATCGAACGACGTACGATTCAGGAATTTAATGGCCTACCCATTCCCTTGGAAACGATTCATGAGATTCTGGAGGACGCGATATGGGCTCCTTTTCACTCCAAAAAGGAACCTTGGCGCTTCATTCTGTTTATGAATGAGGGCAGAGAAACATTCGCAAGCGCTGTATTGAGTACACGCAATCCTGAATTTATAGCAAAGTATGGACAACAAATCAGAGCGGCCTATTGTGCACAGACACCTGTGCATCTGGTTGTGGTTATGACAGCCAACCTGCCCTCCAAGGCGTGGGAAGAGGCTTTTGCTGCAACCTCGGCACTGATCCAGAACATACAGTTGCTGGCCTGGGAACAACACATTGGCGTCGTATGGAAGACAAGCCCTTTCAACGAAAATCCGCTATTCTGTGAAGCCATTGGTGTGACATCAGAGGAAAAAATAGTAGGTACACTACACATGGGGTATTTTAACGCTGAAGATCAGCCTATGCCCAAGCCTCGCACACCTCTCCCTCAACTGTTGCATCTCATTGATCACTAAATGGACTAGAGCACATTGATCGAGAGCATAAAAAAAAAGGGATGTCCTATAAGTCATGAATATGACAGGGGACATCCCTTGTTCGTGTTATTTTGTTTTAATGAAGCTGAGACCCTTACTCCACCTTGAATCGCGCAGCCGATTCGGCCAGCTTTTGCGTCAATTGATCGATCGTATCAACCATGTTGGCCAACTGCTGTACTGTTGAAGATTGCTCCATCATGGTTGCTGTTACCTCTTCAACTGAAGCGGATACCTGCTCTCCTGAAGCCGACAAACTATGGGCAGACTCCAGTACGTCATCCTTGTTCTGTAACATCTCCTGCATCTGTCCTGCCATCGTAGCGATCTGTTGATTAATGACCGTTACCTTCTCCAAAATCACATCAAATGCCTGGCGAGTCTGCAAGACAAGCTCATCCTGTCTGGACGAGATGGTGTGAATTTCGGCAACACTTTGGTTGTTCTCGGCGACATCGGCCAGATTCTGCTCGATAATGCTGGAGATTTCCTTGGATTGGCGGGAGCTCTGCTCTGCCAAGTTGCGGATCTCTTCGGCCACAACCGCAAATCCTCTGCCATGCTCACCTGCCCTTGATGCTTCAATTGAAGCATTCAATGCAAGCAGATTGGTCTGCTTCGCAATCTGGCTGATGGCTTCCGTGATCTGACTAATACTGCCCGAACTGGTTTGAAGTTTGACGGTAATCTCCGAGATTTTCTCCACTTCCCGTTCGTTCACCTCGTTGATACGCATCAGTTCATTCACGACTTCATTCCCATTGTGGAATACCGTTTCGATCTCATCTGCTCTTGCCTTCACATCCTGTGCACTGTTGTTCATGGCAGCCACTTTATCGCCAAAGCTGTTGAATTTGCCTGCAATCTGCTCGGTATCTTCCGATTGAGCCTCCATGGCTTTGGCAATCCCCATGGACGTTGCCGATGTCTCATCAATGGATCTTGCCGTCTGTCTGGATGTCTCCTCCAACTCCTGAGTGCTGGCCTGAAGGACATGAATCGAACTGTTCATATCGGTAATAAGGTTCCTGTTCTGCTCCACCATACCATTGAAGCTCTCCGCCAGATCCTTGAATTCGCTGTTATACTTGCCATTGGCCTTAACGGTCAGATTGCCTTGAGCAAGCTGTTGGAACAAACCGCTCAGACGTATGATAGGTCTTGTAATACTGCGAGAAATCAGCAATCCCACACCAATAGCCAGAGCAATCCCGATCAATATCACGATAACCATCTGGCGCTGCATATCCTCTATCGGACGCTTGATATCGTCATAATCGTCAATAATGAGCACAGAGAGATCTGCACCCGGAATCTGATTAATACGATAGTAGGTATCTTCTCGATCCATCGAAGTGATTTTCACTTTGTCGGTGGCTCTAGCCTCGATAATTCCCATCGCGTCCTTATCTTCTTCCAGCGTTTGTCCCACAACGGAAGGGTCCAGTGAATCATACATAATGATGCCGCTCCGACTCAGTACTTCAACTCTGCCTTGACCATTGATTTTAATGTCTCCGAGTTGCCCCAGGAAGAAGCTGCTGTCCACCGACATAGCAAGCACACCCAGGTTATTCCCCTCTTCATCGGTGATAGGCTCCGAGAATACAATAATGAGCTTCTTGCCAGTCTTAGAGACGACCGCGTCACTGATGAAGGATTTCCCCTGTATAGATTCCTTAAAATATTCCCGATCTCCCCGTGACTGACCAATGACTTCTGGCATGGTTCCTGCCACCATGATTCCTTCCTTATCAAAAACGAACAGATCTGGCTTACTTCCTTCCGTTTCCGATATACTGTCGGTCAAGATCGTATTGGCCTTATTGAAATACGGGTTCTCATCCGATAAAAATTCTTCATCCGTCATGTCAGTTGTATCACGCAACTTTAAGAGTTCTTTAAAAGTACTATGTACGGATATCGCATGACTCAATTGTTGTTGAAGCTGCATAGCTGTCCAAAGCCCTTCCCCAAGGCGGTCAGCCATCACATTCATTTCATCCTTGCTTTTCTTGACCACAACATCAGATGAAATCATATAACTTGTGGTCGTTGCACCAAGCAGAACCAAAACAACCAATACACTGATCATGAAAGGCAGCTTGATTTTAAGCGACATATTTTTGATCTTATGTCCTACACCTTTTCTTTTCCCCATTTCCTTCTCCCCACTTCCCTGAACCATCTGCATCTGAACGATGTACATACATTATCGGAAAAATCCATAATAAAATTGATCAATTAGGGAGATATTGCCACTGTTTTTCTTTTTTGAAATTCTGATAGCAACATAAAAAATGGCCTGTCAGATCGACTATCCATCTTGGAAATGGATGTTGTCGTTATCTAACAGACCGTTTTAAGTTTTTTTATGAATCTATTAAGTTTACTTGCGCAATCTCCGGGAACTCAATGAGTGATGACCATTCTGCAAGAATGTACTGCGCGTATTCTTCATCTGTTCAATCCGTCGCTCAGCCAGACGATTTGCGGCAACATAGGTTGCGATGCCCTCGGTACGTGAGCTTTCGAATATTTTCTCCAGAGTGGAATAGATCTCTCCGATCTTGCTCCACGCCCGATCCGCGTTATAACCGTTTAACTCATCCGCAATGTTAATTACGCCACCTGCATTGATAACATAGTCAGGCGCATATACGATGCCCATATCATACAGCTGATCCCCATGACGGGTCTCCAGCAGCTGATTATTGGCACAGCCCGCTACAACCTTTGCCTTGAGCGTTCTGAGCGTATCGTCATTAATCGTGCCGCCCAGTGCACATGGTGCATAGATATCACACTCCACACTCGTGATGTCTGCGGGATCAACTGCTGTTGCGCCGAAGCGGTCCACAGCCTGTTTCACCGAGTCCTTATGGATATCCGTAACGATCAGATGTGCACCTTCCTCATACAGATATTTGCACAGATGCATCGCCACATTGCCGACACCTTGGACCGCTATCGTTTTACCCTCCAGCAGATCGGTACCAAATGCTTCTTTGGCTGCTGCCTTGATCCCCCGATATACACCCCAAGCCGTTGCAGGCGATGGGTTACCGGATGAACCATAACTCGCCGAGATGCCTGTCACATAATCGGTTTCCTGATAGATCAGGTTCATGTCCTCTTCCGTTGTTCCCACATCTTCGGCAGTGATATAACGTCCGTTCAACCCTTGAATATATCGTCCAAACGCCCGAAACATCGCTTCGTTTTTGTCGCGCCGCGGATCTCCGATGATAACGGTTTTGCCACCGCCCAGATTCAGGCCAGATACCGCATTCTTATATGTCATACCACGGGCAAGGCGCAGGGCATCTTCAATGGCTGCTTCTTCTGAAGCGTAAGTCCACATCCGCGTACCTCCCAGCGCAGGGCCGAGTGTTGTGTCGTGTATGGCGATAATAGCTTTTAACCCTGAATTTCGATCCTGGCACAGAACCAGTTCCTCATAATCGTGATGCTCCATTGCTTCAAACCAACTCATGTGCTAACCGTCTCCTCCAACCATTTTTGCGATCCAATCGCATTGTTCTCTATTCATTGACCATCCTCTATTGTACCCATGAATACCCAGTTTGTGCAAAATCACATCGCAATGTCAGAGAAGCATCGATCGATGTTTCTCATATGGCGGGAGCAAAGCTGTCGAATTTCAGATTATAATTTTATCGTCTATCCATGGAAAAACCTCTCTCCCTTACAGGAGAAAGGTACAATTCTCTCAACTACATCAACCTATTCGCCCCGAGTAGGCCAATTAATCGTTCACATTTAAGGGAGCGTCTCAACCACATTGATTGGATGCAAATCGCCATCTACAGCAAATGAAGCCTGTCCTGTCTCCTCGGAGACAACTAATACAACCGCATCCGTCAATTCACTGAGTCCCAGTGCTGCCCGATGACGAGTGCCTATTTTTCGTTCATGCACTTCCGCTTGCGACAACGGCAGCACATTACCAGCGGATACAATCTGATTGCCACGAATCAACACAGCCCCGTCATGTAATGGCGCACCAGGAATGAATAGCGATTCCAACAACGCATGCGTCACTCTCGCATCCACAGTCACGCCTGAGTGAATGATCGACTCCAACGGAATCTCCCGTTCAATCACAATCAACGCCCCATATCTCCGGTCAGATAGATGCTGTACGCTCGATGTTAATTCGGCAAACTTCTCGGTAAAGGGTGACAGATAACAATCCAGATAAAACGAAGAGGCGAGCACCTCGATCTGCTTGATCTCCGCTCGAATCTCTGCAAATTGCCCCAGCAGACAGGCACTGTCATTGTCAAATCGGGATAACGTCAGATTCATACGCTCTGCTACACGATGGAGGTCTGCCTTAAGCTTCTGCCTCATCGAGGAACTGTCACAGTCTGCTTGCTGGGTCATCATTCGCCGCCTCCTTGGTTGGGTTGGGCTTCACGCCGCATCATTAGTACCCATACCTTCCCCTCTGGAGCACATATTTATGCAATGGCGGGGCTGTAGGAGCTAATCACGAGCTTCATTGTAACTGATATAACAAGCAAAAAAAGAGCCTCTCCGCAAAACTCCACGGTCAGACTCTATTTGCATAATGATTTGGTGTTTGTCTACTTTACTTATTGTGCTTTTCCGTATGAACCTGCCTTAAACGTAGTCGGATCATACCATTTGTACCCTGCCGCAGGTGCAGCCCATGGCTCAAGTTGTGGCTCGGTTGATGCGGCCGGAGCTTCGATAGGAAGCAGGCTTGTGGCCGTATCCAATGTCAGTCCTGGCACTTGTGCCAGACTCGTGTAGCTCTCTTTGACCGCGAGCCATTTCACAGTATTCACAAGGAACGTTGCATCATCCACTTCTTTGAATCCATCATAGGTCTTCTTGGTAGCACCTGTCTCTTCACGCAAATATTTCGGAGTCGCGTCTTCTACAGGTGAAGAGTCACCGATAAATGCGGCTTTGCCTGCACCAACCTTTGCAATGGCAGCATAGGCTCCTTCAGCTCGTCCACCACCATTGTATACGCCCTGATCCACGGCATTGCCCCACTTGGACACACCACTTGGTACATACACCAAGCCTTTGGCCTTGTTAGGATCTATAATCGCAATGGTCGATCCCGCATGCATGGCTACAGAATTAACACCAGTCGTAATGCCAAAGGATTGTGCAGGTGCAACGATATCCGATGCGTTCACATCTCCAAGGGCATTGTAGCGGAAACGGACACCAAAGTTCGTCGCGAGCCAGTCTGAACTCGTCACGCTCTGCATCGCTGGTGATTCGGCTTCAGCCGAGGACATGCCTTTGGCCGGATTCAGGAAGGCACCGCGGCGATAGCCGTTAAATACTTCGGAAGAATCCCAGCGGTTTTTGTTGCGGTCTGCATTATAGTGGTCGGAGATGAAGAAGATACTTCCTCCGTTCTGCACGTACTGCACCAGCGCAGCCTGCTCAGTCGCTTTGAACGGCACGTTGGCTTCGCCGATGACAAAGACGTCGTAATCTTTCAATTTATTATAGGTGATAGCTTGCTCACCGAATGTATACGGGATGCTGCGTTCCAGCTGATCCACGGCAAAGCCTGCGTTTCGCAAACCATTGGCAAAATCCGAAAATGCCCCGTCAATAATCCAGTCGGCAGCACCTGCTGTCTGGGCGTGGGTATTATCAAACAATACTTTCTTGCCGGTACCGTCCGGCAGTGTTGTGCCAGGGTTTGGTTCTGGATCAGGATTGGTTGTTCCGGAGGAAAGTGTGATGGACGTTGGGTTTTTGACTCCTGCATAGCTGTTGTAGGCACCTAAGGTTCCGGTTACGATGATCTTTTTGCCTACAAGACTGGGGTTGGACGCCAATCCATATTGCGAACGGAAAGATGAGGGAACTTGTACATCCAATAATCTGGCGTTGGTTCGCTCTGACGCTGAATCCGCAATCAGAACATTAAAATCATTGGCATAGGGAGATGTAAACTTCGCGGTAAGCGACCCGGTAGCATGTCCAACAATGATTCCTTCAACCGTTGCTGTGCCTCCACCGCTCTGGGCAGCGATGGCCTGAGATATCGTAAGTGGTGCTGCAGCTTGTACCGGACTTTGCGAACCCGGCCCCAGCAGTGCGGTTGCCATCATGATAAAGACCAGGAATGCCCCGATCCAGTGCTGCCATAACGCCTTCTTCATATTCCCTTTCTCCTCCTCCAAATTACCTGATAATGGGTTATCCTCCTTTAATTTAATTGTTCATATGCTGAATTCCTCTTTCTTTTTGTAAAGTTTATGAAAAAGTTTAGAAGTTGAGTCTATTGGCCCATACTGATTATCATTAGAATTCCATTTACCGAAGGAGTAAAACGATGATGAAGTTGGTATTTTTGTTGCTCTTGTTGATTGTCCCGCTGATTATGGCTTATGTTGCTCTTCGTTCCCGGATGGTTAGACGATTGTTTCATATTCTTGCGCTACTCTGTTTCTATAGTGCGGCAACCGTCATTGCTGGTGATGTGTATGCGACGAATGCTCATATGACCACATTCACCACCGAGATTCATCATTTCCTGTTGAATGGCTGGTTCCTGTATCCGTCTGCATATCTCGGAGTATACATTCCCTATGTGCTGTGGATGAGCCTATTTTCAGAAAAAAGTTAAATTCGATGCGGACTTGGGATTGCATTTTACCAACGTTCATTGCATAATGAATATATAAACATGATAATGATTATCATTCTTGAACTTGTCTCTTTGTAACTTTCTACTGCATATGATTTTACGATTTTATAGATAAAGGGGAACGAACATCGAATGAATACAACTCTGCAAAAGGCTGATCTGCAGCTTGACGATTATTTGGATCTTCTGAACCTGGCAACCAACCTGGGTGATACGAGATGGCAAAAGGAAATTATCCGTAAGCTGGCTTATACTTATCCCGCAGTTCAATGTAAACAACCACAATAGCATGCCACATACATCATAGATCTACATTATGGCTCATGACCGATTCATTCGTTGAATCTGTTATGGGCTATTTTTGTTGTACAATGTACAGTAAAGTTATTCAAAAGTGAAGGAGTGAACAACGTTGCAACTGGAGACCGAACGACTCATCATTAGGGATATTCTTGAGACCGATTGGGAGAGGATTCATGCCTATACTTCCATGCCGGAAGTTACACAGCATACAGCGTGGGGGCCGAATACCGAAGAAGATACACGAGCATACGTGCAGTTTGTATTGGACACACAGCAGGCACATCCAAGAGAGGGCTTTGAACTTGCAATATGTTTGAAAAGTGATGGAACTCTCCTTGGCGGAGTCGGTATTCACGTGATGGAGAAAACCAATGCAGAGATCGGTTATGTCCTTAACCCCGCTTACCAAGGGAAAGGTTATGCCGCCGAAGCAGCCAGTGCTCTACTAGGCTTCGGTTTCAACGAACTGGGCAATCACCGGATTTACGCCAAATGTCGTCCGCATAACACTGCTTCGGAGAATGTCATGAAGAAGATCGGCATGCAGCGTGAAGGTCTGCTGCGGGAGCACTGGTTCTACAAAGGTTCCTTTCATGACTCTGTGATCTATTCGATTCTTGCAAAGGAATATGCAGGTGAACAATTACAAAGAAACACAAAAAGCTGACTCCCATATATGGGACGCCAGCTTTTCTTTTACTCCGTAACGACCCCAATCGCCAATGGAGGTGAAGCCTTGAAGCCTCATTTGGAATCCAAATCAAATTTGTTCCTCAGGGATGCAACCGTTGTTCTTCCCTCAACTCGGAACACCGGAACAAGTTATTTTACAGTCGGCAGAGCTCTACCGGGCAGCTTGGGAATGTCGGACATCCGCACATACAGCGCAGGGCTGCCAGGTCACGAATCATCAGTTTGCCGTCCATCATATCCAGCGTACCTTGTTCCTTCCATGCCCCCAGCATCCGCGTTACGCTCTCCCGGGTCGCTCCAATCATCTCGGCAAGATCGGTATGGTTCAGCTTCATGTCCAGCACAATACCATCCGGTGTAACCCTGCCATACGAATTGCTGGCACGGATCAGTGTCGAAGCGAGCGCACCCGCCTTGCCATAGAGCAGCAAATCACGGAATCTCGACTGGGTGATCCGCTGCGACAGTGCCATCCATTGCAAGAATTTCAAGGCAAGGTCGCCATGTTTGCTGAGTATACTTTCCAGATCGCTAAGCGAGATAATGGCCAGTTCCCCTTTTTCCGCCATCTCTGCACTGTAGCTATGATTCAATCCGCCGATGCCGCCGAATTCACCGATGAGATCGCCGCTTTGCTGAATGGATAAAATAATTTCCTTGCCATCCTCCGTCGACTTGGTCATTTTCACTCGTCCCGAACGAATGTAGTACAGATATCCGGCTTCATCGCCTTCGAGAAAGAGACTATACCCCGACTTCACCCGTTTGGGCTGCATTTTTGCTTCAATCAGGCCCCATTGCTCAGATGTAACGAACGAAAGGATTCCGCCTGTTTCTCGTGTCATTTTGCCCGCCTCCGTTTGTTTCTGCTCTGCTCTTTGGGTTGTTCTTTCTACAAATACTGTACCCATAACCTTCGTCCCCCTCGGTGATTCCTTATGTATCCATCATACCGCGAAAGTAGCGCGAGGGTTATCGGGGGATTACCTGATCATTAACGAGAAACTCCCTGAATTTGCTGTGAGAAAAGTCACATTTCACCGATATGCCTCATCCTTCGCATTTCTTCAATCCCTTGGTGCACCTGACTCAGGAGCCCTCCACTGCCCAAGTTCAGTAGATTATAGAACGGAAATAGGGGTTTTCCCTGAATTACAACGTACGAGAAAGGGTCTACAATAGAATTAACATTGTAATACCCTTACTTTAAGATGATCCTGTTCAAAGGTTAATGATAATAATTACACGTCACGTACGTTATAATTTTGAAAAAGGAAGTGTCCTCTCATGCATGATGAACTGCCATCTGGCATTCAGGAGATGATCGACGGCCTGCGCCTGAACACATCCAGCGACTTCTGTGGACTTGCCTGTCTGAACGGGACGATGCTACGCTGGAAGTATACCTCTGGGGCTAGTAATGAACGGGTGAAACGCATGGAAATGCGCGCCGGACAAGATCTGGTGGGCACAGCCCTTCGGACTGGACGCACAGCCCGATCTGATGCACAATCCACCGGGGAGCATACACCCGGTCGTTGCCCGTTAATGCTTGCTGAGCGGCTGGTATGTGCCATAGCGGTACCTGTGTTCCAGGAAGGAAGTGTGCCTGGCGCCGTGCTGCTCGTTGGCAGCAGATTGCCTTGCACCTTCTCACCGGACATGATCCGGCAGACGGAGCAAATCGCTCTACATCTTCAGCCGAAGGTGTTTGGATAAAAGTTTGAACTAGAGCGTGAGAGAAGCTATTCGGAGATTAAAGCTCTGAATGGCTTCTTTTTTTGTTATGATATAGATAGAACTAAGGAAGCGGACAGGGGGAAATCATGTGATTCAACTATTAGTTGTAGACGACCATGTTGTCGTGCGTTCCGGGCTGATCGCCTTACTTGAAGGAAAGAATGATATACATATCGTTGGAGATGCCGCAGATGGCGATGAAGCCATTGCCAAGGCTCAAGAGTTGAAACCAGATGTGGTCTTGATGGATTTCAGCATGCCGCCAGGCAAAGACGGTCTGACCGCTACGGCTGAATTGAAGAAATTGATGCCAGATGTCTCCATTTTGATACTAACCATGCATGACGATGAAGAATATCTGTTCCGCGCCATCCACGCGGGAGCATCCGGATATATACTCAAAAGTGCGCCGCATGAAGAATTGCTTGCTGCGATTCGTTCCGTAGCAGAGGGTAGCGCCTATCTGTACCCCAGTGCAACCAAGCGGCTGATGAGTGAATACCTGGACAAAGCCAAACAGGAAAACGCCGGACCGTATGACACGTTATCCGAGCGGGAGAAAGAGATTTTGTCCTGGATTGCCAAGGGTTACGCCAACAAGGAAATCGCCGAACATCTGATCATCAGTGTCAAAACGGTTGAATCCCACAAAAGCAATCTGATGGAGAAACTTGGCCTGCGTACACGACCGGAACTGGTGAAATTCGCCATGAAAAAGGGGTTGCTGAACTTTGAGTAGTGCACGCAAGAACAGATTAAGTGGACTCGCAGACCAGCCCGTACGCCTCCTGCTGAACGAAATCGATGATCACATTACCGATAATGAATTTCGCAGCAGGTTGAAGGGTTCCCTGCATCAACTGAGTGATCTGAAATTTGCCTTGGATGAATCCTCCATTGTAGCCCTGACAGACCGCAAGGGGAAAATCCAGTATGTGAATGATAAATTCTGTGAAATCTCGCAGTATGAGCGCGAGGAACTGATCGGTAAGGATCATCGAATCATTAATTCCGGATACCATGGCAAAAGCTTTATGAAAAACCTGTGGGAAACGATATCCTCAGGTAAGGTATGGAACGGGGAAATTCTCAATCGTGCCAGAGATGGCAGTCATTATTGGGTCAACACCACCATCGTGCCTTTCCTTGATAACGACGGGGAGCCATATCAATACCTAGCTGTACGCAGCGAGGTCACCAAGCTGAAATCCGTCGAAGCCGAATTGCAAAAGATGATGTCCCAAGTGATGAATATTCAGGAAGAGGAACGACGCCGGATCTCGCGTGAACTGCATGACGGGATTGGACAGAGTCTCTTCTCTCTGGTGATTCAGATGGATCGCCTGCTAGCAGACCAGCCTCACCCCGGGGTTGAAGCACTTCGTAAACAGGTCACGGGTATCATGGAAGATGTACGCGGTATGGCATGGGAGCTGAGACCATCCGTTCTGGATGACCTGGGTGTTGTTCCGGCGATTCGTACGTATATCGAGAATTACACCCGTCACTACGGGATCGAAGTTGATCTGGAATGTAATTTGCGCAAACGACTGGAGATGAACCGGGAGATAGCTATCTATCGGATTATTCAGGAAGCCTTAACCAATGTCGCGAAGTATGCCGATGTTGCCGAGGCACGTGTTACTATAGAAGACGTTGAGAACATGACGATGGTTATTATTGAAGACCAAGGTGCTGGATTCAGCGAAGCAACCGCAGGCAATGGCGTTGGATTGTTCAGTATGGAAGAGCGTGCCCGTGGTGCAGGAGGAACGTTAAGAGTGTCTTCCGAGCCTGGCGAAGGGACCACCGTTACCCTTTTACTGCCCAAGACAGCACAGGGATAACCGTACATGCTTCGTATCACACTTTGTGCTTTACTCCAGCTTATCTATTATTTAACGGCTGCTCGCTATTGGACTGTGCGAGTGGTCTTTTTAATTTCCGATTGGTCGAAATGACAAAATGAAGGCTCAAAATCGGTTAAATTCAATAATCATGATAAATAGATTGACTCCAGTTACGATTCGTCATTAAACTATGAATGCCACATACACATTGTATGTTTAGTAAAATTTCATTGTTCATTTCATATAGCGAGAGAAAAGGATGGTCAACATGTCAGAGAAACGCTCCTCCAAAGGAGGAGAAATTCCACAAATGTACAATCTGGACGAGATGGATCGCAAAATCATCGCCGCGCTTCACCACAACAGCCGAATATCCTATACGGACCTGGGTACACAGATCGGGTTGTCACGTGTGGCTGTTCAGGCCCGCATTAATGCGTTATCCGAAAAAGGAATCATCGAACGCTTCACCGTTGTGATCAACCCTGGCAAAGTTGGGCTTCAGGTCTCAGCCTTTTTCAATGTCGATGTCGAACCGCCCTTCCTGGATGAAGTCGCTGAGAAACTGGATGAAGAGCCAGCCGTCACCAGCCTTTATCATATGACAGGCCCGAGTACCCTGCACATGCATGGTATTTTTGCAGATATGGAAGAGATGGAGCAGTTCTTGCTGGAGAAGCTCTATAAGATGCCGGGTATCGTCAAAGTGGAATCACAGCTATTGTTGAAACGTTATAAAAGCCGGATGGGCATGAGACTCTAGGAGGAAATCAGCATGGGTTGGAAAGATTACAACGGTCTCGTCATCGGAATGGTACGAACCGGAATTCTCGGATATGGCGGCGGCCCTTCGGTGATCCCGTTAATCCGTTACGAAGCCGTTACGCGTTACAAATGGGTCAGTGATGAGGAGTTCGGCGAGATTTTGGCTATCGCCAACGCCTTGCCGGGTCCCATCGCGACCAAAATGGCCGCATATCTCGGTTATAAAACCAAAGGTGTGCTGGGCGCGATCGTGTCTGTACTCGCTCATATTTTGCCGACAAGTATTGCCATTATTGCTCTGCTCGGTTCCATGTACGCGCTACGCGAGTCGAAAGTGGTAGCAGGCATGGTAGCCGCCGTAAGGCCAGTCATTTTTGTCATGCTGGGCATGATGGCTTATGAATTTGCCATGAAAGCCTGGAAGGGACTTGGTAAAGTTTTTGCCGCCCTATTCGGCGTAATTGCCTTTGTACTATTGCAGCTGCTGGATATCCATCCGGGGATTGTGATCGCAGTTTTCCTTGGATATGGTGTCTTCCATCTGGATTTGGTTCAGCGCTTCAAGTCCAAAGGCGAGTCCGATAAGGGGGTGTCCTAAGGATGCTCCAGACCTGGTGGGAATTATTTTGGGGATTTTTCGTAGCAAACATCTTGGGATATGGGGGCGGTCCAGCTTCCATCCCGCTTATGCAGGAAGAGATTGTGAACCACTACCAATGGATGACCACCGAGCAATTCGGTGATGTACTGGCGATTGGTAACGCCCTTCCCGGCCCGATTGCAACCAAAATTGCTGCATTTGTCGGGTACCACGTAGCAGGCTGGTTTGGGGCATTTATCGCAAGTTTTGCCACAATCGTGCCTTCCGCAACCGCACTAATTATATTACTTCGTCTGTTGAACAAACATCGCACGTCACCAAAAGTCAAAGGTATGACTCTACTCGTACAGCCTGTTATCGCTGTACTCATGATTCTGCTCACATGGGAATTCGGGCAGCTGTCCACTGATTCCATCGGCATCTGGCAGACGTTGATCATTGCAGGCATCTCGCTCTGGGTCATGACCAAAACCAAGCTGCATCCGGCCATTCTGATCGTGATCGCTTTTGCCTATGGTGCGCTGGTACTGTCTCACACGATGTAGTAGTAGAACATACAGGGAACGTCACAGAATCACTTGGTTATACATCTGTAATAGGATGGTGTATGCGAGGGTTCTGGACGTTGGCGAATGGCTAGATTATTTTCATTTTCTAAGGAACTGAGGACGTCTTATTCGTTCTTATAGGACGTTTCAGATTCGTTAGAGCTTGAAGACATGCCTAGTTTATAAACAAAAAACGGTGATGCCAGCTATTAGCTGGCATCACCGTTTTATTTGCGCGTTTCACACTCACATTTGGAAAAGCAATTACTTCGCTTCAACCACTACCGTTACTTTGGTTTTCACACCTGCAAATGTTACTGTAATCGTTGCTTTACCTTTGCCGTTCGCCTGAATGATTCCATCTTTCACCGATGCTGTTGCAATACGGGAAGATTTCCAGAGAGCCGGTTTGGATACATTCGCTTCACTGCCATCGGCATACGTTGCAGTTGCAGCCACGGTTACCTTTTCACCAGGTTTCATAGTCAACGTTACTTTATCCGTCTGCAAATATTTCAGTGTATCCACATCTAGAGCAATCGTTACAGACTTGCTACCGTATTTTGCAGTAATTTTGGCTTTACCTGAACCTGTAGCTTTGACTTTACCTTTGGTCACTTGAGCTACTTTGTAGCTGTTCGTTTTCCATTCAGCTTTGTCCGTAACATCACGCTCGCTACCGTCGCTCAAGAAGGCAGTAACCGTCAGATCAGCTGTATCGCCTGATTTCAGGGAAAGAACCGGCTCGGAAGCTTCAATACGTGTGATGACATCCACTTCAACTTGGATCGTCACTTTTTTGGAGCCGTATTCTGCTGTGATATTGGCTTTACCACTGCTGTTACCCGTAATCACGCCTTTTTTCACATCCGCTACACGTGCATTGCTGGATTTCCAGGTTGCTTCGGATGTAACATCCAACGTGTTGCCGTCCTCATCCGTACCTGTTAGAAGGATCGTCTGAGTTTCTTTGGCAGACAGAACAACGAAGTTCACATCTGCTTCCAGTCCACTAGCCATACCTACTTCAACAGGCAGAGTCAGTGTTTTGCCTTCAATCTTCGCGGTAATGGTTACTTTACCTGTAGCAACACCTGTGATAACCCCTTTGCTATCTACCTCAGCGATTTTGTCGCTGCTGCTGCTCCAAGTTGCATCTTCAGATACATCTTTGGATGTTTCACCATACAACGCCAGTACTTTGGCAGAAGTCGTTCCACCAACGGCTACTGATGCTTTCTTCTTGTCCATCTCATACTTGTCTGCTACGTCTACATTGACTGTGAATTTAACCGTTTTACCGCCATAAGCTACAGTAATCGTAGCCGTACCGGATTTGTATGCAATCAGATCGCCGTTTGATACATATACAACATCTGCATTGCTTGAAGTCCATGTTGCTTTGGAAGTTACATTTTCTGTGCTTGCATCAATATACTCTGCATTGGCTACCAATTTTTTGGACTTGTTCTCACCTGTAACACTCATGGCGAGCTTGTCAGTCACATCTTTGATATCCAAATATCTTGCCGTATCTACATCCACAGCAACTTCTACGGTTTTGCCACTGTAGGTTGCTTTAATCGTTGTTGAACCTGCACTAATCGCTGTGACCTGTCCCTTGAATACCGTTGCAACCTTCTCGTTGCTGGATGTCCATGTTGCCTGATCGGTTACATTCACATCGCTGCTGTTTGGATAAGAAGCCGTTACAACGACATTAGCCGTTTTGGTTGTATCACTCAAACGGAAGAAAATACTTTGTTTCACCACACTCAGTTTGCTCGTCAGATCCACATCCACGTCAACGGATACTGATTTCGTACCGTATTTGGCTGTGATCTTGGCAGAACCTGCCGAGTATCCTGTAATTTCGCCTTTGAGAACATCTGCGACCTTCTCATTGCTGGATGTCCACTCCGCCAGATCGGTTACATCTTTGGTTGTACCATCTGGATACGTAGCCGTCACTTTCACACTTTCACTTTTGTTCAACAGCAAGTTAACTTGCTGTTTATCTACATCTACACGTTTAACCACTTCAACGTTAACATCCACCGTCACGCTTTGGCTGCCAACTTTGGCTGTGATCACAGCTGTACCCGCGCTTTGTCCAGTTACTTTACCATTCACCACGGTAGCAACCTTCTCATCACTGGTAGACCATTCTGCCGTACTTGCTGCTTCATTATTTGTTTCATTGTCACTATACGTTGCTGTCAAAATAATTTCTTTTGTATCTCCCGTGCGTAAATCCAGACTTTGCACGTTTTTCGAAAGAGCTTTGACCTTCTTCGTTACTTTCACTTGAACAGTCTGACTCTGACCCTGGTAAGCTGCCGTAATCGTCGCTTTA
The DNA here is from genome assembly GCF_038050215.1 of Paenibacillus sp. FSL H8-0104. Classification (NCBI taxonomy): domain Bacteria; kingdom Bacillati; phylum Bacillota; class Bacilli; order Caryophanales; family Paenibacillaceae; genus Paenibacillus; species Paenibacillus sp. FSL H8-0104. The sequence goes on along the minus strand of NZ_JBBOTC010000001.1, from coordinate 398,900 downwards.
CCTTCTTTTTTGGCCGTGATTGCACCATTATATACAGTTGCTATCGAAGTATCTTCGCTACTCCAGGTTGTACTAATCGTTACATTAGCCGAAGTATTATCTGAATATACCCCTGTCACCGTAACAGACCCAGAATCACCAACTTCGAGCGACATCTCATTCTTGGAAACCACAATTTTGGACAGTTCTTTATCTGCCGCAGCGGCCAAGCCTACGTTGGAAATACTCAGCATCAACACCAGCATCATCACCATGTACTTGGTCAATCTTGGCTTTAACATCATTTCCCCCCGATTATCATCATTTTTTTCCTTATGTTTTATGTCGGCAAGTTCTTTCCAGATGTTTAGACTTTCAGGAAATTTTCAGGGAATTCTATGGAAATTAATTTATCTTCTATTCCTGTTTCAACCGATCATACCTGCGAATATTGCGCATACCTATGTATATTGGCAGTCTTGAACTTCTTTTAACAGGATTGGAGGAAACATAATGCATCAGCCTTTTGATTACATCGGGTATTGGGAGGAAACATATCGTTCGGGTGAAACTTCTGGGAGGGGTTCATACGGGGTTTTGGCTGAATTCAAGGCCGAGGTCGTGAACGGACTGATTCAACGTGAAGGGATTCATCGTGTCATTGAGTTTGGATGTGGGGATGGCAACCAGTTGCAATACATGAATTATGAGGACTACCTGGGCGTGGATGTAGCGGCTTCTTCCGTAAAGCGTTGTGCTTCCCAATTTGCCAAGGATTCGTCCAAGAGTTTCATGCTGTATACACCAGGCCTATGGATTAACCGTGGTTTCCTGCAAGCCGATCTGACGGTCTGTCTCGATGTGTTATATCACATCACGGATGAAACGGATTTTCGTAATACCCTCTATGATATTCTGCACTCCTCAACAGCATGGGTGGTGCTTTACACCCGTTTGAAAGAAAACGGCAACCCGGGGATTGATACAATCCAGGACCGTAATCTGTTTGAGTATCTCTTCGACTACCCTGATTTCAAAGTTCATGAGATTATTCCGCAGCGCTATCCAGATCAATCTTCTGCCGACTTTGTCATCCTGAGACGTACACCTTCGAAGTGAAAATCGATTTTTTCAGTAAAGCATAGCTAATTCTGCACCCCAACTGGACCCGTAAGAATGAGATATTCATAGGCCAGATACTTCTTTTGTCTTCCTTCGATTATGTACACCATCTGCCTGTCCGCTCACCTTGATTTGTCTATTCAAAGAAGCTTAGGTATACTCCGTTTCCAGTAGAGGGAATATCGTTCCTAATCCTGGAGACAGCCTTATGCGGACAGGTGATGATGGTTTGCTAATGATGCTACTGACAACTAAATACTGAATATATAACTGGTTAACTGGTTGAATCTAATGAAATAATTCGAAGGCTCACAACACTAATACCTTACTAATCCGTTCTCCCCTTCAGTTCTTCCAGCCCGTAGTTCTCAATTCTTCTTTTAAAATAACCCCGCATGTCCACGCAGCTTCGCCAGCGCTTCCATATAGAAATAATCGCCGTATATAATCGGCACATTCAGCCCTCGCCCTTCCGGGTAATGCACCGTTCCCTGCATGATTAGACCTTCTTCCGCTGCCGAGTCGCCGGAGCTATAGTGCTCATGCAATCCGCGGACGATACGCTCTCCCGCGGCGGCATAGGTCTCCCCGCGTGGCGACAGCTTCGCCAGCTCAAGCAACCCGCTCGCGGCAATCGCCGCAGCGGACGAGTCCCACGCCACCTGATGCTCCGCAGGTGCGCGGAAATCCCACACCGGCACGATCTCTTCGCCAAGCATGGCGAGGAAGAAATCGGCCGCACGCTCCGCTGTCTCCAGATATCGGGCTTCGCCCGTATACCGGAAAGACAGCGCAAACCCGTGCAACGCCCAGGCGGTACCCCGCGCCCAGGCGGAACCTGGAGCATGGCCCTGTCCGCCATGCTCTCGCAGCTTCTGCCCCGTGTGTGGATCGAACTCCACCACGTGGCAGATGGACCCGTCCGCGCGGATGAATTCGCGTGCCACGGTGTCCGCATGTGCTTCCGCCAGCCAGCGGAAGCGAGGGTCGCCGCTCTGCTCGGATGCCCAGTAGAGCAGCGGCAGGTTCATCATGCTGTCAATGATGGCTACGCCGCGCGTATCCATTGCTGACGAGCTGAAGTTCCAGGCGCGGATGAACTCACCGCGCACGTGGAACCGGGCAGCGAGCAGGTTGGCGGCAAGCATGCCACGCCGCCGTCCATCCATGCTGCCCGTCTGGCGGTAGTTGGCTACGCCACTAAGCAGCCAGATGAACCCCAGATCGTGATCCACCGATTCGGGATCACGCAGACAACCCTCCAGTTGCCGCTCACAGCTTTCGGCAATGCGATGTAGCGAAGCCGCCGCTTCACTTTCAGGAGCATCCCCATAGACCAGCCATAACAATCCAGGCCAGAAACCTGCTGTCCACCATTCCGGATCATTCCGATCATACGTCCCTTGCGGGGCAATGTGCGGAAATGTATCCTTAATCCGCTTTGCATTCCGAATCGTCTTGGCAGCGCCCTGTTGCCACGCTTCCTCGAGCCATTTTACCGACGTTGATGTGTTCATGAACATATCCCTCCTCGATTCAATACCAGACATCTAAGCTTGATGCTCCAGCTCATCCTCAACTTATCTATAGCGTCGTATGCCGTAACTGCAATAGCTATCCGTTAAATATCACTAATCATCCACGAATAACACTTTTAACTATGCTTCGAGCTGTTTTGAGATGTTTGGAGATCTAATGATCCTCAACCTGAACACCTTCAGTTAACCTCGCCCAATCGGATCGCAAATGACAACCTACGTGCTCCGTTCACTTCAATCCGGGCTTCCTTCAGTAAACCATTACGGGAGGCCACGGCCTGTTCCTCCAGATGAATTATGGCTCCCTGATCCAGCGCAGTGGATTCTACATACGCCCCTCGATACTCCGTTCGTACGCTATGATCCGTATGGGTAATCACCGCCTGTTCATGACCATCATGGAACATCAACGGAATGAGTGCCCCTGCTGCAGCGATCTCTCCTTCGAATTCATACGTTATAGTCAGCACATCCGCCTGTTGTACATAATGGGTAAGCAATGTTTTAATTCCGGGTAATGGACCGACCCATGTCACGGCAAAAGCATTCTCCAAGGCGTTCACGCCATCTTCTGCCGCTCTTTCCTCCAGATGCTGCTCCACTTGGTTCCGTGTATCATGGTCCACCTTCTCATACACAATGGAACCACCTCCCTGAGCAGGGTCTAATCCAACATCCCGATCATATGCACCACCGGATGGAATCCCCTCTGCAAGACTGTGCCATACCCCATCTGGTGTCTTCCAGGTAGGACAGTAACTGAGCGGACGAACCGCCCCTTCGGCAAATTCCGTAAACCCGGCCTGCACATGGCTGGCAGCGGACGGACCAATCAGACCAGGTAACCCCATCTGTTGAATCCGTACCAAACCAGGAATCGTATACGGATCATTCATCGCCGTGTGTAATACCAGTTGCTGACCAGGTATGGAAGCAATCACAGTTTCAAACCACCCATCGGTCTGCAAAACCCTGCTGCCTAACTCGGAAGGAAGGTATACTTCGCTCACATCGTCTCCCGGATCACTGAGACAAGCGTGAGCAAGCGCTGCTGCCGTCCACAGGTTGTAACAGGTGTGGTTGGTATAGATTTCATACCCGTGCCGATCTTCTGGCGCGTATTCATTGCGCACGATTTTCAAGCGTCCATCATCCATCTTCCAGCGCTCCACAGCAGCAAAACACCGATTGGCCGCACGTGCAAAAGCACCCGCCATCACCGGATCTCCCGCCTCCAGAGCCTGCGTTCCATGTGTAGAACATACATAAGCTGCGGCAGCTTCATTCCACTGATGCTGGGAGCTGCGACCACGGGGTGGAATCTCACCTAGCGGCGAGAGCGACAGTAACGAGCTGAAGGCACCATGGCGCAGCTGCTCACGTAACGTATCGGCAGTGGTTCCCTCGTAACCTGCTTCGAGCATCACCCCAAGGTGATAACGGGTGGCAATATCATAGGAAAATGGACAATTCGGGCGGTCCAGCGGTCCATCCTGATACAACCCAAGGGCTGTAAACCGGGGTAGATGATAGGCTTCCAGATATCGATCCATCCACGCAGTACCCTCATTCGCCAGCTGTTCATGCCACCGCAGATATTCGCCAGAGATCATAATGGCGTTCCAGTTAATCATGCGATTGGGATTGTTCATCTTGCTCATCGTAAATACATAATCTTGTTCAGGACTGATCGTCTTGAGTGCCTCAGCCCAGATCTGTGCTTGTTCAGGCAGGTGTGGTTTCAACAACATATAAGCTCTCATCATGAGCACCGGAAAAAAATCAGGGTGATTGTCTGGTGCGCTACCATTGACTACGGCATCAATGCTCTGTGACAGGGCTATTGCTGCCGATTGGAGCAAATCTGTACGCCCTGCATCAATCAGAACTGCCGCAGCCATCGCATAGGCCGGTGTAGAATAATATCTCTCCACACCCGAGAACGGGTCGATAATTGCACCCTGGCTGTCCTGATATGGTGTGTAAGCGCGAACAACACTTTCAACAAGTGCCAACTTGCGCTCCCTATTCCAGCCGTCTGCCGGAGGGCGGCCCGCTTGTTCTGCCAATGTACGGTAATGTTCGAGTTCATCTTTCCATGGATATGTGGACGCAGATGTATATTTACTCACGCATGCTCACCTCGGTTTCTTCCATTTTCGGTTCAATGATGAAGCGTACCTCACATACCGTTTCAAGCGAATTAGGGCGTTCTGTCCGAACATCTGTCTCATCAATTGCACCTGTCCATGATAGTGACGTCCGATAGAATGTGACTGGAACATTTCCATGATCAACTGTGTTCATAACCTCCGTAAAAACCTGCCACTGGTTCGCATCATACGTCATATGGACCGTTCCATGTATGCCTTGCCAGCGAAGGTTACCGCTCTTCACCACCTCAGGTTGTACTCTGCTCATCCAGCGCTCCACTACGCTCGAACATCCTGCATCTGAATCATCCACCGAAGAGAATCGTTCTGCCGAAGACACCACCCTGCTCTTCCATTGAAAACGGTCAATCAGACGCAATTCTGCTCGATCTCTACTACCGTCAGGAGAAATTTTCCAATGAAATTGGCGCGTATACCGAGCCAGTGAAGCAGCCCCAGGGTATGCGGATGTCAGATCTAAAGTAGTATCCAGCTCACCGCCACCCTCTGCCAGCTTTGCCTCTAACACATGGGCTTGCGCTTGCCGACCGGAGCATTGCTCCTGGCCTTCAATGAGCGGAACGTTATGACCGGATGACGAGATGTGGAACAGCTGCTCTCTGCCTGGCGCAAAATACGCTTGGGTATACAACCCTGCTCCTGGATCACACAGAATATTCTCACCACCGCAATGGAAAATGAACTGCCCCAGATCATTATGGTTGTGAGGTTCATCGTTATGCCCGCCTTTAATGGAAATAGCCACATGAAGGGGTGCGCCGTTCGCATGTTTTGTATCCGGAGAATCGAACGGTCCTTTTGCAATCATCCAGCCCAGATTTTGAAAAATAAATCCCCGTTCAGCCTGCGCAGAGGCACCTTCATCACCATACACTGCCGGATCGCTCCACATCACGTTCCGCAACAGATGAGCCCAGCGATGACAGGGATCATCGGTAAGCAGTGGAATATGAAATGGAAGATCTATCTGCAACCCCACCCGGGATGCGAGCAGAGAAAGCAATCCGGAAGGGATCTCTTCCTGCTCGGCACTGTCCGAATAATTCACATATGTGCCGCCCGACAGATGAACTCGCAGCGGGAAGGCTGCGATAGTTGTTATTTTGGAACCCGTCAGCAGATCTAGTTCGCTCTCACTGTACTCACGAAGCATCTCGGCATAATAGGTGAAATAACCAAAGCCATATACCCAATATCCAATGCCTTCGGCACAGCCGCCATCCTCGCCATATCCGCTCAAGAATGCGTTCAAACAGCTGACCGTATGGGAGATCGATTCCTGTAGTGTGGACTCATCCTCGAGCAGCAACAATGCGGCCATGCCACAGCACCCACCACAGACCGCCGACCAGTTGTGATCCGCTGTCTGCCAATGGAACTTCCGTTGCTCCTGGTAAAGCGGGATGAAGATTCGCCGCTCTGCTTCAGACCTGATCCGCTCTATGACAAGGCGATCCAGCCGCTCGGCGTGAATGGTCACAATCTCGGCCAGCATATGTACTGTCTCTGCGGCGAACAGATCGATGTTCCCATCCACCTGATTGACCTCTCCCGTACCCAGATGCGCGGGTAAACACCACGTATACTCACCACACACGTCCCACAACATTTCTTCCAGCGCTTGAAGGGCATCCGTCCTAGCCGTGTCCAAGGCGAGCATCGCCACAGCAGCAAGTCTGCCCCTTCGATCGAAATAAGCCTCTTCATAGGCTTTCCGCTCACCCGTATCGCTGAACTGTCGATATAGACGGAACGACAAGGAAGGCATGGGTTCATTCAAGGCACGTTCACCGTAAGCCTTCAAGTCTGTGTATAACGTAGCCAATTCAGGCCGGGATAACTTCTCCAAGAGTCTGTCGGCACTTAAGGAACTCAATGCTCTGCTCTCAGTACCACGTTGGTTTATATTTTCATTTTCGACTTCGTGAATGGAATCTTCCACTGGATTCACCACTCTTCGTTAATGGATTGTCATGCCCATATTATAATGTAATCGATTTCATTTTACCGGATATGATAGCATTTTTGAAGAATTATCCATTAGAACCCTTTCCACGACGGTACTCCCTTCTCCTTCCTAACCAAAAAAAACGAAGAACCTTCGTCAGGTCCTCCGTTGAATTCGGCCTGTCACCACAGGCTTTTTATGGTTATCTCATATTCTTAACTATCTTATATCCTCATCCTCAATTAATCCTGAATACCTATAATGCTGCTGCCCATATCGTAGCTGTCCGCTGTTGTTATTACACAATCGCAAGCGAAGAATTCTGTACAACAGACAACCATTGGCGTGCAATCAGCTCATGACCTGCTGCGGTTGGGTGTACGCCATCCCATAACCAGTACGCTGCATCCGCCTGTTTCAGAGCGTCATTAAACGTCTGCTGCAATGGCACCCACACAGCTCCAAATTCTTCAGCAAGACCTTGGGCCAGTTTCTGATATTGACCGACATACTCTTCCCAGGCTTCCCATTTCTCCGCAGTCGCTCCGGTTCTCAGAATAAACGGCTCCATCAAAATCAGCCCCGTATCTGGCATCACTTCCCGAGTTTCTTCGAGCAAATGGCGATACGCCCGTCCGAAACGATCCGTTACCCCGCTAGGTTCACCATTCATCGTGCGCCAGGCATCATTAACCCCAATCAGGATGCTGATCAGGTCCGGTTTTAGACTAATGGTATCCTCATTCCAGCGTGCGTACAGGTCCGATGCCCGATCCCCGCTGATGCCTCTGTTATAGAAGGTCTTTTGCTTGCCCGCCAGTTCCATACCCAGTTTGCTGGAGATCAGATACGCATACCCGTGTCCGAGAAAATGATTTGGATCATCATTGCGTGATCTTCCCCCATCTGTAATCGAGTCTCCCTGAAACAATATAACGGATGGACTTGTACTCATGATTGAAATCGTTCCTTCCTCTTGTGCAAAATGGAAACACTGAACACCTCAGTCTCCATTTTATCCCTTTCGGCTACAATAGAAAATAGCGTTTTCATAACTGAGTTTCGCCACATCTTATGACTCTCCTAGCAATTATCCGATCCAATATCGCAAAATCATCATAGCCACAATACCGACCATTACAGTTCCCAGCAGACTGCGTGTCCAGATGGCTACTGCAATCGTAGGCAGGGATGCCCACAGAGCTGCATTTTGCGTAATCGGCACTAACTGGTTGCCCGACATGAATAGTTCCTGACCAATCAGCGCTGCCATGACCGCTACGGGTACATACTCCAGCCAGCGTAACAACCACATCGGAATTTGTATCTTGCTGAACAGCATCAGTGGCAGTACACGCGGGATAAATGTTAACAGTGCCGAACCCATAATAATCCAGAATACATCCCATCTTACTTCCATCGTTCCATGAACACTCCCATCGTTGCCGCAATGACCGCAGCCACAATGACACTCATGCTGCCAAGTGAAGCCATGCTGGCGAAGATTACACAGACCACGGCGATAATAGCCACATTAATGTGTATTTTTTTGTTTTTGCGATGCACCAACTGGAGTACAACCAGTCCAATAAACATCGCTGGCAGGGCATAATCCAGACCCAGTCGTTCCGGGTTAGTGATCCAGCGTCCAAAGTACGCTCCCGCCATATTAGCCACGAACCAGTTCAGATATGCGGTAATATTCAGACCGTGCATCCAGCGTTCACTGAGCCTTTCTCTGCCAATTGCACGTGTCATCGCAACGCCGAAAGACTCATCGGTAAGCAGTGAACCAATCCACATATTTTTAAGCGGGGTCAGATGCCGAAAATACGGTGATACAGCCGCACTGAGCAGCAAATGGCGAAGATTCACAAAAAATATGGTGAACATAATGGCTACTGCTGACCCATTCGATGCGAGCATGCCTGCTGCAATGAACTGAGCCGATCCTGCATATAAAATCAGGCTGAGCAGTGCCGTTTCCGCCAGACTCAGACCTGCGGTCATTTCAATGACACCCGCCGCAAAGCCAATACTCAAATAACCAAGCAGGGTTGGAATACAATCTTTGACCCCCTGCATGAATGTAGCTTGATCCTGGACCTCTTCCATGTCCTCCTGTCCAGATATCTGTAGTGTACTTTGGTCCAACTGCCGTACAACCCCTCTCCAATTTCTGTCCCCATAAACCGATATATATGGATGTAGATCCATCCAAGTCCATTCTTCATGAAAACAACTTCTTTGTGTATTCAACATGCCCAGTTACATGCCTTATGGATTTCACATTTTGCAAAATTCACTTCACATAATTCAGAAATATAACACATGATGTGCACTAAGGGAGAGACAGATTAATTTTTATAGAACAGATGTAATCCTAAATACCTACAAAACCAAAAAATATTTTCGCGAAACTCATAAATTATGTTGAATAAACGCGAAATTTGTCATACGATAGCACCAGAAACTTCTGGAAAGGATGGAATGAAATATCTTTTACCAGATGGGCTTGTCCACTAGACATGGGGATGGGTTACACAGAGGGGGAATGTGTATGAAAAAAATTCGTAAACAAGGGGTCAAAAGAACAATGCAGATGAGAGAGAAACTGATTTTGTCATTTGCCATTGTATTGCTCATTCCAACCATTAGTCTGGGCATTATCTCGTTCCAAACAGCTGATGCCAAGGTTGAAGAGAAAATGTATGAGAACGCGATCAGCAGTGTTACTGTGCTCAACCAGACCATTGACCAGATCATTGGTGCAACACGCAAAAATGTTGATTTCCTGGCAAGTCAGCTGGATGCAGGCAATGTCGGACCCAATCAGGGTGACGAAACAGATACCATCCGTACCTTGCTCGACGCTTATAAGGAAACGCATGATGACGTGGAACTTGCCTCCATCGGTACCGATCAGGGCGTATATATTAACTCCCCTGTAACTGCGGTGAACAAAGAAGGATATGACCCGCGCGAACGCCCGTGGTATCAGGCTGCTACGCAGAACAAAGATGTCCCTACCGTAATTACCCCCTACTTATCAAGCAATACCGGCAATGTTGTTGCTTCAGTAGCTCAGACTTCAGCGGATGGCCATGGTGTCGTCTCTGTCAGCCTGTCGCTTGAAGCCCTCTCGAAGACGGTTAACTCCACGAAGATTGGCGAGAAGGGTTATATCTATATCATTGATAATGCCAATAAAATCATTGTACATCCTACCGAAAAACCGGGGACCGAAGGAACCATGGCACCCTATAAAGATATTTTCGCACAGAAAAACGGAAGTCTGACCTATACACTAAATGGAAACCAGGAACACGCCTTTTTCTCCACCAATGAAACGACGGGCTGGACCGTGGTTGGTGTCATTGACAGTGGGGAAGTGACGGCATCTGTGCGTCCAATCCTATACACCACACTTATTGTTGTAGCGATTGCAATTGCGGTAAGCTCCGTCATTATTTTCTGGATTGTGCAATCAATCACCAAACCACTGAACCGCTTGGTGAAGGCATCTGACGAAATTAGTAATGGTAATCTGACCATCGAGGTTGCTGTATTAGGACAGGATGAATTCGGCAAGCTGAGCACCAGCTTCAATAAGATGAGCGAATCCCTGCGAACCGTTATTCAGGACGTGCGACACACGGCTGACGAGTTAACCGCCTCATCCACACAATTGGCAGTCAACTCATCGGAGACAACCAAAGCAACAGAGCAAGTCGCCCTGATTACGGAAGAATCCGCAGCTGGACTTGAGAAACAAACAAACAGCCTGAAACATACGGCACTACAGATGAATGAGCTTGCTGGAGGTGTAGGACAGGTAACGAACAGCACACAGCAAGTATCCGAAGCTGCCATGCAAGCAAGTGAGCTCGCGGATAAAGGGAATGCAACCATGCAGACGGCCGTATCTGAGATGAGTTCCGTCAGTCGCTTTGTGCAAGGTATGGCAGATACTGCTGGACGACTTGGACAGCATTCCACATCCATTGGTGAGATGGTATCTGTCATTACAGATATCGCTGCACAGACCAATTTGCTTGCTCTCAATGCTTCTATTGAAGCAGCACGTGCAGGTGAGCATGGACGTGGCTTCTCCGTTGTTGCCAGCGAAGTCCGCAAGCTCGCGGAACAATCCAGCCTTTCAGGCCAGAAGATTGTAGAGATGGTCGGAGCGATTCAACAGGAGATTTCAATGGCCAATCACAGTGTACAGATCGGGCAACAGGATGTAAGCAACGGCATTCGTGCCGTTCAGTTTGCAGATGAAGCTTTTGCCCAGATTAGTGAGGCTGTTGGGGTCGTCAATCATCAGCTTGAGAACATTGCAGCCGCCTCACAACAGATGTCTGCAAGTACAGCCGAAGTGGTGCAATCCATTGATCAGATCCACGCCATATCGGAAACCAATGCCGATGGAACGGAGAACATCTCTGCTGCTACGGAGGAGCAGGTGGCTTCCATGCAGGAGATATCATCCTCTGCTGATTCCCTTGCCCATCTGGCTCACAAGCTACAGAAGCTGGTGGAACAATTCAAGCTGTAATCTTATATAACAAGTAGTCTGTACACACCAAAAGCCCCTTTGCCATCATATTGGCAAAGGGGCTTTTCAGTTATAAAGGGTGCGGCATTTCAGAAAGGAAATGCCTCTCCTATTCAGCAGATTGCTTTTTATCTCCGTGGTACCCTTGATCTCCGTAGGGCTCTAACTGTTCAAACCAGCGATTCAGACATTTGGCGAGTGCATCTTTGGAATCGTAATACGGGTTATCGTCTTGTTTCAATGTCTCCAGCACCTCGATCACAAACGCATTCTCTCCATATTCATTCCATTCAGCCTGCAATCTTCGATTCAGATGGCTACCCATCTGTAACATAAACCGTTGTCCGTTAATGGTTTTCAGGTTAAGTGTGCTGTCGATATAAACTTTGCCGTTACGTTCATTCCGAATCTGGTAGACGCCCGCTTCCGTTTTGACTTCTTTGGCCTGTTCCTGCAATTCTTTGCGACGATCCATCTTCCCCTGCTCCCCCTTTGCTTTGCGCTCCTGTTTTCCAACTTCGGCGATCTGTTGATCTGCGTGGCTTCCCAGCCAATACTGACTCCCGTCTGGCTCACGTTCCAGCAAACCATAGTCGACGAGATACCTCCGTATTTCCACGTAATCATCATTAACTTCCTTCAGCAGCTCGTTGACCTGTTTCTCGGAATATTTGCGCTCTGTCTCGAATCGTTTGGCAATTTCGGTGAGCACAATATATTTATGCTTTTGCTGCATATGAAACGTCGTCAGCGGACCGCCGGTACCCTCTGGAAAATACTTATTCAGCACCTTCTCCCGATCCTGTTCTGTAATATCAAATGAGTTCGGATGGATCGTATGTTCATGCCTTGTCACTGGCGACACCCATTCGGCTGGAGCCTGTGTATCCTTACTTTTGAGAAGTTCCATTAATGCCAGGAATATTTTGGCCTGCCGTTCCTTCTCCTTTAATACAAACCGATGATTCCGGATCGTGGAAGCACTCCCGATGCCAAGGGTCTTCTGTACTTCAGCATCCTTCTTGCCTTCATAGAATTGTGACAACAAGCCCCGCTGGACATCAGACAATCCGGTTACGCTTTTATCCAGCTCCAGCAAATATTCAAATACCGATCCATGAACCTTCTCAATATGCACTCGCATATAACGGGCTGCCTCATAGAGGACTCCTTCTTCAGGATAGATAATCCCCGCTTCCGTCCTGTATCCGCAGCAGACACATATATAGGCGGGACCCTCCTCCATATAACCTCGCTTGATCTCTTCCAATGAAGCTGTTTGCAACCAGGATTCCGATGATTTCATGTAAAAGCTCCTTTTTATCATTGTTATGGTCATTCCAACCGTATATTAATCAAATATTTTATAATTATGTTTGTTTATTTATAGATATAATATAGTTTTGTTTATTATATGTCAATATAACGGAAAAGAATGCTGTGTTTAAAGACATAACGGATGCCCCTTGTTCAACAGAAAAAAGACCGCAGGGTCGCAACCCTGCAGTCTCATTTCAATCCCTGTTACAACTTAAACCGTTCAATCATGCTTTGCAGATCTTCAGCCATACGTGACAATGCTGCCGAAGAAGCTGCAACCTCTTCCATTGTAGCCAACTGTTCTTGAGCCGCCGCTGATCCATCTTCCGTTCCAGAGGCAATTCTGTCCGACAGAACCATGGTATCACTTACTGCCTTGTTGATATGACTCATGCCCCCATCAATTTGACGGGAAGCCGTGGATACTTCTCCAGCTTGTGCAGCCACCAACTGTACCGCAGTACGAATGTTATTGAATGCTTCGCCTGCTTCTGTAACCATCTGCGAACTCTTCACCATACCTTCTCCCGTACGGGCAAAAGTGGATTGCACCGCATTGGTTTTCTCCTGCATCTCATGCATAAGCTCATTAATCCGCTCGGCTGAAGCGCCTGAACTGTGAGCCAGTGTCTTCACTTCGTTGGCTACAACCGCGAATCCGCGCCCTTGCTCGCCAGCTCTTGAAGCTTCAATGGATGCATTCAATGCAAGAATGTTCGTCTGCTTGGCAATGGCCGTAATCTCGGCCACAATCACAAGAATCTCTTCATTTTTCGCGCGCAGATCCTCAATGACCACAGACATGGCTTTGCTCTCATCATTCACCTGCTGAATATGGGTAACCGCTTCTTCTACTGTAACCATACCTGCTTCCGACTTAGTGGATGCATCCAGAGCGATACGAGCGGTATCTTCAGCACTTGATGAGATCTCTTTGACTCCAATGGACATTTCGCCCACGAGTTGACCTGTAGCAGCAAGACTATTGTTCTGCAAAGTCGTTCCCGCAGCTGCATCCTGCATCAGTTCAGCCACCTGTTCTGTGGCTTTGGATGTCTGCTCGGAACTCGCCATCAGTTCTTCAGAAGATGCCGCCAGCTGGCTGGATGTATCATGCACCTCTCCAAGCACACTACGTAGTGAACTCGTCATCGTGTCGAAGCTTTCCCCGAGCTGTCCGAACTCATCCCGGCGCTGTAAACCTACCCGAACGGTGAGGTCCCCAGCGCTTACTTTGGATGCTGCCTGCGTTAATTGCAGCAATGGCCGGTGAATGCTGCGGATAATGAATATAAGCAGAATCAACCCGATAACCAATGCAGATGCCACAATTGTAATTGCACGGATCAAAATAGGCATTACCGCTTCACTTGCTTCGGAAGGAACCATCTCACCAACAATTTTCCAACCTGTCACCGGATTGGTAAAATACACAGCTTCCACTTCGTGACCATCATATGTATACTTCACCGTTCCACTTTCCTTCGTATACATCTCATTAATGTAGCTTTCATCCGACTGTGTACCGGATTCAATATTGTAGTGGAACAGGAATTTACCCCCGTTATCCAGCATGTACAGTTTTCCTTCTTTACCAATACGTATCTGATCAACGGATTCTTTCAGATGATTGAGACTGACATTGGCCCCGAATACCCCTTTGCCGTCAGCCAGCTTGACCGCTGCGGTCACAACCCATTCGCCCGTCGAAGCCGACTGGAACGTATCCGAGATTACCGGTTCATCCTGGGACATGCCCATCTTATACCATGAACGTTCTCGAGGATCATAATTCTGTTCCTCGGATTCAGGGGACTTCATCCAGCTACCATCTTCGGAACCTGCGGTAAGTACACCCAGTTCCTTATGATTCTGAGACATCCGATCCATCTGCCTTTGCAGTGCAGGGGATTTAGTAATAATATCGTTTGAAGTAATACCCGCAGCCATCTGAGCTGCGTTATCCTTCTCCATATCCAGCATTTGATTTATCTGCAGACTAAGCATTTCTGTTTTGGCCTGTGCGGAACGAATAATCTCCATTTTAACCTGGTCAGCAGCTTTTTGATAAGACAACCATCCCACGGTAATGCTCGGTACTATCAGGAACAGGAGCAATGCAGCAATCAGGCGTTTTTTTACGGTTAAAGTAAACCAATTTCGAATCCTTTTCTTCATATAACTATCCCCCATCATAATCTTCACCCATCCTTTTATCGGACAATTCCTGTAAAAATATTATGTATAGATACTAAATTAGAATAAATTTAATCTTTTCGGTCAGTTTAGATGGATTCACCTAATCCTTCTATTCGTTTTGACCCCCTTAGCGAGATCGTTTACAATGCTCATAAGCTGGCTATTCATGAAACGATTGGAAGGAGAGGATTCAAATCTTACGCAAGTCACATGAAAGACAACGTATTTCCACGGTATATTCATCCATGTTCCGCATTCTGTTAGCGCTCATCCTGTGTGCAGGCCCGATTCTGGGACAAGCTGGTATTACGGTATCCGCAGCGCAGGCGACGCAAGCAGTTCACATTGAAGTGAATGGTGAGCAACAATCCTGGAAGAACGCACCACTTATCATCAAAGGTTCAACGTTTGTTCCACTGCGGGATGTGGTCACATCGGTTAAAGGCACGTTGAAATGGGATAATCGCACGAAGACGGCTACCATTACCGTTGGCAGAGACAAGCTGATCCATCAGGCTGGCAGCAATTCCATTAAAGTAAACAAGGTCGATCTAGCTACAGGTGTGAATTCACGTACCGTTAACGGTACGTTGATGGTACCTGTCCGGGCCATGGCTAATGCAATCAAAGCAGACATCAAGGTCCAACGTACAGCCACGGGGCAGATGAGTGTAAGTATGGTCACTGATCAAGTCAGCCTGCTGAACAGCGAGGTTGCCAGCGTGGATACGTATCTGCGCGAGATCAACTATCCAGGTATGGCTCTGATCGCCCGCGATGGTGAAGTACTTCTAAAGCAAGGCTACGGACTTGCCGATGAACAGACGCTGAACCGCCCGGATCAGAAGACTCGAATCGCATCGCTGAGCAAATCCTTCACGGCCGCGTCCATTCTGAGTCTGGTTGAGGATGGTAAGATTAATGTGCAAGATCCAATCTCCAAGTATATCTCCGGTATACCAAAGGGAGATCAGATCACGCTGCATATGCTGTTATCCCAGACTTCAGGTCTGCCATCTGCATTTGGTCGGGGTGAAGGAACTTCTATGGAAGAGACTGTAGAGGAGATTCGCCACAAAACGCTGAAGTTTGAACCAGGAAGTGCCTATCTGTACAGCAACAGCGGGTATGTTTTACTTGCATACGTCGTTGAACAGGTATCTGGCATGAGTTATGCCGATTACGTGCAGCAGACGATACTGAAACCACTTGGTATGAAGAATTCGGGAGAGGCCTCCCGTAAAGTGCACACGATTAGTGGTTTTGTTCAAGAAGATAACGCATGGGTAACTGCACCTTACTATGTGTCTCAATCCGGATCAGGAACCATCTATTCCACGGTGGACGATATGCTGAAATGGGATCGTGCGCTGTATACGGACAAGATTCTAAGCCAGGATACGATTGAACAGATGTATGAGCCTTCTTCTGATAAAAACTATGGCTACGCCTGGATTCTTAAAGAGAATGGCGCAAACCGTACCGTCTTCCACAACGGTAGTGGTGGCGGGTTTGCCACAGCCTTTTCACGTAATCTGTCCGATGATATCACCATTATCCTGCTTGGCAACCACGCAGGTATGGACATGACTTCACTTTTGGATGAAGTTGAGGCACAGACAGCCAAAGCACTGCAATTGCAATAATCTATAATTAATAGCTTATAATGAGCAAAGAGACGGTCCTTTAAAGGATCGTCTCTTTGTGTTGTATATGTTCTCATTTTAACGACTCACACTTCCGTTTCGCTCAACCCACAATCCATCTCTTCTCCATCCTGCAAAAGGTAGTTTTACTCATATTCTTATTACTGCCTAGGAGACATCCGCTCTTTCATCATCTGTCTGCTTTAATGTTACAGGAAGTTTCCCCGCAAAAGGAATACGCCCCATCAGCGCCTGAGCGACGCTATCCATGGCAAGTGGCCGGCTCTCGTAAGCCGCTACATAGACCTGGGCATCCGGAAGCGCCAGCAGATCGTAGGGGCTTCGCAATGCCACAACAGCCAGCGGTTTGCCCAATTGCTGTATCCAACCAATCAGCCTGCACTGTGGATCGCCGGAGGGACTTCCCGCATTGTAGGTTCCCACCACAATCTGCCGAATGTCATCTGCTTCCGCTGCCTGAAGCAGACGGGCGGAACGAATGGCAACCTCCTCGGGCGTGACCGTCAGATCGACAACATCCAGACCATACATGGATAAGGCTGAGCCCAAGGTGAACGTCTGAGTCAGCTGTTCGTCTGCAATTGTCGTCACGGACGTGGCAACCGTTATGACCAGCGTGCGTTCCGGCTTCAAAGGCAGCATATTCAGCTGATCGCGCACCAGTGTGATACTGTTCTCGCTAATACGGCGAGCAACCTCTTGGTGTAATGAACTTTTGCGCTCCGAACCACTGGATAGAGCAGGAGCGTTTGATGCCTTTGGCAATGATGCATTCGATACTACGCCATACACTTCCTCATCACCTGCATCACCCGTTTCACTCTCTAACAAACCACGTTTCGCCTTGTACATCAGCAAGCGATTCACCGACTCATCAATACGTCTCTCGCTAATCCGCCCGCTCCTCACAGCTGCTAACAAAGCATCAAATGCCTCTGCCTGAAGCTTAGCCGTATGGCTAATTAACACCAGATCTGCCCCGGCCTCTACCGCCATTACGGCTGCATCGACAGTGCCATAGTTCACGGCAATGGCATCCATCTCCATGCAATCTGTCACGATCATGCCCTCATAACCCAGTTCCTGGCGAAGCAGACCGCTTAATACGGTTTGCGATAGCGTTACGGGCAGACGCTCTGGCTCCAGTGCAGGGAAATAAATATGCGCCGACATCATGGCATCGACACCTTCGGCTATAGCCGCTCGGAATGGAATCAACTCCAGGCGCTCTACCCGTTCCCGATCATGAGTGATGATCGGGAGATCCAGATGGGAATCGGTATCCGTATCCCCATGCCCCGGGAAATGCTTGGCTGTCGCTGCAATCCCAGCGTCCTGTATTCCCGCAATGGTTCTGGCCCCATATTCTGCAACCGATTGTGGAGATTCGCCAAATGATCGTACACCGATGACCGGATTGGCCGCGTTATTGTTTACATCCAATACCGGAGCAAAGTTCATGTTAATGCCCATGGCCTTCAGCTCCAACCCACTGATATATGCCGCCTGATACGCATCGTCAATGGAACCGGCAGCGGCAATGGCCATTGGTCCAGGCATCAAGGTTATCCCTTGGGTAATTCGAGCAACCATGCCGCCCTCCTGATCAATGGATATCCAGAGCGGCACATTACCGCTGCTTTTGGCAATCTGTTGTAACCCTGACGATAACCGCTCTACCTGCTCTGGCGACTCAACGTTGCGAGCAAAGTAGATTACGCCACCGATTGGATACTTTCGTAGAAAGGGTTCCACATCGCCAGCAGCTTCGGTGCCATGAAAGCCACAAAGCAGCATTTGCCCGATTTTCTCACGCAAGGTCATCTGTTTCAGCTTCGACTGGTATAACTCTTTTGGCCCACTCATTTCATGCCTCCCTCCGCTAACAAACATCCGTTCATTGATATAACAAAAACGGCTTTCGCCGCTCTTTCCATTCCGCTGCCTGTACATTCCACGATTCGATTAAACGAATGAAGCCCGCGCGGTCATGAATGGTTTCCCTGACTACCTTCCCCCCTGCCAGCAGGTCGATAAAGTACCTTGAACCCGGCTCTGGTGGCTCCAGCCAGCAGAATTGCTCCGGATAGAGTGACACCAGTTCATGCAAAAGCACCAATCCTGTCTCTACCGCCCGAAATTTCCTACTGTCCGTTACAAAAATCCTTACGCCACCACACAGCTCACCTGCGTGTTTGGAGAATGTTGGGGACATGTACACTGGATGCACATGTACACCTTCCAGCTTGTATTCCCGAAATCGTTCCGCCAAACGTTCACACTCAATCCAGGGGGCTCCAATCCACTCGAATGGGCGGGTCGTGCCCCTGCCCTCCGATACATTAGTGCCTTCGAACAGGCACGTACCCGCATATACCCGCACACTGTCCAGCGTGGGCATATTGGGAGAGGGTAACATCCAGGGAAGCCCACAATCCGCAAACTCCATGGATCGTTGCCATCCTTCCATGGTAACCACGTCCAATTCGCAAGGTACATCCATCTCGCTGTTGACCATCAGGGCGAGTTCACCTATCGTCAATCCGGTACGTACAGGTACACGCCAAGCGCCAACGAGTGATTCATACCCCGCGTTCAGCACACCGCCTTCCACAACGTTTCCACCCAGCGGATTGGGACGGTCCAGAATCAGCATACGTTTGCCTGCTCCAGCACAGGCATCCATCATATGGAACAAGGTTGAGGCATATGTGTAATAACGGATACCCACATCCTGAATGTCGAACAGCACCGTATCCACTCCAGCCAGCATTGCAGGCGTAGCTTTCTTGTAATCTCCATACAGGCTGAACACCGGAATGTCCAGACGCGGATGAAGCATGTCTCCGAATCTGACACCCGCCTGAAGCTCTCCATACAGTCCGTGCTCACAGGCATAGAGCGCTGTAAGCTCGGTATTAGCCAGTCCGGCGCACACATCTATTGTCGATACAAAATCCGCTGTAATACCAGTCGGGTTTGTAATTAGACCGATTCGGTTACCCGTTATCCATGGATGCGATAACCCTCTGGACAGAAGATCAACTCCCGTTTTTACAGCCGGGATCTGCTCGGTCCCATTCAACTGACCCATCACACATTCCCCTGGCTGACCCAGCCTGTATGCTGGTGATCATTACCGCCTGTTACGACAGGCTCTTCTTCAGGCTCCAGCATATTAAGAGCAACCTTATGCTGATAGATGGCAAACATACCTCCAAACAGCGCTCCGAAACCAACGACAGTCAGCATCAGTAGAGCCGTCAGGCACATGGCCTGAAAACAAGCGCCCATCGTGTACCCCGGGTGACGGAAGAACAGCTTTACACTTTCCCCCATCGCCTGAACGATGCCCATGTTTTTTTGTAAAACAAGCTGCCAGGTATAGAACTGTGACATCAGCGCCATGAGAACAAAGAACGTCTGGAATACACCCACTGCTGTACCTGTAATTCCACCCTGTCCACCGTAATACCACCAGGTTGACCATAGAATGAAGCCAAGCACTGCGAAAAGCACACCCACCGATCCTCCCGGGATTATTCCCTTCAATGTTCCGACCCAGATATCCTTAAGTCCATTACGCCGTTCCTTACGTTCCAATCTGTGATGTACGGCATAACAAACACCGAACAGGATGGGCATATATATCAAGGCCAGAAGCAGCACCGCGATCGGCAGCGGAGCAAACATCAGAATGGGAACCAATACGATGGAACTAACGACACTGTACAAGGCCACCGGAATAATATCCCGATAGATTTCCGCGCCCGACTTGATCAATACTTCACTCAGCTTACGCATGTTTATTCTCCCTTCTATATAAGTTGGACTAAACATTTACACGATAACGGAGAAAACAGAACAAATCTGGAGAAGCGAAGCGATCGCCCACAAGGGCTATCTTAAAAGGGCTCCCCATTTCGGTTGGCTTGGCCGCACCACCGGTCAGTATGTTGTACCAAACTTGCAACCTGCTAACGAATCTACCGCACCTTAAACGGCAGATTTTCGAGGCATGCCAATTGTAACGAACTTCAGCCCCGCCTACTCCCGTCCAATCGCAAGCTCCGTCTCTGGATCAAAAAAGTGCGCCTTACGTAGGTCCAGCACAAAATTTTTGTCCATACCTACATAAGCATGTGTTTCCGGGTGGACCTTGGCCGTAACAGTACGGGCACCGGAATGGAAATATACCAAATTCTCGGAGCCCAGATGTTCTACAACCTGAACTCGCGCCTGCAGCATGTGGTCTGTCGGGATATTCGGAGCGACATCATCACCAAAAATATGCTCTGGACGCAGACCCATAATCACCGGCTTGCCTTGATGACTCTGAAGACGAGCGAGTACATCTTCTGGCAAGGTGAATGATGCACCGTCCACGACAACCTGCGTGCCTTCAATCCGGGCATCGATGAAGTTCATCGCCGGGGAACCGATAAATCCGGCAACAAACATATTCCGCGGACTCGCATACAATTCTTTCGGTGAAGCCACCTGCTGAATATCTCCATGATTCATGACCACGATGCGTTCCCCAAGTGTCATGGCTTCTACCTGATCATGCGTCACGTACACAATCGTGGCACCGAGACGTTTATGCAGCTCACCCAACTCCACCCGCATCTGTACCCGCAACTTGGCATCCAGATTGGACAGTGGTTCATCGAATAAAAACACCTGCGGATCACGGACGATCGCCCGTCCCACCGCAACACGCTGGCGCTGACCACCAGACAGCTCGCGTGGTTTGCGCTCCAGCATAGCTTCCAGTCCCAGAATGGAGGCCGCATTCTGCACCTGTTCATCAATGTAGGACTTTGGCTTTTTCAGGTTTTTCAGTCCAAAGGAAAGATTCTCACGGATGGTCATATGCGGATAGAGTGCATAATCCTGAAACACCATCGCGATATCCCGATCCTTCGGATGCAGATCGTTAACTAGCCGGTCACCGATCACAATATCACCGCTTGTTTGCTTTTCAAGTCCGGCAATCATCCGCAGTGACGTTGTCTTGCCACAGCCCGAAGGACCCACAAACACTACGAATTCCTTATCTTCTATAACAAAGTCCGAGCCGGCCACAGCCGTGAACGTTCCTTTATGATCGTCTTTGAATTCTTTGCGCACTTGGCGAAACTCCACGCGTGCCATAGGTAGATCCCCCTTTACGTTGTCGCTTGTCCTGAACTATATAAGTTCAACTAACGAATCCTTACACTGGCACTCCGATGACAGAACAACCTTCCGATCGCTGTTATGGTGTAAATGTTTAGTTGAACATATATTGGAATTAACCTTTGACTGCACCGATCGTAATGCCTTGTAGGAAATAACGTTGCAGTGAGAAAAACAGAATGATCATGGGCAGCGCACCTATTGTAGCCCCCGCCATCATCGCGCCGAAGTCGGTTGATTCGGCAAATACAAACGAGGCCAGCCCCACCTGAATAGTACGCATCTCGTTGGAATTGGTAATGAGGAACGGCCAGAAGAATTCATTCCACGAAGCCACAAACGTGAATATCGCCAGCACCGCAATTCCCGGCTTTGCCATCGGCAGAATGACTTTCCAGAAGATACCGAATTCACTACATGCATCGATACGTGCCGCATGAATCAGCGATGTGGGCAGCGTGGACATGAACTGTTTCATTAGGAATATGTTCCCTACGCTAACGGCAGCAGGCAGAATAATGGCCGTATACGTATCCCCTAGATCAAACACGTTGACCATCAGAATGTACAAAGGAATTAGTGTCACCTGTGCCGGGATCATCATTGTCCCAAGCAAAGTCCAGAATACCGCCTGACTACCCGGAAACTTCAGTTTGGCAAACGCATATCCCGCCAGGGAGGCGAAGAATACATTTGTTACGGTCAGAATGATCGAGATGAGCAGCGAGTTGTATAACCAGCGCCAGGCATCGGTTTTGGCAAAAAAGCGCTCATATGGTGATAATGACAGCTGCTCCGGGATCATCTGCGGCTTGAAGGAAGCCGACATCGCGCTATCCTGCATCGAACCAACGAGCATCCAATACATCGGAATGACCGTCACCAGCGCCCAGACCACCAGCAGGATGGATGCAACAACGAGCAGTATCTTTTTCTGTGTTGATTTCATGGATTTCATTCACCCCCGGATGCTTAATGCAACGTGCTCTAATAGTCCGTGTTTTGAACTACCTCTAATACTCAATATCGCTGGAGAAATATTTGAACTGGATGACGGAGATGACAATGATGATAATCGCCAGTACAAACGACTGAGCCGAAGCCAATCCGAATTCATAGAACTTGAATGCCGTTTCATAGATCAGATAAGCGATTGTTGTTGTCGCAAAGTTTGGTCCACCCTGTGTCATCAGATAAACCGAGATAAACACCTGGAAGGATGTAATGACACCCGTGACGAGCAGATACAGCGTCGTTGGTTTGAGCAGCGGCCATGTAATCTTGCTGAACTGGGTCCAGCCGCTGGCATGATCAATATCCGCCGCTTCGTACAGCGATTTCGGAATACCACCCATGGCTGCCAGATACAGAATAATGCCCGCTCCGTGCGATCCAAGCCAGTTCATCAGAATGAGGGAAAAAAGTGCCGTTCCCGACTGGCCCAGCCAGATCACCGGATCCAAGCCGAACAGACCGAGGAAACGGTTAAGCAGTCCTGAATCCGTCGGGTCAAAGATCGCCAGCCATACAATGGAGATGGTCACCCCGGAGGCTACCGCAGGCAGATACATGGTAGCTTTGAAAAATGTCTGCCATTTGCTTTTCATCTGATAGATGAAATAGGACAGTACAAATGTAATGAGAATATTGACCGGGACTGTGCCTACGGTGAAGATGACTGTATTTTTAATCGACTTCCAGAATGTCTCATCCTTCACCAAACGCTCGTAGTTATCCAATCCAACCCACGTTGAGTTCATAATATTGTATTTCTGGAAGCTCATCACAAGAGCCGTCAGAACGGGATACAGTGTGAAAATGAGAAACAGCAGGACAGGCGCCAAAATAAACAAATACGCCCACCCGTAGTCTCGCCAAAACCGGGCAACCCGGGAAGTCCGGGGCACTGACGATTTTGGCGCAAGGGCGGTCTGCATGGCGAATCCTCCTCTCCTAATCAGTGTGGTTTTACGTTATGTTTGATTGTCCGAGTTATTGTCCAACCATCTGCTGGCCTTTGCTCTTGAAGTCTTCTGCGATCTGCTCCGGTGATTTTTCTCCCGAAAACAGCGCCTGAATATTAGGCTTCACAACCTGTTCCTTGAATTGTTTTTGCTGAGATGCTTTGTCGATATCCAGTTCAAGTACAACCGGCATCGCGATATTCTCTGCCATGACTTTTGCAGCAGCCAGATTATCCGGTTGACCAAGCTCTTTTCCTTTAAACAGATCCACCTGGGACTGTCTTACGAATGGAAGCGCCAGTTCATTGGCCGAGTTCCCTGCTTTGGCACCACTAAGCGCCTCCATCACCAGGAACGTATTTTTGGCATGCTGTTCGCCCTTGTCCTTTTTCTGTTTGAAGGCTACATACCCTTCGCCGCCCATCGTTGTGGCCGCAGGTTGATCATCATTATGTGGTACAGGCAACAGGACAAAATCAATCTTCTCTCCCTGCACCTTGCCATCATCGATGTCCTTGTTGCGATTCTGAATCATCACATCATAATAAGGAATCGCTTTGGAGATGATCGCCGTTTCCCCCGCGTAGAACATATCCGTCCGTTTCGCTGGAGCGAGAGCCGCCGTTTCCTTCGGCATATACCCTTGATCCATCAGGTTTCTGATAAAAGAGAGGGTATCCAGAATGCGACCATCATTCCATTGGAACGTGCCGTCTTTATCAAGAACATCGATCATCCCGTTGTTACGAGACAGCATTTCAATGAAGTCAAGCGAGGTTCCGTCGGTAACCAGTGCATATTGCTTGGCCCCGCCATCCAGCGTTTTGGTCAGCTTGGCAGCAGCATCATTGAATTCGGACCAGGTCCAGCCATTTTGCTGAATGGACTTCCAATCAATTCCTGCTTCCTCCAGAATGCGTTTGTTCCCACCCCAAGCCCATTGGAATTGATACAAAGGCAGTCCATACTGTTTCCCCTGAATCTGGCCTAAATCCAGCGTACCTGGCAGGTAGTCGTCCTTGATCTCAGGTGTCAGGTAGCTGTCCAGCTCAAGTGCCAATCCCGTATTCACATATGTGCCGTCTACGCTATGAAAGTAAAGATCCGGCGGGTTGCCCGCGTTCAAAGCGACATCGAATTTTTTGGGCCCTTCCGCCCAGGAGAGCATTTCCGTCTTCACGGTAATGTTCGGGTGTTCTTTATTGAAATCAGAGATTAGATCCTTCAGTTCTTCTTCATATGTGCCATGTACAGGATAGGTCCATACCGTTACCGTATCATCGGCATTCGGGTCATCCGAAGCAGCACCTCCGCTATTCCCACAGGCTGTAACCCAGACCATCATCAACAACATTGCCCATACCAGACCCTTCTTTTTCATCCCTTCATCTCCTTTGCATGTCATCATCCGATTCTTTCATTGCCTAACCATGCTACCCCTTTGTGATCGTTCGGCCTTCAAACGCAATCCACCTATACACGCGGCAGTAAGGAAAAGCACCTCCCCTGTAGATTGGGCCTGCCAGTCGCAGGCTAAATCTCTTAAATGCAATATTAACGTCAACTTAATTGACATTAACAGTATTAATTCCTTCCAAAATTGTAGATTGAATTCATTATATGAGTTGTAAAATAAAAATTCAACATTATTTTTTATTATAAAATTTAATTTTACTTTTTCTTTTCATGCAACTATACTATGTAAAAAGAAAACCCAAGCAAGCGAGGTGAGCCACTTTGCGAGTATATGTAGGCGTAGATGGAGGCGGTACCAATACTGATGCAGCAATCATTTCTGAATCTGGTGAAATTCTTGCCCGACTCAGCGGTGGTCCCACGAATCCTCACAGCGTATCCACTGAACAGGCCATTTCCGAACTGCAACGAGTGCTGGAACAGCTATTTAATCTAATAAGTGATTTATCGACAAATTGTGAGGGTATATGCCTTGGTATGTCAGGTGTAGACACGATCCAAGAACGGCAACTTATAGCCGAAGCAGTAAATAACTATATGAAGATTCGTAATCAACAGGCACCAGAAGACTGTCCAGTCTGGGTTGTATCCGAAGGAGAGATTGCTCTGATGGCCTCTCTTGGACATACGCACGGTGTATTATGCATCTCTGGAACAGGGTCCATCGTGTACGGATTTACGCTGGAAGGAGAGCGATACCGTGCAGGAGGCTGGGGTCATCTGCTCGGAGATGAGGGGAGCGGCTATCGTATTGGGCAGCGTGCACTCCAAGTGGTTATGCAGAGTTATGACGGTGTTCTTCCTCCAACCCGCTTAACCCCTCTTCTTCTAAAGAATCTGAACCTTCGGGATATATCGGAGCTAAAGACGCGAGTGTATCAGACGGATTGGGGCAAAACCGAGACCGCATCCATCGCCCGCCTAGCTATAGAAGCTGCTGAACTCGGAGATGAGGCCGCCCGCGCACTGATCATTGACGAAGCCTCACAATTGGCGCATACCGCCAAGGCGCTGATTGCACGTCATCCCGAATTTGCATCCACTCCGGTTGTCCTGTCCGGATCACTGTTTCGATACGCTGTACTTTTCCGAAATACATTTATTCACAAGTTATCTGAATATTATGGAGAGTTGGACTTTGTATATCGTGAAGATGCCCCCGCTCCAGCGGTTGGCGCAGCACAACTGGCAAGACAACGCCGTTCCCTGAATGAATCATTTTAAAAGAGAGAAGGAGGCCATACGGATGAATCACATGCTGAATTCACTACTAACAGAACAACCCAATCCACTAACGGATCATATAGATGAATTGCCTTCGGCAGAAATTATGGAGCTCATTAATAAGGAAGATCAACGGATTGCGGAGCTCATTCAGCCCCTCATTCCGGTCATTGCTCAAGCTGCGGATCGGATCTTGGAAGCATTTCAGTCTGGCGGCAGGCTTTTTTATGTAGGCGCAGGTACCAGTGGACGATTAGGAATACTTGACGCTTCGGAATGCCCGCCTACCTACGGAACCCCGCCATCCATGGTGCAGGGTATTATTGCAGGGGGATTCCGGGCAGTGAAGGACCCGGTTGAAGGTGCTGAAGATAATGAGGAGTTGGGAGCTGCCGACCTTGATGAACATGGCTTAGACAAAAACGATGTAGTGGTTGGCATTGCAGCCAGTGGACGAACGCCGTATGTGCTGGGTGCGATGAGGCACGCCAAGGAGATCGGGGCTACGGTGATCAGCCTGAGCAATAATGCAGGCACGCCGATGACCCTGTTGGCTGATGTGAGCATTGAGGCTGTTGTCGGCCCAGAGGTTGTCATGGGTTCAACACGTATGAAGGCAGGCAGCGCCCAGAAAATGATTCTGAATATGCTCACCACTACCGCCATGATTCGTCTGGGCAAGGTTTACCGTAATTTCATGGTTGATCTGAACCCTTCGAACGAAAAGCTTGTCCATCGGGCCAAACGCATGATACATCTGGCAACCGGAGCGAATGAAGCGGATATTGAAGAGGCTTTTACCGGTGCAGACGGTCATGTAAAAACGGCAATCGTCATGCTGATGGCAGGCGTGGACGTAACAGAAGCTCAGCACAGGCTTGATCTGGCTGACGGTTTTGTCCGCAGCGCCATTGCGGGGCCTTCCTAAGCCGTACAGGGGGTATTATTAGAGGTTGAAAGAGAGGAGCCCAACATTAGTCTGGGCTCTTTTTTTTATTTTTTTATACTAAAAGCGGATATAATCCGTCAAAAAATCCCCTCCTGCATAAACAGAAAGGGATTCATATGGTTTTACTTCACTTGTGCTCCAGAATAGCCTGTCGGCTCTTCTCCAAATACTCCACCGACTGGTTGTAATCCCGACTGGCAATCGCCAGATACAAAATGTCGATCACGTTCAGCTGTGCAATCCGTGACGAAGTTGCTCCACTTCGAATATCACTTTCGGTGGAAGTAATCATCAGGGGTACATCCGCCATACTACTGAGTGTATTGCTGCCCCACTTGGTGATGCTGATTGTCGCTGCACCACCATCATGAGCATGCTTGAGACAGGAGATTACGTTCGACGTCTCCCCTGAATACGAGATACATACCACCGCATCATCCTCACGAAGCGTCGTTGCGGACGAAATCTGCATATGCGGATCGGCGAACGAAAAGCTTGTGCGATTGATTCGCATGAACTTGTAATGTGCATCCAGCGCAATCAGGTTGGAGGCCCCTACTCCATAGAAAAAGATCCGGTTTGCCTGATGAAGCACGTCCACGGCTTTTTCTACCAGACGTGGGTCCAGAATATGAACCGTATCCTTCACCGACTGAATATTGTTTGCGGACACATGCTGAATAATGCTCTCCATGGAGTCCTGGGGACGAATCTCCGTATATTGATATGGCTCACTCGTCTGCAAATCTCCGGCAATCTTCAGCTTCAGCTCCTGAAAACCAGTTACACCGAGTGATTTGCAGAGACGGATAATGGCAGCTGGGCTGCCTCCACTCCGTTCAGACAACTGGGCTACCGAGGATTGAACAGTTTCTTGCGGGTGATCGAGAATATAAGCTCCGATCTTCCGTTCGGACGGGGTCAAGTCGTCCATTAATGCGCGTAAACGTACAAGTCCACCTTTCATGCCTTCCATTCGCTCCTCCTTTCCGTACTTCATTCATGTACAAGCATTTTATCTTATAATTCCACTCGCGTCTAATCGAATTCCTCGCCCTTCCATAACTGAACTCCAATTAAAGTCATACCTCACTAAAGTGTGAGATTGCCTGAGATTACGGCGTGTTTCGCGCCGGTTACTGCCGGGAGTGTATTGGTTTTTCCCATGAGTGCCTCATGGCCAAGTAGAGCAAATCCAATGGCTTCCCGAGCATCATCGGGTATACCATAATCTGCTGTTCGCTCCAAACGCATATCCTCAGGTAGTCTCTGACGGATCATCTCCATCAACGTGGCATTGGAAGTGCCACCACCGCACGCGAGCATGGCCGATATTTGCACCTTGGGCAGGATAAAATCCTTCACTGCACGCACGATAGTTTCCGCGGTCAGACAGGTTGCAGTAGCCAGTGTATCTTCAAGGGATAAGGAACGCTCTGCGGCCATCTCCATCAGTCTCACTGCATACGCGGCTCCATATACTTCTCGCCCGGTACTTTTCGGCGGAAGTCTTTTGAAATACTCATCCTCCAAACACAGTTCTACCAGACGCTGATCGACCTTCCCCTGTGCGGCAATACTTCCATTCGGATCATAATGCTGCCGCCCATCCGTTGCCTGCCGCACAATGGCGTCCATCACCATATTCCCTGGTCCCGTATCAAATGCCGAAATACCTTCGGTAGAAGACTCGGAGGGAAGCACCGTCACATTGCCAATGCCACCGATATTCTGCACCAGCCGTCCTTCCGTCGGGCTACGGAACATCAGAGCATCCGCATAAGGCGTAAGCGGGGCACCTTCCCCACCAGCGGCCATATCCCTTGCCCGCAGGTTGCCAATCACTGGCAGTCCTGTCCGTTCTCGAACGACAGCACATTCACCGATCTGCAATGTCGATACTACATCAATACTTGCTCCCGTTGGCCCTGGAAATGCAGATGCTACAGGAGCATGCCATACCGTCTGTCCATGCATGCTAATCATATCCACCTGCTGCGTTGAGATACCGGCAGACTGCATCAGTTCCGTAACGCTATGCGCATACCACTCCGATACACCAAAATGCGCGGCTGTCAGCTCGTCGACACGCGCCGTCCCCGGTGAACATAACCGGATCAGTACGTCTCTCAATCCATTCGAATACGGCACACAGACGAAATCAACCAGCTCGATCTGCTGTAATGCCCCGTTCATATCGGTTTGAATACGCACCAGTGCGGCGTCAGTTCCATCAAGTGACGTTCCTGACATTAGTCCGATGACCAGATGCTCCTGCTTCAAACGATACTTCTCCCACATCGGATAGCTGCCTGTATCCATCCACTTCCAACCTCCTGCAAGACCCGATGAACACGTCATCCTGCCATAATTTCACCCAGTATATGATATTAAATTTCACAAGTCAAACATTATATGAAATTTAATTACATCATTAAAAATATAAAGAGAAATATTCATCCCATTTGAGATCACACATCATGTTTTCATCCATCAATTGATAATTAGATATCAGAAGAGAAACATTTTTACATTTTTACCGTTTATACTATGTAGGGATATTTTGGAATTAAGAAAATGATCTAATATTAGTCGAGGTGCATAATGAAGAAAACCATTTTACTACTGTTTTTGAGTCTGTTCTTACTCGTTTTGCTCCCTAATCAGGGAAATGCCGCTGCAAGCACGTCGAAAATCTTTATGGATGGAGAGGAATTAGTCCTCCCAAGTGATGTACAGGTAACGATTATCAATAAAAACGTGATGATACCAATTCGTGTCGTTGCCGAAAATTTGAAATTCAAAGTCGATTGGAACCAACAAGCACGCACTGTAAAAATTCAGCAAGATCAACAGACGATTTCCCTAACCGTCGATCAAAAGCAAGCCATGGTTGCTGACAAACAAGTCACTTTGAACACAGCACCGCAGATTTTGAATAAAACGCTGGTGGTTCCCATTCGATTTGTCAGTGAACAGATGGGGCTTAAGGTGAGATGGAACAATCAAGACAAGATCGTATACTTAACAAACACTAGTAAGGAACCTGCTATTGAACCAGGAAATAGTCCTGGAAAAGGGGATTCAAGCTCTACCGCTCAGGTTACCGATATCCAATTTGCCAATAATCAGCTCGTGTTATCCACGGATGGGGCCGTTCAGCCGGTAGTAACAACCCTCAAGTACCCTGATCGTCTGGTTGTGGACTTGCCCGGAGCTACCTTTGGTGATATCTCCCAGCCGCTTGATCAAGGACTCAATGGCAAGTTGGATGTGAGCGGTTATCCCAATGTGACAGAAGTGAGATATTCACTGTTCAAACGAGAACCGGCACAAGTTCGCATTGTCGTAGAATTGAATAATGTGAAGAATGTCCAGTACAGCCACAATGTGATTGCCGACAAACTGATTATTGATCTGAATGTTGCGGGTGACAATGTCACACCTGCTCCAGTCACTCCAGTAGGCGACTCAGGACGCAAGGTTGTGGTCATCGATCCAGGACACGGTGGCAGTGATCCAGGGACGATCAGCATCACGAACAAACCCGAAAAGGAATACAATTTGGCATTAGCTCACAAAGTACAAGCCCTGCTGCTCAATGAACCTAATATCGAATTGGTGATGACTCGTGAAGGTGATACCTATCCGACCCGCCCTGAGCGTGTTCAACTCGCCAATCAATTAAATGCGGATGTATTTGTATCTATCCATGGCAATAGCGTGAAGTCCGCCCCCCAAGCCACAGGTACAGAGACATATTATTATCAACGCAGTAATAGTAAGGAATTAGCCACTATCATTCATCAACGTTTGTTGAAAGCCATGGGGCTTAGAGATCGTGGTGTGAAAAATGGCAACTTGGAAGTGATCCGAGACACGACCATGCCTGCGGTGCTTTTGGAAGTGGGATTCTTGAGTAATGTGCTCGATGAAGAACTGATGTCGTCCGATGACGTTCAGATGAGAGCCGCTCAAGCGATAGCCGATGGAATCAAGGAGTATTTGGGCCTATAAATCATCAAATAAATCAGATAAAGGAAGTGATTCTTTGAATAAGAAGCTAGGTTGTGCACTTATATTATCATGCTTGATCCTTATCGGAGTTGGATGTGCCCAGAAGCCAGTGAGCCAATCCGGTTCGAATGAACCTGCTGTTCAGGGAGGACAGGTGCAGGCACCAAACCCATCCGAAACGGAGGTGGATCTGGGCACAATGAATACACAAGTCGTCGATGTATATTTGGCAGACTCTCAGGTACTTGAGCTAGAGAAAACAGAGCAGGAAATTGAGTACAAGGATGACTCCGAAAAATATGAAAAAACATTTGCAGCGTTGCAAACGAACACCGATTCAGAGCTTGTTTCCCTCTGGGAGCAGGTGGAATTGCTCTCTGTCCAATATGCTGAGGGTACGGTGACTTTGAATGTTCATATCCCCGCTGAAGCGAACCTCGGTACCAGTGGAGAATTGCTCGCATTGGAAGCTTTAACAACAACGATGTTTCAATTTGATGAAGTGAAGAGTCTGGATATACTGGTGGATGGTGAAGC
Source organism: Paenibacillus sp. FSL H8-0104 (assembly GCF_038050215.1). Classification (NCBI taxonomy): domain Bacteria; kingdom Bacillati; phylum Bacillota; class Bacilli; order Caryophanales; family Paenibacillaceae; genus Paenibacillus; species Paenibacillus sp. FSL H8-0104. Next base: position 367,044 of record NZ_JBBOTC010000001.1, on the reverse strand, counting down.
CGTTGATAGTTTGATGGGCCATGCCGAACTGGAACACCCCATTCATCGCAAACCCTAACTGATCAGACAACAATGGAAAAAGAACGTCCCCAGGGACGTTCCAATCTGACGCATCAATTCGATTCATGCACAATTCACACATATAGCTCGTCACCAGCAGACAGTGAATGTATCACTGTTCCCGGTGACGGGCTATTTCTGAGCAATCCTTCTTTTAATCGGTCCGTCTCTGCCCGGTCAGCATGCACAAGGACCGTATGCCTTGCTGGAACCTGATGCAGCATCCGTTCAACATCCTTCCAGCCCTGATGCACTTTATAACGTATTTTCCGCACATCACACACGCCATACTTGTCAGGAACCCGTAGCAGTTTATCAGCAAATGTGCCATGAGCAACATGCCCGGTGAGCAGAATCAGATTCTCCTCCCTGTCCGATAATTGACTATAGTACCAACGGGCAAGCGAGGACTGCATCATACCGTCCGGAATGAACCATAGCGAAGCAGCATGATGTTCCAACAGTTGTTCCCGCTCTTGGGTGGTTGTAGGCAGATCCCATCCTCGTCCGGTCAGAAAGCCATCAATTTTGTCTTTCAACGAACTTCCGATGACATGCTCTCCCTTCTCCCTCAACCAATACGGAACATGCATAAGTTGCTTCATACCGTCCACCAGCCCTTGTTCCACTACGATTGGAATAGCCGGGAATTGTTGCTGTGCCCACAGTATGATCTCCTGTCCACGCCCTACGACAGGCATAGGTAAGAGCACCTTTCCACCTTGAGCAATCGTCTGGTGAATGGCTCGTTCAAGCTGTTCCAGTTTGTCGGCCTGTGTATCCTGGTCCGTACCGTAGGCCGCATCAACGATCGCCAGATCTACCAGCCCAACGGAAGATATTGGCGCAGCGTCTGCTACGTTTGCTCTGCCTGCTCTGACTGCTCTGACTGCTCCATCTGCTCCATTGGATGTGAAATTTCTCTGCTTCATGGGTATCTCCATGGATACAAGTGTTCTTGACGACGCTTCTGATGCAACAGATGTCTGATCTGGTGACGTTATGAGTTCTCCAGCCTTTTGCCCACTGTTTATAGCAATTAGTTCCTCCGCGCCCCACTGTTCACTGCTCGGAGTATCGAACAACGTATCTTCACGAATCATGTTTTCCCGTAAGAACGCCTCCGCTGGATAATCCTCCTGTAAAAGCATCGATTCTGACGTGTAGTCCCCGGAATAAAAAATCCGCTTACCTTCCATTTCAACCCCAAACCACACCGATCCAGCCAGATGTCCACTACGGCCCCACATCACTTTTACTTCGGGAATCGGTTCGAACCAGGTTTGGGATACAACCGCATCCTCCAGATACCGATAACGAATAGCTTGCTCATCTGCTTCATCGTAAGGGAGCTCCTCTCCGACACGTTCTGCAAACCTTCGCCAGTTGGCAAAATACGTACGTAGCTGCGCCCTCGTCTCTCTCGTCGTCCACACTTCACCCTGGTAGCCCATCTTGTACAGCAAAGGGATGGCGACCGAATGATCCTCATGGGCGTGGGACAACAGGACCGCATCCAGTTGCGGGACAATCTCCGGGTCAATCATCGGATACTGGCCTGTGCCTTCTTTTTTCACACCACAATCCAGCAAAAGGCGAACATTGCTGCCGCTCAGGAGATAAGCGGAACGTCCGTGTTCCCCTGCACCGCCCCATACGTTCAGTTTGATCATGATGCATTCCACTTTCTCTTTGAATTCAGCAGTTCAATTCCAAGCAGCATCAGCACCGTCATGCCTACAGTCACAACAGCCATTGCCATTCCCAACGACACCTGACCTTGTTCAAACTGGGCAAAAATATACGTAGCCGACGTCTGCATCGACGGCGGAAGAATCAATAACGAACCTACCAGCTCCCGGGTAGCAATCGTAAAGGTCATCATCCAACCGGCCAACATGCCGGGCAGGATCAGCGGGATCAGGATACGCCGCAGAATATACAGCGGCTTCCCGCCAAACACTTGCCCAGCTTGGAACAACGTTCCGTCAATCTGGGTAAAGCTCGATTTTACATACTGCACGGTGTAAGGCAAGAAGAGCACAACATACGTGAGCACAACCATGCCATAGGTGTTATACAACGTGACTGGCATCCAGGGTGAGTTCCAGAATAGAATCAGACCCACGACCATCACGATACCCGGCACCGTATTAGGCAACAGACTGAACAAGTCAATCACACGCTGCATGAATGAAGAAGATCTGCCGATCGCCAGCGCAAACCCGGTTCCGATAATAACAGCAACGGTTGAAGCCGCGAGGGATAATCCCAGACTGTTCCCGATGGCCTTCATACTCACCGATCCCCAAGATAACAGCTCCTTGTAATGATCCAAGGTGAGATTATCAAAAGCAATTCCCGATCCCCGTAACTTCATGGTCGAAGCGGCGATGATGGAGAAATACGGGATACCTATCGACAGGATCAACAGGATTGCAAGATACGCCCCGCACAACCATCCTGCTCCGCCACGAAGAGAATATCGCTTCGAACGTTGCCCTTTGCCACCAACCAGACGATACGTGAACTTTCGGCTCATGGCAGACTGCATATACCACATCACCAGACAGACGGAGAGCAGCACCGATGCCAGCGAAGTCGCCTTGCCGAAGTCAATCGGCCAACTGGAGATGTACTTATGAATTTCGGAGGTCATGACATAATAGCCAATCTTGCGCCCAAAGGTCGCTGGTGTTCCGAATTCCGCAATCGTTTTGACAAAGACCAGCATGATCCCCATGCCGTAAGATGACAACAATAAGGGTAAAATAATACGTCTGAAACGGTACCCTGCACGTGCACCATGCACGGCTCCCGCTTCTTCGAGATTGCCACCGATGCGGATCAACGCATCTCGAAGCAGCAGATACAGGAACGGGAACAGGTGCAAGCTCATGATGAGCACCATGCCCCAGAAGCTGAAGAACAGCTCACTCCAGCCCGCAGATGAGGGCACCCATTGCTGCAGATATCCCCCTTTTTGCATAAACAGAATCCAGCCCATCGATCCGATATACGGCGGAGTCATGAACGGAATCATCAGGATTACATCGACCCAGCGATGCTCGCCCATTCGGGTCTTCGCCATCATCCAAGCCAGCGGCAGCGCCAGCAGCGTGGTTACCGCTACAACGCATATGCCAAGCCAGACGGAATTCAGCAATACACCTGATAGATGATGACCTGTAATCGTGCGAATCGGAGCCATCCAATCCCACTGCCCGTCCGGATACACACTTTGCCAGAAGATCAGCAAGAGCGGCACGCCAATACTTATGGTCAGCAGAAAGAGGGCCAGAATCACGCCCACTCTCCGAAAAATTCGGTTGTTGTCCATTCCAACAGGTTTCACTACGTTCACCTCACATGACTTTCCACAGACAGCAGGTATTCCTTTTGCCTAATTGTCTCTATACTTGTTCTTCTTACTTAAAAGTCTCGGAAAAACGCGCCGCTGTCTCTTCGCCATGTTCGCTCATCCAGTTCCAATCCACTTTAAGCTGTGGAATATCCTTCACATTGGCACGGTTAGTCGCTTCAATGTCTTCGCGGCCCGGAATCAGATAAGCATCTGCAACAAGCTTCTGTGCTTCATCGGACAACAGGTAGTCAATGAACGCTTTGGCGTTCTCTACATTTGGACTGGATTTCAGAATCGCTGCCGGTCTTGGGCTGATTACCGTGCCTTCCTCAGGATATACGATATCCAGTGGTTCGCCTTTTGCTTTGGAGGAATACGCCATGTAGTCCACACCTGCTGCTACGATGCTTTTGGCACCCGTAATGACTGGATCAAGTGCTTCCTGATTGGCGCCTGCCATCGCTACACCATTGGCTTTATAGGCGCTCAGCAGATCCCATCCTTTTTCACCATTCGCACTCAGGTATCCTGTGATGAAGTCGAGTGCTGAACCTGATAATGTAGGGTCAGGAATGTTTACTGCATCTTTCCACGCAGGCGTAGCCAGCTCTGCCCAACTTGTTGGTGGTGTAGATACCAGTTTGGTGTTATACACAATCCCCAGTGCGGAAGCACTGCTGCTAAAATAGTTGCCCTCTGCATCCGACCAGTCCTTGTTCAACTTGTCTGCATTGGCTGCTTCAGGGTATGGCATAGTCAGTCCATCGGCTTTCAGAGCCTGTGCGGAAGGTAAAGAAGCCAGAATTACAACGTCTGCAACCGGATTGGATTTCTCAGCTTCCATACGAGCCAGAATTTTTCCTGTCGTTCCCTGAAACATCTCAACTTCGATCCCTGTTTTGTCTGTAAATCCGCTCACGATGTTATCTGCCAGCTTCTGTGGGCCAGCACTGTACAAGACCAACTTGCCACCAGCCGGTTTCGTTGTTTCCGCCGCTGCTGCCGTGCTACCTTCACCCGCGGGTTGTGCCGCGTTGCCTGTGGTCGAGTTCCCTGTACTACATCCGAACAAACTGATACTCATTACCGCTGTTAATAACAGCATTGCGCTCTTTTTCCGTGTTTTCATACCCAACATATTCGTCCATCTCCCCTGGTTTCTTATAAAATGTGTACTTCTGCTTCCAACTGCGTGCTCGTTCAACAATTTAATATGCCACTGCGATCGCTTCGTTCTGCTTCACACTCGGGTGGTCATAACCATCCATTCGGCATATCCGCTCAGGGGTTACATAGAGCTGCACTCGCTCCCCTACGCGCGCCCTTTGGTTCATATAGGCTGTCCATATGCCCAGCCCTTCCATCTGCACTCGTACTTCATATCGTTCACCTACATAGCTGACACTAAGTACCGTCCCCGGATAACACAGATCGTCATGACCTGTTTTGTTCCAGGTGACATGCTCTGGACGCACCATCGATTGATTAGGCGTGAGCCAGTTGGACTTTCCGATAAACGAAGCGACATACGGATCACTTGGCGCCGAGTAGATCGTTTCCGGGCTTCCCTTTTGCAATATCCGCCCCTTCTGCATCACCACAATCTCATCCGACATCGACATCGCTTCAATCTGATCATGTGTGACGTACAGCGCAGTCAATCCCATGTCCCGAACCAGTGACATCATCTCAATCCGCATCTCTTCCCGGAGTACAGCATCCAGTGCACTCAGTGGCTCATCGAACAGGATCACACCAGGTCTGACCGCTACGGCTCTGGCAAAAGCAACCCGTTGCTGCTGTCCACCAGACAGCTGATGAGGATATCGATCTTCCATGCCTTGCAGGCGAACCATGCCAAGGGCTTCATTCACCTTTTGCCGCAGATCGGATTTCTGTTTTCCAGCCTTCAGGCCAAACGCTACATTTTCGTATACAGTCATATGCGGCCATAATGCAAAATCCTGAAACACCATGCCCAGATTACGCTTGTGTGTTGGTATATCAATCCGCTTCGCCGCAGAGTAGATACACTGACCATCTGCACGAATCTCCCCCGCGTCCGGCTGTTCCAGCCCGGCTAACATGCGGAGCAGTGTTGTTTTGCCACAGCCCGATGGGCCGAGCAGGGTCGTGAACTTTCCATGCTCCAGCGTTAGATCTGTCGGCAGCAGTGCGGGTGTTTGATTAAATGATTTTTGAATTCCTGTCATCTCTAATTTCATAAGCATCCCTGCCTGTCTTCTGTTACTTGATCTCTTGCACTGTTCTCAGTCTAACGTCCGCTTTCGCGAGTTGTATGTCTTGTATGTAAAATTGGAATTAACTTTTTAGATGAATTCTGTTGATGTTCATAGATTAAATCTATAGTAGGTGAACTAATCATTTGCACGATAACGGAGAGGACAGAAAAAACCTGAAAAAGCGAAGCGTTCGCCTTTATCACCGGATTTTCCCTTTAAGAAAAGGGAATCAAAAAATCTGGGGATAACAGCGATTGGAAGGTTGTTCTGTCATCGTAGTGTCTGTGTAAATAATCTTTAGTTCAATTTATATAGTAGAAGTGAGAGGAGTGTCGGGACATTGAATCTGATCAAATTACAAATTGTAGAACTGATCGACAAACATCATCACATGACAAGCGTGGCCGAGTTACTGGGGATCAAGCAACCTACCGTTACATTTCATATGAAGTCATTGGAGGAAGAGATGGGCGTGCGATTATTCGAATCGCGTAGTGGAAAGACATTTTTAACCGAAGCCGGACAGGCTTTGCTCCACTATTCCGTCAAAATCAATGCTCTGACCCAAGAGGCACGACGGGTCGTAAAGGAATATGACAGTCTCTATCGGGGCACCCTGCACATTGGAGCAAGCTATGTACCGGCTACATATTTGCTGCCCACCATACTCAATACCTTTTCTCAGGAATTCCCGGGCATTCGTATCGTCTTATCCGTCAAACCATCACCTGTTATTCGCGAAATGTTAATTCGTCATCAGATTGATCTGGGTGTGATCTCTTCCGAGCCATTTGTCGGACCTGCTCTGCAAGCCGAGACGCTATGTGAAGATGACTTGGTATTAATCTGCTCTCCGCAGCATGGTTTGGCCCAGAAGGATGCACTAACGCCTGATCATATCGCACAGATTCCTTTTGCCTTACATGGCAATGAATCCAGTACACGGCGGCTAACCAATCAATGGCTTGCGCAACATGATATTCGTTTGCGGAGTACCGTGGAGATGGATTCCCTGGAAGCGATCAAACAGCTCGTGTTAATCGGGGGACATGTCTCATTCATGTCTCGGATGGCGGTACAGTGGGAGGAACAGCACGGGCTCATTCAAGTTCTTCCCATTCCGGGAGAGCAGGCACCGCGCCATATCTATACGGTACATAACAAGGATCGCCACCCTTCCGTTCAGGTAAACCGCTTCAAAGAAGTGCTGCGAGAGGTGAGTCACGGCTTCCCCATTTTCCATGGCTGATTGCCCTGATCCGCTATAAACTATCGTTTGCCATTCATCAAATCTATGCAGGGTTAACGCAATGTGCGCCTCCCTTTAATCGCTTTCATATATTCGGGCGATAAAGTGGGATCTGTACGTTAATCCAGATTAGGAGAGTGATTGGTTTTGAAAAAGTGGAAAAAGGTAACCGCCTCATTGATGCTGAGCATCGTAACATTGGGAAGTGGAATGACATTTCTGGGAGCACCCCAGGCTTCAGCTGCTGCCAATGCCGTTCCTGCTTATGAAGTAAAGTTTCTGGCCAAGCCAGAACTTGTATTGAATACAGATGGGACACCACGCAGTGAAGTGATCCAGACACTCGGCCTAAATTCCACGCCAAGAAATATTAACGTAGAGTACTTCGACACCAATGCTCTCGGATTGGATCAACAAGGATGGAATGTTCGTTTTCGCAAAAAGGATGATAAAAATAACTACGAATTGACTTATAAAAAACGCTACCCTGTGATCAATGGCAATATCAACGCAGCGCTGACTCTGGCTAACCAAGAGGGATTTGATAAATCGGATGATAACTACGAGGCTGAAATTGATTGGGGATACGGCAAACAGACGCTGAGCTTCTCCAACACCAAAAAAGTCGATACCAAAGCGACAGGAGTCCAACTTCCTTCCCAGCAAGAAGCCTTGAACATGTTACTGGACAAGCTTCCGGGCAAATTGAAAAACTGGTCTGCCTCCAACTGGGGCAAGCAGCAATTGACTCAATCCCGTGCATATGGTCCAATCACATTCCAACGATATGAAGGTACATGGAGTGGTCAAGAGCTTACACTCGAAGTATGGCCGATCCGTGACGCAGCAGGTACAGGTATTGAGAATATCGTAGAGGTTTCTTTCAAAACCGATGATACTGAAGCCGTATCCGGACTGCGTACCCAACTGTTGCAGTTTCTGGAGAACAACAACTGGCTGATTCCGGCTGATGGCTTGAAGACACAGACGATTCTGGAAAGATACTAATCGCAAGCTCTAATTAAAAAGACAAGTTCCTCTTCCTGCGGACATCTTAGGAGAGGGGCTTGTCTTTTTTTGCGTAGTGAATTAAATGATCTGTTATTTAAGTAATTCTACGATTAACATCAGTTAAGATTTTCACTAATTATTCGCTCAACGGTTTAGATGATGGGAACTATGTATTGGCTATTTTCCAACTCGGTAACCTATTTCAATTCAAGTTATAGTGGAGAGTTACGCGGTTCAATGATTAGAATTCGCTATTTCATTTTCATATTATCATATGGACTTCTTATTTGAATGACAATATGCGATAATTGATAATTATTCTCAAATACATCATATGTAATGTTACTATTGCAAGTTAAGGAGGGATTCTGGTGACTTTGCAAGTCTTTCCACTGATATCTAACGGTGACCATACCCGTGACCTATATGCAAGATTCAAGACATCCGAAGTTCTCGATCAAGCGTCTTTTCTTGCCCCATTCGTATTAGCGGACTCACATCTTCTGCTCATCTGTACTGGCGGTGAAGCCGATATCCGTATTGGGCATAGGCTGAATCATGCCACACTCGGCAAGATGTATCTGATCCTGCCAGGAACAGCGATAGAATATACAACGGATGAGGTTCATCCTTTACAGGGCATCGCGATATATTTTGATATGTTGAAGCCTCTCTCCGACATCAATAAAGCTACTTCCGGATCTACTGTAATGGAGGTATACCAAAAAGGGTTACTTCGTTCGGCTTATGCCGATGAGTTACCGCATGAACTTTTTCAGGAATGTACCAGAATTGCCTCACAGCTCCATGAATGCATCTCTGTACCTCAAGAAAATCGTCCATTTCGTATTCAGACTTTGATGCATGAATTGTTAACCCATGTGTATGCTCCTCCCAAAGAAAGTGCAATAGGAGATTCCGAACACACCTCTGCTTTGGATCAAACGCTTGAACTTATTGAGCTTGGATATGCTGAGCATCTTTCTCGTGAAGTTCTTGCCGGAGTGGCAGGCATGAGTGTGTGGCACTATTCGCGGGTATTCAAAAACAGCACTGGCATCAGTCCCATGGAATACGTGAATAACATCCGTATGGACCGGGCCAAAGAGATGCTGCTCGTCCCCGGCCAAACCATCAAACATATCGCCTCACAGGTTGGTTTTCAGGACGAGTTTTACTTTAGTCGCAAATTCAAAAAATATGTTGGCGTGTCTCCCTCTACCTATCAACGACAGAAACGCAGTAAAATTGCCGCTCTCTCCTTCGGAACCACTGGCCATCTGCTGGCATTACAGATCATCCCCCATGCGGCATTGATCGATAACCGACGGGATCAACACAGGAATCTGTTTTTCTCGAATATCCCTTATCATCTGGGACGTAGCAAACGCATGAATCCTCGTATCTGGCAAACCAACGTTGAGTTGTTGATGCAAGCGAGCCCTGACCTCATACTCTGTAATGAGTACGAAGCCAATACGTTAAAAAGAACGCTACAGCGAATTGCGCCTACCATCGTTATCCCATGGAAAGGATTGAGCTGGCGGGAACACTTCATACAAGTTGCCTCCATTGTGGGACAGCAACAAGATGCTCAGCAATGGTTGGAGCAGTACGATGACAAGGTAATCCAAGCCAAAGAGCAGCTTACTCATTTAATCGGTAAGGATACGGTCTCCATTATTCATATCATGATGGGTCATCTGTTAATCTACGGGCGACGCAATGGGGGCGCTGTTCTATATAACGACCTGGGCGTGGCGCCTTCACATGATCTGCTTCCAGGGCAAGTCTATCGTGCATTGGATGAACAGGAGTTGCCTCAAATGGTTGGAGATCGCATGTTACTGATTGTGGACCAGGACTCAGAATCCCAGCAACGTTGGCATAAACTACAACATACTCAGCAATGGCAAGATTTGATGCCTGTGCAGAACCAACATGTATATCTGCTAGATGAAATGCCGTGGTTGGATTATTCACCATATGCTCATGATCAGATCATCGATGAAACCCTGAAACTTTTTGGTGGAACTCAGCACATTAATCCATGACCGGATAGCACAGAAGGCTATGTCTCCCCCAACATGAGACCGCTACAATATAAAGTGTACTGAGAATCAATATCATTAGAAACACAGGGGGAGTATGATGTACAAACAGCAATATGTCAAAATAACGGGGATCCTGTTCATACTCGCGATGTTACTTGTTGCGTGTGGACAGACACCTGCAAGCACTTCGCAGCCATCTGCAGATGGCGTAAAATCAGCTGCGTGGACAGATGGGGACTCATCCACTGAATCAGCTACTAAGACCGTGGAGAGCGCCAGTGGCAGCAAAGAAATCCCGGCACATCCCGAACGGATTGTGTCCATTAATATGGAGGACATTCTCCTCTCCTTGGAGGTACCACTGGTACTTGCTACACCTATTGGTCGGCAAGATTACCTGAATGAGCAACTTGAAGCTCAAGGCGTGGATGTCGAACCCATCAATGAAAGTGTCAATTTTGAAGCTGTAGTCAGCGCCAATCCGGACCTCATTATTGCCAATGCCAGTTTGGATGCCAAAATTCTCGAACAACTCGAGAAGATCGCGCCTACGATCACTTATGATCGCCGTAATTGGTAGGAATCTATCGTGCAGGTAGCTACTGCGCTAGATATTGAAGAGCGGGCTGAACAGCTTTTACAAAAAAATAAAGACCAAGTAACTGAATCTCAGAAGCTCGCAGCCGATATCACCAAGACCAAACCTACAGCTGCATTCCTGCGCCTGGAAGAGAAGGATATGCGTTTGTTCTTCTCTTCCATTCCATCCACGCCATTTCCAGCTTCCAGTTATGTAGGAGCGGGTTATGAGGTTGGATTCACTCCCGATGCTCTCGTTACCAAACTCGAGGCAGAGAACCCGGATCGGATGAATGCCAGTATCTCGGTAGAACTTTTGCCTGAAATCAAAGCAGACTATCTGTTTATCGTGTCCATTAGCTCAGATGGGTCAGCTGAAGCGTTGCAAAAAACAAAAGATGAACTCAATGAAATCCAGCAACTCCAAGTATGGAAAAGCCTACCCGCTGTCCAAAATGGTCATGTCTATGTCCTCAATGCTAAGAAATGGCTCATTGACGGCCCCATTGCCGAATCGCTCAAACGTAATGAAATGCTCGAAGTTCTTGGACTACCTGCCCCATAATAGTCAATATACCTCTGTTTCATTCACAACAAACAAAAGGAGATCTACCGAAAATCCGGTGAATCTCCTTTTGTTTTAATATTTCAAATGGCCTCATTCAGTTCTGTTTCATGAAAAATCATTCTACATGCTTAACAGCTAAATGTATTTCATGTACACCTTTCTCATCCTGCAATTAATTAGGGATAGGTAATCATCAAAATCATATATAACTTTCCGGCTTTTAATATATTTTAAAATTTTGGGCTGTTTCAATCCCAAGTGCACTCTGGATAAACGTATTAGCCACTTTCTCTACAGGTACAGGATTAAATCCAATAAAGAAATCCTTATATTTTTCCGCCGACTCTACAAACAGATTAGGACTAACCGAATTCAAACGAATGCCTCTTGGTAACTCAAACGCTGCCGCTTTGGCAAACGAATCAATAGCCCCATTGACCATAGCACTTGATGCACCTTTCTCAATAGGGTGGTCTTGTATAATGCCACTGACCAGCGTGAAACTCCCCTTGTCGTTAATATAGTGCTGTCCAATCAATACGATATTGACCTGTCCAAGCAGTTTACCCTGCACACTAATCATATTGTTCTCAGGTGTCAGTTCTTCGAGTTTCGCATAATGGGTCTGGCCCGCCGCCACAATGACGTAATCAATATTTCTCACCGTTTCGAAGAGGGTAGTAATACTCTCTGTCGACGTCATATCCACCTGAACATCCCCGGATTGTCTACCTGCTGTAATAACCTCAACGGAATAATCTCTCAGTTTCGCAACAACGGCTTTACCTAATGTTCCGTTTCCACCAATGACCAGAGCTCTTTTCATTACTGTTTGTCCTCCTTTATAAACAAATACGGTTAATCAGATACGAATTGTTCTATTTATTTAAACAAAGATTCCATCCTTAATCAAATGACAATTGACCCTATTTTAAATAAATTACACTTATTCTTTTTAACACAAAAAAAGCCTTTGCTATAAGCAAAGGCTCTTCTATATGTTACTAGGAAGCGGGTGATGGGAATCGAACCCACGCTATTAGCTTGGAAGGCTAAAGTTCTACCATTGAACTACACCCGCAAATAAAAAAAATCGGGATGACACGATTTGAACATGCGACCCCCTGGTCCCAAACCAGGTGCTCTACCAAGCTGAGCTACATCCCGATACTTATGAGAATAATGGCGCGCCCTGAGAGATTCGAACTCCCGGCCTTTTGATTCGTAGTCAAACGCTCTATCCAGCTGAGCTAAGGGCGCAAATATTGGAGCGGAAGACGGGAATCGAACCCGCGACCCTCGCCTTGGCAAGGCGATGCTCTACCGCTGAGCCACTTCCGCAAAACATATGGTGCGGTCGAGAGGACTCGAACCTCCACGGGGGTTAGCCCACACGGACCTGAACCGTGCGCGTCTGCCAATTCCGCCACGACCGCAAAATATAATGGTGAGTCATGAAGGGCTCGAACCTTCGACACCCTGATTAAAAGTCAGGTGCTCTACCAACTGAGCTAATGACTCGTAATGAAATGGCTGGGGATATAGGATTTGAACCTATGCATGACGGAGTCAAAGTCCGTTGCCTTACCGCTTGGCTAATCCCCATTAAAAAATCATGGGGCGATCGAGGGGAATTGAACCCCCGAATGCCGGATCCACAAACCGGTGCGTTAACCACTTCGCCACGACCGCCATAGAGTAAGCCATTCATCCACTAAGAGTATCTTAGTATTAACAATTTTACTTGTAATATACATTCTATCACAAATTCAGATGTAAATACTAAAAATGGTGCCGGCGAGAGGACTTGAACCCCCAACCTACTGATTACAAGTCAGTTGCTCTACCAGTTGAGCTACACCGGCACGGTGTATATTTAATTAAAAAATGGCGGAACCGACGGGATTCGAACCCGCGATCTCCTGCGTGACAGGCAGGCATGTTAGGCCAACTACACCACGGTTCCAGATCACTTTCTCAAGGAAAGTTAATTGCGGGGGCAGGATTTGAACCTGCGGCCTTCGGGTTATGAGCCCGACGAGCTACCGGGCTGCTCCACCCCGCGTCGTTATAAAGTTATATGGTGGAGGCTGAGGGGATCGAACCCCCGACCCTCTGCTTGTAAGGCAGATGCTCTCCCAGCTGAGCTAAGCCTCCATAATATGACCCGTAGGGGATTCGAACCCCTGTTACCTCCGTGAAAGGGAGGTGTCTTAACCCCTTGACCAACGGGCCTTGCTAAAAAATATCTGGCGGAGAGAGAGGGATTCGAACCCTCGAGACGCTTGTGACGCCTACACGATTTCCAATCGTGCTCCTTCGGCCAGCTCGGACACCTCTCCATATGGCTCCCCGAACAGGGCTCGAACCTGTGACAACTCGATTAACAGTCGAGTGCTCTACCAACTGAGCTATCAGGGAATGGTGGAGCCAAGCGGGATCGAACCGCTGACCTCCTGCTTGCAAGGCAGGCGCTCTCCCAGCTGAGCTATGGCCCCATACACTGTGTATTTCTTGTTGTGGTCTTGCTATGGGCCCTGGTGGACTCGAACCACCGGCCTCACCCTTATCAGAGGTGCGCTCTAACCAACTGAGCTAAGGGCCCTAATATATATCCCTTATTCCTTGGCAAGGGGGGCAAAAAAAATACCCCAAAGGGAAATCGCTTGGCGGCGTCCTACTCTCCCAGGACCCTGCGGTCCAAGTACCATCGGCGCTAGAGGGCTTAACGGTCGTGTTCGGGATGGGTACGTGTGGAACCCCTCCGCCATCGCCACCAAACGCGTAGCTTACATTTCAGAGATCGTTCTCTGAAAACTAGATTCGAAACGAAACATGCGAATTATCACTTGCTATTGGATAAGCCCTCGACCGATTAGTACTGGTCAGCTCCATGCATTGCTGCACTTCCACCCCCAGCCTATCTACCTCGTCGTCTTCAAGGGGTCTTACATACTGGGAAATCTCATCTTGAGGGGGGCTTCACGCTTAGATGCTTTCAGCGTTTATCCCGTCCGTACATAGCTACCCAGCGGTGCTCCTGGCGGAACAACTGGTACACCAGCGGTACGTCCATCCCGGTCCTCTCGTACTAAGGACAGCTCCTCTCAAATTTCCTACGCCCACGACAGATAGGGACCGAACTGTCTCACGACGTTCTGAACCCAGCTCGCGTACCGCTTTAATGGGCGAACAGCCCAACCCTTGGGACCTACTTCAGCCCCAGGATGCGATGAGCCGACATCGAGGTGCCAAACCTCCCCGTCGATGTGGACTCTTGGGGGAGATAAGCCTGTTATCCCCAGGGTAGCTTTTATCCGTTGAGCGATGGCCCTTCCATGCGGTACCACCGGATCACTAAGCCCGACTTTCGTCCCTGCTCGACTTGTAGGTCTCGCAGTCAAGCTCCCTTATGCCTTTGCACTCTTCGAATGATTTCCAACCATTCTGAGGGAACCTTTGGGCGCCTCCGTTACTCTTTAGGAGGCGACCGCCCCAGTCAAACTGCCCACCTGACACTGTCCCCGCACCGGATTACGGTACCAGGTTAGAACCTAGATACGATCAGGGTGGTATCCCAACGTTGCCTCCATGCAAGCTGGCGCTCACACTTCAAAGGCTCCCACCTATCCTGTACAGATCGTACCCAAATTCAATATCAAGCTGCAGTAAAGCTCCATGGGGTCTTTCCGTCTTGTCGCGGGTAACCTGCATCTTCACAGGTATTAAAATTTCACCGGATCTCTCGTTGAGACAGCGCCCAAGTCGTTACGCCATTCGTGCGGGTCAGAATTTACCTGACAAGGAATTTCGCTACCTTAGGACCGTTATAGTTACGGCCGCCGTTTACTGGGGCTTCGGTTCACAGCTTCGGATTGCTCCTAACCACTCCCCTTAACCTTCCAGCACCGGGCAGGCGTCAGCCCGTATACTTCGCCTTACGGCTTCGCACAGACCTGTGTTTTTGCTAAACAGTCGCTTGGGCCTTTTCACTGCGGCCCCCTCGTGCTATTCACACTACCGGGGCACCCCTTCTCCCGAAGTTACGGGGTCATTTTGCCGAGTTCCTTAACGAGAGTTCTTCCGCGCGCCTTAGAATACTCTTCTCGCCTACCTGTGTCGGTTTGCGGTACGGGCACCATCACCTGGCTAGAGGCTTTTCTTGGCAGTGTGAGATCATGACCTTCGCTACTATAATTTTCGCTCCCCATCACAGCTCAGCCTTACAATGTGCGGATTTGCCTACACATCAGCCTTACTGCTTAGACGGACATCCATCAGTCCGCGTCACTACCCTACTGCGTCCCCCCATTGCTCATAACGGCTTACGGTGGTACAGGAATTTCGACCTGTTGTCCTTCGACTACGCCTTTCGGCCTCGCCTTAGGTCCCGACTTACCCTGAGCGGACGAGCCTTCCTCAGGAACCCTTAGGCTTTCGGCGGATCAGATTCTCACTGATCTTTTCGTTACTCATACCGGCATTCTCACTTGTATAATGTCCAGCGCTCCTTACGGTACACCTTCAACCCTTATACAACGCTCCCCTACCCCTGATGCAAAGCATCAAGCCATAGCTTCGGTGGTGTGTTTAGCCCCGTTACATTTTCGGCGCAGAGTCACTCGACCAGTGAGCTATTACGCACTCTTTCAATGATGGCTGCTTCTAAGCCAACATCCTGGTTGTCTGTGCAACTCCACATCCTTTCCCACTTAACACACACTTGGGGACCTTAGCTGATGGTCTGGGCTGTTTCCCTTTTGACAATGGATCTTAGCACTCACTGTCTGACTCCCGGAAGTAAGTCTATGGCATTCGGAGTTTGACTGAGCTTGGTAACCCTTGCGGGCCCCGCACCCAATCAGTGCTCTACCTCCACGACTCTGTTTTCCGAGGCTAGCCCTAAAGCTATTTCGGGGAGAACCAGCTATCTCCGAGTTCGATTGGAATTTCTCCGCTACCCCCACCTCATCCCCGCATTTTTCAACATGCGTGGGTTCGGGCCTCCAGTGCGTGTTACCGCACCTTCACCCTGGACAGGGGTAGATCACCCGGTTTCGGGTCTACGTCCACGTACTAAGTCGCCCTATTCAGACTCGCTTTCGCTGCGGCTCCGGCTCTTCACCTTAACCTTGCACGGGAACGTAACTCGCCGGTTCATTCTACAAAAGGCACGCCATCACCCCTAAAACGGGCTCTGACTTTTTGTAAGCACACGGTTTCAGGTTCTATTTCACTCCCCTTCCGGGGTGCTTTTCACCTTTCCCTCACGGTACTGCTTCACTATCGGTCGCTAGGAAGTATTTAGCCTTGGCAGATGGTCCTGCCGGATTCATACGGGGTTTCACGTGCCCCGCACTACTCGGGATCCGTCTCGGAGGGAACCAACTTTCAACTACAGGGCTTTTACCTTCTTTGGCGGGCCTTTCCAGACCTCTTCGCTTAACCGGTTCCTTTGTAACTCCATGTGAGACGTCCCACAACCCCAAAGAGCAAGCTCTCTGGTTTGGGCTTCTCCGCGTTCGCTCGCCGCTACTGACGGAATCACTATTGTTTTCTCTTCCTCAGGGTACTTAGATGTTTCAGTTCCCCTGGTATGCCTCTACACAACCTATGTATTCAGTTGTGAGTAACTGGAAATTACCCCAGCTGGGTTTCCCCATTCGGACACCCCCGGATCAAAGCTTGCTTACAGCTCCCCGAGGCAGTTTCGTTGTTCGCCACGTCCTTCATCGGCTCCTAGCGCCTAGGCATCCTCCGTGTGCTCTTAGTAGCTTAACCTCGTGCTCCGGTTTCGACTGCTCGCTTCCCTTGGTTTGCTTGCGCAAAGCCAAAAGTCGCTCCCATTCGATACCATCGTACGTGCAATCTACCGTTTTTATTGAAACTTGTTTAACACAAGTTCAGCTAAAAAGGAATGTTCTAATTCGCGTTTGTTTCGTTTCGATATCTAGTTTTCAAAGAACAAGCTCCATGCAAAAGCAAGCTGTTTGAGAGTTTGAGCTCTCAAAACCGAACAACGAGTGAGTAGTTTGTGCAGATCTAGTCTGCTATTTGAATGTTTCCGTTGCAGGAAACGATTCTCCATAGAAAGGAGGTGATCCAGCCGCACCTTCCGATACGGCTACCTTGTTACGACTTCACCCCAATCATCTATCCCACCTTCGGCGGCTGGCTCCTTGCGGTTACCCCACCGACTTCGGGTGTTATAAACTCTCGTGGTGTGACGGGCGGTGTGTACAAGACCCGGGAACGTATTCACCGCGGCATGCTGATCCGCGATTACTAGCAATTCCGACTTCATGCAGGCGAGTTGCAGCCTGCAATCCGAACTGAGACCGGCTTTGTTGGGATTGGCTCCATCTCGCGATTTCGCAGCCCGTTGTACCGGCCATTGTAGTACGTGTGTAGCCCAGGTCATAAGGGGCATGATGATTTGACGTCATCCCCACCTTCCTCCGGTTTGTCACCGGCAGTCTATCTAGAGTGCCCACCCGAAGTGCTGGCAACTAAATATAAGGGTTGCGCTCGTTGCGGGACTTAACCCAACATCTCACGACACGAGCTGACGACAACCATGCACCACCTGTCTCCTCTGTCCCGAAGGAAAGATACATCTCTGCATCGATCAGAGGGATGTCAAGACCTGGTAAGGTTCTTCGCGTTGCTTCGAATTAAACCACATACTCCACTGCTTGTGCGGGTCCCCGTCAATTCCTTTGAGTTTCAGTCTTGCGACCGTACTCCCCAGGCGGAGTGCTTAATGTGTTAACTTCGGCACCAAGGGTATCGAAACCCCTAACACCTAGCACTCATCGTTTACGGCGTGGACTACCAGGGTATCTAATCCTGTTTGCTCCCCACGCTTTCGCGCCTCAGCGTCAGTTACAGCCCAGAGAGTCGCCTTCGCCACTGGTGTTCCTCCACATATCTACGCATTTCACCGCTACACGTGGAATTCCACTCTCCTCTTCTGCACTCAAGTCACCCAGTTTCCAGTGCGATCCGGGGTTGAGCCCCGGGATTAAACACCAGACTTAAATGACCGCCTGCGCGCGCTTTACGCCCAATAATTCCGGACAACGCTTGCCCCCTACGTATTACCGCGGCTGCTGGCACGTAGTTAGCCGGGGCTTTCTTCTCAGGTACCGTCACCTTGAGAGCAGTTACTCTCCCAAGCGTTCTTCCCTGGCAACAGAGCTTTACGATCCGAAAACCTTCATCACTCACGCGGCATTGCTCCGTCAGGCTTTCGCCCATTGCGGAAGATTCCCTACTGCTGCCTCCCGTAGGAGTCTGGGCCGTGTCTCAGTCCCAGTGTGGCCGATCACCCTCTCAGGTCGGCTACGCATCGTCGCCTTGGTGAGCCGTTACCTCACCAACTAGCTAATGCGCCGCAGGCCCATCCCCAAGTGACAGATTGCTCCGTCTTTCCAGTTTCCTTCAGGCGAAGAAAACAATTATTCGGTATTAGCTACCGTTTCCGGTAGTTGTCCCAAACTTGAGGGCAGGTTGCCTACGTGTTACTCACCCGTCCGCCGCTAAGTATCAAGGAAGCAAGCTTCCTATCAACTCCGCTCGACTTGCATGTATTAGGCATGCCGCCAGCGTTCGTCCTGAGCCAGGATCAAACTCTCCAATAAAGTATTGAAAAGAGCGATAAGCTCATTTTGAATCTGACGAGATTAAAAATCTCATTTGTGCTCCAGTCGATCCAAGCCAAGGCTTGTCTCAAACTTTTGCGTTCATTCTGCAAGCAGAATGTTCACTCACTCGTTGTTCAGTTTTCAAAGATCAAACTCGTTTCGTTACCGAATGTTGTTCTCTTCAGCAACTCTTATATAATATCATGTCCGAACCAACTTTGCAAGCTCTTTTTTTAAGTTTCTTTCAAAGCTTATTTCAATCGCTTGCCGCACCATGTAAACCGTGTTTTCTTGGCCGGAATTAGAATATATCATGTACAGATTTCAATTGCAAGTCTTTTTTCAAAAATGATAATCAACCCACATCATCAGCACAATATGTAATCTGACGCTCCTGTATTATAGAAATCACTCTCAGCATCCTTATTACGGTGCTTCTAATATACATATCCATTAAACATAACCAGGGAAGCCACTTCCACTGCGATTGCAGTGAACAATTGATTGTGACTAGCCCTAGTTTTCGGAGATCTCAGTTTTCTTTCCTTCTATAATAGATAAGAAAGTATATTCCTTGGGCACAGCTTACACATTCCGTTTCACTTCTCAGTGATTACAATATGCGCTTACCAAGTAACGAAGCGATCAGTTCCACACCAAGTCGTGCCGTATGTCTATTATGATCAAACAACGGATTCACCTCAACCAGTTCCATCGACGTAACTTGATTTGTGGAAGCAAGTATCTCCAATGCATAATGTGCCTCTCGGTAATTCAGACCACCAGGTACTGGGGTTCCCACACCCGGAGCTTCCCGCGGATCCAGACAATCCATGTCGAAGCTGACATGAATACCATCTGTCCCTTTTCCCGCTGTAGCTATTGCTTCCTCAATAACTTGCTTTATTCCCATACGGTCAATATCATGCATCGTAAATGCTCGGATTCCCAGTCCCTTAATCTGCTCTTTCTCATACTCATCCAGATCACGCAGACCAATATAGACTAAGTTGGACGGATCAATAAACGCGCCTGCTCCAGCAATGTGCGACAGATTGAATGCAGTATGCCCCAAGGATGCAGCCACACTCATCCCATGCATATTACCGGACAAGCTGCGTTCTTCCGTATTCAAGTCTGCATGCGCATCAAACCAGATCACACCCAAATTCGAATAGTGCGCTGTTAGCCCGGCAAAAGTACCAATCGCTACACTATGATCTCCCCCAAGCACAAGTGGGAAAGCCCCCTCCTCTACTGCGCCTGATACTTCACTACACACCTTCTCACTGACCTGACGTACCTCATTTAAGTGTTTTACACGATTCCGCTCAATAGGGGCAGCAGGTTCAGAAGGACAATCTACCCGCACTTCTTTGGAAAGCACTAGCCCAAGACTCGCAATCTCCCGCTTCAGTCCAGCTGTAATCAATTCATCTGGCCCCAACTCTGCTCCACCTCTTGCTCCACCGAGTCCAAAAGGAACCTTAATGATAGCAATATTACGCCGCACAGATGTTTTACTTGTATCAATAGAAGTATCTTTTATTCCACCATGTACATCATCATCATTTTTCATGTAGGTCAGCTCCCTCATTGGTGATCAACACCTGCTCAATTCTCTCCAGTGCCCAGTCAATCTCGGACTCTTTAATCGTCAGTGGTGGAGCAAATCGAATGGTTGTCTCATGTGTTTCTTTACACAGCAGTCCAGTAGACATCAAACGCTCACAATAAGGGCGGGCTGGTTCATCCAGTTCAACACCAATAAATAAACCTTTCCCCCGAATATCCCGTATGGCTGAACTGCGAATATCTCGAAGTCTTTTCATAAAATAGTTCCCCAGACGCTCCGATCGCTCAGCAAGCTTCTCATCTTCAAGAACTTTCAGAGCTGCTACAGCCACGGCGCAGGCGAGTGGGTTACCCCCAAACGTAGAACCATGAGACCCCGGCTCAAACAAATCAAGTATCTCCGCATCAGCAGCGATAGCCGAGATGGGCATGACTCCTCCCCCCAGCGCTTTGCCCATAATCCAGATGTCTGGTTCAACCCCTTCCCAGTCGGAGGCAAAACGGCGACCTGTTCTGCCAAATCCGGTCTGGATCTCATCAGATACAGTCAACACCTGCTGGCTCTTACACAGAGCAAAAACTTCTGCCAAATATCCATCAGGCGGGATAACGATTCCAGCTTCGCCCTGAATAGGCTCTACAAGAAAACCAGCCGTATTTGGCGTAATGGCTTTTTTCAGCGCTTCAATGTCTCCATAGGGAATAATCCGGAATCCAGGTGTGAACGGTCCAAAATCTTTTTTATACTCCGCTGAAGAAGAAAAGGACGTAACCGTCAGAGTTCTTCCGTGAAAGTTACCAGAGCATACGATGATTTCGGCTTGATTTTCCGGTACACCTTTGCAACGATAAGCCCATCTACGTACCGCCTTCACCGCAGTCTCCACCGCTTCCGCTCCTGTATTCATGGCGAGAATCTTCGATTTCCCCGTGAATTGTGAGAGTTTCTGATAAAAAAGAGAAGCGGAGCTGCTGTGGAATGCCCGTGATGTCAGCGTTACCTGATCTGCCTGATCCTTGAGCGCCTGTATGATCACAGGATGTCTATGACCATGATTCAATGCAGAGTATGCACTTAACATATCCATATAACGGCGGCCTTCAGGGTCTTCCACCCATACCCCTTCCGCCTGTTCAATAACAATAGGGAGCGGATGATAATTAGGTGCAGAATAACGCTCCGACCAGTCAATTAACATTTTGGAATCTGACATACACACCCAACACCTTTCCAAAATATTGTATACAAAATACAATAACAATGTATGCGATGCCATCGCCATTTACGACTACATCTCTCTTTTTCCACTCCAGCCTAATCCAAGCCTTTCTCGAATCCAATCCTTTATCCATAGTTAGCGAGAAGTAGAAAGTCTACGTTCCAACCAAGAGAGTAAATTAGCCAGTGTAAATGTAATTATAAAATAGAGGCCGGCGGCAACAAGCAGCGGAGCAAGCGGCTGGAACGTAACACCCTGAATCGTTCTGGCCGTGTATATAATCTCGGCTATGCCGATCATGGAGACAAGCGAAGAATCTTTAATAATAATAATGAATTCATTGCCGATAGCTGGAAGCATGTTACGAAAAGCCTGCGGCAGTATAATATAACGAAGTGTCATACCATTTGTCATACCAAGGGAGCGCGAAGCTTCGGTCTGTCCTTTATCAATTGCTTGAATCCCGGCCCTGAACACCTCCGCCATATAAGCCGAGCTATTCATCGTCAGAGCTACCACCCCCGACATAAATGCCGGCAAGTTCACACCTACAACCGTCAGACCATAATGAATAATAAGAATCTGTACCAGCATCGGTGTTCCTCGAATGAGTTCAATATACGCCGATGCCACAAATTTAATTGGCCATATTCGGGATATTCGCATTAGCGCCATGATTACACCCAGCAACGTACCAAACAATACACCGAAGAAGGAAAGTTCAAGCGTGACCCACGCACTTCGTGCATAGTCCTGCCAATGTTCTAATAGAAAGGAAAAATCTAAATTCACGGCATATCCCTCACTCGTCCGATTTATTCGCCGAGCATCTCATTCGCTTCAACGACGAACCGTTCAATATCTCCGTTTGTTTTGAGCTTTTCCAATGTAGTGTTGATCTGATCCAGCAGCTTCTGATTACCTTTCTTCACCGCGATGGCCGAACCACCCTCGTCTTCAGCCTGTTCAACCTCCACACCTGCAACAACAAGCCCCTCTTGGTTATTCACATACTGTTCAGCCACCGGCTTCTCCAGGATGAGCGCGTCTACACGTCCCGTCTGCAACTCCAGAATCAGCTCAGGTATTTTGGCCAGAGAAGTGAGCTTTGCTCCCTCTATTTCCTGAGCAATCCCTTCCTGAATGGAACTCTTTTGCACGCCAACCTGTTTGCCTGATAGATCATCTATGGACTTTAATGCGATACCTTCCCCTTCTCTAACAAGTACAGCCTGCTCTGCATAATAGTAGATATCCGTAAAATCAACATTCTTCTTTCGTTCTCCGGTAGGGGTTAAGCCTGATATCACAAAATCAACCTTATCTGTACCAAGGGCCATAAGAAGGCCATCAAAGTCCATGTCCTCAATCTTCAGCTCGGCTCCCAGATCAGCCGCAATTGCTTTGGCAATCTCGATGTCAAAACCTACAATGGTATCTTTACCATCAATTTTCTTATGAAATTCATAGGGTGCATAGTCCGCACTGGTTCCAAGTACAATGACTTCCTTTTCCGCAGAGCTACTGCCCGAAGACGAAGTAGCGTCTGATCCGGTCTCTGTCGTTTTTTCCTGCCCACATGCGGACATGAATACAACCACTAACAACAGCATCATTGGCAAAAGCACTTTTTTCACACATCATACCCCTATTCTTTTTTTGAATGAGTAACATAATGGTTTGTATACAATATACATAAGACAATATATGGACTTATATGTAAGTAATACTAACAAACATTCTGGTTTATCACAATCATTATTTAAACATTTATACGCTTTAATTCCATAAAATGTGCTATATATAACATAGCATTTACATCGGCTGAAACATGAAGTTTGCTTGCCCAACTTCCCCCTCGGTGTTAAGATGATAAAAACTTGAAACTCCTGAACGGCGCGTACAGTACGGCCTCACACCCATCTATTTATTCACTATACATAGAAAGGAGGATTCGGTATGGAGGTACCCAAATACCGGTCCTTGAAAGATCACGTATACGATTACATTGCCCAGAAGATCCAGGACGGAACCTTGCTTCCCAACCAGAAGATCAACGAGGCCGAGATATGCAAAAAGCTGGACATCAGTCGAACACCTACTCGGGAGGCGCTTTTCCAGCTGGCTTCAGACAATCTGCTGCAATACATCCCACGCAGGGGATTTATTGTCACTCCTTTTGATGCAGGCAAAAAACTGGAATTCTCCCAAGCGATCGGTGTGCTGGAGGCACTTGCTGCCACACTTGCAGCAGACCACCTCAGACCATCTGAACTTTTGGAGATGGAAACTCTGGTTGTTCGAATGGACGAAGATATCAACCAGCTTGATCTTGCTGCCTACAACAAAAACCAATATCAGTTCCATAATCTGTACATTCAGCGATGTGGTAATGCAACAGTCATTGAGATGTTAAACACATTGAAGAACAGTTTCATCCGGCAATCTTATGTTAGTGATAATAAACCAAAGCTATCTGAGGTACTGCTCGAAGTTAATGAAGAGCACCGGCAAATTTTAAGTGCTTTTCGAGCCAAAGATAAGAACCAACTGGAAGCCCTGCTCAAACACCACTGGCGGATTATCGACAACGATATGTTGTAGTACGTTCTGTCGAAACAAACCAAAGGCAACCCACACGATTGTGTGAGTTGTCTTTTTCCTATTTTTCCTATTTTTCCTTTTTGACCTCCAACGGTGCCCTAGCCGCAAAAACAGCATATCCCAACTTTTTGCCGTATTTCGCGAGCAAACGATCATTGGTTTGACTCATTCGCTGCATACGTTCATCCTCAAACCAATTCATATCGATCTCGCGATGTGGATCATGATCAACGCTCCATTTTGCCATGGATCGCGAATGTTCTTTGACCTCTACCTTGGTGAAACCACACTGCTTGAGGCGTTTTCTCCATGCTGTGGCCGTTACCAGGGTTTGTATACCGTAAAATTGCTTTAACCTGCGACACATCAATTCGGTCTTCTGGCCTGATAGAACCATCTCCCGATCCACTAAAAGTCCTCCGGGCTTCAACACCCTTCTATACTCAGCAAGTGCACTCCGCCATGGGGTGAAGATCGTGACCGACTCCACAAATACCACGTCAAAATGATTTTCCGGAAAAGGTAACGATGTTACATCAGCCTGAACAAATTGAACATCCACCTGTTCTCGTCTCGCTCTCCTAACTGCCTTATCCAGCATATTGCGATGAAGATCAATCGCCGTTACCCGATATCCACTTTTAGCCAGGTAACACGCAGTCCTCCCAGTGCCGCACCCTATCTCAAGAATATGGTTACTCACAGGCAGAGATAAGCCATCCAGCAACTTCAGTGTTGCCAAAAATCCTCCAGGATGGGCACTTCCCTCCCCTAACCGAGCCAGCATGTCATGATAATCCACGCGACATCCCCTCCTCACTTCTCCCAGTGTATGGAGTAGATTCAAAAACGGCTCCTCCCCATTCGATTTTCCGGGTACTCGTCCATACCAATTGCTCTTCTTTTTACTATGATATACAAACCGTTGAATTCAAGCGGCAACCGCATC
Organism: Paenibacillus sp. FSL H8-0104; assembly: GCF_038050215.1. Taxonomy (NCBI): domain Bacteria; kingdom Bacillati; phylum Bacillota; class Bacilli; order Caryophanales; family Paenibacillaceae; genus Paenibacillus; species Paenibacillus sp. FSL H8-0104. The sequence continues at coordinate 341,922 of NZ_JBBOTC010000001.1, read as the reverse complement.
TAATGAGGAGGATTTGCATGTACAGAATTAATCGGGTATGTGAAGAAACGGTTTCTCCGCACGTTGGACGTTCCGTTTGTCTCGTTATGAACGACGGTAAGCATATGTATGGTACGCTTAGTCAATGTCGTGATGGCAAAATTTATTTGAACGGGTGTTTCGAAGGACCACGGCTGTGTTCAGTCAAATCCAAACAGCAGCTTGTGAAAAGCAGCAAGAAAAACGCTGTTGTAACAAAAAAAGTTAAATCTTCGGCATACGGTCGGTATGGTTACGGAGGATACGGTGGGGGTTACGGCTATGGAGCGGGAATCGATCTGGCTCTGGTAACAACATTGTTTCTGCTGCCATTCCTGTTCATCTAAATTCCATTCTGATCGTGGTAAAATTGTAGTCATAACAAAGACCCTTTTTGCTTATAGCAAAAGGGGTCTTTATCTTTTTCATACGATTCACGTCAATTACAATATATTTTCTGTTAAAAAATGATACAAAAAAAGGCATTCGCCAAAACGAATGCCGGGAACTTCATATTTAATACCCTTACCTTCGCACAGGGTGTCTGTTTGATCTTAAAAAAAAACACCTCGTTAGAGGCGGGTAAGCTATGTTAAATCCGATTTCCTTTAGGCATCGTTTTCAGATTACTATTCGAATTCTCAAGCAATGGTAGCATCCTAGTCGTGCTGACCATCTCAGAAGCACATATCGGACAAGTAGGTACGTTATCAAACGCAAAATTGTCCCGCATCCATCCTTTGCACGTATCACTCGTACATTCCCAGATTGCCGCATCAGCTTGTGGAATCTCTTCCAACGGTTTTTTGCGATTATACATGACTTCTACCCCCTTTGTTATGGAAAAACATCTAACCGACGTTATTTCACAGAAGCCTACACTTAGCGGAAGTTTCACGTCCCACCGGACTCCTGCCTCGTCAACTAATGGGTCGACTTTTATATAACTGATCAAAAAAAAGAAGCTGCCTTTACCATTTTAACATGTTAAAGGCAGCTATGCTTTAATTACAGTTTTACAACTTCTTCTGCTTGAGGACCACGGTTTCCTTGTACAATTTTAAATTGTACGCGTTGACCTTCGTCCAGAGTTTTGAAGCCGTCGCCTGTAATAGCGCTGAAGTGTACGAATACATCTTCTCCGCCTTCAACTTCGATGAAACCGAAGCCTTTATCAGCGTTGAACCATTTTACTGTTCCGTTTTGCATGTGAATTACACCTCCAAATAAAAATTAACATGTTCCTTTGTTCTTTGCAGCAAGCAAATAAAAATTCACACATTGAAAAAGGTACCAGTCATAAACCTATAAGTGATCGCCCTTTACAATATATGAATTAGGTTTTCCACTCTCTACAACTTGTTTTTATTATAACTCCAATTCAGCAAAAAAGCAAATCTTTGTATTTTCTTTTCAAACAGCTTTGGAAATACATGTTATTAACACGCGCGGGGACAGGGTTTATCACACTTATGTGTGTGGCCGCTTATGTACGGTCTTATGAAAGGATATGCAGATCTAATCCATCTTATACATTTTTTATATAACATTCTGACATGCATATCCAACACAACCAATGAATCATCTTACTCCAGTATAACACACTATGTCCATGCCCACATAAATGCATCCCGATCCCAGGCGATCTGCCCACGATGAAGCTTTCGGAAAGCTTTCTTCACTTCTTTGGACAATGATGTATTGCCGTTCTCGTTCACAAAAACAAACTCTTCACCAAAATGGGTCTTCACATATTCTATGGCAGCTTCCTGATGAAGTGTTCCTGTGAATTTAATCTCCTGTACCATCCATTCTGCTACGCCTTGTGCTGTCTTCTCCACAATATCACCTACTGTCTGAATCTAATGTACGGATAGGCAGACCTCGTATCATGAACATATCTGTCTTCCCGCCAGACTGAAGTATACCATGATCCAACTGCTGACGGGAAACTGTATGATAACTACTTTCAAGCAATACCCGCAATACCCTTAATGAACAACCGTATTCGCTTGCTCACTCCCTTTGGATGGAGTAGACGAATTTGTTCGAATGCTCCACACTAACCATGCACAGTAAGCAATCAGTACTGCCAGTATAAACAGATCGTAAGGAAGTGTACCTGTGTCCTCCAGATCATTCCCTAGAAATTGAATCAGATTATGTATGAAATGAAACAATATAAGCGGTACGATATTTCCGTTCTTCAGCATCAATAACGCCAGTACAGCTCCCAGGAGCAGCGCATAGATCAATTGTATGATCGTATCCGTCGTATCCTGACCAGACAATGCGTTCAATAGATGTGTGATGGAAAACAAGATGCTGGAGGTCACAACTGCGGCCACTGCACTTTTTTGAAGCAAGGTCTTGAAGATAAGCCCCCGATAGATCGTTTCCTCAACAAAAGCTACGAGCAAGGTAAAAAAGATTAAAAAGGCTACCCGTGACAAGCTCAGCTCCCCAAATCCTTTCAGGGCAAGTGTACCCAGTACAAGGAGTAGTGGAATATAATACTTTGCATGGCCAGCTGGGATACTTCGCAAAGATCGGAAGCCAGTCTCTCTCCACTTGCGCCTTAACGTCAGATAGATCATCAGAACAATGGCGATGGGTGTAAAGGAAATGAGTACAGGGGAAGTGTAGTCGAGTTGTTTTATCGTTGCAATGGCCCCTGCTCCAAATACGGCTAACAGGAGAAGCAGCTCAATAATTACAACCGTGAGCACAGGTTTGCGCTCGGAAAAGGAATGTTTTGGCTTGAATTGCGCATTAATCATACATTTGCCTACCTCGTTTCATATATTTTTTCCGTTGTCATAAGAACTTATATGCCAATATAGTTGTATCACATATCCGTATATCTAATATTCCTATTATGGATAAAACTATAAAAGTAACAAAAAAGAGACTTATCCTGACTTCTTTTCCCCTAAAATCAGGTATGGCTTATACCTTTATCTGTCCATTATAGTATTACAAGAGTTCAAAGTTGCAGGGGTGTGGCGACTCTTCAGCGTCTTATATCTATGAAGTACCCATAACGATAGACTCACAATGCATAATGAAATCAGGGGGATACTATGAAAGCATTCTTTCAGCGCTGGGGGCATTTACTGGCTATTCTGTGCATACCGCTCCAAGGCTCCATTTACGTATTTCTAGGCAGCAACACCGGAAGTGATGTCTTCTACAATTATGCTTCGATTGACACACAGATTCCTTTTCTCAAAGAATTTATTTATCCGTACATTAGCTGGATGCCCATTCTGTATCTTGGATTTCTCTATCTGGGTCTGACGAACAAGTCGCTATTCTGGCGTACGTTGATTACCTATAATGTTGGTGTCATGGCTGCCAATGTCTGTTTTGCGGTGTTTCCTACCCATGTCCCGCGCCCGGAGATCGGCGGAACTGATCTGAGCAGCGTGTTAGTACAGTTTATCTATACCAATGATGCGCCCTTCAACTGTTTCCCAAGTGTTCACGTTCTGACCAGCTACTTGCTGTTTATTGTGATCAACAGACACTTGAACTTTAGACCTTTGGCACGGATTTCTTGGTCGGTATGGCTGTGGTTGATCATTGCTTCAACGGTGTTTGTAAAACAGCATTCCTTGCTGGACATCGCTGGCGGCATTTTGTTTGCTGAGGCCGCGTATTGGACTGTACATGTCTTTGCTCTTCGTCTTGGGCAGGCACGAAAAAAAGGCAAGCAGCCACTCACAGCTTCTAACCCAACCAGTCATGTATAACGACATTTATTGATGTAACAGGTGGGATGATGATCCTGCTATACAGCAAAAGAGGGCATAGGCCCTCTTTTTTTGTACTCATTTAATTAAACCTACTTATATAGAAGAACTTTATTTGGGTTGGACTACGCGTTTCATGCTATAGGTGGTCGTTCATGAAGAAGGTCAGACGGTGGACTTCCGGTTATACGTTTGAATATGCGGTAAAAATAAGACAGATCCCGGTAGCCGAGAAATTCGGCAATTTCCTGGATGGAGAGTTGTGACTCGGTAAGCAGATATATGGCTCGTTTCATCCGTTGATCATGGACATATTGACTGATGGTCTGATTTGTCATGCTTTTGAATAATGCGGCAGCATAATTGGGAGTTTTATTGATCTCGTCCCCGAGTTCTTCCTTCGTCACTTTCTCCCGATAATGCCGCTCAATATATCGCTTCATCCGTTCAACATGATTATGCCTCTCCGGCGGGATAACTCCACGATCAAGCTCCCTGTTCATATAAATCAACACTTCCATCAATAAGGCTTGGCTCATCATGACATAATAAGACGGACGCTCCTGCCATTGTTGATAAATAGCGCTCATGCGTTGATGGATCAGTTCGTAACATCCAGGTTTATGCCGCAAAGCCTCATACCGTTCCAGTGCAGGCAAAGTTTCGGTATGGTCGCGTTGCAATTGAATTACAATCTGTGTGTGCGTTACTGTAGGAATACTCTTGCCGTAATATGGGGTACCACCTGGAATGAGGAGCAATTCCCCCTTTTCCATGATCTGTTTATCACCGTTCACCCAATATACACATTTTCCATAAGTAACCAAGCTAAGCCGCCAAGTTTCTTGAGATTGCACAGCTTCTTCGTACCAACCGACACCATTAATATGTCGTACTTCAAGTGGAGTGACCATAACACACCTCATTATCGGACTATACTCTAATCATTGTACTATAGTTCATACCCTGATTCGACAGAAAACGCTACAATACACATATAAGCTTAAATATGAGGAGGAAATTAGCATGTTAAAAACAAAAATTATTTGTACCATGGGACCTGCTTGTGACTCAATCGAATTGTTAAAAGTAATGATTCAGGAAGGTATGACCGTTGCCCGTCTGAACATGGCTCATGGCGAACTGGAAGATCACGTTACACGGATTAATAATATCCGCAAAGCAGCTTCCGAACTGAACACCTATATACCGATCATGATGGACATCAAAGGGCCGGAAGTACGTATCGGTAAACTGAAAGAAGCATCCTGCCATCTGCAAGCGGGTAAAGAGCTGATCCTGACTACCGAAGAAATTCTTGGTGACGCTGAGCGTATCTCGGTAAACTATCCGGAACTGAACCTCGTTGTGAAACCTGGCGATCGTATCCTCATCGATGATGGCCTTGTGGATCTGACTGTACTGTCTGTGGAAGGATCCGATATCCATTGTAAAATCATCAGTGGCGGCATTCTGAAACCACGCAAAGGGGTTAACTTGCCAGGAATCAAAACGACATTGCCAGGTGTAACCGAGCGTGACGTTATGCACATCGGATTTGGGATCGAAAACGATATCGAAATTATCGCAGCATCCTTTGTTCGTAAAGGTGATGACATCCGTGAAATCCGCAGCATTCTGAAAGAACGCGGTGTAGACCACGTTCAGATCATCTCCAAAATCGAAAACCAGGAAGGTATGACGAACCTGGACGATATTATTGAAGCATCTGACGGTATCATGGTAGCTCGTGGAGATCTCGGGGTTGAAGTGCCGATCGAAGACGTACCAATGATGCAAAAAGAAATGATCGATAAATGTAACCGTGCTGGTAAACCAGTTATCGTAGCTACACACATGCTGGAGTCCATGCAAGTGAACCCACGCCCTACCCGTTCCGAAGTTAGTGACGTGGCAAACGCTGTACTTCAAGGTGCTGACGTTGTGATGTTGTCCGGTGAATCAGCTGCTGGTAAATATCCGGTACAATCCGTGCGCACGATGGCTGCTGTTGCTCGCCGTGCTGAAACGATGATCGATTACAAAGAGCAATTCGCACAAAAATCGGCTCAACAGATCGCTGATATTACTGAAGTTATCAGTCAGGGCGCTGTAAGTTCTTCCCTCGTACTGAATGCAAAAGCAATCATCACTTCGACTGAGAGTGGATTCACAGCACGTATGATCTCCAAGTATCGTCCAAAAGCACCAATCATCGCAGTTACACAACATGAAGAAGTATTGGCGAAAATCTGCCTGCTCTCAGGTGTCATTCCGGTTATGGGCGACAAAGTAACAACAACGGATGAAATGTTCGAATCGGCTACGCGTAACGCAATTAAAACAGGTTACATTGAAAAAGGTGACATCATTGTGTTGTCCGCTGGTGTTCCAATCGGTCAATCCGGTAATACAAACCTGATCAAAGTTCAACAAGTTTAATTCAATAACTGAACTGAAGCTATATATCTTAGCTATAAAATAGAAATACAAAAAACCACCGGGAGCAGAAATGCTGCCCGGTGGTTTTTTGTTGATGTTGTTGCCAATGATCGTGATGTTATAACAAACGACTTCGAGATTATAGATTCCTCGAGTAATTAACCAGATCCTGTGACATGGTGTTGATCTCATCCATTGAAGCATTCACCTGTTGTGTCAGAGCAGCTTGATTTTGCGTTAACGTGGACATATTACCGATGTGCTCAAGAATCTGATCAATCAGTGTTTTCATCGTCTGCATGCTATCTTCGATATTTACTGTGGCCTCCGAACTGTGATCAGCCAGTTTCCGCACTTCACCTGCAACGACGCCAAATCCCAGTCCCAGCTCTCCCGCTCGCGCGGCTTCAATGGCTGCATTCAACCCGAGAAGATTGGTCTGACTCGCAATCTCTCGAATAAACACAGTGATATTCTTCGTATCATCTGCACTGCTTTTCACTTGAATGGCTGCATCGGCAGATAATTCCTGCGCAGTCACCAGATCCTGTGCCTGATCGGTAATCGAGTTGATTCCACGTACCATCTCGCCAATGGACTCCGACAATTGTTTTGTTTTCAGATTCATGGCTTCCACGATCTGTTCCTTATTCTTCTCATGGGTAACATCTCGAATGGTTCCAGCTACACGGAGTGGTACTCCATCCTGATCCCTAATGGTCTCCCCACCCGCGTGATACCACCGATACTCCCCGTCTTTGCGTTGCAGACGATAATCCAGATCGTACGGTGTACGACCACTGTAATCGTTCATATGTCTGGCAAATTCGTTGATCGTCCGATCATGGTCTTCCGGATGAAGTCGGCTGCTCCAGCTGCTGAACACATTCGGGAAATCCTGCTCGTCTTTAAACCCTAACTCTTTACGGAACTGGGGTGACCACCAAAATTCATTGTTCGGATTAACTACATCTCCAGCCACAACGGTCATATCCCACGGTGCCTCCACCAAGGCGCGGTTAACCAGATCATATCGGGTGACGAGTGCTTCCAGCTCATCAGACTTGCTCTTCTCCTCATGAATATCAAACATGATGCCCAGAAGTTTGACCGGAACTCCAGCCTGATTTCGGATGACTTGTCCAAGGCATCGGAACCAGCGGATTTCTCCACTTTTTGTAATCATACGGCTGATGACGTTATAGGCAGTTGTTGCTTTTGTGTCATTCACATGTTTCATAATCTCCTGCACCAGTTGGGGTCTGTCATCCGGATATATCGATTTGGCCCAGCTTGCAAATGAATCGGGATAATCCTTGGCATTATGGAAGCCTAACATTTGGCGGAATTCATTCGAAAATGCGACGATATTATTGTTATCCAGTGGATCACCAGCAACAATTTTTGATTCCCATAATCCCACATTCATTGCCTGATTCAGCATTCTAAGGCGCATTTCCACGTCTTCGTTCTGAGCTTTCATCATATGTACTGCTTTTTTGATATTACTAGCTATTTCATCAGTATCCTGAAACTCAATGCCATCTTCAATCCATGCGTCATAGTTGCCCTTTTCTGCGTTTGCTACCAGTTTACGACTATACTCCAGTAAATTCTGATGCGCATCTGTACGAAGGTGTTTGGTCGATTCAGTACGTTTACGAAACATGCTCATTTCTCCTCTTAGCTCATATGATATATATTTCGACATTATCAGACATTAAGTGTAGAGCAATGGTCTTAATTTTGTATAAAAATAAGAACCAGCGCTGAAACAGCACTGGTTCTTATATTAATTGCCCTTTATCTTTTATGAAAATAAATCTTAAATGACTACCTCTTACCAGCTACCACCCGAAATTCAGTGTTTTCCCCGTCTCCACCCAAGTTTTGATACTGCTTAGAATCATCCACCAGCTGCTCTGTGCATTCGCAATGGAAGGATGGTTATCTGTAAATTGATCATTGATCAGCGTCAGCTTCGTACACTCACCTACAGTTTCCAACTGGAAGACCACTCTGGATTGAAGCTCGGCATGATTCGCATGGTACGACGGTCCGGGATGCTCCTGATAACTAAGTTTGGACAACGGTTCAAATTCCAATATATCTCCATACACATGGACAGTCTCCGCACCATCATTACCCGGCCCTACATAAGCAAACGGCTGGCCTGGGTGGAAATTGGTGCGAAGTTCGCTGCCGAAAAAGCTGTTCCGAGTGCCGTCTGGTGATATTAGAGCATTCCACACCTCTTCCAGTCTTGCATTGATATAGAATTCATATTTCAGTTCCATGGACTCACTCCCTTTATGTATTGGATAAGCGATCTGCCAACCTCGCACTCCTATCCTATCGTTATACCCCAAAGGCCGTATTGTAAAAACGCGACAACAGGTAAAATATAAGCTCTTTATGTTTTCGGGAATGTAATACCATAATCCAAATGGATTGCGCCCATATAGTGCTTTCCCAGAAGATCAGATATACTAAACTGGAATGAAATAACAGGAGTTGTTCAATATGACTGGAACGTCACAATCCTCATTGTTACCCTATCAACAAATGATTCAGTTGCTGCAGAAAGCGGGTTGGTATGAGAACCGATGCGTTGACATCTCGGCATACATAGAGCAGTGCCCTACATCCGCAGATTTATTTCCGGCTGCCCGATCGTTTCTAGAAGAGTTTTGGGGAATAGATGAAATTATATATTTTAAATACTATAGCCACATCTCCGGGGAAGTGCTGGCTGAAAGCCCCTGGCATGAATATGAAGTTCATTTTATTCCGAATGCTGAAGAGACACTACGTTGTTCCACAGAGATGCATTCGATCTTGAAATACGCTAATGAAGATTGTTATTGTCTTGGATTAACCGGATACTACTATTCCGCAGTCACAGCCATTGGCCGTTCGGGCAAACTGTATCTGTTACACGACTATGATCCAAACGTACATGCATTCGATAATCTGATTGACAGTATGATACATGAACTTCACATGCATAAGCTTGTTCCCCATTCACTCATGGGATGGAATCAGAAAGGAAATGAGATATGAGCCAATCAACGAATATTATGGGCATCCCTTTTCCCAATGTAACGATGGATCAAACCGTTGCGATCCTTGATAAAGTCGTAGACCAGGAAAGCAATGAACTCTTCCATGTCATCACAGGTAATCCCGAAATTGTTATGTCCTGTCAAAAGAATGCCTCTCTTCGCAAAGTCGTTGATCAAGCCGGGTTGGTCACAGCTGACGGTGCCGGTATTGTGATGGTATCCCGTTTTCGGGGCGGACAATTGACCGAACGGGTAACCGGTTGTGATCTGCTGTTTCGTTTATTGGAGGAAGGCGATCAAAAACACTGGTCATTCTACATGCTGGGAGCAGAGGAAAGCGTCAGTGAACAGGCAGTAAAGATCATTGCGCAGCGTTACCCCGGAGTTATCGTAAAAGGTAGACACCATGGTTATTTCCAGGCAGATGAGGAACAACAGATTGTGGAAGAGATTCGTACTGCTCAACCAGACTTTCTTATCGTGGCTCTTGGCGCACCCCATGCGGAACACTGGATTAACAAGTATCGCCACCAGTTGAACGCTCGTGTAGCCATAGGTGTTGGAGGCAGTCTCGATATCGTGGCTGGCAAAACCAAACGTGCCCCTGCGATATGGCAGAAGCTTAACCTGGAATGGCTCTATCGCCTCCTCAGTCAACCTTCGAGATGGCGCAGGCAACTCATTTTACCCCGTTTTGCTGTGCGGGCATTGTTGTTCAGAGAACCTAAATAATGTGAGATGAGCAGGAGGGATGATTCGGATGCAACAGGTAGAACAAGGAGACAGACCAAGTATGGGCCTGCTGAATCTGAATGAAGGTGATCATAAATATCAACTGACACGCCATGCTCCTTCCGAAGCACTTCGCCCTTTTGTTAAACATTACTGGATCGTATCGTGGGATCTGACTGGACTTGAACCGTATCCCCAACATGTCGTGCCTAACCCCTGTGTCAATCTGGTTGTGGAACGGAACAATACGTTTTTCTTCGGACCATCGGGACGTAAATTCTCCTATCTTGTGAGCGGGAAAGGTCGTGTATTTGGCGTGAAGTTCAAACCAGGAGGATTTTATCCCTTCCTTCGGGTTCCTGTTTCTTCATTGTACGGACAACCGATGAATGTATCCAATATTCTTGACGTCACAGCGGAGTCCTTGGAAGACCGGCTTCTTGGGGCGGGGGATGATGCGGATAAAACCAGTTACATCGACCAGCTATTGTGTGCACACCTTCCTGCTGAAGATGCTCAAGCGAGAATGGTTCATGATATTGTGCAACAGATTGAACAGAACCGAGAGATGCTGAGAGTGGATGATCTGTCTTCTTATTGGAATATGCATACCCGAAAGCTTCAACGGCTGTTCAATCAGTATGTGGGTATCGGACCCAAAACGGTAATCAAGTTGTATCGTCTGCAAAATGCTGCAGAATGGATGGACCGCGGTCTTCACTGTGACCTGATTAAGCTATCTCAGGATCTTGGATATCATGATCAATCCCATTTCATCCGAGATTTCAAGTCCATTATTGGCAGTACACCAGAGGAGTACCTACACTCTAAACATCCGCATGGTGAGCGCCGAGGGCTGATCAATTAGAAACCTGTCCTGAAAATCAGGACAGGCGAATGACTTCTATGGTATCCCCCGTGTGAATTACACCTTCCCGTTCAACCGAGCATACAATCCCACGTTTTTTGCGAGCCGCAGGCACGAATTTTTTGCGCAAACCGTCCTGTTCATAGAATTGTTCAATCATTTTTCCCGGATGTACACAGGGAAGGTTCTCCCCTTCGCATATTAACCCTGTCCCGTTTGGAAATAGGAGCCGCGTTCCAGCAGGCAGTTCCGTCAATCGATCAATGCCACGAACCAGTATATTGGCACCAAGCCACTCTGGACGCACTTCAGGAATGTTCATTTTCTCAGCAATAAGAGCACATTCTTCCTCAGACACAATACTGATCTGGCGGCGATTCGCAATCGGTGTGCCACGCTTGTAGATTTTCTGACGTGAGTCCGCCGGACGAAGCAGACCATAATGACGGTCACCCGGAATTCCTGCAAGCTCAATGTCGATAAAAGGTACAACTCGGGTCACAAATGTGGATGGATCATCAGCCAACATGACGAATTGAACTGTTCCTATAGTAATCTCCTCCCTTTCCTGAGCAATATTACTTCTTTATTGTTCATTATTACCCAATGAATGGATTGTCGACAATCGGCGTATGCTTAGCTTTGTAACCATTTTTTAATTTCAACATCATAACTCAACTGGAAAACGATAAATGATTTTAATAATACGCAATTAAATTGTTACAAATTAAATTTGCTCTTTCCGTTCTTGTTGCAAACACTTATACTAGGATGGACAAGTAAATAAATTACATATCAGAAAGCAAGGTGTTTCCTTTGATTAGTATCATTTTTGTAGCTCTTGTAGCTGTCGAACACTTCTATATCATGGTGATGGAGATGTTTATGTGGACTCGTCCACGCACAATGAAAACCTTTAATCTCACGCCGGAATTCGCCAAATCCACCAAATCTCTCGCGGCCAATCAAGGTCTTTACAATGGATTTCTTGCGGCAGGTCTGATCTGGGGACTCGTATATCCGGATGCTGCCGTTGGACAGCATATTCAGATTTTCTTCCTGGCGTGTGTGATTATCGCGGCTCTTTATGGAGGAGCAACTTCTTCACGGTCGATCATTATCAAACAAGGTTTGCCTGCGATCATTGCGTTGTTGCTAGTTCTGTTCCTGTAATTTCTGTCGAATGGTGCATTGCTTCGATTCATGTTAACTCCTTTATGGTAAGGTAGTGAATAGATAGCAGTGTACAATGACCAGAATCGTTCTGGAATTGGAAGGAGAACATGTCATGGGATTGTTTGACAAGCTTCGGCGGCGCAAAAAGGAGAAAGTACCTGCAGGTGGTGCTGTCGAATCGACGAATTACAGTGAAACCATCGTGGGTTTTGTCCTGCTGGAGCGTGACGATTGTGATTTTGACCTCTTCATCAGGAACATGAAGAACGAATGGGATATCGAGATTGAAGAACGCCCAGAGGAGGGCAATCTCTTTTTCGAAGTGAATGGAATGCAGGTAGTATGTGCCCACATTGCCGCGCCTGTGCCTGACTGTGAAGTTGAGGAGAATGCCAAACTCAATATCCTTTGGCGAGAAGCGGAGCAAGTTACCTCACGGCACCAGTCTCAGATTATTGTCTCTGTTCTGAACGCAACAGATGCAATTGAAGGACATGTTCTGTTCACTCAAACAGCGAGTGCTTTGTTACAGTTGGATCACGCGCTTGCCATATACATGGCCCCACTTGTTGTTGAAGCCAGTCAGTATGTCGAAACCAGCCGTGGGATCAAACATGATGAGTTGCCAGTCTCGCTCTGGATTTTCATCGGATTATTCCAAAATGCCGAAGGCGCTTCAGCTTACACTTACGGACTACGTAACTTTGGAAAAGAAGAGATGGAGATTATGCAATCGTCTGAATCCTTAAGCGATGTATTTGAGATGATGTTCATGACCACAACGTATGTGGTTGAGAACGACGTCACGCTACATGATGGGGAAACACTAGGCTTCTCGGCAGAACAAAAGCTGAGCATTTCCCTTTCCAAAGGTGTAGCAACGGAAGGTAACAGTTTGAAGATTGGCTTCTAATTTACGTAGGATTTTCAATTTATCATGTTACAGTTATAGAAGCCGTCTGGAGTTCATTCTCTGGGCGGCTTTTAGCTATTTAACCTTCCTTCCAAAGAAGATATGATAACAATCCCTGAATTTAACTTCCCTAGGAATAAGCAGTCCATAAGAACCGCTTAATTATGAATTTAGTTTTCATTCTCGTTATAAAAAGGTATGATTAATAGGCTTATAGTCTCATATATTACATATTATTTTATTATCGAGGAGTTGCCTACATGTCTGTTAGACGTTTGGATTCAACTAAACCTATTATTGAAATTATCTGGGAAGGTATTGTTTCTCCTGAACATGTCGAACAAACGAATACAGAAATCCAGAGAATAGCGGAACAATTGGGGAATTCGTTTGATGTGCTAGTAGATATGCGGAACATGAAGGCTTTCCCTCAGGATACCAAAGAAAAAATTGTGGAACACCAGAAATTACTGACACATTGGGGTATGAAACGAGCCAGTGTAGCGGTAGGTGGTGCAATCGCCAAAATGCAATTGAATCGGATTTCCAAAGAATCGGCGCACCAGACTGAATTCCAATGGGAAACGTATGACGAGGCTTTGGCATTTTTGTTGAAATAATATTGAAGTGCTACGGACTTAGTATAATAAGAGAGATACCGATGCTGTACATGGCACACAGAAAGAGGCGTTCCCATGAGGAAACGCCTCTTCTTTTGCAGTTCCACGTGGTTTACTCAGTTTTGGCAGTGATCCGACCGCTCATCATTTAAGATTCAAGTTTACTTACACGCACCATCGTTACTGATGTACCATTTAGGGACTCCTCCACAAATCCTAACCGCTTATATAAGCGAATCGCTTGGTTATCCGGGTCAACACTGAGCGAGACTGCTGCAATTCCCCGCCGTTCAACCTCATCTAATGCGGTCTGAAGCAGTAAGGTACCTACTCCTTTTCCACGTGCATCTTCCGTTACAGCCATCCCCATCTCTGGCGTAGCTGCATTCACATAACCGTATCCCGCATTCTGATCCGTATAGAATCTTAATGTTATTGAACCTAGTCTCTTGCCCTGCTGGTCAACTGCAACATACCCGAAATCCCCTTCTCTTCCCCAGTCTTCAACGTATTTGGACAGTCCGGGAGTATGAATACTTTCGATTGGAAAAGCTTCATCACCTTCTCTTCTATGCAGGGATGCGTATAACATCTCCCACAGGAAAGGGATATCCTGTTCTTCAATAGGGCGTATATAATAGTTGGATATGATGGTCATGTTTGCTCCTCCTTCAGCTTTTCAAAAAGGCGGTCCATCTCATTCAGATTAAACTCATTGGTAATCTCGTAGTCCTCAAATTTGTCTCTCGTTTTTGCCTCGCTGTAGATTGAGATGGACTTTTCATTATAAAACGTCAGTCCAAATCCATCGGTAAAGCGACCTTCTTTATTAATGGTAAGTCGCCACTCATAGTAATGCGGATTCCTTTCGGAAACGTCGAATTCCCGTACTCTTTTAAGATCAACATCCTTTAATAGCTTCAGCATATCTCTAATCTCATTGGGATCTGTAATCGTCACTTCATCATCTTCATTATACGGTTCATTGTCGGAGCTTTTCCTAATCGTCAGTCGATCCAATGTATCCAGCATCGTCATATGATCTGTGACCTCTGCTCGAAACGTCGTGTGTTTGCTGGGGATATACTTAGTATATTGACCAGAGGTATACATACGCACGGCAATAGCTAAAAAAACAATAATCATGACGATACCCATAATCATCTTGATTTGTCTACTCATCCCAATCCCCTCTCTAGATCTACATAAAACATATAAATTGGTAATTATTGATATATTCCAGTATAACATCTCACTCCTTCTGTTCCAATGTCATTTCTTATCTCTGTTCTCTCAATTACGATGACGTTTTGGGCTACACTAAAAATTAAAGATTTAATTGAAGATTTAAACAAACAAGCCGCGTTCTCCCATAGGGTGAACGCGGCTTGTTTGTTACTTTGTTATATTGTTTTATTACCTATTCAGAACGAGGTAAGACGATAACACTTATCCCGAGCCATGAATATGACACACGTAGACTTGGCCTCACGTCTGTTCAGCGTACGCCGAAAACTATTTGTTTTCAGCCCAATACACGGCCTGCTGATTCTCGGATAACCAGCTCGGGCTTCAGGACAATCTTCTGCGGTTCTTTTCGCTCATCCTTTAACTCTTCAATCAACAGATCTACAGCGCGATGTCCCAGTTCTTCAATTGGCTGGGCAACGGTCGTAAGCGGTGGACTGGTCACCGAAGCCAGAATGGTATTATCAAATCCGATAATCGACACATCCTCTGGCACGCGTAGGCCCAGCTCTTTGGCTGCCTGAAGTGCACCGATGGCCTGAATGTCATTACAACAGAACAAACCTGTCGGGTGATCCTTCTCACCGAGCAGCAATAGCGCCTCTTTTTTGGCCGAGCTCAGGTCAGCTGCCGATTCCCGGATCTGATTCGGTTCCAGCGTATGACCTGCCTTAATCAGGGTTTCACGGAATCCACGTACACGTTCCTGACTGCTGCTGACTTTGGACGGTTCCGACAGAACCGCTACACGGGTGTGCCCAAGTTCAAGCAGATGCTCCGCTGCGAGTGCTCCACCGAGAATGTCATCAATGGTGACTGTATGAACCGACAGGGATGGCATATGACGTGCAATCAAAGCGACAGGGATGGACTGCTGCAAAAGTGGTGACAAAATTTCGGCATTATCGATCCCGGTTCCGATCATCATGCCATCGACCCTTTTTTGCTGAAGCAGATTCAGGTAACGCTCTACCCGCTCGTCCTTATTATCCGTACTGCAGATGACCACGCTGTAACCCAATTGACGGCTTCGATCCTCCACGGCTCTGGCGAGTTCTGCGAAATACGGGTTTGAGATGTCCGGTACGAGCAGCCCCAATGTATACGTCTGCTTCCCTGTAAGTGCAGCTGCGATCGCACTGGGTTGATAATGAAGGCGTTCCATGATCTCCATAATCTCGGCGCGCCGCTTCTCGCTGATCTTGCCTTTGCCATTAATGACCTGCGAGACGGTTGCAATGGATACCCCCGCCTCGCGTGCTATATCGTATATGGTTGCTTTCATTGTTTTTCCCCATTTGTGCTATATATAAATTTCGTTATACATAGATAATTGTTCTCTTCTTCTCATTATGCAGGGGGAAGTCTGCATACGCAACTTGAAGCCAGCACAATGTGCGTAGCATAAACTGTTTTACTTTTTCATCAACCACTCATGGTCAGGATCGTTATGGAATTTCCAGGTCCGGGTTGGTCCAGCCATCACGTTCAGATAGTAGACCTCATACCCTGGAGGAGCGCCTACCGGATGATATCCGTCCGGAACAAGCACCACTTCACCGTTTTTCACTGCTAGCGTCTCGTCCACAGAACGATCGTCCGTGTATATGCGCTGAATGGCAAATCCCTGCTCAGGCTGCACACGGAAGTAATACGTTTCTTCCAGCAAAGATTCATCCGGGAGAGCGTCCCGATCATGCTTATGTGGCGGGTAACTGGACCAATGCCCATCTGGAGTGAATACCTCAACAACGAGCAGACTGTCCGCTTCTTTTTGTTCCGGCAAAATGTTGTGAATCTGGCGTTCCAGATTGCCATATCCTCGCTCCTCTACCCCTACATCTTCGGGTGTAATGAGACGAGCCGGGTGCGTGCCTTTACCGGGTGCAACACATATAGCGATTTCCAGTTCGGTACGTGCTGTGATCTGCACTTGATCGGAAGTTGAGACGTAGACCGAATACGGCGGAATTTTCTCGAAAACACTCATTCTTTTTCCGATATTATCCCATGTGTGCTCCCGGGTACTTACATTGGCGAAACCACTGAGAAGCACCACACAGAGTTCCTGATCACCGCTCTCACGGGTTAGCGTCTCCCCCTCCGCCAGCTTCGCTACCTGAAAGCCAACATATTCCCACCCCGCCGACTCCGGTGTTACGTTTATAAGTGTACCGTCTCCCTCCGGGTTGACCACGGGTTTCACAATACGTTCTGACATCTTGTCATCCACTCCTTTCTGTAATCGTCCACAACAACCTGATACTTATAAAAAACAAAAACTTGGACTATTCATGCCCTCTATTCAAAAAAGTGACTTTAATCTTCTACTATGGCGTTGCTGTTTGCGATTCCAGTGACACCCCAGGGACTTCACTCAGCTTCACAGGTCTTCCCCGCTCCATGGACAGTTTTGCTGCCAGCGCAATTCGTTCTGCCTGTACTGCATCGTGGCCATCTACGATAACTGGTGTATCATGAATGATTGCATCGATAAAGAGGGCTGTCTCCTGCACATACGCTTCATTGTAGCGTTCCAGGAAAAAGTGTAACGGTTTGTCGCGCATAAGCCCGGCCGCTGTACTGATCTCAGCCGTATTTGGATGATCATTCGCCGCTGCGGCGCTGCCCATCGAGCCAAATACTTCAACACGCTGGTCATACCCATATACAGCCTGACGACTGTTATCAATGACACCAATCGCTCCATTGGCAAACGTCATCGTTACAATCGCTGTATCCACGTCACCATGTTCCGCAAAAACCGGATTGATCAGCACGTTACCCTGAGCGTATACTTCTTCCACTTCACTCCCGGACAGATACCGAGCCATGTCAAAATCGTGGATCATCATGTCCATGAAAATCCCGCCAGACACCCGGATATACTCCGCAGGAGGCGGACTCGGGTCGCGAGACGTAATTTTGATAATATGTGGATCACCAATCGTACCATCCTGCACATGCGCACGTATCCGTCTGAAGTTGTGATCGAAGCGGCGGTTAAATCCAATTTGTAGCTTCACGCCAGCCTTCTGAACTGCCGCTACAGCCGCTTGGGTCTGTGCCAGATCCATGCTGACCGGCTTCTCGCAGAAGATATGTTTGCCCGCCTGGGCGGCCTGTTCGATCAGCGGCACATGTGTATCTGTTGAAGAACAGATCAGCACCGCGTCTACATTAGGCATCGAGATCAACTCGCTGCTGTTCGTTGTTACAACAGGGATGCCACGACTGGAGGCCCAAGCCTCCAATTCAGGACCTGCAAATAAGTCACTGATTCCCACAATCTCGGCATGCGG
Organism: Paenibacillus sp. FSL H8-0104; assembly: GCF_038050215.1. Lineage (NCBI taxonomy): Bacteria > Bacillati > Bacillota > Bacilli > Caryophanales > Paenibacillaceae > Paenibacillus > Paenibacillus sp. FSL H8-0104. The sequence goes on along the minus strand of NZ_JBBOTC010000001.1, from coordinate 323,783 downwards.
GTTGCGCAGGAGATTGTCTGCATGAATTTTGCCGATCCGTCCAGCACCGATGATGCCAATTCTCACTTTGTCCTTGCCCATTCCGTTATCCTCCCTATGTGCGTCCATATGGGCTGGGCGTTCCCCTTAGCCCGAGTGATGCTCTGGTTGTTACCAGCGCGCCGTTACCATCTTCTTGCGAGTGTAGAATTCAACACCATCCGTACCATTGGCATGTAGATCACCATAGAAGGACTTTTTCCAACCGGAAAACGGGAAAAATGCCATTGGTGCAGGTACGCCCAGGTTAATACCCAACATGCCCGCATCAATCGTTTCACGGAATTGACGCATACTCGCTCCGCTGCGGGTGAACAGACACGCCCCGTTGGCAAAGTCGGAACGGTTCGCCAGCTCAACGGCTTCCTCCAGCGTAGACACTCTTGCCACCGAGAGTACCGGAGCAAAGATCTCATCCTGCCAAATTTTCATATTGCTATCAACTTGGTCGAATACCGTAGGCCCTACAAAATAACCGGATTCACCTGTCGCCTGATCCTTACGTCCATCCCTGATCAATGCCGCGCCTTCCTGCTCTCCGGCTTCAATGTAACTAAGTGTGCGCTCTTTATGTGGTCCACGGATGACAGGACCGAGGAACACGCCCTCATCCATGCCGTTACCAATGGTAATGCGGTCTGCGGCTTCCACCAGCTTTTGTACCAGTTCGTCAGCCACATCACCCACAGCCACAACAACCGCACATGCCATGCAACGTTCCCCTGCTGAACCAAAAGCTGCACTGGTAATCTCTTTCACGGTTAGATCCAGATCGGCGTCCGGCATAACGATGGAGTGGTTTTTGGCACCCGCGAGTGCCTGTACCCGTTTGCCATGCTTGGATGCAGTAGTGTAGACGTATTCAGCCACAGGTTGTGATCCGACAAAGGAGATCGCTTGAACATCCTTATGTTCCAGCAACCCGTTCACGACATCATGCGCACCGTGAACGATGTTGAGCACTCCGTCAGGAAGCCCCGCTTCCTTGAACAGCTCTGCCAGGCGGCCTGCCAGCAGCGGTGTGCGCTCGGACGGCTTCAGGACAAAGGTGTTACCACACGCAATAGCAAGCGGGAACATCCAGCACGGCACCATCATCGGGAAGTTGAATGGGGTAATCCCCCCAATTACGCCGATTGGGTAGCGGTACATGCCCGACTCCAGCCCTGTCGCGATATCAGGCAGTTGTTTGCCCATCATCAGATTCGGGGCACCTGCCGCGAACTCGACGCATTCAATGCCACGTAATACCTCGCCGTACGCTTCGGCATAACTTTTACCGTTCTCCAGTGTCACCAGGCGAGCGAGCTCTTCCCAATGTTCAACCAGCAACTGCTGGTAGCGGAACAGAATACGTGCACGGCGTGGAACCGGTGTGCTGCTCCAGGATTTGAACGCTTCTCGTGCTGTCTGAACCGCCAGATCCACGTCCGCTTGTTCGGACAGTGGCACATGTGCAATAACTTCTTCCGTGGCCGGATTCACAACCGGCTCCGTACGAGTTGACGCTGGGGTTACCCAGGCACCTCCGATCCAGTTTTGTACCATTGTCGCTGTTGCAGACGCTTCAGAAATTCCTTTTCCCATAGCCCTGTCTCCCTTCGCTTATGTGTGATCCCTTATGTTGAACTTATATCATTGATGTTGATCTGTATGAGTGTGTTATTCAAAGTATTGCAACGAGCTTCAGGACACGGTGATCTCGCCCCGATTGCAACGTTCGATGTAATCATTCACCTGTTCTACTGTTGGCATCGCATCCGAACAGCTGTGGCTTGAAATGACGATACTTGCTGCGCCACTGCCATAGGCCATACTGCGCTCAATCGTCCAGCCCTGCATCAATCCATACAGGAACCCAGCCGCATAGGAATCGCCTGCCCCGAACGTTTTGACCACTTTTGCCGGATAGCTGTCCGCACGGTGGGAAAGCCCTTCACGCGTATAAGCAATGGATCCTTCCTTCCCGTGTTTGATTACTACAATATTCGCTGAGAAATCAAACCATTTCTGTGCAGTCACCTGATCGCTATGATCCGGATTGTGATCGAATGTCTCCATCATGTCGAACTCTTCACGTGTACCGAGGATGATATCGCATTTCTCAGCTGCGAGGTTGTAATAGACCGCTGTCTCTTCATCTGATGTCCAAGTGTATGGGCGATAGTCCAGATCAAACACAATAACTGTGCCATGTTTTTTTGCATACGTTAGTGCCTGTAATACGGCTTCACGGGATGGGCTCTGCGCGAGGGCTGTGCCTGAGATTAGCAGCACTTTGGAGTCAGCAATCAACTGCTCTTGCACCTCTTGCGCCTGTAATAACAGATCAGCTACATTGTCCCGGTACATCAGGATACTGCAATCGGTTGGGCTTTTGATTTCTGTAAAAGCAAGCCCTGTCACCGCTCCGGTGTCATCTGTAACTACATTTGATGTGTCGATGCCGTTCTTCTCCAAATAACTCTGGATGAATCTGCCCATCTGGTCACCTGCGATTTTGCCGATAAAAGCCGTCTTCATACCCAGTCTGGACATGCCAATCGTAATATTGGCCGGAGAGCCACCTACATACTTCGTGAACGTCATCGTCTCTTCCATCGGGCGATTGATCTCATTGGCGTTCAAGTCGATGCACAAGCGGCCAATCGCGGTGAAATCCTTCTTCCTGGATACCGGAAAGGATACGTAAGTCATTGCATGTGAGCCCCTTTCTGTAGTGGGATTTTCCATGTTCTATATGGATATCTAGACTAGTTACTCATTCCATCGTAAGAACTCGTAAACGGCTAGAGTAAGTCAGTTTTATTTTCCAATTGTAACTTTATACTCTTGCTGGCCTTCTTCCTTTTCACTTCATGGGTTTGGCCTCTGACCGCTGCAATGCTGAACAAATCAGCTGTGTTGGTATAAGGACTCCATATAGTTCAAGGAGCGTTTGGCATACTCGTACGGGTTATGAATCGCAGGGTCCTGCTCTCCTTCAAGCATCGCCCAGCCATCGTACCCTCGTGTGATCAGTTCTTGCAGAATTGGTGCAAAATCAATGCATCCATCTCCTGGTACGGTGAACACTCCTCTACGAATACAACCGACAAAGTCAGACTGCTCCGCGCGTGCTTCATCCAGCACATGCGGGCGGATATCTTTCAGATGGATATAGGCGATCCGATCATAATGTTTGCGTAGCAGTTCAAGTGGATCGGCTCCGCCATAGTAGGCATGACCAGTATCATAGAGCAGATACACGAGAGAAGGGTCTGTCAGCTCCATCAGTCGATCAATCTCATCCGGTTGCTCTACCACTGTGCCTCCATGATGATGGTACGTAAGCTTCAACCCATGTTCGCGAGCAATAGCTCCTGCTTCGTTCAACCCTTCAGCAAGAATATGCCATTCAGATTCGCTGAGTCTGAGCACTTCTTTTTCATTCGGAGTTCGTCTTGGATCAAAATGAAGTGACCCGCCTACCTCCGCCGTACTGATCACCTTACTGCCCATGGATTGCAGAAACTCCGCATGTCTGCGATAACTGTCCAGCTCCGACTGACGATACGCCAGATCGGAGAACAGTACCGATTTCCACTGAGAGACCAACTTGATATTCCTTTTGCTCAATTCCTCACGCAATATAGCAGGGTCAGTCGGATATTTACGTCCCATCTCTGTACCTCTCAGCCCAAGACGCTGAATGTCATCCAGAATCTGTGCACACGTTGTCGCATCACCATGCTCTTTCACATCTTCACCGACCCAATTGATCGGATGAATCCCAAGCTGAAATGGCAGCTTGCTCATTGCTCCACGTCTCCTTTGTCGTTCAACATTGTGGTTCACTATATTAAACCGGATTAAATCGGTCTTGCTTTGGCACGGTTGGCTTGCATCGTGTGATGAGCATGAACTACCTTTTCTTCGGCAGATACCTCAGGTACACCCACATTCCACCATGACTCGTATCCACCTGCGTTGGTTCCAGGCACGACCGGAATTTCAATCAATGTACTCACCGTTTCATTCTTCGCATCTCGGAGTGCCTGTTCCAGCTGTTCTGCCGTCTCCGCTCTATAGGATTTGGCTCCCATGCTTCGGGCGTGAGCTGCGAAGTCCATTGGCATGTAGTCCCCGGTCAATCGTCCGCTTTCTGACTCCCGATAACGGAACTCATTGCCAAACCCGTCACTACCGTGTTCCCGCTGCAAATTATGAATACACTGAAATCCATTGTTGTTGAATAATAGGACAGTCATCTTCTTCTGTTCCTGCAAACTGGTCACAAACTCCGAATGCAGCATCAGATAACTGCCATCTCCTACCATGGCGTACACTTCCCGATCCGGCTCGGCAAGTGCTGCTCCGAACGCTCCGCTTACCTCGTACCCCATACAGGAGAACCCATACTCCATGTGGTATGTCTTTGGTTCAGACGCACGCCACAGACGATGTAGATCACCTGGCAGACTACCTGCCGCACACACAATGATGGAGGATGGATCAATCGTCCGGTTAACAACGCCGACTGCGGTAGTCTGTGCCAGCCCTGCTTCATGTTGAGCTGCATACAGCCGATCCACTTCTGCATTCCACTCAGCGCGGAGATCAGCAACTTCAGATGCGCCATATGCACTTCGGTATTGTCTTTCCTGCAATTCCTTCTGCAAAGCCTGCAATCCTTCGCGAGCATCTGCCAGAATGGCTTCTCCGCCTAACTTGGCGGCATCCATACTGTTCAGGTTGATGTTGATGAATGACGCTTCCGGATGTTGAAAAGCAGAGCGGGACGCCGTCGTGAAATCCGAGAACCGCGTACCAACGCCGATCACCACGTCTGCTTCTCTCGCCAGCCTATTGGCTGCCAGAGAGCCGGTAACCCCGATTGCCCCCACATTTAGTGGGTGGTCCCAAGAAACTGTGCTCTTGCCCGCCTGCGTCTCGGCGATCGGAATACCAAATGCCTCGGCGAATTCCACGAGCTGGGCGGATGCCTCAGAGTACAACACACCGCCGCCTGCAACGAGCAGCGGCTTTCTGCCTCGGGCAATCTGCTCCGTTGCCCGCTCAATGGCTGCCTGTACCGGGGGGCGACGATCCAGATAATGTACTTTGCGGGCAAAGAACGATTCTGGATAATCGTATGCCTCTGCCTGCACATCCTGCGGCAATGCGAGCGTTACTGCTCCTGTCTCTGCTGGATCGGTTAGCACACGCATGGCCTGTGTAACAGCAATCATCAGCTGTTCGGGACGAACAATGCGATCCCAGTACTTGCTGACGGCTTTGAATGGATCAGTGGCTGAGATTGTATAATCACTGCTCACTTCCAACTGCTGAAGTACCGGGTCCGGTTCCCGTGTAGCAAAGTTATCTCCAGGAAGCAATAAAACCGGAATCCGGTTCACCGTTGCAGTAGCTGCAGCTGTAATCATATTCAAAGCACCAGGTCCAATGGATGTTGTACATGCATAAATCTGTCTACGGTTCTTCTGCTTGGCATAAGCCGTTGCCGTATGCACCATACCTTGTTCGTTCTTGCCTTGCATATACGTCAGGCTTCCCGGACTGCGCTCCAGCGCTTCTCCAATGCCTGTTACATTGCCATGTCCAAAAATACCGATGATTCCCTTCACAAACTTGGTTTCCACCCCGTCAACCGAGATATATTGCTGATCCAGGTATCGAAGCAGTGCCTGAGCCATCGTTAGTCGAATTGTATTCATGAATTGATCGCCGTCCTTTCCTTTACGGGTTAAGCGCTTAATCTACGTTAAGTTTAAGCGCCTTACCCCTAAAGGTTAAGCGCTTAATTGATATGGTATTACAGGTTAATGATTTACGCAAGCTATTTTTGTAAGCGTTTTTATAAATTGTGATAAAGAAAAGATATTCTTGTGTTCAAACATGTGTTAGACCTTCTCTATTTGAACACTTCCACAATGACTAAGGACAGACTTAAAAGAGAGGGGAATATATCGTGAGGATGGGATACATGTTGGTACATGCTAATCAGCCATATAGTCCGTGATCTTTGCATACAATCATGGTCAATATGCCTGTGAATGCAGAAAAAAAGAAAGAGACGGTGAGTACCGTCTCTTTCTTTTTCAATATATAAGCGGGTGATGGGAATCGAACCCACGCTATTAGCTTGGAAGGCTAAAGTTCTACCATTGAACTACACCCGCATAACAACAATCGGGATGACACGATTTGAACATGCGACCCCCTGGTCCCAAACCAGGTGCTCTACCAAGCTGAGCTACATCCCGTTATCTATACCGGCGAGAGGACTCGAACCTCCACGGTTTCCCACTCGATTTTGAGTCGAGCGCGTCTGCCATTCCGCCACGCCGGCAAAATATGAAGTTATAATGGCGCGCCCTGAGAGATTCGAACTCCCGGCCTTTTGATTCGTAGTCAAACGCTCTATCCAGCTGAGCTAAGGGCGCAAAATATTGGAGCGGAAGACGGGAATCGAACCCGCGACCCTCGCCTTGGCAAGGCGATGCTCTACCGCTGAGCCACTTCCGCAAATAAAGGATGCGCGTGGAGGGACTTGAACCCCCACGTCAAAGACGCTAGATCCTAAGTCTAGTGCGTCTGCCAATTCCGCCACACGCGCATATAATGGTGAGTCATGAAGGGCTCGAACCTTCGACACCCTGATTAAAAGTCAGGTGCTCTACCAACTGAGCTAATGACTCATAGAAAAACTGGTGGAGGATGATGGATTCGAACCACCGAACCCGTACGGGAGCAGATTTACAGTCTGATGCGTTTGGCCGCTTCGCTAATCCTCCAGGATTACATGGTGCCGGCGAGAGGACTTGAACCCCCAACCTACTGATTACAAGTCAGTTGCTCTACCAGTTGAGCTACACCGGCGTATTACATGGTGTTATAAATGGTGGCTCGGGACGGAATCGAACCGCCGACACGAGGATTTTCAGTCCTCTGCTCTACCGACTGAGCTACCGAGCCTTACTACATTAAAAAAAAATGGCGGAACCGACGGGATTCGAACCCGCGATCTCCTGCGTGACAGGCAGGCATGTTAGGCCAACTACACCACGGTTCCAGATCACTTTCTCAAAGGAAAGTATAATTGCGGGGGCAGGATTTGAACCTGCGGCCTTCGGGTTATGAGCCCGACGAGCTACCGGGCTGCTCCACCCCGCGTCGTTATAAAGTTTATATGGTGGAGGCTGAGGGGATCGAACCCCCGACCCTCTGCTTGTAAGGCAGATGCTCTCCCAGCTGAGCTAAGCCTCCATATTATGACCCGTAGGGGATTCGAACCCCTGTTACCTCCGTGAAAGGGAGGTGTCTTAACCCCTTGACCAACGGGCCTTACTGGCTCCCCGAACAGGGCTCGAACCTGTGACAACTCGATTAACAGTCGAGTGCTCTACCAACTGAGCTATCAGGGAATGGTGGAGCCAAGCGGGATCGAACCGCTGACCTCCTGCTTGCAAGGCAGGCGCTCTCCCAGCTGAGCTATGGCCCCATACTCTGGTGTATTTCTTGTTGTGGTCTTGCTATGGGCCCTGGTGGACTCGAACCACCGGCCTCACCCTTATCAGAGGTGCGCTCTAACCAACTGAGCTAAGGGCCCTTATCAATTTTCGAAAAAAAATACCCCAATGGGGTTTCGCTTGGCGGCGTCCTACTCTCCCAGGACCCTGCGGTCCAAGTACCATCGGCGCTAGAGGGCTTAACGGTCGTGTTCGGGATGGGTACGTGTGGAACCCCTCCGCCATCGCCACCAAACGCATAGCTTAGCTTACATTTCAGAGATCGTTCTCTGAAAACTAGATTCGAAACGAAACACGCGATTTAGAACTTGCTATTGGATAAGCCCTCGACCGATTAGTACTGGTCAGCTCCATGCATTGCTGCACTTCCACCCCCAGCCTATCTACCTCGTCGTCTTCAAGGGGTCTTACATACTGGGAAATCTCATCTTGAGGGGGGCTTCACGCTTAGATGCTTTCAGCGTTTATCCCGTCCGTACATAGCTACCCAGCGGTGCTCCTGGCGGAACAACTGGTACACCAGCGGTACGTCCATCCCGGTCCTCTCGTACTAAGGACAGCTCCTCTCAAATTTCCTACGCCCACGACAGATAGGGACCGAACTGTCTCACGACGTTCTGAACCCAGCTCGCGTACCGCTTTAATGGGCGAACAGCCCAACCCTTGGGACCTACTTCAGCCCCAGGATGCGATGAGCCGACATCGAGGTGCCAAACCTCCCCGTCGATGTGGACTCTTGGGGGAGATAAGCCTGTTATCCCCAGGGTAGCTTTTATCCGTTGAGCGATGGCCCTTCCATGCGGTACCACCGGATCACTAAGCCCGACTTTCGTCCCTGCTCGACTTGTAGGTCTCGCAGTCAAGCTCCCTTATGCCTTTGCACTCTTCGAATGATTTCCAACCATTCTGAGGGAACCTTTGGGCGCCTCCGTTACTCTTTAGGAGGCGACCGCCCCAGTCAAACTGCCCACCTGACACTGTCCCCGCACCGGATTACGGTACCAGGTTAGAACCTAGATACGATCAGGGTGGTATCCCAACGTTGCCTCCACGCAAGCTGGCGCTCACGTTTCAAAGGCTCCCACCTATCCTGTACAGATCGTACCCAAATTCAATATCAAGCTGCAGTAAAGCTCCATGGGGTCTTTCCGTCTTGTCGCGGGTAACCTGCATCTTCACAGGTATTAAAATTTCACCGGATCTCTCGTTGAGACAGCGCCCAAGTCGTTACGCCATTCGTGCGGGTCAGAATTTACCTGACAAGGAATTTCGCTACCTTAGGACCGTTATAGTTACGGCCGCCGTTTACTGGGGCTTCGGTTCACAGCTTCGGATTGCTCCTAACCACTCCCCTTAACCTTCCAGCACCGGGCAGGCGTCAGCCCGTATACTTCGCCTTACGGCTTCGCACAGACCTGTGTTTTTGCTAAACAGTCGCTTGGGCCTTTTCACTGCGGCCCCCTCGTGCTATTCACACTACCGGGGCACCCCTTCTCCCGAAGTTACGGGGTCATTTTGCCGAGTTCCTTAACGAGAGTTCTTCCGCGCGCCTTAGAATACTCTTCTCGCCTACCTGTGTCGGTTTGCGGTACGGGCACCATCACCTGGCTAGAGGCTTTTCTTGGCAGTGTGAGATCATGACCTTCGCTACTATAATTTTCGCTCCCCATCACAGCTCAGCCTTACAATGTGCGGATTTGCCTACACATCAGCCTTACTGCTTAGACGGACATCCATCAGTCCGCGTCACTACCCTACTGCGTCCCCCCATTGCTCATAACGGCTTACGGTGGTACAGGAATTTCGACCTGTTGTCCTTCGACTACGCCTTTCGGCCTCGCCTTAGGTCCCGACTTACCCTGAGCGGACGAGCCTTCCTCAGGAACCCTTAGGCTTTCGGCGGATCAGATTCTCACTGATCTTTTCGTTACTCATACCGGCATTCTCACTTGTATAATGTCCAGCGCTCCTTACGGTACACCTTCAACCCTTATACAACGCTCCCCTACCCCTGATGCAAAGCATCAAGCCATAGCTTCGGTGGTGTGTTTAGCCCCGTTACATTTTCGGCGCAGAGTCACTCGACCAGTGAGCTATTACGCACTCTTTCAATGATGGCTGCTTCTAAGCCAACATCCTGGTTGTCTGTGCAACTCCACATCCTTTCCCACTTAACACACACTTGGGGACCTTAGCTGATGGTCTGGGCTGTTTCCCTTTTGACAATGGATCTTAGCACTCACTGTCTGACTCCCGGAAGTAAGTCTATGGCATTCGGAGTTTGACTGAGCTTGGTAACCCTTGCGGGCCCCGCACCCAATCAGTGCTCTACCTCCACGACTCTGTTTTCCGAGGCTAGCCCTAAAGCTATTTCGGGGAGAACCAGCTATCTCCGAGTTCGATTGGAATTTCTCCGCTACCCCCACCTCATCCCCGCATTTTTCAACATGCGTGGGTTCGGGCCTCCAGTGCGTGTTACCGCACCTTCACCCTGGACAGGGGTAGATCACCCGGTTTCGGGTCTACGTCCACGTACTCATTCGCCCTATTCAGACTCGCTTTCGCTGCGGCTCCGGCTCTTCACCTTAACCTTGCACGGGAACGTAACTCGCCGGTTCATTCTACAAAAGGCACGCCATCACCCCTAAAACGGGCTCTGACTTTTTGTAAGCACACGGTTTCAGGTTCTATTTCACTCCCCTTCCGGGGTGCTTTTCACCTTTCCCTCACGGTACTGCTTCACTATCGGTCGCTAGGAAGTATTTAGCCTTGGCAGATGGTCCTGCCGGATTCATACGGGGTTTCACGTGCCCCGCACTACTCGGGATCCGTCTCGGAGGGAACCAACTTTCAACTACAGGGCTTTTACCTTCTTTGGCGGGCCTTTCCAGACCTCTTCGCTTAACCGGTTCCTTTGTAACTCCATGTGAGACGTCCCACAACCCCAAAGAGCAAGCTCTCTGGTTTGGGCTTCTCCGCGTTCGCTCGCCGCTACTGACGGAATCACTATTGTTTTCTCTTCCTCAGGGTACTTAGATGTTTCAGTTCCCCTGGTATGCCTCTGCATAACCTATGTATTCAGTTATGAGTAACTGGAAATTACCCCAGCTGGGTTTCCCCATTCGGACACCCCCGGATCAAAGCTTGCTTACAGCTCCCCGAGGCAGTTTCGTTGTTCGCCACGTCCTTCATCGGCTCCTAGCGCCTAGGCATCCTCCGTGTGCTCTTAGTAGCTTAACCATTTTGTTCCGGTTTCGGTCGCTCGCTTCCCTTGTTTTGCTTGCGCAAAGCCAAAAGTCGCTCTCACCCGATACCCTCACAAAAGCAATTTAACTACCTTTATACACTTGACTTGTTTGCACAAGTTCAGCTTAAAGGAATGTTCTAATTCGCGTTTGTTTCGTTTCGATATCTAGTTTTCAAAGAACAAGCTCCATGCAAAAGCAAGCTGTTTGAGAGTTTGAGCTCTCAAAACCGAACAACGAGTGAGTGTTTTGCAGCTAAGCTGCATATTTGAATGTTTCCGTTGCAGGAAACGATTCTCCATAGAAAGGAGGTGATCCAGCCGCACCTTCCGATACGGCTACCTTGTTACGACTTCACCCCAATCATCTATCCCACCTTCGGCGGCTGGCTCCTTGCGGTTACCCCACCGACTTCGGGTGTTATAAACTCTCGTGGTGTGACGGGCGGTGTGTACAAGACCCGGGAACGTATTCACCGCGGCATGCTGATCCGCGATTACTAGCAATTCCGACTTCATGCAGGCGAGTTGCAGCCTGCAATCCGAACTGAGACCGGCTTTGTTGGGATTGGCTCCATCTCGCGATTTCGCAGCCCGTTGTACCGGCCATTGTAGTACGTGTGTAGCCCAGGTCATAAGGGGCATGATGATTTGACGTCATCCCCACCTTCCTCCGGTTTGTCACCGGCAGTCTATCTAGAGTGCCCACCCGAAGTGCTGGCAACTAAATATAAGGGTTGCGCTCGTTGCGGGACTTAACCCAACATCTCACGACACGAGCTGACGACAACCATGCACCACCTGTCTCCTCTGTCCCGAAGGAAAGATACATCTCTGCATCGATCAGAGGGATGTCAAGACCTGGTAAGGTTCTTCGCGTTGCTTCGAATTAAACCACATACTCCACTGCTTGTGCGGGTCCCCGTCAATTCCTTTGAGTTTCAGTCTTGCGACCGTACTCCCCAGGCGGAGTGCTTAATGTGTTAACTTCGGCACCAAGGGTATCGAAACCCCTAACACCTAGCACTCATCGTTTACGGCGTGGACTACCAGGGTATCTAATCCTGTTTGCTCCCCACGCTTTCGCGCCTCAGCGTCAGTTACAGCCCAGAGAGTCGCCTTCGCCACTGGTGTTCCTCCACATATCTACGCATTTCACCGCTACACGTGGAATTCCACTCTCCTCTTCTGCACTCAAGTCACCCAGTTTCCAGTGCGATCCGGGGTTGAGCCCCGGGATTAAACACCAGACTTAAATGACCGCCTGCGCGCGCTTTACGCCCAATAATTCCGGACAACGCTTGCCCCCTACGTATTACCGCGGCTGCTGGCACGTAGTTAGCCGGGGCTTTCTTCTCAGGTACCGTCACCTTGAGAGCAGTTACTCTCCCAAGCGTTCTTCCCTGGCAACAGAGCTTTACGATCCGAAAACCTTCATCACTCACGCGGCATTGCTCCGTCAGGCTTTCGCCCATTGCGGAAGATTCCCTACTGCTGCCTCCCGTAGGAGTCTGGGCCGTGTCTCAGTCCCAGTGTGGCCGATCACCCTCTCAGGTCGGCTACGCATCGTCGCCTTGGTGAGCCGTTACCTCACCAACTAGCTAATGCGCCGCAGGCCCATCCCCAAGTGACAGATTGCTCCGTCTTTCCAGTTCTCTTCAGGCGAAGAAAACAATTATTCGGTATTAGCTACCGTTTCCGGTAGTTGTCCCAAACTTGAGGGCAGGTTGCCTACGTGTTACTCACCCGTCCGCCGCTAACCATCAGAGAAGCAAGCTTCTCTTCAAGTCCGCTCGACTTGCATGTATTAGGCATGCCGCCAGCGTTCGTCCTGAGCCAGGATCAAACTCTCCAATAAAGTATTGAAAAGAGCGATAAGCTCATTTTGAATCTGACGAGATTAAAAATCTCATTTGTGCTCCAGTCGATTCAAGCCAAGGCTTGTCTCAAACTTTTGCGTTCATTCTGCAAGCAGAATGTTTACTCACTCGTTGTTCAGTTTTCAAAGATCAAACTTATTTTGTTACCGAATGTCGTTCTCCTCAGTAACTTTTATATCATAACACTTCCGAACCAACTTAGCAAGCTCTTTTTTTAAGTTTCTTTCGAAGCTTATTTCATTCGCTTGCCGCACCGTGTAAACCGTGTTTTTTGGCCGGAAATAGAATATATCATATACACAACAAAATTACTACTTGTAAAATATCCCATCTGAAAACTGATTATATATTTGATTCAACCTCTTCATAATCTCTTTTCCAATGGCACTATCCTCTTACTATATCCTATATACACTCACCGGTCTAATCTATCTCAATAATTAGGTTGTGAATAGACTCATTCAACATCATTACATTCGTTCTATAAGATAAGAAACATAATACATCTTCTCAATAACACTGCTATCTATTATGTCGGTATCAAATCTAATAATTAAACTCCATAAGCTGTGGGCTTATATAGATTCTGCTTTTCACTTTTTATACTATTAGTCTCTGAACCTGCCCATCACTATCGTGTTGTGATACTGTCCATCCGTGTGTCTACGATCCTTTTTCAAAATACCTTCGATCTCGAAGCCACTCTTTTGGTATAACTCGATTGCCTTTTCATTGGATGCCAGCACGTTCAACGTCATCTTCTCTACACCAGTCTGGTCTGCCCATTCTATCGACTTCTCTAACAAGTTCTTGCCAATCCCATGCCCCCAGAACTCTCGGGCTACACACACGCCGAACTCAACTTTATGGCAAAAGCGCTTCAGCTCTGTACCTTCACATCGGGAGTATCCCACAATCTCACCCGCTACTACAGCAACAAGGAACAGATTCCTTGACTTCTCAGTGTCTAAATGGATGATCCGCCTAAACCCGGCTACGTCAATATACGCTTCACCCTCTTCACGATCCATGTTCTCGGTTTCCCCATCGATTTGTACACGAAGTGAAGACAAGGCCTCAGCATCCTTTTCCTCTGCCGATCTAATGGAGTAAGATAAGCCTTTAATGTAATATTCCTGCTGATCGATCATCATAAGAACCATTCCTCCTCTTCCACTTTATTCAATTACTGTACCTGTATCGCTCTACCCCACCTCAGATGGACTCTTGCCTGTAAGCATTTTGAACACTTGGCTGAAATACGTCGCATTACGGAACCCCGTCATCTCGCTCACCTCATATACCATGTAATGTCCCGACTGCAACAGTTCCAACGCCCTCTGAATCCGGTACCCGTTCAAATAACTGACGAAATTCTCACCGGTCACCCTTTTGAACAGTTGACTCAGATACTTCGGATGTACGAACAGCCCCTTGGCTATCGCTTCAAAACTAATCTCTTCGGCGTAATGAAGCTCTACATACTGTTTCACCTGCTCGATAAGTTTATTGCTTTTCTTCTCGCCCATCTCCTTACGTATCTGTTCCAGCCAGTCGCAGATAATACGATCCATCCAGTTTACCAAATCATGCAACGCATATTTCGATTGAATTTCACGCAGAAAATCACTCATCGCCAGCGGCGGCGTTAACATAGGGTGAAGTCGGTTCCAGCTATGCATCAACGTGTCAAACAGACTGACGGCCACAACCTGTACATCCTGTATCCCAACACATTTCCCCTCTTTCAGCAAAAGGCAAATATGATGCCATACCTCTTCGGCCAGGTCAGGTCGAATATCCGCCCAAGCCTCGTTCCATTGACGAAGCAATAATGAATAATCGGTCACACTTGGTTCTGTTTCCTTTGATGTTTCATAGTGGTAGATACGACTTCCACCTTGGAACTCTGCTGTTTCCACCGCTTCCCTGCTCTCGAGATAGGAATCTATCACCTCACAAGGGTGACTCTTGGATCTTCCGATTCCAGCACTCACTTCAATTTTCAGATACGTAAAGATCTGATCGATCATCCTCTCCACGAGTGGCAGACATTCCTCCAGATGATCTTTATCCCCTAATAGAAGCAACACAAATACCTGATCCGAATAATCAACAATCTCTACCTGACCATTCATGCGCGCCGCTTGCTCCTTCACCGTCTCCTGAATAATATCAGCCGCCCCATAGCGGAGAAGCTGCCAATCCCGTTCTTTCATTCGTGTCAAAAATACGGGGCGATTCAGTTGCAGACTAATGGCGCGTGTCTGGGAGGACATATGAATGCCTATATAGTCCATGCGTTCTTTGGGAAGCTCGTCTGCCCGATATCGCGTAGTCAGCAGTTCGTGAAGAAATTGTTTGCGCAAATACGGAAGTACCCGTCCGACCTCCTGCTTGTACGTCTGCTCCAGTCGCTCATGCCGCTCTCGCACATCTTGTTCCAGTAACACCTCACGCAGCACAGACTCAATCTCCTCAACCTCTGCCGGCTTCAGCAAAAAGTGATTCACCCCCCAGCGCATGGCTGCCCGGGCGTTCTCGAATTCGTCATATCCACTAAGAATGATGATCGGCAAGTGGGGATGATCACGTCGCAACGTCTGTGTGATCTCAAGCCCGGTCATCCCCGGTAGATATACGTCAGTCATAACGACATCTGGATGCATATGGTGAAACAGCTCCAGCGCATCCAAGCCATTGGAAGCAGTGCCTGCAATGCTGAGGCCCAGAGAAGGCCAATCGATATGATCTGTTAATGCCTTTACAATATGAGGATCGTCATCAACAAGCATAATGGTCTTCATCATTTTTCACCGTCCAGCCATAGATTTAATTGCTCGTCGGTCTCAATACGCGGCAGCGTAATGGTCACTTCCACTCCACCTGACTCTCTATCGCTCAGTTGAACGCCATACCTCTTCCCACAATAGAGCTGGATGCGCTGATGTACATTCCGTACACCGATTCCACACGTCTCTTCGAGTTTCCACCCCTCCGGCAAACCCCGACCATTATCCGTGATACGAATGACGATATCCTCATGCGGGCCAACCTCTTCGTGCATATGCACCTGAATTCGAAGTGTGCCTTCTTCAGGGTGCCCGTGCATAACGGCATTTTCGATAAAGGGCTGCAAAATGATCTTGGGAATGTAACAACCGCGAATATGCGGATCGATCTGCTCCTGATATTGAATGGAGAACGGCAGCCGCTCTGACTGGATGTTAACGTAGCAACGGGCATGTTCCAACTCATCACGAACCCTTATAAACAATCTCCCTCCACTCAGTCCGATCCGTAACAACTTACTGAGTTGTACAATCATGCGACTGATATCCTTGGCTTCATAATCAAGTGCGCGCCAGTGAATCATGTCGAGGGTATTGTATAAAAAATGGGGTTTGATCTGGGCCTCAAGCAAGCCCGTCTGGGCTTCACGCTTGGCCCGGCTCTCATCCTTCACCTGTTCCATCAGCGTCGTAAGTTGTGAAGCCATGTGATTGAAGCCATAAGCCAAATGGGCATATTCCTCCGTAAACGAAAGTTGGACCCGGGTATCGAAGTCCCCTTTCTCCAGTTGTCTCATTCGCTTGATTAATTGTCGCAAAGGCCGGATGATCCGCCTTACAAACAGGTACGCCAGCACAGCCGAGCATAATAGTCCCAGCACGGCGATGCCAAGGATCTGCCAGCCCGCTTGTCTGAGCGGAGATAACAGTGTATATACCGGAATAGTCTGTACGAGACGCCACTGAAGCATGGCTGGCCTGGAGTACAGCACCAATTGAGCACCTCCGGGTTGGCCGGAAACTACTTCGTACCCGTCTGCACCATGCTGGACATGTTCCTGAATCCATGCACTATCTATAATAGAAGAAGATGAATTTACAGCTTCACCCGTTTCTTGAATTGTACTTGCTTCATTTCTTCTATCCGCTCGTTCCTTCTCCCCTGCTGGATCAACTCTCCCCATCTGCATTACGACATTACCAGCCGTATCTACCAACAGGACTTTTCCATCAAGCACCATGGGTACATCGGCAAACCTGCGTACGATGTCCGCTCTACTCAGTCGAATGAGCACATAGGCAACCGTCCCTCCACGACTGTCGAAAATCCGTTGGGCGTATCCGACCAGGGATTGGCCCGATTCGTTCTCACGCAGCGGAACCCAAGCGGCATCTGCCTTTTCCAGCGTAGCAAACCAAGAGTCGTGTGCGATGGTGTCCACTGGAAATATGCGATCAGCCATAGTCACTGTCACCTCATTGAAGACATCCGTATACAGTTCGATGGAAGTGATGCCTTCACTCACGACCATGGTATGATCCAGGATTCGAGAGACCTCTCTGCGCTGGTGAATCTGTGCAAGCCTGCCCGTATCAGCCGTTTCGAGCAGACTGGACAGTTCCCGATTGCTTGCCAAAGCATAAGCGGTTCCGGTTACCCCTGTGATGAAATCAAACCCCCGACGTGTGCTCTCGTTCAGAAGAGCCAGACGTGCTTTGCTAATCTCGGCAAATGTGACCGTGGAGAAAGACTGATATGCCAACCAGACAACAACCGAGACAAGCAACAGGTTAAACGCAATAAAGCAAGTCACCATCAACGTGGAGAGCTTGCTTTGCTGCAGCTTTTGATTAATGAATGAAGACCATCTTCCTTTCCCCATGGAAAAATCAACTCGTTTCGTCTTGGAATTACCCTTTGAGCCCAGAGGTCGCGATTCCTTCCACGAAGTACTTTTGACACACAATAAATACAATGAAACATGGCACCAACGACAATACCGACATCGCAAACATCGGACCCCAATCGGATTGAGAGCTGGAATCAAGGAACAGGCGCAGACCCAGCGGCACGGTATATTTGCTCACGTCACTCAAGTAGATCAACTGACTGAAGAAGTCGTCCCATGTCCACAAGAACGTAAAGATCATCGTAGTAACCAGTGCTGGAAAAGCAAGCGGAATGATGATTTTGGTGTAAATTTTCACAGGACCGCATCCATCAATGGTTGCTGCCTCATCCAGCTCTTTGGGCAATCCCCGGAAGAACTGTACCATGAGAAAAATGAAGAAGGCGTCGGTCGCCAGCCATTTTGGCACCACAAGCGGCAGATACGTATTCACCCAGTCCAGGTGGTTGAAGAGAATATACTGCGGGATCAGCGTCACATGATGGGGCAGCATGATCGTCATAAGCATCAGTCCGAAACAGATGGCTTTGAAACGAAAATTCAATCGGGCGAAGGCATACGCCGCCATAGAGCAGGAAATCACATTGCCCAGCACCGCGCCAAGCGATAGAACGACAGAGTTAGTTAGAAACCGGGAGAACGGGTTGCCCTGAATTCCCGACCAGCCATTCATGTAATTTTGCCAATTCCATTCCTGTGGCCAGAACCAGGTCTCTGTAAAGATCATATGTCCCGGTTTGAATGAGCTGCCCAGCATCCAGAGGATCGGGTAGAGCATGACAAAGGCGATGCCTGAGATCAACACATGTTTGCTGACGACCCATGCTGTAGAGTTCCGTTGTCCAATCATGATTTCCCACCATCCTCATAGTGCACCCACAGCTTGCTACTGCGGAATACGAGCAATGTAAATACGCCAATCAGGATGACCAGCACCCAGGCCATCGCAGAAGCATAGCCCATCTGAAAGAATGAAAATCCTTTTTTGTACAGATACAGAGAGTACATTAGGGTTGAGTTCACTGGCCCTCCGCTACCATTACTGATAACAAAAGCCTGCGTGAACGATTGAAAGGATGTAATCAGCTGCATGACAAGATTGAAGAAGATAACGGGTGACAGAATCGGCAACGTTATATAGAAGAATCTCCGCAGGGGACCTGCACCATCTACCGCTGAGGCTTCATCATATTCAGGTGGAATCTGCTTCAAACCTGCCAGGAAAATAATCATGGATGATCCAAACTGCCATACGGATAACAGGACGATGGAGTACAGGGCATACTTCGGATTAGCAACCCAATCGGGCGCCTTAATGCCCACCATGGCAAGCACACTATTGAGTAGCCCGTCCCCACCCAGCATTTTACGCCACAACATTGCAATCGCCACGCTACCTCCAAGCAATGTCGGGATGTAATACACCGTACGGTAAATACCGAGTCCTCGAATCCCTTTGTTCAGCAACATCGCTACAAGCAGCGCGAAAATCAATTTGACCGGTACGGATACAGCGACATACGTGAAGGTGACTTTGAGCGACTGGGTGAACAGTTTATCCGATGTAAACATCGTGGTGTAGTTATCCAGACCGACCCAGGAAGGGGCGGCCAGTATACTGTAATCGGTGAACGAGATGTATAACGATACCAACATTGGACCTAGGGTAAGGAATAACAATCCGACAAGCCATGGGGCGAGAAACAGAAGTGCGACTCCATTATGCGCATATCTCCGTTTGACCCGCCGGGTAGTTACACGCTCGATTCGGGCTTGACTGACCTGTGATGTCGTCATCTTCGCAACCTCCCCGCAGAATTAGAAGTGTGAGACAGTTTCAATCATTATTGACTCGATCCAAGCGTAGCCTTGGCTCCTTCAATAAACTGGGCAATCACATCCGGAGTACTACCTTGACCGAAGGCGATCTGCTCGCTTGCGCTCTTGAAACTTGTGTCCACTTCAGCAAATCCTTGCGGGTATGGCGGGTCAATCTCGCTGGAGTTCTTCGACACAGTATCGATAAATTGGAAAATGGTTTGCTCCGCTTCCGGCAGCGTAGGCTGCATCTGTTCACGAATGCTGGAATTGACTGGCACCCCACGTTCAGAACCAAGAATAGCGGTTGCTTCTGGATCATTGACCATGAAATCGATGAACATGGCAACTTCCTTTGGATGTTTGGTTTTGCCATAACCGGAGAGGAACTGGCCTGGTTTCAGATATTCCCCGATTTGCTTTTCACCTACACCATGCGGAAGCACTTGTATGCCAAGTTTATGATCCTGGTTTTTGTTCACCTGCTGGAATGTCAGCAATTGATTGGACCATGCAAAATCCATGGCGGCTGTGCCCAGTGAGATCGGACGTGTCTCCAGCGCATTGGTTGTGGATGCCGTTATCTCCGCTGTGGTCACTCCACCATTCTCGCGTAGTGCGCTCCACATATCGAACCATTGCTGAAGCTCCTCGCTGGTAGCTGTCATTGTGCCACCGTCGAACAATCCTTTTCCGGATTGCCGAATAAACACTTCAAACATGTTCGTTGTACCGGAAATGTCTGCCGATCCATAGAACCCCTCACCTTTGGCTGCGGCGATCTTGGTCGCAATATCCCCAAAATCCTTCCATGTCCAGCTCTCTTGTGGTTCTTCTATACCTAATTCCTGAAATACGGTGGCGTCATAGATGACACCTGGTGCGTTAACTCCGAGGGTAATTGCATATAATTTATCGTCAATCGAACCGGCTGTAATCATGCTCTGATCATGATCCTCTGTCCGCAGCTCTTTGCTCTCTGCAAACGGAGTCAGGTCAAGCAAGGCACCACGCCGGGCAAAGTCAGTCAAAAAGGCGTAATCCATCTGGATGATATCTGGTGCATTTGAACCGGCTACCTGTGTAGTCAACTTGTCAAAGTAACCATCCCAACCGGAATATTCAGGTTTAATGGTGATTCCCGGATGTTTCTCTTCAAACAATTGGATCACTTTGGTCGTCAGATCATGTCTAGTCTGTGATCCCCACCAGGTCATGCGCAGTTCAACCTTACCTGATGAATCTCCTTCACTTCCACTTGCTTCCCCAGAAGAAGATGTATCGGTGGCCCCTCCAGAACAGGCTGTAGCGAACAATAACAGGGACAGACAGAACAGGGTTACCCACTTTTTTGTAATCATCATAAATGAATTTCCTCCCCTTTTTGCATTTATGGAATCGCTTACAAAACCTATTGTATCGGTCTATTACTGTACATGACATAAACAAAAGTAAGCTTTCCTGTCAAAAAAGTAAGGAGTTACAGGAATCAAAAACCACCAGGAATGATATTCCCGGCGGTGATGATCCCGTCTCAAATATGATTACGGATATACAACCGTATTACGTGGAGCAGAAGACTGTTGTATAGAAACGATAGTATGAAAATCAGACCTCGGTGGTCTGTCAGGAATGTGAGACGGCAGGTGAAGACACCCTGTGTTCAGCCAGATGTTTCTTCATTTTTGCTACTTCAGTTCCTGCCAGCATCATAATGCCTATTCCGTGATTGTCATTGGTAACGGTACGCAAGTCCTGATCATAATACTCTGCCGTAAACGCATATCGTGATCCGCTACACACGCCATGCACACTCCCTTGACGATCAATGGCTTTGCAGATAAGTCCCTTCCAAGCCCGCTCGGCAGCTGTGACGTAAACTTCAGGGTCTTTGAACCAGCCAAAGCGTACACCTCTCGCAAAACCATAGGCAAACATCGCCGTGCAGGAGGCTTCTTCATACGTCTGCGGAACATTCAACACCTGATGCCACAACCCGCTTTCCCCTTGAAGCGCTGCGTACCCCTCACACAGCTCATTGAAGAAATCTATTAAGGCTGGGCGCTCGGGATGCTCTGTTGGCAAAGCTTCCAATACCTCTGTCAAGGAAAACAGTGTCCAGCCATTTCCCCGTCCCCATGGAATCTGCGTTGCCTGTCCGTATTTGAAATCATACACATGGGACATGATCTTGAACTCAGGCATAAACAGATACTTCCGATACAGTGAAAATTGTCTGGCGGCTTCATCCAATGCGGCTGAGTTGCCTGTCACCCGTGCATAACGAACGAGAAACGGCGTGCTCATATAGAGGTCATCTGCCCACATGGTATTCTCGGCATACTCCCCTACACATGTGCGATAAAATGCACCATCCTCCTGCCGTTCCAGGCGGGAAAGCATGAAATCTGCAATCTGTTCAGCAATCGGAAGAAACGTTGGTTCATGACACTCGGAATACGCTTCTAGCATGGCCGAACCAAAAGAACCACAGTTATCCAGCATTTTCAGCATGACCAATTGTTGATTGACTGCCGGGAAACCATACTGCTCCCGATCCCATAAGGAGTATTCATACATCTGGGTACATGCCTGCACATGCTCAGCCGCATAACGTGTAATGTCCGGTCTTTGCAAATAACGCCCCGTCCGTAATAGACCATATACAGTGACACCCAATGGATAATCCCAGCGACCATAATTGGTCACACTGCCCACTGTCCATTTGTTGCTTAACATCGCATTCTCATAATAAGGTCTGATCCAAGCATCCGGTCGATCTAAGCGCCAATACGTCTGTTCTAGACCCGTTTGATACACTCGGTCCGTTCGAGTCAGATCCGCCAAGTCCGGTTCAACCTCCGACTCAAAAGGTCCAACATATAACCAAGACTCTCCATTAGCTCCGTGCACACGCTGAGGAAGTTCCAGTGAGAGCGGCTTACCCGACACGGTTGCGTTCAAATTAAAATGCCAAGGTCCAGCCGTATCGTCATATTCACTTCGGACAAGCAGGTCACTCCGCCCAAAAGAAGCTGGTACATCCACCTCGAACGGACCCGCTTCCTTCACTTGCGCCACAGGCTTGCCGCTAATCCATATACTTAGAGAACCGGAAGATTGACCTGACAATCGCACTGCATTCCCGGTTGAATCGTTATTGTTCAGGTGGGTCCAAGCATAAGCATGCTTACCAGCAAGATTTCCGTATATTCGCTCGAAAGCTGGCTTGGTTTTATCTTCATCAGACCAGCCTGTCTCAGGCAGCCAGTTCAAGCTGACGTCTGATTCTTTTCCAAGCAGGTCCGGTTGTTTACTCGTGGCTGGGTTCGGTTGGGAGAACACCCACCCCGCTTGCCCCTGTCTCTCCTGAAATGGAGCATATACATTCAAAATGCGCACTTTTCCTTCATCTGACCCAAATTGGCAGCCAAATCCGGCAGGGGTGTTTTTCATCTCCAGCCAAATGGTGTTCCAACCAGGCTTGATATCGATGCTGAGCTTCACCGTTGCGTCTGGACTAATCTCATCCATTACGGTAGAGCGATAGACCAACTGCTCATTGAAATAGAAACGAACAGGCCCATAACAGCGGACCAACACGTCCAGATTCCGGTCCTCGTCCCCCCAAACCAATGCAGCTGCGTAGGATATATGGTCTTTAGGTGCATCAGGAAAGCGTTTACTTAAATTCAGATCATAAAGCCCTTTTTCATTTTGCAAAATACCAGACTTCTGGAATACCCGATATACAAAATCAGCCTGTGCATTGGCTCCAATATACCTCTCGGCCAGTACCTTCAACACCTGATCCTGATCTTCTCCAAATCGGTAATACATGCTCTGTGGTTCACTGAAATAGGTCGTCATCGATGGCACACATCCTTCTCCCGTTGAAATAAAGTCTTATATCATAACATTCATACCATCCACACTGGAGCACCAAACT
This sequence comes from Paenibacillus sp. FSL H8-0104, assembly GCF_038050215.1. NCBI lineage: Bacteria > Bacillati > Bacillota > Bacilli > Caryophanales > Paenibacillaceae > Paenibacillus > Paenibacillus sp. FSL H8-0104. The sequence goes on along the minus strand of NZ_JBBOTC010000001.1, from coordinate 300,619 downwards.
AATATGCAGTAATAAAGTATAGCGCTTAACCTAGGTGGGTAATCCCCTTACCGGGAAATAGGTATGTCCCTTGGTTATCTTCTGAATAGCCGAATAATAATCCCAGTATAACTGACATGTTCGGTGGTGGCTACAGATTTTTGATTACGCTTACAATTATATCGGATTTAGTCGCCTTTTCTCTCTAGGTTAACTTAAATTTAAACAATGGTTTAAAAACGAGAAAACGTTACCGATATAAATACTAGATTGAAAAATTCCACTTTTTGTATCGGGAAGGAAAGATGCACATTGAATACTCTTGAATCTCTGGTAAATGCTATGCCTTTTGTTAGCCAAATGTTCCGTGACGACATATCCATATCCATTAATGATCATGAGAAAGTATTGTATTTTTCCGAAGCAAAAAGTCTGGAGATTGGTGTGAAGGTTGGGGATGAGCTGCATGATGATTATAAACATTTCAAAATGCTGACTAACAGAGATTCCCGTACCGTGGCACGCATGCCTGGTGATCTGCAAGGCAGACCTTTTGATGCCATTCTAATCCCTATTAAAGAGAACGATCAGGTCGTGGGTATATTGGGTGTGAACTACGCACTGGATAGTCACATGACACTGGAAACGCTGATCCGTGAAAATGAAACAACCATTAATGCGCTCGTCGGCGGCATTCAGCAGATTGCGGCACATTCCGAGGAACTCTCCGCGACATCGGAAGAGATTCTGCGCAATTCCAAAAAAGCTTCAGAGAACTCGGTCAGTGTAAGTAAAGTAACAAACGTCATTCGTGAAGTATCGGAACAAACCAATCTGCTTGGACTCAACGCCATGATAGAGGCAGCCCGTGTGGGCGATCAGGGAGCCGGCTTCGGTGTGGTTGCCAGTGAAGTACGTAAGCTGTCAGATCATACGAAGCAAGCAGCAGCTGATATCGAATCATCCCTAGGCAGCGTACAAGATTCCATGAAACATATGGAGCAGGAGATCGGTCAGATTACAACCGCAACAGTGGATCAGGCCAAGCTTGTTACCGAGTTCATGGAAAGTATCGAACAGCTTAGTGAGACAAGCGCGAATCTGAAAAAGTTCGTACATCAGATGCTGGCGCTCGAGTAGTAGGCCAGTTCCACAGTAACAGGAAGAACAAACCATATTACATGTACATAGGAAATCATGTTTGAATGCAAATAAGCCTCCGGCTACACTTCCCTTAACAGGAAGTCAGCGGAGGCTTTGTTTCGTATTTGTGGTGATATCACCTTAATAGTTTATGGTCACACGGCTGTTATATCTCTACAGCGACGCCAAAATGGTCGGACACGACCGGCCCGTTTTTACCGTTCAAGACCACGGTAGAAGATTTAGCCTGAATCGGACGATTGGAGAAAATATAGTCGATCCGAAGATCGCGTTTGTTATCTGCCCAGCCGGCAATGGCCTTCACCACGGTTGCTCCTTCATCCTTTTGCAATGCTGTGGTATACAGGTCATTCCATCCTTTGCTCATCATATAATCATAACCTTCATCACGCACTTCCGCGACATTATTGAAATCACCCATTATATATAACGGCTGGTCCATGTAGGGGGCAAGCTTGCTCTCCGTCAACTCCCACTGTCCCTTGAAAGGTTCCTGCGCATCATCCCACCAGTTATAATGTCCGTTCACAAACCAGGTTGCTTCACCTTGGACGACTGTCTGAATTCCCACAATCTTGCGTGTACGATAGTTGTTATAATCTCGCATGTGGGACACGTATTCCCCAAAAGCCTGCTTAATCGGCGTCCGGCTAAGGATCGCCAGTCCTTCATCGTATTTTTGGAACCCGACATGCGCGGGAATCCACGTCCAGTAATATTGTTCTGTCAGCTGCTGAAGCAGGACGTAGGCATAGTTGTCTTTTTTAATCACTGCATCGGGTTCAGTAGCATAATACATCTTCAGTTCTTCTTCAGAAAGCGCGACTTCCTGCATCGATTGGTTGACCTCCTGCATGGAGATCACATCGAATTGATGTGTATTAATAAAATCAGCCAGCTGACTGATCTTGTTCAGTTGATCCTCTTCCGCCCAAGCGTGTGTGTTTAACGTAAGTATTTTCATATGCTCTCTCCTGTTGTGTGTAATATGGCCGTTTCCCCGGCCTGCATCGTTCCTGAAAGGAATACATACCATAAGCATACACAATATGGTGCAATCATGCATTCCGTCCGCCAGCAGAACCGACGTGTTCATCCTGATTCCAGTTGGTCTAAAATAACTTCAAATTCTTCATAACCCATGCACGGATTGGCTCATAACTGATATGATGGATACAACAAATTTACAACATCACGTCATAGACGTGGTGATTACTGAACCTATGTTTACCCCAGGAGATGGAATGATGAACATACCGAATAACATGAGGATGGATGATGCGCAGTGGCAACAGTTGATCAGGCAGGTTGCAGAGCATTTTAATAACCTGACGATCATGCGCGGATTCCAATATTATAAACAGAAACGTGTCGGACCATTAACCTATTCCGAACAACAAGGGATCTCGGCCGTTGTACAAGGATCGGAAGAGTACGAGGTCACACTAAGCATGCAATCCCTGACTACAAGTCATTGTACCTGCCCGGTGAGTTCCGTATGCAAACATATGACGGCTGTATTAATGAGTTATGCCGAGCAACTGGAGCGACCTGTCCATGCCATTGTGAATGCGCACTCCAGTACTGCACTCAAACAAACGACCAAACCCGTCGGGGCCATGTCCGCAGGAATATCCAGCTATGCAGATGCCGATGAACAACAGGATATGGACATTCCGGACAACCAATACAGCCAGATCAAGGAACGTGCAACAGAGCTTGCTGATCTCGAAATCTCGGAATGGCACGAACTATTCCACTCATGTCTGAGACGGCTGGGTACTGGCACAGCAAGCACATCCTACGTACAGGAAGCAACGGACGAGCTGTATGCCATTAAACCAAGGCTGTCCGCTGCAATGGACCAACTTTTTGAACTACATGTGCAGCTGCACCTCATCCGATTCTGCGTGCCGCCGGCTCGTAATTCAATCACTCATACCCCCGTGTACTTGAGCTACCCTGCCCAGCTCGCGGTGGATGCACTTCAGAAAGACATTGAACGGATCTTTAACCATCCACTAGACCTGTCAGGTCTAAAGGGAAACAAGCTTGAACAACTTTGGAACAGACTGTCTGAAACCTCAGCTTATTTACGTAAACAGATGATGCCTGAGACAGCCAGCATGATGTTCTTCACTCCGATCTATCGACAACTGTGGTTGAACTGGATCGTACCTGAGCTGCAAGGGTCGTGGGACATGTTAGTGTCGGAACAGGCCATCTTAGATGATATAGAACGCAATATAACCGCCGCTTCGTCACCTTCCCAGTCAGGTGGGAGTGTCTTGGGTAGCGCTCAAAATAATGGAAGTAGTAGTGATAGACCAGGCAAAGCCGTAACACTGCCTTTACCACTCATACTCGCGCAGAGCTGGATGCACTCCCATCTGGGGCAAGATGATCAGGCATGGCAGCGACTCATCCATGGAAGCTCGGCCTACGGCTTCCCGCCAGAACAACTGTTGCATTTTCTCCATGTACTCGCAGATTCGGCTGAATGGAAGCGACTTGGGGATTGGTTGGTACAACTTGGCCCCCTTCTGGCGAATCGGCGTAATACACCTTTGAATGATTACATGCATCTATGGGATACGGCCATTCAACATCTGCCCGATGCAGAGAACCGTATGTGGGACACGCTTGTCAGTATGCTTCCCCACTCCCGCCCCGCCTACGAGGATGCTATGCATTCGCGTGGACAGTGGCGCAGATGGATTGATTTTCAGCTGAGTACGGGAACGGAACCTCTCGAATTCCGCGTAGCGATGCTGCAACCAATCGAAAAAGATGCACCTGAGCTGCTGCTTCCCTTCTATCATCAGGCAGTGGAGCGTTATATCGGACACAAAAACAGGGACGGATACAAAGCAGCGGTGAAGCTGTTGAAACGTCTGTCCAAAATCTATAAAAAAATGAAGCAAGAAGCGCACTGGGAGCAATTCATCACCACACTCGCCGTTCGTAACAGTCGGCTGCGCGCCCTGCAGGAAGAGCTTCGGAAAGGTAAACTGATCTCATGAGCTTAATTCATCCTTACACTGAAACGATTGAGGTTCACGTCGCTTTAACCGGATATGGCGATGCTTTGTTTTACGGAGCACTCAACACACACCACTTTGTACCGGGACAGTCGCTTAAGCAGCGATTGTTCGCTTGGCATGCGCCTTCCTTCTACGGGACCGAACTGGAAGTTCGGCAGATTGAGGAGATTGAGCTGGTTGTTCTGCCTGCGGAAGAAGTGATTCCCTTTTTTGCCGAGATGCATACGCTGCTTCATATTGAATGGAAGTGGGACGAACAAGCGGAACATCTGATTCGACTAGCTCCAGCACTGGCATCCTCCATAGAGAAACGAAAATACGTACCTAGCTTCGAGGCATACCGTGCAGGACAGCTTCAGTGGACCTGGGACCCGGATAGCTTGAAAAAGCAGGATCGGGCATCGCTTACCAAAGCGGTTCAGCAAACGGACGAGAGTTATGCCGAAGGACTTGGGGCGGCCTATTCCGCCTTTGTATTCCAGCGCTGGTACAGTTCGGAAGAAGCTGCAACGGATCTGCGGCGTGAATTCCCGCAGTTGTTCCCAGAGCGCGGCACTCTACCCAAGACAGCCGGGATGGATGCTCAGTCCTGGCTCGTATCCATTGGCTGGAAAGCAGATGCCGCACCATTCAGACCCATGCTGCAATTGCAGGAGCCGGACGAGGATGAGCCATCTTGGCGGCTGCGATTGGTGTTGCAGAACAAGCTGGATGCCGCTGTATTGGTGCCCGTCATGCTGGATTCACGGGGCAGACTTGAAGGTGAATGGCCAGAGGTATGGACACCGTTCATTCTGGATCGCTCGGCCGGATGGCTGGATCAGCTGCGTGCACATCTGCCGCGTCTTGGAAGCTCCATTAGTGGTAGGCGGGATGTGCTGAGTGATCCTTTGGGAGATCAGGAAGCCTGGCAGTTCCTGACGCAGGATAGCGGCAGGTTGCTCGCAGCGGGCTGGCAAGTTCTGCTACCTGGTTGGTGGGAAGCAGCCCGTAAGAAGAAACCAAAGCTGCGTGCTAAGGTGCAGCCGGAGGAAGGCAGTGAACGGGGACAGTCGTTCTTTGGACTGGACTCGATTATTCATTTTGACTGGCGAATTGCGATTGGTGACACCGATCTCAGCGAAGATGAGTTCGCCGACCTTGTTGCCCGTAATGAACGACTGGTTCGCTTCCGTGGAGAATGGGTTCCTCTCGACCCCGATCTGCTGGAACAGATACGTCGTGCCATGGGCGGTGTAGATCGGGAACAGGGACTCTCATTCCAGGATATTCTGCACCTGCATCTGCTACACAATGAGCAACGGGAATATCGCAACCAGAAATGGAAGGAAGGACAACAAACCGAGGAAGAGCAGCAACCACAGGATGATCAGAACATTCGGCTGGAAGTAGAACTGAATGAGCACCTGAACCGGGTTATTGCACAACTCGGGGGCGGACAAGGCGGCGCACCTTCCCTGCCCATTCCGACAAGGCTTCATGCCGAGCTGCGATCGTATCAGAAGGAAGGTTTTGCATGGCTTGGTTTCCTGCGCAGATTCGGACTTGGGGCATGTCTTGCCGATGATATGGGTCTCGGGAAAACCATTCAGTTCATCACGTATCTGTTACACATCAAGGATCATGAACCACGCAAGCCGGGACAAGCCCCGGTACTTCTGATCTGCCCAACTTCCGTACTGGGCAACTGGCAAAAGGAAATTAGCCGCTTCGCACCCTCCATTAATGTCAGTCTGCATTATGGCGCACGCCGATTAAGTGGAGAAGAATTCCGGGAGCAGACCGAGCAGGTGGATATTATTATCACGTCCTTTGCTACGGCTACACTGGATCAAGAGATGTTACAAACCTACACCTGGGCATGCATCTGTCTCGATGAAGCGCAGAATATCAAAAACGCCCAGACCAAACAGTCCTTGGCGGTCCGCAGTTTCCCGGCGAAACACCGCATTGCCATGACAGGTACGCCGATCGAGAATAGGTTGTCCGAGCTGTGGTCGATCTATGACTTTATCAATCCAGGATATCTGGGCAACGCCCGGGCATTCCAGACTCGCTTCATCAGTGCCATTGAAAAAGATAAAGATGAGCAGCGCATGCAGGATCTACAGCAATTGGTGAAACCATTCATGCTACGCCGTAAGAAAAAAGATCCCAATATCCAGCTTGATCTGCCGGACAAAAACGAGATGAAAACCTATATTCACCTTACGGGCGAACAAAGTGCATTGTATGACCAGTCCGTACAGGCCCTGATGGATAAAATGAAAGAGCTGGAAGGCATCAAGCGCAAAGGTGCCATTCTATCGGCGTTAACCCAGCTCAAGCAGCTGTGTGACCACCCTCTGCTGTTGACCAAAGAGGCTTTGCCTGAGGAACTGCCTGAAGACGGCGCATTAACATCTGCTTATGACGTGTACAGTCCGCAAGATATGGCGATGCTGATTAGTCGCTCCGCAAAACTGGAACGACTGATGGAACTTGTCCGGGAATTGCGGGACGAAGGCGAGCGATGCCTTATTTTCACCCAATACATCGGTATGGGACAGATGCTGCAACAGGTACTGCGTCAGGAGTTGCAGGAGCCTGTGCTGTATCTGCACGGGGGGACCTCCAAAACGGCACGGGATCGTATGATTGAGGAATTCCAATCCCGTACATTGCCTGAGGATAAGCAACCGTCCGTCTTCATTCTGTCCATCAAGGCAGGCGGTGTGGGATTGAATCTGACCGCAGCCAACCATGTGTTCCATTTTGACCGCTGGTGGAACCCTGCTGTTGAGAATCAAGCCACCGACAGAGCTTATCGGATGGGTCAGACCAAAGATGTTCAGGTGCATAAGTTCATCTCTCTTGGCACATTAGAGGAGCGGATCGACGAGATGTTGGAGAGCAAACAGCAGCTCAGCGATAACATCATCACAAGCTCTGAGAACTGGATTACCGAATTGTCGACGGACGAGTTGCAGGATCTGTTCACTCGGCGTCGTGACTGGTCGGGCTAACTTGGATTAGATGATATATATCATAAAAAAGAGAAACACAAAAAGAGCGAAGTTTCGGAATTTGAATTCCGACTTCGCTCTTTTTGTATTGTTGCAGCAGTTAATCATCCGTTCTTAACGCATGTTACCGATGATGGATGATCTTGAATCCTGCATTTTTTTGACAAAGTTTGTCATGACATCAAACGCTTCATTGCGCTTGTTGGACATGGACTGCAGACGAAGCATGTCCATCTGTTGCGAGTTGCTTGCAGCATCAATTTGACCTTTCAGCTTTTGAACAGCTGCTTCATCCCCGTTTTGCTGGGCGATCTGCAATTGAGAGTTCAAATCCGCGATCTGTTGATTACGGTTCTGTACTTCCTGGATTTGTGTTTGCAATTGCGCATCCAGCAATTTGGCGCGTTCGCTCTGAACCATCATCAAAGCCGTTTCGATATCCATACTGCTAATGTTGATAGGTGTTACGCCAGAGATGTTGGAGACTGAAACTGTGCTCGCTGAAGCTGAAGAGACGATGGATACTGCAGCAACAGCAGCAACCACTGTTGAAGCGAAAAATTTGCCTGAACGTTTCATGAATGTTCCTCCAAGTATATATGTAATTTGTACCAGTTTTTTGTTGGCATCTTCCGCCATTCTAAATCAAAAGAACTAGTTGTACAATCAAATTAACTTCAAATTTGAATTAATTTCGTTTCCCCTTACACACGCCTACCTCCGCTTACAATTTGAGTAAATTAAGCAGGGCATAATAAGTAAAAGTGCATTCTTACAGGCATATTTACTACGACTAGATTGTTCTATACTCCTACGCTTGAAAGTCACATTGGAGATTGACGATACGTTCATGATTTTACTTTAGAACATGGTTATGTTATATTTACTAATAGATTTTACACAATTTAATTTTGTGATATTTAATATAAATTGATGTTATATACTTTACGGGAGGTTTTAATATGAAAAAGATACTGGTTGTTCTAACAAATGTAGATAAGTACGCAACAAAGGACGAGCCTACTGGCTTGTGGCTGAGCGAAGCAACTCATTTTATTGAAGAGTTTGACCATAATGACAATGTTCAGATCGATCTGGTTAGCCCTAAAGGCGGGAACGTACCTCTTGATCCGAAAAGTCTGGGCGACTCTCTGGATGAGAGCACCAAAACCTATTTCGAGAACGAAACGTTCATGAACCAATTGAAAAATACGTTGAAACCTGGCGAAGTGAATGCAAGTGACTACGATGCAATCTACTTCACAGGCGGTCACGGTACGATGTGGGATTTCCCGGATAATGCTGAACTTCAAGAGCTTTCTCGTGAAATCTATGAAAAGGGTGGCGTTGTATCCGGCGTGTGCCACGGAGTTACAGCCCTGTTGAATGTGAAGCTGTCCAACGGCTTGCTTTTGATCAACGACAAAACCGTTTCCGGCTTCACGAATGAAGAAGAAACATTGGCTCAACAAACCGAGTATGTTCCTTTCCTGCTGGAAGATGCTTTGAGAGAACGCGCTGCACAATATGATAAAGCTGCTGCCTTCAATTCCTATGTCACAACAGATGGCCGCGTGGTCACAGGACAGAATCCGCAATCTAGCAAAGCTGTAGCTGAAAGTGTTAAACAACTGCTGGGTCTCTAAAATAAACCGATCGATCCCTCTCCTCCCCCAGGAGATCATATAGATGTACAAAGCAAAACAGCACGTGATCCGTCATAATCTGACAGAACACATGCTGTTTTTTCTAGTGATTTGTTGATGCAGAAGCTTCCGTTGCTGTTCCTCCAGCCAAACGCTTCACGATATAAGGCACGGTCACCGACGTCAGGATCACGGCAAACGCAATCTGAGCGATAGCTGTGTCTACATATGGCGTATACGCCGGATTGAACCCGGCAGCCATCGAAGGCACCACCATGGACAATCCAGCAACCGAACATGTCGCAGCCGCTGCGTAACCTGGTCGTCTTAATATCGTTCGATCGATTCCAATGAGCGGCAACATGCAGATCAGCAAAAATAACACGGTGACCAGCAAGCCGGACAGACTGGACTGAAATGCAATACGCAGATCAATATTGGACCCAAAGCTGGTACCTAGAAAAGGTAGTAGAATCAGTGTTCCCGGAGCGAACATCTTTTGTATGTTGCTATCCAGGTTACCAAGCAGTATCCCGATCAAGAAAGGTACTAGCGTAGCAAGTACACTGAGATAATCGATACCGACGCCACTTGCCGAATTCAATATCATGACCGGAATAACCGGTACGGCGATCAGATTCAGAATGCCAAAAGCAGCACGATCCACATCATCTCCATACGTGTTCATCAAGGCCAGATATAATCCCGGATTACAACTGGTCAGAACGGCAATGAAGGCTACCGCAGAAACTCCCCCGACCCCACTTATGCCAAAAAAGTGTACAAACGCCCATCCGAACAGGCAGCTGATGAGGATGCGTGAAATACAGAGCACCCCTGCTCTCTTCAAAGTCACTAGAAGCTGTGACAAGTTAAGCTGTGTTCCTGATATCAGTAAAATCATACCGATCAGCACCATGGTACCTTTCGATGTGAACAACGCTGTTGTTGGATCTCCGATCTGAAAAAATGATGGAAACACCGTGTTGATGACCGCGGCGGCCAGCATAGGAACAATCAGCAAGCCGCCGGGTATTTTTTGGATACGACCCAAAATGTTCATGGTGCGTTACAGTTCTGCTCCGTTGGTACGGATCACATTCTGATACCAGAAGAAGGAATCCTTACGATATCTTTTCAGCGTACCATTTCCATAGTCATCCTGATCCACGTAGATAAATCCGTACCGTTTGCTCATCTCGGAAGTCCCTGAACTGATCATATCGATGGGTCCCCACATCGTGTATCCCAACACCTCGACCCCATCAGCAATGGCGAGTCCCATCTGTTCGATATGTTTGCTTAGGAAATCAATCCGGTAAGGATCGTTGATCGTTCCGTCTTCATTCAGTTTATCGTAGAAACCTGAGCTATTCTCCAGAATGAAGACAGGTTTTTGATACCGATCATAGACGAGATTAAGCGTATACCGCAGGCCAATCGGATCAATCTGCCACCCCCACTCGTTAGCGGGCAGATGCGGGTTTTTATATACGCTGTGTACATTACCTGCCGTTAGTTCGAGCTGCTCCGTATCACTGCTGGAAATCATCGAGTTGTAATACGACATCCCCACGAAATCAGCCGTGTGTGCACTAATGCTATCCAGATCGCCGTCCTCGATATTCAGCTGGATCTCCTTGTTTTTGAAATACGTTTTACTATAGTAAGGGTACTCGCCTTTATTGAGCACATCGAGATAGAACTGATTTTTCATCTGATCATCCTGTTGCATCTGGAGTGCGTCCTCCGGCTTGCAAGTGTAAGGATACGTTGTAAAATAAGCCACCATACTTCCGATCTGGTTATTCGGATCAATCTCATGTGCCATCTTGGTTGCTCTGGACGCAGCTACAAATTGATGATGCAGCCCCTGGAACAGCATTTCTTCATAATTTGGAGAATCATAATCAATGATTCCCAGCGTTTTGGCCGATGCTTTCACGCTCATGTTGATCTCGTTGAAAGTCACCCAATATTTCACTTTGCCCTTGTAGCGATTGAACAACACATCACAATAGTTCACATACAGATCGATCAGCTTGCGGTTATACCATCCTCCGAACTTGTCCATCAGTACAATTGGCGTATCAAAGTGACTGATGGTGATCAAGGGCTCCATACCCTGTTTTAGACATTCATCAATCACCTGATCATAGAACTCTAGTGCCTTTTCGTTCGGAGCGGCATCGTCGCCACCTGGAAATACTCTGGCCCATGAAATGGAATAACGGAATACTTTGAAACCCATTTCAGCAAACAAGGCGATATCCTCACGGAAGTTATGATAAAAATCGATCCCCCGGCGCTTCGGATATTTCACGGTATCCGGGTCATTCCTGGCCTCTTCAATCATCTCCCAATTCACTCTGATCTGCTTGGTCACTTTGCGGTCGTTCTTCTCGTTAAATTTCATCACTTCAGGGATGGTCAGACTCTTGCCGTCCACATTATAAGCTCCCTCGGCCTGACAGGCAGACAGTGCACCGCCCCATAAAAAATCTTTTGGAAAATTGGAATTCGTCATTTTAGTTTCCTCCTGTTATTACGTGTTATTAAGACCATCTAGCTTGTAACTTGTAGCTTAATGAAAAGATGAGCAGTTCTTACGGAATCAGCTTGATCAAAGGTTCACTCTCCCGGATCGGGCCGCTGGTCGCTGTAGTCAGCACATCTCCGTACTGTTGCATGTTGGTTACCACAATCGATGTAATCGTGTTATATCCTGCTGACGTAATGCCTTCTGGATCAAACTCCACTAATATATCCCCAGCCGTGATTGTCTGTCCTTGTTCGATATGAGCGTTAAAATATTTCCCTTTCAGACTGACGGTATCCACCCCGATATGAATCAGGATCTCGACACCATTCGCAGCTTTCAATCCGATAGCATGTTTGGTACGATATAGTGCTTCGACTACCCCGTCAAATGGAGCATATACCTTGCCATCTGTCGGAACGATTGCAATGCCTTTACCCATCAATTCTTGGGCAAACGCTTGATCCTCCACTTCAGAGATCGGTTTGATCTCCCCTGTCATTGGACTAACGATAAGCATGTCAGAAGACGTGGATGTCAGTGATGATACGGACGCTGTAGTTGCCTCTGTGGCAACGGCTGTTTGATTGCTATTTACTTTATTCGTAGCTTGTTGCTGCGATTTATTTCCATCTGTATCTTCCTTGATGCCAGCCAACAGCGTGAACACAAACCCGAGTACAACGGCGGCAATACAACCAATAACGACATACATGTAACGATCAGAGGAATACGTGCCAATTGCCAATACACCTGGAAGTGAAATTGCATTCGCTGTTGTATGCACCAAGCTGTAGAATCCACCAACTAATCCTCCTGCCAGACAACCTGCGAAAAACGGACGTTTGTATTTTAGCGTTACACCATAGATCGCTGGCTCGGTAATCCCGAACAAAGCGGTGAATCCACTCGAAGCAGCCGCTGATTTCATCGTTTTACTCTTCGTTAGGACAAACACACCGAAGGCCGCTCCAGCCTGAGCCAAATTCGCTGCCAGTGCCGTTGGTAACAGCACGGTTGCACCCAGGGTAGCCACTTGTTGAACCTGAATCGGCATGATGGCATAGTGCATACCAAACATGACCATGATCGGTTTGAAAAATCCAAGAATCGCACCTGCAAGAACACCTGCGGTTGAGAACAATGAGTTAATGCCGTTGGTCAACCAGTCACCGATATATGATCCTACTGGGCCAAGCACGATCAGTTCCACTGGAATCATAATGAACAAAACAATCATTGGGGTAAGCAGGACCTGTAGAAACTTGGGAATCACTCGATTGACGATCGGATACACATAACTCATAATCCATACCGCCAAAATGATTGGAATGACGGAAGAGGAATATTTCATCAACAGAATCGGCATGCCGAGAAAATCAATACTGTTTACACCCGTCTCAGCAATCTGAGCCGCAGCGTTCAAAATGGTTGGGTGCATCAGCCCCGCAGCAAGAGCTACCGCCAAATAGGGATTGGTTTTGAAACGATTTGCTGCACTAACAGCCAGGAAGAATGGCATGAAGTAGAAAATACAATCCCCGATCATGTTAATGATCGTCAGGAAGCCGGAGCCTTCCAGGTAACCCATGGCAGTTATAACGGTAGCCAAACATTTGATCATCCCGCAACCAACAAGTGCTGGCAGAACAGGCGTGAATATACCTGCGATGGTTTCAAGCACTACGTTGACGGGGTTACGTCTCTTTTTCGGTCCACTGTCTGTAGACTCCGTAAGCTCGCCAATCTTGTCAGAAGTTAGATTCTTCACTTCACTGTATACCGCGTCTACTTTGGCACCGATAACAACCTGAACCTGTCCACCGGAATTTTGTGCCTTGAGCACCCCTTCGAGCTGATCCAACGCTTTGAGGTCTGCTTTGTTATCATCCTTTAATACGAATCTCAAACGGGTTGCACAGTGTGTCAGACCCGATATATTTTGCTCGCCGCCAACGAGATCAAGTACGTTTTTAGCCAAGTCTTTGTTGTTCATGACCCTTCTCCTCTACATGAATAAATTGGATATATAAAAAATGACCAAGCCGGGGAATCGTCATTCCCTACGCTTGGTCATGCCTGATCGAATCAGTAACAGTCCAATATGGATTATTCGGTTAGTTTTTCATTAGGTTCATTCCGTTGGTTCATTCGAAATCAATCGTTGGATATGCAGAATCAGATATAATTTTTCATCATCCGAACAGGTCCAGCCGTAATTATTTTTCAGGAAGTCAGCAATCTTCTCCACACAAGCCAGTTCTTTCGGAAACTTCTCCTTCACCATCAGGAACAGAGATTCATTCTCGTCTTTGAGCGATTTACCGCTCATCTGCCTCAGAATGAAATACCGGATATGTGTGGCAAAGCGCATGAAGTGGATGGAATCCTCCTGAAAGTCAATTTTGAGCGCATATTTGATCACGGACAGAATCTCGCCCGTAACTGTGGTCACCTTGGTGGTATCCGTCATCTCTCCCGATCCAACCTGTGCATTAACAAAATGCAGAGCAATCAGTGTTGTTTCGGCTGTTGGCAGAGCGATATCCGTTTTTTCCTGAATCAGCTTCAGCGCAGCCTCCCCCACCCGGGTCTCGTCCGGATAGAGTGTCCGCACTTCCCATTCCAGCGGGTTTTTGATACGGATACCTTCTCTGGTTCGGGTCAATGCAAAACTGATATGGTCGGACAGGGTGAGAAGCAGATTCGGGTTAAATGTTTTATTCAGGATCTGACTGCCCAGCTTGATGACTTCCTCCGCGAGATAAATATCCTCAATCGGAATACTGTTCAGCAGGTCATACATACGGATGTTCTTTGGTGCTACAAATATTTTCTCCACCAAGTCCGTCTCCGTCAGCTCATAGGGCGTTTTCAGAAATCCTACACCCTTGCCTACGACAAAAACCTCTTCGTTATGTTCATTAATAGCGATGGCTACGTTATTGTTTACCTTCTTGATAACCTTCAATGTTCTCACCCCCCAACAAAAATAAAAAAGACCGAAAGCGATTACAGTAAAGCAATCGAATTCGGTCATGCCTGGTTTCCCCAGTAACAGTCCGTGTTATGAATATAAGTTTATTATAGTGCTGTTTTCGAAAAAGTCAATCATCCAATCTTAGGGAAACATGCCTCTGCAAAGCAGATGAAAAAAACAAAGCGCTGTGGTACAATGAAGGAATTGTGTATTCACAGACAGACATGTGGGTAAAGGTGCTGAATCGATTGTGGATCAGTGCCCTTTATTCATGATTATGCTGCCATTCTAGGGAGGCTTATGGAACAACCATGCTCATTATTGGTATCGCCGGAGGAACCGGCTCCGGTAAAACGACGGTAGCTCGCTCCGTCATAGACCGTCTGGGATCAGGTAAGGTTACGTTTATATCCCAAGACAATTATTACAAAGACCAGTCGCAGCTCACACCTGAGCAACGCCGACTCACCAATTACGATCACCCGTTTGCATTCGATAATGATCTGTTGATTGAGCATCTCACCTTGTTGAAAAAAGGCCAAGCGGCATATGCTCCCGTATATGACTTCACCATAGATAACCGTGCTGCCAATGAGACGGTTGAACTGGCACCGAACCATATTGTCATTGTAGAAGGGTTACATGTGCTGATTGACGAACATCTTCGCAGTCTGATGGACATCAAAGTATTCGTTGATACTGATTCCGATGTGCGGATTCTACGTAGAGTACTACGAGACATTGAAGAACGCGGACGCACGATCCAATCCGTGTACAAACAATATCTCGAAACGGTAAAACCAATGCATGATGCTTTTATCGAGCCATCCAAAAAGTATGCCGATATCATTATTCCAGAAGGCGGACATAATGAAGTAGGTATTCAGATGTTATCCATCCTCACCGAGAAATACCTCACCGGGGAAAATTGGAACGGCGCTTAATTTACTGCAAGCAACACAACTGAAATCCAGATTACGATACAGCGTAATCTGGATTTTTTGTTGATTTTTCATTTATAATAATCCCCATAATTGAAAGGAGATCTCCCCCTATGGCTACTTTTGAAGAGTTCATGCAGCATGACATCCGGGTTGGTACCGTGGTGGAAGCCGAACCATTTCCAAAAGCTCGCATTCCCGCTATCAAAATGACGATCGACTTCGGACCACTTGGCCTGAAACGTTCCAGTGCTCAGATTACCCAGCGATACACGCCTGACATGATCATTGGCAAACAGGTCGTTGCTGTAGTTAATTTTCCACCTCGCCGGATTGCCGGTTTTGTCTCTGAAGTACTTGTGCTGGGCGGCGTGCCTGGTGAAGGCGATGTTGCCTTGCTCACACCGGATAGTCCATTACCTAATGGAACACCGATAGCCTGACTTTATTTTGAGTAAGAAGAATAGGGCTTTTCAAATGTTTGGAAATCGAGTATTCTTGATTTATTGATTATTGAATTGATTATTGAATTGACTATTGATGGAATTACATATGTTGGAGACCTTAAAGCATAAGGCTATGAATCTGCGGGTTCGTGGCCTTTTTTTGTGTTTTTTGAGGAAATATAGGTCTGGAGAAGTAGTAAGGGTTGAGCGGAGAGGAGGAGTTTTGTTGATAAATCATACCAACAGCCTAGTTATACATGGTAGAATATTGATTATTATTACAAATTTAGTATCTATTAGCCTGAAAAGTACATATCAAGGAGAGAAATTCACAATTGAGAGGAGTAAGATTCATGAAAAAAATGATGATTTCCGGCGTAACGGCATTAGCTTTATTAACAGGGGGTATCGCAGGTTTTGGAGGTGTTGGGAGTTCTGTAGAAGCCGCACAAGCTACAACTAAATTCAAGGACGTTCCAGCTACACACTGGGCATCCGCAGCGATTAATTCAGCCGTGGAACAAGGTTATTTCAAGGGGTATGCCGACGGGACATTTAAACCAAGCTCACCGGTCACCAAAGCTGAAATGGCAAGTATCCTGGGGCGTCTATCCGACCAGCCTAATGCAACGACACAAGAACAAAACAATTTCACGGACATCCCCGAGTGGGCAAAAAGTGGTGTCTCTACTGCTATAGCAAAAGGTTTTATCAACCCTTCTAATTACAAGGGCAAATTGGACGCACAAGGCGCTCTTCAACGAGGCGAAATGGCTACTTGGCTGACGCAAGGACTAACCGTGGTTGATCCTGAGTACAAACAAGCACTCTCTGATGTGACGAACACCGTTGTGCCCGCAAAGGAATATTTCACAGGTAAACTCGCAAGCGCTCAAAAAAATGCAGTAGCCGTTGCCCTGGGAACAGGACTTATGAGTGTGGCAAACGATAAAACATTTGGCGTTGATCGTACCACCACTCGCGCGGAAGTTGCTGTATTGATCGCCCGTTATGCAGCAGTTGCCAAGACAAAACCTGCCGATTTTCAGGGTCTGAACGAACTGCGGGCGGTGGGCTTGACGGGGACGAATTTGGATGTTATTGCGCCTAAGTATCAGAAAGCAGGACCAGAAAAATTTTCTGAATCGTATGATTACAGCAAAGTAACTGGAGATTTCGGGAAAGTTCGTAATCAAGAATTAGTTACAGTAACGAATTATGCAGATCTGAAGGTCAAGAACTGGATCATCGTCAATCCATATGTAAAAGGAACTGAGAGAAGTATCTATTATCCTGTTTTCGTTGATGAAAAAGATAGATTACTAAGAGGCGCTTATTATTCTTTTACAGAGTTTGATATTAGTATTAAGAACTCTATGAATCAACTGCAAGCCGGTAGTCTTATCCATTCCCCAACTATTAATGCTCTAACTTCACCAAGCACCAAAGCTTTTAGCGAGTATGGACCTAAACATATAAATGATTTACTCGGACCCAAAGGCGTGTTTATCGTAAAGAACCCTGTTTACTGGGGCCATGGTCTCTTACATTTTGATAAGTCACTAAATCCTGGAGTACGCCTGACGCTCAAAGATGGAACAAACTATACTGTAGTTCCAAATTAAATTATGAAAAGGGTGTTCCAATGTGCAGTTCTATAAATCATTAAAAAAATTATTAATAGCATATATAACATTGTGTATATTGTTCCAAACCCCTTCAGTTGTTTTTGCTGGAGGGGGGCCTGGAACAAAGCCAGTGTTAGAAGCCTCTCATATAGTCCCTCCATCACCTGCAAAGTCGCAGAAAAAAGTAATCCCCGTTGAGGGCAGTGGAATGTCTAATATCGGTGTTTATGTTTACCAGCTTGATAATTTAAGATGGCGTGTAGATGGAGAGTGCAACGGCCAAACATTAAGCAATAACCCCGATACTAACAAACCAAACTCATCATTAGTCTGCGTAAATCTTTCATTAGATGCACCAAGCTACAAACCCTCTGAGTACTTTGATCATTCCGGTCAGAGGTATTCTAGAAGTGAATTAACTACAATTTCGTTAAAGCCCATGTACATGGATAACACACAATATTACTTACCAGGAAAACCAATCTTGGTTAGTGTGGAATCATTTGACGGTGATACGGTGAAATTTACAACTCAAATCGGAGGTGCGATTGAACCAACAGCCCACAGACCCTATAATCCACCTAAATTCTCTGCCGACTACATATTCAATACGGATATATATTGGCGGGCCTTTGCCGAAATAACCAAAGAGATCAATCTTACCGCTGGCGGGCAACTTAGCTTGAACCAGTCCAAACAACTTAATGCTACGGTCAAGACGAAAACTGGAGATGGAAACTTTGGAGCGGAGACCAATGTAAACACTGGAAGCGGTGGTACAACGACATGGGAATCATCCAATCCTGGTGTTGCTACCGTTAGTAATTCCGGATTAGTCCAAGCTGTCAGTAGGGGAACTACAACCATCACCGTACTGTGGAAGAAAGATGGATTTCAGTTAACTACCACAACAAACATTGGTGTTGAAGAGAACCCAGGTACTGGCGAGGGCGACGGTAACGGGGGCGGTGGTGGAGGTTGCACGCCAACGATTGGACCACCTTCTGCTGGAACCATCATGAGCATGAATGATCTTGATCCAAATGCCAACGGTGTTATAAAGTCAGATAACAGAGATAACGAGACATTCAATGTGTTAAGAGGAATCCCTACTTCCGAGTCACTCTACATAAATGCCTTTGCTGACAATTATCTGTTTAAACAAGCTTGGGCGAAAATGAGCGGTAAAGTTACATACAACTGTAATGTCACAATCTCGTACGACAGAGAGTGGACAGTACCTGGACCAGAGGAATGTGATGATGATGGTTGTACACCAGGGCCACCTGTACCCGCGAACGACACGGTACCCAAGCCATACAACTTCCAGATCACAAGAGACTACTCCTACTGGAAAATTAACAATCTGGAAGTATACAAGATCGCTAAAGCAACCATGAATAATTACGCTTTGCCCGGTGAGACCGTTACGATGAATCCAACAGGATACACACCACCAACACTAGAGTCTAAAAATGATGAAGCCGTAGAAAGCCATGTACGACCAGGACAAACCACTTCAATCTCATATACTCCACCCAAATTAACAGGTGGTTTGAACCAACCTCCCAGTGTGCCTGATGATACATCACGGTTAAAAGGGATAGCTGAATCCAACACACCTCAAAGTAAAGTGAATAATGATTTAGTGAAATTCAACAACACAACCATTATGAATGATGTGGAAGCAACCAAAGATGGCCCAGCGCCATCCAATATTCCTAATCCAACGACGATTGGGCGGGATGTGCTGTACAAACCGGGTAATATGATCAGCAATTCCCTGCTGAATAAAGCAAAAACCACAAGCTCTGGTGAAATCTATTATGATTTGCTACCAGATAACGTGAATGGCGGTTCCAATAAAATATTACCGATTAACGGCATCAACACGGTCACGGTACACACCCCTGTCGTCAACTATGCCTGGGTATCGGATGATCAACCGCATAATCAGAAAACCGTACCGGACCCAACCAGCGCTGCACTCATTCTGGAACGTCCGTTCATTGTGCGAATCCCTACATCGGGACAACACTTGGACGCAGCGAGTTATCCCGGTTATGGAAATCGGGACTATGCCAAATATTTTCGAATCAAACAGGTGCAATTCCCGTTTGATGTCTATAACGCTGACCGGAGTCAGTTTATCCCTGCCAAGACATGGGTTGATATTCCGATCAATCAACTGGATACCACATTCTACCTCCCTGTATGGGTAGACGAAGGCAAGTACCACATTGCATTCCGCAATATTGCAGAGAATGCACCTGCAAACTTTACCGAGCAACAGGATGCCAATACCAATCTGGCATATCATGTCGCAGCAGACACTGTACCGGTAGATGTCATCGGAAGGTTATATGATTTTCACGTCACTGATATCTCTGATTACAACTGGGAAAGTGTATTTCGCAAGCGGTTGGGTAGTCCCGAACCAACGGGCTATAGCTACTGGACCGGGATGAATAGCATTGATGGTGATCCGCGAGGCAACCTGGCTCCATTTGTATTGCCTATTCGACCAGGAAGCCATCCGGTGCAGGGATTCGCTAACGCAACTGTGAAGACAGGGTACCATTTCAAGTTCGATCTGAAGACCAAGGGCAATATGTTTGGCAAACAGGATGGTATTCGAATTACACCCACTTTTGCTTTTGTGAGTAAAGACGGGTCCTCCCGACAAGAAGTGGATCTGTACTACCATCGAGGCCAGGAACGCCTGATCCGTATCGGATCGGTGCAGGATCTGGAGAAACGCTTTGTTGTCCTGAACTCACGTCTTCGAAATGTACCCGGCACAGAGTTAGGCGATACAGCGCGTTACCAGTATACTTATGAACTGTCAGCTGAAGAACGTAATCAGCGTACGTTGGCAGAATATATGGTTCGCTTGGTCGATCAGACTTCTCATCAAAAAACATGGGTAGGTCGTTATGATTGGATGATCCTTTCCGCTCCGATTAGGACACTCATTGGACCTAAAACGGACATTCCTTCTGGGGTCAACGCGGACCGAGCCAATGCAGCAATCCAGCGTTGGTACGGGGAGTACAGCTTGCCAGCCGATGTATATGCTGTACCAAAAGGGACGGATCTCGAACCCCTCGCCCGACAAAATCAGCTGGATGAGAAATCGAAGATTTTTCTAAAGAATGGTTATATCGTAGTCAACTTCAACATGGAGAGCCTGCGGAATGGAAATACAGAGGCGCCCCATCTGCAATACATTCATGCACCACTGATAAATCAATGGCAGATGGAAGGTTTCAACAAAAAGCCAACAGACAGTCAAGGTAGAACCTGGCCGCTGAAGGATGGCGATATTGTCTTTTACCATGCTGATCAGTCTAGCCGGAATGACTTCCAATCCCAAGTACCACACTAGTTTGAATCTCTCATGTCAGTACGACTGGCTAAGCAGATGTAGCCAACTACATGTGGACAGAAGAGTCTATATGCGGAGTACCTCTCCAAAATAGACTGACTGTCTTTATAGCGATAATCACCCACTGAAGCAATCAATAAATATATGATGAAATAGCCATGAAGTGCCAGACTGAGTACTATACAGCCTGCGCAAAACTATGGTGTACTGAATGACATAGGTGCACCGAACCACATACGATAAAGCATTCACAAGTGATTCCGCTGTCACATCCCAACTACACACAACATGCCTGTTATACAACAAAAGGGTTATCCTGAAAGTCATCTATGGACTTCTGGCGTAACCCTTCTTGCATCATTCTCATTTTATAACCTTACTTAGACTATAAAGAAAACCCGCACATCCGTATTATCCTGACAGCCTTTCTCCAGGAGACAGGTAGGTTAGCAGGAACGTCAGGAACGTGATGCCGAACAATAGGACTACCAGTTGTAATAATCGTTTAACGATATATCTGCTCAAGTGCTCTAACGTCCTTCCACAAAACTTTATGTATGTGCCATGATGTTCTTCATCCACAGCTCCCCTGAAAACTTATAAATTCTATCAAAAAAAGCGTCCATCTCCGTGTTACTGGATGAGGACGCCTTAAATAAACAGATTTTCAGAAAAAAATCATGCTCTCTAAACACCTTCCTATCTCCCGTAGGGTACTACTGTGTTTCCTAAACCTGGCAGGTCTCCTGGCTCCAGAATCATCGTCACTTGCAGCCCCTTCCCGGCTTACACCAGTGGATTATCGCTACCTGACTCCTCTGTTACATTGGCGGGACCGCGCCGGTATTACACCAGACTTCCCTATTAAGCTTCCACCCTGACGGGCAAAGCACCAAGTTCTACATATTCAATTACACTTCTGTATCAGTATAGCGGGGGACGACGTTTAATGATCAAAACTTTTCTTTTAAATTTGAAACACTAGATGCGTCTAATCTCGATTTCTCGAACCCTTTGGAGACACACCCGTCACTCGCTTGAACATCTTGGAAAAAAGTAATGGGTCCGTATAGCCGACAGAATGGGCCACTTCACTGACCGACAGCCCTGGATTCTGAAGAAGTTCGGCAGCCCGATTCATACGGTACTCCAGAAAAAAGGACTGTAGCGACATGCCATATCGCTCTTTGAACAATCCCGATAGATACGTGCGATCCAACCCTACAGCTTGGGCAATATCCAGAATGGAGGTTCGCTGGCTGTACCTGTTCTCTATAAACTGCACCGCCTGTCGGATGTACGTCTCTTTGTTCGAAAGAAGCTGTCCTATTTCTTCCTCTACAGGCGAAGAAGAGATTAATTCTGCCATCAAGCGGTACAAGAGACTCTGGTTCAACACATCGCCTCCCGGTCGCGTGGAAGCCTGGACCATCTCCGTATACAACTGTTCCATCGTATTTGTATCATGGGCATCATATATCGGGCGCTCCGGGCTCAATTGGGCACGTTGCATGAATGCTTTGGCTTGTACGCCTTTAAAACCAAACCACGAATACGTCCAGGGCTCCTTCGGATCTGCCTCATAATGAATAAGTGTATCTGGTAGAATCACAAAGCCCTGTCCCTGAGTCAGCTTGTACTCCCGATCCCCCATGTACACGGTGCCCCGTCCTTCATGGATGTAATGCACAATGTAAGAATCACGTACACCGGGTCCCCAATAATGCGCAGGATCACAGGCCTCCCACCCGAAAAACAACAACATCAGCTCCATCTGTGTCCAGCCTGCGGGAACCACATTCATCTCAATGCGACTCATTTTTAGCCCTCCATCCTGACTTCGTTCCGCTTACCTCTTTATTTAATAATTTATATTATAACAGCTAAAATACTTAAATATCAGTTGAAAGCGAAAACAAAAATGGGATTATGCCATGTTTGAAAGGGTTTGAGCCATAGTTATATGTGCCGAATCGGCCTATAGTTGGGGTACAACATTTTTCAGGGAGGCTAAACTTAAATGAATAAAATTACATTTCTCGGTGCAGGCAGCACCGTCTTTGTTAAAAATGTATTGGGTGATGTCATGATGACCGAAGCACTGCAGGATTTTGAACTGGCATTGTTCGATATCGCTGCTGAACGTTTGAGCGATTCAGAGCGTTTGCTGACCAGTCTGGCCCGTTCACTCGGAAGTCGTTGCGTTGTAAACGTATATCATGACCGCAAAGAAGCACTGCGCGGGGCCAAATATGTCATCAACGCCATCCAGGTCGGTGGATATGATCCATGTACCATTACGGACTTCGAGATTCCGAAGAAATACGGACTGCGTCAAACGATTGCAGATACACTCGGTATCGGCGGAATTTTCCGTAATCTTCGTACGATTCCGGTCATGCTGGATTTTGCCCGAGATATGCAGGAAGTATGTCCAGATGCGTGGTTCCTGAACTATACCAACCCAATGGCCGTGCTTACCAACGTCATGAACGTACATGGTGGGATCAAAACCGTAGGATTGTGTCATAGTGTGCAGGTATGTGTACCACATCTGTTTGATGCACTGGGGATCGATCAGACGGGTGTCGTAGCCAAAATTGCAGGCATCAACCACATGGCATGGCTGCTCGAAGTCACAAAAGACGGGCAGGATCTGTACCCCGAGATTAAACGTCTGGCGAAAGAAAAACAGAAGGAACAGCATGACGACATGGTTCGTTATGAACTGATGCAGCGTTTTGGCTATTATGTAACGGAATCCTCCGAGCACAATGCTGAGTACCACCCTTACTTCATCAAACGGAATTACCCGGAGTTGATTGAACGCTTCAACATTCCATTGGATGAGTATCCACGCCGCTGTGTGAACCAGATTGAAGGCTGGAAAGAAATGCGTACCAAGCTGTTTGCCAGCGAAAATATTGAACATACCCGCAGCCGTGAATACGCATCGCATATTATCGAAGCGATGGAGACGAATAACCCGTACAAAATTGGCGGAAACGTTATGAACAACGGACTGATCACCAACCTGCCTCGCGAGGCTTGTGTTGAGGTACCTTGTTTGGTGGATGGATCAGGAATCAGCCCTACGTACATTGGGGATCTGCCTCCACAACTCGCGGCATTGAACCGGACAAACATCAACACGCAACTGCTAACAATTGAAGCGGCAATCACTGGAAAAAAAGAACATATCTATCACGCCGCCATGCTTGATCCACATACAGCTGCGGAGCTGTCTATCGATGACATCGTAGCGATGTGCGATGAGTTGATTGAGGCTCACGGCGACTGGTTGCCAAAATACACGTCATAATACAAAAGCACCGTTTCCTTTGCAGCTAAAGGGGACGGTGTATTGTTCGTTCTATAGCGCTCACCCGCCGAAGCGTACATCACATCATTTATAAGAAACGCCCCGCTCCATTAAACCTTATTCTGCAGGAAGCAAAAAGCGATAACCAATGCCAGGCTCCGTTTGAATATATCGGGGATTCGTCGGATCTTCCTTTAATTTTTTACGCAGATGTCCCACATATACCCGAAGATAATGGCTGTCGGACTCATGATGATGCCCTCCCCATACTTGCTGCAAAAGCTGACGCTGGGTGATGATCTTCCCCGCATTCGAGGCGAGCACCTTCAGCATCTCATATTCCGTCGGGGTTAATTTGACCAAAGTCCCCTCCAGTTCGACCTGCCTTTGGGCCAGGTCAACCGTTAGTGATCCGAAGCGCAGTATTGGCTCATCCGTCGTTTTGGCTACATGACGCAGCGCCACCCGAATACGGGCGACCAACTCACCCATTCCAAATGGTTTGGTCACATAATCATCTGCACCACCATCCAACGCGGCAATTTTGTCTCCCTCCTGATCCTTCGCTGTCAGCACAATAATCGGCACTTGTGACCATTCGCGAATCCGGCGAAGGACCTCCATGCCAGACATGCCTGGTAAACCAAGATCAAGGATGATCAGGTCCGGATGTACAATACTGGCCTGAATAACGCCCTCTTCGCCATCCCCACACTCGTGGAGTTCGAATTGGTGTGCCTGAAGGGTGACCTTGAGCAATTTGCGAATCTGCGGCTCATCATCGATCACCAGTATGCGAGCCCCTAGTGGTGCGTTCATGTTATTCTTCAACCTCTCCTTGTTCTGAATAGGGAAACCGTGGTCCGTGAGCCTCCATGGGGATATCTATGCGCATTCTCGTTCCCCCGCCCGAATTCGGCTCTGCTACTATGGTACCTCCGTGGACTTCCACAATGCCTTTGCAGATCGCCAGACCAAGCCCCGTTCCTGTGACATGCTGAGTAGACTCCGAGCGATAGAACTTATCAAATATACGCAATCTTTCCGCTTCCGGTATACCGATGCCTTGATCAGCTACCCAGATCGTCAATTGATTTGGACTCTTATCACTCGTCACAGTGATGACAATCTGGCTCTCGTCGGGCGAATATTTGATGGCGTTACTGACGATATTGACCAGTACCTGCTCCAGCAATACTTCATCTCCGTAAATGAAGGCCGGATCATCAGGAAGTTCAACTCGAATGTTACGATGCGGACTGAATTCCCGAACTTGTGTCAGTACAACGCTGATTATATCTTCCACGTCACACCATTTCCGGTTCAGTTGCAACATGCCGCTCTCCAGCCGAACCATACCTAACAGATTTGTGACGAGACGATTCATACGCAAGGCTCCATCCCGAATGTTGCCTGTTAAATCTCTCCGATCCTCGGGTGTAAAAAGAGTATCATTCTCCAACAATCCTGTAGCCGAGCCGATAATGGCGGTTAGGGGTGTACGCAATTCATGAGAGACAGAATCCAGCAGCGCTGTCCGTATGCGCTCTGATTCAGCAGTAATCTGCGCCAATCTGGCCTCTTCCGCCAGCTTCACTCGGGCAATAGCACCTGCGGCCAGTCCTCCGCATGCTTCCAACAGACGAAGCTGTTCTTGCTGCTCATGAACCTCACCAGCGTCCATGCTCACGGCGAGCACGCCATGAATCTGCTCCTCTGTGCGTAGCGGCACATATAGCCCGAGAGATTCCCGTAAAGCGGATGATCCCTTACCTGCGACCTGTCCGTGATGATACACCCATTTGGCAATGGCAATCTCCGACTCCCCATCTCCCCAGCCATCCTTCTCCCCTTCGGATGCGGAAGAGCTTGTAACCAGCAGATCACCCTGCCCATTCGGAAGATACACAGCTACTGGCTTACCCATGGTAAGCGATACTTGGGTTGCAATGTTAACCAGTAATGTATTCAGATCCGTAATAGCTGTCATCTGACGACTCAATGCGTATAGGGAGTTAGTCGTGGCCTCGCGTGCTTTTACCATCTCCAACTGTTGTCGCAATCGACCTGCAAGACTGGCTGTCAGGATCGCCACCGCAAGATACACAACAAAGGAGATGAGATATCTCAAATCCTCAACCGTAAAGCTCAAATATGGCGGGACAAAAAAGAAGTCAAACATAATGACGCTAAAACTCGCGGCATATACAGCTGGCCCCATTCCCCAATACACGGCACTCACCAGGACGGGAAACAGATATATAAGCGCTACATTAACCAAATCACCACTCATGCCGATGGCATGAAGCAGTAAAGTTAGCAGCGTCACCCCGAGGGTCACCCATACATATGCCGGAACCCGTTTCCCGTGGGCTGCCTGCGTTTCTTTTTTTATTTGTTCAGACAATATCCATTCACATCCCGCTCAGTTCATAATCATAATCTGCAACGATTAATACATCCAGATGCCGCGACAAGCGTACAAGTCGGTTGACCACCGACCCTGAGCCGCGATAGCCATTCAGCCACCACACCCGTCTTGCCTGCCCGACCACCAGCTGGGTTGCTCTTGCCTTCGATGCCTTTCTTGCCAAAATCTCAGGTACATCGCGCAGTCTTGGACTGTGATGAATATGAAATTGACCACCAAGCCGAATTGTCAGCTGCTCCAACGCTTCCAGATGGCACTTCACTTCGTCACTCATGGACTCACCGATGTGGATATGATGTACATGCCAGATGGCTTTTAGACGATAAGCCATGCGGAATCCGCGCCGGATCAGCCGCTCGGCATGACGATCACTGCTTACACATACAAAGACCGCTTCCTGTCTGCGCCAAGGTCCTCGAAGTGCAATTTTGGCCTGCTGTGTTTCAAGCCGTTCATCGACATCGTCCGCCAGTTCGCGCAGGGCAAGTTCTCGCAAGGCAATCAGATTGCCAATTTTGAAGAAATTCGCAAGGGCTTGCTCGACCTTGGCAGTTGCATAGATTTTACCCTCCCTCATGCGCTGCCGCAAGGCTTGGGGTGCGACATCAATCAGCTGCACCTCATCCGCCATCTGAATGATCCGATCGGGTACGGTCTCGCGGACACGAACACCTGTAATATGTTCAACGGCATCATTCAGGCTCTCGAGATGTTGTACATTCATTGTAGTAATCACCGAGATGCCTGCATTCAGCAGGAACAGAACATCTTCATAACGCTTTTGCCGAACACTCCCGGGTACATTCGTATGCGCCAGTTCATCCACAAGCACCACTTCTGGGCAAAGATGCAGAATAGCCTCTGTGTCCATCTCTTCCAGATGCGCCCCCTGATAAACGCGTTGCGCGCGAGGGATCACAGACAGGTGGCCCATCTGCTCCACGGTTTCCGCCCGCCCATGGGTCTCCAGCAAGCCGATCTGCACATCGATGCCCTTGCGGAGCAAATCATTGCCTTCCCGCAGCATCATGTAGGTTTTGCCTACACCTGGTGCAGCTCCGATATATATTTTGAATGTGCCGCGCTGAATCTGACCAATCTGTTCCTTCATTTCCTGCTCGCTTAGTCTGCGGTATGTCAGATACTCCACATCGTTAACTTTAGCCGGAACCACACGTTCACCCTCCCGGGCCGCTCGATCAGCAACCAGAAACAGATCGACACCACGTAATCTGCGTAACAGCGAGTTAACAACGGACCCTTGCAACAGTTCCTGCCAGCGTGTACGCCGGGAGTGTCCCATCACAATCCGGGTAATCTGGTGCTCCATGGCGTAACGCGCCAGCGTAGACGGGATGTTACGACGGTTTAATATAGACAGCTCCTCCATATGGCCGCCAAACTTCTCTACCAACTTGATCATATTACGCCGAAATACGATTGCCTCCTTGGTTAATGGATGCTTCATATTCCGGAAAACAACGGCGCACAAATCACCATTCAGCCGTTTGGCAATCTGTTGCCCACGCCGGATATAGATGGAGCCATTCCAATGATATTGCGTGGACACCAGAATCCGTTCCATGATGCCTGTTGTGACGGTAATTCCCATCTCCTCCCGATGCTCACGCAGGGATTCATTCACCCCTTCTGCAACCAATCTCAGGGCCAGTTCGCGCAGAATACCCAGATTGCCTTGACGAAAAACTGCTTCTCCCTCATGCCCCTTCAGATGACCTTCTGCCAGACGGCTCAGTATGGTTTCTGGTGTGACGTCTATCAGCTTCACTTCATCCGCAAGCTCCAATGTATCGGCAGGCACCGTATATTCTGCTGCGATCCCCGTAAGTTGTCGTGCCAGCTCTGTATAGCCTTCCAGCTCATACACATTCACCGTTGTCATGACACTGATGTTGTTTCGGAGCAAAAACTGAATATCCTCCAGCCGGGTAGCATACCGAGCACCTTCTCTGTTGCGATGTGCCAAACCATCCACCAGCACAACCTCCGGATTACGTGCCAATAGTGCATCCAAGTTCAGATCCTTCATCTCTACATCATCACTCTCGCGTAACCAGTGAATGCTTGGAATCCGTTCGAGTGCGCCAAGCTGCTCTACCGTTTCCGGTCTGCGCATCGTGGACACGGCACAGATGACCACATCAATGCCTTGTTGGCGCAACGTGTTCCCTTCCCGCAACATGTGATACGTTTTGCCCGATCCGCTGACTGGGCCGATGTAAATTTTGAGGGTACCCTGCTGCAGCTTCGTAATCATCTTCAACATCTCTTCCGGTGACTTGCGCTTGAAGCTGTCTTCCATCCGTCCCACTCCCCCTTTCCTTTAAAAATATGAAGAAAAAATGGAGAAAGCCCCTCCCGATATATCGAGAGCAGGCTAATATATTCGTTAATTCAGTTCTGCTGTCAGCGCCATATTCAGAGCCGTTACATTCACACGCGGTTCCCCGAATATACCCATTTGCCGACCTTGCATATGCTCATTTACAAGTTGCACAAGCTTCTGTTCACTAAGCCCTGTAGCTTTGCTAATGCGTGGGATCTGTGCCTCAGCGGCTTCGGGAGAGAGATCCGGGTCAAGTCCAGAGCCTGAACCCGTCACAAGATCAGCAGGGATCTGCTTCAATCCCGGATTTTCCTGCCTAAGCTGAGCAATCTTTTCTTTCATCTCGCCGATATACTCCTCCGAGACTACAGCGCGATTGGAACCGGCTGAAGCCGTTGGATCATAATTGGCATTTGATGCCCGGGGCTGGAACAGCCCCGGCGATTGGATTTCCTGCGCCAGCAGGGACGAGCCGATGATTTTCTCGTTTTGCGTAATCAGACTGCCATTCGCCTGCGCAGGAAAGAGAAGCTGGGCTACACCAGTCGTTACAAGCGGGTAGATTAGGCCGCATATCAGCATAAGCACAACGGATAACCGTACGGCGGGCAAGAACATGTTCATACAGATCACTTCCTGAATTCATTAGGATAGAAGGACAATTTTGATAAGCGTTGTTATCTCGTTAAAGAATCCTCGACAGAACCATATCAATCAGCTTAATGCCGATAAAAGGTACAATCACGCCACCTACGCCATAGATGAACACATTGCGGCCAAGCAACCTTTCGGCTGACATCGCCCGATACTTAACCCCTTTCATCGCGATGGGAATAAGCAGCGGAATAATAATGGCGTTGAAGATCAGCGCCGACAGGATCGCGGACTGCGGTGAAGCCAGATTCATAATGTTCAGTGCCTGAAGTTGTGGCATGGCGAGAATAAACATGGCTGGAATGATGGCAAAATATTTCGCGATATCATTGGATATCGAAAAAGTTGTGAGTGCGCCGCGTGTAATCAGCAGCTGCTTGCCAATGGAGACTACCGACAATAATTTGGTCGGGTCGGAGTCCAAATCAATCATGTTGGCCGCTTCTTTGGCCGCCATGGTGCCCGAATTCATCGCCAGGCCCACATCGGCCTGCGCAAGAGCAGGAGCATCGTTGGTACCGTCGCCCGTCATGGCGACGAGCTTGCCCTCCTGCTGCTCTTTTTTGATCGCCGCAATCTTGTCCTCGGGCTTCGCTTCGGCAATAAAATCATCCACACCCGCTTCCAGCGCTATGGTCGCTGCGGTCAGCGGATTGTCGCCTGTACACATAATGGTCTTAATGCCCATGGCGCGCATCTCAGCGAACTTCTCTTTCAGCCCTGGCTTCACAGTGTCTTTCAGATATATCACACCATAGATTCGTTCATCGATGGCCACAGCAAGTGGCGTGCCCCCGGCCTTCGCAATGCGATTTGCAATCTCATCCAGATCACCAGGTATGCGGCCTCCTTCGGAAGCAATATGACGTTTGATCGCATCTACCGCACCTTTGCGGATCTTCATTCCGCTACTCAGGTTCAGACCGGACATCCGGGTCTCTGCCGTGAACTCCACATTTTCCGCATTTGCATACTCCGTCTCAGCCCAGCTCTGGCCTTGTTTGCCTGCCAGTTCCACAACAGAACGTCCTTCCGGGGTCTCATCTCGCACAGAAGCCTGTAAAGCAGCTTGCGTCATCTCTGACAAAGTAATTCCCTGAACGGGAATAAACTCAGATGCCATGCGGTTTCCGTATGTGATCGTTCCTGTTTTGTCCAGAATCAGCGTGTCGATATCCCCAGCTGCTTCCACCGCTTTACCTGACATAGCGAGCACATTGAACTGTGTAACACGGTCCATCCCGGCAATACCAATGGCGGATAACAATCCACCAATTGTGGTTGGGATCAAGCAGACGAGCAGTGCGATCAATGTCGCCAGATCCAGTCGAATACCCAGGTAATTCGCCATCGGAACCATCGATAGAATGACTATTAGAAAGATCAGAGTTAATACGGCGAGCAGGGTTGTCAGCGCTATTTCGTTTGGTGTTTTCTGGCGCTGTGCACCCTCAACCAGAGAGATCATCCGGTCAAGGAATGACTCACCTGGATCGGTCTGAACACGCATGACGATGTAATCGGACACGACGCGGGTACCTCCGGTAACCGAGGAGAAATCGCCTCCTGCCTCCTTGATTACCGGGGCGGATTCTCCCGTAATGGCCGATTCATCAATGGAGGCCAAGCCTTCCATAATCTCACCGTCTGTCGGAATCAGTTCACCGACTTCCACACGGACCATATCACCTTTTTTCAACTGGGTCGAAGACACTTGCCGGATTGTTCCATCCTTCTGCACCAGATTGGCCAGGGTGTCCGACTTCGTCTTACGTAACGTATCCGCCTGAGCCTTACCTCTACCTTCTGCAAGTGCCTCCGCGAAGTTAGCAAACAGCAGCGTGAACAACAAAATGAAAAACACGGCAATGTTGTACCCGCGCCCACCCTCGGATGCGGTGAACAGATCGGGGTTGATGCATAATAAGAGCGTAATGAATGTACCCACCTCGACAATAAACATGACCGGATTTTTGATCATGACCACCGGATTCAGCTTCTTGAACGCATCGAGTGAAGCCTGAAGTATCATATCCTTGTTTAACGACCGTTTCGATCCGGGATCACGTTGAATATTACCGCGGTTGTTATCTGGCTCATTGCCCTTCGTTCTAAACATTTCTGTATCCATGTGTTGCATCCTCTTCTTTCGTTCGACTGCATTCATCGTGTACTGCCACCTCCATACGTTACATCCTTGTGCTGATCCATCTGTCGTATCCCTCATTGAATCATCGCCAGATGCTCTGCAATCGGTCCAAGAGCAAGCGACGGGAAGAATGTGAGTGCACCGACTACAATGATCATCATGACCAAAATGCCAGCAAACAGAGGTGTGTGTGTCCGCAACGTGCCCGTAGTTACAGGCACAACCCGTTTGGTGGCCAGTGAACCCGCAATAGCCAGCATGGCGATCATCGAAACGTACCTTCCCAGCAGCATAACGATACCAATTGCGATGTTGTAAAAGTCTGTATTGGCATTCAGTCCGGCAAAGGCCGATCCATTATTGGCTGCACCCGAGGCAAAAGCATAGAGAACTTCAGTCAGGCCATGCATGCCCCCGTTCGAGATGGACGCAATAGCTTCAGGCCGCATAAGCGCGATTGCCGTTGGCACCAGAATAATCAAAGGATGAATGAGCAAGGCGATGGATGCGAGCTTCACTTCTTTGCCCTCGATTTTTTTGCCCAGAAACTCAGGTGTCCGTCCCACCATTAATCCACAGATAAACACAGCCAGAATCACATACAGCAGTCCGTTGATCAGCCCTACCCCTTTTCCCCCAAACACGTTATTGAGCATCATCTGAGCCAGTGACACCAGACCTCCAAGCGGAGTGAGCGACTCGTGCATATTGTTGACTGAACCTGTTGTAGCCGCCGTCGTGACCGCTGTGAATAAGGCCGACTCCGGTATGCCGAACCTAACCTCTTTCCCCTCCATATTGCCTTGAAGACCTACTACATCCAGCGCGGGTACACCGCGATATTCGGAGACAAATACGGTGGTCAACATCACTAGGAAAAGAAAACTCATCGCCGCGAACAATGCCCAACCCTGCTTCCGGTTATTGACCATCAAACCGAAGGCGTATACCAGTGCCGTTGGCAGCAACATCATACAGACAATATGCACCAGATTGCTCAGGGCCGTCGGATTCTCGAATGGATGTGCAGCATTGGTTCCAAACCAGCCGCCACCATTCGTTCCGATGTGTTTGATCGACTCCAGTGAGGCGACCAGTCCACGTGAGATCGTCTGCTGCGCGCCTTCCAGCGTGGTTGCGTTCACCGCTCCCGCGAGTGTCTGAGGCACCCCCTGGAACACGAGGAACAAGGCCACGATGAAGCTCAGCGGTAAAAAAATTCTCGTAATCGACCGTACAAGGTCGACGTAAAAGTTCCCCAGTTCATCCCGGCGGCCTATCAGCCCGCGAATGAACGCAATAGCCACTGCAAATCCCGTTGCTGCCGACGTAAACATCGGAAACGTCACGGCCAGCATCTGTGACAGATACGACAAGGCGTTCTCGCCCGTATACGACTGCCAGTTCGTGTTGGTCATGAAGGATACGGCCGTATTAAATGCCTGCGCCGCTGGCATATTGCCGATGCCATCCGGATTGAGCGGTAAATATTTTTGCAGCCGTAGCACCAGAAACATCAACACCAACATTACAAAGTTGGAGAGGAGAACAGCCGTGAGGTACTTTTTCCACCCCATGGATTCGTTCTCGCGTACTCCCATTACTCGATAGAACAGTCGCTCCGGTCCGCCAAAAATCCGATCCAACCCCGTTCGCTGTCCATCAAACACGTTCACTATATATTTTCCCACCGGTTTCACCAGCAGCAGGATGATAAGCAGCGTCACCGCTACTTGCACTACACCGATACCCATATCCGCATTTCCTCCCTATTCGACGTTCACTTGTTCGTGCATTACGCACATTGTCAGCATCAGAATTTCTCCGGCTTCACCAGCACATAACCGAGATATATCACCAGTGCGAGCACAATCATACCGATGACGATCATTTGGCATCCCCCTCTCTACCCTCAAGCCTTCTCGCAGAATTTCACGAATCCCCAAAACACCGCAAACAGCAGCACAACCAATCCAATCATCGTGGCATCATTCACCATGCGCCCTTCCTCCCTCTCTCTACCGTTCTCTGCACCTGCTACATGTAAAATCGTAATATGAAACGCTGTAAAAAAGGGGTAAAGAAATGCCTACATGGGTGTAAAAAAAACGTAAAAAAGACCCGCTCTCCTCAGCAATGGGCTGAAAAGAACGGGTCTATCATCATTTTATACGGAGCAATCCATTACGTGCCAATCTATTACCTACCCGTCATTTCAAGAGCTACGTGTAGGCATTTCCCTAACATTTTGAATACTAGTTTCAGGCTTGTTCGTCATGTACTTGTTAAAAAAGTCGGTGTTTATTCCTGTCATATGATGAAAGAAGGAAGTTTCCACTTTCCAATCCTCCTCAATCATATAGCGGATATCCACAAGACCTTTATTGGAAAGCAGATCAATAATGGTTTTAATTCGCATCGGCTTTTGAAGTGGAATCTCCCTGTCGAAAGGCTCCTTTTCCAGATATCCTCTTCGGTGCATCGCCGCATAGAAATTACGATGATCCTTAGCTTCCATCATTCCTAGATGTGCTGCTCTGTATCCCAGCACTTGTAGGGAAGTCTTCCATTTATTTTTCAAATCAAGATATTGATCGGGATTCGTCTTATAAGTGATTTCATTCATGTCCGATGAAAACTCTTCTTCGGGCAATAAAAATGCACCCGCAAACAGATTAGCTTCATTTTCAATCAATTTGTGTTCTTTTCGGTCCAGATTGACAAATTCAAGACGATAATGAAGCAACAAATGACCAAGTTCATGTGCAATATCAAAATTCCTACGAACCGCAGAACGTTTGATGTTGCCCAGTATGATAAACGGACGATCATTTCGTGTCCAAAGACTGTACGCATCAATTTCTTCACCAATCGCTTTTTCAAAAACATATACACCACTTTTTTCGATCCGGAACATCAGGTTCTCATTCGTGGATGGCTCCATATTCAGCCGTTGTCTCGCAAGATGGGCAACATAATGGATCTGGGTCGTACGATCATCGTCTGTATGGTTCATATACTCAATTGCCTCTTCCCGCAATTGGATAATATTCAGTGTGGGAAGGCTGATCTGAGCGGTAATATAATTAATGAACGTGTCCAGATATTCTACATGCTTTGCTTCTGTCTGTGTCTTGGATATCACATTCATCACTTTCGAACGATAGGCAATGTTCATAACATCAATGTTGGCTGCGTTATTACGCTGTGTAAGCATATCTTTCGTATAAAAATACTTGCTTTTTACACTGAAAATGCGTTTCAACTCATTCACAATTGGCACCTTCGGAGAGGTATAAGCATTTTCATATTGCCAGACTGCTTGTTCTGTCACACCTAATTGTTCAGAGAGCTGTTTTCTCGAATACCCATGCATGATCCGCAAATTGGTCAAATTTTCACCAACGAACATGCTACTCCCTCCTTACTGAACGACACAGGGAATCACCCCCGCTGTTCTCCTTCCAAAATTTCAATATCATAAGCTGCCGGATCAACGATATCTTCCACATCAGGCGTAAGCGCCTCCCGTTCACTATCATCCAGTTCAGCACCAGAGATGAGGTCTGATAAATCTTCTATAAAATAAGCGATATTATCATGCGGATTAGGCAGATAATGCTGAACCTTCGAAATTTGGTATGCATCATCAATAGCATAAGTGAGTATATGAAACTCATTATATGTAGATGCAAGATGTTCAAGTTCTTCTTTCACACGGCTGACCTGACTCTCTGAGATTGGAAAAGAAAGTTGCTCAACCCTCTCCAACTCACCATGTTCATTACGGCGTGGTTGAATCAAAGAAAATTCCAGATCGTTATTAATCTTGGAGAGATCGTGTAAATAGGTACGGAAAGCACCTTTGTTGTCAACGCCCGTAGGTAGCTTGGCACTGGAAAAACTATTCTCATTAAAGTAGGCTGCGTTCTTTATCAGAAACAGAACTTTTGATTCTTCATGTGTGAACTGGAGATAATCCCATGTTAAACCTGCTTTGGATTTCTTGTGAGTGAATCCTTGTTCACCGCAATAATCTGCGATTTTGCTCTCAATAAAATTTCCCTTTGTCCAGGCAAAGGCTGAACTAATCTTCATGTTTCTCTTCCGATCTTTACGGTGATCAATATATTCGCGGTATCCTTCAACAATAGCATCAACAAGCATCTGACTATGTTCCGACTTGAACTTATATTGTTCCATATAGATCACTCCGATTCATAAATATGAAGACAAGTTATATTTTAATCGAAGTTCGTGTGCAAAGATATGATTTTTTTTGATATTTTTAAAGTAAACCTATCTCATACACTTCATCCAAATGGATTCTCTGCCCACTGCAATAATCTCTTCTTCGTGATTTTGCCATGGGAGGTATGATGGACGACTTTTCCCTGATCGAGCAGAAGCACCTGTGGTGACTCATGATGAACCTCGGTCTCTTCCGCAATGTAGCGGGATAACGAACGGTTTTCAATCACTTTGACGATGCGGTAGTCCATAGGTTGTTTGGGATCTGATGCATGGGTGCCTACAAACGCCATAAACTCTCTGTACGCTCTCGCACTGGTCGGACAAGTTGTGCTGTGTTTTAGGATAAGCACCGGATGATCCTGCGAGCGATGAAGCGCGTCTTCCCAGTCATCAGGTTTATGCAATTCACGGACATGTTCGCTGAGCATATGTTCCGAGTCTGACCCTGCACGTTTGCTAACCACCGAACCGATCACAATGCCAAGCGCCAAGCCAAAAGCAATCCCGAGTCCAAGTTGCTTTGTAGCCGTACCAATGCTGACTCCCATAGCCGTTCCTATAGCAAGCCATACGGCTTGATGATTTACTTTTTTCTTCATGCAGATCTTCCCTTCCTGAAATATATATATCAAAGGCATCTTCCCACCATATATTCTGATCAAATTATAGCATAGGCCTCTGTGAGCAGGCGTTGATAATATTCATCTCCGAGTACAGATTTCAGTGATTGGATTTATGCAAAATGCTCATTTGTGATACACTGGTTGTAATTTGGAAACGATGAACATGAAGAATGGATTGGAAGGGCGGAAATTCCATATGACATACGCATTTATGATTGAACCGCAGGATTTTATTGCGCTGGATAACGAAGATGAGCTGATTGAGAAATGTCAGGAGTGGGGCCTGCTTTCTGGTAAAGCGACCAAACTCAAAACGTTCTATTATAAAGGAAACGGATTAAACATGCCGTGCACCATCATTGGATATGTGGATCACATGGCAGCTGTTATTCAACTGGATAATGGACAAAAACATTGTATTCACCCGTCTTATCTGAAGGAAATGCAAGCGTCCAGTTACAGCGCCAGAAGCATAAGTAATGCCGGATCAGATCGAAGCACAGAATCGGCAACTTCGGATACAATCGCACCAGTCGCTGCTGATGTTACGCCAACTCCAGATGCCCTGGTTAACCCGGATGAAATTCCGCCGGATCTGGATGATTCGGACGACACGGACACAGATGAATTCTCCTCGGGGATGAAGGGTGATCCGGATGGGCTCGTAGAAGAGTATGTTGGACCTCAGTCTGGGACAGCCAGTGAAGCCAAACCCAAAGCCAAAACAGCGAGCAAAGCTAAGAGCGTCAAGATTGATCTGCCCGAAGGTAAAGTGAAGATGAGTGCCGTTGTCAAAGAGTTCACCACCGTACCGAATCACTTCTCTGACAATGACGATGAAGTCATCATCTATGAAGCAGTTACCATTACGGAGCCAGACGTCATTGATGTTGGGGAAGCCTGGTCAAGCCACAGTGCCACCGTTAAGAAACAGGAACTGGAAGTGGGCGACGTTATCACGTTTGAAGCGAAAATTATTAAGAAGAAGCTGACACGTAACCCGGTTCCCTATAAAATCAACAATCCTTCCAAGATTCAGAAGGAAGACTAATCAAGGAAGATTAATCACGAGTCATTACAAAAAAAGCAAAAAAACCTCCACAACTACTCAAAGCAGATTGCGGAGGTTTTTGCCATTTGAAGTTTATATTAGTGAAGAGTACACTCTTAAGCTTGTCCCGGCGTAGCACTGATCTGAAACTGTACGCCAAACTTATCGACAACCGAACCGTAGGCTGGACTCCAGAACGTTTCTTGTATCGGCATTTTCACTTCGCCACCGTCTTGCAACTGGTTGAAAATCGCTTTGGCTTCATCCGCCGTATCCGTGTTCACCGTAACCGTAACATGATTACCTACAGTGTACGGCATGCCTGGAAACGTATCAGACAACATTAATACCGAGCTGCCAATTTGCAAAGAAGCATGCATAATACGGTCTTTCGCTTCTGGTGGGATGGGGTGATTCGGGTCAGATGGACCGTCGCCAAATGTTTGAAGCGCGAGCACTTCGGCTCCAAATGCCTTTTGATAAAAATCTACCGCTTCACGTCCATTACCGTCTGTAACCAGATACACATTCAAGCTGATCGACATGCGTTCTTCATCTCCTTGGGCTCTTGTAATTATACGATTCACGCCACTTGCGACATGAGTATATATGAACAGGTTGTCCTTTGACAAGCGTATATTTCTGCGCTCATCTCTGCGGACCTTTACACGATTAGGGTTACCAACATATTCTTAATCCATCCCTCTCTCCACTACTTCTTACGCTTGCGTATATAGTAGAGAGCAGTGATCAGAACACCCGGAACCAGTGCTGCAAAACTGGCATAGATCAGACACCATTTCAACAGGGTACATATCGGAGTGAGTTCAGCAAGCACAGGCGTACGTTCAGGATAACGATGCATGATCAGGGACGCACCTATATTTTCAAGCATGTCTATAGCCCAACCTAAGACCGGAATCAGATTCACCCAACGCCAGCGACTTTTTACCGGAAGCACACGATAGAGTATCGATAACAGAACAACTAAGAGGAACAGATAGGCTAAGGGCCATATGAGATCAAATGTGAACCGTGCCTGAATATAGGCGCTCCGCCCTGCTTCACCATACTGCTCAGCCATCTGATAAAGATCATCCGCAGTGTACAGAAAAGAGGAATCCGGGGACTGTCCACCACCTGTGGCCTCCTCCGACTTTGCCGCCTGCCAGGGCAGAATAAATGCAATGAAACAGGCAAAAACAACAACCGCAGCTGCAACCCATTTCCAATTCACCCGCTGATAGAACCAACCTGACACTTTATTCAGCACGTTCCGTCCCCTTTCCGATAAAAAAAAGACCACTCTCCCGAATCCTGTCGGTAAAATGGTTGTGTTCAATCCTATGAAGTTATCGAGCTTGAACGATGTTATCTATTTCACTTTTCAATAAGAGGTATCGGTGAACACTTCTCATGATCGGGACCTTCGTTAGTTTGTTCTTGTCCACGTACAGTTTCATCTGGTCTTTGGTCAAACCAAGCAAACTTCCAGCTTCCGATACCGTCAATACTACCTCGGGGTTCGTAGCATTAAACGTCCTCTTTACTTTCTGATTCCAGTCCTCGAATACCTGCATAGATCAGTGACATCTCCTATCCATAGCCAGTTATTATCAGGCTGAATATATCCAGTATACCACACTTGTGCTGCTCGTAACTTAATCCTTGCGCAGAACCATATTCTGATAGGCATATTTCCTGCTTGACCCTGACGTTAACTCGAGGGTTTATACTGGCTTCAGGAGGGGATTAGCATGAGTATGTCACCTGAACATGTAACCAAGAAACGACGCAGCAGTGGAATAGCCATTATTGGAATGAGTTGGTTGACGATGACATTGGGTCTGTTTTTTGCTACACTCGCAGGGGAGTTTGTCAGCACTATTGTTGCTGGTGAATGGATGGTTCATCTCATCCAAGCTGTTGTAATTATTAGTATCGTATTGCCCGTACTACTCGTCATTCGAAGGCACTTCCATATGAAGTCCGTTCTTCTTCCTCTGACAGGAAAAAGCATAATTCACTTGCTCTTTGGCGCATTATTTGCCACTTCCCTGGCCTTCATCGGGTTAGCGATAGCCAGTATGAACAACTGGATTACGATTACGGAGTGGCACTTCTCAGCCGAGTTCTTGCTTGCTGTTGCACTTAATAGTTGTATTGCTTTCTTGTACGAAGCTTTGCCAGAGGAACTATCCATGCGAGGCATGGTCTATGATGGATTACGCTTCAGACTGCGACTTCCTGTGTTTTTCGCTTATGTAACTCAAATCATACTCTTTCTGCTGGTTCCGATGAGTGTCAGCCTATTGCAAGAGCTCGTCGGTATGGATGCCGGAAACCGGATAACCTTGGATTATATGATCCTGCTATTGACCTATGGTATCACGTTACAGCTTCTGCGCAGTTTGACCGGATCTTTATGGGCCTCCATCGGATTTCATATCGCTTACCTGGAGGTAGCCAGATTCGTTGTTATGCCAGGTGATAGACCAGCATTGTTAAACTATACCGCGCAAGATAACGGGTTGGCCGAAATATTTATTTTGTATATGATGATAATCTTCGTCGGTGGGATCATTCTGGCGGTGCTCAATGCATGGCGCTGGTGGAGAATACATAAATCATGAGGGAGGGTTCTGCCTGTTGTATACCGTTGGACAACTATCCAAACATACCGGAGTATCCATCCGAACACTGCATTATTATGAAAAGCTGGGTTTACTGCGACCGGCCCGTAATGAGAACAATCAGTATCGATTATATGGTGAAAAGGATATTTTACGGCTTCAGCAGATTACCATTTTGAAGAAAATGCATTTTAAATTGAATGAGATTGGAGAATTCCTCGATCAGGATGCTGCTCGCTCTGAACCAGAGAGTACCCTTACTTTATGGAATAATACGTTGGAACAACAACTGGCCGTCGTTAAGGAACAGCAGGAGAGATTAAGCAAGGTCGAGCATCTTCTTTTTTCAACCCTATATGCCATCAGAGCATCTGGTACAATCAGTCTGGATGAAATGTTGGGTTTCATCCGTGAACTGGATCAGCCTCCGGGCAAGTTCCGACAAGATGTTTTTACACCTGAAGAAATGGAATCGTTACCTCTGAATAATCAGAACAATTCAATATCCATGGAATGGGCTGATATTCTTAAAGATGTCCATACATGCAAGATGGAACCTCCGGATTCCGAAGCCTCACGGTTACTGGCCATTCGAATCTCTGATTATGCTGAAAGGGCTTTTCAAGGGAATGCAGAATTGGCAGAAAAATATTGGGATTATATCACCCCAGAGGATGATCAGTCAGCTCGTGTATATGGTATGACAACGGATACCATGCGTTACATCGAAATGATCCTGGATCGATGGGCAGTCCAGAATCCTGATGATCAACAATAAGAGCCACTTCGAAAAGTGGCCCTTGATCCATTCCCTCGTTATGCTTCGTTACGCCTCTTCCCAGAAGCGGCGCAGGTTGTCCATGGCGATTTTGGATGCGGATTTGCATTCCTCCATGCCTTCGAACTCCACCGTAATGTTGCCATCATAACCGGAGTCTTTGATCAGCTTTACAATTTTACGAATTGGAATGTCACCTTGTCCAACGATGGCCCCACGCAGGAAGTTACCGTTGGCCGTCGTAAACCATTCACCCTCACCTGGATGCTCATCATAAGGACGGAAGTAAAAATCTTTAAAGTGGACCAGAGAAGCGTACGGCAGATTTTTCATGACACCAATGATCGGATTCTCATCCACACACATGAAGTTTCCAATATCGAGTGTTGTTTTGAAGTTCGGACGATCTACAGCATGCAGAACACGCTGCACCCGATCACTCGCCTGCACGCTGAAGCCGTGATTTTCAATGGTTGTCGTGATGCCAAACTGCGCGGCATAGTCCGCAATGATCTGGCTTCCCCGCACCATCAGCGGCAGATTTTGCTCGAACCAGGCGATGGTCATCTTCTCCTTTGGCAGGGTAAACGCCGTGACGTCATGACGCAGATGTTTTACACCCATCCGGTGTACGACATCCACATGTCTTTTGACCCGAGCCATCTCCTCTTCAAACGCCTCTTCCGTCTCCTGCACGAAGTTCGCTGGCAGCGAGTAGTTGGACAGTTCAATAT
This sequence comes from Paenibacillus sp. FSL H8-0104, assembly GCF_038050215.1. Lineage (NCBI taxonomy): Bacteria > Bacillati > Bacillota > Bacilli > Caryophanales > Paenibacillaceae > Paenibacillus > Paenibacillus sp. FSL H8-0104. The sequence continues at coordinate 258,883 of NZ_JBBOTC010000001.1, read as the reverse complement.
CCTTAGACGCTGCCCGTTCCCGAATCGCATCCGCCAGATCGTGATTATCCTCAACAGTGTAACCGTAAGGAACCATTTCCATATGCTCGCCGCCGTTCGCCGCAATCCAGTCGATCACATCCAGCACCGTCATCTCACCCGAATTCAAATCGTTCAACAAACTATACGTGCTCAGGCCCACTTTCATCTGCTCAGCTCCCTATCGATATTGTTGGATAAATTGAACCGCTTTGCGAATGTCCTGCTCCGGTTGATGGCCTACTTCACGTTCAATCGTCAGATAACCGGTGTAACCAATCTCCTGAAGCGCTGCAAAGTATCCATCAAAATCAACGCCACCCTCGCCCAGCGGCACCTCACGGAAGAAAGTCCCGGAAGAGACCATCTCGGCAATCTTATCGTGATCCATAGGGGCATAACCGACCGCTCCGTATACGTCTCGTGGGTCAACTTCCTTCAGCCGCACACCATCCTTCACATGAGTATGTACGATGTAATCCTTGAGCAGATGAACGCCCCGCGCCGGATCATCTCCGGTCACCATCACCATATTCGCCGGATCAAAATTCACCGATACTCCGTTGGTCGATAACGTATCCAGGAATCCTTTCAAGTCAGCAGCCGTTTCCGGTCCTGTCTCAATGGCAAAGTATGCGCCAACACTTTTGGCGTATTGGCCCAGTTCCTCACAAGCAGCATGCAGTGTGGCATAAACTTCTGATGAAGGGTCATGTGGAACAATGCCGATATGTGTAGTGACAATGTTGGTGCCTAGATCGAGGGCCAGATCCACGATCCGCTTCGACTTCTCTACTTTCCACGGATTATCTTCCTTGACCTGAAACCCATGTCCGCCCAGATCACCGACCAATGCTGAAATTTCGAGACCCAACGAATCGATGTAACTCTTCAGCTCCTTGCGCGCCGCAGGTGACAAATTTTCAGGGTCCATCTCTCCCTTGACGGCGTAGATCTGCACACCTTCTGCACCTACGTCTTTGGCTTTGTTCAACCCTTCCCGTCCCCCTACGCCAAAGCTATCCACGATGACACCAATCTTATTCGTTAATTTCATGTCATACCTCCTGTGATTGAGTGAGTAACTCTACGTTCTCATGTAAATGTAAGGTTCGACTCATTACTGATATCAACAAGTTTCACCGACTTGATCTCATACGGTTTGAATGTCAGTTCAATTGTGCCGTTTGAACAAGCCAACGGATGGATCTCATCCTCCAGCAGATTAATGATGGACGCTTTGATTTCCTTTTCAGCCCACTGAACCTGCACCGTTTCCCGACCTCCGGATGATTCGTAGAAACGTAGTACTGTTCCGGAACCGTCTTCCGCTGGCTTGATTGCATCCAGAATGACATGCTCACTGTTGAACTGAACCCAAGCATGTTCAGCTGGCAAGTGACCGGAAGACTGACTCGCTGCCACAACTTCGACCGGATGATTCAGCTCCATCGCCCGGCGAACGACGGCAGCTTGTCGCCAATCTCCCTGGTGTGGCAGGATCGAATACGTGAATTCATGATCGCCCTGATCGGCATGTTCATCCGGCCATTTCGGAGCACGAAGCAGAGACAGGCGGATCGTCCGATCCTTGATGTCATACCCGTACTTGCAATCATTCAGCAAACTCACACCGCTGTTGCCCTCCGAGATATCCGCCCAACGATGTCCACAGACCTCGAACTGCGCCTGCTCCCAACTGGTGTTGTTATGAGTTGGACGCTCCAACGCTCCAAACGGAATTTCATAAGCCGCTTTGGCTGCCACCAGGTCCACCGGAAATGCCACCTTGAGCAGTTTATGGCTCTCATTCCAGTTCACTTTTGTACGGAAATCAACACGCCGCTGGTAACGATGCAAAATGATATCCTGACTGATCTCCGATTGATTCAACTTCCAGACAAAGCGTAGTACATCTCGCGTAGCCCCGCGCTGTACAATCTCTCTGGAGATCAACTGCACCGCACCAGCTCGCTGAGATTCAAATCGTGGATCGATATCCCATGCATCCCAGTACGTCGGTTTGTCGTGGAAAAACTGCCACTCATTCGCCCGATCACCAGGCTTCAGCCAGTCACGTCCTACCGTTTTGTCATACCATCGGGTGATCTCTCCCAAGTCATTGAACTCAAGGGTATAGAATTCGGTTTCCCACGTGGAAGGGAAGGATTTTTCTTCTCTTACTGGAAGGATAACATCCGATGCTTCGCGCAGCCATATGGTTGTATACCCAAAAGCAGGAATCGACGGAACATGCACGAGCAACGTATACTTGTCTTCCTTTTGTTCAAGATCACAGGCCAGACGGTTTCCTTGACGATCAAATGCTGCCATCCTGGCGAGGTGAGCATCCCCTGTAATGGTGATATTTTCTCCGCGTTTCCAGCCGAGGCTGTTGAATATAATGTAAGGAAGACCATCGAGTTCATCTGTTGCAATGTTCTCCGCAAGGGTATCCAGCGTTTCCCGCAGTGCGGATGTACCCAGTGCAAATACTTTCGTGTACTCGTCGGTGGACGTTACGTAAACTTCTGGAATCGACGTTCCCGGAATAATGTCATGGAATTGGTTGAGCATAATCAACTTCCAGCCTTCATCCAGATCATTCTTCGTGCGCGCGCCGTAAGCCCCGGCAAATTGCCCCCAGATTTCCGCTTCCCGGTACAATACCTCTGCCTTACGGTTGCTACGTTTGTTCCTTGCATGAGTTGTATACGTTCCGCGATGCAGTTCCAGATACAAGTCCCCGTGCCATTTCGGCAACGTCGGATTATTTAATGATATGTCTTCAAAAAAAGCCCCTGCTGTGCTGAATTTACTGATTGGCTGTCCAACCATCAAATGGGATCGCTCCGCAAACTCCACCATCTCATTCGTCACGCCACCACCACCATCGCCATGTCCGTAAAGCAACATTTGCTCAGGGTGCACATCCTTTTGTTTAAATGATTGCCAATGTTCATCCACATCTTTGGGACGCGTATGTTCATTCACCCCATGATTCAGATATGCCAGCACGGAAGTGCCATCTATGCCTACCCAGTCGAAGAGGTCATACGGAAACGCATTGGTATCATTCCAATTCAGCTTGGTGGTCATAAAATAAGGAATACCCGCGAGTTTCAGCATCTGCGGTAAGGAAGCGCAGTAGCCAAAGGTATCCGGCAGCCACTCGATGTTGGAGCGTTTGCCAAACTCCGCCTGATAGAAGTTCTGTCCATACAGAATCTGCCGAACTAACGACTCGCCACTCGGAATATTCAGATCCGGCTCGACCCACATGCCTCCGACCAGCTCCCAGCGGCCTTCAGCAATACGGGCTTTAACTCGCTCGTACAGCTCCGGGTAATGATCCTTCACGAAGGCGTACAACTGCGGTTGGCTCTGGGAATACACAAAATCCGGGTACGTATCCATCAAGGTGCACATGGTCGAGAACGTGCGACTGGACTTGCGAACCGTCTCACGTACAGGCCACAGCCAGGCAATATCAATGTGGGATTGTCCAACCAGATGCATGAAGCCACTCCGATATTCCTCCGGGTCTTCCTGCTGTACTGACTGTGCTAATACATATTCGAAGTTCTGTATCCAGGTTGCATCATTCCAGCGTTCCGGGTCATTGTACATGTTATCCATCACCTGATGAATAGCCTGAACAAGTGCCATCCGCTTGGGTCCCTTCTCGTTATATGCCCGGAGCGACTCGGCGAGTACCGTCACGCTGTACATCAGGCTCTGCAGTGGCTGATTAACATGAACCAACGCTGCCCGAATGCCCTGAATAGGCGGCTGAATAACGGCTTGTCGGTTGAGTGGATCATGCGGCTCCGGAATCGGATCGTAGAGTTCAATCTCCAACTGCGGTGTATTTCCTACCCGACTTCTCGGAAGGGGTACGAACCCGTGATTCCGGTCCAGTCCGTGATACGGCATGTCATTCACCTTCAGCAGCCCTTCTCCTCCGGCCTCGAAGATCAGTCCAACAGCCTGATCCTGCCATTCCGCCGGAATCTCCACACGTTTGCTCAGAAAATACGTCGTTCCATGTACGCTGTTCAGCGGATTCAATCTTTGCATAGCCTTGTCTGCCTGCTCATCTTCATTTACTTCTGCCTGTTCGTACTCGTATTCCCCTGGCCGAATGTATCTGGCCCTCTGCATCTCCCACGCTGGAAGCTCGATCGTATCCAGCCATTGTCGGTGCTTCAGATCTTCGATGAATCGCTGAATTCGAATCATACCTCCACCCCCACCTTCTGGATGTGCAGACTGCAGGCGGTCCAATCCATAGAATTGCGGCCAACCATGAGCCTGAATTCACCCGGTTCTACGACAGACTGGAGACGGGAGTCGATCAGTGCGAGGTGTTCTTTTTGCACAGGGAATGTAACGGTCTGGGTCTGTCCTGGCTTCAGATGAATTTTACGAAAACCCTTAAGTGACATTTCAGCCCGCGTAACCGAAGCCGACACATCCGTGATGTACAACTGCACAACCTCACTTCCCGCAACCGCTCCGGTATTCGTGACTTCAACCATCACCTGTGCCTCATCTTCTGGCCCAATTACGCCGGGCATTACTCTTACATTCTCGTATTTGAATTCGGTGTAGCTCAGTCCATATCCAAACGGATACTGCGGCGCCAGATCCATCTCCAGATACCGTTTGCCACGAGTGCGTTTGGCATGATAGTAGACCGGAAGTTGCCCAACATGCTTGGGAATGGAGACGGTAAGGCGGCCAGATGGATTCACATCGCCAAACAGAATATCCGCAATCGCGTTACCACCTTCCTGTCCGGGGTACCACGCTTCCACAATCGCATGGACATGCTCATCAATCCAAGGTTCAGCAATGGGGCGGCCGTTAATATACACAACGATAACGGGTTTCCCAAGCTTATGTACCTCCTGCACCAGTTCCAATTGAACACCCATGAGATTCAGGGAAGCCCGGTCAATGCCCTCGCCACACTCCATGTCGTTCCATGGATCATCGGTCACCACAGACGCACCTGTCCGCAAGTCGATCGTACCTTCACCAAAATCGCGGGCGCTGGACCCGCCCATCACCATCACGATGGCATCTGCCTGTTCCGCACAAGCCAGCGCTTGCGCAAAGCCCTCTCTGGAGTCGCCTTTAATCCGGCAGCCAGGCGCGTACAGCACCTGACCCGAATCCGCGCCAAGCTTGCGCGTAATGCCATCCAGTACGGTGACGATCTGCTCTCTCGGTTGTGGCGAGGTATAGTCCCCAAGTTGGTTATAGATATGGTTCGCGTTCGGACCAATGACAGCTAGCTTTGGACCTGTTTTGGCAAGCGGAAGAGTATTTCCCTCATTTTTCAGTAAAACAATCCCCTCTTGTGCAACTTCCCTCGCCAGCTGTGTATGGTCTTCACATCCGATGACCTGTTCTGCAAAGTCAGGATCTACGAAAGGTTGTTCAAACAGACCAAGTCTGAATTTCATCTCTAGCACTCGCCACACAGCCAAGTCCAGATCCTTCTCTTCGATCAATCCCTGCTCAAGCGCCTGACCAAGATGTTTGCGGTACATGTACCCGGACATTTCCATGTCTACACCTGCCTGAAGGGACTGTGCCACGGCCTGCTCCCCGTTCTCGACGGTGTTATGTCCATGGACCAACATCTGAATGGCACCAAAATCAGTAATCACAAACCCATCAAAACCCCACTGCTCGCGCAGAAGGTCATTCAGCAGATACGTACTGGACGTGCACGGTACACCATCAATCTCGTTATAAGCGGTCATGACGGAACATGCCCCGGCTTCCACTGCTTTTTTGAACGGCAACAGATCTATTTCATGTAATTCACGTAATCCCATATGCACAGGTGCTGCATTACGTCCACCCTCTGAGCTGCCATAAGCCGCAAAATGCTTAAGTGTAGCGACAATCGTCTGGTTGGAGTCGAGCCGATCACCCTGTAGTCCCTTCATGGCTTCTACTGCGAATTCACCGATTAAGTATGGATCTTCGGCAAAACATTCCTCCGTCCGTCCCCATCTCGGGTCACGTACGACATCAAGCACCGGGGAATACGTTGCCGCTCCCCCCTGGCTCCGGGTCTCCACAGCGATGGCTTCACACATCTTGCGGTACAGCTCCATATTCCACGTACTTCCCACCATTAACGGTACCGGAAAAACTGTTGCCCCGATCGCCATATGCCCGTGGGAACACTCTTCCCCAAACAAAATGGGTATGCCCAGCCGGGAATGCTCCATGGCATACTGCTGAATGACATTTGTGGCAACGGCTCCCTGCCGTGGGGTAAGCCCCGTTTCCAGCGTCACTTCGGTCCATGGATCGGCCCGAAGCACACCGTACAGAGAACCGACACCCCCCTGTTCCATGTACGTTTTGAACTCTTCCGTCACCTGTACTGTACCATCAGCTGCTTTATTATACGTCTTCCACCCCATCGGCTGAATGAGTTGTCCAATCTTCTCTGCCGTTGTCATCCGTCCGATCAGATCCTGAACCCGTTCCTGAATGGGAAGCGAAGCATCTTTATAGTCCATATGCACATTCTCCTTATGCGTTCGGAATTAGTTAGGCGCATGCACTCACATGGCTTTGCGGTAGTCACTTGGTGCCACACCCACCACGTTTTTGAAAGCCCGGTTGAAGGAATTATAGTTTGTGTATCCCACTTCCTCACTGATCTCCTGAATAGCCTTATCGGTCTCCTGCATGAGCAGCTTGGCTTTTTCGATGCGATGACTAATGAGCAGATCCACAAACTTCTCCCCAATCTCATCCTTGAAAAGCTTACTCAGATACTTCGGATTAATATCGAATAGATCACTAAGGTAGTTCAGTGACAGATCAGGATTGTTGTAATGCTCTTCGATGTATTTGCGAATCTCCAGAATATGTGATCTGTGTTTTCGGGAACAATGCAGCGTCTGCATCTGCAACGCCAGTTCTCTGAACCCTTCCCAGCACAGCTCACGCAGATCGTCTAACGTCTCCCAGCCCTCCAGCCTTGGAAGAAGTGGGGTGAATATAGCGGCCCATGACTCCTGATACTCTCGTGGAAGTTCGGCGAATTCCCGATTGTAATGTTGAAATAACAATTGGATTGTATTCATAATCTCCTGACGGGACAGAACGGACTCACTGATTTGTTCAAACAGTCTCTCAAAATGCTTTTCCCAAACATCGTCCGACAAGCGCATCGCCTGTACCAGCAGGGAGATGGTCTTCAGGAACTCATACACATCATTGGTCGAATTCGGCACATCACTACACGGAATGATGCGATTTATGCCCAGTACAGCCTTGTACTCCAGCGCGTGCACAGCTTCTTTCACTGAAGCTCTCAACCCCCGAATATCAACAGCAACCCGACCAACACCAATGGTCACGGTGAAGTTCAGATACTGATCGATTCTGTCCAGATAACCAGCGAGTAATCGATGCTCAGTCTCCTCGGCCTGTTCCATTTCCGGAATCCAGAGGATGGCGTACAGACGCTGATCGGAGATCCATTCAGCCCATACTTCCGTTCCTTCATGACGCGCACTCTCCTGCAGAATACTGGATAACACAAATTTCAGGAGGGATTGGTCCTGATGATGATACTCCGTCACAAATGCATCATACCGATCCATCTCGACCACCATGACGGCCCAATGATGCTCCAGCTCAGGCAGTTTGAACTTCTTCATCTCCGCTGTCAGCTCCGTGCTCGTAAAGTCTCGTGTGCCCTCCAGCAACTCCTGAAAGAACATTTTTTTCTGCAAAATCAGATTCTCTTCATGCTCCTCCTGATATTGTCTCGTCTGATCAATCATGCGTTCCAACGTTGTATGGATGAATCGAAACTCATTCTCTTTGCCATAGTTGAGCCCCGATTGCTTCTGCGAAGAGACGGTCTGAATTAACGTGACAATCTGCTGAATCGGCTTGTAGTTTCTACGGGTCACGTAGATCACCCACACCACCCCGATCAATACAACCACTACCGCAAAGGCAAACCAGATATTATAAAATTGCAGCGTCCATTTGATGATTTTTCCATTATTGAGACCTGTCTGCACTTTCCAACCGCTATAACTCGACGTAAATTCGGAGAAGACTTCTCCCGATGCGGTTTTAGTAGAAGCTGCAGCCCCTCCTGGCATGCTGCTATCCCACAGATTGCCGCCCGCACGGTTGAAGATGTTCACAAACGTAAATTCCGGATCATACATCTGCATAATGGATTTTCTCAGGGTACTCAGGTCCACGTTTGTGACCACAAGTCCTTTGCCGTTTCCTACACTGCGCACAATTGTAATCACTTGCTCAGTCGCTTGCGATGGAAAAGCCCGGAACGCTCGTGCTCCTGCCCATTTCTGTTCATCCCTTGACCGGCTATCTGCAATAAAGTCTGCATCCGGGAACTCTTCAATCGGAACAGCCTTCCCGTTACTGAAGACCGTGCCATCCCCGTATCGAACGAGATAAATCGAATCAATCAGCGGATACTCTATTTTCAATTCATCAACCACCTGGACCGCCTGAATGCCGGCATACACATCATCGCTGCCAGATACCGAGAAATAATTCTTCAAGTTAGGGTTGGTCAAAATCTCACGCAGTACCTTGAAGTCGATGGAACGTAGGGAGTTGTCCAGATATTGAGTAACCTGTGAGGCCAGAAATTCATTGGCCTTGAGCGCTTCTCTACGGTTCTGTTCATTGAATACTTGAAAGAAAATAAAGAATAGAATGGTCGTCACAATAAAAAAAACAGGCAGATACGATAACAGCAAACGCCTAAACCAATTGTTGTTCATCTCCGAGATCCCCCCACCGTTACTGTTCATGCTGAATGACGACAAACAAACATCTGTGCTGATCGCTAATTTTCCATAAATATTCAGTACATTATATCGGATGACGTGGGGTTGTCATAGGAGAAGACCGTCCCGGTCACGGGTGACAGACGGGACAGCCTCTATATTGAATCCTTCAATTATTGATTTTTCTCAATGGCACGCTGGTAGATCTCAAGGTAATTACTCAGTCCGAGACCATCGAAGCCTTTGACATACGAATCCCATTCCTTATCAATGCTTTTGCTGCCAATAATGAACTGTGCCATATTCGTCTGCACATAATCCTTAATGGCCGTAGTCAGTTGTGCAGCTGATTCCGTATCCTCCGGACGGATAAACACGTTCGCAGGGTATACTTCTTTGGGTGCATAAGGTTCATACACATTGGTTGCTTGAGCCAGACGTGTACCATAACCCTCTGCTTCTAATGGATTCTGTCCTTCTGCAAACAGATTACGGAACGTGTTGGACAAGTCATGTGCTCCGATCTGTGACCAGCTCTCGTTCACAACAACGTTTGGATCACGCTCAGGCAGGTTGTAGTAGCTGTATTTGGCAGGCTCACCATTGATGTTTTTCTCATCGGCATCTGCCTTCTTCCAGCCCTTTCCTTCAGTTGGTCCATACTCCGCGTACAGCGCACCTTCTTCACTGAACATGTAGTCTACGATTTTGATGGCGGCAATCTGCTGTGCTTCTGTCGCTTTGTTCGTGATGGCAAACTCAAACTCACCTACGCTCTGCGTGGCGCCTGTCGTCTGCACTCCATCTGGTCCTTTCAATGGAGGAACAATCTCCCAGTGTTGATGACGGGTGATATCTTTGTCATAAGTATTCACGAGATAACTGACCAGCGCCGTTGTAATGGAGCCGACCACTTCATCGCCTTCCTTGTTCCCCAGCTGTCCAATCGCCTGATCATTCTGTGTAAAGGAAGCCGGATCAATCAGGCCATCTGCATAGAGCTTGTTCATGTACTCCAGCCCTTTCTTCCAGCCTTCCTGATTGGCGGCAAAACTCACCTTGCCATCGTTCACGATCAGATATTTGTCGTTGTCATTGTATATAAAGCTATTCATCAGGTAGGCATCAATGTTGCCATTCCATACATACTTGTTCGGTGCGCCTGTAAGTGGAATCTCGTCCGCTTTCCCGTTACCGTTTGGATCTTGTGTCTTAAACGCCTTCAGAACGGTATACAGTTCATCAGTTGTGGTTGGCATTTTCAGAGCCAGATTATCGAGCCATTCCGTGTTGATCCAGTATTTCTGTGCATACGTACAGTGGTAACATTCATTGAAGATAGGCAGCGCATAGATGTTGCCGTCCGGTGCCGTAATGGCTTCTTTGAAGTATGGTTTCTCTTCCATAATCTTGGTCAGATTCGGACCATACTTCTGAATCAGATCTTGTAGCGGAAGGAACACGCCCTGTTTTCCATAGGTTTGAAGGTCTGAGGTGGTGAACTTGCCGTGAAGAAATACTTCCGGATAATCACCACTAGCCAGCAGCAATTGTCTGCGATCCTGCAAGGCGTCCGTTGGGGCCAGATCCCATTTTAGGGTAACGTCGAACTTGTCTTCGATAAATTGGGTGAATTCATTCTCTTCCATGGACGCTTTGCCTTGCGGAGCAAAGAGGGTCATGGTTACAGGACCGCCGCTCTCCCCGCTACCATCGCTACTTCCACCCGACTCCTCGGATGAACTGCATGCGGACAACAAAGCCATCGAAGCAAAGACCAGAAACAACATCGAAATCCAAGATTTTCTCAATCTGACTCCTCCTTTTTGTTCATAACGGCAAATTATTGACTTGTACTGCACGTTTATAAAATCGACCCCGGAAGCCGGCGTGTTCCTTCCACCTCCTTTCAAAAGGCAACCAGGCTTAACTCACAAGGATTAACCTTTGAGGGAACCAACCATGACCCCTTTAACAAAATGCTTCTGTACAAATGGATACATGATCAGAATTGGAATACTCGCGACAACGATCAGTGCATATTTCAACACCTGCTCGAACCCTTGGTCTCGCATCTGTTGGCTGGTATTGGCGAGCATCGCCGGATCAGCAGCGTTGAGGATTAGCAGATTGCGAAGCACGTATTGTAAAGGGAACAACTTCTCGGAACGCAGGTAGATCAGTGCATCAAAGTACGCATTCCAGTGACCGACGGCATACATGAGTGTCATGACCGCCAGAATGGGCTTGGATAAGGGAAGAACTACACTGATCAGATACCGGATATCCCGGCAACCATCCATTTCTGCGGCCTCACCAAGCTCTTCCGGGATGGAAGATTGGAAGAACGTCCTTGCCACGATGACTTGGAACACCGCGAGCGCCCCGGGCAACCACATCGCCCAACGTGTATCCAGCAGGTGTAAGTCTTTCATCAGGAGGTAGGTGGGAATCAGACCGCCATCAAAGAACATCGTGATCATCATGAAAATGATAATGGCTCCTCGTCCATAGAACGACTTGCGTGACAAGGGATACGCCAGCATGACGGTCAGTGCCACGTTAATGAACGTTCCCACCACGGTGTAGATGATCGTGTTAAAAAAACCGAGCATAAGCTGTTGGCTTTTGAAAATGGAGATGTACGCCTTGATGTTAAAGTCTACCGGGAACAGCCACACCTGACCGGATGTCACGGCTCGTGAAGAGCTGAACGAAGAACTGATGATATACAAGAGTGGATAAAACACCGTTAGCAGTATGGCGAACAGAAAAATATAGTTGAATGTCATGAAAATGCGGTCACCGAGCGGGTCCTTGATCCGGTTACGATTAATCAGGTTGAACATGGATAAGCTCCTCCTTTACCACAAGCTGTTCTGGGATACTTTGCGCGATATGCCGTTGACGATAACCAGCAGGATCAGGTTGATAATGGAGTTGAAGAACCCTACTGCCGAGGAGAAGCTGAAATTCGCCCCGATCAGACCCACCTTGTACACATACGTGGAGATGACCTCCGAAGCGCTTGTGTTGAGTGGATTCTGCATCAGGTATATTTTCTCAAAGCCCACGCCCATAATGCTGCCCAGACTCAGAATCAGCATGATAACGGTGACTGGAACGAGCGACGGGAGGTCGATGTGCCATATTTTCCGAAGCCTTGATGCGCCGTCCATCTTCGCTGCTTCATAGAGAGATGGATCAACACCAGCAAGAGCTGCGATATATATAATTGATGAATACCCCATGCCCTGCCACACACCTGACCAGACATAGATCGATTTGAAGTATTCCGGTATGCCCATGAAGTTCGTCATCGGGAAGCCGAGCAGTGTGAACAGCTTGTCTACTACGCCCACATGCGGGGAGAGCATCAGAATGATAATGGATACCATAACAACCGTTGAGATAAAATGCGGAGCGTAAGTGACCATCTGCACGGTCTTTTTGAAGTAACCCGTTCGAATCTCATTCAGCGCCAGCGCCAGAAGGATCGGAATGGGGAAACCAGCAATTAAGGAATAAAAGCTGATGCCTATCGTGTTTTTGATTAACAGCCAGAAGTTTGGAGATTGGAAGAAGGCTTCAAAGTGTTTGAATCCGACCCACGGGCTTCCCCAGATTCCTTTGACTACACTGAAGTCCTTGAAGGCGATTTGGACACCCACCATAGGGATGTACTTGAAGATCAACAGATACAATACCGGGGGCAACACGAGCAGGTAGAGTTCCCAGTGTTTCTTGAGGCTTTTGATGAATGGATGCTGCCGCTTGGGCTCCACATGTTTCCTCTGTTGGAGTTCCATCTTGGCGGGTATGCTTTCCGTAGCTCGACTCATTTGCGTCACTCCTTCTACACCTCAAGTGTAATAATACATTACATTTACATCCCTTAAACATCCTTTTTTCTGTTCCTAGTTCCTTGTTTAACAAACATGATGTAAACATTCATATCAGGTAGCGCTTTCTTGATTTGATAGTACATCGCACGGTAAACTTTTATCAATTTGCAATTTTCTCCGACTTCTCTTTATTCCACAAACCCTTGTGTGACAAGCGATTGCGAGCCGTTTCTATTGGTGATTGTGTCCCTTATGTATGAATAAAAAAATCCCGGAGGCTGTTATATCTCCCCCGGAATTGACATGGCGTTCTATGCGCTTGTGACTAGCCTGAACGTATGTGTGATGGGTGTACCACTGGTTGCAGCGGATTGGGGCAGTTCCACGAGAAGTCCGTCTTCTGTCAGCTGATACGAAAGTACGTCATCGCTACCGACGAGTTCGATCCGCTCTACCTTTTCCAGATAAGGAATGACCAACTGTGGTTGTACGGTCTCATTCTCGTTTCTGTATATACGGAAGGCATATACGGTGTTGATCTCTTCCTTCTGGGTGAAAGCCCAATCTTTCGTATAATATGGCCCGCAGATCCGGGTTCCATAGACGCCTTCTCCATGAGTACCCAACCATTCACCGAGGCCCTTGATGCCTCGAATTGCCCCTTTTGGCAGACGCCCATCGGGTTGTGGTCCTACATTCAGCGCCAGGTTACCACCCTTGGACACGACTTCGAGTAGAATATGTGCCAGCTGTCTTCCCGTTTTATACTGATCATCGAATCCAAAAGCAAAGGAGTTCCCCACCGTAATACAGCTCTCCCATGGAATGTTCATCGGATGTTCCGGTATGGTCTGCTCGGGGGTAACGATATTCTCATACGGCCCACCCACGGTGCGATCTGCGGACAGAAGCCAAGGTTGTGTGGTCTGACGCGCCCGTTCCACGACTTCTCCCAACCTGATATCTTGACCATGGCGACCTTCGCGCACCCAGCCGGCATCCAGCCACAGACATTCGATCCGCCCGTAATTCGTCAGCAGCTCCATGATCTGCTCATGTGTGAACTCCACGAATTTCTCCCACAGCCACGGATACTTATGGGGATCATACGAAGGGCCGCGCCACATATGACGTCCACGCTCCATGCCCGGTGCCCAGTAATACGGGGTATGCCAGTCCGCTTTGGAGAAATACGCTGAGATACCCAGTCCTTTGGCCCGAAAAGCGTCAAACAGTGCTCGACAGATGTCCGCATACTTATGGGTATGAAAAGGCGTGTCCTTGCCCGTAATCCGGTAATCCGTCGTCTTGGTATCCCACATGCAGAAACCGTCATGGTGCTTGGTGGTGAACAGGAAGTATTTGAACCCGTTATCTGCCGCCATCTGTGCCCACTCCTCGGGCTGGAAACGAATCGGATTGAAGGTTTTGTTCAGATCGAAATATTCCCGTTTGAAATCTTCCATGTCATCCGTCCAGTCGATGTCATCGCGCGACCAATCGCCATCCTCGTCGCTCAGCGCCCAGGATTCCACAAGACCAAGCTGGGAATACGGCCCCCAGTGCATCATCAACCCCAGCTTCTGATCCTTGAACCACTCCAGCCGCTCATTCAGCAGCGGATCTTCCGGTTTGATCCACTCATCCTCTTTGCTAAAATTGTGCACCCCGGCTTCGACGATCTTCTCTTCCTGCTCCAGTACGGTTTCTTTGGTTTCGCTCATCCTGTTTCATCTCCTTTGGATTAGATAAAAGATAAACCATGCATGTTACGCCTGGTCACTCCGATTGCAGTACCATCTTTCGATCGCTGTTATCCCCGGATTTCTTTTATTTCACTTTATAATTGTTGGAAATACGGTGATAAAGGCGAGCGCTTCGCTTCTTCAGATTGGTTCTGCACTCTCCGTTTTGGCGTAAACGCTAGTTTAACTATTAAGGGGCGTAGTAACTTTGTTATTTTGAGTACGGTGCCCTCTCCAATTACTATGGAACCCCTTATTTCCCTTGTTTCTATAGGGAAATCCAAGGGCAGAGAGAGTGCGTTCCGTTGTTTTGGATTGGTTTTGCGTTCTCTGTTTTGGCGTAAACGCTTAGTTTAACTGTGAGGGGCACAGTAATTCTGTTATTTCGAGTGCGGTGCCCTCTCCAATCACTATGGACCCCTTATTTCCCTCGTTTCTATAGGGAATACAAGATCAGAGAGAGTGCGATTCGTTGTTTTGGATTGGTTTTGTGTTCTCCGTTTTGGCGTAACGATTAGTTTATATAGGGTATGCCTTCAACTTCAGTTCAGGGAAGATTTACGATGATGGATGTCAGTGCGTTTATAACGTCTTGAAATCCAAGCCCGTTTATCCTGGTGAATAGGTAGAGAATTTTCTAAGGAACACAGGGCGTCTTATTTAGCCTTTTGTTCCTCTTTTTAAATTGTAAGGAACATCAGACACGTTATTTCCCGAAATTAGGTGGTAAAAACGCTGTATACTGCTGCTTATTCTGATATAGCATGTGTCAGATTCCTTAGATTTCGGCTAGCGCTCCGAATCCTTAAATAAGACGCCTCAGATTCGTTAGTACTCGCTCCCTGCTCTACTCCAACCGCGGGCCAAGAAGCCGACTCCGAATCCCGCCCCGAGCAGAGCTTTTCATTGAAAAGGAGCGAAGTGCTCATAACTTTTAATGCCACGGGAGTAGTAAAGTATCAACGTAGCGTAACAACGCAATACAATCCTACCTTTACAGCGTGATTTCGCGGCCCTGACGGGCTGATTCATAGATGGCACAGAGCATTTTCATCACTTCGACGCCGTCTTCGACGGGGCTAAGTGTTTCTTTGCGGCCCTGGGTACTATCGATAAAATGGTTGATTTCATTGCGGAACGAGCCCATAAAATCGAATGATTTGAAATCGACCTGTGGGGTCATGTTCAAAATGGTGTTGAATTTCTCGCCAATGATCGAAATTTCCGGCTCCAGCTCGGCACCGCCTTTGTCGCCATATAGTTTGACCGAAGTCTCATCCGCTTTGGCATGGAGCGTGAAACTGACATCCACGAGTAGGCTTGCGCCGTTCTCGAAACGAATCAGGGCATTTGCCATATCCTCAACGGTGTTCTGTTCTGCATCATAGTCCGCTGCTTTGTAGAACGATAGATTGTTAATGTTCGAGCGGTTTCCTAATCGATTGGATACGTTAGCGGAGACGGATTTCACCTTCGGTCTGCCCATCAGATACCAGCATATGTCGATCACATGTACCCCGATATCGATCAGCGGGCCGCCGCCGGAGCGGTTGATATCCGAGAACCAGCCACCCGGATTGCCCAGACGACGCAGACTGGAGGCTTTGGCATAATAGATCTCGCCCAGTTCACCCTCGTCGATAAACTTCTTCAGAATCTGTGCATTGTCGCTATAGCGGCGAACAAAACCGACCTGAAGCAGCTTTCCGCTGCGGTGAACGGCCTTCTCTACTTCGAGCGCATCCTCAACGGTTTGGCATAGTGGTTTCTCACACAGCACGTTTTTGCCCGCGTCCAGAGCAGCAATACTAATCTCCGCATGGGAATCGTTCCATGTACAGATGCTGACGGAATGAATTTCGGGCATTGCGAGCAGTTCCTTATAATCGGTAAACACATGAGGTGCATTATATTGCTTCGCGACTTCAGTGGCACGTACTGCATTCAGGTCACAGATGGCGTATATTTCAACCTCCGGGTTACTGGCGTACGCTTGCAAATGGCAATCGGATATGGATCCGGCACCGATAACGGCGACTTTCAATTTGGGCATAGTGCTGATTCCTCCATCGTTTTCATATGAATTGACTCAAGAAATTATACTCGGCTTAACGTAACGACGGTGAATGCTTGGACTTTCGGCCGCTGTTGTCTGCAAATTTCTTTTATTGACCGCTCTAGCGGTTGAAATCCGCAGACAAAGGCGGTCGCTAACGCTCCTACAGTTCCAAGCTTCCCCTCTGTTACTCACGCCTTCTTTAACATTTGATTCAATTTTATTCATTTAAAACAAGTACTCAGCCCTATGCCTCTTCCCATAGGCGGCGGACGTTATCCATGGCAATGCGTGAGGCGGTTTTGCAATTCTCCATGCCTTCAAATTCAACCGAGATATATCCGTCATACCCGGATTGTTTCAACACACGGAATACCTCAAGCATGTCGATATCGCCATGGCCCACAATGGCACCGCGCAGGTAATTGCCATGCGAGGTTTGGAACCAGCCTTCACCGGGATTTCGGTAGGAAGGTCTCCAGTAGAAGTCTTTGGCGTGCACGATCGACGCGTACGGAATGTTATTTTTCACGGCACTCACCGGGTCTTCATCCACACAGAGGAAATTGCCGACATCCAGCGTGGTCTTAAAGTTACACCGCGCCGTTTCGTGTAACAAACGCTGAATTCGCTCACTCGACTGCACATAGTACCCATGGTTCTCCACGCTTGTTGTAATTCCAAAACCCGCTGCATAATCGGCTATCCGCTGACAGGCTTTCACCAGTACCGGTAGGTCGATCTCGAACTGTGCTACAGTTCCCTCTGGTGCAGGGCGGAAAGCCACGTCATGACGCATCAGCTTCACGCCGAGCGCATCAGCCACATCCACATGTCGCATCACATTCTGGATCTCTTGCTCCAACGCTTCGGCGTCCTCCTGAACAGCGAAGTTTGCGCCGATGGCGTAATTGGAAATATCGATCCCTACCTCTTTTGCCACAGCTTTAATCTCATCAATCAACTTCGGGTTATCGATCAGACTGAACCCCATCGGCACAATCTCCACATGTTCCCCACCCTGATCGGCGATCCAACGAATGGCATCCGGTACGGTCAATTCTTTGCGATCCAATGCTTGTTGCAGACTGTAGGTGCTGAGTCCAACTTTCATTTTTCCTCATCCTCTCCTGTAGGACGTGTCTCAAAACTCACTGAAGTGCATCTTTTACCGCCTTTTCGCCCCCTGCTGCGTCACTTTCCCTTGACGTGCCCCGGCACGCCTGCGGAAAATCTCCTTGCTTGGAACGAAAATTCGGCAAAATCTGCGTCCTTCGGAGTTTTCAGACACGCCCTAGTCGATGTCCATACCCAACGTATACCTTTTTCTGGCGGACACGACAATTGCCAATAATCGTTTGGCTCACCTATTTTCCTTTTCTAGCCCAAATCCGGTGTATCCACGAACATTACGGCCAGATCAGCCGTCTGATGTAGCTCAAATACCATGATTTCATTCTCACCTTCATGTAGGAGCGGAGCAGGTACATACAGTGTTTTTTGCGGTCCTTTATTCCAGTAGCGTCCCAGATTGATTCCGTTTACAAATACAACCCCTTTGGTCCAGCTATCCAGTCGCAGAAAAGTATCTCTTACATCCTTGATATGAAAATTCCCCCTATAAAAAGCAGGCCCCTGTGCTTCATTAATTGTTTCGTTAATTGCTTCGCTAATCACATCGCTGAATTTTAAATCCGACAGATCGGTTAATGGCAGACAATGAATCGTCCAATCATATAAAAATTGAAAGCCATGTCGCACCCCCTCCGTAATCCCCTTCGGATCTCTCAGGTATGGGCCATAGTTGATTCGCCCCATATTTTCGACAAGGATCAATAGTTCTGCGCCCTCTGGCGGCACTTCAAAGGATACCGATAATTCCGTATTGCCCCGTTCGAGCACACCTTGAAATTGCCCATCAACAAACACAAGCGCACGGTCACGAACCTCCTGAACCACCAGTTCCTGTCGCTCCCTTGGCCCGGATATTCGGGTCTGATAACAAATAAAGCCATAATCCTGACCCAGCTTCTCCATCGGTTCCGGATTCATGCGTTGTACCGGGACTGATATCCGGTCCATCTGCGCCAGTAATGACGCCTGTTGGGTCAACTCCACCCGCCCATAGGCGATGGTCCCCTTCGATTCTGGCAGCACAATCTCACCCAGACCTTCATCGCTATACCGAGCAATAAGGTCCCTCACCGCATGGAATTTCGCTGTCGGCTCCCCTGATTCGCTGAGCAGTGAATCGTAGTCGTAACTTGTAATTGTGGGTTCATATTGATCCTTCTGCTGACAGTTCGCCCCGTTGTAAAATCCAAAGTTTGTTCCACCGTGGAACATATAAAAGTTGACTGAGGCTCCTGCTCGAAGCATCTCTTCAAACACACCAGCCACATCTGAGGCTTCCCGGGTATGATGCGACTCACCCCAGTGATCGAACCAGCCGTTCCAATACTCCATGCACATTAAAGGTTCGTCCGCCTGATATTCACGCAACTTGGCGAACGCTCCCTCCGTACCTGATCCAAAATTGACCGTAGCCAGATGCCCCGGTACCGATCCTGCCTGTAACATGTGATCGGTCGGTCCGTCCGAGGTAAATAACAACACATCCATACCGCGTTCCACCATGCCATCACGTAAATATCGCAGGTAACTGGCGTCATTTCCGAAGCTGCCGTACTCATTTTCAATCTGCATTGCGATGATCGGTCCGCCATTGGTACTAAGAAGGGGTTTTAATTTGGGCAAAAGCACATCATAATAACGATCCACATTCGCCAGAAATTTTGCATTATTACACCGAAGACGGATATCATCATCAGCAAGCAGCCAGGCAGGTAATCCGCCAAACTCCCACTCGGCACATATATAAGGACTTGGACGAACAATCACATGCAGACCCACATCTCCCGCAATGTGAATAAAACGTTCCAGATCAGCCATCCCTTCAAAACAATACCGACCCGGCTGCGGCTCATGGACATTCCACGGCACATACGTTTCCACCGTATTGAAACCGCAGGCTTTCAACTTGAGTAACCGATCCTCCCAATAGTCGGGGACCACTCTGAAATAATGGATGGCACCCGACAAAATCCGAATGGGCTCGCCATCATACATAAATTGTGAACCTTTATACGTCAGCACCGCCATGTTACAACCCTCCCCGCTCGCTCAGATATATGCCTATTCCGGACAACGTAGGGCACCATCTGGATTCATGAATGCTTAAACGCATCTTTCTCGATGTGACCTGTGAGAAACAGCAAATTCGCTTATGCCCCACCACCGTCCCCTTGTAAAACTCTTCCCAACCACCATCTGCCCTCTGCGACTCCAGTGTAAAACGTTCAATCCGTTGGCCTGTCTGGATATGTTCCATCAGCACCAACCGATCAAACGATCGTTCCTCCCGCAAATCCAGCTCAATCCAAGCCTGCTCTGTTCCTTCGTGAGGACACCAATACGTATCCCGGCGTTCCGTCAGCACTTCCGATACGGCATGTTGTTCATCCATCGTCTCCGATGCTTTTACCAGCGCCTGCAAGGCGAAATTTTCCTGAAAAATGGTGCGCAGTGAATCTCCCAATTCCTGTAGTCGCTCCACATCCCGCTCGTGAATGAGACCACGCATATCCGGTGGCAGATTGAGTAAAAAGGTGGCGTTGCCCCCCACTGCGCCGTAATAGACGGCGAGCAGTTCTTCCAGTGTTTTGACCTGATCATCTTCACTGGCATGATAGAACCATCCTGGGCGAATCGAGGTATTCACCTCGGCAGGGTACCAGATCAGTTGGTCACCTTGGGAACGAATAACCTCTCGGCTTCCCAAATCACTGTCCTGCGTATTGATCCTTGTGGCAAACTCACCATCATCCACCTGTTGCGATTGCTCCTGAATTTTCTCATTATCCTGCATATGCGCTGGCACAACGCTCCATTCCGATTCCCGCGTATGCCCCGCCTCATTGCCGCACCAGCGAACATCCGGGCCACATACCGAGATGACAGCTTCGGGCTGAAGTTCACGAATAAGCGCATAATAGACGTCCCAGTCATAGACCTGCCTTTTGCCATTCGGACCCTCACCACATGCACCATCAAACCATACACAGAAGATGTCGCCATAATTCGTAAGCAGCTCGCGTAACTGTTGGAGGAAAAACTCGTTATACCTCTCCGAATCTCCGTAGGAGGCTTCATGACGATCCCAAGGAGACAGGTACACGCCAAACTTCAACCCGCCCTCACGGCAGGCATCGGCGACTTCCCGAACCAAATCCCCCGTACCATTCCTCCACGAACTAGCCGCGACCGTATGCGGTGTATACTCACTGGGCCACAAACAAAATCCATCATGATGCTTACATGTCAGAATCAGCCCCTTCATCCCCGCAGCCTTGCACGCCTGCACCCATTGCGTTGCACTCAGTTCAGAAGGATTGAAAATCGCCGGGTCTTCCTCCCCAGTGCCCCATTCCTGATCCGTAAATGTATTTACCGTAAAATGAATAAACGCGTAGAACTCCATCTCCTGCCACCTCAGCTGGCGTTCGGACGGGCTGACCTGTGCTGCGGACTTAATCCATTCGGCTGGTTGCAGTTCATAATTCATGGCGTATCACTCCTTTTATTTAGCGCATCCCTATACCATTGGACCACCCTTGCTTGGACCACTACTCAGTGCACTACTGTCCATGAATGGCCTTGATGCAAGCAATAACTGCTGCTTGGCTTCTTCAACCAAATGTGGATCCATGGGATAATTAAAGCTGCCTTTGTACCTCACGCCTGATCCCATATGGATTTCCGTGATACCCGTCTGACTCACTAGCGTTTGAATTCCCTCTATGGTGACCCCCGACCCTGCCATGACAGCGATGTTCAAGATTTGCCCCAATTGCTGAAGCTGTTTCAGTTCTTGCATCGCTTCAGGTGCTGTCTGTTTTCCTCCCGATGTAAGTACACGCCCCACGTTGCCCAATGTGTTAATGGCCTTGAGCGCCTCAGTCAGGCTTGTGCTCACATCAATAGCACGATGAAACGTAACGCCCAAACCCTGAGCTTCGGCCATACATGATTGCAAGGATATGAGGTCGACTTCACCATTTCCGGTGAGGGCGCCGATCACGATGCCAGCGGCTCCAAGTTCCCTCGCCACGCGTACATCCTGGGTCATAACGCGGATGTCATCTGCGCTATAGCGGAACGAGCGGCTATGCGGACGGATCATGACATACACCGGAATGGATACTCGGGATACCGCATGCTCCATGACACCATAACCGGGGGTAAGTCCTCCTTCAGACATCGCAGACACCAGCTCAATCCGATCAGCCCCTCCCTCCTCAGCTGCTTTGGCATCTGCCGCATCCACAGCAATGACTTCCAATACAGGCTGTCTTTCCATAAGGATCGCTCCCTTCACTTCATCGTAGATTATTCTAGAACCGTTAACCCGTATCGATAGACATCACTCGAACTGCACACAGCCTGATCCATGACATAAAGGACCGACTGAACGCTTCATCAGCGCTCCTGCGGTCCTTCTTCATCATTATGGGCGACGGTCAGCTTCCAGATCCCAATTTGCAAAGGCTGACCGTCCTGAACGATATATGGTTTGTCGGCAATGATCTTCATGATTGGATTCTCCTTTGGGGACCGGAATGGGCTAGCAAATAGAGAGTGCAACGGACATCATATACTTTGTTTGATGAGTTTTGTTATTTTTGTTATTTATAATGTTATTATCAATTAGCAATAGTCTAAAACGTTAGGATCAGAACGTCAATACAAAAAAGACACCCCGAGGGTGTCTTCGTGTCTTGGATAACCTTCTGGTTATCCGAGCTTTTTCTATTTTCTACGCCGAGCCTTCGTCATTCGATTAAACATAATCAGTGCAGCAATGATCATGGCTATCATGGCAATATTACTCGCCACTTCTTGTGATAATCCGAAAAGAACTCCCAGGTTAGTCACCAGGCCTCTCACAATCAGCGCCACCACAACCAGCAGGATTGGACTCAAAAAATTATAATTTCTCATTCCTCGCAACACCCCTGACCCCATTGTTCAGAACTACGAATCTCATAACACTATCATAACAGTAGCTATTCTGTGTTACAACAAAGGACACCTGCGTACAGTGTCCTTTGTCATATACCCACGTATTCTGCTTTCGATGACAGAACAACCTTTCGATTGCTCTTATCACCTGATATTTCCGATTATCTTCTACACCTGCTTGAATTCGATCCAATCAATCTGGAGACCTGGTTTGGTGAAGTCCAGTTTCAATTCATACAGTCCTGCTTCAAGATCTATTTTGACAAGTTTCTGTCTGATCCATTTGCCTTCCGTACCATTTGTTTGGATGGTGGTTACCAACTGGTCATTCAGGAGCAGGTTACATGCACTTTGAGCGAGTTCCGGCTCAGGGGACATGATCTGTACGATAATCCGATAATGGCCGGCCTCGCTCACTTTCATGTAGACGGGTTCAGCTACTGCAGGTTTCACCTGTGCGTTCTCAACCAGATCCTGAGCTTGTGCAGCAGATAGGGAGGCATTCGCTTGGAACGAAGCGACATTCTCCACGATCTCATGTTTTCTGCCGGACACCGGTGCATTCATGATGAACTTGCAGATATTAATCGCCGAGCGTTGCAGCTCTCCGCGAGTCAATGTTCCATTTTCCAAGGATTCAATCGTGTTGTCGTCCCAGCCATTGATCTCTGCGCCGTAGTTCGGTACAACCATGTAGAGATCATTCTGCGCACGAATCATCCAGTTGGTGTATTTGCGATCAGCCTCTCCACCTTCGGTCACATCATTCATAATCGCCCACCAGTCGGTCATTACGATTCCGTCGAAATTCCATTCGCCACGCAAAATCGTGGTGTTCAGGTCGTAGTTGGATGCCGCCCAGTGTCCGTTAACCGGGTTGTAGGAGGTCATGATGGAGTTTGCTCCGCCTTCTTTTACAGCGATTTCGAACCCTTTCAGGTAAATTTCACGCAGTGCACGTTCGGAGACAACAGCATCTACTTTACTGCGGTGCTTCTCCTGGTTGTTGCAGGCAAAGTGTTTCAGTGTGGCATTGGAACCACCCTTCATGATACCTTTCGTACATGCTGCCGCAAATACACCCGAGATCAGTGGATCTTCGGAGAAGTACTCAAAGTTCCGGCCATTAAGCGGGCTCCGGCGGATATTGAGTCCAGGTCCGAGCAGGGTATCCACCTGATTTCTTAGCAATTCCTGTCCTTCCATCACATACAACTCTTCAACAAGATCCTTGTTCCATGTCGCCGCAAGCAACGTACCAATGGATACCTGTGTTGCCTTTTCGCCACTATCCATACGAATACCGGACGGGCCATCTGCCGTACATGCTACCGGAATACCGTAGTTAAACAGGCTGTCGCTGACACCACCAAATGCAGATGCTGTTCCCGAAGTAACGAGCGGACTGCTCATGCCTTCGCCACGGACAATCGCCGCCAGATCCTGATCACTCAGTTGAGCGATGAAGGTTTCCAGACTCACTTTGCCAGCCTTAACGTCACTCAGCTTGTGGCCCTGGTTACCTGTCTGCTCCAGCGTTTGCGGGAGATTCTGCTCGATCCGGTTTGCCATGGATATCTTACGTTTCGGTACTTCTGCATAAGTCAGTTCATAAGATCCATCTTCCTTGCGCGTACCTGGTTTCATCCGTGTAAAATCTTCAGTTGGGGCCATCGCTTCTTGCAGTTGCTCCACCAATTGAAGGGATTCAATCACATATCCATCCTGGCCATCAATGCTGATATGCTGCACTTGTTTCACACTGGTTCCTACATGCAGTCGGTATGTGCCTTCTTCCAATACGTACGCGGAAGCAAGACCTGTAACACCTGCATCATCGTAAGATGCCATGGCATGGATCGGGAAGCTGATCGTCAGAAGTTCTGACTCGCCCGGCTGCAACAATCCTGTTTTGCCAAAAGCCACCAAAGCCTTCACCGGTTGTCCCAGTTTGCCTTGTGGTGCTTCATAATAAACTTGCACAACCTCTTTGCCCGCATATGTTGTACCTGAGTTGGTCACATTTACACGAACTTCAATGTAGGTTTCGCCGTCTTTGGACACTGATTTTGCTTCTTCGTGTTGGGCCAAAAACGTCGTATAAGACAGGCCGTAACCGAATTCAAACTGAACGCGCTCAGGTCGAAACGTTTCGAAATAACGATAACCTACATAGATATCTTCCTGATACAGGTTCTTGAACTCATTGCCGTAGTTGCTTGTCGAAGGGTAATCTTCGATGGAATATGCAATCGTATCTGTCAGTTTACCGCTTGGTGTAACGTCCCCCGCCAGCACATCGGCAATCGCATTACCACCCTCCATACCGCCATGCCAGGAGTAAATTACGCCTTGGATCGGATGTAGATACGTTTCGTTTAACCAGCTCATGTCGATGATATTTGAGACATTCAACACAACGATTGTGTGTCCAAACTGCGACGTAACTTGCTTCAACATCGCTTTCTCATCTTCTGTCAGTTGGTAACTTCCTGGCGCATCCGCATTATCCTGGTCTTCTCCTGCTGTACGTCCAATAACGATAATGGCTTTGCTAGACTTGCTTCTGGCCTGTGCAACCAGTTCATCCGTCAAAGGCATTTCTTTCTGATTCCATGGCTCAGCCGCCCATACTTTTCCGCCATCATCAAATGGATTTTCCTCAATCCACTTCTCATAGACAGCTGCCAGCTCTTCATTAACAGTAATATTCTTTTTGCTGCGAAGACCATCTAACAGATTCGTTGTATAAGCTACATGAACACTACCGCCTGAACCCGTGCCGCTCCGATAATAATTGACTTGAATGCGACCAAAAACTGAAACGTTTTCGTTTTCACGAAGTGGAAGCACTTGGCCTTCATTTCTGAGTAAAACGGCTCCTTCAGCGGCAACCGTACGACTAAACTCTGCAAACCCTTCCAATGGAACTCCGATTTGATGTGTGCTCAATGATTTCCCTCCTGATTGTCATCCCCATATCTACGAATCGCTATATATAAAATGAACTAACAAAACGTACATTCGGCCACTACTAGGACAGAACAACCCTTCGATCACTCTTATCCCCCGATTTCTTGATTCCCTTTTCCTAAAGGGAGAAATCCGTTGATAAAGGCGAACGCTTATGCTTCTTCAGGTTATTTCTGTCCTCTCCGTTTTCATGTTTGTTTCTTACGCTCATTTTATATAAAAGATATTCTATGATCTGGTAGATTCACTTGTACATAGTCTCATATTAACAGATTCTATAGAAGAAATTAAATTAGATTTGTGCTTTTGAGAAGAAATTACCCTAACGTCAAAAGTTGCAGACACAATTACGCCGTTCCACGATGTAAGAACACGCTCATTCAATCAATTATTCGTTAAGAATACAATGATTCAAGGATAATATTTAGGGAATTAATTCCGATAAACGTATGGATAATACCTCCTATTTCGTTGAACTAAAAGGCTTTTGTGGTATACTAGTGATATCAACAAATTAGGAGCGTACTGTGCTCACCAGGGTTGCAACCCTTGGTTCCACTCCGCAGTGGACTTTAAATAAGATGCGGAATAGAGTAATTAGTTGCATAACACACGGTAATACGGAATATACTATATTTGGACCCTTAGGGTCACTGGGGAAGGCGACCCCTAGTTCCACTCCGCGGTGGACTTTAAATAAGACGCGGAACAGAGCTTTTAGTCGCCACCATATTATAATTGTGAAGGCGCTGGTTCTATCTACCTAGCGTCTTTTTTAGTTTGTAAATAGAAACTGTGAGGGAACCTATATGCTCGAAAGGATATCACATGTCCACGACTTACACTCACTAGATGTAAAACCAAGAATAGATCAGATTAACCTAAAATTGCTCCTCGACTACTACATCAGCTATCTATTACCATATCGATTTACATACAACTTGGGAGACGGCTCCGTACTTCACTTAGATTTTAACAAAGAAAACTTTTGTCATCTTGTAGGCTTACAAAGTATTGTCAATAAAACTTTGAAGGAACGCGCAGCTTCAAAATATAAGGGCATGCCAGGTTTCAATGGTGTTATGAACGGTATAATTACGTTTGAAGATTTAAAAAAGAAAAACAAGGGTGGATTCAATAGTGTAAAAAGTAAATTAGTTAATTTCCATCTCATTCCCAAGCTACTTATGTCTTCAACACAAGTCGTTTACTACACTCAACCTGTTAATAGTATTAATTGTGCCCTATTAATATTTGATGTGTATCACAATGCTTACATCCATCTTGGAATAGATAAAATAGTGGAAGGAACATATGTAGCAAGAACGTTTCTTATCGAACCGATAACACAAATAAATTCGGGCACTACGTTCATTGATGGTCAAAAAGGACCCATACCCATTGTTAAGACCTTAAAAATGTTAAGACCCGATACACAAGTAGCCTCTACTGCTATCAACATCTCTGAATCATCAGATAACTATTAATGGTGTCTCATCTGGAATCGATTTCAGGTACAAACTAAATAACCGTTCTCCGGTATACTACTGGAAAACGGTTATTTAGTTTGTTTTGCTACCTAGAAGGCTATAGAATTCCTTTGATATATTAAGTCGTAAGTTTCGCATACACCAGGAAGAATAACATGTCTTCGCCCATGATGACATAACCCGGAACCTGGTAGACCAGATCAACAAGGACAAATGCCACCAGTAACCCCACCATGACTGCCAGATGACGTGGCCGGAGTCGTAGATGTGCGTGTCTGTAACGGTGGAACACAAGTGATGTCGACAAGAAATACAGTAACGCTGATCCAAATACAAACCCCAGCATGAACACATAGTTTAACTGATTCTGATATAACAGCTGAATTGAGGCAGCGATCATACTCATAGAGATGTAGATGAACAGATGGCCGTATATGATCGCTTGCCCGGCAGTCTGAATCTCTTTGCTGACTTTTTTCTCCACGTTGTCGAAGTATTGCCACCATATCGCAATGACAAAGATGGACGTAAAGGCGGCAAACAGAATGGATTTCATATCCCAATGATCGGCTTGCAGCACAGCGATAATGCTTACCACCGATTCACCCAGCAGGATGAGTGTAAAGAGCGCGAAACGTTCCAACAAGTGATGGGTCTGAACCGGTACCTTCACCAGATTTTTGCGTCCGATCAACGGAAGTACGATGTCCACAGCAATCCCCGCATACAAAATCACGTAGCGTAACCAGGAATCGAAGAACAATGAACCTGATGAGATCAAAATCCCAATGAGGAAACAGGTACCCAAGTAACGAGCCGCTTGCTGCTGATGCTCGCCTTTTGACTTGTGAGCCGTCAGATACTGAATCGCCGTAAATGCCCGTGAGCCGATATATCCAATGAAGAAGGACAGGTAGTATTGGTCAAAATGGGTAGAGAGGCTTGCCGTCATGACCATAACGGACAGAAGCTGAAGGATGAGGAATATTCGATGGATCAGGATATCTTGACCATAGCGGTTAATAAACAAGGTCTGACCGACCCATGCCCACCAAACAGGGATAAAAATAAGCACAAACTTCATTAAATATTCAAACGTAATTACTCCATGTTCGGCATGTAACAGGACATGACCTGCTTTGGAGACCGCTGCTACAAAGAGCAGATCGTAAAACAGCTCCAGCCAGGTAACCTTTTTCTCCATCATCCTTCGTTGCTCCTTTAGGTTTTTCATTACACATACACTTCGATGACGAGTAACCCTTCAATCGCTGTTACCCCCAGATTTTTTTGATTCCCTTTTCCTAAGGGAAAATCCGGGGATAGCGTATACTTCCGATGTAGCTTTCTTTCAGAAAGCTTTTAGGCGAACGCTTCGCTTTTTCAGGTTTTTTCTAGAACTCTTATTAATTCGCAGCTGTAGCAGGTACGAGCGTTCTTACCACAATCGGTTGCAGATTGTCCTCAATTTGAGGGCGGTATTTCTCAAACCATTCAGGCAGCATCAATTTTTGTCCAAGCGAATCAGCAGGTTCATCTTTGGCAAAGCCCGGAGGATCTGTAGCAATTTCAAATAGAATGCCGCCAGCTTCTCTGAAGTAGATTGCGTTAAAGTACTGACGATCCCGCACTGGAGTCGGTTGGTACCCGTAATCACGTACAGCTTCACTCCACTGTGCATGCTCTTCATCGTCTTTGGCGCGCCATGCAATATGGTGCACGGTTCCTGCGCCGCCCATACCCAGAGCCATACGGGTCACTGGAACATCTACGACATTACCGATATCCCCGCTGGACCGGAAACGAGCATACTCTTCATTTTCACTCACTCTGACAAATCCCAAAATTTTCTCAAGAGCATCCATCGTTCTTTGCGGGTTAACACTGAACAGGACAGCACCACCGAAGCCTTTAATCGCTTTATCGGTCGGAATCCCTTCATGCGCCCAAGTGCTGATTGCTCCCTCTTCCCGTTCAACAAGCTCAAGCCGCAGGCCTTCGCCATCTTCGAATTGAAGCAGGTCTTCATTGAAGCGACTTGTTTTGGTTACCTCAATGTTATACTGTTCCAGCCGATTCTGCCAGAAGCCAATCGACCCAGGAGGAATGACATAGGAAGTGATGCCGACCTGACCTCCGCCAATTTTGCCCCGTGGTGATCCAGCCGATGGGAAGAAGGTAATGATGGTACCTGGGCTTCCGTGTTCATCTCCAAAATACAGATGATATACATCAGGTGCATCGAAGTTGATTGTTTTTTTCACCAGACGAAGTCCCAGAACTCCGGCATAAAAATCAACGTTGGCCTGTGGATCTCCTGCGAAAGCTGTAATATGGTGAATACCTGCTGTTTGAATAGTCATGATTAATTCCTCCTTGGTTTGGTAAGTGATTTATAGTAAGTTTGTATTATCTTTAAATTAAGATATATGATCTAGCGAATTATATTTTAATTGTTATTTTGATTGGCCTGTTCTTGTTTCAATTTATCAGGAGTCACGTCATCGCCGTTTGGATCATAGATGGTTGCATTCAGCAGAATGTCGTTGACCGAACCGCGAAAAGTTTGCAGATATTCCTGGCGAAGACGAACCTGTTCCTCTTTTTCCATCTCCGTCAATCCGCCCTCTTTAGCTTTTCTTGAAAGTTCATTTATTCTGGTCAATGTTGGGATCATCATCTTGATCTCTCCTCATGTAATGGATTAAAGATATTTGTTTGGGTTGTTATTTATATTTAAATTAAATATCTTAAGTTAAAGATAAATGATTTGTGATCGGTTGTCAACTCTTTTATCAAAATTAAATATATGAATCCAAACAAAAAAGGGCTAGCTCCGCAGTAATTTCACTTACTACGAACCTAGCCCTACATGTATTGATTTGATTAGCCCAGCTTTTGACCACAATTCGGACAGAAGTTGGCTCCTTCATTTTTGGCTCCACAGTTCGGGCAGAAGTTTGGCTTCTTGTTGCCTTCTGTAGATGAAGAGTTACCTGAATCACCGTTGCTATTTCCCACTGGTTTCTGATCGCTATTCTGATTCTGAGACGAATTGGAATTATTGTTCTGGTTTTGGCCTTGATTCTGGTTCATGTTTTTCATCATTTCATTGGCCATGTTCATGCCCATCATCATGCCCGCCATATCCGAAGCCGCGCCGCCGCCCTGTACTTTACCGGATGAGATGCCGTCTGTCATGCTGACCTGCTGATACTTTTGCAGATTACCAATCATCTCATGCGAAGCGGTCTTTGTAATCATATCCTGAATCTCTTTTGGATAGTTGAAGCTCATCACTTGGAAACCGGTAATTCCAATGCCGATGTCCATCATCTGCATATCCAGATCTTCCTGAATCCCTTTGGCAATATCCGATGCGTTGGCCTGCAGGTTGAACATATCCTTCCCTTCGCGGCTAATCCACTTCATTAGAAGCTGATCCAGCACAGAAGTGATTCGGATTTTGACATCCTCGACCAGATAACTCTGCTTAATGCCTGCAATCTTATCAATCAGGGTAACATAGTCACTTACTTTGAAATTAAATGTTCCGTTGGCCCGAATTGGCATCCCGCCCGGGAGTTGTGGTGTTGGAATCAACACCGGACTTTGTGTGCCCCACCGCACGGTGAACTCTTTTGTATTTACAAACAAGACTTCGACCCGCATGCCACTGTTGAATCCAAATTTGAATCCTTTTAATGTAGAAAGGAATGGAATGATCTCGGAATCGATATTAAATGATCCTTCGTCCTCGAAAATGCCTTCCACTTTACCGTTATTCAGGAAAATGGCGTCCTGACCCGAACGGATGATCAGTTTACTCCCCTTCTTGATCTCTCGGTTGCTCCACTTCCAAAATATCATGTCATCTCTGAACTCTTCCCATTCCACCACATTCGAAAATTGATTTCTGAAAAATCCCATACTAATTCCCATCCCTTCTATAGTAAGCATTGTGTGCCATCATGCCTGCGTTAAGTTATTACGAGTGTCCGTGATGTTAGAACGATCGGCTGCTACCGCTATGGGAATGGCCACCTCGAGTGGTGCCTCCACCGCCGCCTCCGCCACCGTTGTTATTGTTCTTCTCAATCTTGCGTTTGGTGACAGTTGTACGAATGTACCGATCCTGACGATCAATTACACTGGAATTACTGGAATCCTCATATGTTGCACGATTGACAGTAACTCGCCCGCCAGAACGATGGGTCATTATACCAACTACAATTCCTCCGATTGCCACGGATACAGCAAGTTGAAACCACGTATTGAAGAGGATATTATCCGGGTTTACCCCGGGCTTAAGATCCATATATTCGTAGGAGAGCTCCAGATATTTTTCAAAAGCCAATCTATAATTTCCATCCGATACATCTGGGGCAATTTTGGCCGTAATTTTATCGGCTCTGCCATTATCGATGTACTCTTCCCCTTTGTAAAAACCAGCCAGATACATCTTCCGATTGTACATGTCTATTGTAAGAATAACTGCGTTTCCATGCGTTTTATCGTAACCAAATCCCTGATCGTCATAAAAGTCTTCGGTAAGCAGTTTTTCACTTTTATGCTCCTCGTTATTGGAGGTATAGATTACAAAGTCTGTCTGCCGTTCCGCGCCATACTGATTCGCAAGTAGATTCAGTTCACTTATTTCCTGCTCACTCAGCAGGTCGGCCTCATCGTAGATGAGATTTTTGCTCTCCGCTGCGGATGCCGATGACATGGGAATCAACGGAGCAACAAGGGTGATCATAAGTAAAATGAGCGTAGCCATCACGGCCAGAGGGGTTCTTTTTCTCATAAGAATCCACCTCCCATCATCCAGGAAACCAGCTTCAGTGACAGTAACGAGACCGCAGATACCCCTGCGAACCATCCAGCCACTTTGGCTTTGCTGATCGGCGGTTTACCGACCACTTTACCTGTCTGACCATTCATGGCAAAGGTATACTGTGCCCGATTATAGTCATAGTTGACCATCCAAACCGGGAGCAACACATAGTCCGCGTTTTTGAGCGTAGTATCAATCTGTTTGTCCGTGTAGCTCACACTGCTATAACCGGATACGGTTGAGGCAATATAAGAATCAATGTACGATCTTGTTTTATCCTTCGCCCGTGGGAAAAGTTCCTCATCTGTATAACTGTATTTTTCCGCAATGTACCCCGCCAGATACGGGGTCTTGAACAATTTCAGCTGGTTATATGGGAACGGCTCCAGCTTATCCATCAGTTCATCCTTCATTTTCTCCGATGCATCAATGGGCAGATTCACGTAATTCAGCCGAATCCGGCGGTATATATCGAAATGCTGTGTTTCTGTGTAATGGTAGTCGCCCTGTGTGTAGGATCTGACCTTGGTGCCACGACCATGCACTTCGATTTTGTTATGTAACTCGTACAACCAGAACGGCACGTACATGCCGGTAATGCTCTGAATCCGATCGGCGGACATGAAGCCACTTGGCGTTAAAAGGCCGTTTTTGCACCACTTTTTGAAAGCCTGCTTGGCTTGATCCTTGTTGATCGAAAAGGGAATCACCATCGCAGGGGCCAGATTGCCCGTCAGCCGATCACTGAGTACAACCGCTGCACCGCAGAAACTACATGTCGTCGCACTGGTCTCCGGTTCTGTCACAATGTCAGCTCCGCAGCTGTTACAGTGGTATTCTTTGACCTCGTTTTCGGTGAATACTTGTCTTTTCAAGGGATCGGGGATCTGCTCTATGTTGTCCTGGCGGCCGCAGCTGGGACAGGATAATGCACCTGACACACTGTCAAAGATCATACCACTGCCGCAGTTTGGACATTTATATTCAATAACCGGCATCTGCTCACCTCAATGTTAACGAAATGGTGTAACGTATTACTTATTATTCAGCTTTTCCTGAATCGCTGCGAGTTCTTCCTCTGCACTTGGCGACGCATTCTCATTATTACCCGCATCTGCGTTCATGTCCCTCTCCAACCGGGCAATTAATTCGTCCAAATCATCTTCCTGTGTCCCAGCACGAAGTTCTGCCAAAGCCTCTGCTTCGTTCAGCGCCTGATTCGCCTTGTCTTCCATGGCCTTCAATGCAGCATCAGCTCTGCCCGCAGATGCATTCCGTTCGTTGGTCTGTTGCTGCGCCTTTGCATCTGCCATGCGACCTTTCAGTTCTGCATGTCGCGCTTCCAGTTGCCCCAGATCAGCAACCAGTTTATCGTTCATATGCTTCATCATCTTGGCTTTGGCGGAAGCACGTTCATAGGCGGCTTGTAATTCATTCAATTTGTCAGCCAGCTTCACTTTCTTCTCCAGAAAACCACGTGCCTTGTCTTCGTCTCCAGACTCCGCTGATTTTTCCGCATACCGCTGTAATTTCTTGACCTCGGCGCTACACTCATCCAATGCTCGCTTCGCCCGGCTCTCATCCGACAGCACCGCTGTCGTTTCAGCCTTCACCTGACCCAGATCACTGCTCAGGCTTCGCATATATTCATTCACACTCTTCTCCGGGTCTTCCGCCCGAGACAACATGTGGTTCACATTGGCCTTCATCACGTCTCTAAACCTCGATAAGATTCCCATTACTTGTTCCTCCTCCGAAAAGTTCATATGTATACTATAATACATGAATACGGAGACATACGTTTCACATTTCACGATGGCAAGTGGAGTTACTATGATCCAAATACGTACTATAAAACGTAATATAAGAAAAGACGAGCACTTTATAGTGTCGCCTTATAATCAAAAAATCCTCTCCTAATTCTCAGTATCTTTCTTCCTAGTTCACAGTCCTTTAATGAACAGCACACTTTCCTCTGCAATCCGATTTGGATCGGTAACGCCACATCCTCTTCCCTCTGATACTCCAGACATGGACGGCCTTCACTCCACAGCACCCTGCACGGGAACTTCCCAACAACATCCTTAATGATGTGATCCGGCTCAGCCACTTTATGAATGTCTCCCATATGTAATCTCCTCATTTCTCTATACTTATCGTGTGCAATTATGCATTAATTTTGAAATACATAACGATTCGATTCAGTGTACTTCATCACATTCCACTCGGAGAGTTATGAAGGCATAACACACAGGCATTTTGCAGATACAACAGGGCTGGTTCCCCCATAGGTGCCATTCCTTCGCAAGTTGGCTATAATAAGGGGATCAAAGTTTTCTATAAAGGCAGGAAAATTATGCGTACACGAGTTCACTTTATTGCTCCCTACGAATCGATGATTCCTATTATACAAGAGTGCATTCCTCGCTTTCCCCAGTTAACCATTCAGACGGACGTGGGCGACTTGGCAAACGGTGTGGAATTAGCAACTCAAGCTGAGAAAAACGGTGCAGAGATTATCATCAGCCGCGGCGGAACCGCCCAACTCATTAAAAAAGCAGTGACCATTCCCGTCATTGATGTGCAGTTATCGGGCTATGATATGATTCGTTCACTTACACTAGCAAGCCAGTTTAACGGCCAAACAGCTATTGTTGGCTTCTCCAACATCACCTCTGGTGCACAATCGATTATTGATCTGATGGATCTGCCCCTCAAGGTCTATACCATACATAGCTCGGAAGATGTGGCACGATTACTCTTGGAGTTGAAAGCTTCCGGGTACCGACAGATTGTCGGAGATGTGATCACCGTCAACACCGCGAAGACTTATGGTCTGGAGGGATTGTTGATCCAATCCGGCCAGGAATCCATCCTTAGAGCGATGGAGGATGCGCAGTTGGTCTATCGTTATTTGAGCAAAAATCATGCGATATCGATCATCCTGAATGACCTGGTTACACGGGAACATCCCAATTTAGTTATTTTAAATGAACGGAATGAGGTTGTATTTGAGAACCTGACCGATTTTGGGAAAAATCCGCTGACCGATAATCACATATATCTGACCAATACCAGTCTGGAGTTCCATCAATCCCAGATCCAAAATGTGTTCATGGTGGACGATTACCAGCTCACGGTTAACGCCTATGAAACGACCCTGGACAACAAGAACTACAAGGTATATATGCTGGAAAAAGGACAACCCTATGCCTTTGCACAATTCGGCATAACAACGTTTACGGACGCATCGATGGAGCCTATCGTTGCCGAATCCCCTGCCATGCAGGCGGTATTACAGAACATTCGGGCACTCTACGAGAATCATGAACCGATCTATCTGCGGGGTGAAGCAGATTCCGGTAAATCTTTTCTGGTCAAACATATTCATCAGATGTACTCAGGTGGCGGACTCTTATTACAGATGGATCTCTCGCAAGTTCCGCCCGGTCATTTGCACAAGATACCACTCGCCAAGGTTAGAAATGTAGAGATTAACCACATGGAAACACGTATGGAAGATCCAGAGTTGCTCGCCTTTATCCAGAGCTGCCTTCAAAACCAAATAGGTGTGTTTATACTCGGGGAACAGATATTGAACCCGCAGTGGTCACTTGATCTGGAGCTTAATACAATCATGATGCCAAATCTTGCGGATAGACCGGAGGATCTGGCTCCACTGATGCAGCATTTCCTGACGGATTACTACCACAAATACGGAACTACTGCGGTGAGAATCAAAGAAGATGCTCTACAGCTGATCCAAGATCAGATCACACATATGAATGTCAACCAGCTGAAACATCTGATCAAGCAGGCTGCACTCAACGAACAAGATTATGTAATCACCACGGCTACCTTGTCCCGCTTGCTGGATCAGCAACCTTCTTCAAGCCCAATGAAGTTGAACGGTACGCTGAAGGAGATTGAGAAAGAAGTTATTCAGTTCGTGCTTCAGGAGGAAAATAACAATCAATCAAAGGCCGCAGAGCGTCTGGGGATTAACCGGGCCACATTATGGCGTAAACTTAAAGATTAACTTTAAGTTTGCGTCTTTTTTATCGCTTTTATGTGTTGCATTTTTAAACAGTTAACCAAGCATTTAAAATTTACAATAATTTATTGTTGCTATATTAAACGATATGGGATAATATAATCCCTGCAAGCGCTTCATAAAAACGATTACTTCATAAGGAGCTACTACTATGAACATTAAAGCAACTTTAGATCGCATCCCTGGCGGTATGATGGTCGTTCCCCTGTTACTTGGTGCAACCATTAATACATTCTTCCCAAATGCCCTGCGCATTGGCGGATTCACGGAAGCACTTTTTGTTAACAGTGCCAGTACTTTGATTGCCCTGTTCCTGTTCATTGCGGGTACACAGATTACGTTTAAAACAGCAGGTTCCTCTGTCGGCAAAGGTTTGACCTTGCTTACGTTCAAATGGGTGATTGGTGCAGCCCTTGGTTTTATCGCTATATTGTTCGCGGATTCAAACGGGTTATTTCTCGGCCTGGCCCCGCTTGCCATTATTGCTGCGATGACTAACTCTAATGGCGGTTTGTACATTGCTCTCGCCGGCCAATACGGGAAAGAAGATGACAAAGCAGCCTACCCTTTCCTCGCTCTCAGTGATGGTCCTTTCCTGACCATGGCAGCGCTCTCCATCTTTGGTGCGATGGGTTTTGCAAACGGTATGTTTTCCCCTATGGCCTTTGTCGCGGTATTGCTTCCGCTCATCGTTGGTGTCATTATTGGTAATCTGGACCGCAATCTGGGGGAATGGCTGCATAAAGGCAGTGACAAACTTGTTCCGTTCTTTGCATTTGCTCTGGGTATGAACATTAGCTTCTCCTCCATCATTCAAGGTGGTCTTAGCGGAATTTTACTGGGTGTGTTAACCGTGTTATTAACGGGTGGAATCGGTTTCCTGCTCTTTAAAGCCATCGGCTGGAACCCTATCGTTGGTGCTTCCGAAGGTTCAACTGCCGGGAATGCCGTAGGTACACCTGCTGCCATCGTGGCTGCTAATGCTTCATTTGGCCCAATTGCCGAGATTGCTACGGTGCAAATTGCAGCGAGCGTTGTAACAACAGCCATCCTGTTGCCGATCTTCATCGGGTTCCTCTCCAAACGATTAGAGAAATCAGGTGGAGTCGAGAAATACAATCAACGACCAACCACATAAATGGGTATCACCTGATTTAATGTGCTTAATCTGTGCTTAATGGATGATCTGAACGGACTTTTTATTAAAATGTGCTTACAAGGAGGGATGACTGCATGAAATTAGCCATTATTGCAGATGATTTGACCGGTGCCAATGACAGCGGGGTGCAGCTTGCCCGTCATGGCTTGAAGACCAGTGTTCTTTTTAATGTAGATGAAGGCCCTCTTACACGTTACGATGCCGTCGTCTTTGATACAGATAGTCGTTCCATATCCTCGCAGGAAGCGTATGACCGTGTATACCAGGCTGCTGAATTGCTGACGAACAACGGATTTGAGACGATTTTCAAAAAAATGGACTCCACCATGCGTGGTAATATCGGCATCGAGATTGATGCTGTATATGATGTCGTAAAGCCGGACTTTATGATGATTGCCCCGGGATATCCAAAAAATAACCGGACGATATTGGAAGGAATTCATTACCTGAACGGCGTTCCGCTGGCAGATACTGAAATTGCCCATGATCCGAAGACACCTGTAACGATTTCCTACCTTCCGGACTTGTTGAAACAACAGACCAAGTACGAAGTTGGCGAGATCACCGTCGCCGATCTGGAAGCCGGGCAGAATCATATTCGCACCAAGCTAGAACAGTTGAAAACAAATAACATTCCGTATGTAATGGTGGACTCCACCGAAGAAAGACATCTGGAACTGATTCTGCAGATGACTCGTGAGTTGGAGTATACCTTTACTTGGGCAGGTTCGGCGGGCATTGCCAATTACCTCCCCGCACATTACGAGTTGGAATCCAGGGCTGCGTCACTTGATATCCCGGAGAATCCCGGTCCAATCCTAACGGTGGTTGGCAGCGTGAACAAAAACTCCCGCGAGCAGCTGCATCGCTTGATGCGCAAGTCCCGCGTAGCTTCAGTCTCCTTCCATTCCTTCAAAGCGGTATCCGCGACCGCAGACCGCGCGGAAGAGATGGAACGTGTCTATAACGAGGTTCGAGACAAAGCGCTGGAAGGACAAGATGTTGTCCTCTACTCCACCGCTGAACAGGTGGATATCGAACTGGCACGAGCAACGGGCGAAATTCGTGGTCTCAATCACACGGAAGTCAGCAACGAGATTGTACTTGCGATGGGTGAGATCTGTGCCAGACTGCTGGAAGAGGGATTGTTCAAAGGGGTATCCATGACCGGTGGCGATACAGCAAAACAAATCTGTCTGAAATGGAATATTAGCGGCTTCGAGTTGCTGGATGAGCTTGAAATCGGCGTGCCGATCTCCAAGTTTATCGGGATTGATGATCTGCATGTGATTACCAAAGCAGGCGGATTCGGTAAACCGGATGTCTTTATCCATGCGATTCAAAAATTAAAAGGGGGTATTCTTGTATGAAACCTACAATTGGAATTACGATGGGCGACGCAGCAGGTATTGGACCGGAGATTATTATGAAAGCACTGGGTCATCAAGAGATGTACAATCAGTGCAATCCACTCGTTATCGGTGATGCGAAGATTCTGGAGCGTGTGTTGCCTGTCATCGGTTCAAGTCTGATCGTTAACGCGATTCAAGAGCCTTCTGAAGCCAAGTATGAATTCGGTACTGTGGATGTGATTGATCTGAACCTCGTTCCTGCGGATCTGGAATACGGTAAAGTATCTGCCGTGGCTGGAGATGCAGCATTCCAGTTTCTCGCCAAGGCCATTGATCTTGCCAAAAAACAGCAGATTCACTCCATCTGCACCGCGCCTTTGAATAAAGAAGCTCTCCATCAAGGGGGGCACCTGTATCCGGGGCACACCGAGATTCTGGCTGACCTGACGGATACGCAGGACTTCTCGATGATGCTGACCACGCCTAATCTGCGCGTTATTCACCTGACAACACACATGGGTCTGATCGATGCCATTGCAAGTATTAACCCGGAAAGAACCTACACCGTCGTGAAGCTTGCTCATGATACGTTGAAAAAAGCAGGCTTTGAGAATCCGCGCGTTGCCGTATGCGGAATCAATCCTCATGCCGGGGAGAACGGCTTGTTCGGTAATGGAGAAGAAGAAGAGAAACTGCAGCCCGGCATTGAGCGTGCACAGCAGGAAGGCATTAACGTCGTTGGTCCACTCCCGGCGGACACACTCTTCTTCCGCGCTGGTCGCGGTGACTTCGATATCGTCGTAGCTTGCTACCATGACCAAGGCCATGCACCGATCAAGGTAATGGGCATTGAGGAAGGCGTGAACATCACCGTTGGTCTGAAAGGCGGTATCATCCGTACGTCTGTTGACCACGGTACGGCCTTTGATATCGCTGGCAAAAATATCGCAGATGATAAAAGCATGCTGGCTGCCATCCGCTCCGCTATTGAGCTGGCGCCGAAGGATCAAGTTTAAGAGTAGCCGTCATACGGGGACATGAGTGAGAGAGTGAGTCTGGTCAGGAGGACCATCTCCAGGTAGACGTATCTTTATATAGAAGGAAAAAGAAAAAGGCATTCCCTTGTAACTTAGAGGGTTTGCCTTTTTTATTAGTCCTCTATACATTCTTGGCTGTCGCGATTTATGCAACACATCTCCACTGACATCCCCAGATTATCTCTGTCTTCAATCAGCGCTCAGGACTACCCAAAGATATCAGTTCACGCTCACTCTGTGAATGTCTGCTACGGCGATATGCGCTCGGTGACATGCCATTCAGTTTATTGAAAATGCGATTGAATTGAGAGAAGCTGGCGAAGCCACACTGTGCAGCAATTTCGGTGATTTTTTGGTTAGAGTTCAGGAGCATCTGTTGGGCGTTACGTATTCGGGTCATCTGAATATACTCGGTAAACGTAAAACCTGTGACTTTGTTAAACTGACGGGATAGATGATGAGCACTCACGAAAAACCGTTTGGAGATCTCTTCGAGCGACAGTTCATTCTGATAATGACTGTGAATATACGATGCAATGGCATACATCCGCTGCGACATAGACGAACCTGTCTCTTCACGAACGTAGCTATTCTCAGCCGAGTATCGATGGATCGCACACAGAAACTCAACAAACTTGCTATGGATCGCGACTGAATGAAGTGCGGAGGGATCCTGTGATAGAGCATAGATTTCATTTAAAGGGTTCAATACCGCCTGGCGCCGTTCTTCTGTAAATCGGAATATAGGGACCGGTTTATCAAAAATCGAGAACAACTCTGTGTAACCGCTCTCAAGACCAGGTGTATTACGTGGCATGGCAAAGGTGATCATCAATCGTTTCGGCGGAGCACCCTTCGGATATTGCGTTTTATGCAGCAATGAAGGCCGCAACAGAACGATATCCAGAGGCTGGATCTCATATAAACTACCTTCAATGATGTGCGCAGCTGTTCGATCAAGAAGGATACAGATTTCATAGAAATCATGGAAATGCTGAAATTCCATATTCAGTTCATGGGAGCGCTCGTCATAATCCAGATGATAAAAAAGTGAATCTCCAGGCTGGTTCACATGGATCGCATATCCTTGCTCGTATGCCAAAACCGATGGTGTCATGGACATGCCCCCTATCCTGATTCTAATGATTTTATTTTAGCATGAAATGCAATAAAAAGACGTTATTTTCAGCATACAATACGTAGTTTCGCCCATTTCTCTTTTGTTATGATAGAGTTGATATGTTAGCGCTTGCAGTATTTTCGCCCCAACAACGACTACAGCCTGTACTTACTACAAACCAAGGTGGGAAACCAACATGAAAATGAATTCCTTATATACTCGAATCCATACCATTGTGAAACACTTGGAACGTGCACGACTAACCTCAAAGACATATATCCCTGAGCTTTATCATAAAGAAAGTGGATACCACTCCTGGGAACTGGTGCATGAGGACCCTTCCTCCTGGAACGTATTCCGTAAGGGTGATGGCTGGGGTGGCAAAGATGTACACAGTTGCTTCAAAACCCGCATTCGAATCCCGGACCATCTGGAAGGAAAAAAGGTCGTATGTACCATCGTTACTGGTGCTGATGACATCTGGAATTACGATAATCCGCAATTCTTAGCATTCCTCAATGGGGAACTGATCTGCGGTCTAGACGTGAACCATACGGAAATTGACCTGACACCCGCTGCGGCAAAAGGTGATGAATTCGAACTGGCATTATATGCGTATTGCAGTACGTCTGCTGCGGATGTTTTTCTAAATGTATATATCGCCGAGCATCATCAGCAAGTCTCCGATTTGTATTACGATCTCAAGGCTGCGCTGGATGCTGCGGATCTGTTGCGTGAGGATGATCTGGAGCGCCTGAAGTTGGTCGAACATCTGAATAAAGCCGTGAATTTGCTGGATTTGCGTCAGGAAAACAGTGCAGAATTCCATGCGTCGGTACTGGAAGCGCGCCGATATCTGCAAGATCATGTCTATGGTGATATCCGCCCTGCCGGTGATCACATCCCTACCGTGCACTGTATCGGACACACGCATATCGATGTGGCATGGCTGTGGACGCTGGATCAGACTCGGGAGAAGGTCATTCGTAGCTTCGCGAGTGTATTGTATCTGATGGACAAGTTCCCGGAGTATACCTTTATGTCCTCTCAGCCCCAGCTGTATGCATACCTGAAAGCAGACTACCCGTCCCTATATGAAAAAATCAAAGAAAAGGTGGCCGAAGGCCGCTGGGAAGCGGAAGGTTCAATGTGGCTGGAAGCCGATTGTAACCTGATCTCGGGTGAATCCATGATTCGTCAGATTATATACGGGAAACGTTTCTTCAAGGAAGAATTCGGTGTGGAGAACCGTGTGCTCTGGTTGCCGGATGTATTTGGTTATAGTGCAGCGATGCCGCAGATTATGCGCAAGAGCGGCATTGATTATTTTATGACAACCAAAATTGCCTGGAATGATACAAACCAAATTCCAAACGATACGATGTACTGGAAAGGAATCGACGGATCAGAGGTCCTGACCCACTTTATCACAGCAACAGACTATGACAAACACCCTGATTTCAGGCAGCGTCGCTTCGAAACGACCTATAATGGACGATTTAATGCTTCGCAAGTGAAAGGTACATGGCAGCGATACCAGAACAAAAACATCAATGCAGATGTGCTTCAATGTTTCGGATTTGGAGATGGCGGCGGCGGACCAACCGAAGAGATGCTGGAGCATGGCAGACGACTCGATGTCGGATTGCCGGGTGTACCCGCGGTGAAACGCACCTTTGTACGCGAGTTTTTCGAGAAGCTGGAGCAAAATCTGGCTGATGTTCCTTCCGTTCCTCGCTGGTCGGGTGAGCTGTATCTGGAGTATCACCGGGGTACCTACACTTCCATGGCGCGCAACAAACGGTATAACCGTCATAGCGAATTTGCGCTGGCCGATGCCGAACTATATGCCATGATTCATCGTCAGGCGAATGCACATGCGGCCTATCCAACCGATGCACTGGAGCATGCGTGGAAGCTCACGATGCTGAACCAGTTCCATGATATTCTCCCGGGCAGCTCCATTGAGCAGGTATATGTGGATTCCAAGGAGCAGTATGAAGAAGTTCTGCGTGTCACGGATGAGCTGAAAGACAGTGCGCTGAACGGCATTGCAAGCCAAATTACATCTGATGGCGAAGCCATTGTAGTATTCAACACGACCGGATTTGTACGGACGGATGTGGTTGAACTGCCTGCTTTTGCGAGAAAAGTAACCGTCTATGATGGAGATCGCCCTGTACCAAGCCAGCGGACTCCCGAAGGCGGACTTGTGTTCCTTGCAGAGAACGTGCCTGCATCCGGGTATAAATCCTTCCGAATCACACCAGATCTGACAGACGAGCTTGTTGCGGGCGTATCGGTTGCACAGTGGGAAGCAGATCGGCGCCACATCCATACACCTTGGTACAATATTCACCTGAATGAAAGTGCCGAGTTCACATCCGTATGGGACAAGCTGGAGGGCCGTGAGCTGCTTCAGTCTGGCAAGCGTGGTAACGTGCTGCAAGTGTTCGAGGATCGACCTGCGGAATACGAGGCATGGAACATTGACGATTATTATGAACAGCATATGTGGGAGATTAATGACCTGCAGTCGCTGGAGTGGGTTGAAAGTGGGCCGGTACGTTCCGTGCTTCAAGTGAAGCGACAGTTCCTGGACTCGGTCATTGAGCAGACAATCATCTTCTACGCGCATACGCGCCGGATTGATTTCCGTACGTTTGTGGACTGGAAGCAGGAGCATTTGCTGCTGAAAGCCGCTTTCCCGCTGGATATCTGGAGTGAAAAGGCCGTCTACGAAATCCAGTATGGCAACGTTGAGCGTGCTACCCACCGTAATACGAGCTGGGATCAAGCCCGGTTTGAAGTATGCGGGCAGAAGTGGGCCGATCTGGCGGAGAACGGGTACGGTGCTGCTCTGCTGAACGACTGCAAATACGGATATGATATTCATAACTCGGTGATGCGACTGTCGCTGATCAAGAGCGCAACGTACCCGAATGAAAATGCCGACAAAGAGCAGCACGTATTCACCTACGCGCTCTATCCGCATCAGGGCGACTTCCGTGAAGGACGTGTCATCCAAGCTGCTTATGATCTCAACCGTCCGCTGGTTGCCCGTGAAGTAAGTCCGCAAACCGGTACGTTGCCGGGAACATGGTCAATTGCATCGGTCGATCAGGATAATGTCGTGCTGGAGGTTATCAAAAAAGCCGAGAACAACGATGATATGATCATCCGAGTCTACGAAGCACATGGCCGCCGCAGCCGTGCTTCCCTGCAATTGCCTGAGGGAGCAGGTGCTACGGCGTACGCGTGTGATTTGCTCGAGAATAACGAAGCGGAATGCGCCGTGGAAAATGGTCGAATTTCTTTTGATATCAAACCGTATGAGATTCTGACCTTCCGTATCCCTGCTGAACAGTAAACAGAAATTACGCAACATGAAAAACTGCAACATTGCTTAATATGCTTCAACAATAAAGCAATAAAGGGCTGCCTCCTGTCATATCTGACATGAGAGCAGCCCTTCATTTGTCGTTCTTTAAAATTCTTCGTACTCGCTTGGGTCCTGATCCCACAAACGTCCATCCGGACGATTAAATGCAGAGATGACCTGCATCTCTTCTGTGCTCAACTCAAAATCGAATATATCGATATTTTCCTGTTGATGCTGCAAGGAGCCGGCTTTCGGAATGGGAATGGAACCCAGTTGAACATGCCAGCGCAGAATGATCTGGGTTGGCGTTTTGCCATGCGTTTCCGCAATCCGAAGAATGTTCTCATCCTTCAGAATATCCTGTACGGCATCATTGCCACGTCCAATCGGACTCCAGGATTCGTTCACGATGCC
The DNA here is from genome assembly GCF_038050215.1 of Paenibacillus sp. FSL H8-0104. NCBI lineage: Bacteria > Bacillati > Bacillota > Bacilli > Caryophanales > Paenibacillaceae > Paenibacillus > Paenibacillus sp. FSL H8-0104. The sequence continues at coordinate 214,498 of NZ_JBBOTC010000001.1, read as the reverse complement.
ATGCTTTTTATCCTGTTCCCGCTGATCGGCTTGGTCAAAGAACGGATGCAGCTCAATCTGATTCAGACTCGGCGCTATCCCCGTTTCCTTAATCAGCCGATCATTGTGCTCAGGCAGGAAGTTGCTGACTCCAATGGATCGTATATATCCACGTTTTTTGGCTTCGATCAGTGCTTGCCATGCCTCGACATACATGTCCTTTTTCGGATTGGGCCAGTGAATCAGATACAGGTCGTAATAATCCAGATCCGCTCTGTACAGGGATTCCTGGATCGCCACAAGTGCTTTATCATGAGCGTGATAACGCCCCGGCAGCTTCGAGGAAATGAGCAGTTCTTCTCTGGCGATGGAGCTTTGTTTGATTGCTCTGCCCACCGTTGCCTCATTCTCATAGTTATACGCCGTATCAATTAATCGATAACCCGTATCCATTGCGGACGCGATCGATTCAACGCCTTCTTCACCTTTTAAACTATAGGTACCAAATCCAATTGCAGGCACTTTCAAGCCATCGTTCAATGTATATTCCGGAATTTGATGATTCATCTGAAGACTCTCCTTTGCAAAAGGTATACGAACAATATGGTAAAAATAATGCCCCTCTCCGTTTATCTACCCCTCCATACGCGCTTGAATCAATTGGAAGTCACCACTCCGTTTTAGTCGGGTGACGGCTTCCTCTTCTAGCTCTCATGAAGAACGCTCTCCTTTTCATTCAAACGAAGAGATGGGCGTCGCCGATAACGGCTGATTGCCTATAAAGTTCTTAATAGCCATAGCAGCCTGCTTATACCCGCCAGCATCGCGTAACGTTTTCCCAATAACCTCAGCATGCTCCTTGTAGGAGGCATTACCGAGCACTTCTAATACTGCGTTTCTAAGCACATCGGGTGTAAGGTTATTTTTGTCCACGATGACCCCTGCTCCCAACTCCTGTACCCGGCCTGCTACACGCGGCTGATCCGATGTTAACGGAAGCATGATTAATGGTACATTGTAATACAAAGCTTCGCTGGTACTGTTCATGCCTGCATGGGTCAGAAAAGCATCTACACACTGCAACACTTCCAGTTGAGGGACATAGGGTCTTATGATGAAATTGTCAGGAATGAGATCAGCAATGGGCTCTATATCGGTATCCTTCCCAGAAGATAATATAAACTGCACAGGCAAATTACGAAAGGCCGTAAAGCAAAGCTTATAAAAATCAAGATCTTTATTTAAAATGGTTCCCATCGAAATATAAACGACCTGCTTATAAAGAGCATGCAGAGATTCATTTGCAAAAGCTGGCGCATCCTTGCGTGGGATAATGGATGGGCCGGTGAACACAAAGCTGTCGTCCAGCTTGTCCCCCATGGGTTGAAAATAACGACTTGTATAGATAATCTTCAGTTGTCCTGAATGCCCTGAAAGTTCCGCCAGGGAAGGTACAGCCACATCGAACTGGGAAGCTATTTGCTGGGACATTTCCACGATGCTATTATATAGCTCCTTGACCTCCTCCGTATCATCATTCAGTTGATTGTCTGATCCAAGAGGCTCCACAAAAACAAAGGTGCTGGTTGAGCATACCGTTGGTATACCTAACTTCTCACCTAGAATTTGTCCTCCCCAGCCTATTATGGAGTCAAAAATGATATAATCGTAGGTTTCATGTTCGATCAGATTCAGAACATCTGGTATAAAGCGTTGAATCACTTTATTCAATATCATATATAAAAATTGGTAAGGATGCTTGAGTTCGAATGGCTTCATTCCAGGGTTATTGAGCAGAGTTGCCTCGTTGAAAGAGTATGCTTTAAATTGTGCGCCTATCGCTTCAATCTTCGTCCGGTATTTTTCGGTACAACAGTAGACCACTTCATCACCGTTCTCAACCAGTTCCTTGATTAATCCAAGCGACGGATTGATATGGCCTTCTGCAGGAATCATCACAACTAATGCACGTGCCACGACACTCACCTCCATTAAATTTTCCAATGAACTCAAGTGGGGAAATGATAACCCATTCTTCCAGACCATTGGCTTGAATAAATAAAACTCTACTACCTCATTGAGGCGGTAGAGTTCCTATTCATGAGACGGAAGCATTAAAGTCTACGATACCTAACGTTATTTTACTCTCACGAGCTGGTCACGGCACCCAGACATCCCTTTTATAAAAGGTTACGCTGTAAGCATCGGTATCGCTGTATCTTCCATCTTTGCTTACCACTTTAAAATATACATTATTGTAGTCGACAAGAACCGTATCCGCTCCTGACGTATTCGTAGAAGAAGCAACCAAATTTCCAGCGCTGTCATAGGCGTACAAATCGTAATCATAACCGGAAGGAGAACCCAGCACGACAGATTTGCCATGCCCTCTGAATGTAAAGTAGTCTACATCTGTCGGGGAAGATAGATAAGACCAAGCACTTCCACCCCAGTAAGCCGGACCGTAGGGAGTGGCCACCGTTTGCGTTGGGATTTTATACGCGCTGCTCAAAGTGTCATTCGACTCGTAATTATCCGCCAAGGCCGTACCCACAATCGATCCTGATAAAAGCGTCATCATAATAGCAGAATACAATGTTTTCTTCATTTCATTCTCCCTCCATTTCTTTTGAAAAGTTAGCACGCCAAAGAGACTCCATGCTTTTCCCTCGTTCATAGACACGCCTGATCAGAAAAAGCTCCAAATCACCCCTTTCAAAATATGGAATTAATTAGATTATAATGTAAAGAAATACATATTGTCTACTTGTTTTTACAGTAATTCTGTTTTGCTAACTGTATTTGATCCCGATTCCAGAACTGTGCCGTCAGTCTCATAAATAAAGCACTTGGATCTGTTCCTGTAATTTTAAAATTAGCCAACTTACCAACACTCGACGTGTTCTCACCCATGGCCAATTTGGAGGGGCATCCAAACGTAAAAACGACCACCAATATGGTGGCCGTCACATCTATTTTGATAAATCTTCTTAATACTCTCGTGCATATTGCTTATCCTCTTTCAGTTGCACAATGTCATGTCCGGTTGGATTCTGGAAGGCCCGTAGTCCAAATGTTGACGCCACCGCGAAGATATGGTCAAAGATATCCGCCTGAACGTTCTCATATACACCCCAGTTGATATCATTGCTGAATGCATAGATTTCCAGAGGCAGCCCGCGATCTTCCGGTGCTAATTGTCGCACAATCATCGTCATATCTTTATTGATTTTTGGATGATTCCTCAAATATTGATGGATATATTCCCGGAATACACCGACGTTTGTCAGTTGTCTGCCGTTCACGTTGCTTTCGGTATTCACCTCGTGCTCCATGTTGTATGCTTGAATTTCCTTCAATTTTGCCGTGACATAATCAGTCAGGTAGTGGATTTTCTCAAATTCAGCTACCATCTCTTCCGTACAAAAACGGATACTGCTGATATCAATATAGATACTCCGCTTAATCCTTCTGCCGCCGGACACCTGCATGCCTCTCCAGTTACGGAACGAATCCGAAATGAGGGCGTAGCTTGGAATCATCGTAATCGTTTTATCAAAATTCATAACCTTTACCGTGTTCAATGTAATGTCGATGACGTCACCGTCCGCATTATACTTTGGCATCTCGATCCAATCACCAACGCGCACCATATCGTTTGACGATAGCTGTACACCGGCCACGAGGCCCAGGATTGAGTCTTTGAATACGAGCATTAATACCGCCGATAACGCCCCAAGTCCACTAAGGATAATGAGTGGGTTCTGTCCGATCAGGCTGGAAATAACGATAATGCCCCCGATAATGAACAGGACAATCTTGGCTACCTGAATGTAACTCTTGATTGGGCGTATCTTCGACACCTCATAGGTACGATAGATATCATCGAAGACATTCAGCAGAGCATTCAGAACCGTAATCATAATAACAATCATATAGGTCATTGCTGATTTTTCAATTATGGCCTGATAGGGCGAGAAAATATAAGCAGAATAATAGATTATAATGGCTGGCACAAGATGCGACAGCTTCTGAAATAAATTTTTCTGAACCACAATATGGCCCCACTTGAAACGGTTGTTACTTACGATACGATGAACCGTCTTCAGTACCACTCGCTTGGCAATCACATTCGCCAATATCGAGATCACTGCTATAAAAATAATCATAATGATGTTTGAAAGATAACCAATGGAGGGTCCACTCATGCCGAGTTCTTCTAGTTGATTTCTGATAAAGTCCATTGTTTCCTCCTGACATAATCTAGTTTAGCCTATTATTATAAAGTAGTTTGAGAGGGCAAGCAAAGTTTGTGCTCCCGCTTCATTCTTCCTATGTATTATATATATTAAAAAAAGACCCTGTCATTCAAAGAATGATGGGCCCACTTGATTATGTCGTCTTTGCATCATGCTCACGAGAAATGTCTAACAACTCACTCACCGTCACCAAACGGTACCCTTCCGCGACCAGTTCCTCCACCAGCACACGAACCGCCTCCACCGTCTGGGAACGATCCCCGTACCCGTCATGGAATATGAGCACGCTGCCGGGTTTCACTACTGACCGAGTATGCTCCAGAATGTGCTCAACGCCGGGATTGTCCCAATCCCTTGCATCACCGTTCACCGCACCAATCGTACGATATCCACGTTCCGCCGCCAGAGACAATATATCATCGTTTACGCCAAAATACGGCGGTCGGAAGCAGCGGGCAGGTTGCCCCGTAACTTTTTGAACAAGATTTTCTGCACGTTGCAGCTCCTCTCCGGCTTCCTCCAGCGTCAACTTGGTCAGATCCGGATGCGTGTACGTATGGTTGGCGATCTCATGCCCTTCACGGTGCACCTCCGCCGCAATCTCCGGGTGGTTCTCTATCTCTTGGCCAATCATGAAAAACGTCGCCTGCCCACCGGCACGCCGGAATATCTCAAGCACTTGAGGTGTATACACCGGATGTGGCCCATCATCAAACGTGAACGCCACAACCTTTTCCCGAACAGACTCCTGCTCTACCATCGCGATATTGACCATAAATAATGACCCCTCTCTGCAACTGCCTGCTACATACCCCCTTATTATTCCATGACCACAGGCTCCGGTCTAGTCCAGAGATCACACCTTGCGAAATCCCAAATCAAGCCGATATCCACCAGAAAGAGAGTACAGCGAGCGAGCAGTAAGCCCTTCTACCGCCACGCCCTCCAGTCCAGCCTCCAGCTAACCTTTGATTGCACCTGCGATCATACTCTTCTGCACCTGTTTGTTCAGCAGCAGATAGATGACCACCGTTGGCACTGTCGTAATCATCAGTCCAGCACCAATGATACCCCATTGCGTAATGTACGTTCCCACCATCGACATCATACCCACCGTCAACGTCTGGTAAGCCGTGTTATTGATAAACGTAACTGCAAACATCAGCTCATTCCAGCATGACAGAAATGTGAAGATGGCTACCGTTGATATAGCCGGGGTTACCAGAGGCAGGATAATGGAGAAAAACGTCCGGTATATGCCGCAGCCGTCGATAACCGCCGACTCCTCCATCTCTCTTGGGATACCTTTGAAAAAACTGCCCAGAATGAATACCGCCATCGGAATGCCAAATGCCACATAGGGAATGATCAGAGACCAGTAACTGTTGAGCAGGCTCAGATTCTTCAAAATAATAAACAATGGCAGCAGCGCCGCATGAATCGGCACCATCATGCCCAGCAAAATAATCGTCATCGTCAACCCGCTAAGCTTCCAGTTCATTCTCGTGATTGCGTAACCCGTCATGGAGGACAGGATCAGTACCAAGACAATGGAGGCCGCAGTAACCAGCACACTATTCATAAAATAGGTCAGCACATGGCCGTCGGACATTGCTTTGGTGTAGTTGCTCCACAGAAACGCTTTGGGCAACCCGGCCACATCACCGCTGAAAATCTCACTGTTATCCTTCAGGGAAAACAGCGCCAGCCAGATGAGCGGGTAGATCTGCACAATCGCGACGAGGATCAGAAACGCTTGCAGGAACACTTTCCCGATCGGTCCGGAGATGGACCTCGGCTTGGGCTTTTTATGCAACATGACTTCTACGGTACTCATGCCTTATGCCTCCCTCTACTCCGTTTTGAACAATGAATTAATGAGGATCGTACACACCAAACACTCCACAATAATAAAGACCGAGATCGCACTGCCATATCCATACCGGAACGTATCAAAAATGGTAGCGTACATCAGCGTGCTTGGCACTTCAGTAGTGTAAAATGGCCCGCCACCTGTCAGCACATAGATTAGGTCAAACACCTTGAATGCACCGATAACCGAAAAAACAAGGCTTACCTTCAGAATCGGCTTCATCAGCGGGATCATGATGGACCACGCCGTGCGAATACGGGAAGCACCATCCATTCGAGCCGCTTCGAGTACATCCTGAGACACGGACTTCGCACCTGCATACATCAGCAGCATGTGATACCCCACGTACTGCCACAAGGTTGGAATAAAAGATGCCGCCAGCGCGGTGTCCTTCTGCCCCAGCCAGTCCTGCGCCAGGCTGGATAAGCCGATACTTTGCAGCAGCACGTTCAGCAGGCCATAATCGGCATTGTAGATTTTTGACCACAACTGGGCAATAACCACCGTTGAGATCAACACCGGGATGAAATACACGGTCCGGTAGAAGCCTTCCCCCTTGACGTTGGACGCCAGAATCAGTGCGAGCACCAACGAGATCGGCAGTTGAATGAACACCGAAGCACCCGCGAATAAGAGAGAGTTTTTGATCGAATTCAGCACCCGAGAATCCTTAAACATCTCTACATAGTTGTCCAGGCCGATAAATGTCCCCCTGCCTATGCCATTCCAGTCCAGCAGACTGTAATAACTGGAGACAAAGATCGGAATAAGCACAATGCCGCAGAACAGAAGCAGCGTGGGCAGTACAAAGACGGCTATCGTACCCTTATTGGAAAATACAGAGTTCATTGTTGTTCTCCTCTCAAAGGCGTGACCGGGATATTCCGGACCACGCCTTGTTTGGGTTCATCTTCATTGTTAGCAGGCTTCAGCTTGGCATGCTCACGAGCATACACGTGTAAGGATTGCGTGCATAATAACCTGCGCAACCTACAGGCTCAGCTCTGTTGGTTTGAGCTGTGCCATCTGTTTGCAGAACTCCTCCGGTGTTACATCGCCGGCAAGCAGTTGGGCAATCAGGTTTTTGTGCGCTTCGGCAGACTCCGCTGGCAGAATGTTATCCCACCACGCGATGAATGAGGTCGCCGTTTTCATAATATCTGCCGCAGACAAATCTAAGGAGGACAGGCTGGACGTGTCGAGTGTATCTGTTTTCCAGCTTGGCAGGCCGGCTCCAGCCAGGAAACCTTGTGTACCAAGCTGCTCGCTCAGATACATGAGGAATTCCACGGCTTCCTTCGAATGCTTGGTATTCTGGTTGATGTAGAAACCATCGACGGCTCCGCCGAAGATTTCGGTATTTGTGCCTTTGCCATCTTCAAATACCGGGAACGGAATCACTTTCACTTTGCCTTTGACAGCGGAGGACGGGTCCTCAATTCCTGCATTCACCCAGTTGGCCTGGAACATCATCGCCCCGTTGCCTGCATTAAATGCCCCCAGCATCTCGTCATAGCTCATGCTGAACATGCTGCTGTTGAATGCTCCTGCTTGTGCAAGCTGCTGCATTTTGGTCGCGGCGGCTACAAAGTCGGGCGAATCCCATTTCGACGGATCTTTAAAGGCTTCCATCACGGCAGCATTGCCTGCCTGACGCATCGCAATAATGTCGTACCAGTACATGCCCGGCCAGCGGTCCTTCTCTCCAATCACAGCCGGTGTGATTCCTGCCGCTTTCAGCTTGGAGACTGCATCCAGTAGTTCGTTATAGGTGGTCGGAATCTTGGCACCCGCCTGCTCGAACAGTTCTGTATTCACGTAAAGATTGGCGATATGTGTGTACACGGGCAATGTGTAGATTTTGCCGTCCATATTAATGGCCTCAGCCATTCCCGGGCCCATTCGTTCTTTGATATCGTCCGTCAGGTAACTTGAGATTTCCAGCACATTGCCGGATTTGATGTACGGCTGCATGAAGCTGCCGCCACCCATGCCATAGAACAGGTCTGGCGCTTCACCAGCCGCAATCGATGTTTTGACTTTGGTTTTATACTGTTCTCCTGTCGTGCCCGTACGTTCAACCTGGATGTCCGGATGCTCGCTGTTCCATTTCTCAACAATCTCGGGCAGCAGCTTGGCCGAAGGATCGGTATTGCCAACCGATTGATCCCATAGCGTCAGCTTGATCTTTCCATCGCTCTCCCCCTGTGTACCACCGGACGAACCGGTTGAACATGCCGCCAGACTGATTACAATTCCCAGAGTCAAAATTAGACTTGCTGATTTTTTTAATAGCGCTTTCATCTCTATGGACCTCCCTATGTGTTTTAGTTGGTTCTAGCCCATATTTTAGGCGAACTGTGCGTTGTTCTCCATTTAGAAAACAGGCATCGATTTGTAATATTCGAACATATGTGGAATTGGAACTGGTAGTGTGGGGGGGGGTACATTCTCGTTTTTTAGGTTTTTACATTCCGATATTCGTTCATGGACCGACCGATATGTTTTTTGAACAAGACGCTGAAATAATGCGGGTCCGGGATGCCTACCTGCTGCCCGATCTCATACCCCTTTAAATCGGTCTGCTTCAGCAACGTTTTGGCCTTTCTCATACGAAGCTGCGTCATATATTCCACAAATGTCTGCCCGGTTTCTTTTTTCATCAGTCGCCCCAGATGGCCCGAACTTACGTAAAAAGCAGCCGCGGTGCTGGAAAGCCCCACTTCCGCATTGCCCATGTTCTCTTCAAGATAAGCCATCACCCGGTCGATCAGATTACCTTCCTTGGCCTGTCGTTTGGCTTGTATGACATCCGATACCGTGCGGACATGCTGCTCCAGCATGCTTTTTAGTTCAGGCAGATGACCTGCTGTAAAAATGGCCGCAACGGCCTCTTTGTTCAATGCGTACTCTCCCTCAAGCTGTTGCTCTATGGCGGCACGCTGGCACTCCGTAACCACATCCATGGCTGCCATCCGAAACTGTGAAACGTCCGAGAACGGCACAGACAGCATACGCTCCAGCAACAATACGGCTTCTTCCCCCGCACCAACACTGACGTAAAATTGCAGTTGTTGGAGCAACTGAGCATCCGAGTGGTAGGGCCTCTTACCGCCTTCGATGACCAGATCCTCGAAGCAAATAACCTGATTTTTCCCCACAAACGCCTGATAATCGAGTGCACGACAAGCTTCCCGGTATCCCACACAGGCCCTTCCCCATCCTGATTGCCATTGCCCAATCCCTACGGTCACATCAACTTCACACCCTTCGAGCTTAAGTGTATGTTGAAGTTCTTCCTGAAGCTGCTGTACCTGATTGGTAAATTCCGTATCCGCACCAAGTGAGAGCACAACTATCCGGTTATGCGGGTCCATGACGATAATGGTTTGTGAATCCTGCGGATAAAATGCCTGCACCTGCTTCATGCCTACCATTCGCAGCAAAATATGTATTTCCTCAGCGGGTTGTCGATGGGCTTCTGTTTGATGCTGGCTTAATTGGGGCTGACCATGTTGTTGTTGGGGTCCTCGATGTGCTTCATGTGTTTGGTGTGCTTGGTGTGTTTGGAGTGTTTGGTGATATGGTTCGGACAGATGTGGATATACCTCTGGTGCAGCTATCTTCGCTTGCGGTACAGCAACCTCCACCTCCATTACTGCGATGCGTGATCCTGGTTCACCAGATGAGATAGGAATGCCAAAGAAACGCGCCTTCTCTTGTAGTTCGTCCTCAGGCATCACATCACTTAACCATTGATTCACAAACCTCTCCCTGAGATAAGGCAAGCTCTGCTTCATCTCCTCCCGCAGCTTCATCAGCTCGTACTCACGCCCCATCTCCTGCTCGATTGCCATTCGCAGCTTCGTCGTAACCTGTAATAACTCAGAAGCACGGATGGGTTTCAAAATAAAATCGGATATGCCCAGCTTCACACTCTGACGAGCATATTCAAATTCATCATGTCCCGTCACAACGACGATTTTTATGTTTGGGTAACGCTCCATGAGGATGCCGCTCAGTTCAATGCCGTCCATCTTTGGCATGTATATATCCGTGAACACAATGTCTGGACGCAACAGCTCAACCTGATTCAAAGCCTCTTCAGCATCGGAGGCCTCGCCAATGATGCTCATGCCTTGCTGCTTCCAATCGATACGCATACGCAGCAGATTTCGGATGAGGTACTCATCATCCACAATCAATACCTTTAATGGTTCCACAGTTAATTCCATGATTCATCGGCTCCCTTCAGGATCGTTATGATAATGGTGGTTCCTTTTCCAACTTCGCTCTGCAGCTTGAGTCCATCTTCTCTGTCATAGAAAATGCGAAGCCGCTCCATCGTTCCCCACAAGCCAAAGCTTGGATTGTGTTTAGAGTTATGAGTAGGATTAGAAGAGTTAGAAGTGTTAGATGGGTTAGATGAGTTCGAGCGATTAGACCTGTTCATTTCTGTTCGTTGAATCTGCTTCACTTCTTCCTCGGACATGCCGACTCCGTCGTCAGTGATCGTTAGAAGTACTCCCTCCTTGGATCGACGAGCTTGGATGCGTATCGTGCCCGGGCTGCCTTTGGGACGAATACCGTGATACAGCGAATTTTCCACCAACGGCTGGAGCACAAGCTTGGGAATCATCACTCGTTCACAGCCTGAATCGATATCGTACTGCACCTCAAATACACCGGGGTATCGCACCTGCTGGATCGTCAGATAATTGCGTACAATCTCAACCTCCTCGTGCAGTGTAATCAGTTCACGCCCTTTGCTGACACTCAGCCGATAATAACTTCCGAGCGCTTCTAACAGCTCACATACCTTTTCGTTCATACCCGACATTGCCAGGGAGGTAATGGAATCAAGTGTGTTGTATAGAAAATGCGGCTTGATCTGCGCCTGAAGTGTATTCAGCTCTGTTCGGCGGATCGTCTGCTGCTCCTGAATGATGCGTTTTAACATCTGCTCAATCTGCTCGATCATCTGGTTGTAACCTCCATATAGCTGTGCGAATTCGTAACTGTTCAGCTCAACCGTCACTTTGCGGAAGTTGCCGCTTGGTGCTTTCTGCATGGAGCGAAGCAGCTTGTGAATCGGCTTAATGACGCTGCGCGAGATGATGAATGAACTGACAAAAAAGACAGTCCCGTTTACCGCCAGTAGGATCAGCGCAAGCATCACCATGGATTTATTGCGGGTATCGGTAGCCTGGTATGGGCTCATGCTGATGAATTTCCACTGATCATCACCAGACGAACGATAGGTAACCGCATATTCCTGACCACCCGATTGCAAGGTGATGAAGCCGGAGAATTGCTCTTGAAATGTTTGTTTTAACTTGGCCTGATTGGCCTCTAACATCTCGTACATCCCTTCCTGTCCAGAAGCCGCAGATATGGATTCGCCGGATACAGCAGGCACGGACTTCTTTCCATCGGTAGCGTTGGTTGCAATCACCCGCTGATGCTCATCCAGGATGGCCACCTGAAATGAATCCGGTGCAGACAGGTTGGCATAGGCCTGAGCGATTGATTTGCCTTTGATGTTCATGACCAGAAATCCAAGCGGAGACGTATCATCCAAATCCCGAATGAGGCGAATAAACGACACCACCTCTTGCCCATCATTCTCCCCCGTCGCCGAGACTCCGCTGTCGTTGTTGCCACCATTCAGCCTGAGCAGATATCTTCCGTTATGCTTCAGTGCCTGTTCGTACCACGGCGCTTCCTTCACATTTGCTTCCATAAACGTGGGCCATTCCTGTGTACCAACCGAGAATCGGTGCCCCGAATTATCGTAAATATATACTGAATCGATAATTGGAACCGCTTGCATAAGATTGGTCAAATACGCGCTGACCTTGGACTGTGTCTGTAAATTGGAGTACACATTGCCCTGCCGCAGCAGGTTCTGCAAGTTGGGATCAGAGAAAATCATTTTCGAATAATTGTTCACGTTCTCGATCATCAGATTAACGTTGGTCTCAATGGATGTAATTGTCTGCAGTGATGCTTCATTGATCTTTCGTTGCGCGTCATTTTCCGAGATTCGATTCAAAACCAACGCACTAAACGCCACCGTTAGCAGAATAATGACAAAGTAGGCAAACGGGATTTTAAAAGCCAGCGTCTTGGGCTTGCGTTGAATGAACGCTTTGAAACGGGGAGTCCAATTCGTCTTCATTGCGCTGGTGTTCGCTTTTGCATTTGCGTTTGCTTCTGCATCGCTCTCAATATCTGATTGGGCTGTTGCTTTCACTTCTATTTTTCATCCCCTTCTGTTACTTCTCTTGCTCCTTCATCTGTTGTTGCATCTTTGGCTCTTTGATTCAATGTGACCTCCTTTGGTTCCGATGTGTGATGGGTTTATCGGTTGTGATCGGATGACCTGTTGTGATATCCACCACTCTCTCGGATTTTATACAATTGTATATTATAGGACTGTGCATGGAGGAGGCTCAACTCTTTTTATCGCTTGGATATAGCTTGACTGAGTGAAGTGAAATGAGGCTTTGGGGATCTGATCGTGGTGAATGCTGCGGGTAGGGGCCCCTAATTGGAGCCGCAAGAAGTACTGCTTTATAAAATGTTGGAGGTACAGATAATAAGTTGGGGTTTGTGCCGGGTGGAGAGAGAAGCGGGGGAGAGACGGAGGATCTGAGTACACAAAAGAAGATGGTAAACGTCTACCTTGATATGGCATACTTTTGAGCAAGATTACAATATCTACGGGCATAATCTTACTACTTACAGAGTGTTGATCGAGTGGTTAAGGCTGGGAAGTCCAATTATGGTCTTCTCGTATGATGAATTTAAGTGGGGAAAATGTTGGGGGCAAACTGCCCTCGGGCAGGACAAGTACAGAGTTCGTTATGGTAAGAAACAGCGAATCGTGATCAAAGCGAGAATTCGGTAACTCCTTTTTTGGAGGCATATTTCAGCGTATAGCTTCCTTCTGTGCCATATGGCATCGTAGCGATTTGGATGCGGGTATAATCCAACCGACTCTCTCTCAGCACTTTTTTAACTAGCGCTATGCTCCGATCTTCATCCGTTACCACACAGAAAATGTTCATTACATATTCCTTCGGATCAGCCATACGGCTGCCCAGGTCACATCCATCCACCTCTCCCAACTCCGCCTGGGTCAGAACGGTTTCCAGATATTCCATCACCTTTTCCTTCAACCAATGATCACGTTTGCTACCCTGCGCGCTCTTCAGCGGATATTGCACCACAAGCCAGTATTTTTCATTCATTTAGCTTCACCAACCAATCTTTATATGATAGGACATTACATTATGTGTAGGGCACTTGAACGATAAAAATGCATATGTCAGCCTTACATTTCTCCAGTTCAAAATGGGCTAGATCATTGACCTTACTGCTTTTTGAAATTGTACTGCCCTTCCATTTGCAGGATGAGGAACATGGTGATGTTTAATGAGTTGGGAGCTTAACGTGTCTGCTGACTTTCTGCCAATAGCCACGATCTGAGCATCAGGATTCAGTTGCATAAGCTGTCTGGCGAATACCACACCATCCTCCAACTCTGCCAAAGTCGGCGTTCGATTCGTCATCCTGTTTTCGGCAGATTGATAAGGATGAAAGGGATAGATGTTCCAAAATATAAAGTCCGTTGGTTTCCACCTTGAACTGGATAACACTTCGCCCCATATGATGGATGCTGTCGGTTCTGCGAAACCATACAGTGCCTGACTCCGGTTAGGTTTGGCGATATTGGGCAGGCTTGTTCGGACACCCGGATCACCTGCAAAAATCATCTGGTGATTCACCAGTGAGTGATTCCCGGTAACCATTCGCTCGGACGTCAAAGGTACGCCGGAGAACCTCGCCCCTTGATATCCCACGGCTTCAGCAATAAAAATGTACCGAGCCTTGGATATTCGTGGTTCCAAATACCTGACCAAATGTTCAGAACGAATCTTCACCGCTTCGGGGCCGATATCATAGCCCGTCACATAATCTCTCCAAGGATTAATCACATTTACTGGCGAGACATATGCTTGTATCCCTGCAACAAACTCGCAGATATGTTGCTGCGTTTCGCTCATGCTTTTTTGCCTCCTTTGGGAGATTACAGAGTAAATTAGGCTTGCATCAGCTTATTTTACAAAGATTATAGCATAAACAGAAAAACCACCAACCAGACCGCTGGTTGATGGTGGATAGAAACTGTAGAAAACTATTGCGGTATAACTTCTTCCCACTGACCATTGGTGGTTTCTTTGTAGGTAAAAAGGTTTCCATCATACTTTCCCTGAATAAAGTTAGAACCCGCTTCTTTCCATTCCTTAGTAACAGATATCACAACTTTAGAATCCTGTGAATTTATTGGAACATACTTTCCTCTTGATAAATTTATCTCAAAGGCTACTGGATAAAAATCGTACCAGAATAGTTTGTCTGATTTCTCTCCCAGTATACCCGCATCACCACCTTTAGAGAAATGAGGACTGATGACTCGAAACCTGAACTCTAACCACTTTCTGGGATCTAAAGGAAATTCATAATGACTATCGGGCTCCACTATAATGTATGACTTTTCAGGAACTGGGTGTTGAACTTGAACTTTATGCTCGATTATTTCTTTGGATATTATTCGAAAAACTAAATATACCAATATGAATAGTATCGAAGTAACTACGGGTAATTTAGGCTTGTTCCTCAAAAAAACACTCAATCCAAGACCAATAATTAATGGAAACCATATCCATGGATCTCCCAATGTAATGGCTCCCATAATATATGACTTATCGCTAAGGGGATAGAATGCTGGTAAATCATGTCCCATATAGTCTAAAAATAAGTGTCCAAACAAGACAGACAAAATAGAAGATCCCCAGATTAATTTGAAACTTGTCTTTTTATAGAACAGTTTTGTCAAATATGCTATTCCTAAAGCTAAAAGGGGTGTAAACAATATAGAATGAGACCACGGAGCTACACTTCTATCCCCAAAAATATCAGGAAATATTCCACACAGTGCACCCGAACATAGACATATCATAAGATTTTTCCATGTATCCCTTGGCAAAAAGCAGTATGCAATTACCGCCCCAAGAAGAGCATGTGATAGAACATGAAAAAACAAATATAAGTACGGATCCAAAATAACTACTCCTTTACTCTGTTATAGAATCAACATTGTGCTATGTAATGTTACACACTATAAAATTAGTTTTTCATAAAATAGACCCTGAGAGTCAAGCCTCTTCCAAAGATCTGCGGGGAGTAGTCTCAGTATGGATGTTACCTAATCTAATTTCTTAATACTAAATTCGAGCACAAATCAACGTAGGCTCCACAAAATAGAATCAACAAGCTATTAAAAATCCTCATAACAATGGATGGCCCGTATGTATTTTCTATTATCATAATTTGGTCTAGTTAAAGCAGGCTATAGATACCTATATACGTTTCAGAACCTAAATGTACCTGATATACTTTCTTAAAGCTTTTCGACCTACATATACCTCGATTCCCTCCATTTATATAATTTAGGTTATTATATCATAAAATAAAAATCCACCAACCAGAACAATGGTTGGTGGATTTTGCTTACTCTAATGGAGGTGAGGGGGTATCGAACCCATGTCCGAAGATAACGGAACAAAAGCTTCTACGGGTATAGTCACTGTTGTGATGTCCCGTGTATCAGTAACCCACAAGAACAGGATTAGCCCAAGCAGGTATGGACTCAACACAATAGATCAAATCACCCTGTATGATTTCAGCAACAATTAAAGGCTCGTATGTATTATCAATGATGATAACCCGATCTGCGATAGATAGAGCCGGTTTAAGGTTCTTCAAAGACTGACCATATCGATAACGAATGTCTTCTTCTGCAATCCAATGTCCACCTTGTTCAACACGAGAGGCAACACGATCTATATGCATTTGCACATCCTCAAGGCCGATATAGTATACGACAATTTCGTAACTGTTTTCTTTTGCAATTTCCATATGTTTTAAAACAAATGATCCGGACAATGTCGTTTCAATAGCGAAGTTTACACCACTTTTAATGAGAGATCGGATTCTTTTCACAGCTTCCCTGCCAGCAGACAGGTCAGCACTGCGCGGATTCTCTGGCTTCAACTCTCTTGCAATTTGATCCGGATCAACCAGTTCACCAAGCCACTCTCTCATTTGCATACTGAGTGTACTTTTCCCTGCTCCATTGGTTCCAGCAAATACCGTCATGACTGGTCTGATTTCACTCATGATACTCAAACTCCTGGCGTTTCCCAGTAGCATCAAATATAATTTCAAATTTATTACCCGCAGCATCCTCACGAACGCGTTTGTTATTCTTTATATAATAAATAGAGGCGCCTGATTCTTTAGCTTGTTTCCGTGCATGTTGACTTGCTTTGTTTAAAATTTCTTGGAGTTGTTTTCGATTTGTAAACATCCTGAGTCCCCCAATCTAAATTTCTGTTTATTATATCATAAACTAAAAAACCACCAACCAGATTTACTGGTTGATGGTTTTTGACTCTAATGGAGGCGAGGGGAGTCGAACCCCTGTCCGAAGATAACGGCACATAAGCTTCTACGGGTGTAGTCACAGTTTTGATGTCACCCGAGTATCGCCCCGTAACCGGCTATACGTTGGGTCAGCCTGATTGTCTTCTTCAGCACACCCCAGGCGGAGATGTGACAGCGTATCCCACTACTAGTTAGCCCCTATCCCTGTCACATGGGCGATGCAGGGTAGAAGCACGCACACAGTTTCTTAGGCTGCGAAAGCGTAGTTTGTTTGTTGTTTGCCGTTTAATAGGCTTTAGCGTTGATAAAGCGGACGCGTCCCCACTACCCGCTACCCATGCTCGAACTATCCCCGTCGAATCCATAAACGCCCCCTCAATGAAGAAGGGCTCCAGGATTAATCCGTGAATACGGAGCAAAGGTGCTGCACATCTTTTTCCTCCAAGGTAAAAAGATGCTTCTTTCAAACTCGGCATTCCTGTCTGCTACATGAGTAATCATAACACAGGACACATCACCGAAATAGTACAGATTGCTGGAAGACATTCCAGCAGGCTGAGCATGTGTACAAGGTTATCCAATACAACAGGCTCAATCGTCTACATATTATACCGCGTCGCCAATCGGAAGTAAAGTTTACCCAGATCGGCTCACGAACAACGGCACCTAAGTATCTTACCCACGTTTCAGGCAAACTACGCAAAAGCTAAAAATTTAGATTAATCAACGCGCCAAGCTCCATGCTCCTACCGACTTCCCTTCAACACATATCAAAGGAAATCACGACACAATACACTTCAGCAACTCACATCACATCCCCTCTCCACTAAAAATAAAAAAGCCTCAATCTTGCCCATTGCAGGACAAACCTTGAGACTCCTTAACTCATACATCAATCTTCCTAGCTCCATCACAAAAACTAACTTATACACCTAAAGTAAAACCTTCACACCCAGCGCTCCACTTAACGTGCAACCTTCTGTTTCTCGCGCAGTACCCGTTGGATATCACGTTGTGCATCCCGCTTAGCCGCAGTCTCCCGTTTATCAAACTGTTTCTTACCTTTACCCAGTCCAAGCAAAAGCTTTGCATAACCATTGCGGATATAAATTTTCAGCGGCACAATGCTGTACCCGTCCTGTTTCGACAGCCCAAGCAACTTGTGAATCTGCACTTTATGCATCAACAACTTGCGCGTACGTGTCGGATCGAGCGGATTATTTCGGTTCCCTTGTTCAAAAGGACTAATATGCATATTGTGAATATGAATCTCACCGTTTCGAATCGTGGCAAATGCATCACCAATATTCGCACGGCCGTTACGAAGAGATTTGATCTCCGTTCCGGTAAGCACCATGCCCGCTTCATACGTATCTTCAATGAAGTAGTCATGGGAAGCCTTTTTATTCTGTGCGAGCACTTTACTCTGTCCATCATTCTTGCCCATGTCCTCACTCCTTCTCCGTAAAATAAGCCGGTACCATGCTCTACAGCAGCGCACCCAATGTTGCACCAAGGTACCACGTGCCAGACCTTAATTGTAGCAAGTACGGCTGTTAAAATCAAGAAAGAGGCGACCTCTGCCGCCCCTCCTCATTACACCACTTCCAGACTGTGCGAAACAACACCAACTGAAGTGACTATTTTCTCCAACGCTTAACCTGAAGGAACGAATTGTAATCCATCTCTTCAAGTTACGTTAGCTTTATTTTTTCTTTTTCCGTACAAAAGCTGCCGTGCCGTTACCAGCTGCACCTTTGCTCTTCTTCCGCTTGCGTCGTGGTGCTCCGCCTTCCTGAGCGCCACCAGGAGTTGCATTCTCTCCAATAAATACGCCGCTTGGCGAAGTGTTTTTGCGCCCACTTCCGCCTTTGCTACCTTTACCGCCGACCTTGCCGGACTTAAAGCTTCCTTCACCGCGACCGCTGCCGCTGTTCAGGCCACTTCCTTGTCCACCAGTTGAACCACTATCCGAACCACCTGATGTAGAGCTATAACCGCCTTTACCTGAGCCAAAACCAAAGCTCACCGCGCCTTTGCCCCGACCAGTTGATCCACCAGCATCACCCGCACGACGCTCACCTTTTGGTTTGCCGCCGCCTTTACCTGCGTAGCCACCAGATGAGCCTGCGCCTGCACTCGCTGCTCCACTGCGACCGCCACGTCCACCTTTGCTGCTTTCTTCCGTTGATCTGCCGCCACGGTTGGCTCCTGCACCTGTCGAACTACCTTTGCCGCCACGTGAACCGCTGAAACCACCCGGTCCTCCCTTGGCACCGCCGCGTCCGCCACCGCTACCAGGAGGACGTCCACCTTTCCCGCCACGTCCGCCACCGAAGCCGCCAGGACGTTCACCGCGAGGTTTCATATCTACCATTTCAAAATCAATCGTATACTCTTCCATGCTTACACGTGCCACACGGATCTTCACTTCATCACCGATGCGGAAGACTTTCGAGGTACGTTCACCAATCAGAGCCATATGCTGATCGTCAAAATGGTAATAGTCGTCCGTGAGCGCGCTCAAGCGAATCAGACCTTCAACCGTGTTCTCCAGTTCAATGAACATACCAAAGCTGGTCACACTGCTGATCATGCCTTCGAACTCTTCGCCTACTTTGTCGAGCATGTACTCGGCTTTTTTCATTTTCTCCGTATCCCGCTCAGCTTCTACCGCCACACGTTCACGTTCCGAAGACTGTTGCGCAATATCAGACATACGTGCGGCTAAATACTCCTGACGTTTCTCCGGCAAAGCACCATTATTTTCAATGACTTCGCGAATCACCCGGTGAATGACGAGATCGGGATAACGACGAATTGGAGACGTAAAGTGACTATAGAATTCTGCCGCGAGGCCAAAGTGACCCGACATTTCAGAATCATACTTCGCCTGTTTCATCGAACGGAGCATCATCGTACTAATCACAGTTTGTTCTTTCGTTTCTTTAATATCCTCAAGCAACGATTGAAGCGCCCGTGGATGAATCGCATTGCCACGTCCTTTGACCTGGTGTCCAAAATTCGCCGCAAAGGCGAGGAAATTTTGCAGTTTTTCCTGATCCGGGTCTTCGTGCACACGATAAATGAAAGGAACCTTCAACCAGTGGAAATGCTCTGCCACTGTTTCGTTCGCTGCCAACATGAATTCCTCAATAATTTGCTCCGCAATCGAACGCTCCCGTTTCACGATATCTACCGGTTTGCATTCTGCGTCCACAATGATTTTGGATTCTTCAAAATCAAAGTCAACCGCACCACGGCGCATACGCATAGCACGCAGCTTCAAAGCGATCTCTTTCATCAGATGGAAATCATCTACCAGATCCTTATAACGCTCGAGCAATTCCGGCTCTTCACCTTCAAGGATTTTACGGACGTTGGAATACGTCATCCGCTCTTTGGTTTTGATTACACTTGTGAAAATGTCATGTTTTACAACCTTCATCTGGTCGTTAAACTCCATCTCACAAGACAGTGTCAAGCGGTCTACCTGCGGGTTCAAACTACAAATCCCGTTGGACAGACGCTGTGGCAGCATCGGAATAACCCTGTCCACCAGATACACACTGCATCCACGGTTGTAGGCTTCCTGATCAAGCTTGGAATTCTCCTGCACATAATAGCCAACGTCGGCAATATGAACACCCAGACGGTAGTTCCCGTTAGGCAGTTTCTCTACATTTACAGCATCATCCAGATCCTTGGCATCTTCGCCATCAATCGTGACAATGTTAAGTCCGCGCAGATCACGGCGACCCTGTTGTACAATCTCTTCATCCGTGATGGAGTCGGGTGCTTTTTCCGCCTCTTCTACCACTTCATCAGGGAAAGCTTCAGGCAACTGATGCTTGCGAATGACGGACAAAATATCAATACCCGGCTCATCCTTATGACCGAGAATCTCGATCACTTCACCTTCGGCAGCCGCACGGCCCTCCGGATAGCTGACGATCTTGGCTACGACCTTCTGTCCATCAACCGCCCCAGCAAAGTTGGTACGTGGGATGAAAATATCGCGATTAATCCGTTTATCATCCGGAATGACAAATCCGTACACCTCATGGCTCTGGAACACACCAACGACTTGTGTCACAGCACGAGTAACAATACGGACGATCTCACCCTCCAAACGACCACCTGAAGGTCCTTGAGATGTGACTTTAACCAATACCGTATCACCATTCATCGCACTTTTCATATCATTGGCGTGAATGTACACATCCGGGTGCTCCCGATCCTCAGGGATAAGGAAAGCGAAACCTTTGGCGTGAGCCTGTAAACGTCCACGTACCAAATCCATGCGCTCTGGCATGCCATAGCGATTGTTACGGGTCAGCAAAACTTTACCGGATTCCTCCAGCGTATTAAGCATAATCAAAAAGGCTTTGAAATCAGCTGCATCTTCAATAGCGAAGTGCTGTTCCAACTCCTGATAAGTCATAGGTTTATAAGCGGTATCCCGCATGAAGTCGAGCAATTGTTGTTCTGTTATCATTAATATATTCACCTCGGGAAACATAAAAGTGTAAGCAAGTCTCATCTCTTTATGTATCGGAATTCTTACCATTTTCATGCAATACAATATCACTGTTGTGCAGAGTGTAGTAGTGCAACCATACTATCTCATACCCTAGTATACACGAATTCAATCCGGCCCATCCGTACTACGCAAAAAAACCGCGGTCGCCGGGCGCTCCTCTAATATCACGCTTTCACATATCTCTACAGACATTTTATGCGATACACGTGCTGTGCGCATCTGGAAAAGGACTACATCCGGAAATTTTCTGTACACATGACATTCATTATAGGGAGTGAGTTCGCGTAACGAATAAGCGAGGGACATACCATACATGATAGGGGTGTGTTGCATGTTAAGGAAGGAAAACCAAACAGAAGTGAGAAGAAGACCTAAAATCATGGAGTCTATAGATTAAATTCTTGGAAAAGTTTGGACGCGTAAGAATTTATTAAAAAACCCCCGTTTCTTCACGAAACGAAGGTTCATCAATTAAGCCATTAGCTTAAGCTATTCATTGAACAGCAGTTCCAATTCTTACTTGGAAGCCACCGTAACAACAATAGACAAAATCATAAATCCTGCACCCAGTACCACCGTTGCACGTTGCAGGAAGAGATCCAATCCGCGCGCTTTCGTTTTACCGAAAAGATGTTCCGCACCACCGGAGATGGCACCCGCCAAACCAGCGCTTTTCCCGTGCTGCAGTAATACTACAGTGATTAGACCGATCGAGAAAACAACGAGCAGCAATTTCAAAGCAATATCCATTCTTTCCACCTCCTACCCATGTGGGCATACATCTCACCATAAAAACAGTTACTTTAATTGTAACATAGCTATGGTTGTACTACAAGTAGTACAGGTTTTACAATGCCCTAAATTTCACCATCTGCGTGATCCTTACGTTATACCATTACTTCGTTGCAATAAAAAAGACAAGCCGGTTACCCGGCTTGCCCGTAAAAGCTGGATATCCAGCTTATTTTTTAAGGTTGTAGAATCCTTTAAGACCATTGTATTGAGCCAGTTCACCCAGTTGATCCTCAATGCGGAGCAATTGGTTGTACTTCGCGATACGGTCTGTACGGGAAGGAGCACCCGTTTTGATTTGACCAGCGTTAGTTGCAACAGCGATATCAGCAATTGTGCTGTCTTCGGACTCACCGGAACGGTGAGAGATTACAGCTGTGTATCCTGCGCGTTTAGCCATTTCGATTGCATCAAATGTTTCAGTCAATGTACCGATTTGGTTAACTTTGATCAGGATGGAGTTACCGATACCTTCGTTGATACCTCTGCCCAGACGCTCAGTATTTGTTACGAACAGGTCATCACCAACGAGTTGTACTTTGTCTCCCAATTTCTCAGTGAGCAATTTCCAACCATCCCAGTCATCTTCGGACATACCGTCTTCGATTGTGATGATTGGGTATTTCTCAACCCATGAAGCCAGAAGATCAACATACTCAGCGGAAGTGTAAGATTTACCTTCACCAGCAAGTGTGTACTTACCATCTTTGTAGAACTCAGTGGAAGCAACGTCCATACCCAAGAATACGTCAACGCCTGGTTTGTAACCAGCTTTTTCAATTGCTTCGATGATTGTAGTGATTGCTTCTTCGTTCGAACCAAGGTTCGGTGCAAAACCACCTTCGTCACCTACAGCTGTATTCAAGCCTTTGGAGCTCAATACAGATTTCAGGTTGTGGAAGATTTCTGCCCCTACGCGAAGAGCTTCTTTGAAGCTTGGTGCTCCAACTGGAAGAACCATGAACTCTTGAACGTCGATGTTGTTGTCAGCATGCTCACCACCGTTGATGATGTTCATCATTGGAACTGGCAATGCTTTAGCGTTGAATCCGCCCAAGTAAACGTACAATGGCAGGTCCAGAGCGTCAGCAGCTGCGCGAGCTACTGCCATGGATACAGCCAGGATTGCGTTAGCGCCCAGTTTACCTTTGTTTGGCGTACCATCCAAAGTGATCATCAATTTGTCGATACCCAGTTGATCCAATGCATCCATACCGATAACTTCTGGAGCGATTGTTTCGTTTACGTTTTTAACAGCTTGCAGAACGCCTTTACCGAGGTAACGGGATTTGTCGCCATCGCGAAGCTCAACGGCTTCGTGGGCACCAGTGGATGCACCGGATGGAACGATTGCGCGTCCGATTGCACCGGACTCCAGGTATACTTCAACTTCTACTGTAGGGTTACCGCGGGAGTCGAGGACTTCGCGAGCGTACACGTCAGAAATAATAGTCATTTGTGATAATCTCCTTTATAGTTGGGATTTAATTTTTGGACCAACTTGTGTTTGCTCTTATTTTACTACATCAGCAGAATCGTCTTCCAATCGCTGTTATCCCCTGATTTCTTTGAACTTATTTTCATAAGTTGAAATCATGTGATAAAGGCGAGCGCTTCGCTTCTTCAGACTATTTCTGCTGCCTTCGTTCAATGTGCAAACGCCAAACCGTCCAATTATATATGTTGTTGCGTAACTTATTTACGGGTAGCGATGACGGATGTACCTGTCATCTCAGCCGGTTTAGGCAATTGCATCAGGTCAAGGATCGTTGGCGCGATATCTGCCAGGATTCCGCCTTCACGCAGGGTTACATTTGCATCGGTAACGATGAATGGAACCGGGTTCGTTGTATGAGCTGTGAACGGACGTCCTTTCTCATCGAACACCATATCCGCGTTACCATGATCCGCCGTGATCAGTACAACGCCGCCTTTGGCAAGTACTGCATCCACAACACGGCCCATGCACTCATCTGTTACTTCAACCGCTTTGATGGTAGGCTCCAGCATGCCGGAGTGTCCAACCATGTCAGGGTTAGCAAAGTTCAGAATGATGGCGTCATGTTTGTCTGCTTCGATCTCGCGAACACATGCGTCAGCTACTTCATAAGCGCTCATCTCTGGTTGCAGATCATACGTTGCAACTTTTGGTGAGTTGATCAGTACACGAGTTTCGCCCGGAAGCTCCACATCACGACCGCCGCTGAAGAAGAAGGTAACGTGCGGGTATTTCTCAGTTTCTGCAATACGCAGTTGTTTTTTATTGTTCTGTACCAGAACTTCACCCAGCGTGTTGTCGAGGTTTTTCGGCGAATAAGCCACATAACCTTCAACTGTCTCGCTGAACAAAGTCAAGCATACAAAGTGCAAGCCCACAGGGAACTTCGGACCACGATCAAAACCGCGGAAATCCTGGTTCGTGAATACTTGCGACAACTGGATCGCACGGTCAGGACGGAAGTTGAGGAAGATAACGGAATCGCCGCTCTCAACCAAACCTACCGGCTCACCATCCGCTTTAACGATAACCGTTGGTTCAACGAATTCATCAAATACGGATTTCTCATACGATTCTTCAACCGCTTTGAGTGGATCAGTGTATTTTGGTCCATCTCCATAAACGATGGCACGGTATGATTTCTCAACCCGTTCCCAACGTTTGTCACGGTCCATCGCGTAATAGCGACCTTGAACCGTAGCGATTTTACCTACACCGACTTCTTCAATCTTGGCGATCAGTTTCTGCATGAAGTCTTTACCACTGTCTGGCATAACATCACGGCCATCCATGAAAGCATGAATATATACATCATTCATTCCTTCTTTTTTGGCCAGATCTAGCATAGCAAACAGGTGGTCGATGTGACTATGTACGCCGCCATCAGACAACAAGCCGTAGAGATGAAGTTTTTTGCCGCTTTGTTTCGCTTCGCGAACGGCTTTGACAAGTGTTTCATTGTCGTAGAACTCGCCGTCACGAATGGATTTGGAGATACGGGTCAAATCCTGGTATACGATCCGGCCGGCACCAATGTTCAGGTGACCTACCTCGGAATTTCCCATTTGCCCTTCTGGCAAACCTACAGCTTCACCGCAAGCAGTGAGCGTTGTATGTGGGAATTGGCTCATGAAACGGTCGTAGTTCGGTTTCTTGGCTTGCGCTACCGCATTGCCTTCCACCGTGTTACGCAGACCAAAGCCATCCATGATGATCAGTGCTACAGGTTTTGGAGCTGTCATCTTACTTCGCCCCCTCAACAAGCGCGATGAACGAAGCCGGCTGCAAGCTGGCACCGCCAACAAGTGCGCCGTCGATGTCGCTTTGTCCGAGGTATTCTGTTACGTTCTCTGGTTTAACACTGCCGCCGTATTGAATACGAACTGCATTCGCAACCGTCTCGTTGTACAGATCCTTCACTAGCGTACGGATGTAAGCAATAACTTCATTCGCATCTTGGGAAGTGGAGGATTTGCCTGTACCAATCGCCCAGATTGGCTCATAAGCGATAACAACTTGTGCCGCTTGCTCTGCAGACAGACCTGCAAAAGCAGCTACTGTTTGCACTTTGCATACGTCTTTTGTTTGGTTCGCTTCACGCTCTTCAAGCGTCTCACCAAGGCAGAAGATTGGAGTCAATCCGTGACGGAATGCTGCATGCAACTTTTTATTGACAGTCTCATCGGTTTCCGCAAAATATTGACGGCGCTCCGAGTGACCAATAATGACATAATCCACACCCAGGTCTTTCAGCATCACGCCGCTGATTTCACCTGTGAATGCACCGTTATCTTCAAAATGAAGATTTTGTGCACCAATTTTGATGTTTGTGCCTTTAACAGCTTCTACCAGGGATGGCAGATTTGTAAACGGTGCGCAGATTACAGTTTCCACGCCTTCAACTTCCGCTTTTCCTTTAACTTCCTGAATGAAGTCATTGGATTCGGAAACCGTTTTGAACATTTTCCAGTTACCTGCGATAATCGGTGTTCTCATGGGTTTCAACTCCTTCATGCTATAGGCTACTAAAACTTACTTGTCGTTCAATGCCACTACGCCTGGAAGTACTTTACCTTCCATGAACTCGAGCGATGCACCGCCACCTGTAGAGATGTGGTTCATCTTGTCAGCCAATTTGAACTTCTCAGCTGCTGCTGCGGAGTCACCGCCACCAATTACAGTGTAAGCTTCTGTCTCAGCGCAAGCTTCCGCTACTGCACGAGTACCGTGGGAGAATGGCTCGATTTCAAATACGCCCATTGGTCCGTTCCACACAACCAATTTGGAGTTTTTGATTACATCAGCATAGATCTCACGTGTTTTAGGACCGATGTCGATACCTTCCCAATCTGCTGGGATACCATCGATGTCAACGATTTGTGTGTTTGCTTTCGCACTGAAATCGTCAGACACTACGATATCTACCGGCAAGTAGAAGTTTTTGCCCAATTTTTTCGCTTTTTCGATAAAACCAAGAGCAACATCAAGTTTGGAGTCATCCAGCAAGGATTGTCCAATTTCATGTCCTTGTGCTTTGAAGAACGTGTAAGTCAGACCGCCACCGATGATTACGTTGTCTGCAATGTTCAGCAGGTTGTCGATTACATCGATTTTGTCCTTAACTTTGGATCCACCAATGATAGCTGTGAAAGGACGCTCAGGGTTGGAGATTGCTTTACCCAACACTTCAAGTTCTTTCTCCATCAACAAACCGGACACTGCTGGAAGCAAGTGAGCGATTCCTTCAGTCGAAGCGTGTGCTCTGTGAGCCGCGCCAAACGCATCGTTAACGAAAACGTCAGCCAGTTCAGCAAATTGTTTTGCCAGTTCCGGATCGTTTTTCTCTTCGCCTGCGTGGAAACGAACGTTTTCAAGCAACAATACGTCGCCGTTGTTCAGTTCAGCGATTTGAGCTTTAACAGCGTCACCAACAGAACCGTCAGCTTTAACAACTGTTTTACCAAGCAATTCAGACAAACGCTCAGCTGCTGGAGTCAAACGCAAGGATTCAACCACTTCGCCGTTAGGACGACCCATGTGGCTTGCCAAAATGACTTTAGCGCCTTTTTCAATCAAGAAGTTGATTGTAGGAAGCGTTGCACGAATACGTTTGTCATCTGTAATTTTACCATCTTCGAGCGGCACATTGAAATCTACACGGACAAAAGCCCGTTTTCCTGTCAATTCGATATCGCGTACACTTTTTTTGTTCATCTGTATTTCCTCCGCACCCATGTATTTGGTGGACCAATCAAGAGCTAAAATCCCTCGTCAATCCTGGTGTTTTTGAGAAATTTGCAAAATGTAGATATATAAAGAGCGGAAACAATATAGCATCTGTTTCCGCTCTATGTTATTACAGATATTACTTAATCATTTTTGCAAAGTGCTCCAAAGTGCGAACCAATTGTGCAGTGTAGGACATTTCATTGTCATACCAAGCTACAGTTTTAACCAATTGTTGGTCGCCAACAGTCAGAACTTTAGTTTGAGTTGCATCAAACAGGGAACCGAAAGTGATTCCTTGGATATCGGAAGATACGATTTCGTCTTCTGTGTATCCGAAAGTTTCTGGATCGGAAGCTTCTTGCATAGCTGCGTTAACTTCTTCAGCAGTTACTTTTTTGTTCAGAACAGTTACGAGCTCAGTCAGGGAACCAGTAGCTACTGGTACACGTTGAGCTGCACCATCAAGGATGCCTTGCAGTTCTGGGATTACCAGACCGATTGCTTTAGCAGCACCAGTTGTGTTAGGGATGATGTTTTCAGCTGCTGCGCGAGCACGACGGAAGTCACCTTTAGGGTGTGGAGCATCCAACGTGTTTTGGTCGCCAGTGTAAGCGTGAATTGTAGTCATCAAACCTTGAACGATTCCGAATTTGTCTTGCAGTGTTTTTGCCATAGGTGCCAGGCAGTTTGTTGTGCAAGATGCGCCGGAGATTACAGTTTCAGTACCGTCGAGGATTTCATGGTTTACGTTGTAAACGATGGTTTTCATGTCGCCAGTAGCTGGTGCGGAGATAACAACTTTCTTAGCTCCACCTTTCAAGTGTTTCTCAGCTGCTTCTTTAGTTGTGAAGAAACCAGTACATTCCAGAACGATATCTACGCCCAGGTCGCCCCAAGGAAGTTCTTCCGGGTTACGGTTAGCCAATACTTTAACTTCTTTGCCGTTCACTTTGAAGAAGCCATCGTGTACTTCAACATCGCCATCGAAGCGACCTTGAGTTGTATCATATTTGAGCAAATGAGCGAGCATTTTAGCGTCAGTCAAGTCGTTGATTGCTACTACCTCGATGCCTGCTACATTTTGAATACGGCGGAATGCCAAGCGTCCAATACGTCCAAAACCGTTAATACCTACTTTAATCATGAGTAAGTTCCTCCCAAGTTTTGATTAATTTTTTATGAAACTTATATATTCAAGACAGACGGTGAAGTCCGTCAAGACAACAATAGTTGTGATACAAAGTAAAACCTTATTCCATTTCAGCAACGATGACTTCGGCAGCAGCCTCATCAATAATCAGAATATCTTCCTGACCAAATCGTAACACGGAATGTATAGCAGCAGCTTTGCTTTTGCCACCTGCAATTCCAATCACAACATCGGTTCGTTCAATATCCTGAAGTCGCATACCCAGTGTAAGCATGGTATGTACCACCTTACCCTGATCATTAAAGTAATAACCGAAAGATTCAGATACGGCCCCTTGCTCCTGAAGTTCATCTATAATCTCCGTCGCAAGTTTGCGTCTTTTGGCCATCTCTACGGCATCACCAATTCCATGAATAACAATCCGTGATTGCCTGATCAGCTGCAGAATCTCCTGAACACTAGGGTCCTGGATTAATGATTCATAGGCATGATCACTGAGCAAATCCGGTACATGCAGGAGTTTGTATTGCGCCCCTACCCGTTTTGCCATTGTGGATGCGATCGTATTAGCCTGAATTTCAAGGCTTTCTCCAAGTCCACCGCGTGCTGGTACGAACCAGACACCTTTGAGCGATGTTGGCGGATTTAGTTGTTCTGCGACTTCGGCCGTTGTTGAACCACCAGTAACGGCGACAACGTCGTTGTCACTCATGATATTGCCGAGAGCCTTCGCTCCGGCTCTGCCCAGTTCCCTTTTGGCAAATGGAGAAACGTCCGAATCACCAGGAACCACAACTACCTTTTGCAGACCGTAGGCTTGCTTGATGCGCTCTTCCAGCTCGGATAATCCGAACAGCTCTTTGGCTACGGGCTCTAACTGCTGCAGCAAATCATACCCTGCCTCACTGATCTTCATTCCTGCACTGTCAATTTCAATAAGTCCCTGAGCCTTTAACAGATCGGTCTCAGCCCTCAGAACCCGCTCGGTCATCTGCATGGAATTAGCTAACGTTCTCCGTCCGATCACATCCGATAACATGATCTGTTGCAGAATCGTATACCTCTTTTTCAAGATATCCATGAGATCAGGCAGAAGCTGCTTTTGTACTTCTAAAATCGTTCGCATGCTTTCCACTCCCGCAAGTTCTCGTTCTAAGCTCTCTTTCGTGGCCCTAAAACGTCCCGGGTTAACTTTTTAAGTCCCACGTCTATTCTACCTAAAACTGACGCGACATGCAAGTGTTTCAACGTGTTATTTCGACACGCATTCAGCGTTTGTACGCGCCTATTTTCACAATCCCAGACTTCCATGATCTAGGACTAGCTCACACATACCATATATAGAAGAAACAAATGAATTCAATCTACATATCGCTCAGAATCACATTTCATACGGCATGTCCAAAACCTCTAATAGCATTTACTTAAATGCACTCTTTATCCACTCTTCTTCATCATGATCATTTTTAGGTTAATCCAAACCAATACCACAACGAACTGCTTGCAATTAAATATTTCATGAGCTATAATCATTATTGCTGTCACATAATGTGCGCCCGTGGTCCAATGGATATGACGTAGGCCTCCGAAGCCTGAGATCCAAGTTCGATTCTTGGCGGGCGCGCCATTTTTATTTAACAGCTCATAACCCATTTAACCAATGAAACCGGAAAGGTTTCTTTTTTTTGCAAGTTAGTTTGACTTTCTTTGACTTTTTGTTTGGAATTGTTTATTATGTGGGTAATACGGTAACAGTTTAAGTATAAACACCAATAACATTTACATTCCAAGGAGGTTTTTCACGTGAGTTTTATTCCAATGGTCGTTGAACAGAGCAACCGGGGTGAGCGCGCCTACGACATCTACTCCAGATTGCTGAAGGATCGTATTATTTTCCTTGGTAGCGATGTTAATGACGTAGTGGCTAATGCCATTATGGCACAGATGTTGTTCCTGGCTGCGGAAGATCCGGAGAAAGACATTCACTTATACATCAACAGCCCAGGCGGATCGATTACAGCCGGTATGGCGATTTACGATACAATGCAATTCATCAAACCGGATGTATCTACCATCTGTGTAGGTATGGCAGCTTCCATGGGTGCATTCTTGTTGAATGCCGGTGCAAAAGGTAAACGTTTTGCATTACCAAACAGTGAAATTATGATTCACCAACCACTTGGTGGTGCACAAGGTCAGGCTTCTGACATCGAAATCCGTGCTCGTCGCATCCTGAAAATGCGTGATACGTTGAACCGCATCATCTCTGAGCGTTCAGGTCAACCGCTGGAGCGGATTGAGAAAGATACAGATCGTGACTACTTCATGAGTGCTGCTGAAGCCGCCGATTACGGTATCATTGATAAAGTCATCGAAAACGTAGGATCACAAGGCATCTAAGTGTGACGTAGACCACGGTCTATGCGTTAACATAATCAACACCTAACGTAATCAGCAACATATAATTGTGTTGTCTATACGAGAAGAAGCCCTCATCATAATTATGATGGGGGCTTCTTTTTTCATTTTATAAGGAAGAAAACTTAAGAGTGCATAATAATGATTCTTTATTTGGTTCCATTTACATTATTGAAAGGTTCCGTGCCTTTAGGGAGAAGCTCTTTGTACGTAAATGGCATTTCAGGGAATCCCTCTGCGTACGCCGTATACTCATACAACTGGAAGAACACAACTACACCCGTTGGTGTCACATAGAAATCTTGATCTTTATTTAACCCTTTATAACCGTCGAGGTATCCACCGCGGGCTTTCAGTTGTTCACCCACTTTTTTACTCAACGTCTCGCGCATGGTTTTGTTATTTTGCAGCACATCATCTAACGTAAGCTCCTTACCTGTGTCCAGTGCAAAGGTGTGGCCCGTACGGTACGTCATACCATGAGCGCCAGCATAATCTTCGTATCGTTGTGTAATGAGTCCCAGCACGCCTTTTTCGTTGTACGTCACTACATAGGAGCTCTCAAATGCATATGGACGGTTGGCTGTTGCACCGCCGAATTCAGATGTCTGTTTCTTGAAGTCAGCTACATACGCATCCACTTCGTCTTTCAACACTTTGTTGATCGCCGCTTCAGCTTCTTTGCTGGCAAGTCCACTCACTTGCGGATATTGAACATCTACTTCAGCATTTTTTACAGTAACATTAACTGTTGCCGCTTTAATTTTAACGTTATTTTGTTTCACTTTGCTGAGTGTCAACGTTTTGGTTTTGCTATCCCAATTCCCCTGTACACCCAGATAATCTCTCATTGCCGAGAATGGGATATACAATCGACCCTGAATCAATTTTGCTTCCACCTGAGGGTAATAACCGTTAATATAAACGTTTGGCTGTCCATCCATCAGGCTAACGGTCATCGCATTGTTGGCTGCTGTTACCGTATATGACTTGGTTTTCGCATCATATTTCAGCGTTCCACCTGCCACATCTTTAACTGCCGTAAGAGATACCCAAGTTGAACCACCTTGAAGAAGTCCTTTTTGAGTCAGTGTTTTTCCACCCGACTTCAGGGTCACCTCAGCTGTGGTTGTCACTTTCGAGGATACCGATGCCGCCTGAACCGAACTGTCCTGCCACACCGAACCGCTACCTACAATAATTCCTGCTGCAAGCAACGCACTTGTCCATTTTTTCCATGATGTCATATATAAAACTCCTCTCTGAATTCACAATTAGGGATCATTGCGTATGTAATCCTGACCTGATCGCATATCTCATACGCTCACCTCTCTATTATAATTAACCCGATTTCGGAAAGGTTTACAGCTCGAGTTACAATGTTGATGAATATCAGTAGGAAAATATATGGGGATATGACCTTTTTGTCACGAACAACTATACAAAAAAGATACCAATATACAGCATTTCATGTTGCTTCAAAAAGGTACCCTTCTATATAACTTCATCAAAGTTTGCTTTTCCAACAAAAAAAGACTCTGTCCACAGGACAAAGTCTTTGTCATTATTTCGTTGTCCCTTCAAATGACACTTAAAAAGGTTCTTGAGTTTACAATCCTTAGTTCGATCTTGTTTATTTCATTTCATACGTGATATTCAGGATTGTACTTACTTTAACCTGGCCTGTTTCAATCTCAGTACCACCTGCTGTATCTTGTGCTTTGGACATCAACGCCTCGCTTGCATAGAATACAGGCACATCGGCATCACCTTGGCTCACGGAAAGAACAGCACCCAGTTGACGTTTAACTGCTTTTGCAATGGCGCCCGCTTTCACATCTGCATTGGCAACAGCTTTTTCAATCACTTGGGATTCATAACTTTCCGGATTTTCTACAGTAAAGCGTACGTTTTCAATATTGTTGGCACCCGCACCCGAAGCAGCATCGAGCAACTCGCCAATCTTGTCCATCTCACGATATGTGACTGTCAGCGTATGATGCGCTGTATATCCTTTAATTTGTTGTCCGTCTTTTTCACTATACGTATAGTTGGGTTGTACAGAGAA
This sequence comes from Paenibacillus sp. FSL H8-0104, assembly GCF_038050215.1. Lineage (NCBI taxonomy): Bacteria > Bacillati > Bacillota > Bacilli > Caryophanales > Paenibacillaceae > Paenibacillus > Paenibacillus sp. FSL H8-0104. The sequence continues at coordinate 181,674 of NZ_JBBOTC010000001.1, read as the reverse complement.
CTGACTCGTTTGAATGTCGTCTGCACTGATCTTCCACGTGTTCTTCAGCAAATTGGATACTTTTTGAACTTTGGCAGCATTCGCTTTTTGAGCAGATGCAGCTGTCTCTGCAGTACTGTTCACACCAATGGACAGATACGCGATATCAGGCTTCACCTGAATCTCACCTTTACCCACAACATTAATCACATTCTGTTGTACTCCCTGAACCTCTGCAGCGTAAGCATAGTTACCTGGTGCAACCCATGCTGTTCCTCCAACAAGCAACGTACTTGCCACCAGCACCGCACCAAACGGTTTCATCCATTGTTTACCCATCACGATAGCCTCCTTATGTGTTAACATCTCAAACTTTAAACGATTTGATACCTTAACAGACGGGACAAATTCCATAATGTTGCACTTGACGATAGTATAAACGTGAAAAACGCAAAAAAGCCCCTTTCGGGACTTCTTCATTGGATTGATCATATCTTATTGGTTTTCGAGCTCTTCCTTGCTTACCAGACTAACTAAAGCGTTTACAGCCTGTTCGGCATCCGCGCCTTCTGCACTAATCTGGATTTCCGTACCTGTGCTAATTGCAAGGCTCATGATCCCCATGATACTTTTTGCATTAACTTTTTTGTCGTCCTTCTCGACGAACACTTCAGACGAGTACTTATTCGCTTCTTGAACGAACAGTGCCGCAGGTCTGGCATGGAGACCCGTTTTCAAACGGACAACTACCGGGTGCTTTGTCATGGAAACTTACCCCCTATTATGAAATCTGGACATTAAATACACAATTATATTTAAACAACATTATACCATTAACCCGTGCAGGACACTAGAAGAAAAAACTCAGGGTGCTTTGACGGGCATTATCTTGCCCTATTTCATCTTTTGCACAGCGCATCCAATGACCTAAGTAAGTCCCCTAGATCCTTAACGGTTGACTTCCCCGACCTTTCTGTTCAGCAGAAACAGCCGACCTTGTTACTTTACCCTACTCCGTCTTAACCATAACGTTCTGTGCGTACTTTCTCAGCCAGCTCATCAATTTTACGAAGCCGATGGTTCACTCCCGACTTGCTGACTGTACCTTTAAGGAGCTCGCCAACTTCCTTCAAGTTAATATCCGGATGAGCTAGTCGAACCTCCGCCACCTCGCGAAGTTTCTCAGGCAGCGATTCCAAACCAACTTCCTTTTGTAACAACCGGATATTATCGATTTGTCTTACCGCGGCTCCAATCGTTTTGTTCAGGTTGGCGGTCTCACAATTGACAATCCGGTTAACGGAGTTACGCATATCTCGCATAATTCGTACATCCTCAAACTTGAACAAGGCCTGATGAGCACCAATGATGCTGAGCAGCTCAATGATTTTCTCGCCTTCCTTAATGTATAGGATGAATCCTTTTTTCCGTTCTATACACCGTGCATTCAGATGAAATTCATTGGCCAGGTCAACTAGTGCCTGACAGTGCTCTTCATACATGGATGCAATCTCCAGATGGTACGAGGAACCTTCCGGGTTATTAACCGATCCACCTGCGAGAAATGCACCGCGAAGATAGGCCCGTTTACAACAGTTTTGCTGAAACAACTCCGTACTGATCCCTGGGGTAAAGAGAAAGCCCTCAGATACAATATGAAGACTATTGAGAATTTCCTGTACCATGGTTGGAATACGAACAATATATACATTGTTCTTTTTCAGCCGCATTTTTTTGCGGACCAGTAATTCCGTATGCACTTGAAAATGCTTTTTAAGCAGAGAGTATGCCCGTCTTGCAATCGCGGCATTCTCCGTCGAAATATCCAAGATCACTTTTTTATTCGATAACTGCACTGCACCAAGCATACGGATGAGGGCTGAAAGTTCCGCCTTTTCGCAGCACGGTTCGCTCTCGATCATGGTTAATTCTTTTTTGGTCTGTGCTGCAAACGACATGGGACTTCACCTCTTCCGTAACATCCAATTTTGTACCAGTTGGTAGATGTGATGACTTAACTTGTCGGCATCATGACGCAGATAGGTTTTGAACAAAACAAGTGTATCTGCAACCACCTGATAACCGGCACTTTCGAGTACATTCATATCCAGCACAACCGGTTTTGCTCCTTTTTCCGCATACTTATTTTGCACTTGCAGCGGAATGTCACCATTATTTACGATAACATAGTCGAAGAGCTGATGACCTATATGCTCGTGTACCGCCTTAAGGTGGTCACTTACCGTATAGTTATCCGTTTCTCCCGGCTGTGTCATCACATTACAGATAAACATCTTCACCGCATCAGCCTCTACCACAGCTTCTGCAAGCTTAGGTACGAGTAAATTGGGAAGGATGCTTGTATAGAGGCTGCCTGGCCCGATCAGAATAGCATCAGCTTGACGAATCGCCTCTACTGCCTCTGGCAACGGCTCCACGTGATCCGGTTCAAGGAAAACACGTTTGATGCGTCCACCCGCCTCAGGGATTTTGGACTCACCTGTAATAATTGTCCCATCTTCCATCTCCGCATGCAACACAACGGCCTGCCCGGCTGCTGGCAATACCTCACCTCGAACGGCAAACACGCGGCTAAGCTCCCGCACTGCGGTCACAAAGTCGCCCGAAATATCCGTCATTGCAGCCAAAATCAAATTTCCCAAGCTGTGGCCTGCAAGCCCCGCGCCTGTATTGAAACGGTACTTCAACATATCTGAAAGCAATGGTTCTACATCAGCCAGTGCCGTAAGCACGTTGCGAATGTCGCCCGGAGGCGGCATCTGTAGCTCATTGCGCAGGATGCCTGAACTTCCACCGTCATCTGCAACTGTGACGATGGCCGTGATATCCAGCGGCTTCTCTTTCAAACCGCGCAACATCACGGATAATCCGGTTCCGCCGCCCATTACAACTATTCTCGGACGTTCTCTTCGTGGTCCGGCCTCTTTCATCCCTTCACCCTCTTCAATGACGGTCCCGGTCAGCGTCGCGATGGCTCACGGTAACAGCTTCTGTCTCGCTGCTTCCCAACATCTTGCCCAAATATTCCGATATTGCTACCGAACGATGCTTGCCTCCGGTACAGCCGATTCCAATAATAACCTGGCTTTTGCCTTCCTTCCGGTATTGCGGAATCAGGAAATGCAGCATATCCAGCAGCTTGGTCAGAAATGCCTGTGTCTCTGGCCACTTCATAACATATTCGTACACATCACTATTCTGTCCCGTATTCGGTCGCAAATGATCGATATAATGTGGATTAGGTAAAAAACGTACATCAAACACCAGATCAGCATCAATCGGAATGCCATACTTGAATCCAAACGACGTAATATTCACCGATAGCATTTGGCTCTCGAGATGAGAAAAACGGGATATGATACGTTCTTTCAGTTGAGCAGGCTTCATCGTACTTGTATTCAGTACCTGAGTCGCAGAGTTTTTGAGTTCCTCCAACATCTTGCGTTCCAGTCGGATGCCGTCCAGCGGCATGCCCTCAGGAGCCAGTGGATGTCTGCGCCTGCTTTCTTTGTAACGCTGAACAAGTACAGAATCTGTAGCATCCAGGAATAAAATTTCGCAATGAATGGTAAAATGATCTTTAATATAGTTCAAAGACTCGGACAGAGCTGTAAAGAATTCACGCCCGCGCAGATCGATAACCAATGCAACCTTACCAATCTTGCCGTTTGACTGTTCAATTAGTTCCGCAAATTTTGGAATCAATACCGGCGGCAGATTATCCACACAGAAGAAACCCAGATCCTCTAGGCTTTGTACTGCAATGGTTTTACCTGCTCCGGACATGCCCGTAATGATAATGAGCGTGGCGCCTGTGCCTGGTGATCCTTCACCTTCAAGCATAAATGTCCCCTCCTTATCATATTGCTGTCTTCATATATTGTTACGAGGATACTAGGAACGCAAGAGAAGACCTGCTGCACCCACAATACCTGCATTATTACCAAGTGTAGCTTCCAGAATCTGAACCCCATCTTGCAACGGTTCTGGCGTCAGCTTAGCAAACACAGTACGGATTTCATCAAACAAGAAATTGCCCGCTTTGGATACACCTCCACCAATAATGAACATCTCCGGGTTAATGACAGCTGCTACAGTAGCCATGGATTTGCCCAGGTAAAAGGCCGCACGATTCACAATGCGTTGTGCCACTTCATCGCCTGCCTTGGCAGCATCAAATACTTCCTTGGCTGCAATCTTGTCGACGAGTGCCAGTGACGTATGATCCCCGCGCTCTACGGCATCCTTCGCCATACGGATAATACCCGTTGCAGACGATACTGTTTCTACACATCCCATTTTACCACAACCACACTTGATGGCCTCCAGATCAGGTACAACACTGATATGACCCAGTTCTCCCGCCATACCGGAGAAACCCTGATAGATGTTGCCATTCAAGATCAAGCCTCCGCCAACACCCGTACCGAGTGTATAACATACGCAGTTGTCTACGCCTTTGCCGGCACCTGCCCATACTTCACCCAGTGCAGCCACGTTTGCATCGTTATCTATTTTGATTGGCTTGCCCAGACGTTCTTCCAGAATCGAACGAATGGCCACATTCCGAAATCCGATGTTAGGGGCATGAACGATAATTCCCTCGCGTACATTCGTGAAACCGGCCACTCCAGCACCTACACCCTCAAGCTGTTCCCAACTGTAAGGTGATTCGGCTACGATATGTCGGACATACTTCTCGATGTTGGCGATGACCGTGTCTACGCCCTTATCCACTTCAGTCGGTCCTTCATACGTATGCATTAGCTGACCTTGTTCATCGCATATACCGACCTTGATTGCTGTTCCGCCGAGATCGACCCCAACGTAGATTTTCTCAGACATGCTGCAAGCCACCTTTATCTATCTAAAATAGTTTAAGTCCTACGTACCAACTATAATTGAAGGATACGCCTGGGTCAAGACGAGAAGACCTCTAGTACCTCCTGCTCCGCCGGGGTTGTGAACCACATCACACACCGTTTTTGAATACGTATACATCCTCATTACCTTCATTTATAAACGCACGCTTCATTCCTTCCTCCATAACAGAGGGAGCCTCAACTCATGATATTGCATCTTCACTTGTTCCATTCATAAAAGATCAACATCGTCCCCTCATATAGGTGACTCATCTTATGCACCCCGCCACCTGTCATTCTTACGCAGAAAGCTATCTAATGACGGTATTGCCAACAAAAAAAGAGCCTTCCATCCACAGGAAGGCTCCCTTACTTTTATGAAAATCTGAAATTGTAGAAATTGGGCTGACTCAGTTGATTTTTCTACGTTATAACTTCGTTTCCACACGTACCGGCTCTTCCGTCTTCTCCATCTTGTTCACATCCAGAATATCGAGCAGGAAGACAAAGATCGGAATACCAATGATCAGTCCCCAGATCCCCAGGAAGTGTTGCGACAGAATCAGTACGATAAAGGTGTAGAACATTGGCAATTTGGTCTTGTGTGCCATCAGTTTTGGATTCAGGAAGTACGTCTCCAAAGCATGAATAACAATAATCATGATGATCACAATAATGCTTAATTTCAGTCCACCCATCTGATACCCAATCAGACAGAGCGGTACAAGTGAGATGATAACCCCCGCAACGGGAACCAGACTGAGCATGAACACCAAAATGGTCAGAGCGAACAGATACGGGAAACCCAGAATCCATAAGCCCAGTATCGTCAGTACCGTATTAAACACCGCAATAAGAAGCTGTGCCTCAATGACTTTACCAAAAGAAGATACGAACTTGTCTCCCAGATAAGCAACTTCATTGTAGAACCATCCAATTTTACTTGTTTTGAACTTGGACGTGAACTTGGATATCTCCTGCTTCTGCAACAAGAAGAACAGACTCAGAATGATGACGAGCAGAATAAACTCCAGCCATTTGCTCAAAGCGAAAATATATTTCAATGCATCATTGGTGTAATTTTTAATATCGAAGGATTGAAGATAACCCGCAATTTTGGACGCAAAATTATCACCGTCTGCACTATCCAGAAATTTCATAATCTCGTTTGTCAACTGAACGACCTGATCCACGATCCGTGGTGAATATCTGGAAATGCCAAGCACAATGACTGCAATCACAATCATATAGAGTAGGATGACCACAACTTTATAATTGATTGGAAACAACCGATTCAAACCACCTGTAATGAAATGCTGTAACCTGTTCATGACATACGTCACCAGGAACAACAGCAGAATCATGTGCAGCATACTCCCCATACTGAACAAAATTAAACAGAACAAGAGCAGGATTAAAAATCGTCTCACTGTCGCATTCTGTAACCAATCTTTTATCATTTCCCCCAAAATCTTCACCTCACAGCTAATATGCCCTATATGTATACGATCTCATGCCCACTGTAGTTTCAAAAAAAGAGAAGCCTTCCGGCTTCTCTCATTTCATGAGACTTCCCGTTGTCTCTTATTCCCAGCATATGCCTAACCTCACGCATGTAATGCTTATTTATCCAACGTTTCGCTCCAATCATGGACAATGCTTCCTTCAAGGAACTTCTCACAATCCATTGCCGCCATACATCCTGATCCTGCAGCCGTAATAGCTTGACGATACTTCGTATCTTGAACATCGCCACAGGCAAATACACCTGGAATATTGGTCTCCGTTGTTCCGGGTTTAACGACAACATAGCCATGTTCGTCCAGTGCAATCGCATTACCCAGGAATCCGGTATTCGGTGTGTGACCAATGGCAACGAATACGCCATCTGCTTCAAGCAACTCTTCCTGCCCCGTCTCGTTGTTGCGCACTTTCAGCCCTTTGACACCCAAAGCTTCTGGTACGACTTCGAGTGGAGTACGGTTCAGCGCCCACTTCACCTTTTCATTGCTGCGAGCCCGATCCTGCATAATCTTGGATGCACGTAATTCATCCCGGCGGTGAACCAATGTCACGTCTGTTGCAAAACGAGTCAGGAAACTCGCTTCCTCCATCGCGGAGTCTCCACCGCCCACGACCACGATTTTTTTGCCACGGAAGAAGAAACCGTCACATGTCGCGCATGTACTTACACCACGTCCCACATTTTCCTGCTCGCCCGGAATACCGAGATAACGAGCGGAAGCACCTGTGGAGATAATGATCGATTCAGCTTCCAGTTCACCGATTCCTCCAACTTTGACCTTGAAGGGCGGTTTGCTGAAATCAACCTCTTCCACCCAACCGTTTTTGAATTCCGCTCCAAAACGTTCAGCTTGCTTACGCATGTTGTCCATCAGTTCCGGACCCATGATACCTTGCGGGAAACCGGGGAAATTCTCAACTTCCGTTGTCGTCGTCAATTGACCACCCGGCTGAAGACCTTCGATAACCAGTGGTTTCAGATTAGCACGAGCCAGATATATCGCTGCTGTCAGACCCGCAGGTCCCGTTCCGATCACAATCGTTCTGTATTTAGACATATAGATACAGCCTCCTTAATTAAGGTGAGAATGTGTTGTACTAGCGATGAACTTGCCAAGATGATATCCTACAGGCGTTTACGAAGCCCATTCGTTAAGTTTACCCGTTTTCCCGGTTGTTGTATCCTTCACCTGATGATGTCTTTCTGAAAACGAGTTGAAGCGAACTTTCTATACTAGTGGTGGCTTGCTGTTACAAACCGAATGAATCTGTTTAGCATACTTGCTAACCGTTGATGCCGATATCCCATACCGCTCAGCAATGCTTTGATAGGTAACGGGCCGACTGTGATTCTTCGCTGCCAAATATTCAAGTCCTGCAGCCCAACCCTCAATCTGCTTCGTACCCGGAACTTCCGGATGTACCCGGGATACATAATCCGTCCAGAGCCGTTCCATCTCTTGCTGCAACTCAGCCTTTGCTTCAGACATCTGTAACGCACGATCAACAACCGCCTGCCAATGGGAGGTTGAACCAGTGTCCAATTGCTCTGATGTGGATGGAACCTTCCCAATAGACTTCAAGGCTACAGGAGAAAAGGGTCGAACCACCTGAGAACTCCGATCCTCATGTTCAGCCGATTTCAATCCGTTCAGTACAGTTTGTGCTGCCTCAAGTAGATCCTGTTCTTCTCCAGTCTCTTCAATGAAAGATTGCAGAGCCTGCTGCACCTCATAGTCACCGATCATCCCAAGCGCATGAATAACCTGTAGCTTGGTTGCCCGATCACCATGACGCAATGCCCAGAAGAAGGATGAGCGAATCAGTGGATCATTCTTCATTTCTTCAGGTATGCCACTACCGTAGTTCTCCCACTGTCTGAATTGCTCATCAAATGGCAGATGATAGTGATAGCTCAGCTTCTCTGGCTCTTGCTCGCCTTGTTTTACAGCCTCAAGACCTGACAGATAATACCGGGATACTTCGGAACCCGGATCAAGCTTGGACACATGATGCCATAAACGCTCAGCAGCATCATAACGTTCTGTATTATAAGCCGCCACTGCTGCATAGTGAGCAAGTGCCGGATCAGCAGCTGTCTCTTCGTCCTTGAGCAAACGCCGGAAGTGAACATAAGCCGTATCGTGTTGGCCCAGAATTCCCATCGTTGTCGCCAGTTTGTAGACTTGTTCGTGCTGGAATGGCACGATGACCCGCAATTTTTTGATCAAAAGCAGCACTTGATCAGCCCGGTTCTCATTTTGATGGAAAATGGCCAGATTACAGAGTGCATGCAGATTACCTGGTTCCTGTTCAAGCACTTCGGCAATAGTCTCTTTTGCTTTGGGAAACAGACCCATATAATAGTAGGCGAGTGCCAGATTGTTACGGGCAGCCAAGTAATCAGGATAATCAGAAGACATGCCTTCGAGCAATTCAGCAGCCTGTGCAAATTTTCCTTCTTCCAGCAGTTCCCGTGCCTGATCGTGCTCCACTACACCTTTGCGTGATTTGATTCGATTCAGTTTAGTCGGACGATCCAGCTCATAATACAGAAGCTCCATCATCTCTTCGGCTTCCGTCATGAACTGACCTTGAGTGTCCTCCTCCAGATAGGTAACAAGTGCTTGCTCGGCTTCCTCAAACCGATCCATATTTGCATAATTGTTCGCCATATAAAAATAACATTCCGTCATCGACGGATCTACCACTTCCAGCACGTTAGCCAGAATGGCATTGGAGGCTTCGTAATCCCCCTTCTCCGATAATATACCCGCCATATTACAATGATTTACCGGATTTTCCGGTTCGTATTCAACAGCTTTGCGAAAATATTTTAATGCCTTGTCGACATGATTACGGTCCAGCGAGCGGACAGCTCTTTCAAAGAAGAAAGAAGCATCCAAGTGAATCGGTATAATATTGGCAAGGTGTCCCTCAGCCCGCACTAGCTTGCCCTTCATCTTCCAAGGCACCTCCTCTTTGCATTTCATTCATACTCTTCAGTATACCACATCTTAAGGCCCACTTCTCAATATGTAGTTTCATGTCGTTTATGAAAAAAATGCAAAAGAAGATGATATTCCATTTTGCGGAAACCTATCACCTTGGAGCGTTGTTTATTCAAAGGAAAACCATGTTTACCTAGAGACTCCTACACTCACTTACCATAGGCTCTCTTTGCAGTATTGCATTAGTCTATTCTTGTCGGTTACGCGGCGTCTAACTGGATTCGGACCGGTTATAATGAGATGAGTGGCCTATGGTATTATTATCCTTATTGTCCTTTTTAGTAGTTTATCTCCATTAAAAATCAATCAACGTATATTAGCTCTGACGGTCAGCCTCTTTTTCGCGTATGTAATAAAAAATAAATATTTTAAGGGGATGTTATATTGAGAATCTCAAAGATAAAACCACTTATATTCATCTTAATCTGCTTGTTTGCTTTGAATGGATGTTCAAAAGATATAGAAAACATAGAAAATCAGTTCACATTAGAGGATGTACTGAGCGCGCTCGAGTCTCAAGAACTGGATTTAGTGTCCTTTGGTATAACCGGATATCCTTTGAAATTAGATGATGTTGTACCTGAGGTGTACTCCGTGGAAGTGCCCGTGGAAGAAGAACCATATAGCCCTGAATTTATACATTTTTATATTTTCAATTCAGAAAAGGGTCGCATCAACGGGACAAAAGAATTCAATAAACATATGGAAAGCGCCCAATTCACAACATTCCCTTTTCTATATGAGAAAGGAAATGTTCTTATCGTTTACTGGAGCAAAACCAAAGATGATCCTCTGTTCACTAAACCAATCGAAACTGCGTTAGAGCAACTGAAATGATCATAGTTCATACATTACTGGACTGAGCTGGACAGTGGGAATATCATTTTAGAACGTTAATTGCAGTCATTCGTCGTTCGTAAAAAAAGAAGACCGAGCATTTGGGCTCGGTCTTCTAACTATTATGGCTTAAATATCTAATAAATCTAGATCTTCGACGCCATCGAAGGAGAAAGTGAAATATGAACGGTTTTATCAAACGGCGTCATGAAATTGACCAGCACAACCTTACACTTGTCCGGCAGTTTTGCCTCACGTACCGTTGCCGCCAGATGACCCAGTTCGCCCCCGGTGATCTCCAGCCAGTCTTCTCCGCAGGTATAGCGTAATGTACCGCCTTTCCACAAATAGTGACCCTCACTCGTTTCAATCGCATCCTCACAGGTCAGCTCACCTTCGCTTCCGAATACAAAGGATAACTGCATCATAATGTCCTCCGGTTCCTGTCCAGATAGATGCATGTTCCATCCGTTTTCCGTTGGCTGTAATTCTGCTCCTACACGGAATGTCTGCTCATGAGTAAGCTGACGACTCTGATGAGGTAACAAATACCATGGACTTATATCTGATGCAGCCGACTCTGGCAGCAGGTTCGCAGGGATTGGGCCGTAATAACCTTTTTTCTGCTCACCAGTTAGTCGATAGCCTTCGGACAGCCTCGTCATTTGCTGCATAGGTACATACCCTGGATTAAAGTAAGAGGCCAGTTGCACAGCCAGCAGGCGCACCTTGCCATGACGAAGCGCGAAGAAAGAAGGAACTTCTGTCATCACAGTCACACTTGTAGCACCATCCCGAATTCGGGCTACCGGAGCCCCAAAATCCGTATGCATCCGACTGTGAGAGATCCGTCCGTGATGCCCCACTGAGTCCATCTGCTCCAAATATTCTTCCCGTACAAAATGTTCATTCAGCATGACCTCATACTGTTCCGGTAATGCATCACGTGTATCATTCGTCTGCTGAAGCTCCGGCTCAAGCATTAATCGAATGAGCGTATTCACAGAACATACTCCCGGATCTGTCAATGTATCTCCAGCCCAGGCTGCCATACCTGCAAAGAGTGGATCACCGTCCAGCCGAGCCAAAATGGCATAAGGCAGATAATAAGGTGACAGATCATGAACACTGCCCAGATCCTGTCGCCCTGAATAATCCGTAACAATTTCACCCGTTGGATGGACCAGATACACCATCATGCGGAGATTAAGCCTCACTGGTTCCAGCAGTTCAGGACGATTGAGCAGGCGCGCAGCATGAATTAACATGATGTCGCTAACTGCGCTGTATATCCCATTGCTCCGTTCTGTCCACTCCCCATCAGGTGTAATATCCATGCCTTCATCCATCCACTGCTCTGCGCGCTGCACAGCTTCCTCCAGATCAAATATTTCATGCAGGAAACCAAGCGCCGCGCATAGCACCCAGCGATGATTGGGCGTATGACAACCTCCCGTAAGCATGGTTGGGATTGTCCGTTCCAGAAACAGCCTCATATTGTTCAATACAGGTTGAAGCGGCTCCCATTCTTGCTGCTGAAGAAGCTGATACAACTGTGAATACCCTACAACGACAAATGCAGTATCTGGAGGGGAATGGTAATTGGTCCAGCCAGGCGATATTGAACCGTCTTCATGCTGGAAGCGGAGTACAAATTCCGTAGCTAACAGCAGTCGATTTAACAACGATTCATCCCGGTAATAGATAGAGTCCGGATTGGAGAGCGCAGCTCCCCAGTAACACATATCCGTGGGCGTTCCAGTCGTATGGTTGACCCAGGCAACACCTGTGAAGGGATCAATTGTCCCTCCATAGTAGCGGCTTTCCGGGTCAAGCATCTGCCGGGATATGCCTCTTTCTACCGCTCTGTCATTACTGTCCACCAGTTGTTTGTACATGTGCAGTCCCCTCCATACCAATGCATTCTCCCGATGTGCGGAGTATGTTGCTTCAGTGCCTTCAATTCAGACCGGAAGCCTACTCATACCGCCCGTAGGTGAGTTCATTTTTCTCGTCAGTATATATCATATTTCTACAAAAGTCGCCAGAAAATCTGTGCTTGTTTTACTAAATACTCATGTGTCTCCGTCACTGAGGAAACAGTCGTTGAACACAGGCTGTGAACATGCAAACTGTTCCCCACTTCACCGCGCCTACTCTGTCACTCCAAGCTTCTTCATTAGCAAGTCATGACTCTCATGAATCTCTTCTGCCTTACAGGCAGACTTCAACTCATACACCTTCACCTGTGCGCGACGAATCATCGGCAGATAGGCATCATAGAAGTTCATATCCTTACTGTGTACATACGGGCACCAGTGATCCGAGAGACCAAGTGTCTCATGGATATGGACCCCTACGATATCATCCATCAGGCCTTGCATTTCTCCCACACTGTCATAAAGGCCCATTCGGTCCATCATGATGGCATGACCGGTATCGTACCAGATACCAACCGGAGCCCCTTTGAGAGCTGTGATGATGGTCTTGGCTTCGGAAAGGGTAGGAATCTGTTGTGGTCGGGATCTCGTCTCGATACCAAAACGAACATCCAGACCTTTAGCTGCCGCCCGATTACATACCTCATCGAGACTGGCGATAATTTTCTCTACATACCCTGAACTGAGAGCTTCCCGCCGCTCCATCAATTCAGCCCATTTGCTGTGATACTTCGGTGAATCCGGACCTTCCTCGTTATAGATCTTTCCAAGGTCTTTGCTGATATCCTCAGGAAAAGGTACCTCTCCCGGGTGTACAACAACAGCTTCTCCCCCATAACGTTGGGCATATTCAGCCGACTCTACCAGCAGTTCGATCGCCCGCTTACGTTTCACTTCATCTTCGAAGCCGAGCAAGATGGAATCCGTACCGTAGTCTGGATCAGGGTCATGTGGAAAGGTGTTGTGGACACTAGAAATTCCGATCTCTCCACGCTCAATCATGGGCTCAATCGTCGTGAGCATCTCCTTCGTCACATTATAATTGAGCTCCACCCGACGAAAGCCGAGATCCGCAATCTCCCGAATCATATCTTCCCCTATGGGATGTTTCCTGATGTTCCAACATGTTGAGAATGAGTATTCGCCCTTGTCTATGTGCTGCATCTGTTTTCCTTCTCCTCCCTCTGGCTAAACTTTTTACATCAGCCTTAACTCAACCTTTTACCGCGCCAAGCATCGCACCACTGACAAAATACTTTTGCAGCCACGGATAAACGAGTAGAATCGGAACGGTTGCGAAAATAACGGTTGCGGCCTTGAGACTCTCGGGAGTCAATGGCGTACGGTTAGCACCCTCCATCTGGGTAAGCTCGCTGACCATATTGTTCTGTACCATTTGGAATAACTTCAGTTGAAGCGGGTACAGCTTCGGATCATTAATATACATCAGGGAATCCTGGAATCCATTCCAGCGTCCAACCGCATAGAATAGCGCTAGTGTAGCCAGTACTGGCATGGATAGTGGCAATATAATTTTGAAGAGCGTGTGTACATGGGAACTGCCGTCAATCTCAGCGGATTCTTCCAGACTTTCAGGAATACCTCTGAAGAAGGAAATCAGGATAATCAGGTTAAACGGACTGACCAGTCCTGGCAGAATCAGTGCCCACACGGAATTAAGCAAGTTCAAGTCACGAATGAGCAAGTACTCGGGAATGATCCCGCCACTGAAGAACATCGTAATGATGATGACATACATGAAGAGCTTGCGCCCTTTCAATTTTTTCTTAGTTAACGGGTATGCAGCTGCCAGTGTGAACACCATGCACAGCACAGTAGTAGCAATGGTCAGAACTGTCGTGTAACCCAGTGAATAGATCATCGACTGATCAGAGAACACCTGGATATACGCATCCCAATTGAATTCTTTCGGGAATATGGTCACTTCGCCTGACGTAATCGCACGGTTAGAACTGAATGAGATCGCGATCGTGTGCAGAAATGGAGCCAGGCAGAATATAACAAACAAGGTGATAAAGGAGATATTAACGATATCAAAAATCCGGTTTGAGGTGCGTTCACTCATATGCGCACAGCTCCTTTACTGATGGTCTATACAAACAAGCCGATTGGCGTCTCTTCCGTTCATCCACAACCTACAAAATACCTTCACCGGTTGCTTTCTTCGAAATATAGTTAGATCCTAGCACGAATATGAGTCCCACCACTGCCTGGAACAGTCCGACGACAGTTGCCAGCGTGTATTGTCCTGATTCAAGACCAACTCTGTATACAAAGGTACTGAGTACATCGGAATATTCACGCACGGCCGTATTACCAATGATATAAGGCCGATCAAAACCGATGCTGACCATATGTCCAAGATTGAGAATAAGCAAGGTCACGATGGTTGGTTTAATACTTGGCAATGTAATATGCCAGATTCTCTTCAGCCGCGATGCTCCATCGATCTCAGCTGCTTCAAACAATTCCTTGTTGACGCCGGTTAATGCGGCCAGATATAGAATGGTTCCCCATCCTGCACTTTGCCAGACACCTGTGAAGAGATACGTCACAAGCCATGGATTTTTTTCTGTCAAAAATGGTATTGAATTTAAGCCCATGCTTTCCAGTACACCGTTAACCATACCGGATTGATTACCGAACAATTGGTACACAATTCCCCCGATGATTACCCATGAGATAAAGTGAGGAATGTACAATATCGTTTGTGAGATTTTTTTGAACCATTTGAATCGAACTTCATAAAGCATGATCGCCAGAATAATAGGAGCTGGAAATGAAACGACCAGATCAAGAAAATTCAGCATAAAGGTGTTGCGCAATGTCGTGTAGAAGTCCCGCATTCCAAATACTTCGCGAAAAGCATCAAAACCGATCCACTCACTGCCGCTGATTCCCTGAAACAGGTTAAAGTCCTTAAAGGCGATCTGTACACCGTACATCGGTCCATAACGAAAGATTAAAAAGTAGATAATGGGCAGTGAAATCAGAGCGTATAATTGCCAATACCTCTTCAAGTATGTGGTGGTCAAGTCGGTTTCCTCCTATCAACAAGGAAACGGCTGTGCCGCCAGTCCGGCGGCACACGTTCCTTTCTAGTTAAGCAGTAGTATGGGTATCTGTCTTGGAGATTGAAATGTGGAGCTACTTAATTTGCAGGAAGTGCCTGAACTGCTTCTTCAAGTTCTTTTTTCAGTTCAGTACCACCCAGAGACATGAAATCAGCCATTTCTTTTTCATATACCGCATCGAATTCTGCTGGCTTAGCCATCGCTGTTTTTACGATAATGACATTTAATTTGTCTTTGAGAGCTGTGCTGTACTTCATCTCTGCTTCAATCGGTTTGTCGAAAATGATTGGTCCTACCGTATCGGTGTTAGCAATATCAATGGATTGTTTCAGCATCTCCTGATTATTTTGCGGGAAGCCCATAATCCATGCCTTTTCATTCGTCGCTTGATCACCAATGTTTTTACCGTTCGAGATAATGGCTGTATCCCCTGCGTTAAACAGACGATCCTGCGCTTCCTGGGATGCATCCTCTTTCACTACTGGAATGCCGTCTACCAAATCATAGTTCTCGCCTTCCACACCACTGTAGATATCAATCAGATTGTTGTCAGATGCCATCCAGTCGAGATATTTGATCGCTTCGACAGAACGTTTGCTGCTCTTCGGAATCATAATGTACATACCATTTGTTCCGTAGCGTGACTTGATGTGTTTGTTGTCTGCATTTGGATTGGTGTACACATCAACCGGCAACACTTCACTGCCACTCACATTTTTATGCAAATTATCCAGTGTGCCATCTCCGTAGAACATGGCATCAACATCTTCAGACCAGTAACCTACGTTACCGTTTTGAATGTCTTTCCCTAACTGCGTTTTGTCTTCATCCAAACTGAAGTCTTTGCTGATCAGACCTTCGTTGTACAGTTTGTTCAGGAACTGCATCGATTCTTTGAATCCTTCATGCAGTGGCAATTCATACCGTTGACCATAGGTCAGGTCGCCACTAACTGGCTTGATGAATGAGTAGATGAGCGTTTCGAATTGAGCTGGTGCAAGAGCCATACCCATTGGGATGTTTTTGCTTCCGAGACCACCAGGATCTTTATCCTTGAACGCTTTCAAAGTTGTATATAATTCATCCGTGGTCTTCGGCGCTGGCAATCCCAGCTTATCGAGCCAATCCTGACGGATGTAAGAACTGTATCGGCCTGTGATAGCACGTTTACCCGGAACAGCAAACTGTTGTCCTTCCACTTGCCCAAACTTCAAAGTATCTTCACCCAGGAACTTCTTCAGGTTCGGACCGTGCTGATCAATCAACTCTCCAACATCAGTCAAACCACCCTGCTGGGCATACCGATAAAACACGCTTGAGTCATAAACAAAGACAATATCAGGGACATCCGTATTGCTAGCCATCAGGACGTTCAGCTTGGTAACTTCCTCAGAACGCTGAACGGGTACAAACTGTACGTCAATATTGTTGGGATCACCGAACTTCTCCTGAATCATTTTAGATAGATAGTTGTTCGTAATT
This sequence comes from Paenibacillus sp. FSL H8-0104, assembly GCF_038050215.1. Classification (NCBI taxonomy): domain Bacteria; kingdom Bacillati; phylum Bacillota; class Bacilli; order Caryophanales; family Paenibacillaceae; genus Paenibacillus; species Paenibacillus sp. FSL H8-0104. Next base: position 164,923 of record NZ_JBBOTC010000001.1, on the reverse strand, counting down.
GTGTACGGTGAAGGACTGTTACCACGGTCAAAAATCTCCACCTTTAAGGTAACGCGCTCGCCATTGCCTGATGTTCCGCCTTCAGCTGATTCTTCTGATGCTGATGAGCATCCCGCAAGTAAAGAAACGCCCATTACCATCGTAAGCGCCAAACCCATCCATTTCTTTAGACTCCCTTTGGTTGCTTTGCTTCTCATTTTGTCATCCCCTTTGGCTTTGCGTGAATGTTTAAAGCTTGCCCAGAGTATTTCACATTTTTCCGTCATCCTGCAATAAACCTCTTTCGGAAGCGCTTACAAACGGATTATGGTTTATATGTTAAGCCTATTTTCGCAGACTGATTCTTTTCCCAAAGCTGCGCTGCTCTAGGCTTTGACGGCACTCTTCGCCTCAAGGATCAGAACTGCCTGTCCCAAGTCGGATAAACCATTTTCACACACTGCCTATATTCGTAAACGGGAAAAAAACAGGAATATTAGCTTGTTATCCTGCGAAAACAGTTGCATCCGATTTAGTATAAGAGTATTGTTCAACGAAAACAGGGCGAACCTCTGCAAGCCTCTCTCCTAAGTGGAAAGTGACTACATGAAATTCACCCTGTGTTATCCTGATGTACAGATCTCAGAATAGGATCACTTTTGCTTTACTCTTCGGGTTCTCGATGTTCACGTTTCAAACGACGATAATCTCCTGGTGTAATACCCGTTACCCGCTTAAATACACGTCCCAACGTAATTCCATTTGCATACCCCACCTTCAGGGCAATATCCTGCAAAGAGTAATCGGTATTGAGCAGAAGCTGCTCCGTCTCCTTCATGCGAAGCTCTGTAACAAAATCAACAAACTTCATGTTGAATTCTGTCTTGAACAAATAACTCGCATGTTTGCCCGTAATCTGGAATCGATCGCTCAGATGTTTCAATGAAAGATCAGGATTCGCAAACTGTTCTTCGATATAATTTTTCATTTCGTTGACCATGGCTTTGTAGCTCTTGGTTTCCGTTACCGCTACATACGTTCTGAACAAGTCCGTCAGACCATCAAACAAAAGACTTTTCACATCCGCAAGCGTCTCTGCCTCTTCTACAGCACTCAACCATCTGTTGATGTTTTCTTCGGACAGCTCTTCCTGGAGTCCTTCCGACATCATGGCCACCTCTCGGCTGAGCATCTGTAACATGGCCTGAATCAGAGAACGAATCTCATCATCCGGCAGTTTGTTCTGTTCAAACGCTGTAAAGATCTCCTCCAACTGTTCCCGCCACTGTCCACTCGACATCCGGAACCGCTTAACAAAGTCCGCAATCATCTGCAGATAGGTATAGGTATCCAGCAAAGGATGCTGCGTTTCACCGCAGTCGGCTTGGCCGACATCTCCAGTCATCAACAGTTTACGTTGCATTACCGCTTCTGCGGCCGCATAGGAATCTCGTATTGTACCGATTCCCTGAGCGATAGGTCCAATGCCAAAGCTTAAGGAAATGCGTAGATTTTGTTCTACCCAAGATTTGCATTCCTCAGCTACAACACGAATCTGCCCAGACATATCCAAGTTGTTATCATTCTGTTCTTTGAACACAAAAAGGATTGCAATTCGATCCACACTAATCCATTCCGTCCAGCATTGGACTCCCGTATTACGTGACAGCTCTTGCAAAACGTTCATCAAGGCAAATTTCAGCGTATTTTGTTCACCTCTCGTGTACCTCTCCTGAAATCCCTTCTCATAACGGTTAATCTCTCCAACAACAACGACAAAACACGACGAGTCATGCACGTCATTCAATGGAGAAAGCTCTTTTAATTGCTCTGCTGCATTTTCCATGTGTTCACCATGCAACAGGGCATTGAACAACTTGCTGCGCTGCATAAGTACATTTTCCCTGCTTTTCTTGTCATAATCCATCATATGATTAATCAGATTCTCAAGCACACCGTCAATCATCTTCATCTCATCCGTGCGAGCACCTGAGTGTTCGAACGCCCGAATCTGATGAGACTCAATCCGGTTCATGATGATCTGAATGGGTTTATAGTTACGGCGAGTAATATACACGATATATACAATCGCACAGATGACAGTCACAATAGCAATGATCACCCATACATAAGATATGACCGATACCCAGCCAAATAAGTTGCCAGCCTTAATTCCACTGGATATTGTCCAGCCCAGTCTTTCTAGCGCTAGCCTATTCAGTTCCTGACCGTCTATCGAGCCCTCTTGGTCCGAATGTGCGTTATACACAACCTTACCGTCCCGATCCGTAATCGTCAGGAATGAGAGCTGACCATTAACCATACTATCTACACTCTGTTCAATGCTGCTCATCTTGATATTAATGACCAATGTGCCCTGAGAGCCAAAAGGCAAAGGCATGTCCTTGTTCACGGTTAATACGCGAATAGGGGTACGTTGAACAGAGTCCGCATCGAATTCCCGGACCGGCTGCCAGCCTGAACCGATCGACCCGGTACCCATCTGATCAATCCATGCCTTATCCGAGAAACCTTCCACTTCTCTGGAACCACTTACGGTCAGAACATGTTTATTTCGCTTGTCATATAGATAGATGGACTGAATCCATGAGGACGAATTGGATAGCTCACGTAAATTCTGCGCAATTGCATACACCGTGTCCGAGCTGGTCAGGTTTGTGTTATTAAAATAGAGTTTGTATGCCTGCTGACTCTGTACCGTTTCCAGGATGGATAGTTCAATATCCCTGATTGTGCGATCCACCGTGTCTATCATATAACTGGAGGAAATCCGGTCTGCTTTTTTTGTTTCCTCTTTAGAGATGTCATTGATGAAAACAAACGCGATGAAAATGAGTATGGTCACCGTAAGAAAAAAAATTGGGAAGTACGAGAACAATAACCGATAGTACCAATTACGCGACAATAGACCCCACTCCTCACTCCACGATGCCAATGTTCTCAGCCGTGGTTCTACTGTTCAGCATCCATCTCACCTTAGGGGCTGAATACTATATGATAACGCTATCATAACTGATTTTATGTTATTATAGCACAAGCCTCTGAGCAGCAAAGCAAGAATTGAATTCAAAGAGCAAAAACAAAAAAACCGTGCTGAGCAGACAACAACTCAGACACGGAACAGTTCATCTGGCAACACAACGTTATATCCTCGATGCTCTATATGCCAGAATCTTTAAACAATGTGGCCATGGAGCCACCATCCACAATAATGCGTACGGCGCGGGCCAGCATTGGCGCAACAGGTAACACTTTGAAGCATTCAGGGTGGTCATCTGGCAGTGCGATCGAGTCCGTAACGACCACCTCTTCAATTGACGGGTGATTCAATTTACTTACTGCACCATCCGAGAACAATCCGTGTGTTGCACATACATATACATTTTTGGAGCCACGCTCCTTCAACCCTTCCACAACATTCAGAATGGTTGTTCCAGTGTCGATCAGATCCTCAATAATAATAGGTGTCCGTCCTTCTACATCACCAATGACATGGGTAATCACCGATTCATTATGGCTTGGACGTTTCTTGATCATAATGGCAAATGGAGAATCCAGACGGTTCGCCAGCTTCTCTGCCATCGATGCTCGTCCCGCATCCGGGGAGACGACAACAGGGTTCTCGATTCCTTTGCTTAACAGATAATCACTAATCAGATCCAGTGATGTCATATGGTCAACCGGAATGTTGAAGAATCCCTGAATGGCCGCTGCGTGCAGGTCGATCGTTACCACTCGATTGGCGCCAGCCGTAGTTAATACATCTGCTACCATCTTGGCCGAGATCGGTTCCCGTGGAGCGGATTTGCGCTCTTGACGAGCATAGCCGTAATACGGAACAATGATGTTCACAGTGCGCGCTGAAGCCCTCTTTGCAGCATCAATCATCACCAACAGCTCGACAAACAGCTCATTAATCGGATGAGACAACGACTGTACCAGAAACACATCACAATTACGGATCGTTTCTTCATAATGAACGTATATTTCTCCGCTCTTGAACCTGGACAGCTTGATCTTGCCCAGTTGTACACCCAGCTTGTCACATACCTGTTCTGCCAGCTTAGGGTTCGATGAACCGGAAAAAATACGTAACGAATGCTGCATAATGCCCTCCCGAGGGTTGAAGTCCCTATATAATCCCTTATCTAAAAGCGAGTGTTCAAAAAGACCGGTTTTCAGTACCGAGAAGATGGGATAAAGCTAGAAATGGAGTAGCGGAGCGTAGGCAAAACTACGTGAGCAACGGACATTTCGGCTGAATTCCAGCTTCGATGCTGAAGATGCCATTAGGCATCCTTCGTAATCAAAGGCGGAATTTTTGAACTACCTCTAAAAGGTTATTTCCTACCCTCATTATACTCCAATGGCTTATACATTTAAAGGAATGAACGAGCGATGACGGCCTTCAAAAACAGCGACTTCCGTACAGCCCAACTCATGTAAAAGTGCTTCAGCTTCAGGCAAATAATCGCCCAGCTTCAGTGGGTCATGTGCATCAGAGCCCATGGTTAATGGAATACCCAAGCGAATGGCTTCTGTCAGCATTCTGCGACTAGGGAACATCTCGACACAAGGCTTCGATATCCCGGAAGCATTCAGTTCCATGGCGCAGCCACTTTTGGCAATAGCCTTCAACGCTGCGTTCTCCAGTGAGATACGTTCTTCTGTTTGCTCTGTTGAAGGAACAAAACCGAAGCGTTTAATGACATCCGTATGGCCCATAATATCGTACATCCCCGTGACGGCTGCCTTGCTTACGGCATCGTAGTACTGACGATATACTTCAAGGATGTCTTTGCCCTCCCAGTGATGGGTCTGGCGGAAATCCGTAATGTCCCATTCCCCGAGGAAATGAACAGAGCCAATCACATAATCCCATGGATAACGCTCAATGATCGCGCGGATCTCTGTTTCCCAGCCTTCAATATAGTCACCTTCCAGACCAACACGTACGTCAATCTGCCCACGGTAACGTTCTTTCAGGGAGAAACACTCCTCCACGTAACGCGGCAGTTCATCCATAGGCATCGCCATTTCCGGATAATATTGAGCCGGATCGACATGCAACAATGGCATGTGATCGGACAATCCAATCTGGGATAGTCCGATCTCCACACCACGCTGCACGTACTCTTCCAGTTTGCCCACGGCATGTCCACACCGCTCATGGTGTGTATGATAGTCTATACGCACGTAGCTCGCCTCCTAATCGCGGCGAGGCCGTTCATGACGGCGGCTCAGCTCTGACATAATGTCGTCCAGCGGCAGCTTGCGTTCTTGTAACAGGACGAGCAGGTGATACATCAGGTCACTGACTTCCAGACGAAGCTCGTCATTATCTTTATTTTTGGCGGCGATGATCGTCTCGGACGCTTCTTCACCGATTTTTTTCAGTATTTTGTCTACACCTTTATCAAACAGATACGTTGTATATGCACCCTCAGGACGCTCACGTTCACGCTCTGCAATAACGGATTCCAGTTCAGCCAATACCTCAAAGCGACTTTCGGAACCGGAACTTGCAGAAGCAGATGCCGCACCCGCTTCATCCGAAGCCTTGTCTGCCGATTTCTCTTGCAAACCAATGATTTCATTATGGAAACAAGTTACCGCCCCTGTATGGCAAGCCGGACCGTTCGGTTTCACCTCAACCAACAAGGTATCGCCGTCACAATCATATTTTAGGGAAGTAATCGTCTGCACGTTGCCAGATGTTGCCCCTTTATGCCACAACTCCTGACGCGAGCGTGACCAGAACCAGGTCTCACCGGATTCCAGCGACAACTTCAGGGATTCGCGATTCATATAAGCCATCATTAAAACTTCACGAGTATCTACATCCTGCACAATGGCAGGAACCAAACCTTCACTCCAACGAATGTGTTCCACAACCTGTTCCAAGGATAACTGTTCCTTGATTTCATCGCTCACTTTAGTCACGGATCTCCACCCCTTGTTCTCTCAAATGTTGTTTTAACGCCGGTACGGCGATTTCTTTGTAATGGAAAATCGTTGCGGCCAGCCCTGCGTCCGCTTTGCCTGTGGTAAATACATCATAGAAATGAGATTCCTTGCCCGCACCGCCCGATGCGATGACTGGAATACGCACAGATTTGGATACCGCTGCCGTCAGCTTCAGATCAAAGCCGTCTTTTGTTCCGTCCGCGTCCATACTTGTGAGCAGAATCTCCCCCGCGCCCAAGCTCTCAGCCTGTTTAACCCATTCCAGCGCCTTGATCCCGGAGGGTTTCCGTCCACCATGGGTATAGACTTCCCACTCGCCCCAAGCTTCGTTATACTTGGCATCGATCGCTACCACGATACACTGCGAGCCAAAGCGACGTGCACCATCTGCAATCAACTGCGGATTAAGTACCGCGGCTGTATTCACTGCAATTTTATCCGCTCCTGCACGGAGAATCCGCTTCATGTCCTCTACCTTGGAGATGCCACCACCTACCGTAAAGGGAATAGCGATCTCGCCCGCCGTCTGCCGCACGACTTCTTCCATCGTTTCGCGACCTTCTACCGAAGCGGAGATATCGAGAAAGACCAATTCGTCCGCGCCCTCGCGGTCATATAGTGCCGCCAGCTCTACCGGATCACCCGCATCGCGGAGATTAACGAAGTTGACGCCTTTGACGACCCGGCCGTCTTTCACGTCCAGACAGGGGATGATTCTTTTTGCCAGCATGCTACCTCTTCCTCTCTATCCGAATATCCCTTACTTATTGACCGCACGTACTGCTTCAGACAGATCGATGCTTCCCGTATACAGTGCTTTACCCACAATTGCTCCACCAACACCATCATCCGCGTGGCGACTCAGACGAAGCAGATCATCCATTACACTCACACCGCCTGAAGCAATAACCGTCCGTCCGCTTGCCTTAGCTAGAGACACAATCGCTTCCACATTAGGACCCTGCATCATGCCATCACGGGAAATATCCGTAAAGATAAATGTTTCTGCTCCATATGCCGCCAGTTCCTTCGCGAGCACCTCTGCTTGCACTTCCGATGTTTCAAGCCAACCGCGAGTTGCCACGTAACCGTTACGAGCGTCGATGCCAATTGCCACTTTGTCGCCATAACGTCCCAGTACTTCCTCTGTAAATGCACGATCCTCAATCGCTGCTGTTCCAATGATCAGCCGGCTAACACCCAGACCCAGCAAACGTTCTACATCAGCTACCGTACGAAGTCCGCCACCTACCTGAACAGGTACGTTCACAGCCGAGGCAATCCGCCCGATCAGCTCATCGTTAACAGGATAACCCGCTTTCGCACCATCCAGATCCACCAGATGGACATATGTACCGCCTTGTTTCTCCCAGGATAAAGCCACTTGAACCGGGTCATCGTTATACACGGTCTCCTGATTATAATCTCCCTGCACCAGTCTTACACATTTGCCGTCCCGGATATCAATCGCCGGATATAGGATAAAAGATGACATACAAGGCCTCCTGAATATGAATTAGATTTGTACGCTTTCTATAGTTAAGAAGAGATGATGTTTTACCTTTGTACAGGTGCTCCTGTCAGAGCCAAAAAGTTGCCAAGCAGCTTCATACCGAGCTCTCCACTTTTCTCTGGGTGGAATTGCATGCCGAAGTTGGATCCTCTGCCTACAATGGCTGTCACCGGATGTCCGTAATCCGTTACCGCCAGCAGATCGTCCCTGTTTTCAGTAAGCGCATGATAGGAATGGACAAAATAGACGTGACCTGCTTCAAGCCCCGTAAATAGAGGATTTTCCGCGTGCAGAAATTCCAAACGGTTCCATCCCATATGAGGAACTTTCAGCTCTCCTGGTGCGAATCGCACCACTTTACCTGGAAAAATATCCAGTCCCTCATGCTCACCATGCTCTTCACTTGAGCTGAATAACAATTGCATGCCCAAACAGATACCGAGCAGTGGTTTGGTCCCGGCAGCGGCTTCCTTCACCACCTTATCCAGTCCACTCTCACGCAGATGAACCATCGCATCACCAAAAGCACCTACGCCTGGTAAAATGACACCATCTGCGCCAAGAATCTCTTCCCGGTCACCCGTGACCAGCGCTTCGTAGCCAAGACGTTCGACCGCTTTGCCGACGCTGTGCAGGTTACCCATACCGTAATCGACAATTGCAATCGCCATCGTCTACAGCACTCCCTTCGTGGAAGGCACACCCGTTACACGTGGATCAATCATCGTTGCTTCATCCAGTGCACGTCCCAGCGCCTTAAAGATCGCTTCAATCATGTGGTGGGTGTTCTGACCATAGTGCACAATGACATGTAACGTAATCCGAGCTTCCAGCGCTAATTTCCACAGGAATTCATGTACCAGCTCCGTGGAGAAACTGCCTACTTGTTGGGAAGAGTATTCTGCACGGTATTCAAAGTGAGGTCGGTTACTCACATCAATAATGACCTGAGCGAGTGCCTCGTCCATTGGTACAAAAACACTGGCGTAACGCTTAATTCCACGTTTGTCACCCAACGCTTCTCGCAACGTCTGTCCGAGACAGATTCCGATGTCTTCAACCGTGTGATGATCGTCGATATCAATATCTCCGCGGGCCTGCACGTTCAGGTCGAATTGTCCGTGCTTTGTGAACAGATCCAGCATATGATTCAGGAAAGGTACATCCGTTTCAATCGTGGATTGTCCTGTTCCATCTACATTAAAGGCCAACTGAATATTGGTCTCGTTTGTTTTGCGGTCAACCTCTGCTTGGCGCACCGCACCTTTGTTTTCAAGTTCCACACCATTATTTTGCTTATCCATTGTCCGATTCCGCCTTTCCTTCCTGTTCTAACCTTACAGCGATTGCACGGGCATGCCCTTCAAGACCCTCATGGCGGGCCAACTCTATAATAGCCGCTCCGTTCTTCAGCAGCGCTTCTTTACTATAATAGATCAGACTCGATTTCTTGATAAAATCATCCACGTCCACTGGTGAACTGAATCGCGCAGTTCCATTGGTCGGAATAATGTGATTGGGTCCTGCAAAATAATCCCCCACCGGCTCCGAGCTGTATGGGCCGAGGAAGATCGCGCCGGCATTTTCGATCCGGCCAGCGTAAGCCATCGGCTCCTGCACCATGATCTCCAGATGCTCCGGTGCGAGCCGGTTCACCACGTCAATTCCCTCATCGATGGAATCGACCACAATAATCGCGCCATACTGCTCCACGGAAGCAGCAGCGATATCCCGCCGCGGCAGCACTTCAAGCTGCCGCTGCACTTCGCCCTGCACGGCTTCCGCCAGCGTGGCCGAATTCGTGACGAGAATGGCCGATGCCATCTCGTCATGTTCCGCCTGCGACAACAGGTCGGCGGCGACGTACACTGGATTCGCCGTATCATCGGCGAGCACCACAATCTCACTCGGCCCGGCGATACTATCGATATCGACCGCACCGTACACCTCGCGCTTCGCGAGCGCCACGTAAATATTACCCGGTCCACAGATCTTGTCGACCGGGGCAATACTCTCCGTGCCGTAAGCCAGGGCGGCGATAGCTTGAGCGCCGCCAACCCGGTACATCTCGCTCACGCCTGCTTCCGCAGCAGCAACGAGGATGTACGGGTTAATACCTTCGCCACCGTTCGTTGACGGCGGCGTCACAAGAACAATCTCCGGCACGCCTGCCACCTGTGCCGGAATCACATTCATCAGCACAGACGATGGATACGCTGCTTTGCCGCCAGGTACATAGACGCCGACCCGCTTCAGCGGTCGGATGACCTGGCCCAGCAGGCTGCCGTCCGGCTGCCAATCCATCCACGAGTTGCGTTTCTGTTTCTCATGAAACGCACGAATGTTGGCGGCGGCTTGCCGAATCGCCGTCACAAAGGATGGCTCCACGGCTGCATAAGCCGCCTGTAGCTCTTCCTGCGGCACGCGCAATTCCGCGGCCGTCAGCTTTGTGCGGTCCAGCTGCTCCGTGTAACGCAACAGTGCCGCATTACCCTCACGGCGAATGTCGCTGACAATACGCCGTACCGTTTCATTTTGCTCCGGCGTGCCATACTCCACTTCCCGCTTCAGATCAAACTCCCGTGCAGGTACAATTTTCATACGTACAACCTCCTCATCCTCTGTAATGCCTGCCTTTTTGTGGCCGATTCGTTTCCTTTTTGTGTCTCTTACTCTTGCTTCTGCTTCTGCTTTACATGTTTCTCATCTATATTTCTGACGCAGTAGTTTATCCCCGAAAGCTTCCCGCCGAAATCTCATTCGATGCTGGAATGACCTGCTGAAGTGCATCACACAAAGCCTGGATTCTTGCATTTTTCATCCGATAACTTACCCGATTGGCGATAAGACGGCTCGTGATGTCCAGAATGCCTGTCATCTCCACCAGTCCGTTCTCTCGCAGCGTCTGACCAGTCTCCACCAGATCGACAATCCGGTCTGCCAGACCAATCAGGGGTGCCAGCTCAATGGAACCATTCAGCTTGATCACCTCGACCTGCTGCCCCTGCTCCCGGAAATACTGTGAAGCAATCCTTGGATACTTCGTTGCAACACGTTGCTGGATGCCTGGCTTCCAGTCTGGAAGTCCGATCACAGACATACGGCACTGAGCGATTCCCAGATTCAACAGTTCGTACACATCCCGATCTTCCTCCAGTAGCACGTCTTTACCAACAATTCCGATATCAGCAACACCGTACTCCACATACGTTGGAACATCTACTGGCTTCGCCATAATGAATTCCATTCCCGCTTCCGGTACTTCGATGACCAATCTGCGTGTATCGTCCACGTCTTCTGGAATATCCAGCCCCGCTTCACGGAACAATTTGGAGGCTTTTTTATAGATTCGGCCCTTCGGCATGGCCACCTTCAGAATATCCGACATCTCAGCGTCCTCCTTCTTCAGATCCGTAAGTAATAACCTGCTCAGCCTGAGCGGTTCTTGCTTCAACCGATACGGCACTTGCCCCAGCCCCGTCTTCAGGAAGAAGGAGTGTCACTACATTTTGTCCCATACTGCGTAATCTTGCCGCTTCTGTTAGTGCCTCGGCCCGACGTTTCGGGGTATATTGGATAAGTACCGGTTTTTTCTCTTCAATTGTAATGCCATGAACACCATCAATAATACGGTTCGTTTTCAGTGCAAATCCTGTAGCGGGCAATGAACGACCAAACTGTTGTAACAGATTATCATACCGTCCACCGCTACATACCGGAGATCCCAGTTCGGCTGCATACCCTTCAAAGGTCATGCCTGTATAATAGGAGAAATCACCGATCATCGTCAGATCAATCAGCACATGCTCGGATACACCGTACGCTTCCAACACTTCGAATACGGCACACAGATGTGCAATCGACTGTGCTGCTTCAGCACTTGAACTTAGCTCTACCGCATGTGTGCAAACTTCCTTACCACCACGCAGACGCAGGATCGCTTCAAGCTGTTCTTTCAACTTAGGCTCCAGATTCAATGCTTCAATTGACTGGCGATAGCCGACATAATCACGTCCGAGCAGCCCTTCCTTCAATTGCTCCTGCTCAGCGGTCTGGCCTGGAATCACTTCCTCCAGTAATCCGTTCAGGAATCCCATATGACCCATCGCTATTTTAAAAGAAGACACGCCCGCTGCCTGCAAAGAGGCGATCGCAAGCGCAACAACTTCTGCATCCGCTTCAGGCGAGTCGTCCCCAACCAGTTCCACGCCCGTCTGAAAGAATTCAGCCTCACGCCCAGCTTCCTCTTCAATAGAACGGAATACGTTCGCATGATAGGACAGACGCAGTGGCAACTGCTCATCTTTGAGCATGGATGAAACTACGCGTGCAATCGGAGCCGTTAGATCCGATCTGAGTACCAGTGTGGTTCCCCTGCTGTTTAGCAATTTAAATAATTTACGATCTGATGTAGAGCTTGCCACACCTACCGTATCGTAATATTCAATCGTTGGTGTGATAATCTGACGGTAACCCCAGCGTTCCATACATTCCAGTACATTGCGTTCAATCGTCCGCAGCTTGGATACTACATGTGGTGTATAGTCGCGGAATCCGGTCGGTTTTTCAAAACCTTTTGGTTTGGACATTGGTAATATTCACCCCGAGTCAGTAATTTAAGAGTTGCACTCGTTCTATTTCAACAGGATTTATGTAGTGTAAATCCCCATTCTATCTTATAAACCTGAATCACAGTATTATCGCATAAGCCTTCAACTATTGGTTTATTCCAATCCTTATCATGCTTCATTTCTCCAAGAATACTTTCACATGGTAAAGTGCTAACAAACTAAAGGATATGGGATATGATAACATGAAATCCGCACTACCGTCAACAATACCAAAGCTTGATTGCCCTTGGATCGACATATCGTTTTATATACACACCGTAACGCTCGCCAATCGGTATTTATATACGAAAAAAGCTGCCGTCAGCAGCTTTTTACTTCGAATCATCTTCATTGATTCATCTTCATTCATTACTTTATTGACTCAATGCACACTACCCTGAGAAGAACCATCCGTGTTAAAGACAGTTTCTTCCGTAGAAGTTGCCGCACGGGATAAATCACGAAGTGGATTACCTCCAACAAAAGCTCCTGGTGCAACATCCTTATGTACGACTGCTCCAGCAGCCACAACGGCTCCATCTCCTATGGTTACCCCGGGAAGAATCGTTGTGTTAGCACCAATCAGTACATTTTCCCCGATAATCACCTCACCGAGCCTGTACTCCTTAATGAGATACTCATGAGCGAGAATCGTTGTGTTGTAACCGATGACCGAGTTTTCGCCGACCGTTATTTTCTCCGGAAAAAACACATCCACCATCACCATCAGGCCAAAGGCCGTGTGTTTTCCCACCTTCATACCGAGCATTCGGCGGTAAATCCAATTCTTCACCGATAGGATCGGACAGTAACGTGACAACTGGATCCAGATAAAATTACGAACGCCCTTCCACGGACTCACTGTCTTGTAGATATGCCAAAGTGCATTCTGGTCCTCTACCGGATAGCGGGTTACTTTTCTCATGAACGTCCCGTTTCAATACGGATGAGTTTCAACAAATCTCTCATGTCATGCAACATATGATCGGGTCCATATCCGTTCAGGATTGTTTCCCCTTTAAGGGACCATGCAACCCCCGCCGAGAGTGCGCCCGCATTCTGTGCCGATTGGATATCCACTGGACTGTCACCCACCATTAACGTTTTGGCAGGATCTGCACCCAGTTCCGTCATCGCTTTCAGTACCGGTTCAGCGTGCGGCTTCGGATTCGTTACGTCAGTTACTGTTACAATCGTCTTCATATACTTCAATAGGTCAAAACGTTCTAGCACCTTTAATGTAGATGGACGAATTTTGGTTGTGACCACACCCATCACAATGCCAGCCTGATGCAGCGCCTCTACTACCTCAATAACATGTGGAAAAGGTCTAACCATCGCTTCATGATGGATATCATTATAAGCACGGTAACCTTTCACGTACTCGGAGACTTCCTCCTGGCCAGAGAAGGTACGCATTTGCTGCTCCAGTGTGCCGCCCATATGTGGAATAATCTGTTCCCGTGTCCATGGAGCTGAATGCTCCCATCCCCCCATGACATGCTGGAATGAGCTGATAATCAGCTCATTGGTATCAATAATCGTGCCATCCAGATCAAACAATACCGTGTCAATCATGTTGCATTACTCCTTTTTATCATCAACTTGCTTGGATTCATCTTTGGCTGGAGGTGTTAACTTATTCTCTTTGCCAGCAACTGTTCCCGTATGCTCCATATCATCTGAGGTAACTTTGGACGATACAATCGGATCACTGTAACGAACATCTGCTTTACCTGTCACTCTTCTCACCACAATGAATACAACAGCAACAATAATGATGCCAATAGCGAGCAGTTGCGAGATTCTTACGTTACCGTAAGCAGGATCAAGATATCCTTGTTCAAAGCCCATTGCAGTCATTGGAGACCATAGCCCGTTTACTAATGAAGCGACCCATTGCGGAGCCTGGAAGCCAAGACTGTCCGTACGTAGAGCTTCAATGAAGAAACGACCGATAGAGTACCAGATGAAATAAGACATGAACAGTTCACCTGAACGCAGAAACTTCTGACGACGCAGAACCAGCAGCAAGACCAGACCAACGAGACTCCACATCGATTCATACAAAAACGCAGGATGGTGGAATACGCCTTCTACGTTCATTTGATTCACAATAAAGTCTGGCAGATGAAGCTTGTCTCTCAAAAATGATTCTTCTACAGGACCGCCGTAGGCTTCCTGATTCACAAAGTTCCCCCAGCGTCCGATCAACTGTCCAACGAGCAGTCCAGGCGCACAGATATCGGCCATACGCCAGAAGTTATATCCTTTACGACGGAAGAAAATAACTGCACAGATGATTGCACCAATAAGGGCACCATAGATGGCGATACCGCCATTCCATATTTTAAAGACATCCCAGAAATTATCTTTATAATCTTCCCATTTAAATGCGACGTAGTAGATGCGGGCACCAATGATGGCAGAAGGCACGCCCAGCAAGACCATGTCCATGAACACTTCCTGTGGAATATTGTATCGTTTGCCCTCCCGGATCACGAGCAGGAGTCCTATAAGTGCCGCGGCACCAAGAATAAGCCCGTACCAGTGAACCTTTAACGCTCCAATAGAGAACGCAATCGGGTTCAACAGTAATAATGTATCCATTCATTCACACTCCTATTTATTCAATCAATCGCACGCATGACGAATGGTTGGCATACACTGCGCCTTAAGAGAAGCAGTACATGTCAACCATTTATCTTCATTTCCTTGTATAAAATATTTCTTAATCCATGTCTTCCATATCTTCCGAGATGGTTGCTGTCAGCTTGTTCGTGAATTGCAGCGCAGCATTCAGACCCATCTGTTTCAGGCGATAGTTCATACCTGCCACTTCAATAATAACCGCCAAGTTCCGTCCCGGACGAACAGGAATCGTAACAAGAGGTACATCCGTATCAATGATACGTGTAGTCTCTTCATCCAGACCCAACCGATCATATTGTTTATCCTGCTGCCATGCTTCCAGACGTACAACCAAAGTAATCCGTTTGTTATTCCGAACCGCACCAGCCCCGAACAATGTCATGACGTTGATAATACCGACACCTCGAATTTCGAGTAAATGGCGGATCAATTCAGGTGCAGTACCGTGCAGCTGAAAATCTGACGTTTGGCGGATCTCTACCGCATCATCGGCAATCAGTCGGTGTCCACGTTTCACCAGTTCAAGCGCTGTTTCACTCTTACCAATACCGCTGCTACCTGTGATCAGCATACCTACGCCATAGACATCACAAAGTACACCGTGAATGGTTGCTGTTGGTGCCAATTTCTTTTCCAGGAATCCCGTGATCCGGCTGGATAGAATCGTTGTAGCCATGTTGCTGCGAAGTACAGCCAGATTCTGTTCTTCACTAATATCAATCAGCTCTTGTGGAACTTCCAGTCCACGCGTGACAACGATACAAGGTGTCTCTTCCGTACAAAGACGTTGCATACGATCGCGCCGCTCTTGCTCAGGTAACATTGCAAAGAAAGCTAATTCCGTTCTTCCAAGCAGCTGTACCCGTTCTTGTGGATGGTATTCAAAATAACCGGCCATTTCCAGACCAGGACGATTCAGGTCATCTACCGTAATGACTCTTTTCAATCCGTGAGATCCAGAAACAACCTCCAACTGAAATTGCTGCACCAGTTCAGATACTTTCACTTTTTTCGCCATTTGTCTCTTCCTTTCAGCATTAGCTGTCCCTCTATGTACATCAGATCGTGTATCAGTTATTTCCATTATTAGCGCATTCACAACATGAGGTACAGAATGCATACCCTTCCAACAGTCAATTCTCTCAAATAAATGAAGACAGACCTTCAAATAATCTTAAATGAATTCCGGGATGAATGCAATCGCAGCCTCCGACAACCATTAGTAAGAAAAGTCTTCTGATCGAAGCACCTTCTAGGATACTACATTCGTAGTTTAAGGGGTGTTTTTCTTGCGATTATTAATCCTTCCACTCTGCCGAAACTTATAAATTCATTAATCTTAAAAAAGCCCCTTCCAGCAATAACGGAAGGGGCTCTCATTACAATGTATAATTGCGTTAACTGTCAGGTTCCATCGTCACCGAGGAATCCCAGTATTATTTGTCTTGAAGAAGTACGTTCACTTCAGTCTCTTTGTCAAAGATATGAACTTTGTTCATGTCGATGGCCATTTTAACTGTGGAACCATCACGAGTGTTAGAACGTCCGTCTACACGTGCGATCGTTGTATCATTACCAACACCGCTCAAGTAGAGGAGCATTTCGTGACCCAGGTTCTCTGTAACATCTACGTGTGTAGAGAATACAGAGTTCGGGGATGCTTCCAGGAATACTGGCTCTTCGTGAATGTCTTCTGGACGAACACCCAGAATCACTTCTTTACCAATGTATCCTCTAGATTTCAACACTTGTGCTTTACCTTGCGGGATTTCAACATCCACACCAGGAGCTATGAAATGCATGCTAGTACCTTGCTCAGCGAGTTTACCCGAGATAAAGTTCATTGTCGGGGAACCGATGAAACCAGCTACGAACAGGTTAGCCGGCAGGTTGTACAACTCTTCCGGAGAAGCTGCTTGTTGGATGATACCATCCTTCATAACAACGATCCGATCACCCATCGTCATAGCTTCGATCTGGTCATGCGTTACGTAGATAACAGTTGTTTCCAAACGTTTCGCAAGTTTAGTGATCTCAGCACGCATTTGACCACGCAGTTTGGCATCCAAGTTGGAGAGAGGCTCATCCATCAAGAACACTTGTGGATCACGGACAATCGCACGTCCCAAAGCGACACGTTGACGTTGACCACCGGACAATGCCTTAGGTTTACGCTCAAGCAAATGTTCGATATCCAGGATTTTAGCTGCTTCACGTACACGTTTGTCGATCTCATCTTTTTTAACCTTACGCAATTTCAAACCAAACGCCATGTTTTGATATACGCTCATATGCGGATACAAGGCATAGGATTGGAATACCATCGCGATATCGCGGTCTTTAGGTGCAACATCATTAACGACACGGTCACCGATATAGAGTTTACCTTCAGAAATTTCCTCAAGGCCTGCGATCATACGAAGTGTTGTTGATTTACCACAACCGGACGGACCTACCAGTACCAGAAATTCTTTATCTTTAATGTCCAGGTTAATGTCAACTACAGTTGCTTTATCAGAACCCGGGTATTTTTTGAAAATATGCTCTAAACGTACTCCAGCCATGATTGTTGCCTCCTCAGAGATCATTTTGTAATCGAATACAATTTGTATTTTTATAATACCCTATCTACGTGAGGTTTGACTATTCGCAAACTGCACAAAAATATCAATGCTTTTTCGTCACTTTGTACATTAGTAGTAAAAACTGCACTAGAACAGCACTTTCGAAGTGCCTCACATCGTAACTAATCTCCTGTTTTATCTTGTCCAGACGATAAACCAACGTATTACGATGAATGAAAAGTCGTTTCGCTGTCTCGCTGACATTACAGTCCAGGCTAAAAAAGGTCTCCAGCGTAGCAAGTGTCTCACTGTCATTGAAGATTACCGTGTCTTTACCAGTTTCCTTTATAAAACGTATACGTTGATCATCTGGAATGCTCGCTACCAACCGCTCCAGGTGAAGATCCCATGGGAGATGAATATGCTGCGTAACATGGAATGCTCTCCCTAAGTGAACACTTTCTTTAAGAAGAACTGTGACCGATACAAGTTGTTGCGCAGGAATGCATGGCAGAGATGCAGACAGATGGAACACCCCAGCCCACTCACTGGCAACCAATTCATGTAACCCCAGACAAAAAGCGTTCAGTGAATCCTTTTTGGCTTCCGTTGTATCTTCTTCGGCTTCTTCAGTAACAATTTCTTTATCACCCATGAAAATCCACTCTTGCTCCCCCAAAGGAATCAAGACTATCTCCTCGCCAAAGTAACTCTCAAGCAACTTGTTGAGTTCCTTGGATCGTAAACGATGTGCATCCGGTGTATCCCCTTGCAGCAAGAAGAGAATCTTCTCAGCATTTAAGCCTGCGGGCACCACAAAGCGATCAGGAACCGCTTCAGATTCCTGCTTGGTTGGTTCTTCGATCTGCTCTTTAAGCCAGAGACCCAATTCAGTCAAATACTGCTCCCTATCATTCTCATATACAACAGGTTGTACCTCATCGGGTAGAGCCGTGTTAGTACGGATCAAAAGCTCAATCAATTGTCGTGTCTCCACGGTAATAGATTTTGCAGGGCATCCCCAACACACGACAGTCTCTTCTTGCTCATTCATCCGAACCTTAAAAAATATACGCTTTCCCGTATTCAAACTGATCACATCGGATGAAATTGGAGATGCAGATTGATCAGATAACTCCTGACGCTCACCTTCATCACCAAAGGTCTCTGAATTTTCATGATTACCAACTAGATTGGCAACAGATTGCATCCATTCTTCTATTGTAATTTCATATTCGTCCAAATTTGTGCCTATAATGACTTCAATTTGCTGTTTTAGATCAGGTATGAGCTTCATATAATGAACGTCACCACTCTGCATGTTTTCTATTAGTTTATCATATCTTGCCCAGCATTAATAAATATCCATATTGAGATAAAATTACACAACAAAAAAAGAGCAACTAATCAAATTAATGATTAATCACTCTTTTCTTAAAGATGAGTCATGAAGGGCTCGAACCTTCGACACCCTGATTAAAAGTCAGGTGCTCTACCAACTGAGCTAATGACTCATAAAACTGGTGGAGGATGATGGATTCGAACCACCGAACCCGTACGGGAGCAGATTTACAGTCTGATGCGTTTGGCCACTTCGCTAATCCTCCAGGGATTAAAGGTGGCTCGGGACGGAATCGAACCGCCGACACGAGGATTTTCAGTCCTCTGCTCTACCGACTGAGCTACCGAGCCATATTTAATTTTTAGGATTAATGGCGGAACCGACGGGATTCGAACCCGCGATCTCCTGCGTGACAGGCAGGCATGTTAGGCCAACTACACCACGGTTCCAGGCATTAATGGTGCCGGCGAGAGGACTTGAACCCCCAACCTACTGATTACAAGTCAGTTGCTCTACCAGTTGAGCTACACCGGCGTATATGGTGGAGGCTGAGGGGATCGAACCCCCGACCCTCTGCTTGTAAGGCAGATGCTCTCCCAGCTGAGCTAAGCCTCCTGGGTAATATGGTAGCGGCGGAGGGGATCGAACCCCCGACCTTACGGGTATGAACCGTACGCTCTAGCCAGCTGAGCTACACCGCCATATAAATTGTGTCTTGATTGCTTGTCCATCTTTAGGTAAAGATGGCGGAGAGAGAGGGATTCGAACCCTCGCACCGCTTACGCAGTCTAACCCCTTAGCAGAGGGTCCCCTTATAGCCACTTGGGTATCTCTCCAAATAACAATCATCAACATCATTCAAGGATTGCTCCCTGAAAACTAGATTCGAAACGAAACATGCGAATTACAACTTGCTATTGGATAAGCCCTCGACCGATTAGTACTGGTCAGCTCCATGCATTGCTGCACTTCCACCCCCAGCCTATCTACCTCGTCGTCTTCAAGGGGTCTTACATACTGGGAAATCTCATCTTGAGGGGGGCTTCACGCTTAGATGCTTTCAGCGTTTATCCCGTCCGTACATAGCTACCCAGCGGTGCTCCTGGCGGAACAACTGGTACACCAGCGGTACGTCCATCCCGGTCCTCTCGTACTAAGGACAGCTCCTCTCAAATTTCCTACGCCCACGACAGATAGGGACCGAACTGTCTCACGACGTTCTGAACCCAGCTCGCGTACCGCTTTAATGGGCGAACAGCCCAACCCTTGGGACCTACTTCAGCCCCAGGATGCGATGAGCCGACATCGAGGTGCCAAACCTCCCCGTCGATGTGGACTCTTGGGGGAGATAAGCCTGTTATCCCCAGGGTAGCTTTTATCCGTTGAGCGATGGCCCTTCCATGCGGTACCACCGGATCACTAAGCCCGACTTTCGTCCCTGCTCGACTTGTAGGTCTCGCAGTCAAGCTCCCTTATGCCTTTGCACTCTTCGAATGATTTCCAACCATTCTGAGGGAACCTTTGGGCGCCTCCGTTACTCTTTAGGAGGCGACCGCCCCAGTCAAACTGCCCACCTGACACTGTCCCCGCACCGGATTACGGTACCAGGTTAGAACCTAGATACGATCAGGGTGGTATCCCAACGTTGCCTCCACGCAAGCTGGCGCTCACGTTTCAAAGGCTCCCACCTATCCTGTACAGATCGTACCCAAATTCAATATCAAGCTGCAGTAAAGCTCCATGGGGTCTTTCCGTCTTGTCGCGGGTAACCTGCATCTTCACAGGTATTAAAATTTCACCGGATCTCTCGTTGAGACAGCGCCCAAGTCGTTACGCCATTCGTGCGGGTCAGAATTTACCTGACAAGGAATTTCGCTACCTTAGGACCGTTATAGTTACGGCCGCCGTTTACTGGGGCTTCGGTTCACAGCTTCGGATTGCTCCTAACCACTCCCCTTAACCTTCCAGCACCGGGCAGGCGTCAGCCCGTATACTTCGCCTTACGGCTTCGCACAGACCTGTGTTTTTGCTAAACAGTCGCTTGGGCCTTTTCACTGCGGCCCCCTCGTGCTATTCACACTACCGGGGCACCCCTTCTCCCGAAGTTACGGGGTCATTTTGCCGAGTTCCTTAACGAGAGTTCTTCCGCGCGCCTTAGAATACTCTTCTCGCCTACCTGTGTCGGTTTGCGGTACGGGCACCATCACCTGGCTAGAGGCTTTTCTTGGCAGTGTGAGATCATGACCTTCGCTACTATAATTTTCGCTCCCCATCACAGCTCAGCCTTACAATGTGCGGATTTGCCTACACATCAGCCTTACTGCTTAGACGGACATCCATCAGTCCGCGTCACTACCCTACTGCGTCCCCCCATTGCTCATAACGGCTTACGGTGGTACAGGAATTTCGACCTGTTGTCCTTCGACTACGCCTTTCGGCCTCGCCTTAGGTCCCGACTTACCCTGAGCGGACGAGCCTTCCTCAGGAACCCTTAGGCTTTCGGCGGATCAGATTCTCACTGATCTTTTCGTTACTCATACCGGCATTCTCACTTGTATAATGTCCAGCGCTCCTTACGGTACACCTTCAACCCTTATACAACGCTCCCCTACCCCTGATGCAAAGCATCAAGCCATAGCTTCGGTGGTGTGTTTAGCCCCGTTACATTTTCGGCGCAGAGTCACTCGACCAGTGAGCTATTACGCACTCTTTCAATGATGGCTGCTTCTAAGCCAACATCCTGGTTGTCTGTGCAACTCCACATCCTTTCCCACTTAACACACACTTGGGGACCTTAGCTGATGGTCTGGGCTGTTTCCCTTTTGACAATGGATCTTAGCACTCACTGTCTGACTCCCGGAAGTAAGTCTATGGCATTCGGAGTTTGACTGAGCTTGGTAACCCTTGCGGGCCCCGCACCCAATCAGTGCTCTACCTCCACGACTCTGTTTTCCGAGGCTAGCCCTAAAGCTATTTCGGGGAGAACCAGCTATCTCCGAGTTCGATTGGAATTTCTCCGCTACCCCCACCTCATCCCCGCATTTTTCAACATGCGTGGGTTCGGGCCTCCAGTGCGTGTTACCGCACCTTCACCCTGGACAGGGGTAGATCACCCGGTTTCGGGTCTACGTCCACGTACTCAGTCGCCCTATTCAGACTCGCTTTCGCTGCGGCTCCGGCTCTTCACCTTAACCTTGCACGGGAACGTAACTCGCCGGTTCATTCTACAAAAGGCACGCCATCACCCCTAAAACGGGCTCTGACTTTTTGTAAGCACACGGTTTCAGGTTCTATTTCACTCCCCTTCCGGGGTGCTTTTCACCTTTCCCTCACGGTACTGCTTCACTATCGGTCGCTAGGAAGTATTTAGCCTTGGCAGATGGTCCTGCCGGATTCATACGGGGTTTCACGTGCCCCGCACTACTCGGGATCCGTCTCGGAGGGAACCAACTTTCAACTACAGGGCTTTTACCTTCTTTGGCGGGCCTTTCCAGACCTCTTCGCTTAACCGGTTCCTTTGTAACTCCATGTGAGACGTCCCACAACCCCAAAGAGCAAGCTCTCTGGTTTGGGCTTCTCCGCGTTCGCTCGCCGCTACTGACGGAATCACTATTGTTTTCTCTTCCTCAGGGTACTTAGATGTTTCAGTTCCCCTGGTATGCCTCTACATAACCTATGTATTCAGTTATGAGTAACTGGAAATTACCCCAGCTGGGTTTCCCCATTCGGACACCCCCGGATCAAAGCTTGCTTACAGCTCCCCGAGGCAGTTTCGTTGTTCGCCACGTCCTTCATCGGCTCCTAGCGCCTAGGCATCCTCCGTGTGCTCTTAGTAGCTTAACCATATTGCTCCGGTTTTGACTGCTCGCTTCCCTTTTTTTTGCTTGCGCAAAGCCAAAAGTCGCTCCCATTCAATACCCTTGCAAAAGCAATTTAACTACCGTTTTTATTGAAACTTGTTTGCACAAGTTCAGCTAAAAAGGAATGTTCTAATTCGCGTTTGTTTCGTTTCGATATCTAGTTTTCAAAGAACAAACTTGTAAAACTTTTTTGGTGGAGCCAAGCGGGATCGAACCGCTGACCTCCTGCTTGCAAGGCAGGCGCTCTCCCAGCTGAGCTATGGCCCCATATAAAGTTTAAAGGTATAGATGGTGGGCCCTGGTGGACTCGAACCACCGGCCTCACCCTTATCAGAGGTGCGCTCTAACCAACTGAGCTAAGGGCCCACATTACATATACTATTTGAACCCAAAATGGGTTACGCTTGGCGGCGTTCTACTCTCCCAGGACCCTGCGGTCCAAGTACCATCGACGCTGAAGGGCTTAACGGTCGTGTTCGGGATGGGAACGTGTGGAACCCCTTCGCTATCGCCACCAAACGTTTGAGAGTTTGAACTCTCAAAACTGAGCAACGAGTGAGTTGCTTGTGCTCTTCATTTCATCCACACCGAAGTGACGGACCGAAATGAATCGCTGTCGCAGGTTCTAAGAACCTGCTTATTTGAATGTTTCCGTTGCAGGAAACGATTCTCCATAGAAAGGAGGTGATCCAGCCGCACCTTCCGATACGGCTACCTTGTTACGACTTCACCCCAATCATCTATCCCACCTTCGGCGGCTGGCTCCTTGCGGTTACCCCACCGACTTCGGGTGTTATAAACTCTCGTGGTGTGACGGGCGGTGTGTACAAGACCCGGGAACGTATTCACCGCGGCATGCTGATCCGCGATTACTAGCAATTCCGACTTCATGCAGGCGAGTTGCAGCCTGCAATCCGAACTGAGACCGGCTTTGTTGGGATTGGCTCCATCTCGCGATTTCGCAGCCCGTTGTACCGGCCATTGTAGTACGTGTGTAGCCCAGGTCATAAGGGGCATGATGATTTGACGTCATCCCCACCTTCCTCCGGTTTGTCACCGGCAGTCTATCTAGAGTGCCCACCCGAAGTGCTGGCAACTAAATATAAGGGTTGCGCTCGTTGCGGGACTTAACCCAACATCTCACGACACGAGCTGACGACAACCATGCACCACCTGTCTCCTCTGTCCCGAAGGAAAGATACATCTCTGCATCGATCAGAGGGATGTCAAGACCTGGTAAGGTTCTTCGCGTTGCTTCGAATTAAACCACATACTCCACTGCTTGTGCGGGTCCCCGTCAATTCCTTTGAGTTTCAGTCTTGCGACCGTACTCCCCAGGCGGAGTGCTTAATGTGTTAACTTCGGCACCAAGGGTATCGAAACCCCTAACACCTAGCACTCATCGTTTACGGCGTGGACTACCAGGGTATCTAATCCTGTTTGCTCCCCACGCTTTCGCGCCTCAGCGTCAGTTACAGCCCAGAGAGTCGCCTTCGCCACTGGTGTTCCTCCACATATCTACGCATTTCACCGCTACACGTGGAATTCCACTCTCCTCTTCTGCACTCAAGTCACCCAGTTTCCAGTGCGATCCGGGGTTGAGCCCCGGGATTAAACACCAGACTTAAATGACCGCCTGCGCGCGCTTTACGCCCAATAATTCCGGACAACGCTTGCCCCCTACGTATTACCGCGGCTGCTGGCACGTAGTTAGCCGGGGCTTTCTTCTCAGGTACCGTCACCTTGAGAGCAGTTACTCTCCCAAGCGTTCTTCCCTGGCAACAGAGCTTTACGATCCGAAAACCTTCATCACTCACGCGGCATTGCTCCGTCAGGCTTTCGCCCATTGCGGAAGATTCCCTACTGCTGCCTCCCGTAGGAGTCTGGGCCGTGTCTCAGTCCCAGTGTGGCCGATCACCCTCTCAGGTCGGCTACGCATCGTCGCCTTGGTGAGCCGTTACCTCACCAACTAGCTAATGCGCCGCAGGCCCATCCCCAAGTGACAGATTGCTCCGTCTTTCCAGTTCCCTTCAGGCGAAGGAAACAATTATTCGGTATTAGCTACCGTTTCCGGTAGTTGTCCCAAACTTGAGGGCAGGTTGCCTACGTGTTACTCACCCGTCCGCCGCTAAGTATCAAGAAAGCAAGCTTCCTATCAACTCCGCTCGACTTGCATGTATTAGGCATGCCGCCAGCGTTCGTCCTGAGCCAGGATCAAACTCTCCAATAAAGTATTGAAAAGAGCGATAAGCTCATTTTGAATCTGACGAGATTAAAAATCTCATTTGTGCTCCAGTCGATTCAAGCCAAGGCTTGTCTCAAACTTTCGCGTTCATTCTGCAAGCAGAATGTTTACTCACTCGTTGTTCAGTTTTCAAAGATCAAACTTGTTTTTTCGTCACCATTTTCTCTCAGCGGCGACTTTTATAATATATCATACTTCGTTTGTTTTGGTCAAGTGTTTTTTTGAAATTCTTTTTCGAAGTTCGCAATGAACTCCTTCATTTCATCTAAAGCATCTAACCAAGCAAGCAAAGCAACGAGATATAATGTACCATATAAATATCCTGCGAGTCAACTATCCGAACAAAGAAATTTTCAACCCTAATAATAGCCCCACACCTGGCAATCCCAAAACAGTTACAGTCCCTATCGTTGCAGGGTTCAGCGGGATGTAGGTACCTGTAATCCAGCCGGAATAATTCACGATATATATCCCTACTGCAGCCAGCACCAGATGAATTCCAAATGACGTGAAAAACGATAACCCTATCCGCTTTCTGAATAAAATAACGATAAGCCCCAGTAATGATATAACCAATACACTTCCCAGTATGATACTCTTCATATGTTACACCTCCGTGTTTAATGTAAACATGACTCTACATACTAACCCCTCGCTGTGATGTAACATCATCATTAGCTCTGGCTCGCTTTGCTCTTCTCAAGTGGATCTGGTACTTCCGCTCAGCTGCCTCCAATACATAAATAGCATAATCAATCTCATCCTGCCCCTGTGCATCTTCAAACTGTCTCATAGCCCGTTCCCATTCCTGCTTAGCCATTTGAATATCTGCATAGATCTGATCCGCCTCAAGTTCCTTCAACATTCTGTTGTGTTTCTCTACCGAGTTCCGTGTATTTCGCCACAAAAACATAATCTCTCCCCCTCCTGATCAGCACAGCATATTCTCATACTTATCAGGGAAAGGACAAACTTAGAACTCGAGCATTCATTTTCTTCACAAAAAAAAGAGAGCCCTAAGGCTCTCTTTGCATATCGAAACTTATTTAGCATCCGAAGTTTCCAAGGAAGTCCGCTGCGTAATACAAATTGATCACACTAACGCATCTCCCTGCGACCTTCCAACGCTTTGGAAAGGGTCACTTCATCCGCATACTCAAGATCGCCACCTACGGGCAATCCATGCGCAATACGAGTCACACTGATCTCAAACGGACGCACCAAGCGGGAGATATACATCGCTGTAGCCTCACCCTCAATGTTGGGGTTTGTTGCCAAGATGATCTCTTTTATACGTTCATCACTTAATCGAACCAAGAGTTCCTTCAAACGAATATCGTCTGGGCCAATTCCCTCCATAGGTGAAATCGCGCCCTGTAACACATGATAGTACCCATCGAATTCCTTGGTGCGCTCCATGGCCACCAGATCTTTCGAATCCTGAACTACACAGATTACAGAGACATCCCTGGACTTATCCTGACAGATGCGACACGGGTCCGTATCAGTGATATTACAACATACAGAACAGTAATGAAGATTACGCTTCACACTTACGAGTGCTTTGGCAAAATCGATAACGTCATCTTCCTTCATGTTAAGCACATGAAAAGCTAAACGCGCTGCCGTCTTGGGACCCACACCCGGCAACCGGGTGAAGGCATCAATCAGCTTGGCTATTGGTTCGGGATAATACAATCGATTGTGTCTCCTTTGACAGGATCAATTTTTTAATTAAAATAATCCCGGAATATTCATGCCGCCTGTGAACTTGCCCATATCCTTGTTGGCAATCTCATCGGCTTTGGCCATAGCATCATTAACAGCTGTCATAACGAGATCCTGCAACATTTCAACATCTTCCGGATCTACCGCTTCAGGTTTGATCGTGATAGCAAGCAATTTCTTGTGTCCGTTAACTTCAGCCGTCACTACACCGCCACCAGAAGTACCTTGGACTGTTTTGTCCGCCAGTTCCTCTTGTGCTTTCAGCATTTGCTCCTGCATTTTCTTCACTTGTTTCATCATTTGGTTCATGTTGTTCATAATTGTTCATCTCCTTTGTTATGGTTATCGCGCTATGCGCATTATTCTTTGATCACTACAAGATCCTCACCAAAGAGCTGGATGGCTTCATCAATCCAAGGCTGTTTGTTGCCTGAACCGCCGTCTTCATGCTCAGGTTCAAGCTTAAAGTCCTCCTTTGGCGCTTCAGAAGCTCCCTCCATTGCTCCAGTCCAATCTTTGAGCATCATCGTCACCAATCGTGCCGAACGCCCAAGATGTTCCGACAACACCCGCTCAATGACTTCGCGGTTAGCCTGCTTCTCCGTCGTTTCACGGTGAATATTGTTTTTAAAAGCAACCAACACATTGTCTTCAAGCAATGATACCGGCTCACCATCCACAAACCAGGCGTGAACGGTAACCCGCTCTTCCTTCACTCGTTGCAGGATCTGACTCCATTTTTTGCTGATCTCTGCGAACTCAGGGGCTCCCTTGCGCGCAACATACTGATCCAACTGTGCAGGAAGCTTCGCAGGTGAATTGCCTCTCGATACCGGCGCTCTTGTTGCCGGGCGAGATGGAGCACTCGATGAACCTTCTCCACCAGACAAACCACTTTTCAGTGCACGATCCAACTTCTTCTCCAACTCAGCAAGCTGCTGCTTCAAGCGGTTGATCTCACCCCCATCAGCAGGTGCTGCATGAGCTGAAGCTCCCACCTGAACAGAAGCCTCACCTTGAGCTGGAATACTACACAGTTTAAGCAATGCAACTTCAAATAATGTCTGTGGTTGTACTGCATATTTCATTTCACTCTGGTACCGATTAAGGGTGTCAATCATGTGGAACAGTTGTTCCTTGGTGAATGACTCCGCCATATCACGGAAAGACTCCGGATTAAGTACCCGGTCCGTCAGTTTATCTGCATCAGGTACCATCTTAATCATAAGCAAATCACGGAAATAATACAGTAAATTCTCCATGCACTTGTCTGCACTCTTTCCTTCATGCATGAAACCTTCAATCATCTGCAAAATATGACCAACATCACCTTTGAGCAGCGAAGCAGCCAGTTTGGCAAATTGCTCTGAAGCAATTCCACCCGTCATGTCCATAACCTGCTGGTACGTTACTCGTCCATCCGTAAATGAAGAGATCTGATCCAGCACACTAAGTGCATCCCTCATTCCACCGTCCGATAAACGGGCAATGTATTGGAGCGCATCCTGGTCAGCTTCCATGCCTTCCTGTTCACAGATCAGTGTAAGTCTCGCTGTCTGCTCTTCCAGGGACACCCGACGAAAATCAAATCGCTGACAGCGCGATATAATGGTAGCCGGAAGGCGGTGCGGTTCCGTTGTTGCCAAAATAAACATCACATGTGGTGGTGGCTCTTCCAATGTTTTGAGCAAAGCATTGAATGCCTCCGTTGTCAGCATGTGCACTTCATCAATAATATAGACTTTCTGCCGGACTTCGGTTGGCGCATATTTAACCTTTTCCCGAAGATCACGTATTTCCTCAACGCCCCGATTGGATGCAGCATCAATCTCTTGCACATCCATCACAGCGCCAGTCGTAATTCTGCGGCAAGCTTCACACTCGTTACAAGGTTCAGGCGCAGGCCCACGTTCGCAGTTCACAGCTTTGGCCAAAATCTTGGCGGCACTTGTCTTTCCCGTTCCTCTGGGCCCGCTAAATAAGTAGGCATGGGAAGTCCGCTGTTCACGAATCGCGTTCTGCAAGGTCTGAATAATATGCTGTTGCCCCACCATATCTTGAAACGACTGGGGACGCCAAGCCCGGTATAACGCGATATGCTCCATGATGCGTTACCTTCCTTCCACTTCGCATTCGAGTCCTTTGTCGTTCCCCTATTATACTATATTCCAGGGTGAATCCAAACTTTATCTGACTCATTCATGCGTGGTTTATTAAGACATATCAAAAAGACCTCTGCATACATACAACTGCAAAGGTCTCTACATTTAAAAGGTAAGCCGTGCACCTGCTATCGATATTTGCGATCCAAGTGGCACCCCTGAACAATAGCTCGGGCTAGGCAACCCTCCGGCACAAGAGTGATCTCACTTATGGCTGCTTCCTTCCGGACCTGACCAGGTTCATGAGTACTCATTGCGGAGGACCCAACCGTCAACACCACGTTTAGGGACCAAACCTCACATCGGCAAAACCTCTAGCAGGAATTCAACCTCGCTATAGCGGATTGCGAGTTACAGGGCACCGCTACCTCCCCATCTAGCACGGTAAGAAATAGTATAACGTAAGGTTATCCAAATTGCAACCAGAGGAACGTGAATGCGATTATGCTTAACATATAACATATAAAAACCCCTGCCAGATCAGCAGGGGTGTGTTGGATGCAATTAGCAGACAACTCCAAGAATTGTCCAATTAGATTCCGTATTTCTTTTTGAAACGATCAACACGGCCGCCAGCATCGATAAACTTCTGTTTACCTGTGAAGAACGGGTGGCACGCGGAGCAAATCTCTACACGAAGTCCGTCTTTAACCGAACCTGTCTCAAAAGTATTCCCGCAAGCGCAAGATACTTGACCAATCGTGTAATTAGGATGAATTGCTTCTTTCATTACCTTTCACCTCTTTCCGCCCTGAGCCTCAAGCGGACCCAGAGTAAATGGCACAACCCTGAGATTATAACACGACCTTGCGCCTGTTGCAATCCATTATTGTTAAGAGGTAATCAACCGTTTTGGACGTGCCATTCCAGCGGGTGGAACATGAGTATACGATCCAATCACAACACCAGGCAACTCGTCTTCAAAGATCTCAATCATCTGCTTCATGCCCAAGATATCACCTTGAGCAGGAGGAATTAATTCCAGATAGCTCTCTGGATCAATATTGAGATTACGCATCTGAATCAAGCGTAGATCGGTTCTTCTTGCAAACTCAATCATCGCCTCAATCTCTTCTTCACGATCTGTTACGCCTGGGAAGATCAGATAGTTAATGGACGTGTATACACCCTGCTGCGCTGCGTATTTCATCGACTTCTCAACATTGGCTAAGGTATAACCACGTGGTTTATAGTAAGCGTTATAATGGTCATCCAGTGCACTAATTGTACTTACGCGCATCAGATCCAATCCAGCATCTACAATACCTCTAATGTGATCATTCAGACCGGCATTGGTATTAATGTTGATATACCCCATGTCCGTTACGGAACGCACTTCGCGAATCGCTTCAATAATCAGCTTGGCCTGCGTGGAAGGCTCCCCTTCACAACCTTGTCCAAAACTAATGATGGACTCCGGCGTCTTCAGGTGTTCCAGCATAACCTCCACAATCTCATCCACACGTGGTCGGAAGTTCATACGTGTCTGCGGGGAAACAAAGCCGCTATCATCCGGTTGCTCGGAGATACACCCGAAACAGCCCGCATTGCAAGAATAGGATACCGGCACTCCACCTTCCCAACGATTCAGGAACGTGTTTGATGAAGTTAGACATTCATATCCAAGCGCACAGTTGGATAGATGGGTGTAAAGACGGTTCTCGGGGTATTGCTCCGTCAATCGTTTGACCCCGGAACGCACATCGTCACGATCACAGTTGAGTGGATTCCATTTTTCAGGACTATCCGACTTCGAAGCGGTGACATAGAAACCGCCATCTTTCCAAACTACTGCGGAATAGCCGAATAACGGCAATTTATACTCTTTATCCGTCTTCACATAACCAGGGAGACACAAACGAGTGAATCCCTGTGGAAGCAACGCACCTACAGCCTGTGTGTCTGATGGCATTGGCAGCATCTCACCGGTGTCCGGGTCCATACCAATGGGCCGGGTACTCGGGAGTCCAACCAACGTTGCACCTTCTGGCAGAGGAATCAACTCATCCTCCATAATCTCAACGATCATATCTCCACTGCGGGCAAGCCCGTACAGGGAAGGATGATCAAATACATTACCTTTTTCATCTGCGTATACTAAATACATGATGTTCTCCTCACATCTAATGGGTTAAACCTAACGACGAGTGTATTGTAAAATTCACAGCAACGCTGTAAAAGTATGTTATTGGTCGAACGACACTTAAGTCGATGTACCTGACGTTGCTGTCTGTCTAGGTGAGCGACGGGTTGTTGTTGTACCCGAATTGCTTGTCGGGCTATTACCAGCCGAATCAAATGCCGCCAAAAACTCTGCATTTGTCTTACTGTTACGAAGTTTTTTCAGGAATCCTTCAACAAAGTCATGGGAATCATTCATGTTTTTACGAATTGCCCAGATTGTATCCAACTCTTCCTTGCTTAGCAACACTTCTTCACGACGTGTACCCGAACGACGAATGTCGATCGCCGGGAATATGCGGCGTTCTGCCAGACGACGGTCCAGATGGAGCTCCATGTTACCTGTACCCTTAAACTCTTCATAAATGACGTCATCCATACGTGATCCGGTATCAATTAATGCCGTTGCCAGGATCGTCAAGCTTCCGCCTTCCTCCACATTCCGGGCAGAACCGAAGAAACGCTTCGGACGATGGAACGCAGCTGGATCAATACCACCACTAAGTGTACGACCGGATGGTGGAATAACCAGGTTATATGCACGGGCGAGACGCGTAATGCTATCCAGCAGGATAACAACATCTTTTTTGGCCTCAACCAGACGAAGCGCACGCTCAAGCACCAATTCCGCCACCTTGATATGATTCTCAGGCAGTTCATCAAATGTCGAAGCCACAACTTCCCCTTTTACCGAACGCGACATATCCGTTACTTCCTCTGGACGTTCATCAATCAACAGGACAAACAGTTCAATTTCAGGATTGTTAGTTGAGATGCTGTTGGCAATTTCTTTGAGGAGAAGCGTTTTACCCGCTTTGGGAGGTGCTACGATCAATCCGCGCTGTCCCAATCCTACCGGGGCGAGCACATCCATAATTCGTGTGGACAAATGGTTGGGGGATGTTTCGAGAACCAGTTTTTTCTGCGGATACAGTGGGGTTAGTGCCGGGAAGTGAAGTCGCTCTGCAGCCGCCGATGGATTCTCACCATTTACAGCGTTGACTTGCAACAAACCGAAGTATCTCTCGTTTTCCTTAGGCGTTCTACACTTACCTGATACGAGGTCACCTGTTCTTAGGTCAAACTTGCGAATCTGAGAAGCTGAGATGTAGATGTCTTCCGTACTTGGTAAGTAGTTGATCGGCCGAAGAAATCCGTAACCTTCAGGTAAAATCTCGAGTACACCTTGCATGAACATCAGGCCACTCTGTTCAGCTTGTGCACGTAGTATAGCAAAGATTAATTCTTTCTTTTTTAACGTACCATAGTACGGTATCTGATATTTTTTGGCCAGTTTGTAGAGGTCCGTTAGTTTCATTTCTTCCAAATCGGAAATTTGTAGATCCATATAATAACCACCTATTCAATTAATAAGTCCGTGTGAAATGGATAGTTTCGCTAGATGTTCCGGCTATAGAGAGCGGCGTCTGCCACAATCCCTTCTGTCCATTGTACGGAATGTAACCGTTATAATGCAAATACTTGTCTTTGAGTGTAAGTTTCCGGGTGGGATGGCCAACATTCGGCAAGATCCGCTATTGAGTGAACGATGCATTGAGGCGATCAATCCGAATAGACCGGCTATGGAGCGCAGTTCAAACAAAACCGGGGGTTGGGGATGAGAAATGATGTTCTTACAGCCATATGAAGTTTATTTCAAAAAAAGACCCTCCGGTAAAGGAAACAGAAACATTTCGTCTTATGCCGGAGAGACTGAGAACTCTATTAAAACAGGTTTACCTAATCATCAAAAAGATATGCAGTTCAGTTAAAATAAACATGTGTAGGACTGAATCATGCATAACGCTTCCTATTAATCAGTTTCCCGCCATACATCTGCACCGAGCAGGCGCAGATTAGTCACCAGATGATCATAACCGCGGTCGATATATTCGACCCCCGTTACTTCAGTCACACCTTCACTGACGGTGAGACCTGCAATCACCAGCGCTGCTCCAGCGCGAAGATCGGATGCTTTTACTTTGGCCGCGTTTAATGCACCGCCTTCAATAATCGCTGACCGTCCTTCTACTCGAATCTTTGCACCCATCCGCACTAACTCAGGCACATGTTTGAATCGATTACTGTATACAAAGTCGCTCAGGACGCTCACACCGGTTGCCTGTGTTAAAACACTAGTCATTGGTGACTGTAGATCCGTTGGGAAACCAGGATATACAAGTGCCTTCACGTCCACATGGTTATAGCTTGGTTTACCAATGACACGTATACTTTCATCCAATTCCTCAATGCCAACACCCATTTCTAGCAGCTTTGCCGTTAAAGCTTCCAGATGTTTGGGAATCACATTGTCAATCAGAACATCTCCGCGCGTCGCCGCTGCAGCGATCATATACGTACCTGCTTGGATACGGTCCGGAATGATGGAATGACGGCAGCCTTTAAGCTCCGAGACCCCTTCAATACGGATC
The DNA here is from genome assembly GCF_038050215.1 of Paenibacillus sp. FSL H8-0104. Lineage (NCBI taxonomy): Bacteria > Bacillati > Bacillota > Bacilli > Caryophanales > Paenibacillaceae > Paenibacillus > Paenibacillus sp. FSL H8-0104. The sequence goes on along the minus strand of NZ_JBBOTC010000001.1, from coordinate 131,667 downwards.
GTTTCGGTACCTGCACCCTTGATGCTGGCACCCATGGAATTCAGAAGTGTTGCTACATCTATAATCTCAGGCTCTTTAGCCGCGTTTTCGATAATTGTAGAGCCTTTGGCACGAGTAGCCGCCAGCATGATATTAATGGTTGCGCCGACACTGCTTACATCAAGATAGATTTTTGCTCCGCGCAGCTCTTTGGCATGCAAATGAATGGAGCCATGTTCGTTTGTTACGGTTGCGCCAAGCGCTTCAAACCCTTTGATATGTTGATCAATTGGACGAGGCTCAAAATTACAGCCCCCTGGTAAACCTATGGTCGCTTCTTTGAAACGCCCTAGCAATGCACCCATCATATAATACGAAGCACGAAGCTTCTTCACGGGACCATTCGGCATAGGAATGGATTTAATGTCAGAAGGGTCAATCTTCATCTGACTGCCTTCCCAAGTCACATGTGCTCCGAGTTCCTCCAAAATTTCTGCATAAACCGCCACGTCACTCAAAAGCGGCAGGTTGTCCAACACGACTTCTGACTCGGCAAGCAATGCTGCAGGAATAAGCGCAATGGCGCTGTTCTTGGCGCCGCTTATAGTTACAGTTCCCTGTAACGGACGTCCGCCACTAATCATCAATTTTTCCATAAAGCTTAATGTCCCCCTACGTGTTTTGCAGCCGATGAACGGCAATACGTGCTGTTGGCTTCCGATGTAGAAATAAGGTGTGAAAATGGAAAGACACCGGCTAGGCGGTGTTTTTCCATTTCACAGTATGGAACTGGTAAAGATAAATTACGCTTTGTTGTTAGAACCAAACTCGCGGATTTTACCTTTAACGGTTTCTTTAATTGCTTCACGGCCTGGTACGATGAATGTACGTGGATCGTAAGCGTCTGGTTTAGCTGCAAGCACTTCACGAACCACTCTTGCAAAAGCAATTTGGTTCTCTGTGTTTACGTTGATTTTGGACGTACCCAGGGAAATGGCTTTGTCGATGTCGTGTTTAGGAATACCTGTACCACCGTGCAATACGAGTGGAACTTGTACCGCGTCACGAACTTCTTCCATTTCTTTGAAGCCCAGGTTAGGCTCGCCATGGTAAGGACCGTGTACGGAACCAAGAGCTGGTGCCAATGTATCGATGCCTGTTTCTTTAACGATACGGATACACTCGTTCAGGTCAGCGTACATGATACCGCCGATAACGTCGTCTTCTTGTCCGCCTACAGTACCTACTTCAGCTTCTACAGAAACGCCTTTAGCGTGTGCATATTCAACAACTTTTTTAGTCATTTCGATGTTCTCATCGATAGAGTGGTGGGAACCGTCGATCATTACGGATGTGAATCCAGCGTCAATCGCTTCTTTACACTTGTCGAAGCTTGAACCGTGGTCCAGGTGAATTGCAACTGGAACAGTGATTTTCATGTCGTGAATGAGTCCTTCTACCATTTTAACTACAGTGTAGAAGCCACCAATGTGACGTGCTGCGCCTTCGGATACACCCAAGATTACTGGGGATTTCTCTTCTTCAGCAGCACCAAGAATCGCTTGAGTCCACTCAAGGTTATTGATGTTGTATTGACCAACTGCATATTTTCCTTCAAGTGCTTTGTTCAACATGTCTGTCATAGATACTAATGGCATGGTTTCAATCCTCCTAGGGGTTTGGGTTGTGTCTATGGTTTTTAGCCGAAATCACATACGGGCTTATTATACCACATCCCATGTCAAATACTAAACAAGCATTTGCAAAAATGCTGTGCTTTGCAGCACAGTTTTCATAGACACCGCTTTATAACTTCCCCATTTCCAATATTCCCCGGATGAAGGAGTGAAATACCTCATTTTCCCACCAAGTACCTTCTATGTTCTCCACACGCAAAAAAATCCTGTATCAACAGGATTCAGCTGCATTTATTGGCGGTACCGTTGCGAAGTTGCATATTCACAGCCACTCGCATCTCGTCGATATCAAACGGTTTCGTAAAGTGCATGAGCGCTCCGAGATCCGTGGCTTCCTTAATCATGTCCAGTTCACCATAAGCGGTCATCATGATCACCTTGATACCCGGATCAATTTCTTTAATATGCTTCAGGATTTCCAGACCGTCCATCCCAGGAATCTTCATATCGAGCAATACCAGGTCAGGCTTGTCATTATTCACAATCTCCAGAGCAACCTTGCCGTTGGGTGCTTGAAACGTGTTATACCCCTCACTGCTGAACACTTCCATTAACAGGATTCGAATACCATTCTGGTCATCAACAATCAAAACTTTTTTATCTTCCACTCTGTAACCTCCTAGAATTAGGAAAGCATGCACACCTTCGAATCTGGATAACTATCCCATAGTCGTCATGATAAGTATTCTACCTCTTCCATTAAAATCCTGCTACCTTCACAAAATGACAAAAAAGCATTCCCACCTGCTCTTTACGCAAAAAAAGGGATGTTCAGGCAGCCGCTATGGTTGCCAGGAACATCCCTAATATCTATTACGTTAACACAAAAAAATTTATTACTTCTGCGCATTCACCAGAGAAGCTTTTACAAAATCACGGAACAATGGTTGCGGACGGTTCGGACGGGAAGTGAATTCCGGATGGAATTGTACCGCCAGGAACCATGGGTGTCCTGGAAGTTCCACGATCTCAACCAGACGTCCATCCGGGGATGTACCCGAGATAACCAGTCCTGCTTTTTCGATCGTTTCACGGTATTCATTGTTGAACTCATACCGGTGACGGTGTCTCTCATACACCAGCTCGTCATCATAACAAGCCATCGCCAAAGAACCTTCCTGAAGCTTACAAGGATACAGACCCAGACGCATCGTGCCACCCAGATTCTCGATATCTTTTTGCTCAGGCAACAGGTCGATCACAGGGAATTCCGTAGCCGGATTAATTTCGGAACTGTTCGCACCATTCAAGCCAACGATGGAACGTGCATACTCAATAACGGAAACCTGCATACCCAGGCAAATACCGAAGAACGGAATTTGTTTCTCACGAGCATAACGAATTGCCGACACTTTACCTTCAATACCACGATCTCCGAATCCACCAGGAACAAGGATACCCCCAATACCATGTAACAAGTCGCCTACATTCTCATCCGTAATATCTTCAGAAGGAACCCAGCGAATTTTCACATCAGCATTGGATGCAAATCCTGCATGAGACAACGACTCAACAACACTCAGGTATGCATCATGCAACGCTACATATTTACCAACAATAGCGATCTCAACTGTATGCTCCAACTTGTTGATCCGGTCAACCAGCCCTTCCCACTCGCTCATATCCGGTGCAGGAGTAGTCAGTTTCAGGTGATTTACCACGATCTCATCCAAGCCTTCTTCACGCAGGTTCAAAGGTACTTGATACAACGTGTCTGCGTCACGACATTCAACCACGGCATTCTCATCAATGTCGCAGAAGAGAGCGATCTTGGCTTTCATGTCTTTAGACAATTCATACTCCGTACGGCATACAATCACATTCGGTTGAATACCGATGCTGCGTAATTCCTTAACACTATGTTGCGTTGGTTTTGTTTTCACTTCACCAGCTGCTTTGATATAAGGAATAAGTGTTACGTGGATGTACATCACATTGTCGCGACCTACATCACTCTTGATCTGACGGATAGCTTCCAGGAAAGGCAAACTCTCAATGTCGCCCACTGTTCCACCAATTTCCGTAATAACCACATCCGAACCCGCTTCACGTCCAGCGCGGAATACACGCTCTTTGATCTCGTTCGTAATGTGTGGAATAACTTGTACCGTTCCGCCCAGATATTCCCCGCGCCGCTCTTTGCTGATGACGGAAGAGTATACTTTACCAGTCGTGACGTTGCTGTTTTTGGAGAGATTGATATCAATAAAACGTTCATAGTGGCCAAGGTCCAGATCCGTTTCCGCGCCATCATCCGTTACAAAAACCTCGCCGTGCTGATAAGGACTCATTGTTCCCGGGTCGATGTTAATATATGGATCAAATTTCTGGATCGTTACCTTAAGCCCTCTGTTTTTCAGCAATCTGCCCAGAGAAGCAGCCGTAATCCCTTTGCCCAGGGAGGACACAACTCCGCCCGTCACGAAAATATACTTTGTCACTGTTATTACCCTCCTAATATAAGTACAGAAATTCAGGCGATATATGGTGTTATCGTAACCTGTTTCCCAGGTAATCATCGTTAAAAAGAGCAATGGCAGAAATTCCCTGCATCTGCGAACTGCTCTTTCTGCGAAGACGGTTTAAATACACGTTGTTCTACAGCAAAAAATGGTGCAAATATTCCGATGGCCTTCATTCCATTTGGTGTTTTTGATATACAAAAACGGGCCACGAAATGTTGGCCGGGAGCATACGGAAAAAAATCATTTTGCAAAATTATGCCTCTAAAAATACAAAAAAAAGTACTCCCGCAGGACGGGGCACCTTCTATAAAAAACATAAATATATTGTCGCTCATTCATAAGCCCATGCAATAGTTTACCCGTTACCCCGTCTGCTGTCAAGGCTGACTATTCCGGGGAAACGGGTAAATTATAGACGTCAAAAATGACTACCGATTATCAGAATCGTCGTCAAATTCATCCTCGTTTTCGGACTCTTCTTCGTCTTCTTCGAGGTCTTCATCTTCCAGATCGTCATCTTCAACCAGCACTTCTTCTTCGCTGTCTTCTTCGTCAAAGATGTCGTCTTCTTCTTCCTCTTCTTCGTCTTCTTCTTCCTCTTTATCCGTGCTGTCGAAGCCTTCATCGCTGCTATAGCTGTCTTCTTCTTCACCGAAGTCTTCATCTTCCAGATCATCGTCTTCATCGTTGATGATACGCGGACGCTTCGCACCCGTCATGGAATCTTCTGTTCCAGCTACCGGATACCAGCGCTTTAAGCCCCACAGACTTGTACCGACGCAAGCAAAACGGCCATCGATATTAATCTCGGTATATAGCTGGGCGATAAACTCGTTGATTTCTTCATCAGTCATTCCGCGCTGCTTCGCTACCTCATTCATTAAGTCACGATAGTAATACGGCGTATTAGCCGCTTTCAGCACCATAAAGGCAAGGTCCACCAAAGGGATCTCTTTTACCTTTTCTTTATCAATTTTCAAATTGAGCGAGGTACTCACTGCAGACACTTCCTCTCACACAAAATTCACTTTTTAACCCCTACGAACTGGACTGTTACGTATAACATATCCATTAACAAACCTAAGTAAAACCTATTTAGCGTTAAAAAGCAAGTTTTTATGTACGGATGTGACGCAAATGCGGAGAGCAGCAACAATATGTCCACATATTAAACGTGAAGTGACATCAAACCCACAGGAATATCCTCTTTGCCAAAGAGACAACTCCATAATAAAAAAGACGGAGTCCCCTCCGCCTTCTGACTGTATACCCTTGGAGGATTACTCCTCACCAGGTTCCCCGCAAGAGCCCTCTAGCTCTCCATCCATCATATGTCCCTGCGCCCGTTTTGACACGAAGAGAATGTGTTTTTGTAAAAAAAGGGCAAGTTCCCCATGCGGCGGGATGAGCGCATTCATAGAATACCTCAGCATGTTCATCCCGAAGGGGGCTGCCCATTATGGACTATACTGGTTTATTGCATCAATTGATTGACGGAATGCGACGCCCTGAACCAGAACAGGGAGGGCGATATTTGATCCGATTTGCCAAACTGCAGCAGTACGAGGCCTGTCTCGTAGAATTGTCACGAATGCGGAATGAATTCACCGACCTTGGGGCTGTCCGTTCCTCGCGACTAGCTCGTTCCATTATCGCTCCAGTCCAACGCCCGGAGGACCTATACCGCTATGGGGATGAAATTACGATTGAAGAAGACGTTCCCATCTCCCTTCATGCCAACGCACTCCACAGCAAACCAAGCAATGCTCAAGGCATACCCTGGGGAGTGAAGCAGATTCGGGCGCCCAAAGTATGGTCTGTGTCTACCGGACACCGGATTAAAATCGGTGTGATTGATACAGGTGCTGATTATCACCATCCTGATCTTCGTTATTCCCTGGCACGCGGAATCAATCTGTTAAACCGCAGCCTGCTTCCTCATGATGATAACGGACACGGCACCCACATAGCAGGGACTATCGCTGCTGCCAACAGTACCGCAGGCATGATTGGTGTAGCTCCACGCTCCCTGATCTATCCGGTGAAAGCATTTGACCACAACGGATCGGCTTATGTATCCGATATTGTACTTGGCATCGACTGGTGTGTGCGCAACAAGGTCGATATCATCAATATGAGCTTTGGCATGAAAACACGCAGCAAGGCGCTTCTTGACGTTGTCAATCGTGCATACCATGCTGGAATCGTTATTGTTGCTTCGTCAGGAAATGACGGCAAACGCCGCAGTATTGATTACCCTGCACGGTATCCCCAGACCATATCTGTTGGGGCAACCGACAAAAACAGACGTATTGCGTCCTTCAGCAATCGTGGCGCATATGTGGATGTCTATGCACCCGGTGATAAAATTGTCTCCTCCTGGGTACAAGGAAAGCATCACGAGATGAGCGGCACATCCATGGCGACGTCCCATGTGAGTGGCGCTATCGCCTTGCTACTCTCCAAACATCCGGGGTTATCCCCTAGTGAAATCAAGACACTCGTCAAACGTGCTACGATCCCTTTGCGTGCTCGCAAGACTACCACAGCAAAGAGCAAGGTGCGTGGTGGTGAGATTGATGCCCTGAAGCTAATGCAGGAGGGCGGGGAGTGAGCCAGCTCTGTCAGCCGTCAGCCGAACTTGATTGAGGCTTCGTGGCGAAACGCAGTAGCCCGGACCAGGCAGTACGCACGAGGGAGTATTACGTAGCGGCTGAAACTCTAGGTTACGCCCACTGTGATGTCAGAGCAGGCTAGTGTGCCTTGGATGGGTCAGGCATTTCGTTTTCTTCAACTCCGGGTACACAATAAAAAAAGTCTCCATGTACCACGTTGCAGTTGCAACGTGGACTTGGAGACTTTTTTGTTAGGCAGAGCGGCGGATGTGCCGCTAGCCTGGAATTTACATTTTGTCAGGAGCGGTTACGCCTACCAGACGAAGCGCTGTTGCGATAACGGTACGTACAGCACCGATCAGTGCCAGACGTGCTTGAGTTTGCTGCGTGTCTTCCGTAATGACACGTTCTGCACGATAGTAGCTGTGGAACAGGGATGCCAACTCGTATACATAACGGATGATACGATGAGGCGCATATCCTGTTGCTGCTGCCGAGATTTCCTCAGGCAACTCTCCCATTTTGCGGAGAAGGTCATACTCGTGCTCTGTTGTCAGCTTGGACAGGTCAATCTGTGCCAGTGGCAACAGTTCAATACCTTGTTCTTCAGCCTGACGGTATACGCTACATACACGGGCATGCGCGTATTGTACGTAGAATACCGGATTCTCATTGGATGTCGAAATCGCAAGGTCCATGTCAAAGTCCAGATGGGAGTCCATGCTGCGCATTGTGAAGAAGTAACGGATGGCATCAATGCCGACTTCATCCATCAGATCTTCCATCGTTACAGCTTTACCTGTACGCTTGGACATCTTCACTTTTTCACCGTTCTGGAACAAGCTCACCATCTGTGCAATCAAGACCACCAGTTTCTCAGGGTCATTACCCAGTGCTTGCATCGCGGCTTTCATCCGTGGAATATATCCATGGTGATCGGCACCCCAGATGTTGATCATCGTGTCGTATCCACGAGCATATTTGTCGCGGTGATAAGCAATATCTGGCGTCAGGTAAGTATACGTGCCATCGTTCTTGATCAATACACGTTCTTTGTCGTCACCGTACTGCATCGTTTTCAACCAAGTTGCTCCATCTTGCTCATAGATCTCATTACGGTCACGCAATTCATCAAGCACTCGCAGCACTTCTCCGTTATCGTACAGGGAAGTTTCGCTGAACCAGATGTCAAAGTTAACACGGAAGCGATTCAAGTCACGTTTGATCTTGTCCAGTTCCTTCTCCAGACCAAAGTCACGGAAATAAGCTGCACGGTCACCCGGATGCATGGACAGCAATTCGTCACCCTTTTCAGCAACAAGCTGCTTGGCGAATCCTTTAATATCTTCACCGTGATAACCGTCTTCAGGCATCTCAGCATCCTGACCCAGCTCTTGCAGATAACGAGCTTCAATGGAACGAGCCAGATTAAACACCTGATTACCTGCGTCATTAATGTAGTATTCACGGGTTACATCATATCCTGCGTAGTCAAGGATGTTACATAGTGCATCACCTACAGCTGCTCCACGGGCATGACCCAGATGCAGGCTGCCTGTCGGGTTGGCACTGACAAACTCCATCTCGACTTTGCGTCCTTCTCCGATGTTAATTCTTCCGTAATCTTTACCCTGCTCCTGCACAAGCGCAAGTACTGGATAAAGGTAACTCTTGTCCAATTTGAAGTTAATGAATCCTGGGCCCGCAATCTCAGCCTTCTCGATTCCTGCTTCAGCCAGATTCAGATTGGCAATGATCTCTTCAGCAATCTGACGCGGATTGCGCTTGGCAATCTTGGTCAGCTGCATGGCAGCATTGGTCGCCAAGTCTCCATGTGTCTTCTCACGCGGCACTTCCAATGTGATGGCTGGCAATTCGTCCTGCGTAACAATTCCGGCCGTCACAATGGCGTTGCCGATGGCCGTACTTACCCGTTCGTTAATCGTATCTAGTGGATTACGTGTCATGAAATTGGTTCCTCCTGTATATGCAAACTAATCGCGAAATGTCCAGATTCTTCATCAAAGCGGTAAAAGTCGTAGCTCCACGCTGCGCGTGCGCTCAATCCCTGAATGGAAAGTTCCAGCTTCTGTGTATGCGTGGACAGGGCAAACGACATGTATGGTGATCGGTAGAAACCAGGAAGCTTCCGATTCAACTCAAAAGTCTGCTCCGATTCCACCTCACCATGACGTATAATCTTGATGGATTGTCCGCCCAGCTTCAATGTTGTACGGGTTGTACCTCCCTCAGGTCCAACCTGCGGTTCTTCATAACGAACATAAAGAACAGACCCTTTTAACACGGCTTCACCCTGCATTTCCTGCAGCACATCTTCACCTTCATAACGGCTGTGCAGCCGGATGTGTACCGGTCGCATGTTCGACATGAATGTTAACCTCCATTATATTCGAGGCGACGCAAAATCAGGCACGGCTGGTGAGAACAGCCCTTCCCGTATTGTTGTGTCGCTATACGCGCTCATATTCCCGGATAGCTCGCTATCCTACACTCTACTGTATAACTATATCCAGTTCCCTCGCTCAATTCAAATCCAAATTCAGAGTTTTTTCCACATCAAGCCAAAAAAGAAGAGCTGCACCTGTAAAGTGCAACTCCCTTTTGCTTCATTATAATAAGATTCGTTCATCCGATCAGGCCCATTGCGATTCATAAGGAAAAGGACATGTCGACTCACTCAGCTTCGCTCGCACCTGTACGAGACAACCACAATGCCGACAAGTTGTGCCATATTGCAATCCCGGACAAGCAGAGCAGATGGATAGCCGACGTTCATATTCCTCATCCTGTACCGTCGGACGCGAACGTGAGGCAATCTCCACAAGTCTGGCCATTTTGGCATCGCTAATCTTCACATCGTACTGATCATTACAGCCTTTGCAAGGTTCCTGCCTTTTCATGCATTAACCCTCGACAGCGAGCACCCCAACCGATGCTGGTGGAAGGACAAAACGCAGTGTGTTATTCTCCAGTGTGATTCCATCCCACGCCACAGGCTGAACATGATTCGGCTGTTCAAAGGTATTAAATGCACCAAAATCAGTATGGTGCAGAATCTGCCCGTTTACTTTAGCCGCTTGAGCTGCGTCCAGCTGACACACAACTTCCAACTCATCCGTGTGACTCAGATTACAAGCTGTCACATGAATGACCCCATCCTTGTTGCGGGAAGCTGATAAGCTGAGCTGCGGAATGGTCTCTTCTCCGAATGTGTATCCTGGGCTTTCATAATTCAAATCCAGTCGCTGTGCATCCATATGGACCTGATACATATCAAATACATGGTACGTAGGGGTCAGGAGCATTTTGTCCCCTTCCGTGAGCACAAGCGATTGAAGCACATTGACGATCTGCGCAAGATTTGCCATGTGTACCCGTTTATTATGTTGGTTGAAAATATTCAGGTTAACACCTGCAAGCACAGCGTCCCGCATCGTATTCTGTTGATACAGGAACCCTGGATTGGTTCCCGGCTCAACGTTATACCACGTGCCCCATTCATCCACAATAATGCCGACTCTGCCCTCTGGATCATATTTGTCCATAATCTCGGAGTGCTTCACCAGTAATTCATCCATATGGAGCGTCTTTTTCAAGGTAGTGAACCATTCAGCCTCGCCAAATCCTGTAGCTGCGCCTTTATCATTCCACTCTCCTGTAGGGATGGTGTAATAATGAAGACTGATTCCATCCATAAAGCGAGCAGCCTCCCGCATCAGGACTTCCATCCATTCATAGTTGCCTTCGTTGGGTCCACAAGCGATTTTATAAATCTCGTTCCCGGAATAGTTACGTACATATGTAGCATACCGACGATATTCATCCGCATAATATTCAGGACGCATATTGCCGCCGCATCCCCAGTTCTCATTTCCCACGCCAAAATACTTCATTTTCCACGGTTCTTCCCTACCGTTACTCTTACGCCAGTTCGCCATCGGCGATTCGCCGTCAAACGTGATGTACTCCACCCATTCCTGCATCTCCTGCACTGTACCGCTACCCAGGTTGCCACTGATATATGGCTCCGTGCCGAGCAACTCACATAATCTCAAGAATTCATGTGTACCAAAGTGATTGTTCTCTTCCACACCGCCCCAGTGTGTATTGATCATACGAGCACGCTTACTCTTCGGACCCACACCATCTTTCCAGTGATATTCATCGGCAAAACAACCGCCTGGCCAGCGAAGTACTGGAATATTAAGCTTCTGCAAGGCCGTCAATACATCATTTCGAATCCCATCCGTATTCGGAATAGGTGAATCTTCTCCTACCCACAAACCCTCATAAATACAACGTCCCAAGTGTTCGGAAAAATGACCATATATATTGCGATTTATTAATCCTTGATCCGAATCTGCCTTTAAAATAACATTAACCATGATTTCAACCTCCATATAATGTATTGTTATCGCTTACAATAACTCGTTTTAGAGTAGGTTTCAACCGTTTTTATTTCTACACAAACAAGCCTCTTCCTGTGTAATTGATTAGGAAGAGGCTTGTTTGTTATAGAAATTCATACAGAGACTTACCAAATTGATTTTTATACATTTCTAATTTGGATTTGCCCGTTTATTATTTCAGAATAACAGGCTACTTAATCCTGCTCTGAAGGCAACAACATTTTTTGTGTCCACGTCGTTCCACCATCTACAGTCTGATAGATCGCAGGAGAGTTATCACTTGTGACTACGAGCCAACCCGTCTTGGCCGATGGGAACGAGATACGGGAACTGTATCCCGGATCTTTCAGGTCAATATTTTTCCACGTGGAACCTGTATCATAAGAACGTCCAATACCCACTTTGCCAGCTGCGGGTGAACCTGCAGACAGATACGCCGTCTGATTACCAATCAACGCTATGTTGCCGGGATGACCACCCGGGTTGGCTGGTCCATTTCCTTTGCCCGTACTGTTTGTACCCGGTGCAGGACCTCCCCCTGCTGTGGATTGCGCAAATACTTGGGTCCAGTTCTTGCCTTGATTACCGCTCGCATAGAGGGAGTACGATTGTTGGGACATGCCTGCATCACCATACAAAAGGGCCCATACTTGCTGACCATGTGCATACAGATCCGCTCCGCTCCATGTGTCTGAGACAACTCGAAGAGAGGTTGTCCAGTTCTTGCCGCCATCACTCGTTTGCTTTAGATGATATCCCGATCCAGGTACAACCACGACGGCATACCCTTGTTTCTCTGTTGCAAAGGCAGCTGCACGCGTGTTGGCAGGTGTATTCAATTTACTCCAGGTTACCCCGCCATCCTTCGTCTGATATGCACCATTATAGGTGTAACCATAACCTACATCTTTATTGCGAAAATCAATTCGTTTGAATTGAATGCCCGGCGTATCGAGCCGCGTCCAGTGCGATCCCCCATCATGGGTACGGATCAGATAGGTTGCAGGTGAATCCTTCACTCGCGCCAGCGCATATCCGTTCACATTATTCGGAAAATCAAGCTGTGTGAATTGCCACTGCCCGGTATATATGGACTGCCACGTACATCCTGCATTCGAGGTACCGATCAGGAAGCCCTCACCCCCAGCTCGTCCAGTCGTATCATTAAGAAAATCAATGTCAGTAAATTGCAGGTGTTGCTCTTCCACACCACTACCTTTTTTCAGTGTAGCAGATAGTCCATGATCTCCCTTTCCACATGCCTGTGAGGATGCAGCGTTAGCACCTGATAGCGTATGTACCGGACCCATCCCCCAAGCCAGCGTTAACGATAATGCGAGTGCACCAATCCGTTTCCATGTCATTGTACTCTTGGTTGTCATCGTAACACCTCCTTCTATGGTTTTACCCAAATTTGATGGTTCTAACGTAACAAACTGATTAACCCCGATGACAATTTCGCAAGAAAAAAACCACCTTTACCCATGATTGGATCATGTAGGCAAGGGTGGTTCATCACCAAACATTGTGTACTCTAAATTAAATGGGATACGTCACCACAGCAAGGATAACAAAACTGATACTTAATAAAAGGCATAAATATTAAGATGGAGTCATGCCAAGGCAGGAAATCTGCATGTGCGAGCTATACTAACACATGAAATAAATGGTAGAGGCAAGGGAACATACGTGCTATAATTAATGTTATGGACTTTTGAATATCGGTGGATGTTTTCCAGACCATGGCGCAGCTTCCCGAAAGGGGGTGACGTCGATGGTCAAACTTGTGGCGTTGCTTGATGTAATCCGATGGATTGCTGCGATCCTCAGTATTGTACTGAGTGGGCGAAAGCTTTACCGTTGGTTGCGCAAAAAGTTTCGTAGCAAGCGAAAACCCACCTCATAAGGTCGGAAGCCTGACGGTGGGTTTTGCTTGAATAGCATTATTTAGTTCATGCGCGCCGTGGCAATCCACAGCCTTTCGGGTCCTAAGAGTCTTTACCGTTGGTAGCGGTAAAGGCTCTTTTTAGTATATGACCGAACCCGATCACCATATACTTCACGAATGTAATATATCAATTAATATACTACTGAATACTTATGTAGTCAGTATAGCACAGCTCTGTACAAAAGTTAACAATACAAAACGCCCTCCCCTGCGCAAAGTTGAACCCGCGCAGACAGAGAGCGTTATACTTATCGATTATTCTGTGATTATTTCACGAATCCAAGAAGCATTTCACGGATCAGCTTCGCAGCTACAATCTGTGTCTGTTGTGTTGGATCATAGATTGGTGCAACTTCAACCAAGTCACAACCAACTACATTTACATCAGATCCTGCGATCATATGAATGGCTTCCAGCAGTTCCTTGGACGTAATGCCACCCGCTTCTGCTGTACCTGTTCCTGGTGCTGCTGACGGATCAAGCACATCGATGTCGATGGTCACATACACCGGACGGTTGCCCATCTTCGGAAGAGCTTCCTTCATCGGAGCTGCCACTTCAAATGGATAGAAGTTGATGTTCTCGCGACCATACTGGAACTCCTCACGGGAACCGGAACGGATACCGAACTGATAGATATTTTTGCCACCCATCAACTCAGCTGCTTTACGTACTGGTGTGGAGTGGGACAATGGCTCGCCTTCATAGTTTTCACGAAGGTCAGCGTGTGCATCAATATGAATCAGGATAAGATCCGGGTATTTCTTGTACATCTGTTGGATGACTGGCCAAGTAACCAGATGCTCGCCACCGAGACCAACTGGGAATTTGTCGTCAGCGAGCAGACTGCCGATGTATTCATGAATTACCTCAAGACTGCGTCCAGCGTTACCAAAAGGCAAGAGCAGGTCTCCAGCGTCAAAGTATGTCATGTCTACAATGCTTTTGTCGAGATATGGGCTGTACTCTTCAAGTCCAACCGATGCTTGACGGATATGAGATGGGCCGAAACGGGAACCCGGACGGAAGCTGACGGTGTAGTCCATCGGCATGCCATAGATAACCGCTTTGGAGTTCTCATAATCCTCAGAGCTGCAAATAAATACGTTTCCTGAATAAGCTTGATCCAGTTTCATTAATGATTTCCCCTTTTATTTCGTTAAATCTTCCACGAATTTAGGAAGTACAAATGCTGCTTTGTGCAGACGCGGAGAGTAATACTTGGTATCCATCTCCGGGATTTGAGTCTCATCCACTTCAAGCGGGTCATGTTTCTTGCTACCCATGGTGAATGTCCACAAACCACTTGGATAGGTTGGAATATTACAGCCGTACACATGTACGATCGGGAAGATTTCTTTGACGTCTTTGTTCACCTTCTGGATCAGATCCGCCTTGAACCAAGGGTTGTCCGTTTGGGCAACGAAGATTCCGTCTTCTTTGAGTGCTTCGTAGATGCCTTGGTAGAACCCACGCTCAAACAATGGCGCAGCCGGGCCTACAGGCTCCGTGGAGTCTACGATGATCACATCGTATTCATTTTTATGTTCAATAATATGCATGTAGCCGTCGTTTACGAGCACTTCAACATTAGGCTCGTCCAACTTGCCGGCGATTTCAGGCAAATATTTTTTGGAGTATTCAATAACTTTACCGTCAATTTCGACGAGAACTGCTTTTTCTACAGCAGCATGTTTAATGACTTCACGAATGACTCCGCCATCGCCGCCACCGACAACCAGAACTTTTTTCGGATTCGGGTGAGTGTTCAGCGCAGGGTGTGCCGCCATTTCGTGATATACGAATTCGTCTTTTACAGTCGTCATCACCATGCCATCAAGAAGCAACATGTTACCGAATTCTTCGGTCTCTACCATGGCCAAATCTTGAAAATCCGTTTTCTCTGTAACATAGGTCTGCTTAATCTTCGCGGTGATCCCGAATACCGGGGTCTGTTTCTCCGTAAACCACAATTCCATAATCTCTACCTTCTTTCCGTAAAGTTAATGATCAGCCATACCCGATCAAGTGCTGTGCACTATATTCGGTTCGCCCAAGCACGTCCAGCGTTCGGCGCCATATCGCGTTATCATTGCTGGCCTGCGGGAAAGGTCCGCGGTTCACTTCATTATATAGATTAAATTGACCAGAGCGTGCAGAGCGTCTGACTAATCAATGAATCAATGACCATTCGTCTGTTCGTCCTTACGCGCTTTAGTATCTTGTGCCGAATCTTACCTTTTCATTACCCTTTTGCATTATACGCGATTGACGTTTATACTGCAAAACGGTTTTTAAGGCGAAAATGCTACATTTTGTTTGCTTATGCACCCGATTGAATATCCCTGCCAATCAAGTCCCATACTGGAAGAAAAGAGAGGAGCCCGTTCCATGACCAAGCCAAATCAAAAGACCCGCAAACGCGGGTTCCGTGTACGTAAATTGTTTAAAAACCTGTCTCTGCTCGCCGTGCTCGCCATACTTGCTACCGTTGCAGGATTGGTCTATCTATACGCAACCAGCCTTCCCCTAGCAGACTCTGATCGGAATTCCAGATTACTGGACAGTCAGGGTGAAGTCATCGCTACCTTCTCCGCAGGTGGCAAAGACTCTGTACCCGTTCAACTGGAGGATATCGCTCCAGATTTGGTCCATGCCACTCTGGCTGTAGAGGACCGCAAATTCTATAATCACTACGGGTTCGACGTGCAAGGGATGGGACGGGCTGTGCTCGTTAACCTCGAACATATGCAGATGTCGCAAGGTGCAAGTACATTGACTCAACAGCTTGCGCGTAACCTGTATCTATCTCATGAGAAAACATGGACTCGCAAAGCCAAGGAAGCCATGTACACGGCGCAATTGGAGATGAAATACAGCAAGGATGAAATTTTGCAGATGTATCTGAACGAAATCTATTATGGGCATGGTGCGTACGGAATCGAAGCGGCTTCACGAATGTATTTTGGCAAATCAGCGAAACAGCTGGATCTTGCAGAGAGTGCCATGCTGGCAGGAATCCCGAAAGGACCTACCTACTATTCACCCTATAACCATATGAAGAATGCCAAAGACCGACAGAAGATTGTGCTGAATGCCATGGCTGATATCGGCAAGATCACCCAGGCCGAAGCGGATAAGGCCTATGAGAAAATGCTTTCGTTCAAACCGGAGAGCGAGCGTAAAACGGTGGAAAGCGCCCCGTATTTCCGTGACTATATCCGGAATCTGGCCATCAAAGAGTTGGGAATCAGCGAAGCGATGCTGGATCATGGGGGATTGAATATCTACACCACCCTGGATCTGCGTGTACAAAAAGCAGCGGAAGACGCCATAGCGAAGGGTATGGATGCCAAAAGTGAGCTGGAGACGGCCCTCGTGTCCATCGACCCTCGTACGGGCTACATCAAAGCCATGGTAGGCGGCAAGAATTACCGTACCAATCAGATTAACCATGTTCTAGCGACAACGCGCCAGCCAGGTTCGGCGTTTAAACCGATTATGTATCTGGCAGCCCTGGAATCCAAGCAACTCACCAGTGCATCCATATTTAACAGTGAACCTACCCTTTTTCACTATGACAATGACCGCAAAACCTATAAACCCGGCAACTTTGGAGACAAGTATCTGGGTGAGATTGATCTAAGACAGGCGATCGCCGCTTCAGACAATATTTATGCGGTGAACACCATTATGCAGATCGGTCCTGAGGAGGTTGTGAGTATGGCAAAAAACCTTGGCATTACAAGCAACCTGAGCGCCGTACCTTCTCTTGCACTGGGAACGTCACCTGTCAGCCCGCTGGAGATGGCATCGGCCTTTTCCGTCATTGCTGCTGGTGGACAACGGACGCCACCTGTAGCCATTCTACAAGTGACAGATGCCGCAGGACGTGTGCTCTATGAATCGCCTCAGACGAAGGCTGAGACCGTTGTGGAACCTGCGGCAGCTTATGTACTGACTCGTTTAATGGAAAGTGTCTTCGAAAATGGAGGAACGGGCAACCGGGTGTCTAAGGCGATCAAACGACCGGTTGCGGGAAAAACGGGAACAACCAACATGGATGCCTGGCTCGTTGGATTCACACCGGAGCTCTCCACCGCGGTATGGGTTGGGTACGACCAAGGCAAAGCCATCTCCACTTCGGATGGCCGCCGGGCAGCGCCGATCTTTGCCCAGTTCACAGAACAGGCCCTTGCGAGCGTACCACCCAAAATCTTCACCGTGCCTGATCATGTCGTAAGTGTCTATATTGATCCGGAATCCGGCAAGCTGGCAGGAAACGGTTGTGAAGAGAAACGATTGGAAGTTTTTATTGATGGTACTGAACCGACAGAGGTATGTCATGGTACGACGGATGATTTGGATTCTGGAGAAGATGAGAAGACCCGTCAGGTACAGAATCAACAAGGCATACAGGAAGAGAAACATTCTTGGTGGGGAGATTTCAAACGTTGGTGGGTAGAATGACGTAAATGGGCGATGACTTAGTTGCGTCACCTATAACCCCTGGTTATATTGAACAATTGGAAGTTCACTTCGGATGAAAACTCATAATTATTCAGATCGATGTATACGATTAATACACAAGCAAAAGACCCCCAACCGAAATTTCCGGTTAAGGGGCCTTTTGCTTTTTTTCTTTTAGACTGTGTTAAAAGATCTGCCTTAGGCGAGTGCTTCCTTCAATACATCTGGAGAAGCATTCCACCAGTCTTCATTGTGTGAGATCAGCAGTGTCTTAAGTGCAGCTCGAGCTTCAGGTCCAAGCTCATCCAACATGAAGCGACGCTTCAAGGCATAATCCATGCGATTCACATGTTCCGCCAGCAGTTTCCATCCACGTCTTGCTTCTGTATCAATCCACATCTCACATGCCGTTGCTCCACCATACAGTTGGCCTTCCTCCGTGCGATCGACAGCTACCCATACCAGCCATACCTGGCGTCCGTTGGGTACATCTTCACGATTGGTTGAGAACTTGATATTGCGTTCCACTTTGCTCTTCGCATGCATCGCACCGATATCGATTTTGGCTTCGCCATTATCAATAATGACCGGGGAAAGGTTATTCAGCTCAATGGAGCCTGCACCGAAGCCTTTATGCTTGCTTTTTGCACTAACGATATTCAAGGCAATCTGTTTTTTGCCGTTTTGCTCGTTTTGGTCCATGTTTATAACCTCCAAGGGTTGATACAAATATTTTAACTAATAATTGTCCCATTGCAAACATATACATGCTGTAGATGCTTGTCAACGGGAGGTATTTAACGATGATTCCACGACGCGCCAAGAGCTGGCTCACTGCATCCCTGGCCCTGTGTGTACTTGCCGGAGGGATATGGATCACTCTGGGTTATAATCGCTCAACTCATTCCGAATTGCCAGTACTCGCCCCCGAATCGGGCAAGCCTAAGGCAATAGCCCCAACGCCAGCACCTCCAGAAAGTGTACAGACCCCTACTGCCGAAGTGTACAGCAACCGTGTTGTGGAATATCACATGGATGTAAAACTGGTCGAAGGGAATGTACTGGAAGGGACTCAGACGATTACCTGGACACATCCAGGTAAAAAAACCGTCAGCGAGCTTTACTTTCATATGTATCCCAACGCCTTCTCTTCTGCTGACACCACCTTTATGAAGGAATCCGGTGGAAAGCTTCGGGGTGATGTCATGCCTACCAATGGTTATGGCTCCATGAACATTACCGAAATGAAAACGGAGGACGGGCTCTCTCTGCTGCACCGGATGCAGTATGTGCAACCAGATGACGGAAATATCAAGGACACCACCCTCATTAAAGTACGCTTGCCCAAACCCGTCAAAGGCGGGGAAAGCATCACGCTCCACACCCGATTTGAAGTGAATCTGCCGAAGATTTTTGCCCGGATGGGAACTGCTGATCATTTTGTCATGGCAGGTCAATGGTTTCCCAAATTAAGTGCCTATGAACCTGTGGGCAGACGTGGACGAGCAACGGAAGGCTGGAATCTGCACCAGTACCATGGCAATTCAGAGTTTTACGCTGACTTCGGTATATATAGTGTGCGTATTCGGGTGCCTGAAACATACAAAGTGGCTGCTACCGGATTTCCGACGCAGCAAGCCGTGGTGAAGAATGGAGAAAAGGTCTATCAATTCTATGCCGATGATGTGCATGATTTCGCCTGGGCAGCCTCACCCGATTTTGTGTACGCCGAGGAACCCTTCTCTGCACCCAATGTGCCTGGTGTACGAATCAAGTTATATCTGGACCCAGCTCATCAGGATCTGAAAGAACGTTATTTCTACGCCGCGAAGGCCGCTCTAGCCAATTATAGCAAATGGTTTGGCCCATATCCTTATGCTACCTTATCCATCGTAGTTCCACCCAAAGCGGGGAATGGCGCTGGAGGTATGGAATACCCTACGCTAGTTACAGCCTTTGGAGCCGATGACACCACGCCAGGTTATGACCTGGAACGAACCGTAGTCCACGAGATCGGACACCAGTACTTCTACGGCATGGTTGCCAGCAACGAATTCGAGGAAGCCTGGCTGGATGAGGGATTCACCTCTTATGCAGAAGACAAACTGATGGAGCAGGAATACGGATTGATTCCGAATCTGCCGGTACAATCGGGACTGATTACTTCTCCGTCATCCTTAACACAAGAATCCTGGAAGTTCGATTCACAGAATGAGTATGCAGCCAATGTCTATACACGTGGCAAACTTGTATTGCTTGGTATCGAACATCAAGTCGGTGCCAAAAAGATGGAACGCATCCTCTCTACCTATGTGAAGAAGTACCGCTTCAAACATCCCACTTCGGCTGATTTTCAGAAAATTGTGGAACAAGTGACCCGCACTTCCTGGTCTGATTATTTTGATCAATACGTCTATAGTAACGGGATGGCTGACTTTGCTGTAGAGAAGATTCGTGTTACGCCCGTACAGAAAGACGGTCAAACATTGTACGAGTCATCCGTGACGATCGCAAAAAAAGGGAGTGATTACAACGCCGTTCCTATTCGCATTGCTTTTGAAGACGGGCATATCCTCACCAAGCAATGGAATGGCAAAGAAGATCGCATCACTTACAAATTAACTCACACATCCCCCGTATCCTGGGCCATGACCGATCCCCTGTACTCGATCGTGCTGGAGAACCGCCATATGAACAATTTCCTGAAATCCGGACTGGATGAGCAGACGAAGTCCCGCTGGAGCATGAGTGTAACCAAACTAATAGAAGCCATATTCGGAGGTCTGTCATGGTGAGGTGGAAACGGTGAAAGCGAAAATACGTGAAGGCTGGTTTCTCGTCCGTCAGCATATGTTCATTGCCGCACTCTTATTTCTTTATCAACTCATTTGGGGATATTTCTTCTATCGAATGGTACAATCGGCCGTCATCCCACTGCTCCTTCGCTATCCAGATGCTGATGCCGGTGAGCTGAGTACACTTTTGTTCAAAATGGAAAGTCAACTTAACCTGTCTACCCATCCGGAGGTTCATCGTTATCTATGGATTCTCGGGGGCATGCTGCTGGTTCGCATGTTGATCAGCCCCCTCATTCAGGCAGGACTGCTCTACTCACTTCAGCACTTTAATTCTACAGAAGAGCGCATCCCCTTTGTCCGCGGAATCAAAAATCTGTGGAAACCGATGCTGCTGCTCCACACCATACGTACATTATTGATACTTCTGCCCGCCTACTGGCTCATACCGAAGCTCTACTCGATTCTCATGGACGGATTTCATTCCCTTCAATTACTTTTACCTGGCATACCTTATGTTGCTGCCTGGATTGTATATGGTTGGATCATCCACCATGTCATACTCTATATGCAGTTCGGTGTTTCGGCACCAGAAGGAGAAGGCGGGGCTCACGGTACCCTCAAAGCACTCTGGATTGCACTGCGTCATCTCATCGCTGTAATCGGCATTGCATTACTGCTGGGCGGAGTACACCTGCTCGTCTTTGGGGCATTCACTACAGCCTCATGGTTATTAACTGGACTGACCGGACTTATACTACAACAGACGTATCCACTTGCCAGATGTCTATTGAGTCTGTGGAAAATATGCAGCCATTTCCGATTATGGCAGTCCAAAATATCCAAAGGCGAGAGCAGATAGTTTAAAAATTGTTACCATCACATGTTAAACTCATGGCCTAATATGTACTTATAAATAGGCAAACCTCAACCTTTCCCCGTCAAAGGTCGAGGTTTTTTTTGCTAAATTTGTTGCTAAACGTTGCCAAAGCCGTACTCCTCTGTTACAATAATCGCAGTGAGTTTTTAGTAACAACTTTGTAATCTTTACATTCATATTTGTAACTACTTAAAATTAAATCGTCATTTCTTGATTTCGCAGGTGCATAACTAGCATAGCCAAATTCCTGGCACCTGGGAAGCGGGGGAACCAGTTATGGGTGAATTGATCTTGCTACAGAGGGATCATAGGGGACCTTCAACCGAATCCTTAAGCTAACCTCGCAGGCATTGGAAGGGGAATATCTCTTGTTCAAGAAGAAATTAACCGCAGCTGTACTTAGCATCACATTCGCTTTATCGCTTGGTGCAGGTAGCGCATTCGCAGATTCAAAGATGGACACAGTAATTGATTCAGCAATGGGAACTACATACAAAAGTGGGGGAACAACGCTTAACGGCTTTGACTGCTCCGGATTTACCCGGTATGTATTCGACAAGTTGGGTATTGATTTGGCACGCCAATCCAGTTCCCAATTCGACATGGGCGATTCCGTATCCCGCATGGAAATGAGAGCTGGCGATCTGGTGTTCTTTAATACAACAGGTAAAGGCGTATCTCATGTAGGTATCTTTGTAGGGGATGGAAAGTTCGCACACTCCTCTTCTTCCAAAGGCGTTACGATCAGTGCATTGAGTGAAAACTATTGGGCCAATCGTTATGTTGGCGCAAAACGGATTATGAGCACGGACGCATATGAATCACTGGCCCTTGACTAGGGACAAGCTGAGCAACATGATGCTGTAACCATTAACCATACTGGAACGAAAGCAAGAAGCATAACAGAACCGCCCGGTACATTCTCCGCAGGAATGTATCCGGCGGTTTTTTTGTGCTTCAATCCTTATTCATGTTGCAAGTTATACTCGGGGTATATCCTGCGACATCAACAGGTTCATTTTGCGTTCGTTCGTCCGTGCCCTTATGATGTTTTTACCCATCCCGTTATAATATAAACGAAATTACCGGAACTTTTGTTTCATTTTTTTTCTTGGGAAGGAAGACTTGCTAAATGAACATCACTTTTGTAGAGTGGACAAAGAGTTCTGTTTCAAGGAAAGGAGCATGCAGGTGTATGAAGGAAACCCCTGTGACGTTTCACGTTGTACCCATGCGAGAAGAACATGCGGAGCTTATCTGCAGTTGGCAGTATGATCCGCCTTACAATATCTACAGCTGGCTCCCCTGGGAGCAGATGAAAGCTCTGGAAGTGGAATTCGGAGATGCACAGCTGCGGCAGAAGCAATATGCAATCGTCCTGGATCAGAACGATCGTATATGTGGGTTTGCTCAATACTTCCCACTTCAAGGGGTAACCCGGATTGGCCTTGGCATGCATCCAGAGCTGTGTGGTCAGGGTCAAGGGACAGCTTTTGTCACTGCCATTGTACAGGAAGCTATTCGCCGAAATCCCACGAATGAGATTGATCTGGAAGTACTCACTTGGAATGCTCGTGCCATTCAAGTCTATCTGAAGAGTGGATTTGTCACCCAGGATACATACGAACGACAGACCCCAAGCGGCTTGAAGCCCTTTCACTGTATGGTTTATGAAGGGCCTCGCGGTTAGAATCCATTGCAAAACAACCAAATTTGCCCCTTGTTATGTGATTAGTTCAAAAAATTCCCACAAAATGCTATGATGTCAGTACAGGTTCCGTTATAATGATATGGATAGTTTCAGGTTAGATGATCTTTCATTCTGGAGGGGACATAAGGGATGCACAAATGGATCATGAGCGGAGTATTTTTTGCAGCATGCGCTTTAGCTATTGTTTTAATGTTTACGCTTCCAGGGAAAGAAGAAGTGGCTGAAGAAGCCAAGCCAACCATGCCGGAAGTAACATTGGATGCCGGACAAGCTGAAGCACTGGTCAAAGCCAATTGTATCTCCTGTCACGGGGATCAGCTTCAAGGTGGCGTAGGACCTGCTCTGGCTAACATCGGTAGCCAGGATGATCTGGAGAAGATCTATTCTACAATTGTCAAAGGTAAAGGTGGCATGCCTTCCTTCAAGGGCAAGCTGCAGGATGAAGAAATTGCAAATATCGCCATGTGGCTGTCAGAGAAGAAATAATCTCTGCACACGCATAACAAAGAGGCGCTTAATCCCCTTTTGGGAGAATAAGAGCCTCTTTGTTATATCAATTATTAAGCCTCTGCGGCATGCTCAGCCAAAAAGGCCTCAACTTCACGTGCGGACGGCATCCCGGACTGGGCGCCGAGCTTTGTCACGGATAACGCGGCCGCACCCATGGCGAAGCCTACGGCCGCGTCCAAAGTCTCACCGCGCGCGAGGGCTACCGCCAGCGCGCCGTTGAAGCAATCGCCAGCGCCGGTCGTATCGACGGCGCTTACGGCGTAGCCGGGCGCACGGCACGCGCCGGCACGCCCTGCTTGTACGCGGCCACCAGGCGCCGCCGCGTAGACAGCCCCCTCGGGGCCGAGCGTCGTGACGACAGCGGCCCCGAGGGATGCGGCGAGCTCTGCGACCGCCGCATCTAGGTCTTCCGGCCGGAGATGATCCCGGCCGGTAAGCACGGCAAGCTCACTGCGGTTCGGCGTGACAACGTCGACGCACCGCAGGAGCTCCTGGGGCAGACCCGGCACCGCGGGAGCCGGGTTGAGCACCACCAGTGCGCTGCCTTCAGCAGCCAGTTGGGCGGCGCGGGTAACCGCTGGCAGCGGGATCTCCAGCTGTAGCAGCACCGCTGCGGCTGCAGTCAGGCTTTTAACCGTATCCGCCTCTTCCAGCATCTCAGGCACCACTTGCCCATTCGCACCAGGAATAACGATAATCCGGTTGTCTCCCCGAGAGAGCCAGATGGAAGCCGTCCCTGTTACCGTTTCTTCCAATATTCGAACCCGCGAGGCATCTGCACCACTTTCCGTCAGACTGTGCAGCAGACGTTCGCCAAAACCGTCCGATCCCACCGCGCCAATCATCGTCGTCTGTCCACCCAGACGCGCAGCGGCAACAGCCTGGTTGGCCCCTTTGCCACCAGCGAGATAATGCAGCTCCTCACCGCTCACCGTCTCTCCCTCTTCCGGAATTGTGTCTGTCTTCACCACAAGATCCATATTGAGACTGCCTACGACAGCAATAAGAGGTTGTTTCTGATTATAGTCTGACATGTATGGTTCACTCACTTCTGGCCGCGCGATAATAACCGACCTCGTTATTGCGACCTCATTTTGTCATAAGCTTCGTTATATTGCCCTGCTTCCTTGATATCTACAGATGTGATACCACCCGCATCCCATGATGTGAGACGCAGTGTAACCGTTGTATAATCAATTGTAATAAAAGGATGATGATTGAATGCTTCCGAGATCGCAGCGACCTCATCCACAAATGCAATCCCTTTCATGTAGTTGGAGAACACGAATTTACGTACAATCCACCGTCCCTCTTCCAGTTCCCAGCCTTCCAGCCTTCCCAGATGAGCTTCGACTTCCTCTTGCGAAAAAACCATGCGTTATCTTCCTCCCCATAGGATGGTACATTACAGACGTGAGTCCGTATAACCACCGACACCTTCGGCGCTATCAACAGCAACCTCAAAGGCCAGGCTCACCGCCATGCGGTTGGCCCATTTCACGACTAACATCTTACCACGGACAAGCTTCAAAATCCAATCAACTACATGGCATAGAACCAATAACCATAAGGCTTTGAGGGGAATTCCAATTCCATTTATACCCCTGAAAATGCATGTGAACACACTAAATTAAAGGTACAAATGTCAACTCTTCTTCCCCGATCAAAATATGAATGCGGTGCTGTTCCTTATCATGGATGACCACGCCACTTCCAACCGGAATAACGGACTCCTCGCCCAGCGCATAGAACAGATCCTCCGCCAACGCCTCATCCACTTCAAGTTGGTCAGATGCAGCCAGTCTCTCCCACTCTTCCGCGTCCATTTCAAAGAAAACATACCGATCCGGTATGCGTCCGATTGCCGTTGTCAGATCTGTCAAAATTCCTTCATAATCCCGTCCATGCTTTACGCCCATTGGCTTTTCACTCCTATTCGGCCCCTAAGGAGCGGATTTGATCTTATTATACCTGAAAATAGCCCTTAAAAAAAAAGGCCTTCTGGTCGATAAATACATATATGACCGTTTTAACTGTTTTAGCAACCGTAAGGAATGCCTAACATTGAACGGATTGCGGCCAAAAATTCGTCCGGAAGCCCGAACACAGCCGCTTGAAAGGATTCAATTTTATCTCATGGATGAGGTGTATGATGAACATTTCAACGATTATTGGACTAATTTTGGGGCTGGTCTCCCTTGTATTTGGTATGTTCTTGAAGGGTGCGCCCTTAATCAACCTGGTTAACAATCCCGCAGCCTACATTATTATCTTTGTTGGTACAGCAGGAACCATCTTTATCGCATTTCCGATGTCTGAAGTTAAAAAAATCCCTAAGCTTTTCGGGATTGTTTTCAAAAATCAAGTACTAATTGATCGCGTATCCCTGATCGGCACATTTATGGATTGGGCTTCCACTACCCGTCGTGAAGGTTTGCTTGCACTGGAATCAAAAGTAGAAGAGATTGACGATCAGTTCCTTCGTGGCGGTATGCGTATGATTATAGACGGCAACGATCAGGAATTTGTAAGTGATGTGCTTATGGAAGATATTCATGCTACAGAGGAGCGCCACCGTGGCAGTGCCTTGATCTTCGCTCAGGCGGGGATGTACGCACCAACGCTCGGGGTTCTCGGGGCCGTTGTAGGTCTCATCGCAGCACTTGCCGATCTCAGTGACATGGAGAAACTCTCCCATGCGATTGCGGCAGCATTTATCGCAACACTCCTTGGTATATTTAGTGGTTACGTGTTATGGCACCCGATGTCTAACAAGCTGAAACGGATGTCCAAGCAAGAAATGGAGATCAAGCTGATGATGGTTGAAGGACTGTTATCCATACAATCCGGTGTCTCCACCATCGCCATCAACCAAAAGTTATCCGTATTCCTGACACCTTCCGAACGTAAACAACTGGAAGAGAAGGAGGGATCACCAGGTGAAAAAGGCTAAGAAGCACGAACCACATGAAGAGCATATAGACGAGAGCTGGTTGCTTCCCTATTCCGACTTGATGACCTTGTTGCTCGCTCTGTTTATTGTATTGTTCGGTATGAGTTCAATCGATGCAGCTAAGTTTGAGCAGATGGCTTCCGCACTAAACAGTGCATTAAATGGAGGTTCCGGAATTCTGGACCATTCGTCCATGAATCCGGATACGCCAGGTGCTGATTTGGGTAAGAACAAACAGGAACCTACAGAAATCACCAAGAAAACACCAGCTCAGATTACAGATGCACAGATGGCTAAGAAAGAACAAGAAGACCTGGAGAAACTAAAAGAGCGACTCGACAAATATATCTCGAAGAACGGACTTTCAGACCAGCTGAACACCAAGCTGAATCAGTCTGAATTGAAGATCACCATCAGTGATAACGCCCTGTTCTCCTCAGGCCGAGCAGATGTGAAGCCTGAATCACGATCCCTGGCGAAAGCAATCTCAAGCATGCTGCAGGAGTTCCCTGAATATGAAGTGGTTGTATCCGGTCATACCGATAATATTCCCATTTCGAACAACCAATATAAGGATAACTGGGATCTAAGCGCAGATCGTGCGCTCAACTTCCTGAAAATCCTGTTGCTGAACTCGCAATTGGACCCTTCCAAATTCACACCAAGTGGTTATGGAGAGTATCACCCAATTGCCAGCAATGACACCAATACGGGACGGGCACAGAATCGCCGTGTAGAGGTATCTATCATTCGGAAGTATCAAAGTAACAATACAAATGTAAAAGCCGTTGGCGGAGGAAACTAGAGGCCTGCAGCGATTCATTAACCAAAGACCGTTCTCCAGGTACAAGGAGAACGGTCTTTTGGGTTTATATAAGGCTTATGCCTGGTTCATCTACATATTTCCTTACTATTCGGTATTATTGACTAGTCTTCATTAACTCTGCTTTCCGAAAAAAAGCCCTGCGCTCCTTTTCGGAAAGCAGAGCTTTAATCGGTTAAATTAGTCGAACTCGAACCAACTATTCCAGTGAATAGTCCAACAGACCGCCCAGCTCCGCTTTTTCAGCAGGGGTAAGCTCTCTCCATGAACCTGTCGCCATTTCTCCAAGATGGATGTTCATGATCCGAATACGCTTCAACTTACGAACCTCGTAACCAAAGGCACTACACATCCGCCGAATCTGACGATTCTTTCCTTCAGTCAGGATGATACGGAATACTCGATCCGTCATCCGGGTCACTGTACAAGGCAGGGTCATTTCACCCAGGATCTTCACCCCAGTGCTCATACCTCTAAGGAAACTCGGGGTTACAGATCGATCAACAGTAACGATATATTCTTTCTCATGGCGCCCTTCTGATCTAAGAATCCGGTTAACGATATCACCATCATTGGTCATCAGGATCAAACCTTCCGAGTCCTTATCCAGGCGCCCAATTGGAAAGATACGTTCATCGTGCCCGACAAAATCAACGATATTCCCCTGAATATGCTGCTCAGTTGTACTTGTGATTCCAATCGGTTTATTCAGCGCGATATATACATGTTTTCTCTTTTCCTTGATCGGTTTGCCATTAATTCTTACATCGTCGCCTTCTTCTGCCTGACTGCCCAGTTCAGCCTTAACTCCATTAATGGTTACCTGACCACTATCCACCAACTTGTCGGCTTCACGCCGGGAGCAATAACCTGTTTCACTAATAAATTTATTAATACGCAAAAGGTAATCTCACCTCATCTATTTCTCTTCATCTGTAAGTGTGTCATCTGTTACCTGATCTACCTCAATAACTTCCGGTTGTTGCTCGGAAGCAGGCAGTTCAATAATAACCGTTGTTCCCTTGTTCATGACGCTTTTAATATCCATCATGCCCTTATGTGATTGAATAATGCGCTGACTGACCATCAGGCCAAGCCCTGTTCCAGACTCTTTATTCGTAAAGAAAGGCTCCCCAAGCTTGGGCATCATCTCTTCCGGGATACCAATGCCTTCATCCCTGATCTCAATTCTGACGCGTTTCGACTGCTCGTCATGCTTGAGCTTGATATGGATGTTTCCTCCATTTGGCATGGCCTCCATACCATTTTTCAGCAAATTGATGAATACCTGCTTCAATTGGTTCTCTTCACAGTGTACCATAGCCGAATCGGATGAGGCACGCAGTACAAATTCTACACCATGCAGATGCGCCTGACTATCCAATAACGAGATGACATCGCCAAGAATAAAACGAATGTCCCGATTCTGAAAATGAACCGCCTGTGGTTTCGCCAGAATCAGAAATTCACCAACAATAAGGTTGATGCGATCCAGCTCCGATAACATCAGATCCAGATGACGATGATTCAGCTTGTTGCTCTCTTGCTGTAACTGCAGGAACCCTCGCAGCGTGGTCAGTGGATTACGAATCTCATGTGCCACACCTGCTGCAAGCTGGCCTACAGTTGTTAGCTTCTCAGAACGTCTCAGCAGCTCTTCCATCCGATTACGGCTTGTAATGTCCCTGGAGACGCTAATCAACGCGGTAATCTCTCCAGCCTCGTCTCGTACCGGAGCCGTACTGACACTGACCTCTACTCGGGTCCCGTCTTTCTTCATCCAAGTGGTTTCGTTGGACGTAATGGACATCCCCTCAACGAGTTGGGCATGCTGACGTTTCATTTCTTCTTCTGCCTCTGGCGGGATGATCTTCAGATTACGACCTTCCACCTCACGACTTCGAAAGCCATATAATTGTTCAAATGCGCGGTTAACCCGAAGCACTTTTCCTTCAAGATCCGTAATGTGAATGGCATCCGCTGTCTGATTGATAATGGACTCCAGATGTTCTTTCACCGCCCGATTCTCTTCATACATCTGTTTCAGACGGCTCGTATAATGGCCCAGATTACGAATCATGGCATTAATACGATTGGCCAGCTGGCCAAGTTCATCTTTCCTCTTTACTTTCAGACGGAAATCAAAGTGCCCGTCCGCTACATCATTCACTTTGCCCAGTATGGATTGGATCGGACGTGTAATATACCCTGCGAGCAAATAGCTGCCAAAGATCACAATCTCCAGCAAAACCAACGATATGGAGGCATGGCTCACCAACTGCTCAGATACCATGGAGGATATTTGCTTATAGTCCATGACAATACTGATCACATAGGAAGACTGATTGGGTGTGAAAATGGGAATAAAACTCTTCAGTACCTTCTGTTCGTGCGTTTCACTGACAAAAGATACATTTTGCCCTGTTCGAATGGCGCGCACCACAGCACGATGATCCTCATCCGTAGAACCATACTGGTATGTACCAAAACGAATCGGTCTGTTATTCAACTTGCTAAAGTTCGAATCTCTTCCGTCATCACCCATGTTCGGGCTACCAAAAGTCAACGGATTGATGCCTGTAATCTCCAGAATGGAGGGATTGACCTCACGAATTTTATTTAAAATCTCATCCGGACTAGAGATTTTCACATAGTCATCAACTTCCGTATTATTATAGAAGGGATTGATTATGTAGTTTCTCTTTCCATCATGGTAGTAACCCCAGATATCAATATCCGAAGGACTGGATGTCGAATATTCGAATCCATCTGACCAGAAATGCTCCAACTTCTGTCCTTGGGGAATCGTCACCTGTTGTTTTTCGAATAATTGCTTAAAGGCCTGATACCAATAAGTCATGGATTTGGTGGACAGCCCGATTTCTCTCGGATCTGAGGAGCGGTTAACAACGATGTCATCATCCGTCTGCTCCATTAACGAAATATGTGAGACGCCGACCTTTTGGCTCAAGCGTACAAGTTCTTCATTTGTGATATTATTAATATCCGGGTCCAATTCTTCCGCTGCCATGACAGCAGCAAGCCACAGATTGTTTCCAATCTGCCGTTTTACATAATCCGAACTGTATTGATTCTGTTCGACAGCAATTGCAATCTGCTTTGCAGTGAGCACCATCTTGGTTTCACTGTCCTGCCTCAGATTCTCTTCTGTAGTATAATAACTCAGTGCGATATTCAACACTAAAATAACGAGCACTGAGCACGACATAATCATGGATAATTTCGTTTTAATAGACAAGTTTTTTTGTTCACCTCTCGGCTTGTACCCTCTGGCGATATATGGCAAAACCTATCTCCATCATAACGCTTGTATGTCTTTTTGAAAAGGATAATTGACCTGTGTCCAAAAGTTACCGAATGACTGAAAAGCTCGAAATTCGTTGTTTTTGCATTTTCGAACTCTACAATGAAATTAATCACTATATTTATCCACATACCCACAGGCTTGTGGATAGTTTGTTCATAACTATGTGAGCAACTACAAGGTTATCCACAATTCTATACACAACATGTTAACAACCCGAAT
This sequence comes from Paenibacillus sp. FSL H8-0104, assembly GCF_038050215.1. Classification (NCBI taxonomy): domain Bacteria; kingdom Bacillati; phylum Bacillota; class Bacilli; order Caryophanales; family Paenibacillaceae; genus Paenibacillus; species Paenibacillus sp. FSL H8-0104. Next base: position 100,844 of record NZ_JBBOTC010000001.1, on the reverse strand, counting down.
ATTTGTTCGCTGAATAAACGATTTTGGAAGGAGTTATATAGTAATGAATGACCATTCTCCCCAGCCCGATCTTGGGAATTTATCTGAAGAGGCTCAACATGAGCACTGGATGCGAGAGGCCATTGCCGAGGCCTACAAGGCTGAAGCTCTCGGGGAAGTGCCGATTGGAGCTGTAATCGTACAAAATAACCAAATTATTGGTCGGGGATACAATCTGCGTGAAACTACACTGGATTCCACCGCCCATGCAGAGATGGTGGCTATTCGTCAGGCCAGCGAGACCATCGGAGCTTGGCGTTTGTTGGATTGTTCTCTGTACGTCACACTGGAACCTTGTCCAATGTGTGCAGGTGCAATTGTACAATCCAGAGTTCCCCGCGTTATCTATGGTACGGCTGATCCCAAGGCAGGCTGTGCAGGTACACTGATGAATCTGCTACAGGAGCCGCGTTTTAACCATCGCACCGAGGTTATTGCGGATATTCTTCAACCTGAATGCTCCACGATGCTAACTCAATTTTTCAGAAGTCTGCGCCAAAAGTTAAAGTAGTCACCGACTACAAACATCCCAATTAGAAAGGAAGTGTGCTGTAATGGCACTAACACTCTATGATACAGCCAATGGCATAAGCCTTCGGTTGCTCACCCCCCAAGATACACAGTCCTATCTGGACCTGGTTCAGATCACACGCGTCCCCTACCAGTCTGTAGAACCCGTGCGAGACGATGAATTCTATACACTGGATGCTCAGACTCGGCGGATTGAGGATCGGGTCAAGGCAGCAGAAGATGGTACAGGATATCAATTTGGAATCTATACTATTAAAGACAGCCTGCTAATTGGACAAGTAAGTATCAACAATGTCGTATTGGGCGTTGCCAATTATGCGGATATGGGTTACTTTATCCATCCAGATTATCAGGGTGGCGGACGAATGACAGCAGCGGTTAAACTGGCCGTAGCTTATGGCTTCCGTGCGCTGAAGTTAAATCGGATTCAGGCTGCAGTATTGCCCTCCAACAAAGGTTCACAGCGCGTACTGGAGAAGAACGGATTCCAGTTTGAAGGTACTGCACGCAAATACCTCAAGATCAACGGCAAATATCAGGATCATCAGATCTATGCTGTACTTGCTGAAGACTTGGACGAACTTACGAATTAATTGATTTAGAAGCTTCCCAATAAAGCTGTCTGTATTCCCAATTCAACAATATACAAAGTTAATGTACAAAACCGCACTACTCTAGTTATGTAGGAGAGAGTGCGGTTTTATTTATATAGATCACCAGCCACGATTCAACTTCAAAGATCAATTATTTTGCGTATATCCCCTCTTACTCTGTCTAACTAAAAAAACCGCCTGTACCCAAGCGGAAGGATATTATCCTTCACTTGAATCACAGACGGTTTGAACTCAGCGAGATTAGTATCCGTATGAAGCGTTCATCAGTTCTTCGAACTCTTGCATAGTAATTACGTCATCGCCAGTAGGGATGTTGATTTTGAATGCTGCTTTTTCGTTAATCTTAGTGTACGTATTGGAACCGGTAAATGCCAATTTCACTTCGTCTTTTGTACCTTCTGGCTTGATCAGCACATCAGCGACCATCTTTTGATATACAGGGAAGTCGTTTTTGTCCAATGCGAAATCGATGTTGAATTGGTTGATTGTCAGAACATCTTTCAATTTATCCAAGTCTTTAGCCATTTCAGCCTGATCTGCCTCAGTGATCTTCAGATCTTCTTTAGCTTTGTCGATATCAGCCTGATCCATTTGCAGCATTTCACGATATTCCTCTTTGGACAGAATATCCAATACTTTAGGCATAGCTTTTGTTACCAGTACAGTAACTGCTTCTTTAACATTGTCATTATTCACCGAGAATTGTACAACTTGCTTCGCATCTACACCTTCAGGAAGTTTTGCATCTTTGGTGTCTAGATTTTTGAAGAATTTAGCTTGATCGTACTCGCTCAGCACTGCGTCCATGACTTCGTTGCTCAGCTTTTGCGTTTTGGCTGCGTCCATAGCATCAGGGTTCCATTCTGTACCCTCTTGCTCAGCCAGTTCTTTCAGGTCAAGTTCCAAGAACTTGCCTACAACATTCTCCGGAATCGGGAAGAACGGAATATTCGGCACTTTCACATAGAGTTTCTCTGCCGTCATCACCATTGGGATGTTAAAGGTCATACCCATGTCGCCTTTAAGCTCGATGCCAAGAGTCATCTCTGTCTGCATTGGCTCACTTTGGTATACACCTGTTACATTCAACTGAGCATCCTTCAGCATGCTCATAAACTGAGTCATGGTAGGATCAGTTTGTGAAGCATCCCCAGGTTTATAGCTCAATTCATTAATAGTGAAATTAGAACTCATTTCATACGAAGTCAATTTGGAAGCATTGGCCGCAGCCGTCTTCAATGCCTCTTTTGGTTCCTGCTTGCTGCTACATGCTGTCAATGCCATAGATACGGTCAACAGCAACGTGAGAAGAAGCGCCCCCATACGTTTAGTCATTTGTTTCTCTCCTCTCGTGATAACCCCAAAAAAAAGTAATTCAATATCAATGATATACCATATTACCAGATACCGAAACCTAATTTGGGAAAAATGTGATCTTTCCTCTTTAAAATGGCTACAAAGACCTATGTCAGCTTTGGGAATAACCATGTGCCTGTCTTTATATATGTATGAATACGCAAAAGCCCCTTGTTAGGTAACAAGGGACTTTTGCGTGAATCTGTTTCTTCTATTAACCTTGAGGATTCAAATGATCCACATGATTTTGATTTTTTACTTTTTTGGAACCGGATAATGGTTCCTGCATGGAAGAGCGTTTGGATGAATGACGATGCTGTTCGGATGCTTGCGCTTCCGGTACGGGAATTGTTTTTGGTTTGCTCATATTATTGCCCCCTCATCATTGTTAGGAATGGGATGGGTCCCTATCTTCCGTTTTGTCATGATTCAGTGCATCCTGATGACGGCGATCATTAATATCTTGCTGAATTTGCTGGGCATGATGACTGTTTACGGTAGGTTGCTCCAGATCATCGACTACATTTTGCAGGTTTTTGTCTACTCCCGCTTTGGCTTTAGTCAATTGAGTTCACTCCTTCAGATTTCAGGCTATTATCTCGTCTGGGATTGTAACGACTGGGCGCATTCATGAATGTGCCGTGTATAATCGTGAGCCAGTTCCTGAATCGGTTCTGTACGCTCATCCGTCGTTTGTCCATCCCGTTCCACATCAATCAGCTGTACGCTGACTTCACGGGAATCGACATATGCACATTTGAAATCAAAAGAGTACATCTCGTGCCCTGCTGTAGCAATGTGTATCCGAATCGCCTGCTGATCGGCTTCATCGGCCATTACCTGAGCCTGGTCTCCAACATTCAGGACTTGAGGCAAACGTTCTTGCCAGGCCCCTACAAGCTCTGTCTGATCGATGTTTAACTCGCGGTTCATCTTACCACCTCCACTCCTATAAAGTGCGGCGATGAAGATGTTTTTATACATATTAGCCTTATTCAAAATATAACGTTGTACTATGCAACATATACATTGGTCACCAACCTGTATGCTCACTACGTTGAACAAACTCACAACGCAAAAAAGGACCCGAGCGAGATCGCTCGAATCCTTGTTATAAGTGTAGTATGGCGGAGAGGGTGGGATTCGAACCCACGTGGAGTTGCCCCCTAACGGTTTTCAAGACCGCCCCGTTATGACCGCTTCGGTACCTCTCCAGGGAATTAACTTTTATAAACTTGCCACAAAAAGTATCATACCACATCTCGACATTATAATGCAACCTTTTATATTAAAATTGATGATCCTTTATCAGACAATTACCTCAGTTATACAAAACACTCCAATCCGCCATTCCGAAATGACGGATTGAATTTGTATTCCTCTTGATGAGGATGGTTAGCTAACTCTTACTTAAGAGCGACGTGCGATCACACTTGCACCGCACATATAAGGACGTAATGCTTCAGGAATGACAACCGTACCATCTTCCTGTTGATAGTTCTCCAGGATAGCGGCTACCGTCCGTCCAACAGCCAATCCTGACCCGTTCAATGTATGAACAAATTCCGGTTTGGCTTTTGGCTCTCTGCGGAAACGGATATTGGCACGACGTGCCTGGAAGTCCTCACAGTTGGAGCACGAAGAAATCTCACGATAAGTGTCGCTCTCAGGCAACCATACTTCAATATCATACGTTTTAGCTGAAGTGAAGCCCATATCTGCCGTGCACAATGTCAGGACGCGATACGGCAAGCCCAACAATTGAAGCACACGCTCCGCATTTTGAGTCATTTGCTCCAGCTCTTCATACGAAGTCTCTGGAGTAGAGAGCTTGAGCAGCTCTACTTTGTTGAATTGATGCTGACGAATCAAGCCGCGTGTATCCCGTCCAGCCGAACCGGCTTCAGAACGGAAACAAGAGCTGTATGCCACGAAGTGCTTAGGCAATTGATCTACATTCAGAATCTCTTCGCGATGATAGTTCGTTACCGGAACTTCAGCAGTAGGGATCAGATAATATTCGGTATCTTTCAACTTGAACAGGTCTTCTTCGAACTTAGGCAGTTGACCTGTTCCAAACAAGCTGTCCCGATTAACGATGTATGGAGGCAGAATCTCTTCATATCCATGTTGATCGCTGTGCAGATCCATCATGAAGTTAATCAATGCACGTTCCAGACGTGCGCCCAGACCTTTATAAAAGGTAAAACGGGAACCTGTTACTTTGGCAGCCGCTTCAAAATCAAGAATATCGAGATCCTGCGCAATTTCCCAGTGTGCCTTTGGTGCAAAAGTAAATGACTTCGGCTCTTCCCAACGACGAATCTCAACATTGTCGTCTTCAGAAGCTCCAATAGGTACACTTTCGTTAGGAATATTCGGAATCGCCATTGTGAGATCATTGATCTTCACTTCCAGTTCCCGAACTTCCTCGTCCATGGCTTTGATTCGATCAGACACTTCACGCATCTCCACAATCAGATCATCAGCATTCTCACGATTCTTCTTCAGTCTAGCAACTTCCGCGGAGACCGTATTCCGACGACTCTTCAGTGTTTCACTCTCTTGAAGTAACTCCCGACGCTTGGCATCCATCTCGGTAAATCCAGCGATAAGATCCAGCGATTTGCCACGTTTAGTCAATGCTTCTTCTACACGTGCATACTCATTCCGCAATATTTTCACATCAAGCACGATATACCCCTCCTAAATAACCTCACAACGTGAAGCCTTATGTTAGATCCATTCTCAAAACTCTACTGTATACACCTTACTATATACTTATCGGAACCTGTAACCCAAAAAACAACCTATATCCCCCTTGTCACCCTCCGCTGCGATTCCCGCTATGAAGCAGATACAGGCAACATCAGGCATCCGTTCAGATGCAACTGCCAACCAGTGGCCTTACACGGCTTCTGGTGAAGTGATCCGATGACCGGGAGATCATAGGTTGTACATCATGCATTATTTAGAGTCTACCGTGTGTTTGTAGGATCTGGCCATGTCTACAAAATAAGTATGCAGACGATAGTCATCCGTCAATTCCGGATGGTAGGAGCAAACCAACAAATGTCCCTGACGAGCCGTAACAATCTCATCCTTGTATGTGGAGAGTACCTCCACCTGGTCTCCGACACTCTCGATCAAGGGCGCCCGTATAAATACAGCCCTTACCGTCTCCTCAATGCCTTTGACTGGCAAATCCGTCTCAAAACTCTCTCTCTGCCGTCCAAATGCATTTCGGGATACAGTCATATCCATTAGCTCCAAATGAGCTTCTTCTTGCCCTGCAATGTGTTTAGCCATAACGATCAAGCCAGCACAGGTACCAAATACCGGTTTGCCCTCAGCAGCAAACGCCCGAATGGCATCCATAAACCCATACTTGCGCATCAGTTTACCGATCGTCGTGCTTTCCCCGCCAGGAAGGATAAGACCATCCAAGTTCTCCAATTGCTGAACCTGTTTGATAGCTATACCTTCTGCTCCAGCACGTTCAATACTTCGAATATGCTCTGTGACAGCTCCTTGAAGTGCTAAAACGCCGATCTTCATACGCTCATTCCCCTTCTCTTACCAGCCACGATCTTGCATACGGTAAACGAACATTGTACTTTTTCACTTCATCATACGTGAATTCTAACTTGATATTTTACCGGAAAAATTGTAAATATACAATCCATCCGGTCGGAATAACTTGTATTTTGTCAATGATATGACCATGTAAGCTTAAAATCATGATCATACTCTTTCCATGAAGTTTGCTAAGGCTTAGAACAGGTTTTTGATTCCGTCAAAAAGATCCACAAAGAAATCCTTCACAGCACGGAAGAACAAACGGAACCATCCGCCTTTTTCAGCCTCTTCAGCAGTGATCAAGTTCACTGTTTTTTCCTGTGGCTCAATTCCCTCTGCTTTATACGTGTACGTTACCGTACCAACCTTCGTACCTGCCTTGAGTGGTGCTACCAGCTTGTCAGCCTCAGTTACGTTGGCTTTGAATGTCACATCCAGGTTCTGAGTACCTTTGGGAACAACAAAACTTACCGCATTATCTGTTACAACAGGAACGGTTGTTTCTTTCCCTTTTTTCAAAGGTACCGCTTCCCAGCCCGTCACTTTGGTCTTGCCTGCAACAGCCTGTTTCACTTCAAAGTTGTTAAATCCATAGTCCAATACCTTTTTAGTTTCTCTGAAACGTGCGGATTCCGAATCTGTGCCCATAACAACACTAATTAGACGCATACCGTTACGTTCTGCTGTACCTGTAAAGTTATTACCTGCGTTCGTGGTATGGCCTGTTTTCATTCCATCCAGACCTTCATAGGCATAGCTTTTGAAATTGGTTATATTTTTATTCGCTTCCAGCATCCAGTTGTAATTGATAATTGGAGCTTTATCATTGGGACGGAACTTGTAGGATTGAATCGTTGTAAATTCTGTGTAGTCCGGGTGATCCATAATGATGTATCGGCATAGAATTGCAGCATCCAGAGCGGACATCACCGTTTCCTTGTCTTCAGCTGGGCGGAAATCAGCAGGCATATCTGCTCGGTCGAGACCCGAAGAGTTTATGAAGAACGTATCCTTCATGCCCATACGCTTCGCTTCATCATTCATCATTTTCACGAAAGCTTCTTCCGAACCGGCAACATGTTCAGCCAAAGCAACCGTAGCATCATTGGCAGAGCCAACAGCCATAGCAATATAGAGATCCTTAACTGTGTGCTGGTCACCTTCCGCGAGGAAAATTCGCGACCCGATACTTTGTGCAGCATTCTTTTTAACAGTTACAATATCGTCCCAACCGAATTTACCTTGTTTGACTTGTTCGGCGACAATGTACTCTGTCATCATTTTGGTCATACTTGCAGGTGGCATCGCTTTATCCGCATCGACATTTAGTAGAATCTGTCCCGTTGAGGCTTCCATTAGCACCGCTGATCTAACCTCAAGCCCAAGTGAGTCTACCCCAGGCACCTTTACGGCTTTCTCCGTCTTCGTTGTTGTTGCCGCAGCAGTCAGAACCTGACTGGAGTTGTCCGCAGCAGCCATGACCGGCATTACTGCAGACATGCAAAGCATGTTAATTAGCATTACCGAGGCTACGCTCTTTTTGAGCATTTGGCGTTTCTTTTTATTCATGTGTTTGGCTTTCAATGATGAATACTCCCTTCGATCCAAAGCATTATTAATTGCTTCAGTGCAGCTTATGCTGCGATTTTCTTGTTCCCTAATCTGTGTGTTTGATGTATGAGATGTGTGCTATATGCGCTGTATCGAACGAGCAATATTATTGCTCCTAAAGTTCGTTATCGATTGTCACTTAGTCCGCATTTTGCAAATGCTTATGTAAAAGGACGTCCGCGCTTCTGTTTACCTGGCAGCCTTTTCTGGCACTGCATTTGCTTTTCAAAACCATATTCATAGATTCACGTCAAAAAGCCGCCGCAACGCCTTAATCCATCCATGGATCGTCACCGCTTGTTCTATTCTATCACAGGGGTATCTGCAAAAAAAGACAGACCCGGTGAAAATCACCGAGCCTGTCCTGGAAATGATTAACTCTCTTCAGATTACAACGAGTAGTTAGGTGCTTCTTTGGTAATCTGTACATCATGGGGATGACTTTCGCGCAGTCCCGCACCTGTAATTCGGATAAAGCCTGTATCGTTACGAAGTTGCTCCAAGTTACTTGTACCACAGTATCCCATACCCGAACGCAGACCACCAATCAGTTGGTGGATCGTATCAGACAATGGTCCTTTGTAAGCGACACGACCTTCGATTCCTTCCGGAACCAGTTTCTTGTCATCATCTTGGAAGTAACGATCTTTACTACCTTGTTTCATTGCAGCCATTGAACCCATACCGCGGTATACTTTGTAGCTACGTCCTTGGAAGATTTCAGTTTCTCCCGGGCTTTCTGCTGTGCCGGCAAACAAACTTCCCAGCATCACCGCGTGTGCGCCTGCAGCCAGTGCCTTCGTAATTTCACCAGAATATTTAATTCCGCCATCCGCGATAATCGGAACTCCATATTCACGTGCCACTGTTGCACAATCGTACACTGCAGTTACTTGAGGTACACCAATACCAGCAATAACACGTGTTGTACAAATCGAACCTGGACCAATACCCACTTTGACTACCGAAGCCCCTGCTTCGATCAGGTCACGAGTGGCAGCGCCAGTAGCGACGTTACCTGCAACGATGGTCAGGCTAGGGAAACGTTCACGAAGCTGACGTACAGCTTCAATGATATTGATGTGGTGTCCGTGAGCCGAGTCTACCGTAATCAGGTCGACACCAGCTTGTACCAAAGCATCTGCACGTTCAAATGTATCTTTGGAAATACCAATCGCTGCACCAACCAACAAACGTCCTTGAGCATCTTTGGCTGCATGAGGGAATTGAATGGCTTTCTCAATATCTTTAATCGTGATAAGACCTTTCAACGTGTTTGTCTCATCAACTAATGGAAGTTTCTCAATCTTGTGCTTCTGAAGGATACCTTCAGCTTCTTGCAGTGTAGTGCCAACAGGAGCGGTAACCAGATTCTCATGAGTCATGACTTCGCTAATTTTGATGCCGTAATCATGGATAAAACGCAGATCGCGGTTGGTCAAAATACCAACCAGCTTCTGATCTCCTTCAATAATAGGTACACCGGAGATCCGATATTTCGCCATTACTGCTTCCGCATCAGATACCAGATGATCTGCCGTCAGTGAGAATGGATTCGTAATAACACCACTCTCCGAACGTTTAACACGATCTACTTCTTCTGCCTGTTGTTCAACCGACATATTTTTATGAATAATACCGATACCGCCTTCACGTGCAATAGCAATAGCCAATGTCGCTTCAGTTACCGTATCCATACCCGCACTGATCAAAGGAATATTTAGCTTTACAGTATCACTCAAACGAATAGATACATCTACTTCTTTAGGCAGTGTCTCGGATTTCCGTGGCACTAGCAATACATCATCAAAGGTGAGGCCTTCCTTACCAAATTTATCTTCCCACACGCAAGTGTTCCTCCTTATGTTTGCTCAGCTTTACGGTCCAAAACCCGAAGATTCCAGGCTGTATTTTACGCCGAAAATACGTTTTCTGAAAAATTTATTATTGCCATCTTAGCAAAGCGATATTTAGACTGTCAAGGAAAAGTACTTGGTTATATCAGGTGTATTGCCTGATGAACACAACTGTTTTTCCAGAGCGGACAAGTCTAGTTATTACGCAAAAAAACGTCAATTCGTATCGAATAACGTTACCTGTACACATCCTATTGTGCTGAGAAATCACCAAATTCAATCTGTATTTTAATCCCATACTGCATAATAAAACTATATAATAAAAACCACCACCGAATAACATCGGCAGTGGTTCTTTGCTTGGCGGCGTCCTACTCTCCCAGGACCCTGCGGTCCAAGTACCATCGGCGCTAGAGGGCTTAACGGTCGTGTTCGGGATGGGTACGTGTGGAACCCCTCCGCCATCGCCACCAAACGCATAGCTTACATTTCAGAGTTGTTGTTCTCTGAAAACTAGATTCGAAACGAAACATGCGAATTACAACTTGCTATTGGATAAGCCCTCGACCGATTAGTACTGGTCAGCTCCATGCATTGCTGCACTTCCACCCCCAGCCTATCTACCTCGTCGTCTTCAAGGGGTCTTACATACTGGGAAATCTCATCTTGAGGGGGGCTTCACGCTTAGATGCTTTCAGCGTTTATCCCGTCCGTACATAGCTACCCAGCGGTGCTCCTGGCGGAACAACTGGTACACCAGCGGTACGTCCATCCCGGTCCTCTCGTACTAAGGACAGCTCCTCTCAAATTTCCTACGCCCACGACAGATAGGGACCGAACTGTCTCACGACGTTCTGAACCCAGCTCGCGTACCGCTTTAATGGGCGAACAGCCCAACCCTTGGGACCTACTTCAGCCCCAGGATGCGATGAGCCGACATCGAGGTGCCAAACCTCCCCGTCGATGTGGACTCTTGGGGGAGATAAGCCTGTTATCCCCAGGGTAGCTTTTATCCGTTGAGCGATGGCCCTTCCATGCGGTACCACCGGATCACTAAGCCCGACTTTCGTCCCTGCTCGACTTGTAGGTCTCGCAGTCAAGCTCCCTTATGCCTTTGCACTCTTCGAATGATTTCCAACCATTCTGAGGGAACCTTTGGGCGCCTCCGTTACTCTTTAGGAGGCGACCGCCCCAGTCAAACTGCCCACCTGACACTGTCCCCGCACCGGATTACGGTACCAGGTTAGAACCTAGATACGATCAGGGTGGTATCCCAACGTTGCCTCCACGCAAGCTGGCGCTCACGTTTCAAAGGCTCCCACCTATCCTGTACAGATCGTACCCAAATTCAATATCAAGCTGCAGTAAAGCTCCATGGGGTCTTTCCGTCTTGTCGCGGGTAACCTGCATCTTCACAGGTATTAAAATTTCACCGGATCTCTCGTTGAGACAGCGCCCAAGTCGTTACGCCATTCGTGCGGGTCAGAATTTACCTGACAAGGAATTTCGCTACCTTAGGACCGTTATAGTTACGGCCGCCGTTTACTGGGGCTTCGGTTCACAGCTTCGGATTGCTCCTAACCACTCCCCTTAACCTTCCAGCACCGGGCAGGCGTCAGCCCGTATACTTCGCCTTACGGCTTCGCACAGACCTGTGTTTTTGCTAAACAGTCGCTTGGGCCTTTTCACTGCGGCCCCCTCGTGCTATTCACACTACCGGGGCACCCCTTCTCCCGAAGTTACGGGGTCATTTTGCCGAGTTCCTTAACGAGAGTTCTTCCGCGCGCCTTAGAATACTCTTCTCGCCTACCTGTGTCGGTTTGCGGTACGGGCACCATCACCTGGCTAGAGGCTTTTCTTGGCAGTGTGAGATCATGACCTTCGCTACTATAATTTTCGCTCCCCATCACAGCTCAGCCTTACAATGTGCGGATTTGCCTACACATCAGCCTTACTGCTTAGACGGACATCCATCAGTCCGCGTCACTACCCTACTGCGTCCCCCCATTGCTCATAACGGCTTACGGTGGTACAGGAATTTCGACCTGTTGTCCTTCGACTACGCCTTTCGGCCTCGCCTTAGGTCCCGACTTACCCTGAGCGGACGAGCCTTCCTCAGGAACCCTTAGGCTTTCGGCGGATCAGATTCTCACTGATCTTTTCGTTACTCATACCGGCATTCTCACTTGTATAATGTCCAGCGCTCCTTACGGTACACCTTCAACCCTTATACAACGCTCCCCTACCCCTGATGCAAAGCATCAAGCCATAGCTTCGGTGGTGTGTTTAGCCCCGTTACATTTTCGGCGCAGAGTCACTCGACCAGTGAGCTATTACGCACTCTTTCAATGATGGCTGCTTCTAAGCCAACATCCTGGTTGTCTGTGCAACTCCACATCCTTTCCCACTTAACACACACTTGGGGACCTTAGCTGATGGTCTGGGCTGTTTCCCTTTTGACAATGGATCTTAGCACTCACTGTCTGACTCCCGGAAGTAAGTCTATGGCATTCGGAGTTTGACTGAGCTTGGTAACCCTTGCGGGCCCCGCACCCAATCAGTGCTCTACCTCCACGACTCTGTTTTCCGAGGCTAGCCCTAAAGCTATTTCGGGGAGAACCAGCTATCTCCGAGTTCGATTGGAATTTCTCCGCTACCCCCACCTCATCCCCGCATTTTTCAACATGCGTGGGTTCGGGCCTCCAGTGCGTGTTACCGCACCTTCACCCTGGACAGGGGTAGATCACCCGGTTTCGGGTCTACGTCCACGTACTAAGTCGCCCTATTCAGACTCGCTTTCGCTGCGGCTCCGGCTCTTCACCTTAACCTTGCACGGGAACGTAACTCGCCGGTTCATTCTACAAAAGGCACGCCATCACCCCTAAAACGGGCTCTGACTTTTTGTAAGCACACGGTTTCAGGTTCTATTTCACTCCCCTTCCGGGGTGCTTTTCACCTTTCCCTCACGGTACTGCTTCACTATCGGTCGCTAGGAAGTATTTAGCCTTGGCAGATGGTCCTGCCGGATTCATACGGGGTTTCACGTGCCCCGCACTACTCGGGATCCGTCTCGGAGGGAACCAACTTTCAACTACAGGGCTTTTACCTTCTTTGGCGGGCCTTTCCAGACCTCTTCGCTTAACCGGTTCCTTTGTAACTCCATGTGAGACGTCCCACAACCCCAAAGAGCAAGCTCTCTGGTTTGGGCTTCTCCGCGTTCGCTCGCCGCTACTGACGGAATCACTATTGTTTTCTCTTCCTCAGGGTACTTAGATGTTTCAGTTCCCCTGGTATGCCTCTACATAACCTATGTATTCAGTTATGAGTAACTGGAAATTACCCCAGCTGGGTTTCCCCATTCGGACACCCCCGGATCAAAGCTTGCTTACAGCTCCCCGAGGCAGTTTCGTTGTTCGCCACGTCCTTCATCGGCTCCTAGCGCCTAGGCATCCTCCGTGTGCTCTTAGTAGCTTAACCTCGTTCTCCGGTTTCGACTGCTCGCTTCCCTTGGTTTGCTTGCGCAAAGCCAAAAGTCGCTCCCATTCGATACCATCGTACGTGCAATCTACCGTTTTTATTGAAACTTGTTTAACACAAGTTCAGCTAAAAAGGAATGTTCTAATTCGCGTTTGTTTCGTTTCGATATCTAGTTTTCAAAGAACAAGCTCCATGCAAAAGCAAGCTGTTTGAGAGTTTGAGCTCTCAAAACTGAGCAACGAGTGAGTAGTTTGTGCAGATCTAGTCTGCTATTTGAATGTTTCCGTTGCAGGAAACGATTCTCCATAGAAAGGAGGTGATCCAGCCGCACCTTCCGATACGGCTACCTTGTTACGACTTCACCCCAATCATCTATCCCACCTTCGGCGGCTGGCTCCTTGCGGTTACCCCACCGACTTCGGGTGTTATAAACTCTCGTGGTGTGACGGGCGGTGTGTACAAGACCCGGGAACGTATTCACCGCGGCATGCTGATCCGCGATTACTAGCAATTCCGACTTCATGCAGGCGAGTTGCAGCCTGCAATCCGAACTGAGACCGGCTTTGTTGGGATTGGCTCCATCTCGCGATTTCGCAGCCCGTTGTACCGGCCATTGTAGTACGTGTGTAGCCCAGGTCATAAGGGGCATGATGATTTGACGTCATCCCCACCTTCCTCCGGTTTGTCACCGGCAGTCTATCTAGAGTGCCCACCCGAAGTGCTGGCAACTAAATATAAGGGTTGCGCTCGTTGCGGGACTTAACCCAACATCTCACGACACGAGCTGACGACAACCATGCACCACCTGTCTTGAATGTTCCGAAGAAAAGGTACATCTCTGCACCGGTCATTCAGATGTCAAGACCTGGTAAGGTTCTTCGCGTTGCTTCGAATTAAACCACATACTCCACTGCTTGTGCGGGTCCCCGTCAATTCCTTTGAGTTTCAGTCTTGCGACCGTACTCCCCAGGCGGAGTGCTTAATGTGTTAACTTCGGCACCAAGGGTATCGAAACCCCTAACACCTAGCACTCATCGTTTACGGCGTGGACTACCAGGGTATCTAATCCTGTTTGCTCCCCACGCTTTCGCGCCTCAGCGTCAGTTACAGCCCAGAGAGTCGCCTTCGCCACTGGTGTTCCTCCACATATCTACGCATTTCACCGCTACACGTGGAATTCCACTCTCCTCTTCTGCACTCAAGTCACCCAGTTTCCAGTGCGATCCGGGGTTGAGCCCCGGGATTAAACACCAGACTTAAATGACCGCCTGCGCGCGCTTTACGCCCAATAATTCCGGACAACGCTTGCCCCCTACGTATTACCGCGGCTGCTGGCACGTAGTTAGCCGGGGCTTTCTTCTCAGGTACCGTCACCTTGAGAGCAGTTACTCTCCCAAGCGTTCTTCCCTGGCAACAGAGCTTTACGATCCGAAAACCTTCATCACTCACGCGGCATTGCTCCGTCAGGCTTTCGCCCATTGCGGAAGATTCCCTACTGCTGCCTCCCGTAGGAGTCTGGGCCGTGTCTCAGTCCCAGTGTGGCCGATCACCCTCTCAGGTCGGCTACGCATCGTCGCCTTGGTGAGCCGTTACCTCACCAACTAGCTAATGCGCCGCAGGCCCATCCCCAAGTGACAGATTTCTCCGTCTTTCCAGTTTCCTTCAGGCGAAGAAAACAACTATTCGGTATTAGCTACCGTTTCCGGTAGTTGTCCCAAACTTGAGGGCAGGTTGCCTACGTGTTACTCACCCGTCCGCCGCTAACCATCCGAGAAGCAAGCTTCTCTTCAAGTCCGCTCGACTTGCATGTATTAGGCATGCCGCCAGCGTTCGTCCTGAGCCAGGATCAAACTCTCCAATAAAGTATTGAAAAGAGCGATAAGCTCATTTTGAATCTGACGAGATTAAAAATCTCATTTGTGCTCCAGCCGATTCAAGCCAAGGCTTGTCTCAAACTTTCGCGTTCATTCTGCAAGCAGAATGTTTACTCACTCGTTGTTCAGTTTTCAAAGATCAAACTTATTTTGTTACCGAATGTTGTTCTCTTCAGCAACTTTTATATCTTATCACATCCAAACCAACTTTGCAAGCTCTTTTTTTAAGTTTCTTTCGAAGCTTATTTCATTTGCTTGCCGCACCGTGTAAACCGTGTTTTCTTGGCCGGACTTAGAATATACCATGTACAGATATTGAATGCAAGTCTTTTTTTAAAACTATAATAACAATCGGTTTGATCTAATACGGACGTACATATGGTATTCTCCCAACTTAGCAAGTTCATACACACGTCCATATTTACTTTAACGTTTAACATTCCTAGCAGGAACCTTTCTTGGCCATAAACTGTAACTAAAACTTATCAGAAAATCGATACCGAGTATCATTCCCCACACTCTGATCAAATTATTGAAGACAGCTGTACGTTCAGCATCTCCAATCCACCATATCATGGCCAATAAAAAAGCACTTCCTATAGCCCAAGCCAATAGATGTCTAAACCATCCACTACGCTCACGACTCGCATGTTCTCTACCATATAACTTGTTACTACGAGGGTTTTCTCCACCTTTGAACCAATATAGGAAATATCGATCCGCCCAAGCGATCATCTGGTGACCATAGGCAATGCTTACTCCTATATACACCGCAGCTATACCATGAATCATACTTGCTGTAGCTCCTCGCTGTAGATCCATAACTGTAGCTACCAGCAATAACAGATCGATAACCGGCGTCGCCATTAACAAACCGATGCCTATTCGCTTCATGCCAAGGAGATACCTGACACTCACACCTGCGAACACAAACACCCAAAAGGCAATCTCACAACCTATAATGAAATAACCAATCATTTCAGCCTCTCCTTTTTTGATACAAATGTATTAAATATAATTTAGCACGTGTGTACTATAATAATCAACGGTGATATAATATGCCTATGCCTAAACTTGTTGATCACGATAAACAGCGCGTGCTCGTGGCCGAGGCAGCTTGGCGTATTATACGAAGAGATGGCATGGAACAGGCCTCTGTTCGGAATATTGCTGAAGAAGCTGGAGTTTCGGTTGGTTCGATGCGTCACTACTTTTCTACTCAATCGGAACTACTACGATATGCCATGAATTTGGTATCTGAACGGGTGTCTCATCGAGTCCAAAAAATGTCCTTCACCGGCTCTCCCATGGACAATATGAAATGCCTATTGCTCGAATTCTTACCAAACACAGAAGAAAAACTGGCCGAAATGGAGGTGTGGTACGCTTTTACAGCCAGATCGAAAACCGATCCTAGACTCAAAGAACTTGCTAATACCGTATATGATGAACTCAGACAAGCTGTAGGCTCTGTTATCACCTACCTGATAAAGCTCGACCTCTCCAGACCCGATCTGGACAAAGAACTGGAGATCGAGAGATTGTATGCACTGGTAGATGGCTTAGGCATACATACCGTGCTTAGACCGGATCAGATGAATGCCAAGCTCATGGACGATGTTCTCACTTTGCATCTTGCTTCCTTGTGCCGTTAAACCAAAAAAACCGCAGCACATTCGTTGTGACTAAGGCCCGTTACGATAACAGGAGTTAGTTCTGAATGTCTGACGGTTTTTCTTTTTATCCGATAATGATCCGGCCCTCCGGATGACGATACAGTTTCTTCTCTTTGCGCGGACGAAGGGCATACGCGATGGTTAATGGCCCTATCCGACCTACAAACATGGTAAAGGTAATGATGATTTTTCCCCAATTGGTCAACTCATCAGTCACTCCCACAGAAAGACCCACGGTACCGATTGCGGATGCAGCTTCAAACATCAGTGAAAGGAATGGCGCATCCTCTGTCGTAAGCAGAAGCATCACCACGATCATGAATATGATCAGAGAAACCATAATAATGGTCAACGCCCTCATCAGCAGTTCTTTCGGAACACGCTGGCGGAAAAACACAATATCCTTATTTCCCCGAATCATGGCATACACCGCACCAATCATGATCAGGAATGTAGTCGTCTTGATTCCGCCCCCGGTCGATCCTGGGGAAGCCCCGATAAACATCAGCAGAATGAAGAAGAATTGGGTAGCCTGCCTCATCTCCGTGATATCGATTGTGCTCGTTCCCGACGAACGTGTAGAGACAGACTGGAAGAAGGACGCATAGATCTTCTCGCTCCATGTGAGTGAAGCCAGTGTATGTCCATTGGTGAATTCGAAAACAAACAAGACAATCGCTCCTATACCGATCAGCGCTCCGGATACAGACAGCACCAGTTTGGACTGAAGAGATAAACGGCGGCGTTTGCGATACTCAAACAGGTCATTCAATACAACAAAACCCAGTCCACCAGAGACAACGAGCACAGAAGCAGTCACATTGAATATCCAGTCTCCGGTGTAGTATTGAAAGCTGTTGCCAAACAGATCAAATCCGCCATTATTAAACAATGAAACGGAATGAAATATTCCATAGTATACGGCCTGACCCAATGGCATCTCCGTTGCCCAGCGCAGCGCAAGTATGACAGCCGCCACCCCTTCAATGGTAAAGGAGAAAATCAACACCTTGCGGATAATGCGTACTATCCCTTCCATACTGTCTGCATTAATGGCTTCTTTGAGTAATAACCTGTCCTTGAGTGAGATTCGCTTGCCCAATACAAGCGCAAAGAGGGTAGCCATGGTCATGAATCCGAGTCCACCAAGCTGCATCAGTACCATAATGACGATCTGACCAAACAAATTAAAGGTCGTCCCTACATCCACAACGACAAGTCCAGTTACACATGCGGCAGAGGTTGATGTAAAGAGCGCGTCAATAAACGCCAAATGCATACCGCTTTGGTTGGAGATTGGCAACATGAGAAGCACCGTTCCAATCGCAATGATAAGCAGAAAACCACCGACCAGAATTAACGGAGGAGATAAGAATTTGGCAAAGTGAAGCCTGAACTTCATGAAGGGCACCTCTTTTAACAAAAATACGAACAGGTTAATCTAACAATTTCAAGACGCGGTGTTACCCTAATGATGTGCTGTGAGCAAGGGCCTTCTGACAAACTTTATTTTTAGCGTCTATGTAAACCTAAAGAGGAACTTGCCCCAGCATGATACTGAACGGCAGGTTCCTCTTCTATTATGAACGTATCCTACGTTCCTTATTTAATCTTGCGTACGAGGACGCATGTGCGGGAAGAGCAGTACGTCACGAATCGACGGGGAGTTGGTAAGCAGCATGATCAGACGATCAACCCCGATTCCCAATCCGCCTGTTGGTGGCATACCATATTCGAGCGCACGGATGAAGTCGTCATCCATCTCATGAGCTTCGTCGTTCCCATGTTCTTTCTCCAGCATCTGTGCTTCAAAGCGCTGACGCTGATCGATTGGATCATTCAGCTCTGTGAAGGCATTGGCATGCTCGCGTCCAACGATGAACAATTCGAAGCGATCCGTGAAACGCGGATCTACATCATTTTTCTTCGCTAGTGGTGAGATTTCAAGAGGATGTCCCATAATGAATGTCGGTTGAATCAACGTCTCTTCTACAAATTCTTCAAAGAATGCGTTCAGAATATGACCAAATGTCATATGTTTTTCAACCGGAACCTTATGTTCCTTCGCCAAGTTGTGTGCTTCCTCATCCGACATGTGTACGGAGAAGTCTACGCCTACAACTTCCTTAACTGCATCCACCATCGTAACACGGCGCCACTGTGGCGTAAGATCTACTTCATAATCTCCATACTGGATCACTTGCGTACCCAGTACTTCCTGTGCAATATGAGCAACCAGGTTCTCCGTCAATTGCATAATATCCTTGTAGTCGGCATATGCCTCATACAATTCAATCATGGTGAACTCCGGATTGTGACGTGTGGACATACCTTCATTCCGATATACACGGCCGATCTCATATACCTTCTCCAGCCCGCCAACAATCAGACGTTTCAGGTGAAGTTCAATCGCAATCCGCATGTACAGTTCCATATCCAGCGCATTGTGATGTGTGATGAACGGACGTGCTGCCGCTCCTCCTGCGATGGTATGCAACGTAGGTGTTTCCACTTCCAGATATCCAAGGGAATCCAGGTAACGACGCATCGATTGAATGATTTTGGAACGTGCGATAAAGGTCTGTTGTACGTCCGGGCTCATAATCAGGTCAACATAACGCTGGCGGTAACGCAGCTCTACGTCAGTGAGACCATGGAATTTATCCGGAAGCGGATAGAGCGATTTGGACAGCACTTCAATATCTTTCACTTTGACAGAAGTTTCACCTGTTTTGGTCTTAAAGATCACACCCGTTACCCCAACGATATCGCCAAGGTCCAGCAGGCTAAATGCCGCATACTTGTCTTCAGGCACGCTATCCTGACGAACATAGATCTGGATTCTGCCGCTCAGGTCCTGAATATGTGCGAAGCTTGCTTTACCCATTCCCCGCTTCGCCATAATCCGTCCGGCAATACTGACTTCGATGTGCTTCTCTTCCAGCTCTTCCTTGGTCAGTTCTTCATACTTCTTCAGAATGGAGCCGGCTTCTTCGGTACGTACGTATTTTTGGCCAAAAGGGTCGATTCCCAATTTGCGGAGCTCGTCCAATTTGTCACGGCGAATTTGTAAAAGCTCGCTAAGTTCGGTTTCCTGATTCAAGACTTCATCCGTCATGATCTGTATTCATCTCCTTATTTACATTGCAGGCATCGCGAGAGGTCGTTTTTCCTCTAATGTTGAAAAAGCTTCCCTAAGGAAGCTTTTGTTTACCGTGCCCAACTGCTTCGTTGCTATAGCTTTTTAATGTCCATAATTTTATATTGAATTACGCCAGCAGGCACACTTACATCAACAACTGTACCTTTTTTCTTGCCGAGAATCGCTTTACCTACAGGGCTCTCGTTCGATATCTTGTTCTGAAGCGGGTCTGCCTCAGCAGTACCTACAATTGTATATTCCGTGATGTCGCCAAACTCCAGATCTTCTACAGTGACGGTTGCACCCACGCTTACGGCATCGGTATCGATCTCGTCGCTGTTAATAATCCGCGCGTTACGAAGCAATTTCTCCAACGTGATTACACGTCCTTCGATGAAAGCTTGCTCATTCTTCGCGTCTTCGTATTCAGAGTTTTCACTGATATCTCCATACCCGATGGCTACCTTAATCCGTTCAGCCACTTCGCGGCGCTTCACTGATTTCAATGTTTCCAATTCTTCTTCCAGCTTCTTGAGTCCTTCTGGTGTAAGGATAACTTCCTTGTCGCTCATCTCAACCGATTCTCCTGTCATGGGAATAAATTTGATTGTACGGCAACGGAATCAGTGCTTGTTACAGAGCTCCGCTCGCATACATCTTCAAAACTATATGAAGTTCTCCAGAGGAATAGAATATTCCTCCTGATGCTATATCCTTATTAACGCACATGGCGAATTTATACTGAGAAATTATAGGGGAACGATCTCGAAAAGTCAATGTTACGTCCCCTATAGGTGTAAACGTTTTACAGATGCGTTTATAATTAAGATGCATTTCCGGCGATTACCGGTTCTGACTCCAAATTACCTTCGCTTTTCAGCTGACTCACAAAGTTCTCCAGAATCTGTACCATCTCGTCCCGCTTGGTTCCTTCCATAATAACATCCTTGATGCGGGCAGATCCTTTCAGGCCTTTCAAATACCAAGCCAGATGTTTACGCATCTCGCGTACGGCAACTGTCTCATTCTTCAATGCGATCAGGCGATCCATATGCAGGATGGCAACACGGATCTTCTCTTCGCCATTCGGGTCAGGAAGCAATTCCCCCGTGCTTAAGTATTGAATGGTACGATACAGCATCCATGGGTTACCCAGGGCGGCACGACCGATCATAACTCCGTCACAACCCGTTTCATCCAGCATACGGCGTGCATCCTCTGGTGTATGGACATCACCATTGCCGATCACTGGGATAGAGACAGCTTCTTTTACATCTTTGATGTGTGACCAGTCAGCTGTGCCTGTATAGAGTTGCTCACGCGTGCGGCCGTGTACACTTACCGCCTGTCCGCCAGCACGTTCAACCGCGAGCGCATTCTCCACCGCGAAGATATGCTCGTTATCCCAGCCGATACGCATCTTGACCGTCACCGGCTTCTCCACCGCGTCCACGACAGCGGATACCATCTCATAGATTTTGTTCGGATCAAGCAACCAACGTGCACCGGCATCACATTTCGTTACCTTTGGCACAGGGCATCCCATGTTAATATCGATGATGTCTGCATTGGTTTCTTTGTCCACGATTTTGGCTGCTTCTACAAGGGAATCACGATCTCCCCCAAAAATCTGAAGGCTCAGCGGTTTCTCACGCTCATCTACAAACAACATCTCACGTGTACGCTGGTTGCCATGGACAATGGCTTTGCCACTCACCATCTCCGCGCATACGAGACCTGTTCCGAATTCTTTTGCGATCAAACGAAAAGCCGGATTACATACGCCAGCCATCGGCGCAAGTACGACCTGGTTTTTCATTTCAATGCCACCAATGTTAAGCACGGTAGTCGTTCCACTCCTTTTTTAATTCTGTATATATATCACGATATAAAGTTTGATCGGTGTCTTGGTTGTTGTAACATGGCGAAACCGAAACGGTCCTAGTTGCCCCGCAACTCCTCGATACTGATTGCCAGCACACCAGCAATTCGATCGAGTTCTTGCTGTGATACCTTACGGTTTCCCCGTTCAATGGTTCCCAGAATGGCCAGCGAGATGCCGGTCTCGGACGCAAGTTCATGTTGTGTTAAACCTTTCAGCTTCCGGAATGCCCGGATTCGGTTGGCCAATTGCATGTTTTCCAAAGCTGTATTCCATCCTTTCCATCCAGTACAGACAACGATGAGTGTACAAAGGTATACAAACCTGAAATCTCGCCCTCCGGTACGATATCCGACAGTGGTACCAGTACAAAAGCCCGTTCTCCCATGCGGGGATGAGGCAATTGAAGCAATTCGGTATCTCGCGTCTCACCGTGCATCCAGAGCAGATCCAGATCAACGGTGCGCGGTCCCCAGCGAATATCACGAACACGACCGAGACGGTTCTCGATATCCAATAATTCCGTGAGCAACTGCTCAGGTGTCAGCATCGCCTGTACGGCGACTGCCATATTCAGAAATGCAGGCTGATCTACATATCCTACAGGCTCCGTCTCATATAGTGCAGAACAACGCAGAACGGATATATGAGGGTGTTCATCCAGCAAAGACAATGCTTCAAACAGCGTCTGTTCCCGGTCACCCAAATTGGCCCCTAAAGCAATATAAGCCTCTGAAGATTCAGAGGTCGAATGTGCAATCATGATCGGTTCTCACTTTCTTGTGCGGCGAAGCTCTACCGTTACGCCCTCAAAATGAATATCAAATGGCGGATGTGGCTTCGTCACCTTGACTGTCAATGCATTGATAATAGTATAAGTGTCTAGTAAAGAAGATGCAATATGTTCGCCCAAAGCTTCAATTAACTGGAATGATTTATTCTCTACAATCTGTTTTACCAGCTCATGGATCTCCGCATAATTAATCGTTTTGGTCAGATCATCGTTACGTCCGGCCTCACCCAGGTCCATATCAATCTCCAGATCAATATAGTACCGCTGCCCAAGCTTCCGTTCTTCTGCAAAAACACCATGATATCCGTAATACTCCATACGATGCAATACCATTCTATCCATACGATCCGCCTGCCCTCTATATATATTGAAATAATTCTCTAGTTTTGAAGATATCCCTTAGCTTCGCCTTTGAAAAACGCTGCGCTTCCACTGGACGGGTCACCAGGGACCCGCCAGCATTATTTCCTCCGTATACCCGGAGAAGCATACAACATGGCATCACACATGTCTGCCGTCCGCCGAATCGGTTTCACATCATGAACCCGAACCATCTGGCAGCCTTGGGCAATGCCAAATGCAACGGTCGCAGCCGTTCCTTCCAACGCATCATCCGCCCCGACATCCAGAATGTTCTGGATGAATCTTTTGCGTGAGGTGGCTAGCAGAACGGGATACCCCATTTCATTGAGCAAACCGAGCGATGACATGAGCTTCAGATTTTCTCCGAGATCCTTCACAAAACCAATGCCCGGGTCGAGGATAATCTGGTCTGCTTTCACGCCGGCTGTTAATGCAATGTGTATGCTCTCCTGCAAATCGCTCACGACATCACTCAGATAATCAGTATAGTTTCGCTCCTGCCGATTATGCATCAGAATGATGGGACACCCCAGCTCTGCTGCCGTGCGGGCCATATCTGCATCTGCCTTGGCACCCCACACATCATTAATAATATGGGCACCGGCTAGAATAGCCTGACGTGCAACATCGGCCTTATACGTGTCTACCGATATCGGAATGTGCGGAGCTTGCTGATGCAATGCTTCAATAACCGGAATAATCCTGCTGAGCTCTTCATCGGCGCCCACGACATCTGAACCTGGGCGGGTGGACTCCCCGCCGATATCAATCAGGTCCGCACCGTCCTCCATCATCTGTTTGGCATGAGCAACCGCCCGCTCCACGTTGGTATAACGTCCACCATCCGAGAATGAGTCAGGCGTGACGTTAAGAATGCCCATAATCTGTGTTCTTGTACCCAGCTTCAATTCAGCTGGCCCCCATGCATAGTTCCGTTCATAAATGACAGGTGTAAGTGTCATGAAGTATACCCCGCTTTCTGCCGGTACATACCCAGAAGGACTGCTGTAACCGGGCCAATATGTCCGTTGCTAATTATCGTTTCGGCTCCGTCCTGATCCCGCAGAGTTGTCACCGGAACCAGTTCGGCCACCGAGCCGGTTAGAAATATTTCATCTGCTTGCAGGAGATCCTCCCAAGAGGCTAGCGTTTCTATGCAGGGAATTCCTTGCTGCGAGGCAATTTCCAGTACCAAAGCTCTCGTGATACCCGGCAGAATGCCGGTTGAGAGTGCTGGCGTGTAGAGCACATTTTCCCGTACCCAAAACACATTGCTGACAATACCCTCAGCGACATGCCCATCACGGGTTAATTGTAGCCCTTCTGCACCCTGCACATACTGCCCGTATCCATTAAGCTCCCGTTTCGCCAGAATGCTGTTCATATAATGCAGCGACTTGAACCGAACTTCTCCTTCGGGCGTGTTGCGAGGTGTAGACAAACGTTGGAGCATTTTGCCGCTCTCATATAAAGAGGGAGAAGGTTCAGGTAATGCTTTTGCCAGTAAAATATGATTTGGCTTTGAATAATCACCAGAAGGTAAGCCTAGCGGTGCTTCACCGGCTGATACCGTGTATCGCACATACGCCTCCCGAAGTCCGTTCGCATCCATCAAACGTTGAATCCAATCAGTCACCTCTGCTGCGGTCGTTGTAAAAGGAATGCCAAGTTCCTTACACCCCGAGGCCATGCGCTCCAGATGCCGTTCCAAAAGATATGGAACACCTCGATACGTCCGGAACGTCTCAAACAGTCCAAGTCCGTACAAAAAGCCGTGATCCGTTACAGGAACCACGGCCGCCGCCATATTGACCAACTCTCCATTTATCGCGGCATATTGCATGTTATACCTTCACTTGTTGGGACAAAAAGTTACGAAGCATCTGATGACCATGGTCTGTAATAATGGATTCCGGGTGGAATTGAACACCTTCAATCGCATATTCTTTGTGGCGCAGACCCATAATTTCACCTTCAGCTGTCTCCGCTGTAATCTCCAGGCAGTCCGGCAAGCTGCTGCGCTCGACAATCAGGGAGTGGTAACGGGTAGCTGTAAATGGGGATGGCAATCCGGCAAATACCGATGTCCCATTGTGGTGCATCTCGGATGTTTTGCCGTGCATCATGCGCTCCGCACGAATGACATTGCCACCAAACGCTTGTCCAATGGACTGATGCCCCAGGCACACACCAAAGATCGGAATGCTTCCCTTGAAATGATCAATGACTGCCAAGCTAATGCCTGCTTCATTCGGTGTACACGGGCCCGGAGAGATCAGAATATGATCAGGTGCCAGTGCCTCTATGCCTGCCAGATCAATCTCGTCGTTGCGGCGAACTTCCACCGTCTCGCCCAGTTCACCCAGATATTGAACCAGGTTGTACGTGAAGGAATCGTAATTATCGATAACCAGTATCATATGCCTGCTCCTCCTCATCATCCGTCAACACAAGTGACGGTTGCTTCGTTTTATTTTATTTTAATTTAGTTTAGTTAGTTAACAGCTTCTGTTCTTTTCGCTTGTTCTTGTTCAATAGCTCTGCTTGCTTCCGCCTCTTCGCTGTAATTCACAGCTCTCATCATGGCTCTTGCCTTGTTGCGGCATTCCTTGTATTCCCGATATGGATCGGAATCAATAACAATCCCTGCCCCGGCCTGTACATAACCAATACCGTCCTTAATGGCAAGTGTACGAATGACGATGTTCAATTCCATATTCCCACTGTAATCCATCCACCCGATGGAACCCGTATAAGGCCCACGCCGCACAGGCTCAAGTTCCTCGATAATCTCCATGGTGCGGACTTTTGGCGCTCCGGTAATCGTTCCACCCGGGAATGTCGCAGCGATCACATCAAATACGGATAACCCTTCTGCCAACCTGCCTTCCACCTGGGAAACGAGATGCATGACATGGGAATACTTCTCGATGGTCATCAATTCAGGCACATGAACCGAACCGTAGGCTGCAATCCGTCCGATATCATTCCGTTCCAGATCAACGAGCATAATATGCTCCGCCCGTTCCTTCTCACTGCTGAGCAGTTCATCCGCCATAGCTTTGTCCTCTGCTTCATCCCGGCCCCTTCTTCGGGTCCCTGCGATGGGACGTGCACTGACTTTGCCATTCTCCACTTTGACCAGAAGCTCGGGAGATCCGCTTACCAGTTGAAAGTCTGGACTACGCAGCATTCCCATATACGGTGATGGATTCACAAGGCGCAGCCATTCATAAATATGCTCAGCGCTCGAATGAAGCCGCTTTTCCTGTCTCAAGGACAGGTTCACCTGGAACACATCGCCCTGCCTGATATATTCCTGTACCGTACGCACAGCTTGTTCAAAGTCCTCCTGGGGAAAGGAGGTTTCCCATCCTTCCGATTCCCTTTCCGCATCTTCAGGCTGCGGGGTACGATTGACCTGCTTGTTGCGGCGTTCCAGTGCCTGTTGTTGTTCCTCAGCCTGTGCAGCCCCCATAATATGAAGCCAACGTTTCTGCATCGCTGTCGCTCGTGCTTCTGCCGCTGAATATAGACTACGGATATCAGTTTCGTTCCGGTTAGGCTCTATAGCCAGATGAACCATGCAGAAAAGTGCCTGCTGCTCATGGTCATACGCCCATATTTCTTCAAAGCGCATCCACCAATAATCCGGCAGAGCCGGGTTATCCTCAGCCAAATCTGGGAGCTTCTCCAATGATCTTGCTACATCGTAGCTGAGATAACCTGCGTATCCACCCCCAAAGTCTGGAGCCCCATTAACCTTGGGTGCACTATACGGGGCAGTCCATCTCTTCAATACATCAAGCGGCTTGCCGCTGTCCGTCGAGGTGGCTCCTTGCGTCACATCATGAATAACCGCTTCTTGACCCTTGCCGGAAATAACGGATACGGGGTCTAACCCCAGAAATGTATATCTCCCGCCTTTGCCATTCTCCAGCACAATTGCGTATGGTGACGCCTGCTTCCAGGCTGCCTCCCACGATAACGGTAAACCGCCATGATACGGTCCCTCATCCGACTTCGTGATATAGGGCATCATGGTCCAGCCTTGTTCAGCCCACTCCATCCAGTCGGCGTATGTTGTCATCAGGTGTGTCATTGCGGTGTGCCGCCCTCCATCTGTCGCTAGTTCTATTGTCTGATAGTATACTAAAGCGCCGCCCCTTTTAAAAGCATTACGCCAAAAATCCTCCATACCCGTCATACGGGCAAGGAGGATTGGTTTTGTCATTTGTAGACTTAGCCTTCGAAGTTGTAAAGAGGTGTGCTGAGGTAACGTTCGCCGTTACTTGGCACGATTACGACCACGCGCTTGCCTTCACCCAACTGTTTCGCAACCTGAAGACCTGCACGGATCGCCGCACCGGAAGAAATACCGGACAGGATGCCCTCTTCCTTCGCTACCTGACGAGCCGTCTCGAATGCATCATCATTCTCAATGTGAATGATCTCATCATAGATTTCCTGATCCAGAATCTCAGGGATAAAGTTGGCGCCAATCCCCTGGATCTTATGTGGTCCTGGTTTGCCGCCCGCCAGAATTGGCGAAGCTGCTGGCTCAACTGCAACAATTTTAATACCAGAGAAAGCTTCTTTCAGCACTTCCCCTACACCTGTAATTGTTCCACCTGTACCGATTCCTGCAACGAAAGCATCCAACGTACCGCCTACAGATTGAATTGCTTCAACAATCTCAGGGCCAGTCGTTTCACGGTGGATCTTCACGTTGGCTTTATTTTTAAATTGCTCAGCCATGAAATAGGAAGGGTTTTCTTTCAGCAGTTCTTCGGCTTTTTTAACAGCACCATTCATACCTTCAGCTCCAGGTGTAAGCACAAGCTCAGCACCATACGCACGAAGCAAGTTACGACGCTCCAAGCTCATCGTCTCAGGCATTACAATAACGGACTTGTAGCCTTTGGCTGCAGCCACCATCGCGAGTCCAATTCCCGTGTTACCACTTGTTGCTTCGATAATGGTATCACCTGGTTTTAGCTTGCCTTCTTTTTCCGCTTCTTCCACAATGCTAATTGCGATACGGTCTTTCACGCTTGAACCTGGATTCTGGTACTCCAGCTTCACGAATACTTCAGCACTGCCTTCAGGTACGATACGGTTCAGACGAACAAGCGGAGTACCTCCGATGAGTTCTGTTACGTTATTAACTACTTTAGCCATATGAATGCCCTCCTTAGTGGATGAATAAAACTTGAGTCCTTTAACCTATACTGTGCGGCCGGTAGCCTCTAGCTGTTATAGAAGAACTGCGGAAATCCTGTTGATCCTATCCCTTACTGCCAAGATTTCTAGCAGGGCGGAGGTTTCCGAAAGTTTCTTTGTTCATAAATAAATCTTTTATATCCGAGTAAACGAGTAGGTATTTATTATTTTCATCTTATCAACGTTAACCCTTATTGTCAATATGAGTACTCAAAAAAAATACTCTGCCTTTGGCCCTAAGACCGCAGACAGAGTATTTTTATCAAGATGCAGCAGTACGATACAATCTTTGAATTCAGGAGGCAGGAATCTCGGACAGGATTACGGCTTCATACTTGTTACGCAGCATTTGCTCTACCTGCGGCAACGGATCAGCCTGACTCAGAGCCAGTTCCATTCGAATCTCCTCACGGACTTCTTCGGCCGATTGCACCTGGCGTTCTTCTTTATCATTAAGTCTGATAATAACATAGCCTTCTTCTTCCACTTGAACTGGACCAGCAATATTGCCTACATCCAGCCCGGCAGCAAGTTGAAGGATTTCTTCTGACTGGAATGGATCATTCTGCTCAATCCATCCCAGCCTCCCACCAGCATCACGAGAGAAGCTGTCCGTCGATTGACTGCGAGCAGCTTCTTCAAAATCTTGTCCCTTCTCCAACGCATCCAGTAAGGAATCGGCTTCCTCTTCTTCCTTCACTACGATGATGGACAAGTCATATTTCTCGGGGGAAACGTAATCCTCACGGTGTTCAGTCCAGTAATGCTCAATATCTGCATCCTTGATCTGTATACCGATCGTTGCGATTTTCTCAAGCAGCAGCCTGTACCCGGCTTCCAATTCAAGTTCCTGTTTCGACAGGCCCAATTGAGACTTCATTTCGTCAAAATATGATTTCTCTGAATCGTACCCATCCATCGCGGCGGCAAGTTCTCTTGCAATCTCTTGGGGAGTGACGATCAGCTTGCGTTCGATTGCTTCGGCATATACTGCTTTACGGTTTAACATCTGGAGTAATAACTCACTGCCGTAACGTCGTTTCAGCGCATCGGTCCACTCTTTGTCCGTGATAACTTCTCCGTTGATCGTCGCTACGGTGCTTCCTTCTTCCGTATTGGCATCATGGGGTGCATCTGCCTCGTCTTTACCCTGTCTGAGACCATGCATAGCCATCACACTACCCATGACCAGCATACCTAGCGTCAAGACAATTACAGCCGTCCACAACCCTTTTTCCTGTCTTGTCATTCCGCATCCCGTCCCCGCATAGATCAGTTCTTGGCTTGCTCTAGGATGGTCTCAAGTTGTTCTTTGTTAAAGTCATAGGCTTCATTACAGAATTGGCAGACCACTTCAGCCTGGCCCTCTTCTTCAATTAATTGCTCCATCTCCGTTTGGCCCAGGCTGATTAGTGTCTTCTCTACCCGCTCACGTGAACACTCACAGCTAAAATGAATATCCAATCCTTCCATCACTTGTACATCTGGCAATAATCGGCGAAGCAACTCTTCCAATTCAAGCCCCTGCTCCAGCAAAGTCGTCACTGGCGGCAACGTACTAATGGCGTTTTCGATCGCCGTGATCTCTGGATCAGTCAATCCCGGCAACAGCTGCATAATGAATCCACCTGAGACAATAACGGAATTATCCGTATCAACGAGCACACCAACGCCTACAGCAGAAGGAGTTTGCTCCGATTGCGCAAAGTAGTACGTGAAGTCTTCGCCCAGTTCTCCTGAAATAATAGGCACACTGCCACGATATGGTTCTTTCAGTCCCAAATCCTTCGTTATGTTGATGAAACCTTCCGTTCCAACCGCGCCTGCAACGTCCAGTTTCCCCACACTATTGCTTGGCAAATGTACATGCGGATTAGAAACATATCCTCGTACTTCGCCTTTCGCATTGGCATCAGCTACAATCTGTCCAATGGGCCCATCACCATTGACTTGTACCGTTAACTTCTCTTCACCTTTGAGCATTGCACCCATAATGGCTGCTGTTGTAACCGTACGCCCCATGGCAGCTGTAGCCGTGGGAAACGTATCGTGTCTTCTGCGTAGTTCCTCAACCAGTTCCGTAGTCTGGATAGCAAAGGCTCTTACCTTTCCGTTCATTGCTGTACCACGAATTAACCGGTCATGCTTGTTGTTGTTTTCCAAGTCATTCAGCCTCCTTTGGCGTATCGCCATAATAGTCGTAACACAGAAAAAACGGCACAACACTTAAGCTGTAATCTCAGCCCGCTGTATGCCGTCACTATGCTCACCTTTCCCGGTTCCGCTCATATATAATACGCAGCCCTTCAAGCGTAAGCAGCGGATCAACTTCCTCTATACTACGGGTTTCTTCTGCGATAAGTGTAGCGAGACCACCCGTCGCGATAACTCGGGGCTTCGCTCCCATCTCCTCGCGAATACGTTCTACAATACCATCTACCTGCCCTGCATAGCCATATATAATACCCGCTTGCATGGCATGAATTGTATTACGGCCAATGACCTTTTTAGGTTTCTCCAGCTCTATACGAGGCAACTTGGATGCCCGCTCATAGAGCGCTTCAGTGGCGATCTGAATGCCAGGTACAATAGATCCCCCCAGGTAGTGACCTTTCTCGTCAATACAGTCAAAGGTCGTTGCAGTACCGAAATCGACCACGACGAGAGGGCCGCCATACTTCTCAACGGCTGCCACTGCATTAACAATACGATCCGCACCCACTTCACGAGGGTTCTCGTATCGCAGGTTCAAGCCAGTTTTGATACCAGGCCCAACGAGCAAAGCTTTTTTGCCTACATACTTCTCACACATCGCTTCGATTACATTCACCAGTGGCGGAACCACAGATGAGATGATGACACCTTCGATGTCACTTGCCCTGATGCCGGACATATGAAATAAATTATAAATCAATACGCCGTATTCATCCACTGTAGACTGACGTGATGTACTCAGACGAAAGTGGTGCAGCAATTCCCGGCCTTGATATACGCCGAGCACCATATTGCTGTTCCCCACGTCTACAACTAGAATCAAAGAGGTTCACCCCTCTTTCTTTTCATTTAAATCCAGACTAATATCCAGGCTCTCAAAGGAATAGGTTAACCTGCCAACCGAAATTACATCCACACCACTCTCTGCAATACCACGAATGGTCTGAAGTGACACGTTACCGGATGCTTCAACCTTCACATGAGGAGCCTGTTCACGAATAAGTTCAACCGCTTCACGCATCCGCTCTGGATGCATGTTATCCAGCATAATGATATCTGCCCCGGCTTGCAAGGCTTCTCTCACCTGCTCCAGATTTTCAGTCTCCACTTCAATCGTCATCGTATGTGGGATAACGGTTCGCGCACGCTGTACCGCCTCGGTGATTCCGCCTGCACCCTTGATGTGGTTATCCTTAATCATAACGGCATCGTACAGTCCAAATCGATGATTCGCTCCGCCACCCACGCGCACTGCGTATTTCTCAAGTAGTCGGTGGCCCGGCGTTGTCTTACGTGTATCCACGAGCCTGGTCTCAAGACCATCCAGCACATCCACGTAGGCACGCGTACGCGTAGCTATTCCGGACATACGTTGCAGCAAGTTAAGTGCCAGTCGTTCCCCCGTAAGCAGTGAATGTGTACTTCCCTCTACCTCGGCCAAAATCGTGCCATGGGTAACCTTGTCTCCGTCTGTTACCTTCGGTGTAAATACAAGATCAGGATCAACGACTTGAAATACAAGTTTAGCTACGGTCATGCCTGCAATAACACCATTGTCTTTGGCGTGTATAATGGCCTTGGATTGGTTGCCTGCTGGAATCGTCACACTTGTTGTAACGTCACCTGCACCAACATCTTCACGAAGCCAGTTTTTGATTGATTCGATAAGCCCTTCATTATATCCATTCAGTATCATGACATCAATTCCTCCACAATCGCTTGTTCTCGCTGTTGCAGACTATGCTTCTGCCACACGATATCATCACGCGCCGGGAAATCCTCACGATAGTGAGCCCCCCGACTCTCCTCGCGGTGTAATGCCCCGCTGGTAACTAACCAGGCACAGGTCAGAAGGTTGGCATACTCCAGCTCTTCCTTATGAGTGAGTGTCTGATCAAAAAATTGCAATTCCTGTTGCAGCTTGTCCATGGCCTTCTGCAGGTCCTCACCATTCCGGCGCAAGCCTACCTGACGAACCATCATTTTCTGTAGTCGTAAACGTCTTTCAGATATAGGTTTTTGCTCTTTCATGATCTTGCTATTCATGTTATTCATGTCCACAGATGAAGGCGCAGCCCCTCTTGCTTGTAATGAACCGAGCGGGGAAAGTGATTGAATGCGATCAACAATTCTCCGGCCAAATACAATCGCTTCTGACAAGGAGTTGCTTGCCAGACGGTTGGCTCCATGCACTCCTGTAGAAGACACCTCGCCACAAGCAAATAATCGGGAGATGCTGCTCTCTCCACTTAAATCCGTTTTCACTCCACCCATCATGTAATGGGCAGCAGGTGCAACGGGAATCCAGTCCGTTGTCATGTCCAATCCATAACGCATACAAGTCTCGTATATGGTAGGGAACCGATGCTTGATCATCTCTGGCTGTTCATGTGTAATGTCCAGGTACACAAAGGTACTGTTGGTAGACTCCATCTCACTAACAATCGCTCGTGCCACGATATCGCGTGGGGCCAGCTCAAGCTGGGCATGATAACGATCCATGAAGCGCTCACCCTTCACATTGCGCAAATATGCTCCTTCGCCGCGTACGGCTTCTGACACAAGGAAACGCGGGGCCCCAGGGTAACATAGAGAGGTGGGGTGGAATTGGATAAATTCCATGTCACGAACAATAGCCCCAGCCCGATAAGCCATGGCTACACCATCGGCAGTAGCTACATCCGGATTCGTCGTGTATCGGTACAGTTGTCCTGCCCCACCAGAACAAAGAACGGTTGCCTGTGCCTTCACGAACACTTGCGATCCGTCATCCTTCTGAACCAGAGCGCCAATGCATTCCCCTCGATCTCGATCCGTAATTAGGTCAACAACAAAATGCTCATCCCAAACTTCAATCCCGGGATGCTCATTCACTTCAACAGCAAGCGCACGTACAATCTCATATCCTGTTGCATCTCCGTTGGCATGCAAAATACGGCGGTGGCTATGCGCACCTTCCTGCGTCAACGCCAACTCGCCGTTCTCCAGATCAAATAAAGTACCCAAACGAATCAGTTCCTTCACTCCGTCCGGCCCCTCATTCACCAATACCTCTACCGCTTCGGAGCGGCATAAGCCCGCTCCTGCTACAAGTGTATCCTGCAAGTGGTAAGCAGGTGAATCATCCTCAGCAATAACCGCAGCAATTCCTCCCTGCGCATATCTGGTGTTACTTTCAAGTAATGACTTCTTCGTGATCATTAATACACGTTGTTGTTCACTTGCCTTAATGGCAGTAAACAAACCAGCAATCCCTGAGCCTATAACCAGTACATCCGTCTCTACCATGGGTAGGGCAGACAGATCAAAATCAACTAAATATTGCGGTATCATGTTATTCACCTGTCTTGGAGCAAGAGTAGCGCATCCTATTTTACCAACAACATACGCTCTAGTGATTCTCTGGCTTTGTCGGCAACGGCCGGTGGCACGTAGATTTGCGGCTTCATCGTTTCCAGGCATTTCACCAGTTTCTTCAAGTTGTTCACCTTCATGTTGGGACATACGAGGAACTTGGTAGCAAAGTGGAACTGTTTATCCGGGCTATCCAGACGAAGCTGATATCCTGTACCATCTTCGGTACCTACGATAAATTCCTTCGCTGATGAATTTTTGCAATACTCCAGAATAGCTGTTGTGCTGCCTACAAAATCACCCATTTCTACAACCTCAGGGCGACACTCTGGATGGACAACAAACTCTGCATTTGGATGCTTGGCTCTCATCTCCACCACATCTTTGACTGTAAGCATATCGTGAGTGTTGCAGTAACCTTCCCAGATAATCATTTTCTTGTCTGTATGCTGCTGCACATAATGTCCCAGGTTTTTATCCGGTACCCAGATAATTTCGTCGGAATCCACCGATTGAATAACCCGGACTGCGTTCGCTGATGTACAACAGATGTCAGTCTCTGCTTTGATCTCAGCCGAGGAATTGATATACGTAACCACCTTGGCATTAGGATGTTGTGCTTTTAATTTGCGTAGTCCATCCACATTCACCATATCTGCCATTGGGCAGCCCGCACGTTCGTCCGGGATAATAACTGTTTTATTTGGCGCAAGAATTTTAGCGCTTTCACCCATAAAATGAACACCACAGAAAACGATCACATCCGCATCTGTCTGTGCTGCCTTCTGGGCTAACAGAAATGAATCTCCACGGAAGTCGGCAACCTCCTGTACTTCGTCACGTTGATAATAATGGGCAAGAATAATGGCATTACGTTCCTTTTTCAACACCATAAGCCGCTCACGCAGCTCGCGGTTCATCTCAGCCTTGCGCTCTAAAGCCAGAGCTTCCACCTGTGATCCTCTCCTTTATCGGGACAGCGTCATGCGCTGTTTCGTGGGCTAACCTAAGT
Organism: Paenibacillus sp. FSL H8-0104; assembly: GCF_038050215.1. NCBI lineage: Bacteria > Bacillati > Bacillota > Bacilli > Caryophanales > Paenibacillaceae > Paenibacillus > Paenibacillus sp. FSL H8-0104. Next base: position 66,248 of record NZ_JBBOTC010000001.1, on the reverse strand, counting down.
CGTTATCTTCGCTTGAGAAACGAATCACAAGCGGTTTAACAACTAATTTACACAACGTTCACGACTCTGTCAATAAATGAAAAAGGCCCGGAACAGCGCTGTAACCACCTGTTTGCTAACTGGTTCGCCATCTAACTCCCGTTTATCTTTATCTATCCTCTTTTAAAATAATGGATAAAAAAAGAGAGCCCCGAGGGCTCTCTTGATTTCACCTGCTATCATAGCCAGATGTATTATGCATTAAGACGTTGGCTTAGTTCCGCCATCATCCGGGTTATTGTTATTACCCTTTTCCAGATTCGGAGCTTCGTTTGGAATATCTCCGGCTGGTGGCTCAGGCGTTTCATCTTTACCTTGAATACGAACACGCACATCACCGATGGTGTCGATGATTGGCTCTCCGCCTTCAGTTGGCGTGCCTTCACCATCATTGTCATTCTCTGCTTTTGGAGTCAAAGAACCTGTTTCGATCAATTGCTTGATCTGATCCATTTCCAAAGTCTCAACCTCAAGCAAAGTCTGAGCGATCAGGTGCATCTCTTTTGAATGTTTAACAAGCAAGTCCTTACACTTCTCATAACAGTCATTGATAAAGCGTTGCATTTCCTGATCAATCTCGTAAGCAATGGAATCTGAGTAATTCTGTTCATGACCGATATCCCGACCAAGGAATACCTGTCCTTGTGAACTTCCGAATTGCATAGGTCCCAATTTCTCACTCATACCGTATTCCATAACCATGCTGCGAACAATACCTGTCGCTTGCTGGAAGTCACTGTATGCACCAGTACCAATTTCTCCGATGAACAATTCTTCAGCTACACGACCCCCGAGAAGTCCGGTTACTTTATCCAGCAATTCCTGCTTGGTAACCAGCATACGGTCTTCTTTTGGCAACATGATTACATATCCACCCGCACGTCCGCGCGGAATAATGGTCACTTTATGTACCATATCAGCATGTTCGAGGAAGTATCCAACAATGGTATGACCTGCTTCGTGATAAGCAACGATTCGTTTCTCGCGATCACTGATGACACGGCTTTTCTTCTCCGTACCAACGATGACACGGTCAATCGCTTCGTCAACTTCCTTCATGGAAATATCTTTACGGTTACGACGCGCTGCAAGCAATGCCGCTTCGTTCAAGAGATTCTCCAAATCCGCACCAGAGAAACCTGTTGTACGCTTCGCGATAATATCCATCTTCACATCTTTGGTCAGTGGTTTATTACGGGAATGTACTTTCAGGACAGCTTCACGACCTCTTACATCAGGGCGGTCAACCGTAATTTGACGGTCAAAACGTCCTGGACGCAACAAGGCAGGGTCCAAAATATCTGCACGGTTCGTTGCGGCAATGATGATAATACCTTCATTAACTCCGAATCCGTCCATCTCAACGAGCAACTGGTTGAGTGTCTGTTCACGTTCATCGTGACCACCACCGAGACCAGCACCACGCTGACGTCCTACAGCATCAATCTCATCGATAAAGATGATACATGGGGCATTTTTCTTCGCATTTTCAAACAAATCACGAACACGTGATGCACCGACACCGACAAACATTTCCACGAAGTCGGAACCTGAAATAGTGAAGAATGGTACACCCGCTTCACCGGCTACGGCACGAGCGAGCAATGTTTTACCGGTACCTGGAGGCCCTACGAGCAATACGCCCTTAGGAATCCGCGCACCTACTGCTGCGAATTTACGAGGGTCCTTGAGGAAGTCTACAACCTCAACAAGTTCCTGTTTCTCTTCGTCAGCACCCGCAACATCTTCAAATGTAACCCGCTTCTTCTCTTCGTTGTAGAGACGAGCACGGCTTTTACCAAAGTTCATTACTTTACCGCCGCCGCCTTGAGCCTGATTAAACAGGAAGAAGAACAGCAGGAACATAATGATCAAAGGAATAAAGGAAGTCAGCAACGTCAACCAGATGCTGTCACCTTTCATTGGCTCCTGATGATATTGGAAATTGTTAGTTTCACTTGCAGCTACAAGCTCACTAATTGCCTCATCCGTAGGAGGAATATACGTTGAGAAATTTTCTGATTTGGCGCCATCAGGTGCCTTCTTGTATTGACCGGTCACGAGATACGTTTGACCGTTGAATTGAACCGTCAATTCAGAGACATTGTTGGCTTTGATCGCTGCACGCAACTGATCATATCTAGGATTATCGGTGGCTTCGCCGCCATTGCTGACGAACTGGACTATCCCCACCACAACTAAAAAAAGAATCAAATAAAAACCAGAATTCCGGATGAACCGATTCATCCCCTACCTCCTCTCGAGACACTTTAATTATTTTAACATAGCCCGACATGGCTTCTCAACAGAAGCCAAGAACAGCTCAAGGCTTGGGTCGGGCAGGATATTAGCTACTATAGACTTCCGGCTTCAAAATCCCGATATAGGGCAGGTTCCGGTACTTCTCCGCAAAATCCAAACCGTAACCAACGATGAACGCGTCAGGAATGTCAAAGCCTGTGTAATGAGCTTCCAACTCAACTTTACGGCCTGAAGGCTTGTCGAACAGCGTAACCACACGCACCGATTCGGCACCGCGGTTTTCTAGCAGTTCAATCAGATAGCTGAGTGTAAGTCCGCTGTCGATAATATCTTCGACAATCAGAACTTCCCGTCCTTCTACGGATACATCCAGATCCTTAATGATTTTGACAACACCTGATGACTTGGTGGAAGCGCCGTAACTGGATACCGCCATGAAATCCATTTCAACAGGTACCGTTATGTTTTTAACCAAATCAGCCATAAATATAAACGCACCCTTGAGCACACAAATGACCAAAGGATTGCGATTTGCATATTCGGCACTTAGTGTTGCGCCTAATTCCTTGACTTTACTCTGAATTTCTTCTTCACTGATCAATACTTCCTGAATGTCGTTCTGCAACTGTGCGAACCTCCTAAGTTATACTATGAAAGCCTTACCTGAACCATAACCACTACCCCTGAATCGCTGAATCGCCTACAGTCATGTACAGGATTGCGGAAGTGCCCTCCCTGACAGGAGCCACATTGGACCGTCGAACACCCGGTAACCAGATGATATGACCTGCTCCATCACATACCACAGGAATACGTGGACGGACAAATAGGGGGATTTTCTCATCGATGAAAATACTTTTCACCTTTTTGCTTCCGTTTAATCCCATCACTTTCATGGTATCTCCAGGTAACCGTGAACGCACAACCAGCGGCATAAGCAGTTGATCCGCATCAAACGCGGCTTGATCCGCCGATTCCGGTACATGATAGTCCTCGGGACTCACCGTCATCAACCGAATATACCGGTTAATTGGGGTGAGTGAAAGCTCATAAGTTCCACTCCATTGCGCAAGACGATACTCGTAAGATTGATCCTGTACGTCCGTCCGTATGCCAAAAGAAATCAGATTATACTCCCGAGTGCAGGCGAGTGTCTGTCCTATATCCAGGCTCCAGGTCGTCACATGGGTCTCCATGACCTTGCGCCGAATGGTTTCTATACGGGTAAAGTCGACAAAATCACTGTCCAAAGGCAGATAATTCAATATTAGTTTAATCAACCTTCGTTGTAAAGCGACATGTAACTTCAAGAAGGAAGGCACCTCAAAGGTTTGCCTTCCGCCGTTCACCTGCACTAGACACCTGTATGTGTCATATGCACTCTGCTCCATGAAATCGTCTTCATCACCCACAATTTCGGCAAGCCGATTCAATGACGGCGTGAGTTGTCCATTATACTGCCCCAAAAAAGGAAGCACATCCAAGCGAATGGCATTACGCCGATATTTACGCAGGGCGTTGCTCTCATCATTGAAATACATAAAACCCTGGGTATTACAAGCTTCTACAAGGTCTGTCTTGTTTATACGAAGGCATGGACGAATAAGTTCCACATTTTTTTCTCGTCTTTTAAACTTCATTCCTGAGAGTCCCGACAAGCCGGTTCCACGAAGCAAATGAAGCATGACCGTCTCTGCCTGATCATCCGCATGATGTGCCAAAGCGATGCTTGCCGCATTATATTTGGAAGCCACTTCGTGCAAAAAGGCATATCGCTTGTTGCGGGCTGCTTCCTGTGGTCCTTGACCCGTCAACTCCATATATGAAGGTACATCGGCCTTGGTCCATTCAAATGTAATACCAAGCTGTTGTGCCAGTTCCATCATTTTCTCCGCTTCATCATCAGATTCACTCCGGAAGCCATGATGCACGTGGGCACAGATCAATTCAAGTGGCACATGCCGCTTGCTGATCTCGTGCATGATATGCAAAAAAGCTACCGAGTCCGGCCCGCCCGATACTGCGACGACAATCCGATTCCCGGGAACCCATAACTGATGCTCTTCCGCTGCATCCAGCACGTTCTTCACCAGCATGTTCCAGCGTAAAGCCTCCATACCTGTTCCTCATTCCTTGCGTTATGTATATGCACTCTCACAGATCAGAAAAGTAGTGCATAGATGAGCACTCCAATAAGTAATATCACAGATACAGCGAATGCGTTCATAAGCCAGCGCGGTGTTGTACTTTTGGAACGACGGCGGAGAGGCGTGGGGCGTGCCATCATTTCCTTCCACCCTTGTGCCGCATGACCTGCATCACGAAACTGACCTCGTAATGCCTGAGTCGTCCAATTGCGAAAAGGACCCAGTCGTTCACTGCGCTCCACCAGCGCTACGAGCTGATTCACACTTCGCAGTTGCGGTAATCCTTCGGCCGCCAGTGCCTTGAGCGCGTCTGCTTCAAGTACATGAATCAATAATAATGCAAATGCAAATACATCATAGGTACCATCTGCCGTACGGCTGCCTGCATTCCAGAAGCCCCGATCATACCATTCGGTGAACTGTTTGACGCTTCGACCAATCGACGTAACTCCGCCGTAGTCGATCAATTCCACCTGCCCATAGTCGGATACCAACACATTCTGAGGTTTGAGATCACCAAACACCCATCCCGCCTGATGCAATTGTGCCAGCTTCTGCAAGAGTCTAAGTCCCACCAGAAGTGTCCAGTCTGTCCCCTGACGCCGAATAAAGTGATGAAGTGCCTCACCTCTAACGTAACGCATCACATAAAAGGGAATATCCCGGCCACGAACGGCATAATCATCCACATCTTTAAGATAGGAAGGAATGCCGCTCTGCCGAAGGGCCTCATGATTACGCTGTAGTTGAAAAGATTTGAGCACATTGACTTCCGATTGCAGATCAACCGGATCAAATCCCATTTTTAACGCGTAGTGTTTGCCATTTTCACCCCGTTGGACAAGAAAAACGATGCCATTAGCTCCTTTGCCCAGTAGCTTCCGAATCGTGTAACGACTGCGATTCCATTTCCCTGTAACCACTGTTCCTGGTGGGAAAGAGGCGTCAGACAACGTTGTCACCGAGCATCCCTTCTCTTTCAATGCGATAGTTCCCTTCTATTTCCTGCTGTTTCTCCAGTGTACCATAACGGTAAAAATCAATCACCTTCTGAATTGCAGGACCTGTCGGCGTTGCACCCTTCATCTGCAACCTTCCAAACAAGGACCGAACACGGCCTGGATCCGTTGTCCAGTCAATATCCATTACCGCATCTTCTCCACTGTGTCGTCCCGGAAAATGAAATACGGAAAGCTTGCTTTGACCTATACGCGCCTGCAAACTCAACATTAAATCGCGAATGCCTTCTTCTACCGCAGCCAGTTTGGGCTTCATGCTGGCACTGACGTCTATTAGCAATATAACCTGTAAGGCTGTAGTTTCAGCCATATCATCCATCACTTCCACGACCCGGGCGCGTTGTGCAGGCTCCAGATCGGTTACCGTTTTGGGCTCCTTCTCTCCCAAAATTTGTGTTAACTCTCTATTAACCGCCTGCTGAATGGTCTGAACCACCGTTTTTCTTGTCATCATCTGCATCGTATGGGCAAGCTGACGTGTACCTACAATTTGGCTGATTCCACCTCCGGCTCTGGCAATATCCTCAATCTCCCGGCTACCCAGCTCACCAATGGTTCCATAATCAATCACGCCAACCACATTAACCGTAATCCCCTCTTCCTGTGCTTCGGCCGCTGCCAGCACCGGACTTGGTCCTACATTGGAACAACCGTCGGTGATCAATAAGATTTGCTTCATCCGATATCCCTCCGTTATTCGTTACTCTCCAACTCTATGACTAGCATTGCCAGAATGAAGAGACTTCAAACAGAAGAATATGCAATTAACTGACAGTCCGTGGACGCTCCATCCGGTTGATGCCAGGCACACGCAGTGTGGCCCATTCAGGGCGGAAATGCTCTACTTTTCCAACAACGACGGTCATATCATCCAAGATCTCATGCTGCTGATATCTTATGACACTTTCAAGCAGGCAATCGGCCAAATCTTGCGGATCATCTGTATCAATCTCTTGAATGAGCCGTTTCATCCATAACTCTTTGTTCACCGCATACCCCGGTGCATCATAGATGCCATCCGTCATCATAATGAGGATATCCCCCGGCTGAAGCTGTACCGTCACCAGATCCACTTCAATATCCTTAATAATACCGATTGGCAAATTGCTGGCCGAAACCTGAATAACCTCCTGTCCTCGTTTGATAAAACTTGGCGTCGATCCGATTTTCATAAACGTGGTCTCTGCCGTATATTCATCGATCAGCGCCATATCCACTGTTGCATACATCTCTTCAGGGGAGCGCAGCATCAGAACGGAGTTCACGGATTTGATCGCCAGTTTCTCGTCCATGCCGGACTGTAGCAACTGTTCCAGTATGTTCAGCGCCGCGCTGCTCTCCATGCGTGCCCGTTCTCCATTGCCCATTCCATCACTGAGCGCCACCGCGAATGTACCGTTGCCTAACTCAACCGTACTGAAGCTGTCGCCTGACATCACATCTCCCCCTTTTGCGGCGGCAGCAACACCCGTGGTAACCTCGAAGGTTTTGGCCGAACCAAACGTGACGGTTGCCAGTCCCTGACGAGGATCGGTCATGGTCTCGTGCAAGACGGCAATATGCTCGTCCAGTACATCCGAGATCAGCGGAGCAATCATTTTCCGGCACTCATCGAATCCACGTGTATATGCATGTACAATCTCAATCTCTACATTGCCCGCTTCCAGATTGATGATCTCAATGGAGTGAATAGACAAGCCCAGTGACTCCAGTGCGTCCCGAATCTGCTCCTCCTGCTGTACCATCTCATCACTTTCCCGCTGAATTTCTTTGGCCAGGTCCTCCATGACCTGAGATACACCGGACAATTGCTCTGCAACCAGCTGCCGGCTATCGATAATTTGACGCTTCCATTGCATGTTATGTTGATGCAGTCCATACTGGGCACGCATGACTTCAAGGACCTCTTCCGGTTTCGCACACACCCTGTTCCAGTCGACTGGAATCTGCTTGCCTGAGATCTCAGGGTTTCCTTCAATCGTACTCATCACGTCCGTCATATATTTGTAGGTTTGAATAAACTTCGCATCCCAGCATTGTGTACGCTTGAAACAGCTTGCACATGTGCCCTCGGCAACCGCATTCATGAAATGGTCCATTCCACCTTCTTTCTGTACCTGCTCCCCTGCACCGGACATCTGATCAAAGCTACGTGACAGTTGACGGAATACCTGTGAGAACCGGGTTACCCGTTCTGCCGTGATATCCCGTATTCGTTTGGCATACTCATGCTGCGATTTGGTATGATCCTGCGTACCCGGTACATATTTGGATATCGCCGTCATCAGGCTTTTAGGTGTTAACATGAATAGTACGATAGCTGCACACGTCTCCCATAATGAGTTCATCACATCGCCCGGTCCGCCCAGATATATGGATAGAATGGACGAACCCAGCAGCATGCCCAGTGCAACCGCCGCACGTTTGCCTTCTCGAAGCATACCCGCCAGCATCCCGGCAAAAGCAAGCAGGCTCATCTGATACACCGCTGACATGTCAGCCAGACTAAGAATCAAGCCGGTAATGACCCCAACTGAGGCTCCAAGGGGGGCTCCGCCCACCAGCGCAAAGATTAATATGAGATAACGGGAGAGCATATGCTCGACGGATAAAGACTGAATGGTCCACCCTACGGCTCCCGTCATAACGGAAGCGAGCAATATGATCAGGCAGAGGATCTCCTCGTTCTTTAGGCTGAATTTTTTTTTGCGGTAGGTGAAGATCGGTATGGCTTGTATAAAAACTAGGGTGAGCACGAAACTTAATACCGAATCCATCGTGAGCATCAGCATCGCGTACCAGCTGAAGGATGGTCCAATCACAACCGCGAATAACTTGACCATAAATGTAGTCGTAAACACCATCGTTGGTGCATAAGATAACTCAGCACGATCATATGACTCCAGACCGCGGAAGAGCAGATAAAAGATGGCGATCTCCGATGCAACAATGAGTGGTACTGGAAACGGTGCAAAGAGACTACCTGCGAGTAGAGCGGCGCCTACCGGAATGATGTAATCCCTGCGCATGAAAGCAATTACAGCGAAGTAAGCAATGGCAAAGGGAGATAACTCATTCAGGATCATTGCCTTTCCGAGCAGGAACCCCATAAACGTAAGCAGCAGTACCCATTTGCGGGAAGCAACCATCTGGACAGCCTTGCGGGAGCCAAGCCATTGTTTCAGACGTACCGACAGCTCCTCCCGAGCTTCCGTACCTCCTTTACCTGCTTTCATTCCCGGAAATTGAATGACATTCCACTTTTCCATCATCCTCAAGGCACCCCATTCGATTAATTTGAATTTTCGTGTTTCGTTCTCGATGGTTCTGATTATAGATAGATTAGAAGACGTAGTTTGTCAGAATAGGTGGGCAGGGTCCAAAAAGTTTACGACAAAAGAAACAAGCCTGGCGCGGTGGAGCGAAACCCCCGGCCTTATTGTGGTTTCATTCATTCTCCTACTTGATTCCGACAATCGGAATGTCTGATTTTGAACCGGAGATGGTTTGGTCTCGCCACCATTTGAGCAGGATAACTGTGGAATGCCACGGAAACCTGTCGGTAAAAAATGGTAGACGACAAATGTTCTTATGGTTTCATTTTGCCGTGCAGAAAAACTGGGGATATGGAGCTTCACCTTACAAAAAAAGCTATTCAACTACTTATCTGTGAAAGAAACGCAAAAAAACCGTTAGCCCATGGGCTAACGGTTTTACTTATATGTTTAGATCAGGTTGTGACAGATTACACACGCTTGGCTCCACGGCCTCCGCGTTTGCCTTCTGTGTTCTTCTTAAGCGAAGAGATCCGCTCTTCACTATCTTTCAGGAAGCGTGACATTTTATCCTCAAATGAAGGTTTGCCTGCTGCGGGCTTGAAAGAACGGCCTCCGCGGTCACCACGGTTAAATCCACCGCCGCCACCACCACGACCTTGGCCACCACTTGGGCCTCCGCCGCTGAATCGTTCGCGATCTCCTCCACTGCGTTCCGGTCTAGGAGCTCTCGGGGGTCTAGATTGGGTTTGTTGCTCAACCGGTTTGTCAACAGCTTGCTTAATGGAAAGTCCGATCTTGCCATCCTTGTCAACGTTGATAACCTTCACTGTAACGAGGTCATTCAGCTTCAGGTGGTCGTTGACATCTTTGACGTAATTGTCGGCGATTTCCGAGATGTGAACGAGACCCGTGACACCTCCTGACAGATCCACAAATGCTCCAAAATGCGTGATTCCTGTCACCTTGCCCTCTAACTTGGTGCCCACTTCAATTGCCATAGAATAAAATGATCCTCCCTTAAAAATATACAACCCGATTTTTTGAATGCCAAAATCAATGCTGCGCTAATGTAATTATACCTTATGCCATAAACCAAGGTCAACTGAACACTACCCCATCAGAGAGCCTATTTTTTCCGGTTTAACGGCTTCAGACACACGGATAACAAACCTAGCTCGGTAATAGACCGAATTCCATCAGTTCCCTGACTCTTCAACCTGGATCGGCGTTTCCTCAGGAAGATAATATCCTTTTTTCCGTGCCAGCTGTCCTATGTATTCAGGGTCATTCAACCGGCTGACTTCGTACTTCAACTGTTCCAGCTTCTTCAACGTATCTTCCTTTGAAGCTTGCTGAGTGGCCAGATGAGAACTCTTGTCCGAAATTTGTGCATTCTGCACAAGGAATGTATATCCTGCCCATATTACAAATACAATCATAAACGTCATCCAAAGCATGAGGCGCCTTTTTGCACCGGCAGATTTTCCTTGGTTAGTTGGAGCCTTTGATCTGCCCACAGGTGTTTTACCCATTACGGACCTCCTTAAAACCAGCGTTTCCACATCGCTGCAATTCTTGTACCCACACGGATCATGAAGCGTGGCGTTACCCAATGTTTCAGGAGCGGCCTAAACATCCAGCGGAACAACTTGCCGAAAGGTACCAAACACTGTAGCACCAGCCTGCCCAGGAATAATAGTATCGCAATTACAAAACCGAATAATACGCGAATTAACTTATAAATTCCTTTAGCCGGCATAACGATCAGGATGTTAAGGATATGTCCACACCAATGAATCAGCTTTCTTGCGAGTTTAATTAACATTACCACAAAACGCTGGGTTGTAACACTTAAAAGCCAAAAATAGAAGCAAACCCCTATAATCAGCCCCAAAAAGACATAAAACCGCAACTGTCCGTGGTTTCCGGCGTATAGCATCCGAAAAACGAACAGCGCGGAAGCAACCCAGTACAACAGATCGAGCGTGTGAATACTCCATCTCGGAAACCGCAGCTGTCCGGACAGTACCCGGTAACTGTCGTAGGCCATTCCCATCACGACCCCCGAAGTAAGCATCCACATCAATGTGATCCATTGAGTATCCGGACTCATCGGAACATCTTGCCAAACAGGCCTTTACCATTTTTGGACTGGGAACCGGGGTCCAGATATTGGAGCGAACTGACTGTGCCTTCAATGGATAACAGACCTTCCTCCAGGCTCAGGTTTTTGATATGTAAATTGTGCCCCCGGATGGTCAGATGCCCAAGTTCAGTCTGCAGCAAAAATTCCTCACTGTCGAAGCTCTCCACGTTGGAGACACCCGTCAGATCCAGCAGTTTCCGATTCTGCATGCTCAGATGATGCTGTTTGGCCTTACCGTGCTCAACCATGGCATGTACCCCTCCTTCTTACACCTAGCTTATGGGTGTGGAGGTTGGAATAGAACCAGCGTTGTTGAACAAATAACCCGGCATCCAGTAAAAACAAAAACGCCCTTCCCTGTTACAGGAGGACGTTTCGATTCAACTTGCATTGAATGAATATTTAATACCAGATGTACTGTTACCAGTTCATCCCGTTATCCTTGGCGATCGGCTCTTCCTTCACCAAGGTGTAGAGGCTGCTCGCCTCATCCTTCTTGGTACTCTCGGCAATTCGTTCCACCTTCACAGTGACCAGTTTCTGACCGAACTGAACCGTCAGCTCATCGCCCACTTTGACAGCGGCGCTGGGCTTAGCTTCACGTCCGTTCACCAGAACACGTCCCTGTTCAGAGACGTCCTTGGCCACAGTGCGGCGTTTGATTAGCCGGGAGACCTTCAGGAATTTATCAAGACGCATTATTTTACGGCTTCTTTAAGTTTGTTGCCTGCTTTGAATGCAGGAACAGTGGACTCAGGAATCACGATTTCATTCCCTGTTTGTGGGTTACGTCCGGTACGACCGGAACGTTTGCGGGTCTCAAAAGTGCCAAAGCCGATCAATTGTACTTTGTCTCCGCTGGCAAGTGCATCTGTAATTTCTCCCAAAAAGCCGTTCAATACGGACTCAACGTCTTTTTTAGTCAAACCACTTTTGGTTGAAATGTTGTTAATCAGATCTGTTTTGTTCATTTTTAAAAGCCTCCCAAATTGAAAAAAAAGTATCTGCGATTCCTGACAATACATCGATTGCCGCTGATTCGCGTTAGGTCACTACACATGTATTCTGGCTTGGCATCTGAAATCCTGCCTTAGTCCGCGACTTTTTTTAGCTTTTTGTCGATGGTCCGCAGGCAACAGTCTAAGACCAGTACCCGAAACCATCCGTTGCTAAACACCTATCCCAGTCAACACAGATGAACACATGTTCGTATATCATAACACACTGCATAACATGATGGAATAAGGTTTATCGGTATTTCCCAGAAAATTGAACCCGTTATAATCCTGCCTTCTTCGCATCCTGCCAGAATTGCTCCATCTCTTCTACATTGCTATCTGCTGGTGTTCTTCCCTGTTCACGCAAACGCTCTTCGATGTACTGGAACCGCCCAACGAACTTGCGGTTGGTCGCAGCAAGCGCCTCTTCCGGGTCCGTATCGATGAATCTTGCAACGTTTGCGGCTGCGAATAATAAATCACCCAGTTCGAGCTTCCGTTCTTCCGCAGACTGGCCTTGTTGCACCGCTTCTTTCAACTCCGCCAGTTCTTCCTCGATCTTGGCAAACACACCTTCAACATCATCCCAGTCAAAGCCTACTTTGGCTGCTTTCTTCTGTAACTTGTATCCCTTCATCAATGCAGGCAAGTCACGCGGTATACCATCCAGCACGGAAACCTTCTGCTGATCCTGGCCTTTGCGCTTCTTCTCCTCTGCCTTCATCTGTTCCCAGTTCTGAAGAGCTTCATTCGCATCTTCTGCCTGATTATCGCCAAACACATGTGGATGGCGGAAGATCAGCTTATCATTCAAACCTTCGATGACATCATACACATTAAATGTACCCACTTCTTCTTCCATCTGGGAGTGCAATAAAATCTGCAGCAGCAAATCACCCAGCTCTTCTTTCATATGGTCGGGGTCATCCTCATCGATCGTCTCAATGACCTCATAGGTCTCTTCAATCAGGTTTTTGCGAATGGATTGATGCGTCTGCTCCTGATCCCATGGACAGCCACCCGGACTGCGAAGAATATTGACGATCTCATGCAAACGCGCAAAGGATCTGCGACGCAAGGCATCATCGGTGTTCTTCGGTACATAGATCAGTGACAGATTGCCGTACCCTTCGATCCGGTCCAGTTCGTGCAATGGAATCTTGTGAATGACCTCCTGACCCTCCACACCCAACGCATGACCCACAAATACCGGATAATCATCCGGGTAAACCTCCATCAGGCATAGCTTCACATCGGAAGCAGTGAACACATCGTAGACTTGTCCGATCAACGTATGTAGCTGTGGTTGTACCAGTTCCGTGTTCAGGCTGCTGGCATCCAGAAGTTGAAAACCTTCGATTGGATCGAATCCAAGTCGTATAAAAGCTTCATCTAGGAAGCTCTCCCCGCCCATCACACGCAGTGAAATACCCATCTGCGGACAACGCTCTTTGAGTAGGCGCACACTTGCTTCTGCCACCATGGGATGACCCGGAACGGCATACACAACTTCGGTTCCGGCCTCACCCTTACGAGCAGCCTCTATCAGTTGGTTTGCGATCTCATCATACACCTCGGGGAAGGAGGACTTCGCCTCATAGATGGCATCAAATGAGGTCATTACCAGTCCCTCTTGCTTCAGATCATTCAAAACGGGATGATCCAGGGTACGTACATACAGCGTAGCTGCATGTTTCATTTTTTTGATAATACCTACGGTCAGTTGGTCTGCATCTCCAGATCCAAGACCCACTACGGTTAAAGCTGCACTCATTACGTAAACCTCCATCCGGACTATCCTGTCCAGGCTCAATGATTCATCATGCCTGAACAGGACTAATTACACGTATTATACCAGAATCATTCGATATCCTATAATTGCATATTCGCTGTGCTGGGTGTAGAAGCACCGTGAGCATGGAGCTAGCGCAGCACACGCAGTCTGCGCAGTAGCTTGGCAAGGCGAGGCCCCAACTTGGGCACAGCCGCCAGCTCCGCGGCGGTCAGTAGCCCTGTCCGGGCCGCGGCCAGCAAGAACACGGCCGAGCCTGCGGCAATGCCCAGTAGGCTCACGCCCAGCGCGGCCAGCCTGCGGTCGGCCGCGACACCCATGCCGCCGAGCACGGCTTCGGCGGCCCAGGCCGTGCCTAACGCCGCCAGACTCATGGCGGCGATCACCAGCGCCGGCTTCGCCAGGACGGCGCCAGGGGCAGGGCGAAGGGCGACAAGTCGCGCCAGCAGCGCCACATTCAAGCCAGCCGCCAGCATGTAGGCGACTGCGCCTGCCAGGGCCGCGCCGCTGATGCCCAGCGCCGGCACAAGCATGACGTTCAGCAGCGCCTTGACGCCTGCGGCGGCCAGCATGCTGAACGCGGGTGCGCGCACAGCGCCGAGGCCTTGCAGCAGCGCCGCCGCAATAATGCTGACGGTGCTGCCCGCAGCCGTCAACGCCATGTACCGCAGTGCTTCGGTGCCTGCGGCATCTCCGTACAGCATGCGGTTAATCGGCTCCGCCAACACCGCGAGACCCGCGGATGCCGCCAGGCCGATCAACCAGAACCAGCGCAGCGCAAGGCCTGCTTGCTGCCGGACGGCTTCTGGCCCGCCCTTTAACCGGGCTTCCGCCATCGCCGGAATAAACAGCACAGATAGTGACGTGGCCAGCATCGTCACCAGTTGAACCAGCGGCAATCCACGGTTATAGATGCCGAAGGAAACCATCGACTGAAGCTCATCCAGTCCTTCTCCTCGCAGCAATCGGGGCACGGTGAAGGTATCCACCAGATTCATCAGCGGTACAGCTAGCGACCCGAGACAGACGGGAATGGCGTACATGAGCAGCGTCTTGATCCACTCACCATTGGATCGTGATCTTTCTGCCAGAGCCGGGTTAATAGCACTCACCGTTTTTTTCAGCGGCGTAACCGGTGTATTCTCCTGACGCTCATGACGATCTGATCCAACCTCTCCGCTGTTACTGCTCCATTCCGAATTCAACTGTTCGGTGACTGCTTCCCTGCCTTTTCGCCGGTGACGGACCATGTACCCTAACATGGTTAACAGCCCAACCATCCCACCAGCAACGGAGCCCATCATGGCACCAGCAGCAATAGTCTCAAGCGAAGCGTCCCGTCTCATCAACCACAGAAGAAGAACAATCATGACGGTGACACGTATCGTCTGCTCCACCACTTGTGATACTGCTGTTGGAACCATCTGCTGTAATCCCTGAAAATATCCACGCAGCCCTGTCATCACCGGTACGAATAATAACGCCCATGAAGCAGCACGAATCGATGGAACCACATGGCGGTTGCCAATCATGTCAGCGATCAGCGGCGCACCTGCATACATCAAGAGCGCCATTATAATTCCAATTCCCCCGAGCAGTAGGGAAGATAGTCGAATAATTCTTCTGCTCTCGTCTGGTCTTCCGAGTGCGTTCTGTTCTGCTACGAATTTGGATACGGCCAGCGGCAGCCCTGCAGCAGCAAGCGTGATAATGAGCATATATAACGGATACACCGTATTGTAGATGCCAAATACACCGTCTCCCCCCAGATTCTGCAGCGGAATCTTCTGAAAAGCACCAATGATTTTAGAGATAATGGCAGCAAGCCCAAGTATAAATGCACCCTGTAGCAGCCTTGAGCCTGTAGACGGCTGTTTCATAAGTCCCTCCCGCGTAATCCTTTTAAGCATACCTTGCTATTATAACTGCCTGAAGGCACGCAGACTAACCCTCCCCCATCACAATCATCCGGATTAACTTCGTTGTCCCTTAAAATGCAAAAACTCCCGTATGCCCAAGACAGGGCACCAGGAGTTAATCTGCGGTCTATTGTTCCATTTGCTTGCCAAGGAAACCAGCAGCCGTCTCAGACATCTTCACTTCCATCTGAGACATCTTCACCGATTCATCCTTATTAAACAGGATAACCGTTCCGATGGGGTCACCACCTGAAATAATCGGCGCAATAACAAAAGAGGATAACGTCTCGTCATGATCTTTGCTAAGTTCATAAGAACCGTTGTTTGTTTCCAAAATGGTCTTTCTGTTTTCCATACATCCCTCTAACAGCTGACCTACCTGCTTGTCCAAATATTCTTTCTTGGAGCCGCCTGCCACCGTGATAATGGTATCCCGGTCAGAAATCATCGTTACATGTCCTGTACTCTCATACAGGGATTCTGCATATTCTTTGGCAAAATCACCAAGTTCGCCAATTGGCGAATATTTTTTAAGGATAACTTCTCCATCACGATCCACGAAAATTTCCAGTGGATCACCTTCACGAATACGTAACGTACGGCGGATTTCTTTTGGAATGACCACACGACCAAGGTCATCTATACGGCGGACAATACCAGTAGCTTTCATTTCACATGTTGCCCCACTTTCTCGAGAAGATTTTTCAACTACTGTTCCTTAATGGGTAGAGGAAAGTCCCAGAACGTTTAGTGTGATATCTTGACCATAGTATTCATCTGTTCCCATTTCCTTATACATGCTTCGGAGAATATAGTTGTGTAACTTTCGAAGAAGGCGACCATGTACCCATACGACTTGAATATATAAAAGAAGAAGCAAGAAGGAGGTCCTAAGTCCTCCCCTTGCTTCTCTGTATGGTTGTCCATATTTACGTAGTACAAGGCATTCATTCGGGCGAATTCAACCCTGAACGTATGCTAACACAGCAATTTTACCAGCTTACTTGCTGCTTGTACCTTCATCTGTAGTTGCATCTTTGTCTGTTCCAGTCGTACCTTGGTCAGTCTTGGTATCCGTACCTGTGGAGTCATCCGTTTTTGGTTCGGTTGTTTTTTCTCCTTCAGTTCCTGTACCCGTAGTGCCTTCAGTTGTGCCTTCAGTCTTACCTTCTTCAGCTTTTTCTGTTTTTGGCAGTTTAACTTCTTTTACGATTTTGTCCAATTCATTTTGCATGAACGTATCGATTTCGGCTGCAGCCAATTGGCTCTTCAGACTTTCTTTTTGTTCAGCCGTCAATTTGGCAAAGTCAGCTTCAGTACGAGCTTCCACTTTCATGACGTGGTAACCGTACTCTGTCTCTACTGGATCACTGATCTTATTCAGTGGCAATGTTTTTGCAGCTTCCTTAAATGCTTCCACCCAGCTACCTACAGGTGTATTTTCATACAGTCCACCCTTTTCAGCAGAACCTGGATCTTCGGAATATTTTTTTGCAATTTCAGCAAAATCAGCTCCGCCATCCAGCTTGGTTTTTACTTCTTTTGCAATTTTAAGTGCATCTTCTTTTTTACGCTCTTTTTGCGTTTTTGGATCTGTGAAGTTAATCAGCACGTGACGAACGGAAGCCGTTGTGAACTGATCTTTGTTTTTCTCAAACTCAGCCTTGATTGCATCGTCCGTAACGCCTGTTTCTTTATCTTTGATTACTGTCATGATCCGAGTCATGTAGTCTTTAATGTTGTCGTCAGTCAGTTTCTGAGCTTTGAGCATTTCTGTCCATTGATCTGCCTGAACAGAAGCTTTCATTTTATCGAATTGCTCAGTTGCCGCTTTTGTACCTGCTGTTTTGGCTTCTTCACTTGCTTTGCCACTCAGATATTCATAAGCAACTTCCTGTTTCACCAGATACTCTTTGAAATCGTCCATATCCATCATTTGTGCATACTCCGGATAGAGGAATTTCATGACACGTTGCTCCATGTCGAATTCATTGGCTGTAATGGTACCACCATCATACGTAGCGACTACAGCACTTGTATCCGTGGATTCAGGTGTTTTTGCTTCTTCCTTCTTGCCACATGCAGCAAGCAGTGATAAGGATAGTACTGCAACCATGCTCACAGACAGTACTTTTCCTACTTTTTTATACTTTGGTAACATCCTTTAGTTCCCCCTTTGATTTAAAAGCAGTTTTCATGGACTCCAGAATTTTCTCTACCAGCTCCATCAGTTGCTTATCCCCAAGCCCCTTGCCTTTAGCGTGAATCAGCATATGGGGTCCTTGTTCAAATTGTACACGTCTTTCGAACTGATTTCCAATGTGCGCGATTTTCGAGAGTTCAAAGGCATGTTCACGCCCTTCATAGAACTTCACGGTAATGTCCTCACCACGTTGGGAAATGGACTCAATACCGTAGATTTTGCCGTATACTTTCATCCGCGCAACAGCCAGCAAGTTAATGACGGCTTCCGGAAGATCACCGAATCGGTCAACCAATTCGTCTTCCAACTCCATCGCATCGTCGAAGGATGCAATGACCGCCACTTTTTTGTAGATCTCAATCTTCTGAATACTGTCATAGATATAATCGGACGGCAAGTAAGCATCGATACTGAGATCCAGGGTTGTGTTCCACTGGTCTGAAGGTACCGGCTCTTCGCCAAGCATCGTAACTTTGCGTTTGTTGATCTCCTCCGCAAGCATCTGGGAATACAGATCAAACCCGACGGAAGCGATGAAACCATGCTGCTCCGCTCCTAGCAGATTTCCCGCCCCACGAATCGACAAGTCACGCATGGCGATTTTGAATCCTGAACCCAGTTCGGTGAATTCTTTGATTGATTGCAGACGTTTCTCAGCAACTTCAGTAAGCACTTTATCCCGTTGGTACGTAAAATAGGCATACGCAATACGGTTGGAACGACCCACACGTCCGCGCAGCTGATACAGTTGGGAGAGTCCCATTTTATCCGCATCATGTACGATCAGTGTATTTACGTTCGGAATATCTACCCCGGTCTCGATGATACTTGTGCTCACAAGCACGTCATATTCACCATCCAGGAAGTCCAGAATCGTTTTCTCCAGCTCTGTTTCCGACATCTGACCATGTCCTACACCAACTTTGGCTTCAGGCACAAGCTCAGAAATTTCGGCAGCCATCTCCTGAATTCCCTGAACACGGTTGTAGAGGTAATACACTTGCCCACCACGGGCAAGCTCACGCTCAATGGCTTCACGCACAAGCGCCTGGCTGTGTTCAACCACATAGGTCTGCACCGGGAAACGATTCTCTGGTGGAGTCTCAATAACGGACAGATCACGCACACCCAGCATGGACATATGAAGCGTACGCGGAATCGGCGTTGCCGTTAGTGTCAGCACATCCACATTGGTTTTCAGCTTCTTCAGTTTTTCCTTATGGGTTACACCGAAGCGCTGTTCTTCATCAACAATGAGCAGTCCCAGGTCCTTGAACACCAGATCCTGTGACAGCAATCGATGCGTCCCGATGACAATATCCACTGTGCCTGCCTTGATGCCTTTGGCTGTTTCATTCTGCTCTTTACGGGAGCGGAACCGGCTAAGCACATGAATGTTGAACGGATAACCGGAGAAGCGCTCACGGAACGTCTCAAAATGCTGCTGTGCCAAAATAGTTGTTGGCACGAGGACAGCCACCTGTTTGCCTTCAATAGCTGCTTTAAATGCAGCCCGAATAGCCACCTCGGTTTTGCCGTAACCAACATCCCCACACAATAAACGATCCATTGGACGGTTTTGTTCCATGTCCTTTTTGATTTCTTCGATCGCACGCACCTGATCACGTGTCTCATCGTAAGGGAACATGTCCTCAAACTCCTGCTGCTCCGCAGAATCCTTGTCGAATCCAAACCCTTTGGAGGTCTGACGCTCTGCATACAGCTTAATTAGATCATCAGCAATATCCTGTACGGATGTGCGAACTTTATTTTTAACCCGTGTCCACTCATTGCCGCCCAGCTTGTATATTTTCGGTTCTTTCTCTTCGGAACCAACATATTTCTGAATCAGATCGATCTGCTCAATAGGTACAGACAGTTTGTCTCCACCCGCATAGAGAATATGCATGTAGTCCTTATGAATACCGCCAACCTCGAGGGTGCCGATCCCCAGGTACTTACCAATCCCGTGGTTCTGATGAACGACATAATCGCCCACTTTTAGCTCGCTATATGATTTGATCCGTTCAGCATTATCCACATTCCGAATCGGTTTGCGTACTTTACGCTGTTTTTGCGAGAACATCTCGCCCTCGGTCACAACAGCCAAATGAATGGACGGCATTTCAAATCCCGTTTGCAAATTACCAATCATCATCTCTGGCTCTGGAATATCATAGTCCATCAGTACCCGGCGCATCCGCTCGAGTCGCTCCTCACCGTTCGCCAGCATGAGCACTTTGACTCCGGCCTTCTGCCAACGCTCCATCTCTGCCTTCAGTACGTTCATCTGTCCATGGAAATCCTGCATGCCACGACTGATGAAGTTCAGAATGTTTTGTGGTTGAGTGTGTGGAACTTGGCGCAAAAAGATCGACATAAACAGCGTCTGGAATGGACGCTCATACAAGAGTTCATCACCGTCTGCGGATAATGGAAGATCCGGAAGTGTTTTTCCGTTTTGCATCAAATGCAGGTTCCACTCTGATTCATCACGGTCCAGCTGTTTCGATGTCTCCGATAGTCTGGCAGGCTCATCAAGAACCAGCAGGGTATCTTCTGGCATATAGTCGTAGATCGTTTTGTTCTCCGGATAGAGCGGAGAAATATATTTATACATTTCGGAGAAATACACGTGTTCCCGCAAAAGCTCGATCTCCCGGTGAATTTCCTCACGAAGACGCAGCTTCGCCTGCCGGTCCGTCATTTTCTCCAGCTGTTGCTCCAGCAAAAGAGCAGCCGCATCGGCAGCCTTTTCCATACGTTCACGATCTGCAATTAACTCCTTGCATGGTAAAACCGTAATTTCTTCAATCCGTTCAATCGAACGCTGATCCGCTGGATCAAATGTCCGAATGGAGTCGATCTCATCATCAAATAACTCCACCCGATATGCGATCGATGAAGTAACCGGATAGAAGTCGATGATACCTCCGCGTACACTCATCTCACCACGAGATTCCACGCGTTCCACACGCTCGTATCCGAGCTTTACCATCTCCAGTAGGAAGGAGTCCAGTTGAAGTGTGTTACCCTGTTTGATCAAAATTCGAGCATTGGCCATCACTTCCGGAAGCGGAACATAACGTCTTACCCCGGAAAAAGGAATAACAACAACGCCCCTGAATCCCTGGGCGCAACGGACCAACACATCAATACGCTGACCCAATGTTTCCGGGCTGGAAACAGCAGCTTCCGCAGCGACAAGTTCGTTGGCAGGATAGATCAACACCTGATCAGGTGAAAGCGCTTCCTGTAAATCTTCTGCAATTTTTTGAGCTGAAAACATATTGTGTGTTACTACGAGCAATGGTCGGTTCATTTCCTGATGCAAGGCAGCCAGCATAATCTGACGCGCCGAGCCGGATAAACCCGAAACCAATTGTTCCTTCATGCCGGACTTGATTCCGGCTGTAATGGATCCGAAGTCCGGATCTTTGGAAAAAGCCTGTATAAGTGCTTGTAACAAAAGGGGCACCTCTCTTATAACTTACTTGATTATCTCACGCATACGCGTAGCATCACTATTAAAATGGATACAAATTCCTTTTTGTCCTGTTTCATCATATCGGATTACTCGCAACATTACCACATCTGTTGATGCGGCTGAGCCTGATTTCGAGATAGCCATGACTTTCATGCCAACTGAAAAGAAGCCTCAGCAGGCTGCCAAGGCTATAAAAGGTGGAGCGTTATTACGCAACCGCCCTCAACTGTCATTCGATCCTGTACAGGCGATGTCTACTGAAGCGGACTCGCGAGCAGGCTAAGCTCCGGATTGTGCTCCAGGGCTTCCTTACAGTAATCACATGTAATCCGAACGGTAATGTCACCACCGGAATTATACGCTATTATATCCCTCCGCTCGTCGGGGGTCAAGAAATGAAAGCCGAGCTCTACTTCCGTTATCCGGGCAGAATCGATTCGTCCAATAAAGGTACGGCAATGCCTACATACGTAATTCACTGACATGTTTATGCCTCCTGAACATGGTTTATACATCCAGTATGTCCAGTATGGCTGAATCGAACCCGTCTTTATGATCATTTTACCAGTATGTCTTACAAAATTAACCGTTAAACTTCGCCATTGTTTGTTCAAACGTATGAGTCAAGCTATGCTCCAGGGCATCACATGTTTGCTCAATGGTCTGATCAAGGGCTTCCTTTTCTTTCTTCATGAATGTCGACAGTACATAATCAACAATGGCATGTCCTGGTTCAGGCCGGGATATTCCCATGCGTACCCGGTTAAACTGCTGTGTACCAGTATGCTGAATAATGGACTTGATTCCATTATGTCCGCCTGCACTACCTTGGTAACGCAATCTGACTTTGCCAATCTCTGTATCCATGTCGTCGTACACAACAATCAGATCTTCAAGACTAACTTTATAAAAGTCCATATATGCTCGAACCGATTCACCAGACAAGTTCATATAGGTCATTGGTTTGATCAGTACAGTTTTCACACCGCCAATATTGCCTTCTCCAATCAGCGCTTTACATTTATTCTGTGTAATGGAGATATTATGACGATCAGCCAACCGATCCAGTGCCATAAAACCGATATTATGACGGGTTTTGGCATAGTTCGAGCCTGGATTTCCAAGTCCGACAATCCACTTCATCTTGTTCCCTCCTTCGGATTAGCCTGAGGTGAGGCATAGACTTCGAATCTTATATTTCATATAATATCAAGAAAGTAAAGATCGATTAACTGTAGTGTTCACAGTTAATATTTTATCGACCCAGGAAGGTGAGCGGGTTTTGCGCGAAGACAATGGACAACTGACTCAACATAGCGATTTTATCTATCATCTCGAATATCACGTACCTGTACAGGTATACGACCGCGACACCCATATTGAGATTGGTCTAATCACACGTTTCGATAATCAATTCGTCGAAATTGCTGACACGCTTTTTCATCGGCGTCGTTTCCGATTTATCTCCCGCCCGGGGTATTAGCTGACCAGCGTCTGTTTCACTTTTAATAAAACGGCACGCCGACAGGGGTTACATTTTCCATTGAACCGGAAAACGTAACCCCTCTACTACTTTATGCAGACATCCTTATTCAATTTCAAACAGCTTGCTGATTGACAATTCCTCATGAACCCGGATAATCGCTTCTCCGAGCAAAGGCGCTACAGACAACACTTTGAGTTTGCTTGTCGGATTAGCATGCGTAATTGGAATAGTATCCGTTACGATGACTTCCTTCAATGGTGCATTCTCCAAACGTTCCATCGCAGGTCCGGACAATACCGGGTGAGTACAGCACGCGTATACTTCTTTTACGCCGCCTTCCATCAGAGCATTCGCTCCCAGTACAATCGTTCCCGCCGTGTCAATAATGTCATCGATCAGGATAGCTGTTTTACCCTCGATGTTACCGATAATGTTCATCACTTCGCTCACATTTGGCTCAGGACGACGTTTATCGATAATCGCCAGGGGTGCATTCAGGAAATCAGCCAGTTTACGTGCGCGCACTACGCCACCGTGGTCAGGCGACACAACAACCGGATTTTCGATCTGTTTCGACCGGAAATATTGAGCCAGAATTGGCACGCCAAGCAAATGGTCGACTGGAATGTCGAAGAATCCCTGGATCTGCATTGCATGCAAGTCCATCGCGATGACACGGGTTGCACCCGCTTTTTCAATCAGGTTAGCAACCAGTTTCGCTGTAATCGGGTCACGTGAACGTGCCTTGCGATCCTGCCTTGCATAGCCATAGTAAGGAATAACGACGTTAATCGTCTTGGCAGATGCCCGTTTGAGTGCATCAATCATAACGAGCATTTCCATCAGGTTATCATTAACCGGCAAGCAAGTGGACTGCACGATATAAACGTGACAACCCCGAACACTCTCGGAGAGTTTCACTTGAATCTCGCCATCACTAAAGCTGGTTGTGTGAGATTCACCCATAGGGATCCCGATATAATCAGCAATTTGATGGGCAAGCTTGGGGTTAGAATTGCAAGTAAATATTTTTAATTTCGAATCAAAATAAGTCATAAAATAAAAACCCTCCGTGCTGGTTCATTGGAATCAATAAGCGTCTGCGACATGTCGGCACCTCCCCGATCTTCGGGAGGCAATCTTGTTATCAAAACCCCTTATTGGGGTTTGGCATTCTGTTTCTTGGCTTTGGCACGTCCGCGAATCTTCTCCGCATAACCAGGTTTATTCTCCTGACGTGGACGAGCAATGGCCAGATCATTCTCGGGAACGGAATGGGTAACGGTGGAGCCAGCAACCACATAAGCGCCTTTTCCTACCGTAATCGGTGCAATCAGATTGACGTTGCTGCCTACAAAAGCATCATCTTCAATCGTTGTCACAGCTTTATTATAACCATCATAATTGACAGTTATTGCCCCGCATCCAACATTTACGTTTTTCCCTACTTTGGCATCTCCAATATAGCTGAGATGAGATACTTTGGAACCTTCATCAATTGTAGCATTTTTCACTTCAACAAAGTCACCAATTTTTACGTTGCGACCCAGCTTAGTCCCTGGACGCAAATTAGCAAATGGACCTACCGTTGCATCAGAACCAACCTCGGCATTGGATACTACCGAATGTTTAATCGTAACTCCGTCCTGAATAACGCTGTCTTCCACATCTGCCTGAGGACCAATATGACATGCTTCACCGATGGAAGTTGTGCCTTTGAGGATCGTCCCCGGATACAGAACTGTATCTGATCCAATCGTAACATCCGCTCCGATATATGTCGATGACGGATCAATGATTGTCACACCGTTCAACATATGGCGTACGGCAAGACGTTCACGCATGAAGGCTTCGGCTTGCGAAAGTGCAAGTCGGTCGTTAACCCCGATGGATTCTGCGATGTCATCCGACATGTAAGCTTCAACCACTTCTCCATCATTGCGGAAAATGCCAACTACGTCTGTGAGATAATACTCTCCCTGAGCGTTCTGGTTCGTCACTTTTTCCAAGGCAGCGAACAATTTTGCATTATCGAAACAGTATGTGCCTGTGTTAATCTCATTCACAGCATCTTCCTGCTCTGTGCAATCCTTTTGTTCCACAATCCGTTGTACAGATCCATCTTCTCCGCGAATGACGCGGCCATAACCTTTGGGATTGTCCAACTGAGCCGTAAGAACTGTGGCTGCTGCTCCGCTGCTCTCATGCAACTTCATCAGACCTTCCAACGTCTCACTGGTCACAAGTGGTGTATCTCCGCAGACCACAATCGTAGAGCCAGTTTCACCGCCAAGCAAGGATTTAACCTGCTTCACTGCATGACCTGTACCCAGTTGTTCCGCCTGAAGTGCATACTCCGCTCTGGAACCCAAAAATGACTGCACCGCTTCGGCACCATGACCGACTACAACTACACTGCGTTCAACGCCTGCGCTGAGTGCTGCATCCAGCACATGTCCAACCATAGGTTTACCGCATACGGGATGCAGTACTTTGTACAATTTTGATTTCATTCGTTTTCCTTGCCCTGCGGCAAGAACGATTGCCATTCGTTTCAAAATTAACGACCTCCTGTTCTGAAAATCCCATTGAAATGCATCGCTGATCTATATCCAATGAGTATCGTTCAGCCGGCTTCAAGCCGGTCCTGTTCATCGCCTGCTGTCTCTGTAATCACACGTAACAACGCGGACACCAACGAATCGTGACCTATATGTATACGCCGTGTACCTGCGAGCTTAACCGAATCCCAATGATTCCTAAGATGCCGCCCTGCCACCAAGCGCACGATGCGCTTTTTGTTCTCTGCTAATAAACTCAATACTGAATATATCTTATTCCGGTCAAAAAGAAAAGAGAGCCATAAGACATGGCTCTCTTTTCCTTCGAACCCCAATAATGTTCTCAGGCACCTTCTTCAATGACTTCTTCCTCAGTTGCCGCACGATCGTATTCAGTCAAAACTGCTGCCTGAATCTTCTCACGCGTACCGGAAGAGATCGGGTGGGCGATATCACGGAACTCTCCATCAGGAGTACGTTTGCTCGGCATAGCAACAAACATTCCGTTGTTACCATCAATGACACGAATGTCATGAACGACGAATTCGTTATCGATGGTAATGGATGCGATAGCCTTCATTCTCCCCTCCGAGTTAACACGGCGGAGTCTGACATCCGTAATTTGCATGTGTGTGTTCACCACCTTTTTCCATCAGAACTTGGTGTATAATTCCACACAGCATATACGAACTCCTTCTTTTTATAACCACAAAAATTTCCTAATTTCAGGAATTTTTTTATTTAATACACAATTCGACAACGTTAGTGCCAGGTCGATGGAAAAGACCTTTTAACGACATAACATTCGTCATCTTTCTACAGGTCAAAATAGTTGCCAGGCTTGACGGAAATCTGTCTGCTCTTGGCATCAACCGCTGTCAGTTTCGCCAGAGATACGTAATCTGTTAACAGGCGTTCTTCTGAATCTACAGAACCAGATTCCACCAGTACCCCTACCCCGGCTACTGTAGCATTAAACTCGGCCAAAAGATCGATCATTCCTTGCACCGTACCCCCGGCCTTCATGAAGTCATCCACAATAAGTACTCTGGAATGCTCACGCATCGCCCTACGAGAGAGCGACATGGTATGCAGACTTTTATGGGACCCGGATACATAATTGATACTTACGGCCGATCCTTCTGTAGCCTGATGGTCCCTGCGTACGAGCACGACAGGCAGGTTGAGCTGGGCTCCGGTCGCATAAGCCAGTGGAATTCCTTTGGTTTCTACCGTCATAACCACATCAATATTCATATTGCCAAAGGCCGTTGCAAAAATCTTGCCGGCTTCATTCATCAATGCGGGCTGACCAAGCAAGTCGGACATGTACAGGTATTCTCCAGGCAAGATCCGATCAGGTTGCGCGAGCTGGGTCGAGAGCCGCTCCGCAAATGCCAATGCCAGTTCTCGGGATACCTTCGGAATCCATCTTACTCCCCCGGCTGCTCCAGCCAGTGTATGCAGTTCTCCTGACCCACCTTCTTCGAACACTTCTTTGATAATCGCTAAATCTTCACTAATTGAAGACTTTGCGGCACCATAACGTTCGGCAAATGTGGTCAACGGAATAACCGTATGCGGTCTGGACAATAAGTATTGCGTCATTTCAACCAGCCTTGCGCTTCGTTTTAACTTCTTCACAGAGATCCATCCTCACGATCACGGAAACATCCAAATCCGAATAATTATTTAAGAATATAACACCTTTATACGTGTTTGTACATTATAAAAGCGAATTTTACGTTAACATACGTACAGCATACACTTCTTTACAGAACCCACGCAGACCATTGTATATCCGGGCAACCTTGGATTCTTTGGAAACCAGACCAAATACCGTTGGACCGCTACCAGACATTAACACGCCGTCTGCACCCAATCGAATCATGGCATCCTTCAGATGCTGAACTTCCGGATACAGTTTCAACGTCACATCTTCAAGCACATTGCCCATCTGGTCACAGACTTCCGTAAATGATTGATTGCGTATAGCCTGCTCCATTTTAGTTGCACTTGGATGACGAACAATCTTGTCACTGCGGAACCTTCCGTACACATCGGCTGTAGACACATTAATCGGAGGCTTGGCCAGAATTACCCAGCACTGCGGCGGATTAGGAATGGGAGTTAACTTCTCACCACGGCCTGTAGCGAGTGCAGTCCCTCCTGTGATACAGAATGGAACATCCGACCCGAGTTCAGCTCCAAGCTCCTGCAGTTCGTGATCCGGTATATTCAACCGCCACAGACGGTTCAATCCACGCAGCGCTGCTGCTGCATCACTGCTGCCGCCGGCGAGTCCGGCGGCAACTGGAATCTTTTTATCCAGATGAATGTGGACGCCCGTACGCACGTTATAGCGTTCCTTAATGAGTCTGGCTGCCTGGAAAGCCAGATTCTTCTCGTCGAGCGGGATATAACCTGCCTGACTGGAGATGAAAATAGTATCTCGCGGCAGCTCCGACATTTCCAGCCGATCAGCCAGATCGACCATGGTCATGATCATTTCAACTTCATGGAATCCATCGCTTCTTTTATGTAAAACGTCCAGCATCAAATTAATTTTAGCAGGCGCTTTTTCGTAAATTTTCAAGGCGTTCACCCGTCCTCACCTTTTCCCTAAGACAACTTAACATATTATATCAAAATGGGGCTGTCAAGTCATTTGTATTCCGCATCTAAGGGGAAAAAGCGGGGTTGTTCCTGACGGATTTCCCCGCTTTTCAGTCTGCTTGAAACGGATTAAGATTTGCGCGCAGCCTGTTCAGCAAGTTGAATTGCACGTTTTACCATGTTTCCTGCATCCTTGGCTTTAATTCCGCCCCAGCCTTCCTGTTGCACAGTATCATAGAAGCCCAGATCTTTCGCGAGCTCATTCTTCAGATCCTCTGACATGACACTTCTTCTTCTGCGACTCATGAACCATCCTCCTCCAAAGTATCCTTCATAATGTGATGAGTTCGTTGTTCGTTCACGTTTTGGACATTTTGTCACCAGGCCATATTCAGTTTCCTACATTGCTTAAGAAACTGTCCCTTCACCTGTCCATATAGTATGCCGCGACCGTTCCTCGCTCATTCCTGAGTATGTATGGGTTACGTTAGAGGGAGAATTGGTGTTTAAAGAAAACAAAAAAGCGATCCGCCTTGTGGGGCGAATCGCCTGTAAATCGATACTTACGTCTCCATATAGGAGCTATGCGTCTGGCTGCCCGGGTCATAAACCATGACTTCCACCGATTCCGTAAGTATATCCGCATAACTATAAGATACTCGCTTGAAGGTTTCTTGCTCCTCATCAAGCTTAACAATAAAAACAGAAGGGTACGTTTCTTCCAATACACCCGTACGCTCAATGGTCTTACGGCGGCCACCATTAGCCCGCAACATAATTTTCTGACCAATATGTGCATCGAGATTGCGTTTGATATCCAACAGCGTGTTTTTAGCCATTGTCGACGACCACCTCTTTTCTTGTCCATTATACCGGATTTTACAGTCATTGTCAAATCAAAACTAATTATTATATCAGCATCAAAAAGTTGTTGTCAATGAATTTTTTTGCAAACAAAAAAAGCCCCAAATTGGGACTTTAAATGGCCTACATCAGACTGCCGACGGGTTCACTTTTAGCGTAGATAAATCATTCAGCCCAGGCAGACCTACCCGGTAACTCCCCCGTGTCTCGACACCACCCACACCCTGGCTACCACTGATGGTATTGTGCAGAACATCACTCATGTTGACCGTATCGCGCACAGAAGTAAAGGAGGCCTTGGCTGCCACATAGACCGGATCAAGTGCATGAATGAGAATTCTGCCTGGGGAACTGGCAAAGTTCGCTCCAGCGCGCAACAGTGCCTCAAAATGGGACTGACAGGCCCCTGCCACAATAGTGAGTGCGTCCAGATGGCGTTCATATTGTCTGGCCACCTGAATGGCCGATACAAAATTTTGCGAGTTCTTGTAGCTACCAAGACTATATAAGTCATAGGGCTGACGTGTCTTTAGCACCCCATCATGACCCGTAATAACTACGATATCCGGACGTACTTTGGGTAATAAGCGGTATAAGGTATCTGCCATTGCCGATTCATGGACATACTGTCCCTCTGCGGGCACACGAAGTTGCTCATAGAGATCCATACTTTTTTTCAAATAGTTTGGATCTCCATCCAGATGAAGCACCTTTCCAGGCATTTCAAAATAAGCCGGTTCCTGCTGGGCAGACCAATCCTGTACCAGACCTTCACGATTCCGCTCAGCCTGTTCCATACGATTCTGCTGCAGACGGGACAGGGTCTGATGTGCTTTAATATGCGCCTGTCTGGTCTTGGCGCTTTGTGGTTCGTAGGGAACCTGTATCAAATCGTCCACCGGGGAATCGGCAATCAGCCGGAACTCAGTCCCTTTAATGACCGCAGCATCCAACTGGAGGCCTTCCACCCGAAAAGTCACATCGCCGCCGTATGACTTCCGAACGACCAAGTCTCCGATATTCATCAACGTAATCACCTCTACCCCATCGTATGGGCAAAGACCCGGTTTGGTTCATTCAAATTTTACAGCGCTGCACGTACCCCAGCTTCCCACATTACGGTGCTGAGTGTGGCATACTCTTGCAGACTCAACGTCTCTCCACGCCGGGACGGTTGAATACCTGCCTGCTCCAGCAGAATGTCTGCCTGTTCCCGGTTCTCCTTTGTGAAGAAACGTGCCTTCAAGTTGTTTGAGATTGTTTTTCTCCGCTGGGCAAAAGAAGCCTGTACCACTTCGAAGTAGTGTGCTTCATCCGGAATCTCCACTGGCGGCTGCTCACGCACTTTCAGCTTAATGACAGCTGATTCCACATTAGGTTGCGGAATGAAGACCGTAGGAGGCACAATACACACAAGTTCCGGCATACTGTAGTACTGAACTGCGATGCTCAGACTGCCATAGTCTTTTGATCCAGGTGCAGCAGCCATGCGTTCAGCCACTTCTTTTTGGATCATGACAACAATGCTGTCTACCGGCAGTTTCTCTTCCAGAAGTTTCATCATGATTGGAGTCGTTACATAATAAGGCAGGTTAGCCACAACACTGACTTTGTCCACGGATGCAAAATCCGTATTAAACAACTCAGCCAGATCAAGCTTCAACACATCCCCATGATGTACACGTACATTTGAATAAGGCTGCATCACTTCTCCCAGGATTGGGATTAAGCGCTGGTCAATCTCTACGGCTGTGACGGGACCGGCTACCCGAGCCAGTCGCTCCGTGAGCGCTCCAATACCCGGCCCGATCTCCAGTGCGCCCTTAGACTCGTCCAGATCGGCTGCATTAACAATTTTGTTCAGTATATTTTGATCGATCAGAAAGTTCTGACCCAGACTTTTCTTAAATGAGAATCCGTGTCTTTGAATAATCTCTTTCGTACGCTTGGGCGTTGCAATTTCAATCGTCTCTTCCATGTTCTTCATATGCTCACAATCCTTCACGTTCAATTTGCGCTAATGCTGTAGAGAATTCTTCCCGTGTAATCTGAAATACACTGAGACGTTTGTGGAACTGCTTTCCGTTACAATATCCGATGCCCAGCAGATTGCCCATCTCCATGCGACGTGCAGCAGCCTGCGGATGCACAATAAGTCCTGCCGCGATCAGGTCCTCCCAATCAATCAGGCTCGGAGCACCTTCGTATGAAGTATGTACGCGCGCCAGAGCATGACGGATCGCCTCGGGTGAGGCATTCTCCACCCCAATGTCCCCTTTGCGCGTTGCATCGGCTTCCGGAATGAAGGCATGCTTGCAGCCTGGCACCTTGTTCGCAATAATTTTTCGAATGCGTTCGCCAGCATGATCCGGATCTGTCAGTACAATGACTCCCCGTCTCTCCTGAGCAAGCGCAATCCGCTTCAGAATGCGTTGGTTGATTGCTGATCCACCTGTTTCTATGGTATCGGCTTCCACGGCCCGACGGATAGCTACCGTGTCGTCACGGCCTTCCACCACAATGACTTCTTTTATCATGTTCCATTTCTTCCTTTCTAACGCAAAAAGAAGAGGAATATCCTCTTCTCTGCCAAACGGCGGGGGAGACTGAATTCAGACTCCTCCGCCGCATATTCCGCATGAATCATTCATGCAACTATTTTATAGCATTCCCATTTCAAAGTAAAACGATTTTAGTTCGCTTCCGGCTTCACCGGACCGATCACGTAGACCGTCTTGCCTTTCTTACGTCCAAAATTCAGGGCATGCTTCACACTGTCATAATACACATCAATTTTGTTGCCTTTAATGGCACCGCCTGTATCTTCCGCACGACGGAATCCCAGACCTTCGATATATACCCACCAGCCAATTGGAATGACTTTGGGATCAACCGCAATGGTGCGTCCTTCCGTTACACGAGTACCGGAAGCTGTTTTAGTTCCAATGCCAGGCTCTTCGGAAGAGTAGGCAGTCATGGATACATTTTTAAGTACTTTGGAGTATTTAAAAGAAGTCCCGGATACGGTAATCACTTTGCTGCCCGAGGCAGATGTTTTCTTCGAGTTCGTTGTTGTAGCCTTTTTGGTTGTTGAAGTTTGAGCCGATACGGTCTGAATCTCAGGTTCTTTCACGACCGGTTTTGCTTTGGTGCCGACAGCGATCACTTTATCTACACGATTATTAGCGACAGATTTGCCGACCATTTTTTTGGAGACCAATTCTCCATCCTGAAATACCTTTTCGATATGCTGTACAATTGTGCCTTCTTTGCCGTTCACAACGACACGGTTATCCCCTTTGTACAAGCTAGGGTCAGCCGTTTTAATGACTTTGTAAGCGATCGGTTGCTCTACTTCCACTGTACGCTTTGTTACGCGCACTACACGGATCTTCATCTCCGCTTTGATCGCAGTTCCAAGCGCCGGATACACTTTATCATTACTTTCAACTTGAATACCTGATTTTTGAATTGCATCTTCTACCGATGAATCGGTTGTATACAGAGTCTTGGTGTCTCCGTCTGCCGTAATGTTAACTGGAACGGCCCGCTCAATAACGATTCGGTCTCCATCTGTTAACGCCCCATTCATGGACATGGATACCTTATCGTGAGGGCTGACTGTGATCGACTGCTCCTCCAGCATTTCCTGAAGCATTCCTGTACGAGTCTCTACCACCTGAGCTTTGCCATCAATAACCAGTGAAATTTGTTTCCCGGCCTGACCGTAAACGACTAACAAGATCATGATTGTAAGCGCAATTGAGAAAATCGCGATCAATGCCATTTGACGCATGTTCTCATGCTTCCACCGCAACGCGAAAGACTTACTGGATGATCGTGACTCATGGGTCTCTTCTGGTTGGAATGTGCCCACTTCTCCGTCCTCCTTCATAGCCTCGCCGTCTAAAGTAATGCATGATGTCTTTGACGTGACTATACCAAATTTTCTACAGAACACAGATTGGACCAACATAATCCGGTTCTGCACCATGAATCAATCTTCGCAACATGATGTCATCCTCCTGAATACCTACCGTATGATGACAATATTTCTTTTATTCAAAAACAAAAAAGCCAAAGAAAGAGTGTAAGAGGAACTCTTTCGTGGCTTCCGAATGATTTTGAATATCGGAAATTCATGCACGAGGTTGCCTCTCTTTTTCCGCTTGCGAGGTTAGCTGTCGGGTTCGGGCGAAAGAGAGCCGCCCTATCTTGGGTCACCCGCTCATGGCGGACGCCCTTGAATTCACCCCGAGACCCAAAGAAGAAATCAAATACGGCTTCGCAGTTCCCTTCGCTGCTTTTGGGTCAGCGAACGTTGCGCATCGGCCAAATACACCGATGTTTAAGCCCTATTGGTTCCCCCGCTCTCCGTTAACGGAGACTCAGCGAGACTGATTCATGAAAGTAATGTTGTTTCATCGGAAAGTGTCCCTTTGTTCATCCCCCGAACATCTGTCCAATTTTCCGCACAACAATTCACTGAAAAGATGATATCCTGTTTTGATGCATGTTGTAAAGCGTTGATCAAGTACGTTTTTCTGAATATTTGGTTAAAATATTGTAATATTCTTGATTTATTTGGATCAAAGGGCAAATTACCTCCGCTTACCTGCCTTTTTCACCTCATTTGCTCGTTTTTTTACCGAATCCCAAATCGTTCCATGGCATTTTTGGTTGTTATTGCAGCAATTTCCTCCACCGAAATGCCTTTAATTTCCGCAGCTGCCTCTGCAACCAGACGTACATGCGCTGTCTCATTTCGCTTCCCACGATAAGGGTGAGGTGTCAAATATGGAGCATCTGTTTCAATGAAAAACCGGTCCATAGGAACCTTCTCCAGCACCTCTTTGGGCTGCTTTGCATTTTTGAATGTGATCGGTCCTCCGAAGGAGAGATGGAAGCCCATATCGAGACAACTTTTTGCTGTTTCCCAACTGCCCGAGAACGAGTGCATCACACCACCAACTTCGCCCGCCTTCTCTTCACGCAAAATTCTTATGATATCCTCATGTGCATCCCGATTATGGATGACAATTGGCATGTTCACTTCACGCGCCAAAGCAATTTGTTGTCGTAATACGCGATGCTGTATCTCTTTTGGTGAAGTATCCCAGTGATAATCCAATCCAATCTCACCGATCGCAACCACTTTTTCATGCTTGCATAAAGATGCAATCCACTCCAAATCGCCCTCCTGCATTGTGATCGCATCTACGGGATGCCACCCTACAGCTGCATATATAAAGTCATATGTTTCGGCGAGTTTCATTGTGGTTGGAATCGTCTCCCGGTTAAAGCCAATGTTGATCATGCGACCAACTCCTGCATCCACAGCACGCTGAATCATGTCCTCGCGGTCCTCGTCGAATTGTGGTGCATCCAGATGTGTATGTGTGTCGAACAGCATCATGTCTGTATCTCCCTTCATGTCGAAATAACGACTATCTTCTTTTTCAAAATCCAATTTGTAAAATTCAATTTGTAAAATTCAATAATTCAATGACTCATACATAAAACATTTTGGGTATCTGTGTATTACATCATTACGTTTGTTTCTTCACAACTACAATATATAGAAGATATACGGAAATTCTGATCTATATATTGTTGATTGTACTCATTCTGCCTGCTTTCATTTACAAAATTATGTCGATCTACATATACTCCCCATTAAAGCAGATTACTGTATCATGGAAAATAGCTCTTTTAGAAAGTGTTTTGATATCGAAATTCTTCATCGGATTATACCCACACGATTACAAGAAATAGGGGCGTATATGTGACGGTAATTCGTGAATAATCGCATCCACCTTGTTTTGCGGGTAATACAAATGATGTTTCCCTCGGTGAAGCCCACTGATGGAACGGACAATGTCAGATACTTCTGACAACTCACGTAAATTGTCCTGTCGATCCAGAAGAAGAATCTGCTTATCTGTGGATTCATCCGGACGAAACACATCATACGGATTATCCGAAGGAAAATCAATTTCAAGATCATATTCGGGATCGAGGCCAGCCTGTACAAAAGCTTCCCGAATCTCTTCCATCATTGTCAAGTCGACCTGTTCAAGCTCTACATACTTATATAACTTGCGATCCATAAAACGTTCGCATAACTCACTTAGAACAGTATCGTTCTCCTTGCGCCACTGCGTAAATGCCGTCTGAATTAATGCTTCATCCAACTGCAAATATTCATCCACGGATAATTCTCCTTCAAATAATTGAGGGAGTGGATCAATCATGAAGCGGAATTGAAAACCATGTTGTAGGAGTGTTTTCGCTCGCTTGAATATTTGCCGCAATATAATTTCAGAACTACGAGTTACCGGATGGAAGTAAATCTGCCAATACATCTGATACCGAGACATTAGGTAATCCTCCACAGCATGCATGCCTGACTCCTTGACTACAATCCGCCCATGATAAGGACGCAGCATCCGAAGGATACGATCAAGGTCAATCGTGCCATAATTTACACCTGTAAAATAGGCATCCCTGAGCAAATAATCCATTCGGTCTGCATCAAGCGGACTGGTCACCAAGTTCACCACAATCGGCTTTTCATACGTTTTTTGAATGACAGACGCTACTTTCTCAGGAAAATCAGGAGCATACCGTCTTAAGATCGCCCCTACTTCGGTATCACCTGTAATAATGCGGCAAGTCCAATCTTCGTGATTCATGTCAAAAGCTTCCTCGATGGAGTGAGAGAATGGCCCATGCCCGAGATCATGAAGCAGAGCTGCACACAGAGCTACAATCTTTTCTTCCTTCGGCCAATCCGAATAATGACTTCTTTCAAATTGAGAGATGATCTTGCGTGTAATCTCATAAACACCTAGTGAATGTGAGAACCGACTATGCTCTGCTCCGTGAAAGGTAAGGTAAGAAGTACCTAGCTGACGAATCCGGCGTAAACGCTGAAATTCCGGGGTGTTAATTAACTGCCATATAACCGGATCTTGCACGTGGATATAATTATGTACCGGATCTTTGAATACTTTCTCTTCCGTTAAACGTTGTTCCATGTCGACTCACTCCTTTAATTTCTTTTATATTAACGCTTTGAGCTCTGCGATTCACCTAAGATTCGACACCATATGACGAACTTTGTCGAATGAAGTAGTTTTGTCGTTTTCCAAATCGACAAAGCTGACATTGAGGTTTAAATGCGAAAAACGGCTTCCAATCCCTTACCACCAGTAACCTTGTGAAAAACAGCCTTAATTTTAAGCTAATTTTAAGGTTGACTGATTTGGGAATCGTTGGTATGATGAGTATCATAAAACATAAAATAATGTCGAATAATGACAAAGATAGTTAGCTGAGAGGAGCACTGATTATAATGATGAAATCAACAGGTATTGTAAGAAAAGTGGACGAACTGGGACGGGTAGTTATTCCAATTGAATTGCGCCGTACGCTCGGTATTGGTGAAAAAGATGCTCTGGAAATCTACGTTGACGGCGAGCGCATCATGTTGAAAAAATACGAGCCTGCTTGTATCTTCTGTGGTAATGCAGAGAATGTTACTTACTTCAAAGGTAAAATTGTTTGTAACGAATGTATTTCCGAAATCCCTGCACCTGTGACAAAATAAGAAAAACCAGGTATACTGGACTTATCTAAATTGTTATTTCTAACCTTTTTAATATTCCTTAATGACCTTCCCGGTGTGAACCCCACCGCGGAAGGTATTTTTTTGCCTTGTTATGGGTTCCATTACCCAAAATGATTCTGTCACACGCGAACTGGGAGAGAACGATGAATTTTGTTCGGAATTTTTTTTAGCCACTCTGCTCTTTTTAATATTCCACTAAGGTTGGATATAAGCTTCTTTTCAGGTTATGTTCCCCACAACAGAAGATATTTGGTTAGATTACTACTCGATTAATGCATTATATACATCACGCTTCGCCAGACCGCGATCGGTAGCCGTTTTTTTCATTGCATCTTTGCGGTTATGTCCTTCACCCTCATAATGGCTGACATGATCCGCGAGTGACATGAGCTGCCACCATGCTTCGCGCTCAGCCTTACGCTCCTCTTCCTTAATGCCTTCTACCAGCAAGCAGTACTCGCCAAGAGGTGGATGCTCTTCAAGCCAGTCTATGCATTCCCTCACAGTACCCCTTGCGAATTCTTCATGACGCTTGGTTAGTTCACGAGCCAGGACAATCGAGCGATCACCCAGAATTTCTTCAAGGTGGACTAATGTTTTCCGAATACGGTGAGGCGATTCATAAAATAACAAAGTCCCGTTGGATTCGTCAAAAGCCTCCAGCACTTTTCGCATGTCCTTTTTCTCCCGCGGCAAAAAACCGCCGAATGTAAAACGCTCCGTCGGTAATCCGGACACGATCAGAGCAGACAACGCAGCGTTGGGCCCCGGGATGGGAATGACCGTTATTCCGGCTTCCAGTGCAAGCTGTACAAGGTCAGAACCAGGGTCCGAAATAGCTGGCAAACCGGCATCGCTGACGAGTGCCAAATTTTTTCCTTCTATTATATAGCGTATCAGTTCAGGTCCACTCGCCCCCTTATTATGCTCATGATAACTAAACAGCATCGAAGGTGTAATTTCAAAATGGGTAAGCAGCTTTCGGGTCTGGCGTGTATCTTCTGCTGCAATGATGTCACAACTCTGCAATGTCTTGATGGCACGGAAGGTCATATCCTCCAGATTACCAATGGGTGTTCCAACCAGATAGAGCTTGCCTGATCCTTCAGGCTGCTCCGCATAGCTTTTTTGAATATGCAAAGTCATCTAAAGCCCTCCTTTCGTAGTACGCTCAGCATGTTGCTGACCATAGTAAATATCCATAATCTCTTCGCAGTATTTCCCCTCTTCATTGTAGACAATGAGTGGAGGAAGCATCCTAACTTCCGGTTTACCATCTTTCATTCCTTCAATTAACACCATGTTGGCTTCCAAATGAGCACGGGGATGTACCATCCGAATCCTTTTTGGTTCCAGCTTATATTCGCGCATGAGTGAGATAATCTCTGCAAGGCGCTGTGGACGATGAACCATCGATACTTTGCCGCCATTACGTACAAGTCGACTGCAAGCCTGAATCACTTCTTCCAGGGTACATCCGATTTCATGACGTGCCATTGCCTGATGTGTGTTCATCTTGAGGTCACTGCCATTCAGAGGCATGTATGGAGGATTAACCGTTATTGCATCGTATACAGCATGTCCTGTTTCTTTCACGAGTTCTCGCAAATCACCTTCACGAATCATAATCGACTCATCCAATGCATTTAATTGCACACTGCGACGCGCCATATCAGCCAAACGTGGCTGAATCTCGATCCCTTCCAGACTAGCCTGCGTACGCGTTGTAAGCAAAATGGGAACCACCCCGTTACCCGTACACAAATCAAGTATACAACCCCGTTTAGGTACGGAAGCAAACCGGGCTAATAATACGGCATCCATCGAAAAACTAAACACTTCATCACTTTGAATGATTCTCAGATCATGAGAGAGCAGATCATCAATCCGCTCTGACTCATGTAACACAACTTCATTTTCTTCCATATGTTACGCTCATCCTCCGGTACTCTATATCTCATGTTTGTTTAGTTTAGGTTTATAACCTTGAAAAAAAACCGTAGGGGATCCCTACGGTCACTTCATTTATTCAAAAAAGACAGGCAGAACAGACAATCGCCTTCCGTCCGCAAATGTCCATAATAGACGTTGCAGATATGGAAGCCTTCGTGATACAACCGGGCCAGATTATCATACCCTTCACCCACAACATCCTCGCCTGTAGCCGGACCTGCTGGTCTTGCTACAGGAGCGAGTGCTGAAGAGATCGGCAGATCTGCCGGAGCCTCACGTTTGAGCAGTTTGCGTAACTGCTCATTCTCGATGGTAAGCCGCTGATTATCCTCAAGCAGCTCCTTCACAATCATTTTTAACTCTCCTAAATCACCGTGCAACTGACCCAGTTGGGTTTCCATTTCATGAATGTGCGTAAACAGATTTTTCTTTTCCAAGTTTCCACCCCGAAGCAACCTTTATGGTTTACTTGATAACGACGTCATCCAGCGGAAGTTCTTTGACTTTACTGATGTCGAACAGTTGAACATGGACTGTGCGGCTACCGGCATTAATTCCGACAACTTTTCCTTCACCCAATGAGGTGACGACCAATTTGCCTACAGCTGGCAGTTCTTCTCTCACACTTTCATAGTTATCATGCTCAAATTTCAGACAGCACATGAGTCTTCCGCACAACCCTGAAATTTTCGTCGGATTCAGTGACAGGCTCTGATCTTTAGCCATCTTGATTGATACCGGCTCAAAGTCTCCCAGCCAGGAAGAACAACACAACACACGGCCGCAAGGTCCGATTCCGCCAAGCATCTTCGCTTCATCACGTACACCAATCTGTCTCAGCTCGATTCGTGTCCGGAATATGCTTGCCAGATCCTTGACCAGCTCCCGGAAATCAACTCTTCCTTCAGCTGTAAAATAAAATATAATTTTATTGCGATCAAACGTAAATTCCACATCGACCAGCTTCATTTTGAGGCCATGGTCTTTGATTTTATTTAAACAAGTACCGAATGCTTCTTTGGCTGCACGTTTGTTCTCATCAACCACACGGGCATCTGTATCGCCCGCAACGCGGATGACTTTCTTCAGCGGCAACACCACATCGGACTCGCCCACTTCCTTCTTACCTACGACAACCTTACCGTACTCAACCCCCCGCGCTGTCTCCACGATAACGCAGTTTTCTTTCTCAATGGGAAGGTCCAGGGGATCGAAGTAATAAATTTTGCCCGCTTTTTTGAAACGGACACCCACTACACTGTACAAAAAATTAACCCCCTTGTAAGCCAACCCCACTTCGTCTGAAGCCCCGTCTTCTTAGGGAACCGGCCGAAGTTATAACCGTTTGCATATGATTGGAGCTAACTTTGCCCTCTCCCAGTCTTATGCCAAACCGATCAAAAATTGCTCCAGACAAAGCTGGCCATTGACGTTGAAACGCAATTTTTTTCTGCATGCTGCGGCCATATCCATATAGGAGACCCACTGCTCTGTGCTGCGGGTATGTGCCAACTGAGATAACATGTCTAACTGATCTATAAAAACGATATGTTCATGCCTATCGTACTGAACATACAGCATGTCCCTAAACCATAAATGGAACAAACTGAGTAACATGTCCAGGTGTTCAGAGAGTCCGGTTTTAAAAAGCTTCTGCTGTGCAGAGATCAATGATGTACTTCCTCTACCCAGGGACTCCTTCCCTAATTGTAACATTACGTTTCTAATTTCTGCAAACCAATTCTGCTGGAGAATTTCTCTACATGCTTCCAATCCTGACGCTAAATGGACGGCAGAGCGAGCCAGATTGGCAGGGTGCCCTTCCTCGATCAGAGATTGCAGCATCTCTTCCGGATTCAGTGCGCTGAACGGCACCAATTGGGAGCGTGAGCGGATCGTTGGCAACATGGCCTGTCCATTATCTGTAATCAGGATGCCGACTGCTGGTACCTGCGGTTCCTCCAGAAATTTGAGCAAACTGTTTGCTGCCTGCACCGTCATTTTCTCGGCTTGTTCTATAATATATACTTTGGGATGGCCTGCCTCTGATCGGTATGAAAAGATACGCTGCAGATCCCGGATTTGATCTATTTTAATGTTGTTTCCATCTGGTGCAAGCATGGTTAGATCCGGATGGTTACCATGATCTACCTTACGGCATTCAAGACACTGCCCGCATGCGTCATCTTCAAGCTCTGTACAGAATATTGCCTTGGCAAAGGTAATTGCCGTCTTCCGTTGCCCGCTACCAGCTGGACCGCTAAACAAATACGCATGGCTTATTGCCTTACGTCTCAAACTGCTTTGTAACATTTTCTTGGCCGCTTGTTGACCCATAATCTGTTGAAAGGACATACTTCCTCCTCAGAAGCTTAAATTAATAAGCATCCCCCGAATTTCCCCTACTTGTTGTAATAGAGAGATTTTTCCTTCTTCTGTATCCAGCAATTCATCAGCCATGGATAACAGAGCGGAGTCAATTTCATCAATCAGCTTATACCGCTTACCTCTGCCACGACGATCCCAACCCCTTGTCTCTTTCATGGATACACCGCGACGAACGGTCTCTTCCAGGAACCTTTTAACAAGTTGCTTATACGCCTTCAGTTCACGAATCGTCATGGAACGTGCCAAGCGATCTCCCTGAAGCTGGATTTCACTAAACCGGCGATTCAGTTCAGCTTGTGAGGCCCGTTCACCCTGGTGATTCATCATATCAGAGAAATTTTTGGATTGAACCGGTTTGGAACCTGAATCAGTAGAACTGATCCCGCTCTGAATCGGTCTGAATCCAGGATTGATTTTCATGGATACGCCCGCTTTCTATCATAGTTAGCCAATCGCCCATCAGCACAGTGCGCATTGCGCCTGTGCGTGAGAATGAGGCTTTTATATATGCTGATCACACTCTATATATAATGGTAGATACACATCACCATCAAGGACTTGTTCTTTGTAGTCAACCTCTTTCCGAAATGAACCATTCCCCAGCTGGGAAATGCTCATCCGGAAAGAGTATGCTGATTCTTCTCGTCAAGAAAGGCGTTCCGTAAGTGGCACGCACGAACTCTGTTAACTCTTCTTGCATCCATCGTTTCCAACATGCTATCAATCATGAAGGACCCTCATGGGATCCATGCAATAGGTTTAATTAGAAATGTTCGAAGCGATCTACCGGGAGAACAAATACAGTAGCTCCGCCTACTTGAACTTCAACAGGTAGCGGCAGGTAAGAGTCGGTTGTTCCACTCATCGGTGTGACCGGAGTCACGAGCTGTTCACGAACCTTACAGCTGCTGCGAATGACGTTCATTACGGATTCGACTTGACCATCATCGACACCGATCATAAACGTCGTGTTGCCTGCCTTCAAAAATCCGCCCGTACTGGCAAGCTTCGTCGCCCGAAAGTTTGCTTTGACCAATGCGCTGGATAATCGGTTGCTGTCTTTATCCTGTATAATCGCAACAATCAGTTTCATCCTGCATAACCTCCTTTAGAATAAGCACCTTTATCAAATGCCCTGTCTATATATTAGACAATTACTCGTCAAAATCCTTCAAAATCCCTGTCTCCAGCGACAAAATCATTGCTGCCAAGACATCCTCCTGCTTCATGGAAGCATCGATAACTCTGATCCGTTCCGGGAACTGCTCT
This sequence comes from Paenibacillus sp. FSL H8-0104, assembly GCF_038050215.1. NCBI lineage: Bacteria > Bacillati > Bacillota > Bacilli > Caryophanales > Paenibacillaceae > Paenibacillus > Paenibacillus sp. FSL H8-0104. The sequence goes on along the minus strand of NZ_JBBOTC010000001.1, from coordinate 24,188 downwards.
TTTAATAGGAAGTAACCCTCTCGCACTTTACGGTGAAACTCCAGATTTTCCAGATCCAGACGGTTCACTTCGCGGCCATCATGAGCATCGATCCGGGCAAGCCCCACTTCAGGCTCAATGTCCAGATATAAGGTCACATCCGGCATGAGATCACCAATCGCAAAACGGTTAATGGCCCATACATTCTCTATCCCGAGTCCACGGGCGTAGCCTTGATAGACCAGACTGCTATCGACAAATCGGTCACAGATGACTGCTTTTCCAGCTCTCAGCGCAGGCTCTACTTTCTCCGCCAGATGCTGGCTGCGTGCAGCTGCATACAATAGCGCTTCGGTTCGAGCATCCATTGCCGTATGAAGAGGGTCCAGAATAATTGAACGTATTTTCTCCGCAATCTCAATTCCACCAGGCTCTCGCGTAACTACGTAAGGTATACCCCGTTCTTCAAAATAAGAACCTATTCTACCGATCATCGTTGTTTTACCGGAACCCTCTCCCCCTTCCAGCGTAATGAATTTACCTCTGCCCTGCATATGCTTCCCTGCTTTCTATGTCGATAATTGCATCTATTGCTGCTGTAATTGAATATGCTTAGACCCTCTTGCTACAAGATATGATATCCCCCGCCCAGAGGTGTATAGCTACAGCTATATCGGTACGTATTAATAACACCCAGATCATACAAGCTTGTTTCTCTCTATCATACTATAGGTCAGCGGTTACTCCAACATGAACAACAAAGTAAAGCATTCAACCGTAGATGATCCATACCCATAATGGAAGCATAATTGATCCGGCAATAGCACTGACAATCATGGAAACTGAACTGAGGGCTACCGCATTCTCTCCATATTCAAAAGACCTTGCCATGCCGAGGGCATGAGATGCTGAACCCAGTCCAATTCCATAGGCATGTTTACTGCGGACCTTGGCCCATTTCAAGAGCATCGGCCCCAATAATATCCCTGAGAATCCTGCAATCATCACAAACAGCGATGTGAATGAGGCATTCCCCCCAACCTGATTAGCGAGTTGAATAGCCACAGGAGTTGTCACTGATTTTGGCAATAAAGCGATGACCATCTCTTGCGGATAGCCGAGCAGAATGGCGATTAAAGCGCCTGTAGCGATACCTGTAATACTGCCTCCGATTGTTCCACCCACAATTGGAATGATATTTTGCTTCAGCACATGCAGATGTCTGGACAAGGGAAAAGCGAGCGATACGACTGCTGGTCCCAAAAGCTCCTGTATCCATTTTCCACCCAGCATGTAGGTATCCAGCTTTATACCGGAAATCACCAATATCAGAATCAGGATGGCAGTCGTTGTGAGTACAGGCATAAGGATCGGCCATTTCAGCCTTTTATATAGACGAGTGGCTGGAATATATACAGCGATGGTTAGCGCGATCATTCCAATTCCGAGGATGAATGCTGACAAGTGATCGCCTCCTTTTTGCCTGAATGAGACGATCTCCATGTCATAAGCCACTCACTTAATTTGGCAGATATCAGACAGGTGATTAATGTGCTAACAATCAAACCAAGTACCAATAACAAGGTGTTGGCTCTAAAAAAATCAAAATGATTAATAATGCCCACAGTTGGGGGGATGAACAACAATTGCAGATGAGATTGAAGCCACGTCGACCCTTCTTCTCCCCAGCTCATTTTGATCCATCCCAGTTGAATGGTGACAAACAATACCATCATGCCCACAATACTACCTGTTAACGGCAGATGTAATACAGCTTGAATCAAGTTGCCAATCCAATAAAAACCGTACATCAACAAAACTTGCAGGACTATTCCTGTATATTTTTTTAGCGGAATACCCAAAGTGTTCCCTTCTTTCTTATGTCTATCTATATAAGTTGAACTAAAGCGTGTCTTCAAACTGAATGTGTCTGGAGCAGGGCACGGAGCGGGAGGGCTAACGACCCTGTGACGTCTTATTCAGCGATTTGAAGCGCCCGCAGCAATCTAAGGAATCTGAAACACGGTATATTGGAATAACCAGCCGTTTACAGCGTGTTTGTTAGGTCAATATGGTTAATAACGTGTCTCAGGTTCCTTACAAAATAAAAGGAGGACTCGAAGGCTAAATAAGACGTCCTCGGTTTCTTAGAAAATCGTCTGGACAATTCGCCAGGATCAGCAATCCTTGACTTCAAGCTGTTGGACCCTGACATTCTTCAACGTATTGCATGCCTGATTTTGAAGACACACCCTAGCAACTAGATTAATGACCAAGAGACCCTCACATGTGTAGGGTCCGGTATCGCTATCCGTATTGGTCATATTGCCTACCTATTGGTGAATGCAATTCAGATCCTCATGTGTTCCCTTCATTCCTTCATAACCTTCAATGACCGTAGAGATGCATCGGATACCCCATGAAACTTTGCACCCTCATCCCGCAGGAGTTGTATACGAGCCACCATCGATGTACTAATACGTTCACCCGGATATACAAGCGGAATCCCTGGAGGATACGGGACTACCATCTCAGCTGATCGACAGCCTACGCTTTCTTCTATCGGCACATTGATCGTATTCGTCTCCACAATTGGTTGCAGTGTAAAGGAGATCGGTTCCGAGTAGCGAGTGGTTTCTTGTAAATTGTTCCACGTGGAAATATAATGTGCCGAACCTTTCGCAATCTGTTGCGATGGCTCTGTATTGGATTGGTTCAGCTCATGCCCATTGGCAGAGCTGATATGGTGTAAAGCCTGCAACAGGTGCTGGGCATCTTGCACCGTTGAGCCCAGGCTGAAGAGCAAGACGACGTACCGTTCGTCGCTCATCTCAGGCACACAGCCGCATGCTTCCAGCTGCTGCTGTAGCCTATAACCGCTCAGCACCCCTGCGCCGTCATAGATGACGGCCTTGAATGGGTCCTGAGCGGTATACCCCGCGGCAGCTGGCATCGCCGCCGCGGTCAGGCCCTTCCGTGTCTGCTGCGCAGCGGACACGGGCATGCCAGCCGGCTTCGCTGTTCCGGCTGGCGGTTCTGGCTGCAGCGGCTGTGCAGGCTGCAGCAACTGAAAGCGCGGCAGCTCCGCGAGGCCGCGCTTAAAGGCTTTCACGGCGGCGAACCCCGCCGTGAATGTGTTCGCGCCCTGCACGTGCAGCAGCCGGCGCGCCAGATCAAGCGAAGCCATCACCGGGTATGATGGGCTTGAGCTTTGCACCATGGCCAGGCGCTGCCTTAACAGGGACCGGTTTAACAGTGGTCCCTGAATGTGCAGCATGGCACCCATGGTGAAGGCCGTCAGCATCTTATGTGTCGACTGCACTACACCGTCTGCTCCGCACGACAGTGCAGAGACAGGCAGCTCCGGATGCTGCCCATAATGCGCGCCATGCGCTTCATCCACGAGCAATGGCATGCCAGCGGCGTGGCATACCTCGGCTATGGGCGTCAGATCAGCGCCCATGCCGTAATAATTAGGCAACGTGACTAATACACCCCTTGCCTCAGGATAGTACTGGACAGCAGCCTGCACCGTCTCCACAGACGGCATGACCGCAAGTCCAGACGCAGGATCGACCCACGGCTCCAGAAATACAGCTCTTGCGCCTGAAAGCATTAACCCGTGAATAACGGATTTGTGCACATTCCGTTGCACCAGTACAATACTGTTTGGCTCATCACACACAGTTAGTAATAGAGACAAATTACCTGCCGTACTGCCTCCTACAAGGAAGAAACTCTCCTCAGCACCAAAACAATCTGCCGCAAGCTCCTGTGCTTCCTGGATCACACCTTCTGGATGATGTAAATCGTCGGTGCCCGTGATCTCCGTAACATCCATCTCCATCATCTCCAGAAATGAACGCACCGGTACCAGTTCTAATTCCGAGTGAGCCCCTTCAACGCTGAGTCGTTCCACACTCTGCAGATCAGCCCCATGTTCATCCACCGAACTGAAACGCTCTACCTTCTGGTTAACATTCTTTCCTCCATCATTCTGAATCTCACCGTTGTGCTGGTGTTCCTCATTGACGATATCCTTAGCTGGAGATTGCCCTGCTTCTGCTTGTTCCAGTAAATGTCGGTAAGCTTGTCCATTCTTATGCCCAGGCACATGAAAAGAACGCTGCTTCGAATCACGATACGCAAGCAACGCTTCATATAAAGGGGCACTACTTGATTTATTTTTATGTTCCATGAAATAACCATCCTGTACATATATAATGTGCGCCCTATGCGCTTCAAAATGCTTCCTAATCCAAGGAACGCACTTCTTCCCCATCTCCACACGCTCTACTGCAAATGATCTATACCCATTATATCAGCATACCCCTTCCTAAGATGGCAAACAAGACAATCTCTCCTCTTAAAAACAGAAAAAGGCCCAATGGGCCTCTATACACATCAGCATCGTTACAATGTGATGTTTCGCTTCTACTTCTATTAGCAACATTCATTATGCGTTTTTTTGTACCCAAATTTGCTTCATTTGATGAATAAAATAATTGTACTTGGCATCCTGCGCGTCGGTATGAACCATTTCTGCTTCACAAGTGTCACATATGAATTCAGATACAATAAAAATGCCTTCTCTTTTTCTTTGCTCGCAGATAATACATGTGTGTTCGGCATGTTCTTCCATGAACCATCCCACCTTGTTTTACGTTTACTATCAGTATTGCACAGTTTCTATTATTTTAAACATTTTCATAGTGCTTTCTTTCTATAAAATATATATATTCGCCCACCCCCTTTTGGGTGTCTGTACCGAAAAATACATTCATTCTCCCTGCAAGAACATTCACCTGCTTATGTATATACAGTAATCCTACAATCCATCGCATTTACCTCTACATCACGTATCCCATGGCCTGACTCAAACTTATATTCAATTTCCTTAAAAAAACTTGGAATCCCAGCCGATATATAATACATGATAACGATATCAAAGCCTGACAGTCCGTGTATTCGGGAGTATACTGAGATAAGCTCCGTCGAATCTCAATATCTTGTACAATCGTCATGGCGTGAGATACAAGGTTCATATATACATACATGTATGATTCATTCCCTTTTACTCGTGTAAAAAAAACGAATACCTACCCCACACAAACGTGAATCCGAAGGAGGATATATAATCGTATGATCGCCGAACCGGAGAATAAAGCAACATTTTATCAATACCGGCTTCTGAAAAAAAAGGCTATCGCCCGCAGTGTCATTTACAGCTATCTGTGTCTGCCGGTCATCATGCTCTTATTCAATCTACTCGCATTCTCCTGGACTGGCCTCTTCTTTTTTGTACTGGCAGGTCCAATCACCATCTGGATTCATTATGTCATCGCCAGAACCATATTACTGCTGGTCCGTACCTCTTACGCCAAACGCTGGCGCTGGAATATGCGTATGCCCTGGTTAGGTTATATCCCTGATCAGCATTTTAGCTTCCGTATGTTTGTCCGGGTACACCTTAACATGAGCTGGATTGGATTATGTATCATTACAGTATGTTTGATATGGTCGCCATTGTCCTTCACCCTCTCGCTGATCTTCTGGCATTTGTGGTTGCTGGGTCCTCGCTTGTATGTTGTAATGGTGCTCTCCCGTGAGCGTAAAGACGGACTCATCAAATTGAATGAACAAGATGTCTCATATTATCTGCAATAACACTCCCTCATTTATGCAATACTCAATGTACCTTACTTACTTGTAATACATAACCGCTGAGCCCTTCGAATAATCTGATGCAAAAACATAATCGTGTATCGTTCCTCATATGCGCAAATAAAGGTTATCCACAGTGGATAACCTTTATTTATTGTTCCCTTCTCATCCATTATCCACAGCATGGGCATAGTTAAATGAGTTATCCCCAGTCGTGGCTCCGTTCTTCTCTTCTTTTTCGCCTCTTATTACATATCTCATAACCCCATTTGTTTCGTAGAACGCCTTGAGCGATCTCTCACTCAGTCTCAGCTCTATATGCCCTCAAGCTGCTTTCCATCAGCCACTCATTACCTCATACCTTTATACAACTTATATCTCTCCCCCTCTACTTTTAGCGCTCTACACTCCGCTATGCTTCAAGCACACATACCACCTATACATGGTACGAAAGAAACTACTCATTCCTTCCTTCTGTACCTTTATGGCCTCTGATCCACCATACGCGATAGCTTCTCCCACCATTACTAAAGCCTACTTCGCCAAAAAACAAAAAGCCCCCGATCATGTACACGGGAGCTTTACTATATTATAAGGAACATCACAGCGTTAATTAATCATACCAAATCATACCTGAACCAGCTCAATCATCTTCAGCCAATGATTTAACTGTCGTTTGAGTAGCATCATTTCTAGGAACCATTAGTGTAAAGGAACCATCATGTACTGCTAAATGCACAGTATGTCCTTCCTTTGCAAATACACGCAAGGTACTGGATTCATTGGATGTACCCTTGGCTTGCCTCTCTGTCCAACCCCAGCTTTTAATCTCGTCTAGATATACCTCAGGCAAGCTAGTACTCTCACTAATACCAGACAGCGTATATCGAACATAATCCATATCCGAATTATTTTCAGACTGGTCAGATTTATTCGCTACTTTCGGCACCGGAAAACTCTTCTCGTTCACCGCACCTTCATATGAAGTCCATACAGATCCTGAAGCTTCACCGCATCCTGCTAGAACAACGGTCAAACAAAGCAACAGAAATGATTGTAGTCCAAGTCTCCGCCAACTTAACACACACACCCTCCTTTTCACAGCTGCACATTCCAGCTCTGTGGTCAGGTACTTTTAGCATATTTAACATAGTCCTATTATACTGGTTTTGCCGCTGTTATCCGTAACAAAAATGTTACCTTCCAGTATCGATCATGTCAGAGCTTCCACTTATCATATTTAATCCTTATAAACAAATAAAAACCACCACCGAATAACATCGGCAGTGGTTCTTTGCTTGGCGGCGTCCTACTCTCCCAGGACCCTGCGGTCCAAGTACCATCGGCGCTAGAGGGCTTAACGGTCGTGTTCGGGATGGGTACGTGTGGAACCCCTCCGCCATCGCCACCAAACGCATAGCTTACATTTCAGAGTTGTTGTTCTCTGAAAACTAGATTCGAAACGAAACATGCGAATTACAACTTGCTATTGGATAAGCCCTCGACCGATTAGTACTGGTCAGCTCCATGCATTGCTGCACTTCCACCCCCAGCCTATCTACCTCGTCGTCTTCAAGGGGTCTTACATACTGGGAAATCTCATCTTGAGGGGGGCTTCACGCTTAGATGCTTTCAGCGTTTATCCCGTCCGTACATAGCTACCCAGCGGTGCTCCTGGCGGAACAACTGGTACACCAGCGGTACGTCCATCCCGGTCCTCTCGTACTAAGGACAGCTCCTCTCAAATTTCCTACGCCCACGACAGATAGGGACCGAACTGTCTCACGACGTTCTGAACCCAGCTCGCGTACCGCTTTAATGGGCGAACAGCCCAACCCTTGGGACCTACTTCAGCCCCAGGATGCGATGAGCCGACATCGAGGTGCCAAACCTCCCCGTCGATGTGGACTCTTGGGGGAGATAAGCCTGTTATCCCCAGGGTAGCTTTTATCCGTTGAGCGATGGCCCTTCCATGCGGTACCACCGGATCACTAAGCCCGACTTTCGTCCCTGCTCGACTTGTAGGTCTCGCAGTCAAGCTCCCTTATGCCTTTGCACTCTTCGAATGATTTCCAACCATTCTGAGGGAACCTTTGGGCGCCTCCGTTACTCTTTAGGAGGCGACCGCCCCAGTCAAACTGCCCACCTGACACTGTCCCCGCACCGGATTACGGTACCAGGTTAGAACCTAGATACGATCAGGGTGGTATCCCAACGTTGCCTCCACGCAAGCTGGCGCTCACGTTTCAAAGGCTCCCACCTATCCTGTACAGATCGTACCCAAATTCAATATCAAGCTGCAGTAAAGCTCCATGGGGTCTTTCCGTCTTGTCGCGGGTAACCTGCATCTTCACAGGTATTAAAATTTCACCGGATCTCTCGTTGAGACAGCGCCCAAGTCGTTACGCCATTCGTGCGGGTCAGAATTTACCTGACAAGGAATTTCGCTACCTTAGGACCGTTATAGTTACGGCCGCCGTTTACTGGGGCTTCGGTTCACAGCTTCGGATTGCTCCTAACCACTCCCCTTAACCTTCCAGCACCGGGCAGGCGTCAGCCCGTATACTTCGCCTTACGGCTTCGCACAGACCTGTGTTTTTGCTAAACAGTCGCTTGGGCCTTTTCACTGCGGCCCCCTCGTGCTATTCACACTACCGGGGCACCCCTTCTCCCGAAGTTACGGGGTCATTTTGCCGAGTTCCTTAACGAGAGTTCTTCCGCGCGCCTTAGAATACTCTTCTCGCCTACCTGTGTCGGTTTGCGGTACGGGCACCATCACCTGGCTAGAGGCTTTTCTTGGCAGTGTGAGATCATGACCTTCGCTACTATAATTTTCGCTCCCCATCACAGCTCAGCCTTACAATGTGCGGATTTGCCTACACATCAGCCTTACTGCTTAGACGGACATCCATCAGTCCGCGTCACTACCCTACTGCGTCCCCCCATTGCTCATAACGGCTTACGGTGGTACAGGAATTTCGACCTGTTGTCCTTCGACTACGCCTTTCGGCCTCGCCTTAGGTCCCGACTTACCCTGAGCGGACGAGCCTTCCTCAGGAACCCTTAGGCTTTCGGCGGATCAGATTCTCACTGATCTTTTCGTTACTCATACCGGCATTCTCACTTGTATAATGTCCAGCGCTCCTTACGGTACACCTTCAACCCTTATACAACGCTCCCCTACCCCTGATGCAAAGCATCAAGCCATAGCTTCGGTGGTGTGTTTAGCCCCGTTACATTTTCGGCGCAGAGTCACTCGACCAGTGAGCTATTACGCACTCTTTCAATGATGGCTGCTTCTAAGCCAACATCCTGGTTGTCTGTGCAACTCCACATCCTTTCCCACTTAACACACACTTGGGGACCTTAGCTGATGGTCTGGGCTGTTTCCCTTTTGACAATGGATCTTAGCACTCACTGTCTGACTCCCGGAAGTAAGTCTATGGCATTCGGAGTTTGACTGAGCTTGGTAACCCTTGCGGGCCCCGCACCCAATCAGTGCTCTACCTCCACGACTCTGTTTTCCGAGGCTAGCCCTAAAGCTATTTCGGGGAGAACCAGCTATCTCCGAGTTCGATTGGAATTTCTCCGCTACCCCCACCTCATCCCCGCATTTTTCAACATGCGTGGGTTCGGGCCTCCAGTGCGTGTTACCGCACCTTCACCCTGGACAGGGGTAGATCACCCGGTTTCGGGTCTACGTCCACGTACTCATTCGCCCTATTCAGACTCGCTTTCGCTGCGGCTCCGGCTCTTCACCTTAACCTTGCACGGGAACGTAACTCGCCGGTTCATTCTACAAAAGGCACGCCATCACCCCTAAAACGGGCTCTGACTTTTTGTAAGCACACGGTTTCAGGTTCTATTTCACTCCCCTTCCGGGGTGCTTTTCACCTTTCCCTCACGGTACTGCTTCACTATCGGTCGCTAGGAAGTATTTAGCCTTGGCAGATGGTCCTGCCGGATTCATACGGGGTTTCACGTGCCCCGCACTACTCGGGATCCGTCTCGGAGGGAACCAACTTTCAACTACAGGGCTTTTACCTTCTTTGGCGGGCCTTTCCAGACCTCTTCGCTTAACCGGTTCCTTTGTAACTCCATGTGAGACGTCCCACAACCCCAAAGAGCAAGCTCTCTGGTTTGGGCTTCTCCGCGTTCGCTCGCCGCTACTGACGGAATCACTATTGTTTTCTCTTCCTCAGGGTACTTAGATGTTTCAGTTCCCCTGGTATGCCTCTACACAACCTATGTATTCAGTTGTGAGTAACTGGAAATTACCCCAGCTGGGTTTCCCCATTCGGACACCCCCGGATCAAAGCTTGCTTACAGCTCCCCGAGGCAGTTTCGTTGTTCGCCACGTCCTTCATCGGCTCCTAGCGCCTAGGCATCCTCCGTGTGCTCTTAGTAGCTTAACCTCGTGCTCCGGTTTCGACTGCTCGCTTCCCTTGGTTTGCTTGCGCAAAGCCAAAAGTCGCTCCCATTCGATACCATCGTACGTGCAATCTACCGTTTTTATTGAAACTTGTTTAACACAAGTTCAGCTAAAAAGGAATGTTCTAATTCGCGTTTGTTTCGTTTCGATATCTAGTTTTCAAAGAACAAGCTCCATGCAAAAGCAAGCTGTTTGAGAGTTTGAGCTCTCAAAACTGAGCAACGAGTGAGTGTTTTGCAGCTAAGCTGCGTATTTGAATGTTTCCGTTGCAGGAAACGATTCTCCATAGAAAGGAGGTGATCCAGCCGCACCTTCCGATACGGCTACCTTGTTACGACTTCACCCCAATCATCTATCCCACCTTCGGCGGCTGGCTCCTTGCGGTTACCCCACCGACTTCGGGTGTTATAAACTCTCGTGGTGTGACGGGCGGTGTGTACAAGACCCGGGAACGTATTCACCGCGGCATGCTGATCCGCGATTACTAGCAATTCCGACTTCATGCAGGCGAGTTGCAGCCTGCAATCCGAACTGAGACCGGCTTTGTTGGGATTGGCTCCATCTCGCGATTTCGCAGCCCGTTGTACCGGCCATTGTAGTACGTGTGTAGCCCAGGTCATAAGGGGCATGATGATTTGACGTCATCCCCACCTTCCTCCGGTTTGTCACCGGCAGTCTATCTAGAGTGCCCACCCGAAGTGCTGGCAACTAAATATAAGGGTTGCGCTCGTTGCGGGACTTAACCCAACATCTCACGACACGAGCTGACGACAACCATGCACCACCTGTCTTGAATGTTCCGAAGAAAAGGTACATCTCTGCACCGGTCATTCAGATGTCAAGACCTGGTAAGGTTCTTCGCGTTGCTTCGAATTAAACCACATACTCCACTGCTTGTGCGGGTCCCCGTCAATTCCTTTGAGTTTCAGTCTTGCGACCGTACTCCCCAGGCGGAGTGCTTAATGTGTTAACTTCGGCACCAAGGGTATCGAAACCCCTAACACCTAGCACTCATCGTTTACGGCGTGGACTACCAGGGTATCTAATCCTGTTTGCTCCCCACGCTTTCGCGCCTCAGCGTCAGTTACAGCCCAGAGAGTCGCCTTCGCCACTGGTGTTCCTCCACATATCTACGCATTTCACCGCTACACGTGGAATTCCACTCTCCTCTTCTGCACTCAAGTCACCCAGTTTCCAGTGCGATCCGGGGTTGAGCCCCGGGATTAAACACCAGACTTAAATGACCGCCTGCGCGCGCTTTACGCCCAATAATTCCGGACAACGCTTGCCCCCTACGTATTACCGCGGCTGCTGGCACGTAGTTAGCCGGGGCTTTCTTCTCAGGTACCGTCACCTTGAGAGCAGTTACTCTCCCAAGCGTTCTTCCCTGGCAACAGAGCTTTACGATCCGAAAACCTTCATCACTCACGCGGCATTGCTCCGTCAGGCTTTCGCCCATTGCGGAAGATTCCCTACTGCTGCCTCCCGTAGGAGTCTGGGCCGTGTCTCAGTCCCAGTGTGGCCGATCACCCTCTCAGGTCGGCTACGCATCGTCGCCTTGGTGAGCCGTTACCTCACCAACTAGCTAATGCGCCGCAGGCCCATCCCCAAGTGACAGATTTCTCCGTCTTTCCAGTTTCCTTCAGGCGAAGAAAACAACTATTCGGTATTAGCTACCGTTTCCGGTAGTTGTCCCAAACTTGAGGGCAGGTTGCCTACGTGTTACTCACCCGTCCGCCGCTAACCATCCGAGAAGCAAGCTTCTCTTCAAGTCCGCTCGACTTGCATGTATTAGGCATGCCGCCAGCGTTCGTCCTGAGCCAGGATCAAACTCTCCAATAAAGTATTGAAAAGAGCGATAAGCTCATTTTGAATCTGACGAGATTAAAAATCTCATTTGTGCTCCAGCCGATTCAAGCCAAGGCTTGTCTCAAACTTTCGCGTTCATTCTGCAAGCAGAATGTTTACTCACTCGTTGTTCAGTTTTCAAAGATCAAACTTATTTTGTTACCGAATGTTGTTCTCTTCAGCAACTTTTATATCTTATCACATCCAAACCAACTTTGCAAGCTCTTTTTTTAAGTTTCTTTCGAAGCTTATTTCATTTGCTTGCCGCACCGTGTAAACCGTGTTTTCTTGGCCGGACTTAGAATATACCATGTACAGATATTGAATGCAAGTCTTTTTTTGAGTAATTATATATAACTCTACAATCTTTCTGTTTTTTCTACACATCCACATTTATCTCACGTAAAAAGCCTCTCTATAAAAGAAAGGCCCTCTCATCAAGTTACTTTAATATCTATTGTTATCCGATAACCTCTTGGATGTGAAGCTGCCGTTGCTGCATCAGGTTAATGATGGTTCCTTCTACTGACACCATAGGCCGTGTAGGATGATCTCGATCAGAGAATACGATCTCTCCAATCTGGTTATTGCTGAGTTTTACTCGGATGCCATTATGGATCTGGGTCGATCGTTGAACAAATACTCTTACAATTGCAGGGTCCAATTTCCCAAATGCCTCACTTTGGATCTGTTCTAGGACTAGGTATGGTGATTGTGCCTTGCGGTAGATCTTCTCCAGCGTCATGGCGTGGAAAATATCAGCGATAGCTACAATCTTGGCATAAATATGAATCTGCGTCCCACTAAGCTGCAACGGGTAGCCTGAACCATCCACTTTTTCATGATGCTGTAAAGCTGCAAGTCTGGCTCCCTCATTAATAGCCTTTGCCTGTTTAAGGATCTGATAACCATATTTCGTATGCTGACGAATCTCTTCCTGCTCTGTAGCCGTCAACGTGGATGGTTTATGGAGTATCTGCGGATCTACCTTGTTGTTACCAATATCATGGAACAAGCCTGCAAAAGCCACTTGCATCCAATCCTTGGAGGGGAGATCGATCCATTGAGCCAGTTGATAGGATGTGATCGCACTCAGTGCGGCATGGTGATATACATAATCATGTTCTTGCATTACTCGTGGACTAAAGGTAAGCACATTATATTGTTTGAGATGTGCAAACACTGCCTCCAACTGTGTACGTAACTCATAGACCGGTAATTCAGCCGCCAGAGAGGACAGGAAAGCATTTTTGGTTAGTCCGACCATTTTCTCATACTCATCCTGCAAAGACGTTACTACAGGAGCTGTGGTGACGTTCCCTGTCTTCCCTGCCCGTTCACCATTGTTGTCATTCGCAGAACTTCCTGCGGACACAGATGCACCTTTGGTTCCTGTACTACTCGACACCGTTCTTTCTTGTTCAATATCTACCTGTTGAATCATAAAGGCTCTGAGCACTTCCATATCCTTGGGTAAAATGACTTTTCCCTTCTGAAGCAGAACGTTGCCGCGAAGTGTTTGCACATCACTCCCAAGTTTGAGTCCTGGTTTGACTTCTGACAGGGTGATTAATCCCATGTGTATTCCCCTCACTCATCGTTCTTCTATGTTAATACAAACAAGACCATAGTCCCGGTTTTTCATGATATTTCCCATTATATTACTCAGGAATCAGGCTGTACATCCCAGATTCGGAAGAATAAAAGAAGAGATTCCTTTATACAAACAAGAGGGCTCCCCGTGGGAGCCCTCGCAATCTTCTTCCAATCTCAAAGAGATCAGTCTTTATAAAATTCTATTTTATGCTTCCGAACCGGAATCGTCGTCGCCCTCAACTTCATTAACCTCAGCGTCAGAAACGGTGCCTTCTTCCAAGCTTACTTCCGGAGCTTGGGACTCCTCGCCTTCCAAGCCTTCAAGCGACTCATCGTCTGGTTCCTCTTCATTTTTGTCAATTCGGCTGACTGTAGCTACTGAATCCTCGTCACGAATATGAATCAGCTTCACACCCTGCGTGTATCGACCCATAGTGGATATGCCTTCCATGCTCATCCGGATCAACGTACCGCTGGACGTGATAATCATCAGATCCTCTTCGGTTTTAACCATTTTGAGGCTGACTACTGAGCCGTTCTTCTCTGTGACATTAATAGTCTTGATCCCTTTACCGCCACGAGTCTGCATCCGATAATCACTGACAGGTGTACGTTTACCGTAACCTTTGGCTGTAACGATCAGAACATCAAGCTCTTTATCAACTACATCCATGCCGATAACAGCATCCTGCTCATCCAATGTAATCCCTTTGACCCCGGTTGCGCTTCGTCCCATGGAACGTACGTTACCTTCCGAGAATCGAATAGACATTCCGTGAGCTGTACCCATGATGATCTCTTGCAATCCATCGGTCAGCTTAACATCGATCAGAACGTCATCATCACGTAAGGAAATACCGATCAAGCCGCCTTTGCGAATATTGGTGTAATCCTCAAGTGGCGTCTTCTTCACAACCCCTTGGCGGGTAGCAAAGAACAAGTATCTGTCACTTTCGAATTCCTGGACCGGAATTACGGCATTGACCGATTCGCCCTGCTCGATCTGGATCAGGTTGATAATCGGCGTTCCCCGTGCGGTACGTCCAAGCTCTGGAATCTCGTAAGCTTTGAGACGGTACACTTTACCTTTGTCAGTGAAGAACATGAGGTAATTGTGGGAGTTTGTCACAAACAGATGCTCGACAAAGTCGGTATCTTTCGTATCCATACCCACGACTCCACGTCCACCACGTTTCTGGCTGCGGTATGTGGATACCGGCAGACGTTTCACGTAGCCTGTATGAGTAATCGTAATGATAACCTCTTCACGTGGAATCAGGTCCTCATCCAGAATACTCTCTTCACCTACAGTGATCTCCGTACGACGATCATCGCTGAAGCGGTCGCGGATCTCTTGCAGTTCCGTACTGATAATCTCAAGCACCAGATGCTCATTGGCCAGAATTTCGCGATACTCTCTGATTTTGACCATCAGTTCGTTATATTCATTTTCAATACGTTCGCGTTCCAGACCTGTGAGTCGTTGCAAACGCATATCGAGAATAGCTTGAGCCTGATCATGACTGAGTGAGAAGCGCTCAATCAAACCTTCTCTTGCTGCATCCGCATTACTGGATGAACGAATCAACGTAATAATCTCGTCGATATGATCCAGCGCAATACGTAAACCTTCTAGAATGTGTGCACGAGCTTCAGCCTTTTTCAGTTCAAACTGCGTACGTCTGCGAATAACCTCAATCTGATGCTGCAGGTAGTGATACAACACTTCGCGCAAGTTCAGGATTTTAGGTTCTTTATTAACAATCGCAAGCATGTTAATCCCGAAAGTGGATTGCATCGATGTATGTTTGTACAGGTTGTTCAGGACAACCCCCGGATTCACGTCTCTGCGAAGCTCAATTACAACCCGCATACCATTACGGTCAGACTCATCACGAAGGTCAGTAATACCATCAATCTTTTTATCACGTACCAACTCAGCGATTTTCTCAACAAGTCTCGCCTTGTTTACCTGATAAGGCAGCTCTGTAACGATAATTCGTGCCTTGTTGTTATTCTCTTCGATGTTGGTTTTAGCCCGCATCGTTACTGAACCACGTCCGGTCTGATACGCCTGGCGAATGCCTGAGCGGCCCAAAATGTAGCCGGACGTAGGGAAGTCTGGTCCTTGAATGTAATCCATGAGTTCCATGGATGTAATGTCCGGATTTTGAATCATGGCCTGTACACCATCAATGACCTCACCCAGGTTATGAGGAGGAATATTGGTAGCCATACCTACCGCGATCCCGCCAACCCCATTGACAAGCAAGTTAGGAAAACGAGCAGGCAGAACGATTGGCTCATGTTCTTCACCGTCATAGTTCGGTTGGAAATCAATCGTATCCTTGTTGATATCTCTGAGCATTTCCATAGCAATCTTGGACAAACGTGCTTCGGTATAACGCATGGCTGCTGCCATATCACCATCGACCGATCCAAAGTTACCATGTCCATCTACATGCATATAACGCAGGGAGAAATCCTGTGCCATCCGTACCATCGTCTCGTAAACAGCAGAGTCACCGTGTGGGTGATACTTACCGATAACTTCGCCGACGATTCTGGCTGATTTTTTATGTGGTTTATCGGGTGTCATGCCGAGCTCTGACATCGCGTACAGAATACGCCGGTGAACCGGCTTCAATCCATCACGCACGTCAGGTAAGGCACGGCTAACGATGATGCTCATCGCATAATCCATAAACGATTCACGCATCTCGACGCCTATATCCCGATCTGTAATCTGAGAGTTCATTTCTTCCGCCATGCTGGACCTCCTTCTTGTCCTTCAACAAACGTTCCATTCCGTCATGCAAAAAAGTTGATTATATGTGAAAAGCCTAACAAGGCTAAAACCGCGCAAGAACGCTACTCTTTATTATATTACTTTCACAAAAGTTACACAATTAAACGTCCGCTGGGCAATAGCCTTTCTTCCGGGAACTTCTGCATGTCTGGGGATACGCCCTGCCTTCCTCCCCAATTGCACATACAATGCTAGAAAAACGGCATATGTACTGTGCCTACCGAGGCTAAAGCCATTCCCGTCCTACGATCAAACTGCAAATTGTGCAGCTCATCGCACAAAACGCCATATTTCTCTATTATACCACTGAAATCGTCTCTTGTCCTTTGATTTCTCCGTGTCTGGTCCCTCTTTAGAACTGAACAAAACATGAAAGGACTGATGAATCTTGGGTATCCAACGCGTCTCCAGCAAATGGGCCAAAACAGCCGTGTTACAACGCAGTCGCATTGTGAATGAATATATCCCAGTGACCCGAAAATATAGCCGTCAAACTCTGGAACGAATGACTGAATTATTTGAGTCCAACTATATCAAACCGGACCGTGGCACTTACGGTAATGGCGTTATGCGGGTGAGAACAACCCGTTTATACGAACCTGTTGTTAATTCCGAAGATTCCACCACAGATGCAGAGGTTTCGGAAGAAACCAATGATCGAAACCTGCCTGATGAACCCGAAGCAAGTGCTATTATCTCCAGAGCTACCTATCTCACAACAACATATCATCTCCAATACGGTACAGAGGAGAGATCATTTCATTCTCTGGACGAACTCGAACGAGCACTGAATGATCGCATTCAGGAACGTGATTATATCATTCAACAGGGAATATCGCTGATGAAGCATGAAGATTTGCCTTTTGACTTGCGTGTGTTAACTCAGAAAAATCTGCAACACAACTGGGAAACAACAGGTGTTCTGGGACGTGTTGCTGCCCCGGGTAAAATCATCACCAACATTCATGGCGGTGGGCGATTGGCCACGTTTGAAGAACTCGTACTCCCCCATCTTCACCAGGATGGCTTCAAAAAACTTCGCACTGAGCTGTACCGCTTAGGTATTCATACCGCTGTGCAATTGCAAACATCATTTCCAAGACTCAAAGAGATTGGTATTGATATTGCGCTAGACGAAGCAGGGCGTCCCTGGATTCTTGAAGTCAACACACTGCCAGGCATTTATGCCTTTGGCTTATTACCGGACAAGGAGGCGTACCGGAAGATCAAACGTTATGCGATTGCGTACGGTCGTTTGCCCTCCAAAAAGGGTAAGAGCTCCCGGCCATCCCCTAAAGCACAGGCTTCATCTGCCAAAAAACGTGTACGCAGATAACAAAGGGATATGGAGATCTAAGTATACGCCTTCCCTGTTCCATAGCTTCCCTAATATAAAAAAGGCGCCCTCTCAGGCGCCTCTTCGAATATGTTAAATGTCGAGGTTTTTCACGTATTTTGCATTTTCCTGGATAAAGTCACGACGCGGTTCAACGTTATCCCCCATCAGGGTGTCAAACATGGTATCAGCAAGTATGGCATCATTAATCGATACTTGCATCATGGTCCGGCTCTCCGGATCCATCGTCGTTTCCCACAATTGTCCGGCATTCATCTCGCCAAGACCTTTGTAACGCTGAACGTTGAATTTCGCATTTTCGCCGAGCGTTGCAATAATTTCATCGCGCTCTCTCTCGGAACCGGCATAACGAATCACTTTGTTACGCTCAATCTTGAACAATGGCGGTTGTGCAATATATACATAACCTGCCTCAATGATTTTACGCATGTACCGATACAGGAATGTCAGCAATAGTGTTCGGATATGAGCACCATCAACGTCGGCATCGGTCATCAAAATGATTTTGTGATAGCGTGCTTTGGCAATATCGAAGTCATCACCAATACCGGTACCCATTGCCGTAATAATTGCTCTAATCTCCGCATTACCCAATATCCGGTCGAGACGAGCTTTTTCCACGTTCAAAATCTTACCACGCAGTGGCAAAATCGCTTGGAAATGACGATCCCGACCTTGCTTTGCTGATCCGCCTGCAGAGTCACCTTCGACGATGTACAATTCGCTGATTGAAGCATCCTTGGATGAACAGTCTGCCAGTTTACCTGGAAGTGAGCTTACTTCGAGTGCACCTTTACGACGTGTCAGTTCACGGGCTTTACGGGCAGCTTCACGCGCACGTGCTGCTTGCAGCCCTTTTTCCAAAATGCGACGGGATACGGAAGGATTCTCTTCCAGAAACTCCTGCAGCTTCTCGGCAAACAAGGATTCGACAATACCACGCACTTCGCTGTTGCCCAGCTTGGTCTTCGTCTGTCCTTCAAATTGTGGTTCCGGAATCTTGACCGAAATAATGGCCGTCAAACCTTCACGCACGTCATCCCCGGAAAGGTTCCCCGTGCTGTCCTTGATTACCCCCGCCTTACGGGCGTAGTCATTGATAATCCGCGTAAGGGCACTCTTGAAACCTGATTCATGCGTTCCGCCCTCATGCGTGTTGATATTGTTCGCGAAGGAATAGATATTCTCGGTGTAGTTGTCATTGTATTGCAGGGCAACTTCCACCTGAATGTTATCTCTGGAACCTTCGACGTAAATTGGATTCTCATGCAGGACTTCGCGCTTCTGGTTCAGGTAGGAGACGTATTCGATAATGCCGCCTTCGTACATGAACGAGTTGGTTGCACCTGTACGCTCATCCGTCAATGTAAGACCGATGCCCTTGTTCAGGAATGCCAGCTCACGAATCCGGGCAAGCAAGATGTCATATTCGAACACTCTTGTTTCCGTGAAAATTTCAGGGTCCGGATGGAATCTAACCGTTGTTCCTGTTTCGTCGGTTGTACCGATCACTTTCAGGTCATACTGTGGAGCTCCACGGCGATATTCCTGTTGATAGATATGTCCCTCACGTTTAACCGTTACAACCACTTTTTCAGAGAGTGCATTCACAACGGACACACCAACACCATGCAAACCACCGGATACTTTATATCCGCCGCCGCCAAATTTTCCCCCTGCATGGAGGACAGTCATAACTACCTCAAGTGCAGGACGTTTCATTTTGGTATGTTCGCCGACAGGAATACCCCGTCCGTTATCGACTACAGTCACGCTATTGTCTTCATGGATACTGACCTCAATGTGGTCGCAGTAACCTGCAAGCGCTTCGTCAATACTGTTGTCCACTACTTCCCAGACCAGATGATGCAGGCCCTTGGAACTGGTGGAACCGATATACATGCCCGGACGCTTCCGTACGGCTTCCAATCCTTCAAGGACCTGAATTTCATTCGCATCATATGACGGTTGATTCATAGACATGCCTTTCACCTACTTCTATAGATTCAATATCGTAAATATGCGTTAACTAATAATTGTTTGCTGAAATAGGCAACGTCCTTCATTTCAGCAGCTATTCAAATTTAAAGACAAGCAGCAAAAGAGACATCTTTTATGCCACACAACGCTAGAGATCCGGAAAAATGTGAGCCCGCTTTTTCAGCGTGGCTGAGGAAATAGGCGAGTAGTACACAATGTTTTTGGTCACCACAATGGACTTGGCTTCCTCTTCGCCGATGTGTTCCACTGTTTTTTCCTGCTCGGCATGCGTGACATACTGCTTGGAGATCTTTGAGGATTTTTCAATCGATATATCAAAAATAGCGACCAATTCGGAAGAACGGATGATCTTCTCACCGCCCAGATGAATGTACATAAGCCCCTCACTCCTTAGCGTTCAACCTGTCCGGCATGAACGTGATAAATACTGGCATCTTTGAGCTTGTCAACGTTCAGGCTCTCGATCCCCGTAGCCGTAATAAAGGTTTGCACCTTGCTCTGGAACGTTTCGATCAGCTGCGTCTGGCGAAAAGGGTCCAGCTCGGACAGAACATCATCCAGCAACAGAACTGGATATTCTCCGATTTCTTCATGAATCAGTTCAATTTCCGCAAGTTTAAGGGACAACGCCGTTGTGCGCTGCTGCCCCTGCGAGCCATATGTTTGTACTTCCCGATCGTTAATGAAAAAGGACAGGTCATCCCGATGCGGCCCACTAAGGGTTGTGCCTCGGCGAATCTCCTGCTCTTTCATTTGTGATAATTTTATCATAAATTGGTCCATTAAGACAGCTTCATCTTCCTCAGCGGCTTCGCTGAAGGAAGGAAGGTAGGCCAGCCGCAAGACTTCTCCGCCTCCGGTGATCCCCTGATGAATCGTTTCTGCCCACTTTTGCAGTTTCTTTATGAATTGTTTCCTTTTTTTGACGATTTTAACACCATGCTCGACCAGTTGTTCGTTCCACACCTCAAGCATGGTCTGGGCCGATGCCCCTTTTCCCCATAACTGCTTAAGCAAATTATTTCGTTGGACGAGCACTTTTTGGTATTGCTGCAGGTGGTACAGGTAGCCAGGTGCAACCTGTCCAATCTCCATGTCAAGAAACCGGCGGCGGACCCCCGGTGTGCCTTTTACAATTTCCAGATCCTCCGGTGCAAACATCACCACATTGAGCGCTCCGACAAAATCACTTAACTTGCGCTGCTCCAGGCCGTTAATCTTTGCTTTTTTGCCTTGTTGCGACAAAGATAGTTCAAGCTTGACCGATCCGTACTTTTTGTCGACCTCTGCTGCAAGTCTGGCACGTTCCTCACCGAAACGGATTAACTCCTTGTCACGGGATGTACGGTGGCTCTTGGTGAGTGCAAGTACAAAAATCGCCTCTGCAAGATTGGTCTTGCCTTGGGCATTTTGCCCGATCAACAAGTTTACGGGACCAAAAGAATCCAGTCTCAGATGTTCATAATTGCGGAAATTCTGCAGATCAATGCTGTTCACAAACACGCGGTAACCTCCCTTTTATCCCGTCCGTCAGGAGGCAGCAGGATCGAACTGGTCTTCTTATTCTGCAGCAACTTCGAATGTGCCTTCTCCGTCCACTTCAACGATATCCCCAGGGTATAACTTACGTCCCCGGCGTTCCTCAGGCTCTTTATTCACACGTACAAGTCCTTCCTGAAGCAGAGCTTTGGCCATACCTCCAGTTGGGATGCAATCAGCCAGTTTCAAAAATTGATCAAGCTTAATATATTCCGTACGAATCGTAACTTGGTTCACTATGATCTTCCTTTCGTTAGTTGGTCGTCCGATATGGCAATATCACGTAAAGGCTGTGACTGTCATCCAGCGGTTTCAAGATGATTGGACTCATGACTCCTGTAAAAGCGATCATCAGTTGCTCACTTTCAACAACTTTCAGCACATCCAGCATGTATTTAGAGTTGAACGAGATTTTTAACGGATCTCCTGTAAACTCGGCAGGTTCGATTTCTTCTCTTACTTTACCTAGCTCGGAAGAGCTTGAAGAAATTTCAACGGATCCCGAATCCATCGTTTGCATACGCACGATGTTTGTTTTCTCTTCACGCGACAGCAAATAAGCCCGGTCAATGGATTCACTTAATTTTTTTGTATCTAAAACAAGTTCTGTTTTGTATGACGTTGGAATAATTCTAGAAGTATCCGGATATGTTCCGTCCAAAATACGGGAGTAGAACAATACACGGTCGATTTTGAACAGAACCTGGTTATCTGCAACAACGATATCCACAAGGGTATTTTGATCCGGAACAATTTTGCTGAGCTCGTTCAGCGTTTTACCGGAAATGACCACGTTGTTAAAGCGGATACCTTCTGCATTATCCAGCATTGCTGATCGAGTAGCAAGACGGTGACGGTCTGTTGCCACAAATTTCAATTCGTTGTCACCCAAACTCCAGAGTACACCTGTCAGGATTGGAGTAGTCTCATGTGTGGAAATGGAGAAGACCGTTTGTTTGATCATATTTTTCAGCAAATCTCCTGGAATGGAGACGGTTTGGTTTTCTTCGATGCTTGGCAGTACCGGGAATTCTTCCGGATCCAGACCTACCAGTTGAATTTCGGTAGCACCTGCGGAGATAAAGGTGTTGAAGTTCTCTTTGACTTCCATGTGCACTTCCTGTGATGGCAGCTTTTTGATGATCTCCACAAAAAACTTGGCTGGCAAAACTACACTGCCGGGTTGATCTACCTGAACTACGCTTTTATCTCCATCTTCAAGCGGGATGAAGGATTGAATGGATATATCGGTGTCACTTGCTGTCAACGTTACACCTTGATGATTGACGTCGAATTTAATACCGCTCAGGATCGGAATCGTCGTACGGCTTGAGATCGCTTTGGATACTTGCTGTATGGAATCGTTTAAGTAGTTTTTCATTATGCTGATTTTCATGGTTTCACTCCTAGCTGTTTTTTTGGGTGTTGGGGTGTTAAAAGGTGTTTTTCAAAGGCCGAAGGCTAAGCTCCGAAATGGCTATTTTGGAGATGATATCTTTAAGATCTTTTTAGTAATAATAGTAATAGGGGCACTGAATATGTGGATAAGTGGGTATAAACCCGTACACCCAAGCCTATCCACATGTGTATATGTTGTGCATAGGCTTGGGACTTGTTCAGGTTGGATTCTTTATTTTTTCGGTTAAGTTGTTGATAACTTTATAGAGATCCTGATCGTTTTTAATCGCTTGGGAGATTTTTTCGTGAGCATGTATGACAGTGGTGTGATCTCGTCCTCCGAATGCTTCCCCAATTTTGGGCAGAGAAAAGTCTGTCAGTTCACGAGAGAGATACATGGCAATCTGTCTTGGAAAAGCAACTGCCTTGGTCCGTTTCCGTGCTTTGAAATCTTCAAGCTTAAGGCTATAATACTCGCCGACCTTTTGTTGGATGTCATGAATAGTGATCATTTTGGGACGACTGGAAGGAATAATATCCTTCAGTGCTTCAGCTGCCAGATGAGTGGTTACATCTTGATTAGTCAGTGAAGAATAAGCAACGACCCGAATCAGGGCGCCCTCCAGTTCACGGATGTTGGTGTCAATCTGGTTGGCAATGTACATCATCGCTTCATTCGGAATATCCAAGTTTTCCGCACGTGCCTTTTTCCGCAAAATTGCGATCCTTGTCTCCAAATCTGGAGGCTGGATATCCGTGATTAACCCCCATTCAAAGCGAGAACGAAGCCGTTCTTCCAATGTCGGAATTTCCTTCGGTGGTCTGTCGCTGGAGATGATAATCTGCTTCCGTTCCTCATGCAGCGCATTAAACGTATGGAAAAATTCCTCTTGTGTTGATTCTTTTCCCGCCAAGAACTGAATATCATCAATGAGCAAAATGTCGACGCTCCGGTATTTGTTACGGAAGCTCTCCCCGCGGTTGTCACGGATCGAGTTAATGAATTCGTTCGTGAATTTCTCAGACGACAAATAAACGACTTTGCTGCCCGGATCATGCTCCAGAACATAATGTCCGATCGCATGCATCAAGTGAGTTTTACCGAGACCTACTCCTCCATACAGAAAGAGAGGATTGTAAGCTTTGGCGGGCGCTTCAGCGACCGCCAGCGATGCGGCATGGGCAAAACGGTTGCCCGGCCCGATGACAAATGTATCGAACGTATATTTCGGATTCAGCATGCTGAGTACGGCTTCTTCCTGTACAACTGTAGGCGTTGGCGCCGGCAGTTGCGGGTCCGGTTCAGCAGGCTTGTTCTCTTCGATGACAAATTTCACATCGACTTGCTTGCCAAGTAACTCGTATACCGTCGAGCCAACCAATTTGGTGTAACGGCTCTCCAGCCATTCGACGGCAAACGTGGTTGGTGCGGAAATGACGATTGAACGGTCATTCAGCTTGGTGGCTTTGGTGGCTTTGAACCAGGTGTCAAAGCTGGGTTTGCTGAGTTTGTTTTGTATGATTGATAAAATTTGCTGCCATAAATCAGAAGTATGGCTGTCCAC